>NZ_AP025518.1:0-4800000 GCF_022179545.1 Mycolicibacterium fortuitum subsp. fortuitum | reverse complement strand
TGCGGACCGCGATCGAGTTGGTCGATGCCCGTTACGGCGCGTTGGGAGTACGCGGCGACGACCATGAGCTGACCGAGTTCGTCTACCAGGGCATCGACGACGAAACCCGTGCTCTCATAGGGCATCTGCCCGAAGGGCGCGGTGTGCTCGGTGTGCTGATCGACGATCCGAAGCCGATCCGGCTCGACGACATCCACCAGCACCCGGCGTCGGTAGGGTTCCCGCCCAACCACCCGCCGATGCGGACCTTTCTCGGGGTCCCGGTGCGTATCCGTGACGAGGTGTTCGGCAATCTGTACCTCACCGACAAGACCAACGGGCAGCCGTTCAGCGAGGACGACGAGGTGCTCGTGAAGGCTCTGGCCGCGGCCGCGGGCGTCGCAGTGGAGAACGCCCGGCTCTACCAAGTCTCGCGCGACCGTCAGGCCTGGATCGCCGCCACCCGCGACATCGGCACCGAACTGCTCGGCGGCACCGAGCCGGCCCGGGTGTTCCGCATGGTGGCCGACGAGGCGCTCAACCTGACCGGTGCCGACCGGATCGTGGTCGCCGTGCCCAGCAGCGACGTCCCCGCTGACGACGCCGACACCCTCGTGGTCGCCGCTACGGCGGGCAGTCCCACCACGATCGACTCGATTCCGGTGGGTCCGCACACCGCGGACGGCGCCGTGGGTGCAGCGTTCCGCGAGGGCACACCGCACCGGCTCGAGCGCCTTGAGCTGGACGGCGCGGGCGGCCCGGCGCTGGTGTTGCCGCTGCGTGCCACCGACACCGTGGCGGGGGTCCTGGTGGCGATCCGGGCTGAGGGGGCACAGACCTTCACCACGGAGCAACTCGACATGGCAGCGGCGTTCGCGGACCAGGCCGCGGTGGCCTGGCAGCTGGCCAGCTCTCAGCGCGACGTGCGGGAATTGGAGATCCTGGCCGACCGCGACCGGATCGCCAGGGACCTGCACGATCACGTGATCCAACGGTTGTTCGCAGTCGGGCTGTCACTGCAGGGCACCATCCCGCGGGCCCAGTCGCCTGAGGTGCAGCAACGGCTCTCCGCCACGGTCGACGACCTGCAGGCGGTGATCCAGGAGATCCGGACCGCGATCTTCGACCTGCACGGCGCCCAGGCCGGCACGACACGGCTGCGGCAGCGCCTCGATGCGGTGATCGCCCAGTTCGCCGACGCGCCCATGCACATCAGGACTCGGTTCGTGGGCCCGCTGTCGGTGGTGGATGCCACCCTGGCCGATCATGCCGAGGCGGTGCTGCGCGAGGCGATCAGCAACGCGGTACGCCATTCGGGGGCAACCGAACTCACGGTTCTCGTCGAGGTGGCCGACGACCTGTCCGTCGAGGTGTCGGACAACGGCTGCGGGATCGCTGCCGAGATCACCGAGAGCGGTCTGGGGAATCTGCGGGCCCGGGCGCTGAGTGCAGACGGCCGGTTCACCGTCACCGACCGGCCCGGCGGTGGGACCGTGTTGCATTGGGCCGCACCGCTTCCCGAGTAGTGCGTAAACAAAAGCGCCCCGAAACCTGGTGGTCTCGGGGCGCTTCGGCAGACGGATCGCCGGCTATTCGCCGGGCTTGACCTTGGCCATCGCCAGCACGTCGAGGCGCTTGTCCAGCTCGGCCTCGCTGAGCTTTTCGCCGATCAGGCCGCGGTCGATCACGGTCTGGCGGATGGTCTTCTTCTCCTTCAGCGCCTGCTTGGCGACCTTGGCGGCCTCCTCGTAGCCGATCGCCGAGTTCAGCGGCGTCACGATCGAGGGGGAGGACTCGGCCAGGGTGCGCAGGTGCTCCTCGTTGGCCACCAGGCCGTCGATGCACTTCTCGGCGAACAGCCGAGAAACGTTGGCCAGCAGGTTGAACGACTCCAGCACGTTGCGGGCCATCATCGGGATGTACACGTTCAGCTCGAACGCACCCGACAGACCGCCGACGGTGACGGCGGCGTCGTTGCCGATGACCTGGGCGGCCACCTGGGTAACCGCCTCGGGCAGAACGGGATTGACCTTGCCCGGCATGATCGAGCTGCCCGGCTGCAGATCCGGCAGCTGGATCTCGCCCAGGCCGGTCAGCGGACCCGAACCCATCCAGCGCACGTCGTTGGCGATCTTGGTCAGCGAGGCGGCGATGGTCTTCAGCGCGCCGGACGCCTCGACCAGCCCGTCGCGGGCGGCCTGTGCCTCGAACGAGTCCGCGGCGGTGCGCAGTTCGGCCAGGCCGGTCTGGTTGACCAGCACCTCGACCACCTTGGCGCCGAAGCCGTCGGGCGCGTTGAGCCCGGTACCCACGGCGGTTCCGCCGATGGCGAGCTCACCGAGGCGGGGCAGGGTGGCCTTGACCCGCTCGATGCCGGCCTCGATCTGACGGGCGTAACCGCCGAACTCCTGGCCCAGCGTCACCGGCACCGCGTCCATCAGGTGGGTGCGGCCGGACTTGACCACGGTCTTCCACTGCTTGGCCTTGGCGGCCAGCGAGGCGTGCAGCACCTCCAGCGCCGGGATCAGGTGGCGCACAGCAGCTTCGGTGGCCGCGATGTGGGTGGCGGTCGGGAACGTGTCGTTGGAGCTCTGCGACATGTTCACGTCGTCGTTGGGGTGAACAGTCACGCCGTTACGAGCGGCGATCGAGGCGATGACCTCGTTGGCGTTCATGTTGGAGCTGGTGCCCGAGCCGGTCTGGAACACGTCGATCGGGAACTGATCGTCGTGAAGCCCGTCGGCGATCTCGCCGGCCGCGGCGATGATCGCGTCGGCCTTGTCGGCGGCCAGCAGGCCCAGGTCCTTGTTGACCTGCGCGCAGGCAGCCTTCAGCAGACCGAGCGCGCGGATCTGGGTGCGCTCGAGCCCGCGGAAGGAGATCGGGAAGTTCTCCACAGCCCGCTGGGTCTGTGCCCGCCACAGAGCGTTGACCGGGACCCGGACCTCGCCCATGGTGTCGTGCTCGATGCGGTACTCGACAGCATTGTCGGTGTCGGTGCTCATGCTTGCCTTTCTAGCGGGTTAGGGGAGCGGGTAGGCGGCGGTCTTGTCGCCGGTGAAGTCGATGGCGGAGTACTCGTTGAGTTTGGTCAGCCGGTGGTAGGCCTCGATCATCCGGACGGTGCCGGACTTCGACCGCATCACGATGGACTGGGTGGTGCATCCACCCGGGTAGTACTGCACGCCCTTGAGCAGGTCTCCGTCGGTGACGCCGGTGGCGCAGAAGAAGACGTTCTCGCCCGAGACCAGGTCGTCGGTCGAGAGCACCTGGTCCAGGTCGTAGCCGGCGTCGATGGCCTTCTGGCGTTCGGCGTCGTCGGTCGGTGCGAGCTGGGCCTGGATCGCGCCACCCATACAGCGGATCGCGGCCGCGGCGATGATGCCCTCGGGGGTGCCGCCGATGCCGGCCAGGATGTCGGTGCCGGAGTTGGGGCGGCAGGCCGAGATCGCGCCGGCGACGTCGCCGTCGGTGATCAGCCGGATACGGGCGCCGGCGGAGCGGGCATCGTCGATCAGCTGGGCGTGGCGCGGACGGTCCAGGATGCACACCGTCAGGTCGCTGACCGAGGCGCCGCGAACCTTGGCCACCCGGCGGATGTTCTCGCCGATGGGCGCGGTGATGTCGATGGCGTCGGCGCAGTCGGGGCCGACGGCGATCTTGTTCATGTAGAACACCGCTGACGGATCGAACATGGCGCCGCGCTCGGCAACCGCGAGCACCGAGATGGCGTTGGGCATGCCCTTGCTCATCAGCGTGGTGCCGTCGACCGGGTCGACCGCGAAGTCGCACTCCGGGCCGTCGCCGTTGCCGACCTCTTCACCGTTGAAGAGCATCGGTGCTTCGTCTTTCTCGCCCTCGCCGATCACCACGACGCCGCGCATCGAGACCGAGTTGACCAGCTCGCGCATGGCGTCGACGGCGGCCCCGTCGCCGCCTTCCTTGTCACCGCGGCCGACCCAGCGGCCAGCTGCCATGGCACCGGCCTCGGTCACCCGGACGAGTTCGAGGGCAAGGTTGCGATCCGGGGCTTCCCCCCGCGTGGGACTCATGGCCCAGATTGTCCCAGAACCTGCTGCGGGTTTGAGAGCTGGGATACTGGCGAGCATGTCCACTGAGCCGACGTCTGAGCCAACCCCGGCTCCGAGACCTGAAAAATCCCGGTTACTGCAGGACGGCCGGGACATGTTCTGGTCGATGGCGCCGCTGGTGGTGGCCTGCATCGTGCTGGCCGGGATGCTGGGAATGTGTTCCATTCAGGCAGGTGGCCCCGGGGCCGGACCAGCCCCGGAATTCGATGCACCTGCGGCCCTGCAGGCCGACGCCGACACACTGAAGATCCCGATTCGGATGCCCCAGCTGCCCGAAGGCTGGCAGCCCAACTCCGGCAGCCGCCACGGCATCGACGGCGGGCTGACGCTGCCCGACGGCCAGCGTGGCCGGGCAGTGTCCTCACGTATCGGCTACCTGGCACCCACCGGCAAGTATCTGAGCCTGACCCAGAGCAATGCCGACGAGGCTGCCCTGGTGGCCTCGATCAAACCGGATTCGTACGCGTCCGGCACCCAGGACGTCGACGGCGTGACCTGGGTGGTCTACGAGAGCAGCGACCCGGAACCGGTGTGGACGACGAGGCTGAGCGGGCCGGCGCAGGTGGCCATCACCGGAGCCGGTGGTACCGATGAGTACCGTACGCTTGCGAGTGCGACGCAGAAGCAGTCGCCGCTGCCGATCAAGAGGCCGTGACGCACTAACGGATGGAGCCCGTGTTGTCGTCGCCAGTTGCAGATCTCTCCGGGTGGACCGCCACCCCCTTCACCGCCGCCGGCCAGACCTATGACGTGTACCGCAAAGGTGCTGGTCCCGGGGTGGTCTTGATTCCCGAAATTCCCGGTCTGCATCCCGGGGTTCTCGCGCTGGGTAACCATCTCGTCGACAACGGCTTCACGGTCGCCGCTCCGTCGCTGTTCGGCACCCCCGGTGCGGCCGCGGTACGCCCTGGCGCCATCGGAGTCATGGTGAAAGCGTGTGTGACACGGGAGTTTTCGGCATTCGCGACGAATGCGGACCGTCCAGTCGCACATTACCTCCGAGCGCTGGCCCGCGATCTCAACGCCAAGACACCCGGCAAGGGCGTCGGCGTCATCGGGCAGTGCTTCACCGGGGGCTTCGCTCTCGCCGCCGCGGTGGACGACAGTGTGCTGGCGCCGGTGTTGAGCCAACCTTCGGTGCCGATCGCCCTGACTGCCGCGCAGAAACGCGATCCGGGTATGTCGGAGGCCGAGCTCAAGGTCGTCGAACAGCGTGTCGCCAATGACGGCCTGTGCGCGCTGGCGCTGCGGTTCAGCCAGGACAAGTTGGCGCCGGGGGAGCGGTTCGCAACGCTCAAGGCGCGTCTCGGCGACGCATTCGAGGTCATCGAGATCAACTCGAAAAAGGGAAACATCGATGGCATCCCGGCGTCCGCGCACTCGGTGCTCACCGACCAGGTGCGCGAGGTCGACGGGCATCCCGCCTACGAGGCACGCAAACGAGTGGTGGCCTTCCTCACTGAGCGTTTGACGGCTTAGCTTCGGCTTCGGCTCGGGGTGCGGCCTTCTCGCCCCCGAGCCGTTTCTGGATCCAGTCCCACAATCGCCGCCACGGGCGCCGGCCCGGTTCGTCGGGCTCGGTCGTCTCCAGCTCGACGCCCTTGAAGACCGCCAGGTAGACGCTGACGGTGGTGACGATGATGATCATCAGCACCGGTCCGATCACCAGACCGAAGAACCCGAACATCGAGATGCCGGCGAACACCGCCAGCAGCATCAGCGCGGGGTCCAGCCGGGCCGCCTTGGGCACCAGCCACGGCCGCAGCACGTTATCGATGTTGGTGACCACCAAGAGGTGGAACACCACCACGAATAGGCCGCCGACGATGTTGCCGAAGAACATCATTCCGATGCCGAACGGGATCGTGACGATGCCGCCGCCGAGCGGGATCACCGACAGCGCGGTCAACAGGATCGCGAAGACGAAGAACCCGTTGTGGAAGCCGGCGACATAGATCGAGATGGCGCCGGCCACGCCCTGGCACAACGCGATCACGAACTGGCCCTTGACCGTTCCCTTCACCATGGCGCCGGTCTTGGCCAGGTACAGATCGGTGATCTCTTCGCCCAGCGGGTTCAGCCGGCGGATCAGCGTGGCCATGTCGGCGTTGTTGACCAGCATCGAGATGAACACGTAGAGGAAGATGATGGACCCGGTGATCGCACCGACCATGCCGCCCACCGCGCCCTGCAGGATGCCCAGCAGCCACTCACCCAGGTGTTGAGAAAGCTTGACCACGGTGTCGCGCAACGAATCCGCGGTGAGGTGGATGTCCAGGAACGGCACCCGGCCCAGCAGCGAGTTGACCAGTTGCAGGGCCCGGTCGCCGAGCGTGCTGATATCGGTGTCGGCGATCCAGGTGCTGACGGTGTTGACCAACTGGGTCACCTGCACGATTGCCATGAACACCACGAGCGCGACCGGGATGATCACCATCAGGATGGCGACCAGAACCGTCAGCGTCGCCGAGAGGCCGGTGCCCAGGCGGCGCTGAAACCGTTGATAGAGCGGGGTGAACAGATAGGCGCCGACCGCGGCCATCACGATCAGAACGAAAAAGCCACGCAGGAAGTAGGCGCCGAGCAGCACGGCGAGCACCGTGACGACTGCCAGTGCCCGCTTCTGGGTGAGGGTGAACTCGTCTTTCATCGGGTCCCTTCCCGCTGTTGCGCTGACCTTATCGTCACCCAGGGGGAACAGTCGGTATTGAGCGTCAGTCCGGATCGAGGCCGGAACCGGCGTTGGTGGCCTGACTGGCCCGCTGTGCCGCCACGAACCGCATCGAGAGCCGCTGCATGAGTCTCGGGGCCAACCGGGCGAAGAGCCAGGAGGCATGGGCGCGACGGGGTTTGACCAGGATGGCCTTGTTCCGCTCGACGGCGCGCAGGGTGTCGGCGGCCAGCCGGTCGGCGTCGTAGGCGGTCTTGACCCCCTGGCCCTGCAGGAAGTAGTCGCGGCCCACGAAGCCACCGACCGCACCCTTGTCCAGAATCGGTGTCTCGACGGCGGCCGGGCATACCGCCAGCACGCCCACACCGTGGGCGGCCGCCTCCGAACGCAACGCCAGCGACAGCCCCACGACGGCGTGCTTGGTCATCACATAGCTCGTCAGCTGCCCCGCCGCGGCCAGGCCCGCCATCGAGGCGGTGTTGACGATGTGGCCGTGGCCCTGCCTGATCATCTGCGGATACGCCGCTGTCACACCATGGACGACGCCGCGCACATTGATGTCGATGATGGCGTTCCACTGGTCCAGCGTCAGCAGTTCGGTATCCCCGCCCCACACGATGCCCGCGTTGTTGAACATCAGGTCGAGCCGACCGGCCCGATCCACGACACCGTCGACCGCGGCCTGGACGGCGGCCGCGTCGGTGACATCCAAGCGTGCCGACCGGGCACCCAGCGGTGCGGCCGTACGAGCTGCCGCAGCCTCGTCGATGTCGGTGCAGAGCACGTCGGCGCCCGCGGACGACAGCGCGCGGCACAGCGCCGCGCCGATACCGGAACCCCCGCCGGTGACGATCGCCTGCTTACCGGCGAAGGTCACGCCTGGGCCAGCCTCATCACATGTCCGAGGATGTCCGGGTAGCGCTTGAGGTGCGCGCCCCCGTTGAGGTCGAGCACCTCGCCGGTGAGCCACGACGCCTGCGGTGAACACAGGAACACCACGGCGGCCGCGATGTCCTCGGGTGTTCCGCTGCGGCCCAGCGCGGTGTTCTCGACGTACTCCTCGACCACGCCGGGGATCATCGCGGCGGGATCGGTCAGCGGCGTCTTCACGAATCCCGGCGCGATCGCGTTGACGCGGATGCCACGCGGCCCCATCTCGAGGGCGGCCACCTGCGTCAGCATCGACAACCCGGCCTTGGCTGCGCAGTACGCGCTCATGCCGGCCGCCGGCTGGCGTCCGTTGAGCGACGAAATCGATACCAGGACACCGCCTTCGGGCAGGTTGCGGCCTGCGTGTTTGGCGACGATGAACCCGCCGTTGAGGCAGACGTCGACGACAGAGCGGAAGTCCTCGACCGCCAGGTCGGTGATCAGCCCGACATTGCTGAATCCGGCGCAGTTGATCACTATGTCGACCGGTCCGACGGACTCGAACAGCTTCTCCACCGCAGCCTCGTCGGTGACGTCGACATAGGAGCTGGTGTGCGGTGCACCGAGCTGAGCGGCACGGGCCGCGGCGGCGTCGGCGTCACGGTCGGCCACGACGATGCGGCAGCCTTCGGCGGCCAAGGCCTGCGCACTGGCCCAGCCGATTCCCGAGGCCCCGCCGATGACGATCGCCACGCGTTCCGTGGTCATGCTTGACTCCTGTCCGGTCGGTGGTCGCCCCACTTCTTGTCGATCGCGTTCCACGGATCGGCCAACTGCCCTGGATAGTCCCTGTAGGCGGATTTCGACCTCAGGAATGCCCGGATCAACGGCGCGGCCAGCCCGATCGGATATCGCTTCAACCCGGCGTTGGCCCTGGTGTCGGCCAGTAGCTGCGGCCAGGAGTGCTGCTGAAACCCGAGCACTTCCTGCGAGCGGCTGGTGTCCATCCAGTCGGTGGCGAACCAGGCGGCGTCGTCGTCGGGATTGCCGGGCCGCCCGATGGGCAGGCCGCCCCTGATTCCCATCGCGGCCGCCGCTTCCGAACCGACCGAGGACTGAACGTGACGGTGCGTTGCGGCGTCACCGCCGATCAACAACACCTCGTGGTTGGCCGTCTCGGTCGGGACCGTGGTGGCTGCCACGAAGGCCGCCGCGACGTCGCGCACGTCGACGGTCTGCAGGCGCCCGTCGGCAGGAAGCACACTCTCGAACGAGATGAGGTCGACGTCGATGTCGACGCTGAACTCGCAGCTCATCACCCCGCCGAGGCGCAGGATCAGCCAGTCCAGTTTCGAGGTCCGCACCAGGGCCTCGGCCTCGACCTTGTGCGCTCCGTAGATGTCGGACGGATTGGTCGGGGTGTCCGGCGTCAGCACGTCATCGATGTGGTGGGGATTGCGGGCGCCGTAGACGGCGATGCTGGAAGCGTGCACGAACCGGGGCGGCGTGGGCTGGGCCTCGGCGGCCCGCACCAGCGAGGCGGTGGCGTCGACGTTGACCTTGCGGGCCAGTTCACGGCGCATGTAGCAGAACGGCGGGATGATAGCGGCGAGGTGGATGATCGCGGCCGGGGCGACCTCGGCCACCAGTGCGTCGACCGCCGCAGAATCGGTCAGGTCGGCCCAGCGCACTCGTACGGATGCCGGAAGTGCGGTCGCTGCCTTGCGGTTGGCGGGTACGTCGAGGTCGGTCGCGACCACCCTGCGTCCAGCGGCGGCCAACGCTTTCACCACGGCAGAGCCCACCAAACCGAACGCGCCGGTAACCAAAACAGCGTCGGACATAGGCCTCCTCGCTAGAACGTGTTGCAACACTAGCGAACGCAAGTGTGGTGTGTGTCACCGCGATCCGGAACGCGATCACCGGTTTTCTGTCCGGCGTTCGCCCGAGGTGGCTCAGCAACCGGTTCCCGGGCTTCGTGCTGGGGGAGCTTTTGGACCGGCGAATGTTGCTGCAGTTGCCTCAAAAGCATCGGCCAGTGGCACTGTCGAGCGGTAAATGTGACCGGCAACACACTGGACGGCTGAGTGTGATGTATTTGCCGGAAGGGTATTCGTTTCCGGATTTGGAAATTTGCCCGAGACCTATGCAAGGTGTGGCTGTAGGTATCAGCGAAAGTGAGCCGATCGCAGGCGTTTGTGATGTACTCGGTTGCACGCGTCAGCAATTGGGGAGGTGTGTGATGTCCGAAGATGTCGTGACAGGGGTTAACGACAGTGACTCCGGCGAAATTGCCAAGGACGTTGCTGTGGGCTCGTCGGTGCTCGTCTATCCGGGAACTGACGACGAACTTCACGGTGTGGTCGTGGAAGATTTCGCCGATTTGGCCGGGACCGCGGTTGAGGTCGCCGGTGAGCGCATCGTCGAACCGGCGCGACGGTGGGCAGTGAACCTCGACGACGGCGGTTTGGTGTTCGTCGACGACGACAGCATCACGCTTGCGACACACGCCGCCTGAGTCCGCGTAGTTCACCGCAGGCTCAGCGGAAGGTGACGTAAGCGGCGCACCAGCAGGCTGGGTTGCCACTCGGCATCGCCTGCCGGCCGAATGGTGCTTCCTGTCGCCAGTAGCGACGACATCACGATGCGGGCTTCGAGCCGGGCCAGTGCGGCCCCGATGCAGAAATGCCCGCCCTTGCCGAATGCCAAGTGATTCTTGATGTTCGGCCGGTCCAGCCGGAACTCGTTCGGGTTCTCGAACACCGCCTCGTCCCGGTTGGCCGCGCCCCACAGCAGCAGTAGATGGCTGTTTGTGGGCAATGAGACGCCTGCCAGTTCGGTATCGGACAAGACGTGGCGATAGTGCCCCCGGAACGGGGACTCGAGACGCAACACCTCCTCTAGAAATGGCGCGATCATCGTGGGATCGTGGCGCAGCATCTCGGCCAGGTCGGGCCGTCGGCTGAGGATCCCGACGGCGCTACCGATCAGTGACGCGGTCGATTCGCCTCCCGCGCCGACCAGCTGGATCAGCATGAACACTGCCGTGTCTTGGGACACTCGCTCGGCCGCGCAGTACGAGGCCAGGTCGCCCAGTAGATCCTCGCCGGGGTTTGCCGAAGCTTCGGTGAACCGGTCGGTCAGGTAGCCGCCGAGTTCGACCGCCGCGATCCCCGATGCTGTCAGCTGGTCGGCATCGACCAAGCCGTCGAGAAGCTGGGTGCTGGCGTACGCCCAGCTCACGAGGCGTTCGACATCGTGGGCCGGTAGTCCCAGCAGCTTTGCGACCACAAGCATGGGCAGCCGGTCGGCCAGTGCGGACATCCACTCGAACTCCTCGCCGGCTTCGGCGATGAGTTCTGCGGCCGTGGCGGCGATGAACGGCTCGAGCTCGGAGATCCGCTTGGCCGCCATCCGAGGCAGCACCAATTTGCGATGGGCGGCGTGGATCGGATCGTCGGCGGTGGCCAGCACATGGATCGGATCGCCCGGCTCACCCATGCCGAAAGCGGTCACGGTGCCGTCCGGTTGCGACCACATGGTCGCCGTGAGGTTCGACGAGAAGTCCTCGGTGCGCGCGGTGGCTTCGAGGACGGCTTCGAACGAACTCACCACGAAGAACGCCGAGTCGCCGACGCGTGCCACCGGGGACTGGGCCCGCAGCCGGTCGTAGAGCGGGTACGGATCCTGCAGGCAGGCCGGTTCGAATAGTTCGTGCGCCAGAAGCATTTGACCAGGTTGGCGGCCGGTTGGTGGCCAGTCAACGGTGTCGGCCGAAGTTGATATCGGGCCGATCGGGCCCGCGTGCGCGGGGTGTCTCAGTGCGGGGCGGTGACCTGCACCGGCGGTGAGAATTAATTGGGATTCTGTCTCATACTGCGATAAATTCTCAGTCATGTCTCCGGAGCGGACGGATTGGTTGGTCGGCGGCAACCGGCGCGCCGAGGCCGCCGAGCGCATCTACTCGGCGGCTGCCGAGTTGGCCGCCCGCGACGGGCTCGACGCCCTGGACATCGATGTGTTGGCCGCGCGGGTGCACTGTTCGCGGGCGACGATCTACCGGCACGCGGGCGGCAAGGCGCAGATCCGCGACGCTGTGCTGGCCAGGCTGGCTGTGTCGATCGTGGGGGAGGTGCGCCGCGCGGTCGATGGCCTGAGCGGAGCCGAACGTGTGCTCACCGCGATCACTGTTGCACTGCAACGCATTCGATGTGATCCGATGTTCGGCCTACTACTGGCCTCGCTGCGCGGCGGCGGTGTGATGGCCGATCTCACGCAATCGTCCGTGCCGGCCGCCTTCGCCACCGAGCTCACCGGGCTGGGGGAGGACGATCCGGCAGCTGCGGCGTGGATCGTGCGCCTGGTGTTGTCGTTGCTGGTCTGGCCGGGTCCCGATGAAGCGACCGAGCTGGAGATGCTGCGGCGCTTTGTTGCCCCGGCGTTCGGCTAGGGCCTCCTCACACATCGAAAACCGATGTGGCTCATGCCGGTATCCACCATCTGGGGCCTGCGGGCGGCTGGGCGGTACCGCATGCAGTAGCTGTCGGCGCACAGGAACGAGCCGCCTTTGATCACCTTGCGCCCGATCTGGAACTGCGGCTGGTTGGGGTCGTAGCTGTCGGCGGCGCAGCACGGCGTGGTGGCCCGGTCCTCGCCGTACCAGTCGGTGGTCCACTCCCAGACATTGCCCGCCATGTCGAACAGGCCGTAGCCGTTCGGCTCGAAGCTGCCCACCGGTTTGGTTGTGCCGTAACCGGTGTCGGGAAGGTACGGGAATTCGCCGTGCCAGTAGTTCGCCAGTTGCCGGCCCGGCTTCTCCGGCTCGTCACCCCACGTATATGCCGCGCCGGCGATCCCGCCGCGCGCCGCGGTCTCCCACTCCGCTTCGGTGGGCAACGCCAGCCCGGCCCAGTCCGCATAAGCCTGCGCATCCTCGAAGGCGATGTGTACGACGGGATGCTGCTCGCGTCCCTTCAGCGACGATTTGGGTCCGCGGGGGTGATTCCAGCACGCGCCCGGTGTCCACGCCCACCACAGGTTGAGATGCCGCAGATCCACCGGGCCTGCGGTGCGGCGGAACACCATGGATCCGGGCACCAGGTTCTCCGGCGGCGCACCGGGGAACTCGTCCGGATTGACCGGACGTTCGGCGACCGTGACATAGCCTGTCGCTGATACGAATTCGGTGTATGCGGCGTTGGTCACCTGGTGCGGCTGGATCCAGAACCCCGCGGTGGAGACCTCCCGTGCAGGCGCCTCTTCCGGGTAGTGCGCGTCGGAGCCGAGCGTCGTCACCTGCGCCGGAATCCAGACCAGATCGTCTGAGGTCATGCGTCGAGTCTGCGCTCAGGGCGAGGGTTACTGGGACTTTTGTGCCCAGACCGCAGAGTCGATGATCTCGGAGCAGGCTCAGTCAAAGACCGTCGTCCAATCGTCGCGCATACTCGCCACCGACCAGCCGCGGTCGGCGGCGAGCCCCAGCACCTTCTCCGCCCCTGCGGTGTAATCGAATTCGCGATCGGCGTCGTCGTGACGTACCAGCAGGCCCAACGACGGCCCCGGCGTGCCACCGACATATTCGAGCATCTGGATATCGCCGTTGGAGTTGCCTGCCGCGAAGATCGGCCGACGCCCGATACGTCCCCAGATGCGCACCGCTTTGACCGGACCGTCGTTGAGGAACTCCGGAGTGGCTGTGGTCCTGAGTTGGCCGTCGACGAAATCCAACCCCACCGAACTGCCGATCACCCGCTCCGGTGGAATGCCGTACATCGACGCTGTCACCGGGCGCATGAAATCACGGCCGCCTCCGGAGACGATGTAGTTGGTGAAACCGTTGGCCTCCAGATAACGCAGCAACTCGATCATCGGTCGGTAGCCACACGTGGTGTACGGACGCCCTAGCGTCGGGTGCTGTGCCTCGGCGAAGAAGTCTTTGATCCGAGCGGCGTGGTCTTCGACCGTCAGCCCCGCATAGGCGGAAAGTACGCCACCGGCAAGGACTTTGAGTGCGGAGTCGTCGCCGTTGTAATGCTTGGTGACGGCGTCGCCGAACCATCCGAGGTCGCCTGCGGCTGCCGCTGTATAGGGCTGCTTGGCTGCCAGCGCCGGGTCGGCGGCCGCCTGCTCGGCCAATCGGCGCACGAGGAAGTCCAGTTGGATGTAGGCGGGCTTCTCACACCACAGCGTGCCGTCGTTGTCGAACACGGCGACGCGCTGCTCTGGAGGCACCTGCTCGTCGGCCCGGCCCACGAAGTCGATGATCGCCGACTTCGTGGGCCCGTCTTTCCAGGACTGCAGTACGTCCAACTCAGCCGCCGATCGACTCGAGGTGTTTGGTCAGCTTTTCCACGGCAGGATTCAAGCCGAGCTCGGTCAGTCTTTCGCCAGGAACTCGTGCAGCTTCTCGACCACCTGGTCGACACTGAAGCTGGCCGGTGGGTGGCGCGGCGGGAACTCCTTGAACGTCTCGAGAAACTTCGTCGCCATGGCCGTTGCGTAGAAGACGAAGAAGTCATGGCGCAGCAGCCATTCGTAATAGGTGTTCGACGTGATGTCGGCGTACTCGTACGGATCGGTGCGCAAGTTGAACAGCTTGGGTACCCGCAGCGGCGTGAAGGGCTCGGCCCAAACCCGAAGGGTGCCTTCGCACCGCTGTTCCTGGAATACGATCTTCCAGTTCTCGAACCGCATGGCCACCAGGTCACCGTCGTCGGAGAAGTAGAAGAATCCGCGCCGCGGGCTGGCGTCGACCTCGCCGGTCAGATAGGGCAGCAGGTTGTAGCCGTCGATATGGACCTTGTATTCGGTGTTCCCGTCGGCGCCGGCCTTATGGCCCTTCTTGAGCTTCTCGGCGATGTCGGGCTCACCGGCGGCAGCGAGCAACGTCGGCAGCCAGTCATGGTGCTGGATAATCTCGTTCGATACCGTGCCCGCCTTGATCTTTCCGGGCCATCGGATCAGTTCCGGAACACGGAATGCACCTTCCCAGTTGGTGTTCTTCTCGCTGCGGAACGGGGTGGTGCCACCGTCAGGCCAGGTGTTGCGGTGCGGGCCGTTGTCGGTGGAGTAGATGACGATGGTGTCGTCGGCGATGCCGAGTTCGTCGAGCACGTTCAGCACGGTCCCGACATTGCGGTCGTGGTCGATCATCGTGTCGTGGTACGGCGACTGCCACAGCCCGGCCTGCCCGCGGCTTTCCGGCTTGGTGTGCGTGTAGAGGTGCATGTGGGTGAAGTTGCACCAGACGAAGAACGGATTGCCCTCCGCATGTTGACGCTTGATGTAGTCGACCGTGGCGTCGGCGATGTCCTCGTCGATGGTCTCCATGCGCTTGGTGTTCAGCGGGCCGGTGTCCTCGATGGTCTGCTTGCCGACGGGCCCGAACTTCGGGTCATCGGGTTCGGTGGAAACCTCGGTGGTGGCCTTGCACTTGAGCACGCCCCGCGGTTTGGCCAGGTTGTACAGCCGCGGGTAACGGTCCTCGTGGGGATAGTCGAAGTTCTCCGGCTCTTCCTCGGCGTTGAGGTGGTAGAGGTTGCCGAAGAACTCGTCGAATCCGTGCACGGTCGGCAGGTACTTGTTGAGGTCACCGAAGTGGTTCTTGCCGAACTGGCCGGTGGCATAACCCAATGGCTTGAGTAATTCGGCGATCGTCGGATCCTCTGCGGCCCAACCGATATCCACCCCGGGCACACCGACTTTGCTCATTCCGGTGCGGTAGACGCTTTGCCCACTGATGAAGGCTGCCCGTCCGGCGGTGCAACTTTGCTCGCCGTAGGAGTCTGTGAATCGCATGCCCTCGTTGGCCAGACGATCGATGTTGGGCGTGCGGTAGCCCATCAAACCGTCGCTGTAGCAACTGAGGTTGCTGATCCCGATGTCGTCGCCCCAGATCACGAGAATGTTCGGCTTGCCGTTTGGCATGTTGGCTCCTCGCCTCGACAGATCCACCCGCCCCGGTTTCGACCGTAGGCGCTCGGTGGCATGCTCGCCGTTGCTTCGCCCGCTTGTCGCCCAAAATTTCCGCTTTCGCCTGACGATGCGGTGGTAAGACCAGAGCCATGAGCGAGCCGAGAGTCCGCGAGGCAGTACGCACCCTGCATCCGGGTTACTTCGCCCTCGTAATGGCCACCGGCATCATGTCCATCGCCATGACTTACCACCGCGCCCATGCGGTTTCGGTGGTGCTGTTGTGGGTTGCGGCGGCCGCCTATGTGGTGCTGGTCGCGCTGACCGTCATCCGGACCGTTACCTCTCGCCGGGAGTTCATGGCTGATCTGACCGATCCGCGACGGGGTTTCGCCATGTTCACGTTCGTGGCGGCGACGTGTGTGGTGGGCACCAGATTGGCCGCTGACGGTCATTACGGGCCGGCGTTCGGGCTCTTGGCGACCGGATGGGTGGCGTGGATGGTGCTGGGCTACGTGGTGCCGTGGACGGCGGTGCTCGGTCAGGCGGCACGGCCGGTGCTGCAGAGTGCCAACGGCACCTGGTTCATCTGGGTCGTCGCCAGCCAGTCCGTCGCGGTGCTGGCTGCTGCCTTGCAGCCCGAAATCGACGAGGGCCGTTCGGAATTGGCCCTGCTGGCGGTGTTCTCCTGGTCGGTGGGGATCTTTCTCTACGGCGCGGCGGGGATTTTCGTGGCGATTCGCATGCTGGTGTATCCGTTGCGGCCCGCCGATCTCACACCGCCGTACTGGGTGGCGATGGGTGCCACCGCCATCACCGTGGTGGCCGGGGCCCGGATCGTGGAGATGGCGGACGCACCCATGGTCGCCGCCACCCGCGGCCTGATCGCGGGGACGTCGGTGTTCTTCTGGGCCTTCGGTACCTGGCTCATTCCACCGTTGATCGCCGCAGGAGTCTGGCGGCACTGGGTTCACCGTATTCCGTTGCGGTACGACGCCACCCTGTGGAGTGTGGTCTTCCCGCTGGGTATGTACGGCGTGGGCGGCCATTACCTCGGCCAGGCCGACCAGTTGCCGATCGTGGAACGTATCGGCTACCTCGAGAGCTGGATCGCGCTGGCGGTGTGGGCTGTGGTGTTCGTGGCCATGCTGCGCCACTTGTTCGTCACGCTGCGGCCTGGTGTCAGGGGCCTAACGGGCGCACCCTTGGAGGTGGAGGGTGATTGAGATGTACGACAAGGATCTGACCAACAAATGGCTCATCGAGATCGAGTTCTCCGAGGACGAGATCCACACCCACGCCTCGGCTCGGGCGCAGGTGCGCGACGACACGATGTCCACCACCGGAGACGCCTATCGCAACCCGAAAGACCCCGGTGCGCCGATGATCGGTGAGGAGATCGCTGCGGCCCGTGCGCTCATCGCATTGGGCAGCGATCTGCTGCACGCCGCATCGGCACGTATCGAGCAGTCCACACACCACCCGGTGCATTTGTACCGCTGAACTGGCCTGCCAGGGCGGCCGCACCGGGTGCGGCACACTCTTCGGCATGTCCGACCACTCTTTGCGCAAGGTCATGTCGGTGACCGCGCCGATCGGCCTGGCCTTCATTCCGCTGGGCATGGCTCTGGGGCTGCTGGTGGTCCACGCGGGCCTGGACTGGTGGTGGGCGCCGGCCTTCGCCGCGGTGATCTACGCCGGTTCCCTGGAATTCCTCATGGTGGGTCTGGCGGCAACGGCGGCACCTATGGGCGCGGTCGCCCTGACCACGTTCATCGTCAACAGCCGGCACGCGTTCTATGCGCTCTCGTTTCCGCTGGACCGCATCAAGAGCCCGGTGGGCAAGCTCTACAGCACCTACGCGCTGTCGGACGAGGCGTACGCGGTGGCGGTCAGCCCGGCCGCCGAGCATTGGACGAGCCGGTCGATCCTGATGATGCAGGCGGCGTTGCAGGGGCTCTGGGTCACGGGTGCCGCGCTGGGTGGACTGATCGGTTCGGCCCTGCCGGTCGAACGATTGCAGGGGCTGGATTTCGCCCTGACAGCGCTGTTCGTAGTGCTGGCCATCGACGCGTACCGGCAGCGGCCTGACCGGCTGACCGCACTGACGGCGGTGGCCTGTGCGGTGGTCGCCTGGCTGGTGGTGCCCGGTCAGCTGCTGGTCTGCGCCTTCGCCGGGTTCACCGTGGTGCTGCTGGCCCGACTCGGCGTCGAACGGCGCCGCGATGCCTGAGGGCGCCGGTCACATCGCGCTGCTGGTGGCCGTCGCGGCCGGCATCACCTGGGCGTTGCGCGCGCTGCCGTTCGCGGTGCTCGCGCCGATGAGGCACAGCACCGTGGTGCGCTACCTCAGTACACACATGCCGCTCGGGGTGATGGCCATGCTGGCGATCTACACCGTGCGCGGCCACACCGATGGCAGTACCCGGCAACTGCTGTGGCTGGGCATCGCTGTGGCCTGCACCGCGGTCCTG
Organism: Mycolicibacterium fortuitum subsp. fortuitum; assembly: GCF_022179545.1. Next base: position 4,782,004 of record NZ_AP025518.1, on the reverse strand, counting down.
CACTGGGTACGCGGCAGCGCGCTGTTGTCGATCCTGGCCGGTACGACGCTCTATGTCGTGCTGATGTCTTTGTGGGCGTGAGTGATTCGCGCTGCCGGACTCAGCGGGCGACCGCTGCCGCAGGCGCCTTCTGTGCCGACTCCATCTGGTGGAACATTTCGACGTAGTAGGGCATGCATTCGGCCATGGCCTGCTCGGTGGTGAACAACGGCTCGTAGCCCAGGTCGCGCTTGGCCTTGGCGATGGAGAAGTAGTTGTTGAGGTAAAGCCGTTCCACCGCAAGGGGTTCGATCAACGGCTCGGGCAGGGCGAACTTGAAGTGCAGCCACTGCCAGGCCATCATCACCTTGTGCACCAGGCGTCCTGACACGTAGAACGTCGGCAGCGGACGGCCGCACGCCGCGAGGACGGGACGGGCGAACTCGAACATGTTGATGGGCTCGCCGTCGTTGATGAAGTAGGCCTGACCGGGTGCGGTGCCGCCGGGGACAAGATGCTGGCCCGCCAGGATGAACCCGTGGATCAGGTTGTGCACGTAGGAGTTGTCCAGCTTGATGTTCTTGTTGCCGACCAGCACCTTGACGTGTCCGGCCAGCACGTTCTCGAACACCTTGCGGAACATGGTCTGATCACCGCGGCCCCAGATGCCACTGGGCCGGATCGCGCACGTGAGCATGTCGTGCTTGCCGTTCTCGGCGAGCACGAATTTCTCCGCCACGACTTTGGTCTCGGTGTAGAGGTCGTTGAAGCGGGTGGTGTACGGCATGGTCTCGTCGCCGTTGACGATGTCCTGCCCGCCCATCACCACGCTGTTGGAGGCGGTGTAGACGAAGCGCTTGACGCCCGCCTCCTGGGACGCGTGCACCAGGTTCTTGGTGCCTTCGACGTTGACGGCGAAGCTGCGCTGCCGGTACGCCTCGGTGACCGAGGCGCCGCCCATCAGGTCGATGATGGCTGCGGTGTGGATGACGGTGTCGATGTCCTTGACGGCTGCGGCGACGGTCTCCTTGTCGCAGATGTCGCCCTCGATGACCTCGAGGCCCGCGTGATCGCCCAGCGGTGACGGTGCGCGGTCGAATGACCGCACCGCGTATCCGCGGTCGAGCAGTTCGGTTACCAGGTTGGCGCCGACGAAGCCGGAGCCGCCGGTTACCAGAACGCGGCCGAGGTCGGTGGTCAAAGATGCGTCACCCATGACGGGCAGCTTAACTGAAACAGGTTCCAGTTTCGAGGCCGATTGTCAGAAATGGTTGCTGGATCAATCGTCTTCCGGCTCGCGAGCGGCGAGTGCCTGCTCCACGCGCTGCCGGGCTCCGGCTAAGTGTTCTTCACATCGTTGTGCCAGCTTCTCGCCGCGCTCCCAGAGATTGAGCGAAGCATCGAGATCGAGCCCACCCTGCTCCAACTGCTGCACGACGGCAATCAGTTCATCCCGGGCCTCTTCATAGCCCAATTCACTAATAGGCTTAATACTCACGATGCTCGCACCTTCTACTCACTGCCGTCGCTGACCGCCGCTATGACTCCGTCCGACACCCGGACCCGTAGGCGGGTGCCTTCCGGTGCGTCGGCCACTGAACGCAGAACCGTCGGCTCGCCCGCCGTCGGGACCGTCTGCACCACCGCATACCCGCGGGCCAGCGTCGCCGCCGGCCCGAGCGCGGTCAGACGCGCCGACAGATGGCCGATGGTGTCGGCCTGCCCGTCGATCAGCCGGGTGATGTCGCGCTGAGCCGTGGCTCGTGCGCGAGTGATCTCGTCGACGCGGGCGTCGATCGCGGCCAGTGGCTGGGCGAGCACCGGCCGGCTGCGCAACTGCTGCAGATGATGCTGTTCGCGATGCACCCAGTTGCGCAGCGCCCGGGCACTGCGCCGGTGCAGATCGGCGATCAGTGCCTGCTCGGCGGCCGCGTCGGGCACGATCCGCTTGGCCGCGTCGGTCGGGGTGGCGGCGCGCAGGTCGGCGACCAGGTCGGACAGCGGAGTGTCCGGTTCGTGGCCGATCGCGCTGACCACGGGGGTGCGGCAGGCGACGATGGCCCGGCACAGCGTCTCGTCGGAGAACGGCAGCATGTCCTCGACGCTGCCGCCGCCGCGGGCCAGGACGATGACGTCGACGTCGGGGTCGGCGTCCAGCGCCGCCAGGGCATCGATGATCTGGGGCACCGCGTTCGGCCCTTGAACGATGGTGTTGCGGATCGTGAAGCGCACCGCCGGCCAGCGGGATGTGGCAACCGTGGTCACGTCCCGCTCCGCGGCGGAGGCGCGTCCGGTGATCAGGCCGACGGTGTTGGGCAGAAAGGGGATCGGCCGCTTGAGTCGCGGATCGAACAGGCCTTCGGCCTCCAACAGCCGGCGCAACCGCTCGATCCGGGCCAGCAGCTCACCGATGCCGACCGCGCGAATCTCGCTGACCCGCAACGAGAACGTACCGCGGCCGGTGTAGAAATTGGGCTTGCCGCAGATGATCACCTGCGTGCCCTCGGACAGCTTGACCGGGGCGTTGCGCACCAGGTCGCGCGGGCACGTCAGGGTCAGGGACATGTCGGCGGCCGGATCCCGCAACACCATGAAGACGGTCTTGGAATCCGGACGGATCTTGAGCTCGGTGAGCTGTCCTTCGACCCACACGGTGCCGAGCCGGTCGATCCACTTGGCGACGCGGGTCGCCACGGCGCGGACCGGCCAAGGGTTCTCCGGTGACTGGCCCGGCTCGGTCACTTCGCGGTCGCGCGGGTGATCCTGTTGGCGAGCAACGTGACGAACGGCGCGCGAGCCCGCCCGGCCTCCTCGTAGGCCAGCAGCGCCTCGAGGTCGGCCACCTTCAGCGACGTCAACCGCGCCCGCAGCTGAGCCAGGGTGAGCGTGTCGTAGCCGAGCTCGCCCGCGATGGCCGGCGCGGCTGCCGGGTCGGAGGCAGCCGTGGCCTTGCCGTTCGACGATGGCGCCGACTCGGGCTCCCCGGTGCTGTAGAGGGCAAAGCGTCCCTCGGTCCGCCGCTCGCCGTCGGTCGCCTGCGAGTCATCGGCGGTGTCATCGTCGAGATCGGACTCGAGATCCTCGTCGAAGGTGGCCCACTCGGGCTGTTCGTCCTTGGGCGGAAACAGCTGTTCGAGCGTTTCGTCGCCCTTGACCACCAGCTCGGCAAGGTTCTGCTGGACGTGCATGACGAGGTTGGCCGCCTGGCTGGCCACCGTCATGGGGTAGGTCAGGATGGTTTGGGGCAGCTTGCGAGTTTCCTCGATCGCGGTCGCTGCCGCACCCACCAGCAGCCGAACCCCGTACGGTGCAGTTCCCATGTGCACAGACTAGCCACAGCCACGGTTGGCTCCGTTGCGTTGTGGCCCCGTACCCTGGAGACATGCCGCCGACAATCAACATGGGTATCCCGGGTGCCACCAGCTCGGTGAGGTCAGGCGGCGGTTCGGAAGCCCACGGCAAGCGAGTCCTGCTCGCCGAACCGCGCGGGTACTGCGCGGGTGTGGACCGCGCCGTCGAGACCGTTGAGCGCGCCCTGGAGAAACACGGCGCTCCCGTCTACGTGCGTCACGAGATTGTGCACAACAAGCATGTGGTGGAGACACTGGCGAAGGCCGGCGCGGTGTTCGTCGACGAGACCGACGAGGTGCCCGAAGGGGCCATCGTGGTGTTCTCCGCGCACGGCGTCGCCCCGACCGTGCACGAGACCGCCGCTGCCCGCAGTCTGCAGGTCATCGATGCCACCTGCCCGCTGGTGACCAAGGTGCACAACGAGGCCAAGCGATTTGCCCGCGACGATTACGACATCCTGCTGATCGGTCACGAAGGCCACGAAGAGGTCGTCGGAACCGCGGGTGAGGCGCCTGACCACGTTCAGGTGGTCGACAATCCCGATGCGGTGGACAAGGTCACGGTGCGTGACCCGAACAAGGTCATCTGGCTGTCGCAGACCACTCTGAGCGTGGACGAGACCATGGAGACGGTGCGCCGGCTCCGGGAGAAGTTCCCGACGCTGCAGGACCCGCCGAGTGATGACATCTGCTACGCCACGCAGAACCGTCAGGTCGCCGTCAAGGCGATGGCACCCGAGTGCGAACTGGTGATCGTGGTCGGCTCGCGTAACTCGTCGAACTCGGTGCGTCTGGTCGAGGTGGCCCTCGGCGCCGGCTCGCAGGCGTCGCATCTGGTGGATTACGCCGAAGACATCGATCCGGCCTGGCTCGAAGGCGTCACCACGGTGGGTGTCACCTCAGGGGCGTCGGTGCCCGAGGTGTTGGTCCGCGGTGTGCTCGAGCGGCTCGCCGAATATGGCTATGGGACTGTGCAGCCGGTGACCACCGCCAACGAGACGCTGGTGTTCGCCCTGCCACGGGAGATCCGTCCGCCGCGCGCCTGAGCAGGCTCTAGTTGTCGTACTCCCACGAGTGACGGCCCCTGGAGGTTGACCGGGGGCGCGGCCGGGTCCGGTGCTCCACGCGGTGGTCCTCGTCATCAGATCCGCGGTACCGCACCCGGGACACCGGATGGTGCGTCGAACGGCCGGAACCGGTGGGCGGGTCGAACGAATCCTCGAACGGCTGGTAGTCGTCGAAGCGGCGACGCGGCCGCTGCGGGCGTTCCCGTGGGGTGTCGAATGCGGCAGCCTCACGGCGCTCCGGTGGCGGCTGCTTGCGCGGTTCACGTGGCTGCGTGCGCACCCGGCGGCGTGGCTCGCCGGTTCCGGGCTCAGTTGCGCGCGGGGGCCTGGGCCGCCGCGGACGTTCGGGAATCGCGCCGTCGAGTTCGCTGCCGAGATCGGCCGCTGCGGCGCGGCTCGGACGGGGCCGAGGTGGTGCGGTGCGCTTGGTGGGCCTGCGCTCGCCTCTGGGCCGGCCTGAGCCCGCTCCGGCGGCCGCTGCTGCGCCTGCGCCGGGCTCCGCGCCGGCGGGGCGTCGACGTGGCGGACGGTCCGACGGACGTCGGCGCGGCGGAACGTCTGCGGCCGGGTCGTGCTCGGCCGCCCGATCACGGCGCGTCGACGCGGTGGCGGGTTTGCGGAGAACCAGCCCGGAAAGTTTCGCTGTGACAGACGACACAATCGCCGAGGTCGGTGTCTTTTTGGCGCCCGCGGCGCTCGCGCTGGCGTCGTCCGCGTCCACTTCCTTGCGCCAGGACAGACCGACGTACCACCGGCCGAGGCCGATCAGCAGCACTGTCGCCGAGAGGAACAGCATCAGAGGGAAGCGTTCGATCAGCGGATAACCGCAGTTGATCGCGAGGTCTTTGACGCCACCCAGCTCGCCGCCGTGGAACAGGAAATACGACCCGGGCACGGCCACGAACAGGATCAGCGGAGGCTGGATGACCGCGGTGAACAGGCCGGCCTGCTGAACCGCCAGAACCGCCAAGATGCAACCGAGCGAATAGCAGGTGGCGAACACCGAGCTGAGTTCGCGGTCACCCGAACCGGCATCGAAGGCAAAGCCGATGGCGGTAGCCGTGATAGCCAAAAGGACAGCTCCCCACCACGGCACACCGGCGAATCGCGGGTGTACAGAGCGATGATCAGCCGGCACTGCCGACTGTGCGCGCTGTCCTGACACACGTAGACCGTACCGGCTCAGTCTGGCCGTGTGCTGCCAGCTCGCGCTGGCGTGCCGGTCACACCGGCCTAGACTGTGGTCCCTGTGAGCCTGAACCTGGGAATCGTCGGTTTGCCGAACGTCGGAAAGTCGACTCTGTTCAATGCCCTGACACGTAACGACGTGTTGGCGGCCAACTACCCGTTTGCGACCATCGAGCCCAATGAGGGCGTGGTGCCGTTGCCCGATCCCCGGCTCGACAAGCTCGCCGAGATCTTCGGTTCGGAGAAGACCGTGCCGGCCCCGGTGACGTTCGTGGATATCGCCGGGATCGTCAAAGGTGCATCAGAAGGCGCCGGGCTCGGCAACAAGTTCCTGGCCAACATCCGTGAATGCGACGCCATCTGTCAGGTGGTCCGGGTGTTCGCCGACGACGACGTGGTCCACGTCGACGGGCGGGTGGACCCGCGGTCGGACATCGAGGTGATCGAGACCGAGCTGATCCTCGCGGACATGCAGACGCTGGAGAAGGCGGTGCCGCGCCTGGAGAAGGAAGCCCGCAACAACAAGGAGCGCAAGCCGGTCCTGGATGCCGCAGTCGCCGCGCAGGCGATTTTCGACGACGGCAAGACGCTGTTCTCGACCGGCAAGGACTGGTCGATCCTGCGTGAGCTCAACCTGATGACCACCAAGCCGTTCCTGTACGTGTTCAACGCCGACGAGTCGGTGCTGACCGACCCGGCCAAGCAGGCCGAGCTGCGCGAGCTGGTGGCCCCGGCGGATGCGGTGTTCCTGGACGCCAAGATCGAGTCTGAGCTGATCGAGCTCGACGACGAGTCGGCCCAGGAGCTGCTGGAGTCGATCGGGCAGTCCGAGCGCGGTCTCGATGCACTGGCCCGCGCCGGCTTCCACACCCTGAAGCTGCAGACCTATCTGACGGCAGGCCCCAAGGAGTCACGCGCCTGGACGATCCACCAGGGCGATACCGCACCCAAGGCGGCCGGCGTCATCCACACCGACTTCGAGAAGGGCTTCATCAAGGCCGAGGTGGTCTCGTTCGACGATCTCGTCGAGGCCGGGTCGATGGCCGCGGCCAAGGCCGCGGGAAAGGTCCGCATGGAAGGCAAGGACTACGTCATGGCCGACGGGGACGTCGTGGAGTTCCGCTTCAACGTGTAGTGCGCCGAGCGTGACGGATGTGCACGCATACGGCATCAATTTCGTGCACAGGGGCCACGCTCGTCAGGCGGTCGTGCGCGCTTGAGCTCATGCGCCCGCAGCGTGTGCTCCCGTGTTAACGTGCTGATGGTGGCGACAACGCTTGCCACTTTCTGCGCTTCCAGGTGAACGATCACCTGAATCATTGCGGAGAGGCCTGAGCTCATCAGGACATGTCCGAATGGGGTGCTGCGCCTTCTGGCGCGCCAATTCCATTGTGCCGGTGGTCGATACCGGCCGGCGAAAGGACATGACGGTGGCTTCCAAGGACGACAAGAACCTCAAGCAGGTGCTCGACAAGATCGAGGGTATGGATGAGCCGGCGCGCGCTGTGATGCGACGCATGCACGACGTGATCGTTGCCGCTGCGCCCGAACTCAAGCCGCGCATCTGGTACGGCATGCCGGGCTATGCAAAGTCGGCGAGTAGTCCCGTCCTCGTCTTCTTCCGGAATGACGAGTTGATGAGCCTTGGGGTGAGCGAGAAGGCCACCCTCAAGCCCGCCGGCGGGAAGGACGGACTGCTGATTCCTGCGGCCTGGTACTTCCAGGACTTGGACGATGTCACCGAGCAGCGTGTTGCCGAGATTGTCCGCGCCGCGGTCGAGTAAACGTGTATGCGCCGCGAGCGTGGCAGCTATGCACGAAAACCGGGCGAGTTGTCTGCACGAGCGTCACGCTCGCGGGGGAGCGCAGCACGCGGCCGATGTCGGTGGTCTGACTTAGGGTGCGCGGCATGAAGCTGGTTTCGCTCCGAATCATCACCGCCGACGTCAAGCGCCTCGTCTCGTTCTACGAGGCAGTCACCGGGGTCGACGCGATCTGGGCCAACGAACTGTTCGCCGAGATTCCCACGCCGGTTGGCACACTGGCCATCGGCAGCGACAAGACCGTTCCGCTGTTCGGCGTCGGGTCCGCCGAGCCCGCAGCCAACCGGAGTGTGATCGTCGAGTACATCGTCGATGATGTGGACGCCGAGTACGCGCGCCTTCACGAGCGATTGCACGACGTCGTCACGGAGCCGACGACGATGCCATGGGGCAATCGGGCGCTGCTGTTTCGCGATCCCGACGGCAACCTGGTCAACTTGTTCACGCCGGTCACTGAGGAAGCGCGCTCCAAGTTCGGGGTCTGACGATCTGCGCCGCGAGCGTGGCGGTTACGCACGAAAACCGGGCGAAGGTTCGTGTACGAGCGTCACGTTCGCCGGGGCCAAGATGTATGCAGTGCTGAATTGTCGGTTGTGACGGAGAGCCTGTGGCGTTGATATCGGCAGCGGTATGCCCTCACCCGACGACGTTGATTCCGGACGTGGGCGGGGAACGTCGCGAGTGGAGCCGCTTGCGTGACGCCTGTGGAGAAGCGGTTGGACGTTTGCAGATTCCGGTCGTCGGAGGCGGCCACGAACCGTCGCCGGATGCTCCGCAGCTCGTTGCCATCGTTGGAGGCGACGACTCGACCCGGAGTTTCGACCCGGCTGGGGCGTATCCGAGTTTGTTCGCGAGTGGCATCCGCTGGAGGTCCGGATGGGGGCAGGACGCAGACGACCCACAGCCACTGCCGTTGACGCTCTCGATCGGATACTGGCTTCTGATGTCGTCGAGACCTGGCGGCAAAGGCATGATCATTGCCGACGGCGCATTCGAATCGATCAGGTTCGATGCCTCGCTTGAGGAATGCGCTGCGTTGGGCCGGGATTTGGCCGGGCGTGCCGAGAGAGTGGCCCTGATCGTCATCGGCGAGGGGTCGACGTGCATGACGGCGTCGGATCGCGCGCATAACGCCAACGAGGCGGACGTGTACGACGGGGCCGTTATGCGGGCGTTGGAAGAAGGCGATTACGACACACTGGGTCGACTCGGTGAGAACAACCTCGCCATGACCGGGCGAGCGCCATGGCGGGTGTTGGCCGGAGCCGCCGCGGGGCGCAGGTTCGAGGGCAGACTGCATGCGGGCGGGCGCGCCGATGACCGCGGGTATTTCGTGGCGAGCGGGACGCGCCTTCCGGAGTTCTCAGCTGACCGTCCGGAGACGTATCAGCCGTGCCAGACCCTGTGACCAATGTGCAGCCTTTCGCGGTGGGCGGGCCGGAACGGAACAGGAAGCTGCACGCTCGCCGCAGGGTTCACACCGCACAGCGAACGCATGAGACGCGGTAGTACCAGGGGTCGTCCGGTCGTAGCATTGTCAGGTGGGCTTTCTCGTCCCGCCGGATGCGTACACACGGTTCATGGGCCGGTACGCCGAGCCCCTGGCGCGGTCGCTCGTGGCTTTCTGCGGGGTGCGCACCGGTGACACGGTGCTCGACGTGGGGTGTGGGCCGGGTGCACTCACCGCACAACTCCTGTCGGTGGGAGCCCGGGTCGCCGCGATCGATCCGTCGCCACCGTTCGTCGACGCGATGCGGGAGCGCTTCCCCGATATCGACGTGCAGCAGGGTGTGGCGGAGCAATTACCCTATGCCGCTGACGCTTTCGACGCTGCTCTCGCTCAATTGGTGGTTCATTTCATGACCGATCCGGTAGCCGGGATCAGGCAGATGGCCAGGGTGACGCGGCGTGGCGGTGTCGTGGCGGCCTGCGTGTGGGACGGGCCGACCGGCGCACTGGCACCGTTCTGGGAGGCCGTCCACCAGATCGATCCCGGCGCTGAGGACGAGGCGTTGCTTTCCGGAGCGCACCGGGGGCATCTGACCGAGATATTCGAATCGGCCGGTGTCAGTGCAATCGAAGAGCAACCCATTGCGGTTGACGTGGTACATCCCTGCTTTGAGGAGTGGTGGGAGCCATACACATTCGGCGTCGGTCCCGCTGGTGACTATGTCCGAAGCCTCGATGACGACGGACGTGCCCATCTTGAAACGACAGCACGTGAACATCTGGGAGAAGGCCCCTTCACGGTTACCGCCACCGCGTGGGCTGCCCGCGCCACGTCGTGAGCGACCTGCGGCCACTTGGCAGGCGGGGCGACGCCGTCAGTCGACGATCACAGAAATCTCGTCGCCCAGCCCGTAGCCGGCGGCGAGCGGCAGTTCGTCACCGCTCCAGAACGAGCCGGGGTCGAACCAGTTGTAATGCTTCTCGGTGGTCAGCAGACCCATTTCCTCATAGGTGATGGCCACGGTCTCGGCGCAGTATGCGGTCTCCAGCCCGACCTGGCGGGTGCGTGCCTTCCGGCGTTCGGCCGACTCCCGAACCTTCTTGTGCACAAAGGGGATTCCACGGGTGAAATCGCTGACGATCGGTACCCGCCCCCGCAGCCAACGTCCGGTCAAGCGGGCGGTGGTGGGGAAGGCCGTGCCGTTCATCCGGGCGATCACCTTGAGGAGTTTGTCCTCCTGTTCTCGCGACGCGAACGGGGTGAGCTGACGTAACCAGCAGCGCTGCACATAGCTGTGCGCCCACCGTTCCACGACCTGGCGGGCGTCGTTGAGTTGAACCCCGCGGTGAGAGGTGCCGGTCCACATGTCGAGCAGCTTGTCGCCGAGTTCGGCGTGCCAGATCAGTGGCGGCAGGTCGTCGATCGCCACCGTCATTCCCACGTGGTTGACGGGGCTGTTGGTCAAGGTCTGGATTGCCCGGTCGGGTCCGGAGCCGCCGCGGAACAGCCAGATGTCGCCGGTGCGGGTCTCCTCCAGAGCCTTGGTCAAAGACACCGTGTTCGCGTTCACCACCGCAGCTTAGGCACACTGTGATGATGCGCAGCATCTGGAAGTGGGTCGGGCTGGCCGGTGTCGCAGGCGTCGTTGCAGGTGGCGTCATGGTGGCGCGGGATCAGCGCCGCCGAAACGCCTACACGCCGGACGACATCCGCGAGCGGCTCCACCAGCGGTTGGCCGAGGCCGAGCGGGCTGAGCCGACGTCGTAAACCCGTTGCCTACCAGCCCTCGGTCAGCACCCGGTCCAGCGCATCGACGTAGAAATCGGCCGCGTCGGCATCGATGCACAACGGAGGCTTGGTTTTCAGGATGTTCTGGTGGTCACCGGTTGGCTGAATGATCACCCCGAGTTCGAGCATCCGATCGCAGATCAGGGCCGTCTCCTCGGTGGCCGGTTCGAGAGTGTCGGGATCGCGGATCATCTCGACACCCAGGTACAGGCCGAAGCCGTGGACGGTGCCGATGATCGGATGCCGGGTGGCCAGCTCCTGCAGTCGCGACTTCAAGTGGGTGCCCACGCGGGACGCGTTGCCTTGCAGGTCTTCGTCGTTCAGCACGTCGAGCACCGTCATGCCGATCGCACACGACAATGGACTGCCGCCGGTGGAGGAGAAGAAGTAACCCTGGCTGCGGAAGGCCTCGGCGATCTCGCGGCTGGTGACCACTGCACCCAACGGATAGCCGTTGCCGACAGATTTCGCCATCGAGACGATGTCGGGAACTACGCCCTGCTGCTCGAAGCCCCAAAACCATTCACCCAGACGGCCGTAACCGACTTGCACCTCGTCGGCGACCGCGTAACCGCCCGCCCCGCGTATGGTGGCGTAGACCTGCTTCAGGTATTTGTCGGGTAGGGCCATGCCGCCGGCGTTGCCGTAGACCGTCTCGCAGATGAACGCGGCCGGAGCGCGCCCTTCGGCGATCAACTGGTCGATCTGGGCCATCGCATCCGCCGCGTAGCGGCCGACATCGTTGCCGCGGTACTTGCCTCGGAAGCTGTTGGGCGATTCGACGGTGTGCACCCAATCCGGCCGGGTGGTAAGCGCATTGGGGTTGTCCGCGGTGGAGGTCGACACGGCGTCGGTGCCGTACGTCCAGCCGTGATATGCCTCGCGCATCGCCACCACGTCGGGGCGTCCGGCAGCCGCCGTCGCCAACCGCAGCGCCAGGTCGCTGGCCTCAGATCCGGAGTTGACCAGAAATACCGTGTCGAGCGGATCGGGCAGAAGTCCGGCGAGACGTTCGCTGAACTCGACGACGGAGGCATAGTTGAATCGCGAGTTGGTGTTCAGCTTGCGGAGCTGTCGGGCTGCGGCCGCCGCGACTCGCGGGTGCGCGTGGCCCAACACCGTGACGTTGTTGACCATGTCCAGATAGCAACGTCCGCTGGTGGACATCAGGAAGTGCCGCCAACCCCGTTCGATCCGGGGTGGCCGACGGTAGTAGTGCTCCTGCACGGGGGCGAACGCCCGGTCGCGCCGGACCATCAGATCGGACTCGGCATGTCCACCGGATGGTGCCGGTAATCCGAGTAGCGGGCTGGGGTCTCGGCTCAGTGCCCGCCAGCCGGGCGCCAGTGCGGGTGTGGTCAGTCGTGGCGCCGTCGGCGCACCGACCGGGCGCACAGCCAGTTCGACCCGCCGACCCGGCTCGGCCACACCCAACGCGTTATCCGTGCCGGCGGTCACCCCGGTCAGAGTCAGCTCGAAGTCTTGACCGCGGAACGTCACCGAGGAGGCTGTGCGCTCGATGATCTCCCCGCTGAAAGGGGCTACGAGCGAGGCAGATTCAGCTGCCCACAGGCTGACTCCGGTCGGCACCACGGCCGGCTCGTCCTGGCTCAGAGCCGGCGACTGCGAAATTCGTGGTTGTCCGTACGCAGTCACCACCAGGGCGGCTCCATCGGTCAGTGCGGCCCTGGCCAATTCGTCTTCGATGTCCGGCTTGACCCAGCCGCCTTCGATGAAAGCGTCATCCAGATCATCGGACGTCGCGGACAGATCCAGGGTCACCACCGGCCCCGTGACGCCGAGCATCGGCCGGTCGACCGGTACGGGCCCGGACGGCGCGGCCAGACCGAGCTCGGCCTTGATCAGCGCCGTCATCACGTCCATCGGCACCGAGGTGGCCCGCTCGAACATCTGCCACTCGCCGTCGGCCTGTTCGGTCAGATAGTCGTTGTCCGGGTCGAATCCGGTCTGATGTGCGCCGCTGACGATCAGCACCGCGGTGCGCAGGACCAGCAAGGGCCACAACGCTTCTGCTTCGGCGACACTCAGCGCCCTGACCGCGTGGAAGGCACGGATCCCGGGCAGTACGGACGATGGGCCGGCGCCGGGATGTTGCAGGACCGACGACATTGTGATGGCCAGTTCGCTCACGGCCCAACTGTCGGCCAGATCGCCGAAGTCGATGATCCCGTCGGGCTGTACAACTCCACCGACGCCGTGGGAGACAACGACATTGGCGTCGGTCAGATCCATGTGTACGGCTTGTCGGGGTAGGCAATCGGCCAGCGGCGCGATGCGTGCCCACGCCTGATCGGCCGCGGCCTGCAGCCGGGAACGTGCCGCTTCATCGTCGACGTGCGATGCCAGGCGTGCCACCACCTCAGCGCCGTGGCGCAGATCCCATTGCAGGACCCGGTCCAGGCCGGGATGGCTGAAACGGGCCAGGGCGCGGCTGACCCGCCCGGCCAGCGCACCCAGTTCGGCGACCGTGGTCGGCGGCAGGTAGCCCGATTCGATGAGGGTCCCGCCGGGCAGGTGTCTCAGCAGGCGAACGTGGGCCGTGTCGTCGGCCTGGTTCAAGCCCAATCCGGTTACCGCAGTGAGCCTCTCGCCGCGCTGATTGGGCAGCGACTGGGCCACCCGCAAGCCCGGTTCGGTGGTCGCGATGAGATCTGCAGCCAAGTCCTGAGCGGCCAACTCCGTTTCGTTGAACGCCGGATTGGCGATTTTGAGCACCCCGGTGACCGCCTCGCCGGTACCGACCAGGAAGTTCTTATCCTGCTGACTGCCAAGGTGTTTCACTGGTTCCCGCATGCCGAAGTGGGTGGCCAGGATGTCGAGGGCCTGCGATTCGGTGACCTGCGGTGCGGGCAGCTCGGGAGAGCGCAGAAAATTGAAACCGACGGTGTCGCGGTCGGCGCTCACCGTGCGACGAACTCCACGACTACCTCGGAGAACGCGTCGTTGTCGTCCCCGGCTGCGGTGTGTCCCGCGTCGGACAACTCGACGAACTCCGCGGCGGGGACCTTTTCCAGAAAGTCCTGCACACCCTCGGGGCTGACCACATCGGAGAGCTTGCCTCGGATCAGCAGGATCGGGATCGACAGGTTCATCGCCGCCTGCTCCAGTTTGTCCACGCGGGCGAACGGGTCATCCTCCGGCTTGGTGAGGAAAGCCGGATCCCAGTGCCAGTACCAGCGGCCGTCACGTAGCCGTAGGTTCTTCTTCAATCCCTCAGGGCTGCGCGGCTTGGTGCGGTGGGGCAGGTAGGCAGAAACCGCCTCGGCGGCCTGTTCGAGAGAGTCGAAACCGTCGACGTTGGTGAACATGAAGTCGCGGATACGTGCGCTGCCGCTCTTCTCGAACCGGGGCACCACGTCGACCAGGACCAGCTTGGTCACCAGCTCCGGGCCCGCCTCGTGTGCGGCCAGGATGCTCGTCAGACCGCCCATGCTTGCCCCGATCAGCACGACCGGGCGACCGAGTTGGTACAGCACGTGCTGCACGTCGGCGCTGAGCGCTTCCACCGAATAGTTCGCGCTGGGGGAGCGGTCGCTGTCGCCGTGCCCACGGGCGTCGAGCGCGATCACGTGCAAGCCGTCGTCGGCCAGGATCTGCCCGGTGTTCTTCCAGGAGAACCGGTTCTGCCCGCCGCCGTGCAGCAGCAGAACGGTAGGCCGCTCAGCGGCGGAGGGCGCGTCGCGGTTCCATTCGTCGCCGACGAGGCTCAGGTCGTCGACTCCCCGGAACGTGACGGTGCGTGATTCGCTGTGCATTGTTTTCCCGGTGTCCACGGACATTCCTCTCGGCAGGCCCCGGGAGGTCACGTTACCCAGACGGGTTTTCGTCGCTTCTGCGACCCGCTGCACCGCCCGTTCCTACAATCGTCAATCGTGCAGACCGGGCCAGGCGGCGAACCGGATGACGCGGCAGTCGACGAGCGCCGCGCGATCATCAGAGCCGCCTTCAAATGCCTGGCCGAGCCACATAGCGGTGCGGTGCCGTTGGCAGCAGTGCTGGCCCGGGCGGGGCTGTCCACCAGGGCTTTCTACCGCCACTTCGAATCCAAGGACGCGTTGTTCCTGGCCATGCAGCAGAGCGCGGGCAGGGCGTTGGGCCGACGACTCGACCAGATCGCCGACGACGCCGACGGGACGCCCGCAGACCTGCTGGCGCGGTGGATCCGGGTGTCGTTCGACGTGATACACGAGGCCCGATTGAACGGACGCGCGCTGGTGCTGGATCTGGAGGAGGTCCGCTCGGCCAAGGGTTACCTCTCCGGGCAGGAACAGTGGCGGCTCGACCGTGAACGCGCGCTGGCGGCTCTGCTGCGCCGCGGCCGCCACGACGGCTCGTTTCCACTGACCAGGCCGGAGCGGGACGCTGCGGCCATCCGCGCAGTGGTCAGCCACGAGTTGTCCCGGCTGGGCCCCGACGGAGATTGGGCGGGTGCGTGTGACGCGGCGGTCGACTTCGCGTTGCGTGCTGTCGGCGCGCAGATCACGTGCGCGGAGCCGGGCAGTTCGTAATGGCCGTGGCCGGGAACCGGACTGTGCGGGACTGCCGGTACCGGCTGATGACGATGTGACGGGTGCCACGTACGTTGGACCGCACGCGTGTCATCCCACGCGACATCGCAGTGCCACCGAGGAGCAGATGTATGGCAGACGACAAGGCCGACGCCGAGTCGGTCGAGCCGACCGAGGCCGAGCAGTCGAGCCAGTCCGCCCCAGAACCTGATGCCGTCGAACCGACCGAAGCGGCTGATGACGATGCCACCGATGCCACCGACTCCGCCGACACGCCCGGTACGGACGAGCCCGCACGGGCCGCGGACTCAGCCCCCGAGCGCCGGCGCTTGCCGTCCTCGTCGGCCGCCGCGATTGTCGGTGGCGTTGTCGTCGCCGCGCTCGTGGTGTTGACCGGTTGGCTGGGCTACGGCTACTACGGGGTCTGGCAGGAACAACATCGGCGTGACATGTTCATGGAGACGGCGCGGCAGGGCGCGACGAACCTGACCAGCATCGACTGGGAGCATGCCGAGGACGACATCCAGCGAGTGCTCGACTCCTCGACCGGACGGTTCTACGACGACTTCGAGAAGCGGTCCAAGTCGTTCCTCGACGTGGTCAAGCAGATCAAGTCCAAGTCGGTGGGCACTGTGACCGCGTCGGGTTTGAAGTCCTACTCGGAAGACAAGGCGGACGTGCTCATGTCCGTGACTGTTCGGTCCACGAACGCCGGAGTGCCGGAGCAGGCGCCTCAGGTGTGGCGAATGGTGTTGACAGTGCAGGATATTGATGGCAAAGCGAAGGTTTCCAACGTGGAGTTCATCCAGTGAGCGGCCGGCACACGATGCCGCCGGCCGGGCGTCGTAAGGCGGCGGCCGACGCTGCGGCGAGCGCCGAGCCGGTAGCCGCTGACCAGGCGGGTCTTGCGGAGCCGGGCTCCGAGCCGGCCAGCCCTGGGGCAGAGACGATAGAGCACCCGGCACCTGAGACCGCGGTCGTCGAGGAGTCTGACGACGCAAATGCTGTCGACGAGCCCGACGAGCCCGACGAGCCCGACGAGACGGGTGAGCCCGCCACAACCGAGCCTGCGACAGCGCCGCCCCGAGCCCGCTCGTGGGGCAGCGCGGCTGTGGTGCTGGCAGTCATCGCCCTGGTGCTGGCCGTAGCGTCCGGGGTGCTGAGGTGGCTGACGGTGACGCAGGCCGAAAGCGACACTGCCCGAGTCGAATCGGTTGAGGCAGCCAAAGAGATCACCGCCGAGATGCTGTCGTACGAGACCGACACCGTCGAACAGCAGCTGACCGCGGCCCGTGACCGGATGACCGGGAAGTTCCTCGGCACCTACACCGCGATGATCAACGAGGTGATCCCGGCTGCGCAGGCTCAGCGCATCGCGGCGGTCGCCGATGTGCTGGAGGTCGGCACGGTGAAGGCAGAGCCTGACCGCGCCGAGTTGGTGCTGTTCGTCAATCAGAGCGTCCAGGTGGGAGATCACATGCCCGAGAAGACCCCGTCGGTGGCACGGGTGACGATGGTCAAAGACGGTGACCGCTGGCTGCTGTCCGAGTACGAGCCGGTGCCGCTGTGAGCGAGCCGCGCTGGATCGATGTCGCAACCCCCGCAGTGCAACTTCGGGCGCTGGTGTGGGGACCAGAAGATGGCCCGGTAGCGTTGTGCCTACACGGATTTCCTGACACCGCCAACGGCTGGCGCAAGGTCGCCCCGGTGCTGGCGGAGGCCGGATGGAAAGTGGTGGCGCCGTTCATGCGCGGCTACGTGCCCTCGTCGATCCCCACCGACGGGAGTTATCACGTCGGCGCGCTGATGGACGACGCGCTACGTCTGCTGGAGGCCGTCGGCCCGACCGGACGCGATGTGATCATCGGCCACGACTGGGGTGCCATGGCCGCCTCGGGTGTGGCTGCGCTGCCGGACAACCCGTTCAGCAAAGCGGTGATCATGTCGGTGCCGCCGCTGGCCTCCTTCCAGCCGCTCGGCCGGGTGCCCGATGCGGGGAAACTGTTGGCTCAGCTGCCGCGCCAGGCGCTCCGGAGCTGGTACATGATGTACTTCCAATTGCCTTGGCTGCCTGAGCGTTCCGCGTCCTGGGTGGTGCCACGGCTGTGGAAGGCATGGTCACCGGGATACGACGCGACGCAGGACCTCCGCCACGTCGACGCCGCGATCGGTGCACCGGACCGGTGGCGCGCGGCGCTGGGCTACTACAGGGCCACCGTCCGCATGAGCAAGCCGCCGGCGCAATATGCCGAACTGCACGACCATTGGCTGCTGCCGCCCGTGCTGCCGTCGCTGTACCTGCACGGCACCGATGATGGTTGCGCCGCGCCGGATTATGCCCGCTGGGTTCAGGAGATCCTGCCCGCCGGTAGCGCGGTGAACATCGTCGAGGCGGCCGGCCACTTCCTGCAGCTCGACCAGCCCGAGGTGGTCGCACAGCACATCGTGGACTTCATCGGCAGCCCTGCGGGGAACTGACCGGTGCGCCGACTGGCCGCAATCGACGCCCAGAACTGGTGGATGTCGGCCAAACTGCCCAACGATCAGTTTCTGCTGTACGGCTTCGACGGTGTGCCAGACGATCTGGGCGCCGCCATCGCCTCAGTGCGGGCGCGTGCGCAACGCTGCCCGGACCTGGCTGTGGTGGTTCGCGACGATTGCCGGCTGACATATCCGGCCTGGGTGCCGCGTCAGGTGGGCGACGATCAGTTCACCAGATACGACGAAGAGCTGGGTTGGAACGAATGCCTGGATGAGGTCGCGCAACTGGGTGAGCACCAGCTCGACGTGACGGTTGCCGCGTGGCGCTTGCACGTGTTCGGTTGTGTGCGAAGGGTTCCCGGTGCTGCCGGCGGTTTCGGGGCTGTCGCGGTCTTGCAGATCTCCCACGCTCTGGCCGACGGCACCCGTGCCTCGGCTCTGGCTGCGTGGTTGTTCGGTCGCCCCGGCGAGATCCTGCCGGTGCCCTCGCCGCGGTTCGAGACCGGCCGCCTGCCCTGGCGTGCCGTGCAGGCCGCGCGAACCCAGCGAGAGTTGGTTCACGACACCGAAGCCGGGGCGGTGCCCCCGCCGGCGCCGTCGCGACCGGTGCTACACAGCAATGCCGCGCCCGCGGGTCGGCGGTGGGTCCGCACCATCGTGCGCCGTCGCGACCAGATACCCGGTCCAACCGTGACCGTCGGGGCGCTGGTGGCGATCTCCTCGGCACTGGCCGAGCACCTTCATGACTTCGGTGACGACACGGCCGCGCTCGGGGCCGAGGTGCCGATGGCCAAGGCGGGACCGCGGCGCGCGCACAATCACTTCGGCAATGTGGGCATCGGGTTGTATCCCGAACTCACGGGGGGAGAACGCGCCGAGTGCATCGCGGCGGACTTCGCCGAGCGCCGGAAACGCGCTGCGCATCCGGCGATGACCGCCGCCGGCCGGGCGTTCGCAGCGACCCCTGCGCCGTTGTTGCGGTGGGGTGTAGCGCAATTCGACCCCACGGTGCGCGCGCCGATGGTCACGGGCAACACGGTGGTGTCCAGCGTCAACCGCGGCGCAGCTGATCTGCGGTTCGGTCGCGCCCAGGTGGTGGTGACGGCCGGCTACCCATCGTTGTCGTTGATGATGGGCCTGACCCACGGCGTACACGGCATCGGCGAGGCTGTAGCGGTCAGCGTGCATGCCGCGGAGTCGGCAGTGGGGGACATCGACACCTACCTAGCTCGGCTGGAAGCGGCGCTCGGCGCTTAGCCGCGGCGCAGCATCGCGATCCCTACGTCCAGTGCGGACTCCAGGTAACTGAGATCACCGGAAGCCAGCATCACGCTGACACCGCCCTGGATCCCGGCCAGCAGCGCCGCTCCCATCCGATCGGCATCGAGATCGTCGGCGATCTTGCCCTGGCCCTGCATGTGCTGGATACCCGCAGTGATCTCGTCGTGCCATTGCCGCAGTAGGGCTTTGGTGACCGCTTGGGCCCCGGGAGTCGTGCGGCCGATCTCTGACATCAGCAGGCTCAGCGGACAGCTCTGACCCTGCCTACGGTAACGGTCGACGACGGCGTCGCGCCAGCGCTGCCAGGCCGCCCATGAGGTCAACTCGCCGAGGTAGGGCTGCTGATCCTCCAGCACCATCTGGGCCTCGCGCTCGGCGACCGCGAGCAGCAGCTGGTCCTTGCCGTCGGGGAAGTAGTGGAACAGCTGGCTCTTCGAGGTCTGAGTGTGGGCGCGGATGTCGTCGAGGGTGGTCGCGGCCACGCCGTTGCTGCGGATCACCGCGGCGGCACCCTCGATGATGCGGCGCCGGGTGGCCTCGCCTTTGGCGGTCAGTTTTTGGACTTGCAGGTCCATTTTCATCTGCCTATACCTGGACTCATGAGTCCAAACAGTACGCGCCTGCAGGGGCGCACAGCACTTGTCACAGGGTCCACCGGGGGCCTCGGCGTCGCCATCGCCAAGGCTCTCGCCGACCAAGGCGCCCTCGTTGTCGTGAGCGGACGCAACAAGGAGCGCGGGGACGCCGTCGTCGCCGAGATCCGCGCTGCCGGAGGGCGCGCCGAGTTCGTCGCCGCCGACCTCGCGGCCGGAGGCGACGAAGTCCGCCGCCTGGCGCGGGAAGCCACGGCAGCAGCCGGTGGCCGGCTCGACATCCTGGTGAACAATGCGGCCGTCTGGGGGATGCCGCAACCCACCGAGGATGTCTCCGAAGCGGCCCTGCTGGAGTCCTATCAGGCCAATGTCATCGCGCCGTTCCTGCTGACCGGCGCAGTGGTGCCGGCAATGGCCGAGCGTGGCCGCGGAGCCGTGGTCAACGTCGGATCGATCAACGGGCTGATCGGCGGGGACCGCTCGGCGCTGTACTCGTCGACCAAGGCGGCGGCGCACTCGCTGACCAAATCGTGGGCGGTGGAATACGGTCCGCGCGGGGTGCGGGTGAACGCCGTGGCGCCAGGGCCGATCGCCACCGAACGGGTCGCCGATATCGCCGATGAGCTGGCGCCGGTGCTGGCCCGCGTCCCGTCCCGGCGCATGAGCACCCCGGAGGAGGTCGCCGCGGCGGTGGCCTTCCTGGCCGGTGACGATGCGGGCAACATCCACGGAGTGGTACTCAGTGTCGACGGGGGCTGGGCGGCGGCTTAACAGATGTCCTAGATTCTGTTACATGGCTCCTTCCCCCGCTATTGACACTGCGATCCTGCTCCTGCGCGTGGTGCTCGGTCTGACCATGGCCGCCCACGGCTACAACAAGTTCTTCGGTGGGGGGCGGATCCCCGGCACCGCGGGATGGTTCGACAGCATCGGCATGAAGCCGGGCATGCTCCACGCCCGGATCGCGGCCAGCACCGAGATCGCCGCCGGTCTCGGTCTGGCTCTCGGCCTGCTGACCCCGGTGCCCGCCGCGGGATTCGTGGCGCTGATGCTGGTGGCAGCCTGGACCGTGCATCGGGCCAACGGCTTCTTCATCGTCAAGGAAGGTTGGGAGTACAACCTGATCCTGGCGGTGGCCGCGGTCGCGATCGCAGGCACCGGTGCCGGCCGCTACAGCCTCGATCACCTGCTGTTCGCCAACTGCGACTTCTACCACCTGCTGTACGGCTGGTGCGGGCTGGCGATCGCTATCGGCCTCGGTCTGCTCGGTGGCATCGGCCAGCTGGCGATCTTCTACCGCCCGCCCGTCAAATCCTGACGCCTGCCGCCGACTGGACAGAACGACTACCCCAGGACTAGAACACGTTCTAATCTGACGGGCATGGGTTTTCTCAAACAGGAATCGCCCCAGATCGACTTCGAGCAGTGGAGCAAGGGCACACGCGCGGAGAAGATCCGACCGATGGCGCGGCACTGGGCAGAGGTGGGCTTCGGGACTCCCGTTGCGCTGCACCTGTTCTACGTCGTCAAGATCCTGGCCTACATTCTCGGTGCCTGGTTGATCGCGCTGACGACCACCGGAGTCGACGGTTTCACGAACGTCGCCTCCTGGTACGACGAGCCGATCGTCTACCAGAAGGTCGTGTTCTACACGATGCTGTTCGAGGTCGTCGGACTCGGCTGCGGCTTCGGCCCGCTCAACAACCGGTTCTTCCCGCCGATGGGGTCGATCCTGTACTGGTTGCGGCCCAGGACGATTCGGCTGCCACCGTGGCCCGACCGGGTCCCGCTGACCAAGGGGGACGACCGCACCATCATCGACGTCGCGCTGTACGGGGCGCTGTTGGTGATGCTGGTGGTGGCACTGGCCTCGCAGGGCACCGGCCCCATCCCGGCGCTCGGCAGCGAGATCGGCGTGCTGCCGGTGTGGCAGACCGCCGCGATCGTCGGTCTGCTGGCCGTGGCAGGCCTGCGGGACAAGGTGATCTTCCTGGCTGCCCGTGGCGAGGTGTACGGATCGCTGGCGGTGTGCTTCCTGTTCAGCGGCGCCGACATCGTCATCGCCGCCAAGCTGATCTGCCTGACCATCTGGATCGGTGCGGCGGCCTCGAAGCTCACCAAACATTTCCCGTTCGTCATCTCGACGATGATGAGCAACAACCCGGTGTTCCGGCCGCGCTGGATCAAGCGGAGGTTCTTCGAGAACTTCCCCGACGATCTACGGCCCGGTTGGCCATCACGCTTCGTGGCGCACTTCTCCACGGCCATCGAGGGTTTGGTGCCGCTGGTGTTGTTCTTCTCCCACGGTGGCCGGGCCACGGCGATCGCGGCGTTCGTGATGCTGGTGTTCCACTTCGGCATCCTGAGCTCGATCCCGATGGGCGTGCCGCTGGAGTGGAACGTCTTCATGATGTTCTCGGTACTGGCGCTGTTCGTCGCGCACTCCGGCATCGGTCTGGGAGATCTCACCAGCCCGTGGCCGATCGTGCTCTTCGCCGTCGTCGCCGGCACCGTGGTGCTGGGAAACCTGTTCCCGCGCAAGATCTCCTTCCTGCCCGGCATGCGGTACTACGCCGGAAACTGGGATACCTCGCTGTGGTGCGTCAAGCCGTCGGCAGCCGAGAAGATCGAGAAGGGCATTGTGGCGATCGCCAGCATGCCGGCCGCTCAGATGGAGCGGTACTACGGCAGCCCGGAGGTCGCCCAGATGTACCTCTACATGGGATATGCCTTCCGCGGCTTCAACTCTCACGGCCGCGCCCTGTTCACCCTGGCGCACCGGGCAATGGCCGGTCAGAACGAGGACGACTACGTGTTGACCGACGGCGAGCGGATCGTATCGACGGCGATCGGCTGGAACTTCGGGGACGGGCACATGAGCAACGAGCAACTCGTGGCGGCCCTGCAGAAGCGGTGCCACTTCGAGCCGGGGGAGGTACGCATCGTCATGCTCGACGCCCAGCCGATCCAGCGTCAGACCCAGCAGTACCGGCTGGTTGACGCGGCCACAGGAGAGTTCGAGCGGGGCTACGTCAATGTTTCCGACATGGTCACCCGCCAGCCCTGGGACGACGAGCTGCCGGTCCATGTCCAGCGAGATGACGTCACCGCCTGAGCCGGTCGCGGTTTGGATCGACGAGTCCGGGCGGTTGATGAGCGACCTGGGCAGCGTCGACACGCAGTGTCATGCCACTGTCCGAGCCGGGCATTGCCCGCAGCGACCGCAATGTGTACTGCTGCATCGGGCGCCCGGGCCGCGGTTGCTGTTCGGCGAGTTGATGTCGGAGCTCGACGACGAGGCCGGCATCTACCTGGAGACCCACGCCAAACAGCTTGAGGGGGACCTGATCTCGATCACGGTCGATCACGTGGGACCGGACGGGCCGGGCGGCAGCTGGCGTTATCGCCTGTTGCCGATGCGATGGAAGACCGCTGAGGGTTGGCGGGCAACCGATGCAAGGTTGGCGGTGTGGCCGGACTAGCTTTGGTTCTCGAAACTGCGCACGGATCGCAAAATCGCCGCGAAACGCGCTCTGGGGGCAGACTCGGCGGGTAGTCCGCAGACTCGGCGGAAATCAGGTTTAGCGCATGACGTCGCGGACCTTGACGCTTTCGATGTCCTGCAGCATGAGGACGCGCGCGGTGTCGAGGTGCCTGCGCCAGTGTGCCTCGGCGGCGTCACCGTCACCGGAGCGGCCGATCTGGATCAGCTTGCGGTAGGACCGCATCAGCTTGTCGTAGTCGGTCTTGGAAACCGGCCGGCGCTCCTTGAACAGGAAAGCGTGGTGGCGCACGGTGATCTCGTGCAGCATGCCGGCGATGATGCCGAGCGTGGCATTGCCGGACAACTCGACGACCCGTCGGTGGAAGTCGCCGGTGGTCTCGGCCAGCCGGTCGGACTGGTGGTCCTTCGGGATGTGCTCGTCGAGCATCCGTTCCAGTTCGGCGAACGCGGCCTCGTCGCCCTTCTCGGCGAGCAGGCGGGCGGCCATGGGTTCGATCGCGGCGCGGCCCACCAGGAGGTCGGCGATGTCGGCGCCGGAGAGCTCCAGCAGCAGCCCCGCGGGGCGGGCGACGATCTCGGGGCCGGGAACCCGGACCCGGGCACCGGTGCGCGAACCGCGCCGGACCTCGACCAGACGCTCGGATTCCAATACCCGCACGGCCTCGCGCAGGGTCGGCCTGCTGACCCCGAAATGCTCCATGAGCTCGGCCTCGTTGGGTAGGAAGTCGCCCTCTTTGAGCTGGCCGTCGACGACCATGCGGCGCAACGTGCCCGCGACCAGCTCGGCGGTCTTCGGGGAACGGACCGGTGCCTGCGGTGCGATCGCGTCGGGGCCGATCATCGGCGCCAGCGGTGTGGTTCGAGCCACCAGACACTCCCAGGTAGGACAACTTTATGCGGGCCGGATGGCCAGCTGTACAACTCAGTAAACCATCTGTTTGCCGCAGGAACGGTACATCAGCGCTCTACCAACCAGTAGGTTGACCTAGTAAACCTACTGGTCTATTTTCACCTCGAGTGCCCCAATCGGGTCCAACCGGGGTAGCACCCCACCCTTCAAAGGAGAAGTCATGGCTGAAGCCGTCATCGTCGAGGCCGTCCGGTCGCCAGTCGGGAAGCGCAACGGCGCCCTGTCCGGTGTGCACCCGTCGGAGCTGTCGGCCCAGGTGCTCAATGGTCTGGTGGAGCGCGCCGGCATCGACCCCGCCCTGGTCGACGACGTGATCTGGGGCTGCGTCATGCAGGCCGGTGAGCAGGCGCTGGACATTGCCCGCACCGCTGTCCTGACCGCGGGCTGGCCCGAGACCGTTCCCGGTGTCACGGTCGACCGCCAGTGCGGGTCGAGCCAGCAGTCGCTGCACTTCGCCGTCGCCGGTGTGGTCGCGGGCCACTACGACGTCGTCGTCGCCGGTGGCGTCGAGTCGATGTCGCGCACCCCGATGGGTTCCTCGCTGGCCAACGGCGGGCATCCCTACCCGGAGGCCTTCCGTGAGCGCTATGACCACAAGACCCCCAACCAGGGTGTCGGCGCCGAGATGATCGCCGAGCAGTGGGGCTTCTCCCGCACCCAGCTCGACGAGTTCTCCCTGCGGTCGCACGAGAAGGCCGCTGCCGCACAGGATGCCGGTGCCTTCAAGGACCAGATCGTCGGTATCAAGGACCAAGATGGCAACGTCGTGCTCGAGGACGGCGGCATCCGCCGCGGCGGGACCGTCGAATCCATGGCCGCCATCAAGCCCGCCTTCAAGGAGGACGGTGTCATCCACGCCGGTAACTCCAGCCAGATCTCCGACGGTTCGGCCGCTTTGCTGATCATGTCGGCCGACAAGGCAAAAGACCTGGGCCTCAAGCCGCTTGCCAAGGTGCACACCGCCGTGCTCGCCGGTGCCGACCCGGTGATCATGCTGACCGCGCCGATCCCGGCCACCCAGAAGGCGCTGGCCAAGTCCGGCCTGAGCGTCGACCAGATCGGCGTGTTCGAGGTCAACGAGGCGTTCGCCCCGGTTCCGATGGCCTGGCTCAAGGACATCGGCGCCGACGAGGAGCGGCTCAACCCCAACGGCGGCGCCATCGCGCTGGGCCACCCGCTCGGCGGCTCGGGTGCCCGTATCCTGACCACGCTGCTCTACCACATGCGGGACAACAACATTCAGTACGGCCTGCAGACCATGTGTGAGGGTGGCGGCCAGGCCAACGCGACCATCCTGGAGCTCCTGTGACCGACACCGACACCCAGCCCGGCGCCCTCGTAGAGAAGCGGGGGAACGTACTGCTCATCACCATCAACCGGCCCGAGGCGCGCAACGCGATCAACGGCTCGGTGAGCCTCGCCGTCGGCGACGCGCTCGAGCAGGCCCAGAACGATCCGGAGATCAGGGCTGTCGTGATCACCGGATCGGGCGACAAGTCGTTCTGCGCCGGCGCCGACCTGAAGGCGATCTCACGGGGCGAGAACCTCTTCCACCCCGAGCACCCGGAGTACGGATTCGCCGGCTACGTCAGCCATTTCATCGACAAGCCGACGATCGCCGCGGTCAACGGCACCGCCCTGGGCGGCGGCACCGAGCTGGCCCTGGCCAGCGACCTGATCGTCGCCGAGGAGAGCGCGAAGTTCGGTCTGCCCGAGGTCAAGCGCGGTCTGATCGCCGGTGCCGGTGGCGTATTCCGTATCGCCGAGCAGTTGCCCCGCAAGGTGGCCAACGAGTTGCTGTTCACCGGTGAGCCGATGTCCTCGGCCGACGCGCTGCGGTGGGGCCTGATCAACCAGGTGGTGCCCGACGGCACCGTCGTCGACGCGGCGCTCAAACTGGCCGAACGGATCACGGGTAACGCACCGCTGGCCGTGCAGGCGTCCAAGCGCGTCGCCTACGGCGTCGACGAGGGGGTCGTGACCGGTGACAAGGACGGCTGGAAGCGCACCAACCGCGAGTTCAGCACTTTGCTGCAGACCGAGGACGCCAAGGAAGGGCCGCTGGCCTTCGCCCAGAAGCGCGAACCTGTTTGGAAGGCAAGGTAAGTCATGAAGAGGCAGATCTACACCGCGGAGCACGAGGCGTTCCGCGAGACGGTCAAGGAGTACATCGAGCGTGAGCTCGTGCCGAACTCCGAGAAGTGGGAGTCCGAGCGACTCGTCGACCGGTCGGCCTATGTTGCCGCCGGCAAGTACGGGCTCATCGGGTTCAACATGCCCGAGGAGTTCGGCGGTGGCGGCTCGGACGACTTCCGGTTCAACGCCATCATCGACGAGGAGATCGCCAAGGCCGGCGTGCACGGCCCGGCGCTGAGCCTGCACAACGACGTGGTCGGCCCGTACTTCAAGGAGCTGGCCAACGACGAGCAGAAGAAACGCTGGATGCCCGGCATCACCAGCGGTGAGCTGATCATCGCGATCGCGATGACCGAGCCGGGGGCGGGCAGCGATCTGGCCGGCATCCGCACCTCGGCCGTGCGCGACGGTGACGACTGGATCATCAACGGCTCCAAGACCTTCATCTCCTCAGGCATCAACTGCGACCTGTGCGTCGTGGTGGCCCGCACCGACCCGGAGGCCGGCCACAAGGGCTTCACGCTGTTCGTGGTGGAGCGGGGCATGGAGGGTTTCACGCGCGGGCGCAAGCTCGACAAGATGGGCCTGCACAGCCAGGACACCTCCGAGCTGCACTTCGAGAATGTGCGGGTGCCGAACGCCAACCTGCTCGGCAAGGAAGGCCGCGGTTTCTACCACCTGATGACCAACCTGCCCTCGGAGCGGCTCGGGATCGCCATCTCGGCTGTCTACGGAGCGCGCGCGGTGTTTCAGGAGACGCTGCAATACGCCAAGGACCGCAAGGCCTTCGGCCAGCCGATCGGCAGCTTCCAGCACAACCGGTTCCTGCTCGCCGAGATGGAGACCGAGCTGGAGGTCACCGAGAACTACCTCGACCGCTGTCTACAGGGCGTGGTCGACGGTGAGTTGACCGCGGTCGAGGCGGCCAAGGCCAAGTGGTGGGCCACCGAGGTCGCCAAGAAGGTCGTCGACCAGTGCGTGCAGCTGCACGGCGGCTACGGCTACATGATGGAGTACCGCGTGGCGCGGGCCTACGTGGACGGACGGATCCAGACGATCTTCGGTGGTACCACCGAGATCATGAAGGAGATCATCGGCCGCGAGCTCGGCGTCTAGTTCTTTCGCCGACCAGACGCAAATGTCCCCGACACATCGGCGTGTCGGGGACATTTGCGTCTGCTGGCGCAGTGCCGCGCAGTAAAGGTCAGCCGATCGGCGCGTCGGCGGCCGGAGTCTCCGGAGCCTTCGTCGTGGTCGTGGTGCTGGTTCCCGTGATCGTCGGAACCAGCTCCTCCGGCGGGCTGTTGGGATCGAGCACGGTGTCGATCAGGTAGATGCGGGCGTTCTGCGCCTGGATGGGGCCGCAGACCAGCTTGGCGGTGTCGTTGACCTTGATGTCGCCGCCCTTGCCGGTCACCTTGACCTCGGCGCCCTGCTGGGTGGGCCGCTGGCCCTTGACGTCGTCGGGGCCGAGCAGGCCGAGGAAGGCGTGGTAGTAGTCAAAGCTGGTCAGCGCGGCGGAATCGGCCTTGAGCGCGTCGAGCTTGCCGGGCTCCATGGCGGCGAACGCGTCATTGGTCGGCGCGAAGATCACGTACGGGCCGTTGTCGAGCACCGGCACGATGTTGACCTCAGGGTTCAAGCCACCCGACAGAGCGGCGTTGAACGTGCTGATGTCCGGGATGCTGGCCAGAACCTTGCCTGCCGGCAGGTCCGCGAGAGCCTTCCATTCCGGCATGGCCTTCTTGAAGTTGTCGCAGCCCGAGCCCTGCGGGTCGGGGATCTCCACCACCGGGGTGGCGGTCGTCGTCGGCGCCGGGTCGGCGTAGGCGGTGACCGCCAACGGAAGCGATGCCGTGACCGCGGCGATGGCCGCAGCAACGCCCAGTGTCTTGGTGCGAGTCTTCATTTGGTGGGTTTTCCTCCCGCTCATGCCTAGCCTGTATTCGTCGGCTGCCGGTGCCGCGTTACACGGATCTCACCGCGACTATGGCGAGCGACCGCGAGCACCACCGGCTCAGCGTTCCCCGCGGCGCCGCATCGGATGGTAAGGGTTACGAAGCGGTTACGGCAAAGCCGAACTGCTCAGTTTGGCTGGCTCGGCTGTTGTGACCTGCGCTTTTCGGATGCTGAGGCAAAGCCCTGCGGCGACGAAGCAGAGCCCGGCGGCCAGTTGGAAGGCCAGGTCGTAGTCGCCGTGTAGATCGCGTAGCCACCCGGCACCCGCGGCGGCGATGGCCGCACCCACCTGGTGGGAGGCGAACACCCAGCCGAACACCACTGGCGAACGATCTCCGAAGTAATCCCGGCACAGCACGATCGTCGGCGGCACGGTGGCCACCCAGTCCAATCCGTAGAAGATGACGAACACCCACGTGCTCGGCTCGGAGCGCGGAGAGAGCAGTGACGGCAACAGCAGCAGCGACAGGCCGCGACCGGCGTAGTACACGAGGAGCAGTAGCCGAGGGTCGACCCGGTCGGTGAGCCAGCCGGAGAACACCGTGCCTGCGACATCGAGGATGCCGATGGTGGCGAGCAGGCCCGCGGCGACAGTCGTGGGCATGCCGTGGTCGTTGGCCGCCGGGATGAAATGGGTGCCGATCAATCCGTTCGTGGTCATCCCACAGATCGCGAAGCTTCCGGCCAAGAGCCAGAACACACGTGCCCGGGAGCCGATACGCAGACCTTCCAGTGCTGCCCTGAACCCGCCCGTCGGCGCCGGCGTGGGCGGGACGGGTTCGGTTGCCCCGTAGGGAGCCAGGCCGAGGTCGGCCGGCCGGTTGCGCATGAACACGGCCACCAGTGGTACGACGGCCAGCGCGGCGCCCGCCACGATGAGAGAGGCCCAGCGCCAACCGTATTGGGTGGTGACGGCCGCGACGATGGGCAGGAAGACCAGCTGACCGGTCGCGCTGGCCGCGGTGAGCACGCCGGTGACCAGCCCGCGGCGTTGTTCGAACCAGCGGCTCGCGATGGTCGCCACGAATCCCATCGAGATCGACCCGGTGCCGATGCCGACCAGTACGCCCCACAGCAGCACCAGTTGCCAGCTTGCGGTCATCAAGGTACTGACCGCGGAGCCGGTTGCGATCAGCAGCAGCGACACCGTCAGTACGGGGCGGATCCCGAAGCGGTCCATCAGTGCGGCGGCAAAGGGCGCGGTCAGTCCGTACAACGTCATGTTGACCGACATCGCCAGCCCCACCGTGCCGTGCGACCAGCCGAACTCGTGATGCAGCGGATTCATCATCACGCCCGGGATCGACCGGAAGCCGGCCGCGCCCAGGATCGCCACGAAGCTCACCGCGGCGACCACCCAGGCCCAGTGGAGGTTTCGAGTCACCCGCTCACTGTGGTCGAGAATGGCCGGTGCAACCAGTGGCATAAACGACAGCAATCATCAAAAACGTGCCACACTTGGTCTGGTGCACCGCGTAGCCGTTCTGCTGCTGGCTCCGGTGGTCGGCTTCGACGCGACCATCGCGCCGCTGTTGTTCGCCAACGCCGTCGACGGAGCGGGCAATGCGCTCTACGAGGTGGTGACGTGCGGGCTCACCACCAACCCGGTGCCGTCGACGAGCGGGTTCGCACTGGTGCCCGCGGCCGGCCCTGAGGCGTTGGCGACGGCAGACACCGTCGTGGTTCCGGGGACGCGCTACGGCCCGGCGCGGGCGGGCGGCGTGCTGGATGCTGACGTGAGCGCGGCCCTGTCCCGGATCCGGCCCGGCACCCGGCTGGTGTCGATCTGTACCGGCGCCTTCGTACTCGCGGCCGCCGGGCTGCTCGACGGCAGGCCGGCCACCACGCACTGGCGCTTCGCCGAGGACATGCGCCGGCTGTATCCCGGCGTCCGCCTCGATGAGGACGTGCTCTTCGTCGACGACGGTGACGTGCTGACCTCGGCCGGGCTGGCCGCCGGAATCGACCTGTGCCTGCACATCATTCGGTCCGATCACGGCGCGCAGGTGGCCAACGCGGTGGCCCGCTACTGCGTGGTGCCGCCGTGGCGGGAAGGCGGACAGGCGCAGTTCATCGATCACGGGCTCACCGTGACCGACCATGCCTCCACTGCCGCCACCCGGGAGTGGGCGCTGAAGCACCTCGACGAGGAACTCACCGTGACGCGACTGGCCGAGCACGCGCATATGAGTGCTCGCACCTTCAATCGCCGTTTCCGCGAAGAGACCGGGCAGGCTCCCGCCACCTGGGTCCGCAGCCGCAGGCTCGACCTCGCCCGCGAGCTCCTGGAATCCCACGATCTGCCGGTGGAGGAGGTGGCACGCCGATCCGGGCTGGGCAGTGCAGGCAATCTGCGACACCACCTACGCCGCGGTATCGGCATGTCTCCGTCGAGCTATCGCAAGGTCTACCAGGGCGCATGAGGCGGCCGGTCCGCCCTTTACGATGGCCAGCATGCCTGAGCCGCTGATCGTCTCCGTCGCTGGTCACACCCCACAGATCGACCCGGATGCCTGGGTTGCACCCAATGCCAGTGTGATCGGCCAGGTTTCGCTCGCCGCCGGCGTTAGCGTCTGGTACGGCGCCACGCTGCGGGCCGAGGTCGAGCCGATCGAGATCGGGGAAGGCAGCAACATCCAGGATGGGGTGACCGTCCACGTCGACCCCGGCTTCCCGTGCCGCGTCGCCACCGGGGTCACGGTGGGGCACAACGTGGTGCTGCACGGCTGCACCGTCGAACAGGACAGCCTGGTCGGGATGGGTGCGGTGGTACTCAATGGTGCGGTGATCGGCGCCGGCTCCCTGGTGGCCGCCGGTGCGGTGGTGCCGCAGGGCATGGTGGTGCCGCCCCGCTCCCTGGTGGCCGGTGTGCCCGCCAAGGTGCGTCGTGAGCTCAGCGACGACGAGGTCGGCCACAACCAGCTGAACGCCGCGGCCTACACACACCTGACCGGGTTGCACCGCGACGCGGAGTGACGCGGCCGACGATTGCCGCCCCGCCAAGCGGGGTACTAACCGCCCCGTGACTGATACGGCGAGTAAACGGATTCTGGTGATCGGTGCGAGCGGCTATGTCGGTTCGCGGCTGGTGAGCGTGCTGTTGACCGGTGGGCACCGCGTGGTGGTGGCCGGGCGCAGTCTCGACAAGCTCGCCGACTACGGCTGGTTCCACGATGTCACCGCGGTGCAACTCGACGCCGACGACCCGCTGTCCACCAACGCCGCGTTCGAGCAGATCGGCCCGGTCGACCTGGTCTATTACCTGGCCCACGGGATCGGGCAGTCCGGCTTCCGGGAGGCGGACAGTCGAGCCGCCGCCAACGTCGCGGCCGCATCCCAGGCCGCCGGAGTCGAGCGGATCGTGTATCTCGGCGGTTTCGTGCCGGAGTCCGAGAGCCTGTCCGACCATCTGGCAGGCCGGGCGGAGGTCGCTCAGGCGCTGCGGGTCGACGGCGGGCCCGAGGTGGTCTGGCTGGGCGCTGCACTGATCATCGGTTCGGGCTCAACGTCTTTCGAGATTCTGCGCTACGTGGCCGACCGGTTCCCGGTGCTGCCCGCGCCAGCTTGGATGGGCAACCGGATCGACCCGATCTCGATTCGCGACGTGCTGCATTACCTGGTGGCAGCCGGTGAATCGGATCAGGTGCCGGCCGGCGACTACGACATCTGCGGGCCGGACGTCACGACCTATCGGGGACTGGTGGCGACCTATGCCCGGCTGGCCGGTACACGCCGGCTGACCGTGCCGATCGGAGGGCCCGCGGCCGGGGTGGCGGCGCGCGTGTCGGCGGCCGCCTTGCCGATTCCCGCCGGTCTGGCAACGGATTTGATCACCTCGCTCGATCATCCGATGAGCGCTGCGCGGGAGGGAATCCGCACCGTCGTGCCGGATCCGCCGGGCGGCCTGCTGACCGTGGACGAGGCGATCCGGCGGGCCTTGGGTCCCGACGGGTCCCAGGCCGAGCGGCGGCCGGTCACCGCGCTGGCCGATCCACACCACCTGGCCGACACCGACCCGGTGTGGGCCGGTGGCGACGCCGCGCGGATCCGGGAGCTCACACCCGGCTTGGTGCGGTCTGCGCTCGGCCTGCTGCCTCCGATGCCCGGACCGGTTGCCGCCGTGGTGCGTTCTGGCCTCGATGCGGCGGCCCGGTTGGTTCCCAGCGGGGCCTGAGGGCGTGCCGGGGGCGACGACGGATCAGCCGGCCGGGCTGTTGCGCCGGCGGGTCGTCGTCGCCATGGTTCTGGTGGTCGGGGCTGGTCTTCTGGCGGTCTCGCTGGGTCTCGAACCGGGTGAGAGTTCCTTCTACTGGCTGACTTTGGCCCTGGCCGGAGTGTGGGCAGTCGGTGCCCTGCTGTCCGGTCCGTTGCACCTGGGGACCGGCCGCCGACCGGTGTTTCTCGGCACGGCGGTGGGTCTGGGCCTCGGTCTGGTGTTCGTGGTCGGCGGGCTGGTGGCCCGGCTGATCCCGGGGCTGCGCGAATATGTCGCTGCGGTACTGGAATTCGCGAATCACGGCAGCCTGGTGGTGGTCGTGCTGATCACGCTGATCAACGGGTTGGCCGAGGAACTCTTCTTTCGCGGGGCGCTGTACACCGCATTGGGCGACCACCACCCGGCGACGATCTCCACGGTGATCTACGTCGTCGCGGTGATGGCCTCGGGCAACCCCATGCTCGGGTTCGCCGCGATCCTGCTCGGTGCGGTCTGCGCGGCGGAACGCCGAATGACCGATGGTGTGCTGGCTCCCATGCTGACCCACTTCTTCTGGGGCCTGATCATGGTGCTGGCACTGCCACCGATCTTCGGCGTCTAACGCAGCGGGTGCGCCAGCTCGTCGCGTGGCATCCTGGCCGCGGTCACCGCCACTGCGGCCAGGACGGCGGGCAGCACTCCGGCCACGAGGAAGATGGACTCCATCGACACCACCTTCGACAGCGGTCCGACGATCGCGAATGACAAGGGCATGAACGCCAGTGACACGAAGAAGTCCAGGCTCGACACCCGCCCGAGCATCTCCGTCGGCACCCGGCGCTGCAACAACGTTCCCCAGATGACCATCCCCGCGCCGTCGGTGACGCCGATGCAGAACGTGGCCAACGCCATCAACGGAAACGACGAGGTGACGCCGACGGCTATCAAGGGCACTGAACCCAGCCCCCACATCGCCATCATCGTGGTCAGATAGCGTCGCGGCATCCGACGCGAAGACACCGTCAACGCGCCCAAGGCGCTACCGAATCCGAAGAACGCCAGGATGAATCCGTAGGCCCTGGCCCCGTCGGCGAAACGGTCCTGAGCGATGAACGGCAACAGCACCTCGATCGGCCCGAGGACGACGAGCACGAACATGCTCGCGAACAACAGAGTCCACAGCAGCCACGGCGTGCGTACCATGAACGCGAAACCGTCCCGCAAGTCCCGCAATACGTGCGGCCGTGCGCTGTGATCCTGCGCCGCAACCGAATCCACGGTGGGGCGGGTGGAGATCAGCAGGACCAGACCCGCCCCGAACAGTGCCGCCACCACGACCGCACCCAGGGACGGGAAGGTCGCGGCGATCACCATGCCCGCGACCGCCGGGCCGACCGAACGCTGGAAGACCGGGCGCACCACGCCCTCGACACCGTTGGCCGCCAACAGTTGTTCGGCGGGCAGGATGCGCGGCAGCAGGGCGCTGTAGGCAGGGAAGAAGAACGCCGCGGCGATGCCGAGGATGGCCGCCGCGACGGCAAGGTGCCAGATCCTGAGTGCCCCGACCAACCCCAGCACGGCGACCACCGTGACCGTCACCAGGTTGACGGTCTCCACCGCGATGATGATCGTGCGCTGGTTGACCCAGTCGGCGGTGATGCCGCCGACGAGGACGAACGCCACCAGGCCGACGCCCATGCAGGTGGCCACCACCGACAGCGAGGCCGGATCGTTGTCGATTGCGATGACCTGCAACGCCATCACCACCGACCACATGCCCTCGGCGAAGATCGACAGCGTGACCGCGGCGATCAGCAGCCGGTACTCGCGGACGCGGAAGGGGGCGAGTACACGCCAACCGCCGGTCTGATCGACCGGCTTGTGGGTGTCGGGCTGTGTGCTCACAACATTCGATGGTGCCCACCCGGAGTGGGTCGAGTCCAACGATTTTCGCCGAGCCCGGCGCGGGATTACTGGTCGCTGAACTCCGGGCGCCGGTTCTGCTGGAAGGCCTTGGTGCCCTCCCGGAAGTCCCCTGACACCAGAAGTTGCAGCTGGCCCTTGCGCTCGCGGGCGAAGGCACCGTCGAGCTCGGTGAGCGTCGCGGCATTGACGGCCTGCTTGGTCTCGCGCAGAGCGACTGCCGGCCCGGACCGCAGCTTGGCGATGATCTTGTCCACCGCGGCGTCGAACTCGTCGGCCGGGTACACGGCGCTGATCAGACCCCAGTCGAAGGCGTCGGTCGCGGTGAGGCGGTCGGCGAGCAGGGCCAGACGCATGGCGCGGATCCGGCCGATATTGGCGGCGACCAGTGCCGAAGCGCCGCCATCGGGCATCAGGCCGATCTTGGTGAAGGCCAACAGGAAGAAGGCGGACTCGGAGGCCAGAACGACGTCGCACGCCAGGGCCAGTGACACACCCACGCCGGCGGCGGGTCCCTGCACCGCGGCCACGACAGGCTTGGGCAGCGCGACGATGGAGGCGACCGCGCGGTTGGCGGCGTCGAGCACGCCTTCGGCGTCATGGCTGTCGGCGTTCTGGTCTTCCTCGCTGATGCCCGCGCCCGAGCTGAACCCGCGGCCTGCACCGCCCAGGCGGACCACCCGCACCTCAGGGTCGCCGGCGGCCAGGTCCATGGCGTCGGCGATCGCGACGAGCATGCCCTGGGTCAGCGAGTTGAGGCTGTCGGGCCGGTTGAGCGTCACCGACAGCACGCCGTCCTCAAGAGTGACGGATACGTCTTTTACGTCGGGGTATTCGCGGGTCACGGTCATCTATGCACCTTAGGTCTGGCGGGCCAGAGGCCCGTTGGCGGCGGGGCCGGCTATGGCCATGCCGGTCGAGAAGGTTATACAAGTAAGCTATGTCACCGGTCAACCAAGGCCTAACACGCGAAGGGCGGAAGAGCATGGCAGGACCACTGCAGGGTTTACGCGTTGTGGAGTTGGCCGGCATCGGCCCCGGCCCGCACGCGGCGATGATTCTCGGCGACCTGGGTGCCGACGTCGTGCGCGTCGAACGACCGGGCCGCAGCGGGGGAGTGCCCGCCGGTGAACGCGACTCGATGTTGCGCAACCGCCGCTCGGTCGCGGCTGATCTCAAGAGTGACGAGGGACGCGAGCTGGTGCTCAAGCTGATCTCCAAGGCTGACGTGCTGATCGAGGGCTATCGGCCCGGTGTCACCGAACGTCTGGGCCTGGGCCCCGAGGATTGCGCCAAGATCAACGACCGGCTGATCTACGCCCGCATGACGGGCTGGGGCCAGGAAGGCCCGCGGGCCCTGCAGGCCGGCCACGACATCAACTACATCTCGCTCAACGGCCTGCTGCACGCGGTCGGCCGCAAGGGGGAGCGTCCGGTCCCGCCGCTGAACCTGGCCGGGGATTTCGGTGGCGGGTCGATGTTCCTGCTCGTCGGCGTCCTCTCGGCCCTGTTCGAGCGGCAGACCTCGGGCAAGGGTCAGGTGATCGACGCCGCGATGGTCGACGGCTCGTCGGTGCTGATGCAGATGATGTGGAGCTTCCGCAGCCAGGGCATGTGGTCCGACGAGCGTGGCACCAACATGCTCGACACCGGCGCGCCCTACTACGACACCTACGAGACCGCCGACGGCAAGTACATGGCCATCGGCGCCATCGAGCCGCAGTTCTACGCGGAGCTGCTCAAGGGATTGGGCCTGGACGGCGCAGATCTTCCGGGGCAGAACGACATGGCCCGCTGGCCCGAGCTGCGTGAGGCCTTCACCAAGGCCTTCGCCGCCCACGATCGCGATCACTGGGCCAAGGTGTTCGCCGGCACCGATGCGTGTGCCACGCCGGTGTTGTCGTTCGCCGAGGTGCTAACCGAACCGCACATCGCCGAGCGCGACACGTTCTTCGACGACGGGGGCCACCTGCAGCCGATGCCGGCACCGCGGTTCTCGCGCAGCACCACGGCCGAGCCGACTCCGCCGCGTCCCCGCGGGGCCGATACGGAAGCCGTTCTGCGGGACTGGGTTTAGTTCAACCACTGTTTGGTTCGACCAAAGGGGCCGGCGGCAAGCCGGCCGGAAAGGAATGCGGTACATGGAGATCAAGGACGCGGTAGCCGTCGTCACCGGCGGAGCCTCGGGCCTGGGCCTGGCCACCACCAAGCGACTGCTGGATGCGGGTGCTCAGGTGGTCGTGATCGACCTCAAGGGTGAAGAGGTGGTGGCCGAACTGGGTGATCGGGCCAAGTTCGTCGCCACCGACGTCACCGACGAGGCGGGCGTGGCCAAGGCGCTCGACGTCGCGGAATCGCTTGGCCCCGTGCGGATCAACGTCAACTGCGCGGGCATCGGCAACGCGATCAAGACCTTGAGTAAGAACGGTGCGTTCCCGCTCGACGGCTTCCGCAAGGTGGTCGAGGTCAACCTGATCGGCACGTTCAACGTGATCCGGCTGTCGGCCGAGCGCATCGCCAAGACCGAACCGCTGGCAGGCGAGGAGCGCGGCGTCATCATCAACACCGCGTCGGTGGCGGCGTTCGACGGTCAGATCGGCCAGGCCGCCTACTCGGCGTCCAAGGGCGGTGTGGTCGGCATGACCCTGCCGATCGCGCGTGACCTCTCGCGTGAGCTGATCCGCGTGTGCACCATCGCGCCGGGTCTGTTCAAGACGCCGCTGCTGGGCTCGCTGCCCGAGGAGGCGCAGAAGTCGCTGGGGCAGCAGGTGCCGCACCCGGCCCGGCTCGGCGATCCCGATGAGTACGGTGCCCTGGCCGTGCACATCATCGAGAACCCGATGCTCAACGGCGAGGTGATCCGCCTCGACGGCGCTATCCGCATGGCTCCCAGGTAAGGACTGATATGGCATTGAAGACGAAGTTCACCGAGACGTTCGGGGTCGAGCACCCGATCGTGCAGGGTGGCATGCAGTGGGTCGGCCGGGCCGAACTCGTTGCGGCCGTGGCGAACGCGGGTGCGCTGGGTTTCATCACCGCGCTCACCCAGCCCACCCCGGCCGATCTGGCCAAGGAGATCGAGCGGTGTCGTGAGCTCACCGACAAGCCGTTCGGGGTGAACCTGACGATCCTGCCGACGATCAACCCGCCGCCATACGACGAGTACCGCCAGGTGATCGTCGACTCCGGCATCAAGATCGTCGAGACCGCGGGCTCCAACCCGGCGCCGCACCTGCCGATGTTCCACGAGAACGGGATCAAGGTGCTGCACAAGTGCACCTCGGTGCGTCACGCCGTCAAGGCACAGAGCCTGGGTGTGGACGGCATCAGCATCGACGGGTTCGAGTGCGCCGGACACCCCGGCGAGGACGACATCCCGGGCCTGGTGCTCATCCCGGCCGCCTCGGCCAAGATCGAGATCCCGATGATCGCCTCGGGCGGTTTCGCCGACGCACGTGGTCTGGTGGCCGCGCTGGCGCTGGGCGCCGACGGCATCAACATGGGCTCGCGGTTCATGTGCACCGCGGAATCGGCGATCCATCAGAACGTGAAGGAAGCGATCGTGGCGGGCACCGAGCTCGACACCGAGCTGATCTTCCGCAGCCTGGGCAACACTGCGCGCGTCGCGAGCAACACGGTCTCGCGTGAGGTGGTGCAGATCCTCAAGGACGGCGGCCAGTTCGAGGACGTCAAGGATCTGGTGGCAGGCAAACGGGGCGTGAAGGTCTATGAGATCGGTGATCTTGACGCCGGTATCTGGTCGGTCGGGACCTCGATGGGCCTGATCAACGACATTCCCACCTGCGGCGAGCTCGTCTCGCGGATGGTGTCCGAGGCCGAGGAGCTGATCAGTGGGCGCCTGGCGAACATGATCGGCGCGGGCGAGGCCGAGCCGGAGAAAGAAGCAGTCCTCGCCTGAGCGAGGACTGTGGCCCCGGAGAGGGGCGAGTTACAGCAAATTCTAGATGGGAAACGCGCGCCGCGAGGCGCGCGTTTTCTCATACTGCGGTGGGCAGTTCTTGGAAGTCGTCAAACTGTTCGGAGGTTTCACCCTCGACGAGGACATCGCCGTGGTAGAGGGCCTCGAAGTCAACCTTGATGACATCGGCACTGGTGTCGTCGATCCACATGACACTGAGCGTATGGGTCACCATTAAGGAATCTTTGAGTCACGGTTCGGAAAATGGTGGCAATCCTACTTTTGGGTAGGTTTCTGGTGAGTAGCTCCTGCCGGCGGCGGACCACTCCGCGGCTGTGCGGCTGCGCCGATTTCTACCGCAGGGTCGCTTGAGGAGCTGGGCGCAGCCCTGGTGTGGATATCGACGCGAACGGCACACGCTGTGGTCAGGCACCCGGCTTCGTGAAGTGGATGGGGTTGGTCCCGTTCAGTGCGATCCACGTGACCACGGCGACGGCGACGCCGATGAAGGCCAGCCCCACAGATGCCCGGCCCGATACCCGGGAGCGGCCGAACACCCGCTGGTCCACCGAGTAGGCCCCTGCGTCGGTGAACAGCAGCGCCGCCGCGCCGAACGCGGCCAGGAACGGCACGTTGAACGGCTGCGACCAGAAGGCGTCGGCCGAGACGTTCACGGCCCAGGCGTCGACCATCGCGCCGATCACGGCGCAGGCCGCCAGCGGCGTCAGGATGCCGAGCAGCAGGCCGATGCCGCCGAGTGTCTCGGCCGCGGTGACCATGAAGGCGCCAAACGCCGGGAGCCGCCAGCCGCTGGACTCCATGAATCCGACGGCGGTGCCGAAGTCGAAAGCCTTGATCAGGCCGGCCTGGAGCATGGTTGCGCCGGTGGCGATACGCAGGAGGAGCAAGCCGGTATCGGTCATGTCAGCGGTCGCGGCGCCGGTTTCGATGGTGTTGGTCATGCCCGATTAGACGTGTGCACGCGCCCGAACTCATCGCGACATGCCGGAGTGAACCCATCGACGTCCGTCGCCGTATCTAAGGAGAGGCCCACATTGACGCTGGAAACTTACCGTTGTTAACTTAACGGCGATACCAATCGGGGAAGGACGCGCATTGCTCCACCGCATCGCACATCTGGCCCTCGCCGCGCCGCGACGGGTTCTCGCAGTGGCCGCATTGGTGATGGTCGCCGCCGGCGTATTCGGCATTCCCGTCGCCAAGAGCCTGTCGGCGGGCGGATTCCAGGACCCGACGTCGGAGTCGGCACGGGCAACGGCGCTGCTGTCGGACAAGTTCGCGCGCGGCGACATGCAGCTGGTCATCAGCGTCGCCGACGACTCGGCGGCCGGTGCGAACAGCCCGGCGGCCAGGGCCGTGGGCACCGACATCGCCGCCAAACTCAAGGCTTCGCCGTACGTGACCGAGGTCAGCTCGGCCTGGACCGTGCCCCCGCCTGCGGCGGCGACGCTGATCAGCAAGGACGGCAAGACCGGCCTCATCCTGGCCGGCATCACCGGCGGCGAGAGCGGCGCACAGAAGCACGCCAAGGAGCTCACCGATCAACTCGTGCACGACCGCGACGGTGTCACGGTGCGCGCCGGCGGTGAGGCGATGATCTACGTCCAGATCAACGGGCAGAGCGAAAAAGACCTCTTGATGATGGAATCGATCGCGATCCCGTTGAGCTTCCTGGTGCTGGTGTGGGTGTTCGGCGGACTGCTCGCCGCGGCGTTGCCGCTGGCGGTCGGCGGCTTCGCGATACTCGGGTCACTGGCGGTGCTGCGCGGGTTCACCATGGTCACCGACGTCTCGATCTTCGCGCTCAACCTCACCGTTGCAATGGGGCTGGCGC
This sequence comes from Mycolicibacterium fortuitum subsp. fortuitum, assembly GCF_022179545.1. The sequence goes on along the minus strand of NZ_AP025518.1, from coordinate 4,742,073 downwards.
TGGCCATCGACTACACGCTGCTGATCGTGAGCCGCTACCGCGACGAGTTGGCCGACGGCGCCGACCCGGACCGGGCGTTGGTGCGCACGATGGTGACGGCCGGGCGCACGGTGCTGTTCTCGGCGATGACAGTGGCACTGTCGATGGTCGCGATGGTGCTGTTCCCGATGTACTTCCTCAAGTCGTTTGCCTACGCGGGCATCGCGGTGGTGGCCTTGGCGGCCTTCGCCGCCATCGTGGTGGCCCCGGCCGCGATCGTGCTGCTGGGGGATCGCCTCGACGCCTACGACGTGCGCCGGTTCCTCCGACGGGTCCTGGGCCGGCCCGAGCCGGTGCGCAAACCCGTCGAGCAGACGTTCTGGTACCGCATGACCAAGCGGGTCATGCGCCGCTCGGTTCCGGTCGGGCTCGCGGTGATCGCGCTGTTGCTCATGCTCGGCGCACCGTTCCTCGGCATCAAGTGGGGCTTCCCCGACGACCGGGTGCTGCCGTCGTCGGCGTCGTCCCGGCAACTCGGCGACGAGCTGCGCAACGATTTCGCGGTCGACTCCTCGACCGCGGTCACCGTGGTGCTGCCCGACGTGACCCGCCTGACTCCAGCTCAACTCGACCGGTACGCCGGTGAGCTGTCCCGCGCCGCCGACGGGGTCTCGGTGTCCGCGCCCGGCGGCACCTTCGTCGACGGCCGTCGCGTCGGCCCGCCGACCTCGGGAACCGGAATGGCCGAGGGCAGCGCGTATCTCACCGTCGGGAGCCATGTGCCGTTGTTCAGCGATGCCTCTGAGGCACAGCTCGACGCCCTGCATGCCGTTCCCGCCCCGGCCGAGGTCCAGTTCACCGGTCTCGCGCAGGTCAACCGTGACAGCTCGCATGCGATCACCTCGCGGCTGCCGATGGTGCTCGGCGTCATCGCCGCAATCACATTCGTACTGCTGTTCCTGCTCACCGGCAGTGTGGTGCTCCCGCTGAAAGCGTTGGTGCTCAACATCTTGTCTCTGTCGGCCGCGTTCGGTGCGTTGGTGTGGATCTTCCAGGACGGCCATCTGGGGGCACTGGGCACCACATCGACGGGCACGCTGGTGGCCAATCTTCCGGTGTTGTTGTTCTGCATCGCATTCGGTCTGTCGATGGACTATGAGGTGTTCCTGGTTTCGCGGATCCGCGAGTACTGGCTCGAATCCGGCCGGCCCCGGGCTGACGGTACTGAGATGTCCCCGCGGCAACGCAACGACGAGAGCGTCGCGCTCGGCCTGGCCCGTACCGGTCGGGTGGTGACTGCCGCGGCATTGCTGATGTCGATCTCCTTTGCCGCGCTGATCGCCGCGCAGGTCGCCTTCATGCGCATGTTCGGCCTGGGCCTGACCATTGCGGTACTGGTCGATGCCACGTTGGTGCGCATGCTGTTGGTGCCGGCCTTCATGCACCTGATGGGGCAGTGGAACTGGTGGGCACCCGCACCGTTGGCCCGGTTGCACGAGCGCATCGGGATCAGCGAATCGGGTCCGGACGACGCCGTGTCCGGCGATGCGCCCCGAGAACCGGACGAGTGCGAGCGGGCCGGAGCCGGTGTGAAGGATCCTGGTTAGCGTGGTGATCCAGTCACGTAAACGGCGCCGTGCACCGCGCGGCTCCGGCGAGCTGCTGCGTGATCAGATCCTCGACGCCACAACCGAACTGCTGCTGGAAACCGGTCATGCCAAGGCAGTGTCGATTCGCTCGGTGGCCGAGCGGGTCGGGGTCACACCGCCGTCGATCTACCTGCACTTCGAGGACAAGGACACACTGCTGGACGCGGTGTGCTCGCGCTACTTCGAGAAACTCGACGAGGAGATGCAGCGTGCCGCCGCCGATCACACCTCCACCATCGAGGTGTTGCGCGCGCAGGGGCACGCCTACGTGAACTTCGCCAGGCGTACGCCTGAGTTGTACCGGCTGGCCACGATGGGTGAGGGCAGGCCCGGCAGTGACGTCGACACCGCGCTGAACAGCTCTGCGTTCCAGCACATGCGGGCCGCGATGGAGGCTCTGATCAGCGAAGGTATCTACCCACCGGGTGACGCCACGACGTTGGCCTTGGAACTGTGGACCGCGGCGCACGGAGTAGCGGCGCTGCTGATCTCCAAACCCTATCTGCCTTGGGGAGATGTCGAGGAGTTCACCGACCGGGTGCTGCGGGCGGTGTGTACTGGTCAGATCGCGTCGGGGATCATCGGAACCGACCTGGAGCCCATGGAGACCATCGCCCGGTTGAAGGGCCTGGACAGCGAACCGACCGAAGAAGGGCAGAAGCCGTGACCGACAGAACCGTGGACAATCCGTTCTTCGCGCGGGTGTGGAAGACGCTGTCGAGTTCGGAGCCGCAGGCGCTGCGCCGGTTGCGCGGTGAGAATCTCACCGGACTCAGCGGCCGCGTCCTGGAGATCGGCGCGGGTACCGGCACCAACTTCGCCTTCTATCCGCCGACGGTGACCGAGGTGGTCGCCATCGAACCCGAACGTCACCTTGCCGAGGTGGCCCGTGACGCGGCGGGGCTGGCTCCGGTACCGGTGACGGTCACCAGCGACACTGCCGAGAAGTTCAGCAGCGTAGAGCCGTTCGATGCGGTGGTGTGCTCGTTGGTGCTGTGCTCGATCGATCAGCCCGAGACGGTTCTGCGCCAGTTGTTTTCGATTGTCCGCCCCGGCGGCGAGCTGCGGTACCTGGAGCATGTTGCGGGTACCGGCTGGCGCTCCCGGATGCAGCGGGCGGCCGATGCCACGGTATGGCCGCGGTTGTTCGGCAACTGCCACACCCATCGGCACACCGAGCAGGCCATCGCCGACAGCGGATTCCAGGTGGAGACCGCGCACCGCGAGATGGCGATGCCGGCCTGGGTGCCGCTGCCGGTGACGGAATTCGCGATCGGACGCGCGGTCAGGCCGGCCTAGCCCGCGTCGCGACTACCGAGCAGGGTGGGTAACCGCTGCAGCAGGTTCGGCAGGGAGCCGGCTGCGGTCTCGCGCAACGACAGCGTGGCGCTGTCGGACAGCGGTGTGCGTTCCGGATTGACCTCGATCACGACGGTGCCTGCCGCCAGGGCCGCCTCGGGCAGACCTGCCGCCGGATAGACGACCGAGCTGGTGCCCACCACGATCACCACGTCGGCGTTGCTGACTGCAAGCACTGACCGTTGCCAGGCGTCGTCGGGAAGAGGCTCGCCGAACCACACCACACTCGGCCGGATCAGGCCGCCGCACGGACATACCGGGGGTTCGATGGTCTCGACCGGCTCCGGCATCTCCGGCAGGTCACCCTCGAATCGCGAACCGCAAGCATCACAACGGAACTCGAACAAATTGCCGTGCAGGTGATAGACGTTGGTGCTGCCGGCCCGCTCATGCAGGTTGTCGACGTTCTGGGTGATGACGTGGACGTCGGCGAAGTCCTGCCAGGCCGCCACGGCGCGATGCCCGTCGTTGGGCAACACATGCGCCATCATGTAATGGCGCCACAGATACCAGGCCCAGACCTTCTCCGGGTGCCGCTGCCAGCCTTCGATGCTGGATATCTCGTAAGGGTCCACCTTTGCCCACAGGCCCGTCTCCACGTCGCGGAAGGTGGGGACACCGCTCTCCGCCGAGATGCCGGCACCGCTGAGGACAGTCACTTGCACATCACCAACGTAGTCGGTTTGGGTGATACTGAGCACGTGGTCGAGTTGGGGGAATGGGTTCTGGTCGATCCGAGCGCGGACAAACCGTTGTTCGATCAACTCAGAATTCAGATTATCGAGGGCATTCGGCAGGGCCGTCTGACGCCGGGCACCCGATTGCCGACGGTGCGTGAACTGGCAGGGAAGGTCGGGCTCGCGGTCAACACGGTGGCCAGGGCCTATCGTGAGTTGGAGTCGGCAGGGGTCCTGGAGACCAGGGGTCGGTACGGCACGTTCGTCGCCCGGGCCGATCCGGCGGATGCGGCGATGGCCGCAGCCGCGCATTCGTTCGCCGAGGCCGCCCGTGCGTTGGGTATCGGTAAGGCCGATGCCCTGAGCTATCTGGACAACGAGTTCGACTGATCCCGGATCCGGTCAGCCGGTCCGATTACCGTGCCAGCGCAGCAGATCCAGGGCGACGGCTACCGCGACGCTGTTGTCGGCAAGCGGACGCGGCAGCAGTGCGTCGGCGCGGGCCAATCGGCGCAGCAGCGTATTGCGGTGTAGGTACAGCCGGGCTGCGGCGCGTGAGGCGTTGCACTGCTCGTTGACGAATACCCTTACTGTTTCGTGTAGTTCGGGGTCGGCTGTCTCGAGGTCACCGAGGTTGCGGCTGACGAACTCGGCGGCGCGATCCGGATCGGCGGTGGTCAATGCCACCAGTTCGACATCGGCGAACTGGGCGATCGACTGTGTGGAGTGCAGCCGGGCCATCATCTGCTGCGTCGTGATCGCATCGAAATGACTGCGCCGAAACCCGTCCGGCCCGGCTGCCGTCGGACCGATGGCGATCCGGATACCGCTCGACGGTGCGGCGGCATCGCCCAGTCCGGACATGCCCTCGGTGCTGTCAGGGCTGCCTGCCGCCCACACCCAGCGGGTGGCGCTACTGGCCAGCACGCTGAGCGGTTTCGGGTCGCCGCAGGATTGGCCGAATGCCGTGGCGACCCGGTCCAGATCGGAGAGGTCGGCCTCGGAATCCTCGCACCAGATCACGGCTGCGGTGTGTGGTCCGCTCAACGCGTAGCCCAGGCGTGACTCCGCGCGCTGCCGAGGGATCGGTGCGCCGTCGAGCAGCAATGCGACGGTCTCGCGCCGTTCGGCATGCGTGCCGCGGGTCAGTTCGTCGCGCTCCAGTTCGATCTGGGCAGCGATACCGGCAAGGGTGGCGTCGACGAAGGCGCTGACGGACCGCGAGCACACGTCCAACAGCTCGTGCAGTTCGGCCGGATCCGAGGTCAGGCCGAACGCGATTTCCAGCAGCCGCCGCCACGCCACGCCCTCACCTACCCGGTACGCATCGAGGGCGAAGGCGTCGATTCCTCGGCGTACCAGCTCGCGCGCGATGGCCAGCGGCTCGGGTCCGGTGTTCGGGGGCACCGGTGCGCCGGGGTCGCGCACGTTCGCCGTGCCCCAGAAGTAGAGGTTGGCATGATTGCTGCGGATGATGGCTGCCGCGAGCTCGGGATCGGCCGATACCGTCGGGTTGGCGCCGAGGACTGCGGCGTCGTACTCGTCGAGCCATTCGGCGCGGGGGTTGACGACGACCAGTGCACATTGCCGGATCAGTTCTCTGACTCGTGGTGAGGGTAGTGTCCAGGCGGCCATGAGCTCACCGTAGGCCTGTCGGTGCATAGTGCACCAGTACAACGCAAAAGTGGTGATTTCTGACCTTGGCGGTGGTCAACGCGGGCGGGACCATCGTTCTATGAGTGATACGGACCACGTCGACGTGCTGATCGTCGGTGCCGGCATCTCGGGCATCGGCGCCGCCTACTATCTGCAGCGCGAGCACCCCCAGCGCAGTTACGCGATCCTGGAGGCCCGCGGCGTCACCGGCGGCACCTGGGACCTGTTCCGGTATCCCGGGATTCGGTCGGACTCCGATCTGCACACCTTCGGCTACGAGTTCAAGCCCTGGCGCGACGAGCATGCCATCGCCACGGCCGACAAGATCCTGGCCTACCTGCGCGAGACCGCTGCCGAGAACGGCATCGACAGCCACATTCGGTTCCACCACAAGGTGCTCGGCGCGGACTGGGATTCGACGAGGTCGCGCTGGACCGTGGACATCGAGAGGACACACGCCGACGGGCGGGGCGTCGAGTTGGTCCAGATCTCGGCCAACTGGCTGTTCTGTGGCGGCGGCTACTACCGCTACGACCAGGGCTACACCCCCCACTTCGAAGGCCGGGACCGATTCACCGGACACATCGTTCATCCCCAGCACTGGCCAGAGGATCTCGACTACGCCGGCAAGCGGGTCGTCGTGATCGGCAGCGGCGCCACCGCCGTCACCCTCGTGCCATCGATGGCGCCGACCGCCGGGCACGTGACGATGCTGCAGCGCTCACCCAGCTATGTGCTTCCCGTCCCGGCCAAGGACGCCTTCGCCAACACCGCCAAGCGCCTCCTGGGCGACCGCCTCGGATATGCCGCGGCCCGGCGCAAGAACATCATCAAGCAACGCTCCGTCTACGTGCTGTGCCAGAAGTACCCGACCGCAGCCCGGTGGCTGATCCAGAAGATCAACGCGGGCAAGTTGCCCAAGGGATACCCCGTCGACGAGCACTTCGCGCCCCGCTACAACCCCTGGGACCAGCGGCTGTGCGCCGTGCCCGACGGAGACTTGTTCAAAGCCATCAGCAACGGCAGCGCCTCGGTGGTCACCGACCGCATCGCGACATTCACCGAGCGCGGCATCCTGCTGGAGTCCGGCCGCGAGCTAGAGGCCGACATCATCGTCACCGCAACGGGTCTCAACATTCAGTTGTTCGGCGGGATGACGCTGACCGTGGATGGCCAGGCGGTGAATCTGTCGAACACCGTGGCGTACAAGGGCATCATGCTCTCGGGTGTGCCGAACTTCGCCTTCGCCTTCGGCTACACCAACTCGTCGTGGACCCTCAAGGTCGGACTGCTCTGCGAGCACTTCTGCCGGCTGTTGAAGCACATGGACGACAATGGATTCGATGCCGTGCAGCCGGAGTTCACCGGTTCGCAGACCCGCCCGCTGCTGGATTTCGCAGCCGGGTATGTGCAGCGTTCGATCGACGAGATTCCACGGCAGGGAGTCGACGGACCGTGGCAGATGACGATGAACTACACGCTCGACGCCGAGACGCTGCGTAAGGGACCGGTAGAGGATCCCGCACTGCGGTTCGAAAAATCTCTGGTTATCGCCTGATCCGGTGGTCTAACCGAACTCCAGCAAAGTCATCACGGGACGGACGGGCTCGAAGACCGGCAGGCGCATGACCCGCAGCGCGGTGTTCAACACGATGCCTCTGCCCGGCGGCATCGGCAGATCGCGCACCGTCCGTACCCCGGGGACAGTGTTGACCAGATCGGCCACCTCCGAGGGCGACAGGCTGAAGGGCATCGGAGGTACGCGGTAACGCATCGAGGTCGGCAGCCCCTTGCGCGTCAGGAAAGCGAAGAATGCCGGCGGCAGGTCGAACAACATCTGCCCGCCCGGAAAACGTTGCGCGCAGGCGCGAATCAGCGACATGGCTTCCTCGGGCTGCAGGTACATCAGCAGGCCCTCGGCGGTGATGAAGACGCCGTGGCCGGTGTCGACCTGGTCCATCCAGCTGAAGTCCAGTGCCGACTGCGCACACTGCGTTACCCGGTCCGGTTTGGGTATCAGCTTGTTGCGCAGCTCGATCATCGGCTCCAGATCGACCGACAGCCAACGGAACTCATGACCCAGTCCGGCCACGTCGAGGCGGTAGAAACTGGTCTGCAGTCCCTCGGCCAGCGCCACCACAGTGGCCTGCGGATGGTCGCGCAGGTAGTTGCCGGTCATCCGATCGAACAACAAGGACCGCAGGGCCATGTCTTGGCGGCGGGTATAGCCGAACTTGGCGAAGTCGAACTCGATCGAGTCGACCAGTTGCACGGCCATCGGATCGTCGATCAGGCCGTCCGGGCGGCGGGCCTCATGGGCGCGTACCTGCAGGGTCAGAAGTGCGGTCTCGGAAACGCCGGTGAGCGCACTGCCACTCACCCTGCCTGGGCCACCCGTCATGGCGCGAATGTACCTGCGTTACGGCGGCCGGTGCCATTCTCGCTGACCGCACGCGCAAAGATGACCTCAACCGCTGACCGGGTCTGCCGGAAGGAGTCTGCCGTGCCCCGCTTTGCCGCCAATCTGTCGATGATGTACGTCGAGCACGACTTTCTGTACCGGTTCGCCGCAGCGGCAGCCGACGGATTCACCGCGGTGGAATACCTGTTCCCGTACGACTACCCGGCTGAGCAACTACGCCGCCGTCTCGATGCCGCGGGGCTGTGCCAGGCATTGTTCAATGCTCCTCCTGGTGATTTCGAGGCAGGGGAGCGCGGTATCGCCTCGCTACCGGGCCGGGAGCCCGAGTTCCGGGCTGGCTTCGAGCGCGCACTGGAGTACGCCTCGGCGCTGAACTGCCCACGTGTCCACGTGATGGCGGGGGTGATCCCGACCGATGCCGACCGCGAGGAACGGCTGGCGGTCTACCGCGGCAACCTCACCTGGGCTGCCGCGCAGGCCGCCGGTCACGTCGACGTCATGATCGAACCCATCAACCAACGTGACATGCCGGGCTACCTGCTGAGCCTGCAGGGCGAGGCGCATCAGATCGTGGATGAGATCGGGGCACCGAACCTCAAGGTGCAACTCGATCTCTACCACTGTCAGATCACCGAGGGCGATGTGACCGTCCGGCTGCGATCGGACATCCCGACCGGGCGGGTCGGACATCTGCAGATCGCCGGCGTCCCCGACCGGCACGAACCGGACAGCGGTGAGCTGGCGATCGACCACCTGTTCGCCGTGATCGATGAAACCGGTTACGACGGCTGGGTGGGCTGCGAGTACCGTCCGGCCGCCGGCACCAGCGCGGGATTGGGATGGATGCGACGAGCCCGCGGGTGACGCGTCAGCGCAGCACCTTGTCCAGGGTGCGCAGGTTCCTGGTCGTCGTAGAGGACTTGTAGCGCTTCTTACCCATGGTCTTGCCGATCGCACTGTCCAGCGTGGCGGCCCGGGGCACTTGCCAATAGAGCACACCGTCGCCGCGTTGCACCTTTTCGTCCGGGCCAGGGGTGAGGGCCGCGAGCTCGCCGAGCAACTCGTCGTCGCTGACGAACGTGACGTAGGAGTGGTGGTCGGGTACCTCACGTTCGAATGGGTATGCCTGCGAGATCTTCTGCAGGGTGGGCAGGTCGTACACCAACACCCAGGCCTCGTAACCGAAGGCGTCTCGCAGTGCCCTCTCGGCCGTGCTGCGAACCTTCGCGGCTTTGGAAGTGCTGTCCAGCAAGACATTTCCGCTCGCCAGGATGGTGCGGACCTCGGTGAACCCGGCTGCCTCCATGGCCTTGGCCACCTCGGCCATCTTGAGGTTGACGCCCCCGACGTTGACGCCACGGAGGAACGCGATGTAGCGGCTCACCGCTCAAGCGTAATGCTCACTTCACCGGCAACTGGTCCTGTTCGGCCTCAGATGTCGCGGTGATCAGATGCAGTACCCGCTTGAAGCCGGGAGAGCGGGTCGACACAATCGACGTGTGGTTCTCTCCGGGGATCATTTCGAGCGACGCCCGCCCGCCGCGCTTCTTGAGTGCGGCGACGTAACGCTGCGAATTGGCCGGGGAGACAACGGTGTCCAGGGTCCCGTGTACCGCGATCACCGGCACCTCGGGGTCGAGGTTCTGGATCGGGTCCACCGAGGCGTACCGCTGCGGCACCTCTGCCGGACGGCCGCCGAGCACCGCGACGATGTGATTGTCGCCGCGGTTGGCGGCGTAGACCATGTCGAGCGGACCGGCCAGCGAGATGACGCGGGTCGGCCGGAACAGGGGCCGGGACCCCACCTCATCGCCGTGCAGGTCATGTCGGGTGCTGGCCCACACCGCCAGCTGCGCTCCCGCACTGTGGCCGACCACGAGCGCGTCGTCGGCGGCCAACTGCGGGTATCGCAGCGTCAACTTCGCGACGTAGTCCATGGCGCTAGCCACGTCGTCGAACGTGGTGGGCCATCCGCCGCCCGACCCGACGCGGCGGTACTCGATGTTGTAGACGGCCATGCCCCGGCCTGCGAGCTCGCGGGCGAGCCCGTCGAGCACACCGGCGCCCATGGTGCTCTTCCAGCCACCACCGTGGATGAGTACCACCAACGGCACCGAGTTGAACGCATGGTTGCCTGCGGGCATGTACAGGTCTGCCCAGTTCTGGTCGGGGAACCGGCTGTCGGACGGTCCGTCGGGCAGGTAGTGGAAGCGGGTGACGGTCTCACCGGGCAAGGTCAGTACCTCGGGCACCACCTCGATCTGAGCGGTCCTGGTCTCCGCCGCGCAGGCTGAGGCGACGGCGGCGACCAGCAACGTCGCGAGCACCGTCAGCAGGCGTCGGGGCAGTGGTGTCATGGCGTTCCAGCAGCGGCCGGTCAGAAGCCCAGCACCGTCATGGACGGCCTGCCGCGGTGGACTGCACCGATCCGGTCCAGCCATGGCTGAGCGGCGAGCTTGAACAGGCCGCGGCCCTGTTGCAGCGGCACGTCACGGGCCGACCGCACCCCGGGCACGGCCCCGGGTCCCGTCCCCGCCATCGCCAGGCCCTCGTCGGCGGTGAGGGCGAACGGCATCGGCGGTGCGATGTAGCGGTCCGACAGGCGCAAGCCCTTGATGGTGCGCCGGCTCACCCAGTGCGGAATGGAGTCGAACATCATGCGGCCGCCGGGAAACCGCGCGGCGCAGTCGGCGATCAGGCTGCGCACGTCTTCGGGTTCGAGATACATCAGCAGGCCTTCTGCGGTGATGAACACTCCGTCGGTGGCGTCCACCCGATCCATCCAACTGCGGTCGAGCGCTGACTGGGCCAGTGCCACGATGCGGTCGTCATGAGGCAACAGTTTGTCCCGGATGGCGATCACGGGCGGTAGATCGACTGAATACCAGGTCAATTCATCGGCGACACCGGCCTGGTCGAGTCGCCAGAAACTGGTCTGCAGGCCCTCGGCAAGTGCCACGACCGCAGCCTTCGGGTGGGTCGAGAGGTAGTCGCGGGTCTCCACGTCGAATGCCAGAGCCCTCAGGGCATGCGCCTGAGTGGGCCTGCCGAACTTGCCGTAGTCGTAGTCGATCGAGTCGCGCAGGGCCACCGCCCACGGGTCACGGATCACCCCGTCGGAACGCCTGGCCTCCAGGCCGCGGTTGCTCAAGGTCCACAAGGAGGTCGCCGAGACACCGTCAAGGGTGTTGCCGTCAATCACGCTCATCGAACCGATGGTAAAGACGTACCCTCGTCACATGGGGCGCCAGGTTTTCGACGACAAGCTTTTGGCCTTGATCGGCGGCAACTCGATGGGGGTTCTCGCGACGATAAAACAGGACGGTCGTCCGCAGCTGTCGAATGTCTCCTACTACTTCGATCCGCGGGCGGTGCAGATCCAGGTGTCCATCACCGAGCCCCGCGCCAAGACCCGCAACCTGCGGCGGGATCCACGGGCATCCATCCATGTCAGCTCCGATGACGGCTGGGCGTATGCGGTTGCCGAGGGTGATGCGATCCTCACCCCACCTGCCGCTTCGCCCGACGACGACACGGTCGAGGGGCTAATTGCCTTGTACCGCAACATCGCCGGTGAGCATCCCGACTGGGACGATTATCGGCGTGCCATGGTCGACGACCGCCGGGTGCTGCTGACCCTGCCGATCACCCACGTGTACGGGATGCCGCCCGGCCGTCGGTAATAGGCGTGACTATCGCGTCGGAGTCGGGCTACGCTGCGGCGTATGGCTGACGACACACCGGAAGACGACAACAAGCGCAAATTCCGGGAGGCCCTGGAGCGCAAGAAGGCGCAGTCGTCCGGAGGTACCGCGCACAAGGACGGCGGCCGCAACCAACCGCGAGCTCATGGCCCGGTGGAGAACCGCCGCGAATTCCGTCGCAAGAGCGGCTAGCTACCTGTACCCGAGACTGCGCACAGGTCGCGATTCCGTGGAATTCCGCGGCCTGTACGCACTCTCGATGCGTCAGTCGCGTTGCCGAGTTGCGATCTGGCCCCGTTTCTCGATGGCGTCGAGCAGGACCTCCACGCTGAACTCGAAGACCTCGGCCGTGTCCGGGTAGATGGTCGGGGCAACGCTGGCGGAGGAGGGAAAGCGACGAGGATCCAGCGCGGCGTAATGCCTGCGCTGCTCGTCGCGTAACTCGACGTCGGTCAACCACGGTGACAACGCGGCGACCAAGCCGTTTCCGACCGTGTGGTTATAGATGGTCTGGTGGTAGAGGCCGAGTTCGCTCTCGCCGACGCCGGCACGAATGAGCTCACGGACAGTCCATTCGGTGAGGTGGAACAGTTGCGGCTCGTCGTCGGGCTGACCGGCCATGGCCGCGGCCAGACCCTCGTGTCTGCGATAGATCTGCCACCACTGGATCATCAGTTTGCGGAGGTTGTCACGCCAGTGGCCCTGTGGGTCGGGCTCGTCGACTTCCAGCCGAAACAAGTCGTCGATCAAGGCTGAGATCAGTTCGGCCTTGTCCCGGAAATGCCGGTACATCGCCGTGGCGTCGACTCCGAGTTCGTTACCGAGCCGCCGCAGGGTGAGCGCACTCAAACCGTCGCGGTCACAGATCTCCTGAGCCGCTCGCAGGATCACGCCGCGGTCCAGCCGAACAGCACCGCTACGGGTGGGCGATACCTGGGCTCGTCGGCTGCGGTCCACGGTCCACAGCATCGCACGCTCAGCCCACGGATCGGCGCAACCGGTGTCCACTCTGGGGACAACATTGTTGTCATCGCTGTTGACACGGCTCGAAAGTATCGCCAAGATCACACCGTCCGGATCATCGGCCGGACCGCCGCACCCGTCGGCGAGCCCCACCCAGGTGTCCACCAGAAAGGCGCCGAATGAGCGGAACGCAGCCCGGCAGCCCCAAGGCCTACAAGCAAGAACTCAAGCGGGACCTCAGCCTGTGGGAAAACACCTCACTGGTCGTTTCCGCAACCACGCCGGCCACCGGCGCGTTCATCATCGCGCCGGTGCTCTTCGGGTTGAACGGAACCGGCGCCGCGTTGACGTTCTGCATCGCCGCTGTCCTCGGCCTGTCGCTGGCCTATTGCTGGGCGGAGTTGGGTGCGGCCTATCCGATCGCCGGTGGTGACTACACGTTCATCGCCCGCATTCTGGGGCGCGCTCCCGGTTTCGTCTCGATGTTCATCACCGGACCGGTGCAGGCCGTACTCATCCCGGCGGTGGTCGCGCTCGGGATGGCGGAGTACCTGAGGGTCGTCGTCGATGTGGACGCGAACGTTCTCGGGGCCGTGATCATCATCGGCGGCGCCGTGATCGCGCTGTTCGGTGTTCGGCTCAACGCGATCGCAGTGACCGTACTGCTGGTGGTGGAGATCCTGGCAGTGGTGCTCGTGGCGGTGGCGGGATTCATCAAGGTGCAGCGACCGGTGACCACCCTGCTGCATCCTGAGATTATCGACGCGCATGGGATCGCGAGCCCGCTCACCCTCAGTGCACTGATCGCGGGAATCGCGGTGGGGAGCTTTGCCTACAACGGTTTTCAGGGTGCATTGATCTTCTCCGAGGAGACGGTGAGCGCCCGCCGCAATGTCGCTCGTGCCGTGTTCATCGCGCTGGGTGTCGCCGTCGCCTGCGAAGTTTTCCCCGTCGCGGCCGCCACCCTCGCCGCGCCCTCGCTGGCCGAGCTCTCGAACTCGGCCAACCCCTGGCAGTACGTGCTGACCGCGATCGGCGGCGACACCTTCAACACCGTGATAAGCCTCGGTATCGCCGTTGCCGTACTCAACGCCGTGATCGCGTTGATGCCGTACTACGCGCGAATCCTGTACAGCACCGGCCGAGACATGGCGTGGCCCGAGCCCATCAGCCGGGCGCTGAGGGGTGTGCATCCGAAATACGGAACACCTTGGCTGGCAACGATTCTGGTGGGGATCGGCGGGGCGATCATGATCCTGTGCTCGGACGTCGCGACGCTGACCACCTGGACCGGTGCGCTACTGGCCGTGGAGTTCATTCTCGTCGCGGCCTCCGCTCTCGTCAGCCGACTCCGCACTCCTGGCCTCGACCGCCCGTATCGGATGCCGTTGTGGCCGCTCTGGCCGATCGTCGCGATCATCATGTCGATCGCCGTGCTCAGTCAGCAAGTTCGTGCCGACCTCATCGTTGCCGGCGCATCTGTTCTGCTTGCCTTGGCCTACTACGTCCTCTACCTGCGGCCGCGGGGCGAAACCCATTTCCTGATGCTGGCCCCACCGGACGAGGAGCACCGCGAACTGACAGCAGGGATGGCCTGATGCAGCTGGATTTTTCGGTCGTCGACGACATCGCCAAGCAGTTCCACGATCGGAGGCGAGCCCCGGGGCTGCAGATCGCGGTGCTGGCCGACGGCGAGGTGGCCCATTTCAGCGGCCATGGAGTCACTGACTGCGCCACCGGTGCGGCTCCCGCGGTGGACCGTTTCTTTCGGATCGCGTCGATGTCGAAGAGCTTCACCGCGGCTGCGATCCTGCAACTGCGTGACCGAGGACTGCTGTGCTTAGACACCGCTGTGACCGATTGCCTGCCGTGGGCGCAGGGCCTGGCCGGGCCGACCGAGGATTCGCCGAAAATCACAGTGCGCCACTGCCTGACGATGAGCAGCGGCCTGCCCGGTGACGATCCGTGGGCGGACCGGCAGGAGGAGATGACGCAGTCCGATTTCGACGCCCTGCTACGCCGTCCGGTATCGGGGGCCTACGCGCCCGGCACCGCATTCGCCTACTCGAATCTGGGGTATGCCATTCTCGGTCGTGTCGTCGAGGCGATCGCCGGCCGGCCCTTCGTCGAGCACGTGGCCAGTGAGCTGCTGCTGCCACTGGGCCTGACCGACACCGCCTACGACTATCGCTCGGTGCCGTCAGAGCGTCTGGCGCAGGGTTACCGGCCGACCCCATCCGGCGAGTGGGAACCTCAAACGTTCACCGCGCCAGGAAGCTTCTCCGCGATCGGGGGTCTGCTGAGCACCGTGACGGACATCGCGAAGTGGGTGGCCTGGCTCGCCGAGGCGTTTCCACCGCGCGACGGGAACGACGATCGGATCTTGTCCCGATCCTCCCGCCGTGAGATGCAGCAGTCGTACCGCCTGCTGCCGTTCGATGTCGTGGAGGAGCCAGGGGAGCGGAACCGGTTGACCAGCAAGGGCTTTCCGTGGGGACTGTCCGGCTATGGGTACGGGTTGTTCGTCGAGGCTGACCCCGGCGTCGGCACTGTCAGCCAGCATCCCGGCGGCTATCCGGGTTTCGGTTCGTACATGGGCTGGCACCAGGCCAGCGGGCTCGGCATCGTGGCCTTCGCCAATGGGACCTACGCTCCGGTCGCAGCGCCCGCACGGGCTGCACTCGATGCGCTGCTGCGCCGACGCGAAGCAGCCGCCGAGGTGCTTCCCACCGAGCATCTACGGTCAGCCATCGATTTGGCCGAGCGCGTCATCGCCGATCCGTCGATGTTGCAGGGGCCCGATTTCGCCGACAACGTGCTCCTCGACATCCCGTTGGCCGAGCGGGTCGCCGACATCACCGCCGCACGGCAGGCGATTGGTGAGTACAAGGGGCAGAACGAAGTCGAGGTTCGATCGCCCACTGAGGCGATCTACCGAATGATCGGCGCCCGTGGCGCGGTCGAAGTGACTCTCTCCCTGACACCGACAGATCCACCGCATATCCAGACGTTCGCGGTCGAGGTCAACGCCTGACACGAGACTGCGCACAGATCGCGATTCCGTGGAATTTCGCGTTCTGTGCGCAGTGTCGATGGGCTGTGCGCAGTCTCGATGGTCAGTCGCGCGCCAGCGCCCGGGCTGCCACCAGTGCGGCCACCATGATCGCCACGCAGTACACGCCCTGGTCCTTCAAACCCCAGGCGACCGAGGTCAGTGTGGCCGCGCCGGCCGTGCAGAGCAGCAGACCCACCGCCGCACTCCGGACTCCGGTTCCGGCCACCTTGCCTCCGTCCCACAGCGGCAGCGGGTTGTTCTCCAAAGGCCGCAGCGCCACGAAGGCGAGCGCAACCAATCCGGCCATCAACGCCAGCTGCAGCACGGAAAGGACCAGGAATCCCGGGGCAGCCGGGTCGTAGCGGTCCAGGCCCAGGTAGTCGAACACCAGGTGCACACCCAGCAGCAGCGGCATGTGCCACAGGTACAGCGTCATCGCGCCTGAGTTGCCGATCGCCGTCAACCACCACACCCGGGGCCGCTGTGCCCAGCGGTTGATGGCGGGGGCGGCGGCAATCGCGAATGCGCACATCATGATTGCGTGACCGGCCAGCAGCAGCGAGGGCGGCGTCATGTTCTTCAGGTGCTGGGTCTCGATGCCGACCAGGCTCAGTTCGTAGGGGCCGAAGTACGTCCACGCCAGGTTGACTGCGAGCATGCCGACGCCGATCTTCAGCGCGGCGGCGCTGGACAACAGGGTGCGCCGGTAGGCGACACCGAAAACGCCGGGGATCAACCACACCACGGTGTTGAGGTAGCCGAGTGTGGCGTATCCGGCTTGGTCCACGGTAATCCGGACAAAGTCGACGGCCGCGATGAACGCATACGTGCCGATGATCGCGCCGGCCATCTGCCCGGTCGTGGTGATACGGGCCAGCAGTGGCACTGCGGCCAGCACCAGGACGTAAGCGCCGAGGAACCAGAGCAACTGGATGGAGATGCCGGCGATGGGTTCATAGACGTGTTCGGGCAGCACGAACCTCAGTACCGCCAGCGCGGCAGTCCAGAAAGCCAGGTAATAGAACACCGGCCGGTACAGCCGGGTGCAGCGTCGCAGCAGCCACCCGCCCCACGAGGAGCCGGGTTGCCAGGACTGCACCGAGGCGGCCACACCTGCGAAGAAGAACAGCGGCATGATCTGGAACACCCAGGTCAGCGCCTGAAAAACGGTGGACGCGGTGAGCAGGTTGCTCCAGATGAACACGTCGTCGCGGATCGTGCTGGTGGCCATGATGGTGTGGCCGAACACCACACCGACCAGGGAGACGATCCGGATGACGTCGATGGCGCGGTCCCGGCCGGCCGGGGTCTGGGCTTCGACCTCGGCGGGGGACGGGAACAGCCCCTTCGCGGGGGGTTTCTTGGCAGCTGTGTCAGCAGCAACGGTCATGGCGTAAACGCTATGGCGCCGCGACTGCGTAGTCCCTAGGTAGAACCACTCGACTTTGCCCGGGCTTCCGCGACCAGGATCGCGGTCAGACAGATCGCGGCCAGCGCCGCGACGGTGATCGCGAAGGTGATACCCGCGGTGCGCAGACCCAGCGACTGCGCGGCCAGGCCCTCGCCGATCACCGGAAGGGAGATGGCGACGTAGGCGACGACGAAGTAGGTGGAGCTGACCTCCGCCCGACGCTGGGCCGGGGCGCGTTCGACGACTGCGGCCAGGCCCCGGCTGAAGCTCATGCCCTGGCCGATACCGGATACGACGGCCGCTGCGATCAGGCCGGGCAGTGACGAGAAATACAGTGCCGCAGTCAGAATCATCATGCCCACGATCAGCAGCCCGCACCCGACCGCTACGGCCCGCTCAGCCGCCATTCGATTCGCGGCAATCTGGGTCAGTGCCGATGCCGCGAAGATCGAGCAGGCGATCGCGCCGGCCACCGCATGGTTGACGACGCCGATCACCGTCGACAGAAACGACGGTGCGACCGCGGTGAACAGGCCTGTCACTGCGAATCCGGCGAAGGCAGCCAGGGCGGCGATGACGAAGACGGTCCGCACCTCGTTGGGTACGGACAGCCGCTGCAACCCGATTCGGCCTTCGCACGCCGACGTCTCCGGCACCACGAACACTGCGATGCCCGCCAGCAGAGCGAGGCCGATGTGAACCAGGAACGGCAGCTGGAGAGGTTGCGGCGCGTATTGCACCAGTAGACCGGCCAGCAGCGGGCCGGCTCCCAGGCCACCGATGTTGGCCACCGTCGCGACCGCCGCGGCGCGGGTCTTCCAGGCGTGCGGGGCGGCCTCGATGACGGCCGCCGTGGCCGTTCCGGTGAAGAGTCCGGCCGACAAGCCTGACAGCACCCGGCCGATCAGCAGCAGTGGCACGGAATCGGCGAGCAGGAACACCACCGCACTGGCCAGCGCGGCGGCCACACCGGCCAACAGCATGGGCCGCCTGCCCACTGCGTCGGACCAGCGGCCGAACACCAGCAGTGCGAACAGCACACCGCCGGCGTAGGTGGCATAGATGACCGTTGTGGTGAGCACCGCGAAATGCATGCGGTCGGCGTAGAGCGCGTACATCGGGGTCGGCAGCGTGGTGCCCACCATGATCGCGGCGAACGCGTAGGCGAGGAAGGGAAAGGCGAGGCGGCGCACGCTGAATGGTAGCGGCGCCGCCCAGCCTGTTATTCCACGGAAACGGCGGGGCCTAGTGTGCGACGGCCTTCTCGGCGCCTACACCGGTCAGCGAACGCACCTCCATCTCGGCATCGAGCTCGGCGTTCCCGGTGTCGGGAGAGGTGAGCGTGCCGATGATGCCGAGTGCGAAAGCCAGCGGAATGGAAACGATGCCGGGGTTGGCCAGCGGGAAGAAATCGAAGTCCGCGCCGGGGATCATCGCGGTCTTGCTGCCCGATACGGCGGGGGAGAACACGATCAGCACGATGGTCGAGATCAGGCCGCCGTACATACTCCACAGTGCACCGCGGGTGTTGAACCGCTTCCAGTACAGCGAGTACAGGATGGTCGGCAGGTTGGCCGCGGCCGCCACGGCGAATGCCAGGGCGACCAGGAACGCCACGTTCTGTCCGTTGGCCAGGATGCCGAGTCCGATCGCGAACACACCCAGGACCACCGCGGTGATGCGGGAGACCCGCACCTGCTCGTCCTCGGACACCTTGTGCGTCTTCAAAACTGAGGCATAGATGTCGTGCGCGAATGACGCCGACGCGGTGATGGTCAACCCGGCCACCACGGCAAGGATCGTCGCGAACGCCACCGCCGAGATGACGCCGAGCAGGATCACCCCGCCGAGTTCGAAGGCCAGCAGCGGCGCCGCCGAGTTGACGCCGCCTGCCGCACCGAGGATCCGGTCCGGCCCGACCAACGCGGCCGCCCCATAGCCGAGCACCAGGGTGAAAAGGTAGAAGGCGCCGATCAGCGCGATGGCCCAGACCACCGATCGTCGAGCCTCTTTCGCGGTCGGCACGGTGTAGAAGCGCATCAGCACGTGCGGCAGGCCGGCGGTGCCGAGCACCAACGCGAGTGCCAGCGAGATGAAGTTGATCTGCGAGGTGAGCGAGCCGCCGTACTGTGCGCCCGGGGCCAGCACGTCGCGGCTGGATACGCCCTTGGTGGTGGCCCCGGAGATCGCCGACTGAGCCGAACCGAGGATCTCGGAGAAGTTCAACCCGAACTTGCCCAGCACCATCACGGTCATCAGTGCGGCGCCGGCGATCAGCAGCACGGCCTTGATGATCTGCACCCATGTGGTGCCCTTCATGCCGCCGACCAAGACGTAGACGATCATCAGGATGCCGACGACGGCGATCACGATGGACTGGCCGGTCCGGCTGTTGACGTCGAGCAGCAGGGCGACCAGGCCGCCGGCGCCGGCCATCTGGGCCAGCAGGTAGAACAGCGAGACGGTGAGCGTCGAGATGGCTGCGGCGAGTCGGACCGGACGTTGTTTGAGCCGGAAGCTCAGCACGTCGGCCATGGTGAATTTGCCGGTGTTGCGCAGCAATTCGGCCACCAGAAGCAGGGCCACCAGCCAGGCCACCAGGAAACCGATGGAGTAGAGGAAGCCGTCGTAGCCGTACACGGCGATGGCACCGGCGATGCCGAGGAAGCTGGCCGCCGACAGGTAGTCACCGGCGATGGCGATGCCGTTCTGCGGGCCCGAGAAGCCGCGGCCACCGGTGAAGAACTCGTCGGCGGTGGCGTTGCGCTTGCTGGCCTTGATCACCACGATCATCGTGACGACCACGAACAGGCTGAAGATGCCGATGTTGGCCACCGGGTTACCGACGGTTTCGGCGGCGAGCGTCGTGATGGTCATCGGTTGCCCTCCAGCTCTTCGCGGATGGCAGTGGCCCTCGGGTCGAGCTCCCTGTTGGCGAAGCGCACGTACAACCCGGTGATCAGGAACGTGGTCAAGAACTGGCCCAGCCCGATCAGCAGGCCGACATTGATGTTGCCGACAACCCGGATGGCCATGAAATCGTGGGCGAAGGCGCCCAGGGCCACGTAGAGGGCGTACCAGACCAGGAAGAACGCGGTCATGGGAAAGACGAAGCGGCGCAGGCGGGTACGCAACTCCTGGAATTCAGGACTGGCCTGCATGGCGAGGAACTGCTCCCCGGTGGGGGCAACCCTCTCGGGAAGGTCGGTTTCGGTCACCCGAGGTCTCCTGACAATTGGCTGTGAGAGCGGATCGCGCCTGAACCTAATTGAGAGCTGGGTCACATGGGGCGGGTATCGGGGTCGATACGCCGAATCCGGTCATCGCTGCGCCGAGCGGTCGGTCGTCGAGGCTGAACGGCAGGCGGTTCAGCCTGCGGGCACCCGCTCGACGCCGAGGCCGAGGCGCTCCGGGACATGCATGCGCGCGAAGATCTGGGCGACGCCGGGGGGTGGGCCGGGTGAACAGGCTGACGAGGATCATGGTGAGGAAGGCGAGTGGCACGCTGACCGCTGCCGGGTAGCCCACCATCACCGCGGGCCATCCGCCGAGCACATGGTCATCGACGCCGCCGGTGATCGCCGCGAGTGCCGCGCCGCCGCAGACACATCCACCCACCACGAGGCCGCAGGCCGCGCCGATCGCTGTCAGGCCGCGCCACCAGATGCCGAGCACCAGTAGCGGGCACAGGGTGGACGCCGCGACCGCGAATGCCAACCCGACGCTGCGCGACAGCTCCAGTCCCGAGACCATCAGTGACAGCGGGATCGGGATCAGCCCGCCGATCACCGCGGCGATCCGGAAGTCGCGCACCCGGCCGCGCAGCACATCGGTGGCCAGCGCGCCGGCGACGCTGATCAGCAGGCCGGAGGACGTGGCCAGGAACGCCGCGATGGCGCCGGCGGCGACCAGGGCGGCCAGCAGTTGGCCGCCGATTCCGCCGACGGCCGCACCCGGTGCCAAAAGTACTGCGGCGTCGGCAGTTCCGGTGATCAGGAGCTGCGGGACGTACAACCGCGAGAACACCCCGAGCAGGATCGGGAACAGATAGAACACCGACAGCAGCGCCACCACCGCCAGGGCGGTACGGCGGGCGGCCCGGCCGTCGGGATTGGTGTAGAAGCGGACCAGTACGTGCGGCAGCCCCATGGTGCCCAGGAATGTCGCGACGATGATGGACAACACCTGGTAGAGCGGATGTCCACCGCCGAGGCCCCCGCCCGAGGCGATCCATTCACTGCCCGTGCCCGGTGTGCCTGCCACCACGGGAGTGGCGGCGCCCGCGGCCAGCGTCAGCGTCGTGCCTGCGCCGAGGGTGTGTTGTCCGGGCGCGGTGATCGTCGCGGAGTCGACGTGTCTGCCGTCCAGGTCGCCGGACACCGTGATGCCGGCCGGTGCGATCACCTGGACGACCACCTCGGTCTCGACCTGCACCGTGGTCTGCTGTTGCACCGTGGGCGGCAGTGGGCCGCCCAGTTCACCGCGGTCGCTGATGAACAAACCGAGCAGTGCCAGGGTGGGAACCGCGATCGCGGTGAGTTTGAGCCAGTACTGGAAGGCCTGGACGAACGTGATCGAGCGCATGCCGCCGGCCACCACGTTGGTGATGACGATTCCGGCGACCAGCAGTGGCCCGATCCAGACCGGAACGCCCAGAAGCGTTTTGAGGGCAAGACCGGCGCCCTGGTACTGCGGCGCCAGATAGAACAAACAGATCACCACGACGACGAGCATGGCGACCTTGCGCAGGCGCGCCGAGCCGAGCCGGAATTCGGCGAAGTCTGGGACGGTGTAGGCCCCCGAGCGTCGCAGCGGTGCCGCCACGAACAGCAGCACACCCAGATAGCCCGCGGTGAAACCGACCGGGTACCACAGCGCGTCGGCGCCGTATTTCGCGATCAGGCCGGCGACTCCGAGAAACGAGGCGGCGGAAAGATATTCACCGGAGATCGCGGCGGCGTTCCACTGCGGGCCGACGCTGCGTGAGGCCACCAGGAAGTCGGAAGTGGTGCGCGACAACCGGACTCCGTATGCGCCGATGGCGATGGTGGCCACGACCGCGGCCAGCAGGGCCGCGGCGGTCAGCGGTGCGCCGGTCATGGTTCGCTGTCGACGACGCGGACGAAATCCCGCTCGCCCTGCTCGGCCAGCCGGATATAGAGCCGACCCACGCCGTACAACAAGGGGTACAGCAGCCCGGCGAGGATCAGCCAGTTGAGCCGGATCCCGAACACGGTGAGGGCGGCCAGCTCCGGTACGGCGGAATTGAGCAGAACCAGTGCTACTACGACCGTGATCACCACCGCGGCCAGGCGCAAGGCGAGTCCCAACTGCGTGCGCACCAGGCCGCGCACCAGTGCGTCGCCCACTTGCGTCTGCTCGGCCACCTCCACCCGGGTGCGCACCATGCGGGTTCCGCGGCGGTGGGCGAGCACGACGCGTTCGCGTGCGGCGGCGGGCCGTCCAGAGGAACCAGGTCGCTCACTCATCGCTGCCCGCCGGTTTCAGGGAACGCATCGGATCGCGGACCAGCCGGTCGCGCAGTTCGCGGGCCTGGCGCCGGCTCACCGGGAGTTCGACGGCCGGGGAGGTTCCGTTGGCGCGTAGTCGCACCAGCACCGCGCCGTCGGCGGTGCGCAGCCCCGTGACCTGCCGCAGCGACACCAGGTAGGAGCGGTGGATGCGCTGGAACCCGTGGTCACGCCAGCGGGTTTCCAACGTGCTCAACGGGATTCGGACCAAGTGCGCACCGGTGGTCGAGTGCAGGCGAGCATAGTCACCCTCGGCTTCGACCCAGCCGATGCTGTCGCGGGGTACCAGGTGGGTGATGCCGCCCAGTTCGGCGGGCACCACATCCCAGTCCCGGTCTTCGGGCTGGCTCGGTTCGGCACGGGTGGACGGCGCAGCCGCGACGCCGGCGGCGACTCGACGGACAGCCTCGTCCAACCGGTTCTGCCGGATCGGCTTGAGCAGATAGTCGACGGCGCCGACGTCGAAGGCCGCCACGGCCTTGTCCTCGTGGGCGGTCACGAACACCACGGCGGGCCGGTCGGCGTAATTGGATAGCACCCCGGCCAATTCGATGCCGGACAGGCCGGGCATGTTGATGTCGAGGAACACCGCGTCGATGGCGTGCTGGTTGAGTTCGCGCAGCGCCGAGGTGGCGTCGGACGCGGTGTGCACCTCACCGACATCGGGATGCCGGCCCAGCAGATAGGCCAACTCGTCGAGGGCGGGTGCCTCATCGTCGACGGCGAGCACGGTCAGGTTGGAGCTCACCCCAACGCACCTCCGCCGGCTCGAACCCCTGAGCGGAACTTCGGCACACGCATCACCACTTTGGTGCCCGCACCCACCGCTGTCTCGACCACCAGACCGTAATCGTTGCCGAATGCCGCGCGCAGCCGATGGTCCACATTGGTCAATCCGACATGCGCGGACTCACCGGTACGGCCGGCCAGTGCGTCACCGGGACCCGCGCGCAACGTGTCGGGATCCATGCCCGCGCCGTCGTCTTCGACGGTGATCACGCATTCGGTGCCTGCGTCGCGGGCGACGATCTCGACCGATCCGCCGCCGTTGCCCGCCAGCCCGTGCCGCACAGCGTTTTCCACCAGGGGTTGCAGTGCCAAAAACGGCACGACGACGTTGAGCACCTCAGGAGCGACCTGCAACCGCACCCGCAGGTTGGCGCCGAACCGGGCCCGCTCCAGAGTGAGGTAGCGGTCGATGTTGCGCAGTTCGTCGGCGAGCGTGGTGTACTGCCCGGCCGCGCGGAAGGAGTAGCGGGTGAAGTCGGCGAATTCCAGGACCAGTTCGCGGGCCCGGTCGGGATCGGTGCGGACGAACGACGCGATGGTGTTGAGTGCGTTGTAGATGAAATGGGGGCTGATCTGGGCGCGCAGGGCGAGCACCTCGGCCCGGTCCAGTCGGGCCCGCGATGCGTCGAGTTCAGCCAGCTCGATCTGGCTGGCGGCGTAGCGGGCCACCTCGCCGACCGCGCCGAGCATGCCCGGACCCGGGCTGGCCGGCGCGAGTACCACCAGCGCGCCGAGCACCTCGCCGCCTTCGGTCAGCAGCGGCTGTGCGACGACAGCGGTCGACCGGGCGGTGTGCAGTACCCGGCGGCCCGCAGTGATCGATTCCCGTGCGGTGTCGGCGCAGGCCTCGACGGTGTCGGACTGCCAGATCGCCTCGTCGTCGTGGTCGCGGGCCAGCAGGGCTGCGTCGTCGTCGAACAGTGCGAGCCCCGCGGTGCCGGTCAGTTCACGGAGAAAAGGTGCGGCGGTTTGGGCGGATTCGGTGTCCAGGCCTTGCCGCAGTGCGCGGGCTGCCTGGGCCGCGGTGTGCAGCGCGGCGTGCACGGCCCGTTCGGTGGGGGTGGCCACCACCCTTCGGGTGCGCACGACGACGACGGCGGCAACCGCCGCCAAGATCAGCGCCAGGGCCAGCGCGACTGCCACTTCGCCGGACATCGTGGGCCAACCTTAGATGGCGTCCCGGCGAAGCCGCAGCTAGCTCACCTATTGCACGGGGCAGGCGTACTTTCGGGCCACGTCGTACACCCGCTGCTCGGCGCCCGGGCCGATCACGCCCTGGGCAGCCAGCTCCCAGCTGATGTACCCCGGGATGCTGCCCGTGCAAGCCTGGTGAGCGACGCGCCAGGCAGTATCCGGGTTGAGGTGGAATCCGTTGCGGTCCAGACCCTGCATGTAGTTGTCGAAGTCCGGCGTGCCCTGGTCGGGGATCGCGTTGGCCGTGGCAGCCAGGGCAAGCGCGGTAGCCACCGCTGCGAAAAGAGGTGCAAGCACGCGTCTCATGTCCATCTCCTATGGGCACATCACCGGGTATCGCGTACACATTCGCACATTGCACCGACACAGACGTCAAAAACGTGTCTGGTCCTAGACTGGCCGACGTGGGAAAACTGCAGCTGGTCCAAGATCCGGAGGCCGACGCTCTGCTGGAATCCAACCCGTTCGCGCTGTTGGTGGGGATGTTGTTGGATCAGCAGATTCCGATGGAGACGGCCTTCGCCGGGCCCAAGAAGATCGCCGACCGGCTCGGTGATGTCGATGCCCGCGTGATCGCCGACTACAACCCGGACGAGTTCATCGCGGTGGTTTCGCAAACCCCTGCGATCCACCGGTTTCCGGGGTCGATGGGAAAGCGGGTGCAGGAGCTCGCCCGGGCCATCGTCGACGAGTACGACGGCGACGTGACCGCCCTGTGGACCGGTGGCGACCCCGACGGCAAAGAGGTGTTGCGCCGGCTCAAGCAGTTGCCGGGCTTCGGTGACCAAAAGGCTCGGATCTTCCTGGCGCTGTTGGGCAAGCAGTACGGCGTGACACCGGCGGGCTGGCGCGAGGCCGCGGGGGATTACGGCAAGGCGGGCAGCTTCATGTCGGTGGCCGACGTGGTGGATCCCGGGTCCTTGCAGAAGGTCCGCAGTTACAAGAAGCAGATGAAGGCCGCTGCGAAAGAAGCCAAGGCCGCCAAGTCTTGATTCTCCTCGACTCTGCGGTGAGATCGCGTTTCGGCGCGAATTCGCGATCTGTGCGCAGACTCGGGGTTGAAAGCTGGGCTACCTATGCAATGGTGAACATATGGCGAAGACACATCTGAACTGCCCGTGTGGAGAAGCGATCAGCGGCACCGACGAGGACGACCTCGTCGAGAAGGCCCAGGCGCATCTGGCCCAGCAGCACCCGGGGCGTGAGTACGACCGCGAGATGATCCTGTTCATGGCCTACTAGGCCATCAGACTTACCCAAACAGCCCCACACAAAATTCCCGGTCGCCGGCCAAGAGGCCAGCGACCGGGAATTTCGTTTCCCCATTCATATGGTGTGTCAGGGCACCACCGTGGATCCGATGGTGGGCATGAACTGGCACTGCATCTCGGTCGTGGTGACCTGGCCGAAGATCGTCGTCATGATGCTGCCCGAGCCGGTGTCGGCGATCGCGGTCAGCGTGGTCGGGCCCTCGGGGTTGAGGTCCGGGCGCGGCTGCAGTGTCACGCTGCCGGACTTGCCGGTCGTCAGGTTCACCCACGTGGCGTTGAGCGGGAGCTTCTGCTCGGCGGCCGGGCCCGGGGTGCCGATCGCGGTGAACACGTAAGCGGTCTGGCCGGGCTTCGGGCCGGGCAGCGGGATCGAGGCCGGACCCGCCACTGAAATCGCCGTCGCCAGAACGTTTCCGCCGTCCTTGAGGCAGCCGTTGCCGATCGACGGGTACATGAAGTCCTGTTTCGTCGGCGCGTTGGGTCCGAAGCCGGGGGCTGCGGCGGCCGCCGGCGCGGCATCGGGGCCGGGTGCCGGAGCAGGCGCTGCATCAGGAGCTGGGATCGTGGCCGCCGCCGGAACCGCCGCGGGTGCGGGTGCGGGTGCGGCTTCCGGAGCCGGAGCCGGTGCCGCCGCGGGCGCGGGAGCTGGAGCCGGTGCGGCTTCAGGCGCAGGCGCAGGAGCGGGGGCGGGCAGTGCCTCAGGGGCCGGCCCGGCCGCGTGGGCCGGGTCGACACCCATCGGCAGGTGAGCGTCGTTGCCGGCACCCAGAGCGGGAACGTGCTCGGGTGCGGCGACGGGCTGAGCCGCGAAATGGTTGACCGCCGTTGCGACGTTGCGGGATTCCGCCGACTCCGACTTGTTGGCAGCGAACGCCTGCGCGGCCGCCATCAACAGTTGTACGGCGCCGCCTGGGTCAGCCGCGGCCTGCTGGATGATCGGGCTCAGGCCCTCCATCGCCGACAGGCCGGGTGCCTGAGCCGCGTCGATCGGCAACGGTGCCGGATCAGCGTTGGCTACGGCGTTGCTGAACAGCAACAGGGTGGTGGACCCGATCGCAGCGGCGGTGCCGAACATCGTTTTCAGAGACATACGCGGTGACATGGCTTTCCCAATCGTTTCGGGCGGTCAGACCAGTTCGGGGATCAGGGCAGGCCGGCGGTCAGCAGCGGAGCCAGGGCTGCGACCTCCGGGTTGAGCGCCGCCGGGGCGGCGACGGCCGGAGCCGCAACAGCCGGTGCGGCAGCCGCTGCCGGGGCCAACGGGGCTGCCGCGGGCAGGGCCGACTGAGCCGCGACCGGAGCGAGCGACGCCAGATCACCCGGGATGTTCACCTTCTGAGGCAGCGGGAACGGCATCCCGGGTACCTGAGGGATGTTCACCTCGGCGGACGGGATCAGCGATGCCGGGCCGGTGGCCGGAGCGGTCGCAGCCGGAGCGGCAGCCGGCGTCGCGCCGGGCAGCAGCGACCCGAGCGGTGACGTGGCGGCCGGTGCGGTGGCGGCGGGTGCCTGCGGCAGGGTCACCGAGGCGGTGGCCGACGGAGCCGGGGCCGGAGCGGCTGCCGGGGCACCGGTCAGCGCGGAGCTCACTCCCTGCAGCAGCTGCGGCGCGGCGGCCGGCACGCCGGCGAGCTGGTTGACGATCGGCAGGCTCGGCGCGGGAACCGGAGCCGGCGGCACGGGTTCAGCGTTCGCTACGGCACTCAGTGCCAACGCGACCGGGACTGCGCCGGCGGCCGCGATCATGCTGGTGGAAAGTGCTTTCCAGGTGAAGATCATGGTTCTCCCAATCGGTTGCTTGAACGTCTGAAGGCGAAACTATCGAGTTACTGGTGTTACTCAAGTGACACGTGTGGCGGTTATTCAACCGTTACTGCGACGGTCGATTTCGTTATCGGGCAGTGCCTCGGGCGTGATGCGCCGGCCGCCGGGCGCATCGCTAAAGTCGTGTCGTTAACACCGAATCGGCCACCCAGCTCTCAGCAACCGCGCGGCTCTACCGCCTGGCGCCCGTGTTGCTGGTCTTCAGCATTGCGGCACGCCTGGCCTGGACGTACTTCGTCCCGAACGGCGCCAACTTCGTCGACCTGCACGTCTATGTCGGTGGCGCCGCCACGCTCGACGGGCACGCCGACACGCTCTACGACTACGTTTACGCAGACCAGACCCCGGATTTCCCACTGCCTTTCACCTATCCGCCGTTCGCCGCGGTGGTGTTCTACCCCTTGCATCTGTTGCCCTTCGGGCTCGTCGCCTTCTGCTGGCAGATCGGCATCATCGCCGCGCTGTACGGCGTGGTGCGGATCAGTCAGCTGTTGCTCGGCGACCCGGCGCCTCGGCGTGTCGCGATGTTGTGGACGGCCGTCGGCATCTGGACCGAACCGCTGCGCAGCACGTTCGACTACGGCCAGGTCAACGTCGTCCTCGTGCTGGCGGTGCTCTATGCCGTGTACAGCAATCGGTGGTGGCTGTCGGGATTGTTGGTCGGCCTGGCCGCCGGAGTGAAGCTCACGCCCGCGGTGTCGGGGCTGTACTTCGTCGGCGCGCGCCGCTGGGGCACCGCGGTGTTCTCGGCTGTGGTGTTCTTCGGCACGGTCGCGGTCTCGGTGTTGGTGATCGGGGACGAGGCCCGCCGGTACTTCACCGAATTGCTCGGGGACGCAGACCGGATCGGACCGATCGGGACGTCGTTCAACCAGTCGTGGCGCGGCGGGATCTCACGCATCCTCGGCCATGACGCCGGGTACGGGCCGGCCGTGCTGATCGGCATCGCCGTCACCGCGGTGCTCGCCGTGATGGCGTGGCGGGCGATCGGCGGCAGTGCCGACCGGCTCGGCGCCATCGTGATCGTGAGCCTGTTCGGGTTGCTGCTTTCGCCGATTTCGTGGACGCACCACTGGGTCTGGCTGATCCCGCTGATGATCTGGTTGCTGCACGGGCCACTGGCCGACCGGCTGGGGGCACGCATCCTGGGTTGGGGATGGCTGGGGCTGACGCTGATCGGCGTGCCGTGGTTGCTCAGCTTTGCCCAGCCGACGATCTGGGTGATCGGACGGCCCTGGTACCTGGCCTGGGCCGGGCTGGTCTACATCGTCGCGACACTGGCGACGCTGGCCTGGATCGCGACTAGCCGGGCTGGTCGGACAGAATCCGGTTGATCTCCTCGGCCATCTGGACGTCCTTCTCGGTGATGCCGCCGGCGGAATGCGTCACCAAGGCGAATGTGACGGTGCGCCAACGGATGTCGATGTCCGGATGGTGGTCTTTCTCCTCGGCGAACTCAGCCACGCGGCGCACCGCTTCGATGCCGTCGAGGAACGTCGGGAATTTCGTGGATCTGCGCAGGGCGCCCGCCGCGCGTTCCCAGCCCGGCAGATCGGGCAGTGCGGCGTCGACCTGATCGTTCGATAACACGGCCATACCCGACGGTATACCGTCGGGCGCGATGGATGCACAGATCGTGGTGGCCGGTGCTCTTTTCTCGGAAGCCGGCCTGTTGGTCGCCCAGCGGCAGCGGCCTCCGGAGTTGGCCGGGCTGTGGGAGCTGCCGGGTGGAAAGGTAGCGGCGGGCGAGACCGACGCCGACGCGCTGGCTCGGGAACTGCGGGAGGAGCTGGGCGTCGAGGTGAGTGTCGGTGCGCGGCTGGGTGCCGACGTCGCCTTGGACTCCGGAATGACGCTGCGCGCCTACCGGGCAACGCTCACATCGGGTAGTCCGCACCCGCACGATCACCGGGCGCTGCGATGGGTCACCGCCGACGAACTCGACGACCTGCCGTGGGTACCGGCAGACCGGGCGTGGCTCCCGGACCTGGCCGATGCACTTTCACCGTCGGGTAGAAGCGAAAGCACCTGAAACGACACCATTTCGGGTAATTGGGTGTCGGCTCGCGCAATAGGGTGACCGCGTGCGACAGAATTAATTTGGACATGCTGATGTTGCGAATTACATTTCCGTGAAGCCGCTCGCAACGTTTCCGGGAAAATGACGCGACCGTGCCGAAATTGATGTTTTGCTGTTCGGGTGACCACGGCAACTACGCCGTACCTGGGCCAAGGGCAGGGCATGAATCTTGTGCTTGCCACCTGGGTCTCGGCCATCAATTTCTGGGCCTGGAACATGATCGGCCCACTCTCCACGACCTACGCCGGCGACATGAAGCTCAGTGCCACGCAGGCTTCGATGCTCGTCGCCACACCGATACTGGTCGGGTCGCTCGGCCGCATCGCCATCGGGGCGCTGACCGACAGGTACGGCGGTCGCACCATGTTCCTTGCGGTGACGCTGGCCTCGATCGTCCCCGTATTGGCGGTCGGCGCGGCGGGTGAGGCCAGGTCTTATCCGATGTTGTTGGTGTGCGGATTCTTCCTGGGAATCGCGGGCACCATATTCGCGGTCGGGATCCCGTTCGCCAACAATTGGTACGAGCCGTCCCGACGTGGCTATGCCACCGGCGTTTTCGGCATGGGCATGGTGGGCACCGCGCTGTCGGCGTTCTTCACACCGCGGTTCGTGCGGTGGTTCGGATTGTTCCAGACCCACCTCATCATCGCGGCCGCCCTGGCCGTGACGGCGGTGTTGTGCATCGTGGTGATGCGCAATTCGCCGGCGTTCCAACCGAACACCGACCCGGTGCTGCCGAAGCTCAAGTCGGCCCTGAAGCTGCCCGTCACGTGGGAGATGTCGTTCCTGTACGCGGTGGTCTTCGGCGGATTCGTGGCATTCAGCAACTACCTGCCCACCTACATCAAGAACGTCTACGAGTTCTCGGCCGTCCAAGCGGGCAGTCGCACAGCGGGGTTCGCGTTGGCTGCGGTGCTGGCCCGCCCGATCGGCGGCGCGCTCTCGGACCGGATACCGCCCAAGTACGTCGTGCTCACGTCCTTCGCGGGCACCGCGGTACTCGCCTTCATCGCGATGTTCCAGCCGCCACCGGACGTGTGGTCGGCGGCCACCTTCATCGGACTGGCAATCTTCCTCGGGATCGGGACCGGCGGAGTGTTCGCCTGGGTGGCACGCCGCTCGCCCGCCAAGGAAGTCGGATCGGTGACGGGCATCGTCGCTGCCGCAGGTGGTTTGGGTGGCTATTTCCCGCCCTTGGTGATGGGTGCGACGTATGACCCGGTCGACCACGACTACACGATCGGGCTGCTGCTCCTGGTGGCCACCGCGTTGGTGGCGTTCGGCTATACCGCCATGAGACTGCACGCCCGGGAACCTGACCAGGCCAAGGAGGCTCATCGATGACCAAGCCCCACGTCGGTGGATCGATCGAGGAACTGCTTGAGCGCAGTGGCCGCTTCTTCACCCCGGGGCAGTTCTCCGACGACTTGCGTACGGTCACCCGCCAGGGAGGTAGGCAGGGTGACGTGTTCTACCGGGACCGGTGGAGCCATGACAAGGTGGTGCGGTCCACGCACGGGGTGAACTGCACCGGATCGTGTTCCTGGAAGATCTACGTCAAGGACGGGATCATCACCTGGGAGACCCAGGAGACCGATTACCCGTCGGTGGGCCCTGACCGTCCTGAGTACGAGCCACGCGGCTGCCCGCGTGGCGCGGCCTTCTCCTGGTACACCTACTCGCCGACCCGGGTGCGGTACCCGTATGCCCGCGGAGTGCTGGTCCAGATGTACCGGGAAGCCAAAGATCGGTTGAAGGACCCGGTGTTGGCCTGGGCCGACATTCAGGGTGATCCGGTGCGCCGCAAGCGATATCACCAAGCCCGCGGCAAGGGCGGCCTGGTCCGGGTGACCTGGGCCGAGGCCACCGAGATGATCGCCGCGGCACACGTGCACACCATCAAGACCTACGGCCCGGACCGCGTCGCCGGATTCTCGCCGATTCCAGCGATGTCCATGGTGTCGTTTGCGGCGGGGTCGCGATTCGTCGAACTGCTCGGCGGGGTGATGACGTCGTTCTACGACTGGTATGCCGACCTTCCGGTGGCCTCCCCACAGGTGTTCGGCGATCAGACCGATGTGCCGGAGTCTGGGGACTGGTGGGATGCGTCGTACCTGATGATGTGGGGCTCCAACGTTCCCGTGACCCGGACGCCCGACGCGCACTGGATGGCCGAGGTGCGGTATCGGGGCACGAAAGTGGTGACGGTCAGCCCTGATTACGCCGACAACACCAAGTTCGCCGACGAGTGGATGCCCTGTGCGGCGGGCACCGACGGCGCCCTGGCGATGGCCATGGGACACGTCATCCTCGACGAATGCTTTGTTCAGAAACGGGTTCCGTTCTTCGTCGACTATGTACGCCAGTTCACCGACCTCCCGTTCCTGGTGAAGCTGGAGGAACGCGACGGGGTACTGGTTCCCGGAAAGAACCTCACCGCAGCAGATCTCGGTGGACCGGTGGCCGAACAGGAGAACGCCGCGTTCAAACCAGTGCTGCTCGACGGTGCCAGTGACAGCGTCGCAGTGCCGCAGGGCTCACTCGGGTTCCGGTTCGGCGCCGACGGCGTCGGCAAGTGGAATCTCGATCTGGAAAACCTGTCGCCCGCGTTGACCGTGCTGGGAGACACCTTCGAGACTGCGGAGATCGCCCTGCCGCGTTTCGATACGGTCGACGGATCCGGCACCACCATGCAACGAGGCGTGCCGGTGCGGCGGGTGGGTGAACACATGGTGTGCACCGTCTTCGACCTGATGCTGGCCCAGTATGGCGTACACCGACCCGGCTTGCCCGGCGACTGGCCCGCCGGCTACGACGATGCCACCAAGCCGTACACCCCGGCCTGGCAGGAGCAGATCACCGGGGTGTCGGCTGCTCAGGCGATCCGCATCGCTCGCGAATTCGCCCGCAATGCCGAGGAATCCGGTGGCCGCTCGATGATCATCATGGGTGCGGGCATCTGCCAGTGGTTCCACGGCGACGCCACCTATCGTGCGGTGCTCGCGCTGCTCCTGCTCACCGGCTCGATGGGGCGTAACGGCGGTGGCTGGGCGCATTACGTGGGGCAGGAGAAGTGCCGGCCGGTGACCGGGTGGGCCGCGATGGCGATGGGAACCGACTGGTCGCGGCCACCGCGGCAGATGGCGGGCACGTCGTACTGGTACGTCCACACCGATCAGTGGCGCTACGACGGCTACCGCGCCGACGCGCTGTCGAGTCCTCTCGGAAGGGGCCGGTTCCGAGACAAACACACGATGGATGTGCTGAGTTCCGCGGTGGCCATGGGGTGGACGCCGTTCTTCCCGCAGTTCGACCGCTCAAGTCTGGATGTGGCAGACGAGGCCAAGGCCGCCGGTCAAGAAGTGCCGGACTACGTCGCCCAGCAATTGGCGAGCGGCGAACTGCAACTGGCGGTCACCGATCCGGACAACCCGGCGAACTGGCCACGCGTACTCAACATCTGGCGGGCCAACCTGCTCGGCTCGTCCAGCAAGGGCAACGAATACTTCCTGCGTCACCTGCTGGGCACCACGTCCAACGTGCAGGCCGAGCCCACCGGGCCCGAGTTGCGGCCCAACGATGTGGCATGGACCGAGGACATTCCCGAGGGCAAACTCGATCTGTTGATGTCGATCGACTTCCGCATGACCTCGACGACGCTGCTCTCGGATGTGGTGCTGCCGGCTGCCACCTGGTACGAGAAGGCAGACCTGTCCAGTACCGACATGCACCCGTACGTCCACGCGTTCAGCCCCGCCGTGGACCCGCCGTGGGAAACCCGGTCTGACTTCGAGGCCTTCGGTGCGATCGCCCGCACCTTCAGTGCACTGGCCGCCCGGCATCTCGGTACCCGCACCGACGTCGTGATGGGCACGCTGCAGCATGACACGCCGGGTGCCATGGCCTATCCCGGTGGCACCGAGCATGATTGGCGGGCCACCGGAGAAACGCCGGTACCGGGTAAGACGATGGGCCCGCTGGTGGTGGTGGAGCGCGACTACGCCGCGATCGCCGAGAAATGGTCGGCACTGGGGCCGCTGGTCGACTCACTGGGGCTGACCACCAAAGGCGTCACCACCCATCCCGAGCCGGAGGTCGCCGAGCTGGCGGCGAAGTTCGGCGTGATGGATTCCGGTGCGGCCCAGGGGCGGCCCGCGATCACCACGGCCGAACGGATGGTCGATGTCATCCTCGCCTTGTCTGGCACCTCGAACGGCCGGCTGGCGGTCGAGGGCTTCAAGGAGCTGGAGCGGCGTACCGGCCGAAAGTTGGTGCACCTTGCCGAAGGCAGCGAGGAACGCCGGATCACCTACGCCGACACCCAGGCCAGACCGGTCCCGGTGATCACCAGCCCGGAGTGGTCGGGCAGTGAGACCGGAGGTCGCCGCTACGCGCCGTTCACCGTGAACATCGAGGAACTCAAGCCGTTCCACACGCTCACCGGCCGGATGCACTTCTACGTCGACCACGACTGGTTGGAGGAGCTCGGGGAGCAGCTGCCGATCTACCGGCCACCGTTGGACATGGCGCGGCTGTTCGGGGAGTCACAGCTGGGCCGCGACGGTATCGGGTTGACGGTGCGTTACCTGACGCCGCACTCCAAGTGGTCGATCCACTCCGAGTACCAGGACAACCTGTTCATGCTGTCCCTGTCCCGCGGTGGTCCCACGATGTGGATGAGTCCGCTGGACGCGGCGAAAATCGAAGTCAAGGACAATGATTGGATCGAGGCGGTCAACCGCAACGGGGTACTGGTCTGCCGTGCCGTGGTCAGTCACCGGATGCCGGAAGGCGTCGTCTACGTCTACCACGCCCAAGAGCGGACCATCGACGTGCCGCTGAGCGAAACCACCGGTACCCGCGGCGGTATCCACAACTCGCTGACCCGGCTGTTGGTCAAGCCGAGTCACCTGGCCGGCGGCTATGCGCAACATTCATTTGCCTGGAACTACCTCGGCCCCACCGGAAATCAGCGCGACGAAGTGACGGTGGTTCGCCGCCGCTCGCAGGAGGTGCAATACCAGTGAAGGTCATGGCCCAGATGGCGATGGTGATGAACCTCGACAAGTGCATCGGGTGTCAGACCTGTTCGGTGACCTGCAAACAGGCCTGGACCAACCGGGCCGGCACCGAATACGTCTGGTTCAACAACGTCGAAACCCGTCCGGGGCAGGGCTATCCGCGTACGTATCAAGACCAGGAGAAATGGCGTGGCGGGTGGAAGCTGGACCGGCGCGGGCGGCTTCGCCTGCGCGACGGCGGCCGATTGGCCAAGCTGGCCCGGATCTTCGCGAACCCGAAGTTGCCGTCCATCGAGGACTACTACGAACCGTGGACCTACGACTACGAGAACCTGACCTCGGCACCGCTGGGCGAGCACATTCCGACCGCGCCGCCGCGCAGCTTGATCAGCGGAAAGCCGATGAAGGTCTCGTGGTCGGCGAACTGGGACGACGATCTGGCGGGTTCACCTGAGATCGTGCCGGGGGATCCGGTCCTCAAACAGGTCAGTGAACAGATCAAGCTCGAACTCGAGCAGACGTTCATGTTCTATCTGCCTCGGATCTGCGAACACTGTCTCAACCCGGCGTGCGTCGCGTCGTGTCCGTCGGGTGCGATGTACAAGCGGTCCGAGGACGGCATTGTGCTGGTCGATCAGGACCGCTGTCGCGGCTGGCGCATGTGCGTGTCCGGATGCCCGTACAAGAAGGTGTATTTCAACCACAAGACCGGCAAAGCCGAGAAGTGCACGCTGTGTTACCCACGGATCGAGGTGGGCCTGCCCACCGTGTGCTCTGAAACGTGCGTGGGCCGGTTGCGTTACCTCGGGTTGGTGTTCTACGACGTCGACCGCGTTCTGGAGGCGGCGTCGGTGCCGGACGACAAGGACCTCTACGAGGCGCAGCGTCAGATCCTGCTCGACCCCAACGATCCCGAGGTGATCGCCGGCGCCCGCGAAGAGGGCATCTCCGATGAGTGGATCGAGGCCGCTCAACGCTCGCCGGTGTACAAGCTGATACACACCTATGGTGTTGCGCTGCCGCTGCATCCGGAGTTCCGGACGGTGCCGATGGTGTGGTACATCCCGCCGCTGTCGCCAGTGGTCGACGCGGTCAGCCGCGACGGGCATGACGGTGAGGATGTCGGCAACCTCTTCGGTGCGCTGGAAGCCTTGCGTATCCCGATCGAGTACCTGGCCGGATTGTTCACCGCGGGGGACACCGGTGTGGTCGAGAGGGTGCTGCGCCGGCTCGCCGCGATGCGCTCCTACATGCGCGACATCAACCTCGGTCGAGAGACCCAACCGCACATCCCGGCTGCGGTCGGAATGACCGAGGAGCAGATCTACGAGATGTACCGATTGCTGGCATTGGCGAAATACGAGGAGCGGTACGTCATCCCGACCGCGTACAGCTCGGAGGCGATACCTGGTGCGGAGGAGCCCGGCTGCTCCCTGTCCTTCGAAGGAGGGCCCGGAATGTATGAGTCAGGACCGTTCGGTGAGGCCAGCGGTGGCCCGGTACCGGTGGCGGTGGAGACATTCCATGCCTTGCAACACCGGCAGACCAGCGGTGGCATGGCCGCCAACGCCGATCGGCCGTCGCGGGTCAATCTGCTCAACTGGGACGGCAGGGGAGTGCCGTCGGGCATGTTCCCGGGGGACCGGTGAGCATGCTGAGGCGTCGCAGCCGGGACAACGCCATGCAGGACCGGCTGGTGTGGCAGGCGGCGTCGCTGATGCTGGCCTACCCCGACGAGGGGCACGCCGACCGGCTACAGAAGGCGGCGCGCCTGCTCGACCACGTCACCGGTGAACCGAGGGCCCTGCTGGGTGAAACTGTTGTCGGACTGAGTGTTCGACGCCCCATGGAGTTACAGCAGGAGTATGTCGAGACGTTCGACCTACACAAGCGGTGCACCATGCTGCTGACCTACTGGACGTCGGGGGACACCCGCAACCGCGGTGCGGACATGGTGGAGTTCACCCAGGCCTACCGTGCTGCCGGCGTCGAGATTCCGAAACATGAAGCACCCGACCATCTTCCGGTCGTTCTGGAATTCGCCGCCACGGTCAACCCAGATGCGGGGCGAGCGCTGCTCACGAAATACCGGGTGCCGATCGGTGTGGTGGCCCGCGCGCTGGCCGACCGGAAATCACCCTACGCGCCGGTGCTCGCGGCAGTGGACGCGTCCCTGCCGTCGCCGGCGTCCGTCGACGATGTGTCGCGCCTGATGATGTGCGGTCCGCCAGCGGAATCGGTGGGACTGCAGCCGTTTCAGTTGACTGTTCCGCCCCGCCGGGTACAGGAAGGCGTCTGATGTCGGGCTGGGAGATCTTCTGGGACGTGGTGCCGTATGTGACGCTGGCTATGGTCGCCGTTGGTACCTGGTGGCGCTATCGCTACGACAAGTTCGGCTGGACCACTCGCTCATCGCAGCTGTACGAGTCGCGGTTGCTGCGGATCGCCAGCCCGATGTTCCACTTCGGAATCCTGGTGGTGTTCATCGGTCACGTCGTCGGCCTGTTCATCCCAGAATCCTGGATGGATCTGGTGATGAGCGACCACATCTACCACCTGCAGGCGGTGATTCTCGGCGGCATCGCCGGCATGGCCGCACTGGCCGGCATCGCACTGCTGATCTACCGGCGGCGCACCACCGGACCGGTCTTCATGGCCACGACCGTCAACGACAAGACGATGTACCTGGTGCTGGTGGCCGCCATGGTGGCCGGCTTCGCGTGCACCGCGATCGGGGTGACTCCCGAAGGCGCCGAGCATGACTACCGAGAAACCGTGTCGCCCTGGTTCCGCTCGATCTGGATCCTGCAGCCGCGCGGCGATCTGATGGTCCAGGCACCGGTGTACTTCCACATCCACGTGATGATCGCGCTGGTGTTGTTCTGCCTGTGGCCGTTCACCCGGCTGGTGCACGTGTTCAGCGCCCCGATCGGTTATCTGTTCCGGCCCTACGTGGTGTATCGCAGCCGCGATGTCGCCAAGGACAGTGAACTGGCTGGATCGCGTCCACAGCGTCGCGGTTGGTGAGTGGTCGCGGCACCTGAACTGAGGACTTTCGGCCCTGCCAGCGGATAAGTAGCCGGTGGAAGATCCAGGGCATGGAGCAGTTGACCGTACTCGACGCGGGGTTCCTGGAAGCAGAGGACTCCGACCGGCACGCGAGCCTGGCGATCGGGGCCATCGCAGTGCTGGACGGACCGATGCCAAGGCCCGAGACCGTCGCGGCATCACTCGCCGAGCGTGCGCTGACGGCGCCTCGCCTGCATCAACTGCTGCAGACCCAGCCGCTGGACCTGGCCGCGCCACAATGGGTGGAAGACCCCAACTTCGACGCGGCACACCACATCCGGCACGCGGCGCTGCCCCAACCCGGCGACGACGCGGCGCTGTACCGGTGGGCCGCCGACATCATGGAACGCCGCTTGGACCGGGACCGACCGCTGTGGGAATGCTGGGTCGTCGACGGCCTGGACGGCAACAGGTGGGCGATCCTGTTGAAGGTCCACCACTGCATCGCCGACGGCATTGCCGCCACCCGGCTGCTGAGCCGGCTGTGTGACGGTGACGTGCCAGGTGACGGGATGAAACGCCAAGCTGCCAGGGGGACAGCCGCTTTCAGCCCTGGCGAATGGATCGGCAAGGCGTGGCGTGTTTCGAGCGGACTGCCCGCGGCCGCGCTGCAGGCCGTGCACGGGGCCCTTGGCATCGTCGCCGGCCTGCTGCGTCCGGCGGCCGCAACCTCATTGATCGGTCCGGTTACCAGCATGCGGCGCTATGCCACCGGGGAGGTGTCGATGGACGACGTCGACACGGTGTGCCGGGAACTCGGCGTGACGGTCAATGACGTTGCCCTGGCGGCGATCACCGACACGTTCCGCAACACCCTCATCCGGCGCGGAGAGAAGCCGAGTCGTGACGCGCTGCGCATCCTCGTGCCGGTTTCGGTCCGCTCCGCGGAGGCGCGCGACCGGACCGACAACCGGGTCTCGGTGATGCTGCCGTACCTGCCGGTCGACAAGGCCGATCCGTTGCAACAACTGCGGACGGTGCACTCCCGGCTGTCCAGAGCCAAGGCCAGCGGCCAGCGCGAGGCAGGCAACATCCTGGTTTCGGCTGCCAACGCGATTCCGTTCCCGATCACCGCGTGGATGGTGCGGGCACTGACCCGGTTACCGCAGCGCGGCGTGGTCACCGTGGCCACGAATGTGCCAGGCCCGCGTAAACGATTGCGCTTCATGGGCTGTGAGGTGGTGCGGCTGCTGCCGATACCGCCGCTGGCGATGCAGCTGCGAACCGGGATTGCCATCTTGAGCTACGCGGACCGCCTGGTGTTCGGCGTCATCGGTGATTACGACGCGGCTCCGGATGTGTGCGAACTGGCTCTCGGCATCGAACGTGCGGTTGCCCGTCTGGTCGATATCAGCATTGGCCACTGGCGCTCCACTCCGGTGGGTACTCTGCAACTGGTACAGGGAGGATGATCCATGAAGGGCTCTGAACTCGGCATTCTCACCCGCAGACAGTGCATGGATCTGCTGGAGGGAGTGCGCGTCGGCCGGTTGGTTTTTACCGAAGACGCCCTGCCTGCCGTGCAGCCCGTCAACTTTCGGGTGTGGCACGACGATGTGGTGATCCGGGTGGCCGGCGGCCCCAAGCTGATCGCCGCAACTGATCACCAGGTGGTGGCGTTCCAAGCCGACGAGCTCGACCCAGACCTACGTACGGGCTGGAGCGTGACGATCGTCGGACATGCCGAGCACATCACCGACGTGGACGAACAAGTGGAGGTCGCCGGGACGTTCGTGCAGCCCTGGGCGGAGGGGCGGCGCGATCATTTCGTGCGGATCCGGTCCGAGAAGGTCACCGGGCGTCAGCTCCGGAACCATGCGATGCCGCATTACGGTGCGGCGGGCGGGTAGTCAGTACCGGAGGCGGTCGTCGACGACCCGCACGGCATGGCCCGGATGCTGCG
Organism: Mycolicibacterium fortuitum subsp. fortuitum; assembly: GCF_022179545.1. The sequence goes on along the minus strand of NZ_AP025518.1, from coordinate 4,702,516 downwards.
TCGCGTACAGCGGGTGCATCAGCATCGGATGCCGGCAGTGTGCGCAAGAGGCCTGCGGACGGTTGGCGGACGCAAAGGTCAGATGGTGGCATTCGCTGCACCGCACCATGTAGCACGCGCCGATCCAGTTGGCCATGCCCACGTAGATTGCGACCGTGGTCCCCGCAGCGAGCACCATGATCAACGCGACCGTGAGCGCTTCGTAAACCGTCATGATCGGCACCTCCAGCTCGCCTAATCGCAACGTGACGGATACCTGAAACGGTACTCGCGAACCTCAGGATTTCCTGGCCCGTTTGAAGACCTTGTTCAGTTCTTTACCGTGCACTCCGCTGTGCTCGGCCTTGCGGACCTTGTGCAGGACCAAGGGGCAACGTTTGCAGCGCGGCTTGCTCTTGCAGCACTTTTTCTTGGGCTTCAGGCCGGCGATTTTTGCGGACTTCAACGTGACGGGGCTCTCTCGTTTTCGTGATCGACCGGCCAGCCTGCGAGAATGTCGGGGTGGATTCACGCCCGAGCTTTCGCAACGTCGCCATCGTCGCCCACGTCGACCACGGCAAGACGACCCTAGTCGATGCGATGCTGCGACAGTCCGGTGCCTTGACGCACCGCGGCGACGACGCGGTCGAACGCCTGATGGACTCCGGTGACCTTGAGAAGGAAAAGGGCATCACCATCCTGGCAAAAAACACTGCAGTACACCGCGTCCACAGTGACGGCACCATGACGGTGATCAACGTCATCGACACTCCCGGTCACGCCGATTTCGGTGGCGAGGTGGAGCGCGGCCTGTCCATGGTGGACGGCGTGGTGCTCCTGGTGGACGCCTCCGAGGGCCCGCTGCCGCAGACCCGGTTCGTGCTGCGCAAGGCCCTGGCCGCGCACCTGCCGGTGATCCTCGTGGTCAACAAGACCGACCGGCCTGACGCCCGCATCGCCGAGGTGGTCGAGGAGAGCCACGACCTGCTGCTCGACGTGGCCTCCGACCTTGACGACGAGGCCCAGGCGGCCGCCGAGAAGGCACTCGATCTGCCCACGCTGTACGCATCGGGCCGGGCCGGCATCGCGTCGACGACGCAACCCCCCAACGGGGAGAACCCTGACGGGGAGAACCTGGATCCGCTGTTCGATGTGCTGATGGAGCACATCCCGCCGCCGTCGGGCGACCCGGAGGCCCCGCTGCAGGCGCTCGTCACCAACCTCGACGCGTCGGCCTTCCTGGGCCGGCTCGCGCTGATCCGCATCTACAACGGCCGGATCAAGAAGGGCCAGCAGGTCGCCTGGATGCGTGAGGTGGACGGCTCGCCGGTAATCACCAACGCCAAGATCACCGAATTGCTGGCCACCGAGGGCGTCGACCGCAACCCGACCGAGGAAGCTGTTGCCGGCGACATCGTCGCCGTCGCGGGCATCCCTGAAATCATGATCGGTGACACCCTGGCCGATCCCGACAACTCGCACGCTTTGCCGCGTATCACCGTCGACGAACCGGCCATCTCCGTCACCATCGGCACCAACACCTCACCGCTGGCCGGTCGGGTGTCGGGCCACAAGCTGACCGCCCGGATGGTGAAGAACCGCCTCGACGCCGAACTCGTCGGCAACGTGTCGATCCGCATCGTCGACATCGGCCGCCCCGACGCCTGGGAGGTGCAGGGCCGCGGTGAGCTGGCGCTGGCCATCCTGGTCGAGCAGATGCGCCGTGAGGGTTTCGAGCTGACGGTCGGCAAGCCGCAGGTGGTCACCAAGAACATCGACGGCAAGCTGCACGAGCCGTTCGAAGAGCTGACCATCGACTGCCCGGAGGAGTTCGTCGGCGCCATCACCCAGCTGATGGCCAACCGCAAGGGCCGCATGGAGCAGATGACCAACCACGCCGCCGGCTGGGTGCGGATGGACTTTGTGGTGCCCAGCCGTGGGCTGATCGGGTTCCGCACCGACTTCTTGACCGAGACCCGCGGCACCGGTATCGCCAACGCGGTGTTCGAGGGCTACCGGCCGTGGGCCGGGGAGATCCGGGCCCGCCACACCGGCTCGCTGGTGAGCGACCGGTCCGGTTCGATCACCCCGTTCGCGATGATCCAGCTGGCCGACCGTGGCCAGTTCTTCGTCGAGCCCGGCCAGGACACCTATGAGGGCCAGGTCGTCGGGATCAACCCGCGCGCCGAGGATCTCGACATCAACATCACCCGCGAGAAGAAGCTGACGAACATGCGGTCGTCGACCGCCGACGTCATGGAAACTCTCGCGCGGCCTCTGGAGCTCGGGCTCGAGCAGGCCATGGAGTTCTGCGCCGAGGACGAGTGCGTGGAGGTGACCCCGGAGGTTGTCCGCGTGCGCAAGGTAGAGCTGACTGCCTCGCTGCGGGCACGCGCGAAGGCGCGGGCCAAGGCACGCGGATAGCTTCTGTCTTCAGTCGTCGATTGGCCAGTTATCGCACCGCTTTTCGGGCGTAACGTGCGATAACTGGCCGCTCGCGTTGGGGCCGTGACCAGTTGTCAGGCGGCGTCGCTCTTGGAATCTGATTTCTCGCCGTCGTTCGTGGTGGCGGCACCGGTGGAGTTGCCGGTGGTGGTGGCTTTGCCCGGGGTTGGGCTGTGGTTGCCTCCCTTGGAGCCGAACTTCTCCTTGAGCTGATTGACGGTGGTCTGCAGATCGGTGGTTTCGGGCTTGGTCGGTGCCGACGTGTCCGACTCTCTGGACACTGTGGTTCGGGTCTGGTGCGTGCTGAAGTTGAGGCTCTCGCGAAGCTGAGTCCGGCTCTTTACCAGCGGTGTCGTCGTCTTCTCGACCGTGGGCTTCTTGACCTCCACCGTCTCTGTCGAGACAGCCTCCGGCGTCGGCGGCGCCGTTTTGACGTCGAGGGTGACCAACGCCTTCGGCGTGGGAGGCTCGTTCACCTTGCTGGTGACCAATGTGCTTTGCGGATTGTTCGGATTCGCACTCGGGTCCACGCCGAGCACCTCGCGGACGACTTCACGGACGGAGTTCGTCGCCTTCCACAACACGTCGTCCCGGAAGTCCTGAATTCCGTCGGCTCGGTTGGGCAACAGCGCCTTCAGCCCGATGGGGATGGCCTGCTGGGTCGGCCCGGTACCCATGAAGGAGTCGGCCACCCAAAGCGGAGCGCTGATGAAACTGTCGAGCATGTTGTAGACGGCGAGGTTGGGCTCCATGCCGCCGGCGATGTCAACGATCGCTTTGAGAGGTGCGAACGGGGCCAGCGCGAGGCCTTCCACCAGTCGATACCCGGAGTCGAGGGCGCCCGCAGCGAAACCGGCGAGCGGGGTGAGCACGTCAAGGGGAGTGCTGGTGTCCTCGACCCCGAGGAGATCGGCGATCGATGACCGGAAACTATCGGTCGCCGCCCACAACACGTCGTTGCGGAAGTTCTGAATATCGTCGGCATGGTCGGGGAACAGTGCCGCCAGGCCCTTGCCGGTGAGTGACGTCTGGTTGATCCCCAGCGCTGGGTCGATGACCCATAGCGGGGCATCGATGACTTGACGGATCGAGTTGTAGAACGCCTGGGGATCGCCGTCGGCGATGGCCAGGGCAGCGGCGATGGCGGCGATGGGCAGCTCAGCGATGCCTTGGACGAGACGCACTCCGGATTCGGTGAAACCCTCGAGTGCCGCAATCGGATCCGGTGCCGCCGTCAGGCTGATATCAGCGACATGCGCGGCTCGCAGCGCTTCGGCGGCTTGTGCGCTGACCGGTCCGATGGCCGGGCCGATGGTGATCGCGCTTGCCGCGAGTAGCGCTGTTGCTGTTGTCATCGATTGCATTACGCCGACGTGCATCCTGCGTCCCCCTTTTGGTTTGGTTGCTCCGGTCCGGAACTGACGCCACTGACGATAGCGTCAAACTAAGAATTTCTCAGGTTAATTTGGGATTTTGCATACACAAATAGGGTCGGATCACCCACCTTTTCCGGCTAGTTGTGTCATGCAACTGAAAGTCGCGGACTTCTGCGTTATCGGTTTAGCTCAACGGGGTGCGAAGGCTGGGTGAATCCTTCGGGCGTGACACGCCGGTCAGCTCGACATTCTTTGGCATTTCGCCAAATTCCCTGTGAGATTCTGCGTTTCAACTACGCTGAGACGGTCACATCGGTATCGACGCCACGCTGGTACCGGGATGAGCTGTCGGCGTCATGTTTGCGGCATCGATCCATGCGCTGGCTCATGCCGGCGTGCAGTGCTGGGCAGCAATCAGATTTGATCTTGGGATAGGTATCCAGATTGGCCAGTTGATAGCGCTCAATGTGAATACATTGCAGTCTTTCGCGCGGATATTCACCGTTGCTTCACGGCCGCGGTGTGTGTCATCCACCATTTGCGGAGCGAGAGGGCGGGGCACAGCGCCAAGGCCCGGCAGGAGTGGCTTGAGCCGGTCGATACCCTGAGTAGCGTGCCGACACCCCTCCGCCGCGCCCAGTTGATGATCGGGGCGCTCGTATCGGTGCCGGCGCTACTGTTCAGCGGTTGCACGGTCAGCCCGCCGCCGGCCCCGCAGAGCACCGAAACCACCGAGACAACTCCGCCGCCTCCGATGAAGGCGACGCAGATCATCATGGCCATCGATTCGATCGGTCCGGGGTTCAACCCGCACCTGTTGTCGGATCAGTCGCCGGTGAATGCCGCAGTTGCCTCGATGGTGCTGCCGAGTTCGTTCCGGCCGGTTCCCGATCCGAAGTCTCCCACCGGTTCGCGCTGGGAGCTCGACACCACTCTGCTCGAATCGGCGGAGGTGACCAGCGAGAACCCGTTCACGGTCACCTACAAGATCCGTCCGGAGGCGCAGTGGACCGACAATGCGCCCATCGCCGCCGACGACTACTGGTATCTGTGGCGCCAGATGGTCGGCCAGCCGGGCGTGGTCGATCCGGCCGGCTATGACCTGATCACCGGTGTGCAATCGGTGGAGGGCGGCAAGCAGGCCGTGGTGACCTTTTCGCAGGCCTATCCGGCGTGGCGCGAGCTGTTCAACGACATCCTCCCGGCCCACATCGTCAAGGACATTCCGGGTGGCTTCGGTGCCGGCCTGGCTCGGGCTATGCCGGTGACAGGCGGCCAGTTCCGGGTGGAGAGCATCGACCCGCAGCGCGACGAGATCCTGCTCGCTCGCAACGACCGGTACTGGAGCGCACCCGCCAAGCCGGACCTGGTGCTGTTCCGCCGGGGCGGCGCCCCGGCGGCGCTCGCCGACTCGATCCGCAACGGCGACACGCAGGTGGCCCAGGTGCACGGTGGCGCAGCCACTTTCGCACAGTTGAGCGCCATTCCGGATGTTCGTACCGCCAGGATCGTGACTCCGCGGGTGATGCAGTTGACCCTGCGCGCCGGGCAGCCCACGTTGGAGGAAGTTCAGGTGCGCAGGGCGATCCTCGGTTTGATCGATGTCGACCTGCTGGCGTCGGTGGGCGCCGGCGACGACAACACCGTGACGCTGGCGCAGGCGCAGGTGCGCTCCCCGTCCGACCCCGGATATGTGCCGACGGCACCTCCGGCGATGTCGCGGGAGGCCGCGCTGGATCTGTTGCGGGGTGCGGGCTATCAGATCGAGCCTGAAGCCGAGCCCCCGGCGCCCGGCGCTCCGCCGGCGCCCGGCAACGGCAGGCAGCGCATCACCAAAGACGGCGCCGCGTTGTCGTTGGTGCTGGGGGTGGCCTCCAACGATCCGACCTCGGTCGCCGTGGCCAACACCGCGGCCGATCAACTCCGCAACGTCGGCATCGACGCCTCGGTGCTGGCCCTGGATCCGGTTGCGCTCTACGGTGATGCGCTGACCAACAACCGCGTCGACGCCATCGTCGGTTGGCATCAGGCGGGGGGAGACCTGGCCACCAGCCTCGCCTCGCGCTACGGCTGCCGGGCATTGGAGGCGACCGCTGTTTCGACCGCGGTCCCGGGCATCGCGCCCACGCCAACGCCTTCACCGAAGTCGACCCCGGCGCCCGCCCCGCCGGCAACCACTCCGACACCGACCCAATCGATTCCGGCTCCCGAATCAGGAGCGTTGGTACAGGCCCCGAGCAATATCACCGGGATCTGTGACCACGGTATCCAGGCGAAAATCGATGCGGCACTGGACGGTTCAGAGAACATCGCTGAGGTGATCCAGGCGGTCGAGCCCAGGCTGTGGAACATGTCGACTGTGCTGCCGATTCTTCAGGACACGACGATTGTCGCCGCCGGGCCGAGCGTGCAGAACGTCAGCTTGTCCGGTGCCGTGCCGGTCGGCATCGTCGGCGACGCGGGTAACTGGACGAAGACCCGGTAGAACGAGCAGTGGGCCCCCTCGTGCGAGGAGGCCCACTGGTCAGAGGAATCAGGATGCGTTGCTTGCGCTTCCGCCGGAGCCCGATGACGACGAGCCCGCGCCGGATTTCGCTGCGCGGTGCTTGCCGGCCTTGGCGCTGTTGCCGCTGAGCCCCTCGGCAGCCTTCTTCAGCCCGTCGGTGACGTTCTTGACGGATCCCTGAATGTTCTCGCGCACCTGCTTGGCCGACGCGGACCGCTTGGTGGACAGCGTCTTGCCGGGCGCTGCCTTGAGACTGTCCTTCGCCACTGGCGTGGTGGCTTTGGACGGTGTGTCCTCATCGGTCGAGGCTGCAGGCGCAGGCGCCGTCTCAGCGGTTACCGCAGCTTCGGTGGCGGGCGCTACCTTCTCGGTGGCGGGTGCCACGTCGAGGGTCACGAGTTTGGGTGCCGACCGCAGCGTGGTGTCCGTTGCCGCTACCGCCGCCTCTGCCGCGGGCGGAGTGATTGCGGCAGCGATCATCTCGCGCGCCTGCCGCAAGGTGCCCAGCAGGCCCAGGCTCGGACCGAAGACGCCGCCGCCGAGCTCATCGCCGTTGAGGAATGCATCGGCGATGACGGCCGGACTGCTGAGCATCGTGCTGACGACAGCGAGCGCGTCGCCTGCGGTGGCCGAGTCGAGGATCTCCTGGCCGACGTTGCCTGCCACGGTGATCGTCCGATACGCGACGTTGAGCGCCCCGAGTAGCGGCATCACCACCGCAAGTTGCGTATCCACCACGTTGAGCACGTTCTGGATCGGCTGCCTGATTGCAGCGGTGATCGGCTCGAGTAGCGGGAGGCCAACTCCCACAACCGGTGTGAGGAACGCGCTCCACGCATTGGCCACCGCACCGTTGATGTCACCGCTGAGCAGATTCGAGACCGCCAACTGCAGCAAGGACGGGATGCTGTAGGGATTCGACGGATCGAGCGCGTTGCCGAGAGCCACCGCGGAATCCTGCAGCGCAGTGCCGAGTGACACCGCGGTGGCAATCTGGTTGTCGATCACCTGCCGCAGGATCGGGGCGGGGTCGGCCAACTCCTGACCGATCAGGGTCGACACATTGGTGAAGGTGTTGGTGACGAGCTGCACGTAGGCCTGGATCGGATCGGTTGCTGCCGACAGGCTCACCTCGGCTGATGAGACCGCTGGCACCGTGATGTCCGGCATCGGCGGAGCGACCGGACTTATCGCGATGGCGCTGGCCCCGATCAGCGCGACGCCAGCGGCGAGATAGGGATGGGCTGCGACTTGCATTGCTTCTCCTCTAGATCAATCCGATCCCCGACGAGGCTGAAGCTACCTGAGAGTAACTTTACAAATTTGCGTTTTTGAAAACTTGCATTCAATACCGGATCGGCGGCTAACGAGGTTGTAAGCAAAGTGAACTAGCTGGTGAGCGCGGTAGTTAGGCGTACTTCAAGATCAACGCGCCGAGGGATTCGTCGGGCGTCCCGCATTTCCTCGGCGGGCTGGTCTCGCAGCGGTTTGTTAGCCAATTGTGTACTTTCGAACGGAACTAACGTGTCATTCCCTGCGCCGGACGGCCACGCCCTTTTTGCGTCTGCCCGCCGGTGGAATCGGTGCGGGACGACCGTCGAAGAATCCGCTGGGCGACCGCCCGGGAGGGTGGACGCCATCGCCGTGCGGCACCATTTTGGGTTTGCTCGATTGTTCCGACGGCAATCAAATGTCGGGTGCTGCCAGGTTGGGTCGGGCCGCAGTCCGCGGGTCTTCGCGGGTGCCAGATCTGAGTGCAGGCTGAGAACTTCCCTAGAAGTCGGAGGCCCTCTCCGCCGAGTCGACGGAGAGGGCCTGCCCTGTGGTGGTTGCGGCGGGTTACTTCTCGGATCCCTTGCCTGAATCGCTGGACGAGTCGGTCTTCCTCTGCGCGGGCTTCGGGCTGCTGGTCTTGTCCTTCTTGAGGCCGTCGGTCAGCTTCTTGACGGCTGACTTGACCTGGGTGCGGACGGCCTTGGCGGAGCTGGCCTTCGACTGCCCTTGGGCGGCCTTGGGCGATGCCTTGGCCGACAGCTTGGTGGCGGCCTCGGTGGTGTCGTCAGTGTCGGCCGAAGCCTGCCCGGCGTCCGTGGACGCCGGCGCTTCTACTGCCGAAACGGGTTGTGTAGCAGCAGGTGCCGCGCTGATCTCCTTGGCCGGTGCGATGTCGAGCGTCACGGCCTTGGCGGCAGGGGCAAGCGCTGCGTTGACCGACACCGGCTGCGACGACGCGCCGACGGCCGGCAGACTGCCGAACAGATTGTCACGATCGGCGCCGGGAGTGGCCATAGAGTCGGCGATCTGGGAGAGCGTGTTCAGCACCGTCGAAATGGCTCCGCCGGGCAGGAATCCGTCCGGAGGGTTCAGCAGTCCGGTGAAGACAGTAGGCGGCATGCCGTCGCCCGAATCCATCTCGAACCCGTTCAGCAGGGCGCCGGTGATGGTGGCGGGCGAATTCACCAACGTGGCCACAGCCTCGGCCACATCGCCCGTGTTTGTCGCGGCGATGAGGTTCTCGAGGACGTATCCGGTGGCCGCCGCGGTCGCAGCCATCGGGGAGATGAGCCCGTTCAACAACAGGGCAGGCGTTCCCTCGGGGAGTTTTGTGACCAGATGCGCCAGGTTTGTGAACGGCTGAGCGATCACCGACCAAGCGCCGGGCGCCCACTCGTTCCCGACGAAGTCGAGGAGCGGAAGACCGAGCATGAGGATGCTCGTCGGAAGGGTCGACAAACCGCCCTGGAGATCTCCGGCGGCAATGAGGTCGAATGACTGCTTCAGTGCCGCGGGGAAGCTCAAGAAGTAGTCGGGGTCGAGTGCCTGGGCCAGCCCGTCGGCGAGCTTCTGTGTCGCTGTGCCGAGAACATTCGCGCTGTGCAGCTGATTGGCGATGATCTGGCGCAGGATCGGGGCGGGATCTGCTGCCAACTGCTCGCCCAGCCCGCTTACGTTCTCGAAGGCGCTTCCGATGACGTCGGCCCACAGCTGCAGAGGATTGGCCGCCGCTGTGAGGTTCACCGCCGCGGACGACGCGTCAATGGCGGGAACGTGAATGTCGGGGGCGGGCGGGGCGAGCGGGCTGAGCGCGATGGCGCCTGCGCCTACGAGTGCCACGCCCGCGGTCAGGTACGACTGGGAAGCGAGTTGCATGGGATCTCCTTACGGCCAGTGTTGCTAGGTCAACTGCGGATAACTGAGGGGTTTGCGTCGACGAGGGTCGCCCGTGTTTGCTCTGCCGCCGGCCGCGTCGATCTGTCGCGCGCTGGGCGATGGGGATTGGAATGGCAAGCCCCTCCATCGGTCTGATGGCGGGGCCTGCCGGTGGTGCGCTGAGTTACTTGTCCGAACCCTTGTCGGAGCTCTTGTCGGAGCTCTTGGCCGAGTCGCTCGAGGCCTTCTTCGGAGTGCTGGGCTTGTCCTTCTTGAGGCCGTCGGTCAGCTTCTTCACGGCTGACTTGACCTGCGTGCGGACTGCCTTGGCGGAACCGGCCTTCGACTGTCCCTGGGTGGCTTTCGGCGATGCCTTGGTCGAGAGCTTGGTGGCGGTCTTGGTGGTGTCGTCGCTGTCGGTCGAAGCCTTGTCGGCATCGGTGGAAGGCGCGGCCTCCGAAGCGTCGGTCTTCGGTGCGGCTGCACCATCGGTGACCTCAGAAGCGTTGTCCGCTTCGGTAACCGGAGCCGATACCGGCTTCTCCTCCTTCAGGGTCGAGACGTCGATCGCCACGGTTGTCGGGGCGGCCAGAGCCTTGGCGGTCGGGATGGTGATGTCCGGCGGAGTGAACGGCTTGGGCTTGATCTGCTTGAGGGCGTTGGCGAAGGTGTCCTCGATGTAGTTGCCCATGGAGATCGTCGCATCGGTCTGGAAGACCACACTCTCGGCGAAATCGGCGATGCCGTGTTGGAGCGCGTTGATCACCTTGACCGGATCGCCGGTGGTGACGGCGTTCACCACGTCCTGAGCTCCGACGAGAGCCTGCTTCAGAATGGCGCGCGGCTGACCGTCCAGGTCGTACCCGACACCGACGGTGGCGGCGGCCAGTCCGATCACGACACCGAGTGCGGCCTCCGATGCAGCGTCGATGAGCGGTTGCGGAATGTTGAGTACATGCCCGACCGCGTTGATCTCGGGGGACACCGCGAAGATCAAGATGTTGATGATGGGCTGCATCCCGTCCAACACCAAGCCGTCGAGCGCACCGCCGGGATCACCGGCGGCGATCTTCGCCATCGCGGCCTCGAGTCCGGCGGGCAGGCCGGCGCCCAAGTCGCTCAAGGCTTCACTGAGAGCGGTCCCGGCCGCAGACGTGGTTTCGCCGAGTGCTGCGAGGTTGGGGCCGAAATTCTGGGCCGCGATGACAGCGTCGGCCAGTACCTTCGCGATCTGCCACGCCGGCGGAGTGGACAGCGCCACCTGGTAACCGGCGACCGCGTTCTCGACGAGCTGCTTTGCGATCGGTGCCGGGTTGGTGGTCTGGCGCTCGATGATGTTGCTGATCATCGTCTGCGTGGCGGCGAACGCGGGCTCGAAAACCGTCAGCGGGTTGTCCACGCCGGCGGTCAGGGCGACCGGCATGTGTACCGGTGAGAGGGTCGGCACGGACGGGGCCATCGGGCTGACCGCGATGGCGCTGGCACCCACGAGTGCCACGCCGGCGGCCAGGTATGACCGTGAAGCGAGCTGCATTGAATCTCCTTACGGGAGCGTAACTAACGTCGGCGCAGAAGTTACCCCAAAGTAAGTTGAGTTGTCTGCAAATTTTCTTAACTAATTTTCAGCTGGCAGGAACCCGTGTGGGGCTCCGCAAATGAACCTCGGGTATCTGAGATATTGCTGGTAGTCGGGATTTCCCGTGGTCGCACCAGTCCATTGCGAAACTGCTCGTAGCGTTATGGGGCATGACATCGGCCTGTTGTAGCAAACAGTTGGCTGGTCATGTCACTAGGTTGCCAGCGAAGGTGTGATCGACGAGTCCGGCCAGGTTACCCAGCAGTAATGTCGCCGGGGTGGCGGCTGGAAAGTTAGCGCGCACACAGTGGACATTGCGGTGTGATCTGTAAAACACGGCCACCATCGATGCGGCGCCGCCCACTAATGGGACCAGCGGTCTCGGTATTCGCACCGTGCTTGCGTCGGCAACTATGTGGCAGGCTCGGTCAGTTTCAAAATCTACGGATTTCGTTGCCGAGTTTGCCTGGTCTAATCAGTCGACCATTACCTCGTGGTGCTTCTCGGCAAGCGATTGCAGCCCGTGGGCCGCGAGCGCGGCGGCGAGGAACGGCAGCAGTACCCAGTACGGCGGACGGGCCAACTCCCAGACAAAAAGTGCCGCCCAGATGGGAGCCCGCTGCGTCACCGCAAGCACGCCGGCGGCACAAGTCAGCGACACCGCGGCGATGCTCACGGTGTGTTCGGTCCAGGTGTTGATCGACAGAGCGATCACGGACCCGAGGGCCGCACCGGTCGCGAGCGACGGCGTCAGCATGCCGCCCACCGCGCCCGCACGTAGAAAGATCGCCGTCAGGAGCGGCTTCAGCAGCAGGATCGCCGCGGCCGAGCCCACCGTCAGGGCGCTGTTCAGGCTGACCGTGAGAATGCTCTTGCCGTTGCCCGGCAGCTCCGGCAACCACACCGAACCCAGGCCCACCAACAGCCCGGCGAGGGCAATGCCGGGGATTATCAGCCACGACGTGACCGGCGCGGCGGGTCGCGCGATCGCCATGATCCGGTTGAACGCGGCCCCCACCGCGAATGCCAGCGGTGCCATCACCAAGGCGAAAGCGGTGAGTAGATAGGACAATTCAGGCTTCGGCCAATCGAGCGGAGCCCGCACATGGGTCACCGGCGATGCAACTGCCACAGCGAGCGCCGAGGTGATCAACGCGGCGCCGACGGCTCGCGGGTGCCACGTGTGCATCATGATCCGGATCGCGAACAGGGCGCCACCGACCGGGACGCTGTACACCGCGCCGAGTCCGGCCCCTGCGGCGCAGGCGAGCAGAATCTCGCGGTCGTGGGGCGTCAGTGCCCACCGGGACGTTCCGACGTCACCGAGCACCGCAGCCATCTGACGCGGCGCGCCCTCACGGCCCAGGGACGCGCCCGCGCCGACGACCAGAACCTGCAGCCCGGCATCGACCGTCATCGCTACCCGGGGGATGGGTCGGTGATCGGCGATGGTCGAGGCGAGTCCGGGTACCACGTAGTGCCGGCGCAGAATCCACCAGCCGAAACCGGCCAGTGCGCCACCGATCATCGGTCCGACCGTGCGTCGCACCGGGCTGCTGCCGGTGACACCGTCGAGCAGCGAGCCGAACGTGAAGTCATAGGTGAGGTGTTCGACGAAGTGCAGAAGGACCGTCGTCGCCATCCCCGCGACGCCCGCCAACAGCCCGATCACGACGATGCTGCAGCCGAACTCAAGCTCGCGCCGGGTCACTCGAGTGAATGTAGGCGCGGAGGTGGGGCAGCGCTCGACTTTCTGCGCCGCCCACGGCCCGTCGCTATCGTCAGTCACGATGCCCAGCGAAACGCCCCGACTGTTGTTCGTTCACGCCCACCCGGACGACGAGACCCTCACCACCGGCGCCACGATCGCGCACTACGCAGCGCGCGGTGCCGACGTCCGGGTGGTCACGTGCACCCTCGGAGAGGAGGGGGAGGTCATCGGCGACCGCTACGCCCGGTTGGCCGTCGACCAAGCCGATCAACTCGGCGGATACCGGATCAGCGAGCTGACCAAGGCCCTGAGCGCACTCGGCATCGGGGCACCGCACTTCCTGGGCGGCCCCGGCCGATGGCGGGACTCGGGCATGGAGGGCTCACCGGCGCGCAAGCAACAGCGCTTCATCGACGCCGATTTCGACGAAGCCGTGAGCGAACTCGTGCGCATCATCGAGGAGATGCGACCGCACGTCGTCGTCACCTACGACCCCGACGGCGGGTATGGGCACCCCGATCACAAACAAGCCCACCGCGTCACCACCGCCGCGGTCGCGGCCGCCGGATGGGCCGTGCCCAAGTTCTATTGGACGGTCATGGCCAGCACCGCGATGCGGGCCGGCCTCCAGAGCCTGCGGGACGTGCCGACCGACTGGATCCGGATCGATGTCGGAGATGTTCCCTTCGGATACGCCGACGACCGGATCGACGCCGTCGTCGACGCCACCGCCCAGTTGCCCGCCAAGATCGCCGCGATGCGCGCCCACGCCACCCAGGTCACCGTCGCCGCCGACGGCAGCGCCTTCGCGCTGTCCAACAACCTCGCCCTGCCACTGCTCGGTGAGGAGCACTATGTGCTTGTTTCGGGCGACGCGGGGGAGCGAGATGCCCGCGGGTGGGAAACCGACCTGCTGACCGGACTGAATCTGCAATAGCCAAAACCGGACGAGGTAAGCTCGCCACTCAGAAGCGTCGAAGGGACATTCATGGACCCCGATCTGGATCCGAATCTGCAGCACTGGCAGGACCGTTTTGACAACTACCAGTGGGTAGTGGGGTCGATGGTCGGACTGCTCGACAGCATTCCCACCTGACCCCGCCCTCGGACCTTGTGCTGGGTCGTATCGTCCTGGCACTGCTCGCGGTTGACGGCATCATCTCCGCCGTCGTAGGCGCTCTTCTGCTGCCTACATTCATCGGACCGATCCCGTTCCCGGTGAGCGCACTGGCGGCCGGAGCGGTCAACACCGCGCTCGTATGGGCCGCCATGTACTGGACCGACTCCATGCGGATTGCGGCGCTGCCACTGTGGACCTGGCTGGCCGCCGTCGTCGTGATGATCTTCGGTGGACCTGGCGGCGACATCATCTTCGCCGGCCCAGGACTGATGGCCTACGGCTCGCTGATATTCATCGCCGCCGGTGCGCTACCACCGGTGGCGATGCTGCGACGGCGTCACCGCCGCTGACTCACTTCTTGCTGTCCTTCTTCGACTTGCCGCTGTCGCCGGAGTCATTGGACTGCTTGGGCTTTGCGTCCTTGGGTGAAGCCGTCTTGTCCGTCTTGGCCTTCGGCTTCGGCGCCAGGTTCTTCACGGCCGTCTTCACCACGTCACGTGCATCGCCGCCGGCCTTCGGCGCGTCCGTTGTGGCCTTGTCGACCGCTGCGCGGACGCCTTGTCGCACCGAACGCGTCGCCGGCTTGTCGGCCGAGACCTGGTCAGTGCCGGTCTTGACGGCTTCTTCTGCGTCAGCGCCGGTCTTGACGGCTTCTTCTGCGTCAGCGCCGGTGACAGTCGTGTCGGCAACGGTGTTCCGCAGCGACTGACGGACCGAACGCGGGACCACGCCGATCTCGTCGGTGACCTGCTTGAACTGCTGGCCGACGTTGCCCGCAACGTCCTTGACGGTCTCGTTCAGGCCGGTCGCGAGGTTCTCTGAAGCGTTCTCGATGTTATGGACGGCGCCTTCGATGGCCTGGTCGACCGGGCTTCCGGCAACTTCTGTGACCGGCGTCTTCTCGGTCGCCGCCGTTTGCTCTTTGAGCCGGTCGGCGAGGGTCGCGAGACCGGTCCCCTCGGTCAGTGACTTGACTGCCGTGGCGAAGTCGTCGCGGGCCTTGGTGATCGCATCGGTGAGGTGGGTGAGCGGGTTCTGGACGGCGCCTTCGAGGGCTGCTGTCGGTGCGGCGAGCGTGCTGGCCAGGAACGGTCCCTGCAGCGGCGGACGCGGCGGCAGGGGGATCGGCGGCAGCGGGATGAACGTACCGACGACGTCGATGCCCAACCACGCGACAGCCAGGACTGCATCCGCTCCGAAGTCGGCGAGGTTCTGGATGATGCCGCCGTCACCGCGCAACCAGTCGGTGAAGTTGAAGACGCCGCTGGCGACGAGGGACTCGCCGAATGTGTAGGCGTCCATCAGCAGGCCGCCGGCCCATCCGCCGACCCACGGAACCCACCCGAGTGCGTATGCGCCGACTTCGAATCCCCACTGCACCCACGGCTCGACCGTCACATAGACCTGGTCGATCGTGTTGGCCAAGTTGGGTGCGATCGCGATCGCGGTCGGCGCCGCGGTGACATTGCCGGTCGCCGCGGCGGCTGGGGCCGCGCCGAAGGCCGGAGCCGAGCCTGTCTGACCCGAGAGATTCGGCGCCACCGCGGCAGTCATCCGGCTCGCCGCGGCGAGCAGATCGACCATCGCCTGCGTCAGCTGCGGCTGAGTCGAGGTCGGGTGTGCAGGGACTGCAATGTCTGCCGGGGCAGCCTGTACCGGGGTGAGCGCGATGGCGGTGGCGGTGGCTGCGGCGGCGCCCGCTACGAGATACGAACGAACATGTGTGGACATCACGACTCCCTCGGTATCCCCTTCCCGACGGAAACAACTTACGCGGTCGGCAACCCGTTCGTCGCACCTTTAAGTTGTGTGTCCAGTAAGGGCCCCGCATTGCAGTGACTTGCACGGTCTACTGTGGCCGGTATGCCGGGCGCATTGGTTTCAGAATGTGAGACGCGTGGATGATCGTGCACAACGACGGGGTTACACGGAAGTGGCTCTGAACCCCCAGCACGGCGCCGATCTGCCCATCCCGGCCGTCCCACCGAAGCCTGCTGCGCCCAGCGCGCCGCCCACTTCGGCAGCACTGCGCCGGGTGTTGCGCCGGGCTCGTGACGGCGTGACCCTCAACGTCGACGAGGCCGCGATCGCCATGACCGCCCGCGGCGACGATCTGGCTGATCTGTGTGCCAGCGCCGCCCGGGTGCGCGATGCGGGCCTGGAATCGGCGGGCCGGCGTGGAGTCAACGGCCGGCTTCCGGTCAGTTATTCGCGCAAGGTCTTCATCCCTGTCACGCATCTGTGCCGCGACACCTGCCACTACTGCACCTTTGTGACCGTGCCCGGCAAGCTGCGCGCCCAGGGCATGGGCATGTACATGGAGCCCGACGAGATTCTCGATGTCGCCCGCCGGGGCGCCGAGCTGGGCTGCAAGGAGGCGTTGTTCACCTTGGGCGACCGTCCCGAGGAACGCTGGGAGGAGGCCCGGCAGTGGCTCGACGAGCGCGGCTACGACTCCACGCTGGACTATGTGCGGGCCATGGCCATCCGCGTGCTCGAGGAGACCGGCCTGCTGCCGCATCTCAATCCGGGCGTGATGAGCTGGTCCGAGCTGTCTCGGCTGAAGCCCGTCGCACCGTCGATGGGCATGATGCTGGAGACCACCTCCCGGCGCCTGTTCGAGGTCAAGGGCGAGGCGCACTACGGCAGTCCCGACAAGGACCCGGCGGTGCGGCTGCGCACCCTGGACGACGCCGGCCGGCTGTCCATCCCGTTCACCACCGGCCTGCTGGTCGGGATCGGCGAGACCCTGACCGAACGTGCTGAGACGATGCACGCAATCCGCAAGTCCCACAAGGAGTTCGGGCACGTTCAAGAAGCGATCGTGCAGAACTTCCGGGCCAAGGACCACACCGCCATGGCGTCGACGCCCGATGCCGGGATCGACGACTTCATCGCGACGATCGCGGTGACGCGCTTGGTGCTGGGGCCGAAGATGCGGATCCAGGCGCCGCCGAATCTGGTGTCGCGCGACGAATGCCTGGCACTCATCGGCGCCGGTGTCGACGATTGGGGCGGCGTATCACCGTTGACCCCCGATCACGTCAACCCCGAACGCCCCTGGCCGGCGCTGGACGATCTGGCCGACGTCACCGCCGAGGCCGGCTACGACCTGGTGCAGCGCCTCACCGCCCAACCGCAGTACGTACAGGCCGGTGCGGCCTGGATCGATCCGCGGGTGCGCGGGCATGTCGATGCGCTGGCCGATCCCGACACCGGGTTCGCCCTCGACGTCAACCCGGTCGGGCGGCCGTGGCAGGAACCCGACGAAGCATCAGAATCGTTGGGCCGCACTGATCTGCACTCCGCGATCGACTCCGAAGGCAGGCTCACCGAGACCCGGAGCGACCTCGACAGCGCGTTCGGCGACTGGGAGTCGATCCGCGCCAAGGTGCACGAACTGGCCGCCCGCGCGCCCGAACGCGTCGACACCGACGTGCTGGCCGCATTGCGTTCCGCCGAACGCGATCCGGGCGGCTGCAGCGACGACGAGTACCTCGCGTTGGCCACCGCAGACGGTCCGGCGCTGGACGCCGTTGCCGCCCTGGCGGATTCGCTGCGCCGCGATGTCGTCGGCGACGACGTCACCTACGTCGTCAACCGCAACATCAACTTCACCAACATCTGCTACACCGGCTGCCGGTTCTGCGCTTTCGCGCAGCGCAAGGGCGACGCCGACGCCTATTCCCTGTCCACCGCCGAGGTGGCCGACCGCGCCTGGGAGGCGCACGTCGCCGGTGCGACCGAAGTCTGCATGCAGGGCGGCATCGACCCCGAGCTTCCCGTCACCGGTTACGCCGATCTGGTGCGGGCCGTCAAGGCCCGCGTGCCCTCGATGCACGTGCACGCGTTCTCGCCCATGGAGATCGCCAACGGCGTCACTCGCAGCGGGTTGTCCGTGCGGGAATGGCTGACGTCGCTGCGCGAGGCCGGGCTTGGATCGATCCCCGGCACGGCCGCCGAGATCCTCGACGACGAGGTGCGTTGGGTGCTCACCAAGGGCAAGCTGCCGGCTTCGGAGTGGATCAACGTGGTGACGACCGCGCACGAGGTGGGGCTGCGCTCGTCGTCGACGATGATGTACGGCCACGTCGACACCCCCAAGCACTGGGTGGGTCACCTCAACGTGCTCCGCGGCATCCAGGACCAGACCGGCGGCTTCACCGAGTTCGTGCCGCTGCCGTTCGTGCATCAGTCCTCGCCGCTGTACCTGGCCGGCGGTTCGCGCCCCGGGCCGACGCACCGCGACAACCGGGCGGTGCACGCCCTGGCCCGGATCATGCTGCACGGCCGGATCCCGTCGATCCAGACGTCGTGGGTCAAACTCGGTGTCGAACGCACCCAGGTGATGCTGCGCGGCGGTGCCAACGATCTCGGCGGCACGTTGATGGAGGAGACCATCTCCCGGATGGCCGGTTCCGAGAACGGGTCGGCCAAAACTGTGGCCGAGCTCGTCGCGATCGCCGAGGGCATCGGCCGCCCGGCCCGTCAACGCACCACGGATTACTCGCCGCTGGCTGCCTGATCTCGTTTCACCGCGAGCGTGCGCGTCTGCCGGTGGACACGCCGCGGAATGTCAGCATTTTGCGCACGCTCGCGCGAGCGTGCCCGGACTCCACGAGCATCGGCGCAGGTGACGCGTACTTCCGATAGCCCGCAGTTGGCCCCCTCATGCCTGTACGAGCGTGCCTGAACTGCGGGGATCTTGCGGCGCGCCGGGCAGCAGACACGCACCCTCGGCCAGGAAAGGCGGAAAAAATCTGCGAAACCGGGAATTGAATCGGACTGCGGTCCGGTTATGTCTCGTGAAGGTGCCGGAACGACCGGGCCGCACAACCCAAGGAGACACCATGACCGTCGCAGTAGCCACCGACCTGACCGCAGGCACCTGGGCCATCGACCCCGTGCACTCGTCGATCAACTTTTCCGTCCGCCACCTCATGGTGAGCAAGGTCCGCGGCAGCTTTGAGACGTTCAGTGGCGCGATCACAGTCGCCGAGGACGGCACGCCGTCGGTAAGCGCCACCATCGACGTCAACTCCATCGACACCCGCAACGAGCAGCGCGACGCGCACGTGCGGTCCGCAGACTTCTTCGACGCCGACAATCACCCGACTGCCACATTCGTCTCCACGGGCGTGCGCACCGACGGTGACGACTACATCGTCGACGGCGACTTCACCCTCAAAGGCGTGACCAAGCCGGTTTCCCTCAAGCTCGAGTACAACGGTGTCAACCCCGGCATGGGCCAGGGTCCGGTCGCCGGTTTCGAGGCTTCGGTCGTGTTGAACCGCAAGGACTTCGGCATCGACATCGACATGCCGCTGGAGACCGGCGGCACCGTCGTCGGCGACAAGGTCACCATCACCCTCGAAATCGAGGCTCTCAAGCAGGCGTGATCCGCCGCTCGACCGACCGCTTTGTCACGCTGGAGTGGCTCTCGGAAACGAGGGCCACTCCAGCGTGACAATGGTGCGTCGGGAGTGGCGCCGGGGAGTGGGCGCCGTCGTTTCAGTGCCGGCCCACGTGGGACTCGGCCCTCATCCTTTCGACCATATGCGGGTAGTGCAGTTCGAAAGCCGGCCGCTCGGAACGGATCCGGGGCAACTCGGTGAAGTTGTGCCGCGGGGGCGGGCAACTGGTGGCCCACTCCAGTGAGTTGCCGTAGCCCCACGGGTCGTCGACGACGACAGGTTCGCCGTAGCGCCAGCTCTTGAAGACGTTCCATACGAACGGCAACATCGACACGCCCAGGGTGAAGGCGCCGATGCTCGAAACCACATTGAGCGTGGTGAAACCGTCCGACGGCAGGTAGTCGGCATAGCGGCGGGGCATGCCCTCGTTGCCCAGCCAGTGCTGCACCAGGAATGTGGTGTGAAAACCGATGAACGTCAACCAGAAATGGATCTTGCCCAGGCGCTCGTCGAGCAACCGGCCGGTCATCTTCGGGAACCAGAAGTACACCCCTCCGAACGAGGCGAACACGATGGTGCCGAACAGCACGTAGTGGAAGTGTGCGATCAGGAAGTAGGTGTCGGTGACGTGGAAGTCGATCGGCGGGCTGGCCAGCATGACGCCGGACAGTCCACCGAGCAGGAAGGTGACCATGAAGCCCACTGAGAAGAGCATGGGTGTTTCAAAGGTCAACTGTCCCTTCCACATCGTGCCGATCCAGTTGAAGAACTTGATACCTGTCGGCACTGCGATGAAGTACGACATCAGCGAAAAGAACGGCAGTAGAACGGCTCCCGTTGCGAACATGTGGTGAGCCCAGACCGCCATCGACAAGGCGCCGATGCTGATCGTCGCATAGACCAGCGTGGTGTAGCCGAACAGCGGCTTGCGGGAGAACGCCGGGATGATCTCGGTGACGATGCCGAAGAACGGCAACGCCACCACGTAGACCTCGGGATGGCCGAAGAACCAGAACAGGTGCTGCCACAGGATGGCTCCGCCGTTGGCGGGGTCGTAGATATGGGCACCGAGGTGCCGGTCAGCGGCCAGGCCGAACAATGCCGCGGTCAGCAGCGGGAACACCATCAGCACCAGAATGCTGGTGACGAGGATGTTCCAGGTGAAGATCGGCATCCGGAACATCACCATGCCGGGCGCGCGCATACACACCACGGTGGTGATCATGTTGACCGCGCCGAGGATGGTGCCGAGCCCGGCCACGGCCAGGCCCAGGATCCACAGGTCGCCGCCGGCGCCGGGGGAGTGGATGGCGTTACTGAGTGGTGCGTAGCCGGTCCAGCCGAAGTCTGCGGCGCCTCCAGGGGTGATGAAACCCGCGAGCGCAATGAGCGCGCCGAACACGAACAGCCAGAACGAAAGCGCGTTGAGCCGCGGGAACGCGACATCGGGCGCACCGATCTGTAGAGGCAGCACGAGGTTGGCGAACCCGAACACGATCGGGGTGGCGTAGAACAGCAGCATCACGGTGCCGTGCATGGTGAACAACTGGTTGTACTGCTCGGTGGACAGGAACTGCAGCCCAGGTTCGGCGAGTTCGGTGCGGATGAACAACGCCATCAATCCACCGGTGAAGAAGAAGACGTAGCAGGCGACCATGTACATGATTCCGATCAGCTTGTGATCGGTGGTCGTGATGAGCTTGTAGACCAGGTTTCCGCGAGGCCCCAGGCGCGGCGGGAAAGGCCGCGTACTGACGAGGTCGGTGCCGATGGATGAGGTTGTGTGTGCCGTCATCGCGTTGCTCCAGTTTTTACAAACAAACCTTGTATAAACTATGGGCCATGACATACGTGATCGGCAAGCCATGTGTCGATGTGATGGACCGCGCGTGCGTCGAGGAATGCCCGGTCGACTGCATCTACGAGGGCGCCCGTGCGCTATACATCCATCCCGACGAGTGTGTGGACTGCGGCGCCTGCGAACCCGTCTGCCCGGTCGAGGCCATCTATTACGAAGACGACCTGCCCGACGAGTTCGAGGCCTACAAGGAGGACAACGACGCGTTCTTCTCCGAGACGCTGCCGGGACGGGACGAGCCGTTGGGTTCGCCCGGCGGGGCGGCCAAACTGGGGCCGGTGGCCGCCGACGCGCCGCTGGTGGCGAGCCTGCCGCCGCAACAGCCATGAACGCGCCGCGGGGAAGACGCCGCGACGTCCTGACGCTGCTGCGCGCCACCGATGCGCCGATGAGCATCGCGGCCATCGCGGAGAAACTCGATGTGCACGTCAACACCGTGCGATTCCACCTCGATGCGCTGCTCGAGCAGGAACAGATCCGCCGCGTCACCGGGGCACGCGACAAGCCTGGGCGACCGCCACAGCTGTTCGCCGCGGTCCGTGGCATGGACCCGGGCGGTCCGCGCCACTACCGGTTGCTCGCCGAGGCATTGGCCGAGTCGGTGGCGTCACAAGCACCGGGCGCGGGCACCGGGGAGGCCGGGCGCAAGGTGGGTGCCCAGTTGGCGGCCTCCCGTTCCGATGCGGCCGATGGAACAGCCGTCGAGAAGTTGGTCGACCTGCTCGA
This sequence comes from Mycolicibacterium fortuitum subsp. fortuitum, assembly GCF_022179545.1. The sequence goes on along the minus strand of NZ_AP025518.1, from coordinate 4,680,655 downwards.
CGACCTCGGCTTCGCCCCCGAGGCCGACGCCGCAGGCTCCGAAATCTCCTTGCGGCACTGCCCATTTCTGGAAATTGCACGGGAACGCCCCGAGGTGATCTGCCCGATTCACCTGGGCCTGATGCAGGGGGCGATGACGGCCTGGGACGCGCCGGTCACGGTCGACGGTCTGCTCCCGTTCGTGGAGTCCGACCGGTGCGTTGCACAACTGAGCGGCTGATCAGCGGCTAGTCCCGGTGTCTGGCCAGGCCATTGGCCAGCGCCTCACCAAGACTGGCGGGGTTCTTCAAGAACGGCGTGATGATGTCGACCGGCAGTGGGAACACCACCGTCGAATTCTGATCCGCACCAAGCTCAAGCAGTGTCTGCAGATACCTGAGCTGTAGCGAGGCCGGGTTCTTCGACAGCGTCTCGGCGGCCTGACGTAGCTCGTCGGAGGCCTGCAGTTCGCCGCGCGCGTTGATCACCTTGGCACGGCGCTCACGTTCGGCCTCAGCCTCACGGGCCATCGCCCGCTGCATCGATTCGGGGATCTCCACATCTTTGATCTCGACCACGCGGACCTCGACACCCCAGCGGGCGCTCTGGGTTTCGATGATGCCGCGCAGGTCGACGTTGAGATCCTCGCGGTGCGCCAGCAGCGTGTCCAGATCGGCCCGGCCCAGCAGTGACCGCAGCGTGGTCTGCGCGATCTGCGACGTGGCCACCGCGTAGTTCTCCACGGCCATAATCGCTTTCAGCGGATCGGTGACTTGGAACATCACGACGGCGTTGACCCGGGCCGGCACATTGTCGCGGGTGATCACTTCCTGCGGCGGGATGGTCAGCGTCACCACCCGCTGATCGACCCGAACCATCCGATCGGCCAGTGGCAGCAGGACCACCAGTCCGGGCCCGTACAGCGGGCGGGCCCGGCCCATCCGGAACACCACGCCCCGCTCGTACTCGCGCAGCACCTTCAGCGAGAAGTACGCGAACGCCACCAATACGATCAACCCCGCCGCGGCGAGCAAGAACCACAATCCGGTCACTGGGTCTCCTTCCTGTCGGCCCAGCCGCCGCCCCACTTCGTCGTGAACCGGTCGACGCTGACGGCCGTGATGTCCTGTTCACCGGTGCGGTGCGGGAGATGGTCGGGGGCGTTGGCCGGGCTGGCCCAAAGGTGGCGCGCCAGTGGCACACCGGCGGCGACGATGGCCGTCGCCGTCACCACCAGGACGACCACATCACCGGCACCGTGCTGCCCGATCGCCATCGCCGCCACCATGACCAGCGCCAATCCGGCCACCGCGCAGGCGATCCCGCGGTGAAACTGTCCGGCTTCCGAGTACGGCCACGGATCGACCTCCCGACTGATCTCGCGGCCGTGATCGGAGCTGGTGCAAGTGGACTTCACCGGGCAGCTGTTGCACACCGACGGCTTCGCGCGGTACCTCATCACCCGGTTGGCCGGGTCGAAGGACGTGGGCCACAACCACTGGTCCTGCGGGCACATCCAGGCGTCGTGATCGGCGTGATAGGTGAATTGCCCAGTGCGCCAACGCGCCGCGCGCATCGAGGCGCGCCGCGCCATCATGTCGAATCCCCAGGCCACCGCGACCAGTGCCAGGGCGTACCCCGCCATCAGCCACACCGCGGTGCTCGGAGGGCTCATCGCGCCTCCGGCACGGGCGTCGGGCTGACCTCGGTGTACAGCGGATTCTCGGGCATCTCGTCGGTGGTCGGGCCGGACTTGAAGTGCCGCACCGCCTGCAGGGCGATCCAGACGAACGGGACTACTCCGCCGATGATGAAGATCAGATCACCGGGCAACCGGAGCCACTCCAGCACCGCGTTACCGGGCTGGGTGATGTAGCCCAGCGAGCGCGCCTCGAAGTAGCCCTCGTTGACCGAGTGATACAGCTGCAGTACACCCAACGGCAACAGGCTGGCGAACACCATCCAGGCCAGGCCGATGTTGAGGCACCAGAACGATACTCGCGCCCATTTCTCCGGCCACTTGTCGGCTGGAATCACATACCGGAACGCGAACATGGCCAGCCCTACGGCGAGCATTCCGTACACACCCATCATCGCGGCGTGAGCGTGATTGGCGGTGAGCGCGGTGCCGATCTGGTAGTAGGACACGATCGGCAGGTTGATCAGGAAGCCGAAGATGCCGGCGCCCACGAAGTTCCAGAAGCCGACTGCCACGAGGAACATCACTGCCCAGCGGTGCGGGAAAGGTTTGGCATCTCCGGTGGTCTGTCTGGACCCCAATTGGAGGAAGGCCCATGCCTCCACGGTGAGGAACGTCAACGGGATCACCTCGGCTGCGGAGAAGAACGCGCCAAGGGCCATGTGTTCCACCGGAGTTCCGGAGAAATACAGGTGATGCATGGTGCCGATGACGCCGCCTGCCGAATACAGGATCACGTCGAGGAAGATCACCCCGAGCGCGATGCGCTGACTGACCACCCCGAGCATGACGAAGATGTAGGCCACCATCACCGTGGTGAACAGTTCGAGGAAATCCTCGACCCACAGGTGCACCACCCAGAAGCGCCAGAAGTCGGCCACCGTCAGGTGGGTGTCGCTGCCGGCGAGCAGGCCCACCGCGTAGAACATCGGAATCGCCAGGCCCGAGAAGAAGAACACCCATGGCATGTTCAACTTGGACTCGGTTTTGAGCCGGGCCCTCATGCCGCGCCAGATGATCGCAATCCACAGGAACATGCCGACGATCAACAGGATCTGCCACAGCCGCGGGAGATCCAGGTACTCCCATTGCTGCGAGAACAGTGAACCCGACGGGACGATCCCGTAGATCGACAGCGCCTCGGTGATCAGTGAGCCGACGACGACGATCACCACCGCACCGAGCAAGCCGTAGGACAGCCAGTGCTGCCGTCGCGGCTCACGCCGGGAGATGAACGGGGTCAAGAAAATTCCACCCGCCAGGAACGCCGCGGCGGTCCACAGCAGGGCCAGCTGCAGATGCCAGGTGCGGGCCAGGTTGTAGGGCAGGATGGCGGCAAGGTCGAGCCCGAAGAAGTTCGACAGGTCGGCCCGGTAGTGCTGTACGGCGCCGCCGAGCAGGGCCTGGGCCAAGAACAGCAGCGACACGATGGCGAAGAACCAGATGGTCGACCGCTGTGCACGCGTCAGCGGAACTTCGCCAGGCTGGCGGAATGACAGCATCGGGGCTTCGGCACTGTGCCAACCGATCTTCTGACTCCACCGCCCGTAGACGGCAAACATGATGCCGGTCCCGCCGAGCAGCATGATCAACGAGAGCGTCGACCAGACGATGAGCTGTGCGGTGGGGCCGTTGTTGACGCGGGGTTCGCTGGGCCAGTTGTTGGTGTAGCTGTAGTTGTGGCCGGGCCGGTCAGCGGCCGACGCCCATGCGGTCCAGGCGAAGAACGCGGTCAGGTCGTGAATCTCGGCAGGGTCGGTGATGAGCCGGGGGAGCAGCCCGTGTTTGGTGGAGTCCTCCCCGAAGAATTCGGCATAGTGCTGCGTGATCCGGTCGAAGGCCTCGGCCTGTCGGTCGGTGAACACCAGGGTTCGGGTCTCGGGGTTGAAGCGGTTGGTCCGGAACTCGGTGACGACGGCGTCGTGGGTGTCGGCCATACCCCCGTCCCGCAGCTGGGTGGCGACATCTTCGGTTGCCCGGCGCAAGTAATCAGCGGTGTAGTCGGGGCCGAGGTAGGCACCGTGACCGACGATCGACCCGTACTCCTGCAGGCCGCGTGACTGGAAGAGCTCCTGCCCGCGGGTGATCTCGTCGCCGGTGAACACCACCTGCCCGGATTCGGTGACCACCTTGTCGGGCATCGGCATCGATGCCGTGTAGGTGCGGTAGGCCAGCAGCCCCATGACGAAGAAGCCGAAGATCATCACCAGGGCGACGCCCTGAACCCAGCCCTTGCCGATCAGTGGTTGGCTGGTGGACTCCTTGACGGCCATGCGCTTGCTCCCCCCACCACATGGGTGCGGGCGGCATCTGAACCCGCACGTGCGGAATCTTCGACGGGGTCAAAAATACCGACGGGGCAGCGTCATTGCGGGCTTTTCGGAAAGTTCGCGCAGCGCAGCCTAGAGTGCCGCGGCCAATTCGGTGCCCTGTTTGATTGCTCGTTTCGCATCGAGTTCGGCTGCCACAGCAGCGCCTCCGATGATGTGGGGTTCGATGCCGTTGCGCCGAAGGTCCACTTCGAGATCACGTACCGATTCCTGTCCGGCGCAGATCACCACGTTGTCGACCGGGAGCACGCGTCGGTCCCGGTGTTCGGAACCGAAGCTGATGTGCAGACCCTCATCGTCGATGAGCTCGTAGTTCACTCCGGAAAGCTGATGCACCCCTTTGGCTTTCAGCGAGGCGCGGTGAACCCAGCCGCTGGTCTTACCGAGGCTGCGGCCCTGCGGGCCCTTGGTGCGTTGCAGCAGATAGACCTCGCGCACGGCCGGTGCGGGCAGTGCAGTGGTGAGTGCGCCGCGCGCCTCTTGCGGATCGGCCACACCCCACTCGGCCTTCCACTCCTTCAGATTCAGTGTCGGCGACTGATCGGTGGTCAGGAATTCGCTGACATCGAAGCCGATTCCGCCGGCGCCGATCACGGCCACCGACTTACCGACGGGTGCGCCGGTGATGGCTTGGGCATAGGTGAGCACCTTCGGATGATCGATCCCGGGAATTGCGGGCAGTCGGGGAGTGACCCCACTGGCGAGCACCACATCGTCGAAGCCGGTGAGGTCGTCGACGCCGGCCCGCACGCCCAGTCGCACGTCGACCTCGAACTTCTCGAGCATGGTCGTGTAGTACCGGATGGTCTCGTTGAACTCTTCCTTACCGGGAATCCTTCTGGCCAAGTCGAATTGGCCGCCGATCGCCGCACCGGCCTCGAACAGGGTTACCCGGTGACCCCGCTGCGCGGCATTGACTGCGGCGGACAACCCGGCGGGTCCGGCCCCGACGACGGCAACCGAACGGGCCTTGCGGGTCGGGCCGAGGATCAGTGTGGTCTCCCGACCGGCTCTCGGGTTCAGCAGGCACGAAACCTTCTTGTGCACAAAGGCGTGGTCCAGGCACGCCTGATTGCAGGCGATGCAGGTATTGATCTCGTCGGCGCGCGCTTCGGCGGCCTTGAGTACCCACTCCGGATCGCTGAGCAGCGGCCGTGCCATCGAGATCAACTGGACGTGCGTGTCGGCCAGGATCTGCTCGGCGGTCTGCGGCATGTTGATCCGGTTGGAGGCCACCACCGGGATCGAAACGTGCTCGGCCACCGCGCTACTGATGTCGACGAATGCGCTGTTGGGCACCGAGGTGACGATCGTGGGTACCCGCGCCTCGTGCCAGCCGAAGCCCGAGTTCAGGATCGTCGCTCCGGCTGCCTCGACTTCGGTTGCCAGCGCGACGATCTCCTCCCAGGCCTGGCCGTCCTCGACGTAGTCGGCCATCGACAGCCGGTAGCAGATGATGAAGTCCGAGCCCACCGCCTCACGGACCCGTCGCACGATCTCGACCGGGAAGCGGCGGCGTTTTTCCGGCGTGCCGCCCCACGCGTCGGTGCGCTTGTTGGTGCGCGGCGCCAGAAACTGGTTGAGCAGATAGCCCTCGCTGCCCATGATCTCGACGCCGTCATAGCCCGCCTCGCGGGCGAGCAGCGCGCAGCGGACGAAATCGTCGATGGTGCCCGCAACGTCGCGCAAGGCGCGCGGCTTAAACGGGTTGATGGGGGCCTTGATCGACGATGCGCTCACCGAAAAAGGGTGATACGCATAGCGTCCGGCGTGCAGGATCTGCAGCAGGATCTTGCCGTCGGCCTCGTGGACGGCACCGGTGATCCGGCGGTGGCGCCGCGCCTCGGCTGAGGAGACCAGTTGTGAGGCGAACGGCAGCAGCCAGCCGGTCCGGTTCGGCGCGTAGCCGCCGGTGATGATCAGCCCGACGCCGCCGCGGGCCCGCTCGGCGAAGTACTCGGCCAGCTTCGCGGTATCGCCCGCACGGTCCTCCAGGCCGGTGTGCATCGAGCCCATCACCACCCGGTTACGCAACGTGGTGAACCCGAGGTCCAACGGCGACAGAAGATGCGGATACGTCAACCCCATGTCCGCAGGGTAGGTGGGACCGTCGGTCCTATGCAACTAATTGACTGATTTCGGTGGGTTCGAAGGAATCGGTCAGGCGGCTAGGCGAGGTGTATCTGCAACGGCTAGTATCACTTACTGCGCGCGACCCTCAACCGGATGGCGCGTGAAGTTAGGGCACACTGAGACAAGCGTCCAAGTATGGGCAACGCATACTGTGACGTCGAACTCATCAGAGTCCCGACCACCGAGCCCAGCAGCCCACTGGACAGGAGAGACATCAGTGACGTACGTCATTGCCGAACCCTGCGTCGACGTCAAAGACAAGGCATGTATCGAGGAATGCCCGGTCGATTGCATCTACGAGGGTGCCCGCATGCTGTACATCCACCCCGACGAGTGTGTGGACTGCGGCGCGTGCGAACCGGTCTGCCCGGTCGAGGCCATCTACTACGAAGATGACGTGCCCGACCAGTGGAGCAGCTACGCGCAGGCCAACGCTGACTTCTTCTCCGAGCTGGGCTCGCCCGGCGGCGCCTCCAAGGTCGGCCAGACCGACAACGATCCGCAGGTGATCAAGGACCTGCCGGCCAAGGCCGAGGACTGAGCACGGTCGGATCCGGCTTCGAGACTGACGTGGTGCGACAGCGTCGTTCGGCGGTACTGCCAGAGTTCCCCTGGGACACCCTGGCCGACGTCACGGCACTGGCCCGTTCGCACCCCGACGGAATCGTCGACCTTTCGGTAGGTACTCCGGTAGACCCGGTGGCGCCGGTGATCCGGGAGGCACTGGCCGCCGCCAGTTCGGCTCCCGGCTACCCGACGACGGCCGGAACTCCGGCACTGCGCGCCTCGGCCGAAGCGGCACTGCGTCGCCGGTACGGCATCACCGGCCTGGCACCGGATGCGGTGCTGCCGGTGATCGGCACCAAAGAGCTGATCGCCTGGCTGCCGACGCTGCTGGCGATCGGCCCCGGCGATGCCGTCGTCGTCCCCGAGCTGGCCTACCCCACGTACGAGGTCGGCGCCTTGCTGGCCGGGGCGCAGGTGCTGCGCGCTGATTCACTGACCCAGCTGGGTCCGCAGCGTCCCGCATTGATCTACCTGAACTCCCCGAGCAACCCTACGGGGAAGGTGCTGCCGCTGGACCACCTCCGCAAGGTGGTGTCCTGGGCGCGCGACCGCGGAGTGCTCATCGCCTCCGACGAGTGCTACCTGGGTCTGTCCTGGGAAGCCGAGCCGCTCAGCGTCCTGCATCCGGCGGTCTGCGACGGTGACCACACCGGACTGCTCGCCGTGCACTCACTGTCCAAGACCTCCTCACTGGCCGGTTATCGCGCCGGGTTCGTCGCCGGTGACCCCGCCGTCGTCGCCGAACTGCTCGCGGTCCGCAAGCACGCCGGGATGATGGTGCCGACGGCGGTACAGGCTGCCATGGTCGCCGCCCTCGACGACGACGAGCACGAAGTGGTGCAACGCGAGCGGTACGCGAAGCGCCGGGCCGAGCTGCTGCCCGCCCTGCAGGCGGCCGGGTTCACCATCGAGCACTCCGAGGCCGGCCTGTACCTGTGGGCCACCCGTGGTGAGCCGTGCCGCGACACCGTCAAGTGGCTGGCCGAGCGCGGCATCCTGGTGGCCCCGGGCGAGTTCTACGGTCCGGCTGGGGCGCAGTACGTTCGCGTTGCGCTGACCGCGACCGATGAGCGCATCGCCGCTGCCGTCCAGCGGCTGGCGTGAGAAGGCTCAGCCCAGCAATCCCAGCGACATCGCCGTGGTGACGGCCGCCGTACGGTCGGACACGCCGAGTTTGTGGAACGCCCGCAGCAGATGCGTCTTCACGGTGGCCTCGCTGATGTGCAGGGCACGGCCGACATCGGCGTTGGTGGCACCCGTGGCCACCAACGCCAGCACCTCGACTTCGCGCACCGACAGTGTCACCGCCGGCGCGCGGACAGCGTTCACCAATCGATCGGCGACGCCCGGAGCCAGCACGGTCTTGCCCCGGGCGGCGTCGCGCACCGCGCGGGCCAACTCGGCGCGGGACGCGTCCTTCAGCAGATAGCCCGTGGCGCCGGCCTCGACCGCGCGAAGGATGTCGGTGTCGCTCTCATAGGTAGTGACCACGACGATGCGGATCGACGGATTGTCGGCCAGGATCTGAGCGGTGGCGGCGACGCCGTCGATGCCGGGCATCCGCAGATCCATCAAGATGACGTCGGGTCGCAGCGAGCCGGCCAGTCCGATCGCCTCGGCCCCGGAACCGGCCTCACCGATCACCGTCAGGTCGTCCTCGGCATCGATCATGCCGCGCAGGCCTTCACGGACCACCGGATGATCATCTACCAGCAGCACTGTGGTCATGCCGGCACCGCCACCACCACCCGCACGCCGCCGCCGTCGGGCACCGACAGTGTCAGCGTGCCGCCCACCTGGTCCAGGCGGGCCTGGATGCCACGCAGGCCGAAGCCGTCGACGTGATCGGGGCGCAGCCCGATACCGTTGTCGGACAGGGAAAGTCGCACGCCACCCGGGGCGGGCTGCAGTCGGACATGGAGTTCACTGGCCCGGGAATGACGGCGCACGTTCGTCATCGCCTCCTGCGCGCTGCGCAACAAGACCACATCGGTGGCCATGCGCAGCGGCGGTAGATCGTCGTCGATATCTACCTCGACGGCGATGCCGGTCTCGGCGGCCAGGCGCTCGCACTGTCGGCGCAGGGCGGCAGACAACGAGCCCTGCTCCAGCGCGGCCGGGGTGAGGCGGGTGACCATGGTGCGGGCCTCGGCCAGGTTGTCACGTGCGGTGTTACGGATGAGTTCCACGTGCCGGGCGGCCGCAGCCGGGTCGGAATCGCTTTCGGCCTGAACGGCCTGTGCTAGCGCCACGATGCTGGTGAACCCCTGCGCCAGGGTGTCGTGGATCTCGCGGGCCAGCCGCTCCCGCTCGGCGGCCACGCCGGCCTCCCGCGACAGCCGGGCCGTTTCTGCGCGGCTGGCCGCGAGGTCGGCGACTGTCTCGACCAACTGCTGGCGCTGGCGCATGGTGGTCATGATGGTGGTACCGATGATCGGTGCGGCCACGGCACCGACGAGCGTCACTGCCGCCACCGCGGGCAGGCTCGGCCAGCCCAGCCCGTGGGTCGCCACCGCGAGGGCCAACGGCACCAGGGTCACTGCGAAGGTCAAGACCAAGGCGACGGTGAGCGGCAGCGTGGCGAAGATCAGCGGATACAACGCCGGGATCGCTGCGACGGCCGGCGCCGCCGCGACGATCGCGATCAGCCACAGCCCGATGGCAGCCGATACGAAGGCCGCCGTGCTTGCCCGCACCGGTCCGGCCATCGGATCTGCCTCGCGAATGATGTTGCGGCCGAATATCAGAACGAGCCCAACCATGGCTGCGAGCGCGGTACAGGCAACAGGCAGGTTACCGCCGAACGTACGTCGCAACAGCACCACGGCGACGATGGCCGCGACGCATAGAGCACAGACGTAGGTCTCCCACATCCAGTGCCAGTCCGACGGCTCACGCCGGGCACCTGTTGTAGCTCGACCGGTATCGGTCATCTGATGATGTTAACGGTCCGAAGGGACCCAATTGCCGTGGAAGCCGTGCGGAACGCGAACCGGAATGTGCACGGTGGCAACGGGTGCCAAAGTCTGCCCGTCGAGTAGTACGAGATCACTACGGTTCTCGGCGCGGTCGTACACGAATCCCATCACCACCCCGTCGTTCTCGTCGGCGTCCGGTCCGGACGGGACGAAGACGAACTCGCCGGGTTCGCGCCCGGCCCCGAAGTCGATCCGGTCTGCGGTGCCGTTGCGCAGGTCGTGGCGCAAGATGGCAGCCGGTGCCGCGTCCGGATCCGACGGCAGGGCGACGGTGTAGCCGTACCGGTGCTGCCGCCCGGTGAGCCGATCGTCGATGCGGGGAAACTCCTGAACCTCGTCATGGAGCCGGTGCTCGCGCACCCTGCCGGTGTGCAGGTCAATGGTCCAGCGGTCCAACGTGATCGAGTCGGTGAACAACCGGTCTCCAGTAGTGAACACCTCAGGATGCCGGACGACGTCGAGCACAACCTGTTCGCCGTCAGGCCCGGTCTGGTCATACCCGTTGAGGGCGTGGAACACGTAGCACGGCGGGATATCGAACCACCGGATGTCGCCGGCCGAGCCCTCACGGGGCAGCACCCCGAGACGCGCGCCGTACTCTGGCGTCCACCGGTAGGGCATGGACGTCGTCGGCAGCGCGGCACGTTCGGATCCGCGCATCGCCGCCCGCAGGACGAAGTCCGGTGCCGCGTGCCGCGCCGCGAACCCGGTCAACCGTCGCGCCGCGGCCCGAGCGGGCGCGCTCTTGACCATCGTCGTCAGATCCAGCAGTACCGGAAGGTCGTAGATCACCACATAGTTCTCGGTCAAGCTGAAGTCGTGCATCATCGTGTTCGCACGCACGGCGACGTCGACGGTTCGCCGCACTCTGCCGTCCACGCCGGTGACGGTGTAGGTCACCAGGTTGCCACGTAGCGGATTGTATGAAACAGCGTGTAGTTCACCGGTTTTCGGATCGTGCTTGGGGTGTGCGGTGAATCCGCCGAACAGCGTCCCGCAGAAATCGGACGGGCCCACCGTGTCGAGTTCCTCGGTGAGCTCATAGGGGCGCGCGCCCGCCTCTGTGATCACCAGGGTCTTGCCGGCGTGGCCGATGATGTTCGTATTGGCGGGGAAGTCGAAGCCGCCCGTGTGGGCTCCGCCGGCCCACCTCTCGCCGAGCTGACGTGCGACCGACGACGAGCGCACCCAGCGGTTGCGGTACCAGGACGCCGCGCCGTCGCGCAGCCGGATTCCGTGTGCCATACCGTCGCCCAGAAACCAGTGGTGGCGTTTCGGGTCGGGAGCCCGCAGCGGGTTGGGTCCGGTGCGCAGGTAGCGACCGTCGAGGTAGTCCGGAATGGTCCCGGTGACCGTGAGGTCGGTGACGGTGACCTCGTCGTGCACCGGTGCGAAGTTCCCGCTCAGAAACGGATGTTCGGACTCCTGCTGCACCGCTTCGGTAGTCATGGCTCTACCGTGCCTCTCCGGGCGCCGGCGCGCGACGACTTCACGGCTGATTCGGCTGTCAACCGAACGATGGACAGACCTCATGCTGTGGCACGCAGACTCAACGCGAGTAGCAGCCGGACGTCGGCATCATTGAGAGAGGCCGCGAGCAGCTGCTCGACCCGGCGGATCCGGTAGCGGACGGTGTTGGGGTGTACGTGCAGGTGCTGCGCGGCCGCGGCCACGTCACCGAAACAGTCCAGGTACACGCCGAGAGTTTCGGCGAGAACCGGTTCGTCGGCCCGCAACGTCCGCACTCTCGGATCGATCAGCCGCTCGTCGGCGGCGATGGCGGTGACGATCTCGTCGAGCAGCACAGTGGTGCGCGCCTCGGCCAATGAGGTGACTTCGGCCAGCGTTCCGGGATGACGCTCGGCAGTGTCGAGCACCCGATCCACATCGGCGCGCGCCGCGGCGGCGCCGGCCAACCCGGCCACCGGACTGGCGACCACCGCGTGAAGCTGCAGCCCCAACTCGGCGCGCAGCGATGCCACGGTGCCCCGAACCCACGACGTCACCGCCTTACCGGTGTTTGGGAACAGCACGTATACCCGCGACCCCACCGAAGCCATCTGTGCGTCATGGCGAAAAGCGCTGGCGCTCAATGCCAGGACATCGGCCATCCGGGTGCCCGCGGTGCCGCTGTCGAACCCGATGACCGCAGCCCGCCCGTCGACTGCCACACCGAGTTCGCGGGCGATCAACTCCACCTCGACCGGTGCCTGCTCCTCGCCCATCCCCAGCAGTTCCTGTACCCGGGCGGCATGGGTGGACGGCGCGGCGGCCAGGCGCGCGATGATGCGCGCGGCCAACACCGCGGCGCCACGCAACACCTCCTCGGCGTCCTCGGCCAACGGGCGGCTGCCCTGCTGCACCCAGATGGTGCCGACGAAGGCCGGGGCGCGGCGATCGTCCGGCGTGGGCGTGAAGATGCCGATCGCCAGCCTGGGGCGCAGCCCGAGTTCGGGGCGCTCAGCCACCCGCACCGCCTCCCGACGGGAACGCAGCGCATCGAAGATGCCCCACTGGGCGATCCAGGCCAGGTGCTCCGGTGGACCTGCCCGGCCGAGGATGGACAGGCGACGCAAGTCATCGGCTTCATCGCTGGAGGCGGAATAGGCCAACACGTGTGACTGGGCGTCCTCGATGCTGACCATGCCGTGCGTGCGCTCGGCCACCGACTGGGCCAGGCCGAACAGGTCGGTACCCGAATCGTGCAGCGCACCGTCCCCGTGGTGCTCGAAGACATGGTTGACCAATCGGTACAGCCGTTCCCACCGGGCCCGCGGATCGACGGCGACCACGGCGGTGCCCGCGGTCACCGCTCGTTCGACGACCGCATCCGACGGCTGCTTGATGAAGATCGCCGTCGGCACCCGTCGTGTGGCCTGCTGATCCACCCACCCCAGCGCGTCGGCCTCGGACACCCCGAGCAGAAAGAAGACGTCTGCGGCGCCTGCGGACGGGGCCAGACCCAGACGGACATCGTCGGAATCGATCAGCGCGGCCGAGGCCACGGGCAGATCCAGTCCGCGGGGCGCCTGAACGAGCCGGACCAGGGTGGCATCCAGCGCCAACAGCAGTTGGCCCAGGCTGACGCCGGTCGTGCGCATGTTGTTCGATTCTACTGATCCAGGCTCACAGCCTTGGCCGAACAAACAAATGTTGCGTGGGTCACGTCAGGGATTCTTGAGTCATGGATGCCATCACCAACGTGCCGTTGCCGGCCAACGAGCCGGTTCATGACTACGCACCCGGCTCGGCCGAACGCGCGCGTCTGGCCACCGCGCTCGACGAGCTCGCCGGTGCCCCGATCGACCTGCCGCACGTCATCGGCGGCAAACACACCATGGGCGGCGGCGCCCGCTTCGACGTCGTACAACCACATCGCCACAGCGCGAAGCTGGGGACCCTGACCAACGCCGAGCACTCCGACGCCAGGTCCGCCATCGACGCCGCACTGGACGCCAAGGCCGACTGGGCCCGGATGCCGTTCGACGAACGTGCCGCGGTGTTCCTGCGCGCGGCCGACCTGCTGTCCGGGCCGTGGCGGGAGAAGATCGCCGCGGCGACCATGCTCGGCCAGTCCAAGACCGCCTATCAGGCCGAGATCGACGCCCCGTGCGAGCTGATCGACTTCTGGCGGTTCAACGTCGAGTTCGCCCGCCAAATCCTGGCGCAACAGCCCATCAGCAGCCCGGGTGTGTGGAACCGTACCGACCATCGGCCGCTCGAAGGCTTCGTCTACGCGATCACACCGTTCAACTTCACTGCGATCGCCGGGAACCTGCCCACCGCGCCGGCCTTGATGGGCAACACCGTGGTGTGGAAGCCCTCACCCACCCAGACCTTCGCGGCCTACCTGACGATGCAGCTGCTCGAAGCTGCCGGACTCCCGCCCGGGGTGATCAACCTCGTGACCGGTGACGGGGTCGCGGTTTCGGATGTGGCCCTGGCAGATCCGCGACTGGCCGGCATTCACTTCACCGGATCGACTGCCACCTTCCAGCACCTGTGGCGCGAGGTCGGCGCGAACATCGGCAACTACCACACCTATCCGCGACTGGTCGGCGAAACCGGCGGCAAGGACTTCGTCGTCGCGCATACCTCGGCCCGCCCGGATGTCCTGCGTACCGCGCTGATCCGCGGCGCCTTTGATTACCAGGGGCAGAAGTGCTCGGCCGCGTCGCGGGCCTTCATCCCGCGCTCAGTGTGGCACCAGATGGGCGACGACTTCCTCTCGGCCACATCGGACCTCGAATACGGCGACGTCACCGACCTGACCAACTACGGCGGTGCGGTGATCGACGAACGCGCCTACGCCAAGAACGTCGCGGCGATCGAACGAGCCAAGGGTGCCGCAGGTGTCACCATCGCCGCCGGCGGTGAATATGACGACAGTGAAGGCTATTTCGTGCGGCCCACCGTGCTGCTCTCCGACGACCCGACCGACGAGGCCTTCTCCACCGAGTACTTCGGCCCCATCCTGGCCGTGCACGTCTACCCCGACGCCGAGTACGAGCGCATCCTCGACGTCGTCGATACCGGCGCCCGCTACGCCCTGACCGGCGCGGTGATCGCCGACGACCGCGCCGCAGTGCACACCGCCGCCGACCGGCTGCGGAACGCCGCGGGCAACTTCTACATCAACGACAAGCCGACCGGTGCCGTCGTCGGGCAGCAGCCCTTCGGCGGATCGCGGGCCTCGGGCACCAACGACAAGGCCGGCTCCGCATTGAACCTGCTGCGCTGGACCTCGGCCCGCTCCATCAAGGAGACGTTCGTGCCGCCCACCAAGCACACCTACCCGCACATGGAGGTCTGACATGGGCGTCTTTCAACGAGTTGCCCGCCCGGCGATCCTGGCCGCGTCACACTCACCGCGCCTGCGCCGTACGGCCGAACGCCTCCCGATCACCCGCAAGGTGGTGGACCGCTTTGTCGCGGGGGAAACTGTGCCGGACGCGCTCGACACCGTTGGTGCGCTGAGAGATTCGAGGCGCTTCGTCACAGTCGACTACCTCGGCGAGGACACCACCAGCGTCGACGACGCCGAACGCACTGTGCAGGCCTACCTGGCCCTGCTCGATGGTCTGGCGCAGCGCGGCGACGTCGATGCGAAGGTGCGCCCGCTCGAGGTGTCACTCAAACTCTCGGCCCTGGGGCAGGCGCTGCCCCGCGACGGCGAAAAGATCGCCTACGAGAACGCACACACCATCTGCGCGAAAGCCCGTGAGGTGGGGGCCTGGGTGACGGTAGACGCCGAAGACCACACCACCACCGACTCGACCCTGTCCATAGTGCGTGACCTGCGCACCGAATTCGACTGGCTCGGAACAGTTCTGCAAGCGTATCTGCACCGCACAGAGGCAGACTGCCGGGACTTCGCCGCAGCCGGAGCCCGGATCCGGCTGTGCAAGGGCGCCTACGACGAACCCGCATCGGTGGCCTACCGGGACGCAGCCGAGGTCACCGCTTCCTACCTACGGTGCCTGCGGGTGCTGATGGCCGGGTCGGGTTACCCGATGGTCGCCTCACACGACCCGGCCATCATCGACGCCGTGCCGAGCCTCGCCGAGGAATTCCGCCGGGGCGTTGACGGTTTCGAGTACCAGATGCTCTACAACATCCGCGACGCCGAACAACGCCGGCTCGCCGATGCGGGCAACCACGTCCGGGTGTACGTACCGTTCGGCAACGAGTGGTACGGCTACTTCGTGCGGCGGCTGGCCGAACGTCCGGCCAACCTGACCTTCTTCCTGCGGGCACTGGCCGAGCGGCGCTGAGTCACAACCTCACTGCGGATTCAGGGCGTAGGCGACCCTGAACTTGTCCAGCAGATACGGTCCGGACACCACCGGCTCGTACCGCGCCGGATTGTCCGGTGTGGCGCACGTGGGAATGCACTCGATCACGGCGTCGAAGTTGGGCTGGTGGAAGAACGGCAGACTGAACCGTTCTGCCGTCGGCGCTCCGGTACTCACCACGCGGTGCACCGTGCTGACCCAGCGATCGTTGGTCCACCGGGCCAGTAGGTCACCGATATTGATCACGAACGAGCCGGGCACCACCGGTACGTCGAGCCAGTCCCCACGATCACCCCGAACCTGTAGCCCGCTCTGGGATTCATCCTGCAACAAGATCGTGAGGTTGCCCCAATCGCTGTGCGGGCTCAGCCGGATATGGCCCTCAGGCTGATTGTCCGCGGGGTAGTGGTTGGCCATCAGGTTCGAGTTGTGCCGGTCGATCTTCTCGTCGAACCAGTCCTCACGCAGACCCAGGGCCAAGGCGAACAGTCGGGACAACTCGGTGGCAAGCGCAGCCATCTCGTCGTAATACCGTTGGTAGGCCGTGCGGAATCCCGCGACCTCGGGCCACCGTTCGGCGACCGCCACCCGTTGGTCGGTCCATCCCGGCCCGTCGACACCCTCCGGGTTGCCCAGCGGAAAGTACACGAATTTCTCGACGTGGTCCGGTGATTCGTGCTCGGCCGCGCGGTCGGCTCCGTCGTTGGTGGCCGCGAGGCTGCCTGCGCTGCTGAATCCGCGGGCCAGTGGATCGGATGGATCCGCCTTGACCTGATCCTTGACTGCCTGCGGCAGTGAGAAGAACTCCCGCAGGGCACGGTTGGCGTCGTCGATCACTCGATCGGGTACGCCATGGCCGACGAGCAGCAGAAAACCGCTGCTTTCACAG
The DNA here is from genome assembly GCF_022179545.1 of Mycolicibacterium fortuitum subsp. fortuitum. The sequence continues at coordinate 4,664,285 of NZ_AP025518.1, read as the reverse complement.
CATCGGCCGATCGCATCGGCCACCGCCTGACGCTGACGCTGGTCGCCGTTGCGGGCGCTGCTGATATCTATCAACGGGACGAAGCCGTCGCGAAGGACAACTTGGTCGACAATCACCTCTGGTTGGGTCACGCGACCGACGCTAGAACCTCAACTTAGGTTGATGTCAACGCTGAATCTCTCTCTCGCGCAACAGCAGAAATGTCAAGGCCGCCAGGCTCTGCGCATCGGTGATCTCACCCTCGGCGATCATGCGCCGAAGCTGGTCGCGAGAGAACCACGCACTGTGCATGTCCTGCTCCTCGTGCTCGCGTTCGTGCTCGCCCTCGGTGAGGCCGGTTGCCAGGAACACCCACCCGCGCTGGCTGCTCATCCCCGCCGCCACATCGAGTTGGCCGAGTCTTTCCATGCGCTCGGCCCGCAGCCCCGTCTCCTCGCGCAGCTCGCGGTGGGCGAGCGCGGTCGGCTCCAGCTGCTGATGCTCGGGAGCGGTGCCCTGCGGGAACTCCCAGCGCCGCAACCCCAACGGATAACGGAACTGCTCCACGAGGTGAAACCGATCCGTCTCGGCGTCATACGGGATCACCAGGGCGTAAGTCTGTTTGTCCACGACGGCGTAGATACCGGTGCTGCCGTCGGGCCGGACGATGTCGTCCTCACGCAGCCTCAACCAGTTGTTGCGGTACACCTCTCGTGTCGCCGTCTGCCGGATGGCGGCCGTCAGACCTGTGCGTAGCCGGGCCGGCGCGATGTCGCCGTCATTCTCGACGTCATCGGCGAGGGTGACCGCGAAACCGACCAGGCGGGCCGCATCGACGTCGTAGGGCGCCGGGATTTCCACCAGTGACAACCGCGCCGCGGCACGACGTAGCAGGGCGGCAGCTCCGGTCCGGTTGCCGCGCTGCACATGCGTGATGCCCACAGCCAGTTGCGCCAGACCTTGCCAGAGTGCACGTTCGTGGTCCGGACCGTTCTTCCACGCCGCCTCGAGCACTTCGTGGGCGCCGAATGCATGGCCTCGGTCGAGCAGATCCTGGGCGTACGCCAGAGTTTCGGCGGGCGAGAGGTCCAGATCGTCGGGAATCCGCTCGACGCCTTCACTGCCGTAGGGCAAGGGCCGGCCGAGCGCGTCACGGGGGCGGGTGCTGCGCGGCCGGCCAGAGTCGTCACGGTCGCGTCCAGCTGCTGGGCCCATACCACCCGACGGTAGCCTGACAAGGGTGTTGCTGGCCTCCCTGAACCCCGCAGCCGTCGCGGCGGGCGCCGAACTCGCCGACGCCGTCACCATCGACGGGACCGTACTGAGCCGCAGTGACCTCGTCGGCGCCGCCACATCGGTGGCTGAGCGCGTCGCTGTCGCCCGCCGGGTCGCGGTCCTGGCGACACCCACCCCGACGACGGTCCTCGCCATCGTCGGGTGCCTGATCGCCGGCGTGCCGGTGGTCCCGGTGTCCGCCGACGTCGGCGCGGCAGAGCGCCGGCACATCCTCACCGACTCGGGGGCTCAGGCCTGGCTGGGGGAGCAGCCCGACGACGGCGATGATCCTGCGGGATTGCCGCACATCCCGGTGCGCCTGCACGCCCGGAGCTGGCACCGCTATCCCGAACCGTCGCCCAGCTCGACCGCGATCATCATGTACACCTCGGGAACCACCGGAGCGCCGAAGGGCGTGCCGATCAGCCGCCAGGCCATCGCCGACGACATCGACGCCCTGGCCGCCGCCTGGCAATGGACGGCCGATGACACGCTGGTGCACGGGCTGCCCCTGTTCCACGTGCATGGCCTGGTGCTCGGCCTGCTCGGCTCGCTGCGAATCGGGAATCGCTTCATACACACCGGAAAACCGACACCGGCCGCTTATGCGCAGGCGCAGGGCACGCTGTACTTCGGGGTGCCCACCGTGTGGTCCCGAGTGGTCAAAGATCTGGACTCGGCGCTGGCGTTGTCCACCGCGCGGCTGCTGGTATCCGGCAGTGCACCGCTGCCGGTGCCCGTGTTCGACGAGTTGGTCCGACTGACCGGCCATGCCCCGGTGGAGCGCTACGGCAGCACAGAGTCGCTGATCACCCTCAGTACCCGGATAGACGGTGACCGCAGGCCCGGCTGGGTCGGGCTGCCAGTGGCCGGAGTGCAGACCCGGCTTGTCGACGACGACGGCGCCCCCGTGCCCCACGACGGTGAAACCATCGGACGGCTACAGATCAAGGGCCCCATGGTGTTCGACGGCTACCTCAACCGGCCGGACGCCACCGCCGAGGCCTTCGATGCCGACGGCTGGTACCGCACCGGGGACGTCGCGGTGATCGACGGCGACGGGATGCACCGCATCGTGGGGCGTGAATCGGTGGACCTGATCAAATCGGGCGGGTACCGCATCGGCGCCGGTGAGATCGAGACCGCGCTGCTGGGTCATGACGGGGTCGACGAGGTCGCCGTCGTCGGGGTGCCCGACGAGGATCTCGGGCAGCGCATCGTCGCGTTCGTCGTCGGTACTGCTGCACCGGAGGCGTTGATCGAGTTTGTCGCCCAACAGCTTTCAGCACACAAACGGCCCCGTGAAGTACGTCTGGTAGACAGCCTGCCCCGCAACGCCATGGGCAAGGTGATGAAAAAAGAGCTGGCGCAACGGCACTGAGGCTCTCCTAGATCTGCATCGACGCGCATGATCCCGAAGCACTGGGGCGTGGTGCCGCCTGGGCGCCCATCATGTCGACGTCGGCCAGGGGGGACGAGACGTGGGTGGCGCTTGCCGATCCCGAAGGCAACGAGTTCTGCGTGCCGGCAGCTCAGAAATCGGCAAGCCTCGGTGCCTTCCCGGACCCGGCGTACCGTGGAACATAGACAGGTCGTGAGTTGGCCTGCCGAAGGTATGGCAGGCCGGCTTCCTGAGCCCGTCGCCGTCTCAGACGCAGAGTCGAGGCGCGCAGGCGCGCGAGTAGGGAGGAGACACCACGTGAATCTGAAGAAAATCACGGGCACGGCAATCATCGCCGCTGCGCTCGGTGCCGGATCCCTGGGATTGGGTGCGGCGTCAGCGCAGGCTGACCCCGGTCATGGGCCCAACATTCCGTGGATCCCGGGGCCGGGTTGGGTGGATTGGAACCCAGGCCCCAATTGGGGTGCTCCCGGGCAGGTCAAGAAGTGGTGCCCGTGGCAGTCCCCGCCAGGCCACTGGATCGGTGGCCCGCACGGGGTGCCCTGCACCTGAGTTGAGCCCTGACGAGCCGACTGATTGCTTTGCTTGCCTCACTTTCGTGAGCGCGAGCACATAAGCGAGCGGCTCGCGCGGCTCGGATCATTCTGAGGCCACTAGCGAGTGAAGTTCGGTGCCATCATCGGAGAGCTCGACGAGATCACCGCTGATATGCCACAGTCGGTGGAATGAATCGGGGTTGACAGGGATTGTCCACAATTTTTCACAGGTAGCGAGGTCCATAGCGAAGCTCGTCGCACCGACAGCATCGTTGCGGCCTGTTTCGAATACGCCAACGTGGCCGTCATTTGCCACGTAGTGACTCATATTGGAGCGGCAGGTATTTCCTTCACCGCCTGTCGTCAGGTCGAATTGTCGCCATCGCCTGACTTTCACCGGCCCTTCCCAATTTGATTCGGGCACATATACACGGTGGCCTATCAGTACTGAATCAGGCCCGAGCCCTGCACCGGGAAGCTCGAGGAGATCCGCGCCGTTGCCCCCGAAAATCGTATAGCTGGGCGAGGACTTCAGCATTGGGAGAGTCATCGACAGTAGAGTCAAATCCCCAGAACTGTTGGTTTCGCTAATATAGTTTCCTGCGTCATCGAGGAAAACCACGGTGTCGGGGATCGACGAGTTGGTATCGGTGGCGGCTTCGACAGCTAAACCTCCAGGGTAGACGACCGCGGTCAGCGGGTTTCCTTCGCCGCTAATGTGCGGCGTGATGACTTTCCCGTCGATCAAGGAGAAGATAACCACCCGGTTCGAGCTCATGGCGGAATTCTGCGCCACGGCGAGGGCGGGTGGAACAAAGTCAGCAGGCCATTTGGCAGGTTTCACCTTGGTGGCGCCCGGAACAAACCAGGTGGTCTCTGCGTGCGGACCAACGCCATAGACTCCTTTGTCACGTACTTCCGCGACCGCGTATATGCCTACCTGCTGCACTGCGATATTGCTGACCGGTGTCGCATGTAACTGGCTCGGACCGTTGAACATTATGTCGCCGGATTTTGCATCAACCACCCACGCCATGCCTTCGGCGTTGCCGTCTTGCACATCGTCTGCAAGACATAAGACAGTTTCTGGTCCGTTGAGAAAACACTTTAGGAAATTCTGGCCAGCGTCAATTTTGACTGGATGAAACAATCGTTCACCGGTATCAACGTCCAGTCCGACAAGCCACTGCTGTCGGTCAGGCGAACCCGGGCTGCTGGCGAGAAAGTAGGCGTTGTTGTTGACGGAACCTACGAATGGAGTGGTCGAGCCGGGATTTCTGTCAGATTCGGCGAAGATGGTGGTATCAGGCAGACCTAAATCTGTACCGGTGGCGCGCCAGCCGGGCATCGGACGTTCTCGCATCGTTGATGCTAAAACGACCTGCGGTGGTGGTTGCCAGTCCTCGCGCTGAAATGTTGGGACGCTACCATTCGTTGATCTTCCGGCATCAAAGGCAAAAATGCCTGTTCCGATTAGACATGCGACGACTGCAACAACGATGCCGACAATCCACCATCGCGTCCGACTTCCGGTTGCCGGCGGACTGCTGAGATTTCCCGTCATGTTGCTCAGTCGCGCCAATCAGGGTCAGCGTAGTGGTCGGCAAACATTTGTGCTTTCTCGTTGAGGACCGTCTCAGGCGATGGAAGCCCGATGGTGTGTTCAAGAAACGCACGTGTCCCCGCCGGATCCTGGCCGAGTTCGTCCATCAAGTTTGCGACAAGGTAGTACTGAGCTGCTTCCGCCTGCTTGGTCGCGAGCCCGCAGACTTTGACGATTTCCGCTGCCAATTCTGGCTCAGTCATTCTGGTTACCAGCGGAGCCAGGTCCAGTTGAAACACTCGGCCGTCAATCGTGGCAGTGGCTGTGACGGAGCCGCCTGGGTTTCTTGCCGTCACTATTAAAGTCTCGACAGTCGAATCATCCTCAGCGGTGCTCGGTTGTCTTGCATCATGAGACTCAACGATCCAGTTATCGTGATTGCCATCGTCAGTCGGCGAGTAGTCGTCATAATCGGGAAGTCCGTCAAGCTGCATTGAATTGTCGACGTCAACTTCATCATCGTCATCCCAGTCGCCGCCTGAGGGAGCCCACTCATTACCCATGTCAGCTTCTTAAGCTAACGGTATCTAAGTCTGACACGCTGTTCCAGCAGCGCCAATTGATCTACCTTCACGGTAATCAACATCGTTGTAATTGGTCGCAGCTCGGCCCAGCTTCTCAGTGAACTCTGCTGACACTTTACCAATAGTCTCTCCAGCAACTTTACGAGGCTCGCCACCTGACAATGCCTGGATCGTCGACCAGCATATTAGGCCATGTGTGCGTTCGATCTTGGAGACGATATCGGCGACGGAGCGATTTGCCCCGGTTATGAGGTCCGTGGCCTTCTCATGCTGGACTCCGAGCTCTCCTAAATAGTCAGTGAGTACTTTCAGGTTCAATTCCAGGTTGGACACAGGTCACCTAACCTTCTTTGGCTGTATATCTACTTGGGAAGCCCAGCGGGGGGGCGAAGTGGCGGGGTGATATGCGGCACCGGCAAATCTGCTGGTAGGTCGTGTGTTTGCGGGGCTTGCGTCTCGACGGGCAGCGGGACGGCTGGCGGTCCGTAGACGTGATGTTCTTGCCGCGGCGTGTATGGGGAACCCTCTTTAGCGCGGGTAGGAAGATTTTCTTTCTGGTCGTATTTTGGATCTACGAATGGGCCACACCCGCCCGCATTTCCCGACGTGTCTTCCTTTGCTTTCTCGTAATGATTAGACATGTTGCGAATGTATGAACCATGACCACTTGCATCGCTCGCCATCATTAGCATGCGGAGTGTAGTGGTGGCAAGTGCCGCACTTGCCGCGGCTCGATCGGCGAGAAGAATCTTTGCCGCATTAGCACCTGGTAAGGCGAGGAGTGCCCTCGTTGCGAGCCCGTAATCGTATAGCATTTGTGACGTAGTATCGAGAACTTCGCGGGTTTGTCGTACCTGCTCTGCTTCTTCCTTGAGCACCTTACTTATGTTCGAATCCGCTACTGAAACTCTAGATACAAGACGGCGATGTGATTGGCTCATCTCGTCATATGCATCCGCAGCAAGTCCATCCCACCCAGTTCTGTCCAAATCAGCCCTGATCAAGGTGAGGACGGCTTCCTCCAATTTTATCGCCGAGTCAGCGTATTCGGCTCCCGCTTCGATATCGCCGGTTCCCGTGAGCTTCTTTTCGCCTTCAATCATGAGTTGTGCCGCTGATAGGACCGGAGAATCTGCCCACTTCCCAAGGCTGCCCGCATATTTGATCGGAGCAGAGCCCAGTTCGACACCGAGCCCGGCCGCGCCGTTCAGGACGTCCCCAACGTCTCCGATAACCTTGCGACCGTCAGTGATCGTACCGTGAACATCAAGCTCGACGATGTTGGTTAATAGGCTCGGAACGTCACTGATACCGCTCCTGATGCCATTGCTGATGTCGAAGAGATGCTTGGCAATACTCACCGATACCCCCCTTTGTTTCAGTGTATCCCGGCGTTTGCTCTCTCTCGACGCGAACTTCGAGAAGCAGGGTTTCCACTGATCCAGGGGGCGTTCGGTGTGCCGCCGTGGGGCTCACGTGATCAGCAGCTCAGGGCCAGGGGGCGACTTCGCACGGCGATACGTCCTTGAGTAGCGCGCTGCCGATGGCTACGTACGTTTCGGCCAGGTCGCGTTTGAACTTCGCCAGTTGAATGGACCATCGCTAGGCCATGCGCGAGGACGGTAGGGATCAAGTGTCGATACCGGGTCAGCATGGATTGCCAGGGACCCAGAGTCTCCTGGATTGGAGTTCGCGCCGGGGCCGGGTTGGGTGGATTGGAACCCAGGCCCCAATTGGGGTGCTCCCGGGCAGGTCAAGAAGTGGTGCCCGTGGCAGTCCCCGCCAGGCCACTGGATCGGTGGCCCGCACGGGGTGCCCTGCACCTGAGTTGAGCGGTTACTCCGAACCGCACTTGCAGTCAGCGCCGCACTGGCAGTTCTCGCACGTACAGTTCGGGTTGCCGCAGCTCGATTGAGTGTTCGTATCGCTACTCATGCATATGAGGCTAGCTGCTGGCGGGCGTGAACTGCGGCCGGTTGCCGAATGTCGGCTTGGGTGTCATCAATTCGCAATTTTTGACACGCAAGCCGACGTTGGACGGCGGAAAACTAGTTGGCGTGCAGTGCCTCGTTGAGGGTGATGCCGGTGCCGTCACGCTTGACCACCTCGACCGCGCCCGACAGTGAGTTGCGGCGGAACAGCAGGTTGTTGGCGCCGGAGAGTTCGACGGCCTTGGTGGTCTGCCCGTCGGCCGTGGTGACCTTGGTGCCGCCGGTGACGTAGAGCCCGGCCTCGACCACGCAATCGTCGCCCAGTGAGATGCCGAGGCCAGAGTTGGCCCCCAGCAGGCAGCGCTTGCCCACCGAGATCACCTCTTTGCCACCGCCGGAGAGCGTGCCCATGATCGACGCACCGCCACCGACGTCGGAGCCGTCGTCGACCACGACACCGGCCGAGATGCGGCCCTCCACCATCGAGGTACCCAGCGTGCCGGCGTTGAAGTTCACGAAGCCCTCGTGCATGACCGTCGTGCCCGCGGCCAGGTGTGCACCGAGGCGGACGCGGTCGGCATCGGCGATCCGGACACCCGACGGCAGGACGTAGTCGACCATTCGGGGGAACTTGTCGACGCCGTAGACCGCGACGGCCCCGCGACGCCGCAGCTTGGCGCGCACCGTCTCGAAGCCTTCGACCGCGCACGGCCCGAAGTTCGTCCACACCACGTTGGTCAGAAGGCCGAAGATGCCGTCGAGGTTGGCCTCGTGCGGCTTGGTCAGCCGGTGGGAAAGCAGGTGCAGCCGCAGCCACACGTCGTGCGTATCGGCCGGCTTGTCCGCGAGGTCGGTGATCGTGGTGCGCACCGCCACCACCTCGACGCCGCGGTCGGCGTCGGAGCCGATCACGTCGGAGAACTCGGCAGGAACATCACCGCCCGTCAGCTTCACCGTGCCGGCCTCACCGGAGGCGCTCAGCTCAGGGGCGGGAAACCAGGTGTCCAGGACGGTCCCGTCGGCGGTGATGGTGGCCAGGCCGACGCCAGATGCTGCAGTCACGTTGGCCTAGGTTACTGGACTAGCCTCGGACACCATGGGGCTAGACCTGCGTGCCGATCCGATCGCGCTGACCGCTGCTTTGGTGGACATCCCCAGCGAATCACGCCATGAACAACTCATCGCCGACGAGATCGAGGCCGCCCTGCGTGCGCAGGCACCGTGGTTCGAGGTGATCCGCAACGGCGACGCTGTGCTGGCCCGCACCCACCTGGGGCGTTCGTCCCGCGTGATGCTGGCCGGACACATCGACACCGTGCCCGCCGCCGAGAACCTGCCGAGCCACATCGCCGACGGTGAGTTGTGGGGTTGCGGCACGTCGGACATGAAGTCGGGTGACGCCGTGTTCCTGCACCTGGCGGCCACCATCACCGAGCCCAGTCATGACATCACCCTGGTGATGTACGACTGCGAAGAGATCGAGTCCAGCGCCAACGGGCTCGGCCGCATCGAACGCGAACTGCCGGACTGGCTGACCGCTGACGTCGCGATTCTCGGTGAACCGTCGGGCGGCTATATCGAGGCGGGCTGTCAGGGCACCATCCGCGTTGTCGTCAGCGCTGCCGGCACCCGCGCGCACTCGGCGCGGTCCTGGCTGGGCGACAACGCGATTCACAAACTCGGTGCCGTGCTCGACCGGCTCACGGCGTATGAGCCCCGCAGCGTAGACATCGACGGGTGCGTCTACCGGGAAGGCCTGTCCGCGGTCCGCATCGACGGCGGCATCGCCGGCAACGTCATTCCCGACGCGGCCTCGGTGACCGTCAACTTCCGGTTCGCCCCGGACCGCAGCGTCGAGCAGGCGGTGGCCCACGTGCACGAGGTGTTCGACGGGCTCGACGTCTCCATCGTCCTGACCGACGCGGCGGCAGGTGCCCTGCCGGGTCTGGCGAAGCCGGCGGCCGCCGCGCTGGTGGCCGCCGCCGGGGGAGCCGTCCGCGCCAAGTACGGCTGGACGGATGTGTCGCGGTTCGCCGCCCTGGGGATCCCCGCCGTGAACTACGGGCCCGGTGACCCCAACCTGGCCCACAAGGTCGACGAACGTGTCGAGGTCGCCCAGATCACCGCCGTCACCGACATGCTGAGGCGCTATCTGACGTGAGTACCGTCCGCGTCGACAGCTGGATCTGGGCCGTGCGCATCACCAAGACCCGGTCGGCGGCCGCTGCCGCCTGTCGGGGCGGCCATGTGAGGGTCAACAACGTGCCGGCCAAACCGGCACAACACGTGAGCCCCGGTGACGAGGTCCGCGTCCGGCTGGACGGGCGGGAACGGGTCGTGGAGGTCATCCGCCCGATCGCCAAGAGGGTCGGCGCCGCCGTCGCGTCGGAGTGCATGATCGACCGCAGCCCGCCACCGCCGCCCAAGGAGATCCTGGCGTCAACGCCGGTCCGTGATAGGGGGGCCGGACGGCCCACGAAACGTGAACGGCGACAACTGGATCGGTTGCGCGGAACATTCTGAACCCTAAATCGGTTGCATCCGTGCGTACTATGGGTACCGCATCTGCTGTCGACCGAGGTGGGCCGAAAACATGCTGGGAGACGACGACCTCTCCGGGTGATCCCGCGAGTTGATTCGTTCCTGTCCCTCAATGCGGTGTCTGCTGCCCGCATCACCTTGGAGTACCAGCATGTCTATTGTCTGTTCGCATTTGTCTTTCGCCTGGCCCGATGACGTCGAGCTGTTCTCGGACCTGTCGTTCACCGTCGGGCCCGGCCGTACCGGTCTGGTTGCGCCCAACGGCGCCGGAAAGAGCACGCTGCTCAAGCTGATCGCCGGTGAGTACCAGCCCTCGGCAGGCTCGGTGAGCGTCGACGGCACCGTGGGCTACCTGCCCCAGAGTCTGCCGTTCACCGCCGATCTCACGGTGGCTGCGGTGTTGGGGGTGGCCCCCGTGCTCGACGCGTTGGCGGCACTGGCCGCCGGTGACGCCGGCGAGGAGGTGTTCACCGCCATCGGCGACGATTGGGATATCGAGGAGCGCTCCCGGGCCCAGCTCGATCGGCTGGGCCTCCACGAGTTGGTTCTGGACCGCCGGCTGGGCACGCTGTCCGGCGGGGAAGTGGTATCGCTGGGCCTGGCTGCCCAACTGCTCAAACGCCCCAGCGTGCTGCTGCTCGACGAGCCCACGAACAACCTCGACAGCGAGGCGCGGCACCGGCTGTACGACGCGCTCGACAGCTACACCGGTTGCCTGTTGGTGGTCAGCCATGACCGGGTGTTGCTCGACCGGATGGATCAGATCGCCGAGCTGTACCGCGGTGAGATGATCTTCTACGGAGGAAGTTTCACCGCCTACCAGGAATCCGTAGCAGCCGCGCAGGCGGTGGCAGAGGGCAACATCCGCAACGCCGAACAACAGCTCAAGCGTGAGAAGCGGCAGATGCAGGAGGCGCGTGAACGCGCGGCCCGACGCTCCTCGAACGCCGCGCGCAACCTCAAGGACGCCGGCCTGCCGAAGATCGTGGCAGGCAAGCTCAAACGCGATGCGCAGGAATCGGCGGCCCGCGCCGACGATGTACACACCAAGCGGGTCGACGATGCGCGCACTCGCCTCGACGAGGCCGAGAGAATGCTGCGTGAGGACAAGGTGATCGCGTTGGACCTGCCGGACACCGTGGTCCCCGCCGGGCGCACTGTCTTCACCGGGCAGGGCTTGCAGATCAGCCGTGGCGGTCGGAAGGTGTTCGCTGGCAACGGTATTGACCTGTCCATCCGCGGTCCGGAGCGCATCGCCCTGACCGGACCCAACGGGGCGGGCAAGTCGACTCTGTTGCGGATCGTCGACGGCGCACTGGAGCCCGACGCCGGCGCGGTGCAACGAGCCGACGGGCGGATCGCCGCTTTGTCGCAACGGTTGGATCTCTTGGCCGAGGACCGCACAGTGGCCGAGAGCCTGGCGGAGGCCGCGCCGAGTTTGTCGCACACCCGGCGCATGCATCTGTTGGCGCAGTTCCTCTTTCGTGGCGACCGTATCCACCTGCCGGTGTCGGCATTGTCGGGTGGCGAGCGGCTGCGGGCGACGCTGGCCTGCGTCCTCTACGCCGAGCCCGCACCCCAGCTACTGCTTCTCGACGAGCCGACCAACAACCTCGATCTGGTCAGCGTGGGGCAACTGGAATCGGCACTGAACGCCTACCAGGGGGCTTTCGTGGTGGTCAGCCACGACGAACGGTTCCTGGAGGCCATCGGTATCGACCGCTGGCTGCGGCTGGACGGAGGCGAACTGAGCGCTACTGCCGGCGCGGGCTGATGTTGTGGACCTGGGTCGGTACCGGGCCGACGCCGTAGCCGTCTTCGGACTGCACACCGGCAGAGGCCCGGTTGCCCAGCTGCTCGTTGTACCCAAGGGCGCTGGCGCCCACCTCGGCCTGGGCGTCGGGCTCGCTGTCGTGCTTGCGATGCTCGGCGTCCGTCTTGTCGTCCTTGCCGTCGTGCGGATCGGCGGGGCCGCCGCCGGCACCGTTGCCCTGGTCGTCGCCAGGGCTGTGGTGACCGGCGGCGTTGGCCTTGACGGCGTCCTCGGCTCCTGTGCCGCCGACGTCGGCCGCCGTGGCGACGGCATCGCCACCGCCACCGGCAGCCTGGGTGGCGGCCTCGACAATGCCCTGCACGCCCTGCATGACTTGCTGCGGTACCTGCGTCATGGCCTGCGTCAGGCCCTGCAGCGGCTGGGTGACCGACTGCATCATCTGCCCGGCCATCTGGCTGAACTGGCCCATCATCTGGCCTGCGCCGTCGGCACCGCCACCGCCGGCCGCCGGAGCGCTGCCTCCACCGGATCCAGATCCCGAAGACCGAGAACCGCCGAGTGCATCGGCCTGGGCCTGGAGCCGCTCGGCGGCGGCCAGATCGCCGCGCTCGTAGGCCTTCGACGCCTGACCGAGCAATTCGGACATCCTCCCGGCGGCCACCTGGGTCGCACCGAGGGCGCTGTCCCGTGATGACATCGCGCCACCGTGCGCATTCAGCGCCGGGAACGCGATGGGGCCGAGGCTGGATGCCAGGTCCGACGGCCCGGAGAAGGTGTTCTTGAAGTTGTTCATGTCTTCACTGACATTGCCGACGATGCTGCCCAACTTGCTGATGGCGCCCGTGTCGGCGACGAACTGGTTCATCGAGCCCCCTGCAGAACGTGCGGTCTAGTTGCGCATTCTACTGCCGGCGCGGGTGGGTGCTCTGCGTCGTTTTCACTCGAGAACGACGGAAGCCCGTCACCTCGAATCTGCTCACGCAGTCGCCTGACGGTCGGCGTCCTCGGCGGCTGCGAACATGCCGATATCGCGATAGCGGGATGCGACGCCGGCCAGACCCGTGCCGTTCCCGGTCGCCAGCGCGCGGGCATGGTCCGACGTCAGTTGCGCGAACACGCAATCCAGGTCCACTCGCGCCAGGGCATCGACAGCGCGGGCATCTCCCAAGCGCACGCTGTCATGCAAGGCGCGGAGCATCACGGCGGATTGCTCACCCCGCTCAGCGGCCTTGGCGGCCTCGCGGGCGGCGGTCACCGCGCCCACGGAATCCTTACGGGCAGAACATGTCCAGGCCCGGGCCAAGGCCAACTCTGGCGCGAACAGCATCGACTTGAGCCCGTGCCGGGCTTCTGCGCGCGACAGGGCCTTTCCGGCTTCGACGGGCATGCCCCGTTGACCGAGTGCCTGGGCCAACAACATCCAGGCCAGCGGACCCCACGAGTATCCCGTCGGTGCCAACGTGGCGGTTGCCTTGCGTAACAAGGCGATCGCCTGATCGAACTGGCCGCGGACCAGCAGCACGTCGGCCATCAGCACCTCGCCGACGGCGCGGCCGGGCTGCAGCATCTGGGTGAAATCGGTGATGCGCTGGGCCAGTTCCTCCGCCTGGGCCAGCCGGCCGGTCATCAGTAGTGCTGTGGTTTGGCCGAACCCGCTGGTGAACCGCAACAGGCCGGGATGCCCTGCCGCCAGTGCACGCTCGGCCATCGCGTCCACCCGGTCGAAGGCGCCCAGCCGTGCACAACTCAACGCCGCCGTGGAGGCTGCCCAGCCCACCGCGGTGTCGTCGGCTGCGGGCGCGGCCAGCACCTCCAGGGCCAGACCCAAAGCTCGTTGTGGCGCACCGGCATTCATTGCAAAGGTGGCTGCCAGGGCGTCGAGTGTGGTCTGCGCCCTCGGCGTAGCCACCCGCTGACGGATGGCCTTGAGGAAGGCCGTGGCGCGCTCGGGTTCCGACAGCATCCAGAACTGATTGGCCGCCTGCGGCAGCGCCCACGCCATCAGTTGGTCCTCAGTCAGGCCGGCCGGTTCGATCTGGCCCAGCACGGTATCGGCCTCACGGCCGCGGCCCTGCCAGGCCAAGGCGTATGCCAGGGTGAGCAGTCCGGTGAAATCCGAACCGGCGGGCATCGTCGCGGCCCGCGCGAGCCGTTCGCTCAATTCCAGGTCGCCCAACCGCAGCGCCTCCCCGGCCGCCGCGACGAGTTCGTCCGGGGGCAGGGCGACGTCGCTGTCCAATGCCATTACCGCCACCCGTAGCCGGTCGACCACTCCCGGTTGCGGCGCCGCTGACAGGCGCTCGACCACTGCATTGCGCAGCCGGCGCAGATCCGGTCCGCCCACAGCGGCCCGAATGGTGCTCAAAAACAGCGGATGCGCGCAGTGCACCAGGCCGTCATCGACGCGAACCACGCCGCAACGTCGGGCCGCCTGTACGGCATCGGCACTCGTGAGTTCGGTGAGAACGCCGAGCGGCAGCGGATCGTGCACCGCCAACTGGCGCAAAACCACGGAGGCGTGATCGGGTAGGTCGGCGAGAAACGTCGCCACCTGATCGGCCAGCCGCGCGTCGTCGTGGCCAGGCGGGGACATCTCGACCCGATTCACCAAGTGGTCGTCCCACAACGCGGCCACGTCGCCGGGTGCCTCCGCGGATGCGGTGACGATCAGTTTGGCCGCGCCGCTCACTGCGAGCTGGTACACCAGCGCTGCTGACAACCGGTCCAGCAGGTGGGCGTCGTCGACGATGAGTAGCAGCTCGGATCCGAGCGCCTCACGTGCGGCCCGCAACACGTCGGCGGTCTTGCCCGACGAGGGAATGTCGATCAGGTGTGCCACGGCCGCAAAGGGAACTGCTGCAGCCGATTCCGTGCCGGTGATCCACAGGACTCGACGGAAATCCGGTGCGAGATGTTCGGCCGCGGTACGGGCGAGCGATGACTTGCCGACTCCCGCGGGGCCGAGGAGCGCAGCACCACAGCGATCATGCAGGCCCGCCTCCAGGCCGTCGAGCACGCGGTCACGCGGTGCGATCACCCAGTCGACAGCCATCCACCGAATCCTATGGCGGGTCGCCACCGTTCAATGCCGAATCGAGATCCGGGTGCGCCGAGACGGCGTCGTCCATACCGCATTCGGTGATGACTCGGCAGATGCTCGGCTGCGTGATCACGAGCCGCACCGTGACGCCTCGCTGGCGGCTGTCGACAGCTTGTTTGGCCAGGGCCACCAGCGCGCCGCAGCTCATGAAATCCAGCGATCCGCAGTCGACGATGAGCAACGAGCCCTCGGGTACGGCGACGGCCGACTCGTCGAGCATGCGCTGCCAGTCGGCTTCGTTGTGGGCATCAACCTGTCCGAAGACCTGAACGATGAGGCCTTCGGATGTGGGGTGAGCCGTCCAGTGCAGCTCGTGATCCTGCGGGTTCGATTCCACGATGAAACCGAGCATACCGATCTTGGTTTACGTTGTAAACGCGGCTGCTCGGTGTCAGTTCAGCCAGGATTCGACGCGGTCGAGCAAGGCCTCCAACGCTTCCTCGAACTCGTCGATGCTGTGGTCCTCGGCCAGCTTCGGCTGCAGGCGTCGCAGGTTCGGGTAGTCGGCCAGCGACGTGTCTGGGCGTGGCTCGTGGTCGAGAGCCGCCTCTTCCGGGCTGAGCGCGACCCCGCGTGCCGACACCTCGAGAAGTAGCTGGCCCACCAGGAACGTGGTGTACGCCCGGTACGCCGCCACGGCTGCGTCATCGTCGAAACCGTAGGAGATCAACGTCTCCAGGAAGGTCTCCATCCACCGCAGGCTGCGCAGCGGCGGGCGCACCCACGGAGCCTCCGGCGCCTCGGTCGCCACCAGGGGGAACACCTCGGGATGGTCGAGCGCGATCTGGCGCACGCCGTGGGCGAGCCGCAGCAGGAAGTCCTGCCAGCCGTCCTCCTGTCGGCGCGCCGCGAGCTGATCGGCGTAGAGCCGGTCGACGATGTGGTTGACGACGCCGGTCAGCAGGTCGCCTCGGCTGTGCACATAGCGGTACAGCGCCATGGCCTCGACGCCGCAGGCCGTGCCCAGCCTGCGCATCGTCAATTTCGCCAGGCCTTCGCGGTCGATCAACTCGATCGCGCTGTCCAGGATGGATTCGCGGCTCAACCGTGCCGGTTGATCGTCGGTGTCAGTCATCGCAGTCTTCAGTCGCCAGGATTGCCCCCCAAGTTGCGTCCAGTGTCCACGCAGGGAGGGGTTGAGTCCATCACAAGGGGACATCGCCCACCCGACATCGGCGGTTCACCCCCACCCTTTAGGTTGTGTGCGTGTCCGGTGAAACTGACCGCGAGTTTGCGGTGTGTGTCTATTGCGCCTCGGGTCCCACGCATCCCGAGCTGCTGGCATTGGCCAGCGAGGTCGGCGTGGCGATCGCCAAGCGGGGATGGACGTTGGTCTCGGGCGGCGGCAATGTCTCCGCGATGGGGGCGGTGGCCAGGGCAGCGCGTTCGAGCAACGGACGCACCGTCGGTGTGATCCCCAAGGCTCTCGTTCACCGTGAGCTCGCCGACGTCGACGCCGCTGAGCTCGTGGTCACCGACACGATGCGGGAACGCAAGAAGGAGATGGAGGACCGCTCCGACGCGTTCATCGCGCTGCCCGGCGGCATCGGCACCCTCGAGGAGTTCTTCGAGGCCTGGACAGCGGGCTACCTCGGGATGCACGAGAAGCCGGTGGTACTGCTCGACCCGTTCGGCCACTACGACGGCTTGTTGTCCTGGTTGCGTGGGTTGGTCGCCTCCGGTTACGTGAGTGAGGCGGCGCTGGATCGGCTGATCGTCGTCGACGAGGTGTCCTCTGCGCTGGAGGCGTGCGACCCGGTTACCTAGAACCGGCGGTAACGGCGGTTACCAGCGCGGCTATGGTGTTGGCCACACGAGAGCCATCTCGAGACCCACAACAACGCCCAGGGGGACACCGCATGACCGATCAGAAATCGGGCACCAGGAGCAGCGTCGGCCTACTCGACCTCGCCAGCCAGGTACCCGGTCTGCTCATGGATGCGCCGGTCATCGTGCGAGGTGTGGTCACCGGAATGATGGCCCGGCCGACCGCCAAGACGTCGATCGGCAAGGTTTTCCAGGAGCGGGCCGCGCAGTACGCCGACCGGGTTTTCCTCAAGTTCGGCGACGAGCGCATCACCTACCGGGAAGCCAACGAGACCGTCAACCGGTACGCCGCCGTTCTCGCCGCCAAGGGCGTCGGCCACGGCGACGTGGTCGGTGTGATGCTGCGTAACTCGCCCGATGCCGTGCTGCTCATGTTGGCGATCGTCAAATGCGGCGCCGTGGCGGGCATGCTCAACTACCACCAGCGCGGCAAGGTGCTGGCCCACAGCATCGGGCTGCTCGACGCCACGGCCGTGGTCGCGGAGTCCGACCTGATCGAGCACGTCACCGAATGCGGTGCCGAGGCGAAGGGCCTGATCACGGTCGAGGAGCTGCGCCGGCTGGCCTCGACCGCGCCGACCACCAACCCCGCGAGCACCTCGGCGGTGCTCGCCAAGGACAAGGCCTTCTACATCTTCACCTCGGGCACCACCGGGATGCCCAAGGCCAGCGTCATGACCCACTACCGGTGGCTGCGGGCACTGGCCGGGTTCGGCGGGCTGGGACTGCGGCTGCACAGCGACGACACGCTCTACTGCTGCCTGCCGCTCTACCACAACAATGCGCTGACGGTGTCGGTCGGTTCGGCGCTGAACTCGGGTGCCGCGCTGGCGCTCGGCAAGTCGTTCTCGGCCTCCCGGTTCTGGGACGAGGTCATCTCCTACGACGCCACCGCGTTCGTGTACATCGGTGAGATCTGCGGCTATCTGCTCAACCAGCCGCCCAAGCCGACCGACCGCGCGCACAAGGTCCGCGTCATCGTCGGCAACGGGCTGCGCCCGGCCATCTGGGACGAGTTCACCCAGCGCTTCGGCATCCCGCGCGTCTGCGAGTTCTACGCCGCCAGTGAGGGCAACACCGCGTTCGTCAACGTTTTCAACGTCTCGAAGTCCACCGGCATCTGCCCGAGCCCCGTCGCCTTCGTCGAATACGACGCCGACAGTGGCGAACCGGCCCGCGGGGCCGATGGACGCCTGCGCAAGGTCAAGCGCGGCGAGCCCGGTCTGATGCTGTCCAAGATCAATGCGCTGCAGCCGTTCGACGGCTACACCGACAAAGCGGCCAGCGAGAAGAAGCTGGTCCGCAACGCGTTCAAGGACGGCGACGTCTGGTTCAACACCGGCGACCTGATGCGGTCCCAGGGGCTCGGCCACGCCGCGTTCGCCGACCGGCTCGGAGACACCTTCCGGTGGAAGGGCGAGAACGTCGCCACCACGGAGGTCGAGGCCGCCGTCGCCAGCAACCCGCTGATCGAGGAGTGCACCGTGTTCGGGGTCGAGGTGCCCGGTGCGGGCGGCCGCGCCGGCATGGCCGCGGTTCAGCTGAAAGATGGCAAGGAGTTCGACGGCAAGGCCCTGGCCGACGCGTTCTACGGCCACCTGCCGGCGTATGCGGTGCCGCTGTTCGTTCGCGTCGTCCCTGAACTGGCGCACACCTCGACCTTCAAGAGCCAGAAGGTCGACCTGCGTAAACAGGGTTACGGTGCTGACATCGAGGACCCGTTGTACGTGCTGGCGGGCCGCGACGAGGGCTACGTGCCGTTCTACCCCGAATATCCCGACGAGGTGACGGCGGGCAAGCGGCCGAATTAGGCGCAGCACACCTGTGCGCCGATTTCTACCCCCTGGTTGTCGATCGTGTCTGAGGACGACCCACGGGTAGAAACCGGCGTGCCTGCCGCACCAGGCACTATGGAGGCGTGTTGTCGACGTGCAATGGCCTGTTCTGTGGGCGCCCGGTCGCAAGTGACCGGGCGCTGATCATGGCGATTGTGAACCGGACGCCTGATTCGTTCTACGACCGCGGGGCGACCTTCACCGACGATGCGGCCAAGGCAGCGGCGCAGCGCGTGATCGAGGAGGGCGCCGATGTCATCGACGTGGGTGGGGTCAAGGCAGGCCCGGGCAGCACGGTCGACGCCGAAGAGGAGATCGCCCGCGTCGTGCCGTTCATCGAATGGCTGCGCGCCGCCTACCCCGACCAGCTGATCAGTGTCGATACCTGGCGCGCGGCGGTGGCCAAACAGGCCTGTGCGGCCGGGGCCGATCTGATCAACGACACCTGGGCCGGCGCGGATCCGGGCTTGCCCGAGGTGGCCGCCGAATTCGGGGCCGGCCTGGTCTGCTCACACACCGGCGGGGCGGTACCGCGCACCCGCCCGTTCCGGGTGAACTACGGGATCACCCAACACGGCGTCGTCGACGACGTCATCGCCGAGGTGACCGCGGCGGCCGAGCGGGCGGTGGCAACAGGTGTTCCTCGGGATCGGATCCTGATCGACCCGACCCACGATTTCGGTAAAAACACTCATCACGGTCTTAGTTTGTTGCGTCACGTAAAAGATCTTGTTAAGACCGGATGGCCTGTGCTGATGGCACTGAGCAACAAGGATTTTGTCGGGGAGACTCTGGGTGTGGATCTGACCGAACGCCTGGAGGGCACCCTGGCCGCGACGGCACTGGCCGCCGCGGATGGAGCCGCGATGTTTCGGGTACACGAGGTCGGACCCACACGGCGCGTGCTGGAGATGGTCGCGTCGATCCAGGGAGTGCGGGCACCCGCACGAACAGTGAGGGGGCTCGCGTGACCGCAATACCTGATCTGTCCGTCGCCGACGGCGTCGTCGGCCACCGCTGGCTGACCGACCACAGCTGGAACCGGCCGAGCTGGACCATCGCCGAGCTGGAGGCCGCCAAGGGCGGCCGCACGGTGTCGGTGGTCCTGCCCGCCCTGAACGAGGAAGAAACGGTCGCGTCCGTCGTCGAGACCATCACCCCGTTGCTCGGCGGGCTGGTCGACGAGCTGATCGTGCTCGATTCGGGCTCCACCGACGACACCGAGATCCGTGCGGTCGCCGCCGGGGCCCGCGTCGTCAGCCGTGAGGTGGCGTTGCCCGAGATCCCGCCGCAGCCGGGCAAGGGCGAGGTGTTGTGGCGGTCGCTGGCCGCCACCACCGGCGACCTCATCGCCTTCGTCGACTCCGACCTGATCGATCCCGACCCGATGTTCGTACCCAAGCTGCTGGGCCCGCTGCTCACCACCGACGGTGTGCATCTGGTCAAGGGGTTCTACCGGCGGCCGTTGAAGGTCAGCGGCGCCGAGGACGCCAACGGCGGCGGCCGGGTCACGGAATTGGTGGCGCGGCCGCTGCTGGCCTCACTGCGCCCCGAGCTCAACTGCGTGTTGCAGCCGCTGGGCGGCGAATACGCGGGCACTCGTGAACTACTGACCTCCGTACCGTTCGCGCCTGGCTACGGCGTGGAGATCGGCCTGCTGGTCGACACGTACGACCGGCTCGGCCTGGACGCCATCGCGCAGGTGAACCTCGGCGTCAGGGCCCACCGCAACCGGCCGTTGACCGAGCTGGCCTCGATGAGCCGGCAGGTCATCGCGACCCTGCTGTCACGCTGCGGGATAGCCGATTCGGGCATGGGGCTGACGCAGTTCTACGCCGACGGTGACGACTTCACGCCGAGGGTGTCATCGGTGTCCCTGGCCGACCGCCCGCCCATGGTCACCCTGCGCCCGCGCTAGGTGTCGCATGCGTGAGGCAGTATCGAGGGCGTGACACTGATACTGCTGTACCTCGTGGTGCTGGTCCTGGTGGCCACGGTGCTCTTCGGGCTGGCCAGCGTCATCTTCGGCCGCGGCGAGACACTGCCACCGCTGCCGCGCGGCACGACTGCGACGGTGCTGCCCGCCTCGGGCGTCACCGGGGCCGATGTGGACGCCCTCAAGTTCGCCCAGGTCGTACGCGGCTACAAGACCAGCGAGGTGGATTGGGTGCTGGATCGGCTGGGCCGCGAACTCGACGCGGTGCGTGGCGAGCTGGCAGCGGTGCGCGCGGCCTACGGCGTGCCCGACGACTTCGACGTCGATGACGGCGATGACGACGAGGACGAGCAGGTGTCGGCCACTGCCGGGGAGATCCGCACATCGGAGGAGCGGTGACCGAGGACGGCCGCGTCCGGTGTGGCTGGGCGGTGCAATCGGGCGACCCCGTGTACCGCGACTATCACGACACAGAGTGGGGCCGGCCGCTGCGCGATTCCGGCGCACTGTTCGAGCGGATCAGCCTCGAGGCCTTCCAGAGCGGGTTGAGCTGGCTGACCATCTTGCGGAAACGGGAGAACTTCCGGGCCGCGTTCGACCGGTTCGACGCGGGCACGGTCGCGGAGTACACCGACGACGACGTAGAGCGGTTGATGGCCGATGCCGGCATCGTGCGCAACCGGGCCAAGATCCTTGCCACGATCTCCAACGCCCGGGCGGTGGTCGACCTCGATGTCGACCTGGGGGAGCTGTTGTGGTCGTTCGCCCCCGAGCCCCGCCCGCGGCCCGCTGACCTGGACCAAGTGCCGGCAGTCACCCCGGAATCGACCGCGATGGCCAAGGAACTCAAGCGTCGGGGCTTCAGATTCGTCGGCCCCACCACGGCATATGCCTTGATGCAGGCCACCGGGATGGTCGACGACCATGTCGCGGCCTGTTGGGTTCGAACGCAGTAGATGTGACCGGTGAAACATGCCTTCGGTCGGTATCCGACGGGTCTTTGCACAACCACCACTGCGGATAAGGAACAATAGGGGTAGTTCAGTAGCAGTTCAATGCCGGGTGCCGCCAACGAGTGGGCGGCTTCGGCCCCAACCTGGCCCGCTGACGCGGGGTCGGCACTGTTGGAGGGAGCACTCGATGGCGGCGATGAAGCCCCGGACCGGTGACGGTCCACTGGAAGCAACCAAAGAGGGGCGAGGAATCGTTATGCGAGTACCGCTGGAAGGCGGTGGGCGCCTCGTTGTCGAACTGACTCCCGACGAGGCCGCTGCGCTGGGCGACGAACTCAAGGCCGTCACCAGCTGATCCACTCCCAAGGTGTCCGCTCAGGCGGACACCTTGCGGTATATCTCCAGGGTTTGCTCAGCGATGTGCGCCCAGGAGAACTCTGCGATGCACCGCTGGCGTCCGGCCTCCCCGTATTTGCGGGCGGTTTCCGGTTCGGCGACGAGTGAGTTGACGGCATCGGCCAGACGCATCTCGAAGAAGCGCGGGTCAGTGGCGTCGTAGTGCACGAGCAGGCCGGTCAGGTGGTCGGCTACGACCTCGGGGATACCGCCGACATCGGAGGCGACCACCGGTGTCGAACATGCCATCGCTTCCAGGTTCACGATGCCCAATGGCTCGTATACCGATGGGCACACGAAAACTGTTGCTGCGGAGAGTATTTCGCGGATCTTGTTGATCGGCAGCATTTCGCGCACCCAGAACACGCCGGTGCGGGCCCGGGCCAGTTCCGCCACAGCTGAGGACACCTCGGCCGCGATCTCGGGCGTATCGGGTGCCCCTGCGCACAACACCAGCTGCACTTCGGGGTTGAACCGGTGCGCCGCCGCCACCAGGTGAGCCACGCCCTTCTGGCGGGTGATGCGCCCGACGAACGCGACGATGGGGCGATCCAGGTCGACCCCGAGCTCGGCGAGAACCGAATCGGTGTCGGCGGGAGGCGTCGGGTACCAGACGTCGGTGTCGATACCGTTGCGCACCACGTGTACCCGGCTGGGGTCGAGCGCGGGGTAGGTGCGGAGCACGTCGTGGCGCATCCCGGAACTCACCGCGATCACTGCGTCGGCGGCTTCGATCGCGGTGCGCTCCACCCACGAGGACACCCGGTACCCACCGCCGAGTTGCTCGGCCTTCCATGGGCGCAACGGTTCGAGGGAATGGGCGGTCAGCACGTGCGGGATGCCGTAGAGCAGGCCGGTCAGGTGCCCGGCCATCCCGGCGTACCAGGTGTGCGAGTGCACCACCGTGGCCCCCGCCGCCGAATTGACCATGTTGAGGTCGGCGGACAGCGTCGACAGAGCTGGGTTGGCGCCACGCAGCGCGGGGTCGGGCTGCGCCACGAACGCGCCGTCACGCGGGGCGCCCATGCAGTGCACGTCAACGTCGCAAAGCTGACGCAATTGTGCGACGAGCTCGGTGACATGCACACCGGCACCGCCGTACACCTCGGGTGGGTATTCCCGAGTCATCATGGCCACCCGCATATCCGAGACGGTAGTAGGTCTCGGCAGCTCGCGTCACCCGGCGCAGACTTCTGTTGCCATTGGCTGGCCGCGCTGCTGGTTGGCGGATAGGTTTGGACGCATGAGGGAGTTGCCACATGTGCTGGGCATCGTTCTGGCCGGGGGAGAGGGCAAACGGCTCTACCCGTTGACCGCCGACCGTGCCAAGCCTGCAGTTCCCTTCGGCGGTGCCTACCGGTTGATCGACTTCGTGCTGTCCAACCTCGTCAACGCCCGCTACCTTCGGATCTGCGTTCTGACGCAATACAAGTCGCATTCACTGGACCGTCACATCAGTCAGAACTGGCGCCTGTCGGGTCTGGCCGGTGAATACATCACCCCGGTGCCGGCGCAACAGCGGCTCGGGCCGCGCTGGTACACCGGTTCGGCTGACGCGATCTACCAGTCGCTCAACCTGATCTACGACGAAGATCCCGACTACATCATCATCTTCGGCGCCGACCACGTGTACCGCATGGATCCCGAACAGATGCTGAGGTTCCACATCGACAGCGGGGCGGGGGCTACGGTGGCCGGAATCCGGGTGCCGCGCGCGGAGGCCAGTGCATTCGGGTGTATCGACGCCGACGATTCCGGGCGCATCAGGGATTTCGTCGAGAAACCGGCGGACCCGCCGGGCACCCCCGACGACCCGGAGCAGACCTTTGTGTCGATGGGCAACTACATCTTCACCACCAAGGTGCTCATCGACGCGATCCGCGCGGATGCCGACGACGACCACTCCGACCACGACATGGGTGGCGACATCATTCCTCGGCTCGTGTCCGACGGTATGGCGGCGGTCTACGACTTCAACAACAACGAGGTGCCCGGGGCCACTGAGCGCGACCACGGCTACTGGCGTGACGTCGGGACCCTGGACGCGTTCTACGACGCCCACATGGACCTCGTGTCGGTGCACCCGGTGTTCAACCTCTACAACAAGCGCTGGCCGATCAGAGGCGAGATGGAGATGCTGGCCCCGGCCAAGTTCGTCAACGGCGGCTCGGCGCAGGAGTCGGTGGTGGGCGCCGGCAGCATCATTTCCGCGGCGTCTGTACGTAACTCGGTGCTGTCCTCGAACGTAGTGATCGATGACGGCGCCATCGTGGAGGGCAGTGTGCTGATGCCTGGGGTTCGGATCGGGCGAGGCGCGGTGGTGCGCCACGCGATCCTGGACAAGAACGTGGTGGTGGGTCCCGGTGAGATGGTCGGGGTCGACCTCGACAAGGATCGTGAACGTTTCGCGATCAGTGCGGGCGGGGTGGTCGCCGTCGGCAAGGGTGTGTGGATCTGAGGCGCCCGGCACTCCGCCGGCCCGCGCTCACTCCCAGGGATCTACCGCCGCGGGCCGAGGAGCAGCACTGCTGCGGGCGTTGACCCCGACCTTGGCCTCGTACCTGTGCCTGCGCCATCGCCACAGCCGGAACGCGCCCCAGAGCAACGCCAGCAGCGCAACGAGCACCAGTATCGGTAGCAGGATCGCCACGAAGACCAGACCGACGCTCGTGACATCCTCGACGGTCGACAGCACAGGTGCGGCAACCCCTGCGGTGGCGACATTGGCAGCCGGTCTCACCGTCGATTTCGTCAGCGACACCACCAACGCGGTGATCGCGCCGATTGCCACCGGGATCCACTGGCCGGATTGAGCGAAGGCGCCCGGGTCGGCCACGGCGGCGGTCTGGGACGCGGTGCCCGATCCGAAGACGATGCCGCCGGCGGTCGGACGGACGAAGGTCTGGATGGTGTCGTTGACGGAGTCGAGCGCGGGGATCTTGTCGGCGACCACCTCCACGATCAGCAGCACCGCGACGATGGCCATCACCCAGCCGTTCTCCAGCCAGGACCATCCCGGCGGCAGTGACACCAGATGGGTGAATCGCGACAACAGGCCCAGGGCCAGCAACGGGATGTAGGCGTTGAGCCCCGCCGCAGTGGCCAGGCCGAAGCCGGTCAACAGTTCCATTACTGCAGTATGCGGCGAACTCCGCCCCCGACCCGGCGGTTCGTCGTTATCGGCTCTGGGTCGCCTTGCTCCAGGCCAGTGGATTCAGCTCGCGGTAGGGGTCCTCGGCGCGGAGGGCCAGCAGATCGTCGAGACTCCGCTCCAACGATTCCTGGGTGCGCTGCTTGACGGTTTCGACCCATTTAGCGTCCGCAGTCCTGGCCGGCTTCGTGGTGCCGATGGGCTCCTCGAAGCGCAGATACATGCGTTGGGGACGCGGAATCAGGGTGGGGCCGATGCCCCGGACCAGCGGCACGGCCATATCGCGCTGACCGGTCAGCTTCTCGCCGACGGTCCGGCTGAGCCGACCGAGCCAGTGGTCGCGGGTCGTGACGCCCACGTACACGTCGTCGCCGCCGACGAGCGCGACCGGGACGATGGGGTAGCCGTGCTCGATCGCGACGCGGGCGAACCCGGCGCGGCCCTCCCAGCGCAGCTTGTACTGCTCGCCCTTGAATTTGCCGATCTCGCGGCCGCCGCCGGGAAAGACCATGACGGGCTCGTCGTGCGCCATGAGCTCGCCGGCGCCCTCGGGGGATCCGACAACGGCTCCGCAGGCCGCCATGACGTCGGAGACCGGGCGGGGCATGTCACCGAATCGACGGTCGGTCAGCGGTCGCACCCGCATCCCGATCTCGCGGCGCACCACGTACGGGATCAGCAGGGTCTCCGTGCCCGACTGGGTATGGTTGCCCACCAACAGAAATCGGCCGTCACGGGGCAGGTTTTCCAGACCGTCGACGTAGGGGCGGTAGAGGTTGACCAGCGGGTCGATTCCGTCGGCGACGATTTCCACCGCCCGCCGCAGGGTCTGGACATGGCTGGGTTGATTCATGATCTCGTCGATCTTGGTCACGGACATGGGCGACTCCTCGGGGGGAACGTGCTGGGGCTGGTGCCGGCTGGTCGGAGTCCCCGACATGTTCGGACCTGTTGACCACAATCGTACCGAACGAACTAGTTCGTCTGGCTATGATTCACCTGTGAGAAGTACGACCGAACTACGCGGTGAGATCCTCGCGGCGGCGCGCGCCGAATTCGCCGGCTACGGCCTGGCCGGGGCCAGGATCGACCGGATCGCCCGCGCGGCCCACGCCAGCAAGGAACGGCTCTACGCCCACTTCGGGGACAAGGAAACGCTGTTCCGCGAGGTATTCGCCGCCGACGGCGCCGAGTTCTTCCGATCGGTGACCCTCCGGCCCGACGCCGTCCCCGACTTCGTCGGGGACATCTATGACCTGGCGTACCGCCGTCCCGAGCATCTGCGCATGATCCGCTGGGCCCAACTGGAGGGATTCACCCTCGGCGAACCCACGGTCGAGGGACCGTCCCCGCAGGCCCAGGCGGTGGCCGCCATCGAGGCCGCCCAGGCCGGCGGCCATGTCGACCCGCGCTGGGATCCGGCCGAACTGATCGTGCTGTTGTTCGGTATCGGCCTGGCCTGGGCTCACATCCCGCACCCGGACGTGATCACCGACGATCCGGCCGTCCTGGCCTCACGGCGTGCCGCCGCGGTCGAAGCCGCCGCACGGGTGGTGGCTCACCAGACGTAGGGCAGCAGCCGATAGGGGACCTTCTGCATGTACTCGTCGTAGCCGTCGAGCTCGGCGCGCAGCATCTTCTCCTCGTCGGCGATCCGCGCACCGAAAATCGGTATCGAGACGATCGAAACGAGTAGCGCCCAGTAAGAACCCAGCGCCAGTGGAGTGCCGAACATCATCAACACCGCACCGAAATACATCGGGTGCCGGACCAGTCCGTAGAGCCCCGTCGAGACGAGGGGCTGATCGTCCTCCACCTGGATACTGGCGCCGGCGAAGCTGTTCTGGAAGACCACCGCTTGCGCGAGGATGAGCCCGACCGCCACCAGGACGTTGCCGAGGATGACCACCGCGGTCGGCACACTCGACCAGCCGAACCGGTGGTCGAGCGCACTGAGGACAAACGCCGCGAAGGCCGAGCCCGTGACCGCCCAGATGATGATCTTCTGCACGATCCGCGTTTCCGCGGCCGGCCCACCGTGGAGGCGCCGTTGCAGGGCGGCCGGGTCTCTGACCGCGAGATAGATGCTCGGGACCACGGTGGTCGCCATGAACACGGCAATGAAAACCCAGGCCTGCCAATAGTGGAACGTGCCGGCCGGCCAGAACAGCGTCACGGCGAACAATGCCAGCCCCAACACGCCCGAAGCGATCGTCTGAAGTGCGAGTTTCATACTCTGTCTCCTGTTCGGGTTCACACCGCGTCGCGGTTGCGATAGATCCAGCCCGCGACGGTCGCCAGGACCGTTGCGGCGACGAGCATTACCACCAGGGCCACGGCCGGGAACTGACTTGGCACCGTCGTCTGGCCCACCGGGGACAGCTCGATCAGCCAGCGCGGCAATCGAAGAAGTGCCCCGAGGGACAACGCGGTGATCACGAATGTGACTGCCAGCCAAGCGATCCAGGGTGACCGCAGGGCCACGGCCAGCGCTGCGATCGAGGCGATCACCGCCAGCGCGGGGAGATACGCCAGCGCGGCCAGGGTGAGGCGGATGATGGTGCCCGGCTCGCCCAGGGTCAGCCCCGCGCCGAGCCCATTGCCCAACCCGGCGCAGAACATCAGCACCGCCGCGCCCGCCAGCGCGCAGCCGACCGCGCCCAACAGCCAGCGCCACCGTGACACCGCCCCGGCCAGAACAGGCTCGCCCAGTCCGTTCTGCTCGTCGGTGTACACCCGCAGCACCACCGACGAGACATACGCCGTGGCCGCCGCGGCCAGGAACTGGGTCATGGTCGTGTAGATGCCGTCGTTGCCCGTGGCGGACAGCAATCGGGCGATGAGTTCGTTGGTCTCGGCCGCGTCCATCAGAGCTTTCGTCATCGAGCCGAATACCAGCCCGGCCACGAACAGTCCCACTGCCCAGCCGATCGTCTGGCCGCGTTGCAGCGTCAGGTGCAGCCGCAGCGGGCCGGTGATGGCGGGGGCGTCGGGACGCTCACCCGTCGACGCGATGGTCCCCGCGTCGTACTGGCGACGGCTCTCCAGCACCGCGGCCACAGCCATCAATCCGACCGCCAGAATGACCAACAGCCCGAACGGCCACCAGCGCAGATCGACGAACGGGCGCATCTGCTGTGCCCAGGCGATGGGGGAGAACCAGCTCAGGGTGCTGCCGGAGTTGTCGATGACGTCACCGGCCCCGCGCACCAGCGCGGCCACCGCCAGGGTCGCCATCGCCGCGCCCGACGCGGTGCGGGACTGGCGCCAGAGTTGGGCGGTCACGGCGGCGACCGCGCCGAACACCATCGCCACCCCGGTGATGCCCAGGCTCATGGCGGCGGTGTCGACGACGGCGAAACCGGTGGAGGCCATCGCCAGCGTCATCGTGAGTGCCAGCACCGCGTTGACTCCGCCGACCAGGGTCAGAGCCGCAGCCGTTCGGGCGTAGCGGCCGACCACGGAGGACAGCACCAGCTCTGCGCTGCCGTTCTCCTCCTCGGCGCGGGTATGACGAATCACGGTGAGAATCGCCAGGATCGAGGTGGCGATGGTCAGGGTGAGAGTCAGCTCGTTGGCCATCATCACGCCGAGGTCGGTCTCGTTCACGCCGAACATCGGGCCGCCCAGCATCATCCCGGCAGGTGTCTTCAGCAGGTTGACCCGGGCCAGGCGTTGTTCCTCCCCGGGGTAGGCCAGGCGAATTGCGTTGGGGGCGTACACCATCATCAAGCTGAGGGTGGCGACCCACACGCTCAGCCGGACCCGGTCCCGGCGTAGTGCCAATTTCAGCAGCGTGCTGATACCGGTGAACGGCGATGTGCCTGTGCTCGGCCGGCGGGCGGGCCGGGCCGGGGCGATTGCGGTGGTCACCGGGTCGTCCCCTGGTACTCGCGCAGGAACATGTCCTCCAGCGACGCCGGTGTGACCGTCAGATCCTCGATGCCGAGGTCGGTCAGGTGCTCGAGGGTGAACTCGAGGTCGGCCCGGTCCACCGAGAAGGACACGGTGCCATCGTTGCTCGCGAAGTCGTGCACATACGGGGTGTTCTGCAGTGCCCGGCCGTCGGAGCGGGTGCGGGCGCTGACCTTGGTGCGCATCAAGTGCCGTAGTTCGGCGAGGGTGCCGGAACGTACCGTGCGTCCGGACCGGATGATCGTCACGTTGTCGCAGAGCTTTTCGACCTCGGCCAGGATATGGCTGGACAGCAGGACCGCGGCACCCTGGGCGGCCACCTCGCCCACACACTGCTGAAATGCCCGTTCCATCAACGGGTCCAGCCCGGACGTCGGCTCGTCGAGAATGTAGAGCTCGGAGTGGCAGCTGAACGCCGCCACGATGGCGACCTTCTGCCGGTTGCCCTTGGAGTAGGTGCGGGCCTTCTTGTGCGGGTCGAGTTCGAACCGCTCGATCAGGTCATCTCGGCGCCGGGTGTCGACGCCGTTGCCGCGCAGCCGGCACAGGAAATCGATCGCCTGCATGCCGGTCAGGTTGGGCCACAGGGTGACATCGCCGGGGACGTAGGCGATGCGGCGGTGCAGGGCGACCGCGTCGCGCCACGGGTCGCCGCCCAGGAGTCGCACGGTGCCCCCGTCGGCGCGGAGCAGGCCCAACAACACCCGGATCGTAGTGGACTTACCGGCCCCGTTGGGCCCGAGGAATCCGGTGACGTCGCCAGGGGACACGCTCAGGTTGAGCCCATCGAGTGCCTTGGTGTGTCCGAAAGACTTTGACAGTCCGCGGATTTCGACGGAGTGGTTCACGCTGGCTCCTTCTTGTCGGTGGTCGTGGCGGAGTCGTCGGGGTCGTCGGTGCCGGAACTGAACGGGATGCCTTGTTCGCGCTGGTGCAGGAATGCGTCGTACATCGTCGAGTCGGTCATCAGGCTGTCGGTGTAGAGCTCGAGGGCCGGCAGCATCATGTCCTCGCCGTAATCCCGCAGCACCCGGCGCAGATCCGTTGGGTCGTCGTGCATCTGCAGGTACAGCAGAAATCCGCCGCCGCTGCAGATCGCCATGAAGCGGGCGCGCGCTTTCGGGTCGCGGCTGGGTTTGAGCACTCCGGTCCGCACGCCTTCTTCGAGGTACTGCTCGGCGTTGTCGACCATCGTGCGCCAGAACGTCTTCGCCAGGTCACTCCCGGACTGCATGCTGCGGACCAGGTACGCCATCAGTGGCGCGTAGGACTCGATCTCGGACATCTGGGCCATCCAGGTGGCGGGGTCGCCGTTCTGCAGCGACTCGGTCTTGGCCTCGCGCACCACCTCGGCCACATAGGCGTCGCACGCCTTGCGTAGCCCTTCCTTCGAACCGAAGTGGTGGATCACCAGGGCGGCGCTGACGCCCGCGGCCTCGGCGATGGTGCGCAGTCCCACGCTGAATCCGTGTTGCCCGTACTGCCCGATCGCGGCGTCGCGGATCCGGGCCACTGCTGTTCGATCATCTCGATCATCGACTGAACGCATGTTCAATACGCTAAACGCGCGTTCAGCGCTCGGTCAAGGGGGTGGCCCGTCAGGAATCCGTAAAGAAAAATTCGGCCGGCCCCTACAGGTGAGGGGTGAGGTCAGGAAGAGGCGGGGAGAGGGTCAGTCGCGGGCGGCGGCGAGCAGACCGTCGCCCAACGGGATCAGCACCGGGGTGAGCCGTTCGTCCTCGGCGATCAGCCGGGCCGCTTCGCGCACGGCAGCGACCTCGGCGTCGTTCGCCGAGGCATCGCCGGCCCGTCCGCCCAGCGCGGCCCGGTGCAGCACGATCGCGCCACCGGAACGCAAAAGACGCACCCCTTCGGCCACGAACTGCGGCTGATCGATCGGCTCGGCGTCGATGAACACAAGGTCATAGGACTCGTCGGCCAGGCGGGTCAACACCTCCTGGGCGCGCCCGCTGATCAGCCGAGTGCGACCCGGGCCGACCCCGGCCTCGCTGAACCCCTGCTTGGCGATGCGCTGATGCTCGGGTTCGACGTCGATGGTGGTGAGCACGCCGTCGTCACTCATGCCGGACAACAGCCACAAACCGCTGACGCCTGCGCCGGTGCCGACCTCGACGACCGCCCGGCCCCCGGTCAGCCGCGCGAGCACGCTCAGCAACGCTCCCACGGCCGGGGTGACCGCACCTGCGCCGAGTTCTTCGGCCCGCTCACGCGCGGCGGCGACGATCTCGTCTTCCGAGATCGAGCGTTCGGCGTGCGTGACGATCGCCTCGGCGTGACCGGGGTTGGAGCTGACCATGCCCGCAGCGTAGGCCAGAGGCCGGGGGCGCCGTCGCGACACGCCCGTGCGTGGCCGGTATCACCCGCCGAAATTCGCTGGTTCTTGCTGGTAACCGGTCGTATCGTCGGCTTTCTCAGGGAAAGTTCAGATTGCTCATATGCCCGCCACACCGGGATCGGGAACGGTATCGGCATGGAACACGGCGCCCGCTGGCGCACCGCCCAGCACAACCAGGACAGCAATCGGAATAGCGATGTCATCAGTCGTGTTGAGCTGAATGAGAACTGTGATCAGGAGGATCCGACGAGCGCGAACGCTGTTACCTCGCCCCCCGCAACCCAGGCCGCCCCGGTGACCATGGCACATCTGGAGCAATTCACCACCGCTGAATGGGTTGAACCGTCCGATGAGTTGACCGGTACCGCCGTATTCGACGCCACCGGCGATCAGGCCGCCATGCCGTCATGGGACGAGCTGGTCCGCCAACACGCCGACCGGGTGTACCGGCTGGCCTACCGGCTCTCGGGTAACCAGCACGACGCCGAGGACCTGACCCAGGAGACCTTCATCCGGGTGTTCCGCTCCGTGCAGAACTACCAACCCGGAACCTTCGAGGGGTGGCTGCACCGCATCACCACCAACCTGTTCCTCGACATGGTCCGCCGCCGCGGCCGTATCCGGATGGAAGCGCTGCCCGAGGATTACGACCGGGTGCCCGCCGACGATCCGAACCCTGAGCAGATCTACCACGACTCGCGGCTGGGAGCCGACCTGCAGGCCGCGCTGGACTCGCTGGCGCCGGAATTCCGCGCCGCGGTGGTCCTGTGCGACATCGAGGGTCTGTCCTACGAAGAAATCGGCGCCACCCTGGGTGTGAAGCTCGGTACTGTGCGCAGCCGTATTCACCGCGGTCGGCAGGCCTTGCGGGACTATCTGGCGAAGCATTCGCCGGAAACCGCCAAATCCGCCTAGTGGTGGTTCGTGTTCAGCGCACCCGGTCGCGCTACATTCGGGTCAGGACATTTGGTCGCGGCGGAAGGAGCTGGGCGATGGTCGACCCGGGACACGTGTTCCGTCGGGCATTCTCCTGGTTGCCTGCGCAGTTCGCGTCGCAGAGCAATGCCCCGGTAGGTGCGCCTCGGCAGTTCGGTTCCACCGAGCATCTGTCGACCGAGGCCATCGCCGCTTTCGTCGACGGTGAACTGCGAATGAGTGCCCACCTACGGGCCGCACATCATCTGTCCCTGTGCCCGGACTGCGCGGCCGAGGTCGATGCCCAGGGCCAGGCCCGGGCCGCACTCCGGGATTCCTGTCCGATAGCCATTCCGAACTCGCTGCTGGGGCTGTTGTCGCAGATCCCGCACCACAGCCCGCAGCCCCCGGCTGACGTCGACGAACAGCCTCAGTTCGCCGACGACCCGACGCGGAGCCGGCGTAAGCGCCGGTAGGCTGGACCACAAGGCGATCAGTGACCGGCGTCGGCCTATCCGGCTGGGGCGGGCGCTCCGATAGAGAGTGATACACCGGTGACCAATCAGGACCAGTCCGACGAGAGCGGCCGTCTGGAGCCGCGCCCTGTCGAGCGGCCACCCGTCGACCAGTTGTCGCAGCGCACTTTCGGCCGGCCCGCCGGCGTCGACGGCTCGTTCCTCGATGCGGAGAAGTATCAGGACCAGGGCGAGTACGCGCCGAAGGACCAGCCACCCGACCCCGTGCTGGCCGAGGCCTTCGGCCGCCCCTCGGGCAGCGGCGACTCCCTGCAGCGTCACCCCACAGACGCCGGCGCACTCGAGGCCGAGAAGATCGCAGACGAAGACGACTTCGACGATCCCTGGCGCAACCCGGGTGCCATACCGGCGCTGGGCACCCCTGCTCGGGCACCGGCCGCGCCGGTGATCGTGCCGGCACCGATCGGCAAGCTCGGTGCCCGCGAGGTGCTCTTCGGCGGTCGGGTGTCGTGGATCGCGCTGGTCATCTTGCTCCTGGTCACGCTGCTCGTCGGGGCGATCGGCGGTTGGGTCGGCCAGAAGACGGCGGGCACCGTGCAGGCATTCACCACTTCGAAGGTGACGCTGGAGACCGGTGATCTTCCGTCGCCGGACGCCGGCCGGTTCGCCACCGTCGCTGCCGCAGTCGAGGACTCGGTGGTGACCATCGAGGCCAAGAGCAAGACCGAGGGCTCACAGGGCTCCGGTGTCGTGGTCGACGGCAAGGGCTATGTCGTCACCAACAACCACGTGATCTCCGATGCCGCCAGCAAGCCCGCGGACTACCAGATCACCGTCGTGTTCAACGACGGCAAGGAGGTGCCCGCCAACCTGGTCGGGCGCGACCCCAAGACAGACCTGGCGGTGCTCAAGGTCGACAACGTCGACAACCTGGTCGTGGCCCGGATGGGTGATTCAGAGAAGGTGCGCGTCGGCGAGGAAGTGATCGCCGCAGGCGCACCGCTGGGCCTGCGCAGCACGGTGACGCACGGCATCATCAGCGCCCTGCACCGGCCGGTGCCGCTCTCGGGTGAAGGTTCTGACACCGACACCGTGATCGACGGTCTGCAGACCGATGCCTCGATCAACCACGGCAACTCCGGCGGCCCGCTGATCAACATGTCTTCCGAGGTGATTGGGATCAACACCGCCGGAAAGTCCTTGTCGGACAGCGCCAGTGGTCTGGGCTTCGCGATCCCGGTCAACGAGGTCAAGCAGGTCGTCGAGAACCTGATCAAGGACGGCAAGGTCGCGCATCCGACGCTTCTGCTGACTGCGGTCACGGTGAGCAACAGCGTGGCCTCGGGCGCGCAGGTCCGCAACGTCAACGCCGGAGGCCCTGCCGACAAGGCCGGCATCTTGGAGAACGACGTCGTGGTGAAGGTCGGGGACCGCAAGGTCGCCGACGCCGATGAGATGGTGGTCGCGGTGCGTCAGCTCAAGATCGGGCAGGAGGCCCCGATCGAGGTGCTTCGCGACGGTCGGCCCATGACATTCATGGTCACGCCGGTCGGCGACGATCAAAAAGCGCAGTAACGATGTTCGCCAACATCGGGTGGGGAGAGATGCTGGTCCTGGTGATCGCCGGTCTGGTGATCCTGGGGCCCGAGCGCCTGCCCGGTGCCATCCGCTGGACGTCCGGCGCCCTGCGGCAGGCGCGTGACTACGTCAGCGGCGCCACCAGCCAGCTGCGTCAGGACCTGGGCCCGGAGTTCGACGATCTGCGTGAACCTCTGGCCGAACTGCAGAAGCTGCGCGGCATGACTCCGCGGGCAGCCATCACCAAGCATCTTCTCGAAGGCGATGACTCATTCCTGACCGGAGCCTTCGACGACCCCAAGACTCAGCAGCCGTCGGTGCCCGGGGACCGGCCGGTCGGCGATACCGGAGCCAAGCCGGCAGACAAGCCTGCCGGCACCACGTTCGACCCCGACGCGACTTAGCGGCGCGCGGTATCGAGCCCCAGCGACATCCCGGCCAGGCCGCGCTTGCGGGCCGACAATCCCTCGGCGATCTTGCGCAGCTCGGCGCCTGCCGCCGAGTCGGGAGCCGACAACACCAGCGGCACGCCGGAATCGCCGGCCGAGACCAGCGCGGGATCCAGGGGAACCTGGCCCAGCAGCGGCACCTCGGCGCCCACTGAGCGAGTCAGGGAATCGGCCACCTGGCGGCCACCCCCTTCACCGAAGAGCTGCATGACGGTGCCGTCGGGCATCTGCAGGCCCGACATGTTCTCGACTACGCCGGCGATGCGCTGACGGGTCTGCAGGGCTATCGCACCGGCACGCTCGGCGACCTCGGCCGCGGCCAGTTGGGGAGTGGTCACCACGAGGATTTCGGCACCCGGGATCAGCTGGGCCACCGAGATCGCGATATCGCCGGTTCCTGGCGGCAGGTCGAGCAGCAGTACGTCCAGATCGCCCCAGTACACGTCGGCGAGGAACTGCTGCAGTGCGCGGTGCAGCATCGGTCCGCGCCACACCACGGGGGTGTTGCCCTGGGTGAACATGGCGATCGAGATGACCTTCACGTCATGGGCGATCGGCGGCAGGATCATCGAGTCGACCTGGGTGGGCCGGTCGGTCACACCCATCATCCGCGGCACCGAGTGGCCGTAGATGTCGGCGTCCAGCAGGCCGACGGTCAGCCCGCGGGCGGCCATGGCGGCGGCCAGGTTGACCGTCACGCTGGACTTGCCGACGCCGCCCTTGCCGGAGGCCACCGCGTAGACGCGGGTCAGCGAGTTGGGCTGGGCGAACGGGATCACGGGCTCGCGCGAATCGCCGCGCAGCAGCTTGCGCAGTTCTGCGCGCTGCTCGTCGTTCATCACGTCCAGGCTCACCTTGACCGCGCCGGTGCCGGGCACGTCGGTGACGGCGGCCTTGACCAGGTCGGCGATCTCGTTCTTCTTCGGGCAGGCCGCGGTGGTCAGGTAGATCTCGACATGGACGCCGTGATCGGCCTCGATCGAGATGTTCTTGACCATGCCGAGTTCGGTGATCGGTTTCCGCAATTCGGGGTCGATCACCTTGGCGAGCGCAGCGCGAACTGCGGATTGCAGCTCAGTGGCAGATTCGGACATCACCGCCGAGTCTACGGCGGCGGCGCCGCGAGCTGGATTCAGGCCAGCATCAGGCCGGGCCCGGTGCCGGTCCCGGGGCGGGACCGGGTGCCGGCCCCAACGCAGGCCCGAGTGCCGGAGCCGCGGGCGCGGCCTCGATCGGCGGGCCGGCCGGGGCCGGTGCGGGTCCGGGCACCGGGGCCTGCTGCAGGATCGGTCCAGGAGCCGGCGGCGGCCCCAGCTGCGGTGCCGGCGCCGGCGGCGGAGCCTGCTCACCCAGGCAGAACACCACACATGTCGGCTGCTGTCGCGGCTGCTCCCAGGGCGGCACCCACGGCGGCGGAGCGGCCGGGGTCTCCGGCGGCATCGCCTGGGCGGGACCTGGCAGCGGGCCGAGCACCTGTCCCGGTGCGAAGCCCGGGACGTTCTGCGTGCCGGTCTCGTTGCGGTTGAGCAGCGGGATCAGGGCCAGCGGATCGCCGGCGGGCAGCCCCGTGGCATCTGCGGGCAACCCCGGGCCGAGTCCTTCGGGATTGTCCAGATGTGAGTCGCCGATCGGGGGAATCGAGCCGGTGATCTCGGGCAGGTCGACCGGAACCACGCCCGTGGCGTACGCCGCGGCCCAGCCCAGCACGTTGCGGGCGTAGGCCACAGAGTTGTTGTAGCGCAGGATCGCCGTCATCACCTGCGACTGGTCCCTCAGGTTGAGCCCACCGCTGCACAGATACCGGGCGGCGGCCAGCGCCGAATCGAACACGTTCTGCACGTCGGCCTTGCCATCGCCGTCGCCGTCGGAGGCATAGCGGGCCCACGTTCCGGGCAGGAACTGCATCGGCCCCATGGCCCGCACATACGAGACCCGTCCGGCCTGCACGCTCTGGACGATGACCTCGTTGCCCGGAAGGGTGCCGTCCAGGGCGGGGCCGTAGATGGGCCGCACCGCGGTACCGCGGGCATCGGTGGCACCGCCGTTGGCGTGGCCCGACTCGATCCGGCCGATGCCGGCCAGCAGGTTCCAGCTGATACCGCAGCCGGGGTAGGCGGCGGCCATCATCCGTTCGGCGTTGCGGTAGGCCTTCAGTGATGTCCCGGGAATGCCAAGGGCGCCAGGGGTATTGACGACGAACGCGGGCGGGGGAGCCGACAGTGTGGTCATCGGCTTGATGCGGAAGCTCGTGGGCGGCCTGGCCGCGGCCACCACGGCGGGGCCCGAGCGATCGACCTGCGGTTCCACGGCGGCCAGCGGTGTCACCGCGCGATTCGATGTGTCGACGTCCGAGGCCGACGACCCGGCGCCGGCGACCAGCACGATCGGGGCCAGGACAGCCACACCGAGCGCGGGTGAGCGCATGAGCTGGCTCATACGGCGCCGAGCGGACCCGAGCACCGCTCCTCCCCCTACGCGCACTTGCCCGTCCTTACGTCAGCTTTGACCAAATACCACGCTGTGAACCAAGTCACCATACATAGTCCCGGTTTCCGTTGTTACGACAATGGCCGACAGTGAGATCAACCACCACGTTTGGACCGGCGTTCAGCCCCGTCGGATTTGCTTGAGCCGGCTCGGTCGGTATCGGCAGGGGCCGTGATCTCGGTGAGTAGGTCACGCAGTTCTTCCAGCTCGCGACGTAGGTAATCCCGGGTGACGACCTCGCCCACGGCCAACCGCAGCGATGCCAGCTCGCGGGCCAGGTACTCGGTGTCGGCCTTGGTCTGTTCGGCTCGGCGCCGGTCCTCTTCCAGAGACACCCGGTCCCGGTTCTCCTGCCGGTTCTGCGCCAGCAGGATGAGTGGGGCGGCATAGGCGGCCTGGGTCGAGAAGGCCAGGTTGAGCAGGATGAACGGGTACGGATCCCACTGGAACGTGAAGACGCCGATGTTGAGGGCGATCCAGACAACCACCACGATCGTCTGAATGGCCAGATAGCGCCCGGTACCGAGGAAGCGGGCGATCGACTCGCTGAACGCGCCCACCGCCTCGACGTCGACATGCAGCCCGAAGCCGCGGGTCGCGCGCGGGGTGTCCAGCCGCTGGCGCGCCGAGGTTTCGCTCATGAGCCCGCCACCGGGAGCTCCGGCTCGTCACGTTCGCGCCAGTCGTCGGGCAGCATGTGGTCGAGCACGTCGTCGACGGACACAGCTCCCAACAGATGGTTCTCCTCATCGACCACCGGGCCGCACACCAGGTTGTATGCGGCGAAGTAACGGGTCACCGCGGCCAGCGAGTCGGCCGGGCTCAAACTGGGCAGATCTGTGTCGGCGATACCGCTGACCAGCGCGGCAGGTGGTTCGCGCAGCAGCCGCTGTAGGTGGACGCAGCCCAGATACTGTCCGGTCGGGGTGGCGCTGGGCGGCCGGGTGACGAAGACCATCGACGCCAGGGCCGGCGTCAGGTCGGGGTCGCGGATCCGCGCCAATGCCTCGGCGACGGTGGTATCGGGCGCCAGCACCACCGGCTCACTGGTCATCAGACCGCCTGCGGTGTCGGGGGAGTGCGCCAGCAGCCGTCGCACGTCCTCGGAATCCTCGGGGTCCATCTTGCGCAGCAAGGTCTCGGCGTCGGCCGGGGTCATGGAGCCCAGTACGTCGGCGGCGTCGTCAGGGTCCATGGCCTCAAGGACGTCGGCCGCGCGCTCGGTGTTCAGCTGCCGCAGCACCGCGGCCTGCTCGTCCTCGGGCAACTCCTGCAACACGTCGGCCAGCCGCTCGTCGTCGAAGGCCCGGTACAGCTCGGAGCGCCGCTTGACCGGCAGCTCACGCAGGGCCTCGGCCACCTCCACCGGGCGTTGACCCTCGAACTGCTCGAGCAGCGAGGCCACCCCCTGGTCGGGCATCGCCAGACCGGACGGCGTCAGGCCGTGCACGTTCTGCCAGTCCACGACGTGGATGTTGGTGCGCCGCCCCAGACGTCGTTGTGGGCGCACCGCGACCCGGGTCACCATCCAGTCGCGGGTGCGGGTCTGTTCGATGCCCAGATCGACTACCACGACATCGATTCCGGCCAGCTGCTCCAGGTCGGGATCGTCGACCCTTACCCGGGTTTCGAGCACCTGACCCAGAACCAGCACCTCGCCGGGACGCTGGGCGAAGCGGCGTAGCGACACGCTGCCGGTGGCCAGGGTCACCGAACCGGGTTCGATCGCGGTGACCCGCAGGATCGGGACGAAAATCCTTCGGCGGGTGAGCAATTCGACCACCAGGCCGAGAACGCGCGGTTGCTGACGGACGATGCTGATGCTGATCACCACATCGCGGACACGGCCGATGGACTCCCCGTCGGGGCCCAGCACGACCATCCCCGCCAGCCGGGCCGCGTAGACCCTGTTCACCGCCGCCATGAGTGAAAGGGTAGAGACTGTGGTCGTGGAGAACACGTATCGACCCCGCAGAACGTGCCTCTCGGTTCCGGGTAGCAGCCTGAAGATGATCGAGAAGGCCAAGAGTCTGCCTGCTGATGAGGTGTTCCTCGATCTCGAGGACGCGGTTGCACCCGAGGCCAAGGCTGCGGCGCGCACCCAGGTGGCGGCGGCACTGGCCGACGACGGCTGGGCCGGACAACTGCGTGGGGTGCGGGTCAACGACTGGACCACCCCGTGGACCCACGCCGACGTGATCGAGGTGGTGTCGACCGCCGGAGCGGTACTCGATCTGATCGTGTTGCCCAAGGTGACCGACGTGGCCCATGTGCAGGCTCTCGATCTGCTGCTGTCGCAGCTGGAGGCCACCCACGGTCTGGAGCCCGGGCGGATCGGCGTCGAGGCGCAGATCGAGAACGCGCAGGGCCTGACCAATGTCGACTCGATCGCAGCAGGCCCACGGGTGCAGGCGCTGGTACTCGGGCCGGGCGACATGGCGGCCAGCCTGAACATGCGCACCCTGGAGGTGGGCGGGCAGCCCGACGGATATGACATCGGCGATGCCCACCACCATGTGCTGATGCGGATCCTCATCGCCGCGCGCAGTCGCGGTATCAACGCGATCGACGGTCCGTATGTGAAGGTGCGTGACGTTGACGGGTTCCGCCGGGTGGCCGGCCGCTCTGCCGCGCTGGGCTACGACGGCAAGTGGGTGCTGCATCCGGACCAGATCGAAGCGGGCAACGAGATCTTCAGCCCGCGCCAGGCCGACTACGACCATGCCGAGCTGATCCTGGACGCCTACGAATGGCACACCTCGCGGGCCGGTGGATCCAGAGGCGCGGTGATGCTCGGTGACGAGATGATCGACGAGGCCAGCCGCAAGATGGCCCTGGTGATCGCGGGCAAGGGCCGGGCGGCGGGGATGAGTCGGCAGGCCGAACCGTTCCGCCCGCCGGCGTAGGCCCGGTCGCGCTAAGTGGAGAGGACGGAGGCGATGAAGAACAGCAGCCAGCCCCCGTTGAGCAAGGTGCCGAACGCTCCGAGGGCGATGCCGGCC
Organism: Mycolicibacterium fortuitum subsp. fortuitum; assembly: GCF_022179545.1. The sequence continues at coordinate 4,624,344 of NZ_AP025518.1, read as the reverse complement.
ACCGCCAGCCCGCGGCCTGGCTGCTCGGCCTGCGGGCCGTAACCGGCCGGGGCGCTCTGCTTGATCTGATTGAGCGCGACGATCCCGAGACCGATACCGACCAGGGCGGCCAGCAGCCCGATTCCGCACGCGAAGAGCAGGAACAGTCCCAGGACCGAGGCGGCCAGCGATCCGATCGCCATGCTGTTGGTCGGGTTGGCCGGCGGCATTCCGTAACCGCCGGGGTAACCGGGGTAGCCCGATACGCCGACGGGATAGCCGCCGGGGGCGGCGTATCCGGGTGGTGGTGGGGGATATCCGGGCATCGGCGGGGGATAGCTGGAGGCTCCGGGCATCGACGGCGGCAGCCCGGGAGGCGGCGGGTAGTCGTACGGAATGTCGGCGGGGTAGTCGATCGCCGGGGGATAGGGCGCGGCCGCTACGGAGTCGGGCGGCGCGAACCCGTATGACGGTTGCGCCGCGCCGGTATCGGGCCGATCCTGGGAGTGCTCGATGGGAGGTGCTTCGTAGCCGCCGGACGACGGTTCAGACGGCTGGGAACCGGAGCCGGGTGGCCGCGTTTCGCCCGCGTTGCCGTCCGCGTTTGTCATGCTGATCAAACTAGCGCACGGACAATGACGCCAAGGAGGCGCGGACTCCGGCACCAATTCCGGTGTGAGGGCGTTGCTGTAACAAGAGCAGCCGCCGAGCAGGCGGTGCGGAGGAGAGTGAAGTTCGATGACGAGCCCATTTCAGTCCGGTCAGACGCCAGGCGCTGCAGCCGCCGCGCGCGGGGCACTACCGACCCCACCCAAAGGGTGGCCGATCGGCTCCTACCCGACGTACGCCGAGGCTCAGCGTGCCGTCGACTACCTGTCCGACCAACAGTTCCCGGTGCAGCAGGTGACGATCGTCGGCGTGGATCTCATGCAGGTCGAGCGGGTTACGGGTCGACTGAGCTGGCCCAAGGTGCTCGGCGGCGGGGTGCTGTCCGGTGCCTGGCTCGGCTTGTTCATCGGGTTGATCCTGGGATTCTTCAGCCCCAACCCGTGGAGTGCGCTGCTCACCGGCCTGATCGCCGGTGTCTTCTTCGGCTTGATCACCTCGGCCATCCCGTATGCGATGGCTCGCGGCACAAGAGATTTCAGTTCGACGATGCAACTGGTTGCCGGCCGCTATGACGTTCTGTGTGATCCGCAGGGTGCCGAGCAGGGTCGGGATCTGCTGGCGCGCTTGACGATCTGACCTGAGCCGCGGCCGGATGCCGGCTGCGGTGGCAAATGTGCGCAGGTCACGATTGTGACGCGGCCCGCCCAAACGGTTGCACATGAGCGGGCATGGCTCTACGGTTTGCGCGCGGGAGCCGCTCTCAAGCGGCGACATCGAATGTGAACGGGAGGCAGGGCGGTGCGCGCTCGGCGGCTGTGTGCTGCGGCAGTGGCCGCGTTGACGGCGGCCTCGGTGCTGTCGGGATGTGGTAGCGCCGACAGCGGGATCGTCATCAACTACTACACCCCGGCCAATGAGATGGCGACGTTCACCGCCGTCGCCAAACGCTGCAACGCCGAGCTCGGCGACCGCTTCACCATCAAGCAGATCAGTTTGCCGAAAGGCGCTGACGATCAACGGTTGCAGTTGGCCCGGCGGCTGACCGGTAACGACAAGACCCTGGACATCATGGCGCTCGACGTGGTGTGGACCGCCGAGTTCGCCGAGGCCGGCTGGGCTGTGCCGCTGTCGGAGGATCCGGCCGGTGAGGCGGAGGCCGACGCCGAATCCAACACGCTGCCGGGGCCGTTGGAGACGGCCAGGTGGCAAGGCCGGCTGTATGCATCACCGATCACCACCAACACCCAATTGCTTTGGTATCGCGCCGATTTGATGGATGAGCCACCTTCCACCTGGGATGGGATGGTCTCTGAGGTGACCCGTCTGCACGCGGCGGGCAAGCCCAGTTGGATTGCGGTGCAGGCCAAGCAGTACGAGGGCCTGGTGGTGTGGTTCAACACGCTGCTCACCAGCGCAGGCGGGCAGGTGCTCTCTGATGACGGCAAGACGGTCACGCTGACCGACACCCCGGAGCATCGTGCGGCGACGATCAAGGCTCTGCAGATCATCAAATCCGTTGCCACCGCCCCCGGGGCAGATCCGTCGGTGACCCAGACCGATGAAGCGACAGCCCGTCTCGCGCTGGAACAGGGCAAGGCCGCGCTCGAGGTCAACTGGCCGTTCGTGCTGCCCTCGCTGCTGGAGAACGCCGTCAAGGGCGGGGTGAATTTCCTGCCGTTGGACAAACGTGCCGATCTCGCCGATGCCATCAACGATCTCGGCACCTTCTCGCCGACAGACCAGCAATTCGAAGCGGCTTATGAGGCGAGCAAGGACGTCTTCGGGTTCGCCGGTTACCCCGGTGTACGGGAAGGGGAACCGGCCAAGGTCACCATCGGCGGGCTGAATCTCGCGGTGGCAAAGACCAGCAGGCACAAGGCCGAGGCGTTCGAGGCCATCCGCTGCCTTCGCAATGTCGAGAATCAGCGGTACACCTCGGTAGAGGGCGGCTTGCCTGCCGTGCGCGAGTCGCTGTACGACGATCCGGCGTTCCAGGCCAAGTATCCCCAGTACGCGATCATTCGCGAGCAGTTGACCAACGCCGCGGTCCGGCCCGCGACCCCGGTCTATCAGGCTGTGTCCACCCGCATTTCGGCCACCCTGGCCCCGATCACCGACATCGACCCGGAGCGCACCGCCGATGAGCTGACCGAACAGGTGCAGAAGGCCATCGACGGCAAAGGGCTGATCCCGTGAGCACCAAGAGCGAAAACCGTGCCTCCGAGCGCAAGCTCGCATTCGCGCTCATCGCGCCCGCGGTCATCCTGATGATCGCCGTGACTGCGTACCCGATCTGTTACGCGGTGTGGCTGAGCCTGCAGCGCTACAACCTGGCCGCCCCTGACGACACCGCCTTCGTCGGGTTCGCCAACTACCAGGTGATCTTGACCGACAAGTACTGGTGGACCGCATTCGCGGTGACGTTGGCGATCACTGTCGTCTCGGTGACCATCGAGTTCGTCCTCGGTATGGCACTGGCTCTGGTCATGCATCGCACCATTTTCGGCAAGGGCGTGGTTCGCACCGCGGTGCTGATTCCCTACGGGATCGTGACGGTGGCGGCTTCCTACAGCTGGTACTACGCCTGGACGCCGGGCACCGGTTATCTGGCCAACCTCCTGCCCGACGGCAGCGCCCCGCTCACCGAACAGTTGCCCTCGCTGGCCATCATCGTGCTGGCCGAAGTGTGGAAGACGACGCCCTTCATGGCGTTGCTGCTGCTGGCCGGGCTGGCACTGGTGCCGCAGGACCTGCTCAACGCCGCCGAGGTCGACGGGGCCGGAGCCTGGACGCGGCTGGTGAAAGTGATTCTGCCGCTGATCAAACCGGCCATCCTGGTCGCACTGCTGTTCCGCACCCTCGATGCCTTCCGAATCTTCGACAACATCTACGTGCTGACCGGCGGCGCCAACAGCACCGGTTCGGTGTCGATACTCGGCTACGACAACCTGTTCAAGGCGTTCAACCTCGGATTGGGTTCGGCCATCAGCGTGTTGATCTTCCTGTCGGTGGCCGTGATCGCGTTCGTCTTCATCAAGTTGTTCGGTGCGTCGGCGCCTGGCGCAGAGACGGAGGGGCACCGATGAGCGAGCGGGTGGGTGCGCGACGTGCGACCGGATGGACGATCGTCAACATCCTGGTGGTGCTCTACGCGTTGATCCCCGTGTTGTGGATTCTCTCGCTGTCGTTGAAGCCGACGTCGAGTGTGAAGGACGGCAAGCTGATTCCGTCGCAGATCACGTTCGACAACTACAAGGGAATCTTCACCGGGAACATCTTCACCTCTGCGCTGATCAACTCCATCGGAATCGGCCTGATCACCACGGTGATCGCGGTGACGATCGGCGGCATGGCCGCCTACGCGGTCGCCCGGCTGGAGTTCCCCGGCAAGAAGTTGCTGGTGGGGGTGGCCCTGCTGATCGCGATGTTCCCGCAGATCTCGCTGGTGACACCGATTTTCAACCTGTGGCGCGGTATCGGGCTGTTCGATACCTGGCCGGGGCTGATCATCCCGTACATCACGTTCGCCCTACCGCTGGCCATCTATACGCTCTCGGCGTTCTTCCGGGAGATCCCGTGGGACCTGGAGAAGGCCGCGAAGATGGACGGTGCCACCCCGGCGCAGGCGTTCCGCAAGGTGATCGCGCCGCTGGCGGCCCCGGGCATCGTGACCGCGGCCATCCTGGTGTTCATCTTCGCGTGGAACGACCTGTTGCTGGCGCTGTCGCTGACCGCCACCCAGCGCGCGATCACTGCCCCGGTGGCGATCGCGAACTTCACCGGCAGTTCCCAGTTCGAGGAGCCGACCGGGTCGATCGCGGCGGGGGCGATGGTCATCACCATCCCGATCATTATCTTTGTTCTCATCTTCCAGCGGCGCATCGTCGCTGGACTGACATCCGGTGCGGTAAAGGGGTAGTTGGATGGCCGAAATTGTGTTGGACCGGGTCACCAAGAGTTACCCGGACGGCGCCGGCGGCACCCGAGAGGCCGTCAAAGAGTTCTCGATGACCATTGCCGACGGCGAGTTCATCATCCTGGTCGGGCCGTCGGGGTGCGGAAAATCCACCACGCTGAACATGATTGCCGGTCTTGAGGACATCTCCTCGGGCGAACTGCGCATCGGCGGTGAGCGCGTCAACGACAAGGCACCCAAGGACCGCGATATCGCGATGGTGTTCCAGTCCTACGCGCTCTACCCGCACATGACGGTCCGGCAGAACATCGCCTTTCCGCTGACCCTGGCCAAGGTCAAGAAGGACGAGATCGAGGCCAAGGTTGCCGAGACCGCCAAGATTCTGGATCTGACCGAGCTGCTCGACCGCAAGCCGGCCCAGTTGTCCGGCGGGCAGCGTCAGAGGGTGGCGATGGGGCGCGCAATCGTGCGCCGCCCCAAGGCATTCCTGATGGACGAGCCGCTGAGCAACCTGGACGCCAAGCTGCGCGTGCAGATGCGTGCCGAGATCTCGCGGCTGCAGAGCCGGCTGGGCACCACCACGGTGTACGTCACGCACGACCAGACCGAGGCGATGACGCTGGGTGATCGGGTTGTGGTGTTGCTGGCGGGCGAGATTCAGCAGATCGGCACCCCCGACGAGCTGTACAACAACCCGGCCAACCTGTTCGTGGCGGGCTTCATCGGATCGCCTGCGATGAACTTTTTCCCCGCCACCTTCACCGATGTCGGGGTCCGGCTGCCGTTCGGAGACGTCACCCTGACCCAGCAAGGTGCACGATCAGCTGGCGCGCCACCCACGGCCCGACAACATCATCGTGGGGATCCGCCCCGAGCATCTGGAAGATGCCGCGCTGCTCGACGGGTACGCCAGGATCCGGGCACTGAGCTTCCCGGTGCGTGCCGATATGGTCGAGTCGCTCGGTGCGGACAAGTACGTGCATTTCACGATCGAAGGGGCGGGCGCCGAGGCAGCGCAGCTCGCCGAGCTCGCCGCCGATTCGGGGTCCGGTGTCAACGAGTTCGTGGCCCGGGTGGCCGCCGAGTCCACTGCGGTGGCCGGCCAGCAGATCCAGCTGGCTTTCGACACGACGAAGCTGGCGATCTTCGACGCCGCCACCGGGTTGAACCTGACGCGCGCCGAGCCCGAGGCGCCAGAAGAGCCCGTGGAGCACGAAGAGCCCGAAGCACCTGCCGAGTCGGTTGAGCCGGCCGGAGAACCGGCAGAAGAGTGATCGACGTCCTGGCTGCCGTTCGCGCCCATGTGGGCGAATATTTCGATGCGGCGAGCATCACCGCTGAACCCGTCAGCGCCAGCGTCACTTTTCTCGGCACCGAGCGCGTCGACATCCTGCGGTTCGGTCCCGACCTGCGGGCCGGCGGCAGCGGACAGGATCTGTATCACTATGTGACACTTGGTTGTTCGCGTCATCCCATGTTCGATCCCACCGAGCTGGTGTCCGATCCGATCCACGGCCCCCGGGCTGAGGTGGTGCTGTCGCTGCGGGGGCCGACGCCGGGCGGGCTGGCCCGGTCGCTGGCTGTTCTTGCCGCCGCGCCCGCGGTGGAGGGGCTGGTGCTGGAGGCTGACGCGCTCGTGGACCTGGAGACACCGTTGTTCGACGGCGCTCCGTTCAGTGCATTCCTGTTGGGCGCAAGCGATATTGGTGAGGTGGCCCTGCCCGAGCCGCTGTCCCCGGTGACCGTTTTCACCGCCACCCCGATCACCGCCACCGAGGCGGCGTGGGTGCGCCTGAAGGGCGCCGATGCGATGCGCGAGGCGTGGCAGACCGACGGTGTGGACGTGCTGGATCCGGCCAGGAGGGCCGCGAGTCCGAGCTGATACGGGCTAGAGCCAATCGTTGTGGCGGAAGGTCCGGTACAGCACGAAGCAGATGGTGGCCATCGCCAGCAGCACGGCGGGGTAGCCCCAGGTCCACTGCAGTTCGGGCATGTGCTCGAAGTTCATTCCGTAGATGCCTGCCATCGCGGTCGGTACCGCGGCGATGGCCACCCACGCCGAGATCTTGCGCATGTCCACGTTCTGCTGCATGGCGACTTTGCCGAGCGCGGCCTGTACCAATGAACTCAGCATCTCGTCGTAGCTCGTGACGCGGTCGGAGGCCTGCACGTTGTGGTCGTGGACATCGCGCATGTATCTGCGTACCTCGACGGAGATCAGGTCGTTGTGGTCGGTGAGCAACCGGGCCAGCGCAAGGGTCAGTGGTGCCACCGCGCGGCGCATCTCGACCACCTCGCGCTTGAGCAGGTAGATGCTCTCGATGTTGGTGTGGGTGCGGGGGGAGAAGATGTCCTCCTCCATCGAGTCGATGTCGGTTTCCATCAGGTCGGTCACGTCGAGGTAGCTGTCCACGACATGGTCGGCGATCGCGTGCATGACCGCGAACGGACCGAGTTTCAGGATGGCGGGCGAGGATTCGAGTCGCTTGCGAACGCCGGCGAGCCCGCCGTGCTCGCCGTGGCGGACCGTGACCACGAAGTCCGGGCCGACGAAAATCATGATCTCGCCGGTCTCCACGATCTCGCGGGCCAGCGCCACCGACTCGTGCTCGACGTAGTTGATGGTCTTGAGCACCAGGAACAGCGTCTTGTCGTAGCGCTCGAGTTTGGGGCGCTGATGCGCGTGCACCGCATCCTCGACGGCCAGCTCGTGCAGCCCGAAAACATCTGCCACCGACTGCATCTGGAATTCGTCGGGCTCGTGCAGGCCGATCCACACGAACGCCTTCTGGCCGGCCGCCTGCAACTCGCGGACCTTGTTCAGCGCCGCGGCATGGGTGTATTTGCCGGGCAACCGGTCGCCGCCGCTGTAGACGCCGCAGTCGACCATCGCCCGGGCTACCGGAACATGGATCGCCCTGGCGTCGGGGTCGGTGGGGCGGGGCCTTGCCGTCGAGCGCAGAGCCGGCGGCAAGGCGCGGAATGAGGGCATGATCTGCGACCTTTCTGCGCGGTGTGCTCCCAACCTGACCAGCACAATGATGCTACGCGTAGTTACTGTTAAGTAACGCTCACCAGCGGGGAACCCGACCCTGTGAGAATTGGCATTGAAGTACCCTTGCGCCGTGTCGGAAAGTACTGTCGCCTCCTCGCCAGAGCGCTCGTCAGCGGAGCGCACCCCGCAAGTTGTGATCGAAGATGCTGAGATCTTCGATGCTCATGAGGGTGGAAAGCTCTCGGTGGAGTTGAAGGAGCCGCTGGATACTCAGCGTGCGCTGTCGATTGCGTATACCCCGGGGGTGGCCCAGGTCAGCCGGGCGATTGCCACTGATCACACGTTGGCGGCCAAGTACACGTGGGCCAATCGGTTGGTGGCGGTGGTCAGTGACGGTACTGCGGTGTTGGGTTTGGGGGATATCGGGCCGGCGGCGTCGTTGCCGGTGATGGAGGGCAAGAGTGCGTTGTTCAAGTCCTTTGGTGGGCTGAACTCGATTCCGATCGTGCTCGACACCAAGGATCCCGATGAGATCGTGGAGACGTTGATCCGGTTGCGTCCGACGTTCGGGGCGGTGAATCTGGAGGATATTTCGGCGCCGCGGTGTTTTGAGATCGAGCGTCGGGTGATCGAGGCGTTGGATTGCCCGGTGATGCATGACGATCAGCACGGCACGGCCATTGTGGTGCTGGCGGCGTTGCTGGGGGCGACCAAGGTGCTGGAGCGGGACATTCATGCGTTGAAGGTGGTGATTTCCGGTGCCGGGGCGGCGGGGGTGGCCTGTGCCAACATCTTGTTGAACAAGGGCATCACCGATGTGGTGGTGCTCGATTCCCAGGGCATCGTGCACGCGGGCCGCGACAACCTCAATTCGTTCAAGGCCGAGTTGGCGGGGCGGACCAACCCGCGCAAGCTCACCGGTGGGGTGGCCGAGGCGCTGGAGGGTGCCGATGTGTTTTTGGGGGTGTCGGCCGGTGTGGTGCCTGAGGAGCTGATCGCGACGATGGCGCCGGATTCGATCGTGTTCGCGTTGTCCAACCCGGACCCGGAGATTCATCCGGATGCCGCGCGTAAGTATGCGGCGGTGGTGGCGACCGGGCGTAGCGATTTCCCCAACCAGATCAACAATGTGTTGGCTTTCCCCGGGGTGTTCCGCGGGGCGTTGGATGCCGGGGCGCGCCGGATCACCGAGAAGATGAAGGTCGCTGCGGCCGAGGCGATCTTCTCGGTCGTCGGTGAGGACCTCGCCGTCGACCACATCGTGCCCAGCGCGCTGGACCCCCGCGTCGGCCCCGCCGTCGCCGCCGCCGTCGCCGCAGCAGTAGACCCCGCAGAATCCTGAGTCCACGTATGCGCCGCAGCCTGGCGTTGACGCTGCTGATGCTGTTCGCACTGGTGTCAGCAGGCTGCGGTGGCCGGTCAGGCCCGGCCGCTCTCGCGGTCGGGGCGGGTCCCACGCCAGAGTCGACGCTGCTCGGTCAGCTGTACGCGGCCGCGCTGCGCTATTACGGCACGCCGGCCGAGGTCACCGCGACCGACGGCGCCCTCGGCGTGCTGGATTCCGGTTCGGTGACGGTACTGCCGGGTTTCACCGGACGGTTCCTGACCCTGCTCGATCCGGGGGCCACCGCCCGGTCGGATGAGCAGGTCTACCGGGACCTGGTGTCGGCGTTGCCCGAAGGCGTCGCCGCAGGCGACTACACCATGTCGGCCCAGGACAAGCCCGCATTGGTGGTCACAGAGGCCACCGCCACCGCGTGGGGCGGCACCGATCTGGGCGCGCTTCGCCGCAACTGCGCCGAGGCCCGGCCGGGTGCGGTGGCCGGTGCCAAGGTGCCGGCATCCGTCGGATCGTGCACGCCGGCCAAGCCCGCCATCTTCCCCGACGACAAGAGTCTGTTCGGGGCGTTGCGCGCGGGGAAGATCAATGCCGCCTGGTCGACGACGGCCGATCCGGCCATCCCGTCGGAGCTGACCGTGCTTGCCGACAAGACGGCGTTGATCCGCGGCGAGAACGTGGTGCCGCTGTATCGCCGCAACACGCTCGACGAACGCCAGGTGCTCGCGCTCAACGAGATCGCCGGTGTGCTCGACACCGGATCGCTGGCGGACATGCGCCGACAGGTCAGCGAGGGTAAGGACCCCAGAGCGGTGGCCGATGCGTTCCTTCAGGCCAACCCCCTGGGGCACTAGTCCCGCCGACGGTGGACCCGTCAGCGGGGCAGTACCCGGCCCATCGCCGAGGCGAACAGCTTCTGGTATCCCGACCCGGTGATCCGGACGATGACGTCGAGGACCTTGGCGTCGGGCCCGACGAGCACGCGCGCCTTGTCCTTGCGTACCGCCTCGAGGATGATCTTGGCCGCGCGCTGCGGGGTGGTGTTGGCAAGCTTCCGGTCGAACGTTTCGGCGAGCGCCTTCTGGTCCAGACCTTCTGCAGCGGTGGCATTGCGCGCGATGGCGGTCTTGATGCCGCCGGGATGCACGCAGGTCACCTTGACCGGGTGCTTGGCGAGGGCCATCTCCTGGCGCAGGGCCTCGGTGAAGCCGCGCACCGCGAACTTGGCCGAGTTGTAGGCAGCCTGACCGGGGACCGAGAAGATCCCGAACAGGCTGGAGACGTTGACGACGTGACCGTCGCCGGAGGCGATCAGATGCGGCAGAAATGCCTTGGTGCCGTTGACCACGCCCCAGTAATCGACGTCCATCACCCGTTCGATGTCCTTGAACGAGCTGACCTCGACGTCGCCGGTGAAGGCGATGCCCGCGTTGTTGTAGATCTGGTTGACCTTGCCGAAGTGCTCCTTGACCGCGTCGGCGTACAGCAGGAACGCCTCGCGCTCGGTGACATCGATCCGGTCGGTCTTCACCTCGGCGCCGATCGCCTTGAGGCGCTCCTCCGTGATGGCCAGACCCTCGGTGTCGACGTCGCTGATCGCCAGCTTGGCGCCCGAACGTCCGAGCTCGATGGCCAGCGCCTGCCCGATGCCCGATCCGGCGCCGGTGACCACGGCGACCTTTCCGGCGAAGCCCTCCATAGAACACTCCCTCGCGTAGTACGACACGTGTCGAGTTAGGAGATTACGCGGTACCGGCGGTCTCGCGTATGGCGGCCTCTGCTGCGGCGGCATCTCGCCACACGTCGGCCAAGGTCTGCAGCGGGATGCCGAGTGCGGCGCTCAGTCCGACGACCGTGCCGAACGCGGGAGAGGGCAGCCGGCCCGTCTCGATCTTGCGCAGGGTTTCCGGGGAGATCCCGGCTTGCGAGGCCACCTCGTCGAGTGAGCGGTCGCCCCTGGCGGTGCGCAGGGTCTCGCCGAGCCGGCGGCCGGCGGCGATCTGTGCGGGGGTGAGCGGGGTGCGGACCACGACACCACGGTAGCGCCGGTATTTATATACCGCTAGTGTTGGTATTTAAATACCGAGGAGAGTGGACATGATCGAGCTGAAGACCGCCGACGAGATCGAGCGCATGCGGGTCACCGGGCGCTTCGTGGCCGAGGTGCTCACGGAGTTGGCTGAGCTCGCCGACGTCGGGGTCAACTTGCTGGACCTCGAATACCGTGCGCGCGAAATGGTCAAGGGCCGCGGTGCTGAATCCTGCTACTGGGACTACGACCCGTCATTCGGCCGCGGACCGTTCCGCAACGTCATCTGCCTGTCTGTCAACGACGCCGTGCTGCACGGCCTTCCGCACGATTACCGGCTGGCCGACGGCGACGTGCTCACCATGGACTTCGCGGTCTCCGTCGACGGCTGGGTCGCCGACGCGGCTCGCACCGTGATCGTCGGGACCGCCGCGCCTGCCGACGTCCGGCTGGTACGGGCTACCGAGGAGGCACTGGAGGCCGGTACGGCCGCGGCACGGCCCGGCAATCGGCTCGGCGACATCTCGGCTGCCATCGGGGCCGTCGCTGCCCATTACGGCTATCCGGTGAACGTAGAGTTCGGCGGCCACGGGCTCGGCCGCACCATGCACGAGGACCCGCACGTGCCGAACCGGGGCAGGCCCGGCCGCGGCATGAAGCTGCGGGCCGGCATGACACTGGCGTTGGAACCGTGGTTCGCCGCGGGCACCGACCGCATCATCTACGACCGCGACGGCTGGACCATCCGCTCGGCCGACGGCTCCCGCACAGCCCACACCGAGAACACCGTGGCGATCACCGATTCGGGACCGCAGGTGCTCACCCGCGTCGGCGACTAGTGCTCCGGCCGTAGCAGCAGCGTGGCGACGACGCTGATCACCGCGGTGGCCACCAGGTATCCGCACGCCAGCCAGGGACTGCCGCCCCCAGCCGCGATCAGGGCGGTCAGGATCATCGGGGTCAGGCCCGACGCGTAGACGCCGGACAGCTGATACACCGTCGACAGGCCCGTGTAACGGGTGCGGGTGGGGAACAGCGAGGCATACAGCGTGCCCTGCGCGCCGTAGAACCAGGCGTGAATGACGCCGAACGCCAACAACATTCCCGCCGCGTAGGCCGCGATGCTGCCGGTGTTGAACAGCGCGAACGCCGGGAAGACCACGACGGCATAGGCGGCGATCCCCGAGGCGTAGACCGCCTTGGGGCTGAACCGGTCGGCGAGCAGCCCCGATACCGGCAGCAACACCGCCATCAGCAGCGCCGCCACGGTGACCACGATCAGGACCGGCACCTTGCCCAGATGCAATGTCGTCGTCGCATACGCGATGGTGAACACGCCCCAGGTGTTGAACGCGGCGCCCTCGCCCCAACGCGACAGCAGGCCCAGCACGGTCGAGCGCAGTGCCGGGGGACGGAAGATCTCCTTCACGGGCACTGCCGAGCGCTCGTCGTTGTCCCGCAGCTTCTCGAACGCCGGCGTCTCGGCGACGCGAAACCGCACCACCACGCCGAAGATCACCAGCACGATGCTGAACAGGAACGCGATCCGCCAGCCGTAGGTTTGGAAAGCCTCGGGCGACAACCACAGCTGCAGCAGCACGAACACACCGGTACCCAGCGCCAGTCCGAGTGCCAGCCCGACCTGGGGGATGCTGCCGAACAGTCCGCGACGACGCCGCGGGCTGTGCTCGACGGCCAGCAGCACCGCTCCGGCCCACTCGCCGCCGAGGGCGAATCCCTGGACCACGCGCAACACCAGCAGCAGGACCGGGGCGAGCACACCGATCTGTGCGGCAGTGGGCAACACACCCATCAGAGCGGTGGCCGCGCCCATCAGCAGCATGGTCAGCGCCAGCGTCCGCTTGCGTCCGATCCGGTCGCCGATGTGGCCGAACACGAAACCGCCGATGGGCCGGACCACGAATCCGACGGCGAAGGTGGCGAACGCCAGCATCGTGCCGACGAACGAACTCTGGTCGGGGAAGAAGGTGTGGTTGAACACCAGGCTCGCGGCCGTGGCGTACAGGAAGAAGTCGTACCACTCGATCGTGGTCCCGAGCACGCTCGCCAGGACCGCCGTGCGCACCGGGTTTTGCGAGGCGGGCGGCGCCGTGGGCACGGTCGGCGGGGCGGCTGCGATGGTCACCCTAGTTGTCTAGTGACCGCCCGCCGACCCGCCCACCGTTGTGCGCACCCTGATCGAAACCCGCGTCTAGCCGAAGGCCAGGTCGATGATCTCCTGCTGCTCGACGGCGTGGACCTTCGACGAACCCGAAGACGGCGCCGACATCGCGCGCCGCGAGATCCGGGTGATCGGGCTGAAGTACTCCGGAAGCACCTCGGGCAAGGTGAGGCCGAGTGACGGCCAGGCACCCTGGTTGGCCGGCTCCTCCTGCACCCAGAACTTCTCGGTGACATTCGGGTAGCGGTCCAGTGTCTCGGCCAGCCGGCGCCGCGGAAGGGGAGCGAGCTGTTCGAGGCGCACGATTGCCACGTCGTCGCGGTTGTCCTTGGCCTTGCGCGCAGCCAGGTCGTAGTAGATCTTCCCGCTGCACAGCAGGAGCCGGGTGACCTTGCTGCGGTCGCCTTCACCGTCGGTGTAGCTCGACTCCTCGAGCACCGAGCGGAACTTCTGCTCGGTGAAGTCGCGGATGTCGCTGACCGCGGCCTTGTTGCGCAGCATCGACTTCGGGGTGAAGACGATCAGCGGACGCTGGATGCCGTCCAGGCCGTGGCGGCGCAGCAGGTGGAAGTAGTTCGCCGGCGTCGACGGCACCGCGATGGTCATCGAACCCTCGGCCCACAGCTGCAGGAAGCGTTCGATGCGGCCCGAGGTGTGGTCGGGACCTTGACCTTCGTGGCCGTGCGGCAGCAGCAGTACGACGTCGGAGAGCTGGCCCCACTTGGCCTCACCGGAGGAGATGAACTCGTCGATGATCGACTGGGCGCCGTTGACGAAGTCGCCGAACTGGGCTTCCCACAGCACCATGGCGTCCGGGTTGCCCACCGAGTAGCCGTACTCGAAGCCGACCGCGGCGTACTCGGACAGTGCCGAGTTGTACACCAGGAACTTGCCGCCGGTGGGGGTGCCGTCGGTGTTGGTCGCCAGCAGCTGCAGCGGAGTGAACTCCTCGCCGGTCTTGCGGTCGACGATGACGGCGTGGCGCTGGGTGAAGGTGCCGCGCTGGGTGTCCTGACCTGACAGGCGGACCAGTTTGCCCTCGGAGATCAGCGTTCCCAGGGCCAGCAACTCGGCAAAGGCCCAGTCGATCTTGCCCTCGTAGGCCATCTCGCGGCGCTTCTCCAGCACCGGCTTGACGCGCGGGTGCACGGTGAAGCCTTCTGGCAACGCCAGGTGGGCATCGCCGATACGGGCCAGCAGGGACTTGTCGACCGCGGTCGCGAGCCGCTGCGGGATCTGCTGGTCGGCCTCCACCGACTCACTCGGTTCGGCGGCGTGCTTCTCCAGCTCGCGGACTTCGTTGAACACCCGTTCCAGCTGACCCTGGTAGTCACGCAGGGCGTCCTCGGCCTCTTTCATCGAGATGTCACCGCGGCCGATCAGGGCTTCGGTGTAGGCCTTGCGGGAGCCGCGCTTGGTGTCGATCACGTCGTACATGTACGGCTGGGTCATCGACGGGTCGTCGCCTTCGTTGTGCCCGCGACGGCGGTAGCACAGCATGTCGATGACGACGTCCTTCTTGAACTTCTGGCGGAAGTCCACTGCCAGCCGCGCCACCCAGGCGCAGGCCTCCGGGTCGTCGCCGTTGACGTGGAAGATCGGCGCGCCGATCATCTTGGCGACGTCGGTGCAGTACTCGCTGGAGCGCGAATCCGTTGGCGCAGTGGTGAACCCGATCTGGTTGTTGACCACGATGTGGACGGTGCCGCCGGTCGTGTAACCGTCGAGCAGCGCGAGGTTCAGCGTCTCGGCGACCACGCCCTGGCCGGCGAACGCCGCGTCGCCGTGAAGCATGAGCGGGACGACGGGGTACTCGCCGGAGACGTCGGCGTCCTTGCTCGCGTCGAGCAGATCCTGCTTGGCGCGCACCAAGCCCTCGAGCACCGGGTCGACCGCTTCGAGGTGGCTCGGGTTGGCGGTAAGCGACACCTGAATGTCGTTGTCGCCGAACATCTGGATGTAGTTGCCGGATGCGCCGAGGTGGTACTTCACGTCGCCGGAGCCGTGTGCCTGTGACGGGTTCAGGTTGCCCTCGAACTCGGTGAAGATCTGGCTGTACGGCTTGCCGACGATGTTGGCCAGCACGTTGAGCCGGCCGCGGTGGGGCATGCCGATGACCACCTCGGCGAGCCCGTGCTCGGCCGCCTGGTCGATCGCGGCATCCATCATCGGGATGACGGTCTCGGCGCCTTCCAGCGAGAACCGCTTTTGCCCAACGTATTTGGTCTGCAGGAAGGTTTCGAACGCTTCGGCCGCATTGAGCTTGGAAAGGATGTACTTCTGCTCGGCCACCGTCGGCTTGTCGTGCTTGATCTCGATGCGTTCCTGCAGCCACTTCTGCTGCTCGGGCTCGAGGATGTGCGTGTACTCCACGCCGATGTGGCGGCAGTATGCGTCGCGCAGCACCGAGAGCACGTCGCGCAGCTTCATGTACTGCTTGCCGGAGAACCCGTCGACCTTGAACTCGCGGTCCAGGTCCCACAGCGTCAGCCCATGCGTGTTGACGTCGAGATCAGGGTGGCTACGGAAGCGGGTGTTGTCCAGGCGCAGCGGGTCGATGTCGGCCATCAGGTGGCCGCGGTTGCGGTAGGCCGCGATCAGTTCGATGACCCGGGCGTTCTTGTCCGCGATGGAGTCCGGGTTGTCGGTGCGCCACCGCACGGGCTCGTAGGGGATGCCCAGCTCGCGGAAGATCTCGTCGAAGAACTCGTCGTCGAGCAGCAGCTGGTGGATGGTGCGCAGGAAGTCGCCGGACTCGGCGCCCTGGATGATGCGATGGTCGTAGGTGGAGGTCAGGGTGATCAGCTTGCCGATGCCCAGCTCGGCGATGCGTTCCTCGCTGGCTCCCTGGAACTCGGCCGGGTACTCCATGGCGCCGGCGCCGATGATCGCGCCCTGGCCCTGCATCAAGCGCGGTACCGAGTGCACGGTGCCGATGGTGCCGGGGTTGGTCAGCGAGATGGTCACGCCGGAGAAGTCCTCGGCGGTGAGCTTGCCGTCGCGGGCCCGCCGCACGATGTCCTCGTAGGCCGCGATGAACTGGCCGAAATGCATTGTCTCGCAACGCTTGATGGCAGCGACCACCAGTGAGCGGTTGCCGTCTTTGCCGGGCAGGTCGATGGCCAGGCCCAGGTTCGTGTGGGCCGGGGTGACCGCGGCGGGCTTGCCGTTGACCTCGGCGAAGTACCGGTTCATGTTCGGGAACTTCTTGACCGCCTGCACGATCGCGTAGCCGAGCAGGTGGGTGAAGCTGACCTTGCCGCCCCGCGTGCGCTTGAGGTGGTTGTTGATGACGACGCGGTTGTCGATCATCAGCTTGGCCGGGATGGCCCGCACGCTGGTAGCGGTGGGCACCTCCAGCGAGGCGTTCATGTTCTTGACCACGGCTGCCGCGGCGCCGCGCAGTACCTGGGTCTCGTCGTCTTCGGCAGGGCTCGGGCCTGACTTGGCGGCCTTCGCCGGAGCAGGCTTGGCCGGAGCCGCCTTTGCCGGAGCTGCCTTGGCGGGTGCGGCTTGCGCCGGGGCTGCGGCCGGGGCGGCAGGGGGTGCCGGAGCGGGGGTGGGCGGTGCGACCGGCGCCGCCGGTTGACCGTTGGCGACTGTGTTGTCGGTGGTGGGTTCAGGGGAGTAGTCGACCAGAAATTCGTGCCAACTCGGATCCACCGAAGAGGGATCCTCGCGGAACTTGCGATACATCTCCTCGACCAACCACTCGTTCTGCCCGAATGGTGAAGGTGAACTGCTCACGGCAGACACTCGCCTCGATTCTTGTGTCCGGCTAGCCGTCACATGCAGGCTGGCCGCTTGTGTTCTTGTGTAGGCGGTCGACCCCGCTGGACCGCCGCATAAAGGCTATCGCCTTTCAGTGTCACCTGAGGTCACCATGGGCCTCAGGAGTTAGCGGGCGGCAGCACATGCAACGTTGCGGGCCACCGCGGCGGGGGCGCGCCGAACGCCTGGCGGGCGTTGGCGACGATCTTCTTACCCATCAGCCGGTTGCCGACACCGCCGATGACAGCTCCGATGCCCACCGGCAGCATCTTGCCGAAGGCCATCGCGCCGCGCTTGAGCGTATACCGCTTGACGAAGTACCTGACCAGCCGGGAGTTGAGCTGCGAGACCGCGGGCAGCGGCAGCGTCGCCGCACCGTCGGACAGCCACGCGCCGCTGGTTCGCTTACTGCCGAGTAGATCGGCGATGGCGTGCTTGCTGTCCTCGCCGACCAGGACGGAAAGCACCAGCGCACGGCGACGTTCGCGGTGGCCGGCAGGGATGCCGTGCACCTCGGCGACCGCGAGCACGAACACCGACGTGGCCTCCAGGAACACGACGGTCTCGCCGGCCACCGCCGACAGCGCCGCCAGAGTCCCGATGCCCGGGAACGCGGCGGCCGAACCGACGGCGGCGCCACTGGCCATCACGGCGGCCAGGTAGTGCTTCTCCAGCCGGGTCACGATCTCGGCCGGAGTGGCGTCAGGTTGCTGGCTGCGCAACCGGTCCACATACGCCTTGACGGCCGGGGCCTGGACACGCGAGCTGCGCTCGATGATGGCCGAGAGCACCTTCGCAGCTGTGCTGGGATCTTCGGTCTGCTCGACCGTCGCCGGCAGTTGGGCTTTGGACCGCGCACGCACTTCGGGGCCTCCCAGGTGTGAACCCATCGTTGACTGCCAGGCTAACGCGTCACCTGACCACGGGAGAACGAACGGCCACCCGAGCCGGTGCCCGAGGGTGAGCGCGGTCACGGGAACAAAAAACCGCGATGCGGGGCTGTTCATCTTCATGGCATCATCGCCCGACGTGGACCAGACGAAATCGGTAGCTGAGCACAGTCGGATGCCGGGCCGGGTTCGGATGATTCTCGTCCTGGGTGCCCTGGTGGCGCTGGGTCCGCTGACCATCGACATGTATCTGCCGGCTCTGCCCCGGATCGCCGAGGAGCTGTCGGTTTCCTCCTCGGTGTCGCAGTTGACGCTCACCGGAACCCTGGCGGGTCTGGCGCTCGGGCAGCTGATCGTCGGCCCGCTGTCGGATTCGCTAGGACGCAGGCGCCCGTTGATGGCGGGCATCGTGCTGCACATGGTGGCCTCGGTGTTGTGCGTGCTGGCGCCCGACATCGCGGTTCTCGGGGTGGCACGCGGGCTGCAGGGCATGGGCGCGGCAGCAGCGTCGGTGGTGGCCATCGCCGTGGTGGGTGACCTGTTCAGCGGCACGGTGGCGGCCACCGTCATGTCGCGGCTGATGCTGGTGCTCGGCGTGGCGCCGGTGCTGGCCCCGTCGTTGGGTGCGGCCGTGCTGTTGCACGGGTCCTGGCACTGGGTGTTCGTCGCGCTCGTGGTGGTGGCCGGTGCCCTGTTGGCGATGGCCGCGCTCGCGTTGCCCGAGACGCTGCCCGTGTCGCACCGGCGGCCGCTGGCAGTGCGCGGCATCGTCGGCACCTACATCGAGTTGCTGCGCGACTCTCGGTTCGTGATCCTGGTGCTGGTGGCGGCGCTGGGCATGTCCGGCCTGTTCGCCTACATCTCGGCGGCGCCGTTCGTCCTGCAGGGCCACTACGGCCTGGATCAGCAGGCCTTCGCGCTGGTGTTCGCTGCGGGCGCGATCGCGCTGATCGGTTCCACGCAGTTCAACGTCGTTTTGCTGCGCCGGTTCTCACCGCAGGCCATCACGGTGGCAGCACTGAGTTGGTCGGCGTTGGCCGGGGTGGTGTTCGTCGTGCTGACCGTCGCCCACGTGGGCGGGCTGTCCGCGTTCGTGGTGCCGGTGCTGGCCATCTTGGCAGGGATGGGTCTGGTGCTTCCCAACGCTCCGGCGGTCGCGCTGTCGCGCCATCCCGACGCTGCCGGTACGGCGGCCGCCCTACTGGGTGCGGCCCAGTTCGGGTTGGGTGCGGCGGTAGCACCGGCGATCGGGGCCCTGGGCAATGGGGCGCTGGCGTTGTCGTGGGTGATGACGGGCGGTATGGCGATCGCCTTGGCGGCTCTGCTGCTGGTGGGTCGGCGTAACGGCGCTGAGGAGCCGAGCGAATACCCGGGCGACACGCTCGAGATCGTCTCCGAGGCGGTTGTCGAGCCGGCCTGACCCCGTCCCGGGTAGCGTCGGCTGGGCCCGCCAACAACCCAACTAGGTCGGACCAGAGGCCCAACACACCACATCGCCATGTCCCCAGCGCTGAACGCCCGCACCCCGAGCCCGCAGGGCTGGGTGCTTGCGCGTCCGGACAATCCGTGGAACGCGCTGTGGGCGATGATGGTCGGCTTCTTCATGATCCTGGTCGACGCGACCATCGTCGCGGTCGCCAATCCGACGATCATGGAACAGCTCGGCGCCGACTACGACGGCGTGATCTGGGTGACCAGCGCGTACCTGCTCGCGTACGCGGTCCCCCTGCTGGTGGCAGGCCGGTTGGGCGATATGTACGGGCCCAAGAACCTCTACCTGGCCGGTTTGGCCGTGTTCACCGCGGCGTCGCTGTGGTGCGGTCTGGCCGGCAGTATCGGGATGCTGATCGCCGCCCGGGTGGTGCAGGGCGTCGGTGCGGCCCTGCTGACTCCGCAGACGTTGTCCACGATCACCCGCATCTTCCCGCCGGAGCGGCGCGGGGTGGCGATGAGCGTCTGGGGTGCCACGGCCGGGGTGGCGACGCTGGTCGGGCCGCTGGCCGGAGGCGTGCTGGTCGGGAGCCTGGGCTGGCAGTGGATCTTCTTCGTCAACGTGCCGATCGGCATCGTGGGTCTGGGGCTGGCGGTGTGGCTGGTCCCGGTATTGCCGACGCAACCGCACCGGTTCGACGTGCTGGGCGTGGTGTTGTCCGGTGTCGGCATGTTCCTGATCGTGTTCGCGCTGCAGGAAGGCCAGTCGCGGCACTGGGCGCCGTGGGTGTGGGCCACCGGCGCGGTCGGCATCGCGGTGATGGTGGCGTTCGTGTGCTGGCAGGCGGTCAACACCGAAGAGCCGCTGATCCCGCTGCAGATCTTCAAGGATCGAGATTTCAGCCTGGCCAACGTGGGTGTCGCGACGATCGGGTTCGCGGTGACGGCGATGATCCTGCCGTTGATGTTCTACGCCCAGACCGTGTGCGGACTGTCGCCGATCCGTTCGGCGCTGCTGACCGCTCCGACGGCGATAGCGAGCGGTGTCCTGGCGCCGGTCGTCGGGCGCATCGTCGACCGGGCCCATCCGACGCCGGTGATCGGTTTCGGTTTCTCGGCCATGGCGGTCGGGTTGACCTGGTTGGCCATGGAGATGACGCCGACGACTCCCATCTGGCGGTTGCTGCTGCCGCAGTTGGTGATGGGCATCGGCATGGCGTTCATCTGGTCTCCGCTGGCCGCGACCGCGACGCGTAATCTGCCGCCTGACCTGGCCGGGGCGGGATCCGGCGTGTACAACGCGACCCGCCAGGTCGGGTCGGTGCTGGGCAGCGCGGGGATCGCGGCGTACATGACGTCACGTATCGGCGCCGAGATGCCGGGGGCGGCTACGGCTGCGCCGCGCGGTGAGGGTGCGGTCGCCGAGTTGCCGGAGTTCCTCCATGCGCCGTTCTCGGCGGCGATGTCGCAGTCGATGCTGCTGCCGGCGTTCATCGCGCTGTTCGGTGTGGTGGCCGCACTGTTCCTGCTCGGCTTCGATGCCGAGCCGACCTTCGCGCCGAACCCGGAGCCCTACCTCGATCCCCGCGACGACGATGACGACGACTACGTGGAGTTCGTCGTGAGCCATGGCCATGACGGCGACGGTGAAGCTGATGCGGTGACCGATGCGTTCCGGGCGCTGCCCCTGGCCGAGGATCCCGAGAAGTGGGAGAACCTCTACGCCGAGTTCATGGCCGAGCGCGATGAGTGAACAGCACAGCGCGATTGAGGTAGCCGTCCGGATCGAACGCGGCCTTGACCGTGCGCATGGCCGCGATGTCGGCCTCGGTGCGTGACATCGCGACGTAGTCGCGTTTGCGTGAGCCGACACCGTGCTCGGAGCTGACGTTGCCCCCGCTGTCGGCGATCAGCGTCATCATCGCGGCGTACAGCCCGGCTTCGGATTCGGTGGAACAGCGCAACACGTTCAGGTGCAGGTTGCCCTCGCCGATGTGGCCGAACAACACCGGAATGGCTTGGGGGGCACGGGAGGTGATCAGTTCTGCGGCGGTGTCGGCAAACCCGCGGATCGCCGCCAGCGGCAGGGAGACATCGAATTTCAGTGGTGGGCCGAACAATCCGAGCACCTCGGCCACCGACTCGCGTACCTGCCACAACCGCTGCTGGGCTACCGCGTCGACGCCGACGGCGGGTTCTCCGCAGAGGTCGATGCCCTCAAGCGCATCGGCCAGGCGTTCTGTCTGGTCGCTGTCTGCGGCCAGCTCGATCAGCAACTGCCAGGCTCCCTCGACCGGGGCGGGCACCCCGAGGTGCTCGGCGGTCAGGGCACTGGCCCGCGCGTCGATCAACTCCAGCGCAGCGACGCCCTCGAGGTCACGGAAGATCCGGCCGGCGTCGACCAGGGCATCCAGGTCGGCGAATCCGCAGATCGCGGTGACGCGGTGGGTGGGCGTTGGGTGCAACCGGAGATCGAGCGCGGTGATCACCCCGAGCGTGCCTTCGGCGCCGACGAACAGGGCGGCCAGGTCGTAACCGGTGTTGTCGCGCCGCACGTGGCTGTGCCGGTGCACCACCGACCCGTCGGGCAGCGCGATGTCCAACCCCAGTACCTGCTCGCCCATGTTGCCGTAGCGCACGGTCCGAAGACCGCCGGCATTGGTCGAGGCCATTCCGCCGACCGTGGCTGATTCACGCGCGGCCAGATCCACGCCGAACACCAGTCCGGCGGCCGAGGCCGCGCGTTGGACCGCTGCCAGCGGCGTTCCGGCGCCGACGCTGACCCGGCGCTCGACGGTGTCGACCGGGCCTATCCCGTTGAGCCGTTCGGTCGACAGCAGGATGTCGTCGTTCTCGGGCACGGTCCCGGCCACCAGTGAAGTTCGGCCGCCCTGCACGGTGACACACGCTCCCGCGTCGCGGCAGGCGCGCAGCACCGCGGCCACCTCGTCGGCAGTGCCGGGGCGCACGAGCGCTGTTGCCTGTCCGCGATACCGCCCGGTGTGGTCGACGCAGCGGCCGTCGAGCACGTCGGGATCCGTCGTGACGTACCCGGCGCCGACGATTCCGGCAAGCGTTTCGGTAAGCGTTTCAGGCACGGCTTGGGTTTATCACAGCGCCGGGGTGCCCTGATCGGTCAGGGCGAGGAATGCCCCGAGCGCGATGAGGCTGTCCGGTTGGCCGGGCAAATAGTCGGTGAGCTGTGGTGAACGCACGATGTAGGCGACGTACTTAGCCCGGCTGATCGCCACATTGAGCCGGTTGCGGTTCAACAGGAATCCGATCCCGCGGGGTACGTCGGCGGCCGCGGATGCCGTCATCGACACGAAGACCACGGGTGCCTGCCTGCCCTGGAATTTGTCGACGGTGCCGACTTGGATCTCGGTCAGACCGGCCGCGTCGAGTGCTCGACGCACCATGGTCACCTGAGCGTTGTACGGAGTGACGACCAGGAAGTGGTCCTGCCCGAGCGGGGTGCTGCCGTTCTCGTCGGTCCAGGTGGTGCCGAGCAGGCCGGTGATCGCCGTGACGATGGCGGCCGCCTCTTCCGGACTGTCGGTCGAATTGCCCAGATGCTCGACCTCGAGCGCCCGCACCCCGGGCTCGATACCGTCCAGTTTGCGTGCTGCACTGACTTTTTCGTGTGACTGCAACCGGCCGTCATAGGACAGTCGAGACACCGGGCCGCACACCGCCGGATGCATCCGGAACGAGCAGTCCAGGAAGTAGCCGCGTTCGGCCGGCAGCGTGTGCGCGCCTTCGACCAGCCAGCCCAGCGCGGAGTCGTCGACCGGTGCGGGGTGGGTGCCCTGACAGACCTGGGGGAGCTGCTGGGGGTCGCCGAGCAGCAGCAGATTGCGCGCGGCGGGGGCCACCGCGATGGTGTTGGCGAGGTTGAACTGCCCAGCCTCCTCGATGACCAGCAGATCCAGACATTGCCGCGGCACCCGTGCCTCGTTCGCGAAATCCCATGCGGTGCCACCGATCACGCAACCGGGATGGCCGGCGATGTACGTGGCGTGCTGGTTGTCGCCGATCTCTGTCCACCGCGGGTCGCCGCCTCTGCGTTTCTTGGCCACCCGCTCCGCGTCCACCCCCGCGTCGAGTACCTGCTCCAGCAGATGCTCGATCACCGCGTGTGATTGCGCGACGATCCCGATGCGCCAACCGTGTTGGTTGACCAGCCAAGAGATGATCCGCGCCGACGTGTGGGTCTTTCCGGTGCCCGGCGGCCCGTGCACCGCGAGGTACGAGCAGTCCAGATCCAACAGCGCCGCGGTGACGTCGGCGGCGGTGTCACCGCTGCGGGGCAGCGCGCGGCCGCTGAGCGTGCGCGGTGGGCGGCGCAGCAGGACATCGGTCATCGCATCGGCGGGCAGCTTGGGCAGTCCGGTGGCGACACTGGTGGCGGTGCTGTCGATGGACGCCTGCAGCGGCTTGGTGTTGATCGGCGGCCCAGGGGTCAGCGCGAACGGTACCTGGACGAAAGCGTCGCCGTCCTTGGGTTGGCGTTCGGTGATCAGCACCTCGGTGGGCGCCTCCGGATTGTCGCAGCCGATGACCATCGCGCTGCCGAATCCGCGGCGGTCGGGGTCGTCGGAAAGACCGGCCGGCGCCGGCGCGGTGTAGAGCGCGTAGACCTCGGTGCTGAGCTCCCCGGCGTCGATGGCGCCGGTCAGCAGGACCTGCCGTTGCGGTTTGCGGGCGCGCGGCGGGACGTGCCAATCGGTCACCACCTGCGCCTTCTCGGCGACGAAAACGCCTGTGCTGTCGGCCCATTCGTCGACCGGGTTGTTGAGCCGGTCGAAATGGCCCCACCAGAACGGCTTGTCCTCACGCTTGTGGAAACCGCGGGCAGCGGCGATGAGCGCGACCGCCTGCTGCTCGGCGGTGCGCGGCTGGATCCCGTCGCCGGCGAATTTGAGCAGCTTGCGGTCGGTGGCGTCGGCCTTCTCGATCGGCGCCCCGTCGCGCACCGGTTGCGGCCCGCGCGGCGGTACCTCGGCTTCGAACGCGCGGTTGATCAGCCAGTCCCGCAGCCGGTGTGTGGAACGGCAGTCGTAGCGGTTGTACTCCTCGATCTCTTTGAGCACTGTGGCAGCCTCGTCGTGCTGACCGGCCTCGCGCAGTGCGCAGTAGCGTGCGTACTCGGTGATCGAATCGGTGGCCTTGGTGACCTCGCCGTCGCGCAGCTCGTTGCCCATGTACAGCGGTTCGAGCGATTTGATGCTGTAGTTCTCGGTGCCGACGCGAATGCTCTTGCGTACCAAGGGCAGAAGATCGACGAGAATTCCGTTGCGCAGCAGGTCGTCGACATCGTTCTCGCCGACCCCGTAGCGGCCGGCCAGCCGCAGCAGCGTGCTCCGCTCGTACGGCGCGTAGTGGTAGATGTGCATCTTGGGAAAGCGCTTGCGCCGCTTGCGGACCAGGTCCAGGAAATCGATGAGAACCTGACGCTCGCTGGCGCGGTCATGCGCCCAGAAGGGCTGGAAATTGCCCTCCGCGCCGAGCACGCCCCACAGGTACTCCAGGCCCCAGTCCTGGCCGTTGGCGGTCCACAACGGGTCGCCTTCGTAGTCGAAGAACAGGTCGCCCTTGTCCGGATCGGGCAGCAGCATCAACGGTTGCGGATCGACCACTTCATACGGCGGCCTGTTGTCTGCTCGCGGCGCCACCTGCAGTCGAGCCTGACCGGTCAGCGCCGTCACCACGCGCTGGGCCAGCCCCGGTACCGCGCCCGTGTGGCCGGCGAGCTGATGCATGGTGGTGATGCCGGCATCGATGAGCCTGGCACGCTGGTTCGCCCGCATCCCCGCCACCAGGAAGAGGTCGTCGGTGGCACGGATCTGCTCCTGGCACTCGTCGCAGCCGAAGCACGCCCGCACCGAATCGTCGGACCAGCGCACCGCAGCACCTTGTGCGAGGTGACCGTCGAGCAGGGACTGCAGCGCGCTGCGCCGTGGCCGGTACACCGCCAGCAGCTCGTCGACGCGGTAACTGGACACCGCGCCGTCGCCGAGGACCAGGTCGACCTCGTCGGCGACCGGCACGCCGGCTTCGGCCAGCACGTCGGCGTAGGCGGCCAGCTGCAGCAGCGCCTCGACCTTCACCGAACGGGACAGCTTCGTGTCCCGCAGGCGGTAGCGGTCGCCGTCCCAGATCAGGAAGTCGGCGAATCCGGCGAAGCGGCCGTCGAACATCGCGGCCTGATAGATCACCGGGTCGCGGCGCTGTGCGGCCTCCAGGGTGGCCGTGGCCGCCGACCGCAGCCCGGGCACCGTGTAGGCAGGTCGCCCGATGACTGTCACCTCGGCGTCGGTGCGCAGTTCATCGAGATGGCGCTGCTCGTGTTCGTCGCCGAGTGCTGCTGTGCGGGCCAGCAATTCGTCATCGGACGACACCGCCGGGCCCCAGCCCAGCCGTGCGTCGAAGGAGCGCAGCAGGGCGTATTCACAGCGGGCGGCCGCAGCCAGGTCCGACGCGCTGTAGATGACTGTCGGCCCCGACCCGCCTTCGTCGGTGACGAACATGTTGTCACTGTAGGTGAGGGCACCGACATTCTTGATCCGCCTCGCGAATCAGCACCTGCGGTTGTCAAGCCGCGGGCTCGGCGACCCTCGCTTCTGTTTCGCGCCGGCCCCAAGCCTCACGCACCCGGTTCAGGACATCGCGCGGGCTGTCTTCCTTGATGACCCGGATGTGTAGCCAGCCCTGACGTTGGATCATGCGCAGGCGCTTGGCGTCCCAGGCGTACCGCTTGCGGTCGGTCTGGTGCTGAATCCCGTCGTATTCCAAGGCGATCATGGGGCCCTCCCACCCCATGTCGAGATACGCGAATTCGTTGCCGTAGTCGTCCAGCACAGGGATCTGGGTGCGGGGCCGCGGATAGCCCGCATCCTGCACCAGCAGCCGTAGCCAGGTCTCCCTCGGGGAATCGGCGCCGGCATCCATCAGGCTGAGTGCCTCGCGGCACCGCCGCATCCCTCGGGCGCCGGCATACCGCTCGGTGAGCGGCACGACATGCTCGACATCCAGACCCGTCGCGCGGGCGAGGGCGTCGAGATGCTCGACGGCGGCGCGGCGTGGCAGGTAGCGGCCGAGGTCGAGCGCTGTGCGGGCGACATTTGTGACGGCCATACCGTTGATCTCGTCGACTTCGTCGGGAGCGAATCGGTCGTTGTGGGTGACGATTCCACGCGGTGGCCGGTTGTTGGCCCAGATGAGTTCGATCGGTGCATCCTCGGCGACCCAGTTGGCGCCGTGCAGCGCCGCGGCGGCCCGGCCGGTGACGATGCCTTTCCGCTTGGCCCACAACCAGGCGCCGACGGTGTTGCGGTACAGCGTCGGCTCGGCCATGCGCGGTGTGTAGATGTCCGGGAAGATCGGCCGATACGCAGCGCGGAGACGGCCCCTGGTGAGTTCGCCCCGTGCGAGTGCCTCACTGCCGACGAATATCGTTCCCATGCGGCGAGAATGCCGTCGCGGTGCGACATCCGCCGCGAGCGTGAAGCCAGGGTTGTCAAGCCACCGATTCAACGACCCTGAATACTGTTTCGCGGCCGAACTGGCCAAACCTCAGCCGGTGTTGCCCATCAACTCCACGCCGCCGCCGTTCCAGCGGAATTTCACCGTGCTGGCCAGTCCGTGGAATCCGCCGGAGTACTGCAGCGCCACGGTGTCACCCGTGCTGGCCGTCTTGTCGATGTCGTTGAAACCGTAGGTGTCGGGTACGCCGGTGGGGATGAACTTGCCGAGGTGGAACAGCACGGCCCGGGTGTTGGGGTGTTCGGAGTTGGTGTTGGCCCGCACGATCACCGCAGACAACTGCGCGCATTCGTTGTAGTTGCCCGCCAGTGGCTCAGGGCTCCAGGCCTGGTTGCTGCGCGGGTCGCGGGGCAACTCGGAGACGGCCTTGGCGATCTCGGGCGCGGCCAGGTTGACCGCGCACGGGTCGGCCTGGGGTGGTGCCGCGGTGGGGGCGGGCTTGGCGGCGGGCGGGGCCGCGGAGGTCGGCGCCGGCCCGGGCCCTGCATCGGGCGTCTTGGAGACCGTGGAATCACCTGATCCGCACCCCGTGAGCGTGAGCACGGTCGCCAGAACGACCCCGGGGGCCGTGGCGAACATTGCGACCCGATTCACAGTTGGGCAACCTACCGTGAGCCTGCTGCGGGGTTGTGCAGGCGCGCGGCCGGGAATGTGCCCGATTGGCACTAGACTTCTGAACCGATGACCTCGCCAGACCCGGATTCGGGGGATACCGCCCCGACGTTTGCCGACCTGCAGATTGATCCTGCGGTGTTGAAGGCAGTCACTGATGTCGGCTACGAATCGCCTTCGGCGATCCAGGCCGCGACCATTCCGGCGATGCTCGCGGGCTCCGACGTGGTCGGTCTGGCCCAGACCGGCACCGGCAAGACAGCCGCGTTCGCCATCCCGATCCTGTCCAAGATCGACACCTCCAGCCGCAAGACCCAGGCGCTGGTGCTGGCCCCCACCCGTGAGCTGGCTCTGCAGGTCGCCGAGGCATTCGGCCGTTACGGCGCACATCTGCCCGAGATCAACGTGCTGCCGATCTACGGCGGCGCGTCCTACACGGTGCAGTTGTCCGGTCTTCGTCGCGGCGCCCAGGTGGTGGTGGGCACGCCGGGCCGCGTGATCGACCACCTCGAGCGCGGCACGCTGGATCTGTCGAACCTTGACTACCTCGTGCTCGACGAGGCCGACGAAATGCTCACCATGGGCTTCGCCGAAGAGGTCGAGCGCATCCTCGCCGACACCCCCGAGTACAAGCAGGTGGCGCTGTTCTCGGCCACCATGCCGCCGGCCATCCGCAAGATCACCACCAAGTACCTGCACGATCCGGTGGAGGTCACGGTCAAGGCCAAGACCGCCACCGCGGAGAACATCACCCAGCGGTTCATCCAGGTCGCCGGTGCGCGCAAGCTGGACGCGTTGACGCGGGTGCTCGAGGTCGAAGAGGGCGACGCGATGATCGTGTTCGTCCGCACCAAGCAGGCCACCGAGGAGGTGGCCGAGCGGCTGAGGTCCCGCGGTTTCGCGGCGGCGGCCATCAACGGTGACATCAACCAGGCTCAGCGCGAGCGCACCATCACCGCGCTCAAGGACGGCACCATCGACATCCTGATCGCCACCGACGTCGCCGCCCGCGGTTTGGACGTCGAACGCATCAGCCATGTCGTCAACTACGACATCCCGCACGACACCGAGTCCTATGTGCATCGCATCGGGCGCACCGGCCGGGCCGGGCGTTCCGGGCATGCGCTGCTGTTCGTCACCCCGCGCGAACGCCACCTGCTCAAGTCCATCGAGAAGCACACCCGGTCCAAGGTCATCGAGGCCGAGCTGCCCAGCGTCGACGACGTCAACGCGCAGCGGGTGGCGAAGTTCCGTGACTCGATCACCGACTCGCTCAACAGCGACGGGCTCGAGCTGTTCCGCAGGTTGATCGAGGACTACGAGCGCGAGAACGACGTGCCGATGGCCGATATCGCCGCGGCGCTGGCGCTGCAGTCGCGCAACGGCGAAGAGTTCCTGATGACGGAGCCGCCGCCGGAGAAGCGCCGTGAACGCGACCGCGACGATCGGGGCGAGCGGGCTCCGCGCAAGGAGCGGCCGCCGCGCGAAGGCCTTGCCACCTACCGGATCTCGGTGGGCAAGCGGCACAAGGTGGGTCCGGGCCATATTGTCGGTGCCATCGCCAACGAGGGTGGCCTGCACCGCAACGAGTTCGGCCACATCACGATCCGCGGCGACTACTCGTTGGTGGAGCTGCCGGAGAAGCTGCCTGGCAAGACACTCAAAGCCTTGGAGAACACCCGGATCTCGGGCATGTTGATCAATCTGACGCCCGAGCGTGGGCCGCGTCGTGATCACAAGGACAAGGACCACAAGGACCGGTCTGGATACCGGGGGAAGCCGCACCGGAAGACCAAGTGACGGTCTCCAGGAGCGTGAAGGGGCCGTCGGATCAGGGAGGCCTCGAGTCGGTAGACGCGGTGGCCCCGGGTTCGACGCGCGTCGCCGCTCTGACGGGGATTCGTGCGGTGGCTGCCATCCTGGTGGTGCTGACGCACGCGGCGTACACGACCGGCAAGTACGGGCAGGGCTATCTCGGGCTGGTGTATTCGCGGGCCGAGATCGGTGTGCCGATCTTCTTCGTGCTCAGCGGTTTCTTGTTGTTCCGGCCGTGGGTCAAGGCTGCGGCCACAGGCAGTGCGGATCCGTCCGTCCGCCGCTACGCCTGGCACCGGGTGCGACGGATCATGCCCGCCTACGTGGTCACGGTGCTGATCGCTTACCTGCTCTACCACTTCCGTACCGCGGGCCCGAATCCCGGCCACACCTGGATGGGCCTGTTCCGCAATCTCACTCTGTCCCAGATCTATACCGACAACTACCTGTTCTCCTATCTGCATCAGGGGCTGACGCAGATGTGGAGCCTGGCGGTGGAGGCGGCGTTCTACGTGGTGCTGCCGCTGGTGGCCTATCTGCTGCTGGTGGTGTTGTGCCGGCGGCGGTGGCGGCCGGGGCTGTTGTTCTTCGGTCTGGCGGCGTTGGCCGCGGTGTCGCCGCTGTGGCTGTGGATCGTGCACGATTCCACGAATCTGCCTGACGGCGCCCGGCTTTGGTTGCCCACCTATATGGCATGGTTCGTGGCGGGTATGGCGCTGACGGTGTTGGCGCAACTCAAGGTGCGCGGCTACGCCGTGGTGTGCGTCCCGCTGGCGGTGGTGTGTTACTTCATTGCCTCGACGCCGCTGGCGGGGGAGCCCACCACCTCACCGGCCAAGCTGAGCGAGGCGTTGGTCAAGACGTTCTTCTACGCGGCCATCGCGGCATTGTTGGTGGCGCCGCCGGCATTGGGCGATCGCGGTTGGTATAACCGGTTTCTGGCCTCGCGGCCGATGGTCTTCCTCGGTGAGATCTCATACGAGATCTTTCTGATCCACCTGATGATCATGGAGTTGGTGATGGTCGAAGTGATGCGCGATCCGGTCTACACGGGCTCGATGCTGAACCTGTTCGTCCTCACGATGATCTTCACCATCCCGGCAGCCTGGGTGCTGCACCGCTTCACACGCGTCCGCTCCTGATCTTGTAGTTAGGGTACGCTTACCTAACAAGATCTGGAGGTGCGCATGGCTGAGGAGAAGGCGTCGCGCGGGCTGGAAGGGGCCCTCGTCAAACTCTGGCGCGGCGGTGACTACGAGCTGACCGTGACCGGTAGTACCGAGCTCACGCCGAACTATCTGAGGGTGCACTTCCAGGCGCAGCGGCTGCTGGCCGAACAACGGGTGCATCCGACGATGTGGGTGCGCGGCTGGTTCCCCGACGGCGGCAAGGCCCATCAACGGGGCTACACGTTGGTCAACCCCGATCCGGAGGCGGGCACCCTCGACATCGATTTCGCCATGCACGACGGCATCGCCACCCGCTGGGCGCGGGCGGCCCGACCCGGCGATGTTCTCGATGTGACGGTCCTCGGCAGCAACTTCACGTTGCCTGAACCCGCGCCGGCCGGATACCTGATCGTCGGTGACACCGCGTCGCTGCCTGCCGTCAACTCGCTGCTGGAGGCCATCGGGGATGTCCCGGCCTGGGTCTTTCTCGAAGCCGGATACGACGACGACCGTGAGCTACCGGTCAGGGGGAACGCGGAGATCGTCTGGGTGGACCGATTCGACGAGGATCTGCTGGAGACCCTGAGTGCGTCGGCGTTCGATGCCTCCGATCACTTCGGCTGGGTGGCCTGCAACAACCGCACCACCCGGGCGGTGGCGCGTGTCTTCCGCGAGGAGTACGGCATTCCGCGCAAGTCCATCAAGGCTCAGGCGTACTGGGTGGCCTGACTGCCCGGTTCACAGCACTGTCTGGATCGGGGCGGGCGTCGAGGCGATCTCGTCGAGCACCTGAACGTTGTGGGCCACATCGCGACTTTCCCGCGCGGCAATCTCTTTGATCGCCAGATCGAAGGCGCCCACCAGGCTGGGCGGATCGAACACCGCCTGCGCTTGACGGCTCACCTGTAGGTCACGTGCCCAGATGGTCGGCGGCCGCGCGAATGCAGGTTCCAATGCCAGCACCGTGGCGAACCGCCATGCGCTGTCGCGCAAAGACCGGATCGCCTCGTTGAGGACGAAGATCTGATGCTGTCGGAGCACGGCATAGATGTCGGCCAGGGCCGGTGAGAGTTCGTTGATGTCGTTGACGACTCCGCCGATCTGACTTGCCAGCACCGCGTTGATGGTGTCGAAATCCTTGTGCAGCAAGGGTAGTTGGCCCGCGCCGACGAGTCCCTGCACCGCGATTCCGAGATCCAGCACGATGTGGGCGGTGACGCCGGCGAGCATGTGCTGGACCAGGATCGGCGCAGGCTTGTCTGCCCACTCGAACGTGGCCCGCCACGACCGGGTGGGTTTCGCATACCGGTCGGGATGGAAGTACCCGTTCAGCGCATCGAAGTACCGGGACGCGAAAGCGGCATCGAGCCGGTCCATCCGCGGGCCGTCCTCGAACGCACCGTCGGTGACGGCGGTGCCGACCGCGATGGTGATCCTCTTGTACAGGGCGGCGAAATAGCCCAGCCGGCTTGAGCTTTCCACGGCCCAGTCGGTGATCGTGTCGATGACAGAGACGACCTCGGCGATGGTGCTGACCGCCGGCAGCGGCGGTAGCGGCGATGGGTGGCTGCCCATACTCGAAAGTATGGGGCAGGTCGGCCCGTCCTGCTCGGCAATCGGCTACTCGACCGGCAGCTGACCCGGGATGACGAGCGGGGCGACGAACTCGGCGAGCATGGTCCGCTCATCGGCCGCGTCGGTGCCGGGGAACACCAGCAGTGACACCATGACGCGCACCAACCACCGGGCGCGCCGGCCCACCTCGTCGTCGGTCTGCCCGGCGTCACTGCCGGCAAGTGACCGCACGAACCCCTCGACCAGCGCCCGGATCACCTCCGAGTGTTCGGCCATCTCGCCGCCGATCGGGCGTTGCGCGGTGGCGAACCACGACGACAGTGCCGGACTGTCGCGCACCGCGTTCAACGCGGTGGTAACACCGTCGATCAGGCGTTGCACCGGATCGCTGACCGCAGCCACCTGTTCGCTGACCTCTTGGTACAGCCGGCGCGCCTCGCGGTGCACGTACGCGGTGTAGAGCGCATCGCGATTCTCGAAATACCGGTACAGCGTGGCGCGGGAACACCCTGCCGCAGCGGCGATCTCGTGCATTCCGACGGTCGCCGCATCCTGCTGGGTGAACAGGGTGTCGGCGGCATCGAGGATGTGGTCGGCGGCCACTTCGGACCGCCGGGCCGACAACCAGTCGCGTGGCATCAGGTCCCTGCCCGGAACGGAACCGACAGTGGCCGCCGCACATAGCTGCCGCCGGCCCACACCACCGAGTCCAGGTCCACCTCGAAATCGGGGTAGCGGGCGAGCAATTCGGTCAGCGCGACTCGGGACTGCATGCGGGCCGCCGCTGCTCCGAGGCAGAAGTGCGCGCCATGGCTGAAGGTCAGGATACTGCGGGGCTTGCGCCGGACGTCGAGCTCGGCGGCGTCGTCGCCGAACTCACGTTCGTCTCGATTTCCCGAGCCGTACAGCAGCAGTGTCTTGCGCCCGGCAGGGATGGTGGTGTCTCCGATGGTGACGTCTCGGGTCGTGGTGCGGGCCAAGCCCTGCACCGGCGAGGTCAACCGCAGGAATTCGTCGACGGCCGCCGGGATCAGCTCGGGATCGTCGATCAGGAGCTTGCGCTGATCGGGCCGCTGCTGCAGGAGTTGCACTGCGCCGCCGAGCATTCCGGTGGTGGTGTCGTTACCGCCGGTGACCATGGTGAACGTGAAGGCCAGGATCGACAGCACGCCGGCGATGTCGCCGTCGGCCCCCACTCCGGCCGCCACCAGGTGCGAGATGGTGTCGTCGCCCGGCTCGCGGCGGCGGCGCTCGATGAGCTCGGAGAAGTAACCCATCATCGAGGCGACGGCAGCACCTGCTGTACCCATCGCCGCGGTGATACCGCCGGCCGAGCTGTTGGCGGCGACGATCGCGTCGGTCCACCCGTCGAACTGGTCCCTGTCCTCCTCGGGCACCCCGAGGTAGTGCGCGACGACCATCGACGGCAGCGGCTTGAACAGCTCGGCCGCAATGTCCCCGCCGCCGTTCGAGCGCAACCCCTCGAGGCGCTCGACGACGAACTCGCGGACCTTGGGCTCCACGGCCTCCACCTGCCGTGGGGTGAAGCCGCGTGACACCAGTTTGCGGAACTCGGTGTGCACCGGCGGGTCCTGCATGACGAACGGCGGGTTGTCGGCCAGTCCGATCATGTCCAGCTCGCCGTAGGTGACGGTCAGGCCCTGCGCTGAGGAGAAGGTCTCGTGGTCACGGGCGGCGGCCCAGATGTCGGCGTGTCGGGACAGCACGTAGTAGTCGTGCTCAGGAGATTCTTCGG
This sequence comes from Mycolicibacterium fortuitum subsp. fortuitum, assembly GCF_022179545.1. Next base: position 4,590,731 of record NZ_AP025518.1, on the reverse strand, counting down.
GCACCACGTGGTGCACCGGGTCGTGGTCGCGCAGAGCGGCGTACATCGGCCACGGGTTGGGCCAGGTATCAGCGTCGGCGGGAACGAACCGAGCGGGGCTGTGAGACAAAATCTCCGTCATGTCTTATTGCTACGACATCTATGGCATCTGTGTCAACAGTGGCCGCCCCGCATTAGGCTCGGGCCTGATGAACATCCCTGACACGCCGCAGCTACCTGCCCAGACGCCGACGTGTTACCGGCATCCGGACCGTCCCACCTATGTGCGTTGCACGCGTTGCCAGCGCCCCATCTGCCCGGAGTGCATGCGCTCGGCGGCCGTGGGGCACCAATGTGTGGTGTGCGTCAACGAGGGGGCCAAGTCGGTGCGCGCCTCGCGCACCCAGTTCGGCGGGGTGGTCCGACCCGGGGCGCCGATCCTGACCTACTCGCTCATCGCGGTGAACGTGCTGATGTTCGTGCTGCAGATGGCCTCGGGCGATCGGCTGACCGAGGAGCTGACGTTGTGGGCGCCTGGGATCGCGTTCTACGACCAGTACTACCGCCTGGTGACGTCGGCCTTCCTGCACTACGGCGTGATGCACCTGCTGTTCAACATGTGGGCGCTCTACGTGGTGGGGCCGCCGTTGGAACAGTGGCTGGGACGGTTGAGGTACGGAGCGTTGTACGCGCTCAGCGCGCTGGGCGGTTCGGTATTGGTCTACCTGCTCACCCCGATCAACACCCCGACCGCCGGCGCGTCCGGGGCGATCTTCGGCTTGTTCGGCGCGATCTTCGTGGTGGCCCGCAAGCTGAACCTCGACGTCCGCATGATCGCTGCCGTCGTCATCATCAACCTGGTGTTCACGTTCGCCGGTCCGGCGCTGGGGACAGGGGCGATCAGCTGGCAGGGCCACATCGGCGGATTGATCACCGGCGCGGGCATCGCGGCTGCCTACGTGTATGCCCCCAGTGCGCGTCGAAACGCAGTCCAGGCCGGCGTCTCGGTGGCGGTGTTGTTGGTTTTCTTTACGTTGATCGCTTGGCGCTCAAGCTATCTGCTGGCCATGTTCGCCTAGGACCAGTCGCGGCTAGATCGCCGCACCGGGGTTCAGGATGTTGTGCGGGTCCAGCGCGCGTTTGATGCGCTGGTTGAGTTCCATCGCGTCCGGCCCGATCTGACCGGCCAGCCACGGCCGTTTGAGCCGGCCCACCCCGTGTTCGCCGGTGATGGTGCCGCCCAGGCCGATTGCGAGGTCCATGATCTCGCCGAACGCCAGCTGCGCCCGCTGCGCTTCATCGGTGTCGGCCGGGTCGAACACGATCAGCGGGTGGGTGTTGCCGTCACCCGCGTGGGCGATCACCGAGATCAGCAGTTTCCGCTGGGCCGCGATCTCGGCCACGCCACTGACCAGTTCGGCCAGCGCGGGCAGCGGCACCCCGACATCTTCCAGCAGCAGTGAGCCCTTGGCCTCCACGGCCGGGATCGCGAAACGTCGGGCCGCTACGAAGGCTTCACCCTCGTCCGGGTCGGAGGTGGAAAACACTTCGGTTGCACCGCATTCAGTGAACACCGCTGCCATGAACCCGGCGTCGTCGGCGCCCGCGGCACCCCGATCGTCGGAGGCCGCCACCATCATCGCCGCGGCGTTGCGGTCCAGGCCCATCTTCAGTTTGTCCTCGACGGCGTTGATCGCCACCGAGTCCATGAACTCCAGCATCGACGGCCGGATCTTCCCCGTGATCTTGACGACGGCACCGGCGGCAGCCTGCACCGAATCGAATGTGGCGACGACGGTGCACGGCGCGTTCTGCGGCGGCAGCAGCCGCAGCGTCGCCTCGGTCACCACACCCAGCGTGCCTTCGCTGCCGACGAACAATTTGGTCAGGCTGAGACCCGCAACGTCTTTCAACCTCGGACCGCCGAGGCGCACCGCGGTGCCGTCGGCCAGCACCACCTGTAGTCCCAGCACGTAGTCGGTGGTGACGCCGTACTTCACACAGCACAGCCCACCCGCGTTGGTGGCGACATTGCCGCCGATGCTGCAGATCTCGAAGGACGACGGGTCGGGCGGGTACCAGAGTCCGTGCGCAGCAACGGCTTTCTTGACCTCGGCGTTGAGCAGACCCGGTTGCACGACGGCGGTGCGGGTGACCGGGTCGACGGTGATGTCGCGCATCTTCTCGGTGGACAACACGATCCCGCCGTCCAAGGCGGTCGCGCCACCGGACAATCCCGTCCCTGCGCCGCGCGGCACCACGGCCACCCGGTGCTCGCCGGCCCAGCGCAACACCGTCTGAACTTCCTCGGTGCGGGTCGGCCGCACGACGGCCAGCGGGGTACCCGCCCCGGGATCGGCAGCCCGGTCCTGGCGGTAGGAGGCCAGGATGTCGGGGTCGGTGACGACGACACCGTCGGGGAGTTCGCTGATGAGCATCGGCAGCGCGGCGGAATTCACGGTTTCGATGCTAGGTCCAGCTCGCGCAGCGCCGGCAGGAACACCGCCACGACGCCGAGCAACAGCATCGGTAGGGACAGCGCCAGGAACGTCGCGTGCAGGCCTGCGGCGTCGGCCAGCGGCCCGGCCAGGATCAGCCCGAGCGGGCCCGCGGCGTAGGCCAATGAGCCCATCACCCCGACCACGCGGCCACGCAGGTGTTGGGGAGCGGTGGTCTGCATGACGTAGTTGTAGATGGGTGCGATCGGTCCGTAGACGAAGCCGACGATTGCGCACAGCACCAGGATCAGCGGCAGCGGTGGCAGGAAGGCGATCACCGTCATCGCCACCCCGAGGGTGATCACGGCGGTCAGCATGGTGGCCCGTCGGCTCATGTACCTGGACATCACGGCGTAACCGAGCGCGCCCAACAGTCCGCCGATACTCAGCGCCATCAGCACCCAGCCCAGTTCGGTGGGTTCGTTCCGGTCCGTGAAGTACTTCGGAAAAAGGACCGATTCCATCGGCATGTACAAGCCGGTGGCCACCAGGTCGACGATGGCCAGGGTGCGCAATACCGGTGTGTGCCAGACGAATCGCAGTCCCTCGACTATGCCCGCCAAAACGCCCTCGGTCAGCACCGAGCGGTCCGGCGCGCCCGCGCCCTCCAGTCGCAGCACCGAGATGGCCAGGATCGAGCAGCAGAACGCCCCGGCCGTCACCCACATGGTGTTGATCCCGCCGAGCGTGGCGATCATCAGGCCGCCGATACCGGGGCCGACGATGTAGGCCAGGTTGAAGACCGCCTCGTACACCGAGTTGGCATGGTCCAGCGTCCAACCGGCCCGGCCCGCGGCCTCGGGCAGCATGGTCTCGCGCGCTGTCATGCCGGCCGGGTCGAAGAACGCTCCCAGCCCCGCCAGGACCGCCAGCACCGCGACATTGACCGCGTCCACCCCGAAAATCAGGGCCAGCACGGGTACCGCAGCGACCGACAGCGCCGAGAGCAGATCCGAGATCATCGAAACCCGTCGGCGACCCAGGTAATCCACCGCCGCCCCGGCGATCAGTGTGGCCACCAGCAGCGGCAGGGTGCCGGCCATCGCGACGATCGAGGCGTCGAGCGCGGATCCGTTGTGCTGCAACACCAGCCACGGGAACGCGACGATGGTGATTCCGTTGCCGGCGCCGGCCGTCAACGCGGCGAACAGGATCAGCAGCAAGGGGCCGCGCTTGGTGTTCGTCATGGGTATCGCGGCGAATCTAACAGCGCGCCCGTACCCACCGCGACGAAATTTCCGGCACAGTGAGGTGATGCTGTTGCCTCACCCCAGGACGGGGGTGCCGTTCACCTCACCCGTGCCACCGGGCTCGGGCTGGCCCGGTGATCCGGCGGATGCGACGACGCCGGTGGCCAGAACTCCCGCGCAGGTACGACGACTGGCGACCAAGGCTGCATCGATGCCGGAACTTGATGCGCTGATCTCGGTGTGCCGGGCCTGCCCGCGCCTGCTCTCCTGGCGGGAAGAGGTTGCCGTGGCCAAGCGGAAATCATTTGCTGACCAACCCTATTGGGGGCGGCCCGCCCCCGGATTCGGCGCCGAACAACCCGGCATCATGATCGTCGGACTGGCCCCGGCAGCGCAGGGTGCCAACCGAACCGGCCGCGTGTTCACTGGGGACCGGTCCGGGGATTTCCTTTTCGCCGGTCTGTATCGGGCGGGGTTGGCGAATCAGGCCGAAAGCGTCGACGCGGCCGACGGCCTGGAGTTGATCGGCACCCGCATGGCCGCCGCCGTGCGCTGTGCCCCTCCTGCCAATGCACCCACCCCGGCCGAGCGGGCCACCTGCGAGCCGTGGCTGCAGGCCGAATGGCGACTGGCGGGGCCGTCGGTGCGGGTGGTCATCGCGCTCGGCGGGTTCGCATGGCGTGCGGCCCTTGAGCTGATCGGGGATCGTCCCAAACCCGCCCCGAAGTTCGGCCACGGCGCGACAGCAAAGCTGACCTCGGCGTTCGGGCCGCTCACGCTCCTCGGCTGTTTCCACCCCAGCCAGCAGAACACCTTCACCGGCCGGCTCACACCGGCCATGCTCGACGACATCTTCACCACGGCCAAACGCCTGGTGGCCGATGCGGACGGGAACGAACCGGACCGTCCGTGACGTTGACGCTGTCATGCGGCTTTCTGTCCTCGATCTCGTCCCGGTGCGAACCGACCAGTCCACCGCCGACGCCCTGACCGCCACGACTCACCTGGCGCAGACCGCTGACCGGCTCGGATACACCCGATACTGGATCGCCGAGCACCACAACATGCCCGCGGTGGCGGCCACCAGCCCGCCGGTCCTGATCGCGCATCTGGCAGCGCACACCACGCAGCTGCGGCTGGGTTCGGGCGGGGTGATGCTGCCCAACCACGCTCCGCTGGCGGTCGCCGAGCAGTTCGCTCTGCTGGAGGCTGCCCACCCCGGCCGCATCGACCTAGGAATCGGACGGGCGCCGGGATCCGATCCCGTCACCTCGCTCGCCTTGCGAGGAGCAGCCGGGCGCGACGATCGCGACATCGAGGCGTTCCCGCAGTACCTCGACGATGTGGTGGCACTGATGAGCGCGCGCGGAGTGCGGGTGCCCCTGCCACGGGACCTGATGCGGGAGAACTACGTGCTCAAGGCGACCCCTGCCGCGGTCACCGAACCGCGAATGTGGCTGCTCGGCTCATCGATGTACTCGGCGCACCTGGCCGCCGCCAAGGGACTGCCGTACGTGTTCGCCCACCACTTCTCCGGTCAGGGCACTGCCGAGGCACTGGCCGTCTACCGTGACGAGTTCCAGCCCAGTGACCTGGCGTCGGAGCCGGTGACCTTCCTGACCGTCAACGCCTCGGTGGCCGAGACGACCGAGGAAGCGCAGGCACTTCTGTTGCCGCAGCTGCAGATGATGGGCCGCCTGCGGACCGGCCAACCGCTCGGAGCCCTCGATCTGGTGGAGGATGCCGAGGCGACGACCATGACTCCGCAAGCGCAGGCCGTCGTCGCGTCAGGGCTGCGCCGTGCTGTGGTGGGCTCGCCCACCGAGGCGGCCCAGCAGGTGCGAGCTCTGGCCGAGGAGTTCGACGTGGACGAGGTCATGATCAACCCCGTCGGCTCGGCCCGCCGCGGCGCCGATCCGGCTACTGCGACGGCGCGCGACACCACCCTCGAACTGCTGGCCAAAGAGCTGTTCTAGGGGGTGAGCACCACGATCGGAATCGGTCGGGTGGTCTTCTTCTGGTACGCCTCGTAGCGGTGAGAGTTGTTGTCGTTGACGATCTTCCACAACCGCTGATAGTCGGGATCGTCGGGCAGCACGGGTTTGGCCGTGACGCTCAGGCGCCTGGTCCCGACGTTGATCTCGATGCGGGGATGGGCTTTCAGATTGTGATACCAGCCCGGCGAGCGCGGTGCGCCGCCCATCGACGCGACCACCAGGTAGTCCTTGCCGTCTCTGGCGTAGCTCAGGGTATTGATCCTCGGCTCGCCGGTTTTGGCGCCCGTGGTGCGCAGCAACAGGCTCGGCGGCATCCCGGGGATCCGATGCCCGATGAGCCCGTTGGACTTTTGGTAGATCAGGTCGTGGATGTGCAGCAGTCGGAGGCCGATCTTTTCCACGGTGGACAGATCACTCATGGGTTCAATCGTGCTCGGGGGTGTCGAGTTCTGCCAACGCCGCACGTAACAGGCGTCCCGATTCTTCACGGTCCGGGTCGCGGCGCAACATCATGCCCTTCGCGAACGACAGCTTGTCGCCGCTGCGGCGTGGCACCACATGCAGGTGAATGTGGAACACGCTCTGGAAGGCGGCTTTGCCGTCATTGATCACGATGTTGTTGCCGTCGGCGTGCAGCCCGGATTGCCGGGCCGCACGCGCGATGCGTTGGCCGATGACGGCCATCGCGGCCACGGACTCGGGCGGTGTGTCCGTGAGGTCGACGCTGTGCCGCTTCGGGATCACCAGGGTGTGCCCGCGGGTGAACGGCCTGATGTCCAGGATGCCCAGATAATCGTCGTCCTCGTAGATGCGGATGGCGGGGGCTTCCCCGGTGACGATGGCGCAGAACACGCAAGACATCCCGCCACGTTAGCCGCCGGCACTGGCGGCCCATTCGGCGACGCGGCGTTCCCGTTCGGCCGGTGTGAGGTCCTCGACCCGGGTCATGACGGTCCAGCGCTGGCCGAACGGGTCGAGGATGGAGGCGAACCGGTCACCGGTGACGAAGGTCTGTGCAGGCTCGCGGATCGTCGCCCCGGCCTTTTCGGCGCGGGCGACGACGTCATCGACGTCGGGGCAGTACAACCCGATCGAGTGGGTTGCGGCAGCCCCCGGTTCGGGAGCCGCGATCTGATACGCCTCCTGCGGGTCGCCGAGTTGTAGCCGTCCCGTGCCGAAGTCCAGTTCGGCGTGGGCGACGGTGCCGTCGGGCCCGTCCATCCGCTCGATCACTTCGGCGCCGAAGACGTTCTGGTAGAACGTGATTGCCTTGGCAGCTCCGTCGACGCAGATGAACGGGGTCAGGCTGGTGTATCCCTCTGGAATCGGTGTGACACTCATGTCTCCCAGTTTCGTAGGCTGGTGGTCGTGGCCGCTTGGAAAAACGCGCCAATGCGCGGGTTGGTCGGCCGGGCCGGCAGTGCCTCGGCTTTCGACCTTCACCGGTGGGCGCCGTCGGACGAGGCAGCGGTCTTCGTCGAGCACTTCTGGTCGGTGACCTGGGACCGGCGTGAGGAGGGCCCGTTCGAGAGCACCGTCATCACCTTCCCGGCCATGCACCTCACCCATGAGTGGGGCGATGATGTTGTGCGCCATGGTCATCCTTTGCCGAACACGTTGCTGCACGGCGTGGTGCCGAAGGTTTTCCGCATCACGATCAGTGGCCGGGGCGGAGTGGTGGGGGCACGATTTCGCCCGGGTGGCTTCGTAGCCCGCTTTGGTGGAGATGCCGCCGCCATGACCGGGCGTGTGGTTCCGGTCGATGACGGACTGTTGGATTCACCGGATCTGGACCGTGCGATCGGCGCGATGCCCGGCGAGCCGGACCCGACGTACGGTGCGCTGTGCCCGTTGATCGACCGGATGCGCGATGACGACACCCTGCATCGGGTCGAACAGGTGATGTCGATTTCGCCGTGGAGTACGCGCACGACGCAGCGAGTGTTCCAGCGCTATGTCGGTGTGACGGTCAAGTGGGTGTTGTGCCGATATCGGTTGCAGCAGGCGGCTTTGGAGATCGAGAAAGAGCCGGGAGCCGATTTCGCTGACCTGGCGGTGCGCCTCGGCTGGTACGACCAGGCGCACTTCACCAACGACTTCCGTTCCATGCTGGGCAGTACGCCCGGTGAGTACGCCGCCCGCCACGCCCGACCCGCCTTGCCTTCGCCTGAAGCAACGCGCTGAAGGCTGATCTGGGGCATCCGCCCGTTCAGAAGGGTGGGGGTGGTCCGTGTTCTTCGGCGAGCCAGGCTTGGTAGGCGTGTTCGTGGGCGAGGTCGTTGTTGAATTCGGCGCGTAGGCGGCGTTCTTCGGCGATGCGGTCTTGGCGGTCTTGTTCGCGGGTGCGGGACCGTTTGGGCATCTTCGCACTGCGGTTGGGGCCCGGCGCTGGTGGCGGGTCGGTGAGATTGAGGTCCTCGGTCGGGGTGGCCAGGTCGTCGAACAGGGCCGCGCCGTGGGGTTCGGTGGTGTAGGTATGCCCGGTCGGGGTGGTGATTTCGACGGTGCCGTCAGGGTATTGGCGGTCTGACCAGCCGGGGCAGAACGTTTTGATCAGGTGATGGGCCCGGCAGTACAGCTTGGTGTTGGACGGATGCGTCGGACCCAAAGGCCACGGTGCGGTGTGGTCGATATCGCAACGCTCGGCAGGGGCATCACACCCAGGGAACCGACAGGTCAGGTCCCGCCAGCGAATGAACTCCGACAGTGCCGCGGAGGGTCGATACCCCGGCTCTGCATTGTCGGCCTGCCCGGTGTCCCCGGGTAGCCGGACGGGTTTGATCTTGGCGCGCCCGGCCAGATCCCGTACTGATTCGGCGGGCAGGATCCCATGGCCGGGCAGATAGCCTGGTGCATCCGAGTCACTGTCGACCGTGGAACTCTGGGCCAGCACGTGCACCACGGCCGCATCAGCGGCGGCGCGGTTCTGCGCGGCCGGGCATTCCTCACGCCCGCACCGGCACACCAACTGCGCTTCCAGCCGGGCCAGCGGCCCGATCGCATCGGCGCGGCGTTGTTCATGGCTGCGGGGATCCTGCTCACACACTGTGTTGGCCACCGCATCCAGGCGTTGATCCAACGCCACGGCCTCGACAGCATCGATGTTGGCCCAGATCGAGGCCATGCCGGGTGTGCTGGGTTCGATCTGGACGAACCGTTGCTCACTGATATCCGGCGGGACGCGTACTCCGTTGGGGTCGAGTTTGGCGATCCACTGATCGACCCGGTCCCGCAGTTGTCGTTCCGAGAACCGCATCCAGCGGTGGGCTCGGGCGGCCAACTCGGCATCTAAGCCGGCCCAGACCGCCTCATCGACGATGCCGGTGCGGGCGATGATCATCCGCACCACCCGATAATCGATGTCCCCGACGGCGAACCGGGCCGCGACCTGGGGCAACTTGTCGCGTAGGACTCGGGCGTGATGGATCTGGGTGGCCGCCCGTCCTCGGGCGATCCGCATGGCCGCCGAGATTTCGGCAGCGACTTCCTCGAACGGATCAGTCCGCCACAGAATCGAGTCGACCAGCTCTTGTTCGCGCAGCGAATCCAACGCCCCGATCGCGGCCAGTCGGGCGGCGATCGCCACCGATTCGGCTCGCGTCGCGGCACTGATCCGGTCGATCAGTGCCGCATCGGAATCACCTGCGAACATGTGTTCGATATTACATCGCGGGTGTGACACGCGAGGCGGATCTCAAGCCGCGGAAATCTCAGTGGTGCCGCCCGAACCGGAAATGGCGATTGCGCGACTTGTGCGATTCCGCGGCCGTGTCAACTTTCTGGCTCAACTTGGCTGTCAGTTGCGCGACGGAATCGGCATCGGCGGTACTGCCGCACACCTGGATCTCGACCACCACGTTGTGTCGCGGTGCCATGCTGAAGTGGCATACCCACCCGTCGGCGTCATCGCTGAGGTCCGTTGCGGATCCCAGGACAACGCCGTCGCTCTCCGAAACGTCGCCGATATGCCACGGCCACGGCTCTTCGCCCGGGAGGGTCTGGGTCACATCCTTGCCCACGCATTGCTGCCATTTGCCTCGGATATCCTCAACCACCTTGCGTGCGGCGTCGGTGTCGGGATAGCCGATCACTGCCTGGTCGAAAAACACGTCCGGCCCGGTCTCGTTCCCTTCGGCGGATTCCAGCGACTGCCGGCGCACCGCCGTCGAACCGGTGTCCTCGTACCAGCCCGCCGTGGCCGGATCGCCGATCACGCACGGATCGTTCCCACGCTCGGTGTCCCAGGTGGACTGAACGGCTCCATCGTCGAAATTGGGGTCGCCCACCAGCGTCCCGGTATGCAAGATGTTTCCGGCTTCGGCAGGCGTCAGCAGCGTGCGCTGCAACGCGGAGTCCTTGACTGTTTTGGTCTGCTCCCCGGTGCCGAGGAAGAACATGAGTCCCGCCACGAGTAGCGCGCAGACCACCACTCCCAAGATCACCCAGGCGACGGTTTTGTTGCCACGCCGCGGCGCAGGTGCGGCCGGGGGCATGGGCACGGGTGGCCAAGGCGGTTGCTGAGCCGGCCACGGGCTTTGCGGTGGATATGTCATGGTGGCCGAAGCGTAACGGTCGACCGGGCTGCCACGCGCTTCAACCGGCAGAGACTCTCAGATCTTCTCCAGCGCGGCCCGCCAAGCTGCCAGTTTGTCCTCCAAGCGCATGGTCTGGGCAGGACTGGTCGAGGGGGCGCGCACGCTGGCCAACGGGGGAGTGCCCACCAGGCGCCGGAAGTTGGTCTCCGCGGCCGCCCCGTTGAACACCACGCGTTCGAGCGTGCGGTGGGTGGTGAAAAAGGCGGCAAAGTCATTGGGCACCATGCTGTCCCGCTCCACCGCGGAATCCAGGCTGCCCACCCGCCGACACGACCGGAGGACATCCCACACTGCCACCTGGTGTGCCTGCAGTGCGTTCACCCGATCGGGGTACGACGCAGAGGCGTCGAACCCGAAGAGCGCGCCGGTGATCCGCCAGAATGCGTTTCGCGGATTCCCGTAGTACTGGCCGGAAGCCAGCGACATGGCGCTGGGCATGTTTCCCAGGATGAGTATCCGGGGCCGCTGCCCGAGGATGGGTTCGAGTCCGTGCAGCAGTTCGGTCACGGGCCGGCCAGCAGCTCGGACACGGTGACGAATCGGTATCCGGCAGAACGTAATTCGTCGATGATTCGGGGTACGGCGGCGCGTGAAGCGGCGCGGCTGTCGTACATGGCGTGCAGGAGGATGATCGAACCGGGCCGTGCGGTCGAGACAGTCTCGGCCACGATCGCGTCGGCGTCGGCATCGGTGGCTGAATCTGGTTCGACGTCCCAGGTGACCATGGTCCGTTGATGGGTGGACAGGTAGTGGGGCAGCGTCCAGAGCTTCTTGCCATACGGCGGGCGGAAGGTGATGGGGCCCTGGTATCCGGTGGCGCGGATGGCGGCGTCGGTTCGTTCGATCTCGTCGGCGACGGTGGCCGATGAGGTCAGCACCATCCGTCGATGCGAGTAGCTGTGGTTACCGATCTCGTGGCCGCCGGCAGCGATCGCGGTGCCGAATTGTGGAGCTGCGGTCAATTCGGCACCGGTGAGGTAGAACGTGGCCCGAACCCCGGAATCGTCGAGCATCCGCAGCACCTCAGGGGTGTGCGCGGTCGGGCCGTCGTCGAAGGTCAGGGCGATGACCTCGGCCGGGGTGTCGACCCGGTGCACCAGACGTCCGGCGAGCGTGAAGGTGCGTGACTTCGACACCCAGTACCCAGTGGCGACGAGAGTCGTGGCCACGACGAGCAGTACCAGCAGGCTCAATATCCATCGGCGCATCCCAGCATGTATACCGCGCCCACGCGGGCGCCCCGAACGGCATGTGGGGGATTCACGTTCGGGGCGCCATGTCGTGGGTCGTCAGCTCAGGTGATGGACCTCCTGCAGTCCGTACACCGGCGTTGCCAGACCTTCGTAACGGGCCTTGAGCTGCAACGCCAGATACAGCGAATAGTGCCGGGATTGGTGCAGATTGCCGCCGTGTAGCCACAGGTTGGGTTGTTGCGTGGGCTTCCACATGTTGCGTTGTTCGCCTTCCCATGGCCCGGGGTCCTTGGTGGTCCCGGAACCCAGGCCCCACACCTTGCCGATCCGGTCTGCGACTTCCTGACTGATCAGGTCGGCGGCCCAGCCGTTCATGGAGCCGAATCCGGTGGCGTACACCACCACATCGGCGGGCAGCTCGGTGCCGTCGGCCAGTATCACCGAGTTCTCGGTCAGCCGTTCCACCTCGCCGTGCGCGAGTTTGATGCTGCCGTCGGCGATCAGCTCACAGGCGCCGACGTCGATGTAGTAGCCGGAGCCGCGACGCAGATACTTCATGAACAGGCCGGAGTCGTCGTCGCCGAAGTCCAGGTCGAAGCCGGCGGCTTCCAGCCGGGCATAGAAGTCCTTGTCGCGCTGGCGGATTGCGTCGTAGATCGGCCGCTGGAAGTCGGCCATGATGCGGTACGGCAGCGATGCGAAGGTCAGGTCGGCCTTTTCGGTCGTCATCCCGGCGGCCACCGCTCGCTCCGAGTACAGGTCACCGAGGCCCAGCTCCATCAGCGACTCCGATTTCACCACGTGGGTCGAGGAGCGCTGCACCATGGTGACGTCGACGTAGTTCTCGTACAACGCTTTACAGATGTCATGGGCGGAGTTGTTCGAGCCGATCACCACGACGCGCTTACCCACATACTGATCGGGGCCGGGGTGGTGGCTGGAATGGTGCTGATCGCCGCGGAACACTTCCTGTCCCGGGAGTGTGGGGATGCTGGGTTTGCCTGACATGCCGGTGGCGAGCACCAGCTGCACCGGACGCAGTGTCACCGGTTCGCCGTTGCGGTTCACCTCGACGGTCCACCGCCGTTCGCCTTCGTCGTACGACGCGGACACGCACGTCGTCGAACTCCAGTACGGCACCTCCATGACCCGGGTGTAGAACTCGAGCCAGTCGCCGATCTTGTCCTTCGGTGCGAACACCGGCCAGTTGGCCGGGAACGGCAGATAGGGCAGGTGGTCGTACCACACCGGGTCGTGCAGGCACAGTGACTTGTAGCGCTTGCGCCACTGGTCACCGGGCCTCTCGTGCTGGTCGACGACGATGGTCGGCACGCCGAGCTGGCGCAGCCGGGCCCCCAGTGCGATTCCGCCCTGACCACCCCCGATCACCACGGTGTAGGGCTGCTCGGTGTAACCGAGCGTCAGGTCCTCGTCGAGTCGCTTCTCGGCCCACGACCGCCGGTCCGGGTCGCTGCCGTGCACCGCGCCCAGCGGCCGGTTGGCGCCCTTGCGTTCTTCATGACCCTTGAGTTCCTGGAGGGTCGTGAGCAGGGTCCAGCCGAGTTCGTCGCGCAGTCGCAGGTGCCCCTTGCCGCGGCCCGCCGCCGTTTCGAACTCGATGAACGCCGAAGTGACGACGTGTTCTCCGTCGAATTCCTCGGTCGGGGTTTCCGATGTCCGGAACCTGCTCGGGTCGGTGTCGTGCAACCGCGCCGTCAGCATGTCGGCGATGCCGTCCCGGCCTTCGACGGTCTTGAGGTTCCAGGTGAAGGAGACCAGATCACGCCAGAAACTGTCGGTCGCGAATTTTCCGACGACGCGTTCGATGTCCCGGTCGGCCAATGCGGATTCGAAGTCGGCCAGCCAGACGTCAACCCGTTCCTGAGGTGACAGTGTGGCCAGCGGTGCGGCGGTGGTCTGTGTCATGTGGCCCAGCCCACACCGTGTCAAACATCGCAACAAGGGTTGCACGGGGTTGCAGCCGGTCCGGCGTTTGACTGTGAAAAGACCTGCAAGATGACATCGCAACGTCTTGCAACCCTTACGCAGGCCGGGCCTGCGGGCCTAGAAACGTCCACCATGAGAGCAGCCGTGTACTACGGGCCGAACAAGGTCGAGGTCGCCGATGTCCCAGAGCCCGACCCGACTCCCGGCACCGTCAAGATCAAAGTCGGATTCAACGGTATCTGTGGCACTGACCTGCATGAATACTATGCCGGACCGATCTTCGTCCCGACCGAGCCGCATCCGCTGACCGGAAGACAGCTGCCGCTGACGATGGGCCACGAGTTCTCGGGGACCATCACCGAACTGGGTGCCGGTGTCACGGGGTATGCGGTCGGTGACCGGGTGGCGGTCGAGCCCATCTACCGGTGCGGACATTGCGCGCCGTGCCGCGCAGGCACGTACAACATCTGTCGGCAGATCGGTTTCCACGGGCTGATGTCCGACGGCGGTATGGCCGAGTACACCGTCGTCCCGGCCGACATGCTGCACCGATTGCCTGACAACGTGTCTCTGGAGTTGGGCGCGCTGGTGGAACCGATGTCGGTGGCCTATCACGCCGCGACCTTGGGAGAGGTCGGTCCGTTGCACACCGCGGTGATCTTCGGCGCCGGGCCGATCGGCATCGGCGTCTGGTTTGCGCTGCGCGGCAAAGGGCTCGACGAGGTGTTCGTCGTGGAACCGTCCGAGACGCGGCGCGGCGCGATCGAGGACCTCGGGGCCAGGACCCTGGATCCGGGAGCCATCGATGTTCCCGCCTTCATCGCCGACCGCACCGACGGCCGGGGTGCCGACGCCGCGTTCGACGCTGCCGGGGTGGCGCCGGCGATTGCCGCGGCCACGGCGTGTGTCGGTGCGCGCAAGCCGACGATCAGTGTCGCGATCTATGAAAAGCCTCTGGCCACACCACTGCTCAACCTCGTGATGAACGAGTCCCGGATCCAGGGGTCGCTGTGCTACACCTCGGCGGACTTCGAGGCGGTCATCGATCTGATGGCGCAGGGGCGCTACGAAACACGGGGCTGGGTGACGCCGATCGGAATCGACGACGTGATCGACGAGGGCTTCGAGGCCCTGCATGCCGGAAAGAAGATGAAGGTGCTGGTCAACCCGAACGGCGGTCCGTCGTGACGGTCAGGGATCGGCGGGTTGCCGTGGCGCGCCGGTGTGATGTGGAGCACAATCGGCGTGATGAGCGGTTCGTCGGTACCTGAGCCCGCGGTGTCGTCCGGTGAGGACCCGCGGAGTTACGCGAGGCTGCTTTCTGCCGTTTACGACGCGACCATGTCGGGTGACCGGGCGCCGGCGCGCCCGCGGTCGGTGATCGAAGATTCCTGGAACAGGTTGCGAGCCAAGGGAATCAATCCGGACCGGCACGTTCCGCCGCGAGTCGAGACCGCCGGTCTGGACTTGCTGAGGCAGCAGTCGGGTTTGATGACGGTACTCGACGACGTCACCCGCGGGCTCGAGTCGGTGATCGAAGAAGGCGACAACATCCTGGTCATCGCCGATGCGCGCGGCCGGGTGCTGTGGCGGTCCGGCTCGCCACGGGTGCTCGGATTGGCCGACCGTCTGGGTTTCATCGAGGGTGCGTCGTGGAGTGAGAACGCCGTAGGCACCAACGGCATCGGCACCGCCCTGGTCTCCCATCGAGCGGTACAGGTCTTTTCGGCCGAGCATTTTCTGCGTAGTCATCACCCGTGGACCTGCGCGGGCGCCCCGATCCGGGATCCGCGTACCGGGCAGGTGATCGGTGTCGTCGACGTCTCGGGTCCGGCGCCGACGGTACATCCGACGACCGTGGCGCTGGTGGATCTGGTGGCGCGGCTGGCCGAATCCCAGCTCCGCGAAGCGCACGACCGAACTTTGAATCAGTTGCGGACCGTCGCGGCGCCGATTTTGGCCAAGGTCGGTGGTCCTGCGCTGGCGGTCGACGCCGAGGGTTGGGTGGCAGCCGTGGCCTCGCTGCCGATACACAATCGGATCCTGTTGCCCGAGAATGGGTTACCGGGTCGCGTGTGGGTACCGCCGTTGGGCATGTGCGATGTGGAGTCGTTGCCGGGTGGATGGTTGGTCCGGGTGGCCGACGATGCGGAGTCCACGGCGGCGCCCTCAAAGGTGATCCTCGACCTGAGCGACGGCGAGCCATCTCTGGAGATGGCCGGCCAGTTCGGCAATTGGCGCCGCGGCATTTCCAGCCGACACGCCGAGATCCTGCTGGTGTTGGCGACCAGTCAACAGGGCCGGTCGGCACCGGAGCTGGCCGAGGACCTCTACGGTGACCGGTCGAGAGTGGTCACCGTGCGCGCCGAAATGTCCCGGTTGCGTAAGCAGTTCGTCGGCCTGGTGGCCGGGAAGCCGTACCGGTTCGGTGATTCGGTGGTGGTGGATGTCCGTTACCCGCAGGACATGTCGATGCTGCTGACCTCGTCGACGGCTCCGGCGGTTCATGCCGTGCGTGGGTATACCTTGACCTGATGACGGCCGATCCCACGCTCTTGGACGGACTCGACGGCGAGGCCGGTGCGCAGCGCGCCGAACTGGTCGAATGGCTCCTGGCTCGCGGTATCAGCGCCGACCAGATCCGCCAGGCCGGCACCCCGATGTTGCTGGCTTCACGCCGGGTGGCCGGAGATGACGGGACCTACGTGTCGACCCGGGAGATCAGCGAGCAGACGGGACTCGATGTCGAGTTGGTCCAGCGGCTGCAGCGGGCGATGGGGCTGGCCACCGTCGAAGACCCCGATGCCGCGGTGCTTTTGCGGGCCGACGCCGAGGCCGTGGCGTTTGCCGAGCGCTTTCTCGAGCTCGGCATCGCGCCAGATCAGATCGTGTTGATCACCCGGGTGCTCTCAGAAGGGTTGGGCCGGGCTGCCGAGGTGATGCGCTATGCCGCGCTGGCGGCGGTATTGACGCCGGGGGCAACGGAACTGGAAACCGCCAAGGCGAGTGAGGCGCTGGTGGCAGAGGCCGCCCCGCTGATCGGACCGATGATCTCCGACATGCTGTTCGTGCAATTGCGTCACGCCATGGAGACCGAGGCTGTCAGCGCTTCCGAACGGGCCGAGGGAGTTCCGCTGCCCGGGGCGCGGTTGGTCACCATCGCGTTCGCCGACATCGTCGGGTTCACCCGGCTGGGCGAGGTGGTACAGCCCGAAGAGCTTGAGCGGCTGGCGAATCGGCTGGCCGATGCGGCACGTGAGGTGGCGTTCGGCCCGGTTCGGTTGATAAAGACGATCGGCGATGCGGTGATGTTCGTCAGCACCGACGCTTCGGCTCTTCTGGAGGCGACCCTGCGCCTGGTTGCCTTCACCGAGACCGACGAGGGTTTCCCGCGGCTGCGGGTCGGGCTGGCAACCGGGCCTGCGGTGAGCCGGGCTGGTGACTGGTTCGGAAGTTCGGTGAATCTGGCCAGCCGGGTCACCGGGGCGGCACGGCCCGGAACCGTGCTGGTCGCGGAGTCGACGCGCACAGCGATCGGGGAGCAGGATCGGTTCAACTGGTCGTTCGCCGGGGCGCGCCACCTCAAGGGTGTCAAGAATGACGTCAAGCTCTTCCGGGCCCGGATCGCGTAGACCTTTATCGAATCTTCATCGAACGACTAGCGCAGCCACATCGATCCTGGGGACTCTCGAGGCATGACGAAACTGATGATGCTGAGTGCCGGTGCGGTGGTCGCGGCGGCCCTGGTGGCCGGCTGTAGCAACCAGTCCACGGACGGGGCTGCGAAGACCTCGGCAACCTCGGCCACGTCGGCGTCGGCGAGCCCGCAGACCCCGGGCGCGCAGGACGCGGCGGCGCACAACGATGCTGACGTGATGTTCGCCCAGCACATGATTCCGCATCACCAGCAAGCGGTCGAGATGAGCGACGTGCTGCTGGCCAAGCAGGGTATCGACCCGCGGGTGAGCGAGCTGGCCACCCAGATCAAGGGCGCGCAGGCCCCGGAGATCGAGCAGATGCAGGGCTGGCTCAAGCAGTGGGGTAACCCGCCGATGCCGTCGATGTCCCAGATGCCGCAGCAGGGCCACGGCGACATGGGCCACGCAAACATGGGGCACGGCGACATGCCCGCCATGCAGGGCATGGTGTCGGAGGCCGATATGACCGCGCTGCGCAACGCCCAGGGTGCCGAGGCGGCCAAGCTGTACCTGACGCACATGATCGCCCATCACGAGGGTGCGATCACCATGGCCGAGGATGAGATCAAGGACGGTCAGTATGCCGCTGCGGTCGAGATGGCCCACGCCATCGTGAAGACGCAGCAGCAGGAGATCGACACCATGCGCCAGATCCTGGGTTCGCTCTAGCCGGTCGGCATGGTGATCGTGAAGGCCGTCCCGGCGCCGGAACTGCTCACGTCGATGCGGCCGCCGTGTGCTTCGACAAGGGCCTTCACGATCGCCAGTCCGATGCCGGATCCGCCGTGGTCGCGGTCGCGCGCGGTGTCGGCCCGGTAGAAGCGTTCGAAGACATGGGGCAGGTGCTCGGCCGGGATGCCCTCGCCGGTATCGGTCACGGTCAGCGTGATGGTGCCGGCCTCGCGGCCGGTGGCAGCATCGATCGTCACCTGTCCTCCGGCGGGCGTGTGTCGCAGGGCGTTGTCGAGCAGGTTGCCCAGGATCTGCGCCAGCCGGTGGGGATCGGCCCACAGCGACGGCAGATCCTCGGCGACCTGGGGGCGCAGCGTCACGCCCTTGTCGTCGAACCGGTCCCGCGCCGCGGCGACCGCGGCCGCCACCACGCTCTGGGCCGACACCGGCACCGGGGTGACGGTGGCCGGGCTCTCTTCTGCCTTGGCCAGAGCGGCGGCGTCGCCGGCGAATCGGACCAGCCGGTGGGTCTGCTGGCGCAGCATCGCGACGGTCTCGGGGTCGAGGGTCCTCACCCCGTCCTCGATGGCCTCGAAGTAGGCCTCCAGTACCGAAACGGGAGTGCGGATCTCATGCGCGAGGTCGCTGAACAACCTGCGGCGTCCGGCATCCACGTCCTCCAGCCGTCCGGCCATCTGGTTGAAAGAGCGTGCCAGGGAGTCGAACTCGTCGCCGAGATGGGCGGGCGGCACCCGGGAGTCGTAGTGACCGTCGGCGATCGCCGTCGCGGCCTGGGTGACCTCGGTCAACGACCGTTGCAAACGCCTGCCGACGTACCACGTGACGATCAGGGCTGCCAGTATCGCCACGCAGGATGCCACGGCGATCGAGATCACCGTGGCGTAGACGTAGGCCTCTTCGGCATGCATCTGTTCGGCCGAATCGCCGGAAACCCCTGCGCGGTGCAGGTGTTCGCGGAACAGCGGCGGCCCGACGATGGCGGCCACCAGCCCGGTGGTGCCCGCACCGGCTACCAGGACGAGGGCCTGGGCAGACAGCAGCCGGGTACGCAGGCCGACGGTCATCGCCGGCTGTCCTGGCCGGTACCCATGCGGTATCCGACGCCTCTAACGGTGATCACGTACAGCGGGTCGGCGGGGTCGTCGCCGAGTTTGCGGCGGAGGTGACCGATATGGACGTCGACGAGATGTTCGTTACCGACATAGGTGGTTTCCCATACGGATTCGAGGAGCTGGCGACGGCTGAGCGCCACGCCGGGGCGAGCCGAGAGCGCGGCGAGTACGTCGAATTCTGTGCGTGTCAGCATGATCGGTTCGTCATCGAGGAAGACCTGGCGGCCGTCGACGTCGATGCGCAGCGCGCCGAACACCCGGCCGTCGGTCGCCCCGGACGAGGTGGCGCGAGGCCTGCGCAACATGGCCCGGACCCTGGCCACCAGCTCGCGCGGGCTGAACGGTTTGGTCATGTAGTCGTCGGCGCCCACCGACAGGCCGACGATGGTGTCCATCTCGGTGTCGCGGGCAGTCAGCATCACCACGTATGCGTCGGAGAATGTGCGCAACTGCCGGCAGACCTCCACCCCGTCGATCCCGGGCAGTCCGAGGTCGAGTACGACGACGTCAGGATCCACCTCCCGGGCCATGCGCAGTGCTTGGGTCCCCTCGTTGGCGATGGTGACCTCGAACTGTTCGCGGGTCAGGTAACTCGCGACGACCTCGGCCAATGGCGCTTCGTCGTCGACCACGAGGGCGCGGTAGCCGCCAGGGGTCTGCTCCATGTGCCCATAGTGCAGCAGTGAGGTAGGGAACATAGTTAATTCATACCCTAGGGGGGTATAGTATGAATCGACAACCAAGCTGGTTCAGGAGGAGATTGCATGAGTATCCAGACTGTCACCGTCACCGGTATGACCTGCGGGCACTGTGTCACATCGGTGCGTGAGGAGGTCGGCGGCATCCCCGGTGTGCGTTCAGTCGAGGTTGACCTGTCCACCGGTCTGGTGACCATCGACAGTGACAACCAGCTGGATCCTTCCGCGATCAGCGATGCGGTTGCGGAAGCCGGCTACGCCGTCGCGGGCTGAACACCAGCAGATCATGAGTGCAACGCAGAAGCTCATCGGGTTCGTGGTCGGACTCGTGGTGGTGTTCGCCGTGTCGTTCGGGATCGGCTCGACGGTCACGCCGAGCAGTGCCCCGGCTGCCGGACACCACACCGGCCACACGGTGGGCTACACCCTTCAGCTCGATGAGGCTGCGCTGCCTGCCGGCGCCTCGGTGCCGCTGCGATTCCGGATCGTCGACGGTACCGGCGCACCGGTGACCGATTACGTCGAGAGCCACGAAAAGCTGCTGCATCTGATCGTGGTCCGTCGTGATCTCGCCGACTATCAGCATGTGCATCCCGTGATCGACGACTCCGGTACCTGGAGCGTTCCGCTGGATCTGGCCGCTCCCGGCGAGTACCGCGTGTTTGCCGACTTCGTGCCCGGTGACGGTCACGCGTCCACCGTCGGCGCCGACATGACGGTTGCGGGTGAATACCGGCCGCAGCCACTGCCCGCGCCGGCCCGCACCGCGTCTGTGGACGGATACACCGTCGCACTCGACGGGGTGGGCAAGGCCGGTCTGCCCTCGGAGTTGACGCTGACTGTCAATCGCGACGGCAAGCCCGTCACCGACCTGCAGCCGTACCTGGGCGCCTACGGGCACCTGGTCGCGGTGCGCGCGTCGGATCTGGAGTATCTGCACGTGCACCCGATGAGCGATGCGGCCGATCCGGCGACGGCGCCGGGGCCTCAGATCGCTTTCCACACCACACTTCCCAGCGCCGGCACCTACCGGCTGTTTTTGGACTTCAAGCACCGCGACAAGGTGCATACCGCCGAATTCACTGTTGAGGGGGCACCGTGAGCACCGCTACCGGCCACGTCGTACTTGAGATCGGTGGGATGACATGTGCCTCATGCGCGGGACGGATCGAGCGGAAGCTCAACAACCTCGACGGCGTCACCGCGACGGTGAACTTCGCCACCGAGAAAGCCACCGTCGACGTCGCCGGTGAGGTTACGCCGGAACAATTGATCGAGGCTGTCGAAACAGCCGGCTACACAGCACAATTGCCCAACGCGGACCCAGCCGAAAGCGATGTCGAGGTCGACCCGACCGCCGCGTTGCGCACCCGGCTGATGGTGTCGGCGGCGCTGACCATCCCGGTGGTGGCGATGGCGATGATTCCGGCGTTGCAGTTCACCAACTGGCAGTGGCTCTCGCTGACCTTGGCCGCGCCCGTCGTGGTGTGGGGCGCGTGGTCGTTCCACCGTGCGGCCTGGACGAATCTGCGGCACGGCACCGCCACCATGGACACGCTGATCTCGATGGGCACCATCGCGGCATTCGGTTGGTCGCTGTACGCGCTGTTCTGGGGTACCGCGGGGATGCCGGGTATGACGCACCCGTTCTCCCTGTCCATTTCGCAAACCGACGGTGCCGGCAACATCTACCTCGAAGTCGCCGCAGGCGTGACCACGTTCATCCTGGCCGGCCGGTACTTCGAGGCGCGGTCCAAGCGACGTGCCGGGGCGGCGCTGCGCGCGTTGCTCGAGCTCGGCGCCAAGGACGTCGCGGTCCTGCGAGACGGTGTGGAACAACGCATTCCGATCGAGTCGCTGACCGTGGGCGACGAGTTCGTGGTCCGACCCGGTGAGAAGGTCGCCACCGACGGTGAGGTGGTCGATGGCTCCTCGGCGGTGGACGCCTCGATGCTCACCGGCGAATCTGTGCCCGTAGAAGTGGGCCCGGGCGATCAGGTGGTCGGCGCCACGGTCAACGTAGGCGGCCGGCTCGTGGTGCGCGCCAAGCGGATCGGATCCGACACTCAGCTCGCCCAGATGGCACAGCTGGTCGAGGATGCGCAATCGGGTAAGGCACAGGCACAACGCCTGGCCGACAAGGTGTCGGCCGTCTTCGTGCCCATCGTCATCGCGCTGGCGGTCGGAACTCTCGGGTTCTGGCTGGGCACCGGGGGATCGGTGGCCGCGGCATTCACCGCAGCCGTCGCGGTGCTGATCATCGCCTGCCCGTGCGCCCTGGGCCTGGCCACCCCGACGGCACTGCTGGTCGGCACGGGTCGCGGTGCCCAGCTCGGCATCCTGATCAAGGGGCCCGAGGTGCTCGAGTCCACCCGCCGCGTCGACACGGTGGTGCTGGACAAGACCGGGACCGTGACCACCGGGGCGATGACGCTGCTCGATGTGATCACCGCCGCCGGAGAGGAGCCCGCCGAGGTGCTACGGCTGGCCGGTGCGGTCGAGGACGGGTCCGAGCACCCGATCGCTCAGGCGATCGCCAAGGGCGCCCGCGAAAAGGTCGGGGATCTGCCCGTGGTCGAGGATTTCGCCAATGTGGCGGGTCTCGGGGTGCAGGGCATCGTCGACGGGCACGCCCTCGTGGTGGGACGACGCCGGCTACTGGCTGACTGGGGGCAGCAGCTGTCTCCCGAACTGGACGCCGCGATGCGCGAGGCGCAGGCTCTGGGCCGCACGGCCATTGCCGTGGGGTGGGATGGGCAGGCACGGGCGGTGCTGGTGGTAGCCGACGCGGTCAAGCCCACCTCGAAAGAAGCGATCGAGCAGCTGCGCGGCCTCGGTCTCGAGCCCATCATGCTGACCGGTGACAACGAGGCGGCCGCCCGCGCGATCGCCGAACAGGTTGGTGTGCAAGAGGTATACGCCGAGGTGCTGCCGCAGGACAAGGTTGACGTGGTCAAACGCCTGCAGGACGAGGGCCGGGTGGTGGCCATGGTCGGCGACGGCGTCAACGACGCGGCGGCGCTGGCTCAGGCCGACCTCGGCCTGGCCATGGGGACCGGAACCGACGTCGCGATCGAGGCCAGTGACCTGACGCTGGTGCGCGGGGATCTGCGCGCGGCCGCCGATGCCATCCGATTGTCCCGGCGCACCCTGGCCACGATCAAGGGAAACCTGTTCTGGGCCTTCGCCTACAACGTGGCCGCGCTGCCGCTGGCTGCCGCCGGACTGCTCAACCCCATGCTGGCCGGCGCCGCGATGGCATTTTCGTCGGTGTTCGTGGTCAGTAACAGCCTGCGGCTGAGACGATTCCGATGAGACGGCTCGCAGCAGTGATGGCGATCGTCCTGTGGGCGGCCGCCTTCGCCGGGCTGGCCCAGATCACCGGTCACGAACACCCGGTGCACCTGCCCCACCCGGTCGCCGCGGCGATCGGCGAGGACAGCGCTGCGTTGATGCTCGACCACCCCCACGTCGGAGGCGACGCGGCATCGCACCTGCCGGATGCATTCACGGCCGCAGTACTGCCGAGGACTTCCCTTGCCGTGGCGGCATTCTCGGTCGGCGTGCTCATCGTCGGCTGTGCCGTGTTGTGCGGATGCGCGGCGGTACGCGCGCAGCGGGGGCCACCCGACCGGCACGGTGTCCTGATCGCCGGCCAGGAACTGCTACTGCGGATCTGTATCTCGCGGCGCTGACGGGCAGCGTTTTGACGCTGCCCAGGTCAGTTGCCGCGCGCAGCGCGGCGCCGAGATACAGAAACGGCAAATCCATGAACCATGCCCTGTCCACACGTTCATTCCATGTGCTGCGCCGCAACCGCGGCCCCAACACCATGGTCGGTCACACTCCCACCCTGTGGGTGTCCACTCCGTTCGCCGACGCCGGGCGCGGATTCTGGGCGAAGCTCGAAGGTTTCAACCCCGGCGGCATGAAGGACCGGCCCGCCATGCACATGGTCGAGCAGGCCCGAGCCCGCGGTGACCTGAAGCCAGGCGGCCGCATCATCGAGTCCACCAGCGGCACATTGGGTCTGGGTCTGGCCTTCGCGGGAACCATCTACCACCACCCGGTGACCCTGGTGACCGATCCAGGTCTGGAACCCATCATCGAGCGCATGCTGAGGGCCTACGGTGCCGAGGTATCGACGGTGACCGAGCCCCATCCCACCGGAGGCTGGCAGCAAGCCCGGCGGGACCGGGTGGCCGAACTGCTAGAGGCCGAGGAGAACGCCTGGTATCCGGACCAGTACAACAACCCCGACAACGTGGCGGCTTATCGGCCGCTGGCGCTCGAACTCAACGCCCAGATCGGCCATGTCGACGTGCTGGTCTGCTCCGTCGGTACCGGAGGGCATTCGGCCGGGGTGGCGCGTGTGCTGCGGGAGTTCAATCCGAACCTGCGTCTGATCGGCGTGGACACGATCGGCTCGACCATTTTCGGTCAGCCTGCCGCGACCCGGGTCATGCGGGGACTGGGATCGAGCATCTATCCCCGCAACGTCGATTACGGCGCGTTCGACGAGGTGCATTGGGTGGCGCCGGCCGAAGCGGTGTGGGCCGCCAGGACGTTGGCGTCGACGTACTACGCCAGTGGAGGCTGGAGCGTCGGTGCGGTCGGCCTGGTGGCTGGTTGGGCGGCCCGAAACCAACCGGTGGGGACCACGATTGCCGCGGTGTTCCCCGACGGTCCGCAGCGATACTTCGACACGGTGTACAACGACGATTACTGCCGCGAGCTCGGGCTGCTCGACCACCGGCCCGCCGATGAACCGGAGACGATCGCCAGCCCCACCGACCGTGTGGTGCAGTCCTGGACGCGCTGCGAGACGGTCACTGATCCGATGGCGGTGGCCGGATGATCGGGCTCATCGGACAGTTCCGCAGTTTCGACCTGCCCAGCCGGCTGCTGATGGTCAACCAGTTCGGCATCAACCTCGGTTTCTACATGCTGATGCCGTATCTGGCCGGTTATCTCGCCGGGCCACTCGGTCTGGCGGCGTGGGCGGTGGGCCTGGTACTGGGCGTGCGGAACTTCTCTCAGCAGGGCATGTTCATCGTCGGCGGCACCTTGGCCGACCGGCTGGGCTACAAGCCGCTGATCGTCGCGGGGTGTCTGTTGCGTACCGCGGGGTTCGGACTGCTCGTCGTCGCGGACTCACTGCCGGCGATGCTGATCGCCTCGGCGGCTACAGGTTTCGCCGGGGCGCTGTTCAATCCGGCGGTGCGGGCCTATCTGGCCGCCGATGCCGGGGACCGACGGGTCGAGGCCTTCGCCACGTTCAACGTGTTCTACCAGGCGGGGATCCTGCTGGGTCCGCTGGCGGGAATGGCCCTGCTCGCCTTTGATTTCCGGGTGACGGCCGCGGCGGCGGCCGCTGTGTTCGCGGTGCTGACCGTGGCGCAACTGCTTGCCCTGCCCCGGCACCGTGCCGAGCCCGACAGGCAGCGGAACTCGGTGCTCGAGGACTGGCGCAGCGTCATCGCCAACCGCGGGTTCGTCTTGTTCGCGGTGGCGATGATCGGCTCCTATGTCCTGTCCTTCCAGGTCTACCTGGCCCTGCCGCTGCAGGCCGCACAGCTACGACCGGGAAACGAAAACGTTTTGGTGGCAGCTATTTTCGTGGTGTCCGGGTTGATCGCGGTGGGCGGACAGCTACGGATCACGCGGTGGTTCGGCGACCGATGGGGGCCGCGGCGCAGCCTCGTGGTCGGCCTGCTGGTACTGGCGGCCGCCTTCGTCCCGATCGCGGTGGTACCCGATGGCGGCAGGTTCGGTACCACCGCCGCGGTTGTGGCACTGCTCTTTTCGTCGGCGCTGCTGGCACTGGGTTCGGCCGCCGTGTTCCCCTTCGAGATGGACACCGTCGTCGCGCTGTCGGCCGATCGGCTGGTCGCCACCCACTACGGGTTCTACAACACCGTGGTCGGTGTCGGGATTCTGCTGGGCAACCTGGGTACGGGCTGGCTGATCGGCGCAGCGCGCGCCGCGGGCTTGGCCGAGCTGGTGTGGCTGGGCCTCACAGCAATCGGACTGGCATCCGCGGCGGCGCTGTATGCGTTGATGCGGGACGGCGGGAAACTGGCGCCCGCGTCGCTCACTGCATCGGAACGGTGACACCTTCCGACGGTTGCACGATCACGAAACCGTTGCCGTGGAACGCGACCTGGATGGCCTCACCGGAGCCCCGACCGATCAGGGCACCTGCCTTGAAGCTGGTCTTGAGCTGGGTCTGCAGGTGTGCCGACCAGGCCACCACGGCGTTGGTGTCGGCGAAGGTGGGCGCCTCGGCGGCGTTGAGCACCACGGGCGGGCCGTCGGTGGTCAGCGCCACCCACCCGGTCCCGCGCAGGGTGGTGTTGAACAGGCCGCCGGTGGCGATGCTGCCGCCGCGGACCCGCTCGATGTTCCAGTCCAGGCTCGATGAGAAGGCCAGTACGTTCTTGCCACTGACGGACAGACCCGAGTTGGACAGCTGGAGCAGGTGCACGTCGAAACCCTGGTCGGCCAGGAACACGTCGCCGGAACCCTGGCAGCGCATCAGCGGAAGGCCTTCACCGGTGAGAGCCTTCTTGATGAACTTGGACGCGCCGCCGCCTTCGAAGGCGAAGTCGACATTGCCCTGATAGGCGACCATCGAGCCCTGACGTGCCATGAACGGCTCGCCGAGCCGTACCCGCAGCATCTTCTTGTTCTGGTTGGCGATCGGTGTCGCCTCTTTCTCGCTGAACCGCCCGTCGACGAGTTCCCCGCTGATGCCGGCGAACCCGCCGCCCTGACCTTGCGGCTGCGCCTGCTGCTGTGTCTGTTGGTGGGGTTGCTGCGGGGCCGCGCCGAGCGGGGCCCGGCCGGCCTGGCCTTGATGGGAGATCTGGTCGGTCCAGGATTGTCCGTCCCACCACCGGTATTCGTAGCGACCTTCGGGGTCGGGCAGCCAACCGGGTTGCGGGGTTCCGTTCACAGTCATTCCTCGTATCGTCGGCGTGGGAGACACCAGGCTACAGATGCTGCCGCGGCATGAGCGGTGTTGCTCCGTCCACGGCGAACGCCTGGCATTCTGGTGCCATGGCAAAGGAAATCGACCCGATTCGCGCCCAGGGTGCGCTCGCGGTCCTCAAGCAGCACCCCGGCATGGTGTT
This sequence comes from Mycolicibacterium fortuitum subsp. fortuitum, assembly GCF_022179545.1. The sequence goes on along the minus strand of NZ_AP025518.1, from coordinate 4,563,995 downwards.
GTTCGCGGTGTCGCCGGTGATCATCGTGCTGGGTGCCGTGTGGTGGATTGCCGGCCCGGGCTGGGCAGGGCTGCTGCTGGTCGCCCTGGTGCTGGCCGGCGGGGCCGCACTGCTGCTCAAGCGCAACTAGCCCGGAAACCGAGAACCTGAGTTCGCCGGTGGTGAACGCCGCCCTACCAGCGGTGTAACGATGTAATCATGTAATCATGAACAAACATCAGCACCATCGGCGTTCCGAGGAGGACGCCGCCGAATGGTTCGCGGGCCGGTTACCCGAATCCTGGTTCACCGGCGATCCGACCGTGGTGGTCGACCGTGAGGAGATCACCGTCATCGGCCGGCTTCCCGATCCCCAAGAAGCCGAGACGAAAGCCCGGGCCTCGGGCCGGGCGTCCCGTTTCCGGGAGGAGACGCGCGGCGAGCGGATGCGTATCGCCGACGAGGCGCAGGGCCGCTTCGACCGGAAGGTCTCCTGGGGTGTGGAAATAGGCACCGGCGACGATGTGGAGCGAATCCTGTTCACCCACCTCGCGGTACCGGTGATGACACGGCTCAAGCAACCCGAACGCCAGGTCCTCGACACCCTGGTCGACGCCGGTGTGGCCCGGTCCCGGTCGGACGCGCTCGCCTGGTCGGTGCGCCTGGTCGGCCAGCACACCGAGGAATGGCTGGACAAGCTGCGCGAGGCGATGAAGGCAGTCGACGACCTGCGAGCCGAGGGCCCCGGCGTCTAAACCTGCGTCATCTCCCAGTACCGCCCGTGCCGCGACATCAGCTCCTCGTGGGTGCCGCGCTCGATGATCCGGCCGGCATCCATGACCAGGATGAGGTCGGCGTCCCTGATGGTCGAAAGCCGGTGGGCGATGATGAAACAGGTCCGGTCCCGGCGTAATTCGGCCATCGCCTGCTGGATCAGCAGCTCCGTGCGGGTGTCCACCGCGCTGGTGGCCTCGTCGAGCACCAGCACTTTCGGCCGGGCCAGCACCGCGCGGGCAATCGTGATCAACTGCTTCTCACCGGCGCTGATGGCGCCGCCGTCATCGTCGACGCGGGTGTCATATCCGTCGGGCAACGTGTGCACGAACCGGTCCACATGGGCCGCCTTGGCCGCCGCGATCACCTCGGTTTCCGAGGCTTCCGGCCGGCCGTAGGCGATGTTGTCGTAGATGGTGCCGCCGAACAACCAGGTGTCCTGCAGCACCATCCCGATCGAAGCGCGAACCGATTGCCGGCTCACCGTCGAGATGTCGACACCGTCGATCGAGATCCGCCCGGAGTCCACATCGTAGAACCGCATCAGCAGGTTCACGCAGGTGGTTTTCCCCGCGCCGGTCGGGCCGACGATCGCCACGGTGCTGCCCGGCTCTGCCACCAGGGAGAGCTCGTCGATTACCGGGGTATCTGGCAGGTAGCTGAAGTTGACCCGCTCGAATTCGACCCGGCCGCTGCTGATTTCCAGCGTGGGGCCCGGGTCGGGGGACTGCTCGTCGGCATCTAACAGCTCGAAGACCCGTTCGGCGCTGGCGATTCCGGACTGCAGGGTGTTGTACATCCCGGCCACCTGGCTGAGTGGCTGATTGAACTGCCGCACGTACTGGATGAATGCCTGGATGCTGCCCAGCGTGATCTGCCCGGTCGCCACCTGCAGCCCGCCCACCACGGCGACGGCCACGTAACTGAGGTTGCCGATGAACATGGTTGTCGGACCCACCAGCCCAGAGAAGAACTGTGCCCCGACGCTGGAACGGTAGACCTCGTCGTTGAGTTCGTCGAAGCGCCGCTGCGCGGCCTCCCGGTGCCCGAAGGTCTTCACGATCGTGAATCCGCTGTAGGTCTCCTCGATGTGCGCCGCCAGTCGCCCGGTGTTGCGCCACTGCGCCACGAACAACGGCTGGGAGCGGCGGGTGATCCAGCGGGTCACCCACAACGACAGCGGTACGGTGACAACCGTCAGCAGTGCCAGCAGCGGCGAGATGGTCAGCATCATCACCAGCACCGCGAACACCGTCAGCACCGAGGTCAGCAGCTGGCTGATGGTCAGCGAGACCGAGCCCTGGATGTTGTCGATGTCGTTGGTGACGCGGCTGAGAACCTCGCCGCGCTGGCGGGAATCGAAGTAGGACAGTGGAAGTCGGTGCAGCTTGTCTTCGACCTCGGCCCGCAGTGTCACCATGGTGCGCTGCACCGTGATGTTGAGCAGCTGGGCCTGCAGCCAAACCAGCACCGCGGCAAGCAGATACAGGCCCAGCGCCAGGGCCAGGGTGCGGGCCACGGCCGCGAAGTCCACCCCTTGGCCGGGCACCACGTTCATGCCCGACAGCAGGTCGGCGAATGCGGTGTCGCCCCGGGCCCTTGCCGCCGCGACGGCCTGCTCTTTGGTCAGCCCGGCGGGCAGTTCACGCCCGATCACACCGTTGAACAACAGATCGGTGGCGTGTCCGAGAATGCGGGGGCCGATGACACCGATCGCGATGCCGCCCATCCCGAGCAAGACCACCGAGATCGCCAGTGTGCGTTGCGGCACCAGGCGTTTGAGCAGGCGGAGAGCGGACCCGCGGAAATCGCGGGTGCGTTCGACCGGCGCGGGAATTCCGCTGCGGCGCAGCACGTGTCCGGTCATCGCGGATCTCCGGCGGCGATCGCCTGCGACGCGGCGAACTCGGCGTAGGTCGGGCAATCGGTGAGCAACGACTCATGTGTGCCCAGACCGACGATGCGGCCGTCTTCGATCACGACAACCTGGTCGGCCTCGACCACCGTCGAGATCCGTTGCGACACGATGACCACGGTGGCATCGGCCGACACCTCACGCAGGGCCGCGCGCACCCGCGCGTCGGTGTGCACGTCGAGCGCCGACAGCGCATCGTCGAACAGATAGATCGCGGGTCTGCGGATCACCGCACGGGCGATTGCCAACCGTTGGCGTTGGCCGCCCGAGAAATTGATGCCGCCCTGCGCCACCAAGCGGTTCAGTCCGTCTGGGTGGGCCGCCACGAAGTCGTCGGCCGCGGCGATCCGCAGTGCCTCCCACAGCTGTTCGTCGGTGACGTCCTGCCCCGGCCCAGCACCGTAACGAAGATTCTCGGCGATGGTCCCCGAGAACAGATAGCCACGTTGCGGAACCAGGCCGATCGAAGACCACAACTGCTCCAGGTCGAGTTCGCGGACGTCGACACCGTCGATGCGGACCGCGCCGGAGGTGACGTCGTAGAACCGGCAGATCATCGCCAGCAGTGTCGACTTGCCGGACCCCGTGGACCCGACGACGGCGGTGGTGGTCCCGCGCTCGACGCGCAGTGAAACCCGCTGCAGCACCGGACGGTCGGCACCGGGATAGCTGAACGCCGCGTCGTCGAACACGATTTCCCCCGCTACGGACACCGGCCGGACCGGGTCGGCGGGACTGGTGATCTGTGGCCGGGTGCTCAGTACACCGCTGATCCGCTCGGCGCAAACCGAAGCCCGCGGGAACATCACCGCCAACACGGTTGCCATCAGCACCGCCATGAGGATCTGCATGAAGTAGGCCAGGAACGCGATCAGTGACCCCACCTGCATCTGGCCGGCGTCGATGCGCAGTCCGCCGAACCAGATCAGCGCGACGCTCGAAACGTTGATCACCAGGGTGGTGGCGGGCAGCATCAGCGCCTGCCACCTTCCGGCTTCCAATGCGGTGTTCGACAACGCCTGGTTCGCGTCTGCGAAGCGGCTTCGCTCGACGGGTTCACGGGCGAACGCCCGGATCACCCGGATGCCCGACAGCTGATCGCGCATCACCCGGTTGATCCCGTCGATCACCCGCTGCATGCGACGGAAGATCGGCATCAGATGGGCGATGATCCAGAAGTTCGCCAGTGCCAGCACCGGAACACTGACCAGCAGCAGCCAGGACAATCCGGCGTCCTGGTGCAACGCCATCAGAATTCCGCCGATCGACATGATCGGGGCGGTGATCAAAATGGTGGCGGTCATCTGCAGCAGCTGCTGGATCTGGCCGACGTCGTTGGTGGTACGCGTCAGCAGCGACGGCGCACCGAAGCGGCCCGTTTCTTCGGCCGAGAAAGCCGTCACATGGTGGAAGATCGCCGAGCGCAGATCGCGACCGAAGCCCATGGCCGCGCGCGATCCGAAGAACACCGCGCCGATGGCGCATGCCACCTGCAGGCCGGTGACGCCGAGCATCACCCCGCCGAGTTCGACTATGCGCCGGGTGTTGCCCTTGGCCACACCGTCGTCGATGATCGCGGCGTTGACCGTGGGCAGGTACAGCGAGGCCAGGGTGCTGATCACCTGCAGAGTCGCGACGATCACGAGCAGCCGCCGGTACGGCCGCACGTACTGTCGCAGCAGCGCCCAGAGCATCTGGTTACTCTTGCACACCGCAGGCTGCCGGTCGTGTCCGGCCGCCGCCGTGTCCGGTCGGTGAAAGTCCAGGTCAGTCGGTATGTCGGTATGGGGCATAGGTGTTGCAGCTACAGTGCATGGCGTGACTGCCCGCACGGCCACCAAGCCACTACTCCGCAATGCCAGAGCCTTGGCGGTATTGGCTGCGGCAATGGTCCCGGTGTTCGCCGGGTGCTCGACCGACGAGCCCGCGTCTCCTCAGGTGCCTCAGACCGAGACGCAGAGTGCCGGCGGCACCGGTAAGCACGGCCCGCATTTTCCCCATTGCGGCGGCGTGAGCGATCAGACGGTGACGGAGTTGACCCAGGTGCAGGGACTGGTCAACACCGCGACCAATTCCTCGGGCTGTCAGTGGCTGCAGGGCGGCAGCATCCTGGGCCCGCACTTCTCGTTCACCTGGTTCAGGGGCAGCCCGATCGGGCGGGAACGCAAGACCGAGGAACTGTCGCGGACCAGCGTGGAGGACATCAACATCGAGGGTCACGGCGGTTTCATCGCGGTCGGGGAGAACCCGCTCAAGGCCGGCGACGTCAACCTGTGTGAGATCGGCATCCAGTTCGATGACGATTTCATCGAGTGGTCTGTGAGCTTCGACCAGAAGCCCTACCCGGATCCGTGCGAGGTCGCCAAGGAGTTGACCCGCCAGTCGATTGTGAATTCCAAATGATGACGCGTCGTGGAGTTGCCGGGATCCTCGCGGTGCTGGCAGTGTCGGCCGGGCTCGCCGGTTGCACCCAAACGGTGGACGGCACCGCCACCAAAGAGGGATCGAGCGGCGGCCCGAGCAACAACAAGTCGGAGAAGACCTACCCCAACCTGCTCAAGGAATGTGACGTCCTCACCACGGACATCCTCGCCAAGACGGTCGGTGCCGACCCGCTGGACATCCAGAGCACCTTCGTCGGGGCGGTGTGCCGCTGGCAGGCGGCCAACCCGGCCGGCCTGGTCGACATCACCCGGTTCTGGTACGAGCAGGGCAGCCTGGACAACGAGCGTCAAACGGCCGAGAAGTTGCAGTACGCCATCGAGCAACGGCGTATCGCCGGTGTCGATTCGATCATCATGAAGCCCAGCGGGCTCAACGGTGCCTGCGGCGTGGCCAGTGACGCGGCCGGTGTGGTGGGCTGGTGGGTCAATCCGCAGGCGCCTGGCATCGACGCCTGCCCCATGGCCATCAAACTCATGGAACTGACGCTGGCCACCAACTCCTAACGGGGTACGTGGAAGCGCACCAGTGTCGCGCCGCCGAGCGCGAGCTGGTCCCACGAGCTGTTGACGCGCAGCACCGCGATCGCCGAGGTCGGGAATTTGAGTGAAATGCTCGCGGCCGCAGTCGCGTTCGAGCCGTCGGCCAGGCCGAGCGCGACGGCGGACATGGCCGGCTCGTGCCCGATCAGCAAGACCGTCGACGGGTCGGTACCGAAACGGGACGAGACGCCGTTGATCTCGTCGATGACGGTGCCCGGCCTGGCGTCATAGATCCGTTCGGCGAACTGCACGGGCGCGTCGATGCCGGTGCGTTCCAAGGTCTGACGGGTCCGCGTCGCAGTCGAGCACAGCACCGCATCCACCGCGGCGATGTTGGCCCGGATCCAGTCCCCGGCCAGGCCGGCCTCTCTGATCCCGCGCGCGGCCAGCGGACGGTCGTGGTCGGCAACCCCGTCGGGATAGTCCGACTTGGCGTGACGCATCAGCAGCAGGGTTCTGATCGGACTGATCGGATCGGCCATTCCAACCAGGTTAGGCCATGCCGTGGCAGGTCCCAGGACTTGTCGGCCGCCGGTCCTACACTCGCCTTGCTCGGAAGATGAACCCGCGGGGGATCATGGGAGAAAGGACGGGGCCGATGCGTTTTCTGCACACCGCCGACTGGCAGCTCGGCATGACCCGTCACTTCCTGAACGGTGAGGCGCAGCCCCGGTACTCGGCATCGCGCCGGGAGGCGGTCACGGCCCTCGGCCCGGTGGCCGCTGCCTCGGGCGCCGAGTTCGTCGTGGTAGCCGGAGATGTCTTCGAGCACAACCAGTTGGCGCCGCGGGATGTGAGCCTCTCACTGGAGGCCATGCGCGCCATCGGCGTGCCGGTATACCTGTTGCCGGGCAACCACGATCCGCTCGATGCCGCCTCGGTCTACACCAGTGCTCTCTTCACAGCGGAGTGCCCGGACAACGTCGTGGTGCTCGATCGCGCGGGCGTGCACGAGGTGCGCCCGGGCCTGGAGATCGTGGCCGCGCCGTGGCGGTCCAAGGCGCCCACGTCCGATCTGGTGGGTGAGGTGCTGGCCGGCCTGCCCGCCGATGGGACCACCCGGCTGGTGGTCGGCCACGGCGGGGTCGACATCCTCGATCCGGACAAGGACAAGCCGTCACTGATCCGGCTGGCCGCGCTGGAAGATGCCCTCGCCCGCGGGGCCGTCCACTATGTGGCGTTGGGGGACAAGCACTCCCGTACCGAGGTGGGGTCGACCGGCCGGGTGTGGTACTCGGGCTCGCCCGAGGTGACCAACTATGACGACATCGAATCCGACCCGGGCCACGTCCTGGTGGTCGAGATCGACGAGACCGATCCGCACCGTCCGGTACGGGTGGATTCCGAACGGGTGGGCCGGTGGCGCTTCGTCACGTTGCGTCGTGAAGTCGACACCGACCGCGACGTGACCGATCTGGATCTCAATCTGGATCTGTTGGCAGACAAGGAACGCACCGTGGTGCGGCTGGCCTTGACGGGTTCGCTGACCGTGACGGACAAGGCTGCACTCGATGCCTGCCTCGACAAGTACGCGAGGTTGTTCGCGGCGCTGACCACGTGGGAGCGGCACACCGAGATCGCCGTGCTGCCTGCCGACGGCGAATTCGACGACCTCGGCATAGGTGGGTTCGCGGCGGCCGCAGTCGACGAGTTGGTGGCCACGGCTCGCACCGACGGAGCGGCGGCCGATGACGCCCGGGCGGCACTGGGGCTGTTGCTGCGCTTGGTGGATCGGGGGAGCGCGGCATGAAACTGCACCGCCTGGTCCTGACCAACTACCGTGGCGTCACGCACCGCGAGATCGAATTCCCCGATCGCGGTGTGGTGGTGGTCAGCGGTGCCAACGAGATCGGCAAGTCCTCGATGATCGAGGCGCTGGATCTGCTGCTCGAGGCCAAGGACCGATCGGGCAAGAAGGAAGTCAAGCAGGTCAAGCCCACCCACGCCGACGTCGGTGCCGAGGTGATGGCCGAGATATCCACCGGCCCTTACCGGTTCATGTACCGCAAGCGTTTTCACAAGCGTGCCGAAACTCAGCTGACGGTGCTGGCTCCGGTGCGTGAGCAGCTCAGCGGGGACGAGGCGCACGAGCGGGTGCTGGCGATGCTCGCAGAGACTGTGGACACCAACCTGTGGCAGGCCCAGCGGGTCTTGCAGTCGAGCTCGACGGCACCTGTTGATCTGTCCGGTTCGGATGCGCTCGCGCGGGCCCTCGATGTCGCCGCCGGTGAGGCGGTCACGCTCTCCGGGGACGAGCCGCTGCTGATCGAGCGAATCGACGCCGAGTATCTGCGCTACTTCACCGCGACCGGCCGGCCCACGGGGGAGTGGGCTGCGGTGACCAAGCGACTCGCCGCCGCCGATGACGCGGTGGCGCGGTGCGCGGAGGCGGTGGCCGAGGTCGACGACGCGGTACGCAGGCATGCCGAATTGAGCGTCGAGGTCACCGGGTTGGCCGCCGAGCGTGCGGTGGCCCAGGAACGCCTGGCCGCGGCCCGCACTGCTGCCGAGGCGGTTGCCGCGCTGGTGCAACGGCTCAAGGAGGCCGAGGTGGTGGCCGAAGCCGCCCGGGTCGCGCAGTCCGCGTCGGCTGCCGCGCTCACCGAACGGCGACGGCTGCGCGCCGAGCTCGACGAGCGTGCCGCCACCATCACCGAACTTCAGGCCATGCTGAGCGTGGCCGACGCGGAAGCCACCACGGCACGGGAGGTTCACGAGGCGGCCGAGGCCGCGGCCGAGCAGGCGCGGGTGGCAGCACAAGAGCACGAAGCCCGCGTGGAGGCCGCCCGCTCGACCCTCGCCCGGATGACCGACCGTGACGAGGCGGATCGACTCGCCGCCCGGCTGAGCAAGATCGACGCCGGTGTCCGCGAACTCGAGCGGGTCAACCGCGAGCTCGCCGAAATCACGGTTGACGATGCGAGCATGCGGGCCATCGAGTCGGCTGCTCTGGCGGTAGAACGCGCCGCCGGCCAGGCCGAACTTGCCTCGGCGCGCATCGAACTCGTCGCCGTCGCCGATCTCGACGTCACGGTGGACGCGACGCGGATCGCTCTTGAGGCGGGCGGCCCCTGGTCGGTCAACACCACAGCCGAAACCGAGATCGACGTACCCGGGGTGCTGCGTGTCCGTGTGGTGCCGGGAACGCCCGCCGCACAGACCCAGGCCCGCCTCGATGAGGCGCAGAATGTGTTGACCGCGGCGCTGGCCGCAGCAGGGGTCGACGGCGTCGATACCGCGCGGGCACTCGACGGCCGCCGGCGGGAACTGCTGGCCGGCCGAGACCGTTTGCGTGCCACCGTCGATGCGCTCACCGGCGAGGACCAACTATCGGACCTGCGAGCTCGACTTTCACAACTTCGCGCCGGACAACCCGATGCGGCCGGCTTGTTCGAGCTGGCCGGCCCGACCGATATCGCCGCTGCCCGCAATGAACTCGACGCCGCGGTCGCGGTGCACCGTCGGTCGGTGGCCGAGAGCGAGACCAGCCGCAAGGTGATAGCCGCGGCGGCCCAGAAGCTGTCGGAGAAGTCGACCCGGCTGAGCGTGTTACGCGAGAAGCTGACCACGGCACAGGCCGAGTTGACGGTGGCCGCGGGCCGATTGGAGGTCCAGCGGGCGCAGGTCGGTGACGACGAGTTGGCGGTCAACGCTCAGGCCGCCGACGACGAGGCCACCGCTGCGGAGGGCCGGGTGGCCGCTCTGCGCTCCGAATTGTCGGCTACTGCGCCAGATTCGGTGCAGGCTGCGCTCGACGAGGCGGCCCGCTGTGCCCAAGCGCTCGATACTCGGCACCGCGCGGCAGCCGATGGCCTGCAGGAGCTGGCCGGGCAGCTCAAGGTGTACGGCACCCAGGGGCGCAAGGGGCTTCTCGATGCCGCCGAGACCGAACGGGAGCACGCCCACACCGAGTACCTCCGGGTACATCGGCGAGCCCGTGCGGCCGAGACTCTGCGGTCGGTGATGGCACGCCACCGTGATGCCACCCGTCAGCGTTACGCGGACCCGTTCCGCCTCGAGGTGCAGCGGCTCGGCCGGCTCGTGTTCGGGGAGGATTTCGAGGTCGACGTCGACAGCGACCTCAACATTCGCACCCGCACGCTTTCCGGACGCACCGTGCCGTACGAATCGCTGTCGGGCGGAGCCAAGGAACAATTGGCCATCGTTGCGCGCCTGGCCGGCGCCTCGATGGTGGCCAAGGAGGACAGCGTGCCCGTCGTCATCGACGACGCACTCGGTTTCACCGATCCCGAACGGCTGACCAAGATGGGGGCGGTGTTCGACGCCGTCGGCGGAGATGGGCAGGTCATCGTGTTGACCTGCAGCCCGGAGCGCTACGCCGCCGTCGGCGACGCGCACCACATCGAATTGACCACCTAGCCGGCTCAGGCCAGTCGCACGCACGCCTGGATGCCGTCGGAAACCGGCAGTGTGACCGCGAGGTAGGCCTCGGATTCGGCGAGGTAGCTCAGCAGGGCGCCGTGCGCGTCGTGGCCGAAGTCGAGATTGACGTCATCGACCAGGATCAGCGTTCCCGGCCGGAGCCGAGGCTCGAGGAGCTCGAGGACCGGCAAAGCCAGTTCCGGCCAGCCGTCGAGCAGTACGAGATCGACCGGTCCGGCGATGTCGGACAGCGTGTCGCGGGCGTCGCCGACGCGAAGGTCGATCACGTCGCCGAGACCGGCGGCATCGAAATTGCGTTGGGCCGCAGCGGCTTTGTCGGGCTGCAACTCTGTCCCGACGACAGTTCCGCCGCCGTTGTCACGGACCGCGCTGGCGAGGTAGAGGGTCGACACGCCGAACGACGTGCCGTATTCGACGACGTTGCGGGCGCCCACCGCACGAGCGAGCAGATAGAGCAGTTGTCCACCGGTCTCCGAGACCGACATGTACACATCTTTGAACTTCTCGGCGCGCTGGGCCGCGTCGGCGTCAACTGGATAGCCGCCGATGGTAGCGAAGGCGGCCGGGTCATTCCGCTGTTCGGCCTCCAGAAGATGTTGCAGCACGGTGGAGACCGGGGCGGTCGCGAGCGTATTCGTCATGCCGTTCACGGTATTCTCGCTCTGGATTGCCTTCCAGTGCATGTTTGGTAAGCAATAGTTGTCAGAAATGGAATCGACGATGGAGCCTCACCTCGACCTCAACCTGCTGCTCGCCCTGGATGCGTTGCTCGACGAACGCAGCGTCGGCGGGGCAGCGCAGCGCCTGCACACGTCGTCCCCGGCGATGAGCCGGACACTGGCCCGGTTGCGGCGTGTTCTGGGTGATCCGGTATTGGTGCGCGCCGGCCGTGAAATGGTCCCAACGCCAAGGGCATTGGCGATGCAGGGTACGGTGCACGACATCGTGGCACAGGCCAGATCCGTGTTCATCCCGCCGGATGTTCCTGAGCCCGCAACCCTGCAGCGCACGTTCGCGGTCCAGTTGGGCGAGGGTTTGTTCAGTACGATCGGCTCGCGGCTGCTCGCGCAGATTCGCGCGCAAGCTCCCGGCGTCACGGTGCGGTTCGTGGGGGAGAGCCATGAGGACACGCAGTCGTTGCGGGACGGCAGTGTCGATATCGAGATCGGCCAGATCCGCCGCACCGAACCGGAGACCCACATCGAGCACGTGGTGAACGATCGGTTTGTCGGAGTTGTACGTTCAGGGCATGCGCTGGCCGGAAAACGCGTCACGCTCAAGCGGTTTGCCGCTGCCGAGCATGTGGTGTTCTCTCGGCGTGGCCGGCTGCGCGGTCCGGTTGACGAGTTGCTCGCCGAGCACGGCCTGCGCCGACGAGTGGTGGTCTGTGCGCCCAATCCGGCGGGCGGGCTCTTCTTGATCAAGGACAGCGATCTGGTGGGCATGCTGCCCGTGCGGATCGGGCAGCATGCCATCGACACCTTCGGACTGCAGACGTTCGAGATTCCGCTCGATCTGCCGCCGCTCGTGCTCAGCATGGCCTGGCATCCGCGCTACCACGCCGACGGTGCCCACCGGTGGCTACGCGGTTGCGTGCGTGCGGCCATGCGCCACGAGTGATGTGAAGCGGATCAGAAGTAGGCGTTGGCCGGAAGGGGTGTGCCGTGCAACAGGTTCTGTCCGATCACCCGAGCCTTGTACGCCACCGGGTTGTGCAGCGTGATGGTGCGGATGTTGCGCCAGTGCCGGTCCAGGTTGCGCTGGCGAGAGGCGGCGCTGGCCCCGCCGAGCTCCAGCAGCCGCGTGGCGGCCTCCGGTGCGACGTCGTCGAGGTGGACTTTGACCTTCGCGACCTTGAGTTGGGCTTCCGCGGCGAGCTTCTGGTCAGGCACGCCGTCGACCGCCGAGTCGGTGGCCGCTCCGATCGCTGCGGCCGCATCGAGGACCGCGGCCCGCGCCACATAGGCGGTGCTGGCCAGCACTCCGAGCTGGCGTTGTAGCAGCGGGTCGTCGGTGGGCCGCTCGGTGACGGCGTGGCTGAAGTTGCGCTCGCGCGAGCGCAGCAGGGCCACGCCGTCGTCGACGACATTGGCCAGGATGCCTGCCACCACCGCGTGGATGAACAGCTGCAGCGAGGCGTACTGCACGGTCGGTACCGGTTCGGCGTCATAGGGCGTATCGGTGAGGATCTCGTCGGCGGCGACGGCAACATCGGTGAACGTGGTGGTGCCGGTCCCGGTGCGGCGTTGGCCGAAGCCGTCCCAGTCGTCGACGAGGCGGACACCCTCGCGGTCGGTCGGCACCAGGACGTTGGCCACCGAGTCGTGGTCCGTGGTTGCGGTGACGGTCAGGTAGTCCGAGAACAGGGTGCCGGTGCTGTAGTACTTCTCCCCGGTCAGCCGGAAGGCGCCGGCACCGTCAGCCAACAACCGGGTGTTGAACACCAGGCTGCCCACGGCGAGCGAGCCCTTCTCGCTGAACGCGTTGCCGAAGATCTTGCCTTCGGCGATCTTGCCGATCCAGTACCTGGACACCGGATCATCAGCGGTGCGCAGTCGCTCCTCGGTGAACCAGAAATGAGTCCGGAAGATATGGGCGACAATGGGATCGGCTTTCGCCACGTCGATCACCGCGGAGAACAGCTGCGGCACGGTGAATCCGGCGCCCCCGAGGGACTCGGGCAGCCGAAGGGTGCCGAAGCCTGCCCGCTTGAGTGCCGCCACCTGATCGAATGGGTTCTCGTCGTTCAGGTCGCGGTCTTTGGCGCCCGCGGCGATCGACGCCAGTAGGTTATCCCACTCCGAGGTACCGGGCAGGACACGAGTCACGTTCTCGACGGTGGTCATGGCAAGTTTGTATCCGGACCGGTCTCCGGTGGGCACGTGTTTGGATCAGCCCGAACCTAAGGCAGCACCCGCAGGCCGTACAGGTAGGTGGTCAGATACTCGGCCATCACCGGGGCTCGGACCTCGGCGGCCTCCGGGATGGTGATCAGCAGTGCGTACAGCCCGGCCAGAAACGACATGCCGTTGTGCATCACGTCCACTTCGGCGGGAATCTCACCACGCTGCTGTGCGCGTTGGAGCTCCTCGATCACCGCGACGATCACCGGATGGTACGTCCATTCCTCAGACGGGGGCCGGGAGGTGGAAAAGTGCAGGGCCAGAAAGTCTTTGAACAGCCGGCCGCCGAGGCGCCGTTCGAGCTTCTCCAGTACTCGCACCATTTCGGCCAGAGTGTCGGCGACGTTATGCGGAGTGGCGAAGAACCGGGCCAGATCGGCGGCCATTCTCTGTTGTTCTCGCTGCTCCAGTTCCAACAGGACGTGTTCCTTGGTGGGGAAATGGAAGAAGAAGGTGCCGTGGGCGACGCCTGCGGCCGACGCGATCGCGGCGGTTTCGGCCGCGGCCATGCCGCCGCGCTTGAACTCGGAGATCGCCGCGCCCAGGAGCCGCTCCCGAGTCTGCAGGCCCTTGCGGCTGCGTGGCGGTCCGGTGAGCACAGACCTGATGCTACGACAGACAAACTGACTTAACTCAGTATTGACTCTTTCATTTCAATCGCACTGCCGTTACGGTTTCGAGAGCGTGTGGTTCTGACTCAAGTCAGTTTTGGAGGTTGACGTGCAGATCCTGGAGCAGGTTCAAGACCTGCCGAAAGCCGGCAATATCAAGGCGCAGTGGGTGAGCCTGTGGACTGGGCCGGCAGTCGGCATGGTCCTGCTGGTGGCAGCGCTGGCATTCCCCGGCTTCTGGCCACCCATGTCGCCCACCTGGAGCGCGCAGCAGGTTGCCGGTTTCTATGCCGACCACACCGCGTGGATCCGGTTCAGCCAGGTGACGTTCAACCTGTGCGGGATCCTGATCCTGCCGTTCTTCATGGTGATCGTCGTTCAGATGAAGCGGATGAAGACCCAGAGCCATGTGTTCGCCTACTGCTACCTGACTGCTGCGGTCAGCGGTGCCACGATCTTCGCGCTGTCCAACGTGTTCTTCCTGGTGGCGGCGTTTCGCCCGGACCGCAAGCCCGAACTGATCATGCTGCTCAACGACCTGGCCTGGATCGTGCTGGTCGCTCCGGTGGGCATGGTGGTGTCGCAGTTCGTCTTGCTGGCGGTGGCGGTCTACTTCGACAACGGGCCCGAACCGGTGTTTCCGCGCTGGGTCGGGCACTACTCGCTGGCCACCGCGGTGGCGATGATCCCGGCTGCGGGTGCTGCGGTTTTCCACACCGGGCCGCTGGCGTGGGACGGTGTGCTGGCCTTCTGGTTGCGCAACGGTGCGTTCGCGGTCTTCGTCATCGTGATGTTCTTCGTGCTGCGCCGCGCGGTACTCAGCCAGGCTGTTCAAGACGGGGTCGTGGAAGCTCGGGTGCGGGCGTGACAGTTCAGACCGAGGCGCCGCCGGGCAGACCCGACGTGCGGCTGATGACCTGGTTCTTCCCGCTCTGGTACGGCGCCTTCGGTGTCATCATCTGCATCCTGACCCGAGTGACGCCGCCACCGCGCCCCGATGTCACCGCTGCCGACAAGGTGGCGTTCTTCGTCGAGCACGGTCTGACCATCAAGATCGGCTTCTGTCTGCTGCTGATCCTGCTCGGCGGGGCGGCGATGACCAACGGATTGGTCGCCTACCAGATCAAGCGCATGTCGGTGGGGTCGGTGTTCGCCTACGGCTACATCGGCGGCATGGGCGTCGGCGCGCTGCCCGGGTTCTTGTTGGTATCGGTGTGCTTTCTCACGGCGGCGTTTCGGCCGGACCGTGACCCGGAACTGATCAGCCTGCTCTATGACCTCGGAATGCTTTCCTACAACGGATCATTGGGGTGTTTCACGGCGGCCTACCTGGTGTTCGCGATTGCGATCCTCTACGACAAGAACCAGATCTTCCCGGCGTGGTTCGCCTATGTGACCATCTGGCAGATCATCACCGAGGTGATCGCCACCCAGATGTTCGTGTTCGAGTCAGGGCCGTTCGCCTGGAACGGATCAATCGCCTTCTGGTGGGCGGTGGTGGTCTTCTCCGTCTGGCTGTCTGCCCTGATCGTGCTGCTGCGGCAGGCCCTCAAGCGTGAGGAAACAAGCAGTGACGCAAACTGATTCACAGCCCCAGGCGTCGTCGGAGCACCTGCCCGGCGACGGGCACATGTGGGTGATGGTGCTCGGCGACCTGGTCATCTTCGGTGGCTACTTCATCGTCTTCATGATCTACCGCACGATGTATCCGGACGAGTTCCTACGCGCGCAACAGCATCTCGACATCACCATCGGTGTCGTCAACACCGTGATCCTGCTGACCAGTTCCTGGTTGGTGGCCCGGGCAGTGTTGGCCGGCCGCGCCGGCCGTCATGAGGTGGCCGTCCGGCTCACCTACGCCGGCGGCGTGGGAGGCCTGATGTTCATGGCCTGCAAGGGTTATGAATGGGTCGTCAAGATCCGGAACGGGCACACCAATTCCGAGATGTTCTACTCGTTCTACTACGTGCTGACGGGTGTGCACCTGATCCACGTCCTGATCGGCCTCATCGTGTTGGGCGTGATCGTGCGGGAATTGCGCAATCCGTCCCGACGGCGCGCATCGGTCGTGGAGGCGAGCGCGGTCTACTGGCACATGGTCGACCTGCTCTGGGTGATCATCTTCGGCCTGCTGTACGTGGTGAGGTGACGATGACCGACAAGGCTGTGACCCAGACGTGGCTGGTACTGGTCGCCATCACCGTCGGATCCTGGTGGTTGGCACCGGCGCAGTATTCGGACGCGCTGCGGGCCAGTGTGCCGATCACCGCGCTGGTGCTTGCGTTGACGCTGATCAAGTCCCGTTTGATCATCCGGCAGTTCATGGAGGTCCGGACCGCGCCGAGGTGGCTCAAGCTCGCCACCGACGGCTGGCTGGTGGTGTTGTTCGGAGCGATCTTCACCATCTATCTGATCTGAGCGTTGCGCGGCAGAATGGAGCGCAATGACCATGAATGCCAAGCGCAGGCGGGTGCATGACAAGCTGGCTGCGCTGCCGGGGGTACGGGCGGTGCGACGTCCGGTCACCCCGGGTTCTGACGAGCAGTTCGACCTGTTCTATGTGCGGGCCGGGCGCAAATCGGCCCGCCCGGTGGTGATCGTTCCGGGAGGTCCCGGTGTGGCGTCGATCCAGCCGTATCGCGGGCTGCGGCGACGGGCGGCCGCAGCCGGATTCGACACCATCATGATCGAGCATCGCGGTGTCGGGATGTCTCGCCACACCGACGCGGGCACGGATCTGCCCCCGGCAGCCATCACCGTCGAGCAGGTCGTCGACGATGTCGCCGCCGTCCTCGACGACGCCGGCGTGCACGAGGCCCTGCTGTACGGCACGTCATACGGAAGCTACATCGCCGCCGGCTTCGGGGTGCGCCACCCGGAGCGGGTCGCGGCGATGGTGCTGGACTCACCGCTGCTGTCCACCGCTGACATCGAAGCCATGCGCAGCGCCATTCGCGGCCTGCTGTGGGAAGGCACCGACCCTGAGACCGCAGATCTGGCGCCCAAGGTCCGGCGCCTGGTGGCCGACGGCGCATTGGCCACCAGGGGAGGAGAATTGGCCGGCCTGCTGTACGGCTTCGGCGGCGCCGGGCTGCTGGATCGTCAGCTGGACTTGTTGCTGCGCGGCCGCACGGTGGTCTGGTCGGCGCTAGCCCGACTGAGTCGGTTGTCGACGCGAAAGGCGCCGTACCGCAATGAGGTAGACCTGGTCGGGCGAATCGCCTTTCGTGAATTGAACTACGCCGGGGTGCCCGACGGGCTGCCGCTCGACCCGGCGTTGGAGATGGCCGATATGATCGGCAGCGCGAAGTTCTTCGAACCCTTCGAGGCCGAACCGTTCGACCTGCCGGCCGAATTGCCCGATTTCCACTGGCCCACCGTGGTGCTGTCAGGTGGTCGGGATCTGACCACCCCACCGGCTGTCGCCGAGCGGATCGCGGAACTTGTGCCCGGGGCTGTGTTGGTTCGCATGCCGACGGTGGCGCACAGTGTGATCGACACCAGGGAGCACGCCGCACTGGCAGTGATCCGTGCCGTGCGCGACGGTGTGGCCGAACAGCTTTCGGCCACCGCCGATGAATTGGACGCCTTGCCTGCTCGCCCGGCAATCCGGGCGGCAGTGTCGGCGATCGCGGTGGCCACCGCCGTGGAGGCGGCGGTGCCCACGGTCAGTCATCCGAGGCAATGATCACGGTGGCCGTGGCTCGGCGGCGGCTGACCGCGAGGAATTCGTGATACCCGTTGAGGCCGATCACCCATCCGTACGAGTGCTCGTTGCCGTCACGCGGCACGCTGAGCCGGTAGATCTCATCAGCGTCGCTCAGGATCGGTGAAGTCCACGCCATCACCAATTCACGTGACAACAGGAATCCGGCGCTCACCCACGGATTCAGGTTCGTCATCGGCCACGACCACAAGATATCCACCGCCGTCGCCCGCGAACATCGCTGGAAGCCATCAGCTTTGAGCGCTTCGAGCCGGTAGGGCCCGTGCACCGGCTCCTGCTTCGCAGGTGTCCACCTAGAGATGTGGTCATGACGGTAGCGGGGATGGGCCAGCACGCCTCCGATCAGCTCCGCGGATGGCGCCGTGGACGGAATCGTGAACGTCAGCAGGATGCACCAGCTGTACATCCCCGCAGCCATGCCCACGGTGACGTCGCCGACCAGCTCCAGGTGTGCGGGTCCCACAGTTACTTGAGGAAACCGACCTTGGTGTAGTCGATGTCGGCCAAGCCGGGGGCCCCGAAATTGGCGAGGCTGCTGCGCACCGCGACGTTTCCGGGCGACTGGAACAGCGGGAGGCTGAACACCTCGTCGAACAGCATCTTGTCCAGCTCGTTGGCCAGGGTCAACGCCTTGGCAGGGTCCAGCTCCTCCAGCGTCTGCTCGATCTTTGCGTCGATCTCCGGGCTACCGATCTTGCCGAAGTTGCTCGCTCCGTCCTGGGCATAGATCTGCGTCAGCGAGCTCAGCGGGAATGCGTCACCGAGGAACGCGAACTGGGCGATGTCGAAATCCCCCTTGATGATGTAGTTGGTGAAGAACCCGGTGCCCGGCTTGGTGTCGAGCTTCAGGTTCACCCCGATCTGGCCGAGCATGTTCTGCGCGATCTGGGCGACCTGCCGGGTGCTGCCGGCGTCGTAGAACACGTTGCGGATGACCAGTTCCTTGCCGTCCTTCTCCCGGAACTGCCGCCCTTCAGGCACTTTCCAGCCCAGTGCGTCGAGCTCGGCCTTGGCTTTCTCGGGATCGAACGCGACCGAGCCGGCGTTGTCCTGATAACCCTGCTGGCCCGCGACGAAGATGTGGTTGTTCAGCGGCACGGGGTTGTCGGTGAGACCACGCTGGGTGATGTTGGCCAGTGCCTGCCGGTCGATGCCCTTGGCGACCGCACTGCGCAGCGCCGGGTCGGCCAGGATCGAACCGGGCGCGCCGTTGAACGTCAGGTGGTACCAGCTGGCCGACGGGGCCCGCCGGATGCTGATCCCGGCGGTCTTGCGGGCGATGGTCAGCTCGTCCAGTGACGCGGTGCCGGTGGCGTCGATGGTTTTGTTCTGCAGCGCCGGGATACGGGCGGCGTCATCGAGCACCAGAAACGTGATGGTATCCAGCAGCGGAGGGGCGCCCCACCATTTCGGGTTGCGGCTCAACGTGATCCGCTGCGCCCCCCGGTCGATGTTGGACACCAGGAACGGGCCTGCCGACGGCCCGGGCGCGCTGAGCTGGGCCTTGTTGAACGCCTCGGGGGTGGCGGTCATGCTCTTGGACAGCAGTCGTCCGTTGCCGGCGAACATGCCCTTCCAGTCGGCGTAGGGCTTGGCGAAGGTCATCACGGCCTGGCGGTCGTCCACACCGCGGGTCACCGAGGCGACCCGCTCGCACCCGTTCGGCGCGGCGATGACGAATGCCGGGTTCTTCCCGCTGTTGGCCTCGACCTGGGACTTGATGTCCTCCCAGGTGATCGGCGTGCCGTCGGACCACACGGCCTTGGGGTTGATCGTGTAGGTGACGACCTGCGGGCTGGTGCCCGTCAGTTCGACGTTGGTGAAGTATTCGGTGTTCACCGTCGCCGATCCGTCGGCGGCGATCACGAAGGCGCGGGGCATCGTGGGCTTGGTGAGTGCGCCGACGTCGCCGGTGTTGCCGTCGATGTGCAGGGGATTGAAGTTCGACGGGAACTCGGTCAGCGCCAGGCGCAGGTCGCCGCCCTGGCGCAGGTTCGCGACGTCTTGCGGATTGATGTCGTTGGTGGTGCCGATCTCGGCGTTTCCGCCGGCGGACGGGGTCTCCCGATCACCGCCGGAACATCCGGTGAGAGCGAGGCCGGCAACAACGGTGGCGATAGCCAATCGTCGGATGTTGAATCCGTTCATGCCGCCGATGCTAGAGGTACGCGGGCCGCTATGGGGTCAGGACTCGGGCAGCGCCGGTTCGGCGGTTGCGTTGGAACGGCAACCGATACCGTGGGACCCGGGTTTTTCGACGGGGGAGGCGCGGCCGTGACGGACACCACTGGCACCGATGTTCGCTGGTCGCCGGTGACGCGAATCGGTTTCCGCTTCGGGTTCTGCTACTTCGGCCTTTTCGGGCTGGCTTGTTTCGTGGGGCTTACTCCGGTGTTGTTGGCGGGCGCCGGGATCCCTCTGCCGTGGTCATCGGTTGCAGGCCTGCTTGAAGCGGTGCGTCCGTTGATCGATTGGACCGCATCCGCAGTTCTCGGACTGCGGATCGAGAGCATGCAGGTGGGCAGCGACAGCGCATTCCAGTGGACTGCACTGTTTCTGATGCTGGTGGTCTCCACAATTGCGACTGTCGTCTGGTCGGTACTTGACCGTCATCGCGACAACTACACGCGCTTGGCTGCCTGGCTCACCCTGTACCTGCGATTCGTACTGGCCACGGCGATGTTCTATTTCGGGATGGCCAAGGCCATTCCCACCCAGATGCCGTTCGTACTGAACCGTCTGGTCGAGCCGTTCGGCAACTTCAGCCCGCAGGGCGTGTTGTGGTCACAGGTGAGCATCTCGCAGCCGTACCAGATCGCACTCGGGTCGGCAGAGCTGCTGGCCGGGGTATTGCTGGTGCTCCCGAGGGCGGTGCCGGCGGGCGCCCTGTTGGCAGCGATCGACATGACACAGGTCTTCCTGCTCAACATGACCTACGACATCCGCCTCAAGACCGTGTCGTCGATGCTGCTGCTGATGAGCCTGTTCTTGCTGGCGCCCTACGCCGCGCGGCTGACGACGGTGCTGTTCTCTGATCGCGCCGTTCCCGCGGCACGTACACCCCAGCTGTTCACCTCGGGGCGGGCCAACCGAATCGCGTTGGTGGCCCAACTACTGGTCGGCACAATGCTGTTCGGTGTCACCGCGGCGCAGAACTGGCAACAGTGGGCCAGGCCGGTTCCCGAGCTCTACGGCATCTACCGCGTCGACGGCTTCTCGGCCGAGGGATACCGGCGTGATCCGCTGCTGACTGACGAATTGCAGTGGCGTCGAGTGATTTTCGACCGTTCGTTCAATCTTGCCGATCCGATGCGGCTGACCATCCAGCACATGGACGACTCGTTCGAGGAATACGGTGGCACGATCGATGCGAGCCGGCACTTCATCGACTTGAATCACTACATCGAGCTGGGAACCTCCAGGCAGACGCCGGTACGGGTGCGCCTGACCTACTGGTGGCCGGGACCCGACCGCTTGGT
Organism: Mycolicibacterium fortuitum subsp. fortuitum; assembly: GCF_022179545.1. The sequence goes on along the minus strand of NZ_AP025518.1, from coordinate 4,543,219 downwards.
GATCGACGCCGACGACTACGCCGGGCACCGCATCCACGCCTGGTGCACCAAGGTGGATCCGAACTCGTTTCCGTTGGTGGAGAGGGGGTTCAGTTGGGTCCGCGAGACTCCGTACAACAGGTGAACTCAGTCGACCGGCTTCGGTTGCGGCACGGCGGCCAGCAACTTGCGGGTGTACGGGTGCTGCGGGTCGGTGAACACCGCATCTGAAGAACCTTGCTCGACGACCGCGCCCTTGTACATCACGACGATGTCGTGGGCCAGATGCTTGACCACTGACAGATCGTGGGAGACGAACAGATAGGCCAGGCCGAACTGGTCCTGGAGGTCCAGCAGCAGGTTGATGATTCCGGCCTGGATGGACACGTCCAGGGCGGAGACCGGCTCGTCGAGCGCGATGATCTTGGGCTGCAGTGCGAGAGCCCGGGCGATCCCGATTCGCTGTTTCTGGCCGCCGGAGAACTCGGCCGGATAGCGGCCGGCGTCGGCGCGTCGCAGGCCCACCAGCTCGAGCAGCTCGGCCACGCGGCCGTCGATTCGCGGTTTGTCGAGGCCGTTGGCGATCAACGGCTCTGCCAGCACCTCTGACACCGGCAGGCGCGGATCCAGTGAGGCGACCGGATCCTGGAACACCACTTGAAGGTCGGTGCGCAGGGCGCGGCGCGTCTTGCGGTTCAGGGTGGCAACGTCGGAGCCGAGCACTTCGATCGAACCCGATTGCGGGCCGGTGAGGTTCAGGATCTGGTGCAAGGTCGTGGATTTGCCGGATCCGGACTCACCGACGATTCCGAGGGTGCGTCCACTGCGCAGGTCGAAGCTGATGTTGTCGACCGCTTTGACCTCACCGACCTGTCTGCGGAACACGACGCCCTTGGTGAGCTTGTACGTCTTGGTCAGCTCGCGCACTCGCAGCACCACATCGGCGTCGTCCGAGGGTTTCTCCGCGGTGGTGCCCGCCGTGCCCGGTACCTGATAGATCTCGGCGGCGCTACGCCCGGCCACCTGCTCGGTGCGGATGCAGGCGGCATGGTGATCCGGAGCCAACTCGATGAGTTCTGGCTCGGCGGCTTCACATTCGTCGATGGCCAGCGGGCAGCGCGGCGCGAACGGGCAGCCGGTCGGTGTCGTGGTGAGCGACGGCGGTGCACCCGGGATCGGCACGAGCCGGGTGCCCTGCGGGGCGTCCAGGCGCGGAACCGAACCGAGCAGCCCCACGGTGTACGGCATCCGTGCCCGTTCGTACAGGCCGGCGACGGGGGCATCCTCGACGGCCCGTCCGGCGTACATCACCAGGGCCCGGTCGGCGAACTCGGCCACCACGCCGAGGTCGTGGGTGATGATCAGCACCCCGGCTCCCGTGACGTCGCGTGCGGTCTTGAGCACGTCGAGGATCTGCGCCTGGACCGTGACATCCAGCGCGGTGGTGGGCTCGTCGCAGATCAGCAGATCGGGGTCGTTGGCGATGGCGATGGCGATGACCACGCGCTGGCGTTCGCCGCCCGACAGCTCGTGGGGGAACGAGCGGGCGCGTTGCTCCGGCTGGGCGATGCCGACCAGCTCCAGCAGTTCCACCGCTCGGGACCGGGCCGCGCGCCGGCCCAGGTCGCGGTTGTGTGCCTGCAGCGCCTCGGCGATCTGATCGCCCACGGTGTACACCGGGGTCAGCGCGGACATCGGGTCCTGGAACACCGTGCCGATCGTGTTGCCGCGAATTCGCGACATCTCGGCATCAGAACGGCCGATCAGTTCCTCACCCCGCAGCCGCACCGATCCGGACACCTCGGCGAACTCGGGCGACAGACCCACGACGGCCATGGCGCTGGCCGATTTCCCCGCGCCGGATTCCCCGACGAGGGCGACGACCTCGCCGGCGTCGACGTGAAAGTCAACGCCCCGGACCGCATGTACCACGTTGGTGTCGGTGGGGAAGTCCACCGTCAGATCGGCAACTTCGAGGAGTCGTGTCATCCGCGTGCCTGCCCCCGGCGGAGCCGGTGATTGAACTTCCGCCGCCGTAGCCGGCCGCTCCCCGGATCGATCGCGTCGCGCAGACCGTCGCCGATCAGGTTGGCGCACAGGATGATCAGCACCAGCACCCCGGCCGGGAACAGGAACACCCAGGGGAAGGTGGTGGCGGACTTGGTGCCGTCGGCGATCAATGTGCCCAGCGATACATCGGGCGCCTGGATGCCGAATCCCAGGTAGCTCAAACCGGTTTCGGACAGGATCGCCACCCCGACATTGAGAGCGGTGTCGATGATGAGGATGGATGCCACGTTGGGCAGGATGTGGCGCACGATGATGCGCCAGCTGCTCACGCCCATATAGCGGGCGGCCAAGACGAATTCGCGTTCCCGCAGGCTCAGGGTCATCCCGCGCACGATGCGCGAGCTGATCATCCAGCTGAACGCCGAGAGCAGCACGATCAGCCAGAACACGCGATCGGACTGGCTCAACCGGGGTGTGACGATCGCGATGAGGATGAAGCTGGGTACCACCAGCAGCACATCGACGATCCACATGAGCGTACGGTCGCGCCAGCCACCGAAGTATCCGGCGACCGAACCGACCGTTGCGGCGATGACGGTCGAGATGAACGCCACGCACACACCGATGAGCATGGATTTCTGCATGCCGCGCAGGGTTTGGGCGAAGATGTCCTGCCCGAGTGCATTGGTGCCGAACCAGTGATCGGTCGACGGTGGCTCTTGCAGCGCGTAGTAGTCGAGGTCCGAATAGCTGTAGGGCAGCAGCGATGGCAGCACATAGCAGGCCACGAACATGATCACGAGCAGTGCCAGCGACGCCACGGCGGGCCAGTTGCGCAGGAACCGGCGGAAAACGAGGGTGCGCCGGGTGGCGAACTCCTCGGTGTGCAGACCCGAGCGGGCCGCGGCGGCATCCCCGGTGGGAGCTGAGGTCTGGGTCATGTGACTCGCACCCTCGGGTCGAGCATCGCGTAGATGACGTCGGAGAGCAGACCGGCCACCAGGATCACGGTGCCCGTGAACACTGTGATGGCCGCGATGATGTTGGTGTCCTGGGTGGCAATGCCTTGCACCACCCATTCACCCATGCCGTGCCAGCCGAAGATCTTTTCGACGAACACCGAACCGGTGACCAGTCCGGCCACCCCGTAGGCGAACAGCGTGGCCATCGGGATGAGTGCGGTACGCAGCCCGTGCTTGAACAGGGCGCGGCGCCGAGTCAGCCCCTTGGCCCGGGCGGTGCGGATGAAGTCTTGGCCGAGCACATCGAGCATCGCGTTGCGCTGGTACCGGCTGTAGCCGGCGATGGCCATCAGCGCCAGGGTGAACGTCGGAAGCACCAGGTGTTGCAACCGGTCGACGAACTGGTCCCAGGGACCGCCGACGGGAACCGGCGCCGTCTCTCCCGTGTACTCGAAGATCTGGACGCCGAGAACCGAGTTCACGTTCAGTGCGGCCAGGATCAGCATGTTGGCGATCACGAAGGACGGCGTACTGATCACCAGCAGGGACAGCACGGTGATCACGCGGTCGGACAGCCGGTACTGACGGATGGCGCCCCAAGCCCCGACCACCACACCGATCACAGCTCCCGATATCGCGCCGATGACGAGCAACCGCAGGGTCACCCCGATGCGTCGCCACAGCTCGTCACTCACCGGCTGACCGGTCACTGTGGTGCCGAAGTCGCCGCGGACCGCGTCGGCCGCCCAGTTCGCGTAGCGGAGCGGGATGGGTTTGTCGAGGCCGAGCTCGGCGGCCTTGGCGTCGATCGCGGACTGCGGTGGCCGTGGATTGCGCTGCTCGAGGCTGTCGAGAGGTTTGAAGTTCAGCGACGTCAGCGTGAACGTCAGGAACGATGCCAGGGCCAGCAAGACGATGTAGTTGAGCAGCCGGCGCGCCAGAAAGCGCGTCATCCGGTCGGTCCTGCCCACGGCTGCATGCCAGACAGGGTAAATCAGCCGGAAGCGGAAACCGGTCAGCGCTCAACGGGTAACTGACAGTCGTGCCACAGCCTCGGCATAGAAATCAGGCGTTCACTGAAATACATGAAGGTCAGCGGACTGAAGAATGTGAAAGTGATCGCTGCGGTCGCCGGTGGGGCGGCAGTGGTGGGGCTGGGCGTGTTCGGAGCGGTCTCGGACGTTCACCTGGGGGCCGCTTCGCAGCCCTTGGCTTCCGGATCGCATATGAACATCGGTCAGACCAGCACCGAGACCACCCCGCCGACCGCGCCGGCGGTGTCGATGGCTGTGCCTGCGATCAAGGGGTACACGCCGCCGTCCGGGTTCGCCACCACGCACTGAGCGGGCGCGCTCGCCGATCTTGGTTTCACCTCCACCCGCCGGGGTTATACGTGCGACGGGAGGTGAGCGCATTGGGTAGCGCGAAGGAAAACAATCAGCGAAATCTCAAATTGGTCACCGCCGGCGTCGGGGCGATCGGCGGGTTAGCTACGGCCGTGCTCGGGGTGGCGATGGGCGGGGGCCTCGCCGGAGCCCAGCAGCGGGTGGAGCCGCCTGCCATCACCACTGGACAGACGGTTACCGAGACGACTGCGCCGTCTGCTCCCGAGACGTCCGAGGCCTCGCCGACGGTCTCGGCGACCACGCCGTCCGGGTTTGCCACACCGCACTGATCACCGCTGATCTCACTTGCCGGGGCCGCCTGAGTCGGGTTTACCTCGCCCGCGGGCCCCGGTAGGGAGGTTTCTGTGACAGGAGACGACCGCAGCAAGCGGACCAAGTACGTGATGGCCGGTGTCGGAGCGATCGCACTGGCAACGATGGGCGCATTCGGGGCGACGATGGCCGAGGCGCCGAGCAGTCGTGCGGTACCGGCGGTCAACGTCGGTGAAACCGTAACGAAGACAACAGCTCCCACCGAACTCGAGACTTCTTTCGCGAAGCCGACGGTGAAGGTGGATCTGCCCGACGGCTACGGCAACGGTTGAGGACCGGGCGCCTCGGCGATGCTGGTGACCGTCGGCTTGTCCTGCGGTGCCGTGCCGCTGCGGGTGCCGCGGACCAGGACCCGGTCGTTGACCCCGAACGGAGGCTTGGCGCCGTCGGGCAGGCTGTAGGTCTGGACGAATCCGTCGTTGCTGCGCACCGTGACCGACGTTGCGCTCAGGTCGGTGATCGTGCCGGTTTGAAACAGCGCTGTACGGTAGCCGCCGCCCTCGGTCAGCACCGCCTCGCTGTGGATTGTGGCGGGATCGGGCCTTTCGTGGGATTGCCCCTGCATCCAGGGCGGCGGCCCGTGGCGGCCGGGGTCCTGGGTGTCGGTGGCGGCATACACCGCCGCGCCGCCGAGCCCTGCGATCGCCGTCGCGATGCCGACTGCGGCAACAGTGGGTCGGATGCTCATTCGGTCCACGTTGCCGCGGCCGGCTGTGTGCCCGCTGTGTACGGGCTCTGGCCCAGATGTGGCGATTCTTCACAGCCGGCACATAGAAAGCGCTCAGTCGGGGCCTAACGAGCGGGCGAATAATAACCGGGTGAGCAGCACGACCAATGGCACCGATTCCGAGTCCGGGCGCGCCGTCATGCGCCGTGCCGATGGCAATCCGATCCAGGTCCTGGTAGTCGACGACGAACCGGTACTGGCCGAACTCGTCTCGATGGCGCTGCGATACGAGGGCTGGGACATCGCTACGGCAGGCGACGGCGCAAGTGCCATCGCCGCGGCCCGCGAGAGCCCGCCCGACGTGGTCGTACTCGACGTGATGCTGCCCGACATGAGTGGTCTGGATGTCCTGCGCAAGCTGCGTGAACAGATTCCCGGGCTGCCCCTGCTGCTGCTTACCGCCAAGGATTCGGTGGAGGACCGCATCGCGGGCCTGACCGCAGGCGGTGACGACTACGTCACCAAACCGTTCAGCCTGGAGGAAGTGGTGCTGCGGCTGCGTGCGCTGCTCCGGCGCACCGGCGTCACCAGTGAGGACGGCGGCGCCAAGATCGTCGTCGGCGACCTCGTCCTCGATGAGGACAGCCATGAGGTGACCCGCGCCGGTGATCCCATCACCCTCACCGCCACCGAGTTCGAGCTGCTGCGCTTCATGATGCGCAACGCCAAGCGCGTGTTGAGCAAGGCCCAGATCCTCGACCGCGTGTGGAGCTACGACTTCGGCGGCCGTTCCAACATCGTCGAGCTGTATGTCTCGTATCTGCGCAAGAAGATCGACAGCGGACGGGAACCGATGATCCACACGCTGCGCGGTGCGGGTTATGTCCTGCGGCCCGCGCGCTGAGGTGACGGCCGGGACCGCGAGCTCCGCCCGCTGGTGGGCGCCACGGACGTGGTCGCTGCGGGCGCGGCTGGTGGTCACCCAGGTTGCTCTGCTGGCGGTGGTATGCGCGAGTATCGGCGTGGCGACAGAGTTTGCGCTGCAACGGTTTCTGATGAACCAGCTCGACGACCAACTGATCGAGGCCGGCCGGCGCTCGGCCGCCATCTTCGAATTGCCGCCGCCACCACCGGGGACCCCGCCCCCGCCGGGAATGCACCGCCATCACCGCTTTCCGTTCGACCCCGAGGACGGACCGGGTCCTGGATTCCTGAACGCCCCGGGGCAGGCCGCCCGCACGGTCGGAGCGGTGGTGGCGCCGAATCGTCCGGTGGACGCCGGCGTCATCACCGCCGACGGTGACCGCGTCGAGGTGAGCGCGACCGCGGCCACGCAACTGTCCCAGGTCTCGGCTACTCGGGAGCCCGAAACCGTTGACCTCGACGGGCTCGGACGGTACCGGCTGATCGGCCTGCATCCACGCCACGGCGGCTCGCAGACCATCGTGACCGGCCTGCCGACCGCCGTCGTCGACGACACCTTGCTGTGGGTCCTCGGGATGTTCTGTGTGCTGGCCGCCATCGCGCTGATCGCCGCGACGACTGCGGGCATCCTCATCCTGCGGCGCCAACTTGCCCCGCTCTCCCGCGTTTCGGCGGCGGCGCGAAGAGTGGCCGATCTCGAACTCGACCGTGGCGAGGTGGAGTTGCCCACGCCGATCGTGCCGGTCGACCCTGCCACGGCCCACACTGAAGTCGGCCAGCTCGGCACCTCGCTGAACCGCATGCTCGACCGTATCGCCAGTGCGTTGTCGGCTCGGCACGCCAGTGAGACACGGGTGCGCCAATTCGTCGCCGACGCCAGTCACGAGTTGCGGACACCGCTGGCCGCGATCAGGGGCTATACGGAGCTGGCCCAGCGCAAACACGATGAACTGCCCGCTGACGTGGCCCATGCGATGAACCGGGTGGAGTCCGAGACCACGCGGATGACGCAGCTGGTCGAGGACATGCTGTTGCTGGCCCGGCTCGACGCCGGCCGGCCCCTGGAACGCGAAAGCGTGGATCTGTCCCGCCTCGTGGTCGACTCGGTCAGCGACGCCCACATCGCCGGCCCGGATCACCAGTGGTCGCTGGATCTGCCCGAGGACCCGGTCGTGGTCGACGGCGACGAGGCAAGGCTGCACCAGGTGCTGGCCAACCTGTTGGCCAACGCACGAACTCACACGCCCTCGGGCACGTCGGTCACGGTGGCGCTGAAACCCGAACCGGACGCGGTGCTGCTGTCCGTCGCGGACGACGGGCCCGGCATCCCGGCATCCCTGCTGCCCGACGTGTTCGAGCGGTTCGCGCGCGGCGACTCGTCGCGCTCGCGGCGGGAGGGCAGCACCGGGCTGGGACTGGCGATCGTGGCCGCTGTGGTCAAGGCACACGGCGGCACCATCGACGTGAGCAGTACTGCGGGCTCGACGGAGTTCGTGGTGCGGCTGCCACAGCTGAGCTCACAGGGCACGCACAGGATGGACCAATCCGGCACCTAGCGGGCACGGCAACGATGAAGGCGTGACCCTTGTTGCCGCGCACCCCGCTGCCGAGGTGCAGGCGGCGACACCCGAGGAGTCGACGCTCCGCAGCTCGACCGCGATCACCCGATACATCGCCCTGGGCCTGCTGTTGGCCGGAACTGCCGTGCTCTACCTGTGGAACCTTTCGGTCAGCGGCTGGGCCAACGCGTTCTACTCGGCTGCCGCGCAGGCCGGTGCCGAGAACTGGACCGCGATGCTGTTCGGATCCAGCGACGCGGGCAACGCGATCACCGTGGACAAGACGCCCGCGGCGCTGTGGATCACCGACCTGTCGGTGCGCCTGTTCGGCCTGAGCTCGTGGAGCATCCTGGCGCCGCAGGCGCTGATGGGGGTCGGCTCGGTCGCCATGCTCTACGCGGCGGTGCGGCGCGCGGCCGGGCCGTCGGCTGCTCTGCTTGCCGGTACGGTGCTGGCGCTGACACCGGTGGCCGCGTTGATCTTCCGGTTCAACAATCCCGACGCGCTTCTGGTGCTGCTGCTGATCGTGGCGGCCTACTGTGTGCAGCGCGGAATCGAGAAGGACGCCAGCCGTTGGTGGTTCGCCGGTGCGGGCGTCGCGCTCGGCTTCGGTTTCCTGGCCAAGATGCTTCAGGCGTTCCTGGTGTTGCCGGGTCTCGCCGCAGCGGCGCTGGTAGCCGGGGACCGCCCGTTGGGCCGACGTGTCCTCGATCTCGCAGCCGCCGCAATCACGATGGTCCTCAGTGGTGGCTGGTATCTGGCGTTGGTGGAACTCTGGCCCGCCGCGTCCCGGCCCTACATCGGCGGCTCGCAGCACGACAGCATCGTCGAACTGGCTTTGGGCTACAACGGTTTGGGCCGGCTCACCGGTGAGGAGACAGGTGGCCTCGGCAATCTCAACTTCGATGTCGGGCCGGGCCGGCTGTTCGGATCGCAGATGGGCGCCGATATCGGCTGGTTGCTGCCCGCGGCGCTGATCTGCCTGGTCGCCGGCCTCTACCTGTCCCGCCGGGCCGCCAGGACCGACCCGACCCGGGCCGCGTTGATTCTCTGGGGCGGTTGGCTTTTGGTCACCGCCGTGGTGTTCAGCTTCATGAACGGCATCGTCCACCCGTACTACACCGTGGCGCTGGCCCCGGCGATCGGTGCGGTCATCGGCATCGGCACCACGGCCTTGTGGCGGCATCGCTGCGACATCCGGGCCGCCACCGCGATGTCCGGGACGATGCTCGTGACCGCGATCCTGGCCGCAGTGTTGTTGGCGCGCAACGACGATGCCTTTCCGTGGCTGCGGGCCACGGTGGCAGTGGCCGGTGTGGGAGCCGCGGTATTGCTGCTCGTGATCGCCCGGTTGGAGCGCCCGGTAGCGCGGGCGACGGCGGTGCTGGCGGTCGCGGCTTGCCTGGCCGCGCCGGCCGCGTACTCGATCGCCACCGCGGCCGGCCCGCACACCGGGGCGATTCCGTCCGTCGGTCCATCGCGCCCAGGCGGCGGCGGGTTCGGCGGGATGTTCGCAGCTCCCGATCCCGGGCCGACACTGACTGCGACCCTGGCAGCAGACGCCGATCGCTTCCGGTGGGCGGCCGCGGTGGTGGGCTCGTCGAATGCCGCGGGATACCAATTGGCCACCCGCGCACCGGTGATGGCGGTCGGTGGCTTCAACGGCACGGACCCGGCGCCCACGCTCGACGAGTTCCAGCGTCTCGTCGCCGACGGCGCCATCCACTACTTCATCCGGTCCCGGATCATGGCCGGTGGATTCGGCGGACACACCCCCAGCGGGAGCCGGTCGGCCACCGAGATCTCGGATTGGGTCCAGGACAGATACCGCCCGGTCACCGTCGATGACGTCACCATCTACGACCTCACTCAGCGTGCGTCGAACACATAGCCGGCGCATAGCTTCGCCCAACCCGGAACACAAGCCCGCGGAGAACGATGAACCCATGACAACCTTGGTCGAACAACCCGAGCAGCGTTTTCATTTCGCGTCCCGACCCAACGCCGCATCGGCCGCGCGGGAGGCCGGGGTTCCGGTGCTCGATGTCGTCGTGCCGGTGTACAACGAACAAGCCGCGCTTGCGCATTCGGTGCGTCGGCTGCACCGCTATCTCGCCGAGAACTTCGCGGTCCCGGTCCGCATCACCATCGCCGACAACGCCAGCGTCGACGAAACTCCGCGCATCGCCGCCGAACTCGCCGCAGAACTCGATGACGTGCGGGTGGTCCGGCTGGAGCAGAAGGGGCGCGGGCGCGCGCTGCACGCGGTGTGGTCGGCCTCCGACGCGCCGGTGCTGGCGTACATGGACGTCGACCTGTCGACAGACCTGGCGGCACTCGCGCCGTTGGTGGCACCACTGATCTCCGGTCATTCCGACCTGGCCATCGGTACCCGGCTGGGCCGCGGTTCACGAGTGGTCCGCGGTGCCAAGCGCGAATTCATCTCGCGCTGCTACAACTTCATCCTGAAATCTGCTCTGGCAGCCCGGTTCTCAGACGCCCAGTGCGGATTCAAGGCGATTCGGGCCGACGTCGCCCGTGAGTTGCTGCCGCACGTTGCCGACACCGGCTGGTTCTTCGACACAGAGCTTCTGGTGCTCGCCGAACGCAGCGGGCTGCGCATCCACGAGGTCCCGGTGGACTGGGTCGACGATCCGGACAGCCGGGTGGACATCGTCGCCACTGCGGCCGCAGACCTCAAGGGCATCGGGCGGTTGCTGCGTGGGTTCGCCAACGGGTCGATCCCGGTGAACACCATCGCCGCGCAGCTCGGATCGTCGCGCAAATCAGCTGCCCCCGGTTCGTTGCTGCGCCAAGCGGTGCGCTTCGGTGCGGTGGGAGTGGTCTCCACGCTGGCTTACCTGCTGCTGTTCATCGCCCTGCGGGCCGGGATCGGGGCGCAGGCCGCCAACCTGATCGCCCTGCTGGTCACCGCGATCGGAAACACCGCCGCCAACCGCCGCTTCACCTTCGGTATCGCCGGTTCCGGCAACGTCACCCGCCATCATCTGGAGGGGTTGACGGTGTTTGCGATCGCTCTGACCATCACCAGCGGATCATTGGGGCTCTTGCACGCCGTAGCGCCCGTGCCGCACCGAGGAGTCGAACTCGCAGTACTGGTGGCAGCCAACCTGCTGGCCACCGTGGTGCGCTTCGTCCTGTTGCGCGGATGGGTGTTCCACCCTTCGCGAACACGACAGGCCGCCGAGCCGAATCGAGGAACTGGACTATGACAACCATCGCCGACGCGGCCCCCGCGACTGTTGCCGCGACCCCGGAAGCGACGAAGGCATTGACGCCGAGGTGGGTTCGCCCCTCCTACTGGGCCCTGCTGGCCGGCACCGCGGTGCTCTACCTCTGGGGGCTCGGGTCCTCGGGATGGGCAAACAGCTACTACGCCGCCGCGGCCCAGGCCGGCACGCAATCCTGGAAGGCCTGGCTGTTCGGATCGCTGGACGCCGGAAACGCCATCACGGTGGACAAACCGCCTGCGGCGATGTGGGCGATGGGGCTGTCTGGCCGGTTGTTCGGCTTCAACGAATTCACCATGCTGCTGCCGCAGGCGTTGATGGGCGTGGCTGCGGTGGCATTGCTCTATGCCACCGTGCGGCGCACCAGCGGCCCGGCCGCCGGCCTGATCGCCGGCGCGGCGCTGGCGCTGACGCCGGTGGCGGCGGCCATGTTCCGCTACAACAATCCTGATGCACTCCTGGTGTTGCTGTTGGTGCTGGCGGCCTACTTCATGGTGCGTGCCGTCGGACCGGTGTCGGCGAAGGCCAGTGCAGGGTGGGTGGCACTGGCGGGATGCGCGCTCGGTTTCGCATTCCTCACCAAGATGCTGCAGGCCTTTCTGATCGTGCCAGGGTTGGCGTGGGTGTTCCTGGTCGCCGCGCCCGCAGCCGGCATGTGGAAACGCTTGGGCACCTTGCTGATCGGTGCGGTGACGATGATCGCCTCGTCAGGCTGGTACATCGCACTGGTGGCCTTGTGGCCGGCGGACTCCCGGCCCTACATCGCCGGATCGACCGACAACAGCCTTCTGCAACTGGCCTTCGGCTACAACGGGCTTCAACGCATCCTGGGACAGGAGGGGCACGGCCCGGGTGGCGCCGGAGGCGGACCGAGTTTCGGTCACGGCCCCGGTGGGGGGCCCAACCTGATGTTCGGTGGTGACCCTGGCATCGGCCGGATGTTCGGGATGTCGATGGGCACCGAGGTGTCGTGGCTGTTGCCTGCCGCGCTGATCGGCCTGGTTGCCGCGCTGTGGTTGACCCGGCGCGCCCCGCGCACCTCTGCACAGCGGGCCGGCCTGCTGATGTGGGGCGGCTGGATGCTGGTCACCGCGGTGGTGTTCAGCTTCATGGACGGGATCATCCATCCGTATTACACAGTCGCGCTGGCGCCTTCGGTGGCCGCACTCGTGGGTATGGCAATCGTCGAATTGTGGCGTGTCCGTGCACGGTTGGCGGCCAGGTTGGTTCTCGCGCTGATGCTGGCCGGCACCGGGGTGTGGGCGTTCGTCCTGCTGAACCGGACACCCGACTGGCTGCCGGCGCTGCGCTGGGTCGTGCTGATCGGCTCGCTGCTGACGGCGCTTGCGCTGCCGGTCGTCGTCCACCGGCCGGGCAAGATGCCTGCGGTGGTGGCCCTCGCGGCCGTGGTCTTCGGATTCGCCGCGACCGGGGCCTACACGATCGAGACCGTGGCCAAGGTTCACGGTGGCGGGCCGATGGCCACCTCCGGACCCGACCGCGACATGGGGTTCGGTGGACCCGGTGGCCCGGGCGGGCCTCGCGGCTTCGGGCGGGAGGACGACCCGGCACTGGCCGCCCTCATCGCAGGCGCGGACGGTCGCTGGGCCGCAGCGAGTGTGGGCTCGATGCTCGTCAGTGATCTTGAGCTGAAGACAGGCGAATCGTTGATGGCGATCGGCGGATTCACCGGAGGCGACGATTCACCCACGCTTGCGCAGTTCCAGCAGTATGTCGCCGACGGTCAGGTCCGTTACTTCCTCGACCGGCCCGTGGACGGTCGGGGCGGGCCACCCGGACCGCCCCGCGATCCCGGTGGCAGCGCGGGGGAGATCACCACGTGGGTACGGCAGCACTTCACCAAGAGCATGGTCGGCGAGGTTCCGGTGTACGACCTGACGGCGCCCGTCGCCTGACCCCAGACCGCGGCGGCCGTCCGAACCCCCGGCAGGACGGCCGCCGCCTGGGGACTGCGACCACATCGGCTCAGCCTGATTCTGCCTCTGGCTCCGCCGCGGGCTCGGGATTAGCGTCGAAGCATGTCTGTCACCGACCAGTACCTGGCCAACAACGAGGTCTATGCCACGACCTTTTCGGGGCCGTTGCCGCTGCCGCCCAGCAAGCACGTCGCGGTGGTCGCGTGCATGGATGCCAGGCTGGACGTCTACCGAATCCTCGGCCTGGGTGACGGTGAGGCACATGTCATCCGCAACGCCGGCGGTGTCATCACCGACGACGAGATCCGGTCGCTGGCCATCAGCCAGCGGCTGCTCGGGACCAAGGAAATCATCCTGATCCACCACACCGACTGCGGCATGCTGACATTCACCGACGACGGGTTCAAACAGCAGATCCAGGACGAGACCGGCATCAAGCCGAATTGGGCGGCCGAGTCCTTCGTCGACCTCGAGGAAGATGTACGCCAGTCGTTGCGTCGCATCGAATCGAGCCCCTTCGTCACCAAGCACGAATCGTTGCGCGGCTTCATCTTCGACGTCGCTACCGGCAAGCTCAACGAGGTGACGCTGTAGCTCACGTTCGTAACGCAGTGGCGGAGATCGGGCCGTTTTTTCGCCGTGGCGTTACGAACGCGAACGCCTCAGGTTGTTCCCGGCGCCCGCTCACCCCACCTTGTACGTCGCGATGGCCTTCGCCACCGCCTCGCCGTCAGGAGTGACGATATCCACCTCGCTGTTCACCAGGGACCGACCCTGACGCAACACGCGCCCGAGGCTGATCAGGTCGGTGGCCCGGGCCGGCGCCAGATAGCTGATCGACATCGAGACCGTCACTCCGCGAAGCGAATCCGGTACCTGTACCTGCGCCCAGGCGGCTGCCATCACCGTGACGTCGGCCAGTGCGGCGATCGCACCGCCGTGCACCATGTCGGCGATCGTGATGTTCGACGGATCCCACGGCAACCGGAGTCGGACCTCTGGGCCGTCCAGGTTCTCGGCGACGATGCCGAGCTTGGCCACGAACGGCGACTGGGGGAGGAACTGCGCCATGACTTCCGCGCCGGTCTGAATGCTCATGGCCGCCAGTGTCTGCTGCCGGTGGTCAGCGGCTCAATTACCTGCGGGGTAAGCGCACCGTGAATTCGCCGTTCCCCAGGGGTATGGCGCTGTTGGTGGCGGGTGCGCTGTTCATGGAGATCCTGGACGCCACGATCATCGCGCCGGCCATCCCGCTGATCGCCTCCTCGTTCGGTGTCGAGGCCGTCGATGTCAACGTGGCGATCTCGGCGTACCTGGTCACGGTTGCGGTGCTGATCCCGGCCAGCGGCTGGTTGGCCGACAGGTTCGGCGTCCGCCGGGTGTTCATCGGGGCGATCGTGGTGTTCACATTGGCCTCGGTCGGCTGCGCGGTGAGTGCCTCGCTCCCCATGCTGGTACTGATGCGGGTCCTGCAGGGAGTGGGCGGGGCCATGATGGTCCCCGTCGGCCGGCTGGCGGTGTTGCGTCACAGCAGCAAGTCTGACCTGGTGCGGGCCATCGCGCTCCTGACCTGGCCGGCGCTGACCGCACCCGTGGTGGCGCCGGTGCTGGGCGGGGCGATCGCGACTCTGGGAAGCTGGCGATGGATCTTCGCGGTCAACATTCCGATCGGCGTGATCGGAATTGTTCTGGCACTCAGACTCGTCCGCGGCGGGCCGCATGCCACGGTGCGCCCGCTGGATTGGCCGGGCTTGCTGGCGCTCGGCTCCGGCATCGCTGCGGCCTTGATCGCGTTGGAGAACATCCGGGTCTCGGGAACCGACTGGGAACTGGTCACCGGGTGCGGTGCCGCGGCGATCGTGCTGCTGGCGACCGCGGTGTGGCGGCTGGTCACCGCGGCGGCCCCGCTCATGCAACTGCGGGTGCTTCAGGTGCACACGCTGCGCATCACGGTGGTGGCCGGGTCGCTGTACCGATTGGTGATCACCGCGGTGCCGTTCCTGCTGCCGTTGCAGTTCCAGCTGCAGTTCGGCTGGACGCCGCTGGCTGCCGGAGTGATGGTCGCAGCGCTGTTCGCCGGGAACCTGACCATCAAGCCGGCCACCACCCCGTTGATGCGCCGGTTCGGCATCCGGACCGTGCTGTTGGTCAACGGCGTGGCTTCGGTCGCCTGCTTCGGCTTGCTGGCCGCCCTGCGGCCGGGCCTGCCGCTCGCGGTGATCACTGTTGTCCTTTACCTGAGCGGGGCGTTGCGGTCGGTCGGCTTCACCGCCTACAACAGCCTGGCCTTCTCCGACGTCGACGGGGAGCGCTTGACCCATGCCAACACGCTCAACGCCTCCGTGCAGGAGCTGGCGGCCGGCCTCGGCGTCGCGGTGGCAGCTCTGCTGCTCAGCCAATTCAGCTCGTATTCGGCGACCTACCTGGTGCTGGGGGCTTTGCTGGCACTGACCGTGGTCGCCACGGTGCGGCTGCCGCGGCAGGCCGGCGCCCACGTCAGCGGCCATCGGGCCTGACGGTGGCCGCCATTGACACCGTGGCGACAGGGCGGCTAGATTCCTGGCCATGCTTGCAATTCTGGCCATTCCTACCAACTTAATGGGGAAGTGATGACCGCCGCACAGAAAACCGATCAGCAGTCCGGCCGGGCCGGCCATTACGAGCTGAGCCACCTGCGGTCGCTGGAGGCCGAGGCCATCCACATCATCCGCGAGGTCGCCGCCGAGTTCGAGAAGCCCGTGCTGCTGTTCTCCGGGGGCAAGGACTCGATCGTCATGCTGCACCTGGCCGTCAAGGCGTTCGCGCCCGGCCGGCTGCCGTTCCCGGTCATGCACGTCGACACCGGCCACAACTTCGACGAGGTCTACCAGGCCCGCGACGAACTCGTCGAGCAGTATGGGGCACGGCTGGTCGTCGCGAAGGTGCAGGACGACATTGACGCCGGCCGCGTCGTGGAGACCATCCCGTCGCGTAACCCGATCCAGACCGTCACCCTGCTGCGCGGCATCCGGGAGAACAAGTTCGACGCCGCCTTCGGCGGTGCGCGCCGCGACGAGGAGAAGGCCCGCGCCAAGGAGCGCGTGTTCTCCTTCCGCGACGAGTTCGGCCAGTGGGATCCCAAGGCTCAGCGCCCCGAACTGTGGAACCTGTACAACGGCCGCCACCACAAGGGCGAGCACATCCGTGCCTTCCCCATCTCCAACTGGACCGAGTTCGACATCTGGTCCTACATCGGCGCCGAGAAGATCAAACTGCCGTCCATCTACTACGCGCACCAGCGCAAGGTGTTCGAGCGCGACGGCATGCTGCTCGCGGTGCACAAGTACATGCAACCCCGCAAGGACGAGCCGGTGATCGAGAAGACCGTCCGTTTCCGTACGGTCGGCGACGTCACCTGCACCGGATGCGTCGAGTCAACGGCCGCAACGGTTTCCGAGGTGATCGCCGAGACCGCGGTGTCCCGGCTCACCGAACGCGGCGCCACCCGCGCCGATGACCGGATCTCTGAGGCCGGGATGGAAGACCGCAAGCGCGAGGGGTATTTCTGATGTCGACACTGTTGAGAATCGCTACCGCGGGATCCGTCGACGACGGTAAGTCCACCCTGATCGGCCGGCTGCTGTACGACTCCAAGGCGGTCATGGAGGATCAGCTGGCCGCCGTCGAGCGCACCTCGAAGGAACGCGGCAACGACTACACCGACCTGGCGCTGGTCACCGACGGCCTGCGCGCCGAGCGCGAGCAGGGCATCACCATCGATGTCGCCTACCGCTACTTCGCCACGGCCAAGCGGAAATTCATCATCGCCGACACCCCGGGCCACATCCAGTACACCCGCAACATGGTGACCGGAGCCTCCACCGCGCAGCTGGTCATCGTGCTGGTCGACGCGCGCCACGGACTGCTCGAGCAGTCGCGTCGCCACGCCTTCCTGGCCTCGCTGCTGGGTATCCAGCACATCGTGCTGGCCGTGAACAAGATGGACCTGATCGACTGGGACCAGGAACGTTTCGAGGCCATCCGCGACGAGTTCCATGCGTTCGCCGCACGGTTGGACGTGCACGACGTCACCACCATCCCGATGTCGGCGCTCAACGGCGACAACGTGGTGACCAAATCCGATATCACGCCCTGGTACGAGGGCCCGTCGCTGCTGAGTCACCTCGAAGACGTCTACATCGCCGGTGACCGCAACCTGGTCGATGTCCGTTTCCCGGTGCAGTACGTGATCCGGCCGCAGACCCACGAGCACGCAGACCACCGCAGCTATGCAGGCACGGTCGCCAGTGGTGTGCTGCGCCCCGGCGACGACGTCATCGTGCTGCCGGCCGGAAAGCCCACGCGCATCACGCAGATCGACGGCCCCAGCGGCATTGTCGACGAGGCCTTTCCGCCGATGGCGGTGTCGATCAGCCTCTCCGACGACATCGACATCTCGCGTGGCGACATGATCGCCAGGCCCAACAACCAGCCGCGGGTCACTCAGGAGTTCGACGCCACGGTGTGCTGGATGGCCGACGGATCGTCGCTGGAGCCCGGCCGCGAATACCTGATCAAGCACACCACCCGCACCACCAGGGCCAAGGTGACCGGGCTGGACTACCGGCTGGACGTCAACACCCTGCACCGCGACAAGTCTGCGACAGCCCTGAAGCTCAATGAGCTGGGCCGTGTTTCGCTGCGCACCCAGGCGCCGCTGTTGCTCGACGAGTACAGCCGCAATGCTGCCACCGGATCGTTCATCCTGATCGACCCCAACACCAACGGCACCGTCGGCGCGGGCATGGTGCTGCGCGAGACCCGCAACGACACCGCGAGCCCCAACACCGTTCGGCATGAGTCGCTGTGCACCGCCGAGGACCGGCTGTCGAAGGGCCGGACCGTGTGGTTCACCGGTCTGTCCGGATCGGGCAAGTCCTCGGTGGCCATGCTCGTCGAGCAGAAGCTGCTTGAAAAGGGTGTTCCGGCATACGTTCTCGACGGAGACAACCTGCGCCACGGGCTCAACGCGGACCTGGGCTTCTCGATGGCCGACCGGGCCGAGAACCAGCGCCGGCTGGCCCACATCGCAGCCATTCTGGCCGACTCCGGCCAGGTGGTGCTGGTGCCCGCGATCAGCCCGCTCGAGGAGCACCGCGCGCTGGCCCGCAAGGTTGCCACGGATGCGGGTCTCGATTTCTACGAGGTGTTCTGCGACACCCCGTTGGAGGACTGCGAACGCCGCGATCCCAAGGGCCTGTACGCCAAGGCCCGCGCTGGTGAGATCACCCACTTCACCGGTATCGACAGCCCGTACCAGCGGCCGAAGAACCCGGATCTGCGGCTCACTCCCGACCACAGCACAGATGAGTTGGCCGACATGGTGATCGAGCTGCTGGGGTTGCCGTCGTGAACGATCACGAACTGGCGGCCCGGCTGGCAACCAGGGCCGGGGATCTGCTGCTCGACGTCCGTGCCGACTTCGCCGACGCCTCGGCTGCCGAGCGAAAGGCAGCCGGGGACAAGCAGTCCCACGACTTCCTGATGGCCGAGCTCGCCAAGTTGGTTCCCGGTGATTCGGTCCTGTCGGAGGAGGCAACGGCCGATGAGCGAGCCGATCCGGCTCGGCTCAGTGCCGAGCGGGTGTGGATCGTCGACCCGCTCGACGGCACCCGCGAGTTCTCCGAACTGGGTCGCGACGACTGGGCCGTGCACGTGGCCCTGTGGAGTGCGGGCGAACTGGTGGCCGGCGCGGTCGCGTTGCCCGCGCAGAACACCACCCTGTCCACTCCCGAGGTGGCCGCACCGCGGCCCTTCGACGGCCCGCCGCGGGTCGTGGTGTCACGCACCCGGCCGCCCGCGGTCGCGCTGGCCGTGCGTGAGGCGCTCGACGGGACACTGGTCGAGATGGGTTCGGCCGGAGCCAAGGTCGCTGCAGTGGTCCGCGGAGTCGCCGATGTGTACGTGCACGCGGGTGGTCAGTACGAGTGGGATTCGGCTGCGCCGGTCGCAGTGGCCCGCGCGGCAGGCCTGCACACCTCGCGTATCGATGGCTCGCCGTTGGTCTACAACTCGGCCGACCCCACGCTGCCGGATCTGATCGTGTGCCGGCCCGAGCTGGCCGAACGGGTGCTGGCCGTCACGGCGGGGTAGTCGGTACGCCGGCGGGGGCCGGCGGCCATGACCAGCGTGATCTTGCCTCTCGACCAATCCCGTGGTGCCACGAATGCGGCCTAAAGGCGGTGGCGGGCCACTACGCTCACCAAGATGACCCGCCCCACGCTGCGCGAACTGGCCAGCCTGCCGGCCGCACCGGCCCGCCTCGCCGATTCCACCCTGGTCCTGATCGACTGCCAGAACACCTACACCCAGGGGATCATGGAGCTCGAAGGGGTGCAGGCGGCACTGGAGCAGACGGCCGAACTCCTCGACCGGGCCCGCAGTGCGGGCATCCCGATCATCCACATCCAGCACTCCGACGGTCCGGGCTCGCTGTATGACATCGAGGGGGAGAGCGGTGCCATCGTGGCCTCGGTGGCCCCGCGCGAGGGAGAACCGGTGGTGGTCAAGCAGTTCCCCAACTCGTTCGTCCAGACCGACCTCGACGATCGGCTCAAGGGCCACAACGCGTCGAACCTGGTGCTGGCCGGATTCATGACGCACATGTGCGTCAACTCCACCGCACGCGGCGCCTTCAATCTCGGCTATGCCCCGACCGTGGTGGCCGCCGCCACCGCCACCCGCACCCTGGCCGGTCCGGACGGCGCGCCGGTGCCCGCGGCGGATATGCAGTCGGCGAGCCTGGCCGCGATGTCGGATCTGTTCGCCGTCGTGGTGCCGGATGTGGCGGGGATCCCGGACTAGCAGGCCGTTAGGGGTGCTTGCAGGTCTCGTAGGTGTTCATCAGCGCCTGTTCGGCGGCCGGCGGTTGGTAGACAAGCAGATCGCGCGCCGTGCACCCGCCGACGGTGATGGCAATGGCGCCCGTGGCCAGGCCGTTACCCGTGATGTGGCCCTGTATCTGATCGCTGGCGGTGTACAGCGTCGGCGCGGCAAGCGTGGCGACCAAGGGCAGATGCCTGTGTGCGAGGGCGACCGCGTCGGCCGGGTCATGGGAGCGGGTCTGCTCCGCGAGCCATACCGGTGATTGCACGCGGCCGTTGATCGTCAGCTTGTCGATGTGCGGGATCGTCTGATCGGCGTTGAGCTGACTCCAGACGTCGAGTTCGCGGGTGTTCGGGAAGCGGCGCACGCTCTTGATCTCGGCAGGGTGGTCATCGCCCGCGCTGACCGTCCAGGTCAGGCTGGCCAGCCCGGGGAACTTCCCGGACATGGTGGTGACCACTGCGGCCACGTCCCGATAATCGGCGGCATCGGCCAGCCGGATCGATCCCACGTCGGAATGCCCCCATTCCTGCAACGTGGACCGGCCATTGGGGTGGCTCACCGTGGCACGTAACCGCACTGTGGCAGTGGGGAATTCGCGACGCATCGCGACCCAGTCGCGAGCCTGGGAGAGGATCTGTCGAGCGTTCTCGATCGGCAAGCGGCCGTCGTCGATCGCGAATACGTTCCAGCCGTGGTGGGCTGCGAGCTCGGTGTGATAACCGGTGTAGTTGACCATTGTGAGGTCTTGCAGATAACGGGATACCACCGCGGCGAGTTGGTCCTCGGTGATGTCGTCTGCGATCTCGATGTCGATGGCGAACCGAACGAGCCCCTGGGCCGGCCGGTTCGTCACAGTGTGATTGACGGTCTGCACGCCGGGCATCGCGCCGAGCAGCCGCGCAAGCCGGGCCACATCCGCGGTGCGGTCGGGCGGGGTGGCGTGGCAACCGCTCAACACCGCGGTGACGAGGGCCAGGCCGAGGCTGACCGTCAAGCGTCGCCAGGACGGCCGACGGCTCACGCCGCCCGGCTCAATCCGGTTGTCGGCGTTGTGTCTTTGACGATTACCACCGTTGCCGTCCCTCCAGAACCATCCCTCGGTCCGGGACAGCATTGCATACGGCAAACGGTGGCCGACGGACGTGGTGAGGGGTTCGATTACCGGCCGCACCGGCGACACCGCTTCCCGCGTCGGTGCCGGCGTTGGGTGAGCTGGCACAATCTGAGAGCATGCGGATGTCGGCGAAGGCGGAGTATGCCGTCCGAGCCATGGTGCAGCTCGCGACGGTCGGTGACGGCGAGCTGGTCAAGACCGACGACCTGGCCAAGGCGCAGGGCATTCCGGCGCAGTTCCTCGTCGACATTCTCACCGCCTTGCGCACCGACCGCCTGGTCCGCAGCCATCGGGGCCGTGACGGTGGCTACGAACTGGCGCGGCCGGCCGACGAGATCAGCATTGCCGACGTGTTGCGCTGTATCGACGGACCGCTGGCCAGCGTGCGCGACATCGGGCTGGGGGATCTGCCGTACTCCGGTCCGACGGCCGCGCTGACCGACGTGTGGCGCGCGCTGCGGGCCAGTATGCGCTCTGTCCTGGAGGAGACCAGCCTGGCTGACGTGGCGGCCGGCGCGTTGCCCGATCACGTCGACACGCTGGCCGACGCGTACCGCGATCAGGAACACCAGCGCGGTCACCGTTAGCGTTCGCGGCTGCGCAGCGCGATACCGTCGATCAACATCCGTAACCCGCCGTCGAAGTCATCGGCGACTGAGGTCGTTGCCGCCACGCGGGACAGCGCCTCGATGTTCGGGTACTCGGTGCCGGCGACCGAGCCGATCTGAGCTGCAGCCTCGGGTGCCTCACCGGTCAAGGGGCCGGCGAGGTCTGCCTGGGCGGATCCGACCACCAGGCCGAGCACCGCGT
The DNA here is from genome assembly GCF_022179545.1 of Mycolicibacterium fortuitum subsp. fortuitum. The sequence goes on along the minus strand of NZ_AP025518.1, from coordinate 4,521,421 downwards.
GGAATGCCGACAGGCGGTGGGCATCGGACAGGCCGGCCCGCCCCAGCGCGGCAATCAGCGCATCGGCGATGGCGAAGCCTGTCGCCGAAGCCATCCGGCGGGTGAGTACGAGTGGGAGTGCGGCCGGATGCGCCCGCACGCCGAGCCACATCGCCGTCGCAATCGCGTGTACGTCCTGCTTCCAGTCATCAGTAGCTTCCGGCACGGTGATTTCGGCGACCACTGCACCGACGACGAGCTCCTCCAGCGCCTCCTTGTCAGCGACGTAGTTGTACATCGTCATGGGCCCGGTGCCCAGTGCGGCCGCAAGCGCCCGCATGCTCAGCGCAGTGGGACCGGAGTCGTCGACGATTCTCAGTGCGGCCGAGGCGATCTCATCGACCGTGAAGCGCGCGCGCATGATGCTCCCCTTGACAAGTACGGCGTACGTATCGCAGTCTAGCTCATACGTACACCGTACTTATGAGGGAGTTTCTCGATGGCCGCCACCATCCCCACCACCCGCTCGGATTTCGTCTCGGCCGCGCAGCGCTGCGCGGCATGGCTCACCCTGCCCGACGGCCCGGGGCCGCACCCGGCCCTGGTACTCGCGCACGGTCTCGGGGCCACGCACGAGATGATGCTGGCGCAGTACGAACAGCACTTCGCCGCGTCGGGAATCGCCACCTTGGCCTTCGACTACCTCCATACGGGTGCATCCGAAGGTGCTCCACGACAGCGCTTTTCGATACCAGGACAGTGCCGTGACCTGCACGCTGCGCTGAACCGCCTGCGCGCACTGCGGCGGGGCGCTCGGCACTACGTCCCGATCGTCGGACCGCCCGGCAGTAGAGCCATGGTTACCGTGCCCGGCGCGGAGTCCGGCTGGTATTCGACGGTTCCGCCGGGCTGCAGCTTCGACAACCGGATCGCCGCAGCAGACATGGCGGGGGTGGTGCTGGCGTCCGGGTTGCGCCATGCGCGGCGGATTTCGGCACCGCTGCTGGTGTGCGTGTGCGACCGGGAAAATCTGATGGACCCCAAGTACGCCGAGCTGGTGGCCACACGTGCACCGCAAGGTGTTGCCAGACACTACGATTCCGACCACTTCGCGATCTACCATCCACCGTTGGTGGACCGGGTCCTGGCCGATCAAACCGCCTTCCTGACGGAGTCTCTCCGTGTCCTCGCGTAACTTGCTGCAGACCAACGACGCTCGATTCACGTCGGTCGCCGAGACATTGAGTGCGAGCGACTGGGCAGCGCCCAGTCTGTGCTCGGAGTGGACGAACCACGAGGTGCTCGCCCACCTGGTGGTCGGCTACAGCTGCGGCATGGGCTCCCTGGTCGCCCACATGTACCGCGGGCGAGGATTCGACGCCGCCAACACGGCCCTCGCTCGGGCATACGCTGCCGCGGGCAGTCCCGCCCGGCTGTTGGCACAACTCCGTGAGCTCATGCACCGTCCGACCGGTATCGGTCGGTACTTTCCGGCCCGGCTCCTGATCGGTGACCATGTCACCCACGAGCTCGACATCCTGTATGCCCTGGGCATCGAACCGCGAATACCGACCGACGTCCTCGTCGCCGTACTGAACGCTCAGGTCAGCTTTCCCAATCCTTTCGTGCCGGCCTACCGCAACAGCCGCGGGTTGCGGCTGATCGCGACCGACGCGGATTGGTTCCACGGCGACGGTGATCAGCTGGTCGAGGGCAAGGCGGCCGAATTGATCTCGGTGCTGGGTAATCGCGCGGCCATGTTGCCCCGGATCCGAGGCGCAGGCGCCGGGATACTCGCGGCCCGGGTGCTCAGCCGCCGTACGGCCGGGTGATGATCTCCAGGTAGTGCCCCGACGGGTCCTGGAAGTACACGCCGCGGCCGCCGTCGTTGTGGTTGATCTCGCCCTGGCGCTGCCCGCGGGGATCGGCCCAGTGCTGCATGCCGCGGTCGCGGATCTTTCCGTAGATGGAGTCGAACTCCTCCTCGGACACCAGGAATGCGTAATGCTGCGGCCGGACCTCTTCGTCGGCACCGACCTGGGCGTAATCGAGGCTGACCCCGTGATTGAGAGTTACGGCCAGAAACCGTCCGAGCTCCTGCGGCGCGGGCAGACCGAACAATTCGGTGAAGAACTCGGCGGAGGCTTGCCGATCCTTGGCGGCGACGATGGTGTGGTTGAAGGTGATTGCCATATCCGTCCAGTAAACCGCTGGACGGGCGGCACCGGCAACGGTGCAGGATGGGACCATGCCCAACACCCAGATCCTGGCCGGGCCACAGGTGCGGCTGCGGCCGCCGGCCGTCGAGGACGCCGAGGCCCTCTTCACCCGCATCGCCTCCGATCCCGAGGTCACGAAGTACCTGGCGTGGCGCCCGCACTCCGGCGTCACCGAAACACGCCGAGTCATCACCACATTGTTCAACGTCGCCGACGAGCAGACCTGGCTGATCGAGGTCGACGGCGAGGTGGCAGGCCTGTGTGCCCGGCGGCGGCCTCAGCCGTACTCGGTGGAGCTGGGGTATTGCCTGGCCCGGCAGTGGTGGGGGCGGGGCCTGATGTCGGAAGCGGTTTCGCTGCTGCTGGCCGACGTGCAACCGGATCCCACGGTGTATCGGGTCACGGCGCACTGTCACGTCGACAATGGCGGCTCGGCTGGGGTGCTGCGACGCTGCGGACTGACCCTGGAGGGAAGGCTCGCGCGCTATGGGATGTTTCCCAATATCAGTGACGAGCCACAGGATGTGCTCTTGTTCGGAAAGGCGGTGCGGTGATGGGCACTTTCGACCTTCGAGGCCTGCGACGGCCGGTGATCGTGGCGCCGATGGCCGGTGGGCCCTCGACGCCGGCATTGGCTGCGGCCGGCAGCAACGCCGGAGGGCTCGGGTTCCTCGCGGCGGGCTATCTGACCGCCGACGCGCTTGCCGAGAGGTTCACCGCGGCCCGCGAACTGACCGGTGAGCCACTCGGCGTGAATCTGTTTGCCCCCCAGCCCAGCGCGGGAACGCCCGAAGAGATCCGGGCCTACGCCGACGAGCTGGCCGGGGAGGCGCAACGCTACGGAGTCGCTCTCGGTGATCCGCGCTACGACGACGATGCGTGGGCCGCCAAGCTGGAAGTGGTGCTCGACCTACGGCCCGAGGTGGTCTCGTTCACCTTCGGCCTGCCCAGCGAGCCGGAGATCGCCCGGTTGCGCAGCGCAAGGATCACCACCGTCGGCACCGTGACTACTCTGGACGAAGCCTGGCTGGCGGTGAGCCGGGGCGTCGACGCTCTCGCCGTCCAGGGTCCGGGGGCCGGGGGACACCGTGGCACGTTCGATCCGGGCGCCTCGCCCGCATCGCAATCGTTGGACCACCTGCTGGCCGATGTGCTGGCGGCCGTGGACGTACCGGTTGCCGCTGCGGGCGGATTGATCAGCGCCGAGGATGTTGCGGGCGTGCTGGCCGCCGGTGCGGTGGCCGCGCAGCTCGGCACGGCGTTCCTGCTGGCCGATGAATCCGGCAGTAGTCCGGTGCACCGAGCCGCCCTGCAAAGCTCAGAGTTCACCGAAACCGTTGTCACGCGCGCATTTTCCGGCCGTTATGCACGCGGCTTGCGCAACAGGTTCATCACCGAACACGACGGGCAGGCCCCACTGGGTTACCCCGAGATCCACTACCTGACCAGCCCGGTCCGCAAGGCTTCGGTAGCCGCGGGGGACCCGCAGGCCACCAATGTGTGGGCCGGCACCGGGTGGCGCGGGGCCCGCACCGGTTCGGTGGCCGAGATCATCGAGGGGCTGACCCCGGACCGCTAACGCCGTCGGGGGCCGGCATCCTCCACGACGACATCGCCGTCATCGGAGCGCACGGTGATCTCGGCGGCAGCGCTGTCGGGGACGGTTGTCTCGGGCACCCGTACCTGAGTCGAGGAGCCGGACTGGGCATGCACCAGATACGGTCCACGACCGGGCAATCCGATGGTCACATCGCCGTTGCGGCTCACCGCCTCGACTCGCCGCGGCGCGGCGTCGCGGAAATCGACGGTGATATCGCCGTCGGAGGTGGTGGCGTTGAACTGTTCGGTGACGGCGATCGGCGAACGCGAGAAGATCTCACCGTTGACGGTGTGGACTTCGACGCGACGCGCGCCTCCGCGCAGGATGATGGGCCCGTCCGTGGTGCGGGCGATCAACTGGTCCAGGTCCGCCTGTGCGATGACCGTGCCGATTTCCTGCTCGGTACGCACCGTCAACCGCCGCGCCTGCTCCGGTGGCAAGGCGACGGTGATCTCGCCGCCGCGCGCCCATTCCAGGACACGGGACGGATTGCCGACGATCGTGATCCGGGTCTCGTCACCGTCGGTGGTGACCTCCAGTCGGTGCGTGCCGCTGCGGGTCGTGTTCACCAAGCGCAGATCGGCGGCAGCGTCCCTGGTTTCGCGGTCTGCGGTGACCCTGATCGCGACCGGGATGCGGGCGGTGTCGATCACCAACGAGCGCATCGCAGCGGGTAAGGCCTCATGATCGGTGACAACGCGCACGTTGCTCACGGCCCAGGATGCGAATCCGAGTCCGGCGACCGAGCCGGCCACGAGCAGCGCTGCGGCCGCGAGCAGGGCGAGTCGGAAAGTGGTGCGACCGCCGGAGCTCAACTGCGGTGGCGGGCTGACCGGTGGCGGGGTGGCGATGGTGGTCACGATGAAAGTCCTTCCCGGTGAGGGTGTTCGGTCTAGGTCTCGAGGTAGCGCAGCACCGCGAGCACACGGCGGTTCTCACTCTCGTCGGGAGCGAGGTCGAATTTCGTGAAGATCGAGGCGATGTGCTTCTCGGCCGATCCGACCGAAATATGCAGTGCCGCAGCGATGGCCGAGTTCGTCTTGCCCTCGGCCATCAACTGCAGGACATCGCGTTCGCGCGGGGTCAACTGGTCCAGGGCGCTGTGGCGGGCCGAACGCACCAAGATCTGTGACACCACCTCGGGATCGAGCACCGTGCCCCCGCCGCCCACCACGTCGACTGCGTCGAGGAAGGCCGGTACATCGGCCACCCGGTCTTTGAGCAGGTAGCCGAAACCTCTTGTATCCGAAGCGATCAGATCGGCCGCATAACGCTCCTCGACGTAGTGGGAGAGCACGAGCACGGGGGACTCAGGGTTCTGGCTCCGCAGCAGGGCAGCCGCCCGGATGCCCTCGTCGGTGAACGTCGGTGGCATCCGGACATCGAGGATGGCCAGGTCAGGGTGATACTCGTTGACCAGTCGGAGCAGGTTCGTCGCGTCGGGCACCCCTGCCACCACTTCGTGTCCGGCGTCGGCCAGGATCCGTTCGATACCTGCCCGCAGCAGCGCCGAATCCTCGGCGATCACGATGCGCATGGCAACACCGCCGTGACGATGGTCGGCCCAGTGGCGGGACTGGACACCGAGAAGGTACCGCCCGCGGCCCGGACCCGTTCGTCGAGTCCGCGCAGGCCGGTGGCATTCTCGCCGGCGTCGACGACGGCGCCGCCCTTGCCGTCGTCGAACACCGACACGTGCAGCACGTTGGCGTTGTCGTCGAGCCGCACGGTGACCACTGCCTGCGTCGCGTTGGCGTGCTTGGCGATGTTGGTCAAGGCCTCGGCCACGACGAAGTACGCGACGGATTCCACCTCGTCGGGCAACCTGCGGGGCAGCTCGACGTGCAATGTGGTTGGCACCCCTGAGGTCTCGGTGCGTTGCACCACCGAGGACAGCGCGGCGTCAAGGCCTCGATCCGACAGGATCGTCGGCGCGATGCCGCGCACCACGTTGCGCAGTTCGACGAGCGCGGCCTTGGCGTCGTCGTGCGCCTCGGCGATCAGCGCCTTGGCGGCAGGCGGATCCGAATCCAACTTCGTCTGCGCCAGCCCGATTGTCATCGCCAGCGACACCAGACGAGGTTGCACGCTGTCATGCAGGTCTCGTTCGATGCGGTGGCGTTCGGTCTGAGCCGAACTCACCGCGCCCTGCCTGGCATCGGCCAGCGCGCTCACCTGGTACTCCAGCGCGGCGGTCGGTGACGGTGACAGGAGCCATCGGTCGATCGAGGCGTCCACTGCCGGGGCGAGGATCAGAATGGCCACCGCGGCGAGCACAGCGACGATCGCCAATAGCCAGGCGATCGGCGGAGAGACAAAGATCAGTCCGGCGTCGTTGTCACTGTGGCGGATGGCGACCGCTGCGGCCGGGCCCAGGAATGCGAACGCCAGCAGGGCAAAGGCGAGGCCGGTGGCCAGCATGTCGTAGGTCATCCGCAGGTAGTGGTGGCAGACGCCTTTCCAGAATCGGCTGCTGCTGATGTCCAGCCACAGTTGGTGAGCCCAGCCCTGGAACCCCGTATGCGGCGACAGTCGGCGGGGCGGGACGCCGAGGCCGAAGCCGAACACGGCTTCACTGCGGGTCCGCTCGAACCACTCCACACCGCGCATCAGGTAGATGAACACGACTCCTGCGAGGACGAAGCCGATCACCGAGGGAATCGAGGAAATGCCGATGATCATGATGGACAACGGAACCCAGAACCACACCAGTGCGAAGGCGGCACCGGTGATCATCGACGCCGTCGGCACGACGCCGATGTTGCGTGATCTCGGCACCGGGTCAGCGGCCGGCTGGACGGGAGTGGGCAAGGCGGTTTCGCTGATTGCGACCATGCCTTCAACCTACGAAGTTGTGCAGCCCGGCGACACAGCGTTTTCCTGAGACCGTGGTGGGGGATAACCCCCGGTCCCGATGTCTACTTGGGCGGTCTACTTCGGCGCGGTGAGCTCCAGCGCGATGTTGTCAGGGTCGCGGAACTCCAGGATGTACGACGGACCGATGTCCTTGACGGGTTGGTGCGCGATACCCAGATCATCGAGGTGCAGCGCTGCATCGTTGAGCTCAGCGAGGCTCCTGAGCCGGAAGGCCAAGTGGTCCAGCCCGGTTCGGTTCTCGTCGAAGGCGTCCCGGCCGACCGGACGCAGGCCGATCAGGGTCCCCCCGGCGTCGTAGATGACCCCGCCGAACAGAAAACCGAAACGAGCACGGGTGGTGGCGTCGGCATCTTGCGGCAGCTCGATGAGGACGGGCCAACCGAAAACGCTCTCGTAGAACTGCCGGGACCGTTCGATGTCGGTGACCGTGAGCCGCACGTGTGCGACCGAGGTGGTGGTGATGGCCATGCTCTTCATGCTGCCACCCCGACGTGACAGAATCCGTGGGTGCGCGTGGGTATGACGATGCCGGTCATGGAGCCTCAGTTGGATGCGACGACGCTGCGGTCCTGGGCGCACGTCATCGACGGGGGTCCGTTCTCGTCGCTGTGCTGGGGTGAGCGCATAGCCTTCGACAATCCCGACAGCCTGACGCTGCTTGGCGCACTGTCGGCCTGGACCGACCGGGTGCGGTTGGTGACCACCGTGGTGGTGCCGCAATTGCATGACCCCGTGATGCTGGCCAAGGGACTGGCCACCGGAGATCTGCTGAGCGGTGGGCGGTTGACTGTGGGCATCGGCGTCGGTGGGCGCCATGAGGACTATCGAGCGGTCGGCGCCGACCCGGCGACACAGACCCGCCGTGCCATGGCCGAGCGGGTTGCCGTGATGAAGCGGGTATGGGCCGGCGAGAAAATCACCGAATCGGTGCTGCCGGTCGGACCGCCGCCGGTTCAGACCGGCGGGCCGCCCCTGCAGATCGGCACGATCGGGCCCAAGACCATCCGCGACGCAGCGGCCTGGGCCGACGGTGTCGCCGGCACCACTCTGGATCTGGACCTGACGCGCCAGGCGGAGTTGTTCGACATCGCCCGGACGGCCTGGGCCGAGGCCGGCAAACCCAAGCCGCACCTGGCCACGTCGTTCTGGTTCGCATTGGGCAAGCCCGAGGAGGCCCGCGCCCAGGTGCATCGCCACCTGCGGCGGTACATGAACTGGATCCCGGCTGAATACGTCGATGCGATGGCTCCCACGACGGGCTGGGCCGGCAGCGAAGAGGAACTGATCGAGGTGCTGGGCAGATTCGAGGACATCGGCACCGACGAGGTCCATCTGATCCCGACCAGCGCCGACATCGACCAGCTGCGGCGGGTGGCCGAGGTGGCGAAGGTCTTCGCCTGACACGTCCTTCCGGCCGTCGCCAGCAAAACGTGATCAAGATCATGCAGAACGTGTCGGCGTAGTCTGGATCTCTGTCCGACGGCGAAGGGCCCAGCTTCGGACCGCTCGGATGGTCGCGACGCGCGCCGTCGCGTGCTGCGGCATCATGCCTGCTCACCACGCCTCGAGAAGGGTGGCCTCGGTCGTGTTTACCTGGACGTCACCTGTTGTTCGTCAGGGGTGTACCGAGCCTGTGCCGCTGGTGGTGCCGCCGGTGGCCGATGGGGTTCCAGTTCGGTCTCAGCAAATGATGTCAAGGGTGCGTCAGTAACCGGCACACGCGGCGTTCTGGCACTAGCGTGTCATTCGACGTCGTCGTCGGGCGGCGACGGATACGAACAGTTGGGGAACTCATGATCCAGAAGAGCTTGATCGCCACCACCCTCGCGGCCGGTGCAGTCGGAGCCGCCGTGGCGCTGTCCGCGCCCGCCTCGGCCGATTCCAATTCCAAGGGCAACAGCACGGTCGGGTGCTCTCCGTGCGACCGCGTGTCCTCGTCGGTCACCGATGCCGTCACCGACGCTGCCAAGAACGCGCTCACCGGAGGTGTCGACCTGCCCGAGAGCCCCATCGTCGACAAGTGGACCAAGTTCCCCGGCGAGACGGCCGAGAAGTGGGGCGGCTTCCCGGGCAGGACGGCCGAGAAGTGGGCGACCTTCCCCGGCAAGACGGCCGAGAAGTGGGGCGGCTTCCCGGGCAAGGTGCTGAAGAAGTGGACCGGCCTGGGCTGACCCGCGGCTCAGGACGCAGCCGAGGTGTTCCAAAGGCCGATCAGCTGAAATTTCGCTGATCTTAACTGTTCTCGCAGCGCAGCCCATTCCTTCAAATAGACGCAGCCCGGTTCAGAAGACCAAAGGAGCTCGTCGCCATGGCTGCGCCCGCACGGCAGTTGCACCTCAACGCGTTTCTACGCAACATCGGCCAACACGAAGCGGCATGGCGCCTCCCCGAGACCGACCTGGCGGGCATCACCGATATCGCCCACTACATCGAGCTGGCGCGCCTTGCCGAGCGCGGCAAGCTCGACGCGGTGTTCTTCGCTGACCACCCAGTTCTCAAGGACCAGACCGAGTTTCGCCCGTTCGATGCCCTCGACCCGGTAACTCTGGTCGCGGCGCTGGCCGGGGCCACGACGAAAGTCGGCCTGATCGCCACGGCATCCACCACATACAACGACCCGTACGGTCTGGCGCGTCGGTTCGCCACGCTGGACCATGTGAGCCGGGGCCGGGCCGGCTGGAACGTGGTCACGACCGCCAACGCCTCGGCTGCGGCCAACTTCGGGGTTCCGAACCACCCGGACCCCGCAGAACGGTACCGGCGCGCCGACGAATTTCTCCAGGCTGCGTTGAAGTTGTGGGACAGCTGGGAAGACGACGCGATCGTCGGTGACAAGGTGGCGCCCCGCTTCGTGGACCCGGCCAAGATCCACGCCATCGACCATTCCGGAACGTACTTCGATGTGGCGGGGCCGCTGGAAGTGCCGCGCTCACCGCAGGGCCATCCGGTGTTGTTCCAGGCTGGGTCTTCTGAGCCCGGCAAGGATCTGGCCGCCAGGTACGCCGAGGCCATCTTCACCGCGCAGCCCACCCTGGAAGAGGCCCGCGACTTCTACCGGGACGTGAAGGCGCGCGTCCGCCGCTACGGCCGTAACCCAGATCAGGTGCACGTCCTGCCCGGGCTCTCGACGATCATCGGTGGCACAGAGGCCGAGGCGCGCGAGCGTCAGCGTGAACTCGAGGAACTCACCGTGCCCGATTACGGGCTCGAACAGCTCAGCGCCATCGTCGGATTCACGGTGACCAAGGACGATCTCGACCGGAAGCTGAGCTTCCCGACCGAAGACCCGGCGGACACCTTCATCAAGAGCCGCCTCGCTCTGGTGAAGAGATTGGTGGAGACCGAGGACCTCACCGTTCGAGAGTTGCTGCTCCGGCTCAGCAGCGGGCGCGGACATCGATTGTTCGCGGGCACGCCCGAACAGGTCGCCGACACCATCGAGGAATGGTTCACCACCGGCGCGGCCGACGGATTCAACCTGATCCCACCGGCGTTGCCGGCATCGCTGGCTGATTTCGTCGACCATGTCGTACCAGAACTGCAGCGCCGCAAGGTCTTCCGCGAGGAGTACACCGGCAGCACCCTCCGTGACCACCTCGGCCTGGACCGGCCGGCCAATCGATTCAGTGCCGACACGGACGCACCCGTGTCGGCGGCGAGCTGACAGGGGACAGACATGCGTAATTCGTTGACCCGCCTGGCCCGGGGGATAGTGGCCGCGGGACTGGTGGCAGGCCTGGCCAGCGCCTGCCAATCCTCCGGGCCGTCGACTTCGGGTGCCGGCGGACTGTCGGCCGACGCGCCGATTCCGGTGGCAGTTCCCAAGGGAACCAGCCTGGTGGTGGCCGACGACGCGAACCGGCTCAAGACATTGTTCGCGCTCTCCGGTGAACAGGACCGGCTCAGTGCCGATGTCAGCTACGCCAACTTCAGCAGCGGGCCGCTGCGCCTGGAGGCGATCCGTTCGGGTAATGCGCAACTGGGCCGGGTGGGCGATGTGCCGCCGATCCTCGCGCAGTATTCCGACGCCGGGGTCCCGATCGTCGGTGCGGTGAAGTACGACGGTAACGGACTGGTGCTGGCGACATCGCCGGGTTCGGGTATCGCGTCTCTGAAAGACCTGGCGGGCAAGAAGATTGCCATCAACGAGGGCACCGCGCAGCAGGCGGTCGTGCTGCGCAACCTCAAGTCCGCGGGTCTGAGCATCAAGGACGTCCAGCCGGTCAACCTCGGGCTGGCCGAGTTCGCCGACGGTCTACGCGCCAATCAGGTCAATGCGGCCGTGCTCAAGCAACCGGACCGGGTCCGGTATCTCGCCTCCACCAAGGGGGAGGGCAGCACCGAGATCCCCAACGCTCCAGGCGCGTATCCGGGCCTGTACTACGTGTACGCAAGCCAGGAAGCCCTGTCCGATCCGGCCCGGGCCGCAGCGATCCGGGAGTTCGTGATCGCCTGGTACCGCGCCGAGCAGTGGCTCAACGACAACAAGCAGACCTGGATCGACGAGTACCTGATCAAGGATCAGAAGGTCAGCCCCGAAGATGCCCGCTCCATCGCCGAAGCCGACGGACGATCCTCGGTACCGGGCTTCACCGATGAGCTGTTCGACACCCAGCAGGAGACGATCGATCTGCTGCAGCAGGCCGGCGCGTTCCCCGGCAAAGAACTGCACGCCAAGGACGAATTCGATTCCCGCTTCGCCGATCTGAACGCGAACACGGCAGGCAACCAGTGACCACCGTCCAGGCGGCCCCTGCCCCGGCGACTGCAGCGCCCGATGCCGTCGGACTGACCGAGTATCCGCATCTCGAGCATCGGTATGGTGCACAGCGTCGGCGCCGGCTCGGGCCCGGCCGCGCGATCCCTGCCGCGCTCGCAATCGGGCCGCTCCTGCTGCTGGCCGTCTGGATCGTCACCTCGCAACTCGGCATCCTCGACCCGCGCACGTTGCCGCCACCGCTGGACATCCTGCGCACCGTGGGCGAGATGTGGTCGGACGGCCGACTGCCGACCAACATCCTGGCATCACTGAAACTGGCTTCGATCTCGCTGGTGATCGGAGTTTCACTGGGCCTGGCACTGTCGCTGATCTCGGGGCTGAGCCGTATCGGTGAGGCCATCATCGACGGGCCGATTCAGGTCAAACGGGCGGTGCCCACGCTGGCCATCATCCCGTTGGCGATCATCTGGTTCGGTATCGGCGACACCATGAAGATCATCATCATCGCCACCAGCGTGCTGATTCCCGTGTACATCAACACCACCGCGCAACTCAAAGGTGTCGACCTCCGTCACGTCGAACTCGCCGAAACCGTTGGCCTGTCCCGCAGCCAGTTCATCCGCAAGGTCGCCATCCCGGGGGCACTGCCCGGGTTCTTCACCGGATTGCGGCTCGCAGTCACCATCTCGTGGACCGCGCTGGTGGTCGTCGAACAGGTGAATGCCACCAGTGGCATCGGTTATCTGATGACCCAGGCCAGGTTGTACGGGCAACTCGACGTCGTGGTGGTCGGCCTGTTGGTGTACGCGGTGTTCGGGCTCACCGGCGACTACGTGGTCCGGGCCATCGAGAGGAGAGCCTTGTCGTGGCGGCGCGCGCTGGGAACCTGACCGACGAAGTTGCCGTCGTCCGACGACTGAGCCGATCATTCGGCGGCACAACGATTCTCGATGCAGTGGACCTCACCATCCGCAAGGGCGAGTTCGTGGCGCTGCTGGGACGCAGTGGCTCCGGGAAGAGCACGCTGTTGCGGGCACTGGCCGGGCTGGACCACGGCGTGGCCGGGGCGGGCGACCTGTTCGTTGCCCGAGATGTCTCGGTGGTGTTCCAGGATTCCCGCCTGCTGCCATGGTCGCGGGTGCTGGACAACGTCGCGCTCGGCCTGTCGGGCCGCGACGTCAGGCAGCGGGCGGCCACCGTTCTCGCCGACGTCGGCCTGGCCGGGCGCGAGCAGGCCTGGCCGTACGAACTGTCCGGCGGCGAGCAACAACGGGTGGCGCTGGCACGCTCACTGGTGCGCAATCCTGCACTGCTGCTGGCCGACGAACCTTTCGGTGCGCTCGACGCCCTCACCCGAGTTCGCATGCACCACCTGCTCAAGGATCTGTGCGCGAAGTACCAGCCCGGGGTCCTGCTGGTGACCCATGACGTCGACGAAGCCGTGACACTGGCCGACCGCGTCCTCGTCCTGGACGGCGGAAGCTTCGTGGCCGATCGCCGCCTGGACTTCCAGACCCCGGACGCCCGCACCTACCGTAATCCGGAGTTCGTCGCGCACCGTGAGGCACTGCTCGCCGCGCTCGGGGTGGGGGAGAAGCCGTAAACAGATCAGTGGTGACCCGCTGTATACGGATCACCACTGATACGTGGGCGGTGTTGGAGGGTTCCTCCCCCTGATCACCACCACCGCTCCCGCGCCCCCTGCTGAGAAGCCGACGCGATGGAGTCACCCTATACCTCGTCCGTCGTTTGCTGAAGGGTTATTTGCGGACGGCAACAACCAACTTCAAGATCTCTTCAGTGCGCGGACTGATCTTTGCCTGTGGAGGTCTCCCCCTGGGAGAGGTGCTCGGCGAGCAGTGTTCCCGCATTGCGGATGTGGCGGGCCATGGCGGCGCGTGCCTGCTCGGGGTCGTTGGCGCGCAAATGCTCGATGATGGCGTGGTGATCCTGGGCCGAGGCTTCGGGCCAGCCTTCCACCGCGGCGAAGAACTTGCGAGGCGCGTACGCCAGCGTGGTCTTGATCAGCCAACGGATCTTTCGGGAGCCGCTCAATTGGTAGATCACCGCATGGAACTGATGGTTGAGACGTTCCTCTTCGTCGAAATCCTTGGCGGCGGCGGCATTTTCGAGCGCTTCCTGGATGCGTTCGAGCTCGTCGACCGTCTCCGGTGTGATGGCGGCGGCGGCGCGGGCCGCGAGTTCACCACCCAGCAGTGCCTGAGCGTCGTAGATGTCGCGGATGTCGTCGCTCGTCAAGGCGGTCACCATGAACCCGCGCCGGGGTTCGACGGACAGAAATCCCTCGGTCTGCAGCTGCAGCAGGCCCTCGCGGGCCGGCGTGGCACTGATGCCGAGTTCGTCGGCGAGCGTCTCGGGACGGATGAACTCTCCGGAATGCAGCTGCCCCGAAACGATGAGTTCGCGCACATGTGCCGAGGCGACGTCGGACAACCGCATCGGCGTGCGCCGCTTCGGGTTCCCGGTCACGGCTCGCCTCATATGTCGAGGCCGCCGCGTTTGACCAGCTGCTTGGCGATCACGCCGCGCTGGATCTCATTGGTACCTTCGCCCACGATCATCAGCGGTGCGTCCCGGAAATAGCGTTCGACGTCGTATTCCGTGGAGTAGCCGTAGCCGCCGTGAATGCGAACCGCGTTCAACGCGATCTCCATCGCGGTTTCGGATGCGAACAGCTTGGCCATGCCCGCCTCCATGTCACAGCGCCCACCGGCATCGATCCGCTCCGCCGCGTCGAGCAGGAGGCTGCGTGCGGCGTAGAGCTTGGTCCCCATATCGGCGAGCATGTTGCCGACGGACTGGTGCTGCCAGATCGGCACGCCGAAGCTCTCCCGCTCCTGCGCATACTGCAGTGCATCGTCGAAGGCGGCGCGGGCCACACCGGTCGCTCTCGCGGCAACCTGGATCCGGCCCACCTCGAGCCCCTTCATCATCTGGGCGAAGCCCCGCCCTTCGGCGCCGCCGAGTAGGGCATCCGAATCCACATGGCAGTCAACGAAGTTGATCTCACAGCTCTCGACGCCCTTGTATCCCAGCTTCGGCAGGTCCTTGGAGACCGTGAAGCCGGGAAGCTTCTCCACCAGCAGGATCGAGACACCCTTGTGGGCGGGGCTGGCGGTGGGATCAGTCTTGCACAGCAGCGCGACGAGGCCGGCCTTGCGGGCATTGCTGATCCACGTCTTCGAACCGTTGATCACATAGCCGGATTCGTCTTTGACTGCGACGGTGCGCATGGCCTGCAGATCGGACCCGCCGCCGGGTTCGGTGAGCGCCATCGTGGCGCGCAGTTCACCGGTGGCCATTCGCGGCAGATACTTCGCCTTCTGCTCCTCGGTGCCGAACTGCAGCAACAGTTTCGAGACCACGGTGTGCCCGCCCATGGCGCCGGCCAGGCTCATCCAACCGCGCGCGAGCTCTTCGGTGACCTGGGCATAGCAGGGCATCGAAACCGCGGCGAAGCCGTACGGTTCCGGAATCGCCAGCCCGAAGATGCCCATCTCCTTCATCGCCTCGATGAGCACTTCGGGGTAGGTGTTGGCGTGCTCAAGCTCGCGGGCCACGGGGCGGACCTGCTTGTCGACGAAGTCGCGGACGGTACTGACGATGGCCTGCTCTTCGGCGGACAACGTGATCACTGCGGCTTCCTTCCCTGGAGCTCTATAGAAAATATTCTATAGAGTTGAATCCTGATTGTGGGTGGAGGGATCGGCTGCTTCGAGTGCCGAGTCGACCGTGAGAGGGGACGGTGATGATCCGGTGGCGGAGTGTTGTGAGCGCGTCTCTCGCGCTGGGAATCGTCGTTGCCTGTGCACCCTCTGAGAAACCGGATGTGCGCCAGATACCGAGCAATGAAACACAATCGGACAAGCTGAGCGGTTTCCGTTTTCGATGGACCGCCGAGCCGGGCATTGATCTGTACTCGGGCGCTGCGGTCCCGCTGCGCGCGTATGCGGAGTCTTGGCGGGTCGCGCAGATGATGTCGGACATGAGCGCTGCCTACCCCGGATTCGAACGGTCGGTTCCCGCCAACCGTGAACTGACCGATCATTCGCCGCGTGACGTACCTGCGTACATGTTGACCTCTGTCCGTCCGTACATGGATGACGAACTCGACGAGGTGTACCCGGATCAGCCCAGATATGAATCGAAGCGGTTCTATGGCAACGAGTACTTCCACATCCTGTCGTTGGACGAGGTGGACGGTGGCTGGCGGGCGTACCTGTGCGACGGACTGTTCGACATGTACCGCGATGACGCGGATGGCTACAGCCCCGTAACCGGTTTGCGCGGCTGGGCCGGGCCTCCCAAGGAGCCGATGAAGGCCATTCGGGTGTGGCACATCGAAATGGCAGCCCCAGAAAGTGGGGCGGCGATTGCTCCTCAGAGAGGTCCCAACCCGGCCCCGATGGGCGACGTCTTCTCATCGTGGCGCATCCGGGGCGCCGCTCCCGACAGTAAGTGGGAATCTGCTCCGGGATTCGGCGGCAGCGATTACCACGAGACTTTTGCTGACTTCGAGCGCCGGCGACAGCAATGTAGCGACCGGCTGCCTGATGGACGTGATGTGCGGAACGCCGGCGGGCGGCCGATCAATACCAAGCCGGATATGCAGCCTGCAGTATCCGGCTGGCCAGACAACGCGGTGTAGCCGACTTCAACCGTGGGCTTGCTGTCGTGGAGCGTTTCCGCTGGTAGAAAGAGTGCCCCCGGCAGGATTCGAACCTGCGGCCTTCTGCTCCGGAGGCAGACGCTCTATCCCCTGAGCTACGGGGGCGCGGGCTGAAGATCAGCTGCGCCGATTGGGCTTGCATAGCGTAGCGCATGTCGAGGCGAATACGGATTCGGGGCGCGGGGACCCCAGACCATAGGATGGACCCTCGTGACCCCCGCCGACCTTGCAGAGCTGCTCAAGGCTACTGCCGCCGCAGTGCTGACCGAACACGACCTGGACCCCGCCGCGTTGCCCGACACCGTCACGGTCGAGCGCCCGCGCAACCTCGAGCACGGCGACTACGCGACCAACCTCGCGCTGCAGCTCGGTAAGAAGGTCGGCGTCAATCCGCGCGAGCTGGCCGGCTGGTTGGCCACCGCGCTCGCGGCGGCCGACGGCATCGCGACGGCCGAGGTGGCCGGGCCCGGCT
The DNA here is from genome assembly GCF_022179545.1 of Mycolicibacterium fortuitum subsp. fortuitum. The sequence continues at coordinate 4,504,864 of NZ_AP025518.1, read as the reverse complement.
TCGTCAACCTGCGCATCGAGGCCTCGGCGCAGGGCGTCATCGTCACCAACGTGCTGACTGCGGGTGCGACCTACGGCAACTCCACCGAGCTCGCTGAGAAGATCAACCTGGAATTCGTCTCGGCCAACCCGACGGGACCCATCCACATCGGCGGCACCCGCTGGGCTGCGGTGGGCGATGCGCTGGGCCGGCTGCTGACCACGCAGGGTGCTGACGTCACCCGCGAGTACTACTTCAACGACCACGGCGCCCAGATCGACCGGTTCGCCCGCTCGCTGGTCGCCGCGGCCAAGGGGGAGCCGGCCCCGGAGGACGGCTACGCCGGCGCCTACATCACCGACATCGCCGCGTCCGTGCAAGCCAAGCGGCCCGATGTGATGGACCTGCCCGCCGAGCAGCAGCAGGAAGTCTTTCGTGAGGTCGGTGTCGACCTGATGTTCACCCACATCAAGGAATCCCTGCACGAGTTCGGCACCGACTTCGACGTCTACACCCATGAAGACTCGATGCACACGTCCGGTCGCGTCGAGCAGGCCATCGCCAAGCTCCGTGAGACCGGCAGCATCTACGAGAAGGATGGCGCAACCTGGCTGCGCACCACCGAATTCGGTGATGACAAGGACCGCGTCGTCATCAAGAGTGACGGCAATCCGGCGTATGTCGCCGGTGACATCGCCTACTACCTCGACAAGCGTGAGCGCGGGTTCGACCTGTGCATCTACATGCTCGGGGCCGACCACCACGGCTACATCGCCCGGCTCAAGGCGGTTGCCGCCGCACTGGGCGAGGACCCCGCCACCGTCGAGGTGCTGATCGGCCAGATGGTCAACCTGGTCCGCGACGGCCAGCCCGTGCGGATGAGCAAGCGGGCCGGCACCGTCATCACGCTCGACGATCTCGTCGAGGCCATCGGCGTCGACGCCGCCCGGTACTCACTGATCCGCTCCTCGGTGGACACCCCGATCGACATCGACCTGGCGCTGTGGTCCAGTGCGTCCAACGAAAACCCGGTCTACTACGTGCAATACGCGCACGCTCGGCTCTCGGCGCTGGCCCGCAATGCCGCCGACCTCGGGGTCACCGCCGACACCGCGCACCTGGATCTGCTGTCCCATGAGAAAGAGGGCATCCTGATCCGTAACCTGGGCGAGTTTCCCCGGGTGCTCAAAGCCGCTGCGGCACTGCGGGAACCGCACCGCGTGTGCCGCTACCTGGAAGACCTGGCCGGCGACTACCACCGGTTCTACGACGCCTGCCGCGTGTTGCCCCAGGGCGACGAGGAAGCAGGCGATCTGAACGCTGCGCGCTTGGCGCTGTGTGAAGCCACCCGCCAGGTGATCGCCAACGGTCTGGCGATCCTCGGTGTGACCGCCCCGGAGCGCATGTGAACGCGCACCCCGCCGGGCCCCGGCACGCCGACGAGATCCATCATCCGGGCGCGCCCGCCAAGCCGCAGACCCCGGACGAGATCCTGCTGCTGGCTCCGAACGTGTGGCCGCGCAATCTGGTTCGCGGTGACGACGGTGTGGTGTCGATCGCCGGGGTCGCCGTGACCGAACTGGCGGCCGAATACGGGACCCCGCTGTTCGTGATCGACGAAGACGACTTCCGGTCCCGTTGCCGCGACATCGCCGCGGCATTCGGCGGCGGCGATCACGTGCACTACGCCGCCAAGGCATTCCTGTGCAGCGAGATCGCCCGCTGGGTCAACGAGGAGGGTCTGTCGCTCGACGTGGCGACCGGGGGAGAGCTCGCCGTCGCGCTGCATGCGAACTTCCCGACTGAGCGAATCACGTTGCACGGAAACAACAAGTCCGTCGCCGAGCTCTCCACCGCAGTCAAGGTCGGGGTCGGCCATGTGGTGGTCGATTCCCTGATCGAGATCGAGCGCCTGGACCGCGTCGCCGGGGAGGCGGGCGTCGTTCAGGACGTGCTGGTCCGGGTGACCCCGGGCGTCGAGGCGCACACCCACGAGTTCATCTCCACCGCCCACGAGGACCAGAAGTTCGGCCTGTCGCTGGCCAGCGGCGCCGCGATGGAGGCGGTGCGCAAGGTGTTCGCCACGGACAACCTGCGCCTGGTCGGATTGCACTGCCACGTCGGAAGCCAGATCTTCGACGTGGCCGGGTTCGAGGTGGCCGCGCACCGCGTGATCGGCCTCCTGCGCGACGTCGTCTCCGAATTCGGTGTGGAGAAGACATCGCAGATGTCGGTCATCGACCTGGGCGGCGGTCTCGGCATTTCCTATGTGCCGCAAGACGATCCGCCACCAATGCAGGAATTGGCCGACAAGTTGAAGGCGATCGTCCGCAGCGAGTCCGAGGCCGTCGGTCTGCCCACTCCCAAGCTGGTCGTGGAACCTGGCCGCGCCATCGCCGGACCGGGCACCATCACGCTCTACGAAGTCGGCACCGTCAAGGACGTGGCGGTCAGCGCCACCGCGCAGCGTCGCTACGTCAGCGTCGACGGCGGTATGAGCGACAACATCCGCCCGGCGCTGTATGACGCCGAGTACGACGCGCGACTGGTGTCCCGGAGCAGTGATGCATCTGCGACGCTGGCGCGCATCGTCGGCAAGCACTGCGAGACGGGCGACATCGTGGTCCGCGACACCTGGTTGTCCGATGACATCGAACCCGGTGACTTGCTGGCCGTTGCCGCCACCGGCGCCTACTGCTATTCGATGTCGAGCCGGTACAACCTGTTGTGCCGACCCGCCGTGGTGGCCGTGAAGGACGGCACGTCGCGGCTGGTGCTCCGTCGGGAGACCGTCGACGATCTTTTGAGCCTGGAGGTGAGTGGTCAATGAGTGATGAGAAGCCCATCGGCGTAGCGGTATTGGGGCTCGGCAACGTCGGCAGCGAAGTGGTTCGCATCATCAACGAGAGCGCCACCGACCTCGCGGCCCGCATCGGAGCGCCGCTCGAGGTGCGCGGGATCGGGGTGCGCAAGGTCTCCGGTGACCGCGGCGTACCGAAGAACCTGCTCACCGACGACATCGTCGAGCTGGTGTCGCGCGACGACGTCGACATCGTGGTCGAGTTGATGGGCCCGGTGAAGCCGGCCCGCAAGGCCATCCTGGCCGCCCTCGAGCAGGGCAAGTCGGTGGTCACCGCCAACAAGGCACTGATGGCGCAGTCCACCGGCGAGCTGGCGCAGGCTGCCGAAAAGGCGCGCGTCGACCTGTATTTCGAAGCCGCTGTGGCCGGCGCGATCCCGGTGATCCGTCCGCTCACCCAGTCATTGGCCGGCGACACGGTGGTGCGCGTGGCCGGCATCGTCAACGGCACCACCAACTACATCCTGTCCGAGATGGACAGCACCGGAGCCGATTACACCTCGGCGCTGGCCGATGCCAGTGCACTCGGCTACGCCGAGGCTGACCCCACCGCCGATGTCGAGGGTTACGACGCCGCGGCCAAGGCCGCGATCCTCGCCTCGATCGCCTTCCACACTCGGGTCACCGCCGATGACGTCTACCGCGAAGGCATTACCAAGGTGAGTGCCGCCGACTTCGAGTCCGCTCGGGCTCTGGGCTGCACCATCAAGCTGCTGGCCATCTGCGAGCGGCTCACCACTGACGAAGGCAAGCAACGTGTTTCGGCCCGTGTCTACCCGGCGTTGGTGCCGTTGACACACCCGCTGGCCGCAGTTAACGGAGCCTTCAACGCGGTGGTGGTCGAGGCCGAGGCGGCCGGTCGGCTGATGTTCTACGGGCAGGGCGCCGGCGGCGCGCCGACCGCATCGGCCGTGATGGGCGACGTCGTGATGGCCGCGCGGAACCGGGTCCAGGGCGGCCGGGGACCGCGCGAGTCCAAGTACGCCAAGCTGCCGATCGCGCCGATCGGCTTCATCCCCACCCGCTACTACGTCAACATGAACGTCTCGGACAAACCCGGCGTGTTGTCCGCGGTGGCGGCAGAATTCTCCAAGCGCGAGGTCAGCATCGCCGAGGTGCGCCAGGAGGGCATGGTCGACGAGGAGGGGCAGCCCTGCGGCGCGCGCATCGTGGTGGTGACCCATCAGGCCACCGATGCAGCGCTCTCGGAAACCGTCGAGGCGCTGGCCGATCTCGACGCGGTGCAGACCATCAACAGCGTGCTGCGTATGGAAGGAACGAACGCATGAACCCCGGGACGCAAGGAAAGACCAGCGCAGGGCCGGTGCACCGGCCCTGGCCGGGATTGATCGAGGCCTACCGAGATCGGCTGCCGGTCGGCGACAACTGGACGCCGATCACCTTGCTCGAGGGCGGTACACCGCTGATCCATGCCAAGCGGCTGAGTGAACTCACTGGCTGCACAGTGCATCTCAAGGTCGAGGGGCTCAACCCGACCGGGTCTTTCAAGGACCGCGGCATGACCGTTGCGGTGACCGAGTCGTTGGCGCGCGGGCAGCAGGCCGTGTTGTGCGCGTCCACCGGTAACACCTCCGCCTCAGCGGCCGCGTACGCCGCCCAGGCCGGTATCACCTGTGCGGTTCTCATCCCGCAGGGCAAGATCGCCATGGGCAAGCTGGCGCAGGCAGTCATGTACGGCGCCAAGATCATTCAGGTCGACGGCAACTTCGACGACTGCCTGGAACTGGCTCGCAAGATCACCGCGGACTTCCCGACCATCGCCCTGGTCAACTCGGTTAACCCGTACCGCATCGAGGGGCAGAAGACCGCCGCGTTCGAGATCGTCGACGCGCTGGGCGCCGCACCCGACGTCCATGCACTGCCGGTGGGCAACGCGGGCAACATCACCGCCTACTGGAAGGGCTACACCGAGTATCACCGCGACGGTCTGACCGACCGGCTTCCGCGCATGCTCGGCACTCAGGCGGCCGGAGCTGCCCCGCTGGTAACCGGTGAGCCGGTCAAGGAACCGGAGACCATCGCCACCGCGATCCGCATCGGTTCGCCGGCGTCATGGTCCGGCGCGGTCGAGGCGCAGCAGCAGTCCAAGGGGCGCTTCCTGGCTGCCACCGACGAGGAGATCCTCGCGGCATATCACCTGATCGCCCGTAACGAAGGCGTGTTCGTGGAACCGGCCTCGGCGGCCAGCGTGGCCGGTCTGCTCAAGTCAATCGAGGACGGCTGGGTCAAGCGTGGCTCCACCGTGGTCTGCACGGTCACCGGCAACGGCCTCAAGGATCCCGACACCGCGCTCAAGGACATGCCCACCGTCACGCCGGTGCCGGTCGATCCGGTCGCCGTCGTCGCCAAGCTCGAGCTGGTCTGAGCCTGGTGAATCAGACCCTGCCCGCCGGGCTCACGGCCACTGCTGTCGTCGCAGCCTCCAGCGCCAACCTAGGCCCAGGCTTCGACAGCCTGGGTTTGGCGCTCAGCCTGTACGACGAAATCATCGTCGAGACAACCGAATCCGGCCTGCAGCTGGAGGTTGAAGGCGAGGGTGCGGGTCAGGTCCCGCTGGATGCGACGCACCTCGTGGTGCGGGCCATCGAGGCGGGGCTGCAGGCGACAGGTCACCGTGCGGGCGGCCTGATCGTGCGCTGCCGCAACGAGATTCCGCATTCGCGTGGGCTCGGGTCATCGGCCGCTGCGGTTGTCGGTGGCCTGGCAGTGGTCAATGGTCTTGTGGCGCAAGCAGGTTCGGACCCCTTGACCGAAGATCGGCTGATCCAGCTGGCCAGTGAGTTCGAGGGGCATCCTGACAACGCCGCGGCAGCAGTGCTGGGCGGGGCAGTGGTGTCCTGGACCGAAACCGATGACGAGGGCCGACCGCGCTACCGGGCTGTGCCGGTTCGGATGCATCCGGACATTCGGCTGTTTCCCGCGGTTCCGCAACAGCGATCGTCGACCGCAGAGACCCGGGCAGTGCTGCCCGAGCAGGTCAGTCATCTCGACGCGCGGTTCAACCTCAGCCGGGCGGCGCTGCTGGTGGTGGCGTTGAGTGAGCGTCCGGACCTGTTGATGACCGCCACCGAGGACGTGCTGCACCAGCCGCAACGCGCCGCGGCGATGCCGGCCTCGGCGGAATACCTGCAACTACTGCGGCGTTGTGGGGTGGCAGGAGTACTGTCCGGGGCCGGGCCTACCGTCCTGGGAATGAGTTCGGCGGTCGGGCTGCCCGACGAGGTCTTGGAGTACGGCACTGCACACGGGTTCACCGTCAGGGAGATGTCGGTCGGATCGGGGGTCCGCTGGACGTCCGGTGTGGCCGTCAGGAATTGACGGTGAGCAGCACAAAGAGCGGCAAACGCCACACGCCCAGTGTTGACGTTGCTTGATTACTTCACCAAAGCGAGTTATTCTCGCTCTCGTCCAGCAATCGCAGGGTCTCTGCCTGCGTCGACACCAGGACGACCACCCAATCTTCTTGTGTTCTACTCGTGGACTGACGGTTCGCCGTACTTCGGCGGATCCTGGCGATCGCCGTTGCGCAGGCGACGGTGAGAGCTACGCGCTCAGCGGTTCAGCTGAACGCGCATCGACCTTTGGGGAACCCTCGCACGACCTGATGAGCGGGGGAAAGAAAGGAAATCCGTGACAGATACGGACCTCTTCACGGCTGACAATGCCAACGGCACCGGGGATTTGCCCAATGCCGTGACTTCTGAGAGCACTGACACCGCGGCCGCGCGGCGCACTTCGAGCGCCCGGCCCGCGTCGCTGTCCACCATGGTGCTGCCCGAGCTGCGGGCCCTGGCCAAGGAAATCGGCGTCGAAGGCGCGTCCGGTTTGCGTAAGAGTGAGCTGATCGCAGCTATTCGCGCCCACCGCGGCGAATCCAACGGCGCCTCCGCCGAGGCCAAGCAGGCCCCCGCGGACGCCCAGTCGGACGCCGGTGCCGAGGCTGCCGAGCAGCCCGCGCCCCGTCGTCGCGAGCGTCGGGGTTCATCGCGCCAGGCCGGTGCTCCGGCTGCCGACGCGGTCAAGGATGAATCGGCCGCCGAAGCCGACACCAAGGCTGCCGACGACACCAAGGCTGCCGAGAGCGCCGAGTCCACCGCCGAGCCGCAGGAAAAGCCCGCCAAGCAGGACAAGCAGGACAAGCGGGAACGGCAGGAGCGGCGCGACAAGCGCGAGCAGGCCGACACGGACAAGGACGCCGACAAGGCGGACAACAAGTCCGAGAACAAGCAGGACGACAAGCGCGATCAGAAGCAGGACCGCGACCAGAAGCAGGACAAGGGCCAGGGCCGCGAGCAGTCCGATCAATCCGACAACCAGCAGAATCGGGGCGGCAACTCCAACGCCGATGACGATGGTGACGGAGACGGCAGGCAGGGCCGCCGCGGCCGCCGGTTCCGCGACCGTGATCGTCGCCGCCGCGGAGAGCGTGGCTCCGAGGGCGGTAACGAGACCGAGCTGCGTGAAGACGATGTCGTGCAGCCGGTCGCCGGCATCCTCGACGTGCTGGACAACTACGCGTTCGTCCGCACCTCGGGTTATCTGGCCGGGCCGAACGACGTCTATGTGTCCATGAACATGGTCCGCAAGAACGGGCTGCGCCGTGGTGACGCGGTCACCGGGGCCGTCCGGGTACCCCGCGAGGGAGAGGGCGGCGGCAACAACCCGCGGCAGAAGTTCAACCCGCTGGTCCGCCTGGACAGCGTCAACGGCGGTCCGGTCGAAGCGGCCAAGAACCGTCCCGACTTCACCAAGCTGACCCCGCTGTACCCGAACCAGCGGCTGCGCCTGGAGACCACCCCCGAGCGCCTGACCACCCGCGTGATCGACCTGATCATGCCCATCGGTAAGGGGCAGCGTGCCCTGATCGTGTCGCCGCCCAAGGCCGGTAAGACCACGATCATGCAGGACATCGCCAACGCGATCACCAAGAACAACCCGGAATGCCACCTCATGGTGGTGCTCGTCGACGAGCGCCCTGAAGAGGTCACCGACATGCAGCGCTCGGTCAAGGGTGAGGTCATCGCCTCGACCTTCGACCGCCCGCCGTCAGACCACACTCAGGCCGCGGAACTGGCCATCGAGCGGGCCAAGCGCCTGGTCGAGCAGGGCAAGGACGTCGTCGTGCTGCTGGACTCGATCACCCGCCTGGGCCGCGCGTACAACAACGCCTCCCCGGCCTCGGGTCGCATCCTGTCCGGTGGTGTGGATTCCACCGCGCTGTACCCGCCGAAGCGATTCCTCGGCGCGGCGCGCAACATCGAGCACGGCGGCTCGCTCACGATCATCGCCACCGCGATGGTCGAGACCGGCTCCACGGGTGACACCGTGATCTTCGAAGAGTTCAAGGGCACCGGCAACGCCGAGCTCAAGCTCGACCGCAAGATCGCCGAGCGCCGGGTGTTCCCCGCGGTCGACGTCAACCCGTCGGGCACGCGTAAGGATGAGCTGCTGCTCAGCCCCGACGAATTCGCCATCGTCCACAAGCTGCGCCGCGTGCTCTCGGGCCTCGACAGCCACCAGGCCATCGACCTGCTGATGAGCCAGCTGCGCAAGACCAAGAACAACTACGAGTTCCTGGTACAGGTCTCCAAGACCGCGCCGGGATCGATGGACGTCGACTAATCCCGACAAACGTGAAAGGCCCCCGAATGATCGGGGGCCTTTTGCGTATCGTCAGGCGGTCGGAGCGGGACGTAACCCGGGCATCAGATAGCGCCGAACTTGACCGAGAACCGCGTCTCCGTCGCTGGGATCCAGCGTGTTACCCGGGACGGTTGCCAGCGAAATCAACACGCGCGCAACCCATTCCGACGCTTCAGCGATGTCGGTATCGGCGCGGATCTCCCCACGGTCGCGGGCGGCAGCCAGATAAGGAGACCAGAACTCGGCGAGGTCGGGGATCATGCCCTGTACGCCGGCTCCTGCGCAGGCGGCGAATTCCTCGGGTTCGTCGGTGCGGAGCTTCATCAGCACCGCGCCCGGATCGTCGTACGCCCGCAGTCCGTTGCCGACGCCCCAGGCGATCTGGCGATCCAGCCCGTCGATCTGCTCGAGCATGGCTTGTGCCTCTGACCAGAACGTGTCGTTGAGACGCACGATCACAGCGCCCAGCAGGGTGACCTTGTCGGGGAAGTGGCGGTAGAGCCACCCGCGGGACACTCCGGCGGCTTCAGCCACCTCCGACACGGTGGTCGCGCGAATGCCTTTGGTTCGCAAGCATTCTTCGGCAGCGTCGATCAGCCGATCTCGCACGCTGCGGGGTGCCGTGGTGCTGGTCAACTCCTGCGTCTCCTGGTCTTCGGACGGGCTTAGGTAGATGATTCTGCCAAGGGCGTATCCGTCGCGCCACAACCATGGTAGACAGTTTTCTAATTCTGTTCACTAGTCCTTGGGGATTCATCGGATGGCCGAAACGCTGCAGCAGCTGCTCCGCGAGCGCGAACGGGGCGACACCGTCGCCATCAAATACGGCGACCGGACCTGGACCTGGCGGGAGCACATCGCCGAGGCGAAGGCCCAGGCAGCCACGCTGATCGCCATGGCCGACCCGCAGCGCCCCCTGCACGTCGGGACCCTTTTGGGCAACACCCCCGACATGCTGACCGCACTCGCGGCCGCAGCCCTCGGCGGCTATGTACTGTGCGGCATCAACAACACCCGGCGGGGCGATGCGCTTGCCAGAGACATCGCCAGGGTCGAATGCCAGATCGTCCTGGTCGATGACCAGCACCGCGGACTGCTGGACGGCGTCGACCTGCCAGGAGTCGCCGTTATCGACGTGTCGAAGACCGCATGGTCGGCAGGGGAACTCATCCCGCACCGCGAGGTCGGTCCCGACGACACCTTCATGATGATCTTCACCTCGGGCACCAGCGGCGAGCCCAAGGCCGTCCGGGTCGCCCATTCCATCGTGCTGTTCTCGGCCGCCGCCCTGGTGCAGCGCTACAACCTCACCGAGGCGGACACCTGCTACCTGGCCATGCCGCTGTTCCACTCGAACGGGGTGTACGCCGGCTGGGGCGTGGCGCTCAGCTCGGGCGCGGCGATGGCGCCGGCGCAGTTCTCGGCCTCGGGATTCCTCCCGGACATCCGCCGCTACGGCGCCACCTACATGAACTACGTCGGAAAGCCCCTCGCCTACATCCTCGCCACCGCCGAGCAGCCCGACGACCGCGACAACCCGCTGCGGGTGGCGTTCGGCAACGAGGCCGCCGACCGCGACATCGACGAGTTCAGCCGCCGGTTCGGCTGCAGCGTCTGGGACGGCTTCGGTTCGACGGAACTGGCCATCATCATCACGCGCACCGAGGGCACTCCGGCCGGCAGCGTCGGCCAGGGATTCCCGGGGGTGGCGATCTACGATCCCGAGACCCTCACCGAATGCGCGGTAGCCGAATTCGACGACACCGGCGCGCTGGTCAACGCCGACGCTGCCACCGGGGAACTGGTCAACACCAACGGCAGTGGAATGTTCCGCGGCTACCACAACGATCAGGGCGCCACCGATGAACGGTTGCGCCACGGCATGTACTGGTCGGGCGACCTGGCCTACCGCGATGCCGACGGCTGGATCTATCTGGCCGGGCGCACCGCGGACTGGATGAGGGTGGACGGCGAGAACATCACCGCAGCCCCCATCGAACGAATCCTGTTACGCCAACCGGTGATCAGCCGCGTCGCGGTCTATCCGGTGCCCGACGAGTTCGTCGGCGATCAAGTGATGGCGGCAATCGTGCTGCGCGACGGCAGTCGGCTCACGCCCGAAGAATTCGGCTCATTTCTGACCCGGCAGCAGGATCTGTCACCGAAATCCTGGCCCCGTTACGTGTGGATCGCCGAAGATCTGCCCACCACCGCGACCAACAAGATCCTCAAGCGTGAACTGGTCGCGCTGGGCTCCGATCCGGCCGGTCGGGTGCTGTGGAAGCGCGACGGCACGGATTACACCCAAATCTGACCGTCGTACGAGCCGGGCCGCAGTAGCGGGCAGGAATAGTGGCCGGTCATCCGGCGTTTAGGAGGTTGGCGGTTGACCTGGCATAATGGACCGCCGACCCTCGGTCCCGGTTCACGTCCATCTGAATTGCGGGCGACCCGGGCCAACGATTGAAGAGGAACCCATGAAAACAGGCATTCACCCTGAGTATGTCGAGACCACGGTGCACTGTGGTTGCGGCAATACCTTCCAGACCCGCAGCACCAAGCAGAGCGGCCAGATCGTGGTCGAGGTCTGCTCGCAGTGCCACCCGTTCTACACCGGCAAGCAGAAGATCCTCGACAGCGGCGGCCGCGTGGCCCGCTTCGAGAAGCGGTACGGCAAGCGCAAGCCTGCCGGTGATCAGGCTGCTACCGCCGACAAGTAGCTACGTCAACGGCGCCCGATCTGTCGCATACGCGTCAGATCTGGGCGCTGTTCTCGTTTCCAGACACGAGTTGGCGGCATGAGTGGAAAGGATGTGGCTGACGTGACGGATACCGCACCCGCGATCGAGGCGCTGCTCGCTGAGCACGCAGACCTGGAGCGCCAGCTCGCCGACCCCAACCTGCACGCCGATGCCTCGGCCGCACGCAAGGTGGGTCGCCGCTTCGCCCAGGTGTCGCCTGTCGTCGGGACCTACCGGAAGCTCGAAGCCGCCCGCGGCGACCTCGAGGCGGCCCGTGAACTGGCTGCCGACGACCCCAGCTTCGCCGACGAGGTGGACGAGCTGACCGCCAAGGTCGCCGAACTCGATGCGCAGTTGACCGACCAGCTCGCGCCCCGCGACCCGCACGATGCCGATGACATCGTGCTGGAGGTCAAATCCGGGGAGGGCGGTGAGGAATCTGCGCTGTTCGCCGCCGACCTGGCCCGCATGTACATCCGATACGCCGAACGTCACGGCTGGACGGTGACCGTGCTCGACGAGACCTGGTCGGACCTCGGCGGCTACAAGGACGCCACGATCACCATCGCCAGCAAGGGCGATTCCGCCGACGGCGTGTGGTCGCGGATGAAGTTCGAGGGCGGCGTTCACCGCGTTCAGCGCGTGCCCGTCACCGAATCGCAGGGCCGCGTGCACACCTCGGCCGCCGGCGTGCTGGTCTACCCCGAGCCGGAAGACGTCGAGCAGGTACAGATCGACGAATCAGATCTGCGCATCGACGTCTATCGGTCCTCGGGCAAGGGCGGACAGGGCGTCAACACCACCGACTCCGCGGTCCGCATCACCCACCTGCCCACCGGCATCGTCGTGACCTGCCAGAACGAGCGCTCGCAGCTGCAGAACAAGGCCCGCGCCATGGTGGTGCTCGCCGCACGGCTGCAGGCACTGGCCGAGGAACAGGCATCGGCTGACGCATCGGCCGACCGGGCCAGTCAGATCCGCACGGTCGACCGCAGCGAGCGGATCCGCACCTACAACTTCCCCGAGAACCGGATCGCCGACCACCGCATCAACTTCAAGGCGCACAACCTCGACCAGGTGCTCGACGGCGATATGGACGCGCTGCTCGACGCGCTGGCCGCCGCCGACAAACAGGCCCGGCTGCAGCAGGAGACATGACCCCGTTGCGGCAGGCGATCGAGGCCGCAGCCACCCGGCTGGCCGCCGCCGGTGTCGCCTCTCCGCGCATCGACGCCGAGTTGCTGGCTGCACACGTGGCGGGCGTCGACCGCAGCCGCCTGATGTTCACCGACGACCCTGGCGACGGCTTCGAGCAGGCCTTTGACGAGCTCGTCGCCGCCCGGTCCCGCCGGATTCCACTGCAACACCTGGTCGGCACCGCGCCGTTCGGTCCGTTGACGCTGGCCGTCGGCCCCGGGGTGTTCGTACCGCGCCCGGAGACCGAGTCGCTGCTCGAATGGGCGTGCGCGCAACCACTTCCGTCGAATCCGTTGATCGTCGATCTTTGCACCGGTTCGGGCGCGCTGGCGCTGGCGTTGGCCGCACACCGGCCCGATGCGCGGGTCGTGGCCTTCGAGAATTCGCCTGCCGCCCTGCAATTCGCCCGGCGGAACGCGGCAGGAACGCGCGTCGAGATCGTAGATGCCGATGTCACCACTGCGGGTCTGCTGCCGGAATTCGACGGCCAGGTGGACCTGCTCGTATCGAACCCGCCGTACATCCCGGAGGCGGCCGTCCTGGAGCCCGAGGTGGCCGAACACGATCCCGCAGCTGCGCTGTTCGGTGGTCCCGACGGCATGGCGGTGATCCGGCCGATCGTCACATTGGCCGCCCGCTGGTTGCGCGACGGTGCGCCCTGCGCCGTCGAACACGACGACTCCACCGCCGAGCTGTCGGTCGAGGCCTTCGACCGCGACGGCCATTTCACCGATGTCACTGCGCGCCGTGACCTGGCCGGACGACCCCGCTTTGTCACCGCGAGCCGGACTGGGAGAAGCTGAGTTGATGCGCGCACCGACCGGGGAGCCGACATGACCATCTTCGATTGCACCGATCCAGATCAGCGTGCGACCGGTATCGCCTCGGCGATCAGCGCGGTGAAAGGCGGCCGGCTCGTGGTGATGCCGACCGACACCGTCTACGGCATCGGTGCCGACGCCTTCGACCGCGAGGCAGTCGCCAGCTTGCTGGCGGCAAAAGGGCGGGGCCGCAACATGCCGGTCGGCGTTTTCGTCGGCTCGTGGAACACCATCGACGGGTTGGTCTACTCGGTGCCGCCCGTCGCCCGCGAATTGATCCGGGCATTCTGGCCGGGTGCGCTGAGCCTGATCGTGACGCAGGCGCCGTCGCTGCAATGGGACCTCGGGGACGCCAACGGCAGCGTCATGCTCCGGATGCCGATGCACCCCGTCGCCATCGAGCTGCTACGCGAAGTCGGACCGATGGCACAGTCCAGTGCCAATGTCTCGGGTCAGCCCGCGGCGGTGACCGCGGCGCAAGCGCACGAGCAACTCGGCGACAAGGTCGAGGTCTACCTCGACGGCGGGCCCGCAGAACAGCAGGCTGCCTCCACAATCGTCGACCTCACCGGTGACCACCCACGCATTCTGCGGACCGGGCCGATCAGTGCGGCCGACATCGCCAGGGTCGTCGGCGTGGAAACGTCCACGCTCACAACAACACCTACGGAGTGATCTCAGCTTGCTGCAGTACGGTGCATCGGTGATGTCGGCCGGTGACGCAGTTCTTCCCGCGGTCAACTCCGGGCTGCTCGCTCTGTCGGACCGCGGTGCGGGTGTGCCGCTGCGTGAACTCGCACTCGTCGGGCTGACCGCCGCCATCATCACGTATTTCGCCACCGGTTGGGTTCGCGTGCTGGCCATTCGCCTCGGCGCCGTGGCCTACCCCCGTGAGCGTGACGTCCACGTACAACCCACCCCGCGGATGGGTGGGCTGGCCATGTACATCGGGGTGGCTGCCGCAGTGCTGCTCGCCTCGCAACTGCCGGCGCTGACCCGGGGTTTCGTCTATTCCACGGGTATGCCCGCCGTCGTGGTGGCAGGCGGACTGATCATGGCGATCGGGTTGATCGACGACCGCTGGGGGCTGGATGCCCTGACGAAGTTCGCCGGGCAGATCACCGCGGCCAGCGTGCTGGTCACCATGGGTGTGGCCTGGAGCGTGCTCTATATCCCGTTCGGGGGAGTGGGCACCATCGTGCTCGACCAGGTGTCCTCGATCCTGCTGACCCTGGCGCTGACGGTGTCGATCGTCAACGCGATGAACTTCGTCGACGGACTGGACGGGCTGGCGGCCGGGCTCGGCCTCATCACAGCGCTGGCAATCTGCGTGTTCTCGGTCGGACTGCTGCGTGACCACGGCGGCGACGTCCTGTTCTATCCGCCCGCGGTGATCTCGGTGGTGCTGGCCGGGGCATGTCTGGGCTTTCTCCCGCACAACTTCCATCGGGCCAAGATCTTCATGGGCGATTCGGGCTCCATGCTGATCGGTCTGATGTTGGGCGCGGCATCGACCACGGCCGCCGGACCGATCTCGCAGAACGCCTACGGCGCCCGCGACGTTTTCGCGCTGATGTCGCCGTTCCTGTTGGTGATCGCCGTGATGCTGGTGCCCGCGCTCGACACGTTGCTGGCCATCGTCCGGCGCACTCGCGCCGGTCGCAGTCCGCTGAGCCCGGACAAGATGCACCTACACCACCGATTGCTGCAGATCGGTCACTCGCATCGCCGGGCTGTGCTGCTGATCTATCTGTGGGTGGGCATCATCGCGTTCGGTGCCGCAGCGACGATCTTCTTCGATCCGCGCTACACCGGAGCCGTCGTCGCAGCGGCCATCCTGGTGGCGATCGTGGTGACCTTGATACCCCTGTTGCAACGCGGGGGCGAAGCCGCCGACGACAAGCACGAAGCGAAGTACGACAAAAAGTAGTAGGCCTCGTTTAGGGGTGCCTACCATGTGTTAGTCTGCTGCCAGAACCCGAAAAACCTCGCGGGTTGCCGGCCCGGCCCACTCGGTTCGACGAACCGTCAGGTGCCGATCAACGACCGACAAAGGGAGCTACCCCGTGGGTGATTCGAACCCGCCCGCCGCCCTCCGATATTCTCGGCGGGCACGCACAGGGTTTTGCCAGTGGGTAGTGACCGTTGGCATCTCCGAGGGTGCAGCTTTTCGTGACAGCGGGATTGGGGTGAAGCGGTGACGACACCAGCGCAGGACGCGCCGTTGGTGTTTCCGTCAGTGGCCTTCCGGCCGCTCCGTCTCCTCATCGTCTGCGTCGCACTGACCGCGCTGGCAGTAGTAGCCGCCGGATTCACCGGACACATTTATTTCGGAGTCTTCTTCGGCGTGGGCCTGGGCCTCGGCCTGGTCAACGCCCTGCTGGTACGCCGGGCAGTCGAGGCGATCACGGCCGAAGACCACCCGCTCAAGAAGAAGATGGCCGTGAACTCAGCGACGCGGCTGCTGATCATCACTGCGATCGCGCTCGCCATCGCATTTGCCTTCAAGCCCAGCGGCATCGCGGTGCTGTTCGGGTTGGCGATTTTCCAGGCTCTGCTGGTGATGAGCACCAGTATCCCCGTGATGCGGAAGATCCGCTCTAACGGCCTGGATGTCTTGGATACGGAATCGAAGGGTTGAGCTGACCTATATGACTCAGACGACGACCGTGCTCGCCGCCGAAGAGGGTGGTGCCACCATCCACGTCGGCCACCACACGATGGTGTTCGAGCTGTTCGGGATGACGTTCAACGGTGACACCATCCTGGCCACCGCGATCACCGCGGTGATCGTGATCGCCCTGGCCTTCGTCTTGCGCGCCAAGGTCACCTCGACCGGCGTGCCGGGTGGCGTGCAGCTGTTCTGGGAGGCTCTGACCATCCAGATGCGCGGGCAGATCGAGAGTGCCATCGGCATGAAGGTCGCGCCGTTCGTGCTGCCGCTGTCGGTGACCATCTTCGTCTTCATCCTGATCTCCAACTGGCTGGCCGTGCTGCCGTTGCAGTACGGGGGACCGGACGGCGCCGCCGCCGAGTGGTACAAGCCGCCGGCCTCCGACATCAACTTCGTGCTGGCGCTGGCCCTGTTCGTGTTCGTCTGCTACCACGCTGCCGGCATCTGGCGCCGCGGCATCATCGGCCACCCGGTCAAGGTGCTCAAGGGTCACGTCGCCCTGCTGGCGCCGATCAACATCGTCGAGGAACTCGCCAAGCCGATCTCGCTGGCCCTCCGTCTTTTCGGCAACATCTTCGCCGGCGGCATCCTCGTTGCGCTGATCGCGATGTTCCCCTGGTACATCCAGTGGGCACCCAACGCGATCTGGAAGACCTTCGACCTGTTCGTCGGCCTGATCCAGGCCTTCATCTTCTCGCTGCTGACGATCCTGTACTTCAGCCAGTCGATGGAGCTGGACCACGAAGACCATTAAGCACACTGATCCGCAACTCTGATCTCTACAACCGCATCACACGAACTCCTGGCGGCGCAGCCACCAGTTATCAAGGAGGATAAAAGGAATGAATCTCGACCCCAACGCCCTCATCACGGCCGGCGCGCTGATCGGTGGCGGTTTGATCATGGGTGGCGGCGCCATCGGTGCCGGTATCGGTGACGGTATCGCGGGTAACGCGCTGATCTCGGGTATCGCCCGTCAGCCCGAGGCCCAGGGCCGGCTGTTCACCCCGTTCTTCATCACCGTCGGTCTGGTGGAAGCCGCGTACTTCATCAACCTGGCCTTCATGGCGCTGTTCGTTTTCGCCACCCCGGGCCTGCAGTAGTCCATCAGCATGGGTGAACTGACACTCCTCGCGGCGGAGGAAGGCGGTGGGGGCCAGAGCAACTTCTTGGTCCCCAACGGCACCTTCTTCGCCGTGCTCATCATTTTCCTGATCACGCTCGGCGTGATCGCGAAATGGGTTGTGCCACCGGTCGGCAAGGTGCTGGCAGAGCGTGAAGCGATGCTGGCGAAGACCGCCGCCGACAATCGGAAGTCAGCCGAACAGGTGGCCGCGGCGCAGGCCGACTACGACGAGGCGATGGCCGGCGCGCGTACGCAGGCGTCGGCGATCCGTGACGAGGCGCGTGCCGCAGGCCGCGAAGTGGTCGATGCCAAACGTGCCGAGGCCAACACCGAAGTGGCCGAAACCGTCCGCCAGGCCGATGAGCAGCTTGCTGCCCAGAGTGCCGGAGTGCGGACGAGCCTTGAGTCGTCAGTGGACGGACTCTCGCAGACCTTGGCCAGCCGAATTTTGGGCGTCGACGTGAAATCAGGTGGGACGCAGTAGATGTCGATATTTATCGGGCAGCTGATCGGCTTTGCCGTCATCGCTTTCATCATCTTCAAGTGGGTGGTGCCGCCGGTGCGGAGCCTGATGCAGAAGCAGCAGGAAGCCGTGCGGGTCGCTCTCGCTGAGAGTGCCGATGCGGCCAAGAAGCTCGCCGATGCCGATGAGATGCACGCGAAGGCACTTGCCGACGCGAAGGCTGAATCGGCCAAGGTGACCGAGGAGGCCTCGCAGGACTCCGAGCGGATCGCCGCTCAGCTGGCCGAGCAGGCTGGTACCGAGGCCGAGCGGATCAAGGCGCAGGGCGCCCAGCAGGTTCAGCTGATGCGCCAGCAGCTCATCCGTCAGCTGCGGACCGGTCTGGGATCAGAGTCGGTCGCCAAGGCCGATGCTCTGGTCCGGGCGCACGTCGCCGACCCGGCCGCGCAGGCGGCCACCGTCGACCGGTTCCTCGACGAGCTGGACCAGATGGCCCCCTCGTCCGTTGTGATCGACACCGCCGCTACGGCGAAGCTGCGCGCGGCCAGCCGCGAGTCGCTGGCAGTCGTGGTCGACAAGTTCGACTCGGTCGCAAACGGTCTGGACGGTGACGGGCTGACCAAGCTGGCCGACGATCTCAGCTCGGTGGCCAAGCTGCTGGTTTCGGAGTCGGTGCTCACCAAGCACCTGGCGGAGCCGGCCGACGACGCCGCCCCCAAGGTGCAGCTGCTCGAGCGTCTGCTGTCCGGCAAGGTCGGCGACACCGCGCTGGACGTGCTGCGGACCTCGGTCTCGCAGCGCTGGTCGACCGAATCGAACCTGGTCGACGCCATTGAACATGCCGCACGTCTGGCGCTGCTCAAGCGCGCCGAGACCGCAGGTGAAGTCGACGAGGTGGAGGACCAGCTGTTCCGGTTCGGCCGTCTGCTCGACACCGAGCCCAAGCTCTCGGCCCTGCTGAGCGACTACACCACCCCGGCCGATGGTCGAGTTGCCTTGCTGGACAAGGTGCTCGCCGGCAACACGGGTGTGAACGGAACCGCAGCGGCGCTGCTGACCCAGACTGTGGGCCTGCTGCGCGGCGAGCGTGCCGACGAGGCGGTCATCGACCTCGCCGAGCTCGCGGTGGCCCGCCGTGGCGAGGTGGTCGCGCACGTGACCGCCGCGGCCGACCTCACCGACGCCCAGCGGACCCGGCTGTCGCAGGTGCTCACCCGCATCTACGGCCAACCGGTTTCGGTGCAGTTGCACGTCGACCCCGAACTGCTCGGTGGTCTGTCGATCACCGTCGGTGACGAAGTGATCGACGGCTCCATCGCGTCCAGACTCGCCGCAGCCGCGACCCAGCTGCCGGACTGATAACCCCCACGAACCACCCAAGAACAAGGTAGGAAGACGAAAAACCATGGCAGAGTTGACAATCTCGGCTGCTGATATCGAAGGTGCCATCGAGGATTACGTATCCTCGTTTTCCGCCGACACCGAGCGTGAAGAGATCGGCACCGTCGTCGACGCCGGTGACGGCATCGCTCACGTCGAGGGCCTGCCCTCGGTCATGACCCAGGAGCTGCTCGAGTTCCCGGGCGGTGTGTTGGGTGTGGCGCTCAACCTCGACGAGCACAGCGTCGGCGCCGTGATCCTGGGTGAGTTCGAGAAGATCGAAGAGGGCCAGCAGGTCAAGCGCACCGGCGAGGTGCTCTCCGTGCCTGTCGGTGACGCCTTCCTCGGTCGCGTTGTCAACCCGCTGGGCCAGCCGATCGACGGCCAGGGCGACATCGAGGCCGAGGAGCGCCGCGCGCTCGAGCTGCAGGCACCGTCGGTGGTGCAGCGTCAGAGCGTGTCCGAGCCGCTGCAGACCGGTATCAAGGCCGTCGACGCCATGACCCCGATCGGCCGCGGCCAGCGTCAGCTGATCATCGGTGACCGCAAGACCGGCAAGACCGCGCTCTGCGTCGACACCATCCTCAACCAGCGTGAGGCCTGGGAGACCGGCGACCCTCAGCAGCAGGTGCGCTGCGTGTACGTCGCCGTCGGCCAGAAGGGTTCCACCATCGCCAGCGTGAAGCGCGCGCTGGAAGAGGGTGGCGCCATGGAGTACACCACCATCGTGGCGGCCCCGGCTTCTGACGCGGCCGGCTTCAAGTGGCTGGCTCCCTACACCGGTTCGGCCATCGGCCAGCACTGGATGTACAACGGCAAGCACGTCCTGATCGTCTTCGACGACCTGACCAAGCAGGCCGAGGCCTACCGCGCCATCTCGCTGCTGCTGCGTCGCCCGCCGGGCCGCGAGGCTTACCCGGGTGACGTCTTCTACCTGCACTCCCGTCTGCTGGAGCGTTGCGCGAAGCTGTCCGACGAGCTCGGTGGCGGTTCGATGACCGGCCTGCCGATCATCGAGACCAAGGCCAACGACATCTCGGCGTACATCCCGACCAACGTCATCTCGATCACCGACGGCCAGTGCTTCCTGGAGTCCGACCTGTTCAACCAGGGTGTGCGCCCGGCCGTGAACGTCGGTGTGTCGGTGTCCCGCGTCGGTGGCGCCGCCCAGATCAAGGCGATGAAGGAGGTGGCCGGCTCGCTGCGTCTGGATCTGTCGCAGTACCGCGAGCTGGAGGCCTTCGCCGCATTCGCCTCCGACCTGGACGCCGCCTCGAAGGCTCAGCTGGATCGCGGTGTGCGTCTGGTCGAACTGCTCAAGCAGCCGCAGTACAGCCCGCTGGCCGTCGAGGACCAGGTTGTCGCGATCTTCCTCGGCACCCAGGGCCATCTCGACTCGGTTCCGGCCGAGGACGTGACCCGCTTCGTCGACGAACTGCTGGAGCACGTGAAGGCCAGCCACGCCGACATCCTCAAGGGCATCAAGGAGTCCAAGAAGCTCTCCGAGGACAACGAGGAGAAGCTGGTCTCGGTCATCAACGACTTCAAGAAGGGCTTCGCCGCCTCTGACGGCAGCTCCGTCGTGGCCAACCAAGCTGATGCCGAGGCTCTGGACCCCGAGGACCTTGAGAAGGAATCGGTCAAGGTCCGCAAGCCGGCTCCGAAGAAGGCCTAGGTAACCAATGGCAGCCACACTTCGCGAGCTACGCGGGCGCATCCGCTCCGCCTCGTCGATCAAGAAGATCACGAAGGCGCAGGAGCTGATCGCCACGTCGCGGATCGCCAAGGCGCAGGCCCGAGTCGATGCGGCTCGGCCCTACGCCACCGAGATCACCAACATGCTGACCGAGCTGGCCGGGGCCAGCGCGCTGGATCACCCGCTGCTCGTCGAGCGGGAGAACCCCAAGCGGGCCGGTGTGCTGGTGGTGTCCTCGGACCGCGGTCTCTGCGGCGGTTACAACGCCAACGTGCTGCGTCGGGCCGAAGAACTGTTCTCGCTGCTGCGGGAAGAGGGCAAGAACCCGGTGCTCTACGTCGTCGGCCGGAAAGCTCTGGGCTACTACAGCTTCCGTCAGCGCACGGTGACAGAGTCGTGGACCGGCTTCTCCGAGCGGCCCACCTACGAGGACGCCAAGGCGATCGCCGACACCCTGGTGACGGCGTTCATGTCCGGCGCCGACGACGAGGGCGAGAACCGAGATGGCGCCGGCCCTGATGGTGTTCTCGGTGTCGACGAACTGCACATCGTCTCCACCGAGTTCCGGTCGATGCTTTCGCAGACCGCCAACGCGCTGCGCATCGCACCGATGGTGGTCGAGTACGTCGGTGAGCCCGAAACCGGTCCGCACACGCTGTATTCGTTCGAGCCGAGCGCCGAGACCCTGTTCGACGCGCTGCTGCCGCGCTACATCGCCACTCGCGTGTACGCGGCGCTGCTGGAGGCAGCGGCCTCGGAGTCGGCTTCGCGCCGGCGCGCCATGAAGTCGGCCACCGACAACGCCGACGAACTGATCAAGGGACTCACGCTCGCGGCCAACCGCGAACGTCAGGCACAGATCACCCAGGAAATCAGCGAGATCGTGGGCGGCGCCAACGCGCTGGCCGACGCGCGCTAGCCGGACCAAAGACGAAAGCCTCGTAGGAAAGCGAAGAGAGAATGACTGCTACTGCAGAGAAGACGGCGGGCCGCGTTGTCCGCATCACCGGCCCGGTGGTGGACGTAGAGTTCCCGCGCGGCGCGGTGCCCGAACTGTTCAATGCGCTGCACGCCGAGATCAGCTTCGGCGCGCTGGCCAAGACCCTGACGCTCGAGGTTGCCCAGCACCTCGGCGACAACCTGGTGCGCTGCATCTCCATGCAGCCCACCGACGGCCTGGTGCGTGGCGTCGAGGTCAGCGACACCGGCGCCTCGATCTCGG
Organism: Mycolicibacterium fortuitum subsp. fortuitum; assembly: GCF_022179545.1. Next base: position 4,483,041 of record NZ_AP025518.1, on the reverse strand, counting down.
TGCCGGTCGGCGACGGCGTCAAGGGCCACGTGTTCAACGCCCTCGGTGACTGCCTCGACGACCCGGGCTACGGCAAGGACTTCGAGCACTGGTCGATCCACCGCAAGCCGCCGGCCTTCGCCGACCTGGAGCCCCGCACCGAGATGCTGGAGACCGGTCTGAAGGTCGTCGACCTCCTCACCCCGTACGTGCGTGGCGGCAAGATCGCCCTGTTCGGTGGTGCCGGTGTGGGTAAGACGGTTCTGATCCAGGAGATGATCAACCGTATTGCCCGCAACTTCGGTGGTACCTCGGTGTTCGCCGGCGTCGGCGAGCGCACCCGTGAGGGCAACGACCTGTGGGTCGAGCTTGCGGACGCGAACGTGCTCAAGGACACCGCTCTGGTGTTCGGTCAGATGGACGAGCCGCCAGGCACCCGTATGCGCGTCGCCCTGTCGGCCCTGACCATGGCCGAGTACTTCCGCGACGAGCAGAACCAGGACGTGCTGCTCTTCATCGACAACATCTTCCGGTTCACCCAGGCCGGTTCCGAGGTCTCGACCCTGCTGGGTCGTATGCCTTCGGCCGTGGGTTACCAGCCGACGCTGGCCGACGAGATGGGCGAGCTGCAGGAGCGCATCACCTCGACCCGAGGCCGCTCCATCACCTCGATGCAGGCCGTGTACGTGCCCGCCGACGACTACACCGACCCGGCGCCGGCCACCACGTTCGCCCACCTGGACGCCACCACCGAACTTTCGCGTGCGGTGTTCTCCAAGGGCATCTTCCCCGCTGTGGATCCGCTGGCTTCGTCCTCGACGATCCTGCATCCCAGCATCGTCGGCGACGAGCACTACCGCGTCGCCCAGGAAGTCATCCGGATCCTGCAGCGCTACAAGGACCTCCAGGACATCATCGCCATCCTCGGTATCGACGAGCTGTCGGAAGAGGACAAGGTGCTGGTGTACCGCGCCCGTAAGATCGAGCGCTTCCTGAGCCAGAACATGATGGCGGCCGAGCAGTTCACCGGTCAGCCGGGTTCGACCGTGCCGCTCAAGGAGACCATCGAGGCCTTCGACAAGCTGGCCAAGGGCGAGTTCGATCACCTGCCCGAGCAGGCGTTCTTCCTCATCGGCGGTCTGGACGACCTGGCGAAGAAGGCCGAGAGCCTCGGCGCGAAGCTGTGACGGTAGTTCTCCGGCGAAAGGTGGTGTGGAATGGCTGATTTGAACGTTGAGATCGTTGCCGTCGAGCGTGAGCTCTGGTCCGGCACCGCTACGTTCGTCTTCACCCGGACCACCGCTGGTGAGATCGGCATCCTGCCGCGCCACATTCCGTTGGTGGCGCAGCTGGTCGACGACGCGATGGTGCGGGTCGAACGTGAAGGCGAGGACGATCTGCGTATCGCCGTCGACGGCGGTTTCCTGTCGGTGACCGAGGAGACGGTTCGGATCCTGGTGGAGAACGCTCAGTTCGAATCCGAGATCGACGCCGACTCCGCCAAGCGTGATGCGGAGTCCGACGACGAGCAGACAGCGGCATGGGGTCGGGCGCGCCTGCGCGCTCTCGGCCAGATCGACTGACGACAGAGACGACAGATGAGCGCGCCCATGATTGTCATGGTCGTGCTCGTCTGCGTTCTGGCCGTGGTGGCCGGCGCGCTGAGTTATCGACTGTGGAAGCTGCGTCAGGTTGGCGGAACTGCCGCCATCCTGCGCGACTTTCCCGCCGACGGCGGTAGCGGTTGGCGTCACGGGGTGATGCGCTATCGCGGCGGAGAGGCCGGGTTCTACCGGCTGTCCAGCATGCGGTGGTGGCCCGACCGTCGATTGAGCCGCCGGGGGCTGGAAGTGGTGTCGCGGCGTGCGCCGCGTGGCGACGAATTCGACATCATGACCGATCAGATCGTGATTCTCGAACTGCGTGACATCAGTCCTGAACGCCGCCAGGGCTATGAGATCGCGCTGGACCGGGGCGCGCTGACGGCGTTTACGTCCTGGCTCGAATCACGGCCGTCGCCGCGGGCCCGGCGGCGGAGTTACTGAGCGGCTGAGTAACCGGTCTTCGCGCAAGCGGCTCATCCGCCGGGCTTCCAGAGGACGTCTCCCTCGGGGTTCGCGACCCGCGACAGGATGAACAACAGATCCGACAGCCGGTTCAGGTACTTGGCCGGAAGAACGCTCACCGAGTCTCCGTGCTCGTTCACCGCAATCCATGCTGACCGTTCCGCCCGGCGAGCCACTGTCCGCGCGACATGCAGTAACGCCGACAAGGGACTGCCACCGGGCAGGATGAACGAATTCAGCGCGGGAAGTACCTCATTGAACTCGTCACACCACTTCTCCAGGCGGTCGATGTAGGCCTGCGAGATCCGCAGCGGCGGGTGCTCGGGGTTCTCCACCACTGGAGTGGACAGATCGGCACCGGCGTCGAACAGGTCGTTCTGGATTTGTCGCAACACCGGCAGGATTTGCTGATCGGGCTCTCCGAGGGCCACTGCGACCCCGATGGCAGCGTTGGCTTCGTCACAGTCGGCATAGGCCGCCAACCTCGAATCATTCTTGGAGACCCTGCTGAAATCACTGAGCCCGGTCGTGCCGTCGTCGCCGGTGCGGGTGTAGATACGGGTGAGATGAACCGCCATAGCTGAACCGTACCGGGCCTGAAAACGGGCCGATCCAGGCTCACCCGATCTGTCCGAGCAGGCGGAAACTCGACGGCAGGCTGTCTACACTAACCGGCGTGAGCGAGCGTTTCTTGGTGACCGGAGGAAACCGGTTATCAGGCGAAGTTGCTGTCGGTGGGGCAAAGAACAGTGTGCTGAAACTGATGGCGGCCTCGTTGCTGGCCGAGGGAACCAGCACGATCACCAACTGCCCCGACATTCTCGACGTTCCCCTGATGGCCGAGGTGCTGCGGGGGTTGGGCGCGACCGTCGAACTGGACGGTGACACCGTCCGGATCACGTCGCCCGACGAACCCAAGTACGACGCCGATTTTGCGGCGGTCCGGCAATTCCGCGCTTCGGTGTGTGTGCTGGGGCCACTGGTAGGGCGATGCAAGAAGGCGAAGGTGGCGCTCCCCGGCGGCGATGCCATCGGCTCGCGACCGCTGGACATGCACCAGGCCGGCTTACGTCAGCTCGGTGCCACCTGCAATATCGAGCACGGCTGTGTGGTGGCCGAAGCCGATCATCTGCGGGGCGCCGAGATCCAGTTGGAGTTCCCGTCGGTGGGGGCGACCGAGAACATCCTGATGGCTGCGGTGCTGGCCGAAGGTGTCACCACGATCCACAACGCGGCGCGTGAACCCGACATCGTCGACATCTGCGCGATGCTCAACCAGATGGGTGCCGAGGTCAGCGGTGCGGGGACCTCGACGTTGACGATCACGGGTGTCGACCGGCTGTATCCCACCCAGCACCGGGTGATCGGTGACCGGATCGTGGCAGCCACATGGGGGATAGCAGCCGCGATGACGCGCGGCGACATCTCGGTGACGGGCGTCGACCCGCAACATCTGCAGTTGGTGCTGCACAAGCTGCACGATGCCGGCGCCACGGTGACGCAGAACGACGACGGATTCCGGGTGGTCCAGTACGAGCGCCCCAAAGCGGTGAATGTCGCGACGCTGCCGTTCCCGGGATTTCCCACCGACCTGCAGCCGATGGCGATCGGCCTGGCCGCGGTGGCCGACGGCACGTCGATGATCACCGAGAACGTGTTCGAGGCTCGGTTCCGGTTCGTCGAGGAGATGATCCGGCTGGGTGCCGATGCCAGGACGGACGGTCACCACGCGGTGGTGCGGGGGATCCCGCAACTGTCGAGTGCTCCGGTGTGGTCTTCGGACATCCGGGCCGGCGCCGGCCTGGTGCTCGCCGGCTTGGTCGCCGACGGTGAAACCGAGGTTCACGACGTGTTCCACATCGATCGCGGCTACCCGCTGTTCGTGGAAAACCTGTTGAGCCTCGGAGCCGAGATCGAAAGAGTAGGGTCGTAAACAGCACGTCCGGGCCTGCTCGTCAGCCTCGAAATCGCGCTGACCAGCCGATTTGACCTTGTAGGCAGGCCCGCGCTAATCTTTTGAAGTCGCCGCGGAGCGGGGGAGAAAGAGCCCGGGCCAGAGCGACTTGACAAGCCAGCCGAGATCGTACTAAGCTGGCGAGGTTGCCTCAGACCGGATGAAATAAGCCAGGATGATGCAACTTGACTTGCCGGCAAGATTCGAATTAAGCTGGCGGGGTTGCCCCAAAACAGGGCGGCAAAGCAGAAAAGCCTGTTGTTTGAGAACTCAATAGTGTGTTTGGTGGTTTTTGTTTGTTGTTTTTGGCCACGCTCTTTTTCCCGTTTAGGGTGTGGTTGTTGTTTTTTGATGCCAGTTTTTGGTGTCTTTTGTTTGTGATCGGATTTTTCTGATTCGAATTCTGCCTGGGCTTTGGTCTGGGAGTTTTTGTTTGGAGAGTTTGATCCTGGCTCAGGACGAACGCTGGCGGCGTGCTTAACACATGCAAGTCGAACGGAAAGGCCCTTCGGGGTACTCGAGTGGCGAACGGGGGAGTAACACGTGGGTGATCTGCCCTGCACTTTGGGATAAGCCTGGGAAACTGGGTCTAATACCGAATATGACCACGCGCTTCATGGTGTGTGGTGGAAAGCTTTTGCGGTGTGGGATGGGCCCGCGGCCTATCAGCTTGTTGGTGGGGTAATGGCCTACCAAGGCGACGACGGGTAGCCGGCCTGAGAGGGTGACCGGCCACACTGGGACTGAGATACGGCCCAGACTCCTACGGGAGGCAGCAGTGGGGAATATTGCACAATGGGCGCAAGCCTGATGCAGCGACGCCGCGTGAGGGATGACGGCCTTCGGGTTGTAAACCTCTTTCAATAGGGACGAAGCGCAAGTGACGGTACCTATAGAAGAAGGACCGGCCAACTACGTGCCAGCAGCCGCGGTAATACGTAGGGTCCGAGCGTTGTCCGGAATTACTGGGCGTAAAGAGCTCGTAGGTGGTTTGTCGCGTTGTTCGTGAAAACTCACAGCTTAACTGTGGGCGTGCGGGCGATACGGGCAGACTAGAGTACTGCAGGGGAGACTGGAATTCCTGGTGTAGCGGTGGAATGCGCAGATATCAGGAGGAACACCGGTGGCGAAGGCGGGTCTCTGGGCAGTAACTGACGCTGAGGAGCGAAAGCGTGGGGAGCGAACAGGATTAGATACCCTGGTAGTCCACGCCGTAAACGGTGGGTACTAGGTGTGGGTTTCCTTCCTTGGGATCCGTGCCGTAGCTAACGCATTAAGTACCCCGCCTGGGGAGTACGGCCGCAAGGCTAAAACTCAAAGGAATTGACGGGGGCCCGCACAAGCGGCGGAGCATGTGGATTAATTCGATGCAACGCGAAGAACCTTACCTGGGTTTGACATGCACAGGACGACTGCAGAGATGTGGTTTCCCTTGTGGCCTGTGTGCAGGTGGTGCATGGCTGTCGTCAGCTCGTGTCGTGAGATGTTGGGTTAAGTCCCGCAACGAGCGCAACCCTTGTCTCATGTTGCCAGCACGTTATGGTGGGGACTCGTGAGAGACTGCCGGGGTCAACTCGGAGGAAGGTGGGGATGACGTCAAGTCATCATGCCCCTTATGTCCAGGGCTTCACACATGCTACAATGGCCGGTACAAAGGGCTGCGATGCCGTGAGGTGGAGCGAATCCTTTCAAAGCCGGTCTCAGTTCGGATCGGGGTCTGCAACTCGACCCCGTGAAGTCGGAGTCGCTAGTAATCGCAGATCAGCAACGCTGCGGTGAATACGTTCCCGGGCCTTGTACACACCGCCCGTCACGTCATGAAAGTCGGTAACACCCGAAGCCGGTGGCCTAACCCTTGTGGAGGGAGCCGTCGAAGGTGGGATCGGCGATTGGGACGAAGTCGTAACAAGGTAGCCGTACCGGAAGGTGCGGCTGGATCACCTCCTTTCTAAGGAGCACCACGAAAAGGGTTGAGACACTGGGTCTTACCCGAGCCGTGAGGAACCGGTTGCCTGTAGTGGGCACGGTTTGGTGCACAACAAACTTTTTTGACTGCCAGACACACTATTGGGCTTTGAGACAACAGGCCCGTGCCCCTTTTGGGGGGTGGCATCCGGTTGCGGGTGTCGGCGTGTTGTTGCCTCACTTTGGTGGTGGGGTGTGGTGTTTGATTTGTGGATAGTGGTTGCGAGCATCTAGCACGCAGAATCGTGTGGTCTCACTCCTTGTGGGTGGGGCTGGTTTTGTGTGTTGATGTGCAATTTCTTTTGAAACTCATTTTTGGTTTTTGTGTTGTAAGTGTTTAAGGGCGCATGGTGGATGCCTTGGCACTGGGAGCCGATGAAGGACGTTGGAGGCTGCGATATGCCTCGGGGAGCTGCCAACCGAGCGTTGATCCGAGGATGTCCGAATGGGGAAACCCGGCACGAGTGATGTCGTGTCACCCTGCACTGAATACATAGGTGTAGGGAGGGAACGCGGGGAAGTGAAACATCTCAGTACCCGTAGGAAGAGAAAACAAAATGTGATTCCGTGAGTAGTGGCGAGCGAAAGCGGAGGATGGCTAAACCGTATGCATGTGATACCGGGTAGGGGTTGTGTGTGCGGGGTTGTGGGACCTGTTTTTCCAGTTCTACCTGGCTGGAGGGTAGTGAGAAAATGTCGTGGTTAGCGGAAGTGGTTTGGGATGACCTGCCGTAGACGGTGAGAGCCCGGTACGTGAAAACCTGACATCTACCTTGAACGGTGTTCCCGAGTAGCAGCGGGCCCGTGAAATCTGCTGTGAATCTGCCGGGACCACCCGGTAAGCCTGAATACTTCCCAGTGACCGATAGCGGATTAGTACCGTGAGGGAATGGTGAAAAGTACCCCGGGAGGGGAGTGAAATAGTACCTGAAACCGTGCGCTTACAATCCGTCAGAGCCTTCGACTTTGTCGTGGGGTGATGGCGTGCCTTTTGAAGAATGAGCCTGCGAGTCAGGGACATGTCGCGAGGTTAACCCGTGTGGGGTAGCCGCAGCGAAAGCGAGTCTGAATAGGGCGTATCCGCACAGTAGTGTGTGGTGTAGTGGTGTGTTCTGGACCCGAAGCGGAGTGATCTACCCATGGCCAGGGTGAAGCGCGGGTAAGACCGCGTGGAGGCCCGAACCCACTTAGGTTGAAGACTGAGGGGATGAGCTGTGGGTAGGGGTGAAAGGCCAATCAAACTCCGTGATAGCTGGTTCTCCCCGAAATGCATTTAGGTGCAGCGTCACATGTTTCTTGTTGGAGGTAGAGCTACTGGATGGCCGATGGGCCCCACAGGGTTACTGACGTCAGCCAAACTCCGAATGCCGACAAGTCCAAGAGTGTGGCAGTGAGACGGCGGGGGATAAGCTCCGTGCGTCGAGAGGGAAACAGCCCAGATCGCCGGCTAAGGCCCCTAAGCGTGTACTAAGTGGAAAAGGATGTGCAGTCGCGAAGACAACCAGGAGGTTGGCTTAGAAGCAGCCACCCTTGAAAGAGTGCGTAATAGCTCACTGGTCAAGTGATTGTGCGCCGATAATGTAGCGGGGCTCAAGTACACCGCCGAAGCCGCGGCAACGATTTATCGTTGGGTAGGGGAGCGTCCTGCATCCGGTGAAGCAGCAGAGTGATCTAGCTGTGGAGGGTGTGGGAGTGAGAATGCAGGCATGAGTAGCGAATAGGCAAGTGAGAACCTTGCCCGCCGAAAGACCAAGGGTTCCTGGGCCAGGCCAGTCCTCCCAGGGTGAGTCGGGACCTAAGGCGAGGCCGACAGGCGTAGTCGATGGACAACGGGTTGATATTCCCGTACCCGTGTATGTGCGTCCCTGATGAATCCATTGTGCTAACCATCCAAAACCGTCGTGACTGATCCCTTCGGGGTGAGGCGTTGGCGGGGCTGCGTGGGACCCCGGTGGGTAGTAGTCAAGCGATGGGGTGACGCAGGAAGGTAGCCGTACCAGTCAGTGGTTGTACTGGGGTAAGCCTGTAGGGAGAAACGTAGGCAAATCCGCGTTTCACATATCCTGAGAGGTGATGCATAGCCGTTTGAGGCGAATTCGGTGATCCTATGCTGCCAAGAAAAGCCTCTAGCGAGGACATACACGGCCCGTACCCCAAACCAACACAGGTGGTCAGGTAGAGAATACTAAGGCGTACGAGTGAACTATGGTTAAGGAACTCGGCAAAATGCCCCCGTAACTTCGGGAGAAGGGGGACCCCCATATCGTCAAGGCTCTTGCGGCCGGCAGCGGGAGGGGGTGGCACAAACCAGTGAGAAGCGACTGTTTACTAAAAACACAGGTCCGTGCGAAGTCGCAAGACGATGTATACGGACTGACGCCTGCCCGGTGCTGGAAGGTTAAGAGGACCTGTTAACCCTTCGGGGTGAAGCAGAGAATTTAAGCCCCAGTAAACGGCGGTGGTAACTATAACCATCCTAAGGTAGCGAAATTCCTTGTCGGGTAAGTTCCGACCTGCACGAATGGCGTAACGACTTCTCAACTGTCTCAACCATAGACTCGGCGAAATTGCACTACGAGTAAAGATGCTCGTTACGCGCGGCAGGACGAAAAGACCCCGGGACCTTCACTACAACTTGGTATTGGTGCTCGATACGGTTTGTGTAGGATAGGTGGGAGACTGTGAAGCAGCCACGCCAGTGGTTGTGGAGTCGTTGTTGAAATACCACTCTGATCGTATTGGGCCTCTAACCTCGGACCGTATATCCGGTTCAGGGACAGTGCCTGGTGGGTAGTTTAACTGGGGCGGTTGCCTCCCAAAATGTAACGGAGGCGCCCAAAGGTTCCCTCAACCTGGACGGCAATCAGGTGTTGAGTGTAAGTGCACAAGGGAGCTTGACTGCGAGACGTACATGTCGAGCAGGGACGAAAGTCGGGACTAGTGATCCGGCACCTCTGAGTGGAAGGGGTGTCGCTCAACGGATAAAAGGTACCCCGGGGATAACAGGCTGATCTTCCCCAAGAGTCCATATCGACGGGATGGTTTGGCACCTCGATGTCGGCTCGTCGCATCCTGGGGCTGGAGCAGGTCCCAAGGGTTGGGCTGTTCGCCCATTAAAGCGGCACGCGAGCTGGGTTTAGAACGTCGTGAGACAGTTCGGTCTCTATCCGCCGCGCGCGTCAGAAGCTTGAGGAAATCTGTCCCTAGTACGAGAGGACCGGGACGGACGAACCTCTGGTATACCAGTTGTTCCACCAGGAGCACCGCTGGATAGCCACGTTCGGACAGGATAACCGCTGAAAGCATCTAAGCGGGAAACCCCCTCCAAGACCAGGCTTCTCACCCTTTTAGAGGGATAAGGCCCCCCGCAGACCACGGGATTGATAGACCAGACCTGGAAGCCTAGTAATAGGTGCAGGGAACTGGCACTAACCGGCCGAAAACTTACAACAACCAACAAACACCACAATGTTTGGGTTCTCAGTAAGACGCACATCCTGACCTCGCAACCACAATTCATAAACACCCACACACCACGTGTCCGGAGTGCACACCGCGCCCCACCACCAAAACACAAGGTTCACACTCAAAAACGAGTGAATAGAGTTACGGCGGTCCATAGCGGCAGGGAAACGCCCGGTCCCATCCCGAACCCGGAAGCTAAGCCTGCCAGCGCCGATGATACTACCCTCCCGGGTGGAAAAGTAGGACACCGCCGAACACAAATTAAGTCCCGAGCCCTCCAATTTCGATTGGAGGGCTCGGGCATTTTTGTATATCGACGCGTTTTCAATTCCTTTCGAGAATTGAAAACGCGCCTATTTCAATTGAACAGAGCCGGCGTTGTACGGCTTTTCTCCAGTTCCAACAATGCGCGTTTACGTTCCAGCCCGCCGCCGTAGCCGGTGAGGCTGCCATTCGCGCCGATCACCCGGTGACACGGCACGATGATGCCGATCGGGTTGTGTCCATTGGCCAGGCCGACTGCGCGGAATGCGCCCGGTGCGCCGATCTGCCGAGCGATCTCGCCGTATGTACACGTCTCGCCGTAGGGAATGGCTCGAAGTGCCTCCCATACCCGGCGCTGGAATTGCGTGCCCGCCATGTCGAGCTCCAGGGTGAATTCGGTCCGGTCGCCCGCGAAATACTCAGACAGCTGATCTACGGCGTCTGGAAAGGCGGCATCGTCGGCCTCCCACCCCTCACGGCTCGGTTCGTAGGTCTGATCGACCATCCGTAAGTGCATGAGTTTTCCGTTGCGGCCGGCCAGCGTGAGAAGTCCGACCGGACTCTCCATGGTGCGGAAGCGCAGCGTGGTCATGACTTCTCCTGTCGATCATGCGGGGGCCATTCGTTCACCGCGTGGTCCAGTGTGGTCCAGAGGTGTTGTGTCGCGTAGGCGCGCCACGGACGCCACCGCGTGCTGTGTTCGATGAGCTCGTCGGCGGTCAGGTCCAGATGGGCGGCCGCCGCGCGGACACCCAGGTCGGTGGCGGGGAAGGCATCTGGATCACCCAGACCCCGCATGGCGATCACCTCAGTCGTCCACGGTCCCACTCCGGGGAGTGCGAGCAGTTGTTCACGTGCCCGGTCCCAGTCGCATCCCGGATCCAGGACCAGGTCGCCCGCAGCGATCGCCGCCACCAGCGCTGTGACCGTCCGCTTCCTGGAGGTCGGCATCGCCAGGTGGCCGGGGTCCAAGCCGGCCAGATCGGCGATGTCCGGAAAGACGTGGGTGAGCCCGCCCGCGTCGTCGGCGACCGGCGTTCCATATCCGGCGACCAGCCGACCCGCATGGGTCCGGGCGGCTTTGATAGACACCTGTTGGCCGATGACCACCCGCAGGGCGAGTTCGGCCTCGTCGACGGTCCGTGGGATGCGCTGCCCGGGCGCCTTGGCCACTACCGCAGCCAGCCGCGGATCCGATTCGAGCGCTCCCACTACTGCCTCGGGATCCGCGTCGAGATCCAACAGCCGTCGGCATCGCGCGATGGCGGCGGACAGGTCGCGGAAGTCGCTGAGCACCAACTGGCATCGGACATGGTCCGGCTGGGGCGTCAGACCGACCACGCCGTGACCATGCGGCAACCGCAGTGTGCGTCGGAACTGCCCGTCACGCACCTCTTCCAACCCCGGCACCGCACTGGCTGCGAGGTGGCCGAACAACCCCTCGTAGGAGAACGGAGTGCGCACAGGCAACCGGAGCGAAAGGACCCCCGGTGCGCTCGATGTCTCAGTGCTGAACCGGCTCCTGGCTCGCTGGCGGAGCTGGGTGGGCGTCAGGTCGCATACGGCGCGCACGGTGTCGTTGAACTGCCGGATGCTGGCGAAGCCCGCAGCGAACGCTACATCTGCGAAGGGCAGCTCGGTGGTTTCGATCAGAACCCGAGCTGTCTGGGTCCGTTGCGCCCGGGCGAGGGCCAGCGGGTTGGCCCCCAGCTCGGCCTGCATGATCCGCTGTAGTTGTCGGCTCGTGTAGCCGACCCGGGAAGCCAGGCCGGTCACCCCTTCGCGGTCCACAGTGCCGTCGGCGATGAGCCGCATGCAGCGCGCGACGATGTCGCCACGCACATTCCATTCCGGGGAGCCGGGGGAGGCGTCAGGACGACAGCGTTTGCACGCCCTGAAGCCGGCGGCCTGAGCCGCGGCAGCCGTCGGATAGAAGCGCATGTTTTTGGCGAACGGCGGCCGCACCGGGCAGCTGGGGCGGCAGTAGATGCCCGTGGTGAGCACGGCGGTGACGAACCAGCCGTCGAACCGTGCGTCCTTGGACTGGACTGCCCGGTAGCAGCGGTCGAAATCCTCGTGCATGCCGTCCACGATGGCACGGCGAACGGCGCATCACTAGCGGAAAAGCGACATGGTCGTGGGTGCTGGTTCGTGGATAGACTGCGAGCCGTGGCCGAGCTGGTACAGCACTACCTGGATCGGATTCGTGCCGAGCAGATCGAACTGCGCGATGGCGCCCTGGCGAGCTATATCCCCGAACTGTCCACCGTCGACCCGGAGAGCTTTGGGTTGAGCTTGTCGACGTCGGATGGGTACGTCTACGAATCCGGCGACACGGCAGTGGAATTCACCATCCAGTCCATCTCCAAGCCGTTCACCTATGCGCTGGCGCTGGAGCTGATCGGCCAGGACGCGGTCGACGCCAAGATCGGTGTCGAGCCCTCCGGTGAGGCGTTCAACGAGATCAGTGTCGACAACGTCACCAAGACACCGAAGAACGCCATGATCAACGCGGGTGCCATTGCGGCGGTTTCGCTGGTACCGGGGGCGGGCGCCGACGACAGATTCGACCGCATCCTCGAGTTCTATTCGGCATGTGCGGGCCGACGACTCCATGTCGACATGGATGTGTACGGCTCAGAGAAAGCGACCGGCAACCGCAATCGGGCCATCGCCTACATGCTGGCCAGTTTCGGTGTGCTGGACGATGATCCGGACGAAGTCCTCGATGTGTACTTCCGCCAGTGTTCGGTCAGGGTGACCAGTACCGACCTCGCGCGCATGGCGACCACATTGGCCCGCGGCGGATGCAATCCCATGACCGGCAGGCGGGTGAGCGGCGCCAAGGTCGTCCGGCGCACCCTCAGTGTGATGGTGACGTGCGGGATGTACGACGCGACAGGGGATTGGGTGAGCGCTGTCGGCATGCCCGCCAAGAGCGGAGTCGGTGGCGGCATCGTGGCGGTGCTGCCCGGCCAACTCGGCATCGGTGTCTACTCGCCCCGCCTGGACGCCCGAGGCAACAGCGTGCGTGGGGTGGAGGTGTGCCGCAACTTGTCCTCGCAGCTGGGTTTGCACTTCCTCAGCGTCACCCGCGAATCGTCGTCCACGTTGCGGGCGGTGTTCGAGGTGAGCCCGGGTGTTCGGGTCTACGAGGTTCACGGCGACCTGTTGTTCGCCGGCGCAGAGCAGGTGCTGCGGACGGCCGAGCGTGACCGCGACAGCTATGACGTCGCCGTGCTGGACGTCACCCGGGTGGATGACATCAACGATGCCGCTCGCGCCATGCTCACCGGGATGCGGGCCAACCTGGCCGCCGCGGGCAAAGAGGCGTATCTCGTCGACCCGGACGGTCGTGTGGTGCCGGCCGACCGACGCCACGAATACGACGCCATCGTGTTCTGCACCCTCGAGGAGGCCGTCGAGGCGGCGCGGCAGTGGGGCGCCAGTTAGGACGGCACCGCCACGCGCGTGGGCTCGCCCAACCCCCGGAGAGTCACCGTCTCGCCCAGTGACCAACGCGCCCTTTCGGTTTCGGATGCGTTGGCGATGGTGTCCGATGAGGCGACCAGGTGACCGGGCACCTGCTTGGAGAAATCGCACAGCCGTGCCGCCTCGTTGACCGGCTCCCCGATCACGGTGTACTCGAAGCGTTGCTTGGCCCCGACGTTGCCTGCCACCACCTGTCCGGCGGCGACTCCGATGCCTGCCTTGAGCTCAGGCACCTCGGTACGCAGCCGCTGTGCGATCGCCCGCGCTGCTCCCAGCGCCTCGTCCTCGGCGTTGGGCAGCGAGACCGGCGCACCGAACACCGCCAGGATCGCGTCGCCCTCGAACTTGTTGACCAGGCCGCGGTGGTTGTCGACCTCATCGACGATGACCGCGAAGAACCGGTTGAGCAAGTCGACCACCTCGACCGCGGGACGCGTGGTGACCAACTGCGTCGAGCCGATGACATCGACGAAAATGACTGCGGCATGGCGCTCCTCGCCACCCAGGACCGGCTTCTCCTGCTCGGCCAGTGCGGCGACCTCGCGGCCGACGTGGCGGCCGAACAGATCGCGCACCCGCTCGCGCTCCCGCAAGCCGTGCACCATCGAGTTGAAACCGCGTTGCAGCTGACCCAGTTCGGTGCCGTCGAACACCACCAGATTGGTATTCAGATCGCCCTTCTCGACGCGATTGAGCGCCGCGCGCACGACCCGGATGGGGGTTGCGGTCAGATAGGACAGGATCCACATCAGCAGGAAACCGAACACCAAGGCGAAGGAGCCGAGCCCGATGACGGCATAAGCGAATTGGGTCTGGGTCAGGTTGTTCAGCGTCACGGAGAACATCGCGGCCAGCATGATGCCCACGATCGGGACCCCCGAGCTCAGGGCCCACACCACCATGGTGCGGCCCATGATGCCCGGCGCCAGCCGGACCGGCGGCGGCCCCGCCTCCAGCGCCTGGGCGGCAACCGGCCGCAATGCGAACTCGGTGAACAGATGGCAGCTGACCGATACCACGATGCCGGGAAAGCTGATGCCCAGCAGGAACTTCGGAATGTAGTTGGTGTCGGTGAGCCCGTACAGCGTGGTCAGCAGCGCGGTGCCCACACCCCATAGGACCAGCAGCACACGGGTGAGCCGGAACGGGGCAAAGAACGTGTTGCGCTGATCCGCGACGGTGGGTGGGCGTTCCTCGATGGCCCAACGCACGTTGTCGATCACCCGGGTCGTCGCCCAGAACACCCCGACGATCAACGCCGAGGCCATATAGAGCGGGGCCACGATGAAGGTGATCCAGCGGACCGGCGCGGCGAATACATCCGGAGACGGGAACAACAGGGTGACGATGATCATCGAGATGCCGATGCCGAGCAGGTTCACCATGATGACGAAGGTCGTGAGGATCACCTGGATGCGCACCCTGCGCCGGCGTTGGCTCTCCGATACCCGGCCCAACACCCATGATCCGTATTCCGGGGTGGTCGGGATCCGGCTGTTCTGGCGGGTTACACCCTCAAGGACGCGGCCCAGCCGTCGTGCCAGCGATTTATCGGAGTTCATTGTGGCGTCAGCCTAGTTCGTTCCAACTGCCCTTAAGGTGGATCGGGTGCGCCTCGTGATTGCCCAGTGCACCGTCGACTATGTCGGGCGGCTGACCGCCCACCTCCCATCGGCCCGCCGGCTGTTGTTGTTCAAGTCCGACGGTTCGGTCAGTGTCCATGCCGATGATCGCGCCTACAAGCCGCTGAACTGGATGAGCCCGCCCTGCTGGCTCAAAGAGGAGGCCGTAGCGGACGCAGCCGGTGGATCCGCTGTTGTCTGGGTGGTCGAGAACAAAGCCGGCGAACAGCTGCGTATCACGGTCGAGGACATCGAGCACGACTCCAGCCACGAACTGGGTGTTGATCCCGGTCTGGTGAAGGACGGCGTGGAGGCGCACCTGCAGGTGCTGTTGGCAGAGCACGTCGAGCTATTGGGTGCGGGCTACACGCTGGTGCGCCGTGAGTACCCGACCGCGATCGGTCCGGTCGATCTGATGTGCCGTGACGAGTTGGGCCGTTCGGTAGCCGTGGAAATCAAGCGACGCGGCGAGATCGACGGTGTGGAACAGCTGACCCGTTATCTCGAATTGCTCAACCGCGACACCGTGTTGGCCCCGGTCGCCGGCGTGTTCGCCGCCCAGCAGATCAAGCCGCAGGCCCGCACGCTGGCAACAGACCGTGGAATCCGTTGTGTGACTTTGGATTATGACCAGATGCGCGGCATGGACAGCGACGAATACCGGCTTTTCTGATGCGTCGTCGGCCCCGTGAACACCGTCGGCTGGCGTCCTTGCCGCCGTCGCGCCGCATCGAGACGGGGCCCGACGGTTACGACTATGAGGTGCGAACGGTCGCCGCGTCACGGGCGGTGAAGGTGTACCGATGCCCCGGTTGTGACCATGAAATCCGGGTGGCTACGGCACATGTGGTGGTGTTGCCGATCGACGTCGGCGATGTGGATGACCGCAGACACTGGCACACGGCCTGCTGGGCGAACCGGGCCAATCGCAGCCCGACCAGAAGATGGTCCTAGTGCTCTGAATCGGCGGCCGGCTCGACCAGCTCGATCAGCACGCCGCCCGCGTCCTTGGGGTGGACGAAGTTGATGCGCGAGTTGGCCGTGCCCTTCCGGGGGGCCTCGTAGAGCAGCCGAACACCCTGGCTGCGCAGGCGCTCACTCAGCGCGTCGATGTCGCTGGTCCGGTAGGCGAGCTGCTGAAGGCCGGGGCCGCTGCGATCGATGAACTTGGCGATCGTCGACTTCTCGTTCAGCGGTGCCAGGAGCTGGATCTGCGCGCTGCCCTTGGGCGCGCCGCGCACCGACAGCATGGCCTCACGAACGCCTTGCTCCTCGTTGACCTCCTCGTGGAGGACAATCATGCCGAGGTGGTCGTGGTACCACTTGGCTGCGGCATCCAGATCCGGTACGGCGATACCGACGTGATCGATCGCCGTCACCAGTGCGGAAGCGAGTGCGGGACGGGCATCAACCTGATCGGCGGTCATAACGTAACGGTAACCTCAACCTGAACGTTTGCGCATGTGTGATCGCCCACACAGCTCTTGGACCTGGCTTTGGAGGTAGGAAATGACTGCGGAGAATCGCACGTCGGTGATCGTTGCTGGAGCGCGTACTCCGGTCGGCAGGCTGATGGGGTCGCTGAAGGACTTTTCGGGCGGTGACCTGGGAGCCATCGCCATCCGGGGTGCCCTGGAGAAGGCGAATGTCGATGCTTCGCTGGTCGACTACGTGATCATGGGCCAGGTGCTGACCGCGGGCGCCGGGCAGATGCCCGCACGCCAGTCCGCGGTGGCCGCCGGAATCCCCTGGGATGTGCCCGCGCTGAGCATCAACAAGATGTGCCTTTCGGGTATCGACGCGATCGCCCTGGCCGATCAGCTCATCCGGGCCGGTGAGTTCGAGGTCGTCGTGGCCGGTGGTCAGGAGTCGATGAGTCAGGCCCCGCACCTGCTGCCCAAGAGCCGCGAGGGCTACAAGTACGGCAATGCGACGCTGGTGGATCACCTCGCGTACGACGGCCTGCACGACGTGTTCACCGACCAGCCGATGGGCGCCCTCACCGAGCAGCGCAATGAGACCGACAAGTTCACCCGCGCCGAGCAGGACGAGTTCGCCGCCCAGTCGCATCAGAAGGCCGCCGCGGCATGGAAAGACGGCGTGTACGCCGACGAGGTGGTTCCGGTGTCGATCCCGCAGCGCAAGGGCGATCCGATCGAGTTCACCGAGGACGAGGGCATCCGCGCCGACACCACGGCCGAATCGCTGGGTGGTCTGCGTCCGGCCTTCCGCAAGGACGGCACCATCACGGCCGGTTCGTCGTCGCAGATCTCCGACGGTGCGGCCGCGGTCGTAGTGATGAGCAAGGCCAAGGCGCAGGAGCTGGGCCTGGACTGGCTGTGTGAGATCGGTGCACACGGTGTGGTCGCCGGCCCGGACTCGACGCTGCAGAGCCAGCCGGCCAACGCGATCAAGAAGGCCGTCGAGCGTGAGGGCATCAGCGTCGACCAGCTCGACATCCTCGAGATCAACGAGGCATTCGCCGCGGTGTCGCTGGCTTCCACCAAGGAGCTGGGTGTCGACCCGGCCAAGGTGAACGTCAACGGCGGCGCCATCGCCATCGGGCACCCGATCGGCATGTCCGGTGCCCGCATCACGCTGCACGCGGCGCTGGAGCTGGCTCGCAAGGGGTCCGGCTACGCGGTGGCTGCGCTCTGCGGCGCCGGTGGCCAGGGCGATGCCCTGATCTTGCGCCGCTGACAGCAATCAACGACAGCGTGTAGTAGCTGACGTTCCGCTCGGGCACAATGGCGGCCATGACACGCTCTTTCGACCTGCGCACGGCCGCCGGCTGGTTCCGGCTCATCGCCCTCGCCGAGGCGGTGAGCTGGGCCGGCCTGCTGGTCGGGATGTACTTCAAGTACCTCGGTAGTCCACGCACCGAGATCGGTGTGAAGGTGTTCGGCCCGATCCACGGCGGCGTTTTCATCGCGTTCGTGGCGGTCGCCGTGCTGGTCGGCGTGGCCCGAAAATGGGACATCGGCACCTGGATTCTGGCGTTGCTGGCCAGCGTCGTGCCGCTGGGCAGTGTGATCTTCGTCATGTGGGCTGATCGGACCGCACGCATCGAGGCGGGGGACGGGCCGGCACTGGTGGCGCAACCGGGCGGGGCAGCTCCGGAAACGACGTGACAGACTTGGTGACGTGACTCGTCCACGACCTTCTGTCGGGCCGGCGCTGGCCGGCGCGGTTGACCTCTCGGCACTCAAGCAGCGGCCCACTGCGGGCGGCGGCGCAGGCGCGCCCGCCGGCGGCCCCAATGTCACCGAGGTCAACGAAACCAATTTCGAAGCCGAGGTACTGGTCCGCTCGGGCCAGGTCCCGGTAGTCGTGCTGCTGTGGTCGCCGCGCAGCGAATCCAGTGCTGCACTGGGCGATGCCCTGGCCGGGTTGGCCGCGTCGGACAACGGCAAGTGGTCGCTGGCGCTGGTCAACGTCGACACCACGCCACGAGTGGCGCAGATGTTCGGCATCCAGGGCGTGCCGACCGTGGTTGCGCTCGCGGGCGGACAGCCGATCGCCAGCTTCCAGGGGTCTCAACCGACCGAAGAACTGCGCCGCTGGGTCGACTCGCTGCTTGCGGCGACCGCAGGCAAGCTGAGCGGCTCAGGCGCCGGTGACGAGGATGCCGAGCAGGTCGATCCCGAGCTGGCCGCGGCCAGGGCCCATCTGGACTCGGGTGATTTCCCCGCCGCAGCGGCCGCCTATCAAGCGATCCTCGATGCCCAGCCCAATCATGCCGAAGCCAAGGGTGCGGTACGTCAGATCGCGTTCCTGCAGCGGGCCAGCGCGCAGCGCCCGGATGCTGTGGCCGTCGCCGACGCGGCTCCCGACGACATCGAGGCGGCGTTCGCCGCTGCCGACGCCGAACTCCTGGCCCAGCAGGTGTCGGCAGCCTTCGATCGACTCATCGCGTTGATCAAGCGAACCGCCGGCGACGACCGGACGAAGGTGCGGACCCGGCTCATCGAGTTGTTCGAGCTGTTCGACCCGGCCGATCCGGAGGTCGTCGCGGGCCGTCGTAACCTCGCCAACGCGCTCTACTGAGCGGTTCGCGGGAGGCCTCAGGCCGGCTCGAACCACAGCATCGCCAGCGGTGGCAGCACCATGACCGCTGACGCGGGCCGGCCGTGCCAGGGCTCGTCGGTGGCCTGCACCGCGCCCATGTTGCCGATACCGGACCCGTTGTAGATGGTCGCGTCGGTGTTGAGCACCTCCTGCCACTCGCCGGAGTGCGGGAGACCGAGGCGATATTCGCTGTGCTCGCTGCCGGCGAAGTTGACCACGCAGGCCAGCACGGAACCGTCGGCACCGAAGCGCAGAAAGCTCAGCACGTTGTTGGCAGAGTCGTTCGCATCGATCCACGAGTAGCCCTCGGGGCTGGTATCGCGGCTCCACAATGCCGGATGGCGACGGTAGATCCCGTTGAGATCGCGCACCAACCGTTGCACACCCCCGGAGAAGCCCTGCTCGTCGAGCTGGAACCAGTCCAGCCCACGCTCCTCCGACCATTCGGCGCGTTGACCGAATTCCTGGCCCATGAACAACAACTGCTTGCCCGGGTGGGCCCACTGGTAGGCCAGCAGGCTGCGTAGGCCGGCGGCCTTGGCATGATCGTCGCCGGGCATCCGACCCCACAGCGTGCCCTTGCCGTGAACGACCTCGTCGTGGCTGATCGGCAGCACGTAGTTCTCACTGAACGCGTACAGCATCGAGAACGTCATCTCGTGATGGTGGTAGCTGCGATGCACCGGATCATGGCTGATGTAGTCGAGCGTGTCGTTCATCCAGCCCATGTTCCATTTCATCGAGAACCCAAGGCCCCCAAGATTGGTCGGGCGGGTGACACCGGGCCAGGACGTCGATTCCTCGGCGATCGTGACGATCCCCGGGGTTACCTTGTGCACGGTGGCGTTCATCTCCTGCAGGAACTGCACCGCCTCCAGGTTCTCCCGACCACCGTAGATGTTGGGCGTCCAGCCACCTTCTGGCCGGGAGTAGTCGAGGTAGAGCATCGAGGCGACGGCGTCCACGCGCAGCCCGTCGACGTGATACTCCTGCAGCCAGTACAAAGCGTTGGCGACCAGGAAGTTGCGGACCTCGGGCCGGCCGAAGTCGAAAACGTAGGTGCCCCAGTCAAGCTGCTCGCCGCGGCGCGGGTCGGAATGCTCGTAGAGTGGGGTGCCGTCGAAACGGCCCAGCGCCCAGGCGTCCTTGGGGAAGTGGGCCGGCACCCAGTCGACGATCACCCCGATCCCGGCCCGGTGTAGTGAATCCACCAGGTACCGGAAGTCGTCGGGGGTTCCCAGCCGGGACGTCGGGGCGTAGTAGGACGTGACCTGGTACCCCCAAGACCCGCCGAACGGATGCTCGGCCACGGGGAGCAACTCGACGTGGGTGAAGCCCTGTTCCACAACGTATTCGGTGAGCTCGGTGGCCAACTGCCGGTAGCTCAGCCCCGGCCGCCACGACATCAGGTGCACTTCGTAGGTGCTCATCGGCTCGAACACGGGATTCTGCGCAGCCCGGCGCGTCATCCACTCGCTGTCGGTCCAGGTGTAGGTACTGGTAGTGACGCGGGACGCGGTTTGCGGCGGCACCTCGGTGGCGAACGCCATCGGATCGGCACGGTCGGTGGTGACCCCACCCGCACCGTGGATGCGGAACTTGTACAGACCGTCGGCGGGAAAACCGGGCCAGAACAACTCCCAGACCCCGGACGAGCCCAGCACTCGCATCTGCGCCTCGTTGCCGTCCCAGTGATTGAAGTCACCGATCACGCTGACACCCTTGGCATTCGGTGCCCAGACAGCGAACGAAACCCCCTCGACTACCCCATCGGGGGTGGTGAAGCTGCGCCGATGGGCGCCGAGGATCTCCCACAGCCGTTCGTGCCGGCCCTCGGCGAACAGATGGAGGTCCAGTTCACCGAGCGTGGGCAGGAAGCGGTAGGCATCGGCGGTGGTGTGGGTGAAGAGCGTGTCATCTGCACCGGGATAGCCGATTTCCAGGCGGTAGTCGGCAAGGTCGGTGAACGGTACGGCAACCGCGAAAAGCCCGGACTCGATGTGCTGCATGGGAAATCGATCGCCACCGATGACCGCGACGACCTTGACCGCATGCGGGCGATAGGCCCGGATCACAGTCAGGCCGTTGTATTCGTGCGCGCCGAGTACCGAGTGCGGATCGTGATGCTGGCCGATCAACAGTCGCTGGATGTCGGATGGGTCGGGCCGCAGATGTCTGTCGGTGAGGTGGTTGCTTCGTGTCATCTAGTTCTCATTCCCTGCGTAGCAAGCCCAGTCGTTGCTCATAGGGTACGAGCGGCATGTTCAGCACGTGCGCCACCGCCTTGGCGGGGTCTATGCGGACGTAATTCGATTGTCCCCACTGGTATTCCTCGCCGGTGATCTCGTCGCGTACCCAGAATCGGTCATGTGTTTCCATACCCAGTGCCTCCATGTTCAACCACAGAGTGGCTTCCTCCGCGGAGAACGGGTTGAGCGTGACCACCACGAGCACGGTGTCTCCGGTGATCGGATCGAACTTGCTGTAGGCGAGTAGTGCGTCGTTGTCCACGTGGTGGAAGGTGAGCGTGCGCAGCTGGCGCAGGGCCGGGTGCAGGCGCCGGATCTCGTTGAGCCGGGTCACGAAAGGCTCAAGAGAGCGGCCTTCGGCCAGGGCCGCTGAGAAGTCGCGGGGACGCAGCTCGTACTTCTCGGAGTCCAGATATTCCTCGCTGCCCTCGCGGACGGCTCGGTGCTCGAACAGTTCGAAACCCGAATACATGCCCCACGACGGGCTCATGGTGGCAGCCAGCACCGCACGGATCGCGAACATGCCCGGACCGCCGTGCTGCAGTGACTCATGGAGGATGTCGGGGGTGTTGACCCACAGGCTGGGGCGCGCGCAGTCCGCATTCGCGGTGATCTCGTTGCCGAATTCGGTGAGCTCCCACTTGTTGGTGCGCCAGGTGAAGTACGTGTAGGACTGGGTGAAGCCGCGTTTGGCCAACCCGTAGAGCCGGGCCGGGCGGGTGAACGCCTCGGACAGGAACAACACGTCCGGGTCCTCGTTCTTGACCTCGGCGATCAACCAGACCCAGAAGTTCGGCGGTTTGGTGTGCGGATTGTCGACGCGAAAGACCTTGACACCGTGCGAGATCCAGAACCGCACCACCCGCAGCACCTCGTGGTAGAGGCCGGCGGGGTCGTTGTCGAAGTTAAGGGGATATATGTCCTGGTACTTCTTCGGCGGGTTCTCCGCGTAGGCGATGGTGCCGTCGGGCAACACGGTGAACCACTCCGGATGCGCTGCAGCCCAAGGGTGGTCGGGCGCACATTGCAGAGCGAGATCCAAGGCCACCTCGATGCCGTGCTTGCGGGCAGCGCCCACGAATTCATCGAAGTCGTCGATGGTGCCGAGATCCGGGTGGACGGCGTCGTGGCCGCCTTCGTCGCTGCCGATGGCCCACGGGGACCCCACGTCGTCTGGCGCCGCGGTGACTGCGTTGTTGCGTCCCTTGCGGTGCACCTTGCCGATCGGGTGGATCGGCGGCAGATAGACGATGTTGAAACCCATGCGGGCGATCCGGGGAAGTTGCTCGGCGGCGGTGGCGAAAGTCCCGTGTACCGGACGTCCGGTCTTGTCCCAGCCGCCGGTGGACCGCGGGAACATCTCGTACCAGGAGGAGAACCTGGCCAGCGGCCGGTCCACCCAGACACCGTATTGGTCACCGCGGGTGACCAACTCACGAAGGGGGTACTGGTCGAGCAACTCGGTGACCTCTTCGGACAACGCCGCCCCGGCGCGGGCGAACGGGTCACCGGGGGCGCGCAGTGCGGCAGAGGCCTCGATCAGCGGATCCCGCAATTTGCGGGGCACGCCTGTGGCGGCCCGCTCGAGCAGGCGGGCCCCGACCAGCAAGTCGTTGGACAGCTCGGCCTCGCTCTGGCCAGCGCCGAGCTTGGCCTCCACCGCATGGCGCCAGGTGGCGATCGGATCGCCCCAGCCGTCGACGCGGTAGGTCCACAGGCCGACGCTGTCGGGGGTGAACTGGCCATGGAAAATGTCAGGGACATCGCCCTGTGCCATGGGCAGGGCCTGCGGTTTGATCCGCTGGGCCGGCTGCATCACCGCATCGATCGGCACCGGTACGGCTGCGGTGCCCGGTCCGGTGGCCAGCCGCGGGTAGTCCGTACCGAGGTAACGCACCACGAGAGTGGCCGCCACGGCGTCGTGGCCTTCCCGCCACACTGTGGCGCGTACCGGCACTACTTCCCCGACGACGGCTTTTGCCGGGAACTGTCCGCCGAAGACCACTGGCGCGACATCGTCGATTCCGATACGACCGGCCACTCATCCACTCCTCACGTCGTCTAGGTCAAGCGGCTGTCTGTTGTTCACTCGCCTTGTCGCGTCTGATACCCACCGTAGTGGGCTGCCCAATCTCGCGGGGGCTAAGCGTGGCCTGTATCCCTCACCGCTGCACGAGCCGGATTTGTCAGTAAGGTTGGATCGCGTGAAAGCCCTCAGAAGGTTCACCGTCCGCGCGCACCTTCCCGAGCGGTTGGCGGCGCTGGAACGGCTGTCGATCAACCTGCGCTGGTCGTGGCACAAGCCCACCCAGGACCTGTTTGCTGAGCTGGATCCCGAGTTGTGGCAGCAGACCAACGGAGACCCCGTCGCACTACTGGGGGCGGTCAGTCCGCGACGGCTCGATGAACTGGCCGGCGACGAAGCCTTCCTGAACCGGCTCGACGAGCTGGCCGCGGACTTGGACAACTATCTGAGCCGCCCGCTGTGGTACCAGCAGCAGATCGACGACGGAGTAGAGATGCCGAAGGGCATCGCGTACTTCTCGATGGAGTTCGGTGTCGCCGAGGTGCTGCCCAACTATTCGGGTGGTCTGGGAATCCTGGCCGGTGACCATCTGAAATCGGCGTCGGATCTGGGGCTGCCGTTGATCGCGGTGGGTCTGTACTACCGCTCCGGATACTTCCGGCAGTCGCTGACCGCCGACGGGTGGCAGCACGAGACCTATCCGTCGCTGGATCCGCAGGGTCTGCCATTGCGGTTGCTCACCGATGCGTCCGGGGCGCCGGTGCTGGTGGAGTTGGCCCTGCCGGATGCCCGCGAACTGCGGGCCCGGGTCTGGATCGCGCAGGTGGGCAGGGTTCCGCTGCTGCTGCTCGATGCCGATGTTCCGGAGAACGAGCACGAGTTGCGTGGGGTCACCGATCGGCTGTACGGAGGTGACCAGGAACACCGGATCAAGCAGGAGATCCTGGCCGGTATCGGCGGTGTGCGGGCGATCCGCGCCTTCACTGAGATCGAAAACCTCCCTGCCCCTGAGGTTTTCCACATGAACGAGGGTCACGCCGGATTCCTCGGAGCGGAACGCATCCGGGAGCTTGTCGCGGCAGGTCTGGATTTCGACACCGCGTTGACGGTGGTCCGCTCGTCGACGGTGTTCACCACCCACACCCCGGTGCCCGCCGGCATCGACCGGTTCCCCGTCGAGATGATCAGGCGCTATTTCGGAAGCCCACCCGGCGGTCCGGCAGATTCACGCCTGCTGCCCGGTGTGCCGCTGGAGCGGGTCATCGCCTTCGGTGCCGAGGACGATCCGTCGAAGTTCAACATGGCCCACATGGGTCTGCGGCTGGCGCAGCGGGCCAACGGGGTGTCGCTGCTGCACGGTCGGGTCAGCCGGGCGATGTTCAACGATCTGTGGCCCGGATTCGACCGGGCCGAGGTGCCGATCGGCTCGATCACCAACGGTGTGCACGCCCCCACGTGGGCGGCGCCGCAGTGGCTGGCGCTGGGGCGCGAGCTGATCGGTTCCGAGGCCGCCGAGCCGGCGGTGTGGGAGCGCCTGCAGGAGGTCGACCCTGGCCACATGTGGTGGATCCGCTCTCAGTTGCGTGAGACGCTGATCGCCGACGTCCGTGACCGGTTGCGTCGTTCGTGGCTGGAACGTGGCGCATCGGAAGCTGAACTCGGTTGGATCGCAACGGCGTTCGATCCGTCGGTGTTGACCGTGGGATTCGCCCGGCGGGTGCCCACGTACAAGCGGTTGACGTTGATGCTGCGCGATCCGGAGCGGCTGGAGAAGTTGCTGCTCGACGAGAAGCGCCCGGTGCAGCTGATCGTGGCAGGCAAGTCGCATCCGGCTGATGACGGCGGCAAGGCGCTGATACAGCAGATCGTGCGGTTCGCCGATCGCCCCGAGGTGCGCCACCGCATCGCGTTCCTGCCCGATTACGACATGTCGATGGCGCGGTTGTTGTACTGGGGTTGCGACGTGTGGCTCAACAATCCGTTGCGGCCGTTGGAGGCCTGTGGCACCTCGGGCATGAAGAGCGCGCTCAACGGAGGCCTGAACCTGTCGATCAGGGACGGCTGGTGGGACGAGTGGTACGACGGCGAGAACGGCTGGGAGATCCCGACCGCCGATGGGGTGGACGACGAGGCCCGTCGTGACGATCTGGAGGCAGCCGCCCTCTACGACCTGCTCGAACATGCGGTCACACCGAAGTTCTACGAGCGCGACGAGCACGGGGTGCCGACCCGCTGGGTCGAGATGGTGCGCCACACCTTGCAGGTGCTGGGTCCGAAGGTGCTGGCCTCCCGCATGGTGCGGGACTACACCGAGAAGTACTACCTGCCGGCGGCGCAGTCCCTGCGGGAGACTGTCGAGGCCACGTCCGGTGAGCCGTTCGGCGCGGCGCGGCAGCTGGCCGACTACCGGCGCAGGGCGCAGGATGCCTGGCCGAAGATCCAGATCACCGACGTCGACAGCTATGGTCTGCCGGACACGCCGCTGCTGGGATCTCAGCTGACGCTGACGGCCACGGTGCAGCTGGCCGGGCTGAGGCCCGACGAGGTGACGGTGCAAGCCGTGTTGGGCCGGGTGGACGCCGGCGACGTGCTCGTGAATCCGGTGACGGTGACGATGGCGCACACGGGGTCGGCCGAGGGTGACACCGAGGTGTTCTCAACCAGCACGCCGCTGCCGGTGGCCGGACCGGTGGGGTACACCGTGCGGGTGTTGCCCCATCATCGGCTGCTCACCGCCGACAACGAGCTCGGTCTGGTGACACTGGCTTGAGTAGAGCGCTCAAAGTTCAGCTCGACGGTGGGCCGTACGCCCTGGCGGCAGGCTGCGACGGCGCGATGTGGGTGACGTTGGTGCACGGCGGTGCCGTCGCCAGGGTGTCGTCCGCCGGTGAGGTGACGACGTATCCGGTCGGGGAGTGCGCGCGCCCCTCGATCATCGCGGCGGGCCCGGATGGAGCGTTGTGGTTCACCTGCTCCGGCGACGATCGCATCGGCCGTATCACCACGGCAGGGGAGCTGAGTTCGTTCGAATTGCCCGAAGGCAGTGCGCCGTTCGGCATCACCGCCGGTCCCGACGATGCCATGTGGTTCACCACGATGTCGTCGGGCCAGATCGGCCGGATCGCCACCGACGGTGAGATCAGCACCGAGGCCGTGGTCGGCGGGATGCCGTCGATGATCACCAAGGGCCCCGATGACGCGTTGTGGTTCACCCTCAACGAGACCGGCAAAGTTGGCCGGCTCACCGTCGACGGCGCCCTTACGGTTCGCGAACTGCCCACTGCCGCAGCCGGTCCGGTGGGTATCGCGGCCACTCATGACGATGCCGTGTGGTTTACCGAGATTCGCGCGGACAAAGTGGGCAGGATTCCGGTGCACGACGCCATTCAGGAACTCGACCTGCCCGGCAAACCGCATGCCGTCGTCGCCGATCCGACCGACGGGGTGTGGGTCAGTCTGTGGGGCGCCGATCAGATCGCCCGGATAAGCGGCGACGGTGAAGTGGTGACCATCGATCTGCCGTCGGGAAGCGAACCGCACGGGTTGGCGATCGGTCCCGACGGTGCGTGCTGGGTGGCGCTGGAATTTGGATTCGTCCTGAAAATGCCGACCTGAGTGATCGGTGCCGGCCACGGTCCGGTAAGTAGATAGGCAGTCTGGTTCCCTCCTGGAACGTTGGCGATACGTTCCCGCGCGGAACTGTAACGAGAGGCCGCCTGTGTTGATTCGCTCGTTCGGATTGCTCGTCGCGGCGGCGCTGGTCTGCGCGGCGCCGGTTGCCCCGGCCTGGGCCGATCCTGTCGTTGCCCCCGAGGTCGAGGTCGTCGCCGACATCATGCCCAAGCCCGGCGAACCGGCGGTCGCCGATCTGGTCGAGTCCACCCCGCCGGCCAACCTCAAGACCCCGGACGGCTGGAACCTCACGGTGTCTGCCAGTGACGAAACCCAGGCCTCGGTGCCACCTCTCACCACCGCGATCTCATCCCGCGAATACGTCGTCGGGGGCACCTACCGCGGCACGATGACCGGTCCCGACGGAGGTGACAAGCCCGGTGGCACATTGGAGGCCGGCTACCAGATCGGTTGCGGGATCGACATGAGCACGTCCAACGGCGTGGCGTTGACCGGCACCGCCGGGCTCAACTCGTCCATCGGAATTCTCGGCACCGATATGGCCTCGCCCTGGCCGGAGGGGATCCTTCCCGGAGTCGGCGCGAACATCGGTGGCGGCATCACCATCGGCCTCAAACCCGGCATCATCAACCTGATCCCGGTGACCAAGAAGGAATTCAAAGGCGCCGAACCGTGGGTGATGATCAGCAACTTCCGGGTGAAGATCGACGGGTGCGTCGGCCAGTCGTTCATCCGCTCCTATGCCGTGCTGACCCGCTCCACCGACGAGTCCGAAGCGGTACTCGCCTGGTACGGCACCACGAAGGTGGTCTGAGCCGTTACGCGAAGCGTTTCAGGCAGCGCTGTTCGTCACCGAGAATGCCCACCCGGAACGCGTCGATGCGGGCGAACCCGGAGGGGACCGACTCGCCGTTGACGTCGCTGGCCGCCAAGCCGTTGGTGAGGATGCCCGACACCGCCTCGTCGATGTCGCCCGCGGTCAGCAGGATGGTGTCGCCGTTGGGCAGCTTCACAGGCTTGATCATCTTGGCCGTGGCCACCCCGGTCAGGCAGGCGGTGCGCAGCGCTGCCTCGGCGTTGTCGAGTACCAGGCCGCGGCCATGCTGCAGGGCCAGGGCGTAGCGCGAGATCAGCACCGAGAAAGCGGTGTTGTCGCCGCCGGCCAGGTCGCCGACGTCGACCTCGTCGGATGGTGTTGCCAGCGCTTGCATTTCGGCCAGATCGACCGCGATGGTATTGGTGTCGGGGCAGTAGGAGGCCGGGGGACTGGGCCGCGCGCCCGGGCAGTCCGCTGCCGCCTCTGCC
The DNA here is from genome assembly GCF_022179545.1 of Mycolicibacterium fortuitum subsp. fortuitum. The sequence goes on along the minus strand of NZ_AP025518.1, from coordinate 4,454,953 downwards.
CGGAAGCTGAGCTGTGGCGGACTCGCCGGCTTGAAGAGAATGTTGAGGGCGTCGACCATCGAGCGCACCCAGTGTTCGGTGATATCCAGGTCGCCGCTCTGGTCCTCCGGTAGCAGGACGGGAAGATCGCCGCGCCGCTGGTTGATCTCCTTGGCGTCGATCGCGGCACAGGCTGCCGGACCGTCGGTGAACCCGAACTGGAACGCGGAGATCCGTTCGAATGCCGAACCGTGCTCGTCGATCCCGACGCGGGCCTCGGCCTCGGTGAGTAGTGGGTCACGAAACGCGATCACCGCGGCGAGCAGCTTGTTCAGCCCGTCGGCGGTGCTGAGCGAGAACCGTGGTGAATCACCTTGGGCTACCCAGCGCATGTAGGTGCCGGCCAGGCAGTCGGCCTGCTGTTCGGCGACCAGGGTAGATGTCTTGCGGTCGACCAGTCCGGCCTGCTGCTGGATCGCGTGACCGTACTCGTGGGCGAGCACCATCACGGCGCCCATGTCGCCGTTCTGTCTGCGCAGGCCGGGCATCAGCACACCCCGGTCCCACCCGATGGTCCGATCCGGCTTGCAGAAAGCGGCATTGACGAGTCCGTAGGTCTCCATCCCGCAGAACCGTCCGTCGAAACTCTCGGCGTCCCAGGAGATCAGCGCACGCACCGGTTGGAACTCACCGTCGAACGCCTCGGAGTAGGCGGCCGACCAGTACTCCTCGAGGTCACTGACCGCACTGGCGGCGAGGTTGTCGATCTTGCCCCCGTCGGTCTTGCTGACCTTGCGCGACGGTTTCTCGGCGTCGGGGCGCAACCCGCTCGGCCCGTCCGTGGCGGGCATGCCGGCTACCGAGAAGGGATCGCTGAACACCGACACCGCCGTGCCGCCCACCAGAGACGAGCAGGCCGCCAGCGGCAACACCGCGCACAGGGCAAAAGCGATGCCGAACAGGGCGCGTCGGCTCATATTGCCGCCTTCCGGTGCACTCTGGCGGCCACAACCGTCCGCACGGGTAACTGCCGCACACACTAGTTAACCGAGCGAGCTCAGGTTGGCGATATCAGCCCGCGCCGCGCAGCCGCTTCAGCGACTGACGCACCCGGTCGGGGTCGGTGGTGGACCAGAAGGGTGGCAACGACGAGCGCAGGTAACCGCCGTAACGCGCGGTGGCCAGTCTGGAGTCCAGCACGGCGATCACGCCCCGGTCATCGGTGTGACGCAGCAGCCGGCCGGTGCCCTGGGCGAGCAACAGCGCGGCATGGTTGGCGGCGATCGCCATGAAGCCGTTGCCGCCGTGCGCGCTTATCGCGCGTTGGCGGGCGGTCAGAAGAGGATCGTCGGGGCGGGGGAACGGGATCCGGTCGATCAGCACCAGCGACAGTGACTGCCCGGGCACGTCGACGCCCTGCCACAGCGACAAGGTGCCGAACAGTGACGTCTCGGGATCATCGGAAAACTTCTGCACCAGAGCCGAAGTCGTGTCCTCACCTTGACACAGCACCGGGGTCGACAGGCGCTCCCGCATCACCTCGGCGGCAGCCTTGGCGGCGCGCATGGACGAGAACAGGCCGAGGGTGCGGCCTCCGGCCGCGGTGATCAGCCCCTCGATCTCATCGAGCGTCCGGGTGTCGGTGCCGTCCCGGCCTGGCGGCGGCAAATGCTTGGCGACGTAGAGGATTGCGGATTTGGCGTGGTCGAACGGTGATCCGACATCCAGGCCGCGCCACCCCGGTTTGGCGGACTCGCCGTCTTCGGAGAATCCGCCCAACCCCCAGTTGCGCGCCATCGCATCGAAGTTGCCGCCGAGCGTCAGCGTCGCCGAGGTCAGCACCGCGGTGGTGTTGGCGAACAGTCTGGTGCGCAACAGGCCCGAGACCGACATCGGGGCCACCCGCATGATCACCCGGGTGGCGTTGGCGCTTTCTTCTCGCGCCACCCACACCACGTCGACACGGTCGGGGATGGGCGGGACGAATGAGGTGAGGATTCGGGTGGCCGTGTCGCTGACATCGCTCAGCGCGGTGACGGCCTCGGTACGGGCCGAGGCGGCCTGCGGGTCGCTGGGCGTGGCGTCGATCGCCGTGCGCGCGGCGTTGGCGGCGTCGCGTAACGCGGTCAGATACGTGCCGAGCTCCTCGTCGAGCACGTCGATGCGCCCGGCGTCGAGCTCGTGCAGCAGCGAGGACAACGTTGCCACGGCAGCCTCGAACCGTTGCGCGAGTTCGTCATCCACCAATCGAGACATCCTGCGGTGCGCCACGGCCATGGAGGTAGCCGAGAGCTCGGCAGTGGCCACACCGGTCACCCGGTCGGCCAGTTCGTGAGCCTCGTCGACCACCAGCAACTCGTATTCGGGCAACACCGAGAAATCGGAGAGCGCGTCGATGGCCAACAGTGCGTGATTGGTGACGACGACGTCGGCCGCCCCGGCCTTCTCCCGCGCCCGCTCGGCGAAGCAATCGGTCCCGAACTGGCAGCGCGACACGCCGATACACTCCCGCGCCGACACGCTGACCTGCGACCACGACCGGTCCGGCACGCCTGGTGTCAACTCATCCCGGTCACCGGTCTCAGTGTCCGAGGACCATTCCGTCAGCCGTTGCACATCACGGCCCATGGCGCTGATGGCCATCGGCGAGAACAGTTCGTCCTGGGGACGGTCTGCCGGCTCGTCGGCGGCGCCGTTATGAATCTTGTTGAGGCACAGGTAGTTTCCCCGGCCCTTGAGGAGCGCGAACGTGGGTTTGCGGGGTAATGCGTCGGCCAACGAATTCACCAGGCGAGGCAGATCACGGTCCACGAGCTGACGCTGCAGCGCGATCGTGGCGGTCGAGACCACCACCGGCTGCTCGGTCTGCAATGCCCGGGCGATCGACGGCACCAGGTAGGCCAGCGATTTGCCGGTGCCGGTTCCGGCCTGGACGGCCAGGTGCTCACCGGACTCGAAGGCGTGGGCAACCGCCTCGGCCATCTCCACCTGCCCTGGACGGCTGGCCCCGCCGAGACCCTTGACGGCGATCTTGAGGAGGTTTGTCACCACGTTGGCCACCTCGCGGGATGGCTTCGATTTGGTCGTCATGGTTTCGGGGGTACGACCCGGGTGGGAATGGCGGGTTCGCCGCGGGAGAGCTTGAGGCCGTCCCACGGCAGGCTGCGCAGCCCTGTGGCCACGCGCTCTCGTGCGGCGGCAAGGTCGGCAGTTGCGTGGTGTCCCTCGACGGGAACGCCACCGCTGACCAGTGGCACCGTGAGCCGGCGGGTGCTGAGCTCCGAGGACTCCGACGGCTCCTGGCCGTACGGGTGGACGACTTCCTCGACGATGGTGCCCGAGGCCTTGGCCAGCCGCAGGGCCTGCTTGCGGCCGCCGTGGGATTCCTTGCGGCTGCTGCGCTTGGCGACGGGCATGCCGTCGACCTCGACCAGCTTGTACACCATTCCGGCAGTCGGCGCGCCCGACCCGGTGACCACCGAGGTGCCGACGCCGTAGCTGTCGACCGGCTCGGCGCCGAGTGCTGCGATCGCGAATTCGTCGAGATCGCCCGAGACCACTATTTGGGTTTCCGTGGCGCCCAGGCTGTCGAGCTGCTGGCGCACCTGGCGGGCGAGCACCCCCAGATCGCCCGAGTCGATGCGCACAGCGCCCAGCTGAGGGCCGGCGGCCGCGATCGCGTTGGCCACGCCCGCGGTGATGTCGTAGGTGTCCACCAAAAGGGTGGTGTCGACGCCCAGCGCTGCGACCTGGCCGCGGAATGCGGCCTGCTCGTCGGGGCCCGACTCGGTGGTGTGCAGCAGCGTGTAGGCGTGCGCCGCAGTGCCCAGCGCCGGGACGCCGTAGCGCTGCTGGGCCGCCAGATTGGAGGATCCGGTGAAACCCGCCAGGTACGCCGCCCGCGCTGCGGCCACAGCGGCCACCTCATGGGTACGGCGAGAACCCATCTCGATCAGCGGCCTGCCATGAGCGGCGCCGGCCATCCGGGCTGCCGCCGAGGCGATCGCGGTGTCGTGGTTCAGGATTGACAGCACCAGGGTCTCCAGAACCACACATTCGCCGAACGTTCCGTGCACGGAGAGAACGGGTGAACCGGGAAAATAGAGCTCACCCTCGGCGTAACCGTCCACGTCACCGCTGAACCGGTAGCCGGCCAGGAAGTCCAGCGTTGAGGGGTCGAGGAACTCGGCGAGCTGATCGAGATCATCGGGGGAGAAGCTGAACTGTGCCAACGCCTCCAGGAACCGTCCGGTGCCGGCGACCACTCCGTAGCGGCGTCCTTCGGGCAGCCTGCGGGCAAAGACCTCGAACGTGGTGCGGCGGTGCGCGGTGCCGTCTCGCAGCGCGGCGGCGAGCATCGTCAGCTCGTACTTGTCGGTGAGCAACGCGACGGTCACACCAGCAACCGTAGCTGTTCGCGGCTGCTTCAATATCGCGGCACCCCGGCCGGTATTGTGGGCCCATGGTTACACCGGCGAAGGCCCGACCGGGGACCCGCGAAGAACGCAGCGTCGAGGTGGCGCCGCGGGAAGATGCAGCCACTGAAAGCCCGTGGGTGACCATCGTCTGGGACGATCCGGTCAACCTGATGACCTACGTCACCTACGTGTTCCAGAAACTGTTCGGCTACAGCGAGCCGCACGCCACCAAGCTGATGTTGCAGGTGCACAACGAAGGCAAGGCCGTGGTGTCGGCAGGCAGCCGCGAGTCGATGGAAACCGATGTGTCCAAATTGCACGCAGCAGGTCTCTGGGCCACCATGCAACAGGACCGCTGATCGACTGTGCGCAAATGGAAACGGGTCGAGACCACCGACGGTCTGCGCTTCCGCTCGGCACTGGAGGCCCACGAGGCCGCGTTGCTATCGAGCCTGGGTACCTCGATGCTCGGCATGCTCGACGAGCGTGGATCTTCAGGTCCCACAGACGAACTCGAAATGATCACCGGTATGAAGACCGGCAATCCTCAACCGCCCGAGGACGCCACGATGAAGCGTCTGCTCCCGGATTTCTACCGGCCGCAGACCGAGCACCCGGCCGGATCGGGTACGGCTGAGAGCCTCAACAGCGCGCTGCGCGGACTACACGAGCCGGCCATCATCGACGCCAAACGTGAAGCGGCCCAACGTTTGTTGGATACCATCCCGCACGGCGGCGGCAAGTTCGAGTTGGCAGAAGAAGATGCCGAGGCGTGGGCCGCGGCGGTCAACGACATCCGGCTGGCGTTGGGAACAATGCTCGATATCGGTTCGCATGGCCCCGACCAGTTGCCCGCGGAGCACCCGATGGCCGGGCACCTCGACGTCTACCAGTGGTTGACCGTGCTGCAGGAATACCTCGTCCTGGGCTTGATGGGGAGATGAGACGAGATGGGCTCGATCACCGACGTCGGCGGCATCCTGGTCGGTCACCATCACCGCATCGACCCGGATGTGTCACTCGGCTCGGGATGGGCATCCGGATCGACGGTCGTGCTGACCCCTCCGGGCACCGTCGGCGCCGTTGACGGACGCGGTGGCGCCCCGGGCACCCGCGAGACCGATCTGCTCGACCCGATCAACACCGTGCGCCATGTCGACGCCGTGGTCTTGACCGGTGGCAGTGCCTATGGCCTGGCCGCCGCCGACGGTGTCATGGCCTGGTTGGAGGAGCAGGGCCGCGGGGTGGCCATGGACGGTGGTGTCGTGCCGATCGTGCCGGCCGCCGTCATCTTCGATCTCCCGGTCGGCGGCTGGGCGAACCGGCCGACGGCCGAATTCGGTTATGCGGCCGCCGCAGCAGCATCCACCGAGTTCGCGCTCGGCACCGTCGGAGGCGGGGTGGGAGCGCGGGCCGGAGTGCTCAAGGGCGGCGTCGGCACCGCTTCCGTGCGGCTGGACTGCGGGGTGACCGTGGGGGCCCTCGTCGTACTCAACGCCGCCGGTGACGTGGTCGACCCGGCCACCGGGCTGCCCTGGATGGCTGCGTTGATCGAAGAGTTCGGGCTCGTCGCCCCACCGGCCGGGCAACTCGCCGCCTACGCCGACCACCACCGGGAGATCGGTCCCTTGAACACCACCATCGCCGTGGTCGCGACCGACGCCGCGCTCAGTCCGGCCGGGTGTCGTCGGGTGGCCGTCGCCGCGCACGACGGACTGGCTCGGACCATCTCGCCGTGTCACACCCCGTTGGATGGCGATACGGTGTTTGCGCTGGCGACCGGCGCGGTGACCGTCGAGCCGGACGAAAAGACCCCGGCGGCGATGTCGCCGGAGACTGCGCTGGTGACCAGGGTCGGCGCGGCCGCGGCCGATGTGCTGGCCCGCGCCGTGATGGTCGGGCTGCTGGCTGCCGAGCCGGTGGCCGGAATACCGACCTACCGGAGCATGTTGCCCGGAGCGTTCGCAGTGAAGGAAGTCTGATGGGAGTGTTGACGTGCTGGTGATCCGCCGGGATCTCGTCGAAGCGATGGTGGCGCACGCTCGTGCCGACCATCCCGACGAGGCGTGTGGGGTGATCGCCGGGCCGGAGGGCTCCGATCGCCCCGAGCGCTTCATCGCGATGGCGAACGCCGAGCGTTCGCCCACGTTCTACCGGTTCGATTCCGGCGAGCAGCTCAAGGTGTGGCGCTCTATGGAAGACGCCGACGAAGTGCCCGTCGTCATCTACCACTCGCACACCGCGACCGAGGCCTATCCGAGCCGGACCGACACCTCGTTGGCCTCCGAGCCCGACGCCCACTACGTGTTGGTGTCCACGCGCGACCCGCACGAGCATGAACTTCGCAGCTATCGCATCATCGACGGCGTCGTCACCGAGGAACCCATCGACATCGTCGAGCAGTACTAGAAAGGCTTTGACATGACCGAGTCCAAATCCGTCACCGTGTCCATTCCCACCATCCTGCGTCCGCACACCGGCGGGCAGAAGCGTGTCAGTGCGTCCGGCGACACCCTCTCGGCGGTGATCGACGACCTGGAGGCCAACTACTCCGGGATCACCGGTCGTCTGGTCGACCCCGACAACCCGGGCAAGCTGCACCGGTTCGTCAACATCTACGTCAACGACGAGGACGTCCGGTTCTCCGGCGGTCTCGACACCGCACTGTCCGACGGTGATTCGATCACCATCTTGCCCGCGGTCGCCGGCGGATAAGAATGACCCGGCACGACTCACTGCTGCAGGCCCTCGGCAACACCCCGTTGGTCGGGCTGCAGAATCTCTCGCCGCGTTGGGACGACGGTGGGGACGGGCCGCACGTGCGGTTGTGGGCCAAGCTCGAGGACCGCAACCCCACCGGGTCGATCAAGGACCGGCCCGCGCTGCGCATGATCGAGCAGGCCGAGCGCGACGGGTTGCTGAGTCCGGGCGCTACGATCTTGGAGCCCACCAGCGGCAACACCGGCATCTCGCTGGCCATGGCCGCGATGCTCAAGGGCTACAACATGATCTGTGTGATGCCCGAGAACACCTCCATCGAGCGGCGTCAGATCCTGGAACTCTACGGCGCGAGGATCATCTTCAGCGCGGCCGAGGGCGGCTCCAACACCGCGGTGGCGACAGCGAAAGAGCTTGCGGCGGAAAACCCTTCATGGGTGATGCTGTATCAGTACGGCAACCCGGCCAACTCCGATGCGCACTACTATGGCACCGGTCCCGAGCTGTTGGCCGACCTGCCCGAGATCACCCACTTCGTCGCCGGGCTCGGTACCACCGGCACCCTGATGGGTACCGGCCGATTCCTGCGCGAGAACGTGCCGGGTGTGCAGATCGTGGCCGCCGAACCGCGCTACGGCGAGGGCGTGTACGCGCTGCGCAACATCGACGAGGGGTTCATCCCAGAGTTGTACGACCCCGACGTGTTGACCACCCGCTTCTCGGTCGGTTCCTACGACGCGGTCAAACGCACCCGCGACCTGGTCACCCGCGAAGGCATCTTCGCCGGCATCTCGACCGGTGCGGTGTTGCATGCCGCCCTGGGGATGGCGGCCAAGGCCATCAAGGCCGGCGAGCGTGCCGACATCGCGTTCGTGGTGGCCGACGCGGGTTGGAAGTATCTGTCGACCGGTGCCTACGCCGGTAGCCTTGATGACGCAGAGGATGCGTTGGAAGGGCAGCTATGGGCGTGAGCGGGCAGGGATGACCAACCTCCCTTCGACCGCGCCGAAGAAACGACCCGCATGGCTGGTCGGCGGCGTGACGATCATCAGTTTCGTCGCTCTGCTCTACGTGATCGAGATCGTCGACACGGCCATGGGGCACCGGCTCGACGCCGACGGAATTCGGCCGCTGCAGACCGATGGACTGTGGGGCATCCTGTGGGCGCCCCTGCTACACGGCGGCTGGCCCCACTTGATCGCCAACACCGTGCCCGCGCTGGTGCTGGGCTTCCTCATGACGCTGGCGGGGATGGGGCGTTTCATCGCCGCGACCGCGATCATCTGGATTCTCGGTGGGTTCGGCACCTGGCTGATCGGCAACATCGGCATGCGCTGTCCCTACGTGACGGTGCAGTGCACGAGCACCCACATCGGGGCGTCTGGGCTGATCTTCGGCTGGCTGGCCTTCCTGATCGTTTTCGGCTTCTTCACCCGAAAGGTGTGGGAGATCGTGGTCGGCATCGTCGTGCTGTTCGTGTACGGCGGCGTCCTGCTCGGGGTGCTGCCCGGTAATCCCGGGGTGTCCTGGCAGGGCCACCTGTGCGGAGCCATCGCGGGTGTGGTGGCGGCATACCTGCTGTCCGGGCCGGAACGTAAGGCGCGCGAAGCGCGCAAGCAGCCCAAGCAACTGACCTTATGAGCGATCAATTCGCGCCCGTCGGCATCTTCGACTCCGGCGTCGGCGGTCTGACCGTGGCTCGCGCGATCATCGACCAGTTGCCCGACGAGGACATCATCTACGTCGGAGACACAGGCAACGGGCCTTACGGCCCGCTGACCATCCCCGAGATACGTGCGCATTCGTTGGCCATCGGTGACGATCTGGTGGCCCGCGGAGTAAAGGCTCTGGTGATCGCCTGCAACACCGCGTCCTCGGCGTGCCTGCGCGACGCGCGCGAGCGCTACTCACCGGTGCCGGTGGTCGAAGTGATCCTGCCTGCGGTGCGCCGCGCAGTGGCCGCGACCCGCAACGGCCGTATCGGGGTGATCGGCACCGCCGCCACCATCGCGTCCGGCGCCTACCAGGACGCGTTCGCCGCGGCCCGTGACACCGAGGTGTTCGGGGTCGCCTGCCCGCGGTTCGTCGACTTCGTCGAGCGCGGGGTGACCAGCGGACGTCAGGTGCTGGGTCTGGCCGAGGGCTATCTGGAACCGCTGCAACGCGCGGAGGTGGACACCCTGGTGTTGGGGTGTACGCACTATCCGATGCTCTCTGGGCTCATCCAGTTGGCCATGGGCGAAAACGTCACCTTGGTGTCCTCGGCCGAAGAGACGGCCAAAGATCTGCTGCGGGTGCTCACCGAGCTCGATTTGCTGAAACCGCACGAATCGGGTCCGGCCCGGCGGGTGTTCGAGGCCACGGGGGATCCGGAGGCGTTCACCACGCTGGCGGCGCGATTCCTGGGCCCTGGCCTCGACGGGGCGCGTCAGGTCCGGCGTCACGTGGGTGCCGGAAAATGATCTCCGTCGCCCAAACCGGCGATGTCTTGGCAACGCGCACAGCAAGCATGGCAAGCTAGACACTGTGCGATTGACCATCCTGGGATGCTCCGGCAGCGTTGTCGGCCCGGATTCGGCAGCCTCCGGCTATCTCGTCACCGCACCTGACACGACTCCGATGGTTGTCGACTTCGGCGGCGGCGTCCTGGGTGCGCTGCAGCGCTACGCGGATCCGAATTCGGTCAACGTGTTGCTGTCGCATCTACATGCCGACCACTGTCTGGATCTGCCCGGCCTGTTCGTGTGGCGGCGTTACCACCCGATCCCGGCCACCGAGCGCGGGCTCATGTACGGGCCGGTCAACACCTGGTCCCGCCTCGGGGCGGCGTCCTCGCCCGAGGGTGGGGAGATCGACGACTTCACCGACATCTTCGAAGTGCGCAACTGGGAGGACGGGACTCCGGTGCAGTTGGGCACACTCCACGTGACGCCCCGACTGGTGTGTCATCCGACCGAGTCCTTCGGTATGCGTTTCACCGATCCGTCCGGGGCCACCCTGGTCTACAGCGGTGACACCGGGTACTGCGACGCGCTCGTCGAGTTGGCCCGGGGAGCCGACGTCTTCCTGTGCGAGGCATCGTGGACCCACGATCCATCCCGGCCGCCGCACCTGCACTTGTCGGGCACCGAGGCCGGGCGGGCCGCAGCCGAGGCCGGCGTCGGTGAGCTGCTGCTCACCCACATTCCGCCGTGGACGTCGCGCGAGGATGTGATCAGCGAGGCCAAGGCCGAGTTCGACGGCCCGGTCCACGCCGTGTTGAGCGGCGAGACGTTCGACGTCACCCGGCGCTGACCCGCTAGGGTTGGCGGGTGTCCAAGCGAGAAGACGGTCGTCTCGACGACGAACTGCGCCCGGTAACCATCACCCGCGGATTTACATCGCATCCCGCCGGATCGGTATTGGTGGAGTTCGGCCAGACCCGTGTCATGTGCACTGCCTCGGTCACCGAAGGCGTGCCGCGCTGGCGAAAGGGTTCCGGGCAGGGCTGGCTGACCGCCGAATACGCCATGCTGCCGGCCGCCACGCATGACCGCTCCGACCGGGAATCGGTCAAGGGGCGCGTCGGCGGACGTACCCAGGAGATCAGCCGCCTGGTCGGACGCTCACTGCGGGCGTGCATCGACCTCGGTGCGCTGGGGGAGAACACCATCGCCATCGACTGCGACGTGCTGCAGGCCGACGGCGGCACCCGCACCGCCGCCATCACCGGCGCGTACGTGGCGTTGTCGGATGCCGTCACGTATCTGGCTGCCGCCGGGCGGCTTTCCGACCCGCGGCCGTTGTCCTGTGCGATCGCAGCGGTGTCGGTGGGCGTGGTCGACGGCCGCGTGCGCGTCGACCTGCCGTACGTCGAGGACTCTCGCGCCGAGGTGGACATGAATGTCGTCGCCACCGACACCGGAACCCTGGTGGAGATCCAGGGCACGGGCGAGGGCGCCACCTTCCCGCGGTCCACGCTGGACAAGATGCTCGATGCGGCGCTCGGCGCGTGCGAGCAGCTGTTCGTGATCCAGCGCGAGGCACTGGAATTGCCTTATCCCGGTGTGCTGCCGGAAGGGCCGGCACCCAAGAAAGCGTTCGGTAGCTGAGTGCCCCGGCTTCTTGTAGCCAGCCGTAACGCCAAGAAGCTGGCCGAGTTGCGTCGGGTGCTGGATGCCGCCGGGATCACCGGGCTGGAGCTCGTGTCGCTGGCCGATGTCGCTGCCTATGACGAGGCACCCGAAACCGGTGCGACCTTCGAGGACAACGCACTGGCCAAGGCGCGGGACGGGTTCCGGGCGACCGGATTGGCTTGTGTAGCAGACGATTCCGGTATCTCGGTTGATGCCCTGAACGGAATGCCCGGAGTGTTGTCGGCTCGGTGGTCCGGCAGGCACGGGGACGACCCCGCGAACACGTCCTTGCTCTTGGCGCAGCTGGCCGATGTGCCCGACGAACGGCGTGGAGCGGCGTTCGTGTCGGCGTGTGCGCTGGTCTCGGCGTCTGGTGAAACCGTGGTCCGCGGCGAATGGCCGGGCACCGTCACCCACGAACCCCGCGGCGACGGCGGATTCGGGTACGACCCGGTGTTTCTACCTGACGGTTCTACCCGAACCGCAGCCGAATTGACGCCCGTCGAGAAAGACGCGTCGTCGCACCGCGGCCGGGCGCTGGCTTTGTTGGTGCCGGCGCTGCGGGAGTTGGCGGAGGGCTAGGCGGCCGCGCCCCGGCGGGTCAGGGTGAGTGCCCCCGCGGCGATGCAGGCACTGACCACCATGGCCACGGCCATGGGCAATGCGGTGTGGTCACCGCCGAGGCCGACGATCGGCGACACGAGCGCCGCCAGGCCGAACTGCAACGCGCCCAAAACCGCGGATCCGGTGCCGGCAGCATGGCGGACCTGATCGAGCGCCAGGGATGTTGCATTGGCCGCTACCAGGCCGAGGCTCGCGACCGCGCCCCACAGCAGCAGCAATGATGCCCACAGCACCGGGCCGAGCAGTGCGTCGACCACGAGCAGGACCGAGAACAGGACGAGCAGTCCGATCCCGAGATGCAGCAGCCTGCGCTGGCCGAAACGGCTGACGATTCTGGCGTTGACGGCATTCACGATCACGATGCCCGCGGCGTTTGCGGCGAAGGCGAACGAATAGTGCAGAGGCGAGAGCCCGAGCACGTTCTGCAGCACGAACGGTGAAGCCGAGATGTAGGCGAACATCACGGTGAATCCGAACGCGAAGGCCAGGGTGTAGCCGATGTAGCCGCGATTGGTCAGCACCGACCGTGCGTCGCTGAGCATGGCGGTCACGCCGCCGGTGTGGCGCCGGTCCTGGGGATGGGTCTCAGGGAGGACGGCGACGACGCCGAGGAACATCGCGACGGCGAGCCCGGCAAGAATCCAGAAGACGCCGCGCCAACCGATCAGGCCCATCAGGGATCCGCCGATGAGCGGCGCCAGCACCGGCGCGGCACCGTTGATGATCATCATCAGGCTGAAGGCCCGGGCCGCCACGGCGCCATGTGCGCGATCGGCCACGACGGCACGGCTCAGCACCACCCCGGCTGCACCGCTGAATCCCTGCACGAAGCGGAATGCCGTCAGCGCTGCGATGTTCGGGGCCACCGCGCAGGCCACACCGGCCAGGATGCAGACGAAGGTGCCCGCGAGCATGAGTGGGCGCCTGCCGAATCGGTCCGAGAGTGGACCGATGATCAATTGCCCGCTGGCCAGGCCCACCATGAACGAGGTCAGGGTGAACTGAATGGCCGAGGCCGATGTGCCGAATTCGGCCGCCATGGCCGGGAAGGCCGGCAGGTACATGTCGATCGACAGCGGCGCCACGGCGGTCAACAGGGCAAGAACGCCCAGCCAGCTCAGCGGCAACGCGGGCGTCTGGGGCGATGTCTCGGCATTTGTGGTTCGAGTAGTCATGAGGCCTTAAAACAAAGATTTATGTATAAAGTTATATGTAATATAGCGGATGTGACGGTCCCACGAGTACCTACGGCGCTGCGTGATGTGCGCGACACTGCCGCTGCCGTGCGCACGTTGGTCTGGTCGCTGCGGCGGTTCGGTGAGAAGCAGGTGGGTCTGGAACCGTTGCCACACTCGGAGTTCGAGGTCATCCGCACCGTGGGTGACCATCCAGGGATCAGTGTGTCCGAGACCGCTCATCTGCTGGCGCTGCAGCCCAGTAACGTGAGCACCACGGTGCGGAAGCTGGTGGAGCGCGGTTTGATCGACCGCGCTCCCGACGAGCACGACCGCCGCTGCATTCGGCTGCGCCTGACACCTAGGGCAGCAGAGCACAAGAAGATGATCGACGCCGCATGGACCGACGGTGTCCGCCAGCAGTTCGCTGAGATGACCGATGAGGAAGTGGCGACCTTGGTCAAAGCCGGGCCGCTGCTCCAGCGGCTGGCCTTGATGGGATAGATCGGAGCCCTAGAGTTCGAAGCGCTTCTTGAGGTCGAGGGTGTTGAAGTGCTCGACGATGATGCCCAGCAGCGGGATCGTGCCCGCGAGCAGCACACCGATGGTCTTGCCGATCGGCCAGCGAACCTTGACCGCGAGGTTGGCCGTGAACAACAGGTAGATGAAATACACCCAGCCGTGGACGATCCCGATCCAGCTCGGTGGATTGTCCACCTGCACGATGTACTTGAGCACCATCTCGTAGCACAGCGCGATCAACCAGATACCAGTCGTCCATGCCAATACGCGGTAGCCCAGCAGGGCCTTGCGGAGGGTCTCCTTGGGGGTGGAAACAACCGGCGTGACCTCGGCGCCCGCTTCTGGTTCGGTCATCTATCGGTCCTGTCTTTCTTCTCGGGCTGGTCCGACTTGGCCAGCTCGGCAAGGTAGGCGTTGTACTCGGAAAGTTCTCGGTCGTCGGCATCGCCGGCCTCGGCCTGGGGACGCTCCGGCAACAGGCCCGCGGGGATCTCGGTGATGTCACCGTTGGGGCGCTCCGGTGGGGCGTCCTCGTAACGGACGAACTTGTAGTACGCGTAGAAGCAGAATCCGGCGAACATCGGCCACTGCAGGGCGTACCCCAGATTCTGGAAGGTGCCGGAGGCGGATTCATAACGCGTCCACTGCCACCACGCCAGCGCCAGGCAGCCGGCGGCACCGAGGCAGACCAGTGCGATGAGCGCTGGTCTCCTACGCCGTGTAGTGGACATTCGTCCATGGTACGGCGCGGTGCTCGGGGGTCGAAAATACGTGCCGGGGTGGGCAGCCAATGGCACTTAGGCTTTTCCGGTGCTGCTCTATGACCTGCTCCTTGACGCTGCGATCATCCAAGCTGAGACGCAAGCCCACCTATCCGACCTCATCGGCGAAGATTCGCCGTATGACGGCGACTGGAGCCTCGATCTTGGTGCCGGCGTGTTCTCCAAGGCCTCGACGAGTGGTGCCGACCCGTTTGTCGCTCAGGCCGAACTGCTCGGCTCCGCCGCCCCAGGACCTGGCACCTGGCTGTGGGCCTGGGCGAACGCCGATTTCCCGCCCTCGATCGTCGAGCGGAGTGCACTGATCCGCAATTTCGGGGAGCAGTACGACGTAGCCGAGTTACGTGACGGAGAAGTGCCGCTCGGTGAGGCCGAGCCGCGGGAGTTCGCATGGTGGATGGGCGGGGTGGCGGCGCTGCTGCTCGGGCAACTGCCCACCTACACCTTCGAGGCCGACGCCTCCACGATCGGCGCAATTGTGTTGGCGGACGATCGGCTGCGGTTGCCCGAGCCGACCGTGCCCCGACTCATGCGCAGCGTGGGCGAAGCGTTGCAGGCCTTACCTGTCGCGGCCCGCAGTGTGTGGGCTTGGGGTGATGTGCGCGGGGCCCAGGTCGAGGAGGTACCGGAAGGCCTGCGGATCACACTGCCCGACGGCCATGCCGAGTTCCGTTTCGACGAGCACGACCGGCTGATCGACATGTCGGGCCAAGCGCTGCCGTCCGCCTAGACTTTGGGGCCGATGAATTCGTCGAGGCGGGCGGTGGCGGCCTTCCGGTAGATCGAGACGACGTATTTGGTTGAACGCGTCCACGGGATGCCGAGCCAGTCCAGCGTGGCGGTGAACAGGTTGAGGATGTCCTCCGAGTGATTCGTGAAGTGGTAGCGAATGCTCTTGACGCCGCGGTCATTCGCGACCACACGGCAACCGTCGCTGTGGATCAGACCGCGAACGAAATCTTCGGTGGCTTCCTTCACGATCGCCTCTTGCCAAGATTCAAGAGCGGTGCGGCGATGGTGCTTCCGGCCGGGCCCGTGTTGGGGGAACAAGCACGGCCAGTGGTTCGAGCACAGGACGACGTCGACGCAGTTGTCTTTGCGGCTGACGATCGTTGCGCGCTGCCCGGGCATGAGGATCTCTATTGCTTCGCGGCAGCCGTCGATGATTCCCGGGTACTTCGTATCCAAAGTGATCCTCAGGTGCCATGTCCGGGCTCCACGAGAGATGCAGCCATCGCCGAGGTACATGCCGAGGACGTAGCAATACGCCTTGGCAGGGAGCGTAGCGAAGTCATGGACGGTGCAACGGCCTGACGAGTCGGTTGTAGATCTCGGCCGTACCCCGGGCATGCGGCGCCACTGCCAGACGGTCTTTCGGGGGATGCCTGTTCGGCGCGCGATCTCACAGTCGTTGAGGCCAGCCGCAATGAGCTTCACAACTTCGAAGTACTCGTCTGCCGACCGCACATCGCGCCCCTCTCAACCGCCGACGAATCAAACGTATCGGCGACCTCCGACAGATCTGGCTGTGCTTCGGGCTGTAGGATCGGCACGCCGCGGGCGTGATGAAATTGGCATACATGCCGGCTTTAGGTGCCGGTGCTCGAGAGAGCGTGTGGGTTCGAGTCCCACCGCCCGCACTCAACTCACCTGTTTCAGGGCCGGTGGTCGGTCCCCGAGCTCTCGACGGCCGGCGCCCGCAACTCCTCGCGAAGCGACGCGATCTCCGCACGCAACTCGTTGATGTGGGCCGCCGTGACCGCTGCCGTCGCCGCGTCGTCGACGGCCACGGTCTGAACGATCCACGACGCGATCGTCGCGGTGATCGAGCCGACCAGGCTGATGCCGCCGATCATCAACAGCGCGGCGATGACCCGTCCGGTCGTGGTGACCGGATACATGTCGCCGTAGCCCACGGTCGTGATGGTGGTGATCGCCCACCAGACGGCATCGCCGAAATCGATGATGTGGGCGTCGGGATGACCGCGCTCGGCTTGCAGCACGGCCAGTGAGGCGACGTAGACGAGCAGGACCGCGCCCGAGATCGTGTAGAGGATGACCTTGCCACGGATGGCGTTGCCGATGGCTTTTTGGAACACGCCGATTAACACGACCAGTCGCAGCAAGCGCAACGGTCGCAGCAGCGGGAGTAGCACGATCGCCAGGTCGGCGAGATGGCGCACAAACCATTGCCTGCGGTCAGGTGCGAGGTATAGGCGTGCCGCGTAGTCAGCGCTGAACACTGCCCAGGACAGCCAGGTGGCCAGGGTGACTGCGTGTGCACCCAGACCGCGAGGTTGCACGAGGACTTCGACGGTGTAGGCGGCCAGGAAGACGGCCGCTACCGCGGCGAGCGGCCACTCGGCGCGGTGTTCCCAGCTATCGAGGCGCGTCGTCACGTCACAGAGTGTGCGGCATCGTCGCGAAATTGACTACGCAACTCCGTCGGCCGGGATGGCGTTCCCCTTAACGGTGTTGAGAATCTGCACGATGTTGTCGACGTCGGCATCGGCGAACACATCGTCGGGGCCGGTCGGTGCATGGTCGATATACGGCGACTCGTACAGCCGGGCCGGTTCGACAACGCCGTTGGCCGTGAGTTCGGTGACGATCAGATTGATGAACCGGATCTGGTCGGCGCCGAACTTGGTCCCGTCCAGGTACGTGGAGAAGGCCTCGACGGCGGCCTCGTAGTCCAGGCCCACTAATCCGCGGATGAACAATCCGAGCCCATGCGCCTGTTCCTTGGCCAGTGCGATGTCGTCGGCGCCTCCCGTACCGCTGTCGACAAGCATCTGTTCGAGGGCCGACAGGTCGGCGGTGGTGAGCGGTTTGTTGCGACGCAGCCGTTGTAGCGCGACGTGGTCCTGATGTTGCTTGAGATAGGCCTTGGCTTTGAGCTCGAACCTTTCCCAATTGGTGCCGGGCGTGATGCCGGGTAGGTCGACGAGGGTGGATTCACCGAGTTCGTCGGCGAAGTCGGTGTAGACGACGACCTTCTTCGCCTTCTCCAGGAAGCGGAGCAGACCGCGCAACTTACGACGCGCATGCTCAAGCATCGGCAGGGTGACGTCCACCCACCATTGGTCACCTGCGACGTCGTCCAACAGCTCCTGTTGCGCGGCGACCGAGGGAATCGCGGTCTGGTTCAGCAGGCCGGAAGCGATGTCCTGGATCTTCTCCCGCAGCCGTTCGGCAGCAAGGGCGTCGCCCTCGAGTTGGGCTAGTTGGCGTCGCAGGATCAACATGTCGAAACGCTTGGCGTCCTCGTCGTCGTCCTTGTGCGTCGACGGCAGCCCGGCCAGCGATTCCGCGACGTCCGCCGCGGTCTCGGTGCTCAATGTGCCCGCCCAGGGTTCCCACTGCGCGTACTGCTCGACCAGTCGGCGATGTGGACGCACCAGGAAGTTGTCCAGCGTCATTCCGGCCACGATGCGGTGCAGCGACCATGCCACGTCGACACGCAGGCCGCGGTCGGATTCGGTTCCCTGTCCTTCACTGGGATCGGGATCGGTGGGTGGCTGCAGGTGATCGAGTGCGGTGATCAGGCCCAGGCGGGTTTCGAACAGCCTCTGGTTCAACGACTTCTGCAACGAGCCTGGGGAGCCGGGCAGGTCCTGGCTGAAGTATTCGAGGTTTCCGCAGTAGTCGAAGACGTAGAAGTTCTGCTTGTGCTGCCCCGGGCCGAACAGGTCGGGGCACAGTCGGGTGCCGCGTCCGATCATCTGCCAGAACTTCGTCTTGGAGCGGACCAGCTTGAAGAAAACCAGATTGACGACTTCGGGTACGTCGATGCCGGTATCGAGCATGTCCACCGAGATCGCGATGTGCGGGGCTTTCTCGGCGACGGAGAAGTCGTCGATCAGTGATTGTGCATGCGAGATGCCGTGGGTGATGACGCGCGCGAAATGTCCTGCCAAGTGGGGATATTGGCTATCGAAGCGGCGGGCGATGAATTCGGCGTGATCGCGGTTCTTGGCGAAGATGATCGTTTTGCCCAACCGGTCGCCGGCGGCGACGCGATGTCCCTTGGCCATCAGGTCGGCGAGCACCATGTCGACGGTGCTCTCGTTGAACAGGACCTTGTTCACCTCCTCGGAGGTGATCTCGTCCGGAGTGTCGTCGCCCCAGTCCAGAGACTCCCATTCGTCTTTCTCGTCCTCGGACAGGTCGGCGTATCGGATACCGCGGTCGAGGAACGTTGTGCCGCCGGCGATTCCCACGGCGGGCACCAAGAACCCCTCCTTGACCGCGTCGTCGAGCCCGTAGGCGTCGGTGGGCACGCCGTCCTCGAGCCGGAACAGGCGGTAGGTGTTGTGATCGACCTCGTCCTTCGGGGTCGCGGTCAGGCCGACCAGCAGTGAGTCGAACCAGTCGAAGATGGCCCGGTACTTCTGGTAGACGGAACGGTGGGCTTCGTCGATGACCACCAGGTCGAAGTGGCCAGGGCCGAATTTCCTTGTTCCCGAATCGGTGTCGTTGATCAGGTTCATCATCGTCGGGTAGGTGCTGACGTAGACGCGACCGTCGGTGGCCTTTTCGGTCAACAGGTTCACCGTGGTGGCGTCGGGCAGATGAGCTTTGAATGCGTTGGCGGCCTGGGTGACGAGCGCGGTGCGGTCGGCCAAGAACAGCACGCGCTTGACCCAATTGGCCTCCATGAGTTGCTTGACCAGGGCGATGACGGTGCGGGTCTTACCGGATCCGGTGGCCATCACCAACAACGCCTCGCGGCGCTTGCCGGTGAAGCTTTCGTCGATCGCTCGGATGGCTCGGTGTTGGTAGTGGCGTTCGACGATCGCCGAGTCGATCGGGGCGTCGGTGAGTGGTTGGCGCGTCGAGCGCCGCTGGATCATGAGTTCCAGTTCGTCGCGGGTGTAGAACCCGTGGATGTCCCGCGGTGGATAACCAGCCGCGTCGTCCCAGATCCAGTGCTCAAAACCGTTGGTGTAGAAAATGACCGGGCGACGGCCGGTCATGGCCTCCAAACAGTCGGCGTACAGTTTGGCCTGCTGCTGGCCGAGGTGCGGGCTCTTGGTGGTGCGTTTGGCCTCGACCACCGCCAGGGGCAGTCCGTCGGCGCCCCACAACACATAGTCGACGTATCCGGTGCCGTTGTCGGGTGGCATTCCGGTGACCTTGTACTCGCGGTCCTTGACGTCTGCCAGCGGCCAACCGGCCTCACCCAACATGAGGTCGATGAACGTGTCTCGGGTTTCGGTCTCGGTGTAGTCGCGGTCGTCAGGTTGCTTGTTGGCGGCTTGGGCTTTCTTGACTTCCTCACGCAGGCGTGCGATTTCGGCGTCGCGGGCGGCGGCGAGCTCATCCTTCTCGGCCAGCGCCTTGGCGTATGCTTCATCTTGGGCTTGGAACTTCGCCGCGAGCTGGGCTACCTCTTGCCGGCTCAGGGGAGCGGCCTTCGCGGCCAGCTTGGGGTCGAAAGCCAGCTTCAACGGCGCAGCCTTCGGGTACGCCGAGTAGTGGAACACCGCCCACACCATGACGTGGTGCAGTTCGCGCAGCACGCCGAGGGCGATCGCCGGGGCGATCGGCTTCTGTTCGTGTACTGCGGCGTTGCCGGCCTTCCGGATCAGGTTGAGCTTGTGGACGATCTTCGGTTCGACCTTGGCGCGAAACGGTGACTCGTTGATGCGTGCCGACAGGTCGTTCTTGTAGGGCAGTGGCAGGGCCAGAAGGTCGTACAACAGATCGACCAGAAGCTCGACGGCACGTCGGCCATAGATGCAGGACGCGCGCGGGTCAGAGTTGAGATAACTTTCGGCGCGGGCACAGTCGGCGTTGATCTCCGGCCAGTCGGCGGCACCGACGAAAGCAAAGTTACTCAAGACGCGCCCCCTGCGGTCAGTACGTTCAGGACCCTAGGTGCGAAGAACCGGCGCTTGTACGCGTCAGCGTCCACGACGTCTAGGACCCCGAGATCCGTCAGCTGCCCGATGAGCTTATTGGCTCGACCGTAAGAAACATCGAGCGCGGCTTCTACATTGCGGACGGTGAACGAGGAATGTGCAACGGCGAAGTCGACGAGGGCGTGCGCGCTGTCCGCGCGTAACGCCGAGGCGCGGATGACTTCTTTGAGTTCGCCCTGCACCGTGACCAGCTCAAGCATTTGGCGCCGCGTGGAGTTCGCGGACTCCCGTAGGCCCACGGCGAAGAAGCGGACGAAGTCGTCCCACGCTCCGTCGGTGCTCACCGCGAGCAGGCGGTCGTAATATTCGGTTCGGTGAGCCTCGAACCATGGGGACACGGTCAACGTCGGCTCGGTCAACACGTGTGCCGCGTGTAGGTGAAGGATGATCAGGAGTCGGCCGAGTCGGCCGTTCCCGTCCCTGAACGGATGCAGGGTCTCGAGCTGATAGTGCGACATCGCCGCCGCAACGACGGGATCGATCGTCGTAGTGTGGTCGCGACGCATCCAATCGACGAGATCCTGGAGTCCCGTTGTCAGGTGGTCGCCCGGCGGCGGCGGAATGAAACGCGCGGCGTGGATCGGAAGCAGATCGGGCGGTGCATCCCCCCGGCGACCAATGACCACCTGTGTGTCGCGGATGCGCCCCGACTGATCGGCCAGCGGAGTTCCGTGCATCAGGAGGCCCTGGAGGTCTTCCAACAGATGTGTCGAGATCGGTCGACCGTCTGCTACGGAACGGAAGCCGTAGTTTGCCATCCGCACGTAGTTCAAAATCTCGACGAGTTCGGCCGACGTCGGCTCTTCGTCATCTGCCGTCAGAACCTGGGCGAGTGGTGCGTACGTACCTTCCAATGCGGACGTACTCTGCGCTTCCCGTCGTAGCGCAGGCATTCGCAGCAGCGTGGGGTCCGGAAGCTGTGTGGCTGTGCTGTCCAGCGCGGCTAATGCAGCGCGAGCTGCGGAAACCGCGAGAAATGTGGGCGTACTGAGGTTCGGCATCTCGTCGAGCAGCGGCGCCGGGACAAAGGCCTTGTGTCGCCATTCGCCCGCGGAGGGATCTGAGCCGACGATGTCGACGAGCGAGCCGGATTGCTCGTTTACGAACATGGTCACGTCCACAATGTCACCCTACTGGCACTTGTGTGACATTATCCTTGGATTGATGACACTTAAGGGCCGTCCTTGGGTTCTTTGCTCGGGACGCCCTGACGTCCAAAGGTCAGCGCCAGGTCCCACGGCTCCAGACCCCAGGACGCAATGGCCTCCAGCATGATGATCGGTGCGACGTCGATGGTGTCCCGATCGGCGTGGGCGCTAAGAGCGGTGCTGGCCTGGCCGGCGACGATATGCGGGCCCCAGATCTCAGAGTCGCTTGGTGCCGGTCCTGCCTCGATGATGCTGACGAAACCATCATCGTTGGGGATCACGACGAACAGGCAGAACGGTTCGCTCGGTGCCTCCCATCCGCCCTTCTCGACCACCAGGAATTCGCCGTTGGCAAGCCCGTGGTTGATCGCCTCCGCGAGCAGCGACCGCATGTCGTCGTACACCGAATCCGAGGCGTATCCGGCCGGCTCCAACCGGATCAATGCACCCTCGAACTGCAGTGAGTCGTCCTCGGCTGCACTCGGATAGCGCGGCTGCAGCATGAGGGTGCCGGTGTCCTCGGACAACAACGCAACTTCACGGAAACGGTGCACTTCACGCACGGTGCGGGCGAGCGTTCCCGTGCCCTGCACAGCGCGTAGGTAATCCGCGTCTGTCACCGACCACAGCCGCCCCGGCCCGGAATCGGTCCAGGTGCGCACGAGGCCACCGACGCACGGACTCAGCATGGCGACGATTGCGGAATCGCCGGGATTGAGCGGAAAGCTGTCGGACATCGGATGGCTCCTTGCTTGAGGCGAACCGGTTTTTATATCCGATGCATCCGACAAATGCGGTCAGACCGTATGGTTCCATCTCGTCAAGCGGCGAAGGCGCACAGTGCGCACGTCAGCACCGAAGGGATCGATACATGGGCATGCGGTTGATCGCGGCGATGCTGGCAGTGATGGTGATCGCCGCGGGCTGTGGCGAAAGCGATGACGGTTCCGCTGCGATCGTGACGCCCGGCCACGCCCAGACATCTCCGTCGGGAACCTACAGCGCCTTCGCCCAGGACGGACCCGAAGAGAACGGGGCGAAGACCTGGGTCGTGGTGGTTCGAGACAAGGCCGGGCAGGAGGTCTTCCACGACCGTTCGGCCTACAACCCCGCCAATGGCGTGATGATCACCTGGTTGCCGACCGAATCCGAACAGCTCTGGGTGTATTCAGGCGATGCCGGGGTCTACCGGATCGCTCCCGGTAGCCACGGTGGATGGACCAGGGCCGGCGTCAAACCCGAGAACGTGCCGTCGGAAATATCAAAACTCTGGGAGTCTTCTCGTTCCTGAATCGAGGTGCCGTCGCTCGGGTACAGACTTGTGTATGCGACGGGAGGAGTACCGATGATCGACGTCCTTCCCGACATGCCGCAAGGTGTGTTCGGTATTCGAGTGTCCGGCCGGGTGCGCGGTGACGACCTACGCGAGTTCCGGCCCACGATGGACGAGCTGTTGGAGTCCGGCGAGATCCGCATCGTCGAGGTGATCTCGCCGGATTACGAGGGCTTCGGACCCGGCGGTCTGGTGGAGGATCTCAAGCTCGGCTTCGGCGAATTGCTGCGCCATCACTCCGCCTTCAAACGCATCGCGGTGGTGTCGGATTTCGAGTGGGTCGCTCACGCTATGCATGCGTTCGCTTGGATGGTTCCGGGGGAGCTCAAGGTCTTTGGGCTCGGTGAGCTCGATGCGGCCAAAGAGTGGGCGGCGGGCTGACGAGCCGAACGGGCTACTTTGCGGTGCTCGGCAATATCCATCGCGCCGTCGGTAGAACCATCTACTGTTCGCAACCGTGGATTTTGGGCAATCAGCAGACGATGAGGTCTTCGCGACCGTAGGTCGTCGGGTGTTCACCGTTGGCTCGTTCGTGGGATTGCTGGAGCGCTACCGGGCAGCCATGGTGTCCGAGGGCAGTGGCGAATTGCTCGTCCGGTTCTTCGAAGACAAACCGGACACCGTACCGATTCCCTACCCGCAGCCGGGGATGGCCTTACGCGGCTTGAGTCACGTCCCCGACGCCGAGTTGGTGTTGAACGTTCAGTACATCGCCGAGACAGGCGCCCTCACCGCCATCGCGGTTTCACCGGACGGTACGGGCACGGTCTTTCTGGGAAACTCTGACGAGCCGATAGTGCGTGTGCCCGAAGGGTTTCGACGACTTCCGTTGATGCATTTGGTGATGACCAAGATTGCCTGCGGTGCAGCACTTCCTGCTGGTGACGACGCAGTGGTGTGGGAATGGTTGCTGTGCTCTGCCGTGACGACGGTAGCTGACGAACTCTCCAACGTCTCGTTCGATAACGCTTCAGAAGCGGCCGTGTGCGCGGATGACCGACTGCGTGCTGGCATCAGAGACCGCATCGCCGCGCTGAAGCCCATGGATGGCGTGCCTTCGCAGTTGCACCCCGTCAGCTATGACTGGCCGGCATTGAACGAATGGGCATCGTTCCTGGGAGCCGTGGACTGGGCCGATGTTGACGACGAAACCTTCGCGGTGGCACGAGGTTCCAGTGCGGATGACGGAAAGTGGTGGACAGCGCAAGGGCTCGCGAACCTCGAACTGATGAGCCTCCCGCATGTGCAGGACAGCTTGGACAGACTGGAGTCACGGCATCCCGGTGTGGGAGGTCACCTACGCAGAGCGGCTGACGCGTACGCCGAGCGCGTGTATTCGGTGTCCGTGTCGAACAACGACCGGTTACGAGTGCGTTGGCGAGCTGATGATCCCACCGTACTGACACGGTTTGTGCGAAAGGTAGTGGCAGATACGGAATTTCCGCTGGAGTTGGCGCTCGTGGGATACCGGCGCAGCGAAGGTCGTCTGCAGCAGCTCTGCCGCTTCGACTCGTTGGAGGATGAGGGCGGCCAGCACAGTCTGGACCCGACCAGCATCGAGAGTATCGGGCCGGCAGACGGTGTGGTGCTCATCGCGAAATCCGATGCGGGCTGGACCGCTTCGGTGTTGAACCGTGAGCACGAAAGTGGCGAGGCGACCAGCGATAGACCCGGTGCTGAGTTCCTGGCTGCCCTTCCTGAAGGCGAGTTGCTGGCGATGTTGCGCCGGGTGCTCTTCGGGCGCGCGCGGGTACATCCGGTGGGTGCCCCGCACGAGTGGTTGTGCCGTCGGGTCCTTTACGGTGTGGCGCTCACCCTGGAGACCGGGAAAGTCGATGGGTAGCATGGATCGGAGGCTCCCTCCAGCGATGAGCAGAGGTTGGCCAACCTGGAGAAGGTGGCCAAGCATGAGTCGCCGATGTGCTTGTTGATCGACGCCGCCCTGACTGCCGTGATAATCGAGCACGTCGATCCGTTTGTTCGCGCGTTGAGTTCCGGCCCATCGCTGAAGGCGGTTCGCGACGAGAAGCTGAGCGACGATGCGCATTGGCAGACCATCGCGGAGGTGATGGAGGTCGTCCGGGACTTGGACTGGTCGCACTTTAACGTCGACCCACTGGCAGAAGCCTGGGGACAGCCGCTCGCGGAAGCACGATGGTGGGGAGCTGAAGGTATCGCGTACCGGCAGGCGCGGCGCATTCCTGAGCCGACGGAGTCACTGTTGCGCTGCGCGTTTGTGATCGGCCGCGGGGCCGGGCCATCGATTGCGATGCAGCACCTCATCGATCGCACCAAACAGGTTTTCGGCGGCGACGTCGCGGTGTTGTGGGATCTGTTGCCGGAGTTCGATACCTGACTGAGGGCGATTGAGCTTTCGTGCGTTGTGGCTCACCGCGTGACGAGCACTGGCGTCAGTGCCCCGTGGATCAGCTGATTGTCGCTCGTGGCGATGGTGAGGGCTCGGCGGGCGGCCTGGGCAACGATCATGCGGTCAAACGGGTCTTTGCGTTCCCAGTCGAGTTGGCTGGCCATCGTGGCGTCGTCGGAGTCGATCACCAGTTCGGTGGCATTCATGCCGGCGAGGACTTCATCCCAGGCGGAGAGCAACGGAGCACCGTTGAGGCGGCCGATCAGCGTCTTCATGGCCACCTCCCATGCCGATACCACCGAGACGAACAGCTCATTGGTCCGGTCCCCGAGAACGTCGCGGGCGGATGCTGCGATGCGGTCCGGAGGGGACGCAAGCCACAACAGGGCGTTGGTGTCCAACAAGATCGACGTCACGAGGCAGGTGTCCAGGCGGCAAGCTCGTCGGCTGGGAGCGGTTCGTCAAAGTTGTCCGGAACGATCAGGTTGGACGGCTTTCGCTCGGCCGACGCTGGTGGTGTTGACCAATAGCCAGATTCGGCCGAATCTGGTCACACGGCGTATGCATCCCGAGCCAGTATTGAACTCGGAGAGGAGACTCGGGCTCCTCGCGATCGCCCAGTTTCTTCGAGCGCCAGCTTCCGAGTTGCGATGGCTCTTTTATAGCTTGCCTCGGAATGCGCGTGCTTGGAGGGAGGCGAAGAGTTTATCGAGTTGGTGGTGGTGGCGATCTGAACTGTGCACAAGTTTATCCAACTCCTGCATCCTCTCTGCGAATATAACTTGATGCTCTAGCGGTGGAGCGACGACGCGCAAACCCTTTAGTCGACCAACGTTGAGTCCCGGCATTACCGCGCCAGAACTCATTGCCATCATTTGTTGCTTTACCCGTGGATCAAAATGTAGCTGATGCGCAACGAATGCGGGCTGTACGCGCTCTGGATCTACTCGTAGGCGCAAGAGGTCGGAGTGCATTATGCCTGCGGTAAGGCCCTGCGGATATACTGCACAATTGCCGACCGTGCCCTTTCGTGTCATTACTATGTCATTCGGCTCCACCGAATACTGGTTCAAGCGGCGTGCAGTGGCTGACTCCAGAAACTCAAATGGAGGCAGGGTGAATCCCGAATTCACATTCTTTATGCCCCATAACGGCACGCCGTGATCTACGACCTCTGACTTCTGGAGTTGGGTGCCGAACGGCCCGCACCTGATGTCATCTGGGCTTGAACATAACTTAGCTAATTCGATTGTGGGCCAATCACTGTGGCTGAACATATTCACATAGATGGCTTGCTTCAGCGGATCTAGCCGACCGGTAATCCGACGTCGCTTGGCGCGGAGATTGTCAGTGTGATCGAGGATCGCGGCGATGCGACGCTGTTCGTCGAGCGACGGTGGGTCAGTAATTTCAAGCGCGAGAAAGTCGCTGACCGACGATCGACGACGCCGTGGCACGGAGCCGAACGCGATTGTGTCGTACACCGAAATCATCTGTGGACTCAGCAGAAGGCGAGCAACATAACGAGGATCGAACCCGTTGCGGACTTTGAATGTTGGATAGAGGGGGCTGATTATCCCCTCATCTACGATTGTGTTCTGCGCGACGGCCCCTGCCCAGAGAAGGTAAGGGTTAAATGCGATGTCGTTCCTCCGGACGACCTTATACTTGCTGACATCCTCGGTTGCAAGCCGCTTGTGGAAGCGGTCGCTCTGGTGGACGAACCCATTCTTTTCTGTGAGCGTGAGCACTGGCGGCTCTGATGATGGCGATGGTAGCTCCTTGTACTCAGCCAGGAGGTTTCCAATGGCGATCACGACAGCATCGCCTTCAACTCGGCCAACCCAGCAGCGATCTCCGACTCCAGCTTCTCGATCTCCGCGATGATCTCCAGCGGTGGTCGGTGCTCGACCTCGTCGTGGACGATCTCCTTGTAGCGGTTGAGTGACAGGTCGTAACCCTGCGCGACGATGTCATCCTTCGGCACGCAGAAGGACTGCTCGGTGCGGGGCCGTTCTACCTCGGAGGAACCGCGCAAAGCCCACCGCGACAACGCATCCGGCAGATCGTTGGCATCGACCGGATTGCGCTTGTCGTCAAGCGAGAACCCGTCGGCGGTGACATCGTAGAACCACACATTATCGGTGCCGCCGGAGTTCGTCTTGGTGAACAGCAGGATCGCGGTCGAGACACCCGCATACGGCCGGAACACACCGGAGGGCAGCTTCACGATCCCGTCGAGCTTCTGATCTTCGACCAAGGTCCGGCGAAGCTCCTTGTGCGCCTTGGATGATCCGAACAGCACGCCATCGGGCACGATCACCGCGGCCCGCCCGCCCGGCTTCAGCAGCTTCAAAAACAGCGCGACAAAAAGCAGTTCGGTCTTCTTGGTCTTTACGACCCGCTGCAGATCTTTGGAGGTCGACTCGTAATCCAGTGATCCGGCGAATGGAGGATTGGCGAGGATCAAAGTGTATTTCTCAGCATCCTCAGAAGCGCCTTCGGATAGTGAATCTCGGTACCGGATGTCGGGGGATTCGATGCCGTGCATCAGCATGTTCATCGACCCAATGCGCAGCATGGTGGAGTCGAAGTCGTAGCCGTGAAACATACTGTTGTGGAAGTGCTTCCGCTGGGCCGCGTCGGTCAAAACCGATTCATGTGTCGAGCGCACATATTCTGACGCCGCCACCAGGAAGCCAGCGGTACCGCAGGCCGGGTCGCAGATCTCGTCGGTGGGTTTCGGTGCGGTCATCTTGACCATCAGCTCGATGATGTGGCGCGGGGTGCGGAACTGGCCGTTCACCCCGGCGCTGGCGATCTTGGAGAGCAGGTACTCATAGAGGTCGCCGTTGGTGTCGCGGTCGGCCATCGGGATGGCGTCGAGCATGTCGACGACCTTGGACAGGAGCGCCGCCGTCGGGATGGTGAATCGGGCATCACGCATGTGCTCGGAGTACGTCGACCCATCACCGCCGAGTTCCCGCAGGAACGGGAACACCTTGTCGCCGACCGTGGAGAACATCACGGCCGGTTCGGCGTTCTTGAACTGCGACCATCGCAGCCCTTGCTGATCAGCGCTGAAGCGCAGCCCCTCGGCCTTGCCGGTCACTCGCGCCTTCTTCTCGGCGAGGATCTCCAGGTCGTCGAGTCGGCGGATGAACAGCAGGTAGGTGATCTGCTCGATCACCTCCAATGGGTTGGAAATGCCGCCGGACCAGAAGGCGTCCCAAACCCGGTCGACCTTGCTCTTCAACTCACCCGTGATCACTGCACTGCCCCTTGCTGCCGTCAAGAACTGAACAGGACTGTATATAGGACCCCGCCGACAAATGGGCCGATATCGCTGTGGGCGAGTCTTGTCGGCGCACTTCTCAGCCCCGAGTTCTACGCTGTGGCTGTTGTGCGTCGCTCGGAACAGCCCTGCTGTCGATTTCTGCGGATAGCCGCCCGAAAGTCCGCGCCGCAAGACGCCGAGATAGACGCTACGGCTGCTGAACGGCGCTCAGCACGACCCTGGCTTCCATCTCGGCGGGCGGAGGCACGGTGGCTCGCCGAACAAGCCCTACTTGTTGAACTTCCCGCTCAAATATTCAGCGCGACAAGCATTTCGGGCCAGCTTCCCGCTCGTGGTCCGAGGGATCACTCCGGCGGCGACCATCCGCACGTCGGCGACCCGGATCTGGTGCTGGCGGGACACGGCCGCGCGGATCGCGTCGACGATCGGCCCGGGCTCGGCGCGGCCGGCGCCGGCGGCCCGTTCGGCGACGATCACCAGTTCCTCACCGCGTTCGCCGACCACCGAGAACGCCGCGACGTAACCCGAGCGCACTGCAGGGGAGGCCGCGCTGACGGTGGTCTCGATGTCGGTCGGGTAGTGGTTGCGGCCGTCGATCAGGATCATGTCCTTGATCCGACCGGTGAGATACAGCTCGCCGTCGATGTAGACGCCGAGGTCGCCGGTGGCCAGCCAATGGCCGTTGTCCGGTACGCCCTCGGCGTGGCTGCCGGTCTCGAGGCGGGTCTGCAGCTTGTTGCCGAACACCCGCTCACTCTCATCGGGCCGGCCGAAGTACCCCTGCCCGACATTGTTGCCGTGCAACCAGATTTCGCCGACGGTGCGGTCGGCCAGTTCGTCACCGTCGGGGCTGGCGATCACCGCCCATTGGTTCGGAATCGGCTGGCCGCAGGACACGTGGGCGACTGCGCCCTCATCGGTCGGAGCGACGGTCACCGCTCGGCCGGCGCTGAGCTGGTCACGGTCGAGGCAGACGGCGCTGGCTGCGGCGCTCGGCGCGATGCTGGCCACCGACAGCGTGGCCTCGGCCATGCCGTAGGACGGCTTGACGGCGGTGGCGGGCAGCCCGTACGGGGCGAAGGCTGAGGTGAACTTCTCGACGGCGGCCATGGTCACCGGCTCGGATCCGTTGAGCAGCGTCACGACATTGGTCAGGTCCAGTGGCTCGCCCGCGGGCGGTAGACCGCGTTCGGCGGCCAGCTCGAAGGCGAAGTTCGGTGCGGCGGCCAGAGTGCGACCGTGGGCGGCCTCGACGCCGAGTTGCTTGATCCAGCGGTAGGGCCGCCGGACGAAGGCCATCGGGTCCATCAGCGTGATGTGGCTACCGCACAGCGCCGGGAACATGATCATGATCAGGCCCATGTCGTGGTACAGCGGCAACCAGCTGACGCTGCGGATGCCCATGCTGAGGTCGCCGGCCAGGATCATCTGCAGCACGTTGGTGCAGACGTTGCGGTGGGTGATTTCCACGCCGGCCGGGGTGCGAGTCGACCCCGAGGTGTACTGCAGGTAGGCGATGTCGTCGGTGTCGACCGTGGGGGCCACGAAGGTGGCGCCGACCGAGTCCGGGACGGCATCGACGGCGATCAGCCGCGGGCGCTCGGCGGCAGGCAGCGTACGCAGGAAGGTCCGCACCGACTCCGAGGCCGCAGTTGTCGTCAGGACGACGGTGGGCTTGGCGTCGGCGAGCACCGCGGCGAGCCGCTCGGCGTGACCGGCCAGGCTGGGCGCGAACAGCGGCACCGCGACGTTGCCGGCGTGGATGGCCGCGAAGAACGCCGCGACGTACTCGACACCTTGCGGGGCCAGGATCGCTACCCGGTCACGCGGTTGGGTGACCTGCTGCAAGCGGGCCCCGACCGCGCATACCTGCGACCACAGTGCGTTCCAGCTCAGCTCGACGGCGCGGCCGTCGGAGTCGCTGGAGTAGTCGAGGAACCGGTAGGACGGCTCGTCCCCGAAGGTGACGCGGTTGTGGTCCAGGAACGACGTAAGGGTGACGCCGTCGGGTACGACAATGGTGCCGTCGTCGCGCACGTAGTTTTCGATGTTCGACGTCGACGAATCAACAGCACTGGTTGCGAAGGGATCCCGACCCATAACAGGTAAGACTAATAGCGGTTCTAATAAAGGCTTGCACCCTGGTCAGGTGTGGACTGTCACCTGCTGCGGAAAATGTGTCGTATATCTCGCTAGCGCGGTCCGTCCACTGCATAAGTCCCGTTATTGTCCGTGAATTCCACGTTCACCCTGCGCAGGGTGTCGTTGATCTCGACGGCGCACGTGAACGTCGCTCCCGCCCGCACGACCGGATCCTTTCCGTTGTTGCATGCCACCGCGGCGACGCGGTTGGCGCCGTAGCCGTTGATCGGGTCGGACAGGATTTGTGCGACTCCGGACTCGGCCTGATGCACGTCGAGTCGGGTGCTGTTGGCGTCCGCGCTACTCCACGCCCACAGTCCGGCGCCGATCACGGCGAGCGCGACCACGGCGGCCGCGGCACCGATGAGCAGGCGTCGATCGGACGGCTTGGGCCCGCGGGGCGACGGCGTCCGGGGCGCGGGCTGCGGTTGACGGTGCGGAGACGGTACGGGGCGTTGGTACTGCGGATGCGGCGTCGACGGTTGTCGCCCGGGTGGGGGAGTCCATGAGGGCCGGGGCCGGGGAGTGCCGGGTGGTGGCGCGCCGCCCGGCAGGGGTGCACCGCCGGGGCGTGCCCACCACGGCTGCTCGGGACCGCTCATCGGTTCTCCTCAACTGGGTTCACGGGAACCTCTGGTAGCACTGTGCATCATCGCCCTGCAGCCCGGACCGGTAGGCGAGGATGCGCGTGAATCCCGCGGGCAGCACCCTGCCGTTGACATCGCTGGCGGCCAGCCCGTTGGTGAGCAGGCTGCTGATCGCCTCGTCGGTGTCACCGGCCGACAGCGTGATCGGCTTACCGGGCTCGGCCATCTTGGCTTGCCCGACGCCGGTCAGGCAGCCGGTGCGCATCGCGGCTACCGGTGTGTCCAGCACCAGGCCCTTCTCGTGCTGTACGGCCAGTGCGTATCGCGATGTGAGGACCGAGATTGCCGAGTTGTCGCCCTGCAGCAGAACCTGCTCGTCGTTTTCGTTCCGGGCTTCTCCCAGCGCTTTCATGCCGTCGAGGTCGACCACGATGGTGTTGGTTGCCGGGCAGTAGGACGCCGGCGGTGACGGTCCCGCGTCGGGGCAGGCACTGGGTTCGGTGCTCAACGTGGGCGGATTGGTGGGGGCGTAGATCTGGCGCAGCGACTGCATGGTGTCGTCGAGCAGACCTGCGGTGATCGTGCTGTTGGCGCTCTGCGCGCCGCCGAAGAAGTCGAGGAACTTGGGCAGATCGCCGCGGCGCTTCTTGATTTCGTCGGAATCTATGGCCGCGCATTGGTCGACGTTGCCGCTGAAGCCGATCTGGAACGCGCTCACCCGGTCCAGTGCCGACCCGTGTTCGTTGCCCGTGAGCGCCGCGTCCACCCGCGTCATCAGGGGATCGCGGATGTAGATCAGGCCGCCAAGCACATGGTTGAGCCCGTCGCCGGTGCTCAACTCGAACCGCGGTGACTTCCCGGCGGCGACCCAGCGCAGGTAGACACCGGCAAGGCAATCGGCCTGTTGCTCGGCCACCAGCACTGGAGTGCTCTCGTTGATCAGCCGCGCCTGCTGCTGGACCGCATGGCCGTACTCATGAGCCATCACCCCGACCACGCCCATCTGGCCGAAATACTGTGCTGCGACGGGTATCGCGACGCCGCGGTCCCAGGCCATCACATCGCTTTTGAGGCAGTAGAACGCGTTGGTCAGTCCGACGGTGTTCTCGCCGCAGATCTCAAGCCCAGGGGAGACGTCGGAGTTGAACGACACCAGCCGGGAGACCGGGGTGAAGTCTCCTGGCAGTGAGCCGCCGCCGTAGTTCTGCGACCAGAAATCCTCGATATCGTCCACGGCGAGTAGCGCCAGGTCGTCAATCTGGCCGCCGTCGGTGTTCTCGGCCTTACGGGCCGGTGCGGGTGCGTCGGGACGGATGCCGCTGTGGCCGTCGGTCACCGGCAGGCCGCCCACCCGGTCGGGCAGGAACAACATCGACGTCGCCCGGCCCCCGATTACGGTGGCGTTCCCACACCCGGCGAGCAATGCCGCACAACACGCCAGACCGAGCCACCAGCGAAGCCTCGCCAACTGATCCGCCTTCCACGCGATACACCCCAGCCAGTTCTACCTGTTCGCGCCGACGTTCGGTGCGGGCCGCCGGTGACCTGCGAGACAATGACCGCGATATGTGCACGTTCGACGATCTGCTGGCCAGGGTGCTGGCCCGCGCGGCAGAACCGGGGACGTCCGTCATCGGGATCGCCGGGCCGCCCGGGGCGGGAAAATCGACGCTGACCGAGGCGCTGGTGGCTGCGGCCCGGGGCCGGCTCGGCGTCGAGGCGGTGGCACACGTTCCCATGGACGGATTCCACCTCGCCGATGTCGAACTGCGCAGACTCGGCAGGCTGAACCGCAAGGGCGCACCCGACACCTTCGACGTTGCCGGATTCGCCGCGCTGTTACGCCGCATCCGGTCGCGCGGCGAGGTGGTGTACGCCCCGGACTTCGAGCGTGACCTCGAGCAACCGATTGCCGGGGCGATTCCGGTGTTACCCGACGCCGCCGTAGTGCTCACGGAGGGCAACTACCTGCTGCTCGACGATCCGGGGTGGTCGGCTGTGGCCGCCGAGATCGATGAAATCTGGTACTGCGCAATAGAAGACGATCTTCGGGTGGCTCGGCTGGTGCGCCGGCACATCAGTTTCGGCAAATCGGCCGAGGCTGCGCAGCGCTGGGTCGCCGAAGTGGACGAACCCAATGCCGGCTTGGTGGCCGGCACGGCGGTCAGGGCCGATCTGGTCGTGCCAGTGGAGGTCGTGACGCATCGGCCTCAGCGGTCCTGACGCTGCGCGAGACTGCCGGGCAACCAATGTGCGCCGTGAACGACCCATCCGGCGGGCAACGTGCCACGATGACATCGTGAGCACCACCAAGCCGACGGCCCGCCCTACGAAAGCTGACGTTGCCAGGCTGGCCAACGTCTCCACGGCGACCGTCAGCTACGTCCTCAACAATGTTCAAGGGCAACGTATCTCGGAACAGACCCAGGCAGCGGTACGCAAAGCGGCCGCCGATCTCGGCTACCGCCCCAACCTCGCGGCCCGCAACCTGGCGGTCGGTGGCAGCGGTGTGGTGCTCTACATCGTCGGGCGGCTGTCGCTGGGCAACCTGCCGATCGAAGTGGGCAGCAGGCTCACCACCGCGCTGGCACGCCACGGCGTCGTGCTGTCGCTGCAATTCGAGACCGAGGATGATCGCAACGTCGTCGACGCTATTGCCGACCTCAACCCGATGGCGATCACCAGTACCTTCCCGCTGACCGGTAACGCGCTGAAGGCGGCCACCGCGGCCGGGATCCCGCAGATTCACCTGGGTAGCTCGCAGCTGCACGCCATCGGTTCTCTCGATGCCAGCATCGGGGAGGTGCGGGTAGAGCATCTCGCAGGTCGAGGCCACACCCGGCTGGCGTTCGCATACGCCACCGAGGAGGAGCTCCGTCCGCTCGGTGACTACTGGTTGGCGGGCTTGCGGGCGGCCGCGCAGCGGCGCGGGTTGCCCGAGATCGCCGTGGCGAGTTTCGCGGCCGACGGATCCAACGCCGCCGAGATCGTCGGGCGTTGGGCGGCCGAGGGTGTGACCGCAGTCTGCGCACAGAGCGACGAGACCGCGTTCGTGGTGCTGCACGGGCTGCGGCACGCCGGATTGCGTTGCCCGCAGGACATGGCGGTCATAGGGGTCAACGCGATCGACCTGGGTGCCGTCAGTGCCCCGCCGCTGACCTCGGTGGCCTTCGACGCCAAGGCGATCGTCGACGTCGCGGTGGCCGCGATGATGTCGGAGCTGGGGTATCCGGCCGAAGCCGAACCGAGCAGCGCCGACGTCGCCACACTGATCCAGCGCGACTCCACCTGACCTCGGTTTTCGTCGACCGGCGAGCGGGAAACCGCCGACATGCTTACGCGCATAAGCTCTCGTGTGTAAACTCCGCTCTCGGACACAGAGAGGTGGATTTCCGTGACAGCCAGCGCGACCCAGAGTGTGTACTTCGACCCCTACGACGTCGAGATCAACGCCAACCCGTACCCGACGTTCGCCCGGCTCCGCGAGGAATCGCCGCTGTACTACAACGAGCAGTACGACTTCTACGCGTTGAGCCGTTTTGCGGATGTCAACAAGGGCCTCGTCGACCACGAGACCTTCAGCTCGGCCCGTGGGGCGATCATCGAACTGATCAAGGCCAACATCGACATCCCCTCGGGCGCTCTGATTTTCGAAGATCCGCCGATCCACACGGTGCACCGCAAGCTGTTGTCCCGGATGTTCACCCCTCGCAAGATCAATGCGCTGGAGCCCAAGATCCGGGAGTTCTGCGCGCAGTCGCTGGATCCGTTGGTGGGTAGCGGAAGGGTCGACTTCATCAAGGATTTCGGTGCGATCATGCCGATGCGGGTGATCAGTGCGCTACTCGGCATTCCCGAGGACGACCAGGAGATGATCCGAGACCACGGCAACGACCAGTTGCGCACCGAGGCCGGTAAGCCGATGAAGGCGGCGCAGGAAGGTCTGGTCGACGGCTCGATTTTCGAGACGTACATCGATTGGCGCAAGGACAATCCGTCCGACGACATCATGACCGATCTGCTCAACGTCGAGTTCACCGACGAGCACGGGGTCACCCGCCAGCTCACCCGCGAGGAACTGCTGATCTACATCAACGTGGTGGCGGGTGCGGGTAACGAGACCACCACGCGGTTGATCGGTTGGGCGGCAAAGGTACTCGCCGAGCACCCGGATCAGCGCCGCCAGTTGGTGGAGAATCCGGCACTCATCCCGCAGGCCATCGAGGAACTGCTGCGGTTCGAGCCGCCGGCTCCGCATGTGGCCCGCTATGTCACTCGTGACATCGAGCTCCACGGTCAGACCGTCCCCGAGGGCAGTGTCATGATGATGCTGATCGGTGCGGCTGTTCGCGACAGCCGCCAGTTTCCGCCCGACGGTGAGG
This sequence comes from Mycolicibacterium fortuitum subsp. fortuitum, assembly GCF_022179545.1. The sequence continues at coordinate 4,419,438 of NZ_AP025518.1, read as the reverse complement.
TTTTCGACATCCATCGCGAGCAGCGCCAGCATCTGGCGTTCAGCGTCGGCACTCACTATTGTCTGGGCTCGGCGCTGGCTCGACTGGAGGGCCGGATCGCGCTGGAGGAGATGCTCAAGCGTTTCCCGGAGTGGGATGTCGATCTCGAGAATGCCGTGTTGTCGCCGACTTCGACGGTCCGCGGCTGGGATTCGATGCCGGCGTTCATTCGATGACCGCCGCGCTGACCGTCCCCGAAGACTGGGCCCAGGTCACGCCCGACTGGATGACTGCGGCGCTGGCGGATCATCACCCGGGCGCCGTGGTGGACAGCGTGACCGTCGACATGCGCGACGACGGCACCAACCGCCGGGCGCGTCTGTCGGTCACGTACTCGTCGGGGACCGGACCGGCAACGGTTTTCGCCAAGGCCGTCGATCCCGGCCACAAAGAGATGATCAGATACACCAGCGGGCTGCTGCACGAGCCTCGGCTGTTCAACTCGAAAGTGGATCTGCCGCTGGAACATCCGACGGTATATGCCGCCCCCATAGACGAGGGCGACGAGGATTTCGTGCTGATCATGGAAGACCTGACCGCCCGCGCCGCCGATCCGCGCGATGCCACCCGGCCATTGACCGTGGAACAGGCAGCGCACGGCGTGCGGGGCCTGGCCCGGTTGCACGGTGCCTTCTGGGGAGAGCGGGTTCACCGGCCGGGTTTGGAGTGGCTTGAGCCTTTCGTCCCGTGGGACGGCATGCAATGGGCACCGTTGCCGGCCGCACTCGAACGGTTGGGAGAAGATGCGCCGGCCTCTGTTCAGGCACTGACCATCGACCAGCTGGTGGAGGGCATCTGGAAGCCCTTCATCCGGACCCTCACCTCGCCCGGCACCTCGAGGACGCTGCTGCACGGTGATCCCCACATCGGCAACACCTATGTGGTGCCCGACGGCGACGTCGGATTCCTCGATTGGCAGGTGGCCCGATATGGCAACTTCTCCCTGGACCTCGGCTACTTCCTGCAGGGCGCGTTGACCACCGAGGATCGCCGGGTCGCCGAACGTCAGCTACTCGAGGAGTACCGCGACGAACTCGGCTTGCCCGCTGAAGAGTTGCCCTCGCCCGACGAGATCTGGCTGCGCTATCGGGCTTCGGTGGCGCACGGCCTGATGACCTGGCTGGCGACCGCCAGCGCGGGAGAGCTCTGGCAGCGTCCCGACATCGCGTTGGCTCTGGCTCAACGGTATTCGGCAGCCTATGAGGATCTGCAGACGGCGCAGGCGCTGGCCGATCTCATCGGTTAGTCGGTATAACCAAAATCGCCCGCGGCGGCCCGCCGACCACCTAACCTGTCCGCCATGACAGGTGTGGTGGTGACAGGTGCGGCGTCGGGTATCGGGCGGGCCAGCGCGGAGGCGCTGATCGCCGACGGGCGGCGGGTTTCGTTGTGGGACATCGCTCCCGAGGTTCGCGCCGTGGCCGAAGGGCTGGGCATGCCATCGACGGTGATCGATGTGTGCGACACCCGTGCGCTCTCGGCGGCCGTCGAAGAGACCGCCCGGGAACTCGACGGCATCGATGGCCTGGTCCACGCTGCGGGCCGGGTGATTCCGGAACCGGTGGGCGCCTATACCGAGGAGTCCTGGGACGCGGTGCTCGACGTGAACCTGCGCGCACAGGCGCTGTTGGTGCAGTTTCTTCTGCCGCATCTGGAGAAGTCGGCGAGTGAGGGTGGCTCGCCGGCAGTGGTCGGTATCTCCAGCATCGAAGGTCTGGCGGCCAACCCGTTCATCCCGGCATACTGCGCGTCCAAGGCCGGTCTGCTCGGCATGACGCGGTCGATGGCAGCTCAGTTGGGCCCATCGGGAATTCGCGTCAACGCGGTCTGTCCGGGCTTCATCCAGACGCCGATGCTGCAGATCGCCTTGGATGTCGAGGAGATCCGGACGAGCTTCGAACAGGCGGCGCCGCTGGGCCGGCTCGGCCGGCCCGAAGAGATCGGGGCCGCCGTGGCGTTCCTGATGTCACCGAAGGCATCGTTCATCACCGGCACGCAGCTCGTCGTGGACGGGGGAGTGACCAGCCGGCACGCGTGAGGCAGACGGGCTGTCCAGTGCTGTAGCGGTACAGGACGCTGTGGCGAGTGTGTAGCTTTCTGGTGCGAAGACGCGAATTTGTCGCGAGAAGGTGCACGCTCGTCACAGCGCGATGAGCGGGATAGTCGCCCGGGCGTCCAGCCGCAACGGACTTCTACGCGGGATCCATCCGGAAGATCGGCATCCGCCCTAGGAGCGCCTCGAACTCGTCGGGGTCACCGTCGGTCACCAGTCCACCCTGACGGAGAAAGCCGACCCAGCCGGGAACCATGTTGGGCAGCAGCCGCAGTAGCGGTCTGGCGTCCGCGTCGGAAAGTTCGATCGCCCGTACCCGTTCGACACGACGACTCCCGGATTTGCGGCCGGTGACCGTGAGGATCACGGGACTCTTTGCGCCGAAGCGGAATCGAGTCGGGAGAGCGTGACGATTGCCTTGCTGTTGGACGGACTACGCGCGACTGCGGCGACGCCACTACCGGCCGGCGCGGCGCAGGCCGCAGCCGTTGCCGCGAGCCTTATGCAGTCCTAGCCCCGCTGCCGGTCTAGTCGCTGGCAGGCAGCGGCTTGGCCTCTTTGAGGCTGAGGGCAGTGGTCCCGACCGAGAGGGTGCCCGCGCCGGCCTTGGTGACCAGGACCTCGGCTCCGCCGTCGTCGACGTATCGCTTACCCATCAGGTTGCCGTCCGAGAACGCGGCGTCGATCGTTGCGCTGGAGTCCTTTTCGGCGTCGAGTGCGATCATCGGGACGCCGCCGGCGCGCAGATCGTCGAGGCTGTCGGAGCTGCGCACCACGATGACCTGGGTGTCGCACACCTGGCTCTGCAGGCGGGTGCCGTTCTTGATCATGCTGACTCCTTCGAAAGAGGTGCGAGTTCGTCGACAAGCTGGCGGCGTAGAACCTTGCCGGTCGGATTCGTGGGCAGTTCGTCGCGGAACACCACCCGGTCGGGGGTGCGGGACCCGCGCAGTTGCTTGCGCACATGATCGCGCAACGCGTCCGGGTCGGGAGAGGTGCCCTCGACGGGTACCACCACCGCCACGATGATCTGGCCCCACTGGGGATCCTCGGGACCTACGACGGCGACGTCACGGACCTCGGGATGTTCGACGAGTACGTCTTCGATTTCCGCCGGTGCGATGTTCTCTCCGCCGCGGATGATGGTGTCGTCGGAACGCCCGCCGATGAACAGATAGCCGGCGTCGTCGAGCATGGCCACGTCCTTGGTGGGAAACCATCCCTCGGCGTCGAGCACCGATCCGATGTCGGTGTAGCGACCCGAGACCTGTTCGCCGCGCACGAACAGTTCACCGGTCTCGCCGGGGCCCAGGACCGTACCGTCCTCGGCGCGGATCTGGACTTCGATCCCGGGCACCACCTGGCCCACCGACCCGAGCCGTCGGGCGGCGGATGCGTCCTCGGCGGCGAGCGCCTGGCGGTGCTCATCGGGGCCGAGAACCGCGATGGTGGAACTGGTTTCGGTCAATCCGTACGCGTTGACGAAGCCGACGTGGGGTAGCAGCTGAAGTGCCTTGCGGACGAGTGGGAGCGCGACTTTGGAGCCGCCGTAGGCGAGGTTGCGCAGGGTGGGTAACTCCAGGCCTGCGGTTTCCAGCGCGGTGACGATACGGTCCAGCATGGTCGGTACCACGGTGGCCGACGTGACGCCTTCGGTGCGGACCAGCTCGACCCACTTGTCGGCGTCGAAGTGCCTCAGGTACACCATCTTCCGGCCGGCGTACAGGTTGGACATGGCCGCGCTGACGCCGGCGATGTGATACGGCGGGACACAGATCAGCGCCGCGTCTTCCTGTGCGGCCGAGCCGAATTCGACCGTTCCGGTGATGTAGCTGGTGAGGTTGTTGTGCGTGAGCTCGACGGCCTTGGGGCGTGAGGTGGTGCCCGAAGTGAACAACACCACCGCCACCGCGTCCGGGTCGGCGAATTCGGCCGCCGGCTCGGCGGTACGGGCCGCGGTCAGGAATTCCTCGGACGTGATGACCTGCTTGCCGGCTCCGGCCACCACATCGGCATATTCGGCGTCGGCGACCACCAGCGGCTCGGGTAGGCGCTCGATGAGCTCGTGCAGCCCATCGCGGCTCAGGCGGTAGTTCAGCGGCGTGAACGGCACGGCGGCGCGGGCCGAGGCGAACAGTAGCAGCGGCAGGAGTGCGCCGCCGGTTCCCACATAGGCCACGTGACCGGCTCCGGAGGCAGCGATGACGCCGGAGCCGCCGTCGGCCAGCGCGCTGAGCTCGTCGGTGGTCAGTCGGAGATCGTCGGACACCACCGCGGTGCGATCGGGCCCGCCGGAGACCGCCATCTCCAGCAGTAGCGAGATGCTCATAGGCCTTGCCCCGGTGCGTCGATGAAGATGTCGATGATCGGATTATCCCCGCCGCCGTAGCGGGAAAGATCGGTGACACCGGATGCGGTGAGCACCTCCGAGTCGATGAAGGTCTGACCATTCACCTCGGCGCCTGGGCGGGACAGGATCTCCACGGCCGCATCCGCCATGATGTCGGGCTTGCGGGACGACTGCGCCAAGTTCTGTCCGTCGGCCAGGTTCGTGACGGCCGAGGTGACGATGTAGGTCTCGGGCCACAGGCAGCTGAATCCGATCCCGGTGTCTGCGTACTCGGCGGCCCAGCCCAGCGACAGCAACGTCATGCCGTACTTGGACAGCGTGTAGGACGGGTGCGCCCCCAGCCAGTAGGGGTTCATGTTCATCGGCGGGGCCAGTGTCAGCACGTGTCCGTTGGTGGACTTGCGCAGGTGCGGCATCGCGGCCTTGGTGAGCAGGAACGTGCCGCGGATGTTGATGTCCATCATCAGGTCGAACTTCTTGGCTGACAGGGCCTCGGTGGGCTCGGTCGAGATGGCGCTGGCGTTGTTGACCACGATGTCGACGCCGCCGAAGTGCTCGACCGCGGTCTCGATGGCGCGGGCTACGTCCTCTTCCTTTCGCACATCACCTACCACGGCCACGCCTTTGCCGCCGGCAGCCTCGACTTCGGCCACAGCGGTGTGCACGGTGCCGGGAAGCTTGGGGTGGGGTTCTGCGGTCTTGGCCAGCAGCACCACGTTCGCCCCGCGGCGGGCGGCGCCGAGCGCGATCGCCAGTCCGATACCGCGGCTACCGCCGGATATCACCAGCGTGCGATCGGTGAATGACTCTTGCTGGCTGGACATGGTCCTCCTTGTCGAGCGCAGCGTCCGCTATGCGCCGTGTGTCAACCGTACCCAAATGGTATTGGCATTCTCCTTTTTAGCAAGTGTCGTAATCGTCGGGTGCGGCGCCTGCCGAATCGGCGTCCACCACACCTGTTCCCCTGCGCAGGCGGCACTGCCTCGGAGTGCAGGTCGGAGCGGTTCCGGCCAGCCCAGGCGCCACATTTCCACCACGCGGTATTGGCATTCTCATTTTTAGCAAGTACGTTATCCACTGATGAGCGAGCAAGATGTGCCTCCGGTAGAGACTCCGTCTGGCATCCCGCTGGCCCCGGTCTACGGGCCGAGCGATCGTGCGGTCGAGCCGCCTGCCCCCGGCACGTATCCCTTCACCCGCGGCAACTTCGCCTCCGGCTACCGCGGCAAGACCTGGACCTTTCGGCAGTACTCGGGCTTCGGCACCGCCGAGGAATCCAACCGCCGCTACCGCTACCTGCTCGATCAGGGCGGGACGGGATTGTCGGTGGCGCTGGACCTGCCCACTCAGTGCGGCTACGACTCCGACGACGAAGAGTACGGCGAAGAGGTCGGTCGTGTGGGAGTCGCGGTCGACACCCTGGCTGACGCCGAGATCCTGTTCGACGGCATCCCGTTGGACAAGATCAGCACCAGCTTCACCATCAACGGCACCGCGGCCATCTTGCTGGCGTTCTACGTCGCCGCCGCCGAGAAGAAGGGCGTGCCGCGCGAGAAACTCACGGGCACCATCCAGAACGACATCCTCAAGGAGTACGCCTCGCGCGGCACCTGGATCTGGCCGCCGGAGCCGTCGCTGCGGCTGATCGCCGACACCATCGAATTCTGTGCCGCCGAGGTGCCGCGGTTCAACGCGATCTCGGTGGCCGGCGCGCACTTCCGCGATGCCGGCGCAAACGCCATTCAGGAGATGTCGTTCACCTTGGCCGACGGCGTCACGTACTGCGACACCGTCGTCGAGCGCGGCCGGATGACGATCGACAAGTTCGCCCCGCAGATCTCGTTCTTCTTCTACACGCACGGTGATTTCTTCGAGGAGATCGCCAAATACCGTGCAGGACGCCGCCGTTGGGCCACGATCGTGCGGGAGCGCTACGGCGCGACCACTGACAAGGCCTCGATGTTCCGCTTCGGCTGCGTGGCCGGCGGTGCCTCGCTGTATGCCCCGCAGGCGCAGAACAACCTGGTCCGGGTCGCCTACGAAGCCATGGCCGCGGTGCTCGGCGGCGTGCAGTCGATGTTCACCGCCGCATGGGACGAACCGTTTGCCCTCCCGAGTGAGGAATCGGCGACGCTGGCGTTGCGTACGCAGCAGATCCTGGCCTACGAGACCGGTGTGACCAAGGTGGCCGATCCACTCGGTGGGTCCTACTTCGTCGAGGCGCTCACCGACGCCACCGAGGCCAAGATCATCGAGATCATGGACGACCTGGAGAAGCACGGCGGCATGGTGCGGTGCATCGAGGACGGCTATCTGCAGGGTCTGATCGCCGACGAGGCGTTCAAGATTCACCAGGAGACCGAATCCGGTGAGCGTCCGGTGGTCGGGGTCAACAAGTTCGTCGTGGATGAACCGGCACCAGACATCGCGACGTACGAGCTCGACGCCGAGGGCCGTGATCTTCAGCTCAAGCGACTTTCGAAGGTCAAGGCCGAGCGTAGTGACGTAGCCGTCAAAGAAGCACTGGTGGCGCTGTCCGTTGCCGCCGAAGGTGACGACAACCTGATGCACCGGTTGATCGACTGCGCCAATGCGTATTGCACAGTGGGAGAGATGGTGTCGACCTTGAAGTCGGTGTGGGGCGAGTTCCAGCAGCCGGTGGTGTTCTAGGCATGGCTACTCGCGTACTCGTTGCAAAGCCCGGTCTCGACGGTCATGACCGCGGCGCCAAGATCGTCGCGCGTACCTTGCGGGACGCCGGATTCGAGGTGATCTACACCGGCATCCGTCAGCGAATCGAGGACATCGTGTCGATCGCGCTGCAGGAAGACGTTGCGCTGGTGGGTCTTTCGATTCTGTCGGGCGCACACGTCGCGCTGACGACGCGCACCGTCGAAGCGCTGCGCGCGGCTGACGCCGGTGACATCGCCGTCGTGGTCGGTGGCACCATCCCACAGTCCGACGTTCAGAAGCTCCTCGATGCCGGGGCGGCTGCGGTGTTCCCGACGGGCACGTCGCTGGAGACTTTGGTGACCGATGTTCGTGCTCTGACCGAGAAAGCGAGCTGACATGCGCCTTGGCGTGATGATCGGGGCCGAGCGCGGCGACATGGCCCGCAAGGTGTCCAAGCTGGTCTCCGATATCCAATGGGCCGAGTCGGCCGGGCTGGACAGTGCGTGGATGCCGCAGGTGCCCAACGACTTCGACTGCCTGACCATGGTGGCGCTGATGGCAGCGAACACCACACGCATCGAACTCGGTACGGCGGTGGTGCCGTTACAGGCGCAGCATCCGATCGCGCTGGCCCGCCAGGCATTATCCGTGCACGCGATGTCCGGCGGGCGTTTGGCTCTGGGCGTCGGGCCGTCGCACCACTGGATCGTCCGCGACATGCTAGGGCTGCCCTACGACAAGCCCGCCGCTTACACCCGGGATTACCTGCAGGTGCTGAACACCGCGATTGCCGGCCCGGGACCCGTTGATGTGGAGAATGAAACCTTCACGGTCCACAACCCGACCGTGCTGGCCGCTGACACTCCGATGCCCGTGCTGGTGTCCGCACTCGGCCCGGTGATGTTGCAGATCGCCGGCGAGCATGCCGACGGAACATCGCTGTGGATGGCAGACGAGAAGGCGATCGGTGAGCACATCGCGCCGAAGATCAACAAGGCCGCCGCCGAAGCGGGCAAACCAGCGCCGCGCATCGTGGCGGGCATCCCGGTCACCCTGTGTGCCAACTCCGAGATCGAGACCGCCAAGGAGCGGGCCAACCGCATCCTGGCCGAGGCCGAGACCTCGCCGAACTACCAGCGACTGCTGGACCGTGGTGAGGCCCGCAATGTCGGAGATCTGTGCGCGGCGGGTGATGAGGAGTCAATCCTCAAGCGGTTCAAGCAGTTCGCCGACGCCGGGGTGACCGACCTGTCGGTCCGGCTGCTGCCGATCGGGGAGACCCGTGACGAGCTGATCGCGTCGAAGTACCGGACCCGTGAGGTGATCGCCGAGCTTGCGAAGGCTGTTCGGTGACAAGCCCGCGCCGAAACCACGCTTCGTGGCGACTTCTCAGCCCGATCGCGTCAAAACCCGTAGTCTCGGCGAAATGACGGGGCCTCTCGCGGGTATCCGCATCATCGAGGTCGGGGTCATGCTCGCCGGACCGTACGCCACCATGATGCTGGCCGATCTGGGCGCTGAAGTGATCAAGGTCGAGCCGCCGGGTGGCGAGATCTCGCGCCAGGTCAGTGACAGCTACTTCGCCAGCCTCAACCGAGGCAAGCGCAGCATCTGCCTGGACCTGACCTCGGATACCGGTCAGGCCAAACTCGCCGAGTTGGTGGCTGATTCGCATGCCTTGCTGGTCAACATGAAGCCGTCGGTGATCCGTCGGCTCGGGCTCACGTACGACAATCTGCGCCGATTCAATCCCGAGATCGTCTGCGTAGCGATGACGGGATTCGGGCTGGACGGGGGAGACGACCCGGCATTCGACTACGTGATCCAGGCCGCCACCGGCGTCGCCGCGATGACCGGTGATCCCGACGCACCGCCGACCTTGCCGGGCTACTCCTCGGCGGACAATTCGACGGGCCTGACCGCTGCGCTGGGGTTGTTGGCGATGATCGTCTCGGGCAACGGCGGCCAGGTGGATGTGTCACTGCGTGACGTCATGCTCTCGCAGTTGAACTACCGTGCCTCGGCCTATCTCAACGACGGCGCCGAACCCCGCCGTCACCCGTTCGGCGCGCATTCCTATTACGTGCCCGCGCAACTGTTCCCCACCGCCGAGGGCTATCTCGCCTTGTTCATCACCCACGACGGCTTCTGGAAGTCGTTCGCCGGTGAGGCCGGGATCGAGGGATTCGAGACCATGGCCGAGCGGGCGGGTCGGCGCGAGGAAGTGCTCGAGGTGGTGACGGCCGTTCTGGCCACCGATACCGCCGCGGGGTGGGAGTCCCGGCTCAAGCCGCTCGGAATTCCGGCGGCCGCGGTGCGAACCTTGCCTCAGGCGTTGGATGCGACGCCGGAGATGGTGGTCACGGCCGGCGATTTCCGGCTCGTGGGCAGCCCGGTGCACGTCGCCGGGTACGCGCCGGACTACCGGCCGGCCCCGGAGTTCGATGAGTACGGGCAGCGTTCACCGGTTTCTGCACCGGGGTCGTGACCGCCTCGATGCGTGCAACCCTGCCGTAGAAACCGGCGGCGCAACCTCGCCGCGAGCTCAGTCTTCGTCGTAGGACACCGTCACCGAATCGCAGTCCGGCACGGCCTGGCAGGTCAGCACGTAGCCTTCGGCCACCTCGTCGTCGTCGAGCGCATCGTTGACCCGCATCGTGGCGGTGCCTTCGAGGAGTTTGGCCATGCAGGTGCCGCAGTTGCCGGCCTCGCACGAGAACGGCGGCGTCATACCGGCCCGGCGCGCGCTCTCCAGCAGCGTCTCGCCCTGCCTGCGCGGCACGGACAACTGCTCGCGGTCGAACACGATCGTGACCTTGCCGTCCGTTGCGCCACCGACCGTCGGATCTGCCGTCATGAGACTCCCCTGTGCACGTACGTTCTGATATGAAGAGAATACCATTCTCGCTAACTGATAGTATCTTTCCGGTGTGTTCGACGCCCAGCGGAGCCCTGGGGAAAGGGGTTGTGAATCTTGACTGACCCCGCCGTGCTCGCATTCGACGACGTCGAGTACACCCTGGCCGAACTCGACGCCTTGACCAGCGGCATGGCCACCACGCTGGAGCACCGCGGCCTCAGGCCGGGCGATCGCGTGGCGATCATGTCCTCGAACCGCCCCGAATTCGTCGTCGCGTTGCGCGCCGTCTGGGGACTGGGTGCGGTGGCCGTGCTGATCAGCCCGGCATGGAAAGCCGCCGAGGTGGCCCATGTCCTGGCCCTCACCGCACCCAGCCACGCGGTGGGTGATCACGACGCGCTCGCCGGGCAGATGCCGATGCTGCATCTCGATGAACCGATCACTCCCGGCCGGCGGGAATTCGATCCGCCGGACCCGGACTCTGATGCCCTGTTCGTGTTCAGCTCGGGAACCACCGGACTGCCCAAGGCGGTCCGTCACACCCACCGCGGACTGGCCGCTGCCATCGAACATTGGCGCACCGCACTGGGCTTCACGTCAGCCGACCGTATGCAGATCATGACGCCGCCTGCGCACATCCTGGGCCTGCTCAACATCGCGATGGTTCTCGACACCGGAGCCTGGATGCGTCTGCACCGCCGCTTCGACGTCGACAGCATGCTGCGGCACATCGAATCCGATCGGATCACGATCGAGATGGCGGTGGCGCCAATTGCCTTGGCCATGGCAGCGCATCCTGACCTGACGCGCTACGACTTGTCCTCGCTGCGTTACGTGATGTGGTGTGCCACCCCGGTCACCCCGAGCGTTGCCCATGCTGTTGCCGAGCGTGCCGGCATTCAATGGCTGACCGCGTACGGCACCACCGAACTCCCCGTGATCGCCTGTAATCCGCTGGACGCCATCCGTATTGACACTGTGGGCAGGCCGGTGCGGGGAGTGGACGTCCGCATCGGCGAGGGTGGAGAGATCCAAGTGCGGTCGGATTCGGTGATGGCCGGCTACCTGCCGAAGGAGGCGACGGCGGGCACGTTCTGCGACGGCTGGTACCGCACCGGTGACCTCGGATACCTCGATGACAATGGGTACCTGCACATCACCGACCGCTCGAAGGAAATGGTCAAGGTTCGCGGTTTCCAGGTCGCGCCTGCCGAGGTCGAAGCGGTGTTGCACGGGCATCCGGCCGTCACCGATTGCGCGGTGTTCGGCGTCGCCGACGCAGCTGACGGCGAGGCCGTCGTCGCCGCCGTCACGACACATTCTGCGGTGTCAGCAGAGGAGCTCATCGAACTCGTCGGTGAGCGGCTGGCCTCGTACAAGCGGCCGAGCCGCGTGGAGTTCGTAACCGAGATACCGCGGTTACCTTCCGGAAAGGTATTGCGACGAGTGCTGAAGGAGCGGCATGGACGTTCGTCTGACGTCTGAACAGCGGCAGCTGCGAGAGGCCGCAGCGAAACTGGCCGACGACCTCGGACCGGATGCGGTCGGAGAGTTGTCGGATGAGGGCCGGAACGCCCGGTTGGAGAGCACGGTCGCCGCCACCGAGTGGCGCACCCTGCGTTCCGACGGTGCCTCCGGCGTGGAAGTGGCGATCATCGCCGAGGAGTTCGGACGGGGTCTGGTGGACGTACCCTTCCTCGGACCGGTACTCGCCGATGATCTGGGCCGTCGGCTCGACCGGAAGATCGAGCTCGGTACCGACGAAGCCGCCACCGCCGGTGTAGATCTCACGCGCAGTACGGTGGGCGTGGTCGAAGTACCGGCCCAGCTTGCCGAACTGTCGAGAGAGGACGCCCTGCGCTGGCAGGCCCTTGCGCTCGCCGCCAGCAGTGCGGACCTCGTCGGAGCCGCGCGCGGTGCACACGCGCTGGCCGTCGACTATGCCAAAGTGCGTGAGCAGTACGGCTCGACCATCGGCTCATACCAGGCCGTCGCACACCTCTTGGCCGAGGGACTCGCCCTGATCGAAGGGTCGATCAGTGTGCTGCGTCATGCGGCGTGGGCCGTGGACGAGTTGCCGGCCGAGGAAGCGGTGCGGGCCGGCAAGATCGCCAAGATCTACTGTGCCCGCGCCGCGCGCACTGTCTGCGAGACCGCGATCCAGGTGCACGGCGGTATCGGGAACACCTGGGAATGCCTGGCGCACGTCTACCTGCGTCGCGTTCTGGTGGCCACCGAGTTGTGGCCCGTCAAGCTAGAGGAGTTGGAGGTCACTGATCTTGGACTTTCGTGATTCACCCGAGGAAGCCGCCTTCCGCGACCGCCTGCGAAGCTGGTTGGCAGACAACGCCGCCCACTTCAAAGCATCCGGTGACGACTATTGGGCCCGGATGGGGGAGTGGCATCAGGCGCTCTACGCCGCAGGGTTTTTCGGCACTTCATGGCCCGAGGAGTTCGGGGGCCAGGACCTGCCGCCGGTCTACGATGTCATCGTCGATGAGGAGCTGGCCCGCGCCGGCGCGCCACCACGTCCGAGCCTCGGCTACCTGGTGGTCGGGTTGGGGCATCACGGCAGCAAGGAACTGCAGCAGCGGTTCCTGCCGGGCATGATCAACGGCACCGAGCGGTGGTGCCAAGGCTTTTCCGAACCGGGAGCCGGTTCTGACCTCGCCTCGCTGACCACGACGGCCACGCGCGACGGGGACAACTACATCATCAACGGGCACAAGATTTGGACCAGCTACTCCGACGTGGCGGACTGGTGCCTGGTGCTGGCCCGCACGGACAAGGATGTGGCGCGGCATAAAGGCATTTCGGCGTTCATCGTGTCGATGCACCAGGACAGCATCGAGCAGCGGCCGCTGCAGATGATCAACGGAGTCACCACGGAATTCGGCCAGGTGGCCTTCGACGGCGCCGTGGTGCCGGCCTCGAACATGGTGGGTGAGCCGGGCGACGGGTGGCGGTTGGCCATGACCGTCGTCAGCCACGAGCGTGAACCGTCGACTCTCGGATATTCGGCCCGCTACGGAAAGCTGGTGCGCGAAATGGCTTCTCGGGTATCCGGCACGGTGCCCGAAGATCTGGCTTGGGCCGGGGTGCAAGCCGAAATGCTGCGTCTGCATGTGCGCCGGAGGCTGTCCGAGCAACTTGACGGGCTCAAGCACGGTCCCGACGGCTCGCTCGACAAGCTGCTGATGACCTGGGTGGAGCAGTCCGTCGGCCATGCCGCCCTGGCGGTCACCGGTACCAGCGATGCGGAGCTGCTGAGCGCCTATCTCTACAGCCGTGCGCAGAGCGTCATGGGCGGCACGTCGCAGATCCAGAAGAACATCATCGCGTCACGAATCCTCGGACTAGGGGTGTAACCAGATGTACGGAATGCCAGAAGAAATCGATGTGCAGGCTGACGGCGCCCTGCGCATCATCACGCTGAACCGCCCCGATGCGCTGAATGCGGTCAACGACAACCTTCATGTGGGCCTCGCGCGGTTGTGGGAGGCGCTGAACGAGGACGCCGACGCGCGCGCGGCGGTGATCACCGGTGCAGGCCGGGCATTTTCGGCCGGCGGTGACTTCAACTACCTCGATGAGTTGCGGCGCGACGAAGCGTTGCGGCAGAAGACGATCAAACACGGTCGCGACCTCGTCATCGGCATGGTCCGCTGCCGAATCCCTGTGGTCGCCGCGGTGAACGGCCCGGCGGTCGGGCTCGGTTGCAGCCTGGCGGCGTTGTCCGACGTCGTCTACATGGCCGAAACCGCGCACTTCGCCGATCCGCACGTGCAGATCGGACTGGTCGCTGCCGACGGTGGTCCGCTGGTGTGGGGCTCGCAGATCAGCCTGTTGCAGGCCAAGGAGTTCGCGCTCACCGGGGTGCGGATCAAGGCTGCGCGGGCAGTCGAACTGGGGCTGGCCAACCACGTGGTCGAAGACCCGCTGTCCGAGGCGATCGCATGTGCGAAGAAGCTGATCGACCTGCCCAGGCAGGCGGTCGAGGCGACCAAGCGGCTGATGAACATCCAGCTCGAACAGCAGGTGATGGCATCGCTGGATTACGCCAACCTCGCTGAGTACGTCTCGTTCGGCACAGCCGATTTCAACCGGATCGTGGACGGCCTGATCGACAAGAACTGATCACCAAACTGCGCGAGCAGTCCCCCGCAAGCGGGAGGGGCCCCCAGCATTTGTCCCCGCGTGCCCGGCGTGTCGGGGACAAATGCGTCTGCTCGACGTCAGAAAGTAAGCGCCTCGGAGCGCTGGACGGTCCCGGTGACGCCCCCCGCGTCCTGCCCGGCCAACCGCACGGCAGCACGACCCATGGCTTCGGGGGGCTCGACCATCTCCGGCGGGATCTGAAGCCCGCCGCCGCCGGCCTGCCAACCTTCGGTCAATACCACCCGTGACGGGCTCAGGCAGTTGACCGCGATGTTGTCGTCGCGCAGATCGGCGGCCAGGCCGAGGTAAAGGCGTTCGGCGGCGGCCTTGGATACCCAGTAGGCGTTGGCGCCGTGCTCGACCATGTCGACACCGGTCGTGGTGATCGCGATGAGTGATCCCCCGCCACGCTTGCGAATCTCGGGAACGACGGCCTTGGTCACCAGAAACACCCCGGTGAGGTTCACATCCAGACACAATTGCCAGCGCTTGAGCGGCGTGGTCTCGACCGGGCCGAGCCACAGCACCCCGGCGTTGGCCACCAGGATGTCGATGCCGCCGAACTCCGAAACAGTCTTGGCGACAGCCTTGTTCACTGATTCTTCGCTGGTGACGTCGCAGGCGACCGGGAGGGCTTGACCGCCGGAACCGTTGATCGACTCGGCCACCGACCCGATGGTGCCCGGCAGCTTGCCCCGTTCCTCGGAGCGTGCCGCCACCGCCACCGCGGCGCCCTCGGCGGCCAGCGCGGTAGCGATCGTCGCGCCGATGCCACGGCTGGCACCGGCGACGAAGGCGACCTTCCCGGTGAGGTTCATCGCGACAGACTATTACTTGGGCGGAAAGCGCAAAGCCCCATCGAGACGGATGATTTCGCCGTTGAGGTAGTCGTTCTCGATGATGCTCTGGGCCAGCTGGGCGTACTCCGTCGAGCGGCCCATGCGCTTGGGGAACGGCACCTGCGGACCCCAGTACTGCTCCAGTTGATCGGCGGCCTTGCCGTAGGCGGGGGTGTTGATGGTGCCGGGGGCGATGGTGCACACCCGGATGCCCAGCGGCGACAGGTCGCGCGCGGCTACCAGTGTCATGCCGAGCACGCCGCCTTTGGCCGCCGAGTACGGGAGTTGGCCGATCTGACCCTCGTAGCCGGCGATCGAGGCGGTGTTGACGATGACGCCGCGGCCGCCTTCTTCGGCGGGCTCGGTCTTGGCGATCGCCGCTGCGGACAGCCGCATCACGTTGAACACCGCCGTCAGGTAGAACTCGATGGTCTTCTTGAACCCCTCGAGGTCGAGTGGGGACCCGTCCTTGCCGACCAGCCGACCGCCGGCGGCGGGGCCACCGTGGGTGTCTACCGAGATGCGGAGTGGGGCAAGGGCTTCCGCCTCGGCGATGGCAGCGAGCACCGACTCCTCAGAGGTGGCATCGGTGGGGACGTACCGCACACCCAGCTCTTTCTCCAGTTTGGCGCCCTTCTCGTCGGCCAGGTCCGCGACGACCACCTTGGCGCCCGCGGCCTGCAGGCGGCGGACCGTCGCTTCACCCAGGCCACCCGCACCGCCGACGACGATCGCGGAACTACCGGCGATTTGCATAGGGTTCCCCTTCTTGCAACTAAGACTCTCTGGCTGAGAGAATAACATTCTCGTACCGGGTAAACCAGGGAGCGCCAAATGCCTGAAGCCGTCATCGTGTCCGCGTTGCGTACCCCCATCGGCACTGCCAGGAAGGGCACGCTGCGCGATACGGACGCCTACGCGCTCGCCGATCATGTGGTGCGCGCGGCGGTCGAGGATCTTGCCGGGCGCGGCACGGTTCCCGTCGACGACGTGATCCTCGGTGAGGGTCTATACGGCGGCGGCGTCATCGCCCGTCATGCCGCCATTACCGCCGGCCTCACCACGGTTCCCGGTGCTTCTGTCAATCGGCATTGCGCTGCCGGTCAGGCCGCCGTGCAGAACGCCGCCGCCGGCATCCGCGCCGGGATGGACCGGTTGGTTGTGGCCGGTGGCGTCAACTCGGCCTCCACGTCGCCGCGGTTCGTCCGCGCGGCGAGTAGTGCCAAGGATGCCGAATGGGTGAACTGGTTCCCGCCGACCCATCCGGACACCCCGGACGCGCCGAACATGGACATGTCGATCACCGTCGGATGGAACGCGGCAGTCAAGGCCGGGGTGAGCCGCGAGGAGATGGACCAGTGGGCGCTGAGCTCACACCGCAAGGCCATCGCTGCGATCGACGAGGGACGGTTCAAGGAGGAGATTGTTCCGATCCGGACGCCGCACGGGCTGTTCGACACCGACGAGCATCCTCGCCGCGACACCACGCTGGAAAAGCTGGCCGCGCTCAAGCCGCTGCATCCCGAGATCGAGGGGTTCTCCATCACCGCGGGCAATGCGTGTGGCGCGAACGATGCGGCGGCGGTGCTGGCCATCGCCAGCGACAAGCTCGGGCTGCCGGCCCTGGCCACCATCAAGTCCTGGGCATCGGTGGGGGTGGACCCGGCCTCGACCGGGCTGGCACCGGTAGAGGCCATCACCAAAGCCCTTGGCCGGGCCGGTCTTTCGTTGTCAGATGTAGACCTGTTCGAAATCAACGAGGCGTTCGCATCAATGTGTGTGGCGACCATCAAGCTTCTCGACATCGACCCTGAGATCGTCAACGTCAGCGGCAGCGGATGCTCGCTGGGTCACCCGGTGGCAGCAACGGGGGCGCGCATGCTGGCCACCATGGTCCACGAGTTGCAGCGGCGCGGCGGCGGCATCGGGGTGGCCGCGATGTGTGCCGGGGGTGGGATGGGTTCGGCAACTGTCATCGAGGTGCTTTCGCCGTAGTGTCGACCGTGATGACGAAGCACAACATCGAAGAACTCATCGCCTCAGCACGTGGTGGATCCCAGCGTGCCGTCGGGCGGTTGCTGAGCCTGGTCGAAAGCGACCGTCGCGACGAGGTTCTCGCCGTGCTGGGTCCGGCCTCGCCGCGGGTCATCGGGATCACCGGGCCGCCCGGCGCGGGGAAGTCGACGACTGTCGGTGCCCTGGTCGGCGCATACCGGGAACGCGGTCTACGGGTCGCGGTTCTCGCAGTCGACCCGTCCTCCCCGTACAGCGGAGGTGCGCTACTGGGAGACCGGATCCGGATGGCCGCTCACATCAACGATCCCGACGTGCTGATCCGGTCCGTGGCCACCCGAGGCCACCTGGGTGGATTGGCTGCTGCGGTACCGGCGGCGATCCGGCTGCTGGCCGCGCTGTCCTACGACCTGATCGTGTTGGAGACGGTGGGCGTCGGGCAATCCGAGATCGAGATCGCCGCAATCGCCGACCCGACCGTGGTCATCCTCAACCCCGGTGCGGGCGACGCCGTCCAGGCCGCCAAGGCGGGGCTGTTGGAGGTCGCCGATCTGGTGGTGGTCAACAAGGCCGACCGTGAGGGCGCCGACCAGACCGCACGCGACCTGCGGGCCGAGGCCAGTGTTCCGGTGCTCAAACTCGTTGCCGCCCAAGGCGAGGGGCTGGCCGAACTTGTCGAAGCGATCGATGCCCATCACCGTGCGGACACCGCGCAGCGGCGCATTGCCCGGGCAAGAACGCAGATCCTGTCGCTGGCGCAGACACTGCTGCGGAATCACGCAGAGTTGGACGGGCTGGCCGCCGCAGTGGCCGAAGGCTCCACTGACCCGTACACCGCGGCAGCGCAACTGATCGCGGACTCAGCCCGCTGAGTCGCCCGTTGCCGCGGCATAACCGCTACGGTAACCGAACACCATGGCGGGCCCGAGCGTTCCGCCGGCGCCGCCGTAGGCCTTGCCGGTCACCCCGCCCATCGCGTTGCCGGCGGCGAACAGTCCTGGGATCGCAGTGCCGTTCACGTGCAGGACCCGACCGTCCCGGTCTGTGCGCGGCCCGCCCTTGGTGCCCATCGCCCCGATCTTGACCGGCACCGCGTAGAACGGCGCGGTGTCGAGCGGCCCCAGCGTCTGGCCGGCCGGTGTCGCGGCTGAATTGTCGCCCCAGTATCCGTCGTACGCGCTGGAGCCACGGCCGAAGTCAGGGTCGATCTCGCGGGAGACGTTGTCGTTCCATCGATTCAACGTGGCGGCAATCCCGTCGGCATCGATTCCGGTCTTGACGGCCAGTTCGGCGAGGGTGGCCGACTCACAGAACCAGTCCGGGGCCGCGTCACCCGGTTCGACGCCGAGGAAGCCGTAGCGCTGCAGGTGCACCGAGTCGAACACGATCCAGGCCGGGTCGTTGGCGTAGCCGATCTTGGGATCGAGATACTGGAATGCCCCTGCCATGGAGTTGTATTCGCCTGCCTCGTTGAGGAAGCGCTTGCCTGCCCGGTTGACGATGACGCTGCGCGGCCGCGTGCGTTCCAGCCGCACACTGCGGCTGCGTGGGTGACCGTCGATGGTGTCGCCGGGAATCTGAACGATCGGAACCCACCACGCCTCACCCATGTTGGCCAGATCGGCGCCATGTGCCATGGCCATGCGGAGCCCGTCGCCGGTGTTGTTCGGCGGTGACACCGCGCCGCGCATCGGCCCACGAAGGTACGCCTCGACCAGCTTGGCGTCCCATTCGAATCCTCCGGTGGCCAGTACCACACCGCGATGGGCGCGGACCGCGAGATTCGTGCCGTCGACGCTGATGAGCACGCCTTTTATACCGGCTGCGTCGCCGATCAATTCGACTGCGCGAGCTTCGGTGACCGGCTGAACATCGCGGTCGAGCAGGCCGTGCAGCAGGCCGGCGATCAGGGCGGTGCCGGCGACGCAGAGGTCGGCGTCAGGATCGTCGTAGACGGCGTGAATCCGGGCACGGGTCTCCGCGTCGATGCCCACATTGCTGAAATCCGCTGGGAAAGAGGTGATCCGGTCTTTCCAGGCCCCGAGTTTGGCCAGGTCCACGGGGCCTGCGCTCAGCGAGCGGCCGCCGCCCGGCCGTCCGCCCGGAAGTTCGGGCTTGTAGTCGGGAAAGCCCTCGGCGACGGCGAAGCGCAGTTCACTGTTCTCCTCGACGAAGTCGAGCATCGCCGGGCCCGTCCTGACGAATGTCTCCACCAGGTCGGTGTCCATGTAGCCGAGCGACTGGGCCTGCAGATAGTCGATCGCGTCGGAAACCGGCAGCGGCCCGTCGGCGCTGCGGTCGTGGGCCGGGATCCAGACGATGCCGCCGGAGACGGCGGTGGTGCCGCCGACGGTGGGAGCCTTCTCGTAGATCGCGACCGACGCGCCGTTGGCCGACGCGGTAAGTGCCGCGGTGAGACCGGCGCCCCCGCTGCCCAGTACGGCGACGTCGACCTCGTCATCCCAGTCAATTTCGGTGCGGGTCAATGTCATTCCCTTTCAGTACAGGATGGTCGACAGTTCTTTTGCTGCCCGCACGACTGCGTCCTTGCCGCCCAGCACGACGTCCTCGCGATGCGAGATGAGATTGATGCAGGTGGGCGGAGACGGTGGGCGTCGGCGTACGGGTACCGCAAGGCCGTAGGTGTCCGGTTCGATCTCGCCGTGAGTGATCACCCAGCCCTGTTCGCGGGTCTGGTGGACCAGTTCGCGTTCGCCGGGCCGTGGCGCCATGCTCGCCAGCAAGGCCACCCCGGCCGCACCCCGGTCGAGCGGATGGCGGCTGCCCTCGTGGAACGACAGCTGATAGAAGACCTGCGTCGGGACGATCACTGCGACTGCCACCTGTTGATCGCCTTCGGCCACCAGAAGGGACACGGTGCTGCCGAGTTCGTCGGCCAGCGCGCGCAGGGTCGGGACGCTCAGTGCGCGCATGTTGTTGTCGAAGGACGCACCGAGGGCGGCCAATCCGGCTCCGGGCCGGTACCTGCCGTCTTCACCCTTGGTCACATAACGGAACTGGCTCAGGGTGGCCAGCAACCGGTAGGCGATCGTCCGGTGGGCTCCGACATGGTCGGCGACCTGCTGCACAGTCAGCCCTGTCGGCGCGGCGGCAATGGCGGCGAGCGCGCTCAAACCACGCGCCAGGGTCTGCGACCCGGGTGCTCCGGTCGGAGCGGTTTCGGTCTTCGTTTGTGCGTGCGGCTGGGTTGCCTTGGCCGGCATGGCGCCCTCCTTGACAGATAACACCGCGAGAGTGATGCTCTGATAATAATGCACTCTGATGTGCGCTATATGAGCAAAGTGCTTACAAATTCGGAGAATATCATTCTCCCTATCTCCGGAGAGGGGACCATGACAAGCACTGCCGCCGGGCGGGCTTCCGGTTCTGTTTCGGCCGCCGGATACGAGAGTGTCTGGGCTGACCTGCAGGGTGTGGCGTTCTCGCAGGGCTATCTGGATGTGGGTGGGGTGCGCACCCGGTATCTGCACGCCGGTGACCCGAACCTGCCGGTGCTGGTTCTGCTGCACGGATCGGGCGGGCATGCCGAGGCCTACGTGCGCAATCTGGAATCTCATGCCCAGCACTTCTCGACGTGGTCGATCGACATGCTCGGGCACGGCTACACCGACAAGCCCGGCCACCCGCTCGAGGTTGCCCACTACGTCGATCATCTGATCGGCTTCCTGGACACGATCGGTGCGAAGCGTGCACATATCTCGGGTGAGTCGCTGGGCGGGTGGGTAGCCGCCCGGGCCGCTGCCGACCACCCCGACAGGGTCAACCGGTTGGTGCTCAACACCGCCGGCGGTTCACAGGCCGACCCGGAGGTGATGAAGCGGATCATCACGCTGTCGATGGCAGCCGCCCAGAATCCGACCTGGGAGACGGTGCAGGCCCGGATCAAATGGCTGATGGCCGACAAGACAAAGGATTACGACGACATCGTGGCGAGCCGCCAGGCGGTGTACCGTCAGCCCGGCTTCGTCGCCGCGATGAGCGACATCATGGCACTGCAAGATCCGGAGATCCGAGCCCGAAATCTGCTGGGCGAGAAAGAGTACGGCTCGATCACCGCGCCCACGCTGGTGTTGTGGACCAGTGACGACCCAACCGCCGACGTCAGCGAGGGCCGTCGCATTGCGTCGATGATTCCCGGCGCGCGGTTCGAGGTGATGCCCGACTGTGGACACTGGCCGCAGTACGAAGATCCGGAGACGTTCAACAAGCTGCATGTGGACTTCCTGCTGGGACGGTCGGCGTGACCGACCAAGAGTTCGACGTCGCCATCGTGGGAGCCGGGCCGGTCGGGCTGACCCTGGCCAATGTTCTCGGCATTCAGGGCGTCCGAACCCTGGTGGTCGACGAGCGAGACGCCCTGATCGACTACCCGCGCGGGGTCGGTCTCGATGACGAATCGCTGCGCACCTTCCAGTCGATCGGCCTGGTCGAGGCGATCCTGCCGCACACCGTGCCCAACCAGATCCTGCGGTTCTACGACGGCAATCGCCGGCTGTTGGCCGAAATGGCGCCTCCGGACGCACGATTCGGCTGGCCCAAGCGCAACGGATTCGTCCAGCCGCTCGTCGACGCGCAGCTGCTGGCCGGCCTCGACCGGTTCGAGCATGTCGATGTGGCCTGGGGCCGCCGCATGGAATCCGCTGTCGAGTCCGCTGATGCAGTGACGATCGAGTTCGGACCGGACGTGGCCGCGGTGCGGGCGCGCTACGTGGTGGGCTGCGACGGCGGACGCAGCGCCATCCGCCGCATCATGGGGGTCTCCTTCGACGGCACCACTTCTCCGACCCGCTGGGTCGTCGTCGACCTTGCGAACGATCCTCTGGGGCATCCGAACAGTGAGGTCGGTGCCGATCCGGATCGGCCGTACGCCTCGATCTCGATTGCCCACGGTATCCGTCGGTTCGAGTTCATGATCCACGCCGACGAAACCGACGAGCAGGCTGAGGATCCCGATTTCGTCGCGCGCCTACTGGCCCCGTTCGTACCGCACCCGGACAAGGTCGACGTGATCCGGCGCCGTGTCTACACGCACCACTCCCGGATCGCCGGGAACTTCCGCAAGGGCCGGTTCATGTTGGCCGGCGATGCCGCACACCTGATGCCGGTCTGGCAGGGCCAGGGCTACAACAGTGGTATCCGGGATGCGGCCAACCTCGGCTGGAAACTGGCCGCCGTCGTCAACGGCCAGGCCGGCGACGCCCTGCTGGACAGCTATGACACCGAGCGCCGCAAGCATGCGCGGGCCATGATCGACCTGTCCACATTGGTGGGGCGGGTCATCTCGCCCACCAACCGCAAGGTCGCGGCCCTGCGGGACAAGCTGATTCGCGGTGCTTCGGTGGTTCCGGCGCTCAAGCGCTATGTGCTGGAGATGCGGTTCAAGCCGATGCCGCGTTACGACCAGGGCGCGATCTATCACCCGAAGCCACCGACGGCGGACTCCCCGGTGGGTACGTTGTTCATCCAGCCCCGGGTGGACACTCGCGAGGAGTCGAACGTGTTGCTCGACGATGTGGTCGGGCTCAACTTCGCGGTGCTGTGCTGGAACAACAATCCTCGTGTGTTGCTCGGTGAACAGGCCTATGCGCGCTGGAAAGCTCTGGGTGCCAAGTTCATTGCGGCCCGGCCACAGACTCAGTTGTTCTGGACCGGACACGATGCGGACCACGACGACGGTTCGGTGGTGATCGTCGGTGACCGCACGGGAGCGCTGAAGGCCTGGTTCGACGTGCACGCCGAATCGGTGGTGGTACTGCGGCCGGACCGATGCATTGCCGGGGCCGACATCGCCCAACGTGCCCCCGAACTCAGCACCGCGTTGTTCGACGTTCTGCATCTGGTGGAGGAAGGAGTGAACGGTGCCAGTAGCCCTGTGCTGTATGTCCCACAGCCCACTGCTGAATCTTCCGGGACCGTCGGCTGAACTCCTCGAAGAGATCGAGGCAGCGGTCACGAATGCTCGCCAGTTTGTTGCCGACTACGACCCCGAGTTGGTCGTCACCTTCTCGCCCGACCACTACAACGGGTTCTTCTACCGGTTGATGCCTCCGTTCTGCATCGGCACCGCCGCGGCAGGCGTCGGGGACTACGGCACCTACGAGGGCGCCCTCAATGTCGCGGGCGACATCGCTCAGCAGTGTGCCGAGGCGGTATGGGAGTCCGGGGTCGATGTCGCGATCTCGACGAGCATGGACGTCGACCACGGCACCGTGCAGCCGCTACAGGAGCTGTTCGGCGAGGCGACAGCACGCCCCATCGTGCCGATATTCATCAATTCCGTTGCCACCCCGCTGGGTCCGCTGGCGAGGTCCCGCGCTCTCGGCGCGGCCGTCGGTGCCTTTCTCTCGACTCTCGACCAGCGGGTGCTGGTGCTGGGTTCCGGTGGGCTCTCGCATGACCCGCCGGTGCCCACGTTGACCACCGCGCCGCCGGCGGCGCTGGACCGCATCGTGTACGGCGTCCCGATGACCGCGGAGCAGCGCATGGCCCGGCAGACCGCGGTGAGCCAGGCCGCGCACGACTTCGCCCACGGCGACAGTGTGCTGCGGCCGCTGAACCCCGAATGGGACCACAGTCTGCTGGAGATCTTCGACCAGGGCCGCCTCACAGACCTGGACAGCTGGTCCAACACCTTCATCGCCGACGAAGGGGGCAATTCGGCACACGAGATCCGCACCTGGGTGGCCGCCTTCGCGGCGCTGGCAGCCAACGGGCCTTACCGGACGGGAAACCACTTCTACCGGGCGGCCCCGGAATTGATCGCAGGATTCGCAATCAGGACGGCGGTAGGAATCGCAGCATGACCTCAGACATCAAGGTGTTCGACAAAACCGTCGACGTGCTCGTCGTCGGATCCGGCGGCGGCGGTATGACAGCTGCATTGGCCGCCGAGGCAGCCGGGCTCGATACTCTCGTAATCGAAAAGTCTTCTCACTTCGGCGGTTCCACCGCGCTGTCGGGCGGCGGGATCTGGGTTCCCGGGGCGCCGTCGCAGCGTCGGGCTGGCTACGTGCCCTCCCCGGACGGGGTGTTCGACTACCTCAAGCGGATCACCGAAGGCACCGTCAGCGACGCCCGGCTGCGCAAGTATGTCGAGGCCGCACCGGAGATGATGGACTTTCTCGAGCACAACAGCGATTGGTTCGAGTTCGTCTGGAAGCCCGGTTACGCCGACTATTACCCGGAGCTGCCGGGCGGGTCCGCGCAGGGCAGCACCATCAATGTCCCGGCTATCGACCTGCGCAAGCTCGGTGAGCATGAGCAGGAACTGCTGGCGCCGCTGGCCCTGGCGCCCCGGGGAATCTGGTTTGCGCCCAAGGACCTTCGGCTCTTCTACCAGATCCGGCAGAACTGGCGCGGCAAGGCGGTGCTGCTCAAGCTGATCTGGCGGATGGTGCGGGCCCGGGTATTCGGTGACCGGATGGCCGCCATCGGCCAGTCGCTGGCGGCGCGGATGCGGCTGGCGCTCAAGCAGCACGACATCCCGCTGTGGCTCGACGCGCCGATGACGTCGCTGATCACCGGTGCGGACGGTGCGGTACTCGGCGCGGTCGTCGAACGTGAGGGCAAGGCGCTGCGAATCCGGGCCACCGGCGGCGTCATCCTGGCCTCCGGTGGATTCGACCATGACATGGCGTGGCGCAAAGAGCACCTTCCGGTACTCGAGAAGGACTGGAGCTTCGGCAATCCCGCGGCCACCGGGGACGGTATCCGGGCCGGCGAGAAAGCCGGCGGTGCCACCGAACTGCTGGATGAGGCGTGGTGGTTCCCGGCGATCTGCTGGCCCGACGGCCGGCTGCAGTTCATGCTCAACGAGCGGATGATGCCGTCACAGTTTGTGGTCAACGGCGAGGGCAGGCGATTCATCAACGAGGCCGCGCCCTACATGGACTTCGCCCACGCGATGATCAAGGGGCAGGAATCCGGCGTCACGCACATCCCGTGCTGGCTGGTCACCGACATCGACTCGTTCCACCGGTATGTGGTGGCCGGGCATCTGCCCATCCCGAAGATTCCGTTCGCGCCGGTTCCCACCGGCCGCAAGGTGCCTCGGGCCTGGTTGGACTCGGGCGTCGTGGTCGAGGCGCACAGCTGGGAGGAGCTGGCCGGCAAGATCGGAGTCCCCGCGGACAACCTGCGGGCCACCGCCGACCGTTTCAACCAACTGGCCCACGCCGGTCACGATGACGACTTCAACCGCGGCGACAGCGCCTACGACAACTACTACGGCGACCCGACGCTGCCCAACCCGAATCTGCGTCCGCTCGGCAAGCCGCCCTATTACGCGTTCCAGATCATCCTCGGCGACCTGGGCACCTCGGGTGGCCTGCGCACCGACGAGAACGCTCGGGTCCTGCGCGCCGACGAGTCCGTCGTGGACGGGCTCTACGCGGTCGGCAATGTCTCGGCGGCCGTCATGGGCCGTAGCTACGCCGGTGCCGGCGCGACCATCGGGCCGGCGATGACCTTCGGGTATGTCGCGGCCAGGCACATCGCTGACGAACTCGCACAACAGTCAGTCGCACAACAGATTTCAGAAGCAGCCGACCCTCAAGTCCACGTGAACGTCAGCAACACCCCAGGAGGAAACCGATGAAGATCTCGCTGTTCTACGAGTTCCCACTGCCTCGGCCGTGGTCGGAGGATGACGAACATCAACTGTTCCAGCACGGACTGACCGAGGTCGAGGCCGCTGACAAGGCCGGTTTCTCCACCGTCTGGCTCACCGAGCACCACTTCCTGGAGGAGTACTGCCATTCCACCGCGCCGGAGATGTTCCTGGCCGCAGCAAGCCAGCGCACCAAGGACATCCGGTTGGGGTTCGGTGTCATGCACCTGCCGCCGCCGATCAACCACCCGGCCCGCATCGCCGAGCGCGTCGCCACCCTGGACCATCTTTCCAACGGACGTGTCGAGTTCGGTACCGGTGAGGGGTCCTCGGTCGCCGAGCTCGGTGGCTTCGACATCGACCCGGCCGACAAGCGCACCATGTGGGAAGAAGCGCTTGAGGTTTCGATCCGCTGCATGACTGAAGCGCCCTTCACCGGGTTCAAGGGTGAGCACGTCGAGATGCCGGCCCGCAACGTGATCCCCAAGCCGCTGCAGAAGCCCCACCCGCCGGTCTGGGTGGCGTGTACCCGCCCCTCCTCGGTGCAGATGGCAGCCCAGAAGGCGATCGGCGCGCTGAGCTTCGCCTACACCGGTCCCGAGGCGCTCAAGGAGCGGGTTGACGGGTACTACAAGGAATTCGAAGAGCAGGGTGCACCCGTCACCCCGGCGATCAACCCCAACATCCTCGCCATCGGTGGTGACCTGTCGATGATGGTGGCGAAATCCGACGACGAGGCACTCAAGCGACTCGGCATCGGCGGTGGCTTCTTCTCGTTCGGGATCATGCACTACTACCTGACCGGCATGCACACGCCCGGCCGCACCAAGGTGTGGGAACGGTACGAGGAGGCGGTCAAGGAGGATCCGACGCTCGCCTACGGTCCCGGCCGCGGTGCCATCGGCTCACCCGACACCGTGCGCGACTTCCTGCGCGCCTACGAGGCGAGCGGCGTGGACGAGATCATCCTGCTGCTCAACCCGCGCAGCCACGAGGGCACCATGGAGTCCATCGAAATCATGGGCAAGGAGATCCTGCCCGAGTTCATCGAGCGGGACGCGAAGGCGGTGGCGGACAAGACCAAGCGGCTTGAGCCGGTGATCGAGAAGGTCGAGTCGCGACGCCGTCCGTCCGACGCCCCGCTGTTCGACGAGACCTACGCCTTCGGCGGCCTGCCCACCGGCCGCGACAAGTTCACCGCCGGTGAGATTCCCGAGGCCATGGCCGAGATCAACGAGGGTCGGGTCAAGGCGGCCCAGGCCGAGAAGGCAGCCCGGGAAACCTCGGGCTGAGCGGAGCCGCACACGTGACACTGCTGAGCGAGCTGGTGCGCTACGACGGCAAACACGTCGTGGTCACCGGCTGCGGATCGGGCATCGGCGCCGAGGTCACCCGGGCGTTGGGTGAGCTCGGCGCGCGGGTGACCGGCCTGGACATCCGGCCGCCCGATCGCCTGCCCGACGACTTCATCGAACTCGACCTGGCCGACCCGGAGTCCGTCGATCGCGCTGCCCGCGCGGTCGACGGTCCGGTGGACGCCCTGTTCAATGTCGCGGGCGTGTCATCGGGCATTGGCAACCCGCTGCTGGTGGTCCGGATCAACTTCCTCGGCACCCGGCAGTTCACCGAGGCGTTGGACGATCGCATCCCGGCGGGCGGATCGATCACTTCGGTGTCGTCACTGGCGGCCTCGGGATACCGGGAAAACCGATCCGTTACCGCGGGTTTGGTACGGACCAGATCGGTCGATGAGGGCCTGCGCTGGTGTGCAGAGCACCCGGAGGCCTTGGCCGACGGCGGTTACCGGTTGTCCAAGGAGGCGATGATTCTCTACGGGATGAGCCGGGTTGCCGAACTCGGGGCCCGAGGCGTCCGGATCAACTGCACGGCACCGGGGGTGACCCAGACGCCCATTCTCGACCAGTTGCGCTCGGCTTATGGTCAGCAGTACCTCGATTCGTTCACCACCCCGCTCGGCCGCAACTCCGACGCCGCAGAACAGGCTTCGCTTCTGGTGTTCCTCGGGGGTGCGGCCGCCAGTTACGTCACCGGGCAGGTGGTCTGGGCCGATGGCGGCATTTTGGCCCAACGTGAGGCAGCGCTGGTCGATGCTGTAGACAACTCTGATCAGAGGAGCTGAGCTTGGCCGGGACGATGAGCGACTTTCGCAAGGTCGCTGACGACGTACGTAATTGGGGCCGCTGGGGTGACGCCGACGAACTCGGCACGCTGAACCTGATCACGCCCGACAAGGTGGCCGAGGGCGCGTCACTGGTCAAGCAGGGCAAGGTGTTCGCGCTCGGCGGTGACTTCTCCTCTTCCGGGCCGCAGGGGGCGTTCCAGTTTCGGCAGAACCCCACCCATGTGATGACCGTCGATGGCGGCGACGCGAATACCCTGGCTCAGTACGGCCCGCAGTGGCTGCGCAATTCGGTGGCCCACGAGGTCAGCAAATTCTTCGTGGACAACCCCTTTCGCTTCAACGACGACATGATCGTCATGCCACTGCAGGCCGCGACCCAGTGGGACGCGCTGTCACACGTCTACTACGAGGACAAGCTCTACAACGGTTTCCCGGCTGATTCGGTCACGAGTTTCGGTGCTTTCCGTTGTGGTATCGACAAAGTGGACGGGAAGGGCATCACCTCACGCGGCGTGCTGTTGGACGTGGTCCGCCATCGCGGCGTCGAGCAGTTCCTGGAGCCCGGCAATCCGGTCACGCCTGCCGAACTCGATGAGGTGGCCAAGGCGCAGGGGGTGCGCATCACTGCCGGTGACATCGTGGTGGTGCACACCGGTTGGTGGACCCGGTTTTTGGCCACCGGGGACGGGGCCGAGGCTGGGTCCGGTCTGGACTGGCGGTGCGCCTCGTGGTTGCACGACCACCAGGTGGCCGCGGTGGCCGCCGACAATCTGATGGTCGAGGATCCTGATCCGGCCAACGGGGTCGAGGGCACGTTCCTGCCGATGCACATGCTGTGTCTGCGCGACATGGGTCTGATGCTCGGTGAGTACTGGGATCTGGGCGCGTTGGCCGCCGACTGCGCTGCCGACGGTGTCTACGAGTTCCAGCTCATCGCCCCTCCGCTGCGGGTCACCGGTGCGGTCGGTTCGCCGGTGAATCCCATTGCGATCAAGTGAGGAAACATGACGCCAACGGAGAAGGTGCCGTTCGTGGTTGGGATGGGCGGCACCCTGCGTGCCGACTCCTCGACCGAGCGGGCCGTGCGGTACTGCCTGGAAGCCGTCGAGCGTCAAGGCGGCCGCACCCGGATGTTTGCCGGGCCGGACCTCGAGTTGCCGATGTATGCGCCCCACTCTTTGGAACGCACCCCGGCAGCTCAGGAGTTTGTGTCCGCTCTGCGTGACGCCGACGCCGTGGTGGTGGGCTCGCCCGGCTATCACGGGGCGATCTCCGGTCTGGTGAAGAACGCGCTGGATTACATCGAGGATCTGCGGGAAGACCCGCGGGTATACCTGGACAACACCCCGTGGGGCTGTATCAGCTGTGCCTATGGCTGGCAGGCCGCCGTGGGAACGCTGGGACAGTTGCGCTCCATCGGCCACGCGTTGCGGGCCTGGCCGACTCCGTTGGGGGTGGCGATCAACTCCGCGGACAAGATCTGGTCTGAGACAGGCGAATTGGCCGACGCGACGGTGCGTGGCCAACTCGACATGCTGGCCACGCAATTGCTGAATTTCGGGCGGTCGCACGGGGCGCCACAGTGACAGCGCAACGCAGATTCGCACGTAAGACCATCGACGTCGACGGCTTGACCACCAGCTACCTCGAAGCGGGGATCGGGGACCCGGTCGTCCTGTTGCACGGGGGCGAGTTCGGCGCTGGTGCTGAATTGGGTTGGGAGCGAGTAATCGATACGCTCGCCGAGCACTACTGGGTGTTGGCCCCGGACATGCTGGGTTTCGGTGAGACCGCCAAGGTGATCGATTTCAACGACGGGCGCGGCATGCGGATACGGCATATCGCCCGCTTCTGCGTCGAACTCGGGGTCACGCAGGCACATTTCGTGGGCAACTCGATGGGCGCGATCAACCTTCTCGTCGACGCCACCTCGGATACCCCCCGGCTCCGGATGCGCTCACTCACCGCGATCTGCGGCGGAGGGGATATCCAGCGCAACGAACATTCCGCGGCGTTGTACGACTACGACGCTACGCCTGCCGGGATGCGACGCATCGTCACCGCGCTCTTCGCCGATCCGGTCTATCCCGCCGACGAGGCGTACGTGCAACGGCGTTATGAGTCGAGCATCGCGCCAGGGGCCTGGGAAGCCCTGGCCGCAGCGCGTTTTCGCCGTCCTGGTCTGGACGCTCCGGCGATGCCGTCGTCGCAGCGAGCGTATGGCCGCATCACGGTGCCGGTCATGATCGTCGAAGGTGAACACGACAAGCTGCTGCCGTCGGGATGGGCCGGTGAGATCGCCGGCCAGATAACTGGTGCCCGCAGTGTGGTGATCGCCGGCGCGGGGCACTGTCCACAGATCGAACAGCCCGCCGCGCTGACCGCGGTATTGCTGGAATTCCTGAAAGAGGTGTGATGAACGAACTGGCCGGAAAGGTCGCGGTAGTTACCGGCGGTGCATCGGGACTCGGCGAGGGACTGGTACGCCGATTCGCCGCCGAAGGCGCCCAGGTGATGATCGGCGACATCGACGAGGAGCGGGGCAAGGCTCTGGCCGACGAACTGGGGGAGGACACGCGGTTCCTGTTCACCGACGTAGGCGACATCGAGCAGGTGGGCCGGCTGGTGTCGACCGCGGTCGAGACCTTCGGCGGCCTGGACGTCATGGTCAACAACGCCGGGGTCTCAGGCCGGATGCACCGTCGGTTCTTCGATGACGACCTCGCTGATTTCGACACCGTGATGCGGGTCAACGTCCGCGCAGTGATGGCCGGAACCCGCGATGCCGCCCGGTATATGGCCGAGCACGGCGGCGGTTCGATCCTCAACCTGACTTCCATCGGCGGAATCCAGGCCGGTGGCGGGGTGATGACGTATCGCGCATCCAAGGCCGCCGTCATCCAGTTCACCAAGTCCGCGGCGATCGAACTGGCCCACTACGAGATTCGGGTCAACGCCATCGCTCCGGGCAACATCCGCACCGCGATCGTGGCCAAGTCGGCCTCGCCCGAGGAGCGCGAGCGCATCGAGGAGTTCGAGGCGGGGATCCGCGCCCAGATGCGCAACGACCGTCCGCTCAAGCGGGAGGGCACGGTCGAGGACGTCGCGGAGGCGGCGCTCTACTTCGCCACCGACCGCTCACGCTACGTCACGGGCACGGTGCTGCCGATCGACGGAGGAACGGTCGCGGGCAAGGTCATCGTCCGGAAGGCCAAATAGGTCCGATCTGACGGAATGAGATTGTGTACAGGGTCGTGACATGAGCCGAACCGCGACCGTGGCCGCAATCTCAACGCCGGTCCGGGTGTCAGGCGTGGTCCGACGGCTTCGTCTTGCCTCCGGCCACTTTAAATCAAGTGCTTGACTTAATTACAGGTGAGGCGTTGACTGTAACGGTGACAACAGCCCACCGGTCCGCCCGTGCCGACCGGGCGAGCAGTACCCAGGAGGCGATCCTCAAGGCGGCTGAGCGGCTCTATGCCGAGCACGGCGTGTTCGCGGTGTCCAACCGTCAGGTGAGTGACGCGGCCGGACAGGGTAACAACGCCGCCGTCGGTTACCACTTCGGAACCAAGACCGACCTGGTGCGTGCGATCGAACACAAGCACCGCGGTCCGATCGAGTGCCTGCGCGAGCAGATGGTGGCCGACACCGGATCCTCGTCCAACCTGCGGGACTGGGTGTCCTGCCTGGTCCAGCCGCTCACCGAACACCTTGCGGCGCTGGGTAACCCGACCTGGTACGCCAGGTTCGCCGCCCAGGTGATGACCGACCCGGCCTACCACAACATCGTGGTCCGTGACGCGCTGAGTTCGCCGTCGCTGGTGCAGGTCATCGAGGGGATGAAGAACTGCCTGCCCGAACTGCCCGCAGAGGTCCGCGCCGAACGCAACATCATGGCGCGCAACCTGTTGATGCACAGCTGTGCCGATCGCGAGCGCGCGATGGCGCAGGGCGGCAACGTGCCGCGGGCGTCCTGGCAGGGCGCGGCGTCGGGATTGATCGACGCGATCGTCGGCCTGTGGATGGCCCCGGTGACACGAGAAAGCGACCTCATATGAAAGTCACTGTCGACCAGGACAAGTGTGTCTCCTCGGGGCAGTGCGTGCTCAATGCCAGTGAGGTGTTCGACCAGCGTGACGAGGACGGTGTCGTGGTGCTGCTCGAATCCGAACCCGGTCCGGACCAGATCGACAACGCCCGCCGCGCCGCGGCGGCCTGCCCAGCCCTAGCCATCGAGATCCAAGACTGACCTTGAGGAATGACGTGTCCGAAACCGCTACCGAAGTAGACATCCCCGAATACCCGATGGAGCGCGCCGCGGCGTGCCCGTTCGCGCCGCCACAGCCGATGCTGGGCCACCCCAAAGGCCTTTTCCGCGTGAAGATCTGGAACGGCAGCACCCCGTGGTTGATCACCGGTCACGAAGAGGCCAGGACGCTCTTCGCGGACTCCCGCATCAGTGTGGACGACCGGATCGCGGGTTTCCCGCATTGGAACGAGCACATGCTCGCCACCGTCGACAAGCGGCCGCGGTCGGTGTTCACCTCCGACGCCGAGGAGCACACGCGGTTCCGCCGAATGCTGTCGAAGCCGTTCACGTTCCGTCGTGTCGAGGGACTGCGCACGGCGATCCAGAAGATCACCGATGAGTGCATCGACGAGATCCTGGCGGGCCCGCAGCCCGCCGACCTCGTCGCCAAGCTGGCCTTGCCGGTGCCCACGGTGGTGATCAGCGAGATGCTCGGTGTCCCTTACGAAGACCATGAATTCTTCCAGGAGCACGCCAACGCCGGGCTGGCCCGGTACGCCGCGGCGGACGCCATGCAGAAGGGCGCGATGAGCCTGCATCAGTACCTGATCAATCTGGTCGAGGAAAAGCAGGCCAACCCGTCCGAGGACGCGGTGTCCGATCTGGCCGAGCGCGTGACCGCTGGAGAGATCAGCGTCAAGGAAGCCGCGCAGCTGGGCACCGGTCTGCTGATCGCCGGGCACGAGACCACCGCCAACATGATCGGCATCGGCATCCTGGCCCTTCTGGAGAACCCCGACCAGGCCGACTTCCTGCGTGCCGCAGACGATCCGAAGGTGATCGCCAACGCGGTCGAGGAACTGATGCGCTATCTGTCCATCATCCAGACCGGACAGCGCCGGGTCGCGCTGGAAGACATCGAGATCGGCGGCGAGACCATCCGCGCCGGTGACGGCGTCATCATCGATCTGTCCCCGGCCAACTGGGATGCGAAGGCCTACTCGGAGCCCGACAAGCTCGACCTCAGCCGCGACGCCAGCCAGCAGCTCGGCTTCGGCTACGGCCGCCACCAGTGCGTCGGTCAGCAGCTGGCACGCGCCGAACTGCAGATCGTCTTCCACACCCTTCTGCGCCGGATTCCGACTCTGCGCCTGGCCATTCCGCTCGAGGAGGTGCCGTTCAAGCACGACCGGCTCGCCTACGGCGTCTACGAACTCCCCGTCAACTGGTAGTTGCGGGCATGCCGATCCTCAGCCCCACAGCCCGATTGGAGTACCGCACATGACTGCTTCGACGACCCTCTATCCGCCGGAAGGCTTTGGCGCACCGAAGAACCGCAAGGGACATGCCACCGGTGACCTCGGTTTACCTGCCGGCACTGAGATCTTCTCGGCCGACAACCACATCTCGGTGGCCGACGACATCTTCTACGAGCGTTTCCCCGAGGAGCTCAAGGGTGCCGCGCCGCGCATCTGGTACGAGGACGGCGCTTACATGGTCGGTATGAAGGGCAAGGCCTGGACCGGAGGCGATTTCGGCCGAGTGCTGATGCAGTACGACGACCTCGCCGGTGCCGCGTCGAACAACATCGCGGCCCGCATCCGGGAGCTCAAAGAGGACGGTATCGACAAGGAGCTGGCGTTCCCGAACGCGGTGCTGGCCCTGTTCCATTACCCGGACAAGGCGTTGCGCGAGCGGGTGTTCCGGATCTACAACGAGCACATTGCCGCGCTGCAGGAGCAGTCCAACGGGCACTTCTACGGTGTGGGGCTGATCAACTGGTGGGATCCCAAGGGGGCCCGCAGCACGCTCGAGGAGCTCAAGGCGCTGGGACTCAAGACGTTCCTGCTCCCGCTGAACCCGGGTAAGGACGACGAGGGCAACATCTACGACTACGGCAGCACCGCGATGGACGCGGTATGGGACGAGATCGAGGCGTCCGGCATCCCGGTCAGCCACCATATCGGCGAGACGCCTCCCAAGACGCCGTGCGAGAACAACAGCGTCGTGGTCGGCATGATGGTCAACGTCGACTCTTTCCGCGAGCAGTTCGCCAAGTACGTGTTCTCTGGGATCCTCGACCGGCACCCCAAACTGAAGATCGGTTGGTTCGAGGGCGGAATCGCGTGGGTGCCCACCGCATTGCAGGACGCCGAGCACATGCTGGCCTCCTACCGCCACATGTTCAACCACGAGCTGCAACACGAAGTCCGGTACTACTGGGACAAGCACATGGCCGCGTCGTTCATGGTCGACCCGCTGGGGCTGCGGCTGATCGATGAGATCGGTGTCGACAACGTGATGTGGTCCAGCGACTACCCGCACAACGAGAGCACTTTCGGGTACTCGGAGAAGTCACTGGCAGCGGTGGTCGAGGCGGTCGGCCCGCAGAACGCGACCAAGATCGTGTCGACGAACATCCAGAAGTTCCTGGGGCTCCAATGAGTACGGCTACCCAAGCCGGAGTCACCCAGATCGCCCGCACCGGTTTCACCCCGCTCGACATTCCCGCCGAGCCCGACTTGGCCCGGATGCGCCGAGAGGTCGGCGCCCGTCTGCACGCGGCGATGGCTGACCAGGGTGTGGACGCGCTCGTGTTGCTCGGCAACGGTAACGTCATGTACGCCACCGGCATCGCCTGGCCGCTGGCCGACGCGGGACTGTCGCATGTCGAGCGGCCGATCGCGGTGGTGCTGGCCGACGATGAACACCCGCACCTGTTCCTGCCGTTCCGTGAGGGTGCGGCGATGGAAACCGGGCTGCCTGACGACCACCTGCACGGGCCGGTCTATCTCGAATTCGACGAGGGCGTCGCGGAATTCGCGAAGATCCTGGCCGGCTTGGTTCCGACCGGTGCGACGGTCGCCACCGACGAGTTGACCGGGGCGATGCGACTGGCCGGCAGCGCACTGTTCCCGAGCGCGCCCGTGGATGCCGCGCCGGTGATCGGCGCCGCGAAGATCGTCAAGACGATCGACCAGATCGCCTGTATCCGACGGGCCTGTCAGATCACCGAAGAGGCTGTCGCCGAGATCCACAAGTCGCTGGCGCCTGGTGTGCGCCAGATCGACCTGTCTGCCGAATTCGTGCGCCGCACTTTCGAGCTGGGCGCCACGACCAACATGTTCGACTCGATCTGGCAGGTCATGCCCGCGTCGAAGGCCGAGGGCACCTGGACCACCACCGGGGATCTCGCGCTCCCCCTGCTCACCACCGAGCGCGAGTTGCAGCAGGGCGATGTGCTGTGGACCGACGTGTCGATCGCCTACCACGGCTATTGCTCCGACCACGGACGCACCTGGATCGTCGGTCAGGATCCCACGGCGGCCCAGCAGGAGCAGTTCGACAAGTGGAGTCGCATCGTCGACGCAGTGCTCTCGGTGACCAAGGCCGGCGCCACCTGTGGTGACCTCGGCCGGGCGGCCACCGCTGCGGGCGGCGGGAAAAAGCCGTGGCTGCCGCACTTCTACCTGGGACACGGCATCGGTACCAGCGCGGCGGAAATGCCGATGATCGGAACAGATCTCGGCCAGGAGTGGGACGACAACTTCGTCTTTCCCGAAGGCATGCTGCTGGTGTTCGAGCCGGTGGTCTGGGAGGACGGCACCGGAGGCTATCGCGGTGAGGAGATCGTGGTGGTGACCGAAGGCGGCTGGATGCCGCTGACCGCATATCCGTACGACCCCTATGAGGTGTCCCGTGGGAACTGAGATCGAGGCCGACGGCCTGGCATTGCGCGTCAGCCGCAGGGAGCGCGCCGTCGCCCAGATGGAGGCCCACGGCCTCGACGCGCTCGTCCTCGGCAGGCAGGCCAACGTCCGGTACATCTCCGGTGCCCCGCAGTTGTGGGTGGTTGGTACCCGGCCGTTCGGACCGATCTGCACGTTCGTCCGCGCGACGGGTGAGATCCACCTGAACAGCACATGGGACGAGGGCATCCCCGAGGAGATCCCGCACGAGAATTTGTACGGCTTCGCGTGGAACCCGATGACCCTCGTCGATGTGCTGCGCGGCATCAAGGGTTCCGATTCGGCGTGGCGGATCGGAACAGATGCCTTGACACCGACATTCGCCAAGCTGCTGCCGATGGCTTTCCCGAACGCCGAGCTCGTCGACGGCGAGGAGGCGATGCGGGCGGCGCGCCGAGTGAAGACTGCTGAGGAGATCCAGGCGCTGCGACGTGCGCTGACAGTCGCAGAGGTGGGGCTGGCACGAGGCGTCGCCGAGCTGGTTGCGGGCACCACGGAGAAGAGACTCGCCGGTGCGATATTGGAAGCCGAGGCCGCAGGTGGGGTGAGCACCCCGGCCACGCAGGACGCCGCGTGGGTCACGTCGAAGGACCACCCGTGGCGCCGTGCGCAGGGAGACGGTCGCGTCAGCGAGGGCGACCTGGTCGCTCTGTCGGCGGGTGTGCTCGCCGACGGCTACGTCGCGGAGGTCGCGCGCACGGTGTCCGTGGGTGAACCGACGGATGCGGTCCGTGCGTTGTACCGACGGCGGGATGACCTGTGGGACAGACTGCTTGACGTGAGCCGTGTCGGCAATCCGACCAGTGCATTGCTGGATGCGTACGAGCAGGCCGGCGAACCGCTGCCTGCGATGCCGGTGGCTCACGGGCTCGGGTTGGGATTCGACCCACCGGTGGTGTCGCAGAACATTCGGGTCACAGCCGAGACCGACATCCTGGAAGAGGGCATGGTGCTTGCCCTCACCAGCTACGTCTGGGAGCAGGGCGTCGGCGCGGTGTTCACCCGCGATGCCGTGGTCATCGGCGCCGACGGACCTGAGGTGCTGACCCAGGTCTCGTCACACAGTGAGGCGGCACATGCCTGAGCGGCCCACCCCAGAGGAGATCATTCTCTACGAGAAGGACCCCAAGACCAAGATCGCCACCATCACGTTCAACCGGCCGGAGTTCCTCAACGCGCCGACGTCGATGGCGCGCCTGCGCTATGCCGACGTGCTGCGCGCGGCCAACGCCGACAACGACGTCAAGGTGGTGATCATCCGCGGCGTCGGGGACAACCTTGGCAG
The DNA here is from genome assembly GCF_022179545.1 of Mycolicibacterium fortuitum subsp. fortuitum. The sequence continues at coordinate 4,382,395 of NZ_AP025518.1, read as the reverse complement.
CGGGGCAGACCTACCGGAGTTCATGGAGGGCAACGACAATCCGGCGGCGCGTCTGGCGGAACTGCGCCTGGAGGACGACGGCGTTGGGGAAGTGACATACCCGCCCAAGGGCACCTTCCGCAACGGCGCCACGATCAGCTCCTGGTACGCCAACTCCCAGGCCGGCAACCGCGCGTTGCAGGACTTCAAGAAGATCAGCATCGTCGAGGCCAAGGGTTACTGCTACGGCTGGCATTTCTACCAGTGCGCGGACGCCGATCTGGTGATTTCGTCGGATGACGCTCTGTTCGGTCATCCGTCGTTCCGCTATCACGGTTGGGGCCCGCGGATGTGGACGTGGGTCCAGATGATGGGCCTTCGGAAGTTCCAGGAGATGGTCTTCACCGGACGGCCGTTCACCGCCGCGGAGATGTACGACTGCAACTTCCTCAACAAGGTGGTGCCTCGCGACCAGCTGGAAGCCGAGGTGCAGAAGTACGCGCTAGCCTGCACCCGGAACCGCCCGGTGGACACCGTCTTTCAGCAGAAGATGTTCTTCGAGATCTTCAAGCAGCAGCAGGGTGAGTACATGGGCAGCCTGCTGAGCGCATTCTTCGAGTCGATGGGCAACGGGGTGGCCAACGACAGCGATGACGACCTGGACATGTTCGAGTCGATCGATTCGGGGCTGTCGGCCGCGGTCAACGACAACGACAGCAAGTTCCCACCCGACTTCCGGCTGTCCAAGAAGAACAGGGCGAAACCCGAATAGCACATGAGCGCACCACTTGACGGCTACACCGTCGTCGACCTGTCCAGCGGGATCGCCGGGGCGTACGCCACGAAGATCCTCGCCGACGGCGGCGCCGACGTGATCAAAGTCGAGGCTCCCGAAGGTGATCCGCTGCGCCGGTGGTCGGCGTCAGGGGCACAGATCGACCCCGATGAAGACGGCGCCCTGTTCACCTTCCTCTCGGGCGGTAAACGCAGTGCGGTCGTCAGTCCCGACGACTCGCGACTGCTGGACCGGCTGGTGGCGGCGGCCGACGCCGTGATCTGGTCTCCCGAATCGTCTGTCGCTCAGTCGCTCGCACCGGAGGATCTGTTCCGCCGGCATCCGCATCTGATCGTCACCACGATCACGCCGTTCGGGCTGGACGGTCCGTGGAGCGGGCGGGCTGCCACCGAGTTCACCCTTCAGGCGTGGTCGGGTGGCGCGATCGGGATCGGGCGCGGCGTGCAGGACCGGGCACCGGTGTCGATCGGCGGCCAGGTGGGCGAGTGGCTCGCCGGTGCGTATGCCGCGGCCATGACGCTGGCGTTCCGGGCCCGGGCGATCCGGGACGGCCACGGTGAGCTGGTGGACTTGTCGGCGCTGGAGGCACAAGTCCTGGGGTTGACGTACTACCCGGTCACCTACTTCGAGATGCTGGGTCGCCCATGGCGTGACGCGCGCAGGCCCACTGTTCCCGGGGTCGCTGAGGCGGCCGACGGCTTGGTCGCCCTCGGATGCGGTACCGCTCAGCAGTGGTGGGACCTGTGTGCGATGTCGGGGCATGACGAATGGATCGACGAGACCTCGGAGCTCACGATCACCGAGCAGGCCAATCTGCACGCTGAGGAGCTCTACGCGTGGCTGCGTGACCAGCGAGCGGACGATCTTCGTGAGCTCGCAACGGCTTTCCGGATTCCGAACTCACCGGTCGGCAACGGCGAGAACGTCACCGTCATGGACCATTTCGTGCAGCGGAACGCGTTCGTCCGTAATCCGCAACGCGGGTTCACCCAGCCCGCCCCGCCGTACCGGCTGTCCGGTGCCGCGTTGCGTGAAGCGGCGCCGGCTCCGCGGCTGGGGGAGCACACCGAAGAGGTCCGGGCCATGGAGCTGCCCCCGCACGCCGCCCCTGCCGGCGTACCTCGAGGGGACCGGTTGCCGTTCAGCGGTTTACGGGTGCTCGACATGACCACGTTCTGGGCGGGGCCGTCGTGCACCCATCCGTTGGGCATGCTCGGCGCCGAGGTGATCCACCTGGAGTCGACCCCGCACCCCGACGGCACCCGGTTGATCGCCGGTATCCCGGCCTCCGTCGAGCAGTGGTGGGAGCGCTCGCCCATCTTCAGTGCACTCAACACCAACAAGAAGAGCCTGACCCTGGACTTCCAGACCGAGCAGGGCCGGAAGCTGTTGCGTCGCTTGATCACCACCTGCGACGTGGTGGTGGAGAACTTCACCCCCAGAGTGATCGAACAGATCGGGCTCGACTTCGAATCGCTGCGGGCGCTGCGCGAGGACATCATCATGGTGCGCATGCCAGGCTTCGGGCTCGACGGGCCGTGGCGGGACAACCCGGCGTTCGCCTACATCATCGAGGACGCCTCAGGATTGAGCTGGCTCACCGGCTACCCGGATCGCGCTCCGTTCGAACCATATTCGATCGGCGACCCCAACGCCGGCGTGCACGCACTGTCGGGGTTGATGCTCGCTCTGGAGCACCGCCGTCGGACAGGCGAGGGGGTGCTCGTCGAGGCCGCGATGGTTGACGCTGCGCTCAACGTGGCGGCCGAGCAGGTCATCGAGTACTCGGCGTACGGCACGCTGCTGCAGCGCGACGGCAACCGGGGTCCGGCAGCGGCGCCGCAGAACATCTACCAGAGTGCCGAGATCGACGAGTTCGGCCGCGCCGACAGTTGGGTGGCGATCGCGGTCAGCAACGATGCCCAGTGGGCCGCCCTTCGCTCGGTGCTCGGAGAACCGGACTGGGCGATGGACCCGACGTTGGACACCGTCGTCGGGCGCCGGGCGAGCCACGACCTCATCGACAAGGAACTGGCCGCCTGGTGTCTGCCGCGCAGCGGCGACGAAATCGTCGAAACGCTCTGGCCGGCCGGTGTTCCCGTGGCCAAGGTGATGCAGCCGCACCGTCAGCTGGAGTTGCCGCAGCTGCGGTTCCGGCGCTTCTTCGAGCATGTCGGGCATCCCGTCAACAGTCCCGCTCCGCACAGCACCCTGCCTGTCTCGCTGGCCGACGGGCCACGGGCACTGCACCGGCAGCCGGCGCCGCTGCTCGGCGAGCACAATCACGAACTGCTGACCGAGCTGGGGCTGTCCGACGACGAGATCACCGCACTGGCCGAAGACGGCGTGATCGGCACCGAACCCGGCGTGGGCGGGCGGCGCAAGGCGGCCCGCCCAGCCGGATTTACCTACTAGCCTGAATAACCATGGCTATCAATCCTTCTGACATTCTGCTCACCGGACAGGTGGCGGTAGTCACCGGCGGTGGCACCGGCATCGGCCGGGGGATCGCCGCCGGACTGGCCGCCTTCGGTGCCTCGGTGGCGATCTGGGAACGCAATGGGGACACCTGTGCGGATGCCGCTGAGTCGATCGGAGCGCTGGGTATCGTCACCGATGTACGTGACGCCGAGCAGGTGGATGCCGCGCTGGCGCAGACCGCTTCCGAGCTCGGGCCGGTGCGCATCCTGGTCAACAACGCAGGCGGCGTATTCGCATCTCCGCTGCTGGAAACGAGCGAGAATGGTTGGGACGCACTGTACAAGAGCAATCTGCGCCACGTCCTGCTGTGTACGCAGCGGGTGGCGCGGCGGCTGGTCGCCGATGAACTGCCGGGCAGCATCATCAACCTCACGTCGATCGAGGGAGTACGGGCGGCACCAGGCTATGCCGCGTACGCGGCGGCGAAGGCCGGCGTCATCAACTACACCCAGACCGCGTCGTTCGAGCTTGCGCCGCACGACATCCGGGTCAACGCGATCGCACCGGACCTCACTCTCACCGAGGGGCTCATGTCGCTGTCACCCGACGGTCCGCCTGCGGGCATCGCCGAATCCATCCCGCTGGGGCGGGCCGGGCACGTCGACGAAATCGCGGGGGCGGCAGTCTTTCTGGCCTCGGGTCTGTCGGGCTATATCACCGGACAGACGATTCACGTCGACGGTGGCACACGGGCTGCGGGTGGCTGGTATCGCCACCCGCAGACCGGCGCCGCAACACTCGGTCCGGGCTAGGGGTCCCGGACCTACTTGAGGCAGCTTCCGGCGTCGACCGGCAGTGTCACGCCGGTGACGTAGCGGGCCTCGTCGGAGGCCAGGAACAGCACGGCGTTGCTGATGTCCACGGCCTCGACCCAGGGGATCGGCAGCGTGTGGAACAACTGGCAGATCGGCGCCATGTCGTCGGGACCCGGGTTCTCCAGGTCGGGCCGGAACATCTTGAACGTGCCGTCGTTGTGCAGCATCGGGGTCGCCACATGTGTGGGATGCACACTGTTGCAACGGATGTTGTGCTGCCCCAGCTCCACGGCGAAGCCGCGCATCAGCCCGACGACACCGTGCTTGGCGGCGACGTAATTTCCGCAGTGCGGGTAGGCCTTGAGCCCGCCGACCGAGCTGGTCAGGATGATCGAGCCGCCGCGACCGCCTTCGATGAGATGCGGTACACCGGCTTTGACCGACTTCCAGACGCCCGACAGGTTGATGTCGATCATCTCGTCCCAGTCGAGCTGGCTGGTCTCGTGCAGCACGTCACCGCCGTTGCCGATACCGGCGTTGGCCACGATGATGTCGAGGCGGCCGAGCTGCTCGACGCCGCTGTCGACGGCGGCTTTGATCGCGTCGGCATCGCGCACATCGACCTCGGCGGTCACGACACGACGATTGAGTCCCTTGATCAGGCTGGCGGTCTCGGCCAGGTCATCGGAGGTGGACGCCGGGATGGCGGTCTCCACGCCGGGGCGGATCGGTCCACAGATGTCGATCGCGATGATGTCGGCGCCCTCTTGAGCCAGCCGTACCGCATGGCTACGTCCCTGGCCACGGGCCGCCCCGGTGACGAACGCGACCTTGCCTTCCACCCGTCCAGTCATTGATTACCTCGGTTCTGTGTTCATGTCTGTCGCACGCTCGATGAATTTCTGTGCACCTGCTCAGCAACTGTGTCACCAGGCAGCTCACGTGTCAACGACAGATACGTTTGAGGCTATTCATACTCTCCATTTGTAAGAGTGGGGTTCTCCCGCGCAATCACGGTCACGACCTGTGGCGGGTCAGCTTCCCTCTCGGTGCCAATGCCGGACAGCTCAGAAGAAGGTTCGGCGGAGCGGTGTTGCGGATTGCCCACGGCGCTGTCGGCGCCCGGCCGATGTCGTGGCGACCGGCTGCACTGGTTGCCCGCGTCAATGTCGACCGTGTGTCCGCCTCGTACATGAACAGCGCTCAACTTCGCGTGTGGATACGCGGTGATCGCACTCCGATTGTGGGTTCCAACGGTGCCCGGCGACCATCGTGCGGGGCGATGATCGTGAGTGGCGAGATCGGTCACACCCCTGGCGGAAAAGCGAGTTCTTTTCTTAGGAGAACAAAATTCTTGACTAGTCGGCGGCGAATCCGTTGGCGACGAAGTCCCATACTTCATCGGCGGTGATCGGGTGGGCCGACGATTCGTCCGCGCCGCCGCTCGATTGTGCGACGAACATCACGGTCTGCATGGTCATCGCGGCCATCCTCCGAGGGTTGATCCCCGGGCGCAGTTGACCGGCCTCGGAGGCTTCCTCCATGAGCTCGGTGAGCAAGGCCAGCAGCGGCGCGTGGGCGACCTTGACCTCCGACGGATGCGATACCAGCAAACGGGGCGCGAAGTCGGTGAACAGGGGGCGCTTGGCGGCCGGATCGGGCCGTGACGATTCGAAGAGCAGTTGAATTGCGACTTTCAGGCGCTCGATCGGTTCGCCCTGGGTGGAAGTGGCCGCCCTGATCTGGTCGGCCGAGCGGCTCAGCGCGTCTTCGAACAACGCGAGGAGGAGTTCGTGCTTACCGTCGAACTGCAGGTAGAAGCTCCGCAGCGACTGGCGGGAGCGGTCCACGACTTCTTGGACCGTGAAGTCGGTGCTGCCCTTTTCGATGATGATCGCCTGGGCTGCATCGAGGAACCGTTGCACGCGCTGGGCGGCACGCAACTTGGCTGTTTTGATCGACCGCTCGACAGCTCTCTGCTTCCACGCGGGTTCTTCGCCAGCGGTGGTCACTGGCTGCTCCGACGCTTGTCGAGTGGGGAGAACATGAACTGACTGTACCGGAGAACGCCTTGCCATTGTGGTGCCAGACCCCCTCGCGGCCAATGTGTCGGAGATTGTAACTTTCGTACTGTGAGAATAGTATTCTCACCAAAGGAATTATAGAAGTCCTTTGAGAAGAAGGGTTTCGCATCAAAATTGGGCGCCGCCGGGCGTGTTTGCCGGTTAGCTGCGGAAGCGCGCAGACGGCTGCCCTGTCGCAGCGGCGAGCAGAAGGAAACACGTGTACATCGACTATGACGTCGCCGATTCGGTCGCCACGATCACGCTGAACCGGCCGGAAGCTGCCAACGCGCAGAACCCCGAGTTGCTCGATGAGCTCGACGCCGCGTGGACCAAGGCTGCCGCGGACCGCGAGGTGAAGGTGATCGTGCTCCGCGCCAACGGTAAGCACTTCTCCGCGGGACATGATCTGCGCGGCGGTGGGCCGGTGCCGGACAAGATCACACTGGAATTCCTCATCGAGCACGAGTCGCGGCGCTATCTCGAATACACGCTGCGTTGGCGCAACGTGCCCAAACCGTCGATCGCGGCGGTCCAGGGGCGCTGCATCTCCGGCGGTCTGCTGCTCTGCTGGCCGTGCGATCTGATTCTGGCCGCCGACGACGCGCTGTTCTCCGATCCGGTGGCGCTGATGGGTATCGGTGGTGTCGAGTACCACGGGCACACCTGGGAACTCGGCGCCCGTAAGGCCAAAGAGATCCTGTTCACCGGCCGGGCCTTGACCGCGGAGGAGGCCGAGCGGACCGGCATGGTCAATCGGGTGGTGCCTCGGGCCGAACTCGACGCCCAGACGGCCGAGTTGGCTGCGCAGATCGCCCAGATGCCGGCGTTCGCGCTTCGTCAGGCCAAGCGCGCCGTCAATCAGACGCTCGACGTGCAGGGTTTCTACGCCGCGATCCAGTCGGTGTTCGATATTCACCAGACCGGGCACGGCAATGCGCTTAGCGTCAGCGGATGGCCGGTGTTGATGGATATCGAAGGAATGAAGCAGAACATCAAGTAAGCGTGGGCCTCTGACGATGGGGGCGATCCGGCTCAGTGTGAGCTATGCGGCGAGGCAGATCTACGCGCAGACCACTGCGGCCGCCGCGGTGACGCTCGTGGTGCTCACACTCAGCCGCAATACCGTCGGCGATGCGCGGGAGCTGTTGACCCAGGCGAACCTCGTCGCCCTGATCGCACTGATGGTCGCTGCCGCGATCGTCGATACCGTCGTCGGCTGGGTCAACGTCCATCCGACATTCAAATGGTTTGCCGCGGGAGAAGATCCGACGCCGCAACAGCAGCGGGCTGCCATGCGCATCGCCCCGCGGCAGACCATCATCCAGTTCACCACCTGGGCGGTGAGCGCGCTCGTGTACACGCTGCTGAACCTCGGTGCCGGCGGCGGCGTCGCGTACGTGATGGGCGGTGCGATTCTGTTCGGCGGTGTCGCGGCGGCCTGCATGGGATTCCTGGTGACGCAACGGATGCTGCGACCGATCGTCGCGGCATCGCTGACCGCCACCTCGGCGACGATGGTGAGAATGCCCGGCGTCCTGGCCCGCCTGATCACCATCTGGACCCTGTTCAGCGGGCTGCCTTTGGCCGGCATCGCACTGATCGTGCTGGCGCGCTCCAACGGATGGTTCGTCCAGAAGACTGCGCCGGTCGAGGCAGCGGTGCTGGTGTTGGCGGTCATCTCGCTGGTCTTCGGACTGCGGTCGATGGTCCTGGTGGCGCGCTCGGTATCCGACCCGGTCGGGGAGGTCGTGCTCGCCATGAAAGCCGTCGAACGCGGCTGGTCCGGTGTGTCGGTGAAGGTATACGAGTCATCCGAAATAGGCCGGCTGCAATACGGATTCAACCGGATGCTGGCCGGCCTGGCCGAGCGGAACCGGTTGCGTGACCTGTTCGGCAGGTACGTCGGGGTAGACGTGGCCCGGCATGCGTTGCAGCAGGGTGGGGCGGTTACCGGCGATGTCCGAGAGGCCGCGGTCCTCTACGTCGATCTGGTCGGTTCGACGGCACTGGGAGCCTCGCGTCCGCCCCAAGAGGTGGCACAGTTGCTCAACGGCTTCTTCAAGATCGTGGTGGATACCGTCGAGCGCCATCACGGCCTGATCAACAAATTCGAGGGTGACGCGGTGCTCGCCGTCTTCGGTGCGCCGCTGCGGCTGGACAACCCGGCCTCCTCGGCCCTGGCCACGGCCCGGGCGCTGGTACCACGGCTGCACCAGCTTCCGGATGTGGAGTTCGGCGTCGGTATTTCGTGCGGATCGGTGTTCGCGGGCAATATCGGCGCCGAGAACCGCTATGAATACACCGTGATCGGTGACGCGGTCAACGAAGCGGCGCGTCTGGCCGACCATGCCAAGGATCGCGAGTCGACGGTGTTGTGCTCGGGAAGCGCACTGGCCCATGCTGACGCCGATGAGGGCGGACACTGGGCAGTGCGCGGCTCGACGGTACTGCGGGGCCGCTCGACGGCCACAGTCTTCGCCGAACCCGTCAATCCCTCTGGCGAGCAGACGTGAAACCCCCCAATTTCATGGTGAAATGGGGGGGCTCACGCCTGCTCGGGTTGAGAAACGGCGGAAGAAAGCTACAGCTGGGCCAGGCGGGGGACGGTCCCTCGGGCGCGCAGCCCGGCGCCGGCCTTGCGGGTGAGTTCCCTTGAACTGCCCAGCAATCCGTCGAGCACCAGAACACGCTTCACGTGGTGGTGCAGCTCGTGCTCGGCGGTGAAACCGATGCCGCCGAGCACCTGCTGGCAGTGCTTGGCGGCGGTCAGCGCGGCCTTACCCGCAGCGGCCTTGGCCAGCAGCGAATTCAGGTCGACGTTGTCGGCGTTGGGCAGGTTCAACGTTGCCTCGGCACCTTCGATGGCCACCAGTGTTTCGGCCAGCCGGTGCCGCACGGCCTGGAACGACGAAATCGGCTTGCCGAACTGCACCCGATCCAGCGCATGCTGTCGAGCCAGGGCCAGCATCGCGCGGGCCGAGCCGACCAGCCACCAGCCCAGTGCGCGACGTGCCTCTGAGATGCGCAGCAGCTGGCCGTCGGGTACCTCACGCAGGGGGAGCCCGCCCATGGTCGGGTTGGTTCCCGCCGGAGAATCCTCGCGTTCCCACACCACCCAAATGCCGCCGGCATAGGGCATCGGCGGAGTACCGCCGGGCAGCCCGCCGATGGTCTCGAGCAACACATCGTTGAGAATCGAGGCGTGCGAGCCTGTTTCGCCCAGCAGCCGGAACACCAGCGGCAGCGCGACCTCAGGCATGTCGGAGAGCATCTCGCTCCAGCCGAGGTCGGCGAGTGCGGCGTCCAGCTTGGCGCCAGACGCCGACAGCATGGTCTTGCGGAGCGTGTCTTCGAGTAGGCCCAGCGATTCGGTATCCAAATCGGTCACACCTCACTCCTTCCCGAGTTCCAGCAGCCGGCGCGCAATGATGTTGCGCTGCACTTCGGCCGTGCCGCCGTAGATGGTGGACGCGCGCGAATACAGATATTCGGTGCGCCATTCGGAGTCCTCGAGCTCGATAACGCCGGGCATCAGATTGCGGGCGGTGTCATAGAGCAGCTGCTCGGCGCTCGCCAGCAGTACCTTGTCGATCGAGGTGTCCGGGCCGAGCTTGTGCCCTTCGGCCAGCCGGTGCTGGGTGGCCGCCGAACGGCAGCGCAGCGTGTGCAGGGCCAGATAGACCTCACCGAGGTCCGGATCCACCACCTGCCCTTGCCGTTTCACCGCTTCGACCAACGCGTCGAACCGGGAGTACAAGTAGGCGATGCGCTGCCAGAAGCAGGTCGAACGCTCATACGGCAGCAGATCCATGGCCAGCTGCCAGCCGTCGCCCGGCTTGCCGAGCATCCGGCTCGCGTCGACCTCGACGTCGTCGAAGTACACCTCGCAGAACTCGTCGACGTCGTGCATGGTGCGCAACGGTCTGATGGTGATGCCGGGGGAGTCGGTGTCGACGAAGAATGCCGTGATCGCCTGGTGGTTGGGAGTGTTCGCATCACCGGTGCGGGTCAGCAGGATGCAGCGGTGCGAGTATTGGGCGAAGCTGGTCCAGACCTTCTGACCGTTGACGATCCACTTGCCGTCCTCGCGCTGGACCGCGCGGGTGGTCAGCGAGGCCAGGTCGCTGCCCGACCCCGGTTCGGAGAACCCTTGGCACCACTGCTCTTCGCCGGACAGCAGTTTCGGCACCATCTCGGCGGCCAGTTCTTCGGGCGCGTAGTCGATCATCGTCGGCGCCAGGACTTCCAGCATCGAATACGGGCCGGGCTCGGCCAGTCTGCGGCCCACGACCTCCTCGCCGACGATCGCACGAAGCATCGCCGGACCGCCCAGCCCACCGGCGTGCTCAGGCCAACCGTAACGGCTCCAACCGCCTTCGTACAGCGCCTTCTGGACCCGCGCGAACTGGCGAATGTGCCCTTCCAGAGAATGGTCCGCCGGCGGCGTCAGGTCGTTCTCGGCGAGCCAATCCTGCAGCGCCGTACGGAAGGTCGCGGGATGGAACAGGTCGCTCATCCGGCCTCCGGCCTGCCGATCGCATGCGGCCGGCCATGGTCGTGGTCGCCACTGCGCCGGATGAAGGTCATCGCCCGGGTCTTCAACCTCCAGCCGTCAGCGGTGCGCTCGTAGGTGTCGCGGTAGTAGCCGATGCGCATGTCGTGCTTGGAGTGCTCGATGAAGCACAGCGGCTGGGTACCCGAAGCGGTATCGGCGCCCTCGACCAGGTCTATCAGGGCGGTGCCAGTCATGAACAGACCCTTGGGGGCGGCGTCCACCAGTACCGGGAAGCGGTTCAACGTGTAGGTTTCGCCGAATGCGCTGTAGGTGCCGTCGGGGGTGAAGACGCTGATCAGACCATCGATGTCGCCCTGGGTGATGGTGACCGCGTACTTGGCGAGCACCTGCTGGATCTCGATCAGATCCTCGGTGCGGCTCGGCTTGTCAGTTGATGTGGTCATTGCGGAAGACCTTACCGCCTTTCATTACAAAATCCACATTTTGTGTAACGCTTATGTCCTCGAGTGGATTGCCCGGCACCGCGATGATGTCGGCGAGCAGTCCCTCGGCCAACCGGCCCCGGTCGGTGACGTTGATCAGATCGGCAGCGATCGTGGTGGCGGAGCGCAGTACTGCGGCAGGGGGCATGCCCCACTCCACCAGGGTGACGAGCTCGTCGGCGTTCTTCCCGTGCGGGATGGCAGGCGCGTCGGTGCCGACGGCGATCTTCACCCCGGCCTCATAGGCGGCCTTGATCGACGTCTCGGCCTTGGGAAACATCTCGGCGGCCTTGTCCTGCAGCACCTTCGGTGCCTTGGACACGTCCATGGCCTGAGCCAGGCGGCGGGTGGTGACCAGGAACCGGTCGTTGTCGACGAGCATCTGGATGGCTTCGTCGTCCATCAGGAAGCCGTGTTCGATGCAGTCGATACCGCAGTCCACCGCGTGCTTGACGGCCTCGGCGCCGTGGGTGTGGGCGGCGACGCGAAGTCCGCGGCGGTGGGCCTCATCGACGATGACGCGCAGCTCCTCGTCGGAATAGTGTTGTGCTCCAGCTTCACCGGTGAGTGACATGACGCCGCCCGAGCAGCACACCTTGATCAGCTGGGCGCCGTGCTTGATCTGGTAGCGCACGGCCTTGCGGATCTCGTCGACGCCGTTGGCGATGCCCTCTTCGATGGTCAACTCCAGCACGCCCGGCATGAATGCCGCGAACATGGTGGGGTCCAGGTGCCCGCCGGTGGGAGTGATGGCGTGTCCGGCGGGAATGATGCGAGGGCCGTCGATCCAGCCGGCGTCGATGGCCTTGCCCAGGGCGACGTCGAGCAGGTATCCGCCGGTCTTGACGAACAATCCGAGGTTGCGGACGGTGGTGAATCCGGCGCGCAGGGTGCGGCGGGCATTGCCCACCGCACGCAGCACGCGGGTCGGGGGATCGTCTTGCACTTGGGACAGGCCCGGGTTCTCGCCCCTGCCACCCATCAGCAGGTTGACCTCCATGTCCATCAGGCCCGGCAGCAGGATCGAGTCACCCAGATCGATCACCTCTGAGCCCTCTGGGATTTCGCCACCTACACCGACAATCCGGTCTCCATCGACACGGACAATGCCGGGACGAATGATCGTCCCGGCATCGACGTCGACAAGACCCGCAGCTTTGAGGGTCAGCATCGGTTAGACCACCGGCTCCTTGATCAGGTTTATGTAGGCGGCGCCGCTGTCGAGGACGCGAGGCTGCTTCCACACCTCGACCGGGAAGCTGACCTGGACAATCGACTGCCCCAGGTGCACAAGGGCTTTGGCGTCGTCGGGCATGCTGGCCAGCGGGAAGCGCGCGTCGACGTAGACCATGATGTCCTCGAGCCGGGCCATGCCGGCATCGTAGAGCTCCTGCATCTCGTCCATCGTCGAGTTGAGACGCTTCTGATAGCGCTCCTCTTCAGTGGGCAGGCACCAATCGCTGAACCGCTCCAGGTCGGCGAATTCCTCGGGCAGCTTAGACATTCACTTCATCCTTCTTGTCAGCACCGGCGTGCTTGCCGTTGGTCGAACCGTTGCCGTTGGCTTTGGCCTCTTTGTACCGGTCTACGTACTTGTGCGCGGTGTGGTGCAGGTGGCGCAGCAAAATTTCCTGGTCGCACAGCGGGAAGTCGAGTACCGCGCGGGTGCCGATCTGCGTCTGGGTGGCTTCCAGGGTGTTGGCGTCCTGGAACGCATACTCCTTGAACGTCACCGCGGCCAGTTCCTGGGAAAGCCGTTGACGCAGGTTCTTCGGCGGGACGAAGTACAGGTCGGCCTCGAAGATATGGCTGTCCACACCGGTGGGCCAGTAGTTGTAGGTCAGGTACCAGCCGGGGGCCCAGAAGAGCAGAGTGAAGTTCGGGAAGAACTCGAAAGAGTCCTGGCCCCATGTCGAGTGGCGGCCGGGGTTGATCGCCGGTGGCAGCTCGTCGGGCAGGATGCCCTTGATATCGGGGCGATCCCACGGCCCGAACAGGCCACTGTGCAGGATGCGTTCGATGGGCTTGACCATCTTGAGGTCCTTCGGCGGGCTCATGCCGCCCCAGGACGAGATCATCGAGTGATCACCCTTGATGTCGTAGTGCAGCGCCTCGAAGCCGAACTTCGCCAGCTTCTCGGCTTCCTCCTTCTCCGCCTGCTTCATGTGCAGGATCGGTGCGTGGTAGAACTCGACGAACGCGTCGATGAACAACTTCCAGTTGGCCTTGATCTCCGAGCGGTAGCTGTAGTGCTCGGTCATCTCGTGGAAGGGGTAACCCTTCAGGCCCTCGGCGAATTCGCCCAGGTACTCCTCGAGCGAGACGGCGTCGTCATCGAAGTTGACGAAGATGAAACCCTCCCACACCTCGCAGCGGACCGGCTTGAGCGGGTAGTCGGCCTTGTCGACGTCGAAGAACTCCTGCTCCTGCTGAATGAACGTCAGGTCGCCCTTGAGGTTGTAGCGCCAGGCGTGGTACTTGCAGACGAACTGGCGGCAGCTGCCGGACACCTCCTCGCCGGGGTAGTCGTTCCACACCAGCTTGTTGCCGCGGTGGCGGCACAGGTTGTAGAACGCCCGGATCTGTTCTCCGTCGTTGACGATGATGATGGACGTGCCCGGCCCGACCGACGGCAGCTCGCGGGTGATGTAGCTGCCTTTCTTGGGGATGAGCTCCACACGGCCCATCTGCAGCCAGGTCTTGCGGAAGATGGCCTGCTGCTCCAGTTTCCAGTGCTCGGGGTCGATCGAATCCTCGTAATTGACCGGTGCGGTGCCGAGTTCGGGCCAGTTCTCGGTCCAGCTGCCGACAGCCGGCTTCGGGAAGAACGCCATCATCTACCTACTTTCTTTCTCAAGCCTTGTTCGGGCTCAGTGGCCGGATTCCGGCGCGATTCCAAAGGTGTTGTAGGCCATGGCCATCAGGCCATAGCCGCCGATCGTGAAAACCAGGTCCATGCGCTGCTGCTCGGAAAGGTGGTCGCTCAGGGCGGCCCAGGTGCCGTCCGAGATTTCCGACTGGCCGTCGAGTTCGTCGACGGAATCGAGAACCAGCTGATCGAGGGAAGTGCACCCTTCGCCGGTGGTGCTGCTGGCGATCTGTTCATCGGTGAGCCCTTCTGACTTGCCGATGAAGGCGTGGTGGGTCCACTCGTATTCGCATTGCTTACGGTGGGCGATCCGCAGGATGGCGAGCTCACGCATCTGTGGGTCCAGTGTGGAACGGAACAGCAGATGATTGCTGAACCGCAGGAATGCCTTTGTCAGCGCGGGATGACGGACCAGCGTCGACAGCGCGGTTCCCGCTCCCTCGGGATTGAGCCGCTCCTCCGGAAGCATGACCGACAGCGCTCGTCGCACGTCGTCGTCCCACTCCTCTGCGGGCAAGGGTGCCAAGCGCACGGGGCGGTTCTCCTCTCGATGACCCAACGCCTACTCTCGATGACGAGAATCAGGTTCTCATTTCCGACTAAGAGGTTTCCATCTTTTGCGGCGATGGTCAACAAGGACGCTCCAGATTGTCCGGTGACCTGGCTAAATCTCCATGTCAGCGGGCTCAGACATTGATTCTCGCGAAACGAGAAGCTAGTTTTCTCTCATAGAGAACCAATGTGACGGCCGATCGAACGGAGCGGGGCAGTGCACAAAGACGACATGATCTTGATCAGCGTCGATGACCACATCATCGAACCGCCGAACATGTTCAAGAACCATCTGCCGGCCAAATACCGCGACGAGGCGCCGCGGTTGGTGCACAACCCGGACGGCAGTGACACCTGGCAATTCCGCGACACGGTGATCCCGAATGTGGCACTGAACGCGGTGGCAGGCCGACCCAAGGAGGAGTACGGCCTGGAACCTCAGGGGCTCGATGAGATCCGCAAGGGCTGCTACGACCCGGACGAGCGGGTCAAGGACATGAACGCCGGAGGTGTGCTGGCCACCATGAACTTCCCGTCGTTCCCGGGGTTCGCCGCCCGGCTGTTCGCAACGGACGACGACGAGTTCTCGCTGGCACTGGTACAGGCGTACAACGACTGGCACATCGACGAGTGGTGCGGGTCCAACCCGGGACGGTTCATCCCGATGGCCATCCCGGCGATCTGGGATCCACAGCTGTGCGCCCAGGAAGTGCGCCGGGTCTCGAAGAAAGGTGTGCACTCGCTGACCTTCACCGAGAACCCGTCGACGCTGGGATACCCGTCGTTCCATGACCTGGAGTACTGGAAGCCGTTGTGGGAGGCCCTCGTTGACACCGACACGGTGATGAACGTGCACATCGGATCGTCGGGAAAACTGGCGATCACCGCACCGGACGCACCGATGGACGTGATGATCACGTTGCAGCCGATGAACATCGTGCAGGCCGCTGCCGACCTGCTCTGGTCGGCACCGATCAAGGCCTACCCGGGACTGAAGATCGCGCTGTCCGAGGGCGGCACCGGGTGGATTCCCTATTTCCTGGACCGCGTCGACCGCACCTACGACATGCACTCGACCTGGACGCATCAGGACTTCGGTGGCAAGCTGCCCTCGGAGGTGTTCCGGGAGCACTTCATGACCTGCTTCATCTCCGACCCGGTCGGGGTGAAGAACCGCCACGAGATCGGCGTGGACAACATCTGCTGGGAGATGGACTACCCGCATTCGGATTCGATGTGGCCGGGCGCGCCCGAGGAACTGCACGCGGTGTTCGACACCTACGATGTCCCGGACGCCGAGATCAACAAGATCACCCACGAGAACGCCATGCGGCTCTACCATTTCGAGCCGTTCGCGCATATCCCGAAAGACCAGGCCACCGTCGGCGCGCTGCGTAAGGCCGCCGAGGGACACGACGTGTCGATCCGCGCGCTGAGCCACAAGGAGAAGACCGGCACCACCTTCGCCGACTTCCAGGCCAACGCCAAAGCCGTTGCCGGCACGCGGGACTGAACGCCGAAACTTTTCGGCCGAGAAACAGGAGAACACCAGAAGTGTCGGGCGGAATGAACTTCGAGCTCACCGAAGACCAGCAGCTGATCCGTAAGTCCGTTGCCGAGCTGGCGGGCAAGTTCGACGATCACTATTGGATGTCCAAGGACCAGGCCCACGAGTTCCCGCAGGAGTTCTACGACGCCATCGCCGGCGGGGGCTGGCTCGGGATGACCATTCCCGAGGAGTACGGCGGCCACGGCCTCGGCATCACCGAGGCCACCATCCTGGCTGAGGAGGTGGCCCGGTCGGGTGGAGCGATGAATGCCGCCAGCGCCATCCACATGTCGATCTTCGGCATGCAACCGGTGGTGGTGTTCGGCTCCGAGGAGATGAAGAAGGAGACCCTGCCGCGCATCGTCAGCGGTGATCTGCACGTGTGCTTCGGTGTCACCGAACCCGGTGCGGGACTGGACACCTCGCGCATCACCACCTTCGCCAAACGCGACGGAGACTCATATCTCGTCAACGGCCGCAAGGTGTGGATCTCCAAAGCGCTTGAGTCCGAGAAGATCCTGCTGCTCACCCGGACGGAGTCCCGCGAAGATGTCGAGAAGCGCGGGGGCAAGCCGACCGACGGACTGTCGCTGTTCCTGACGGACCTCGACCGTGACCACGTGGAGATCCGGCCCATCAACAAGATGGGCCGAAATGCGGTGAGCTCCAACGAGCTGTTCATCGACGATCTGCGGGTACCCGCCGAGCATCTGATCGGCGAGGAGGGCAAGGGCTTCAAGTACATCCTGCACGGCCTCAACCCGGAACGGATGCTGATCGCCGCCGAGGCCCTCGGCATCGGCAGGGTGGCGCTGGACCGGGCGGTCAAATACGCCAACGAGCGCGTGGTGTTCGACCGGCCGATCGGCATGAACCAGGGCATCCAGTTCCCGCTCGCCGACTCACTGGCGCGGCTCGATGCCGCCGAGTTGATCTTGCGCAAGGCCACCTGGCTCTACGACAACGGCAAGCCGTGCGGTCGTGAGGCCAACATGGCCAAGTATCTGTGCGCCGATGCGGGATTCGGCGCCGCGGACCGGGCACTGCAGACCCACGGCGGGATGGGTTACTCCGAGGAATACAACATCTCCCGGTTCTTCCGGGAGTCCCGCCTGATGAAGATCGCACCGGTGAGCCAGGAGATGATCCTGAACTTTCTGAGCGCGAACGTGCTCGGCCTGCCCAAGAGCTACTAGGAGATATCCAGATCTATGAGGACCTATTTCGACCTGACCGGCCGGTCGGCGTTGGTGACCGGCGCGGGCGCCGGGATCGGTGCCGCGGTATCCGAGGCCCTGGCCGCGGCCGGTGCCTCGGTGTTGGTGACCGATATCAGCGGTGAGGCGGCTGCAAAGGTCGCGGAGCGGATCAATACGGCCGGCGGCAAGGCCGACAGCGCCCCGCTGGACGTGGGCGACCGCGCGGCCGCGGAGGCGGCAGCGGCGCAGGCTGCGGCGCTCACCGAGGGCAACCTGCACATCGTGGTCAACAACGCGGGCGTCACGTCCCCGGCGATGTTCCCGAAACTGACCGACGAGACCTTTCGGGTCACCTTCGACATCCATGTGATGGGCACTTTCCACGTCACGCAGTCCGCACTGCCGCATATCCCCACCGACGGCACCGGCCGCATCATCAACGTGACCTCGGCTGCCGGTCTCACCGGCACCCTGGGCCAGGTGAACTACTCGGCGGCCAAAGCAGGCCTGATCGGTTTCACCAAATCGCTGGCCCGTGAACTGGCGACCAAGAACATCATGGTCAACGCCTTGGCGCCGCTGGCTGCGACGCCGATGACCGAAACCATCCGTACCAACGAGAAGTTCGCGGCCAACATGATGAACCGCATCCCGCTCAAGCGGTGGGCCGAGGCCGATGAGGTCGCGGGCGCGTTCGTCTTCCTGGCCTCCGACGCCGCGTCGTACATCACCGGGCAGGTATTGCCGGTCGATGGCGGCATGGTTATGTGACTTTGTGAGCGAGTTTACGAGCGAACCACAGATGACGGGCTGTCCCTCCCTGCCGCTGGCCGGCATCACCGTCATCGCGATGGAACAGGCGGTCTCCGCGCCGATGTGCACCCGGGTGCTCGCCGACTTCGGCGCGCGGGTGATCAAGATCGAAAACCCCAAGGGCGGCGATTTTGCCCGTGATTACGACGACGTCGTGCTCGGTCAGGCTGCCCACTTCGTGTGGGCCAACCGCGGCAAGGAATCGATCACTCTCAATCTGAAGTCGCCGGAAGGACTGGAGGTGCTGCACCGGCTGCTCGAAGGTGCAGACGCCTTCGTGTCCAATCTCGCTCCCGGGGCAACCGCGCGGCTGGGGCTCGGCCCCGATGACCTCAAGGTTCGTCATCCTCAGGTCATCCCCGTGGAGATCGACGGCTACGGACCCGGCGGCCCCTTGTCGCACAAGCGCGCCTATGACCTGCTGGTGCAGGCCGAGTCCGGATCGTGCGCGTCGACCGGCTACGCCGGGATGCCGGCCAAACCCGGTGCGGCCGTTGCCGATATCACGACGGGACTGTATTCGGCACTGTCGATCATGGCGCTGCTGGTGGGCCGGGCCCGCAACGGCGACACCGGTGCCGCACCAGCCGTGGCGGTCAGTCTGTTCGACACCATGACCGACATCATGGGATATCAGCTGACTTACACGCAGCACTCGGGGGTCGACCAGATTCCGTTGGGCATGAGCTCGCCTGCGGTGGCGCCCTACGGCGCGTTCGATACCCGCGACGGGCAGACCGTGGTGCTGGGGACCACCAACGACCGGGAATGGCAGAGGCTGGCCCGCGAGATCATCGAACGTCCCGATCTGGCCGACGATCCGCGGTTCGCGACCAACTCGGACCGCTGCGCGCATCGGGACGAGCTGAACAAGGCCATCGAATCCTGGTGTGCCCAGCATGATCTCGATGACATCCAACGGACAGCCGATGAGGCCGGGATCGGCAACTCTCGGTACAACCTGCCCAGCGAGGTCGTCGCGCATCCGCACCTGAAGGCGCGAGACCGGTGGCGTCAGGTCGGTACGCCCAGCGGCGAGATCTCGGCCCTGCTGCCGCCGCCGGTGATCAGCGGCATGGAGTTGGGAATGGGCGCGGTGCCGGGTCTCGGCGAGCACACCGATGTCATCCTGGGCGAGATCGGAATGAGTGCCGGTCAGATCGCAGCCCTGCGCGAGCAGGGCGCCATCGGCCCGGCCTACCAGTCTTGAGTTCTGAGGAGATTCCCATGCGCGAAACCGTCATCGTCGAAGCCGTCCGC
Organism: Mycolicibacterium fortuitum subsp. fortuitum; assembly: GCF_022179545.1. The sequence continues at coordinate 4,363,078 of NZ_AP025518.1, read as the reverse complement.
ACGCCGGTCGGCAAGCGCAACGGCGGCCTGTCCGGATTCCACGCCGCCGACCTGTCGGCTCTGGTGCTCAACGCACTGGTGGAGCGGGCGGGTATCAGTCCCGACATCATCGACGACGTGGTCTGGGGCTGCGTGTCCCAGGTCGGAGATCAGTCCAGCAATATCGGCCGCTACTCGGTGCTGGCCGCGGGCTGGCCCGAACACATCCCGGGCACCACGGTCAACCGGGCCTGCGGATCCAGCCAGCAGGCGCTGGATTTCGCGGTCCAGGCGGTGATGTCGGGCCAGCAGGACGTGGTGGTCGCAGGCGGAGTCGAGGTGATGAGCAAGGTGCCGCTCGGGGCGGCCCGGGCCACCGGCACTCCGTACGGACCGAAAGTGTTTGAGCGGTACCAGAATTTCGCGTTCAACCAGGGCATCTCGGCCGAGATGATCGCGCAGAAGTGGGGTTTCAGCCGGACTCGGCTCGACGAGTACTCGGTCGCTTCTCATGAGCGGGCGGCCGCCGCTCAGGACCGCGGGGCTTTCGAGAATCAGATGATCACCGTGTTTCCCGACCCGGCCGACCAGGTCGATCCGGTGGTCGCCGACGAAGGGGTGCGCCGCGGCACCACCGTCGAGAAACTCGCCGGCCTCAAGCCCGCTTTCGCCGAGGACGGGGTGATCCATGCGGGCAACTCCTCTCAGATCTCAGATGGGGCCGCGGCCCTGTTGGTGATGACCGCCGAGGCCGCCGTGGCAATGGGCCTCTCACCCATCGCGCGGTACCGGGCAGGCGCGGTGACCGGTGCCGATCCGGTACTGATGCTCACCGGCCCGATACCGGCCACCGAGAAGGTGCTGCACAAGGCCGGAGTGCGGCTGGACGAGGTCGGCGTGTTCGAGGTGAATGAGGCCTTCGCCCCGGTGCCGCTTGCCTGGTTGGTCGAGACGGGCGCCGACGAGGCCAAACTGAATCCGCTCGGTGGGGCCATCGCGCTGGGGCACCCGCTCGGCGCATCGGGTGCGGTCCTGATGACCCGGATGATCAACCACATGCGCGACAACGGAATTCGTTACGGCCTGCAGACCATGTGTGAGGGTGGCGGAACCGCCAACGCCACGCTGATCGAGCTCATCGACTGAAGCTAGGGAGAAGTAGTGCAACGCAACCTGTTCACCGAGGACCACGAGGCGTTCCGCGCGCTGGCCCGCGATTTCATCGAAAAGGAAGTCGTCCCTGCTTATCCCGAGTGGGAGAAGGGCGGCCGGATGCCGCGTGACGTCTTCAAGCAGATGGGTGAACTCGGCATGCTCGGCATGGCGATCCCTGAGGAGTACGGCGGCGCCGGCATCGCGGACTATCGCTACAACGTGGTGCTGCAAGAAGAGGCGGCCCGCGCGCTGGTCACATTGTCGACGGTGCGGACCCAGCTCGAGGTGATCCTGCCGTACTTCCTGCACTACGCGAACGAAGAGCAGCGGCAGCGCTGGTTCCCCGGCCTCGCCGCGGGCACGCTGCTGACCGCCGTGGCGATGACCGAGCCGGGCACCGGGTCGGATCTGGCCGGGATGCGCACCACTGCGGTGCGGGACGGCGACGAGTATGTGCTCAACGGCGCGAAGACGTTCATCACCGGCGGTATCCAGGCCGATCTGGTGGTCGTGGTGGCTCGCACCTCCACCGACCCGGAGAACCGTCGCAAGGGTCTGACGTTGCTCGTGGTGGAAGACGGCATGGCGGGCTTTGAGCGGGGCCGTGAGCTGGAGAAGATGGGCTGCAAGGTGCAGGACACCGCGGAGCTGTCGTTCACCGACGTGCGGGTACCGGCGGCCAATGTGCTCGGAGTCGAGGGTGAGGCGTTCAGCTACCTGGGCCACAACCTGGCCCAGGAGCGGCTCACCGTCGCGGTGGGCTCTGTGGCGCAGGCACGCTCGGCGATCGCCGCGGCGATCGCCTACACCAAGGACCGCAAGGCATTCGGCCAGCCCGTGGCGTCGTTTCAAAACACCAAGTTCGAACTCGCGGCGTGCTCGACCGAGGTCGAAGCGGCCCAGGCGATGCTCGACAGGGCGGTGGCGCTGCATGTCGACGGTGAGCTGTCCGGCGCCGACGCGGCCCGGGTGAAACTGTTCTGCACGGAGATGCAGGCTCGGGTCATCGATCGTTGCCTGCAGCTCTTCGGCGGGTACGGCTACATGATGGAGTACCCCATCGCGCGGCTCTATACGGACGCGCGGGTGGCCCGCATCTACGCCGGCACCAGCGAGGTCATGAAGGTGATCATCGCCAAGTCGCTGGGGCTCTGACCAGGCGCGCCCGTCGGCAGTGACGGCCGTCGGGAAATACTTCCGCTGAGACCCTTGTCACACCGACGAAACCAACTTACTGTGTGTTCACTAGGTTGGTTCGACGAAGGAGTCCGGTGGCTGCGGTGGTAGGGGCAGAGGCATCTTCTGCGGGTGTGAGGCCCTACGAGACACTCCTGGCCAAGGGTGAAGACCGCAGGCAGCGGATACTTTCCGTCGCTGAGAAGCTGCTGGCGCGCAACGGTTGGCGCAACACGTCACTCGCGCAGATCGCCAGGGAGGTCGGCGTCACGCCGGCCGGTCTGCTCCATCATTTCGAGTCCAAGGAGCAACTGCTCAATGCAGTGCTCGATGCGCGCGATCACGATGACGACACCCACGCCGACCGCTCCGGTGACCTCGCTGAGGAGATCAAGCGGGTCGCAGAACGGTTCGTCCGGGCGCCCGAACTGGTCGGCACCTTCACGGTGCTGCTCGTCGAGAACATCCAACCGGACGCTCCACTGCACGACCGTTTGCTGAAACGGCAGCAGGCTGCGCGTGACATCGTCGCTGACATCATCACCCGCGGCCAACTCAGCGGCCGCTATCGCTCCGACTTCGACCCGGCCACCAAGGCCGTGGAGATCCTGGCATTCATCAATGGAATGGAGACCTCATGGCTACTCGATCCCTCGCTCCCGTTGACGGAAGTCTTCAACAGCTACGCGGAGATGTTGGGGAGGGACCTGGCGCAGGGTCTCGGGGAGGGCACAGAGCAGCCGGCCGGCCGCAACGGGGCGGCCGTCCAGTGAGATCGGAGGACGACATGCGGTATCGGCTTGATGTGGTCGCCCCCTGCGTGGTCGACGCGGTGCGGTTCGCCGGTGGGTGGCTGGTCGACCGGGTGATGGCGGGATGGGATGTCACGGTGCTGATCGGCGCCGACGAAGACGTTCGTCCGCTGGCGATCCTCGGGGTGGAGACCATCGCTCTGGAGTCGGTGCTGGAGTCCTGGGAGGACCGGCCGCATCCGCAGACCGTCGCAGTGGCCGCTGACCTGTTCAATACCGACGAACGCGTACGGCGGGGCGTCCTGGGAGCGTTGGAGCAGGGCCACACGGAGGTGACGTTGTGGGGCGACGAGTGTCCGGCGGATTTGAGCGTCGACCCGGTTCGTCACGAACTGTCCGCCGCCGCACGAGCTTTCAAAGCTCAGGCGCTTGCTGCGGTAAACCATCCCGAGGCCCGCGGTGTCGGCCACACCGAAGCGTTTCGGTGCGGCACGATGATCAGCCGCTCGGTGCCCGCCGACCTGATTCCGGCCAGCTGACGCAGCGTTTCTGCCACCGGCAGATCAATTTCTGCCACCGGAATTAACCCTCTGACCTCGATGTTTGATGATTCAGATCGACGAAATGGCAACACCGGATCGTCGGCCTGTGGAGCCGTAGCGCGATGCTCGACGCCACTTTCAACTCATCGGAAGAGGGCACCACAATGAAGAAGATCGGATTCGCCACCCTGATTGCCGGCGGACTGAGCGCAGCGGTTCTCGGCTTGGCCGCACCCGCCTCGGCCGAGCCTGTCAGCCCGGTGGGGCCGCACTACAGCGTCGACAACCACGATGAGGTCAACACCACCAACGGTTTCGTGGATCTTCCCTTCTGACCTCTTCAGCCGGACCGGGTAACGACGACAACGCGGCGGATTACTGTTCAATCCTGACGGTAATCCGCCGCGTAACAATGAATCTCGACGCGCTATACGAAGGTGGGCATGGAGGCCCAGCCGCGCACCGCGGCGGTTTCCGAAGGCTTGGCGTTGGCCCAGTCGACCTCCCACTCAGGGAAGCGTTTGAGGATCTCCTCCAGAGCGATGCGACCTTCCAGCCGGGCCAGTGCGTTGCCCATGCAAAAGTGGGTTCCTGCACCGAAAGTCATGTGGGACTTCTGTTCCCGGTGAATGTCGAAGACGTCTCCGTCCGGGGCGAACCGACGATGGTCGCGGTTGGCCGCACCGACCAGCATCAGCATCGCCGACCCCTCGGGCACGGTCTGGCCGTAATACTCGACGTCGCGGGTGACGTAGCGGGCGATCTGCAGGGCCGGCGGCTCCCAGCGCAGGATCTCCTCGATCGCTTGCGGAATGAGCTCAGGGTTTTTCACCAGCTCGCTGCGTTGGTCCGGCACGTCGGCCAGGGTCTTGCCGGCCCAGCCGATCAGCCGCGTGGTGGTCTCGGAGCCGGCCGTTGCAATGACCGTCAGATACAGCAGCAGCTCGTCACGGCGCAGCGTGCGTACGGTACCGGTTTCATCGGTGAACTCGGCGTTGAGCAGATCGGTCATGATGTCGTCGGAGGGGTGCTGGGTGCGCCAGTCGATGAACTCCGCGAACACCTCACCGGTGGCCAGCGCGTCGACCGTCTGCCCCTGCAGGGTCTCCTCGCCATGGTCGGTGATGGCGCGCTGCCGGTCCTCGGGGATGCCCAGCAGCATGCCGATGACGCGCATGGGCATCTGCTCACCGAGGTCGTTGACGAAGTCGAAGCGGTCCGATCCGACCAGCGGATCCAGGCAGCGTGCGGTGAATTCGCGGATCTGCGGCTCCAGCGCCAGCACCTTACGCGGGGTGAACACCCGCGACAGCAGGTTGCGGTGGATGTTGTGGATCGGCGGATCCTCGAAGATCAGCGTTCCCGGCGGAATCTCCATGCCGGACTTGATGATCTCCAGCAGGGCGCCGCGTCCGGAGATGAACGTGTCGTGGTCGATGACGGCCTTGTTCACGTCGTCGTAGCGGCTCAGCGCGTAGAAGTCGTGCTGTTCGTTGTAGTAGAGCGGGGCCTCCTCCCTGATTCGGGCGAACACCGAATAGGGATCCATGTTGAGCTCGACGCTGTATGGGTCGTAATACAGATCTGGTTCGGCTGGCGCGGTGGGCGCTGTCATGGGGCCTCCATCGGGTGACAGGAGTGCTGATGTGGGCTGGTTTTCCTGAGCACTTGCTTAGCAGGTATCCGACCATCATTACAGTAGGTCGGTGAAGTGTAAATAACCTTCGCTACGGACCGATGGGAAAGTCATGGCCGCTGAGCAAGTGGTCCGAGCCGAGATCGCCGCCTGGGCAAGCAATGACGTCGACGAAGTCATGAGTCACGTCGCCGACGACGCCGGGCGGTGCTGATGGAGGCCGGTCATGGGCGCCTACGAGTGCGCGACGACAAGATCACGGCTTGGCGGGAGTACTTCTATCCTCCGAAGGAGTCCTGAGGTCGATCACGATCTTGCCCACGGCCCGTCCCTCGGCCACCTGTTGGAGCGCGGCCGCAGCCTGGTCCAGCGGGTAGACCGCACCGATGTGTGGCCGAACGGTGCCGGAGGCCAGCAGATCCCGCAGTTCGGCTTCGTTGCGGGCGAACTCGTCCGGGTCGATGTCCTGGAACTGAAAGCCGAGCACATGAATCCCCTTGACCAGGACGAGGTTCAGTGGGATGCGCGGGATGACGCCGGAGGCGTAGCCGATCGTCACGAACCGGCCGCCGCGGCGCAGCGACCGCAACGCCGGCTCGGACAGATCGCCGCCCACCGGGTCGAGCACGGCGTGCGCGCCGTCGGGCACGGCTTCCCGAAGCGCGGCGCGTGCGTCGCCGCAGGTGTGGTTGACGAGCGAGACCGCACCGTACTGAGCTGCGGTGGAGCGCTTTTCGTCAGATGAGGCGACTGCCGTGACCCGCGCGCCGAGCGCCGTCGCGAGCTGCACGGCGGCCAGACCCACCCCGCCACCGGCGCCGAGCACGATCACGTCGTCACCGGGTTGGATCCGCGCGACCGATCGCAACGTGTGATAGGCGGTGCGGTGGGCCACGCCGAAGGCCGCCGCGGTGCGATCGTCCACGCCGTCGGGAATGGGGGCCAACCCGCGCGTCGGAACACACACCTGTTCGGCGAACGCACCGAACAGCCCGGTGCCGGCAACCCGGTCGCCGACGGCGAAATCGCGGGTGTCAGAGGCAACCTCGGTCACCACCCCGGCGAACTCACTGCCCGGGATGAACGGGGCCGGCACATGAATCTGGTACTTGTCGGCGACCAGCAGCACATCGGGGAAGTTCACCGCGGTCGCGCCGACCTGGACCCGTACCTGGCCGGACGCCAGCGGGGGAGCGGGGACGTCTTCGATCCGAACCACATCCGGCGGCCCGTATCGCGGGCAGACGGCGGCCTTCACCGGTAGTCGGTGGATTCGGCGAGATCGGCGGCAGAGCCCATCAGCTCGGTGACAACCGGTCCGAACGCCAACAGTTTCTCGTCATCGCCGGCCCGCTGAAAACCCTGCTCCAGGACGATCGCCAGCTTCCACTTGGCCAGCACCAGGTAGTAGTCCAGATCGTCGACTTGGCGTCCGGAGACCTTCGCGTAGTGCGCGACGACGTCATCCCGCGAAGGCATTCCGCGCATGTCGACGTAACCCATCTCGGAGGGCGCCGGGTTGTCGGGATCGGCCGGCCAGCTCTGCACCATCCAGGCCAGGTCCAGCTTCGGGTCGCCGACAGTGCCCATCTCCCAGTCCACGATGGCGGCCATGGTGGCCGGGGCGCCGTGGCGGTACATGACATTGGCGAACTGGTAGTCGCCGTGCATCAGGCCGGGGATGAAGTCGAGCGGCTTGTGCGTGCGCAGCCAGTCGGTGGCCACGTCGAGTCCGGGCAGTGCACGGTTCTTGATGCGGTCGAGGAACCCGATCCAGCGGTCGACCTGGCGTTCGTGGAAGCCGTCGGGCCTCCCGAGATCGCTGAGACCTTTGGCTTGCCAATCGACTTTGGACAGCAGCGCAATGCCCTCTGCCAGCTGGTAGCTCAGCGCGGGCCGGGTGCTCAGGTCACTGTTGAAGGGCTCTGGCCAACGGCCATGGGTGTCCATCGGGGACCAGCCGTCGACGAATCCCATCAGGTAGAAGGGCCGGCCCAGCACCTCGGGATCTGCGCACACACCGACTGCCGCGGTGTGTGGGACGTCGGTGCCGTCGAGCGCTTCGATGATGCGCCATTCGCGCAAGATGCCCTTGTCCCGATCCGGCGGGGCGCCGGCCGGTGGCATGCGCAGCACGCAGTGGTGCTCGCCGCGTCGGATCGCATAGATGACGTTCTGGGTGCCGCCGGACAGGAAGCGGGCCTCCAGCGGCTCGCCTTTGCCGGCCAGACCCGCGTTATCCATCCAATCGTCAAGGCGCGCAACATCGATTCCGCTCACAGATTGCCCACCTCGGCCTCGAGGTATTCGGCGAACTTCGCTTTCGCGGCTTCGCGCTTGCGCGGGATCCATTCGGTGGGCCAGGTATCGGTGGTCGGCTGGTAATCGCGCAACACCTGCCGGGCGACGGTGGTCTTGTGTACTTCGGTCGGGCCGTCGGCCAGGCCCATGACCGCGGCACCGGTGACCATGCCGAGGAACGGCATCTCGTTGGTGACCCCGAGTGCGCCGTGGACTTGCATTGCCCGCCAGGCGATGTCGTGCAGCACCGTGGGCATCGCGACCTTGACGGCGGCGATGTCCTTGCGCACCTTCTTGTAGTCGTTGTACTTGTCGATCTCCCATGCGGTATAGAGCACCGTCAGGCGGAACTGCAGCAGCTGGGCGTACGAATCGGCGATGTAACCCTGGACGAACTGCTTGTCGGACAGCCGGCTGCCCTGGGTCTCGCGGCTCAGCGCGCGTTCGCACATCATGTCCAGTGCCTTCTGGGCCAGGCCGATGGTGCGCATCGCGTGGTGGATCCGGCCGCCGCCCAGCCGGGTCTGGGCGATCACGAAGGCCTGCCCCTCGCCGCCCAGCAGAGCCTCGGCCGGTACCCGGACGTTGTCGTAGTGGATCAGCGCATGGCTGCCGTGGTTGTCCGCTTCGCCGTAAAGGCCCACATTGCGGACGATCTTGACGCCGGGGGTGTCGGTGGGCACCAAGAACATCGACATGCCCTGATAGGCGCTGACCTCGGGGTTGGTCACCACCATGACGATCAGGAACGACGCCGTTGCAGCGTTGGAGGAGAAGAACTTCCAGCCGTTTATCACCCAGTCGTCCCCGTCGCGCACAGCGCTGGTGGTGAACAGCGTCGGGTCGGCACCGGCATGCGGCTCGGTCATCGAATAGCAGGAGAACAGCTCACCCTCGAGCAGCGGATGCAGATATTGCTTCTTCTGCTCCTCGGTGCCGTAGTGCGCGATGATCTCCGCGTTGCCGGTGTCGGGGGCCTGACAGCCGAAGACGATCGGAGCCCACTGCGAGCGGCCGAGGATTTCGTTGAGCAGCGCCAACTTGAGCTGTCCGTAACCCTGCCCGCCCAGTTCCGGCCCCAGATGAGTGGCCCACAGGCCCTTTTCGCGCACCTGTGCCTTGAGTGGGGCGATGGCCTCGCGGCGCTTGCCCTCCAGTTGGGTGAACTGCAGGTGTGGAAAGGCCAGGTCGAGCGGCTCGACCTGTTCGGTGACGAACTCGTCTGCCCAGTCCAGTAGTTCCTGATACTGCGGGTCGGTCTCGAAATCCCACGCCATCGGGGGCCCTCCGAATCTAGTTGGTGTTGTTGAAGCCGGTGATCATCGCGCCGATATCGCGCGCGACGACGTCTGTGAACGCGCGGTCGCCGAAACTGCCGCCGGCCCAGTGCCGGACGCCTTCGCTGACCAGGATCTGCGCCAGCCGGGACAGGTGGCTGACGTCGACGTGGGCCGCGAGCTTGCCGTCGACCTGGGCGCGGGTGAACAACTCGCCGAACATGTCGGCGCCCTGGGTGTCCGGGGCGAGGTCTCCGGCCAGGATCCGGTGCTCGTGCCGGTAGCCCTCGAGGATCGTCTGCACGATCAGTTCGGGTGGATTGCGGGCCATGGACCGTTCCAGGCTGCGCAGTGCCTCGGTGACGACATCCATGACGTCGTAATCGCCCACCAGCAGCGATTTCACGCGCTTCTGCGCCAGCCGGGTCGAGGTCAGGCCGACCTCGAACAGCACGTCTTCCTTGGCCGGGAAATAGAAGTAGAAGAGGGCCCGGGACACCCCCGCGGCGCGGCAGATGTCGGCGACCGTGGTCTTGGCATAGCCGTTGGTACGCCAGAGCGCCATCGCGGCCTGCACCAGATCGCGCTTGGTCTGGTGCGACCGTGCCCGCTGGAAGGAGGCGCGGCGTTGACTGCTGTCAGCAGTGCCGGCTGCGGTTCCCTTGGGCATAGCCGGACTTTAACAACGGATTCGTCGGTTGGAAATAGTTGACGTTCGTCTAACTATCTCGATAGGTGCAGTCGGTGTGGTGAACCGTGCGGACAATGACGAGGCGAACAGGCTGAGAATCCTATTCTTGCTGCTTGTGCCTGATGGATGGGGGCGGGCGTTGACGGGCATCCGGCGCTGTGGAAATCTACTATTCATAGATGAGAGCCGCATTCTCATACGTGCGGCTGGAACGGGAGCAAAGATGGCGATCGACCCAACCGGTATCGATTTTTTCCGCGATGAACGATTGGTCGACGATCCGTACCCATTTTTCGAGGCGCTGCGGAACAAGTGCCCCGTTACCCGCGAAGACCACTACAACGTCACGATGGTGACCGGCTGGGAAGAAGCCGTGCAGGTCTACAACGACGAGGAGACCTTCTCGTCCTGCCTGTCGGTCACCGGACCGTTTCCGGGCTTCCCCGTTCCGCTCGAAGGGCGCAGCACCGAAGAGGTCACCGCCCTCATCGAGAAGCACCGCGACGAACTTCCGTTCAGCGATCAGCTGCCGACGCTGGACCCGCCCACCCACACCGATCACCGCTCACTGCTGATGCGGCTGATCACGCCCAAGCGCCTCAAGGAAAACGAGGACGCCATGTGGCAGCTGGCGGACGAGGTGCTCGACAGCTACCTGGAGCCTGGCCATGGCGAGTTCATCAAAGGCTTCGCCGGCCCGTTCACGCTGTTGGTGATCGCCGACCTGCTCGGTATCCCGGCCGAGGATCGAGAGACCTTCGTCAACGGCATCAAGCAGAACTCCGGTGGCGGGGTCGGCAGCACCAGCAGCGAGTTGTCCCACAGCCCGCTGGAGTTCCTCTACGGCCAGTTCGCCGACTACACCGCGGACCGCCGGGCCAACCCCCGTGACGATGTCCTGACCGGCTTGGCGTTGGCCACCTTCCCCGACGGCAGCATTCCTGACGTCGGTGATGTCGCGCGCGTGGCGACCAACGTCTTCTCGGCCGGGCAGGAGACCACGGTGCGGCTGCTCAGTACGGCGCTGAAAGTTCTCGGCGAGCAACCGGAGATCCAGCAGCGCCTGCGCGCCGATCGCAGCCTCATCCCCAACTTCATCGAGGAAGCGCTGCGGATCGAGAGTCCGGTCAAGGGCGACTTCCGGCTCTCACGCTGCCCGGTGACCGTAGGTGACACCGAGTTGAGCGCCGGCACCACCGTGATGGTGCTCAACGGTGCGGCCAACCGCGATCCACGCCGCTTCGAGGACCCCGACACCTTCGACCCGGCGCGCAAGAACGCCCGCCAGCACCTGGCTTTCGGCCGCGGTATCCACAGTTGCCCCGGCGCCCCCTTGGCCCGTGCCGAAACCCGGGTCGGTATCGAGCGATTGCTGGACCGGACCACCGACATCCGGATCTCCGAGGCCAAGCACGGTTCGGACGGCGACCGTCGCTACAACTACATCCCGACCTTCATCCTGCGCGGGCTGACCGAGCTGCACCTGGAGTTCGACAGCTGATGCGGGTCAGGGTTGACGAGGACCGCTGTGCCGGCCACGGCATGTGCCTGACGCTGTGTCCCGAGGTCTTCGAGATGTCCGACGACGGCTGGGCCGTCGCCTCGCCCGAAGAGGTTCCGACCGGGCTGGAAGACGCGGCACGCGAAGCCATACAGAACTGCCCGGAACGGGCGATCAGCGAGATCGACAACTAGAGAAAGAGATTCGCAATGGCATCTGCCAAGGGCTACGTCATCATCACCGAGGACATCAAGGACCCCGCCGGCATGGGGGAGTACGCCAAGCTGGCCTCGAAGGCGATGGGCGGGGCCACCATCGTGGCCGTGGACCAGAAACCCGAGGTGATCGAAGGCGCGTGGCACGGCACGCAAACCGTCGTACTCGAGTTCGAGTCGGTCGACGCCGCCCGTGAGTGGTACTACTCCGACGCTTACCAGGCGGCCGCCAAGGTCCGACAAGGTGCCGCGGAGTGCAACGGCGTCATCCTCTCCGGCTTTCCTTCCTGACCGGGCCGGCCGCAGTGCGCTACAGCATCACCTATCCGATGCACACCCACCCGTACCATCCGGATCTGGTGAGTGGCAGCGGAGTTGCCGCGATGGCCACTGCAGCCGAGGCGGCGGGTTTCGATGGCTTCGGATTCACCGACCATCCCGCTCCGTCCCAGCGCTGGCTCGACGCCGGCGGTCACGATGCGCTGGACCCGTTCGTGGCCATGGCCTTCGCTGCCGCACACACGACGACGCTGCGTCTGGTGCCCAACATCGTGGTGCTGCCGTATCGGAATCCCTTCGTGGTGGCCAAATCCGGCGCCAGCTTGGACCTGCTGTCCGGTGGGCGGTTCACGCTGGCGGTCGGAGTCGGATATCTCAAACGCGAATTCGCCGCGCTCGGGGTGTCCTATGACGAGCGTGCCGCGCTGTTCGACGAGGCGCTCGAGGTGATCCGGGGAATCTGGACCACCGATGATTACTCCTTCGACGGCAAGAACTTCAGTGCACGCGGCATCACCGCACATCCGCGGCCGGCGGCAAGCCCGCATCCGCCGATCTGGATCGGTGGCAACACCTCAGCCGCACGGGCGCGGGTGGCCAAGCACGGCGACGGTTGGTGTCCGTTCGCGGCGCCGGCCGGTCTGGCCAAAACCGCGGGAACCGCGGCGATGGATTCACTGGACGCCTTGGCCGCCGGCATCGAGGATCTGCGGGCTCGGCTTTCCGCGGCCGGTCGCGATCCCGACGGAATCGACATAGTGTTCAACAACTTTGAGGGCGGCAACCCCGGCAGCGACGATTTCAACGCCGGCGCCTACCTGGCCGGGGTCGACAAACTGGCCGCGCTGGGGGTGACCTGGCTGCACGTCACTCTGCCCGGCGACAGCCTGTCCCATGCGCTGGAGGCCACCGAGCAGTTCGGCAAGTCGGTGATCGCCGCCTAGCGCGGGTCGAACTGAGTCGCGCGCAGCGGAAGGGCGACCTACGCCGGTGTCAGCGCTGCGATCGGCGTGGTCGTCGTGGCGTGCACCAGCAGCTCGGCCAGCTCGCGTGGGCGGCTCAGGAACGGTGAGTGTGATGCGTCGATGGTCAGCTGCTCGACCCCGAGGCGCTGGGTGACCGTGTCGGCCAACCACTTCGGCATCGAGCGGTCCTGGGTGCAGCGGATGAAACTGCGGGGCAGATCGGCCGCCCAGAACCGTGGCACGGACACCGGTGTGACGGTGGTATCCCCGAACCGCTCGGGACCGAGGCGATCGAAAGCCCAACGGGCCGTGGCCTCGTCACAGTCATGGTAGAAGTAGCGCCACGCTCCGTCGAAGTCGGCGAAGTGCATGGCGCCTTCCTCGTCGAAATGCAGGTAACCCAGCATCTCGCCGACGTCACCGTCGAACTCGCCGCCCAGGTCATCGTCGGCCGAACGCATTGCCATGGCCTCGGGGTAGGTGCGGCCCTCCCTCGGTAGAGCGGCGGCCAGGTACACGATGTGGCCTACGAGTTCCGGTGCGGCGTCGGCGGCGAGGGTGGCGTCGAACCCGCCGCCGGAGTGCCCGACCAGGACGTCCCCGGGCTGCATCACCTCGACGATCGCGGTGCGCCGGTTGGCGAGGGTTGATTCCTCGGCGACCCGCGAACCGTGCCCCGGTAGATCGACCGCAACGCCGTCGTGACCCAGGCCCTCCAATTCGGCGATGGTGTGTTCCCAGCACCAGCCGGCGTGAAAACCGCCGTGTACGAAGACGAACCGCATGCGCCGGCTACTCTTCGACGATCGAGATGGCCTGCCTGGGGCACTGCCGGACCGCTTCGCGGATTTGTGCCTCGTTGTCCGGCGTCACGTCCTCCTGGAGGATGTGTAGGTAATCCTGATCGTCGAGGTCGAACACTTCGGGAATGATCGCCATACAGACTGCGTTGCTTTCGCAGATCTCGAAATCGACGTGAACCTTCTTCGCCATCACCTCAACACCTTCACCGGCACATGCGAGTAACCTGCCACATTCTGCATGTGAACCCGTTGCAGCTGATCCCATTTCACTTCGTAGCGAGGCATGAAGTCCAGCAGCTTCTCCAGCGCGATGGCGCTCTCCATCCGGGCCAGCGCGGCTCCCAGACAGCTGTGGATGCCGTAACCCAGGCCCAGGTTCTGCGCCTCCGTGCGGTCACGTTCGATGTCGAAAGTGTCGGCATCGGTGAACGCGTCGGGATCGCGGTTGGCCGCGGCGCTGATCAGGAACACCGCCTTGCCTGCCGGAATGGTGCCGCTCGGCACGTGGGCTTCCTTGAGCGTGTAGCGGACGTTGTACTGCACCGGGCCCTCGTAGCGCAGCAGCTCTTCGACCGCGGCCGGAATCTTCCCACGGTCGTCGAGCAGCTTCTGCCACTGCTCGGGGTTACGGGCGAAGAGCACCATCGCCGTGCCGACGAGCTTGGTGACGGTCTCGGCGCCCGCTCCGCCGAGCAGGGTGGCGAAGCCGGTGATCTCGATGTCGTCGAGGCGGCGCATTTCGCCGTTCTCGCCCGGGATCTCGGCAGCGATCAGCTTGCTGATCATGTCGTCCTGCGGATTCTCCCGGCGCTTCTGCACCAGCCCGTAGTAGTAGATGCCGGTGTCGATGTTGGCTTGCATGCCGGCCTCGGAGTACCCGATCTGACCGGGTTCGCGGGACAGGCTGGTATCGATCCAGTGCCGGACCTGTTGGCGGTATTCCGGGTCGACGCCGGCCATCCGGGTGATGACCTCGACCGGGAACGGACCGGAGAAGTCCTGGACCACGTCGAATTCGTCGGAGTCGATCAATCCGAGGAAGTGGTCGATCTGCTCGACGACGGTGTCGCGCTGGGACTGGATCATGCGCGGGGTGAACGCCTTGTTGAGCAGGCTGCGCATGTGCCGGTGATCGGGCGGGTCCATGAAGATGATCGACTTCTGCGGCGGCTCGTCGCCCTGCACCATGGCCAGGTCGCAGCCACGTGACGAGGAGAACGCCTCGTGGTCCTTCAACGCCGCTGCGACGTCTTCATGCCGGGTCAAGGCGTAGAAGTCCGAGTCCTCGTTGTAGTACAGCGGTGCGTCCTGGCGCATCCGCCGGTACATGTCGAACGGGTTGTTGAAGAACTCCTCGGAGAACGGATCGAAGATCACCTGGGCCTTGGTCATTGGGCTGGCTCCTCCTTCGCGGCGGGCTGGGCCGGAAGTGTCGTGATACGTTACGGGAAACTGTTGAACTGTAACGCTAACAGTAATCCTGTTGAGAGTGTTTGAAAAGCACAAAATGGGCGCTGATCAGGTCGTGATGTCAGTTCGGGTCACTTGATCGCGGCGTCGAGCAGTGCCTCGAGTCGACCGAGGTCGCTGTTCAGTTCAGATGCCGTGCCGCGGACGACGGCGACATCTTTGCCGATGAATTCGCCGACCCGCTCGATGAAGGCGTCCGCCGAACCGGTGGCAGCGATACCGCCCAGTGCGCGGCTCGCCGCACTGCCGTGGGTGAGTGCGGTCAGCAGCGTCGCCTCATCGATCCCCAGGCGATCGCCCAGGCGCACGCCCTCGGCGACGACGCCGATCTGTGCGGCGAACAACGCGTTGTTGACCAGCTTCACCCGTTGACCTGAACCCACTGGGCCGACATGCAGCACAGGATCGGCATAGGCCGTCAGCACCTCGCGGGCACGGGCCACCGCGTCGTCCGGGCCGCCTGCGAACGCCGTGACGGTCCCGGCTGCGATGTCGTGCGGTCCGCCGCTGACGGGGGCGTCGATGACAGCGATGCCGCGCGCGGCCCCGCGCTCGGCCAGGGCCTCGGCGGTGCGGGGGCTGCCGGTGGTGTGCAGCACCAGAATCGAGCCTTCGGGCAACGCGTCGAGCAGATCCGGGCAGAGCTCGCGCACCTGCTCGTCGGTGAACACGCAGACGATCGCCACGTCGGCACCCTCGACGGCCTCGCGTGGTGAACTCACCGGCTCGGCCCCGAGTTCGGCTATCGCAGCGCGCTTCTCATCGTCACGTCCCAATACCCGCACCTGGTGTCCGGCGCCGGTCAGGCGGCGCACCATCGGCGCGCCCATCCGGCCCGCCCCGACGAAACCGATGCGCATCAGCGGGGATGATTCATGATGGCCAGGGCATTGTCGGCGGCATCAAACACTGCTCCCTGGGGAGCCGAGGCGTCATCGGCCAGGCTGGCGGCGTGCCGGCAGTCCTTCTGCAGCAGCGCACCGGCGATCGGCGCCAGGTTGTCCAACGTCCCGCCGAACATCGCGATGCTGTTGAGCGCCTTGCTGGTGGCCGAACCGCGCGTGATCACCTCGCACAACGCCTGACGCGGAACACCGAGCGCCTCACCGAGTTCCAGCGCACTCATGGCGGCCCCCAGGTTGGCGCTGAACAGCAGGTTGTTCAGGATCTTCGCGACCTGGCCCGCGCCGACTCCGCCCAGGTGCACGATCGGGTCGGCGTAGGTGGCGAACACGGGCCGCACCCGCTCGACAACCTCCTCGTCGCCGCCGACCATCACCAGCAGGGTACCGGCCGAGGCGGCGGGCTCACCACCGCTCACCGGCGCATCGACGACCGAAACACCCTGGGCAGCAGCCTTTTCCGCGATCTCGCGACAGGTGTCCGGGTGCACCGTGGAGTGGATGGCGATGACGCCGCCGGGCGCCAGTCCGGCCAGCACGCCGGTCTCACCGTCGAGCACCTGGCGGACATCGTCGTCGCCGACCACACACAGGCAGACCAGGTCGCTTGCTGCCGCCAGCTCGGCGGGGGAGCCCGCGGTCTTGGCCCCGGTGTCGGCGAAGGGTTCCAGTGACGCCGGGCGGCGAGCCCACAGCGTGGTCTCGAAGCCACCCTCGACGATCCGTCGCGCCATCGGCGCCCCCTGGCTGCCCAGTCCGATAAATCCGACTCGCATCAACGTGCCTCCACTTCCACTTCGGTTTTCCCAGCCTCGCGGGCACGATGGGCCACGCATTCGTCGGCGAACGACAGCACCTTGCGGTGATAGATCTCCGCGGTCAACCCCACGCTGAGGTTGTGGCCGCTGTCGGCGAGCTGACCGGTCTGGACCCGGGGCGAGGCGGTGAACATCGCGCCGATCGCGGCAAGCGCCTCGGGATCGGATTCCCAGACGTTCTCGTACTCGCCCGCGAGGAATTGCACCGGTACTTTCGTCTGCCCGGCCAGTGCCGGAAAGTCCTGCCGTGACCAGGTTTTGACGACATCGCCCTCGTAGGCGGTGCCGCCGGCCGATAATCCGGCGCCGATCACATCCGGCGGATACAGCCGGGCCGGTTCCCACAGCAGCTCGCGCAGACCGCGCGGCCGATTCGCCGGGGAGGCGTCCTTCAGCAACTCCTGAGCGGCAGCGTGATACCGACGACCGGTGCCGGCCAGCGACACGCCGAGCACCTCGGGCCGCTGGACGGCGAGGTGCAATGCCAGCTCGCAGCCCAGCGAATGGCCGACGACGAAAAGGTCAGCTGTACCGGCGATGCGCTGGATTGCCCCCAACGCCAACGCGACGCGCTGTTCGGGGCGCGCCATGGCATCCGGGTAGGCCGCCGACGCTCCGTAGCCGGGACGGTCCAGCGCGACCACGGTGTACCCCTGGTCGACCGCGATGCGCAGCAGCGACAGCTCCGGGTGGCCGGGGCAGTCGAAGTACGCCGACGTGGTGGCTCCGCCGTGCAGCGCGACGACGACTGCGCGTGGGTCGGGAGCCTCGGCGACCAGGGCCGACATCGGTACGCCGTCGACCATCACCACCCTGGGGTGTGGGGCTGTCCTACTCATGGGATACATGCATGCTTCAGTCGTCCTTGCGCATCAGTAACACGCCGCTCGGGGTCAGGCCGCCGCTGCTGGCCACCGCGACGCGGGCGTTTTTGACCTGGCGCTCGCCGGCCTCGCCGCGCAACTGTGTGACGGCCTCGTGGATCAGGCCCATCCCATGGGTGCGACCGTGCGAGAGCTGCCCGCCGTGGGTGTTGAGCGGGATGATGCCGTCGCGGGCGATGTTGTGGCCGCCGTCGAGGAAGTCCTTGGCTTCTCCGATGCCGCAGAAGCCGAGACCCTCAAGCCACGACAGGCAGTTGAAGCTGAACCCGTCATAGAGCTCGGCGACGTCGACGTCGCTGGGGCGCAGCGAGGTTCGCGACCACATGTGTGCGCTCTGGCCGAGCACCTGCGGTTCGTGGGTCAGCGTGGTCTGGTCCCAGTCGAGCCGTTCGATGATCTGTGTGCCGACAGCCTCGAACAGGATCGGCGGCTTGGGCAGGTCGCGCGCGGCGTCGACCGCCGAGACGATGACGGCTACCGCGCCGTCGCACGGCACATCGCAGTCGTAGAGGCCGAACGGGGTGGTGATCATGCGGGCCGACAGGTAGTCGTCCATGGTCAGCGGATCGCGGTAGATGGCGGTCGGGTTCAGCGCGGCGTTGGCGCGCTGGTTGAGCGCGATCCAGCCGAGGGTCTCCCGTGTGGTGCCGTACCGATCGAAGTGACGGCCGGCGTTCTGCGCCAACGTGTGTGCCGCCGAGGTGGACCCGAACGGGTGTTGCCAGTTGTCGCTTCGGCCGGCCATCGGAGGGGACATCTTGCCCTCCTTGACCAGCTGGCCGAACGTCGCTTCCCACAGCGTGCGGAAGCACAGCACGTGCCGGGCCATGCCGGTGGCCACGGCCATCATCGCCGCGATCACCGAGCCGCCGGGACCGAAAGTGTCCATGCCGCCGTTGATCCAGGTCGGCCGGAGCCCGAGCGCGCCCTCGAGGGCACTGACACCGCCCTCGCCCATACCTGCGATGGCCAGCCCGGGGTAGGTGGACAGACCGTCGATGTCGTCGAACGTCAAACCGGCGTCGGCGACTGCCTTTTCGGCCGCGTCGATGGTGAGTGCCAGCGGCGGCACCATCTGCCGACGGCCGATCTTGGACATCCCGATGCCGGTGATGGCCGAGTGATCCTCGAACTTCTGCTTGGTGAGCATCGGCCGGACGTACCTGGCGACGTCCTGAGGGGCGACGGGTTCGGCGACCGGCGGGGTTGCCGTGGTGTCGGCCGAGGGCTTGAACACCGGCAGCCAGACATCCTCGATGTGCTGGAAGTCCACCTCGACCGGCATCCCGAGTTTGAGGTCGTCGAAATCGCAGTCCACGATGTTGGTCGTCAGCCGGACCCGGGGATCCTCGGCGATGGCCACCTCGGCGACCACGTACGGCGGTGGCAGGTCGGGGAACCCGAACCGGTGGTTGACCGTGAACCCGGCCAGCGACGCACGCCCGGACACGTCGCGTACACCCATGTTGTGGCTGCGGCAGTACCGGCAGATCGGCTGCGGCGGATGGATGAGGGCGCTGCAATCCCGGCACTCCTGGATTCGCAGCACCCCGTCGGCGCCCGCGGTCCAGAAGTACTCGTTGAGCGTGGTGACCGTAGGGAGCGGACGCCCCGGTATCTGTGACAACTCGACTCCGGTGGTAAGCGGATTATTCTGTGTGGAGAATCATGTTACCAGTGTCCGGGATCGGTGATCCATACCCTTGCGCTCAGCCGGCCTCACGCGCGCGCGAGTCCTTGAGCTCGATGATGGCGTGTACCGGGCAGTCCAGCAGGGCACGTCGGACCGCGTCCTCGTCGGCCGCGGGAATGTTGCCGTCACCCTGAAGCGAGGCGTAGCCCCAGTCGTCCAATGGGAAGTACTCCGGTGCGTGCTTGGCGCACAACCCGAAGCCGTCGCACAACGTGCGATCGAGCTTGACCTTCATACCGCCACCACCGCCTCCAAGGACTCCACTTCGTATGGCCGCGCGGCAGTGAATGGACCGGAACGGCAGGTCTGACAGCCATTTTCGAGGTGGCGCTGCACCAGATCGGGGAACTGGGCCAGCAGGCTCGCCGCCACGTTGGCCGCGCCGTCGAGGGTGGCGCAGGCACCGCGGCCGCGCAGTACCACCGACCAGCGCTTGAGCCGGTCCAGATCATCCTGGCCGGCGCTGCCGTCACGCAGCCCGACGGCCACCGCCGCCATCGCGGCTGTCCCGTTGAAGCAGGACCCGCACTGGCCGGCGTTCTCGCGGTCGAAATAGGCCAATACCGACGCCGCGACCGCCACCGGGCAGTCATCGGTGAGGATGCCGATCGCACCGCACCCCAGGCCGCTGCCCAGCGCCCGCACTGATTCGTGATCCAGTGTGGCCCCGACGATGTCGCGGTTGACCAAGCCGGCGAAATACCCGCCCATCAGCGCGCCGCGGACGTGGTCCGGGGACACCCCGTGCAAGGTCAGCAGATCGGTGAAGGGAATGCCGTGTGGAAGTTCGTACAGCGCGGGCGGTCGGCCGGCGCCAGTGATCGTGGCCAGGAAAGTGCCGGGGGAGGAGTCCGTGCCGTATTCGCGGAACGACTGCGCGCCGTGTCGATGAAGATATGCCAGGTGTGCCAACGTCTCGACATTGCTGATCAACGTGGGTTTGCCGGCCACTCCCTCCTCGAACGGACGCGGCGGTTTGTCGGTCGGTTTGGCCGGCCCTCCGTTGACCACATGCACCGCTGCGGTCTCTTCACCGGCGACGTAACCCGGAGTGACGGTGAGTAGTTCGACGGCGATCCCGTCCAGCTCGCCGGTGAGTTCGGTGAGTGCGCGGTCGATGCTTTCGGCGGCCCTGGGGTCCGACACGTACACCACGGTCCGGTCGGCGCCGACGATCCCGGCGGCCAGCCGTAGGCCGTCGAGCACTGCGTGCGGACGATTGCGCAGCAACCAGCGATCCTTGATCGAGGCCGGCTCGCCCTCTTCGCCGTTGGCGATCACCACGGTGCCGATGGTGTCGCGCCCGTTGTCGCGCACCGTGCGCAGCTTCACCGCCAACGGAAACGCCGCACCGCCGCGTCCGAGCAGCCCGCTGGCCTGAACCTCGGCCAGTAGGTGTTCCGGATCGGCAAGTGCGACATACCCTCCGGTGCGCTGATACTCGGCCAGGCTTTCCGGTCCTTCGCGGAGCAGGCGTGGGGTGATTCCCGGCCATGCCGCGACTGTGAGTTCGGCTGTCATGGTCACATCCCGTCCCCGGTTAGGCTTACCGGTATGAGAACTGCGGTGGTGCGCGTCGGAGTCGACCCAGCTGGTGAGCTCGGTGCCGAGCAGCTATCCGATGGCATGGCAACGCTCCGTGAGTTGCTGGGTGAACGTGGGGCCGAGGTGCTGGACAACCAGCTCGCCGAACTGCCCGCGCATCGCCGCGAGGTCGAGGTGCTGATCGCCGGAGACCACGCACCAGAACTGCAGGCTGTCGTGATGGAACTGTGCGCCAAGGCTTTCGGCGCCACTCCCGCGGCCGGCGTCGTCACCTTCGTCAGCCGCGGTACGGATGAGGACGTCCGGGGCGTGCTGGCCGGATTCGGCCTGACCGGAGACATCGAACGAACCGTCGACGCGGAAGGCTGGGATGTGGTGACGGTGACCCTGGACAAGGCCGACCTGGCACGCATCCCGGAAAGCCGCATCCACACCGCCCTGGAGGCTTCGCTGAACTGCGAGGTGCACATCCGGACGGTGTGAACCCGCCGAGTTCACGTCGACCCCAGGAACTCGATGATCGCCGGGGCGGCCTGCACCCAGGTATCGAACAGACAGAACGTTTTACCGCCGCTCTGGGCAAACTTCTCGCCGGCGCGTTCCCACGCATCCTCGGGCCAGGGGGGATCGATCAGCTCGGAACCCTTGATCAGACAACTCACCTCGAGCGAGGTGCGCTTGGGGTGGTCCCAGTCGTTCTCTCCGCCGCGGATGATCAGGGTGGGGACGGTGATGTTGTCGAACATCTCGTCGGGGACACCAGGGATGGTCTGCCCGGGCTTCGACACGAACGCGTTGAGCCAGCGCAGCATGACCTTGAGGAACTCGTCGGCATCGAGATCGAGCAGGCGTTGCTTGTTGGCCGGGTTCTCGGCGATCCGCTCACGCCATTCCGGCACGTTCAGCAACCCTTGGATGCCGAGTCCACGTACCGCCAGGATGCTCGGGGTCACGTAGTGTCCGCCGAGAACGAAGGAGCCGTATACGCCGCCGACGATGTTCCACACCACGAGTTTTCGCACGATCTCGGGGTAGAGCATGGTGGTCAGCATCGAGTCGCGCGCACCACCGGAACCGCCGAGGATGAAGCACGGGCCGATATCCAGGCCGGTGATCAGCCGGTAGAGCGTCTCGGCCCGCATGTGCGATTCGCTCTGCCCGTAGAACTGCACGTCGGATCTGCCGCAGTTCGGCCGGTCCCACAGCAGCACCCGGTAGCCGCCCTCGACCAGGGCTTCCGCCAGCGGTCGCAGTCCCGGAATGTCCTTGCTGAACCGGCCTCCGGGGGTCAGAGCGATGAAATCACCCTTGTCGCCGAGGATTTCGTAGACGACGTTGCCGCCGTTGACCTCCATGGTCTTCTCGCCCGGCTTGAGTTCGGGGGTTCCGACTACCGCAGTCATCAGGCCATCACCAACACATCATCTCCAACCACACGAACCGGATAGGTACGGATACTCCATTCGGGCTTGACCGCTGTGGTGCCGGTGGCCAGCTCGAAACCCCATTGGTGCCACGGGCAGTAGATGTACTCCTTGTCGCGCACCATCACGGCGTCACCGGGCACGTTTTCATCCACTACCGTGCGGCCCCGGGCGCGCCCGGAGCACAGCGGCCCGCCCTCGTGCGGGCAGTAGTTGGCGATGGCGTAGAACGTACCGTTCACGTTGTACACACCGACGCCGTGACGGCCGATCGGGACGAGTTTGTGTGTGCCGGGCGGGATTTCGTCGACAGTGGCGACAACATGCTCGCGCCCCTGGGCGAGCCGGGGGCGCTTCTCGGGTTCGCTCATCAGAATACCCGGGCCTGTCCCTCGAGGACCGGGACAGTCTCGGGCAGTTTGTAGGTCTCGATGCCGTTGCGGAACATGATCGCCTCGCGGGCGTGTTCGGGCAGGTGCTTGACCAGCCAGCGCGGATCGTCGAAGGTCCAGTGCGGGTAATCGCTGGAGTACAGCAGGATCTTCTCGCACTCCATCCACTCGAACGCCCGCGACAGCTCGGTCTTGTCCTCCGGATAGTCCAGCGGTTGGGTGGTGAACTTGATGTGGTCCTTGACGTACTCGCTGGGCTTGCGCTTGATGTCCATCCAGCCCTTGCGCTTCTCGTACAGGGCGTCCATGCGCCACATCAGCGGCAGGATCCAGGTGAACGCGTGCTCGACGAACACGATGCGTAGCGTCGGGAACCGGTCGAACACCCCGTCGAAGATCAGGCTCATCACCTGATTGGCCGCCAACAACGAGTAGCTCACCATGAAGTCGTGGTTGTAGCTGGGCAACCCGACCGGCGGCGTCGGAAGGGTCTCGTACTCGCCGCGGGACAGGTGGCAGCTCACCGTGATGTCGTGCTTGGTGGCCGCGGCCCAGATCGGATCGTATTTGGGATCGCCCCAGGACGGCCGCGGCTCGGCCTTGATCAGAACCTGTGCCATGTAGGGATGTTCGGCCCACTGCTCGATCTCCGCCACGGCGAGCTGCGGCTCCTCGATCGCGACGCAGACCGACCCCCGCCAGCGCTCGTGCCAGTTGTTGTGGCTGTCCAGCCAATGATTGGCCAGCCACAGGTTGGTCGCGGTGCAGTACGCCGCCGTGGCCTCGCCGAGTCGGTGCTCGGAATGCGTGGGCTCGAGGATGGCGATGTCGGAGCCGGCCTCCATGATCAGCTGGCGCAACGCCATATCCGGGTCGCTGCAGGCGAATTCACCGTCGGGCGGGAATGCGTCCACCCGCATGGCGTACGCGTGTGCGTAATCCGGCGCGTCGTAGTAGATCTGCTCGCCGACCTTGTGGCTCAGAAAGTACTTGCTGCGCCATGGCTCGGGGATGTACTCGATGAGCTCGCCGCGCCGTGGCATGGGGTGGACGTCGGAGTCGACGCAACGGATCGCGATCCGTTCGGCCGCCGGCACCCTGGGGTTGGTGGTGACTGTCATGTGTGCTCTGCCTCCCTCGAATGCCTACTGCGCCGCAACCGCAGACGCTGAACCGGAGCCTGCGATTTCTTTTTCCAGGCCGTAGAGCTTGGCGGCGTTGCGCCACAACAACTTGTCGCGTTGTTCGGTGCTGAACGCGCTGGGGATCTCCGGTTCGTTCAACTGCCAGTGCGGATAACTGGAGCCGAACATCACCATGTCTTCCTTGCCGGTGAAGCTCAACCACTCTCCGGCGAACTCGGTATCACCGGGTCCGTCGAGGGCGCCTTGGATGAAGTACACGTGCTCCGGAAGGTAGTCACTCGGCATCTTGGGTGCCCACGGGGTCTGCTCCAGGTGCGGGCGTCCGAAGCAGTCCATCCGCCACATGAACGGGGTCAACATATCTGCGGCACCGTCGGCCCACACGAACTTCAGCTCGGGGGTCCGCTCGAACACGCCCTCGGCGATCATGTTCATCAGGTGGTAGATGTAGTTGAGCGCCATGAACCCCAGGTACTGCTCGTAAGTCCGGGTCTTGCCCGACGGCGTCGGCGCGAATTGGATGCCCGCCCCACCCTCGATGTGCACGGCCACGGGCAGACCGGCTTCGGCGGCAGCGTCCCACAACGGCCAGAACTGCGGCTTGCCATAGAGCTCGCGGGACTGCATCGGGATGCCGATCTGTACGACGCGCGGATGGTCCTTGTACTTGTCGATCTCGCGCAAGGCGCCGACGATGTCGTCCGGATTGACCCGGATGGTGCCGCGGAACCGCTCGCCGTGCTCCTCGTGTTCGAGCCAGCGCGTCACCATCATCGCGTTGTGCGCGGCGGCCAGCGCGGTGCCGAGGTGACGATCGGGCATGATGCCGCGGGTCATGGGGTGCAGGATCGCGATGTCGACGCCGCGCTCGGCGAACAGGTGCTGCGCCGCGATGTCGGGATCGGAGCCGGGATACTGGCGGTCGGGACCCTTTGTGCCCTTGGCGTACTCGCCGCCAGGGGCGCCGTACCAGTTCATCTCGTAATCGGGGAAGCCGCGGCTGGCGAACGGCTCCTTCAGGAAGTTCTGCCGCAAGTCTTTGTTCGAACCGAAGAAGACGTGCACGCTCGCATCGATGAGCGGAGTTCCCGCACTGCCGGGCTGCGCCGGGTCTTTCAGAACCAAGACTGTCCTCCGATGTTCGTCCGTAAACGAGCTGTGCACGCGCTTATGACGACGTGTCTGCCTCGCCGGATCTTACAGTCAGTCTAGATCCATATTCTTCTATGGCAAGAACATAGTTCTCAAGGCACTGCGGCGCTTTGTCGCAGGTAAGCGCCGGTGCTGGTCACCCGCATGGTCGGCCACTGCCGAGAACAGGTACTTGTTGGAGGAGAAGCGTTCGCCATAGAAAGAGAATGCTATTCTCACTCGAACGTGACAGTGCGGCAGGAGGCGGCGGTTGCTACTCGAATTCGATGCCGATCAGCGGCTATGGCAGGAAACCGTGCGCGACGCGGTGACCAAACAATGCCCGGCCACGCTGGTCCGCGAAGTGGCCGAGCAGGGTGTCGATCCGACACCGCTGTGGCAGAGCTATATCGACCAGGGCTGGACCGAGCTCACCGACTCGGAGAATGCGGTGGAACTGGCCATCGTGCTGGAGGAGCTCGGCCGGGCCACCGACCTGACGCCCTACCTGGCGACCATGACGCAGTACGCACCCCTGGCGGGAGATCGCTTCGAGCCGGCCAAGGCCGGCGCCGCGGTGTACAGCGGCGTGACCGCCAATCGCGATGCCACCGGCTGGGTGCTGACCGGTACCGCGCAGCATGTCCTGGACGGCGACCGCGCGCAGAAGCTGGCGGTGGTGACTGACGGCGGCGTGTTCCTGGTTGACGCGGGCCAGGTTTCCGTCAAGCGCAGCGCGGTGTTCGATCCGGTGTTGCACGTCGCCGAGGTGTCGTTCGACGACATCCATGTCGATGACACTGACCGTGTTCACATCGATACCGAGAAGGCGCGTCACCTGGCCCTGACCGGGATGGCGATCACGATGGTCGGCGCCTGCCAACGGGTTCTCGACCTGGCCCTCGAACACGTCAAGCAGCGCCAGCAGTTCGGTGTGGCGATCGGGTCGTTCCAGGCCGTGCAGCACAAGGCCGTTGACATGCACGTCGCCATCGAAAGAGCCCGTGCGCTCTCGTATTTCGCCGCACTGACGATCGCGGCCGACGACCCGCGCCGGCGGCTGGCATCGGCCATGGCGAAGGCCGCAGCGGGGGAGTGTCAGGCGGTGGTCTTCCGTCACGGCCTGCAACTGTTCGGGGCCATGGGCTTCACCTGGGAGAACGACGTGCAGTTCGCGCTCAAGCGAGCCAAGGCCGGTGAGCTGTTGTTGGGCGGAGCCGCCGAGCACCGCGCGTTGATCGCCGCCGAGTACCGCACGACCTACAGGGGACTGTAAATGCAGCTCACATACGATTCCGACGTCGAGGAGTTCCGCGCCGAGTTCTCCGCATTCCTCGATGCCAACCTGCCCTCGGAGGCGCAGACGCTGGAGCGGCCCCGGTCGGTGTCGCACATGCCGCAGTGGGCCCGCGATTGGCAGCGACTTCTGTTCGACAACGGTTGGCTGCTACCTGCGCAGCCACCGGAGTTCGGTGGACGCAACGCCACGGTGGTACAGACGTTCGTCCACCTCGACGAACTGTGCCGCCGCCGGATCTACCACAGCTTCAACCCGCAGGGCGTCAATATCATTGCGGCGTCACTGCTTACGTTCGGATCCGACGAGCAGAAGCAGCGCTGGGCGGTCCCCGTGCTGCGCGGCGAGAAGACCGCATCGCTGGGGATGAGCGAGCCGAGTGCAGGATCGGATCTGGCGTCGCTGCGCACGCGCGCGGTCCTGGATGGCGACCACTTCGTCGTCAACGGCCAGAAGGTGTGGACCTCGGGCGCCCATGACGCCGATTGGCTGCTGACATTCGTACGCACCGACCCGGATGCGCCGAAGCACAAGGGAATCAGCGTCCTGATCATCCCGACCGACACCCCCGGTGTGGTGTGCCGGCCGTTCGCCGACATGACCGGCGAGGAGAATCTCGACTTCAACGAGGTGTTCTTCACCGACGCCCGGGTGCCGGCCGAGAACCTCGTCGGCCCGCTCAACGGCGGGTGGGGCGTGGCCAACGGCTCGCTCGGGCACGAGCGCACCATGATGTGGCTCGGTTTCGCCGACCGGATCGACAACATGCTGGCCGACTTCCAGCCCAAGACCGAGTTGGAGCGCGACCAGTACGCCACCACGATCATGGACTATCAGGCCTTGCGCGCCATGGGATCTGCGGCGCTCGCCAAGGCGTCACGCGGTGAAGCGGACACCGCATCGGTGTCGGTGCTCAAGCTGTTCGGATCCGAGGCTGAACGCAACGCGTTCGAGAACGCGCTGACCGCCGCTGGACCGGACGGGTTGATCCACCCGACCACCTCGGGTCCCTACGAGCACATGAACCTCGACCACTACTTCGCGAGCTGGTTCGAGCGTTACGCCCGAAGCTTCGGCGGCACCATCGCCGGTGGCACCTCCGAGATTCAGCGCAACATCATCGCCACCCAGGTGCTGGGGCTGCCGCGCCGCTGACGGTGCGGCTAACGAGCGATGACCCCGCGCAGGCTGGTGTCGCGAACGTGGATCTGCGCCGCGCGGGTGCCCACCTGGCGCAGGATGTTCTCGGGGATCCAGCCCACACCGATGACCGACCGGGCCAGGATCTCGTTCGACGGGCTGTCGATGCTGATCTCACCAACCTTGATGGCTTCGGAGAGAAGCGATTTCACTTGTTTGACGCGCTTCGTGAACAACCATCCGGGGTTGGGCGTGTCGGGCGGTGACTGACGCATCCACGCCAGCTGGATCCGGAACTCGTCTCCGAACTGGTCCAGCGCGTTGGTGTGGATCCAGCTCAGCGCATCGAGTTTCTCGACCGCGGTGCCCTCGGAGCGAAGAACCTCTGTCCAACCCACCGCGATCTTCTCGCCGAACGACTGCATGATCGCCGCAAGCAGTTCGTCCTTCGACCCGATGAGCCGGTATACCGTGCCGGTGCCCATGCCCGCGGCCGAGGCGATGTCTCGCACGGTCGTGCCCTCGTAGCCGCGGCGACCGAACTCCGCCCGGGCCACCGCCCGGATGTGGGCGGTCTTGTCATCCGCGTGCGACTTGGCTTCCTCGACCCAACTGCGGACCACTGCGTCGGCCGCACGAAAGGCTGCGGACCCGTCGAGTTCGGCATCGGTGGGCTGACTGGTGGACAAGCCTTCCAACAGAATCCGGCAGAGCAGCGTGGCGACCTTCTCGGGTGCGGAGTTGTGGCGCATGACGTCGAGGCCGACCTGCAGCATGGACTGGCAGATCCGGTCGGCGAGCACGGCCAGGTCGATGTCCGAGCGCAGATAACCGCTCCATCGGGCGGCCCGCAGCGTCTGCTGCATGGCATCCAGCGTGGCGGTCGGGCGACGTTGAGCCAGTGCGATGAGGTCGGGGTTGGAGCTCGGGCTCTCGTAGAACGACATCTGAAGTGCGGCCCGGTGTGCGACCGCGCAGCGGGCGATGTCGGAACCGAGTGCGGCGATACCGTCGAACGGCGACGCCGGATCGGGGCCGTCCAGCCGGGACTGGGCGCGTTCGGCGATGCGGTCGAGGCCCTCGTGATACCGCTCGAGCAGTTCCACCAGGATCGCTTCTTTGGATTCGAAATGGTGGTAGAGGCTGCCTGGCAGAATGCCTGCCGCATCGGCGATCTCCTGCAGGGAGGTGCGGAGGCCGGAGGTGGCAATCAATGATGCAGCGGTCTCGAGAATCTCGGTGCGGCGCGTGCGATCCTCGGCGACGGTACCGATATCAGCTGCGCGACCTGGGGTGCGCTTGAGCGTCCTACGCTCCCCAGGCGTTACCTGGGGACTGCCCACCGCGGCTCCACGATGATTGCTGGCTCCCGTCGTAGTCTTGGGTATACCGACCCAATATTTGGGTTAGAGGCTACCAGAACCGTGCAGGGACGCTGAGGATCCTGGCAGCACCGGCAGAGCGTTTCAGGCGTTGACGCCGAGACGTTCGGTGACCCCGAACACCTCGTCGTAGATCGACCCCGGGACTGTGAACGGTTCTGTCGCAGTCACTTCCGATAGGTGAGCGGCGACGTCGTCGGCAGTGGGGTTGCTGTCGGACGGCGCCATCCAGCCCTCGCCCAGCCCGACGAACACCCGGGCAAACCGGCCGGCACACGCAGAGAAGTTCTGGTGGCTGAACTCGCAGCTGTTGCTGGCCAGATACACCACCAGCGGTGCGACGAGCTCGGGTCGGATGGCCCGGAAAAAGCCGTTGTCCTCAAGCGCTTTCGGATCGCCGAGGGTCTCGGTGACCATCCTGGACATGCCGAAGGGCAGCACGGTGTTGGCCAGGATTCCGTGCGGTGCACCCTCGAGCGCGATCACGTTGCTCAACCCGACCAGGCCGGCCTTGGCTGCGGCGTAATGGGCTTCGAGGTGCTGCCCGAACATTCCCGCCGACGAGGCGATGAAGACGAACCGGCCATAGCCCTGGCTCTTCATCGCGCGGTACGCAGGTTGGGAGAGGTAGAAGCCGCCGTCGAGGTGCACGCGCAGCATGCGCCGCCAATCCTCGGCGGACAGTTCGTCGAACGGGATGCTGTTGAAGATGCCTGCGTTGCTGATCACGGCGTCGAGTCGGCCGAACCGGTCGAGGGCGGCGTGCACGATCGCCTCACCGCCTTCAGGACTGTCGACCGAATCGTAGGAGGCCACTGCGGTGCCGCCTGCCGCGGAGATCTCCGCGACAACCTGATCGGCCACCGCGATGTCCGAGCCCCGGCCCGACATGGAACCGCCGAGATCGTTGACGACGACTGCGGCGCCGCGCCTTGCCAACGCGAGCGCGTACTCCCGACCGAGACCACGGCCGGCCCCGGTCACCACTGCGACCCGGCCGTTGAAGTCAATCAATTTGCAGCCCTTACTGGTTGGTGTGCACTTGGCTGGCGACGCCACGTCCGCCGGTCGACCGAGTTCATTGACTCCGGTAGGTCCGAACTCTACGGTGGAACAGATATTTGGTCAATCGAAGCGCTACGGTGGAGGTGTCAGTTGTCAGATGGCGGTGACGGTGGCCGTTTCGCCGGGTTGGGCATGCTGGCCTCCGCACTCGCGGGTCGCCCGGTCGCGGTCGCGGCGGCCGACTCCGGCGCCCCACCGTGGACCGACGGCCAGACCGTGTTCGTGGACCCCGCGGGTCCCGCGCGCTCGCAGCTGGAATCGGTAGCCGTGCAGGCGTCGCTCATCGCAGCCGGCAGTCTGGCTCCGGACGTGATCGGAGCATTGGTCCGTCACCGGCGGCTGGCCCGGCGTTACCTGGCCGTCGAGGCGCACCGGGCACTCTTGGAGAACGACGCACTCCTGCCGATCACACTGGGCGCGTTGGCAGATCGAAGCATCGGTGGGCGCAGCGATTCGCCCGCGGCCTCGCTGCTGATCGCACGGGGAAAGGACGTATTGCCTGATCCGCCGACGGCCTTTGGCGAGGTCAACGCCAAGAAGGTGCAGGCGGCATGCGCTTCCGCCGTCGGGCAGGAGGATCAACAGTCTGTCGGACACGTGCCGCGCAAACCGGGCGCCCGGGAACTCCAGGAACTCGACGAGGACGATGTTGATGATTCCGATGACCCCGATCTGTTCTCCAGCCCGGTCGGCGGCGGCGGGGCAATCGGTAAGTGGCTCAAGAAACTGCTGGCCTCGGCGCGCAAGACGGGCGGCAACGGTGGGGGGCCGCCCGGTGCCGATTCGCCGACGCACCGGACCAACTCAGCGAAACGCGGGCTACGGGCGGTCTCGTCGCTGGCCACCGCACCGTCGGAGGAGATCGTCGACATCAAGACCGAGGGGGTGAGGTACCCGGAGTGGAACGCCGAACGCCAGGCCTATCGCCTCGATTGGTGCACTGTCCGCGAGGCTGACCCGCAGATCAAGGCATACGCCACCCAGCAGATCGAAGACGCGATCAGCATCCGGCGGCCACTGGCGCGCCTCGGCATGGGGCTGCATCGACGGCACCGCCAGCCCCAGGGCGACGACATCGACATCGACGCCGCTCTCGAGGCACGCGTCGAAGTTCGGGCCGGGTCGGTGCCCGACGAGGCCGTGTATCTCGACAGTCTGCGACGACGACGCGATCTGTCGGTGCTGCTGCTGTTGGACGTCTCCGGCTCGGCTGCGGAGCCGGGCACCGTCGGCCGCACGGTGCACCAGCAGCAGCGCACGGCGGTGGCCCATCTGATGGTCGCGCTACACGACCTGGGCGACCGGGTGTCGTTGTACGCCTACTACTCCCAGGGGCGGTCGGCTGTGACCATGGTCCCGGTCAAGCGGTTCGACGACCATTTGGATGCGCAGGTGATCCGACGACTCAACAGCCTCGAACCCGGGGCCTATTCGCGCCTCGGCGCGGCGATCCGGCACGGCTCGGCAGTGTTGGAGGAGCGCGGGGGCACCTCGCGGCGGCTGCTGGTGGTGCTGTCGGACGGGCTGGCCTATGACCATGGTTACGAGAAGGCCTACGGCGCCGCCGATGCCAGACGCGCCTTGATCGAGGCTCGGCGCCGGGGGACCGGTGCCGTGTGTCTGACCATCGGTGCCAGTACCGACGTGGAGTCTCTGCGCCGCGTGTTCGGCAGTACCGCGCACGTCACCATCTCCAGTCCCGATCAGCTCGCCGGCGTCATCGGGCCGATGTTCCGTTCGGCGATTCGCTCCGGCGAGGTTCGCCGCCGGGTGTCATGACCGAGATGGTGATGTCAAGTGCGGGAATGTCATTGGACTTTCCAACACCTCCGCATCGGCACGGCATTCGATGCTTGAAACAAACATCTGTTCCGAGCTAGGCTCGCTCGGTACCGCAGTGTCGCGGATACGACGAAAGGTGTGTTGATGGCCAACGAGTCCGGACTCGCTCACCAGAACGGCGCCAGTTCACAGGCTCTCAGTGCGCGTCCCTACTATCAGCCGGTCGGTGACGAGGAAGTCGTGTTCAAGGCGGCCTACCGTCAGGGGCTGTCGCTGGTGTTGAAGGGACCGACGGGGTGCGGCAAGACGCGTTTCGTCGAGGCGATGGCCCATGACCTCGGGCGTCCGTTGATCACCGTCGCCTGCCACGACGACCTGACCACCGCCGACCTGGTCGGCCGGTATCTGCTGCGCGGTGACGAGACGGTCTGGGTGGACGGGCCGCTGACCCGGGCGGTGCGGGAGGGTGCCATCTGCTACCTCGACGAGGTGGTCGAAGCCCGGCAGGACACCACCGTGGTGTTGCATCCGCTGTCCGACTACCGGCGGCAGTTGCCCATCGAGCGTCTCGGCGTCACCTTGGACGCCGCACCGGGTTTCGGCCTGGTCATGTCCTACAACCCGGGCTATCAAAGCGTTCTGAAAGATCTCAAGGACTCGACGCGCCAGCGGATGGTGGCCATCGAGTTCGGGTTTCCGGCTCCCGATGTCGAAGAGGGGATCATTGCCCACGAGGCGGGCGTGGATCATTCCACGGCCGTGGAGTTGGTGCGGTTCGGGCAGGCCATCCGGCGACTGGAGACCGGAGGGTTGCGCGAAGTCGCATCGACCCGCGTGTTGATCGCAGCTGGCCGGCTCATCGCCGAGGGGTTGCCGGTCGCGCTGGCGGCCAGGGTGGCGATCGCCGGGCCCTTGACCGACGACGTCGCGGTGGGCCGCGGTCTTCACGAGATGATCGACGTCTACCTGGGCGGATCCGCGCCGGGTGATTGACGGTGCAGGCACCCCTAATTAGTGTCAGAACAAATATTAGGTCGGCCCGTGGCGCTCCCACGATGAACGCCGAACCATGGAGGTCAGATGTCGTACGAGAGCACAGCGCAGCCCATCAAGGTCGGCTATCTGATGGACTTCACCTTGCCGCCGGGCTTCCCTGAAGAACTGATGGCCTCGTTCACCCAGACGTTTGACCTGGTGTTCGAGGAGGCCGTCGAGCAAGGGTTGATGGATCGCCCCGTGCAGATGATCTACCGCGAGGTGGAAGGGCTGCCCAAGGGTTCGGTCAAGGCGGTCATCGACGCCTATGGCGAGCTCGTCGACGAGGGTTGCCTGGTGGTGTTCGGACCGAACATCACCGACAACTGCGTGCCGCTGCGGGAAGCGATCGAGGAGCGCTTCAAGGTGCCGGCGATCAGCGTCACGGGAACTGACGACTGGCTCGGGGAGTGGACGTTCGCGTTCCCACAGGGATCGATGACCGACGAACCCATCTTCCTGGCGGACCTGGTCTCCAAGCGGGGCCTGACCGACATCGGCGTACTGGTCGAACAGAGCCTCATCGGGGACAGCTATCTGAAGAACCTACGAACTGCATGTGCCCGCAAGGGTATTCGGATAGTCGCCGAAGCCGCGATCGCGCAGACCGCCCAGGACATCAATGCCGCGGTGAGTACGCTGCACGAAGCGAAGGCCGAGGCGATCGTGCATCTCGGTTTCGGTTTCGGCATCGTCTTCATCAACCCGGCGCTCGAGGCCGTCAACTGGGATCCACCGCGGTTCACCACCACCGCATTCCAGAACGCCTGGGTCAACCCGATCATGTGGAACGCGTTTCTGGGCTGGGTCGGAGTCGATCAGTACGACGAGGCGAACTCGGTCGGACAGGACTGGCTTGACCGATATGCCCAGCGGTACAACGGAAGTCGTCCCGAGTACTGCGTCACGGTGGTCAATCACGACGTCGCTGCCACGTTGGTGCGGGCCTTCAGTGATGCCCACCCGCTGAGCCCGCGCGGGGTCAAAGAAGCACTCGAGCGCGTGAAGATGATGCCGGCCGCCTCCGGTGCACCCGGAACCCGCGTGTCCCTGGGGAAGTGGACACGGCGGGCATGGATGGGATCGGGCTACCTGGTGGCCCGGACGCTGGATTCGGACGGCGTCAACTCGCACCTGGTCGATCGTTTCGGGGAGGCCTGACATGACCACCAAAGAATCCGTAGCGACCGAGACGAAGGCCGCTCGTCCGTCGCGCAAGGGACCGAACTGGGGCCGGGTGATCGCCCTGCTTGCTTGGCTCGGCTTTCTCGGCTTGTTCGTCGCGGTCGGTCGCACGGACGTCGACCCGCGGGTGGCCAACCTGAACGTTGAGGGGCGGCCACGTCCCGTCGGATTCCTGACCGCGTTCGATCACTGGCAGATCATCCCGCAGGTGGGCGCCGTGATCATCGTCGTGGTGTTCACCACCATGTTCATCGTCGGCTGGCGGAAAAACCCCGGCAGCCCGGTGCTGCTCATGGTTCTGTGCACGACGCTGATCGTCTGGCAGGACCCGATCATGAACTGGTCGCCTTACGCGGTGTACAACCCGATGCTGCTGCACTGGCCAGAGAACTGGTACCTGATCATGATGTCGCCGACGGTGGAACCGTTCATCGTCTTCGGCTACGTGTTGTTCTACTTCGGGCCGTACTTCCCGGGGATCTGGATCCTGCGCAAGCTGCAGGCCAAGCGCGGCCCGGAGGCGTTCGTCAGCCGACACCCCCTGATCAGTTTGGGTGCACTGGTTTTGGTCATCGGCTTCATCTTCGATGCCATCCTGGAGGTCAGCCTGGTCCGAACCGGGCTGTACATCTACTCGCAGGCGATCCCGTTCGGAACGTTGTTCCCCGGCAGCACCTTCCAGTTCCCGCTGATCTGGGAATCGCTCTCGGTGACCTTCGTGATGATTCCGGCGGCCATCCTCGTCTATCGCGACGACACCGGAAAGTCGGTGGCGGAGAAGCTCGCGGCGAAGGCGAAGCTCTTCCCGAGCAAGCCGGTCCTCGGCACGTTCCTGGTGATGTTCGCGATCATCAATGTGTCGTACTTCGCCTACGGCGGATGGTTCTGGGTCATCAAGGCGAGCGGCGCGGCGACCTCCGTCGCCTGCCCGTGGCCCTTCCCCGAAGCCAAGATCTATGACCCGCAAGGCTATTACCGGGCGAACGGAGCCGAGGGACCGTACTCGGTAGGCAAGTGGTCCACCTGGCAACAGGGCCCGTCTCGCAACCCCGACGTCGCGCTGGGTTCGAAGAGCAATCGGTGCGCATCGGAGAACCAGAATGGGTGAGCCTCGCAGTGTCGTCATCACCGGGGCCTCCCGCGGACTCGGCTTCGCATCGGCCACGCGCCTTTATCGCGAGGGGTGGCGCGTGATCGCTGCGATGCGCTCACCGGACACGGGGATGGCGTTGCTGCGCCAGGCAACGGGAACTGGCGACGACGATGACAGGCTGATCGGTGTCCAACTCGATCTGACGGACGCGGAGTCGATTGCCGCGGCGGCCAAGTCCATCGAGGAAATCGTCGGCGCGCCGCATGCGGTGGTGCACAACGCGGGGATCTCGGCGGCCGGGATGGTCGAGGAGACGCCGCCGGATCTGTGGGAACGCATGTTCGCGACCAACGTCTTCGGCCCGGTGGCGCTCACCAAGGCCCTTCTGCCGTCCATGCGGAGGGCCGGGCGGGGTCGCATCGTGCTGATCTCCAGTGCCGCCGGTGTGCGTGGAATGCCTGCAACAGCACCGTATTCGGCGGTCAAGGGGGCGCTGGAACGGTGGGGCGAGTCGATGGCCGGGGAGGTCGCGCCGTTCGGGATCGGCGTCTCCATCCTGGTCACCGGAACCTATGACACGGAGATCATCACCGATGCGGGCACGACAGACGTGCGTGACCTGGACGGACCGTACGCCCGCCACCACAGCACCATGGACAGACGGGGGCGGGCCATGATGAAGCGTGCGGCCCGACCGCCTGAGCAATTCGCGGCGGGGCTGGTGAAGGCACTCGGCAGTACGAAGCCGTTCGTCAAGACAGCAGTCGGGCCGGATGCGCGAATGTTGTTGATCGCCAACCGCTTGTTGCCCGCGGCCGGCCTGCACCAGATGACCCGGCTGATGATGGGCATCCCGCGGTTCGGCGCACTCCGAGGGGAAGGCGCAGACCATGGCTGACTTCGAGACGCGAATGTTGATCGACGGCAAGCTCGTCGACGGTGAGGCCGGCACCTTCGCCAACATCAACCCGGCGAACGAACAGGCCCTCGGCGAGGTCTCGAACGCCTCGAAGGCCGACATGAGGCGGGCCATCGATGCCGCCCGTCGATCATTCGACGAGACCGGCTGGTCCACCGACCATCAACTCCGAAAGCGGTGCCTCGAACAACTGCACGAGGCGATCGAGGGCGAATTGGAGGAGTTGCGCGAGGAACTCATCGCCGAGGCCGGTGCCCCACGCGCCGTCACGCACGGCCCACAACTGGACGCTCCACTCGCCGACGGTCTCAAGTACCCGGCCAGGCTCATCGAGGCATTCCCCTGGGAGACGGATCTCGGCGACACCGTCGTCTCGGTCACCGGCGTCAACACCACCCGCAAGGTGTGGCATGAGTCCGTGGGCGTGGTCGGCGCGATCACGCCGTGGAACTTCCCGTTCGAGGTCACGATCAACAAGCTCGGGCAGGCGTTGGCGACGGGAAACACCGTGGTGCTCAAGCCCGCACCCGACACGCCGTTCAACGCGACCCGGCTCGGCCGGCTCATCGCCGAGAACACCGATATCCCGGCGGGTGTGGTGAATGTCGTGACGGCATCGGACCACCTCGTCGGCGAAGAACTGACCCTGTCACCCAAGGTCGACATGATCTCGTTCACCGGCTCCACGGCGGTGGGCAAGCGGATCATGGAAAAGGGTGCCGCGACGATGAAGCGGCTGTTCCTCGAGCTCGGGGGCAAGTCCGCGACGATCGTGTTGGAGGACTTGGATGACACAGCGTTCAACTCCGCATGTTTGATCGGAATCGGCCCGTTGATGCACGCCGGGCAGGGCTGCGCCGCGCCTACCCGAATGCTGTTGCCGCGTTCGCGTTACAACGAAGGCGTCGCGATCCTCAAGGCCATCTACGAGAACATCGCCCCCGGTGATCCGCAGGATCCCGGAACCCTCTGCGGTCCGGTCATCTCGGCCAAGCAGCAGTCACGCATCTTGGGCTACATCAGGAAAGGCGTCGAGGAAGGCGCCACGATGCTGGTGGGCAGCACCGAGGCGCCCGAGCAGTTCGACAAGGGATTCTGGGTCAAACCAACACTTTTCACCGATGTGGACAACTCGATGACGATCGCGCAGGAGGAGATCTTCGGTCCGGTATTGGTCGTCATCCCCTACGAGGACGAAGACGACGCCGTCCGGATCGCCAACGACAGCCCTTACGGACTCGCCGGCAACGTGATGTCGAGCTCGCTGGACCGCTCGCTCGCCGTCGCACGCCGCCTGCGGGCCGGGTTCATCGGGCTCAACGGCACCGCGGGTTATGGCGCAGACACACCGTTCGGCGGCTACAAGAACAGCGGCGTGGGACGCCAGAACGGTATCGCGGGATTCGAGCAGTACACCGAGATCAAGTCCGTCGCCTACCCGGCCGGCTAGGAGGAGAGCACTTTGTCGCAATTATTTGACGACCTGGAGGACTTCGGCTCGTTCGACGACGCCGTATCGGGAGACGTCCGGGATCCGTTCCCCGAGCTGGCCCGGCTTCGGCGTGAGGAGCCAATTCAGCGGATCGACATGTCGGCGATGCCGGGTGAGGCCGGTCTACCGGTATTTATTGTCTACCGCTACGAGGATGCCCAGCAGATGCTGCGCGACAACCTGACGTTCTCGTCGTCGGGCGTCATCGCAGCATTCGGCCCGGTGCTCGGCGAGCGCGTGATGCTGGGCATGGACGAACCGGTGCACGGCCGGCTGCGGTCGTTGGTGTCGAAGGCGTTCTCGCAAAAGGCCTTGGCGCGTTGGGAAGACGAGCTGGTGGGCCGCGTCGCAAACGAGCTCATCGACAAGTTCGCATCCGACGGCAAGGTCGACCTGGTGAAAGCATTCACATTCGACTATCCGAGCCGGATCATCGCGGGCTTGCTGGGACTGCCGGAAAAGGACTACCCCCAGTTCCAGCGCTGGTCCATCTCGCTGCTGAGTTGGATCATGAATCCCGAACGCGGACTGGCGGCGTCAGCGGCGCTGTGCGAGTACTTCGCCCCGATCCTTCAGGCCCGCCGGGCCGAGCCGAAGGACGACATGATCAGCCTGCTCGCCGAGGCCGAGATCGACGGCGAGAAGCTCACCGACGAGGAGATCTTCTCGTTCCTCCGACTGTTGCTCCCTGCCGGCGTGGAAACCACCTACCGGTCACTGGGCAATCTTCTGTTCGGATTACTCTCGGACACAACGCAACTGGACGCAGTGCGGGAAGACCGGTCACTCCTGGCACAGGCCATCGAGGAAGCGGTGCGCTGGAATCCGCCGCTGCTGACCATCACCCGGACCGCCACCTGCGACACCGTACTCGGCGGAGTACACATCCCCGCAGGCTGTTCGGTGATGCCGATGCTCGGCTCGGCGAATCGGCAGGAAGATCGGTGGGAGAACCCCGACCAATTCGACATCTTCCGCACCGCAAAGGGCAACCTCGGTTGGGGTCACGGTGTGCACGTGTGCCTGGGCATGCATCTGGCGCGTCTGGAAATGCGCACGGCCGTCAATCTTCTACTGGATCGACTACCGAACCTACGGCTGGACCCGGACGGAGGCGACCCGCACATCCGAGGACAGGTCTTCCGTTCGCCGACTTCGCTGCCCGTCCTCTTCGACCCGGCAGGAGCGTGAAGTGGCCGACTTCGAGACAGTGGATTTCTTCACCGACCCGACGCTGGTGCCCGACCCGTACCCCTACTTCGATCATCTGCGGTCCAAGTGTCCTGTCGCGCATGCCACTCCGTTCAACGTCTTGGCAGTGACGGGCTATGACGAGGCGCTCGCCGTCTACAGGGACCCGGCGTTCTCGTCGTGCGTATCGGTGGCGGGGCCGTTCTCGGGGATGCCGATCGCGCCGGGCGAGTGCGATGACGTCACCGACTTGATCGAGGAGCACCGGCTCGCAGTCCCGATGGGCGAGCACATCACCTCACAGGATCCTCCGCTTCACACCCGCACACGCGGTCTGATGAACAAGCTGATCACGCCCAAGCGCCTCAAGGAGAACGAGGACTTCATGTGGCGGCTGGCAGATCAGCAACTCGACACCTTCGTCGACCGCGGCTCAGCCGAGTTCCTCGCCGATTACGCCAAGCCGTTCTCCCTCTTGGTCATTGCCGATCTCCTGGGCGTTCCGGGTGAGGATCACGAGGAGTTCAAGGCGGCGTTCGCGCTGGAGACCGTCGGCGAGCTCGGTAAGGAAGCGCCGACGACCCACAATCCTCTCCAGTGGCTCAATGACAAGTTCTACGCCTACATCGAGGACCGCAGGCGCTCACCGCGCGAGGACGTGCTGACCGAGCTCGCCCTGGCCAAGTACGAAGACGGCTCGACGCCCGACATCGAGGACGTCATGAACCTGTCGACGTTCCTGTTCGCGGCGGGTACGGAGACCACGACGAAACTGGTCAGCTCGGCGGTCCGATTCATCGCCGACAACCCGGGATTCGAGACGATGCTGCGCGACGATCGCGGCCGGATTCCGTCGTTCCTCGAAGAGACGCTACGGCTGGAGAGCCCGGTCAAATCGCATTTCCGGATGGCCAGCAAGACCACCAGCATCGGTGACGTCGCGGTTCCTGCCGGGTCGACGGTGATGGTGCTGCCCGGGGCGTGCAACCGTGACGAACGTAAGTTCGCAGACCCCAATACCTTTCAGCCCGATCGTACGAACGTGCGCGAACAGATCGCGTTCATCCGGGGTGTGCATTCCTGCCCGGGCGCGCCACTGGCACGCGCGGAAGGGCGGATCTCGCTGAACCGGATCTTGGACCGGATGTCCGACATCACGATCTCCACCGAGCACCACGGACCGGCCGAGGACCGGCGATACACCTACGAGCCGACGTTCATCATGCGAGGGCTCAGCGAGCTTCACATCGAATTCAAACCCGCCGCCTGACCGGCCAGCAGAAATAGGAGCACACATGACCGGAAAGCTCGATGGCAAGGTTGCTTTCATCACCGGTGCCGCCCGCGGGCAGGGGCGAGCGCATGCGCTCGCGATGGCCCGCGAAGGAGCCGACATCATCGCCGTCGACATCTGTCGCGACATCCCGTCAAACCCGTACCCGCTGGCCACCGCCGACGACCTGGCCGAAACCGAAAGGGCCGTCAAGGAACTCGGCCGTCGCATCGTCGCCCGGGTCGCCGACGTCCGGGAGCGCCACGAACTGCGCGACGCGGTCGAGGCGGGCATCGCCGACCTCGGCAAGATCGACATCGTGGTCGCCAACGCCGGCATCCTGCCGATGGCCATGGGGACGCCGGATCCGATGCAGTTCGTCGATGCCTCCGACGTCGACCTGGTCGGTGTGATGAACACCGTCGCCGTTACCGTCCCACACCTGCCCGACGGTTCGTCGATCATCGTCACCGGTTCCACCGCCGGCATGATCCGGGGCACCACCGACAACCCCAACATGGGTCCGGGCGGCGCGGGCTATGGGTGGAGCAAGCGCGTCATCATCGAGTATGTCGAAGAGATGAGCCTGCACCTGGCCCCGAAGATGATCCGGGTCAACGCGATTCACCCGACCAACTGCAACACCCACCTGCTGCAGAACGACGGCATGTATTCGATGTTCCGGCCCGATCTCACCGCCGAGGGCAAGAAGGCCACCCGCGAGGATGCCGAGCCGTTGTTCACGATCTTCCAGGCGATGCCGATCCCGTACATCGAACCCGAGGACATGGCCAACCTCGGGGTGTTCCTGGCCAGTGATGACAGCCGCTACATCACCGGACAGCAGATCCGTGTCGACGGCGGTTCACTCCTGAAGTGGCCCAACGGACCTGGCCGCTAGCCACCGGAGATCACAGAAAAGGAGGTGCCGGTGGGCGCTCTCATCATGCTCGGCAGCCTGTTCGTTCTGATCGCCCTGATCGTCGGCCTCGTCCTCTATTTCGATCCCGAGGCGCGCCGTACCTCCACCACGGAGGCCGACCGGTGAACATCGACTTCCTGATCAAGGCCGGAGTTGCCTTCGGGTACCTCAGCGGTTTGGGATTCCTGGCCATCGGGATATACCTGAGCTGTCGGCGCGGGCGACTGCATCCCTTGCTGTTGCTGTGCATCTCGGCGCTGTCGTTCTCGTGGATCGAGGCGCCCTACGACTGGGCGATGTATGCCCAGTTCCCGCCAGCGCTACCGCGGATGCCGTCGTGGTGGCCGCTGAACATGACCTGGGGCGGACTGCCCTCAGCGGTACCGGTCGGCTACATGGGGTACTTCGTGCTGCCGGCGATCATCGGTGCGGCATTGGGGCGCTCGGCGAGCCGGAAGTGGAATTGGCGACGTCCGCAGACACTGCTGCTGGTGGGCTTCGCCGTCGGGTTCTGCTGGGCCCTGTTCTTCAACGCGATCATCGGTGCGCGGTTGGGTCTCTTCTATTACGGCTACGTCATCGAAGGGCTGGGCCTGTGGGAGGGGACCAAACACCAGTACCCGATCTACGACGCCATCGCGATGGGCGTGCAGATGATGGTGTTCACCTACCTGCTGGGCCGCACCGATGCCCAGGGCCGCAATGTCATCGAGATGTGGGCGGACGAGATCTCGAAGACCCGGGTGCAGTCAGCAGTGCTGTCGGTGATCGCCGTCGTCGTGGTCGGCCACGCGGTCTACGCGTCGGTGTTCTTGCCACACCTGGTCACCAAGTTGGGTGGATGGGTGACTGTCGGCCCGACCGAGCAGTTGTTCCCCGGCGTACCCAACCAGCCGCAGTAGCCGGCGCCGTCGTCGTGTCTCGAGCGACAACGGCGCGGGGGGGTTTGTCACGCTGGAGTGGCTGCGGGTTTCGGGCGCCACTCCAGCGTGACAAACCCGGGGGCATTCGGTCGCCGGCCGCCGCGGCAACACGCCAATTTGTCAGCCCAGAGTGGCGCTCGAGGCCGAGCGCCACTCCAGCGTGACAACGGCGGAAACACGACGGCGACGCGACGGCCCAGCGCGACAATGCGGAAGAGATCAGTAGTTGTTGCAGCTACCCGCGATCGAGTTGATCGGCCCGAAGTACTCCTGGGCGGCCGGGCTCGCCTGCAGCTGTGCCACCGTCTGCTGACGCTCGACCGGACCCGAGGCCAGGAAGTTGCGCAGCGCTCCCTGGGCGAAAGGGGAAGCGTTGAACTGCTGGGCCAGGTCGGGACGCTGCGCGTTGAGCGCCGCCATCACCTGCTCGTAGCTACATGTCGTGTTGACCACGCCGCTGAAATCGGGTTGCGCCGACGCGACCCCGGTCACCAGCGGAACGGAAAGCGCCAGTCCGCCGACAGCGGCCGCGATGTACTTGAAAGAAACCTTGATCACCTGTTGGAACCCCCATGTTTGTGCGCCCGAAAGGCGACGCCTTGCACGTTTGCCGGACCCGACCTTGTTCGAGGTTAACAGGCGGCAGACGTCCAAGGCGTCCTCGCGAAACCGGGCCTCAGTCGATGACGGCGGCTTCCTTGCGTTCGGTGATCGGTCGGGCCAACTCCTGCTCATTGCAGATGCGCTGCAGCTTTTCCAGGGTTTCGTCCAAGCCTGGCCCCAGTTTCTTACCCGGAGTGAACCGTGCCGGAAGATTCCGCATGCCCTGGATGACCCCGATGGTGTCGTAGTGCACGGTGCCCTCGGGATCGCACTCGTAATCGGGCATCCGGTCCAGCACTGCGGTGAGCATCGACTTGAACACGGTGCGGGCCACGTTGGAACCCACGCAGCGGTGCACTCCGATGCCGAAGCTGAAGTGCCGGTTGCCTTTTCGGTCCAGGATGATCTCGTTGGGCTTCTCGAACACGGCCGGGTCACGGTTGGCCATGGCCCAGGACAGCCAGAGCCGCTCGTACTGCTTGAACTGCTGCCCTTCGACCTCGACGTCTTCGGAGAATGTCCGGCCGTCACCGGGCGCGGGCGTGAAGAAACGCAGGAACTCCTCGGTGGCCGGGTCGAGCAGTGTGGCGCGCTCCTCGCTCAGCCGGGTCCGCTCATCCGGGTGCTGGCCCAGCCATTCCAGGGCATGCGCGGTCAGTGCGGTGGTGGTGTCGAAGCCGCCGCCGATCACCAGGCCGAGGTTGCCGAGGATCTCCATATCCGGGGCCGGCTCACCATCGATACGGAGCTGCAGCATCGCATTGACCAGACCGGGCCGCGGGTTCTCCCGGATCTCCATCATGTTGTTGATGATGTCGATGCCCATCTCGCGATGCTGCTCATTGATCTTCTCGCGATCGGGGGAGTGTTCGGGGGTGTACACCGAAGCATGGGTGGGCTCGCTGTAGACGTTCCACTTCTTGAGCTCGATTCCCATCATGGCGAGGGTGAACACCGCCGGCACCACGTTGGCCAGATGTTCGACGAAATCGATCTCGCCGGACTCGATGTGCTCGTCGAGTGCGGCGCGGGTGATCTCGTCGACGAACGGCACCCACCGCTTGATCGCGGCAGGGGACAGGTACGGATTCAGCGCACCGCGGTAGGCGCTGTGCTCCGGCTCGTCCATCTCCAGGA
Organism: Mycolicibacterium fortuitum subsp. fortuitum; assembly: GCF_022179545.1. The sequence continues at coordinate 4,319,963 of NZ_AP025518.1, read as the reverse complement.
TGCCGCCGCGGACGACGGTCGCACGGCTGGCCTTCGGAATCGTGATGCCCTGGAAGGGGGTCTCGCCGCTGATGTCGTGATGGTTCGAGACGACCGGGCAGCGGGCCAGTTCGAAGACATGCTTGCTGTCGGCCGCCACCCAGTGCCCGTTGTAGACGTCGGTCCATGCAATGGGGCAGCGGGACTGCATCTCTTCGGTGATCTTTTCGAACTGCAACCGGTATTCCGGCGTGTGCCGGTCGAAGTGATAGTTGTTCTTCTTGCGGTCGTCGTCGGTCGTGACATCGTCGATACTCACGGCGTTGTCTCCCTTTGGTATTCGGTCTGCGTCAATCTTCGATGACGATGGCTTGCTCAGGGCAGGAATGCGCGGCCTCGCGGACCGCGTCCTCCTGATCCGCGGGTACCACGTCGGAAACCGGTGACGCGTGACCGTCGACGTCGTCGAGGACGAACGAGTCGGGCGCGATCATCGAGCACAGGGTGTGGCCCTGGCAGCGACTGGCATCGACCGAAACCTTCACTACGACAACTCCTTTCGAATCGTTGGGTACCGCATCACACGTGGTAGTCGTACCACTTGAGGTAGCCGCCGGCATCGACGCGCAGTTGCATGCCGGTGACGTACCGGGACTCTTCGGAGGCCAGCCAGAGCACCGCGTTGCTGATGTCTTCGGGCTCGATGAAGTTGACCTTCATGGCTTGTTGCACGCCGAAGACCGGCTCGGCGTCGGCGCGGGTGGGGTTCTCCAGGTCGGGCCGGAAAGAGCGGTACATCGGCTCGCTCTGCAGCATGTTGGTGTTGCAGTTGGTCGGGTGGATGACGTTGGCCCGGATGCCGCGCACGGCCAACTCGGTGGCCAGCGCATGGACGTATTCGGAGATCAGCCGCTTGGACACCATGTAGCCCATGCCGCCCGGATCGGCACCGGGATTGGGCTTGCTGTGGGCGTCCATGAGAGCTGCGGCCGATGCCGTGGCGATGATCGAAGCGCCTTCCTTGAGGTGCGGCAGCGCGACCTGGATGGCGTTGATGGTGCCGACGAAGTTGGTGTTGATGCCGTCGGTCCAGGCTTGCATCGCGGGCTGGCCCTTCATGGCGGCGATGCCGGCCTGGGCCACGACGATGTCGAGCTTGCCGAACTCCGCGAGTCCTGCGTCCAGCGCGGCCCGCAACTCGGCCTCGTTGCGGACGTCGGCCTGGGCGGTGACGATGCGCCGGCCGGTCTTCTCGACGTAGTTCTTGGTCTCTTCGAGGTCTTCTGCCGTCGCCATCGCATAGCCGACGGTGTCGTAGTTCTTACAGATGTCGACCGCGATGATGTCGGCGCCTTCTTCGGCCAACCGGATCGCGTGGCTGCGGCCCTGGCCGCGTGCTGCGCCGGTGATGAATGCGACCTTGCCCTCTACACGTCCCACTGCGTATGTCCTTTCGCTGATGATGTTCGGGTGCGCCTGCGGGTCAGGTGTTCCGGCCGCCGTTGACGCCAAGAATCTGGCCGGTGATGTAGCTCGCCTCGTCGGAGACGAAGAATGCGCAGGCGGCGGCGATGTCTTCCGGCTTGCCCATTCGCCGCACCGGGGTCTGCTCGATCTGCTTTTCGGTGTCGCCGAGGAAGCCCTTGCCTTCGGCCTTGCGGAGCATGGGAGTGTCGATGAAACCTGGCGGTACGGCGTTTACCGTGATGCCGCTCGGACCAAGCTCCAGCGCCAGGCTCTTCGTCAAGCCGTTCACCGCGGACTTCGCTGCGACGTAGGGCGACATGAACGGCTGGCCCGAATGGGTGCTAGATGACGAGATGTTGACGATCCGGCCCCAGCCCGCCTCGAGCATGTCGGGCAGCACCGCCTGCACGCAGTGGAATACGCCGTTGAGGTTGACGTCGATGATCTGCTGCCACTTGTCGAACGAGACGTCGGTGAAGCGCTTGAAGCAGTCCAGGCCGGCGGCGTTCACCAGTACTGAGATCGGTCCGAGTTGGGCGCGGACCGCGTTCAGCGCAGTGTCGACGGCGGCCCGGTCCGTCACGTCGGCGACGTGGGCGAATTCGTCATCGGACGGCTGCAGGTCGAGCACCGCGACGTTGAGGCCGTCGGCGCGCAGCCGGGCGGCGATGGCCGCTCCGATACCCGAACCTCCTCCGGTGACGACGGCATTCTTCATGACTGTTCTCCGGTCGCCGGGCGCAGCCGGACTTTCTCAGGGCTCAAGAATCATCCTTCCGATTATGAGAACCGTACTCTCGGAGCGGCCCGCGCCGCAAGATCTGAGGTCAACCAGCATGCCGCCTGGGTCGATGGTGGATTCGCAGCGAATAGGGCATGACTAGCTGATCTAGCTTTCACTTGAGTTCTCATCGAGCGAATGTATGATTCGCCGGTGATGAGAATGCAGTTTCCATCACAGTAGGGAATCGCCTGAGGAGGATGATGCAGCAGGAAGCGCCGACCATCGCGCAAGAACAGCGGGCTGACCGGAAGTTGTTGATCGGCGGAGAGCTGCGCGAGACGCCGCGGACGTTTCCTTCCGTCAATCCAGCTACCGGTGAGGTGTTCGGCTACGCGCCGGACGCCACCGTCGCCGACGCCCAGACTGCCGTGGCCGCGGCTCGGCACGCGTTCGACAACACCGACTGGTCCACCAATACAGAACTGCGGGTCCATTGCCTGGAGCAGCTACACCGGGCTCTGCTCGAGCATCGCGACGAACTGGCCGCACTGACCACCACCGAGGTGGGGGCCACCGCGGCCCTGTGCGCCGGCGCGCAGCTGGACGGTCCGATCGACATCGTTCGGTACTACGCGGACCTGCTGAAGACCTACCCGCTGACCGAAGATCTCGGGAACATCGAGAGCCGCGGCATGCAGCACCACAGGTGGGTGGAGAAGGAAGCGGCCGGAGTGGTGGCCGCGATCATCGCCTACAACTATCCCAATCAGCTGGCCCTGGCCAAGCTCGCACCTGCGCTGGCTGCAGGTTGCACGGTCGTGCTCAAGTCCGCTCCGGACACTCCGTTGATCACGCTCGCGCTCGGTGAGCTGATCGCCAACCACACCGATATCCCCGCAGGTGTCGTCAACGTCCTGTCGGGCGCCGATCCCGAGGTGGGCGCGGTGCTCACCACGAGCCCGGACGTCGACATGGTCACCTTCACCGGCTCGACCCCCACTGGCCGGCGCATCATGGCCGCCGCCAGTGAGACCTTGAAGAAGGTGTTCCTGGAACTCGGCGGCAAGTCCGCAGCGATCGTGCTCGACGACGCCGACTTCAATACCGCGGCAGTGTTCTCGGCCTTCAGCATGGTCACCCACGCCGGTCAGGGCTGCGCGCTGACCTCGCGGCTGCTGGTGCCGGCCAAGCACAAGGACGAGATCGTCGAGTTGATCAAGACGAACTTCAGTCACGTGCGGTTTGGCGATCCGACAGATCCCAAGACCTACATGGGACCGCTGATCAGTGAGAAGCAGCGCGACAAGGTCGACGGCATGGTCAAGCGCGCCGTGGAGGCCGGGGCCACCCTGGTTACCGGCGGTGAGAAGGTCGACCCGGGCTACTTCTATACGCCGACACTGCTGGCCGATGTCGATCCCGACAGCGAGATCGCTCAGGAGGAGGTCTTCGGCCCTGTGCTGGCCGTGATCTCCTACGAGGACGACGACGATGCCGTGCGGATCGCCAACAACTCGATCTACGGGCTCTCCGGCGCGGTGTTCGGCAGCGAGGACCGTGCGCTGGCCGTGGCCCGCCGCATCCGCACCGGAACGTTCTCGATCAACGGCGGCAACTACTTCAGTCCGGACAGTCCGTTCGGCGGGTACAAGCAGTCGGGTATCGGCCGGGAGATGGGCACCGCGGGACTCGAAGAGTTCATGGAGGCCAAGACGTTTGCGCGGGTCGTCTCGTGACCGGCGGTCCATTGGCAGGCGTGCGCGTTCTCGAAGTGGCGATGTACGGATTCGTCCCCTCGGCCGGGGCCGTGCTGGGGGAGTGGGGTGCCGACGTCATCAAGGTCGAGCACGCCGTCACCGGTGACCCGCAGCGTGGCCTGCGGCAGACCGGGCCCTTGCGCGTCGAAGGCGATCCCAATCCGAATATCGAGCATGCCAACCGCGGCAAACGCAGCATCGGACTCGACATGTCGGTGCCGGAAGGGCGTGAGATCCTGCTGGAACTGGCGAAGAGGGCCGACGTGTTCCTCACCAGCTTCCTGCCCGGGCACCGCGGGAAGTTCGGTATCGATGTCGACGACATCCGCGCGGTGAACCCGAAGATCATCTACGCCCGCGGCAGTGCTCTCGGTCCCCGCGGCGAGGAGTCGGTCAAGGGTGGCTACGACATGACCGCGTTCTGGTGCCGGGCCGGCACGGCCGCCACGATCACCCCGGCCGGGATGGAGGGAATGATCGCGCCCCCGGGACCGGCCTACGGTGACACCATCTCGGGCACGAACCTCGCCGGCGGCATCGCCGCGGCGCTGTTCAAGCGCGAGCGCACCGGTGAGCCGTCGATTGTGGACGTGTCGCTGCTCGGCAGCGGTCTGTGGTCGATGGGCCACACAGTGGCGCTGACCCAGCACCTGAACCAGCTGATGGTGACGCCACCGCCCGGGGTGCACGGCTCGCCGATCAACCCGCTCGTGGGCCTCTACGGCACGGCCGATGATCGTTACATCTCCTTCGTGATGATGCAGCCGACCAAGTTCTGGGCTGATGTGTGCCGGCACATGGATCTCGAGCAGTACATCGACGATCCGAGATTCGCCACTGCGGAATCGTTCGCGGAGAACACACCTGACGCGGTCGAGATCCTCACCGGGGCGATGAAGAAACGCACTTTGCCCGAGTGGAGCGAGCGATTCGCCACACTGGCCGGGCCGTGGGCGCCGGTGCAGGACACCCTGCAGGCGGCACAGGATTCCCAGATCCGGGCCAACGAGTACCTGGTGCAGGCAGGCGAGCTTGAGTTGGTGGCCAACCCGGTGCAATTCGACGTCACGGCGCCGAGCACCGGACCGGCCCCCGGTTTCGCCGAACAGACCGATGACATCCTGGGCGAACTGGGTCTGGACTGGGATCGGATCATCGAACTCAAGACCGTCGGCGCTGTTACGTAGGCCGCCGCCCCGATGCCCATCACCACGACCATCACAACCCGTCCGGCGGGGACTGTGGATGCCGCCCGCGACGACACGGACGGCTGTACAGTGCAGCCGATCGTCCGGGCGCACACCAATTGTCAACTACCGGAGCAAGTTCTACGTTATTTGCCCTCGCGACAGATCGCCGTTCCGATAGCATCAGGCACTCGGGGGGCGGCCGTGGGGACGGATCTGTCCGGCTCCACCGGTAGGTCCGGTGGAGTCGACACGATCGGCAGAAGGCAGGAGGTGCGTCAAATGTCCGAGCGCACCGAGCTTTTGCCGACCGCTATCGGGCCGGACGGTCCACGCCTGGGTGTTCCGATGAAAAACCCTGCGCCCCAAACCTATTCGCTGGAACATGGGTGCCCAACCGGCCGGTTGGCAATTTCCGGGTCAGGGGTTGCGGCATGACCCTCTCGGGGCCGCAGGCCGCACCCTACGTAGGGGATCTGTTCGAGCACCGGCGCGGTGTAGCCCCTAATATCGGCGCACTGACTGCGGCGTCGGCAGCCACCAGCCGGGACGGGAGCGCTCATGGCGGATAAATGGTCGACCGGGGTTTCGCTGCGCAGTATCTCGGGTCCGATGCAGGCAGTCGGAGCGTTGTTCGCGATGTCGCTGGACGCCTTCCGGTTCATCTTCAAGCGGCCGTTCCAGGGACGGGAGTTCCTGGAACAGTGCTGGTTCGTAGCCCGGGTGTCGATGGCACCGACACTGCTGGTGGCGATTCCGTTCACCGTGCTGGTGAGTTTCACCCTCAACATCCTGCTTCGGGAGTTGGGTGCGGCCGATCTGTCGGGTGCCGGAGCTGCGTTCGGCGCGGTGACCCAGCTGGGTCCCATGGTGACGGTGCTGATCGTCGCCGGCGCCGGGGCCACCGCGATGTGTGCGGATCTGGGCTCACGCACGATCCGCGAGGAGATCGACGCGATGGAGGTGCTGGGTATCAATCCGATCCAGCGTCTGGTCACCCCCAGGATGCTGGCCTCGGGTCTGGTGGCGCTCCTGCTGAACAGCCTCGTGGTGATCATCGGCATTCTGGGTGGCTACGTGTTCTCGGTGTTCATTCAGGACGTGAACCCGGGTGCGTTCGCGGCCGGGATCACGCTGTTGACCGGGGTGCCCGAGGTGATCATCTCCTGTGTCAAGGCGGCGCTGTTCGGTCTGATCGCGGGGCTGGTCGCCTGCTACCGCGGTCTGACGATCACCGGTGGCGGCGCCAAGGCGGTCGGTAATGCGGTGAACGAGACGGTCGTATACGCCTTCATGGCGTTGTTCGTGATCAATGTGGTCGTCACGGCCATCGGTATCCGCATGACGGCGCACTGAGGCAGGGGACGCAATGGGAACCATGACGATCCTGCGGTCGACCTATCCGAGGGTGACGCGGCAATTCAACAAGCCGGTGTCGACACTGAGCCGGATCGGCGATCACACGCTGTTCTACCTCAAGGCCCTGGCGGGCACACCGCACGCTGCCATGCATTATCGCAAGGAACTGGTCCGGCTGATCGCCGAAATCAGCATGGGTGCAGGCACATTGGCGATGATCGGCGGCACCGTCGTCATCGTAGGTTTTCTTACCCTGGCCACCGGCGGTGTGCTCGCGATCCAGGGTTACTCCTCACTGGGGAATATCGGGATCGAGGCCCTGACCGGCTTTTTGGCTGCGTTCATCAATGTCCGCATCGCCGCGCCCGTAGTGGCAGGTATCGGGTTGGCGGCCACTTTCGGTGCAGGTGTCACCGCCCAGCTCGGGGCGATGCGGATCAACGAGGAGATCGACGCGCTGGAATCCATGGCGATCAGGCCGGTCGAATACCTGGTCTCCACCCGCATTGTGGCCGGAATGATCGCCATCACGCCGCTTTACGCCATCGCGGTGATCCTGTCCTTCCTGGCCTCCCAGTTCACCACCGTGGTGCTACTCGGGCAGTCAGGCGGTCTGTACGACCACTACTTCACGACGTTCCTCAATCCGATCGACCTGCTCTGGTCATTCCTGCAGGCCGTCCTGATGGCCATCACCATCCTGCTGATCCACACCTACTTCGGCTATTTCGCCTCTGGCGGGCCGTCCGGGGTCGGGGTGGCGGTCGGTAACGCCGTACGTACGTCGCTGATCGTCGTGGTCTCGGTGACCCTGCTGGTGTCACTGTCGGTCTACGGCTCCAACGGAAACTTCAACCTGTCGGGTTAGGGAGAAGAGTTGACACGAAATGTTGGACCGGGCCCAGCCCACCGGTCCGAAACCACAAGTGCCGCAGCGCCCGTAGCAGCCCGCCCCGGCCGCAGCTTCGGTGCTCAGGGCTCTGCGCGGCCACTGGCCGGGCTGGCGACCGTGGTCGCGATAGGACTGATCTTCGGTCTGGCGGTCGCCCTGTTCCGCGGCAGCTTCACCAAGACCGAGCCCATCACCTTGATCTCGGACCGCGCCGGCCTGGTGATGAACCCGGACGCCAAGGTGAAGATGCGGGGCGTGCAGGTGGGCACCGTCAGCTCCATCGAGCAGCGCGCCGACGGCAAGGCTGTGCTGCACCTGGCGATGAATCCCTCTCAGCTGCGTCTGATTCCAAGTAACGTTCAGGCTGACATCGCCTCGACCACGGTGTTCGGCGCCAAATATGTCCAACTCGTCGCGCCGGACAATCCCTCGTCCGAGAAGCTGCGTCCGGGCCAGACCCTGCAGGGTGACCACGTCACCGTGGAGATGAACACGGTCTTCCAGCAGCTCACCAATGTGCTTGACAAGATCGACCCGGCCAAGCTCAACGAGACCCTGGGTGCGTTGTCGTCAGCCTTCTCCGGCCGCGGCGAGGCGATGGGGCAGTCGCTGTCCGACTTCGACGCGGTACTGAAGAAGATCGAGCCGAGCCTGCCCAACCTGACCGGGGACATCGAGAGCATGGCCGCTGTATCGCGGGCCTACGGGGACGCGGCACCGGACCTGCTCAGGACCGTCGAGAACACCAACAAGCTGAGTGACAGCATCGTGGCCGAGCAGCAGAACCTAGACAACTTCTTGGTCAGCTCCATCGGTCTCGCCGACACCGGCAACGAGGTCATCGGCGGCAACCGGCAGGCGCTGAGCACCACGCTGAACCTGTTGGCGCCCACCACCGATCTGCTGAACGAGTACGCCCCGGGCATCGAGTGTGGTCTCAAGGGCATGATGTACCTGTACCACCAACCGCCTCAGATGGAACCCGGCGTGGTGGTCAATGTGGCCTTCACGCTGGGTATCGAGCGTTACCGCTACCCGCAGAATCTGCCGAAGGTGGCGGCCAAAGGCGGCCCGCACTGCATGGGCCTGCCGTACATCGGCTTCGGTAACAAGGCCAAGTACCTGGTCACCGATACCAATGCCAATCCGTTCAAGTACGGAAACCAGGGCATCCTGCTCAATTCCGACGGACTCAAGCAGATCCTGTTCGGCCCGCTCGACGGTCCGCCACGTAACACCATGCAGATCGGACAACCGGGATGAAACGCGGCAGAAGCACATTCATCAAGTTTGGGTCCTTCGCGGTGGTGATGGCCGTCCTCACGGCCTTCCTGTTCATGACGTTCTCGGAGTACCGCGGTGGTTCCTACTCGGGTTACTCGGCGGTGTTCGGTGACGCGTCGAGGCTGGAGTCAGGGGACTCGGTCCGCGTGGCCGGTGTGCGCGTCGGAACTGTGAAAAGCGTTTCGCTACAACCGGACAAGTCAGTCAAGGTGGACTTCGACACCGACCGTAGCGTCGCGCTGACCACGAGTACCAAAGTCGCGGTGCGCTACCTGAACCTGGTCGGCGACAGGTACCTGGAACTGATCGACAGCCCAGGCTCGACGAAGCTCCTACCCGCCGGGGCACAGATTCCCAAGGAGCGCACCGCAAGTGCCCTGGATCTCGATTTGCTGCTCGGAGGCCTGCGACCGGTCATCCAGGGGCTGAACCCACAGGACGTCAACGCGTTGACGTCATCCCTGATCCAGATCTTTCAAGGGCAGGGCGATACCCTGGATTCGCTGCTGAGCAAGACCTCGTCGTTCTCGAATACGTTGGCCAACAATGACCAGGTCATCCAGCAGCTGATCGACAACCTGAATTCGGTGGTCGGCACCCTGGCCAAGGATGGCAAGAAGTTCGACGGAACGGTCGACCGCCTCGAGCAGTTGATCAGCGGCCTGTCGCAGGATCGCGACCCGCTCGGTACCGCCGTGACGCAGTTGGACAACGGAACCGCCTCGCTGGCAAGCCTTCTCACCGAGGCGCGGCCGGCACTCAAGGGCACCGTCGATCAGATGAACCGCCTGGCACCGTTGCTCGACGATCACCAGATCGTCCTGGATCGGGGCTTGCAGAAGGCTCCCGACAATTTCCGCAAGTTGGCCCGGCTGGGTTCCTACGGCAGCTGGATCATGTACTACATCTGCGGACTTTCCATCCGTGTCACCGATCTGCAGGGGCGCACAGCGCACTTCCCGATGATCAAACAAGAAGGCGGGAGGTGCGCGGAGCCCTGATGCTCAAGTACCGCGAATCAAACCTGATCAAGGCAGGTTTCATCGGCGTCGTGCTGATGATGCTCATCATCGCCGTCGGGCTGCAACCCGAACGGCTGCAGCAGTGGGCCTCCTCGGTGCGCCATCAGGCCCTGTTCACCGAGGCCGGCGGCATCGCCGTGGGCAATGACGTCACGTTGTCCGGAATCAAGATCGGTTCGGTCACCGACGTTTCGCTGGCGAACGGTGACGCGTTGGTCACGTTCACCACGGAGGGCAAGTACCCCCTGGGGTCGCTGACCACCGCGCATATCCGCACCGGTTCGCTGCTGGGTGAGCGGGTGCTGACGTTGGAGTCCGACGGCGCCGGCACCCTGCGTACCACCGACGTGATCCCGACGTCGCGTACGTCGTCGCCGTACTCGCTGACCGACGCGGTCAGTGACCTGACCACCAACTCGGCGGGTACTGACACCGCGTCGCTGAACCAGTCACTGGACACGCTGTCGGCCACCATCGACCAGGTCGCACCGAAGCTCGGGCCGACGTTCGACGGCCTGAGCCGGCTGTCGAAATCGATCAACGGGCGCAACGAAAGCCTGGCCAGCCTGCTCAAGAGCGCGAGTGATGTGACCGTTGTGCTGTCACAGCGCAGCGATCAGCTGAACACGTTGATCCTGAACGCCAATGATCTGCTCGGCGTGCTCAACGACCGGCGCCAGGCCATCGTCGATCTACTGGCCAACACCTCGGCGGTCTCCCAGCAACTCAGTGGACTCGTCGCCGACAATGAGGCGCAACTGGCACCCACCCTCAAGCGCCTCAACTCGGTCACCGCGATGCTGGAACGCAACCGTGACAACATCACCAAGGCGTTGCCAAACCTGAACAAGTTCCAGCTGTCCCAAGCGGAAACACTGGCGAACGGGGCGTACTACAACGCCTATGTCCCGAACCTGCAGCCCGCTCAGCTGTTGCAGCCGTTCTTCGACTACGCGTTCGGGTTCCGGCGTGGGACGAATGCCGGTCAGCCGCCGGACAACGCCGGCCCGCGAGCCGAACTGCCTCTGCCCTACAACGGAATTCCCGGAGGTTCACGCTGATGAACCGCAGTCGTCTCGGTAAGTGGCTTGCGGTAGCCCTGGTAGCGCTGCTGGTGGTCGGTGCGGCAGTGCTGCTGCGCCAGGCCGTCTTCGGCCAGAAGACCATCTCCGCACTGTTCACCTCGGCCACGGGCGTCTACCCAGGTGACGATGTCCGGGTCTCCGGTGTCAAGGTCGGCACCATCGAATCGATCAAGCCGGAGGGCACCCAAACCCGGGTGACCCTCAAGGTCGACCACGATGTGCCGATCCCCGCGGATGCGAAAGCGGTGATCGTCGCGCAGAACCTGGTGGCCGCGCGCTATGTACAGCTGGCGCCCGCCTACCGGTCGAGCGGTCCGACGCTGCCCGACGACGCCGTAATCGGCCTGGACCGCACCGCCGTTCCGGTGGAGTGGGATCAGGTCAAGGAGCAGCTGATGCGGCTGTCCACCGACCTCGGGCCCGAGAGCGGTGTCGACGGGACCTCGGTATCCCGGTTCATCAACAGCACGGCCGACGCGATGGCCGGCAACGGGGACAAACTGCGCCAGACGATTTCGCAGCTGTCGGGCGTTGCCCGAGTCCTGGCCGAGGGCAGCGGCAACATCGTCGACATCATCAAGAACCTGCAGACATTCGTCACCGCGCTTCGGGACAGCAACCAGCAGGTGGTGCAGTTCCAGAATCGGTTGGCGACGCTGACCAGCGTGGTCGACGGCAGCCGGTCCGACCTCGACGCGGCGCTGACCAATCTGTCGGTTGCGGTCGTCGAGGTACAGCGATTCGTCGCCGGGAGCCGGGACCAGACCTCGGAGCAGGTACAGCGGCTGGCCAATGTCACCCAGAACCTGGTCGACAACAAGATGCACATCGAGCAGCTGCTCCACGTCGCGCCCAACGCCTTCATGAACGGTTATAACATCTACAACCCGGACACGGGTAGCGCCGTCGGCCAGTTCGTGATGAACAACTTCTCCAATCCGGTCGAGTTCATCTGTGGCGCAATCGGTGCAGTGGAGAACACCACGGCACCGGAGACCGCGAAGCTCTGTTCGCAGTACCTCGGGCCGGCGTTGCGGCTGATCAACTTCAACTACCTGCCGTTCCCGATCTCGCCGTACCTGATGCCGTCGGCAAGCCCGGAACAGCTCGAGTACTCCGAGCCGGGGCTGGCACCGGGTGGTGAGGGCGGAACGCCCACGCCGCCCGAGACCCCGCCTGCGATCTCGGCGTACAACCCCGGTCCCGAACCGCCACCGCCGTTCACCGGCAGGGAGCCCGGCGTGCCGCCACCAGGTGCCCAGCAGTTGTTGCCGGGTGGTGAGTTCTACCCGCCGAACATGCCGAACACAGTGTCGGACATGCTCAATCCGACCGGCGGACAACCGGGTCCGCCACCGGGGCCGGCGCCGGGCCCGTTGGCTGCCGAGGCTCCGGCGCCTGCGGCACAGCCACCAGCAGAAGGGACGCCTCCAGCATGATCAGGGGAAACCCGGTACGACTGGCGATCGCCGTCGGATCCTGCGTCGCGCTGACGACCAGCGGGTGCGCCTTCCAGGGTGTCAACTCGCTGCCCCTGCCCGGAGCGGTGGGCCGAGGAGCGGATTCCAGCATCTACCATGTCGAGATCGCGAATGTGGCGACGCTGGAACCGAATTCGCCGGTGATGATGAATGATGTCGTCGTCGGCAGCGTCCGCAGCCTGTCGGTGAAGGACTGGCACGCCGACGTCGAGTTCTCGGTGAAACCCGATGTCGTGGTGCCTGCCAACGTGGTCGCCAGTGTCGGGCAGACCAGCCTTCTGGGTTCGATGCATCTGGCGATCAACCCTCCTGCCGGCCAGGCGCCGGAGGGGAAACTCGCGCCGGGAGCCACGATTGCGCTCAACAACTCGTCGACATATCCGACGACGGAGCAGACGTTGTCCTCGCTGGCCGCGGTGGTGAACGGCGGCGGCCTGGGGCAGATGGGCGACATCATCCACAACTTCAGCGCCGCGATCAACGGCCGGGAAACTGATTTCCGCGACTTGCTGACCCGCCTGGACACGTTCGTGGGCGCACTGGATGCCCAGCGCGACAACATCGTTGCCTCGATCCAGGGCCTGAATCAACTGGCCTCGACTTTCGCCGGGCAACGCGATGTGATCACCCGCGCGCTGGAGAAGATCCCGCCCGCGCTCGACGTGCTGATCAAGGAGCGACCGCGATTCACGACCGCGCTGCAGAAGCTGGGTACCTTCAGCGCCACTGCCAACCAGTTCGTCAACGAGTCGCAGGCCGATCTGGTCAGGAACCTGAAGAATCTAGAGCCCGCGCTGAAGGCCTTGGCCAACGTGGGGCCTGATCTGACTGCGGCGCTCGAGTACGCACCGCACTTCCCGTTCACCCAGGGCTTCATGGACCGGGCGATCCGCGGCGATTATTACAATTTGTTCGCGTACTTCGACCTCACCATCCCGCATCTCAAGCGCAGCCTCATGATGGGAACTCGTTGGGAGCAGGGAGACGCGCAAAACGTTCCGGTGCCGGGAGATCCGGGGTATCTGAACTACACCTACGACCCACTCAAGACCGGGGTCGCCCCACCGCCGCCGGATGCGTTCCCACCGGCTCCGGCCGCGCCGCCTCCACCTGACCTCCCCGCTCCCGCCTACTCCGGCCCGGTGCTCCCGGTGGTGCCACCGGCGCCACTGACCATGCCGGGCGGCATGCCGCAACCGGAGGCCCCGCCCGCCGGATCGACATCGGTCTTCGCCGGACCTTATGCGCAGCAGGGCAGTTCGATTCCCAGCGATCAACCGCCGGCGCCCACTGCACCTACTCCACCGACAGGGGGTGGCGGATAAATGCTCACCCGCTTCATCCGGACTCAGCTGATCCTGTTCACCGTCGCCTCGGTGGTCGGTGTGGCAGTCATGCTGTTCGCCTACATGCAGGTGCCGACTCTGCTCGGCATCGGCCGCATCACAGTGAAGATGGAGTTGCCTGCGACCGGTGGGCTCTACCAGTTCAGCAATGTCACCTATCGCGGGTCGCAGATAGGCAAGGTCACCTCGGTCGAATTGACCGAGAAGGGAGCCGAGGCGACGCTGTCCCTGGACCGCTCTCCAAAGGTGCCTGCTGACCTGGAGGCTGAGGTCCGGAGCATGTCGGCGGTCGGTGAGCAGTACGTCGAGTTGTTGCCGCGCACCAACTCTGGTCCATACCTGGGCAACGGCTCGGTGATCGCTTTGTCGAACACCAAGATCCCGCAGCAGGTCGGTCCAATGCTCGATCAGCTCAGCGCACTCGTGGACACGATCCCGAAGGACAAGCTCAGTCAACTGCTTGACGAGTCCTACAACGCGTTCAATGGGACCGGCTACGACTTCGGTTCGCTGCTCGACTCGGCATCGACGATCACGAGGGACTCCAACGCGGTCTCCGACCAGACGCGGGCACTGATCGATGACTCCAAGCCTTTCCTGGATGCGCAGGCCCAGACCAGCGATTCCATCAAGACGTGGGCCGCGAGCATGGCCGGCATCACCGGCCAAGTAGCCGAGAACGATCCCGAGGTCCGCTCGCTGTTGCGCAATGGTCCGGGTTTCGCGCAGGAGACCACCAAGCTGCTCGAGCAGATCAAGCCGACCTTGCCGATCCTGCTGGCGAATCTGACCACGTTCGGCCAGATCGCCGTGACCTACAACCCATCGATCGAACAGTTGCTGGTGTTGTTGCCACCGTACGTCGCCCAGCTGCAGACCTACGCGCCGACCAACAATACGAGTGGTCTGCCGATGGCCGACTTCTCTCTGGGCCTGGGCGATCCGCCGACCTGCACGGTGGGCTTCCTGCCACCGTCGGCGTGGCGTTCTCCGGCCGACACCACCGTGATCGACACTCCGGACAACATCTACTGCAAGCTGCCGCAGGATTCGCCGATTGGCGTGCGCGGTGCGCGTAACTACCCGTGTATGGGGCATCCCGGCAAGCGGGCTCCCACCGTCGAATTGTGCAACGACCCCAAGGGATTCCAGCCGATCGCTCAACGCCAGCATGCGCTCGGCCCGTACCCGCTCGATCCGAGCCTGATCGCCCAAGGGGTGCCCCCGGACACCCGAGTGCTGCCGGACGAGAAGATTTTCGGCCCGCTCGGCGGCACGCCGTTGCCGCCGGGGGTCTCCGTCCCGACGCCGGGCGCGGCACCGGAACCGCAGCCCGCGCCGAGCTTCGCGGGCACGGGTCCGGGGCCGCTGTTGCCGGGGCAGCCGATGTACCTGGAGCCCCCGGTGCCCGGCGTACCGCCGCCACCGCCGGGCGATCCCAACGCGGTGCCGGTACCGGCCGTGGATCAGCCGCAAGCGACGGAGATTCCGCCTGTTCCCCACGGACAGGGGGTGTTTCCAGATGCTCCCGAGCTTCCCATGCCCGCACAACCCGGCGCGGCCCCGAGTGCGTTCAAAGGCGGTACCGGAGATGGGCCGTCGGTGGCAATCGCCAAGTACAACCCGCGCACCGGCGAGTACATGGGTAGTGACGGCAATCTGTACAAGCAGACTGATCTGGTGTCTCCGCCCAAGTCGTGGCAGGACCTGATGCCGACATAGCGATACCACGACAAGAACTGGCTCCGGGCAATCGCCCGGAGCCAGTTCTTTCGTCTGTGTTCGGTCTTCGGGGGCTATGCGGGCCGCATGTAGAACGGCATGCGGACGACTGGCCACTGGTTGCGCCCACACGAACCGCTGGGTCCGGTGGTCACGTCCTCTCCGGTGTATTCGCTTGAGGCAAGGTCCACATGCCCGTCGAAACCCACGGGGTAGATCTTGTATATCTGCATGCCCTCGACGGGTGTGCCGTCGGCGCAGAACCGCCAGTTGGGCACGACTCGCTTGACGTACCAGAGGCCGTTCGTCGTGTAGATCGGCGCGGTCCAGCCCGCGTCGCTGTTCACCGTGCCGCTGCACTCGGTGGGCGAGATGCACTGGGTCGTGATGGTCCAGTTGCTGCGGGTTGAAGGCTGATTTTCGTAGCGGTCGTTGATCTTGGCCCATTCGCCGTTGGACGATGTGGCGAATGTGCCGTTGATTCCCCATTGTTCGCTTGCAATCGCGGGGACGGCTCCGCCGAGGCCTATGACGGCTGTCGCCGCCACGGTCACCGCGCCGGCACTTATCCGGGAGACTGACATGAACGCTCCTTCTGACCGACTCGACGAGACGGTAGCCATGTTCTCAGTTTCGGAGAATATCACTACCGGGACATGTTCCATGAAGGATTTGAGCAGGCCAGCCCGTCAGTCGATCCACCGCGGGACCAGCAGCGAGGGGATCGTAGTAATATTCTCCAAAACTGAGAGTTTAGTTTCCAGCTATGCGAAAGTAGGAACGTGCGTGTGACGGTGATGGCGACCGCTTCAGTGATTGTCGCCGGGATGCTGGCTGCCCCGCAGGCAAACGCGGGACCGCAGACATGTAATGACGCGTTCTGCACCCCGGGCATCAACCCGAACGCGATACTCGGCGCGCCGTGCGACAACACCTCCTACTACGTGTTCGGAGTCGATGCGCGCAACGGGTGGGGGCGGCTGTTGTTCTGCGGCTCGCCACGGCGCTATGAGCCGCGGTGGTTCCGGTCCCCGCCGATGGTGGGCATCCGGGATGAGAACAGCCTGTGCATCAACGAACAGAATTCGGTTGCCCAGGCCCCCGACGGGCTGTTCTTGAGCTGTGTTCCGATGAACGGTGAGACGCGCTGGCTTCGCGGCGACGCCTGAGTCAAGAGCATTCGAAATGCCTGGGGGCGACGCGAATAGCGTCGCCCCCAGGCATTTCGTTGTGAGCTGCGGTCTACCAGTTCCTGATCGAACACAGCGCGCCTTTGGGGCCGCTGTTGGTCTTCACCACCACGCCGTCGACCGCGAGTTTGCAATTGAACCCGGGTGTCGGAAAATTGGGTGACTCACCGCTCTGCACCAGGACCATGGCCCACAGGTCGGGATCGGCGAGCATCGCGTCGAAGACCCACGGCCTGTCCGGAGCGATGTCCACATCGGCCCGCGGGCTGAATTGGTAGGGATTGTGGCTGTAATCCGAGAAAATCGCGGGCTCGCTGTCCCGGTAGTAGATGTGCGCCCAGTACGGGGCATCGGCGGTCACGGTGTACTGCACGTGATGAAGCGGTGGCCCAGGCGGCTCGGGATCGTCGGCGAATGCCGGTGCGGCCGTGGCGATGGCGCCGGCCGCCAGTGCGGTGACAGTCGTGAAGGCGAGGGTGTGGCGGGTCCGGTAGCGCATCGATCACATCCTGGTCAGGGTGAACGGATAGGTGAAGGAGCCACCGGGGGCGCCATCGCAGCCGACATCGAAGGTGGAGACCATCTCGCCCGCAAGGGTATTCGCGTCCCAGGTGTAGACATCGTGGGTCGGGATGGTGGGCCCGTAGTAGATGTCGCCGCACCGTAGGCCGTAGAACTCGTCGATCGTCAGCGTGTAGCGACCGTCGACCAGCTTCGCGTTCCCTGAGTTGGGGACTGCCTTGGCAACCGGCTGCGGGATCGTCCGGATGGTGATGCAGTCGTGCTGGCGGACGTCGGACCCTGGGTCACGGCACGGAGTGATCGCCGACCAGATCCAGGTGTGGAAATCTCGGCGATCCGGAATATTGAGGGTGTAGTTGCCGAAGTACATGGCCTGCGACGGCGGTGCCAGTGCGATCGCCGTCCCCAACCCGAGCGCTGCGCTCATCGCCACGCGGATCAAGCTGGACTTCACAGGCGCACCTCCACGATCGAGCACTGGTCGGCTGACTATAGAACGAGATCAGGCTTCACCGTGCCGAAACCGGAATCTCGTCTTCGCCAGTGAGATTGTGATTCTCGCATTCAGAGAATATCAAATACGGCGAAGGCGAGATCCCGGGAATCGTCTGTCGGGCGGTGCGCTCAGCGCACGGGCTTGAACGTGATGTTCAGTTCGGTGAGCCCGCGCAGGATGAACGTCGGCTCGTAGTTGTAGCGACGGTCGTCGGCGGGGCCGTGGAACTGCTCGTCGATACCGATATCGGCCATCCGATCCAGGATCCGCTCCAACGACACGCGGCCCTCCACACGGGCCAGCGGGCCGCCCGGGCAGCTGTGGACGCCGCGGCCGAACGCGATGTGCTCACGCACGTTCTTGCGATCCAGGCTGAACGTGTGCGGGTCCTCGAAGCGGACCGGATCGCGGTTCACCGCGCCCGGGCACACCATCATGGTGGTGCCGGCCGGCACGTCGATGTCGCCGAGTTTGGTGTGCTTCTTGGCCAGCCGAAACTGGCTCTTGACCGGGGCGTCCATCCGCAGGGCTTCCTCGACGAAGGTCGGGATGCGGCTACGGTCGTCGCGCAGGGCCTGCTGGATGTCGGGGCGGTCGCCGAGGACGCGCAGCGAGGCCGAGAGCAGCTTGGTCGTGGTCTCCTGGCCGGCCGCAAAAAGGAAGGTCGCCGACCGGACCACCTCGATGACGGGCGGCACCGACCCGTCCGGGTAATTAGCCGTGGCGAGGGCCGTCAGAACGTCGTCGCGGGGTTCTTTTCGTCGGTCTTCGAGGTACTTGATGAACTTCTCGTCGAGCCATTCCAGCGGATTGCTGGCTACCAGGTCGCCGTCGAGGGAACCGACCTGGGCTCCGGGCCGGGGAGCGCCCAGCACGGTGCGGAACTCCTCGTGGTCTTCCTCTGGCACGCCGAGCATGTCGGCGATCACCAAGAGGGAGAAGGGTTTTGCGTAGGCGCTGAGGAACTCGCACTTGCCGTCGGCGATGAAATCGTCGAGGCACTGGTCGGCCAGCCGCCACATGAAGTCCTCGTTCTCCTTCAGCCGCCGCGGTGTGAGCAGCCGGTTGAGCAGAGACCGCGCGTTGGTGTGGTCGGGCGGGTCCATGGTGACCATGTGCTCGAACATCGGCATCTGGGCGCGGTGCGCGGCGATCTGCTCCGTGATGTCGTCGCCCTCGGGCGTGAAGGGCAGCGGCGGGAACGGCCCGGCGACCGCGATGCAGGACGAGAACGTCTCGGTGTCCTTGAGGACGGTGGTGGCCTCTTCGAACCCGGTGATCGCCATGACGCCGTAGTTCGGTTCCTTGACGACCGGACACTTGCTGCGGAGGTGGTCGAAGTACGGGTGCGGGTCCGGTACCAGCGACTGGTCGGTGAAGTAGTCGACGGTGTCGTAGTTGATGTCGGTCTTGGATTCAGTCACGGTGCGCGGCCTCCATGTTCCGTTGCGCTGCGGTGGTTTCGCGACGGGCTGCACCGCGCGAAGAATTCTCGAGAATTGCTGAGCACCTGCTTAGCATGGCGTTAGAGTCGTGGTCAAGGTCACCTGGCCGGGCGAAAGTTACGATCAGCCAGACGTTGTCGAGAACATGTCGTGAGGAGGATCGATGGCATCGGCGCGAAGGATCGGGGCGCCGGACGCGAAGAACCGGATCGTGCTGCTCGACGCCGCCGAGGCGCTGATGATCGAGGAGGGCTACGTCGCGGTCACGTCGCGCCGGGTGGCCGAGCGGGCCGGCCTCAAGCCCCAGCTGGTGCACTATTACTTCCGCACCATGGACGACCTGTTCCTGGCGGTGTTCGTGCGGCGTGCCGAAGAGGGGTTGGTGGCGCAGGCTGAAGCCCTGAACTCGCCGCAGCCGCTGTGGGCGCTGTGGCGGTTCGGTACCGATCCGAGCGCGACGCGTTTGACCATGGAGATGACGGGGCTTGCCAACCATCGGCCGGCGCTGCGGGCTGAGATCGGCAGGTATGCCGAGATGTTCCGCGAGGCCGAAACGAAGGCGATCGATGCGGCGCTGCGGCGCTACGGCGTCGACGCGTCCGACGTGCCGCCGATCGTGTGGACGTTCATCGCCGCCAGCGTGTCGCGGGTGATGGTGATGGAGCAGGCGCTCGGAATGACGGCAGGTCACGCCGAGGTGCTGAAGTTCTGCGAAGACTGGTTGCGGCGCCTGGAGGGCGAGCCGCAGCCGCTCGAGTTGCCGGCGTGAGGCCTGCCGCCGCCCCGGCAAGCGCGAATGTCCCCCGAACCGGTGGTCGCGGGGGACATTCACCTTTGCGCAACTACAGCGAGAGGATGGTTGCCGAGGCCGTGCCCGGTGCGCCGTAGACCTGAGCCAGGCCCACCCGCGGGTTCCCCGGAACCTGACGCTCACCCGCCTCGCCGCGAAGCTGACGCACGAGCTCGTGCATCTGGCGTAGGCCCGAGGCGCCGATCGGCTCGCCGTTGGCGATCAGGCCGCCGTCGGTGTTGACCGGCATCGTGCCGTTGATCTCCGTCGCGCCTTCGAGCAGCAGCTTCTCCTGGTCGCCGTCGGCGCACAGGCCCGTCTCGGCCATGTGGATCACCTCGGCGCCGGCGTCGGTGTCCTGCAGTTGGGCGATGTCGACGTCCTCGGGACCGATGCCCGCGGCCTCATAGGCGGCCTTGGCCGCGTACACCGTGGGTGAGGGGTCCTCGTCGAGCGGCGCCGAGGTGGCGTGCACCTCGTACGCGCCGAACGTGCGGGTCCGGATCTCGCTGGCCCGCACGTATACCGGCTTGTCAGTGTATTTGTGGGCGAGGTCGGCACGGCACATGATCACAGCGGCCGCACCTTCGTCCGGTGCGCAGAACATGTACTGCCGCAGCGGGTAGTTCAGCACCGGCGATGCCATGATCTCCTCGACGGAAATCTCCTTGCGCCGGAACGCATTCGGGTTCAGCTCACCGTTGCGGAAGTTCTTGTTGGCCACCCGCGCCAGCGTCTCCTCGGAGATGTTGTGCTTGTGGATGTAGTGATTCGCCTTCATGCCGAAGAACTTGGTGGTGACGAACTGGCCATTCTCGGCATACCACTGAGGCAGGGCGAGTTTGGCCGGATCGTCGGTGAAGGCGCCGCGCGGATGCTTGTCCAGGCCGATCGCGATGCCGATGTCGTACTTTCCCAACCGGATGGTGTCGGCGGTCTGCTGGATGGCGCTGGCCGCGGTGGCACACGCGTTGAACACGTTGGTGAAGGTGATGCCGGTCAGCCCGACCAGGCGGGTCACCGCATCGGGATTCGACACCTCATAGCTGCCGCCGAAGCCGAACTGAATGTCCTTCCACTCCAGGCCGGCATCCTCGAGGGCGAATTGGATTGCCTCCGCGCCCATTTGCATCGCGGTCTTGTCGAACCGGCCGAAGGGGTGCAGGCCGACGCCGATGATGGCTACATCGTTGGTCATGGTTGTGCCTCTCTACACCGGCTGGAAGGCGAAGGTGACAATTTCGTTGCCCTCTTCGTCGGTGGTGAACGGGATCATGGTGAGTTCGACGTCCATGCCGAATCGCAGTTTCGCCGGGTCGTTTTCGGTGAGGCGGCCTTCGACGCGGATGACGGGTCCGGTGTCGTCGGTGAGTTCGACGAGGCCGACGCCGAAGGGCACGAAGGCTTTTCCGGTGGGGCCCTTGTATGGGGCGCCGGGTGGGAAGCCCTGGGTGGTCCAGGCGATGACGGTGCCGCGGCGCGGCAGGCGCACCTGTTCGGTATTGCCGTCGGAGCACTTGGGGCAACGAGGCTGGGCCGGGAAGGTGGTGGCAGCGCAGTCGGTGCAGCGGCTGCCGATCAGCTGAGGTTCGGCGTCCGGCCACGTCGAAATCTCGGGCGCCAGAGCAATCTGTGATGACACGTCGCTGACGATAACTGGAAATGTAATTCTCGTCTAGTGAGAATCAACTGTCGTTAGGCTCACGGTCGCAGCCGAGACAGCACGGACACAAGGAGGCGGCGTGGGCGAGGTGCTACCGGGCGAGGTCCGCCAGATCGGGTACGTGGTGACCGACTTGGACGACGCCATAGCGGGTTGGCTCAAGATGGGCGTCGGCCCGTGGTTCGTGATCCGCGGCCTGTCACAGCGGGTGACCTATCGGGATACTCCGTGCGAGGTGACACTGTCCCTCGCGTTGTCCAACAGCGGTGATCTGCAAGTCGAGCTGATCCAGCAACTCGACGAGACACCCAGCATCTTCACCGAGTTCCTGGCCGGTGCGGCCGCCGGGGGTTTTCACCAACTCGCCTACTGGGCAGACGATTTCGACGCTGCGATGGTCAAACTGGCCGAGGCTGGCTGGCTCCAGGTGTGGTCCGGTGGCGAGGGGGAGGGGGTGCGCTTCGCCTACTTCGAACCGCCGACCGGGGCTGCGATCGTCGAGGTCATGGAGCTGACCGACGCCTCGGCCGGCATGGCCGAATATGTGCGGGCGCAGGCCGCGGCCTGGGACGGCCGCGACCCGGTGCGAGAACTGGGCGGCTGAAGTCGGCCCAGCGGCCAGTTGGGACACGGGTTTCGGTGAAAACGGTGTGACAACTGGCCACTCGGCGAGCGTCGGCTTACTTGCCCTTGTTCATCACCTTGTCCGCGGCGGCCCAGTGCTCATCGGAGCACCAGAGCCGGGCGAACGCGGCGACCGCCTCGGTCGTCGAAACTCCGTTGATCACGCGCTTGACCTCGCCTGCCTGACGCCGCGCCAGCAGTTGCGCCGTCGTCCTCCACGCCTCGGCGAACTCGGCCCGGGGGATCACCTGGTCGATCAGCCCGACCTGCTCGGCTTCGCGTGCGCCGAGGATGCGGCCGGTCCCGGCCAGCAGTAGCGCCCGGCTTGGGCCGACCAGTTTGGCGAGCCGTTCGGCCCCGCCCCAGGCCGGCATGATCGCCAAAGCCACCTGGTTGAAGCCGATCTTGATGTCATCCGCGGCGATTCGGATGTCTGCTGCCACCGCCACTTCGGCGCCACCGCCGAGCGCGTGGCCGTTGAGTGCCGCGATGACCGGTCCGTCGAAACCTGCGATGCGGTCGCAGATCGTACGCATCCGCCAGGCCATCTCAGACGCCTCGAGCTCGGTGCGCAGTGCCGCCAGTTCCTTGAGGTCGCCGCCGGACACGAAGGCGCGGTCGCCGCCGCCGGTGATCACCAGGGCGCGGGCGCCGACAGCGCCGTCCAGCGCCTTGTTCAGCGCATCCATGGTGTCCAGCGAGATGGCATTGCGCGCCTGCGGGCGGTCGATCGTGATGACCGCCAGTTCGCCGTCGATTTCAAGGTCGACCATCAAACGTTCTCCAGTTCCGGGATTGGCATTCTCGTTTGATGAGAATAACATCACCGATGTGCGCGACATCCCCGTTGAGCTGACCAAACGGTACGTCGAAGAAGGCTGGTGGCGGCCGGAAACCCTGGGCCAGATGCTGGCCGACGGTCTGGCGGCCAGCCCCGATGCCGGGTTCTACGTGCACTCCGCGACACGTCCGTATCAGGGCACGTTCAGGGAGGTCGAGCACACTGCCCGGCGCCTGGCCGCCGGGCTCCGGGATCGCGGCGTCGGACCCGGCGACGTCGTGGCCCTCCAGTTGCCGAACTGGATGGAGGCTGCGGTCGCATTCTGGGCGTCGGCCTTCCTCGGTGCGGTGACCGTGCCGATCGTCCACTTCTACGGACGCAAGGAACTCGGCCACATCATGGCCACGGCGAAGCCGAAGGTATTCCTCACCACCGAGCAATTCGGCCGGATGAAGTTCGAGCCCGACCTGTGCGCCGAGGTGCCGATCGTCGGCCTGGTCGGCCAATCTTCGTTCACCGAGCTCCTCGCCGAGGAACCGATGAGCGGGACCCTTACCGCAGACCCTGCCGCGCCGGCGCTGATCGCGTTCACCTCCGGAACCACCCGTGAGCCCAAGGGCGTCATCCACAGTCATCAGACGCTGGGCTTCGAAACCCGCCAGCTGCTAGAGAACTACCCGCCGAACCGTGGTCGCCAGCTCACCGCCACCCCGGTCGGCCATTTCATCGGCATGCTCGGCGCATTCCTGATTCCCGTACTCGAAGGTGCGCCGATCGATCTGTGCGACGTCTGGGATCCAGGCAAGGTGCTGGAGTTGATCGAGCGCGACGAGCTGTCGATCGGCGGCGGGCCGCCCTACTTCGTCACCAGCCTGATGGATCATCCGCAATTCAACGAGCGTCATCTGGCTCGGTTCACCACGGTCGGCCTGGGCGGTTCGACGGTGCCGGCGACCGTCACGCGGCGGCTGGCCGAGCTGGGCCTGTTCGTCTTCCGGTCGTATGGCAGTACCGAGCACCCGTCCATCACCGGATCGGGTGCAGGCGCTCCTGAGGCCAAGCGGTTGTACACGGACGGCAACGTTCGTCCCGGTGTGGAGATCCGGCTCGGTCCGGACGGAGAGATCTTCAGTCGCGGGCCCGACCTGTGCCTGGGATATACCGACGATGCCCTTACCGCAAAGCACTTCGACTCCGACGGCTGGTATCGCACGGGCGACATCGGCGTGCTCGACGAGGACGGATACCTGACCATCACCGACCGCACTGCGGATCTGATCATCCGCGGCGGCGAGAACATCAGCGCGCTGGAGGTCGAGGAGGTGCTACTCGGTCTGCCGGACGTGATCGAGGCAATCGTGGTGGCCGCTCCGGACGCGCGCCTGGGGGAGCGGGTGGCCGCCGTGCTGCGGGTGCGCGACGGTGGCACGATGCCCACCCTCGATCAGGTTCGGTCGCATTTCGAGTCCAGTGGCGTAGCCCGGCAGAAATGGCCGGAAGAGCTACATCTGGCCGAAGACTTTCCCCGCACGGCCAGCGGGAAGGTGCAGAAGTTCGTCATCCGTCAGGAGATTGCTGCAATCGCCCGGTGAGCAGCCCTCGGGCCGAGATGGACATTGCGGCAGGCATCAAGTGAGAATATGATTCTCTCGAATTGCAAAGGAGTTTTCCATGGGGCAACTGTCGCATAGGGTCGACATTCCGTTTCCGCTGTTCGACGCGGACAACCATCTCTACGAGCCGCCGGAGGCGATGACCAAGTACCTCCCCAAGGAGTACAAGGACCTCGTCCAGTACGTCGAGGTCAACGGCCGCACCAAGATCGCGATCGACGGCCACATCAGCAACTACATCCCCAACCCGACGTTCTCGCACGTCGCCAAGCCAGGTGCTTGGGAGGAGTACTTCAAGTTCGGCAACCCGGACGGCAAGAGCAAGCGTGAACTGTTCGGTGAGCCGATGCGGTCCATCCCGGCATTCTTCGAGCCGGCTCCGCGCCTGGAGCTGATGAACGAGCTCGGCGTCGACCGCTCGCTGATGTTCCCGACGCTGGCCAGCCTCATCGAGGAGCGGCTGCGCGACAACCCGGTCGCCATCCACGTCATCATCCACTCGCTCAACCAGTGGCTCGACGAGGTCTGGGGTTTCAACTACCAGAACCGCATCTTCGTCACCCCCGTCATCACCCTGCCGATCGTCGAGAAGGCGATCGAGGAGCTGGAGTGGGCGGTCAAGCGCGGTGCCCGGGCCATCCTCGTCCGCCCGGCCCCGGTGCCCGGCTTCCGTGGCCCGCGGTCGTTCGCGCTGCCCGAGTTCGACCCCTTCTGGGAGCGCTGCGTCGAGTACGACGTGTTCGTCGGCATGCACTCCTCGGACAGCGGCTACTCGCGCTACACCTCGGAATGGGATGGCACGGTGCAGGAGATGCTGCCGTTCCAGACCAACGCCATGTCGATTCTCAACGAGTGGCGCCCGATCCAGGATGCCGTGGCGTCCTGGGTGATCCACGGCGCGCTGTTCCGCCATCCGAAGCTCAAGGTGGGCATCGTCGAGGCCGGCTCGAAATGGATGTTCCCCCTTCTGGATTCGATGGCCGAGGTTTACAAGAAGGCCCCGGAGGCCTTCCTGGGCAACCCGATCGAGGAGATCAAGAACCGCATCTACGTCAGCCCGTTCTACGAGGAAGGCATCGACGACCTGATCAACCTGATCGGCGTCGACCAGGTGCTGTACGGGTCCGACTGGCCGCATCCCGAGGGTCTGGCGGAGCCCACCCACTACGTGACCGCGCTTGAGCACCTCGCTGTCGAGGACCAGGCCAAGATCATGGGTGGCAATCTCGGTCGCCTCGTTACGACCTGACGCGTGTCATCGTGGCAGACCATCCCCGCGATGGTCTTGAGCGCAGCGGACCGGTTCGGCGACGCGGAGGCGGTCGTCGACTATGGCGACAATCCGCCCGGGGCCGACGGTCCGCTGCGCCTGTCCTTCACCGAACTCGCGCAGCGCATCCGGAAAGCCTCGGGTGCGTTCGCCGAGTTCGGCGTCGATAAAGGAGACCGGGTCGCGGTCTGGGCTCCCAACTCGGCCGAGTGGATCATCGCGGCCTTCGGCATCATGGCCGCAGGCGGCGTGCTGGTTCCGGTCAACACCCGGTTCAAGACCGACGAGGCCGCCGACGTGGTGGCGCGCAGCGGTGCCAAGGCGGTGATGGTCCAAAAGGGTTTCCTCGGGCAGGATTTCACTTTCGTCGAGACCGGTCTCGACGTCCCGGCCATCGACCTGAAGTCTGACTTCCTGGCCAGTGGCAAACCTTTCACCCGGGACGTAGCGCCCACCGACATCGCTGATGTCATCTTCACCTCGGGTACCACCGGCAGGCCCAAGGGCGCGATGATGAACCACCGCCAGACGCTGCGGGCCTACGAGGAGTGGGCCACCCTGGCCGATCTGCGCGAGGGTGACCGCTATCTGATGATCAACCCGTACTTCCACACTTTCGGGTTGAAGGCGGGGCTGGTGGCGTCCTTCCTCCGCGGCGCCACGATGGTTCCGTTGGCTGTGTTCGACGTCGACAACGTCGTGGAACTCATTGAACACGAACGCATCACGATGCTGCCGGGCCCGCCCACGCTGTACCACTCATTGCTGGCCGTGTCAGACCGTGACCGGCTGGCCACGCTGCGGGCAGGAGTGACAGGGGCCGCCGACATCCCGGTGGAACTGGTACGTCGCATCCGGGAAGAGCTGCCATTTCAGACGTTGATGACCGGCTACGGACTCACCGAGGCCGGCAACGTCACGCTGTCCCGCCCGGGCGATTCGGCCGAAGATGTGGCCACCACCGCCGGGCTGCCCTGTGAGGGGGTCGAGGTCCGCATCGCCGAGGACACCGAGGTGCTGGTGCGCGGATACAACGTCATGCAGGGCTACCTGGATGATCCGGCCGCCACCGCGGAGGCGATCGACGCCGACGGCTGGCTGCACACCGGCGATCTCGGCGAGTTCACCGAGTCCGGTCGGCTGCGGATCGTCGGGCGCAAGAAGGACATGTTCATCGTCGGCGGATTCAACGCTTATCCGGCCGAGATCGAAGGATTCCTGCTCGAGCATCCGGCGATCGCCCAGGTCGCTGTCATCGGCGTTGCTGATGAGCGGATGGGGCAGGTCGGCAAGGCGTTCGTCGTGCTCCGCGACGAACCGGGCATCGCGCCGATCCTCGCCGAAGATCTGATCGCCTGGAGCCGCGAGCGAATGGCCGGCTACAAAGTGCCTCGGTATGTCGAGTTTCTCGACGAACTGCCACTCAACGCCACCGGCAAGGTGATGAAGAACGAGCTTGAGGCGCGGGCAGCGGTGATTCAGGCCAAGTGAACGCACAGCGCGTAAACATCATTTCCGCAGGTAAATAGGCATTTAAGTGCCTGCAGTTGATGATGTACTCTCGGGTCACTACCGCAAACTGATAACGTAATTCTCGTTAAGCAGGCTGCTGAACGGACAGGAGGTCGGCATGCCGTCCCGCAAGCCTTCGTCGCCGGTACTCGATACTAGCGAAGATGACGCGTCGCCGAGCGACGCACTGAAGTTGGCCGAGCAGGCCGAAGCAGAGGCCGCAGAGGCCGAGGCCGTGGCGGCCGCCGCGCGCGCCAGGGCCAAAGCCATCCGGTTGCGCAACGAGGCTGCCGCCAAGGCGGCAACAGATATCCCCGAGGCGCACGAAGATGCCGACGAAGCAGCCGATGAGGAGTCGACCGGCGATCCCGAGGACACCGCCGAGGTAGTCGAATCCGAGGCCACCGAGATCACCGACACCAGCGGGTCAGAGGGGGACACCGAGAGCAAGGCGTCGGGCCGGATGCCGCGGGTGCAGGTGTCGAGCCTCTTCTGGAAAGTGCTGGCGAGCTGCCTCACGCTCATCCTCATCGTCGGCCTGCTGGTGCTCAGCGGATTGATGATCTGGCATCACCGCCAGGCCGAGCATCGCGAGAAGCTGACAGCCGAATACACCGCGGCGGCCCGTCAGACGGTCGTGACCTTGATGTCACTGGACTTCAACCACGCCCAGGACGCGGTCAAGAACATTCTCGACAACTCCACCGGCGAGTTCCGGGAGGATTTCGAGGCTCAATCGAAAGACTTCGTGAAACTCGCCCAGGACGCGAAAGTGGTGACCGAGGCCAACGTCACCGGTGCCGCCGTGGACAGCATGAGCGACGACAAGGCTGTCGTCCTGGTGGCCGTGAATACCAAGGTCACCAACACCACAGGCGCCAACAAGCAGCCGCGGCCGTGGCGGGTGGCCGTGGACTTGGTCCGCGAGGGTGACCAGATCAAGCTGTCGAAAGTCGAGTTCGTGCCGTGAGCCTGGACCAGGAAACCAAAGAGACCGAGATCGATATCGAGGCGGTTGCCGACGCGACCGACGAAGTGCCGGCTGATCCCGAACTGACGCCTGGGCGGCGGCAGACGCTGACCAAGTTGTGGTTTCCGCTGGCCCTGGCGGTGGCGTTGATCGCGTCGGCTGCACTGGCCGGTTGGTTGTACTTCGCGCAGTACAGGGTGGACCAGCAGACGGGGCCGGCGGCATCGGCCACCGTGCTCAAGGCGGCGAACGACGGCACGGTGGCCCTGCTGAGCTACGCGCCCGACAGTCTCGACCGCGATTTCACTGCCGCCAAGTCGCACCTGACCGGGGACTTCCTGTCGTACTACACGCAGTTCACCCAGGAGATCGTCGCCCCGGCGGCCAAGCAGAAGTCGGTCAAGACCGCGGCGTCAGTGGTGCGCTCGGCTGTTTCGGAGATCCATCCCGATTCAGCGGTCGCGCTGGTGTTCGTCAACCAGGCCACCACGAGCGCCGAGAATCCGAACGGCAGTTTCTCGGCCAGCGCCGTCAAGGTCGGGCTGAGCAAGATCGACGGCAATTGGTTGATCTCATCGTTCGACCCGGTCTAGGTCTAGCCAGGCCGGCGAGCGAGCATCAGTCCTGCGCGTGGCGCTCGTAGGCCCACCGCTCCAGCCAAATCTGCAGCTCGTGTACCGCCAGCGCGGCGATCACTGCACTGACGACGGCTAGGACCAGCAGCAACGCACTCACGGCCGGCACCCCGCATTGTCGTTCTGGAGGCGCCCTGGCCGGTGTGGTGAACCAGGAACCGCGTAGTGCGTTACCTGCCTCTGTGCCGGACCGTCAGGTGCGTCCAGGACAGACCGCTTGATGGCCCGATAGCGGTCGCGCTCCGCCGCACACCAGGAGTCTGGCCAGCCTTCGAGCAGATCACCGCTCCGCAGCAGCCGGTGCAGGACCGGATGGGTACCAGCGGGCGCCAGCCGTCCGTCGATCACCGCCATCGCCTCGTGCAATGCAAGGGCTTCATGCCAGTCCACCTTCACCTCGGGAGCCAGACTGACGTACTGATGCCGAACCACGAGCAGGGAGTCGGCGCCCAACGGGCGCAGTCGCCACAGGGCCGAACGCAGCGAGGACACCGCCTTCTGCGGCGGGCTGCCCGGCCAGAGCAAGTCGCACACCCAGCTGCGGTGCAGTTCACGGCGCTTCACGGCAGCCAACGCCACCAACCGGCGACATGATGGCGGCAACAGCACGGGCTCCATGTCGCGGTATACCGCGAACTCGCCGAGTACGTT
Source organism: Mycolicibacterium fortuitum subsp. fortuitum (assembly GCF_022179545.1). Next base: position 4,290,496 of record NZ_AP025518.1, on the reverse strand, counting down.
CAGCGTGAATTGCTTGGACACACGTTCATCCTCGAGCCTGGTTTCGCCCCTGACATCAGTAGTGCACTACCTGTATTTGGCGTACGTTTCCGCCACCACGCCGTGGACAATCCGTGACCCGGCGCCCCGATGCGGTGAAATTGCGGTGCGATCCGGCGAGAAAGGGACATACAAGGGTGAACGAGGACAGACCGAGCCCGGTTCAAACCCATCGGCTGAGCCGGATGAGCGGCCGGGATCCGCACGAAGCGCACCGAGTCGCGACCCCGCTGGAATTGTTGTTCGACCTGACGTTTGTGATCGCCTTCGGCGTGGCGGCCTCGCAACTGGCGCACCTGATGGCCGAGGGTCACGTGTCAGCCGGGCTGGCGGGGTTCGGGTTTTCCGCGTTCGCGATCTGGTGGGCGTGGATGAACTTCACCTGGTTCGCCTCTGCCTATGACACCGACGACTGGATCTATCGGGTGATGACGATGCTGCAGATGGTCGGCGTCATCATTCTCGCGATGGGCATACCGCCGGTGTTCGCTTCCATCGAGCACGGCGGGCACGTCGACAACGTGGTGATGGTGGCCGGTTATGTGGTGATGCGAATTGCGTTGGTGGGGCAGTGGTTGCGGGCCGCCGTGCAGGATCCGCCCCGTCGGTCGGCGTGCCTGACCTATGCGTGTGCGGTTGTCGTCGCGCAGATCGGGTGGGTTGTGCAGATCTTCGTGCAGACCTCACTGACGGTCTTCTTCGTAACCGCCCTGGTGCTGGTGGTCGTCGAGATCGCCGGACCGATGCTGGCCGAGCGGTGGATGGGCGGCACCCCGTGGCACGCCCATCACGTCGCTGAGCGCTACGGACTGCTCGCCATCATCGCGCTGGGCGAGGGCGTGGTCGGGACGGTGGCCTCTCTGACGGCGGCGGTGGGGGAACACGGCTGGTCCAGCGACGCGATCTTGCTCGTGGCCGCCGGAATCGGGCTCACGTTCGGGATGTGGTGGGTTTATTTCCTCGTGCCGGCCGGCGCTCTGTTGCATGCCCAGCGGACATTGTCGTTCTGGTACGGGTATCTGCACCTGGCGGTGTTCGCGGCAATCGTGGCCACCGGCGCGGGGTTACACGTGGCGGCCTATTACGTCGACGGTGAATCGAAGCTGGATTCCGTCGGAACGGTGCTGGCCGTGGCGATCCCGGTAGGCGTCTACCTGGTGGCGATGTTCATCATCTACTCATTGCTCGTTAGGGAGCTCGATCTGTTGCATGCGCTGTTGCTGGTGCTGGCCGCAGCAGTGCTCGGGGCCGCTGTGGCGCTGGCGGCGCAGGGAACCTCGATGGCGACGTGTCTGTTGGTCGTCACCGCGGCGCCGGTGGTGGTGGTCGTCGGGTTCGAGGCGGTCGGGCACCGGCACGCCGCCGAGATCGTGGGCCGACGCCTGGACACTCACTGACCGGGGTGAGTCTCGAAGCCCTCCAACAACATTCGCTCCTGTTCGGCGGCGAGTAGGCGCCGCGTCTTGTGGCGGGTGATCAGGATTCCGACCGTGGCCAGGATCCACACCGCGTACTGCACTGACCACGCCAGCCGGAACGACGCGAAGGAATAGCTGTCCGTTCCGGACAGGATCAGGCCCATGGCCTGCATGACCAGCAGTGCCGCCAGGAAACCGCCCATGTTCACCATGCCCTGGGCGGTACCGAGCGTGTGGCTCGGGTTGAAGGTACGGGCGAAGTCGAATCCGACCATCGACCCGGGACCACCGACTGAGATGACGACGATGAGCACCACCAACAGCCACACCGGCGCCGGGCCGGGCAGGGCCAGCACGACGGTCCACACCGCGGCGTTGCTGGCGATGATCCAGAGCACCAGGAGGGACCTGCGGTGCGGGTGTCGCCCGGTGAACACACCGATCAGGATCCCGGCCGAGATGGCGGCCAGCACCGAGACCGTGAGCAGTGTGCCTGCAGCGGTCTCCGAAAGACCCTGTGCCACCGTGAGATAAGGCACTCCCCACATCAGCGCGAACACGGTCACCGAGAACTGGGTACCCATGTGGGTGAAGAATCCGAGCCTGGTTCCCGGTCGCAGCCACACGGTCTTGATGCGAGACAGGGTGGTGTGCAGGGAGATCGGTTCAGGTGTGAGCACGGAGCCGTGCGGGGTGTTTCGAATGAGGGCCAGCGCCAAGACGATCACCACAAGTCCGAATGCGGCGACCGACAGATAGGCCGGCGTCCAACCTCTGACGGTGAGGATGGCCAGGAACGGTACTGCGGACAGAACCTGACCGAGCTGACCGCAGATGCCGGTCAACTGGGCCACCAACGGGACGCGCGCCGGCTCGAACCAGTAGGGCACCAGGCGGAGAACCGAGATGAAGGTCAATGCGTCACCGAGGCCGACGACGGCGCGTGCGGCGATCGCGGCAGGCAGCGACTCGCTGAGGGCGAGCACGAGCTGGCCGGCGGTCATCAATGCGGCACCGCAGACGATGAGCACGCGGGAACCGAAGCGGTCCAACAGCAGTCCGGCGGGAACCTGGGCTGCGGCGTAGACGATCACCTGCAAAACGACGAACGTGGACAGTACGCCCGGGCTTGCGGCAAATCTGTCGGCGGCCTGCAGACCCGAGACTCCGAGTGTGGTGCGGTCGAGGACCGCGATGACGTATGCGAGGAGTCCGGTGGCCCAAACGATCCAAGGACGCACGCGGGCACCTTTCGTCAAATGTGTTTCGCCGTAACAGAGCTACATGGTCTCTCACCGGAGGTGCCGAAGTGTCCGGAGGCCTTTGTGGCGATTGTGAATTGCCCCTCCGGGATGGCTTTCTGTTGATTTATCAAGTTGGCTGAAAATGCTCTCTCATGCATTACTTGGGGGAAGGTGGCCGGTATATCCGCAGATGACCGCGCTATATATGGAGTGATTCGATGTCGGATGGCTGTCGTCGAGAATTCGCTCGCAAGATTATCCGGGGGGTAGGGTGTCGGCATGATTCGCTGTTCAAACCGACGCGGGGGACGTCGGCTTGGTTGAGTACCGTCTCGAAGACCTGGCGCGTATTTCCGGCGTCAGCGCTCGCAATATCCGCGCTTATCGTGAGCGTGGCCTCTTGGACTCGCCGCGGCGCGTCGGGCGCTCGGCGTACTACGGTGACCGCCATCTGGCGCAGTTGACGGCGATCAGCCAGCTACTGGCCAAGGGCTTCAACTCGGCGCACATCGCGGATTTTTTCGCGGCCTTGCGCAGCGGCAAGGACCTACCGGACGCGTTGGGAATTGAGGCCTCGGAATGGTGCCGGCCGACCACGCTCGTGCTGAGCGTGGACCCGTCCGGCGACGATGTCCGCACACTCGTCGAATTCGGGCTGCTGCACGTTGTCGACGGAACGGTCGAGCTGACCGATCCGGCGTTGATCGCGCTCATCGGCGGCACTGAGGACCATCGCCGCGTCGTGCGCAGCACGGCGCATCTCGCTCGTGCCACCGGTGCGTCGATCGAAAGCCTGGCCGACGCGGCTGCCGCCGCGCTGGCCGAATGCCCCGGTGGTGCCACGGATCCCGAGCTGGCCGTCCTGGCCCGGGCAGTGATCTCGGCAGGTGTGAACCGAGCCTTGAGTGCGCGTAGCCGCCGCATCTGATCCAGCTCATCGGCGCACGTGTGATTTCTGGTAGCCATGTGACCAGTGGCGTTGAAGTGATTAAAGAGGAAACTGTCGTAATCTGAGGCGTGTGTCGATATCGCGACGCGAAATGCTCAAGTACGCGGCCGCTGCACCCGCGCTGCTCGGGCTGGGCGCCGGTCTCACCACGCCGGGTTCCGCGGCAGCTGCGCCGGCGGCTGGGGCCGCACCGCTCGGTGTCCTGCTCGATTACGCCGCCGGAGTGATCCGCGCTTCAGATATCCGCACGTCGGGAGCCATCGGAGCAATCCGGTACGTGTCCGACCGCAGGCCCGGCGGAGACTGGATGCTCGGCAAGCCGATTCAGTTGCCGGAAGCTCGCGACCTGTACCAGAGCGGCCTGAAGATCGTCTCCTGCTATCAATACGGCAAGCAGGAGACGGCCGACTGGCTCGGCGGACAGAATGCCGGCATCCAGCACGCCAAGCGCGGTTGGCAGTTGCACTCCGCCGCGGGTGGTTCGGTCGGGGCGCCCATCTACGCCTCGATCGATGACGATCCGAGCTTCGACCAGTACAAACAGCTGGTGGCGCCCTATCTGCGGGGCTGGGAAGCTGTGCTGGGACACCAGCGCGTCGGCGTGTACGCCAACTCGAAGACGATCGAATGGGCTGTGCAGGATGGCCTGGGCTCGTACTTCTGGCAGCACAACTGGGGCTCGCCGGGGCGGGTCGCACACCCGGCCGCGCATCTGCATCAGGTCGAGATCGACAAGCGCAGTGTCGGCGGGATCGGGGTGGACATCAACCACATTCTGAAGCCGCGATACGGTCAGTGGGACTGAATAGTTACCGGCTAGTAAGATATTTCAGCAAACTTTCCGTGCTCGCCGCTGAGATTCGCTAGACAGAATCGGAGCGATTGTCTGCTGGCTCACCGCCGGTTGACGGCCTCGGATCTGGCTGAAAATTTAGATAACGATTCGATAACAATACTGCCTTGATCTGCGCAGTTGTCCCTACTCGACCGTAACCACCTGCCAACAGGACGTTTGTCCCGAATAGCTTTGGGTGCCGCTCGGCGCGGCGTGACGTTACCGGCGGTTACCCATGCGTAGAACTCGCCAGTAACCAATCTGGCCGGAAAAAGCCGCTCCGCTCTTATGACACTCTTAGTACGGCGGGAATGTGAGTGACCCGGACCGAAGGGTTCCGGCGGCACCGCGTTCCTCACCTGATTCGACGCTGAATCGCCGTTGGCCTGTCGCCGGGCAGCCACACCGCCCCAGACATGCAGACAGAGAACCAAGACCGCACGCGACAGCCATACGCGACACCATTCACCGCAGAACCACAGCAGCACCGAGGAGATAGCGCCAGTGACGATCTATGAACACGACCGGGTGTCCGCCGGTCGCAACGACGACTCAGGATCCGTTGGTCGGCAGGCTGACTCCACCCACGCACTCGTCGATCGGCTGAGCGCCGGCGAGCCCTACGCAGTCGCCTTCGGTGGTCAGGGCAGCGCCTGGCTGGAGACCCTCGAAGAGCTGGTGTCCTCGGCCGGTATCGAGGCCGAGCTCGCGACCCTGGCCGGCGAGGCAGAGTTGCTGCTCGAGCCGGTGGCGTCCGAGCTCGTCGTGGTGCGACCGATCGGATTCGAGCCCCTGCAGTGGGTTCGCGCGCTGGCAGCCGAGGAGCCGGTGCCCTCCGACAAGCAGCTGACGTCGGCCGCGGTGTCGGTGCCGGGCGTCCTGCTCACCCAGATCGCCGCCGGACGCGCGCTGGCTCGCCAGGGCATGGATCTGGTCGCCACTCCGCCGGTGGCCGTCGCCGGGCACTCGCAGGGTGTGCTGGCCGTCGAGGCCCTGGCCGCCAAGGGGACCAAGGACGTGCAGCTGCTGGCGTTGGCACAGCTCATCGGTGCGGCAGGCACCCTGGTGGCCCGTCGTCGCGGGATCACCGTGCTGGGTGACCGCCCGCCGATGGTGTCGGTGACCAATGCCGAGCCCGAGCGGATCTATGAGCTGCTCGAGGAATTCAGCCAGGACGTCCGCACGGTGCTGCCTCCGGTGCTGTCGATCCGCAACGGCCGGCGCTCCGTTGTGATCACCGGCACACCCGAGCAGCTGTCGCGGTTCGAGCTGTACTGCAACCAGATCGCTGAGAAGGAAGAGGCCGAGCGCAAGAGCAAAGTCCGCGGCGGCGCGGTCTTCGCCCCGGTCTTCGACCCGGTGCAGGTTGAGGTCGGTTTCCACACGCCGCGGCTGGCCGACGGGATCGAGATCGTCGCCGGCTGGGCGGAGGCTGTCGGCATCGACGTCGAGCTGGCCCGAGAGATGACGGAAGCCATCCTGGTCAGCCAGGTCGACTGGGTCGATGAGATCACCGAGCTGCACGAGGCCGGCGCCCGCTGGATTCTCGACCTCGGCCCCGGCGACATCCTCACCCGCCTGACCGCTCCGGTGGTGCGCGGCCTGGGTATCGGGATCGTGCCTGCCGCGACGCGCGGCGGCCAGCGCAACCTCTTCACCATCGGTGCGGTGCCCGAGGTGGCCCGGCCGTGGTCCAGCTACGCACCGACGGTGGTGAGCCTGCCCGACGGATCGGTCAAGCTCTCGACCAAGTTCACCCGGTTGACCGGACGCTCGCCGATCCTGCTGGCCGGTATGACCCCCACCACAGTGGACGCCAAGATCGTCGCGGCCGCAGCAAACGCCGGCCACTGGGCCGAACTCGCCGGTGGCGGACAGGTCACCGAGCCGATCTTCAACGATCGCATCGCCGAATTGGGTGAGCTGCTCGAACCCGGCCGGGCCATCCAGTTCAACACTCTGTTCCTCGATCCGTACCTGTGGAAGCTGCAGGTCGGCGGCAAGCGACTGGTGCAGCGCGCCCGTCAGTCCGGTGCGCCGATCGACGGCGTCGTCGTCAGTGCCGGTATCCCGGACCTGGAAGAGGCCGTCGAGCTGATCGACGAACTGAACGACCTGGGCATCAGCCACGTGGTGTTCAAGCCGGGCACCGTCGAGCAGATCCGCTCGGTCATCCGGATCGCGGCCGAGGTGCCCACCAAACCGGTGATCGTGCACATCGAGGGCGGCCGCGCCGGTGGCCACCACTCGTGGGAGGACCTCGACGATCTGCTGCTGGCCACCTATTCGGAGCTGCGCAGCCGGTCCAACATCACCATCTGCGTCGGCGGCGGCATCGGCACCCCCGAGCGTTCGGCCGAGTACCTGTCCGGCCGCTGGTCGGCTGCCCACGGCTACCCGCTGATGCCGATCGACGGCATCCTGGTCGGCACTGCCGCCATGGCCACCCTGGAGGCCACCACCTCACCCGCGGTCAAGCAGCTGCTGGTGGACACCAAGGGCACTGAGGCCTGGGTCGGCGCGGGCAAGGCCTCGGGCGGTATGGCCTCCGGACGCAGCCAGCTCGGCGCAGACATCCACGAGATCGACAACACCGCGTCGCGTTGCGGCCGCCTGCTCGACGAGGTTGCCGGTGACGCCGATGCGGTGGCCGCCCGCCGCGACGAGATCATCGCCGCGATGGCCAACACTGCCAAGCCGTACTTCGGCGATGTCGCCGAGATGACCTACCTGCAGTGGCTGCGCCGCTACATCGAGCTGGCGATCGGTGAGGGCAACAGCACCGCCGACACCAAGCGGGACGACTCGCCGTGGCTGGACATCACCTGGCGCGACCGCTTCGAGCAGATGCTCAAGCGGGCCGAAGCACGTTTGCATGCACAGGATTTCGGCTCGATCGAAACCCTTTTCAACGACGAGCAGCTGCTGGAGGATCCGAAGGCCGCACTGGCCGCGCTGGTGTCCGCCTACCCGGATGCCGCATCCGTGCAACTGCACCCGGCCGACGTGCCGTTCTTCGTCGAGCTGTGCAAGACGCTGGGCAAGCCGGTCAACTTCGTCCCCGTGATCGACAAGGACGTGCGTCGCTGGTGGCGCAGTGATTCGCTGTGGCAGGCCCACGATGCGCGTTACGACGCCGATCAGGTGTGCGTCATCCCCGGCACCGCCGCCGTCGCAGGCATCACGCGGGTCGACGAGCCCGTCGGTGAGCTGCTGGACCGCTTCGAGCAGGCCGCCGTCGACGAGGTGCTGGCCGCCGGCGCGCAGCCGCAAGCGGTGCTGTCGCGCCGTCAGGGCCGCGACGATGTGACCGGTCCGCTGGCCGTGCTGCTGGACGCCCCCGACGTGTTGTGGGCCGGTCGCACCTCGGTCAACCCGGTGCACCGGATCGCCCCCGCGACCGAGTGGCAGGTGCGTGAAGGGTCTGAGAACCGTTCCGCCACACATCCTTCCACCGGAGCTCGGCTTGAGGTCGCCGACGATCGGCATGTGGTGCTGTCGGTGCCGCTGTCAGGAACCTGGATCGACATCCGCTTCACCCTGACTGACGCCGTCCGTAGCGGTGGCGCACCGGTCGTCGAGGTCGAGGACGCGGCGACCGCGATGCGGTCGGTGCTCGCCATCGCCGCCGGCGTCGACGGTCCTGACGCGTTGCCGCCGGTGGTCGATGGCACCGCCACGGTCACCGTCGGCTGGAACCCCGAGCAGGTGGCCGACCACACCGGTGTCACCGCCACCTTCGGTGCCCCGCTGGCGCCGACGCTCACTGTCGTCCCCGACGCGCTGGTCGGCCGCTGCTGGCCCGCCGTGTTCGCCGCCATCGGCTCCGCCGCCACCGACTCCGGCTTCCCGGTCGTCGAGGGTCTGCTGAGCCTGGTCCACCTGGACCACGCCGCTCACCTCCTGGCGGCGTTGCCGACCGAGCCCGCCGAATTGACCGTCATCGCAACGGCTTCGGCTGCCCACGACACCGAGGTGGGCCGGGTCGTCCCGGTTTCGGTGACCGTGCGCAGTGCCGACGGCACCGAGCTGGCCAAGCTGGAGGAGCGGTTCGCGATCCGCGGCCGCACCGGCGAGGCCGAGCTGACCGACCCCGTCCGGGCCGGCGGTGCGATCTCGGACAACGCCACCGACACCCCGCGTCGTCGCCGTCGCGACGTCACGGTCGGCGCGCCCGTAGACATGCGGCCGTTCGCCGTGGTCTCCGGTGACCACAACCCGATCCACACCGACCGGGCCGCCGCCCTGCTGGCGGGTCTCCAGTCGCCGATCGTGCACGGTATGTGGCTGTCGGCTGCCGCGCAGCACGTCTTGACCGCCACCGACGGCAAGCCGGTTCCGCCGGCCAAGCTGGTCGGCTGGACCGCCCGCTTCCTCGGCATGGTCAAGCCGGGTGACGAGGTCGACTTCCGCGTCGACCGGGTCGGAATCGACGTCGGCGCAGAGGTTGTCGAGGTTCAGGCCCGCATCGGCTCCGAGCTGGTGATGGCTGCGACCGCGCGGCTCGCCGCACCCAAGACCGTCTACGCATTCCCCGGCCAGGGCATCCAGTCCAAGGGCATGGGCATGGAGGTCCGGGCCCGGTCCAAGGCTGCCCGCAAGATCTGGGACAAGGCCGACAAGTTCACCCGCGAGACGCTGGGCTTCTCGGTGCTGCACGTGGTGCGCGACAACCCGACCTCGCTCATCGCCTCCGGTGTGCACTACGAGCACCCCGAGGGCGTGCTGTACCTGACGCAGTTCACCCAGGTCGCGATGGCCACGACGGCCGCCGCCCAGGTTGCCGAGATGCGTGAGCAGGGCGCGTTCGTCGAAGGCGCGATCGCCTGCGGTCACTCCGTCGGTGAATACACCGCGCTGGCATGCGTTTCCGGCGTGATCGAGCTCGAAGGTCTGCTGGAGGCGGTGTTCCACCGGGGCTCCAAGATGCACGACATCGTGCCGCGCGACGAGCGGGGCCGGTCCAACTACCGGCTGGCCGCGATCCGGCCGTCGCAGATCGACCTCGCCGACGAAGACGTCGAGAGCTTCGTCGCACAAATCGCGGCGAATACTGGTGAGTTCTTACAGATCGTGAACTTCAACCTGCGCGGCTCGCAGTACGCGATCGCCGGAACCGTGCGCGGTCTGGAAGCGCTGGAGGAAGAGGTCGAGCGTCGTCGCGAGATCAGCGGCGGCAAGCGGTCGTTCATCCTGGTGCCCGGCATCGACGTGCCGTTCCACTCCAGCGTGCTGCGAGTGGGTGTGGACGACTTCCGGCGGAGCCTGGAGCGCGTCCTGCCGCGTGACCGTGACCCTGAGCTGGTCGTCGGCCGCTACATCCCGAACCTCGTGCCCCGGCCGTTCACCCTGGACCGCGACTTCATCCAGGAGATCCGCGACCTGGTGCCGGCCGAGCCTCTCGACGAGATCCTCGCCGACTACGACACCTGGCGTAACGAGCGGCCGATCGAGCTGTGCCGCAAGATCGTCATAGAGCTGCTGGCCTGGCAGTTCGCCAGCCCGGTGCGTTGGATCGAGACCCAGGACCTGCTGTTCATCGAGGAAGCCGCGGGCGGACTCGGAGTGGAGCGGTTCGTCGAGATCGGCGTGAAGAACGCGCCGACGGTCGCCGGCCTGGCCACCAACACGCTGAAGCTGCCCGAATACGCGCACAGCACCGTCGAGGTGCTCAACGCCGAGCGCGACGCCGCGGTGCTGTTCGCCAGTGACACCGATCCCGAGCCGGAGCCCGAGGTCGACGAGAGCCCGGCAACTCCGGCAGCCGAAGCCGCTCCGGCCGCCGAAGCCGCCCCGGCCCCGGCAGCCGCACCGGCGGCCCCGTCCGGTGGCCCTCGGCCCGACGACATCACCTTCGACGCGGCCGACGCCACGGTGGGTCTCATCGCGCTGAGCGCCAAGATGCGCATCGACCAGATCGAGGCGCTGGATTCCATCGAGTCCATCACCGATGGTGCGTCCTCACGACGCAACCAGCTGCTGGTCGACCTGGGCTCCGAGCTGAACCTCGGTGCCATCGACGGTGCCGCCGAAGCGGATCTGGGCGCGCTCAAGGGACAGGTCAGCAAGCTGGCCCGCACCTACAAGCCGTTCGGCCCGGTGCTGTCCGACGCCATCAACGATCAGCTGCGCACGGTGTTCGGGCCGTCGGGTAAGCGCCCGGGTTACATCGCCGAGCGCGTCACCAAGACCTGGGAGCTGGGTCCGGGCTGGGCCAAGCACGTCACCGTCGAGGTGGCCCTCGGCACCCGTGAAGGCAGCAGCGTTCGCGGCGGTGATCTGGGTGGTCTGCATCCGGGTGCGCTGGCGACTGCCGCTGACGTCGACAAGGTCATCGATGCCGCCGTGGCCGCGGTGGGTGCCCGGCAGGGTGTGCCGGTCAGCCTGCCCTCGGCCGGTGGTGCAGGTGGCGGCGGCGTGGTGGATTCTGCCGCGCTGAACGAGTTCGCCGAGAAGGTCACCGGTCCCGACGGCGTGCTGGCCTCGGCCGCGCGCACCATTCTGGGACAGCTCGGGCTCGATGCACCGGTGGGAGCCCCCGAGGCTGCCACCGACGCCGAGCTGATCGACCTGGTCACCACCGAACTCGGTTCGGACTGGCCGCGATTGGTGGCTCCGGCGTTCGACGCCAAGAAGGCAGTCGTGTTCGACGACCGCTGGGCCAGTGCCCGCGAGGACCTCGTCAAGCTGTGGCTGGCCGACGAGGGTGAGATCGACGCCGATTGGCCGCGCCTGTCCGAGCGGTTCGAGGGCGCCGGACATGTCGTTGCCACGCAGGCGAACTGGTGGCAGGGCAAGGCGCTGGCGGCAGGCCGTACCATCCACGCCTCGCTCTTCGGCCGCATCGCGGCCGGCGCCGAGAACCCCGGAACCGGTCGGTATTCCAGCGAGGTCGCTGTGGTGACCGGTGCGTCGAAGGGCTCGATCGCCTCCTCGGTCGTCGGGCAGCTGCTGGACGGTGGCGCCACCGTCATCGCCACCACTTCGCGTCTGGACGACGACCGGTTGGCGTTCTACAAGGAGCTGTACCGCGAGAACGCCCGCTTCGGCGCCACGCTGTGGGTGGTCCCGGCCAACATGGCGTCCTACTCCGACATCGACAAGCTGGTCGAGTGGGTCGGTAGCGAGCAGATCGAAAGCCTTGGGCCGCAATCGATCCACCTCAAGGATGCGCAGACCCCGACGCTGCTGTTCCCGTTCGCCGCACCGCGCGTGGCCGGGGACCTGTCGGAGGCGGGTTCACGCTCCGAGATGGAGATGAAGGTCTTGCTGTGGGCTGTGCAGCGGCTCATCGGCGGGCTGTCGACGATCGGTGCCGAGCGTGACATCGCCTCGCGTCTGCACGTGGTGCTGCCCGGCTCGCCCAACCGCGGCATGTTCGGTGGTGACGGTGCCTACGGCGAAGCCAAGTCCGCGCTCGATGCGCTGGTGAACCGGTGGAGCGCCGAATCATCGTGGGCCGAGCGGGTCAGCCTGGCGCATGCGCTGATCGGCTGGACCAAGGGCACCGGGCTGATGGGGCACAACGACGCCATCGTCAGTGCGGTCGAGGAGGCCGGTGTCACCACCTACAGCACCGACCAGATGGCAGCCATGCTGCTGAACCTGTGCACGGTGGAGTCCAAGGTGGCCGCGGCCAACGCGCCCATCAAGGCCGACCTGACCGGCGGCCTCGGTGACATCAAGATCGACATGGCTGAGCTGGCCGCCAAGGCTCGTGAGGACATGGCAAGCGCCGCAGCCGAATCCGAGGACGATGAGGACGAGGGTGTTATTTCGGCACTGCCGTCCCCGCCGCGCGGGTACAACCCGGCGCCCGCCCCGGAGTGGGCCGACCTCGATGTCGACCCGGCAGACCTGGTGGTGATCGTCGGTGGTGCCGAGCTCGGGCCGTACGGCTCGTCGCGCACGCGCTTCGAGATGGAGGTCTCCGGCGAGCTGTCGGCGGCCGGCGTGCTGGAGCTGGCCTGGACCACCGGTCTGGTCAAGTGGGAAGACGATCCCAAGGCCGGCTGGTACGACACCCAGACCGGTGAACTGGTTCCCGAGTCGGAGATCGTGGAGCGCTACCACGACGCCGTGGTGGAAAGATGTGGAATTCGCGAGTTTGTTGATGACGGCGCGATCGATCCCGATCACGCCTCGCCGCTGCTGGTCAGTGTGTTCCTGGACAAGGACTTCAGCTTCGTGGTGTCCAGCGAGGCCGATGCCCGGGCGTTCGTGTCCTTCGATCCGGAGCACACGGTGGCCCGGCCGGTGCCGGACTCCAGCGACTGGCAGGTGATCCGTAAGGCCGGCACCGAGATTCGGGTGCCGCGCAAGACCAAGCTGTCGCGGACCGTCGGCGCGCAGATCCCGACCGGGTTCGACCCGACGGTGTGGGGTATCACCCCGGACATGGCCAACTCGATCGACCGGGTTGCGCTGTGGAACATCGTGGCGACCGTGGATGCCTTCCTGTCCTCGGGCTTCACGCCGACCGAGCTGATGCGCTGGGTGCACCCGAGCCTGGTGGCCTCCACGCAGGGCACCGGCATGGGCGGCATGACCTCGATGCAGACCATGTACCACGGCAACCTGCTGGGCCGGGCCAAGCCGAACGACATCCTGCAGGAGGTGCTGCCGAACGTTGTTGCGGCACACGTCATGCAGAGCTACGTCGGCGGCTACGGCGCGATGGTCCACCCGGTCGGCGCCTGCGCCACCGCGGCCGTCTCGGTCGAGGAGGGTGTGGACAAGATCCGCCTCGGCAAGGCCGACCTGGTGATCGCCGGCGGCTTCGACGACCTGACCCTGGAAGCGATCATCGGCTTCGGTGACATGGCGGCCACCGCCGACACCGAGATGATGCGCGCCAAGGGCATCAGCGACTCGAAGTTCTCCCGTGCCAACGACCGTCGTCGCCTCGGCTTCCTGGAAGCCCAGGGCGGTGGCACGATCCTGCTGGCCCGCGGCGACCTCGCTGCGAAGATGGGCCTGCCGGTGCTGGCGGTCGTCGGTTACGCGCAGAGCTTCGCCGACGGTGTGCACACCTCGATCCCGGCTCCGGGCCTGGGCGCCCTGGGCGCGGGGCGTGGCGGCAAGGATTCGCAGCTGGCCCGCTCGCTGGCCAAGCTGGGCGTCGGTGCTGACGACATCGCGGTGATCTCCAAGCACGACACCTCAACGCTGGCCAACGATCCCAACGAGACCGAGCTGCACGAGCGGCTCGCCGACTCGATGGGACGCTCGGCGGGCAACCCGCTGTTCATCGTCAGCCAGAAGACGCTGACCGGGCACGCCAAGGGCGGCGCGGCGGTGTTCCAGATGATGGGTCTGTGCCAGATCCTGCGTGACGGCGTCATCCCGCCGAACCGCAGCCTGGACTGCGTCGACGACGAGCTGGCCACCTCCGGCCACTTCGTCTGGGTGCGCGAGACTCTCGACCTGCGTGGGAAGTTCCCGCTCAAGGCCGGTCTGGTCACCAGCCTCGGCTTCGGTCACGTGTCGGGTCTGGTTGCCCTGGTGCACCCGGAGGCGTTCATCGCGGCGCTGGATCCGGCCGAGCGCGACGAGTACCGCAAGCGTGCCGAACAGCGCACGCTGGCCGGTCAGCGTCGACTGGCCGGAGCGATCGCCGGTGGGCGTCCGATGTACGAGAAGCCCGCCGACCGTCGCTTCGACCACGATGTGCCGGAGAAGCGTCAGGAAGCCGCGATGTTGCTGAACGCGGATGCCCGCCTCGGTGACGACGATCTCTATGTGCGGTGAGTGCGTGCCCGGAGTCGTGAGCTAGGTTCGCTTCCATGGCGATTATGGGCATAGGCATCGATGTGGTTTCCATACCTGATTTCGCCGAGCAGGTGGATCGGCCGGGAACCGTGTTCGCCGAGACGTTTACGCCAGGTGAGCGCCGGGACGCCGCGGACAAGAGTTCGTCGGCGGCCCGGCACCTGGCGGCGCGGTGGGCGGCGAAGGAAGCGGTGATCAAGGCCTGGTCGAGTTCGCGGTTCTCCAAGCGGCCGGCCCTGCCGGAGGGGATCCACCGCGATATCGAGGTGGTCACCGACATGTGGGGTCGGCCCAAGGTGCGGCTGTCCGGCGAGATCGCCAAGCACCTGGAGACCGTCACCATCCACGTCTCGCTCACCCACGAGGCCGACACCGCCGCCGCGGTGGCGATCATCGAGGAGCTCTAACGCGGACTTCTCCACGCGAGCAGACACATATGTACCGTTCGCCACGGCGTGTCGGGTACATCTGCGTCTGCTCGCGGTGGGCGAAGGACCTACTACGCTCGTCTCCATGACTGATGTCGTGCAGCGGGTCCAGCAGGTGTTGCCGTCGGTCCGGTCCGATTTGGAGGATCTGGTCCGCATCCAATCGGTGTGGGCCGACCCGGCCCGGCGCGACGAAGTTCACCGCAGCGCCCAGGCCGTCGCAAAGCTGTTGTCGGAAGCGGGCTTTCCCGAGGTCCGGATCGTCAGTGAAGGCGGTGCGCCCGCGGTGATCGCGCACTATCCGCCGCCTGCGGGTGCGCCGACGGTTCTGCTGTACGCCCACCATGACGTGCAGCCCGAAGGCGATCCAGCCCAGTGGGACTCCGCGCCGTTCGAGCCCACCGAGCGCGACGGCCGCCTCTACGGTCGGGGCACTGCTGACGACAAAGCCGGTATCGCAACGCATCTGGCCGCCATCCGGGCTTTCGACGGCAAGCCCCCGGTCGGCGTCACCGTCTTCGTCGAAGGCGAGGAGGAATCGGGATCACCGTCGCTGGGGGCGCTCTTGGCTGCCCACAAAGAGGCTTTGGCCGCCGACGTCATCGTCATCGCCGACTCCGACAACTGGAGCACCGAGATCCCGGCTCTGACCGTGACCCTGCGCGGCCTGGCAGATTGTGTGGTCGAGGTCGCCACCCTGGACCACGGCTTGCACTCTGGGCTGTGGGGCGGGGTGGTGCCCGATGCGCTGAGTGTGCTGGTCCGGTTGTTGGCAAGCCTGCACGACGACGACGGCAACGTGGCGATCTCCGGCCTGCACGAAGCGACCGCGGCTGACGTCGACCGTGGACCGGACTGGGTCCGTCATGAATCCGGACTGCTGGACGGAGTAGCAGAGATTGGTTCCGGCTCAGTGGTGCAACGTATGTGGGCCAAGCCTGCGATCACCGTCATCGGTATCGACACCACGTCCATCGACAAGTCGTCGAACACCCTGATCCCACGCGCCCGCGCCAAGATCAGCATGCGGGTCGCGCCCGGCGGCGACGCCCACGCGCACCTGGAGGCGTTGACCCGTCACCTCGAGGCGCACGTTCCGTGGGGCGCCCAGGTCACGGTTACCCCGGGCGACGTCGGCCAGCCCTACGCGATCGACGCCTCCGGGTCGGTGTACGACGCAGCCCGTTCCGCGTTCCGCACCGCCTGGGGAACCGACCCGGTGGACATGGGCATGGGCGGTTCGATCCCGTTCATCGCCGAATTCGCCGAAGCCTTCCCGGACGCGACGATTCTGGTGACCGGCGTCGAGGACCCCGGCACCCAGGCGCACAGCGTGAACGAAAGCCTGCACCTGGGAGTTTTGGAGAAGGCGGCGACGGCCGAAGCGCTGCTGCTGGAGAAGCTGGGGCAATCAGACCGATAGGTCGCGACGCAGCTTGGCGACGTGACCGGTGGCGCGCACGTTGTACTGTGCCACGGCGATCTTGCCCTTCTCGTCGACAACGAACGTCGAGCGAATGACACCTTGAACGGTCTTGCCGTACATGGTCTTTTCGCCGAACGCACCCCATGCCGTCAACACTTCACGGTCCGGATCGGACAGCAACGGGAAGGTGAGCCCCTCTTTGTCGCGGAACTTGGCCAGCTTCTCGGGCTTGTCGGGGGAGATGCCCACGACATCGAGACCGGCGCCGTTGAGTTCGGCGAGGCTGTCACGGAAATCGCACGCCTGCTTGGTGCAGCCAGGCGTCGATGCGGCGGGGTAGAAGTACACGATGACCTTGCGGCCCTTGTAGTCGGACAGCTTGACGACGTTGCCGTCGGCATCAGGCAGGCTGAAAGCCGGGGCGGCATCTCCCACCTCGAGGCGCGGGGTTGGCGGCATGCGTGGATATCCCTTCTTGTCGACCGGTTCCGTCGTGACGGCCCCGGCTGATCTAGGGTAGTGCGGCAGGGCAGCACGACGTGGAGCGGCTTGGAGGAGCAAACAGTGGCGAACCGGGACCCGGAGAGCATCAAGCGGGAGATCGATCAGGCTCGCGATCAGCTGGCGTTGACTGTCGACTCCCTGGCAGAGCGGGCCAACCCGCAGCGTCTGGCCGACGATTTCAAGTCGGCGGTGATCGGCTTCATCAAGAAGCCAGCGGTGACAGCGTCATTGGCCGGTGCAGGTGTGCTGGTGGTGGTCGTCGTCGTCCGACGGATCAAGCGACGTTGAGTTGATCCGCAGGGTGCGCCGTGGCGTGCCCTGCGGTACTCGCCGCTCAGCGGCTCTAGCTTGATTCGCCGCTCAGCGGCTCCGGCTTGATTCGCCGCTCAGCGGCGGCGGAACAGCAGGAAGTCCGCCAACGAGAAACTCGGGGGATTGGCGACCCGCCCCAGCCGGCTGCAGGTGTGCACCATGACAGGCCGGTGTGCAGCAACAAATGCGGCAGTTGATATCGCTGTCGGATCGGCGCCACGTGCGGTAGCCATCAGCTAACACCTCTCATCTTGGCGCAATCGCCACGCGGTACCGGAACGAAATAATTCAGCTAACTTGAGATTAACACGGTTTCCTACGTCTGACCAGCGAAAGAGCTGGTGCGGGAATTTAAGCAGTAACTTACGAATGCGTCAACATTTGGCGGTCGCAGGCTTCTGCTGCGTAACGCCACGGTTATCAGCACATTATTGACGGGTGTCGGCTGCGAGCTCTCCGCAGTCCGTGCGGTTACCCACCGCAAATCCAACGAAACGCGCGCGACGGCGGCCGCAGCCTCCCGATGTGGCACCGGATATGGTCGGTACGTTCGCAAAAAAGTTTGCTGGGACGCTGACCGAGGTCGATTTGTCATCGGCTTGCTTGTGCTGATCCACGCCGTTTTGGTGGGGAAAGGCGATTGGCAAACACTCGATCGTTTGATTGCCGCGGGCATCGTGTGCAACTCGGCGCCACTGGAGCGTGGTAGCTGAAAACTGCTGAACAGCAGGGCGGGAACGGTCCTTTCTCGCCGAACCGGTTGCTAGGGCATAGGTGTCCAGCTAAGGTCGACTGCGGGTCAGGAATGGGGAGGCGGGCCAGGGTTCTGACCTAGACCGCAACACGCGACGATCGTGTGACAAGGGGGTATTGCGTTGCAGCTAACTTTTTTTCCGTTTGCCAGGATGGCTGCGCGGGCTATCGCCGGTAGAGCGTGTCCCGACGGACTCATCGTCGGGATTCGCTGAAAACACCCGATGGTCCATGTCGAACCTCCGTGTGGCGATGTGGGCCGTGGTCACACCGACTGGAGGTAGCCATATGGCGCACGTGAGCGATGAGACCCTGGGCGATCTACGCCGGGAGCTCGACCGCTTCAAGAGTGAACAGCACCGGGATCACGGCTATGCGGCCGCGCATCTGGCCGGGGCCGTGGAGATGCTGTTGGAAGAGGCCGAACCCAGCATCGGCGACCAGTTGGCCGAGCGGCGGTACCGAGCCTGATAGACGCACGGTCCCGGTAACTCTGAAACGCTGAAACGCAAAAACCCTGCCGAGGCAGGGTTTTTGGTTGGTGCGCCGTCAGGGTTTCGAACCCCGGACCCGCTGATTAAGAGTCAGCTGCTCTACCAACTGAGCTAACGGCGCGCGTGAGAGACAATAACAGGAGTTTCGCTCAACAGTGAAATCCGCTGGTGGCGGGCGTGCGGAGAGGTTCTGGTCGGCCTCATGGCGCCCGAAGCCTTAGACTATTGCCAAGAATTTGCTATCGACGGTGCGAGGGGTAGGGCGAACATGGGGCAGGCCACGACGGTGACCCGTCCGTATCGGGGATTGTTCCGGCGAGCAGTTGTTGCCATGGTGCCGGCGATGATGCTGGGCCTGACGGCTTGCGGGGGCGAAGACCCCAAGGGCGCTCCGCCCATCATCACCGACAAGGGCACTCCTTACGGTGACCTGTTGGTGCCCAGGGTGAATGCTTCGGTGACCGATGGTGCCGTCGGGGTCACTGTCGACGCGCCGGTCACGGTGAGCGCAGAGAACGGTGTGCTCGGCGGTGTCACCATGACCAACGAACAAGGTGTCAGCGTCGCGGGGAAGTTCAGTGCGGACGGGCTGACGTGGTCGACTACCGACCCGCTGGATTACAACGAGCAGTACACCCTCAATGCGCAGTCGCTGGGGCTCGGGGGCGTAGCCAACCGCAGGTTGCGGTTCGAGACGCATTCGCCGGCGAACCTGACGATGCCCTATGTTCTGCCCAATGACGGGGAAGTGGTCGGCGTGGGTCAGCCGGTCGCGGTCCGCTTCGATGAGAACATCTCCGACCGGCTGGCCGCCCAGCGTGCCATCACCGTCAAGACCAACCCGCCGGTCGAAGGCGCGTTCTACTGGCTCAACAATCGCGAAGTACGTTGGCGTCCGGCGAAATACTGGAAGCCGGGCACGTCGGTGGACGTAACGGTCAATACCTACGGTGTCGAGTTGGGCGATGGGCTGTTCGGTCAGGGCAATGTCACGACACACTTCACGATCGGCGACGAGGTGATCGCCTCCGCCGATGACAACACAAAGACGCTGACCATTCGGCGTAACGGCGAGGTCGTCAAGGCCATGCCGATCTCCATGGGCAAGAACAGTTCTCCGACCAACAACGGCGTGTACATCATCGGCGATCGTTTCGACCACATGGTGATGGATTCGTCCACCTACGGGGTGCCGGTCAACTCGCCCAACGGGTATCGCACCGAAGTCGACTTCGCCACCCAGATGTCCTACAGCGGCATCTACGTGCACGGTGCCCCGTGGTCGGTCGGCAGCCAGGGCTACAGCAATGTCAGCCACGGCTGCCTCAACGTCAGTACCGCCAACGCCCGGTGGTTCTACGAGAACACCAAACGCGGCGACATCGTCGAGGTCGTCAACACCGTCGGCTCGGTGTTGCCGGGCACAGAGGGCCTGGGGGACTGGAACATCCCCTGGGATCAGTGGCGCACCGGCAACGCCAGCACGTGAGCCGATTACCTCAGCGGTAATCGACAACCCGCCTCGATTCGGTGAATCTGACTGAGTACCAGTCAATTACCGCGAAAGAGGCGACATGACCGAGCTCGACGACACCGTTACCGCGTACCTCGACACCTGGAATGCCACCGATGCCGGCCAGCGGCGAGCACTGTTGGAACGGCATTGGTCGCGGGGTGTCACCTACACCGATCCGCTGGCCGAGGTGAGTGGACATGACGGGGTGTCTGCTGCCATCGAGGCTGTCCACTCCCAGTTCCCGGGATTTGTGTTCACACTCGTCAGCGGGCCCGACACCCACCACCGGCAGGCCAGATTCCAGTGGGGGCTGGGGCCGAGCGACGCCGATCCCGTGGTCGTCGGATTCGACGTACTTTCCACCGATGGTGACGGCCGGATACAGACCGTGCTCGGGTTCCTCGACCAGGTGCCCGCCTGACTATTTCGCCGCGCGGCCAAGTGCCGCAAGCGATTCGGCGAGAAAGTCAGAGTCGAACGGTGGCATGCCGCCGATCTGGTCGCGGAAGCTCTGTGGGGTGTCGGTCCAGTCGTAGGTGAGGGTGACGTCGGTCTGGTCCCCGTTGGGGACCAGGTCGTACCGCCACCACCAACCGCCGGGCGCATGGTGGCCCTGCTCGTCGAGCTGCCCGGGCAGCCAGGCGATCGACCGGTCCTTGTCGAATTCGGTCACCAGGTTGTGCATCACGTAGTGCCCACCGGCGGCAGGCAGGAACATGTTGACCGCGAAGATCTGGCCGGTCCCGGTGATCGGCGTCGGCTCGATCGCGTCGCGAACCCAGTCACCCGGCTCCGTGTCGCAATGCCGAGCCGGGTCGGCCAACACGGCGAACAGCTGGGCCGGCGACGCGGCGATGGTGCGGGTGACGGTGAAGCGCTCCGGGGTGGTCATGCGTTTGCCTTTCCGTACAGGCGGGCGACGTCGGGGCTGTCGAGCCAGCCCGAGTATGTGGGATGCGACGGCCAGCCCTCGGGCGAATCGAGCCATTCCTCCTGCCGGCCGTAGGGCAACACATCGATCAACGCGAAGGTGTGGCTGAGCTGTTCGGTGCCACGACCGTTGGTGTGCCACGTGCGATAGACGGTATCGCCGTCGCGCAGGAACACGTTCACGGCGAATCCCTCGCCCGGGGCAGCGTCGACGTCGGCGCCGAACGGGCTCTGCGACGACGAGAACCACTCCATCTGATTGCCGACCTTGTCGCGGTAGGCCAGCGCTTCGTCGATCGGTCCGTTGGTGACGATGACGAAGCGGGCGTCGTAGTTGTCCAGGAAGTCGAGCCGAGTGAACTGCGATGTGAAGCCGGTGCAACCGCCGCACTGCCATTCGGCGCCGTCGGTCCACATGTGGTGGTAGGTGATCAATTGACTGCGGCCGTCGAATATGTCGACCAGCCGTACCGGACCGTCCGCGCCGATCAGCGTGTAGTCGGGCAATTCCACCATCGGAAGGCGCCGTCGTGCTGCAGCGATCGCGTCCAGTTCCCGGGTGGCGGCCTTCTCCCGGCGCCGCACCTCGTCGAGCGCGGTGCGCCAGGTCTGCTGGTCGACTATCGGCGGTTTTCCTGTCGTCATGAAGGGCTCCTGATTGCTCGTCGGAGAATCTCGTTCTCTCAAGTGGACCCGCCGCGCGCCCGGAACTCATCGCAGGCGGTAATGTCCGACGAGCGAAGGGTGACCTAACACCTCGAGATGGACCATGGAGGTTGATCCAGAATGAGCGGTCAACGAGCCGACGCGGCCGGGCTGCGTCTCCTCGTCGTCGGTGCCTCGTCGGGCATCGGCCACGCTGTTGCAGTCAGTGCCACCGAACGCGGTGCCAAGGTCGCCGTGGCTGCGCGACGTATCGACCTCTTGAATTCCCTGGCCGAGGCCATCGGCGGATTCGCCTTCGAACTCGACGTCGAGGACTCCGCGGCCATCAATCGCGTCGTCAATGAGGCGGCCGACGCCCTGGGCGGTCTGGATGCGGTGGTGTTCACCAGCACGGTGATCCCGTTCGCCTACATCGAGGACACCGATGTGGCCACCTGGTTGCACGCGTTCAGCGTCAACACCATCGGCGCCAACAATGTGCTGCGTGCCGCGGCGCCGCGCTTGTCCGAGAACGGCGTGGTGCTGGTGGCTTCCAGTTACGACGTGGGTCGTCCGCGGGCCGGTGTGGCGGCATACAGCGCGAGCAAGGCCGCCCTCGACGAAATCTTGAACTCCTGGCGCATCGAACATCCTGAGCTGTCGCTGCTCCGGGTGGGGGTCGGCCCGACTGACGACACCGAGATCCTGCGCGGTGCCGACCGTGATCTGCTGGACCAGTTGGTCAAGACATGGGTGGCCCAGGGTGCGCTGCCCGCGCGGATGTCGGCCTTGCGCGACGTTGCGAACACGCTGGTGTCGCTGGTGGCGACCGCCTACGAGAATCCGTCGGTGGTGCCCGAGGTCGTGCAGCTGGCGCCGCGGATCAAGAAGAAGACCGGCGCGGTCGACGCGGCGACGTAGCAGCCGGCGGGCTTTCCCGACCGCGTGACCGTTGGCAGCCGTCGAGCCCGGTCACGCGCTACACCACCTGCTGGTGGATATGAATTCTCTTTGAAGTCAGCATCGCTGCCATGCCCGCATCGGGCTAGGGGCGTGCAGGTTGCGACCGGGCCGTAATCTCGCTGGCCGCAAGAACTTTCGCTGCACACCTTGTGCTGTGCATCGGCTGATCCTCATGTGATTCGGGCGGTGTTTCGGCCTGCGCCGACCCTTCCGCTGGTTGAGAACCAGCAAACCCTCTGATAATGATAATCATCTTCAATTAATCGGTGGCTCGTGTCGCTCGGCGACAGGAGGAGGGTTTCATGTCCGGGGTGTGGATGGCCTCGCCACCTGAGACGCATTCGGCATTGCTGAGCAGCGGCCCGGGCCCCGGTCCGATGCTGGCCGCCGCCGGTGCGTGGTCGTCGCTGAGTGTCGAATATTCCACGGTGGCAACAGAACTCGCTGCGGTACTGGGGGCGGTGCATGCGGGAGCGTGGCAAGGCCCGAGTGCCGAGCAATACGTCGCCGCTCATCTTCCGTACCTGGCGTGGCTGCAGCAGGCCAGCGCCGACAGTGCGGCCATCGCTGCCCGGCATGAAACCGCGGCAGCGGCCTATGCCAGCGCGTTGGCGGCCATGCCCACCATGGCCGAGTTGGCCGCCAACCATGCCCGGCAGGCGGTCCTGGTGTCCACCAACTTCTTTGGGGTCAACACCATTCCGATCGCGTTGAACGAGGCCGACTACGTCCGGATGTGGATCCTGGCTGCCACCACGATGAGCGTCTACCAAGGGGTTTCCGAGGCGGCGGTGGCGACCACACCGTCCACCCCGGCGGCGCCGAGGATCCTGCACGAGGAGCATGATCACGACGACGACCATGACCACGACGGCGACCACGATCACGACGGTGATCACGATGACCACGGCCACGGCGACCTGAGCCCCCTGGACCCGCGCTGGTGGCTGGAGGTCGGTCAAGAGCAGTTCGAGAACATCAGTCTGCTGATCGACAACCTGCTGAATGACCCCGCCGCGTTGTTGACCAACCTGCCGATGGTGTTGGCTGACATGGCTTTCCATGCGGCTCAGCTGCTGCAGGTCGTAGTTCAGTTGTCCCCGGCGCTGATTCAGCCCGCTTTGAGCGTGGTGACCGCCAACCTCGGTTGGGTGATCGCCGGTCTGGCCGCAATCCAACCGCCCGCACCCGTTCTGGCAGAGGTTCCCGCCGGCGCCGAACCGGGATCTTGGCCGGCGGCCGGGGCCACATCGGCGGCGCCGAGCACCTCACCGGCGGCGACTACGCCTTCAGCGCCCCCGGCCCCGTCACCCGGGGCGTCGGCGCCTGCAACCGTCGCCTCCGGATCGGTGCCCTCGGCTGCCCCCGGTGGTGGACCGGGATTCTTCCCGCCGTACCTGATCGGCGCGCCCGGTGTCGGCGCCGCCGCGGCGGCACGAACCAATACCGTGGCCATTGCCAAGAAGAAAGCCACGGAACCCGACTCCGCTGCGGCCGCAGCCGGGGAATCAGCGCGGGAGGCTCGAGCCCGCCGACGTCGACGCGCGGCGATCCGAGAGAGGGGACATGGCAACGAGTTCATGGACCTACAACCGGATCCGCCCGTGGATGCTGCTCCGGAGTCATCGCCCACGGCCTCGGACCGCGGTGCTGGGCCACTGGGCTTTTCCGGTGTGCGCGACAAGGCGACGGCAATGCGGACGACGGGTTTGACGACGTTGGGCGAGGCCGGGCTCGGTGGTGGTCCGAGCGCACCGATGCTGCCGTCGACTTGGGAGCCAGACCGCAAGGATTGAGTGGGCCTCGGATCCCGCTGAACACGCCGCTGCCAGACTCGGTGGGTGCGCTGGGAATGGGTGCTGATGGGTGGGTTGGCCTGTGCGCTGACGGGTTGGCTGTGTCGCCGCTACGGACCCGATGTGCCTCGCCTCCACATGATGGCCAGGTTCCTGATGGTCGGTGGACTGTCGGTCGTCGCCGCGGTGACCGCACTGTATGTGGCGCTTTTCGCCCTCCTGCTCTACTACCCGGCAGCGATGGTCTTCAGAGTCGTCGGTGACGGCTGGCCATTGACTGTGGCGGTCTACGTTCAGGCGACGTCGATGCTCATCGCCGTGGTGTTCGCGCTACGCCGGCATCTGCTCAGTCGGCTGCCGATTTTGGTGTTCGCCGCGACGACGTTGGGTTTCAGCGCCTGGCTGTTCTTGCATCCGCTGGAATGGCTGCCACATCCGAGTTGAGCGGCACACCGGCTCCGGAAGCAGGAACGCCGCCTGCTTGCGCAGACGGCGTTCCCGATATCGGGGTGGCTGACGGGACTCGAACCCGCGACAGCCAGGATCACAACCTGGTGCTCTACCAACTGAACTACAGCCACCATCGCCGCGTTGCCTTTCGGCGGATGCGGCTCGTAGATACTAACTGCTCGGGTGCTGTACTGCCGAATCGGTTTCGGCCGCGTCGTTCTTCGGCGGGCCGAGTTCGGCGGCGACGGCCGCAATATCGCTGGTAGACGGCCCGGGCTGCGGGACGAACGCGGTCGAGCGGTAGTACTTGAGTTCACGGATCGACTCGTGGATGTCGGCCAGGGCGCGGTGTGCGAGTCCTTTTTCCGGCTGGCCGAAGTAGATCCTGGGGTACCAGCGCCGGCAGAGTTCCTTGATCGAGCTGACGTCGATCATGCGGTAGTGCAGGTAATCGTCGAGTTTGGGCATGTCGCGGGCGATGAAGCCGCGATCTGTGGCGATCGAGTTGCCGGCCAGGGGAGCGGCCTTGGCTGTCTTGACGTGTCCGCGGATGTAATCGAGCACCATTTCTTCGGCGGTGGCCACATCGACGGTCGACGCCCGGACTTCTTCGATCAGCCCGGATCGGGTGTGCATCTGTTTGACCACGTCGACCATGGACGACAGTGCCTCATCGTCGGTGTGAATGACCACGTCAAGGCCGTCACCGAGGATGTTCAGGTCAGCGTCGGTGACCAGAACCGCAATCTCGATCAGGCGATCGGACTTGAGGTCCAGGCCGGTCATCTCGCAGTCGATCCATACCAGTTCGTCTCGCACGAAGATCCACAGTATTCCTACACGTGACAACGAGCCGTCACACCCACCGCGCGCGCCGCCTGACAAGTAGTGTCAGACCCCGATTGGCCCGCACTTGGCTCGTACGCGAAAACTGGGAGGACCGCGGCATGACCACCGAATCGACAGCCACCCCCGCGCAGCAGATCGCTGCCGGTTACGCAGTCGAAGGCCAGGCGTTGGAGCTTGGCACCGTCGTCGTCGACGGCACCGTCGACCCGGGTGCACAGGTTCGCATCCCGCTGGCCACGGTCAACCGGCACGGGTTGATCGCCGGTGCCACCGGTACGGGCAAGACCAAGACGCTGCAGGTGCTTGCCGAGCAGCTTTCGGCGGCCGGGGTTCCCGTGGTGATGGCCGACGTGAAGGGTGACCTGTCGGGCTTGTCGAAGCCGGGCGAGGCAGGCGAGAAGACCGAGCAGCGGGCCAAGGACACCGGCGACGATTGGGCGCCGACGGGGTTCCCGGTGGAGTTCCTGTCGCTGGGCACCGAAGGGATCGGGGTACCGGTCCGGGCCACCATCACCAGCTTCGGCCCGATCCTGCTGTCGAAGGTGTTGGGTCTCAACGCGACTCAGGAGTCCACGCTCGGGCTGATCTTCCACTGGGCCGATCAGAAGGGCCTGCCGCTGCTGGACATCAAGGACCTCAGGTCCGTGATCCAGTTCCTCACCAGTGACGAGGGCAAGCCCGAGCTCAAGGCGTTGGGCGCGGTGTCTGCCACCACCGCGGGCGTGATCCTGCGCGCCCTGGTGAACCTGGAGGCCGAGGGCGCCGACACCTTCTTCGGCGAACCGGAACTCGAACCCAAGGATCTGCTGCGAACCGACGCGCAGGGCCACGGCATCATCAGCCTGCTGGAACTCGGTGCCCAGGCAGCCCGCCCGGTGATGTTCTCGACGTTCCTCATGTGGGTGCTGGCGGATCTGTTCACGACGCTGCCCGAGGTCGGCGACATCGACAAGCCGAAGTTGGTGTTCTTCTTCGACGAGGCCCACCTGTTGTTCGCCGACGCGTCGAAGGCATTCCTCGAGCAGGTCGAACAGACCGTGAAGCTCATCCGCTCGAAGGGAGTCGGCGTGTTCTTCTGCACGCAGCTCCCCACCGATGTGCCCAACAACGTCCTGTCCCAGCTCGGCGCCCGGGTGCAGCACGCGTTGCGCGCCTTCACCCCGGATGATCAGAAGGCGCTGTCGAAGACGGTGCGCACCTATCCGAAGACCGAGGTCTACGACCTGGAGAAGGCGCTGACGTCGTTGGGCATCGGTGAGGCGATCGTGACCGTGTTGTCCGAGCACGGCGCTCCGACGCCGGTGGCCTGGACCCGCATGCGGGCACCGCGGTCGCTCATGGCCGCGATCGGCGACGACGCCATCAAGACCGCCGCGCAGGCCAGCCCGTTGCAGGCCACTTACGGCCAGACGGTGGACCGGGATTCGGCGTACGAGCGGCTGGCGGCAAAGATGGCACCGCCGCCGAGCGCCGATGATCCGGGCGGGTTCGGCGGGGTCGAGGCCTCGGGCGAGATCGAGGCGATGCCGGCCCCGGCGCAGCCGGAAGAGCCGGGCATGCTCGAGCAGGTGCTCAAGAGCTCGGCGTTCAAGAGCGCCATGCGTTCGGCGGGCACCGTCATCGGCCGCGAGATCACGCGAAGCATCTTCGGGACTGGCCGCCGCCGCTGATATCTGGACGCGAGTGGCCACTTACTGCACGGGCTCGACGCTGAAGCGTGCGATAAGTGGCCACTCGACGCCGAAGAACTAGCCGCCGCCGAGCTTCTTGTAGACCGCACCCACGATCGGGGTGACGATGGCGCGCGGCGCGTAGCCGCTGGCCATCGACATGGCCTTGGACGTCACGCCGGGCACCACGCGCATCTTGTTCTTCTCCAGGCCGTCCAGGGACAGCTTGGCGGTGTATTCGGTTGAGATCCAAAGGAAGTCGGGGATCAGCCGTTCGACCAGGGACTGCTCCGCCTCGTCGGGCAGCTCGGTGCGGACCGGGCCCGGCGCCAGCACGGTGACGTGCACGCCCGCGCCCTTGAGTTCGCCGCGCAGCGACTCGCTGAATGTGTTGGCGAATGCCTTGGACGCGGCATAGGTGGCGTTGTTGGGTATCGGTGAGTTACCGGCGGCCGAACCGGAGGTGAGGATCCCGCCGGAGCCGCGCTTGACCATTCCTGGCAGCACTGCCAGAACGAGGTCGTGGACGCCGAGGACGTTGAGCTGTACCTGTGCCTTCTCGCCTTCCGGGTCGAGGTCGATGACCGGCCCGAAGGTGGCGGTGCCCGCATTGGCGCACAGGATCGAGATCTCGCGCTGGGCGAGTTCGTCGCAGAGGACGGCACGCGCCGCGGGGTCGGTGAGGTCGACGGCGCGCACCTCCACGGTCACGCCGTAGCGCTCCGTGAGGCGCTGCGCCAGTGACGTCAGCACATCCTCCCGACGCGCGGTGATGATCAGGTGGTGGCCGCGGGCGGCGAGTTCGGTGGCCAACGCTTCGCCGATGTTCTGAGAGGCGCCGGTGACGACGGCACGGGCATCCGGACTGGGTGCGGGTACTGGCATGCGGCCAATCCTAGAAGGAGCCCGAACCCATAGGGTGTCGGTCATGACTAACCCCGGCCGGGCGAGGGTGCTCGCGTGGGCATTGTGGGACTGCGGTGCGACGGGACTCAACGCCATCGTCGTCACATTCGTCTTCTCGGTGTACCTGACCGGCAGCGTCGGCGCGGGCCTTCCGGGGGACACCACCCCGGCCAGCTGGCTGGGCCGGGCCATGACGGTCGCCGGCCTCACCGTGGCCCTGCTGGCGCCGGTTACCGGTATCTGGGTCGATGCGCCGCAGCGGCGGCGTCGGGTGCTGGCCGTGATGACCGGCGCAGCCGTGCTGCTGACGTCGGCGATGAGCCTGATCCGCGACGACCACCGCTTTCTGATGCCGGGGCTCGTGCTGCTGGCGTGTACAGCGGCCTGCAATGAGCTCGCCACGGTGCCCTACAACGCCATGCTGCGGCAGCTGTCCACCCCGGAGACGTCCGGGCGGATCTCCGGGCTGGGCCTGGCCCTGGGTTACGGCGGCAGCGTGGTGCTGCTCCTGCTCGCCTACGTCGGGTTCATCGCCGGTGACGGCGATACCCGTGGGCTGCTGGGCATTCCGATCCAGGACGGGCAGAACGTGCGGGCGGTGATGCTGCTCACCGCGGTCTGGTTCGTGTTGTTCGCGCTGCCGATATTCGTGATGGTGCCTCGGGTGACAGATGCGCCGCCGGTCGAGCGGGTGGGTTTCTTCGGTGCGTACCGGAAGCTGTGGACCGAGATCCGCAGCGAGTGGGAGCGCGACCACAACGTCGTCTACTACCTGTTGGCCAGTGCGGTGTTCCGCGACGGGCTGGCCGGGGTTTTCGCGTTCGGCGCGGTCCTGGGCGTCAACGTCTACGGCATCTCCCAGGCCGACGTGCTGCTGTTCGGCATCAGTGCCTGTGTGATCGCCGCGTTCGGCGCGGTGGCGGGCGGGATGCTCGACGACCGGGTGGGTTCCAAACCCGTCATCGTCTGGGCGCTGGTGTGCCTGATCGTGGTGGGGTTGGCCCTGCTGGTCCTGTCGGGGCCGGTCGCCTTCTGGGTCTGCGGCCTGCTGTTGTGCCTGTTCATCGGGCCCACGCTGTCCGCGGCACGCAACCTGATGTTGCGGATCACCGCGGACGGCAAGGAGGGCGTGGCGTTCGGGCTCTACACCACCGTCGGACGCGCGGCGTCGTTCCTGGCGCCGTGGTTGTTCTTCACGTTCATCGACCTCTTCGGTGCCGACCGTGCCGGGATGGGCGGCCTGGTGCTGGTGCTCGCCGTGGGCCTGGTCGGCATGTTGGCGGTGCGGGTACCCGACCGGACGCCCGGTCGTCCGGTGACGGCTTCCTGACCCGACGGGGTCAGGGAGTACCGACGCAGATCGTGATGCCCGTGCCGGTGCGGTGTTGGGTTTGCACGCCGTTGACGGAGACGGTGCAGGCCACGTCCGGCCCGAAGTTCACGACGCTCACGCTGGCGGTCTCGGTCGCTGGAGCCGTGAGCTCGACCTGCTTGCTCCAAGGCAGCGGCACGTTGAATTCGGTCTGGAGCATGTTGCCGGTGTCCAGGTAGGTGATGTTGATGGCCCGGCCCTCGCCGGTGACCTCGTAGGTGACGGTCTCGGTGGGCCCAGGGCTGGTCTCGGTGGGCGGGGCGGTGGTCGGGGCCGGGATGGGCCGAGGCGCCCGCGAGGTCGTGGTGCTGGGCTTCGGCGACGTGCTGAAGCTGGGCTGGGGAGTGACCGGCTGTGGCGCGACCACGGTCTCCTGGCTGGACCCGTTGGCGATCACCAACGCGATGACGAGGCCCAATGCCACCAGTACCGCCACCGCGGCCAGGATCCACAGCCACAGCCGCGGTTCGTGGCCATCGGGTTCCGGTGGCGTGGGTGCATCCGGGGGTGGTGGGGAGCCTGCCCCGTACTGGCCGGTTGCGCCCGCGTCGTATCCGTAGGGAGGGTAAGACGGCGGCAGCTGTTGGGTGGGATTGGCCTGCGGTGGCGGAGCGGGCACCGCGGGGTACACGCTCTGATACGGCGGCTGGTTCGAGTACGCCGGATCTGGATAGTCCACGGGGTAGCCGCTACCGAACGATTGGGTCGGCTCGGACCCGTCGCGGCGTGGTGAATCGGTCATGCCCACCTCATGGCTGCGAGGGTACCTGTGCGGATGCTCAGTCTGCTGCGGCCGAGGTCCCGGGCGATCGAATGGCGATGAGAGATGCTGGAGAGGACTGCGCGAGTGACAGGAGGACGCGACGTGGCCGCAGATCGGCATGTGCGGGTGAACTACGGCGCGTCGTTGTCACCGGATGCGACGGCATTTGCCCACCTGGTTGACGACGGCGGCTATCCGCGCGCGGTGCAGCGCTTCCTGCGCGGGTGGCGGGCCAGTTCGTCCCGTGATGTCGAGCTGCCCGTGGTCGGGCCCGTGACGAAAGTCATGCATTCGGCCGACGGCCACTGGCTGGCGTGCGAGGTGGCCCCCGAGGGCGGAACCCGCAGTCAGATCTGGGTGGTGACCACCGATCCCGACGACCGCGACGCCCGTCGGATCGACTACTGGCCGCCCGACGCCGAAGGCACGGCAGAGTTGATCAGTTGGGACGGCACCAAGGTCGCGGCGATCCTCACCGGACAGGACGGCGTCGGTAGCTCGTGTCTCATCGATCCGGGTACCGGTGACACGCTGGTGCTCGACCGGCGCTCGGGCGGCAGACTGGTCGATGCGTGGGCCGGCGCTGCACTGGTGCGGGTCGGTCCGCGTGGATATCAGGAGCTCATCATGCTGTGGGGGCTCACCGAAATCGCCTTGCTGCCATCGGATCCCGGCTCGGTCACTGATTTCGGTGTGATTCTCGACGATCACACGCCCCGACGGCTGCGCAGCGGGTTCGATGGCGAGACAGCGTTGTACTACCCGGCGAGTACCTACGGGCCTGGTAGTACGGAAGGCTTTGTGCGGGCTCTGATCCGCAGTGACAACGGCGCCGCGCATGCCCGCCTGCTGGAGGTCACCGTCACGGCTGAGGGCGTGACCTACCACGTCGTCGCCGAGCGGCCCGGCTACGAACTCGACGAGTTCGTGGTGAGCGACGACCTGTCCACCGTCGCGTTGTTGTGGAACATCGACGGCCGCAGCGAATTACAGATCCTGGAGTATGCCGACGAGACGCTGTCGGCGCCGATCCCGCTGCCTGGCCCCGTTGCCGGTGAGCTGAGCATCAGCGCCGGCGGGTCCATGGTGGCGGTGACCGTACAGGGGCCGTCGCTGCCGCGCACCGTCGAACTCGTCGATCCGCGGTCCCTGGAGTGGGAGCGGATCGACCGCGAACCCAGCCGTGGGCCGCTCACTTCCTTGCCGACGCTGGAGCGGATCGTCGCGCGCGACGGCCTCGAACTGACGGGGTGGCTGTACCGGCCGCAGGACGAGGTGGTCGGCGCGGTGATGTTTCTGCACGGAGGTCCGGAGGGCCAGGCGCGGCCCGAGTACAACGAGATCTTTCCGGCGCTGCTGGAGGCGGGTTTCGCGGTGCTGACGCCGAATGTGCGCGGCTCGGGTGGCTTCGGCCGGGCGTTCGTGCACGCTGATGACAAAGAGTTGCGGTTCGCCGCGATCGATGATGTCGCCGATTGTGCGAAGTATCTGGTCGAGAAGGGCATCGCTCCGGCCGACCGGCTGGCCTGCACCGGCTGGTCGTACGGGGGCTACCTGACGCAGGCGGCGCTGGCTTTTCATCCGGAGCTGTTCGTGGCCGGTATCAGCATCTGCGGAATGAGCGATCTGAACAGCTTCTACCACACCACCGAGCCGTGGATCGCCGCGGCGTCGTACCCGGAATACGGCCATCCGGTCGCGGATCGCGATCTGCTGGAACGCCTTTCGCCCCTGCCACGGGCGGATCAGGTGATCGCGCCGTTGTTGTTGGTGCACGGCGGCAACGACACCAATGTGTTGCCCGACGAGTCGCGTCAGATGTACGACGCGCTCACGGCTCTGGGCCGCACCGCTGAACTGCTGATCTTCGAAGACGACGGCCATGAGATCGTCAAGCGGGAGAACCGCGCGGCACTGGTCGATGCGGCGACCCGATGGCTGTCCAAGGCTTTCGGCGTCTAACTGGCGGTGAGCGCCGCCAGCGTCATCCGGCGCAGCAGAGCGCGTGAATGCGTCTTGGGAACAGCCGGTCTCGCGCTGTACGGGGTGGAATTGAGCAGACCGAACACCGCATGCGCCATCACCCGGGCGTCCTCCTCGGCGAGGTCAGGGGTGAGCTGTGTCAGGACCGCCACCCAGATCTCGACATACTGCCGCTGGGACCGTCGCACCTGCCGTCTGGCGGCGTCGGGCAGATGAGCCAGGTCGCGGTCCTGGATGCGGATCAGGTCGGGCTCGCCGAAGACGAAGTCGAGATGGAAGTCCACCAGGCCGTTCAGAGATTCGGCGGGATCCTCGGTTGCAGCGGTGACGCGCTGTGCTCCGGCGAGTAGTCGGGTGCTGATTCCGACGAGCAGTTCGACGAGCAGCGCTTCCTTGTTGGGGAAATGGCGATAGATGGCAGGTCCGGAGATGCCGACCGCCGAGCAGATGTCCTCCAGTCGCACTGCGAGATAACCGCGTTCGGCGATGAGTCGTTCGGCCGCAGCGATCAATTGACTGCGTCGGTCGGACTTTGCCTTGCTGCGACGGGTCACGGCGCTGTCGGACATGCCGCCTCCGGGGGTAGACAACTCAGTTAATGAAAACTAACCTACCATGAGTTAGTTGTCATTAACCGAAATGGGAGCTGCCTTGTCATCGCACCGCGACGAGCATCTGGCGCTGGTTGGGCAGTTGCGCGCCAAGCTCGCCACCGCCGCCCTCGGCGGCCCGGAACGGGCCCGTCAACGCCACGTCGACCGGGGCAAGTTGCTGCCCCGCGATCGGGTTGACGGCCTGCTTGATCCGGGCAGCCCGTTCCTGGAGATCGCCGCACTGGCGGCCGACGGCATGTACGACGACGAGTGTCCCGGTGCCGGGATGATCGCGGGCATCGGCCGGGTCTCCGGTCGGGAATGTCTGATCGTCGCCAACGATGCCACCGTCAAGGGCGGCACCTACTACCCGGTGACGGTGAAAAAGCACCTGCGGGCCCAGGAGATCGCGCTACAGAACAAGCTGCCGTGCATCTACCTGGTCGACTCCGGCGGTGCGTTCCTGCCGCGCCAGGACGAGGTGTTCCCTGACCGCGAGCACTTCGGGCGGATCTTCTACAACCAGGCCACCATGAGTGCGGCGGGCATCGCGCAGATCGCCGCGGTGCTCGGCTCCTGCACCGCCGGTGGGGCCTACGTGCCCGCGATGAGTGACGAGGCCGTCATCGTGCGCAATCAGGGCACCATCTTCCTCGGCGGTCCACCCCTGGTGAAGGCCGCCACCGGTGAGGTCGTGACCGCCGAGGACCTCGGCGGCGGTGACCTGCACTCCAAGACCTCGGGCGTCACCGACCACCTGGCCCACGACGACCGCGACGCACTGCGGATCGTGCGCAACATCGTCGCCACCCTCGGCCCGGCCGAAGCGCCGCCGTGGGCCGTGGCGCCCACGGTGGACGCCGTGGCCGATCAGACCGAGCTGTACGACGTGGTTCCGGTTGATGCCCGCGTGCCCTATGACGTGCACGAGGTGATCACCCGCATCGTCGACGGCGGTGAGTTCAACGAGTTCAAGGCCGAATACGGGACCACGCTGGTCACCGGTTTCGCCCGGATCCACGGTCACCCGGTGGGCATCGTCGCCAACAACGGTGTGCTGTTCGGTGAATCCGCGCTCAAGGGAGCACATTTCATCGAGCTGTGCGACAAACGCAAGACGCCCTTGCTGTTCCTGCAGAACATCTCCGGATTCATGGTCGGCCGTGACTACGAGGCATCGGGGATCGCCAAGCACGGCGCCAAGATGGTCACGGCGGTGGCGTGCGCGCGGGTGCCGAAGCTGACCGTGGTGATCGGTGGCTCCTACGGTGCCGGCAATTACTCGATGTGCGGGCGCGCGTACTCGCCGCGGTTTTTGTGGATGTGGCCCAATGCCCGCATCTCGGTGATGGGCGGCGAGCAGGCCGCATCGGTACTGGCCACCGTGCGCGGAGAGATGAGCGCCGAGGAGGAAGAACAGTTCAAGGCGCCGATCCGCGCGCAGTATGAGCATCAGGGCAATCCCTATTATTCGACCGCCCGGTTGTGGGATGACGGGGTGATCGACCCGGCAGACACCAGAACCGTGCTCGGGCTTGCTCTTTCGGTTGTCGGCCAGGCTCCGCTGAAGCCGGTCTCCTACGGCGTATTCCGGATGTGATGATGACTTCAACCTCGATGTTCCACACAGTCCTCGTCGCCAACCGCGGCGAGATCGCGGTGCGGGTGATCCGCACCCTGCGGGCCATGGGCATCCGGTCGGTGGCTGTCTTCAGCGACGCCGACGCGGGAGCGCGCCATGTCTTCGAGGCGGACGTGGCTGTCCGGATCGGGCCGGCTGCGGCCCGGCAGAGCTATCTCGACATCGACGCGGTGGTCTCCGCCGCGCAGCGCACCGGCGCGCAGGCCGTTCATCCCGGATACGGATTCCTTTCGGAGAACGCCGAGTTCGCAGCCGCGCTGCAGGCCGCGGGCATCGTGTTCATCGGCCCGCCGGCCTCCTCGATCGCCACAATGGGCGACAAGATCGCGGCCAAGGCCGCGGTGTCGGCGTTCGGCGTACCTGTCGTGCCGGGTATCTCACGTCCTGGCCTCACCGATGAGGAGTTGATCGCGGGCGCGCCCGAGGTCGGTTTCCCGGTCCTGGTCAAGCCGTCCGCGGGCGGTGGTGGCAAGGGTATGCGGGTGGTGGAGCAGGCCGCCGATCTTCCGGCGGCGTTGGTGAGTGCACGCCGAGAGGCAGCTGCCGCATTCGGCGACGACACCCTCTTTCTGGAACGGTTCGTATTGCGGCCCCGTCACATCGAGGTCCAGGTGCTCGCCGACGGTCACGGCAATGTGATTCACCTGGGGGAGCGGGAATGCAGTCTGCAACGTCGGCATCAGAAGGTCATCGAGGAGGCGCCCTCGCCGTTGTTGGACGCCGCCACCCGGGCTCGTATCGGGGCGGCCGCATGCGACACCGCGCGTAGTGTCGACTACACGGGTGCCGGCACGGTGGAGTTCATCGTGTCCGCCGACGCGCCCGACGAGTTCTTCTTTATGGAGATGAACACCCGGCTGCAGGTGGAACATCCGGTCACCGAAATGGTCACCGGGGTCGACCTGGTGGAACAGCAGATCAGGATCGCTGCCGGCGACAAACTCAGCCTCGGCCAGGACGACATCGTCATGACCGGCCACGCGGTGGAAGCGCGGGTCTACGCAGAGGATGCCGCCAACGGCTTCCTGCCGACCGGCGGCCCGGTGCTCGGACTGCGCGAGCCCGGTGGGCCCGGCGTGCGCGTGGATTCCGGCCTGGTCGCAGGCAGCGTCGTGGGCAGCGACTACGACCCGATGCTGTCGAAGGTCATCGCCTACGGGCCTGACCGGACCGCCGCGTTGCACAAGCTGGACCGGGCCCTGGCCGACACCGCGGTGCTGGGACTGACCACCAACACCGAGTTTCTGCGTTTCTTGCTGGCGGATCCCGATGTGGCGGCGGGCCGGTTGGACACCGGCTTGTTGGACCGCCGGGCTCCGGATTTCGCGCCCCAGGCACTCGGCGATCCCGAGCTGATCGCCGCGGCGGCCTACCAGTGGATCAGCAACTGGACCGAGGCGGGCGACGATCTGTGGGCACGGCCGACGGGCTGGCGGGTGGGCGAGCGCGCTCCGGCCGCCTTCCGGTTGCGAGCCGGCGAGCGCACCGACCACGTGTACCTCACCGGCAATCCCGAGCAGGCCTCCGCCACTGTCGAAAACGGTGAGACGCACACCGTCAGCGCGGCTTTCGTCGACGATCAGTTCACCCTCACCCTCGACGGGATCCGGGCCGAGTACCTGGTCGCCACCCAACTGAGCGGAGGTGTCGGTCAGCTCTGGCTCGCCGGCGCCGGCCGCAGCTTCCTCGTCGAGGAGGTCCGCGAGGCGCCGGTGCGCCCCGGCGACGAGCACAGCGGTGACGCCGAACTCGTCAGCCCCATGCCGGGATCGGTGGTCGCCGTGGGCGTTGCGAGCGGCACCGAGGTGACCGCCGGAACCATGGTCGTCACCGTCGAGGCGATGAAGATGGAGCACGCCCTGACCGCACCCACCGATGGTGTGGCCGAGCTACTTGTCGCCGTCGGCGACCAGGTCAAGGTGGGCCAGCCGCTGGCCCGGATTACCGCTGCAACACAGGAGAACGAGCAATGACGGACTTTCTGTCCACCGGCACCCTGCCGGACCACTACGCGCAACTGGCCAAGACCGTCCGTGACTTCGCCCAGAGCGTCGTCGCGCCGGTGGCCGCCAAACACGATGAGGAACACTCGTTCCCGTACGAGGTCATCGACGGGATGGCCGACATGGGACTGTTCGGCCTGCCGTTCCCCGAGGAGCACGGCGGCATGGGCGGCGACTACTTCGCGCTGTGTCTGGCCCTGGAGGAGCTGGGCAAGGTCGACCAGAGCGTGGCCATCACCCTGGAGGCCGGCGTTTCGCTGGGCGCCATGCCGGTCTACCGCTTCGGCAACGACGCCCAGAAGGAAGAGTGGCTGCCGCTGCTGGCCAGCGGCAAGGCGCTGGGCGCGTTCGGCCTGACCGAGGCCGGTGGCGGCAGTGACGCCGGGGCCACCAAGACCACCGCCAAACTCGACGGTGACACTTGGATTATCAACGGCTCCAAACAGTTCATCACCAACTCCGGCACTGACATCACCAAGCTCGTCACCGTCACGGCGGTGACCGGTGAACGTGAAGGCGGCAAGAAGGAGATCTCCTCGATCCTGGTGCCGGTGCCGATCGAAGGGTTCACCGCTGAACCCGCCTACAACAAGGTGGGTTGGAACGCCTCGGACACCCATCCGTTGAGCTTCGACGACGTCCGCGTGCCCGCCGAGAACCTGCTCGGTGAGCGTGGTCGCGGCTACGCCAACTTCCTGCGCATCCTCGACGAGGGCCGCATCGCCATCGCGGCACTGTCGGTCGGCGTCGCGCAGGGCTGTGTGGACGAATGCGTCAAGTACGCCAAGGAACGTCAGGCCTTCGGCGCGGCCATCGGCACGTACCAGGCCATCGCGTTCAAGATCGCCCGGATGGAGGCCCGAGCGCACGCCGCACGCGCCGCCTACTACGACGCGGCCGCGCTCATGCTGTCGGGCAAGCCGTTCAAGAAGGCGGCTTCGGTGGCCAAGCTGGTGTCCAGTGAGGCAGCGATGGACAACGCCCGCGACGCCACCCAGATCTTCGGCGGCTACGGATTCATGAACGAGTACCCGGTGGCGCGCCATTACCGGGACAGCAAGATCCTCGAAATCGGCGAGGGGACAACCGAAGTGCAGCTGATGCTGATCGCGCGGGAGGCCGGCCTATGACCGAGGAGCGAGTGATCGAACAGCGTGGGCTCTGGTTCGAGGAGTTCGAGACCGGGGTGCGTTACCTGCACCGGCCGGGGCGCACCATCACAGAGGCCGACAACACACTGTTCACTGCGGTCACCATGAACACCCAGGCGCTACACCTCGATGCGGCCTGGTCAGAGCAACAGCCGCCGTTCAACCAGCGACTGGTGAACTCGATGTTCACGCTGGCCACGCTGGTCGGTCTCTCGGTCTCCCAGCTCACCCAGGGCACTACCGTCGGCAACCTCGGGTTCTCCGAAATCGCCTTCCCCAAGCCGATGTTTCACGGCGACACGCTCTACGCCGAGACCGTCGTCACCGAGAAGCGGGCATCCAAGAGCCGTCCCGGTGAGGGCATCGTCACGTTCGTGCACACCGGACGCAACCAGCATGGCGACGTCGTGGCCACCGCTACCCGCAAGGCCCTGATGCGGATGCGCCCGGAGGGGGACTCCTGATGGCACCGCGCACGCGAGGAGCAAAATGACACTTGCGAACAACGGACCGGGCTGGCTGTTCTGCCCGGCCGACCGCCCGGAGCGGTTCGAAAAGGCCGCTGCGGCAGCCGATGTGGTGATTCTGGATCTTGAGGACGGTTGTGCGGCCAAGGACCGCCCGGCCGCCCGGCAGGCGCTGCTCGACACTCCGCTCGATCCGACCCGCACCGTGGTCCGGGTCAATCCGACCGACACCGCCGACCACGAGCTGGACCTGAAAGCGGTCGCCGCCACCGACTACACCACGGTGATGCTGGCCAAGTCCGAGCACGCCGCACAGGTGAAGGCGCTGGCGCCGCTGGATGTCGTGGTGCTGATCGAGACCCCGCTGGCCGCGCTGAACGTGGTGGAGCTGGTGCAGCCCGACAACGCCTTCGCGGTCATGTGGGGTGCCGAGGATCTGTTCGCGGTCACCGGTGGTACCGCCAATCGGTGGCCCGACGGCACCTATCGCGACGTCGCCCAGCACGTGCGGTCGCAGACTCTGCTGGCCGCCAAGGCGTACGGCAAGCTGGCGCTGGATTCGGTGTACCTCGACATCAAGGACCTCGACGGTCTGCGGGCCGAGTCCGACGATGCCGTCGCGGTCGGATTCGACGCCAAGGTGGCGATCCATCCGACCCAGGTCGCGGTCATCAGGTCGGCCTACGCACCGACCGATGAGCAGATCGCCTGGGCCCGCGCGGTGCTCGATCGGGTCGCAGGAGAACGCGGCGTCTTCCAGCACGACGGTCTGATGGTCGATGCGCCGGTCCTGCGCCGGGCCGAGCGGATCGTCGCACTGGCTCCCTGAATCTCTGCCGACACGCCTCCAATCCGTTACCGCGATGGACCCGGCTCAACTCGGTTCGGGCGCATAATGGCGATATGCCCCAGTGCTGCGACGGGCCGAGCGGACCGTCTGACTAGCGCCACACCCAGGCGTCTGGCCGGAGGCCTCTCACCAGGGGTTTCGCACGTACCGCCGCTGCCCTGAGCACCTCATGGACTGGCGGCGCAACATGCCGTCACCCGAGAAGGAGGCGGTATGGCTGGCTTGCAGGCGGCACCGAGTGTCGATCTGGATCCGGTACGTCTGGTGGACGCAGACGGATCACCCACTGACGAGACCCGCTACAGCCGCGATCTGCCTCACGAGACCCTGGCCTGGCTCTATGAGTCCATGGTGGTCGCCCGCGATCTGGACACCGAATTCATCAACCTGCAACGCCAGGGAGAGCTGGCGTTGTATGCCTCGTGTCGAGGCCAGGAGGCCGCGCAGATCGGGGCGGCGGCTTGTCTGCGCAAGACCGACTGGCTGTTCCCGCAGTACCGGGAGCTGGGCGCGTTTCTGGTTCGCGGGATCGGCACCGGCCAGATGGGCGCGATCTGGCGGGGTAAGTGGCACGGCGGGATGGAGTTCACCAGCCGGTGCGTCGCCCCGATCGCGATTCCGATCGGCACGCACGGGCTGCATGCAGTCGGTGCGGCCATGGCCGCACAGCGTCTCG
Source organism: Mycolicibacterium fortuitum subsp. fortuitum (assembly GCF_022179545.1). The sequence continues at coordinate 4,251,098 of NZ_AP025518.1, read as the reverse complement.
GTGAGGACTCGGTGACCGTCGCCTTTCTCGGTGACGGTGCCACGAGTGAGGGCGACGCGCACGAGGCGCTCAACCTGGCGTCGGTGTTCAACGTGCCGTGCGTGTTCTTCGTCCAGAACAATCAGTGGGCCATCTCGGTGCCGGTCAGCCGGCAACAGGCGGGCCCCTCGATAGCGCATCGCGCCACCGGCTATGGCATGCCGGGCATCCGGGTGGACGGCAACGATGTGCTTGCCTGCTATGCGGTGATGGCAGAGGCGGCAGAACGGGCCCGGGCCGGCGGCGGCCCCACGCTCATCGAGGCGATCACCTATCGGATAGGCCCGCACACGACCTCCGACGATCCCACCCGCTACCGGACGGCCGGCGAGCTAGACGAATGGATGGCGCGTGATCCGATCGCGCGCTACCGCACATATCTGCAGACCGCCGGCGTGCTCGACGACCGTCTGGAGCAACGTGTGGCGGCGCGATCGCACCGGCTGTGCACCGAGTTGCGCGACGCCGTCGTCAGCGCGGCCGATGCCGACCCGGCCGAGCTGTTCGACAACGTGTACGCCGAGATCACCCCGGATCTGGCGCGCCAACGCGATCAGTTGTTGGCCGAACTGGCGAAGGAGGCGTGAGAACCATGACCCAGATCATCGATCGTCCTGCCGCTCAGGGTGATTCGCCAGAACCGTGGGAGTCCGTCCTGACTCCGCTCAAGACATCGGTTTCGGCGCGACCTGTACCCGAGGCCGTCGAAATGACCATGGTCGCGGCGATCAACCGCGCGCTGCGCTACGCGATGGAGGCCGACGACCGCGTGCTGGTGTTCGGCGAGGACGTCGCCACCCTCGGCGGGGTCTTCCGGGTCACCGAGGGTCTGGCCGAAACATTCGGTGCCGACCGGTGCTTCGATACCCCACTGGCCGAGTCGGCGATCATCGGTATCTCCATCGGCCTTGCGCTCCGCGGTTTCGTGCCGGTTCCGGAAATGCAGTTCGACGGATTCAGCTATCCGGCCTTCGACCAGATCGCCAGCCACCTGGCGAAGTACCACATGCGTACCCACGGCGATGTGAACATGCCGGTGACGGTGCGGATTCCGTCGTTCGGCGGTATCGGAGCGGTCGAGCACCACTCGGAATCCACCGAGTCGTACTGGCTGCACACCGCGGGCCTCAAGGTGATCGTACCGTCGACCCCGTCCGACGCGTACTGGCTGCTGCGCCATGCGATCGACAGCCCCGACCCGGTGATCTACCTGGAGCCCAAGCGGCGCTACTGGGCCCGCGAACTCGTCGACACGAGTGCGCCGGCGCCGCCGATCGGTCGGGCCGCGGTGCGGCGCAACGGAACCGATGTCACAGTAATCACCTATGGCGGATTGGTGGGGACCGCACTCAACGCGGCCGATCTCGCCGCTGATCGCGACTGGAGTCTGGAGGTGGTGGATCTGCGCTCGCTGAACCCACTCGACTTCGAGACTGTCGCGGCGTCGGTGAAGCGCACCGGGCGGGCTGTGGTGATGCACGAGGGGCCAAGGACCCTGGGCTTCGGGGCCGAGCTCGCCGCCCGGATCTCCGAGGACTGTTTCTACGAACTTGAGGCACCGGTGTTGCGTGCCACAGGTTTTGACACTCCGTATCCGCCGGCGCGGCTGGAGAAGGCGTGGCTTCCCGGCGTCGACCGGTTGCTCGATTGCGTCGAGCGCGCACTGGAACTGCCGTGAGAAGGGATTTCCTGGTTCCTGATCTCGGTGAGGGACTGGAAGACGCCACCATCACCAGCTGGAGTGTCGCGGTGGGTGACACCGTCGAGCTCAATCAGACTCTGTGCACCCTGGAGACCAACAAGGCGGAAGTGGAGATCCCCAGCCCGTTCGCCGGGCAGGTTCTCGAGCTCGGCGGGAAGGCAGGGGACACCTTGACCGTCGGGTCACTGCTGGTCCGGATCGATGCCAGTGAGCTGACCGCTGTCCCGGCCGGCCAGCCCAAAAACGGTGCGGCGCCTCGAAAGTCGGTGCTGGTCGGGTACGGCACCGACGACACGATGGATGCCAGTCGACGAACATCGACATCGAGCGGCTCACGGGCGCGCGCCAAACCACCCGTGCGCAAGCTGGCGGCTGATCTGCACGTGGACCTGGACGCGCTGGCCCCGGGATCGGGTCCAGAGGGGATAGTCACCCGCGATGACGTGTTGGGTGCCGCCGGGAGTTCGGAGATACTCGACGTCGGCGGTGTGCAGGCGGCCATGGCGCGTCGGATGTCTTTGTCACACAGGGAAATCCCCGATGCGGCCGCCCGGGTCGAGGTCGACTGCTCAACCTTGCTGCAGGTGCGCGACCGGATCAGGACCGCCCACCAGGAATTGCCTTTGACCCCGTTCGTGCTGGCCCTGCGGTTGGTGGTGCTGGTGTTGGGACGGCATCAATTGTTGAACTCCACGTGGCTGGAGACCGCCGAAGGCCCGCAGATTCACCGGCATCCGGCAATTCACCTGGGTTTCGGAGTGGCCGCGCCACGTGGTCTGCTGGTCCCGGTGATCCGCGACGCCCAGACGATGACGTTGCGGGTGTTGGCCGTCGAGGTGGCCCGGCTGATCGAGCAGGCGCGCGCCGGGACGCTCAGTCCGGCCGAGTTGAGCGGATCGACGTTCACGGTGTCGAACTTCGGTGCGTTGGGCGTGGACGACGGCATGCCGGTGATCAACTACCCGGAGGCGGCGATTCTGGGTATGGGCTCGATCAAGCCTCGCCCGGTCGTGGTCGACCGCGCGGTGGTGGCCCGGCCCACAATGTCATTGACCTGCGCCTTCGACCATCGTGTCGTCGACGGTGCTCAGGCAGCGGCGTTCCTCGGTGACTTGCGGGCACTCCTGGAGGCGCCCGAGTTGGCCTTGACCGATCTGTAGCTACTTGCGCTTGGCGGTGGCCAAACGCTGTGCGAATTCCGGGGATTCGATCGAGCGCGCCTGTGGGCCGAGTTCGATGTCCACGGCCGACGCATGCTGGTCGATGTCAACAGTCCCGGGATGGTCGGTGGCCCGCATCGAGGCTTTCGTGGCGATCACCACGTCACGCGGTGCGCCGGCGGGCCCTGCGGCGAGCATCCGTGCGGCGCCCACCGGGTCTTCGGCGATCGACAGGGCCAGCCCGTGGCGAACCGCGGATTCGGCGTCGAAACGCATGCCGAACAACAGCGCCGCCCGGGCCACCTGTGGGCCGACGGCGCGTTGCAGCATCCAGGTGGCGCCGCCGCCGGGGTGGATGCCCAGCTTCTGGAACCGAGGATCGAACAGTGCGCCCGGCCCCGCGATGCGGACGTCGGCGGCCAGTGCCAGGTTGAGGCCGGCGCCGACGGCAGCGCCGTTGACCGCGGCGATCGTCGGGAGCGTACAGTTCGCCACGGCCAGGAACCCGTCGTAGATCTTGCGGAGCCCGTCCTCGGTAGCTGCACCCAGCGCAGTGAGGTCGGCGCCGGCGCAGAAGGCCTTGCCGGCACCGGTGACGATAACGGCGTTCACGTCCGGGTTGGCCTCGGCAGCCTCTACCGCGGCGCGCAGGGCCGACGACATCTCGAAGGTCACCGCGTTGCGGCGATCGGGGTCGTTGACGGTGATGACTGCGATGTGATCGTCGACGCTGACCAACACGGAATCCGGCACGAAGCCACCCTAGCCGTTCGCCTCGACCGCGCATGGAACTCGGCGCGACCACAAATGTTCATCGAGATATCAGCCGCGTTGCTCAGCGGTCGGCACCCCGGGAGCGGACAATGATCAGGTGACGGCCGACGTCGCCGGTATTTCTGGCGCCCCGGGCGCCGGGTCGGCTCAGCGGACGCGGCGTCGCCTGCTGTTGTCGGCTGCCGCGATGATCTTGCTGACCGACCTCGGGACCAAGTCTCTGGCGGTGGGCATGCTCGAACCAGGCCATCCCGTTCCGTTGCTGGGAGGTTGGTTGACCTGCGAGCTCACCCGTAACTCGGGGGCGGCGTTGTCGATGGGCTCCGACCGGACGGTGCTGCTGACCATCGTGGTGCTGTTGGTCGGTGCGGCGGTCGCGTGGATCGGTGTACATGCCCGCTCACCGTGGTGGGCGCTGGGCCTGGGAACGATCCTCGGCGGCGCCGCGGGCAACCTGGTCGATCGGTTCTTCCGGGCGCCCGGCCCGCTGCGCGGCCACGTGATCGACTTTCTGGCAGTCGGGCCGATGCCGGTGTTCAACGTGGCCGATCTGGCGGTGTTGGCGGGAGTGGTCTGGCTGATTGCGTTGTCGCTGTCGGGTTTTCCGTTCGACAGTGCTGAGAATCCGGAGCCGCATGCTGGAAGTTGATGTGGACGACCGCGTCGGTTCAACGGGTATCCCGCCTCGAACGCCGTGGTACGAAACCACCGCGGCGATCGTCGTCGCGGGTGTCGGTGGCGTGGCAGCCATACTCGCCGTGGTCCTCGCTGTCGTGATGACGTCGCACCAGTCGGTGTTGCCGCCCCAACCGGACCGGCTCTCTCCGGTGACGCCGGCCAAGTCATCGTCGTCATCGTCGCGGACGGTGACAACCGGAACGACCTCGACGCCACGGGCACCGGTCAGCACCAGCGAAGACATCGGAACGTCCAGTGCGCCACCGCCGCCACAGGAAGTGCCGGTCGAGACAACCTCGCCGCCGACAACGACCATGTCGAACCCCTACGCCACCACCTCGGCGCCCAACGGGGCCGCGTTCTGATCCGTGCAGACGGCGGTCGGGGTCAGCCGAACCCGATCCCGATACCGCCCCAGACGCCGTCGTCGGCTTCGTTGGGGCACGACACATCCACGTAGACAGTGGTATTCGACGGGTCTGTGCCGGCTGACCGATCGGGATTGTGAACCGCCGTTGCCCGGCAACGGGTGAGGGGCTCGCTGCTGACCCCGCTGACCCAGTTGATCTGGACGTTGTAGCCCTTGGCGGTCAGGTCGTTGATGGTGTCGGCTGCCGATCGGGTGCCTGCTGCCGGATCTGCTCCGGCGGCAGGGGCCAGGAACGTCGCCGCGCACAGCACACCGAAGGCTGCGAACACTTTCGGCAATCTCGATGCCCGCGACATGGTGACCCTTCCAGCGGCCGGACCGGCATTTTCCAGTCTATTCCGCCGGAACTGCCCCTGGCAGGACCAATGTCCGGCAACGTGGTGCGTGGCACCGGTCAAGAAGTCGAACTTTCGTCCGGGCATTGCACATCCACATACACCGTCACGGCCGTCTTCGGCAGGGGCGGTATACCCCGGTTCGGATTATGGATCGAATTGACCCGGCATCTATCCAACGGCAAAGTGCTGGGCCCGCCAACCCAATTGATCGCCACGGTGTACCCCTCGGCGCTGAGGGCCGCGAGCGTTTCATCGGCCCGCTGCCCGCTGCCCGCAGCGGGTTCCGCCCCGGCCAACGGCACGCCGCCGATCGCGATGACCGGCACGACCAGGGCCGTACCGATGAAATTTGGATAACGCCTGTACGCCAGCATCCCCGACCTCCTGGCGGTCGGATCTCATGCTGTCGCTCTCACCGGTAGCCCCGGCCGTCGTCGTCAGTGTATTCCAGATGTACAGGAAGTTAACGGAAAGTGTCCAGAATTCATCTTGACTGACGGCCTCGGCAGAAGTGCCGAGCGCGACCGTGGCGGGCAAAAAAATCGGGCAGCGTCCGAATTGCCGGACGCTGCCCGAGTGTGTCAGGGGGCGGGTGGGGCACCGGGAGCCGGAGCGCCCGGTGCCGGCGGAGGTCCGGGGGCCGGCGGCGGGGCCGCCGGATCCGGGAGATTCTCCCCGAGACCTTGCGGGATGTTGGTTCCGGGCGGGGGAGCGGTGCCCGGAAGTGGTTCGCCCAACTGCTCTTTGGGGACCTGCCCGAGAAGGGAACCGCGCAGGTTCCCGTTGCGGTACAGCGTGTGCATCTGCCGCATCCAGTCGAGCCCGGAGATATCCGCGTTCTCCTGGCCCGGCTCAACCCCGACCACCGTGCCCTGGCCGGGTGCCGCCGGCTTCTCGTTCTGCGGGAAGAAGTATCCGTTGTTGAACGCCCTGAGGTTGGGTGCCTCGGTCGGTGGCGGCCCACCCGGTGCAGACGGGGCTGCATACTGGCCGAGCAATGCGCCGGGACTCATGTCGACCCCGTTCGGGACGCCGAGCCGGCCGGGGGCCGTTTCGGTGCCGGTCTGTCCCAGGACCGACAACCCGTTCGACCCCAGCGGTGCACCCATGAGAGGCACCGTGGGGCCCGGCGGTGGGGGCGCCTCAGGAGCCGGGGCCGGTGCGGGAACCGCAGGGGCGCCCGGAACCTCTGGCGGTGCCGGGTCGGCCGCGGCGGTGGCCGAGCAGGCGACCGCCGCACCGACCGCGAACAGCCCGGCTGCGGCGAGAGCGGCCACCGCGTTCTTGACCGCGAATGGGCTGTTCGAGTTCTCGCTCATGCCTTCGTGTTTCGCTTTCACGTCCCGCCCGTCAGACTGCCTTGGTGACGCCGTAGTACGCGACCACATCGTCGGTGTCGGTGGTGGAGCTGGTCAGAGTGGCGTACGACCGCAGGAATGACTGGCCGACGCAGCCGTCGATCTTGATGTGGACGTCTTTCACGGTGACGCGCACGGGCGCGGCCTTGAACGACTTCTTGTTCACCGAGACGTTGGTGACGGTGCCGGGCTTGGCGTGGATCTCGATGGTGCCCGAGATCGGCATGCTCACGCCGGTGGGGATGATGCCGGCGAGCGTGGAGCCCGATGTGCTCAGGCCGATCGATCCGATGAGGCGGACCTGTCCGAGTTCGATGCCGCAGCCGATCTGATAACCGGTGTCCAGCGTTCCGCCGTTCAGCGTGGTGGACCCGCTGCCGGTGACGGTGCCCGTGAAGGTGGCTCCCACCAGGTACTCACGCGAGGACGCAGCGGTGGTCAGCGGTGCGACCGGCAGCTGGCTTTCGTCCTTGGCGGAAACGGTGAGCGTCCAGCCGTCCGGGGTCTTGACGACGCCCGGTTCAGCGGAAGCGACGAGTCCGTTGTCCGGCGGGGGTCCGGCGTCAACGGCCGGTGCGGCGGGGTCCGGCGGCGGAGGCGGGGGGTCCGCCGACGCGAGGGGCGCCAACGCAACCGGGGCCAGCAGGCAGACAGCAGCCAAGGTGGCGAAACGATTCAACATGCGGGAACTTGTGCCTCTCATGGGTTTTGAGTCCGAGGGATCAGCGCGGTGCTCAGGGCGGGTCATGGTCGGTGTGGTATCCGGGCCGGGGTCAGACGGCCTTGGTGACGCCGAGGTAGGTGATGACGTCGTCGGTGTTGTCCGTGGAGCTGGTCAGGGTCGCGTAGGTGCGGATGAACGACTGACCGGCGCACTGATCGAACTTGATACGGACGCCCGTGATGGTGACGCGGGTACCTGTGCCCTTGAACGACTTCTTGTCGATCGGGACGATGGTGACCGTGCCCGGCTTCAGGTACACCTTGCCCTGCAAGCTGATTCCGGTACCGAGGCTGGCGTCGCCCGCGGACCCGGTGAACGGAATCTTGATTCCCGGGCTGAAGCTGATGCCCGGGTTGATCTCGGTCTCGTCGCTGATGATGCCGCAGCCGATCTGGGCGCCGGCCTCAAGCGTGCCGCCGGTGAGCTTGGTCTTGCCGCCACCCGAGACCTTTCCGGTGAACGTCCCACCGACCAGGTATTCACGTGACGATATCGCGGTGGTCAGCGGTGCCACCGGCAACAGGGTCTCGTTGGAACCGGCGACGGTCACGTGCCAACCGTCAGGGGTGTCCAAGACTCCCGGGGGCGAGGACGGTACCGCGCCGGTGTCCGGTGGGGGCGGAGCCGGCGCGGCGGCCGCGGCGGGGGCGGCGGGGTCCGGCGGCGGCGGGGGATCTGCTGATGCAAGGGGCGCAATCGCTACAGGGGCCAACATGCAGACTGCAGCCAGGGGGGCAAAACGACTGAACATGCGTGAACTAGCGCCTCTCGTGGTTTTGGACCGGGCCGTTCTGCGACGCACCATGGTCGCCAGAACCCAACGGTTCCAAGGAATCTGTCGCGACGAATCATTAACCGGTTGCGTTTCGATTCGGTGAACAACGACCCAACAGTCGCCGCCGCATTACCGTCCAGCTGGAATCGTCGAAACTGTGAAGTGGCTGGGAAATGCTCTGCGCCGCAGCGCATTACATATATGAGGTATCGGACGCCGCAGTCGGCACACAATGGACGACCGTTAGGGGGAGCGGGTTGGCCGGGTGTTCACCTTTTGGACATGTGGAACCTCGACCGTGTGGTGATTCGGGGGTAAGGCGGACGCGCGACGAGGCGCGGAGGTCGATGTGGGCGCCCTGCGCCCGAACTGCTACCGACTGACGGAGGAATCGTTGAAGTCGACTCAGGTGTACGAGCACGGAATTGCGGCGCTTCTCGTCGTCTTCGGTATCGGGTTCGCCGCCATGCCATGCGCCACCGCCGAACCGGGTGATGAGGCCGGCGCGCCGGGGCCGGTAGCGCCACAACTTCCCCCGGTTGCGGCGGTAGCGCCGGCCGCAGGTCCGGTACCTGTGCCGGTGGCCAGCACGGACGACCCCGGAGCGCCTGCGGTCACAGCCTGCTCGACGTTCGCCAACGCACTCGATTCGGCATCGACCTTCTACGGTGATTTCGCTGACTCGATCGAAGGGGTGGAGCGCCCGGACTACGGAGACCCGACCATCAGCACGACCAACACCAGCGGCCGTACCGCGCTGCGCGAGGCGGCCGCATCGGCACTGAATGCTGCTGGCACACCTGGCCTTTCGCCGGACATCGCCAACCCGATGCGGTCCTGGTCCTTCGGCGCGACCAAGCTGCTCCTCAAGATGGGGCTACGCAGCGGCGGCCAATCGCTCAATGACACGGCCACCCAGCTCAACAACGATGCCACCAACGCGCAGATGGCTTGCGCGGCGGCAGGCACCCACGCCTGAACGGCATCTCGATCGCATTGCCCTGATCAGTTCGACCCAGCCATGTGCGCGGTGAACCGTGCCGTCAGTAAAGGAATACCGTGATCCGGCTTGCGATTTCGCTGGTGATGCTCGTGCTGCTGGCAACCAGTTGCGCCGACGACGCCGACAAGGCGCAGGGGCCGCCGAAGGATGTGCCCAAGTCAGCGCTCGAGGGGTTGCTGCTCAGCCCCGACGAGATCAACGCCGTGATGGGGACCGACGGAATGGTGGCACACCCCCCGGTCACCGAGATGAGCGATCACCGCAATCTGTTGCCGAATCTGAATTGCCTCGGCGCCTGGCAGGTGAACGAGTCCGCCATCTACGGGGACCGCTGGACTGCCATGCGCCAGGTGCTGCTGCGCGCTCCGGACAACGATGACTGGGACAACCTGGTGGTGCAGTCGGTGGTGATCTTCCCGACAGCGCAGGACGCCCGAGAGTTTCTCGGCCAGTCTGCGGAGCGCTGGTCGAAGTGCACCGACCACAAGGTGAACATCACGCTCAACGGTGAACCGCTGCCCAAGTGGAAGAGCGGTGAGCTCACCAAGACCGACGACGAACTCACCCTCCCGTTCACCCGTGTCAACGGTGATCAAATCCGCGCGTGCCAACGTGCGCTGGCCGTGGCAGCCAATCTCGTCATGGACGTCCAGGCGTGTAAACCGGCGGGTGCGTCGGTGACCCAGGCCGCCGACGTGGTGGACGAGATCAAAGCCGCGATGCCTCGCTAGACCCTGGTCAGCACCGGGTAGGCTGAGCTGCGCAGCTGGTTTGTCGGTGCCGCAGTAGATGCGGTGCCGCCATCGAACGTCGCAGGCTGATTGAGATGCGACGTGAGAGGGAACCCGGTGGGAATCCGGGACTGTCCCGCAGCGGTATGCAGGAACGACCGCCGTCATCAGCACTGGCCCGCAGGAAACTGCGGCTGGGAAGCGACGGCCAGTAGGAGCACGGTTCGCGTGCGTGCCTGTGAGTCCGAAGACCTGCCAGCCGTACCGGGCGCGCCGCGTCCGGTGGTTCATCGCCTCGCGGAATGGGCAGTGGCCGAAGACGGTTCACCCGTGGCGGGGTGGCCCGGGTTCGGTTTGTTGTCTCCTGGCGGTGGCCATCCTCTTCGTACGTTGAAGGACCTCGTCATGAGCACAACCGCAAGACCTTTCACCGCCACCATTCTCGGCTCGCCCCGGATCGGACCCAACCGAGAGCTCAAGCGTGCAGTCGAGAAGTACTGGGCGGGCCGGATCGGCCGCGACGAACTTGAGGCCGTGGCGGCCACATTGCGTCGCGACACCTGGTCGTCGCTCGTCGCGGCGGGGCTGGACTCAGTCCCGGTCAACACGTTCTCCTACTACGACCAGGTGCTCGACACCGCAGTACTGGTCGGTGCGCTCCCGTCGCGGGTGGACGGCATCGCCGACGACTTGGACCGCTACTTTGCCGCGGCCCGTGGCAACGACGAGATACCGCCGCTTGAGATGACCAAGTGGTTCGACACCAACTACCACTACATCGTGCCCGAGATCGCCCCAGACACCACCTTTGCTCTCAACCCGGCCAAGGTGCTGGGTGAGTTGGAAGAAGCACGTGCACAGGGGATCCCGGCGCGGCCGGTGATCGTCGGCCCGCTCACGTTCCTGGCGCTGTCCAAGGCAGTAGAGGGAGCTGACGCGCCCATCGGCCAGCTCGACGACCTCGTCGCCGTGTACGCCGAACTACTCGACGTGCTCGCCGAGAAGGGGGTCGGTTGGCTGCAGATCGACGAACCCGTCCTGGTGACCGACATCCTCGACAACGCGGCCGAACTCGCCGAACGGACCTACACCCGTCTGGGTGGATTGGCCAGGCGTCCTTCCATCTTCGTCGCAACCTACTTCGGTGAGCTGGATGACGCGCTGCCCGCGCTGGCCCGTACGCCGGTCGAGGCCATCGGTGTCGATCTGGTTGCCGGAACCGGTGCCGCCCTGGCCGCAGTGCCCGAGCTGGCGGACAAGCTCCTGGTGGCGGGCGTGGTCGACGGGCGCAATATCTGGCGCACCGATTTGGAGGATGCGCTGGGGACTTTGTCCACGCTCCTGGCCGGTGCCAGGTCGGTGGCGGTATCGACCTCCTGTTCGACATTGCACGTGCCCTACACCCTCGATACTGAGGACGACCTGGACGCCGCGCTGCGTTGCTGGTTGGCCTTTGGCTTCGAGAAGGTCACCGAGGTAGTGGCGCTGGCTCGTGGTCTCGAGGACGGCGGTGAGGCCATCTCGGCAGAGATCGGCGCGTCCAATGCGGCCATCGAGTCACGCAAATCCGATCCGCGCCTCAACAATAACCAAATCCGAAACAGGATCTCGGCGATTGCCGCCTCGGGCGCCAACCGTGGACCGGCCGATCGGCGTCGCGCCGCCCAGCAGGACCGGCTGAAGCTGCCTGCCCTGCCCACCACCACCATCGGGTCCTACCCGCAGACATCGGCCATACGTATTGCCCGCGCCGATCTCAGGGCCGGCAAGATCGACGTCGCGGAGTACGAGCGCCGGATGAAGGCCGAGATCGCCGATGTCATCAAGCTGCAGGAGCAGCTGGGCCTGGACGTGTTGGTGCACGGTGAGCCCGAGCGCAACGACATGGTGCAGTATTTCGCCGAGCAGCTCGACGGGTTCTTCGCCACCCAGAACGGCTGGGTGCAGTCGTACGGCAGCCGGTGCGTGCGACCGCCGATCCTGTACGGAGACGTGGCTCGGCCGAAGCCGATGACCGTAGAGTGGATCACCTACGCACAATCACTCACAGATAAGCCGGTCAAAGGCATGCTCACCGGTCCGGTCACCATCCTGGCCTGGTCGTTCGTCCGGGACGACCAGCCGTTGGCCGACACGGCTGCACAGGTGGCGCTGGCGATTCGTGACGAGACCGTCGACCTGCAATCGGCGGGCATCGCGATCATTCAGGTTGACGAGCCGGCACTGCGAGAGTTGCTGCCGTTGCGATCGAAAGACAAAGAGGCGTACCTGAACTGGGCGGTGGACGCGTTCCGGTTGTCCACTTCCGGAGTGGACGATTCAACACAGATCCACACTCATCTGTGTTACTCGGAGTTCGGTGAGGTCATCGGCGCAATCGCGGACCTCGACGCGGACGTGACCTCGATCGAAGCGGCTCGGTCACACATGGAGGTGCTCGGCGATCTCAACGCTGTCGGGTTCTCCAACAGCGTCGGGCCGGGCGTGTACGACATCCACTCGCCAAGGATCCCCGGCGTAGAAGAGATTGCCATGTCGTTGCGCGAGGCACTCAGAGCTGTTCCGGCCGAACGGCTCTGGGTCAATCCGGACTGTGGCTTGAAGACCCGCACCACCGCTGAGGTGACGGAGTCGCTCAAGCACCTGGTGGCTGCGGCCGCTGAGGTTCGCGGGGCATAGCGGCTCAGCTCGTGGCGGCCTGGGAGTCGAGCCAGGCCGCCAACGAGCGCCCGGCCTCAAGGACGTGGCGTTCGGCGATGGTTCGGGCGGCTTCGGTGTCCTTGGCCTCCAAGGCATCCAGCAGCTGCTCGTGTTCGTCGAGCGAATGCTCCTCGTGCTCGGGAAACACCGTCAGGAAGTTGGACGGCACGACCCGCGCGGCCTGGCGGATCTGAGCCAGCAGCCGCGGGGAGTGCGCAGCCCGGTGAATCTCTTGGTGGAACAGCCAATTGGCCTCGCCGATGCTGTCCTCGCCAGAGCGCCGGGCGACGTCGGCGGCGAGTTCGCGAAGCCGGGCGAGCTCATCGGGCGTGACGCGCACGGCGGCCCAGGCGGCGGCTTGGCCGGTGAGGACGCCGAGGATGGTGAAGCTGTCGGTCACGTCTTCTGAGTTGATGCCGATGACAGTGATCCCGCTGCGTGGTGCGACGCGCACCAACCCTTCGAACGACAGCTCGAGCAGCGCCTCGCGTACCGGCGTGCGGCTGGTCGCGAACTCTTCGGTGATGGCGTCGAGATCGATGCGGGTCCCGGGCGCCAGGGTGCCGGTGATGATTCGGTCGCGTAATTCGCGGGCCGCGCGTTCCCGCACGGTGCCCGCGATGTCCAACGGCGACGTCATCCGTGCAGCGTACCGGGATTACGTACCGCACCTTTGATATCTGATATATCAGATGTTAGATTCCAATCATGCGTACCGATCAGATGTCCCTCGTGGCGTTCATGCAGGCTGGAAGCACGTCGGTGTACGCCGGCTCGTGGCGTCACCCCGCAACAGAACATGGGTACCTCGACGCTTCGTATTACGCGAAGATCGGCCGCCAGCTCGAAGAGGGGTGCTTCGACCTGATGTTTTTCGACGACCGCCTGGCGATGCCGGGGATGTACGGGGGATCGGTGGAGGAGGCGGTGCGCTACGGGGCACGCCCAGTCAAGCTCGATCTGAGCGTCATCCTCGGCGTACTGGCCCAGACCACCTCGCGTATCGGACTCGGTGCCACCTACTCGACGACCTACTACGCGCCGTTCCACGTGGCGCGCACGTTCGCGACGTTGGACCACCTGTCCCGCGGCCGTGCGGCGTGGAACGTGGTGACCTCAGTCAACGACAGCGAGGCGCAGAACTTCGGCATTGAATCCCACCTTGGTCACGATGAACGCTACGACCGCGCTGACGAGTTCCTCGACGTTGTCGCCGGACTCTGGGACACCTGGGAGGACGGCGCCATCCGGCACGACCGATTGTCCGGCCAGTATGCCGATCCGAGCAAGGTGCACGAACTCGGCCATGTCGGTCGGTACTTCTCCGCGCGTGGTCCGCTGACCGTACCCCGCACGCCGCAGGGGCGTCCGGTCATCCTTCAGGCCGGATCGTCGGGTCGGGGCCGTGAATTCGCGTCGCGCTGGGCCGATCTCATCTTCACCGGTGATCCCGGCATCGATGTGGCGCGCTCGCACTACACCGATCAGAAGGCCCGCATCGCCGATGCCGGCCGCGATCCGGCGTCGGTGCGGATCTGTCCGATGGCCTATGCCGTGGTGGGCGAAACGGAATCCCATGCCAAGGAACGCGAGGACATGTTCCTCAACGATCTGGTGGACCCGATGGCCTCACTGACTCTGTTGTCGGAGCTGATGAACTACGACTTCGCTCAGCACGACCTCGACGATCCGGTCACCGATGAACTGATTGCGTCCGTTTCGGGGATCCGGGGCCTGGTGCAGAATCTCCGGACCCACATCGGCGGGGACACGGTGACGGTGCGCGACCTGGCTGGTTACCGTGCCACCCTGCTGCAGGGCCCGCGCTTCGTCGGTACCGGCAAGCAGGTGGCCGACCAGATGGAGGAGTGGTTCACCGGCGGTGCCTGTGACGGGTTCGTCATGGCCGCAACGCATTCCCCCGGGTCCTATGAGGACATCGTGCGGATGGTGGTTCCGGAGTTGCAGCGCCGTGGGCTGTTCCGCACTGCCTACACCGGAAGTACCTTGCGTGATCACCTGGGGCTGGATCGACCGGCCAGCTCACTGATCAGGTCGGCGTCATAGATGGGCGGCATGCTCGGCGGCATCCGGGTGCTTGACCTGGCGACCTTGGCCGCGGCGCCGTTGGCCGCTACTTACCTGGGTGAGTTCGGCGCTGATGTCATCAAGGTCGAACAGCCCGGACAGGGCGACCCGATTCGAACCTGGGGCAACCAACGCGACGGCGTCGGACTGATGTGGAAGTCGGTGTCCCGCAACAAGAGGTCAGTAACCGCCAACCTGCGCGTGGCCGAAGGGCAGGATCTGGTTCGGCGTCTGGTCGAGAAGTCAGACGTCGTCATCGTCAACACTCGGCCTCAGACGCTGGTCAAATGGGGCCTCGACTATGAGTCGTTGCGTGCCGTCAACGACGGCATCGTGATGCTTCACATCACCGGTTTTGGACTCTCCGGGCCCAAGAGCGAAAGGCCAGGGTTCGGCACCTTGGGCGAGGCGATGAGCGGATTCGCCCACGTCACAGGTGAAGCCGAAGGACCGCCAACCCTGCCACCATTCATGCTGGCCGATGGCGTGGCCTCGCTCAACGCGGCCTATGCGGTGATGATGGCGCTCTATCACCGAGACGTGCACGGTGCCCGCGGGCAGTTGATCGACGTCAATCTCGTCGACCCGCTGGCACGCTTGTTGGAACAGAACCTGCTCGGCTACGACCAGCTTGGGATCGTCCCGAGTCGGGCAGGCAATCGGTGGGACATCTCGGCGCCCCGCAACACCTACCGCACCTCGGACGGACGCTGGCTGGCGATGTCCGGCAGCTCACCGGCCTTGGCGCTGAGAGTCTTTCGTGCCATAGGTCGTGACGACCTCGTGTCGGATGCCGACTTCTCCGATCCGCAACGCCGCCTGGCGCGTGCCGCCGAGGTTGATGCAATGGTGGCGAAATGGGTTGCTGCGCATTCTCTGTCAGAGGCGATGGCGGCGTTCGATGCCGCCGAGGTGGCGGCGGCACCAGTCTATGACATCGCGCAATTGGTGGCAGACGAACAGTTGCGGCACCGCGAAGTGTTCGTCTCCGTCGCCGACGACGAGCTTGGCGCCATGACGGTGCAGGCGCCGGTCCCGCGGTTCTCCGGGCAGTCCGGGAAGGTGGACACACTGGGCCCCCGCCTCGGTGAACACAACGCCGAGGTCTATCACGAACTGTTGGGCCTGACCGATGAGGAAATCGGCCGTCTGCGCGCTGATGGCGTGCTGTAAACCAGAGTTGAACAAAGGAATACGAAGACCATGACCAATCTTGTTCGCCGTTCTGAGCTCGCCCTGCCCGCCTGCAACGACCACATGTTCGTCAAAGGGGTCACCTGTGGTGCCGACCTGGTGTTCCTCGACCTGGAGGATGCCACTCCGGTGGGACTCAAGGTGGAATCGCGCGCCAAGGCCATTCGGGCGTTGACCGAGCTCGACTGGGGGCGCACTGCGCGCGCAATCCGCATCAACGGCCTCGATACCCCGTGGTGCCACGACGACATCATCGACGTGGTGACTCATGCCGGTGCTCAACTTGACACCGTTGTGATCCCCAAGGCGCGCACCGCCAAAGACGTCTGGTGGGTCGACCTGCTGCTCACCCAGCTGGAGGAAAAACTCGGACTGGACCGCAAGATTCGGCTCGAAGTGCTGATCGAGGAGGTCGAGGGGCTGGCCAACGCCGAGGAGATCGTGCGGGCCAGTCCGCGGTTGGACGCGGTGATCTTCGGCGTCGGAGACTTTTCGTTGTCCCAGGGGGCGCGGGTGGACACCAACTTCGTGCCGATGGGTGAATATCCCGGTGACTTCTGGGCGTATGCGCGGAACAAGATCATGGTCGCGGCGCGGATTGCCGGGATCGATGCCATCGACTCGCCATATCCCGATTATGCGGACGTAGCGGGATACGAGGCCGAAGCCCGCCGCTCGTCGTTGTACGGCTATACCGGAAAATGGGCGATCCACCCCAGCCAGGTTCCGATCGCAAATGAGGTGTTCGCCCCGTCCGCCGAGGAGATCGCACTCGCGCACCGCAATGTCGCGGCATACCGGGAGGCCGAGGCCGCGGGCCGCGGTGCCATCGGTGTCGAAGGGGTCCTTGTCGACGCCGCCCACGTGAAGAAGGCTGAAGAAGTGCTGGCGCGGGCCGCGCTGATCGGCGTCGCGTAGGTGCCCGAGGCGCACGCTCACCTCAATTCACCGGCACATCATCCGAACTCGACGACATTGGTGGGTGCACGGAACCGCCGCAGTCTGCGAGACCGGTAGACCAGGGGCGCCATCTTGGACACGAGCTTGCCCCGGCCCGGTGGCATATCGAGCTCGTGCACCGCGAGAACACCGGGTATGGAACGTAACTCGTCGTACTGGTCGGCGGTGAAGGAGAACGGCATCGGCGGTGCGGTGTACTCCTTGCTGAGTCTGATGCCGCGCCGCTGCGAGTACCAGCTCAGAATTCGCGGCACGCTGTCGAAGATCAGCTGTCCGCCGGGGAACCTGATGGCACAGGCCGAAATGAGATCGAACACGGCCTCGCGTTCCAGGTACTGGAACAATCCCTCGGCGGTGATGAGCACCCCATTGGTGGCATCGACCTGATCCATCCACGAGTGGTCGAGCGCGGACTGCGCCAGATGGCGGAGTCTGTCCGAGGCGGGCAGCAATGCCCGCCGTAGTTGCACGATCGGGTTCAGATCTACTGACAGCCAGCTCATCTCACCGTTGTCCAGGCGCCAGAAACTGGTCTGCAGCCCCTCGGCGAGGGCCACAACGGTGGCGCGTGGGTGCGCCTGAAGATACCGGCGGGACGCGCTGTCGAATGCCAGGGCCCGCAGAGCGGTGGCCTGGTGGGTACGACCGAAGTGTTGATAGTCGTATTCGAGGTCGGCACGCAGTCTGATCGCCATCGGATCGGTGATGATGCCGTCGGCACGGGCAGCCTCGGTGGCTCTCTGGTGCAGAGTCAGCAGCGCGGTTTCTGATACCGCCGTCAGATGACGGGCGTCTATGACGGACATGGCACGACCGTACCTGCCGATCCGCCAACAGCGGCACGGGTGCCATGCCGTCGAGAACCATTGCCCCGGTTGACAGGTTATTACGTAACTCTTGGGAACTTTCCGGCATCCCTCGCCGACTAGCTGAATTACAAGGCCACGCGTGCCCGGATGGGTGGTCGTGATCGACGTTGATGCGAGGAGGTGGTGAGGTGACCGCACCGCTGTGGCTGGCGGTGCCTCCCGAGGTGCATTCGGCCTTGCTGACCGCTGGGCCCGGTCCCGGATCCGTGCTCGCCGCAGCTGCCCAATGGGAGGTGTTGAGCGCGCAGTACAGCACGGCAGCGGCCGAACTCGCCCAGATCCTGGCCGAAGTACAGGCCGGCAGCTGGGAAGGGCCCAGCGCTGCGCAGTATGTGACTGCACACGGTCCGTATCTGGCGTGGCTGGAGCAGGCCTCGGCCGACAGTGCGGTCACCGCGGCACAGCACCAGACGGTCGCGGCCGCCTACGGCACCGCGTTGGCGACCATGCCGACACCTGCGGAGCTCGCTGCCAACCATGTCACTCACGGCGTGTTGTTGGCCACCAACTTCTTCGGCATCAACACCATCCCGATCGCCGTCAACGAAGCCGATTACGTGCGAATGTGGATCCAGGCAGCCGAGACGATGGCGGTCTACGAGGCGGTCGCGACGAGCGCGTATTCCGCGGTCCCGCCGTCACAGCCGGCTCCGTCGATCCTCGCGCCGGGAGGTGAATCGCGTAGCGGGCAGCAGAGCGGATCCCAGCCGGCATCGGGGGACCAGCCGCTGAGCGACATCTGGCGGTTGATCTCCGATCTGATCTCGGGCGCCGGGAACCCGCAGCAGCTGCTCGAGACGTTTCAACAGTTCTTCGGGCAGCTGGGGTTCAACCCGGCCGAGGCCGCCATCCTCGCCGCGATCGCGCTGGTGCTCTACGACATGCTCTGGTACCCCTACTACGCCTCGTATTCGCTGCTGCTTCTCCCGTTTTTCGCACCTGCGCTGAGTGCTCTCGGTGCCCTGAGCGCGCTGACCCACCTGCAGAACAGCTCCCCGGCGCCCGGGTTGATACCGGATCCAGCCGACGCCGGCTCCGGTCATCGTGCCGGCCGGCCCGTGGACAACGGCTTGCCATTGACCTCGCCGGCAGTGTCGACCGCAGTTCCACAGTCCGGCGGTCCAGGGTCGGGAGCAGCGACGCCGGCTACCCCGGCCACCCCCGGCGGCGTCGTAACCCCGTCGACTGTCCTCTACGCCGTGCCGGGCCTTGATCCGCCCGCAGTGCCGACCGGACCCAGGACCGGCATGAGGTCACGTGACGGCGTGACGGATGTTCTGGCCACCGTGGCGACGGCCAGGGCCGCGGCCGCGGCCCGCAGCCGCCGAAAACGGGCCGGCCGCAATCGGGAGCGGGCACGTAGCCACCGCCATGAGTTTCTGGATGCCACCGAGCCGCTGGACTCCGAGGTCGACGTCGCCGATACGGCTCGGCGCGGGGCTCCGTCGGCCAGCGAGGAGGGCGCGGCTGTTCTCGGGTTCTCGGGCGCCGCTCCGGTCGCCACCACCGGGCCCGCGGCCGGGATGGTTCAGCACACCCACGACGATTCCGGCCCCACGGTCCCGATGCTTCCTGCCACCTGGTCGGAAGATCCACGACCAATTCACGAATAGCGGGAACTTTCAACCGGTTTGGCTCGACCAATCCGACAGCTGCCACACCAGTGCGACGCAGAACAGAGCTGATCGAGGAGAAGAGATGACGCTCAATGTGAAAGGGGAGGGACTCGGGGCGCAGGTCACCGGAATCGATCCCGAGAATCTCGACAGCGTCACGAGGGACGAGATCCGCGAGATCGTCTATCAGAACAAGCTGGTCATCCTGAAAGACGTCCATCCGACTCCCGCCGAGTTCCTCCAGTTGGGCCGCATCATCGGTGATGTCGTGACGTATTACGAGCCGATCTATCACCATGAAGAGCACCCCGAGATCTTCGTGTCCTCAACCGAGGAAGGCCGTGGCGTGCCCAGGACAGGCGCGTTCTGGCACATCGACTACATGTTCATGCCTGAGCCGTTCGCCTTCTCCATGGTGGTACCGCTGGCTGTACCGGGAAGCGACCGCGGGACATACTTCATCGACCTCAACAAGGTGTGGGAATCTCTTCCGGATGCGATGCGTGACCCGGTCCGCGGCACGTTCGCAACACATGATCCCCGCCGCCACATCAAGATTCGTCCGCACGATGTGTACAAGCCGATCGGTGAGGTCTGGGACGAGATCTCCAAGACCACCCCGCCGATCACCTGGCCGACGGTGATCAGACACCCGAAGACCGGGCAGGAAATCCTCTACATCTGCGCGTCGGGGACGACGAAAATCGAGGACGAGCACGGACGTGCCCTGGAGCCGACGGTGTTGCAGGAATTGATGAGCGCCACCGGGCAACTCGATCCGGACTTCAGCTCCCCGTTCATCCACACCCAACACTACGAGGTCGGCGACGTTGTGTTGTGGGACAACCGCGTTCTGATGCATCGGGCGAAACACGGCACTACGCCGGGCACTTTGACGACTCATCGGCTGACCATGCTGGACGGCCTCACGACACCGGGATATGGAGTATGAGCATGAGCACCGCCGAGACACTGAGCGCGCCACCGAGTGGGTACGGCATCACACAGATGGCACCGATACCCGAGGAGCTTCTGGTGAAAGTGCTGGAGCCCTATTCCTATAAGGGGTGCCGCTATCTACTCGACGGGGAGTACGCGGCGACGGAGACTTCTGTGTCCGCGCTCGGCAATTTCAGCATCAAGGAGCCGGCATACATTCGCGACACCGGCCATTTCAATGCCGCGGAATGGGTCCTGTGTTTCAACCAGCTGGCCTACAGTGCCTTCGCTCCCGCCATCCTCAACGAGGTGATCCCCGAATTCCGGGGATGGTCGATCGAGGACTACTTCAACTATCAGCTGCCCAGCATGTTGATCAAGACCACGGCCTCGCGCTTCAAACGCCCGATCAAATCGCACAAGTTCTCTGCCCGCTTGCTGTGCAGAGACTTCGAGGTCGTCGAGCGGACGATTCGCTATCTGAAGATCCAGTGCGCGGTCGAGTTCTGGGACGAGGACGGCGGGGCCGCCTCCGGCGAAGTCGAACTGGCCGCGCTCAACATCCCCTGACACCGTTACGAAAGCAGCTTCACAGTCATGGCACACCCACCACCCACGGTGCTGGCGCGCATCGCCGAGCGGGCAAGGCAGCGTCCGGATGCGATCGCCCTACGCCGCTGCGACGGCGGTAGCGCAATCCGCTACCGCGATCTGATCGCCGAATCGGACAAGTTGGCACGTCAACTCGTTTCCCACGGCATCGGCACCGGGTCTCGGGTGTTCGTCATGTCCGACAACGGCCCCGAGACGTATCTTTCGGTGCTGGCGTGTGCGAGGGTCGGGGCCATCGCGGTCATGGTCGACGGCGGTCTGCCTCGCGCGGCCATCGACAGGTTCAGCGAGATCACCACGCCCGGTGCGGTTCTGGTCACCCCGGGCAGCCGATGGCAACCCGCCGATCTCGGCGCACTACCGATACCTGCTGTGGCAGTTCACGTCACCGCCGATCGGCGCGGGGACTCTGTGTCGGTTTCGGAAACCGAGCCGGACCCCTCCGAGTGGGGAGCGGACCACCCTCTGGCGATGATCTTCACCAGCGGCACCACCGGCACACCCAAAGCCGTTCTGCTGCCGAACCGGACCTTCTATGCGATCGCCGACACCCTGCAGCGTGAGCGATTGACGTGGATCGATTGGGTGGTCGGCGAGACCACATATTCGCCGTTGCCCGCGACGCACATCGGCGGACTGTGGTGGATTCTCAACTGCCTGATGCAGGGCGGGTTGTGCATCACCGGCGGTGAGAACACGCCGTCCATCGCCGAGATCCTCACCGCGAACGACGTCGCCACCACATGCCTGGTTCCGACCCTGCTGGCGCGCCTGGTGTCGGAACTGCGCGCCGCGGGCGCCCCCGTCCCACCAGCCCTGCGAATGGTGGGTTACGGCGGGTCCCGTGCCGTCGCATCCGATGTCGCCTTCGTGGAGGCCGCCGGTGTGCATACCGCGCAGGTCTATGGTCTCAGTGAAACGGGTTGCACCGCCTTGTGTCTCCCCACCGACGACGGTTCGATCGCCAGGATCGACGGCGGCGCGGTTGGCAGGCCATATCCGGGTGTGGAGGTTCACCTGGACGGTGACGGCAGCGGTCCGCCCACGCGGTCCGGTTCCGCATCGGCGTCCTCGGGCACGTTGTGGATCAAGTCTCCGGCGAACATGCTCGGGTATTGGGACAACACGGAGCGTACTGCCGAAGTGCTGGTGGACGGATGGGTGAACACCGGTGACCTTCTCGACCGTCACGCCGACGGCTTCTTCTACATCAGGGGAAGGTCGTCGGAGATGATCATCTCGGGAGGCGTCAACGTTGCTCCGGACGAGGTCGACCGGATCGCCGAAGGTGTCGCCGGCGTCGACGAGGCGGCGTGCTACGAGATTCCCGACGCCGAGTTCGGTGCGC
This sequence comes from Mycolicibacterium fortuitum subsp. fortuitum, assembly GCF_022179545.1. The sequence continues at coordinate 4,229,060 of NZ_AP025518.1, read as the reverse complement.
TGGTGGGTCTTGCGGTGGTCGCGTCGGCGAATTTGGACGACACAGCCGCCAAGAAGCTCAAGCAAGCGATCGCGGCCCGCTTTCGGCAGGAATGTGAGCCGATGGCCCGGCCGTCGACAATCAGGTTCGTGGATCAGATTCCGCGAACTCAGTCTGGCAAGGTGATACGCACGTCGCTCGGCACAGTGGCCGACCGTACGACGACGGTGGCTGCCGGTGGATGAGAGCCTCAGGAGCAGGATCCTCGCCGCGCTCGCCGAGGTGCTCTACATCGACGAGGCGGATCTGGTCGACGGCGATACGACCAATCTGAGGGATCTCGGCCTGGACTCTGTGCGATTCGTTCTGCTGATGAAGCAGCTTGGTATCGACCGGGAATCGGACGTACCGCGGCGCTTGGCCGACAATCTGTCGTTGGCCGGTTGGATCCAAGAGTTGGAGAAGCTGGGTGCACCTGCCTGACGCCCCTTGCCCGCAACGTATTCCGCTGAGCCGGTCGCAGCAGAACATCTACCACGGTATACTGCAGGACGGTGACCCATACCTGTACCTGATCGGTAGGAGTTACCGGTTTCATCCGGTCGCGAAGGTGGAGTTCCTGACCGCTCTCCGAGCCACCATCCTCGCCAACCCCATTCAGCTGTGTGTCCTGACGGCCCCTCCGGTCGGCGACGGGTACCCGGACTTGGTCCCGGCCCTTGATGTCGACGACATCGTGGATGTGTGCGCAGATGACACCCGCGCCTCGGCCGGTGACGAGCTGGCCCACGGCTGGCAATCCAGCATTCTCGCAACGCCGTTGGTGCGCTACCGCGTCCGCGTCGACAGTGAGGGCATGGTGCATCGGCTCGATGCCCACGCGCACCATGTTCTGCTCGACGGGGGCGCAATCGGCATCATCGAGGCAGATCTGGGACGTGCGCTCGCCGGTAACCCACCCACTGACGGTGGCGGCGAACGTCTGGCCGGACTCGTTGCAGCGCAACAAAGAGAATCGATTCTCGTCGGTGGGTCGGTCGACCGGCTCGCCGCCATCGCCCAACGTGAACTCGGTGAGGAGTCCCTCGGCTGGGCCCCCGCCCACCGCGCTGCCGATGTTCCCGCCAGCGCTGCCAAGGGAATCCGCATGGCGTCCGAGGTGATCACGGGAGATGACTTCGACGCCCTGTGCGATCTGGCCGAACGGGAGAATGTCCCACTCAACATCCTGGTCGCGGCGGCGGCCACCGCGGTGTACGCGAGCACCCGCCAATCGACCGATGCCCTTCTGGTGCACGCGGTGGACAACCGTTTCGGCGAGCCGGAGCTGGACGTCGCGACGTGCCTGGTCAACTCGGTGGCGCAGCCGGTTCGCTTCTCGGCGGTTGCCTCGACGGCGGACCTGGTGCGGATGCTGGACCGAGGCTATGTCAAGGCGGCAAGGCGCCGCTGGCTGCGCGAAGAGCAGTACCGCAGAATGTATCTGGCGATCAATCGGACCACCTCGGTGGAGTCGCTGACCCTCAATTTCCTGCGCGAGCCGTGTGCGCCCGAGTTGGCGCCGTTCTCGGCCGAGTCGCCGGTGACGTCGGCAATCGGCCCCGTGGAAGGCATGACCGTAGCGGCTGTCCTCGATGAGCGTCGACGTACGCTCACGGTCGACATCTGGGACCGGGCCGATGTGCCCGCGCAGGACGCTGTTCCCGCGGTCGCTCGGATCGCGCAAGCTCTGAAATCCATGCCGACGCTGTGGAACCTCCCCATCGCGATGGCCGTCGGCGAATGGTGCGGGCTGGCGGTTGACGGGACGCCGGAGCGGGATTGGCAGGGTCCTGAAGCCGGGCCCGCAACGGTTTCCGCCTGGTTCGTGAGTCGTGCCGACGCCGTTGACGAATGTCGACGGCGGCGGGTGCACGTCGATTCCTGGATTGCCCGGTTGATCGAGATCAATGCGGCACCAGGTGATGTGGTGGTGTTCGCCGACGACGGCACGGACGCGGCCGTCGACCTCATGATCGCCTGCCACCTGGCCGGCTGTGGATACAGCGCCTGCGATGCTGAGGATCAAGTGCGAGGTCGCGCCGACCGCTTGGGTGCCGACGGCGACGGATTCGCGGCACATGTCGTCGATCTCGACTCGGCCCACAACCCGCGCATTCTCGACCGCGAGTACCGGCGCCTGGTGGACACGCGCGTCGAACAGACGATGACGGACCCCTGTCTGGCAGCCAGGACCGCCTACGTGATGCCCACGTCCGGATCGACGGGCGAGCCGAAACTCGTACCCGTGCGCCACGGGTCGCTGGCAGCATTCTGCACCGGTGTCATCCGGGCCTACGGCTGGGGACCTGATGACACCATCCTCCAATGCGCGCCGCTGACATCGGATATCAGCGTCGAGGAAGTCTTCGGTGCAGCGTTGTGCGGGGCGACGCTCATGCGTTCGGCCGCCCTGAGGGCCGGAGATCTGCAGGCACTTGCCGGTGACCTGGTGACCACCGGCGCCAGCGTCCTGGATCTGCCGACCGCGATGTGGCATCTATGGTGCGAGGACGGCGCCGCGAAGGCGGCACTCCGCCACAGTGGGCTACGGCAGATCGTGATCGGTGGCGAGCCCATTCGTCCGGGTGCTGTCGAAAAATGGATCAATTCCCCTGGCACCGAGAATATCTCGCTGGTGTCGAGCTACGGACCGACCGAGACGACCGTCGTGGTGACCGTCCTGCCGATCATCGAGGGGACAGAGGTGGTCGAGCACGGCGCGCGGCTACGACTCGGGCGGCCGGTCGTAGCGGATACGGTCGTGATCGCATTCGGCGAGGTCGTGGTGCTCGGGGACATGGTGGCCGATGGCTATCTCGGTGCGGACAGCGCCGGGTTCGCCGAGATCGCCACGGCAGACGGCCGGAGGCTGCGCGCCTATGCCACCGCCGACCGGGTGACGTTCGATGCGGAGGGCTATCCGACTTTCGCCGGGCGCAAGGACGCGCTGGTGAAGATCGCGGGCAAGCGGGTGGACACCGCCGAGATCGTCAGGCGCGTCGTGGCGGACCCGGCGATAGCCGATGTCGCCGTTGAGGTTCGCGACGGGCGTCTGGGAGTCTGGTTCCAGACCCAGCGAACCCGTGACGGCCATGACGACCCGGCGGTGGCCGCCCGGATCACGAACATCTTGGCCGACTCGCATGTGCCGTCGTTCATCGTTTCCGCCGTTGCCGGCATACCCAGAAAACCCAATGGAAAGACCGACACCGCACAGCTGTGCGCCTCGCCTGGATCCGAACTCGTCACTCAGATCACGGTGGAATCCGAGGATCGGGCGGTGGGCCTCGCCGGGATGTGGAGTGCCCGCCTCGGCAGGCCGATCGGTCCTGAGGCATCGCTGTTGGCCGAGGGCATCGGTTCGTTGGACCTGGTTCGCATCCTGCCCGATACGCGCAGATATCTCGGGCGCCAGGTATCGATCCTGGACGTGATCAGTGCTGATACCGCCGCGAACCTGGTGTGCGACATCGCGCTGGCACACACCTGGATGGACACCGATACCGCTGCCGAGATCGAACGCGACTTCAGCGTGCTGACCACCCAAAGCCCCGTCGAGGTGCCGGGCCCACGACGATCGTCACCCCGTGGCGGGGAGCGGGTACTCGTGGTCGGTGCCTCCGGAATTCTCGGCACCGGATTCGCCGAGGCGCTGGTGGACCTCGCACGGTCCGGCCGGCAACTTCCCGAGGTGGTCCTGGCCATGAGGTCGGCCCCTACTGGTGACGGGGTCTGGTCAGCGCTGCACCGCGTGCCGGGTGTGCGGCTGGAGCGTCTGGTCCCTGGCTTCGGTCCCGACGAGCTACGGACGCTCGTTCGTGACACCGGAGCGCGCACTGTCGTCAACTGCGCGGGGAACACCAAAGTTGTGGTTCCCTACCGCGAATTGCGTTCGGCCAATGTCGAATTGGCGACGGCCATGGCAGATGCGTGTGCCGCCGCAGATGCGAGGCTGGTGCACCTGTCCACGCATGTCGTCAATGCGGACATCGCCGCAGCGCAGGTGGTCGACCCGCGTCAGGCCCCGTACCCATATGCGGCTTCCAAGGCACTCGCGGAATTGGCAATCGCCAGGGCCGGCCGGGACCTGGATTTCACGATGGTGCGCTTGCCCCGGGTCCTCGGCACGCCCGACCAGTTGCGAGGGTCTGCGGACATTCTGGTGTCGGTCATCGCGGCCTGCCACGCGCTACAGGCCTATCCGGCAGTGGAACTGACCGAAGAAGTGACGACCGGCCGCGCGGCGGCGACAAGCATCCTGCGCATGTTGCCGGAGTTCGGTGGGCCGGAGGCGCTGGGTTCCGGGATCCGTGTGATGCGTGGGCAGCCGGTGTCGTACGGGGAGCTGCTCGGCGGGATCGCCGGAAAGCGGGTCGCCATTGACCAATGGCAGCGTTGCCTGGATGAAAGCGATTGGGCGAAAGAGAATCCACGGCGGTGGTCGGTGATCGACGCGTGGATGACCCTTGGCCACATCCTGGGTGGACGCACCTATGCGCAGTTCCTGGCGCAGTATTCCGCTCTACCGCTGAACGTGCGGAGTGTCGGTGAGGTCGCCGTGGAGCCAGAGGCATTGCACTCACTGCTGGCTCACGGATATTCGGGAACCCGGACCGTTTGGCCGACGACTTATCAACCAGACGCGGCGAGACAGTGAGGATGGCAATGACAGACGTAGCAGCACACCGGAACGAGACGTCGGAATCGAGGCGGATCCGCCTCGACGTCACAGGAATGTCCTGCGGAGCGTGCTCGCGCCGGGTCGAGAACGCGCTGAACAAGATGGACGGAGTGCACGCCTCGGTCGCCATATCCACCAAGATCGCGACCATCGATGCCCGCCATGACGTCAGCGTCGCCGACCTGTGTAGCGCGGTTGAGGAGGCCGGTTATCGCGCCGAAGAGCGCATCACCGCGGACGAGGATGACGCATCCGCACCGGAGGGCGCACCCGGGAAGCGACCCTCGGTGATGGCGCGGGCCGTCCGCTGGCTGACCGTCGGGCACATGGGCGGCTGAGCATCTGTCGGGAACTGTCTGCGCGGCGCGAACGACCACTCCTATCGAGGACCGTTCGACCGCTGAGGAGCCATGGGCCAGAACCCGTCGACAGCCACAGATGAAACCCCGACGTCAGCTTCGTCGCCATCGGCGACGGCCGCGCACTATCGTGCTTTCCTGCTGCGCCTGCACTTCTATGCGGGGATCTTCGTCGGCCCCTTCCTGCTGGTCGCTGCGATCAGCGGCGGGCTCTACGCCATCGCACCGAGCATCGAACAATTCGCCTATCGGGATACGCTTCGAACCCACAGCAGCGGTGAGATGGTGCCGGTCGCCGAACAGGTCAGGGCCGCCCAGTCGGAGCGACCCGACCTGACCGTCACCGCAGTGCGTCCGGCGGCCAAGGCCGGTGAGACCACCCGCGTCATGTTCGACGATCCGGCGTTGGGCGAGTCGGAACGGCATGCCGTTTTCATCGACCCTGTGACGGCGACCTCGCGCGGGCAGCTGACGGTGTACGGCAGCAGCGGTGCGCTGCCCCTGAGGACCTGGATCGATCAGCTACACCGAAGTTTGCATCTCGGCGAACCGGGACGCATCTACAGCGAACTCGCCGCGTCGTGGCTGTGGCTGATCGCGCTGGCGGGCGTGCTCCTGTGGGGTGGGCGATACCGGCGCATGTCGCGGCGAGGCGGCACGAAGCCTCGGCTGCTGACGGTCGACCGCACCGCTGGAGGCAGGGCGCGGACGTTGAATTGGCATGGGGCGGTGGGGCTCTGGATCGCGATCGGATCGTTGCTCCTGTCGGCGACGGGGCTCACGTGGTCACGGTTCGCCGGAGACAATGTCACCGCGCTGCGGTCGGCGTTGTCGTGGACGACGCCGACCGTATCGACGACGGTCAACGGCGCCGCGCAAGCATCAACGCCCGAACACTCATCCGGTCACGAGGGGCACGGCGTGACGGCCGCGGTGCAGCATGACGGCGCGCCGATGGTCGACGACATCGACCGAGTGCTGAAGGCGGCCCGCGACGCGGGGGTCGGCGGTGACGTCGAGGTCAGCATTCCCCGCAACCCCGACACCGCGTTCACCGTGGCCCAAACCCGTCAGCCCTGGGTGATGTCGAACAACGCGGTGGCCGTCGACGGACCCTCTGCACGGGTGACCGACGTTTCATGGTTCGCCGACTGGCCGGTCGCGGCGAAGCTCTCCGCCTGGGGCATTCAGCTGCATATGGGACTGCTGTTCGGGATCACCAATCAACTCGTGCTGCTGGGCCTGGCGGTCGCGTTGGTCACCGTGATCGTGCGCGGCTACCTGCTGTGGTGGCGCCGTCGCCCTGTCGGTCGAGTTCCGGTCGGGGCCGTGCCACGTCGCGGTGTGCTCACCGGACTGCCACCCGCCGCGGCGGTGGCGGTGGTCCTGATGTCGGCCGCCGTCGGCTGGTTCGTCCCGCTGTTGGGCGCGAGCCTGGTGGCCTTCGTAGTCGTCGACGTTGCCCTGGGGTGGCGACAGTACCGTCGCCGGCGTCACCAGAGCTAGCCGGTCAGATCGTCCCGCTCGGCCGCAGCGATCAGGTCTTCGCGGGCGCGTGCCACGCGGGAGCGGATGGTGCCCACCGGGCAGCCGCATACCTCGGCCGCCTCCGCATAGGACAGCCCGAGGACCTGGGTCAGCAACAGGGCGTGGCGGCGGTCGGGATCCAGCCCGTCCAACAGCAGGCGGATCTCCACCATCTTCTCGAACCCACCCACCGGGCGGTAGCTCTCGAGGACCTGCTCGACGTCGATACCCTGCTGGGTGCGCGGCCGGCTCTGCTTGTGCCGAATCTGGTCGACCACCACCCGCCGGGCGATCGACAGCAGCCAGGTGCGGGCCGACGACCGGCCGCTGAACCTGGGCAGCGCGGTGATGGCGCGCATGAAGGTCTCTTGCGTCAGGTCGTCGGCCGACCCCGCATCACCCAGATAGGCCACGGTTCGCCAGACATCGGTCTGGGTGGCCCGGATGAATTGCTCGAGCGCCGCGGAATCACCGCGGCCGGCTGCGAAGGCCAGCCGCGTAACGTGGTCCTCGCCGCGTTCGGTAGTCACGGACATCGACATTATTCGATCCCGCCCGGGAACTCGGCAGCGGCCCGGAACGACTATCTAATCGCCTGATGTATGCCACCGATGTGGTGGGTGAGTGACTGGGAGTGGTCGTGACGACAGCAACTGTCCCCGACGAGGCCGTGACCCGGCGTTTTGCGCTGGATGTCACCGGGATGTCGTGCGGGGCCTGCGCTGCCCGCGTGGAGAACAAACTCAACAAGGTCGACGGGGTACGCGCGTCAGTGAACTTCGCCACACGTGTTGCCACCGTGGAGGCGGCCCCCGAGGTCGGCGTCGAACAACTGTGCGCGGTCATCGAGCGAGCCGGGTACCAGGCGGCTCCCCGCACCGAGCGCTCCACCACCGACGTCGACCCGGACGCGGACCACGCCCGCAGCCTGCTCCGGCGACTCGCGATCGCCGCGGTCTTGTTCATCCCGCTCGCCGATCTGTCGGTGATGTTTGCCGTGGTTCCCGACACCCGGTTCACAGGGTGGCAGTGGGTGCTCACCGCGCTGGCGGCTCCGATCGTCACGTGGGCGGCATGGCCCTTCCATCGCGCGGCGCTTCGCAATGCCCGGCACGGAACCTCGACCATGGAGACCCTGATCTCCATCGGCGTCACCGCGGCGACCGTGTGGTCGATGTACACGATCTTCTTCGATCATCAGACCTACCATGCTGCGGGCGTGTGGCAGGCGCTGCTCGGCAGCGATGCGATCTATCTCGAGGTCGCCGCGGGCGTAACGGTTTTCGTGCTCGCGGGCCGCTACTTCGAGGCCCGGGCCCGCTCGCGTGCCGGGGGAGCGCTGCGCGCGCTCGCCGCGCTCGGCGCGAAGTCGGTGACGGTGCTGCTCCCTGACGGCGGCGAATTCGTGTTGCCCGCCGACGAGCTCAAAGAAGGTCAGCGTTTCGTCGTGCGCCCCGGCGAGGCCATCGCTGCCGACGGGCTCGTGGTTTCCGGAGCGGCCGCAGTCGACGTCAGCGCCATGACGGGGGAGTCGAAACCCGTCCAGACGCAAGAGGGTTCGAGCGTTGTCGGAGGCACTGTCGTCCTGGACGGCCGGCTGATCGTCGAGGCCGCCGCAGTCGGGCCCGACACCAAGTTCGCCGGGATGGTGCGCCTGGTGGAGCAGGCGCAGGCACAGAAGGCCGACGCGCAACGACTCGCCGACCGCATCGCCTCGGTATTCGTTCCCTGCGTGCTGATGATCGCGGCGGCCACCGCGATCGGCTGGCTGCTGGCCGACGGTGATGTCAACCGCGCGGTGTCGGCTGCCTTGGCGGTCCTGGTGATCGCCTGCCCTTGCGCATTGGGTCTGGCGACACCGACGGCGATGATGGTGGCCTCGGGGCGGGGAGCTCAACTGGGGATCTTCCTCAAGGGCCATCGCGCCCTGGAAGCGATTCGTGCGGTTGACACGGTCGTGTTCGACAAGACCGGCACGCTGACCACCGGACAGCCGCAGGTCATCAGTGTCGTCGTCGCCGAGGGCGAGGATGACGACGAGATTCTCGGACTGGCCGCGGCGGTCGAGTCGGCCTCCGAGCATCCGGTCGCGCACGCGATCGTCAGTGCCTGCGCGGGTCGGGAGATCGCCGAGGTCCAGGACTTCCAGGCGTTCGCCGGCCACGGGGTGGCCGGTTCCGTGAACGGTGTGGCTGTGGTGGTCGGCCGTCCCGCGTGGGTCACTCGGGACCGGGTCGTTCCCGCCAATCTCGCGGCTGCTCGGAAACTCGGCGAGTCACAGGGCCAGACAGTTGTTTTCGTTGCTTTCGGCGACGCGGTCCGCGGCGCCATCTGCGTGGCCGATGCGGTCAAGGAATCGGCGGCCGGTGCGATTGCGCACCTGCACGCCGAGGGCATGAAGACCATGCTGCTGACGGGTGACAACGCCGCGACGGCCGCCGCGATCGGTGCGCAGGTGGGTATCGACGATGTGGTCGCCGAAGTGCTGCCCGAGGACAAGGTCGGCGCGATCGACAAGTTGCGCGAGCAGGGTCGGGTCGTGGCCATGGTCGGTGACGGGATCAACGACGGTCCCGCCTTGGCCTGCGCGGACCTGGGCCTGGCGATCGGCCGGGGCACCGATGTGGCCATCGGTGCGGCCGACATCATCTTGGTCCGCGACAATCTCGACTCCGTGCCGCAGGCACTGGGCTTGGCCCGCGCCACGATGCGCACCATCCGGGTCAACATGATCTGGGCGTTCGGGTACAACATCGCGGCCATCCCGATCGCCGCAGCGGGTCTGCTGAACCCGTTGATCGCCGGTGCGGCGATGGCGGTGTCGTCATTTCTGGTGGTCTCGAACAGCCTGCGGTTGCGCAATTACGGGACCGTGAACGCGAACCCGTTGGGTGACGCTCAGTCCCAGGCCGCGCGCATATCCGGCTGAGACGCGGCCAGCGGTGTCAGGCACACGCCCAGCCATGCTGCGGTCAACGTCGCCGCGGTAAGGGTGCCCAGCGCCGCCGGGACCCAGGAGGCGGTGTGCGTGGTGTGATGCCACCAGAACGCTCCGGCACCGACCACCGTGGCCAGCGCTGAGATGCACGTCGCCATGCAGCACCACCGAAACCGGCGACGCACCAAGGCCAAAGTGGATGCCAATGCCGCGAGGGTGAACAGCGAGAACGCCACCAGGGAGATCCAGTGCCCGTTGCGGGTGACTCCTGCGGGCGTGCCGCCGGTGGCCAGCAAGGTCGCGGCCGTGGCCACCAGCGCCACGGCCAGCACGGCCAGGGATCGGGCACGCTTGGGGCTGATCCAGACGTCCTCGAAAACCCTGCGCTCGATGGCCCGCAGTTCGGTCTCGACCGTGCCGGCCATCTGTCTGGAAGTCACCGAAACACCTCGCTCATCAACGTCTTCGACCGCCCGCTAAGACCATAGGGGATACCGGTGGGCACCGGCGTGCCCCACTTATTGGTCGCGAACCCGATGTCATTGGTTCCGCGGCGACGGGGAGTGGCGGCGGTTCACCGACGATTGCGGGCAAGCTCGCTGAGCATGGCGTTGTAGGCGTCGAGTTCGTCGTCGTGGCCGCGGTCGCTGTGGCGGTCCTCGCGTGCTCCTGTCCGGCGGTCTTGGCGGGCCCACTGGGCCACCAGCGCGATCACCACGATGATCACCGGCAGCTCGCTCGAACCCCACGCGATGGCACCACCGAGGTGCTGATCATCCGAAATGCTCTGCACCCACGGGAGATTGACCGATCTGTAGAAGCTCTCGCCCAACGAGGACGTCATCGTCATCGTGGCGATGCCGAAGAAGGCATGGAAGGGCATCACGGCGAACAACAGCCCGAGGCGGCCGAGGAAGGGCAGGCGCCGTGGGCCGGGATCGATGCCGATGATTCCCCAGTAATACAGGTAGCCGGTGAGCAGGAAGTGCACGCTCATGAACTCGTGGCCCCAGTGATATCTGATCAGGGTGTCGAACATGGGCGTGAAGTAGACGAGGTAGAGCGAACCGACGAAGAGGACGAATGCCGTCACCGGGTGCGACAGGAACCGTGTCACCGGTGCGTGCACGAACCACACGATCCACTCGCGCGGCCCGGGTGCCTCTGCCTTGGGCGAGGCCGGCAGCACCCGTAGCGCGAGGGTGACCGGTGCGCCGAGCACGAGTAGCACCGGGACGAACATGTTCAGCGCCATGTGTTCACCCATGTGCACGCTGAACATGGCCGACCCGTAGGCGCGAACCCCGGAACTCGTGGTGATCAGCAGCGCTGCACATCCCACCGTCCACGCGATCGTGCGTCCCACCGGCCAGTGGTCTCCCCGTCGCCGCAGCAAGCCCGTGCCGACGAGGTAGAGCACTGCCAGCACGATGGCGGCCGTTCCGATCAGCGGATCGAACCGCCATTCGGTGATCAGGCTGAGCGGGCTCGGCGGTGCGTCGAGTTGGTAGCCCAGAAAAACGTCCCACGTGGAGAATTCGTGAATGGTGAAGCGCGGCGGCACGCTCGTCGAGGCGAATGCCAGTGCGGCGGTCACTACGATGATCGCCACCGCGGACATCGTGTTCGCCAGTCGTGTCGGAGTGCGTCGCGTCAGCAGATGGGCTCCGTCACCGGCCCACACCAGCACCAGCAGCACCCCTGCGACGAGCACCGCCCGCCCGTAGGCCGACCCCAGGATCGGCGACCCGCCCAGCATCAGCGTCGCCAGGAGCGCGCCGTAGATGACGGTGACCGCACCGCAGATCACTTGCAGCAGCTGGATTCGGCGTCGCGGCTCGTCATCCAGCGATCCGGCGGCGACGATCTTCGTGCCGGCCCACATCGCCAACGTCACGGAGAAGACGATCACTGCGCTCGTGGCGATGTCATGGTCGGGGCCCTGGCCGGCATTGCCGGTCACGGGGACCGCGACCACGCCGATCAGGGTCGGCAGCAGCGCCACACAGTGGCCGACCCAGCGGAGGGTGAACCGCACGCCGACGGCCAAAGCCAGCGCGCAGATCGCCGCTGCACACCAGCCACGCGCAGCTTCTGACGCCGCGATGGCGCTGCCGAGACCGGGACCGCCGACCAGCCGGCCGAGGGGGATACCCGCGTCGGCAGAGGCCGAGACGACCACCATGGCGGTGGCACAGCAGGTCCAGAGGATCGCGACGCGTTCGACAAACAGGTGCGCGGGAAAGGATCCCGCGTCGATTCGGCCGTCGTCACGCGGTGTCGCGGTCGTCACAATCCAGATGAGCGCGCCGGTGCACGCCGCGCCGGCCAGCGTGGCGATCCAGTGGCCGAGCAAGCGGGCCATGTTGGTGACCGTTCCGGGGTCAGCGATGCCCGCGGCAGCCAACCGCTGAGCGCCCAGCTGCGTCGCACACATCAACAGCACCGCAGCGCACCCTGCGACGGTGCCGAGCAGAGCCAGGCGTCCCCGTCGCGCGCTGGGCGCAGCGGGGAATCGCACACGCGCCATAGTCGAACCGGCCTTCCGCCGCGGAACGGACAACACGTCGCGGCCCTGTGATTCTACGACAACGTGTCGTAGTGCTGGGGAGGGCGGGAACTCTGGCACCCTCGTCTGCGACCAATGGAGGAGCCGTCCCCCTCCTAGACAGGACTTGGAATGATCGCGGACCTTGCCCTGCGCTGGGTGGTAACCGTGCTGTTCGCGTTGAGCGCAGTCGAATGCGTGTATGCACTGGTGGCCTCTCGCGGCCGCCCGAGTGCTGCGATAGGGCAACTACTCCACCTGGCAATGGCCGTCGCCATGATGGTGATGGCCTGGCCACGCGGGGCGGCACTGCCGACGGTAGGCCCGATGCTCTTCTTCTCGGCCGCTGCTATCTGGTTTCTGGCCTCATTACTGAGGGCAGGCACGTCTGGGGCCCGGTTACTGCACGGCTACAACATCGCGATGATGGCGGCGATGGCGTGGATGTATGCGGTCATGAACGGCACCGCACATCGCGGCCATACCCAGACGATGGCCGAAGGCGGTCACGACATGCACGCGATGCACATGACAGGCCACGATGCCGGTGGCGTGGCGGCGGCCACGGAACACGCGTCGTTGCAGCCACAATGGATTCCCGGAATCAACTGGTTGCTGACCATCGGTTTCGTGATCGCCGCCGCAGCGTGGCTGTACCGCTACTTCGCGGCGCGTCAGCCGTCAGATACGTCGCCGTTCGCGCATTTCGGCACCTTGTGCCGGGCGATGATGGCCGCCGGCATGGCGATCATGTTCGGCGTGATGCTGTAGCCGCTCAGGCGGCCGGGTCGTCGGCTGCGCGCAGATGACGACGGCTCCGCGCGGCCGGGCCGGATGCGTGATCCTGACCGTCCTCACCGGCGACTCTGGGCGACGGGTCATGCGGATGCGTCGTGCGCGATGCCCACACGGAAACGATCGCGGCCAGCGCCACCGGTAGGTGGCTCAGGATCCGGCCCGGGGTGACCTGTCCGACGACGGCGTCGGCCACCACGTAGTAGGTGAGGAATCCGCAGTAGATCACCAACACGCATGCGAGTCCCGGTGCGATGCGACGACGGAAGGCCATCGCAATCGTCGCGATTCCCAGCGCCGCCGACCATGCCGTGGACTCGTTCAGAAGATGTGCTCCGTTGGCCGAACCGTGGTGTGCGGCAACCATCCCGAAGTTCATGCCGGCCGCTTGCGCGCCGGCCAACCCGACCTGAACGATCCCGATGAGCACGATCGCCACGGTCAGCACATATCGGCGCAACCAACGTCCGAATCCGCCGAGCGTGGTTGAACTGTCGTCGGGTCGTGCGCGTACCGCACCGATCAATCCGACGTTGGCCAGATCGCGCAATTGAAGGGCCTGGGCGCCGGCTTTGTCGTACCAGGCGGCGCAGTCGCCGCAGTCGCGCAGATGCTCGTCGACGCGGGCAGAGGGGACCGGCTCACGCTCCCCATCCAGGCGCGCCGAAAGCGCCTCTCGTGCCACCACGCAGTCCACCGGGCCATTCTCTCGCATCGACCTCGGACATGGCGAACCCGCCAGCCCCCGCGTCCGAGAGGGTCACACCGTCGGTGAGTAGGGCAGATTGCTGCTCGTCTGCGGGTCGACCTGTACCGGTCTGCCCACATAGGGGAACGCCCGTTGCGGACAGGCCGGGCGGTCGCAGATCCGGCAACCCGCACCGATGGGCACCGTGGCTTCGGGGTCGGTGAGGTCGATTCCCACCGAATAGATGAGCTTGTCGGCATGGCTCAGATCGCAGCCGAGCCCGATAGCGAAACTCTTGGGTGTTCCCAAGTATCGGCTCGGCGCCGAGGCCGAGGTCCTCGCGACCCAGAAGTAGCTCCGGCCGTCGGGCATCTGAGCGACCTGGGTCAAGAACTCGCCGGGGCGGGAGAACGCTTGGTGTACTACCCAGAGCGGGCAGTTTCCGCCCACCCGGGAGAAGTGAAAGGCGGTGGCGGACTGCCGCTTCGAGATGTTTCCCGCGCTGTCGGTGCGAACGAAGATGAACGGCACGCCACGCGCGTCCGGCCGTTGCAGAGTGGACAGCCGATGACAGATGGTTTCGAACCCCATCTCGAACCGCCGGGCGAGCTGGTCGATGTCGTAACGCAGATCCTCGGCGGCGGACAGGAACATCCGGTAGGGGAGTAGCAGGGCGCCGGCGAAGTAGTTGGCCAGCCCGATGCGGGCGACTCCTCTTGCCTCCGTGCTCAATTGGTCATCGGTGGCGACGATGGAATTGATCAGCTCGGAGTGCTGAAGCAGCGCGATCTGGGTGGCGAGCTGGAACGCGCGCTGGCCGGGCAACAGCCAGCGGGCCACGTGCAGGGTCCCGGCTTCGGGCTGGTAGCGCCGTTTCACACTGGAACCCAGCACATCTCCGTCGTCCACGATCACCGATATGCCGAATTCGGTGGACAGCAGATCGGCCAATTGCCGGTCCATTCCACCGATCTGTAATTGGTGCCGGGTGAACAGGTCCTCGGCAGCACGGTCGAGTGCGTCGATGTAATTGCGTCGGTCGTAGAAGAAGTCGCGCACTTCCTCGAACGGCATCGGCTGCTGGTTGCCGGCCTGCGCGTCCAGATTGGCTCGCCCGTGCACGGCCTCCAGCTCCGCGGTGGCATCGTGCAACCGGCGGTGCATGCTCACCATGGTCTGACCGATCTCGGGCATGCGGGCTACGAGCTCTTCGATCTGTGCGGCAGTGGCCGGACTGTCGGCCAGAATCTCCCGCAGGTCCGAAACAAGCCGGGCGTCCGCGTCGGGGGCGAAGTACTGCGTCGGCAGATCGAAGCGGTCGGCCAGGGCCAGCAGCACCGGGACCGTGATCGGACGCTGATCGTTCTCGAGTTGGTTGACGTAGCTGGTCGACAGGCCCAGTGCGCGCGCCAGCGCGACCTGTGTCAGGCCTCTCTCGTCACGCAGCCGCCTGAGGCGGGCACCGGCGAATGTCTTCGTCACCGGTGCCGAGACTACCCCGCCCGGGTTTCGCAGCATTTGCAAAATTGCTCGATGAAGGACACAAAAGTACGCATTTACAGGTACTTTCGCTGGTCAGCGCGCTTGCGTAGCGTGCGGATCATGCTTGAACACGACGTCAGAACACGGCGCAGCGCCGAGGACTTCCCGCGTAGCGAACACTTGGCCTGGAAGATCGCTGAGATCGCCGCCGACCCGGTGGCCGTCCTACCCGAGACCGAGGCGATGGTGATCAACCGCATCATCGACAACGCCGCCGTCTCGGCGGCCTCGGTGATTCGCCGCCCGGTGACGGTGGCCCGTGCGCAGGCACTCGCCCACAAGACCCCGCGGGGCGCCACGGTGTTCGGCGTCGACGGCACGGTCTCGCCCGAGTGGGCGGCGTGGGCCAACGGCGTCGCCGTTCGCGAGCTGGACTTCCACGACACCTTCCTGGCCGCCGAATACTCGCACCCGGGCGACAACATCCCGGCCCTGGTCGCGGTCGCGCAGCAGCTCGGCGTGAACGGCGCCGACCTGATCCGCGGCATCGCCACGGCCTACGAGGTGCAGGTCGACCTGGTGAAGGGCATCTGCCTGCACCAGCACAAGATCGACCATGTCGCCCACCTGGGTCCGTCGGTCGCCGCCGGCCTCGGCACCATGTTGCGTCTCGATCCCGAAACTATCTACGCCGCAATCGGTCAGGCGCTACATCTGACCACTGCCACCCGCCAGTCCCGCAAGGGCCTGATCTCCAGCTGGAAGGCCTATGCGCCGGCGTGGGCAGGCAAGGTCGCGATCGAGGCCGTCGACCGGGCGATGCGCGGTGAAGGTTCGCCCGCCCCCATCTGGGAGGGCGAGGACGGGGTGATCGCCTGGATGCTGTCGGGCCCGAACCACACCTACCAGGTGCCGCTGCCCGGCCCGGGTGAGCCCAAGCGCGCCATCTTGGACACCTACACCAAGGAACATTCCGCGGAATACCAGAGCCAGGCGCCGATCGACCTGGCCCGCCGGATGCGTGAGCGCATCGGCGACCTGGATCAGATCGCCACGATCGTGCTGCACACGAGCAACCACACCCACGTGGTGATCGGTACCGGGTCCAACGATCCGCAGAAGTTCGATCCCGACGCGTCCCGCGAAACCCTCGATCACTCGGTGATGTACATCTTCGCCGTCGCGTTGCAGGACGGTACCTGGCACCACGAGCGGTCCTATGCCCCCGAGCGCGCGCACCGGCCCGACACCATCGAGTTGTGGCGCAAGATCTCCACGGTCGAGGATCCCGAGTGGACCCGGCGTTATCACTCCACCGACCCGGCGGAAAAGGCATTCGGCGCCAAGGCCGTCGTCACCCTCAAGAGCGGCGAGACCATCGTCGACGAACTCGCCGTCGCTGATGCCCACCCGCTCGGTGCACGGCCTTTCGAGCGCGAGCAGTACGTCGCCAAGTTCGCCGAATTGGCCGAGGGTGTCGTGGAATCCGACGAGCAGAAGCGCTTCCTGGCTGCCGTCGAGAATGTCTCGGCGACCAAGTCCGGTGGACTCGGTGCCCTGAATGTCCGCGTCGATCCGCGGGTGCTGGACAAGGCGCCGACGATTCCCTCGGGGATTTTCCGATGAGCGCTTGCGCGAAGAGTAGCGGGCTTGAGATGAGTACGGGCGGGCTGCTCGGCTCTGACGTCCCGGTGTCCGAGAAGCGCCGAAAGTTCCGCCGCGGGTTGGAGTCCGGTCGGCTCCTGCGCTTTCCGGGTGCATTCTCCCCGCTGGTGGCCAAGCTCGTCGCCGAGATCGGCTTCGACGGCGTCTACGTCTCCGGCGCGGTCTTGTCCGCAGACCTGGGCCTGCCCGACATCGGGTTGACGACGCTGACCGAGGTGACAGGCCGTGGTGCCCAGATTGCTTCGGCCACCGATCTTCCGACGCTCATCGATGCCGACACCGGCTTCGGGGAACCGATGAGCGCGGCCCGCACCGTGACACTGCTCGAAGATGCGGGCCTGGCCGGCCTGCACCTCGAAGACCAGGTGAACCCGAAGCGGTGCGGACACCTCGACGGCAAGGCCGTGGTGGAGACCGCCGAGATGGTCAAGCGGTTGCGTGCTGCCGTCTCGGCACGGCGCGATCCCAACTTCATCATCTGCGCCCGCACCGACGCCGCGGGGATCGAGGGGATTCCCGCGGCGATCGACCGGGCCAAGGCCTACGCCGACGCCGGTGCCGACCTGATCTTCACCGAGGCTCTGCACACCCCGGCGGATTTCGAACAGTTCCGCGAGGCAGTGGACGTTCCACTGCTGGCCAACATGACCGAGTTCGGAAAGTCCGAACTGCTCACGACACAGCAGTTGTCCGAGATCGGCTACAACATGGTGATCTACCCGGTGACCACGCTGCGCCTGGCGATGCACGCCGTCGAGGTCGGCCTACGCGAGATCGCCTCGGCAGGAACACAATCCGGGCTGCTCGACCAGATGCAACACCGGAGCCGGCTCTACGAGCTCCTGCGCTACAACGACTACAACCAGTTCGACTCGGATATCTACAATTTCTCGCTGCAAGGGGCGACACGATGACCGTTACCGCGAACGACACAGTCAAGCCGAACATCCACAAGGGACTGGCAGGCGTGGTGGTCGATACCACCGCGATCTCCAAGGTGGTTCCGGAAACCAACTCCCTGACGTACCGGGGTTACGCGGTACAGGATCTGGCCGCACACTGCAGCTTCGAGCAGGTCGCCTACCTGCTGTGGCACGGGGAACTCCCGACGGATCAGGAGCTGGCTCTGTTCAGTCAGCGGGAACGGGCGTCACGCCGCATCGACCGCTCGATGCAGTCCCTGCTGGCCAAGATCCCCGACAACTGCCATCCGATGGACGTGGTCAGGACTGCGATCAGCTACCTCGGGGCCGAAGACCCGGAGGAGGATGACAGCACCCCTTCGGCCAATTTCGCGAAATCGCTGCGGATGTTCGCGGTGCTGCCGACCATCGTGGCCGCCGACATGCGTCGCCGTCGGGGGTTGGAACCAATTGCCCCGCACAGCCACATGGGCTACGCGGAGAACTTCCTCAACATGTGCTTCGGTGAGGTGCCGGACCCGGTGATCGTCAGGGCATTCGAGCAGTCGATGATCCTCTATGCCGAGCACAGCTTCAACGCCTCCACCTTCGCGGCGCGGGTGGTCACCTCGACGCAGTCCGACATCTACAGCGCCGTGACGGCGGCGATCGGTGCCCTCAAGGGCTCACTGCACGGCGGTGCCAACGAGGCCGTCATGCACGACATGCTTGAGATCGGTAGCGCCGAGAATGCCGCGCAGTGGTTGCACGGCAAGCTGTCCCGCAAGGACAAGGTGATGGGATTCGGGCACCGGGTCTACAAGCAGGGCGATTCGCGGGTGCCGACCATGAAGGCCGCGCTGCAGCGGGTTGCAGCGGTGCGCGATGGTCAGCGGTGGCTGGATCTCTACGACCGCCTGGAGCAGAACATGCTCGCCGCCACCGGGATCAAGCCCAACCTGGACTTTCCGACCGGGCCGGCCTACTACTTGATGGGGTTCGACATCCCCAGCTTTACACCGCTTTTCGTGATGAGCCGGATCACCGGCTGGACGGCCCACATCATGGAACAGGCGGCGTCCAATGCCCTCATCCGGCCACTCAGTGAATACAGCGGGCATCCGCAACGGGCCTTGGCGTAGTTCGCCCAAGCTCTGAAAGGAAACAGTGGTCGACAAGGTTCTGGTCGCCAACCGGGGAGAGATCGCAATCCGCGCTTTTCGTGCGGCGTACGAGCTCGGTCTCGCAACGGTCGCGGTCTATCCATACGAGGACCGTAATTCTCAGCACCGGCTGAAGGCCGACGAGTCGTATCAGATAGGTGAAAAAGGGCATCCGGTCCGGGCCTATCTTTCGGTCGACGAGATCATCCGCGTGGCTCTGCACGCGGGCGCCGATGCGATCTATCCCGGCTATGGGTTTCTCTCGGAGAACCCCGAGCTGGCCCGGGCATGCGATCAGGCCGGTATCGCGTTTGTGGGGCCTTCGGCCGACGTGCTGGAGCTGACCGGCAACAAGGCCCGCGCCATCGCCGAGGCCCGCAAGGCCGGACTTCCGGTGCTGGCATCGTCGGCCCCGTCGAGTTCGGTCTCCGAACTGCTGGTCGCCGCCGAATCGATGAGTTTCCCGGTGTTCGTCAAGGCCGTCGCCGGTGGCGGCGGCCGGGGGATGCGGCGCGTCAATGACCCGGCCGACCTGAAGGACGCGATCGAGGCCGCCAGCCGGGAAGCGCAGTCGGCGTTCGGGGATCCCACGGTGTTCCTCGAGCAGGCGGTGATCAATCCGCGCCACATCGAGGTGCAGATCCTGGCCGACACGCAGGGCAACGTGATCCACCTCTTCGAGCGCGACTGCAGTGTGCAACGGCGCCACCAGAAAGTCATCGAGCTGGCGCCGGCTCCGAATCTGGATCCCGAACTGCGGGAGAGGATCTGCGCCGACGCGGTGGCGTTCGCCCGGCAGATCGGGTACTCGTGCGCCGGTACGGTGGAATTCCTGCTCGATGAGCAGGGGCGGCACGTGTTCATCGAGTGCAATCCCCGGATTCAGGTCGAGCACACGGTGACCGAGGAGATCACCGATGTCGACCTGGTATCGAGTCAGCTGCGCATCGCGGACGGGGAGTCGCTGTCCGATCTCGGACTCACCCAGGACGCGTTGAAGATTCGCGGTGCTGCCCTGCAGTGCCGAATCACCACCGAGGACCCGTCGAACGGTTTCCGACCCGACACCGGACGCATCACCGGATATCGGTCACCGGGCGGCGCCGGCGTCCGGTTGGACGGTGGCACCCACCTCGGGGCCGAGGTGGCGGCGCATTTCGATTCGATGCTGGTGAAGCTGACCTGCCGTGGTCGAGACTTTTCGACGGCAGTGGCGCGGGCGCGACGCGCGGTCGCGGAATTCCGGATTCGTGGAGTATCGACCAACATCCCGTTCCTGGCCGCGGTCCTGGAAGACCCCGACTTCGTCGCGGGGCGGGTGACGACTTCGTTCATCGAGGAACGACCCGAGCTCCTCACCGCACGCGGCAGCGCCGACCGGGGCACCAGGATCCTCAACTATCTGGCCGATGTCACCGTCAACCAGCCCCACGGTCCACGACCGTCGGCGGTGTATCCGCGCGACAAGCTCCCCGCGTGCGACTTGAGCGTGGCCCCGCCGTCGGGATCCAAGCAGCGCCTGACCGAGCTGGGGCCGGAGGGGTTCGCCGCCTGGTTGCGCGACAGCCGCGCAATCGGCGTCACCGACACCACCTTTCGCGATGCGCATCAGTCGCTGCTGGCGACCCGGGTGCGTACCAGCGGACTGCTGCGGGTCGCGCCCTACATCGCCCGCACGATGCCGCAGCTGTTGTCGGTCGAGTGTTGGGGTGGAGCGACCTATGACGTCTCGCTGCGGTTCCTCAAGCAGGATCCCTGGGAGCGCTTGGCGGCGTTGCGTGAGGCGCTGCCCAACATCTGTCTCCAGATGTTGTTGCGGGGTCGCAACACGGTGGGCTACACGCCGTATCCGGAGACGGTGACACACGCGTTCGTCGATGAGGCGGCCGCCACCGGGGTGGACATCTTCCGGATCTTTGATGCCCTCAACAACGTTGATTCGATGCGCCCGGCCATCGACGCGGTCCGCCACACCGGCACGACGGTCGCCGAAGTCGCGATGTCCTACACCGGCGATCTGTCCAACCCAGGTGAGTCGCTCTACACATTGGACTACTACCTCCGCCTGGCCGAGCAGATCGTCGAGGCCGGAGCACATGTGCTCGCGATCAAGGACATGGCCGGCCTGCTGCGGGCGCCTGCGGCCGCGACGCTGGTGTCTGCTCTGAAATCGCGGTTCGACCTCCCGGTGCACGTCCACACCCATGACACGCCGGGTGGGCAACTGGCGACCTATGTTGCGGCCTGGATGGCCGGTGCCGACGCTGTCGACGGCGCCGCAGCCCCGTTGGCGGGTACGACAAGTCAGCCGGCGCTGTCATCGATCGTGGCCGCCGCCGCGCACACCGAGTACGACACCGGCTTGTCACTCGACGCGGTGTGCGACCTGGAGCCGTACTGGGAGGCGTTGCGGAAGGTCTATGCGCCATTCGACGTTGCGGCGTCGGGCCCCCCTTCTCCGACGGGCCGGGTGTACACCCACGAAATCCCGGGCGGTCAGCTGAGCAATCTTCGTCAGCAGGCCATCGCGCTCGGTCTGGGTGGCCGCTTCGAGGACATCGAGGCGAACTACGCTGCCGCAGACCGGATGTTGGGCCGGTTGGTGAAGGTCACCCCCTCGAGCAAGGTGGTGGGTGATCTGGCGCTGGCGATGGTCGGCGCGGGCATCGATGCCGACGACTTCGCCGCGAACCCGGCCCGGTACGACATCCCCGACAGTGTGATCGGGTTCCTGAGGGGCGAACTCGGAGATCCAGCGGGCGGCTGGCCGGAACCCTTGCGTACCAAGGCCCTCGATGGCAGGGGCCCGGCCAAGCCGATCCAAGAGTTGTCCGCCGAGGACGAAACGATGCTGGCCGCACCGGGGCCGAAGCGTCAGGCAACCCTCAACCGGCTGCTGTTCCCGGGCCCTACAGCGGATTTCGAGGCGCATCGCGACGAGTACGGCGATACCTCACGGCTGAGCGCCAACCAGTTCTTCTACGGTCTGCGTCACGGTGAGGAGCACCGGGTCAAACTCGAACCCGGTGTCGAACTGCTGATCGGGCTGGAGGCGATCTCCGAACCCGATGAGCGGGGAATGCGCACGGTGATGTGCATCCTCAACGGCCAGTTGCGGCCGATTGTGGTGCGGGACCGCAGTATCGCCAGCGAGGTCCCCGTTGCCGAGAAGGCCGACCGGACGAACCCGGCCCACATCGGTGCTCCCTTCGCCGGGGTGGTCACGGTCAACGTCGCCGAAGGGGACGCGGTCGAGGCCGGCCAGTCCATCGCCACCATCGAGGCGATGAAAATGGAAGCAGCCATCACGGCGCCGGAATCCGGCACCGTCACCAGAATCGCGGTCGCCCGGACCGCGCAAGTCGAAGGTGGCGACCTCCTCGTCGTCGTCGGTCAGTAGGTGCATGTGTCCATGAATACTGTCGCGCTCGAGTTGGTGCCCCCGAATCTCGATCGCGGAGCAGACGATGCCGTGGAGGAAGCGGCGAAGGTGGCGCGCCTGTCGGCGGAGTGCGGCATGGGAGATCGTCTGGGCCACGTGATGATCCCGGGAATGATCGCCGAGGACGATGACCGCCCGATCGAGATGAAGCCGAAGATGGATGTTCTCGACTACTGGTCGATACTCCAACCCGAGCTGCCGGGTGTGCGTGGGCTGTGCACCCAGGTGACCTCGTTCTCCGACGAAGCGGCCCTGCGTCAACGGCTGACCGGTCTCGGCGAGTCCGGGTTCGACGGCGTGATCTTCGTCGGTGTTCCCCGCACCATGAACGACGGCGACGGCATGGGTATCGCACCGGCCGACGCCCTGGCCAAATTCGACGGCCTGGTCGCCAACCGTGGAGTGATCCTCATCCCCACTCGTTCCGGCGAGCACGGCAGGTTCGCGTTCAAGTGCGACAAAGGCGCCACCTTCGCCATGACCCAACTGCTGTACTCGGATGCGGTGGTCGGCTTTCTGCGCGATTTCGCCCGGGATAGCGATCACCGGCCAGAGGTCCTGTTGTCGTTCGGTTTTGTGCCCAAGGTCGAGACCAGGGTCGGCCTGATCGACTGGCTGATCCAGGACCCGGGCAATGAAGCCGTCGCGCAGGAACAGGGTTTCGTCAAATCGTTGGCGGCGAGTGAACCGGCGGTCAAGCGGCGACTACTGGTGGACCTCTACAAGAGGGTCATCGATGGGGTGGTCGACCTCGGGTACCCCGTGAGTCTGCATTTCGAAGCGCCATACGGCGTTTCGAGGCCGGCTTTCGAGACGTTCGCCGAAATGCTGGCCTACTGGTCGCCCGGGCAGTCGTCCTGATCGGACCGCGATGAACGCACGGTCCTGTCCCACCCCGATGCGGGTGATGGGCGTCTTGAACGCCACCCCTGATTCATTCTGGGTTGACAGCAGATTCGATGTCACCGCACTGGCGGTCGCGGCTGGACGACGCATGTTCGAAGCCGGTGCGTGGGCGGTGGATGTCGGGGGTGAATCGACGAGACCGGGTGCGGTCCCGATTTCAGTCGACGAGGAACTTGCTCGTGTGCTTCCCGTCGTCGCCGGGTTGTCGGATCTGGGCACGGTGTCGGTGGACACCCGCAATCGTGAAGTGGCCGAGGCAGCGGTGCGGGCGGGGGCAGGCATCATCAACGACGTCTCGGGCAAACTCTATGACCTTGCCGGGAGGCTCGGCGTCGGTTACGTCAGCATGCACTCGCACACGGTGCCCGTCCTCGCCGGAGTATTCCCAGACTACGGCGACGTGGTCGACGAGGTGACGAGCTTTGTCACCGACGTCGCGCAGACGGCCTCCGCCGCAGGCGCCGATCCGGTGTGGATCGACCCGGGCATCGGATTCGGGAAATCGACCGAGCACAACCTGGAATTGCTGCGGCGGCTCCCTGAACTGTGCACCTGCGGATTTCCGGTGCTGCTCGGTGTCAGCCGAAAAACAGTCATCGGCCACGTCACCAGCCGCGAAGTCGTTGATCGGCTGGCCGGTTCGCTGGCCGTGATCGCGCCGGCCTGGGCCGCCGGCGTCGATGTCATCCGGGTGCACGACGTCGTCGAGACACTGGACACCATCACGATGCTGCAGGCGATCTGGGGTTGACCGCCGCCACCGAACGGGCCCACAACGGCTGTTTCTGGGCTTCGGCTGTGTTCGGTGTCGGCCGGGGACGCGCAGACTTGGCTGCGATCAGCCCGGCGATGAGGAAAGTCGACCATAACCACTCCGGCCACGTGACAGCGCTGTTCGCCGTGATGGACCGATCGGGTCGCATCGACCCGTATCGTCAACGTCAGATTACTCGCCGCGCCTGGAGCAATGCACCGGTTGCTGAGAGCACGAAAAAGACTGTTGCACGGCACTTTTGAAGTTCGCGCCACATATTGACGGCTGTTTCAGGCGGCTGATGAGGGGTGCGCGCTCCGAAAAGGGGAGGCCCCATCATAGGAAATTCATTGGTTAGGCTCCCCTCGCTGATCGAAGGAGGCTGCGGGTTTGAGCGTGGCGCCCCACTGACGTGGCGCCCCCGACCTGCGCTCGAGACAGGGGGATGGGCCTTGACGCGTGATGAAGCGCTGCAGCACAGCACAACTGGTAGTCCAATTACTCGGACACGGCGAACGGCGTGACCAACGCGTCGTGGCTGGAGGACTATCCGGTACTGCCGCGGGAACTCAAGGACGTTTCCGATACCGTGCGGCGCGCACCGGGACCGCCGGTTCCGCGACTGTTGCCGCCGAGCAAGATTCGGGTAGCTACCGGTGACGATGCCGGAATGATCGCAGAGTGGATGAACCGGCCGCACCTGGCGAAGGCGTGGGAATATGACTGGCCGGTGCAGCGCTGGCGTAAACATCTGAAAGCCCAACTAGAGGGCGATTATTCACTGCCGCTCGTCCTGAGTATCGGCGGTGTGGCGCGTGGATACCTCGAAATCTACCGAGCTGCCAAGGATTCCATTGCCGACCGGTACGACAGTAAACCGCACGACCTCGGGTTGCACGGGGCGATCGCCGATGAAGAGCTGGTAAATCGAGGCCTCGGCCCGATGTTGTTGCCCAAGATCGTCGCGAGTGTGCTGACCGCCGATCCCGGCTGTGAGCGGATCATGTTCGACCCGGACCATCGCAACACCACTGTGCGTGGATTGTGTGAGTTCGCCGGTTGCCGCTTCCTCGGCGAACACGAGATGTCCAACCGCAGGATGGCGCTCTACCAACTCGACCGGGCCACCGCCCGGAAATGGATGGCCTGAGCCCCCTTGCTCGTCCCGGCTGGCGACAGCCGGTTGTCATCCGACAAACAGAAGCAAACGAAAGGTGAGGCTGGTCGCGTCGACCAGCCGGGTATTCAAATATGACCATTACCGATTCATCCACGTCACCCGCCGTATCCGACGGGCTGCTCTCGATACTGCGTGACGATCTCGAGCTCCCATGTCAAACACTCAGTGCCAGTACGCGTCTCGTCGATGACCTCGGCATGGATTCGGTCTCGTTCGCGGTGGGGCTGGTGACCATCGAGGAGAAATTCGGTGTGCAGCTCAGCGAGGAGGACCTCATCGCCTGTAGCACCGTGGGCGACCTGCAATCGGTGATCGACCAGAGGAGCGCGGCATGAACCCGCTCGCCGGTGCGCTGAGGGAGGCGATGGTCGGCTCGCCGCACGACCTGGTGGTCCTGGATCGCGACACCGATACCTGGCAGCGCCGTCCGTGGCCCGAGGTTCATGGGCTCGCCGAGCACATCGCGGCCTATCTGCTGGGCCGGGATCAACCCGGCGCGGTCGGCCTCGTCGGCGAACCGACGGTGGAATTGATTGCCGCCATTCAGGGCTCGTGGCTGTCAGGTTCCGGTGTGTCGATCCTTCCGCGTCCCCAGCGTGGTGCCGAACCCGCCGAGTGGGCGCGCGCCACGATGTCCCGGTTCAGCAGCATCGGTGTGACGACGGTGTTCAGCTATGGCGCCACGCTGCAGCTATTGCGGGATGCGGGTTCACCGCTGACCGTGTGCGACGTCGGCGATGCCGCACGCACATCGACATCGACACAGCTCCGCTACCCCGATAGCGCGGATGTGGCGATCCTGCAGGGCACCGCGGGGTCCACCGGCACACCGCGGACCGCGGTGCTGGGGCCCGAGGCAGTGCTCAACAACATTCTGGCTGTCACACAGCGACTGTCGCTGAGCCGCAACGATGTCGGCTGCTCCTGGCTGCCGATCTATCACGACATGGGCCTGGCCATGGTGTCGGCGTCGACGATGTCCGGGATGCCGCTGTGGCTGGCCCCGACGGGCGCCTTCTCGGCTGCGCCACTGCGGTGGGCCGAATGGCTGTCCGAAGCGTCGGCGACGTTCACTGCCGGGCCGAATTTCGGCTACTCGGTGCTCGGCCGGTTCGCCAACCGGGTCTCCGGCGTCGACCTCGGTGCGCTCCGAATCGCGATCAACGGCGGTGAGCCCGTCGACTGCGCCGGCGTCGACCGATTCGCCGTCGGAATGAGCAGGTTCGGATTCGACGCGAGAGCAATGGCGCCCGCCTACGGCATGGCCGAGGCGACGTGCGCGGTGACCATTCCCGTGCCTGGAGAAGGCCTGCGCATCAGCGCCCCCGTGGCCCAAGAGACTCCTGACACTGGCCGACGCTACGCGCTGCTGGGCCGGCCGGTACCGGGCATGGAGATCCGCATCGTCCCGTCTGCGCACGATGAGACCGGCGCCTCGGGCGAGGTCGAGATCCGTGGTTCGTCGATGATGACGTCCTACTTGGGGGACACTCCCGTCGATGCGGGGAGCAGCGGCCAGTGGTTCCCGACGGGCGACATCGGCTATCTCGTAGACGGTGCCCTGGTGATCTGCGGGCGCTCGAAGGAAATCATCACGATCGCCGGACGCAACATTTTTCCGACCGAAATCGAAGAGGTCGTCGGCGAGGTGGACGGTGTCCGCGAAGGAGCGGTGGTCGCCGTGGGTACGGAATCCGGTGCCGCGCAATCGCGTCTGCTGGTGGCGGCGGAGTTCATCGGGACCGAACAGGACACCACCCGCAGCGCCGTGATCCGTCGCGTGGTGTCAGTGTGTGGTGTCACCCCCGCAGACGTGGTGTTGATGTCACCGGGATCGTTGCCCCGCACCTCGTCGGGAAAACTGCGCCGACTCGAAGTCCGTCGTCAACTGGAGGCCACGCGGTAGCGCCCGCCGGGTCCGATGAGTTCTACGCTCTTCTCAAGTCCAATCAGCATCCATTGTTGACTGAACGGGAGAGAACACGTGGCTCAGCTGCTCAAGGTCCAGAACTTCAACGTCTCCGGCGACGGGTTCGGCGCCGGGGAGAACCAGAGTTTCGAGCGACCGTTCGGTCATGCCGAGCCGGGCGAGATGTTCGCCTGGGCTGGTGCCACGGCGAGCTGGCCCAACCGGACGGAGCCCGGCGGCAGTCGGGGCTTGGATGACTACCTGACCCGGGACTTTCACCACAACATCGGTGCCGAGATCATGGGCCGCAACAAGTTCAGTCCGTACCGGGGCCCGTGGGAGGATCACGCCGACTGGCAGGGCTGGTGGGGCGAGGAGCCGCCGTTTCACACTCCGGTGTTCGTTTTGACGCATTACGAACGGCCGTCGTTGCGCTTGTCCGACACCACGTTCCACTTCGTCGACGCGGATCCGGCGACCGTGCTGGAGCAGGCCCGGGCCGCCGCGCAGGGCAAGGACGTGCGGCTGGGTGGGGGAGCGAGCACCATTCGGGAATTTCTCGACGCCGACCTGATCGACACCCTGCATGTCGCGGTGTCGCCGGTCGAGTTGGGAAGCGGGTCGCGGTTGTGGGAGTCGCCCGATGAGCTGAACGACCGGTTCCACCACGATGTGGTCCCGAGCCCTGGCGGCGCGGTGACCCATCATCTCTTCTGGCGCAAGTGACGGCTTCAGCCGAGCCGGTAGTCCGACGCGCGCTCGGACACTGCGGCACCGACAACGTTCGTTCGAAGCGGCCGGTGCGAACCGCGCGCAGGGCGGCCGCGACGGCGTTCATGATCGGTCCTGCTTCTCATGCGGAAGGTACTGCTGCAGCTTCTGCTTGACGCCCTGCTTGATGAAACCCTTGGCATCTTCGTCCCCGCCGAGGACCGCTTCGACCAGAGACTTGGCCTGGTCATAGGTGGCGTGCGGCGGGATCGGCGGGACGTCGGGGTCGCACCGCACATCGAGCACGGTGGGGCGATCGGCACCGAGGGCGTGATCCCAGGCTCCTCCGAGCGCGTCGGGGTCGTCGATGTTGGTGCCGTGCAGGCCGAGGCTGCGGGCAAACGCGGCGTAGTCCACGTCCGGAAGGTCCTGCGACTGGGGGAACTTGGGGGAGTTCTGCATTGCCCGCATCTCCCAGGTGACCTGGTTGAGATCGTTGTTGTGCAGCACTGCGATGACCAAGCGGGGATCTGCCCACTGGTGCCAGTACTTGGCGATGGTGATGAGCTCTGCCATACCGTTCATCTGCATGGCGCCGTCGCCGACGAATGCGATGGCCGGCCGTTCGGGGTGAGCCCACTTCGCCCCGATGGCATACGGCACGCCGGGCCCCATGGTGGCCAAGGTGCCCGAGAGTGAACCCCGCACTCCGGCAGGGAATTTGACGTGGCGGGCATACCAGTTCGCCGCCGAACCGGAATCGGCCGTGACGATGGCATCGGACGGAATGCGTTGGGAGAATTCCCAGAAGATCCGCATGGGGTTGACCGGGTCGGCACTCGTCATCGCAGTTCGTTGCACCGTGGTCCACCAACTGGAGACGTGTTCCTCAACGTGCTCGCGCCACGACCGGTCGGATTTGCGGCGAAGCAACGGGATCAAGGCCTGCAGCGTCGCCTTGGCGTCGCCGACGAGGTTCAGCTCGTAGGGGTAGCGCATGCCGATCCACGCGCCGGAGCGGTCGATCTGAACGGCGCGGGCCTGGTCGAGATCGGGCAGGAACTGGGTGTAGGGGAAATTGGATCCCACGGTGAGCAGGGTGTCGCAGTGCGACATGAGATACCAGCTGGCGGTGGTCCCCAGCAACCCGATGGAGCCTGTGACCCACGGTAGGTCGTCAGGAAGAACGTCCTTTCCCAGCAAGGCCTTTGCAGCGCCCGCGCCGAGCAGGTCGGCCACTTCGGCGAGCTCGGCCTCGCAACCCCGTGCGCCCTGACCCACCAACATCGCCGCCTTGTTGCCCGAGTTGAGCAGATCGGCGGCTTGACGCACTGCTTCCTCGTCGGGGACAACCCGCGATCCGGACATGCCCATGCTGGAGGGAACTTGCTTGAAGGCGTGGGCGGGCGGCTGGTATCTGAGGTCGAACACATCGGAGGGCACGATGATGCCGGTCGGAGATTTCGCACTGAGGGCGATGCGGATGGCGCGGTCGACCAGGTTCGGCAATTGCTGTGGGACGGTGCACATCTGGATGTAATCACTGCACACGTCCTTGTAGAGGCTGAGCAGATCGATCTCTTGCTGGTAAGAGCCGCCCATGGCCGAGCGCTCGGTCTGGCCCACGATGGCCACCACCGGCACATGGTCGAGCTTGGCGTCGTACAGGCCATTGAGCAGGTGCACCGCGCCCGGGCCGCTGGTCGCGGCACAAACACCCACCTGGCCGGAGAACTTGGCGAACCCGACCGCTTCGAATGCGGCCATCTCCTCATGTCGGGCCTGGACGAACTGTGGCCGGTCGTCGGCGCGCTGCCATGCGGCCAGAAGGCCGTTGATCCCATCGCCTGGATAGCCGAAGACCTGCGATACTCCCCACTCGCGCAATCGCGCCAACAGAACGTCGCCAACTGTGTCAGACATGAGTGCTCCTTTGATCGGATTCGTTGAAGTGTCGAAGGTTCCATCCCGCCGCGGCCATCGCGGCCGCCCCGGCGGCCACGGCCCCGACCGGTCCCGCATGCTGGGCCAGCCACTGCTGTGGCGAGTGACGGTGCGCCCGGTTGTCGAAGTCCCCGTGGGCGCCATGATCGGTTCCGGCCACGTTGTCCAGCGGCGAGAACAAGTTGTCGGGCTGCTGGTCGTCGGCTGGTTCGTCGGTCTGTTGACTGTCGTAGCCGGTTCTGGCCAGATACCTGTCCAGCAGGGCGGGCATCAGGCGCTGGCCCAGAATGGTGGCGGCAGTGCTGATACCTGCCCAATAGTGTTTGCGGTTGGGGTGGTCGGCAGCGAAAGTTATGGCTCTCGCCGCGATTTCGGGCTGATAGATGGGTGGGACGGGTTGCGGCCGGTTCGGAAGGCGTGATCGCACCCAGGAGAACTGCGGAGTGTTCAGGGCGGGCATCTGCACCACGGTGACGTGAATATTGCTGTGCTCGTGCAGCAGTTCGGTGCGCAGCGACTCGGTGAAACCGTTGATTGCATGCTTGGCGCCGCAGTACGCCGACTGCAGCGGAATGGATCGAACAGCGAGCGCCGAGCCGACCTGGACGATCGTCCCGGCATCGCGGGGACGCATCCGCGCCAGCGCGGCCATGGTTCCGTACACGAAGCCGAGGTAGGTGACTTCGGTGACCCGCCGGAACTCCTCAGGGGTGATGGTGGCGAATGGCGCGAAGACCGAACAGAACGCGGAGTTGACCCAGACGTCGATGGGCCCGAAAGCCTCCTCGGCCCTGGCTGCGGCCGCGTCGACCTGAGCCGGGTCGGACACGTCGGTGACGATGGGAATGGCGTTCCCACCGGCCTTTTCGATTTCCTCGGCACCGGCTGCCAGGCCCGCGGCGCCGCGCGCCACTAGCGCGACGCGGTCGCCTCGTGCGCCGAATGCCCGTGCTGCCGCGCGGCCGACGCCGGCGCTGGCCCCGGTGATCACGACGGTGCGAGGCGATCGAGATGATCTGGTGGACACGGTCCATTTCCCTCCACTCGAGTTCTGGGTGGGATAGCGCAAGGGTTTCCATTGCCGCCGTGGTCCAAATCGGCAAGTTGTGCGGGCCGCATAATTTGCGATCTGCAACTAAGCTGTGCGAATGGTGAAAGCCGACACCTTGAAGACCGAACACCGCGAGCCGGAAGACGCCGAGGATTACGCCGTGCGTCTCGAACGCGCGACCCGCGGCCTGCTCGCGGTCAACGTCATGGCCCTCGAGCCTTTCGAGAAACGCATCGGTCTCTCCTCGTTGCGGGCGCTGCAGTCTTTGGGGCGGATCGGTCCGTGCCTGGTCAGCGAGCTGGCTCAAGATCTCCAGGTGGCTGTGTCGACGGCAAGCCGTCTTGCCGACCGGCTCGCCGAGGCCGGGTTGATCAGCCGGGGGGTCTCCCCGCAGAACCGGCGTGCCACCCGGCTGGCGCTGACCGAGGACGGCCGAGCCATCCTCGACGACCTCGTCGCGCATCGCGTCGCGCTGTTTCGCGAGGTGACCGCCAGTGTCGGGGGCAGCGAGCGGAGCGCCCTGCTTCGCGGCGCCGCAGCCTTCACCGCCGCCTACCGCGCCGTGGCCGATATCGATGAGGCGGACGTGGCCAACCGGGTCTGACCTGCGCGGAACGCCACCACGTTTCGGGTTGAGGCGAGCGGGCAATGGTTTGAGCTGACTGGACGGCGTCAGGCTCAGTTGTTTGTCCGGAGAGCGCCATTCACCGAACCTGCTGGAGGGAGATGTTGCTCATGACGGCGATCACCGCATACCGCGGCCTGCTTCGCTCGATAGATCTGCACGTCGAGGACACCGGGGGTGAGGGGCGCCCAGTGGTGTTGATCCACGGCTGGCCGCTGACCGGGGAGTCCTGGACTCCGCAGGTCGAGGCCCTGCGAGCGGCCGGGTACCGGGTGATCACCTATGACCGCCGAGGTTTCGGCCGCAGCGACACGTCGCTGGTGGGATACACCTATGAATCCCTGTCAGATGACCTGTCGGCCCTGATGGAGGAACTCGACCTGCGAGATGCGACCCTGGTCGGATTTTCCATGGGCGGCGGAGAGGTGGCCAGCTACTGCGCTCGGATGGGCTGCGCAAGGGTGCGTAGTGCAGTATTTGCGGCCTCGGTGACTCCATACCTGCTGCATTCCCGCGACAATCCCGAAGGGCCGCTGAGCAAAACGGAGGCAGCCCAGATGGCGATGTCCCTGACCAGGAATCAAGATGCGTTCTACGACAAGATGATGACCGACGTCTTTTCGGTCAACGGCAAATTGGCGATCACCGAGGATCGACGCCGGCAGACGCTGGCAATGTGCAATCAGGCCAACAAGCATGCCGCACTTGCCTGTCTCACCGCCTTCAGCAACACCGACTTCCGAGAGGACCTGCCCCGGGTGACGGTTCCGAGTCTGGTCATTCACGGCGACGCCGACGCGACCGTGCCCTTGGCAGGATCCGGACGGCGAACTCATGAGGCATTGCCTGACAGCCGCTTTCATGTCATCGCCGGTGGACCCCATGGGATCCCGGTCAGTCACGCCGAAGAATTCAACGAGGTCCTGCTGGCATTCCTGGCCGAGGAGTTCGTGGCGCACTGAGCTAATCGCGGCAACGGACCCCGCGCTCGAAGGTGCGGATGACTGCCGGTGCGGCCGCGTGCTGCGGCATGAGGCCGTTCTTGGAATCCTGACAGGCCCACATGACCAAACCGTAGAGCGCGTGTTCGAGCCACTGCGTGCTCGATTCCGGATCGAACACGCCCTCGGCCTGGCCTCGTTCGATCAGATTGGTGAGATAGCTGTTGTCCGGTACTGCCTCGGGCGGCAGGCCACGCAGGACGTTGGGATCGTCGAAGAGAAACAGCAGGCGGTTGCCCACCGAGATCATCGCGTTGATGACGCGCCGCATCGCCTCGATGGCGCAGCCGTCCTCTGGTGCGGCGGCCGCGACGGCGTTGGTCACCACCTGTACCGAGTCCACAATCGTGGCGTTGATCAGGCTTTCCCTGTCGGGAAAGTAGCGGTGCACGGTGGTCCGCCCGACGCCGGCCGCCTTGGCGATGTCGGGCAACGTCGCGGTCCGGTCGTCAGCTAGAACTGCGGCGGCGGCCTCGATGATGGCGGCGCGGGTGCGCGCCTGGGTGCCCGAGAGCTCGCCTGTGCTCATGCGTCGATGGTATCGACGCGGGTCACGACATTCTCGCCACCGGTATCGGTGCGGTCCGATCCGAGAGGAAACGCGCCGGACGCTGGCGCACGGGCAGCGGCCACCAGAACCAACGGCCCAGAATCGCGGCAATCGTCGGGGTCATGAGCGAGCGAACCACCAGGGTGTCGAAGAGCAGGCCCAGGCCGATTGTGGTCCCGCCCTGGCCGATCGCGATCAGATCGCTGGTGGCCATCGACGCCATGGTGAAGGCGAATACCAGGCCGGCCGCGGTGACCACGCCGCCGGTAGCGCCCATGGCCCTGATGATGCCGGTGTTGATGCCCGCGCCGATCTCTTCCTTCATGCGGGAGACCACCAGCAGGTTATAGTCCGAACCCACCGCCAGCAGGATGATGACCGAGAACGCCAGTGTCATCCAGTGCAGATCGATTCCGAGCAGGTACTGCCATACCAGGACCGACAGCCCGAACGACGCGGCCAGGGACAGGATCACTGTGCCGACGATCACGAATGATGCGATCAGCGCGCGGGTGATCAACAGCATCACGATGAAGATCAGCGTGATCGCGCCGCAGGCCGAGATCAGCAGATCCCACTGCGCACCGACCTGGATGTCCTTGTAGGTGGCCGCGGTGCCGCCGAGGTAGATCTTGGCGTCGGCCAGTGGCGTTGTCTTGATCGCTTCACGGGCCGTTTTCAGGATCGGGTCGACATGCGAAATACCCTCGGAGGTAGCCGGATCCACATCGTGGGTGATGATGAACTGTGCGGCTTGACCGTCCGGTGAGACCATCAGGTCGAGACCCCGTTTGAAGTCAGGGTTGTCGAACGCCTCCGGTGGCAGGTAGAACGAGTCGTCGTTGCGGGCATCGTCGAACGCCTGGCCCATCACCGATGCGGTGTCGGTCATCTTGCCGATTTGATCGACCAGTCCGTTGAACGTGCTGAACATCGTCTTCATCGTGCCCTGCATGGACTTGGAGATGGCGATCATCGGCGGCAACTGCGCCACCAGTTGCGGCATCAGTTGATCCATGTCGTTCATGTTCTTCACCGATTCCGAGAGGGTCTCGGTCATGGTGTCGATGCCGTCGAGACCGTCGAACATCGAGCGCATCGAATGACACATCGGGATGTCGTAGCAGTGCGGTTCCCAGTACAGGTAGTTGCGCAGCGGCCGCATGAAGTCGTCGAAATCGGCCATGTGATCCCGCATTTCGTTGGTACTGGCCTGCATCTCGTTCATGCTCGCGGTCAGCTCGTGGGTGATGTCGGTCATCCGGTTCATCAGGCCGAGCATGTTCTCCATGATCGCGATCATCCGGCCGAGATCATCGGTGAGCGTGTTCATGTCGCCCATGCGCTCCCGCAGGAACTGCAGGTTCTCGGTCATGGAGACCGACTGCATACTGACCTGGAACGGGACGGAACTGTGCGCGATGGGGCGACCGAGCGGGCGGGTGATGCTCTGTACGCGCGCCACCCCGGGTACGCGGATCAATTCCCTGGCGATCTTGTCGAGCACGATCATGTCGGCCGGGTTGCGCAGATCTCGTCCCGCATCCACGAGCAGCAGATCGGGGTTCATCCGGGCTGCGGTGAAATGCCGTTCGGCGGCGGCATATCCGACGTTCGACGGCAGATCCTTCGGAATGTAGAGCCGCTCGTTGTAGGAAGTCTTGTACCCGGGCAGGGCCAGCAGTCCGACGAGCGCCACGGCGATGGCCGCCGCGAGAATCGGAACCGGCCAGCGCACCACCGAGGTGCCGAGCCGACGCCAACCGCGGGAGCGGATCTCGCGCTTGGCATCGAGCAGGCCGAACCGGCTGCCGACCACCAGCATCGCCGGAGCCAAGGTGAGTGAGGCCAGCACCACCACCGACATGCCGATGGCGCTCGGGATGCCCATGGAGCTGAAGTAGTTCAGCCGGGTGAAGTGAAGACACAGCATGGCGCCGGCGACGGTGAGGCCCGACCCGAGGATGACGTGCCCAACACCGTGAAATGCGGTGTAATAGGCCTCTTCTCGCTCCTGCCCCTTTTGGCGGGCTTCCTGATATCGGCCGACGAGGAAGATGGCGTAGTCGGTTCCGGCCGCGATGGCCAACGAGGTCAGCAGGCTCACCGAGAACGTCGACAGGCCGAGCAGCCCGGCGTGACCGATCGCCGCCACCACGCCACGTGCCGCGGACATCTCCAACAGCACCACGATCAGCATCAGCAGCATGGTGGCGATGGACCGGTAGACCACGATCAGCATCACGGCGATCACGGCGATCGTGACGAAGGTGATCTTGACCATGCTCTTGTCGCCGGCCTCGTTCATGTCCGTGGTGAGTGGACCTTGGCCGGTGACATAGGCTTTCACGCCCGCGGGCGGGTGTGACTCGTCGATGATCTTGCGGACCGCGGCGACCGATTCGTTGGCCAATGTCTCGCCCTGGTTGCCGGCGAGGTTGACCTGGACGTAGGCGGCCTTGCCGTCGGTGCTCTGCGATCCCGCCGCGGTGATCAGGTCGCCCCAGTAATTCTGTACGTGCTGAACGTGTTCGGTGTCGGCCTGCAGGGTGCGGACCAGCTCGTCGTAGTAGTGATGGGCTTCGGTGCCCAGCGGCTGATCGCCTTCCAGCACCACCATCGCGATCGTGTCAGAGTCGAACTGATCGAAGCGCTCGCCGATCTTCTTCATCGCCACGAGCGCCGGCGCGTCCTGCGGCGACAGCGAGACGGCGTGCTCGTGTCCGACGACCTCGAGCTGGGGGATCAGGGCGTTCAGGACGACGACGAGGACGACCCACGCCAGGATGATCGGGATCGCAGCGACGCGGAGGACACGGGCGATTCCCCTGTGGCCGGAGTGTTCGTGGTTGCCCATCACGCGGCCTTGTCCAGGCAGAACGCCTGTGCATCGTGCTGGTTCACGGTCTGCTCGTCTCGGACTTCGCCGTTGACGACGATCCGGCAGCTGATCACTTCGCTATCTCCTTGGGCAACCACATTGGCGAACACCGTCGGCAGGGTGGTGACGACCTCGTGCCGCCACGGCAGCGAGCTGAAGCTCTCGGTGTGGGGTTGGGCGTCGGCGTCCAGGTAGCTGACATGGCCGCTGGTTCCGCTGGGGCCCTCGATCTCATAGAGCACCCGCTTCGGGTTGAACTCGACGATGTCGTCGCCGGCCGCCTGGCCCGGATCGGTGTTGATGTGGGTCCCGAAGATGCCGTGCATACGGTTCATCGCGAACCCGCTGACGGCTAGGGCAGCCACCAGCACCAAGGGAATCCAGAAGCGTTTGGCGAGCCGAAATAGCGTAGCCACGGCAAAATCCACCTCTCCGGTTCGGCGCATGCCGACGGAAAACCCCATCCGACCGCGTTTGATCGGCTGAACGTAACAGGCCCTTAGTGGATCCTCAACGTTCCATTAAGGGATATTGAGATACCTCACAGTTGTTTGCGAAGTGGAATTATTTCGTGGCCTACGAGGTGAGCAGACGTAGTGGCGAGCCCGCACAGTAGGCGGCGATGTCCTCGACGATATCGCGGTAGAAGATCGACATGACGGTCTCGGTGACGTAGCCCAGATGGGGCGTCAGCAGTGTGTTGGGCAGCTGCGCCAACGGGTTGCCCGCAGGCAGAGGCTCCTGCTGATAGACGTCGAGCGCCGCGCCGCGAATCTGTTTGCTGCGCAGCGCTTGCAGCAGAGCTGATTCATCGATGAGGCCCCCGCGCGAGGTGTTCACCAGGATCGCCGACGGCTTCATCGCGGCGAGTTCGGTAGCGCCGACCAGCCCACGGGTCGACCCGGCGAGCACCATGTGCAGTGACACCACGTCGGAGCCGGCGAACAGGGCATCTCGCTCTACCCGGATGACACCGGCCTCGGCGGCGCGCTCCTCGGTGAGGTTGGGGCTCCAACCGATGACGTTCATGCCGAACGCCGTGCCGATCGCGGCCACCCGGCTGCCGATCCGCCCCACCCCGACCAGACCCAGGGTGGCCCCGTGCAGATCGCTGCCCACGGTGCTCTGCCACAGCCCGTCACGGATGCGCTGATCCTCGGTGACCAGATGGCGCTGCAGGCCCAGGATCAGGGCCCACGTGTGCTCGACTGTCGGGGTGACAGCACCGCCGGTGCCCGACACGGTGATACCGAGGCGGCGGGCGGCGGCGACGTCGATGGCAGCGTTGAACGGCCCGGTCGTCACGAGGAGTTTCAGGGCGGGCAGGTCGGCGAGCAGCGACGCATCGAGCGGGGTCCGTTCGCGCATCGCGACCACGACCTCGTGCCCGGACAGAGCCTCGACCAATGCGGGGCCGGGGGCGATGTGTTCTCTGAGGGCAGTGACGTGCGGCGGGCGGGGGATCGGTGACCAGTCGACGGTGTCGGCGATGCCCTGATAGTCGTCGAGAACGGCGATGCGCAGTGGTTCGGTCATCGATCAGTATGCGTTCGGATCGTTCTGCACGGCCGGCGGTACGGGATGCTGATAGAGCTGGGATGCGTTCTCCCAGGTGATCTTCCGG
Organism: Mycolicibacterium fortuitum subsp. fortuitum; assembly: GCF_022179545.1. Next base: position 4,191,713 of record NZ_AP025518.1, on the reverse strand, counting down.
ATTACCTCGGGGGGCAGGCCTCGGATCTGTTCGTCGATGGTGCGCTGGGTGTGCGGCCAGGTGGAGTCGCAGTGCGGGTAGTCGGCTTCGAGCAGGATGTTGCCGGTACCGATCCGGTCGTGCTGGACGAACGAAGACTGGTCCTCGACCGCGCAGAACCAGAAGTTTCTGGTGAATACCTCGGCGGGGGAGAGGGTTTCGCCGAGCGCCTTCCAGGTCCCATACATCTGGTGATAGCTCAGCATGTGGTCGAGGCGATCGAGGAGTCCTGCCACCCAACCGATTCCGCCTTCGGAAAGACAGATCTTGAGATCGGGATAGCGGCTGGGCAGCCCCGAGTACAGCCAGTCGACCGCCGCGGTGATCGCGTAGGCGAAGAACAGCACACCCTGAACATCCGGCGGGGCGTCGTCGGTGGTGGACGGCGCCGAACCCGAGGACCCGATGTGCAGATTGACCACGGTGCCCGTCTCGGCACACGCCGCCATCATCGGTTCCCAATAACCGGAGTGGATGGTCGGCAGCCCGAGCATGGCCGGGTTCTCGCTGAACGTGACGGCGTGGAAACCGCGTTCGGCATTCTCGTAGATCATCTGGGCACCGACCTCGGGGTCGAGCAGCCAGGGCAACTGGCACGGGATGATCCGGTCGGGATAGGCCCCGGCCCACGCCTCGAGATGCCAGTCGTTCCAGGCCCGCACCGAGGCCATGGCCAGGTCACGGTCCTTGGTCACCTGCTGCAATCGCTGTCCGGCAAACCCGGGCAGGAACGACGGGAAGTTCAGCGAGGCGTACACGCCGTTGAGGTCCATGTCCTTGACCCGTTCGTGAATGTCCCAGGCGCCCCGGCGCATCTCGTCGAAACGGGCCGGCTCGAAACCGTACTCGGAGACCGGGCGACCGACCACGGCGTTGAAACCGACGTTGGGCAGCGACTGCCCGTCATACATCCAGGTCTGCCCGCCGTCCGCGGTGTCGACCACCTTCGGGGCGCGGTCGGCGAACTTGTGGGGCACCCGGCCGGCGAACGTGTCCGGTGGCTCGACGATGTGATCGTCGACCGAGATGACGGTGTAGAGGCGTTCGGCCCGCTGTGGTTCCGGCAAGAACGTGACAGTACGTTCGGCACCCTTCTGAGCGGTGGTGAAGTCGAGATTGCCCGCGAGTTCGTCGATGGATTTCATGGCCGAAACTCCTTCTAAGTCAGAACTTCTGGGTCTGCCTTGATGGTCATGCGGGCCGCGCCGGCCCAGTACACGTCGGCGGCGCGCTCGATGAGCGAAGCCCTCATGCCGTACATGTCGGAGCGGTTCATCGCAGTGGGCGCACGGCCGGTCAGCATGACCTGGTAGGCCAGTTTGCAGACCCGGTCGATCGACGCCGCCCGATACACGGCCTCGGCCACGGTGCCTCCCGTGGTGATGACCCCGTGGTTGGCCAGGATGGTGAGATTGGCCGTGCCGATCCGCGCGGCGAGCTCACGCGCCCGCGGTGCCGAATCGACTTCCCCGTCATAAGTTTCGACGAAGCACATGTCGTCGAGGAACAGCGACCCGGTCTGGTGCACCAGCTCGGGCAGCTTGCCGAGCGCCGCGATCAGGCTGACGTAGTAGGGATGGTTGTGGATGACGACTCGGGCGTCGTCGCGCACGCGGTGCAGCTCGGTGTGGATGTGGATGGCCGGGGTGACGTCCCAGCGCCCGCGCACCACGTGGGCATCCTCGTCGACGGCGCAGATGTCGGATGACGTGATCTCCTGCCACCACAGTCCCCATGGGTTGACCAGCATCTCGGCACGCCCGTCGGGTTGCCAGGTGATATGGCCGGCCATGTTCTCGGCGAATCCGATGCCGGCCAGGTGCCGGAATGCCACCGCCAGTGTCTGCTCCTCGGTCAGGTCGACCCCGATCGGTGGGGTGACCGACGGCGACCACACCTTCAAACCGCCCTGGCGCACCTCACCGACGCTCATAGCTGTCTCCCAACCGCATCCGGATATCTTCGCGGAGTTGACCTTTGGCGATCTTTCCACCCGAGGACCGGGGCAGCTCGTCAAGGACGATGAGCTTCTCGGGAAGCAGTTCCTTCGACATGCCCTGGGCCAGCAGGTGCTCGACGAGCCCCCCTAGATCGAGCGGCCGGCTGTTGGCCCGCGGTACGGGTTCTACATATATGCAGACCTTCTCGCCGAAGACCGGGTCGGGCATGGCCACGGCGGCTGCGACGGCCACGGCGGGATGCGTCGTCACCGCGTCCTCGACTTCACCCGCACTGATGTTCTTGCCGCCGCGCACGATGAAATCCGAGGTGCGTCCGGTGACCGACAGGTAGCCCTCGGCGTCGATCTCGCAGATGTCACCCATCCGCATCCAGCCGTCAGGGGTGTAGAGCTTGTCGTGGTCCACCCCGCCCAGATAACCGAGGCTGGTGGCCGGTCCGCGGCAGGCCGGTTGTCCACGCCCGGTCGAGGTCACGTCGTCGTCGCCGTCGAAAAGCCGCACCGCCATCTCCGGCACCAGGCGTCCTGCGGTGCGCAACCGGCGATCGCGGCAATCCTGCAGCGTCGTGCCACTCAGTAGTCCGGTTTCATTGGATCCGTAGAACTGCAGGATGGTGGCGCCGGTGAGATCCTCGAAGTCGGCGGCCCGCTGGTAGGGCAGCGCCTCACCGCCGGTGAAGACCACGCGCAACGAGCTCAGGTCGTTCTCGCGAGACGCCGGATCGGCCATGATCATCATCAACTGGGTGCTGACACAGCACAGCACGCTGACCCGATGGTGCGCGATCGCCTCACATGCTGCCTTGGCGTCGAACCGCTCGAGAAGAACAGTGGTGGCACCCAGGTAGATCGGTGTGGTGTGAGCGGTCCAGATACCGAAGCCGAACGGAGCCGGGATGACGGGAAGCAGGACGTCATCTGATGTCAGTGCGCCGTTGGCGACCGCCTTCTGATGAAAGTAATGCCACCGGTTCTGCGTGTGGACAACGCATTTCGGCAGGCCGGTGGTCCCCGAGGTCGAATTGATCAAGAACACGTCGTCGGCGCCGACACCCGCCGCCGGTGGGCGCGACGGAACGTCAGGGCCCAGGGACAGCCCCTCCAATTCCAGTGCGCGGATCTGGGGCGTGAGCGACGAGGCGGTGGCCAGTGCCGACGAGTGCCGCGCCGCATCGCTGATCACCAGGCGCGGACCGGTGGTGCGCAGGATCTGGGTGGCCTCTCGGATGCCGGCGCGGGCGCCGATACCGACCACGACGGCTCCGCAGCGCTCAATCGCCACGAACAGCACGTGGATTGCCGTGGTATCGCCGTGCCAGACTGCGATGCGATCGCCGGGTTTGATCCCCAGACCGGCCAGCTGCGCAGCGAGTAGCGATGCGGCACGGTCGAATTCGTTCCAGGTGAACGCTTGGTCCGGGTAATCGACGTAGGCCGGCTTGTCGGGTCGGGCGAGGGCGTGTTCACGCACGGTTTGGGACAGTGTGCGGTCCGACCACCATCCGGAGGCGCGGTAGTGGGCTGCGTCTGCAGTGTCAACGACGGAGTCGCCAGCCTTCATCGCCAAATCATATGAAAATAAGGATCGCTGTCAACGATGCAGCCACCATGGTCGACGGCTCACGGTCGCCGGGGGCTCGCCTGTGCCCAAGAGCGCACCATCGTCGGATCGACGACGCCCTCGACACCCGGGTACTGCTGGGCGTTGACCAGATGGGCAGCGGCCAGATCGCGAGCTCGCTGCGCATCGCCCATGTCGATCGCGTCGATCACCTGCCGGTGATCCTCCAGCACCGCCCGGCGTTCTTCGACCGGCACTGTCGAATGGTCGGTCACCTGAGCTGACCAGTTTTGCTCGTGTGCTGACCACAGCGCCTCAAGGGCGCCGGCGAGGATGATCATCGTCTCGTTTCCGCAGTGGCGCACCAAAGCTTCGTGATACCGGCGACTGGCTGACGTAGCCTGCAGCAGATCCGATACCGCTCTGACCGATTCATCGTGCAGTTCTCTAAGAATGGGTACCACCGTGCGCTTGCGGTCCGGACGCTGAGCGCAGAGTGCGGCGCACGCCGGCTCGACCTGAAGCAGTGCCGTGCCCACGTCGGCGAGCCCGACCTGTCCGGCGCCGAGCACCAGGCCCATGGTGTAGGCGAGGTTTGCCGAGTCGGGTCGATGTACCACCGCACCGCCGAGCTTGCCGCGACGGACGGTCAGTAGTCCCTCGGCCTCGAGAATGCGCATCGCCTCACGCAGGGAAGGTTTGCTGATCGGATACTCGACGAGGAGTTGGTCCTCGGTGGGCAGGATGCTGCCATCGGACAGTTCCCCGGTCAGGATCTGCCGTCGCAACTGATCGGCGACCTGCTCGGCAAGTCGCTGAAACCGGACGTTGGGCTGCGCCACGCATCGAGTGTGCCAGATGGTCGGCCGCTGAAGCTGCTGTGCGACCGCTTGTATCCAAATGATTTGTCTCATACGGTGAGCCATGCAGAAGTGGACGATCGGCGCGCTGACGATCCATTCGGTGCTCGAAACCCTGGTGCCGACCCGTCCCGACCGACTGTTTCGTGGGCTTCCGTCGGAGCTTCCGAGCTGGCTCCACCCGCACTACGTCGACGACGCGGGCAATCTGCTGGTGGCCATCCAGTCGTTCCTCATCGAATCGGGCGACGAACTCGTGGTCGTGGACTGCTGCTTCGGGGAAGGCCACGGTCTGCCGTACCAGATTCCCATGGACCCGGACCGGTACCGGCAGTCGCTGGCCGCGGCTGGATTCACTCCCGACGATGTCACCCTCGTCGTCTGCACTCACCTCCACCTGGACCATGCCGGGCGCAACACCACGCGGCGTGACGGCGCCTGGATTCCCACGTATCCCAACGCGACGTACCTGCTGACCGCCGACGAATACATGTCATGGCGGCAGTCCTCGGCGCCCAACCGCGCCGCCGACGAAACCGTCGAACCGCTTGTCGCACACGATGTTCTGCGGCTCACCGAGGCGGACCACGTGATCACCGACGAGATCCGATTGGTCGCCACGCCCGGTCATACGCCGGGGCACGCCGCGGTGCGGATCGAATCCGGCGGGGAAGTGGCGGTGGTCAGTGGAGATGTCATCCACCACCCTCTGCAGATCACGCATCCGGAAGTGCAGGCGTTGCCCGACGAGGACCCGGTTACTGCCGCGCGGACCCGCGCGCGGCTGTTGCAGAGCGCCGCCGACGAACAGGCGCTGCTGCTCGGCACCCACTTCGCCGCCCCGACCGCGGGCACCGTCGTCTCCGACGACGACAGGCTGATGTGGGTACCGTTCTGATCGCCGCGTCTCAGTCCGCGGTGTGGACGATGAGGATGTCGATCTTCACGCGCCGGGCGATGGTGGCAGGCACTGAACCCAGAAGGCGGCCCGCGACGGAGTCGAGCCCGATGTCACCGACGACGATCAGATCCGCACCGACGTCCTTGGCGAGTTTCACCAGGGCGTCGACCGGGGCGCCTTCGACCGCCCGCTCGACGATATCCGCGGCGCCGGCGGCTCTGGCCCGGTCGCGCGCCACCTGGAGGATCTCGTAGACCGGGGCGGCGCCGTGCATCCGGTAGCCCTCGCGCTTGAGGCTGTCCTCCGCGCGGGTGTCTACTACGTGATCAGGCGACGGCGCTCGCGACCAGCCGCCCTTTTCGGCCACGGGTTGATGCGCGCTCGCGATGATCAGCTTCGCGTTCTCCTGCGCGGCGATCTCGCCGGCGCGGTGCACCGCGCGCAGCGACGAGTCGGAGCCGTCGGTCCCGACAAGGATCGTCCGATACGTGCTCATGTCGTCTCCGAACTGTCGGGCTACCAGGACAGACAGACCTTAATGCCTGTCGGGTCTCACCCGGCACAGAAACGACGAGCATCACCCGGGTAAGACGAATGAAAAGCGCCCCCGGCAGGAATCGAACCTGCGACCTAGGGATTAGAAGGCCCTTGCTCTATCCAACTGAGCTACGGAGGCAGCGCCCGCAGAGTCTATCGTGCCTGTGCCCAACGCCACGCAAGCTGTGTCACCGGCAAAGCGAACCCCCGCGGCCCGTGGCGGACTAGCGTGGACGCTGCACTGGCGGCCAGGGGGAGGGGAGAGGGACACGCTATGAGCGACGTGCCGGAGTTGGACGCGGCCGGACTGCCAGAAGAACTGAGCGCAGTCGATCAGCTGTTGCATCGGGGAGAGGCAAACCCGCGCACCCGGTCAGGGATCCTCGGAGTCGAGATTCTCGACACCACACCGGATTGGGACCGCTTCCGTTCACGTCTGGATCACGCCTCGCGCAAGGTACTGCGGTTACGCCAGAAAGTCGTGATGCCCACTCTGCCCACAGCTGCCCCGCGCTGGGTCGTCGACCCCGATTTCAATCTCGACTATCACGTGCGGCGGGTGCGGGTTCCGGATCCTGGCACGTTGCGCGACGTGTTCGACCTGGCCGAGATCGCACTGCAGTCACCGATGGACATCAGCCGTCCACTCTGGAGTGCCACCCTCGTCGAGGGACTGGCAGACGGGCGCGCGGCGACCATCCTGCACCTGAGCCACGCGGTGTCCGACGGCGTCGGCATGGTGGAGATGTTCGCCAACATCTACGACCTCGAACGCGACCCCGCACCGGCTGCCCCGGCACCGCTACCCATCCCGCAGGACCTGTCGCCCAATGACCTGATGCGCGAGGGGATCAACCGGCTACCCGGATCGATCGCGGGCGGTGTGCTCGGTGCGCTCGGGCAGGCTGCCCGCACGGTGAGCAAGGTGGTACGCGACCCGGTCTCGGCGGTGAACGGCGCAGTCGACTACGCGAGGTCCGGAGCGCGGGTGATGGGCCCGGCGGCCCATCCATCGCCACTGCTGCGCCGCCGCAGCCTGTCGTCGCGCAGCGAGGCGATCGACATTCCGTTTTCCGACCTGCACCGCGCCGCCAAGGCCGCCGGGGGGTCGATCAACGACGCTTACCTGGCCGGGTTGTGCGGCGCACTGCGGCTCTACCACGACGCCATGGGCATTTCGATCGAGACGCTGCCGATGGCGGTGCCGGTCAATCTGCGCTCCGAGGATGACCCCGCGGGCGGCAATCGTTTCGCCGGCGTGAACCTGGCCGCACCGGTCGGGATCGTCGACCCGGAGACCCGGATCAAGGCCGTGCGGGCACAGATGACGAGCAAGCGCGAGGAGCGCGCCATCGACGTGGTCGGCTCGATCGCACCCGTCCTGAGCCTGCTGCCCGATGCCGTCCTGGAGACGGTGGCCGGCTCCGTGGTGAACTCCGACGTGCAAGCCAGCAATGTCCCGGTCTGGCCGGGTGACACCTTCATCGCCGGCGCAAAGATACTGCGCCACTACGGAATAGGTCCGCTGCCCGGCGTCGCGATGATGGTGGTGCTGATCTCGCGTTCGGGCTACATCACGGTCACCGCCCGTTACGACCGCGCCGCCATCACCGACGAGAAGCTGTTCGCCGAGTGCCTGGTGGCAGGATTCGACGAGGTGCTGGCACTCGGCGGTGACGGCCGCGCGGAGCCGGCCTCCTTCAGTGGTGACACCTCGGCGACGAACGGGAGTGCGGCACAGTGACATCGCGAGACGAGGCCCCGAAGTCCAGCGGTACCAGGCAGATGCGGCTGCCCGGCACACTCGCCGAGATCGAGGGCAGTCCGGAGGGCCCCGAAATCGGCGCCTTCTTCGACCTCGACGGAACACTGGTGGCCGGGTTCACCGGGGTGATCATGACCCGGGACCGGTTGCGCCGCGGCCAGATGAGCGTCGGCGAGTTCATCGGGATGGTGCAGGCCGGGCTGAACCACCAACTCGGGCGTTCGGAGTTCGAGGATCTGATCGGCAAGGGCGCCCGTATGCTGCGGGGTAACTCGCTCAGCGATCTCGACGAGCTCGGCGAACGGCTGTTCGTCCAGCATGTGCAGGGCCGCATGTACCCCGAGATGCGTGCGATGGTGCGTGCGCACATGGCCCGTGGGCACACCGTGGTGTTGAGCTCGTCGGCATTGACGGTTCAGGTCGAGCCTGTCGCCCGCTTTCTCGGTATCGACAACGTGCTGTGCAACAAGTTCGAGACCGACGAGGACGGACTGATCACCGGGGAGGTGATGAGGCCGGTGATCTGGGGCCCGGGCAAAGCCCGTGCGGTACAGAACTTCTCGGAGGCCAACGGGGTGGATCTCAGCAAGAGCTATTTCTACGCCGACGGTGACGAGGACGTGGCGCTGATGTATCTGGTGGGCCATCCGCGGCCCACGAATCCGGCCGGAAAGTTGGCTGCCGTCGCCGCCAAGCGAGGCTGGCCCGTACTGAAGTTCAGCAGCCGCAGCGGCAGCAGCCCGATTTCGCAGCTGCGCACGCTGGCCAGCCTGGCCGCCATCCCGACTGTGGCCGCCGGCGCGATCGGGCTCGGGCTGTTGACCCGCAACAAACGCACCGGGGTCAACTTCTTCACCTCGAACTGGAGCAAGCTGCTGATGCTCACCACAGGCATCGAGCTCAACGTCCTGGGTGAGGAGAACCTGACCGCACAGCGTCCCGCGGTATTCATCTTCAACCACCGCAACCAGGCCGATCCGATGATCGCCGGGCGCCTGGTCGGGGTGGACTTCACCGGCGTCGGGAAGAAAGAGCTGGAGCGCAATCCACTGATGGGCCCGCTGGGCAAGGTGATGGACGCGGCATTCATCGACCGCGACGATCCGGAAAAGGCCGTCGAAGGTCTCCACAAAGTGGAAGAGCTTGCCCGCAAAGGCCTGTCGATCCTGATCGCCCCTGAGGGTACCCGTCTGGACACCACCGAGGTGGGTCCCTTCAAGAAGGGGCCGTTCCGTATCGCCATGGCCGCGGGCGTGCCGATCGTGCCGATCGTGATCCGCAACGCCGAGGTGATCGCGCACCGAGATTCCAGCACGTTCAACCCGGGCAAGGTGGATGTCGCGGTGTACCCACCGATATCGGTGGACGACTGGACAGTCGAGAACCTGTCCGACCGCATCGCCGAAGTTCGGCAGATCTACCTCGACACACTGAAATCCTGGCCGCAGGACGAGCTGCCCAGCTTCGACATCTACACCCGCGCCCCGGCCGAGAAGACCTCACCCCGGCGCGCCGCCAAGAAGGCGCCGGCGAAGAAAGCCGCCGCCAAAACGGCTGCGGCCAAACCGGATACTCCATCGTCCAACTCGTCGTCGCATTCGACCCAGAAGGGCCGGCCGTGACCGCGGGAGTCGATGATTTCGCCAGTTTCAGCACCACCGACGATGCGCTGGTACTCGCGTCGGTGTCCTCGCCGGCCGAACTGGAGCTGCTCAACGACTGGCTCAAGACCCAGCGGCGCGAACACCCCGACTCCACGGTCGAGGTACTGCAGTTGCCTGCCACCGATGAGCCCGCACCCGGAGTGGTGGCCCGGCTGGTCGAGGAACTCGAAGCGGACGAGGACCGCCTGGTGGTTCCGGTGCGGGTGTTCTGGGTGCCTGCCGGGCTACCCACCCGGTTGAAGGTGGTCGGGTTGATCTCCGGTCGTGACACCTACCGGCCACCGGAGATCCTGCAGCGGCGCATCCTGCGCAAAGATCCGACCCGCGCCCGGGTCGTGGCCGGTGAACCGGCCAAGGTATCCGAGCTGCGTAAGCAGTGGAGTGAGACCACCGTCGCGGAAAATCCCAGAGAATTCGCACGTTTCGTGCTCCGTCGAGCGGTGCTGGCGATCGAGCGGGTGGAGCTGCGCCTGCTCGGCCCCGAATACAAATCCCCGCGCCTGGTAAAGCCGGAGATGCTGGACTCGGCGCGGTTCCGTCAGGGTCTCGAGCAGATCCCCGGGGCGACGGTGGAGAAGGCCGGGGAGATGCTCGACGAGCTCTCCACCGGATGGAGTCGCTTCTCGGTGGACTTGATCCCGACCTTGGGCCGGGCCATCTTCAGCCGTGGCTTCGACCCGCGCATCGACTACGACCGCGCCGAGATCGAGTCGATGCGCCATGCCCTGGAACAACATCCGGCGGTGCTGCTGTTCTCCCACCGGTCCTACCTCGACGGGGTCATCGTCCCGGTGGCCATGCAGGAGAACCGGCTTCCCCCCGTGTACACGTTCGCCGGGATCAATCTGTCGTTCGGCCTGATGGGTCCGCTGTTCCGGCATTCCGGCGTCATCTTCCTGCGGCGCAAGCTCGACGACCCGCTCTACAAGTACGTGTTGCGGCAGTACGTCGGCTACATCGTCGAGAAGCGGTTCAACCTGAACTGGTCCATCGAGGGCACCCGTTCGCGGACCGGAAAGATGTTGCCGCCCAAGCTCGGACTGCTCGCCTACGTCGCCAATGCCTACCTCGACGGGCGCAGCGACGACATCCTGCTGCAGCCGGTATCGATCAGTTTCGACCAGCTGCACGAGACCGCCGAGTACGCCGCGTATGCGCGAGGCGGTGAGAAGACGCCCGAGGGCCTCAGCTGGCTGTACAACTTCATCAAGGCCCAGGGCGAGCGCAACTACGGCAAGATCTATGTCCGTTTCCCCGAAGCGGTTTCGATGCGTGAGCACCTCGGAGAGCCCGGCGGCGAGATGGCCCACGACGAGGCGGCCAAACGTCTGGCGATGCAGAAGATGGCGTTCGAGGTGGCCTGGCGGATTCTGCGGGTGACGCCCGTCAACGCCACCAACCTGGTGTCGGCACTGTTGCTGGGCGCCCGTGGCGTCGCCCTGACCCTCGATCAACTGCATCACACGCTGCAGGACTCGCTGGACTACCTGGAGCGCAAGAACACCCCGATGACCAACAGCGCCCTGCGGTTGCGCACCGCCGAGGGCGTGCGTTCGGCGGTCGACGCCCTCTCCGGCGGTCATCCGGTGACGTTGGTGGACGGCGGTCGCGAGCCGGTCTGGCGCATCGCCCCCGAGGACGAGCTGGAGGCGGCGTTCTACCGGAACTCGCTGATCCATGCCTTCCAGGAGACCTCGATCGTCGAACTGGCGCTGGCGCATGCCGCGCATGTCACCGGTGACCCGCTGCAGGCGTTCTGGGACCAGGTGATGCGGCTGCGTGACCTGCTCAAGTTCGATTTCTACTTCGCCGATTCAGCAGCGTTCCGCGACAACGTCGCCGAAGAGATGTCGTGGTACGACCGCACGCCGGAAGGGCAGGAGGCGGGCGGCTGGGAAGCGAAGGTCTCCGCCGGCGGCGACGACATCTATCAGATGTTGCGCTGCAAGCGGCCGCTGCTGGTGGGTGCCATGTTGCGCCCGTTCTTCGAGGCCTACGGGATCGTGGCCGACGTGCTGCGTGACGCACCCGCCGAGATCGGGGAACGCGATCTGACCAAACGCGCGCTGGGCGTCGGGCGTCAATACGTCGCCCAGGGGCGGGTCGGTAGCAACGAGTCGGTGTCGGCTCTGTTGTTCGCCACCGCGCGGCAGGTGGCCGCCGATCAGAACCTCCTGGTCAACGGTCCGGATCTGAAAGAACGGCGCAACGCGTTCCGCGATGAACTGCGCGGGATCGTCGCCGATATGGACAAGGTCGATGAGATCGCCCGTGAGCAGTTCTACTTCCGGGAGCAGCAGCGCCGCGCCCAGCAGGCTCCCTAGGACTGGCCACCGGCGTGGTGCGGCCCACGCCATACCCTTGGACCATGACTTCTGCCGGTCGGGTGGCCGCATCCAGCGTGCGCAACAGCGCGGTGTGGCCCGTGCTGGTCGGAGTGGGCGTGCTGGCCGGGGCAGTGGCCGCGGGCATCGGTGCGCTGTCCCTTGCCGACGCCCTGACCGCCACCGGCCTGCCCGACCCCGGCCCGATCACCACCTACGGCCTGCCGTTCGTACGCGCCGCCGGTGAGATCGCCGCCGTCGTCGCGGTCGGGTCCTTCCTGTTCGCCGCGTTCCTGGCGGCACCGCAGACCAACGGTGTGCTCGACGTGGCCGGCTACCGTGCGCTGCGTCTCGGCACGGCCGCCTCCGGCGTATGGACGGTGTGTGCCGCGTTGCTGGTTCCGTTGACGATCTCCGATGTCTCCGGACAACCGCTGCTGGATCATCTCGGTCCGGTCGACGTGTGGTCGGCCTCCGGCCTCGTCGATGTCTCGGTGGCGTGGCGCTGGACAGCGATCCTGGCCGCCGCCGTCACCATCGCGAGCCTGCCGGTGCTGCGGTGGGGCTGGACGCCGGTCTTGCTGGGCGGATCCCTGCTGACGCTGATGCCCATGGTCCTGACCGGTCACTCCTCCGCTGGTGGAGCCCACGACCTCGCCACCAACAGCCTGTTCATCCATCTGGTGGCCGCCGCGCTGTGGGCCGGCGGCCTGCTGGCGCTGTTGGCCCACGCCATCCGGGCCGGCACCGGGACATCCGACGGCTCCAACACCGTTCTGGCCGCACGCCGCTTCTCGGCCCTGGCGCTGTGGTGCTTCGTCGCGATGGCCATCAGCGGCGTGCTCAACGCACTGGTGCGGATCCAGCTGCCCGATCTGGTGCGCACCGACTACGGCTGGTTGCTGGTGGCCAAGGTCGTCGCGCTGAGCCTGCTCGGTTTCCTGGGGTGGCGGCAGCGTCGGGTCAGCCTGACCGCGCTGGCCGCCGATCCCGGCGCCCGCACGCCGCTGATTCGGTTGGCGCTCACCGAGGCCGCCCTGTTCGGCGTGACGTTCGGCATCGCCGTCGGACTGGGCCGCACCCCGCCCCCGCCGGAGCCGAGAGTGCCCAGTGTGACCGAGGTCGCGATCGGATACGACTTCGCCGGCCCGCCGACGGTGGCCCGGGTGTTGTTCGACTGGCGGTTCGACCTGCTGTTCGGTACTGCGGCAATCATCGGCGCGGCGGTGTACCTGGCGGCGGTCTACCGACTGCGGCGACGGGGCGACGCCTGGCCCGTGGGCCGCACGCTCGCGTGGCTGCTGGGCTGCGCGGCCCTGCTGTTCACCACGTCGTCGGGGCTCGGCCGCTACATGCCGGCGATGTTCAGCATGCACATGATCGCCCACATGCTGCTGTCGATGCTGGTGCCGGTCCTGCTGGTGCTTGGCGCGCCGGTGACCCTGGCGCTGCGGGCGCTGCCCGCAGCCGGGCGGGGGACACCACCCGGCCCCCGGGAGTGGCTGCTGGCCGCGCTGCATTCGCGGGTCTCGCAGTTCCTGACTCAACCCATCATCGCGACAGTCCTGTTCGTGGCGGGGTTCTACGGCCTGTACTTCGGCGGCATCTTCGACGCGGCCGTGAGCAACCACGCCGCGCACATCCTGATGAACGTGCACTTCCTGCTGTCGGGGTACCTCTTCTATTGGGTGGTCATCGGCGTGGACCCCACTCCGAGGCCCGTCCCACACTTGGTCAAGATCGGGATGGTGTTCGCCTCGCTGCCGCTCCACGCGTTCTTCGGCGTGGTGATGATGGGCATGGACACCGTGCTCGGCGAGAGCTTCTACCGGTCACTGCAACTGCCGTGGCACACCGACCTGTCGGGTGACCAACACCTCGGCGGGGCCATCGCATGGGCGGCCGGCGAAGTGCCCCTGGTGATCGTGATGCTGGCCCTGCTCATCCAGTGGCGGCGCAGTGACCAGCGCACCGCCAAGAGGCTGGACCGGGCCGCCGATCGCGACGACGACGCTGACCTGGCCGCCTACAACGCCATGCTCGCCGAGATGGCGCGTCGCGACCGTCCGTCGCGGTAGGACGTCCCGGGGACGTTATCCCCAGCCCGCGTTTCATCCACAGCCGGCGGCGTCGTCGGGTCCGCAGGCGGGCCGCATGTCGGGGTTCCGGCGGTCAATGGCTGGGTAAGGCGGCCGCGCCTCTTCGACGCCGGCCACCGGAATGGATGAAGCGAAAGGAACCAGACATGTTCGAGACCCCGTTCACGATCGTGGGCAACATCATCACCGATCCCGTCCGGCGGCGGTTCGGCGATCAGGAGCTGTACAAGTTCAGGGTGGCCAGCAATTCGCGGCGCCGCATGCCCGACGGCAATTGGGAGCACGGCAACTCGCTCTACGTCACGGTCAACTGCTGGGGAAATCTCGCCACCGGCACCAGCGCCTCCCTGATGAAGGGCGACGCCGTGATCGTGGTGGGGCATGTCCACACCGATGAGTACGAAGACAAAGAGGGTGTGCGCCGGTCGTCGGTCGAGGTGCGCGCCACCGCGGTCGGGCCCGATCTGTCCCGCTGCACGGCCAGGGTCGCGCCCCTGCCCAAACCCGTCGTCGGCCCGCCGGCCGAGCCCGAACCCGTCGACGCCCACGGCGCGGAAACCGAGCCTGACGAGGCTGAGCTGCCACTGTCGGCCTAGCCGGTTCGGGTCACGCCTAGGATGGGCGCGAGTGAGTTGGGTTTGACGCGACCCCTTCGCGCGAGCGCCCATCCGAATTCCCGAAGAGTTTCAGAAAGGCACATCACTGGCATGGCCGAATTCATCTACACGATGCGCAAGGTTCGCAAGGCGCACGGCGACAAGGTCATCCTTGACGACGTCAGCCTGAACTTCCTGCCCGGCGCGAAGATCGGCGTCGTCGGTCCCAACGGCGCCGGTAAGTCGAGTGTGCTGAAGATCATGGCCGGCATCGACCAGGCGAACAACGGCGATGCGCTGCTGGCGCCCGGTGCCACCGTCGGCATCCTGATGCAGGAACCGCACCTCGACGAGAGCAAGACCGTCCGCGAGAACGTCGAGGACGGCGTGCCGATCAAGGCCAAGCTCAACCGCTACAACGAGGTGGCCGAGCTGATGGCCACCGACTACTCCGACGAGCTCATGGAAGAAATGGGCAAGCTGCAGGAGGAATTGGACGCGGCCGACGCCTGGGACATCGACTCCCAGCTCGAGCAGGCGATGGACGCGCTGCGCTGCCCGCCGCCCGACGAGCCGGTCACCCACCTCTCCGGGGGTGAGCGCCGCCGCGTCGCGCTGTGCAAGCTGCTGCTGAGCAAGCCGGATCTGCTGCTGCTCGACGAGCCCACCAACCACCTCGACGCCGAGAGCGTGCTGTGGCTCGAGCAGCACCTGGCCAGCTACAAGGGCGCCATCCTGGCGGTCACCCACGACCGGTACTTCCTCGACAACGTCGCCGAGTGGATCCTCGAGCTCGACCGCGGCCGGGCCTACCCGTACGAGGGCAACTACTCGACCTACCTGGAGAAGAAGGCCGAGCGTCTTGAGGTCCAGGGCAAGAAGGACCAGAAGCTGCAGAAGCGGCTCAAGGATGAGCTGGCGTGGGTCCGGTCGGGTGCCAAGGCTCGTCAGGCCAAGAACAAGGCCCGCCTCGGCCGCTACGAAGAGATGGTCGCCGAAGCCGAGAAGTCGCGGAAGCTCGACTTCGAGGAGATCCAGATCCCGACCCCGCCGCGGCTGGGCAACGTGGTCGTCGAGGTCGAGCACCTGGACAAGGGCTTCGAGGGTCGCACGCTGATCAAGGACCTGTCCTTCACGCTGCCGCGCAACGGCATCGTCGGCGTCATCGGCCCCAACGGCGTCGGCAAGACCACGCTGTTCAAGACCATCGTCGGGCTGGAGCAGCCCGACAGCGGCACGGTCAAGGTCGGCGAGACGGTCAAGCTGTCCTACGTCGACCAGAGCCGCGCGGGCATCGACCCCAAGAAGACGGTCTGGGAAGTGGTCTCGGACAAGCTGGACTACATCGAGGTCGGCCAGAACGAGATTCCGTCGCGGGCCTACGTGTCGGCGTTCGGGTTCAAGGGTCCGGATCAGCAGAAGCCCGCGGGCGTGCTGTCCGGTGGTGAGCGCAACCGGCTGAACCTGGCGTTGACCCTGAAAGAGGGCGGCAACCTGATCCTGCTCGATGAGCCGACCAACGACCTCGACGTCGAGACCTTGTCGTCATTGGAGAACGCGCTTGAGCAGTTCCCGGGTTGCGCCGTGGTGATCAGCCACGACCGCTGGTTCCTGGACCGCACCTGCACGCACATCCTGGCGTGGGAGGGCGACGACGACAACGAGGCCAAGTGGTTCTGGTTCGAGGGCAACTTCGGTGCCTACGAGGAGAACAAGATCCAGCGTCTCGGCGCAGAAGCAGCCCGTCCGCACCGGGTGACCCACCGGAGACTGACCCGGGACTGACCCGTGACGGGACAAACCTCGTTACGGGCTAGGTGACGCTACTAGTGTCGCAGCTACGCACCGATGCCGGTGTGTGGGCGTGAGTCAGGAGTGATCCGTATGGCGGCCGAACCGGGAGCTGTTTCAGGGCAGGGGATTAGCGAAATGGCTGGTTCGCAGGCACCGCCCGAGGCGGTCCACCGGCTCGCGGTGGCTTTCCTGTCCACCTACCGGGCTCCGCAGGCCGACGGCTCCGGGATGGGTGCCACCGGCCCGCAAGCTGCCGGGGTCGCCGAGCGTCTGGTCTCCGACGGCACGGTGGCCGCCCAGTATGCGCTGGGCAGCCACCGGGCACCGGGACAGACCAAGGTCGAGGTGTATCCGGGCGACGCCGATTCGGGCCCGGCCCTGCAGATCGTCACCGAGCAGGCGGCGATGCTGGTGGACTCGGTGACGGTGCTGCTGCACCGGCACGGCATCGCCTACCCGGCCATCATGAACCCGGTCTTCCGGGTGCGTCGCGACGCGGACGGCACCCTGCTGGACTTCCGGCCCGCGGCCGAGGCCACCGGAGGCGACGGGGTGGACGAGTGCTGGATCCTGGTGCCGGTGATCGGCGCCGCCGACGGCTCCGCGCTCACCGAGGTGGTCCGGCTGTTGCCCGGCGTGCTCGCCGAGGCCCGCCAGATCGGGCAGGACTCCGCGGCGATGGGCGCGGCGCTGCATGCTCTGGCCAACGATGTGGCCACCGACGTCGACGGCCGGTTTCCCAATGCCGACCGCAGGGACGTGGCCGCGCTCCTGCGTTGGTTGTCCGACGGGCACTTCGTACTGCTCGGCTACCAGCAGTGCGCGATCAGCGACGGAGAGGCCTCCGTCGATCCGGCCAGCCGGCTCGGTGTGCTCAAGCTGCGCGAGGACGTGCTGCCGCCGCTGACCGCAGCCGATGACCTGATGGTCCTGGCGCAGGCCACCATGCCGAGCTATGTGCGGTACGGCGCCAATCCGTACATCGTGGTGGTCCGTGAGAGCGGCGCCAAGGTGGTCGAACACCGCTTTGTCGGCCTGTTCACCGTGGCCGCGATGAACGCCAATGTGCTGGAGATCCCGTTGATCTCGCGGCGGGTCGAGGAGGCGCTGGCCATGGCGCGGCGCGATCCCAGCCATCCAGGTCAGCTGCTGCGTGACATCGTTCAGACCATCCCGCGTCCCGAGTTGTTCGCGCTGAGCTCCAAGCAGCTGCTGGACATGGCGCTGACCGTCGTCGATCTGGGCTCGCGACGACGCACCCTGCTGTTCTTGCGTGCGGACCAGCTGGCGCACTTCGTGTCGTGCCTGGTGTACCTGCCCCGAGATCGCTACACCACCGCGGTGCGGTTGGAGATGCAGGCCATCCTGGTGCGCGAGCTCGGCGGTGAGAGTATCGACTACTCGGCTCGGGTCAGCGAATCGCCCTGGGCGGTAGTCCATTTCATCGTTCGCCTACCCGACGGCGCCACTGCGCACACCGTGGACACGTCCACCGAGAACGAGAACCGGATCCAGAACCTGCTTACCGAGGCCACCCGCAACTGGGGTGACCGGTTGACCAGTGCGGCCGCCG
Organism: Mycolicibacterium fortuitum subsp. fortuitum; assembly: GCF_022179545.1. The sequence goes on along the minus strand of NZ_AP025518.1, from coordinate 4,174,040 downwards.
ACGCCGCGCTCAGCCCAGCGGCCGTCGAGCACTATGCGTCGGCCTTCCCGGAGGACTACAAGCAGGCCGTCGCACCGGCGAACGCCATCGCCGACATCGCGATCATCGAAGCGCTGCACGACAATTCGGTGAAGCTGGTATTCGCCGAGGGCGTTGACGACGGCGTCGCCCAGCTCACCTGGTACCTGGGCGGGCAGTCGGCCTCGCTGAGTGAGCTGCTGCCGATGCTGCAGTCGATGGGCGTGGTGGTGCTCGAGGAACGCCCGTACACGGTGACCCGGGCCGACGGTCTGCCGGTCTGGATCTACCAGTTCAAGGTCGTCCGCCAACGCAGCATCCCTGACGCCCCCGATGCGGCGTCACGCGAGGCCACGGCCCAGCGATTCGCCGATGCGGTGACCGCGATCTGGCACGGCTGGGTCGAGGTGGACCGGTTCAACGAACTGGTGCTGCGCGCCGGACTGACCTGGCAGCAGGTGGTGATCCTGAGGGCCTACGCGAAGTACCTGCGGCAGGCCGGTTTTCCTTACAGCCAGTCGCACATCGAATCGGTGGTCAACGAGAATCCGCACACCACCCAATCGCTGGTGCAGCTGTTCGAGGCGCTGTTCGATCCGTCTGAGGACACCGAGGGAACCCGGGATGCCCAGGGGGCAGCCGCGGCCGTGGCCGAAGACATCGACGCTCTGGTGAGCCTCGACACCGACCGGGTGCTGCGTGCGTTCGCCACTCTTATTCAGGCCACTTTGCGCACCAATTACTTTGTGCAGCACCCAAATTCGGCGCGGCAACGCGGCGTGGTGGCGATGAAACTGAATCCCGGTCTGATCAACGAGCTGCCGCTGCCGCGGCCGAAGTTCGAGATCTTCGTCTACTCACCCCGGGTGGAGGGTGTGCACCTGCGGTTCGGCTATGTGGCTCGTGGTGGGTTGCGCTGGTCGGACCGTCGCGAAGACTTCCGCACCGAGATCCTCGGCCTGGTCAAGGCCCAGGCCGTGAAGAACGCCGTCATCGTGCCGGTCGGGGCCAAGGGCGGGTTCGTGGTCAAGCGGCCTCCCGAGCCGACCGGGGACGCGACCGTCGACCGCGAAGCGACCCGCGCCGAAGGCGTTGCGTGCTACCAGCTTTTCATCTCCGGATTGCTCGACGTGACCGACAATGTCGACAAGGGAACCGGTGCCGTCGTCACCCCACCGGAAGTGGTGCGTCGCGACGGGGAGGACGCCTATCTGGTGGTCGCCGCCGACAAGGGCACGGCCACGTTCTCCGACATCGCCAACGAAGTCGCCAAGTCCTACGGCTTCTGGTTGGGTGACGCCTTCGCCTCGGGCGGCTCCATCGGATACGACCACAAGGCCATGGGCATCACGGCCAAGGGCGCCTGGGAGTCGGTGAAACGGCACTTCCGGGAGATGGGGGTGGATACCCAGAGCCAGGACTTCACCGTCGTCGGCGTCGGCGACATGAGCGGTGACGTGTTCGGCAACGGCATGCTGCTCTCGAAGCACATCCGGCTGATCGCCGCCTTCGACCACCGCCACATCTTCCTCGATCCCAACCCCGACGCGGCCGCGTCCTGGGCGGAACGCAAGCGCTTGTTCGACCTGCCGCGGTCCAGTTGGGAAGACTACGACGCCGCGCTGATCAGCGAGGGCGGCGGCGTCTACAGCAGGCAGCAGAAGTCCATTCCCATCAGCCCGCAGGTTCGTGCCGCGCTCGGCATCGACGGTGACATCGAGGAACTCACGCCGCCGGCATTGATGAAGTCCGTTCTCAAGGCGCCGGTCGATCTGCTGTGGAACGGCGGCATCGGCACCTACGTGAAGGCCGAGACCGAGGCCGACGTCGGTGACCGCGCCAACGACCAGATCCGGGTGTGCGGAAACGAAGTGCGCGCCAAGGTGATCGGCGAGGGCGGCAACCTCGGCGTGACCTCGCTGGGCCGTATCGAATTCGACTTGGCCGGCGGCCGGATCAACACCGACGCTCTGGACAACTCCGCGGGTGTCGACTGTTCGGACCACGAGGTCAACATCAAGATCCTGATCGACTCGCTGGTCACCGCCGAGAAGGTCAGCGCGCAGGAACGCACGGGCCTGTTGTTGTCGATGACCGACGAGGTCGGGTCACTGGTGTTGACCGACAACAAGCACCAGAACGACCTGATGGGCACCAGCCGCGCCAACGCCGCCAGCATGCTCTCGGTGCACGCCCGGATGATCAAGGAGTTCGTGGCCAACCGGGGGCTCAATCGAGAGTTGGAGGCGTTGCCCTCGGAGAAGGAGATCCGGCGCCGATCCGACGCGGGAATCGGTTTGACCTCACCGGAATTGGCCACGTTGATGGCCCACGTCAAGCTCAACCTCAAAGACGACGTACTGGCCAGTGACCTGCCCGATCAGGAGGTGTTCGCGGCCCGGCTGCCGCAGTACTTCCCCGAGAGGCTGCGCGAACAGTTCCCCGCCGAAATCCGGTCGCACCAGCTGCGGCGGGAGATCGTCACCACCATGCTGGTGAACGACCTCGTCGACACCAGCGGGATCAGCTACGCCTACCGCATCACCGAGGATGTCGGTGTCGGCCCGGTCGACGCGGTGCGCAGCTACGTCGCCACCGACGCCATCTTCGGGATCGGTGACGTGTGGCGCCAGATCCAGGCTGCCGGAGACGCCGGAGTGCCCGTGGCCGTCACCGACCGGATGACGCTGGACCTGCGCCGGCTGGTCGACCGTGCCGGGCGCTGGCTGCTCAACTACCGGCCACAACCATTGGCCGTCGGCGCCGAGATCAATCGGTTCGCTGCGAAAGTGGCGGCCCTACGGCCGGACATGGCGCAGTGGCTGCGCGGAGACGACAAGGCGATCGTGGCCAAGGAAGCCGGGGAGTTCGCCGCGCAGGGCGTGCCCAACGATTTGGCGTACGCCGTGGCGACCGGGCTTTATCAGTACAGCCTGCTCGACGTGATCGACATCTCCGACATCGTTGACCGCGACGCGGCCGAAGTTGCCGACACGTACTTCGCGCTGATGGACCACCTCGGTTCCGACGGGCTACTCACCGCCGTGTCCCGGCTGAGCCGCGACGATCGCTGGCATTCCCTGGCGCGGTTGGCGATTCGTGACGACATCTACGGTTCGCTGCGGGCCCTGTGCTTCGACGTGCTCGCAGTCGGCGAACCAGAAGAGACCGGCGAGGAGAAAATCGCCGAGTGGGAGCTGACCAACAGCTCCCGGGTGACCCGCGCCCGCCGCACGCTGGCCGAGATATACGAAGATGGTGAACAGGATCTGGCAACGCTGTCTGTGGCGGCACGGCAGATCCGCAGCATGACACGAACGAGTGGAACGGGAACAACTGCGTGAGCTTCACAACGCCGGTGCATGTGCGCTGGTCGGACATCGACATGTACCAGCACATCAATCACGCCACGATGGTGACGATTCTCGAAGAGGCCCGGATCCCGTTCCTGCGGGAACCCTTCGGCGCCACGATCGACACCATCGGCCTGTTGATCGCCGAGGTGAATATCAGCTACAAGGGGCAGTTGCGGCTCGTCGACTCACCGCTGCAGGTGACCATGTGGTCCAAGCGGGTGCGCGCGGTCGACTTCACCATCGGCTATGAGGTGCGCTCGGTCAATGCCGCACCCGACTCCAAGCCGTCGGTGATCGGCGAGACCCAGCTGGCGGCGGTACACATCGGGGAGCAACGACTGGAACGCCTGACGCCCGAGCAGCGCGGCTATCTGGAGAGTTATCTGCGATGACCGCCTCCGAACGCGGTCTGTGGGTCGACGATCCGCGAGATCGTGCGGATCTCGCGACTTTCCTCGACCGCGCGCTGCGATTGGACGACGCCGCCGTGGTCAGGTTGCGTGAGCGCGCCGGAGCGACGGTGGCGTGGGTGGCGACCGGGTTGGAGGTGCTGGCCAGCCGGGTGGTGAGCGGTCGGGTACGCCCGTCGGATCTGTCCGCCGGAGCCGACGCCCTGGCGGCCGGCTTGTCCACCGCGGCAGACGGTTACGTCGACCCGGGCTTCCCGATGGACTCGGCCTGGCGTGGTGGACTGCCGCCCGACGACGGCTTCGTCCACCTCGACGACGTCCCCGCACGGGTGATGCTCGACCTGGCACAGCAGGGCGGCGCACTGGCCCGCGAACACGGCAGCGCCCACGGTCCGCCGGCATCGCTGTTGGACCAGGAGGTGATCGCGGTCAGCGCAGGCGATTTCACCGTCGGGGTGCCCATGCGATGTGTTTTCGCATTGACTGCCATGGGTTTTCTGCCGCAGACCGGCAACGAGGTGACCGAAGACGAAATCGTCCGGGTCCGCGCCCATCCGTCGTGGCTTCGCATCGACGCGAGGTTCGGCTCGGTGTACCGGCACCGCGAGAGCACCGCCCTGATCCTGAGTTGATTTCGGTTCCTGCACATGCCATCGGGTGACTTCGACTTGACCGTGGACGAATTGCGGGTCGTCGCACGTTATGTGGCGGAAACCGCAGAAGAGGTGCTTGCGGTGTTCGAGGACATTCGTCCCCGAGATCCTCGACCGCGATCCGCGATCGCCGCCGCATGGCAGTTCGTTGATGGTGCACCCAGGTCCAAGACGCAGCGCGTCGCCTCACTGGACGCACACCGAGCGGCTTCGGAAGCCCCGACCGAAGTCGCGCGCCTGGCCGCGCAGGCGGCCGGGGATGCCGCCTCGGCGGCTTACCTGCATCCCATCGCCAAAGGCCATCAGGTCGGCCATATCCTGCGAGCGGCGGCGAATGCCGCACGGATATCCGAGATCGACGGTGGTGACGATCCTGCCGAGGCCGACCGGGTGCTGCAGCGGGCTCGCCGGCGCGCCTCGCCGGCCTTGATCGATGTGCTCCGTCGATACCCGCCGGCCCCGACCGGCAAGAGCCGTGTGGCCCAACTGATGTCGGAGCTGGACAGTTCACTGCGGCGCTGATTCTCCCTGGGCTCGGCGGAGAACTAGACCAGCCACACCGCGCTGTCCGGACCGAGGATGCCGTCGGTCAATTCGCCGCTGCTCAGCAGTACCTCGCCGGCCGGCAACACCGCGGGCCCGGCGCCCGTGTTGAGCACACACGTCAGACCGCCTTCGCGCCGCAGCGTCAGCACCTCGCCAGAGTTTTCCAGCTGGATCCGGCTGCCGGCGAATTCCGCGCGGCCGGCGCGCAGTTGGATGGCCCGGCGGTAGAACCCCAGCGTGGACCCCGGCTCCGTCTGCTGGCGCTGCACCGTCAACGCCGCCCACTCGGCCGGCATCGGTAGCCAGGTCTCGGCAGTCGAGGAGAACCCGAACGGCGGCGCATTGCCGGACCACGGCATCGGCACCCGGCAGCCGTCACGCCCACGCTCGGTGTGACCCGAGCGTTCCCACACCGGATCCTGGAGCGCCTCATCGGGCAGATCGACATTGGGAAGCCCGAGTTCCTCACCGTTGTAGACGAACACCGCTCCCGGCAAGGCCAGCATCACCAGAGCCATCGCCCGCGCCCTGGCCAACCCTCGGGCCCCGCCGCCGTAGCGGGTGACCTCACGTTCCACGTCGTGGTTGGACAGCGTCCAGGTCGGCGTCGCCCCCGCAAGGTCCGCCGCGGCGATCGCGTTGTCGATCGCGTCGTGGACTTCTGCGGCGTCGAAATCTGCTTGCACCAGACGGAAATTGAAGCCCAGATGCAGCTCGTCGGGACGCAGATACCTGGCGAAACGTTCATTGCCGTGCACCCACACCTCGCCGACGGCCACCGCGTCGGGATAGTCGTCCAAGACCGTGCGGATGAACCGGTGAATGTCATGCACGCTGTCGTTGTCGAATCGCGGGTCGTCGTCACTGTTGCGCAGCAGTGCGGTGTCGGTGACCGCCATGTCCGGCAGCTCGGGCGGCTTGGCCATGCCGTGGGCCACGTCGATGCGAAATCCGTCGATCCCGCGGTCCAGCCAGAACCGCAGCGTCTTCTCGAGATCCTCGAAGACCTCGGGGTGGTTCCAGTTCAGGTCGGGCTGGGCCGGATCGAACAGGTGCAGATACCACTGGCCGGGCGCGCCGTCAGGCTCGGCGACGCGGGTCCAGGCCGGGCCGCCGAACACCGACAGCCAGTTGTTGGGCGGCGTGTCACCATGCGGGCCCCGGCCGTCGCGGAAGATGTAGCGGTCGCGTCGACGTGGATCGGCCAGCGCTTCCACGAACCACGGGTGCGCCGAGCTGGTGTGGTTGGGGACCAGGTCCATCGTGATCCGGATGCCGCGGGCGTGGGCGGCGGCGAGCAGCCGGTCCAACGCCTCCAGATCACCGAACAGGGGATCGACATCGCGGGGGTCGGCGACGTCATAGCCGTGGTCGGCCATCGGCGACACCATCACCGGGTTGAGCCACAAGGCGTCGACCCCGAGCGCCGCCAGATAGTCCAGCCCGGCGCGCACCCCGTCGAGGTCACCGACCCCGTCGCCGTTGCTGTCGGCGAACGAGCGGGGATAGACCTGGTAGAAAACCGCGTCCGCCCACCACCGGCGCATGTCAGAACGCCGAGTTGACCATCGAGTCGGCGGCCATTTCCAGATAATCCAGCAGCGCGCGGCGGTGCGGGTCGTCGAGGGTCTGCGAGTCGATCGAGGCCACCGCGGTGTGCATGCAGCGCAGCCACGCGTCGCGCTCGAGGTAGCCGATCCGGAACGGGGCGTGCCGCATCCGCAGCCGAGGATGACCGCGCTGGTCGGAGTACGTCCTGGGACCGCCCCAATACTGCTCGAGGAACATGCGGAGCCGCTCCTCGGCGCCGTCGATGTCGTCCTCGGGGTACAGCGGCAGCAGGATCTCGTCCTCGCGCACCAGCTGGTAGAACCGCGACACGATCGCTGCGAATGTCTCGTGGCCCCCGACTTCGTCGTAGAAAGATCGCTGCACCTGCGTCACGTCACTCATTGTGGTCCATTGTGGCCGCAAGGGGCGTCGGGGCCGGTCACGGCGGCCTGGTCACCTCCTGTTCATTGGACTGACCTGCGAACACCCGAAGAATTTTCGTGCGTATTGCAGTGATCCGTGGTGGACTGTCTCCTCGGAGGCTCCATGGCGCACAGCAAAAAAAGCCATACGCGACGGACCGGCCCATTACCCGGCCCATCGGGACCCCATGTGCCAAATCGCCCTCTGCACAGCGTCGAGGTACTTCCCACGGCCGCGCCCGATGCGTCCCTGTGGGGACGCCGCCGGGTTCTGCTGCTCAACTCCACCTATGAACCGCTGACCGCGCTTCCACTACGGCGCGCGGTGATCATGGTGATGTGCGGCAAAGCCGACGTCGTGCACGACGACCCGTCGGGACCGGTCATCCATTCGGCGACCCGCACCATCGTGGTGCCCTCGGTGATCCGGCTGCGCACGTTCGTGCGAGTGCCGTACCGGGCCCGCATACCGATGACCCGGGCGGCACTCATGCACCGCGACCGCTTCCGCTGTGCGTACTGCGGAGGGCGGGCCGACACCGTCGATCACGTGATCCCGCGCAGCCGTGGCGGCGAGCATTCCTGGGAGAACTGTGTGGCGGCGTGCGGGCCGTGCAACCACCGCAAGGCCGATCGGCTGCTGGCCGAACTGGGCTGGTCGCTGCGGTGCGTACCGATGCCGCCGAAAGGGCAGCACTGGCGGCTGCTGTCGACGATCAAGGAGCTCGACCCGGCCTGGGTGCGCTATCTCGGTGAGGGTGCGGCGTGAGGTCCGACTTGCCGGGCACTCTCGGCGCGCCGGTGCATTGCGGCTGATACGGTTTGCGCGTGAGCACAGCACTTACCCATTCCCTCCTCGGAGGGGTTCCGCTGGTGTTGTTCGTGGTCTTGGCGTTGATCTACCTGCCCCGCAAGGGACCGCACCCGGACACCTACAAGATGTCCGATCCGTGGACCCACGAGCCCATCCTGTGGGCTGCCGAGGAGCCGCAGGATCACGGGCATGGCGGGCATGATTCGCACGGCGTGACGATCGGAGGCGGCGCAAGTGGCAAGTGGTGAAGTCGCAGTCGCGACGAAAGACGTCGACCTTCCCTACGGTTATGCGCTGACCTACAGCGGCCGGATCTCCGGCGTCACCGAACCCGGTGAGCTGTCGGTGCACTACCCGTTCCCGACGATGGATCTCGTCGTCCTCGACGACGCGATGAAGTACGGCTCGCGGGCGGCCAAGGCGCGTTTCGCGGTCTACATCGGCCCGCTGGGCACCGACACCGCGGCCACGGCACGCGAAATCCTGGCCAAGGTGCCCACGCCCAACAACGCGGTCCTGCTTGCGGTCTCACCCGACCAGCACGCCATCGAGGTGGTCTACGGTGCCGACGTCAAGGGCCGTGGCATCGAGGAAGCCGCTCCGCTGGGCGTCTCGGCAGCTGCCGCCTCGTTCAAGGAAGGCAACTTGATCGACGGGCTGATCAGCGCCGTGCGCGTGCTGTCGGCCGGCGTTTCGCCTGCCTGATCGTCCTCAACATACGCACTGTGAGCGTGTGTGATCGTCAACCGACGATCACACACGCTCGCTGCATTCAGTGACCCGGTTCAACCGTCAGGCTGTTGCGGATCTCCACATAGCGCGTCAAGAACGCGCGTTCATCGAGCCGCTTTCGCCGCATCCAGGTGCTGACCTCGAAGTTGCACTTGCTGGCGTTGCACGATGCGCACGCCGGCACCACGTTGTCCACGGTGTAGCGCCCGCCGCGCGAGATCGCCATGACGCAGTCCTTCTGGAACGGGCCGCCGGTGGTGCCGCAATAGGCGCAGCCACCCCATGCCTCTTTGATGGCATCCCATTGCTGGTCGGTGAGATCGTGGACGACCAGGTCCATCCGCCGTTTGCGTTTGCGGGCCGCCCGTGCCGCGCGGGTTCGACTGACCGCCATCGGCACAGCGTATGACCGCGAGTGTGCGTGTCAGGCAGCAGACACGCACACTCGCGGTGCAAATCAGCTCACGTCGAAGGCGCGGGCGCGCAAGGACCGCTCCACACCCTGCGCGTCCCTCGATCACCAGCCGGCGCAGCGCGGGCGGCACCTCGGGGTCGGATAGGAACGCATCCGCCGCATCGAGACCGTTCTGGCTGATGTCCCAGGACGGGTAGAGCCCGATCACCACGGTCTGCGCGACCTCGCTGGACCGGCGCTCCCACACCCCGGAGATCGCCGCGAAGTAGCGGGTCGTGAACGGGGCCAGCAGCTCGGACTGGCCGGGTTGCACGAACCCGCCGACGATCGCACGGGTGGTGATGTTGGCGATCGTGTCGTCCTCGATCACCTGCTCCCACGCCGCGGACTTCACCTCGTCCTGCGGGCGCGCCGCAGACGCCGCGGCAGCGTGACGCTTGCCTGCCGCCGTCGGGTCGTTCTCCGCCTCCGCATCGATGAACGGCGTCTCGGGTCCGTCGGCGTCGATCTGCCCGCTGCGAGCCAGCGCGGTGACGATCCGCCAGCGCAGATCGGTGTCGATCACCAGGCCGGCCATGTTCACCGCGGCGGGTTCGTTGTCGAGCAGGGTCGACAGCACGGCGACGTGGTTCGGCGACAGCACCGAGGTGCACAGCGCGTTGACGAAGGCGAGTTGGTGATCGGAGCCGGGGGCGGACTCGCGGGCCCGATCGAGCAACGCATCGCCGAACGCAGGCCAGCCGATTTCGGTGGCCCAGTCCGGATCGGCATAGGAACTGAGCGCGGTCTGGGCCTGCATCAGCAGCCGCTGCGCGACGCCGACCTCGGATTCGGCGTGGATGCCGCTCATCACGAGCGCGACGAAGTCGCGGGCCTTCATCTCGGCCTCGCGGGTCATCTCCCAGGCCGCCGACCAGGCCAACGTCCGGGGGAGTGGGTCGGCGATGTCAGCGATCCGCGACAACACGGTCGACAACGACGCCGGGTCCAGTCGCAGCGAGCAGTACGTCAGGTCGTCGTCGTTGACCAGGATCAGCTTTCCGCGTGAAACACCGACCAGCGCCGGAACATCCGTGACCGGCCCCTCGACGTCGAGTTCCTCGCGGTGCACGCGGACGAGCTTGCCCGAGCCGGCCGGGTCGTCGTCATAGATGCCGACCGCCAGGCGGTGCACGCGGGTCTCGCCGGCGCCCGGCGCCGCACCCGACTGGGAGATGGCGAACCGTGTGATGACGCCAGCCTCGTCGGTGTCGAAGTCGGCCCTCAGGGTGTTCAAACCCGTTGTCTTGAGCCATTGTTGGCCCCACCCCGACAGGTCACGCCCCGACGACTTCTCCAGGGCGCCCAGCAGATCGCCGAACGTCGCGTTGGCGAAGGCGTGGTCGCGGAAGTAATCCCGCAGGCCGGCCAGGAACTGCTCCAGCCCGACGTAGGCCACCAGCTGCTTGAGCACCGAGGCGCCCTTGGCGTAGGTGATGCCGTCGAAGTTGACCTCGACGGCGGCCAGATCGGGGATGTCGGCAGCGACCGGGTGGGTGGAGGGCAGCTGATCCTGGCGGTAGGCCCAGGACTTCTCGACATTGGCGAAGGTGGTCCAGGCGGTGTCGTATTCGGTGGCCTCGGCCTGGCACAACACCGACGCGAACGTCGCGAAGGACTCGTTGAGCCACAGGTCGTCCCACCACTGCATGGTGACCAGATCGCCGAACCACATGTGCGCCATCTCATGCAGAACGGTCTCGGCGCGCCGCTCGTAGGAGGCCCGGGTGACCTTGGACCGGAAGACGTAGTCCTCGAGGAACGTCACGGCGCCGGCGTTCTCCATGGCGCCCGCGTTGAACTCCGGCACGAACAGCTGGTCGTACTTGCCGAAGGCGTACGGCGTCCCGAAATTGGAGTGGTAGAAGCCGAAACCCTGTTTGGTCTCGGTGAACAGCCGCTCGGCATCCATGAACTCGGCCAGCGACGCGCGGCAGAAGATGCCCAGCGGGATCTCGCCGTGGGTGTCCGAATACGAATCGCGCCACACCGCGTACGGCCCGGCGATCAACGCGGCCAGGTAGGTGCTCATCTTCGGGGTGGTGGCGAAGGTGTGCCGGGTGGCGGGCCCGTCGGGCTCGGCGCTGGTGGTCGCGCCGTTGGAGATCACCTGCCAGTGCGAGGGTGCGGTGACCTGAACGTCGAACGTGGCCTTCAGATCGGGCTGGTCGAAGCAGGCGAACATCCGCTTGGCGTCGGCCGTCTCGAACTGCGAGTAGAGATAGACCTCGTCGTCGACGGGGTCGACGAAACGGTGCAGGCCCTCGCCGGTGTTGGAGTACAGGCAGTCGGCGTCGACCACCAGCACGTTGTGCGCGTCCAGTCCGGTGAGCGCGATGCCCGTGGATTCGTCGTAGCCGGACACATCGAGCGCGACGCCGTTGAGCGTCGCGCTGCGGACGGTATCGGCCGCCAGGTCGATGAAGGTGTCGGCGCCGGCGAGGGCATCGAACTTCACGGTGGTGGTGGACCGGAAGGTGCGTTCGCCGGGTTTGCCGTTGCCGTCGGTGAGGTCGAGGACGACGTGGTAGTTGTCGACGGTGACCAGAGCTGCGCGCTCTACGGCCTGATCGCGAGTGAGATTCGGAAGTGCCACGCGTCCAACCTAGTGGCTGGACGTCGGCGGGACCCGGCCTACTGGGGGAAGCCGGCCATCCCGGCAAGTCCGTTGAGCGCGCCGAGGTTGTTCAGGATCGAACCGTCGCCGATCGACGACATCATCTGCGGGCAGTACATCTGGATGGCGATGCCGGTGAAGAAGGACGCCATCTGCGGGGACATGCCGCCGTCCCCGCGCATCTGGGAGGCCACCGAGGCGAAGTCCTTGCCGGGCTCTACCAGCATCGGACACACGTCCTGGCCCATCTGGACAGCGGTGGTCGGATCGCCGTAACCGACCCCGGCGTTGTTCAGGGCGTTCAAAAACGAACTGTCGGTCGTCGGATCGGTCGGGACCGGCACCGGATCGGCCTGCGCCGGAACTGCCAGCGCGAGAGCGGCGGTGACGGCGCCTACGGCTGCCAGGAAGGAACGAGCGGCCATGTTGAGCTCCTCAGCTATCACGCAGAACCCTTTGATCGCTCTGCTCACTTGGGCAACAGTGGTTTACCAGGGTCACAGGAACAACACGTTTCGGTAAAAATTCGTGCACTATGCGTTTCCTGTGCTGCTGCCGTGACATCGACATGCTTGCCGAGAGGTCAACCACCATTGTTGTCGTAAACGGTCCCCGGATAGTTACCGGCATCGGGAACATCTCAATGCGGGTGCACAGTTGTGTTGAACGCAGCTGTGCCTTGAACCACACCGAGAGGAACGCGTAGATGGCTCCCACCGACCAAAAAGACACCGCCGGCTTCTGGTTCGACCCGCTGTGCCCGTGGTGCTGGATCACGTCGCGCTGGATCCTGGAGGTCGAGAAGGTCCGCGACATCGACGTGCAGTTTCACGTCATGAGCCTGGCCGTCCTCAACGAAGGCCGTGACCTGCCGGAGAATTACCAGGAACTGATGAAGAAGGCGTGGGGCCCGGTCCGGGTCGCCATCGCCGCCGAGCAGCTCAAGGGGCCGGAGATCCTCGGCCCGCTCTATACCGCGATGGGTTTCAGGATTCACAACCAGGACAACAAGGACCTCGACACCGTCATCGCGCAGGCTCTCGAGGAAGTGGGTCTGCCCGCCGAGCTGGCCGAGGCGGCCAACACCGACAAGTACGACGATGCGTTGCGTAAGAGCCACCATGCCGGCATGGACGCCGTCGGCGAGGACGTCGGCACTCCGACCATCCACGTCAACGGTGTCGCGTTCTTCGGCCCGGTGCTCTCCAAGATCCCGCGCGGCGAAGAGGCCGGCAAACTCTGGGACGCGTCGGTGACCTTCGCGTCGTACCCGCATTTCTGGGAGCTCAAGCGCTCCCGCACCGAGGCACCTCAGTTCGACTGACGGGTGAACCGGACCCAAAATCGCGATTCCGGTTGCGTAACACCGCGGCTCACGCCACGGTGTACGGATGACAGCGGCTGAGCCCAGCACCGACGGCTCGTACCGGGACCGAATCGCCGCCGTGGAACCGGGCGGCAACGAGCACATCGCCGACGCCGACCGGCACGGAAAACCCAGCCAGCTGTTCTGGACCTGGACCTCGCCGAACCTGGAGTTCGCCACCATCTTCCTGGGGGTGCTGGCGGTCTCCGTCTACGGCATGACGTTCTGGCAGGCGGTGGCCGGCCTTGCCATCGGCACCGGACTCGGCGCACTCGCGCACTACTTCCTGTCCAAACGCGGCCCGCTGCACGGTGTTCCGCAAATGGTGCTGGGCCGGCTGGCGTTCGGCTTCCGGGGCAACGCCGTGCCCTCGCTGCTGATGACGGTGACCGCGGGCATCGGATGGTTCGCCACCAACAGCGTCAGCGGCGCGTTCGCGCTGTCCACCCTGTTCGGCATCGCGCCAGTGCTGACCCTGGTGCTCGTCGTCGTGGTGCAGACCGCGCTCGCGGTGTTCGGGCACAACCTGGTTCAGGCGTTCGAACGGTGGGCGTTCCCCGTGCTCGCAGTCATCTTCGCCATCACCTCGGTGGTGATCCTGACCAAGGCGGACTTCGGCGCCCCGGCTATCCCGAACGGTGTCGGCGGCATGGGCGGCTTCCTGCTGACCGTGGGCACCGCGTTCGGCTACGTCGCCGGATGGGCACCGTACACCGCCGACTACACCCGCTACCTGCCCCGGAGCGAGGCCGGCCCACGCACCGGATTCTTCGCCGCCGCAGGATTGTTCGTGTCGTGCATGCTTTTGCAGACCGTCGGCGCGGCCTCGGTGACCATCGGCCCCGCGGTCTCGGAAAATCCGACGACTGCGTTCACCTCGGAGCTGGCCCCCTGGCTGGCCAGTTTGACACTGCTGGCCATCGCGATCGGGGCGGTGGCCGCGAACGCGATCAACATCTATTCGGGCGCAATGGCTTTCGTGACCATCGGGATCAAACTGCCGCACCATATCGCCCGGGCCCTGGCGACGGCGTTCTTCGGCGTCGTCGGATTCCTCATCGCCTGGTGGGCGCTGGCCGACGCCGCGGCAAGCTACGAGGCGTTCCTGTTGATCATCGCCTACTGGATCGGGCCGTGGCTCGGGGTGGTGTTCGCCGACGAGTACCTGCGCAGGGATCAGCCCGTCGCACACTTCCTCTACGACCGGTCCTACACCAACTGGCCCGGCCTGGCGTCGTTCCTGCTCGGCCTGGTGGTGTCGGTGACACTGTTCTGCAACCAGACGAAGTTCGTCGGGTACATCGCGCGAGAGGTTCCGCAGTTGGGTGACATCACGTTCTTCGTCGGCTTCCTCATCGCCGGGGCGAGCTATCTGATGTTGTGCCGATCCCGGCTCGCCGAGGAACGGAAGGTGCCGGCATGACCCCGGGCCAGATGCTCGACGTCGCTGTCGAGGAAGCGCGAAAAGGGTTGGCCGAGGGCGGTATTCCGATCGGCGCGGCCCTGTTCGGCTCGGACGGAACGCTGCTGGGTGCCGGGCACAACCGGCGCGTGCAGAACGACGACCCGTCGGTCCACGCCGAGACCGACGCCTTCCGGGCCGCCGGGCGCCAGCGCGGCTACCGGTCCACGATCATGGTGACGACGCTCTCGCCGTGTTGGTACTGCAGCGGGCTGGTCCGTCAGTTCAACATCGGCGCCGTCCTGATCGGGGAGAGTCGGACCTTCACCGGTGGGCACGACTGGCTGGCCGAGCATGGAGTGGCGGTGACCGTGCTCGACGACGAGCGCTGTGTGGAGATGATGCAGAACTTCATCGCCGAGAGACCGGATCTGTGGGCGGAGGACATCGGCGAATGAGCGCGATAGCAACGATCGACTTGGCGCGGTGGTACGCCGGCGGGGCCGAGGCCGACGCGGTCGCCGCCGAGGTGGACGCCGGGCTGCAGCGTGCCGGGTTCATTGTCGTCACCGGGCACGGTGTCGACCCGGACCTGGCGGCGCGGGTGCGTGCGGCCAGCCGGGAGTTCTTCGCGTTGCCCCACGAGGTCAAGGAGAGTTATTCGGTCCCCGTCGGCGGGCACGGCTGGATCGGACCCGGAGCCGAGGCCAACGGTTACGCCGAGGGCACCGAGACGCCACCTGATCTGAAGGAGAGCTACAGCCTGGGCGCCGAGACGGCGACCGGTGACCCGGAGGTCGACCGGATCTGGTTCGCGCCCAACGTGTGGCCGGCCGAGGTGCCCGCGCTGCAGGCATTGGTCGAGGAGTACACCGCCGCGATGCGGAAGGTATCCGATGACCTGCTGGCCCTGTTCGCCCATGCTCTCGGACTGCCGTTCAATCCCTTTGTCGCCCTGGCCGATCGGCCGACCTGGACCATGAACATCAACCACTATCCGCCGGTCAGCGTGGTGGGGGAGCCCGAGCCCGGACAGTTCCGGATCGGCCCGCACACCGACTTCGGCACGGTGACGGTCCTCGACCGCGAACCGGGCGCAGGCGGACTGCAGGTGTACTCCGAGCAGGAGGGCTGGGAGGACGCACCGTGGGAGCCCGGATCACTCACCGTCAACATCGGTGATCTGCTGGAGTACTGGAGTGGCCGGCGCTGGCCGTCGGGCCGGCACCGCGTGCTACCGCCCCAGCCGCACGCGCCCGAGGAAGACCTGGTCTCGCTGATCTATTTCTACGAGGCCAACCACGACGCGCTCGTCGCCCCGCTGGAACCACCCATCGGCAAGGTCGGCGGTTTGGAGCCGGTGTCGTCATCGGCCTTCATCAAGGAACGCCTGGACGCCATCACCCTGGGGTAGTTCGGCAGCGACGGCGTCGAGATCGGCCAGTTGCTGCTCGTTCAGGGTGACGTCGCCGGCCGCCAGGTTCTGCTCCAGGTGGGCGACCGACGTCGTCCCGGCGATGAGCAGGGTGTTGGGCGCGTGCGCGAGTAGCCATGCCAGCCCGACCTGTGCGCCGCTGACCCCGAGGTCGGTGGCGACCCGTTGCACCACATCGTTTTCGGCGACTTTCGGAAACCCGGGGAACGCCGAGCCGAGGGGGAAGAACGGCACCCACGCGATGCCTTCCTCTCGGCAGAGTGTCAGTTCGTCCTCATGGTCGCGGTTGAGCAGGCTGTAGGCGTTCTGCACGCACACCATTCCGGCGGGCAGCGCGCGGCGCAGGGTGGCCAGGTCGACGTTGCTGATTCCGATCGCGCCGATCTTGCCCTCGTCGCGCAGGGCGATCATCTCGGCCAACTGATCGTCCAGGTCGACGATCTGATCGCCCTCGGCGGTGAGACCTGGGCCGATGTCGGCGCGGCGCAGGTTCACGACCGGAATCTGGTCCAGTCCGAGACCGGCCAGGTCCAGTTCGACGGCCGCGCGGAGATCGGCCGGATGTTGGGCGAGCGCCAGCGGGACCGGCCCCGTGGCCGGCCGGGCGCCGACCTTGCTGACGATCACGAGGTCCTCGCGGTACGGGGCGAGTGCGGCACGGATGCGCTGATTCACCACGCCGTCGTCGTAGAAGGACGCGGTGTCGATGTGGTTGACGCCCAGTTCCACCGCGCGGTGCAACACTGCGGTGGCGTCGTCGTGGGGGAGGCTGTGCCCCAATCCCATGGCGCCGTAGCCGATTCGCGCCACGGTGTGTTGTCCGATGATGCCGGTGCCGCCGGGGTGCGATGTGCTCACGATGCGCTCCTGGAGTGTCATACTGACAGCGATGCGGAGGGTCCTCCGCTTCATACGCTAGCAAAACGGAGGAGCCTCCGCTATGGCTGAACGGGCTGACGCGCGGCGCAACAGAGAGCGCCTGCTCGCGGCCGCAGCGGCGGCGTTCGCCGCGTCGGACGGTCCCGTCTCGCTCGAGGCCATCGCCCGCGACGCCGGTGTCGGCATCGGGACGCTCTACCGTCACTTCCCGAGCCGCGAGGCCCTCATCGAGGCCGTCTACCGCGCCGAGCTGGCCGAGGTCTCCGCATCCGCGGCCGACCTGTCCGGCCGGTACCCGCCGCCGGTGGCGCTACGTCGGTGGATGGACCGCTACGCGACATTCGTCGCGGCCAAGAAGGGCATGGCCGAATCACTGCGCACCATCTTCGAATCCGGCGCGGGCGACCACCGCGACACCAAGGCGAGCATCACCGGTGCCGTCCAGACGCTGCTCGATGCCGGCATCACCGATGGCAGTCTGCGCGCCGATGTGCGGGCCGAGGACGTGGTGTCGAGCCTGCTCGGGATCTTCCTGGCCAGCGGCTCGGCCGAGCAGGCGCAGCGCATGCTCGATCTGCTGCTGGCAGGTATTCGAGCTGGTGCTGTGGCGACCTGAAGACGCGTTAGGGTTACCGGCATGCGCGTCTACATCGGTGCCGACCATGCCGGATTCGAGTTCAAGCAGACCATCATCGAGCACCTCAAGAAGACCGGCCACGAGCCGATCGACTGCGGTGCCTACACCTACGACGCCGATGATGACTACCCGGCGTTCTGCATCGACGCCGCGGTCAAGACCGTCGCCGATCCCGGCAGCCTGGGCATCGTGCTCGGCGGCTCCGGCAACGGTGAGCAGATCGCCGCGAACAAGGTGCCCGGCGCCCGCTGCGCCCTGGCCTGGAGCGTCGAGACTGCCAAGCTGGCCCGCGAGCACAACAACGCGCAGCTGATGGGTCTCGGCGGCCGCATGCACACCGAGGAGGAAGCGCTGGCCATCGTCGACGCGTTCCTGTCGACGCCGTGGTCGGAAGCCGAGCGCCACCAGCGCCGCATCGACATCCTGGCCGAGTACGAGAAGGACCACGTGGCCCCGCCGGTTCCCGGCGCGCCTGCCTGACCCATGCCCGAAGGGCACACCCTGCACCGGTTGGCCCGGCTGCACCAGAAGCGGTTCGGCCGGGCGCCGGTGGTGGTGTCCAGCCCGCAGGGCCGCTTTGCCGATGGTGCCGCCGCGGTCAACGGTCAGGTGTTCAAACAGGCCGACGCCTGGGGCAAGCACCTGTTCCACCACTACGCCGGTGGCCACGTCGTACACATCCACCTCGGCCTGTACGGGACGTTCACCGAGGGCCCGGTTCCGCTGGGTCTGCCGGTCGGCCAGGTCAGGATGCGGATCGTCGGCACCGAGTACGGCACCGATCTGCGCGGCCCGACCGTATGTGAAGTGATCGTCGAACCCGAGATCGCCGACGTCGTCGCGCGACTCGGTCCCGATCCGCTGCGCAAGGATGCCGACCCGGCGCTGGCATGGAGGCGGATCAGCAAGTCGCGCAGGTCAATCGGCGCCCTACTGATGGACCAGTCGGTGATCGCGGGCGTCGGCAACGTGTACCGCAGCGAGCTGCTGTTCCGCCACCACATCGATCCGTACCGACCGGGTGTCCACCTCGAGCAGGCCGAATTCAGCGCCATGTGGACCGATCTCGTCGAGTTGATGAAGGTCGGCGTGCGCCGCGGCAAGATCGTCGTGGTCCGTCCCGAGCACGACCATGGTGCTCCGTCCTATGGTCCCGGGCGGCCCCGCACCTACGTCTACCGCCGGGCAGGGGAGGCGTGCCGCGTCTGCGGCGCGACGGTGCGCACCGCGGAACTGGAGGCCCGCAACCTCTTCTGGTGCCCGGACTGCCAGATGTGAGTGCGCGGCCCCGCCGCGGGCACGGGACAATTGCTGAGTGGAATTGATCCTCGTCGTCGTCGGAGCCATCCTCGTCACCGCAGCCGCGCATCGGCGCGGCCAGGAACCCGCCCTGATCATCGTGGTGATCGGGAGCCTGGTCTCATTCCTTCCCGGCTTCGAACCTCCCGAACTCGATTCCCACATCTTGCTGACCGTGGTGCTGCCGCCGCTGCTGTATTCAGCCGCGCTGGACTTCTCTTTCCCGACGTTCTTCCGCAACATCCGCCCCATCCTCGGCCTGGGTGTCGGGCTCGTCGTGGTGACCGCCTTTGCAGTGGCCGCGGTGTCGTCGTGGCTGGTGTTGGTGCCGCTGACCTTCGGGCTGGCCCTGGTGCTCGGCGCGATCGTCGCGCCGCCCGACGCGGTGACCGCCGTGGCGGTGGGGCGCAAGCTCGGTTTGCCCAAACGGGTGATGGCGATTCTCACCGGGGAGAGCCTGATCAACGACGCGGCCGCGCTCACGCTGTTCTCCATCGCGGTGGCCCAGGTGGCCGGCAGCCACACCTTCATCGAGAACCCGTTCCTGCTGTTCGGCTACAGCGCAACGATCGGCCCGCTGGTCGGCGCACTGCTCGGCTACCTGACGCTGTGGATTCGCAAGCACCTGGACAACCCCGGCCTGGAAACAGTGCAGGGCCTGGTGGTTCCGTTCGCGGCATTCATCACCGCCGAGGAACTGCACGCCTCCGGGGTGTTGGCGGTGGTGGTCGCCGGATTCGTCGTCGGAAACGGTGCGATGGGCGCGGGTTACCAGACCCGACTGCAGGAGCGGTACGTCTGGAACTCGTTGGACGTGCTGCTCGAAGCATTCGTATTCGCCTACATCGGACTGCACCTGCGTTTCGTGCTGGAGCACCTCGACGAAGCCCACGAGTCACTGGCCGAGGTGGCGATCGCCTCGATGATCGTGCTGGTGATCGTGCTGTTCATCCGGCCGCTGTCGGTGTTCCTGATGTTCGGCCGCAACAAGCTGTCCCGGCACGTGGAGAGCAAGTTCAGCGTGCAGGTGCCCGACGGTGCCCGCGGCGCACTCGGCCGGCGTAACCGAAAACCCAAGGCGCGCTGGCGCAGAATGATCGACCGCCGCTCGCTGAGTTGGCGGGAGAACCTGGTGGTGTCCTGGACCGGGATGCGCGGCGTGGTCACATTGGCCGCGGCCGCTGCGATTCCGGCCACCACCGCCAGCGGCGAACCGTTCCCGGAACGCGCCACCATCCAGGCCATCGCGTTCGTGGTCAGTGTCGGCACCCTGCTGATCCAGGGCTGGACGCTGCCCCTGCTGATCCGCCGGCTGAACCTGTCCCGGTTCTGCGACGACCACGCCGCCGACCGGGAAGAAGAACTCAAGGCCGAGCGGGTGGTGCACGATGCGGCGGACGATGTGCTCGACGCGTTCGAGGCTGATCCGCCCGAAGGGTTGGATCCTCATCTGGTGGCCGAAATTCGCGCGGTGATCGCCCGGCACTCACAGGACGCCGACGAGATGCCCGATCCCGAGGCGCTCACCAAGCGGGCCGCGGTGTTCTCCAGCCTCTACCGCGATGTGCTTGCGGCACAACGCGGGGCGCTCATCGCCGAGCGTGACGAGGGCCGGATCGAAGATGAGGCGGTGCGCGCCATGCTGGAGCGTCTGGACCTGCAGGAGGCCGGTGTGTCGGCGCGTCTGGAGAGCCGCCTCTAGCGGGTTCTCCCGGCAGGGCGTCAGAAGCCGCCGAAGTCTCCGCCGAAGTCGCCGAAGCCACCGCCATCGAAATCGCCGCTGTCCCAGCCGCTGGCGTCGGTGCCGCCCCAGTCACCGCCGCCGGCGTCGCCTCCGTCGAACCCGCCGCCATCTTGGCCCGCGGCGAAACCGTCGGAATAGCCGTCACCGTAACCACTTTCGAAGCCCTGTGCGCCGTAGTTGACTCCGTGCATACCGGAGAACATCGCGTCGAACAGCAGGACCGAGCCCAGCCCCCAGGCGCCGGCAACCAGCGCCGGCTTCCACCACGGTTCGGAATACCAGCCGGCGGGCACCGGGCGTCCGGCCACGCGGCCGCCGGGGTAGTAGTTCGGCGTGCGCTCCGACGGGGCGGGGGAGGCCTCGATCTCGCGACCCTCGAAGTTGATGCGGCGGTCCTCGGTGACCGCACCGGCCGAACGCTGACCGGCCAACGCCTCCAACTCCGGACCCGGGTCCATGCCCATCGCGGTACGGGCGGCGCGCACGTAGTAGAGCCCCTCGATGGCGCTCTCCTTGGCCAGCGCAGCCTGTTTGGCGGTGGTGGCCTGATCAATCTGTGACGATGCCGCGGTGTACCGCTCGGAAGCATCGGCCAGCGCCTGCTTCGACGCGTCGTCGGAACCCGTCAAGTTGAGCACCTGCCCGCCGAGACGCTCGATCAGCCGACGTGCGTCAGCCTTGGCGTCGGCCAGGGACTCCGCGGAGCGCCGGCCGTTGGCCTGCAACGAGCTGTAGACAGCGAACGCGATCGCGCCGATGACCAGGATGATGAGGATCAGCAAGACGCCGTTCATGGCGTCCAGCGTACCGACGGGAAATGGTGCCTCAGGGTTCTCGAAGGGAACTCAAATTACGCCGAGAGCGGAGTAGACCTCGTTGGACAATGCGACCGTCCGCGGGTCGGCATTGCACTTGGTGGCGTCGAAATAGTTCATCACGTACGCATAGCCGATCCGGTGCTCGAGGTCGACGAATGCGAACGAACCGCCTGACCCGCCGTGCCCGAAGATGCCGGTGTTGGGCCCGGCCACGCCGCGTTGGTTGAGCATGTAGCCCAGGCCCCAGCCGTGATCGGCCACCCGCGCCCCCAGCACCACATCGGTGTCGAAACCGCCCTGCGAGATTCGGCAGCGCTCCATGTGCTGCCGGGTCAGCAGCTTCTCCTGGGCCAGCGCGTTGTACACCGTAGCCATGCCGAGTGCCGAGACGTGGGCGTTGGTGCTGGGGAATTCGGCCGCCCGCCAGGCGTCCAGGGCCTGCACGCCCAATTCGTCATCCGGCACGAAGTCCATGGACACGGCCCAGCCGGCCATCGGATGATCCGTGAGCGAGGCCGGCGGTCCGTCGACGTGGTTGTCCGCCAGCAGGCTGCGAACCGAGGGCTTGTTCACCATCTCCGCGCACCGGTGGTGCTGCCAGGCGGGCAACCCGATGTGGATGTCGGCGCCCAAAGGTTCGGCGATCTCGGTGCGCAGATATTGACCGATGGTGCGGCCGGTGACCCGACGCACCACCTCGCCGAGGATGAACCCGAAGGTCACCACCTGATAGCCCTGCGCGCTGCCCGGAGGCCACCACGGCGTCGCCGCCGCGATCCGGGTGCACACCGCATCCCAGTCGGTCACCTGCCGCCAGTCCATCGGCTCGCGCGGTCCGATCACGCCGGAGCGGTGACCCAGCACCATCGCAATGGTGATGTCCTGCTTTCCGGCCTGTCCGAACTCGGGCCAGTACCGGGCCACCGGGGCGTCGAGGTCGATCTCACCGCGGTCGGCCAGCAGGTGGATGCAGGTGCTCAACAAACCCTTGGAGCCGGAGTACACGCTGGCCAGAGTGTCCTGCTGCCATGGCCTGGTGCCGGCTGCGTCGGCTGATCCGCCCCAGAGGTTGACCACCAGATCGCCCTCGACCCAGACCGCGACAGCAGCGCCCACCTCATTGTGGTGGGCGAAGTTGTCCGCGAAGGCATCGCGCACCCCGACGAATTCCGGTGCGCAGGTGCCGGCGATGAGGGTCGTAGCGGGCATTCGTCTCCTGCACAGGTGCGGTGAAATTACGGCAGCGGTGCGCGTGGTTGACAATTGCGGCTGCCATCTTCAAGATCGGTCGACAGTCCGCACCTGTTACTCACGGTAGGCGGACGGCCACCGCGAAGCACCCCCTCCGGCACAGATCGCAAGCCGTTCGAGACGCGGTCGTGATGCGATCACCCGCCGAGCGCGCCGTTTTCTACCTCAGGGTCGCAGAATGCGCCTGGTGACGACCCTCAGGTAGATATCGGCGCGTCAAGTGGAGGGTGCCAGCTGCGCCAGGCCAGGCCCCGCCGATGACGGGGCTGACCCGGGCGAATGTCAGAGATGCCCGGAGTGTGTCGGCCGGGATGATGCAGGGCAGGCCGAGCGGACGCCGGATGTCCTGCTGGTGGATCAGGCATTCGATGAGCGCCACCCGGCAGCCGTACAGCGCCCCCGCGCCCGAGGGATCGACGCCGGCCCGCATGAGCCCGCGAAGTTCGTCAGGTCCGGCTGCAGTCCGCAGCGCCGATTCGTTGAGCCGGTCGATCTGTCCGCGTGCGGCCAGCATCGCGGCGACGAGGCCCATCCGGGTCTGCCCGAGGTACGCGATGGTGTGTGCGACGACGTCGCCGACATTCCAGCCGCTGCACAAGGTGGGTGCCTGCCACTGTTGCGGACTCAGGCCGTCGAGCAGTTCGGCGAACTCCTGGCGTTCCTCGCGGGCCAGGGCGCGGACGCTGAACAGATGGTTCTTCATCGGCCCCCGCTCGAAAACCCAACTCGGTCAACGAGACTAATCGGGTGGCTACATCACGGCACATACGGAGCGACTCCGCCGATCATGGGGGGAACGGCGGAGTCGGCGGTGATCTGGCTCAGTGTCCGACGGGGGTACCGCGTCGTCCCGTCAGGCCGGTGTAGATCGCGATCAGCACGATCGCGACGACGACGCCGACCACGAACGGGATGATGGCGAATCCGCCGTTCGAGTTGGAGTATCCGACGGCAGCGGTGAGCCAGGACCCGATGAGGGCTCCGGCAATGCCGAGCACGACCGTCATGAGGGTGCTGACATTCTGCCGACCGGGCATGATGAGTCGCGCCAGTGCGCCGATAATCGCGCCGACGACGACTGCGGTGATAATTGCTCCGATCATCTCGTTGCCTTTCGTTCAAACCGACTTCTTGCAAGTGGTGTGATACACATCACTTTCCTCTGATTTTCGTCAGTCGGCCAGTATCGAGACGCTCGCGACACCCGACAGTGGCCTACTCGTGGGTAATCGGGCGCAGTGCGGGGCTAGACGGGGATAATCCGGTGCCATGACCACCGCGCTGTGGGTACTCGTCGCGGTATTCGCCGTCGGCGTCGTCGCCGGTGGGCTGTTCCGCATTCGTTCCTGGCTGCAAGAGCCGGTGCCGCCCGAGGTGATCGAGGCGGCGCACCGCGATGACGACAAGGACGGCTAGCGTCATGAAAACCGCGCTCGGAACAGCCTTCGCCGCAAGCGTTCTGGTGCTGGGGTCGCCGACTGCTCATGCCGATCGCGCTGAGCCGCCGCCACTGTACGGCTACTACAACCTGTTCATCGACTTCTCGGAGCAGACGTTCAACGGAATACCGACACCGATGAACCCGATAACGGTGCCCGTCGAGTTCACCACCAACTGTGATGTGAACGGATGCGTTGCGCGCATGGACAATTCGGACGATCACGCTCGCAACCCAGGAGCTCCCGTGGCATATGACTACCGGTGGAACGGCAACCGTTGGGAGACGGGCGGGGACTATCCGTACTTCTGTGACCGCAACGATCCCGGTAGCGCCGTGCAGGCCCATCGCTCGGACTACTGGGTTCCCAACCCTGACGGCAGCTTCTCCGGAGAGCGCACCCTCGTTATCGGAGGGGGTGGATGTCCAGGTGAAGGGCCGGGCACCCACTGGCTACCGATAGCGCTGACGCCCAGCGATCCGCCGTCGGACGCGCCCCGATGAGGCCTCGACAAACCAAAAAACCGCCCGTGAGGGCGGTTCCTTTGGAGCGGGCGACGGGAATCGAACCCGCGTAGCTAGTTTGGAAGACTAGGGCTCTACCATTGAGCTACGCCCGCATGTGCAGCATCAGCACTGTACCGGTGTGCCCCCGATCAAAGCCAATTGAATGCTCCGTGTCGTGAGCACGTAGTATCTCGCGTGGTCCATTCGTGGGTTTTGCCGCGGCGGATCGACCACCACGGGGTGTAGCGCAGCTTGGTAGCGCATCCGCTTTGGGAGCGGAAGGCCGCAGGTTCAAATCCTGTCACCCCGACTCACCCGCCAGTACGACCAGGACTATCTAGGAGCAGGAACAGTGAAGAGCACAGTCGAGCAGTTGAGCCCCACCCGGGTGCGCATCAATGTGGAGGTGCCCTTCACCGAGCTTGAGCCCGATTTCGATCGCGCGTTCAAGGCGCTCGCTCAGCAGGTCCGCCTGCCCGGCTTCCGTCCCGGAAAGGCTCCCCGCAAGTTGCTGGAGGCGCGCGTCGGCCGCGGTGCGGTGCTGGAGCAGGTCGTCAACGACGCGCTGCCGAGCCGCTATAGCGAGGCAGTCACCGCCTCGGACGTCAAGCCGCTGGGTCAGCCCGAGATCGAGGTGACCAAGCTGGAGGACGGCCAGGAGCTGGCCTTCACCGCCGAGGTCGACGTCCGTCCCGAGATCACCCTGCCTGAGTTCGACGCACTGAAGATCACCGTCGACCCGATCCAGATCGACGACGCCGAGGTCGACGCCGAGCTGCAGTCGCTGCGCGCCCGTTTCGGCACCCTTACCGGCGTCGAGCGCGCCGCGCAGGAGGGTGACTTCGTCTCGATCGACCTGTCCGCCACCGTCGACGGCACCGAGGTGCCCGAGGCTGCCACCGAGGGCCTGTCCCACGAGGTTGGCTCCGGTCAGCTGATCGAGGGCCTCGACGACGCCATCACCGGTCTGAAGGCCGGAGAGTCCAAGGTGTTCACCACCAAGCTGGCTGCCGGCGAGTACGCGGGCAAGGACGCCGAGGTGACCGTGACCGTGAAGTCGGTCAAGGAGCGCGAACTGCCCGAGGCGGACGACGACTTCGCCCAGCTGGCAAGCGAATTCGACACCATCGATGAGCTTAAGGCGAGCCTCACCGAGCAGGTCAAGCGGGTCAAGAGCGTTCAGCAGGCCGAGCAGATCCGCGACAAGGCCATCGAGGCGCTGCTCGAGCAGACCGAGGTTCCGTTGCCGGAGAAGATCGTTCAGGCCCAGATCGACGACACCCTGCACAACGCGATCCACGGCCTCGACCACGACGAGGACAAGTTCGCCGAGCAGCTGACCGAACAGGGCAGCAGCCGTGAGGAATTCGACGCCGACAACAAGTCGAACGCCGAAAAGGCCGTCAAGACCCAGCTGTTGATGGATGCCGTCGCCGACAAGCTCGACATCCAGGTCGGCCAGAACGATCTCACCGAGCGTCTCGTGCTGATGTCGCGTCAGTACGGTATCGAGCCCCAGCAGCTGATCCAGATCCTGCAGCAGAACAACCAGCTGCCTGCCATGTTCGCCGACGTGCGTCGCGGGCTGACCATCGCTGCTGTGGTGCACGCCGCCACCGTCACCGACACCGACGGCAACGTGATCGACACCACGGAGTTCTTCGGTCCGGCGCAGGCAGAGGGCGCCGAGGGCGAAGCTGCTGACGAGTCTGCCGAGAAGGGCACAGACGCCGCCGAGTGAGCTGTGAGCGAACGCGCCCCCGTACGGGAGTGCGTGGCCCCGCAGTTTCGTTAGTGTCGTCAGTACCAATGCGTAAGAGAAAGCAGGTATCCAGTCGTGACTGACATGCGTTCGAACGGGAGCGGGTTCAGCCTCGTCGACTCCGTCTATGAGCGCTTGCTTGCCGAGCGGATCATCTTCCTGGGCTCCCAAGTGGACGACGACATCGCCAACAAGCTGTGTGCGCAGATCCTGTTGCTGTCGGCGGAGGATCCGACCAAGGACATCCACCTCTACATCAACTCGCCCGGTGGCTCGATCAGTGCCGGTATGGCCATCTACGACACCATGGTGCTGGCACCGTGCGACGTCGCCACCTACGCGATGGGTATGGCCGCGTCGATGGGTGAGTTCCTGCTCGCCGCGGGAACCAAGGGCAAGCGTCACGCCCTGCCGCACGCCCGGGTCCTGATGCACCAGCCGCTCGGTGGGGTCACCGGCAGTGCCGCGGACATCGCCATCCAGGCCGAGCAGTTCCACGTCATCAAGAAGGAGATGTTCCGGCTGAACGCGGAGTTCACCGGCAAGTCCATCGAGCAGATCGAGGCCGACTCCGATCGTGACCGCTGGTTCACCGCGCAGGAGGCTCTGGAGTACGGCTTCGTCGATCACATCATCACCAGTGCCAACCTCAACGGTGCGGGCCCGACGGCAGGACTAGACAAGTGACCGATCAGATTCATCCGTCATTGGACGCCCGCGTGCAGCCTCAGGCTCGCTACATCCTGCCGTCGTTCATCGAGCACAGCAGCTTCGGTGTCAAGGAATCCAACCCGTACAACAAGCTGTTCGAGGAACGCATCATCTTCCTCGGCGTGCAGGTGGACGACGCGTCGGCCAACGACATCATGGCCCAGCTGCTGGTGCTGGAGTCACTGGATCCCGACCGCGACATCACCATGTACATCAACTCGCCGGGTGGCTCGTTCACCTCGCTGATGGCGATCTACGACACCATGCAGTACGTGCGCGCCGACATCCAGACGGTGTGCCTCGGTCAGGCCGCCTCGGCCGCCGCGGTGCTGCTGGCCGCCGGTACCCCCGGTAAGCGTCTGGCCCTGCCCAACGCCCGGGTGCTGATCCACCAGCCGTCGCTGTCGGGTGTGATCCAGGGTCAGTTCTCGGATCTGGAGATCCAGGCCGCCGAGATCGAGCGGATGCGTACGTTGATGGAGACCACGCTGGCTCGCCACACCGGCAAGGATCCCGAGGTCATCCGCAAGGACACCGACCGCGACAAGATCCTGACCGCGGCCGAGGCCAAGGACTACGGGATCATCGACACGGTCCTGGAGTACCGCAAGCTGTCCGCGCAGAACAGCTAGCACCACCAGCGGCAACCTCCGCCCGATGACACACGCCCTGCCCGGTCAACTCCGGTGCGGGGCGTGCGTCGTCAGCGGGGAAGGCGGAAACCCTGCTGACCTGCGCCTGCGTCGGTTTTCGAGCGGTCCAGGTAGCCTCGACCGCGGCGGAAACCAGGCACGGGCCTTGTCGCCCGGATATTCGCCCTCGTTCCGGTACGACACGCCAGGGACACAGTCAGCGTGCCGACGGGTGACGAGCCGCCAGGAGAGATATGTTCTCCTGCACATGAACAAATACCACCAGAGCGATTCGGCCTTATCGGTCGCACCGTGACGGAACGAACGGGTAGCGTCGGGTTTACGCCCGAGGTGACCCAGCAACTGGCGTAACGACCGACTGCGAACAGGAAGTAGGACCCCCCCACATGGCGCGCATTGGAGACGGCGGTGACCTGCTGAAGTGCTCGTTCTGCGGCAAGAGTCAAAAGCAGGTCAAAAAGCTCATTGCCGGCCCGGGCGTGTACATCTGCGACGAGTGCATCGATCTGTGCAACGAGATCATCGAGGAGGAGCTCGCCGACGCTGACGACGTCAAGCTCGACGAGCTGCCGAAACCGGCGGAGATCCGGGACTTCCTCGAGGGCTACGTCATCGGGCAGGACACCGCGAAGCGGACGCTGGCCGTGGCGGTCTACAACCACTACAAGCGTATCCAGGCGGGGGAGAAGTCCCGCGATTCGCGCTCAGAGCCCGTCGAGCTGACCAAGTCCAACATCCTGATGCTCGGTCCCACCGGCTGCGGAAAGACCTACCTGGCCCAGACACTGGCCAAGATGCTGAACGTGCCGTTCGCCATCGCCGACGCCACCGCGCTGACCGAGGCCGGCTATGTGGGCGAGGACGTCGAGAACATTCTGCTCAAGCTGATTCAGGCCGCCGACTACGACGTCAAGCGCGCCGAGACCGGCATCATCTACATCGACGAGGTCGACAAGATCGCCCGCAAGAGCGAGAACCCGTCGATCACCCGCGATGTCTCCGGTGAGGGCGTGCAGCAGGCTCTGCTGAAGATCCTCGAAGGCACTCAGGCCTCGGTGCCCCCGCAGGGCGGCCGCAAGCATCCGCACCAGGAATTCATCCAGATCGACACCACCAACGTGCTGTTCATCGTGGCGGGCGCGTTCGCAGGCCTGGAGAAGATCGTCTCCGACCGGGTCGGCAAGCGCGGCCTGGGCTTCGGTGCCGAGGTGCGGTCCAAGGCCGAGATCGACACCCAGGACCACTTCGCCGAGGTGATGCCCGAGGACCTGATCAAGTTCGGTCTGATCCCCGAGTTCATCGGCCGTCTGCCGGTCGTGGCCTCGGTGACCAACCTGGACAAGGACTCCTTGGTCAAGATCCTCTCCGAGCCCAAGAACGCACTGGTCAAGCAGTACGTCCGCCTTTTCGAGATGGACGGCGTGGAGTTGGAGTTCACCGACGAGGCGCTGGAGGCCATCGCCGATCAGGCCATCCACCGCGGTACCGGTGCCCGTGGTCTGCGCGCCATCATGGAGGAAGTCCTGCTGCCGGTGATGTACGACATCCCCAGCCGCGACGACGTCGCCAAGGTGGTCGTCACGAAGGAGACCGTGCAGGACAACGTGCTGCCGACCATCGTGCCGCGCAAGCCGTCGCGTTCGGAGCGCCGCGACAAGACCGCCTAGGAGTTTCTGCGTCGAGATTGCACTCAGGGTCGTGATCCCAGCCGGATCACGACCCTGAGTGCATTTTCGCTGGCTTCAGGTGATGATGCGGTCGGGCCGGGTGTAGACGTTCATCGAGTCGCCGCGCAGGAAGGCCACCAGGGTCAGCCCCGATTGACTGGCCAGATCGACCGCCAACGACGAGGGCGCAGACACCGCGGCCAAGATCGGGATGCCGGCCATGACGGCCTTCTGGGTGAGTTCGAACGACGCCCGGCCACTGACCAGCAGCACCGTGCCGGATGCCGGAATTCGGTTGTGCTCCAGCGCCCATCCGATCACCTTGTCGACGGCGTTGTGCCTGCCGATGTCCTCACGGACGACGAGCATGGTGCCGTCGGCGGTGAACAGCGCCGCCGCGTGCAGGCCGCCGGTGCTGGCGAAGACCTTCTGGGCCTCGCGCAGCTTCGCAGGCATGGCCGACAGCGCCGCGGCGGAAACCGTCGATGGGTCGTCGCCGGGGCAGTGCCTGCTGCTCAACCGCACCGCCTCCAGCGAGGCCTTGCCGCACACCCCGCATGACGAGGTGGTGTAGAAATTGCGGGTCACGTCCACTTCTGGGCGCGGCACATCGGGCGCGAGAGTGGCGTCGAGCACGTTGTAGGTGTTGACCCCGTCCTCATCGGCTCCTCGGCAGTAGCGCACGGACACCAGATCCTCGCGCTGCCGGATCAACCCCTCGGTCAGTAGAAACCCTTGGGCCAGCTCGACATCGGCGCCGGGGGTCCGCATCGTGACGGTGATCGGTGTGCCGTCGACACGGATCTCAAGCGGTTCCTCGACGACCAGGGTCTCCGGCCGGGCCTCGGCCGTCGCACCGGTGACGTGGTGGGCCCGACGGCGGGCAGTCACCCGCCCCACTAGGCCTTCTCCAACCTGATGACGACGGCCTTCGACACCGGTGTGTTCGACTTCCTGGCCGTGTGATCAAGGGGCACCAGCGGATTGGTCTCCGGGTAGTAGGCCGCGGCGTTGCCCCTCGGGGTGGAGTACTCGACGATCAGGAAGTCCTTCGCGCGGCGTTCCTGCCCGTCGAACTCCGATACGAGATCCACGCGGTCTCCCGCTTTCAGACCCATGGCTTCCAGATCCGCGGGGTTGATGAACACCACCCGGCGGCCACCTTTCACACCGCGGTAACGGTCGTCCAGGCCGTAGATGGTGGTGTTGTACTGGTCGTGACTGCGCAGCGTCTGCAGCACCAGGCGGCCTTCTGGTACCGGTACCCATTCCAGCGGATGAACCGAGAAATTGGCTTTGCCTGTGGTGGTGCGGAATTCACGGGAATCACGGGGTGGGTGCGGCAGCTGGAATCCGTCGGGCTGACGGACCTTGCGGTTGTAATCCTCGCAGCCGGGCACCACGTCGGCGATGGCGTCACGGATGCGGTCGTAGTCGGCGTTGAACTCCTCCCACGGCACGGGATGCTCAGGGCCGAGAAGTTCGCGAGCCAGCTGACAGACGATCGCGACCTCGCTGCGCAAGTGCTCGCTCGGCGGGGTCAGGCTGCCGCGGGACAGGTGCACCATCGACATCGAATCCTCAACGGACACCATTTGTTTGCCGGCGGCCTGGAAATCCTTGTCGGTGCGGCCCAGCGTGGGCAGGATGAGCGCGGTGCGCCCGTGGACAACGTGGCTGCGGTTCAATTTCGTCGAAATCTGAACGGTCAGAGCGCAACTGCGTAGCGCCGCCTCGGTAACCTCGGTGTCGGGGGTGGCCGACACGAAGTTGCCACCCATCCCGATGAACACGCCGGCTCGGCCGTCGCGCATGGCGCGGATCGCGTCGACGGTGTCGTATCCGTGCTTGCGGGGGCTGGTGATGCCGAAGCGGTGGTCGAGCGCGTCGAGGAACTTCTCGGGCATCTTCTCCCAGATGCCCATGGTGCGGTCACCCTGCACATTCGAGTGCCCGCGCACCGGGCACACGCCCGCACCTGGTTTGCCGATCATGCCCCGCATGAACAGCAGGTTGGTCGCCTCGCCGATGGTGGCCACGGCGTGACGATGCTGGGTCAGACCCATCGCCCAGCAGATCACCGTGCGCTGCGAGGCGATCAGCATGTCGGCGACGCGGCGCAGTTGGGTCTCGTCGATACCGCTCGCCTCGGTCACGGTGGTCAGGTCGACCGCGCGGGTCTGACGGGCGTACTCGTCGAAGCCGGCGCAATGGGCGTCGATGAACTCCCGGTCCAGCACCGTGCCCGGGGCGGCGTCCTCCGCTTCCAACAGCAGCCGGCCCAGGCCCGCGAACAGGGCCATGTCGCCGCCGAGCCGGATCTGGACGAACTCGTCGGCAATCGGGATTCCGTGCCCGACCACGCCGTGCACCTTCTGCGGATCCTTGAACCGGATCAGGCCCGCCTCCGGTAGCGGGTTGATCGCGACAATCTTGGCGCCGTTGGCTTTTGCCTTTTCCAACACCGACAACATGCGGGGGTGGTTGGTGCCGGGGTTCTGCCCGGCGATCAGGATCAGGTCCGCCCTGGTGACGTCCTCGACGGTGACCGAGCCCTTGCCGATGCCGATCGATTCGGTCAGCGCGGTGCCCGAGGATTCGTGGCACATGTTCGAGCAGTCCGGCAGGTTGTTGGTACCGAAGCTGCGGACCATCAGCTGGTAGAGGAACGCGGCTTCGTTGCTGGTCCTGCCGGAGGTGTAGAACAGCGCCTCGTCTGGGGAATCCAGCGCGTTGAGGTGTTCGGCGATCAGCCGGTACGCGTCGTCCCATTCGATGGGCCGGTAGTGGTCCTCACCGGGAGCGAGCACCATCGGCTGGGTCAGCCTGCCCTGCTGGGACAGCCAGTACTCGGGCTTCGTCTCGAGTTCGGCGATGGTGTGCCGGGCGAAGAACTCCGGTGTCACCACGCGTTTGGTGGCTTCCTCTGCCACGGCCTTGGCGCCGTTCTCGCAGAATTCGGCCAGCTTGCGGCCACCGTGCTCCTCGGGCCATGCGCAGCCCGGGCAGTCGAAGCCGTGCCGCTGGTTGAGCTTGGTCAACGCGGCCGCGGTACGCAGTGGACCCATCTGTTCGAGCCCGCGCTGCATGCTGACCAGGACTGCCTTGACGCCCGCAGCTTCGTCCTTGGCGCCGGTGCTGATGACACTGTGCTCGTCGTAATCGGCATCGATGTCCCTGGCGCTGGTCATGTACCCAATCTAGCCCCCGAAAACCGGCGGACCCGCCGCTTGGCGGGCGCGCATATTCGATATTTCACATGCAGTGATAGATGCTTTCTATCGAACGACGAATGCGGGGAAGCCATGGCCGGTGATGTGCTGCTGCAGCAACTCGACTACCTGCTGGCGCTGGCGAGCGAGCGGCACTTTGGTCGGGCGGCCGCGCGGTGCCACGTGAGCCAACCGACGCTGTCGGTGGCGATCCGCAGGCTGGAACGCGAGCTGGGCATCGTGATCGTGCAGCGGGGTCAGCGGTTCGAAGGGTTCACCGAGGAAGGTCAGCGGGTGGTCGCGTGGGCCCAGCGCATCGTCGCCGAACGCGACGACATGCTGGCCGACATCGACCGCATGCGCGGCCGGTTGACCGTCACGGCACGAATCGGGGCGATACCGACGGCGGTACCCACGGGTCCGTTCATCACCACCGAGTTTCTGCGCCGCAACCCGGCGGCGTCGGTGCGCATCGAAGCACTGTCATCGCGCGAGATCGCCCGACGGCTGGCCGATTTCGAGATCGACGCCGGGCTGACCTATCTGGACGACGAAGCCCCGCCCGGAACGCGGTCGGTGGAGATGTACCGGGAGCGATACGTCCTGGTGGCGCCGGCCGAACACGCACTGATGGCTCAACCGGAGATCGCCTGGTCCGACGCTGCCGGACTTCAGCTCTGCGTGTTGACCACCACCATGCGCAACCGCCGCATTCTCGATGCCAACATGGCCGCTGAAGGTGTGCGGTATCGCCCTGTGGTGGAGGCGGATTCGGTCGACGCGCTGTATGCGCACCTGACAAATTCGCCGCGGGCGACCATCGCGTCCACTGCATGGCTGCCACAACTCGGAGTGCCTCCGGGTTTCGCTGCGCGGCCGATGGTGCAGCACGGCCCGCGTCCTGCGATCGGTCTGGTGGTGCTCGACCGTGAGCCTGCGTCGATCGTGGCCGCCGCGCTCGTCGAGGTGGCTGCCGATCTCGACCTCGGCAGCCGATTGAATGCGATGGGGGAGGCCGCCACCGGGCCTGCTTAGGCGGCCCGGGTGCGGCCCCAGCTGGTTCAGCCTGGCTCGGCGGTGGGTGCGGGTTGAGCCTTCACCGGAGGGGTGGCGGCAGGTGTCTGAGGTGTGGACGGGGCTGCGGACTGGGTCACGGTCTCGCCGAAGTGCATGGTCGGTTCGGCTGCGGGCACAGACATTTGGGGAGAGCCATGAATCTCGGTGGTGTTCAGTCCGACTCCGGCCATGGCTGCCACCGCGGCAAAGCCCGCGGTACAGAGGAGAAGCTTGACCCTCGAATCCATGCGCATTTCGCAGACCCTTCGTCATCGCCGCATTGGTTGCCTATGTGATTTCCAATGCGCATCCGAGGCGCTGCATTCCATTCCCTGAGGTGTGACTTGGCTCACATTTCGATGGCCGGTCGACGATCGAGTGGGGTCGGGGAGCGTGGCGAGGGCTCTGACCGGGAGACTTCATCCATGTCACGAGAGCTAGTTGTACTGACCACGGACGTTAGGGACGGCGTGGCGTGGTGACATGACGAAGACCTCCGAGTGAAGTGCGAGCTGTCGAGGAACGCACCAACTCACTTCGGAGGTCTTCGTGTCCCACCGTAATGCCCCGTTGTCAGAAACCGGTCGTCTGCGCCTAGCCCGATGCGTCGTGGAGGACGGCTGGACGCTACGACGT
The DNA here is from genome assembly GCF_022179545.1 of Mycolicibacterium fortuitum subsp. fortuitum. The sequence continues at coordinate 4,139,994 of NZ_AP025518.1, read as the reverse complement.
GCTGCTGAGCGATTCCAGGTCGCGGTGACCACAGCAGCACGCTGGGCCGGCCGCTACCGCGAGCTCGGCAGGGCCGGAATGGTCGATCGCAGCTCACGACCGCACCACAGCCCCAACCGGACACCCACACGAACCGAACGTCGAATCATCAAAGTCCGGGTCCTGCGCCGGTGGGGGCCAGCCCGCATCGGTTATCTGCTCGGTCTGCATCCCTCCACCGTCCATCGCGTTCTGACCCGTTACGGCCTGGCCAAACTGCGCTGGCTCGACCGACCCACCGGCCTGGTCGTACGCCGGATGGAGCCCGCACAGTGCGGCGAACTGGTCCACGTCGACGTGAAGAAACTGGGCAAGATCCCCGACGGTGGAGGTTGGCGATTACTGGGCCGTGCCACGGGCAGACGCCATTCCCAAGCCCACCAATCGGTACGCAACACCTCGCGACATCCTGCGATCGGCTACCACTTCCTGCACACCGCCATCGACGGCCACTCACGACTGGCCTACAGCGAGATACTCGCCGACGAACGCAAGGACACCGCCGCAGCATTCTGGTCGCGGGCACACGCATGGTTCACCGAATACGGGATCACCGTTCGAAAAGTATTGACTGACAACGGTTCCTGTTACCGTTCCCATGCCTTCAAAGAAGCACTCGGGCAGATTGAACACCGCCGCACCCGGCCGTATCGGCCGCAGACCAACGGCAAGGTCGAACGGTTCCACCGCACCTTGGCCGATGAATGGGCCTACGCCCGGCTCTACACCAGCGACACCGAACGCTGCGCCGAATACCCCCTGTGGCTACACACCTACAATCACCACCGCGGCCACACCGCACTCGGCGGCCAACCACCCGCCACCCGCGTACCTAACCTTTCAGGTCAGTACAGCTAGTCCCCGGGGTGACCGTGCTCGGCAACCTCGCGATCGACATCATCGACGGCGCACCGCCCAGTCCGGGCGGATGTGCGTCGTTCGCCGGGGTGGCTCTGCAGGTGGCCGGCGGTCCCGGCCGAATCATCGCGATGGGAGCTCAACGCGATCACGCGCTCTTCGACGAGCTGCGCGCGCGGTTCGGGACGCTGCTGCAGATTCTGCCTTCGGAGCGGACCAGTTCATTCAGCCTCGATTACGACGACGCCGATCACCGGCACATGGGCGTGCGGGCGATCGGACCGGTGTGGACGGAAGCGGACATCGAGGTCGCTGATCCAGCGACGACGTGGGTGCACCTGGCGCCTCTGCTGCGCACGGACTTCCCGGCTGCGACGCTCGCGGCGCTGGCGGCGCGCGGCCATCGGGTCGCCTACGACGGGCAGGGTCTTGTGCGGGTCGACCAACTGGGGCCGCTCGTGGAAGATCGCCACTTTCCCGCAGATCTGCTGGCCGACGTCGACATCCTCAAGCTCGCCGAAGACGAGGCGGTGATCGTCGCCGACGGCGCATTCGATGCCTCGACCGCGGAGCGGCTCGGCGTCGCGGAAATCCTGGTGACCTACGGCTCGGAAGGGTGCGACATCTACTTCGACGGTGCGGTGCAGCGGGTGCCTGCCGCGTGGCGGGTGCTGGACGTCCAGACGACGGGCGCGGGGGACATGTTCACCACCTGCTACGTCGCACACCGCGCGGCCGGACACGATCCGCACAGCGCCGCACAGGCGGCGAGCGCTCTCGTGGCCGGCGAGCTCGACAAGCGCGCGCACGCCGATCGCGGGTAGTTGCCTGTAGGGGTTAGACTCGACACGTGTCAAGTTTGTGCTTGCCGGTGCTAGCGGAGAGCTACCGGCCAGTAGCCTTTTCCTTAGAGAATGACATTCTCCTAAACGTGACGAAAACCACAGTTTTGTCTCAAAACGTGCTCGTTCACGTCGGTGAACAGCAGCTTCATCGGGATCCCCTCCGCGTGTCGTGGCCCGACGCGGTGAAGCGCAGCCTAAGAGCAGTGCAATAATCGGTACTGGTAGTGACATCAAAATTCGGTAGACGTTCGATCCGGCGGCACGTTACGCGACAGCGGCCCGGAAAGACGTGGTCAAAGCAGTGTGAAAGGCGGTAGCCGTGGGTGAGAACGGCAACGGCAATGGCGCCGCGCCGCGGCAGAAGCTCGAGAAGGTCGTCATCCGCTTCGCCGGCGACTCCGGCGACGGTATGCAGCTGACCGGCGACCGCTTCACTTCGGAAGCCGCACTTTTCGGCAACGACCTGGCGACCCAGCCGAATTACCCGGCTGAGATCCGCGCGCCACAGGGCACCCTGCCCGGCGTTTCGTCGTTCCAGATCCAGATCGCCGACTACGACATCCTCACCGCGGGTGACCGCCCCGACGTGCTCGTGGCGATGAACCCCGCCGCGCTCAAGGCCAACGTCTCCGATCTGCCCCGCGGTGGCCTGATCATCGCCAACTCCGATGAATTCACCAAGCGCAACCTCGCCAAGGTCGGATACGACAGCAATCCGCTAGAGGATGACACGTTGTCCGACTACGTGGTGACCTCCGTCGCGATGACCACGCTGACGCTGGGCGCCGTCGAGGCGATCGGTGCCACCAAGAAGGACGGCCAACGCGCCAAGAACATGTTCGCCCTCGGCCTGCTGTCGTGGATGTACGGCCGCGAGCTCGAGCACAGCGAGGCATTCATCCGGGAAAAGTTCTCCCGCAAGCCCGACGTGGCCGAGGCCAACGTCCTGGCGCTGAAGGCGGGCTGGAACTACGGCGAGACCACCGAGGCGTTCGCCACCACCTATGAGGTATCCCCGGCCAAGCTCAAGTCCGGTGAATACCGTCAGATCTCGGGCAACACCGCGTTGGCCTACGGCATCGTGGCCGCCGGTCACCTGGCCCAGATCCAGGTGGTGCTGGGTACCTACCCGATCACCCCGGCGTCGGACATCCTGCACGAGCTGTCCAAGCACAAGAACTTCAACGTTCTGACCTTCCAGGCCGAGGATGAGATCGCCGGCATCGGTGCCGCCATCGGCGCCTCCTACGGCGGCGCCCTCGGCGTCACCAGCACCTCGGGCCCGGGTGTCTCGCTCAAGTCCGAGGCGATCGGCCTGGCTGTGATGACCGAGCTACCGCTGATCATCATCGACGTGCAGCGTGGCGGCCCGTCGACGGGTCTGCCGACAAAGACCGAGCAGGCCGACCTGCTGCAGGCGCTGTTCGGCCGCAACGGTGAGTCGCCTGTCGCGGTGCTCGCGCCGAAGTCGCCGTCGGACTGCTTCGACATCGCCGTGGAGGCCGCGCGCATTGCGGTGGACTACCACACCCCGGTCATCATCCTGTCTGACGGAGCGGTCGCCAACGGCTCTGAGCCGTGGCAGATTCCTGACATCAGCACCTACCCTGCGATCGAGCACAACTTCGCCAAGTCGGGTGAGCCGTTCGCGCCGTACGCCCGCGACCCCGAGACTCTGGCCCGTCAGTTCGCCGTGCCGGGTACCCCGGGCCTGGAGCACCGGATCGGTGGGCTGGAGGCCGCCAACGGTTCCGGCAACATCTCCTATGAGCCCAAGAACCACGACCTCATGGTGCGGCTGCGCCAGGAGAAGATCGCCGGCATCACGGTGCCCGATCTTGAGGTCGACGACCCCAACGGCGACGCCGAACTGCTGATGCTGGGCTGGGGGAGCAGCTACGGGCCGATCGGTGAGGCCTGCCGCCGAGCGCGCCGCAAGGGCATCAAGGTGGCCCAGGCCCATCTGCGCCACCTCAACCCCTTCCCGGCCAACCTCGGGGAGGTGCTGCGCCGCTACCCCAAGGTCGTGGTGCCGGAGATGAACCTCGGCCAGCTGGCGCTGCTGCTGCGCGGCAAGTACCTGGTCGACGTGCAGTCGGTGACCAAGGTGGAGGGCATGGCCTTCCTCGCTGATGAGGTCGAGGGCATCATCGATGCGGCGCTGGACGGCACGCTCGGTGAGAAGGAAGCGGACAAGGCCAAGTTCGCGCGGTTGGCAGCAGCCACCATCGAGGAACCTACTGAGTCGAATGCTGTGGGAGCGAACGCATGACTGACCTGATCGGCGCAGACCTGGGGCTGACAGAGGCTCTGACCAAGAACTCCCTGGTCCCCACCACCGACCAGCCGCAGAAGGGCAAGGACTTCACCAGTGACCAGGAGGTCCGCTGGTGCCCCGGTTGCGGCGACTACGTCATCCTCAACACGATTCGCAACTTCCTGCCTGAGCTGGGTCTCAAGCGCGAGAACATCGCGTTCATCAGCGGCATCGGCTGCTCCAGCCGGTTCCCCTACTACCTGGAGACCTACGGCTTCCACTCGATCCACGGTCGTGCCCCGACCATCGCCACCGGCCTTGCGCTGGCCCGTCCCGACCTGTCGGTGTGGGTCGTCACCGGCGACGGTGACTCGCTGTCGATCGGTGGTAACCACCTGATCCACGCGCTGCGTCGCAACATCAACATCACGATCCTGCTGTTCAACAACCGGATCTACGGTCTCACCAAGGGCCAGTACTCGCCGACGTCCGAGGTCGGCAAGGTCACCAAGTCGACGCCCATGGGTTCGCTGGACTACCCGTTCAACCCGGTGTCGCTGGCGCTGGGAGCCGAGGCCACTTTCGTCGGCCGTGCCCTGGACTCCGACCGCAAGGGCCTGTCCGAGGTGCTGCGCGGTGCAGCCGAGCATCGCGGTGCCGCGCTGGTGGAGATCATGCAAGACTGCCCGATCTTCAACGACGGTTCGTTCGACGCCCTGCGCAAGGAGGGTGCCGAGGAGCGGCTGATCAACGTCAGCCACGGTGAGCCGATCAAGTTCGGCACCGATGGCGAATACTGCGTGGTCAAGTCCGGATACGGCCTCGAGGTCGCCAAGACCGCCGAGGTGGCGGCCGACGACATCGTGGTGCACAACGCCGAGATCGACGATCCCGCTTACGCATTCGCGCTGTCACGGTTGAGCGAGCAGAACCTCGACCACATGGTGATGGGCATCTTCCGTAAGGTCAACCGGCCCACCTACGACGACGCCGCGCGTCAGCAGGTCAACACGGCCATCGAATCCAAGCCCCACGACACCGCAGCTCTGCAATCCTTGCTGCGTGGCAAAGACACTTGGACCGTGGACTAAAAGCGTTGATACTGCTGACCGAAACGCTTTGAGTACAGCCCCGCTCGCCGCGGTAATTCTGGCGGGCGGGGCTTCTCGTCGGATGGGGCGCGACAAGGCGACGCTGCCGTTCGACGGCGCGACCATGGTCGAGCACGTGGTCGCGGCCGTGAGCGCTCGCTGTTCACCGGTTTTCGTCATCGCCGCCCCCGGCCAGCCGCTGCCCGAACTGAAGGCCGAGGTGCTGCGCGACGAAGTACGCGGGGTCGGACCCCTGGTGGCGACCGGCCGCGGACTGCGTGCCGTCGCGGAGGCCGGTGTGGACCGCGCCTTTGTGTGCGCGGTCGATATGCCCTACCTGTCTGCGGACCTGATCGACACCCTGGCGGCCTCCGCCGAACGGATACCCGCCGACATCGTGCTGCCCTGGGATGGCAGAGCTCACTATCTGGCGGGCATCTACCGCAGTGCGCTCGTCGAGCAGATCTCAGCTCTGGTCCACGACGGCCGGCGCAGCATGCGAGCCCTGGCCGAGTCGGTCGACACGCAACGGATCGTCATGGCGCCGCAGCGCGCGCTGACCAATGTCAATACCGCGGCTGACCTGCCTTGAGGGATCTATTCCGCCCGGCCGAATCCAGCAAATTGCGAATTTCCATCTGAACTGGGCCCTATTTACCGTTTCGAAATAAACAAACAGTCGTTGCCCGATATTCGCGGACCCGGAAGTGAGCCGAATTCCGGAAACGTCATCGGGAGCCCCGAGGAGGCTGACTATGAAAGTCATTGGCCGCCAGGGGTATTGACGGCAGGCAGGCCTGCGGCAATAAGGCGTGCTATTCGCTGCGTCGCGTGCTGAGCGGGCGCGATTTCGGACAAAAGAACCCTGACCGTGCGCTTTGGCGGGGCTGGTCGGATCGCGCGGTCGTCGGCCGGGTTGTCCCGTGGGCCTGACGTTTCTCCGGTGTGGACCGGAAATGTCTGCGGGCCAATAGATTTCGGTCCGCTGCGACTTTCGCGGACTGGTCGGCTAGGTGGCGCGCGGCTGTTTCCTCAGCTGATTGACGACACGGTAGGCCGTTGTGTACCAACCGATTTGGGTCTGTAGCTGGCTCGCGGCGGTGAGGCGGCCGCAGCGAACGAATTCGGGTGTTGTGTTGCTCGATGACACTCGTCAGTGGCATCTACCTGCGCTTTTTGTTCAGGACAACCGCGCGCGGCGGTGGCGTTACGCCGGCGCCAAGTGGGCCAGTTCACAAAAATCGCGTGATCTCGCTCACGTTTCGTTTGCGCCGATCACGAAAATGTAACGGCGCAGTTGCACGCGCTGACCTGCGCAAATCAAACGTTCGGCGTCTCGTTATCTGTCCGTGATCTTTCCGCGATCGCTTCTACATCGGGATGACTTCTCTTCGCGACCTTTGTACGGTCCAAAGCGTCTCCGACACGGAGCAAATAATTTCAACACCAAGAACCTGCGTGTGAGTGGGGCCGCGGTGGCGAATACGCCCGACGCGGGGCCTGGGTCTGAGCCCGGGCCGGGCACTGTGGCCCTCCCTTTCGTGCCTGACCGAGACGGCGCGAACCAACCCTCCGGCCTGACTTCAGGCTTCCGCACCCGCCTGGGCGGGTGCTGATGGCGCGCGCTTGGCGAGAGGAATGAAGTGAAGAACATCCGCAAGACGTTTGGGCTGGGCATCATCGCTGGAGCGCTCGCTGTGGCTCCCGTTGCACTGGGTGCCGGTACCGCCAATGCGGACAGCGTCAACTGGGACGCCGTTGCGGCCTGCGAGTCGGGCGGTAACTGGGCGATCAACACCGGTAACGGCTACTACGGCGGCCTGCAGTTCACGATGGGCACCTGGCGCGCCAACGGCGGCTCGGGCTCGCCGCACCAGGCCTCGCGTGCGGAGCAGATCCGCGTTGCCGAGAACGTGCTGCGCAGCCAGGGCATCGGTGCCTGGCCGGTGTGCGGCCGGCGCGGCTGACTGGGCGCGTCCAACAACTTCATCAGAAGCGGTGCCGGGCAGCAGCCCGGCACCGCTTCTGCTTCATCTGTTTCACCAGAAAGCACTCCGGTTACTCCGGTCTCGGCAACCTCGGAAAAAACTTGAGCCACCCCTGTAACGGGTGACCTTGGTCACACGAACTCATCAGTGACCGCACAGTTGCACGAACGTGATCTGTATCTGCCGCGGTCCTGGTGTCAAAGGTCGGGGAAGGGCCGTGAGATGACCATACGAAGTGCGTTGAACAGGGCTTTCTGGATTACGGCGACGTCGGCGGCACTCATGCTGGCGCCGCTGTCGGCGGGGGCCGCGACCGCCGGCGCGGACACGGTGAACTGGGACGCCATCGCCGATTGTGAATCGGGCGGCAACTGGTCCACAGATACGGGCAACGGGGCCTACGGCGGATTGCAGTTCAAACCCACCACCTGGGCAGCACACGGCGGCATCGGGTCTCCCGCCTCGGCTTCGCGGGAGGAACAGATCAGGGTCGCCGAGAACGTCCTGGCCACCCAGGGGATCGGGGCCTGGCCGAAGTGCGGGGCGCGGGGCGGAGCGCCTGCGGGCTGGGCGGCGCCCTCCGCGCCGACCGGCTGTCAGACCGTGCGCCCCGGAGCGGTGCTGGGCATCTTCGACCTACGCCGAATCTGCACTACGTTCCTGGACCCGTTGGCGGCGTTCGGGGTGCCGCGCTGAGATCAGCGCACGGGCGTGAAGGCTCCGCGCGCAGCGATCGAGGCCAGGTGCCGCGTCAAGACGAACTCGGGTACCAAAACGGATGCCCGCGTGGCCGCGGCGCTGAGCACCTCCGGATGCAGGTTCACCACCTGACCGATGAACTTCGACTCCCGCACGATCGCCATGGTCCGCCTGCGTCGCAGGGCCACAAAGCGGGAGAAGGCGCTCGCCAGATCCTGGCTGCGGGCTGCGAGGGCGCCCAGGGTGGCCGCGTCTTCGAGCCCCTGGCAGCCGCCCTGGCCGAGATGTGGGCGCATCGGGTGGGCAGCGTCGCCGGCGATCACCACCGGACCACTTGCCCAGCGCCGGGCGGGAGCCCGGTCGTAAAGGTCGTTGCGGAGCAGCTGATCGGGATCGGTCGTCGCCAGCAGAGTCGGGACAGGCTCGGCCCAAGACGAGAAGAGTTGGCTCAGGTGTGTCAGTTCGCCGTCGGGCGCGGTGTGCCCGCGGGGGGCGCGCTGAGTGGCGAACCAATATGTGTGGTCGGCCCCCAGCGGTACGTGCCCGACGAGCAGGCCGGAGCCGTGCGTTTCGCCTGACAGTTCGGGATCCAGCGGGCATGCCGCCACCGCGCGCCACGCGGTGTAGCCCGCATAGCGGCGGGGCAGCGGACCGTTCAGATGACGGGCCACCACAGAGTCGACACCGTCGGCGCCGACCACACCGTCCGCCTCATGGACCGAACCATCGGAGAAGGAGACCCGCACGCCTGAGCTGTCGGCCACGATGCGCTCGGCGGTGCGGCCATGGTGAACGGTTCCCGGAGTCAGCGCGCCGGTGAGGATCTCGGTCAGCGTCGCACGCCTGATCACCACCAGGGGTTCACCCAGCGCCCGGGTGAACCTTTGCGCGGCCGGTCTGCGCAGCCAGGATCCGTCGGGCCGGCGCAGTGCCCCCGCGGTGACCCGGCCGCCGGCAGCACGCACCTGATCGCCGAGACGGATCTCATCGAGTGCGGCCAACGCGTTGGGCCACAAGCTGATTCCGGCGCCGGGCGTCACGTCGTCGCGTGCCTCGGTCACGCACACCTCGAACCCCTGCTGCTGCAGAGCGACTGCGGTGGCCAGGCCGGTGATACCCGCACCGATGACGAGGACGGACGCTGCCATCGGTCGAATGTAACCGGGCAAGTTGCGGGTGAGTCACCTTGCCCTGAGTTGGGATCGGTAGCCTTCCAGCGTTCTCACAGTGTGTGTACAGAGATACCCGGCTGGTATCGCCGGGATGGAAAGAACGAGAGGTCCGATGAAACTCACCCGCTTCGGCGTCGCACTGAGCGCCGCGGTCTTTGCCGTCTCCGCATTGAGCGGTTGCTCGAAGGTTACCGATATCAGGGACGCGGCCGCCGGCGCGGCCGAGAAGGTCGTCTCTTCGGGTACCGAGAAGATCACCGAAGCGGTCTCGGGCAACCTGTTCACCGCCGAGGGCATCGACAACGCCTATGCGGCGATCTCCGACAAGGTCGGCGCCAACCCGATGCAGGTCGTCGAGGTCAGCATCGCACCGGGTGTGCTGTCCGTGGAGGCGATCGACCCGAACGCGCCGACCGAACTCAACCAGTGGAGCTACACCTCGGGGACGGTCGGAGCATCCCGCCCGATCGACTACGACGAAGACACCGAGGCGCTGCAGCAGAACCTGTTCGCGATCAGCGACGTGCCGACCAGCGCGATCGCGAAGGCGATCGAAGGTGCCGTCGCCGCGAGCGAAGTAAAGGGCGGTGAGGTCCAGACCGTGAGCATCAAACGCAACATCCCGTTCGACGCCAACGTGATCATGTTCATCAACGTCCAGGGCGAGCGCAGCAGCAAGCAGGTGCGAGCAGACGTCACCGGCCAGATCACCGAAGTGGTCTGACCGGCCGGTGAAGAACACTTAGAACAGGCAGGGACGCGGCCCGTACCGGACTCCGGTGCGGGCCGCGCCATTACGGTGGACAGCCATGACCGTGTTCGACGATCTGGACGACTATCTCTCGCTGCCCCGCGTGTCAGGTCTTGCGGTGTCACCCGATGGCTCCAGGGTGGTCACGACCGTGAGCACACTCAACGACAAGCGAACCGAATTCGTCAGCGCGATATGGGAATTGGACCCCGACGGCACCGAACCAGCGCGCCGGCTCACCCACGGGGTCAAAGGGGAGTCCGCGCCCGTATTCACGGCCGGCGGTGATCTGCTGTTCATCGCGGTGCGCCCCGGTGAGGGCGAGGACAGACCGCCCGCGGCCCTGTGGCAGCTGCCGGCGGCCGGCGGTGAGGCGTTCGAGGTCCTGTCCATGCCCGGTGGAGTCACCGGTGCGGTGAGCGCTCGGGCTGCCGAGGCCACGCTGGTGGCCGCGCCCCTGTTGCCGTCGTCGGACGGGGTTGACGACGACAAGGTCCGGCGCGAGGCACGCAAGGACACCAAGGTGTCGGCGATCCTGCACACCGGCTATCCGGTTCGGCACTGGGACCACGATCTCGGCCCGGACCAACCCCACATCTTCGACGCCGACGGACGACGGGATCTGGCCCCCGATCCGGGTGCGGCGTTGCGTGAGACCACATTCGACCTCAGCGCCGACGGCGCGTTCCTGGTCACCTCATGGCGGGTCCAGGGACCGGGCACGGAGGTGCGACTGGCTTTGGTGCGCATCGACCGAGCCGGCGGCGAGCGCACCACGCTCGTAGAAGAGCCGGGAGTGGACCTGGACCATCCCGTGATCGCGCCGGACTGCACCGCGGTGGCATTCACCCGCGAGACCCATTCCACGCCGACCTCCGCACCGCGGATCACGCTGTGCTGCATGCGGTTCGGACAGGACGTGGTAGAGCTGGCCGGGGAGTGGGATCGCTGGCCGTCTTCGGTGGCGTGGTCGGCGGATTCGTCGACGTTGATCGTGACAGCCGATGACGGCGGCCGCGGCCCGATCTTCTGCGTCGACCCGAGGTCCGGCGCCGTCGCCAGGATCACCGACGACGATTTCACGTACACCGACGTCCGGCCCGCGCCCGGTGGGGTGATCTATGCGCTGCGCAGCTCCTATGCCGTGCCGCCGCATCCGGTCCGCATCGATCCGGACGGCACCGTCACCGAACTCCCGTGCTTCGATGCGCCAGAACTGCCCGGCACCCTGACCGAGGTGACCGCGACCGCTGCCGACGGCACGCCGATCCGTTCCTGGCTGACCCTGCCGGAAGGCGACGAGCCGGCCCCGCTGGTGTTGTGGATCCACGGCGGGCCGTTGGGCAGCTGGAACAGCTGGCACTGGCGGTGGAACCCGTGGCTGCTCACCGCCCAGGGCTACGCGGTACTGATGCCCGACCCGGGTCTGTCCACCGGTTACGGGCAGGACTTCATCGCACGCGGCTGGGGTGCCTGGGGCGCCGAGCCGTATACCGACCTGATGGCGGCCACCGACGCCGCGTGTGCACACCCGCGCATCGACGCCTCCCGTACCGCGGCGATGGGGGGATCGTTCGGCGGCTACATGGCGAACTGGATAGCCGGGCACACCGAGCGGTTCAAGGCGATCGTCACCCATGCCAGCCTGTGGGCGCTCGACCAGTTCGGGCCCACCACCGACGGTGCCTACTGGTGGGCTCGGGAAATGACACCCGAGATGGCCCAGCACAATTCACCGCACCGGTTCGTCGGGGACATCGCCACTCCGATGCTGGTCATCCACGGCGATAAGGACTATCGCGTACCGATCGGCGAGGCGTTGCGGCTGTGGTACGAGCTGCTCACCCACTCGCGGCTGCCCACCGACGAGAACGGAGACAGCCCACACCGGTTCCTGTATTACCCGACGGAGAACCACTGGGTGCTCTCACCGCAGCACGCCAAGATCTGGTACCAGGTGGTGATCGCGTTCCTGGCTGAGCACCTCCGGGACGAACCGGTGCAGCTGCCCGAACTGCTCGGGTAGCGTCGAGATCGTGACGCAGCGTGAGTTTGATCTGGTGCTGTACGGCGCCACGGGATTCGCCGGAAAACTGACCGCCGAATACCTGGCCAGAGCCGGGGGAGCGGCCCGAATCGCCCTGGCCGGCCGTTCCGAGGAGCGCTTGCGGGCGATCCGCGACGGCCTGGGGTCCAGCGCGCAATCGTGGCCGCTGGTCACCGCCGACGCCACCTCGCAAGCCTCCCTCGACGCGATGGCCGCGCGCACTCAGGTGGTGGTGACGACGGTGGGCCCCTACGCCCGTTACGGAATGCCGTTGGTGGCGGCGTGCGCCGCGGCCGGCACCGACTACGCCGACCTCACCGGTGAGACGACATTCATCCGCGACAGCATCGACCTGCACCACAAGCAGGCCGTCGACACGGGTGCGCGGATCGTCCATTCGTGCGGATTCGATTCGGTGCCATCAGATCTCACGGTTTATGCGCTGTATCAACAGGCACTCGCCGACGGTGCGGGCGAACTCGGGGACACCAACCTGGTGGTGCGCAGTTTCTCCGGCGGCGTCTCGGGCGGCACGGTGGCCTCGATGCTGGAACTGCTCGACACGCTGTCGTCAGACCCCGAGGCCAGAGCGCTGATGAACGATCCGTACACCCTCAGCCCCGACCGCGGTGCCGAGCCCGAACTCGGTGCTCAGCCCGACGTGCGGTGGCGCCGCGGTGGTGAGATCGCGCCCGAGCTCGCCGGTTACTGGACCGGCGCTTTTGCGATGGCTGCACCGAATACCCGAATCGTCCGGCGTAGCAACGCATTACTGGACTATGCGTACGGCCGTCGGTTCGAGTACGCCGAGCAGATGAGCCTCGGCCGCTCACCTGCCGCGCCCCTGGCGGCGGCCGCGGTCACCGGTGCCAACACATTCACCCTCGGGGTGGGTGGCCGTTACTTCAATCGGCTGCCGAGCGGCTTGGTTTCGAAGCTGGCTCCGAAGCCGGGAACCGGCCCCAGCGAGCGGGCCCGCGAGCGGGGCCACTACCGCGTCGAGACCTACACCACGACGACATCGGGTGCGCGCTACATGACAACCATGGCCCAGCAAGGCGATCCGGGATACAAGTCGACGGCGGTACTGCTCGGCGAATGCGGCCTCGCCCTGGCTACCGATCGCGACGCACTGTCGGAACGGCACGGTGTGCTGACACCGGTGGCCGCGATGGGGGACGTGCTGCTCACCCGTCTACCGGCGGCGGGGGTGACGCTGCAAACCACCGCACTGAGCTGAGCCGGTGCCACACGATGGACTCGGCCTGCGCCGAACACCTGTGGCACAAGATCAGATTCGACTAGTGTCGGTGCCGACGACTTTCAGTACGCCAGCAACGAAGATGGGATGAACAATGGCCGGTCTCGACGAACTTTTCGCTCAGATCCCCGTGGCGGATATCGCCAGCAAGCTCGGCGCAGATGAAGGCGAGGTGAACGCCGCCATCAAGACGCTGGTTCCGGCCCTGGTCGGCGGCGTGGCGGAGAACGTGCAAGCGGACAGCATCGATTCGAGCGACCTCGAGTCCGCGGTCACCGCGCAGGGTGCCAGCGGGCTGCTCGACGGTGGCGTGAGCGTTGACCAGGTCGACGCCAACGAGGGCAACCAGATCGTCTCGAAGATCTTCGGCGGCAACGACAGCAACCAGGTCGCCTCGGCGTTGGCCGGCTCCGGTGCCGGCGGCAACAGCAGCCTGATCAAGCAGCTGTTGCCGATCCTGGCGCCGATCGTGCTGGCCTACATCGGCAAGCAGTTCGCGCAGCAGAACACGCCGGCACAGTCGGCCCCGCAGCCGCAGGCTTCCGGCGGTGGACTGGGGGACATCCTCGGCAGCATCCTCGGTGGCGCGGCCGGCGGTGGCGGCGGCAACAACAACCCGCTCGGCAGCATCCTGGGCAGCGTGCTCGGCGGCGGCGGTGGCCAGGGCAACGCCATCGGTGAAATCCTCGGCGGCCTGCTGGGCGGCAAGAAGTAAGCCCCAAGCTCCTGCTCGAGAGCCCCCGACGCCCAGCGAACGCACCGGGCATCGGGGGCTTTCGCGTTTCAGTGCACGTCCTTCTTAGAATGGCTCGGTGACTCCCACCCCTGACAACCGTGCCGATGCCCTCCCCAAATCCTGGGATCCGGCTGCGGTAGAAGCCGAGCTGTACCAGGGCTGGGTGGATGCCGGATACTTCACCGCCGATCCGGCCAGCGAAAAGCCGCCGTATTCGATCGTGCTGCCGCCGCCGAACGTGACCGGCAGCCTGCACATGGGCCACGCGCTCGACCACACCCTGATGGATGCCCTGACCCGGCGTAAGCGGATGCAGGGATATGAGGTGCTGTGGTTGCCGGGCATGGACCATGCCGGCATCGCCACCCAGACCGTGGTGGAAAAGCAGCTGGCCGCTGACGGCAAGACCAAGGAAGACTTCGGCCGTGAGCTGTTCGTCGAGAAGGTCTGGGACTGGAAGCGTGAGTCCGGCGGCACCATCGGCGGGCAGATGCGCCGCCTCGGTGACGGCGTGGACTGGAGCCGCGACCGCTTCACCATGGACGAGGGCCTGTCGCGCGCGGTCCGCACGATTTTCAAGCGACTCTTCGACGCCGGGCTGATCTACCAGGCCGAGCGGTTGGTGAACTGGTCGCCGGTGCTGGAGACCGCGATCAGCGACCTCGAGGTGAAGTACGAGGACGTCGAAGGCGAGCTGGTCTCGTTCCGTTACGGCTCGATGAACGATGACGAGCCCCACATCATCGTGGCAACCACCCGCGTGGAGACCATGCTCGGTGATACCGCGATCGCGGTGCACCCCGACGACGAGCGGTACCGCCACCTGGTCGGCAAGACCCTGCCGCACCCGTTCGTCGAGCACGAGATGACCATCGTGGCCGACACCCACGTCGATCCCGAATTCGGCACCGGCGCAGTCAAAGTCACCCCTGCACACGACCCGAATGACTTCGAGATCGGGCTGCGCCACCAGCTTCCGATGCCCACCATCATGGACGCCAAGGGCCGGATCGCCGACACCGGAACGCAATTCGACGGCATGGACCGGTTCGAGGCCCGGGTCAAGGTCCGCGAGGCGCTGGCCGAACAGGGGCGGATCGTCGCGGAGAAGCGGCCGTACCTGCACAGTGTCGGCCATTCTGAGCGCAGCGGCGAACCCATCGAACCGCGACTTTCGCTGCAGTGGTGGGTCAAGGTGGACGGCTTGGCCAAGGCGGCCGGCGATGCGGTGCGCAACGGCGACACCGTGATTCATCCGCCGAGCTTGGAGCCGCGGTGGTTCGCCTGGGTGGACAACATGCACGACTGGTGCATCTCGCGGCAGTTGTGGTGGGGCCACCGGATCCCGATCTGGCACGGCCCCAACGGCGAGACGGTGTGCGTCGGCCCCGACGAGACCCCGCCGGCCGGCTGGGAGCAGGACCCCGACGTGCTCGACACCTGGTTCTCCTCGGCGCTGTGGCCGTTCTCCACCATGGGCTGGCCCGACCACACCCCGGATCTGGCCAAGTTCTATCCGACCTCGGTGCTGGTCACCGGCTACGACATCCTGTTCTTCTGGGTGGCCCGGATGATGATGTTCGGCACCTTCGTCGGCGACGATCCGGCCATCACGTTCGACGGGGCGCGAGCCCCGCAGGTCCCGTTCCAGAACGTCTTCCTGCACGGCCTGATCCGTGACGAGTTCGGCCGCAAGATGAGCAAGTCGCGCGGCAACGGCATCGATCCGTTGGACTGGGTGGAGAAGTTCGGTGCCGACGCACTGCGGTTCACCCTGGCGCGCGGCGCCAGCCCCGGCGGTGACCTGTCCATCGGTGAGGACCACGCCAGGGCCTCCCGCAATTTCGCCACCAAGCTGTTCAATGCGACGCGATTCGCGTTGATGAACGGTGCGGCTCCGGCTCCGCTGCCCGCAACGGCCGACCTGACCGATGCCGACCGCTGGATCCTCGGACGCCTCGAAGAGGTTCGCGCCGAGGTGGACACCGCGCTCGACAGCTACGAGTTCAGCCGGGCCTGTGAATCGCTCTACCACTTCGCCTGGGACGAGTTCTGCGACTGGTACGTGGAGCTGGCCAAGGTGCAATTGACCGAGGGTGTCACGCACACGACCGCGGTGCTGGCCTTCGTGCTCGATGCCCTGCTCAAGCTGCTGCACCCGGTCATGCCGTTCGTCACCGAGACGCTGTGGAAGACGCTCACCGACGGTGAGTCGATCGTCATCGCGCAGTGGCCGCAGGCTTCCGGTATCTCGCTCGATCCTGTTGCGGCGCAACACATTGCCGATATGCAGAAGCTGATCACCGAGGTGCGTCGCTTCCGCAGCGACCAGGGCCTGGCCGACCGCCAGCGGGTTCCGGCCAGGCTGTCGGCGGTCGCCGAGGCCGGCCTGACCGAGCAACTGCCGGCGGTCACCGCGCTGGCGTGGTTGACCGACGCGGGTGACGGATTCGCTCCGTCGGCTTCGGTCGAGGTGCGTCTGACCCAGGCCACGGTGCTGGTCGAGGTGGACACCTCGGGCACCGTCGATGTGGCGGCCGAGCGTCGCCGGCTGGAGAAGGACCTGGCCGCCGCGCAGAAGGAACTGGCCACCACGACGGCCAAACTCGGCAACGAGGCCTTCCTGGCCAAGGCGCCCGAGAATGTTGTCGACAAGATCCGCGGCCGCCAGCAGCTGGCCACCGAAGAGGTCGAGCGGATCACCGCACGCCTGGCCGGGCTGCCCCGATGACCGATCCGGTCGCTGATCCAGTTCCGACACCGGACGAGGTCGCCGCGCTGTTGCAGGTGGAGCACCTGCTCGACCAGCGATGGCCCGAGACCAAGCTGGATCCCAGCACCGCGCGGATCGCGGCGCTGCTGGAACTGCTGGGCTCGCCGCAGAAGGCCTACCCGTCGATTCACGTCGCCGGGACCAACGGCAAGACGTCGGTGGCGCGCATCATCGACGCCCTGTTGGTCGCCCTGCACCGGCGTACGGGCCGCACCACCAGTCCGCACCTGCAGTCCGCGGTCGAGCGCATCTCGATCGACGGAATGCCCATCACCCCGGCTCGCTACGTCGAGACCTATCGCGAGATCGAACCGTTCGTGCATCTGGTGGACCAGCAGTCCGAAGCCGCGGGCGGCCCCAAGATGAGCAAGTTCGAGGTCTTGACCGCGATGGCGTTCGCCGCATTCGCCGACGTGCCCATCGACGTCGGAATCATCGAGGTCGGGATGGGAGGCCGTTGGGACGCCACCAACGTCGTCAACGCCCCCGTCGCGGTCATCACCCCGATCGGCATCGACCACACCGACTACCTCGGTGACACGATCGCCGAGATCGCGGGCGAGAAGGCGGGCATCATCACCCGGCAGCCCGATGACCTCGTGCCGACCGACACCGTGGCGGTCATCGCCAAGCAGGTTCCGGAGGCCATGGAGGTGCTGCTGGCGGAGGCGGTGCGCGCCGATGCGGCCGTCGCCCGTGAAGACTCCGAGTTCGCCGTGCTCAGCAGGCAGGTCGCCATCGGCGGGCAACTGCTGGAGTTGCAGGGCCTGAGCGGGGTGTACTCCGACATCTTCCTGCCGCTACACGGTGAGCATCAAGCCCACAACGCCGTTCTCGCGTTGGCCGCGGTCGAGGCGTTCTTCGGGGCGGGGGCGGATCGCCAGCTCGACGTCGACGCGATCCGGGCCGGCTTCGCGTCGGTGCGCAGCCCCGGCCGTATGGAGCGCATGCGTAGTGCGCCAACGGTTTTCATCGACGCAGCACACAATCCCGCCGGCGCGGCCGCGTTGGCGCAGACCCTGCAGCAGGAGTTCGATTTCCGCTACCTGGTCGGCGTGGTGTCGGTGATGGGGGACAAGGACGTCGGCGGCATCCTGACCGCTCTGGAGCCCGTGTTCGATCAGATCGTGGTCACGCACAACGGCTCACCGCGCGCGATGGACGTCGAGTCGCTGGCGTTGCTGGCCGAGGAACGATTCGGTCAGGATCGGGTGATCACCGCCGCGACCCTGCCGGATGCCATCGAGACCGCCACAGCGCTGGTCGAGGAGGCCGGCGCCGACGAAGGACTGTCCGGGGCCGGCATGGTGATCACCGGTTCGGTGGTGACTGCCGGCGCGGCCCGGACCCTGTTCGGACGGGACCCACAGTGACCAATCAGACCCCGAGTGATCCGACCCCTGGCGACAAGCCGGCACCTCCCGATCCGTGGAAGAGCTTCCGCGGAGTGATGGCCGCGACGCTGATCCTCGAGGCGATCGTCGTACTGCTGGCGCTGCCGGTGGTGGGTGTCAGCGGTGCAGGGCTGACGTGGACCTCGGGCGGATTCGTGATCGGACTGGCCGTCGTATTGATCCTGATGTCGGGGTTGCAGGGTCGCCCGTGGGCCATCTGGGCGAATCTCGGAGTCCAGCTGGTGGTGGTCGCCGGGGCGTTCATCCACGGGGCGATCGGCTTCATCGGTGTGATCTTCGCCGTGGTCTGGCTGCTGATCGTGTACCTACGACGCGAGGTCAAACGCAGGCAGGACCGTGGCCTGCTGCCCGGTCAGCAACCGTCCAGCGAATAGCCGTGCGGTAGCTGCGCCGCAGTGCGGGATCGCTCGGGGTACCGAAATGGCGCAGCGCGGTTACCGACCGGTACGCTCTCTGCTCGTGACTGAGCAGACCCTTGTCCTGATCAAGCCCGACGGCGTACAGCGCCACCTGGTCGGGGAGATCCTCGCCCGGATCGAGCGCAAGGGCCTGACCCTGGCCGCGCTGGAACTGAAGAACGTCAGCGTCGAGCTGGCCAAGCAGCACTACGCCGAGCACGACGGCAAGCCGTTCTTCGACTCGCTGCTGGAGTTCATCACCTCCGGACCCGTCGTCGCCGCCATCGTGGAGGGCCCGCGCGCGATCGCGGCGTTCCGGCAGATCGCCGGCGGCACCGACCCGGTGGAGAAAGCGGTGCCCGGCACCATCCGCGGTGACTTCGCGCTCGTGACCCAGGACAACCTCGTGCACGGATCGGATTCGCCGGAGTCGGCGGCCCGTGAGATCGCCCTGTGGTTCCCTGGCGAAGCCTCCGCCGGATAAACCTTCTCGCAGTCTGGTCTGTACCGCGTCAGTGATGTGGGATACTGGTTGCGGGTAGCCAGCCTTAACCGAGGCTGAACACCCGAATGAAGACTTCGACGAGCGCGACCACCGCAATCCGGTGCGGCGCGGGCCGTCCAGCCATCATTCAGCCAGGCACCGGGTGGGTTCGGTAGCGAACCGCCCGGAGCGAGACCACAACAAGCCCGGGGAAAGTGTCCCGGGCCAATAGCGGAAGCCCTCGCGTGGCCGCGTCGTTACGACGCGCCCGGGGGCTTGAGGAGAATTCGTGGCCGAAGATGCCCAGAATGACGACCTATCAACCCAGACTCCGCAGGAGGGACTGCCCGAGCGACTGAGAGTCCACTCCCTGGCTCGGGTGCTCGGCACGACCAGCCGGCGCGTCCTCGACGCCCTGGCAGAGTTCGACGGCCGTCAGCGCAGTGCCCACTCCACCATCGACAAGGCTGACGCCGAGCGGGTCCGTGACGCACTGGCCCTCGGCTCGGCTGAGCCGTCGACCGAGCCGCAGCCGGTCGAGCAGGCAGAACCGGTGCAGGTCGAGGCGGTCAGCGTCATCGTGACCGAGACAACCGAGGTTCCCGCAGAAGCATCCCAGGCCGAGTCCGGTGCAGCCGACGCTTCCGAGCCCGACGCCGTCCTGGTGGGCGACGAGCCCGAGTCCCGGCTGATCCTGGAGACCGCGAACATCCCTGCGGCCCGCGAAGCGCACACCGAGCGCGCCGATTACCTGCCGTTGTTCGTCGCACCTCAACCCGTCAGCTTCGCGCCGGTGCACATCGACGACGAGGACGACGACGAGGACGAAGACGCCGATACCGGCACCGATACCGACTCCGAGTCGGACGACGAGCAGGCAGATCGTCCTGCCGCACGACGCCGCCGCCGGGGTCGCCGGGGCCGCGGGCGCGGGCGCGGTGAGCAGTTGGATGACAATGCCTCCGATTCGGGCCCGGATTCCGACACCGACACCGCCGACGACCAGAGCGATTCCGACCAGGATTCCGACGACGACTCCGACGAGTCGGACGAGGGCAACGACGAGGACACCGCGGCAGGCGACGGCAGCAACCGTCGTCGCCGTCGTCGCCGCCGGCGCAAGTCGGGTTCCGGGGACAACGACGACGTCGGGTCCCCGGACGACCCGCCGAACACCGTCGTGCACGAGCGTGCGCCCCGGTCCGAGCGGTCGAACAAGGGCAGCGACGATTCCGAGATCCAGGGGATCAGCGGATCGACCCGGCTGGAAGCCAAGCGCCAGCGCCGTCGTGACGGCCGCGACGCAGGTCGTCGACGCCCCCCGATCCTGAGCGAGGCCGAGTTCCTGGCCCGGCGCGAAGCCGTCGAACGCACCATGATCGTGCGCGACAAGATCCGCACCGAGCCGCCGCACGAGGGCGCCCGCTACACCCAGATCGCCGTGCTGGAAGACGGCGTCGTCGTGGAGCACTTCGTCACCTCAGCGGCGTCCGCATCTTTGGTCGGCAACATCTACCTCGGCATCGTGCAGAACGTGCTGCCCTCGATGGAGGCGGCGTTCGTGGACATCGGCCGGGGCCGCAACGGTGTGCTCTACGCCGGTGAGGTCAACTGGGAGGCCGCAGGCCTGGGCGGGTCGAACCGCAAGATCGAGCAGGCCCTCAAGCCTGGCGACTATGTGGTCGTCCAGGTCAGCAAGGATCCGGTGGGGCACAAGGGCGCCCGGCTCACCACCCAGGTCTCGCTGGCAGGCCGCTACCTGGTCTATGTGCCCGGTGCGTCGTCGACCGGCATCAGCCGCAAGCTGCCCGACACCGAACGCCAGCGGCTCAAGGAGATCCTCAAAGAGGTGGTTCCCGCCGACGCCGGCGTGATCATCAGGACGGCGTCGGAGGGCGTCAAGGAAGAAGACATCCGTTCCGATGTCGAGCGGTTGCAGCAGCGCTGGACCGAGATCGAGGCCAAGGCCGCCGAAGTCACCGAGAAGAAGGCCGGCGCAGCCGTCGCCCTCTACGAGGAGCCCGACGTTCTGGTCAAGGTCATTCGCGACCTGTTCAACGAGGACTTCTCCGGCCTGATCGTCTCCGGCGACGAGGCCTGGGAGACCATCAACTCCTATGTGAACACCGTCGCACCTGACCTCGTGGGCAGGCTCACCAAGTACGAACCGGCCGGTGGCGCCGACGCTCCCGACGTGTTCGCGGTGCACCGGATCGACGAGCAGCTGGCCAAGGCGATGGACCGCAAGGTGTGGCTGCCCTCAGGTGGAACCCTCGTCATCGACCGCACCGAGGCGATGACCGTCGTCGACGTCAACACCGGAAAGTTCACCGGTGCCGGTGGCAACCTCGAACAGACCGTCACCCGCAACAACCTGGAAGCCGCTGAGGAGATCGTCAGGCAACTGAGGTTGCGCGACATCGGCGGCATCGTGGTCATCGACTTCATCGACATGGTGCTCGAATCGAACCGGGATCTGGTGCTGCGTCGGCTGACCGAGGCGCTGGGGCGTGACCGCACCCGCCATCAGGTGTCAGAGGTGACTTCACTGGGTCTCGTGCAGCTGACCCGAAAGCGGTTGGGAACCGGTCTGGTCGAGGCATTCTCGACCACCTGCACGCACTGTGCGGGCCGCGGCATCGTGCTGCACGGCGACCCGGTCGACACGGCGTCGTCATCGAACACCGGACGCAAGACAGAAGCCAGTGGCAGCGGCGGCGGCCGCCGCAGCAAGCGCGGCAAGCGCGGCAATGCCCGCCCCGAGCCCGAAGAGGTGCCCGTCGTCAAGGTGCCCGACCATCCGGCCGGCGAACACCCGATGTTCAAGGCGATGGCCGCGGCCAACGGCCGTCACCACGACGACGAGTCGCTCGACGAGGACACTGCCGGCGAGACGCCTGAAGGCGAAGGCGACGAGCAGGTCACGGCCGAGCTCGTGGACGGCACCGACGAATCCACCGATGGTGAGTTCGACGTGCCGGACGCCGATGAGTCCGACGACGTCTCGGACGAGGACGAAGACGAGGACGAGATCGACCTCGATGACGAGGACCTCGACGATGACGACGATGACGACCTGGACGACATCGACGATGATTCGGATGACGACTCCGATGAGGACGAGGACGAGGACGACTCAGATGAGGACGACTCGGACGAGTTCGACGACTCCGACGATTCTGAGGACGCTGAGCCTGATGCGGCGGAAGTGGACGTCTACCAGGTACCCGAGCCCGTGGTAGTCGAGGCACCGCAGAGCCGCGGCCGCACTCGGCGACGTGCCGCGGCAAGGCCGGCGGGGCCGCCGAGCCATGAGTAGAGGGCGGTTTGACCCTCTACCAGCTGGTCAAGTACCCTTGACCAGTTGTCTCCAGTGCCTGTAACAGTCGCAGGCCGGTGACGGCGGGGCATCCCGCCACCCAAGACCCGCGCACGCACCGACCGGTAGCGCGCGCCCGCAGAGAGCAGCAGAGCAGAGGACACGATGGCGACATACGCAATCGTCAAGACCGGCGGCAAGCAGTACAAGGTTGCCGCAGGTGACGTGGTGAAGGTTGAGAAGCTCGACGCCGAGCCCGGCGCGTCGGTGTCGCTGCCCGTGGCCCTCGTGGTCGACGGCGCCAACGTCACCAGCAAGGCTGATGACCTGGCCAAGGTCGCCGTCACCGGCGAGGTGCTCGAGCACACCAAGGGTCCCAAGATCCGCATCCACAAGTTCAAGAACAAGACCGGCTACCACAAGCGCCAGGGGCACCGTCAGCAGCTGACCGTGCTCAAGGTCACCGGCATCAAGTAGCGAGGGAGCGAACTAATGGCACACAAGAAGGGCGCTTCCAGCTCTCGCAACGGTCGTGAATCAGCAGCACAGCGGCTCGGCGTGAAGCGATTCGGCGGCCAGGTCGTCAAGGCCGGCGAGATCCTGGTCCGTCAGCGCGGCACCCACTTCCACCCCGGCGTCAACGTCGGCCGTGGTGGCGATGACACGCTGTTCGCACTGGCCCCGGGCTCGGTGGAGTTCGGTTCCAAGCGCGGCCGCAAGCACGTGAACATCGTTCCCGTGCCGCGTCCGGAGGCCTGAGACCAAGAGGATTCTCCGCGAATGTGAAGCAGCTGCGAGTTCTCGATAGGACTATCGCAATAGCTTCACATTCGACGGAGAGGATGTCCGATGCCACGGTTTGTCGACCGCGTCGTCATCCATGCCAGTGCAGGCAACGGCGGCCACGGCTGCGCGTCGGTGCACCGCGAGAAATTCAAACCTCTCGGCGGTCCTGACGGCGGCAACGGTGGCCGTGGCGGCAGCATTGTGCTTGTCGTGGATCCGCAGGTGCACACCCTGCTGGACTTCCACTTCCACCCCCATGTCGTTGCGCCCTCGGGTAAACAGGGTGCGGGCAGTAATCGTGACGGTGCTGCGGGCGACGATCTGATCGTGCGGGTGCCTGACGGCACCGTGGTACTCGACGAGGACGGCCGCATGCTGGCCGACATGGTCGGTGCCGGTACCCGGTTCGAGGCCGCACAAGGTGGTCGCGGTGGGCTCGGAAACGCCGCGCTCGCTTCTCGAGCCCGCAAGGCTCCCGGCTTCGCCCTGCTCGGTGAGAAGGGCCAGACCCGGGACCTCACGCTCGAACTCAAGACCGTCGCCGATGTCGGCCTGATCGGTTTCCCGTCGGCGGGCAAGTCTTCTCTGGTGTCGACCATCTCGGCCGCCAAGCCCAAGATCGCCGATTATCCGTTCACCACACTGGTTCCCAACCTCGGCGTGGTGTCGGCGGGGGACAACACCTTCACCGTGGCCGATGTTCCGGGTCTGATCCCGGGTGCGTCCGAGGGGCGTGGCCTCGGCCTGGAATTCCTTCGGCACCTCGAGCGCTGTGCGGTGCTCGTGCACGTCGTCGACTGCGCCACGATGGAACCCGGGCGTGACCCGATTTCCGACATCGAGGCGCTGGAGGCCGAACTCGCGGCGTACACCCCGACTCTGCAGGGTGATTCGACCCTGGGCGACCTGGCCTCGCGGCCACGTGCGGTCGTGCTCAACAAGATCGACGTTCCCGACGCGCGTGAGTTGGCAGACTTCGTGCGCGAGGAGGTGGCCGAACGGTTCGGCTGGCCGGTGTACGAGATCTCGACGGTCAGCCGTGACGGGTTGCGTCCGTTGATCTTCGCGCTGTGGGAGATGGTGAAGGCCTACCGCGACGCACAGCCCGAGGTGGTGCCCAGGCGTCCGGTGATCCGGCCGATCGCCGTCGACGACAGCGGATTCACCGTCGAGACCGACGGC
This sequence comes from Mycolicibacterium fortuitum subsp. fortuitum, assembly GCF_022179545.1. Next base: position 4,115,893 of record NZ_AP025518.1, on the reverse strand, counting down.
TACGGCGGGTTCATCGTGCGCGGCACCCGGCCCGAGCGCTGGATTGCCCAGACCAACTTCGACAACGACGAGGCAGTCGGTTACCTGGGTGACCGGTTGGCACGGTTGGGCGTCGAAGAAGCGTTGTGGAAGAAGGGCGCCAAGCCCGGATGTGCCGTGACGATCGGCGACATGACCTTTGACTGGGAACCGCAGACCCCTGCCGGTGTGGACATGCCGCTGACCGGCCGCGGCACCGACATCCGCCTGGAGCAGACGGACCGTATCGGTGCCGCCGAGCGTAAGGCTGCCCGACGGGAGCGCCGGCAACCCGGTAGCGAGGACGCGTGAGCGCTCATCGCGAGGCGATCCGCACCGCCCGCAGGGTTGTCGTCAAGATCGGCACCACGGCACTGACCACCCCCTCCGGGGTCTTCGACGCCGGTAGGCTCGCCGTTCTGGTCGAGGCCATCGAGGGTCGGATGCGGGCCGGCTCCGATCTGGTGATCGTCTCCTCGGGTGCCATTGCCGCAGGCATCGAGCCGCTCGGACTCTCCAAGCGCCCAACGGATCTGGCCACCAAGCAGGCGGCGGCCAGCGTCGGGCAGGTGGCGTTGGTCAACGCCTGGAGTTCGGCGTTCGCGGTCTACAACCGTACGGTCGGCCAGGTACTGCTGACTGCCCACGACATCGCGATGCGGGTGCAGCACAACAATGCCCAGCGCACATTGGACCGGTTGCGCGCTCTGCATGCGGTCGCGATCGTCAACGAGAACGACACCGTGGCCACCAACGAGATCAGGTTCGGTGACAATGACCGGCTTTCGGCACTGGTGGCCCAGCTGGTCGGAGCCGATGCCCTGATCCTGCTTTCCGATATCGACGGCCTCTACGATTCTGATCCGCGAAAAGGTAACGCGCGCTTCATTCCTGAGGTCTCTGCGCACGGCGATCTGGACGGAGTGGTGGCCGGCGGGGGCAGCCACCTGGGTACCGGCGGGATGGCCTCGAAGCTGTCCTCGGCGCTGTTGGCCGCCGACGCCGGGGTGCCGGTGCTGCTGGCCGCTGCGGCCGATGCGGGTGCGGCGCTCAGCGATGCCTCGGTCGGCACGGTGTTCGCGCCGCGGCCTGAGCGGATGTCGGCGCGCCGCTTCTGGGTGCGCCACGCCGCTGAGTCGCACGGGGCGCTGACGCTGGACGATGGCGCGGTGCGCGCGGTGGTCAAGCAGCGGCGCTCGCTGCTTCCTGCCGGGATCACCGAGGTCGCCGGTCAGTTCCACGGCGGCGATGTGGTGGATCTGCGGGGGCTCGACGGGCAGACCGTTGCTCGTGGCGTGGTGGCCTACGAGGCCTCGGAGCTGGCCGCGATCATCGGCCGCTCGACAACTGACCTGCCGGCCGAACTGCGCCGGCCCGCAGTGCACGCCGACGATCTGGTCGCCCTCTAGCGATTTGGGTGCAACGAGTAACGCTGAGCGTTACCGAACGCACCCAAATCAGCGGGGTGGGGACTCCAGATACAGGGCACCCCAGATGATCTCGGTGAGCGTGTCGGCCAGCTCGGCATCGTAGGACGCGGGCTGTGACGGCAGGTTCTGGTGGCAGGTCCGTTCCACCATCCAGGTCAGCGTGCTGGCGGTGACGGCGGCAGGCAACTGCCGCCGGATCGACCCGTCGGCCTGACCCTCCTGGATGACCCGGGTGAGCTGGTCGCCGATTCCGGTCAACAATTCACGATAGGTCTGCCCGACCAACGGGTCATAGCCCGACATCTCGTTGAGCGCGATCAACACCGGCTGGTGACTCCGATAGCTGGCGATGATGCCCGCCATGGCGGCGTGGACATCGGCAGGGTCGCGGCGCCCGGCCACGCCCCACCACCGCTCGGCGGCCTGCGTCAGATCGCCGAACACCTGGCTGGCCAGCCGGCGCAGCAGGTGGCCCTTGTCCTCGAAATAGATGTAGAAGCTGGCCCTGGAGATGCCGGCCTCGGTGGCGAGTTTGTCGACGCTGAGCTCGGTGAAGCTGGTGCCGTCGGCCATCAACCGGTCGGTGGCATCGAGCAACCGGCGTTCGATCCGTTCCCGCCGTTCTTCCCTTTTGGCCTGCGGTTTTCGCGTTACCGATGGCATCGACCCAGCGTATCGGCTTTCGTCACACCTTGACTAGACACAATGTCTAGACTTATCGTCACCATCATGACTGTGTCGCCCATCACATCCGCCCCGTCCTGGCCGTCGGCCGCCCGCCCCTACGACCCGATCGACCTCTCGTCCCGCGTGTTCTGGGCCACCACGGCCGCCGAACGGGAGGTCGCCTTCGCCGAGCTGCGCGCGTCCCGGCCGGTCAGTTGGCATCCACCGGTCGAGGACGCGCTGATGCAGGATCCCGACGATCGCGGGTTTTGGGCGGTCACCCGGCATGCCGACATCGTGGCGGTCAGTCGTGACAGCGAGACCTTCCTGTCGGGCAAGGGGGTGCTGTTCGAGTCGGTTCCCGAGGAGCTGCTGGAGGCTTCACAGTCCTTCCTGGCCATGGACGCACCGCGGCACACGCTGATCCGCAAGCTGGTCCATGCCGCGTTCACGCCCCGGCAGGTGGCTCGCATCGAAGATTCGATCAAGGAGAACGCGCGCCAGATCGTGGCCGAGCTCAAGGAAGTCGGCAGCGGGGTGGACTTCGTCGATCAGTGCGCCAAGGAACTGCCCATTCGCACGCTGTCGGACATGGTCGGGATTCCCGAGTCCGAACGTCAGCAGGTGGCACACGCCGCCGACGCTCTGGTGTCGTGGGCCGATCCGGTCTACCTGGCCGGACGCAACCCGCTGGAGGTGCTGCTGCAGAACCAGATGTACCTGCATCAGGTGGCGAATGCCCTTGCCGCAGAACGCAGGCAGAACGCCAGCAACGACCTGATCAGCGCGTTGGTCCACGCCGAGGTCGACGGGGACCGGCTCACCGATGCCGAGGTCGCGGCGTTCTTCGTGCTGCTGGCCGTGGCGGGCAATGACACCACGCGCCAGACCACCAGTCACGCGCTCAGGGCGCTGACCGACCATCCTGACCAACGTGCCTGGCTGATGGCGGATTTCGACGACCGGATCGGTGGTGCGGTCGAGGAGTTCGTGCGGTGGGCGACGCCGGTGATGACCTTCCGCCGCACCGCGGCCGTCGATGTCGAACTCGGCGGGCAGCAGATTTCGGCGGGGGAGAAGGTGGTGATGTTCTACGCCTCGGGCAACCGGGACGCCGACGTGTTCGACTCGCCCGAGGTGTTCGACCTGAGCCGGAAGCCCAACCCTCACTTGGGTTTCGGTGGCGGTGGGCGGCACTTCTGCCTCGGCGCACATGTCGCCCGGACACAGTTACGGGCGATCTTCGGTGAGCTGTTGCACCAGCTGCCCGATATCGCGGCAGGGGAGCCGGCCTACCTGGCGGGCAATTTCGTGCACGCTATCCGGTCGATGCCGTGCACATTCTCCTGAGCTCGCCGGCCAGCAGCACCAACATCTCCGAACAGCCCGCTTCGACCTTCACGGTGGCCAGGTCGTCGCCGCGGGTGGCGCCGCGGTTGATGATCCCGACCGGGAAACCGTGGGCCGCGGCATGGCGGACGAATCGGTAGCCGGAGTAGACGGTCAGGGAAGACCCCGCCACCAACAGGGCCTCGGCCTCGTCGACCATTGAATACGCTTGTTCGACTCGGGCTTTGGGGACACTCTCGCCGAAGTAGACGATGTCGGGTTTGAGCATGCCGGCACACACCGGGCAGTCCACGATGGTGAACGAGTCCGTCTCGCTGATCACGGCGTCGGCGTCCGGTGCCACCGCGATTCCACCGACCGACTCGGCGCGTTCGATGAAGCCGGGATTGGCGGCCTCCAACAGCCCGGCCAGCTCGTCGCGACTCAGGGTCGCGCCGCAATCCAGGCAGATCACCTGCGCGTAGGTGCCGTGCAGGTTGACCACCGACCTGCTGCCCGCCTTGCTGTGCAGCAGGTCCACGTTCTGGGTGATCAGGCCGGTCACCACACCGGCCGATTCGAGTGCGGCCAGTGCGCGATGCCCGGCGTTGGGCATCGTCTCGTGCATGTGTCGCCAGCCGACGTGGTTACGCGCCCAGTACCGCTGCCGGAACACCGGGTCGGAGGTGAACTGCCGGATGGTCATCGGGTTGCTGGGCGGGGAATCCGGGCCGCGGTAGTCGGGGATACCGGAATCGGTCGACATCCCGGCGCCCGTCAGCACCGCGACGCGGCGGCCCTGCAGGAGGGTGACGAGTTCGGGAGCATCCACCCTCGCCAGGATAGGCCGCGCGTCAGTCCAGGCACTTGGCGGCGGGCGCGATCTCGGCGCTCATGTTGCGGCGCATCATCTGAAGCGCCGCCTCGCCCAGGCCCGCGTCGATGTGTGCGACCGCGTCGGACGGGATCACCACCTCGAGATGCCGAACGTAGGCGTCCAGCGCGCTGTAGAGGATGCACTGTTCGGTCACCTGTCCGGCGAGTATCACCCGCCGGGTGCCCAGCCGGCCCAGCAGATACTCCAGGGCGGTCGCATAGAACACACTGTGACGCACCTTGGTCAGCAACAGGCAACCGTCGGAAGGAACGATCGGGCGCACCAGATCCGGGTGCTCACCGGCCAGCGCGGCCTCGACGATGTCGCTGAACTGTGCGGTGAAATCGCCGTGGTTGTCGTTGACGTAGATCAGGTCGACATCGTCGCGGTCCCGAGCGTTCTCGATCAGCCCGACCAGCGGATCGACGATCTTCGACACATTGGGCGCCAGCTGTTCGGCATCCTCGTGCCGGTAGTGGTTGAGCATGTCCACAACCACCAGTGCGGTATCGCTCATGCCTCAATTGGTACCCGCTGGCCCGATCTTGACACTTTTCGGGTGACAATGGGCGCGATGGACTTCTACAGCGCCTATCGACACGGTTTCGCGCGGGTTGCCGCCTGCACTCACCACACGGCGCTGGCGGACCCGCCGGCGAACGCGGAATCGGTGCTCCGGCTGGCGCAGGCGTGCCACGACGACGGAGTGGCCGTCGCGGTATTCCCTGAACTGACGTTGTCGGGGTACTCGATCGACGACATCGTGATGCAGGACGCGCTGCTGGATTCGGTGGAGCAGGCGCTGATAGAAATCGTCGCGGCGTCGGTGGTCTTGACGCCGGTGCTGGTGGTCGGCGCGCCGTTGCGGTACCGGCACCGGATCTACAACACGGCGGTCGTGATCCACCGCGGAGCCGTGCTCGGCGTGGCTCCGAAGTCTTATCTGCCGACGTATCGGGAGTTCTACGAGCGCAGGCAGATGGCACCCGGCGCAGACATGCGAGGCACCATCCACGTGGCCGGTGCCGACGTGCCGTTCGGTCCGGACCTGCTGTTCGTGGCCTCCAACGTACCGGGGCTGGTCCTGCACGTCGAAATCTGCGAGGACATGTTCGTCCCGATCCCGCCCAGTGCGCAGGCCGCGCTGGCCGGTGCCACGGTGCTGGCCAACCTCTCGGGAAGTCCGATCACCGTCGGCCGGGCCGAAGACCGTGCGCTGCTGGCCCGTTCGGCTTCATCCCGGTGTCTGGCCGCCTACGTGTATGCGGCGGCCGGCGAGGGGGAGTCGACCACCGACCTGGCCTGGGACGGTCAGACGATGATCTGGGAGAACGGACTGCTGCTGGCCGAGAGTGAGCGTTTCCCGCGCGGGGAACGGCGCTCGGTGGCCGATGTGGATCTGGAGCTGTTGCGCTCCGAGCGGCTGCGGATGGGCACCTTTGACGACAACGCCAGAGATCATGGCGACCAAGTGGATTCGTTCCGGCGCATCGAGTTCCAGCTCGACCCGCCGACCGGCGATATCGGGTTGCTGCGCGAGATCGAGCGGTTCCCCTTCGTGCCGGCGGATCCGGCACGGCTGCAACAGGATTGCTATGAGGCCTACAACATCCAGGTCTCCGGGCTCGAACAACGGCTACGGGCGCTGAAATATCCGAAGGTGGTCATCGGGGTGTCCGGTGGTCTGGATTCCACCCATGCCCTGATCGTGGCGGCGCGGGCGATGGACCGGGAAAACCGTCCGCGCAGCGACATTCTCGCGTTCACCCTGCCCGGCTTCGCCACCGGTGACCGGACCAAGAACAATGCCATCCGGTTGAGTCAGGCGCTCGGTGTGACCTTCCAAGAGATCGACATCAAGCAGACGGCCGAGTTGATGCTCACCGAGATGGACCACCCATTCGGCCGCGGCGAAAAGGTCTACGACGTCACGTTCGAGAACGTCCAGGCGGGGCTGCGCACCGATTACCTGTTCCGGCTGGCCAATCAGCGCGGGGGCATCGTGCTCGGCACCGGCGACCTGTCCGAGCTGGCGCTGGGCTGGTCGACCTACGGGGTCGGTGACCAGATGTCGCACTACAACGTCAACGGCGGAGTGCCCAAAACCCTGATCCAGCATCTGATCCGGTGGGTGATCTCATCCGGCCAGTTCGGCAGTGAAGACTGCGAGGTCAACGAGGTGCTGCAATCGGTGCTGGACACCGAGATCACCCCGGAGCTGGTGCCCACCGGCGAGGACGAGGAGATTCAGAGCAGCGAGGCAAAGGTCGGACCGTATGCGCTGCAGGACTTTTCGTTGTTCCAGGTGTTGCGCTACGGCTTCCGTCCGTCGAAGGTCGCGTTCCTGGCCTGGCATGCCTGGCACGACCGGACCCACGGTGACTGGCCCGCCGGGTTCCCCGAGGACAAGCGCCCCGCCTACTCGCTGAAAGAAATTCGGCACTGGCTGCAGGTGTTCGCCCAGCGGTTCTACTCCTTCTCGCAGTTCAAGAGGTCGGCGTTGCCCAACGGTCCCAAGGTGTCGCACGGCGGTGCCCTCTCGCCGCGCGGGGACTGGCGGGCGCCGTCGGACATGTCGGCGCGGATCTGGCTCGACGAGATCGAGCGGAACATTCCTGAGCAGTAGTTTCGGGACGTCCCGCGCACCGGGAACCAATTGACGGTGCAAAAAATTGACAAGCTAACCTTCTGGGCCACGCCGAGGCGCTAATGTGCGTCCGGTCACAGTTCGGCATCGCCGAATGTCGGTCTAGGAGGTCGCGTTGGGTGCTGGGAAGTACGTCGGTCGGGTAGGCGGATTGGCGGTCGCGCTGGGAGTCGGGTCGGCCGTCGTTCTGGGTGGGCAAGTGCTCGGTGCGCCGGTGGCATCGGCATCCCCGGGCTCCAGCGATGCGTCCTCGGAATCCCCATCCGCCCCCGCGACCAAGAAAGGCCCAGCCAAGGACCGGCAGAGCGCCCGCTCGCTGCGGCAGACCGCGGTACGTGCGGCGATCAGGGACCGGGCGGCCCAGCTCGGTGAGCCCGGTCGCCATCGCATGAGCTCTACGACGCCGAAGTCCGATGTCGTGCAGTCGATCACCGGCCGGCTGACGCAGGCGCAGACCAAGATCGAAGCCGGTCTGAACCGGCACGGCGGCAGCGACACCGGGCAGGATGCCCCGGCTGTCGGCAAACCCAAGGCGACCGGGCAGGGCGAGGTCCCGGTGCGCGGCGTGTCCTCGGCCGAGCCGACTCTGCCGCGCCCATTGCGTGATCACGCCTCCGCGATCGAGACCGTCGACACGGGTGCGGCCGATCCGGCGCCGGCCACCGCGGCCACGGCGGCGGTAAAGGTCGAGACCGTCCCTGCTGCGGTGACTCCCGTGCGGAGCCTGATCGAGACCGTGGTCGATGACATCGCCGGGACGCTGGCCGGAAACTCGCCGACCGCACCCTCGACTGATTCGCCCGCGGAATGGGTTCTGCTGGCCGCCGCGCGCCGGGAGTTCTCCACCGCGGCCGTCGCTCCGTCCATCACCGCCACCGGCGGCATCACCGCCGCTCCCACGGTAGGCATCACCGACGGCATCATCCACGGCGCCACCGGGGCTACGTCGGCCAGTGGCCTGCCGCTCACCTACACCGTGATCGGTGACCCGAGCGCGGGCGGCAAGGTCCGGCTCAACTCGGCCAACGGCACCTTCACATTCCTGCCCTATGCCACCGTCGTCGACAGCGGCGGCACAGAGAAGTTCACCGTCCTGGTCGCCGAGACCACCGCCTTTGATGCAGCGCTGCAACAGATTCCGATCGTGGGATCGTTCGTGCCGCAGGTGCTGGTGATCGTGCATCAGGTACCGATCGTCAACGACCTGCTGGCGCCGCTCATCGGCAGGTCGGAGACGGTGGACATCAACGTGGACGTCGGTGCGCTGGCGCCGGCGGGCACCCCGGTCGCCTACACGGTCAAGGTGACGTCCTTCGACGGCACTCCGATCAGCATGAACTACTTCCCGGCGTCGGGCCTTCAGGCGGGGGATGAGGCGCCGACCATCTTCAGCGGCGCCGGGCTGTCCAGTGCGGGCGACACGAACCCGTACTCCGGCGGCGCGTCCGGCGTCGGCACTTTCCGCAATGCGGGCTACAACGTCGTCACCTGGGATTCGCGCGGCGAGCACGACTCGGGTGGGATCCTGCAGCTAGACAATCCGTTCTTCGAGGGCCGCGACGTGTCAGCCCTGATCGACTACGTCGCCACACGGCCCGGGACACAGCTCGACGCCGCCAATGATCCGCGGATGGGCATGGTGGGCCCCTCGTACGGCGGAGGCATCCAGTGGGTGGCCGCGGGCACCGACAACCGGATCGACGCGATCGTGCCGACGATCTCGTGGAACTCGCTGAACAGCTCGCTCTACCCCAACGGGGCGTTCAAGACGTCGTATGCGGCGCTGCTGCTGCTGTCGTTGGTGACGTCGGGGGCGAACATCAACAGCCAGCTGTACAGCGGCATCTTGACCGGTGGGCTGCTGGGCATCCTGACACCCGAGCAGCAGGCCCTGCTGGCCGGCAGTGGCCCGACCGCACTGGTCAACAAGGTCACCGCGCCGACGCTGATCATCCAGGGCACCGTCGACGTGTTGTTCCCGCTGCAGCAGGCGATGGACAACGCGCAGATCCTCGACGCCAACGGCGTGCCGGTGAAGATGGTGTGGTTCTGCGGCGGTCACGGCAACTGCGAGACCCCGCCCGGCGACAGTACCGAGATGGTCGAAACCGCGACGATGAGCTGGCTGGACACCTACGTCAAGCACAAGGGCGAAGCCCTGGACGATGACCTACCGAAGTTCCAGTGGATCGACCAGAACGGCGATCACTACACGTCCGACCTCCTGCCGACCGACCCGAATTTCACCGGGACCCCGGTCACCGCGTCGGGCAGCGGCGGCCTGCTCGGCATCGTGCCGATCCTCGGCGGTTCCGGACCCGGCGCGGCGGGGATCCCGTTCGGCCTCGGGGACGGCACAAAAGCCGCCAACGCGGTGAACCTCAAGGTGACCGCGCCGTCGGGCAGCGCCACCCAGATCGTCGGTGCGCCCGAGCTGACGATGACCTACTCCGGCATCGGCACCAGCCGCCACGTCTACGCCCAGATCGTCGACGATCAGACCGGGCAGGTGATCGGCAACGTGGTCACACCGATTCCGGTCACGCTCGACGGCAAGGAGCACACCGTCACCATTCCGATGGAGGCCGTGGCCTACACGCTGGAGCCCGGACACACCGCCACGGTGCAGATCACCACTTCGGCGACGCCATTCCTCAACTTCACCCAGTTCGGCGTCATCGACATTTCCGGTGTAGAGGTCTCGCTGCCGACCGCGGGGCCCGGAGCCGGTGTGCAGCCCGCGACGGCTGCCAGGGAAGACCTGGTCAGCGTTTAGAGTCGGCCCTCGGCGCGCAGGTCCGGATGGACCCACTCCGGGGAGCGGCGCGCCTTGAACGCGCGGAATCCCTCGACGGCCTCGTCGCCGCTGTAGCTGGCCTTCATGCCGATCCGGTCGTAGAGGCCCAGGTAGCTGTCCAAGCTGGATTTGACCACGCCGCGGGCCCGCGGCGCGGTCCGGCAGCATTGGGCGAGCACTTCGTTTGCGGCAGTGAGTAATTCGTCGTGCGGGACCACTCGGGCAACCATGCCCCAGTCGACCGCCTCCTGCGCGCTGAGCGTGCGGCCGGTGAACATCAGGTCGCGGGTGCGCACGGGCCCGATCAGGCGGGCCAGCATCTGGCTGTAGTAGGTGTCGGCGATACCGCGGTACAACTCCGGCACGCGGAACGTGGCGCGGTCGCTCACCACGGCCATGTCACTGCAGATCGCGATCTGCAATCCGCCGCCCTGGCACAACCCGTTGACCGCGCTCACCACCGGTTTGACCGATTGGCGCAGGGTTTCGAACGGGGTGACGTCCATCGACAGGGCCGAGCCGAAACTCATCCAGTCGTCGACGCCGTTGCCGCCCCCGAGGTCGCCGCCGGGCGCGAACACGTCTCCCGTCCCCGTGATGAGCAGGCCGGCCAGGTCGGGGTCCGCCTCGACGTGGGTGACGGCGTAGCGGATGCCGAAGTACATGGCCGGCGTCATCGCATTGCGAGCCTCGGGCCGGTCCAGGGTGACCACGCCGAACGGGCCACGCCGCTCGAACCTCAGGTAGGGGGTGCCAAGCCAGTCGCCGTCGGGTGGTCGAGGAGTGTTTCCCTGGGTCATGACGGCGACTATAACGCCAACGGTATCGGCTTCAGTTGGTCGTGTCAGTGCGTCAGGACGGCATCGATGTCGGCAGCCGACGGGGCGCAATCGCCGGCTCCGCGCACCAGGGTGGCCAACGCCCCGGCCGCGCATGCGCGCCGGAGCGCGGATTCGTGGCCGGCGGTCCAGCCCGCGGCCAACACCCCGGCGAACACGTCGCCGGCCCCTGCGGTGTCGAGTGCCCGTACCGCGGGTGCAGGCACGTCGAAGCGCTCGTCGGTGCCCAGGTAGCTGGCGCCTCGCGCACCCCGCGTGATCACCAGATGCCGCACCGGCCAGTGCCACTCGGCGGCCTCGGTTTCATTCACCACCACCACGTCGACCAGTTCGGACAACGCGAGCAGCTCATGGGCGGCGGTACCGCCCGGCGACGCGTTGAGCATCACCACCGCGCCGGCGGCCCGCGCCAGCCTGGCCGCCGAGATCGCTGTCGTCACCGGGATCTCCAACTGGATCAGCACGACCTCGCTCCACACGATCGCCGTGCGTGCCGCTTCGGAATCCACCTCGAGGCGAGAGTTGGCGCCCGGTGCCACCACAATGCAGTTCTCGCCGATCGTGTCGACCAGGATCGCGGCCGATCCGCTCGGGCCGGGCACGCATGTGACGGAATCGGTCGCCACACCGTTGGCCTGCAGGTGCTCGCGCAGGTTGGTGCCGGCGGCGTCATCTCCGACCGCGGCCACCAACGCGACCTCGGCACCGGCCCGCGCGGCCGCCACCGCCTGGTTACCGCCCTTGCCCCCAGGCGCCGACGACAGTGACGACGCGAGCACGGTCTGCCCCGGACGCGGCAGCGCACCGACGGTGAACGTGAGATCGGCGTTGATGCTCCCGACGACGCAAACCCGCGCAGCGGCCATAGCTCAAAAGGCTAACCGGGCTGCGGTGTTTTTAGCGCCTGACACCTGTCGAAGGCGCTGAACTCCTCCGATACGCTGGCTAGATGAGCGTTCAGACAGAGTCTTCGACGACTGCGGTGCCACAGGCGGACCTGCGTGAGCAGGTGCATGAGGCCGCGCGTCGGGCACGTGTCGCCGCTCGCGTCCTCGGCACCGTGAGCGCCGCGACAAAGAACCGGGCGCTGCATGCGGCGGCCGACAGCGTGCTGGCCCATGTTCACGAAATCCTGGCTGCCAACGCCGCCGACGTGGAGGCCGCTCGGGAAGCCGGAACTCCCGAGGCGATGCTGGACCGGTTGGCGCTCAACCCTCAGCGGGTCGACGGCATCGCAGCCGGGCTGCGCCAGGTCGCCGGGTTGCCGGATCCGGTCGGCGAGGTTCTGCAGGGACGCACCCTGCCCAACGGCCTGCAACTGCGTCAGCAGCGGGTGCCGCTCGGCGTGGTGGGCATGGTCTACGAGGGGCGCCCCAATGTCACGGTGGACGCGTTCGGGCTCACGCTCAAATCCGGTAACGCCGCCCTGTTGCGCGGCAGTTCGTCGGCCGCCCGTTCCAATCAGGCACTGGTCACAGCCTTGCGTGCGGCGCTGGAGTTGGAGGGCTTGCCACTGGACGCGGTGCAACTGCTGCCCAGCCACGACCGCGCCAGTGTCACCCACCTGATCCGGGCCCGCGGCCTGGTCGATGTGGTGATCCCGCGCGGTGGAGCCGGGCTGATCGAGGCCGTGGTGCGCGACGCGCAGGTGCCCACCATCGAGACCGGTGTCGGCAACTGCCATGTCTACGTTCACTCCTCGGCCGACATCGACCTGGCCGAGAAGATCCTGTTGAACTCCAAGACCCGCCGCCCCAGTGTCTGCAATGCCGCAGAGACCCTGCTGGTCGACAAGGCGCTCGAGGCGAGTGCGCTGCCACGGTTGACCGCCGCGCTACGCGAGGCCGGGGTGACCGTGCACGCCGATCCGAGCGACGAGGAGCTGCACACCGAGTTCCTCTCGATGGATATCGCCGTCGCACTCGTCGATGGCGTCGACGGCGCGATCAGCCATATCAACACCTACGGCACCGGGCACACCGAGGCCATCGTGGCAACAGATCTTGCTGCGGCCCAGCGTTTCACCGAACAGGTGGATGCGGCCGCGGTGATGGTCAACGCGTCCACCGCGTTCACCGACGGAGAGCAGTTCGGTTTCGGCGCCGAGATCGGCATCTCCACCCAGAAGCTGCACGCCCGCGGACCGATGGGGCTGCCCGAACTGACCTCGACCAAATGGATCGTGTGGGGAGACGGTCAGACCCGCCCGGCGTAACCGCCGACCAGATACAGACCAGGAGACCACATGAGCGTGCCCGCTCGCCCCGCTCCGTTGTTCGCCGACATCGACGATGTCGCGCGGCGCTTGGCGGAGACCGGCTATCTGCCCGATACCGCCACTGCGACAGCCGTTTTCCTCGCCGACCGGCTGGGTAAGCCGTTGCTGGTGGAGGGTCCCGCCGGTGTCGGCAAGACCGAGCTCGCCCGCGCGGTGGCCGCCTCAACGGGCTCGGAGCTGGTGCGGCTGCAGTGCTACGAGGGCGTCGACGAGGCCCGTGCGCTCTACGAGTGGAACCACGCCAAGCAGATCCTGCGGATCCAGGCCGGGCAGAACGCGAACGGCGGCGACTGGGACCAGACCAAGATGGACGTGTTCAGCGAGGAGTTCCTGCTGACCCGCCCACTCCTGACCGCGATCAAGCGCACCGACCCGACCGTGCTGCTGGTCGACGAGACCGACAAGGCCGACATCGAGATCGAGGGCCTGCTGCTGGAGGTGTTGTCCGACTTCGCGGTCACCGTCCCGGAACTCGGCACGATCACCGCCGAACGGCCGCCGTTCGTGGTGCTCACCTCGAACGCCACCCGTGAGCTCTCCGAGGCGCTCAAGCGTCGCTGCCTGTTCCTGCACATCGACTTCCCGGATCCGGATCTGGAGCGGCGCATCCTGCTGTCGCGGGTCCCCGAACTGCCCGAGCACATCGCCTCAGAGCTCGTGAAGATCATCGGCGTGATGCGCGGGATGCAACTCAAGAAGGTGCCGTCGGTGGCCGAGACCATCGACTGGGGCCGCACCGTGCTGGCCCTGGGTCTGGACACCATCGACGACGAGATGATCGCCGCCACCCTCGGTGTGGTGCTCAAACACCAGTCCGACCAGGTCAGGGCGGCCGGCGAGCTGAAGCTGAACTGATGGTGCCCCGAAGGGTCCGACCGCCCCAGCCGCTGGCTCCCCACGGCCTGCCGGGGCACCTCGTCGAGTTCGTCGAAGCCCTTCGCGGACAAGGCATCTCGGTCGGACCATCCGAGACGGTGGATGCCGGCCGGGTGATCACCGTGCTCGGGTTGGGTGATCGTGAGGCACTGCGTGAGGGCATCGCCTGCGCGGTGCTGCGCCGCCCCGACCACCGCGACACCTACGACGCGATGTTCGACTTGTTCTTCCCGGCGGCCTTGGGTGACCGCACGGTCCTCGACGACGACCAGGGCGCCGCCGGCGACCAGGATCGGCCGCAGTTGCCGCCCGAGGACATCGAGGCAATGCGCGACGCCTTGGTGCAGATGCTGGCCGACAACGAGGATCTGGCCAACCTCGATGACCGGCTCGCGGCGATGATCGCACGCATCGTCGAGGCGTACGGCCGCTACAACTCCAGTCGCGGACCGTCGTACTCGTCGTACCAGGCGCTCAAGTCCATGAGCCTGGACGACCTGGAGGGGCGGCTGCTCGCCGGGCTGCTGGCCCCATACGGCGACGAACCCACCCCGACCCAGGAGGAGATCGCCAAGGCGCTGGCCGCCCAGCGCATCGCCCAACTCCGCAAGATGGTCGAATCCGAGACCAAACGCCGCACTGCCGAGCAGCTGGGCCGCGACCACGTCCAGATGTACGGAGTGCCGCAGCTGGCCGAGAACGTCGAGTTCCTGCGCGCCTCCGGTGAACAGCTGCGCCAGATGCGCAAGACCGTGCAGCCGCTGGCCCGCACCTTGGCGACGCGGCTGGCGGCGCGGCGCCGGCGGTCGCGCTCCGGGGAGATCGATCTGCGCAAGACGCTGCGTAAGTCGATGTCCACCGGAGGGGTGCCCATCGACGTGGTGCTCAAGAAGCCGCATCCGGCTCGCCCCGAGCTCGTCGTGCTCTGTGATGTGTCCGGCTCGGTCGCGGGGTTCAGCCACTTCACCCTGATGCTGGTGTCAGCGTTGCGCCAGCAGTTCTCCCGGGTGCGGGTGTTCGCCTTCATCGACACCACCGACGAGGTGACGGAGATGTTCGGGCCGGAGTCCGACCTGGCGGTCGCGGTGCAGCGCATCACCCGCGAGGCAGGTGTCTACACCCGTGACGGGCACTCCGACTACGGGCACGCGTTCGTGTCGTTCCTGGACAAGTACCCCAACGTACTGTCCCCGCGCAGCTCGCTGCTGGTGCTGGGCGACGGTCGGAACAACTACCGCAACCCGGAGGCCGGTCTGCTCGCGCACATGGTGTCGTCCAGCCGGCACGCCCACTGGCTGAACCCGGAGCCCAGGCACCTGTGGGGCAGCGGCGATTCTGCGGCGCCCAAATACGCCGAGACCATCCCGATGCACGAGTGCCGCTCGGCCAAACAATTGGCCGCAGTGATCGACGGGTTGCTGCCGGTCTGAGCACGGCCCTCCGTGGCGCCGCCGTGCTGCAGCCTGCGCGCCGCTTGTGAACGCTGCCGTAAGCTGCCTGTTCGTGGCTAGACGGCGCAGGCTGGGTGTGATGGGTGGGACGTTCGATCCCATCCACAACGGACACCTGGTCGCCGCCAGTGAGGTGGCCGACCTGTTCGAACTCGACGAGGTGGTGTTCGTTCCCACCGGTCAGCCCTGGCAGAAGCACGACCGAAAGGTCAGCGCTCCCGAGGACCGGTACCTGATGACGGTGATCGCGACCGCGTCGAACCCGCGGTTCTCGGTCAGCCGCGTCGACATCGATCGCGGCGGGGCGACCTACACCAAGGACACCTTGCGCGATCTGCGCGATCTCAACGCCGACGCCGACCTGTACTTCATCACCGGGGCCGATGCCCTCGCGTCGATCCTGTCATGGCAGAACTGGGAGGACTTGTTCTCCATGGCGCGGTTCGTCGGCGTGAGCCGCCCGGGATACGAGTTGGACGGCGAACATATCGAGGCGGCGCTGCGTGAGCTGCCGCCGGACACGTTGACGCTGGTCGAGGTGCCTGCCTTGGCGATCTCGTCCAGTGACTGCCGCAAGCGGGCCGCCGAGGCCCGGCCGATCTGGTACCTGGTGCCCGACGGCGTAGTGCAGTACGTGGCCAAACGCGGCCTGTACGCCGCCGACGGGAAGGATGACACCATGGAGCCGGTTCGATGAGCGCCACCGAAGAGGCCGTCGCAATGGCGACCGTGGCCGCCCAAGCCGCCGCGGCCAAGCTGGCCGACGATGTCGTGGTGATCGATGTGTCGGGCCAGCTGGTGATCACCGACTGTTTCGTGATCGCGTCGGCCTCCAATGAACGTCAGGTCAATGCGATCGTCGACGAGGTCGAGGAGAAGATGCGGCTGGCCGGCTACAAGCCCGCACGTCGCGAAGGTACCCGCGAGGGCCGCTGGACACTGCTCGATTACGTCGACATCGTCGTGCACATCCAGCATCAGGACGAGCGGGAGTTCTACGCACTGGAACGGCTGTGGCGCGACTGCCCGACGATCCCGGTCGAGCTGGACACCCCGGTGGTCGACGAATGAGGACCCGATGACGGTCCGTCGGCTGGTGCTGTTGCGTCACGGCCAGACCGAGTACAACGCGGGCAGCCGGATGCAGGGACAACTCGACACCGAGCTGTCCGATCTGGGCCGAGACCAGGCGGCCGCGGCAGCCGAGGTGCTGGCCAAGCGTCAGCCGCTGCTGATCGTGTCCTCGGACCTCAAGCGCGCCCTGGATACCGCGATGACGCTCGGTGACCGTGCGGGCATCGCGGTACAGATCGACAAGCGGTTGCGCGAGACCCACCTGGGGGATTGGCAGGGCCTGACCCACCAGGAGGTGGATGCCGGGGCCCCGGGTGCCCGCGCGGCCTGGCGCGAGGACGCGCGGTGGGCACCGCACGGCGGCGAGAGCCGCGTCGACGTGGCCGACCGTAGCGTGCCTGTGGTGACCGAACTTGTTGCCGGACAACCGGAGTGGGGTCTCGAAGGTTCGGACCGGCCGGTTGTGCTGGTCGCTCACGGAGGGTTGATCGCGGCGCTGACGGCCGGTCTGCTCGGCCTGCCGGTGGACAACTGGCCGGTGCTCGGCGGGATGGGTAACGCCAGTTGGGTTCAGCTGTCCGGATATTCGGATGATTCCGGCGAGTCCGGTGAGGTGCCGGGTTTCGACGCGATTCGCTGGCGGCTGGATGTCTGGAATGCCTCGGCTCAGGTGGCCAACGATGTCCTCTGATCGCTCATCTGCCCGCAGGCCGGTGCTGCTGGTATTCGCCGACTCCCTGTCCTATTTCGGCCCGACCGGTGGCCTGCCGTCCGACGATCCGCGGATCTGGCCCAACATCGTGGCCGAGCAACTGGATTGGGATGTCGAACTCATCGGGCGGATCGGCTGGACCTGCCGCGACGTGTGGTGGGCTTCCACCCAGGATCCCCGGGCATGGGCGGCGTTGCCCCGGGCCGGCGCCGTGGTGTTCGCCACCAGCGGCATGGATTCGCTGCCCTCGCCCTTGCCGACCGCCCTGCGCGAGTTGATCCGCTATGTGCGTCCGGCCTGGCTGCGACGCTGGGTGCGGGACGGCTACGGCTGGGTTCAGCCGCGGTTGTCGCCGATCGCACGTGCGGCGCTGCCACCCCACGTGACGGTCGAGTACCTTGAGATGACGCGCAACGCCATCGATTTCAACCGGCCCGGTATCCCGGTGGTGGCCTCGCTGCCCTCGGTGCACATCGCCGACACCTACGGCAGGGCCCATCACGGTCGTGAGCCCACGGTCAAGGCGATCACGGCCTGGGCCGCCGAACACGACGTGGCGTTGGTGGACCTCAAGGCGGCAGTCGCCGACGAAGTACTCAACGGCCGGGGTAATCCCGATGGCATCCACTGGAATTTCGAAGCCCACCGGGCAGTGGCGGAGTTGATGCTCAAAGCCCTGGCCGATGCCGGTGTGCCACAACTGGATTCCACCGACTGACGATGGCGGTCATGGTGGTGACCGACTCGACGGCGCGGTTGCGTCCCGAGTTGTGTGAGCAATGGGGAATCCGGCAGGTGCCGTTGCACATCCTCGACGATGGCACCGACCTGCGCGACGGCATCGACGAGATGCCGTCGGACATCCATGATCGGCCCCGCGTCACGACCTCCGGTGCGTCGCCGGCCGATCTTGCCGACGCCTACCGGCAGGCGCTGGCCGACAGCGGCGGTGACGGTGTTGTCGCAGTGCACATTTCAGCGGCGCTGTCGGGGACCTACAGCACGGCCGCGGCGGTGGCCCGCGAGATCGGGCAGGCGGTGCGGGTGGTGAATTCCCGTGCGGCCGCCATGGGAGTGGGCTTCGTCGCTCTGGCCGCAGCGGAATCAGCCCGCGGTGGTGCGACACTCGACACGGTCGAGGCCGCGGCCCGCGCCGCGATCCCACGCGGACAGGCGTTCATCGTCGTGCACCGGCTCGACAACCTCCGGCGCAGCGGCCGGATCGGTGCGGCGGCGTCATGGTTGGGCACCGCCCTGTCACTCAAGCCGCTCCTGCGCCTCGACGTGGATGGCCGGCTGGTGCCGTCACAACGTATCCGGACGGTGTCGAAAGCACATGCGGCACTTGTCGATCAGATCGCCGAAGCAGCCGGGGACCGGGCGGTACGGGTGGTCGTGCACCACGTCGACAACCCCGGCGGTGCCGAGGAGATCGCGGCTGCACTCACCGACCGGCTACCGAACCTGATGTCGTTGTCGGTGACGGAAATGGGTCCGGTGCTGGCCGTGCACGTCGGCGGTGGCGCGGTCGGAGCGTGCATCACGGTGGACGACGCTTAGCGATCGGCGATTACCGCAGCACGGTCGATCAGCAGCCGCCCACCCGGCCCGGCTAGCCGGCGAACCGCCCGGTGACCGGCGGCAGATCCTTGAGGGTGAGGATTCCCGGTGCGGCGGCGACCACGGCGGGCACCGCGTTGGTGACCGGCAGCGCGGTGTAGATCATGCCGAGTCCGTTGAGGCTGACCTCGCTCCAGTCCTTGGACGGCAGGCAGTACACGACGGTGCGCATGTTGGGCACGCCGAACACCTGGATCACGTGACCGTGCGCCACCGGCTTCGGGGGAGTGACGTGATTGCCCATGATCCAGTTGAATCCGACGCTGACGACGTTCTTGTCGCCCACCCAGCCGCGGTGGTAGCCGTACACGCTGGCGACGGTGCCCTTGGGGATCTGCATGAAGCCCAGATCGGAGTCGTCGGTGGCGGGGGTGAACGTGACGTCGAAGGTGATGCGGTCGAGCTCGGCGCCGATGGCGTCGGCCATCATCGCGGCCGACTCGGCGAACACTTCGCTTTCCAGGCGCACGCTCTCGGCCAGCCCGGGTGTCTCGGGATCCTTCCCGAAGCCCATCGCGGCCATGGTGCCTGCCGATTCGTACACCCCACAGTCGACCGACTCGGTGATGCGGATTTCATCCACGCTCTCACACGCGCTGGACAGCACCATGCCCATCATGTTGGTCAGGCCGGGATGGGCGCCACTGCCGAAGATCGTGGAA
This sequence comes from Mycolicibacterium fortuitum subsp. fortuitum, assembly GCF_022179545.1. The sequence goes on along the minus strand of NZ_AP025518.1, from coordinate 4,096,617 downwards.
TTGCCTGTCTGGCAGGCCTTCTGGATGCGCTCCAGATCTTCGGGCGACTGCTTGCCGCCGGTGATCCATGCCGCGGTGGAGCACACGTTCACCCCGGCCTCCAGCAGACGGACCAGCTCGTCGACGCTCGGCCAGATCGGGTTGTAACAGCAGGCATCGGGTTTCAGCGCGATCAGTGCGTCGATGTCGTTGGTGGCCTTGATCCCGGTGGGCTCGGGCCAGCCGGCCAAATCGGCGGCGTCGACCCCCACCTTGTCGGCGCCGTAGGCGTACACGCCGACCAGTTCCATGTCGTCGCGGCCGATGATCGCGTGCAGCGAGCGTCGCCCGATGTTCCCGGTGGTCCACTGGATAACCCGGATCGGCCTACCCGCTGCGGTCATGATTCGTCTCCTCGCTGAGCCCTGCGCTGGACCCTAGACACTATCGGTGACTTGTTCACTCGCGGTAGGCCCACCACCGTCGCACAATCGAACTGTGGGGCGGGCTCGCCCCGGTGACGCCATGAATCGAGGTCAGATCATGGACATCCTGTACAGCCTCACCGCGGCCGGTGCCGCCGCCGTCGCCATGCTCTGGCTCGCCGCGAACAACATCCGCGTGGTCAGACAGTACGAGCGAGGTGTGGTCTTCCGGTTCGGCCGGGTCCAGGACAACGTCCGGCAACCGGGGTTGACGATGCTCGTCCCGGTCGCCGACCGGTTGCAGAAGGTCAACATGCAGATCATCACGATGCCGGTTCCCGCCCAGGACGGCATCACCCGCGACAACGTCACCGTGCGGGTCGACGCCGTCATCTACTTCAACGTGATCGATCCGGTGCGCGCCGTGGTCGACGTCCAGGACTACATGTCGGCGATCGGCCAGGTGGCGCAGACCTCGTTGCGGTCGATCATCGGCAAGAGCAACCTGGACGACCTGCTGTCCAACCGGGAACGGCTCAACCAAGGCCTCGAACTGCTCATCGACAACCCCGCCGTCGGCTGGGGGATCCACATCGACCGGGTCGAGATCAAAGATGTGGTGTTGCCGGACTCCATGAAGCGGTCCATCGCGCGACAGGCCGAGGCGGAACGGGAACGACGGGCTCGGGTCATCACCGCCGACGGTGAGCTGCAGGCGTCCGAGAAGCTTGCCGCCGCCGCGGATGTGATGGCGGCCGAGCCGGCAGCGCTGCAATTGCGGCTGCTGGAGACGGTCGTCGAAGTGGCGGCCGAGAAGAACTCCACCGTGGTGCTGCCGTTCCCGGTGGAGTTGCTGCGCTATCTGGAGCGGGCCACGCCCCAGCAGCCGCCCACGACAGCGGTGGGGTGACGAGCCGGTAATCCCCAGCGCACGATTCATCCACAGGAGGTTGGCGCCAGCGCGCCGGAAGCCGGAGACCGTCGTGACGCGCACCTACCGTCGCGGGCATGGGAACCGAATCCGAATCGTCGGTCGAGCGGCTGCGGCGTCTGGGTGGTGATCGTCGCGGTGGCGGAGATGATGCCGACGCCGAGAGTGACAGCGGAGAACAGGACAGCCCGTCGGAGAGCGCGCTGTCGCGGTGGCTGCCCGATACCGCGCCAGGAGACGGCCCCGGCTGGATGGCCAAGGTGCGCGCCGATCCTGGGCGGGCCGGGGCACTCGTGCTCGCCGGTGTCGGGGTGCTCGCACTGCTCGTCACGGTCTTCTCGCTGATCCGCGCGCAGTCGCCGCCGGTGGCATCGGCGAATCTGCCTCCGGTGCAGATGGTTTCGTCGGCGAGTCCGACGCCGGTGGAAGCGGCTGCCGGCCCGGTGGTGGTCAGCGTGGTCGGTCTGGTGCACAAGCCCGGGCTGGTGACCCTGCAGCCCGGGGCGCGGATCGCCGATGCGCTGGAAGCCGCCGGCGGGCCGCTCGACGGCGCCGATCTGATCGGATTGAACATGGCTCGCCGGGTGGGTGACGGTGAACAGATCGTGGTCGGTATCGACGCGCCGCCCGGCCAACCGACCACCATGGGCAGTTCGGTCGCGGAGTCCGGACAGGCCGCCACGCCTGCGGGAGCGCCTGCTCGTGCATCCGGTGCGGCGGCGGGGCCGGTTGACCTCAACACAGCGACAGTCGAGGACCTCGATGCGCTGCCCGGTATCGGTCCGGTCACCGCAGAGGCGATCGTGGCCTGGCGGGCGGCTCATGGCCGGTTCGACAATGTCGATCAGCTCGGCGACGTCGACGGCATCGGCCCGGCACGGCTGGAGAAACTGCGTGAGCTGGTCCGGGCGTGACGCTTCCGACGGCGGTGCGCGGTCCGATGACGGGCAGGGAACAGGGCAGCCGCTGGATCTGCGTCTCGTCCCGGCCGCCCTGACCGCGTGGTCGGTATCCGCCGCGGCCATCGTGTGGCATCCCGGTGCGGCCATCGTCGTGGGCCTCGGCGCTGTGGCGTCGACGTGGCTGGTGGCCCGCTGGGGAGCCGGGCGCAACCCGGCCGGCACCGACCAGCCCTCGATCGCGGCGGCGGTGTTGGCCGTCGCGGCTGTCGCCGCCGGGTTCGCCGTGTCGGTCGGGCTGCGCGTACATCAGGTCGAGCATCACCCGATCGGCCGGCTCCACGGTGACGCCGCGACGGTCGAGATGGTGCCCACTGAGCCACCGCGGGTGGTCGGTGGCGGACGGCTGATGTTCCGCGGCGAACTGCGGGAGGTCGACCGGGTCGCCATGTCCGGCCGGGTGCTCGTGTTCGCGCCGGCCACCTTCGATCAGGTGGGTCCCGGAACTCCGATTCGCTTGCGGGCCACCGTGCGAAGCCCGGACCGCAAGGACCTGAGTGTGGCCGTGCTGGCCGCATCGGGGCAGGTTTCGGCGCAGCAGGCGTCGACCGTGCAACGTGTCGCGGCGCGGATCCGTTCGCGCTTCGCGGAGGCGGCGCGGGTGGCGCTGCCCGCGGACCAGGCCGCCATGTTGCCCGCATTGGTGCTGGGGGACACCTCGACGGTCACCGGCACCACCACCGCGCAGTTTCGCACCGCGGGCCTGACGCATCTCACCGCGGTGTCGGGTGCGAACGTGACCATCGTGTGCGGCGCCCTGCTGCTCAGTGCGGCGTTGATCGGGCCGCGCGCGGCCGTGCTGGTGGCCGGCGCGGGGCTGGTCGGTTTCGTCATCGTCGTGCAGCCCTCGGCCAGCGTGTTGAGGGCCGCGGTGATGGGTGCGGTGAGCTTGCTCGCCGTGTTGACCCATCGCCGACGGCAGGCGGTGCCCGCGCTGGCGGCCAGCGTGATCGCGCTGATGATTGCCGCTCCCCAACTCGCGGTCGACGTGGGGTTCGCGTTGTCGGTCTGTGCGACGGCCGGCATCGTCGTGCTCGCCCCGGTGTGGTCGGGCCGGCTGCAGGCGCGTGGTTGGCCGCGGCCCGTGGCTGCGGCGGTCAGCGTCGCGGTAGTGGCACAGCTGGTCACCGCCCCGCTGGTGGCCGGGATCTCCGGCACCGTCAGCGTGGTGTCAGTGGCGGCCAATCTCGCAGTGGCCGGGGTGGTTCCACCGATCACGGTCCTCGGTACCGCGGCGGCCGTGTGTTCGACGGTCTGGCCGGCCGGTGCCCAGTTGCTGATCCGGTTCACCGGGCCGGAACTGTGGTGGCTGCTCTCGGTGGCCCGGTGGGCTTCGGCACTGCCGGCGGCGGCGCTGCCATCACCCTCGGGGATGGCCGGTGTGGTGTCGGTGGCGCTGGCCGGCGTGGCGTTGACGGTGCTGTGGCGGCTGCGGTGGATGCGTCGCGGGTTGGCCGCGGTGCTGTTCGGGTTGCTGGCCTGGGCGCTGGCGGGCCAGGTGGTCGGAGCTGTCGGGTCGGCGTGACACGATCATCGGTGTGAATCAACGGATCGACGGTCTGCACCTGGTTCTGGGCGATGAGGAACTGCTGGTCGAACGCGCGGTCGGATCGGTACTGCGCGCGCTGCGGGCACAGGCCGGCTCCGATGACGTTCCCGTCGACCGGATGCGGGCCGGCGAGGTCAGCACCAGCGAGCTCGCCGAACTGCTCAGCCCGTCGCTGTTCGCCGAGGAACGCATGGTGGTGCTGGAGGCCGCCGCCGAGGCGGGCAAGGATGCCGTGGCCCTGATCGCCTCGGCTGCGGCGGATCTGCCGCCAGGCACCGTGCTGGTTGTCATTCACTCCGGCGGCGGGCGGGCCAAGGCGCTGGCCGATCAACTGAAAAAGCTTGGCGCCCAGGTACACCCGTGTGCTCGGATCACCAAGCCGGCCGAGCGCGCGGATTTCGTGAGAGCCGAGTTCCGCACACTGCGGGCCAAGGTCTCCGACGACACCGTCACCGCGGTGCTCGATGCGGTCGGGTCGAACATCCGTGAGCTCGCCGCGGTGTGTTCACAGCTGGTGGCCGACACCGCGGGCCAGGTCGACGCCGTCGCGGTGCGCCGCTATCACAGCGGCAAGGCGGAGGTGAAGGGCTTCGACATCGCGGACAAGGCAGTCACCGGAGACGTCGCGGGTGCCGCCGAGGCGTTGCGCTGGGCGATGCTGGCCGGTGAGCCGCAGGTGGTGTTGGCCGACGCCCTGGCCGAGGCCGTCCACACCATCGCGCGGGTCGGGCCACTGTCGGGAGATCCGTACCGGCTGGCCGGTGAACTGGGGATGCCGCCGTGGCGGGTGCAGAAGGCACAGAAGCAGGCGCGGCGATGGTCACGCGACTCGGTGGCCGAGGCAATGCGGGTGGTGGCGACCCTCAACGCAGACGTAAAGGGCGCAGCGGCGGATGCCGACTACGCCCTTGAGACAGCCGTGCGCCGGGTGGCGGAACTCGCCACCCGGTGAACCGGCGGTATTGCTCGGGGTGAAGAACCCCGGAAGATCAGAGCTTGTTCAGCGCGAGAGCCAGAGCCGACTTCTTGTTGGCGGCCTGGTTGGCGTGGATGACACCCTTGCTGGCGGCCTTGTCGAGCTTGCGGCTGGTCGACACCAGCAACTCGGCGGCCTTGTCCTTCTCGCCCGCCTCCACGGCCTCGCGGAAGCTACGCACAGCCGTACGCAGCGACGACTTCACGGACTGGTTACGCAGCCGACGACGCTCGTTGGTGAGGATGCGCTTTTCCTGCGACTTGATGTTGGCCACGTAAAAATTCCTTCGTAATTCTCTAGCTGGGGTTACCGAAGTCTGGGTGCGCACACCCGCACTGCGGGCAGCGACTGTTCAGGGTACCAGCGAGGCGTCCGAACTCCCAAAGTGGCGTCGATGCGCCGGAGGCTGGGTGCGCCTCCGTTCGCCACTCTAATACCACGTCAATCGGCCTTTGGCCTGGCGAAACAGACTGCGCCGTTGACCCGGCGAAACCTCGTCGGGTGCGGCAGCATGAACTGGGTGAGCCTGAGAACAGTCCGTAGCCAAGGGGCGGCATCGAACGGGTCCGGCCCGGCCGGGCAGCGCGGCGCTTCGGTGCGCCGCGCCAAACATCAGGGTGTCTTCGACGGCTACAACCGGCTGGGCCGCTACTCGGAGGCCTTCGACGAGATGTTCGACGCCGCCGGCAACGTCCGCGGACCGTACAAGGGCATCTTCGCCGAGCTTGCTCCGTCGGATGCCTCGGAGTTGCGTTCGCGGTCGGACGCGCTGGGTCGGGCGTTCATCGACCAGGGCATCACATTCTCGCTGTCGGGCCAGGAGCGGCCGTTCCCGCTCGACCTGGTGCCGCGTGTGATCTCGGCTGCTGAGTGGTCGCGGCTGGAGCGCGGCATCACCCAGCGGGTCAAGGCGCTGGAGTGCTACCTCGACGACATCTACGGCGAGCAGGAGATCCTGCGCGACGGCGTCATCCCGCGGCGGCTGGTCACCTCCTGTGAGCACTTCCACCGCGAGGCTGCCGGGATCGTCCCGCCCAACGGGGTGCGCATCCACGTCGCGGGCATCGACCTGATCCGCGACGACAAGGGCGACTTCCGGGTGCTCGAGGACAACCTGCGATCGCCCTCGGGCGTCTCCTATGTGATGGAGAACCGCCGCACCATGGCGCGGGTGTTCCCGAACCTGTTCGCCACCCACCGGGTGCGCGCGGTCGGTGACTACTCCTCGCACCTGTTGCGGGCGCTGCGCAACGCCGCCCCGACCAACGTCGCCGATCCCACCGTCGTCGTGCTCACCCCCGGCGTTTACAACTCGGCCTACTTCGAGCACTCGTTGCTGGCGCGGCAGATGGGTGTCGAGCTGGTCGAGGGTCGGGATCTGTTCTGTCGTGACAACGCCGTGTACATGCGCACCACCGAAGGTGAGCGTCAGGTCGATGTCATCTACCGCCGCATCGACGACGCCTTCCTGGACCCCATGCAGTTCCGGCCCGATTCCGTGCTGGGGGTGGCCGGCCTGCTCAACGCGGCACGAGCCGGCAACGTGGTAATCTCCAGTGCGGTGGGCAACGGCGTCGGTGACGACAAGCTCGTCTACACCTACGTCCCCACCATCATCGAGTACTACCTCGGTGAGAAGCCGGTGCTGGCCAACGTCGACACCTATCGATGTTGGCTGGATGCCGAACGGGAAGAGGTGCTCGACCGGATCGATGAACTCGTCATTAAGCCCGTGGAAGGTTCCGGCGGCTACGGCATCGTGTTCGGCCCGGATGCCTCAGCCAAGGAGTTGACGGCCATTGTCAAGAAGATCCGCAACGACCCGCGCGGCTGGATCGCTCAACCCGTGATGCAACTGTCCACGGTGCCCACCCAGATCGGCGACAGATTGGCGCCCCGGCACGTGGACCTGCGCCCGTTCGCGGTCAATGACGGTGACGACGTGTGGGTGCTGCCCGGCGGGCTGACCCGGGTGGCGCTGCCCGAGGGGTCTCTGGTGGTCAATTCCAGTCAGGGTGGTGGATCGAAGGACACCTGGGTGTTGGCGTCGCGGACCTCGGCAGCAGATCGCGAGCTCGCTGCGGCCGAGGTGGTGCGGTCGCTGCCGAAATCGGCGACGGGGCCCAAAGCTGATGGCGCGCCTGATGGCTCGTCGTCCCAACAACAGCAGTAACAGCGGGGGTGGGTAGATGCTGGCGCGCAATGCCGAGTCGTTGTACTGGATCGGACGCTATGTGGAACGGGCCGATGACACCGCACGCATCCTCGACGTCACGGTCCATCAGCTGCTCGAGGACTCCAGTGTCGACCCTGACGTCGCCTCACGGACGTTGTTGCGGGTGCTCGGGATCGAGCCACCCGCCCGGCGCCTGGACGTGTGGTCGCTGACCGACATCGTGGCATTCAGCCGCGACAGCGGAGGCAATTCGATCGTCGACTCGATCTCTGCTGCGCGCGAGAACGCCCGTGGGGCACGGGAAGTCACGTCAACGGAGATCTGGGAGTGTCTGAACACCACATACAACGCACTGGCCGAGAGGGAACGGGCGGCCAAACGCCTGGGCCCGCACGAGTTCCTGTCGTATGTCGAGGGACGCGCCGCGATGTTCGCCGGCCTGGCAGATTCGACGTTGAGCCGAGACGACGGTTACCGGTTCATGGTGTTGGGCCGCGCGATCGAGCGCGTCGACATGACCGTACGGCTGCTGCTGTCGCGGGTCGGGGACAGCGGGTCGTCGCCGGCGTGGGTCACGTTGCTGCGCTCGGCCGGGGCCCACGACACCTATCTGCGTACCTACCGGGGCGTGCTCGACGCCGGGCGTGTGGTCGAGTTCATGCTGCTGGACCGGTTGTTTCCCCGGTCGATCTTCTATTCACTGCGGTTGGCCGAACACAGTCTCGACGAGCTGCTCAACCGGCCGCACAGCCGGTTGGGAGCCACCGCCGAGGCGCAGCGGCTGTTGGGGCGGGCGCGCAGCGAACTGGAGTTCCTGCAGCCGGGTGCGCTGCTGGAGTCCCTGGACGCTCGGCTGGCCGGGTTGCAGAAGACCTGCCGCGACGTGGGAGAAGCGTTGGCGCTGCAGTACTTCCACTCCGCTCCATGGGTGGCCTGGACAGACGCCGGGCACGGGGATGTGGTTGTGATCGAAGAGGGTGAGGTCTAGATGTGGCGGCTGAGGGTGGTGCACTCGACTGGTTACGCCTACAAGTCGGCGGTGACGGCGTCCTTCAACGAGGCCAGGCTGACCCCACGGTCCGACTCGCGGCAGAACGTCATCTTGAACCGGGTCGAGACCATCCCCGCCACCCGGTCCTATCGGTATGTCGACTACTGGGGTACGGCGGTGACGGCCTTCGACCTGCACGCTCCGCACACCGAGCTGGAGGTGTCGGGGTCCTCGGTGGTCGAGACCGAGATCGCGGAGAAGCCCGAGGAGACGGTCGGCTGGGATGATCTGCGGACCGAGGCCGTGATCGACCGGTTCGACGAGGTGCTCAGCCCCACCCATTACACACCGCACAGCAAGCGGATCGCGCGCGTGGGACAGCGGATCGCCAAGGACCACGATCCGTTCGAGGCGGTGGGGGAGGTGGCGCAGTGGGTGCGCAGCGAACTCGACTACGTATCGGGTACCACCGGCGTGCACTCCTCGGGCCTGGATGCCCTGCGCGAGGGTAAGGGTGTGTGCCAGGATTTCGCGCACCTGTCGCTGATCATGTTGCGGTCCATGGGAATTCCCGCACGGTATGTGTCGGGCTATCTTCACCCGAAGCGGGACGCGGTGGTAGGGGACACCATCGACGGCCAGAGTCATGCCTGGATCCAGGCATGGACCGGCGGGTGGTGGCACTACGACCCGACCAACGACACCGAGATCAACGAGCAGTACGTCAGTGTCGGCGTCGGTCGGGACTACTCGGATGTGGCCCCGCTCAAGGGAATCTACTCGGGCGAGGGCTCGACCGACCTCGATGTGATCGTGGAGGTCACTCGGCTGGCTTGAGCCGGCCGGTGCCGGAGCGGCCCAGGTTCCGGAAACCGGGGTGCACGTGCGGTGTCAGCTCATGTTGTAGCGCGAGCGTCTGCAGCAGCGTGTGCAACGTCTCCCGTTGCGCAGGGTCGAGGCCCGCCGTCACGCGCTCGTCGTGGCGGCGGGCGAGTTCGCCGATGCGACGCAGCATCTTCTTTCCCGCGGTGCTGAGGTACAGCGCATGCAGCCTGCGATCGTCGGGGTTGCGACGTCGCTCGACGTAGCCGCGGTCTTCCAGGTCGTCGACGTAGCTGACGACCCGGCTCGGCAACAGGTCCAGTTGCGTGCTCAGTGACTGCTGACTGAGTCCGGGCTGCCCGCCGATGGCACGCAGGATGCCGGCGTGCGGCGGGGTCAGTTCGAGGGTCGTCATCTGCTCGGCGAACAGTGCCGCCGCCCGATGACCGAGTTGTGCCAGCAGGAATGCCACGGTGTCCGGCGGGCCAGGTTCCATGTTCAAACCGTATCAGTGCCAAATCGTTCAGAGCTGAAAACATTCGCCGTTGCGGCTGAAAGCTTGCAGGCATATCGTTCAAAGTATGAACGATTCAACTGCTGATCGAATTCAAGCCGCGCGGCGCACCGGCCCACAGGGAGGGCCGCCACTGGCTCCGGTGGCCGCGGTCTCGCTCGTGTTGCTGCTGGTCGGGCTCGGTGTCGGCGCGGCTCTCGGCGGAGTGATGCCGCTGCCGTACGGCGCGGCCTCAGACGTCCTCGGCTATGTCCACGACCATCACGGAGCGGTGCTGGCCAGTGCGGTGGGCACATTCGCGGCGTCGGTGCCGCTGGCGATCTACGCCGCGACCGCGAGCACCCGACTGCGACAACTCGGGGTGACCGCACCTGGAGCGACCATCGCGCTGGCGGGCGGGATCCTCGCTTCCGGCGCCCTCGGGTTGGCCGGGCTGATCTGCTGGACGATGTCTCGGTCCGAGGTGGTCGTCGCCGACGGTCTGATCCGCGCGCTGTACTACCTGGTGTTCCTCACCGGCGGCGTCGGGCACATCGTGGCACTCGGTCTGCTGCTGGCGGGCATCGCGGTGCCCAGCCTCATCCTCGGACTGTTGCCGCGGCCGCTGGCCTGGGCAGGGCTGGCCATAGCGGCGTTGGCCGAGGTGGCGACGCTGGTGCTGATCTGGCCCGAAGCAGCGGTGATCCTGCCGGTCGCCCGGTTCACCGGGTTCATCTGGCTCATCGTCGCCGGTGCCCTGCTGCCGAGGCATCGGACCGAGGTGCGTCACGCATGAAACTCAGCGTCAGCGTCACGAATTATTCATGGCCAGAAGGAATTGAGCAGCGCCTCACGGATCTGGCGGCGTTTCTCGATGACACCGCCGTCGACACCATGTGGGTGGCAGACCATCTCGTACAGGCCGATCCTTCATGCCGCACCGACGAGCCGATGCTTGAGGCATACACCGTGCTCGGTTATCTGGCCGCAGCCACGCGCCGCCTTCGGTTGGGCACCATGGTGACTGCGGCGACCTTCCGGGCGCCGGCCCTGTTGGTCAAGGCGGTGACGACGCTCGACGTGCTGTCGAACGGTCGCGCGTGGCTCGGCATCGGCGCCGGCTACAACACGGCCGAGGCGACCGCGATGGGACTGTTCCTGCCGGGCACGGCGGAACGCTTCGAGCGGATGAGCGAGCTGTTGCGGTTGGCCGATCAGATGTGGCGTGGCGACCACACCGCTTTCCTCGGTGAGTATGTGACCGCACAACAGCCGATCGGCAGCCCGCGACCCGTAACCGCACCGCATCCTCCGGTGCTGATCGGCGGAACGGGTGAGCGTCGCACGCTGCGATTGGTGGCGCAGTACGGCGATGCGTGCAACCTGTTCGACCTACCCGACGGCGGCTCCGCGATCCGCAGGCAGCTCGACGTACTCGATCGGCATTGCGCCGACGTCGGACGGCGAGCCGAGGAGATCGAGCGCACCGTGACCACGGCGCTCCAAGACGGCGAGCGCGCTGATGCACTCGCCGAGCGTTGCCGTGCGCTGGCCGACTCGGGAATCCAGCAGGTTGTGGTGATCGCCCGCGGCCGACCCCTGACCAGTGCCGATCTCAATTGCGTTGCAGCCGCTGCGGATTGGCTCGCAAGCTAGTCCGACAGGCCCAGGTGCCAACGAAGCAGGCGGGCCTCGTGGACACCGATGCTCGGTTCCGCAGCATCGATGAGCGGGCCCAGGCGATCGAGGGTGGACGGGTGCGGCATCCGGTATGCGGTCGAGGCCTCGCGGTCCAGCCATCCGCTGAGATCTGTACTGGCATAGGCGCGCAGGTTGTCGTCGACGTCGACGACGCTGCGGAGGTCGGCCTCGATCCGTGTCCAGTTCCCCCTGCCGACCAGCAGGCTGAACGCGGCCCGCCGCACATGCCGCGGCTGGTCCGCCTGCAGCAGCTCCCACAGCAGATCCGTCGGCGGGAGCTGCGGCTGCCCACGCAGTGCCGCCAGCGCCGCCCGCACGACGATCGGGGCCGGGTCCGTCAGCATGCCCGCGATCTTCTCGAGCGGGCCGCCCAGTCGGCGCATGGCACGTACCGCTTCGGCGCGTACCCGCGGCCGGGCATGCCCGAGATAGCCGCAGACCGACTCCGCGTCATCGATCGTGCCGCACTCGCCGAGCCCCGCGACGACCCCGCGCAGCCCTGAGTCGTCAACCGACAAGAGCAGCTCCCGGTAGCGTTCGGCCGCGTCCCGGCCGGCGCGGCGCACGGCCCACTGGGCAGTCGCTCGTACCGCCGCCGACCGGTCGGCCAGGAGTGGTTCCCCTGCCTCTGGATGCCCGATCTGGACCAGGCCGGCGAGCGCTTCGGCACGTACCCGCGTGAAGCGGGCGCCGAGCAGCCTTTCCAACATGTCCGGCCGGTGACCTACGGCGGATCGGACGACCGCTTCGACGCACAGACTCTGGCAGACGTTGTCCCGCTCGGTCAGGGCCGCCTCGACGACTGTCATCGAATCGGGGGCCTGCTCGAGCCACACGCAGTAGCCCAACCGGCGGACGTGGACGTCGTTGCTCATGCGTGCTGCGTCGAGCGTTCCGTCCGTCCGCATCCGCAACGCCTCGGTGACCGCTGCGACCGCATGCTCACCGCGACGCCAGTCCCGCATCGCCATCGCCACGCCTGCCGCCTGGATCAATGACTCCGGGTCGGCGGCGGCGAGCGCAGCGGGAAGTGCTGCCGCGGCGTCTACCCGAACCGGTTCCGCCCAGTCCGCGGCCCGGATCAGCAACAGGGGAAGCAGCCGCTGATCACCGCACATCGGCCGCGAATTCACAACACGCTGCCGTTGCCGGCCGTCTCCGGAGCAAGCGGTCAGCAGCAGGGCGGTGGAATCGGACCTGTGCCAGGCGGCCTCGATGATCTGCCGCCATCGGTGACTCGGCTGCCAGCTCTTGCGCAGTGCGGTGTCCAGCCGCAGCCAGGTGCGTGGGCGTACGGACGACAAAACCGGCATCACCTTGTCGAGTTCAGCCCTGTCGGCGGCCAATTGAGCGAGAATGTTCGCCGCCTCGTAGAGGCTGCCGCCGCGGTCCGCCTCCGCCATGGCCGTGGCCAAATCGGCCAGCAGATCATCGCCGGGCCTCCCCAACCCCTGCATCGCGATCACTCCTTCCGCTCGGTGCGGTTGAGTGTGAACGCAACGGCCGTTCAATGCCATCGGATTTCGCTGCATGCGCGGTCGGTCAAGGGCGCGCCCTGCTGCACACCCCGGGATGAACCTGGACGCGGTGCAGATCGTCGCCCAGCTCGATCTGGCGGTCGAACACCGAGGCGGCCAATGCCCGCCATTCGTCTTGGGTGCCAGGAGCTATGGCCGGTACGTAGTGGGTCAGGATCAGGATGCCCACACCGGCGCGGCTGGCGGTGGCCGCTGCCTCCTGTACCGACGAGTGATAGTCGCAGATGTCGCGGATCCGTTGTTGCGCAAGCTGTTCGATCAGATCTTTGCGAATGACCGTGTGCACCAGGGCTCCGGCGCCCGCGGCGAGCGCATCCAGGCTGGGACACGGCACGGTGTCGCCGGCTAGCGCCACCGAAGCGCCGCCGTGTTCGATCCGGAAGGCGATGGAGGGCGTCACCGGCCGGTGATCGGTGGGCGCGACCCGGATCCGCACATCGCCGCGGTCCCACACCGGCCCATCGGTGTATTCGTGGACCTCCACCCGCGGTGGGTCGGTGAGGTCGGCGTGATGGGCGACGCGGTAACCGATGTCGTGTCCGAACGCGCGCAGTGTCGCGTCGACCACCTCGGCGGTACCCGGGGGACCGATGATCTGCAGGGGTGCCGCGTCCGGATCGAACGTACTGACCCAGCGGGTGATGATCACGTCGCCCAGGTCGGCGATGTGATCGCTGTGCAGATGCGTCAACAGCAGCGCGCTGACCTGATTTGCGCCTGACCCCGCGGCGGCCAGCCGCTGCAGCACCCCGCGGCCGCAATCGACGAGGAAAATCTGGCCGCCGGCGCGCACCAGGGTTGAGGGACCCGCCCGGTGCGGATCGGGAATCGGGCTACCGGTGCCGAGCAAAGTGACCTCGATCATGGCCCCATTCCTACTCCGTTCCCGCCCAAACAGGCGTGGCTTCTTTCTTCCTGGCGACCACCGTCTTAGCCTTGTGTGAGGTGGCTCATGATCGGAGGCTGGCGATGCGAATCGCGGACGTGCTGAAAAACAAGGGCACGGCGGTGGTGACGATCTCGCCCGAGACCACGGTCACCGAGCTGTTGGCGGGCCTGACCGAGTTGAACATCGGGGCAATGGTCGTGATGGGGCCCGAAGGTCTGGCCGGCATCGTCTCGGAACGCGATGTGGTGCGCAAACTGCACGAACGTGGCAGCAGCCTGTTGGCCCAGCCCGTGTCGGAGATCATGACCACGGTGGTGGCGACCTGCACACCACGCGACACCGTCGATCACCTCAGCGCCCTGATGACCGAGAACCGGGTGCGTCACATCCCGGTGCTCGACCGGGGCAGGCTGGCCGGCATCGTCAGCATCGGGGACATCGTCAAGACCCGGATGGAAGAACTCGAGGCCGAGCAGGAACAACTGCAGGCCTACATCACCCAGGGGCGCTGATCGCGCGGGTGGCCACTGTCGATATCTGTTCCCCGAGCAAGTCTGACGTGAAACGGCTGGCCGCGGTCCTGGGCCGGGCCTTCCACAACGATCCGGTGATGTCGTGGATCCTGGCCGATGAGACCCGTCGCGCCAAGGGCCTGCCCCGTCTGTTCGCCGCCATCACACGTCATCATTTCCTTGCCGGTGGTGGTGCCGAGGTGGCCGCGCGGGACGGCGAGATCGGCGCGGCAGCGTTGTGGGACGGGCCGGGCCGCTGGAAACAGACCCCACGCGAAGAGCTTCGGATGCTGCCCACGATGGTGCTGGCATTCGGCCGCGACCTGAGGCGAGGCCAGCAGGTGGTCGAGCTCATGAAGCAGCATCATCCGGAGGAACCGCACTGGTATCTGGCGGTGATCGGCAGTGATCCGACTGTGCGCGGCGGTGGTTTCGGCCATGCCCTGATGCAGTCCCGGCTGGAGCGGGTGGACGCCGAACACGCACCGGCATATCTGGAATCGAGCAATCCCCACAACGTCCCGTACTACATGCGGTTCGGGTTCGAGGTCACCGGCGAGATCGTGCTGCCCGATGGTGGGCCGATCATGACCGCGATGTGGCGCCGGCCGCGGTAGGCAGATCGGCCGGCAGTCTGGCTAATTGAAAACGCCGGACATCCTCATGATCAGCAACACCCCGACCGCGACGAACACCGCGATCAACAGCACGAGTCCGATGATCGCGGCCACCGATGTGGGGCTGTACCTGTGCCTGGGCCGCGGGGCTGGTTCGCCGAGTCCCGAGGTTTGCGCCGAGTCCGGTGGCGTGGCACCGGGAGCGACGCCACCGCCGGGTTCCAGATCGGGTGTCTCGGCCGGGTCGGGGTCGGGTGGTAGCGCGGTCATGAGCTAGGAGTGCCCGCTCACGCCGATTTAATGCATCGGCTTGCCCCGCTGCGAGGGGCCGATCGCCGACATTGTGACTGTTACAGTGCGAAGGCCGACCAACAGGGGAATCCGGTGCAAGGCCGGAACTGACGCGCAACGGTATGAGGCAGCGCCTCGAGTCCGATCACCTGTGGCAGGCAATGACCGTTGACGGCTCCGCGACTGGGCCCTGGATCAAAGGAAGTTTGGCCGTGCGTGCATCCACCGCACTGTTGTCTCTGCTGGCCGTGGCGTTGCCGCTCATGGTGGCGTGTGGACATTCAGATCCCGCCGCCGGTGAGCCCGGGCGTCTGCAGGGTGCAGGCCCGACCAGCTATCCGCTCACGATCGAGAACTGTGGTGTGACGGTGACGTTCGACGGGCCCCCGCAGCGTGCGGTGTCGCTGTATCAGGCTTCGACGGAAATCCTGTTGGCCCTCGGGCTCGCCGACCGGATGGTCGGTACCTCGACCTGGTTCGACCCGGTACTTCCTGAGCTCGCTGACGACAACGCCGATGTGCCCCGGCTCGCGGACAACGACCCGGGACTGGAAGTCGTGCTCGGTGTCGAGCCGGACCTGGTGACTTCGGCCAGCGCGCACACCTTCACGCCCGCGGTGGTTGCCGACCGCCCAAGGTTCGCCCAACTGGGTATCCCGACGTATCAATCACCTTCGGTGTGCCACGGAGCGGACGTGAACGGAGAGACCGTCACCCGTTCCGACCCACTGACACTGGACGTGCTGTTTCGCGAAATCGCGGAGCTGGCACAGATTTTCGATGTGCAGCAACGTGGTCAGGAACTGATCGCCCGTCTGACCAGGCGATTGGACGAAACGCCGTCGATCAGGGGGTCCGATACCACGGTCGCATTCTGGTTTTCGGGACTGCGCACGCCGTATCTGGCCGGATGTTGCTCAGCGCCGGGCTTGTACGCCACCCAGCTCGGTGTCACCAATGTCTTCTCCGATACCCGCGAAGACTGGCCGGAGGTCAGCTGGGAGTCGCTGGCCGACCGTGACCCCGATGTCCTGGTACTGGCCGATCTCAACCGCAGGCGCATCGACGGCGATTCCCTGGAGACCAAAGTGAAGTTCCTGGAATCGAATCCGGTCACCCGGAACATGACGGCGGTGCGGCAGAAACGCTATGTCGTGCTGACCGGGTCCGAACTTGATCCGGGCATTCGCGAGATCGACGCCTTGGAGAAGCTGGCCGCCGGTTTCCGGACTTTCGGTCTGGCGCAGTGAACGCAGCGGCCCGGCTGATCGCGGGTGCGGTGACCGCGATGCTGCTGGCGGGGTGTGCTCAGACCGGTCCGACCGAGGTCCCCGCCGCCGGACCGGGATATCCACTGACCCTGGAGAATTGCGGCAGGCAGGTGGTGATCGATGCACCGCCGCAGCGCGCGGTCTCGCTCAACCAGAGCTCCACCGAGATCCTGCTCTCGCTGGGCCTGGCGGACCGGATGGCCGGCACCGCCACCTGGACCGACCCTGTCCGATCCGACCTGGCCGTCGACAACGCCCGGGTGCCGCGTCTGGCCGTGAACAAGCCGTCGCTGGAGACGGTGCTCGACGCCGGGCCCGATCTGGTGACGGCCTCGTTCGGCGGAACCCTCGGGCCGGGGGGAGTCGCCGATCGCGACCAGTTCGAACATCTGGGCGTCCCGACGTATCTGGCACCCAGCGACTGTGACGGCAAGACGTCGGTGAACGGCGACGGTGCACGCACCACTCCGTTCACCATGGAGGCGATATACGCCGAGATTCGCGACCTGGCAACAATATTCGGTGTTGCCGATCGCGGCGACCGGCTCGTCGCCGAGCTGCGTGCGCGGATGGACTCGGTTGCCGCGGCTCCCGCGGGCGTCGACATGGCGTTCTGGTTCTCCGACGTTCGCGCGCCCTACTTCGCCGGCTGCTGCGGATCACCCGGGGTGATCGCCGGGGCCGTCGGGGCGCGCAACGTCTTCGCCGACACCACCGACGAATGGCCGCAGGTGAGTTGGGAGAGTGTGGCCGACCGCGACCCCGACGTGCTGGTGCTGGGCGACCTGAGCCGCCGCACGATCGACGGTGACGCACTGGAGACGAAAGTCCGTTTCCTGGAATCGGATCCGCTGACCCGCGGGCTGACCGCCGTCCGCCACCGTCGTTACATCGTGGTCAACGGAGCCGATCTCAACCCGTCGATCCGCACCGTGGACGGCGCCGAGAAGGTGGCCCGGGGCCTGGCCGAGCTCGGTCTGGGTTCGCCCCGGTGAGCGTACGCACCGGATGGGTGGGCGGTCTGTGGGTTGCCGGCCTGGTCCTGCTGGTGTTCTCGGCGGCGGTGGCCATCACCATCGGCCCGGCCGCGTTGTCGGTGGGCGACGTGTACCGCATCGTCGGTGACCGTCTGGGCGCAGGGTCTTCAGGGGCGACGCGATTACAGGACAGCATCGTCTGGCAGCTGAGATTGCCGAGGGTGGTGCTGGCCGCCCTGAGCGGTGCCGGGCTGGCGCTGTGCGGGGCGATTCTGCAGTCGCTGCTGCGCAATCCGTTGGCCGACCCCTTCGTGCTCGGGGTGTCCTCGGGTGCCTCGACTGGCGCGGTTCTGGTCGCGGTGCTCGGAGTGGGAGCGGGCACGCTGAGTCTGTCCGGCGGTGCCTTCATCGGAGCGGTGGTGTCGTTCGCCGTGGTGCTGCTGCTCGCCTACGCCGCCGGCGGCGGGACAGACCGGGTGGTGCTCGCCGGGGTGGCCGGTACCCAACTGTTCTCGGCGTTGACATCGTTCATCGTGTTGTCCTCGGCCGACGCCGAGCAGACCAGGGGAGTGCTCTTCTGGCTGCTCGGTTCGCTTGCCGGGGTGTCCTGGTCGGATGTGCTCATCTGTGCGGCCGTCGTCGGTACCGGGTTGGTGGTGTGTCTGGCCATGGCGCGCACCCTGGACGCTTTCGCGTTCGGCCAGGATGCCGCAGCGACTTTGGGAGTCTCGGTGAATCGGGCCCGCGTGGTGTTGCTGGTGATCACGGCTCTGGTGACCTCGGCCCTGGTGAGTGCGGCCGGGGCGATCGGGTTCGTCGGGCTGGTGTTGCCGCACGCCGCGCGGTTCGTCGTCGGTCCCGGGCATCGTCGTCTACTGCCCACGACGGCAATCCTGGGTGCGGTCTTCATGGTCTGGGTGGATACCTTGGCCCGCACGGTGTTCGCGCCCCAGGAGTTGCCCACCGGGGTGGTCACCGCGCTGCTGGGGGTGCCCGCCTTCGCGTTGATCTTGTTGCGCCGTAAGAGGGTTGATCGATGACGTTGAGAGCGGACGCGGTGCGGTGGAGCAGATCCGGCCGCCTCGTGCTCAACGGTGTGACGGTTGATCCCGCTCCGGGAAGCACGGTCGGCCTGTTGGGCCCCAACGGATCCGGCAAGTCCTCGCTGTTGCGTCTGCTGGCAGGCGTCGACCGGCCAGACTCCGGCGCCGTGCAACTCGACGGTCGTGATCTGCACAAGATGTCGCGACGCGCGGTGGCACGTCGGGTGGCGATGGTCGGCCAGCACGCCGATACCGAGTTGGACATCGCCGTGCGCGACGTGGTTCGGCTCGGGCGCATCCCGCACAGTTCGGTGTTCGGCGGCAGTGGTGACGACAGAGCCGCGGTGGCGGCCGCACTGACGGCCACAGGCCTGGACGGCATGGCCGACCGTCTGTGGCACACGCTTTCGGGCGGTGAACGTCAGCGCGTGCAGATCGCCAGGGCCCTCGCGCAGGAGCCCAGCGAGTTACTGCTGGACGAGCCGACCAATCACCTCGACATCGCCCATCAACTGGAGATCCTGGCGCTGATCCGCGCACTCGACATCACCAGCATCGTGGCCCTGCACGACCTCAACCTCGCAGCGATGTTCTGCGATCATTTGGTGATCCTGTCGCGAGGCAGGGTGATGGCCGCGGGCAGTCCGCTGGAAGTGCTCACCGAAGACCTGGTGGCCGACGTGTACGGGGTGCGCTGCGAGATCACCGTCGACGATGCCGGAGCGTACGTCCGGTTCACCCGCGGTACCGATCCGTCGGGCTAGCTCCAGGAGTACTCGGCGCGCAACCGGATGGCGACCGATTCGAACCGCTGGCGGTCGAGGATGGCGCCCTCACGCCGGATGCCTTCCTCAGGGACGTCGAGCACGCGGTCGAGCCGCACCCAACTCGGCCTGCCGTCGTAGTCCCAGGTGCCGACACCGATCGCGACCCAGTCCGGATCGTCCCGGTGGTGGTCCTGGCTGGACAGCATCAGCCCGAGCAGCGTGCGCTGATCCCGACCCACCACCAGCACCGGACGGTCCTTGCCCCGCGTCGGGTCATCCTCGTACGCCACCCAGGTCCAGACGATCTCGCCCGGATCGGCCTGCCCGTCGAGGTCCGGCGCGTAGACGACTTTGCGGGCCCGGTGCGCAGTGGGCACGCTGTGCTTGGACACGGGCCGTCCCGCGGTGATCGCCTGAGGTGGCGGGGCAGCCGCCCCGGCGAGCACGCCGAGTCCCAGCCTGAGGCCCTGCTGAAGACCCTGTTGGATGCCGTGTTGCACCGTCCGCGGCACGTTGTCGGTGGTCTGAAGCTGGCGCACGAATTTGGGAGCCTCGTTGAACACCAGGTTCTCGGCACCATCCATGACGCCCTTGAGGACCTGCTGGAACGCCTTCCACTGCGACGCCATGATGTCGAGCATAAGCGAGTAGCCCCTGGCGATTGTGTTGTGACGGTGCTTGCTCGATACCCTGGAGGGGCACAGCACGTGCTGGACACCCACGCTCACCAGGAGATTCCCATCAGCAGCTTCGCCGACAAGACGTTCACTGCGCCGGCGCAGATCAGGAACTTCTGCATCATCGCCCACATCGACCACGGCAAATCGACGCTGGCGGACCGGATGCTGCAGCTCACCGGCGTCGTCGACGACCGGTCGATGCGTGCGCAGTATCTGGACCGCATGGACATCGAGCGTGAGCGCGGCATCACCATCAAGGCACAGAATGTCCGGCTGCCTTGGAAGGTCAACGACGAAGAGTTCGTCCTGCACCTGATCGACACCCCCGGCCACGTCGACTTCACCTACGAGGTGTCCCGCGCCCTGGAGGCGTGCGAGGGGGCGGTGTTGCTGGTTGACGCCGCCCAGGGCATCGAGGCGCAGACTTTGGCCAACCTGTACCTGGCGCTCGACCGGGATCTCACGATCATCCCGGTGCTCAACAAGATCGATTTGCCTGCCGCGGACCCGGAGCGTTACGCCGGTGAGCTCGCGCACATCATCGGTTGCGAGCCGTCCGACGTGCTGCGGGTGTCCGGCAAGACCGGCGAGGGGGTCGCCGAGCTGCTCGACGAGGTGGTGCGGCAGGTGCCTGCGCCGACGGGCGATGCCGACGCTCCCGCCCGCGCGATGATCTTCGACTCGGTCTATGACATCTACCGCGGTGTGGTCACCTATGTGCGTGTCGTCGACGGCAAGATCACCCCGCGCGAGCGCATCGCGATGATGTCCACTGGCGCCACCCACGAACTGCTCGAGGTCGGTATCGTCTCGCCCGAGCCGAAGGCCAGCGAGGGCCTCGGTGTCGGCGAGGTGGGTTACCTCATCACGGGTGTGAAGGACGTCCGCCAGTCCAAGGTCGGCGACACCGTGACCACAGCACGCAAGGGCGCCACCGAGGCACTGACCGGCTACCGCGAACCCAAGCCGATGGTGTACTCGGGGCTGTACCCGGTCGACGGCTCGGACTACCCGGATCTGCGCGACGCACTGGACAAGCTTCAGCTCAACGACGCCGCGCTGACCTACGAGCCGGAGACCTCGGTAGCACTGGGCTTCGGCTTCCGCTGCGGCTTCCTCGGGCTACTGCACATGGAGATCACCCGCGAACGCCTGGAACGCGAGTTCAACCTGGACCTGATCTCCACCTCGCCCAACGTGGTCTACCGGGTGATCAAGGACGACGGAACGGAAATCGTCGTGACCAACCCATCGGACTGGCCAGAGGGCAAGGTCCGGGAGGTCTACGAGCCGGTGGTCAAGACCACCGTCATCGCGCCCAGCGAGTTCATCGGCACCATCATGGAGCTGTGTCAATCGCGGCGCGGCGAGCTCGGTGGCATGGACTACCTCTCGCCCGAGCGGGTCGAGCTGCGCTACACCATGCCGTTGGGCGAGATCATCTTCGACTTCTTCGACTCGCTGAAGTCCCGCACCCGCGGCTACGCCAGCCTCGACTACGAGGAGGCCGGCGAGCAGATGGCCGATCTGGTCAAGGTCGACATCCTGCTGCAGGGTGAGGCCGTGGACGCGTTCAGCGCGATCGTGCACAAGGATTCGGCGTCGGCCTACGGCAACAAGATGACCACCAAGCTCAAGGAGCTCATCCCGCGCCAGCAGTTCGAGGTGCCGGTACAGGCCGCGATCGGGTCGAAAATCATTGCCCGCGAGAATATTCGGGCGATCCGCAAGGACGTCCTGTCCAAGTGCTACGGCGGCGACATCACCCGTAAGCGCAAGCTGCTGGAGAAGCAGAAGGAGGGCAAGAAGCGCATGAAGACCATCGGTCGCGTGGATGTTCCTCAGGAGGCGTTCGTCGCGGCCCTGTCCACCGACGCGGCCGCCGACAAGCCCAAGAAGTAGCCGGCGCTCGGGATTGCTTCGCGCTGAGCGCAACCCTCGTCGTGAGGCGGTGCCGATCGTAGTGTCGCCGGAGTGTCCAGAGAGCTTCATCTGCTGGCCTTCGGCAATACCCGGTCAACCGGGCCGTGGCGGCATCCTGATATCGACAACAGCACCGCCGGGGTGCGCCGCCGGCTGATCAGCCATGCGCAGACCGCCGAGGCCGGCACGTTCGATGCGCTGTTCTTCGCCGACGGCCTCAACTACGGCCCGCCGGCGACCTGGCCGTACAAGATCACCGAGGACTTCGAACCGCTCACCGCGACGGCGGCACTGTCCTCGGTCACCGAGCGGATCGGGCTGGTGGTCACCGGGTCGGCGACCTTGGCGCATCCATATCACCTTGCCCGGCAATTACTTTCACTCGACCATCTCAGTGGCGGCCGGGCCGGCTGGAATTTGGTGACCAGCTTCGCGCAGGCGGCCGCCGACAACTTCAGCGCCCGCGGTGTGGTGGCGCACGACGAGCGTTACCGCATCGCCGAGGAGGCTCTCGAGGTGGTGCGCAAGCTGTGGGACGGCTGGGGTGAGGACACGATCGTCGAAGACCGCGTCTCGGGGATTTTCAATGACGTCAACAAGATTCAACCTACCGACCATCACGGGCGCTACTTCGACGTGGCAGGCCCGCTGGGCGCGGCCCGCTCGGCGCAAGGGCAGCCGGTGATCTTCCAGGCCGGATCATCGGAAACCGGGAGGGGTTTCGCGGCCCGGCACGCCGAGGTGATCTTCACCAGCCACGGCAACCGCGCGCGAGCCCAGGAGTTCTATGCCCAGATCCACCAGGAGGCGCGGCGGTTGGGCCGGGCCCGACCGCCCCTCATTACGCCGTCACTGCGGTATCTGGTCGGCTCCACCGAGGAGGAAGCCCGCCGCGCGCAGCAGCAGGAATACGAGTACTTCAGCCCGCAGTACCAGGCCGGTTGGCTACTCGAGGTCGATGTGGATGTCACCGGTGCGGACCTGGACGGTCCGGTTCCGGCATCAGCCTTCCCGGAGCACACCGAGACCCACCAGACCGCGCTGACCGGTTATCGGCTGCTGGCCACCGACGGTAACCCGACGGTGCGAGAGTTCCTGTACCGCACGGTCAACGGCTGGGGCGCAGCCGTGGTGGGCACGCCCGAACAGATCGCCGACGAGATCGAGCAGTGGTTCACCACCGGTGCCGCCGACGGGTTCGTGCTGCGCGACTCCGGATTGCCCGGTCAGCATGAGCTTTTCGTCGAGCAAGTGGTCCCGGTGCTGCGCAAACGCGGGCTGTTCCGCCACGAATACGCAGGCACCACACTGCGATCCCACCTGGGGCTCGACGTACCGCAGCGGCGTCTGTCATGACCGAACCGTATGTGTTGTCGGCGTTCACCATGTCGACGGTGTCGCACGGCAATTTCGGGCTGTGGCGTCACCCGCAGGACCGCACCGCCGACTACACCGATGTCCGCTACTGGGTGGAACTGGCGAAACTGCTCGATGACGGCGGATTCGACCTGCTGTTCATCGCCGACGCCGTCGGGCAATTAGACGTCTTCGGCGGCGACGCCAGTGCCGCGCTGGCCCGCGCCGTGCAGACACCGGTGACCGACCCCCTGTTGGCGGTGTCGGCGATGGCCGCGGTGACCCAGCGGCTGGGTTTCGGGATCACGGTGTCCACCACCTATGAGAGTCCGTACCTGCTGGCCCGCAAGTTCAGCACGCTGGATCACCTGACCGGCGGCCGAATCGGCTGGAACATCGTCACCTCCCTGCTGGACAGCGCAGCGCGCAACATCATCGGCCGGGACCGGCAGATCCCGCACGACGAGCGGTACGCGATGGCCCAGGAGTTCCTGGAAGTGACCTACAAGCTCTGGGAAGGGTCGTGGGAGCCGGGCGCGGTTCTGCGTGATGCTGAACGCGGGGTCTACACCGATCCGACGAAGGTGCACGACATCGGCCATCAGGGGCGGTATTTCACGGTGCCCGGGGCGCACCTGGTCGAGCCGTCGCCGCAACGCACCCCGGTGTTGTTCCAGGCGGGCACCTCGCCGGCCGGGCGGGAGTTCGCCGCCCGAAACGCGGAATTGGTGTTCGTCAGTGACCCGCGGCCCGAGGTCCTGCGCAACCATATCGAGGACATCCGGCGTCGGGCAGCTGCGCACGGACGTGACCCGCTGTCCCTGAAATTCATCACCTCGGTCGAGATCGTCACGGACAGCACCGATTCCGCGGCACAGGCCAAGGCCCGCGAACTCGCTGACTTTCACGATCTGGAAGGCGGACTGGTGCTGCTGTCGGCACTGTCCGGCGTGGACTGGTCGACGTACGGCGTGGATCGCCCGATCGGGCAGTTCGATACCGACGCCAGTCGCTCCATCCTGGCTGCGGTCACCGATTCCGAGGCGCGGGAGCGCCTGACGTTGCGTGATTACGTCGGGGGACTGGGCGGGTTCGGCGGCGAGTTGTTCGTCGGCTCGGCAGCCACGGTGGCCGATGCGCTGGACACCTATGCCCAGCGGACTGGGGTGGACGGTTTCAACATCGCCTATCACGTCACCCCGGGCAGTTTCGCGGATGTGGCCACCTATCTCATCCCCGAACTCCGCCGACGTGGCCGGGCGCGCGAACTGGCCGATCCGACTACGTTGCGGCAGAAGCTGTTCGGTGGCGCCGACGGCTTCCTGTCCGACGGACACCCGGGAGCCGCATTCCGCAGGAATTCCGTTCCTTCGCAATAGAATCCCGCCGATTCCATAGCTGACGACACGAATCCGATTGCGGCAGTGTGACAGTACACACCGCGGCAGGCATCGCGGTCAGAAAGGGACATTGCCGTGACTACTACAGACGACCCGAAGACGCACCCGACGACGGCGGGCGCCGGAGGACGCACCCTGATCGCAGCCGAATCCACCGGGCTGGAATCAGGGGCGTTGGGCCCGTGGGGCGTATTCGCCCAGGGGCTGGCAGCAGCCGCACCAAGTGTGGCGTTGGCCGTGGTGCCGTTCTCGTTGTTCGTGGCGGCGGGCAAGGGGGCGGCGTGGGCCGCGGTGATCGGCTTGTCCATTGTCGTGCTGGTTGCGATCACGATCAGTTTCCAGGCCAAGCGCACTGTGTCCTCCGGGTCGCTGGGCACCTACACCGGCAACGGTCTGGGGCCGGGCTTCGCCTTCGCCGCCGGGTTCAGCCTGCTGTTCGGTTACATCGGTTTCGCCACCACCGGCACCCTGGGCGGAGTGCTCTACCTGGACGCGTTCCTGGAATCCATCGGCCTTGGCTCCCAGGCGGTTTGGTTCCGCCTACTGCTGGTGCTCGTTGTGGTCGGGGTCGCGGTATACCTGCCGTACCGCGGGGTTTCGCTGGCCGCCAAATATGAGCTGGCCTTCGAATTGCTGGCCATCGCGTCGATCCTGGTGATCATCGTGGCCTCCTACATCGGCTACGGATTCCACATCGACTGGGAGCAGTGGAACCCCCAACATCTCGGTTCCAGTGCGACGTTCATCGCGGCGGTCACCGCGGTGGGTTCCTACGCCGGCTTCGAAAGCGTCGCCTCGCTCGGCGCCGAGGCCAAGGACGCGCACCGCAACATCGCCAGATCCTTGCTGCGGGTCGTACTCCTGATCGGTGCGCTCTACATCTTCGCGACATATCCGCAGATCCTGCACTTCGGTGAGATCGACGGGGACAAGGCGGTGCTGCCGCAACTGGCGTCCAGCGTCGGGGTGGCTTGGGTGAACCAGATCGTCAGCGGTGCCGTCGCCATCGCGTTCATCGTGTTCGTCACCGCGGTCACCACGGCGGCGTCCCGATCGCTGTTCACCTTCGCCCACGAGGGTGCGTTGCCGCAGGTGTTCACCAAGGTGCATCCCACCTACAAGACGCCGTGGGCCGGCGTGGTGTTCGTCGGGATCCTGGCGCTGGCGTTCTCGATCACGGCCACGTTCAGCTCCGCGGGCCGGCTGGTTTTCGATGTCTACGGCGGCTATGTGGCCAACTGGGGCTTTCTGGTGAGCTATCTGCTGGTGGTCATCGCCACGCCGATCTGGTTGCGCAAGATCGGCGCCTTGACCCCGCAGCGCCTGGCCGTCGCCGTCGCGGCCGCCATCGGTCTGGGATACGTGATCGTCAGCAACTTCTACCCGGTGCCCGAATTCCCGTTCAACATACTGCCTTTCGTATTCGGCGCCATCCTGCTGGCCGGCCTGTCCTGGTACTGGTACCTCAAGCGGACGCGGCCCGAGGTGGCCAACCGGATCGGCACGATCCAAAGCGTCTCACCCGAGGAACAGCAGCGCTGGATCGATGCAGGTGTGACGTCGTGACATTGACCCAGGACGCCGCCGTGGTGACGGCTGGTTGGACGATCGCCGAGATAACCCCGCGCCATCATCCGCTGATCGCCGACTTCCTGGCCACCACGCCGGGTATCGGCGGACGCAAGTTCGCGGCCGACTCGAGAGACATCGCCGAACAACTCGACGGCGCGTATCCCGGCTCGGCTGTGGTCCTGTCCGACGAGTCTGGCGCCGTGGCCGGCTACGCCGCCCTGCATCGGCCGGACGGTGCGGAACCGGAAGTGCTGGGAAGCTTCGTATTCGGTCCGCAGGCACCGGTGGACGCGGTGCGCGCGATCGTCGCTTCCAGCGTCGAGCAGTTCCGCAGGGTGGCAGTGCCCGGTGCCTACCTGCGGGTGTTCATCGGTGCCGACCAGGCGGTGACGATCGAGGAACTGATCGCCCGCGGAGGCAGACGCGAGCGCCAATTCGCCAGCACTCGAAAGTCCTTGAGCGAGGAGGATCCCGCCGCTCTGGACGATGCCCGGATCGACTCGGTGCACATCCTGTCCTGGCCCGAGGTGGTGGCCGCAGGTCTCACCGAAGAAGTTCGACGGGTGCAATTCGAGACCTTCCGCGAGCATTTCGGAAACATGTCGAAGACACCACAGCGCTGGAAGTATCACCTCGCCAGCCGGGCGTTCACCCCGGATTTCAGCCTGGCCGCAGTGGATGAGGACGGTGTGGTGATCGGGTATGTTCTCGGTTCCACCTACACCTCCGGAGTCGGCCCGGACGAGATCCGCAGTGCGCACACTGATTACATCGGTGTGCGCGCGGACAGGCGTAAGTCCGGAACGGCCGAGTTGATGCTGCGAAAGCTCTGGCTGGCGGCGTTGCGGCGTGGTTTCACCCACGCTTCGCTGGGCACCGACATCGCCAATGCCAGCAATGCCCATCTGCTCTACGCGCGGTTGGGATATCGCACCGTCCGCGACGAGTACGCATACCGGATCGATGCCGAGGAGAAGTCACAATGACCACGGAGAACACTCTTCTGAAACGCCCGACGGGCTATGACGCCGAACTGCGCTCGGTGTTCGGGCCGATTTTCGAGCGGATCGCGGAGGGGAACCGGCAACGCGAAAACGACCGGGTACTCCCACACGAGCAGGTCCGTTGGCTGAACGACGCCGGTTTCGGTACCTTGCGGATCCCTGCCGAGCAGGGCGGTTTCGGTGCTTCGCTCGAGCAGACCTTCCTGCTGCTGGCCGAGCTGGGAGAGGCCGACGCGAACATCGCCCATATCTGGCGTAACCACCTGGCATTCGTCGAAGACCGGCTCAACGCACCGGTTTCCGAGGACAACACCACGTGGATCAAGAGGTTCCTGGCCGGCGAGTTCGTCGGCGGTGGCTGGACGGAGGCCAATAACCTGACCCTGGCGAATCTGGCGACAACGGTCACCGAAGAGGACGACCATTGGCGGGTGACCGGCGCGAAATACTATGCGACGGGCAGTCTTTACGCCGACTGGCTGGATGTGCTCGGCCGTGGTGAGGACGGTGAGCTGTGGACGGCTCTGGTTCGCGCCGACGATCCCGGCGTCACCCTGATCGATGATTGGCGCGGCTTCGGCCAGCGCACAACTGGCAGCGGTTCGGCGCGCTACGAGCGGGCCCGGGCCGAACGCGGAAATGTGTTTCCGGCGACCGAGCGGTTCACCTACCAGGCGCACTTCTACCAGATCGCCATGCTGGCGGTGCTCACCGGAATCATCAAGGCCGCACAGCGTGACGGCTCGGCAGCGTTGTCCGCTCGCAAGCGCAACTACCCGCAGGGGCTGGCAGAGGTTCCGGCCGCTGATGCGCAGCTGTTGCAGGTGATCGGTGAGGTGTCGGCCGAGGCCTTCGGCGCGACGGCGGCGCTGGCGCAGAGCGCACGCAGCCTCGATCGAATCGTGGCCGGACGGCTCGCCGGTAGCGACGATAATGCTCGACAGTTGCTGGTCGAGGCCGAAGTGGCCGTCACCCAGGCCCAATTGGTCATCGTGGCGGCGGCGCTACGCGCCACCACACGGGTGTTCGATGCGCTGGGCGCTTCCGGGGTCTCCGAAGAACTCGGCCTGGACCGGCATTGGCGCAACGCCCGTACGCTCGCGTCCCACAACCCCGTGGTCTATAAGGCGCGAATCCTCGGAGACTGGTTCATCAACGGCAAGGATCCGGTGGCCGACCTGGTGTCGCGGGGACGCGGCGGGCAGGGCAACTGAGCCGGCGTCAGACGACCCGCAGCACGGCTTTGCCCGCGACCTGGCGGCCCAACAGCGCCTGTGCGGCAGCGGCGGTGTTCTCCCACGAATCCCGCAGACCGATCTGCGGATCGAGTTCGCCGTCGGCCAGCAAGGTCAGCAGATAACGGAGGTCGTCCTGGAACGGCGCTCGGACTGTGAACGGCTCCAACCGTTTCCGGTTTCCGGTGCGTCGCTCCTGCTCGAAGTTGATCGTGGTCGGCTCATTGGAGGCCATTCCGATGGACTGCACCGAGCCCCCGTCGGACACCAGGCTGAACGCCTGGGCCAACAGTTTCCCGCCCACGTTGTCGAGTACACCGAACACCGGCTCGGATACCGTGTCGAGCCCGATCACCACCTCGGCCGCGCCCAATTCCTCCAGTCCTTCACCGCGGGCGGCGCTGCCGACGGCGGCCACCACGTGCGCGCCGGCCCGGGCGGCCAGTTGCACCGCGTATCGTCCGACGCCGCCGGACGCGCCGGTGATCAAGACCCGACGGCCGACGACCGGGCCGAGCGCCCTCAATGCCTGCAATGCGGTCACCCCGGCAACCGGAAGTGCGGCGGCCTCGTCGAATTCGACGAACTCGGGAAGCTCGGCCAGATTGTCGGTGGACACCACGCGTCGTTCGGCCCAGCCGGCCTCACCGCTGAACCCGACTACGCGGGCGCCGACCGGCGGTCCAGAGCCGTCCGCTGCGGCCTGCGTGACGATGCCGGCACTGTCCCAGCCGGGAACCTCGCCGGGGCGGCGCATCTGATCAATGAAGTGCAGCTCTCCGAAATTCAGCGCGATCGCGTGGACATCGATGAGGGCCTGAGAATCGGCGGCTGACGGCTCGGCGACCTCGTCGAATCGGAGGTTGGCGGGAGCGTGCGGGTCGTAGACGAGGGCTCGCATGAACGGGCTAACCCCGAAGGGTGTGCCGCTATTCCCTCCCATAGGGTGGCGACGTGAGCGAGCAGGACCGCATCCGCTGGGACGCGGCCTACACCGACCGAGAGCCGGATGATGACGTGCCGGCCCTGCCGCCCGTGTTCAGCGGCCACGCCGACCAGTTCCCCGTGGCGGGCTCGGCGCTCGACGTCGCATGTGGCGCCGGCCGGGGCTCGCTGTGGCTGGCCGAGCGCGGACTCGACGTCTGGGGTCTCGACGTGTCCTCGGTGGCGATCACCCGGGCCCGAGCCGCGGCCGCTCGCCGCGGGGTGGCAGAGCGCTGCCGCTTCGATGTCGTCGATCTCGACGAAGGCCTGCCATCGGGACCTCGGGTCGACGTGGTGCTGTGTCACCGGTTCCGCGATCCTGGGCTGTATCCGGCTCTGGCAGCGCGTCTTCGGCCCGGCGGCCTCCTCGCGA
The DNA here is from genome assembly GCF_022179545.1 of Mycolicibacterium fortuitum subsp. fortuitum. The sequence goes on along the minus strand of NZ_AP025518.1, from coordinate 4,067,183 downwards.
TCTGTGTACTGAGCGAGGTCGGCGCACAGGCGGGCCGATTCCGGGCCGGCACCCGTGAACTGGAAACGGCGTTTGCCGGTCTCGTGACGCTCGGCGCGGCCGAGGGCGACGGCCAGGCCTGGCTGGTGGCCCGGGCGCCCGCTACTGGGCGCTGACCGGGATCCGCCGGGCCCGCGCCAGCAGCTCGCCCCAGGCGTTGAACGCTTCGGCGTACTCGGCCGAGGTGCCAGAGCTGCCGCCGGCGAGGTCTACCAAAGCCCTTGCGATACTTCCGATTCCGATGCCCGTACGGTGCACCACCCGCACCATCTCGGCGAAGGCCTGATCTGGAGCGCAACCGCGCAGGGCGACCAGAACACCGATCGCCACGTCGATCTTGATGCGCGAAGTGTCGTCTGCACGAAGGCGGTTGTAGCTCATACACCGATGTTGCTCGCCGGGCGTCGCCGAATCCAGAGATCGGCGCACCATGATTGCTTGCCGGGACAAGGCCCCGACATCTGTAGAACGTGAGCTCCCGGCCTACATCGGCGCGTTGGCGGGCTGGAAGACCCCGGAGCTGTCGGACTCCTCTTCGGCCCGGATCACGTGCACCACGGCGTTGATCAAGGCCAGGTGCGTGAAGGCCTGCGGGAAGTTGCCCAGGTGCCGGCCGGTACGCGGCTCGATCTCCTCGGCGTACAGGTGTAGCGGGCTGGCGAAGGACAGCAACCGTTCCAGCAGATGCTTGGCCCGGCTCACCTCGCCGATCTCGACCAGTGCCGACACCAGCCAGAACGAACAGATGGTGAACGTGCCTTCTTCACCCGACAGACCGTCATCGGTCTCCTCGACCCGGTAGCGCAGCACCAGGCCGTCCTCGGTGAGTTCGTCGGCGATCGCCAGCACGGTGGCCCGCACCCGTGGATCGTCCGAGGGCAGGAACCGGGTGAGCACCGCCAGCAGCAACGAGGCGTCCAGCGCGTCGTCGTTGTAGCGCTGGGTCAGGACACCGCGAGAGTCCACGCCGCGGGCCAGGACGTCGGCCTTGATCTCTTCGGCCGTCGCACGCCACTGCTGCGCGTAGCTCTTCTCACCTTGTAGCTCGGCCAGCTTCGATCCGCGATCCAGCGCCACCCAACACATGATCTTGCTGGAGGTGAAGTGCTGCGGTTCGCCGCGCACCTCCCAGATCCCGCGGTCGGGTTCCTTCCAATGCTTGATGGCTTCCTCTACCTGGTTCTTCAGCACCGGCCACAGGGCCTCGGGAATCTGCTCGCGTGACTTGGCGTGCAGGTACACCGAATCCAGCATGGTGCCCCAGATGTCGTGCTGCATCTGGTTGTAGGCGCCGTTGCCGATGCGCACGGGGCGGGCGTTGTCATAGCCCGAGAGGTGGTGCAGTTCTTCTTCCACCAGGCTGCGTTCACCGCCGACGCCGTACATCACCTGCAGCGGGTGGCGTTCGCCGTTGTTGGCGCCGGACACGTCGGCGATGAACGAGAAGAAATCGTCGGCTTCCCGGTCCAGTCCGAGGGTGTAGAGGCCCCACAACGCGAATGTGGAGTCCCTGATCCAGGAGTAGCGGTAGTCCCAGTTACGTTCGCCCTGAGGGGTTTCCGGCAGTGACGTGGTCGGGGCGGCCAGTAGTGCGCCGGTGGGCGAGTAGGTCAGCCCCTTGAGGGTCAACGCGCTGCGTTGCAGATAGGACCGCCAGGGATGGTCGGGAAAATCGCCGATGTTGATCCACTGCCGCCACGACTCGCTGGTCTTCCACATCTTGTCCGAGGCCTCTTCGAAGGTCTGCGGGGCGGGATGTTTGGACCAACTGAGTGCGACGAACACGTTGTCGCCCTCGGTGAGCCGAGTGCGGGCGCGGGCCTCGCGACCCTCGATGCCGATCCGCAGGTTGGTGGTGAGACGCAGGGTGGGGTGCGAGTCGGGGTTGCGGCTGGCGCGTGCGATGGCTTCACCGTAGGCGGGCCCTGAGTACTCCCACGACGCGCTGACGCGGTGGTAGTCGAATGCCGGTTCGCAGTTCATCACCAACTCGACGGTGCCGCTGACGCATCGGACGGTGCGCAGCAGGATGTGTTCGGCGTCCCAGTCCATGGGGGTGCGCCGGTGCGTGCGCGATCGGGTCTCGATGTCGTGCCACGGACCCATGACCAGTGCGTCGCGCACGATCAGCCAGCCGGTGTGGGTCTGCCAGGTGGTCTCCAGGATGAGGCTGCCGGGCAGGTAGCGCCGTGCCGACGGGACCGTCACCCCGTAGGGGCCGAGCCGGAAATGGCCTGCATTGCGGTCCAGGATCGCGCCGAACACGCTGGGGGAGTCGGGCCGCGGGACGCACAGCCACTCGACCGATCCGGCTGAGGAGATCAGGCAGGTGTTCTCGCAGTCGGACAGGAACCCGTAGTCGGCGATCGGCGGGAACGGGTTCCGCAAGGCACCGCTGGTCGAGTACGGCACCGGGGCGGTGACCGTCAACGGCGTGTCGCCGGTCTTGGTGGCCGGAGGCTTCTTTTCGAGTGGCGCGACGACATCCGTGGGCTCGGTGTGTTGCAGAACCATCCGCACATCATCATCTGCGGATACAGGTGTCGTCTACCCAAGCCGTGCGTGTCGAACGTTACTGGCGTGACGGGATGATTCTCGCCGATCGCCTAGGCTGGCCCCATGACGGCAATCCTGAACTGGTGGGACGGCGTCGAACTGTGGCTGACCGGGCTGCCGTTCGTCGTGCAGACCGCGGTGGTGATGCCGGTGGTGCTGGCGTTGGCCTATGGCAGCGCAGTGGTGCTCGACGGCGCGCTGGGCTGGGGCATCACCGGGTTGCACCGGCTGCGCCACGCCCCGGCGGACGAGGTGGAATCCGAGTGAACGGTATGCCGCGCTCACGTGTCACGTTGATCTTGATTCTGCTGCTTGTCCTGGTCATCGTGATGTGGTTGCTGACCCGCTAGTCGGGCCACATATCGCTCGGCAGGCGCGACGGTGGAATTCTGTTATTCTTCGCGCCATGCCTTCAGCGTCCGGCAAGACTGAGAGCCATGTCTTGGCTCTCATTGCCGTGGGTTCATGCGCTGTTGCTGACGTCGCCTGTTGTCGCTGACTCCAACCCGTCCGCGGTTTGGTGTCGGTGGCGGTTCTGTGCCCGGATGCTCTCTTGCCTCCCACGACTCCTTCGCCTTTCCGCATGACGGACCTCTAATTGCCCGCTGTCCGTAAGAAAGGTTCTCAGTGCCTGTTAACAAGCCCAATCTCAGTAAGTTCTGGCGTACTGCCACTGTCCTGACCGCCACCGGTGTGCTGGCGGTCGGCTGCGGTGGCGGCGCCAGTGACGTCGCCGGCGGTGATCAGGGGGCGGCCGGTGCCGACACCACGCTGACCCTGGTGGCCTACGCGGTTCCCGAACCGGGATGGAGCAAGATCATCCCGGCCTTCACCGCCAGCGAAGAAGGTAAGGGTGTGGCGGTGCGGACCTCCTACGGCGCATCGGGCGATCAGTCCCGAGCCGTGGCCGACGGCAAGCCGGCCGACATCGTGAACTTCTCGGTCGAACCCGACGTGACCCGGTTGGTCAAGGCCGACAAGGTGGCCGACGACTGGAGCGCGGGCAATACCAAGGGCGTGCCGTTCGGTTCCGTGGTGTCATTGGTGGTGCGCAAGGGCAACCCCAAGGGCATCAAGGACTGGGACGATCTGCTGCAGCCCGGGCTCGAGGTCGTCACCCCGAGCCCGCTGAGTTCAGGGTCGGCCAAGTGGAACCTGCTGGCGCCCTACGCGGCGAAGGGCAACGGCGGCAAGGATTCCGCGGCCGGTTTGGACTTCGTCAACAAGCTGGTGACCGAGCACGTCAAGACGCGGCCCGGTTCAGGGCGTGAGGCCACCGATGTGTTCTTGCAGGGCACCGGCGACGTACTGATCAGCTACGAGAACGAGGCGATCAACGTCGAGCGGCAGGGCAAGGACATCGAACACGTCAATCCGCCGCAGACCTTCAAGATCGAGAACCCCGTGGCGGTCGTCAAGACCAGTGCCCACGCCGACAAAGCCAAGGCACTGGCGAACTTCCTGTTCACCGCCGAGGGGCAGAAGCTGTGGGCCGAAGCAGGGTTCCGCCCGGTCGACCCCGCGGTGGCAGCGGACTTCGCCAAGGATTTCCCGACTCCGGAGAAGCTCTGGACGATCGCTGATCTCGGCGGATGGAAAGAGGTCGACCCGGCGTTGTTCGACAAGGACAACGGCTCGATCACCAAGATCTACAAGCAGGCGACTGGATGACTTCTGTAGCCCAGCCCGAATCGGTTGCTCCCGCGGCGGGGGATTTTTCCCCCGCCGCGCGGCCCGGCCGCTACGGCAGCACCTCATTGCGCGTCGGTGCGGCCTCGATCTGGTTGAGCGTCATCGTTCTGCTGCCGTTGGCGGCGATCCTGTGGCAGGCGGCCGGCGGCGGGTGGAACGCCTTCTGGCTGGCGGTCACCTCCAACGCCGCGCTGGAATCGTTCCGGGTGACGTTGACCATCTCGGCCGGCGTGACAGTGGTGAACCTCTTCTTCGGCTTGATCGTGGCGTGGGTGCTGACCCGTGACGACTTCCCTGGCAAGCGGCTGATCGACTCGGTGATCGACCTACCGTTTGCCCTGCCGACCATCGTGGCGAGTCTGGTGATGCTGGCGCTGTACGGGCCTGCCAGTCCCGTGGGTCTGCACCTGCAGCACACCAAGTGGGGTGTGGGCGTCGCGCTGTTGTTCGTCACGCTGCCGTTCGTGGTGCGCTCCGTACAGCCTGTGCTGCTCGAGCTCGACCAGGAAACCGAGGAGGCGGCCGCGTCGCTGGGCGCGAACAACCGGGTGATCTTCGTCAAGGTGATCCTGCCGGCGTTGCTGCCGTCCCTGCTTTCCGGAGCGGGTCTGGCGTTCTCGCGTGCCATCGGCGAATTCGGTTCGGTGGTACTGATCGGTGGTGCGGTACCGGGCGAGACCGAGGTGTCCTCGCAGTGGATCCGCACCTTGATCGAGAACGACGATCGCACCGGCGCCGCGGCGATCTCGATTGTGCTGCTGCTGATCTCGTTCCTGGTGCTGTTCGTGCTGCGGGCGGTCGGCTCACGCGCGGCCAAACGTGAGGAGCTCTCGGCATGACGCTCTCACCGTCGGTACGTTATCTGCTTCGTTTTCTGGCACTGACCTATGTGACGGTGCTGGTGGTGGTTCCGGTCGGGCTGATCTTGTGGCGCACCTTCGGCCCTGGCGTAGGCGCCTTCTTCGCCTCGGTGAGCACCCCCGCGGCCATCTCGGCGCTGAACCTTTCGCTGTTGGTGGTCGCGATCGTGGTGCCGCTGAACGTATTGTTCGGGGTTCCCACTGCCTTGGTGTTGGCGCGCAACCGGTTCCGCGGCAAGAGTGCGCTGCAAGCGGTAATCGACCTGCCGTTCGCGGTGTCGCCGGTGGTCGTCGGTGTCGCACTGATCCTGTTGTGGGGCTCGGCGGGTCTGCTCGGCTTCGTCGAGAACAATCTCGGATTCAAGATAATCTTCGGAATCCCCGGCATCGTGCTGGCCAGCATCTTCGTCACTGTGCCGTTCGTCATCCGTGAGGTCGAGCCGGTGTTGCACGAGATCGGCACCGACCAGGAGGAAGCCGCCGCCACACTGGGATCGACGTGGTGGCAGACATTTTGGCGGATCACCCTGCCGTCCATCCGGTGGGGTTTGACCTACGGCATCGTGCTGACCATCGCCCGCACGCTGGGGGAGTTCGGTGCGGTGATCATGGTGTCGTCCAACCTGCCGGGGACCTCCCAGACGCTGACCCTGTTGGTGGCCGACCGCTACAACCGCGGCACCGCCGATTCGGTGTACGGGGCGTACGCCGTCTCGACTTTGCTCATGGCGGTGGCCGTGATCGTCCTGGTGGTCCAGGTGATCCTCGACCGACGCCGAATCAAGGCCACGCAGTAGGCCTGAGAAGGAGACAAGAACTATGACCGACGCGATCGTGGTTCGGGGCGCCAACAAGCATTACGGTGATTTCGCGGCTCTCGACAACATCGACTTCGAGGTGCCGTCAGGCTCGTTGACCGCGCTGCTCGGCCCGAGTGGCTCGGGCAAGTCCACCCTGCTGCGCGCCATCGCGGGCCTGGATCAGCCCGACAGCGGGACCATCACCATCAACGGGCGTGATGTCACGGGGATCCCGCCGCAGCGCCGCGGGATCGGTTTCGTGTTCCAGCATTACGCGGCCTTCAAACACCTGACGGTCCGCGACAACGTGGCCTTCGGCCTCAAGATCCGCAAACGTCCCAAGGCCGAGGTCAAGGAGAAGGTGGACAACCTACTGGAAGTGGTGGGGCTGGCGGGTTTTCAGACCCGCTATCCGAACCAGCTGTCCGGTGGTCAGCGTCAGCGCATGGCCCTGGCGCGGGCGCTGGCGGTGGATCCGCAGGTGCTGTTGCTCGACGAGCCGTTCGGGGCGTTGGACGCCAAGGTGCGTGACGACCTGCGTACCTGGCTGCGCCGTCTGCACGACGAGGTCCACGTTACGACGGTGCTGGTGACCCACGACCAGGCCGAGGCGCTGGACGTGGCAGACCGGATCGCGGTGCTCAACAAGGGACGTATCGAGCAGGTCGGCTCACCCACCGAGGTGTACGACGAGCCGGCCAATGCGTTCGTGATGTCGTTCCTGGGCGCGGTGTCCGAGCTGAACGGAATCCTGGTGCGTCCACATGACATTCGTGTGGGCCGGAATCCGGAGCTGGCCGTAGCCGCCGGTGACGGCACTGCCGAGGCCACCGGGGTGCTCAGGGCCACGATCGATCGGATCGTGATGCTCGGCTTCGAGGTGCGGGTCGAACTCACCAGCGCCGCAACGCATGTGCCGTTCACCGCGCAGATCACCCGTGGCGACGCCGAGGCGCTGGGACTACGCGAGGGCGACACCGTCTACGTGCGGGCCACCCGGGTTCCGCAGATCGCCGGGGGAGCGCAGGTTCCGGCGAGCAACGAGGACGAGCCCCTGACCGTGAGCTGAGACAGTCGGGGACGCCCGGTCACGCCAGGGTCAGGAACAGCTTCTCGAGTTCGGCGACATCCATCGGTTCGTCGCTCTCGCCGGTGATGCACTCGCGCAGACCGGTCGCGACGATCTTGAATCCCGCGCGGTCCAGCGCACGGGACACCGCGGCGAGTTGCGTGACGACTTCCTTACAGTCACGGCCCTGCTCGATCATGGTGATGACGCCGGCGAGCTGTCCTTGCGCGCGCCGCAGCCGGTTGAGGATGGCGGAGATCGATTCCTCGTCGCAGATCATGGGGTCCCCTTAACGTTGGGTTTCTTGCCTCCATCATACCCTCGGGGGTATGTGGGCGTGGTCATGTTGCGGCCCGGGGTGGACCGAAGAGCCACCGCATCGGACACCATCCCAGCCGCGCACAGCTGAGGTTGCCGAGCCCGGCGAGTGCGGTCAGGCCTGCCGCGGTGAGCCCGACGGCCGGATGTAGCTCCTGGCCGAGGATGACCGAGGCCATGAGCAACACGAACCAGCCGAAGGCCCGCCGCACCGCGTCAGGGTCCACCTGGGCGGTCAGCCGGGTGCCGAGCAGGCTGCCCAGCACCGCCGCGGCGGTCACCGCGCCCGCAATGGTCCAGTCGATCGGCACGGTACTGAGGTGACCGGCCAGACCCGCTGCGGAGTTCATCGTGATCACCAGAAGTGAAGTTCCCACCGCGACGGGCATGGGCAGGCCGCCCAGCAGGGCAAGAGCGGGCACCACGAGGAATCCGCCGCCGGCGCCCACCGCACCCGTCACCACGCCGACACCGAGCCCCATCAGCAGCACCTTGACGATCGGCATGGTCCGCGTCGTCGGTGCACACGCGGTGCGTCCCTTGATCATGGCGATGCCGGTGGCGACCATCACCACCGTGAAGGCGAGCAGCAGTATCGATCCGTCGACCACATAGCTCAGCAACCCGCCGAGATACGCACCCACCATGCCGGCCACCCCGAACATCAGGCCGCTGCGCCACTGCACCCGGCCGGCGCGGGCATGAGACAGGGTGCTGACCGCGCTGGTGACCCCGACCACCACAAGCGAGGTGGCGATCGCCTGCTTGGCTTCCATGCCTGCCACATAGGCCAGCAGCGGCACGGTCAGGATCGAGCCGCCCCCGCCGAGGAGTCCGAGAGACACCCCGACAAGGACGGCCAGCGCGACAGCCAGCGCGATCATGCCAACGCGCCGGAAGGTGTCTTCTTGGAACCGATCAGCCGGTCGACAACCGTCTGGGCATCGCAGGACGCGCCCCGGTTGTAGGGCAGCTTCGCCAGCATCATGCCCATCGCGCACGTGTTCGTCAGCGCCGCGGTGGTCAACCCGGCGCCGATCGCCGCGGCGACCCATTTCAGCTTGGGCGAGGCGATGCTGCCGACCACACTGCTCAACACGATCGACCCCGCGACCAACCGAACCTGGCGTTCCAGATCCCACCGCTGGGCACCGCGACGCACCCCGAACCCCTTGTCCTGCCAGGCGGTCATGCCGCCGTCGAGAATCGAGACATTGGGCAGCCCGGCCTCACGTAGGGTCTGCCCGGCGCTGTTCGCGCGCTGCCCGGAGCGGCAGATCAGCACGACGTCCTCGTCGAGATGCTGGGCGATCTCGTCTCGATGCTCCTGCAACAGATCCAGTGGAACGTTGTAAGCGCCAGGGATGTGGGCGGTTTCGAACTCGCCGGGGGTGCGGACATCGATGAGGCGCGGGCCCGCGCCGGCCTGTTTGAGCTCGTTGAGTTCGGCGGCGTCGACGATCGGCGAATTGGACATCAGGCAAGACCTTTCAACATCAGGTTCCAGTACAGGACAGGCAGTCCGTACTTCTTCAGGTACCAGTACGGCCGGTGCGGCTTGACCGGATCGAGCAGGGGGAAGGAGGGTTTGAGCGCGAAGTCGTAGTCGAACTCGGCCAGCAGCATGTCGTGCGAGGACGTGACGATCGGGCAGGACGCATAGCCGTCGTACGCCGCGGGCAACGGTCGTCCGCTGAGCACAGCCGCGATGTTCTCCACGACGACCGGTGCCTGTTTGCGAATGGCCGCACCGGTTTTCGAGTTCGGGGACGATCCGGCATCGCCGAGCGCGAACACGTTCGGGTAGCGCACGTGCTGCATGGTGTGCTTGTCGATGTCGACGTAACCGTTGGCGTCCCCGCCGACGTGGCTGGTGGACAGCGGGCTGGCCTTGATCCAGTCCGGCGCCGACTGGTGCGGCACCGCGTGCAGTACGTCGTAGGGCAGCGTGGACTCGATACCCTCGGCAATGTTGGTCACCGTCACCTTGCGGGCCGCCGAATCGACGGACCGTACTTCACTTCCGGTGTGCAAGGTGATGCCGTAATCGGCGATCACCTTGTCCAGGTTGTCGGCGATGGCGGGGATGCCGAAGATGCGCGGGGTCGGCACCACCAGGTGCACGTCGATGTTGTCGAGCACACCCTGGCGGCGCCAGTGGTCGCATGCCAGGTAGGCGATCTTCTGAGGCGCGCCGGCGCATTTGATCGGACCCGAGGGCATGGTGAACACCGCTGTCCCGGAGCGGGTGTTGCGGATGAACTCCCAGGTGCGCGGGGCGAGGTCGAAAAGATAGTTCGACGAGACACCGTCCTTGCCCAGGGTGTCGGTCAGCCCCTCGGTCCGCTCCCAGTCGAGCTGGATACCCGGCGCCACGACCAGCACGTCGTAGCCGTAGGTTGCACCGTCGGCACATGTGACCGTGTTCGCATCCGGGTCGACGGAGGTGACCGCACTCTTGATCCAGGTGGCGCCGCGAGGCATCACCGACGCCTCGGCGCGCTCGGTCTCGGCGGCCGTGGCCTGGCCACCGCCGACCAGGGTCCACAGCGGCTGGTAGTAGTGCTTGTCGGAGGGTTCGATGATCGCGACATCGGTGTAGTGCTTGCGCAGCAACCGGGCTGCCACCGTGATTCCGGCCGTGCCGCCGCCGATGATCAGGACCTCGTGCTTGATGGGGGTGGACATGCGTGTGTTGTCTTCCTGTCTCTAGACGATGTAGCGCTGTCTCAGGCGGCGTGGGTGCTGTCCGCCCAGGCTCCGTAGCCACCCAGGATGTCGCTGACATCGGTGAAGCCACGTTGCCGCAGTAGGCTGGCCGCCACTGAAGAGCGGTAGCCGCCGGCGCAGTACACCACGGTCGGGCGGGTGCGATCCAATTCGCCGGTGCGGTCCGCCAGCTGGCCGACCGGAATGTTGACCGCACCGGGGATCATGCCCGCCTCGGTCTCGCCGGGATTGCGCACGTCGACGATCTGCAGGTCCGCGACCGTGGCCGCCCGCTCATCAAAAGCGGTGGCGGTGAGCCGTGAGGCGACCGTCACATCGGCCTGGTGCTCGAACATCGCCCGCTCCGGGTTGTCGAGGTAACCCAGAACCCGGTCGAATCCGATGCGCGCCAACCGATTCTTGCCCTCGCGTTCCTCGCCCGGGTCGGTCACCAGCACGATGTCCGCGTCGGGTTTGACCACCGAGCCGGCGAACTCGGCGTAGCGCCCGGCCAGGCCGATGTTGATCGCGTTGCGCAGGTGGCCGAGTGCGAAGTCCTCAGGGCTGCGACCGTCGATGAGCATGGCTCCCGCGGCGACGGCATCGGTGGCCTGGCGGTAGTCCATCGCCTTCGGCATTGCCTCCTCGTCCAGCAGCGCACGGTCCTTGCGGTTGAGGATCGCGTCGTAGACGAAGTAGCCGGGCGCGGGCGGCTGTCCTGCCGTCACCAGCTCGATGAAGGACTGCTTGTCCGGCGCGCGCAGGGCGTAGTTGGTCTGCTTCTGTTCGCCCATGGTGGACGACAGTTCGGTCGACAGGTTCTTTCCGCAGGCCGAACCTGCGCCGTGGGCCGGGAAGACCCGAGTGGCATCGGGCAGCGGCAGCAGCTTCTCGTGCAACGAGTGGTAGAGCTTGTCGGCCAGTTCGTCGCGGGTGAATCCGATCGAGGCCAGCAGGTCAGGCCGGCCGACGTCACCGATGAAGAGGGTGTCGCCGGTCAAGACGCCGTAGGGCACGGCGTCATCGGCGTGCTCGTAGACGACGATGCTCATCGATTCCGGGGTGTGGCCCGGGGTGTGGCGGAACTCCAGGGTCACCTCGCCCAGCGAAATACGTTGGCCGTCATCGACTCCCAGATGAGTGAACTCCGGCTCGGCCACCGAGGAGTACACGATCTCGGCACCGGTGGCCTCGGCCAGCTCGAGGTGGCCGGACAGAAAGTCGGCGTGGAAGTGGGTTTCGATCACGTGGGTGATCTGCATGCCGAGCTTCTCGGCATCGGCGACGTACTCCGCGACGTCGCGCTGCGGGTCGACGACAACGGCGCGACCGGACGACTCATCACCGATCAGGTACGACGCGTGCGACAGACAGTCCAGGTAGTACTGGATGAACTTCATTGTTCGGCTCCTCTGTGCGTTCCCCTGTATACCTCGGGGGGTATACCAATAGAGCCGACTATACCCCTTGGGGTATGTGGGTCAAGCTGACGAAAGTGCCCCCGGCCGTAACCGGGGGCGTGATCGTCCTGAGTGCGGAAGAGGTCAGGCGGCGAAGCCGGCGCTGCGCGCAGCCAGTGCCTCTTCGTAGCGATCGAGCACGGTGGCCGCCACCAAGCGGTGCGGACCGAGCGGTTCGGCCATCGGAATGCCTGCAGCGCAAGCGAATTCGGCGACGCGATCGGTGATGCGGCCGTGAGCCAAGAACCAGGGGGCGATCACCAGCCGACGGGCGCCGCGGCCGCGCAGGTGATCGACGGCCTCCGGCAGGGACGGAGTCTGGCCTGTGGCGAAGGCCACCTGCGTGCCGGCCCAGCGGGTGCCCTCGCCCAGGATGCCGGCGAGGGCGGCTGTCCGCGCATTGGCGGCAGGATGGGACGAACCCACCCCGACCAGGATCACGCCGAGGTCGGCGTCGAATCGAGACACTCCCACCGCAGTCAGCCGTTCCCGCACGACCTGGAGCAGGCGGGGATCTTCACCGAGCACGTCGGCCTGGGTCACCTCGGCGCCGGCGTTCGCGATCAGCTCCGGGATGTCGATCCGGGCATGGTATGCGCTGCCCAGCAGAAGTGGCACCACGACGGCGCCGGGCTCGACATCGGGCAGCACCTCGGTGAGGTTGGGTGCGTTCTGTTCGCAGAACGCGACCCGTACCTCGGTGTCGGGCAGCAGGCGGCGCAGGTGCCCGCCGATCGCGTGCGCGTTCGCCGACGAACGCGGGTCTGCGCTGCCGTGCGCGGTGAGAACGAGCGTCACAAGTACCTCACGAGGCGTGCAGCCCGCACTCCGTCTTCGCCTGGCCTGCCCAGCGGCCGCTACGCGGATCGGCGCCTTCGGCCGGCTTGCTGGTGCAGGGAGCGCATCCGATCGACGGATAGCCGTCGTAGACAAGGGGATTGACGAGGATGTCGTTGGCCTCGATGTAGGCCTGCATCTGCTCATCGGACCAGGCCGCGATCGGGTTGATCTTCACCAGGCCGAACGCCTCGTCCCAGCTGATCAGCGGGGCGTTGGCGCGGGTGGGCGCCTCGACCCGGCGGATACCGGTCACCCAGGCGGTGTAGCCCGCCAGGGCCTTGCTCAGCGGTTCGACCTTGCGCATGCGGCAGCAGGCCGCGGCGTCGCGCGCGAACAGGTCCTTGCCGTGCAGCGCATCCTGCTGGGCAACCGTGTTCTCGGGGTGCACGTTCACCACGTTCACGCCGTACACCTGCTCCACGGCGTCACGGGTGCCGATGGTCTCGGCGAAGTGGTAACCGGTGTCGAGGAACAGCACGTCAACGCCCGGGCGTACCTTGGCGGCCATCTCGACCAGGACCGCGTCCTGCATGTTGGAGGCCACCACATAGTTGCCGCCGAAGTGCTTGTCGGTCCAGCGCAGGAGCTCCTCGGCGGTGGCGTCGGCCAGTTCGGCCGCGCCCTGCTCGACCAGTTCCTTCAGCTCGGTCTCAGTCAACCCACTCACCTCAAGTCCGCCTCGTCGGCCCGGATGGCCCACTGAGCGAAACGCTCACCGGCGTCGCGTTGTTTCACGAAATTGCGGACGATCCGCTCGATGTAGTCACCGAGCTCGCTGGCCAGCACCTTGTGCTGGCGCAGCTTGCGTCCGAAGCCGCTGTCCAGGCCGAGGCTGCCGCCGAGGTGCACCTGGAAGCCCTCCTCGGGGCCGTTGCCGTCGTCCACCATCTGGCCCTTGAAACCGATGTCGGCGACCTGGATGCGGGCGCACGAGTTGGGGCAGCCGTTGATGTTCACGGTGATCGGCACGTCCAGCTCGGCGTTGAGGTCACCGAGCCGGGCCTCCAGCTCGGGAACCAGATGCTGGGCCCGGCCACGCGTGTCGGCGAAGCTGAGCTTGCAGTACTCGATACCCGTGCAGGCCATCAGGTTCTGCCGCCAGTGCGACGGCTGCGACTGCAGGCCCAGTGCGTCCAGCCCGGCGCGTAGGGCATCGAGCTTCTCGTCGGGCACGTCGAGGATGATCAGCTTCTGATAGGCGGTCAGGCGCGCGCGGTCCGAACCGGCGGCCTCCATCAGGTCGGCGACCTTGGTCAGGATGGTGCCCGACACCCGTCCGGCGATCGCGGAGACGCCCACGGCGTTGAGACCGTTGCGGATCTTCTGCACACCGACGTGGTCGACGGTGTGCGGCACCTGCTCGGGCGCAGGCCCGTCGTGCAGCTTGCGGTGCAGGTATTCCGTTTCGAGAACTTCCCTGAACTTCTCGGTGCCCCAGTCCTTGATCAGGAACTTCAGCCGCGCCTTCGAGCGCAGGCGGCGGTACCCGTAGTCCCGGAAGATCCCGACCACGCCCGCCCACACTTCGGCGACCTCTTCCAGCGGCACCCACACGCCGACGCGCTGGGCCAGCATGGGGTTGGTCGACAGGCCGCCGCCGACCCACAGGTCCAACCCCGGGCCGTGCTCGGGGTGGTTGACACCGATGAACGACACGTCGTTGATCTCGTGAGCGACGTCCTGCAGACCGGAGACGGCGGTCTTGAACTTGCGGGGCAGGTTGGAGAACTCCGGGCTGCCGATGTAACGCTGCTCGATCTCGCGCAGCGCGGGGGTCGGGTCGAGCACCTCGACCAGCGAATCGCCGGCCAGGGGAGACCCGAGCATGCCACGGGGGCAGTCGCCGCAGGCTTCCATGGTCTGCAGACCCACTTCGTCGAGCCGGCGCCAGACCTCGGGGATGTCCTCGATGCGCAGCCAGTGGTACTGCAGGTTCTCCCGGTCGGTGATGTCGGCGCTGTCTCGGGCGAAGTCGACCGAAATCTGGCCGAGCGTGCGGACGGCCTGGGCCGAGAGGGCCTTGCCGTCGGTGCGCACGCGCATCATGAAGTACTCGGCCTCGAGCAGGTCGGCGTTGTCGTCACCGGTGAACGTGCCGTCGTAGCCCTCGGTGCGCTGGGTATAAAGGCCCATCCACCGGAACCGGCCGCGCAGGTCGTCCTTGGCGATGCTGGCAAAGCCCTGCTTCGAGTAGACGTTGAGGATGCGGTCGCGCACGTTGAGTGCGTCGTCCTCCTGTTTGAACTGCTCGTTGTGATTGAGCGGGTCGCGGCTGCCCAGCGCCCACTGGCCTTCGTCGCGGGGGCGCTTGGCGGGCCGGTCGGCCTTGGCGGGGGCCTCGGGGGTTGTCACTGTTGTGCTCCTCGGAGAAAGGAGCTGGCATGTAGACCGCGCAGATCACCGGTGGCTGTCCGGCGGCGCAGATCCGGTGCCAGCTGAAACTATGGGGCGGGCGGGGTCCGAAATCAACGCATGATTAAGGCAGACAGCAACAGCTACATACGCGCTTGAAATCGACATGCCGACGAGCCACCAGCGCAATGCGGGTGGTGCTGTTGTGGGCGGCAGTCACGCCCGACATTCTGCCACGATTGTCGCCACCTGCCCTAACCGGGCCATATTTGCGCTCAGGGTGAGCAAAAGTCCGTGCTGGACAGTCTGGGAAAATCAGAACCATGAACACCCGCACGGCGCCGGTCGGCCAACCCGAGTTGGCACATCGGCCGGGTCGCGCATTCGGCATCTACATCCATGTTCCGTTCTGCGCGACCCGGTGCGGATACTGCGACTTCAACACCTACACACCGGCCGAGTTGGGTGGGGCGAACCCGGACGGCTGGCTGGCGGCCTTGCGCGTCGAGCTGGCGCTGGCCGCAGAACGGGTCGGCTCCGTGCCGGTGCAGACGGTGTTCGTGGGCGGGGGTACGCCGTCGTTGCTGGGTGGGGCGGGCTTGGCTGCCGTCCTGGGAGCTGTCCGGGACAACTTTTCGCTGGCTCCCGACGCCGAGGTGACGACCGAGGCCAACCCGGAGTCCACTTCTCCGGAGATGTTCGCGACGCTGCGCGAGGCCGGTTACACCCGGATATCCCTGGGCATGCAGTCAGCTGCGCCCCAGGTGCTGGCGGTGCTGGACCGCACGCATTCTCCGGGGCGCGCGCCCGCCGCGGCGTTGGAGGCCAAGGCTGCGGGGTTCGAGCACGTCAACATCGACCTGATCTACGGCACGCCGGGCGAGACCGACGATGATCTGCGCCGCTCGATCGACGTCGCGGTCGAGTCCGGTGTCGACCATGTGTCCGCGTACTCGCTGATCGTCGAGGACGGGACCGCGCTGGCCCGTCGGGTGCGTCGCGGTGAGATCGCCCGGCCCGACGACGACGTGCTCGCGCAGCGCTACGAGCTGCTCGACACCCGGCTGTCGGCGGCAGGTCTGCATTGGTACGAGGTGTCGAACTGGAGCGCCGACGGCGGTGAGTGCCGGCACAACCTGGGCTACTGGCGCGGTGGTGAGTGGTGGGGTGCCGGTCCGGGTGCGCACGGCTTTCTGGGGTGTACCCGGTGGTGGAACGCCAAGCACCCCAATGCCTATGCGCAAGCCTTGGCGGAAAACCGGTTACCCATAGCTGATTTCGAGACTCTTGATGCCAACGACCGGCATGTGGAGGACGTGATGCTCCGGGTCAGGGTGCGCGAAGGTCTTCCTGTGGCACTGCTCGACACCGGTGAATTGTCCAGAGCCGAAACGCTGTGTGCCGAAGGGTTGCTCGTTCGGCGACAGGATGCGCTGGTGCTGACCGACCGTGGTCGTCTACTCGCCGATGGGGTGGTCCGCGACCTGCTGGGCTGACCCTGGCCGCCAGGTCGCTCTGGGAAGAACCTGTGAAGCATCTGTGTCCGCGTGCGTCACGCGAATGATGTGAATTTCGTAGTAGATACGTAGGTCTGCGCAATGAGTTAGGTGAGGCTACGCTTCGGTGAATGCTCACAACGAATGCCCAAGCTGACTGCAGTGCTTCGGCCGCGCTCGTCTCGTTCGAGCTGTCCGCGGGCGAGAACGCCATCGCCCCCGCAGATCTGGCCGCCGAGATCGCTCGTGCACTGGCCGATGCCGACGGCAGCGATTACGTGGTCTACGAGCGCGAGGGCCGGTGGATCCTGGCGACCGGCGCGCAGCGCGGTGTCGAACTCGACAGCGATGAACTGCGGCTCACCCGGGACGGGACGGTGGAGGCTGTCCGTCCGTGGGCCGGCAGGCCGGGCGTCGTCCTGGGCGAGGCGGTCGATCTGCTGCTGGCCGAGAGCGACTCCGAGACCGCATTCGGCTGGGTCGCATTCGAATTCGGCGCGTACAAGTTCGGCCTGCAGGACCGGTTGGCGCCGAAGACACCGTTGGCTCGGGTCTTCAGCCCGGCCACGCACATCGAGGTCACCGCGGAGCGGGTCACCGTGCGCGGCTGTGAACGGCATCAAGACACGGTGCAGCGGCTGATCGCCGACGGACTGGAGCCGACGGCTGCCCCGCGTGCCGTGGACATTCGTCAGGACGGCAGCGCCTACCGCGACCGGGTGGCGTCCGCGATCGATGAGATCACCGGAGGCCGGTATCAGAAGGTCATCCTGTCGCGGCGGTTCGACGTACCGTTCCGGCTCGACTTCCCGTCGACCTATCGGCTGGGCCGCCGGCACAACAACCCGGCCCGGTCCTTCCTGTTGCGGCTCGGCTCGCTCCGCGCGCTGGGTTACAGTCCCGAACTCGTCGCCGCCGTCGACGGGGACGGTTTGGTGGTGACCGAGCCGCTGGCCGGAACCCGGGCGTTCGGCCGCGGCACCGCCGACGATCGGGCGGCGCGCGACGATCTGGAGTCCAACTCCAAGGAGATCGTCGAGCATGCGATATCGGTCCGCAGTTCACTCAAGGAGATCGCCGAGGTGGCGCAGCCCGGGACGGCGACCGTCACGGACTTCATGACCATTCGTGAACGCGGCAGCGTGCAACATCTAGGGTCCACGGTCGGTGCCAGGCTCGACCCGTCGATGGACCGCATGGACGCTCTGGAGGCGTTGTTCCCCGCGGTCACCGCGTCGGGCATCCCCAAGGCCGAGGGCGTCGACGCGATCCTGCGGCACGACGAACTGCCCCGCGGCCTGTACTCGGGCGCAGTAGCGATGTTCGCTGCAGACGGTTCGCTCGACGCAGCGCTCGCACTACGGGCGGTCTACGAAGCCGACGGGCATACCTGGCTGCGGGCGGGTGCCGGCATCATCGCCGAATCCACGCCTGATCGGGAGTTCGAGGAGACGTGCGAGAAGCTGGGCACCTTGGCGCCGTATCTGGTCGCCCGGGCAGAAGGTGCTCCGACATGTGAGTGAGCTAACACGCCCGCCGGGCGCCCACCCATTCCGGGCAAGGGCACCGTCCGCGGCTGCGACGCCGCGTGAAACCGCACGTCACGGCCCCGGCCGGTGGTTGCCAGCAGATCCACAGGTTGGTTCGGGGTAGAACACCTCATTTGTTCGCCCGTGTGCCACTATTGTCCGCATGTCGGCACCTTATTTAGGCAAGGCTATCCAGACTTTCGGCCAACCGGAAGCCTGCTGACATGGCATACGAGATGTCGGCCCCCGAACCCGTTGCCGTCATCGGGCTGGGCTGCCGTGTCGCCGGTAGCGTGGCGACCCCGTCGGACTTCTGGAATTTCCTGCTCGAGGGCCGCAGTCATGTCACCGAGGTGCCCGAGGAGCGCTGGGAGCCCTACGTGAGGCGCGACCCCCGCAACGCCGCCGTCCTGCGTGAGGTCACCCGGTTCGGAACCTTCCTCGACGATCTGGCCGGCTTCGACGCCGAGTTCTTCGGCGTCTCACCCCGCGAGGCCGAGGTGATGGATCCTCAACAGCGGCTCGCGTTGGAGGTCAGCTGGGAGGCCCTCGAACACGCCGGGGTTTCTCCGAGAGCACTGGCCGGCAGCGACACCGCTGTGCTGATGGGCGTGAACTCCGATGACTACGGCAAGTTGATCATGGAGGACCTGCCCGGCATCGACGCCTGGACCGGGATCGGCACCTCGTTGTGCGGTATCGCGAACCGGGTGTCGCATCTGCTCGATCTCCGCGGACCGAGTGTGGCGCTGGACGCTGCATGCGCGGCCTCGCTGGTTGCCGTGCACCAGGCCTGCCAGATGCTGCGCGCCGGCGAGACGTCGCTGGCCCTGGCAGGCGGGGTCAGCGCCCTGATCGGCCCCGGACTGACCCGCGTGCTGGACGAGGCCGGGGCCACCGCCCCCGACGGCCGCTGCAAGACCTTCGACGCCGCCGCCGACGGCTACGGGCGCGGTGAAGGCGCAGGAGTGGTGGTGCTCAAGCGACTCGCCGATGCGCAGCGTGACGGCGACCGCATCCTGGCCGTGGTGCGTGGCGGGGCTACCGCCCAGGACGGCCGGACCGTGGGCATCATGTCTCCCAACGGCGCCGCCCAGGCGGACATGTTCCGCCTCGCCTGCCGGATGTCGGGGGTCGACCCGGCCGGCGTCGGCTACATCGAGGCGCACGGAACCGGCACTCCCACAGGCGATCCCACCGAGGTCGGGGCAATCGCCGAGGTCTACGGCGCCGGACGGACCGATCAGAACCGATGCCGCATCGGGTCGGTCAAACCCAACATCGGCCACCTCGAAGGCGGCGCCGGCGTGATGGGTCTGATCAAAACGGTGCTCGCACTGCACCACGAGGCCATCCCGCCCACGGCCGGACTGCGCCAACTGACCGGTGCGGTCGATTGGGCGAACAGCGGGCTCCGGGTGCCCACCGAGGTCGAGCCCTGGGTCCGAAGCGGCCTTCCGCGCCGAGCGGCGGTGTGCAGCTACGGCTATGGCGGCACCATCGCCCACGTATTGCTCGAAGAGGCGCCGACGCCGTCGAACTTGCCGGCACCCGGCGTCACCGGTCCGGCGATCGTCCCCTTGTCGGCGCGCTCCGAGCAGCGATTGGCACGCCAGGCCGAAGCGCTGGCCGACCACCTGCGCTCAGGCCACCAGGAGGTGGCTCCGGTGGCCGCCACCTTGTGGGCCCGGCGCGCACACGAACCGGTCCGGGCGGCCGTCATCGCCGAACACCGCCACGAACTGATCGCGGGCCTGGACGCGCTCTCGCGCGGCGAATCCGTCGCAGGACTGGTCACCGGCGAACTTCCCGGCGGTCAGGCGCGGGACGCGGTGTGGGTCTTCTCCGGACACGGCTCCCACTGGGCCGGGATGGGACGTGAGTTACTCGCCACCGAAACAACTTTCGCGAACGTCATCGACGAAGTTGACGAGGTGTTCGGCCCCGAGCTCGGATTCTCGGCGCGTGAGGCATTGACTTCAGGTGAGCTGGGCGGCACAGACCGGATCCAGGCGCTGACCTTCGCGATGCAGGTGGGACTGGCCGCGGTGCTGCGGGAAAGGGGAGTGCAACCAGCTGCGGTGATCGGCCACTCGGTCGGCGAGGTCGCGGCGTGCGTGGTCTCCGGCGTGTTCGAGCTCCGCCAGGGTGCCGCCGTGGCCTGCTACCGCGCTCGTGGCTTCCGTTCGGTGATGGGTTGCGGCGCCATGGCTTTGGTCCGGCTGCCGTTCGCCGAGGCGCAGCAACGCCTGGCCGGGCGCACGGACGTGGTGGCGGCGATCAGCGCATCGGCGGAATCCTGTGTCATCTCCGGTATCAGCGATGCGGTCGAAGAGGTCTGTGAGGCCTGGTCCGGGCAGGGCATCGTGGTGCGGCGGGTGAACACCGATGTGGCGTTCCACAGTCCCGCGATGGACGATCTGACGGGCGCCCTTGCCGATAGCGTTGCCGGGCTGCAACCGCCCCGCGACGCCGGGATCCCTCTGTACACCACCGCATTGGCAGATCCCCGCTCCACCGCACCGAGGGATGCCGGCTATTGGGTGCACAACCTGCGGGGCCAGGTCAGGTTCGCAGAAGCCGTCACCGCCGCGGCCGAAGACGGGCACCGGTTGTTCCTCGAAGTATCGGCGCACCCGGTGGTTTCGCACTCGATCGTGGAGACCTTGCTGCACCTGGGCGTGGACGACCATGCCGTGATACCTCTGCTACGCCGCAACACACCCGAGCTGCCTGCAGTGACAACCGCGATCGCGTCGCTGTACTGCCATGGCGCCGAGATCGAACATGGTGTCGCCGAGGCTGATCCGTGGGCGGCCGATCTGCCGGTCACGCAATGGCAGCACCGTCACTTCTGGCGGGTGCCCACAGCAGCGCCAGGTGGGCTCGCCGTACACGACACGACCAGTCACACACTGCTGGGTGGACGGACCGAGGTGGCCGGAACGGTCGCCACCCGTGTCTGGCAGACCAGACTGGACTTCGACACCAGGCCCTATCCGGGGGACCACCCGGTTCAGGGCACCGAAATCGTGCCTGCCGCAGTGCTGTTGAACACGTTCCTGGCAGCAGCAGGCGCGGGCGCCGCACTCGTGGACGTGCGGCTGCGCACGCCGGTGGCCCCGGCCCGCGCCCGCAACCTGCAGGTGGTGCTGGCTGACCGCGAGCTGACCCTGGCTTCCAGGCTGGCGGACGCCGCCGAGGATCAGGACGGTGGATGGCTGACCCACAGCAGCGCGGTCGTGGATCCGGATCGCGTCGAGGTCACCGATGTCGACCTCGACGCCGCGCGTGTCCGCTGCGCCGAACCGTTGCCGCCGCGGCACGTGATCGACACCTTGGCCGAACTCGGGGTCGCGGCAATGGGATTCGGTTGGGACATCACGGATCTGCACCGCGGCGACGGCGAATTGCTGGCGAGGGTGAACTCCGAGGGCGACGGCTCGCAGCCCGCCACCTGGGCTTCGCTCGTGGACGCGGCGACGTCGGCCGCCTCTACCAGTTTCGCCGGACCGAAGAGACTGCGGATGCCGGCCCGCATCGAACGGGTGCAGGTCAACGCCGCACCCCCGGCCACCGCTGTGTTGTCGGTGCGGCGCCGGCCGGGAACCACCACCACAGATGTGGCGATCACCGATGAATCCGGATCGGTCCTGCTGGCGATCAGCGGGATGACGTTCGAGGAACTGGAGAATCCGGGAAGCGAATGGTCGCCCACCGATGTCCGCCGGATCGTGCACCGGGTGGCCTGGCATCCGGTGTCGGCCCGTGACCAACGTCCACCCACCGGCGTGGTTCTGGTCGGGGGAGATGTCGACCGGTTGGAGACCGCCGTCGATGACCTGGCGGCGGCCGCTGTTCCGTACCTGGCCGTCGAAGACCCGGACGAATTGGAATCTGTCGTCGAATTCGGCTCTCTGCCAGGCATGCTCGGTGAATCGCCGGTGGTGCTGGTGTTACCGCGCGACGACGACTCGCCGGGGGCAGCCGTGGCCCTGGTGACCAAGACGTTGGCGATACAGCAGCGCTTGGGCCTGCCGGTGAAACTATGGGCGCTCACGGTAGGAGTCCACGAGGGGGCCAACGTGACCCACGGTCCGCTGTGGGGGCTGGGCCGAGTCGCGGCGGCTGAACATCCGCACATGTGGGGCGGTGTCGTCGACGTGGCCGACGGCCGGTTGCCGCTGGGCGCCCTGGGATCACTGGCCGGACATGGCGTGCTGGTGGTCCGTGACGGGGTGACGATGGCTGCGCGCCTCGCGGCATCGGGAACCGATCCGGTCGCCCCGACACGGACCGACCCGATGCAATGTGTGCCGGGGGGCACCTATCTGATCACCGGCGGCACCGGGGTACTTGGCCTCCGAATGGCCCAGCGGCTGGCGGATCTGGGCGCCCGTCGTCTCGTGCTGCTGTCCCGCTCGGGCCTCGGCGAACGCGCGTCGTGGTCGCAGACGGAGCCGTCGGCTGCAATCCGTGCTGTCACTGCACTGGAGGAACGCGGAGTGTCGGTCACGATCGCCGCCGTCGACGTCGGTGCACCCGGATCGGCCGACGCCCTGCGCGCCGTACTTCGCCCGCTACCACCGGTGCGTGGTGTCGTCCATGCCGCCGGTGTGGAAGCCGGTGCACTGCTGATGAATACGACCTCCGAAGAGTTCGCCGCTGCCATGCATCCCAAGGTGGACGGCACCCTTGCGCTGCACGAGGTGTTCCCGCCGGGACAACTGGACTGGATGGTGCTGTTCTCCTCGTGCGGCTATCTCGCCGGTTTCCCGGGTCAGGGCGCCTACGGCTGCGCCAACTCGTTCCTGGATGTCATGGCCCGACACCGGCGCAGCCTCGGGGACCGCACCACCGCCGTGGCCTGGACGGCGTGGCGCGGGTTGGGAATGGGCTCGGCATCGGAGTTCGTGGCGGCCCAACTCGATGCTCTCGGGATGGGCACCGTCGGCGCGGACGATGCGATGCATGCACTGGAACTGGCGATGCGTGAGGACACGGCCAATGTGGTGGTGTTGCCGGTCCTACCCGCAGCGGCTGCGGTGCCCATCCTGGCCGATGTGGCGCCCGACGAAGCGTCCGACGAGGAAGAGACGTCGTCGAACCCGTCGGCGGGGGAGCACGACCCCGATCAGCTCGCTGCCCACGTATTGACTGCGGTGGCAAGCCAATTGGGGCTCGCGGAGTCCGATGTGAACGTCGACCTCCCGCTGGTGGAATTGGGCGTCGACTCGATCATGACGGTGCGGTTGCGCCGTCAGCTGGAGAAACAGACCGGGCTGTCACTGCCGCCGACGCTGCTGTGGGAGCATCCCACCGCAGCGGCGGTGACGGCCCGGATCGTCGAATTGTTGGCTCCGCCGGTGGAATGCGAGGTTCGGACGGGAGGCTAGCCAGGGGCGGCTCGGCTGATCGTCGGCGCGCGGGCCCGTGCGGCTGCGCGTCGGGCGCGGATGGCGCAGGTTGGACAGCAGGATCCGGAGGAGTAGGGCCGGTTCCTGGATTCGCGTTGGCGGATCGATCATGCCCCGTACGCGAAAGAGCCGTTCGGCTACGACGATGTCGTTGGCCGCGGCGTTCAGCGCCGCGTGTTGGGCCCAGCTTCGGATCCGATGCCGCCGGCTCCCTCGGGTGTCGGCCGGTGCGGCGCGGTCGTGCGCCCGGTTGGCGGCCCAGACCGGCGCGACCTGTTCGGCCGCCAGCCGGTAGAAGCGTCGCGGTATGTCGCTGCGGCCGGAGCGCAGGCAGTCACGGAGTGCGAGCGCCTGCAGGGCGGCCATCGTCATGCCCTGTCCGTGCAGAGGATTGAGGTTGCACAGGGCGTCGCCGACCACCACGAGGCCGTCCGGCAGCTGTGCGATTCGGTCATAACGCCGCCAGGCAGCGGCGGTGCTGCGCGAAATCGAGATCTGCCCGACAGGCGTCGCATCGCGGAGCCCGGTCATGATGGTGTCCGGTAGCAGTTGCTCGGCCGCCGCCAGCATCTGGGTGAAATCAGTTGGGAGGGTGCCATATTCTTCCGGACCGGTGATCGCCAGCATCCAGGTGTCGCGTTCGTAGGCCACCAGCAGCAATCCGGGGAGCGCGCTGCCCCGGTTGACGAAGGCCATTCGCTCGGTGATGCGTCCGGGTGGAATGCGCATCAAATGGCTGGAGTAGCCGCCGATCGAAGGGACCTCGATCTCCGGCGGCGCGTCGAAACCGCAGCTCTGCAGGAAGCGGGTGCTACGCGAGGCGCGTCCGGTCGCGTCGATCACGATGTCGGTGGCCAGCACGGTATCGAGACCGCTGTCGCGGTTGATGATTCGTGCGCCGGTGATGGTGTCGCCCGAGATCACGGGTCCGACCGCGTCGTGGTTGTCGAGGATGACGACATTGCCCAGCTCGGCAACACGTCGGCGAATGTGAAACTCCATGAAGGGCCGGCTGCCCTGGTATGCCGCCAGCGCTCCGGGATCGGTCAGTCGTCCCGCGGGCCTGAGCTCGTAGCCCACGGCGTGGACGTATACGCGCGACAGGTCATCGCCGTCGTCCACAACCGCCCCGGCCGCGGCAAGTTGCGGCAGAAGCCCGGGGAACAGCTCTTCGAGCACCTGGGTGCCGCGGCTGAGGAAGTTGTGGAGATGGCGTCCTTGAGGCACGCCCTTGCGCTGGTCCGGGCGATCAGGCAGTGCATCCCTCTCCACCAGCGTCACCGACCCGTAGAACTCTGACAACACCCTGGCCATCAAAAGGCCTGCGATGCCTGCGCCCAAAACCACGGCATGTGAACCCGATTCGGCCATCACGGTCCCCTCCGTTCCCGAGCGCAGATGCGACATCGGTCCCTGGTGCGAGAACCGAGCCTACCTCAACTCTAAGAAAAGTAAGGGAAAATTATGGAGATTATAAGAAGTCGGGTCATCGCTCGGTGATTGCGGCGATCAGCTTCTTCTTGTCGATCTTGCCGACCGCCGTGGTGGGCATGGCGGGCATCGGAACCAGTACGTCGGGGCGCGCATGCGCCGATGCGCCCCGCTGGTCGAGGAACTTGTTCAGTTCCACCAGGCTGATCGGCGCTCCGTTGAAAACCACTGCGGCGCAGATCTTCTCGCCCAGGTAGTCATCAGGCAGTGCCACCGCTGCGGCTGTGTGCACCGCAGGGTGGCTCAGCAGATGGTCCTCGAGGTCTGTGGCCGACACGGTCTCACCGCCACGGTGGATGACGTCCTTGATCCGGCCCGTGACCTCGACGTAGCCGGCCCGCGGTCCGTCGGTGAAGATGCGTACCCGATCGCCGGTGCGGTAGAAGCCGTCAGGGCTGAAGGAGCGGGCATTGGCCTCCTCGGCGCGGTAATAGCCGTTGAGCGTGTACGGTCCGCGGACCAGTAGTTCACCCTCCTGGCCCGGGGCGACGTCGTGGCCGTCCTCGTCGACGACGCGCATCTCGTCATGCGGCGACATCGGTCGGCCCTGGGTGTTCTCCACCACGTCCACCGGATCACCGGGGCGCGTGAAATTCAGCATTCCTTCGGCCATTCCGAAGATCTGCTGCAGTCCCGGGCTGAGGCCTTCCCGGATGAAGCGGGCCTCCTCGGGTGACATCCGCGATCCGCCCACCTGCACCACACGCAGGGACGTGGGTAGCACCGGTTCCCATTCGCAGGCCTGGGCCCACAGTTTGGCCAGGGCGTTGACGAGTCCGGTCACCGTGACGCCGTGGGTGTTGATCAAGGCGAAAGCTGATTCTGGACTGGGATCGTCGGTGTAGACCGTTGTGGCTCCGACCGTCATCGAGCCGAGCAGGCCCGGGCACGCGAACGGGAAGTTGTGGCCGGCCGGCAACACCGCCAGATAGACGTCGTCATGCACCATCTCGCACGCCTGGGCGCAGGCCGCGGCGTTGTAGAGGTAATCGTCGTGAGTGCGGGGGATGAGCTTCGGCAGCCCGGTGGTTCCGCCGGACACCAGCAGGACTGCGGGACCGCTGGTGTCGACGGTGATGTCGGGAGGCCCCGGATTCTCGAAATCCTTGAGCGCTGACCAGGATTGAAAGCTGCCGGGTTCGCCGTCGACGAGGATGTGGCGCAGTCGCGGATGCTCGGACACGAGTTCGGCGGCCAGGTCGCGGTAGTCGAATCCGGCGATGACGTCGGGGATCACGAGTCCGACGGCGCCGCTGACCTCGGCGAAGTGGCCCAACTCGGCAGACCGGTGCCCGGGTAGGCACAGCACGGGCACCACGCCGGCGCGAAGCAAACCGAAAGTGGCCACCGCGAATTCGCGCGAGTTCGGCAGTTGCACCAGGACGCGGTCGCCCTGATGGATTCCCTGGGCGGCGAGTGCGGCACCGATGCGGTCGGCGAGCGCATCCAATTCGGCGAAACTGTAGGTGCCTGAGGCGTCGACGACGGCCGCCTTGTCGGGCCAGCGTTGCGCAGCCTCGCGAAGGATGCTGTCCAGTGCTTTGCCTTGCCAGTAGCCGGCCTGCCGGTATACCTCGGCACGGGCTTCGGGAAACCGGGTGAATCCGTTTGCCAGTTCGTCCTGTTCGCGGTCAAAACCGGTGGTCATCGGTGTTCTGGCTCCCGTCGGGTGAGTGTGTCGGCAGATCGAATATAGGGTAACCTCCACTAAGTTAGGGCAGCCTTTACTAATTGTTTGGAGGATGGTGAGCGTGGTGGCGACGAGTGCCCAGACGGTCCGCGACGAGGTCGCCGAACTCCTGGGAGTCAGCCCCGACGCTGTCGATCCCGACGCCGACCTGATCGCTTCCGGGCTCGATTCCATCCGGATGATGTCACTGTCCGGCCGCTGGCGTAAGCAGGGCATCAACGTCGGATTCGCGGCCCTGGCAGCCAATCCCACCGTCGCCGCCTGGATCGACCTGGTCGCTCAGCACGCTCCCGGTGCGCCCGCCCCTGACACCGCCCGTGAGGCGGTTCAGGCCGGTGACGACGGCGAAACCTTCCCGCTGGCGCCGATCCAGCACGCCTTCTGGGTGGGCCGCAACCAGGACCAGCAGTTGGGCGGGGTCGGCGCGCATCTGTACGTCGAGTTCGACGGCGCCGGCGTCGATCCCCGGCGGCTGCAGGACGCCGCGGCGAAACTGGCCACACGCCATCCGATGCTGCGGGTCGAGATCCTTCCCGACGGCACGCAGCGGATCGGTGACCGTCCTTTGCCGGTCACCGTCTACGACCTTCGTGACCTGGATGAGGCTGCGGCGCAAGCACAGTTGGAACTCACCAGGGAATCGAAATCGCACCAGATGCTGCATGACGAGGTGCTGCAGCTGAGCCTGTCGCTGCTGCCCGGCGGCCGCACGCGGCTCCATGTCGACATGGACATGCAGTGTGCGGATGCGGTGAGCTACCGCAATTTCATGGCCGATCTGGCCGCCCTCTACCGTGGCGCGGATCTGCCCGGTCTCGGCTACACCTACCGCGAATACCGCGCGCAGCTGGCGGCCACGATGCCGCCGCCATCGGAGCAGGACCGGCAATGGTGGGCCGACCGCGTGCCCGATCTGCCGGACCCGCCTGCGCTGCCGTTGGTTCCGTTGTCCGATCAGCGCAACCCGCACCGCAGCATCCGGCTGTGGGAAGTTCTCGACGTGCCCACCCGCGACGCGTTGTTCGCAGCCGCGCAACGGCGCGGCATCACTCCGGCCATGGCGGTCGGCGCCTCGTATGCCAACGCGCTGGCGCACTGGTCGACGCAGTCGAGGTTCCTGCTCAACCTGCCCATGTTCGGCAGAGAGCCCTACCACCCCGACGTGGACAAGCTGGTCGGCGATTTCACTTCCTCGCTGCTCCTCGACATCGATCTGACCGGGGCGGACACGGCCGCGCAGCGGGCCAGGGTGGTGCAGGAGACCCTGCACGCCACCGCCGCGCACTCCTCGGTGTCCGGGTTGGACGTCCTGCGCGACATGAGCCGACACCGCGGCAGTCAGACGCTGGCCACCATCGTCTACACCAGTGCGCTGGGACTGGGAGACCTGTTCGCCGGCGATGTCACCGACCAGTTCGGCGCGCCGGTGTGGACCATCTCGCAGGGGCCACAGGTGCTCATCGACGCCCAGGCCACCCCGATCGCCGACGGCCTGATGATCAACTGGGACGTCCGGATCGAGGCGTTCCGGCCGGGGGTGGCCGAGGCGATGTTCGCCTACCACCTCGACGAACTGCGCCGGCTGGCTGCCGATGACGCGGCCTGGGACGCAGCCGATCCACCGGCCGCATCTGAGCAGCAACGTCGCGTGCGGGCCGAGCTGAACTCGTCGACTTCGGAGCCCAGCGGCGACGTTCTGCACACCGGGTTCCTGGCCAACGCGGCTGCCCACCCGGACGCGCCCGCGGTGTTCAGCAACGGGGGCAACCTCAGCTACGGCGAGCTGCGGGAAAAGGCGCTGGCCGTGGCGGCCGCGCTGCAGTCGCGCGGGGTGTGCCGCGGCGAGGTGGTCGCGGTGCTGGGCCCCAAGAGCGTCGAGCAGGTCATCGCGCTGCTGGCCATCTCGATGGTCGGCGCCGCGTACCTGCCGGTCGGGGTGGACCAGCCGGCCGACCGGGCCGCGCGCATCCTGCACACCGGCGGGGTGGACTTCGCCCTGATCTGCGGTTCGGGTCCCGACCATCCGGAACTGCCGCACCTGACCGTGGCCGATGCCGAGATCATCGGGGACCCAGCGCATTTCGAGTCGGTCGAGGTCGCTCCGTCGGACCTGGCGTATGTGTTGTTCACCTCAGGCTCCACCGGCGAGCCCAAAGGTGTCGAGATCACGCACGACGCGGCGATGAACACCATCGAATTCATCAACGAGCATTTCGAGATCGGTCCGGCCGATCGTTGCCTGGCGTTGTCACATCTGGAGTGCGACCTGTCGGTGATCGACATCTACGGGACGTTGCGCTCCGGTGGCTCCATGGTGGTCGTCGACGAGCAACATCGCCGCG
Source organism: Mycolicibacterium fortuitum subsp. fortuitum (assembly GCF_022179545.1). The sequence continues at coordinate 4,038,523 of NZ_AP025518.1, read as the reverse complement.
ATCCGGATGTCTGGGTCAGGCTGATCGACGAGCACCAGGTGACGGTGCTGCACTTTCTGACCGGTTGGCTGGAGATGCTGGTGTCCGCCGGCGGCGCCGGCAGTGCTGCTGATGGTGGTTCTCTTTCCTCGCTGCGCGTGGTGCCCACCGGCGGTGACTGGGTGCGTCCGGAGTTGGTACGCACACTGCGGGCTGCGTCGCCGCGCGTGCGCTTCGCCGGACTGGGCGGTGCCACCGAGACCGCGACACACAACACGATCTTCGAAGTCGGCTTCGGCGACGACGCGTTGCCGCCGCACTGGACCTCGGTACCGTTCGGCGTTCCACTTGCCAACAACTGCTGCCGGGTGGTCGACGTGCGGGGCGAGGACTGCCCCGACTGGGTGCCGGGTGAGCTGTGGGTGGGCGGCCGGGGGATCGCCCGCGGATACCGCGGCCGGCCCGATCTGACCGCTGAACGGTTCGTGGAATACGACGGGCGCCGCTGGTACCGCACCGGGGACCTGGTCCGGTCCTGGCCGGACGGCACGCTCGAATTCGTCGGCCGGGCTGATCACCGGATCAAGGTCAGCGGCTTCCGGATCGAACTCGGTGAGGTCGAAGGCGCGCTGTGCCGCGTTTCCGGTGTGGACGCCGCCGTCGCGGTGTTGGTGCCCGTAGACGGTGGCCACGATCTGCTGGGTGCGGTGGTGCGGCCAGACCGGAACGGCCGGGACGCGGACCTGGATGAGGAATCGGTGGTCAGTGCCCTGGCCGAGCTGGTTCCCGCGCACATGATCCCGCAGGTACTTCTCGTGGCCGACGAGATTCCATATGCCCGGGGCAAGACCGACCGCACGGCGGTGGTCCGCATGCTCTCGGCTGTCGGCGCGCCGGAGGCCAGGGGCTACCGGGCTCCATCCGACCCGCTGGAAACGGCGCTGTGCGCGATCGTCGGCGATGTTCTGGGGCAGTCCGGGGTCGGCGTCGATGACGACTTCTTCGCCCTCGGCGGGGACTCTGTGCTGGGCACCCAGCTGGTGGCGCGCATCAGGGATTGGCTGGACACCTCGACCGTCATGGTCGCCGATGTCTTCGCAGCGCGGACCGTCGCGCAAATGGCCGCGCTGCTGGCCGGCCGGGAAGCGGGTTCGGACCGTCTGCAGCTGGTGTCGGAGCTGTATCTGGAGGTCACAGGCATGGACAGCGCCGATGTGACCTCTGAGTTGGCACGCACGACCCCAGAACCCGCGTTGGGCAACTAAGGTTAGAGTTACTTCAGTTAGGGCAGGCTTTGCTTATCGTCAGGAGGTCGTTGTGGACGCGGTGAGTCGCACGACTACGCAGACCATGCAGACAGGGGCGACCGAGCCACTGCACCAGGGCTTCTTCGCGCACGCGCAGTCCGCCCCCGCCGACATCGCGGTGATCGGGCCGACCACGACGTGGAGCTACGGCCAACTGCATGAGCAGGCGCTGGCGGTCTCGGGGGCGCTGGCCGTGGCCGGCGTGCGCGTCGGTGACCGGGTCGCGATCGTGGGCCCCACCGGATTGGACACAGTGATCGGCACCCTCGCAATCCTCGCGGCCGGTGGTGTCTGCGTGCCGGTCGACACTGCCGATCCGGCCGAACCTGTCCTCGAGCACACCGGTGTGCGGATGGCGCTGTTCACCGGCGACGGACCACCCAACTGGCTGCCTGCCCTCACCGTCTCCGAGGCGCTGCGGATCGGAGCCCGCACGAGTGGCGTCACGCCGGTACGTTCTGCCCCCGGGGACCCCGCGTTCCTGGGCTCGGTCGACGATTCGGGCTATGCAGTGGTGACTCACGCTGCCGCTCGCGACGCGGTCGTAGAACTCGGCACCCGGCTCGGCGTCCGTGCCGATGACCGCATCGGTGCATTCTCTGCTGCCGGTGCCGCGGCTCCGATCCTCATGATGCTGGTGGCGCTGACCGCAGGCGCGAGCATCGTCGTCGCCGACGATGCGCCCCGGCGCAACCTCGAGCGGGGGTTGAACGGGTTTGCCCTTGCCGTGCGGCATCGGGATGCGGCGGCCGCTCTCGACACCGCCATGCCATCGTGACTGGGCCGGATACCCAGATCACCGTCAAGCCCTGGGTGAAGCGCTATCCGGGGGCCGAGAGCACAAGCGCCACACTGGTATTCCCGCATGCCGGGGGAGCAGCCGTGGCCTATCGCGGATTCGGCATGGCGCTGGCCGCGGCCGGGACCGATGCCTACGTCATGCAGTACCCGCAACGTGGCGACCGGCTGTCCCATCCGGCACCGCCCACGGTGGGCGATCTCGCCAAGGATCTCTTCGAGGCGGGCGACTGGGCCGGGATCGGGTCACTCCGGTTGTTCGGCCACTGCATGGGCGCGGTCGTGGCCTTCGAATTCGCCCGGATCGCCGAACGTTCCGGGATCGCGATCGATGCGGTGTGGGTGTCGGCCAGCGAGGCGCCGTCAGCGGTGGCGGCCGCTCCCGCGCTACCGATGGCCGAATCCGAGATTCTGGCCGAGATGGTCGATCTCGGCGGTACCGATGAGGCGTTGCTCGCCGACGAGGATTTCGTCGAGCTGTTGCTCATGGCAGTTCGCGCCGACTATGCGGCGTTCAACCGCTACGCGTGTGACGCCGACGTCACGATCGCCGCGGACATCTATGCCCTCGGTGGCGACCGCGACCACCGCATCAGCGAGGACATGTTGCGGCGCTGGGAAACTCACACCACCGGCGCCTACACATGCTCGATGTTCGACGGCGGGCATTTCTACCTCAACAGCCAGCTCGAGGATGTGGCGGAGCTGGTGAATGAGCTCTAGCCGCCGGCCTCCAGGGTCCGAGAACGCTGATCCGGTGGTGATCGTCGGGATGGCGCTGGAGGCTCCCGGTGGGATCGACACTGCTGACGACTATTGGTCGCTGCTGGCCGAGCAGCGCGAAGCGCTCGGCCGATTTCCCACCGACCGGGGCTGGGCGGTGCGCGACCTGTTCGAGGGATCTCGTCGGGACGGTTTCAAACGCATTCACGACCTCGGTGGATTTCTCTCCAGCGCAGCATCTTTCGATCCTGCCTTCTTCGGCATCTCACCGCGCGAGGCCGTGGCGATGGATCCGCAGCAGCGCATCGGGCTCCGCATCGCGTGGCGCGCACTGGAGAACGGCGGCATCAACCCCGACGACCTGGCGGGCCACGACGTGGGCTGCTACATCGGGGCATCGGGCCTGGAGTACGGTCCACCGTTGTCCGAATTCTCCCACCACAGCGGGCATCTGATCACCGGCACTTCGCTCGGTGTGATCTCCGGGCGCATCGCCTACACCCTGGACCTCTGCGGCCCGGCACTGACCATCGACACCTCGTGCTCGTCGGCGCTGACCGCGTTCCACACCGCCGTCGCCGCGGTCCGGGCCGGGGACTGCGACATGGCCTTGACCGGCGGAGTCTGCGTGATGGGCACACCCGGGTACTTCGTCGAGTTCTCCAAACAGCACGCCCTGTCCGACGACGGGCACTGCAGGCCGTACAGCGCGCATGCCAGTGGCACGGTGTGGGCCGAAGGGGCGGCAATGTTCGTATTGCAGCGCAAGTCGGCAGCTGTCCGGGACGGTCGGCGCATCCTCGCAGAGATCCGCGCGACCGCGGTCAACCAGGACGGCCGGACCACTGGTCTGACGGCGCCCAGCGGCGCCGCCCAGCAGCGGTTGTTCGCAAAAGCGATCGAGCAGGCCGCCGTCCGACCAGAGGACGTCGGCATGATCGAGGGCCACGGCACCGGAACGCGCCTCGGCGATCGCACCGAATTACGTTCGCTGGCACAGACATACGGAGCAACAGCACCAGGAACCGGCGCTCTGTTGGGGTCGGTGAAGTCCAACCTCGGGCACTCTCAGGCCGCCGCCGGCGGGCTCGGACTGGCGAAGGTGATCCTCGCTGCCGAGCATGCGGCCATCCCCGCCACCCTGCACGTCGATGAGGCCAGCCGGGAAATCGACTGGGACAGCCAGGGATTGCGGCTGGCCACGAAACTGACCCATTGGCCCGCCGTCAACGGCCAGCGGATCGGTGCGGTGTCGGCTTTCGGGATGAGCGGCACGAACGCCCACGCCATCGTCTCTGTACCCGAGCCTCCCGAGGCCGTCGCATGAGGGAAGCCGACGCCTTGCCGGACGGGCGCACCCCGGTCCTGCTCAGCGCGCATGCCGAAGATCTGATCGGAACCGACGCCGCGGCCATCCTGCGTTACCTCGAGAACCGTGCCGAGTCCGGTGCGGCCGATGTCGCCGCCACACTGAGCTCGACCCGGCGTCTGCGCCGTCACCGTGCCGTGGTCCGGGCCGCTGACCGTGACGAACTCTGCGCCGGGTTGCGTGCGTTGGCACAGGGCGCCGAACATCCGTTGGTCACCCGCGCCAACAGCGGGGCCCCCGGATCGGGTTCGGGTGCCCGCATCGCGTTCGTGTTCCCGGGGCAGGGCAGCCAATGGCCGTCGATGGGCGTGCAGGCCTACGCGCAGTTGCCCGCCTATCGGGCCGAGGTCGACAGGTGCGCTGCGGAATTCCGAGCGGCCGGTGCCGCCTCGCCGTTGGATTACCTACTGGCCGAACCTGATTCCGGCGCGGTCACCAACGATTTCTCCCAGGTGCAGATCCAAGGTGCTCAGTTCGTCCACGGTGTGGCGTTGGCGCGGGTCTGGCGGTCATGCGGTGTGCTGCCAGACCTCACGGTGGGACACAGTCTCGGCGAGATCGGGGCGGCCTACGTAGCCGAGAGCATCACCCTGTCCGCGGCGGTCGCCGTGGTGATCGCCAGGGCGACCGTGCTCGACCGGTTGACCGGGCCTTACCGCGTCGCGGTGCTCGGGATCACCCCCGAGGAAGCGCTGGGCGTCATCGCCGACACCCCGGGCTGGCTTGAGTTGTCGGTGGTGAACTCCCGCGCATCGGTTGCCGTGTCAGGGGAGACTGACGCGGTGGCCGCCGTCGTCGCGACCGTGGCCGGACGAGGATCGTTCGCCAAACAGATCGAGATGTGGTTCCCGGCGCACACGACTGCGCTGGACGGCGCGCGCGGTGAACTCGCATCACTTCTGCCCGAAGCGGCTTTCAGTGACTCACCGGTGCAGTTCATCGGTTCGGCGACCGCCGACGTGGTCGAGGCGGGAACCGGATTCGCCGACTACTGGTACACCAACCTGCGCAGCACCGTGCGCTTCGACCGGGCCATCGAGACGGCGGCGCGGCGCGGAGCCGGGATCTTCGTCGAACTGTCGGCCCATCCGGCGCTACTGTTCGCGATGGGGGACCTGCTCGACGATGCGGGCGAACCCACGGGAAGGCCTGCGATGATCGTGGGCTCGGGCCGGCGCGACGAACCGATCACCGAAACGCTCAGTGCCAACATCGTCTCGGTCGCGATGGCCGATAGTGGCTACCGCTGGGCGGATCTCTCGAACCATGCCACGGTCCCGCTGCGCAACTTCCCGTTCGCGCCGATGCGCGCCGAACATCTCTGGGCCGCCCCACAACCGCTGCCGCCGGTCCCCGGACTGACGGTGGGAGTGGAGCACTGGGAGGAAGTGCGTCTCGATGCACCACCCGGTGGGCAGCGTCGCGTCGCGGTGCTGGATCTGGCGGCAGGCCAGGGATCAGCGGCGGTATTGCGGGATGCCCTCAGCCGCGCGATCAGCGAGTGTTACCACACAGTGGCTGCCGCACCCCAACACGCCGATCTGCTGGTCGTGGTGGCACCGGTGTCCGATGACACCGACCCGGTCGCTGCCGCAGAAGCCCTGAGCTGTCGGATAGACCAGGGATTACTCGGGTATGCCGCGGGGATCACGACGCAGACCCGCGACGTGTGGCTCGTCACCGTCGGCGGTGAACAGGTCGGTGGCCAACCACAACACGCCCGGCCAGAGGCAGCAGCGCTGGCCGCGATGCACCGCAGTCTGGGCTATGAACACCCCGACCAGACATTCCGTCACCTGGACCTGCCGGAACCGACCCTCGACCGGGCTACCGCTTCAGCGGCAGTCACCGCCATGCTGACCGACACCGAGGACATCGCCCTGCGCGGCAACGGCTCCGAACTGACCGCGTGGCGACGGTCGATGCGCGACGACACCTCCGATGCCATGGTTTGGACGGCGGATTCGGGAATCTTCGACGAGGTGGTCATCACCGGTGGCGCAGGCGCGGTGGGGCTGCACTATGCCCGTCACCTCGCCGAGCGGGGCGCCCGGCGCATCGTGCTGCTCAGCCGCAGCGGTATCGACGCCGCGCAGGCGGCCGCACTGGCCGCCCACGGTACCGAGATTCTCGCGCCACGGTGTGATCTCACCGACCCCGAACAGATCGCCGCGACGGTCGCCGAGTTGGCGGTCAGCCCGGCATCGTTGGTGATTCACGCGGCCGCCTCCGCCACCATCGCGGCGGCCAACGAACTGACGGGCGCCGCGGTACGGGATACCTTCGCCGCCAAGGTGAGTGGACTGGCCAACCTGGCGTCGGCGTGGCCGATGCGCCCGGATGCCCGAATCATGTTGTGCTCGTCGGTGTCCGGACTGTGGGGTGGAAGCGGTCATGCCGCCTACTCAGCGGCCAACCGCCTACTCGATGCGCTCGGCGGGCAGCTGCGCGAACAGGGCAGGCAGTGCACCTCGGTGCGCTGGGGACTGTGGCCGGGGGACGGAATCATCGATTCCGGTGAGGTCAGCCGGGTCGAGCGCTCCGGGCTACGGGCCATGGCGCCCGACCTGGCGGTGGAGGCCGGGCTGCGCGACTATCCGGCCGATCCGCTGGTGTTCGCCGCCGACGCGGCGCGGCTGCAGACCTTCCTCGGGGCAGCCGCTCGTCCCGGTGCGGCCGGTGCCGCTGCGGGTGCACTGCAGGACAACACCGCCACCGCTGAAGCCGCCGATCCCACCGGCGCGATGCGGATCGCCTTGGCGGCAGTGCTGAAGCTGGACGACACCACCGGGCTGGATCTGGGGACGTCGCTGCTGGATCTCGGCGTCGACTCGCTGTTGGCGATCGACCTGCGCAAGAAGCTGAAGAAGGCAACTGGCCGGTCAGTGCCACTTGCCACCATTCTCGGCGGCGCCACTGCCGCCGAGCTGATCGAGCATTTGGAAAGACCTGAGAAGGAAGCATTTTCGCGTGACTGACATGGTTAGTGCCGATTCGGCGGCCCCCCGCTCCTCTGACGCGCGTCTGGAGCTGATGCGGCGCAAGCTTGCCGAGCGGGGCCTGGCCTCAGCACCGGGGGAGTCCGGTCGAGCAGGCGCCGACACCGCACCGGTCGATCCCACGGTGCTGTCGGACGGGCAGCGCCGGATGTGGTTCGTGCAGGGATTCGATCCCAGCGGGGTGCTGCTCAACATCTGCCTGTCCTACCGGCTGGATGGGGTGATCGATGCCGAGAAGCTGCACGACGCCCTGAACGCGGTGGCCCGGCGGCATCCGATCCTGCGCACCACCTACCACGCCGACGAGAACGGCGAACCGACGGCAACGGTGCACGACGATTTGACCCCGGGGTGGACGGTCCATGACCTGTCCGACAAGTCCGCCCGGGCTCGCAAGCTGCGTCTCGAGGTGCTGGCGCAGCGTGAGTTCGGCGCAGCCTTCGACCTGAGCGCTGACTCTCCGCTGCGGATCACGCTGATCAAGACCGGTCCGAGTGAACACGTGATGCTGCTGGTGGCGCACCACATCGCCTGGGACGACGGCTCGTGGCGGGTGTTCTTCACCGATCTCACCCGTGCCTACGGCGGGGCGCAACTCGCCGAGACACCGCGCGTACCGGTGGCCGGCACCGGCGGCGGCGACGAAGATCTGGCGTACTGGCGTGAGGTGCTGGCCGACCCGCCTGAGCCACTGGAGCTGCCCGGTCCCGCGGGTTCGGTGGTGCCCAGCGGTTTTCGGTCCCAGCGCAGCACGGTCCGGTTGCCCGCCGAGACCGTCCGACAGGTGTCGGCATTGGCCCGCGAGACCGGCGCCACGCCGTACATGGTGCTGCTCGCGGCGTTCGGCGCACTCGTCTACCGCTATACCCACACCGGCGATTTCCTGGTCGCCACGCCGGTTCTGAACCGCGACACCGACGAAACCATCGGCTACTACGGCAACACGGTCGCGATGCGACTGCGGCCGCAGGGCAGCGCCGGATTCCGCGACCTCGTCGAGGCCACCCGCGACACAGCCATCGGTGCGTTCGCGCATCAGCGGGTCAATCTCGACCGGGTGGTGGCCGAACTCAACCCGGACCGGCGCCATGGTGCCGAGCGGATGACCCGGGTCAGCTTCGGGTTCCGCGAGTCCGACGGTGGTGGGTTCCGCCCGGACGGCGTGACGTGCGAGCGTGCCGACCTGCGCGGCCAGCACACCCAGCTGCCATTGGGTTTCATGGTCGAACTCGACGCCGACGGCGCGGTGGTCGAGGCCGAGCACCTCACCGAGGTGATGGATGCCGATCTGGCCGCGCAGATGCTGCGGCACTTCGCCGTGCTGCTCGACAGTGCACTCGCCGAGCCCGACAAGCCGCTGGCACGGCTGGACCTGTTCACCGCCGAAGACGCCGAGTGGATGCGCGCGGTGTCGACCGGAGAGCAGTTCGACACGCCGGCAACCACATTGGCGACGCTGGTCACCGAGCAAGCTGCCCGTACCCCCGACGCGATCGCGGTGGTCTACGAGGGACGTCACTACAGTTACCGCGAGATCAACGAGTCGGCGAACCGGGTGGCGCACTGGCTGATCGAGCAGGGGATCGGTACCGAGGACCGAGTCGCCGTGCTCTTGGAGAAATCACCGGAGCTCGTCATCACCGCCCTCGGCATCGTCAAGGCGGGCGCGGTGTACCTGCCGGTCGACCCGACGTACCCCGAGGACCGGCTCACCTACATCCTCTCCGACTCCGACCCGAAAACCATTCTGCGGGAACCGGTCGACGGTCTGGCGGAGTATCCGGCGACCGATCCGACCGATGCCGAGCGGGTCCGTCCGTTGCACCCCGACAACACCGCGTACCTGATCTACACCTCGGGCTCGACCGGCCTGCCCAAGGGTGTGCCGGTGCCGCACCGGCCGATCGCGGAGTATTTCGTGTGGTTCGGCGGCGATTACCAGGTGAGCGAGGACGAACGACTGCTGCAGGTCGCGTCGCAGAGCTTCGATGTGTCGATCGGCGAGATCTTCGGCATGCTCGCCGCCGGTGCGCGCCTGGTGATCCCGAAACCGGGCGGACTCGGTGACATCGGATACCTCACCGATCTGCTCCGCGACGAGGGCATCACCTCGATGCACTTCGTCCCGTCGCTGCTGGGCCTGTTCCTGTCTCTGCCCGGCGTCAACGAGTGGCGCACCTTGCAGCGCGTGCCGATCGGAGGCGAGGCGCTGCCGGGGGAGATCGCCGACAAGTTCCGGTCCACATTCGACGCGCTGTTGCACAATTTCTACGGCCCCACCGAAACGGTTCTCAACTGCACGCGCTACAAGGTGGAGGGCAAGCAGGGCGCCCGGATCGTGCCCATCGGCACTCCGAAGATCAACACCACCATCCATCTGCTCGACGATGCGCTGCAACCTGTCCCGGTCGGGGTGATCGGCGAGATCTACATCGGCGGAACGCATGTGGCGCACGGCTACCACGACCGTCCGCGGCTGACAGCCGAACGGTTCGTCGCCGACCCGTTCAATCCCGGCGGGCGGATGTACCGGTCTGGTGACCTGGCCCGGCGCAACGCCGACGGTGACATCGAATTCGTCGGCCGCGCCGACGAGCAGGTCAAGGTCCGTGGTTTCCGCATCGAACTCGGCGAGGTCTCCGCGGCCATCTCCGTCGACCCGTCGGTGGGGCAGGCCGTGGTCGTCGTGAGCGATCTACCTTCACTGGGCAAGAGCCTGGTCGCCTACATCACGCCCGCGGCCGGCGCCGAGCGGGTGGAAGTCGACCGGATCCGGGCGCGGGTGACCGCCGCTCTGCCCGAGTACATGGTCCCGGCGGCGTTCGTCGAACTGCCCGAGATCCCGATCACCGCGCACGGCAAGATCGACCGCCGGGCGCTGCCCGAGCCGGAGATCCGCTCTGCCACTGAATTCCGTGCCCCGGAAACCGAGACCGAACACGAGATCGTCGCGCTGTTCGGCGAATTGCTCGAGCGTGACGGGGTCGGCGCGGACGATTCGTTCTTCGATCTCGGCGGTCACTCGCTGCTGGCCACCAAACTGGTCGCCGCGGTGAGGGCCCGATGTGGGGTCGAACTCGGGGTGGCCGACGTGTTCGAGAACGCCACGGTGGCGGGCTTGGCCGCACGGGTCGACGAGCTTCGGGCGTCCGGCGTCGGAGCCGGTCTACCCGCGATCGTGGCGGGCCGGCACGACGAACCATCGCAGATGTCGGCGGCCCAGCACCGGCAGTGGTTCCAGTTCCGTATCGACGGACCGAACCCGGTCAACAACGTGCCCTTCGCGGCCCGGCTCACCGGACCGTGCGATGTCGAAGCTCTGGCATCCGCGGTCGGTGACGTGGTGGCCCGGCACGAGATCCTGCGCACCACGTACCGCGAAATCGACGGTGTCCCTTATCAGGTCGTGAACCCCGCCGGACCGGTGACGGTCCGCCGTGCCGCCGGCTCCGGTGAGGACTGGTTGCAGGACGAACTCGATGCCGAGCGACGGTACTGCTTCGATCTGGAGAACGAGTGGCCGATCCGGGCTGCGATATTATCGCTCGGCTACTCAGGTGATTCCTGCTCTTCGCGTGCGCAGCATGTGCTGTCGCTGGTGGTGCACCACATCGCCGCCGATCACTGGTCGGGTGCGGTGCTGTTCACCGATCTGATGACCGCCTACCACGCCCGCAGGACCGGTGGATCTCCCGACTGGGCGCCGTTGCCGGTGCAGTATGCCGACTTCGCGGACTGGCAGGCCGAAGTACTCGCGGGGGACAGCGAGCGGATCGGTGAGCAACGCGACTACTGGACAAAGCAACTGGCCGGCCTCTCGGCCGACCCCGATGTCGAGAACGGTCTGCAGCCGGACTTCCCGCGCCCGCCGGTACCGACCGGCGAGGGCAAGGCGCTCGATTTCACCATCGATGCGGCGATCCGCGGCAAGCTCGTCGAGCTCGCCCGGGAGCTCGGCGTCACCGAGTTCATGGTGCTGCAAGCCGCGGTCGCAATCGCCCTGCACAAAGCCGGGCAGGGCACTGATATCGCGCTGGGCACGCCCGTCGCCGGCCGCACCGCACCCGAATTGGACGCCCTCATCGGGTTCTTCATCAACATCGTGGTGCTGCGCAACGACCTGTCCGGCAACCCCACTCTGCGCGAGGTGTTGCGCCGTTCGCGCGACATGGCGCTCGCGGCTTACAAGAACCAAGATCTGCCGTTCGACCGCGTGGTCGACGCGGTGAGCCCGGTGCGATCGCTCTCGCGCAACCCGCTGTTCGGCGTGGTGGTCCACGTGCGTGAAGATCTCCCGCCCGAGCAGGTCATCGACTCCGGCCCCGACGGCGAAACACGTTTCACGGCACTGGAACCCACCTTCGACGTGGCGCATGCCGACCTGTCGCTGAACTTCTTCGCCGAGGCCTCCGCGGGATACCGCGGGACCGTCATCTACCGCACCGAGCTCTACGAAGCCGCCACAGCGCAGCGTCTCGTGGGCTGGCTGCATCGCATCGTCGGGGCGTTCGCCGACGACGCCGATCAGACGGTGCGTGACATCGCAGTTGTCGACGCGGCCGAGCGCGAGCTGTTGGTCGACGACTGGAGTCGCAAGGCGGTGCCGCCGGCAGGGCTGCCGCAGACCGACGGCGCCGACCGGGTCTATGTGCTCGATGAGTGGCGACAGCCGGCGGGTATCGGAGTGGTGGGCGATATCTACTACGCCGGTGGTTCGGTCGACGAAGCAGACGGTGCCGCAGCGGGAGTCGGTGCGGACCGCTTCGCACCCAACCCGTTCGGGGACGGACGGCTGTACCGCACCGGTGACCGGGGCCGCTGGACCACAGACGGCAGGCTGGAGCCGGTCACCCGTGGCGAGCCGCGTCTGCAAGCGGCGCTGGAAGCACTCGACGGGGTTGCCGCCGCAGCGACCCGCTACTGGGAAGGTCGCGGCATCCCGACGCTCGCCGGCTATCTGGTGCTCGAGCCGGGAACCGTCGACACCGAAACAGCCCTGCACACAGCCCGGTCGGCGCTCCCGGAGGAGTTCGCCGATGCCGTGCTGACTGTCGTCGACACCATCGAACCGGCAACGCTGACCCGGCCGTCGGCGCGCGCCACGGCGCCGTCCGAGCCGCCGGCCACCCCCACCGAGGAGACGTTGGCGGCGATGCTGGTGGCTCTGCTCGGCGTCACCGACGTGGGCCGGTACGACGACTTCTTCACCCTCGGCGGCGACAGCATCCTGGCCGTGCAGCTCGCCGCACGGGCCAGGGATGCCGGTGTGGCGATGACGGCCCGCATGGTGTTCGAGCATCCGGGGCTGGCCGACCTGGCTGCCGCGGTCGATGCCGCGGGCGTCAACGGCCGAACCACCGACGTCCATCACGAGCCGATGTCCGCGTCCGGTCTCTCGCCTGACGAACTGGCCGCACTGACCGCGGGATGGGGCCAGGACCAAGGAATCTCGACATGACCACGACGGGGACCCCGCCGGGCGTCGAGGACGTCTTGGCGCTCAGCCCACTGCAGCAAGGGCTCTACTCGCTGGCCGGCCTCACCGAAGGGGACGAGGGAGCTGATCCCTACGTCATCGCGATGGCCGCCGACATCGACGGGGCGCTCGACCCGCAGCTGCTGCGCGCCTGCGCAGAGGCGATGCTGGTGCGTCACCCGAACCTGCGCGCCAGCTTCTTCCAGGGCAACCTGAGCCGTCCGGTCGCCGTGGTTCCGTCCGCGATCGAATTGCCCTGGCGGCAGGTGCAGGCCGATGACGAGCAGGCCGTCGCTCTGGAAGCCGAGGAACGTGCCCGGCGGTTCAACCTGGGCCGTGGACCGTTGCTTCGGTTCCTGCTCATCGAGAAGCCGGACCTGCGTTGGCGTCTGGTGATCGTCGCCCACCACATCGCGATCGACGGCTGGTCACTGCCGGTCTTCGTCGGTGAACTGCTCGCCCTGTACGGCGCAAAGGGTGAGGTGACCGCACTGCCGTCCACGGTGCGCCCGTACCGCGACTACATCGGCTGGTTGGCCGGGCGCGATCAGCAGGCCAGCCGGGCGCGCTGGCAGGCCCATCTGTACGGCATGGATGCCCCCACGCTGTTGTCTCCGGTGCTGGCCGGGCGGGAGACCGAACCGGGACTGCCGTCGCGCACCGAGGTGAACCTCGACGAGCAGCAGTCCACCGCGATCTTCGAAGCGGCCCGCAGCCGAGGCGTGACCGTCAACACCTTGTTCCAGATGGCCTGGGCGACAATCCTTTCGGTGTTCACCGACCGCACCGACGTGGTGTACGGGGTCACGGTCTCCGGGCGTCCGGACGAGCTGGCCGGGGTCGAGTCGATGGTCGGCCTGTTCATCAACACCGTGCCGTTGCGGGTCCGGGTCGACCCCGGCCTGCCGGTCGGGGCTCAATGTCTGGCGTTACAGCGCGAAGCTGCCGAGCTGCGCGAACACAGCTACCTCAGCCATACCGAGTTGCGTTCGCTCGGCGGTATCGGCGAGCTGTACGACACACTGCTGGTCTACGAGAACTTCCCTCCGGGCGGGCTGGTCGGCAGCGACGAGTTCGATCTCGGTGGGGCAGTACTGCGACCGTCGGCGTTGGAGAGCCTGTCGCACTTCCCGGTCACGATCGCCGCGCATCCCACCCACGGCCGGCTCACCGTGCTCGTCGAAACCCTCGACGGTGCACTGGGACCGCTCGATGCCCGTGACCTCGGGCTGCGCGTGCTCACTGTGGTACAACGACTTTTGGAGCGCTGGGAACGTCCGCTGCGCGAGGTCGCCGTCACGCTCGACACCGACCCGCAGCCGGGTGCCGCCACATCCGTTGCCGGTGAAGACCGCTCCCACACCGGCTTTCACACCGCCTTCAGCCACAACGCCGAGGAACGGCTCGGTTCGGTGGCATTGAGTTGGGACAACGGAGAACTGAGCTATCGGGAGCTCGACGCCGCTGCCGATCGTCTGGCCGCCGAGCTGATCCGCCGGGGCGTGGACGGGGAGACGCCGGTCCCGATCCGGTTGCGCCGCGGTCCCGACTACGTCGTGGCGATGCTCGCGGTGCTCAAGGCAGGCGCGATGATCGTGCCGCTCGATCCGGCCATGCCCGACGAGCGGGTGGCCGAGATCCTGCGCCAGATCGGCGCGGGCCGGCACGCCCTCGTCGTCGATGAAACCCTGCTGGCATCGGTCGATTCCGACCCCGGCGCCGACTACCGGCCCGCGACGGTACATCCCGGGCAGGGCGCCTACGTCGTGTTCACATCGGGCACCACCGGAAAACCCAAGGGCGTCATCGGCACCCATCAGGCCCTGCTGGCCTATTGCGCCGATCACGCCCACCAGGTTTTGCAGCCGGCGGCCAAGCGTCTCGGCCGTCCGCTGCGGGTGGCCCACGCCTGGTCGTTCACGTTCGACGCGGCCTGGCAGCCACTGGCGGCCCTGCTCGACGGGCACACCGTGCACATCGTCTCCGACGACGTGCAGCGTGATGCCGAAGCGCTGGTGGACACCATCGGACGCTTCGCGATCGACATGATCGACACCACCCCGTCGATGTTCGCCTCGCTGCGGGCCGCGGGGCTGCTGAGCCGGGTGCCGTTGGCGGTGCTCGCGCTCGGTGGCGAGGCCATCGACACCGCGACCTGGCAGGGGATCCAGGCCGAATGCGAGCGCACCTGGATGTCGGCACACAACTGCTACGGACCGACGGAGACCACGGTGGAAGCCGTCGTCGCCGCCATCGCCGAACATCCCCAGCCATGCATCGGCCACCCCACCGAGTCGACCGCGGCGTATGTGCTCGACCGGTGGTTGCGTCCCGTTCCCGACGGCATCTACGGCGAACTGTATCTGGCCGGTGGACAAGTGACTCGCGGCTACCTCGGCAGGCCGGGGGAGACCGCCGCGCGGTTCGTCGCCGATCCGTTCACCCCCGGTGCCCGCATGTACCGGACCGGTGACGTGGTGCGGCGACGAGCGGACTCGAAAGCCCTTGAGTTTTTGGGCCGCAGCGATGATCAGGTCAAGATCCGTGGCTTCCGGGTCGAACCCGGCGAGGTGGCCGCCACCCTGCACAGCCACCCCGGCGTGCGGCACGCCCACGTCGCGGTACGCCAGCACCGCAGCGGTCCCCGACTGGTCGCCTACGTGGTCTCGGATGCTCCGACGGCCGAGCTCCGGCGCATGCTGACCACCACGCTGCCAAGGCATCTGGTGCCTCACCACATCGTCGCCGTCGACGAGATCCCGTTGACCACCAACGGCAAAGTCGACGACGCCGCGCTGGCGGCGATCGGCACCGGCGGGTCTGCCGAAGGCTCCGAGCAGCCGGCCACCGAGACTGAGCGGGTACTCGCCGAGGTGCTGGGCGAGGTTCTGGGGACGCCCGCCGGATCCGGGATCGACGTCACCGCCGACTTCCTCGATCTCGGGCTGGACAGCATCGTGGCGTTGTCGGTGGTACAGGCCGTGCGGCGGCGCGGCGTCGCGCTGCGCGCGCGGCTGATGCTGGACTGCGCGACTGTTCGCGAACTCGCGGCCGCGATCGACGCCGACGCGGCGGCCGCCGCGCAAGCCGACGATGCAACCGACGACGTCGCACCCGAGACCACCCCGATCCCACTGCTGCCCAACGGACGCTGGCTCTACCAATACGGTGATCCCCGCCGGCTCGCACAGACGGAGGTGTTCCGGCTGCCGGCCGGGACCACCCGCGCGCAGCTCGAAGCCCTGCTGCGCAACGTGATCGACGGACACGAGGTGTTCCGCACGCGGTTGCACCGCGAGACCCTCACCCTCGTCCCGCACGCTCCGGGCGAGGTGCTCTCGGAGGCCGACGGCTCGGGAGAGCTCACTGCGGCGGTGGCCGAACAGGCTGACGTGTCGGTGCAGCGCCTCGATCCCGAGACCGGGACGATGCTCGACGCCGTGTGGTTGCACCACCCGCAGACTGACGGTGGTCTGCTGATCCTCAGCGCCCACGTGCTGGCACTGGATCCCGCGTCATGGCGGAT
Source organism: Mycolicibacterium fortuitum subsp. fortuitum (assembly GCF_022179545.1). The sequence continues at coordinate 4,022,346 of NZ_AP025518.1, read as the reverse complement.
CCTGGTCGGCGAACTCGAAAACGCCTGGCACGCACTGGCGTCCGGTCGCACGCCGCTACCTGTGCGGGAACACACCTCGCTGCGGCAATGGTCACGGTTGCTGTCCGAGCGGGCCGCCGGCCTCGACACCTCCGGCTTCTGGGAGCAGCAGTTCGACGGTGACGATCCGGACATCGGTGCGCGTCGGGTGGATCCGGACACTGACCGGATGGCCGATGTGACGATCAAGATGGCCTTCGCCGACCCCGAGCTGACCACCCGGCTGCTCACCGGCGCGATGCCGGTGACCGAGTTGCTGGCCGCGGCCACCGCCCGGGCCCTGACCAACTGGCGGCGCCACCGCGACCAGCCGACCACCCCGCCGCTGTTGGCCCTGGAAACCCACGGCCGCTCAGATGCGCTGGTGTCCGGTGACGTCGACACCGGGGACACCGCGGGTTTGCTCAGCATGATCTATCCGTTGCGGCTGACTGCCGACGACGCGCGCGGTGTCGCGGCACAGGTTGCCGCGATCCCCGGCGACGCAATCGACTACGGTCTGCTGCGTTACCTGCGCGAGGACACCGGCCGGCGCCTGGGCGCCCATCGGGATCCGCAGGTGCTGCTGAACTACCTGGGCCGGATCGAGTTGGATGCGGCCGACCACGCGCTGCTTCAGGACCGGTCATTGCAGACCGGCGTGACCCCGATTCCCGAACCGAATGTCGCTGTGCGCCACGAACTGACGATCATGGCGGCGGTGATCGACCGCGACGGATCGGCGGTTCTCGGCACTCAATGGCGGACCCTGCCCGACATCCTGCCTGCCGAGGACATCGCCACCCTGCAGGCGATGTGGCTGGACGCATTACGAGAGGTGTTGCAAGAGGTGACCGAATGAGTACCCCACCGACGCCCACCCTGGCCGTCATCGGCGCCGGGCCCAAGGCCATCGCGGTGGCAGCCAAGGCCGCCGAGCTGCGGGCCATGGGGGTGCCCGCTCCCGACGTCGTCGTCGTCGAACGCGCCGGAGTGGCCGCCAACTGGCAGGCCGTCGGCGGCTGGACCGACGGCAACCACCGCCTCGGCACCGGACCCGAGAAGGACGTCGGCTTCCCATACCGGTCGTCTCTGGTGCCGCGCCGTAACGCCGAACTCGACGAGCGGATGACCAGGCACAGTTGGCAGGCCTACCTGATCGCGACCGGTGGATTCGCCGAATGGGTGGATCGCGGCAGGCCCGCACCGACCCACAAGCGCTGGAGCCAGTACCTGGGCTGGGTTGCCGACGACATCGGTATGAACGTGGTTATCGGCGAGGTGGAACAGATCTCGGTCGACGCCGACGCCGGCAACTCGGCAGGCCCGCACCGATGGGTGCTGCGCACCGCCGAGGACTCCGTCACTGCCGACGGTCTGATGATCACCGGGCCCGGTCAGGCTGAGCGTTCGGTGCTGCCGGGCAATCCCCGGGTGATGTCGATCGCCCAGTTCTGGCACCAGGCCGGAAAGCATGAGCTGATCACCGCCGAGAGGGTGGCCGTGATCGGAGGCGGCGAGACCGCGGCTTCGATGCTCAATGAGCTTTTCCGCCACCGGGTTTCGACGATCACGGTGATCTCACCGACCGTCACGCTGTTCACCCGCGGCGAGGGATTCTTCGAGAACACGTTGTTCTCCGATCCGACCGGATGGACCGGGCTGACTCTGGCCGAGCGCCGGGATGCCCTGGCCCGCACCGATCGCGGGGTGTTCTCGGCCCGCGTGCAGGACGCACTGCTGGCCGATGACCGCATCCGTCATCTGCGGGGCCGCGTCGCTCATGCAGTCGCCCGCGACGAGCGCATCCGGTTGACGCTGTCGACCAACACCGGCGGTGAAGCGGTCGAGACGGTCCACGGTTTCGACCTGGTGATCGACGGATCCGGCGCCGACGCGCTGTGGTTCGCCCCGCTGTTCAGCCAGGACGCGCTGGATCTACTCGAGCTGGGTGTGGGCGGTCCGTTGACCGGTGACACCCTGCAGGAGCACATCGGTCATGACCTGGCCCTGACCGACGTCTTTCCCAAGTTGTTCCTGCCGGGACTGGCCGGGCTCACCCAGGGCCCCGGCTTCCCGAACCTGAGCTGTCTCGGCCTGTTGTCCGACCGGGTACTGGGTGCCAACCTGGTCCATCCCTCGATGAGGAGACTCGATGAGTTCCAATCCGTTCGATGACGAGAACGGCACGTTCTACGTACTGGTCAACGATGAGGACCAGCACAGCCTGTGGCCGTCATTCGCCGAAGTACCTGCCGGCTGGCGCGTGGTCTTCGGTGAGAGCAGCCGGACGGAATGCCTGACGTTCGTCGAGCAGAACTGGTCCGATCTGCGGCCCAGGAGTCTGCGCGAGGCGATGGCGAACTAGCGCGGCGTTCACACCGGGTTCGGTGCCAAGGCATCCATGTCGAACAACCGGGCATGCAGGATGGTGCGATTACGTAGCGCCGAACGCACGGCCCGGTGCAAACCGTCTTCCAGGTAGATATCGCCCCGCCACTTCACCGCGTGCGGGAACAGGTCGCCGTAGAACGTCGAGTCCTCGGAGAGCAACCGGTCCAGGGCCAGCACCGTGGTGGTCGTGACCAGCTCGTCGAGGCGCAGCTGTCGAGGCGGGATGCGGGACCAGTCCCGGTGGGAGAGCCCGTGCTCCGGGTACGGTTTGCCCTCTTGGACACCCTTGAAGATCATCGCCGGCCCGCTTCCGTCGCAGTAGCGCGCGGTGTTGCCATCGGCATAGTGGCCTAGGTTAGTACCCTCGCTGGTAATTGCCCGCGCCGGTGTCTTTCAGCGGCATGCTCTTGAGGATTCACCGCGGAATCGGTAAACGTGCTGCTGGTCAGTAAAATGAACTGAGCTAATTACACGTCGCCGCTGCGAAGGGTAGGTGAACAGGTGGGGAGTGCTGACGAGCGTCGTTTCGAGGTGCTGCGCGCCATCGTCGCCGACTTCGTGGCCACCCAGGAGCCCATCGGCTCCAAGACGCTGGTAGAGCGTCACAACCTCGGTGTATCGAGCGCCACGGTCCGCAATGACATGGCGGTGCTGGAAGCCGAGGGCTACATCACTCAGCCCCACACCAGTTCCGGTCGCGTGCCCACAGAGAAGGGCTACCGCGAATTCGTCGACCGGATCGACAACGTCAAGCCGCTGTCCTCGTCGGAACGCCGCGCGATCCTGTCCTTCCTGGAATCCGGGGTCGACCTGGACGACGTGTTGCGGCGCGCGGTGCGGCTGCTCGCCCAGCTGACCCGCCAGGTCGCGATCGTGCAGTACCCGACGCTGTCCACCTCGACCGTCCGCCACCTCGAGGTGGTGGCGTTGACGCCGGCCCGGCTGCTGCTGGTGGTCATCACCGATTCGGGCCGGGTGGACCAGCGCATCGTGGAGCTGGGCGACGCCATCGACGATCACGAGCTGTCGAAACTGCGTGAGATGCTCGGCCAGGCGTTGGAGGGCAAACCGCTGACCGCGGCGTCCATCGCGGTGAGCGATCTGGCCACGCACCTCAACGGACAGGGCGCGCTGGCCGACGCCGTCGGCCGATCGGCGACGGTCCTGGTCGAGACCCTCGTCGAGCACACGGAAGAACGACTGCTGCTGGGCGGCACCGCCAACCTGACCCGCAACACCGCCGACTTCGGCGGGTCGCTGCGGTCGGTCCTGGAGGCGCTCGAGGAGCAGGTGGTGGTACTGCGGCTTTTGGCAGCCCAGCAGGAAGCGGGCAAGGTTACCGTGCGCATCGGTCACGAGACCGAGGCCGAGCAGATGCTGGGAACGTCGGTGGTGAGCACCGCCTACGGCAGCTCGGGCAAGGTGTACGGCGGAATGGGTGTGGTGGGTCCCACCCGGATGGACTATCCGGGAACGATCGCCAACGTTGCGGCGGTTGCTCTGTATATCGGCGAAGTCCTAGGTACTCGGTAAGGCAGCCGGTAAGTCCGGCATAGAAAGGTCAGGCAAGGTCAGCGTGGCACGCGATTATTACGGCTTGCTCGGAGTGAGCAAAGGCGCGAGCGATTCAGAGATCAAACGCGCCTATCGGCGGCTGGCGCGTGAGCTGCATCCCGACGTCAACCCCGACGAGGAAGCCCAGAGTAGGTTCACCGAGATCCAGCTCGCCTACGAGGTGCTGTCGGATCCGGAGAAGCGCCGCATCGTGGACATGGGCGGTGACCCGATGGAGTCGGTCGGCGGCGCGCCCGGTGGCTTCAGCGGGTTCGGCGGTCTCGGCGACGTATTCGAGGCCTTCTTCGGCGGCGGAGCCTCCTCGCGCGGACCCATCGGCCGGGTACGGCCCGGCGCCGACTCACTCCTGCGCATGCGGTTGGACCTCGCCGAGTGCGCCACCGGCGTGACAAAGCAGGTGACCGTGGACACCGCGGTGCTGTGCGACCTGTGTCACGGCAAGGGCACCAACGGCAACTCCACGCCGGTTGCCTGCGACACCTGTGACGGTCGCGGCGAGATCCAGACCGTGCAGCGCTCGCTGCTCGGCCAGGTGATGACGACCCGTCCGTGCCCCGTCTGTGGTGGCATCGGCGAGGTCATTCCCGACCCGTGCAGCCGCTGCGGTGGGGACGGCCGCGTGCGTGCCCGCCGTGAGATCAGCGTCAAGATCCCGGCCGGGGTCGGCGACGGCATGCGGGTGCGGTTGGCCGCGCAGGGCGAGGTCGGACCGGGCGGCGGGCCGGCAGGCGATCTGTACGTCGAGGTCCACGAGAAGCCCCACGAGACGTTCGTGCGTGACGGCGACGACCTGCACTGCACGATCTCGGTGCCGATGGTCGACGCCGCTCTGGGCACCACCGTCACCGTGGACGCGATCCTCGACGGGCCCACCGAGCTGGCCGTCGCCGCCGGCACCCAACCCGGCGCGGTGACCACCCTGCGCGGGCACGGCATGCCGCATCTGCGGTCCGGGGTGCGCGGTGACCTCCATGCCCACATCGAGGTGGTGGTGCCGTCACGGCTGGACAGCACCGACATCGACCTGCTGCGCAAGCTGAAGGAAAACCGGAGCCGCGACGCCGCGGAGGTGCGCTCGACGCAGTCTTCGTCGAACTCCAGTGGGTTGTTCAGCCGGTTGCGCGAGACGTTCTCCGGTCGCTGACATCCGGGGCGCCACGTGAGCTCAGCGCTCTTCTACATCTCCGCGCTGCCCGGTGCGGGGGAGCTTGCCGTCGTCGACGGCGACGAGGGTTTCCACGCGTCCAATGTCCGTCGCATCCGCGTCGGCGAACACATCGACCTGAGTGACGGTGCCGGGACTCTGGCCCACTGTGTCGTCGAGGAGACCGCCAAAGGCCGGTTGTCGGCCCGGGTGAGGGAGCGGTTCACCGTCGCGGCTCCCCGCCCGCCCGTGACGGTCGTGCAGGCCTTGCCCAAGTCGGATCGCTCCGAGCTGGCTGTCGAGCTGGCGACCGAGGCCGGCGCGGACGGGTTCATCGCCTGGCAGGCCGGCCGGTGCGTGGCCCGCTGGGAGGGCCCGAAGGTGGACAAGGGCCTGCGGCGCTGGGAAGCGGTAGTCCGCTCGGCGGCCCGGCAGTCCCGGCGTCCCTACATTCCGGCAGTCGAAGGTGTGCTGTCCACGGCTGCGCTGACCCAGCGTGTCACAGACGCCGTGGCCGACGGGGCAGTGGTGCTGGCCCTGCACGAGTCTGCTACCGAGCCCTTGGTCGAACTACCTCTGGCCCAAGCGAACTCGCTGATGCTCATCGTCGGCCCGGAGGGTGGCATCGCCGACGACGAGATCGCCGCTCTCGCTGCGGCCGGCGCGAAAGCCGTCCGGCTCGGCCCGGCAGTCCTGCGCACGTCGACGGCCGCGGCCGTCGCGCTGGGGGCGATCGGTGCGCTGACGGCGCGCTGGGAGATCTAGCGGCGACGGCCCACTCTGGCTAGTGCGTCCGGCGCAGATACGCCGACACGGCTTCGGCCTCAGCTTCGTCCGCCTGCTGAGGAGTGGGCAGTCCGATGTCGTGGCTCAGATACCGGGCGACCATCGCCTCATCGACACCCTGGCGGCTCATGAGCTCGTAGATCAGCTCGTACTGCACCGAGCGGCCTTTGATGCCGGCCAGATCAGCAGTCGCCTTGATGGTCTGTGCCAGTTGGCTTTCGGTCAGCCTGCCCGCGTCGGGGGACAACTCGACAGATTGGATACCTCCGCTGATGGACGCCGTCACGCTCAGCACGTGCGAGGGGTGCGAGACCGTGAACAGCGCCGGGGTACCCGCCTCGTCGCTGCCTTGAGGTTCCTCCCCGAAGACATCGAAATCAACGGGCCCCGTGTCGGTTTGGGCGACCGGATAGTCAGAGACCGCGTCCCAGCCGGACAGTTCGGTGTCGGACTCGGCATCGGGCCGATGATCGACTTCGTGGTGATCGAGGGCATCCAGACCAGACCAGTTGTCGTCTTGGTGGGCAGGACCGTCGAAGTCCAACCCATCCATACCGTCGTCGAAGTGCTCGTCGTCGCCGTCGTCCCAACCGCCGGGCATCAGCTGCCACCCGGATGCATCTGGGCACCGATGCTGGCCTGGGCCTGCGCATCGACCTGGTCGTAGTGGGAGGCTGCCGTCTCGAGATTTTCGGCAAGGTTGCTGGACACCTGCTGCATCGCGGTGACCGCAGCGACTCGAGCGGAATTGACGCTCGACAGGGCCATCGCGGTCCCCGAACACACCACCCCGTGGGAAATCAGCACGGACATGCTGGCGCTGCTCGTGGCGCCAATGGTCGAGCCGTATCCCTGAGCGGCTGCAGCCTGCTTGGCGGCCAGATCACGCACCTCACTGGTCTGAACCTGTAACTTCGTTGACATATCAGGCTCCTCTCAAAAGCTAAACTTCGCGCGTAATACGTGGCGGCGCAGTCGGATTGGCAGGGTCGAGACTCACGTGTATGGGACCCTTGACCTGATCGGGCTGAACGTCCATCTCTACGCGGCGTTCGGAGTCGAAGTCAACGGCGATATGGATGGGCGCCCGCTCGCCGGGGGCCTCGCTGCCCGCACCGGCCGCCCCCTCCTGCTCAGCGATGGGCTCTTCCCGTCCGACGGTCTGGACCTCCTCGCCGGTGGCGTTGGGATCACCTTCCTGTCCTTGACCCGCTGCTTGTTGAGCCAGACCGGCGGCTTGGGTGGCCGCCTGAGTCGCAGCTTGTTGAGCCTGGCCGGCGGCCTGGGTGGCCGCCTGGACAACCTGGCCGAGCAGCGACCCCAACGACCCCAGCATTCCGGCGCCGCCACCTGCCGCACTGCCCGACGCGCCGCCGGACGCACCGCTGGGGGAACTCGCGCTCGTCGATGGTGTGGCTCCCGCGCCCGAGCTGCTCGGCGTGCCCCCGCCGCCGGATGATGCGCCACCGCCGCTGCCCGACGTTCCTCCACCGCTTCCCGACGTGCCGCCGCCACCACTCGGGGTCCCCCCGCTCGGGGCCCCGTCGCCAGGCGAGCTCCCTGTCGGAGAATCCCCGTTCCCAGAGGTATTCGGATTGCCTGTGCCCGGCATGCTCGGAGGGCCGGACATCGAGCCACCGCCGAGCTTCGCCGCGCTGCTTACCTGCTGATATTGCGCGATGGCCTGCTGGAGCTGGCTGGAATTGCTCATCGCATTGGAAACCATCTGGCCCATGGTGACGCCGGCCACGCCGCTCGCCGCGCCGACTGCCGCCGCCTGAAAAGCCAGCGACGCCGGTTCGCCGCCGATGGGAATGGCCATCAGTGCCATAGCCGGTGCAATGGCCGCGCCCAGATACGTAGCGATGTTGTCCATGTTGTCGCGGGTGTCTGCCACCTGTTTGGCTTCGGTCTGCAGGATGGAGATGACCTTGTTGTCAGCGCTGATCATCGTCGACGTCCGGTCGATCTGCTTGGAGTTCTGACCGCTGTAGGCGCTGGAGCTCGTGCCCTCCCACGAGCTTGGATACGCCTGCTCGAGGCCTCGGCCGGTGGACTGCAGGCTCGTCGCGCCATCGTGGAAATCCCCCCCGCCGTCGGGACTGCCGAAGCCCAGGGTCTTGGATATGCCGTTCAGCGCCATCAATCCACCCTCGATGATCGGGGTGGCGAAGGCCGCGGGCATGAACATCTGTGCCAGCTGGGCGCCGTCGGACACTAGGCCCACCACGCCCATCGGATCGCCTTCGAGGATCGATTTCACGTCCTCGACGATGTCGCCGACGCCCTCGACGGCATCTTTGATGTCGCTGATCTTGCTGAGCGGGCCATCGCCGCCGCCGTCATCAGATCCGCGATTCGATCCGCGGTCTCGTGAGTGGTGGTCTCCGCTGTCGGAACGGTTGTGGGTGTCGCCGCCATGGTGAGAACCCCGTGAACCGTTTCTACCCATGCCTGCGTGTCCCCCCGAAGCGTTGTGTTGAAGTCCCATACGAAGATTGCCTGAGGAGCCTAACAGCGGTTTGTGGCGCCTCCTGTCACTTCTTTCGACAGGCCGGCGCCTCGCACCACCGTCGCTGTGATCGTGGCAATTCGTGCTGACGGTGAGCCCGCCCGCGCATTACGCTCCACTCGTGAGTTTGCCGCCGCAAGGGCCGCCGCCGCACGGTTCGCCGTGGCCGTACGGCCAGCCTCCGTATGGTCAGCAGCCGCCGCATTGGCAACCGCCTCAACCCCACCAGTGGCCTGGAGGTGCAGCGCCGATACCGCCGAAGAAATCGCGCCTCGGCATCGCGATCGTTGCCGTAATCGCGGTTGTCGGCATCTCGATTATCGGTTTCATGGGCTACATGGTCGTCAAGGTGAGTGGTGAGGGGCAGGACCGGATCGCCCAGTCGGCATCTGATTTCTCTCAGGTGTGCGACAACGATCGCATCTCCAACGCCGCGGAATATGGCCAGCCGTACGACGCCGTGGCCTACTACAAGGGTCTCGGATTCGTCGATGAAATCTGGCTCTCGGCCTCCGACTCGGCGATGTCCGACGACTTCTCCAAGATCAACGTTGTCGCCTGCCTGGATCGAAAGAGGGGCAGCGAGGTGAAATCCCTGTCATGCGTCGACGAGGATGGCGGGGACCGTGTCACCGTCGACTACTACTCAGTCGAATACGAGATCACGTTTCGCGAGGCGAAGTCCGGCAAGGTGATCAGGAGCGGGGATACCGTCAGCGGTACCGCTGAGCGCTGTACGCAGCTGATTTCCTACGAGCGCGGATCGCGGAAAGCGTACGCCCGCCCGGACAAAGACGCGGTGCAGGCAAAGCTGGACGCGTTCGCAGGCTGATAGGAGCGTCCCGAGCCAATATAGGCATGCTGAGCACTGTGACGAGTGTGCAGCCTGTTGTGCTCCAACGGCGTAAATGGGACAACAGGCGACACGTTCGCCACAGGGTCTGGCAGGCACATACCGGCAGATTCGCGGGCCGTCCGGGGCGCCGATCACCATCGGCCCGCTCAACCATTGGGGCGCGTCGTTGACCAGCGGTAAACTGGCAACAGTACGACGGCAGCCGGCCGTCAGGAAAACACGGAAAGCAGGCACAAACTCCACGTGACGCCCCGCGACACGACCGCTGACTCGTCGGCCACCGCATCGGAATCGGTCCGCAGCAGCATCATTGTTCCGCCCGACATCATCGTGGGCCTGCTCGGCTCGGCTGATGAGAATCTGCGGGCCCTCGAAACACTTCTGGCTTCAGACATCCACGCCCGCGGCAATGAGATCACCTTCACCGGTGAGCCGGCCGACGTGGCACTGGCTGAGCGGGTGGTCGCCGAACTGATCGCGGTCGCCTCCAGCGGCCAGGCGGTGACACCCGAGGCGGTGCGTCACAGTGTCGCCATCCTCACCGGCACCGAGGACGAGTCCCCGGCCGAGGTGCTCACCCTCGACATCTTGAGCCGCCGCGGCAAGACGATCCGGCCCAAGACCCTGAACCAGAAGCGCTATGTCGACGCCATCGACGCCCACACCATCGTGTTCGGCATCGGACCGGCCGGCACCGGCAAGACCTACCTGGCGATGGCCAAGGCGGTCAGTGCACTGCAGACCAAACAGGTCAACCGCATCATCCTGACCCGCCCCGCGGTGGAAGCCGGTGAGCGCCTCGGCTTCCTGCCGGGCACGCTGAGCGAGAAGATCGACCCGTATCTGCGGCCGCTTTATGACGCGCTGCACGACATGATGGACCCCGAGCTCATCCCGAAGCTGATGAGCGCCGGGGTAATTGAGGTCGCGCCGTTGGCATACATGCGTGGCAGGACGTTGAATGACGCATTCATCATTCTCGACGAGGCGCAGAACACCACCGCCGAACAGATGAAGATGTTTCTCACCCGTCTGGGGTTCGGCTCGAAAGTCGTTGTGACAGGCGATGTCACGCAGGTCGACCTGCCCGGTGGCGCCACCTCCGGCTTACGCGCGGCGATGAACATCCTCGACGGTATCGAGGACATCCATTTCGCGGAGCTCACCAGCGCCGACGTAGTCCGCCACCGCCTGGTGTCCGAGATCGTCGACGCCTACGCCCGACATGAGGAGCCGGCATTGCTCAACCGTGCCCAACGCCGTTCGTCGAACGGGCGGCCCCGCCGATCATGAGCATCGAGGTATCCAACGAGTCGGGCATCGATGTGTCCGAGGACGAGCTGATCAGCGTCGCACGGTTCGTCATCTCCAAGATGGACGTGCATCCGGCGGCTGAGCTGTCGATGGTGCTGCTGGACAGTGCGGCGATGGCCGACCTGCACATGCGGTGGATGGATCTGCCCGGCCCCACCGATGTGATGAGCTTTCCGATGGACGAGCTTGAGCCCGGCGGTCGGCCCGATGCACCGGAACCGGGTCCGGCCATGCTCGGGGACATCGTGTTGTGTCCCGAGTTCGCCGAGCAGCAGGCCGCCAAGGCCGGTCACTCGCTCGGCCAGGAGCTGGCGTTGCTGACGGTGCACGGCGTGCTGCATCTGCTCGGCTACGACCACGCCGAGCCGGACGAGGAGAAGGAGATGTTCGCCCTGCAGCGTCAGCTTCTCGAGGAGTGGGTGGCTGATCAGGTCGAGGCCTATCACGCCGACCGGCAGAGTGAGAAAGACCAGCGGCTGCTGGACAAGTCCCGATATTTCGACGAACCGTGACCGGCATACTTCCGCTGCTCGGCGCCGTGGTGCTGGTCGGGTTCGGCGGGCTGTTCGCCGCTATCGACGCCGCCCTGTCCACCGTCTCGATCGCGCGGATCGAAGAACTGGTCCGCGAGGAACGTCCGGGTGCGGCGCGGCTCAGCCGCGTGGTCGCCGAACGGCCTCGTTACATCAACCTCGTTGTGCTTCTCCGGATCACCTGCGAGATCACGGCCACCGTGCTCTTGGCGTCCTTCCTTGACGGGCATCTCGGCGTCGGCTGGGGTTTGGTGGCTTCCGCCGCGATCATGGTGGTGACGAGCTTCGTGGCCATCGGCGTCGGTCCCCGCACGGTGGGACGGCAGAACGCCTACTCGATTGCGTTGATCTCAGCCCTGCCGCTGCAGGCGATCTCGGTGCTGCTGACACCGATCAGCCGCCTGCTGGTGTTGATCGGCAACGCGCTGACCCCCGGCCGCGGTTTCCGGAACGGGCCGTTCGCCTCCGAGATCGAGCTTCGTGAGGTTGTCGACCTGGCCCAGCAGCGCGGCGTCGTGGCCGACGAGGAACGCCGGATGATCCAGTCGGTGTTCGAACTCGGCGATACCCCGGCCCGCGAGGTCATGGTGCCGCGCACCGAGATGGTGTGGATCGAGAGTGACAAGTCGGCAGGGCAAGCGACGTCATTGGCAGTGCGCAGCGGTCATTCGCGCATCCCGGTGATCGGTGAGAACGTCGACGACATCGTCGGCGTCGTCTACCTGAAAGATCTTGTCCAGCAGACTTATTACTCGACCAACGGCGGCCGCGACACCAACGTCGCGCAGGTGATGCGCCCGGCTGTATTCGTCCCGGACTCCAAGCCGCTCGACGAGCTGCTCAAGGAGATGCAGCTCGACCGCAACCACATGGCGCTACTTGTCGATGAGTACGGCGCAATTGCCGGCCTGGTGACCATCGAGGATGTGCTCGAGGAGATCGTGGGCGAGATCGTCGACGAGTACGACGCCGGCGAGACCGTTCCGGTCGAAGACCTGGGTGAGCGCCAGTACCGGGTGTCGGCGCGGCTGCCGATCGAAGACCTCTGTGAGCTCTACGAAATGGAGCCCGACGAGGATCTCGACGTCGATACCGTCGGCGGCCTGGTCGCATTCGAATTGGGCCGGGTGCCACTGCCCGGTGCCGAAGTCACTTGGGATGGCCTGCGTTTGCGCGCCGAGGGCGGTTCCGACCACCGTGGACGGGTGCGGATCGGCACTGTCCTGGTCAGCCCGGCCGAACCCGAGAAACAGGAGACGCGAGAAACAGATGAGTGAGCTCGACGCAGAAGACAACAAGCTCGTGGTGCTGGCCCGCGGTGCCATGGGCCGCGCCGAGGCGTCCAGCGGCGCGGCAGTGCGCGACCAGGACGGCCGCACCTACGCCGGTGCACCCGTGACTCTGGCGGCACTGCAGTTGACTGCGTTGCAGGCCGCGGTGGCCGCCGCCGTGTCCAGCGGTGCCGTCGGGCTTGAGGCGGCGGTGCTGCTCGGTGGCTCTGCGGACGACGCAGGCATCGCCGCGGTACGGGAACTGTCCGCCGAGGCCGCGGTGATCCTCACTGACCGGGCGGGAAACCCGGTATGAGTGAATTCCGTTCCGGCTTCGTCTGTTTCGTCGGGCGGCCCAATACCGGCAAGTCGACGCTGACCAACGCCCTGGTGGGGCAGAAGGTTGCCATCACCTCCAACCGGCCGCAGACCACGCGGCACACCATCCGCGGCATCGTGCACCGCGACGACTTCCAGATCATCCTGGTCGACACTCCCGGGCTGCACCGCCCGCGCACCCTGCTCGGGCAGCGACTCAACGACCTGGTCAAGGACACCTATTCGGAGGTCGACGTGATCGGCCTGTGCATCCCAGCCGATGAGCGCATCGGCCCCGGCGACCGCTGGATCTATCAGCAGATCCGCGCGGTGGCGCCGAAGACCACCCTCATCGCCGTGGTCACCAAGATCGACAAGGTGGCCAAGGACCGGGTCGCCGAACAGCTGTTGGCCGTCAGCGAACTGCTGGGGCCGGACGCCGACATCGTGCCGGTCTCGGCCACTGCCGGTGAACAGCTCGATGTGCTGACCGATGTGCTGGTATCCAAACTCCCTCCCGGCCCCGCGTACTACCCAGACGGCGAGCTCACCGACGAGCCCGAGGAAGTCCTGATGGCCGAGCTCATCCGCGAGGCCGCACTGGAAGGCGTGCGCGACGAGCTGCCGCACTCGCTGGCCGTCGTCATCGAGGAGGTCTCGGAAAGGCCAGGACGTGAAGAAGACAACCCGCTGATCGACGTGCACGCCATTCTCTACGTCGAGCGTGACAGTCAGAAGGGCATCGTGATCGGCAAGGGTGGCGCCCGACTGCGTGAGGTCGGCACCGCCGCCCGTACCCAGATCGAAAAGCTGCTCGGCACAAAGGTTTACCTCGACCTTCGGGTCAAGATTGCCAAGAACTGGCAGCGCGATCCCAAGCAGCTCGGCCGGTTGGGCTTCTGACCGGCCGCGCGAGCCGCGCTACCTGCTCGCCAACACGATGATCAGCACCATGATCGCGATACCGACGAGCGTGATCCCCACGATCGCCAACCAGGTGATGACGCGATCCCGAGGGTTGGTGCCCAAACTCCGCATCGAGCGGCCGTTGAAGAGAAACAACAGGCCATCCAAAACCTGCCAGGTCGTGCCGTTGTCGCGCCCGGCAGTGGGCTGAGGGGCCGCGGGCGACGGGTAATACGGCGGCTGTTGCTGGGTACCGAACGGCTGGTACGGCTGGTAAGGCTGAGCCGGCGGGTAACCACCGTTGGGTGGATAGGCATTGGGCGGATAGCCGTATCCCTGCGGCCCGGGTGCGGCAGGCGGATAGGGGCCCGGCGCAGGGTGCGGCGGCGGGTAGTACGGATCCGGATAGCTCATAGCGGTTGCCCCCCTGCCAAGTTCGGTCGCGGGCAAAACGCTACACGACCGACCACTGGCGTCCGGTCAGAAGTTCGCCTACCCGTCGAGCGCGTTGATGGCTGCGGCAGCCTGTGCTGCGTCGGTCTGCGACGGGGTGGTCCACCACACGTCAGGTTGCCTGGCGGCCCACCCGGTGATCGCCTCCAACTCGGCGGCCAGCGAGATCAACAGCGGCTCACTGTCGGCAGGTCCCATCAGCTGGACGCCGATCGGCAACCCGTCAGAGGTGAACCCCGCCGGTACGTTGATCGACGGCCAACCCAGCAGGTTCCACGGCCAGGTCACCGGGCAGGCGGCGATCGCGGCGCGTTCGGTGGCAGACCATCCCCGGCGGTCGAATTCGTGTGTGAGCGGCGGTGGTTGGGCCGTGGTCGGCGCGACGATGACGTCGACGAGATTGAAGATCCAGGAGATGCGGCGCTGCACCGCGGTCTCGTGAGCTCGAGCCTTGCGCAGCACGTCCTGCGACAGCAGCCGGCCGATCCTCAGGTTGGCCGTCGTGCGCTCGTCGTAGGGCACGTCGCCGAGGCGGTCGGTCCAGTCGAGCAGGCCGGAGGTGGAGCGGGCCAGGAAATCCCAGGACATCCGCAGGCTGTAGTTGGGGTCCTTCTCCACCACGGTGTGGCCGAGCTGCCCGAGCTGGTCCGCGACGGTCTGCAGCGCATCGCGGATCTCGGGATGCAGGGTGGCCCGGAAACCGGTGAACGGGAACTTGGTCGACATGGCGACCCGCAGTGGCCCGGGGGCGCGCCCGACATAGTCGGCGGCCTGGATCGGGGCGGGTTTGTGCAGATCGCCTTCGGCGTTGCCGCTTGCCGCGTCGAGTACCAGCGCGGCGTCGGTGACGGTGCGGGCCAGGACACCGTTGACCGTGATGCCGTTGAACGCCTCGGGCAGCGGCCACGTCGAGATACGTCCCCGCTGGGGCTTGATACCGACCAGGTGCGTCCACGCCGCGGGGATGCGGACGCTGCCCGCGCCGTCGGATCCGATGGCCGCGGTCACCAGACCCGCGGCGACGGCCGCGGCGCTGCCGCCGGAGGATCCGCCCGGGCTGTGCTTGCGCGACCACGGGTTACGGGTATGGCCGAAGCCCGGCCCGCCGGTGAACGGCCACTGTCCGAGCTCGCAGGTATTGGTCTTCCCGACGATCACTGCGCCGGCTGCCTTCAGACGCCGCACCACCTCGGCGTCTTCGTCGGCGACGCGGCCGGAACTGTCGGTGCCGAACCGGGTGGGCACCCCGGCCACGTCGACGTCGTCCTTGACCGCGATCGGGATTCCCAGCAACGGGAGTTGTTTGCCGGCCGAGCGGGCCGCGTCGGCCTTGGCGGCGTCGGCCAGCGCCTGCTCGGTCAGCACGACGCGGAATGCGTTCAGGGTGGGCTGGCTCGCGGTGATGGCATGCAAGGACTGACGCACCAGCTCGTCAGAAGTGATTGCGCCGCTGGCAAGTTGGTACAGCTGGTGGGTCAAGGTGGGAAAAGGCGGGGTGATCGGGTCGGAAGTCGCAGATTTGGCCATCACTTTCGAGGATATCGGCGGTGCGTAACGGAACCTGTCCGGCCATGGTGCGACACTGTCACGATGCGGCTGTACCGGGACCGGGCGGTGGTGCTGCGCCAGCACAAGCTCGGCGAGGCCGACCGGATTGTCACGTTGCTCACCCGCGACCATGGTTTGGTGCGCGCGGTGGCAAAGGGGGTCCGGCGTACCCGCAGCAAGTTCGGTGCGCGTCTGGAACCGTTTGCCCACATCGACGTGCAACTGCATCCGGGGCGCAATCTCGACATCGTCACCCAGGTGCAGGCCATCGACGCGTTCGCCGCCGACATCGTCAGCGACTACGGCCGGTATACGAGTGCATGCGCGATGTTGGAGACCGCCGAGCGGCTGGCCGGTGAGGAACGGGCGCCGATGCCCGACCTGCATCGGCTCACGGTGGCGGCGCTGAGGGCCGTCGCCGACGGCCGCCGGGCCCGCGAACTGGTGCTGGACTCGTACCTGCTGCGCGCGATGACCATCGCCGGGTGGGCGCCTGCGCTGACCGAATGCGCCCGCTGCGCCACGCCGGGCCCGCACCGCGCATTTCACGTCGCCGCAGGCGGCAGTGTGTGCGTGCACTGTCGGCCCAGCGGATCCAGCACTCCGCCCCAGCCCGTGCTGGAACTGATGTCGGCGCTACACGAAGGTGACTGGGAGTACGCCGAGGCATCCTCGTCAGCACATCGCAGCCAGGCCAGCGGGCTGATCGCGGCGCACCTGCAGTGGCACCTGGAGCGTCAGCTGCGGACATTGCCTCTGGTCGAGCGGGTGTACCGGATCGATCGGACAGTCGCCGAGCAACGCGCCACGCTGGTCAGGCAGGATATGCCCCATGGCTTTGAAGCGGGACAAGCAGGGCAAAACCATCTACCCACAGCTGCCCCCGGCGCCTGAGGACTATCCGGTCTTCCCGGACACCTCGTCCTGGCCCGTCGTCTTCCCCGACATCCCGGCCGGTACCAACGGCCGTTTCGCCCGCCCGCCGCAGCACACGTCGAAGGCGGTCGCGCCTCGCATCCCGGCGGATCAGGTGCCCAATCACGTCGCCGTGGTGATGGACGGAAACGGCCGGTGGGCCACCCAGCGGGGCCTGGGCCGCACCGAGGGGCACAAGATGGGCGAGGCGGTGCTGATCGACATCACCTGCGGTGCCATCGAATTGGGCATCAAGCACTTGAGTGTCTATGCGTTCTCGACCGAGAACTGGAAGCGCAGCGCCGAAGAGGTGCGGTTCCTCATGGGCTTCAACCGCGAGGTCGTGCGCCGCCGACGGGAGAACTTGAACGCCATGGGCGTGAACATGCGCTGGGTCGGCTCGCGGCCCAAGATGTGGCGCAGCGTCATCAAGGAGTTCGACATCGCCGAGCAGATGACCGTCGGCAACGACGTCATCACCGTCAACTACTGCGTCAACTACGGCGGGCGCACCGAGATTGTCGAGGCCGCGCAGGCGCTGGCCGCCGAGGCCGTCGAGGGCAAGATCAATCCGGGCCGGATCACCGAGGCATCCTTCGCCAAGCACCTGCACCGTCCCGACATCCCCGATGTGGACCTGTTCATCCGGACCTCGGGGGAGCAGCGGGCCAGCAACTTCCTGTTGTGGCAGGCCGCCTACGCCGAGTTCGTGTTCCAGGACAAGCTGTGGCCTGATTACGACAGGCGCGACCTGTGGGCGGCGTGCGAGGAGTACGTGAACCGTAATCGTCGCTTCGGTAGGGCCTGACATGCCCGGTCTGCTGGAGCGGTTGTCCGCGGCCCTCGCCGAGGTGATGTCCGTCGTCGAGGAGGAGGACGATGCGCTGACCGTGACGGTCGACGGCTCGGTGGCCTCGGTCCGGGTGGTGGCCATCGCCGAGGACTTGGAGATGGTCTCGCTGACCCAGCCCTTGGCGTGGGATCTTCCGCTGAACAACAAGATTCGCGAACGGGTGTCCGACCATGCCAGCAAGACCATGCTGGGCACGGTGGTGCTGGTGGAAAAGCTGGTCGAGACACCCACCAACGGCGCGACCCCCAAAGGTGCGGCGCGCAAGCGCCCGGCGAAGAAGGTCGCCGACGTGATGCTGCGCTACAACTTCCCGGCTGCCGGACTCACCGACGACGCGCTGCGCACCCTGATCCTCATGGTGCTGGCCACCGGCGCTGACGTGCGCCGGGACCTGATGTCGTGAGCCGGCCGGTCATCCGCATCGTCGCGGCGGTGGTGCTCGGTGCGGACGACCGGTTACTGGTCGTCCGCAAGCGCGGCACCACGGCATTCATGCAGCCCGGCGGGAAGATCGAACCGGGCGAGCAGCCGCTCGACGCGCTGTCCCGGGAGGTTCGCGAAGAACTCGGGGTCGGCTTTGATGCTTCGGCAGCCGAAGAACTCGGCCACTTCCAAGCACCTGCGGCCAACGAACCGGGTCATGTGGTGGGCGCGTGGCTCTACCGGGTTCACCTGGACGGCAAGCCGCGGGCGCAGGCCGAGATGGCCTGGATCGACCCCCACGCCCCCGGTGACATCGAGTTGGCTCCGCTGACCCGCGACGCCGTGCTGGGACTGATCCGGCGATGAGGCTCAGCTGACCTTTCCGCAGTCCCCGCAGACGCCGAAGATCTCGATCGTGTGGCTCACGTCGGAGAAGCCGTGCTCGCGGGCTACATCGGCGGCCCAGGTCTCGACCTGGCCGCCGGAGATCTCGACGGTCGCCCCGCAGTCCCGGCACACCAGATGGTGGTGATGGTCCTCGGAGCAGCGGCGGTAGACCGACTCACCGGTATCGGTGCGCAGCGTGTCGACGCTGCCCATGTTCGCCATCGACTGCAGGGTGCGGTACACCGTGGTAAGACCGATGCCCTGACCGCGGCGGCGCAGCTCGTCGTGCAGCTCCTGAGCTGAGCGGAATCCGTCTGTCTCGTTGAGCAGGTCGGCGATCGCCGCGCGCTGCCGAGTGGACCTGACCGCGCCCGTCACCGCGGGTCCTCACTGGCGTGGGCGACGGCGTCGGCGACGATGTGGGCCAGATGGTGGTCGACGAGGTGGTAGAGCACCTCGCGGCCGGCTCGCTCGCTGGCCACCACCCCGGCCTGCTTGAGGATCCGCAAATGCTGACTCACCAGCGGCTGAGGGACCTCGAGCGCGTCGACCAACTCGTGGACGCAGCGTTGGGACTGCTGCAACTGCAGGACGATGGCGATGCGCAGTGGCGCGGCCAGCGCCCGCAGCAACTCGCCCGCGGTGTCGAGCACCTCGCGCGACGGCATATCCGACGCCGGGGCGGCGCTGTGCTCGCGGGCGTCGTCGTGTGGATTCTCCGTGATATTGGAAATCGTTTCCATTACGGGCCAGGATACATGCGCGATATTGCATGTCAACCGCTTCGGGGTCGCGGCGGATTATCGGTGTCCGCACGCTGGTCGCTACTCTGATGCACCGTGGCATCCATCATCGACACCGTTGCGAACCTGGCGAAACGCCGCGGCCTGGTCTACCAGTCCGGAGAAATCTACGGCGGCACCAAGTCCGCGTGGGATTACGGCCCACTCGGTGTCGAGCTCAAGGAGAACATCAAGCGCCAGTGGTGGAAGTCCATGGTCACCGGCCGCGACGACGTGGTCGGCCTGGACAGTGCGATCATCCTGCCGCGTCAGGTGTGGGTGGCCTCCGGTCACGTCGACGTCTTCAACGACCCGCTCGTGGAGTGCCTGAACTGCCACAAGCGTCATCGTCAGGACCACATGCAGGAGGCGTACGCGGCAAAGAAGGGTCTCGATGATCCCGACTCGGTGCCGATGGACGAGATCGTCTGCCCCGACTGCGGCACCAAGGGGCAGTGGACCGAGCCGCGTGACTTCAACATGATGCTCAAGACCTACCTCGGCCCGATCGAGTCCGAAGAAGGTCTGCACTACCTGCGGCCGGAGACGGCCCAGGGCATCTTCGTCAACTTCGCCAACGTGGTCACCACCGCGCGCAAGAAGCCGCCGTTCGGCATCGGCCAGATCGGCAAGAGCTTCCGCAACGAAATCACCCCGGGCAACTTCATCTTCCGCACCCGCGAGTTCGAGCAGATGGAGATGGAGTTCTTCGTCGAGCCCTCGACCGCGCCGGAATGGCACAAGTACTGGATCGAGACGCGCCTGCAGTGGTACGTCGACCTCGGCATCGACCGGGACAACCTGCGCCTGTACGACCATCCCAAGGAGAAGCTGTCGCACTACTCCGACGGCACCGTCGACATCGAGTACAAGTTCGGCTTCGCCGGCAACCCCTGGGGTGAGCTGGAAGGCATCGCCAACCGCACCAACTTCGACTTGTCCACGCACGCAAAGCATTCCGGTGTCGACCTGTCGTTCTACGACCAGGGTGCCGACACCCGCTACGTGCCGTACGTGATCGAGCCGGCAGCCGGCCTGACCCGCTCACTGATGGCGTTCCTGGTCGATTCCTACACCGAGGACGAGGCCCCCAACGCCAAGGGCGGGGTGGACAAGCGCACGGTGCTCAAGCTCGACCCGCGCCTGGCCCCGGTCAAGGCCGCGGTGCTGCCGCTGTCACGCAACGCCGACCTCTCACCGAAGGCCCGAGACCTGGCCGCCGAGCTGCGCAAGAACTGGAACGTCGAGTTCGACGATGCCGGTGCGATCGGCCGGCGCTACCGCCGCCAGGACGAGATCGGCACGCCGTACTGCGTGACAGTCGATTTCGACACCCTCGAGGACAATGCGGTCACCATCCGCGAGCGTGACGCCATGACCCAGGAGCGCATCGCGCTGGACAAGGTGTCCGACTACCTCGCGGTGCGGCTCAAGGGCTGCTGACGCCTCACCGCGTGGTGCCGGCGATGTCGAGCACCACGCGGAACCGGGCCTGACCCGACATCATCCGCTCGTAGGCCTTCGGCGCCTCCTCGAACGGCATTACCTCGACCATCGGCGAAATGTTGTTGGCCAGGCTGAACGCCAGGTTCTCCTCGTTGTCGATCGCCGAGCCGGTCAGGCTGCCGACGATGCTGCGACCACCGAGGATCAGGTCGGCCGTGTTGACCGCGATCGGATCCGGCGCCACTCCGACGACGACGAGCTGCCCGCGTGGACGTAACCCCGCGACCAGTGGGCTCATCGAGGCGCCGCTGGCTGCGGTGGCAACGATCGCGGTGGCCCCGCCGAGCGCGTTGAGCTCGCCGCCGGGGTCGGCGGCCGCGCTGTCGATGTAGTGGTCGGCACCCAATGTCCTTGCCAGCTCTGATTTCTCGGCACCACGGGCGACCGCCGCGACCCGGTATCCGAGTTTTTTGGCGTACTGCACTCCCAGGTGTCCGAGTCCGCCCAGGCCCTGGACGGCGACCAGGGCCCCGGGTGGGGCCGCGGTGGCGCGCAGTGCGTTGAACACCGTGACCCCGGCACACAACAGGGGAGCGGCGGTGTTGGGTGTCAGTTGCTCGGGCACCCGCACCAGACCCGACGCCCGCGCATACACGATCTCCGCGTACCCGCCGTCAACGCTCGTGCCGGGTTTCGGTTGGTCGGTGCAGTTCACGAAATCGCCACGGCGGCAGAACTCGCACTCGTTGCACTGGCCGCCGAGGAAGCCCAGACCGACCCGGTCGCCGGGCTTGAAGGTGTGCACTCCCTCGCCGATCGCATCGACCACGCCGACGATCTCGTGGCCCGGCACCACCGGTAGTTCCGGTGCGGATCGCTGGCCTTCGACGGCGAGCACGTCGCTGTGGCAGACCCCGCAACTGAGCACGCGCACCCGCACCTGCCCGAATGACGGCGGGGCGAGCTCACGTTCGACGAGTTCGAATTGACGTTGTCCGGTCACCTGATAGGCGCGATAGGTCGCCATGTCCACTCTCCTCGGATGGCTGGGGATCAGGCGAAGACGGTTGTCCGGGCCTGGCGGGTGAGTTCGTCGGCGAGCACCTCGGCTGCCCCCGATTCGATACCGTCGACGATCTGGCGGGCCACGTCGGCCGGGTCGTTCTTGGGGACGTCGAGATCGGCGACCATCGGCGTGTCGGTGTAGCCGAGATATACCCCGATGACGTTGGTGTCCTGCTCGCTCAGCTCGGCCCGCAGGGAGTTGGTGGCCGACCACAGCGCCGCTTTCGAGACGCCGTAGGCGCCGAAGCCTGGCAGCCAGGACAGCACTGACGCCACGTTGACCAGCGTGCCCCCGGCCAGCTGGGGAGCGAAAGCTCTCGTCACGTGTAACGGTCCGAACAGGTTGGTCTCGAGTACGGAACGGATCTCGTCGAGATCGCTGTGCAGCAATGACTTTCCGCCGGTGACGCCGGCGTTGTTCACGACGATGGTGGCGTCACCGGCCAGTGCGGCCAGCCGGGTGACGGAATCACCGTCGGTGACCTCGGCTTCGACGACAACCACCCTGGGGTCGGTGCTGGGCTCGGGGCGCCGGCTGGTGGCGTAGACCTTGGCGGCGCCGCGGGCGAGGAGTTCGTCCACGATCGCCTTCCCCAGTCCTTTCTGGCCGCCGGTTACCACCGCCGTTGCACCCTGAATCTGTCGGGACATTCGATTCTCCTTCGAACTTGGTTGACTGCGCGAACGTCACCTACGTCAAGGCGGAACAGCTGAGTAGGTATTCCCAACCCAGCTAGAATTGTTGCATGCGCGCTGATCCGTGGTCCGACGACGCCTGCCCGATCGCCCGCACCATGTCGGTGCTCGGCCAGCGGTGGGCGATCCTGATCATTCGCGAAGCGCTGCTCGGCCGATCGCGATTTTCCGAGTTCCGGCAACGCCTCGGCGTCGCCTCGGACGTCCTGAGTGCACGGCTATCCGAACTGGTCGAGGCAGGAATTCTGCAGGTCGTCGATTACCAGGAGCCCGGCGACCGAACCCGCAGCCGCTACGTGCTCACCGACGCCGGCCACGAGCTCGTCTCGGTGCTCGCAGCGCTCGGGCAGTGGGGCCACGTGCATCGGCCTCGTCCGCAGAGCAGCCAGTACCGGTTCGTCGAAACGGCCACCGGAGAGCCCGTCCGAATCGGATTCCAGCGCAAGGACGGAACGGCCGTGCCCCGTGGGCAGGTCAGCCTGACCGAGCAGCCCGGTCAGAAGCGTCCGCCACCACCGCTGTAGCTGCGGCCCGACGAATGTGACGCGCCGCCGTAGGACGTCGGGCGTCCCATGCCTCGGCCGCCGCCGTATCCGCCGCCGAAGCCGCCGCCAAAACCGCCACCGCCACCGCGCAGGATGTTGCCGATCAGGATGCCGCCGAGCACGGCCCCCATGTCGGAGCCGCCACCCCCGCCGTACTGAGAGGTGTAGGACCGCGCTGCGGCCCGCACGTCGTCGTTGGCGAGGCCCTGTGCCTGTGCGGCCAATGTGGAGGCCCCGTTCGCGTGCGCCACGGCCTCGTTCGGGTTGGCTGCTCGCTTGGCCTCGGCGGCCTGGAGTTGCCGTTGTGCCTCGGCCAGCCGGGTGCGGGCCTCCGGCCCGATGCTGCCGCGCCGGGTCTCGATGAAGTCCGACACCGCCTTGATCCGCGACTGGGCGGTGAACAGGGCCTGCTCCAGTGCCCGTGCCAACCGCTCGGCGGCTTCCTGCTGTTCGTGCACGCCGGCCAGCAGCTGATCGAGCTCGGCGTCGGCCTTGGTCAACCGGGTGAACGTGCCGAGCGGATCGGCCTTACCGTTGGCCGCCGCATCGTCGGCAGCGCTCTTCGCCGCGTCCCTTGCCGCGCCGAGCTTGTCTGCCTGCGGCGTACCGGGCTGTGCCAGAAGCGAATTCGCCTGATCGATACCGGCCTGAATGTCGGTGATCGCCGCGGGCAGGTCGGTCAGGGCCCGGTTGATGTCGGAGGCCGCGCTGTCCACGGCGTCGAGCAGCGTCCGGGTCTGATCGAGGGCTGACTCAGCCGAACGCACGGCGTCCACCAGCGCGGTCTGATCGGTGGCCGGCCGGGATACCAGGCCCCGGGCCGTGGTGATGTTGCGGTCGGCGAATGCCAGGCGTTCTTCGGCGGTGTCCACGTTGGTGGCCACCGAAGTCAATGCCGTCGCGTCGAACTGGGTGTGCAAAGTGTCGAGTGTCTGGCGTGACGGTTCGAGCCGGGCGGTCAGGTCGACCATCTGCTGGGTCATGGCGTCGAGCCGGGTGGGTGCGTTGATCACCAGATCGCGCAGCTGCTCGAAAGCCTGGCTCTGGGCCTCGAGTTCGCGGTCGGCGCGGGCCGCCGAGACCACCACCTTGGTCAGCAGTTCCCGCTGCTGCAGAGGTGTCTCCGGAGCATCGTCATCGAGGGTCTGGCGCACGGTGAATGCTTGAGCGAGCGCTTTTTTCGCATTCTCCAGGGCCGCGCTGAACGGCTCGGTGCGTTTGGCGCCGAACTCCTCGACGGCCAACTCCAGCTCGGCCTCACTGGTACGGACAGCGTTGTCGACGTCGACGACGATCGAGCGGGACAACTCATCGAGTGCCTCCAGTGGCACCGACGCCAACGCGTTCGCATCTGTCGGATCCACCCGTTTGGCGGCCTCGAACTCGGCGTGGCGGCGCTTGGCCCGGCGCCGGCTCGACCACCACCACACCAACCCGGCCAGCACCGCGATCACGCCGAGGCCGATCAGCATGCCCGGCCAGGAGATCCCGCCGGCTGCGGGGGCCGCGGGCGGATCGGCGTTCAAGCCGTTGGCGGCGGCGATCGCCGCGCCGGCCCAGTCGTCGCGGCGCAGGGCCGGAGTGATGCTGTCGTGCCGGATGTCGTCGGCACGGTCTTCGCCCCTCACCGTCGACGGCACCTGGAATGCGAACGCCCGATCCACCGTGGCGACCGCGAGCAGTGCGTCGTCGTCACCGAAATCGCTCAGCCGCATGGTGTTCCGGGCCCAGTCGTTCTGGCCCTGGCCGGAGAAATCCTCGGTGAAGACCACCCACAACTTGATGTGGCGATCGTCGTAAAGCCTGTCGATGGCGCGCTGCACATTGGCGCGCTGGGCGGCCGACAGCACCCCGGCGTTGTCGGTGAGTTGGGTGGCCAGCCGCGCCGGCGGCTCGGCCGCGGCGCTCGGGGCAACCAGCAGGCCGATGGTCAGGATCGCGAGCAGCATGGACAGCAGACGGGCGATACGCATGACCGCCAATCTAGTGCGCTGCACGGTCGGCGCGTCGGTTCCTGGCAGACTGTGCGTCGGTGAACGGGGATACGCAGGCCGCCTATGACGACTTCGACCGGCAACGTCTGGTGGTCGAGTCGCCGAAGGGTGCTGCGCTGCCCGGGACCGACACCGAGCACCGTACCGACTTCGCCCGTGACCGGGCCCGCGTGCTGCACAGTGCGGCGCTGCGACGGTTGGCCGACAAGACCCAGGTGGTCGGGCCACGACATGGCGACACCCCGCGGACCCGGCTCACCCATTCACTTGAGGTGGCTCAGATCGGGCGCGGTATGGCGATCGGGTTGGGGTGTGATCCCGACTTGGTGGACCTGGCCGGGTTGGCTCACGACATCGGGCATCCGCCCTACGGGCACAACGGCGAGCGCGCGCTCGACGAGATCGCCAAACCCTTCGGTGGGTTCGAGGGTAACGCCCAGAACTTCCGCATCCTCACCCGATTGGAGCCCAAAGTCCTGGACGCCGAAGGGCGTTCGGCGGGGCTCAATCTGACCAGGGCCGCGTTGGATGCGGTGGCCAAGTATCCGTGGCCCAGCTTCGGCACACGCCGGAAGTACGGCTTCTACGACGACGACGCCGAGGCCGCCGAGTGGGTCCGCGCCGGCGCGCCGGCCGAGCGGCCGTGCCTGGAAGCGCAGGTGATGGACTGGGCCGACGATGTCGCCTACTCGGTGCACGATGTCGAGGACGGGGTGATCTCCGGACGCATCGACCTGCGGGTGCTCGGCGATCCCGACGCCGCCTCGTCGCTGGCTGACCTGGGGGCGAAGAACTTTCCCGCCGTCACCCATGACGACCTGCTGGCCGCCGCTGAACGACTGTCACACGTGCCGGTGGTGGCCGCGGTGGGGAAGTACGACGGCACGTTGGCGTCCTCGGTCGCATTGAAGACGATGACCAGTGAACTCGTCGGGCGGTTCGCCAACGCGGCGATCACCCAGACCCGGGCCGTCGCCGGGAACCGGCCCCTGCGTCGTTTCGATGCAGAGTTGACGGTGCCGCCGCTGGTGCGGGCAGAGGTAGTGCTGCTGAAGATGCTGGCGCTGCAGTTCATCATGTCCGATCACCGGCATCTGCAGATCCAGGCCGATCAGCGCACGCTCATCCATGAGGTCGCCCTGGCGCTGTGGGCACAGGCCCCCGGCAGCTTGGACCCGCAGTTCGCCCCGGAGTTCGACCTGGCCGCCGACGACGGAGCCCGGCTGCGCGTGGTGGTCGATCAGATCGCGTCCTACACCGAGAGCCGGCTGGAACGCGTGCACGAGGCGCGTTCGCCCCGGCCGCTGGGCTGAGCTGAGCTATCAGCTGTTCTGTTCGATCTTGTCGGCGATCGCCTTCGCTAGGGCGATGCCACTGGTCTGTGGATCGGCTGTGCCGTCGCGCGTCGTGTTGACGTCGTCGTAGAACGCCACCTCAGTTTCGATCACGAAATTTTCCTTCGCCATTACGGCCCTGGCCTGTGGTGTTGTCTGGGGTGCTTCGGTGCGTCCGAACCGGATCGTGGCGGCGAGCACCGGCCCCTCGGTTCTGACATCGGTGATCTTGTGGGTGAGATAGCCGGCGCCCGGAGGCCGTGTTCCCCAGAAGGTCACCGTCTGCCCTTCGCACCGCTTCCAGGTTTGGGTCAGCTGTTCGACCAGCGTCTCGGCGGACTCGACGCTCGGCAGCGTGGTCAGCATCTCGGTGACACTCAGTACGCGCTGATCGAGCACTCCCAATCGATTTGGCCAGACCTGGCTTGCGAATTCGGTCACGCCGGCGGACCGGTAGGCGTTCCTGTCTGCCGGCGTCACCGGGCTGACGCAGTCGACGGGCTGCGCGCCGGCGTTCGGGTTGGTTGCATCGGGCATGCGGTCGAACCCTCCCGAGGACGAGGATCTGGGCAGATCGTCGAAGGACTGATCGAACAGCTCGCCGAGTTCGGGGCCAGAAAGCAGAAAATCCTTGATCGAGTGCTTGGACACACTCACGTTGGACGAGTTCGACTCCCTCGCTAGAACGAGCCACACCACCAGCGCGACCACCAGCAGCAGAAGTATGAAGTAAGAGAGTGCCAGCCCGATTATGGCACGGTCCCGGCCCTGCTGGTGGAGACGCTTGATCTGAGACAGCGCGACGTGACCGAGCACTGCCCCGGCGGGAGCGAAGAGGAAGGCGAAGACGATCGACAGCGTCGCCAGCGGGTTGGTTTCTCGCGCCTGTGGGGGCGGCGCGTGAAAGACAGGTGGTTCCGACGGAGGGCCCGGCCACCCACCGAACGGTTGTCCGCCGAATGGATCCGCCGGCGGTCCGCCATATCTGCTGAAACTCACCGACGCCCCCTCAGGCAAACCCGCGTAACGCGACTTCTGCGCACGCATAGACTATGCCGGTGGCCGGCCGGATTTCAGATCGCGATATCGCGGCCATCCGTGAAAAGATCCGGATCGAAGACGTCGTCGGAGATTACGTCCAGCTGAGGCGGGCCGGGGCCGATTCGATGAAGGGGCTGTGCCCGTTCCACGACGAGAAGTCTCCGTCGTTCCACGTGCGGCCCAACCATGGTCACTTCCACTGCTTCGGTTGCGGCGAGGGCGGTGACGTCTACGCCTTCATCCAGAAGATCGAGCACGTCAGCTTCGTCGAGTCGGTCGAGTTGCTGGCTGATCGCGTCGGTTACACCGTCACCTACACCGGCGCGTCGACGACCAATGTCCAGCGGGACCGGGGCAGCCGCAGCCGATTGCTGGCCGCCAACGCCGCCGCCCAGGAGTTCTATGCCGAGGCGCTGCGCTCGGACGAGGCTGCCGAGGCCCGCAAGTATCTGACCGAGCGCAACTTCGACGCCGCCGCGGCCGCGCAATTCGGCTGCGGATTCGCGCCGTCGGGCTGGGACGTGCTGACAAAGCACCTGTTACGCAAGGGTTTCGAGTTCAAAGAGCTGGAGGCCGCCGGGCTCAGCCGCGAGGGCAAGCGCGGTCCGATGGACCGGTTCCACCGCCGGCTGCTGTGGCCCATCCGGGTGTCGTCGGGGGAGACCATCGGCTTCGGCGCCCGCCGGTTGTTCGACGACGACCAGAACCAGGCCAAATACGTCAACACCCCTGAGACGGTGCTGTACAAGAAGTCGCAGGTGCTGTTCGGGCTGGACCGGGCCAAGCGGGACATCGCCAAGGGGCATCAGGCCGTCGTCGTCGAGGGCTACACCGATGTGATGGCCATGCACCTGGCCGGGGTGACCACCGCCGTGGCGTCGTGCGGCACCGCGTTCGGCGAGCAGCACCTGTCGATGCTGCGCCGGCTGATGATGGACGACAACTTCTTCCGCGGTGAGCTGATCTACGTGTTCGACGGTGACGCCGCCGGCCGGGCCGCCGCCGTCAAGGCATTCGAGGGTGAGCAGAACCTCTCCGGCCAGTCGTTCGTGGCGGTTGCCGCCGACGGCATGGATCCCTGCGATCTGCGGCTGCGCTCCGGTGACAGTGCCCTGCGGGACCTGGTGGCGCGCCGAACCCCGTTGTTCGAGTTCGTGATTCGCAGTGCGCTGGCCGAATACGATCTGGACAGCGCCGAGGGGCGCGTGTCCGCACTGCGCCGCTGCGTACCCATGGCCGCGCGGATCAAGGACCCGACGCTGCGCGACGAGTACGCCAGGCAGCTGGCCGGCTGGGTCGGTTGGGACAACGTCGCCCAGGTGATCGGGCGGGTACGCGAGGAAGCCGGCGGCGGTCGCAAGGACTCCCGGCGGGGCTCGTCCGGAGCTCAAGGTCGTCCGGCGTCGGCACCCGTACAACGGCCCAACCCGAGTGACCCCACCCTGTGGCCGCAGCGCGAAGCGCTCAAGGCCGGACTGCAGTATCCGGCCATCGCCGGTCCGGTATTCGACTCGCTGACCGTGGAGAGCTTCACCCACCCTGGGTACGCCGCGGTGCGTTCGGCGATCGAGGCGGCCGGTGGCACGGCGTCGGGCAAATCCGGTGCCCAGTGGATCGAGGCGGTCCGTGAGCACACCACGTCCCCCGCGGCGGCGAGCCTGGTCAACGAGCTGGGCGTAGAGGCCATCAACGTCGAAGACGACGAGCACCTGCCGCGCTACATCAGCAGCGTGCTGGCCCGCCTGCAGGAAGTCTGGGTGGGCCGCCAGATCGCCGAGGTGAAATCCAAGCTGCAACGCATGTCCCCGGTGGAACAGGGAGACGAATATCACGCCCTGTTCGGTGACCTGGTGGCCATGGAGTCCTACCGGCGCAGCCTGCTCGAGCAAGCCAGCGGCGACGACCTGACTGCGTGATCTGCCGCACCGCGATAGGGTGAGCAGCAGTCGGGCATCTTCAGGCTAGAGAGGCAGACCTGGTGACACTGTTCAGTACGCGGACACGACGGTTCGTCGCAGTTGGCGCATTTGCGCTGGCCACGGGGGCCGCAGCGGCAGCCCCGGCGTTCTTCGCAACATCGACCTCCGGCCCAGAGATCTCGGCCAAGCCGGCCTGCCTGGCTTGGTTCGGGAACAAAGAGGACGGCAAGTGCCTGTCCTACTCCAACGGCATGCCTGCCCAGGTCGGGACGCCGTGGGTGGGCGCGGGGCAGGGTGGAATCGTCACCGGTCCGCTGTTGCCGGGTACCTCGATCAACCAGGGTATCGGCTAGCCCTACCAGCTACGTTTGGCCGAAGCGTCGGTGGACTCCTTCGTGGAGTACACCGACGTTTCTGCGTCTATGGGGGTCAACGTGAGGAATTGCGGATCCGGCGAGACCCGCTTGGCGATCTTGCGCCGGCCGGCGTCCAGAACCGCCTTGGTGGCCGGATTGGCGGTCACCGCACGGTAGGTACTGGCGATCTGCTCATAGCGGCGTCGCCCGGCCTTGGCGCCCAGCACGTAGCCGACGGCGATCACGGCGGCATAGCGGATCACAGTATTCCTCCCAATGCGACGGGCCTCCCAAAGCGGTGCCCTCCCCGGACGACCGATGTGTGCTCCATCCTGCCTCACCGCCGCCCCGGCGCGCCCGTCCGGGAGCGAGTTGGCGACAGCGGCGGTCCGTACGCTAGAGTCAACGC
Organism: Mycolicibacterium fortuitum subsp. fortuitum; assembly: GCF_022179545.1. Next base: position 3,992,553 of record NZ_AP025518.1, on the reverse strand, counting down.
TCGGCCGCGGAGCTTCCGCGGAAGGTAGTCCCCTGTAGCTCAATTGGCAGAGCTCCCGACTGTTAATCGGGCGGTTGATGGTTCGAGTCCATCCGGGGGAGCAAGTTCTCGAAATCCCAGTCCTAGGACTGGGGCCGGGCCTGGGCCTGGCGGGCCGCCTGGGTAAGCGCTTCCACCAGAGGATTGGACGCCGACGCGAGAGCTTTTCGCTCCTCTTCGGACAGTTGATAGAACGTCCACACGCCCCAGGCCGCAGGCCGCACGTACACCGTCACCTGTTGCCGGTTGTTGGCCAGCACCGCCGGGACGGGTACCGCGCGATCAAGGGTGGCCGCGCTGGCCATCTCCTCGGCGATCTGCTGGACGTTGACTGATTCCTGCAGTTGGTACAGCACGGCCTTGTTGGCGGGGCCTTCCATGGCGAGGAACCAAGCCATCAGTGTCTCCTTGGGATCGGGGGGTGGTGATCGCAAACAGTGTCACCTATCGACGCGCCGCCGTCAGCCCACTCGTTCAGACGGTCGGATTCGCTACCCTCGGGGGTGTGCATCCACGGCTGATCGCCATCGTCGCCTTCGTCGGTCTTCTCGCGGTTGGTTGCGGTTGGAGTCCGCCCTCAGCGCCACCGCCGAAGCCGGACACCTGCGCACCGTCGGACGGCCCGAGCGCCGACACCGTCGCCGACCAGATCGCCAAACTGCCCGCTCCCGCAGCAGGTCGGCAGTGGACCCAGGTCAATTCCGGGCACACCGCCAACTGCCGGCTGTACTGGGTTCAGGTCGGCCAGACCAACCCCGAGCCCAACAGTGTGGGGCAGCTGTTGTTCTTCGACCGGCAGACTCCGCTCGGTCCCGCCACCCCTGAGCCGCGGCCCTACATCAACGTCGTCACCAACGCCGACGACACCGTGGTGGTGAGCTATCAGTGGCAGCAGGGTCAGGATTCGCCCAAATCTCCCACCGGTATCGCCACCGTACGGTTCCGGATCGGGGACGACGGCAAACTGGCTGCCATCGACCCGATTCCGAAGCCCTGAGCCGCCTCAGCCGTTGACCAGCTCGGCGGGGTCGAGCATCGCCGCGTAGCGCAATTGCTCCGGGATGCCGAACCCGTCGACGAGGGTTTCGACGTGCGGGCGAAGCGAGCGGCAGCGTTCGTTGATCCCGCGGGTGACGGCCTTGGCGCGTTCGGTCGACAGGTAGCGGTGCTCGATGAACCAGGCCTTGTCGTCCTCGATCACCGACAGCGCATACAGGTCGCAGACATCGGCCAGAAGCTCGCGTGCGGTGTCGTCCTCACAGGCATCGATGCCGGCGACGAACGCTTCCAGGATGACCCGGTCGATGTGCGCCTGCGCGGCATGCAGCACGTGATCCTGCACCGCGTTGAAGGCGTCGAAGGACGACATCTCCTTCGATTTGCCCTGCAGCCGCCGCGCCACCGAGGCCAGCATGTACTCCTCGCGGTCCTCGAACATCTTGACCTGGGTGCCGCGGTTGAACAGGCTGCCTTCTTCCTCGTTGTCCTGGCGGGTGTCGAGGACGGTTTGGATGATCGTCTCGGCGGCAGTGCGTTTCAGCACCCGTTCACCGGCGTAGTTGGCGGCGAACCGCACCCATTCGACCGGGCTCATTCCCTTGATGTCGTCGGCGTAGGCGGTGAGCAGTTCCTTGGCGACCAGTTGGGTCAGCACGTGGTTGTCACCCTCGAACGTGGTGAACACGTCCGTGTCGGCGCGCAGCGCGATCAGCCGGTTCTCGGCCAGATAGCCTGCGCCGCCACAGGCTTCGCGGGCTTCCTGGATGGCGCGGCTGGCGTGCCAGGTGTTGGCCGCTTTCAGGCCTGCCGCGCGGGCCTCCAATTCACGCTGCTCCTCGGCATCGGGATCGTCGGAGGTCTGCAGCTCATGGCATTTGGCCACCAGCTCGTTCTGGGCGAACTGCAGCGCATAGGACTTCGCGATCAGCGGCAGCAGGCGGCGCTGATGCACGAGATAGTCCATGATGAGCACTTCCTCGTCGCTCTTGGGAGCTTCGAACTGCCTGCGTTCCAGGGCATAACGGGTGGCTATGTCGAGGGCGACCCGAGCGGCCGCCGCGGCACTGCCCCCTACGGTGACCCGGCCGCGGATCAGCGTGCCCAGCATGGTGAAGAACCGCCGGCCCGGGTTCTCGATCGGTGAGCTGTAGGTGCCGTCGGGGGCGACGTCGGCATAGCGGTTGAGCAGGTTCTCCCGCGGGACGCGCACGTGGTCGAAGACGATGCGACCGTTGTCGACGCCGGGCAGGCCGCCCTTGTAGTGGCAGTCGGAGGTGGTCACCCCCGGCATGTCGTTGCCCATGTCGTCACGGATCGGCACCACGAAACAGTGCACCCCGTGGCCTTCTCCGTCGGGCGTGATCAGCTGAGCGAAAACCGTTGCCACCCGGGCGGTCTCGGCAGCACCGCCGATGTAGTCCTTGCGTGCGCTCGGGGTGGGGGAGTGGATGACGAATTCCTGGGTTTCCGGGTCGTAGGTGGCGGTGGTCTCCAGTGACTGCACGTCGCTGCCGTGACCGGTTTCGGTCATCGCGAAACAGCCGAGCAGGTCCAGGTCGATGAGCCGTCGGACATACGCCTTGTGGTGACGTTCGGTGCCGAGGTTCTCGATGGCGCCGCCGAACAGGCCCCATTGCACGCCGGCCTTCACCATGAGGGATAGATCACTCATGGCCAGCATCTCGATCTGGGTGATGGCCGCTCCGACGTCGCCGTTGCCGCCGTGTTCTTTGCGGAACCCGTCTTCGGCGGCCCCGGCGGCCGCCATGATCTTGAGCTGCTCGGCCACTTTTGCCCGGGCGATCACGGTGTTCGGGGTGTAGTGCGGCCGGAAGATCTCGTCCGACAGCCTGGCTCGCATGGCGTTTTTGATGTCGCGCCAGCGGCCGTCCAGCGCATTTCGCAGATGCTCGGCAGTGGAGGTCATATCCGACGGTAACGCGTGCGGCGGTGGTAATACGACCGTTGACCCTGGATCGGTTGGGAAGGCGAGCCTTGCTGGACAAGCTCGACCTCGCCGCGAAAGACTGGCGACATGCCGGACTCGATCGGTAAGTCGCTGTCTCCCACCGGCTTGCCACATGTGAGCCATCATCGGCATGCCGACGTGACCGGGGGCTGGCTGCGCGCAGCGACCTTCGGTGCGATGGACGGTCTGGTGAGCAATACCGCGTTGATCGCCGGTGTCGGGGCCAGCGCCTCGGCACAGACCGTTGTGCTCAGCGGCGTGGCCGGTCTGCTGGCCGGCGCCTTCTCGATGGCGCTCGGTGAGTACACGTCGGTGACCACCGCGAACGAACAGGTCGATTCCGAGGTCAAGGTCGAGCGCAAGTCGTTCCTGAAGAACCCGGAGGCCGAGCAGGCCGAGTTGGTGGCGATGCTTCAGGAAATGGGGATGACGCCGGAAACGGCCGTCAAAGCCAGTGAGGAGATCCACCGCGACCAGAACCGGGCCGTGAACTTTCACCTCGTGCAGGAACTGGGCGTGCACCCTGCGGAGAAGCCGTCGCCGTGGGTGGCCGGCGCATCGTCCTTCGTCTTGTTCGCGATCGGCGCCATCGTTCCGCTCATCCCGTACCTGCTCGGTTTCCAATCGTTGTGGGCCGGGCTGGCCTGCGGTGGGGTTGGTCTGTTGATCGCCGGTGCTGTGGCGGCGAAGTTCACCCGTAAACCGCTGGCCGTCGCGGGGTTGCGGCAACTGCTGTTCGGCGCCGTCGCGATCGCAGCGACCTACGTCGTCGGCATCCTGGTCGGGGCCGTCATCACCTGATGCTGTACCGAATCCTGGCCGCCGGGCTGCTGGTCCTGGCCGGTTGTGCTCCCGCGCGTGCCGCCGCGAGTTTCGAGTTCCTCGGGCAACGCCAGATCGCCCCCGCCGCGACGCTGGATGGCACGGTGATCGGTGGGCTGTCGGGAATCAGCTATGACCCGGGCGCCGACCTGTACTACATCATCAGCGACGACCGCTCCGCCAAGGGTCCGGCGCGTTTCTACACCGCGCGGATCACGCTGTCGGACAACGGTATCGGTGATGTCGAGTTCGTCGGTACCCATCCATGGCTGGACCGTGACGGACAACCGTTCCGCCCGTTGGACACTGATGCGGTGCCACCTGTGGTGCCGCCGGACCCTGAGGCCATCGCATTCGATGGCCGCAGGCAACGGCTGTACTGGACCAGTGAGGGGGAGCGGCGGACCGAGGGACCCGGCGCACCGATCCTGCTGGATCCCTGGGTGCGGTCCGCCGGCCTCGACGGCAGCTTTCTCGGCGAGTTCACGCTGCCCCCGGCGTTGCGGATGTCCGCCGGTGAGCACGGCCCGCGGCGCAACAGCACGCTGGAGGGGCTCACGCTGACGCCGGACGGCCGCTACCTGTGGGCGGCCATGGAAGGTCCCGGATACGACGACGGACCACCACCTGACGCGCAGCGGGGCGCATCGACCCGTGTTACCCGCTTCGACGCGGACTCCGGGGCAGTGGACGGCGAGTACACGTATCCGCTGGACCCGGTCAGTGCCGGACCGGGCGGCATGAACGGTCTGTCAGACCTCGTGGCGCTCGACGACGAGAACTTCCTGGTGATCGAGCGCGGTTTCGGCACCCGCGTGGCGGTCCGCATCTACCGCGCAAGTCTGGTCGCGGACTCCACCGAGATGCGCAAGACGCTGCTGGCCGATCTGACCACAACGCCCGGTCTGGCGCCGCTGGACAACATCGAGGGAATCACATTGGGACCCAAGCTGTCCGACGGCCGACAGTCGGTGATCGCCGTCAGCGATGACAACTTCTCACCCATCCAGGTGACGCAGTTTCTGCTGTTCGCGCTGTAGTCGCGGTTGCGCCGCTCACCATTCGCGTACGCGAATCGGGCCGGCCCGAATTGGTGGTCTCGACGGTCGTAGCCCGCATGATGGTCAGTCGTGAGCGTGTATCAGCGCGTATAACCCATCGAGATCGACGCCAGGGTCGTGAAGCTCGACGAATAACGACCCTCACGTCGATCTCGGCGACGGGCAGCCCCAACGCGCGTGGCGGCTACTTCAACAGCGCGTGACGATCGAAGTAGAAATAGGTGTATGCCGCGGTGATCGCGCAGACGACGGTGGCCACCAACAGCATCTGCGAGCCGCTGACGACATAGCCGATGAAGCCACCGACGATGGCACCGCCGGCGAATCCGGCCCAGAGCATGAAATATCCCAGCCAGTCGCTCAACTGGCCGCCGCTGATGTGACGTTCGATGCCCTGGCCCATTTTCACCAGTGTCCCGGTCACATAGCTCAGCGGGATCGATACCTCGCCGTCCTTGACGAACGACGTGTTCAAGGCGCCGATGCCGAAGGCCACGAACAGAATTGGGACGTACGGAACGTCGCGGGCCGTCCAGCCGCGCTCGATGAGGTCGACCACGGTGGATACCACCAGCGCAAGCGTCGTCAGCACGGTCGCGCCATGGGGATGATTGACCCAGAGGTGGCGGCGGCACAACGAGGCCACCACTACGCCGCCGACGAAGGCGAACAACAGCAGCGCGGCACCGATCGCCAGCCACTCCTCGCCCTGGAACAAGCCGAGGAACGCCCGCTCGGTGTTGCCCGTCATGAACGTGACGAAGTACCCCGCCGAGTGGGTGAATGCGGCCGCCCCCAGCACGCCGGCCAGGCCCGCCAGAACCCATGACAGTCGGGCCTCGCCGTCGAACTGTTGCGACATCCACCCATTGTGGGGAGCGTCGGCGGCAGCCGTGGCGAGTTTCGCCACGCGGCGTCAGCTGTCAGAGCCTACGGTGACCGCCGTTGCCTCGTCGGTGAGCTCGTCCAGTTCTTCTTCCTCGACATCGATCCCGATGAGGTGCGGACGCGTCAGGAACAGCACGCCGGCACCGGCCAGCACCGCGGCTGCGCCCACCCAGTACGGCAGGTGCACGCTGATCTGCTCGCCGAGAACACCTGCCAGCCAGGGTGCGACAGCCGCACCGCCGAAGCGTAGGAAGCTGTAAGCCGCTGAGGCCACGCCACGTTCGACGGGTGCCGCCTTCATCACGGTCTCGGTGATCAGCGTGTTGTTGATGCCGATGAACAGACCGGCGACCACGACACCCGCCGCCAGCACGACCTTGTGGTCGGTCCACACCGCCATCACCGTCAGCACCGCGGTGAACGCGATCAGGTTGAGCACCAGCACCCGCACGGTGCCGAAGCGGTGTTGCAGCCTCGGTGCGACCACCACGGACGTGAACGCCAGCGCCAGCCCCCAGCCGAAGAAGATCAGCCCGATCTGGTGGGCGGTCATGTCGAGCGGGAACGGGGTGAAGGCCAGCAGGGTGAAGAAGCCGAAGTTGTACAGCAGTGCGGTGATTGCGACTCCGAGCAGCCCGCGGTGGCGCAGGGCGCGGAACGGATCGGCCAGTGTGGTGGCGCGCTCGGCGCGCGGGGTCGCGGGCAACAGGAAGGCGGTGATGACCAACGCGAACGCCATCAGCGCGGAGACGCCGAAGAACGGACCGCGCCACGAGATGGAGCCGAGCACCCCGCCGACCAGCGGGCCGATCGCGATGCCCAGGCCGAGCGCCGCCTCGTAGAGGATGATCGCTTGTGCCACAGAACCTTTGGCTGAGTTCACTATGGTGGCCAGCGCGGTGGCGATGAACAGTGCATTGCCCAGACCCCACAGTGCGCGCCAGCCGACGATCTGCATCACGGTGTCGCTCATCCCGGCCAGGCCGGCTCCGGCGATGATGATCACCAGACCGAGCAGCAGCGTGCGCTTGGGGCCGATACGGCTGGACACCACACCGGTGATCAGCATCGCCACGCCCATGACCGCCATATAGCTGGTGAACAGCAACGACACCTGCGACGGTGAGGCGTTGAGGTTGTCGGCGATCGGTTTGAGGATGGGATCGACCAGTCCGATGCCCATGAAGGCGACGACGGAGGCGAAAGCGACGGCCCATACGGCCTTGGGTTGGCGCCACATCAGGGCGGTAACTCCTAACTAGTTGTCGTGCGGGATCGGGTGCTCGTCGACGTCCGTGAGCAGCTTGCGGATGATGCCGACGGAGGCCACCAGCGTCCTGCGCTCTTCGGCGCTGAGGCGCTCGAGCCTCGGGTTGATCGCGGCGGCGCGATCGGCCCTGGCTTGCTCCAGGGTCTGCCGCCCTTGTTGGGTGATGCGGATCAGCACCGCCCGGGCATCACCGGGATCGGTGGTGCGGGACACCAGGCCGGCGTCTTCGAGACGGCGGACCTGGGTGGTCATGGTCGGCTGTGAGCAGTGGTCGAGGTAGGCGAGATCGGAGATGCGGGCCTCGCCCTGGTCCTCGATGGTGGACAGCAACCGGGCCTGCGCCCAGGGGAGCGGCAGGCGGGTGCGTTGGGTGGCCAGTCGGTTCAACCGGGCGACGACCGACAACAGGTCGGCGCCCAGCTCGGATTCGTCGATTACCGTGGCATCCTCGGTCGGGGTCGGCATACCCGCCATAATTACATAGATTTACTATGTAGTCTACCCGTTGGGCGTGCCCTCGCTCACATGACGGGCGGCCGACGGCGACGATCGCGGCTGGCAGAATCGAACGATGACCGCGATACCACCGGCGACGACGCCTCGGCGCGGCCTCACTCCCGGCGAGCTCGCGCAGGCTGCGGTGATGGCTGCACTCTGTGCGGCCACTGCGATCATCGCCGTGGTGGTGCCGTTCGCCGCCGGCCTTTCGGTATTGGGCACCGTGCCGATGGGCCTGCTGGCGTACCGCTACCGGCTGCGTGTGCTGCTCGCGGCAACTGTCGCGGCCGGCATTATCGCCTTCCTGATCGCGGGCATGGGCGGCCTGATGACGGTCGTCGACTGCGCCTACATCGGCGGGCTGACCGGTGTGGTCAAGCGCCGGGGGCGCGGTACCGCCATGGCTTTCGGCGCCTCGATCGTGGCGGGGGCGTTGTTCGGGGCGGCAGCTGTGGTGGCGCTGTCCGTGCTGTCGCGGCTTCGCAACCTGGTCTTCGACTCGCTGACTGCCGGCATCGAGGGCCTGGCCAAGGTGCTGGAACGCATCCCGGTGCTCGACGTGGCCGCCGAACCGCTGAGAACCGTCGTCGCGACCATGCTGGACTACTGGCCGTTGCTCATGCTGGGGCTGGGCATCTTCACCATCAGTTCGATCAGCATGGTCGGCTGGTGGGCGCTTTCGCGGATTCTCGCGCGGCTGCTCGGCGTTCCCGATGTCCACAAACTCGACGCCGACGAGGCCGACGACTCGGCTGCGATCGCCCCGGTCCCGGCCCGGCTGACCGATGTGCGGTTCCGCTATCCGGGCATCGATCACGACGCTTTGGGTCCGGTGTCCATGGAGTTGCAGCCCGGCGAGCATGTCGCGGTGACCGGACCCAACGGCTCGGGCAAGACGACGCTCATGCTCATGCTCGCCGGCCGCCAGCCCACGTCGGGCAGCATCGAACGTGCCGGTGCAGTGGGTCTGGGCCGCATCGGCGGCACCGCCGTGGTGATGCAGCACCCGGAAAGTCAGGTGCTGGGCACCCGGGTGGCCGACGACGTGGTGTGGGGTCTACCGGTCGGCGCCACCGCCGACGTCGAGCGTCTGCTGGCCGAAGTGGGGCTTGACGGCCTCGCCGAACGCGACACCGGCGGACTGTCCGGCGGGGAATTACAGCGCCTTGCCGTTGCCGCGGCACTGGCCCGCGATCCATCGCTGCTGATCGCCGACGAGGTCACCAGCATGGTCGACCAACAGGGCCGCGACACGTTGATGAACGTGTTGTCCGGACTGACCGATCATCACGACATGTCACTGGTGCACATCACGCACTACAACGACGAGGCCGATTCGGCCGACCGAACGGTACAACTCAGCGGCAACGGCGGCTCCGCCGACAACACCGACATGGTGCAGACCTCCGCAGTGCCCGTCAGCGACGCGGCCGCAACGCATCACGGCGCGCCTGTGCTGGAGCTGACCGGCGTCGGGCACGAATACGCCAGTGGAACCCCTTGGGCGAAAACCGCGTTGCATGACATCACGTTCACCGTCAATGAGGGTGACGGAGTGCTCGTGCACGGCCTGAACGGCTCCGGCAAGTCGACCCTGGCCTGGATCATGGCCGGGCTGACCGTTCCTACCTACGGCGCGTGCCTTCTCGACGGTGTGCCGGTGTCACAGCAGGTGGGTGCGGTGGCCATCTCGTTCCAGGCCGCCCGCCTGCAGTTGATGCGCAGCACGGTCGGCCACGAAATCGCCTCGGCCGCAGGCTTCTCGCGTCACGACAACGACCGGATCTCGGGCGCGCTGGAAATGGTCGGACTGGATGCGGCGCTGGCCCAGCGGCGCATCGACCAGCTCTCCGGCGGTCAGATGCGTCGTGTCGTACTGGCCGGCTTGCTGGCCCGGTCGCCGCGCGCGCTGATCCTCGACGAGCCGCTGGCCGGGCTCGACGCCGCCAGCCAGCGAGGGTTGCTGCGATTGCTGGAGGAGCTGCGGCACAACAACGGGCTCACGGTCGTCGTCATCTCGCACGACTTCACCGGTCTGGAGAATCTCTGCCCGCGAACCCTGCACCTGCATCGCGGTGAATTGGCCCTGGCTCCGACCACTGCCGGAGGTGCTCGATGACCGCTCCTACGCGAGGACAACGCAAACCGGTCGTGCTGTTGCGTCCGGTCCCCGGCGATACTGTCATCCACCGGCTGTGGGCCGGAACCAAATTGCTCTCCGTCGCGGGCATCGGGGTGCTGCTGACCTTCTACCCCGGCTGGGCGCCCATCGCGGCCGTCGGCGTGCTGGTCCTGGTGACTGCTCGGCTGGCGCACATTCCGCGCGGAGCGCTGCCGTCGATCCCGTTCTTCCTGTGGATCCTGATCGTGTTGGGCGGGGCACTCGCCGCGGTGGCCGGCGGATCCCCGTTCATCGACATCGGTTCGGTGCAGATCGGTCTGGGCGGGTTGCTCAATTATCTGCGGATCACCGCGCTGGCGGTTGTGCTGCTGGGTCTGGGCGCGTTGGTTTCCTGGACGACCAACATCGCAGACATCGCCCCGGCCGTGGCCACCCTGGGACGCCCGTTGCGGGTGCTGCGCATTCCGGTGCACGACTGGGCGGTGACGATCGCGTTGGCGCTGCGGGCCTTCCCGATGTTGATCGACGAGTTCCGCACGCTGTACGCGGCGCACCGGCTGCGTCCGGTCGAGCCCGCGGAGACCTTCCGGGCACGACGCAGACAACGGGTGGCCAACCTGGTCGATCTGCTGGCCGCAGCGGTCACCGTCGCACTGCGCCGCGGCGACGAGATGGGCGACGCGATCACCGCGCGCGGCGGTGCGGGCCAGATTTCGGCCGCGCCGTCAGGGCCCAGGGCGCGCGACTGGATCGCTTTCGCCGTCCTGGTCCTCGTCTGTGGCACTGCCCTGGCCCTGGAGTTGACCGTCCTGCCGACCAGCCTGCCCCGCCGCTGAGCCAGGACCGCGACGCGACCGGGCCAGCCGGACCGCCGCCACGATGATCACTGCCGCGAGTGCGAAGACTGCCAGCCACGGCAGCAGCAGACCGAACAACATCACGAATCCGGAAGCCGCGGATACCAGCCCGTGCCAGCCGCGCTCGACTTGACCCCAGAAGCCCTGGTATTGCGGAGCCGGGCCGCCGATCTGCTCGGCGGTGATGTCGAGATTGACCGTGCTGTAGTCGATCTGGTCGCCCAACTGGGTGCGCTGTGCGCGCAGGCTGTCGAGCTCGGCCTGGCGTTGCGACAAGGCGTCCTCGGCCTTGATCAGTGCGTCGGGATCCCTGGCGTCCCGCATGATTCCGAGTAGGCGGTCCACGGAGGTCTGCAGAGCCTTGATGCGGGCATCGAGATCGACGCGCTGGGATGTCACATCGTCGGCGCGGACCTCGACGGTCTGCACGGTGCCGAGTTTCTTGAACTCGTCGAGGGTGCCTTCCAGTTCGGCGGCCGGCACGCGCAGCGCCAGCGCGATGTGTGCGCGCCCGGAACTGGAGCCGGCGTCCTCGGAGCGGCTGTCCACCCGGCCGCCGGCGTCGGTGGCCAGCGCTACGGCTTTGTCGGCCACCGCCACCGGATTGCCCGTGGTGATCGACATCGACGCAGTCTTGACGATGTCGCGCTTGACGTCGGCCGGGGCCGGGGCTTGTTTGTGTCCCGGTCCGCTTTCCGGCGCCGGTGCCGGTGCCGCGGGAGCGAAGCCGGCATCGCTCTGTGGGGCCGCAGGCGCAGAGGAATCAGGGGAGTGCCCTGCCGCGCAGGCCGGTGCGAAGGCCAATACGGCCACGGCAAACACTGCCACCGTCAGGCGGTGACGATGGACGGACCCGCTGGTTTGCTTGCGCATCAGCCCAATGTAAGTGACAAGCCGGCCATGCGGGGCCGGCAATCTTCGTACATCTAGCGCGCGGCTGCGGTATTGGCCGCCCACTGGGCGTCGGCCAGTGACTGCTCCACATCGCGCCGGCCCAGGAACATCTCGTCGAAATAGGGTTTCATCGCCTGATACCCGGCCGGGAAGCCGGCCGCACCTGGTGCCGGGATCCGCGGCCCGCGCAGCACCCGGAAGAACGGGCTGACATCCACGCCGCGCGCCTTCCAGTAGTCGTGGTAGACGGGCTGGGCTGCCAGCACGGCAGGGATAGCGGCGCCGCCGGCGCCGAGGTATTCGTTGCCGCGTTTGCTGCCCATCCAGCTCAGCACCTCGCGCACCGCATCGGGATGGCTGGTGGCCGAGTTCGCTGCTGCGGCAATGCCGTTGGTTACGCTGACCCGTCCCTTGGGTCCGGCCGGAAGCATCACCACACCCCATCGGAACCGGGCCTGATTCGCCACGGCGGCCAGGTTGTAGGTGCCCGACTGGAACAAGGCCATACGGCCCTGGAGGAACATGTTGCGGGAGAAGTCCCCGTTGTTGTTGGTGGCCGAGGCCGGTGGGGCGACGTGATCGTCGTTGATCAGCCGCACCAGGTAGGTGAATGCCTCGACGGCTTGCGGATTGTCGAAGGCGAAGCGGTCTCCGATGTTGAAAATGCCGCCAGCCGAACCGATGTAGTTGAGGTAGACGCCCTGAAGGTCGTTGGCGGCGTTGTAGCCCCACTGCCGGATGCGGCCGGCGTCGAATCCGTCGGTGCCCGCCGCGCGGCCCTGCTCGTCGACGGTGAGCCTGGCCGCCAACGACCGCAGTGTGTCATCGGGCCCGTTCGACCACCGCAGTCGGGTCAGTTCGGCGAGGTCCACTCCGGCCGCGTCGATCAGGTCGGCATTGAAGTACACCGCGATGCCGGCATCGGTCAGCTGTGGTACTGCCCAGAGGGTGTCGTTGCGGGTGAACTGGTTGACCACCGACGGCTCCCAGGCACGGGAGGCGTTGGCGCCCAAGGTCTGCCCGATGTTCAGCAGCCGGCCGTTGTCGGCATAGCCGGCGAGATAGGCGTTGGACAGCCAGAAGATGTCGTCGGCGCTGCCGCCGGCCACGTCGGTGCGCAGGCTGTCGAAGTAGGACGAGTAGGCGACGGTGTTGACCCGCACCTCGATGTCGGGGTGTTCCCGGTTGAACTCTGCGAACGACTGCCGGTAGGCGGCGGCCACCTGAGGATCCCACAAGCGCACGGTGACCACGGTGCGGCCGTCGGGTTCGCTCGTGTGGCCGAGCAGGACCGCACCGACGAGCAGGACGGCCATGGTCAATCCCAGGCCGATCGCGGTCATTGTCGAGCGCCTCATGGCCGCTTCCTGCCGCGAGATCGACGTGAGGGTCGTTGTGGCAGCGGATTCGCAGCCCTGGCGTAGATCTCGACGATCACTTGATCCCCGTCACGACGATCGAGCGGACGATGTTGCGCGAGAACGCGATGAACAACACGATCAGCGGGACGATCGCCACCGTGGTCGCCGCCATCACCAGCGTCCACTGCGCGTTGTACTGCGTCTGAAGTCCGGCGGTCGCCACGGTGATCACCTGCCACTTGCTGCCGCTGGTGATCACCAACGGCCACAGGAAGTTGTTCCACTGGCTCACCACGGTGATCAACGCCAGGGTGACGAGGATCGGTCTGCTGGCCGGGACCACGACGTGGACGATCACGTCCAGGGTGTGCGCCCCGTCGAGGCGGGCCGCGTTGATCAGATCGCCCGGGATCGACCGGAAGTACTCACGCAGCAGGAAGATCGCGTAGGGCGAGCCGAACATGAACGGCAACACCAGGGCCCAGAACGTGTTGCGTAATCCCGCTTCGGCCATCATCAGATACAGCGGTACCACGGTCACTGTCGCCGGCACCATCAGCGTCGCGATGTAGACCCAGAACAGCGCGTCGCGTCCCGGGAACCGCAGCCGCGCGAAGGCATATGCGGCCAGCACCGAGAACACCAGTTGACCGAGCAGGATCACCGCGGTCATCAATGCGGTCACCACGAAAGCCCGGCCGAAGCCGGCGTCGCCGAGCCCGACGTAGTTCTCCAACGTCGGCGGCTTGGGCAGCGACAGCGGGGGATCGGTGGCGAACTGCTCGGCCGAGGTGAACGAGGTGAGCAGTCCGAGCCCGAAGGGCAGCAGAGTGATCACCGCGCCGAGGAGCAGCCCCACGTAGATCAGCGTGTTACGTGAGGTCATAGCTGATCCTGCGCCGGAAATAGACATGCTGGAGGAGTGTGATGCCGACCAGGATGACGAACAGTACGATCGCCATCACGGCGGCCCGACCCACCGCGGCCGTGCCGAACGCCTCGGCATAGATGCGATGGGCCACCAGATCGGTACGGCCCTGCGGCCCGCCCGCGGTCAACGCGTACACGGTGTCGAATACCTGGGCAGCGCTGACGATTCCGGTGACCAACACGAAGAACATGGTCGGGCGCAGCATCGGCAGGGTGATGTGACGGAATCGTTGCCAGTCGGTGGCGCCGTCGGTGCGGGCGGCGTTGTGGACGTCAGCGGGGATGTTGAGGATGCCGGCCAGGAAGAACAGCGTCACGTAGCCGACGTTGGTCCACACCACCACGGCCGAGACCACCGGCAGAGCCAGCCCCGGGTCGGTGAGCCAGTCCACCTGCCGACCCAACACTGTGCTCAGCGCACCATCCGTGGGAGCCAGGATCCATTTCCACAACACCGCGATGGCCAGCGGCGCACAGATCCACGGCAACACGTACACGGTCCGGAAGAAGCCGGTGCCCGGCAGGCCTCGAGCCAGCAGCGACGCTGCGACCAGGCCCAGCACGGTTTGGGTCGGCACCACCAACAGCACGAACAGCAGCGTCACCACCAGCGAGGTGCCGAACGACGAATCGCTGAGCACCGAGGCCCAATTGTCCAGTCCCACATACTCGATCGGGCCGAGCAGGTCCCACCGCTGGAAGCTCAGCCAGAGCACCACCAGCATGGGCAGCAACAAGAAGGTGACCACGCCGAACAGGCTGGGGGCGACAAGCGCATACCCCAGTGCGGTCGTGCGGACACGCGAGGTGGCCATCGGGCTATTAAAGCGGTTCGTGACAAGAGGACGCCACGGTGGGCAAGGTCAACGCCAGAACGTCTCGGTGTCATCCCGGTCGGAGCAATTAGCTCAGATGACGTACATCACTTGACCACTTCGGAATCGAAGTCCGCGCTTCGCGCTTGTAGCTGGTAACAGCGACAGCAAGGACCGGGGGTTATCTCATGAGCACAGCGCAGTCAGCCCGAAAGGGCAGCGTGATCTCCACGGTGGCACAGTCCACGATCTTCACTGCCCTCGCGCTGGCCGCGCTGGTCTTCGGTTCGCTGGCGGGGCCGGTCGCCTCGGCCAACGCCGCCGACGGGTGCGCCGATGTCGAGGTCGTGTTCGCCCGCGGTACCAACGAGGCACCGGGTGTCGGCGCCACCGGGCAGGCGTTCGTCGACGCACTCACGGCCGACCTACCCGGCAAGAGCGTCGATGTGTACGGGGTGAACTACCCGGCATCGCTGAACTTCGGTCAGGCGGCTGACGGCATCGCCGATGCGAGCAACCGGATCCAGTCGATCGCAGCCACCTGCCCGGCGACCAAGATCGTGTTGGGTGGTTACTCGCAGGGCGCCGCAGTGGCCGGCTACACCACTTCGAGCTCTGTGCCGGCCGGATACGTTCTGCCCGCCGGCATCAGCGGCCCGATGCCGGCGTCGATCGCCTCGCACGTCGCGGCAGTGGCGCTGTTCGGAACTCCTGACGAGTGGGTTCTGGGCCTGGCCGACCGCAGCGCACCACCCATCGCGATCGGCGCACCCTACGTGGCCAAGACCATCCAGCTGTGTGCGCCCGGTGATCCCATCTGCTTCCCCGGCGGTTTGAACCGCGCCGCGCACAGCTCGTACAAGGACAACGGAATGGCAGTCCAGGCAGCAGATTTCGTGGCCCGCCAGCTGGGCGGTGGTGCTCAGTCGGCGACGATGGTGCAGACCGCGGGTGAGGTCACCGGGAACTGACGTCCACTGAACGCAGGTCGACGGCCGGAAGCCAGTGCGCTTCCGGCCGTCAGCTGTTGAGGCCCCGGAATCCGGCGACAGTGTCAGCCAAGGTGATTCGTGGATCTCGGTAGGTGATGCCCAGGTCCCGTTCGCTCGGTGAGTCGTCAGACGCCGGCATCTGCGTGTAGTACTGCATCCCGGCCTCGGTGAACGGTGTCTGGAACGGCAGGAACGGTCCCATCCGGTCGAGCACCTGGCCGGCCACACGCAGCACGGTGTCGGGCACCGGAACGGCGAACATGGTCTTGTTGCCGACCTCGGTGAGCAGCTTGGCCAGCTGGTCCACCGGTATGCGGTGACCGCCGGCCATGTAGCGACGAGGCCCGCGCCCGGGTTCGAGTAGCGCGACGTGCAGGGCCGCCAGGTCACGACCGTCGACAATGGTCCAGGCGGCGCTGCGGCCGGGGATCGCGCCGAGTTGCAACGCGGCGGCCACCCCCTCGCCGGCTTCCCCGAACTGGTTGCCGACCGGCGGGCCCATGACCATGCCGGGATAGGTGATGTTCACCGGCGCGCCGGCGTCCTGCATTCCGCGGGCATAGATCTCGACCTGAGCTTTGGACCGCCCGTAGCCGTCGGTCCCGCCGAACACCGGCAGGTCCGCTTCCAGCGTTTCCACATCGGGATTGAACAGGGCGGTGATGCTCGATACGTGGATGATCGGATCGAGACCGAGTTCGACGGCACCGCCGAGCACATTGCGCGCACCGTCCATGTTGGTGCTCATCATCTGCGCCGTCTGACTCGGGTCGGTCGCGACCAGCGCTGCACTGTGCAAGACGGCGTCGCAGCCCTCGAGGGCACGCATGACGGAGTCGCGGTCGGTGATGTCACCCACGGAATGGTCGGACACGTCGACCCCGAGCTTGGCGACGCTGGTCTGCAAGCGGTCAGGATTACGTACCAGGAAGCGGACCGAATGTCCGGCATCGGCAATCGCTTTCGCGCTCCATCCACCCACAAATCCGGTACCGCCGGTGACCAACACACGCATGACGCGAACCTCCTGGCGAACGAACGACGTCGCACAGACGCTAGTACCTCGAACGTCGCCGGGAAGCCGTTTTGTCGGCTCAGCCTCCGCGCAGCTGGGCGAGCTCCTTCATATTCGCCAACCCCTGCTCCTGCGCCTCGTTGAGGAACGCCGGCAGCGGGGCCCGAAGTTCAGGAAGTACCTGGTGGTCGAGCAACGCCTGCAGGTCGGCCTGCTTGGCGCTGCGTCCGGCCACGTTGTCGAGCTCCTGAACACCGGAATCGATTGCGTAGTCGTAGAGTTCGTGATGGCTGGGCCGGGAGGTGTCGATGTCCATGGTGCCGGGCTTCCAGTAGGTGTACATGCCGAGCTTGGCCTCCGGGGTGCGCACGGCCACGATGTGGCTGGGCGCCGAAGTCGGGATCTCCATCGCCGGCCCGGAAGTGCCGAAGAACTTCTTTGCCAGTGGGGATTTCATCAAGGCCGCCATCTCCTCGACCGACATGTCGTCGGTGGCGTGGGCGATCCATGGCCGGCCCGGTGCGGTGGCGTCGGCGGCCATACCGGCGATATCGGCACGCTCGGACAGGTAGGAATAGCGGGAGTCGGAACGCCAGCCGGCATCGCCGTGCGCAATGGTCAACAACAGCGCCGCGAAGTCGGCGCTGGAAGTCAGCTGGGTCCGGGTATCGCCGGGATTGGGTGTCAGATGACCTGACGGATCACGGATGTAGAGCGGCACCCGGATGCTCTCCTCGTAGACCGCAGCGCCCTTGCCGCGCAGGCCATGCGACCCGGCGTACTCGCCGTGGTCAGAGGTGAATACGACGACGGTGTTGTTGTCCACGTCCGGCCTCGACGCGAGAGTGTCGAGCACCCGGCCGATCTGGGTGTCCACCTGCTGATGCAGCCACAGGTACATGTCCAGGCAGCGTGCCCACTGTGCCGCCGCGTCGGGCCCGGTGTAGTCCATGGCGCCCGTCATCAACGGCGACATGAAATTCATGTAGTCGATCTGCAGCTGGGGTTTGCCGCGGCGACGCAGATCGTCAGCGGTCTCGAAGTTCACCGGCTTTGCGCTGAATACGGGCGGAACATCTTCCGGCAGCGGATTTTTGGGCCACCAGCAGATGTCGTGCGGATTCACCAGCGACACGGTCGTGCACCACGGGCCTTCGCCGGCGTGGGCATCGAACCACTCGGTGAACTGATCGACGATCGACGGGTCCTGCTGCAGACCCTGATTCGGTGCGCCGTTGGGTGACGGGTAGGTGCCGCCGGAGAAGCCGTGGACGTCCAGACCGTCGGGCGTGTTGTCGGCGGCGCTGCCCAGGTGCCACTTGCCCCACCACCAGGTGCGGTATCCGGCGTCCCGCAACATCGTGCCCCAGGTGGGGAACCGGACCGCCAGTGTCGACTCGGTGGGGCCCTCACCGGTGTACAGACAGCCGGTCTGGTGCGAGTACAACCCGGTGGTCAGGACCCCGCGTGACGGCGTGCACATGTTCGACGCGCTGTAGTGCGAACCGAAGACGGTGCTGCGTGTCCGCAGCCGGTCGAGGTTGGGCAGCAGTGCGCCGAGCTGCTGGGTATCGGGGAACCATTGCGGCGCGCGCATCTGGTCGACGATCACCACGAGGATGTTGGGTTGGCCGGCCGATGCGGGTCCGCGCCGCCCCAACAGTTCGTAACCGCCGAATCCCATCGCGGCCGCACCAGCGGCCACCGCCGCGCCACCCAGAACCTTCCGCCTGCTGAGCTTCGTCATGTCCACACGGTATGCCTCATTAAGATCGGTCTGGTGTTGACGGCTCAGGATTCGGTGACCTGGGAGCCGCGGCGCATCGCTGTGGCCGGGACGACAGGATCGGGCAAGACGACGCTTGCGAGGCGACTGTCGCGCCGATTCGACCTTCCCTACGTCGAGATCGACAGCCTGTATCACGGGCCCGGGTGGGTACCCCGGCCGACGTTCGTCAGCGACGTCGAACAGTTCATTGCGGGGGATTCCTGGGTGATCGAATGGCAGTACCGCGCTGTGCGCGGTCAGATCCTGGCGCGCGCCGACACGCTGCTGTGGCTCGACCTGCCGACCCCGGTGTCGATGGGCCAGTTGACGCGCCGGACTCTCCGCAGACGCGTCGGCCGCATCGAATTGTGGAACGGCAACATCGAACCGCCGCTGTGCACCATCTTCACCGACCCGGACCACATCTTGCGCTGGGGTTTTCGCACCCGAAACAAGCTCCGCGACACCATTCCTGAGCTGGGACTGCACGTGCCCCACCTGCACATCGTCCGGTTCACGCGCCACCGCGACGTCGAGACGTGGCTGCGCCGCATCGGCGGTGCCTGAACCGAGCCGCCCCGCTCGCGCCGCTACCGTGGGGGCGTGACAGCTCAACGACGTGTGGACGCCGACTTCTTGGAGCTGCGCCGGTCCGAGTTGGCCGACGCGGCGCTGACCGCGGCGGCCGCTGCCGGAGCCAGCTACGCCGACCTGCGGATACACCGCATCACCACCGAGATCATCCAACTGCGCGACGGCGAGTTGGAGATGTCGGTGGTCAACCGCGAAGTCGGTCTCGCGGTGCGGGTGATCGTCGACGGCACGTGGGGGTTCGCCTCGCACGCCGAGCTGGCGCCGCAGGTGGCAGCCGAAACGGCGCGGCGCGCGGTGCAGGTGGCCAAGACCCTCGCCCCGTTGAACGCCGAGCGCATCGAGTTGGCTGCCGAACCCGTCTACGACGATGTGACCTGGGTGTCCGACTACGGCGTCGACCCGTTCGTCGTCCCCGCCTCCGACAAGATCGCGCTGCTCGGCGAATACTCACACCGGCTGCTCGCGTCCGACGGCGTGGACCACGTGTCGGCCGGGGCCCACGCGGTCAAGGAACAGACCTTCTACGCCGATACCTTCGGCTCCTCGATCACCCAGCAGCGGGTACGGGTGATGCCGACGATGGAGGCCGTCGCGGTCGACTCCGCGGCCGGATCGTTCGAAACCATGCGGACCCTGGCTCCGCCGACCGCACGGGGCTGGGAGGCGCTGGCCGGCGACGACGTCTGGGACTGGACCGCCGAGCTGGCCGAGCTGCCGACACTGCTGGCCGAGAAGACCAAGGCTCCCTCGGTCATCGCCGGACCCACCGACCTGGTGATCGATCCGTCCAACCTGTGGCTCACCATCCACGAATCGATCGGACACGCCACCGAATACGACCGGGCCATCGGCTATGAGGCGGCCTACGCCGGCACCTCGTTCGCCACCCCGGACAAGCTCGGCACCATGCGCTACGGCTCACCGGTGATGAACGTGACGGCCGACCGCACCGTCGAATTCGGCCTGGCCTCGGTCGGTTTCGATGACGAGGGGGTGCGGGCGCAGAGCTGGGACCTGGTGCGCGACGGTGTCTTCGTGGGCTACCAGCTCGACCGGGTGTTCGCGCCGCGACTCGGACAGGCGCGCTCCAACGGCTGCTCCTACGCCGACTCGCCGCACCATGTGCCGATCCAGCGGATGGCCAATGTGTCACTGCAGCCGGGTCGCGAGGATCTCAGTACCGACGATCTGATCTCACGGGTGTCCGACGGTATCTACATCGTCGGTGACAAGTCCTGGTCGATCGACATGCAGCGGTACAACTTCCAGTTCACCGGCCAGCGGTTCTACCGGATCCGAGACGGCCGGCTGGACGGCCAGCTGCGCGATGTGGCGTATCAGGCCACCACCACCGATTTCTGGGGTGCGATGGAAGCCGTCGGCGGACCGTCCACCTGGCGCCTCGGCGGGGCGTTCAACTGCGGCAAGGCCCAGCCCGGGCAGGTGGCCCCGGTCAGCCACGGCTGCCCGAGCGCACTGTTCCGCGGCATCAACGTACTGAACACCCGGACGGAGGGCGGCCGATGATCGGCGCACAGCAGGTCGTCGACATCGCGTTGCGTGCAGCCGATCCCGGCACCGAAACCACGGTGTTGGTGACGGACCGGGCCGACGCCTCGCTGCGATGGGCCGGCAACTCGATGACGACCAACGGTGAGACGGTCAGCCGCACCATCACCGTGATCTCGATCGTGCGACGCGGCGACAAGGCACATGTCGGGTCGGTGCGCTCCACCGAGGTGGATCCAGCCGTGATCCCGGACTTGGTGGCCGCCGCGCAGCGCGCCGCATCGGCCTCGCCCGAGGCGCGCGATGCCGCACCGCCCCTGCCCGCCACCGGCGCACCGGCGGACTGGGATGCACCCGTGGCGAGCACCGGCGCGCGGGTATTCGGCGGCATCGCCGATGACCTGGCCAAGGGATTCGCCGGTTCCGACCAGCTCTACGGATACGCCCGCCACGTCATGGAGACGACGTTCCTGGCCACCTCGAGCGGCCTGCGTCGCCGGTTCACGCAGCCGACCGGCTCGGTGGAGATCAACGCCAAGCGCGACGGCGCGAGTGTCTGGGCCGGGGTCAGCACAGCGGACTTCGTTGATGTGCGCGTGGATTCGCTACTCGACGAGCTGACACTGAAGCTGGGTTGGGCGGACCGGACCGTCGATCTACCGGCCGGGCGGTACGAGACGCTGATGCCGCCCTCGACGGTGGCCGACATGATGATCTACCTGACCTGGACCATGGACGGCCGCGGAGCGCAGGAAGGGCGTACCGCGTTGTCGGCGCCCGGCGGAACGCGGGTGGGGGAGAAGCTCACAGATCTGGGTCTGACGTTGTACTCCGACCCGCTGGCCGAACCGCTGGCCTGCCAACCGTTCGTCGCGGTGGGTAGCTCCTCGGAGCGAGTGTCGATCTTCGACAACGGTATGGACATCGGACGGGTGGACTGGATCCGCGACGGTGTGGTCAACGCTCTGGCCTACCCGCGGGCCGTCGCGGCCGAGTACGGCACACCCGTGGCCGTTCCCGCCGACAACTTGCTGATGACCGGTGGTGCAAAGGATTTGGCGGATATGATCGCAGGCACCGAACGTGGTCTGCTGTTGACCACACTCTGGTACATCCGCGAGGTCGATCCCACGGTGCTGCTGCTGACAGGGCTGACCCGTGACGGTGTCTATTTGATCGAGGACGGCGAGGTGACTGCCGCGGTGAACAACTTCCGGTTCAACGAGAGCCCGCTGGACCTACTGCGGCGCGCCACCGAAGCCGGCGTCAGCGAGATCACCCTGCCGCGCGAGTGGGGCGATTGGGCGACCCGGGCATCGATGCCGACGCTGCGCATCCCGGATTTCCACATGTCCTCGGTGAGCCAAGCGCAATGAGGTAGGAGTGCTGTCCCAGCGGCAATTCACGGTGTACGGCCCGTCGCATTGGGTCGCCATCGCCGTGTTCATCGTCGGGGCGGCGCTGCTGGTGTGGCTCGGACGGCGCCAGACCGAACGCCAATCTTTGGCCTTCAGTCGTATTCTCGGTGCGCTGACCGCCGCGATTTACGTCGCAATGCTCGTCTACACCCTGATCCCACCTTCGATCGAACGGTCGGTGCCGCTGCGGTTGACCGACCTGGCAACGGTCGTGGGCGCTTACGCACTGTGGTCACAGCACCACTGGGCGTTCGTCCTGACCTACTACTGGGGTCTGGTGCTGAGCACGCAGGCCTTGATCTCGCCGGTGCTCAAGAGCGCGGACTTCCCGCACTATGAGTTCCTGGCGTTCTGGTCGATCCATCTGCTGGTGGTGTGGGCGGCAATCTATTTGACGTGGGGCCGCGGGATGCGTCCATGCTGGCGTGACTACCGGCTGGTGGTCGTGGTGACCGCGGGGTGGGCGGCGGGCACCATGGCATTCAACGGCATCGCAGGCACCAACTACGGCTTCCTCAATGCCAAGCCCGCGACCGCGTCGCTGCTCGACTTGATGGGGCCATGGCCGGTCTACGTGTTGGTGGCCAGCGCCTTGGTGGCAGGTGTGTGGGCGCTCATGACGTGGCCATGGGAACGTCGGCCTGTTCGTGGCCACTGAGCCGGTCGTCCCACACTCGCAGCACTTCCGGCGATGTACGCGGAGTCGCCAGGCTCACCCCGACGTAGGTGATCAAGCTGGAAACCAGGCCGAAGTAGATGGGCTCGTTGGCGAGCACGTCACCTACGACCGCCATGGTGCCCAGTGTGACCAGGGTGCCCACTGCCATCGCTGCCAGGGCACCCGCACCGGTGGCCCGCTTCCACAGGAACCCGCCGAGGATCGGCACCAGCAGCCCGCCCACCAGGATGTCGTAGGCAATCGTCAGTGCACCGACCACGTCGTTGAGCAACGCGGCGATGATGATCACGACGACGCCGAGCACCGCGACATAGCGACGGTCGGAATGCACGTCCACCTCAGGGTTTTCGGTCTCCTCGGGCCTGCGGCCCACCAACCGCATCAGCATCGGCTTGATGTCGGTGCGGGCCACGGTGGCGGTCGCGATCAGCGCGCCCGATGCGGTCGACATCATCGCGGCGACGGCCGCCGCCAGCACGATGCCGCTGATCCCCACGGGCAGAATGGCTTCCGCGATCTGGGCGTAGACGTCGTCCTTGGCCTCGATGTCGGGCATGAAGGTCGATGCGGCCAAACCGATCAGCGCCCCGGCGATTCCGTAGAACACGCAGTAGATCGCGGCTGTCGTGCCACCCCAGCGGGCGACCTGCGGGGAGCGCGCGGTGAACACCCGCTGCCAGATGTCCTGCCCGATCAGCATTCCGAAGCTGTACACCACGAAGAATGTGATGATCGTGTCGGTGCCGATGGAGGTGAGGCTGAACACGGCGTCTCCGGCGCGTTCCCGGATTCCGTCGAAGCCGCCGGCCCGGTGCCAGGTGAACGGAAGCAGCAGGAAGAACACCCCGACGGTCTTGAGGACGAACTGCACCATGTCGGTCAGGGTGATCGACCACATGCCGCCGATAGACGAGTACAGCATGACGACCATGCCGCCGATGACCACCGAAAGTGTTCTGCCCGTGCCGAACAGCACGTTGAACACCGTCGCGTAGGCGATGGTCGAGGTGACCGACAGCATCAGGGTGTAGGCCGCCATGACGAGCCCGGAGGCCGAGGTTGCGTCGACCCCGTAGCGCAGGCTCAGCATCTGCGCGACGGTGTAGACCCGAAGGCGCTGAATCGGCCCGGCGAAGAACAGGCTCAGCGCCAGCAGTCCGACGGCGATTGCCACCACCAGCCACATGCCAGAAACTCCCCATTTGTAGCCGAGACCCACACCGCCGACAGTGGATGCGCCGCCGAGGACGACGGCAGCCATGGTGCCGGTGTACAACGTGGGTCCGAGCCGCCGACCCGCGACCAGGAAGTCTGCGGAGTCCTTGGTCCGGGTCTTACCCCAGAATCCGAAGGCGAGCATCGCGACGAGATAGATGACGACGATCGCGATATCGACTGGTTTACCCACGATGGATCCTTCGGTCAGAGGTGAGTGGGGGCGAACATCTTCAGTACGGCGGGCAGGACGATCACGGCGGGACCGTCGGTGCCGAATGTGGCGGCCACCATCTGCCCGACGTTGTCGGGTGTGGCGGTATGTGCGGGAATTCCGAAACTGGCTGCAAGCTGCGCGAAGTCGGGCCGGGCCAGCTCGGTGGCGGTCGCAGTGCCGAATTCCGCGGTCATGTACTCCCGCAGGATCCCGTAGCCGCCGTCATCGACGATCAGCCAGGTGATGTTGGCGTCGTGCTGGCGGGCGGTGGCCAGTTCTGCGATCGAGTACATGGCACCGCCGTCACCGGACACCGCGAACGTCCGCTCGCCGGTGGCGATCGCCGCCGCCAGAGCGGCCGGGAAGGCGAAGCCCAAACCGCCTGCGCCCTGGGCGGAATGGAACCCGCCGTCTTGCGGGTCCCACACCGACCAGGCCCAGTATCCGGCGATCGTCATGTCCCAGAAGGTGTGCGAACCGGATGGCACGGCGGCCCGCAGATCGGCCATCAGTTGTAATTCGGTGGCCAGGTCCTGACCGGCAAGGCGGTCCTCAACGGCTTTTCGCAATTCCGCGGCCTGGGTGGCACCTGTGGTGCCTTCGCGCGCGGTGACGTGTTCGGCCAGTGCCCCCAGCGCCTGCGCGGCATCCGCGTGGATGGCCAGGGCAGGGTGGTTGGCCTCCAGCACGCGGGCCTCGGCATCGATGTGGATCAGCCGGCCGTGCGGTGTGAACGTGAAGTAGTTGCTGGTGACTTCGCCGATCGCAGTACCGACGGCCACCAGCACGTCGGCATTCTCCAGCATCTCGGTGGTGTAACGGTCCTCGATCCACGACGCCGCCGACAGCGGGTGATCGAACGCGATGGCTCCCTTGCCGCCGACCGTGGAAACCACTGGTGCGCCGAGCTTTTCGGCGAGGGCAACCAGTGCTTCCGGGCCGCCGGGGGAGCGCCGCACACCGCCACCGGCGAGGATCACCGGGCGCTCGGCGTTGTTGAGCACTGCCGCCGCCTCGTCGATCAGCTCCATCCGCGGGGCACGCTGCGTCGGCGTCACGTCGAGCGTGCCGACCTGCGGTACCGTCGTCGGTTCCAACAGGACATCCTGCGGAATCTCCACCCACGCCGGCCCGGCCGGTGCCGAACGTGCCAACGCGTAGGCGTCGGCGATCAGGCTCGGGATCTCGGCGGCCCGCCGCACCGTCGCGACGCTCTTCGTGACGTTGACCGCGCTGGCCCTCTGATCGTCGAGCTGGTGCAGCATGCCGCGGCGCAGGCCCATTCCGGAGCGCGGCACCTGGCTGGCGATTACCAGCACCGGCACCCCGGTGGCGTAGGCCTCCTGCAGCGCGCCGAGCGCGGTCAACGCACCGGGACCGGTGGACAGGAACAGCACCCCTACCTCGCCGGTGACGCGGCTGTAGCCGTCGGCACCGAATGCCGAGTTGTTCTCCACCCGTGAACTGACGAACCTCAGGTCACTGCGCCGGATCGCATCGAACAGGCCGAGCGCGTTCTGGCCGGGGATGCCGAAAACATGCGAGACACCCAGCGCGGTAAGGGTTTCGACGACGAGGTCGCCGCCGTTACGCATCGGGCCCCAAAGCCAGCAGGGACACCAGGTCGTAGGCGACGTGCGACGCGGCGACACCGGTGATCTCGGCGTGGTCGTAGGCCGGGGCCACCTCCACCACGTCGGCACCCACCAGGTTCAGCCCCCGGAACCCTCGCAGGATCTCCAGTAGTTCGCGGCTGGTCATGCCGCCGGCTTCCGGGGTGCCGGTGCCGGGGGCGTGCGCCGGGTCGAGGACGTCGATGTCGATCGACAGGTACACCGGGCGGTTGCCCAGACGCTGTCGCAGCTTGTCGACAACTTCGCGCACGCCTTGGTAATACACGTCGGAAGAGGTGACGATGCCGAACCCGAAGCGGCGGTCGTCCTCCAGATCTTTCTTGCCGTACAGCGGTCCCCGGGTGCCGACGTGCGACAGCGCCTCGGTGTCGAGGATGCCCTCCTCGACGGCGCGGCGGAACGGAGTGCCGTGGGTGTACTCGGCGCCGAAGTAGGTGTCCCAGGTGTCCAGGTGGGCGTCGAAGTGCACAAGCGCCACCGGGCCGTGCTGGGCAGCGGCGGCGCGCAGCAGCGGCAGTGCGATGGTGTGGTCGCCCCCGATGGTCACCAGTTTGGTTCCGTCGGAGGTGAGATCACGCGCGGCACCCTCGATGGTCTCGATCGCCTCGTGAATGTTGAAGGGGTTCACGGCGATATCGCCGGCGTCGGCGACCTGGATGAGCTCGAAGGGGGATACGTCCATCGCGGGGTTGTACGGGCGCAGCAGCCGCGAGGATTCGCGGACGTGGGTTGGGCCGAACCGGGCGCCCGGCCGGTAGGAGACGCCGGAGTCGAAGGGGATTCCGGCGACCACCACATCTGCTTTGGTCACCTGGTCGAGACGAGGCAGGCGGGCGAAGGTGGCCGGACCGGCGAAGCGCGGGATCTTCGATGCGTCGACGGGCCCGATGGGACCCGGAGATGTCCCCGAAGATGTCGTGGTCATGCTGACACTTCCTCTGCGTTCAGATTTGAGGTCAATGTGATGTGCGTTACGGTAAACCCGCAGCTCAGGACATGCAATCGATTCGATCACGAGATGCCGCGTGGAAATGTTGATACGCCGGTTACAGCTATCATTTCGATCAGAAAAAGCGACATGATGCCGAGATACTGATCTTTGTGACAGTGGATCCGCGAGGAAAAATCTCGGACTGAATTTCAGGTGGTGTTCGGATGGACGAGGTTGACGAGGCGATCATCAGCCTGCTGGAGGGTGACGGGCGGCTGACTCATCGCGATATCGCCGACCGGGTCGGATTGTCCCGTTCGGCGGCCGCGGCGCGGATCCAGCGCCTGATCGACGGAGGGCAGGTGGTGATACGCGGGGTAGTCCACCCGGCAGTTCTCGGCCGCGGCGCCCTGGCCCACGTGAGCGTGATGGTCGACGGACCGGTGGCCCCGATCGCGAACATCCTGGCGCAGCGGGTCGACATCGCGTTCCTGTCGCTGACCAGCGGTGCGTACGGGTTGATCGCTGAAGCGCGGGTCGGGACGATCCGCGACGTCGACGGCGTGATCGCCGAGTTGCGTGCGATGGATGGCGTGGTCGGCGTCGACACACTCACCTATGTCGAGGTGTTGCGCGACGTCGTCGGCCCGGTCGGGGACGTCAACGTCGACGTCGACGACCTGGATCTGGCGCTGCTGCGGGCATTGCAGGATGACGGGCGCGCATCGTATGTGGACCTTGCGCAGACGGTGGGCCTTTCACCTGCGGGCGCGCGTCGGCGGGTGGTGCGACTGGTCGAATCCCAGGTGGTGCGCATCGGCGCCGTGGTGCGTCACTCCGGGCAGGACCGCCAGAGTGCGCTCGGCCTCGGCATCCGGCTCACCGGAGCCGGCGACGAGGTGGTGGCGGCGCTGCGCGCGATGCGATCGGTGATCTTCGTGGCACGCACGCTCGGTCGCTTCGATCTGTTGGCCACGGTGCGAGCGTTCTCGGCGGCCCACCTCGTCGAGATTCTCGACGCGGTGCGTGCCCTGCCCGGGGTCGGAGTCGTCGACAGTTGGGTCCATCTGGATGTGGTCAAGGAGAGTTACGCGTCGGGTCTTGAGATGTTCGATTCGACTGCCGGGTAACCGCACGATGCCGGGCGCGGTGGAGGATACTGCCGGTGTGTCTGCCGATCTGCTCAGCGAGTTGACGCACCTGATTGCGCTTTCGCCACCGAAGTTGGCCGATATCAATGCCGACGTGCGTGACGTGTGCGGCTCGACCCTGGGTCTGCCGGCGCTGCCGTCGGAGACCAGCGGCGGCTGCGTCGACCCGATGGTCACCGAATTCGCCGAGCAGTTCAGCACCGATGTCACCGGCATCAACAATGCGCAACGGGCTGCATTTTCCGACCTGCTCGGGCCCGACGTGTTCACCGTGGCGGTGCTGATCTATGTGGCCGACTTCGTGCCCCGGATGCGCGCCGGGTTGGCTGCGTTGGGGGTGGACTGGCCGGACGGCCCCGTCGCCTGGGACCACGAGACCAATCCGGCCGACTACGTCCTCGACACCTTTGTGCCGGCCGTGGGGCGACTGCGCGCGCTGGACCCCGTGACCTCTGAGATCGTGCGGTTGCGCGGGGCGCGCCAGCACAACTGCCGGTTGTGCAAGTCGCTGCGGGAGGCCGCGGCTCTGGAGGCCGGTGCCACCGAGTCCGACTATGACGGCATCGACGACTTCGAGAATTCCGACCTGCCCGATCGGCACAAGGCCGCGCTGCGATACGTCGACGCGTTGATCTGGACGCCGTCACAGGTGTCGGGTGACGAACTCCGCCAACACTTTTCGCAGAACGAGGCCGTCGAGCTGACGCTCGACGTCATGCGCAACGCCTGCAACAAGGTGGCGGTCGCGCTGGGCGCCGATGCCGCTAGGGTCGACGAGGGCACCGAACAGTACCGGCTGGGCGCCGACGGGCAACCCATCTACAGCTGAGGTTTTCGCGGTTCGCTGGTGCGCCGTTTCCGACGAGTGGTCGTTGCCCCGCAAAAACCACCGCCCTCAGGTAGAAGTCGACGCCAGCAACCGCAGAACATCGTCGATTTCGGCTTCTGTCGTCGCCCACGAACAGACCAACCGCACGGTGGGCAGCCGGGGGTCGGGGCGGTGCACGGCGTACTCGGCTGAGAGTGCCGAGTAGGCAGCGGGTTCGAGGTCGACGAATATCTCGTTGGCCTCGGTGGGGGATACCAACGTCAGGCCGAGCGCCTGTAGTCCCGCACTGAGCCGGGCGGCCATCCGGTTGGCGTGGGCAGCGGTCTGCAGCCACAACCCGTCGTCCAGCATCGCCTCGAACTGTGCGGCGATGAAGCGCTGCTTGCTGGCCAGCTGGCCGATCTGCTTTTGCACGAAGCGGATTCCGTCGAACAACTCGGGGCGGCGGACCAGGATCGCATCGCCCATCAGCATGCCGTTCTTGGTGCCACCTACGGTGACGATGTCGGCGTCCGCGACCGCCTCCAGCGGAGACATGGCCAGCGCGGCAACCGCATTGGCGATCCGGGACCCGTCGACGTGGACGAGCAGTTCGAGCTCGTGAGCGTGGCCGATGAACTCCTCGATGGCCTCCGGAGCCCAGACCCGGCCGTTCTCGGTGGACTGGGTGATGCTGACGATGCGCGGTTGTGAGTGGTGTACCGGGCC
Source organism: Mycolicibacterium fortuitum subsp. fortuitum (assembly GCF_022179545.1). The sequence continues at coordinate 3,963,368 of NZ_AP025518.1, read as the reverse complement.
GCGTCGGGCCACCGCGGTGTCGAGCTCGGCCGGATCGATCACGCCGTTGTCGCTGGGCAGCTTGGTCAGCTGGGCACCTGAGAGCCGGACCGGCCCGCCCGCTTCGTCGACGAGCGAGTGCGCGATATCGCTGCACAGGATCTCCTGCCACGGCCGCACCGCCGAGGCCAGCGCGATGACATTGGCGGCGGTGCCGGTGAGCGCGAACAGCACCTCGGCGTCGGGGGAGGCGAAGGCGTCCTTGATGGCCTCGGCCGCACGCTGGGTGACCGGATCGTTCCCGTAAGACGCGGCGGAGCCGGTGTTGGCCGCGGCGATGGCGTCGATCACCTTGGGGTGTGCGGGCGCGGCGTTGTCCGAGGCGAACGCGTGAGAAGGCACGTCCGCCATGATCTCACCTGGCGTGATGGCACCACGTGCCCTCATTTGGCTCGGTCGCTTCGCCATGTGGGACCATATTGCGGCGCAGATGCGCCCGGGGGCGGTAGCTCAGTCGGTTAGAGCCGTGGACTCATAATCCATTGGTCGCGGGTTCGAGCCCCGCCCGCCCCACTCAAGCGGTGTATTCCACCTGGATTCCCTCACCTGGCCGACGTTGATGTTGTTTCGGTAACGGTTTCGGAAAGTCTTCAACTGTTATGGGAAATGTCCTGCATCGGGCACCACTTCGCTGTTTTTCTGGATTTGTCCATTACGGGTCGACATGACCGTGGCTCAGAGGTGCCGGCGCAGAAATGGGGGAACGACGAATGCGCTTTGCGACAACCGTGATCACCATCGCTGCTGTTTGCGCCCTTGCTGCGGGCTGCGGTGGTCAATCGACGGAACAGGCGGCCGAAACCACTCCGACAAAGCCGATGATCACTTCTTTTCCTCCGACGCCGTTGCGACAGAAAACGCTGCCCCGATTGTTGCTTTCTCCCGAACAGATCAACGCCGCAATGGCAGCGGGGGGAATGACTGTCACCGGTACCGACTCGCAAATGTCTGACGACAGCGGGACGATGGCGCCCCGGGAGTGCCTCGCGGTCGACGGTGCGGCGCAGGCCCCCGTGTACGCCGATAGTGGGTTCACCGACGAGCAAGAGGTGACGCTGAGCGAGCCGGACGTCCTCGTTCACTACGCCAAGCAGGCGGTGGTTCGATTCGCCGACGCCGGTCAGGCCAAGGCTTTCTACGACGCTTCGGTCCGACAGTGGCCGGCGTGCAAGCACTACACCCACACGCAGACGGGCACTCTGTGGGACGTGGGGCCCATCTCGACCGACGGTGGTGTGCTGAGCACGGTGGCCACCCAATCCAACGCCCAGGCGGGTGGATGGGCCTGCGGTCGTGCATTGACGGCGAACAACAACATCGTCGTCGACGTCAACACCTGCAGCGCCAAGCCGGCTGATTCAGCGGTCAAGATCGTCAAGCAGATCTCGGCGCGAATCGACACACCACCGATCGTTTCGTAGCCGGGGTGGCCCAGTTGCGCGCTGTGGCGAACGTGTAGCTTTCTGCGGTCGTGGCGAAGCGTGCCGCCCGTAGGCGGCACGCTCGTCACAGGACTGGCTCTCGGTAGAGTGTCGACTCCGGCCTGCCCCGACGCGAGGTACTGAAAGCTGTTGTGGTCAGTACCTTTCCGCGACTCGGGGCAGTTGCGGCGTTGCGACGACCCGGGCCTCGCCGCTAGAACCAGACTTTTCGCCCGCCGACCGGACGGCCGACGGCCCCAAGGATCCACAGGATGATCCCGATCACCACGAGGATGCCGCCGATCGTGTAGAGGATCGAGATACCGGCAAAGTAGCCGATCAACAGGAGAATGATGCCAAGCACAATCATGGTCGGTTCGATCCTCTCGATGTAACTGAGTGTTGTCGGCGAGAAGAATTGCCACATCTGTCGATATTCAAACGTGCGGATTCATCGGCGCCGCTGACAACCCCCGACCACGGCAAACCTGCCCCGGCACACGGCGTTGCTCGGGGCTGGCGCAAACGGTCACGCAGGCGGCGGCGCCGGCGGTGGCGGCGGTGCGGGTGGCGGCAGCGTGATCGGGGGTAGTCCGGGGATTTCGATGACGTTGGGTGGCGGGGGCGGTCCCAGTTCGTTGAGCGTCGGTGGCGGCGGAAGATCCGGGCTCGGGATGAAGACCGGCGGAGGTGGCGGCACATATCCGGTGCTGGTGTTTATCGTGATGATCGAGCCGGGAATCGTTCTGCCGCTCGGGGTTGTGCCGACGACCGAGCCCTTGGTGGCCTCGCTGTTGACGGGTGTGGGTTTGTCGGCAACTCGGAAACCCGCGTCCAGCAGGCGTTTACGCGCCTCCTCCACCTTGAGTCCGGTCACGCTGGGCACCTGACCGCCGGGGCCGCCGTCGACATATCGCGGATCGGTGGGAGGCAGGGCCACGGGCCCGAAGTCGTCGGCGATGGGACTCATTGCGGCGTACCAGGTCAACGCCGGCTCGGTACCGCCGAACAGGGTGCCGCTGCCGCATTTGCGGAGCGGGTACGAGCACAGTCCCGATGGTGACGACGAGTCGTCGAAGATGTAGTTCGCGGCGGCGTACCGGTTGGTGAAACCGAGGAACCCCGACGATCGGTGAGCCTCGGTGGTCCCGGTCTTGCCCGACATCGGCAGCTTCCAGCCGACCGAACTCGCTGCGCCTGCGGCGGTTCCGCTGGCGTGATCCTTGCCCAGCGCGTTGGCCAGGGTGTTGGCGAGACCCTCCGGTACCGCCTGATCGCAGGGCACCGTCTCGACGCCCACCTCTCGGCCGTTCCGGTCGAAGATCTTGTCGATCGGGCTCGGCGGGCACCAGGTCCCGCCCGAGGCCAGGGTCGCTCCGACGTTCGCCAACTCCAGCGCGTTGAGCTCGAGCGGCCCGAGAGTGAAGGAGCCGATGTTCTGGCGCTTGACGTAATCGGCGATGCTCTCGTCGGAATCGGGGTTGTAATCGCGGGCGCTACCGGGTTCGGCGTAGGACCGCAGCCCCAGGCGCACAGCCATGTCGACCGCGCGTGGTACCCCGATCTGCGAGATCAGCTTGGCGAAGGCGGTATTGGGTGATTGCGCCAGTGCGTCGGTGACGTTGAGCTGGCTGGGGAATCCGTGCGCGTTACGGACACACCAGGATTCCTTCGGGCATCCGGGGGTATCGCTGCTTCCCAGTCCCTTGCCCACGAACGTTCCGGGGACATCGAGTTGGGCATTGATGCCCATACCCATCTCGAGTGCGGCTGCGGTGGTGAAGATCTTGAAGATCGAGCCTGCGCCGTCACCGACCAACGAAAAAGGCTGTGGTTGCACGGTCTGGTTGGCGTCGAGGTCGAGACCGTATGTGCGGCTGTCGCCCATGGCGATCAGCCGATGCGTGTCCTTGCCGGGGGTGATCACGCTCATCACACTGGCGACGCCGGTGGCATTGGGGTCGGCGTACTTCTCGATCGCGGACTGGACGCTGTCCTGCACCTTGGGGTCCAGCGTGGTCCGGATCAGGTAACCGTTGCGGGTGACATCCTCCATGGTCAGCCCGGCACGGGCCAGGTAGTGCAGAACGTACTCACAGAAGAACGCGCGGTTGCCGGCGGCGATGCAGCCCTGGGGAAGTGGGTCGGCCTGGGGGAGTACACCCAGCGGTGCTGCCTTGGCGGCGCGCAGTTCCGCGGCCCGGTCCGGCAGATAGTCGATCAGGGTGTCGAGCACGAGGTTGCGCCGGGCCAGGGCGCCGTCAGGATTGGTGTAGGGATTCAGTGCGCTGGTGGACCGCACGACGCCGGCCAGGAGAGCGGCCTGGGGCCAGGTGAGGTCGGCGGCATCGACGCCGAAGTAGGTCCGGGCGGCGTCCTGAACTCCGAAGGCGCCGTTGCCGAATGACACCAGGTTCAGGTAGCGGGCCAGGATCTCACCCTTGGGAAGCGTCTTGTCGAGGGCGAGCGCGATCCGGATCTCGCGCAGCTTGCGTGCAGGGCTCACCTCGACGGCGGCCCGGCGTTCGGCGTCTGTTTTGGCCTTGACCAGGAGGTTGTAATTCTTGACGTACTGCTGTTCCAGAGTGGAGCCGCCGCGAACGTCGTCGATGCCGCGTAGATAACCGATGAGGCCGTTCAGCGTTCCCTGGATATCGACACCGTTGTGTTCAGCGAAGCGCTTGTCTTCTACCGACACGATGGCCAGTTTCATGGTGTCGGCGATTTTCTCGGGAGGAACCACCCATCGGCGTTGTTCGTACAGCCACGCGATGGGCTTGCCCGAGGCGTCGACCATGGTGGTGACGATCGGTGCGTCACCTCTGAGCACCTCGGCGGAATCCTGTGCCACCGTGTCGGATAGCCGCGCGGTCATCATTCCGATTCCGCCGACTACGGGGAACATCAGCACTGCCACGAGCACTCCGGCCAGCACACAGTGCATGGCCAACTTGGCAACCGTAGACCGCGACCGCGGTGGCGGGCCGGACATGACTTCAAGGGTAAGGCGGTCAACGGTCGGCGATGCACATATCGCACGCAACACGTTGGCTACGTTGTGATTTCAGAACAGTGGAATGTCGGTTCTGACGGACCGGGCGCGGACGAGGTCGGCTACCGGCGCCGCTTCGTCGACGCGGCGTGCAACCGGCCCGGCGCGGCGTCGCTAACGCTCGCCGCGGCTGCAGTCGGGATTCGCCGGCTTGGCCGCCCACGTGCAGACGTCGATGTAGGTGGTGTCGGCGTATCCGCCGCCGTCGAACACCCCGTACGCCTCGCCGTGGGTGCCGGTATACGTCGCGCCGCCACCTCCGCCACCGCTCGAGCTGATGATCGTGGTCAGCGCCCAGCCTTTGCCCTGCAACGCGTCCTTGTACGCGCTCATCACGGCGTCGGGCGCGCCGTTGACCTGGTAGTGCAGGTGAATGCCGCCGTCTGCGATGTCGTCGGGGCCCCTGCTCTGCTGGACGTCGGCCGGCGTCGGTAACAGCGCTGCGGTGGCCGCGCCGTTCGGCGCCCCGGTCGTCGTGGTCGCTTCGGCCCTCTCGCTCACCGGGCCGCACGCTGTTGCGGCCAGGCCGATCGTGACAGCCCCGATGAGACAGGTTGTGATGTGCTTCGTCATGGGCCTCCCCGTTCGTCTCGCCGCACCGTACCAATGGGAGCAAAGGCCCTAGGGCGATATTGACGCGCTAAAAACCAGGTAGTTGCGGTGGCAACGACGCGCCGCGACTCTTATGGCAATCGCGGCTTCCGGTAGTCCGGCTTTCTGTTTGATTGCCGTTACCCGGGCGTCGACTGTCGGGCAAACACCGGTTCACATGCGGCTTCAACCATGTGTGGGCTTGACGGAGATGACGACGATACGGAGCAGGGATGCGCAGGCGGTTCGCGGTGGCGGCAGCATTGGTATGTACGGCGAGCTTGGCCGCGGCATGTGGAGGCACAGACGACGAGGCTTCGCTGCCCCTGCTCGATCCCGCCGCCAAGGGCACGCTGTCCGAGCACGGCGGTGCTACCCGGGCCGGTGACGACCGTGCCGCTCTGATCGCCGATTCCATCGAGAACAGCGGAGCCAAGAACGTCATCTTGTTGATAGGTGACGGGATGGGTGATTCCGAGATCACCGTGGCCCGCAACTATGCGCATGGGGCCGGTGGTGCCTTCCCAGCCCTCGATGCACTTCCGCTGATCGGTCAGTACACCCACTACTCCCTGGACAAGGACGGCAAGCCCACCTACGTGACCGACTCGGCCGCCAGCGGATCGGCGTGGGCCACCGGCACGAAAACCTACAACGGCGCCATCTCGGTCGACATTCACGGCAAGGACCAGACGTCGCTGCTGCAGCTGGCCAAAGATGCCGGCAAGGCGACCGGTGACATCTCCACTTCCGAGATCCAGGACGCCACCCCGGCCGTGCAACTGGCGCACGTCACGGGCCGAAAGTGCTACGGGCCTGATGAGACCACCGAGAAATGCCCGACCAATGCGTTGGAGAAGGGTGGCAATGGGTCGATCACCGAGCAGCTGCTCAACACGCGTGCCGACCTGGTGATGGGCGGCGGAGCCGAGAGCTTCCAGCAGGTTGCCAAAGCCGGTGATTACCAAGGTAAGACGCTCGAGGTGCAGGCCAAGGAGCGCGGCTTCACCATCGTGCGCAACGCCGACGAACTCGCCAGGGCCGACAAGGCCGACCAGGATGCCCCGTTGCTCGGCCTGTTCGCCGACGGCAACATGCCGACGCGCTGGGACGGTCCCGTTGCGAGCAAGGGCGGCTACCTGGAGCCGGCTGTTGAGTGCAAGGACAACCCGGAACGCGGTGGGTCGGCACCCACACTGGCTGCCATGACCGAGAAGTCCATCGAACTGCTCAAGGGAAATGACAAGGGATTCTTCCTACAGGTCGAAGGCGCCTCGATCGACAAACAGGATCACGCCGCCAATCCGTGCGGACAGATCGGCGAGACCGTCGACCTCGACGAGGCGGCGAAGGTGGCCCTGGACTTCGCCAAGGAGAACAAGGACACCCTGGTGATCGTCACCGCCGACCACGCACACAGCAGTCAGATCGTCGAGACCATGAGCGTCGACGACGTCCGCGATGCCGCCGCCGAGGCCAAGTTGCCGTTCGAGGTCACCCGGGATGCCATCTATCCGGGCCTGACGCGCGTTTTGCGCAGCAAGGACGGCCAGGATCTGACCGTCTCCTACGGCACTTCGGACAATCTCGACGCGATGGACCAGGGCCATACCGGATCCCAGCTGCGCATCGCGGCTTACGGCCCCGGCGCGGCCGACGTGGTCGGTCTGACCGATCAGACCGATCTGTTCTTCACGATGGCCCGTGCTCTGGGGCTGAAGGACCACTGATCTCGTCGAGCGGCGCACCTTTTCACAGCAGGCTGCGGGCCAAGGTTAAGCCGCGCCATAGCTTGCGATTTGTGACGGTGTCGTGGCCTGAATGTGACCAATGCAGACCAGTGTTGCCGGAGTGACACAAGTGCATTGATGCACACGGGCTCATATCGGGGAGAGGTGTAGGAGCTGCCATGGACATCAGCCGAACCGTCGACGGCCGAACCACGCGGATCGCGCTCTCGTTGATTCGCTGTCCCATCAAGAGCCGGCGTTATCCCGCCAAGCATGAGCGCCTGGTCACGCCTCAGGAAGCGGCGCTGCTCGCGGGCCCCGGCTCTCAGGCGGCCAGGGCCGCGTCCTCGGCGATCCGCTCGGCGTCGTAGGTGTTGATGGCGACGCTGTCCAGGATCGCGCGCAGCTGTTCGGCCTGAGCTCGTGGCGTGAGCTCGGTCGAACGGTAGATGCGCCCGGCGGCGCGCGCCTGGCGGCGAACCTGGCCGGTGCGCTCCATGCGCAGGGATTCGTAGCGCCGCAGCCGCGTACCCAGCTCGCCGGGCCTCGCATCGCGCAGCACCACTGCCAGCGTCATGGCATCCTCGATCGCCTGGTTGGCGCCCTGCCCGAGGTGCGGGGTGACGGCGTGGGCGCTGTTGATCGCGGCCGCGGTCGCCTAGGCATCCGCCGCACAGATGTCTACGCAGCGCGGTCGAGTCGAATGAACTGACACCCAGGCCCGCATGGGCGGCCGGCGACCGCGATGCCGTGTCGCTGCAGGATCTCAGCGACCTTGCTCGCGGTCTGACACGGCCGGTCGAAGACCTGCCCATAGGAAAGCCTGACAGTCGAACGGCCGTCGACGGCGGCATCCAGGTCCCGTTCGAAATCCGCATCGCGCCGCGTCGCCGAATCGTGAAACATCCTGCCGTCGAGCTCGACGACGACCCGTTCACCGTATTCCGTGTCGCGATAACAGACGCCGAGCGATGACATCGACCTCGTCTGGCGGGCAGCTCGCGGCAGACCGTGCGGCCGTTCGACGCGAACGAGGTAGCCGTGCTCAAGAACCGAGCAGGTCCCGTCGGCGACGTCGAGCAGCACCGCACGCAGCCAGCGGCGCCGGCGGAGCCGACCGCGAGAATCGAGAGTTTGCAGCAGCCGGCGAGCAGTGGTGCGCCGAGATTGGCAGGCGTTGGCCAACACGGCGATGACCTCAAGTTCCGACTCCGCGCGGTCCGCAACGTCGAGTGCGGCTTCCTCGTAGCGCATCCGTGGCGGACCCACGTTCCACAGCACGCGATCGTCGACGTGGGCGACACGGTGGATGCGGACGCCGACCGGTTCAACCAATGTCGACCGTTGCCGCTCTACGGCGACATGGATCGGTGACGTCTGCGCGCCCAACGCCGACTCGAGGCACAGGGCGGCCGGGGCCGCGTAAAGCACCGCAGCCCAAGCCCGTTGTGTCCAGGTCAGCGGGCCGGTGTGGTCGACGTACACGCCGGCGTGCACCCGCGCCCACTCGTTGCGCCTGAGCAATCGTCGGATGTCGTGCTCAGCCAGCCCCGCATCCAACGCCTGCCGACGAGAGATCACCCCATCTTGCTGCCGAAGAGCTTCACCGACCTCCACGGCATCGATGCTCGTCGACCGGCGCGGTGGTCACCAGAGCCATTCGGCGATCTGTGGATAACGAGCAATGCGGCGGATCACTGCTTGATACTGACTGCAATCCGCCGCATTGTCGGCAATCGACGACTAGGCGTTCGACTGTTCCCGTTCGATGGCGCGCGCCACCACACCGCGCGCCGGACGCTGACGCACCAGCTGCGGCCACCAGAACCACCGGCCCATCAGCGCTGCGATCGACGGCGTCATGAAGGACCGGATCACCAAGGTGTCGAACAGCAGACCCAGCCCGATGGTCGAGCCCACCTGCGCCACCACGATCATCTCGCTGACCACCATCGACATCATGGTGAACGCGAACACCAGCCCCGCCGCCGTCACCACCGATCCGCTGCCGCCCATGGCCCGGATGATGCCGGTGTTGATACCGGCGGGCAGTTCCTCTTTCAGGCGCGCCACCAGCAGCAGGTTGTAGTCCGCGCCGACGGCCAACAGCACGATCACCGCCATCGCCATCACCATGAAGTGCAGTTCGATCCCGAGCAGGTGCTGCCACACCAGAATCGACAAGCCGAACGATGTTCCCAGCGATACCAGCACGGTGCCGACGATCACGGCGGCGGCCACCAGGCTGCGCGTGATGATCAGCATGATGATGAAAATCAGGCACAGCGCCGAGATCCCGGCGATGATCAGGTCGTAGTTGTTGCCTTCCTGCATGTCCTTGAAGGCCGACGCGGTGCCGCCCATGTAGATCTTGGAACCCTCGAACGGCGTGTTCTTCATGGCTTCCTTGGCGGCGAGCTTGATCCCGTCGATCAGCTTGATGCCTTCCGGCGTCAGCGGGTCTCCCTCGTGAGAGATGATGAAGCGCACCGCTTTTCCGTCGGGGGAGATGAAGCTCTTCATGCCCCGCTTGAAATCGGCGTTGTTGAAGATCTCCGGCGGCAGATAAAAGGTGTCGTCGTTCTTCGCGTCGTTGAACGCGGTGCCCATGGCCGTCTGGTTTTCCTGCATCGCGGCCATCTGATCCTGCAGACCCTTCTGGGTCTGGTACATGGTCAGCATCATCGTCTTCATGTTCCGCATGGTGTCGATCTGCGGCTGCATCATCGTGGCCATCTGCGGCATCAGGGCATCGAGCCGGTGCATGTCGGGCATCATCTGCTCGATGGTCTCGGTCATGCTGTCGACACCGTCGAGGCCGTCGAACACCGAGCGCATCGACCAGCAGACCGGGATGTTGTAGCAGTGCGGCTCCCAGTACAGGTAGTTGCGCAGCGGCCGCAGGAAGTCGTCGAAATCGGAGATGTGGTCCCGGAGTTCCTTGACGTCGACGACCATCGTGTCCATCTTGCCGACCATGTTGTGGGTGATGGAGCTCATCTCTTCCATCAGCGTGATCATCCGATCCATCGTGTTGATGGTCTTTTGCATCTCGTCGGCCTGCAGCAACATGTCGTCGGCCCGGTCGGTGAGGTACTTGCGGTTCATGGTCTGCATGACCCCACCCATGCTCATCTGAGCGGGGATGGTGCTGAACTCCAGCGGTTCACCCTGCGGTCGGGTGATGGCCTGCACGCTCCCGACCCCGGGCACCTCGAACACCTTCTTGGCAATCCGATCGATCACCAGGAAGTCCGCCGAATTGCGGACGTCGTGATCGGTTTCGATGAGCAGTAGCTCGGGGTTCATCTTCGCCGCCGAGAAGTGCCGGTCGGCCGCGGCGTAACCCTCCTGCGCGGGCAGGTCCGTCGGCAGATAGTTGCGGTCGTTGTAGTTGGTCCGATAGCCCGGCAGGGTCAGCAGACCGACCAACGACAGCAGGATGGTGCCGAGCAGCACCGGACCCGGCCAGCGGACCACGAAAGCGCCCAGCCGCCGCCAGAAGCGAATGCGCATGGCCCGTTTGGGTTCGAGCACCTTGCCGAACCGGCTGGCCACCGTGATGATCGCGGGTCCCAGCGTGAGCGCCGCCAGCACCGTGACCGTCATGCCAACGGCCATCGGAATGCCGAGGGTCTGGAAGTAGGGCAGCCGGGTGAAATGCAGACACAACGTGGCCCCGGCGATGGTCATGCCGGAACCGAGGACCACGTGCGCGGTGCCGTGGAACATCGTGTAGTACGCCTGTTCCCGGTCCTCGCCGACGCTGCGCGCCTCCTGATATCGCCCGATCAGGAAGATCGCGTAATCGGTGGCTGCGGCGATCGCGAGCGTGACCAGAAGTTGTGTGGCGAAGGTCGAGAGGCCGATCAGGTTGTGATAGCCCAGGAACGCGACGAAACCGCGGGCCACCGACAGCTCGATCACCACCATGACCAGCACCAGGAGCACCGTGATGATGGACCGGTACACCAGCAGCAACATCGTGATGATGACGAGGAACGTGACGCCTTCGATGATCTTGACGCTGCGGTCGCCGGAGATCTGCTGATCGGCTGCCAGGGCGGTGGGCCCGGTGACGTACACCTTCAGCCCCGGCGGCGGTGACAGCTCCGCGATCAGCTTCTGGACGGCCTCCACCGATTCGTTGGCCAACAGCTCACCCATGTTGCCGGCCAAATAGACCTGCACATAGGCGGCCTTGCCGTCGTTGCTCTGGGCGCCGGCTTCGGTCAGCGGGTCACCCCAGAAGTCCTGGACGTGTTCGACGTGCTTCTTGTCGGCTTCCAGCCGGTCGACCACGTCGTTGTAGAACCGGTGGGCGTCGTCGCCGAGCTTGGCGTCGCCCTGGGCCTCCAGCACGATCATCGCCGAGCTGTCGGAGTGGAACTCGTCGAACACCTGGCCGACGCGCTTCATCGCGATCACCGACGGTGCCTCGTCGGGACTCATCGACACCGAACGCATCTGACCCACCACCTCGAGCGGGGGGACGGTCACGCTCAGAAACGCGAGGAGGGCGATCCAGCCGACAATCACCGGAATGGCGAATCGACGGATCCATCGAGCGATCCCCGTGTGGGGAGCTCTGGAATCGGCCATCAGGAACCCTTGGTGGTCGGTGGGGTGAGCACGATGCAGCGGTCGGGCATTGTGCGAAGGCTTACCTTACTACGCGGTGTCGTTCCCACCGTCTTACCAGACGGGTGACGGCAACGGGCCGCCTGCCGCCTCCAGCAGGCACTACAGCGTGTGCCTAGGCCGATGACTTTGTGCCGAGTTTGGATCATCCGCGTGGTTCAACAAGGGGCGGTGCTTTTAGTAGTGGAGGCGTGCGAGACCCTGCGCGCGACCGGACCGTACCTCCAGGCCGGAAAACCTCATCCTGCGAGTATCACCCGGCGAGGGCGGTGAATGAGAAACCAGGCCTCGTCGTGGCTGTGTTCCACGATGCGAAAAGACCTATGCGGCTCTTGGGCGATTATGTGACCTTAGGCGCGAAGGCTGCGCTAATGTTCCTGCGCGAAGCAGATCGGTTGCTTGTTCAGATCGAGGAAGAAAGTGCGGCTATGCGATTCAGCAGTCTGCGGGTTAGGAACTTTAAGGCAATTCAGAGGTTTGAAATTGATAACCTGACCGATTTCGTGCTAATTGCGGGACCGAATGGCTGCGGCAAGTCATGTGTGCTGGATGCTATTCGCCTATTGAAATCGGTGTATGGCGGCTATCAACAAAATGAATGGTTGCAATGGTTCGGCGAATTTCAAATCGACTTAAATGACCCCGAGCAAGTGCAGAGGTTGTTTCGAGATCGAGAACAATCCATTCAGATGGCTGCTACTGTTCAGTTAGGAGATTCTGAAAAAAACTACCTGATGGCGAATGCGGAAGAGATCGTTGAGCCGATGGCCTGGGCCAACGTGACTGGCTATCCGATAGATGTACCCACATTTTCGCCGGCTATCGCAACTCAGTTTAGGCAGTTCGGTGAACTGGTAAGGCAGAGGATCCCTGCTCTTGCGCAAGAGTTCGTCGAATCACTGTCGGTCGACTCTTACGATCTAGCGCTGACCATTACGCCAGATGGCAAACTGTGGCCGCAGCCCAACCAGGCTTTAGAGATAGTATTTCAAACATATCGTCCGAATGATTTGGGCGTCATCGAATACCATAGCGCTGCCCGTAGCTATCAGAGGGAAATGATAGGTGGTGTCAATCTGGACGTAAAGCAGCTTGACTCCGAACGCAAGCAGCATACGTTGTACAACTGGCAAAATAAGTACTCCAATGTGAAAACTGAGCTCGCGGGCACCTATATTCGCGAACTAGTATCTAAGGCGTCGGGGGTGGAGTCGTCCAGAAACGATCTGAACGAAACATTGCGGGAACTATTTCAGATCTTCTTCCCGGAAAAGGAATACCTTGGCGTTCAGCCTGCCCCGAATGGAGGGCTGAGTTTCCCTGTACGAACAGGAGGCGGCCAGCTCCATGACATCAACGAACTCAGTTCTGGCGAGAAAGAAGTCCTCTACGGCTATTTGCGGCTTCGGAATTCAACGCCGAAGCATTCGACTATTTTGCTGGATGAGCCGGAACTCCATCTGAATCCGGCACTGTTAAGAGGTTTCCCAGATTTCTATCATAAGCATTTAGGCCGGGCCCGGAGTAATCAGTTATGGTTGGTGACCCATTCCGATGCCCTACTTCGCCAAGCTGTGGGAAATCCAAATTATAGCGTGTTTCACATGACCTCAGTCAATCTGGATGATTCCGATGGCAACCAGGCGCGTGAAATAATTGCATCCGACGAGCTGGAACAAGCAACGATAGATCTAGTCGGCGATCTTGCTGGATATCAACCGCGTGGAAAAGTTGTATTGTTTGAGGGCGGCGGCGAAACGGATATCGATGTTTTCATCACTCAAAAGCTATTTCCCGAATTTTCCAAACGTGTGAATCTAATCAGCGGAGGCTCGAAGCGTCGTGTGCAGGATCTATATGAGGTTCTATCCGGAACTGCCGAGAAAGCTGGTATTGGAAAGCGCTTTTATGTCGTCACCGACAAGGACTCTAATGTTTACGAAGTTCCGCCTGCCGGTACTCAGCAATTGAATTGGGATGTCTACCATATCGAGAATTATCTACTTGTGCCGAGCTTCGTTCGGGAAGCGGTTCAGGTTTTGACGACTAAAGATCGCTTCGATTCAGACGACGCGGTTTTGGATTGCTTAAGGATCGCCGCGTGTAAATTGCTACCGGGGTTGGTTATGGAGCGCCTGAGGAAATTCGTAAATGAACGGATCGTCAGGACAGTCGATCTAGGCGGCGATCCGAAGTCAAACGACCCAGTTGGTGCCCTGCTTCCTGCGGTGGAGGCCACTTTTGCGCGTTTGGATCGAACGCAATCGGAGTTGAATGAGGACGTCCTTCGGCTGCAAGCCAGCGATATTGAGAGCACGCTTCAGCAAGCTTTGGCTGGGGACGGGTGGCTGTCAGAATTTCCGGGCAGATTGATCTTGAAACGATTCTGTGCTGATGAAAAAATGAGGGGAGTTAGTTATGAGGCTCTCCGTAATGTGATTGTTGATCAGATGGTTGATGCTGGGTATCAGCCAGCTGGAATGGCATACGTAATTGATAGAATTCAATCTAATGAAGACACCGATAGCTAACGATCCGGTTTGTTCGGCACCTAGGAGTCTGGCGTCGTCACTTTGTATCCGCTCGACTCATCGACCCGCCCCAGCCGCCACTTTCCCTCGCCGAGCAGCTCCAGGTGGGTGTTGTGGTGGCGGTGGACCGTGGAGCGGTGGGTGACGCTGACCAGCACGGTGTCGGGTAGCTCGCGGCGGATCAGGCTGTAGATCATGAACTCCAGCGGTTCATCGAGCGCCGAGGTTGCCTCGTCGAGGAACGCCACCTTGGGTTTGGTCAGCAGCACCCGGGCAAACGCGACCCGTTGCTGTTCGCCGGGGGAGAGAACCTTGGCCCAGTCGGCGTCCTCGTCGAGCCGGTCGACGTAGCGCGGCAGTGCGACCGCGAGTAGGGCATCGCGCAGCGCCGTATCGGGCAGCGCCCCGGGTTGCTGCGGATAGGACACCACGGTCCGCAGATCACCCAGCGGGATGTAGGGCACCTGCGACAGATACAGCGTCTCGTTGTCGCCCTGCGGACACCGCACCGCCCCGGACGCGTACGGCCACAGCTGGGCGATGCTGCGCAGCAGTGTGGTCTTGCCGGTGCCGGACTTGCCGGTGATGATCATCGCCTCGCCCGCCGCCAGCGACAGGTTCAGATCGTCGATCAACTGCTCGCCCGCCGGGTTGCGCACCTCGACGTCGTCCAGTTCCACCAGGCTGTCGGTGTCGATGGCGAGCCCGGCGACGTCCAGCTTGGGCAGCTCGCGGCTCTGCTCGTCGGCCGTGACCAACCCGTGCAAGCGGATGATCGAGGCGCGGTAACCGGCGAACGTGTCATAGGAATTGCGGAAGAACGACAACGCGTCCTGGATCGCGCCGAACGCGGCCACCGACTGGTTGACCGTGCCGAGCTGGATCTGGCCGGTGAACAATCGAGGGGCCTGCAGCATCCACGGCAGCGGAATGATGATGTGGTTCATCGACAGGTTCCATCCGGTGAAGGCCATGGTCCGGTTGATGAAGTGCTTGTAGTTGGTGACGACGGCGGCGAAGCGTTCGCGCAGTTGGGACCGCTCGGCCCTCTCGCCGCGGTACAGCGCCACCGATTCGGCCGCGTCGCGCAGGCGCACCAGCGCGTAGCGGAATGCGGCGTTGAACTTCTCGTTGTTGAACGACAGCCGGATCAGCGGACGGCCGAGGGCGAAGGCAACCACGGTGGCGAACGCGACATAGACGAACACCGACCAGAACATCGCCCGCGGTATCTCGACCCCGAACAGCGAGAGGTCACCGGAGAGGTTCCACAGGATTGAAGTGAACGAGATGACCGAGACGATCGACGAGATAGCGCCGAACGGCAGTGTGCCGTTGCTGGTCTGGTGCGGGGTGTTGGGTTGCGGGCCCGATATCGCGGTGAACACGTCGATGTCGGACTGGATGCGCTGGTCCGGGTTGTCGATGGTCTGGTCGATGAACCGGGACCGGTAGTAGGCGCGGCCGTCGAGCCAGTCGCCGGTGAGCCGGTCGGTCAGCCACGCACGCCAGGCCAGCATGAAGCGTTGCGTCATGAAGAGGTCGATCAGTACGCGGGTGACCAGGATCGCGGCCAGCCCCATGAACGTCGCCAGCGCGATCCAGAAGCCGCGGATCCCGGAGTCTCTGACCTCGTCGTTGCCGGTGGCCAAGCCTTCCACGGCGACCTGGGCCGAGGTGAACAGGTCGTTGCCCTGATAGCTGAACAAGACCGACAAGCGCACCCCGATGATCACCGACAGCAACATCGCGGCCAAGACCAGCCACGGCTTGATGCTGTGGCGTCCGGTGAAGTAGGCGCCGGTGACGGCCCAGAACTGCCGCCCCCAGGTGGTGAACCGGGCGAGCAGAATCAGTACCGCCAGGGTGCAGATCGCGGTGATGGTCCAGGCCTGGGCCAGCCACCACAGCGAGTGCAGTGGTTCGGCGCTCCAGTCGATCGACGGCGAGAACGGTTTGACGTCATTCACGGGTCATCCTCAGGATCTGGGCGACTGGGTTGCCAGACGTGTCTGCGTGAAGCTACCGCAGCCGATAGCTGCCGCCCGGACGCGACACCGCGATTTCGGGGAAGTTCGCCGTGCCAGATGACCGCCGTGTAAAAGGTCCAAACTTTGGGGCTCTATTGCCGAAGTGACGCGCCAACCGGGGGGTTCGTCGGTAGTGTGACCGTTGTCGACAGAGCAGTCCCGGCAACGTTAAGGAAACCTGTTGGTTCTCTACGAATTTCGTTGTGCGTCCGGTTGCGACGTAACGAAGAAGATGTATCCGATGAGCGCGCGTCCGGACGTCATCGACTGTCCTGAGTGCCGCGGCCCGGCACGCCGGACCATCGCCGCGCCCAACCTCGGGCGTGGCGGCTCGAGCGCCATGGCACTGCAGGACGCGACGCGCGCATCGGCGGACCGTCCCGCAGTGGTTGCCGGCCCGCCCGCCGGCGGCCGCCGGAGGCAGAAAGTCACCACCAACCCGCTCCATCAGAAGTTGCCCCGTCCCTGAAGTCTGCTAAGGAGAATCAATGCCTGAAGTCGTGTTCCCACTCGACTCGACCAAGAAGTTCACCGATCAGGAGAAGCTGGGCCACAACCGGTGGCATCCGGACATCCCGGCGGCGGTGACGGTCAAACAGGGTGACTCGTTCCGGGTGCACTGCCGTGAATGGTTCGACGGTGCCATCGTCAACGACGATTCGGCCGACGACATCCTCAACGCGCCTTTGACGACGGTGCACGTGCTGTCCGGGCCGATCGCGGTCGAAGGCGCCAAGCCCGGCGATCTCCTCATCGTCGACATCCTCGACGTCGGCCCCATTCCGCAGGAGGATTCCGGTCCGCTGGCCGGCCAGGGGTGGGGCTATACGGGCATCTTTCCCAAGCTCAACGGCGGCGGATTCCTCACCGACCAGTTCCCTGACGCCTACAAGGCGATCTGGGACTTCTCCGGGCAGAAGGCCACCTCACGCCATGTCCCGCATGTGGAGTTCACCGGCATCGTCCATCCGGGGCTGATGGGCACCGCGCCCTCGACCGGGCTGCTGGCCAAGTGGAACACCCGCGAGGCCGCGCTGATCGCCACCGACCCCGATCGGGTGCCGCCGCTGGCCCTGCCGCCGGAACCGCGCGACGCGATCCTGGGCGGGCTGACCGGCGACGCCTTCACCCGGGCTGCCGCTGAAGCCGCCCGCACCGCGCCGCCCCGGGAGAACGGTGGCAACCAGGACATCAAGAACCTCACCAAGGGCAGCCGGGTGTTCTATCCGGTCTACGTCGACGGGGCCAATCTGTCGGTGGGCGACCTGCACTTCTCGCAGGGCGACGGGGAGATCACCTTCTGCGGTGCCATCGAGATGGGCGGCTTCATCGATCTGCGCGTCGACGTCATCCCCGGCGGCATGGAGACCTATGGTGTGACCGAGAACGCAATATTCATGCCGGGCAACACCGACCCGCAGTACTCCGAGTGGTTGGCCTTCTCGGGCACCTCGGTGACCCTCGACGGTGAGCAGCGCTATCTGGACTCGCACCTGTCCTACCAGCGGGCCTGCTTGCACGCGATCGACTATCTGACGAAATTCGGCTACAGCCCCGAACAGGCCTACCTGCTGCTGGGTGCCGCACCCATCGAGGGCCGGCTGTCCGGAGTCGTCGACATCCCGAATGCCTGTGCGACGGTGTACATCCCGACAGCCATCTTCGATTTCCCGGTCGCGCCGTCGGCCTCCGGGCCGACGAAGATCGATCCGGGTATCGGAGCGCCGCACTCGTCGTTCAACTGACGGGCTCCGGACGCCGGCGGCGGCGGGCCGGGCCGCGGTCGAACTATCCTCGTGACCGAGACGACCGCTGCCCGCCCCGCTCCGAGGGGCATGTGCAATCGGAAAGGATCGCGCAATGACCCCGCCCCCTGGTGCCTCGCGCCTCGGCACCCGGTTCGGACCATACGAGCTGAAATCGCTGATCGGTGTCGGTGGAATGGGCGAGGTGTACCGCGCCTACGACACGGTCAAGGAACGCACGGTGGCGGTCAAGCTGCTGCGCACCGAGATCGCCGCCGACGCGAGCTTTCAGGAGCGCTTCCGGCGTGAGTCCAGGGTGGCGGCCCGGCTGCAGGAACCACACGTCATCCCGGTCCACGATTTCGGTGAGATCGACGGTGTCCTGTACATCGACATGCGTCTGGTCGAGGGGGCCAGCGTCAAGGAGCTGTTGCGGTCGGGCGGCCCGCTCACCCCGGAGCGTGCCACGGCGATCGTCACGCAGGTGGCCGCCGCGCTCGACGCCGCGCACGCCGACGGCCTGGTGCACCGCGACATCAAGCCCGAGAACGTGCTGCTCACCCCGGACGACTTCGCCTACCTGGTCGACTTCGGGATCGCCCATGTGGGAGGCGAGGCCAGCGTCACGATGACGGGCGTGCTGATCGGCTCGAGCGCCTACATGGCGCCCGAGCGGTTCTCCGGCGGCCCGGTCGGCCCGGCCGCCGACGTCTACGCGCTGACCTGCCTTCTCTACGAGATGATGATCGGCCGGCCGCCCTATGAGGCCGGCGATCTGCGCCAGCTCATGAGCGCGCACATGTTCTCCCCGCCGCCACGCCCCAGCATCATGCGGCGCGGCATTCCGCGTGCGTTCGACGAGGTCGTCGCCAAGGGCATGGCCAAGGACGCCGTCGACCGCTATCCCAGCGCCGGTGAGCTGGCCAAGGCTGCCCGCGCCGCCGCGGCGTCCGCCCCCTCCGCTGCGCCGCCGCCCCCGCCACCACCGGTGATGCCGCCACCCGCTCCCGCGCCGGCCCCGCCACGACTCACCCCACCGCCGCAGCCGCAGCCGCCCGGCACCCGTGAGTTCTCGTCGATCTACCCGAACCCGGACCACACCGGCTTCACGCCGTACCCACCGGCGCCGCCACCACCTCAAGCGCCACGGGAACCCGTGCGGAAACCGCGGTTGAGCCGCACCCAACTGAGCCTGATCGTGGCATCCGTGGGGTTGCTCGGGATCGCCGCGGTGCTGGCCGCTGTCCTGGCCGGCGGCGGGGACGGGGCCGCCACGCGAGAGACGCTGACCGCACCGACCCCGCCGAGCGCAACGTCCGAGACACCGACGACGACCACTACCAAGGCCGGCTCGGCGACGGCCAATGTCAGCGGCACTGACTCGCAGGGCTTCATCGACCACACCGCACGCTGTGTCGAGGGCACTACCCCGGCCGCCGTCATCCGGACGGCGTCGTCGCTCGCGGTGATCTGCCAGAGCGGCCCAGACTCGTTCTCCTACCGCGGTGAACGGCTCAGCGACGGCGCCAATCTGCAGATACCCACCGCGCAGCGGTCCGGCAACGGTTTCGTCGCCACCAATCCCGCCGACGGCGCCCGCTACGAGGTCTCTCCCGACGGACTCACCATCAGCAGCTTCGGCCACGTGGATTCGTCGGAGCCGCCGCTGGAGTACGGGGAGCGCTAGCCGCGCGTGGGCACCGGAGCGTAGACCGCCACCGGGTTGGTCTTGCCCTTGAGCGCCAAACCCGGGCGAGCCTCGAAATTGCCCTGGTCCCCGGTCAGTTGGCTCAAGGTCGCGGCCGTGAGCAACACGGTGTCGCCGGTCTGGCGGGTCGCCGTCTCCACCCGGGCCGCGACATTCACCGCGTCGCCGATCACCGAGAATTCCAAACGGCCTGCGCCACCGACGTTTCCGGCCACCACCGGTCCGGAGTTCAAGCCGACACCCACCGACAGCGTGCCGCTGAACTCGTCCTGCACCGCGGCCGCGATCTGCAGAGCTGCGCCGAGCGCGTCGTCAGCGTGGCGGTCCTGGTGGCGGGGCGCGCCGAAGACCGCCATCAGTCCGTCGCCCGCGTACTTGTCGACATGGCCGCCGTGGTCGTGCACGATCGGAACGATCCGCTCGAACAGCCGGTTCAGTGTGGTGACCACCTCAGTGGGTCGCAATCGCTCTGCGAGCGTGGTGAATCCACGGACGTCGACGAACATCAGCGTGACATCCACCTCCTGGGCCTCCACCGCGCCTGCGGCGCACAGAATGTGTTCGGCCACATCGCGATCCACGTAGGTGCCGAAGGTATCTCGGATGCGCTCGCGCTCGGCCAGTCCCGCCGTCATGGTGTTGAAACCGGCTTGCAGCCGACCGATCTCGCTGGCGTCGTCGACCTCGACGCGCACACCGAAATCACCGGCCTGCACCTGGGCCAGGGCACGCCGCAGCGCGGTGACCCGTTCGGTGACCGACCGGATCGCGATCAGGATCGCGAACAACCCGACCACGATCGCCACCGCCACCAGGATCAGGATGGCCGCGAAGGTGCGTTGGGCACGAAAGCCGACATCGGCCAGGTAGCCGGCGGCCAGTGCGGCGACACCGAACAGCGGAACCCCGGTGGCCAGCAGCCACGCCATCACCAGTCTGCGCCCGACCGTGGGCCCGAACCGCCGTTCCGGGGTGGTGCCGTCGAGGGCGCGTGCCGACACCGGTCGCATGACCCGCTCGACGATCAGATACCAGACCGCGCTCGTCGAAATACCGCCCAGCGCCACCACACTGAAGATGTACACCGCGGTGGATACCTGCTGACCGAGTGCCAGGGACCCGAAGATCACCGCGCCCACACCCCACACCGCGGCCGACAACCGTACTGCTTCTCCGGAGGCGCCCAATGTCATCCGCTGTTCCTGCGGGGTGGGTGGGCGACCTTCGCCGAGCCATGCGGTGCCCGCGGCGAAACGGTGCCGCCGCACCCGCATCATCACCGGAACCGCGATGGCCAGGAACACGATCAGCACGGTGCCGCCGCGCATCAGCAGGCGCTGGGTATCGGCCGGGCTCAACACGATGGGGGCTGCGAAGGCCAGGAAAGCGCCGACAATGCCGCCGCCACCGGTGCCCACCACGGCCGCGCTGAGGACCCAGCGCTTGAAGGTCTGATCCCGAAGTGTGGCCCCGGCGTTGACGGTGGCGTCCATGCGCCGAGCTTGCGCGCGTAACCCGAAGCGTCGATAGGGTAGTCGGCTACCTGTTTCCCGCTCGGCGCCCGAAGTCGAGGGCCACCGGCCCTTTAGTCTGGAATCGGACGCATGCACCGCAGGAACGGAACAAGGGGACGCAGATGAAGGTAGTGCTCGGCTATGACGGGTCCCTGGCGGCCAACACGGCGATCAGCGGCGGTGCCGCGCTGTTCCCGGGCGCCGAGGCCGTGGTCGTCTACCTGTGCACGCCACCGTTCGGCAGCAAGGGACTTCGGGCCCGGTTGCGGCACTCGGCGCGCAACGTCGACGAGCTGATCGACCTCGTCGACAGTGAGAGCGAGGGCGAGGCTGCCCGGCTGGTCGACACCGGCGTGATCCTGGCCCGGGCAGCCGGATGGAACCCCGAGGCGCTGGTCAAGCGCACCTGGGCGGGGGAGGGCCTCGGGCTGGCGCAGGTGGCCGAACAACTCGAACCAGACGTGTTGATCGTCGGCGCTCGTGGCGCGGGCGCGAGTGACTCGAAGCTGGGCAGTGTGTCGGATCTGGTGGTGCACCACGCGCCGCGGCCGGTGCTCGTGGTGTCCCAGAACATGATCTCGGCGGAGTACGAGGCGGTGTCCGACGGGCCGGTCGTGGTCGGTGTCGACGGCTCGGAAGGCTCAGAACGGGCGCTGGCCGCCGCAGGCGCCCTGTTCCCCGGCCGCGAGGTGGTCTCGGTCGGAGTTGACGACGGTAGTGCGGTGGACGTGGCCGCCGCCCAACCCGGGCATCGTGTACCGAGATTCCGCGGATCGGGTGCCGGGGCCACCGCCGATGCGCTGGTGGCTTTTGCTGAAGATCAACGAGCCGGTGTCGTGGTAGTGGGCTCGCGCGGGCGGTCGGCGCTGAAGAAGGTGCTGCTGGGCAGTGTCGCCGCGGCGACGTTGCAGCGTACATACCGGCCGGTCCTGGTGGTGCCGGGCGGCTAGTCTCGCGCGCACTGCCGACGCCTCGGTCCGACCTGGCGACCGGGGCGTCTCGACGCGGTAACAGATCGATCGCGATCGTTGCTGGCAAACCACATCAGCCTCTGTGGCAACTATTGTCACAGTGAAATGCGCTCCGGGGGCACAGCGCTGATCCGTTTCCGTGTCAGCCCGAAAGGTGCGTCATGCCGGCTCTTCGTCGACTGGTGACCTTGCTGTCCGCCTCGGCCCTCGTCTCGGTGGTCGCACCGGTGGCCGCGCCCCCGGCGGTCGCCGACCCCTGTTCGGTCCCGACAGGCGCCGCGGCGCGTTCGGCCACCCCGTCCGTGCCGCGGCTGCCGGTCCTGCATCTGCCGATCGGTCGCAAACCGGTCAGCACCGCCAGCTCTGCCGAGGCAGCCAAGGACACCGCCGTCGCACCCGACACGACGGCCCGTGCTGCCGCCGCGCCCACCGCGTCGGCGGCCACCCAGGTCGGCTGGATCACCGGGCCCAACACCGACAGCTACGCGCGCTTCGGAATCTCCGGGGCCGACCTGGGGATCGTCTGGGACAACGGGCAGACCGGTCCGAACAACCAGGTGCTCATCGCGTTCGGTGACACCTTCGGCAATTGCGCTGTCCCCGACCAGGAATGGCGCAAGAACACCCTGTTCCGCAGCTCCGACCGCAACCTCGCCGACGGCATGACGGTGCCCGACCCGATGCCCGGCAACATCTACGCCGGTTCGCCGGTAGCTCCTTCGCGGCCCAACTTCTCCCGGCAGGTGATTCAGAGCCTGGGCTTGGCCGCCACCGAGGTCACGATCATCCCCACAGCCGGAATATCAGTCGGCACAACGCAATACGTCAACTTCATGTCGGTCAGCCAATGGGGCTCGGCCGGGCAGTGGTCGACCAACTTCTCGGCCGTCGCGGTATCGGCAGACAACGGTGAGACCTGGACAGTGCCCGTCACCAGCATCCGGCCCAGCTGGTTCAACACCGTGCCGGGAGTCGCGTTCACCTGGGGCGACCAGAACTTCCAGATGGGCGCCTATGTCCGCTCGGGCGGCTACGTCTATGCGTACGGTACCGGCGCGGGCCGTGGCGGTATGCCCTTCCTGTCCCGGGTGGTCGAGAGCGCGGTGGCAGACAAGTCGGCCTATGAGTACTACACGCCGTTCGGCTGGCTCAAGGGCTTTCCGTTCCTCGCCATCCAGGTGGTGTGGGCGCCGGGCAGCGAGATGTCGGTGGCCTGGAACGACTACCTGAAGAAGTTCGTCATGCTCTACACGAACACGACCTCGGCGGTGGTGATGCGCACAGCGGACAAACCCGAAGGGCCGTGGAGCCAGGCCAAGACGATCGTCGGCTCGACCGCGATCCCCGGCGGCATCTATGCGCCCTACATCCATCCGTGGTCGAGCGGCAGCGATCTCTACTTCACGTTGTCACGCTGGTCCGACTACAGCGTCATGCTGATGCGTACGTCACTGGGTGCCGGAGCTTAGCGTCGCCGGGGAGACTCAGACGTGGACGTTGCGCAGGCCGCGTGCGTTGCGCAGGCCCGAGCAGTTGTAGCAGCCCACGCAACCGACACAGTCGCGGCAGCCGGCACAGCCGAGGCAGCCCACACACCGACGGCACGCGAAGCATCCGATACAGGCCAGACAACCCAGCATCGCGAAAGACAGCACGGTGAGCGCACTTCCGAACACGGCGGCGCTGCCGGCTGTTGCCGCAGAGCCGGCAACCCCGGCGCTGGAGGCGGTCGCAGCCGATCCCACGACGCCGGCGCTGGTGACGGTGGCCGCTGATCCGGCCACCGCCGCGCTGACCGCGGTGGCCGCCGACCCGGCCACCGCCGCGCTGTGATGCGTTGCCGCGGAGCGCAGGCCGGTGCTCATCCGGCCGTCTTGCCCGCGTCGACGATGTAGACCGCGCCGTGCACGGCAGCGGCGTCGTCGCTCGCCAGGAACGCGATGGTCTTGGCGACGTCGGCCACGTCCATCATCCCGCGGGGCGCGGCGATCCTCATGATCAGATTCCAGTCGGCGTCTTCCGGTGCGGCGAACTCGGTCGTCTGCGGAGTGAGCATGCCGCCCGGGCACACCGCGTTGACGCGAAGCCGCTCCGAGGTGAACTCGATGGCCAGCGCGCGGGTGAGGCCGACCAGCCCATGCTTGGCCGCGCAGTATCCCGCCGAGTACACCTCACCCTCGATGCCGGCGATCGACGCGACATTGACGATGTTGCCGCCGGCCTCCAGCAGATGCGGCAGCGCCGCCCGGCACAGAAAGAAGGGGCCGTTGAGGTTGACGGCGAGATCCTTGTCCCAGTCCTCATCGGTCATCGATACGGTGTGGCGCATCTGGTGGAAACCCGCGACGTTGATCAGCGCATCGAGTCGACCGAATTTCTCGACACATTGGGCCACCGCGTCCCGGCACGCCTGCGAGTCGGAGATGTCCACAGAGGCATAGGCGCCACCGGGCACATCCTCGAACACCGTCGCCATCCGGTCGGCGTCGCGGGCCACCCCGAACACCTTCGCGCCGCGTGCGGCGAACAATCGGGCAACCGCCGCGCCGAGACCCGATGAGGCACCGGTGACGAGTGCGACCTTTCCATCCAGAGCTGTCATGGGTCACACCTTCTCACGCGGCCGGTCCGGCGGGACCGCGGCCAGCAGCGTGCGGGTGTAGGAGTGCTGCGGTGCGCTGAACAACCCGGCGGCCGGACCGTACTCGACCACCTCGCCGGCCCGCATCACCAGCACGTCGTGACACATCCGGTGGACCACTGCCAGATCGTGCGCGATGAACAGGTAGGTCAACCCGAGTTCGCGCTGCAGTTCGGACAACAGGTCGAGCACCCGTGACTGCACCGACACATCCAGCGATGCCGTCGACTCGTCGAGGATGAGTACGTCGGGTTCGGTGGCCAGGGCGCGCGCGATACTGACCCGCTGTCGTTGCCCGCCGGACAGCTCATGCGGATAGCGCGACGCGAAATCGGCCGGCAGACCGACGAGTTCGAGCAACTCGGCTACCCGGTCGGCGCGGGCCCGTCGTCCGGCGGCCAGGCGGTGCACCCGCAACGGCTCGCCGATCGCGGCGCTGACCCGCGCTCGCGGATCCAGTGAGGCGAAGGGGTCCTGGAACACCAGGCTGATGCGCCGGCGCAGATCGCGCCCACCGGCGAACACGTCGTCGCCGTCCAGCGTCGCGGTACCCGCAGACGCCTCGGCCAGCCCGGTCAGCGCGGCCGCCACCGTCGACTTGCCCGAGCCCGATTCGCCCACGATCCCCAGCGTCGTCGCGCGGCGGAGCTGAAAAGAGACGTCGTTGACCGCATGCACCGCGCCGTACCGCACGTCAAGCCCCTTGACCTCCAGGAGAACTGGCGTGTCGACCGGGGCAGGATCCGGCCCGGCGCCGTCGAGCAGCGGGCGCGCCGCCAGCAACTCACGGGTGTAGGCATGTTGCGGGTGGTCGAACACCTGCAGGATCGGCGCCTGCTCGACGACCTGGCCGTCGCGCAGCACCGTGACGTCGCCAGCCACCTGGCCGATGACCCCGAGATCGTGGCTGATCCACACCACCGCGGTGCCGAACTCGCGTTGCAGCTCGTCGACCAGCTCGATGATCTGGGCCTGGGTGGTGACGTCGAGGGCGGTGGTCGGTTCGTCGGCGATGAGCAATTCGGGGCCGCACGCCAGGGCGATCGCGATCATCACGCGCTGGCGCTGCCCGCCGGACAATTGGTGTGGATATGCGTCGAGCCGTTCGGGGGACAACCCGACCGCCTCGAGCAGCTCGCCAGCGCGCCCGCGGGCTTGCCGTCTGGTCATCTTGCGGTGGGTTTCAAGGGTTTCGGTGATCTGACGTTCCAGTGTCAGCAACGGGTTCAGCGACGTCCCCGGATCCTGGAAGACGAATCCGATCCGGCTGCCGTGCACCGCCCGCAGCGCCCGGGCCGAGGCACCGACCAGTTGGGTGCCGCCGGCCAGCGTGCTGGTGCCGGTGACCGCAGCACCGGGGGCATCGAGCAGACCGGTCGCCGCGAGCACGGTCATCGACTTGCCCGATCCGGACTCGCCGACGATGCCGACCGTCTGTTCACGGTGCACCTCGAACGACACCCCCCTGACGATCTCGTGCCGGCCGATCGTGACCTGCAGATCGTCGACCTTCAACACCGGTGAGGTCATCGCCGGCCCGCCCTTCGCGCCTCGATCGACGTCCGTTGCTTGGGGTCGAGCACGTCACGCAGCCCGTCGCCGAACAGGTTGAACGCCAACACCATCACGAAGATCGCCGCCCCCGGGAACACGGCCATCCACCACGCCAGCGTGACGAAACCCTGGGCGTCGAAGATCATCCGGCCGAGTGACGGCTGTGGGGGCTGGATGCCGAGTCCCAGAAACGACAGCGCGGCCTCGGCCAGGATCGCGAAGGCCAGCGACAGGGACAGCTGAACGATCAACGGGCCGGCGATGTTGGGCAGGATATGCCGGACCAGGATGTAGCCGTCGCCGGTGCCCATGCTCCGCGACACCGCCACAAACGGCTCCACCCGTACGCCCAGCGCGGACGCGCGAGCCACACGCGCGAAGATCGGGATGTAGACGATGCCGATGGCCAGCATCGTGGTGGTGATGCCGGGCCCGAGGACCGCCACGATCGCGAGCGCGAGCAGCAGCACTGGGAACGCGAACATCACGTCGACGACGCGCATCACCACGGTGTCGATCCAGCCGCCCCGATAACCGGCGAGCACACCGACGAGCACGCCGATCGCCGCGGCGAGCGCGACGGACACCACCGCCACCCGCAGCGAGGCCGCGATCGCCACGAGCACGCGGGAGAACACGTCGCGGCCCAGCTCGTCGGTACCGAACCAGTGCGCGGTGCCGGGGCCCTGCAGTGCGCTGGGCACGTTGATGTCGTTGATGCCGTACGGGGCGATCCAGGTCGCGGCCACCGCGACGATGAGCACGAGCAACAACACCGTGGCACTGACCGCCGTGACCGGATTGGACAGCAACAACCGCCACGATGCGACCCGGGAATTGTCGGTGGTGGTCATGACAGCCGGATCCTCGGATCGACGATGGCATACAGCACGTCCACCAGCAGGTTGATCAGCAGGAACAACACCGCGATCAACAACACCGCGCCCTGGATCACCGGATAGTCGCGCGCGGCAACGGAATTGAAGACCAGGCGACCCAAACCCGGCCAGGCGAACACGACCTCGACCACGATGACTCCACCGAGGATGGTGGCCAACTGGATACCGGTGATGGTCAGCACCGGAAGCAGCGCGTTGCGCACGATGTGGCGGAAGGTGACCACCGGTGGGGCCAGGCCCTTCGACCGTGCGGTCCGCACATAGCCCATCGCGGCGACCTCCAGCACCGCCGAGCGCACATAGCGGGTCATGATCGCGCCGGCCACCAGACCGACGGTCAGACCGGGCAGGATGATGTGGCGCAACCAGCCGCCCGGATCACTCAACAGCGGGCGGTATCCCGACGTCGGCAACCATCCCAGCGTGGAGGCGAACAGTCCGATCAGCAGGATTCCCAGCCAGAAATCCGGTACGGACACCCCGAATTGACTGGCGACCCGCACGATCGCATCGCTGACCCGTCCCTCCCGGAGCGCGGCGAAGATTCCGGCGGGCAGCGCGATCACGAGGGCGATGAGGATCCCGACGACACCGAGCGACAAGGTGGCGGGCAGTCGGTCGAGCAGCGTCACCGTAACCGGGTCTCCGTTGCGGAAGCTGACGCCGAGATCGCCGGTCAGTGCCGAGCCCAGATAGGAGAAGAACTGTTCGACGACGGGCCGGTCCATCCCGCTGGCAGTGCGCAGTGCGTCGTAGGCCTGCGGGGTGTAGCGGGTGCCCAGCGCGATGCGGACCGGATCACCGGGCACCAGGTGCACGAGGGCGAAAACCACCACCAGCACCCCGATCAGCACCACCGCCGAATAGAGCAGCCGCCGGGCCAGGAACTCCACGATCGGGTGATTCGCACGGATCGTGCTCAAGCTCATGGGTTTTCACCTCCGTCGAGGTCGGCGCTGCGGAACCGGACAGCGCCGTCGCGGCGCACCTGATATCCCGTCAGGTTGTTGGCCCACGCCTGGATCACCGACGGGTTGTACAGGTAGATGTAGCTGACCTCGTCCGCGATCCGCGTTGCCGCCTTGGCGTAGAGGTCTTTTCGCTTGCCGACATCGGTTTCGGTGCGGCCGGCGTCCAACAACCGGTCCACCTGCGGGTCGGAGAACTTCTGGGCATTGCTGGTCCCGTTGGTGTGGTGCTGGGCGTAGTAGAAGTCGTCTGGGTCGATGTTGCCCAGCCAACCCATCATCAGCATGTCGAAGTGGCCGGTGTTCTGTTCGTCCAGCCAGGTCGCGAAGTCCACGGTGCGGATGTTCACCGTGATGCCAAGGGGTGCAAGGTTGTCGGCGATGATCTGGGCCGCCGTCACTGTCTCGGGATACTCACTGGTGACCAGCATGTCCAGGTTCTGCGGCGCGGCAGCGGCCTGGTCCAGGAGCGCCTTGGCTTCCTGGATGTCGTAGCGGTAGCGGTGATAGTCGGTGAACCATGGGCTGCCCTGTGGGATCGCCAGTTGGTTGACTGCCGCGGTGCGGTAACTGGTGGCCGCCGCGATCGCATCGCGGTCGATGCCGTATGCGATCGCCTGCCGCACCGTGGGGTCGTCCCACGGCGGCCGGGCCTCGTTCAGTGCCAGGTACCAGTAGTCGTTGCCCGGAGTGACCGCGAGCCTGAGGGAATCGTCGTCGCGCAGCTGGGCCACCCGCTGTGGCGGCACGGAATCCGTCCAGTCGATCTCCCCGGCCTGCAGCGCGGACAACGCCGTCGTCGGCTCGGAGATGAACCGGAACGTCACGCCGGAGATCGGGGGAGCGCCTCCCCAATACCCGGGATTGGACTTGAGGGTGATGGAGTCGCCGCTGCGGCGCCCGGCGAACGAGAACGGGCCGGTGCCGACGGGATGTGTGGCGATCTGACCACTCTCGACGTTGGCCCGCTGCACGATCGCCATGCCCTTGAACCCGCCGAGGTTGGTCAGCAGGTTCGGGGTGGGCTGGCGGACCGTGATCCGCACGGTGGCAGGGTCGGGCGCGGTGACGGTGCTGACGGCGCTGAACTTGTCGACGTTGGTGAGCTGTTCGTCGATGATGCGCCGGTACGAATACACCACGTCGTCGGCGACCAGCGGCGTGCCGTCATGCCATCGCACTCCGGGGCGCAGGTGGAAGGTCCAGCTGAGCTGATCGTCGCTGACCTCCCATGACTGGGCCAGCGCGGGGCGCATCTGCAGGTTCTCGTCCGGTTCGACCAATGTGTCGAACACGTTCTCCAACACCTCGAACGAGAAGTAGGCGCTGGTGCGGTGCGGGTCGAGCTGGTCGGGTTCCCCGGCGATGGCCGCGATGAGGTTGCCCGAGGATCCGTCGCCGAGGTCGACCCGGCTACCGGTGGAACACGCCGCCGAGCAGGCGGCCAGCACGAATACCAGGACTGTTGCCAACGTTTTCACCGCTGGTCGTCTGGTCACGGTTTCTCCAGGATCACCGCGGGCGATCCGCCGGTAGGCTCACCCGCTGGGGCCGTCACGCGGGCCGGTCTGAGGTGTCCGGACCCATATCGGTGACGACGCTGATGAAGACTGCGATACTCACCCATTGTGACGTTCAAGCGCATGGTCTCTGCAGCCGCCCTGTTGTCCTCGCTCGGAATCGGGCTCAGCCTGGGGATTGCCGCCCCGGCACAGGCCGAACCGGTCATGCAGGGCGTCTACACCTACACCCAGGACGGCATGGACCCGCAGACCTTCACCGTGTTCCCGTCCTGCGTGCCCGTCGTCGGTGATCTGCGCGAGCCTCTTGAGCTGGCCGTGGCGTGCCGGCTCCATGTGGCGACCAGCAAGGGCATCAAGGGTGGAGATGCGCGGCTGACCGGCGGGCAGTGGACGTACTCGACGTCGTCGTTGGAGGGCATGCAGTGCCCGGACGGAAGCTGGGCGCCGACCACCGAGACCTACAAGTTCGATGACGTCGCGATGACGGGCACCCGCAGCGTGGCCCACAACGCGGTCTGCGGCTTGGAACCGGCGATCCTCAACTTCCCGTTCAAGCTGGCATACAAGGAGCCGCTGTCGCTTCCGGTCGACGCCTATCCACTGGATTGCGAGCCGGGCGGCCTGCGGTGGTGCACCTAGGCCCGAAGGAACTCGGCCTGTGCTACCCCTGATCGACGGCAAGGTCGTCGACATCACCGGGCCTGGCCGCACCGACCGGTTCGGGGTCACGGCCACCGATCTCGGTGCGTCGGTAATCGCCCCCAACGGCAAGCTGGTATCTGTCTTCGGCGACACGTTCTCCGGCAACCGGGTCGGACAGGGCGACTGGCGTTCACCGGTCGTCCTGATCGGCACCGGCGACGCCGACCACGAGATCGTGTACGAATACGCCGGCGGACCGGATCCGGCCTACGCGCGGCAACTCTGGGATTACTTCCACGACGCCGAGGCATCCGGGTGGCGGCGCGGCGGCATCAGCACCGTGATCCCGTCGGATCTGCTGCGCGTCGGTGACTCGCTGTACCTGCACGCGATCGTCAACCACGGCTTCGGCACAGTCATCTGGACCGAGATCTGGCGCTCCGACGACAGCGGGGTGTCCGGGACTCACATGGGCGAGCAAGCCAAGTTCGGAGCGGATCTGCACGGCGGCCACGCGCAATGCTGGTCGTGGGACTTCGATCCGCACGACGGCTGGGTGTACGTCGTGGCAACCGGGTTTCAGCGTGACAAGGGCATCATCCTGATGCGGGTCCGCCCCGAGCAGATCGGCCAACGTTCCCGCTACTCCAGCTGGGGATTCGTCAGCGGACGTTGGCAGTGGGGTACACAAGCCACCCCCATCACCCCGCCCGGCGAGCACTGGGGCGAGCTGACCTTCCGTCGCACGGCCCCGGGCCGATGGGTGTTGGGCGGATTCCTGGCGTCCTCGTACGCATTGGGCTATCGGGTGGTGTCCTCACCGGTGGCCAACATGTACACCACACCGGTTCAGACGCCGATCACCGGATCGTCATGGGACGCCGAGGATCACGCCGGCAGCAAGGTCGCGCAGCTTTACGGCGGCTACCTGCTGCCGGGTTCCCGGTTCGGCATCACCGGCGGTGTCGGGCTGGTGGTCTCGCAGTGGCGCACCGACACCGGGTGGCCGTATCGGGCAATGCAATTCAAGTCCGAGCTGGCGGATACGTCCCGCAAACCGCAACGTCCGGACCCGATCAACCTGTGAGCGTCAGGCGGTGAACCCGCCGTCGACATTCCAGTTCGCCCCGGTGACGTAGCCGGACTCCGGGCCGGCCAGAAAGCTGACCACGGCGGCGATGTCACGAGTGTGCCCGTAACGGCCCAGTGCTGTGGTTTCCCTTACAACAGCGGCGAATTCGCCTTCATCAGGGTTCAGGTCGGTGGCGATCGGACCGGGCTGGACGTTGTTCACGGTGATTCCGCGTGGACCCAGATCGCGGGCCAGGGCGCGCGTCAGGGACGACACGGCGCCCTTGGTCATGGCGTACACCGCGGTTCCGCCCGTCGGGACCCGGTCGGCGTTGATGCTGCCGATGTTGATGATCCGCGAGCCCTCGCCGAGGTGAGCTACCGCGCTGCGGATCGCCGAGTACACCCCACCGATGTTGATGGCGACCAGTCGATCGAACTGATCCTGGGGGAACTCGTCGATCGGTGCCATGTAAGCGGTCCCGGCGTTGTTGACCAGTACATCCAACCCTCCGAGCGCCTTCACCGTTTCCTCGACCGCATTCGCGACCTGGGCCGGATCCGCACTGTCGGCCTGGATCGCCACCACCTTGGCGCCGTCCGCCGTGAGTTCGGCGACCAGCTTGTCCGCTTCGACCGCCGACGATCCGTAGGTGAACGCCACCGCGGCGCCGTCGGCGGCCAGCCGTCGCACGATCCCGGCGCCGATTCCCCGGGATCCGCCGGTAACCAGTGCGCGACGGCCGGCCAGTGAGGGAGTGGTCATTTTCGGAGTCCTTCCGGAGTGATTTCGAACCGGTTGGTTACTAAGTACGATGAGGTCAAGCCAGTTATCCGGTCGATGATTCCCGTTGTGACCGGTATCACACATGTGGGTGGGAGGGTGTGCGATGGCGGTGGGAAGGCCCCGTGAATTCGACGCCGAAGAGGTCGAAGACATCGCGATGAAGCTGTTCTGGGAACACGGCTTCGACGGCGTCTCGGTCAGCGATCTCACGGCGGCCACCGGCGTGAACCGCCGCAGCATCTACGCGGAGTTCGGATCCAAGGAACAACTCTTCGAACGCGTCAAGCGCCGCTACCTCGCCGGCCCGGGGGGATACACCGCCGAGGCGCTCGCCCGGCCGACCGCACGCGAGGTAGCCGAGGCAATGGTGCACGGTGCGGCCGAGACCGCCTCCGGTGACGTGCAGGGTTGCCTACTGACCCGAAATGACCCTGGGCTGGCCGAGTTTCGTGATGCGGCGGTGCGGCAGTTGGCGCACCGGTTCGACGAGGCGGTGGCCGACGGCGAACTGTCCGAGGTAGACACTTTGTTGCTGGCCCGCTGGATCGCCGCAGTCTGCCAAGGGATTTCGATTCAGGCCCGAAGCGGTGCGAGCCGTGAAGAATTGCACGCGATTGCCGATCTTGCCCTGGCGGGCTGGCCGACGCCCTAATGTGAACGCCGTGACGAAACGAGTTGTGGTCTGGGGCACCGGTTTTGTGGGCAGCATGGTGATCGCCGAGATCGTCAAGCATCCCTTGTTCGAGCTCGTCGGTGTCGGCGTCAGCAATCCGGAGAAGGTGGGCCGCGACGTAGGAGAGATCTGTGGGCTCGGGGCCCCGATCGGCGTCGCCGCCACCGACGACGTCGACGCCCTGATCGCGCTGAAGCCCGACGCGCTGGTCCATTACGGGCCGACGGCCGCCCATGCCGACGCCAACATCGACGTCATCACCCGGTTTCTGCGGGGCGGCATCGACGTCTGCTCTACCGCGATGACCCCCTGGGTGTGGCCCAAGATGCACCTCAACCCGCCCAACTGGATCGAGCCCATCACCGAGGCCTGCGAGGCCGGCGGGGCGTCGTGCTTCACCACGGGAATCGACCCTGGTTTCGCCAACGACCTGTTCCCGATGACCCTGATGGGCCTGTGCTCCGAGGTGCGCCGGGTGCGGGCCTCGGAACTTCTCGACTACACCAACTACACCGGCGACTACGAATTTGAGATGGGTATCGGCAGGCCGCCCGGACATCGCGCCCTGCTGGAGACCCCGGACATCCTCATCTTCGCCTGGGGTGCAACCGTTCCCATGATCGCGCATGCGGCGGGTATCGAACTCGACGAGATCACCACCACGTGGGACAAATGGGTCACCCCCGATGAGCGCAAGTCCGCCAAGGGCATCATCCCGGCCGGCAACGTCGCCGCGGTGCGGTTCACGATCAACGGCGTGTACCGCGGCGAGACGCGGATCCAGCTCGAACACGTCAACCGGATCGGCCTGGACGCCGCGCCGGACTGGCCATCCGGAAACGACAACGACGTCTACCGCGTCGACATCGAAGGCACCCCGAGCATCTCCCAGGAGACCGCATTCCGGTTCACCGACGGTTCCGGACGCGATGCCGCTGCCGCGGGCTGCCTGGCCACCGGGCTACGCGCGCTCAATGCCGTGCCCGCGGTGAATGAACATTTGCCCGGCTGGGTGACGCCACTGGATCTACCTCTGATTCCTGGGTTCGGCACCATTCGCTAGGTAACGCCCGCCGCGTCAAACGAGATGGAATACCGGATAGGGTCCTTCTCGAAACGGGGTGACATGGCTGACGGGATCGGGTTGTCGATCGGATCGACGAACCTCACAGCGGTAGTGGTGGGCCGCGCCGCGGTGACGCGGTCGCCGGTGCTGACGCTCTTCCCGCACCGCGCTCCCGAAGTGGGCGTACCCAGCGAGAATCCCAACCTGAACGAACGCGGTCTGATCCTCACCGACTTCGTCGAGCGCGTGGGCGACCCGGTCGGGATGCTGGCCCCTGACGGCTCGTCGCACCGGGGCGAGGCCGTCCTGGCCGACGCCCTGGCGGCGTTGCTGCGCACGCTGACCGGGGGACGTCCGCCGGCCGATCCGATCGCGGTCACCCATCCCGCGCATTGGCGGGCCAACCAGATCGCGGCGCTGCGCGCCGAGCTGGCCGCCATCGGCGGATTCGGTGATCCGGTTCTGGTGCCCGACGCGAAGGCGGCACTGGTCGCACTGCAGGACAACCCCGGGGTGCCGACGCGGGGTGTGATCGCCGTGTGTGACTTCGGAGGCAGCGGCACCAGCATCACCCTCGCCGACGCCGATCGCGGCTTTCAGCCGATCGCACCGACGATCCGACACCCCGACCTGTCCGGTGACCTGATCGACCAGGGACTGCTCACCCATGTGGTGAACGACTTGTCGGCGGCCGGGACGATCGATCTGGCCGGTACCTCGGCCATCGGCTCGTTGGGTCGTCTACGCACCGAATGCCGGCGTGCCAAGGAGCGCCTGTCCACAGAATCCGTCACGGCATTGGTCGCCGTACTCCCGGGCCATCGCAGTGACGTGCGGCTGAACCGCAACGAACTCGATGACGTGATCGCCCAACCACTGCGTGAGTTCACAGCGGTGCTGCAGGGAGCGATCGAACGAGCCGGGCTGCGCCCTGGCGAGCTGGTCGCGGTGGCCTCCATCGGGGGCGGCGCCCGGATACCGGCGATCACGACGACACTGTCCGAGCACCTCCGTCTGCCGGTGATCACCGCCGCGCAGCCGGAGCTGACGCCGGCGATCGGCGGCGGTCTGGTCGCAGTACGCGGCACCGTCGAGGACAGTCGGACAGCCATGGCCCCGGCCTCGATGGCGGGGGCCCCCGCGACACAGGCCGCGGCGTTGGTGGCGCCGGATCCTCCTGCCGCTCCGCAGGCGCTGGCCTGGTCGGACGCGGAGAACGTGCCCGATGTCGCCCCGGCTGACGACTACCGGCCCGAGGCGTACGGCGATGACTACGGGTCCGATTTCGACACCGGATTCGAACCCGCCGGCGGACGGACCGCAGCGCGGCCTCAACTCGAGTTCGGTGAGCGCGAGTTGACAGAGCACGACGAGATCGCGGCTCGGCCCTGGTATCGCCGGCCGCCCGTGATGCTGGGTGCCGGCGCCGCCGCAGTGCTCGTCGCCGTCGTCGCTGTTTTGTTCAACGTCATCGGCAGCGATGAACCCACTCGGCCGGCGTCCACCTCGAAGGCCGTCACGTCGACGACCGCGGCTCCCGACGAGCCGGCGCCCGCCGTACCGGTCGACGAACCCGCCACCGACCAGGCGCCGCAGACCGCCGTTCGCCAGGCGCCGGCACCGCATACCGTGACCCACACCGTGGAGCAACCTGCCCCCCAAGCTCCGGCGACGGAGAACCCGCCGCCGGCCGAGACGCCTCCGCCGCCGACCACCGAGGCTCCGCCGACGACGACCGAAGCACCACCCACGACCACGCAGGCGCCGACCACCTCGCAGGCGCCCACCAGCACGCAAGCACCGTGGAGTCCGACCGCCCCATATCCGACGATCCCGGGCCTGCCATGGGTGCCGGCACCCGGCGGCGGTCACACCGGGGGCTGAGGCTCAGCGCGGAACCGACTCCAGTCCGTTTGACGGAGTCTCGTCAGACGC
The DNA here is from genome assembly GCF_022179545.1 of Mycolicibacterium fortuitum subsp. fortuitum. The sequence goes on along the minus strand of NZ_AP025518.1, from coordinate 3,927,636 downwards.
TGCTATCGGTTCCTCGATCGACCGCGGCCAAGGTCAGGGCTCGAACGATGCTGTGGCGGCCCAGGTCGACCTTGAAGGCGTTTTGCGTGAGCGGTCGGGCATCAGCCATCGCGATGGCCGCGGCGGTGTGAAAGGAATGTGCGTCGGGCCGTTGCCCGATGAGACTTGATTCGGCCTCATACAGCCGCCAGGGCTTGGCCGCTACGCCGCCCAAGGCGAGGGCGGCGCCGATGATTTCACCGTCCTCGACGTGTAGGCCGGCGGCGACGGAGACGAGCGCGAATGCATAGCTGTGCCGGTCACGCACCTTCAGGTACCAACAGTGATCGTTGAAACGAGACGGCGGTAGTTCGATCCCGAGGATCAGGTCGTGTGCCTGCAGCGTGTTGTCGATCTCGGGCGTCTGGCCCGGAAGCGCGAAGAACTGGTCGATCGGGATGTGGCGTCGTCCCGTCGAGTTCTGCACGTGCACGACCGCGTCGAGCATGGCCAGGGCCACTGCCAGGTCAGACGGGTGGATCGCCACGCAGTGCTCGCTGGCGCCGAAAATGGCGTGCTCCCGGTGAAAATCGTTGATTGCGGCGCAACCGCTCCCTGGTTTGCGCTTGTTGCACTCGGAGAACGCGGGCTGCATGAAGTAGGGGCATCGGGTGCGCTGCAACAGATTTCCACCGGCGGTGGCCATGTTTCGCAACTGTGTGGTGGCTCCGCTGAGGATGGCGTGCGACACGACCGGGTAGTAGGTGCGGATGAGGGGGTGGTTGGCCAGCGCGCTGTTGGTGACGCCGGCTTCGATGAACACCCCGCCGGTGTCGGTGGCGGTGATCGATGTCATCGCGAGTCGGCGAAGATCGATCAACGCGGAGGGTTGCTCGACGCCGGTCTTCATCAGGTCGAAGAGGTTCGTTCCGCCGGCGAAGTACGTGGCGCCGAGCGTGGCCGCGTCGATGGCGTCGTCAACGGATTCAGCGTGTCGAAAGTCGAAGGTCTTCATGCCGGCCCGCCCTGGGCGGCGCGTTCGATGGCCTCGACGATGTTGGCGTACGCACCGCAACGGCAGATGTTGCCTGCCATGCGTTCCCGAATTTCGGCCTTGGTCAACCGCGAGCAGCCGGTCAGAACGTCGTTCCTGGTGCCATCGAAGGTCGCCATACTGAGATCGCCGCGTCGGTGCTCGGCCAGCATTGCGTGGGCCGACGAAATCTGTCCGGGAGTGCAGTAGCCGCACTGGAATCCATCGCAGTCGAGGAACGCTTGTTGCAGTGGGTGCAGGTCGTCGCCGTCGGCAATTCCTTCGATGGTGAGGACGTCGGATCCGTCGACCGATGCGGCCAGTGTCAGGCAGCTGACCACGCGCTCGCCGTCGACCGAGACCGTGCAGGCTCCGCACAGGCCGTGGTCGCACCCCTTTTTGGTACCGGTCAGATGTAGATGCTCCCGCAGAAGGTCGAGCAGGCTGGAGCGCACGTCGACCGTGACGCTGTGGGTCGTACCGTTGATGCGCAGCCGCAGATCGCACCGGTTGGTCACACTGGGTTCCGTTTCGGCGGAACAGATCTCGCTGTTGTTCACGACCCGGCTTTCGGGAACTGGTAGGGCGCCATGAGATCCTCCAGAGTGATGGGCAGGTCACGCAGTCGTTTGCCGGTGGCGTGGTGAATGGCATTGGCAATGGCAGCCGGCACGCCGCAGGTGCCGATCTCACCGATGCCGCGCACACCGATCGGATCCAGTGCGTAGTCGGGATGCTCGAGGAATGTGATGTCGAATTCTGGGCGATCGGCATGCGTGGGCAGGTAGTACTCACCGAGCGGCAGTGCGGACGCCTCGTCGTAGGGAACGTGTTCCATCAGTGCCATGCCGAGGCCAAAAGTGATGCCGCCCATCACCTGGCTGCGGGCCAGCTTCGGATTGAGCACCCGACCGCAATCCATCACGGCCACCCACCGGACGACACTGGCCCTTCCGATGTCTTCGTCAACCTCGACTTCGCAGAAATGCGCGCCGAACGACTGAACTGCGTGTGTCTCCTGACCACCGTCATCACTGCTGGTCGAGAAGCTCAACTGGTCGCGGTAAGCCGCCGCGGCGGCGGGGCTCAGGGCGGTGATGTCCACGGTCGCCGGATCGGTGCCGAAGTACAGCGAACCACGGTCGGCCGTCAGAGCTGCGATGAATCGACGCTTCCATTCGGCTCCGGCCACGAACACGGCGGAGCCCACCGTGGCAGTCGTCTGTGATGCGCCGCTGTAGGGCGCTGAAGGGAACGACGAATCACCCGACATGAAGCTCACCCGGTCCATGGTTAGGCCGGTCGCGTCGGCGGCCACCTGCGTCATCACGGTGCGTACACCAGTGCCGATCTCATGGGTAGCCGAGGAGAAGTGCACGAATCCGTCTGCGTCGGTGTCCACTCGACATCCGGCCGGCATTCGGCGCCCGGGATAGGTGGCCGTGGCCATTCCCCAACCGATTTGGACTCCAGGGCGCCGTATCGCCCGCGGTGCGGCCGGGCGATCGTGCCACCCGAATCTTTGTGCACCGGCCTGGTAACACTGCAGCAGATGCTTACCCGACCAGGGCTTCCCGCTGGCCTGGTCGATGTCGGCGTGATTGCGGATACGAAGTTCCAGAGGATCGACTCCGCTACGTTCGGCAAGTTCGTCAATGGCAACTTCGAGGGCGAACAAACCCGGCGCCTCACCGGGGCCACGCATGAAACACGGAGTGGGTGCATTGATCCGGGCTGCGCGGTGAGACACCACGAGATGCGGTGAGGTGTAGAGGAATCTGGTGGAAATGCCTGCGGGCTCGCAGAAGTGGGCCACCGTGGACGTCTCGGTCACGGTGTGATGTTCGGTGCTGAGAATCTGTGCGTTCTGATCGGCGATGAGGGTGACGTCTTGTTCGGTGCGCGGGCGATGTCCGGTGGAGGTGAACATCTGGTCGCGGGTGAGCACCAGCTTGACGGGCCTGCCGACGGCCCGGCTGGCGACAGCACACAGGACGACGTGCATCCACAGGAAGCTCTTGGACCCGAATGCGCCACCCACCAATGGCGAAAGGATGCGGATCCGGTCCTCGGGCATACCCAGATAGGCTGCCAGCGTGGCCTGTTCGCCCGCGATCCACCGGGTGCTGTCGTGCACGGTCAGGCGGTCACCGTCCCACTGGGCGATGGTCGACGACAACTCGATTGGGTAATGGGCATTCATCGGTGTCGTGTAGCAAGCATCGACACGGTTGCCTGGGGTGTCGTGGCGAGGTCTCTCGCCACGGCGGTCCTGCAGTTTCTCTTCTTCGAGTTTCACGAAGTGGTCCGGGAGGTAGCTCCCGTGGCGGATTTGTCCGCCTTTCTCATCCGGGGCGGTTGGCTGCTCGAGCACCGTGCGGGCCCTCATCTGTGCCGGCAACATCTCATAGTCCACGACGAACTGAGATGCCGCCTCCGTGGCGTTCTCCAGTGAGTCGGCGACGACTACCGCCAGGTGCTGACCGACGTACTGCACGGTCAGATCTGACAGCGGCGGCCGCCGCTCCAACGGCAGGTCAAAGGTGAGCTCGCGCGGCAATTGCTGTAGCGCAGGGCAATTCATCGGCGTGAGGACGTGCAGAACACCAGGTGCCCGGCTGACTCGATCCGCGGTGTGGCGCAGCGACTGCTCGATGACATGCCCGTGCGGGATCTGCGTCTGCACCAACACCGCATGCAACAAGCCGGGGATGACAACATCGGCGGTGTAGCGAGCCCGTCCGGTCACCTTGTCGACTCCTTCGACACGGCTCACCGGCTCTCCCATGGTGCCTCCATCATGTCTCATAGCTCGATGTCGCGCATGCCACGCAGAGCTCATGTGAAGGCACGGCTGTATTGGGGCGGGTAGGGCAGGGCCACGCCGGTACGCCGGCCAGCGTCACGGACCCAGTTCGGATTGCGCAGCAGTGCCCGCGCCACGAAGACGGCATCGGCTTCGCCTCCGGAGATGATCGCTTCGGCCTGTTCGGCTTCGGTGATCAACCCGACGGATGCCGTCGGGATGTCAGCCTCGGCCCGCACCCGCTTGGCGAACGGCACCTGGTAGCCCGGAAACACCGGAATCCTGGCGTCGGGAACGACTCCTCCGGAGGAGACATCGACCAGGTCGACACCTGCCGTCTTCAACCCGGTGGCCAGCGCGACGGTGTCTTCGACGGTCCATCCGGGACGCGGGTCGTCGGTGTCACCGGCAAGCCAGTCGGTCGCCGACACTCGGAAGAACAGCGGCAGGTGGTCGGGCCAGGCCTCCCGCACCGCGGTTGCCACCTCCAGGGCGAATCGCGTCCGATTCTCGAGCGTCCCGCCGTACTCGTCGGTGCGCACGTTCGCTTGCGGTGACAGAAACTGGTGAATGAGATAGCCATGGGCTCCGTGGATTTCGAGGACCCGGAACCCCGCGGCGGCCGCCCGGCGGGCCGCGTCGGCGAAGGCCGTCACGATGCGTCCGATCTCAGCGCGGCTCAGTTCGTCGGGAACAGGGTGGCGGCCGAAGGCTATCGGACTGGGACTCACTGTCCTCCAGGGCTCGGGTTGGCGGGTCGGGTCGGGCCATGGGCGGCCGGTGGATCCCTTCCGGCCGGCGTGCACGATCTGGATTCCGGGGACGGCGCCCTGCCCAGAGACGAAACCGGTCAATCGCCGAAATCCGGGTAGCTGTGCGTCGTTCCACAATCCGAGGTCGTAGATGCTACTGCGGCCCACGGGCTCGACGGCGGTGGCCTCGACCATCGCCAGTGCGACTCCACCGATCGCACGTGCACCGAAATGTTGCAGGTGCCAATCGGTGGGGGTGCCGGCCTCGGGTCCGTCGACGACCGCTGCGAACTGCATCATCGGCGACATCCACGCCCGGTGGGCGAACGTGACATCGCGCAGGGTCAGGGGGCTGAAGAGGCCGGGCATCAGTTCATCCCAAGAAAAGCTCGCGCCGCCCGCGCCAATGCGTTCTCGTCGGGGCCGTGTTTGACCGCGAACCGTACGGGGTCGGCTTCTGCCATGTCGAACGGGTAGTCACTCCCGCACACGACCTTCTCTTCGCCTGCAATCTCGCAGAGCAGCTCGAGCTGGGGTACATCATGGGTGACGGTGTCGAAGTAGAGGTCGCGGATCACCTCTGAGGGCACCCGGGCGCATTCTGCTCGCACGTCGGCGCGGGCACGCCAACCGTGATCCCAGCGGCCGAGCAATCCCGGGGCGCAGCCACCGCCGTGCAGGAAGCAGATGCGCAGCGCCGGCAGCTCATCCTTGAGTCCGCTGAGGATCAGATTCGCGACTGCGGTGGCGGTTTCGACCGGGTTCCCGATGAGGTTGGCCAGGTAGTAGTCCGCCCATTCCGGTCGCCCGATCTGCATGGGATGAACCAGTACGGAAAGGTCGAGGCGGGCAGCCTCGGAAACGATGTGCCGCAGAATTCCGCGGTGCAGTGACCCACCGTCGACCACCGGGGGGATGGCGACCCCGGCAATGCCGTCGGTGTCACGCAGGGCGGTGAGCTGGGTGGTCACCAGTTCCGGTGTGCCCAGGCTGACGATCCCCAGGCCCAGCAGCTTTCCGTCCGCCCGGCGCACGAGATCGGCCAGTGCGGTGTTGAAGGCCTGGGCGTAGTCGGCAGCGGCCGCTTCGTCGGTGAGCGGAAAAGCGAATGGTGGCGCTGAGAGCACCCGCACCGCGACCCCGGCACGTGCCATGTCCTCGATAATGGCGGCCTCGTCGCTCATCGCCTCGGTGGCGATCGACAACGGCAGGTCGCCGAGATACAGCTGGCCTTCCCGGTCGTTCATCGTTCCGTACGGTGTGCCGGCCGGCAACCCGAACAGGTCGCGCGGGAGCCAGTGTGCGTGGACGTCGATGACGCCCTGCGAGTGTGTGTCGGTGCTCATCATGCGATGTCCAACGCGGTGTTGTCGCTGTCCAGGTGCTCGACCGTGGTGAAGACCAGCTCGGTGTCTCCGATGTTCTCGATGTCGTGCAACAGGAATTCGCCTGGACCGAAATGGAAGTGGCGGGTCTCGCCGGCGTGGTAGAAGACCTCACGGACGGAGCCGTCGTGGGTGTGCTGGCGGCTGCGGCCGGCATTGATCGCGGTCCAGAAGTAATCGAGAACGTGGCGGTGTGCGTGCCAGCGCTCACCGGGTGCCAACCGGATTTCCCAGACCCGCACGCGCGAATCCTCGCTGAGAAGGCGGGATCCGACGTGTCCATCGAATGCATGGTCGGCGAATTCCGTCTTGAGCCAATCGGGCCAACTTTCGAAGTCGGTAGCCACCAGTTCACCGGCCAGCGGCAGGTCGGTCAGGTAGTTGTCGTCGTTCATCGTCGAGTTCCTCTCGTAGTGAAGGGTTTCAGTGCCCGGGCCCGTACAGGCCGAACCGCAGATCCGGGTCGCCGGGTGTCCAGGAGTTGCGGAACTGGGAGCGTTCGCCCATGTCGACGACTCGCCGTAGCAGCGTGTCGCTGAGCTGCAGCTGAGTCGGCTCCCACTTCGACAGAGCTGAGGTGATGTCGCCCGATGAGGTGGACAAGGCGTCGGCCAGGGCCCAGGCGTCCGCGGCGGCCTTGGCGGTTCCCGCCGCCGCGTGTGGCCGCGATGCACACGCGGCATCTCCGATCAGTGCAGCCCGGCCGAGCGCCATCCGCGAGGACCGCACGTCCGACAACACCTGAAGATAGGGCTGGGCGGTGGCGGCGACCACCTCGGCCACCGCGGGGGCCAGCTGCCGGCCGGCGGCCGCGCGCAGTTCGGTGACGAAGCGGTCCTGTACCTGTCCGGGGTGCACGGACACCGATCCGGTGAACCCCCGCTTGTCGGTGAGCAGCTCAGTGAGCTCAGGGCCGGCCGAAACGTTGCGGTACCAGACGTAGTTCATCAGGCGGTCGGCTTCGTTGAGGCTGTCCTCACCGGGTATCGGGTACATGGTGATGTGGGAATTCGGGATAACGGTGTAGGTGATGGCGTCGCTAAGAGTTTCGCGGGTCTGCGCGCTGAGTTCTGACAGCGAGACAGTGCCCCGCCAGCCGACATATCCCGAATAGGCGAGTTTGGCGTCACGGTCGAAGGATGCGCGTGCCGGCGAGCTGATGCCGTCGGCGAACACCACGAGGGCGGCGCGGGCAGTTCTTCCGCTGACAAACCGCACGGTTACCGTGTCGGCATCCTGGTCGAAGCCGCAGGCGAACTCGCCGCAGTGGTAGTGCTCGGTGCCGAAGTCGGCAAGCAGAGCCCGGTAGAACGTGCCCCACGAGGTGTAGGTCCACACCGCGCGTTCGCGGTGGATGATCGCTCCGCTGGGGTCGAGGTACTGCACGAAGTCGGTGGCGGTGTGCAGGCCGGCAAGTTTCTGGTGGCTGCGTTCGGCGAACCAGCGCACGGTATCGGGTTGCAGGACGATGCCGCTGCCGCGGCCGTCCAGGGGGACCGGGGTGCGTTCGTAGACATCGACGTGGAATCCCAGGTCGCGCAACAGCAGGGCCGTCGTCAGCCCTCCGATGGATCCTCCGACGACGATCGCCGACGCATTGGCGTATTCGGTCATGACGCGCTCTTTTCGCTCAGTGGAACGTCTTGGACGGCGTTGTGGTCGACCGGCATTGGCTCACCGCGGGTTTCGCGCGCGAAAGCAAGACCGACGACGGCGATCAGGCCGATCGCAGACACCGATGCCGTGGCGATGCCGAGGTTTCCGCCGAACCACGAGGCGGCGACCACACCTGCGGTGAAAGGTCCCAGTGCGGTGATGTAGCGGCCCACGCTGTTGCAGATCGCCAGCGCGGTGGCGCGCACACTGGGCGGGAACAGTTCCGGACCGTAGATGAAGGTGCCCGACAGCGCGCCGAACAAGCCGAAGCCGAGGAGGGGCATGGCCACGAGCATCTCGGTGTAGCTGCGGTCGATCGGGAACGCCCAAGCGATCGCGGCGGCCGAGACCACGAAGCTGATCAGGAAGGCTTTCTTCCGCCCGATGGCGTCAGCGATGAAACCCCATGCGGCATAACCGATGATACCGCCGGCATTGAAGAGCATGGCTGCCACCGCGACCCGGTGGTCGGCTACGGCTCGGCCCAGGCCGTCAGCGGTGGTCATCTGCCGGATGATTTGCGGGTACCAGGTGGATACACTCCAGAACGAGATGAGTGCTCCGGTAGCCAGTGCAGTGCACACCAGCATCGGGTGCAGCATCGGGGGAGTGAAAAGACGCCGCAGCACGAATCGATCGTGATCGTGGTTTCGGCCGAGCGCTTTCCGTTCCTTTCGGGCCTGCAGATGGGCGCCGATCTCGGGCGGCTCGGGTACGTAGCGCCGAATGAACCAGACCACTAGGGCCGGGATGCCTGCGAGCAGCATCATGGCGCGCCAGCCGTGATCGCCGAGCAGCGCGTACGCCGCGGCTGCCATGAAGAACCCGGCCGCGTATCCGGCCATCATGACCCCGCCTGCACGGGCCCGGAAGCGGTTGCGCCAGGATTCTGCGATGAGTGCCGCGCCCACCGGGGCCTCGACCCCGGAGCCGAGGCCCGCGATGAAGCGCAGAATGCCGAGTTGCCACCAGGTTTCGGCGAACACCGCCAGAGCGCTGAAAACGGCGTAGGTAAGGATGCCGACCGACAACACCCGGGTGCGGCCGAAGTAGTCGGCGAGCATCCCGAAGAGGATGCCTCCGGTGGCCCAGCCGGTGAGGAACAGCGCGACGGTCAGCCCGCCGTAGAAGCCGATTGCCGCTCCGTCAGTGCCGATCCCGCTGTTGGGAAGGAGTTCGTTCATGGCCGGACCGAGAACGAGCACGTAGAGACTACCTGCGAAGCCGTCGAGTCCCCACCCCAAGGTGGTGCCCGCCAGAACGAGCCATTGTGTTCGGGTGATGTCCTGATGCCAACGTCCGGTGGACATGGATGTTCCTTTCGAGGTTTTCGGGGAAGGGTCAGTTGAGGCGGCGCTGGGGCTGGTCGCCATACCAGTCGACGTGGTCGGCCGCGGTGCGCACCACGATCGTCTTCACCCAGGAGAAATCCTCGAATGATTCTGTGCCGGCGTCTTTTCCGGATCCGGACTCCTTGATGCCGCCCCAGGGCAGTGACGGTTCGAGGCGGTGGTGGTCGTTGACCCACACCATGCCCGCGTTGATCTGGGCTGCGACCCGGTGTGCCCGGCTTACGTCGGTGGTCCACAGGCCGGCACCGAGCCCGTAGGGGTTGTCGTTGGCCATGTGGACGGCGTCGCGCTCGTCATCGAAGGGAATGACCACCGCCACCGGACCGAAGATCTCTTCACGCGCGACGGTCATGGTCATGGTGGCGTCCGAGAGCACGGTGGGCGACAGGAAGAATCCGTGGTCGAATGGGCTTGGTAGAGAAGGGGTCCGGCCGCCGGCCTTGAGAGTGGCGCCCTCATCGAGGCCGGTCTCGATCAGGGCCACCACCTTGTCGCGCTGGCGGGCGCTGATGAGTGGCCCCATCTGCGTGGCGGGCAATGCCGGATCACCGAGTCGAATCGCCTGTGCGCGGGCGGCGAGGGCATCGACGAATTCGTCGTAGATGCCGCGCTGCACCAGGAATCGCGAACCGGCCACGCACGACTGACCGGCCGCGACGAAAGCCGCGAATGCCGCGCCCTCCGCGGCGATGGCGGGGTCGACGTCGTCGAACAGCAGCACCGGCGTCTTGCCGCCGAGTTCGGCCGTGATGCGGGCGAACCGCGCCGCCGTCGCGACCGCCGCCGAGCGGCCGGCCTCGGTGCCACCGGTGAGCGTGATCTTGGCGATATCAGGATGGTGGGTCAGACGCTCGCCGGCCGCGCGGGCACCTGTGACGACGTTCAGTACACCGTCGGGCAACCCCGCCTCGGCGAGGATGTCGGCGAGGGCCAGGGTAGTGAGCGGAGTCAGCTCGGATGGCTTGACCACCACGGTGTTTCCGTTGGCCAGCGCCGCTGACAGGCTGCGCGCCAAGATGAGCATCGGATGGTTGAACGGGGTGATGATGCCACACACGCCGAGCGGCAGCCGTTGCTGATAAGAGAGGTAGGGGCCATCCCCGGGAAGTACGGCCTGGCGCTGAGCAGCCAACAGTCCGGCGTTGTACCGGAACCATTCCGGTACTCGGGACAGCTGCGCCCGGGTCTCGGTGATCGGCCGGCCATTGTTGCGGGTTTCGAGGCTGTAGAGCGTCTCACTGGAGTTCTCGATGGCATCGGCGATGTGCAGCAGGAGTTTGGCGCGGTCGCTGCGGACCATACTCGGCCACGGCCCGACCTCGAATGCCCTGCGCGCGGCGGAAACTGCGGCGTCCACTTCGCGCTCGCCGTGTTCTGGAAGCGTGGCGATGACCTCGCCGGTGGCGGGGTTGAGAATGTCGCGAAACTGGCCGGGCTGAACGGCCGAAGTCGGCGCGGGGGATGTGCTCTCCAGTGAGACGTGGGTCATGGAACATGAGTGTCGTCACACCGACGCAGCCGTTCAATGTTTCGCGAGACATAATTCTTCTCAATTTATGTCTCGCGCGACACCTCGGGCTACGGCACACTGATCGCGTGGCTTCCTCGACGGACAATCAACGGCCCGGTGCGGAACTGGTGACGTGGCTGGCAGCGCTAAGGACTCTTAGCGCTCAGGCCTGTGCCGATACCGATTTGCGGGAGGTGCTCTGTCTGGTTGCCGACACAGCGCGGACACTGCTGGGTTTCGACTTCTGCGGTGTCCTCATCCCCGATTCGAATCGTGATCGGCTGGTGGTTCAGGGATGGAGCGGTTTGTCGGAGGAGTACGTCCAACGAGTCAATTCCGACAGGCCGATCCGGCTCGACAGCGGATCACCCTCGAGCCGGGCATTCCATCGGGGCGAACCCGTGTCAATTCGGGACGTGCGCGGCGAGCCTGAGTTCGCGCTCTGGGCCGGCGTCGCACAAGAACAGGGATACCGTGCCATCGTGGCGGTACCGCTGGTGGCCGGCGCTGACATACTGGGGACCCTTAACGGCTACTACGCCTCAGTGCACACATTCACTCGGTATGAGATCGAGCGGCTGATCCTGTTGGCCAACCATGCAGCTATCGCAGTCACTTCCGCTCGCCGTCTCGACGAGTTGCGCACGCTCACGGGCTCATTGCGTGAACAACGCGACGCGTTGGCGCGATCAGAACAGATCCACGAGCGGCTGTTGGCGGTCACATTGCGTTCCGGTGGGATCACTGGGATCGCTGCCGCGCTGAGCGATCTCATCGGCCGACCGGTGCTGATCGATGACGGGCGCCAAGCTGAGCTGGCCCGCACTGGGGACGTTATCGAATTTCCCACTCCCGCAGCACGTTCGGCAGCGGCCGAATGCATGTCTACCGAGGCCACGGCGACGGTCGAGGCTGTCGCCGATGTCGACGGCGACCTCGGTGGGTGGCTCGTTGCCCGCGTGCGGTTGGGAACAGAAGTGGCCGCACGAATCTGGTTCCCGGGCGACGCCGAAACGCTTGACCCACTCCAGGTTCGGGCCGTCGAACACGCGTCCATCGTGATATCGGTCGAGCTGCTGCGAGAACAGACGGCGGCCGAGGTGGAAAGGCGGCTCAGCGGGGAGTTGCTGACCGATGTGTTGTCCAGCAGTGGATCCCTGTCCAACCCCTTGTTGACCCGTGCCCGCCGGCTTGGTCATGACCTCAGCATCCCTCACGTCGCAATCGTGGCAACGCTGACCGGGTCCACCGACGTGGCCGCCCGCCTGGCGTGGCAGCGTGCACTGGCGGCGGTGACGGAGTTGAGCTCGGCCTACCGGCCGAAGCCGTTGGCGGCGATGCACGGCGGCATGCTCGTCACGCTGTGGCCGGAGGCGTCTGACACCAGCGACCCGCCCGGCGTCATAGTCCAGCGAGCGATTGCCCAAGTTTCACAGGAGATCACGGCCACTGCCGCCGTCGCTGCGTCCTGCGCCGACAGCGTGGGCGAGGCCTACCACATTGCCAAGGGAGCGTTGGATATCGCGCTGCAGGGCGGCAGATCCGGCACTACCGTCACCCTCGAGGATCTCGGTCTCGTCGGATTGCTGCTCCAACTGAACGAGCCGGCCAAACTCGCGGCGTTCGCCGCTCGAACTCTCAAGCCGGTGATCGACTATGACGCGAACCATCGCACCGAGTTGATGACGACGTTGCGGAGCTACTTCGCAAACAGGCATGACCGCAACGCGACCGCCAAGGCGCTGGTGATCCATTCCAACACCGTCGCGCAACGACTTCGACGCATCGAGCAGTTGTGCGAGGTGAACCTTGCCGATCCGGCGACCGCCATGGAGTTTTCATCTGCATTGATGGTGCACGACGTCGCCACCCGTCATCTACCCGACGCCGGGCGGTAGTGGGGTCTGGGCCGCTGGCCATCCCGCTCCGCTTCGGTGTATGAGCTGGGCCGTTGCCCCGCTCAGCCTCGCGTGATCGCGTCGATGGCGGCCGTCGCCTCGGAGGTGTAGATGATGGAATCGTCGAGTGCGGCTGCGGTACGCAACGTAACGGCCAACGCGGCAGCGGCGAGGTCGACGAGGACATCGATGTCCACATCGTGGTGGGTGATGCGGTCGATCATCATCTCGTCGAGGAAACCGATCCAACCGTGCATGGCGGTGCGCAGGGTTGACGTGATGGGCTCGGTGATGCCCAGGGCCGACAGAATTCTCTGGGCGCCCAACCATCGGAGGTGTTCGACGGCCGACTGATGTTCGGGATCGGCGCCCAGCGCGCCCCGCAGCAGCGCGACGAAACTGCCCGAGTACGAATCGATGTGGGCGATATGGCTGCGCAGGGCATGGCGTAACTGATCTGCCAGGCTCGCACCCGGCGGTGCGGCGGCGGTCTGAACCGCGGCGATCTCCTCGGCAATCTCGTTCATCACCGCCAGATACAGGCCACGTTTGTTGGTGAAATGGTGGGCGATCAAGCCGTAGGCCACCCCGGCATCCTTGGCGACTTGTGCTGTGGTGACCTGATCGTAGGGCCGCGTCGCGAAAAGTCTCCGGGCCGCATCGATGATGAGCTGACGCCGATCGGTCGACTTGGCTTGCGCGGTCACCGAATTGGCCCAGCCAGTGCGCCGCGGGTATCGACCCGCCGGCCGCCCGCTGTGGCGAGCATTCGGCCCAAGGCTGGAACCTCCAGGGGGAGAAGCGAATAGCGTGGATGGACGACCCGCCGGGCGCCGCGCTCCAGCCCGCGGACGATGGCCGCGGCGGTGGACGCAGGCGCCACCGGCGGCAACGTCGGTGGCGGGGTGGTCTTCCACGGCAGCTCATCGATGTCGCGCAGCGCTGTGTCGGTCGCACCGGGTACGACCTCCAACACCCGGATGCCGGTCCCGGCCAGCTCCAGCCGCAGCGACTTCGTCGCCTGGGCCAGAGCAGCTTTGGATGCGGAGTAATAGCCGAGCAGGGGGAGTGGCACGGCCTGAACGGTAGAGGTGACGTTGACGATCACACCGGAATCGGCGGCCCGCATGGCCGGCAGCAGTGCGGAGGTGAGCGCCAGCGGGGACCAGACATTGACCTCGAAGACGGCGCGCGCAGCGGCCGAGTCGGCCACGAGCGATTGTGCTCCGGTCAGGTTGGTCCCGGCATTGTTGATCGCGATGTCCACCGTGCCGAGTGCATCCTGGGCCCGGCGGCCGAGTTCGTCTGCGGAACCGGGGATGGCCAGATCGACGGGGAGCACGGCGGGGCGGGGCACTCCCGTGCCCGAAATCTCCTCGGCGAGGTCGTCGAGCAGATCCTTGCGGCGGGCCGCGAGCGCGAGCGTCGCTCCCCGCTGCGCCAGGGCCAGGGCCAACTCGCGTCCGATCCCGCTCGATGCGCCGGTGATCACAGCCTTCTTGCCGGAAAGGTGGATTCCGCGGTGTCGCATGTCTGGCTCCGCTCAGCCCGTGGGGATGTCGACCCGATGTAGACGATGTAGACCCACGGTGCCAGACTGACTGATAATCAGTCAAGGTTGGGTGGTGGCATCCCGAGCGCCTGCCGACCAATATGGACGGGTGCACAACGGCTGGCAGAAAACTGAAAACGGCGCGGGGAGCGTCTCGTGAGCACCGGTGCCGAAGTGGTGGTGAACCGCCTGCTCGCCGAAGGCGTCGACGTGTGCTTCGCCAACCCGGGCACCTCGGAGATGCACTTCGTCGCCGCGCTGGATGCCGCTCCAGCCATGCGTCCGGTGCTGTGCCTGTTCGAAGGCGTCGCCACCGGAGCAGCCGACGGATACGCCCGCATCGCAGGCACTCCCGCGGCCACCCTGCTACACCTCGGCCCAGGGATGGCCAACGGTCTGGCCAACCTGCACAACGCCCGGCGCGCGTTCACTCCGGTGGTCAACGTCGTCGGCGATCATGCGACCTACCATCAACCGCTCGACGCGCCGCTGGAATCAGACATCGATGCGCTCGGGCACTGGACGGGCGGCTCGGTGCACCGGCCCGAATCGGCCGCGGACCTCGATGCCGCCGTGCACGGTGCCGTGCGGAGCGCGACTGGCACACCCGGACGTGTCGCCACGCTGGTCCTGCCTGCCGACTATTCCTGGGGCAGCGCGCCGCAGAACCCATTGCCCGATACAGGTAACGGAGATCCAGTTGGCGACGGACCGGCCGGCCTCATGGATGTCGCCGGTGGGGCCGAGTTGCTGCGCACCCAGGGAGAGCGTGCGGTGGTGTTGTTGGGCGGTGCTGCCACCCACGCAGGCGGTCTGCGAGCCGCGGCGCGGATCGGCGTGGCAACCGGGGCGCGCGTGCTGGTCGAGACCTTTCCGGCCCGGCTGGCCCGCGGACAGGGCGTGCCGCCCATCGAGCGGCTCGGCTACCTGGCCGAGCAGGCCACTCAACAACTCTCCGGGGCAACACATCTTGTGTTGGTCGGCGCGAAGTCGCCGGTGTCGTTCTTCGCCTACCCGGGCAAGCCGAGTGCGTTGGTACCCGAAGGTGCCGAGGTCTGTGAGCTGGCTGTGGATGAACTGGCCGCACTGGCCGACGAATTGGGTGGCGCACTACCCGCCCCGCCGCCGCCCGGCCCGACCGAGTTGCCCACCGGCCCGCTCAATCCACAGAGCCTGGCGCAGGTGATCGCGGCGCTACTGCCGGAGAACGCGATCATCTCCGACGAGGCCAACACCAGCGGCGTGTTTCTGCCGGTGGCCACTGCAACCGCTCCCCGCCACGATGTCCTGACCCTGACCGGCGGCGCCATCGGACAGGGCCTGCCGGTCGCGGTGGGAGCCGCAATCGCCGCGCCGGACCGGCCGGTCATCGCCCTGCAGTCCGATGGCAGTGCCGCGTAC
This sequence comes from Mycolicibacterium fortuitum subsp. fortuitum, assembly GCF_022179545.1. The sequence goes on along the minus strand of NZ_AP025518.1, from coordinate 3,912,312 downwards.
ACCATTTCGGCCCTGTGGACCATGGCCCGCGAGCAACTCGACATCACGGTGGTGATCCTCAACAACCACGCCTACGCCATCCTGCAACTCGAGTTGCTGCGAGTGGGCACGCAGGCCGACGGGGAGCGGTCGCGCTCACTGCTCGACCTGCGTCGGCCCGACATCGACTTCGCTTCGATCGCACAGGGATTCGGCGTGCCGGCCACCCGTGCCACCACCGCCGACGAGCTTGCCGACCAGTTCCGTGCGGCGCTGGCGGAGCCGGGACCGCATCTGATCGACGCGACACTGCCGGCCTGGTCGCCGGTTTGATCACTGGCTGGGCCGGCGCTTCTCCAACACCACCGCGGCGATCGGAATGCGCATCTCCTCGGGCTCGGCGGACAACCGTGCCGCGATGCCCGCATGCAGGCGGTCGTAGAACACCGTCAACCGTTCGGGACCCCCTTCCAGCGTCGCCCCCAGATCGGCGAACGCCGTGAACCTGAGGAAATCGGCCCAGCGGGTGCCGAAAGCGCCTGCGTTCTTGTCGCTGCGATAGGCGTTGAAGATCCGGTCCTCCGCGTCGATCAGCTCGACGTGCTGGATCTCCAGCCGCTCGAACCGTCCCGACGGGGCGAAGGGTGCGGTGAAATCCGCGGCACGACGTCCCGCAATCGGCAACGACATTCGCGTCGCCTCCTCGGCGCTCACCACACCGGTGGCAATCAGCTCGGTCAGCGCACCGACGACGGCGCGGAACAACGGGCGATAGCCCAAATCGCCGTCATCGTCCACTGCGGTCGTCAACACCACCAGCCGACCACCCGGACACAGTTCGCGGCCCCGGAAAGCGATGAACTCGTGCCAATCGTGAGCTGCCTGCCTGGCATAGGCAGCGCGCACCCGCTCGTCGTTGCTGTAGGCCGCGACGACGTGGTCGGCGACCGGCATGGGCACCGTGCTCAGTCGCGCCACCGCCCAGGCCGACCAGCCCAGGTGCACGCTGTTCGAAGGCAGGATCTGGCTGTAGAACGACCGGCCGATCGCCGAACTGAACGTGGCCGAATCCCTGTGCCGATAGGACTCCGGATCCTCCTCCAGGATCCGGAACATCGTGCAGAAGTCGTTGTCGGCGACATCGGTGTGCGTCACCAGAATCGAGTGCTCGGGCCGGGTGCGGCTGCGCACCGCCGCGATGGCGGCGTTGATCGGTTGCATCGAATTGTGCACGGTGCCGGCACCGTAGTCGGCGATGACGACGGGTTGAGGCACCGCCGGGATCGGCACCGTGTGCGCCGCGAGCTCGAGAAGCTTGATCGCCGAATTCATTCCGGCGGTATGCGGGCGGGGTGCGGTTCGGCGCGGCCTGGCCATGATCAGGTTCGCCGTCGCCGGCGCAGCAGAAGTCCGATGAGGAGGCCCATGACGAAAATGATGACCAAGATGAACCACATCGGCGACTCGACGGTCACCCACAGCACGTGTACACCCACCCGATCACGGTTCTGCGCGACGAAGATTGCGGCCAGGCCGACCAATATCAACACCACCCAGTAGCGCAGGGCGACCCGCCGTCCCGGTCGGGCGGTCTCGGTGCTCTGCGTGTCGTCGCGAGGCATACCCCGACGGTAACCCGCTACCGACCGCCTATGACACACTTCGGCGATGAGTAGCGGAGGGGGCGCCCCGCGGACGGCGATCATCGTGTCCGTCATCGCCTTGGTCATCGGTGTTCTCGGCATCATCGCGTCGGTGATGGTGAACGCATTCGTCATCGCAGATGACGATGCCTACGGCGAGGTGCCGATCCCGGGCTCGGCGAGTCTGGAGTTGCCCGCCGGCGACGTGGACATCGCCTACCGCGCCACGACCCTCACCGTGGGCGGCAAGGGGGTGATGGTCCCTCCGATCCAACTGGCCATCACGCCGCCGACCGGAGTGGCCACACCGCTCATCACCGACTCGATGAGCAGTTCATCGAAGACCAATAGGGAAATCACGGTGCGGGTCTTCACCGCCCACATCAAGCAGGCCGGCACCTACCGTATCGACGCCAAGGCCTCGGTCTTCGCGTCTCAGAATCCCCGACTCGTGTTCGGACACAGCAGTCCCTACTACTGGGTGATGTGGCCCTTCATCGGGCTGACGGTCCTGGCCGCTGTCGCGCTCGGCCTGTCGATCTGGTGGAGCCTCCGCTCGGGGAAGCAGGCGATTCCGATGGTCGCCTCCTATGAGCCGACCTCCGCCCCGACGTATACCCCGACATATTCGCCGGCCGGCGTCGGTTCGCACGCTCCCGGCGATCAGGGGATACGGCTGGAACAGCTGAAGACCATTGCCGCCCTGCGTGATAGCGGCGCGTTGACCGAGGCGGAATTCGAAGCGGAGAAACGCCGCATCCTCGGAAGCTGACGCACGGGTCCGCTATGCGGCCCGCGTTGCCAATCCCGATCGCTGGAAAGATCCGGCTGGGACGAACCGTTCCAGCAAGGCGTCGGCAGGCTCCCCGGAGAAATCGGTGATCAGCTGTTTGGCCGCGGCCTCGGAGGTGAGGGCTTCGACAGGCCGTGGATCATTCAGTAGCCCATACAGTTTCGAGGCGAACCGCGGGCTGCCCTGGGCTGCCGCGAAGAACAGGTCGCCGTATTCGGCGAGGTCGGGATCCGACAGGAACAACCGGGTGACCAGCTGTGCGGACCGTGCCCGGTCCGCGTAGAAATCCTCGAATGCGTTGCGCAGCCAGGCCTCGCCGAACGCCCCATCGTGCTCGGCTGCCTTGCGGACCAGTGCTGCGGCCTGTATCAGTCCGCCTTGGGCGCCCTGGCCGGCGATCGGATCGTAGGACACCGCGGTGTCGCCCAGGGCGGCCACCGGATGGCCGCTCGCGGTGCGTCCCACCCCGTCGCGCACCACCTGGGTGACCGCGCCCTTGAGCCAGGAGTGTGGATCCTCATCAAGAGCCCTGACGGCACTCACCTCGGGCAGGTCCCAATCGATGTAATCACGATGCAGCGCGGTGACGATGTCCAACGCGGACTGCGCGCTGTCGGCGCCGGCGAAGCGGCGCTCCCACTCGCTGCCGGGTCGCGCCCACCCCAGGAACGCCCACGTCGGCCCGGCGTCCTTGTGCAGGTACCCACCCCACCAGGCTTCACCCTGGTCGGTGACCACGGTCAAGGCGCTGTGGCGTCCACCCGAAGCGCTGCGATGCGCGAAAACCTCCGGGCCGTAAGGTAGTCCGGTCGTCGTCACGGTCAGCAGGCTGCGTTGGGGACGATCGTAGGCGGATCGCGCTGCGTCGACCGGAAACAGTGAGGACAAGCCGCCCCGGCCGGTCGCCACCAGCGTGAGGTCGACATCCGCGGCGATGCGGTCCAGCCGGGCCGGGTCGACGGCCTCGACCACGAACCTGCCGCCCCGCTGTTGGAACAGGGTCAGCCGGTCGTCGGCCTTGAGTCGGGTATCCACCGCGAGCCCGACGAACCCGTCGAAGTCGACATCGAACGCGATCTCCTCCGAACGGTCGGGGCCCGAGCCGGCCACCACGCGCACACTCTCGCCGGTGGAGGTCGGAGCGGTGGCCAGGTAGGTGTTGAGGCCCAGCGACTCCTCGGCGCGCTGGGCCTCCCCGAAGATCAGCGCGGTGCCGGTGGCCGGAACGTCGTCGCGCAAACTGCGCTGATCCCGGTCACTGTAGAGGGTGACCTCAAACCCGTTGTCCAACAGTCCGAGTGCGGCCGTCACCCCGGTTTGTCCTGCGCCGATCACCGCTGCGGTACGCCCACCTGAACTCGTCATAGGTTCCACTATGGGCGCGCCGCCGCCTGTTGGTAAGCAACTGGCTCAGCGTGATCGCAAGTGCTAATGCCCGCGCGCGACCCATTCGTCGTAGTGCACGATCTCGTCGCCGATGGTGGTGGTGTCACCATGGCCGGTGTAGACGACGGTCTCACCGGGCAGCATTCCCAGCCGCTTGGAGATGGAGTCCAGGATCGTCGGGAAGTCCGAGAACGAACGTCCGGTGGCGCCGGGGCCGCCCTGGAACAGGGTGTCGCCGGAGATCACCGCGCCCAGTTCGGGGATCGACCAGCAGACCGAGCCGGGGGAGTGTCCCGGGGTGTGCAGGGCGTGTAGCTCGATGCCGCCGGCGCGCAGCACCTGACCGTCGTCGACGGTGCGGAACTCTTTGTCGGGGTGGGTCATCCGCCACAGCATCTCGTCGGCCGGGTGCAGCAGCACCGGGGCGTCCAGCGTCTTGCCGAGCTCGGGGGCCACGGTGATGTGGTCGTTGTGGCCGTGGGTGCACACCACCGCGACCACATTGCGGCCGTTCACTGCCTCGATGATCGGGGCGGCGGTGTGGGCGGCGTCGAACACCACCACGTCATTGTCGTCGCCGACGATCCAGATGTTGTTGTCGACATCCCAGCTGCCGCCGTCGAGTTCGAACTTGCCGCTGGTGACAACCCGCTGGATGTTGGATGCGCTCACTTCAGCACCACCACGGACCGCAGCACCTCACCGGCGTGCATCTTGTGGAACGCGTCTTCGATCGCGTCCAGGCCGATGCGCTCGGAGACGAACTTCTCCAACGGCAGCCGGCCCTGCAGATACAGGGAGATCAGCGTGGGGAAGTCGCGCTCGGGCAGACAGTCGCCGTACCAGGAGGACTTCAATGATCCACCGCGGGAGAAGAAGTCGACCAGCGGCATCTCCAGCGTCATGTCCGGCGTCGGTACCCCGACCAGCACCACGGTGCCGGCCAGATCGCGCGCGTAGAACGCCTGCTTCCAGGTCTCGGGGCGTCCGACCGCGTCGATCACCACGTCGGCACCGAAGCCGTCGGTCAGATCCTGGATGGTCTCGACCGCGTCGAGCTCACGAGCGTTGATGGTGTGGGTGGCACCGAAATCGCGGGCCCAGTTGAGCTTCTTGTTGTCGGTGTCGACGGCGATGATCTTCTTGGCGCCGACCAGGGCGGCACCGGCGATCGCCGCGTCACCGACGCCGCCACAGCCGATGACGGCGACGGTGTCGTCACGGGTCACCGCGCCGGTGTTGATCGCCGCGCCGATGCCGGCCATCACGCCGCAGCCCAGCAGGCCGGCCACGGCCGGGTCGGCTTCGGAATCGACCTTGGTGCACTGCCCTTCGTGAACCAGGGTCTTGTCGGCGAATGCGCCGATGCCCAGGGCCGGGGTCAACTCGGTGCCGTCGGTCAGCGTCATCTTCTGGGCGGCGTTGTGGGTGTCGAAGCACAGGTGCGGACGGCCCCGCTTACAGGCCCGGCATTCCCCACACACCGCGCGCCAGTTGAGGATGACGAAGTCACCGGGTTCGACGTGGGTGACGCCCTCGCCGACCGATTCGACCGTGCCGGCGGCCTCGTGGCCGAGCAGGAACGGGTATTCGTCGTTGATGCCGCCTTCGCGGTAGGTCAGGTCGGTATGGCACACGCCGCAGGCGATGATGTCGACCACTACCTCACCGGGACCCGGATCGGGAATGACGATGTCGACCAGTTCGACAGGCTGACCTTTGGACCGAGAAATCACACCACGCACCGTCTGGCTCATGCCTATAACCTAATGCAAACCGGACAGGTGTCCAATTAGTGGTGGCAACTTGTCGTGCGCCGAATCTCGGGCCCGCCGACGCATGCTCGCGTTACCGTGGGTTGTGGTCGACGATCGAACCCAACTGCTCGTGGTCGCACGCTCGGCGTATCGGCGAAATGACTGGCGCACCAGCTACGAATCTTTCAGCCGCGTCGACGGCGTGCAGGCCCTCGATACCGACGATCTTGCCGTGTACGCGGCCGCCGCGTGGCGGCAGGGTCATGGCCGCGAATCCGTGCGGATCAACGAACAGGTGCACACCCGGCTGCTGCGTACCGACCCGGTGCAGGCAGCGATGAAGGCAACAGAGCTCGGTTTGGCCTGGTTGTCCCGGGGTCACGTGGCGCTGGCCGGCAGCTGGGGGCAGCGGGCACAGATGCTGCTCGACGGCGTCCCGGAGACCACCGCCCACGGTTACCTGACATACCTGCAGGCCGCGACGGCGGCGGACGCCGGTGACGCCGGGCGATTCTCCACCGCGACAGCTCAATTGACCGCCGTCGCCGAGCGCCTGGACGATACCGCCCTGTCCACGCTGGCCCGGGCCATGGCCGGAATGGCGACCGTGGCCGCCGGTGATCCGACCGGATTCACCGTGCTCGACCAGGTCCTGCTCCCGGTGCTCGACCAATCGGTGCCGGTGGAGTGGGCGGGCGATGTGTACCGACGGGCATTGAGCTTGGCGCATCGCCAGGGCGCCGGTGATCGATTGGCATCGTGGACGCAGTCGATGCAGGGTTGGTGTGAAGCCATCGAACCGGAGTCCGCGGAGTCGGCTTACCGCGCGGTCCTGGACGTGCATCGCCTCTCGGTGGTTGCGAACCCCGACCCCGGGGAGTTGGTGCGCCGGGTGGTCGGCCTGCGGCGTCTGGTCGATGACGTGGATGCGGTGGCAGCGAGCATGGTCGAGGAACTGCTTTCCCGGAACCTGGGGCGTGCCCGATAGATTTGGTCTCGATGAGCGCCGCCGAAGTCCTCCGCGTTATCGAAACCTGGCCCGTCGACTCCGCGGCTGCGGCCGTGGTGGGGCCCTCAGGCGTTGTAGCAGGCCACGGCGATCTCGATAAGTCCTTCACGCTGGCCTCGGTTACCAAACCGCTCGTGGCCCGGGCCACGCATATCGCGATCGAAGAGGGCGCGGTCGAACTCGGCACTCCGGCCGGGCCGCCCGGTTCGACGATCCGGCACCTGCTGGCGCACGCATCGGGCGTGTCGATGCGTTCGGCCGACGTACTCGCCCGGCCGGGGCAGCGTCGGATCTATTCGAACTACGGATTCGAACTGTTGGCCCGCGCTGTCGAGGCCGCCGCCGACATCGAGTTCGCCAGCTATCTGACCGAGGCTGTGTTCGAGCCGCTGCAGATGGCCAAGTCGACTCTGGTGGGCGGTGCGGAGACAGCCGGGTTCGGCGGCGTGTCGACAGTTGCCGATCTGGCGGCTTTCGCAGCGGAGTTGCTCCGTCCGACTCTGGTGTCCGAGCAGCTGCACCAGGAGGCGGTGACGGTGCAATTTCCCGGCCTCGATGGCGTGTTGCCCGGGTTCGGCGTGCAACGGCCGAATGACTGGGGACTCGGCTACGAAATTCGGGACGGCAAATCGCCGCACTGGACGGGCTCGGCAAACTCGCCGGCCACCTTCGGTCATTTCGGTCAGTCGGGTACGTTCCTGTGGGTCGATCCGGTGGCTGACCTGGCCTTGGTGGTCCTCACCGACCGCGACTTCGGGGAGTGGACCTACCCGCTGTGGCCGGCGATATCTGATGGAGTGCTGAGAGAAAACGGCACAGACTAGCGCAACACTGGCCACACAGGGCACAATAGACACGCGCGACACAGACAACTGCACTCGATCGGAATACCAGGCCGTTGGGGAAGACGTCCCTCGTATCCCGAAGGAGTAGCAGATGCGTGCGTCGAACCAGTTCGCCGACGCGGCGACGGGCGTGGTGTACATCCATGCCTCACCCGCGGCGGTTTGCCCGCATGTTGAGTGGGCGTTGTCGTCGACCCTGTCGGCGCGGGCGAACCTGAAGTGGACCCCGCAACCGGCCATGCCCGGCCAGTTGCGCGCGGTGACCAACTGGATCGGGCCCGTCGGCACCGGGGCGCAGCTGGCCAATGCCCTGCGCTCCTGGTCTGTGCTGCGCTTCGAGGTGACCGAGGACCCCAGCGCCGGAGTGGATGGGCACCGCTGGTGCCACACGCCGCAGCTGGGATTGTGGAGCGGTGCGATGAGCGCCAACGGCGACGTGATGGTCGGTGAGATGCGGCTGCGTTCCCTCATGGCCGGCGGCGCCGACATGCTGGCAGCCGAACTCGACACCGTGCTCGGCACCGCATGGGACGAGTCCCTGGAGCCCTACCGCAACGGCGGCGATGTGGGCGAGGTGTCCTGGCTCACCCGCGGCGTGGGGTAGTGCGTCAGCTGCGTGCCCACAGGCAGTAGCCGCTGAGCTTCATCGTGAACATATGGTCGCTGACCTCGAAGGTCAGCGGCTGCCCCGGAGCCGCCGTGAAGGTCTGCGGTTCTGATGTCCTACCGGCAGCGAGGACGTCGACGACCTCGACTCTGCAATGAGCCTCCGCGGTCTGCGGGGTGGCCGCCCAGGTGCCGGCTGCGGCCTCCGGATTGCGCCGGCCCTGACCGTGCAGAATCAGCTCCGGACCCGTGCTCAGCCAGCGGTCCGATGAGGGATAGGGATCGCTGAACGTCTGCCAGGTGTCGTCCGCGCAGTGCAGCAGCCGCCGGTTGTTACCCACTTGTGCGGGGTCGGCCGGGGTCAGTGCCCCCGCGAGACCTGCGGCGCAGGGGGAGTCCGGTTGCGGCGCCGTGGTTTCGGACGGGCCCGACGGCGGTGGTTCGGGCTCGGCGTGTGCACATGCAGTTGTGCTGAGTGCGGCAGCCACGGTCAGGGCCGCCGCACTCAACGCCAACGTTCGAGACATCCGGCTACACCGAGACCGTCTTCATCGATGACAGGTCGGTGCGCATGAGCCGGACGTTGTAGTCACCCCAGTAGGACAGGTTGTAGTACAGGTATTGCGAGTTGTCCTGCACCACGTTGCCGTTGGCGTCGACGGTGTTGAAGTAGTCGGTGCCCGACATGGGGTGGACCATCGGCGCATACATGCCGGTGTTGCTCGTCAGGTTGTTGTTCACCAGCGTCGTGGTATCCGACCATTCACCCTGCGGTGAATCCGAAACCCGCATCACGACGTTGTTGCCGCCGTCGGTGTAGAGCACCACGTACTTGCCCAGGTACTCGTTGTACTGCACCGACATTTCGCTGACATTGCCGCCTGTGGGCAGGCCGCCGACCCAGATGCCGTTCGCGATCTTGGTGAACAACCCGAAGGTGAAGAAGTCCGCCACCTTGTAGAGCGTCGGCAGGAAATCGGTACTGCTGGAACCGAACACCGGAACCGCGGCCGACGGGTCGCCGGTCACCCATTGTCCTGCACCGCTGGAATCCTCACCCGACCAGTACTCGTAGGCGCTCAGGTCGGTGATCTGATCCTGCCGCACCCTTGCGACGTATGCCGAACCCTGCCTGCCCGACGGTGTTCCGTATACGTAGACGTACGGGTCGGTCGGGTCGTCCGACATGACCAGTGCGTTCTGCTGGAAATGTTCGTCACCCGGTACGTAGGCCGGACCGGCTCGGAACCAGCCCGAGGAACGAACGGTGTCGCGATCGACCGTCCACGTCTTGCCGCCATCGTCGGAGTAGGCGATCGCGGAGTAGTTCGTGGTCCAGCTGCCCGGGTTGTCCCAGGTGCGGATCGACATCACCGTGGCGTACTGCCGGTAACCGCCTTCGGCATCCGGGTTTTCGATCGCGATCGCCGAGGTCGGGATCATCGTGTAGGTCTGGCCGAACAGGCCGTTGAGGCCGCCCGGGTCGTAGATGATCTGGGTGGCGCCGGCCGGGGCGCCTCCGGTGCCGTACCACTGATGCTCCCCGTTGGGATCACCCGGATACTGTGCCCCGGCATTGATCACCGCGCCGCTGAACTGCAGGCCGTTGGACAGGTCGGTGTCCACCGTGCGGAACAACACGTTGTTGCGCCAGTCGCCGGTCATGCCCGGCCCGCTGTAGGTATCGCCGAACAACGTGTAGATGATGGGTGTGCCGTTCTCATCGGTATAGCCGCTGTTCCACATGATGCCGAGATCGGTGCCTGCGACGTACCAGTGATCGGTGTAGCCCTGACCGGTGACCCACCCGAGCTTGGTCGTGAAATCGGCCAATGACGACGGCACCTGGGGCTTGGGCGTCAGATCATCGGTCTGTACGGCCGCCGTGCCGGGAGTGGCCGCCATCGGCTGGATCTCGCCTTCGGCAACCACCGACGCGGCATCGTTGGCCGAGACCACGCGCGACCCGAGCGGATTGATCGACCGTTCGAATTCCTTTCGGGTCCAAGCCATCATGGCCCACAATGCCGGGGACTGTGCGGGGGCCACCGGGCTGGTACCCGCACCGAACGGCGACAGCCCCGCGACGCTCAACAGCGCCGAAACCACCGGCGGTGCGCTGATCTTGGGTGGCGTCTGCGGTGCTTCCGGAACGACGGTCTTCTTCGGCGCGATGTCGGCCACGTCGAACGTGGCGACCTGGGTGCGCACCGTCGAGACGACGTCGTGACTGCGCTGGGCCATGCGCTCGGTGGCCTCGTCGAGACGCACCACCACGGTGTCAGGGCGAAGTGCGCGCCGTTGGCCAGGCTCGGTGGCCGTCGCCTCTGGGTAGATGCGAGAGGTCTCCACTTTTTCGGGGACGTCCGCCTTGCTCCGTGAGTTCTTGACCTTTTCACCGGGATCAGGGGCCGTGACCAGTGTGCCCTGAATCTTGGCTCGCACCTTGGCCGTCGGGGTGCGCTGTGGGGTGCGGGCGGTATCCAACCGGCTCTGCGTCCGTTTGACGGCCTCGCTCACCTCGCCGAGGCCGGACTCGACTTCCTTGCGGACGCGTTCGCCGATCTTCGACAGTGCGCCCGACGGCGCGGTGGCGGGCTTCCTGGCGGTCGACGTTTTGCCTGCAGACGGTTTCGTGTTCGGTTTGGCGGGTCCACCGTCGGAGCTGCTGGTGCCGGCCTTGCCGGCGCTGCCGTGTCCGTCTTCGGCCCACGCGATTCCGGTTCCGGAAGTCAGGGCCGTGCCGATGCCGAGAGCAACGGCCAATGCGCCGACGCGGCCGATGTATTTGGTCGATTCCATGAAGCTCCGTACCAGTCCACTCAACTCAAACCCGACCCAAACGAAACGTACCGTGCGCCGTTGACGCTGTCGGGCAAACACGCCGAATCGCCGAAAGTGGTTCTGAACTGGGCAGGCTCGCCTCACCTGAGGCGATAGTGGGCGGGCTCCGGTGTGGACAGCATCCGAGTCAGGGTGGCCCGGTCGAACGGCCACAGGTCGATCGTCCCGGCCTCGGTGAGGTACCACGAATTGCACCCGGTGTTCCACACGGTCGGACCGAGCGCGTCAGCGACCGCGGCGTTGAAGTCGTCGGTGGCCTCCTCGGTGACCTCGACCTCGGAGAGCTCGCCGTCCGCAAACCGTTTGAGCCAGGCCACGATGTAGCTCGCGGTGCGCTCGGCCGAGTACTGCAGCGGGATCGAGCCTGTCGGTGAGTTCGGACCCAGCACGGTGAACAGGTTCGGAAACCCTGGGATCGCGGTCATGCGGTAGGCCCGCGGACCCTTGACCCAGGCCTCGTCGAGGGTGATGCCGTCGCGCCCTACGACGGTCATCGGCCGCATGTAGTTGTGTGCATGGAAGCCTGTGGCGAGCACCGCGATGTCGATGTCGTGGTGCGTGCCGTCGGCCGTCCGGATACCGGTCGGGGTGAATTCCTGGATGGGTTCGACGATCAGGCTCGCGTTGGGTCGCTTGATGGCCCGGTAGTAGGTGCCAGAGACCACCTGGCGTTTGCACAGCGGCTCATAGTCCGGGGTGAGTTTCGCCCGCAAAGAGCGATCGCGGACCTGCGCGGCCAGGCTCCAGCGGGCGTATTGCTGGACGAGTTTGCGCCGCCACGACGGGGTTGTGACGACATCGGCCAGGATTCCGGACACCCATTGCAGGCTCCGGAACAGAGCGTCATGCCAGCCTGGTCGTCGGTGCAACACCCGACCGAGGATCGACGACTGCCGCAGCGACATCGGTGCCCACAGGATCCACTGCGGCGATCTGGCGAAGTGCAGCAACGCCCGGGCTTTGGGTTGCAAGGCCGAAACCACCTGCACACCAGTTGATCCCGTGCCTATCACGGCGACCCGCCGACCGTCGGTCCTGATGGTCGGATCCCACCGTGCGGTGTGCACGATCTGTCCGCCGAAGGTGTCCATTCCGGGAATGTCGGGTATCGACGGGTGATGCAGCACCCCGGTGGCGCAGATGACGAAATCGGCTGTCAGGGTGTCACCGTCGGCCGTGGTCAGGGTCCACGACGTCGTGGTGCTGTCGTAACGCGCCTCGGTGACCTCGGTGTTGCACCGCACATGCGTCCCGAGATCGAAACGTTCGACGACGTCGCGGTGATAGCGCTGGATGTCCTCACCGCTGGCCCAGATATGGCTCCAGTCCGGTTTGGGAGCGAAGGAGAACTGGTAGATCTGTGACGGGACGTCGCAGGTGAGCCCGGGATACCGGTTCCAGTGCCAGACGCCGCCGACATCCGAACCTTTTTCCAGGACGGTGAAGTTCGTGAACCCGGCTTGTTTGAGGGTGTAGGCCGTGGCGATGCCCGCCATCCCGGCGCCGATGACGACGATGCGGACCTCGCGGCTCATCGGGCCTCCTCACTGACGGCGAGCGCGCGCCGCACCGTGGCGGGGGCAGTGCGCATCGAAGCCTCGAAGGCAGACAGGCGCCGGCCACGCCGCATGAAATGTGAACCGAGGCCGGACAGATCCGCCGCGTCGGGCCTGATGACGACAACGTGCGCCCCGCGCTCCCGCACGGCGGCCACTTCGCGGTCCAGTCCGACCGACATGGGCCGGCGCAGCAGGAGGTGCTCCAGTCTTCCGCCGACTCCCGGTGCACGCGTTCCCGGTTCGGAGGCCATGGGCGTGATGACGTAGATGGTCTCGGCCTCTTCCGGTGCGATCAGATCGACCGACGCGGTCGACGCGGCACCGCCGTCGACGAAGTGTCTGCCGCCGATCGTGACCGGGGCCATCCAGCCGGGTACGGCCCAGGATGCGCGGAGCGCTTCTCCGGCGGTGGCCGCCGGTGCGCCGGGTGCCCCGAAGGCGATACGTTCGCCGCGCTGGTAGTCGAAGGCGACCATCCGGACACCGGGGTGAGGCAGCCAACCCGTGTCATCGGAGAATCCGTCGGCGAGGTGCTGCAGCCAGTCGGCGTCGCCCCGGCCGACGGGGGCGATGCCGGTGGCGGCGGCGAGACCCGTTTGGCTGCCGAGCAGCCGCGGGTTGAGCAGCCGCGGCAACGGAATCGGCGGAAGGCTGGGTGGGGTGGCCGCGATGTGGCGGCGCAGGCGCTCGTCGGTTGCGGTGCCACGCTGCATCGCCACCAGATCGGCGACGGCGACACCGCCACCGAGCATCGTGACGAGCTCGGCCCCGGCCGAGGTGCCCTGTAGCACGGTGGCCTCGCGTGGATCCCATCCGGTTTCTTCGGCCAGTGCATGCAGCGCGGCCACGGTCCACGCCCCGCCGATGGTCCCACCGCAACCGATCACCAGCGCCGCGGTCATGGCGTCACCTCGGAATCGGACTGCGAAGCATGGGAATTCGCCTGACGCTCGACGCGCTGCAGGTACGCCGACCGGCCTTGCGCATCCACTTCGGTCAGGGCACGACGATCGTTGATCTTGTCCCGCACCGTACGTTGAAGTGCTTCGGGCACCAGGGCGTCCACGAGTGCCCATCCGGGAGCGACCCAGCCCGGGACCGACGTGCGCGCGGCGCGGGTGCCTACCGTTTTGAGGACCGCCCGAGCCACGTCTTCGGGATCCACTGTGGGAAGGCCGTTTCCGAGCTGCACGCCCGAGGTGAGTTCGGTGCGGACCGCTGACGGCAGCACCGCGGATACAGTGACGCCGGTTCCCGCGTATTCGCGTCGGGCGGCCAGTGAGGCCCCGAGAGCGGCGAACTTGCTGGCGTTGTAGGTCACCATGCCCGGAATCGGGATCATGCCCGCCATCGAGGCGACGTTCACCACGTGACCGTGACCGCGGGCCACCATCGACGGGACCACCGCGCGCATGCCGTTCAGCACTCCGCGCACGTTGACGTCGAGGATCAGGTCGGTGGTGGTCTCCGGTTCGGAGTCGAACGCCCCGAGCGGCATGACCCCGGCATTGTTGACCAGGATGTCGATGCTGCCCGACTCGCCGACGGCATCCGCGATGAAGCGGTCCCACGACGATCGCTGGGTGACGTCGAGGTAGGCCGCCCGGCAACGGGGGATACCGGCCGCGGTCGTCGCGGCCACCTCGACGTCGACGTCACCGATCCATACCGTCGCGCCCCGGGCCGAGAACAGCTCAGCTGTCTTGGCGCCGATACCGCGCGCCCCGCCCGTGACGACGACCACCGCCCCGTCCACTGACACCTGCCGTTGTGAAAACCGCACGTCATGCCTTCCCTGGAGTCGTATCACGACCGTCCGGATACTCACGGTATCTGAATACTTTGAGTTAATTCAATACCCAGGGTCTGCTTCGATCTATCATCAGCGAATGCCGCGGCTGACCAGGGCTCAACGCCAGGAACAGACGCGGGCAGAACTTCTGCAGGCCGCGAAACAGCGCTTTCTGAGCCATGGATACGCCGCCACCAGCCTCGAAGACATCGCCGACGACGCGGGCTTCTCGAAGGGCGCGGTCTACTCGAACTTCGGCAGCAAACCCAATCTGTGCCGCGATGTCCTCGAACTGATCCACCGTGAGAAGTTCGCCGAGATGGCCGAACTCGCGATATCCGACGCGGAACTCAACAGTCGCGTGGACGCCTTGAGTGCCTGGCTCGAGCGCACGGCGGGTGATGTCGGCTGGACCATGCTGGAACTCGAATTCGCGGTGCTGTCCCGGAACAATCCCGAGCTCTCACAGATGATCACAGCGTTGCGCAACGAAGCGGCGCAAATGGTCATCGACGTACTCAGGTCGATGTCGGCCGAGCTCGGTCTCACCGAGATGCAATTGGCCAACAGTGAGGTCGCGGCGAGCCTGGAGGATCTCGGCAATCTGTTGCTCAGCGCCGGCATCGGCCTCGGCATCCAGCGGGCCATCGATCCCTCGGTGCCGGCACGGCCGTTCACCGACGCGTTCGGGCACCTGGTGAAACTGCTTGCCGCGCTCGGAACGCCGAAGTAACCCGAAGGAGTCATTGATGGTGTCACCAGCTGCTGTGTCGTCGACTCGACGCCCCAGTCGCAGATCTCGGGCATGCTACGCCATCGCCCGCCGAACCCTGCTCGTCCAGGTTCGTAGATCGGTTGCCTACCAAGGAGATCGAGCGGTCGAGGAGCGCCTCGCCTTGATCGGCCGTCGCATCAATGCGCTCGCGCGGCTCCAGCGGCTCCGCCCGCGGCGGGGCCTGCGGACCAGTCGTATCACGCTCGGCCAGGTGACGCTCGAGACCATCCGCACAGCCGAATCGGCACACCGCCCGCTCTCTGACGGCGTCATCCTCTACCTGCACGGCGGGGGATTCTTTCTCGGCGGCTTCGATACCCACTCGCATGTCGTGGTCGCGCTTGCCCGCCAGACCCGACTTCCGGTGGTGCATGTCGAGTACCGGCAGCACCCCGATGTGACCGTCGACGAGTCCGTCGCGGATTGCCTGCGCGCCTACCGCTGGCTGCTGGATCAGGGTGCGGACCCGGCCAACACCATCGTGGCGGGTGACTCGGCAGGCGGATTCCTGTCATTTGCAACCGTACTCGCCGCTCAGGCCCAGGGCATCGGCACACCGGCCGGCGTCATCGGCGTCAGCCCGCTGCTCGAACTCGATGGCGAGCGCCGTTCCGGCCATGCCAATTTCGCCGAGGACCGGATGGGGATCGGGCTTGCCCTGCCGATGATCGTCGAATGCGTCGGGCCCAAGAACTCGGACGCCTATGCCCTGTCACCGGTCAACGGAGTGCTCACCGATTTTCCGCCGAGCCTGATCATCGCGGCCGAATCGGAGGCGCTGCGTTGCGATGCCGAACGCATGCATGAGGTACTGACCGAGGCTGGGCGATCGAGCACCCTCAAGCTGTGGCCCGGTCAGCTCCACGCTTTCCCGGCATTCCTGCCGTTTCTCCCAGAGAGCCGCGAGGCCCGCGACTGCATGGTCGAGTTCATTCACGGCTGCTTGGGCACCAGCAAGCGGAGCGCGCCCGGCACAGCGGACACCGTGACCGGCAGCGGAAGTGCAAAATCCCCGTCGGCATAAGCGTTTATCCCCGGACACTCGACGTGAACCGACCTGGCGCGCTTGGTGGTGACCTCGTCGAGGTCCACATGGGTGCCCTTGAAAACGGTGGGGAACAACCGGATCAGCCTGGTGCGGGACGCTGAGGTGATCATCGTGACGTCGAGCAGCCCGTCAGAATGATCTGCGCCCGGGCAGATCAGCATGCCGCCGCCGTAGCTGCGGGTGTTGCCGAATGCCGCCAGAGTGAGATCCGTCTTGATCTCAGGACCGTCATCGAACGTCAGGCGGAACGGCAGCAGCCGTAGCTTCGAGATCTCGGCCAGCATCGCGACGTTGTAACGCATCCGGCCGTGGGGCCAGCGCATCCGGTTGGTGCGGTCACTGACCAGGGAATCGAACCCGGCGGCCATCACGGTGCCGAACCACTTGACCGCACCCGCGCCATCCTCGATGCGACCGAGGTCGACTATCTCGGTGTGACCGTCGGCGACCACATCGGCGGCGGCCTCGGGATCACCGGTGGGCAAACGGTATTCGCGGGCATGATCGTTGCCCGTCCCCGCCGGCACGATGCCCAGGGGGACATCGCCGCGGGCCAGCGCCTGCAGGGCCAGCGAAATCACGCCGTCGCCGCCGACCACCACGAGGGCGTCGGTGCCGCCGTCGAGCGCTTCGTCGACCAGGCGGCGGGCGTGCGCGGCGTCGGTCCCGACGATCGCGCACACGTCGATACCGCGCCGCTGAAGCTGTGCGACCGCCCGCTCGGCAGCGTGCGGCGCGTTGCCGTGGCCCGACATGGGATTGGTCAGGACCGTTACCCGATTCACGGAATCAACTTGCCCGGGTTGAGGATTCCGGCCGGATCCAGCGTGGCCTTGACGGCCCGCAGTACCTCGACACCGAGGTCGCCGATCTCGTCACGCATCCACGGTCGGTGATCCGCCCCGACCGCGTGGTGGTGGGTGATGGTGCCGCCGGTGCGCACCATGGCCTCTGAAGCGGCCTTCTTGGCGGCCTGCCACTGCTCGATCGGATTGCCGCGCTGGGCGGCGACGACCGTGAAGTAGAGGGAGGCGCCCGTGGGATACACATGCGAAATGTGGCACATCACCAGGGCGGGCGTGCCGGATTCGGCGAGTGCGGTGGTCAAGGCCTCGGTGACGGAGGCCTTGAGTGCGGCCAGGTTGGACCACGTCGTGGCGGTCTCCAGCGTCTCGCACAGGGCACCCGCGGCCAGCAGTGAATCACGCAGATACGGTGCGTTGAACCGCCCGTGTTCCCAGGCTCGGGCCGGGGCATCCCCCAACGACGTTCCGCCGTGGCCTGCCAGAACGGCACGAGTCTCCTCGTGGCGGCTCTCGGTGTGTGCCGCAGTGCCTTCGAACAACGTGATCGCCAGACAGCCTCCCGTGATGCTCTGTTCTCCGATGCTGTCGGTGGTGGCCAGGTTCACCCCGGTCTCGGCCTCGTCGGACAGCCGGATCACCGTCGGGCCGGTGCCGGTCTGGGTGACTGCCCGCAGCGCCTCGGCGCCGGTGGCGAAATCGGGGAAGGACCAAGCCTCGTAGCGCGTGGTCTCGGGGACGGGGTGCACGCGGACCCGCACCCGGGTGATCACCCCGAACACGCCCTCCGAGCCGAGCAGCAGCTGACGCAGATCCGGGCCGGCCGCCGAGGCCGGGGCCCGGCCGAGCTCGAGGACGCCAGCGGGCGTGACGGCGCGCAGGCCGCGGACCATGTCGTCGAAGCGGCCGTAGCCGGCCGAATCCTGGCCTGAGGACCGGGTGGCGGCGAACCCACCGATGGTGGCGAACTGGAAGCTCTGCGGAAAGTGGCCCAGCGAGAAGCCTTGCGCGCCAAGAAGAGCCTCGGCCTGCGGGCCGGTGACCCCGGCGCCGAGTTCTGCCTCACCGGACACCTCGTCGAGGGAGTGCAGCGCGTCGAACCGGCGTAAGTCGAGTGCGACCACCGCGGCGAAATCACCACGCACTGGATCGAGGCCGCCGACCACGCTGGTCCCGCCGCCGAACGGGACGACTGCGATGCGATGTTCGGAGCAGTAGCGGAGTACCTCGGCTACTTCGTCCTCGGTACCGGGCAGCAGTACCGCATCGGGTGCGTCCTGGGCGCCGGAGCCGTTGCGGCGCAACAGGTCCAACGTCGATTTGCCGCCGGCGTGCAGCAGTCGGGACATGGTGTCGGCGCCACAGTGCGGCGCGCCGACGATCGCGGTGAGGGCGTCTCGGTCGGCATCGGACAGGACTGACTGCCGCAACTGAACCTGATCAGGCGTCGGCTCGGCCGCCGGTGCGGCTTCGACGCCGAGGGCCTGTTGGAGCAGGGACCGGATTCCGTCGGACAGTGGCTTGGCTGCCTGCGGGTCACCCCAGGCATTCCACTTCATCGGAGGCAGAAACTGTTCAGCCGGCTGAGTCATGCGTTACAGTATTACACATGATGTCAATCAGTAACGATAGATCGCTGAGCGACCAGATCTTGGATGCCGCCGCCAGCTGTGTGCTGGCCTACGGCGTCGACCGGGTGACCCTGGCCGAGATAGCCCGCCGGGCCGGGGTCAGCCGCCCGACGGTGTACCGGCGCTTCCCTGACACCCAGTCGATCCTGGCCGCGCTGCTCACCGCGCGGATCGTGGGCGTGTTGGACGAAACGGGCAATCAAGGCCCCGGGCGGTCGGCGCTGGTGGACCGCATGGTGAGGGTGGCCGCACGGTTACGCCACGACGAGGTGATCATGGCGGTGCTGCACTCCGCGCCCGAGGTGGCGATGGTCTACATCGCCGAGCGACTGGGTACCAGCCAGCAGATCCTGATCGACGCACTGGCCGGGGAGCTCAAGCTCGCGCAGGAAGTGAGCTCGAAACGGGACCGGGTTCGGGCCGGTGATCCGCGACAGCTGGCCACCATGTGCCTGTTGATCACCCAGTCGGCGATCCAGTCCGCACAGATGGTCGAGCCCATCCTCGACGCCGGGGCCCTGGCGGTAGAGCTCACCCACGCACTGAACGGATATCTGGCTTCATGACCGGTCCGACTGCGCTCAACCGCGCCCGGCGCGCAACCGAATTGGCCGCGCTCGCCGACGGGCAGCCGGTCGACGTGATCGTCATCGGCGGCGGTATCACCGGCGCGGGCATCGCCCTGGATGCGGCTACCCGTGGTCTGAGCGTGGCTCTCGTGGAAAAACACGATCTGGCCTTCGGGACCAGTCGCTGGAGCTCCAAACTCGTGCACGGTGGATTGCGCTACCTGGCCACCGGCAACATCGGGATTGCTCGCCGCAGCGCCATCGAACGCGGAATCCTGATGACCCGCAACGCACCTCATCTCGTCAAGGCCATGCCGCAGCTGGTGCCGTTGTTGCCGTCGATGGGCCGGGTGTCGCGGGTGTTGGTGCGCACCGGATTCGTGGCCGGCGACGGTCTGCGCAGGCTCGCGGGCACCAGTGCGTCGACCCTGCCGCGGTCACGCCGGGTGGACGCCCGACGTACGGCCGAACTGGCCCCGACCGTGCGCACCGAGGGGCTCGACGGCGGATTCCTGGCCTACGACGGCCAGCTCATCGACGACGCCCGCCTGGTGACCGCTGTGGCTCGGACGGCTGCGCAACACGGGGCCCGCATCCTGACCCGGGTGTCGGCCGGTGCGGCCGACGCGACCTCGGTACGGCTGACCGACCAACTGACCGGGGACTCCTTCGACGCGAGTGCGCGGGTGGTGATCAACGCCGCCGGAGTGTGGGCCGGTGATCTCGACCCGGCGCTCACGCTACGGCCCAGCCGCGGAACGCATCTGGTGTTCGACGCCGAGGCGTTCGGCAACCCCACTGCGGCGCTGACCATTCCGATACCGGGGGAGTTGAACCGGTTCGTCTTCGCCATGCCCGAACAGCTCGGCCGGGTTTATCTGGGCCTGACGGACGAGGACGCGCCGGGCCCCATTCCCGATGTGCCGCAGCCGACTCCGGGTGAGATCGACTTCCTGCTCAACACCGTCAACACCGCACTGGCCACTGGACTGACCCCTGCTGACGTTCGAGGCGCCTATGCCGGGCTGAGACCGCTGATCGACACAGGGGAGGGCCACACGGCCGACGTGTCCCGTGAGCATGCCGTGGTCGAGTCGGCGAGCGGGGTGATCAGCATCATCGGCGGGAAGCTCACCGAATACCGCTACATGGCCCAGGATGTCGTCGACCGGGCGCTTCAGCTGCGCGGGCTTGGCGCCCCGGGCTGCCGCACCGCCAACCTGCCGCTCGTCGGTGCCCCGGCCAACCCGGTGGCCACCCTGCGGTCAGAGCATGCGCTGCCGTCCTCGCTGGTGGCGAGGTTCGGGGCGGAGGCGCCCAACGTGATCGCGCGGGCCCGATGCTCCCGTCCCACCGAGCCGGTGGCCGACGGTATCGACGTCATCCGTGCCGAATTCGAGTACGCCGTCACCCAT
This sequence comes from Mycolicibacterium fortuitum subsp. fortuitum, assembly GCF_022179545.1. The sequence continues at coordinate 3,891,858 of NZ_AP025518.1, read as the reverse complement.
GAGGGCGCCCTGTCCGCAGATGACATCCTCGACCGGCGCACGCGCATCGGGCTGGTGGCCGAGGACCGCGCCCGAGCCGCCGAAGTGGCCGCCGAGATGATCGCCGAATTCGGGGAAGTCGAGTAGTGCCACTCCGCTACTTGGCCAGGAGGACGTCGCGGATGGCCGAAGTCGTGTGGCGCTGCCACATCGCCTGAGCCCCCACCAAAAGGGGAGGTTCGAGTTCGATGACGACAACGCGGCCGCCCATGGCCGGGCCCGGCGCGGTGGTGACGAACGTGGCGGCACCGGTGGTGAGGGGAGCGGCGACGGTGGCCGCACCCTGTACCCGGCTGACGACATAGTCGGGTTCGAAACCGGCACGGCGGCATGCGGCCATCAGGAAGTCGCTGTAGTACGAGGTTCCCGGTGGTGCCCACAGCGCGATGCGATCACCGGCGAGCTCGTGGATGTCGACAGAGGCGCGGTCGGCCAACCGGTGTTCGCGCGGCAACGCCAGCCGTACCCGGTCGTAACCCAGGATGGCAGTGGCCAATTCGTTGGTGGGAAGCACACCGCGGCGCAGACCGAGCTGCACCGTGCCGTCGAGAACCGCGTCGTTGAGCTGATCGGGGTAGAGCTGCCGAAACGTGAACGAGGCTTCCGGGAATGCCGTGATGGCGGGTTCGAGAAGGGTATAGGCCTCGGTTCCGCTGACTGCCGGCGTGTGGCCTATGACAAAGACCTCGGCGTCGCCGCCGGCGGCCTGTTGGACCCGCTCGCTTACGGTGCGTGCCGCAGCCAGCAGCGCGCGCCCTTCGGCCAGAAGCAGTTCACCCGCCGGAGTGAGTGTCAGGCGGCGGCCCTCGCGCCGGAACAGCGTGGCGTTGAGGTCCTTCTCCAGTTGCTGCATAGAACTGGAAAGTGCCTGCTGGCTAATGTGCAGCGAGGCGGCCGCCGCCGTAATGCTGCCGAGGTCGCCGATGGCGATGAACTGACGTAAACGCCGCAGATCAGGTGCGTTCGGGGACACCGGACCACCTTATACAAGTTTTCCTTGTGAATATATCGGTATTTTGCGTTATCCATTTGTGGATTGCAAAACTACGCTGACGACTGTGAGCAAACTAGAGGGTAAATCAGCAATCGTTGCCGCTGGTGCGAAGAACCTGGGTGGCCTGATCAGCACGACGTTGGCGGCGAGGGGTGTCAACGTCGCGGTTCACTACAACAGCGACTCGTCTGAGGCCGATGCCGACAAGACGATGGCTGCCGTGCAGGCCGCGGGCGTCAAGGCCGTCAAGGTACAGGGCGACCTGACGGTGCCGGCCAACGTCGAGAAGCTCTTCGACACGGCCGTCGACGCCTTCGGCAGCGTCGACATCGCGATCAACACCGTGGGCAAGGTGCTGCGCAAGCCGTTTGTGGAAACCACTGAGGCCGAGTACGACTCGATGTTCGACATCAACGCCAAGGCGGCCTACTTCTTCCTGCAGCAGGCAGGCAAGCGCCTGGCCGACAACGGCTCGGTGATCACCATCGTCACGGCGCTTCTGGCGGCCTACACCGACGGTTACTCGACCTACGCCGGCTCCAAGAGCCCCGTCGAGCACTTCACCCGCGCGGCATCCAAAGAGTTCGGCGTCCGGGGCATCAACGTCAACAACGTGGCCCCCGGTCCGATGGACACACCGTTCTTCTACCCGCAGGAAACTCCAGAGCGCGTCGAGTTCCACAAGTCACAGGCCATGGGCAACCGGCTGACCGAGATCACCGACATCGCCCCGCTGGTGGTTTTCCTGGCCGACGAGGGGCACTGGATCAACGGACAGACCATCTTCGCCAACGGCGGCTACACCACCCGGTAGTACGCCGAGCAGACGCAAATGTCCCCCAAAACTGTTGTTTTGGGGGACATTTGCGTCTGCTCGCGGGAAAAGCGAGTTACAGCGGGATGTTCTTGTGGCGGCCGCGCCGGTGCGGGGCCTCGGCCAGCGCCTGAGTCAGCTTGCTGCGGGTGTGGGCCGGGTCGATCTTCTCGTCGACCACACCGATCTCGATCGCGGAATCCACACCGCCGGCGATGCGCTCGTGCTCGATGGCCAGTTCCTCGTGCAGGGCCTCACGCTCGTGATCCGGAGCGGCGGCCAGCTTGCGCTTGTGCAGGATGCCCACCGCGGCCTTGGCGCCCATCACTGCGACCTCGGCGTCCGGCCAGGCGAACACCTTGGTGGCGTTGAGCGACCGCGAGTTCATCGCGATGTAGGCACCGCCGTAGATCTTGCGGGTCACCAGCGTGACGCGGGGGACCGAGGACTCACCGAAGGCGTGCAGCAGCTTGGCGCCGCGACGGACCACGCCGCCCCACTCCTGGTCCACACCGGGCAGGTAGCCGGGAACGTCGACCACGACCACCAGCGGGATACCGAACGCATCGCACAGCCGCACGAAACGCGCTGACTTCTCGGCGCTTTCGGAGTTCAGGCAGCCGCCGAGGCGCAGCGGGTTGTTGGCGATCACGCCGACCGTGCGCCCGGCCAGCCGACCCAGGCCGACAACGATCGACGGGGCCCACTTGGCCTGGAACTCCTCGAAGGGCACGCCCTCGTCGAGCAGCGCCTCGACGATCGGGTGCACATCATAGGCGCGGCGCGCGGACTCGGGCATCAGCGCGGCCAGGTCGGTGTCGCCTGCCTCGGCCTTGCTGCGATCGAAATGGCCCTGCTGGCTGAACAACCCGACCAGGCGACGGCCGCGCTCGTAGGCGTCGAGCTCATCGTCGGCGACGATGTGGCACACGCCGGACTTCTTGTGGTGGGCGTCCGGGCCGCCGAGCGACACCATGTCGACGTCCTCACCGGTGACACTGCGGACCACATCCGGCCCGGTGACGAAGACCTTGCTGTCCGGGGCCATGATGATCACGTCGGTCAGGGCGGGCCCGTAGGCTGCGCCACCGGCTGCGAAGCCGACGACCACCGAGATCTGCGGGATGTAGCCCGACGCCCGGATCATCGCCTCGAAGACCAGACCGACGGCGTGCAGCGCCTTGACGCCCTCGGCCAGCCGGGCACCGCCGGAATGCCAGATGCCCACGATCGGGCTCTGCTCTTCGATAGCGGTGTCGTAGGCGTTGACGATGTGCGCACAGCCCTCGATGCCCATGGCGCCGCCCATCACGGTGCCGTCGGTGCAGAAGGCAATCGTCCGAACACCGTTGACGGTGCCGGCCGCGGCCAGCACGCCCGAACGGTCCCGCTCGTGCAGGAGCTCGACGCTGCCGTCATCGAAGAAGGTCTGCAGACGCAGCAGCGGGTCGCGTGGATCGAGTGATTCGGCGGCTGCCTCGGGGGCCATGATCGTCATAAAGGTCTCCTTTAGTGGAAAGCGCTGGAGCTCAGTACTTTCCGAAGGCGAGCGCGACGTTGTGCCCACCGAATCCGAACGAATTGTTGATTGCGTACTTGAAATCGCCCTGTCGCGGCTCGCCGGCCACGACGTCCAGATCGACCTCCGGATCGAGATTGTGCAAGTTACGCGTCGCGGGGATGACGCCGTCCCGCAGTGCCAGCACGGTCAGGATGGACTCGACCGCACCGACCGCACCGACCGAGTGGCCGAGTGCTGCCTTGGGCGCATAGACGGCGGGCTTGTGGCCGCCCATCGCGTTGTTGATCGCCTTGCTCTCGGCCACATCGCCGACGTTGGTACCGGTGGCGTGGGCGTTGACGTGGTCGATATCGGTGGGCTTGAGACCCGCCAGTTGGATGGCCCGGGTCATGGCGTAACCGGCCTGCTCACCGTTGGGGTCCGGGGCCACGATGTGGTAGCCGTCGGAGGTCACACTCGCGCCCATGAGCCGGCCCAGGATGTTGGCTCCGCGGGCCAAGGCATGCTCCTCGGTCTCGATGACCATGAGGGCACCCGCCTCGCCGAAGACGAAGCCGTTGCGATCCTTGTCGAAGGGCTTGCAGGCGCCTTCGGGATCGTCGTTGGAGTTGGACAGCACGATGCGCATCTGGGCGAACCCGGCGATCGGCACTGCCTCGATCTTGGTCTCGACGCCACCGCAGATCGCCATATCGGCCTCACCGAGGACGATCTGGCGCCATGCGTTGGCGATCGCTTCGGAACCCGAGGCGCAGGCCGAGATCGAGGTACACACCCCGGCCTTGGCCTTGCGCTCGAGTCCGATGGCCGCCGCCGCTCCGTTGGGCATGTACATCTGCACCACCAGCGGCGACACGGCACGCAGGCCTTTGGCCCGCATTCCGTCGTAGGCAAACACGAGTTCTTCGGTCGAACCCAGACCGGTGCCGATCGACACCATGAGACGGCGGGCATCGACCTCGGGGGAGCCGGCATTGGCCCACACCCGGCGGCCGATGACCGTCGCCATCTTCTGCAAATATGACAGCCGGCGCAGTTCGACCCGCGTCAGCTCGGAATCGAATTCCTCCAGGAGATGGCCGCCGATGCGAACCGGCAGGTCATACTCCTCGACGAACCCGTCGGTGAGCTTCCGGATGCCGCTCTGACCATCGAGCAGCTTCTTCCAGGTGCTTTCAGCATCGGTTGCCAGCGCCGTTGACATGGCGACGCCGGTGACAACCACATTGGGAAGACCATTCCCAGTGGACAATCCCGCCATATTTACGGAGTTCTTCCTTCCGTGCGTTCCCTCGGTGTTTACCTTCCGGGGTTACTTAAGGGACCGGTTTTCCGGCCTCAGTACTTACCGAAGGCCAGGGCCACATTGTGGCCGCCGAATCCGAACGAGTTGTTGATGGCGTACTTGTAGTCGCCATAACGAGGCTCGCCCGCAACCACATCGAGATTGATCTCAGGATCCGGTGTCTCGTAGTTGAGCGTCGGAGGGATCACCCCGTCACGCAACGCGAGCACCGTCAACACCGACTCCAGCGCACCGACCGCACCGATCGAGTGACCCAGAGCCGACTTCGGTGCGTAGACCGCGGCGTCCTGGCATCCGGCAACCCGGATGGCATTGGCCTCGGCGGTGTCACCGATCGGGGTGGCCGTGCCGTGGGCATTGACATGGTCGATGTCCTTGGCATCCAGCCCGGCGGTTTCCAGTGCACGCTTCATCGCGGCACCGGCCCGTACGCCGTTGTCCGCCGGAGCCACCATGTGGAACGCGTCCGAGGTGATACCGGCACCCATCAGCCGAGCCAGCGGCTTGGCGCCACGGGCCAAGGCGTGCTCCTCGGTCTCGATGATCATCATCGCGCCGGCCTCGCCGAACACGAAGCCGTCACGATCCTTGTCGAACGGCCGAGACGCACCCGCGGGATCGTCGTTGCGGGTCGACATGGCGCGCATCATCGAGAACGCCGCGATCGGCAGTGCCTCGATGCCGCCTTCCACACCGCCGACGACGGCGAAGTCCGCGTCACCCATGACGATCTGGCGCCAACCGTGGGCGATGGCCTCAGATCCCGACGAACACGCCGACACCGGAGTGATGACCCCGGCGCGGGCGCCGAGCTCAAGACCGGCGACCGCGGCCGCACCGTTGGGCATGATCATCTGAACGGCGAGCGGGCTGACCTTGCGGATCCCGCCCTCGTTCATCGCGTCGTAGGTCTCGACGATCTTCTCGCCACCGCCGAGGCCCGTGCCGATCACGACGGAGAACCGATCGGGATCGACCTCGGGCGCACCGGCGTTCTTCCACAGCCGGCGGGCCAGCACCAGTGACATGCGCTGCACGTACGAGTTACGGCGCAGCTCGATGCGGGTCAGGTGACTGTCGATGTCGTCGACCAGGTGACCGCCGATACGCACCGGAAGGTCCCACTTGGTGACGAAGTCGTCGGTCAACTCATGGATGCCGCTTTCTCCGGCCAGGAGGCCCTTCCACGTGCTCTCGATGTCAGCAGCGAGCGCCGTGGTGGCCTCCACGGCGGTCACCACGACGTTCGGGAAGCCTCCGTTAGCAGTGGAAGGTTTGCTCATTCCGAGCCAAACTTCTCGCGCAGGGCGGCGGCAGCCTCGGGGTTCTCTTCCTCGAGCTTCTGGATGTAGGAGACCACGTCACCAACGGTGCGCAGGCCGGCCAGATCCTCGTCGGGGATCTTCACGCCGTACTTGTCCTCGGTCTGCACGGCGATCTCGACCATCGACAGCGAGTCGATGTCCAGGTCGTCGACGAACGACTTCTCGGGGGTCACCTCAGACGGCTCGATGCCGGTGACCTCTTCGATGATCTCGGCGAGACCGGCGATGATTTCTTCTTGACTGGCGGCCACGATGGCTCCTTCTTGTTGTTGATAGCGCCCTCCGGGTGCGGAGGACATTCGGGACGTTCGGTTGGTACTGCTATTCGGTTGTCGCTGGACCTAGAGCTCGTCCAAGCCGTCCAGGTCCGCGGGGGCCTTGACCGCGCGTGTCGGGGTGCCCTTCAGTTCGCGCTTCGCGATGCCGACCAGCGTGCCCGCCGGCGGGAACTCGACGATCCCGGCGCGCTCGGCACCGGAGAAACGGTCTCGCATGGTGGCGGTGCACAGATCCCAGCGCACCGGCTTGGTCAGCTGAGACACCAGCTTCTCCATCGCATCAGCGGCCGAGGCGACGGGCCGGCCGTCGGCGTTCGACAGAAGTGTCGCGGTCGGCTCAGACGTCGTTACAGACTCGGCGGCTGCGGCGTAGGCCTCCAGGGCGGAAGCCATGTAGTGCGTGTGGAACGCGCCTGCGGTGGCCAGCTGACGGACCCGGGCCTTGGCCGGCGGATCCTCGGCGAGCTTCTCCAGCGCGGCGACTGCACCGGCGGCCACGATCTGGCCGGCCGCGTTGCGGTTGGCGGGCACCAGGTCCAGCGACTCCAGCCGGGCCAGGACTTCGGCCTCGTCGCCACCGAGCACTGCGGACATGCCGGTCGGCTCGATCGCGCAGGCCTTGGCCATCTCGGCGCCGCGAGTGGCGGCCAGCTTGACCGCATCGTCGGCGGAGATGACACCGGCGATGGCGTAGGCAGCGATCTCGCCGACGGAATGGCCGGCGACGATGGTTTCAGCGGTCTGTGGCACGCCGCGCTTGGTCAGTTCCTCGTAGGCCAGCAGCGTGGCGGCCACCACCAGCGGCTGGGTCACCGCGGTGTCGGTGATCTCCTCGGCGGTGGCGGTGGTTCCCAGCCGCGCCAGGTCCAGGCCGCTGATCTGCGACCACGTGGCGAGGCGGTCGGCGGCACCGGGCAGCTCCAGCCAAGGGGCGAGCATGCCGGGCGTCTGCGATCCCTGTCCGGGAGCAAGCAATGCGAGCACGGGTTGAGGCACGTCATTAAGAGAACACTGTGAAGATGGTTTTGTGGGGTGTAAGAGATTATGAACCTTGTCTTATGTTTTTGTAGGTTCCCCACAAAAGTGCATGTGATGCGACGTTCCCTATATCTCAGCGAAATCTGTCACAGCGCCTCCGGCGTCCGGTGATTCAAGATCAGGCCCGCTGTCCGGCGGGATGAGCCGGGCGAATCGCCGTGATGTCGGTGTTACCACCATATGACGTGCTCGGCTGGTATGCCTGTTTGCTCAACCTGCCTACCGTCGATGCGACCCGCAGCACATAGGCATCCCGTGGCACGGCTGGATCGCGTCCGGTGAAATCTCCGATCCGTTTCAATCGGTAGCGCACTGTGTTTGGATGAACGAACAATTTGCGAGCACAAGCTTCTATGGCACCGCCCGAGTCCAGGAACGCGTCGAGGGTCTCGGTGAGAGCAGGCCCGGCATCGGCCAAAGGGCGCATGACCTCGCTTTCCAGTGCCGCGATCGCTGTCCCGTCGCCCAGCAGGGCGCGTTCCGGTAACAGCTCGCGCGCCGACACCGGTCGCGGTGCGCCGGGCCATCCGGTCACGGCGTTCATCCCGGAGATCGCCTCGGCGGCGCTGCGGTGGGCGGCCGTCAGGGTCGGCGACGTCGGCCCGATCACGACCGGTCCGTCAGCGAACACCGACAGGAGGTCGACCAGGAAGCGGTCGGTTGCTGACAGCGGGCCCGACACGATCGTGACGAGCCAGGTGCCGTGGACATCGGACAGTGCGGCCCGGTCGTGGCGTTTCACCACGTCGTGGATGTCGTCGCGGGCCAGATCCAGGCGATCGGGACGCGGCAGGCCGACGATCACCGTGGCCGGTGCCGTGGCGTCCCAGTTGAGTGCGGCCGCCTGGGACTGCAGTTCGGCTCCGGCGTCACCGCGCACCACGGCGTCTACGACGTTGGCCTCCATCCGCAGATCCCAGGCCCCGCGGGCCTCGGCCTGGTCGGCATAGGCGCTGGCCGCTGCGAACGCCAGGTCCCGGCTGTAGCGCAGAATGCCGGCGGTCAGCGCGTTGAGCTGCTCTTCGGACCGGGCCAGCATCGGCACCACCTCTTCGAAGAACTCCATCGACGTCCGCACCATCTCGACCGACTGGCGCAGCGCGATGCGGCGGCGCAGGTCCTGCGGAACCACCTCGAAGGCCTGCGCGGTATAGCTGACGTCGCTCTCCGGGTCCCGCATCCACTCGACGAAGTTGACGACGGCGGTCTGCACCACCAGCTGCACGCTGGCGCGCTGCGATGCATCGAGGTCGGAGAAGAAGTCCAGCCGCTCGGCCATGGCGTGGACCGCCTCGGTGGCCAGTCGGCCGGAATACTGCTTCAGCCGGCGCAGCGTCGAGTCGGGCACGCTCTCAAGGACCTCGACGGTCGATTTGGGCGGCACGAACCGCTTGTCAGCCATCCCTAAAAGCTACGCCCATTTTCTGGTGGATTCCTCCAACCTTCCCGCGCGGGAACCCCGCGCGGGAAGTCCGAAGGAAGCGGAGCGCTAGGCGCTGCCGGTGTCGACGTAGGACACCGCGGCGGCGAACACGTCGTCGATCTTGTACTGCTTGGCTGCGGCGATGGCCACCGACGGGTCGATCTCGCCATCGCGGGCCAGCCCTTCGAGCACTGCCACCACGACCGACTCGGCGTCGGTGTTGAAGTAGCGCCGCGCAGCGGGCCGGGTGTCGGAGAATCCGAAGCCGTCGGTGCCCAGGGTGATGTAGGTACCCGGGACCCACGGCCGGATCTGCTCCGGCACCGCACGCATCCAGTCCGACACCGCCACCACCGGGCCCGCGGCATCGGCCAGCGCGGCGGTGACATGCGGTGCGCGGGCCTGCTGATCCGGATGACGCAACCGGTGCCGCTCGATCTCCACGCCTTCCCGGTTGAGCTCGCCCCAACTGGTCACCGACCACACGTCGGCGGCCACGTCCCACTCTTCGGCCAGCATGTCGGCGGCCCGCAACGCCTCGGGCATCGACACACCCGAGGCCAGGATCTGCGCGGTGTTCGTGCGCTTCTCGGGCGCCCGCCGGTAGCGGTACATGCCGCGCAGCAAGGCCTCGGTGTCCAGATCGGCCGGCTCGGCCGGCTGCACATAGGGCTCGTTGTAGATGGTGATGTAGAAGAACACGTTCTCGGCGTGCTCGCCGTACATGCGCTCCAGGCCGCTCTCGATGATGTGCGCGATCTCGTACGCGAACGCCGGGTCGTAGGTGACCGCGGCCGGATTGGTCGACGCCAGCAGCAGAGAATGACCGTCGGCGTGCTGCAGGCCCTCGCCGGTCAGCGTGGTGCGTCCGGCCGTCGCGCCGAGCACGAAGCCCTTGGCCATCTGGTCTGCCGCTGCCCACAGACCGTCGCCGGTGCGCTGGAACCCGAACATCGAATAGAAGATGTAGATCGGGATCATCGGCTCGTTGTGGGTGGAGTACGACGTGCCGACCGCGGTGAACGACGCCGTCGAACCGGCCTCGTTGATGCCCTCGTGCAGGATCTGGCCGACCTCGGATTCCTTGTAGGCCAACATGAGTGCGGAGTCCACCGAGGTGTACAGCTGCCCGTTGCGGTTGTAGATCTTCAGGCTCGGGAACCACGAGTCCATGCCGAAGGTGCGGGCCTCGTCGGGGATGATCGGTACCAGGCGCGGGCCGATGTTCTTGTCCCGCAACAGTTCTTTGAACGTGCGCACTGTCGCCATGGTGGTCGCCACGGCCTGGTTGCCGGAGCCCTTCTTCAGCGCCTGGTAGGCATCCGAGGCCGGCAGCTGCAGCGGAGTGGTCTTGTTGCGTCGCGCCGGGACGAACCCACCCAGGGCGCGGCGACGGTCCAGCAGGTAACGGATCTCGGGTGTCTCGGGCCCCGGGTGATAGTACGGCGGCAGGTAGGGATCTTCCTCGAGCTGCGCGTCCGAGATCGGCACCCGCGTGACGTCGCGGAAATCCTTGAGGTCTTGCAGGGCAAGCTTTTTCATCTGGTGCGTGGCGTTGCGGCCCTCGAAGTGGCTGCCCAGGGTGTAGCCCTTGATGGTCTTGGCCAGGATGATCGTCGGCTGTCCCTTGTGTTCCATCGCGGCACGGTAGGCGGCATACACCTTGCGGTAGTCGTGGCCGCCGCGCTTGAGGTTCCAGATCTCCTGGTCGGTCATCGGCTCGACCAGGGCCTTGGTGCGCGGGTCGCGACCGAAGAAGTGGTCACGCACGTAGGCGCCGTCGTTGGCCTTGTAGGTCTGGTAGTCGCCGTCAGGCGTCGTGTTCATCAGGTTGACCAGGGCGCCGTCGCGATCGGCGTGCAGCAGCGCATCCCATTCGCGGCCCCACACCACCTTGATGACGTTCCAGCCCGCCCCGCGGAAGAACGATTCCAGCTCCTGGATGATCTTGCCGTTGCCGCGCACCGGGCCGTCGAGGCGCTGCAGGTTGCAGTTCACCACGAAGGTCAGGTTGTCCAGCGCCTCGTTGGCGGCCACCTGGATCAGCCCGCGGCTCTCCGGCTCGTCCATCTCGCCGTCGCCGAGGAACGCCCACACGTGCTGATCGGAGGTGTCCTTGATGCCGCGGTCGTGCAGGTAGTGGTTGAACCGGGCCTGGTAGATCGCGTTCATCGGGCCCAGGCCCATCGACACGGTCGGGAATTCCCAGAAATCGGGCATCAGGCGCGGGTGGGGATACGACGGCAGACCGCCGCCGGGATGGCTGTGCTCCTGGCGGAAACCATCCAGTTGGTCGGTTGTCAGCCGGCCCTCGAGGAAGGCGCGCGCGTAGATGCCGGGGGAGGCGTGGCCCTGGATGAAGACCTGGTCGCCGCCGCCGGGGTGCGACTTCCCGCGGAAGAAGTGGTTGAAGCCGACCTCGTAGAGCGACGCGGAGGATGCGTACGTCGAAATATGGCCGCCCACACCGACACCCGGCCGCTGGGCCCGGTGCACCATGATGGCGGCGTTCCACCGGATCCAGGCGCGGTAGCGTCGCTCGACGTCCTCGTCGCCGGGGAACCACGGCTCCAGTTCGGTCGGGATCGTGTTGACGTAGTCGGTCGACGTCAGTGCCGGGATGGCGACGCGCTTCTCGCGTGAGCGCTCCAGCAGTCGCAACATCAGGTACCGGGCACGCGCTGGACCAGATCGGTCCAGCAACTCGTCGAACGACTCCAACCATTCCGCAGTCTCGTCGGTGTCGATATCCGGAAGGTAGGAGGCAACACCCTCCCGGATGACCCGTACCCGATCGGGTTCGGCTGCGGTAGAGGAGTTTTGGGCCAGATCCTGGCGCACGAACTCGGTGGTCAACTTCCGCTCCTTGTTAGGCGGTAACAACTGACAGTGCTTGTGGCACCTTCTATCGTCCACCCATCTTGCCGCCTCCATGCCGCTGGGGGTGGGGGTGCGTAAGTTACCCATGAGTTGGTTTGTTAACCGGTAACGTCTGCAGATCGTGCCGGTCGATAGGCGGTTTGGGGCAAAGGTGAAGATCGCTGCGGGTGCACTCGGTGCCGCTGCGGTGATCGCGATGGTCGTGGTGGGCTGCACCTCTGTTACCGGCGGTACCGCACAAGTTGATTCCGCCGCTGCCCCGGAGTACCGGGCTTCGGTGAAGGCGTCCATCGAAGAGTCCTCATTGAGCTCGGTGGCCCGCGAATCCGAACGCCAGGCCTCGTTGACCACACGCGCCGTGCACACCGTCTGCGAGGACCTCAGCACCTCGACCGTCGACGCGGTCAGCGCGGTCAACGGCTACGTCGAGGCGGTCAACAGCGGCGGCGACGTCCAAGCCAAGGCGGGCCCTGCCATCGACGGGCTGAACCGCAGCGCCGACCTGGTCAGTTCAGGGCTGTCTGATGCGCTATCCCCGGATCTGCACGCCGCCCTCACCGAGTGGATCGACTCGGCGCGAGCCCTCGTCGCCGCGATATCGGGCAATGCCGGTCCGGGCGAGTTCAACGCCGCATCGCAGCGCTCGAACACCGCCCGAGAGAACGCACTGAACAGATGCGACAAGGCTTACTGACAGGTCGGGATGACAAACTCGCCCGCCGGACACCCGCGCAGATGCCTCGCCGTGCGACGATAGTTCGCAACACGCATCGCGCGCGCGAATGAACGAGTGATGATCAAGTCTTGAGAGAGGCTCGAAAAGGTTAAGGAGGACCGACGGTGGTCGCGGCGGGGACGGACTCAGGCCCGAACTACGCCCACATACTGGGCATCCAGAAGGATCAGATAGTCCAGGAACTGGGTTGGGACGAGGATAGCGACGACGACATCCGGGCCGACATCGAGGAAGCGTGCGGCTCAGAGCTGCTCGACGAAGATTCGGACGAAGTCGTCGACGTGGTTTTGCTCTGGTGGCGGGACGACGACGGGGATCTCGTCGATCGGCTCATGGACGCCATCACTCCGCTCGCCGAGGACGGCGTGATCTGGGTGGTGACTCCCAAGACCGGTAAACCCGGGCACGTGCTGCCCGCCGAGATCGCCGAGTCGGCGCCGACGGCCGGGTTGATGCAGACCTCGTCGGCCAAGTTGGGGGATTGGACGGCGAGCCGGTTGGTGCAGCCGAAATCGAAGGCCGCGGGCAAGCGGACGTGATGCCGGCCGTTGGGGCCCCGGCGCCCGATTTCACGCTCCGGGACCAGAACGGCAGGCCGATCACCCTCAGTGCGTACCGTGGTGCCAAGGACGTGCTGCTGGTGTTCTTCCCGTTGGCGTTCACCGGCGTGTGTGAAGGCGAACTCGGAGAGATCCGCGACAAACTGCCGGTCTACGAGAACGATGACACCGCGACCCTGGCCATCTCGGTCGGCCCGCCTCCGACGCACAAGATCTGGTCCATCGAAAGTGGATTCACGTTCCCGGTGCTGTCGGATTTCTGGCCGCACGGCGCGGTCTCCCAGGCCTACGGCGTGTTCAACGACGACGCCGGGTACCCCAACCGCGGCACGTTCGTCGTCGACAAGGCCGGCACGATCCGCTTCGCCGAGATGATGGACCCGGGCCAGGCGCGCGATCAGGCGGTGTGGCGGGAGGCTTTGGCGGCCTTACGGGCTTGATCTTCCGCGGGATTTCCGGTCACGCCCCTGTGGCGTGTACCGTGCCTGCGACGGGGCGCGTAGCTCAGTGGTAGAGCTCTGGTTTTACACACCAGCGGTCGGCGGTTCGATACCGTCCGCGCCCACCAAAATCATTGCAGGTTAACGGCATGTTCGACGCGGGCGGCACACTGCCCTGGGCGCCCGCGCTGGCGACACTGTCCCAAGAGCGTCCCAGGCGACGAAATGTCGGGCCTAACGTGGAGTAAGGCGCCCGACAACAAACGGCGCACGCTGACACGCCGGAGTGTCCGGCACGCGAGAAAGGCCCTCGACGTCATGGCACGCTCCGATCACGACGATGCCGTAAGCGCTGGCGAGTTCTGAGTGTCCAAGCAACGGCAGCCGCAACCGTGGGAAGCCAGATGGACTCGTGAGGGCAAGCCCCTCGGCGGTGGTCAGGGCGAGTCCTTCACTGCTCGGTCGAAAGCTGACGACCAGCTGCGCGGGTTCGTGAAGACGTTACGGCGGGATCGGCTCGGTGATGGGCGCGCCCGAGGACGATTCCATCGTGAGGTCGGTATCTATGAAACTCTCGACGGCCTAGGGCTTCCGACCCTGATAGACCACAATGCCGACAGCTTCAAAGATCGCCGCGTGCCGCTGTACCTGGTGACTGAGCTGATCGAGGGAGAAAACCTCAAGAACCTCATCGAGCGCCTCGGACCCGCCTCGGACGTCAACGCCGTGATGGACTGCATGAACGAACTTGCTCGCGTTGTCCATCGATGCCATCAGGAAGGCGTGATTCACCGCGATATCAAACCAGCGAACATTGTTCTTCGTGCCGGAGATGTCGCCAGGCCAGTGCTAGTCGACTTCGGCGTCTCCTTCAATGATGCCGCCGACGACGACCTCACCCGAATGGGCGAGGAGATCGGCAATCGCTTCCTTCGTCTCCCTGAGCATGCGACCGGAGGGAGAGCTCCAGCCAGCGATGTGACGCAGCTGGCCGGAGTCTTCCTGTACGTGATGACGGGTAGGGAACCGCGCGTCTTGCGGGACGAGTCCGACCTCGCTCCCCATCAACGCTCGGAGACGCGGGCCGCCCTCCTCCAGCGCCTCGACCAACGGCAGTTCATGCGCGTCATGTCGACTCTCGACAAAGCGTTTGCCGTCGAACTGGCAGCGAGGTATTCGACTGCACCGGAACTCATCTCGGCACTGCAGAGGGCTATGCGTAGTGATCAGACCGGCGACGGAGACCTGGAAGACCGCCTCGCTCAAATGGATGAAATCGTCGCTAGCAGACGGCTGACAGCTTTGAGCGAGCGTCGCCTAGCGCTGCAGGGCCTAGTGACCGCGATCGATAGATTCGCCAGCACCTTCGCTGAGGCTCGCGGACTGTGGAGTGCGCAGACGGGCAACAACGTGAATGTGACCGCCGAAGAAGCATGGCACGAGACAAAGCTGGCGGTAATAATTCCCGGCAACCGCCAGATCGAGAACTGGGTAGCTTTCCGCTTCGAGTATCGAGGCCCTACCGACTTTGTCCTCTACGTGGGTGGGGAACAGGCATGGCGTGGCGAGTCCGTTGACAAGGCTTTGACGGACGCGGTGCAAATGGCCCTCGCCGAGCAGTTCTTGGCCAGTCAAGGTGAGCCGGATGCCGGCGCGAGCGGCTAGTTGAGTGCCCTCACCCGAACAGCGACGCGCCCGCTACTCGCAGCTCGTCCGCCTTCGGGTAGACGCCGCGGAGCGCTGCGGAGGTACAGGCGTAGCTGGCTCCTCCGGTGGAGGTAGAAAGTGAGGACACCATCGGAGGCTTCAAGGCCCTTCGAGGGGGCCTGAAGTGTTCGTCGCACTTATTGTCACGGACTGTCACAACCCGCGGGGGAACTTTCAATGATGATCGGTTCCTAGGTCCGCCAAGAAGCTGACCACTGTGCAATACCGGTCGAGCGCGGCCATGTGGGCGTTCGCAGTAACGGAGACTCAGGAGCGTCTTCGCTCCATTCGGAACGACAACGTCTCGGAAAGACAACGTCCAGGCCCATCGCCACAGCCAGGTGCGGAGGGCGTACGAAAGAGCATCCGAGGGTGAGAAGACGCTTCTCCACGCCCAGGTTGCAGAGTCCACCCCCGTGATGACGGTTGCGTCATCGTGGCGGATGTCGCTCGGTCGCCGTGAGTTCCTGACGGCAGCCGCACAGCTGCAGAAATGCGTCGACTGGCTCAGGGCCCACAATCAGGACATTCCGGGGCTTCCGAATGAGGAATTCATCAAGCTACTCAGGGACATTAGCGAGCATTGGGGGCAGATCGCCGACCGAAAATCCCGCGGGAGGGTCAAGGAACTGCGGTCAGATGAACGCCCGGGCAGCGTCCGTTACGGCCTGCACCGGATTGCGGTCGGTGGAGGACTGATCAGCCACGATGTCGTCCAATGGGCACAGAAGCGCCCAATGGGCACAGAAGGTAGACAGCGCCGTTCGAGAGCGAGCCTCGGCTGCGGGCCAGAAGCTCCTCAAGCCGGAAGAGTCGATCGAACACATCTTCTACGGCGAGCCGCCTAATCTATGACCGGCCGTGGGGCCGAAGCTGTGCACTGCGGCGGCCAGCTCCCCAGGCGGCCGGGAGTGCATGAGGGTGTTCGAGGTGTCGGTGCCGGCTGAGCAGAATCGAGCAGGTGATGACGCTACGGTTATTTTGTGGCCAATACACCCTTGTTCGACAACGACGTGGAACGACTGCCACCGCCTAAGCGGCCGACCGAGAGCGATTTCGCGTTCCTAAACCGTGCTGCAGGCGCGTCCTGGGACGCTCTTCGTGATCTATACGAAACGTGGTATCGCGACTACCCCGACGCCGACAACGAATTCCGCAACCGATTCCGCGACGACAAACCTTCTCAACACGTTGGTGCCTGGTGGGAGCTCTACAACTTCGCCCTGTTCCGCCAACTCGGCTATCGCGTGACTGTTCACCCGACGATGCCGGGCACGACGAAGAAGCCGGACTTTCTGGTCGAGCGCGATGGGTTTGAAGCCG
Source organism: Mycolicibacterium fortuitum subsp. fortuitum (assembly GCF_022179545.1). The sequence continues at coordinate 3,875,473 of NZ_AP025518.1, read as the reverse complement.
TGGTCGAATGCGCGGCCATGCTCGACGCGGCCGAATGGGTTGACTCCGACGGCGTCTTGTGGATGCTTGAGTGCATCAACAGCGTCGAGAGCGCCACATTTCGCGTAGGTGTCGAGATCACGGTCGAGGCACAGCGCCGACCCAAGCGCGCGAAAATAGTTCGAAGCATTGATGATTGGCTAGCATCGCTCGATGCCGATGCCGCCTACCAACGATTCCTGGAAGACCCGAGCGACACACCGTCGACAGAACTCACGATCGGCGATTGGCTTGTGGCCCTCACGGCATATCCAATTGCGACGGAAATGCGTGGCGCTGGATCTGGACTGATATGGCGCTGGCCGATGAAGAGCGGCGTACTAAATCATAAGGAGCAGATCGACGCCATCTTGTCTAACAAGGGATCTCGTTACGGACAACTGCCGATCCCGTTGGTGGTGGCCCTGCTCCCCGTGCCGATCACGGCCGGCGAATTTGACATGGCCAACTCGCTCTACGGGGCGCTAACGGTCAACGTAAGCATCGACGGCGATAAACGTGAGCCAGCCCAGGCGGTTCGAAATGTTGACGGGTACTGGCGACCTGATCCCAACCCCGGAGGGAGACGCGTGTCGGCGGTGCTATTCGGACAGGGCTTGAGACCGGATCGCCCATTTGCAGCCCTCCCACAGCTCTGGCTAAGTCCTTGGGCGGCAGTGCCGTTGCCGGGCCTGCCCCCGTTCGAGATCGTCACCCTAGATGGCGAACATCTTGACACTCGTGGTGGGAATACCACCGCCGAGGGTGTTTTCGGTCATCCTCGCAACTGGCCGCACGAACCCCGAGGCTGGCATTGATCATTCTGTGCGGCGTGAGCCCGCTCGGGCGACGCCAAGTAGAGCTCCAGCAAGGGGGTGGTGACGTGTCAAACGCCCGTGAGTCATGGCCCGTCAGTGTCCCAAGACACGACCGAACGCAGTGGATACGGCGTCATTAGTCAGACAGGGAAACGGCTCCTGACCTGGACGCCCTTGACACCGTAGAACGGCACGTTCACTTTCTCCGGCCCCTTTACACAGCGGTCGGCGGTTCGATACCGCCCGCGCCCACCGTCACCACTCCCAGTTCAGACCCTAACCGTGGAATCAGTCGGCATCTTGCGAGCACCCGTTGTGCCAGTAGTGTTCCAACACGTCAGCCCGAACGCGAGGCGCGACGAGCCGTCTTGCAAGGTCTTCCAGATCGTGCTTCTAGGGCGCCGTCGGGGGTGACCAAGGTAGGCGACCGAGTCGTTGCATGCTGCCGTGATTGTGTTCGCTGAGGTTGGATCGACCGGTTGCTTTTCTCCTTGAGATGCCTCAAATGTCAGCAGGCAATTGCGTCGATGCAGCGTCGGCGTTGGTGATGCACTCCGCGGGCAGTCGACCAATGTACGCACGTAAGTTGGTAAACGGACGACTTTGGTGCCAGCAGCACCGTGTCCAGACCTACTGTCTTCCACTACGTATTCCGTCTCTCGAGGTCGGAACAGCCATCGAGCTGCCCTCCGATACTATGAGATTTCACTGGACACTTATTGCCCGGAGGCGCAGATTGCAGCGAGAAGCCGTCCTAGAGGCGCTGCGTGGAGCGGGTATCCCCGAGGAAGTTCTTTACGACGTACCTGTCCTTCAAGCTGGCGTGCAAGGGCTATTGATCTACGGAAGTCGGGCCCGCGGGGATTCGATCGAGGGCTCCGACTTGGATCTCCTAGCCCTTTCTGAGCGAATGTCGCCGAGCACTTATTCGGGGCTCGTAAACGTCAGCTACTACACGGTAGATCAGTTGAAGTCAGGTGTAGGAACGCTTTTTGGCGCGCACCTACGGCGCGATGCGCGGATAGTTTGGGATCCGACAGGGTACTTGCACGTTCTGGTGGATGAGTTGGGTGAGGTCGATACAGCCCGACTTTTCCGTCGTGTTAAGAATATGTCGACGGTCTTCGGTGCTCTAGACGCTGATTTGCCAAAGTATTTGACCGGTCTGTTGCGGGAGGCTCGTTACCTGCTGCGGAGCAGCTTGTATGCTCAGGCAATCGCCGCTGACCAACCCTGTTTCTCGGTCCGCGAAATTGCAGCGCGCCTTGGTGATCCGTCCCTAGCGCGGTTGTTGGCTTCTAGACACGTAGATCCACCTCGGGTGGCCGACTTGCGAGAATGTCTAGTCCGTCTTGAGGGGCTGCTTGGTAAATTACCTCCGAATCCTCATGGCTCTCTTGAAGCACTCATAGTCAATGAATGGGACCACGGAGGTGATCTCTTGGCAATAGGTTTTATGGCACTTGGTCTGGTTGGGGCAGATGGCGGGTACGCAGAAGTGGGTAAAATCCTGCTATGAGTATGAATTCGATCGCGTTTGTCGGCGATATACACGGAAATTCAGACGCGCTCCGTGGTTTGATGACCGTCATTGAAGATTCGAGCATTGATCAGACTGTTTTCCTTGGTGATTATATTAATAAAGGGCGCGATTCAGCTGGTGTAATAGAGTTTCTGTTTGAAGAATCAAAGCGGCTGCCCTTGGTGCTGCTAAAAGGAAATCACGAAAAGGTTCTTCTGGAAGCGCTCGATACTGGAAATTTGGCACACTTTCTCAAGATCGGCGGGGCTAGAACGATCCAGTCGTATCTGCGGGGCCCTGTAGGGCCTGATGTTTTATTTGAATTCGAGTCGCGTATACCCGAAACGCATGTTGAGTTCGTTCGTCGGATGTCGGACAGATTTGAGCATGCTGATGTGGTCGCCTCGCATGTACCACTTTCGGGCGTCGACGGACGCTACAGAGTGTCTGCTCACATATCTGTTGGGGCATTACCTTTAATCGATAGCTATAGTGCCCGAATCGATACCGGTTGCGGATCTCTTGCAGACGGACGGTTAACCGCTTTCTTGTGGCCATCGCTGTCATATTTTCAAGTTGATGCTAGCGGGACACCCATTCAAATATAAGTTACTTCGAGGATTCAGCTATTGAGCTGACTTAGAAGCCAACGCGCTCGACCGTGCCCATATTGATTGCCCATCGCCGTATTGAGTTCTAAACATTGCTGTGCGTGCGATATGGCCTTATCTTTCATGCCTGCAGCCCGGCTGCACTGTGCTGTCACCAGCTGTGCGATCGCTTCACCTTGTCGATTGCCAATCTGTTGATTTATTGCTATGGCGCGTTCCCCGTTTCCGATCGCGTCCGTAGCCCTTCCCAGTCTGAGTAGAGTTTGAGCGAGAAGGATTTCTGCATTCGCGCGTAGGGTGTCGGGTGGTACTTCTCGCAGCTCAGCTAGCGCCATATTTGCAAATCTTTCGGCAGCTTCATGGTCGCCAGCTCGCCCCCGGAGGCGCGCAATATTGACTAAAGACTGAGATATTTCGACAGTTTCGCCCCGCTGTTTACGAATCTCGTATGCAGTCTCGAACTGTTTCAGCGCTGAGTCATAGTCTTTTATTGTCTGATAGCAAATTCCGAGGTCGTCGAGTATGCGGCACTTGACCTTCGTGGAAAACGGCTCCGTGTCAACCAGGAGCGTGAGAGCGTGCTGCAGGCGACCAATTGCTCCGACTTCGTCACCTTTGCGGCGCAGTATGCGGGCGTCGGCCGAAAAGGTCTCCGCAGCCATAGCTGAGTGCAGAACGCCTGGCCCTGTTGCGAAGTAGCCGATGGTCCGCTCAATCACCAATCGTGCGTCGTCAAGGTCGCCTCGGCGTTCGAGGAACTTGGCGTATGCGAGTTGTTCCGGTGGCCCGCCGGATGCCGCGGCCTCTTTGAGCTTCTCTCCGCCGATACCTGGCTGGCCCAGTTCGATCAGCTTCTCGCCATCGCGGCGCAGATTCGCCGCCCGAAGGATGTCCTTGCCAGACGTTGGAAGAAGTTCGACGTGCCGGGCTACTTTTCTAGCTGTGGCGGTGACCGCCCACCCTTCGAGGCGGTCGGCAATCTTGGACTTCAAATCGCGTAGATCGGAGGGCTTCTCGTACATCACCGCGTGGGTGCCTGCCATTTGGTCCTGGAGCGATTTAATTCGCGGATCGGGCGATGTGGCGGGCAAGAAGGCCACCCAAACATCCCGCATCGGCTGTTCCGGCCGGCCAAGTTCCAGGAGGCCGGTAAATAGCTCTTCCTCGGTGCCAGATGTAAAGCCCCAAGGGCTCCCTGGTTCACTGCCCCATGACTCTTTGAACATCGTAATCAAATAGTGCGACTCGCCGATCAGTTCGTTGATCGCCTCTTGAGGTCGCCGAGCGGTTCCGCGAACGCTTTCCCAACCCACCATCTTGAATCTGACACCGTTCGGGCCCTGCCGCGAGTTATGTTCTACGATGCAGGCTGATATCAGTGTTCGTTCCGTGATGACGTCGCCTGGCGTAGCGACGAAGACGTGGAGCGGTAGGGCGTCTGGCATAGGCGCACATTACCTGCAGAACCCGCGATGGTTGCGCGTAGTACTAAATGTTGAATGGGTGCATTCAGCCGCTTTGCGTCGGCGGCATCGTTTCCGACCGCAGCGGTTCGGCTTGCTACCTCATTCAGTCAGTTGACCGCGCGTGATTTAACAAAAAGACGCAACGTCAGCCTCCCAGAGCATTGTCGTAGACGTGCCGGTAAGCGGGATCGTAGTCCCGCAATTCGCGGTCTAGATCTCCGTCGTTTCGCCGCCCAGAAGATTACGGCAGCAGTGTATGGGTCGGCATCCCGGCCGAATTGCCCAGGCTACCAGCGGCCTTCGGGCAATCGAGTGAACCCAGGGATCTACGTTCTGGGCGGAGGTGATCTGTTTTGATTCACGGGAATCGATCGGTTGTCGCGGTCGGCGGTTCGATACCGTCCGCGCCCACCAACAAAACCCCCGGTCCTACGACCACACCGCCTTGGCGCGCGTGAGCGCAAGTTGTTGACCGCGTATGGCGGTCTCACCCCAGCACGACGGGCTTTCCCGGGAGAACTTCATGTTCACGAAGCCCGTGAGGTCGGGCCGGATGACGTACTTGAACGGCACGGGACCTGTCTTGAGCGCACTGCCGCCGGGACGGCACGTCATGCCGGGATTGACGCGCTCACCGACCCAGGCGCCCTTGTGCCGGTCAGCGCCGGGATCCCACGCCAAGTCCAGCTGCCATGTGCCCTCGGGCGAGGGGGAGAGCACGCGCAGGCACTGTGGTCCGCACTCCGACAGCGTCCAGTTGTAGGGGTCCGGCGCACGTTGGGCCGAGGTCTCGGTGACTGTGTAAAGGCCGGCCCTGGGCAGCGGCGGAGCCGGGGGCTCCGGGGCAGCGGCCGGCGGGGCAGATGACTGGAGGCCGCCGACCGCGAAACCGATTGCCAGAGAAGCGGCAACCGGGGCAATGAGCTCTTTCAAGGGTTCCTCCGCGTCGGATCATAGCCACGGACGCGGCGATACCCTGCCGTACGACCCGAATTCAGGCCCCGGCGAAGAACTCCAGTGCGATGCCGTCGGGATCGCGGAAGCTGAGCCCCGACCCGTACGGTGCGTCCACGATGCCTCCGTGGGCGATGCCCAGCCCGTCGAGCCGGTCCGCCCAGGCCTGCAGGTCCGCTCGCGACGCGCAGCCGAAGCCGACGTGGTCGAGGCCCACCCGAAACTCGCTGAAACGCTCGTCAGGGGCCGGGGTCTGATGCTGGTGGATGCCGAACAGCGTGCCGCCGTCCAGTAGCCAGACCAGGTGGTGGAAACCGCCGTCAGTGTCCTCGTCGAGCACCGGGTCGGCGCCGAACAGTGTGCGGTACCACGGTCCGCTGACCGCCAGATCGCGCACGGTGACCGCCACATGAGCCAGTGCCGGAAACGCCATGTTTGGCCTCCTGAGTCAGACCACTCGCTTACCGAGTCGGTCGCGGATCCGCATGTCCCACAGATAGATCTGGTAGCCCAACAGCCACACCTCGTGCGGTATCACGCGGTCGGCGACCCGCAGGCCCGTCAACAACCGCTCGAAACGCCGCTGCTGTTCGGCCGTCCAGCGCATCTGCATGTGACGGCGGAACTCCGCTGGCAGGAATCCGGTGGTGGCGAACAGGTTGAACCGCCCGGCCAGCAGGCGGATCGGCGCGGGCAGGAACGCCATCGCGGCCACCCCGTACAGATGTTCACGCACCGGCGGGTCGATCCGCAGATCCTGCAGCGACTGCTTCCAATACGTGTCGAAGGCGTTCCGGTCCTGCGGCCACATCTCGTCGCGCACTTGCAGAGTGGTGCCGAGCGAGCGGGCGTCGGCATAGACCGCGTCGGCCGAGGACTCGTCGAGCGGGCCGTAGAGGAACTCGTGCATGTCGACGTAGTAGCGGTACAGGCAGGCCGCCACCCACAACTGCAGCTTGGGGTCGAAAGCGTTGTAGGACACCGGGCTTGTGGTGCGCGAACGCACCTGCGAGTGCACCTTGTCGATCTGGGTGCGCAGCAGGGCGCGGTCGGCGTCGGTGCCCATGGTGGCCGCGGCCAGATACGTGCCGGTGGTGCGGGCTCGTTTGAACGGATGTTTGTAGACGTTACCGCTGTCCACCGGGCTCTCCAGGACGCCGTAACCGACGCCGGGGATGGACAGCTGCATGATGACGTTGGCGGCGGGCAGCAGTGCCGCCGCCGGGTTGAGAAGATCGGTGACCCGACGCGGGCGTCGTGGCGGACCCAGCCTCATGACTTCGAGTAGACCACCTTGTGAGACGCTGCCGGGGTGTTTGCGCGCAGAAGCCACCGTCGGGCCGCCGGCATCGCCCTCGGCTTCCTTGCCGATCTTCTGCTGGGCGATCCACGTCGCGGCCATCCGGTGGCCGGGTTCGGCACGGGCGCAGCACGGTTGGAAACGCACACCTACGCCGACAGCCGCGGGGCAGGGGCCCTGCACACCGGCCTGCTGCTCGGGGGACTGGCAGGGCTGGGTTGGGTCGCCGGACGCGGTGACCGAATCTGGGTGACCGCGGCCGCCACCTACGTGGCTCTCGGCGGCACCTCGCTGAACCGGGTCGGACACCAGATGTCAAGGCTGCTCACTACCGACGACGTGGCGGGCGCCCGGCGACTTCTGCCCTCCCTGTGTGGACGGGACCCCGCCGCCCTGGACGCCTCGGGCCTGACCCGGGCCACCGTGGAATCGCTGGCCGAGAACACCTCTGACGCCCAGGTGGCGCCGCTGTTCTGGGCGGCGATCGGGGGAGTGCCCGGGGTGCTCGTTTATCGCGGTGCCAACACGCTCGACGCGATGATCGGGCACCGTTCGCCGCGGTACCACCACTTCGGTTGGGCGGCAGCCAGATTCGACGACCTACTGAACTATGTGCCGGCTCGGCTGACGGGTGTGCTGGCGGTGCTGTGTGCACCGGTGGTGGGCGGGTCGCCGGTTGCGGCGCTGCGCGCCTGGCGACGTGACGCGGCGCGGCATCCCAGTCCCAATGCCGGCGTGGCCGAGGCGTCCTTCGCCGGGGCGCTCGGGGTGCGTCTGGGCGGGCCGACGCAGTACGCGCATCAGCTGGAGATCCGGCCCACCCTGGGTGACGGGCGCATCCCCGAGGTGGCCGATGTGGCCCGAGCGGTGCGACTCTCGCGCGCGGTCCAGGCCGCGGCAGCGGCGGTGGCGGTGCTGCTGGCGGTCAGCGTCGCTTCCCGTAGCGGTCGGCGATCTTCTCCTCGGTGGTGAGCTCGCGGGGCGGTTCGTCGGACGCCTTCTGGGCAGCGGCCCGCTCGCGCCGGCGTTGCTGCAACTCGGCATAGATGAAGTACCCCAGACCGAGCGGGGCGACGATGCCGAAAGCGATCCACTGGATGCCGTAGGACAGGAACGGCCCGGCGTCGAGGTGCGGTAGGGAGATCTCCCCGAGCCCGCCGGGTTGGCCGGCCACCAGCTGCAGGTACGAACCGGTCAGCGGCACGCCGGTGAGCGAGGCGATCTGTTCGGGGTTGATCGAATACACCTGCTGCGCGCCGTCGTCGCCGCGGAACGGCTCCTTGCCCGGGATGCGGGCTTCGGCATCGCGCAGCCGCGCGGTGATCGTCACCTGGCCGGTCGGCGCCGCCGCGAAGTCGGGAACCTTGTTCCCGTCGATCGGGGTGATGAACCCGCGATTGACCAGTACCGTCGGCCCGCCGTCGACGGCGAACGGGGTGAGTACCTCGAAGGCGGGTTCACCGTCGACCACTCTCAGTCGCACCAGCACCTCGGCCTTGGGCAGGTAGTGGCCGGTGGCGGTGACCCGTTGCCACTGAGAATCAGGTGCAGCCGAATCCTGATGCGGCAGAAGGCTGGTCACCGGGACAGGATCGGCTTGCAGCGAGTGCGAGATCTGGTTGTTCTCGCGTGAGGTCTTGGTGTTCTTGCCCAGCTGCCACGGCGCCAGCACGGTGAAACACAGGTAGGCGAACGCGGCCACCACGATGAACAACGCGATCCACTGGGGGCGCAACAGGAAGGTCAGGCGTCGCATCAGACTGCGGTTCCTCGGATCCCTCGGGCCGCCAGGGCCTCATCGACCCAGGCGTGCAGCCCGGGCAGCGACGCCTCGATGACGGACAACACGTCCTCGAAATCGGCCTTGTCGCCGTAGTACGGATCCTCCACGTCGAGTGCATGCGCGCCCGAACGCGGGTCGAACGACCGCAGCATCCGCAACCGGTCGGGCACCACACCCAGATCGGTCAGCATGCGCAGATGATTGCGCCCCAGCGCGACCACCATGTCGGCACCGAGGTGGTCCTCACAGACCTGGGCGGCGACGTGATCGGTGGGATATCCCCGCTCACGCAACACCAGGCAGGCGCGGCTGTCGGCGCCGTCACCGGCATGCCAGCCACCCGTGCCGCCACTGCTCACCCGAACCACGTCGGCCAAGCCCCGCTCTCTGATCTGGTGGGCGAACATCTTCTCGGCCATCGGGGACCGGCAGATGTTCCCCGAGCACACGAACGTGACATGCAGCTCAGACACCGAGCACCTCCCGAAGTGCGGTAACGCTGTCCACGTGGGCGTGCGCCGCCACCGCGGTGGGGCCGGTGAAATCGGCGGCGCCGTAGCCCCAGCCGACCACCACGGTGTCGATGCCGTGCTGGGCCGCACCCTCGACGTCGTGCATCCGGTCACCGACCATCAGGACGCGCTCCGGCAGGGGCTGCAGCTGGGCCAGCGCGTAGGCGACGACGTCGGCCTTGGCGGCACGGACGCCGTCGGGGCTGGCTCCGGCGATCACCTCGAAATAGCCGTCCAGGCCGAAATGCTCGAGGATGCGTCGCGCGGTCGGTTCGGCCTTCGACGTGGCCACGGCCAGCCGCACCCCGGCGGCCCGCAGATCGGCCAGCACCGCCTCGACACCGTCGAACAGGCTGTTCATCGCCCAGCCGCGGCTCGTGTAATCGGCGCGGTAGGCCGCGATCGCAGCGTCGGCATCGAAGCTTGTCGCACCCAGACTCAAGGCCTGCAAGGTCTCGTGCATGGGTGGGCCGACGATGCGTCCGGCCAGGTCACCATCCGGGACATCGGCGCCGACGTGGGCCAGGGCGTGGCGGAAACTCGACACGATCCCGGCCGCCGAATCAGTCAGGGTGCCGTCGAGATCGAAGAGCACCAGCTGCGGTCGGGTGAGTTCCAGCGTGTCAGTCACGTGCCCATTCTCCCGTATGCCGCGGTTGGTCCTCCGACCACTAGTGTCGTGCTGTGCCAAATCCACCCCGCGCAGGCGCCCGCTACCACGGCGACCAGGCCGCATTGCCGGGAATGCTGGACTTCGCGGTCAACGTCCGGCCCGGCGGCCCACCGGTTTGGCTGACGGAGCGACTGGCCGCCCGACTGCCGGACCTGGGCACCTACCCGAGCCAGGCCGACGAGCGCCGTGCCGTCGAAGCGGTCGCCGCGCGCCACGGCCGCAGTGTCGACGAGGTGGCGCTGCTGGCCGGCGGTGCCGAGGGCTTCGCGCTGCTGGCCGGTCTGCGGCCACGGTCGGCGGCCCTGATCGCCCCGTCGTTCACCGAACCCGAAGCGGTGTTGGCGGCGGCCGGTGTACCGATCGATCACGTGGTGCTGCCGGTCCCGTTCACGCTCGCCGGTGCTGTCGTACCGGAGGTAGCGGACCTGGTGGTGATCGGCAACCCGACCAATCCGACCGGGGTGCTGCACCGCCGCGAAGACATCCTGGCGCTGCGCCGGCCCGGACGGCTGGTGGTGGTCGACGAGGCGTTCGCCGACGGTGTTGCCGGTGAGGCCCAGACACTGGCCGGGGAGTCGCTGCCCGACGTTCTGGTGCTGCGCAGCCTGACCAAGACCTGGGCCCTGGCCGGGCTGCGGGTGGGATACGCCCTCGGCGCACCCGACGTGCTCGCCCGGCTCACCGCACCGCGCCCGCACTGGCCGCTGGGCACGCTGCAGTTGGAGGCGATCGCGGCGACCAGTAGTCCCGAAGCGGTCGCCGAGGCCGACGCCGGCGCTCGCCGGCTCGCCGGGCTGCGAGGCGCGATGGCAGCCGGTCTGGAAGAGCTCGGACTGTCCGTGGTGGCCGGCGAGGCGCCGTTCGTGCTGTTCACCGTGCCCGACGCAGCGCTGATGCGAGAACATCTGGAAAGCAAAGGCATCGCGGTACGCCGTTGCGATACGTTCGTGGGCCTGCCGGACAATTACCTGCGTGCTGCGGTGCGGCCGGAATGGCCCGCACTGGTCGACGCCATGACGGAGGTACTGCAATGAGTGCGCGACCGGCCGGCGTGCCGCTGGCCGACGTGATCGCCGCCCTGGATGCGGCGTATCCGCCGCACCTGGCCCACGACTGGGATTCGGTCGGCCTGGTGTGCGGCGACCCGGACGAAGCCGTCGAATCGGTGATCATCGCGGTCGACGCGACAGCGGCCGTGATCGACGAGGTGCCCGAACGCGGCCTGCTGCTGGCCCACCACCCGCTGCTGCTGCGCGGTGTGGACACCGTGGCCGCCGATACCGCCAAGGGAGCGCTGATCCACCGGCTCATCCGAACCGGACGGTCACTGTTCACCGCCCACACCAACGCCGATGCGGCATCGCCCGGAGTATCCGACGCACTGGCCGAGACGCTGGGCTTGACCGTCGACGCGGTGTTGTCTCCGGCGGCGCCGGGCCCCGACCTGGACAAATGGGTGGTATTCGTTCCCGCCTCGGACGCGGCGACGGTCCGCGACGCCTTGTTCGACGCCGGGGCCGGGCGCATCGGCGATTACTCGCACTGCAGTTGGAGCGTGCCGGGCACCGGCCAGTTCCTGCCGCACGACGGAGCCGTCCCGGCCATCGGCGAGGTGGGCACCGTTGAGCAGGTGGCCGAAGACCGCGTGGAGGTGATCGCGCCGTCGCGGCGGCGGGCGGCGATCCTGTCCGCGCTGCGGGCCGCGCATCCCTACGAGGAGCCGGCCTTCGACATCTTCGCGCTGGCGCCGATCCCCGGTGACGTCGGCATCGGTCGCATCGGACATCTCGATCGACCGGAACCCTTGTCGGCATTCGCATCCCGGGTGCGGGCAGCGCTGCCGGCCACCTCATGGGGAGTGCGGACGGCCGGGGATCCCGACGCCATGGTGTCGCGGGTCGCCGTCTGTGGGGGAGCGGGCGACTCCTTGCTGGGTACGGTGGCGCGGTCGGACGTACAGGCTTATGTCACCTCGGATCTGCGGCACCATCCCGCCGATGAGCACCGCCGCGCCTCGCCGGTCGCGCTTGTCGACGTGGCCCACTGGGCCACCGAGTTCCCTTGGTGCGCCCAGGCTGCCGGAGTGCTGCACCGGCAGTTCGGTGACGTGCTGCCGGTGCGGGTGTCCTCGGTACGCACCGATCCGTGGAACGTCGAGTGCTGATCGCTACCAACTACATGAAAGTCAGGGCATGAAAGCCGAAGTAAAACAACAACGTTCGCTTCTCGCGCTGACCGAGGTCGATGCCGAACTCGGGCGCCTCGCGCACCGCGCCAAGAACCTGGCCGAACAGAAGAAGGTGGACGAGGCGCAGGCCGCCCACACGGCTGCCAGCGACGGGGTGGGCGTGCTGAGTATCGCCCTGGAAGACCTGGACGCCCAGGTCGCCAAGCTCGAAAGCGAGATCGACTCGGTCCGCCAGCGGGAGGATCGCGACCGCAAGCTGATAGAAGGCGGCACGGTGGGCGCCAAGCAGGTCGCCGAGATCCAGCACGAGCTGGAAACCTTGCAGCGCAGGCAATCCAGTCTGGAGGACTCCCTGCTTGAGCTGATGGAGCGCCGTGAGGAACTGGCAGGGCAGCAGGCCGATGCGCTCCAACGCATCGATGACCTGCAGGCCGCGCTGTCGGCGGCGCAGCAGGCCCGCGACGCCGCACTGGTGGAGATCGATCAGGCCAAGCACCAGGCGGTGACTCGCCGCGACGGACTCGTGGGCCTGATCGATCCTGAGCTCGTCGGCCTATACGAACGCCTGCGCTCTCGAGGCGGAGCGGGTGCCGGGTTGTTGCAGGGCCGGCGCTGCGGAGCCTGCCGGATCGAGATCGACCGCGGTGAGAGCGCCAGGATCGCTGCGGCAGCCGAGGATGATGTGCTGCGCTGCCCCGAATGCGGTGCGATCCTGCTGAGGTTCAAGCAGTGAAGGTGCTCGTCGAGGCTGACGGCGGGTCCCGCGGAAATCCGGGACCGGCGGGCTACGGCGCGGTGGTGTTCGATGCCGAACACGCCGTGATACTGGCCGAACGCAAGGAGGCGATCGGCCGGGCCACCAACAACGTCGCCGAATACCGCGGTCTGATAGCCGGTTTGGAGGCCACCGCCGAACTCGGGGCCACCGAGGTGGCGGTATCGATGGACTCCAAGCTCGTCGTCGAGCAGATGTCGGGACGCTGGAAGGTCAAACATCCCGACCTCGTCCCGCTGCAGCGCCGGGCCGCGGAGCTGGCCGCTGGTTTCCAACGGATCAGCTACTCGTGGATTCCGCGCGACCGAAACAGCCATGCCGATGGGCTGGCCAACGAAGCCATGGACGCGGCGGCCGGCATCGTCAGCGACAGACCCGCCGAAGCCGAGAAGGCCGCACTGTCGGCGCCGGGCTGGACCGGTGCCACCGGTGCCCCCACCCGGCTGTTGTTGTTGCGCCACGGCCAGACCGAACTGTCTGTGGCCCGCCGCTATTCGGGCCGCGGCAACCCGTCGCTGACCGAGGAAGGACGCAGGCAGGCCGACGCCGCCGCCCGCTATCTGGGCGCCCGCGGCGGAATCGCAGCAGTGGTCAGCTCGCCGCTGGAGCGGGCGTATGACACCGCGGCGACGGCCGCCAAGACACTCGGTGTCGACGTCCGTGTCGACGACGACTTGATCGAGACGGATTTCGGCGAGTGGGAAGGGCTGACGTTCGCCGAAGCCGCGCAACGTGATCCGGAATTGCACCGACGCTGGCTGCGCGACACCAGCGTCGAGCCGCCCGGCGGCGAGAGCTTCGATGCAGTGGCGCGGCGGGTCCGTCGGGCCCGCGATCGAATCATCGCAGAGCACGGGGAGGCAACGGTTCTCGTGGTCTCCCACGTGACGCCGATCAAGACGGTGCTCCGGCTGGCGCTCGACGCCGGCGCGGGCATCCTCTACCGGCTGCACCTTGACCTGGCGTCGCTGTCGATCGCGGAGTTCTATGGCGACGGTGGTTCATCCGTGCGGTTGGTGAACCAGACCGCCTATCTGTAGATCAAGCGTGCAGATGTAGTTGCTCGCCGTGCGGGCCGAAGATGGTGATCGCCTCGACCGGCCCGTCGACCACGCCGAACCAGTGCGGTGTCCACGTCGAGAATTCCACGGCCTCACCGGGATTGACGATGAAGTCCTGGTCGCCGAGGATCAGCCGCAGTTGTCCGGACAGCACATACATCCAGTCACGGCCCTCGTGGACGGGGAAATCGGCGGGGGGTTTGCGGCGCCTGGCGCTGATCCGGATCTTGTAGGCGTGCAACCCGGCGGCCGGGCCCTGCCGGGTCAACGGCCAGTAGGTGATGTCGTGGTGGGTGTGTGAGCTGCCGGTGACCCGCGGGTCCTCGGCCTGCGGCGGGCGCAGGAGCTCGTCGGTGGTGACCGACAGTGCGGCGGCCAGCCTGGGCAGGTGGTCCAGCGCCAGTCGGCGTTTTCCCGATTCGAGCCGGCTCAGCGTCGAGACGTCGATCTGCGCGCGTCGGGCGACGTCTTCCAGGGTGAGCCCGCGTTCGGCCCGCAACTCCCGAAGCCGGCTCCGGACCAGAGTGTCGATGTCGACGGGCTCTGCGGCATTTGCCTTCATGGCAAATTAGCTTGGCACTTTGCCATGTCATTGGGCAAGCTCGAAGGCATGGGAAACGTTTGGGATTGCGTCATCGTCGGCGGCGGGGCAGCCGGCCTGAGCGCGGCATTGGTGCTGGGCCGGGCCCGGCGGCGCGTACTGCTCGTCGACGCGGGAAATCAGAGCAACCTGGCCGCACACGGAATCGGCGGCCTTTTGGGCAGCGACGGGCGGCCGCCCGCCGACCTCTATGCTGCCGGCCGCTCCGAGCTGGCCAGCTATCCGACGGTAGAGGTGCGTAGGGGTGAAATCGTACGGGGAGAGCCGGGCTTCACGCTGGAGTTGGCCGACGGCACCCGCGAGCAGGCCAGGACTGTGCTGCTGGCCACCGGTATGGAGTACCGGTCGCCGAATATTCCAGGGACCGAAGGACTTTGGGGCGGCTCGGTTTTCCACTGCCCGTTCTGCCACGGCTGGGAGATGCGTGATGCGCCGGTCGCGGTGATCGCACAGGGCGACCGTGCGGTGCACTCGGCGTTGATGATGCGCGGCTGGACCGACGATCTGGTGGTGCTCACCAACGGCGACAGCGGGCTGGACGATGCACAGGTCAAGCTGTTGGACGCGGCCGGAATCGGTGTCGACGACCGGCCGATCGCCCGGTTCGTGGCTCAGGACGGCGACCTGGAGGCCGTTGAGTTCACCGACGGAACCCGCCTGGCCAGGCGCGGTGCACTCGTCGCCGCCACCCTGCACCAACGTTCGTCGCTGGCCGCCCAACTGGGTGCAGTCTCGGCTCCCGGGCCGATCGCCGTGGACGCGCTCATCGTCGACGCATTCGCGCGCACCTCGGTGCCCGGATTGTTCGCCGCGGGTGACCTGAGCGCGCAGACGCCGCAAGTGGCCGCGGCGGTGGCCTCGGGAAGCCAGGCCGGCGCCGCCGTGGTGCAGCGCCTGCTCGGCGAGGACGTCGGGCTCCCCGTACCGCCGTGGCCCGCGCAGACGGCCGTCACTGCCCAGTACTGGGAACGGCACTACGGACAGCGCGGCAGGATCTGGAGCGGACGGGTCAATGCCCAGTTGGCCGAGATCGCCGCAGGTCTGCCTGCCGGCCGAGCGCTGGATCTCGGCTGCGGCGAGGGTGGAGACTCGGTCTGGCTGGCCGAACAGGGATGGCGGGTCACCGGCGTCGACGTCTCCGATACCGCGCTGGCCCGGGCCGCTGCCGAGGCGCAGGAACGGGGCGTGGCGGACAAGATCACGTTCGAACGCCACGATCTGTCCGAGAGTCTGCCTGAGGGGCGCTTCGATCTCGTGTCGGCCCAATTCCTGCAGTCGCCTATCGCGATGGACCGCTCGGCACTGCTGCGTCGCGCCGCAGGTGCGGTGGCCGACGGCGGCCTGTTGGTTGTCGTCGACCACGGTGCCGCGCCGCCATGGGCCCCCGAGCACGTCCGGAATTTCCCGTTCCCCAGTGCCGACGAGGTGGTCGACTCCCTGCAACTCGACCCCGCGCAGTGGGAACGTGTCCGCGTGGGTCGCGCTGAGCGGGAGGCCACCGGGCCTGACGGACAGCAGGGTGTACTGATCGACAACGTGATGGTGCTGCGGCGCCGCAGCTGAACCGGCTCGTCGTACCGCTGTGCCATAATCGAAAACATGTTCGATATGGCGGTATTGGCGCAGGTCAACCCGCATGCTGACGAGGCTGATCTGCATCGGCGCATCGAGGAACTCGAACGGGCGAAAGCTGCAGCGGCGGCCGGGCAGGCCCGGTGTGCGGCTCTGTTGGACGCCAAGCGCCGGGCCGACGAGGCGGCGGCAGGGGTGCCGAGGGCGAAACGAGGCCGCGGGGTGGCCTCGGAAGTCGCGCTGGCCCGCCACGATTCGCCGAACCGGGGGAGTCGGCATCTCGGCTTCGCCAAAGCGCTGGTGTACGAGATGCCGCATACGCTGGCGGCGCTGGAGTCCGGTGTGTTGTCGGAATGGCGGGCAACGTTGATCGTGCGGGAGTCGGCATGCCTGTCCGTCGACGATCGCCGAACGCTGGATGCCGAGATGTGCGGTGACGTCACGACGCTCGCCGGGATGGGGGACAAGCGGATCGAGGCGGAGGCCAAGAAGATCGCCTACCGCCTCGATCCGCAGGCCGTCGTCGACCGGGCGGCGAAAGCCGCGGAGGACCGAAACGTCTGGATCCGGCCGGCACCGGACTGCATGGCGCGGCTGACGGTGCTGTTACCCGTGCAGAAGGGTGTCGGGGTCTATGCGGCGCTCAAGCGGACCGCTGATACGACGTTCGACGGCCGGACCCGGGGCCAAGTGATGGCAGACACCGTGGCAGAGCGGGTGACCGGCCGGCCGGCCGAGGTGGCTGAGCCGGTGGCCGTCAACCTGCTGCTGTCCGACCAGACGCTACTGGCTGACGACGAGAACCCGGCGGTGGTCGAGGGATACGGGCCTGTGCCGGCCACGGTAGCCCGCAACCTGGTCGCCGACGCGGTGGCCGACGAGCGTTCGCGCGCGACACTGCGTCGGCTCTACCGGCATCCGAAGTCCGGTGGGCTCGTAGCCATGGAGTCGCGCTCGCGGTTGTTCCCCAAGGCGCTGGCTCAATTCATCGGATTGCGGGATCAGACCTGCAGAACTCCATATTGCGATGCACCGATTCGTCACCACGATCACGCGCAGCCCCATGCCGGCGGCGGTCCGACCAGCGCGCTCAACGGCCTCGGGGAGTGCGAACGGTGCAACTACGTCAAAGAATCGCCCGGGTGGCAGGTGGCGGCCAGTAGCGAAAACGGTGTGCACACAGCCGAATTCGTCACTCCGACCGGCGCGGTCTACCGGTCCATCGCCCCGCCGCCACCCGGGCCCGTAGAGAGATATGAGAGCGTGACCGAGCTACGGGTCGCGATCGAGTTCGCGCGATGCGCGCCCGCAGCCTAGTCGGTGCGCTGGGTCAACCGGACGCTGTTACCCGACGGGTCACGAAAACCGGAGTCGATGCCGTAGGGCATCTGGTTCGGTGGTTCTGTGAATTCGACGCCGCGGGCGGTGAGCTCCTCGAAGCTCTTCTGGCAGTCGTCGGTCGACAGAAATACGGTGCCGGCGAAGCCTTTAGCGGTCAGATCCTGAACCTGCTTGCGGGTGGCTTCATCCATGACAGGCTCGCCGGGCACCGCCATCAGCACGATGCCGACGTCTGGTTGCCCGGGCGGGCCGACCGTGACCCACCGGAAATCTCCCATCTCCTCTGGGAACGAAACGTCTTCGCGCACTTCCATTCCCACCTTCTCGGTCCAGAACTTCAGTGCGACTTCCTGATCGTGAACCCACAGATGCGTGTAAGCGATTTTCATCATGGCCTGACGCTACGTTCGGTCCGACCCCGGCGTCTTCTCCGTTTGTGCTGTCTTGGCCCTACTGCTCGGATGGGCGCGCCGGGTATCGCGAGCGAGGATGCAGCTGGGTACCGGGGCGCGGAGCATCGCAGGCGGCAGGCCTGCGCGATAGGCCGCCGGAGGCTTGCCGTACACCCGCGCGAAGCTCGTGGTGAAGGAGCCGACGCTGTGCAGGCCGACCATCACGCAGATGTCGGCGACCGAGCGGTCGGTGTTGCGCAGCAGCGCCGCCGCCCGCTCCAGACGCCGGCTCTGCAGGTAGGCCCGGGGAGACTCGCCGAAGGTGCGGGTGAACATGCGGCTGAAGTGGGCCCGGGACAATCCGGCGGCTGCCGCGAGATCGTCGACGGTGATCGGATCCGCGTAACGGGCGTCCGCCAGGTCCTTCGCGCGGAGCAAATATCGTGCCGGTGGCACCTGTGCCATGAAAATAAGGGTACGGTGATCAGCGCGAACGAGTTGGCTGGGCGGCCGCGGCACCGGTGCAACCGGGGTCGAGGAAAGTCCGGACTTCACAGAGCGGGGTGATTGCTAACGGCAATCCGAGGTGACTCGCGGGAAAGTGCCACAGAAAACAGACCGCCAGAAATGGTAAGGGTGAAACGGTGCGGTAAGAGCGCACCAGCACCCCGGGTGACCGGGGTGGCTAGGCAAACCCCACCCGAAGCAAGGCCAAGAAGACCGCAACCTGGTTGCGGTCGCGCAGGCGCCTGAGGGCTGCTCGCCCGAGCCTGCGGGTAGGCCGCTTGAGGCACCCGGCGACGGTGTGTCCAGATGGATGGTCGCCACCGGCCCGCCCGGTAACGGGAGAGCCGGCACAGAATCCGGCTTACAGGCCAACTCGTTCGCCCCAGCCCCTAGTGGGCCTTGCGCACCGCCTTGGCCAGCTTCTTCAGCGCATCATCCAGCAACGCCCGGGACTGCTGGGCGGCGTCGTCCTCCTGCTGATACAGCAGCCCGTAGGTGAAAGTGTCCTCACCGGCGGCATGCGCGGCATCAGCCTGGGTGCTCAGGTGGGCCTTGCTCACGACACTGTCCTGATGGTCGCCGAGCAGGGTCTGAATGTTCTTCGCCCGGTCCGACACCTTGTCCGCCCCGGTGGCCGCGGCGGTATAGCGAAGGCGCTTGGCGCCCTTGCGGATTCGGTGCAGCGCTTCGTCTTTTTCCTCGGCGCTGGCGCCATCGGCCGCGATGGCCTCGGCGTTCTTGGCGGCTTTGCGTACCCGCTTGTATGCGGAATTGATGCTCGCCGAAGGCTTCGAAGCGTCTGCGGATGCCGGCTGCTCTGCCTTCACCAACTCCTCCAGAGCATCCAGCAGCCGGAAGTAGCGCTGCGTGCGCATCGCCAACAGGGAACGCCGCCACCCCGCGGTGTAGCGCCGGTTGGCGCCCTCGACCAGCCGCTGTCGCACCGGGCCGCGGACCAGCTCGGCGGGCATCTCGTCGAGCGCACGCTGATAGCGCTCGGCCAGTACCTCGGCGTCCCGGGCCACGCCCAGCACCGCGGCCAGCGTCCGCAGCTCGTCCAGAACCCAGCCGTCGTCGTCGAGCCCGAAGGCTCCCTTCGACTCCTGCAGCAGACTGCGGATCTTGCGGGTGGTCACGCGCATCTGGTGCACGGCGTCGTATGCGTCCGCGCGTACCGCGCGGTCCCACACCAGCAGCTGATCGATCTGCTCGGCGATGGCCCGGTGCACGGGATCGGCCGGCGGCGTCGGGGCCGGCGCATGATCGGTACCGAGCACCTTCGCCAGCTTGGACCCATGCTCGGCCGGCGCTGCCCCGGCATCCGCCAGCCGGTGTGACAGCCGGTCCATCAGGTCATCGGGCACGTCGGCGGTGAGCATCTCCAGCTCCCACTCCCGCCAGCTCTGCTGGTCGGCCTCCTGCCCGGTCGCCGATGCGGTCACCCGGTCATCGCAGAACTCGGCCAGCGCCACGCCCTCGGCCCCGTGCAGCACCTGGACGCTGCGCTCTGTGCTGATCCGGGCAACCGGGGCCAGCGGACGGTCCCGCACGATGGCCAGCACGATGTCCCGCAGATCCTCGGGCACCGTATCGCTGCCCGAGCCCAAGGGGACGCGGACCTCGGTACGGGTGTCGACCCCAGCCGGAAGTTTCAGGTGCCAGCCCGCGTCGGTGCCGCCGGTGCGGCGCCGCAACGTGATGCGGTGCGCCGCGAGGTCACGATCCGGGGTGTCGAAGTACACGGCGTCCAGGTGCTGGGTGGGGACGCGCTCCACCTCGGTGACGGCCGACAGACCGTCGAACGACGGTGACACGGTGTGCTCGGTGACCGCGAACTTCCGCTCGATTTCGGTGTACCTGGCGGTCTTGGACTTCCCGGGGGCCATAGTCACCTTCGCTGTGCACCGGAGGCGGAGAGTGGATGGCACCAGCGTGCCACATTCGCCGGGAGCGTGACGACCGGTGTCATGGTCACAGCCGTATCAAGACTTGCCACGGTCCCCACCGCGCTGCCGGTGGGTCGGTGGACGTCTCCTAGTGTTGCTGACATGGGGGCTGAGACGACACCGGCGAACACCGCCGCGGGGCGCGGGCGGCCCCGCCTCACCCGTCCGCGCCGTCCGGGAACCACCGCCCGGGAGCAGATCCTGGACGCGGCCGCCGAGTTGTTCACCAACCACGGTTACGCCAGTACCTCGACGCGCCGCATCGCCGACGAAGTCGGGGTGCGACAGGCCTCGCTGTATCACCATTTCGCCACCAAGGACGACATCCTGGACGCGCTGCTGGCCGGCACCGTCGACGAAGCTCTGCGCCTGGGTGCCGAACTGCTCGACGGCGCGGGGCCGGCGCCACAGCGCCTGCACACCCTCGCCGTGGCCGACGCGCACCAGCTGTGTACCGGGCGGTGGAACCTGGGCGCTCTGTATCTGCTTCCCGAGCTGCGTACCGATCGATTCCAGCCGTTCCGGCAACGGCGCGCCGAGCTCCGCGACGTGTATCGACGGCTCTCAGCCGCGGTGATCGACGAATGTCAGGGCCCGTCCGATGCAGCTGACCTGCCGTTTCGATTGGTGGAATCGGTGGTCAACACCCGCTCGGACGATATCGAGAGCACGCCCGCGCAGCCCTGGGTGATCGCTGAGGCAGCGTTGCGGATCCTCGGGTTCGACGGTGACTTCCGGCCGCTGGTCACCCTCACAGCGGCCCGGCTGGGGGTGCGACCGCCGAAATCGTCGGCCCGCTAGAGTTCGGGCCGTGACCGAGCCCACCTATGAAGCCATCTCGTTCGAGCAGTCCGGACCCATCGCGTACCTCACGCTGAACCGCCCGGACGCTGCGAATGGCATGAACGACACCATGACTCGCGAGCTGGCCGACGCCGCCAGGCGCTGCGACACGCCTGCGACCAAGGTCGTGGTGCTGACCGGTGCGGGTCGGTTCTTCTGCGCGGGCGGTGACCTGAAGTCGTTCGCCACCGCACCGGACCGAGGCCAGTTCATCAAGGGCGTCGCCGACGACCTGCACCAGGCCATCTCGTCGTTCGCCCGGATGGACGCCGTGCTGATCACCGCGGTCAACGGCACCGCGGCCGGCGCCGGATTCAGCCTCGCGGTGACCGGCGATCTGGTCCTGGCCGCCGAATCGGCGACCTTCACCATGGCCTACACCAAGGTGGGCCTGAGCCCGGACGGCAGCGCGTCCTACCACCTGCCGCGACTCGTCGGCCTGCGCCGCGCACAAGAGCTGATCCTCACCAACCGCACACTCGCGGCCACCGAGGCGCAGGAGTGGGGACTGGTCACGGAAGTGGTTGCCGGCGACGAATTGGCCGCGCGTGCGGCCAAACTGGCCGAGCAGGTGGCCGCCGGGTCGGGTGGATCCAACGGCGCGGTCAAGTCGCTGCTGGTGTCCTCGTTCAAGAACAGCCTCGAAGAGCAGATGGCGGCCGAAGGCCGGTTCATTGCCGAGCGGGCCAACTCCGCGGACGGCCGAGAGGGTGTCGACGCGTTCCTGGCCAAGCGCAAGCCTGAGTTCGCCTAGCGGATCGGTCGCGAAAGCTCAGGCGTAGCCGTCGATCACGACGGTCTCCATGTCGGGAACGTCCTGGCGTAGTGCCAGCAGGACGCCGGGCGCCGACACCAGCCCGAGGATCGCGCTGAAAGGGACTTCGGACACGGGCTGACAGGTCGTATTGCTGAACATCCGCAAGAACGAATGTTCGTCGTACCTGGAGTCCGGTCCGAAGTCGTAGACCACGAAGCCGTCGCGCAACACCACATAGCCCACTTCGGACTGCCTGCGGTCCGGCAGTAGCGAGCCCGCGGCCTCTAGCGGGGTCGTAGTGGTGCATTTCGGTTTTCCGTCGCTGCCGTACATCGACAGCACGTCCCATGTGCGTTTGAAGTCGCGGTGACTGACCAGGAAGTCCTCAGCCGGAGCCGGTGTCGGTTGTGCCGCCAAAGGCGGTGGCAGCGGCACGACGAGTTTCCTGCCCGGGTCGACGTAGAAATCGTTCGCGCGGTGTGGGTCGTTCGCATCGACCCGTAGGTACAGGCCAGCCGAGCCGGTCGGGTACGGGTAGACCGAATAGTCGCGCCAGGAATCGTCATCGAGCGATACGTCTGGCAAGTACGTGTGCTCCCAGAACTTCTCACCGTTCTGCGGATCGGCCGCGACGATTTTCTGGTCCACCACGTGATGCCCGTCCTTCTCACGCTCGCACCACAGCAGTGAGGCGAGCCGGTTGCCGGTATCGGCCGTGCGTTGCTCCTTACAGTCGCCACTGGGATTGGCCACCGACCACATTGGTTCACCGGTGCGAGCATCGAACCGGGTCCAGGTCTGCTCGGTGCGGTAGATGAGGAACGGACTGGGGTCATACAGTCCCGATTTGTTGAGGAATGCCGACGTCAATCGCGCATCTCGGCGCGTCCACAGGCGGTCCCCGGTGGTCGCGTCGAGGCCCACGAGAACGTATTCGGGATGTCGTGAATCGGACGGTGCAGCACCGAGATCCGCGACCACCACGGTGGCGCCCTCGTCGTAGACCTGCGCCGATATGGCAGCCGTTCCCGGGCCGGTTCGGCGGTAGTGCCAACGCTCTTGGCCGTCTGCACCGTACGCGGTGACGGCTCCGGCGTGAGTGAGCACGAAACCCGCTCCCGCAGGCCAGATTTGGTACTTCGGTGCAGCGGAGGCGCTGAGCGCCCCAGGCAACTTCACGCTGAATTTGTGCTCACCGAGCGCTGCGGGATAGGCCGGAACGTCGACTCGCTCCGCGGTGGTCGCGTCGACGAATCTGGCGTCGTTACCGATGAACCCCGCGGCGGTGGCCACCGCGCCGGACACCACGACCGCGACGACGACACCGACCACCAGCGTCGACTTCACGCGTCGGGTCCACCAGGGCAGCCCGAAGCCCGCGAATACCGTGGCGACTGCACCAGCCATGGCAAGCACCCAGGCGCCGACCGCTGCCGGCAGTGCCGCCGTGATCGGGCCCTCACTCATGACATCGCGGAAGTAGCCCGGCACGCCGGTGCTGAACGCGGCGAGGAACACGAGCGCGCAGACCGCCACCACACCCACCGAGGCCCAGCGGGGCGGCAGGGCAATAGCCCGAGACCGCATGGTGCGCTGAAGGGGGATCAGAAGCAGTACGGCGACGACGGCTGCCGCCACAGAAAGGAAGGTGGCCGAGTTCCACGGATGTTCGTCGACGCCCGAAGGGGGAGCGGCATCGCCGACCACACCGAACTTGGCGTCGAGACGACTCCAGACTGCCAGTGCGATCGCCGACACCAGCAGGACAATGGCGGCGCCGGCGGAGAATGACGCGATGCGACTCGGCTCGGTGCCGTCAGAGGGCGTGTCCTGGTGGCTGTTCACACACCCAATCGTCACACGGCCCCACACCCCGCCAGATCAACAAAAACGTCGCTGAATCCGTTCTCCAGCGACGTTTTCGTTGATCTCGGCGGTGGATCAGTAAGAGTGCTCTTCGGCCGGGAACACCCCGGACGCCACGTCCTGGGCGTATTGCGTTGCCGCCCGGTGCAGTTCGCCGCCCACGTCGCCGAAGCGCCTGACGAACTTGGCGGTCTTGCCGCTGGTGAGCCCGGCCATGTCCTGCCAGACCAGCACCTGGGCGTCGCAGTTGGGGCCGGCACCGATACCGACGGTAGGAATGGTCAACTTGCCGGTGATCTGCGTGGCCAGCTCGGCTGGCACCATCTCCAGCACCACGGCGATGGCGCCGGCCTCCTGCACGGCGATCGCGTCGTGGATCGTCTGTTCGGCGGCGTCGCCGCGGCCCTGGACGCGGAACCCGCCCAGCCCGTTGACGCTCTGGGGCGTGAAGCCGATGTGGGCGACCACCGGGATACCCGCTGCGGACAGCGTCGCGATCTGATCGGCCATCCGCTCACCGCCCTCGAGCTTGATCGCCTGCGCGCCGGTCTCTTTCATGAAGCGGGTGGCGGTGGCCAGTGCCTGGGCGGGGCTGCTCTCGTAGCTGCCGAACGGCAGGTCGGCGACGACGAGGGCGTGCGGGGCGCCCTTGACGACCGCGCGAGCCAACGGGATCAGCTCATCGATGGAGATCGGCACGGTGGTGTCGTAGCCGTAGACCACGTTGGCAGCCGAATCGCCCACCAGCAGTACCGGAATCTCGGCCTCGTCGAATACCCGCGCGCTGGAGTAGTCGTAACAGGTGAGCATCGCCCACTTGTGGCCTTCGGACTTCCACTTCTGCAACGTCAGCGTGCGGACCTTGGTACGCGGCTTGGCTTCGACAGAATCGGAAGCACCATAAACAGACTGTTCAGACATCGTCGTCCCTCGTGATGGTCGGTACGATCCTCGAGGCCGCGCTGCGGTCCCCGGGTTCGTCGGACAAATGCCAGTCTGCCACCAGGGGGAATAAAGGCAAAAGCGACGTTCGAGTGGATTTCCTCACAGTTTCCGCGCGGAGCCCTAACATCAGCGGCATGCAACGGCTCAGCGGACTCGACGCCAGTTTCCTCTACCTCGAAACGGCCGCGCAGCCCATGCACGTGTGCTCGGTGCTGGAGCTGGACACCTCGACCATGCCCGGCGGCTACACCTTCGACCGGCTACGTGACGAACTCTCCCTGCGTATCAAGGCGATGCCGCATTTCCGGGAGAAGCTGGCCGACAGCCGGTTCAACCTCGATCACCCGGTGTGGGTGGAGGACAAGGACTTCGACGTCAACCGGCACCTGCACCGGATCGGGCTGCCGGCCCCCGGCGGCCGTGCCGAGCTGGCCGAGATCTGTGGCCACATCGCCTCGCTACCGTTGGACCGGACCCGGCCGCTGTGGGAGATGTGGGTCATCGAGAACGTGGCGGGCACCGACGCGCAGGCGGGTGGCCGGCTGGCGCTGATGACCAAGATTCACCACGCCGGGGTCGACGGGGTGACCGGGGCCAACCTGATGTCGCAGTTGTGCACCACCGAGGCCGACGCGCCGCCGCCGGACCCGGTGGACGGGGTCGGCAGCGCCTCGGGCGCCGAGATCGCCATCAGCGGAGCGCTCAGGTTCGCCGCCCGCCCACTCAAGCTGGCCAATGTGTTGCCCACCACGGCGACGACAGTCGTCGACACGGTGCGCCGCGCGATCAACGGGCAGGCGATGGCAGCGCCGTTCAACGCCCCGAAGACCGCGTTCAACAGCAACATCACCGGTCATCGCAGTGTCGCGTTCGCTCAACTGGACCTCGAAGACATCAAGACCGTCAAGAACCATTTCGGCGTCAAGGTCAACGATGTGGTGATGGCGTTGGTATCCGGAGTGCTGCGCACGTTCCTGAGCGGGCGGGGCGAACTTCCCGACAGCTCGCTGGTCGCGATGGTCCCGGTATCGGTGCACGACCGTTCCAACCGGCCCGGCCGTAACCAGGTATCCGGGATGTTCTCCAAGCTGGAGACCACCATCGACAACCCTGCCGACCGGCTCATGGCCATCGCTGAATCGAATTCGGTTGCCAAACAACACAGTTCTGCGATCGGTGCGACGCTGCTGCAGGA
Source organism: Mycolicibacterium fortuitum subsp. fortuitum (assembly GCF_022179545.1). Next base: position 3,849,827 of record NZ_AP025518.1, on the reverse strand, counting down.
CTGGACACAATTCGCGGCACCGGCGGTGTTCGGCGCCGCGATGCGGGTCTACGCGGCCAGCCGGCTGTCTGGGGCCAAACCCGTCCACAATCTCGTCATCTCCAACGTGCCCGGGCCCCAGGAGCCGCTGTATCTGCTGGGCTGCGAGGTCAAGGCCATGTACCCGCTGGGCCCGATCTTCCACGGGTCCGGGCTCAACATCACCGTGATGTCGCTGACCGGCATGCTCGACGTCGGCATCATGTCGTGCCCGGAATTGCTGCCTGACCTGTGGGATATGGCCGACGACTTCCACGTCGCGCTCGACGAACTCCTTGCCGCTACCCGATAGTGTCGCGGCGCCTCGTGACCAGGCCCGGCCTGCGGCGATGCCATGCCATGGCAGCATGGTCAGCCATGAAGTTACGGATGAGGTTCGGCGCGCTGCTGGCGGTGACGGCGGTGGCCGCGGCGGGCTGCACCCAGGTGGTCGAGGGCCAGGCCAGGATTGCGGTTCCGCGGCCCGGAACGCCGGTGCAATGGCTGCCGTGCAACGCCGGCTCCGGCGACCACGTGCAGATCCCCGACAACGCCGAGTGCGGGATGCTGTCGGTGCCGGTCGACTACTCCAAGCCCGACGGCGAGGTCGCCCGCCTGGCCATGATCCGATTCCCTGCCGCGGGCCGGAAGATCGGCTCGCTGGTGATCAACCCCGGCGGTCCCGGTGAATCCGGCGTGGAATCTGCCGTGTCGCTGTTGTCGGGCCTGCCGCAGTCGGTCAAGGACCGCTTCGACATCGTCGGGTTCGATCCGCGTGGGGTCGGGTCCTCCACACCGGCGGTGTGGTGCAACTCCGACGAGGACAACGACCGGCTGCGCGCCGACCCGACGGTGGAATACACCCCCGAAGGCGTCGAGCACCTGGAGAACGAAACCAAGAAATTCGTTCAGCGCTGCGTCGACAAGATGGGGAAGGAATTCCTGGAGAACGTCGGCACCGAGAACGTCGCCAAGGATCTGGATGCCATCCGGACGGCCCTGGGCGACGACAAGCTGACCTACCTGGGCTACTCCTACGGCACGCGTATCGGCGCGACCTACGCCGAGCAGTTCCCGGATAAGGTGCGCGCGATGATCCTCGACGGGGCGGTCGATCCCAACGCCGATCCGGTGGAAGAGGACATCCGCCAGGCCGCGGCATTCCAGAAGGCCTTCGACGACTACGCCACCGACTGCACGACCAAGAACCCTGACTGCCCGCTGGGCAACGACCCGGCCAAGGCCGTCGAGGTCTACAAGAGCCTGGTCGACCCGCTGGTGGAGCACCCGGCCAAGACCCGCGACCCGCGTGGTCTGGGCTACAGCGACGCCACCGTAGGCACCATCCTGCCGCTGTACTCGCCGAACCTGTGGCGGCACCTGACCGAGGGCCTGACCGGGCTGAAGAACGGCAACGGTGACGTGATGCTGGCTTTGGCCGACCTCTACATGGGCCGAGATGCCAAGGGCCACTACAACAATTCGACCGACGTGCGCGTCGCCGTCAACTGCGTCGACAAGCCCGCCATCACCGACCGGGCCACTGTCGTCGAAGAGGACCGGCGGGCCCGCGAGGTCGCGCCGTTCATGAGCTACGGCGAGTTCACCGGCCATGCCCCGATGGGCACCTGCGCGTTCTGGCCGGTGCCGCCCACCAGCAAGCCGCACGAGATCTCGGTAAAGGGGCTGCCCCCGACGCTGATCGTCTCGACCACCAACGACCCGGCGACGCCCTACCAGGCAGGCGTCGATCTTGCCCGCCAGCTCGGCGGCACGCTGGTGACCTTCGAGGGCACCCAGCACACCGTGGTGTTCCAGGGCAACAAGTGCATCGACGACATCGCCGCGACCTACCTCGTCGACGTGACGGTGCCCCCGGCCGGGACCCGCTGCTGACCGATCAGAGCGGCAAGGTCACCGGATGGTCTCCGGCCGATCTCCGCTCGGCCTCAGGCGCAGACCCGGCGGTGGCCGCCGTGCGACCATGACTGCCGTGTGGTGGGCGGGCAGGCGGGCGGCGAGAGCCCTGGCGGTAGCTCTGCTCACCGCAGCCGCAGTGGTGTGCCCGGTCGTCGTACCGGTCGCGGCCGCGGCGCCGGAATCCGGGCCGGGGTGGGGAAGTTGCGCCCAATGGGTGCAAGACCCGGCACGGATCCCGACGGCGCAGTGCGGCACGGTCGCGGTTCCGATCGACTGGAACTCTGCGGATCCGCAAGGCGCACTAGCACAACTGGCCGTCATCCGCATCCCGGCCACCGGTGCGCGGATCGGCGCCCTGTTCATCAACCCCGGCGGCCCCGGCGCCTCGGCAGTGGACACCGTTGCCGGCATGGGTGCGGCACTGGCCGGCTCACCACTCACCGACCATTTCGACCTGGTCGGGTTCGATCCGCGCGGCGTCGGCCACTCCACCCCGGAGTTGCGGTGCCGCACCGACGCCGAGATCGACGCCTACCGGCGGGAGCCCATGGCCGACTACAGCCCGGCGGGCGTCGCTCATATCGAAGGCGTCTACCGGCAATTCGCCCAACAGTGCCTGGATCGCATGGGCGCGCCGTTCCTGGCCAACGTCGGTACCGCGTCGGCGGTGCGCGACATGGACGCGGTGCGGGCCGCGCTGGGGGAGGAGCAGATCAACTATCTGGGCTTCTCCTACGGCACCGAATTGGGCGGCGCGTACGCCGAACAGTTCGGCGACCGGGTGCGCACCATGGTGCTCGACGGGGCGATCGACCCGAGCCTGGACCCGATCACCAAGAACATCCGCCAACTCACCGGCTTCCAGAAGGCCTTCGACACCTACGCCGCGGACTGCGCGAAATCGGCCGACTGTCCACTGGGCACCGACCCGGCCCAGTTCGTCGCCAGGTACCACCGGCTGATCGATCCGCTGGTGACCGCGCCGGCCTCCACGTCGGACCCGCGCGGACTCGGCTACGCCGACGCCATCACCGGCACCGGCAACGCCCTCTATTCGGCGCGGTACTGGCCGTACCTGACCAGCGGACTGCTCGGGCTGGCCCGCGGCGCCGACGCCGGCGACCTGCTGCTGCTCGCCGACGACTACTGGCGTCGCAACGACGCCGGGCATTACAAGAACATGCAGGATGCGTTCACCGCGATCCGGTGTGTCGACACACCGTTCCCCACCGATCCGGCGGTGTGGGCCGACGCCGATCGGCGTCTGCGTGCCGCGGCCCCGTTCATGTCCTACGGCGAGTTCACGGGTTACGCACCCCGCGACATCTGCGCACTGTGGCCGGTGCCGGCGACGTCAGTGCCGCACCCGGTGACGGGACCCGGCCCGGGCAAGGTCGTGGTGGTGTCGACCACCGGCGACCCGGCCACGCCGTATCAAGCCGGTGTGGATCTGGCCCGGCAAATGGGCGCCTCACTCATCTCGTTCAACGGCACCCAACACACCGTGGTCTTTAACGGGGATGCCTGCGTCGACACCGCGGTGCTGGGTTTCTTCGTCAACCAAGCCTCACCGGGTGACCTCTCCTGCTAACTCCTTGCAGGGCCGTAACACAGAATTAACAGCCGATGCCTACGCTGCGCTCATGGACCGCCAGAAGGAATTCGTGCTGCGCACCCTGGAGGAACGCGATATCCGGTTCGTTCGGTTGTGGTTCACCGACGTCCTCGGCTACCTCAAATCGGTAGCGATCGCGCCCGCTGAACTCGAAGGCGCCTTCGAGGAGGGCATCGGATTCGACGGCTCTTCGATCGAGGGCTTCGCCCGTGTCTCCGAATCAGACACCGTCGCACGGCCCGATCCGTCCACCTTCCAGGTGCTGCCCTGGACCACCAGCGCGGGCAAGCACTACTCGGCGCGCATGTTCTGCGACATCACCATGCCCGACGGCTCACCCTCGTGGGCGGACTCCCGGCACGTGCTGCGCCGCCAGCTGGCCAAGGCCAGCGATCTGGGCTTCACCTGCTACGTGCACCCGGAGATCGAATTCTTCCTGCTACAGCCCGGCCCGGACGACGGGTCTGTGCCGGTGCCTGCGGACAACAGCGGCTACTTCGACCAGGCCGTGCACGATTCGGCCCCCAACTTCCGCCGGCACGCCATCGAGGCGCTCGAGCAGATGGGGATCTCGGTCGAGTTCAGCCATCACGAAGGCGCGCCGGGCCAGCAGGAGATCGACCTGCGCTACGCCGACGCGCTGTCGATGGCCGACAACGTGATGACCTTCCGTTACCTGGTCAAGGAAGTGGCGCTGGCCGACGGGGTGCGGGCGTCGTTCATGCCCAAGCCGTTCGCCGAGCATCCCGGTTCGGCCATGCACACCCACATGAGCCTGTTCGAGGGTGATACCAACGCCTTCCACAGCCCGGACGATCCGCTGCAGTTGTCCGACGTGGCCAAGTCGTTCATCGCAGGCATCCTCGAACACGCCAGCGAGATCAGCGCCGTCACCAACCAGTGGGTGAACTCCTACAAGCGGCTGGTGCACGGCGGCGAGGCGCCCACCGCGGCGTCGTGGGGTGCCGCCAACCGCTCCGCCCTGGTGCGGGTTCCGATGTACACCCCGCGCAAGGCCTCGTCACGGCGCGTCGAGGTGCGCAGCCCCGACTCGGCATGCAACCCGTACCTGACGTTCGCAGTGCTGCTGGCGGCCGGTCTGCGCGGCGTCGAGAAGGGCTACGTGCTGGGCCCGCAGGCAGAGGACAACGTCTGGAGCCTGACCGCCGAGGAGCGGCGCGCCATGGGCTACCGGGAGCTGCCGACCAGCCTGGGCAACGCCCTGGAGTCGATGGAGAACTCCGAGCTCGTCGCGGAAGCGTTGGGGGAGCACGTATTCGACTACTTCCTGCGCAACAAGCGCGCAGAGTGGGAGAACTACCGCAGCCACGTCACGCCGTACGAGCTGAAGACCTACCTGTCGCTGTAAGCCGGGGACATCGTCGAAGGTTCGTGCGCTACCGTCGTGAACGTGCCAAAGCCTGCAACCGATCGCCCGAAACTGCCCAGCGTCGGTCGGCTCGGCCTGGTGCATCCGCAGGCAGCGGCCCACCTGGAGCAGCTCGGCTGGAACACCGAGGCCCACGTCGAGCTGCTGTGGTCGCTGTCGCGCGCACCTGACGCCGACGTCGCACTGCTGGCCATGGTGCGCCTCACCGATGCCCTCGAAGCCGGTGCCGACGAACTCCACCGCCGGCTGCTCACCGACAAGGCATTGCGCGGCCGGCTGTTCGGGGTGCTGGGCTCCTCCCTGGCGCTCGGCGACCACCTCATCGCCCACCCGGAGTCGTGGCGGCTGTTGGTCGGGCCCGCGCAGCTGCCCGGGGTCGAGGAGCTGCACCGGATCTTCACCGCTGCTGCCGAAAACGCCGAGATCGACAGGGGCACAAGCAGTGCCGTACCCGCACTGCGCGATCTCTACCGCGACCGGCTGCTGATCCTGGCCGCCCTCGATGTGGCCTCGACCGTCGAGAACGAGCCTGTGCTGCCGTTCGTCGACGTTGCCGCCCACCTCTCCGACCTGGCCGACGCGGCACTGGGTGCGGCGCTGACGGTGGCCACCCGGGTTGTGTGTGAAGAAGGGAAGCAGCCCCGGCTGGCCGTCATCGCGATGGGCAAATGCGGTGCGCGCGAACTGAATTACGTCAGCGATGTCGACGTCATCTTCGTCGGCGAGGCCATCCCCGAGGGCGACGGCGACGACAATCTGGCCACCGCGACCCGGGTGGCCGGCGAGATGATGCGGTTCGCCGCCGACGCATTCTTCGAGGTCGACGCCGCCCTGCGTCCGGAAGGCAAACGCGGCCAATTGGTCCGGACCCTGGAATCCCACGTCGCCTACTACCAGCGCTGGGCAAAAACCTGGGAGTTCCAGGCACTGCTCAAGGCACGTCCCGCCGCGGGCGACGCCGAACTCGGCAAGGCTTACATCGAGGCGCTGATGCCCATGGTGTGGACCGCATGCGAGCGTGAGGATTTCGTTCCCGAGGTCCAGGCCATGCGCCGACGTGTCGAGGAACTCGTTCCCGCCGGTGTGCGGGCCCGCGAACTCAAACTGGGCACAGGTGGCCTGCGCGACGTCGAATTCGCCGTTCAGCTCTTGCAATTGGTGCACGGGCGCAACGACGACTCGCTGCATGTGGCCTCCACCGTCGATGCACTGTCGGCTCTCGGCGAGGGCGGCTACATCGGGCGCGACGACACCGCCAACATGACCGCCTCCTACGAATTCCTGCGACTGCTCGAACACCGGCTGCAACTGCAGCGGCTCAAGCGCACCCACATGCTGCCCGACGACGGCGACGATGAGGCCTACCGCTGGCTGGCCCGCGCGGCGCACGTGCGGCCCGACGGCCGCCACGACGCGGCAGGCGTGCTGCGCGAGGAACTCAAACGGCAGAGCATGCGGGTATCGCGGTTGCACGCCAAGCTCTTCTACCAACCGCTGCTGGAATCGGTGGGCCAACCGGCGGTCGGTATCGGTGCCGGTATGAGCACCGAAGCGGCCGAACGGCAGCTGGCCGCACTGGGTTACGAAGGACCGCAGAGCGCGCTGACCCACCTGGCCGCCCTCACCAGCCAGAGCGGACGCCGCGGCACCGTGCAGCAGGTGCTGCTACCGACCCTGCTGGACTGGCTTTCGGACACCCCCGACCCGGACGCCGGCCTGCTGGCCTACCGGCGGATCAGTGAGGAGCTGGCCGAGCAGCGCTGGTACCTGTCGACCCTGCGCGACGAGGGCGCGGTGGCCAAGCGGCTGATGCGGGTGCTGGGCACCTCCGCCTACATCCCCGAACTGCTGATGCGGGCCCCCGAGGTGATCCAGCTCTACGCCGACGGGCCCAACGGGCCGAAACTGCTCGACGGTGATCCCGACAGCGTGGCCCGCGCCCTGGTGGCCTCGGCCGGTCGCCACCCCGACCCGGTGCGCGGCATCGCCGCAGCCCGCACCCTGCGCCGTCGGGAACTGGCCCGCATCGCGTCCGCCGACGTCCTCGGGCTGCTAGACGTGACCGATGTGTGCAAGGCGCTGACCTCGGTGTGGGTCGCCGTGCTGCAGGCCGCACTCGACGCGGTCATCCGGGCCAACACACCCGGATCCGGTGTGCCCGCCCGCATCGCCGTCATCGGGATGGGCCGCCTCGGCGGTGGCGAGCTCGGATATGGCTCGGATGCCGACGTGATGTTCGTGTGCGAGCCGAATGCCGGTGTCGAAGACGCTGCGGCAGTGCGCTGGTCGGTGAGCATCGCCGAACAGGTCAGGGCACTGTTGGGAACACCGAGCGCGGACCCGCCGCTGGAGGTCGACACCGGCCTGCGCCCGGAGGGCCGCAACGGCCCTCTGGTGCGCACGCTGGCCTCGTACGCGGCCTACTACGACCAGTGGGCTCAGCCGTGGGAACTTCAGGCCCTGCTGCGGGCTCACCGCGTGGCCGGCGATCTGGAACTCGGCGAACGCTTTCTGCTCATCGCCGACAAGACGCGGTACCCCGCCGGCGGGGTGTCGGCCGAAGCCGTCCAGGAGATCCGCCGGATCAAGGCTCGGGTGGACGCCGAACGGCTGCCCCGAGGCGCGGACCCCAACACGCACACCAAGCTGGGACGTGGCGGGCTGGCCGACATCGAATGGACCGTGCAGTTGCTCCAGCTGCGTTACGCCCACAATGTGCCTGCGCTGCACAACACTTCGACATTGCAGACCCTCGACGCGATCGGTGCGGCCGAGCTGGTCGCCGAGAGCGACGTCGAGTTGTTACGGGAGGCCTGGCTCACGGCCACGCGGGCCCGCAACGCCCTGGTGCTGGTGCGCGGCAAACCCACCGATCAGCTGCCGGGTCCGGGCCGTCAGCTCAACGCGGTCGCCTTGGCGGCCGGGTGGGGCAGCGACGACGGCGGGGAATTCCTGGACAACTACCTGCGGGTGACGCGTCGGGCGAAGGGTGTGGTCCGCAAGATTTTCGGCGGGGAGTAGCCCCGCTGCAGGAGGCCGCAGTGGGTGGTGTTAATAAGGGCGTATAACCAATTCACTGGGAGTCCGGATGCAGCACACGTTCGACGTCATCAGCGCGGCCGAGCACGATCGCCTCGAAGCTGTCTACGAGCCGTTCGCGCGGGCCATGCGCGAACTCGTGGACGCCGGTGTGCGTACCCAGGTGGACCCGCAGACCATCGCTGACGCCACTGCCGCCGTCGAGGCCGTGACCGCCTCGCTGCGCCGCGAACAGCGCGATGGACCGCACGCCATGCTGCACGCCGAGACCAACCGTCCGGTGGTATGGGCCAACCCCGTCGTAGGCCTGCGCAACGCGCTGGCCCCGCCGCTGGTGATCGAGCACGCCGAGGACGGCAGCTGCTGGAGTGAATTCGTGCTCGGCGCCGCCTATGAAGGTCCACTGGGCTGGGTGCACGGCGGCATCTGCGCGTTGGTGCTCGATCACATTCTCGGCGAGGTGGCCAGCGGGGGACTGAACGAGCCGCGCTACACCGGGACCATCACATGCCGGTACAACCGCGGCACACCGCTGGGGCCGCTACGCGCCGAGGCCTACATCGACCGGACCGAAGGCGTCAAAACCTTTGCCCGGGGCCACATCAGCGACGGTGACGGCATCACCGTCGAGGCCGAAGGTGTCTTCATCACTCCGGCCTGGGCACGGGACGCCGGATGAAGTTCTACGTCAGCCTGGCCTTCATGGATACCCGGGAGGCCGTGGAAGTGGCCAGGGCCGCAGACGACCTCGGCTACGACGGAATGGGCATCCCGGACCATGTGGTGAACCTGGAAACACTGTCCACGCCGTATCCGTACACCAAGGACGGAAAGCGGCGCTGGGAGGCGTTCACCGATTGGCCGGACCCGTGGGTGATGATCGGCGCGCTCGCGCTGGTGACCAGCCGGTGCAAGTTCGTCACCACCGTCTACCTGCCCGCCATGCGTGATCCGTACTCGGCGGCGAAAGCCATTGGTACCGCGGCCTATCTGGCCGATGGGCGGCTGGAGCTGGGCATCGGCGTCGGCTGGTGCGAGGAGGAGTTCGAGCTGCTCGGGCAGCAGTTCGCGCGGCGCGGCAAGCGTACCGACGAGATGCTCGAGTTGATGAAGAAGCTGTGGTCTCCCGGATGGACCGAGTTCGACGGCGAGTTCTACTCGACGCCCCGGCTCGAGATGGAGCCCACTCCGCCGCCGATTCCGATCTACGTCGGCGGACTGTCCGACATCGCACTGCGCCGCGCGGCGCGCCACGACGGCTGGATCGGCGACCTGATCTCCACCGACGAGGCGCTGCAACGAGTGGACCGGCTGCGCGAATTGCGCGCCGAAAAGGGTTTGACGATGGACGATTTCACCATCATCACGCCGCTGACCGACGCCTTCACCCCCGAACACTATGCGCGTGCGGAGGCAGGCGGTATCCAGGGCATCATCACCATGCCGTGGATGTTCTACTCCGGTCCTGCCGCCACACTGGCCGAGAAGATCGACGGGATGAAGCGATTCCGCAAGGATCTCGCGCTGGACTAAGTGCGCTTTCTGAGCGCCGCGTCCAGTCCGTAGGCGCCACCACCGATCGCGGCCAACAGCAGGAAGCCGAAGCAGTACAGCACAGCGAGTTCGCCGCCGTTCTCGATCGGGAACAGGCCATTGGGCTGATGCTCGGTGAAGTAGGCGAACGCCATCTGGCCCGCGGCGATGAACGCGGCGATCCGGGTGAACAATCCCACCATGATGAGCAGGCCCAGAACCAGCTCGAGAACACCGGCGTACCAATACGGCCAGGTGCCCACCGGGACAGCGCCGCTTCCCGAATCGACGGGCCAGGCAAAGAGTTTGGATGCACCGTGGATGGCGAACAGCAGACCGAACACGACGCGGAACAAGCTGATGACAGCGGGAGAGATGGAGCTCAGTCGGGTGTCCAAGTTGGTCGTCATGTGCTGACAATACTCGGCGCCCGCAGAAAACTCAGAGCTCCAGCAACACCGTTACGGGCCCGTCATTGACCAGTTCCACCTGCATATCCGCACCGAAAACTCCTGTTTGCGCAACCGCACCCAACTTCCTGAGTGCCTCGGCAAATTCGTCGACCAGAGGCTCGGCGACGGGACCCGGCGCGGCCGCGTTCCACGACGGCCGCCTGCCCTTGTCGGTGTTTGCGTACAGCGTGAATTGACTGATCACCAGGATCGGTGCGGCGACATCGGCAGCAGACTTTTCGCCGTCGAGAATCCGTAACTGCCAGAGCTTTTCGGCCATCCGGCGGGCCTTGGCGGCATCGTCGTCGTGGGTGACGCCGACCAGGGCGAGCAGTCCCTGCGGATTCGGATCGATGGCTCCGACGATCTCGCCGTCAACGCTCACCCTCGCCGTCGTCACCCGCTGCACCAGAACACGCATCGGTCCATTGTGCTTGGAGTGCCGAGCAGACGCGAACACCCCCAAAATCCAGGGAAATTGGGGGTGTTGGCGTCTGCTCGCGCTACTGGTTACACGTCGCGTTACACGTCGCGTCGGCGGTGCCGACTAAACGTCGTAGTAGAGCGAGAACTCGTACGGGTGAGGCCGGATCTGGATCGGCATGATCTCGTTCTCCCGCTTGTAGGAGATCCAGGTCTCGATCAGGTCCTCGGTGAACACGCCACCCTCGGTGAGGTACTCGTGATCCTCTTCGAGCTTGTCGATGACCGCGGCCAGCGAGGTCGGCGCCTGCGGGATGTTGGCGGCCTCGTCCGGCGGCAGCTCGTAGAGGTCCTTGTCGACCGGGGCCAGCGGCTCGATCTTCTTCTTGATGCCGTCGATGCCGGCCATCAGCATGGCCGCGAACGCCAGGTACGGGTTACCCGAGCTGTCCGGGCAGCGGAACTCGAGGCGCTTGGCCTTCGGGTTGTTGCCGGTGATCGGGATACGCACGCAGGCCGAGCGGTTGCGCTGGCTGTAGACCAGGTTGATCGGGGCCTCGTAGCCGGGCACCAGACGCTTGTAGGAGTTCACCGTCGGGTTGGTGAACGCCAGCAGCGACGGGGCGTGGTGCAGGATGCCGCCGATGTAGTGGCGGGCGGTGTCGGACAGGCCCGCGTAGCCGGACTCGTCGTGGAACAGCGGCTTGCCGTCCTTCCACAGCGACTGGTGGGCGTGCATGCCGGACCCGTTGTCACCGAACAGCGGCTTGGGCATGAAGGTGACGGTCTTGCCGTTCTGCCACGCGGTGTTCTTGATGATGTACTTGAACAGCAACACGTCGTCGGCCGCGTGCAGCAGGGTGTTGAACTTGTAGTTGATCTCGGCCTGGCCGGCGGTGCCCACCTCGTGGTGGCCGCGCTCCAGGGTGAACCCGGCGTTGATCAGGTTGGTCGACATCTCGTCGCGCAGGTCGACGTAGTGGTCGTACGGCGCCACCGGGAAGTAGCCGCCCTTGGGGCGGACCTTGTAACCGAGGTTGGGGCGGCCGTCGGCCTCGGAGGGCTCACCGGTGTTCCACCACGCGGACTCGGAATCCACCTCGTAGAAGGTGCCGTTCATCCGCGAGTCGAAGCTCACCGAGTCGAAGATGTAGAACTCGGCCTCGGCGCCGAAGTAACAGGTGTCGGCGATACCGGTGCTGGCCAGGTAGTTCTCCGCCTTGCGGGCCACGTTGCGCGGGTCGCGGGAGTACGCCTCGCGAGTGAACGGGTCGTGCACGAAGAAGTTCAGGTTCAGCGTCTTGGCGGCGCGGAACGGGTCGATGCGGGCGGTGTCGGGGTCCGGCAGCAGCATCATGTCGGACTCGTGGATCGACTGGAAGCCGCGGACCGACGAGCCGTCGAACGCGAGGCCGTCCTCGAAGACGCTCTCGTCGAACGCCGACGCCGGGATCGAGAAGTGCTGGACGACGCCGGGCAGATCGCAGAAGCGAATGTCGACGTACTCGACGTTCTCGTCCTTGATCAGCTTGAAGATGTCGTCGGACGTCTTTTCTGCCACTGAGTGTTCTCCTTTACTGGTAACCCGCGGGTTGACGCTAAGGACACGATGTTGCGCAGTCGTCAACCATATGTTGCGCGCAAGTTACGCGATGACCGTTCTCTGTGACATGAGCTACTGACCGTCACCGAACCGGCTCCGCCTATTCTGGCCCTATGTCGCGCACGATGGGAACTTGGCTGTCCGGACCTGCCTCCGACCCCGCCAGTGGATATCCGGGTGAGCGGCTCGGACTGCCCCAGCAGGGGTCCGGTTCGATCGCCCGCTTCGGCCGCCGGATCGGTGCGCTCATGGCCGATTGGCTGATCGCCCTTGGTCTGACCGCCGTGGTGGCGGTGGCCTTCGGCCTGATGAGTCGCGATCAGCTGCTGTACTCGATGGACTTCCGGAACATCGCGCTGCTGGTGTGGCTGGTGATCGGGGTCGCAGCGGTGCGGTTGTTCGGCTTCACCCCGGGCCAGTACCTGCTGGGCCTGGTGGTGATCCCGCTCGACGGCCGTGACCATGTGGGGCTGGGCCGGGCACTCACCCGCAACCTCTTGATCGTGCTGGTGATCCCGGCACTGTTCACCGACGCGGACCATCGAGGCCTGCATGACCTGGCCTCGAAGACCGCGGTGGTGCGCCGCTAGCTCGTCGTCCGCGGCTAGCGGCGGCGCACCGTGCGCTGCACGCCACGCATCTTCGCGCCGGCCGGCATCGGGCCCTTGGGCATTCCCGCCGGGCCGGCCTTGGTGCCAAGCGCGGCCAGCCGCGACTCGATCGAGTCCATCTGCTTGACGGTGATGTTCGCCGGCAGCTTGTTCAGGTGGCGCTCCAGCTTGGACAGCGGCACCTCACCCTCACCGTTGCCGACCACGATGTCGTAGATCGGGATATCGCCGACCAGGCGAGCAGTGCGCTTCTTCTCCTGCGCGAGCAGCGGTTTGACCCGGTTGGCCGAACCCTCGCCGACGAAGATCACACCGGGACGGCCGATCACCCGGTGCACCGCGTCGAAGTGACCCGTCGCGGCGACGCCGGGCGTGACCCGCCACTTGCCGCGCAGGTTGTCCAGCGCCCAGGCCGCGGCACCCGTCTGGCCTTCGGCCTTCTTGTACACCGACTTCTGGGCCCGCCGGCCGAAGATGATGAAGGCGACCAACGCGCCCAGCACGACGCCCAGGGGAATCATCGTGTACATGGTGAACCCGCCGATGAGCAGACCGGCGACCACAGCGGCAGCCACGATCAGCACGAACGCGCCGATCATGTAGGGCAGCAGTCGCTTGTCCTCTTTGCGCTGAATCTGGAATGCCTGCCAGAGCTGACTGCGCCGCTGCTTCGAGGCCGCCTTACGGGCAGCCTTCGCCTCGGCCTTTGCCGCCTTGGTTTCTGCGGCAGTGCGGGTTTTCGCCATTACTTCAGGATACGGGGGGACGATCGGCGAACCGAACCCGCGCGGCCTGGGCATAGAGCCGGCCCGCGCGGTAGGACGAGCGCACCAGCGGTCCGGCCAGCACGCCGGCGAACCCGAGGCCCTCGGCATAGCTCGACAGCTCGACGAACTCGTCGGGATGCACCCAGCGTTCCACCGGGTGGTGACGGGGCGACGGCCGCAGGTACTGGGTGATGGTGACGATGTCGCACCCGGCGTCGTGCAGATCGCGCAACGCGGTGTGCACCTCCTCGATGGTCTCGCCCATACCCAGGATCAGGTTCGATTTGGTGACGAGACCGAAGTCACGGGCCGCGGTGATCACAGCCAGGCTGCGGTCGTAACGGAACGCCGGGCGAATCCGCTTGAAGATGCGCGGCACCGTTTCCACGTTGTGGGCGAACACTTCCGGGCGCGACTCGAACACCTCGGCCAACTGGTCGGCGTTGCCGTTGTAGTCCGGGGCCAACAACTCCACACCGGTGTTCGGGTTCAGCGCATGGATCTGACGGACCGTCTCGGCGTACAGCCAGGCTCCGCCGTCGGGCAGGTCATCACGGGCCACCCCGGTCACCGTCGAGTACTTCAGCCCCATGGCCTGCACGCTCTCGGCGACCCGGCGCGGCTCGTCACGGTCCAGTTCAGCGGGCTTGCCGGTGTCGATCTGGCAGAAGTCACACCGCCGGGTGCACTGCTCGCCGCCGATCAGGAACGTGGCCTCCCGGTCCTCCCAGCATTCGAAGATGTTGGGGCAGCCGGCCTCCTCGCACACCGTGTGCAGGCCTTCGCGGCGCACCAGGCCCTTGAGCTCGGTGTACTCCGGACCCATCTTGGCCCGCGTCTTGATCCACGGTGGCTTGCGTTCGATGGGCGTCTGCGCGTTGCGCACTTCCAGACGCAGCAGCTTCCGACCTTCAGGCACCACAGTCACAGATTCATCCTACGTTCAGAGCTACTTCCAGCCGTCCGTCCAGCGCATCGGTCACGGCAGCGGCGACGCGGTCGGTGACGTCCTCGACAGTGATGCGCCGGCCCAGCTCGGCCGTCAGCGACGTCACGCCGGCATCGGCGATCCCGCACGGCACGATCGACGAGAACGCCGACAGGTCACAGTCGCAGTTCAGCGCAAACCCGTGAAGCGTCGTCGCCCGCGACACCCGGATGCCGATGGCACCGACCTTGCGGGCGGGCCGCAGACCGTCGCCTGGCACCCACACACCCGAGCGGCCCTCGACCCGCCCGGCCTGCAGGCCCAGGTCCGCACACACGGTGATGAGTGCTTCCTCAAGGCGCCGAACGAAATTCACCACATCGAGCGGCTCGGTGAGTCCGATGATGGGGTAGCCGACCAGCTGCCCCGGGCCGTGCCAGGTGATCTTGCCGCCGCGGTCGGTGTCGACGACGGGCGTACCGTCCACCGGGCGTTCGTGCGGCTCGGTGCGCTTGCCCGCGGTGTAGACCGCGGGATGCTGCAGCAGCAGCAGGGTGTCGGGACCACCGGCCACCCGGGCGTCGGCGATCTCGCGCTGCACTTCCCAGGCGGCCTCGTAATCGACCGTGCCCAGCTGCCGCACCGCCACCGGAGTACTCGCCGAGCGGATGGATGCTGCCATGATCGTCCACGCTACTCGCGCGCGAAATTGCTGCCCGGCGCAGGGGTTGACGCCGAATAAGGTCGGATGGTGCCGGAATTCTCTGCCCGATATTCGCCGTGGCGATTGGTGATGTTGACGGTGCTCGGCGTACTGATGGGCGCAATGTCGGCCTGGGTGGCGAGCTCGGCCGAGGCTTCCCTGCTGCACAAAGCTGTCGGTGCCTGCGGCACCCTGTTCTTCCTGGGCGCGGCGGTCCTCACCGCGGTCCGGTTGTTCGACCGCCGCGAGCAGCTTTCGGTCTCGCCCGACGGCATCTACTACAAGCAGTGGTCCGAGGCGGTCATCCCGTGGGACGAGATCGTCGGCGTGACGGTGTGGAAGTACCGGCGGCAGCGGGCGATCATCCTGCACCTGGCCGATCCCCGCCGATTCCCGTCGACCACACTGCTGGGCAGGGTCGCCCGGGCCAACCGGCGGCTGACCGGAGGCGACATCGCGATATCGCTGACGCCGATGGACCGTTCGTTCGACGAGGCGATGACGGCGATCGAGGTCCACCGGGCCACGGCGGGTCGCTAATCCCTCGGTGCGGTGGCGTACGCCAGCGCTTCGCCGACGGTGTTGTGGTGGAAGCTGAAGCCCGCCCGCTCAAGTGCGGCCGGAATGGCGCGCTGGCCGATGAGCAGTCCTTCGTCGGCGATCTCACCGAGCAACGTGCGCAGTGCGAATCCCGGGACCATCACCGGGGTGGGCCGGTTGAGGGCCCGGCCCAGCGCCGCGGTGAACTCGGCGTTGGTCACCGGGGCCGGTCCCGTGAGATTGACCGGGCCCGAGAGGTTTTCGTTCGCCATCGCGAACAACACCGCCCGGACCTCGTCCTCCAGGCTGATCCACGGGATGTACTGGCGACCGTTGCCCAGCCGGGCGCCCAAACCCAGTGAGAACAACGGTTTGAGCCGGTTCACCATGCCGCCGGACGGGGACATGACGAGCCCGGTGCGCAGCAGCACCACGCGGGACCCGGCGGCGACGGCCGGCGCGGTCGCCGCCTCCCAATCCGCGCACAGCCCGGCCAGGAAACCGCGCCCTTCCGGTGCGGACTCGTCGGTCACCTTGTCCTTGGTGTCGCCGTAGTAGCCGACGGCACTGGCATTGATCAGCACGGGCACGCCGGCGTCGGCCACCGCACCTGCGAGCACCTCGGTGGGCCCGATCCGGCTGTCGCGCAGACTCTGTTTGAAGGCACCCGACCACCGCTTGTCGCCGACGCCGACGCCGCAGAGGTTCACCACCGCGTCCACGCCCTGGAGCGCGCCGGCGTCGAACTCCCCGGTGTCGGGGTTCCAGAACAGCTCGTCGCCGTTCGATGGTGCCCTGCGTACGATCCGGAGCACCCGGCGATCGGCTGCGCGCAGCGTTGTTACCAGCGCCGAACCGATCAGACCGGATGATCCCGCTATCGCGATGACGGCGTCCGCCACAGTGGGGAGCCCCTCCTAACGGTCCTTACAGCCCGAGGTCGGCCTCGAACGCGCCTTCTTCGAGCCTGCGCTTGATGGTGGTCACGAACCGGCCGGCGTCGGCGCCGTCGATCAGCCGGTGGTCATAGGTCAGCGGCAGGTAGCACACCGAGCGAACACCGATCGACTCGTTGCCGTATTCGTCGGAGATCACCCGCGGGCGCTTGACGATCGCCCCGGTGCCCAGCATCGCCGCCTGCGGCGGCACCAGGATCGGGGTGTCGAACAGCGCGCCCTGGCTGCCGATGTTGGTGATGGTGAACGTGCCGCCGGACAACTCGTCGGGCTTGAGGTTGCCCGACCGGGCCCTGGCCGCGATGTCGGAGATGGCACGCGCCAACCCGCCCAGCGACAGGTCACCGGCGTTGTGGATCACGGGGGAGAGCAGACCCTGCTCGGTGTCGACTGCGAAGCCGAGGTGCTCGGCGTCGTAGTAGGTGATCTCCTTGGTGTCCTCGTTGTAGCTGGCGTTGATGTTCGGGTGGATCTTCAACGCATCGATGACGGCACGGGCGATGAACGGCAGGTAGGTGAGGTTCACACCCTCGCGCTCGGCGAAATCGGCCTTGGCCCTGGACCGCAACGCCACGATCTTGGTCATGTCGACCTCGTGGGTCTGGGTCAGCTGCGCGGTCGCCTGCAAGGATTCCCGCGTCTTCTTCGCGGTGATCTGACGGATCCGGCTGGCCTTCTGGGTGGTACCGCGCAGGTGTGCCAGGGCCGGAGCCGGGGCTGCCGACGCGGCGGCGGGTGCGGCCGCAGCAGGGGCCGCCGGTGCAGCCGGAGCCGGGGGAGCCTTTTTGGCCTCGGCCGCAGCGAGCACATCCTGCTTGCGGATGCGGCCACCCACACCGGTGCCCTTCACCGATGCGAGGTCAACGCCGTTCTCCGAGGCCAACTTTCGCACCAGCGGGGTGACATAGGGCGAGCCGTCGCCGTCTCCGGCCGCGGCGGGGGCTGCCGGTGCCGGTGCCGAGGGAGCAGGTGCGGCAGGAGCCGGAGCCGCGGGTGCGGGCTGCGCCTTGGGCTCGGGCTTCGGTTCAGGCTTCGGTTCGGGAGCAGGCGCTGCGGGGGCAGGAGGCTGGGCCGGCGCGGCGGCGGCGTCGCCGATCTTGGCCAGCTCACCGCCGACGGCGACGGTGTCGTCCTCTTCCGCGGTGATCTCCAGCAGGGTGCCGGCCACCGGGGACGGGATCTCGGTGTCGACCTTGTCCGTGGACACCTCGACGAGCGGCTCGTCGACGCCGACCGAGTCGCCGACCTTCTTGAGCCAGCGGGTGACCGTGCCCTCGGTGACCGACTCGCCCAACTCGGGCATCACGACGGTGGTGGCCGAACCTGAGGCGGCGGGAGCCGGCGCGGAGGGGGCGGGCTCGGGAGCGGCGCTCTCGGCCGGGGCGGCCGACGGCTCGGTGGCCTGGGGCTCGGGCTCCGGCTTGGCTTCCGGCTCCGCGGCCGGCGCTGCCGAGGCTTGTTCGCCCGCCTCGCCGATGACTGCGAGCTCGCCGCCGATCTCGACGGTGTCGTCCTCCTGCGCGACGATCTTGGTCAACACGCCCGCGGCGGGTGACGGGATCTCGGTGTCGACCTTGTCTGTGGACACCTCCAGCAGCGGCTCGTCGAGTTCGACGGTGTCGCCCTCCTGTTTAAGCCAGCGGGTGACGGTCCCCTCGGTGACGCTCTCACCTAGCGCGGGCATCTGGACGGAGATGGCCATGTGTATTGACTCCTCGGACGGTCACTTGTGACGACTCGAACTCTGGCTTACCACAGCCAGGTGCACTGGGTGCGGCACCTAGGTGGATTGTCGGAACCATCCTGTCACTGCAGCAACATTTGCACTCACTCAGGGTTGCCGATCCTCTGGCACTATCGGATGAGGGTTTGCAGGGCGGTTCGTCGAACTTCCCCAGAGCTGAGGAGATCCGTCCGTTGGGCCTGTTCGATACGTTTCGCCGACGGCGTTCGGCGCGCGGGCCCGGCACCGAGCAGGCGGCCGACCTGCAGTATCTGCAGCGCTGGGTGGCCGAGCACGTCGGGGTCGAGGCATTCGTCGAGCCGCGCACCACGGTCACCGACGTGACGGTGGTGCTCGTTGCTGCCGACGGGGAGTGGACCCGCCGCCGCACCGGCGGCGAGGCGGGCGCACGCCGGCTCAGCGGCCAGCTGCAGATCCCTGTCTACGACGTGCAGAAGGTCGGTTATCCGCAACGGATGCGGGACCATGACGCGCGGCGCCGCATCGAACGGCAGCGCGCCGTGTACCGGGAACTCGACGACCGTTAGAGTCTAGGCAACCGGTACCTCCGGTATTGGATACTATCCGTTACAGGTACCTCGTGGAGGGTGGACTATGCAGCGCTTCGTCGACAGCTCGGACGGAACCCGCATCGCGGTTTACGAACAAGGGGATCGGCAGCTGCCGACGATCGTGATGGCGCACGGGTGGCCCGACTCCCATGTGCTGTGGAACGGCGTCACGGGGGAGCTCGGGGACCGCTTCCACATCGTGCGGTACGACAACCGCGGGGCCGGCGCCTCCGAGGTGCCCAAAGCGGTCAGGGCCTACCGGATGGATCGTTTCGCCGACGATCTGTCCGCGGTGATCGACGCGGTGAGTCCGGGACGCCCGGTGCACGTGTTGGCCCATGACTGGGGTTCGGTCGGGGTGTGGGAGTACCTCAGCCGTCCCGAGGCTGCCGAGAAGGTGGCGTCGTTCACCTCGGTGTCGGGTCCCAGCACCGACCACTACGGGTCGTTCGTGCGTGGCCGCCTCGCCCGCCCGTACCGGCCCATCCGGTTTGTCAAGGCGCTGAACCTGGCCTCGCGGTTCAGCTACTGGATCCCGTTCTCGGTCCCGGTCGTGGCACCCGCGCTGATGCGGCGCGGTGCGGCACGTCGGCTGCAGGCCATCGACACCGCAGGCCCCAAGTTCCAGTCCGAGACGCTCGACATCGATGCGGCCAACGGGCTGAAGATCTACCGCGCCAACGCGATTCGATCGTTCACGACGCTGCGGCCCGACCACTATGTGACCGTGCCCGTGCAGCTGATCTGCAACGACCACGATCCCGTGGTGCGCGGGCACGGCTACGACGAGGAATCCACCTGGGTGCCGCTGCTGTGGCGCCGTGATCTCAAGGCCGGCCACTGGGCA
The DNA here is from genome assembly GCF_022179545.1 of Mycolicibacterium fortuitum subsp. fortuitum. The sequence continues at coordinate 3,830,187 of NZ_AP025518.1, read as the reverse complement.
CCGTTCTCGCACTGGCGCGCCATCGCCAACGCCACCGCCGAACTCGTCGAGCACATCGAGGGCGCTCCCGCGGCTCGTGCGCTGCGACGTGCGCAGGTAGGCAGGTCACGTGAACCCTTCTCTGACACCTTGGTTTCGGTGACAGGTGCGGGCAGCGGCATCGGCAGATCGACGGCGCTGGCCTTCGCCGCCCAGGGAGCCGAGCTCGTGGTCAGCGACATCGACGAGGCCTCGGCCAAAGCCACCGCCGATGAGATCGCCGCGCGCGGCGGCGTCGCCCACGCCTACGGCCTCGACGTGTCCGACGCCGATGCGGTGGAGAGTTTCGTGGAGCAGGTCTGCAGCACGCACGGGGTGCCGGACGTGGTGGTCAACAACGCCGGAATCGGCCACGGTGGCAAGTTCCTCGACACCCCGGCCGATCAGTACGACCGCGTGCTCGATGTCAACTTCGGCGGAGTCGTCAACTGCTGCAGGTCATTTGCCCGCCGTCTCGTCGACCGCGGCACCGGTGGCCACATCGTCAACGTGGCGTCGATGGCTGCCTATTCGCCGTCGGCATCCATGAATGCCTACTCCACCAGCAAGGCGGCGGTGTTCATGTTCTCCGACTGCCTGCGGGCCGAACTGGATTCGGCCGGAGTCGGTTTGACCACGATCTGCCCGGGCGTCATCGACACCAACATCATCGACACCACTCGCTTCGACGTGCCCGCCGACAAGGCCGGACAGGTCGAGCAGTTGCGCGCGGCGACCAAGAAGGCCTTCGCCGCACGGCGCTACGGTCCGGACAAGGTGGCCAAGGCAATCGTCGCCGCCGTCCGCAAGGACAAGGCGATCCGCCCGGTCACGCCGGAGGCCTATGCCGCCTACGGGGTGGCACGGCTGGTGCCCTCGGCGCTGCGCCGGATGGCGCGTTCGGGTTCGTTCTAGGCCGCTACTGCGGATGGGCGGTGAGGTATTCACCGACCGGTATGGGTGATTCGGCGGCGTAGCCGACCGGTAGCAGCACGTCGCCGGCGGTCGTGACGTAGTAGACGTCCCAGCGGTAGAACACGCCGAACGCCGCCGGATCGGCGGCCATCGCGGCGGCATAGTCGGTGACCGCCCGTACATACGCGTCGGCGTTGTTGTACCGGAACAGGGCGTGGTCGGGGTTGTGTGCGAAACCGTTGGCGGCCAGGTAGTTCCCGGCCGCCAAGATGCTGTCCCTCGGGGAGTGGATGTCTCCGCCCTTGCCGTAGGCGGCGAACGTGGACGGCATGAACTGCATCGGCCCCTGGGCGCCGGCCGCGCTGTCGCCCGTCACGCTGCCGAAGTGCGTCTCGATCAGGTTGATCGCAGCCAGATAGTTCCAGCCCACGCCCGAGGCCGCCTCGGCATCGCGGTAGGCGGCGAGCAGGGCCTGCGCCGGTGGCGGCGGATTGATCCGCCACGCGGGCAGGGTGTCTCGCGGTTCGGCCAACGTGGCGAGCTGCCGCCGGGCGTCGACATTGCGGTCGTAGAACGGGATCAACTCGGCGGGCAGGACGGGCCGGATGATCGCGTCCCACTCGGGATGACGGCCGATCGCCCGGTAGGCCGCCTGCTGACGGCGAGCGGCCTGCTTCAGCACCGCCTCCGGTGTCGACGCGTCGCGTAACGCGCGTTCGTCGGCGATCAGATCCTGCGCCAGCCGTACTGGGTCTGCCGCCAGCCGGGGCTGCGCGCCGCCGGGGGAGAGCTGTGCGGTGGTGGGAGCCGGCGGCTGAGCGGTGGGGGAAGCGGGGCTTGGGGTGTCCGGCGCTTCCGAGCAGCCGACCAGGCCCGCGCCCAACGTGAACACGATGGCGAGATATCGCGCCATCCTGTTCACATTCGGCGGGGGCACAGGATCAACCGTTCGCCGCGATGTCCTCCAGGACCGCGAACATCGTCCGGGTCGGCACCCCGGTGCCGCCCTTGGGCGTGTAGCCCCACGGGCCTCCGGTGTTGTAAGCCGGTGCGGCGATGTCGATGTGGGTCCACTGGACCCCGTCGGCGACGAACTCGCGCAGGTAGGTGCCCGCCACGAGCATCCCGGCATAGCGCGACCCGCTGACGTTGGCGAGGTCGGCCACCGAGGACTTGAGGTCGTCCTTGAGCTCCTCGGGCAGCGGCATGGCCCAGCCGTTCTCGCCGACGCCCTGCGACAGGGCCGCCACCCGGTCGCGGAACTCGTCGCTGCCCATCACGCCCGGCGTGCGGGAGCCCAGTGCCACCGTCTGCGCGCCGGTGAGCGTGGACGTCTCGATCAGGTAGTCGGGCTCGTCCTCGCAGGCCCGCACGATCGCGTCGGCCAGGATCAGGCGGCCTTCGGCGTCGGTGTTGAGCACCTCCACGGTGATGCCGCCGTACTGGGTCAGCACATCGCCCGGGCGCTGCGCGGTCGCCGACGGCATGTTCTCCGCCATCGGCACGGTGGCGATCACCTCGATCGGCAGATTCTGCTTGGCAGCCAGCACCACGGTGGCGATGACCGCGGCGGCACCACCCATGTCCGAGGTCATGTGATGCATGTTGGCGGCAGGCTTGATCGAGATGCCGCCGGTGTCGAACGTGATGCCCTTGCCGACCAATGCGACGCGCTTGGCCCCGCCGGTCTGTGCTCCTCGCGTGCGCGGCTTGCCTGCGCCCCGGTGGATCAACCGCACCAGGCGCGGCGGGCGCGAAGAACCCTTGCCGACGCCGACGATGCCGCCGTAACCGGCCTTGGTCAGGGCCTTCTCGTCGAGCACCTCGACTTCGAGCCCAGCGGCTTCGCCCAAAGCCTTTGCTTGCTCGGCGAATTCGCCGGGGTACAGATGGCTGGGCGGGGTGTTGACGAAATCGCGGGCGGTCGCGACCGCTGACGCGATGTCCACCGCGCGTTGTGCTTGTGCCTTGGTGGCCCCCTTGGCGTCGGCGGCCAGCGCGGTGATCGCCGTCAGCCCGGCATCGGTGGGTGCGGTCTTGGGGCTGCGGAAGTCGCTGAACCGGTAGGCGCCCAGGATCAACCCCTCGACGGCGGCCTCCAGATCGATCGCGGACAGTGAGGTCACCACTGCGGCGACCTTGTCCAACGCCCGCGCTGCGGCACCGGCGGCCCGGCGGATCACGTCGGCGGGCCACTCGTCGCGCGGCTTGCCCAGCCCGACCGTCAGCACGCTGGCGACAGGAAGCGACGGGACGACCAGCCGATGCGTCTGCCCCTCGCTTCCGGTGCCCCCCAGTGCCTGCAGGGTGGATTCCACGGCAGCCACAGCATCCTCGTCGAGGAATGACCCCGCGGACAGGACCTTCGGTCCGTCGTCGTCGCTGACGACGCCGATGACGAGGACGGCCTCGGCGACCCCCTTGCGGGGCAACGACGAGCTGACAGTGACGGTGGGGGCCTGGTAGCCGGGTGCGCTGCTCACCCCGTTCACCCTAGAGTCCGGCGAGCGGATACGCCGTGACCGGTGCGTCGAACCCTTTCAGCGTGAGGGCCTGCGGAGCGGCGAACTGCCGCCCCGGCAGCAGTTCGTGCAACGGCTCCGACACCAGGATCTCGCTGGGCGGGGCGATGCCAACCAGCCGTGCCGCGCGGTTGACGGTGTTGCCGAAGTAGTCGCCGCCGATCGCCAGCGCGGCACCGAAGTCCAGGCCCGCGCGTACCTGTAGGTGCGTCTCCCGTACCCGCGGATGGGTCACCAGATCGACCGCGACCTGGGTCAGCTGGTCGGGTTCGTAACCCACCCACATGACGGCGTCGCCGATGAACTTCACCACCCGGCAGTCGCGGGCGTGGACGATATCCGAACTCGTCGAGCTGAACTCGTTGAGCAGCGCCGACAGCTCGGTGGTGGTCAGCATCTGGGTGAGCGCGGTGAAACCGGAGAGATCGGCAAACCCGATGCCGCACAACACGCCTGAAGATCCCTCCTGCAGGACGTGCTCGAAGTAGCGCCGGGTGCTCATCAGGTGGTGCCGATGCACGGCATCGATCATGGCGCCGATGCGCGGGATGAACCGCGCCGCTGCCCGGTACGCCTTGGCGGTGGTGAGCTCGTCGTGGGAATGCTCGAGCTGGATGTCGGGGGTGCCGGCCCGGCTCATCGACGAGATCGCCTCGGACAGCCTGGCCATGCCCGAGCCCACCACGCGGAGCAGTCCGGTGGCCTCGACATCTCCCACCAGCACCCGCATCTCGGCCCAGGTGCGGAGCGCTTCTACGTCCGCCGCGCTCAGCGTCTTGACATCACATCCGGCGACGGTCAGGCCCAGCGCCGCCCACGCGCGTTCCACGTCGGCCAGCGGAACCCCGATCATCGCGGCCACATCGGCCAGGCAGTACTCCGGCGGTCCCGACCACTGCAGGACATCGCCGGCGAGGCCGAACAGCCGGCCGCGGGATTCGGCCTCGATCATCTGCTCGGCGGTGAACCCGAGTCCGTCCAGGTACTCGATGAGCGGGGCGCGCCGGCGTGCGTCGGCGATCCCGGCGGACTCCAGCGCATCGAAATCGACCACGTGGTAAGTGTGCAGTTGGATGGTCCGATTTGGCGTGCGGTTTAGGGTGAACTCGTGAGTGACGACCTGCTGCACGGACCGCTGGAAGACCGCCATCGCGAACTGGGGGCCAGTTTCGCCGAGTTCGGCGGATGGCTGATGCCGGTGTCTTACGCCGGGACCGTCTCCGAGCACAACGCCACCCGTGAGTCCGTCGGTCTCTTCGACGTCAGCCACCTCGGCAAGGCTCTGGTCAAAGGGCCGGGTGCGGCCGCCTACGTGAACTCGGCGCTCACCAACGACCTGAACCGGATAGGAGCCGGCAAGGCGCAGTACACCCTGTGCTGCACCGAGTCGGGCGGGGTTATCGACGACCTGATCGCCTACTACGTCTCCGACGACGAGATCTTCCTGGTGCCCAACGCCGCCAACACCGCCGCCGTGGTCGCCGAACTGCAGAAGAACGCCCCCGACGGGCTGACCATCACCGACGAGCACCGCTCCTACGCGGTGCTGGCCGTGCAGGGGCCCAAGTCCGCCGAGGTGCTCGACGCGCTCGGTCTGCCCACCGACATGGATTACATGGGCTACGCCGACGCCGAGTACGACGGCGTGTTCGTGAGGGTGTGCCGCACCGGCTACACCGGTGAACACGGTTACGAGTTGCTCCCGGCCTGGGACCGCGCCGGTGTGGTGTTCGACGCCCTGGTGGCCGCCGTGCGGGCGGCCGGCGGTGAGCCTGCAGGCCTCGGCGCCCGCGACACCCTGCGCACCGAGATGGGCTACCCGCTGCACGGGCACGAGCTGTCGTTGGACATCTCGCCGCTGCAGGCGCGCTGCGGCTGGGCGATCGGGTGGAAGAAGGACGCGTTCTGGGGCCGCGACGCGTTGCTGGCCGAGAAGGAGGCCGGCCCGGCCCGGGTCCTGCGCGGCCTCAAGGCGGTCGGCCGCGGGGTGCTGCGCGCGGATCTCGCGGTGCTCGACGGGGATACCCGGATCGGCACGACCACGTCTGGGACATTTTCACCCAGCTTGAAAGTCGGTATCGCGCTTGCGCTCATCGACACGGCCCATGACATCGCCGACGGTCAGCGGGTGAGCGTCGACGTGCGCGGCCGCACCGTCGAATGTGAAGTGGTCAAGCCGCCGTTTGTGGCGGCGAAAACTCGATAGCCTCGGGCGATACAATCGCTGCATGAGTAGCGGCCATCTCGAGTTCACGGTTTCAGCCAATGCGAATCCGGCGACCGATGCGGTACGCGAATCCATTCTGGCCAACCCCGGTTTCGGCAAGTACCACACCGACCACATGGTGGCCATCGACTACACCGCCGGACAGGGCTGGCACGACCCGCGGGTGGTCCCGTACGGGCCGATCGAGCTCGATCCCTCGGCCATCGTGCTGCACTACGCGCAGGAAGTGTTCGAAGGGCTCAAGGCCTACCGCTGGGCGGACGGCTCGATCGTGTCCTTCCGGCCGGAGTCCAACGCAGCCCGGCTGCGCGCCTCCTCGCGGCGGTTGGCCATCCCGGAACTTCCCGAGGACGTGTTTCTCGAATCGCTGCGTCAACTCATCGCGGTCGATGAGGCGTGGGTGCCCGCGGCCGGCGGTGAGGAGTCGCTGTACCTGCGGCCATTCGTGATCGCCACCGAACCGGGCCTGGGCGTGCGCCCGGCCAACGAGTACCGCTACCTGGTGATCGGCTCGCCGGCCGGAGCGTACTTCAAGGGCGGCATCAAGCCGGTCAGCGTGTGGCTGTCGCACGAGTACGTGCGCGCGTCACCCGGTGGCACCGGTGCGGCCAAGTTCGGCGGCAACTACGCGGCCTCGCTGCTCGCGCAGGCGCAGGCCGCCGACAACGGGTGCGACCAGGTGGTGTGGCTGGACGCGATCGAGCGTCGCTACGTCGAAGAGATGGGCGGGATGAACCTGTTCTTCGTCTTCGGCAGTGGCGGTTCGGCTCGGCTCGTGACGCCCGAGCTGTCCGGCTCACTGTTGCCGGGCATCACGCGGGACTCGTTGCTGCAGTTGGCCACCGATGCCGGATTCGCGGTCGAGGAACGCAAGATCGATGTCGACGAGTGGCAGAAGAAGGCCGCCGCGGGTGAGATCACCGAGGTGTTCGCCTGCGGTACGGCTGCGGTGATCACCCCGGTTTCGCACGTGAAGTACGCGGACGGCGAGTTCACCATCGCCGACGGCCAGCCTGGCGAGATCACCATGGCCCTGCGCGACACCCTGACCGGGATCCAGCGCGGCACGTTCGCCGATACGCACGGCTGGATGGCCCGGCTGAACTAGCCGATCGCCAGCCCGAGCGCGGTCAGCGTCGTCGTCACCTCGACGGCGGCGCCCAGCACGTCGCCGGTGATGCCGCCGAACCGTCGCACGCAATGGGCGACCAGCAGTGCCGAGGCGCCCACCGCGACCAGCACTGTGACCGGGCCCTGCCACATCCGGGGGCCCGTCCATGCGGCCAGCGTGGCGACGGCAACCACCCACGCCACCACGACGGCCACCGGCTGGGTGCCCGCCACCGCGCCGCCCAGTGAACTGCCCGTGGCCGCGGGCACCGATCGCCGGCAGGCCAGCAGCGCCGCGACCCGCCCGACGGTCACGGCCACCACGATGGACACCGCGTTGAGTTGGGCGAAAGCCAATGTCTGACAACCGATCACGACGATGACCGCGGCGACGCCGAACGGCCCGGCCGAGCCGTCGCGCATGACCGCCAGCGCTCGCTCCGGCGGGCCGTAGCACCCCAGGCCGTCGACCGTGTCGCAGAACCCGTCGATGTGCAGTCCACGGGTGGCCAGCAGCAGGGCTGCCACCGCCAGCAGGCCGGCCAGTGCGCTGCCGGTGCCGAATGCCCACTGACCGCCGGCCGCCACCGCTGCGGCCAGCGCGCCGAGTACCAGGCCGACCAACGGCAGGGCTGTCAGCGCACCGCGGCCGATGCCGGCCGACGTCCGCACCGGCAGCACCGTGCCGAACGCGAAGGCCCCGCCCAGCGCGGAGATCATGATGTTGATTCAGGCGGTCCGGCTACTGAGGCTTCCTCGAAAGTGGCCATCGAGGCCAGCGTGGCGATCGCGGCCCGCAGGATCGGCAATGCGACTGCTGCGCCGGTGCCCTCGCCCAGCCGCATGCCGAGGTCGACCATCGGCTCCAATTGCAGCTGCGACAAGGCCAGGCCGTGGGCCGGTTCGGTCGACCGGTGGCCGGCCTGCCACCAGGCCCGTGCCCCCGGCGCCAGCTCCTCGGCCACCATGGCCGCGGCCGTCACCACCAAGCCGTCCAACAACACCGGGGTGCGTCGCACCGCGGCCTGGGCGCAGAACCCGGCGATCGCGGCCAGGTCGGCGCCGCCGCAAACCCGCAGCAGGCCCAGCGGATCCCGTGTCACGCTGCGCGCCCGGTACAGCGCGTCGCGCACGGCGCCGGCCTTGCGCATCCAGCCGTGGTCGTCGATGCCGGTGCCCCGGCCCACCACCACAACAGGTTCGGTGCCGGTCAGTGCGGCCACCAGAGTCGTTGCCGCCGTGGTGTTTCCGATGCCCATGTCGCCTGCGATGAGCAGGTCGGCACCAGAGTCGATCTCTTCGTCGGCGATCTGGCGCCCGGCCATGACCGCAGCGGTGGTCTCTTCTGCGCTGAGTGCGTCTTCGACGGCGATGTTGCCGGAGCTACGACGGATCTTGTGGGCGCCGATCGCGGGGGACAGCGGCTCATCGCAGTCGACGGCGATGTCGACGACGCGCACGGTGGCTCCGGCCACCTCGGCCAGCACGTTGATCGCAGCACCGCCGGCATCGAAGTTGCCGACCATCTGTCCGGTCACCGCGGACGGGTACGCCGAGACACCCGCGGCGGTGACCCCGTGGTCCGCGGCGAAAACCACCACGCGGGCCCGGTCGAGCGCCTGCGGTGGGCACACGCCCTGACAGGCCGCCGCCCAGACGGACAGATCCTCGAGGCGGCCCAGGGAGCCGGGCGGCTTGGTGAGCCGGGACTGGCGGGCCCGCGCCGCCGCGGCCGCCTCGGGGTCCGGTGGGGAGACCGGCGGGAAGGGGGTGTCCAGTGCGGTCATGACGGCTCCTTCACCGTGAGCGGTTGGCCGGCCACCACCAGCACCACGCGGTCGCACACCGCGGCCAGGCGTTGGTTGACCGTGCCCAGATCATCGGCGAACCGGCGCCCCGCCTCGGTGGCCGGTACCACCGTCAACCCGACCTCCGGGCTGACCAGGAACAGGGGAGCGGTGAAGGCGTCCACCGCGTGCACGAGGCCGTCGATCTCGCGGTCGACGGGCGCTCCCGTCCACGCGCCGGTGCGGTCCATGGTCTCCGTCAGCCAGCCGCCGATGTCATCGACAAGTGTTGCGGTATCCGGCGTTTCACCGAGATCGGCAGCCAGGTCACGGGTTTCGACGGTGAGCCAATGTGCGGGGCGACGTCGTTGGTGTGCGCCCACGCGGTCCGCCCAGGCCGGATCGCTGTCCGCGGCGGGACCGGTGGCCAGGTAGCGCACCGGTGCGGTGTCGCCGGCCGTGTGGGCGATGGCCGTCTCGGCCCACTGCGATTTACCCGATCGGATGCCGCCGAGTACCAGGGTGCGCACTTCTCACGCCGTCCGCGACGGCATCAAGAGATCTTGTCGCCGCGTTCGACCACAGGCCGCGGTGCCCGCATGCGGCGCAGCTGCGACGCTCGACTGGCCGCGTAAAGTCCCAGCTTCCAACCACTTTCGGTGTTGTCAGGGAACTTCTCGTCCACCATCCGATTCACCTTGCGGCCGACGATCAACCCGTCGATCATCATGATGACGACCAGGATCAGCATCGCGTAGGACAGGATCTGCTGGAACTTCAGCGAGGGCAGCGCGAGCATGAAGAAGATCATCGCCAGGGCGGCAGGCATGAACAGGCCCAACACGTTGCGGCGCGCGTCGACGATGTTGCGGACATAGCGGCGCACCGGGCCCTTGTCGCGGGGCAGCAGGTAGGACTCTTCGCCCGCCATCATCTTCTCGCGGCGATCGGCCATGTCGGCGCGGCGGGTGAGCCGCTCGATCTTGCGTTCTTCCTTGGACAGCTTGGGCCCGCGCAACTCCTTGCGGCGCTGCCGTGCCTCGGCGGCCGTCAGCGGTGCCGGCGCGACCGGGCCGCGCCGCTTGGTGGCCTCGTTGCGTTTGGGCGTCGGCCTGCCCTTGGGGGCGGTGCCTGAGGCCGGGCCGCCCGCCGTCGATCCGGCGGCGGTCGATCCGGCGGTCCCGTCGACGCCGGTGACCTGGTCGGTCCCGGTGGGTTCGCCTTCGTTGTCCTTCTTGCGGCCCAGCAGCTTCACGCCAGCCAGGTTACTGCCCGCCACGGGTGGGCCGGTTACATGCCCCAGCCTGTGGATAAGTCGGGAATAGCGTCGGAACAAGGTACCGTTGAGGTAGTAGACGCGCGGTACGTCCACGCGTTTCGTATGTACTTCAGCTGTACCGGCATCAGTGATGCCAAGGGATGCTTAGGGAGAGCTATGACTGTTCAGGACGCCACCTCCACCGAAACCCACGGTGTGACCCTGTCCGACGCTGCGGCGACGAAGGCGAAGGCGCTGCTGGACCAGGAAGGCCGTGACGACCTCGCGCTGCGTATCGCGGTGCAGCCGGGCGGCTGCGCCGGCCTGCGTTACAACCTGTTCTTCGACGACCGCGCTCTCGATGGTGACCTCACCGCCGAGTTCGGCGGCGTGAAGCTGGTGGTCGACCGGATGAGTGCTCCGTATGTCCAGGGCGCCACCATCGACTTCGTCGACTCCATCGAGAAGCAGGGCTTCACGATCGACAACCCGAACGCCACCGGCTCGTGCGCCTGCGGCGACTCCTTCAACTGACGTGAGCTGACGGTCCGGCGGTCAGTACTGGCCGCCGGTGCGCAGCACATATGAGCACACCAGAACGTGCTCGTCTTTTCCGTCTTTCTGCACCAGTAGCTGTGCCACGCCCTGTTGTTCCTGGTTGGCCGCGCGCTGTCCGCGTGCCGACCCGCTGGCCGGTGCCACCTTCATGCTGAACAGCACCTGAGTCTGGGTGGTGGACCACGGCACGTTCTTGTCGATGGCGGTGACCTCGACATGGCTGAACTGCTTACGGAATGCCTCGCTGGCCAGGCTCGCCACCGCGAGATCCGACTTGCGGTCCTTGACGCCGTCGTACAGCCCGCACAGGGTGTGCCGCGCGATCGTCTCGTCATCCCCTTCGAGCAGTGCGTCGAGGTACTCCTGGATCGCCGCCTTTGCGCGGGTGTCGGAGACCACCACCGGCGCTGCCGAGCCACGGCGCCCGGCGACCAGCACGGCGGTCAGCACACCTCCCAGCGCCGCGACCACCAGCACGGCGGCCAGCACCTTCGGCCACCGCCGCCGTTTGGGGTAGGGCACCGGCGGCGGCAGTGTCCCGGGATATGCGGGAGGAACCTGCTCGGGATACGGCTGGGCCGGAATGTGCTCGGGGTACTGGTATGAACCAGTCATCAAATGACGCTCCCCGCGTGATCTGGAGGTGGGTCAGCCGTCTACGGTGACCGGGAATACGGTTATACGCAGGTTAGCGCAACCCGCGAAGTGCGACCGTGCGCGCAGATCGCAGACGGGCCCGCGCGGGTACTGTTATGTAGCCGACTTAACGAAATGAGGGGTGACACCACGTGACCATCGCAGTTACCGGATCCATCGCTACCGACCACCTGATGCGGTTCCCGGGCAAATTCTCCGAGCAACTGCTGGCCGACCACCTTCAGAAGGTGTCATTGAGCTTCCTGGTCGACGATCTGGTGATCCATCGCGGGGGAGTCGCGGGCAACATGGCCTTCGCGATCGGCGCCCTCAGCGGTGATGTCGCGCTGGTGGGTGCCGCAGGCCAGGATTTCGCCGAGTACCGGGCCTGGCTGGAAGGCGCCAACGTCGACTGTGGCAACGTGCTCATCTCCGAGAGCGCATACACCGCGCGCTTCGTCTGCACCACCGACGAGGACATGGCCCAGATCGCCTCGTTCTACCCGGGCGCGATGTCGGAGGCGCGCAACATCTCGCTGGCGGATCTGGTGGACCGGATCGGCAAGCCCGAGTTGGTGATCGTCGGCGCCAACGACCCTGAGGCGATGTTCCTGCACACCGAGGAGTGCCGGAAGCTCGGCCTGGCTTTCGCCGCCGACCCGTCCCAGCAGCTGGCCAGGCTCTCCGGTGAGGAGATCCGCAAGCTCATCAACGGCGCCACCTACCTGTTCACCAACGACTACGAGTGGGACCTGCTGCTGCAGAAGTCCGGCTGGAGCGAGGCGCAGGTGATGAGCCAGATCGGTATGCGGGTCACCACGCTCGGCGCCAAAGGCGTGGATCTGGTCAGCTCCGACGGCACGTTCGTGCACGTCGGCGTCGTGCCGGAGAAGCATCAGGCCGACCCCACCGGTATCGGCGACGCGTTCCGCGCCGGCTTCCTGACCGGGCGCAGCGCCGGATTGAGCCTTGAGCGTTCTGCTCAGCTGGCCTCGCTGGTCGCGGTGCTCGTGCTCGAGGCGACCGGCCCGCAGGAATGGACCTGGGACGCCGCCGAGGCAGTCCAGCGGCTCAGCGACGCCTACGGCGCCGAGGCCGGGGCCGAGATCGGCAAGGCGCTCGGTAACTAGCGCCTAGAGCTGCACCGGGTAGTGCGGTTCGGAGATCTGCGGAGCCACGCTGTGCTCGACGAAGATGGCGTGCCACAGCATGAAGATCAGCACGGTCCACAGCCGGCGGCTGTGATCGCTGACGCCGCTGCGGTGCTCGTCGAGCATGGTGTGGACCGCGGCGAGATCGACATACTCTCCGGCGCCCGAGGAAGCTGTCATCGAGTAGGCCCACTCCATCAGCTCACCGGCCCGCAACCAATGCCGGATCGGCACCGGGAAGCCCAGCTTGGGCCGGTTCAGCACGTGGGCCGGGATGATCGGCTCCAGCGCACGCCGCAGCGCGTACTTGGTGGTCGAGCGGGTGATCTTCTGATCGACCGGCAGTCGGGATGCCACCGCGAACACCTCGGGGTCCAGGAACGGAACCCGCAGTTCCAGCGAGTTGGCCATGGTGATCTTGTCCGCCTTGACCAGGATGTCGCCGCGCAGCCAGGTGAACAGATCGATGTGCTGCATCCGGGCCACCGGGTCCCAGCCCTGCGATTCGGCGTACACCGGGGCGGTGACATCGGTATGCGTCCACTCCGGCCGGAACCCTGGCAGCACCGCCCGCAGCTGGTCGTCGGAGAAGCTGCGGGCATTGCCGTAGTAGCGCTCTTCCAGCGTCAGCGAACCGCGATGCAGCAGGCTCTTGCCGCGCATACCCTCCGGTAGTGGCTTGGACGCCTTGCCCAGCGATTTGCGCACCGGTCGTGGCAGATAGTCGAACGGCCGCAGCGACAACGGTTCCCGATAGATCGTGTAGCCGCCGAACAGCTCGTCGGCGCCCTCGCCGGACAACACCACCTTGACGTGCTTGCGGGCCTCGCGGGCGATGAAGAACAACGGCACCAGCGCCGGGTCTGCCACCGGTTCATCCAGGTACCAGACGATTTCGGGCAGCGCCTCGACGAACTCGGCCTGGCTGACGACCTTGGTGACGTGCCGGGCACCGATGGCCTCGGCGGAGGCGACGGCCACGTCCACCTCGGAGAAACCCTCACGCTCGAAGCCGGTGGTGAAGGTGATCAGCCGCGGATTGTGCCGCATCGCCAGCGCCGCGGTGGCCGTCGAATCGATGCCACCGGACAGGAACGCACCGACCGTCACGTCGGCGCGCATGTGCTTGGCGACGGAATCCTCCAGAGCGGCGGTGATCTCGTCGTAACGGGACTGCTCGGCACCCTTGACGAAGGGCACCGCGGTGAATTTCGGGACGAAGTAACGCGTCACCTCGGGGCGGCCGCCGGGCTTGAGCCGCGCGTAGCTGCCCGACTCGAGCCGGCGGATGCCGCGGTGCAGCGTCTCGGGTTCGGGCACGTACTGCAGCACGGTGTAGTGCTGCACCGCCCGATCGTCGATGGCCAGGTCCAGCCCGAGAATGTCGGCCAGGTCCAGCAGGCACTTCTTCTCGCTGCCCACCGCGGTGCCGCCCGGACCGGTGGCCATGAACAGCGGCTTGATGCCGAATGGGTCCCTGGCGCAGAACAATTCGCGCTCGACGGTGTCCCACACCGCGAACGCGAACATCCCGCGCAGTCGATGCAGTGCGGCGGCGCCCCAGTGGTGGTAGGCCGCGACGATGGCCTCGCCGTCGCCGTCGGTGTGAAATACCGCACCGAATTCCGAGCGCAGCTGCTCGCGCAACTCCAGATAGTTGTAGATCTCACCGTTGAAGACGAGCGCGTAACGGTCCGGCGCATCGGCGGGGCCCCAGCGCAACGGTTGGTGGCTGTGGGCGATATCGATGATCGACAGCCGGTTGAAGCCGAGCACCACAGTGCCGTCGCCGCTCGTATCGGCCCACGTACCCGGCTCGTCAGGGCCGCGGTGACGCATCAGGTGGGAGGCCCCAGCCACCGCGTCGACCAGCCGCGATCCGGCGTCGGGGGAGCCGTCACCCCGGGTGGAATCGGATGGGTCAGTTACCAACGCGAGCAGTCCGCACACCGCGCCAGTATGTCTGATCCGGCGCTTCCCCGAGACGACCACCCGGGCCGCCGGGCCGGTCACTTGGGTCCCGTCGCGACGCCATTCCCGAGTCGCTTCGCTCCCGTGGACCGGCGTGGTCTACGCTGCGTAGTATTCGCAAAACAACGACCGGTCGCGGTCGCGAAATACCGATCTAGGAGGCGCCAACGTGACACCTCGCGGGCTTAAGGCGGTGGCCCGAGCGGCGTTGTTGACCATTGTCCTCGGCGGCTCAGCACTTCTGCTGAGCGGCTGCAGCTGGCAGGACGCACTCGCGCTCGGCTGGCCGACCGGGATCACCCCGGAGGGCAAACTCAACCGGGAGCTGTGGATCGGCTCCGTGATTGCGTCCTTCGTCGTGGGCGCGATCGTGTGGGCTCTGATCTTCTGGTCGAGCGCTTTCCACCGGAAGAAGAAGGGCGACACCGAGCTTCCGCGCCAGTTCGGCTACAACATGCCGCTGGAGCTGGTGCTGACGGTCATCCCGTTCCTCATCATCTCGGTGCTGTTCTACTTCACCGTGGTGGTCCAGGAGCGGATGCTGCACAAGGATCCCAACCCTGAGGTCGTCATCGACGTGACCGCCTTCCAGTGGAACTGGAAGTTCGGCTACCAGAAGATCAACTACGCCGACGGCACGTTCAAGTACGACGGTGCCGACGACGAGCGCAAGGCCGCCATGACGTCCAAGCCGGAGGGCAAGGACGCGCACGGTCAGGAGCGCGTCGGCGCTGTGCACGGCCTCAACCCCGAGGACCGCACCTACCTGAACTTCGACAAGATCGAGACGCTGGGCAGCTCCACCGAGATCCCGGTGCTGGTGCTCCCGGTCGGCAAGCGCATCGAGTTCCAGCTCAACTCGGCGGACGTGATCCACGGATTCTGGGTGCCGGAGTTCCTGTTCAAGCGCGACGTGATGCCCGACCCGGTGGCCAACCACTCGGATCACATCTTCCAGGTCAGCAAGATCGAGCAGACCGGTGCGTTCGTGGGCCGCTGCACGGAGATGTGCGGTACCTACCACTCGATGATGAACTTCGAGGTCCGGGTCGTCGAACCCAATGACTTCAAGGCCTACATCGACCAGCGCAACGCCGGCAAGACCAATGCCGAGGCGTTGGCGGCCATCAACCAGGAGCCGCTGGCCATCACCACGCACCCGTTCGACACCCGACGCGGTGAGCAGGCACCGCAGGCGAGCAAGTAGGGGCTACACGCAATGCATATTGAAGCTCGACTGTTCGAGATCCTCACGGCGTTCTTCGCCTTGTCGGCGGTGGTGTACGGCGTGTTGACGGCGATGTTCGCCACCGGTGGCGTGGAGTGGGCCGGTACCACCGCGCTCGCGCTCACCACCGGCTTGACCCTGATCACCGGCACGTTCTTCCGCTTCGTGGCGCGGCGTCTCGACACCCGCCCCGAGGACTACGAGGATGCCGAGATCAGCGACGGCGCAGGGGAACTGGGCTTCTACTCGCCGCACAGCTGGTGGCCGATCCTGATCGCGCTGTCGTTCTCGGTCGCTGCCGTCGGTACCGCCCTGTGGCTGCCCTGGCTGATGGTCGCCGGCATCTGCTTCGTACTGATGGCGGTCGGTGGCCTGGTGTTCGAGTACTACTGGGGTCCTGAGAAGCACTGACCCGTTCGGACGTACCGGTTGTGGCCTGATCCAGGTCACAATCGGGCCGTCACTTCATCCGCCACCGGCAGCGCCGGACTCGCCGCCATCTCCACGTTCGGTAATGTTGCCGGGGCACTGTCACTTGCGAACGGTTTCGGTCGATCCGGGTGGCAGTGAAGTTGTCGAGAAGGATAGGCGTAGATGAGCGGGCCGAATCCCCCGGAGCCGGGCGCTTCCGGTTCTGATTTGCCGGATCAACCCGGAAAACACTCCGCACCTGAGGAACCGACCCAGGTGTCCGGTACCGATGCCGACGGCGAGACGGAGTTCTACTCGCAGGCGTATTCGGCGCCTGAGTCCGAGCAGTTCACCAGCGGTCCGTACGTGCCCGCCGACGTGGCGCTCTACGACTACGACGACTACGACCCGGCGACCGAACTCGTCGACACCGCTCCGCCGCCGCGCTGGCCATGGGTGGTCGGTATCACCGCCATCATCGCCGCAGTGGCCCTGGTGGCCTCGGTGGCCGTCCTGGTGACCCGTGACGAGGACACCACCAACCTGGCCACCCCACATCCGAGCACCACGACGTCGCTGCCGCCGGTGCAGGACGAGATCACCACGACGACTCCGCCGCCACCGCCGCCGCCCCCTCCGACATCGGAGGAGCTGCCGCCTCCGCCGCCTCCGGAGACCGTCACGGTCACCGAGCCGCCGCCACCGGCACCGGCGCCCACCAGCGAGGCGCCCCCGCCGGCCCCGAGCACCACGAGCGCGCCTCCGACCACCACGACGACGCATGCCGGGCCGCGTCAGGTCACCTACTCGGTGACCGGCACGAAGGCGCCGGGTGACATCATCACCATCACCTACGTCGACGGGAACGGAAACCGGCGCACCCTACGCAACGTCTACATCCCGTGGACCTTCACGATGACCCCGATCTCCAACTCGGATGTCGGCTCGGTCGAGGCGTCCAGCCTGTTCCTGGTCAGCCGACTGAACTGCTCGATCACGGCCAGTGACGGGACCGTGCTCTCGTCCAACGCCAACAACTCCGCACAGACTGCTTGCTGATGTTCGGGCCGATCAGCGAACTCGACAACACTGACCGGGTTTTGCTGGGCGCCTGCGCGGCGGTATGGCTCGCCGCGCTGGGCGCCGGGGTGGCCGCCGTCGTGGCCCTGGTAGATCTCGGTCGCAGCCATCCACAAGGCTCGGAGAGCGCCGACACGCCGTGGGTGCTCTACACCGTCATCGGTCTGTCGGTGGTGGTGATCGCCGGTGCGGTGCCGCTACTCCTGCGGGCCCGTGCCCAAGCCGACAACCGCCAGCCCGGCAACCGTCAAACCGGACGACGGCCACAACCTCCGGCCCGCTCCCCACGACCCATCGGGGGCAGCTACCGGGCGGCACCCGTGGCGATGAGCCGCTACACCGCAGGCAACGGCGCCGCCACCGCCGCGGCCGAGGCGGTGTGGCTGCGCTTCATCCTGGCGGTCGGCTGCGCCATCGGTGTGGGGACTGCAGCCATCGGCCTGGCCACCTACTTGATGGCGACTGACAGCGACGTGGCGGCCTGGTGTCTCTACGGGCTGGCCGGTCTGGTCACCGCGGGCATCATCGCGCTGCCCGTCGTGGCGCTGCGGCAGCTCGAGGCGCTGCCGTCCTGAAGCCTTCCTGATAACACCCGACCCGTACGTGGCCGTAGCGCCTCTCGGGTTTCGCTGCGAAACGTGCTGGCCGCTGCGTAGTCTCGGTCTCCAGGTGCGGACAGAGGCCAACGACAGGGAAGGCGAGGCCGCGCATGAGAAAGCTCTTGGCGGGCTTGGTGGCGGTCGGTGTGAGCGTTTCGCTCAGCGGTTGTGGAACCGACACGGGGACCGAGCCCACAACCTCCGCCGGCGCCACCTCGGCCGCGACGACCACGAGTGCCGGGACCGAGCGGCCCAACATCTCCGGCCCGAACAAGACGATCAACGACTACATCACCGAGAACAAGATCGCCGAGACGCCGTTCAAGCCGAACGAGCCCGGCACACCGGATTTCGACTTCCCCTTCCCGCCCGGCTGGAGTAGCGCGGGTGATAAGACACCGGCCTGGGCCTACGGCGCCATCGTCTACGACCAGCCGGCCGACCCCGCCGATCCGCCGGCCATCATCGCGATCGCATCGAAGCTGGCCGGCAACGTGGAAGCGGGCAAGATCCTGGAGTACGCCCCCGGGATGTTGAAGAACCTGCCGGACTACCGGTCGGTCATGGACCCCGAGAAGTCCACCCTCGGGGGCTTCGATGCGGTGCGGTCGGCCGGAACCTACACCCACAACGGTGAAGCACGAGTGATCGCCCAGAAGACCGTGGTGATCCCCGGCAACGACGCATTGTTCGTGCTGCAGCTCAACGCCGACGCCCCAGAAGGGGAGAAGGACGTGGTGGTCGACGCGGCAGCGATCATCGACGAGCAGACAAAGATCACCCCGTAGCGGAGACCATGACATGTTGATCCGAACCAGGGCGTCCGAGCTCCTGTTGGCGACACTGTGCAGCACCATGCTGGCGGCTGCGGTCCTGGCCTCCGCACCGGCGGCGACATCGGCGCCGTGTCCGGGCGGAAGCACTTTGGACCCGACCACCGGTATCTGCTGGTCGGAGAACAGTCCCAGCAACAGTCTGGGAGGCTCGGGCAACATCCCGTGCCTGCCTGGGCGCCTGGGCCTGTGCCTCGGCGCGCTGCAGAACACCCCGGTGCCCGGATCGGCGTTGCAGACGACCTATCCACCGGCCGGTCCGGCGCCGCGATCGGGACCCAAGGGCACTTGGCCGTAGCCCGCGCCGCAACCTTCGCATAAAACAATCGCCGCAACCTCTTTCGAGGCTGCGGCGATTGTTTGGGGTAGGGGAGTGGTCAGTGGTGACCGTTGGTCTCCCCGTTACCGTCCTGCTCCTGGTACTCGCGCAGAGCGGTGAGCGCCTTGTGCTCGGAGGCGTGGGCCGCCTCGGTGAGCGCATCGTGCTCGACTGCCGGATCGGCGAACAGGAAGCTGCCGGTGCCGGGTGCACCACCCGAGCCGAGCTTGTTCATCCGCTTCGGCAGGGCAGCACCCTGGTACTCCAGCGGGATCGGGTGACCATGATCGTCGACCGGTCCCAGCGGCTGGTGCAGCTCGACGTAGGCACCGTGCGGCAGGCGCTTGATGATGCCGGTCTCGATGCCGTGCTCCAGCACCGCACGGTCGCTGCGCTGCAACGAGATTGCCCAGCGATAGGCGATGAAGTACACGATCGCCGGCAGCACGACCATGCCGATGCGGCCGATCCATGTGGTGGCGTTCAGTGAGATGTGGAACTTGAGCGCGATGATGTCGTTCATCGCGGCCAGGGTCAGCACCATGTAGAACGCGATCGCCATGGAACCGATGGCGGTACGCACCGGCACGTCACGCGGACGCTGCAGCAGGTTGTGGTGCGCGTCGTCGCCGGTCACCTTCTTCTCGATGAAGGGGTAGGCGATCAGAAGGCCGAAGACACCGCCCATGATCAACGCGACCCAGACCACCGCGGGAATGGTGTGGCCGAACGGGTAGAACTCCCAGGCCGGCCAGATACGCGCCAGGCCTTCGGTCCACATCATGTAGAAGTCGGGCTGGCTACCCGCCGAGATCTGAGACGGCTTGTACGGCCCCAGGTTCCAGATCGGGTTGATCGTCAGCAGACCGCCCATGAGGCCGAGCACGCCGGTGATCATCGCGAAGAACGCGCCGGACTTCACCGCGAACACCGGCATGACGCGCACGCCGACCACGTTGTGCTCGGTGCGGCCGGGGCCGGGGAACTGGGTGTGCTTCTGGAACCACACCAGCGCCATGTGTGCGCCGATCAGGGCCAGGATGATGCCCGGGATCAACAGGATGTGGAGTGCGTACAGGCGCGGGATCAGGATCTCGCCGGGGAAGTCCCCGCCGAACAGTGCCCAGTGCAGCCAGGTGCCGATGATCGGCATGCCCAGGGTGATCGACGACAGCGCGGCGCGCAGACCGATACCGGACAGCAGATCGTCGGGCAGCGAGTAACCGAAGTAGCCCTCGAACATCGCCAGGATCAGCAGCAGCGAGCCGATCACCCAGTTGGCCTCACGCGGGCGGCGGAACGCACCGGTGAAGAAGATGCGCGCCATGTGGACCATGATCGACGCGGCGAACATCAGTGCGGCCCAGTGGTGGATCTGGCGGACGAACAGACCGCCGCGCACCTCGAAGCTGATGTCGAGTGCGGACTCGTAGGCCCGCGACATCTGCACACCGCGAAGCGGCTGGTACACACCGTCGTAGGTGACGTGTGCCATCGACGGGTCGAAGAACAGCGTCAGCCAGACACCGGTGATCAGCAGCACGATGAAGCTGTACAGCGCGATCTCACCCAGCAGGAAGGACCAGTGGGTGGGGAACACCTTGTTCAGCTGACGGCGCACCGCTGCCGACGGGTGATAACGGGAATCGATCGCATCGCCTTGTGCGGCAGCGATCTTGGCAAGGTCAGGGCTCATGATTTGCGCTCCCAGAATGCCGGTCCGACGGGTTCGACGAAGTCGCCGTTGGCGACGAGGTAGCCGTCTTTGTCGATGGTGATGGGCAGCTGCGCCAACGCGCGCGCAGCCGGACCGAAAATGGGCTTTGCGAAGTGCAACGCGTCGAACTGCGACTGGTGGCACGGGCACAGGATGCGGTAGGTCTGCTGCTCGTACAGGGACGAGGGGCAGCCCAGGTGCGAGCAGACCTTGGTGTAGGCGAACAGCTCACCGAAGTTGAAGCTCTCCTGACCCTTTCGCTTGACCACACGCGGCATGTCGGCCGGTTTGATGCGGATCAACATGACCGGGTTACGCACACCCATCGCGATCTCGGTGAGGTGGTGCTCGGACTCGACGGTGGTGCCGTCGCCGTCAGACTCGCGCCAGGGGAAGACCGTCTCCATGCCACCGGCATCGAGATCCTCGGGCCGCATCTTGACGAACGGAGAGGAGCCGGGACGCCCGGTCGCCCGCGCCAGGTAGATGGTCTCGCCGTGGAATCGGGGCGTCCACCCCGAGGTCCACAACACGGCCTTCTTGCCTTCGGCGGTGGGCACCACGGGCTTCCACGGGTTCTTGATCAGCCCGCCGATGAAGGCCACCAGGGTGCCGGCGCCGAAGGCGCCGAGGCCGATGCCCAGCGACAGACCGATCAGCTTGCGGCGCTTGACGGTCGAACCCTCCAGGGCGTCGGTCAGGTTGGCCGCGATGGTCTTGCGGGCCAGCTCGGGGGAGCGGCCGTCGTGGCGGTCCTGGACCGAGATCTCCTCGGGGATGAACTTCTTCTGGAACAGCACCGCGCCGATGCCGATCGACAGGATCGACAGGCCGAAGGTGAGGCCGTACAGCGGGGTGGCCAGCGTGTAGAGGAACTCGCCCTCCGACCCGAAGGGCTGGTACTCCCACGGCCAGAACAGGAAGACCAGGAGCAGTGCCAGGCCCGAAAGCCCGCCGAGCAGAAGCCAGTACGCGACCAGCCGCTCGGTGCGCTTCTCGGCCTTGGTCCCGGGGACCGGCCAGCGCGGCTCCTTGTAGATGGTCTCGACGCCGTCGATCTTGCCGCCGAGCTCGACGAGCTCCTCACGCGACATCGAGGCCAGCTCGTCGTCCGAGGGAACCTTCGGAGTGTTATCGGTCATGCTCGTGCCCCGATCCACATTGCCACGCCGATAGCGGCGACCATTCCGATAATCCACATCGCCATGCCCTCGGGAGCGGGGCCGAAGCCGCCGAGCCCGTAGCCGCCGTAGCTGGGAGTCTCAGCCGACTCGCGGACGTAGGCGACGATGTCACGCTTCTCTTCCGGCGACAGCTGACGGTCGGAGAACTTGGGCATGTTCTGCGGCCCGGTCTGCATCGCGGTGTAGATCTGTGCCGGCTTGGTCTCGCCGAGGTCCGGCGCGTACTTACCGGAGGACAGCGCGCCACCCTTGCCGGTGAAGTTGTGGCAGGACGCGCAGTTCAGCCGGAACAGGTCGGCGCCGCGGGCCACGTCGGAACCGATCAGGGATTCCTGGGCCACGCCGCCGTGCTCATCACGGATGAGGGTGGGGCCGCCGCCGTTGGCCTGAACGAAGGCACCGAGAGCATCGATCTGGTTCTCGTCGAAGTGCTCGGGCTTGGACGGTGCCTGGGCTTCACCGCGCATCGCGGGCATACGACCGGTCGACACCTGGAAGTACACCGCAGCCTCGCCGGTGCCGATCAGGCTGGGCCCGCGGTCGGGCACACCCTGCAGGTTGGCGCCGTGGCAGGAGACACACGACGTGTCGAACAGTTGCTTACCCGTACGCAGCAGCGCCGACTGCGATTCGTCGGCGACTGCGACCTGCGGTGTGGGTGTCAGCGTGGCCGCAACACCACCTGCGACTGACAGGCCGACCAACAGCAGGAGACCTGCTGACAGTCGTCGGCGCAGTCGTCGGCGCGACTTGCTGGTCATCGAACCCCTTCTCATCGAGTCGAACATCGGCCGGCCAATCGTCGGACGCATCGGCGAGCCGATCATCGGACGAAGTAGATGGTGGCGAACAGCGCAATCCAGACGATGTCGACGAAGTGCCAGTAGTACGAGACGACGATCGCCGCGGTGGCTTGCGCGGGCGTGAACTTACTCATCTTGGTGCGGGCCAGCAGCAAGATGAACGCAACCAGTCCGCCGATGACGTGCAGGCCGTGGAAGCCGGTCGCGAGATAGAAGACCGATCCATAGGCACTGCCCGGGATGGTGGTGCCGTGCTCGACCAGGTGGATGTACTCGTATCCCTGGCCCAGTACGAAGAACAGGCCCATCAGGAACGTGATCACATACCACCGGCGCAGCCCGAACACGTCGCCGCGCTCAGCGGCGAACACGCCCATCTGGCAGGTAAAGGATGACGCGATCAGGACCAACGTCACCGGAACAGCAAGGGCCAAATTGAGTTCGGTCGGCTCGGGCGGCCAATCGCCACCGGCTTGCGCGCGCGCGGTGAAATACATCGCGAAGAGTCCAGCAAAGAACATGAGTTCACTGGAAAGCCACACGATGGTGCCGACACTGACCATGTTCGGCCGGTTCAGCGAATGAACGCGCGACGTGATTGCCGTTCCCGAGGTACCTACAGCGCTCGTCACATCCGCAAGTATGACGCTTTGTAGTTGTCGAACTCCACCCGGGTCGAGCAATTGACCCGAAACGTGTCGCCTTCGGGTCGGTTTCGCGGCGCCGGGGCGCGGGTGTCATGCGCGCACAGCGATAGCATTCGGCCGTGGCTCCTGCATCTTCTTCTCAGTTTCCGCCGGCGGACCCGTCCTCTCCACGCGCTGTGCCGGCGCCGTCGTGGCCACTCATTCTCGGGCGCCTGACCACCGAGCAGAGCCTGCCCAACGGGTATGCCGGATGGGCCATGGACCAGATCATGACCGGGGCGGCCACCCCGGCTCAGATCGCCGGGTTCGCGGTGGCGATGAAGATGAAGCGACCGACCTCGGCTGAGGTGGGGGAGCTGGCCGACATCATGCTGTCGCACGCGCGCCGGATGCCGACGGATCAGATCGGCCACGAGACCGTCGACATCGTCGGTACCGGCGGCGACGGGGCCAACACGGTGAACCTGTCGACCATGGCGGCCATCGTGGTGGCGGCGTGCGGGGTTCCGGTGATCAAGCACGGGAACCGGGCGGCGTCCTCGCTGTCGGGTGGAGCCGACACCCTCGAGGCGCTCGGGGTGCGGATCGATCTGGGACCCGAGGAGGTGGCCCGCAGCGTCACCGAGGTGGGCATCGGCTTCGCCTTCGCGCCGCAGTTCCATCCGTCGTACCGGCACGCCTCCGTGGTCCGCCGGGAGATCGGCGTGCCCACGGTCTTCAATCTGCTCGGGCCGCTCACCAACCCGGCGATGCCGCGGGCCGGCCTGATCGGCTGCGCATTCGACGATCTGGCCGAGGTGATGGCCGGCGTGTATGCCGCCCGCGGTTCCAGCGTGCTCGTGGTGCACGGCGACGACGGACTCGACGAGCTGACCACCACGACCACGAGCACCATCTGGCGGGTGCAGGCCGGCACCGTGGACCGGCTCAAGTTCGACCCCGCGGCCTTCGGGTTCAAACGCGCCGACATCAGTGAGCTGATCGGTGGCGACGCCACCGCCAACGCCGCGTCGGCGCGGGCCGTACTGGCCGGGGCCAAGGGGCCGGTGCGCGACGCGGTGGTGCTCAATGCCGCGGGTGCGATGGTGGCCCACGCGGGGCTAGCCAGCGACGCCAAGTGGGTGCCGGCGTGGGAGGCCGGTCTGGCGCGGGCCGTCGAGGCGATCGACTCGGGGGCGGCCGAACAACTGCTCGCGCGTTGGGTGCGGTTCAGCCTGCAGTTCTGAATTCTGCTGCTGGGCCGCGGCCAGCCTGGCCGAGCGGGCGGTGGCCGCCCATTCGGCGTAGCGTCCCGCCGCCCCGATCGGTGTCGCATAGCCGGTGTCGGCACGCACGATGCGAACCCCGGGTGTGGCCAGCCAGCGGGCGATGAGCGCGGTCTCCTCCACCAGCGCACCACCCAAAGGTGTTGGCGTGGGCAGGATCACCTGCGCCGACGCGCAGATCGCATCGACCACGGGCATCGGCGGCACCCCGCGGGCGGCGGTGCCGGCCCCGGCCAGCTGGCCGTGACGGATCACCGCGAAGTGCCACCCGCCGTTGCCGTCGCTGCGCGCGGCTACCAGTTCAGGGAGATCGGCCAGGGCGCGCAACCGCTGCCCGCGCCACAGCGCATCGATGGCCACGGTGGCGTGATCGCGCAGCCGGGCGGCGGTCTCGTACCGCCGGGCTGCCGCCACCTCGCCGATATGGGCCAGGGATGCCGCCAGCGCGCTGTGGTCGGCGCCGTCGATCAGCTCCGTGGCGCCTTGCACTGCGGTTGCATAGCGCGCGGCGTCGATGTCCTGCGTGGCCGGGCACGGGGAGAGTTCGACCTCGGGGCAGCGGTGAGTGCCGCTCGCGCCGAAGCGGGCCGTGCAGGTGCGTATTCCGGTGAACCGGGCCAGCAGCGCGGCCGACTGGACAGCGTCGGACCGGGCCGAGAACGGGCCGAATGCGGTGCGGCTTCCGGGATTTCGCACGACGGACCACCTTGGGAAGGCCTCGTCGGTCAGCGCCACCCACCACCACCGCTGGGGGTACTTGGAGCGGCGGTTGTACGGCGGCGCGTGGGCGGCGAGCAACCGGAGCTCGCGGACACCGGCCTCCAGTTCGTGGGCGCACTCGACATGGTCGACGGCCTGCGCCAGTGAGGCCATCTCCTTCATCCGGGCCCGCGGGTCGGCCCCGGTGAAGTACTGCCGGACCCGCCGCCGCAGATCGACCGCGGTGCCGACGTAGAGCACCTCGTCAGAAGGTCCCCGGAACAGGTAGACGCCAGGACGGTTGGGCAGCCGGTCGGCCAGTGAGCGGTTGCGCCGCTGGGCAGGCGTGACGTCGGGCAGATAGTTCTTCAGGTCGGCGAAGGTGTGGATGCCCTGGTTGCCGACCCGTTCGATCAGGCCGTGCAGGACGTCGACGGTGGCGCGAGCGTCATCGAGCGCGCGGTGGGTCGGGGTCGTGGACGCACCGAAAAGCCGGGCCAGCGCGGAGAGTTTGACGCTGGGCGCCTCGTCCCGGGTGAGGACCCGGCGGGCGAGTTTCACCGTGCACAGCACCGGTGGCCGCGGCCAGCCGAGTCCGGCCCGTTGCGCGGCCGCGCGCAGGAACCCGATGTCGAACCCGGCGTTGTGCGCCACCAGCACCGCGCCGCGGCAGAACTCCAGGAACGCCGGAAGCACCGATTCGATACGCGGTGCGTCGCGCACCATCGCCGTGGTGATCCCGGTCAGCTCGACGATCTGCGGTGGGATGGAACGGCCCGGATCGACGAGGGTGGCCAGCTCGCCGAGAACCTCACCGCCGCGAATCTTGACCGCGCCGATCTCTGTGATGGCGTCGTAGCCGTCGCCGGGGGACTTCGCCGTGGCCCGGCCGCCGGTGGTCTCCAGATCAACCACCACGAAGGTGGTCTCGGCCAGCGAAACGGCGTCCATGGCGCCGTCGGGCCCGCCGAAGCCGAAGGTCAGCTGCTCGGCATCGGCGATGTTGCGCTGGCCCATGGCGATGACGGTAGGCACTGCCCCCGACAAGCATCGGCAAGCTCAGGCCGGCTGTGGGCGTGTCGCCCCGCATCGGCGCGTCGCTACTTGTCGGTCCGTCCCGATAGCGTGCGGCCAACACCGATCGAGAGGACGGTCAACGATGAGCGGAGTGCGCCAGGACGACTGGTTCTACGCCGACGAGCCCTACCCCCACGAGCCCGCCACCGGCAGCGTGACCATCGACTGCGACGATTGCGCGGTGCGCGGTCCCGGCTGCCAGGACTGCGTCGTCAGTGTGTTGCTCGGGGTGCCCGAAACTTTGCTGGACGACGAGCGTCAGGCGCTGGAAGTGCTCGCTGACGTGGGTCTTGCGCCGCGGCTGCGACTCGTACCGATTCACCGGAGCGGCAGATCCGGGGTCGCCTGACGACACGCATCGCTTCGTGCACAGGAAAATATCCAGGATGGGCTGTTAAATTTGCAGCTTCTGTTGGACAAGCCCGATGCCGTTTCGTAACCTATCTGAGACCTAAGAGCAGTTCGAGGCGGCTCGCCATCGCCAGTTGTGAGGACGAAAACTTGAGGCACGAGCGCGCGCACCGGCCCACAAGTCGTATCAAGCGACCCATTGCAGGTGCAATAGCGAGCTTAACCTTGATATCCGGGCTCATGGCCGCGAGTTCGCAGGCTGATCCCGCCGACGATGCGATGGCAAAGCTCAACGAGTTGTCGCGGCAGGCGGAGCAGACCACCGAGGCCATGCACTCGGCGCAGCTCGATCTGAACAACAAGGTTGCCGCACAAGAGTCTGCCGAGCGCAAGCACGCCGAGGACGTCGCGACGGTCGATGAGGTCAAATCGCAGCTGGCTACCTTTCAGACCTCGGTCAACAAAGTAGCTGCGGCCCAGTACATGGGCGGTCGCACCTCCGGTGTGGACGCCATCCTGACTGCCAGCTCACCGCAGCAGCTGATCGAGCAGCTCGCCGTGCAACGGGTGATGGCGACCGAGATGTCGGCACAGATGAAGAACTTCCGCTCGGCGGGCGAGAAGGCCGTACGGGCCGAGCAGGAGTCGGCCAAATCGGCTGCCGACGCCAAGACCGCCGCCGAGCAGGCCGCCGCAGTGCGCGCCGACCTGCAATCCAAGCAAAGTCAGCTGCAGGTGCAGATCGCGATCGTCAAGTCGCAGTACCAGGCGCTGACCCCGGCCCAGCGGGAAGCGATGAACGCCCTGCCGCCGACCCCGCCGGTGCCCGCCCCCGAGGCGTTGCCGCCGGCGCAGGATCCCGCCGTGTTGGCCGACCCGCCGAACGGGATTCCGCCCGGCGATGTGGCTCCGCCCGAGGGTGCGGTGCCCGGCGACGGCAGCGGCCATTCCGGCACTGTCATCCAGGCCGCGCTGAGCCGCATCGGCTCGCCGTACTCGTGGGGCGCGGCCGGCCCGAGCTCCTTCGACTGCTCTGGTCTGGTGATGTGGGCGTTCCAGCACGCCGGGATCTCGCTGCCGCACTCCAGCCAGGCCATGGCCCGCGGCGGTCAGCCGGTCTCGGCTGATTCGATGCAGCCCGGCGACGTGGTCACCTACTACCCGGATGCTTCCCACGTCGGCATCTACATCGGTGACGGAATGATGGTGCACGCGTCGACCTACGGCACCCCGGTTCGGGTCGCCCCGGTCAACAACGCGCCGATCTACAACATCCGTCGTTACTGAGCCACCTGACAACGGTTCTGATCTGATCGCCCGCAGGCGGCTGTTGGCCGCGGTATTGCTGGGGGAGCTGGTGGTGGCGACGCTGTTGCTCTGGAGGGCCGCATCGCCCGCGTCGTCCCCGCCGCAGTTGCCGACGACCGCGTCCTCGCCGTCACGAGTCACCGCGCCTCCCGCGGTGCCGATCCCGTCCGATCCCGTGACCTCGGTGGCGTTGCCCGACGGGCGCACCGCCCGGCTGCTTCCGCTTCCCGGCCTACAGTCCGCGGACCTGCTGCGGCGAATCGCCGCCGAAGCACCCGACGCTGCCGCCGCGGTGACGGCGTTCTGGGGCCCGGAGTGGCCCCGCGATGTCGAGATCGCGGTCGCCGGCTCCGATCAGCAGTTCCGGGTACTGGCCGGCGGCGCGACCGACATCGCCGCGACCACCACCGCCCAGCGGATCATGTTCGCCCCGGGGGCCGCCGAGATGAGTCCGGCTGCATTGCGAATTGTGTTGCGACACGAGCTTTTTCATTACGCAGCCCGATCACGGACCGCAGCTGATGCCCCGCGCTGGCTCACCGAAGGCGTGGCCGATTACGTCGGCAGGCCGCCTGCACCGGCACCCGGTGCGGTGCAGGCCGCCACCCTGGCCCGGTTGCCCTCCGATGCTGATCTCGACACACCCGGCGCCGCACGCAGTCTGGCGTATGACCGGGCATGGTGGTTCAGCCGCTATGTCGCCGATGCCTACGGTGTCGGCAAGCTGCGTGAGCTGTACCTGCGCGCCTGCGAACCCGGCCACCCCGACGTGGCCACCGCGCTGCGGGAGACCCTCGGGACCGACCTCGATGCCATAGTTGCCGGTTGGCGTCGCTGGCTGACCGGATAGCCTGTCGCCGATGGACGGCAAATGGGCGGAGCTGACGCGATGACGCGGGTCTTGTTGGTCACCAACGACTTTCCACCACGTCGCGGCGGTATTCAGTCCTACCTCGAAGCGTTCGTCGGAGAGTTGGTACGCGACGGCTCACACGAGCTCACCGTGTACGCGCCGAAGTGGAAGGGCGCGCCGGACTTCGATGAACGCGCGGCCCGCTCCGGGTACCGGGTGGTGCGGCACCCGACCACGCTGATGGTGCCCGAGCCGATGGTGGCGACCCGGATGCAGCGGTTGATCGCCGAGAACGGCATCGAGACGGTGTGGTTCGGGGCGGCTGCGCCGCTGGCCCTGCTTGGCCCGCTGGCGCGGCGAGCCGGCGCCGCCCGGGTGGTCGCGAGCACGCACGGCCACGAGGTCGGCTGGTCGATGCTGCCACTGGCCCGGGGCGCATTACGACGCATCGGGGACGACGCCGACGTCGTGACGTTCGTCAGCCGCTACACCCGGGGCCGGTTCGCCTCGGCGTTCGGTCCTCACGCCGCCCTCGAACATCTGCCGCCCGGCGTCGACATCGACCGGTTCCAGCCAGACCCGGTGGCCCGGGCCGAGCTGCGCGCCCGGTACGGACTGGGCCAACGCCCGGTGGTGGTTTGCCTGTCCCGCCTGGTGCCGCGCAAAGGCCAGGACATGCTCATCCGGGCTTGGCCGACGATCCGGCGGCGCATCCCCGACGCGGCATTGGCCATCGTCGGCGGCGGACCGTATCTGCAGACGCTGCAGCAACTGGCGCACAAACACGATGTGGCCGCCGACGTCGTGTTCACCGGTGCGGTGCCCGGAGCGGAACTGCCGGCCCACCATGCGATGGCCGACGTGTTCGCCATGCCGTGCCGCACCCGCGGGGCCGGTCTCGACGTCGAGGGACTCGGCATCGTCTATCTGGAGGCCTCGGCGTGCGGAGTCCCCGTCATCGCCGGCACCTCGGGCGGAGCACCGGAAACCGTCCTGGACGGTCAGACCGGCACGGTCGTGGACGGCACGGATGTGGCGGAGGTGGCGACGGCGGTCGGCGACCTATTGGCCGACCCGGGCCGCGCCGCCGCGATGGGTGTGGCGGGGCGGCACTGGGCCGTCGACAACTGGCAGTGGCGTTCGCAGGGTGACCGGCTGACCGCGCTGCTGTCGGGCTGAGCCCGGCGGTTCAGCCGTACAGCGCGGCGATGTCGGAGGCGAACTTCTCGGCGACCACCTTGCGCTTCACCTTCAGCGTGGGGGTCAGCTCACCGGTGTCCTCGGTGAAGTCGACCGGCAGGATCCGGAACTTGCGGATCGACTCGGCATGCGACACCGCCTGGTTGGCGTCCTTGACCGCCAGGTCGATCTCGGCCAGCAGGTCCGGGTCCTCGGCCAGGTCCGCGACGGAGGCGCCGGTGTCCTTGCCGTTGCGCTGCTTCCACCCCGGGAACGCCTCCGGGTCGATGGTGATCAGGGCCGCGATGAACGGCTGCTGATCGCCCACGGCCATGGCCTGGCTGATCAACGGATGCGCCCGCAGCCGATCCTCGAGCAGGGCGGGGGCGACATTCTTGCCGCCTGCGGTGACGATGATCTCCTTCTTGCGCCCGACGATGGTCAGGAAGCCGTCGTCGTCGATGGCGCCCAGGTCGCCGGTGTGGAACCAGCCGTCGGTGAACACCGCGTTGGTCTCTGCCTCGTTGCCCCAGTAGCCGCTGAACACCACGCCGCCCTTGACCAGCAGCTCGCCGTCCTCGGCGATGCGCATGCTGTTGCCCGGCATCAGCTTGCCGACCGAGCCGACCTTGAGCTCGTTGACCCGGTTGACCGTGATGGCCGCGCTGGTCTCGGTCAGCCCGTAGCCCTCGTAGATGCTCAGTCCGACACCGCGGTAGAAGTGGCCCAGCCGGGCGCCCAGCGGGGCGCCGCCGGAGATCGCCGCCCGGCATTCACCGCCGAGGGCCGCGCGCAGCTTGCCGTAGACCAGCTTGTCGAACAGGGCGTGCTTGGCGCGCAGGATCAGGCCCGCACCGCCGGTGTCCTGGGCTTTACTCCACTCGATCGCCGTGTCGGCGGCGATCGAGAAGATCTTGCCCTTGCCGTCGTTGCGGGCGTTCTGCTCGGCGGTGTTGTAGACCTTCTCGAACACGCGGGGCACCGAGACCACCAGCGTGGGCTTGAAGATGGCGAAGGTCGGGACCAGGTTCTTGATGTCGCTGGTGAACCCGAGCGTCACCTTGTTGGTGAAGGCCGCGATGGTGATGGCGCGGGCCAGCACGTGCGCGAGCGGCAGGAACACCAGCATCCGCTCACCCTTGGCCAGTTCGGTGGGGAAGCAGGCCTTGGCGCCCCGGATCTCGTAGAGCAGGTTCGAGTGCGTCAACTGGCACCCCTTGGGCTGCCCGGTGGTTCCCGAGGTGTAGATGAGGGTGGCCGGATCAGCGGACCGGATGCCGGCCAGTCGCTTGTCGAGCTCGGCGGCATCGGCCGACTTGCCGGCTTCGGCCATGGCTTCCAGGGCGGGCGTGCCGGACCCGTCGATCCGCAGTACCTTGCGCAGCTCGGGCAGCTGGCCCCGGAGCTGTTCGACGGTGTCGGCGTGCCCGTCGGTCTCGGCGAAGACGATCTTCGCCGCGGAATTGTCGAGGACGAACCGCACCTGCTCGGCCGAGGAGGTCTCGTAGATCGGCACCGTCACCGCACCCACCGACAGGATCGCGAAGTCGATGATCGGCCATTCGTAGCGGGTGGCGGACAGGATCGCGACGCGGTCGCCGGGTGCGATGCCCTCGGCGATCAGTCCCAGTGCCACCGAACGGATCTGCTCGGCAGCTTCCGCGCAGGTCACATCGGTCCAGGTGCCGTTGACCAGACGCCGGAAGATGACGTGGTCGGGGCTTTCGGCTGCGTGCGCGGATACCGAACTGACGATGCTGTCGTGCTCGCCGACGGCAAAAGATGCGGGCACGCTGTATTCCCGCTCTGACTCACGCACGATCTTGCCCTCCAGGCTTGTGATACCGGCTTTGCGCGTCAGCCTAGTCGGCCGCGGTATGCAGTTGAGCATGCATATGTGAAGCTAGTCCGCGATGAACAGCATTCAGATCGCCGACGAGACGTTCGTCTGCGCCGATCCGGTCGCCGTGGGCGCCGCGGTTGCCGATCCCGCCAGCTGGCGGCGGTGGTGGCCCGACCTGGTGCTCAAGGTCGTGGAAGATCGCGCCGAGAAGGGCCATCGCTGGAATGTGACCGGTGCGCTGACCGGCACCATGGAGGTCTGGTTGGAGGAGGTGATGGATGGTGTGGTGCTGCACTACTTCCTGCACGCCGAGCCGTCCGGAGCCACGGCAAAGCAGTTGGCCGACATGGATCTGCCGAAGATGAACCATCAGCGCCGCGTGGCGGGCAAGGTGATGGCCTTCGGGATCAAGCAGCGGTTGGAGTCGGCTCGCCCGGTCGGTGTGTCTCGACTGGCCTGACCGGATAACTCCTGGCTTCTGCGAGGAAGGGTAGATTTCTTTCCCGAGAGCCAGGCACCCCCGCGGGGCGGGGGAGGTAGGGGAACCCCCGCGTGCGGGGAGATAGGGCGATGCGGTGGCCGACAAGACGACACAGACCATCTACATCGACGCCGATCCGGTGGCGGTGATGGATGTCATCGCCGATATCGGCTCGTATCCGCAGTGGGTCGCCGAATACAAGGAAGCCGAGGTCCTGGAGACCGACGCGCAGGGCAACCCCAAGACCGCCAGGCTGGTGCTCGACGCCGCCGTGCTCAAGGACACCATGGTGCTGAGCTACGTGTGGCCGGCCGACCGCACCTCGGTGACCTGGTCCCTGGTGTCCAGTTCGCTGCTCCGGTCACTGGAGGGGGCATACCGCTTGGCGCCCAAGGGATCCGGAACCGAGGTCACCTACGAGCTCTCGGTCGACCTGATGATTCCCATGATCGGGCTGCTCAAGCGCAAGGCCGAGCGCAGGCTCACCGACACCGCGCTCAAAGACCTCAAGAAACGAGCAGAGGCTGAGTGACTTCGCCGGACGGGAGCCCAGCCTCTCCTGCGAAGATCAGCCTGTTCGTCGGCAAGGGCGGCGTAGGTAAGTCAACGCTGGCAACAGCCACCGCGGTTCGCGATGCCGCATCCGGTCAGCGGGTGCTGATCGTGTCCACCGACCAGGCGCATTCGACCGGCGATGTCCTCGGGATCACGCTCGTTCCCACAGGGCAACGCGCGCCCACCCGGGTGCTCAGCGATCTGGATACCGGATTGACCGAAGCCGGCGGGGTGCTGGACGCACTGGCGCTCGACACGCTGGCCCTGCTCGGTGCGCGCTGGGCTGAGACAGCGGGCCCGCTGGCCGCGCGTTTTCCCGAGTCCGATGTCGGAGACGTTGCGCCCGAAGAACTTTCGGCGTTACCCGGAATCCAGGAGGTACTCGGGCTGCACGAGGTCGGTGAGCTCGCGGACTCCGGTTGCTGGGATCACGTGGTGGTGGACTGTGCCTCGACCGCCGACGCCTTGCGGATGCTGACACTGCCGGAGACCTTCGGCCTGTATCTGGAGCGGGCGTGGCCGCGGCATCGCCGGCTGTCGGGATCGCCGGATGCGGTCAGTGCGGCCATTGTGGCCCTGATCGAACGGGTGGACGCCGGTATCCGGCGACTGGGCAGCCTGCTGACCGACGGCTCCCGGGTCAGTGCCCATCTGGTGCTCACCCCGGAGCGGGTGGTGGCGGCCGAGGCGTCACGGACGCTGGGGTCGCTGGCGCTCATGGGCGTCGAGGTGGCCGAGATCATCGTCAATCAGATTTTGGTTCAGGACGATTCGTTCGAGTATCAGAACCTGCCCGCGCATCCCGCATTCGACTGGTACACCGAGCGGATCGCCGAACAGCAGACCGTACTCGACGAGCTCGACGCCACGATCGGTGACGTGCAATTGGTGTTGGTGCCGCACGTGCCGGGGGAACCGATCGGCCCGAAGGCGTTGGGGGAGCTGATCGACAGTGCCCGACGGCGCGATGGATCGCCGCCGCCGGGCCCGCTGCGGCCTATCGTCGACCGCGAGTCGGGGTCTGGACTCGAAGCGGTGTACCGGTTGCGGCTAGAGTTGCCGCAGATCGATTCCGCCGGCCTCACGCTCGGCCGCGTCGATGACGACTTGATCATCGGCGTCGCAGGCATGCGCCGCCGGGTGCGGTTGGCTTCCGTCCTACGTCGATGCATCGTGACGGACGCCCAATTGCGCGGTAGCGAGCTGACTGTACGTTTTCGTCCGAATCCGGAGGTGTGGCCGGCATGACGGGGTCTCATCCCGAGCTGGGTTCGGAGTTGCGCCAATTGGCGCAGGAGATACTCGACCGACTCGATCCGGCGGTACGGTTGGCGGCCGCCAATTTCGCGGCGTCGGCCGACAGCTCACCGGGCAAATGCCAGCAGGTGTGGTGCCCGGTGTGTGCGCTGGCGGCGGTGGTCAACGGCGAGCAGCATCCGCTGCTGTCGGTCATCGCCGAGCACAGTGTGGCCCTGCTGACGGTGATCCGCGCCGTGCTCGACGACGGGGGCGACGGGCCGGGCAGCGGCGGGGATGGCGGACCCGGCGGAGATAGCCCGGACCCCGACGGTGGGCCGGACGGTCCGCCGCCCGACGATTACCCGCCTCCACCGCCGCCCGGCCGCTACCAGCACATCCCGGTAACCGTAGAGGGCCCAACAGACTGAGCGGCCGATGAAATGCTGCTGAGACTCAGCGGGCATCCAGGGCTTGATGTGGTAGCCACAACATGGCCTGGGTACAGTTGTCGCAGAGCATTGGCGGTGCGCCCGAGGTGGAGGGTCCATGTGGTATTGGCTGTTCAAGTACATCCTGTTGGGCCCGTTGCTGGCCGTTCTCGGCCGGCCGAAAATCACTGGGCTGGAACATGTTCCGACTGAAGGTCCGGCCATTCTGGCCAGCAATCACCTGGCGGTGATGGACAGCTTCTACCTGCCGCTGGTGGTCAGCCGCCGCATCACGTTCCTGGCCAAGCAGGAGTACTTCACGGGCACCGGGATCAAGGGGCGGTTTCTGGCCTGGTTCTACACCGTGGTCGGACAGGTGCCCATCGACCGCACCGACGCGGACTCGGCGCAGGCAGCTCTGATCACCGCCAAGCGCATCCTGGGCGAGGGCAAGCTGCTCGGCATGTACCCCGAGGGCACCCGCTCACCGGACGGCCGTCTGTACAAGGGCAAGACGGGCTTGGCCAGATTGGCACTGGAGACCGGTGTGCCGGTGATCCCGGTCGCCATGGTCGGCACCGATGTCGTCAATCCACCGGGATCGAAGGGGCTGCGGTTCGGCCGGGTCGAGGTCCGGTTCGGCAAGCCAATGGACTTCAGCCGGTTCGACGGTCTGGCCGGCAACCGCTTCATCGAGCGCGCCGTGATCGACGAGGTGATGTACGACCTCATGGATCTGTCCGGTCAGGAGTACGTCGACATCTATGCCGCCGCCGTCAAGGAGAGCGCACAACAGACCAACGGCCAGCCGGTCGACACCACCAAGCCGGCCTCCCGGCTGCCGCACGCCGCAGCGGGTTAGGCCGCTTCGCCCCCGCTGAGCTTCACCAGCGGGGCGGCGGGCACAGCGGTGGTCTGGCCCGCCCTGGATGGGGAAACGAATCCGATCACGGCGATGACGACCAGCGCCCACCACAGGTAGGCGTCACCGGCCAACTGGCGCAACACCGACGCCGCGGTTTCGTGGTGCGGCGTCAACAAGTCGATGGGTGTCCAGACCATCAAGGCGAAGCCGATCATGGTCACCAGCGCCAGGAACAGCGCGGCCGGTCGGTCCTTGCGCATCCGGTAGGCGAGCACGCCGGTGACCACCAGGGTCGGGAGTGACCAGACCCAGTGATGCGACCACGACACCGGCGAGACCACCAGGCCGAACATCGCCACGCAGATCAGTGCGACCACCGGGGATTCGTCGGAGCCGGCGCGCAGGGCACGCTGCGCTGCCCAGACCGTCAGCGCCAACACGGCGAAAGAGGCCACCACCCACAACGCGAACCGCGGCCCCTCCGACAGGCCGAGCCGGGCCAGGGTGCCCGCGATGTTCTGGTTGGTGTTGAGCGTGGCGGTACCGATCCGGTCCGTGTTGCGCACTGTCTCGGTCCAGTACTCGATCGAGTCCGTCCAGGCCAGGACGAAGCCGGCCAGCGTCGCCACCACTGTGGCCGCAGCGGTCCGTAGCAGCGTGTGGATGTCACGGCGCAGCAGGAAGTACAGCAGGAATACCGCCGGGGTGAGCTTGAGCGCGATTGCCAGCCCCAACAGCACGCCGCGCGGCCACGGCGTCCGGCGCGGGACGCAGTCGGCGACCACCAAGGTCATCAACACGACGTTGATCTGGCCGAACTCGAAATTCGACCGGATCGGTTCCAGCCAGATGACGGCGGGTGCGACAAGTGCGGCGGCCAGCCAGCAGCGCCGCAGCCAGGCTGGTTCGGAGGTGATCGTGGTGTCCGGCCATACGTTGAGCCGGGTCAGCACGATGACCATCGAGACGATCAGCAGCAGCAGCGTGGTGGCGGTGATCGCCACACTGGCCGCGGGCAGCGAGAGCCAGGCGAACGGGGCGAACATGATCGCCGCGAGCGGGGGATAGGTGAAGGGCAGATCCAGACCGCCCTGGGTGTGGAAGATGGCGCCGTCGGCGTACAGCGGCTGGTTGTCCAGCCAGGCTCGCCCGCCCATCCGATATACGTCGATGTCGATGCGATAGGGCACGTGCCCCAGAAGCCTCCAACCGACCAGGATCAACCCGGCCGCTGTGAGCAACTGAAAAAGCCGCCACCCGATCGTCGGTGCCCAACCAGCCCCGCCGGGCGACTGCCGCTTACTCATGTCCTCAACAGACTATCGGGGGCAACCCCGTGGGGGCGCATCCGCACTCGCGACGCGCGCAGGTCGGCGTAAGTTCTGTGCGTGCACGCGACCGTTCACCTCGATTTCCTCACCCGCGATCGCCTGCCGCTGCTGTGCTGCCTGGTGGCGTTCATTCTCACGTTCTTCGTGACGCGCCTGGTGGTGCGTTACATCCGCCGGAACGCCGGCAGCGAGCGGCCACCCAGGTGGTGGCAGCCCCGCAACCTGGGACACGGTTCCGTGCACATCCACCACATGGTGATCGGTGTCGTGCTGGTGCTGGTGTCGGGCGTGACGATGGTGACGCTCGCGGTCAACGGCGGCGTACCGGAATTCACCGTTGCCGCCGTGTTCTTCGGTATCGGTGCGGCCCTGGTGCTCGACGAATTCGCGCTGATCCTGCATCTGTCGGACGTGTACTGGGCCGAGGACGGCCGCACCTCGGTGGACGCGGTGTTCGCGGCGGTGGCCGTGGCAGGGCTGTTGATCCTGGGTTTCAATCCGCTGTCATTCTTTGATATCGGTATCTGGCGCGAGGACCAGTCGCCCGGAATGCGGGCGCTCGTGGTCGTGGTCGCGGTGCTGACCCTGCTCCTGGCAGTGGTGGTTCTGCTCAAAGGCAAGGTGTGGACTGGATTGGTGGGCATGTTCATAACCCCGTTGCTGTTCGTCGGGGCGGTTCGGCTGTCGCGGCCGCATGCGCCGTGGGCGCGCTGGCGCTACACCAGCCATCCCCGGAAGATGCACCGGGCACTGGAACGGGAGCGCTGGCTGCGCCGGCCCGTCGTGCAGGCGAAGTTGTGGTTGCAGGACGCGATCACGGGGATGCCGAAGTTCCCCGATGACGCGGCTGTCGACGCGCAACTGGACCGCGAGATCCATGCCGCGCCTGCGCCGGCGTCGGGACGGACCGCCTGATGCGCTACTTCTACGACACCGAGTTCATCGACGACGGTCGCACCATCGAGCTGATCTCGATCGGCGTGGCGGCCGAGGACGGCCGCGAGTACTACGCGATCTCCACGGAGTTCAATCCCGACCGGGCGGGCCGCTGGGTGCGCAAGCACGTGTTGCCCAAGCTGCCGTCCCCGTCCTCCAAGCTGTGGCGGTCGCGGCGGCAGATCCGGTCGGAACTGGAGGATTTCTTCGACATCGACGGTGACGAGCCGATCGAGCTGTGGGCCTGGGTGGGCGCCTACGACCACGTGGTGCTGTGTCAGCTGTGGGGTCCGATGACCGATCTGCCTCCGGCGATGCCACGGTTCACCCGCGAGTTGCGCCAGTTCTGGGAGGAACGGGGGTCGCCGCGCATGCCGGCGCGACCGACCGATGCGCACGACGCGCTGGTCGATGCGCGGCACAATCTGCACCGGTTCCAGTTGATGACGGGAGTGGGGCTCACGCCGGTGCGCGAGTCCGGCGGCACGCAGCCCTGAAACCGCCGTTCACCGGCGGCTACCATGAACGGGTGAACTGGACCGTTGACATCCCCATCGAGCAGCTGCCGCCACTGCCTCCGCTGACCGACGAGCTGCGTCAACGGCTCGATGCGGCGCTGGCCAAGCCGGCCGTGCAGCAGCCCAGCTGGGATCCGGAAGCGGCCAAGGCGATGCGCACCGTGCTGGAGAGCGTGCCGCCGGTCACCGTGCCGTCGGAGATCGAGAAGCTCAAGGGCCTGTTGGCCGACGTCGCCCGCGGCGAGGCGTTCCTGCTGCAGGGCGGGGATTGCGCCGAGACGTTCGTCGACAACACCGAGCCGCACATCCGGGCCAACATCCGCACACTGCTACAGATGGCCGTGGTGCTGACGTACGGGGCCAGCATGCCGGTGGTCAAGGTGGCTCGCATCGCCGGGCAGTACGCCAAGCCGCGCTCGTCCGATCTGGATGCGCTGGGGCTGAAGTCCTACCGCGGCGACATGGTCAACGGCTTCGCCCCGGATGCCGCTGTGCGCGAGCATGATCCGTCGCGGCTGGTTCGGGCCTACGCCAATGCCAGCGCGGCGATGAACATGGTTCGCGCGCTGACCTCGTCGGGGCTGGCCTCGCTGCACCTCGTGCACAACTGGAACCGTGAGTTCGTCCGGACCTCACCTGCCGGCGCCCGCTACGAGGCGTTGGCAGGCGAGATCGATCGCGGTTTGAAGTTCATGTCGGCTTGCGGTGTGGCCGACCGTAATCTGCAGACCGCCGACATCTTCGCCAGCCACGAGGCGCTGGTGATCGACTACGAACGCGCGATGCTGCGCCTGGCCGACCCTGCCGAGAACCCGGACAGCCCGCCCAAGCTGTACAACCAGTCCGCGCATTACCTGTGGATCGGCGAGCGCACCCGTCAGCTCGACGGTGCCCACGTGGCGCTCGCCGAGGTGATCGCCAATCCGATCGGGATCAAGCTGGGGCCGACCACGACGCCGGAGATGGCGGTCGAATACGTCGAGCGGCTCGATCCGAACAACGAGCCCGGCCGGCTGACCTTGGTGACGCGGATGGGCAACAACAAGGTGCGCGACCTGCTGCCGCCGATCATCGAGAAGGTGCAGGCCACCGGCCACCAGGTGATCTGGCAGTGCGATCCGATGCACGGCAACACCCACGAGTCGTCGACCGGCTACAAGACGCGCCATTTCGACCGCATCGTCGACGAGGTGCAGGGGTTCTTCGAAGTGCACCACACGCTCGGTACCCATCCCGGCGGCATCCACGTCGAGATCACCGGTGAGAACGTCACCGAATGTCTCGGTGGGGCCCAGGACATCTCGGATTCGGATCTGGCCGGTCGCTACGAGACCGCGTGCGATCCGCGGCTCAACACCCAGCAGAGCTTGGAGTTGGCGTTCCTCGTCGCCGAGATGTTGCGCGGCTAGCTAGAGCAATGCTGCCACGTTGCTGCCGACGGTCCAGGCCGCGGCGGCGACCAGGCCCGTCAACGTGAGTATCGCGATCACCCAGAAGGCCAGCACCCGTTTGGCACGCTGGCGGGCCCAGTAGAACTCGCTCATCTCGATTCCGGCGAATTGCCCTGCCCCGAAAGCGTATTCGGCTCCTTCGGAGTCGGCAGCGACCGGTGCCCAGTCGTGCTGATCGCGGGTGATCTCGCGGGTGGCCTGGCGTGGTGCCCGGCCGGCCGGAGGTGTCACGGGCGGCGGCGTGTCGGTCACGAAGGTGGTGGCAGCTGCCCGGTGGTCCTCGGCCTCAGCCAGGTCGTGCACGCGGGTGGCGGCCAGGTGCTGCGCCGACTGCTGTGGTGCGGGCACCCGGAACGGGGGAAGGCCGAGCTCGTCGACGATCTCGGCCAGTTCGGCCCGCATGGCGTCGGCGTCGGCGAAGCGCTGTCCGGGGTCGCGTGCGGTGGCCCGCCGCACCAACTGATCGAATTGCTTTGGCACCCCGGCGATCTGCCCGCTCGGCGGAGGAACGTCGTTGTCCATGCGCTGGTAGGCGACGGTGAGTGCGGAATCCCCGGTGAACGGTGTGACGCCCGTCAGCAGCTCGTAGGTGAGGATCCCGACGGCGTAGACGTCGCTGCGCGGATCGGCGTCACCGGTGCTCACCTGCTCGGGGGACAGGTAGGCGGCGGTGCCCAGGATCACGCTGGTCGAGGTGATCTTGGCTTCGGCGACGGCGCGCACCAGACCGAAGTCGGCGATCTTGACCTCGCCGTCGTCGGAGATCAGGACGTTCTCCGGCTTGATGTCGCGGTGCACGAGGCCGGCTCGGTGTGCCACCGCGAGCCCGCCGAGAACCGGGGTAAGTACGGCGGCGACCGCGTGCGGGGGCATCGGTCCGCGTTCGGCCAGCAGTTCGCGCAGCGTGCCGCCCTCGATCAGCTCCATCACCAAGAAAGGTGGTTGTTGCGCCGGGCCGTTTCCGGAGCCTCCGCCGCCCTGGTCATAGACCGCGACCAGTCCGGGATCCTTCAATCGGGCCACGGCCTTGGCCTCGCGGCCGAACCGCGTCAGGAAGTGGCTGTCACCGCTGTAGCGGGAGTCCATCACCTTCAGTGCAACGGGGCGGTCCAGGCGGATGTCGAGGCCGCGGTAGACCGTGGACATGCCACCGGTGGCGATGGGGGTGTCCACTCGATAGCGCCCGTCGAGCATGGTGCCGACGAGTGGATCCGATTGCTGCTCCACCGGACACATGTTACGAGTTGCGCCCATGGTCCTAGAATCAGTGCGGTGAGCAGCATTCCGGCGGCCGATGACGTATTGAACCCCGACGAGCCCGTCTACGACCTACCGACGGTGTCGGATTTGCTCGGCATCCCGGTCACCAAGGTGCACCAACAGTTGCGGGACGGGCAGTTGATCGCGGTGCGCCGCAACCGTGTCATGGTGGTGCCGCAGATCTTCTTCGACGGCAATGGTCACGTGGTCAAACACCTGCCGGGTCTGCTGGTGGTGCTGCGGGACGGCGGCTACCGCGACACCGAGATCATGCGCTGGTTGTTCACCCCGGA
The DNA here is from genome assembly GCF_022179545.1 of Mycolicibacterium fortuitum subsp. fortuitum. Next base: position 3,789,281 of record NZ_AP025518.1, on the reverse strand, counting down.
CGAGTCGCTGACCATCACCGCCGACGGCCGTACCGAGCAGAAGTCCAACGCCCGCCCGATCGACGCCCTGCATTCCCACCAGGCACGTGAGGTGCTGCGTCGCGCGCAGGCGCTAGCGTACTGACGGCTGGCTTTCCGCCTCGGCCGACGGCTCGGGTGCGCGGTACAGCCAGTACCACGCCGCGGCGGCGCAAGCCGTGGTCAGCAGGACGTGCGCCCACGAGTACATGCCGTGGGCCCCATCGGGTTTCCACATCACCATGATCCAGGTGGACAGCCCGGCGATGACTGCGATGGCGGGCCGGGTGCGGATCAGTGCCGCCGCCACCGCCAACGGCCAGGTGTAGTACCACGGCAGTGCGGCGGGAACGAAGAGCACGACCACGGCCATCGCCAGCGAGATGCCGATGAGTGCCTCACGATCGGTGTGCCGGAAGCGCCACCACAGCAGGGGCAGGGCGATCACGATGATCGTGATGCCGATGATCCTGGTGATTTCGAGCACGGCATAGAAGTTGACCGAGAAGAGCAGTCCGCCAACGGCGTTGATCAGGTTGGCCGCTGCGGTGGGCAGTGTCAGCCAGTTGATGATCTTCACGTTGCCTGCCGCGAGGGCGGACAGCCAGCCCAGGCCGACGCCGGCAAGCCATGACATCACGGCGAAAACCGCGGCCAGGATGGCCATGGAGGCGGCGGTCGCGACGACGAATGCCCGCACCGGTGCGTGGTCGTGGCGGTCGCGCAGTTGCCGCGCCCACACCCAGACGATGAACGGAAGGGCAAGTCCAGCAGTCGCTTTGACTGCGACCGCCATGGCGATGAGTCCGACGCCCCAGCCGGGATGCTGTCGGAAGGCCAGCGCGATACCGGCCATCATGAGCCCGACCATCAGCATCTCGTTGTGGACGCCGCCCATCAGGTGGATGATCACCAACGGGTTGAGCACGCAGACCCACAGCGCCGTGGCGGGACTGGCGCCGATGTGCCGCGCGACGCGCTGGGTCGCCCAGATCAGCAAGACCAGCCCGGGCAGCATGCACAGTCGCAGCAGCATGGTGCCGGCCACCACGTCGTCGCCCACCAGCATGGTGACGAACTTGGCCACCAGGATGAACGCCGGCCCGTAGGGGGCGGTGGTCGTCGTCCAGATCGGGCTGACGTTGTCCAGCAGGACGTTCGGGTTCTCCACCGGCCCCACCACGTAAGGGTCGAAGCCGTCGCGCAGCAAGGCGCCCTGGGCGAGGTAGGAGTAGGTGTCCCGACTGAACAGCGGCACACTGAGCAGGAGTGGAGCCAGCCAGAAACCGGTCGTGGCGACCATGGTGTATTCGGTGGCGGTGCGGTCGATCACGCGCCGGCCCAGCCAGAGCCAGGCGATCAGCATCACCGCGACACCGACCCACAGCAGGATCGAGGACAGCACCAGACCGTGCCCGAATCGCAACCAGGACAGGTGCAGGGATTCCAGGAGTGGATCGTGCAGGCGGGTGCTGCCTGCGCCGAGGCCTCCGATGGTCAGCAGCGCTGCACCCAGGAAACCGAGCCGGGCCGGACGGGCATCGATGGATACCGCGAACCCGGCCAGGCGTGAGATATGTTGCGCGACCCCGGTATTCGGGGTCTCGGTCGGCATTTGTGTCATGACGTGCTGGCCGTGCTCCTACGCTGACCGATTCGCCGCGAACCGGGCGATCTCGGCCAGTCCGGTCTTGGCCTGGGGGTGAATGGGGGAGTCTGCCAGCGTGTCCAGTGCACGATTGGTCAGCAGCTCGATGTGCGCCTCGACTGCGGCCAGGGCGCCGACGGATTCGATCGCCCGGCACAGATCGCCGACCTGTGCGTCGGACAGTTCGGTGCCGACCGAGCTGCGCAGAAGCTGTGCGGCGGCCGGATCGGATTTGTCGGCGAGCTCGAGGGCCTCGGCGAGCAGCACCGTGCGCTTGCCGGAGCGCAGGTCGTCACCGGAGGGCTTTCCGGTGACCGCCGGGTCACCGAACACCCCGAGGACGTCGTCGCGCAGCTGAAAGGCGACGCCCAGGTCATTGCCGACCTGGTGGAAGATCTGTTGCACGTCGGGCCGGTCGGCGGCCGCGGCGGCACCGAGCTGCAGCGGCCTGGACACCGTGTAGGACGCCGTTTTGTAGGTGTTGACGTTCATTGCCGAGGCCACCGATTCGGCGCGGCTGGACTCCGCGACGATGTCGAGGTACTGGCCGCCGAGCACCTCGGTGCGAATATGGCGCCAGACCTGCTGGACGCGCTGCTGCGCGTCGGCGGGGATATCGGCAGAGGCCACGATGTCGTCGGCCCAGGACAGTGCCAGATCGCCGGCGAGGATGGCCGCAGACAAGCCGAACTGCCGCGACGAACCGTGCCAGTTGCGGTCGCGGTGGCGGTCGGCGAAGACCCGATGCACGGTGGGCAGGCCGCGGCGGGTGGCGGACTCGTCGATGACGTCGTCGTGCACCAGCGCGCATGCCTGCAGCAATTCCAGAGCGGAGAACAACCGCAGCACGTCGGCACCGGCGGGACGGTCGGCCGGTTCGATCACCGAGCGCCAGCCCCAGTAGGCGAAGGCCGGGCGCATCCGTTTGCCGCCGCGTAGCACGAACTCTTCGAGGGCCTCGGTCAGCTCGGCGTAGTCAGTTCCGATGTACTCACACTCGCGGCGGCGCTCACGCAGGTAGTCGCGCAATTGGTCGGTGACGGCTCCGGCCAGCTCGACGGTTGACGGAGCCGATGTTTGCACGCTCAGCGCCCGCCCCTTTCTGTCGTCAACGGTGTGTCCCGAGTGCATTCAGCGTAGAGCGTGCCACCTGTTTTGTACCAAGCGACTGCGGCACAGCAATGTGCTCGGCGGTTCCCGGTGTGGGTCAGTCGGTACCGGCGACCGGGTCGCCCGGTTTCGGGGAGGTGTCCCGGCTCATCCACGCCAGGCCGCCGATGACGCCGGCCACCAGTAGCGCGCCGACGATGAGCCAGATGGCCGCGGTGGTGAAGGAGCGGGCGCTGGGATCGGTGTAGCGGGCCTGGGCGTTCATGGTGCTGACGACTCCGGGGCGCAGTTTCCATTCCACGATGGAGTTGCTCACCTGAGAGCCGTTGGTCGAGGTCACATCGCCGGGGAACGACACCGTCAGCAGGACATCGGCCTGCGGATCACTCAGTGAGGTGAGGTCGACCCGGCCCTCCAGGATCACCAGGTCCCCGGCGCGGCGCAGCGAGATGTCGACACCGGCGGCGTCGCGGCTCATGCCCGCCAGCTGTGGCAGCTCGGCGAAGGTCAGGTCGGAGAACACGGCCTGGGAACCGACGTAGTCGTCGCGGCTGTACTCCGAGACCGCCACCTTCGTGGCGAAAGGGAGGTTGTTCAGCAGCTGCGGGCCCTTGTCCTCGGCATCGCGTGGCTTTGCCGCCGCGATGATCTGGCCGGAGACCCGGTCGTCGGGGGAGACCGTGATCGAGGTTCGGACCCGGACGCAGCCCACAGCCATGGGCAGGATCAGCAGCAACATCACCAGCGTGAGCAGTCGGTTGCGGCTGCGGCGGCTGGGCAGTCGGACGTGCACGCTGGTCATCGTGCCAGATCTCACAGCGGCAGGGTGCGACCGAGGATGGCGAACGGCCGCGGATCTCCGGCGAAGTGGTAGCCGCGGATCACATCGGTGAAGCCGAGGCGACGGTACAGGCGCCACGCGCGATTGGCCTCGGCATTGATCTCAGGGGTGGACAACAGGACGTGGGATTCGCCGCGGCCGGCCAACAGTCGCCTGGTCAGGGCCTCGCCGAGGCCCTGACCTTGGGCCCGGGGCTCGATGTGCAACTCGGTCAGTTCGAAGTAGCTGGCCATCAGGCCGGCGATGTGGTCGGGGTTGGTGCCCATCCTCTGCAGGCCGGAGATGACCTGTTGTTGCCACCACTGATCCGGCGCGCCGCTGTAGCCGTAGGCGATCCCGAGCAGGGGCGCATCGAGCAGAGTCGCGTTGTCGGGATGGCGTCCGGGTCCGGAGGCCGGATCGGGGTCGGGGGCCTCGACGGCGGCCACACATTTCCACCCGGCGCGCCGGGTGTGTTCGAGCCACAGTGCGGCGCGCTGTTCCTCGGTTCCGCGCGGGTAGCGCATGGCGTCGACGTATACGCGCAGCGCTTCGGGCAGCCGGCGCTTCATGTCGTCCGGCGACAGATCGATGAGATACGTCGCCAATGCTTTCGCCTTTCGCCCGCCCGGTGTGTGCCTTGACTCATTATCTTCAGCCATATCCGGCTGGGAGGCGGTCGGTCCCGTCGACCTGACCGTTCTCACGACGACCTACAATCGACGGCGAACAAGGTGGTACGGCTCGGATCGACCTCGTATCATTAGGGTTAGGTGCCCGTGATTGCGGGCACGTGAAATCTTGAAAAGCGACGGCGGCGTCGGCAAGGAGGGACGAATGCCACTCTCCGATCATGAGCAGCGCATGCTCGACCAGATCGAGAGCGCGCTCTATGCCGAGGATCCCAAGTTCGCCTCGAGCGTTCGTGGTGGGACCTTGCGCGCGCCATCGGCTCGGCGAAGGCTTCAGGGCGCGTTGCTGTTCATCGTGGGCCTGGCCCTCCTGGTCATCGGTGTGGCCGTGAAGGCCACCATGATCGGTGGGTTCCCGATCCTGTCGGTGGTGGGTTTCGTGGTGATGTTCGGTGGCGTGGTGTTCGCCATCACGGGCCCGCGGGTGACTGGTGCTCCGGGCCGGGCAGCCCAAGGGTCCGGCAATGCGCCGCGACAGCGTCGGCAGCGTGGCGGCGGTTCTTTCACCACTCGGATGGAGGACCGGTTCCGGCGGCGGTTCGACGACTGACCACCGCCTGACTGATTCAGGGGCAGCCCATGACGGGCTGCCCCTTTTTTGTGCACTTTGACGTGGCCGCATCCATGGTGCGGCGGCGGTCCAGCGACACGCCGGAGTAGGTCTCCTGGGCGGGGTTGTGGGGCGGTGTGGGGGAGCCCGGCAGATTCTCAGGGAATTCCGCCCCACAACCCCCCACTTTTTCTACGCGGGTCTCTACCTGCGACTTTCGCTTCTCAGCGCCTCTTGTTCCGTCGACAAGGCGCCCTCCTGGGGTGATTCGGGGCGGTTCAGGTGGGGCGGCGGCCCAAACTTGCCCAACTAAATGGAGCAAAGTGGGGGATCGTGGGGTAAAGTGGCGGCCAACGGGGAAACGGAGCCCCGTACGGAGGGCAGAAAGGCCGGCCTGGATCTCGCAACCGACTCGGGATCCGAAATCCGGTGGCGGGAGGTGTCCAGATGTTTCTGGGTACCTACACGCCCAAGCTCGACGACAAGGGGCGGCTGACACTGCCCGCCAAGTTCCGCGACGTACTGGCAGGAGGGTTGATGGTCACGAAGAGCCAAGATCACAGCCTGGCCGTGTACCCGCGGGACGAGTTCGAAGAACGTGCACGCAAGGCGGTCGAAGAGGCCAAGGCCAACCCGGAACGTCGCGCCCAGTTGCGGGTTTTCGCCGCCGCTGCAGACGAACAGCGTCCGGACGGTCAGGGTCGGATCACCTTGTCGGCGGATCACCGTCGCTACGCCAACCTGTCCAAGGAATGTGTGGTGATCGGGTCGGTCGACTACCTGGAGATCTGGGACGCCGACGCGTGGCAGGAGTACCAGCAGACCCACGAAGAAAACTTCTCCGCGGCCACTGATGACACTCGCGACGTTCTGTGATGGTGCCGCTGACCCGGCCCCGGCGGCCGGCCTGGACTTAGCCCGTGCAACGAGGCCTCTGCCCGAATTGGCCCTGGCGTACTTCCCCAACGCCAGGTCCGTGAATTCGGACAGAGACCCCGGTGCAGGGGCCATTCCGAGCGGAGGTGTTTCAGCGGTGCCAGATTCCCCAGATCATTCCGAATCCCAGGACCACGGCCACATCCCGGTTCTGCTCGACCGCTGCGTAGAGCTGCTGGCTCCCGCGCTCACCCGCCGCAACGCCGACGGCACGGACGCCGTGCTGGTGGATGCCACGCTCGGCGCCGGCGGCCACTCGGAACGCTTTCTCACAGACTTTCCGGGACTGCAGGTGATCGGCCTCGACCGTGACCCCAACGCACTCGGCATCGCAAGCGCCCGGCTTGCGCCGTTCGGTGATCGGATCCGGTTCGTGCGGACCCGCTATGACGGAATCGCCGGGGCGATTGCGGAAGCCGGCTTCCGCCAGATCGACGGCGTGCTGTTCGATCTCGGCGTGTCGTCGATGCAGCTCGACCAGACCGAACGCGGTTTCTCGTACTCCGCGGACGCACCGCTGGACATGCGCATGGATCCCGACGGCCCGCTGACCGCCGCGGACATCCTCAACACCTACGACGCCAAGTCGATCGCGCGGATTCTGCGCGATTTCGGTGAGGAGCGCTTCGCCGGACGGATCGCTGACAAGGTCGTCAAACGGCGTGCGCAGCAACCGTTTTCCACAACCGGTGAACTGGTGGAGTTGCTGTACGAGGCGATTCCGGCGCCGGCCCGCCGTACCGGTGGCCATCCGGGGAAGCGCACCTTCCAGGCGCTGAGAGTCGCGGTCAACGGCGAACTGGATTCGCTACGCGGCGCATTGCCCGCTGCCCTTGCCGCGCTCACGGAGGGCGGCCGGATCGTGGTGATGTCGTATCAGTCCCTCGAGGACCGCATCGTCAAACAGGCGTTCGCGACGGCCACTGCATCGCGGACCCCACCCGGTCTGCCCATCGAGTTGCCGGGTCATGAACCCGAATTCGTCACGTTGACCCGCGGTGCCGAGAAGGCCCGCCAAGTTGAGATCGATCGCAATCCGCGTAGCGCTCCGGTGCGGCTGCGGGCACTGGAAAAGGTTGGGGGAGGGGTGAACTCATGAAGGTGAAGCGACCCGAACAGCTGCGTGAGACAGACCGCAGGCGTCCGGTACGTCAACCCGCACGCGGTGGCGGGAGGCGTGCCGAGCAGGCTCAGCCGCGCAAACGGCGGCCGGGTGCCGAACAACGGCCCACGCGTACGGCCCCGAATGCCGGCCCGGTTCAGCGGCCGGGTACCCGCCCGGCCCGCCCCAAGAGTGCCAGCCAGGCGAAGGCCCGAGCGAAGGCGCGAAAGGCGAAGGCTCCCAAGGTCGTCCGTCCACCACTGCGGGTCCGGCTGCGGGAGCGCCTGCTGGTCCGGCTGGCCTCGGTCGAGCTCAATCCGCGTGTCCTGATCTCCCGTGTCCCGTTCGTCGTGCTCGTGATCGCAGCACTGGGCGTGGGGCTCGCGGTCACCCTGTGGCTGTCCACCGGTTCGGCCGAGCGGTCCTATCAGTTGGGTCATGCCCGCCAGATCAATCAGGGTCTGCTGCAACAGAAAGAGGCGCTGGAACGGGATGTGCTGGAGGCGCAGGCCGCCCCGGCGCTGGCCGAGTCCGCCCGCAACCTGGGCATGATCCCGTCGCGCGACACCGCACACCTGGTGCAGGATGCCACCGGCAACTGGACCGTGGTCGGCACTCCCAAGCCCGCCGAGGGGGTACCTCCGCCGCCGTTGAACACGCCGCTGCCGGAAGAGGCGCCGCCGGCCCCGCCTGCGCCCCCGGCACCGCGGGTGGTCGACCCGCGTGAACTGACGGTGCGTTCGCCGCGCCCGGGTTCTCTTGCGCTTCCCGGAATCCCGGTGCCGCAGCCCGACGCGCCGCATGGGGTGCCGGGTGCTCTCCCGCCGGTGCCCGGACCGGTCCTGCCGGGTCCGGCCGCGCCGGCACCTGAAGTGCTCGCGGCGCCGGCAGCCCCTGCACCGGCGGACCTCGCGCAGCCCGCTCCGCAACAGGTCACGGATCCGACGCATGTCCCCGCGGCCGGTGTGCCGACGGCACCCGGACCGGTGCAGCCCGCGCCGGTCGCGCCGGCACCTGCCGCGCAGGTGCTGGCGGCTCCGGCGCCCGCGGCTCCCGGACCGGTCACCCCGCTGGAACAGTTCAGCCCGCCGGTGGCCCCGGCGGCACATGTCCCGGCGCTCGCCGCGAACGCCCAGGCGCCGGGCGTATGAGTCGGCGTCCGGGCCGCAAGGGTCAGTCGCCGACACCGCGACGCACCGTGAAGGCCGCTTCCGCACCCGGGCACGAGGCCGGGGCCCGGCGCACCCGGGTCGCTGCGCCCCAAACGGGTTTGCGGAGCTCGTCTTTCGTGTTCCGGCACCGCGCGGGCAACGTGGTCATGCTCGCCGTGCTGGTGATCGCGGCCGCGCAACTGTTCAGCCTCCAGGTGCCGCGGGCCGCCGGCCTGCGCGCCGAGGCGGCCAGCCAGCTCAAGGTCACCGACGTGACCCCGGCGATGCGGGGCAGCATCGTCGACCGTAACGACGACAAGCTGGCCTTCACCATCGAGGCCAGGGCGCTGACGTTCCAGCCCGTCCGGGTCCGCAAGCAACTCGCCGAGGCCAAGGCCAAATCCGGTGAGGCACCGGATCCGGACCGCAGGCTGCAGGACATCGCCAAGGAGATCGCCACCCGGCTGGACAATCGGCCGGACGCCAAGACCGTGCTCAAGAAGCTCAGGAGCAACGAGACTTTCGTCTACCTGGCCCGTGCGGTGGATCCGGCGATCGCCACGGCGATCATGGACAAGTTCCCCGAAGTGGGTTCGGAACGTCAGGATCTGCGCCAGTATCCCGGCGGCTCGCTGGCGGCCAACATCGTCGGCGGCATCGACTGGGACGGCCACGGCCTACTGGGACTTGAGGATTCGCTCGACGCGGTGCTGGCCGGCTCCGATGGTTCGGTGACCTATGACCGCGGTTCTGACGGTGTGGTGATCCCGGGCAGCTATCGCAACCGGCACGACGCGGTCAACGGATCAACGGTGCAGCTGACCCTTGACGACGACATCCAGTACTACGTCCAGCAGCAGGTGCAGCAGGCCAAGGACGCCTCGGGCGCCAAGAACGTCTCGGCCGTCGTGCTCGACGCGAAAACCGGTGAGGTACTTGCGATGTCGAACGACAACACGTTCGACCCGAGCCAGGACCTGGGCCGGCAGGAGAGCCGGCAGATGGGCAACCTTCCGGTGTCCTCGCCGTTCGAACCCGGCTCGGTGAACAAGATCATCACCGCCGCCACGGCCATCGAACTGGGCCTGACCAATCCGGAGGAGGTGCTGCAGGTCCCTGGTTCGATCAACATGGGTGGGGTCACCGTCGGCGACGCCTGGAGCCACGGGGTGATGCCGTACACCACCACCGGGGTCTTCGGGAAGTCGTCCAACGTCGGCACCCTGATGTTGGCCCAGCGGATCGGACCCGATCGGTTCTACGACATGGTGCGCAAGTTCGGCCTCGGCCAACGCACCGGTGTCGGCCTGCCGGGCGAGAGCTCCGGTCTGGTCCCGCCGATCGACCAGTGGTCGGGGAGCTCCTTCTCCAACCTGCCCATCGGACAGGGTCTTTCGATGACGCTGCTGCAGATGACCGCGATGTACCAGACCATCGCCAACGACGGGGTACGGATACCGCCGCGGATCATCAAGTCCACGATTTCCCCGGATGGCACCCGGACCGACGAACCACGGCCCGAAGGCGTTCGCGTCGTGACACCGGAGACCGCCCGTACGGTGCGCAACATGTTCCGCGCCATCGTGCAGCGCGATCCGATGGGTGCACAGCAGGGCACCGGCCCGCAGGCCGCGGTCGAGGGCTATCAGATCGCAGGCAAGACCGGCACGGCGCAGCAGATCAACCCGGCGTGCGGCTGCTACTACAACGACGTCTACTGGATCACCTTCGCCGGCATGGCGCCGGCGGACGATCCGCGCTACGTCGTTGGCATCATGATGGACGCGCCGCACCGGGCCGCGGACGGCTCTCCCGGTTCTTCGGCGGCTCCGCTTTTCCACAACATCGCCTCGTGGCTGCTTCAGCGCCACAACGTTCCGCTGTCGGCCGATCCCGGGCCGCGATTGACCCTGCAGGCGACCTGACCGCGATAGTCGTGGGTGGTGCGGTCGGCAGACCGCAAATGGGTACTGTGGCATGGCCATGAAGCTGCGTCCCAGCCGTCCCGCCGGCCAATACCTCGTGCCGCTCGCCGAACAGGTCCATGCGGTGTCCGCCACCGGAGAACCTCTGCCGGAAGTTCTGGTCACGGGGGTGACCCTGCGCGGCCAGGACGCACAGCCAGGAGATCTGTTCGCCGCTCTGCCGGGGGCGGCGGTTCACGGCGCGCGTTATGCGGCCGACGCGGTCGCCGCCGGCGCCGTGGCGGTGCTCACCGACGCCGTCGGTGCGGCCGATCTGGCCGGGCTCGACGTCCCGGTCCTGAGCCACCCTGACCCTCGCACGGTCCTCGGTGAGGTGGCGGCCGAGGTGTACGGACGTCCGTCTGAGCGGCTGACGGTCATCGGGGTGACCGGAACCTCGGGCAAGACCACCACGACGTATCTGGCAGAGGCCGGGCTGCGTGCCGCCGGACGGGTGGCGGGTCTGATCGGCACGGTGGGTGTGCGCATCGCCGGGCGCGATCTGCCCAGTGCGCTGACCACACCGGAGGCACCGGACCTGCAGGCATTACTCGCCGTGATGGTCGAGAGCGGCGTCGACACCGTGGTGATGGAGGTGTCGAGCCATGCGCTGACACTGGGACGTGTCGACGGGATCGTGTTCGCGCTCGGCGGGTTCACCAATCTGTCGCGCGACCACCTGGATTTCCATCCGACGATGCAGGACTACTTCGAGGCCAAGGCCGGACTCTTCGATCCCGCGTCGCGCAACCATGCCGCAGCCGCGGTGGTCTGCGTCGACGACGATGCGGGAGTGGCCATGGCCGGCCGGGCGGAGAAGGCGACGACGGTCAGTGCCGCCGGGGCGCCCGCGGACTGGCGGGTGCGCGAGGTGAGGCCGGTCGGCGTCGGGTCCCAGGAGTTCACCCTCGTCGACCCGGCCGGGGTGGCCCACGAGATCCAGATCGGGCTGACCGGTGCCTACAACGTGGCCAACGCGGCGCTGGCGCTCGCACTGCTGGCCGGGGCCGGAGTGTCGCCAGAGGAGGCCGCTCCGGGCCTGCGCGTGGCGACGGTCCCGGGCCGGTTGCAGCCGATCGACCGAGGCCAGCAGTTCCTGGCACTGGTCGACTACGCGCACAAGCCGGGTGCTCTGCAGGCGGTCCTGGAGACGCTGCGGGCGTCGGGGCCGGGCCGCATCGCCGTGGTGTTCGGTGCGGGCGGCAATCGGGATACCGGCAAGCGCGCGCCGATGGGCCGGGTCGCGGCCGAGCTGGCCGACCTCGTCGTCGTCACCGATGACAATCCCCGCGACGAGGATCCGGCTCTGATCCGGGCGGCGATCATGGCCGGGGCCGCCGAGGCGGACACGGCTGCCGAGGTCGTGGAGGTCGCCGACCGGCGAGCGGCGATCGACCGCGCGGTGGCGTGGGCCGGGCCGGGCGACATCGTGCTGATCGCGGGCAAAGGACACGAGAGCGGCCAGACCGGGGGCGGTCACACCCGGCCGTTCGACGACCGTGACGAGCTGGCGGCCGCATTGGAGGCACTCAGGGAAGGGGAGCCGGGCAAGTGATCGAGATGACGATCGCCAGGATCGCCGAGATCGTCGGCGGCGAGTTGGCCGACATCACCCCCGAAGAGGCTGCGGCCACCACCGTCACCGGCACCGTCGAGTTCGATTCCCGCGCGGTCGGGCCCGGTGGGGTGTTCCTGGCACTGCCGGGTGCTCGAGCCGACGGGCATGACTTCGCGGCGGCGGCAGTGGCGTGCGGGGCGGCCGTCGTGCTGGCCGCGCGCCCCGTCGGGGTGCCGGCCGTCATCGTCAAGCCCGAACCGGGCGCGGCTGACGCTGCTTCTGGCGCTCTGGAGTTCGACACCGACGGTTCCGGTGCGGCGGTGCTGGCCGCGTTGGCCAAGCTCGCCGCGGCAGTGGCCGCCGAACTCGTCGCCGGTGGGCTGACGATCATCGGCGTGACGGGTTCCTCGGGCAAGACCTCGACCAAGGATCTGCTGGCCGCGGTGCTCGAGCCGCTGGGGCAGGTGATCGCACCGCCCGGCTCGTTCAACAATGAGCTCGGGCACCCGTGGACGGTGCTGCGCGCGACGCCTGAGACCGATTACCTGATCCTGGAGATGTCGGCGCGGCACCCGGGCAATATCGCCGCGCTGGCGGCGATCGCACCGCCGCAGATCGCCGTGGTGCTCAACGTCGGCACCGCCCACCTCGGGGAATTCGGTTCGCGCGAGGCCATCGCGAAGACCAAAGCCGAACTGCCGCAAGCGGTTCCGGCGTCCGGCGTGGTGATCCTCAACGTCGATGACAGCGCCGTGGCGGCGATGGCCGAGGTCACCGAAGCCCGCGTGGTGCGGGTCTCGCGCGAGCCCGGCTCCGAGGTCGACGTGTGGGCAGGCCCGGTCGCTCTCGACGAGCTGGCCCGGCCGCGGTTCACATTGCACGCGGGTAGCGGCTCGGCCGGCCGGGAAACAGAGGTGGCGCTCGCGGTGCACGGCGACCACCAGGTGGGCAATGCGTTGTGCGCGGCTGCGGTCGCGCTGCAGTGCGGCGCCGGCCTGGAGCAGGTGGCCACGGCGTTGGCAGGCGCAGGCCCGGTCTCGCGGAACCGGATGCAGGTCGCGACCCGTGCCGACGGTGTGACGGTGATCAACGACGCCTACAACGCCAATCCCGATTCGATGCGGGCGGGGCTCAAGGCACTGGCCTGGATGGCCCGCGAGAGTGGCGGTGACCTGCGCGGAAAGCGGCGCAGCTGGGCGGTGTTGGGTGAGATGGCCGAACTCGGGGACGACGCCATTACCGAGCACGACGCGATCGGACGGTTCGCCGTGCGCTTAGATGTGTCTCGGTTAATCGTCGTCGGAACCGGGAGGACTATGAACGCCATGCACCACGGCGCGGTGATGGAGGGTTCGTGGGGGTCTGAGTCCACGATGGTCGATGATGCCGATGCTGCGCTGGCTCTGCTGCGGGCTGAGCTGCAGCCGGGGGACGTGGTGCTGGTGAAGGCGTCCAACTCGGTGGGGCTGGGTGCACTGGCCGATGCCCTGACCGCCGCTGACGCCGGATCGCCGTCTCCGACGGAGATGGGGAACGCCGACCGATGAAGCTCATCCTGATCGCCGTCGGTATCGCACTGACGGTGTCGATCCTGCTGACACCCGCGTTGATCCGGCTGTTCACCAAACGCGGGCTGGGTCATGAGATCCGTGAGGACGGCCCGGCCAGTCACGCCAAGAAGCGTGGCACCCCGTCGATGGGCGGCGTGGCCATCGTGGCCGGCATCTGGGCGGGCTATCTGGGCACGCATCTGGTCGGGGTCGCGTTGGGCGGTGACGGCCCGTCGGCGTCGGGCCTGCTGGTACTGGGTCTGGCCACGATGCTCGGCCTGGTCGGTTTCATCGATGACCTGATCAAGCTCCGGCGCTCGCGCAATCTGGGTCTGAACAAGACCGCCAAGACCGTCGGCCAGCTGACGGCAGCGGTGCTGTTCGGTGTGCTGGCACTGCAGTTCCGCAATGGCGACGGGCTGACCCCGGGCAGCCCGGAGCTGTCCTATGTTCGCGAGATCGCCACGGTGACGTTGGCGGGCTGGGTTTTCGTGTTGTTCTGCGTCGTGGTCGTCAGTGCCTGGTCCAATGCCGTGAATTTCACCGACGGGCTGGACGGGTTGGCGGCCGGCGCGATGGCGATGGTGACCGCGGCCTACGTCCTGATCACGTTCTGGCAGTACCGCAACGCCTGCGCCACCGCGCCGGGCCTGGGCTGCTACAACGTGCGCGATCCGCTCGATCTGGCGATCATCGCGGCAGCCACCGCGGGCGCCTGCATCGGATTCCTGTGGTGGAACGCCGCGCCGGCCAAGATCTTCATGGGCGACACCGGCTCACTGGCCCTGGGTGGCATCATCGCCGGCCTGTCGGTGACCAGCCGTACCGAGATCCTCGCGGTCGTTCTGGGCGCGCTGTTCGTGGCCGAGGTGACCTCGGTGGTGGTGCAGATCCTCGCGTTCCGCACGACGGGCCGCCGCGTGTTCCGGATGGCGCCGTTCCATCACCACTTCGAGTTGGTGGGTTGGGCGGAGACCACGGTGATCATCAGGTTCTGGCTGCTGACGGCGATCGCCTGTGGGCTGGGTGTGGCCCTGTTCTACAGCGAGTGGCTCACCGCAGTCGGGGCCTGACGTGGGCGGCCCGGTGGGAGACGACCAGGGGCTGCTCTCGCTGCTGACCCCGGGTGCCCCGGTGTTGGTGACCGGTGCGGGGGTGACCGGACGTGCCGTGCTCGCGGCTCTGGAACCGCTCCAGGTGGCGGCCACGCTGTGCGACGACAATGCCGAGGCGCTGCGTGCCCTCGCCGAGCAGGGCACCGCCGTGATCGATCCGGCTTCGGCCATCGCCGGTATCTCCGACTATGCATTGGTGGTGACGAGCCCGGGTTTCCCGCCCACGGCGCCGGTGCTGGCCGCCGCGGCGGGCGCCGGGGTGCCGATCTGGGGTGATGTGGAGCTGGCCTGGCGGCTGGATGCGGCGGGCCGGTACGGACCTCCCCGGCGGTGGCTGGTGGTCACCGGCACCAACGGCAAGACCACGACCACTTCGATGCTGCACGACATGCTGCTGGCGGACGGACGGCGAAGCCTGTTGTGCGGCAACATCGGTGACCCCGTGCTGGCGGTGCTCGACCAGCCCGCGGAGATGTTGGCGGTCGAGCTGTCCAGCTTCCAGCTGCATTGGGCGCCCTCGTTGCGTCCCGAGGCCGGTGTGGTGCTCAACATCGCCGAAGACCACTTGGACTGGCACGGGTCGATGGCCGGCTATGCCGCCGACAAGGCCAGGGCGCTGGCCGGTCGGGTGGCAGTGGTGGGGCTCGACGATCCGGTGGCCGCCGGTCTGCTGACGACTGCGGACGCGCCGGTGCGGATCGGCTTCAGGCTGGGGGAACCCGGGAAGGGTGAGCTCGGCGTGCGCGCCGGCAAGCTCGTAGACCGTGCGTTCGGCGACGGGGTCGAGTTGGCCGATACCGCCACCATCAGCGTGGCCGGTCCGGTCGGGGTGCTCGACGCCCTGGCGGCCGCCGCCCTGGCCCGTGCCGTCGGAGTCGGTCCCGGCGCGATCGCGCGGGCGTTGGCGTCGTTTCAGGTCGGCAGGCACCGGGCCGAGCTGGTCGGGGAGGCCGACGGTGTGCGCTATGTCGACGATTCCAAGGCCACCAATCCTCATGCCGCGCAGGCTTCGATCACCGCGTTCGAGCGGGTGATCTGGATCGCCGGGGGATTGCTGAAGGGCGCCTCCGTCGACGATTTGGTGCGTCACGTGGCGAATCGCCTGGTTGCTGTGGTGCTGATCGGGCGCGATCGGCAGATGGTTGCCGATGCGTTATCGCGACACGCCCCGGATGTCCCCGTCGTCGAGGTTGTGGCGGGGGAGGATTCTGGGGTGCTTGAGACAAATGAGTCTATTGGTGATCATGTGACTCGTGTGATTGATGTGGGGGACCGCTCGGTCTCCGACGCGATCATGGCGGCGGTCGTCGACGTCGCCCGCGGGCTGGCCGGCGCGGGTGACACCGTGTTGCTGGCCCCGGCAGGCGCGTCCTTCGATCAGTTCAGCGGCTACGGCCAGCGTGGCGATGCGTTCGCCGGCGCCGTCCGCGCCGCGATCGGGTAGGCGGGGTGGCCGGCATCCTGGCCAGGTTGCGCCGCCGTGACGGTGACGCAACCGGCGAAACCGCCGATTCGGCCGCAGGCTCCACGGAGGGGGCGTCCGAGGCCGCACCCTCCTCGAACGCGGCTGGATCGACCGCCCCACGCACCCGCTTCGGTGCGTGGCTGGGCCGTCCGATGACTTCGTTCCACCTGATCATCGCGGTCACCGCGCTGCTCACCACGCTCGGCCTGATCATGGTGCTCTCGGCATCGGGTGTGTATTCGTACGACTTCGACGGATCGCCCTGGGCGGTATTCGGCCGTCAGGTGATGTGGACAGGCGTCGGGTTGGTCGCGTTCTACTTGGCCCTGCGGATGCCGGTGCGCACCCTGCGCCGCTTGGCCTTCCCCGGATTCGCCTTCACCATTCTGCTGTTGATCCTGGTGCTCATTCCGGGAATCGGCAAGGTGGCCAACGGTTCTCGCGGTTGGTTCGTGGTCGCCGGGTTCTCGATGCAGCCCTCGGAGCTGGCCAAGATCGCCTTCGCCATCTGGGGTGCGCACCTGCTGGCGGCCCGGCGCATGGAGCGGGCCTCGTTGCGCGAGATGCTGATCCCGCTGGTGCCGGCCGCGGTGATCGCCCTGGCGCTGATCGTCGCCCAGCCCGACCTCGGCCAGACCGTCTCGCTGAGCATCATCCTGCTCGGCCTGCTCTGGTATGCGGGTCTGCCGCTGCGGGTGTTCCTCTCCTCGCTGGTGGCCGCCGTGCTGGCGGCGGCGGTGCTGGCGGTCTCCGCGGGCTACCGGTCCGACCGGGTGCAGTCCTGGCTCGACCCGACCGCCGACGGACAGGGCATCGGTTATCAGTCGAGGCAGGCCCGGTTCGCCCTGGCCAACGGCGGAATCTTCGGCGACGGGCTGGGGCAGGGCACGGCGAAGTGGAACTATCTGCCCAACGCCCACAACGACTTCATCTTCGCCATCATCGGTGAGGAGCTCGGCTTCGTCGGCGCACTCGGCCTGCTGGGCCTGTTCGGGCTGTTCGCCTATACCGGGATGCGCATCGCCCGGCGTTCGGCCGATCCGTTCCTGCGTCTGCTCACGGCCACCACCACGCTGTGGGTGGTCGGCCAGATGTTCATCAACGTCGGGTACGTGGTGGGTCTGCTGCCGGTCACCGGACTGCAGCTGCCGCTGATCTCGGCCGGTGGGTCGTCGCAGGCCACCACGCTTCTGATGATGGGTCTGGTGACCAACGCGGCCCGGCACGAGCCGGAGGCCGTGGCGGCCCTGCGAGCCGGGCGCGATGACCGGATGAACCGGCTGCTGCGGCTGCCGCTGCCCGAGCCCTACGTGCCGACCCGGCTCGAGGTCGCTCGCAACCGGCTCCACGATCGCCGCAAGTCGCCCGCCCGCGGGGCGGGTAAGCCGGCAGGCAAGGCCGGTGCCAAGCCGACGGCCGGAAAGAAACCGAGCGGACGGGCCGGATCCCGGCAGGGCGCGTCCAAGCAGGGACAGGCCGCGGCCAGGCGTCGCACGCCCCATGGCACGGACCGGACCGGCCGACGGTCCGGTCGCTCTGCCGGTCAGCAGCCGGCCGGGGGCGGAAGGTCCTCGGTCCGATATGGTGCAGGCCAGCGGAAACAGGGTCGACGGGCCCGGACTTTGGAAGGTCAGCGTTACGGGTGAGTGAGGGTAGAGGCGATCGGGTGATTTCCGTCGTTCTGGCCGGGGGTGGCACAGCAGGTCACGTCGAACCGGCAATGGCGGTGGCCGATGCGCTGCGGGAGCTGGATCCGCAGGTACGGATCACCGCCCTCGGTACCGCCCGCGGTCTGGAAACCCGGTTGGTGCCGCAGCGCGGTTATGACCTCGAGCTGATCACACCGGTCCCGCTGCCGCGCAAGCCGTCGGGCGATCTGGTGCGGCTGCCGATGCGGGTGCGGACTGCCATCCGCCAGACCCGCTCGGTGCTGACCGGCGTGGAGGCCGATGTGGTGATCGGGTTCGGCGGCTATGTCGCGTTGCCCGCCTATCTCGCCGCCCGCGGGGGCTTCGGCGTGCGCGGTCGCCGCCGCGCTGTCCCGGTGGTGGTCCACGAGGCCAACGCCAGTGCCGGCCTGGCCAATCGGGTCGGGGCGGTGTCGGCTCGACGGGTGCTCTCGGCGGTGCCCGAACCCGGCCTGCGCAAGGTCGAGGTGGTCGGGGTGCCGGTGCGCGCGTCGATCACGTCGTTGGACCGTGCGGCGTTGCGGGCCGAGGCCAGGGCATTCTTCGGTTTCGCGCCGGATGCCAAGGTGCTGTTGGTGTTCGGCGGTTCCCAGGGGGCGCAGTCGCTCAACCGCGCAGTGTCCTCTGCCGCCGAAGCCCTTGGCGCTGCCGGTATTTCGGTACTTCATGCGCACGGGCCGAAGAACACCCTCGACCTGCCGCCCGCTGCCGAAGGGGCGCCGCCGTATGTCGCGGTGCCTTATCTGGACCGGATGGACCTGGCCTATGCCGCGGCCGATCTGGCGATCTGCCGGTCGGGCGCGATGACGGTGGCCGAGGTGACCGCTGTGGGACTTCCGGCGGTGTATGTCCCGTTGCCGATCGGCAACGGTGAGCAGCGGCTCAATGCCCTGCCGGTGGTTTCTGCCGGTGGCGGCATCATCGTCGACGATGCCCAACTCGACGGTGGATTCGTGGCGGACACGGTCGCTGGACTGATGACCGATGACTCCCGATTGGCCGCGATGACGGCCGCTGCATCGTTGTCGGGCCATCCCGACGCTGCTCGGCGGGTGGCGCAGGTCGCCCTGGATGTGGCTCATGCTCAACGAAAGAGGCTGTAGTGAACGGTAATTCACTTCCGGCTGAGCTGCAGCGGGTGCACATGGTGGGGATCGGGGGCGCCGGGATGTCGGGCGTGGCCCGGATCCTGCTGGACCGTGGCGGCATGGTTTCGGGGTCGGATGCGAAAGAGTCCCGTGGTGTCGTTGCGCTGCGGGCACGCGGTGCCGAGATCAGAATCGGCCATGACGCGTCGTCGCTGGACCTGTTGCCGGGCGGGCCCACTGCGGTGGTGACCACCCACGCCGCGATCCCCAAGACCAATCCGGAGCTGGTCGAGGCCCGGCGGCGTGGCATCCCGGTCATCCTGCGCCCGGTGGTCCTGGCCAAACTGATGGCCGGTTACACCACGCTGATGGTGACGGGGACCCACGGTAAGACCACCACGACGTCGATGCTCATCGTGGCGTTGCAGCACAGTGGTTTCGACCCGTCGTTCGCCGTGGGGGGCGAGCTCGGCGAGGCGGGAACCAATGCCCACCACGGCAGCGGAAAGTGTTTCGTCGCCGAGGCCGACGAGAGCGACGGATCGCTGCTGGAGTACACCCCGAATGTCGCGGTGGTCACCAACATCGAGGCCGACCACCTGGACTTCTTCGGCAGTGAGCAGGCCTATACCGCGGTGTTCTCCGCGTTCGTCGATCGCATTGCGCCGGGCGGAGCCCTCGTGGTCTGCACCGATGATCCGGGGGCCGCCGCGCTCGCCGAACACACCGACTCGCTGGGCATCCGGGTGTTGCGGTACGGCAGTGTCCCCGTGGACGGCACCGACAACCTGGCCGGCACCCTGCTGAGCTGGGAACAGCAGGGGACCGGGGCAGTGGCCCACATCCAGCTCGCGGGCGAGCCGCATCCGCGCGCGATCCGGCTCGCGGTGCCGGGCCGGCACATGGCGCTCAACGCGCTCGGCGCGCTGCTGGCCGCCATCGAAGTCGGTGCGCCGGCCGAGGCGGTGCTCGACGGCCTGGCCGGATTCGAGGGGGTACGGCGGCGTTTCGAGCTGGTCGGCTCGATGTCCGGAGTCCGGGTCTTCGACGACTATGCACACCATCCCACCGAGGTTCGCGCCACCCTTGAGGCGGCCAGGACGGTGGTCGATCAGACCGGTGGTCGGGTCATCGTCGCGTTCCAGCCGCACTTGTATTCGCGCACAGCGACTTTCGCGACCGAGTTCGGTGCTGCCCTCAGCGCTGCGGATGAGGTTTTCGTGCTCGACGTCTACGGCGCGCGCGAGCAACCACTGCCCGGCATCAGCGGTGCCACCGTCGCCGAGCATGTCACCGCGGCGGTCACCTATGTCCCCGACTTCTCGGCGGTCGCCGCTGCGGTGGCGGCCGCGGCCCGCTCCGGTGACGTGGTGCTGACCATGGGCGCCGGTGATGTCACCATGCTGGGCAAGGAAATCGTGACGGAGCTCGGCATCAAGGCGAATCGCAGTGTGCCGGGCAGTTCTTCGACGGATTCGCCGTGACGGATCAGGGTTCCGGCGGTCCGGCCGAGGCGGCCGGGGAGTCGGCCCGCGATTCGGCCGATGGAACCGTTCCGGTCGAAGACGAACCGGACTCGCCCGCGCCGGACGAGGCGTCCGCGGCCGAATCGGATTCGCCGCCCGCGGCAGGGTCTGACATGCCGCCCGCGGCGGAACCAGATTATGAGGGCCCCCGCCGACGCGCACGACGGGAACGCGAGGAACGCAGGGCCGCGCGCGACCGGGCCCTGGCGATCGAGCATGCCCGCCGCGAGGCCAAACGCAGGGTCGACGGGCAGTCCTCGGAGGCTCCGAAAACTGTGGCCCGCAGCACTATTCGCGGTCTGAAGGTACTGCTGTGGTCGGCACTCGTCAGTGTGATCGCGGTGGCGCTGGGCCTGGTTCTGTACTTCACGCCGGTGATGTCGGCGCGCAATGTGGTGATCAACGGTGCCGCCGCGGTGCCGCAGGAGCAGGTGCTGGCGGCTGCCGCCGTGGCGCCGGGCACACCGTTGTTGCAGATCAATACGGATGCGGTCGCCGAGCGGGTGGCCATGATCAGGCGGGTCGCCACCGTGCGCGTGCAGCGCGAATATCCGTCCACGCTGCGGATCACGCTGGTCGAGCGGGTGCCGGTGGTCGTCAAGGACTATCCGGATGGTCCGCATCTGTTCGACCGAGATGGTGTGGATTTCGCGACCGAGCCGCCGCCACCCACGTTGCCGTACCTGGACGCCGACAATCCCGGCCCCACCGATCCGGCCACCAAGGCCGCACTCGAGGTGATGTTGGCGTTGCCGCCGGATGTGGTGGCGCAGGTGGGCCGGATCGCGGCCCCGTCGGTGGCCTCGATCGCGTTGACGCTGACCGACGGTCGGGTAGTGGTGTGGGGGACCAACGATCGGACCGACGAGAAGGCGTTGAAGCTGGCAGCTCTGCTGACCCAGCCGGGGCATACCTACGACGTCTCCAGCCCAGATCTGCCGACTGTCAAGTAATTCGAAGGAAAATTGCCGCGGGGCGCGTCGGCGCGCCTGCCGCGATCACCGGCGTTGTCCCCCTACCGTTCTGTTTGCGCGGAACTACTTGACATAACTCTAAGCCTATGGTTGAGGTTGAGGGTTTGCAGGACGAGGGTTCGGCGGACATGAACACCCGACCTGGGAGGAAGACGATCGATGACCCCCCCGCATAACTACCTCGCGGTAATCAAGGTGGTTGGTATCGGTGGCGGCGGTGTCAACGCCGTCAACCGGATGATCGAACAGGGCCTCAAAGGGGTCGAGTTCATCGCGATCAACACCGACGCACAGGCACTGTTGATGAGCGACGCCGACGTCAAGCTCGACGTGGGCCGCGATTCCACCCGCGGCCTCGGCGCAGGCGCCGATCCCGAAGTGGGCCGCAAGGCAGCCGAAGACGCCAAGGACGACATCGAGGAGCTGCTGCGCGGCGCCGACATGGTGTTCGTCACCGCAGGCGAGGGCGGCGGCACCGGCACCGGCGGCGCACCCGTCGTCGCGTCGATTGCCCGCAAGCTCGGCGCGCTCACCGTCGGTGTCGTGACGCGCCCGTTCTCGTTCGAGGGCAAGCGGCGAAGCAACCAGGCCGAGAACGGCATCCAGGCGTTGCGCGAGAGCTGCGACACGCTCATCGTCATCCCCAACGACCGGCTGCTGCAGATGGGCGATGCCGCGGTGTCGCTGATGGACGCGTTCCGCAGTGCCGACGAGGTGCTGCTCAACGGCGTTCAGGGCATCACCGACCTGATCACCACACCGGGCCTGATCAACGTCGACTTCGCCGATGTCAAGGGTGTGATGAGCGGGGCCGGTACCGCGCTGATGGGCATCGGCTCGGCACGCGGCGACGGCCGGGCACTCAAGGCGGCCGAGATCGCGATCAACTCGCCGCTGCTGGAAGCGTCGATGGAAGGTGCGCAGGGCGTGCTGCTGTCGGTGGCCGGCGGCAGCGATCTGGGCCTGTTCGAGATCAACGAGGCAGCCTCGCTGGTACAGGACGCCGCTCACCCTGAGGCCAACATCATCTTCGGCACGGTGATCGACGACTCGCTCGGTGACGAGGTCCGGGTCACGGTGATCGCCGCGGGCTTCGACAGCGCCGGGCCGAGCCGAAAGCCGGTGGTCAGCCCCAGCGCGGCACAGACCCAGCCGATCGCCTCGGCGCGGGCGGGCAAGGTGACCACGTCATTGTTCGAGCCGACGGATGCGGTCAGCGTGCCGGCACACACGAATGGCGCCACCGTCAGTGTCGGTGGCGACGGAGACGGCGGGATCGCCGACGACGATGTCGACGTGCCGCCGTTCATGCGGCACTGAGCCGGGCCGGGCGGCGGGTTCGGATACTGGGACTGTGAGTGTTCGTATTCGGCGGGTGACCACAACCCGCGCCGGCGGCGTCTCGGCACCGCCCTTCGATTCGTTCAACCTCGGCGATCACGTCGGCGACGATCCCGGTGCGGTGGCGCAGAACCGGCGTCGCCTGGCTGCCGCGATCGGTGCTGACGCGCTGGTCTGGATGAATCAGGTGCACAGCGATCATGTCGTCACGGTTGACGGTCCGCGCGACACTGCGGTCGATAATGCCGATGCATTGGTGACGACCGTCCCGCGTTTGGCATTGGCCGTGGTGACTGCCGATTGTGTGCCGGTATTAATGGGCGACGCGCGCGCCGGCGTGATCGCCGCGGCACATGCCGGCCGGGTCGGTGCACAAAAAGGCATCGTCGTCCGCACCCTGGAGGCGATGCTGGCCGCGGGGGCGCGGGTGGGGGATATCTCGGTGCTGCTGGGCCCTGCGGTCAGCGGCGCCAATTACGAGGTGCCCGAGGCGATGGCGGCGGAGGTGGATGCGGCCTTGCCCGGGGCTCGCACGACTACGTCGCGTGGCACGCCCGGGCTGGACCTTCGGGCCGGAATCGCCCGGCAGTTAACGGATTTGGGTGTCACCGCGATTGACGTCGACCCGCGGTGCACGGTCGCCGACCGGGCGCTGTTCAGCCATCGCCGGGACGCGCCGACCGGGCGTCTGGCCAGCGTGATCTGGATGGAGCAGCGCCCCGGATGAAGTCTGGACCGACCACCGATGAGCCTGGAGTGAGGGTGAGATGAGCACCGTGCAGCGCGGGCGTGACACCGATCGGGCGGCGCAGTTGACCGCTGCACTCGGGGCCGCGCGGGCGCGTCTGGCGCGTGCCGCAGAATCGGTCGGGAGAAATGTAAATGAAATTGAATTACTCCCCATTACGAAGTATTTCCCGGCCTCCGATGTCATTATTCTCAACCAATTAGGGTGCCTCGCATTCGGCGAATCCCGCGAACAAGAGGCCGCTGCAAAAGTGGATTCTGTTCGCGCGGAATTGCCGGATGTTCCTATTCGCTGGCACATGGTGGGGCGCATCCAGCGGAAGAAGGCGCGGGCTGTCGCGGGCTGGGCGCACACCGCGCACTCGGTCGACAGCATCCGCCTGCTGACCGCGTTGGACCGCGCCGCGGGCGACGCGCTGGCGGCCGGAACCCGGGCACAGCCACTTCGGGTCTACATCCAGATCAGTCTCGACGGCGACATCGAGCGCGGCGGTGTCGATGTGAACGCGCCCGATCTGGTCGACGAAATCTGTGGGTCAGCGAACACCGCCGAGGCGCTGGAGTTCGTGGGTCTGATGGGAATCCCGCCTTTGGAATCCGATCCGGACGACGCATTCGCGCGCCTGGCCGCGGAGCGGGACCGAGTGCAGCGCGACTACCAGCACCGTCTCGAACTGTCGGCGGGGATGTCCGGAGATCTCGAAAGCGCGGTCAAACACGGATCCACGTGTGTGCGTGTCGGTACCGCGCTCATGGGGCAACGCCCGCTAACGTCACCGGAAGTAGTCACACCAGTCACATCTTCATCACAGACACCACCACCACCATCGTCAGCAGAAGGGTCGCCGAGATGAGCACACTGCACAAGGTCAAGGCCTACTTCGGCATGGCGCCGATGGAGGACTACGACGACGAGTACTACGAGGACGACGATCGTGGTGCCGCCCGTAGCTACGCCCGGCGACCCCGTGACGAGCGCTTCGAAGAGGACAGCTACGGCTACGAGGCACCCGACTACGACGAGGGCCCGGCCTATCGGGGCGGATATCCCGGCGGTTTCGCCGACGAACCGCGGTTCGATGCCCGGATGCGTGCTCCCCGCGAATTCGACCGTCCCGCACCGCGTCTGGGTGCCCTGTCCGGCTCCACCCGGGGTGCGTTGGCGATGGATCCGCGCCGCATGGCCGAGTTGTTCGAAGCGGGCAGCCCGCTGGCGAAGATCACCACGCTGCGGCCCAAGGACTACAGCGAGGCACGCACCATCGGCGAGCGGTTCCGTGACGGCACGCCGGTGATCATGGACCTGGTGTCGATGGACAACGCCGATGCCAAGCGGCTGGTCGACTTCGCCGCCGGCCTGGCGTTCGCGCTACGCGGCTCATTCGACAAGGTGGCCACGAAGGTGTTCCTGCTGTCGCCTGCCGACGTCGACGTCAGTGCCGAGCAGCGGCGTCGGATCGCCGAGGCCGGCTTCTACTCCTATCAGTAGCCGCAGCGTCGGTCACACCTACAGCGGCGCCGTCGCGCCTTCCCGACGCTCCATAGGGCCCGGGTAGGCTGGCGGCGTCGCACTGCCGGTTGACCACGTCTTCTGTGTGAGATGTGGCCGACCTACGGCGACCTGTATCCAATGTCACACAACCTTGGCGTAGTGAGGTCGGCTCAGTTGTCGCTGTTCTTCGAAATTCTCGGTTTCGCGCTGTTCGTCTTCTGGCTGCTGCTCATCGCGCGCGTCGTCGTCGAGTTCATCCGGTCCTTCAGCCGGGACTGGCATCCCAAGGGTCTGACCGTCGTGGTCCTGGAGCTCATCATGACGGTCACCGATCCGCCGGTGAAACTTCTGCGGCGGCTCATTCCCCAGCTCACGATAGGCGCCGTGCGCTTCGATCTGTCGATCATGGTGCTGCTGCTCGCGGCGTTCATCGGGATGCAGCTGGCGTTCAGCGCGGCGATGTAGGGACTCGTTGCGAGCCGATGGTCGAGGTGCCTTCACGGCGTTTGCCGAATGGTCCACAAATGCGTAAGAAGATTGAAATTCGTTCTTAAAAATAGGCCTCCACTGCAACCGCCGGGTCTGGTGTGACAGGATGGACTCCAGTTGCGTTCAAGCGAGGCTTTACACTTTGAGATCGGTTGACGGTCCAAGACTTCAAGGGGGCAGACAATGCCGCTCACACCAGCGGACGTCCATAACGTCGCGTTCAGCAAGCCGCCCATCGGCAAACGTGGCTACAACGAGGACGAGGTCGATGCCTTTCTCGATCTGGTTGAGAACGAGCTGACTCGGCTCATCGAGGAGAACGCCGATCTCCGGCAGCGCGTGTCCGAGCTCGATCAGGAGCTGGCATCTGCGCGGTCCGGTGCCGGTGGCGCTCAGTCCACCCAGTCCATCCCGCTATACGAGCCGGAGCCAGAGCCCACTCCGGCACCGCAGCCGGTCTACGAGGCCCCGGCCGCGCCGGTCGCCCCGGCCGCCCCGCAGAGTGAGGACACCGCCGTGCGGGCCGCTCGGGTGCTCAGCCTCGCGCAAGACACTGCGGACCGCCTGACCTCGACGGCCAAGGCCGAGTCGGAGAAACTGCTCTCGGATGCCCGCGCGCAGGCCGATGCCATGGTCAGCGATGCCCGCAAGACCGCAGAGACCACGGTGTCGGAGGCGCGGACGCGTGCCGATGCCATGCTGGCCGATGCGCAGACCCGTTCGGAGACTCAGCTTCGTCAGGCTCAGGAGAAAGCCGACGCCCTGCAGGCCGACGCCGAGCGCAAGCACTCCGAGATCATGGGCACCATCAATCAGCAGCGCACGGTCCTCGAGGGTCGCCTGGAGCAGCTGCGGACCTTCGAGCGTGAGTACCGGACGCGCCTGAAGACCTACCTGGAGTCCCAGTTGGAGGAGTTGGGCCAGCGCGGCTCGGCCGCGCCGGTGGATTCCAGCGCCAACAACGACTCAGCGGGCGGATTCAGCCAGTTCAACCGCGGTAACAACTAACCGGCAAGACTGACCTCTTCGCACTGTCGTGAACCGGCCCGCTTCCGGGCCACCACACTTAGGGTTGAACGATGCTGATCATTGCGCTTGTGCTTGCCGTCATCGGCCTGGCTGCGCTGGTAACCGCAGTGGTCACCAGCAATGAGTTGATCGCCTGGGTCTGTATCGGTGCCAGCGTGATCGGCGTGCTGCTGTTGATCGTCGATGCATTGCGGGAGCGTTCCCGCGGCGCCAAGTCCGATGACACCGCTGCCGCTGACGATGCCGCCAATGCCACCGAGACGACCGAGACCTTCGAGGCGGTCGACGCGCCGGTGGACTATCCCGACGAGTTGGTCGCCGAGCCCGAGTCCGACGTCGCGGTCGAGCCTGACGCTGCAGATGCGGATGTCGAAGTCGACGACTCCGCCGAGAAGTACGACAAGAGTTAACCCTCGCCGCGAGCGGTGGCGTGTGCCGCCAACAGGCGCCGCACCTCGTCGTCGCTGACCTGGTGGAAGTCGGCGAATGCCTGACCCACCGCTTCGAACTGGGGCG
Source organism: Mycolicibacterium fortuitum subsp. fortuitum (assembly GCF_022179545.1). Next base: position 3,762,712 of record NZ_AP025518.1, on the reverse strand, counting down.
GCGCGCTCGCGCACACCACCTCGTCGGCTTCCTCGGTGAGTTGACCGGTCATCGTGGGCGGTCCCACCGGTACCGCCACCACTACCCGTCGTGCCGCCCGCACGGCACGGACCGCGGCCAGCATCGTGGCCCCGGTGGCGATGCCGTCGTCGACGAGGATCACCGTTCGACCGGTCAGGTCGGGCGCCGGGCGTCCTTCGCGATAGGCCTGTTCCCGCCGTTCGACCTCGGTGTTCTCCCGGCGGATCGTCTCGGTGATGGTGTCTTCGTCGATGCCGAGGCGGCTCACCAACTCGTCGTTGAGTACCAGACCGCCTCCCGAGGCCACGGCGCCCATGGCGAGTTCCTGCCACTGCGGCACGCCCAGCTTGCGGACCACGAAGACATCCAATGGTGCATGCAGGTGTGCGGCGACTTCCGCGGCGATGGGGACACCACCGCGGGCCAGACCGAGGACCAGTACGTCGGGCCGATCCCGGTAGGACACGAGTTGTTCGGCCAGGACCCGTCCCGCTTCTTGGCGGTCCTGGTAGGTGCGTTCGCTGCTCGTTCGCAGATTCCAGGCGTTCATCAGATCTGTGGCCGGCCATCGAGACTTCACCGGCTGATGTCAGCCTACGTCGATGACTGCTCCTGGACCACCCGGCTGACGAAGGCCCGGACCAGGGCGCGTAGCCGGACGGCCGCACCGTCGACGAATTCGGTTGTTTGCAAGCGCAATTCATCGTGGCTGCTTCCGATTCCGGCCACCTCGCCGTCGCGGTCGTGGGCCAACCAGACTTCCAGCAGCTCGGAATCGAGCTCCGGGTGGAACTGCAGCGCCAGCGCCGTGCCCACCATGAACGCCTGTGAGGCGTCGGGGGTCCGGGCGATCTCGATGGCACCGGGCGGCGGCGTCCAGCGATCGAAATGCCACTGGAACCATCTGCCACCGGGCACCAACTGCTCATCGTCGGTGGTCACGTCGTACCAGCCGACCTCCGGGGCAGGTGACCGGCTGACCGTCCCACCGAGAGCCTGCGCGATGAGCTGTCCCCCGAAGCACACGCCGAGCACTCCGACCCCGGCCTCGACCGCCCGGCGCACCATGGCCATCTCGGCTCCGACCCAGCTGTCGAGCAGGGCTTGGTCGTAGGCAGCCCAGCGAGCGCCCAGGGGGACGATGACGTCGTAGCCGGTCGGGTCCGGGAACGTCACCTCGCCGGCTGGGTCGCCGTCTTGTTCGGGCCCGACGACGTCGAAGGTGTGGATCTCGAATCCGCACCCGGTGAAGGCATCGGTCAGCATGGCCTCGGTGGCCGTGGGGTCGTTGCGCACGAAAAGGACTTTCGGTGTCACCTCGCCATTATTTCGGTACGGAGCGTCGGCCGCATTTCAGGTCCAGTATTTAGACCTTCAGGCTGCCTCGAAGATCACCGGCAGCGTCACCGGGCCCGTGATCCCGGTCATCGGTTTCCACCGCGGCCTGCCGATGCGCCGCGGGTTGGTCAGCTTGCGGCTGAGTACGCGCAACGCCTCGGTGAGTTCGACCCTGGCCAGATGCGCCCCCAGGCAATAGTGCATGCCGCCGCCGAACGTCATCATGGCCGGCGGTCCGATCCGATGGATGTCGAACTGTTCAGGGTCGTCGTACACCTGCGGGTCACGGTTGGCCGCAGCGAAGTTCACCACCACCCGAGTCCCGGCGGGGATGGTCAGGCCGGCCAACTCCACATCCTCGCGGGCAAGGCGCACGCTCGTCAGCGCGATGGGGGTGTGGCGAAGGAGTTCTTCGACGAAAAGTGGTGCCATATCGGGGTTCTCGGCCAGAAACACCCACTGGTCGGGGTAATCGCACAGCACCTCGACGGCGGCTGCGAGTTGGTTGCGCGTGGTGTCGGTGCCGGCCAGCAGGACCCCACCGGCCAGCATCAACAACTCGGAGTGCGTGAGCCGGTCTCCGTGCATCTCGGCCCGGATCAGATCGGAGAGAAGGTCGTCGGTGAGGGCGCAACTGCGCTCCTGCACCATGGTGTCGAGGTACTCATCGAGTTGCAGCCAGGCCGCTTCGACCTCGTCGGCGTGGTCACCGAGGTCCCAGCTGAACATCTTGAAGATGTCGTCGGCCCAGCGGGAAAACAGATGCCAGTCCTGGCGCGGCGCCCCGAGCAGTGCACAGATCACCGGGATCGGATACTGCACCGCGATGTCGGCCACCACGTCGCAGTGGCCCTCGGCCAGGTGCGGGTCGGCCAGTTCGGCGACGATCTCCATGCAGGTCTGCCGGAGGTTCTCCGCACCGCGCGGCGCGAACGCCTTGGCCACCAGGCGTCGGAGTCGGGTGTGGGACTCTGGGTCGACACCCAGCAGGCTGCTGTTCGCGCGATCCCACAGCGGGCCGGAGGTGATTCCCTGTGCGGCCAGGAACATGCCCTGGGGGACCTCGAAACGAGGGTCGCGCAGCGCGGCGCGGACCAGATCGTAGGTCAACAATTCCGGACCGTACGGGCCCATCGCGATCGGGGCCTCGGCACGCGCCGTAGCGATCAGCCGGTGCACTTGGCGAGGATCGGTTTCGTGGGCGTAGTCCAGCGGGGGAAGGGCGGCATCGGACACCACAGTCATGACAGCCTCCGCGCGATCGGACGAGTATCTGTTCATCTCGATGCTTCGCTGTGCGACGTCGGGGGTCGTGAGTAGCGTGCTACCTCAGTTGGGAGCGCTACTTCGCCCGGTAACGCCGTTCGGGCCTACCGGCGCCGTACTGTAGCCGAAGCTCCAACACCCCGGTGCTCAGGTAGTACTCCAGGTAGCGCCGCGCACTGACGCGTGAAATTCCCACGAGCTCAGCGCATTCCATGGCGGACAACTCGCCTGCGGTCCGTACGGCGGCCATGACGAGGCGGCCGGTTTCCGCACCGAGTCCTTTGGGTAGGACCACTGCCGCCGAGCCGCCGAACAGCGCATCGATGGTCGACTGATCGGCGCCGCCACCGCCTGTCAACGCTTCGGCCCGTGCGGCGAAGGCCGCCAACTTGTTCTGAAGCTGCTCGAAATCGAAGGGTTTGACCAGGTAATCGGCGGCGCCGCCGTCCAGTGCGCCCCGTACCGTATCGAGTTCGCGGGCCGCCGTGACCATGATGACGCCGACGCGGTTGCCCTCGGCGCGCAGTCGACGGAGCACTTCCAGCCCGGTCATGTCCGGCAGATAGACGTCGAGCAGGATCAGGTCCGGCTGCAACTCGGCCGCTGCCGCCAAGGCCTCGGTTCCGTTGCGGGCCACTCCCACCGGCCGATACCCGTCGATGCGTTCGACGAAGCGGCGGTGGATCTCGGCCACCATGAAGTCGTCGTCGACCACCAGTACGTCACGCATGCAGGTTCACCACGAACAGGGCGCCACCACCCGGGGTATCGGTGACCGCGACGTCGCCCCCGTGCTGCGCTGTCACCAGACGTACCAGGGCAAGCCCGATACCCCTCCCACCAGGTACGGGTGCCTTCGAGGTGACGCCGCGGGAGAAAATCGCTTCCCGAAGGTGTACGGGCACGCCGGGCCCGGAGTCGGAGACCGCCAACGTCAGCCCGTCCGAATCGTCGAGCCGCACGCCCACTTTTGCGGCCGGCGAGCCGACCGACACGTCGACGGCGTTGTCGATCAGATTGCCCAGCAACGTGATCACGTCGGTCGCCAGGGCCGGGTCGAGTGTGCCGAGGTGGCTGTCGTCGGTCAGGGTGAGGGTGACCCCGCGTTCGGCGGCCAGCGATGTCTTGGCGATCAGCAGTGCCGCCACCGCCGGATCGGAAACATGTTGAGTGACAGCCTCATTGATCTCGGCCCGGCGGCGGGTGAGGGCTCCGATCAGATCGCGCACGGCGTCGAACTCGGCCAGCTGCACCAGCCCGGAGATGGTGTGCAGCTGGTTGGAGAACTCGTGCGTCTGGGCCCGCAGCGTGTCGGTGACGCTGCGGTGTGAGGACAGTTGAGCCCGGAGTGCGGCGAGCTCGGTGCTGTCGCGCATGGTGGTCACCGTACCGATGCGGCGGCCCTGGCTGCGGGCGGCACGGCGGTTGAGCGCCAGCACCCGCGTCCGCGTGGTGATCACCACGTCGGATCCGTCGGCGCGAGTTCCTTCACCCGACAACAGGAAAGCCGCCACTGCCGGTTCCAGGCCGATCGCATCGGCGCGTCGGCCGACCGCGTCGTCGCTGATACCCAGCAGATCGCATGCGCTGTCGTTGACGACTGTGATGACGCCGTCATTGTTCACCGCGAGCACTCCCTCGCGGATGCTGTGCAGCAGGGCCTCCCGGTGATCGGCCAGGCTGGCGATCTCGGCGATGTCCAGGCCGCGGGTGTGCCGGTAGATCCGGCGCGACAACAACCACGAGGCGAGCATCCCCAACACAGCGCCCAGCCCGAGATAGATCAGCAGGCGCTCTCCGGCGCCGCCCAACAACTCCCACAGTGACGGGTAGCGTTCGCTGACCGAGACGATCGCCAGCACCGCGCCGTCGGCGGCCAGGATGGGCACTTGACCGGCGAGGCGGTGGGTGCCGTCGACAGTGCTGTCGCCGGACCAGGCGCGGCCCTCGTCGGCCCTGGTGGTGTCGAGGTCGAGTCGTTGTCCGACCCGCTCAGGATCCGATGACACGCGCACCTGCCCGGCCGGGTCGGCGATCTCGGCCAGATCTGCGCCCGACAGCGCCACCGCACGGTCGACCTCGGGTGCGAGCACCTGGGCGGCGAACGGATCGTGGTAGCGGTCCCGGACGATCGGGGTCGACGCCACGTTCTCGGCGACGGCGATCATCCGCTGTCCGCGGATATCGCGGAACTCCCTGGTGGACTGTGTCACCGACACCGCGGCCACCGCGATCAGCACCACCGCGACCACCAGAAGCTGGAACACCAGAAAACGCGCGGCCAGGCTGCCATTGGGCAACCTGCGTGCCCACCCCCGTGGTGTCTGCGCGCCTGATGAACTCAACGAACAAAACTTCCTTTGCGTCCGAATAGGTGACCTGCGTCACGTAGTGGGTCCAGTATTGCTGAACATGAGGTTTCGACGTCTAGGTGCCGCGTTGCTGGCGGCGGCGCTCGCACTGCTGCTGGTGACGGCCTGCGGGGTTACCCGCGGTGACGAATCTCGCGGCCTGCACCGGTTGCGCATGATGGTCCCCAACAGCCCGGGTGGCGGATATGACCTGACGGCGCGGACCGCGGTGAAAGTCATGGAGGACACCGACATCACCGGGCGTATCGAGGTATTCAACGTGATCGGCGCGGGCGGAACCGTGGCGATGGCCCGGCTGATGAACGAAAAGGGCAACGACGACCTCATGATGATGATGGGGCTCGGTGTGGTGGGAGCCGTCTACACCAACGGTTCCTCGGCGCGCGCGTCGGATGCCACGGCTCTGGCGAAGATGGTCGAGGAGCAGGAAGGCATTCTGGTGCCCGGCGATTCGCCGTTCCGCACCATCGGTGAACTGGTGGCGGCGTGGAAGGCCGATCCGGCCAAGGTCACCATCGGCGGCGGTTCCTCACCGGGCGGGCCGGACCACCTGTTCCCGATGGAGACCGCCCGCGCCGTCGGAGTCGACCCTCGCAAGGTCAACTACATCACCTATGACGGTGGCGGTGACCTACTGACGGCCCTGCTGGGCAGGAAGATCGCGGCCGGCACCACAGGACTCGGCGAGTTCGTCGACCAGATCGAGGCCGGGCAGGTCCGGGTGCTGGCGGTATCGGGCGCCAAGCGGGTCGAGGGTATCGATGCGCCCACCCTGAGCGAGGCCGGTATCGACCTCACCTTCACCAACTGGCGCGGGATCCTCGCGCCGCCAGGCATTTCCGGTGAGGCCAGGGATGCGATGGTGCGAGCGCTGACGGATCTGCACGCTACCCAGCAGTGGCGCGATGCGCTGGCCAAGAACGGCTGGAGCGACGCGTTCTCAACCGGAGAAGACTTCGAACAGTTCCTGCGTGACCAGGACCATCGCGTCTCGACGACGCTGAGTGAATTGGGGTTGTTGTGAAGGTCGACAAGGCCCAGTATCTGGTGTGCGCGGTCCTGGTGGCCGTCGGCGCGTTCCTGATCTATGACGCGCTCACCCTGACCGGGGGATTTGCCAAGGTGGATCCCGTTGGGCCGCGTGCCTTTCCGCTCGGCATCGGCATCGTCCTGATCGCGCTCGCGCTCGTGCTGGCGTTCGCGATCCCTCGTGGATCGGTCGGCGAGGCCGATGCCGGCGAGGACGTCGACCCGAACGTGCCGGGGGACTGGCGCACGGTGGGGCTGCTGATCGGACTGTTCGTGTTGGTGATCGTTCTGGTCGAACCGCTGGGCTGGGCCATCACGGGAGCTCTGCTGTTCGCCGGGGCGGCAACGATTCTCGGCAATCGCCATTACATCCGCAACCTTGCGATCGGCACGGTGCTGTCGGTAGGTAGCTTCTACGCGTTCTACTCCGGGCTCGGAATCCCGCTGCCCGCAGGCATTCTCGACGGGATTCTGTAGATGAACAACTTCGAATGGTTGCTTCAGGGATTCGCCGAGGCGGCGACCCCGATGAACCTGCTGTACGCCGTCATCGGGGTACTGCTGGGGACCGCCGTCGGCGTGCTGCCGGGCATCGGCCCCGCCATGACGGTGGCCCTGCTGTTGCCGGTGACCTACAACGTCAGCCCCAGCGCGGCGTTCATCATGTTCGCCGGCATCTTCTACGGCGGGATGTACGGCGGGTCGACCACGTCGATCCTGCTGAACACCCCGGGCGAATCCTCGTCGGTGATCACCGCGATCGAGGGCAACAAGATGGCCAAGGCCGGCCGGGCCGCGCAGGCCCTGGCCACTGCCGCGATCGGGTCCTTCGTCGCGGGTGCGATCGGCACCGTGCTGATTGCCGCTTGCGCGCCGCCGATCTCGCGGTTCGCGGTGACCCTCGGCGCCCCGTCCTACCTGGCGATCATGTTGTTCGCCTTGGTCGCGGTCACCGCGGTGCTCGGCTCCTCCAAGCTGCGCGGGGCGATCTCGCTGTTCCTCGGCCTGGCGATCGGGGTGGTCGGCATCGACTTTCTCACCGGTCAGCCGCGCGCCACGTTCGGCCTGCCCCTGCTCTCGGACGGCATCGACATCGTGGTGATCGCGGTGGCGATCTTCGCGCTCGGCGAGGCGCTGTGGGTGGCGGCGCATCTGCGGCGTCGGCCGGCCGAGGTGATCCCGGTGGGCCGGCCGTGGATGAGCCGTGAGGATTTCGCCCGATCGTGGAAGCCATGGTTGCGTGGCACGGCCTATGGATTCCCGTTCGGCGCGCTGCCGGCCGGTGGCGCCGAGTTGCCGACGTTCCTGTCCTACATCACCGAGAAGCGGCTCTCGAAGCATCCAGAGGAATTCGGCAAGGGCGCCATCGAGGGGGTGGCCGGCCCGGAGGCCGCCAACAACGCCTCGGCGGCGGGCACCCTGGTGCCGATGCTGTCGTTGGGGCTGCCCACCAACGCCACGGCCGCGGTGATGCTGACCGCGTTCGTGTCGTACGGAATCCAGCCCGGCCCAACGCTGTTCGAGAAGGAACCGCTACTGATCTGGACGCTGATCGCCAGCCTGTTCATCGGCAACTTCCTGCTGCTGGTGCTCAACCTGCCGCTGGCGCCGCTGTGGGCCAAGCTGCTGCGCACTCCGCGGCCGTACCTCTATGCGGGCATCCTGTTCTTCGCCACACTGGGCGCGCTCGCGGTCAACGTGCAACCGCTGGATCTGGCCCTGCTGCTGGTGTTCGGCCTGCTCGGCCTGATGATGCGCCGGTTCGGATTACCGGTGCTGCCGTTGATCATCGGGGTGATCCTGGGCCCCCGTATCGAGCGGCAACTGCGCCAGAGCCTTCAGCTCGGCGGAGGGGACTGGACGAGCCTGTTCACCGAGCCGGTCGCGATCGTCACCTACGCGCTGATGGCGATCCTGTTGTTGATGCCGTTGGTACTCAAGTTGATGCACCGCAGCGAGGAGACGTTGTTGATCGTCGAGGATGATGCGGATCAGCAGGAGAAGGCGGCCCAGCGATGATAGTGATCGGCTATTCCGCAGACGCTTTCGGCGTGGCCGCGATCGAGCACGGTATCGCCGAGGCTGCCCTGCGCGGCACCAGTCTGCTGGTGATCAACGCGACCTCCGGTGACGCCTACGCGGACCCCCGGTTCGCCGGGTCCGGCCAGGTGCACGACGTCGAGGAGCGGCTGCGCGAGAGCGGCGTGCCGTTCGAGTTGCGGCAGCCAGTGGGGGTGGACGCTGCCACCGAGCTGCTCGATGCGATGGACGCCGACGATGCGGAGTTGCTGGTGATCGGTATCCGGCATCGCAGCCCGGTGGGCAAACTGTTGCTGGGCAGCGTGTCGCAACAGTTGCTGCTGGAATGCCCCAAGCCAGTGCTCGCGGTCAAGCCCGACCGTCACTGACGGGGTCTGAACAGCAAGTATTGTCCTCACGCGGCTCGTGTGGGCGCGGTGAGGATCAGTTTTCGTGCCGATAACGTCGCGGGAAAGATCCGACAACACCCTCACCCCACGATGGCCACATGGCGGACGGCGCGGGCTCGGGTTCGATCCCGGACAACACACAGCGCACGGCGTGTTCGTACTGTGGCGTCGGATGCGGTATCGAGGTCACCACCAGGGACGATGCCGGCCGCACGGTGATCGCCCGAGTCAGTGGCGACAAGCTGCACCCCACCAATTTCGGGCGGCTGTGCACCAAGGGTGCGATGCACGCGGAGATGATGGCCGCCGAAGACGACCGGCTCACGTCTGCTTTGCTGCGGCCCGCGCGCGGGGACGAATTGGAACCGGCGCCGGTGGACGACGCGGTAGCCGAGGCGGGTCGCCGGCTGCGGGCCATCGTCGACGAGCACGGTCCCGATGCCGTCGCGCTCTACGTGTCCGGCCAGATGACCCTGGAGGCCCAGTACCTCGCCACCAAGCTCGCCAAGGGCTTCCTGCGTACTGCGCACATCGAATCGAACTCCCGGCTGTGCATGGCCAGTGCGGGAACCGGGTTCAAGCAGTCGCTCGGTTCCGATGGGCCGCCGGGCTCCTACACCGACTTCGACCGGGCCGATCTGTTCTTCGTCACCGGTGCCAACATGGCCGATTGTCATCCGATTCTGTTCCTTCGCATGGCCGATCGGCTCAAGGCCGGCGCCAAGCTCATCGTGGTGGACCCACGCCGCACCGCCACGGCCGACCGCGCCGATCTGTTCCTGCAGATCAAACCGGGAACCGATCTGGCACTGCTCAACGGTCTGCTGCACCTGCTGGTGGCGAACGGTGACATCGACCACGAGTTCATCGCCGAGCACACCGAAGGCTGGGAGGTGATGCCGGACTTTTTGGCGGACTACCCGCCGGACCGCGTCGCCGAGATCACCGGAATCCCCGAAGCCGACATCCGCACCGCCGCGGCGATGATCGCCGAGGCCGGGGAGTGGATGAGCTGCTGGACCATGGGGCTCAACCAGAGCACCCACGGGACCTGGAACACCAACGCCATCTGCAACCTGCACCTCGCCACCGGCGCCATCTGCCGGCCCGGCAGCGGGCCGATGTCGCTGACCGGTCAACCCAATGCCATGGGCGGCCGAGAAATGGGTTACATGGGACCGGGTCTGCCCGGGCAGCGGTCGGTGCTCGCGGCCGACGACCGGGCGTTCGTCGAGACGCGGTGGGGCCTGGAGCCCGGCGCGATCCGCTCCACGGTGGGTCCGGGAACGATCGGCATGTTCGAACAGATGGAGCAGGGCAAGATCAAGGCCTGCTGGATCATCTGCACCAATCCGGTTGCCAGCGTCGCCAATCGGAAAACCGTGATCAACGGATTGGAAGCCGCGGAACTGGTCGTCGTGCAGGACGCGTACCGGTCCACCGCTACCAGTCACTACGCCGACATCCTGCTGCCCGCGGCGTTGTGGGCCGAAGCCGAAGGCGTCATGGTCAATTCGGAGCGCAACCTGACCCTGCTGTCCCCGTCGGTCGCCCCGCTCGGTCAGGCCCGCCCGGACTGGCAGCTGATCTGTCAGGTGGCTGCGCATCTGGGCTTCGCCGAACACTTCGATTACCAGTCGGCAGAAGAGATCTTCGCGGAGATCCGCGGGTTCGCGAACCCGAAGACCGGATATGACCTGCGGGGTGCCGACTATGAGAGGCTGCGGCAGACCCCGCTGCAGTGGCCGGTCCCACCGGTCGACGGCCCCGGTGGGGAGGAGGACCGGCACCCGATCCGGTACCTCAACGACGGCCTGAGCCAGGAGCTGTTCGTCGACGCCGACGGGCACCGGCCCCGGCTGGCCTTCGCGACGCCGTCGCGGCGCGCCGTGTTCCTGGCCCGGCCGCACATGGATGCCGCGGAACTGCCCGATGACGACTATCCGATGGTGCTCAACACCGGCCGGCTGCAACATCAATGGCACACCATGACCAAGACCGGCAAGGTGGACAAGCTCAACAAGCTCAACCCGGCACCGTTCGTCGAAATCCACCCACTGGACGCCCTGGAACTCGACATCGTGGAGGGGCAACCGGTCGAGTTGACCTCGCGGCGCGGCCGTGCGGTGCTCCCCGCGGTGCTGTCGGACCGGGTGCGGCCCGGCAACTGCTTCGCGCCGTTTCACTGGAACGACGAACACGGCGAGTACCTCACCGTCAATGCGGTCACCAACGATGCCGTCGACCCGGACTCGCTACAGCCGGAGTTCAAGGTGAGCGCGGTCAGCCTACGTCCGGTCCGGTCGCTCGACGGCACCCCGGCAGTGCATCCGCTGGCGGCGGAAATGGGATTGGGCACCGTGCACAAGCCGGTCCTGAGCCCGGACGAAAAGATCTATCTGGCCGGGTTTTTCACCGGCCTTCCGGAAGATCCCACGGGAGTTCCGGTACTTCCGGACGTCGCGCCGATCAGTAACAAGGTGCGGCTGTGGGTGGACGGAGTGCTGGCGGGGCGCTATTCACGGGCCGGCGACGGTGCGCCCGGCGAGCGCGCGGCGCCGACGGGGCCGCTGGTGTTGTGGGCCTCGCAGACCGGCACCGCCGAGGAGTTCGCGGCCGGGCTGGCGGGCCGCATCGACGGGGCCTCGTTGGTCAACATGGATGACCTCGCGCTGGCCGACCTGGCCGCCGCACGCGACATCCTGGTGGTCACCAGTACATTCGGCGACGGCGGTCCACCGGACAACGGCGCCGACTTCTGGAGCCGGCTGCAGGCTCCCGACGCTCCACAGCTTCACGGACTTCGCTACGCCGTGCTGGGCATCGGGGACAAGTCTTACGACAACTTCTGCGGGCACGCCAAATCCCTGGATCAGCGGCTGGCCGATCTGGGTGCCACCAAGCTGCTCGAGCGCGCGGACTGCGAGGCCTACGACGACGAACGGATGCGGTGCTGGGCCGACGCGGTCACCACGGCACTCACCGGAGCCACACCGGTCCCGGCGGTCGTCGGCGGCGGCATCCGCACGGTCATTCCCACCGAGCCTGACGAATTCACCAGGGCCAAGCCGATTCTGGCCGCGCTGGCACGCAACGAACCGTTGACGACGCCGAACGCGGCCAAGGAGGTGCGGCAGTTCGGCTTCGACATCTCCGAGTACGACGTGAGTTACTCGGTCGGTGACTCGCTCGGCGTCTATGCCAGCAATGACTCGGCCGTGGTGGACACCTGGTTGGCGGCCACCGCACTCAACCCTGACTCGGTGATCGAGGTCGACGGGGTCGAGCAGTCGCTGCGCGATGCCCTCATCTCGTCGTACGACATCTGCCGGGTGACACCCGATTTGTTGCGTTTCGTCGCGGACTGCTGTGCCGACCGGTCGGCGTCCAAGATCCTGCGCAACTCCGGTGAACGGCGTAGCAACTGGTTGCGTAACCGCAACGGCCTCGACATCGTGACGGAATTCGCGGTACGTGCCGAACCTGAACAGTGGCAAGAGGTTCTGGTGCGGTTGACCCCGCGCAGTTACTCGATCTCCTCCAGTCCGTTGGTGAGCCCACACGAGGTTCAGACGACGGTGTCGGTGGTTCGTTATCGCGGTCCTGGCGGCGCGGCTCGGGGAGGGGTGTGTTCGACGTTCCTGGCGGACCGGGCCGCGGCAGCGCCGGTGTTCCTGCAGCGCTCACCGCATTTCCGTCCCCCCGAGGATGCGGACACCCCAATGATCATGGTCGGCCCGGGTACCGGGGTGGCGCCCTTCCGCGGGTTCCTGCAGGAGCGGCGCATGCTGGGCCACCGCGGTCGCAACTGGTTGTTCTTCGGCGATCAGCACCGCAGTGAGAACTTCTACTACCGCGACGAGCTTGAGGACATGGCTGCTGACGGGTTCTTGAGCCGGCTGGACCTGGCCTTCTCCCGTGATCAGGCCGCCCGGGTGTACGTGCAGCACAAGATGCTCGAGCACGGTGCCCAGGTGTGGCGGTGGCTGGACGACGGTGCCCACTTCTACGTGTGTGGCGATGCCGGCCGAATGGCCAAGGATGTGGACGCCACGCTCACCACGATCTTGCGCACCCATGGTGGGATGTCAGAGGACACCGCGCACGACTACAAACGAGAGCTGGTCGCCCAGAAGCGGTACGTACGCGACGTCTATTGAGATCGCCGCCGGCTCATTGCGCCAAGTCGTTCCAGACGATCTTGGCCAGCTCATCGCGATCGGCCACACCGAGCTTGATACATGCCCGGTAGATGTGGCCCTCCACGGTGCGGACCGACACGATGAGCCGTTCGGCGATCTCGCGGTTCGACAACCCCTGGGCCACCAGTCCGGCGACCTCGCGTTCCCGTCCGGTCACCGGCAGTGGACGGGCGGCCGATCGGATCGCCGGGGTGGCGGCCCCGCCGCACTTGGATGCCAATTGCAGTGCGTGCGCGGCGGATTCGGTGTTGTTGCGGCGGTGCCCGGCTTTGTCGTGCAGCGGCACCGCCTGGGCGGCGGAGTCGGCCGCCGACAGCAGCAGGCCGGCCTCTTCGAAGGCGCCGGACACCTTGTCCAGTTCGACCGGATCGGCAGCGGCCACAGCCGCGGCGTGGCGGGCGAACAGCGCGGGCAGCGGACCGTCCACGCGGTCGACCAGCTCCTGCAGGCGTCTGGTCACGCTGCGGTCGCCGAAGCGGGCCGCGCTGTGCAGGGCTTCGGCTTCGACGGCGTATTGGCCAGAGGAATGTGCCGCATCCGCGGCCGCCCGGGCCAGGTCGATCGCCGAGCGGTGACCACCCTTGGCCGCGGCCACCCAGGCCTTGGCGATCATCCGCAGCGGCTCGTGCAGAGCCATGAATTCGCCCGAGTGCTCCTTGGCGTCCTCGAGTACCCGTTCGGCGTCGGCCGGATTTCCCACCCCTGCGTAGGCACGGGCCAACAGCAGCCGGCCGGGAAGCTGCCAGGGCAGGGAACTTTCTGCGTTCAGCGCGGCCAGGGCCTGCTCGATCGACCGGATGGCATCGCGGAACCGGCCACTGTGGGTGGCCGCGACGCCGTCCATGATCTTGGCGATCGCCCATCCGGCGAACTGGCCCGCCGAGGAGAATTCGGCGTATTCGTTGGCCCGCTGCGTGGCGAGCTCCAACCGGCCCGTGTAGGCCAGCGCCAGCACCTCGCCGTAGAACACCATGATGCGGACCATGCCGTCGGTGGTCTTGCGTTCGGCACGGCACCGTGACGCGATCGGCAGGAAGTCGTGACCGCGCCCGATCAGCGGCATCGACAGGCCGGCGGCGAACGCCGCGAAATCCACGGCCTGGCGAGGTGCCTCGGGGTTTGCCAGCACTCGTTCGGCGATCTCGAGCCCCTCGGAAATCTTGTTCTGGTGCACGGCCATGCCCGCGCCCGTCGCGTCGACGATCAGGCGCAGGGTCGGATGGGTGACCCGTTCCTGCAGGAGGGCCAGGACCTGTCCGGCGCGGGTCACGTCGCCCAGGGACCAGAACAGGTTGGACACCCGCGGTATGCCCCACTGCACGAGCTCCATCTCGTTCAGCTCGGCGGGGGAGAACTGCTCGAGGATGCTGTCCGCCTGTGCCGGATGCCCCTGCCACAACAATGCGCGGGACAGGAGCGCGGCCGCGCTGAGCCCACCGCCGTGGTCGAACGCGGCACGGGCCAGTTTCTCCCCGAGCGGAAGGTTGGACAGGAATACCGCGTCCTTGGCGGCGGTGATCAGCAGTTCGATGTCGGTGCCCTGATCGCTCTCGATGGCCAACTCCGCCAGCTTGATTCGGCTGGCAGGGGAATCGAGGTTGCGCTCGTGCAGGATCTTGGCGATGCGGCCGCGCAGCTTGCGGGCCGACGCCGTGCCGACCCGGCGGCGGACCACCTCGCCGAAGAGCGGATGGCTGAAGCGGGCGTTGATCTGACCGTCGTCGGCCACGATCCGGATCAGGCCGCGCATCTCGGCCGCGTCCACCGCATCCTCGCCGGCCAGCTCTGCCAGTGCGTCGATGTCCAGTGGCTCACACAATGCCAACAGCTTGAGCGCGTGCATGACCTCGTCACCGGCGTGCGCCAATCGCTCGTCGAGCAGTTCGACGAGCCCGGACGGGATCACGGTGGGGCCGCGGAACTGCCACACCCCGTTGACTTCGGCGAGCGTGCCGGCGTCGACCGCACCCTCGACCATGTTGCGCAGAAACAGTGGGTTGCCGCCCGAGGTCTCCCACATCACGTCGGCGCTGAGCCCCTCCAGCGTTCCACCCAGGACGGTTTCGATCAGCGCGATGCTCTGCTGCTTGGTGAACGGGCTGAGTTCGAAGCGTTGGAGATAACCGTCCTTCCACAGCGAGGTGACGGCATCGGGCACCGGTTCCCCGCTGCGCACGGTTGCCACCACGTGCCCCGAGCGCTCCACGGCGATCTGGTGCAGCAGCGTCGCCGACAACTGGTCCAGCAGATGCGCATCGTCGATGCCGACGATGGTGTCACCGTCGGCCACAAGGGATTCACGCGCCGACCCGATGAGAGCGATGGGGTCCCGTGATCCGGACGACGACACCCAGTGGGCGAATGCGCCGAGCGGAATGCTGCGAGATGACTCGGTGCAGGCGGTCCAGTGCACCTTGCGGCTCAACGATGCGGTGACGGTGCGCGCGAGTGTGGTCTTGCCGACGCCCGCGGCTCCGACGAGGACGACGCCGCAGCTGTCCGTCCCGCTGAGGGCGGCCCGAATGGCCTCGTGCTCGGCGGGCCGGTCCAAAAGCTGCCACTGACCAGGCATGAATCCTGAGTCTAGGGGCACCAGGCCCGGTACGCTGCCGAACAAGGGGTCGATGGGGCGTTGCGTGTTGGTCGCAGGCGTGGATGTTCTTCCCATTGCAAGCATTTCCCGTTCGCTGGCGTCAATCCGGAAGTTCGGAGATGTCGAAGGGCTCACGTCGTTCGATGTTGTTCTTGAGGTGCCGGAAGTCGCTCGAGGCCTCGTAGACCTTGAGCTTGAGCCGGTTGATGGATCCAAGCGGCCGGTGCGCCTCCAGGCCTCGCCATGAGTTGAAGGACAACACGTCGTCGCCATATGCACGGCGCAGTGCGCTGTACGGGTTCTGCTCGGGGTAGACCACCTTGGCCACCGGCAGGTACGGAGAGTTCCACGGGCGCGTGGCATCCTCGATCGGCATCTCGGCTGTGTCCAGGCACAGTTGCACGCTGAATGTGTACTCCGCCGAATGCTTTTCGAAAAATGCCATGATGAGGTCGCGGTGCTCGTCCTGCCCGGGATTGCGCGGAAGGGTCTGGTCCGCAAGGGCTTTGACCTCCGGCGAGGTCGGTTCGTACTTGAAGCGGGCCACGTAGTCGCCATAGCGGATCGGTGCGGAGGAGTAGAACGTCTCGCCCAGGATCGGGCGGTTGGGGGCGGCGAAGACGGCGAGATTCTCCGGGATCGGCAGACCGATCTTCTTGAGCGCGCCGAGCAGTTCGCTACCCACCCACAACGCGCGATCGGACAACCGGGCCAGCAGGGTGGCGCTCAGCATGCCCAGCTTGCGGTAAGCGTGGGCGTCGGCGAACAGGAATTCCTCGTGGGTGACGAGCACGAAGTCCTGTGTGACGTTCGGATCGTCCTCGGGATCCTTCATGGCGCGCTCGCCGTGCACACCGATGGCCTTGATGCCGAGTCCGCGCACGCCGCGGTTCTTGTCGCTACGCAGCACTCCCGAGGTGGTGGAGATCCGGGCGATCACCGGATAGCTGCGCGCCTCGGAGAACATCCCTTGGGCAAGTACCTCGGGCAGATCCGGGTTGACGATGAGCTCGCCCCGCAGGATGGCGTGGCTCTTGGCATGTGCGTCACGCAGTCCGTGCTTGAACTTCCGGTAGGCCCGTTCGTTGTTCTTGCGCAGCGCCTTGACGATCTTTTCGATGTCCTCGGCCTCACCGGGTTTGGGTTGCTCAAGGTCGTCGCGGTAGGGAACCGGCTTGAGATTCTCGATGATGCGCTGCACCTCGGCAGTGGTCATGTGGATGCCTTTCGGGTGGGGGAGACACGGTTCCAGGGGGCGAACGGATTGGCCACACCGGCCAGGGCAGGGGTCAACTCGCGGTAGTGACGCAACAACACCGAGCGCATGTCGTTGTCCTGAACCCACTTCATGCCGGCGACGGTGTAGGTCTCCTCGCGGAAGTCGGTGGTGAAGAAGCGGTCGCTCTCCAGCCGGCGGGTGGCCATCAGGATGAAGACCCGGAACGCGGTGTCGCTGAAGCCGAATCCGGGTGGCTTCGGCTCGGCGTACAGGCCGATCAAAAGGTCCACGAGATCCACGTCGTCGTCGTAGGCCTCACGCAGCTCCGTCGCCAGCGCGGCATCGCCGGTCAGCTCCTCGAACGTCTTCACCGGTTTGAGCCGGAACAGCTTCCGGAACTCGTTGTAGCGCGGCACACCTCGTTCCCGGCACCGGATCAGGTCGATGGTGGCCAGGTCGATCAGGGTGCCGTCCACGCGGTGCATGTGCTGTAGATGCCTCGGGAAATTGTGCAGCGACAACGCCCCGGGATGGCCCCGGCCGAACGAGTAGAGCAGGTCGGCCATCGGGGTTTCGCTCAGCCGGGCCCGCACGTTGAGCACCGACAGCTCGGGTAGCTCGTGCTGTGCGATCACGTGGTCGTCGGCCAGTGAGCGGAACGTGAACTCGTCGGGGATCAGCGGGTGCATGCGGTACACCGCGACGAACTCCTCGGTCAGTGAGTACGGCACGCCATGATGGGTGGTCGGCGATCCGGGAATGCCGTAGAGCAGCGGGCTGCTGCCGAACGGCCGGTAACCTCGCCGGAACCGCCCACCCAGCTTCTTGCCCAGCAGCCCGAACCAGTTGACGTGCATGGCGGTCACCGTCGTCGGGTGCGCGATGATGGCCGGCGTCCAGTCCACGGTGTGGATCTTGGCCATCAGAGCGGAATTGACCAGCCGCGCCTTGTCGTAGAGCTGCTGGCCGGTCAGGTAGGGGTATGCCTCGGCCAGGTGGTCGCAGATGGCGTTGTGCTCCAGCATGAACAGCGAGTGCAGCAGGGCCAGGCCCACCCAGAAGTTGCCTGCCGTGCCGGTGAGGTCGGCAACCGCCTCGACCTCCGGTGGTGGCAGGCCGGACTCGTCGATGCGCAGCTTCCCACCCTCCGGGGCGCGTAGCGCACTGGCCAACTCCGGTGTGGTGCCGTAGATCTGGGAGGCATCCCACCAGTGCGACTCCTGGGTGACGAAGGTGGGCGGACCGACCGGGCTGGGGTGAGGATCGGGCACAGTGCGTTCCACCCGCATCGGCCGCTGCGGCCACGGATCGTCGTCGTGCAGCGGCACCACCCAGGGTTGGGTGGCAGCCGAGCCATGGGCGAACCAGTCGTGTACCTCGAACTGAATCCATGCCGCCGCCAGCAGGTTCAGCGTGGTGGCCGGCTGGAAACTGTCGCGGGTCAGCAGGGTGCGGCTGATCAGCCGCGGGTTCGGGTCGAGCAGTCGTTGGGGGCTTTCAGGGTAGGAGTGTTCGGGTGGCACGTTGCGGCCGAACCGGCAACCCACGGCACCCATACGGGGGTCGGCGAGATCGTTGTAGGACCCATCGCGGGTGCGTGCGCCCAGATAGTTGCCGACCCCGACGGGACCACCCGGCGGGACCGGGGCAGGTTCGGCGGCATACAGATTCGACGTTCGCAGCTGATGCCGCAGCCCGATCAGGACGGCCAGTCCGACCGCCTTGGGAAGACGGGCCCAGCCCACCGTCTGATCGATCTGCTGGGCCACCCTGGCGGCGAGCGCGACCGTGAGCGAACGCGACCGGGACCAGGCAGTGGCGATGAGCACTGGAGCTTGTCGCGCCGTGGTCACCATCGGTTGTTTCCCTCCGGCCGAAATATCGAGCCTGTCGGCCATGATTGTTGTGCACGGAAGCAGAAATGACATGAGTAGTGGGCTACTCGATCCCGATGCGAAGATCCCCTTGTGCTTCGAGTAGTCGAATACGCGTGTGTGCGCGGCTCGGCTGAGCGACGATCAATCGACGCAGGAAAAGCTGCGGTGGCTGACTATGCCGAGGAGCGCGGTGAGTGCAACGGGGGAAGTGTGGGCCGATCGGGTGCTCAGTGCGCTGGGGGAGCTGGAGGAGTCCGGCGGCGCCGCCGACATGGCATCGCTGACGGAGACCGTCGCAGCCAGATTCGCCTCGAAATTCGACGAGCGGGACCGACAGTACGAGAATGACAAACCCTATTGGCACAACAGGGTTGACGACGCCGTCGCCGGCCTGCGTCGCAGGAAGTTCGTGACCGCGAAGGCTGCGAAGGGCGCCGGGCTGCAATTGACTGCCAAAGGTCGCTCCGCGGTCGCTGAGGCTCGTGAACGGGCCGATGTCGTCACGGAACCGGCGGTGCGCGCCGCGGCTCCCACGGATGTACCGCCCGTGGAGGCCGGGATCCCCGAACCACCCAGACGTGACCCGGTTCTGGCCGGCGTCGTGACGGCGCCTCTGCGCACGGCGATGGCACAGGAAGGCGACGCCACACCCATACCGATCATGATCGAGCTCAACCTGACCTTTCAGCCGTCGGTCGCCGCCGCGATCGAGAGGGTCGAACGGCTGTGGGAATTGGTCGGTGGAGCAGGCGCTCCGGTGCCGTTGGCCGATCAGTTCATGGCAGGTGAGCTCACGTCGAGCCAGATCAAATCGCTGGTGTCGGCGGACGCGGTACCCCAGACCTGGTCGGAGCGGGCGGTCTACCGGATCTGGCCGGACTTCGAGGTGCACCCGCAGATCGATGCCTCCTCGACCACCATCAAGGCCATCGCGGCTCAACGGTCGTTCGACAGCTACGGCGAGGGAATCGTCTGGGCCGTGGTCGATTCCGGTATCGACGAGAAGCACGCGCACTTCTCGGAGTACCAGAACTTGCGGGATCCCTCGGTGGTCGATCTGCACCGGGACTTCACCGGAGGTGACGCTCCGCTGACCGACACCGACGGACATGGCACGCATGTGGCCGGGATCATCGCGGGAGGTTTGGTCGGCCACACGTCCGCCGATGTCGTGGTGGTCGAGAAACGGCTCAATGACCCCGAGCACGGCGGGGACCCGATCACGGCGCCGCGCAAGATCTCCGATCCGGACCGGTTGGCGGGCATGGCACCGAAGGCCAAACTGGTCAGTCTCAAGGTGCTCGGGCCCGGAGACCAGACCTCGAGGGTGAGCCGGGTCATGCAGGCGTTGGCCTACGTCCGAAAGCTGAACGCCGGCAGCGAGCGGGTGCCGCGCATCCACGGCGTGAACCTCAGCCTCGGGTACGAGTTCGACGCGGAGTGGTACGCGTGCGGGCAGAGCCCGATGTGTATCGAGGTCGACAAGACCGTGCGTTCGGGCGTGGTCGTGGTGGTGGCCGCGGGCAATTCGGGCTACGTGTCACTCAATACGGCATTCAGCAAGGATTCTGTGAAGTTCACCGCCGACATGACCATCAACGACCCGGGTAACACCGAAAGTGCGATCACCGTCGGTTCCACGCACCGTAGTTCGCCGCATACCTTCGGCGTCTCGTACTTCTCGTCGCGCGGCCCCACCGGAGACGGGCGCCGCAAGCCCGATCTGGTCGCGCCGGGCGAGCGCATCACCTCGGCCGCAGCGGGAGAACGCCGGGAGGCGGTGACCAATCAGATCGACGTCGGGCCCGACGTGCCGGTGTATGTCGAGGAGAGCGGCACCAGCATGGCCGCACCGCACGTGTCGGGCGCCATCGCGGCGTTCCTGTCGGTTCAGCGGGAGTTCGTCAGCGAACCGGAGGCCGTCAAACGCATCTTCGTCGAATCGGCGACCTCGTTGAATCGCGACCCCGCATTTCAGGGCAGCGGCATGGTCGACCTCATGCGTGCACTGCAATCCGTCTGAGCCGAAAGGAAACTCCGATGACCGATGACCTGGCAGATCGAATCTGGCGCCTGGTGTTCGATGCCGACGGTGATCCGGATCCAGCAGTGGTGGCCGACCTCAAGAGCCGGATCAGCACTGCGGGACTGACCGACCTGATCATCTTCTCCCACGGCTGGAACAACGACGAGGCAGCTGCAAAATCGCTCTACGAGCGGTGGTTCGGATTACTGGCCCCACAACTCGACCCGGCTCGCACGGTCGGCTTCGTCGGCCTGCGATGGCCGTCGCAACTCTGGCGTGACGAACCGATCGCGGATTTCACCGGGCCCGCGGCGCACGACGGCGGGGGAGCCGCCGCACTGGGAGACGAGGTGGTAGAGGTGCCGGCCGGGGCGCCGTCCCTCGACCCGGCGCAGCTCGACGAGCTCAAGGACATGTTTCCCGACGGCAAGGAGCAGCTGGACACCATCGCCGGTCTGCTGGCGGCGCCGCCGAGCGACGATCGCCTGCCTGAGCTGCTCGATGCGCTGCGCGCCTTCAGCGCTGCTACCCAGACCGGATTCAACGACGGCGAGGTTGCCGCCCCAGACGCCGGGCCCGGGATGCTTGCCGAGAGCCAGGATCCCGAGCAGTTGTTCACCACCTTTGCCGACGAATTGTCCAACGCCGGTGTGCAATTCGACGACGGTGCAGGCGGGGGAGCGGCCGGACTCGGCGACATCGCCGGGCGGCTGTGGCACGGCGCCAAGGAGGCCCTGCGGCAGTTGAGCTACTGGAAGATGAAGAACCGCGCCGGGGTGGTGGGCCGGCGCGGACTGGGCCCTGTCATCGACGGATTGCACGCGGAGTTCCCCGATCTGCGAATCCACCTGGTAGGACACAGCTTCGGGGCCCGGGTGGTGTCGTACGCACTGGCCGGAATGAGTGAGGTCCAGCCCTCACCGGTCAAAGCCGTGACGTTGTTGCAGGGCGCGTACTCCCGCTTCACGTTCACCGAACGGTTGCCGTTCCGGAAAGGCGCCGGCGAGTTGGTCGGCATGCTCAACCGCATCGACGGCCCGCTCACGGTCTGCTTCTCCAGCCACGACCGCGCGCTCGGCACGTTCTATCCGCTGGCTTCGGCGGCGGCAGGCGAGGACGCGGCCGGCGCCGATGATCCGTTGTTCCGCTGGCGGGCGATGGGATCCCACGGGGCGTACAACTCGTCGACGCAGAGCCTGGGCGCCAAAGGGGTGGCCTACCCGTTCCAGCCCGGACAGATCCTGAATCTGAATTCGTCCGAGGTGGTGGCCAAGGACGACGGCCCCTCGGGTGCGCACAGCGACATCTTCCACGAACAGTTGTGCTGGGTGGTCGCCGCGGCCGGAAAGCTGAATCCGGCGTGATGGCGAGCGATCATTTCGCTCGCGTTGATTGGGTGTCCGAGGGGGGACTTGAACCCCCACGCCCGTTAATAGGGCACTAGCACCTCAAGCTAGCGCGTCTGCCATTCCGCCACTCGGACTCGACCGACCACTCGGGGTCGGGCGCCTAAGGCTATCGGATCAAGCGGCCTAGACCCAAACCGGCGTCCCAGTGGTACGAATGTGAGTGTGACTGTCCCCGCCTCCAGCGCCGACGAGGTGGTCGATCTCGTCAGCGCGCTCATCCGATTCGACACTTCCAACACCGGTGATCCGGCGACCACCAAACCTGAAGCGGACTGTGCGGAATGGATTGCCGACCAGCTCCGTGAGGTCGGCTACACCACTGAATACGTCGAGGCCGGAGCCCCTGGCCGGGGCAATGTGTTCGCCCGGCTTCCCGGTGCCGACCCGTCCCGCGGTGCACTGATGATCCACGGGCACCTCGACGTCGTCCCGGCCGAGCCCGCCGACTGGAGCGTGCATCCGTTCTCCGGTGCGGTCAAGGACGGCTATGTCTGGGGCCGCGGTGCGGTGGACATGAAAGACATGGTCGGCATGACCATCGCGGTGGCCCGGCACTTCAAGCGCTCCGGCATCGTGCCGCCCCGTGATTTGGTCTTCGCATTCGTCTCCGACGAGGAGCACGGTGGCACCTACGGGGCCAACTGGCTGGTCGACAACCGCCCTGACCTGTTCGACGGCGTCACCGAGGCGATCGGTGAGGTGGGTGGTTTCTCCCTGACGGTGCCACGCAAGGACGGCGGAGAGCGTCGGCTCTACCTGATCGAGACCGCTGAAAAGGGACTGTCCTGGATGCGGCTGTCGGCACGGGGCAGGGCCGGCCACGGCTCGATGCTGCACGACGACAACGCGGTGACGGCGATCGCCGGTGCGGTGGACCGGCTGGGGCGGCATCAATTCCCGCTGGTGCTCAACCCCGCGGTGGAGGAATTCCTCACCGCGGTGGCCGAGGAGACCGGGTACGACTTCGACGTCAACTCGCCGGACCTGGACGGCACCATCGCCAAACTGGGCGGGGTAGCCCGGATCGTATCGGCCACGCTGCGCGACACCGCCAATCCGACCATGCTCAAGGCGGGCTACAAGGCCAACGTGATCCCAGCCTCGGCGGAGGCCGTGATCGATTGCCGGGTGCTGCCGGGCCGCAAGGAGGCATTCGAGCGTGAGGTCGACGAGTTGATCGGTCCCGATGTGACGCGCAGCTGGGAGCGCGATCTGCCGTCGTACGAGACCACGTTCGACGGTGACCTGGTGGATGCGATGAACGCGGCGATCTTGGCACTGGATCCCGAGGCGCGCACCGTGCCGTACATGCTCTCGGGCGGCACCGACGCGAAGTCGTTCCAGCGGTTGGGGATTCGCTGCTTCGGGTTCGCGCCGCTGCGACTGCCGCCCGAGCTGGACTTCGCCGCGCTGTTCCACGGCGTCGACGAGCGGGTACCCGTGGACGCACTGCAGTTCGGGGCCGGCGTTCTGGAACACTTTCTGCGGAACTGCTGACCGCATAGTCACGACGACACGAGTCACGACGAGAGGGAACCATGAGTACATCTCCGTACGACAACCTGCCGAAGCTGCCCACGTTCACGCTGACCTCCGAATCGGTCAGTGACGGGCAGCCGCTGGCCAACGATCAGGTCAGCGGGATCATGGGGGCCGGCGGCTCGGACACCTCGCCCCAGCTGAGCTGGTCGGGTTTCCCGGCCGAGACCAAGAGCTTCGCCGTCACGGTGTACGACCCCGACGCGCCGACCGCGTCGGGCTTCTGGCACTGGGCGGTGGCCGATCTGCCTGCCTCGGTGACCGAGCTGCCCGCCGGCGCCGGTGACGGCAGCGAGTTGCCCGGCGGCGCGGTGACGCTGGCCAACGATGCGAGCCTCAAGCGCTACATCGGTGCGGCCCCGCCGGCCGGACACGGTCCGCACCGCTATTACATCGCCGTGCACGCACTGCCGGTCGAGTCATTGGAACTGCCCGACGGCGCCACCCCCGCCTACCTCGGCTTCAACCTCTTCGGCCAGGCCATCGCCCGCGCCGTCATCCACGGCACCTATGAACAGCACTGAGCAGAAGTAACCGCAGGGCGCGCGGTGGGCTCAGCGGGCAGCTGATCCCACCGCGTCGCTCAGCGAGGTGAACCCGCCTGCGTGTAGACGCTGGGCGATGCCGTCGTGAATCTGTTTGGCCCACGTGCCGCCGCCGTAGATGAATCCGGTGTAGCCCTGCAGCAGCGTGGCTCCGGAGATGATGCGTTCCCAGGCGTCGTCGGCGGTTTCGATTCCGCCGACACTGATCAGCACCAGTTTGTCGCCCACCCGGCCGTACAGGCGGCGCAGCACCTCAAGTGAGCGGTGCGCCACCGGTCGTCCGGAGACGCCGCCGGATCCCAGTTCGGCGACGCCGGGCGTGGCAAGCCCGTCCCGCGAGATGGTGGTGTTGGTGGCGACGATGCCGGCGAGGCCCAGTTCGACTGCCAGGTCTGCGATTTCGTCGATATCGGCATCGGAGAGGTCAGGGGCGATCTTGACCAGGACGGGCTTGTCGGTCTCGGCCTTGACCGCGGCCAGGATCGGCCGCAGTGATTCGACGGCCTGCAGGTCGCGCAGTCCGGGAGTGTTGGGCGAGCTGACGTTGACGACGACATAGGTGGCCAGGGCACTCACCAGCCGGGTGCTCTCGGCGTAGTCGGCCACCGCGTCCTGCGCCGGGGTCAGCTTGGTCTTGCCGATGTTCACCCCGATCGGCACGTCGGGGGTGTGCCGGGCCAGCCGGATCGCCAATGCGCCCGCGCCCTCGTTGTTGAAGCCCATCCGGTTGAGCAGCGCGTGGTCGTCGGGCAGGCGGAAGAGCCGTGGCTCGGGGTTGCCCGGCTGCGGTTGCGCCGTGACGGTGCCGACCTCGGCGTACCCGAAGCCGAGTGCCCCCCAGGTCTGTAGACCGCGACCGTCTTTGTCGAATCCGGCGGCCAGCCCCATCGGGCCCGGGAACCGCACTCCGAACACGGTGCTGGCCAGCACCGGATCAGTGGGCGCCAGCCGCCGTGCCAGCGCGCGGCGCAGCAGACCGGGGCCGGTGGCGGTGCGCAGCAGGGCGAACACCCACAGGTGAATCCGTTCGGGAGGCGCAAGGAACAGCGCTCGCCGCAGAGCCGCGTAGATCACAGTGAAGGCGCCTGAGGTGTGCCCGGCATCGATGACGCGGATTTCTTGCGGCGCAACAGCACCCGTCGGCTCCCATCTGTGTAGGCCCGCACCCGGGTCAGTTCCCAGCCGCGGTACTCGGCCTCGATCGACAAACGGATCGAGGCGCTGATCCTGGTGACATCCGGCGGTAGCCGCAGCGGAATCCAGTCGTATTCCTCGGAACGATCCTCGGCGACGACCTTGTCCCAGCCCGGAGGCATGCGACCCTGCTGGATTGTGGTCATCGGCGTCCCGACGCCCTGGGGATCACCTGCACACCGGCTCCCGAGCCGGACACCACGTAGAGCGTGTCCGTCTTCTCGTCGTAGGTCAGGGAGTTCGGTTGCTGCACGGTTCGATAACGCACCTTTTCCACCGGTATGCCGGTGGAGAGATCGTAACCAATCACAGTGTTCGCCGCGGTCTGCGACACCCAGGCCAGCTCGGCGGAACCGGCAAGGCCGTAGGGCGCGGCGGGTACCGGGTAGCGCTGCCGCATGATCAGCGGGTCGGCGCCGAACACCAGTAGCTCGTCGCCGCGGGTGTCGGCGACGAGCACCCGGCCGCGGGTATCGGCAGCCATGGTGGTGGCGCCTTCGCCGGCCCGCAGTGCCTGTGCGGCCTTTGTGCCGTCGGGGTTGACAGCCGTCACCGAGGTCTGACCACGGTCCAGGACCACTGCGGTATTTCCTTGTGTGACAAGGGAATCCACGCGGGCGAAGATTTTGAGCCGGGCAGCTACGGTGTGGTCGCCGCCCAGTGTGTAGACCGCTCCGTCGGCACTGCCCAGCACCGGATTGCCGTCGGCGCGTAGTGCGATGGCGGTGAAGTCGACGCCCTGGGCGCCATCCACGTCGATTTTGCTGGCCTTGGCGGCGGCCAGGTCGATGCGGAAGTAGCCGCCGCGCGTCGACGCCAGAACATCGCCCTTGGTGTCGATGCTGAGGGCGGTGGCCGCGGGCATGAGTGTCACCTCGCGCGGCGGTCGGTTGCCGGTCATCAGGCTGAGCGTCGACTGGCCTTCGGCCGCGGGAGCCAGAACGGCCAGTGTGCCGGTTGCTGGGTCGAACGCCGCGGTCGTCGCGTGTCCGCGCAAGGGCCGGATCTGGCCGTCCGGGGTGCCGGTGACCGGGGGCGAGACCGCGGCCTGAGCGGGCTCGATGGTGGGTGGCGGCGTATCGGCGGGGTTGGACGTGCAGCCCGCGGTGAGCAGCAGGGCCAGCGCGAGGAGGCCGGCGCGAACTGGCTGACCTGCAGATATTGGGCGCAACGGATGGCTCTCGATCGAAACGGATGGTCGGTGACGTGCAGGAATCCAGTTTAGGCATGGCCGTCGGCCGGAAATGCTCGCGTCTGCAACCAACGCGGCATAAGTCGAGGTATGGTTCGACCATGACCCTCGCCGCAGACCGGGAACTGGGTAACCGCGAGTTTGCTATGGAGGATATTTCCACTGGTGTACACGCCAGTGGGTTTGGCCAAGTTGGCGACGGCCGGAGTTTTTCTTTCCACATCGAGCGTCAGCAACTCGTGATCGAGGTCTACCGTCCGCGGCTGTCCGGCCCGGTTCCGATCGAGGACGACGTGGTGGCGATGGCCACGCGCAAACTGACCGATATCGACCTGTCTGATGAACGCAGCCTGTCGGCAACGGTCCGTGACGCGGTCGCCGACGCGCAGCCGGTTTCGCGCGCCGGTCGCTGACGCATCCGGCCGCCGGGGCCACGGTACGGTCGTCGTCGTGACTGACGTCGGTGCCATGTCCTGGCTACAAGTGGTTGTGTTGTCGATTGTCCAGGGGCTCACCGAGTTTCTGCCGGTGTCGTCGTCGGGGCATCTCGCGATCACGTCCCGGGTTTTCTTCGACGACGACGCGGGCGCCTCGTTCACAGCGGTGACCCAGCTGGGAACCGAGCTGGCGGTGTTGGTGTACTTCGCCCGGGACATCGGCCGCATCATCAAGGCGTGGTTTGCCGGGCTGTTCAACGCGGCGCACCGGTCCGCCGATTACCGGCTCGGCTGGTGGGTGATCATCGGCAGTATCCCGATCGGGGTTTTCGGCCTGCTGTTCAAAGACGAAATCCGCACGGGTGCAAGAAATCTGTGGCTGGTGGCGTCGGCGCTGATCGTGTTCTCGGCAGTGATCGCCGCGGCTGAGTACTACGGCAGGCAGACTCGACGCGTGGAACAGCTGACCTGGCGCGACAGCATCATCGTGGGTCTGGCGCAGTGCCTGGCGCTGGTGCCCGGCGTGTCGCGTTCCGGTGCGACCATCAGCGCAGGGCTCTTCCTCGGCATGGAGCGCGAGCTCGCGGCCCGCTTCGGTTTCCTTTTGGCGATCCCTGCGGTGTTCGCTTCCGGCCTGTTCTCCCTACCGGATGCCTTCCATCCGGTCGGTGAGGGCATGAGTGCCACCGGTGCCCAGCTGTTGGTGGCCACGGTGATCGCATTCGTCGTCGGTTTCGCCGCGATCGCCTGGTTCCTGAAATTCCTGGTATCGCACAGCATGTACTGGTTCGTCGGCTATCGGGTGGTGCTGGGCGTGGTGGTGCTGGCGCTGCTGGGGACCGGGGTCGTCGCCGCCCAATGACGGAGGAATTGATATGACGGTGATTCTGCTGCGGCACGGCCGCTCGACGTCGAACACTGCGCATACCCTCGCCGGTCGCAGCGAGGGCGTTGATCTCGACGAGCGCGGTATCGAACAGGCGGAGGGTCTGGTCTCTCGAATCGGCGATCTGCCGGTGACCGCGATCGTGCACTCGCCGCTGTTGCGATGCGTACGGACGGTCACACCGCTGGCCGAGGCGCTGACGTTGGAGCCGATCGTCGATGAACGGCTGACCGAGGTGGACTATGGCAGCTGGACCGGCCGCGCCATCGCCGAACTGGTGAAGGAACCGCTGTGGGCGGTGGTCCAGCAGCAGCCCAGTGCGGCGGTGTTCCCCGAGGGGGAGGGTCTGGCCCAGGTGCAGGCCCGGGCGGTCGCCGCGGTGCGCGAACGCGACCGGGCGCTGGCCGACGCGCACGGCGCCGACGTGCTGTGGCTGGCCTGCACGCACGGCGACGTGATCAAGGCGGTGCTGGCCGATGCCCTGGGCGTGCACCTTGACGGGTTCCAACGCATCACCGCCGATCCGGCATCGATGAGCGTGATCCGCTACACCGATCTGCGGCCGTTCGTGATGCACATCAACCACACCGGCACGCAGTTGAGCGCCGGACTGGCCGCCAAACCCACCACCGATGCCGTGGTGGGTGGGTCCACCAACTGACCCGCGGCGCTGCTACCGGTATTTTGGAAGGTGCCATGGCCCGCGCAATTCACGTCTTCCGCACCCCCGACCGTTTCGTGGCCGGGACCGTCGGCCAACCCGGTAACCGGACTTTCTACCTGCAAGCTGTACACGACAAGCGGGTGATCTCGGTGATCTTGGAGAAGCAGCAGGTCGCAGTCCTGGCTGAGCGGATCGCCGCCCTGTTGACCGAGATCAACCGCCGCTTCGGAACGCCGATCCCGCCGGACACCGGCGAGGTGAACGATCTGCTGCCGCTGGTCACCCCGGTCGATGCCGAGTTCCGGGTGGGAACGATGGGGCTGGGTTGGGATTCGGAAGCCCAGACCGTCGTGGTGGAGCTGCTCGCGGTCTCCGAAGGGGAGTTCGACGCCTCCGTGGTCCTCGACGACGCCGAGGACGGGCCTGATGCCGTGCGGGTGTTCCTCACTCCGGAATCGGCCAGGGAATTCGCCACCCGGTCCAACCGGGTGATCTCGGCCGGACGCCCGCCGTGCCCGCTGTGCGATGAACCGCTGGATCCCGACGGCCACATCTGCGTGCGTACCAATGGTTATCGGCGCGGTGAGGTGGCCGGGTCCGACGATGACATCGACAGCTGACGGCGGGCAGGCTCGGCCCGAATCCGACCGCGAGGTCCTGGCCGACGGCGAGCTGACGGTCATCGGCCGCATCCGGTCGGCGAGCAACGCCACCTTCCTGTGCGAGGCAACTCTGGGCGCGCAAAAGGTGCACTGCGTGTACAAGCCGATCCGCGGCGAAGCCCCGCTGTGGGATTTTCCCGACGGCACGTTGGCCGGCCGTGAGCTGGGCGCCTACCTCGTCTCAACCGCGTTGGGCTGGAATGTCGTGCCCCTCACCATCATTCGTGACGGGCCGGCCGGTCCGGGCATGCTGCAGCTGTGGGTGGATCAGCCGGGTGACCAGGTGGGGGACCAGCCCGATTCCGGCCCGGATCTGGTGGACCTGCTACCGGCCGGACATCTGCCACCGGGCTTCCTGCCGATCCTGCGGGCTTACGACCACGCCGGCGACGAGGTGACGCTGGTGCACGCCGACGATCCTCGGCTGTTCCGGATGGCGGTGTTCGACGTGCTGATCAACAACGCCGACCGCAAGGGCGGGCACATCCTGGCCGGCCTCGACGGCGCTGTGTACGGCGTGGACCACGGGGTGAGCCTGCACGTCGAGGACAAGCTGCGGACCGTGCTGTGGGGCTGGGCCGGCAAGCCTGTCGACGACGAAACTCTGGCCGATGTGGCGGCGCTGCGCGACGGGTTCTCGGGTTTGGCAGAGCAGATGTGTGAACACATCACCCAAGCCGAGATCGCCGCACTGCGGTCCAGAATCGTTGGCCTACTGCATAATCCGGTGATGCCGACACCGGATCGGCACCGCCCGATCCCGTGGCCGGCGTTCTAGCCCGCCAGGTACATCTAGCGGGCGCGCCCGAAACCCTCGAACAGATTCCAGGACTGGCTGCCGCGCGCCACGTGCAAGTAGTAGGCGTAGTTGGCGGTCGACATCGCCAGCACAGAGACGGCGATGCCGATGGCCCTGCCGATCGAGTCGCTGACGTCGACCACCACCAGAACCGCCGCCACTGCGATGGTCAACCCCAGCAGCGTCAAGCCTTTGCGCCACATGCCTTTGACGAAGAAGTAGATCGGCCCGAACAGGAAAGCCAGGATGTTCGAGGAGAGCCGCAACTTGGCCATGAAGCTGAGGTTGCGGTATGCGGCCTTGGCTTCGGGGCTTGAGTTGGGCAGACCGTAGGTGTCGAAGAAATCGAACTTCCAGCGCCACGAGTCGGACAGGTTTTCGACGGGGGTCTGCTCGGTCATGAATCTCCTCTTCAGTCGCAGCGCTGCCTGACACTACCGGCACCAGGGGCGCCCCGGTGCGCTGGTTCATGGCGGTCAAGGGCCGCGGCGCGCACGTGTTGGAATCCCCTGGATTCATCGGCTGGGGGACGAATGTCAAACTTGCTCGGTGCACTCGACCGACGCCGACCTGGCTGCTGCAGTGGCCAAGGAGGCCGGTGAGCTGCTGTTGGCCGTACGCGAGGAGGTCGGTTTCTACGACCCGTACTACCTCGGTGACGAGGGCGACCGGCGGTCCAACGCACTGATCCTGGACCGGCTGGCCCAGGCTCGGCCCGGAGACTCCGTCCTCAGTGAGGAAGCGGTCGACGACCTGTCCCGCGTCGAAGCCGACCGGGTCTGGATCGTCGACCCCGTCGACGGCACGCATGAGTTCTCCCTGCCCGGGCGCGAGGACTGGGCTGTGCACATCGCGCTGTGGCAGCGCTCGGTCGGCGTCGACGGAGGCCTGTCGGATGCGGTCGTGGCCCTGCCCGCGCGGGGCGAGGTGTACCGCAGCGACACCGTCACCCCGCCCGGCCCTCGACGGCCCGGGCCTCTGCTGATCACCGCGAGCTCGAACCGGCCCCCTGCGGTGCTCTGGCGGATGCGTGAGCAGCTCGATTTTCGGATGGTGCGGATCGGCTCGGCCGGTGCCAAGGCGATGGCCGTGGTGCGCGGTGACGTCGACGCCTACATCCACGCAGGCGGGCAGTGGGAGTGGGATTCTGCCGCACCTGCAGGTGTGGTGCTGGCCGCGGGATTGCATGCCTCCCGGCTGGACGGCTCCGAGCTGCGGTACAACCGTGCCGACCCGTACCTGCCGGACTTCGTGATGTGCCGCAAGGAGCTGGCGCCGATCCTGCTAGACGCGATCGGGGCGGCCCGGTGAGCATCTTTCGCGGCGATGCGGCGGAGACGGGAATGAAACCGCCCGCGCCATTGTCTGAGTTCGGAGAACTGTGCGGGACCGACCGGCGGGAGGCCGTCCTGAGCGAGCACCTTAGAGTCGAGACCATGCGAGCGTGGTCGGCACCGTCAATTCCGGTGCTGGAAGGGCGTGGTCCGCAGCTGCGGCTGTATGACAGCGCCGACCGTCAGGTACGTCCGGTGACCCCGGGTCCGACGGCCACCATGTACGTCTGCGGCATCACCCCCTACGACGCGACCCACCTCGGGCACGCTGCGACCTACCTGACATTCGATCTGGTGCACCGGCTGTGGCTGGACGCCGGGCACACCGTGCACTACGTCCAGAACGTCACCGATGTGGACGATCCGCTGTTCGAGCGGGCTGAACGGGACGGCATCGACTGGCGCGATCTCGGCGACCGCGAGACCCAGCTTTTCCGCGAGGACATGGCCGCCCTGCGGGTGCTGCCCCCGCGCGACTACGTGGCCGCAACCGAGACGATCACCGAGGTGATCGAGTTGGTGGAGAAGATGCTGGCCTCGGGCGCGGCCTACGTGGTCGACGACGCCGAATATCCCGACGTGTACTACCGCGCCGACGCCACCCTGCAGTTCGGTTACGAGTCGGGCTACGACCGTGAAACCATGCTGCGCCTGTTCGGCGAGCGGGGCGGTGACCCCGACCGGGCAGGCAAGAGCGACGAACTCGACGCCCTGCTGTGGCGCGCCGAGCGTCCCGGCGAACCGAGCTGGCCCTCGCCGTTCGGCGCCGGGCGGCCCGGCTGGCACGTGGAGTGTTCGGCGATCGCGCTCAGCCGCATCGGCTCCGGCCTGGACATCCAGGGTGGCGGCAGCGATCTGATCTTCCCGCACCACGAGTTCTCCGCCGCACACGCCGAATCTGTCACGGGGGAGCGGCGTTTCGCCCGTCACTACGTGCACGCCGGCATGATCGGCTGGGACGGGCACAAGATGAGCAAGAGCCGGGGCAACCTGGTGCTGGTGTCCCGACTGCGCGAGCAGGGCGTGGAGCCGTCCGCCATCCGGCTGGGGCTGTTCGCCGGGCACTACCGCAGCGACCGGTTCTGGAGCAATGAGGTGCTTGAGGCGGCCAATGCGCGTCTGAAGCACTGGCGCGCGGCCGTCGCGCTGCCTGCCGGTCCGGATGCGACGGACGTGGTGGCCCGTGTGCGCCGGTACCTCGCCGACGACCTGGACACCCCGAAAGCGCTTGCCGCACTGGATGGTTGGTGCACCGATGCGCTGGCCTACGGTGGTCATGACGCCGCCGCGCCCCGCCATGTTGCCGACGCGGTGGACGCGCTGCTCGGCGTCGAACTGTAGGGCCTCGTCGCGCGCGCCTCGGTGGGGTACGTTGCGGCAATGGGTTCTGTGAACGGGAAAGTCGTCTTCATCACCGGCGGTGCACGCGGCATCGGTGCCGAGGTAGCCCACAGGCTGCGCCGTCGGGGCGCCAAGCTGGTGCTCACCGACCTCGATGAAGCGCCGCTGAGCGCTCTGGCGGCCGAGCTCGGAGAAGAGCACGTGCTGACGGCGCTGGCCGACGTGCGTGACCTGGCTGCCATGCAGAAGGCCGCTGATGCCGCCGTCGAACGCTTCGGCGGCATCGACATCGTGATGGCCAACGCCGGTATCGCCAGCTTCGGTTCGGTGATGCAGGTCGACCCCGAGGCGTTCAAGCGGGTCATCGACATCAACGTGACGGGTGTGTTCAACACCGTTCGCGCCACGCTGCCGTCCGTCATCGAGCGCCGCGGGTACGTGCTCGTGGTGTCCTCGCTCGCGGCCTTCACGTCGGCACCCGGCCTGGCCGCCTATCACGCCTCCAAAGCCGGTGCCGAGTATTTCGCCAACACCCTGCGCCTCGAGGTGGCCCACCGCGGCGTCGATGTCGGCTCGGCGCACATGAGCTGGATCGACACCCCGCTGGTGCAGGATGCCAAGTCCGACCTCTCGGCATTCCGCGAAATGCTCTCCAAGCTGCCGCCGCCCCTCAACCGCACCACCACCGTCGACGCCTGCGGCGCAGCCTTCGTCAAGGGCATCGAGGGCCGCAAGAAGCGGATCTACTGTCCGGGCTGGGTCGGGGCCTTCCGCTGGATCCGGCCGTTCGTCACCACGCCGTTGGCGGAGCGCGACATCCTCAAGTTCACTCCGGCGCTGCTGCCGAAACTCGATGCCGAGGCCGCCGCTTTGGGCCGCTCGACCAGTGCGCGCATCGAGGCCCTGGAGAAGGACTAGCGGCTTCGGCTGGATTGTCCGCTCAGCGGCTTCGGCTGGATTGGCCGCTCAGCGGCGCTGGCTGAATTGGCCGCTCAGCGGCTCCAGTCGAATTGGCCGCTCAGCGGCCGCGACGACGCAGGTAGCGCTCAAACTCCGCCGCCAGCGCGTCCCCGTCGATCTTGCCCAACGCCTCGTTCATATCGACCTCGGCGTCGCCGCGCTGCTCCAGGGAGGCGACGTATTCGGCGATCTCCTCGTCCTCGGCGGTCATCTCGGTGACGGCCTGTTCCCATTCCTCGGCGGCGGCGGGCAGGTCCGCCAGCGGCACCTCGACGTCCAGTACATCCTCGACTCGGCGCAGCAGGGCCACGGTGGCCTTCGGGCTGGGCGGCTGCGACACATAGTGGGGGACCGCCGCCCAGAACGTGACGGCCGGGATGCCGGCCTGCACACACGCGTCCTGGAAAACCCCGGCGATGCCCGTCGGGCCTTCGTAGCGGGTCTCCTCCAGGTTGAAGAACTTGGCCGACTCGGACGAATACGCCGAGCCCGACACCGGCACGGGCCTGGTGTGCGGGGTGTCGGCCAGCAGTGCACCCAGGATCACCACGGTCTGCACGTTGAGTTTGTCGGCGATGGCCAACAATTCGGCGCAGAAGGTACGCCAGCGCATGTTGGGTTCGACGCCGTGCATCAACACCACATCGCGGTTGCTGCCCGGAGGACGGCAATGCGAGATCCGCATCGACGGCCACACCAATTCCCTGGTGACGCCGTCAACCTGGCGGATCACCGGACGGTTCACCTGATAGTCGTAATACGACTCGTCGTCTATCTCGACGATCTGCTGGGCTTCCCAGATCGCATCCAGGTGGTCCAGCGCGTCACTGGCCGCGTCGCCGGCGTCATTCCAGCCCTCGAAAGCCGCCACGATGGTGGCGTCCTTCAACTCGGGCAAGTTCATACGCCGGCCGGCGTTCGGATACGACGGTGTCACTCCTTCAGCCTAAGCCTTGGATGGTGCTGACGAGGTCGTTGTGTACGCGGGTCGCTGCGGTACCGACGGCAGTGTTTGATAGACCGTCTACCCTGTTTATGTGACTGGCGCTGACAAATCCGCCTACGGCACCGATCTGGTTCAGACCGGCCCCGCGCATGTGGTGGTGGGTGACAGCGCCGTCGAGACGAAATACGTTCGGCTGCAATCTGGTTAGCCTTGGTTACCAGGACATTTCCGACAAGATCCGCGAGCGCCGGCCTCAGGGCACACGACGTCGCGCGGGTCGGGTTGATCGCAGCGACGAGTTGGGCGTCCGAACGTCGATCAGACGACGACGTAGACTTTTCTGGTCGAGAGGCGTTGCAACGGTTCCCGGGGGGTTTGGTCCTCTCCGGTATCCGCCACGCTCGGCAGAGTCAAGGACGCCTTCCGCTACGGAAGGAGTGCACGTGAACGTCCCCGGGTTGAACATCGCTGAGCCGAACATTCGCCCCGACTGCACCGACGAACTGACGGCCACCCTTCGCGAGCGGATCATGGTGATCGACGGCGCGATGGGCACGGCGATCCAGCGTGACCGGCCGGATGAGGCCGACTACCGGGGCGAGCGGTTCAAGGACTGGCCGAGCGATCTGCAGGGCAACAACGACCTGCTCAACCTCACGCAGCCGCACATCATCGAGGCGATCCACCGCGAGTATCTCGAGGCGGGCGCCGACATCCTGGAGACCAACACGTTCAACGCGAACGCGATCTCGCTCTCCGACTATGGGATGGAAGAACTGAGCTACGAGCTCAACTTCGCCGGCGCAGCCCTGGCCCGGGCCGCCTGCGACGAGTTCGTTACCCCGGCCAAGCCCCGCTACGTCGCCGGGGCGCTGGGGCCCACGACGCGGACGGCGTCGATCTCGCCGGACGTCAACGACCCCGGGGCGCGCAACGTCTCCTACGACCAGCTGGTTGCCGCGTACCTCGAGGCCGCCAAGGGTCTGGTGGACGGCGGCGCGGACATCATCATCATCGAGACGATCTTCGACACGCTGAACGCAAAGGCCGCCGTGTTCGCCCTCGAGACGCTGTTCGAGGACCGCGGACGCCGTTGGCCGGTGATCATCTCGGGCACCATCACCGATGCCTCCGGCCGGACATTGTCCGGTCAGGTCACCGAAGCGTTCTGGAATTCGATCAGGCACGCCAACCCGATCGCGGTGGGGCTCAACTGCGCCCTCGGCGCCCCCGAGATGCGGCCCTACATCGCAGAGATGTCACGCATCGCGGACACCTTCGTCTCCTGCTACCCGAACGCCGGCCTGCCCAACGCCTTCGCCGAGTACGACGAGTCCCCGGAAAGCCAGGCGTCCTACATCGCCGAGTTCGCCGAGGCCGGCCTGATCAACCTGGCGGGTGGGTGCTGCGGAACGACACCCGCCCACATCGCGAAGATCGCCGAGGTGGTCGAAGGCAAGCCGCCGCGCCAGGTTCCCGAGATCGAGATCGCCACCCGGCTCTCGGGTCTGGAACCGCTCAACATCACCGAAGACTCCCTGTTCGTGAACATCGGCGAGCGGACCAACATCACGGGCTCCGCCCGGTTCCGGAACCTGATCAAGGCCGAGGACTACGACACCGCGCTGTCGGTCGCCCTGCAGCAAGTCGAGGTCGGTGCGCAGGTCATCGACATCAACATGGACGAGGGCATGATCGACGGCGTCGCCGCGATGGACCGGTTCACCAAGTTGATCGCGGCCGAACCGGACATCAGCCGCGTCCCGGTGATGATCGACTCATCCAAGTGGGAGGTCATCGAAACCGGCTTGAAGAACGTGCAGGGCAAGCCGATCGTCAACTCGATCTCCATGAAGGAGGGCGAGGAGAAGTTCATCCGTGAGGCCCGGCTGTGCCGCAAGTACGGCGCCGCCGTGGTCGTGATGGCGTTCGACGAGCAGGGGCAGGCCGACAACCTGGAGCGCCGCAAGGAGATCTGCGGACGCGCGTATCGGATCCTGACCGAAGAGGTCGGCTTCCCGGCCGAGGACATCATCTTCGACCCGAACTGCTTCGCGCTGGCGACCGGTATCGAGGAGCACGCGACCTACGGGATCGACTTCATCCAGGCCTGTGCCTGGATCAAGGAGAACCTTCCCGGGGTGCACATCTCCGGCGGTATCTCGAACGTGTCGTTCTCGTTCCGGGGCAACAACCCGGTTCGCGAGGCGATCCACGCGGTGTTCCTGTTCCACGCCATCAAGGCCGGGCTGGACATGGGCATCGTCAACGCCGGTGCGTTGGTGCCCTACGACTCGATCGACCCGGAGCTGCGGGACCGCATCGAGGACGTCGTGCTCAACCGCCGCGAGGACGCGGCCGAGCGGCTCCTCGAGATCGCCGAGCGCTTCAACAGCAAGGACAAGGAATCCGGTGATCCGGCAGCAGCCGAGTGGCGCAGCCTGCCCGTCCGCGAGCGGATCACCCACGCGCTGGTGAAGGGCATCGACGCTCACGTCGACGCCGACACCGAGGAGTTGCGGGCAGAGATCGCCGCTGCCGGTGGGCGGCCGATCGAGGTGATCGAGGGCCCGCTGATGGACGGCATGAACGTTGTCGGTGACCTGTTCGGCTCGGGCAAGATGTTCCTGCCGCAGGTGGTGAAGTCGGCCCGGGTGATGAAGAAGGCCGTGGCCTATCTGCTGCCCTACATCGAGGCGGAGAAGGAGCAGAACGGTACCGCTGACTCCAAGGACACCAACGGCACCATCGTGATGGCGACGGTGAAGGGCGATGTCCACGACATCGGCAAGAACATCGTCGGGGTTGTCTTGCAGTGCAACAACTTCGAGGTGATCGACCTCGGTGTGATGGTGCCTGCCCAGAAGATTCTGGACGCCGCCAAGGAGCACAACGCCGACATCATCGGGCTGTCCGGTCTGATCACCCCGTCGCTGGACGAGATGGTCAACTTCGCCGTCGAGATGGAACGCCAGGGGTTCGAGATCCCGCTGCTGATCGGTGGCGCGACCACCTCGCGCGCTCACACGGCCGTGAAGATCTCACCGCGCCGTAACGGCCCGGTGGTGTGGGTCAAGGACGCGTCCCGCTCGGTGCCGGTGGCTGCCGCGTTGCTCGACGACAAGCAGCGGCCGGCCCTGTTGGAGGCCACCGAGACCGACTACGCGGCCTTGCGTGAACGGCACGCCCAGAAGAACGAGCGGCCGATGGTGACGCTGGAGCAGGCCCGCGCGAATCGGACACCGATCGAGTGGGACGGCTACACGCCGCCGGTGCCCGCCATCGGGACGGGAGTGCGAGATTTCCACGACTACGACCTCGCCGAGCTTCGCGAGTACATCGACTGGCAGCCGTTCTTCAACGCCTGGGAGATGAAGGGGCGCTTCCCCGACATCCTCAACAACCCCGCCACGGGTGAGGCCGCGCGCAAGTTGTACGACGATGCCCAGGAGATGCTCGACACCCTGATCAAGGAGAAGTGGCTGCGCGCCAACGGCGTGATCGGTTTCTTCCCGGCCAACGCGGTCGGAGACGACATCGAGGTCTACACCGACGAGAGCCGCACCGAGGTGCTGACGACGCTGCACAACCTGCGCCAGCAGGGCGAGCATCGGGACGGCATCCCGAACCGGAGTCTCGGCGACTTCATCGCGCCCAAGGACAGCGGTCTGGCCGACTATGTCGGTGCCTTCGCCGTCACCGCGGGCCTGGGCAGCCAGGAAAAGATCATGGAGTTCAAGGCTGCCCTCGACGACTACAGCGCCATCCTGCTGGAGTCGCTCGCCGACCGGTTGGCCGAGGCGTTCGCCGAGCGGATGCACCAGCGGGTCCGTGAGGAGTTCTGGGGCTATCAGCCCGACGAACATCTGGACAACGAGGCGCTCATCGGTGAGAAGTACGTGGGCATCCGGCCCGCCCCCGGCTACCCGGCTTGCCCGGAGCACACCGAGAAGGTGACGCTCTGGAAGCTGATGCAGGTCAAGGAGCGGACCGGCATCGAGCTGACCGAATCGATGGCGATGTGGCCCGGTGCCGCCGTCAGCGGCTGGTACTTCTCGCACCCGCAGTCGCAGTACTTCGTGGTGGGCCGGATGGCCCAGGACCAGGTGGCCGACTACGCCAAGCGCAAGGGCTGGACTCTGGCCGAAGCTGAGCGCTGGCTCAGTTCCAACCTGGCATACAACCCGGAGGACTGAGCCGGGATTGCTTGAGCCGGAACGGAAACCGTTCCGGCTCAAGCCTGCCGCGGTTAGACGAACAGGTTCCGATTACGGGCCGCCCACTGCGCGATCGACTCGGCCGGCGTGCCCGTCAACTGCGCGACGTTGTCATTGGCGGCCTGGGGTTCGAGGTCGCCCTCGAAGAGGTCGAGGTACCAGCGCGCGCCGTCGCCCATGACGGGGCGCAACAGCTCTTCGGCCTCGGCGCGGCCGCAGGGCCGCACCTCGACGGGCGTGCCGATGCCTGCGCCGATCTGGCGAGCGATGTCAGCGCGGGACAGCGCGACCGGACCCGTGAGCTCATACATTCTGCCGAGGTGGGGCGCCCGCGGCGCCGTCAACAGGTGCGCCGCCACGCGGGCGATGTCGTCCATCGACACCGGCGACTCGACATGCTCAGGACTGATGTCGCGGACGACGCCGGCCTTGATCTGCGGGCCCCACATCGCGAAGTTCTCGCAGAACTCGCCGGGTCCGAGCTGGGTGTGGGCCAGACCGGAGGCGGCGATCGCGTCGGCGTGGTCGGCCCAGTGCGCCCCGCCGGACAGCGCCACCACATACTGCACCCCCGCCTGGACCATCAGCTCGAGCGTCGCGCCGATGGTCGCGGGGAACGGAGCCAGATACACGCAGTCGACGCCGTCGAATGCGGCCGCCAGCGTGTCCGGTTTGCCCAGGTATCCGGTGATTGCCGTCACAGATCCGGGCAGCGCTGCTTTCGCCGGGTTTGTGGTCAACGCGCGGATGTCCCCGATATCGCTGCCGCCCAAACGAATTAGTTGATCCACGACGCGCCTGCCGATGTTCCCTGTGGCTCCCGTCACCAATATCGTCATGGTCCCACGCTATCGACGCCGTCCGACAATGCGAGAATGTCCGGCATGCGTGCTGTGCTCTGGGATATGGACGGCACGCTCGTCGATTCCGAAAAGCTGTGGGATATCGCCATGCACGCGCTGTACGCGCGCATGGGTGGGGTGCTGACGCCTGAGGTCCGGGAATCGACCGTCGGCGGCTCCGCCGAGACCGTCATGCGCATCGTCTACGACGACCTCGGACTGGAGCCCACGCCGGCGGCCATGGCCGAATCGGCGGACTGGCTGCACGACTACACCGGTGAGCTTTTCGAGCAGGGGTTACCGTGGCGACCGGGTGCCAAGGAGATGCTCGACGCGCTCACCGAGGTGGGCATCCCGATGGCACTGGTGACCAACACCCGCCGTGGGCTCACCGAGCGGGCACTGAAAAGCATTGGCAGTCACTACTTCACCGTGAGCGTCTGCGGTGACGAGGTAGATCAGGCCAAACCGGCACCGGATCCCTATCTGCGGGCCGCGCACCTGCTCGGAATTCCCGCAGAACACTGCCTGGCCGTGGAGGACTCGGTCACCGGGACGGCCTCGGCCGAAGCAGCGGGCTGCCCGGTGTTGGTGGTACCCAACGATGTCGAGGTCCCCGCGGGGACGCGACGCAGGCACGTCGAGTCTCTCGGTGTGCTCGGTGTCGAGGACCTGCGGACGATCCATGCCGAACTGGTGGCCGACGCGGACGTGCGCAGCGCCTGACGCGTCGAATTCAGCTGCCTGATATGGCCCTAGCTGCGGGTCCACTGTGCCAAGGTGATTGTTACCAGTCACGCAATGGTGCGGAGGGGACACGGTATGGCACACGGCCCGGCAGGTGACGGCTCTCCGGCGGTCCACGACGACGACTACTACTCGTCCGGACGCAGCGCCGTGCGCATCGCCTCGGTTGCCGCCCTCGGCGGTTTGTTGTTCGGCTACGACAGCGCGGTGATCAACGGCGCCGTGGACGCCATCCAGAAGCACTTCGACATCGACAACAAGATCCTGGGTTTCGCGGTGGCCTCGGCGCTGCTCGGCGCGGCGGTCGGTGCGCTGACCGCCGGCCGGATCGCCGACCGGATAGGCCGGATCGCGGTGATGAAGATCGCGGCGGTCCTGTTCTTCATCAGCGCCGTCGGCACGGGCCTGGCGCCCAGCGTGTGGGTGGTGGTGCTGTTCCGCATCGTCGGCGGTATCGGGGTCGGTATCGCCTCGGTGATCGCACCGGCCTACATCGCCGAGACCTCGCCGCCGAGGATTCGCGGCCGGCTGGGATCGCTGCAGCAACTGGCGATCGTCTGCGGCATCTTCCTGGCGCTGAGCATCGATGCCCTGCTGGCCCACATCGCCGGGGGAGCAGGCAAGGAACTCTGGCTCAACATGGAGGCCTGGCGCTGGATGTTCCTGCTGATGACGGTTCCTGCCGTCGTCTACGGCCTGCTGACGTTCACGATCCCCGAATCGCCCCGATATCTGGTTGCCACGCACCGGATTCCGGAGGCCCGCAAGGTGCTGTCACGCCTGCTGGGGGAGAAGAACCTGGAGATCACCCTCGGCCGGATCCAGGACACCCTCCAACAGGAGAAGCCTCCGGCCTGGCGGGATCTGCGCAAACCGGCGGGCGGTGTCTACGGCATCGTGTGGGTGGGCCTCGGGCTGTCGGTGTTCCAGCAGTTCGTCGGCATCAACGTGATCTTCTACTACTCGAATGTGCTGTGGCAGGCGGTGGGATTCGACGAGAGCTCGTCGTTCATCATCACCGTCATCACGTCGGTGACGAATATCGTCACCACGTTGATCGCGATCGCGTTGATCGACAAGATCGGTCGTAAGCCGCTGCTGTTGATCGGCTCGGTCGGCATGGCGCTGACCCTGGGCACCATGGCCGTCATCTTCGGCACCGCCCGGTCCCATGAGGTGCTGAACAAGTCGACCGGCCTGATGGAGCTGCAACCGTATCTCGGCGGGATCACCGGTCCGATCGCACTGATCGCGGCCAATCTGTTCGTGGTGGCCTTCGGCATGTCTTGGGGCCCGGTGGTGTGGGTATTGCTCGGCGAGATGTTCCCCAACCGCATCCGGGCAGCAGCCCTCGGACTGGCTGCGGCCGGGCAGTGGACGGCGAACTGGCTGATCACTGTGTCGTTCCCGGAGCTGCGCAGTGTGCTGGGCGCGGCATACGGTTTCTACGCCATGTGCGCGGTGCTGTCGTTCCTGTTCGTATGGCGGTGGGTTGAGGAGACGAAGGGCAAGAACCTCGAGGACATGCACGCCAACGCGTTGAGTGCCTAGCGATACCCCGGAGGCTTCCAGTCCGGCGGCAGTAGCGGGGGAGCGAAATCGTCTTCATACCGTCCGCAACCCACGCTGCGGGCGATCTCGACGGCAGCGTCGATCAGCTTCTCGGGTGAGACGCCGCGGTGGGTCAGATGCACCTCACAGTGCCCGACAACCACCCAGACGCTGGACAATCGTGGCTGCACCAGGGCAAACTCGTCGGGATCTGCACGTTGCGCCTCGTAGGTCCCCTGGGCCGGGTCGGCGCCGTAGCGCAGCTCGGCGACCTCGGCGGCGAAGTCCGGTACGCGATGGATCGACAGCGTGAGCGTCGCGGGAGAGCTCAGGTCCGCACCCCAGGAAGCGGACAGGCAGTCGAGCGGTGGAATCGGGTTGGCCAGGCGATTGCTCTGGACCAGGCCGGTCACCGGCAGGTGTTTGGCCAGGATGGTGTGGACAGCCGCGACCCGGGCGGTGTAGGTCGGCAGGTCGTCGCCGACAGATTCGCTCATCCTTCTATGGAACCCCACAAATGGACCCCCTCAGAGCATGAAACAATTCATGCCTGTGAAGACCTTCGACGCCCTGTTTGCCGAACTCAGCGACAACGCGCGCACCCGACCTGCCGGCAGCGGCACGGTCGCCGCCCTTG
The DNA here is from genome assembly GCF_022179545.1 of Mycolicibacterium fortuitum subsp. fortuitum. Next base: position 3,720,438 of record NZ_AP025518.1, on the reverse strand, counting down.
ACGCCGGCATCCATGGGCTCGGCAAGAAGATCCTGGAGGAGGCCGGCGAGGTGTGGCTGGCCGCCGAGCACGAGAGCGACGAGTCACTGGCCGAGGAGGTCAGCCAGTTGCTGTACTGGACCCAGGTGTTGATGATCTCCCGGGGGCTGACCCTCGACGACGTCTACCGGAAGTTGTGAGCCGTGGCCGATCAGATGTTGCGCGTCGCGGTGCCCAACAAGGGCTCACTCAGCGAGTCGGCTGCCGAGATCCTCGCCGAGGCGGGATACCGGCGGCGGCGTGACCCCAAGGACCTGACCGTCGTCGACCCTGTCAACAACGTCGAGTTCTTCTTTCTGCGTCCCAAGGACATCGCGATCTACGTGGGTTCGGGTCAGCTCGATCTGGGTATCACCGGACGCGATCTGGCCGCAGACTCCGACGCCCCGGTGCGTGAGCGCCTGTCGTTGGGCTTCGGCAATTCGACCTTCCGCTACGCCGGCCCGGCCGGTCGGGAGTGGAGCTCACAGGACCTGGCGGGCAAGCGCATCGCCACGTCGTTTCCGAACCTGGTCCGCAAGGACCTTGCGGCACAGGGGATCGAGGCCTCGGTGATCCGATTGGACGGTGCCGTCGAGATCTCGATCCAGCTCGGCGTCGCTGACGTGATTGCCGACGTGGTGGGCTCGGGCCGCACTCTCGGCCTGCACGACCTGGTGGCATTCGGTGCGCCGCTGTGCGAGTCCGAAGCGGTGCTGATCGAACGCGACGGTGCCGACGGTGACGACAACGCCGCCGCGCGCGACCAGCTGACGGCACGTGTGCAGGGCGTGGTGTTCGGCCAGCAGTACCTCATGCTGGATTACGACTGCCCGCGTGCGGTTTTGGAGCGGGCCACCGCGGTGACGCCGGGGCTGGAGTCACCGACCATCGCGCCGCTGGCGGATCCGGACTGGGTGGCAGTGCGGGCGTTGGTGCCTCGCCGCGACGTCAACGCCATCATGGATGAGATCGCCGCCATCGGCGCCAAAGCGATACTCGCATCGGATATTCGGTTCTGCCGCTTCTGATCGGCGAGTGCCGCGGCACGTCGCGTGTTAGCGTCCGGGTGACAATTCCAGGCCTCGGAGGTCGCCGTGACGCATTTTCTGGTTCTGTTGTTGGCTCTTCTCATCGGCGTGGTGGCCGGATTGCGGGCATTCACCGCGCCGGCTGCGGTCGCATGGGCAGCCGCGCTCAGCTGGATCAACCTCGACGGCACCTGGGCCCAGTGGTTGGCGCACCCGGTCACAGTCACCGTGCTGACCATTCTTGCTGTGGTGGAGTTGGTTACCGACCAGCTGCCGCGTACGCCCAGCCGTAAGACCCCCGTCCAGTTCGTCGCTCGCCTCATCACGGGCGCCTTCGCCGGCGCGGTGATCGGCACCGCGTGGGGGTACACCTTCGGTGGCCTGGGTGCGGGTCTGGTCGGCGCAGTGCTGGGAACCTTGGGCGGCTACGAGGTGCGCAGCCGCCTCGTAGCCCGCAACGACGGCCACGATCTGCCGGTCGCGCTCGTCGAGGATGCGGTCGCCGTGCTCGGCGGGTTCGCGATCGCGGCACTGACTGCGATCGTTTAGCCCATGGCGTCCGCGCAGAGTTTCGACGCAATCGTGATCGGCGCGGGCCAGGCCGGGCCGCCGCTGGCGGGCAGGCTGACCGCGGCGGGCCAGACCGTTGCGGTGATCGAACGCAAGCTCGTCGGCGGTACGTGCGTGAACTACGGCTGCATCCCGACCAAAACCCTTGTGGCCAGTGCGCATGCCGCCCACCTGGCTCGGCGGGGGGCTGATTTCGGCGTCGGCACAGGCGAAATCGACATCGACATGGCCAAGGTCAAGGCTCGCAAAGACGAGGTCATGCTGGCCGACCGCCACGGGGTCGAAGACTGGTTGCAGGGCATGGACGGCGCCACGCTGATCCGCGGGCACGCCCGATTCGTCGACCCACACACCGTCGACGTCGACGGCCAATTGCTACGGGCCGACCGGTTCTTCCTCAATGTCGGGGGCCGAGCCGTGATTCCGGAGTTCCCCGGCCTCGACGGCGTCGATTACCTCACCAACGTCGGAATCCTGGACCTCGACGAGCTGCCCGGGCACCTGGTGATCGTCGGCGGCAGCTACATCGCACTGGAGTTCGCCCAGATGTACCGCCGGTTCGGCGCCCGAGTCACCGTGATCGAGAAGGGGCCGCGGCTGACTTCCCGCGAGGACGAGGATGTATCAGCCACCATCGCCGAAATTCTTCGGGCCGAGGGCATCGAGGTGGTGCTGAACGCCACGGATATTCGATTCACGAAGCAGGACAGTGGTTTCGAGGTGACGCCTCGCGATGGTGCGGATCCGATCGAGGGAACGCACCTGCTGCTCGCAGTGGGGCGCATGCCCAATACCGATGATCTGGGGTTGGAGAACGCCGGCGTGGACGTCGACCGGCACGGCTACATCGTGGTCGACGACCAGCTGCGCACCACGGCCCAACACATTTGGGCGATGGGGGACTGCAACGGCAAGGGCGCCTTCACCCACACCTCCTACAACGACTTCGAGATCGTCGCCGCCAATCTGCTCGACGACGACCCGCGCCGCGTGAGTGACCGCGTCACCACCTACGCGCTCTACATCGATCCGCCGCTGGGCCGGGCCGGGTTGACGGTTGACCAGGTACGCAAATCCGGGCGAAAAGCGTTGGTGGGCAAGCGACCGATGACCAAGGTCGGGCGAGCAGTGGAGAAAGGCGAGACCCAGGGCTTCATGAAGGTGGTCGTGGACGCCGAGACCGAGGAGATCCTGGGGGCGGCCATCCTCGGTGTCGGAGGCGACGAGGTGGTGCACTCGATTCTCGACGTCATGACCGCGAAGCTGCCCTACACCGCCATCTCGCGAACCATGCACATCCACCCCACCGTCAGCGAGCTGGTACCTACGATGCTGCAGGAGCTGAAGCCGCTGGACTGACGGTGCGGCCGATGTTGAGCTGGCGCGTCACCAACGCGACCCGATGCCCGAGGTGGCGGCAGGTCTGCACATCGGAGGGATGCACCTGCTCGGGGTCGGCGTCCACGTTGGTCTGAGCGCCGGCGCCCAGGAAGAAGCCGAGCCGGTTCAGGTCGTTCTCGCTGCTGAACGAGGTGTTCCAACCGGTACTCAAACCCAGGTTGACCCAATGCATGTGGTGCTGGGCGGCGAAGACCACCAGTGAGCTGAGCGTGTTGAGTTTGTCGCCGCTCTTACCTCCGGAATTGGTGAATCCGGCGGCTACCTTGTCGCGCCAGGCGCCCTCCATGCAGCGCCGGCCGGTCTTCTCGGCGAAGGCCTGAAATCCCGCCGACACATTGCCCATGTACGTGGGGCTGCCGAAGATCATCGCGTCGACGTTGTCCAGCACATCCCAGTCGTCGTCGGTCATGGTCTCGACGTGTATGAGGCTCACGTCGGCCCCGGCGTCAGCGGCACCCGCTGCGACTGCGGCGGCGAGGGTTTCCGTGTGGCCGAATCCGGAGTGGTAGACCACCGCGATGGTGGGTGCGGCGATATCAGTTCCATTGTGTGCCATGTTGTTTCCTTCTACCGAGTCCACGTGGTGCCGAGGGTTTGAGCGACTTCCTGATAGCGCCTGCCCCAGTCCGGCAAAGGTTCCCCGCCGAGATACGCCTCCAACCGGTCCAGATAGGCATGGGTGCCTGGGTGGAAGCCCTGGCCGTCGGAGACGGTCAGGCCGCGGTGGCTGAACCGCAGGAGGGTGCAGTCGCCGTCCGGGGTGAGTTCGTAACGTACGACGCCGGCTTCAGGAGCCGAAAGTACGGCCTGGCTCCACTCGTGTTCGAAAACCCTTGGCGGGTCCCACACCCGAATCCGGCCGGTCATCTTCTTCTGTTGCGGCGGGATCGGCGGAGAATGCGGGATCATCTCGATCTCGCCGCCCTCGCGGGCGTCGATCGTGGTTTCGCCCATCCATTGGTTGCGCTGCGACGGATCGGTGATCGCGGCCCACACCGCCTCGACGGGGTAGGGCAGGCGGCGTTCGAAATTCAGCGCCGCGCGGTCGCCCTCGACGGTGAGTTTGCCTTCGCGACTGGTCATTTCGTCTCCTTGTGGGTCGCTTTGAGGTGGTGTTCCAGGGCGTCGAGGTGATCGGACCAGTAGCGTCGGTACCGTTCGATCCACTCATCGATCTGCACCAGGCCGTCGGCGCGTAACGCATAGATGCGGCGCTGCGCGTCGGGGCGCACTTCGACCAGGCCGACTTCTCGCAACACCCGCAGATGCCGAGACACGGTCGGCTGAGTCAATCCCGGCAGCGTGGCCACCAACTCGCCCGCGGTGCGCTCACCGTCGACAAGGGCATCGAGCAATGCGCGTCGGCTGGGTTCGGCGACTGCCTCGAACACGTCCATGCCTTGAGTATTGCACTACATCTATATAGACACAAGGCTATATATGGGCGACCGTGGGCCGCGCCGGTGTCCCAGCCCTTGCCACATCAATCCTGAGGGGTCAGCACTTCCCATCCGTCGGGCAGGCCACTGACCTTCGCACTCTGTCCTTCCGCCTCGATATGAACCGTCGTGCCACCCAATCTCAGGTTCGTCAAAGCGGTACGGCCCCACGAGCCCGGCAGGCACGGCGAGACCGTGATGCGCCGCGCAGGCGCGTCCGGCTCCAGGCCGAGGAATGCCCGCACCAGCAGCAGCGGTGCTGCGCTTGCCCACGCTTGCGGAGAGCATGAGGTGGGATAGGGGACGGGCGAGCTGAATTCGGAACGTGGGAAACCGCAATACAGTTCGGGTAGCCGACCGCCGAACGCGGTGGCGGCGTCGAGGAGGCCGGTGGCCAACCGCTGGGCCAGTTCGACGGCCCCCGGCACATGTCGGTACCGCATCAGCCCCGCCACGGCGATCGCGGTGTCATGTGGCCAGACCGATCCGTTGTGGTAGCTCATCGGGTTGTATGCCCCCATCGACCTCGCCAGCGTGCGCAGGCCGAAGCCACTGTCCATGTCCTCATCGCCGAGCCTGCCGATGATCGTTTCCACGTGTTCGTCCGCGGCGATGCCGGTCCACAGGCAATGCCCGACATTGCTGGTCAGGGCATCTACCGGACGCTTGGCTCCGTCTAGGGCGATCGCATAGCAGCCGGCGTCCGGCAACCAGAACGACTCCTGGAACTGCGTGCGCAATCGCTCCGCGCGATCGTTGAGTCGGCTGGCGGTAGCCGGCTCGTCGAATGCCTCGGCAAGCTGCGCACGCGCACGCAACGCGGCGTACTGGTAGCCCTGCACCTCGCACAACGCAATCGGCGGCTCGGCCACATGGCCGCGGGCGTCATTGATCCCGTCGAAGCTGTCCTTCCAGCCCTGATTGATCAATCCCCGGTCCGTGGCTCGGCGGTACTCGATGAACCCATCGCCGTCGCGATCGCCGTAGCGCGCCGCCCAGCCCAACGCCGAGTCGGCAGCGGGCAGCAGCGACCGGACGAAATCCTCGTCGCATCCCCAGCGCCAGCATTCGGCGAGCAGCATCACGAACAACGGGGTGGCGTCGACCGCTCCGTAGTACACAGCCCCACCCAGTACGTCGGTGCTGGCCGGCCCGCGCCGGATCTCGTGCAGGATCCGGCCGGGCTGCTCTTCGGTGATCGGGTCCAGGCGCTGGCCCTGCGCTTCGGCCAGTTGCCGCAGTGTGCCCACCGACAGGCCGGGATCCAGCGGGAGCGCCATCCAGGCCGTCAGCAGGCTGTCGCGGCCGAACAACGTCATGTACCAAGGCGCCCCGGCCGCCACGAACGGGTCGCCTTCGCCGCTGTCGTCATGAATGAGCAACGCAGCGAGGTCACTTTCGCTGCGCCGCAAGGCACTCGAGAGGCCGGAGTGGTCCGTCTCGACCGTCGTGGTGACGTCCCGCCACGCCTCGATCTTCTGGGCCGGCGCACTGGACTGCAGGCGGTCGCCGCTACGGCTCCGGCTGTTGACGCTGTGTGCGGCACCGGTGGGCTGCACCAGGATTTCGGCCTGCCAGCGCTGCCGCGGTGGCACCACGATGCGCCAGGTGAAAGCGCCGGGCGTCACGGTGGGCTCGCCGGACGCTCTCACGGTCAAACCCCGCACTGCCTCGGTGCGATCATGGAGCACCAGCTCGCCGCTGACGACCGTCATGTCGGCGCCGCCGTGGGGTACGCGGCCCTCCTTGACTGTGAACAGGTCGGCGAAGTCGGCGTCGACATGTAGCTCGACGGCGACCACCGTGCTTTCTGCTGCCAGGTTGTGCAGAGTCACGGTCTCACGCAGGCCGTCGTCCACGATTCGCTCCCGCACGGCCAACAGCGTGCTATCGGCCAATCCAGGGCGCGGCGTGCGGCGCGAGATGAACTGGGCAGCAAAGGCTTCCGGGAGCTGCACCGAGAGCGGCTCCAACGGCCGACCGTCGACGCGCAGCTCCCATCGCGACAGCAGGCGGGCATCGCGAAAAAACAGCCCGTGAGTACGGCCAGGCTGAATGTCACCGTGGCTGTCCGACAGACAGAAGGTGGCACCTTCCACCAGCGTCACCGTGTCGCCGCCGCCGCCCCCGACGCCGATGGCGGCCGGCTCGCCGCCATTGAGAATCCCTGTGCCACTCATGCGGTGGCCCGCTCGGAGGTGTCCGGCTCGACGACGCGTCGCAACGTGATCGTGGATTTCGCGGCGTCTGCGTTGCTCAGCACGTCGCGGTAGATCCGCTCGTATCCCGAACCGAACTGTCCGACGGCGAAGTGCGCGGCCACATGGCGACGGCAGGCCGCCGGATCGAGGGTATGGGTCTTGGTCACGGCATCGGCGAGCTCATCGGGATGATCGCAGACGAATCCGGTCACACAGTCGACCACCACCTCTGGCACCGCGCCGCCGCGCAAGGCCACCACCGGCGTACCGCAGGCCATCGCTTCGATCATCACCATCCCGAACGGCTCTTCCCACTGCACCGGGAACAGCAGACACCGGGCGCCCGCGAGCAGCTTTCGCTTACTGACCGCATCGGCCTGCCCGAACACGTGGTCTTTGTCGGTAAGGCGCGGTCGCACGTACTCCTCGAAGTAGGCCCGCTCAGCAGGTTCATCGCACTTTCCGGCCAGCACGAGCGGAACGCCGGCCGCATGGGCGGCGTCCAACGCCAGGTGCGCGCCCTTGTACGGGGCATAGCGACCGAGGAACAACGCATAGTCGCCTTTGTCGCTGCGAAATGGCCAATCGCTGATCCGCAACGCATTGTGCACGCGGCCAACCCAATTCAGGTCCGGGGCCAGCTCGCGCTGGCGGTCACTGATTGCGATCAGGCCCACGTCGGTGCCCAGCTCACGGTAGTACGGATACAGGTCGTCATCGATCGGCCCGTGCATGGTCAGCACCGTGGGCAGACCCAGCGAGCGGTGGACAGCCGCATTGAGCGGGCCGGCGAAGGTGTGGTCGTGGACGAGGTCGATTCCATCGGTTTCGGCGAGTCTCTCGATTGCCCGGCGCACCTTGACCGCGTGCATGATTTCGGGGTAGGGCTGGCCCAACCGGTCGGGCACGGTGCTTTCCCACAGCGGAATGAAACGCTGGGCGGTCGTGCCGCTTTGGCCCGCGCCCAGAAGGGTGACGAGGTGGCCGCGCGCGGTGAGCGCATCTGCCAAATCGGCGACCACGGCCTCGGTGCCCCCGTAGCCCTTGGGCGGAATGTCGAAATACGGTGGTGCAACCAACGCGATACGCATCGGTTCGACGGCTTCGGTGGGGATGGCGAAGTCAGTGCCGCTCACATTTACCTCCTTTGACACGGGGCGGCGTTAGCACTCAGATCCGACGAGTGCTAATTATGGCGTACCGGCGGCCGCTTCGCCACGGGTCTTCGTCCACGTCGGGAGTCGCGTCTTCTGCCGGCTCTGTATCGGGAACTGTTGTCGCTTAACCTCACTCGGCCCGTAACGGGACTGGCGCCGCGAAGTAGGTGAGGCGTAAGACGCGTTTTTCCTTGCATCGACCTATTGCCAGTGGTATATGAAAAGTATGTCGAAAGACATAGATTTCTGATCTGACGGGATCGGAGGTTGAGCGGCCAAGCCACGTCGCATCGCGGTTGCCACTGAACGGGAAACGACCGCGATCACGGCGTGACCGCGTGCACGACATGAGCATTCCGAGCAAGAGGGAGTGTGAGATGGTGATCGATATCGGGGAGTCTGTCGCCGTGATTGACGAGGCGGCGGCGATTTTGGAGGCCGAGTGGTTACGCCTCATCCGCGATGACGGCTCCCGCCGATCTGCCCACGGCGTGTACGCGGAGGTGCCCGCCGCGTGCCTGGTGTCGCCCCACGTCACGGTGATCACCTGCGCGCGGCCGGGCCCACACCTTGGGCGCCGGCTCCACTTGAGGCGGCCGTGCCCCCCGCCGCGGCGGCGTGCGACACGGGTATGGGCCACCCAACGTTCTCCTCCGAAGGCTGCCGAGGCTGTCCTTGAACGACAACATATTTCGTCAGGAGGAGGTGATGCGCTGACCGGCAATCGACAAGGACAACGAGGCGCGTGTCGCCCATAATTGAACCCATCCTGATGTGACTGCGGGCCGACAACTGTCGGCCGGGACATAACACCGCTCGCGGCGGTAGATCTAGGTGGGTGGCACGCCCCGTGGTCATGTCACGCCCGACGACGGACGGCCCCGATTCGGCGTGGGGTGGGGCCGTCCCCACCCGCGGTGGCTTCCGGACCAGCCGACACCTCCCGGAAGCCACCGCTCACGTCGTCCGGCGATATGGTAAATTGCCAACAAATTTTGTCTTCGAGCTTCTTTGGAAAATCTATAGTGCTGGTCATAAGCTTCTTTCATCGCAGTACCACCTTCTTGCGTCCAAACGTGGGCGCTGCTGGTGGACGAGATGGAGATGAGTCGTGACGAAGGACCGAGGGGCTGCCCGGTCAGCACTGGGCGTGTACGGCATCTCGGTGGCCGCCGAACTGTCCGGGATCGGACCGCAGACGCTGCGCCTGTATGAGCGCATAGGGCTTCTCACACCGGCGCGCACCGCAGGCGGCACCCGACGTTACAGCGATGACGACATCGAGCGGCTGGGGCGAATCACCGAACTGGCCGACCAGGGCATCAATTTGGTCGGCATCGGGCAGATCCTCAGTCTGCAGGACAAGAACATCGAGCTGGAATCGGCCAACAACGAACTGGAACTGCGCAACGCCGAACTGGAAGCCGCGCGGCAATCGCGAACCCCGCGGAGAACCAACACCCGCCGTCGGTGACGGCACGACTCCGCGCGGTTTGGCCCCGCCTCGACGCTCAGTGTGTCGACGAGACGGCGCGCAGCATCCGCAATTGACCGATCTCGGCGGCGTTCTTGGTCAGCTCGACGTTCAACCACAGCACCATGTCGGCCAGTGACCGGCCGGCGTCCTGGCCCCACGGAAACGTCGCGGGGCCAAGGAGATCCGTGTCGGTCAGCGAGTCCAGCAGGCCGCTCCAGCGGGCGCTGAGCACCCTGATCCGCTGCACCGCGGCCGTTGGTCCGGGCCAGTCGACCTCCGAGAGTGCTGGTGGCGGCCGGCCATCGATGTGGGCCAGCGCGGTCGACCACCAGAAGATCATGTGCCAGGTCAGCCACCCGATGGTCGGAACCGGGATCGGGTCGGGCTCGACGTCGGCGAAGTCCGGCCGCCATTGTCCCGACGCATCCTCGTGCACCGTCCACACCAACCGACCGGGCTCCCACAGGTGATCCTCGTCGGTCAGCGCCGACAGGTGCAGGTCGGCCAGCGCCCAGGCCAGCTCGAACTGTCGGCGCAGCTGCGCGATCACGGTGCCCGCATCACCAGCAGGGTCTGCGCGGAGGTGCCGATAAACCCTTTACGGTCAAAGATTTCCGCCGTCGTGGCCCCGACCCCGTCCGGCCCAATGGAACCGCGGGCCCGCACCGCGAAGTCCGAGCCTTCCGGCAGCCGGTGCAGATGTACGGCAGTGTCGGTGTTCATGAAGATGAACTTCTCCGGGTCCAGTGCCGCGCCGATACCGTTGGCGGAATCCACCACGAGGGCCAGGCGCTGCAGCGCCGTCGTCTCCTCGTCGTCGACCACCGGGGTCAACGGACTCATCCATGCCACGGCCGCCTCACCCTCGGCGGTGCGTTGCCGGCGCCACGACACACTCTCCAGGTAGCCCGGTGCACCTTCCCAGTTGTGCGCCACGTCGGCGGCCTCGCCCTCGACCAACGGTGCAAAGCGGTCGGTGGCCACATCGCTGGTGTCGCTGGGGGCCAGCAGCCAGGCCGTCACCCGCGCCACCGCGCGCCAGGTGCCGTCCGGCCGGGCCGCCTCCATCTCCGAGACGGCCATCGAGATACGCGACCCGGGCCGGTCCACCCAGGCCCGAACCCGTACCGGCGCAACGGGGATCGCGCCGAGGATGTCGAGGGTCAACCGGCCGACCCGCAGACCTGAGCCCGCAGTCAACTCCTCGATGGCCTTGGTCAAAAGCGCCAACGGCGGCGAGCCGTGCTGGATGGCCGGATCCCAATTGCTCCGCGTATCCGCGGTGGACTCGAACAGCTGGTACTCACCATCGGCACCGAGCCGACGGTAGTGACACCCGATCATGCAGCTCCTGATTCTGGCCAACCCGGATACGGCGGCGGGGTGCCGCCGAACGCCGGACACAAACTCTGATGCGCACACCACGAACACAACCGCGACGGGTTGGGTCGGAAATCACCGGTGGCACCGGCTACCTGGATGGCCTTCCAGATCGCCATCAACGTGCGCTCGAACCGCAACAGCTCGTCGTGTGCGGGGGAGTAGTCGAGCACCTGACCGTCGGCCAGGTACAACAGCCGCAGCCGCGACGGCATCACCCCACGCGAACGCAGCAGCGCCACGGCGTAGAACTTCATCTGGAACAGCGCCTTGAACTCGGCTTGCGCCCGCGCCTGGGGTGGTGCCTTACCGGTTTTGTAGTCCACGACGCGCAGTTCGCCGGACGGCGCGACATCGATGCGGTCGACGAATCCGCGCAGCAAGGTGCCGTCGGCGAGCTCGACCTCGAGGCGGTGTTCACAACACTGTGGATCGAACCTGGTCGGATCCTCCAGGCGGTAGTACCCCGACAACAGCGCTCTGGCCTCGGCGAGCAGCGTGTCCGGGTACTCCGTGTCGGCCAGCTCGGGTTCGGCGGCGACCACCTGCTCCCACGCCGGTTCGATGAGCGTCAACGCGGTGTCATGCACCCGCTCGGCCGCGGGTAGACCGTAGAGCTGCTCCAATGCGGCGTGCACCAGGGAGCCGCGCAACTGCGCGGTGGACCGCGGCTCGGGAAGCCGGTCGATGGCACGGAACCGGTACAGCAGCGGGCACTGCTTGAAGTCGCCGGCCCTGGACGGTGACAGCGCCGGCCGGCGCGGCGTCGGGACCGCTTCCTCACTCACACCCGTAAGCCTAGGACCGGGCTCCGACAAAGTTGCGGAACCCCGGGCACCCGGCTCGGTGGGCGTACTGGCAGGCTGGACGTCCGTGGCAGGGAAGAGACCGACCGGACCGTTTGCCGTTGGCGACCGGGTGCAACTCACCGACGCCAAGGGCCGGCGCTACACGATGGTGCTCAACCCCGGTGGAGAGTTTCACACCCATCGCGGCATCATCGCCTTCGACGACGTGATCGGGCTGCCCGAAGGCAGCGTGGTCAAATCCACCAACGGCGACCAATTCCTCGTATTGCGACCGCTGCTGGTCGACTACGTGATGTCGATGCCCCGCGGCGCCCAGGTGATCTATCCGAAAGACGCCGCGCAGATCGTCCACGAGGGTGACATCTTCCCGGGTGCTCGGGTGTTGGAGGCCGGTGCCGGCTCCGGCGCACTGACGTGCTCGCTGCTGCGCGCGGTCGGTCCGGAGGGGCGCGTCACGTCGTACGAGATCCGGGACGATCACGCCCCGACCGCCGAGAAGAACGTGATCACCTTCTTCGGTGAGCGACCCGAGAACTGGGACCTGGTGGTCGCTGACCTTGCCGACTACGACGGCCCGGAGATGGACCGTGTGGTCCTGGACATGCTGGCGCCCTGGGAGGTGCTGCCCGCCGTCTCCAAGGCTCTGGTCGCCGGTGGCGTGCTGATCGTCTACGTCGCCACCGTCACCCAGCTGTCGCGGGTCGTGGAGGCGCTTCGTGAGCAGCAGTGCTGGACCGAACCGCGCGCCTGGGAGAGCATGCAGCGAGGCTGGCACGTGGTGGGTCTGGCGGTCCGCCCAGAACACAACATGCGCGGCCACACCGCCTTTCTGGTCAGTGCGCGCAAATTGGCGCCGGGCGCGGTGGCGCCGGTTCCGCTTCGCAAGAAACGTCAGCTCGCGGTGGAGGCCGCCCTCGAGTCTGAGTCGGGGGCCTAGCAGTTGATCGTCGGCGTTTACTACCGCACGGTCGTTGACCGGCGGCTTTCAGCGCCCTCCGGCAGAAATCGGCGCATGTGAGTCGAACTAGTCGTCGCTGTGGTGCAGGCCCCGGCGGGTAGATAGCAGTTCGAGTTCAGGGCGAGCGGCCACCATGCGTTCGGCGGCATCGAGCACATCGACCACATGGGTACGGTCGGCGGCGACCAGTGCCACGCCGATGCCTGCTCGGCGATGCAGATCCTGAGTCCCGGTTTCTGCCGCCGACACCGCGAGCTTGCGGTGCAGTTCGGCGATCACCGGTCGGATCACCGAGCGCTTCTGTTTGAGCGAATGGACATCGCCGAGCAACAGGTCGAACTCCAGCCAGCCGATCCACATGGCTCAGCGGGGCGGCGTCGGGGCGGGCGGCGGAGACGCCTCGGCGCCCGCGCCCATGACAAGTAGCAGGTCGGCGGTGTGTCTGGTGAGCTGCCAGCCGTCGCCGTGGGGGGTGAACTCCATCGGGAAACTGAAGTTGCGCGTCGAATCCTCACCGCCCGCGGTGACCTTGACGGTCGCGACCACGTTTTTCGGCTCGGTCTGCGAGAAAGCCAGATCGTCGGCCTCGAATGTCAGGGGGGTGAAGCCGTTATCGGCCAGCGCCCGGCCGAACTTGTCCAGCGCCGCGGCGTCATTGGCGCTGCCCTGTTCCACCAGCCCGACCTTGTCGGCGCCGGGGACGTTCACGTCGGCCAGCCGGTCCAGCACGGTGGTGAGTGCCTCAGGGGCAGGCAGCGGCGCGGCAGGGGGTGCCTCCGGCGCGGCGGACAGGGCGCTCGTCGTCGGATGCGAGTTCTTCGCCGGGTGATCCGCGCTGCTACACCCACAGAGCCCAAGTGCCGCCACGATCGTGGCGGCACTCAGGACTGCGATACGACTGCGGTTCAACTACCTACTCAGCCGACAGAAGACAGCAACGCCATGGCCGATCCCTTGGAGATCTGCCAGCCGGTGGGGCTGGGGCCTGCCACGAACTGGATGTTCTGGGTCGCGGTGCCGCCCGTGTTCGAGGTGGCGGTGACATCGGCATACGCCACGCCGCCCTGGTCATCGATGTTCGCGATGTCGAAGGTCAGCGGGAACTTTCCTTCGGCTGCGGCCTTGCTGTACGCGCGGTCCGCCGCGATGCTCTCGATGCGGCCGATGCCGCCCTGGATGTAGCTGGCCTTGCCGCTGAACGAGCCGCCACTGGCGAGCGCCTGCAGGGTCTGCACCAGCGGTGTAGCCAGGTCCGGTGCCGGGGTGGCCGGCAGGGGTGCATCGAACACGACCGGCTGGATCGCCGGGGCGGCCGACATGCCGCTGGATGCAATGGAAGTCACACCCGCCGCAGCTCCGCCCACCACGGCGGCGGCGGCAGCTGCGGTGATAAAGCCGGTAACGAGGGTTTTCAAGGCCACGACTGTCCTTTCGATCGGACCAACTGAACTAAGAGGCTAACAGTGGTGCTGGTGTGTCTCGTTCCTAGAGCACACACAATGGCTGAATCGCCGGTAGCGTTGAAGTTGTTACTGCACCAACTTACGGTGCGGGAGGGAGCGCAATATGAGTGAGTCAGAGCGTTCGGACGGCTATGCCGAGAGTTTTTCGGACGGCCACTCGCAACCCATGTCCAGCGACGATGCCGCCGAGCTCGAATCGCTGCGTCGCGAGGCTGCGGTTCTGCGTGAGCAACTGGAGAATGCGGTAGGGCCCCAGAGCGGGCTGCGCAGTGCCCGTGACGTCCACCAGCTTGAGGCGCGGATCGACTCGCTCGCGTCGCGGAACGCCAAGCTCATGGACACCCTCAAGGAAGCCCGCCAACAGCTGCTCGCCCTGCGCGAGGAGGTGGACCGGCTGGGGCAGCCGCCCAGCGGCTACGGCGTCCTGCTGGGCACCCACGAGGACGACACCGTCGACGTGTTCACCTCCGGCCGCAAGATGCGACTGACCTGCTCGCCGAACATCGAGACCTCCTCGCTCAAGCAGGGCCAGACGGTCCGGCTCAACGAGGCGCTCACCGTGGTCGAGGCGGGCAACTTCGAATCGGTAGGCGAGATCAGCACGTTGCGCGAAATCCTGGCCGACGGCCACCGAGCGCTGGTGGTCGGTCATGCCGACGAGGAGCGCATCGTCTGGCTGGCCGAGCCGCTGATCGCGGCCGCCGACCTGCCCGATGGCTACGAGGGCGCGCTCGACGACAACCGGCCGCGCAAGCTGCGTCCCGGCGATTCGCTGCTGGTCGACACCAAGGCCGGATACGCCTTCGAGCGCATCCCCAAGGCCGAGGTCGAGGACCTGGTCCTCGAAGAGGTGCCCGATGTCAGCTACAACGACATCGGTGGCCTGGGCCGGCAGATCGAGCAGATCCGCGACGCCGTCGAGTTGCCGTTCCTGCACAAGGAGCTGTACCGCGAGTACTCGCTGCGTCCGCCCAAAGGCGTGCTGCTCTATGGTCCCCCCGGTTGCGGTAAGACGCTGATCGCCAAGGCCGTGGCCAACTCGCTGGCCAAGAAGATGGCCGAGGTTCGTGGCGACGACGCCCGTGAGGCGAAGAGCTACTTCCTCAACATCAAGGGCCCCGAGCTGCTGAACAAATTCGTCGGTGAGACCGAACGTCACATCCGGCTGATCTTCCAGCGCGCCCGTGAGAAGGCGTCCGAAGGCACCCCGGTGATCGTGTTCTTCGACGAGATGGACTCGATCTTCCGTACCCGCGGCACCGGCGTCAGCTCCGACGTCGAGACAACGGTTGTGCCGCAGTTGCTTTCGGAGATCGACGGCGTCGAGGGGCTGGAGAACGTCATCGTCATCGGTGCCTCCAACCGCGAGGACATGATCGATCCGGCGATCCTGCGGCCCGGCCGTCTGGACGTCAAGATCAAGATCGAGCGGCCCGACGCCGAGTCGGCGCAGGACATCTTCAGCAAGTACCTCACCGAGGATCTGCCGGTGCACGCCGACGACCTCGCCGAGTTCGGCGACGACCGCTCGCTGACGATCAAGACCATGATCGAGAAGGTCGTGGACCGGATGTACGCCGAGATCGACGACAACCGGTTCCTGGAGGTCACCTACGCCAACGGTGACAAGGAAGTCATGTACTTCAAGGACTTCAACTCCGGCGCGATGATCCAGAACGTTGTCGACCGGGCGAAGAAGAACGCCATCAAGAGCGTGCTGGAGACCGGCCAGCCCGGTCTGCGTATCCAGCACCTGTTGGATTCGATCGTCGACGAGTTCGCGGAGAACGAAGACCTGCCCAACACGACCAATCCCGATGACTGGGCCCGGATCTCGGGCAAGAAGGGCGAGCGGATCGTCTACATCCGCACGCTGGTCACCGGGAAGAGCAGCAGTGCCAGCAGGGCTATCGACACCGAGTCGAACCTGGGGCAGTACCTGTAGGACGGTCTGTCGTGCGGTCCGCCAGGGCCCGGTAGCTGGTGTTCCACAGCCACTCCACCGGGCCTCGGCGGAACCGGCGCAGCCACAGGTGCGCGAAGCACATCACCACCGCGATCACCGCGAGATAGATCGCGACGGTGGCCGGTGCCCGATGAGCGTCCGAAATCTCGGCGGCGACGCCGAGTCCCCAGCCGTAGCAGATCGACGAGGCCACCAGGTTCTGTAACACATAGCTGGACAACGCCATCCGGCCGACTTCGGCCATCCGTCGGCCGGTCCACCCCGGTTCGGGGCGGCGCAGGTAGAACTCGGCCACCAACGCCAGGACGGCCATCGAGACGAACGGTGCCACGCCGTAGCGCGCCAGGATCAAGCCGGGGCCCCCGCCCCCGACCTCCAACGCGATGTCCAGCGGCGCGGCGACTGCGAACCCCAGCCAGATCAGCCGCCGACGCAGTGCCGCCCCGCGCGCTTCCAATACGCCGGCATGGAAGAGCCTGGCGCCCAACAGGAACAGCGCGATCGACATCGGGAAGATCAGCAGCGTCTCCAGGCGGAAGAGCAGCACGTGATCCAGCCGGAAAGCGACCAGATCCCAGAAAGATCCGTCCGCATACGGATTCGGGTCCAGCGGTTGTGGTGATTCGTCGCCGCCGGGCATGTTCAGCAGGGCGACGGTGATCGCGGTGAGCAACGCCAGGTGCACGGCCGCGGCGGCCGCGATGATCCGGAGCTGAGTACGCGGCGCGGTGACCAACAGATAGGACACGATCCAGCCGGTGATGGCGTAGCCGGTCAGGACGTCGAACTCGGTGAACAACACGAAGTGGACGATCCCGTCGATCAGGCAGCAGCAGTGCCCTCCATGGGTAACTTCCCGGCCAATGGCCGCCGCCGTTGAGCACTGAACGTTGTTGCAGGGCAAGGCCGATGCCGAACATGATCGTTAGCAACCCAAGAAACTTGCCCTGCGCCAACACCTGCAGCGTGATCTCGACCGGCCGCCAGGGCGAGGCGGAAGGCCCCTGCAGGTAGCCGATCAGCCCCTCGGGATCGGTGAAGATCCAGATATTGGTGCCCAGGGTGCCGAGGATGGCGATGCCGCGCAGGACGTCCAGGGACTGCAGGCGTGTCGAGGACATGTCGGCGGACGCTACCATACGAACGTATGGGTCGCCTATGCTGAGATCGTGAGCACGCCGTATGAGCGCATGGCCGATGCGGTGCTGCGTGTCCTGGTGGCAGAGGGATTCGAGGGCGTATCGGTACGCAAGGTCGCCGCGCTCGCTGAGGTTTCGATCGGCGCAGTGCAACACCACTTCCCGACCAAGGACGCGATGCTGGGTGCCGCGATGGACCGCGCAGGCACGCGGTTCATGGGCCGGCTGGGGGAGCGGCTCGGTCCCGAAATGTCTGCAGCGCAGAGACTCGAGACACTGGCAGTGGCGCTGGTGTGTCCGGAACCCGACGACCGCGACATCAGCGTGGCCTGGTTATTGCGCCTGGCCCGCGCCGCGGTCGACGAGCAGACCGCGATCCGGCATCGGCAGGACTGGACGCGGATGTCGGGCTGGCTGGCCGATCTGATCGCGGAGGCTGCGCCGGGCGTCGACGCGGCGGAGGCTGCCGTCGAACTGCTGGCCCTGTTGGACGGGCTGGCCTGTTCGGTGGCGGTGGAGCCGGACCGGGTCAGTCCCGAGCTGGCCCGGCGGATCGTGCGCGGGCATGTTCGTCGGCTGTTGGACTGATGCCGGCTGCGATCGCGCGCAGCTCCTCGAGCACGGCGGCCACCGCCGGCCGGTTGCCCGCCCCCGCACGGGTGATCGCCTCCACCCGGCGGGCCACCGAGATGTCGGTGATCGGCAACCGCACCAATTCGCGCGCCAATTTCACGTAACGGGGCATCAAGGCGATGCCGGCGCCCGCGTGGACCAGTTCCTCGACGACACGGAAGTCATTGATCCGCTGGGTGATTCGGGGTTGCACTCCGGATACGATCGCGATCGAGTTCAGTACGTCGTCGACCATCAAACCGCCTTCGACACCGATCCAGTGTTCGTCGGCCAGGTCGGCCAACCGAACGTCGTCGCGGTCCGCGAGCGGGTGCGCGGGTGGTAGGACGACATCCAACGGCTCACGCAACAGCTCGGTCGCCTCGAAGCGCGGCCCCCACGACGCGGCGTCGCGCTCGTCGCGGTGCACCACCACCACATCGAAATCGGCGAGTTGCGCCGGGGCTCTGGATGCCGGAACGTCGACGTCGCGTCCGAGAACCTGGACCCCGCGCTCAGCGGCCCGGATTATCAACGGGGCCAGGAGCATCGCGGCTCCGGACGGAAAGAACGACACGCTCACCGCGCCGCGAGGTGTGCTGCGGTAGGCGTCCATCTCGGCCCGGGCGCGGTCGAGCGCGGCCAGCACCGCGTCGGCGTGCTCGACGAGGACATGCCCGGCTTCGGTCAGTCGTACCCGCCTGCCGTCGGGTTCGATCAGCGGCACGCCGGCTTCGCGTTGCAGGATCTTCAGCTGCTGGGAGACGGCCGAGGGCGTCATGGACAGCACCAGCGCGACTGCTCCGACCGTCCCGTGATCGGCCAGCTCACGCAGCATCCTGAGGCGACCGACATCCATGTAGCAATCCTACATATAAGATGTAAAAACATTAGCTTGACTGAACTGTTGCCCGCGGCACACGCTGTTCCGCATGATTCGACGCTCTACCGACTTCTGGCTGGTCGTCGTGGCCGTGGCGTGGGGCTCGAGCTATCTGGCCACCAAGGAAATCGCGACGCCCGCCGCGGTTTTCGCGTTGCTGGTGGTCCGGTTCACGCTCGCGGCCGCGGTGCTCGCCGTCATCTTCTGTCGGCGGCTGACGGCGATGAGCCGCGTCGAGGTGGGCTCGGGTGTCGTCGGCGGGATACTGCTGGCCGGAGTCTGTGTGGCTGAGACCTATGGCGTGACGATGACGTCGGCGTCCAATGCGGGTCTGCTCATGGCGATGACCGTCGTGGCCACGCCCATGATCCAGCGACAGCGGGTGGCGCACCGCTACTACCTTGCGGCGGCGCTCGCGGTGGCCGGGTGCGCACTGCTGACGCAGGCGGTCGGCCCGACCACCCCGCGAGCGGGCGACATCGTGATCGTGATCGCCGCCCTGATACGGGCGGTGCATGTCACCGTCATGGCGAGGATGTCGGAGGCACATGAAATCGACTCGGCCCGAACCACTCTGGTGCAACTGACCACCGTCGCCGTGCTGGCGCTCATCCTGCGTGCGGCGTCGGGGCAATCGGTGGCGGCGGTGACGGCGGGCTATGGGGCCACCGACTGGTGCGTCCTCGGCTATCTGGTGTTCGCGTGCACGGTGTTCGCGTTTCTCGTTCAGCTGCGGGCCTTGCGCACGAGCAGCCCGGCCCGTGTCAGTCTGCTGCTGGGTACCGAACCGCTGTGGGCTGCCGTCATCGGCGTCGCGGTGGCTGGTGATCCCGTGACCGCCAAGGCAATTGCCGGTGCGGCGCTGGTCATCGCCGGAACCACGTGGGGGCGGAGAGTGCTGGTAGCTCCGTCTGCGGGGCAATGGTCGTCGGTGCCGACCGACGACTGTGCCGGATGTCGGTGCGGGCGGTCGTCGTCCGCGACGAGCGGGGGAGGTGGCGCCGCGGATCCCGCAGCGTTGCCCGTTCTGCCGCACGGTGGCTGATGTGGTGCCCATAGGAGGAAACCCTCCGAGCATATTCGACCGGTTATCCGCGGTGGCACCGGAGTTCGATTATTAAATTTCGGTTTGAATTTTCGATCCGAATTGTCGGCAGGACTTCCCGTCAGGTGCGGGCCTGCCGGATGGTGACAGCCGCCATCACGATGCGCGTAGCCGCGTCTCAGCGTGGTGCTCGTGCGCGAACGTAACGATTCGATAACGGCGCTAACATTTTTCTGAGATTGACGAATGTCGGCATCGGTGCAGGTCAAACCGGGTGGCAACCGACGAATCAAGGCGCCTCGGCCGGTGTCGGAGCTTGATCCGGGCAGGGGCGTGTGCTTACGTCGAGTGCACCGATGGCCTGAAACTGACGATGATCGCTGAGAAGTTCGGTGGTGACTTTTAACTCGATATGCGTGTTTTAGAAAGCGTCCCGGGACGCCATTCCCGGGAAGAATTCCTGCGTGCTCCGCGGGGTACCGATGCGATTGGTATCCGTAACCTCGCGGAAGCCACCAAGGTGCTGGATCTGAATTCCACGTACGCCTATCTTTTGCTGGCAACCGATTTTGCTGCCACGTCAATAGTGGCCGAACGTGACGGTGACCTGCACGGATTCATCACTGGATACCACCCGCCGCCGCGACCGGATGTCCTGTTCGTGTGGCAGGTCGCGGTGGCTCCGTTCGCACAGGGCGGGGGACTGGCGAGCACGATGCTCGACGCGCTCGTGCACCGGGTGCGCACAGCCCGTGACGGGCGTCCCGTCACGGTCGAGGCCACGGTCGCGCCCGGCAACACCGCATCACGTGCATTCTTCGGTGCTTTCGCCCGCCGGCACGGCGTTCCCATGGTCGAAGACCCGCATTTCGGGTCCGACCTCCTCGACGCAACAGGCGCGCACGAAGAAGAGCCGATCCTGCGGATGGGGCCCATCGCCACACCGCTGCATCGCTGAAGTCGGTTGTCTGATAACCAGTTTGAATTGATTGGAAGGATTGTGCCTTGCTGCTCGCAACGACAGCGCCGTTGACCGAATCAGACCTGCCCGAGGTGTTCAGCTCGGTGGAGTCCGAGGTTCGCAGCTATTGCCGCGGATGGCCGACCGTCATGGATCGCGCTGCGGGTTCCTGGGTCACCGACACCTCCGGCCGTACCTACATCGATTTCTTCGCCGGGGCGGGGGCGCTGAACTACGGCCACAACAACGCCGCGCTCAAGGAGCCGTTGCTCGAATACCTCGCCTCTGACGGGATCGTGCACTCTCTGGACATGGCAACCGCGGCCAAGCAGCGGTTCCTGGAGAGCTTCGACCGGCTCATCCTGCGGCCGCGCGGGCTCGATTACAAGGTCCAATTCCCCGGGCCGACAGGGGCCAACTCGGTGGAATCCGCGCTCAAACTGGCCAGGAAGGTGACGGGCCGGGAGTCTGTCATCAGCTTTACCAACGCATTTCACGGCATGACGTTGGGTGCTCTCTCGGTCACCGGCAACTCGATGAAGCGTGCGGGAGCGGGTATCCCGCTGGTGCACGCCACCCCGATGCCGTACGACAACTACTTCGGCGGGGTCACCGAGGACTTCCAGTGGTTCGAGCGCGTGCTCGACGATTCGGGCAGCGGGCTCAACCGCCCGGCGGCGGTGATCGTCGAAACCGTCCAGGGCGAGGGCGGTCTCAACGTGGCACGGATCGAATGGCTGCGGGCGCTGTCCGAGTTGTGCCGCAAGCGCGACATCCTGCTGATCGTCGATGATGTGCAGATGGGATGTGGCCGCACGGGCCCGTTCTTCAGCTTCGAGGCCGCAGGCATCGTGCCGGATATCGTCACGATATCGAAGTCGGTCAGTGGATACGGTCTGCCGATGGCGCTCACGTTGTTCCGACGCGATCTCGACGTGTGGGCTCCGGGGGAGCACAACGGCACGTTCCGTGGCCACAACCCGGCGTTCGTCACCGCAACCGCGGCTATCGAAACATATTGGGAAACTGATGAGTTCAGCGCTGAAACGGTCGCCAAGGGCGAGTTGACCCGGGCCCGTCTCGAGGAGATCGCCGCCGCCCACGACGGCGTCACCGCCCGCGGGCGAGGCATGGCGCAGGGCATCAAGTTCGACCGGGCCGAACTCGCCGGGCAGGTGTGCCGGGCAGCCTTCGACCGCGGCGCGTTGATGGAGACCAGTGGACCGTCCGATGAAGTGGTCAAACTGCTCCCGCCGCTGACCACCTCGGCCGCCGAACTGTCCGAGGGCCTGGACATCCTGGCCGAGTCCGTCGCCGTCACGTTGGCCTGAGGAGGCTCGAAACATGATCGTTCGCACCACAACTGAGATCACCGGAACCGACCGCGATGTGGCCGACGGCACGTGGCGTTCGAAGCGGATCATCCTGGCCGGCGACGGGGTCGGATTCTCGTTCCACGAGACCACGATCGAGGCCGGTTCGGTCAACGAATTCCACTACCAGCATCACGTCGAGGCGGTGTGGGTGATCGAGGGCACCGGCACCCTGACGGATCTGGAGACCGGCCAGCAGTACCCGCTCGCCGACGGCACCATGTATCTGCTCAACAACCATGACCGCCACCGGGTTACGTGTGACGAGCAGCTGCGGATGCTGTGCGTGTTCAACCCTCCGGTGACCGGGCGGGAAGTGCACGACGAGAACGGCGTGTACCCGGCGCCGCAGTCCGTGGCATGACGGCAGTCCAGCGACCAGCCGACGGTGGATCGCACATCGGCATGCCAAGTACTGAACGGACAGACCGTTACCCGACCCGGCTCGACCACGCCATCGAGCCGATCCCGCGCCAGGAGCCGGTGGTGTGGGGCGGCGCCGCCGACGGTCCGCTCAGCCAGCATCATCTGGATGGTTTCTCCGAATACGGGTATCTGGTGGCGCCGGAGACCGTCTCGGAGGACTGGTTGCCGCTGTTACGGCACGAACTCGACCGGATCGCAGCGGATCTGGAGCCGGATGACCCCCGGGTGATCCGCGAGCCGCGTGGCACCATCCGCTCGATCTTCGAACCGCATCTGCTCAGCGACCTGGTTGCCCAGGTGGTCCGGCTCGACACGGTGCTACCGGTCGCCCGGCAGCTGCTGGGCGGCGACGTCTACATCCACCAGGCCCGGATCAACCTCATGCCGGGGTTCACCGGGACCGGGTTCTACTGGCATTCGGACTTCGAGACCTGGCACGCCGAGGACGGCATGCCCGCCATTCGCGCGGTGTCGTGCTCGATCGCCCTGACCGAGAACTATCCGTACAACGGTTCGCTCATGGTGATCCCCGGATCGCACCAAACGTTCTACCCGTGCGTCGGGGCCACACCCGATGACAATCACGACACCTCGCTTGTGGCCCAGAGCATCGGTGTGCCCGATCAGACGACGTTGACCAAGGCCGTCGACCAGCACGACATCCACCAGTTCACCGGTCCGCCCGGCACGGCTCTGTGGTTCGACGCGAATCTGCTGCACGGCTCGGGGTCCAACATCACACCGCTGCCGCGCTCCAACGTCTTCCTGGTGTTCAACTCGGTGGACAACGCGCTGACCGACCCGTTCGCCGCCAAGCGGCCACGGCCCGAATACCTGGCGGCTCGGAGCGCACAGGCCGTCACCTAGGCTGGCCCTATGCAACGGATCATCGGAACAGAGGTCGAATACGGCATCTCCTCGCCGTCCGACCCGACCGCCAATCCGATCCTCACCTCTACTCAGGCGGTGCTGGCGTACGCGGCGGCCGCGGGAATCCAGCGCGGCAAGCGCACCCGGTGGGACTACGAGGTGGAATCCCCGTTGCGCGACGCCCGCGGATTCGACCTGTCCCGGGCCTCCGGTCCGGCGCCGATCGTCGATGCCGACGAGGTCGGCGCCGCCAACATGATCCTCACCAACGGTGCCCGGTTGTACGTCGACCACGCACACCCGGAGTACTCGGCGCCCGAGTGCACCGATCCGATGGACGCGGTGATCTGGGACAAGGCCGGCGAGCGCGTGATGGAGGCCGCCGCCCGCCATGTCGCCAGCGTGCCGGGCGCGGTCAAGCTGCAGCTCTACAAGAACAACGTGGACGGCAAGGGCGCCTCGTACGGGTCGCACGAGAACTACCTGATGAGCCGCCAGACGCCGTTTTCGGCGGTCATCGCGGGGTTCACCCCGTTCCTGGTGTCGCGGCAGGTGGTGACGGGCTCCGGCCGTGTGGGTATCGGGCCGTCCGGCGACGATCCCGGCTTCCAGCTGTCCCAGCGGGCCGACTACATCGAGGTCGAGGTCGGTCTGGAGACCACGCTGAAGCGCGGCATCATCAACACCCGCGACGAGCCACACGCCGACGCCGACAAGTACCGCCGGCTGCACGTCATCATCGGTGACGCGAACCTGGCTGAGACGTCGACGTACCTCAAGGTCGGCACGAGCTCACTCGTCCTCGACCTGATCGAGGAGGGCCCGCAGTTCGGGCTCGACCTGTCCGACCTGGCCCTGGCCCGGCCGGTACACGCGGTGCACGTGATCAGTCGCGACCCGTCGCTGCGGGCCACGGTGGCGTTGGCCGACGGCCGTGAGATGACGGCGTTGGCACTGCAACGGGTCTACCTGGACCGGGTGGCCAAACTGGTCGACAGCCGGGACCCGGATCCCCGCGCGGCGCACGTCGTCGAAACCTGGGCCCATGTGCTGGACCTGCTCGAACGCGATCCGATGGAATGCGCCGAAATCCTGGACTGGCCGGCCAAGCTGCGGTTGCTGGAGGGATTCCGCCAGCGGGAGAACCTCAGCTGGCAGGCACCGCGGCTCCACCTGGTCGATCTTCAGTACTCGGACGTCCGGCTGGACAAGGGCCTCTACAACCGGCTGGTCGCCCGGGGCTCGATGAAACGCCTGGTCACCGAACAGCAGGTGCTCGACGCCGTCGACAACCCTCCGACCGACACCCGCGCCTACTTCCGGGGCGAGTGCCTGCGTCGATTCGGTGCCGACATCGCCGCGGCGAGCTGGGATTCGGTGATCTTCGACCTCGGCGGTGATTCGCTCGTCCGGATTCCCACGTTGGAGCCGCTGCGCGGAAGCAAGGCCCATGTCGGCGCCCTGCTGGATTCGGTGGACAGTGCTGCCGAACTCGTCGATCAACTTACGAACTGACGATCCCGACCGGTGAGCTATCCCGGGCAATTCGGGTGCCGACCGGTACTGTGGAAGAACCGGTTGGGCGGTTAGCCCAGCCGATGACAATTGCAGGAGGCAGCGATGGCTCAAGAGCAGACCAAGCGTGGCGGTGGCGGCGGTGAGGATGACGACCTCCCGGGTGCATCCGCTGCCGGCCAGGAGCGTCGCGAGAAGCTTGCCGAGGAGACCGACGATCTGCTCGACGAGATCGACGATGTGCTGGAAGAGAACGCAGAAGACTTCGTGCGCGCGTACGTCCAAAAGGGCGGCCAGTGACCTGGCGCGAGAACCTGTCTTCGTCTCTGCCCCAGCCCTCTATCGGTAACCCCTCTGTAGCAATGGACCTGTCGTCTTTCTCTGAATTGTTGCGCCGGCAGGCCCCCGAACTGTTGCCGGTCAACCGTGTCGCCGACGGTGGGTTCGACCCCACCAACGCGGTCCCGCACGGCACGACCATCGTCGCGATCAAGTACCCCGGTGGGGTGCTGATCGCCGGTGATCGCCGCTCGACCCAGGGCAACATGATCGCCGGGCGTGACGTGCAGAAGGTGTACATCACCGATGACTACACGGCGACGGGCATCGCGGGCACCGCGGCCATCGCCGTGGAGTTCGCCCGGCTCTATGCGGTCGAACTGGAGCACTACGAGAAGCTCGAAGGTGTCGCCCTGACCTTCCGTGGGAAGGTGAACCGCCTGGCCATCATGGTGCGCGGCAACCTCGGCGCGGCGCTGCAGGGCTTCGTGGCACTTCCGCTGCTCGTCGGCTATGACGTCGATGCCGCCGACGCCGAGAACGCCGGTCGCATCGTGTCGTTCGACGCCGCGGGCGGCTGGAACATCGAGGAAGAGGGATACCAATCGGTGGGCTCCGGCTCGATCTTCGCCAAGTCGTCGATCAAGAAGCTGTATCCGCAAGTGGTAGATGCGGATTCCGCTCTGAAGGTGGCCATCGAAGCGCTGTACGACGCAGCCGACGACGATTCGGCCACCGGCGGTCCCGACCTGGTGCGCGGTATCTATCCGACCGCGGTGACCATCGGTGCCGACGGCGCCGCTGAGATCACCGAGGAACGCATCGCCGAGCTGGCCCGCGAGGTCATCGCGCGCCGGACCCGGTTGGGCGGTGAGGGGTAAATGAGCTTCCCGTACTTCATCTCGCCTGAGCAGGCGATGCGTGAGCGCTCCGAACTGGCGCGTAAGGGCATCGCCCGTGGCCGTAGCGTCGTGGCGCTGGCCTACGACAACGGTGTGCTCTTCGTGGCGGAGAACCCGTCGCGCTCACTGCAGAAGGTCAGCGAGCTCTACGACCGGGTCGGTTTCGCTGCCGTCGGGCGGTTCAACGAGTTCGACAATCTGCGGCGCGGCGGGATCCAGTTCGCCGACACCCGTGGCTACGCCTACGACCGCCGTGATGTGACCGGCCGCCAGCTGGCCAACGTCTACGCGCAGACCTTGGGCACGATCTTCACCGAGCAGGCCAAGCCCTACGAGGTCGAACTGTGCGTGGCCGAGGTGGCGCACTACGGCGAGACGAAAGCCCCTGAGCTTTATCGGATCACTTACGACGGGTCGATCGCCGACGAGCCGCACTTCGTCGTGATGGGCGGTACCACCGAGCCGATCATCTCTGCGCTCAACGAGTCGTATGCGGAAAACGCCGATCTGGGCGCGGCGGTCAAGATCGCCGTGCAGGCGTTGAGCGCGAGCAGCAACGGCTCCGAGCCGCGCACACTGGGTCCGTCGACGCTCGAAGTAGCGGTGCTCGACGCGACTCGACCGCGCCGCTGCTTCCGCCGGATCACCGGCGCGGCACTGGAAGCGTTACTGCCCGAAGCGGTTTCGGAGAAGGCGGCCGAAGAAGAGCCTTCGGAAAAGCCGAAGAAGTCAGAAAAGTAGGTTGATCACCGCTTCGGCCTCGGTGCCGTCGCGGTAGAGACCCCACGCGAGCTCTGCCAGCTCATCGGGATTGATCGTCGGCAA
This sequence comes from Mycolicibacterium fortuitum subsp. fortuitum, assembly GCF_022179545.1. The sequence goes on along the minus strand of NZ_AP025518.1, from coordinate 3,693,738 downwards.
GTCGCCGTTGCCTGCCATCGCCCGGTGAATGTCACCGCGCTCGATGAGCCCGCCGATGGTGATGGTGCCGGTGTTGTCCGACCGGCTGGCCGTGATCGACCGGTTGGCGCAGCAGGCGCTCGACGATGCCGACCCGTGGCGGGGATTCGCCGGATTTCTCGACGGGCTGTTCTCGATGCAGGCATCGGACCGCAGCATCAACGACGCGGTGGCCAGAAATCCGGTCGGCGCCGTCGATGTCGCGGGGGAATGTGGCCGCGCTGGGGGGATGTTGGCAGCCGTCGTGGATCGGGCTCGCGAATCAGGAGTGCTCCGAGCCGATTTCGGCGCCGACGACCTCGCGACATTGATGTGGGCGATGTCGAAGGTCATCGCGATGGCAGCCGGTGACGACGGTATCTGGCGGCGTCATCTCGGGTTCGTGCTCGATGGGCTCAGGGCTCGATAGGTAGCCGACGGTCAACTCACCGGCTATCGGAGTTCTCCGGCCGCCAGCCGACGTAGGTGAACCACAACCCCATCACGGTCAGCAGTAGGAAGAAGCACCGTGCTGCGAGCAGCAGTCCGGGGCTGTCCAGCGTGGTATCGGCACCGGATTCGATGGCCGAGGGAATGGCCATCATGGCTGCTCCGCGCAGTGCGACGAACCAGCCGAACAGTGATATCAGCACTGCGGTGACGCTGTACCAGTACTGGTGAAAGGCGATCACGACCAGCCCCATCATGAGCATGGTGGCGCCGAGCATCCAGGGGAGGATCCCGGTGGTGAACAGATCTCCCAACAGGTCGCCGAGGCTGGGCAGGCGGACCGCGACGATCAACGTGGCGACCGCGACGAAAGGCCCCAGAACGCGGGCGAACATGCGGGTGCGCTGCCGGGCTTCGGCGCTGGGTTGCGGCATCGATGGCTCCTCATTAATAAACCGACTGACGGTCTATAAATTAGGCTAGGTGCGACGCACATTCAGCGTCAAGGAGGAGGACTCGTGGCACGACAGGTGAACCCCGCCGAACACGCCGCCCGGCGTCACGAGATCCTCGACGCCGCCCTGCGGCTGATGCATGACAAGGGCTACGACGCGATGACCATCGAAGACCTCCTGGCCGACCTGGAGATCTCGAAAGGTGCTCTGTACCACTACTTCCGGTCCAAGCGGGCCTTGCTCGAAGGCGTCATCGAGCAGATGGGTGAACGGGCCGCCGCCGGACTGACCGGCATCATCGACGACCCGGACCGCGGTGCGCTGGAGAAGATGCACGCCTACTTCGACGCGTCGAGGACATGGAAAACGGAGAGCGCGACCGAAGTGGCAACGCTGGTCCGGCTCTGGCACCACGAGAACAATGCGCTGTTGAGGCAGAAGATGGCGCAGGGCTCCCTGCGCACCACCGCGCCTCTGCTCGAGTCGATCATCCGTCAGGGTTGCGCCGAAGGGGTCTTCGACACCGACTACCCGCACGAGGCGGCGGGGATCATCACCGGGATGGGCCTGCACCTGGCCGACGCCTTCATCGACGCGATCGAGGCAGACGGCGCGGAGGGCGTCGACATCAGCGGCCCCAACGCCCAAAAAGTGGTGGGTGCCTACCTGCAGGCCTTCGAACGCATCCTCGGTGCACCCGCCGGGTCACTGCACCAACCGGGTCCCTCAGCTGAGGGGAAAACGTAGCTTCGCGACGGCGGTCTGATTCCAGATATCTGCGGTGATCTCGTCGGGCCGCACGGCGAAGGTCGCACCGCCCTTGTCGAGAACGGTGACCGCGACGCGCGACAGCACGTCATAGCCGGAATCGTCGTAGTGCAGGGCGCCGGTGGCAGCCTCGATCCGGCCCACCACATCGACGGTGAAGTTGTAGACGAGCGTGTCCACGGCGCCGGCGGTCGCGGCCCGGGTGATATCGCCGATATCGGTGGCGACCAGCCCCTTGCTGATGTCGTCGCCCAACTCGTCGACCCAGGCACTGGCCTGTTCGGCGTTCAGCGCGGGCAGCGACTCGCGGATGGCGCCGTCGATCTGATCCGGTCGTAGCAGATCCGCGGCGCCGGGCACCGCAACGATCTGGCGCTTGTGGTCGAGAGCGCGGTACATGTCGAGCAGTGGGTCGGTCGCGAACAGATACAACGGCCGCGCCGACGACGGATCGAGCTGTCCCAGCTCGCCGTCGACCGCGTCGGCGACGCGCTTGGCGTACTGCTCAAGAAGCACCTTCTTGCCCTCGTCGCCGACCAGACGGCGTACGTGGCCCCGGTCCCGCACCGTCGCACGGTTGGTCGCGTCGGCCACGTCGACCGCGTACTCGCCGGTGAGCTCCAACTCCTCGGCGCGCGTGGTCGCCGTGGCCTGCCACAGGTTCCAGCCGTCGGCGGACAGCGTCAGTGCGAAGGCCTCCTGCGGCGTGGTGACCGCCCGGACCAACTGGCCGATGTCGAAATAGCTGCCTACCTGCAGCTGGTTCTCCAAGCTGTTGGGCAGCACGTAGACCTCGTGGAAGTCGTCGGCGATGAAGATGGCCACCGAACGGGACAGGCTCAGCCAAAGGTCGGATCCGGCGATCTCGTTCCAGCGCGAGCGCAGCCGTTCCTCGACGGCGTGGCGCGCCCCGGAGTCGCGGATCGCGCGCAGTGCCCGGTCCACCGCACTCTTGGCCGTCAGCACACTCTTCTCGCGCTCGTCCGGTCCCGGTGCGGTTTCCGCGTACACCGTGATGGCGTTCTCATGGGGCTCGCCGAGGCGGATGAGGTCGGCAACATCGGGCAGTTCGTAGCGGGTCATCACCACTCCTTTGCGTGGACTCCTGCCAACCCTATGCCCGCGAGGGGGGCTGACCAGGGGCAAAAGACCTAGATTGGTAGCGCCACGAACACGATGGACCAGCTTGCCCACCGATACCGTCAAGCACCCCGTAAGCTCGATGACGTGCAGCGACGAATCATGGGCATCGAGACGGAATTCGGTGTGACCTGCACGTTCCATGGCCATCGCCGGCTCAGTCCCGACGAGGTTGCCCGCTATCTGTTCCGGCGGGTCGTGTCGTGGGGCCGCAGTTCCAACGTGTTCCTTCGAAATGGCGCCCGGTTGTACCTCGACGTGGGCAGCCACCCCGAGTACGCGACCGCCGAGTGCGACAACCTGACCCAGCTGGTCACCCACGACCGCGCCGGTGAGCGCGTCCTGGAGGACCTGCTGATCGACGCGGAGCAGCGGCTCGCCGACGAGGGCATCGGCGGCGACATCTATCTGTTCAAGAACAACACCGACTCGGCGGGCAACTCCTACGGCTGCCACGAGAACTACCTGATCGTCCGTGCCGGAGAGTTCTCCCGGATCTCCGACGTGCTGCTGCCGTTCCTGGTCACCCGCCAGCTCATCTGCGGCGCGGGCAAGGTGCTCCAGACGCCGAAGGCGGCCACCTACTGCCTGAGCCAGCGCGCCGAGCACATCTGGGAGGGCGTCTCCAGCGCGACCACCCGGTCCCGGCCGATCATCAACACCCGCGACGAGCCGCACGCCGACGCCGAGAAGTACCGCCGGCTGCACGTCATCGTCGGCGACTCCAACATGTGCGAGGCCACCACCATGCTCAAGGTGGGCACCGCCTCGCTGGTGCTGGAGATGATCGAAGCCGGTATCCCGTTCCGGGACTTCTCCCTGGACAACCCGATCCGGGCCATCCGCGAGGTCAGCCACGACCTGACCGGCCGGCGTCCGGTGCGTCTGGCCGGAGGCCGGCAGGCCAGCGCCCTCGACATCCAGCGCGAGTACTACAGCCGGGCGGTGGAATACCTGCAGACCCGCGAGCCGAGCACACAGATCGAGCAGGTCGTCGATCTATGGGGCCGCCAGCTCGATGCGGTCGAGAGCCAGGATTTCGCGAAGGTCGACACCGAGATCGACTGGGTGATCAAGCGAAAGCTGTTCCAGCGCTACCAGGATCGCTACAACATGGAGCTGTCCGATCCCAAGATCAGCCAGCTCGATCTGGCCTACCACGACATCAAGCGCGGTCGCGGAGTGTTCGATCTGTTGCAGCGCAAGGGGCTGGCCGCCCGCATCACCACCGACGAGGAGATCGACGCGGCGGTCGACACTCCGCCGCAGACCACGCGGGCCAAGCTGCGCGGCGAGTTCATCAGCGCGGCACAGGAAGCCGGGCGCGACTTCACGGTGGACTGGGTGCATCTCAAGCTCAACGACCAGGCTCAGCGCACCGTGCTGTGCAAGGATCCGTTCCGGTCGGTCGACGAGCGGGTCAAGCGCCTGATCGCCAGTATGTGAGGCTTAAGCTTTCATCTCGTGGCGGTATCCAAAGTCGAGCGGTTGATCAATCTTGTCATCGCCCTGTTGTCCAGCGATCGGTTTCTGCCGGCCGACAAGATCCGCAAGATCGTCCAGGGCTATGAGGACAGCCCCACCGATGAGGCGTTCTCCCGGATGTTCGAGCGCGACAAGAACGAACTGCGCGACCTGGGGATCCCGTTGGAGACCGGGCGGGTCTCCAAGTTCGACTCGACCGAGGGCTACCGCATCAACCGCGACGAGTACGCGCTGCCTCCTGTCACACTGACCGGCGATGAAGTGGCCGCGGTCGCGGTCGCCACCCAGCTGTGGCAGTCGCCCGAGCTGATCAACGCGACGCAGGGGGCGCTGCTGAAGCTGCGCGCCGCGGGTGTGGACGTCGATGTCGACGGGGCCGGTGTGGCGATCGCGTCGACCGCGACGCTGCCCGGGCTGCGCGGCTCTGAAGAGGTATTGCGAATCCTGCTGTCCGCGATCGATTCCGGGCATGCGGTGCGGTTCCGGCACCGCGCCTCGCGCAACGCCGAGTACACCAACCGCAACGTCGAGCCCTGGGGCGTCGTCACGCATCGCGGCCGGTGGTACCTGGTGGGCCATGATCGCGACCGCGACGACACCCGTACCTTCCGGCTGTCCCGCATCGACCCCGACGTCAGCACGGTCGGCCCGGCCGGTGCGGTGGTCAAGCCCGAAGGCGTGAATCTGCGTGACATCGTGGCCCGGGCGGTGGCCGAACTGCCGACCGGAGAACAGGCCAGGGTGTGGATCGCCGGCGGACGTGCGACGGCGCTGCGCCGCCAGGCCATCGAGACCGTGCCGCGCACGCTGGGCGGGCGCGCAGGGGAGGAGATCACCGTCGACATCGGAATGTCGGATCGGCTGGCCCGTGAGATCGCCAGCTACGGAGCCGATGCCGTTGCGCTGGAACCGCAATCGTTGCGTGACGACGTGGTGAACCGGTTGCGGGCGCAGGTGGTGCAGGCGTGAGGGTGAGCGAGGAGCCGGAGGTGGATCGCGCATGAGTCAGGTCTCGACCCGGCTGGTCCGGATGCTCAACATGGTTCCGTACTTCCAGGCCAATCCGAAGGTCACCCGCTCGGCTGCTGCGGCTGCCCTCGGCGTGACCGCCAAGCAACTCGACGACGATCTGCGTCAGCTGTGGATGTGTGGTCTTCCCGGCTACAGTCCGGGCGACCTGATCGACTTCGACTTCGAAGGGGACACCGTCGAGGTCACCTTCAGTGCAGGTGTCGACCGCCCGTTGCGGCTGACGTCCACGGAAGCCACCGGCATCTTGGTGGCGCTGCGTTCGCTGGTCGACGTCCCCGGGATGGTCGATCCGGAGGCCGCTCGTAGCGCCATCGCCAAGATCGAATCCGCGGCGGGCAGCCAGCGTGCCGGCGTGGAGGAGAGCGTTCCCGAGGAAACCGGGGCGGCGGCGGCGGTCCGCGCCGCCGTACGTGATGGCCGTGCGCTGACCCTCGAGTACTACTCGGCATCGCGCGATTCACTGACCAAGCGCACCGTGGACCCGATCCGGGTCGTGCTGATCGGTGACAACACCTACCTGGAGGCCTGGTGCCGCAGCGCCGAAGCGGTCCGGATGTTCCGGTTCGACCGGATCGTCGGGGCAGAGCGGCTCTCCGACGCCTCCGCGCCGCCTTCGCCTGCGGTGCAGGCCGGCACCGACACCTCGCTGTTCGATCCCGACACCGCGGATCCGTCGTTGCCGTCGGCGACCCTGCTGATCGATCCGTCCGCGTCATGGATGTTCGACTACTACCCGTTGCGGGTGGTCAACGAATTGCCCGACGGGTCGTGCGAAGCGGTGATGACCTATGCCTCGCCCGAATGGATGGCGCGTTTCCTGCTCGGATTCGGTTCGGCGGTGCGGGTGTTGGCCCCGGCCGAACTCGCGCAGCGGGTGCAGCAATCGGCCGGAGACGCGCTGCGCGTGTACGACGCGGTCGCGTCGCACGGCTACGACGCCGACGAGGCTCGCGGGTAGACTCGGCACGGACGTCTGGAGGTAACCAAATTGGGTGGTCTACAACCCTGGCACTGGATCATTGTCATCGCGGTGTTCGTTCTGCTTTTCGGTGCCAAGAAGCTGCCGGACGCCGCCCGGTCGCTCGGTAAGTCGATGCGGATCTTCAAGTCGGAGATCAAGGAGATGCAGTCGGATTCCTCCGGCTCTTCCGGGACCGACAGCACGCCGCCGCCGGCCAAGCCGATCGCTTCCGAGCGGGTCGAGGCCCCTGCGCCGGAGCAGTCCCCGGACCGCCACACGGCCTGACCGGTCCGGCACCCGATCGCGGTCATCGCCCCGCGATGCCGCGTCGCGTCTACGACCAGGCCGTTAGAACACGCCCGTGACCTCCGGATTCATCAAAAAGCTCGATCCGCGCCGCCGCCGCTCGCGGGTCAACCCCGACGGCACGATGTCGTTGGTCGACCACCTGCAGGAACTGCGCAACCGTCTGCTGATCGCGGTGGCCGCGGTTCTGGTCACCACCATCTTCGGGTTCCTCTGGTACACCCACGGTTTCTTCGGTGTGCACAGCCTGGGTGAATGGCTGCGCGGCCCGTACTGTTCGCTGCCTGATTCGGCCCGCGCCACCATCGCCCCCGACGGCGAGTGCCGGCTGTTGGCGACCGGCCCGTTCGACCAGTTCATGCTGCGCCTCAAGGTGGCACTGGCGGCCGGCCTGGTGATGGCCTGCCCGGTCTGGCTGTACCAGCTGTGGGCGTTCATCACCCCCGGCCTGTACAAGAAGGAACGCCGGTTCGCGATGGCGTTCGTCGGCGTCGGCGCGGTGTTGTTCATCACGGGCGCGGTGCTGGCCTACGTCGTGCTGGCCACCGCCCTGGGGTTCCTGCTGACCGTCGGCAGCGACGTACAGGTCACCGCGCTGTCCGGCGAGCAGTACTTCGGATTCCTGATCAACCTGCTGTTGGTGTTCGGGATCAGTTTCGAGTTCCCGCTGCTGATCATCATGCTCAACCTGGTTGGCATGCTCAGCTACGAGCGGCTGAAGTCGTGGCGCCGTGGACTGATCTTCGGATTGTTCGTGTTCGCGGCGTTCGCCACCCCCGGCTCGGACCCATTCACCATGCTGGCGCTGGCCTGCGCGTTGAGCCTGCTGCTGGAATTCGCGATCCAGGTCTCCAGAATCAACGACAAGCGCAAAGCCCGCCGGGAGGCACTGGAAGTGCCCGAGGACGAAGCAGCGCCGATCCCGACGGTGGAACCGGTCTCCAGGCCTGAACCGGTTACCGGCCCGTCGCGCATCGACGAAGATGCCACCTGAGTCGGGCGCCCAGAACGGTGGCGAACTGACCAAGTTCACCGCCGAGTACCCGTTCGCGCTCGATGATTTCCAGCTGCGTGCCTGCCGCGCGCTGGAAAGCGGACACGGAGTGCTGGTGTGCGCGCCCACCGGAGCGGGCAAGACCGTGGTGGGCGAGTTCGCCGTGCACCTGGCGCTCGCGGCGGGCGGCAAATGCTTCTACACCACCCCGATCAAGGCGCTGAGCAACCAGAAGCACAACGACCTGGTGGCGCGCTACGGCCCGGACAAGATCGGGTTGCTCACGGGCGACCAGTCCATCAACGGTGACGCCGACATCGTGGTGATGACCACCGAAGTGCTGCGCAACATGCTGTATGCGAATTCGTCTGCACTGCACGGTCTTTCCTACGTGGTGATGGACGAAGTGCATTTCCTGGCTGACCGGATGCGTGGAGCGGTGTGGGAAGAGGTGATCCTGCACCTGCCCGAGGAGGTGCTGCTGGTCAGCCTGTCCGCGACTGTCAGCAACGCCGAGGAGTTCGGTGGCTGGATCCAGACCGTGCGCGGCGACACCACCGTGGTCGTCGACGAACACCGGCCGGTCCCGCTGTCTCAGCACATGCTCGTCGGCAGGCGGCTGTTCGATCTGTTCGAGGGCACCGACAGTGCACTCGTGGATCCGGAACTGCTGCGCCACATCAGCCACCGGCGCGAGGCCGATCGCCTCGCCGATTGGCAACCGCGCGGCCGCGGGCGCGGTAGGAGCGGGGGCGGCCGCCCGCAGCTCTACCGGCCACCGAGCCGGCCCGACGTCATCGCCACCCTGGACTCAGCCGGCCTGCTGCCTGCCATCACCTTCGTGTTCTCGCGAGCGGGCTGCGACGCGGCGGTCCAACAGTGCCTGCGCGCGCCACTGCGACTCACCACCGATGAGGAACGCGCCCGGATTGCGGACATCGTCGACCGACGCTGCGCCGACCTGGCCGAATCCGACCTGATCGTGCTGGATTACCACCAGTGGCGGGAGGGCTTGCTGCGCGGGCTCGCCGCCCACCACGCCGGCATGCTGCCGGTATTCCGGCACACCGTGGAGGAGCTGTTCACCGCGGGTCTGGTCAAGGCGGTGTTCGCCACCGAAACCCTGGCACTGGGCATCAACATGCCCGCCCGCACCGTGGTGCTCGAGCGGCTGGTGAAGTTCAACGGCGAGCAGCACGTTCCGCTGACCCCGGGGGAGTACACCCAGCTGACCGGACGCGCCGGACGCCGCGGCATCGACGTCGAAGGCCACGCCGTGGTGCTGTGGCGGCCCGACGACAGCAATGCCGAACCGGCCGAGGTCGCCGGACTGGCTTCGACCCGAACCTTCCCGCTCCGCAGCTCGTTCTCGCCGAGCTACAACATGACCATCAACCTGGTGCAGCAGATGGGGCCCGAGCAGGCCCACCGACTGCTGGAACGGTCCTTCGCCCAGTACCAGGCCGACCGGTCGGTGGTCGGGTTGGTGCGCGGAATCGCACGCGGTGAGCGGATGATGGGCGAGCTGGCCGCAGAACTGGGCGGCGCCGACGCACCGATCCTCGACTACGTCCGGTTGCGGGCCAAGATCGGTGAACGGGAGCGTGCGCAGTCACGGGCCTCGCGACTGCAGCGGCGCCGGGCGGCCACGGACGCGTTGGCTGCCTTGCGACGCGGCGACATCATCACCATCACGCAGGGACGGCGCGGCGGGCTGGCGGTCGTACTCGAGGCCGCCCAGCGCGACAGCGACGACCCGAGACCACTGGTGCTCACCGAACACCGTTGGGCCGGCCGGATTTCTTCGGCGGACTATTCAGGTGCATCGGCGCCGTTGGGCACGATGGCGCTACCTAAGCGGGTCGAACACCGGCAGCCACGTGTCCGGCGCGACCTGGCATCGGCGTTGCGCTCGGCCGCGGAGGAACTGTCGCTCCCCTCGGTGCGATCGGGCCGGCGCGCCGGCGTGCTCGAACGCGACGTCGATCCCGAACTTGCCGGTCTGCGTGAGCAATTGCGCAACCATCCGGCACATCACCTGCCGGACCGGGAAGCCCAGGCCCGGATCGCCGAACGCTATCTGCGCATCGAACGTGACAATGCCCAGATACAGCAGAAGGTGAATGCGGCAACCAACTCACTGGCCCGCACCTTCGACCGCATCGTGACGCTGCTCAGCGAACGCGGGTTCATCGAGGCCGATTCGGGTGAACCCCGCGTCACCGACGCCGGCCGGCTGCTGGCCCGCATCTACAGCGAGAGCGATCTGCTGGTGGCCGAATGCCTGCGGGCCGGCCTGTGGCAGGGCCTGCAGCCGGCCGAACTGGCCGCGGTGCTCTCTGCCGTGCTGTTCGAGTCCCGCGGGGACACCGCCGGCGGTGTGGTGGGAGTCGACATTCCCACCGCGGGCCTGCGGCGCGCACTGGCCCAGACCCGGCGGGTTTCGGCCGACCTGCGCGGCGATGAGCAGCGGCACAGGCTGGCCCCCAGCCGTGAACCCGACGAAGGTTTCGTCACCGCGGTCTACCGCTGGGCCACCACGGGCGATCTGGCAGCCGCGCTCGCTGCGTCTGACGTGACCGGGTCGGGTTCGGCGCTCTCGGCAGGCGATTTCGTGCGATGGTGCCGTCAGGTGCTCGATCTGCTCGACCAGGTCCGAAACGCCGCGCCACAATCCGCCCTGCGCAATACCGCGAAACGCGCTGTAAACGACGTCCGCCGCGGCGTTGTTGCTGTTGATGCGGGGTAGGGTGTGGCAGGCGATACCGAACAGGATCAAGGAGAACCATGAGCGGACCGCAGGGATCTGACCAGGGACAGCAGTGGTCCGGTCAGCAGCCTGAGCCCGGGGCTGATCAGGCGCCCGGCGGCGAGGCGTGGCAGCCGCCGACGGCGACGCCCGCCTCCGAGGACGCCACGACCAACGCTCCGGCCTGGCAGCCCCCGGCGTATACGCCGCAGCAGTACCCGTCGTACCCGCCGCAGCCGCAGCCCGGTGCGCAGCAGCCTCAGCAGCCGCAGTACCCCGGGCCCGAGCAATACGCCCAGCCGGGGTACCCGCAGCCCGGTCAGCAGCCTCAGTACGGCCAGGTGCCCGGTTACGGTCAGCAGCCGCAGTACGGCCAGCCGGGTCAACCTGGTCAGCCGCAGTACGGTGCGCCGGGGCAGCCCGGACAGTACGGACAACCAGGCCAGTTCGGGGCTCCCGGCCAGTTCGGTCAGTACCCCATTCCGGGCGCGGAGTCGGGCTCCAAGGCGTCACTCGGGGTGATCGGCGGCGTTGTCGGCGGCGCGGTGGCCCTGGTGCTGATCATCTTGGCGGTCACCGCTTTCTGGCTGCCCGGCTGGGCGGTCACCACCAAGCTGGACATCGACAAGGCCCAGAGTGGTGTCGAGCAGATCCTGACCGACAAGACCAACGGCTACGGCGCCACCAAGGTCACCGGCGTCAAGTGCAACGAGGGTGAGAACCCCAAGGTCGAGAAGGACGCGACGTTCGACTGCGAGGTCACCATCGACGGCACCAAGCGCAAGGTCACGGTGACGTTCAAGGACGACAAGGGCACCTACGAGGTCGGCCGCCCCAAGTAGCCGGGCAGCGCCGGCAAAGCGGCTCGGATGAGTGAATCACCGCAGCCGCCCGACGATCAGCCGGGCAATCGGTCCAGTGCCGACTGCAACCGGCTGATCGACGAGCTCACCCCGTACGCCGCGGCCAGGTCGGCGACCCGCACCGGGTCGTTGGCGGCCAGCGGCAGATCATCGGTTGCCGCGGACAGTTTCACCGGCGCGTCGGTGGCCACCCGGACCACGGGTTCAGCCGCGGCCATATAGTCGGCGGCGGCCAGCAGTTTGGCCCGATGTGCTTTGGACAGTGAGGATTTCGGGTCCTGAGCGGCTTGCTGGATGCCCTCCAGCGAGCCGTGCCGGGCCAGCAGCGTCGCGGCCGTCTTCTCACCGATCCCGGCGACCCCGGGAAGACCGTCCGACGGGTCACCGCGCAGCAGGGCCAGTTCCGCATACGCAGGCCCGGCCCGGTCGATCGGCACGCCGTACTGCTCGGCGACTTCCTGCGGACCGAATTTCGTCGCCTTCGCCAGGCCGCGACCGATGTAGAGCACCCGCACCGCGGGGCTGGGCTCGTCGCGTACGAGTTGCAGCAGGTCGCGGTCTCCGCTGACCACCACCACCGGGTCGTGTCGCTCACGGGTGGCGAGCGTGCCGAGCACGTCGTCTGCTTCGAATCCGGGTGCTCCGGCGGTCGCGATGCCGAACGCGTCGAGCAACTGCATGATCATCTCGACCTGCGGCGTGAGTTCATCGGGAACCTCTTCGACGTCGGGGATACCGTCGGGCCGGGGCTCCTCTACCCGGTGCGCCTTGTACGACGGCACCAAATCGACGCGCCACTGCGGCCGCCAGTCGTCGTCGCGGCACACCACGAGCCGGCGTGGCCGCTCCTTGGTCACCAGTGTGGCGATGGAGTCGAAGAACCCGCGCACCGCGTTGACCGGCCGGCCGTCGGGCGCCTTGATCGACGACGGCACGCCGAAGTACGACCGGAACCACATACTGGCGCCGTCGAGCAGCAGAACAGGGTCGCTCACTGGGTCCTCCCGAAGACATATGAGGCGGCGGTGACGGCCTTGCCGCCGGCACCTTCGTCGTGCAGGGTGGCCCGAACCGCGACAGTGCCGCCTGCGCCGGGCAATAGCTGGGTGTCGACCCGGAGGCCCAGATCCATCGACGAGTACGAGCGCCCGAGGTAGCGGTAACTCAGCAGGCCGCCCCAGCGCCTGCGCAGCTCGGCGGCGTACGCCTCCGGATCCTCCGTGAGATCACGGATGTCACGCAACATTCCAGCGACAGTAGCCGGTGCGGCCGACGCGCCCGGACGGACACCGCGGTGCGGCAGCCATTAGCCTCGATCTCATGACCGTCAGTCGATTCAGCACCGATGTCTACGCCCAGCGTCTTTCGGCGGCGGCGTCAGCGGCCGCAGATGCCGGCCTGGCCGGACTGATCATCACGCCCGGCTACGACCTGCGGTATCTGGTGGGCTCGCGGGCGCAGACCTTCGAGCGGCTGACGGCGCTGGTCCTGCCCGCAACGGGAGCCCCCACCATCGTGGTGCCGCGCCTGGAGCTGGCCGCGTTGCGCGAATCGGCGGTCACCGAACTCGGTGTGACGGTGCAGGATTGGGTGGACGGCCAGAACCCGTACCAGATGGTCGTGGAGGCCCTCGGCGGCTCGGGCGTCACGACGGCCGTCACCGATTCCATGCCCGCACTGCACCTGTTGCCGCTGGCCGATCTGCTCGGGGTGGTTCCGGTTCTGGCGACCGACGTGCTGCGCCGGTTACGGATGATCAAGGACCCCGCCGAGATCGATGCGCTGCGTAAGGCCGGCGCGGCGATCGACCGGGTGCACGCACAGGTTCCGGGGTTTCTGGTACCGGGGCGCACCGAGGCCGACGTGGCCGCTGACATCGCCGAAGCGATTGTCGCCGAAGGGCATTCAGAGGTGGCGTTCATCATCGTCGGCTCCGGTCCCAACGGTGCCGACCCGCACCACGAATGCTCGGATCGCGAACTGCGCGCCGGTGACATCGTCGTCGTCGACATCGGCGGGCCGTATGAGCCCGGGTACAACTCGGACTCCACCCGCACCTACAGCCTCGGTGAGCCCGATCCGGAGGTGGCCCGTCGTTATGCGGTGCTGCAGCGGGCCCAGCAGGCGGCAGTTGCGGCCGTCCGGCCCGGAGTGACCGCCGAACAGATCGACGCGGCCGCCCGTGACGTGCTGGCCGCCGAGGGCCTGGCCGAGGCCTTCGTGCACCGCACCGGGCACGGCATCGGGCTCTCGGTCCACGAGGAGCCCTACATCGTGGCCGGCAACGATCTGCGGCTTGAGGCCGGGATGGCCTTCAGTGTGGAGCCGGGTGTGTACTTCCCGGGCCAGTGGGGTGCCCGCATCGAGGACATCGTCGTCGTCACCGAAGACGGGGCGTTGTCGGTGAACAACCAGCCGCACGATCTCGTCGTCGTGCCGGTCGGCTAGGCGGAACTAACCCTCGCCGCGGTCCAGCAGCTCCGAGGAACCGAGCACGCGCTCGATCCGTACCTCGATAACCACCCGACGGGGATTCACCCTCGGGGTGCGGTAGCGCTGGGCGTACCGGAGCTCGGCGTCGCGGACCGCGTCGGGCGCGTCGCTCACCGTGGACTTGCCTTCCAGCGACAACCAGCGGGCGCCGTCGACCTGGCTGAGGACGGCGATGCCGCGCTCGTGCGCGTTCACCGCCTTCTGCGAACCGCCGTTGGTGATGACTCGTGCGATGTGCGTCTTCGGGTCGAAGGTGAAACCCACCGCGACCACGTGCGGGGAATTGTCGGAGCGCAGCGTGGTGAGCATGGCCAGGTGACGTTCGGTGAGGAACGCCAGTGCCTCGCTGGTGAGCTTGGTGGTCGCCTTGCCACGAGATGTAGCCATCGGGGTCCACGCTAGCGCAGGACATAATCGCTGCCATGGAGGACACGGCAGACACGGTCGGCACGGATCCCCGCGTCGTGGTGATTTTCGGGGGCCGCAGCGAGATCGGTGTCGAACTCGCCGTTCGGTTGGCCGCCGGGGCGGTGGTCGTGCTGGCCGCCCGCCGCGCCGATCAGCTCGGTGAGCAGGTTGCGGCGGTGCAGGCGGCGGGCGCCGCGGCGGTGCGCACCGTGGAATTCGACGCCGACGACACCGCAGGCCACGTCCGCGTCGTCGAGACGATCGAAGCCGAGCAGGGACCCATCGACACCGCGGTCCTGGCCTTCGGGGTGCTCGGCGACCAGGACCGGGCCGAGGCCGACCCTGCGCATGCCGTGGCCGTCGTGCACACCGATTACGTGGCACAGGTCGGTCTGCTGACCGTGCTGGCCCAGCGCATGCGCACCAGGGACCGTGGCCGGCTCGTGGTGTTCTCCTCGATCGCCGGAGCCCGGGCCCGCCGCGCGAACTATGTCTACGGTTCGGCCAAGGCCGGCCTCGACGCGTTCGCCTCCGGCCTGACCGATGCGCTACACGGGACGGGTGTGCAGTTGCTGATCGTGCGACCGGGATTCGTGATCGGCCGGATGACCGAGGGCATGGAACCGGCACCGTTCTCCAGCACACCGGCTCAGGTGGCCGACGCCGCGGCCAAGGCGCTGCGTCAGGGTAGAAGCGCGGTGTGGGTGCCGTGGGTGATCAGGCCGATGATCTTTGTGACGCGGTTCGTGCCGAGACCGATCTGGCGCAGGTTGCCGCGATGAGCCCGATGATCACCGTGGTCGGCATCGGGGCCGACGGGATGGCGGGATTGTCACGTACCTCGCAGGACGAATTGTCCCGCGCCACCGTGGTGTACGGATCACCGCGGCAACTCGAACTGCTCGACGACAGCGTGACCCCCAACCGCCGGGAATGGCCGTCGCCGATGCTGCCGACCCTGCCGGCGCTGTTCGATGAGGCGGATGGTGACGTGCATGTGGTGGCGAGCGGGGATCCGCTGCTGCACGGCATCGGTGCGACCCTGATCCGCTTGTTCGGCGCACGACGGGTACGGGTGCTGCCGCATGTGTCGAGTGTGACGTTGGCGTGTGCACGGATGGGGTGGACGGTGCCCGACACCGAGGTGATCAGTCTGGTCACGGCTCCGCCGCACACCGCGGTACGTCGTGGCGGCCGGGCGATCGTGCTGTCCCGCGACGCGCACACACCCGCGACACTGGCGCGACTGCTGAACGAATCCGGCAGAGGCGCAACGGAATTGACCGTGCTCGAGCAGCTAGGGGGCCCGGGGGAGCGGCGCGTCGACGGCACCGCCCGGGACTGGGCAACGGCACCGCCGGTGGGTATCGACGACCTCAACGTGATCGCGGTGGCCTACCTGCCCGACGAACGCCGCGCCCATGCGTTACCCGACGATGTGTTCGCTCACGACGGGCAACTCACCAAGCAGTCCATCCGGGCCGTCACCCTGGCCGCGCTCGGGCCACGGCCCGGGGAGCTGCTGTGGGACGTCGGTTCCGGGTCGGGCAGCATCGCGATCGAATGGTCGCGCAGCGCAGCCGGTTGCGCGGCAGTGGCCTTCGAGCGCGACGAGCAGCGACGGGACCGGATCCTGAGCAACGTCACGGCGTTCGGAGTTCGGGTGGACGTGCGGGGCGGTGCGCCCGAGTCCCTCGACGGCGCGCCCGACCCGGACGTGATCTTCATCGGTGGCGGCGTCACTCAACCCGGGCTGCTGCAGGCGTGTTTCGACCGGTTGCCCCGGGGCGGGCGTTTGCTGGTCAACGCTGTCACGCTGGAATCAGAAGCGGTTGTGGCGCAATGGTATTCAAAGGAAGGTGGCGAGGTGCGGCGTTATCAGCACTATCAGGGCGGTGCGGTCGGCGGGTTCACCGGCTGGCGCCCCGCGCTACCGGTCACCCAGTGGGCGGTGACCAAGCGATGACGGTGTACTTCATCGGCGCTGGCCCCGGCGCGGCCGACCTCATCACCGTGCGCGGTGCCAAGCTGCTCGGCAGCTGCCCGGTGTGTCTGTACGCCGGGTCGATCATGCCCGACGACCTGTTGGCGCTGTGTCCACCCGACGCGAAGGTCGTCGACACCGGTCGGCTGAACCTGGATCAGATCATCGGCGAGCTCGTGGCCGCGGACACAGCGGGTGTCGATGTGGCACGCCTGCACTCCGGCGATCCGTCGATCTACAGTGCGCTGGCCGAGCAGTGCCGCCGTCTCGACGAACTGGGCATCGCATACGAGGTCGTGCCGGGCGTACCGGCATTCGCCGCCGTGGCCGCGGCGCTGGGTCGCGAACTCACCGTCCCCGGGGTGGCTCAGACCGTCACTCTGAGTCGGGTGGCCACCCTGTCGACGGCGATGCCCGAGGGGGAGGATCTGCATACCCTTTCGGCCCCGGGCGCGACACTGGTGCTGCACCTGGCCGCAGCCCAGATCGACAACATCGTCCCGCAACTGCTCGACGGTGGGTATCAGCCCGAAACGCCTTGCGCCGTGGTGGCGTTCGCCAGCTGGCCGCAGGAAATCGTGCTGCGCGGCACGCTCGCCGACATCGCCGAGAAGATGCATGCCGCCGCGGTCACCAAAACCGCGGTGATCGTGGTCGGCGATGTGCTTGCCGCCGAAGGATTTTCCGACAGCTACCTGTACTCGTCGGGCAGGCGTCGTGGAGCCACTCACTGATGAAGGTTCTGCTGCTCGGCGGTACCGGGGAGGCCCGTGCCCTCGCCGCGGCGCTGCACCCCGAGATCGAGGTGATCAGTTCCCTGGCCGGACGGGTGCCGGATCCCGCGCTGCCGGTCGGGCCGGTCCGCATCGGCGGGTTCGGCGGTGTCGACGGTATGCGGCAATGGCTGATCGATGAGCGCGTCGACGCCGTTGTTGACGCCACCCATCCTTTCGCCGCCACCATCACCGCGCATGCGGCACAGGTGTGCGCCGCACTCGGGTTGCCGCATCTGGTGCTGGCCCGGCCGGCGTGGACGCCCGGCGATGCGATCCTGGTGGGATCAGACACCGAAGCGGCCGAGACTGTGGCGGCAAACGGCTACGCGAGGGTATTCCTCACCACCGGCAGATCCGGTACCCGCGCATTCAAGGACGTCGATGCCTGGTTCCTGATCCGGGCGGTCACCCCGCCGGATCCCGACACGCTGCCCGTCGATCATCAACTGCTCTTGTCCCGCGGACCGTACGAGTACGACGGCGAGCTGGCGCTGCTGCGCGAGTACCGGGTCGACGCGTTGGTGACCAAGAACAGTGGAGGCGCGATGACCGAGCCGAAGCTGCGGGCGGCCGAGACTGCGGGTGTGCCGGTGGTGATGGTGGACCGTCCGCCGCTACCGGCCGGCGTGTGTGCGGTGGCCACGGTCGAGGAGGCGGTGGACTGGGTTAGGGCCGAAACCGCAGGCTGACAGGCTCGCGGCAGTAGGCTCCAACCGTGGCGGAGACGTCATACGCACCATGCGGCGGTCTGAGTCTCGCCTACCAGGTATTCGGAGACGGGCCCGTCGAGCTCGTCTATGCCGGGTCCTTCGTCAGCCACCTTGAGCTGTTCTGGACCATGCCGGAGTTCGAGGCCTTCATGGAGCGGATCTCGACGTTCTGCCGCGTGCTGTTGTTCGACAAGGCCGGCGTCGGGCTGTCTGACCCCGTCCCGCAGGTACGCACGCTCGATGAACGGGCGGCAGAGATCGAGGCCGTGATGGACGCCGCGGGGTTCGGCCGTGCCGTGCTGTTCGGGCTGAGCGAGGGCGGACCCGCAGCGATGCTGTTCGCGGCAACCCGGCCCGAACGCACCCAGGCCCTGATCCTCGCCGGCACCTTCGCCTACTTCGGTATCACCGAATGGGCGGACTTCGACCGTGACCCGTCGGAGCTGCACGCGCGGATCCTGACCGAGATGGGTGAGGACTACACGCCCTCGCCGCGGCAGCTTGCCACCTTCCAAGAGTTCGGCCGAGCCAGTGTCTCGCAGTGGGGCACCGGGACCGCGCTCAAACTCCTGCTCCCGGCCGCCGGGTCGGTGCGCCAGCTCGGAATGGTGGAGCGGATGAGTGCCAGCCCGGGAATGGCCAGGGCCACGCTGGGGGCGCTGTTCCGGATCGATGTGCGATCGGTCCTGCCGATGATCACGGCACCGACCCTGGTCATCCACGCCACCGGAGATCTCGTGCCCGTCCAGGGCGGGCGGTACATCGCCGACCGGATCCCGGGCGCCCGAATGCTCGAGGTGGCCGGCACCGACCATGCGCCGTGGATTGCAAATCCCGACGAGATCACCAGCGAGATCGAGGAATTCCTCACCGGCAGCCACGCCGCGCCGTCGCAGTCCCACCGGGCCCTGCGCACTGTTCTGTTCACCGACATGGTCGCCTCCACCCAGCACGCCGCCGCGACCGGGGACGAGCGGTGGCGGGCGGTGCTGCACCGGATGGGCGAGATCACCGCAGACCTGACCGGTCGCTTCGGCGGCATCGTGGTCAAGAGCACGGGCGACGGACACCTCGCGACGTTCGACGGTCCGACACAGGCGATCCGCTGCGCGGAAGCGCTGCGCGATCAGACCGAGGCCATGGGCATCGAGATCCGGGCCGGCATCCACACCGGCGAATGTGAGCTGATGGACGGCGATATCGGCGGAATCGCGGTCCACATCGCGGCGCGGATCCTGGGTCTGGCCGGCGCCGGGGAGATCCTGGTGTCCAGCACCGTGCGCGATCTGGTCGTCGGTTCGGGAACCGGCTTCGAGGACCGTGGCGACGTCGAGCTGCGTGGGGTGCCCGGCACCTGGCGGCTTCTCGCGGTGGATCGTCACGGCGCCCGCGCCGGAACACCGGAAGCGGACCTGGCGTCGGTGCCGACGCCGGGTCCCAGGCCGACGATGCGCCGGTCGGATCAGGCCATGGCGGTGATGGCCAGGCGGATGCCGCGGATCGTGCGGGGCATCGCCCGGGTCACCCCGGGGTACCACGTCACCTGACCGTCAGGCACCGATCAGGTCGAGGGTGCCGAGTTCGCGGATGGCCTGACAGCCGCGCTGGGCCATCACCACCATCATGTCGTCGCCGCGTTCGGTGGAGTTGGCGAAAGCGGTACCGAGAACGGTGATCAGCGGTGCCTGAAGCATGCCCAAACGGTAATCCCGCCAACAGGTTTCGCGGTCATATCCGGTGACGCCGTGGGACAGCAGCCGGTCGTGGTAGGCGCCGACGAGATCGCCTTCGGCGGCGGCGCGGACAGCGGGGTCCAGGCTGGTCGCGGTGAAGTAGGACAGATCGCGGGCCGGCAGCCCCGAGCCGAGGGTCTGCCAGTCCACCACGGTGATCCGCGTCCGGTCGGGGTCGAACAGCATGTTGTCCAGCCGGTAGTCGCCGTGCAGGACCGCGAACCGGTCGGGCTCGGCCAGCAGCCACGGGGTGACCATCGACATCGCTGCACGCATCGTGTCCTGATCTTCGGCGCTCAGTCGTGCACCGATCTTGTCCAGCGTGATGTCGGCGGCCATCTTGGCGACGTCCCCGAATCCCTTGGCCGAGTCGGGCTCCGGTTTGGGCATCGCGATACCCGGGAAGTTCGCCCACTGCGGGTCCGACCACGTCGGCCCGTGCAGGTCGGCGAGTGCGAGCACTGCCAACCTGGCCTCGGCCGGTGTACATCCGGCGATCTGATCGCCCTGCTCGGCCGGTGCCATGTCGGCCAGGACGAGGACGAAATCGGCTCCCTCGCCGGCGATCTCGCAGTGATGGCAGTGCGGCGTGGGGATCTGCACGTGGTCGGCGACGTTGGTGTAGAAGGCATGCTCGGAGCGGTAGCCGATGGTGACACGGTCACGGACGGTCTCATCCTGTGACGGCAGCTTGACCGCGAATGTGCCCGGCAGGCCGGCGTCGTCGCGGTAGGTGACCGATACCCGGTAGGTGGCACCGGTCTGGCCGGTGCCGATCGGCGCGGTCTGCACCGTGTCCACAGTGGCGCCCAGGATCTGCGACAGCCATCCGGCGGTCACCTCGGCGGGTGTGCTCGGAATGGACACCGCGGCCGTCATCGCGCGGCCCCGGTTTCGCTGATCGAGCCGTAGATCGTGCCCATCCACATGGCTTCCGCACCTTCCAGTAGTTGTTCGCGGGTCAGCTGGCCGCCGACGATGATCCGCTCCACCAGGCGATCGTTGAGTTCCATCAGCAGGCTGGCCAGAACGTGCGCGTCAGCACCGTTGGGGGCCCGGCCCGCGTCACGGTCGGCGGTGATCACGGCAGCAACGGTGGGGACGAACGATTCTCGAGCCTGGTCCCACATGTCGCGCACGGCGCTGTTGGCTCCGCGGGCCTCCCACATCGCCTGGAACAGGTAGCGATGTTCCTCGGCGGTGCGGACCACCGCCTCAAGCGTGCCGCGGACCCGGGAGCGCGGCGGCTCGGCGGTGTTGGCCAGGATGTTGTTGGCCGCCAGCAGTGCCTCGTGCATAGGCTCCAGCAGGGCTGCCACTGCGCTGGCCTTGTTCTCGAAATAGAAGTAGAACGCCGACCGGCCGACCCCGGCCTGGCGTGCCACCTCGGCGATGTTCAGTGCGTCGAACCCGGTTTTCTGCAGGTGCTCGTTGAGCGCCTCCAGGATCGCGGTGCGCCTCTGATCACTGCGTTGTGGTCGGCGCCGGTCGAGGAGCGACCGCGCGGGTGCGCCCTGTGGTGCCGTCGGCATGGTGGCCGGCCCTCCCATTTCTAACGGGTGTGACGCCGGACACTATCCGTCATACTGACAGCTGTCAATGAGTCTCGACGCGCGTCAGTCGATGAGCTCACCTATTGGCGTCGCGGTACGTCAACGCGTTGCGCATCCGCCGCTTCAATTCTCGCTCTCCACCCTTGCGGACCCGATATCGCCACCACATGGCGCGTAGATTGCTCAATCGGGTCGATGAGTCGAGCACAGCCGATATGGTCGGGGTCGGACATTTGCTGGCAGCCAGTATCAATCCGCGCAGCGCTGCGTGACCCGCGGATATTGCCAGCGGCAACCAGGGATTATCGACGCTGATCTGCACCGAAGCCGAGATTGCGGCGATCACGGTAGCGACCACAGCGGCCAGCCACCGGGTGGCGATTTCTTCTGCAACCCGGGTGCCTTCGTAGACGAGCCGCAGAATCTGTTCGCGTTGGTAGACGATGATGGTGAAGAACAACCCACATAGGGCAGAAAACGCCGACGCGTTCAGTGTTGGTCCGGAGATGATCTCAGGCCGGATGGTCATGCCGTAGACAACGGTGATCAGCGCCGTTTCGGCGGCTTCGAGCCCCCACAGCCCGGTGGCCTGCGCGCCCGTTAGTTGAGGTTCCGGCGGATTCTCTGACAATGTCTTCCTCCCGCCTCTTGTGTCAGCCGGGATACTGCCGCGGGGTGAACACCCGATCCTCGGTGGTGTCGCCGGCCGCCGAACCCGTGTACCACTGCGTCTGCGACGAGCCGATGATCAGCATCGTGCGCATGTCCACCTGAGCCGGATCCAGATCGGCGAGGCGCACGACGGACACCCGCTCGCCCGGGCCGGGCTCGGCACCGGAGACGGCACGCGCGACGACCACCGGGGTGCTCGGGTCGCGGTACTCAAGCAGCAGGTCGCGCATCGCGCCCACCTGCCAGGTCCGGGTCTTGGATGCGGGGTTGTAGATCGCCAGAGCCAGATCGGCCTTCGCCGCGGCCCACAACCGTTCGACGATGACGTCCCACGGCTTGAGCCGGTCGGACAGAGAGATGACGGCGTAGTCGTGGCCGAGCGGTGCGCCCACCCGGCTGGCGACCGCCTGGGCGGCCGTCATCGCCGGAATCACGCGCACCTCGACGCCGGGCCACTGCTTGGCCTCTTCGAGAACCGCGGTGGCCATCGCGAAGACACCGGGATCGCCCGACGAGACCACCGCGACCGTGCGGCCCTCCTGGGCAAGCTTGCAGGCCAGTTGTGCGCGGGCCGGCTCGTCGGTGTTGTCGCTGGGGTGGTGGTGCTGGCCGGCGCGGGCCCCCACGCGATCGAGGTAGGGGCCGTACCCGATCAGATCGGTGGCGGCGGACAGTTCGCGGCGGCTCTGCGGGGTCATCCAGTCCGAGTCGCCCGGACCGAGACCGATGACCACCACGCTGCCCTGCGGTGCGGTGGACCGGGAGCGGCCCGGGACCATCGCCAGCGAGAAGTACGGCACCTTGACGTCCGCACCGCCATCGCTGCCCACCTCGCCGGCCGGTGAGACCCGCTGACGGTCAGTGCTGGCCCGCTCGACGTAGTAGGCCTCGTCCAGCCGTCCGGTCGACACCAGTGCCTCGCGAACCCGGGTGTAGGAACGGCCCAGTTTGAGCACCACCGCCGCGTCGGTGTCGGCCAGACGCCGTTCCAACTCCGCGGTGGGCAGGGTGCCCGGCAGGATCGTCAGCACGTCGTCGCCCTGCACGAGCGGCGTGCCGGTGGCAGCTGAAGCCGCGCTCACCGACGTG
Source organism: Mycolicibacterium fortuitum subsp. fortuitum (assembly GCF_022179545.1). The sequence continues at coordinate 3,671,099 of NZ_AP025518.1, read as the reverse complement.
ACACCGGGAACGATGACGGCATGGAACCGCTCGGTGAGCCTCGTGTGCATGTGCATATAGGAGCTGTAGAACAGCGGATCACCCTCGGCCAGCAGGGCGACGTCGCGGCCGGCCTCCAGATGCGCGGCGATGCGCTCCGCCGCAGAGGCATAGAAATCCTCCATCGCGCCGACATACCCGCCGGGATGCTCGGTCGTCTCGGTGGTGACCGGATAGACGAGGTGTTCCTCGAGCTGGCCGTCGCGCAGATAGGGCTCGGCGATACCTCTGGCGATACTCTGGCCGTGCCTGGCGCTGTGATAGGCCACCACGTCTGCCGCACCGATCAGCCGGGCCGCCTTGACGGTCACGAGTTCCGGATCGCCCGGCCCCAACCCGACGCCGTACAGGGTTCCACGCTTGGTGGTATCGGTAGTCACTCGCGTTCACTCGCAATCGCATTGACGGCGGCCGCGGCCATGGCGCTGCCACCGCGCCGGCCCGTCACCACCAGATAGGACATGCCCCTCGGGCGTTCGATCAGCTCATCCTTCGACTGTGCCGATCCGACGAAACCGACCGGACCGCCCAGTACGGCCGCCGGGACCGGCGCGCCGTCGTCGAGCAGCTCCAGCAGGCGGAACAGCGCTGTCGGCGCGTTGCCGATCGCGACCACCGCCCCACCGAGCCGGTCAGCCCACAGATCGACTGCTGCCGCCGAGCGGGTGAAACCCAACTTCGCCGCCAACTCCGGAGCGCGCGGATCCGCCACCAGTGAGACGACCTCGTTGTCGGCGGGCAGCCGGGACCGGGTGATGCCCGCCGCCACCATCGACGAATCGCACAGAATCGGAGCACCCGCGGCGAGGGCGGTATGCGCCCTGGTCACGACATCATCGGTGTAGGAGACGTGATCGGCGACATCGACCTGACCACAGGTGTGGATCAGCCGGACCACCACCCGCGAAACATCGTCGGGGAAGCGCGACAGGTTCGCCTCGGCGCGGATCGTCGCGAATGACTGCCGGTAGATCTCAGCGGCGTCGCGGATGTAGTCGAGCACGCGAACACCCTACGGGGGCGTGATACGCAGGCGGTATCCGTCCTCGGTGGCGACCAGGACGTCGCCGGCAGGCGGACTGCCACACGCCCGTTCGCAGCCCACGAAGTGCCGGTGTGTCTCTGTCGGTGCATCGACCGCGTCGGCGGCGTCGGCGCGCACGTCGGCGGTCGACTTGGCGCAGCCGGGACTACCGGTGCACGCACTGACCCTCAGCCACGGCGAGTTCTCGTCGAATACGAGGCCCATCGGTGCCAGCACGCGGAGGGAGGTGTCCGCAGCCCCTTCGGACACGTCGCACACCAGAACCGAACGCCATGGGGTGATCACGAGCGGCGACTCGATCGCGGCCAGGAAGTGGGCAACCCGGGCCTGCAACACACCCAGCGGTACCGCGGCCCCCAGCGTCACTAGGGCGTCGCGCTGCTCGATCCAGCCGACCGGCGGTTTCACCGTGGGCGGCCAGGTGGCACCCGCCGGGGCGGCGACCGTCATACCGTGCAACAGAACCGCATGATCGTCGAGTTCGTTTATCCGCCAAGCCTTTCCGCGGATGTCGACGAACCGTCTGGCCACCCTGGTCAGGGTGTCCACCGCCTCGGAGGGGTCCAGGCGGACTCCGGTGTCGCGTCCGGCCAGCAGCAGTGCACAGCTGCCGTCGTCGAGGGCATGCACTCCGGCGTCCGCGTCGATACCGGACACGTCGCCGCGGCCGTCGTCGAGGCTGAACCAGAATCTGCCGGGCAGTCCGGCCAGCGCCGGGTCGGCCTGGATGGCCTGGTCGAGTTCGGCGACCATGGGCCGGATGTCGACGATGCCGCCGGAGCGCCCGGACAGTGGCGAGGCCACGATGTTGCGGGCCCGCTCGTGTGTCGGTGACGGGAGCAGGCCGGCGTCGGACAGTGCCGCGGCGACCGCGCCGGTATCGGTCAACGCCCGGATCTGGATGTTGCCACGAGAGGTCAGTTCCATTGCGGGGGAACCTAATTGCTCGGCAACTTCGGCCAAGGCCGTCAATTGGGCCGGGGTGATCATCCCACCGGGCAGCCGGACTCGCACCAGGGCGCCGTCGGCAGCCTGGTGCACGGTCAGCGCACCGGGGCAGGCGTCGTCGTCGCGGGTCCTGGTCATATCGCCCGCCATCTTACTTTCGGTGATCGCTGTGACATCGGTCACAGGTTCGGAAACCTGTTCGGTCGCTTACAGATCGACGATTTTCGGCGCCGCCGGACGTACCGTTTAGAGGAATTCCCGGGACCATCGGTACCGGGAAGTCGAACGGCTCGACCAGAGACTCTGATGGAAGGAGCGATCCATGCTTGCATTCGGTGCATTTGCCGCATTCGTCCTGGTGCTGGTGGCGATGACGGGTTCGCCGTACCGGCAGTCGTGGCACAACCGCTTCGGTGAAACCCAGCCCTGACCCACGACCTTCTCGTATCGCACCGGCTACCCACATCGGGTAGCCGGTGCGGTACGAATGGGGGGTGTTAGCTCCCACTGTCCTGCTGCTGTCGACCTCGGACACCGATCTGATCACTGCCCGCGCCAGCGGGGCCCGGTATCGCTGGGCCAACCCGTCGCGCCTGATCGACGGTGAGCTCGAGGAACTTCTCGACGGTGCCGACATCGCGGTGATCCGGATCCTCGGCGGCTACCGAGCCTGGCAGGACGGCATCGACACCGTGGTGGCCAGCGGCCTGCCGACCGTCGTGGTCAGCGGTGAGCAGTCGCCCGACGCCGAACTGATGCGGCATTCGACCGCGCCGCAGGGTGCAGCCCTACAGACCCACATCTACCTGGCCCAGGGCGGCCTGGAAAACCTGACGAATCTGCATGCCTTCCTGTCCGACACCCTGCTGATGACCGGGTTCGGATTCGCGGCGCCGGTGACGACCCCGAGTTGGGGTGTCCTGGAGCGCGCCACCACCGAGGCCGCCGGACCGACCGTGGCCGTGCTCTACTACCGCGCCCAGCAACTGGCCGGCAACACCGCCTACGTCGAAGCGCTGTGCGACGCGATCGAGCAGGCCGGCGGACGGGCATTGCCGGTGTTCTGTGCGTCCCTGCGCACCGCCGAACCTGAACTCCTCGAGCTCCTCGGCACCGCCGACGCGCTCGTCACCACCGTGCTGGCGGCCGGCGGCGCCACCCCCGCCGCAGTCGGGGCGGGGGGCAACGACGATTCGTGGAACGTCGCTCACCTTGCGGCACTGGACATCCCGATCCTGCAGGGGCTCTGCCTGACCAGTTCGCGGGATCAGTGGTCAGCCAACGACGACGGTATGTCGCCGCTGGACGTCGCCACCCAGGTCGCGGTCCCCGAGTTCGACGGACGCATCGTCACGGTGCCGTTCTCGTTCAAGGAGATCGACTCGGAAGGGCTGATCTCCTACGTCGCCGACCCCGAGCGGTGTGCGCGGGTGGCGGGCCTGGCCGTGCGCCACGCTCGGTTGCGCGCCATCCCGGCCGCTGAAAAGCGGGTGGCCCTGGTGTTTTCGGCCTACCCCACCAAGCACGCCCGTATCGGCAACGCCGTCGGCCTGGACACTCCGGCGAGCGCAGTCGCACTGCTAAGCGCCATGCGCGATGCCGGCTACGACATCGGCGACATCCCGGGCATCGACTCCGGCGACGGGGACGCCCTGATCCACTCGCTGATCGAACGCGGCGGACAGGACCCGGACTGGTTGACCGACGAAGCGCTGGCCGCCAACCCGATTCGGGTCCCGGCCAAGGATTACCGGGCCTGGTTCGCGACGCTGCCTGCCGAACTCGCCGACGCCGTCGTCGAGCACTGGGGGCCGCCGCCCGGTGAGCTCTTCGTCGACCGCAGCAGCGATCCCGACGGCGAGATCGTCATCGCGGCCATCCAGGCCGGCAACGTGGTGCTGATCGTGCAGCCGCCGCGCGGCTTCGGTGAGAACCCTGTGGCGATCTACCACGACCCCGATCTGCCGCCCAGTCATCACTATCTGGCCGCCTACCGCTGGCTGGACTCGTCGTTCCCGGGATCTTTCCGGGCCGATGCCGTCGTGCACCTGGGCAAGCACGGCAACCTGGAATGGCTACCCGGCAAGACCCTCGGCATGAGCGCGGCCTGCGGCACCGACGCCGCCCTCGGCGATCTTCCGTTGATCTACCCGTTCCTGGTCAACGATCCGGGGGAGGGCACCCAGGCCAAACGCCGGGCGCACGCCACCCTCGTCGATCACCTGATCCCGCCGATGGCGCGCGCCGAAACCTACGGTGACATCGCCAAACTCGAGCAGCTGCTCGATGAACACTCCACTGTCTCGGCGCTGGACCCCGGCAAGCTGCCGGCGATCCGCCAGCAGATCTGGACGTTGATGCGCGCGGCCAAGATGGACCATGACCTGGGCCTGGAGGATCGTCCCGACGAGGACACCTTCGACGACATGCTGTTGCACGTCGACGGCTGGCTGTGCGAGATCAAGGATGTGCAGATCCGCGACGGCCTGCACATCCTCGGGCAGAAGCCCACCGGCGAGGGCGAACTCGACCTGGTGCTGGCCATCCTGCGGGCGCGCCAGCTGTTCGGCGGCGAGCAGACGGTTCCCGGACTGCGGCAGGCGCTGGGCCTGACCGAGGACGGCAGTGACGACCGGGCAGCCGTCGACGCGGCCGAGGCCGGGGCCCGCGAACTGGTGGCCGCACTGCAGGAATCCGGTTGGGATGCAGACGCTGTCGACAGGATCACCGACAACCCCGAGATCGCCCGCATCCTGCGGTTCGCCGCCACCGAGGTGGTGCCCCGATTGGCAGGCACCGCCGCTGAGATCGACCAGGTGCTACGGGCTCTGGACGGCGGCTTCATCGCCTCGGGGCCATCCGGATCGCCGCTGCGCGGCCTCGTCAACGTGCTGCCCACCGGACGCAATTTCTACTCGGTGGACCCCAAGGCGGTTCCGTCACGACTGGCCTGGGAAACCGGTGTGGCGATGGCGGATTCGCTGCTGGACCGCTACCGGACCGACTACGGCCGCTGGCCGCAGTCGGTGGGCCTCTCGGTGTGGGGCACCTCGGCCATGCGCACTGCCGGTGACGACATCGCCGAAGTGCTCGCCCTGCTGGGCGTGCGGCCGGTCTGGGACGACGCCTCGCGTCGGGTGGTGAACCTCGAGCCGATCGATCTCGCCGAACTCGGGCGCCCGCGCATCGACGTCACAGTGCGCATCTCCGGGTTCTTCCGCGATGCGTTTCCGCACGTGGTCACCATGCTCGACGATGCCGTGGCATTGGTGGCCGGTCTCGACGAGGCCGCCGAGGACAACTACGTGCGCGCCCACGCGCAAGCCGACCTGGCTGAGCACGGTGATCAGAGGCGGGCCACGACAAGGATTTTCGGCTCCAAGCCGGGAACTTACGGCGCGGGCCTGCTGCAGCTGATCGACAGCCGGAACTGGCGTGACGACGCCGACCTGGCCGAGGTGTACACCGCATGGGGCGGGTTCGCGTACGGCCGGGGCCTCGACGGTGCGCCCGCCGCCGACGACATGAACCGGGCCTACCGGCGAATCGCGGTGGCGGCCAAGAACACCGACACCCGCGAACACGACATCGCCGACTCCGACGACTACTTCCAGTACCACGGCGGGATGGTCGCCACCGTGCGGGCGCTGACCGGGCAGGCCCCGGCGGCCTACATCGGCGACAACACCCGCCCCGACGCCGTCCGCACCCGCACCTTGTCCGAGGAGACCAACCGCGTCTTCCGGGCCCGGGTGGTGAACCCACGCTGGATCACGGCGATGCGCAGGCACGGCTACAAGGGCGCGTTCGAGATGGCGGCCACGGTCGACTACCTGTTCGGTTACGACGCCACCGCGCACGTGATGGCCGACTGGATGTACGAGCGGCTATCGGCCGAATACGTGCTCGACGACGAAAACCGCAAATTCATGTCCGAATCCAATCCGTGGGCGCTGCACGGCATGGCCGAGCGGCTGCTGGAGGCCGCAGGCCGCGGCATGTGGGCCGAGCCCGAGCAGGCCACTCTCGACGGGCTGCGGCAGGTGTTGCTGGAAACCGAGGGCGAGCTGGAAGGGTGACGAGCCAGTAGATTCACTTCATGGCTCTCACCTTCGCCGACGTCGCCAAGGCCAACTACGTTCTGCTGACCACGTTCACCAAGGACGGCAGGCCCAAACCGACGGCGATCTGGGCTGCGCCGTCGGCCGATGGGCTCGTCGTGATCACCCAGGAGTCCTCCTGGAAGGTCAAACGGATCCGCAACACCCCACGTGTCACCGTGGCCGTGTGTGACGTGCGGGGCAATCCCAAGAGCGAAGCGGTCGAGGCCGTCGCCGAGATCCTGCCCAAATCCGCCAACGCCGCCACCTATGACGCGATCGGCAAGCGCTACGGTCTGCTGGGCAAGACCTTCAATCTGTTCTCCAAGTGGCGCGGCGGCATGCAGAACAATGTTTCGCTGCTGCTCAAACCGGTGAACTGAGTAGCATGGCGCCCACCTTCGAGGATGTTTACCGCGAGAAGTATCTGCTGCTGACCACGTTCACCAAGGACGGGAAACCGAAACCGACCGCGGTATGGGGCGTACCCGACGGTGACAAGCTGATGATCATCACCGACCACGGTTCGTGGAAGACCAAGCGCATCAACAACACTGGCCGGGTCACCATCCAGAAGTGCGGGGTACTCGGCGCCCCCAAGGGCGAGCCCGTGGAGGCCGTGGCCCGCAACCTACCGAAGACCGAGACCAGGCGGGTGTTCGACGCGATCGTCAGGCGGTACTGGAATCACGCGTGGTACTTCATCCCGCAGGCACTGCTGAGGGGTGGCATCGACACGGTGCACAGCGCGATCGAGGTACGCGCTGTCGGCAGCGCGGCAAACGGACAGGAACCGAACCGCCCACCCGATCGTTGAGCAGGCATGGCTAAGCGGCTGTTCCTCATCTACGCCGTCCTGGAGATCGCGGTGATCGTCGCGCTGACGGCGACCATCGGTTTCGGGTGGACGGTGCTGGTGCTGTCGGCCTCATTCGTGATCGGCCTGGTGCTCGCCGGTTCGCAGCTCAATCGGCAGATCCGCCGACTGCGCAAAGGCCTGTCCGGCGGTTTGTCCGACCCGCAGGCGGCGGTGTCCGACAGCCTTCTGGTGGCGTTGGGCACCGTGCTGGTGGTGATTCCCGGATTGGCCAGTTCGGCCCTCGGTGCGCTGTTGCTGCTGCCGCCGGGCAGGGCAGCCGCGCGGCCGGTGCTTGCGGGCCTGGTCTCCCGACGGATGCCGCTCATCGTTGCGGCGCCCGCCGGTTTCCGTGCGGCGACCGGTGCCGCCGGTTATCGGCAGGGCACAGGCGACTACATTGACGGCGAAGTAATCGACGTCAACGACGTCGATCCGTACCGCCTGCCTCCCAAGGCCTAACTGCCACCCGAAACAGCTTGACCACACTTCTGATCAACGGGCGCATCCACAGCCCCAGCTATCCCGACGCGACCGCATTTGCGGTCCGCGACGGGGTTGTGGCGTGGCTTGGTACCGACGACGTCGGCCGGTCCCAGTTTCCCGACGCCGAGATCGTCGACCTGGACGGCGGCTTCGTGGCACCGGCATTCGTCGACAGCCACGTTCATCTGACGGCCACCGGGCTCAACCTAGACGGCCTGGACCTGCGCGCTGCCACCTCGCTGGCGCACTGTCTGCAACTGGTGGGTGACTACGCCCGCCGGCATCCCGAGGGACCGGTGTGGGGTCATGGCTGGGATGAGTCGGGTTGGCCCGAGCGCACAGCCCCGAGCACTGCGGATCTCGACGGCGTGCTGGGGGAGCGGCCGGCTTATCTGGCGCGCGTGGATGTGCACTCGGCCGCCGCGACCACCGGGCTGCGCCGTTTGGTTCCGGCCCTGGCCGAGGCTGCCGGGTTCGATCCGCAGCGGCCGCTGAGCGCCGATGCGCATCACCTCGTCCGGGCAGCCGCACGTGAGCAGCTGACCTCGCGGCAACGGCACGACGCGCGTGTGTCCGCTCTCGACCACGCGGCCCGAATGGGAATCGCCGCGGTCCACGAGTGCGCGGGCCCCCAGATCGGCGGCTTGTCGGACTGGCAGGAGTTGCGGGCGCTGGAGCACGGCGTGGAGGTTGTCGGCTTTTGGGGAGAACCCGCCGCCGACGCCGAGCACGCCCGTCATCTGATCGCCGAGACCGGCGCCCGCGGCTTGGCCGGTGATCTTTTCGTCGATGGGGCCCTCGGCTCTCGCACCGCATGGCTGAGTGAGCCCTACTGCGACGCACCCGATACCTGCGGGAACCAGTACCTCGACGCCGACGCCGTCGCCACTCACGTACAGGCCTGTACCGAGGCCGGAATACCGGCAGGGTTCCATGTGATCGGCGACGCGGCCGTTGCCGCGGTCGTCGAGGGTTTCGAGACCGTCGCGCAGCGGTTGGGTGGCCCGGCGCTGGCCCGCTGCGGTCACCGCCTGGAGCATCTGGAGATGGTCGATGCCGAGCAGGCCGCCCGGTTGGGGGCCTGGGGCGTGATGGCTAGCATGCAACCGAACTTCGACGCCCTCTGGGGCGGCGAAGAAGGTATGTATGCCCAGCGTCTCGGGGTTGACCGAGTTCACCAGCTCAACCCGTTCGCGCTGTTAGCATCCAAAGGCGTGCCCCTCGCGTTCGGCTCAGACACCCCGGTTACCAGCATGAACCCCTGGCAAACCGTGCGTGCCGCGGTCTCGCACCGCAGCCCGGGCAGTGCCATCTCTGCTCGTGCGGCGTTCGCTGCGGCTACCCGTGGCGGCTGGCGTGCCTCTGGGGTGCGCGACGGTGTCACCGGGACCCTGACACCCGGCGCCCCGGCCAGCTATGCGGTGTGGGAAGCCGACGACCTTGAGGTCAGCGCGCCGGCCAACGCCGTCCAACGGTGGTCCACCGACCCGCGGTCACGGGTGCCCGCACTGCCGCGGTTGGCCGCCGATGCGCAACTGCCGCGCTGCCGTCAGACCGTTCACCGGGGTGTCGTCATCCATGGGCAGTGACCGTCCCAGAGACAAGACGGGTCGTCCGCGGCCCCTGAACGCAGACCGTTTCGGCCGCCCGCGGCCGGCACCAAACGAGACCACCGACGTCATCCCCGCCATCGAGGATGACGAACTCGCCGAACTCGATGCACTCGATGACGGGTCCTTCGAGGAACTGGACGAGGACGTCACCGGTGATCCGGTGGCCGACATCGATCCCGACGAGGAACCCGAAGAGCTCGACTATCGCCTGAGCGCGGACGGCACGCCCGACCGCTGGTCCGTCGTGGCGGCGTGGGCGTCTCGGTTCGGCCGGGCCACGGCTGTGCGGTGGGCGCAGTTGAGCGCGTCGGTCGCCGGCGGGCTCGCGTTGTGCCTGAGCTATCCGCCGACCGGCTGGTGGTGGGTGGCCTTCATCGGGCTGGCGTTGATCGGCTGGGTACTGACCCTGCGCTCCACCACTCGCGCCGGCGGCTTCGGCTACGGATTCCTGTTCGGCTTGGCGTTCTATGTCCCCTTGCTGCCCTGGATCAGCGGTCTGGTCGGTGCGGTTCCGTGGCTGGCCCTGGCGGCCATGGAGGCGCTGTTCTGCGGACTCTTCGGTCTGGCGGCTGTGGTGGTCCGGCAACTGCCAGGGTGGCCGCTGTGGTTCGCCGCGCTGTGGGGCACTCAAGAGTGGCTCAAATCGGCCGTGCCCTTCGGCGGATTCCCTTGGGGCGTCCTCGCATTCGGCCAGACCAACGGACCGCTGCTGGCGCTGGCACGCTGGGGCGGCGCACCGCTGCTGTCGCTCGCGGTGGCGCTGGTGGGCTTCAGCATCACCCTCCTGGCGTACGAGATCGTGCAGTGGTGGCATCACGGACACAAGCCGGGCTTCCCGGCCCCCGCGGTCATGCTGCCGGGTCTGAGCATCACGGTGGTGCTGCTGTCCACCGCCCTGCTGTGGCCGCAGGTCCGCCATTCCGGAACCGGCGCCGGCGACGAGCAGTCCGTCACCGTGGCCGCAGTCCAGGGCAACGTGCCCCGTCTCGGACTCGAGTTCAACGCCCAGCGCCGCGCGGTGCTCGACAACCACGTGAAGGAGACGCAGCGGCTGGCCGACGATGTACGGGCGGGCAGGGCCCCACAGCCGATGTTCGTGGTGTGGCCGGAGAACGCCTCCGACATCGATCCGCTGGCCAACGCCGATGCCGCGGCGCAGATCACCGCAGCGGCCGATGCGATCGGCGCGCCGATCCTGGTCGGCACGGTCACCAAGGCCGACGGCTACACCGCGGACAACCCGGTGGCCACCAACACCGTGATCGTCTGGGATCCCGAGCACGGAGCGGGCGAGCGTCACGACAAGAAGATCGTGCAACCGTTCGGCGAGTACCTGCCGTGGCGCAGTTTCTTCAAACACCTGTCGTCGTACGCCGACCGGGCCGGCTACTTCGTTCCGGGCGAGGGCAACGGCGTCGTGCATGCGGCCGGCGTGCCGATCGGGGTGACCACCTGCTGGGAGGTGATCTTCGACCGGGCCGCCAGAGAATCGGTGCTCAGCGGCGCCCAGGTACTGACGGTGCCCACCAACAACGCGACGTTCGACGAGAACATGAGCGCACAGCAGCTGGCGTTCGGCAAACTGCGCGCCGTCGAACACGACCGGTACCTGGTGGTCGCCGGGACCACCGGCATCAGTGCGATGATCGCTCCCGACGGGCGGGAGTTGGCCCGCACGGAGTTCTTCCAGCCCGCCTATCTTGACAGCCAGATCAGGCTGAAATCGGATCTGACACCGGCCACCAAGTGGGGGCCCGCCCTGCAGGTGGTGCTGGTCACGATTGGTATTGGGACACTCGTTGCCGCAATACTGCACAATGGAGGGTTCGTGCAAAGAATGTTGAGGCGTCGCACCGGCGAAGGCCCGCGACGATGAAGGAGCCACATGACAGTCCCTGGTGACGGAGCGCGCCCCCAGGACGGTGAACGCCCGAGTCAGCGCACCTTGGTGATCATTCCCACCTACAACGAGCGGGAGAACCTGCCGCTCATCGTCGGGCGGGTGCACCACGCCTGCCCGGAGGTACACATCCTGGTCGTCGACGACGGCAGCCCCGACGGCACCGGCCAGCTGGCCGACGAGCTGGCGCTGGCCGACCCCGATCGCGTGCACGTGATGCACCGGACCAGCAAAGCGGGTCTCGGCGCGGCTTACCTGGCCGGTTTCGCCTGGGGCCTGGGTCGGGGGTACTCCGTGCTCGTCGAGATGGACGCCGACGGCAGCCACGCCCCCGAGGAACTCAACCGGCTGCTGGACGCGGTCGACGCCGGAGCGGACCTGGCCATCGGTTCGCGGTACGTGCCCGGCGGCACGGTGCGCAACTGGCCGGTGCGTCGGCTGGTGCTGTCCAAGACCGCCAACACCTATTCACGGTTGCTGTTGGGTGTCGGAATCCACGACATCACCGCGGGGTACCGCGCCTACCGGCGTGAGGTACTGGAGAAGATCGACCTGTCGGCGGTGGACTCCAAGGGCTACTGCTTCCAGATCGACTTGACCTGGCGTGCCATCAACAACGGATTCAAGGTCGTCGAGGTGCCGATCACCTTCACCGAACGTGAACTCGGTGTCTCCAAGATGAGCGGTTCCAACATCCGCGAGGCGATGTTCAAGGTGGCGGAGTGGGGTATCCGTGGCCGTCTCGATCGCGCCAGAGGTGTGGTGCGCAACTAGTAGTCGACGCAAAAAACCGCGGCCATGCCCACAGGGCATGGCCGCGGTTTTGTGTTCGGCTCAGCTGCCGCGACGCTTGGTCTTGATCAGGTCGAGGCGCTCCTTGAGCAGCTCCTCGAGCTCTTCGACGGAGCGACGCTCCAGCAGCATGTCCCAGTGGGTGCGCGGCGGCTTGACCTTCTTGGGCTCCGGCACGTCACCCTCGATCAGGGTGCCCTCGAGGCCGTTGCGGCACAGCCAGGTGCCGGGGATCTCGGCATCGTCGGCGAACGGAACGTCGAATTCCTCGCCGTTCTCGGTGCGGTAGCGCGCGACCTGACGCGGCGCCAGGTCATGGTTGCGGTCGGTCTCGTAGCTCACGGCTCCGAGGCGACTGCCTCTCAGGACGCGATCAGCCATCGTCAACACTCCTTATTCGGCGTTTGTCCGGATGTATCAACGCAGCACAGCGTTGCGAAGTTCCCGACTCGACCATCGATGATACGCGGGTCGCGGCGTCGGGCAGTCTACAGTCAGGACCCATGGCGCACCACCACAGAAGGAACCGTCCACAGCCGTGTCGGTGGTGCGGGCGTGAGGTCGCTGATGCGCAGATGGGCCGGCGTCGTCAGTACTGCAGGCAGTCCTGCCGGCAGCGGGCCTACGAACAACGCGCCATGGTGAAAGGCACCTCACTGGCCCCGGACTCGGTGGTGCTCAGTGCGGACGAGGCAGCCCAATTGTCCGACCGGGTGTTTCAGGTGCGGTGTGCGGCCGAGGATGTCGCGACCGCGGTCGACGAGGGCGCCGGGGCCGACGAACTGCGGCAGTTGTGTGACGTGCTGTTGCAGGCCGCGAAGGCCGCCGACGGCTGGCGTTAGTCGGGCGTGCAGCCGAGCTGACGTCCGACGCCGACCGGCGGTGGAACCGGCTTGAGGCAGCCCAGTGGTTCTACCCCCGAGGAGCTCAGCAGCACTGCCGACTGGTGCGCGTAGTTGACGCACACCAGCGTGGAGTCGTCACCCCGGCACCGGTAGTCGCCGAAGGCCAGTGACTTGCCCGCGGGCAGCTGCGCGCCATCGCCGTAGTTGAACCGGCCCGGATCTCCGTGCAGCGAGCCGATGTCCACGGTCTCGCCGGCGAAATCCACCCAGCCGGGGATCCACTGGCCCTCGACATCGGCGGGCTTGGAGGGCAGGCCGTCGGCCTGGATCAGGCACGCCAATTGGCCTTCGACGTTCTTGTCGGTGGCGCAGCGGGCCTTGCCCGAGGGGGCGACGAAGGCTATGTCGTCGCCGAGATCGGTGGATTGGCCTTGGCGCGTTGCGGTATGGAAGCCGGACGGATCGGCAGGCGTGCCCGCCTCGACCCACTTGATCACCCGGTTCATCGGGGTGCCGGGGGCCGGGGCTGTGGTGGGCAGCGGCGAGGTCGTCGTCGTGGTGGTCGTGGTGATCTTGGTGTGTGGGGCTCCCGCCGGCATCGACATCCGGGGCTGCGAGTTCGGTTGCGTCTCGTGCCCTCCTCCCGGCGAGCAGGCCGCCACGAGCGCTGCCAAAAGCGCAGCAGCCCCAACAGTCACAACGATTCGCATACCGGCAAGGCTAGCGGTCGCGTGCCACGCCCACCGCGTCTCCGCCCCCAATCGTGTTGTTCGATACGGTCGTCACATGCACGAGCGGACTGTCCGGGCAAAGATCAGTACCGGCATCGTCGAGGGGTTCACTCGCGACGGCGTACACCGTTGGCGTTCCATCCCTTACGCCAAACCGCCGGTCGGGCGGCTGCGACTGCGCGCGCCCGAGCCTGCCGAGCCGTGGCCCGGCGTGCGTTACTGCCACGGCTTCGGCTACTGCGCGCCCCAGCAACGGCGCTACACACTCGTGGGCCTCGGCAAGCACCAGCCGATGAGCGAGGACTGCCTGACTCTCAACGTGGTGGCACCGGAGAAACCGGACTCCGACGAGCCATTGCCGGTGATGTTCTTCGTGCACGGCGGCGGCTACATCCTGGGCAGCTCGGCAACACCCGTGTACGACGGCGCCGCGCTGGCCCGCCGCGGTTGCGTGTTCGTCTCGGTCAACTACCGGCTCGGCATGCTCGGATGCGTCGAGTTGTCATCGCTGTCGACGCCCGAGCATCCGATCGAGGACAACCTGTTCCTGCGGGATTTGGTGCTGGCATTGCGTTGGGTCCGGGACAACGTGGCGGTGTTCGGCGGGGACCCGGACAACGTGACGATCTTCGGAGAGAGCGCAGGCGCCCACGCGGTCGCGACACTGCTCGCGGTGCCCGAGGCCGAAGGACTGTTCGCCCGCGTGATCTCCGAGAGCCCGGCCAGCGGGATGGTCAGCTCCGCCGACGCCGCGGCCCGGCTCGCGGACCAGCTCGCCGAAATGCTCACTGCCGACGGCGGATCGGCGGCCGCCGCGCTGATGTCCGCGCGTCCCGCCGAACTGGGCCGGGCCCTGGAAACGCTGATCATGCGCGGCCAGACAGAGATGCCCGGCGCGTTTCCGGTGGGTCCGACGTTCGGCACCGACTACCTGCCGATCGACCCCGTGACGGCCATGGCCGAGGGCACTGCACACCGGGTGCCGTTGATCGTCGGTAACAATGCCGACGAGGGCAGGCTGTTCACCCGCTTCTTGCAGCTGTTGCCGACAAATGAACCGATGATCGAGAAGTTGTTCGCCCGTACCGATCCCGAGGAGCGTCGCCGCATCGTCGCGGCGTACCCGGATTATCCGAGCAGCGCGGCCTGCGTGCAGCTCGGCGGCGATTTCGCGTTCGCCTCGGCCACCTGGCAGATCGCCGAGGCCCACAGTCGGCACGCACCCACCTACGTGTACCGCTATGACTACGCGCCGCGCACCTTGCACTGGGCGGGGCTGGGGGCGACGCACGCGATGGAGCTGCTCGCGGTGTTCGACACGTATCACACGAGTTACGGTGCGCTGTTGACGGCCGTGGGCGACCGCGCGTCGGCCCGGCGCGTCAGCCGTGACGTGCAGCGGCGATGGCGTGAGTTCAGCAGGACCGGCGAACCGGGTCCGGGGTGGCCGGTGTACGACAGCGAAGACCGCGCGGTGTTCGTGTTCGACCGCAGCCCTCGGGTGGAATACGACCCGAGGGCGGTTCGGCGGAAGGCGTGGGAAGGGTTCACCCTCGCCGAGCACTGAGTTCGTCGCTTCACTCTGAGCGATTTGCCGCACGGACTCCTCGGTGTGTGGTTGCGTATTTGACGTGGATTACCCCTTGGATCCGCTGTCCGCCGATGAGTTTCGCGCGGTGGCAGCGATATTGCGGCGTGAGCGCGGAGTGGGCGCGGGCTGGCGGATCGCCTCGGTGGAACTCGCTGAGCCGTCGAAGGCCGAGTTGGCCGATTTCGAAGGCGGCGGTGCGACACCGGCCCGGAAGGCGGCGGTCATCTGTCTGGACCGATCGGCGAACGCCACCTACAAGGGTGTGGTGTCGCTGACCGATGACCGGCTGGAGACCTTCGATCACGTGCCGGGCGTGCAGGCCAACTTCACCGTCGACGAGTTCACCGAATGCGACGAGGTGCTGCGCCGCCATCCTGATGTGATCGCCGCGCTGGCCAGACGCGGCATCACCGACCTCGACAACGTGTTCATGGACACCTGGACCTACGGCGACGCCGTCGCGCCGCCCGAGTATCGGGACCGGCGGATCGGCTGGTCGGACACCTGGTACAAGCAGGCCGCGGGCGCCAATCCATACGCCCATCCAATCAGCGGGCTGCACTGCGTGATCGACGTCAACACCATGGAGGTGCTGCGGGTCGAAGATGACGGTAGCAACGAAAAACCGGACGTGATGGGCGAATACGTGCCACATCACATTCCGGAACGGATCCGGGCGGCATCTCGCCGGGAACCCCTCAAGCCGCTCGAGATCACACAGGCGCAGGGTCCGTCGTTCAGCTTGGACGGCAACCTGCTGCAGTGGCAGAACTGGTCGCTGCGGGTCGGGTTCAACCATCGCGAAGGGATGACGCTGCACACCGTGCGGTACCGCGACGGTGACGTGAACCGCTCAGTGGCACATCGGATGTCGTTCGCCGAAATGGTGGTCCCGTACCGGGATTCCTCGGTTGACCACTACCGTCGGACGGCGTTCGACATCGGTGAGTGGGGCCTGGGCTTCATGACCACCTCACTTGAGCTCGGCTGCGATTGTCTCGGTGAGATCCGTTATCTGGACGCGGTGTTGCACAACAGCGCCGGTGAGCCGTACACGATCAACAACGCGATCTGCATCCATGAGGAAGACAACGCCGTGCTGTGGAAGCACGTCGATCACGACGCGGGTGCAGAAGTGCGCCGTATGCGCAGGCTCACCCTGTCGTTCCACGTCACGGTGGCCAACTATGAGTACCTGGTGTACTGGCGTCTCTACCAGGACGGCAACATCGAGTGCGAGGTGCGCGCCACCGGGATCATGGTCACCACACCGTTCCCGGCAGGGCCCACACCGAAGAACGGCACGCTGGTCGACGAGCGTACGTATGCACCGTTTCATCAGCACTTCCTGATCGCCCGGCTGGACCTCGACGTCGATGGCACAGACAACACGGTTTACATGACCGAGTCGTACGCCGAGCCCATCGGTCCGGACAATCCGTACGGCCTGTCACTGGTGGTGCACAATCAGGCGCTGCGCACCGAGCTGGAGGGCAAGCAGGACGTCAACTTCGCCACCCAGCGGGCGTGGAAGGTGGTCAACACCAACGTCGTCAACGGCCTCGGTACGCACCCGTCCTACAAGCTCGTACCCACCGGGGCCATTCCGGCGATGTTCGATCCGTCGTCGCCGGTGATTCAACGTGCCAATGTCATCGCCCACACGCTGTGGGTGACACCCAACCGGGCCGATGAACGCTGGCCGGCGGGGGAGTTCGTCAACCAGTCGGTGACCGATACCGGGCTGGGTGAGTGGACCAAGGCCGACAGGTCGATCGACAACACCGATGTGGTGCTGTGGTACGTATTCGGCATCCACCACATCACCCGGCCCGAGGACTGGCCGGTGATGCCGGTGGACGTGGTGTCGTTCTGGCTCAAGCCGTTCGGGTTCTTCGATCGGAATCCCGCGCTGGACGTCCCGGCCACCCCACCGGGCGCTTGCGCACACGGCCATGCCACGGCAGCGCATCATTAGTTGACACCTGTCATGTGTGATGCGGAACACTGCTAGGTTGCCTGTGTGCAACCGACTCGGACCGCCGTACTCGACCGCCCCGAAGACCTGACCTGTGACTGGCTGACCGCCGCCCTGGGCGCCGGCCAGGTCAGCGGATTCAGTTTCGAGCGGATCGGAACGGGCCAGATGAGCGAGTGCTACCGCGTGTCCCTGGAGTATGCGGCGGGTCCGGCCGAGCAGGCCGGCGGGCCGGCGTCGGTGGTGCTCAAGGTGGCCGCCACCGACCCCAGCAGCCGACAGACCGGACTGGCGTTGGGCCTCTACGAGCGCGAGGTCCGGTTCTATGCGGACATCGCTCCTGCTCTGGCACCCGGGCCGGTGGCGCCCTGCTACCACGCCGCGATCGACACGGAGACCGGCGCTTTCGACTTGTTGCTCGGTGATGCCGTGCCCGCTGTGGTCGGTGATGAGATCCGCGGTGCCACAGCCGAACAGGCCGCAGTGGCGCTCACCGAGCTGGGGCGCATCCACGGATCGAAGGCGGGCGCCGAGGCCTTGGACCGAGCCGAATGGCTCAACCGGGAGGCGCCGGTCAACCAGGCCCTCATCAGCGGCCTCTACGCAGCGTTCGTCGACCGCTATGCGGAGCTGATCACGCCGGAGCAGCGGCAGGTGTGCGAGCGTCTCGTCGAGAGCTTCGATGCCTACCTCGCCGACGAAGGCGCGCCGCAGCGGCCGCACGGTCTCGTACATGGCGACTACCGACTCGACAACATGCTGTTCGGCGGCCCGGGCGCGGACCGCGCATTGACGGTGGTCGACTGGCAGACGGTCACCCGGGGGCCGGCGTTCACCGACGTCGCCTATTTCATCGGCTGCGCTCTGCCCGTCGAGCAGCGCCGTGCCCACTACGACGAGTTACTGACCGCCTATCACCGGGCCCTCGGACCGGACTCGGTGTTGACACTCGGGCAGATGCGCGAGGGGGTGCGCCGGCAGAGTTTCTTCGGCGTGATGATGGCGATCGTCTCCTCGATGCTGGTGGAACGCACCGAACGCGGCGACCAGATGTTCATGACCATGCTCGACCGGCACTGCAGCCACGTCCTGGATACCAACGCGCTGGATGTGCTTGCGCCGCCGGCGCTTCCGGAACCGCTGGTGCCCGCGGCCGAGGACGAGTTCGCGCATACACCCACCGCCGAAGAGCTGTGGAACGAGAGCTGGTACTTCGACTTCGTCGACACCGAGGCGGGGGTGGGCGGCTGGGTCCGGCTGGGGCTGATGCCCAACCAGGACACCGCCTGGATCAATGTGCTGTTCTGCGGCCCGGGGATGCCGACCGTGGCGCTCAACGACTTTCACGCTCCGCCGGGTGATCCTACGTCGGTCAAGGGTGAGGGCGTCGAGTTGAACCTGCACCCGGACGAACCGCTCGAGATCTACCGCCTGACCGCCACGGGCACCGGCCAGGCTTTCGATGATCCGTCGGCCTTGCTGCGTGGCGAGTCCGGAGAGGCCGTCTCGGTGACACTGGACCTGACGTGGCGCACCGCGGGCGTTCCGTACCAGTACCGGATCACCCCGCGTTACGAGATCCCGTGCACGGTGTCGGGGACGGTGATCATCGGCGATCAGACCCATACCGTCGATGCCGTTGCGGGCCAGCGCGACCACTCGTGGGGTGTGCGGGACTGGTGGTCGATGAACTGGGTGTGGAGCGCCATCCACCTCGACGACGGAAGCCATTTGCACGGTGTGGACATCCGGATCCCGGGGATGCCACCGATCGGCATCGGCTATTCGCAGCGCGCGGATGAACCGCTCGTCGAATTGCAGTCGGTGACCGCCGACTACTCGCTCGGATCCGACGACCTGCCGGTGTCGACGACGCTGAGGCTTCAACCCGGTGACATCGAAGCGACGGTCGACATTCAGGGGCATGGACCGGTTTTGCTCGTGGCGCCCGACGGCCGCGTCAGCCAGTTCCCTCGCGCCTGGGCGAAGGTGCGTACCGCCGACGGACGCTCCGGTGTCGGCTGGCTGGAGTGGAACCGCAACATCAGCTGACCCGAAAACGCTTGAGCCGCGCAGTCGCTCCGGAGATCAACTCCACGCGACTGCGCGGCACACCCAGATGTTGGGCCAGCAGTTTGGTGACGGCGTCATTGGCCTTGCCGTCGACGGCACGCTCTTGAACGTAGATGGTGAGCGCTCCGTCGTCGTCGACCTCAACCAGCGGGCCTTTGCGGCTGCCGGGCTTGACGCGGACGACGACGGTTTCGCTCACACCGTCATTTTCTACCGGGCGACGATCACCGAGGAACCGTGGCCGAACAAGCCCTGGTTGGCGGTCACGCCAACCTTCGCACCCTCGACCTGCCGGCCGGTGGCCTGACCCTTGAGCTGCCAGGTCAACTCGCACACCTGCGCGATGGCCTGGGCCGGGATGGCCTCACCGAAGCAGGCCAGGCCGCCCGACGGGTTGACCGGGACGCGGCCACCGATGGTGGTGGCGCCAGACCGCAGCAGTTGCTCGCCTTCACCCTTGGCGCACAGGCCCAGGTGCTCGTACCAGTCCAGCTCGAGCGCGGTGGACAGGTCGTAGACCTCGGCCAGGCTGACGTCCTCGGGGCCGATGCCCGCTTCGGCGTAGGCCGCGTCGAGAATCTGGTCCTTGAACACCCGCTCCGGCGCCGGCACGACAGCGGTGGAATCCGTTGCGATGTCGGGCAATTCGGGCAGGTGCTGCGGGTAGCGCGGGGTCACGGTCGAGATGGCTCGGACCGACGGCACACCTTCGAGTGAGCCGAGGTGCTTGCGGGCGAAGTCTGCGCTCGCCACGATCAGCGCAGCCGCGCCGTCGGAGGTGGCGCAGATGTCGAGCTGGCGCAGTGGGTCGGAGACCACCGGGCTGGCCAGAACGTCCTCGATCGCGGATTCCTTGCGGTAGCGCGCATTCGGGTTCTGCAGGCCGTGCCGGGAGTTCTTCACCTTCACCTGGGCGAAGTCCTCGGCGGTCGCGCCGTAGAGATCCATCCGGCGCCGGGCCAGCAGGGCGAAGTAGACCGGGTTCATCGCGCCGAGCAGGTGGAAGCGCTGCCAGTCCGGATCGTTCTTACGCTCGCCGCCGACGGGCGCGAACGCGCCCTTGGGTGTGGTGTCGGCGCCGATCACCAGCGCGACATCGCAGAAACCGGCCAGGATCTGGGCGCGGGCGCTCTGCAGTGCCTGGGAACCCGACGCACACGCCGCGTAGGACGACGAGACCGGTACGCCGTTCCAGCCGAGTTTCTGGGCGAACGTCGACCCGGCGATGAAGCCGGGGTAGCCGTTGCGGATGGTGTCCGCGCCGGCGATGAACTGGATCTGCTGCGCGTTCAGCCCGGCCTCGGCCAGGGCGGCGCGGGCGGCGACGACGCCGTACTCGGTGAAGTCGCGTCCCCATTTGCCCCAGGGATGCATACCGGCGCCGAGGATGTACAAAGGCTCTGGACTCATCAGGCTGTGCCCTCCTTGCTCCTCGCGTCCGCAACCCTCCAGGCGTGGGTGGTGCGCTCGATGCCCTCGTCGTCGGTGTAGAGCGTCATGGTGGTCAGCTCCATCTCCATGCCGACCTTGAGGTCGGCGGCGAGGGTGCCTTCGACGACCTTGCCGAGCACGATCAGGCCCTCCTCGGCCAGTTCCACCGCGGCGATCGCGAACGGTTCGAACGGGTCGGTCTTGGGGTACGGCGACGGCGGGAGGTACCGGTTCTCGGTGTAGCTCCACACCTTCCCGCGGCGGGACAGCGGAACCAGGTCAAGGGTGTCGCTGTCGCAGGCCGGGTTGGGGCAGTTGTTCTCGCGCGGCGGGAACACGTAGGTGGCGCACTGGGTGCACTTACCGCCGATCAGGTGGGTGGCACCGGCGTCGTCGGTGGCGAACCACCCGTCGATCGCGGGTTGCGAAGATGCTGCTGGCACGCGGCCAGCCTAAACGATCAAGACTGCAGAACTGAAACGTGTTGCAGTTTTGCCCCCCGACCAGGATATTGATTTGAAGAGTACGAAACGGTTTCGTACTCTTCGACCATGGTTCGTGGCATGGAACGTGAAAAGGCGGTGTTGGCCGCGACGGCCGAACTGCTGGCGGAGGGGGGATACCAGGCGCTGACGATGGACGCCGTCGCCGCCCGGGCAGGCGCCAGCAAGGCCACCATCTACCGCCGGTGGCCGAACAAGGCCCAGCTGGTGCGCGCCACGCTGGACGCGGCGGATGCCACCCGCAATGCCGCCGTGCCGGACACCGGGCAGCTGCGCAGCGACCTGTTCGCCGTCATGGACGCGGTCGCCGCGGACGTGGCCGCCCCGCTGACGCGGGTGACCGCGGAGCTCGCGGCACTGATGCGGCACGACGCACAACTGGCCGAGGCCATCCGCGAGCACCTGGCCAAAGAAGAGCTCTCGCCGTTCCACGATGCGCTGCAACGGGCCATCGACCGGGGAGACATCACCGCCGACTCCGACGCCGAGCTCATTCACGATGTTGCCGAGGCGATGATCCTGCGCCAGATGCATCTGGACCTGCCGGTCGACGCGGCGTTCAGTACCCGGTTGGTCGACGAGGTGCTGCTGGTGCTGCTCGGACGTGCCGGTCGATGACGGTCGTGATCGCCGGCGCCGGGCCGACCGGGCTCACCCTGGCCATCGAATTGGCTCGTCGAGGTGTGCCGACCCGGGTGCTGGACAAGGCGGCGACGTTGTTTCCCGGCTCGCGCGGCAAGGGGCTGCAGCCCCGGACATTGGAGGTGTTCGACGACCTCGGGGTGATCGGTGCGGTGCTGGCCGCCGGTGAGTCCTTTCCGCCCATGCGGCTGTACCGCGGCGCCGAGGTGGTGTGGGAGAAGCCGGTCTACGAACTGCTCGGGCTGCCCGAGTTGGAACCGACGCCGGCGGTGCCGTATCCGTACACCTGGCTGATCCCGCAATGGCGCACCGACCAGATCCTGGCCGCCCGATTCGCCGAGCTCGGTGGCACGATCGAATTCGGCACCGAGGTAACCGGTTTCACGCAGGACGACGATGGCGTCACGGTGGACACCAACCGCGGACGGATCCGCGCCGATTACCTGGTCGGCGCCGACGGTGGCCGCAGCACGGTACGCAAGGTGTCGGGTGTGGAGTTCGTCGGCGGCGCGCTCACTGCGGAACGCATCATCGTCGGTGACGTGCGGGTCAGCGGACTCGACGGCCGGTGCTGTCATCTGTTGACCCGTGATGGCGATCAGTCCCGGCGGTTCTCGCTGTGGAACCTCCCCGGCAGTGACCATTACCAGCTGGTGGTCACCATGGCGCCGGGGGAGGACCCGCCCGCACTGACCCTCGAGGGTATGCAGTCGGAGCTCGCGCAGCGATCGGGCCGTCGCGACGTGATCCTGTCGGACCTGCGGTGGATCTCGCTGTACCGGGTGAATCTCCTGTTGGCGCAGCAATTCCGGATCGGCAGGGTGTTCCTCGCCGGCGATGCCGCCCACGTGCACTCACCCGCCGGAGGGCAGGGCGTCAACACCGGGGTGCAGGACGCCTACAACCTCGGCTGGAAACTGACCCGCGGTCCTGGGCGGAGCGCTGGCTGAGCTGCTGGACAGCTATGAGGCCGAACGCCTGCCCGTTGCCGCCGAGGTACTGCAACTCAGCGGTGCGCTACATCGCCAGGGGTTCGGCGGGACCGGGCCGGCGCCGGCCGCGATCCACCAGTTGGACATCAGCTACCGGGGCGGTCCACTGGCGGCCGGTGATGCGTGCCTCGACGGGTTGCAACCCGGCGACCGGGCACCCGACGGTCTGTTGCCCGATGGCCGTCGGTTGTTCGACGTGTTTCGCGGCCCGCACTGGACCGTGCTGCAATTCGACACCGAGCCAGACGATTTCGGGGTCCCGCAGGTGCGGCTCGCTCCGGGTGCCGCCTACGACGTATCCGTCGGCTCCTACGTGTTGGTGCGTCCCGACGGCTATATCGGCGCGATCAGCACCCGGCCCGAGGTCATCCGCGACCAACTGAGCCGGGCAGGCCTTACTTCAGGTGTCGGCGCAGTTCCGCGTAGGACCATGGGGTCAGACGAAACCGGCCGTCTCGGATGACGGCGACGGCCACGTCGTGGGTTCTGAGTCCGGAATGATCGGTGGGCGTGAAGTGATATTCACCCTCCGGGGTGAGGCAGATCAGGGATTCCATCGCCTGCTGGACGGCTTGAGGAGCGTCGTCGCCTGCCGCGCCGAGGGCTGCCGCGATCAGTGTGACGGCGGTGTACCCATCCACCGCGAATTGTGACGGTGGCGCACCGTGACTGCGCTCGAACGGTTCGGTCAGGTCGGCGATCACGGCGCGGATCGCCGACGGGGGCCGACCTCGTCCACGAAAGCCGGGCTGGCGGCACCGATTCCGGCGACCATCGGAATGCTCAGGCCCGCTGAGCGAAACGCGAGTGCCAATCCGGTCGCCGGTGGTCCGGTGACCCACGCCATCAGGGCCTGTGCGCCACTGTGGGCGATCGCCGCCACAGTCGGGCCGAAGTCCCGAGTGTCGACCTTGACGGATTCGACTGTGACAACCTCGATTCCGAACTCACTCAGCATGGTGGCCTGAGTCGCCCATGCCTCGCGGTTGAACACGCTGTCGGAATCGAAGACCACAGCGACTCTGGACAGGCCGTGTTCACGGAAATACCTCAGCAGCTGCGCGGCGACCAGCCGCCCGGTCGGTGGAGTCATGAACACGTACGGGCGTACGGGATCGACCTGGGTGTGCGCGGCTCCTGTCGACACATACACGACCTTGCGATCGTCGGTGTGCGGCAGGACCGCCAAGCTCGCATTGGAGAACGAGGTGCCGACGACAGCAGTGACCTCCCGGTCGGCCAGCCGGTGATATCCGTCAACCGCGCCAGTCGGGAGACTCGCGTCATCCTCGACTCTGAGCTCCACCCGGCGGCCCAGCAGACCACCGCGGTCGTTGAGCTGACGTACCGCGAGCTGTGCGCCGTCCCGGTTCTCCAGACCCATGTAATTCGGACCGGTCAGCGACGTCACCTGACCGATCACGATCGGACGTGGCGACGGCACGAGGAAAGGCTAGCGGGCTACCGACCGGCGGCATCGGTCAGGATGCGAACGAGATCAGTGTGGTTATCCCGCATGAGGTTGTGTGCCCCGTCGAGGGCATACGTCGTCCAGCCCGGGTCGCTGCGGAGCCGTTCGTAGGTCGGGGCGAACGGCGACTCCGTCGGCCATCGCTTGGCATAGACGTAGATCCGGCGAATCCCCGGTGGCTCATCGCCGAGGCGGACCGGTTGCAACAGGGACGCCAGAGGATGGGAAGTTGCGCGCTCATCGAAGAAGGGCATCGGGGGGACGCCGTATCCGGTCGCGTCGACCCCGATGTACCACTGGCGCTGCTCGTCATTGGTCAGCGACCAACATGACTCGCCGTCGCGCGGCACGAACGCGTCCAAATACACCAGCGCACGCACGCGATCCGGGACGCGGTCCGCGACCGCCGTGATCACCATGCCGCCGTAGCTGTGTCCGACCAGTACCGCGTCGGTGATGCGGTGCGCGTCGAACTCGGCGAGTACGTCGGTGATGTGGGTGTCGAGGTTGACGCCGGCATGAGCGAGGTGGGCGCGCTCGGCGACACCGGTCAGGGTCGGTGTTGTCACCCCGTGGCCCTCGGCCCGCAGCGCAGCGGCCAGGTCGTCGAAGCACCATCCGCCGTGGCACGCGCCGGGTAACAGGACAAAGCTCGCGTTCGTTCGTCCATTCATCGGGAACTCCTGTCGGCCAGGGTGTTTTTTCGGTATGTGGCGGTCACGCGACCCAGATCGTGTGGGTCGCCGACATGCATCTCACGGTTGGCGTACACCACTGCCGCCGTTTCAGGGACGCGGTGCGCCTCGTAGCCGGCCAGGCCA
Source organism: Mycolicibacterium fortuitum subsp. fortuitum (assembly GCF_022179545.1). The sequence continues at coordinate 3,646,242 of NZ_AP025518.1, read as the reverse complement.
CGGCCGGCTGCCAGTTCGTCGGCCAGTGCGGAGGCGTCGAGGATGGCCTGCGACCCGCCGTTGGCTCCGACCGGATACATCGGGTGGGCGGCGTCTCCGAGCAAGGTGACGCGCTGAGTTCCCCAGTGGGGCAGCGGTTCCCGATCCACCATCGGATACTCGAACACCGCGGGGGACCGGGCCACCAGCTCGCCGGTGTCCAGCCAATCCAGATGCCAGCCGGACATGTGGGCGGCCACCGCCGCAGGATCGGCCGGCGTGTTCCAGTTCGCGTCACCGGGAAGTGGGCCCGGATCGGTCTCGGGAAGTTGCAGCACCCAGTTCACCATGTCCCCGCCGATCGGATAGATGACCAGCTCGACCCCGGATTGGCCCTTGACGATGGCCATCGTGCGACCGTCGAGGAACGGTGTCATTCGGCTCGCCCCTCGGAACATTCGAACTCCCGACCAGGCGAGTGGATCCGGGCCCCGGTGCAGCCTGCGCCGCACCATCGAGTGCACCCCGTCGGCGCCGACGAACAGCTCCGCGGTGAAATCGCCTGCGCGCGTCTGCACGTGCACGGCGTCGGCCGTTTCGACGAAATCCACCACGCCGGCGCCGGTTCGCACCGCGTCGAATCCGAGCCGAGCCCGCACCGCGTCGAGCAACAGCATCTGCAGGCGGCCGCGATGTACCGAGCATTGCGGGTAGCCGTAACCACCTTCGATTCCCCGGGGCTCGCGGAACAGCAGCGTGCCGTCAGAACGGTAGAAGTCGATCACCGCCGGAGTCGCTGAGATTGCCAACAGATCCTCGCCGAGGCCCAGTTGGGTCAGCTCGCGTACGGCATGTGGAAGCAGGTTGATGCCCACGCCGAGCGCGGCGAGCTCGCGCGCAGATTCCACCACTGTGGCTCGGATGCCGCGAGCGTGCAGGGCTAGCGCGGCGGTGAGGCCGCCGATTCCGGCCCCGGCGATGACGATGTCCATCACTCGAGGTTGCGGCGAGCAGGACCTATAAGTCCAATACAATCTCAGTACAGAAACTATAATGATTGGTTATGGAACTGCGGCAGCTCGAATACTTCGTCGCGGTCGCCGAGGAGGCAAATTTCACCCGCGCGGCACAGCGTGTGCACGTCGCGCAACCCGCTGTCAGCGCCCAAATCGCCCGGCTGGAGCGAGAATTGGGGCAGCCATTGCTGGACCGGTCTCGGCGCGAGGTCCGGCTCACCGCGGCGGGGGCGGCCGTGTTGCCTTACGCGCGGGCTGCCCTCGACGCGGTGCGGCACGCCAAGACAGCGGTCGACGAGCTCATCCAGCTGGTCCGTGGTTCGGTGACGGTAGGCACCGTGACGGCACACGATTTCGACATGGCGGGACTACTGGCTCAGTTTCACGCCGCGCACCCGTTGGTCGATATCACGCTGGCGGCCGACGAGTCCGACGCACTACTGGACTGCCTGCACTCGGGGCGCTTCGATGCGGCCATCGTGTCGGTGGGTACAGAACTGCCCGCCGGGCTGACTGCCGAAGTGGTGACCGATCAACGCATCGTCGCTGCCGTGGCGGCTGACCATCCCTGGCATCGGCGACGCGCCGTCGCGCTGCGGGATCTCGTGGACCACCCGGTCATCGCATTGCCGAGAGGTGCCGGGATCCGGCACCAGTTCGACGAGGCCTGCCGGGCAGCCGGGGTGGCGGTGCGCGTCGCGTTCGAGGCGAGCACCCCGAACGCGTTGGCCGACCTGGCCGAGCGCGGGCTCGGCGTCGCAGTGCTGCCGGAATCGGTGGCGGTCAACCGGACCGCACTGCATCCACTGCCCATCACACCCGAGTTGCGCGGCCGGTTGGTGTTCGCCTGGCGGGCGCACGGGCCGATGAGCCCGGCCGCCAGGGTCTTGATCGAGATGGCGTGTCGCCAGCTACGCACCGGCGTGCCTGTCGCCGTGCAGGAGCGTTAGCGCGTGGGTTGTAGGCTTCGAGCGCGGGCGAGAGCCGCTTCGGTGCCGAGTTCCGCACGAAGCTCGGGGTTGTCGACGTAGGTCCGCACGTAGCTGTACAGAACGTACGGATCGACGTCGAATTGCCGGCAGTCGAAAGGGATCATCGGTACGGGTGGCAGTCGGTCGATGCGCCAGAACCGTGTGGTGTACCGGCGATTCCAGTCGGCATTGGCGTACCCGAACACCAGGATGTACGGGTGTCCGTCGGTTGCAGCCTTGGCGCCGGCAATGGCAGACCAGTCCAGTCGCGACTCGAAGCTTCTTCCGCGTTGGGCAATTCCCTCACTCGACAGCGTCACTCCGCCACGGCGGACGCGTCCTGATGCCACGACTGCAATGAAGGACATGAAAGCAATACCCAACGCGCCGATCACCACGGCGAAGCCGGGAAACCCCTCATCTTGGTAGATAACTGTCTCGAACGCGGCCGCCGCGCAGAACAGAGTGCCGCACCCCATCAAGGCGACCAGGATCGTGAATTGCCAGCCTGAGTACCGGATTTCCGTCCCCTGAACACCATCCCGCTCTATCGTCCGGATCACCGACGAAAGGGGCATGCGGCGATACCGGCCAACGAGCGCGAGTGCGACAATGAGGGCAGTGAACAATGCGAAGAGCAAGAAATATTTGAGTGCAATAACGTTGCCTGCCGCGGCCATCATGATTCCGAACAGGAACGAAAAGGCGGATATGGCACTCAGTCCGACGGCGGAGAGATGGAACTTGACACCGTCATGGATGTCAGTCCACCCTGCCGGAATGTCTTGATGTTCAGAAGATTGCATCCCACGCCCCTTTGGCAAATCCACCAATGGCCTTCCCGGTGTCGGCAACCGCGGTTGCCCCATCGGTGATGGCGTCGCCGAGGCTGCCGATGCCGTTCTGATAGAGGGAATCGACGGCGCCGGAGGTGAAAATCCCGACCGTTGCACCGACCAGAGCGCCGCCTATTGTTCCGACTCCAGGAATGGGAATCGCGCTGCCGATCAGGGCACCAGCGCCGGCCCCCGCCAGGACTGAAGCGCCGAAGCCGGCAGCGCCGGACACGATGGCCTGGTCAACGTCTTTGCCATTGGCGATGTCATAGACAACGCCAGCCGCCGCGAGGGCCCCGCCGACCTTGAGTCCGATCCGACCCGCTCTCGCCAACAGCGTCCGGAACGTCGACGTTACGGCGAACCGGTGGACCGTCGACTCGTTCTCGCGTTGGGCTAGGAGCGGGGTGTTTCTTGAACTGCTGGTCTGGGGCCGATTGCGCATGTATCTCACCCGGCGGCGGTTCCCACTTGCGCTGAGCGCGACGGTCAGGCTGGGTATCGACCGGTATGTGACTCGCCGTTCTCCCGTGCCCATTTGCAGCACTCGCACCGCGATTCGATGGCACCGGATAGTCCATCGGTCTTGATCCCCCTTGCGTCGGCCCCTGATCCCGACGGGTACTGATTGATGCGAAGCAGTACCTTCATCGGCCCCTGATCTCAGGCAGGCGACATCAGGCTAACAGTCGATTGACAGCAAGCTGCGCAGCAATTTTGGCCGTAGTTGTGTTAGAGAGCCGAGTTGCGGTATCCGGTCGTCGCCCGTCCGTGGAGGCCACGGGTAACAGGAGGTTTCGGTTCAGCTTGCAGACTTCTGCTCGGATCAGGGAGCGCTGAGTCGACGGCTTGTCACGTTGAAGCCGTTGGCATCTCGCAAGTGGCGTGTCCGACGGGCGACGTTGATTGGAAGGCGGATCGTTGAGGTAGTGCTCGATTGGTCGCCCTACGCTGATGAGAGTTCAGAACATCTACGTGGCGGGGTTCCCGGTCGCTCATGTGGCAGTGATCGCCACGTGGTTGGTTGTCGCCAACCACCTGATCGAGATGGCTCGTCGCCGTCTTGTGCGTCGGTGGCCCCGCATAGAGTGAGGGCCGTGAGCCCCGCGAAGACCGAGACGACGAACGCGCAGAAACCCACCGCCGACGACAAGCCCACGCTGATGCTGCTCGACGGCAATTCCCTGGCTTTCCGGGCGTTTTATGCGCTGCCTGCGGAGAACTTCAAGACGCAGGGCGGCCTGACCACCAATGCGGTCTACGGCTTCACCGCGATGCTGATCAACCTTTTGCGTGACGAGCAGCCCAGCCACGTCGCCGCGGCCTTCGATGTGTCCAGGCAGACGTTCCGCAAGGAAAAGTACCCGGAGTACAAGGAGGGGCGCTCGGCGACTCCTGACGAGTTCCGCGGCCAGATCGACATCACCAAGGAGGTGCTCGGCGCACTGGGCATCACGGTGTTGGCCGAGCCCGGCTTCGAGGCCGACGACATCATCGCCACCCTGGCCACCCAGGGTGAGGATGCCGGCTACCGCGTCCTGGTGGTCACCGGTGACCGTGACTCGTTGCAGTTGGTCAGTGACGACGTGACCGTGCTCTACCCGCGCAAGGGGGTCAGCGAGCTGACCCGGTTCACCCCGGAAGCGGTCGCCGAGAAGTACGGTCTGACGCCCGCGCAGTACCCCGACTTCGCGGCGCTGCGCGGCGACCCGAGCGACAACCTGCCAGGCATTCCAGGTGTGGGGGAGAAGACCGCCACCAAATGGATCGTCGAGTACGGATCATTGCAGGGCCTGGTCGACAACGTCGACAAGGTCAAGGGCAAGGTCGGCGAGTCGCTGCGGTCCAATCTGTCCAGCGTCGTGCTCAACCGTGAGCTGACCGAGCTGGTCAAGGACGTGCCACTGGCCCAGACCCCGGACACCTTGCGGCTGCTGCCCTGGGACCGCGACCAGATCCACCGGCTGTTCGACGACCTGGAGTTCCGGGTGCTGCGGGATCGGCTGTTCGACACCCTGGTGGCCGCCGAGCCGGAGGCCGAGCATGGGTTCGATGTCCGCGGGCGCGCATTGGAACCGGGCGAGCTGGCCGCGTGGCTTTCCGAACACAGCCTGGGCAACAGGTTCGGGATGGCGGTCGTCGGAACCCACCTGGCCTATGACGCCGATGCCACCGCGCTGGCCATCGTCTCGGCCGACGGTGACGGCCGCTACATCGACACCTCCGCCCTGACCGCTGAGGACGAGGAGGCATTGGCGTCCTGGCTTGCCGATCCGGGGCCGCCCAAGGCGCTGCATGAGGCCAAGCTCGCCATGCACGATCTGGCCGGCCGTGGCTGGACGCTGCGCGGCGTCACCTCTGACACGGCACTGGCGGCGTACCTGGTGCGGCCGGGGCAGCGCAGCTTCGCCCTCGATGATCTGTCCGTGCGGTACCTGAAGCGGGAACTGCGCGCCGAAAGCCCGGAACAGCAACAGCTTTCGCTCCTCGATGATTCGGACGGGGTTGACGAGCAGGCGGTGCAGACCGTGATCCTGCGGGCCTGTGCGGTGCTGGACCTCGCCGACGCGCTCGACGAGGAACTGGCCAAGATCGACTCGTCCTCACTTCTGGGCCGTATGGAGCTGCCGGTGCAGCGGGTGCTCGCGCAGATGGAGCACACCGGCATCGCCGTCGACAGTGACCACCTCAAGGAGCTGCAGAGCGAGTTCGCCGATCAGATCCGTGACGCCGCCGAGGCCGCGTACGCGGTGATCGGCAAGCAGATCAATCTCGGCTCACCGAAGCAGCTTCAGGTCGTGCTGTTCGACGAACTGGAGATGCCCAAGACCAAGCGCACCAAGACCGGGTACACCACCGACGCGGACGCGCTGCAGTCACTGTTCGACAAGACCGGGCACCCGTTCCTGCAGCACCTGCTCGCACACCGGGACGCCACCCGCTTGAAGGTCACGGTGGACGGGCTGCTGGCGGCGGTGGCCGCCGACGGCCGGATCCACACCACGTTCAACCAGACCATCGCCGCCACCGGGCGGCTGTCTTCCACCGAGCCCAACCTGCAGAACATCCCGATCCGCACCGAGGCGGGTCGACGCATCCGGGACGGCTTCGTGGTCGGCGACGGCTATTCCGAGCTGATGACCGCCGACTACAGCCAGATCGAGATGCGGATCATGGCGCACCTGTCCCGCGACGAAGGCCTGATCGAGGCGTTCAACACCGGCGAGGACCTTCATTCGTTCGTCGCGTCGCGGGCCTTCGACGTACCGATCGACGAGGTCACCCCGGAGCTGCGTCGCCGGGTCAAGGCGATGTCCTACGGCTTGGCGTACGGGTTGAGCGCGTACGGGTTGGCCAGCCAGCTCAAGATCTCCACCGAGGAAGCCAAGATCCAGATGGAGCAGTACTTCGCGCGCTTCGGCGGTATCCGCGACTACCTGCGCGACGTCGTCGATCAGGCCCGCAAGGACGGCTACACCTCGACGGTGTTCGGCCGCAGGCGTTACCTGCCCGAACTCGACAGCAGCAACCGCAACGTGCGCGAGGCTGCCGAGCGGGCCGCACTCAACGCACCCATCCAGGGCAGTGCCGCCGACATCATCAAGGTGGCGATGATCAACGTCGACGAGGCCATCAAGGCTGCGGGGCTCAAGTCACGCATGTTGCTGCAGGTGCATGACGAACTGCTCTTCGAGGTGGCAGAGGGGGAGCGGGACACCCTCGAGGCGTTGGTGCGTGAGCACATGGGCAACGCGTATCCGTTGGACGTGCCGCTGGAGGTGTCGGTGGGATACGGGCGCAGCTGGGACGCCGCGGCTCACTAGCCGCGCATCGGCTGGGGTGGCGCATTAGCCGCGGCCGCTCAGTAGCGCACGGGTGCCTGGTAGTTGGCGAGCCACTGCAGGATCGGTGCGGCCGAGCGGGCGGCGGCCACCGAGTACACCTCTTCCTGCTGTAGCGCGTACACCTGCGCGTCGCCGAAGCCACGGTCGATGCGGTCGCGGACGAAGGCCAGTTCCACCACCGCGGCGGCGAACGCGGCGACGGCCTTGCCCGCGGGCCGCCCGCCGGCCATCGTGGCCTGCTGGACGGCCCCGTGCCGGGTCTTCAACGACCCGAGCCACGTGGCCTCGTTATGGGTGATGAGCCCGGCGGCGACCATTCCGGGCAGTTTGGCGGCCACCACGCGCTGTTCGCGGCGACGGCTGATGACGGCGACCACGATCATGGTGATGAAGATCGGCACCATCCAGACGATGTAGACGATGAAGTAGGTTCCGGTGCCGAGCAGCGACGAGCCGTTCCACAGTCCGTGCATGAGCACCGCGCCGAGATAGCCGACGAGGATGCACAGCGCCTTGGCGACCCCGCTGCGTTGTTGTAGCGCGAAGTACACCCCGATCGCGGTCATCGTGGTGAACAGGGAATGGGCGAACGGTGCCATGATCAGTCGCAGCGCCGCGGTGAGCAGGGATCCGCCCAACGTGTCCGCGCTGGAGATGTACATGATGTCTTCCAGCCAGGCGAACCCGAGACCGACCAGGCCCGCGTAGACCAGGCAATCGGTCAGCGAGTTGAGTTCGTTGCGGCGCCTGCCCGTCATCATGACCAGCAGAAACAATCCCTTGGCGGCCTCTTCGATGAACGGTGCCCGGATCGCCACGGAGGCGAAACTGTGCGATGAGTCGACGCCGGGTGTGGCCAGCAGCGCGTCGGCGAACAGGCCCAGGATCAGCGAGAGCACGACCGCGACCGCCGCACCCCAGCCGAACGCCAGCAGCAAAAGGCGGGGCGGCTCCGGCTCCCAGCGGTCCAGCCACAGGTAGGCGAACACCGCTCCGGTCATCACGATGCTGGACAGGGTGAACCCGATGATTGCGCCGGCCGGATTCAGCGCGGTGAACAGCAGCACCAGCGCGCCGATGACGACTCCGCAGGCAATGATCGCGGCCAGCGGGGCCCCGACCTTTCGTACCGGCCTGGGCATCGGTGCGGTGATCGGAAACCACGGCCGATGGCCGGGGCCGGGGATCGGGGAGTACGCCACGGCAGAAGCGTAGCGGGGGGTGGAGGGGGTGCCGGACACAAATCCGGGGATGCTGCGGAGGACCGTCGGGGGAGCCGGTTTGTCCTGCGTGTGCCTGGTCGAGTACCCTCGTTACGTATCTGTGCGTACCGCTGGACATCTTCTGGTCGCCGGCACGGATCTGCACGAACGCAATACATGCAACACAAATGTCCCTACGAGTAAACCTGTCCGGAGCAACCCACCACATGCCAAGTCCCTCCGTCACCTCGCCGCAAGTAGCCGTCAACGACATCGGCTCGGCTGAGGACTTTCTCGCCGCCATCGACAAAACCATCAAATACTTCAACGATGGCGACATCGTCGAGGGAACCATCGTCAAGGTTGACCGTGACGAGGTCCTGCTCGATATCGGTTACAAGACCGAAGGTGTCATTCCTTCCCGCGAACTCTCCATCAAGCACGATGTCGACCCCAACGAGGTCGTTTCCGTGGGCGATGAGGTCGAGGCCCTCGTTCTCACCAAGGAGGACAAGGAAGGCCGCCTGATCCTGTCCAAGAAGCGCGCTCAGTACGAGCGTGCCTGGGGCACCATCGAGGAGCTCAAGGAAAAGGACGAGGCCGTCAAGGGCACCGTCATCGAGGTCGTCAAGGGCGGCCTGATCCTCGACATCGGTCTGCGTGGCTTCCTGCCCGCATCGCTGGTCGAGATGCGTCGTGTCCGCGATCTGCAGCCGTACATCGGCAAGGAGATCGAGGCCAAGATCATCGAGCTGGACAAGAACCGCAACAACGTGGTGCTGAGCCGCCGCGCCTGGCTGGAGCAGACCCAGTCCGAGGTGCGCAGCGAGTTCCTCAACCAGCTGCAGAAGGGTGCCATCCGCAAGGGTGTCGTCTCCTCGATCGTCAACTTCGGCGCCTTCGTCGATCTCGGCGGTGTCGACGGCCTGGTCCACGTGTCCGAGCTGTCCTGGAAGCACATCGATCACCCGTCCGAGGTGGTTCAGGTGGGCGACGAGGTCACCGTCGAGGTGCTCGACGTCGACATGGATCGCGAGCGGGTTTCGCTGTCGCTCAAGGCGACTCAGGAAGACCCGTGGCGCCACTTCGCCCGCACCCACGCGATCGGTCAGATCGTGCCGGGCAAGGTCACCAAGCTGGTGCCGTTCGGTGCGTTCGTCCGCGTCGAGGAGGGCATCGAGGGTCTGGTGCACATCTCGGAGCTGTCCGAGCGCCACGTCGAGGTCCCGGACCAGGTGGTCCAGGTCGGCGACGACGCGATGGTCAAGGTCATCGACATCGACCTGGAGCGTCGCCGGATCTCGCTGAGCCTCAAGCAGGCCAACGAGGACTACACCGAGGAGTTCGACCCCTCGAAGTACGGCATGGCCGACAGCTACGACGAGCAGGGCAACTACATCTTCCCCGAGGGCTTCGACGCCGAGACCAACGAATGGCTCGAAGGCTTCGACAAGCAGCGGGAAGAGTGGGAGGCCCGCTACGCCGAGGCCGAGCGCCGGCACAAGATGCACACCACCCAGATGGAGAAGTTCGCCGCGGCCGAGGCCGAGGAAGCTGCCCGTCCGGTGTCCAACGGATCCTCGCGGTCCGAGGAGTCCACTGGTGGCACGCTGGCCAGCGACGCACAGCTCGCCGCTCTGCGTGAGAAGCTCGCAGGCAACGCCTAAGTAGTACCGCAACGAACGCCCCGGCCCTTTTGGGTCGGGGCGTTCGTCGTTCTGGGGGCCTGTCAGACTGTGGGGCGTGCTTCGCATCGGGTTAACCGGCGGTATCGGCGCCGGGAAGTCAACAGTGTCGGCCACATTCAGCGATCTCGGCGGCATCATCGTCGACGGCGACGTCATCGCGCGTGAGGTGGTCGAACCGGGAACCGAAGGTCTGGCCAAGCTCGTCGAGGCGTTCGGTGACGGGATCCTGCTACCCGAAGGGGCGCTGAACCGCCCGGCCCTGGCCGCGGTCGCGTTCAGCGACGACGAGAAGCGCGCCACCCTGAACGGCATCGTCCATCCGCTGGTGGCGCACCGCCGGTCTGAGCTGATCGCGGCCGCGCACGACGATGCGGTGATCATCGAGGACATCCCACTGTTGGTCGAATCCCAGATGGCGCCGATGTTCCCGCTGGTCATCATCGTCAACGCCGACCCGGAGATTCGCGTGAAGCGGCTGATCGAATACCGCGGATTCACCGAGCAAGACGCCCGCGCCCGCATCGCCGCGCAGGCCACCGAGGAGCAGCGCCGCGCGGTCGCCGACGTATGGCTGGACAACTCGGGCAGCCCAGGGGCCGTCGTCGAACAGGCTCGCGCGCTCTGGCACGAGCGGATCCTGCCCTTCGCGCACAACCTGAAGATCCGTCAGCCGGCTCATCGCGTCCCTGTTGTGGTGCCGTATGACCCGACCTGGCCGGATCAGGCGCGCCGTATCATCGCGCGGCTCAATACAGCCTGCGGACACCGTGCGGTCCGCATCGACCACATCGGTTCGACCGCCGTGCCCGGGATGGACGCCAAGGACGTCATCGACGTTCAGGTGACCGTTGCGTCACTTGATGTCGCCGACGAACTCGCTGACGCGCTGCTGACGGCCGGCTACCCGGCGGTACCGGGGATCACCACCGACACGCCGCACGATGATGATCCTGCGTTGTGGCACAAGCGTTTCCATGCCTCGGCTGATCCGGGCCGGCCGACCAACGTGCATGTGAGGGTGGAGGGCAGGCCGAACCAGCGGTTCGCGCTGATGTTCGTCGACTGGCTGCGGTCCAATCCGGGCGCACAGGCCGATTACCTGGCTGCCAAACGCAGGGCGATGGCGACCCCCGACTACGCCGTGGCCAAAGAGCCGTGGTTCCTCGATGCCTACCGACGTGCGTGGGAATGGGCCGACGCGAAGGGATGGCAGCCCTAGGCCACTGGGCCGCAGCGGGTTTCGTATCTGCTCATCCAGTGGTCACGCGTGCGGACCGGATTCCGCTGTGCGGTAGCGTTCGAAGCGTCCGAAGGGGGGCGCATGTCAACAGCCAAGACGGCGTTGGTTCCGGTACGTCAGATCGCGGCGCACGAGCTGGTGGTGGACCAGATGCGGCGGGCGCTGGAGCTCGGCCAGTTCCGGCCCGGCGATCGATTGCCCACAGAACGTGAGCTCTCGGACATGCTCGATGTCTCGCGCACGACCGTGCGCGCGGCCGTGGCCGTCCTGGAGAAGGAGGGTCTGATCACCGTGCGCCGCGGTCGGGGCGGTGGGTTCACCGTCCAGGCGCCGCAGTACGACCCGGCCGTGATGCGCCGGGAGCTACGCCGCAACAAGCGGGCGATCCGCGACGCGTTCGACTACCGCGTCATCGTCGAAACCGGGGCGACCCGGCTGGCGGCCGAGCGGCGACGGGCCACAGATGTGACCGAATTGCGCAAGCTGCTCAAAGGCATGGAATCCGCGTTGCAGGTCGGGATGGATGAGCCGTCGGCCCGGCGCACCACAGAGTTCCAGACGCTCGACTCGGCGTTTCATCTCCGGATCGCCCAGGCAGCGCAGAACGACCGGCTCCTGGAAGCGGTCGCGGACGCCCGCCGCAGGATGTGGCTACCGGTGGGGGCGATCTTCGGGCGTCTCGAGCCCAACGCGAACGATTATCACGAGTCGATCCTCGAAGCGATCGAGAATCGGGACCCGGAGTCGGCCGCCACCCAGATGGCAGCCCACATCGATGACACCCGGCGCACGGTCGAGTCCTGGCTCAAGCGCTGACTGTCAGGCGGCCGGGGTCTCAGGTTCAGCGGGCAGCGGGACGGCGGCGTCGGCCGACGGAAGCGCGGGATCGGTGCCTGTCGCGACGGGGTCGGGGATGGTGCCTGGTACCGGGGTGTTCAACGGCGCGCCGCAGGGCAGGCTGCCGTAGTTTGGATCGTCCTTGGGCCGGGTGAGTCGCGGTCCGACGAAGGTGTCGGCCTGGGCCACGATCTGGTCGTCGACCAGGATCTCGCAATGCAGGTTCGCCGAGTACGGCCAGTCGATGCGCACAGCCATCCCGGCGGTCTGCGGGTCGGCGACCACCCCGGTGGCTTCGAAGACCCGGCCCGGCAGCATGGAGGGGTCGGCGGTGTTGACGTTGTTGTCGTCGATCTTGTACGCGATGGTGGCGTTACGGGAGACGCCGTCGATCCTGGCGCGGTAGGTGACGTTGTGGAGCTGCTGGTCGGGCAGCGGTTCCACCTGAGGCGGCGTCTCCGGGTCGGCGTGGGCCGCGGCGGGAATCAACAGTGCGCCGGTGAGCAGTCCTGCCAGCGCGGGGACGGCTCCCCAGGCGTACTTAGCTGAGCTCATGAATCTTGACCTTACGCTCCCCGCCACGTGAGGGCCATTCCGTTGCCGGACAGCCACTGGTCGAGCTCATAGCCGCAGCTCGCGAGCCCCTCGATCGCGGCGACGGCGGTTTGCACCGCCTGTTCGCCGACTTCCGGGCTCAGCAGACCGTGCCGAACGGCGGTGAGCAGCTCGTCGACGTCGCACAGCTCGACACCGCGCCCCGAACGGACCACCAGGTCCAGGTAGTGGTCCTCGGAGTGCCAGGCAGTGGGGCCGGCGGTGTAGCTACCGATGTCCAGATAGAAGTCCTGGTCACGCTCGTGGCCGGGGTTGAAGTGGAAGATGCTGGCCCGCAGCCCGAGCGGAGGCAGCAGCCACGATTCCAGGTAATGGAACTGGGCCCGGCCGGGCGTCGGCCGGGCCATGTACAGGCCCCACGGCTCGACGGTGTAGACGTCGACGGCCCGCACGATGCCCTTGGGGTCGGTGTTCGTGCGGGCCACCAGGTCGAATGTCTCGTGCTTGGGCGGGTGAATGCGCCCAGCCTACGCGCGCAGCGAACACGACCGGAAGTTGTCGGTGCACAGTTCTACGCTGGTGAGCATGGCCTTCGCGACCGAACACCCTGTGCTCGCGCATTCGGAGTACCGACCGGCTGCCGATGCCGTAACCGGCCTCGTCCGGACCGGCGCCCGGTTCGAGGTGGTCAGTGAGTATGCCCCGGCCGGTGACCAGCCGGCCGCCATCGACGAGCTTGAACGCCGCATCAAAGCCGGTGAGCGCGATGTCGTGCTGCTCGGTGCCACCGGTACCGGAAAGTCGGCCACCACGGCGTGGTTGATCGAGCGGCTGCAGCGGCCCACGCTGGTGATGGCGCCCAACAAGACGCTCGCCGCGCAGCTCGCCAACGAATTGCGGGAGATGTTGCCGCACAACGCTGTCGAGTACTTCGTGTCGTACTACGACTACTACCAGCCCGAGGCGTACATCGCCCAGACCGATACGTACATCGAGAAGGACAGCTCGATCAACGACGATGTCGAGCGGTTGCGCCACTCGGCCACCTCAAGCCTGCTGTCGCGCCGCGACGTAGTGGTGGTGGCCTCGGTGTCGTGCATCTACGGCCTGGGCACGCCGCAGTCCTATCTGGACCGCTCGGTGGAGCTGGCGGTGGGGCAGGAGGTGCCGCGCGACGGGCTGCTGCGGTTGCTGGTCGACGTCCAGTACAACCGCAACGACATGGCGTTCACGCGGGGCACGTTCCGGGTGCGTGGCGACACGGTCGAGATCATCCCGTCCTACGAGGAGCTCGCGGTGCGGATCGAGTTCTTCGGTGACGAGATCGAGGCGCTGTACTACCTGCACCCGTTGACGGGTGACATCGTCCGCCAGGTCGACTCGCTGCGCATCTTCCCGGCCACCCACTATGTGGCCGGTCCGGAGCGGATGGCCCACGCGATCTCCACCATCGAGGCCGAGCTCGAGGCGCGGCTGGCCGAGCTGGAGGGGCAGGGCAAGCTTCTGGAAGCACAGCGGCTGCGGATGCGCACCAACTACGACGTCGAGATGATGAAGCAGGTCGGGTTCTGCTCCGGCATCGAGAACTACTCGCGCCACATCGACGGGCGGCCTGCGGGGTCGGCGCCTGCGACGCTGCTGGACTATTTCCCCGAGGATTTCCTGCTCGTCATCGACGAGTCCCACGTCACGGTGCCCCAGATCGGCGGCATGTACGAGGGCGACATGTCCCGTAAACGCAACCTGGTGGACTTCGGCTTCCGCCTACCCTCGGCGGTCGACAATCGGCCGTTGACCTGGGAGGAGTTCGCCGACCGGATCGGGCAGACGGTGTACCTGTCAGCCACCCCGGGCGCGTACGAGATCAGCCAGGCCGGCGGCGAGTTCGTCGAACAGGTGATCCGCCCGACCGGTCTGGTCGATCCGAAGGTGGTGGTGAAGCCGACCAAGGGTCAGATCGACGATCTGATCGGGGAGATCCGTGCCCGCACCGAGCGCGACGAACGCGTCCTGGTCACCACGCTGACCAAGAAGATGGCCGAGGATCTCACCGACTACCTGTTGGAGCTCGGCATCAAGGTCCGCTACCTGCATTCCGAGGTCGATACGTTGCGCCGCGTCGAACTGCTGAGGCAGCTGCGCCTCGGTGAGTACGACGTGCTGGTCGGTATCAACCTGCTGCGTGAGGGGCTCGACCTGCCCGAGGTGTCGCTCGTGGCGATCCTCGACGCCGACAAAGAGGGTTTCCTGCGCTCGACACGCAGCCTGATCCAGACCATCGGCCGCGCCGCCCGCAACGTGTCCGGCGAGGTCCACATGTACGCCGACAAGATCACGGACTCGATGCGTGAGGCCATCGACGAGACCGAGCGCCGCCGGGCCAAGCAGATCGCCTACAACGAGGCCAACGGGATCGATCCCAAGCCGTTGCGCAAGAAGATCGCCGACATTCTGGACCAGGTGTACCGCGAAGCCGACGACAGTGAATCGGTGGAGATCGGCGGTTCGGGACGCAACGCTTCCCGGGGCCGGCGCGCTCAGGGCGAGCCCGGTCGCGCGGTCAGCGCGGGCATCGTCGAAGGCCGCGACACCACCAACATGCCGCGCGCCGAATTGGCCGATCTGATCAAGGATCTGACGGAGCAGATGATGACGGCTGCCCGCGATCTGCAGTTCGAGCTGGCGGCGCGGATCCGTGACGAGATCCAGGATCTGAAGAAGGAGCTCCGTGGAATGGACGCCGCCGGTCTGAAGTGATCGGCGGTTGTTGACCTCAACGGCGGTTCAGCTTCTAGCGTCATCGGTGTGACCGAGACTTTGACGCCCGATACCGGGACCTGGCGCCAGTTGTTGGGTGCCCGCTATCTCGGCGCGTCCACCGTGTTGGCCGGCGGCGTGCTGCTGTACGCGACCAACGAGTTCCTGACCATCAGCCTGCTGCCCAGTGCGGTGTCCGACATCGGTGGGCAGCGGTTCTATGCCTGGGTGACGACGGTGTATCTCGTCGCGTCGGTGGTCGCAGCCACCACGGTCCACTCGCTGCTGATCCGACTCGGCCCGCGGCTGGCTTACCTTTTGGGGCTCTCGGTCTTCGCCGCGGGGAGCTCGGTATGTGCACTCGCCCCCAGTATGGAAGCGCTGCTCGCCGGACGCACCGTGCAGGGTTCCGCGGGCGGACTGCTGGCCGGCCTGGGGTATGCGGTGATCAACACTGCGCTGCCGAATGCATTGTGGACCAAGGCATCTGCGTTGGTGTCGGCGATGTGGGGTGTGGGCACCGTGATCGGCCCTGCCGCGGGCGGGCTGTTCGCTCAGTTCGGGCACTGGCGGTGGGCCTTCGGAATTCTCGTGGTCCTGGCTGCCGCAATGGCCGTTCTCGTCCCCGTTGCGTTGCCGGCCCGAGGTGCGACGTCGGCCACGACGCCCGGCATTCCGGTGTGGTCGCTGGCCATCCTCGGTGCTGCGGCCATGTCGGTCAGCGTGGCCGGCATCCCGCACGACTGGCGAGCCACCGCGGCGCTGCTCACCCTCGGCGTGGCCTTGGTCGTCGCCTTCCTGGCCGTCGACCGCCGGGCCGGGGCATCGGTGTTGCCGCCCAGCACATTCGGGCCTGGTCCGCTCAAGTGGATCTATCTGAGCCTCGGGGTGCTGATGGCCGCGACCATGGTCGACATGTACGTGCCGCTGTTCGGCCAACGGCTGGGACACCTGTCGCCGGTGACGGCCGGGTTTTTCGGTGCGGTGTTGTCGGTCGGCTGGACTGCGGGTGAGATCGTGAGCGCGTCGCTGCAGAACCGACGGGTGATCACGCGCACGGTGGCGTTCGCGCCGATCGTGATGGCGGCCGGTCTGGCCGCCGGTGCGGTGTTGATCCGGGACGGGATGTCGCCGTGGCTGGTGATCGCGTGGGCTGCGGCGCTGGTGGTCACCGGCGCCGGCATCGGTATCGCCTGGCCGCACCTTTCGGCGTGGGCCATGAGCCGCGTCGACGACCCGGCCGAAGGACCGGCCGCGGCTGCGGCCATCAACACCGTGCAGCTCATCTGCGGCGCAGTGGGTGCGGGACTGGCCGGAGTCGTCGTCAACCTCAGCGACACGGCAGGTGCGGCCGCAGCGCGAGGGCTTTTCACCGCATTCGCGGTACTCGCCGTGGTCGGGGCCATCGCCTCGTTCCGGTCCGATCGTGCGCGATGACTTTCGCCCGGGGCCGGAGTCTCACTCGTATAGGACCGATACGAGGAGCGATTCGATGCCGCTGACACTCAATGCATATCCAGATGTCGTCACTCGGGACGAGTGGCTGGAGGCTCGCAAGAAACTGCTGGCCCGCGAACGCGAGGTAACTCACCTGCGTGACGCGGTGAACGCCCAACGGCGCCGGCTGCCGATGGTGAAGGTGGACAAGGGCTATTCGTTCGAGGGGCCGGACGGCGCAGTGACACTGCTCGACCTGTTCGAGGGGCGCAGCCAGCTCTACATCCACCACTTCATGTGGATCGACGCGATCGACGCCGGCTGTCCCAGTTGCACGGCCGCGGCCGATCTGACCTTCACCGAAGGCGATCGAGAACTGTTGCACGGCAAGGACGTCACCTTCGCCTGTGTATCGCGGGCGCCGTACGCCAGCATCGCGGCCTACCGCGACAGCCACGGTTGGACGTTCCCGTGGTACTCGTCGCGCGACGGTGATTTCACCTACGACTTCCATGTGACGCTCGACCCGGCCCGTGCTCCCATCGAATACAACTACAAGTCAGTCGATGAACTACGCGCCGACGGTTTCGGTGACGAAGACCTGCGCGGTGACTGGCCGGGCGCCAGTGTCTTCCTTCGCCGCGGCGACGAGGTCTTCCACACCTACTCGGCCTTTGCGCGCGGACTCGACCACAGCGCG
Source organism: Mycolicibacterium fortuitum subsp. fortuitum (assembly GCF_022179545.1). The sequence goes on along the minus strand of NZ_AP025518.1, from coordinate 3,629,179 downwards.
GTGGGCTACCCGTTCCTCGACCTCACGCCCTACGGCCGGCAGGAACCGTGGGAGGACTCGCCGGCCGGCTGGCCGCAAGGCGGACCAGCGGTCGGCAGACCGGTAGGGGACTGTGACGGTTAGTGATCATTGAGATCGAAACTATGGGCCCGCGTCGAAGTGCCTGGCACAGTATCTAATCGATGCGGGTGTGTCTGAGTGGCTAGGAACCGGCCTGCAAAGCCGTTTACACGGGTTCGAATCCCGTCACTCGCTCGGAGGGTAGCCCCCGCCCGCTAATGGGCGGGGGCTACATCGAATAATGCTGCGGTGCCCATGCTGCCCCTTGCCGACGTCCTGTCCACCCTCGACCTGACGCAGTCGGGTGACGGCATCTTCGTCGCTGAACAGCGGGACAACGCCAGCCACCACATCGTGGGTGGGCACATCACCGCGCAGGCGCTGATGGCGGCCGGCCGCACTGTTCCCGGCCGCTTGCCGCACAGCCTCCACGTCTATCTGCTGAGGGCCGGCGACGCCCGGTACCCGGTGCAGATGGAGGTGACCAGCTTGCGTGACGGCGGATCACTGTCGACTCGCAAGGTCATCGCGCGCCAGGGTGACGAGGAGTTGCTGGAGGCGCTGATCTCGTTCAGCGTTCCGATGGAGGCCGCGGACTACCAGCAACCGGCACCCGAGGTGCCCGGGCCCGAGACCCTGCCCCCGGTCGAGGAACAGTTGCAGGCGTTCGCCGATGAGGCCGGCGGGTACTGGGTGCGACCGCAATGGATCGAGCGCCGTTACATCGACCCGCCGCCGCGCCTGGCGATCGATCTGCCCGAACCGCCCGAGCGCACCCGGATGTGGTGGCGTCCGGCCGAACCCGTGACCGACGATCCGATCGTCAACAGTGCTCTGCTCACGTACTTCGCGGGCACCGCGCTGCTCGACACCACGGTGACGATGCGGCGCGCCACTCAGGTCAGCGTCTTTTCCGCATTGATCGACATGGCCATCTGGTTTCACCGCCCTGCCGACCTGACGGATTGGGTGCTGGCCGACCAGGTTTCACCCAGCGGCATCAACGGGCGCGGGCTGGGCAGCGCCACACTGTACAACCGCGCGGGTCAGCTCGTGTGTTCGACAGCGCAGGAGATGTACTTCGGCCGGGCCCGCAGGGACTGACTCACCGAGTGGACTTGACCACCTGGGCGAAGTTGAACTGCCAGCGTTCGACGATGTGGAAGCCCATGCTTTCGGGCACCTGGTAGGCCGGGGCGCGGTCCAGCCGGGGTCCGGGCGCCAGTGCGGCACCACTCTGTCGGCTGGGCACCGATCGGTCGCGCTCGGACACCGTCCATAACACCGTGCACCGCCGTATCTGATCGGCGACGCCCCAGATCCCAAGGTGCGCATCCCACAACCGATTTCGCTGCCAGGCACGCTTACCCCGGCCCGGGTCGACGAGGTGGGCGTACGCGGCGGGACGGGCTGCGGTGATGGGGCGGATCGGTCCCGGTTTCCACGACGTGGTGTTGTCGAAGACGATGCAGTCGCCGGGGGAGGAGTGGGCCGTGATCACATCGGCGACCTGACTGAAGTCCATGCCCTCCTTGGCATATGGGCCGCGCTGCACCGTGATGTAGTTCGGTGTCGCGGCAAGAGCGAACACGGCCAATGCCGCGGTGATCCATTCCCGGCTGCGGGCCACGGCGACCACGCAGACAGCGAGCAGCAGCGCCATTGCCGGAGTGGTGAAACACAGGTAGCGCGGATAGTAGAGCGGCTGGGCAACAGCCGAATACACCAGCAGCACCGCGGTCGGGGCAACCACCCACACCGCGGCGATCACGACCAGGCGTCGGATGGCGCTGTCGGTGGGCCGTAGCCGACTGACCACCAACGGGGCGATCAGCATCGCGGCGGCCACCAGCGCGAAAGCCACGCTGTGGTCGAAATACTGCTCCAGGACCACCTCGGTGACCGTGTGCAGACCCAACGGGGAGATCCAACCGACCTGGAAACTCTGCGACCGGCACCACAGGATGAACGGAACGACGATCAGCACGGCAATTGTGCTGACCACAGCCCACCTGACGCGGGCGCGGCGATTGCCCAGCAGCGCGAGGGCCGCGGCGTGTGGAATCACGATCAGCACGACGTAGATGTTCAGCACGGTGGAAACCACCAGCAGCGCACCGTATGCCGCCCACAACGCGCGGTGGTCACGCCGGATCGCGGTGATCAGTAGCACTGTCAGCCACACCGCAGCCAACGTCGACCACGAGTAGGAACGGGCCTCGATCCCGGCCCAGGTGACCCTCGGCAGCATCGCGAAAAGGACTCCCGCGCAGACCGATACCGTCCGGCCGCTGAACTGCCGGCCGAGAACCACCACCCCGGCGGCAGCGCCGCCGATGGCCAGACAGCTGGAGAACCGCGACCAGAACTCCGTTGCCGGGAAGACGGCGAACCAGCCGTGCATACCGAGGTAATACAGGCCGTGTACGGCATCGATGTGGCCGATCAGGTCCCAGAGCTGGGGAATCGAACGGGTGGCCGCCGATATGGTGGCGGCTTCGTCGAACCACAGTGAGGGCCGAGCAGCCCCCGCGGCGCAGAGTGCGACGGCAAACACCGCCACCGCCATGGCGTCGAACCGGCCTTCTCGATCGACGCGCCGGCCCGCCCCCTCAGCGCGCTCATTCAGCGATAGATCCACGTCAGCGACCGTGTCACCCCCTCAACCCATGGCAAAGATTAACCTGTGGCCATCTGACTCGCTTTCTCCGACAGCGCGATTGCCGCCGACCGCTGCCTTGGGGGGGTGGATGAGCTGGGTCACTACGCGCGGTGAATCGTCCTGACGGCAACCCGGATTCGGTCGACGTCGACTACGTCACGGTCGGCACTGATTTTGCGCCTCAGCGCGTTAACATCAGTGCCAATTCGCCGGACGGGACGCCAACGAGGGGTCCAGCCGTCGGCTGTCCGTGTGGGTGTCGTGATTCGCGCCCCTGGTCAGCGGGCGACGGGTTACTGTCTCGGGTGGCGTTGCAACTGACAGTGGGAGGGTATTGATGAGCGCGTATCGAACCGTGGTGGTCGGCACGGACGGATCTGATTCGTCGTTGCGTGCAGTCGACCGCGCCGGTCAGATTGCCGCCGGGTCGAATGCCAAGCTGATCGTGGCAACCGCGTACTTCCCCCAGAGCGAAGATCAGCGTGCCGCCGATGTGCTCAAGGACGAGGGCTACAAGATGGCCGGCAACGCGCCCATCTACGCCATCCTCCGCGAGGCGACGGACCGAGCGAAGGCCGCCGGCGCCACCGACATCGAGGAGCGGCCGGTGGTCGGTGCTCCGGTCGACGCCCTCGTCGAATTGGCCGAGGACGTCAAGGCAGATCTGCTGGTGGTCGGCAACGTCGGCCTGAGCACGATTGCCGGCCGTCTGCTGGGCTCGGTGCCGGCGAACGTGGCACGCCGGTCCAAGACCGACGTGCTCATCGTCCACACCAGCTGAGCCACGCCCGGCTGAACGACTACCAACCGCGCTCGCGCCACTCCCCGAGGTGGGGACGTTCGGCGCCGAGCGTGGTGTCGTCTCCATGGCCGGGGTACACCACGGTCCGGTCGTCGTAGATGTCGAACACCTTCTTGCTCACATCTCCGAGTAGCCGTTCGAAGTCGCCGGGCTGCCAGGTTTTGCCGACTCCGCCGGGGAACAGGCAGTCGCCGGTGAACAGGTGGGTCACGCCGTCGGGTGCTTTCAGGGCCAGGGCGACCGAACCCTCGGTGTGACCCTGCAGGTGGATCACGTCGAATGTGAGGTCGCCGATTTCGATGGTGTCGCCATCGGCCAAGATCCGGTCGGGTGCCACCGGCAGCGGCTCGGCGTCGAGGGAGTGCGCGGCCGTCGGCGCCCCGGTGACCTCTGCCACAGCTTCCAGCGCCTGCCAGTGGTCGAAGTGCTGATGGCTGGTGACGATCAGGGACAGTTCCGGGGCGTGCTGCTTGATCACGTCCAGGAGTACCTCGGCGTCGTTGGCGGCGTCGATGAGCAGGGTTTTTCCGGTGGAATTGCAGGTCACCAGGTAGGCGTTGTTGTCCATCGGGCCCACCGACACCTTGATGATCGAGGCGTTCGGCAGGGTGCGCCTGGCGGCGGTCCCCGGCTCCTGGTGACCGGTGTAGGTGTCGTTCACCGCGATGTGAGGGCTGGTCATAGCGTCACCGTATCCGGCTTGTCGGTGGGCGCACATAGCATGGGCGTGAAGTCTGTCGTGGGAAAGGAAACGCGTGGCTGACCGCCTGATCGTGAAGGGTGCGCGCGAGCACAATCTGCGGGGAGTCGACCTCGACCTGCCGCGTGATGCGCTGATCGTGTTCACCGGCCTGTCCGGGTCGGGCAAGTCCTCGCTCGCCTTCGACACCATCTTCGCCGAGGGGCAACGCCGCTATGTCGAGTCTCTGTCGGCCTACGCCCGGCAGTTCCTCGGCCAGATGGACAAGCCGGACGTCGATTTCATCGAGGGCCTTTCGCCCGCGGTGTCCATCGACCAGAAGTCCACCAACCGCAACCCGCGCTCGACCGTGGGCACCATCACCGAGGTCTACGACTACCTGCGTCTGCTGTACGCCCGCGCCGGCACGCCGCACTGTCCGGTATGTGGTGAGCGCATCGCCCGCCAGACTCCACAGCAGATCGTGGATCAGGTCCTGGCCATGGACGAGGGCCTACGGTTCCAGGTGCTGGCTCCGGTGGTCCGTACCCGCAAGGGCGAGTTCGTCGACCTGTTCGAGAAGCTCAACACCCAGGGCTACAGCCGCGTGCGGGTGGACGGGGTGGTGCACTCGCTGACCGATCCGCCCAAGCTCAAGAAGCAGGAAAAGCACGACATCGAGGTGGTCGTCGACCGGCTGACGGTCAAGGCCAGTTCCAAACAGCGGCTCACGGACTCCGTGGAGACGGCACTGAACCTGGCCGACGGCATCGTGGTGCTGGAGTTCGTCGACCGCGAGGATGACCATCCACATCGCGAGCAGCGTTTCTCCGAGAAGCTGGCTTGCCCCAACGGTCACCCGTTGGCCGTCGATGATCTTGAACCCCGGTCGTTCTCGTTCAACTCGCCTTATGGCGCCTGTCCGGAGTGCACCGGCCTGGGCATCCGCAAGGAGGTCGACCCGGAGCTGGTCGTGCCCGACCCGGAGCTCACCCTGGCCGGCGGTGCCATCGCGCCGTGGGCAGTGGGTCAGAGCGCCGAGTACTTCACCCGGATGCTGTCCGGGCTGGGCGATCAGCTCGGATTCGACATCGACACCCCGTGGAAGAAACTGCCTGCCAAGGCGCGCAAGGCGATCCTGGAAGGCTCGGATCACCAGGTCCACGTCCGGTACAAGAACCGTTACGGCCGCACCCGGTCGTACTACGCCGATTTCGAGGGCGTGATGGCGTTCCTGCAACGCCGGATGGAGCAGACCGACTCGGAGCAGATGAAGGAACGCTACGAGGGCTTCATGCGCGACATCCCGTGCCCGGAGTGCAAGGGCACGCGGCTCAAGCCGGAGATCCTCGCGGTGACGATGGCCGCGGGGGAGTTCGGGGCGAAATCCATCGCGCAGGTGGCGGAACTGTCCATCGCGGACTGCGCCGACTTCTTGAACGCCCTCACCCTGGGGTCACGTGAGCAGGCCATCGCCGGTCAGGTGCTCAAGGAGATCCAGTCGCGTCTCGGGTTCCTGCTCGACGTCGGCCTGGACTACCTGTCCCTGTCGCGGGCGGCGGCCACGTTGTCCGGCGGCGAGGCGCAGCGCATCCGGCTGGCGACCCAGATCGGTTCCGGACTGGTCGGCGTGCTCTACGTGCTCGACGAGCCGTCCATCGGTCTGCACCAGCGTGACAACCGCAGGCTGATCGACACCCTGGTGCGGCTGCGCGACCTGGGCAACACCCTGATCGTCGTCGAACACGACCTCGACACCATCGCCCATGCCGACTGGGTGGTCGACATCGGGCCGGCTGCCGGTGAGCACGGCGGCCGGATCGTGCACAGCGGTACCTACCAGGATCTGCTGACCAACCCCGAATCCATCACCGGCGCATACCTTTCCGGCAAGGAGAGCATCGAGGTGCCGGCGGTCCGGCGGCCCACCGACAAGCGTCGGCAGGTCACGGTCGTCGGCGCGCGGGAGAACAACCTCAAGGAGATCGACGTCGCGTTCCCGCTGGGCGTGCTGACGTCGGTCACCGGGGTGTCCGGCTCGGGAAAGTCGACGCTGGTCAACGACATCCTGGCCTCGGTGATGGCCAACAAGCTCAACGGTGCCCGGCAGGTGCCCGGCAGGCACACCCGCGTCAACGGGCTCGACCAACTGGACAAGCTGGTGCGCGTCGACCAATCGCCGATCGGCCGCACGCCACGGTCAAACCCGGCCACCTATACCGGGGTGTTCGACAAGATCCGGTCCCTGTTCGCCGCCACCACCGAGGCCAAGGTTCGTGGCTATCAGCCGGGCCGGTTCTCCTTCAACGTCAAGGGCGGCCGGTGTGAGGCCTGCTCGGGTGACGGCACCATCAAGATCGAGATGAACTTCCTGCCCGACGTCTATGTGCCGTGCGAGGTGTGCCAGGGCGCCCGGTACAACCGGGAAACCCTTGAGGTGCACTACAAGGGCAAGACCATCGCCGAGGTGCTCGATCTGCCGATCGAGGAGGCCGCCGAGTTCTTCGAGCCGATCAGCTCCATCCACCGCTACCTCAAGACCCTGGTCGACGTCGGTCTGGGCTACGTGCGGTTGGGCCAGCCGGCGCCGACGCTGTCCGGTGGCGAGGCGCAACGCGTCAAGCTCGCCGCCGAACTGCAGAAGCGGTCGACGGGGCGCACGGTGTACATCCTCGACGAGCCGACCACCGGTCTGCACTTCGAGGACATCCGCAAGCTGCTCAAGGTGATCAACGGCCTTGTCGACAAAGGCAATACGGTGATCGTCATCGAGCACAACCTCGACGTGATCAAGACCTCGGACTGGATCATCGACATGGGCCCCGAGGGCGGAGCCGGGGGCGGCACCGTGGTGGCGCAGGGCACGCCGGAGGATGTCGCGGCCAACCCGGACAGCTACACGGGCCAGTTCCTGGCCGAGATGGTCGATGTGCCTGCACCGAAACCCAAGCGGCGCAAGGTCAGTGCCTGACCGTCAGTGCACGGTGTGGTGGCTCTGGAATGCGAACCAGTGCGGGCCGAGCCGTTGCGCCCAGTCGATGACGTAGTCGCCCGATGACTTGTGTTCGGTCTGGGGTGCGCTGCCATCGGCGCTGTAGGCAAAGCCGTTCCACCCGTTCTGGTCGTCCCGGTAGGTGAAGTCGACGAAGTTGTCGGCGCGACGCGCGATGTACTCGACGGGGTAGCCGGCGATGTTGCCGGGACGGGAGCCGAAGTCCGCGTCCCGGTCGAACGCCTGCAGAGCGCGTTCGAACGACGGTTGTGCTGTGTACCAACGGATCTGTATCGGCACCCCGGCGTGGATCAGCAGAAAGGCGACCAGCGTCAGGGCGGGCGGTACCGCCGCGGCGATCCACCGCCGCGGGCCGCGACCGGAGCTGCTCAGCAGGCGGATCACCGCCACCAGCCAGCCGAACGCCAGAGCGAAGAGCAGTAGCGCCGAGATGTCGAAGATCATCAAGGGTTCACCGGGCGCGGACGCGCCGACCATCATGCCCAGCAATGCGCATCCGACGAGGATCGGCAGGCCCCAACCGGCGAAGCGCTTCATGCGCGCTTCGACAGCGGTGAGGGGAAGCGGGGATTGGCACGGGCCCCGGCCAGCCATTCGGTCAGCGCATCCGCGCGGTGTTGCAGAGCGCGGGTTCCGTCGCGGCCGACGTCCTCCAGCAGGTGCAGTTGTACGCGGCCCTGGGCATCCTGACCCCAGCCACCCACGATCCGGCCGTTCCACCATGCCGTCGGCCCGCCATTGCCGTTGGTGTCGAACACTTCTGGTCGATGCGCGCCGAGATACCAGTCGCGGTCGAACCAGCCCATGGTGGTGACGTCCAGGCCCGGCAGCAGGGCCGCCCACGGCTCGGTGTCCGGTTCGACATCGAGGTCGTCGGGCAGGACATATCCGGGGGTTCCGTCCAAGTCCACCTCGACGGCGCCGATATCCCGCAGGGCGTGACGCGCCCAGGTCCGGGTGTTGCCGAACCACCACTTGATGTCGGTGACGGTAGCCGGGCCGAACGTACGCAACCAGGTCCGTACCAACTCGGTCCGGGCCTGGTCGGGTTCGGCCGTCGGCACAGGTGCTCCGAGCCAGTCCGACGTGACCGTCCAGCGCGGCCGGGAGTTGGTCCAGCCGCTGTCGTTGGGGCCGCGGACGATCTCACCACGCACACCGAGCACCGTCAAAACCCTTGGAGAAAGTGGTGTTTCGCCGCCCCAACGCTTGCCGGGCGCCGGGTTGAAGCTGCCGGCCAGTTCTGGCAGCGCGGTGCGCAGCTGTGCCGCCCCGGTGGGGCCGTGCTCGCGCAGATGAGTCAGGACCGCTTCACACGCGGTGGCGACCCACTGGGCGCCATCCGCGGCCACCCCGGCCTTCTCGACATCGCCGACGAGCTTGCGGTGTTCGTTGCCGGCTACCCGGTCACTGGCCCCGGCCTGCACCGAAGGCAGGTCCTCGGCGCGCACGATCCACAGCGTGCGGCGCATCGCGAGGTGTTTGACGACCGTCCGGCGCTCATACAGCTCCCGGTCCAGACTGTCGGTGGTGAAACCGGGCAGCCGCGCCCACAGCGACAGATAGGGCGTCGACGGGTCGGTGGCGTGCAGGCCGACGAAGTCAGCGACGGTGGAGGTCACGGAAGCCGCAGGAGTGGTCAGGAAGTGACGCCGGGCCAGCCGAGCGCGGCGCTCGGCGTTGGTGAACGAGCGCATGGATCAGGCGTCGTCCTTGTGCATGGACTCACGGATCTGCTGCAGGCGTTCGGCCGCCGCCTGCTGGCGCTTCTCGTACTGCTCCTCGATGGAGCGGCCCTCAGGGGTCTCGGCTGCCAGCTCAGACGCTCCGAGCGCGGTGCCGTAGCGCGTTTCGATCTTCTCCCGGACCGCGTCGAACGTCGGCACCCCGGCAGCGGTGTAACCGGTGTCGGCCGGGTCCGAGACGTGCCCCGGAACAGGCTCGGGCACTCGGCCCGCCGCCGGTGGTGCGGGCACCACCTCGCCCTCCACCACGTCGGGAGCCTCGGTGGTCCCAGCTTCTTCGGGCTGATCCGGCTGTGCAGGGTCCTTCGTCACGAAACCCACGTTACCTGCGGGAACCGACATTTCTTGGGATCGGTAGCACTTTGCGCCGCCAAGACTTGGCCACACGACGGAGCCATCGGGGCAACGCAAAACGAAGGGGAAGACCCAATGACCATCAATCGAGTGATCGCAGCTGCGATGGGACTGCTGGCGACCGGCGCGGTGCTGGTGGGCTGCTCGAACGACAAGCCCGCCGACAAGCAGGCGGACAAGCCGGCGGCGTCGGCCGGCGACTCGAAGGTCAGCACCGGGGGCAACACCGTGGTCAAGGTCGGTGGCGCGGACCTGGCCGGTCTCGACCTCAACTCGGTCACATGTGTGAAGCAGGGCGGCAAGATCAATGTGGCCAGCGCCGCCATCGGGGGCCAGCAGGGCCTCGGGGTGGTGATGACCGACGAGGCCACCCCGAAGGTCGAGTCGCTCGGCCTGGTCTACGACGGCAGCGCGTTGGCGGTCAGCGAGTCCATGGGCGTGAAGGTCGGTTCCGCCGAGGTCAAGGTCGACGGCAACACCTACACCATCACCGGTGAAGCGTCGGGCGCCGACATGAAGAACCCGATGGCCGGGATGATCAACAAGCCGTTCACCATCACGGTGTCCTGCAGCTGATCTCCCGACATTGCGGGCGTGCCCGGCGGACCTCCCGCCGGGCACGCCCGCCCCTTTTATATGGTGCAGAGGTGACCATCGTCGGCGATCTCGACCGCGCGCGTCACCTGGCGCTGGCCGCAGACGAAGAGACCGCCCACCATCTTCTGGTGTCGCTGCTGCCGCGTATCGAGCAAGCCGACCGCGACGACTATGCGTTGGAGGTGTTCGCCCAGCTCGGCGAGATCTTCCTGGTGCGCACCGCGTATGACGGTGTGGTGGAGAGCATTTCCCGGATCCGCGATTGCCTGGCGATCTACCGTTCGATCCGCTCGGGGCAGCGGCCCGATCTGGCCGCGCAGACCACCATGTCCGATGCCGAGATCGACCACATGATCTGTCGCTACACCCGCCGCGTGGAGTTCCTGGCGTCCGGATTGGCTGCCGCGCGTGGCGAGCACGACGCCGCCGCTGCGCATCTGCAGAGCCTGCTGGAAACCACCGGGGACTTCGCCGATTTGCGCTCCGAGCATCGGAACCTAATCTGCCGCACCAGGATTTTGATTGCCGGCGGTCTCTGCGACGACGATCTCTACGCCGCAGCGGAGCCGGTGTGGGGCGAGGTGCTCGACGTCCTCGAGGAGCGGAGCGATGACGCCGAGACCGATCACCTGTTCGTCACCGGTGCGCTCGGGTACAGCCGGTTCTGCATCGAGTCCGGACGTCTCGACGAGGCCGAGCCCTGGCTGCGTCGGGCCGGCGCCCGGGCGCAGGCCCGGGACTGGAAGCTGGCTACCGCCCGGGCCCGACTCGAGCGCGGTGCGGCGGCCTGGGCGGCCGGTCAGTACGCCGACACACAGGACCTGGTAACCGAGGCCTATCCGGTGATCGCCGAGCATGCCCGCGCCCATGACGTGTCCCGCAGCTGGCTGTACTTCGGCCTGATCCGGGTGGGCCTGGGCAAGTTGCGGGAGGCCGACGAATGCTGGGAGCACGCCGAGCGGCATTGGCGGGAGATCGAGCGGCCTTTGCACATCCACCGAATTCTGTTGCAACGGAGCTGGATAGCTCTGTTCCGTGGCGCCTTCGACGAGGCGATCGCGATGGTGGAAGAGGCCAGGAGTCTGCTCGACTCCTCGCCGCGGCACAGTTGGTTGCAGTACGCGCGTCTGGATGCGCACCTGGGCAACATCTGGCGGGCCGACGCGCTGGCGGAGATGGGCTTCGACGGGTTGGGAAAGCCGGGGCAGAGTTGGGAACAGGTCGAAGCTCGACACGCGGCGGGGTCCGGCACGTTCAACTGTCGTCCGGGTAGCCGCAGATACCGCCGTGGGATGGTAAAGCTCAATCGGGCCGCCGACCTGAAAGTACCCGCCGCGCTGGCAGTTGATTCGGTGCGTTACACGATCTCTGATGCCGGGGCCAGAGCCCGTTGGGCCAGCGGAGTGTCGGCTCCGTTGATGGCGGGAGCATTCGCGGTGGCCTGGGAATCCGACAATACCGAGCTGACCTGTGAGCTGATCGAATACCACAGTGCACGGGGGACTTTCAGCGCCGACCGGACAGCGGAGGCGGGGGCGGCCGCCGAATGGGCCGAAACCGCCACGGCAGTCGTACCGGTCGAAGCCGAACTCGCACCTCAACTCGCCGTAGCGGCTGCCGCAGCGCCGGTCGAAGGCGGAGATGCCCTGACCCGGCTCGGCCCGCTGCCGCCGCTGCGGATCGACCCGAGCTCGGGTCCGATCTTGAGCCACTACCGGGAGCTGGCGTTGCAACGGTACGGCCGGGAGGTCACGGCATCCGGTGCGGAATGGGCGACGTGGCCATGACCCAGACCCTGGTGCTGCGGTGCGCCGACGTCGGCATCGCGACCTATGTCAGCCTGCGCGTGGTGGGGGAGCCGGCGCGTTCGGTCACCTGGGTGGTCGAGGAACCGCACATGCAGGCAGTCGAGGCCGCTCTCAACCCCGCGCTGCCGGATCCGATCGGTACCGAGACGCCCGCCGAGGCGATCGAACGGGCCGTCACCACAGGTGCGTTCGCCACCGTGGAAACCGAATTCGACCTGGCCCGATTGTTGGGCTCGCAACTGATCGGGATCGACGGCTGGCAATTGCTGGCCGACTGCGTCGCCGACATCCGACCGGTGCTTTTCGTGACGCCGAGCCCGCGGTTGGGCCGGGTGCCGTGGGGACAGCTCGTCATGCCGGGACCCCACGGTTTCCGGCTGATGGAGATGGTCGACGTGCTGATGGCGGTGCCGCCCAACATCGTTCACGCGTCCCGCACTCCAGCCCGTTGGCAGGACCGTTCCGATCGCCCACCGGTGTTGGTGCTCGATCCGAGGATTCCCGGGCAACGGCCGGATTCGGCTCTTGGCTCGGTGCTGGGCCGCCCGTCACCACAGACGCCGTTGTCAGGGCATTTCGATGAGCTGGCGGCCGGCAGCGCCGTCCTACCGAAGGTCGACACGGCCCTCGAGCTGTTCCGCCGCACCGATGTCGATCGACGCTGGTTGACCGATGCATGTGCGCAGGAGCCGAGTCGGCTGCTCTACGTCGGGCATGCCAGTGCCGCCGACGGTGCGTCCGGGCACGCCGGGCGGGCCGCGTTACACCTGGCCGAAGACCGGCCGTTGACGGCGGGGGAGATGATCGCGGCGCAGTTGCCCTTCCCGCCGCGAGTCGCATTGTTGGCGTGCGCATCCGGCGGCGACTACCGATTCGACGAGGCAGCCGGGTTGGTCGCCGCGATGATCCTGGGCGGCGCGCAAGTGGTGACCGCGACCTTGTGGTCGCTGCCGACCACGGCCGGCTTCCGCCAGTTCGGCGGTGCGCCTGCGGCAGATCCCATGGCCGACACGGTCATCGGGGTCGATCTGGCACATCGCGAAGACGACGCGGGTCTGGCGGTGAACCGATGGCAGCGGGCCACCATGCGCCGATGGCGCGACGGCGATCGGACGGCCACCCCACTGCACTGGGCCGCGCTGGCGACCTTCGCCGTCGACGGCGCCCGTTGAGTCAGGCCGGGGGCACACAGACGGCGACGGCACTCTCGTCGCCGGGCCGGTAGTACGTGTCGATCACGTTGCCCGGTGAGACCCTTGTCAGGGCAGATGCCGGCACCAGGGCGCGCTGACGGATGGGGAACTGGCCGCCGCCGCACCGGCTGACCATCAGGTCGAGTTCGACCTCGCGATAGTCCTCACGGGCAGCGCCGGTGGTTCGCATCCCGGTGACGACCCCGCGCGACCGCGTACCGGTGCGGATGAGATCGAGCTGCGTCCGGGTCATGAGTCCCTTGCGCACCAGCATGTGGTCGAATGCGGCCACCAACTCCCCGAGGGTGACCAGACGCTCGTCGGCCTCGTCGTTGCGGCAGCTACTGCGGGCCCGGCGGGTGACGCCCAGCGCCGTACCGGCGCAGAACAGGCACAGAACGGTAAGCAGCACGGCGTCGGTCATGTCCCAAGGGTCCGGCCGGGTGACCGCTACCGAACCCAACTTCGGCGCCTCTATCCTGGTGCCGGTGAGCATCGGGTCCGAGACGTCTGGGGTTCAGGCCGGCCCTGACTCGGGCGCCGCTGCCACTCAACCACGCCGCGCGGTGATCGACCGGGCGTGGCGCGCTCTGGGTCCCGGGGTCGAGGTGTTCAGCGGTGACGACGGTGGGCCGCTGCGCCGGACCGTCAAACGGATCATCGACCCGCTGGTGCTTCGGCTGCGTACCAATACCCACTTTTCGGCACCGGTGCTGGCACCCGAGGTGGCCACCGAGCTGCATGCGCAACTGCTGGGCAACGGTCCACAGCTGCGTGCCGCGGCTGCCTGGTTCGTCGAGCTCAAACAACAGCGCCGACGGCTGCGAATCACCACCGGTAACGCGCAGGAACTTTATTTCCCGGTGTGCTTCGAACTTGCGGTGACCCGAGGCGCCCCCGGGCCGGACAAGGCACAGGTGGCTGCCGAAGCGTTGGCCGATCTGCATCAGGGCCGCGATCGCACGGCAATCGAGTCCCTCAACCAGTACGTCGCCGATCCGCATGTCATCGACCGGCTGCGTCGTCAACTCGACCGTAGTTGGCATGACGTCGTCGCCTCCACCGCGATCACCGGTCCGTTCTTCGCAGGGCTGGCCACCGTGCTAGGCCCGGCCGACAGCCACCGTGCCGAGGCGGCCCGGCAGCGGGTGTGGTCGGCGCTGGTGGCCGACCACACGCCGTACAACCTGGGCGCCGGGGCGCGTTGCGCCGACAACGAACTGCCCTGGTCGATCGCCGATGTGGGGCTGAGTTCGGTTGAGCCGCAACAACACCCTTCCGTCACCGGCCCTGTCGAAGGGGACCGGCCGCTGGACCGCAGCGTGGTGGATCGGGTGCGGGCGACCTTGCGCCGGGCGCTCGACCGCGACGAGCTGCCCGACATTCCACTGTTGTGCGCCGAGGAGGTGGACCGGGCCTGCTCGCCATGGGGGCTGCTCGGCGAGGACAACCAGGCCGGGCTGCTGGCCGGCATCGAGGTGGCTACTGACCTGCACCCGCTCGAGGCGTCGGCCCGAGGACGCTACCAACTGTCGGCTCGCATCCAAGCTCGGCTGGCCAAGGAGGCCTATGTGCTGCACGCCCGCCGCTACCTTGCGGCAGGCACGGCGGTGCATCCGCGACAGCGGCAGGTCATCGACGAGCTCGCCGCCTTCCGCCGCCCCTATCTGAGCCGCCTCTGGGCGCGGTTGCACGGCCGCGATGTGTGGCAGGAGCCCTGCACGGACGTCGACGACCTGCGGTCGCTGCTGGAGGGCGTGGCCAGATCGGTAAGCCTGGATCACCGGCAGCGAATCAAGGCGATGCTGGAAGTGCAGGTGGCAGAGTGAGATTGGTCTCTGACGGCGGGCTTTGGAGCACCGCGCCGACGGCCGCCGACGTACCTCTGGTCGCTGTGCTGGAAGTCGGCGGAGCCGTCTTGTCCTGGGTCGTGGACGACGACGCCGGCGCCTCACCATCCATCACGTTCACCGACCCCGACCGTGCCGACTGGTTGTGGCGGGTGCTCGGGGAATCCGGTCACGTCAGGCTCCTGGATGCGCTGGGCCACCGACAGCCCGGGCAATCGGTCGACCTACCCGGCGTCGAGGTGTTGCCTCGGACGACGAATGTCTTGCGGCGGTTGGCGATCGGCCATTGGCTGCGGCGATGGTGGCCGGCCAGTGACCGTGAGGGCATCGCTGCGCTGACGCGACCGGTACTGGATGCCGAACTGGCGCTGCTGACCGTGGCCGCCGAGGATTTCTTCACCGACGACACCCTGGATTCGGATGCCGCGGCCCTGTTGGCACCGCACATGGCGGACTTGAATGCCCTTGCCGGGCAAGGTGACCCACGGCTGGCAGCGTTGGTCGAGGATTGTCGTGAGCTGGCCGGTGACATCGGGCTGGATTGGCCCGAAACCGCCGCAGCTGCACCGCGGCGCGACGATTACGCCCTGGCCGCCGGTGCCGCCGACGGGCTGAACGGGACCGGCTCGATCGCCGGCGGGACCGCCACCGTGCCCTGGTCGGCCGTGCCGCCGGGAGTCTTCGACGCCGCCGAGAACTCGCTCGAGTGGTCGGTGACCGCGGGCAGTGACGGTGCCCGAGCGGCGGTGCGGGTGGCGCTCGTGGGTCCCGATTCGCCGTCGGGCATCGAGGTGGAACTGCGCCGTTCCGGGGTGCACGGCTCCGGTGCCCTCGACGCTGCCGGTCGCGCCGTCGTGGCACTGCACGGCCCGGATGGGCAGCCGCTCACCGAGACCGAGGCGTGGAATCTGGACTGGACAGGCACGGCGGTGCGGGTCGGCGCCGCCGGCGCCACCGAGTCCGCCGAGGCCCGCGGTCGGGTGCGGGCGTTCGCCCGGGCGCGCCTGGCCGCACCCGGCGAGGACGGCTTCCTGGCCGAGGTGCTCGCCGCCGAATCCGACTACTGAGCGCTACTTGGCGGCGGTCTGAATGAAGGCCGCTGATGGCGATGACTGCGGAAGTCCGACCGCGGGAGCCTGCGGCGTGCCGATCACACCGGCAAGCCAGGGGAGCGCCGCGGTGAACGCGTGGCTGGCGAACGGCCAGTCGTGGGTGCCCTGGTGGGTTACCACAGCGCAGGCGATCCCGTGCTTGGAGCCGAGTGCGCACAGAGTGTTGGCGGCCTTGGCCTGGTCGTTGGCGCGAGCCGGCGGCTTGCCCGGTGTGGACGTGTCGTTGACGTCGAACCAGCCGGCCGTCCGGTCGTACTGGCCGTGGCGGTTGATCACCGTGGTCGGGTCGAAGGAGTCCCAGGCCGCAGCGTTGCCGCCGAACAGGCGGTCGATGGTCTGCGCCTTGGTGCCCGAGTTCGGACCGATGTCGCCGGCGATGTCGACGAAGGCGCTGAACAGTTCGGGGTGCATCACGGCCAGGTCCACCGCGCAGGTGCCGCCCATGGACCAGCCGACGACGCCCCAGCCGTCAGCGGTCGGTTTCACGCCGTAGTGGCTGTTCATATAAGGCACAACGTCTTTGGTGAGATGGTCGGCGGAATTTCCGCGCTTGCCGTTGACGCATTCGGTGTCGTTGTTGAAGGTGCCGCCAGGGTCGACGAATGCCAAAACCGGTGCGTACCCGTGGTGTGCGGCGGCGAATTCGTCCATCGCCTTGATCACGTTGCCGGCCCGCATCCAGTCGGCGGGCGTGTTGAACTCGCCTCCGATCATCATGACGGTCGGCAACTGCGGCGCCGGATTGGAGGCGAACCATGCCGGCGGCAGGTACACGTACTCACCGCGGTGCCGGAAACCTGATGCGGTGCTGGGAATGTCGACGGGGACCACACTGCCCTTGGCGGGAATGGTGCCTTGGCGCTGCATGGCCGCCACCGTGACCTGATCGGTCTGGTCGGGCAGGGGGCCGGCGGTCAACTGGTTCCACGCGGTCTGCACCCACGGGAAGTAACCGACCCACAGATTCAGTGCCAGGGCCGTGCAGAGCAGTGTCAGCGGCACCGCCATGACGGCCGTTCCGCGCCGCCACCACCGACTGCCGCGCCAGCCTGCGGCCAGGATCACGACCGCCACACCGGTCAATGCGATCCACACCCACAGCGACCGCGGTGCCGGGTTGCCCGCCAACCCCTCGGACTCGATGTACCAGTTGGTGCCCGCGACCAGGATGCCGCCGACGGCGGCGGCGAACGGCAGCCAGATGAGCGCCCAGCGCCGGGAGCGCCAACCGATTGCGGCGATCAACACCACGGCGGTGATGACTTGGATGCTGGTCGGAACCCAGCCGTGCATCAAGGACAGGTGGTGAGTGAACGTCACAGCAATATCGTCGCCGCCCATTCTTGGGATCGGCTGTGAGGAACCTGCTAACGAGGTTTGGCCAGGGGAAACGGCAGCGTTTCGCGGATGCTACGGCCAGTTATCAACATGACCACGCGGTCCACGCCCATGCCGAGACCGCCCGTCGGCGGCATCGCGTACT
Source organism: Mycolicibacterium fortuitum subsp. fortuitum (assembly GCF_022179545.1). The sequence goes on along the minus strand of NZ_AP025518.1, from coordinate 3,611,821 downwards.
CCATGGCCTGCAGGAAGTCCTCGTCGAGCTCCATTGCCTCGGGGTCGCCGCCCGCGGCCAGCAACGATTGTTCCTGGAGGCGGCGGCGCTGTTCGACGGGGTCGGTGAGCTCGCTGTAGGCGGTGCCCAGTTCGACTCCCCAGGCCACCAGATCCCAGCGTTCGGCAACTCCGGGGATGCTGCGGTGCGGCCGGGTCAGCGGGGACACCGAGGTCGGAAAATCCTTGTAGAACGTGGGTTCTTCGGTGCGGTCCTCGACGAGGTGCTCGTACATCTCCAGCACGACCGCGCCCGCGTCCCAGTGGGTCAGGTAGGGGATACGCGCCGTATCGCACAGCCGACGCAGCGTCGCCAGATCCGTCTCGACGGTGACGTGCTCACCGAGGGCCTCCGACACCGCGTCGTGCACGGTCTTGACCGCCCACTCACCCGAGATGTCCACCGGCTCCAGAACCCCGGCCGGGTCGTTCGGGCGGGGCCGCATGAAGACCTGGGCTCCGTTGGCGGCCTGGGCGGCATTCTGGATCAGCTCGCGGCAACCGTCGATCCACACGTTGTAGTCAGCGTGGGCCTGATAGGCCTCCAACAGGGTGAACTCCGGGTTGTGGCTGAAATCCACGCCCTCGTTGCGGAATGCGCGACCCAGTTCGAAGACCCGCTCCACCCCACCGACACACAACCGCTTGAGATAGAGCTCGGGTGCGATCCGCAGGTACAGGTCCAGGTCGTAGGCGTTGATGTGGGTCAGGAACGGCCGGGCGTTGGCGCCGCCGTGGATCTGTTGCAGGATCGGGGTTTCGACCTCAAGAAAACCCTTGGCATACAACGTTTCCCGGATGGCCTGCAGGGCGCCGCTGCGAGCCCGGATCAGGTCCCGCGCCTCGGTGTTGACCGCGAGGTCCACGTAGCGGGCCCGCACCCGGGCCTCCTGGTCGGTCAGGCCCTTCCACTTGTCCGGCAAGGGGCGCAGGCATTTGCCGATCAGTCGCCAACTGTCGACCAGCAGTGATCGGGTGCCGTTGCGACTGCTGCCCATCGAACCGGTGACCTCGATCAGATCGCCGAGGTCGATGGTTGCGGTGAAGTCGGCGGTCGCGGCTCGGGTCAGGCGGGCGTTGTCGAGCAGCAGCTGGACTTCTCCGGACCAGTCCCGCAGCTGGGCGAACAGCACACCGCCGTAATCCCGGATTCGCAGGACGCGGCCGGCGACGGTGAGGGTGTTGTCGTTCACCGATTCCAGTGCGGCGGCGACGGTGTGGCTGGGGGCCTGGCCCACCGGATACGCGTCCACACCGTTGGCCTGCAACTGCCGGAGTTTGGCCATTCGGACGCGAACCTGCTCGGGGAGTCGCTGTTGTTCGTCACCGTCAGCCGGGTCGATCGCCAGGCCGGACAGGTCCGGGGCGCTGCCGTCGTGGTGCAACCGGCCCGAACCCACCAGATCGGCAGGGGCCGCGACGTGCTCGCCGGTGTGCTGCTTGTTCCGCCGCGAGAACGGCAGGACCAGGAATCCCTCGGCGATCACCGAGGCCACCCCGACCCGTGGGATCAGCCGAGCGTCCTCGTAGCAGGCGTAGCGGGGAACCCACTCGGGTTGGTACTTCATGTTGGAGCGGTACAGAGTCTCCAGCTGCCACCACCGGGAGAAGAACACCAGCAGTGCCCGCCACAGCCGGGCCACCGGACCGGCGCCCAGCTGTGCGCCCTGTTGGAAGGCCGACCGGAACATCGCGAAGTTGAGTGAAATCCGGCTGACACCAATGCTTTCGGACTGCATGCACAGCTCGCTCACCATCAGTTCGATGGTGCCGTTGGGCGATTGCGGGGAGCGACGCATCACGTCGAGCGAGACGCCGTTGGTGCCCCACGGCACCAGCGAGAGCAGTGCGACCACCTCGGGTTCGGAGCTACCGTCGCGCTGCTGCACCGCCTCGACGAGCAGACAGTCCCCGTCGGCAGGATCGCCCAGCCGGCCCAGTGCCATCGAGAAGCCGCGTTCGGTCTCGGTGTCGCGCCAGGCGTCGGCGCGCCGGATCACCTCGGCCATCTCGGCGTCGTCCAGCTCGCGGTGGCGTCGCATGCGCACCGAGGTCCCGGCCCGCCGGGCCCGGGTGACCGCCTGTCGCACCGCGCGCATGTCCGGCCCGGACAGCCGAAAGCGGTCCGGGTACAGGATGGCCTCGTCGCCGAGCTGAAGCGCGTTCAGCCCGGCGGCACGGAACGCCTCGGCGGCTGCCGAACTGGCGCCCATGACGCCCGGGGCCCAGCCGTAGGTCTGGCACAGCTGCAGCCAGGCGGCGATGGCCTGCGGCCATGCTTTGGGGTCTCCGACCGGATCACCGCCGGCCAGACATACACCCACCTCCACGCGGTAGGCGATCGCGGCCCGGCCGTTGGGCGCGAACACCACCGACTTGTCGCGGCGGGTGGCGAAGTACCCCAGCGAATCGTTCTTGCCGTAGGCCTCCAAGAGCCCGCGGATCGCTGATTCGTCCTCGCCGGTCAGCGCGTTGGTGGCCCGTTGTGACTGGAACAGCACGATCGCGGCGGTCATCAACGCCAAAGCGCCGAACAGGCCGAAGATCGCGTTGAGGAAGGTGTGCGAGTAGCCCTCGAAAACCTCGGTCGGCACGGTGGCGAATCCGCTCACCCGGTTGACCGCGTAGAGCAAGCGCCATTCCGGGGCGAGGGTTCCGGGGAAGAGTTCCAGCAGCCCCCAGGCGGCCAGGATGCCGATCGCCATGCCCGCGACCAGTACCACGGCGGATTTGAGCAGCGCGCCGCGGCGCACCTTGGCCCAGAACTGGTTGCGGGCCAGGACCAGCGCTGCGATGGCGGCCACGTGGAACACCACGCCGATGACCTCGCCGACATCCTCGGACAGAGTGTCGCCACCGGCGGCGAGGTCGCCCAGGTTCCAGCCGATGGCGCCCACCATGTAGAGCACCAGGATCCACCAGGCGATCCGCTTGCGGGCGGCCAGCGCCGCGGCCAGCAGTGCCAGCACGAACGCCCACGCGAAGCTGGTGTCGGGGAAGTTGAAGATGTAGTCGTTGACGAACTCTCGCGGCACCTGGATCAACCAGCGGACCGCCGGAGACACGCTGGCGATCAGCGACAGGGTGGCGATCACCCCGACGATCCAGCCGGCTGCTGCGGGTACCCAGGAGAACCTCGACGCGGGCTGGACCCCGGTGCGACGGCCCCGGCTGATGACGGTCATAAGCCGGGAGAATAGGCGCTCAACCCGTCAATTGGGTTGAGCGCACGCACAGACACCGCTCAGGTGTTCACCAGACCGGGCCGGTGTACTTTTCGCCAGGGCCCTTACCCGGTTCGTCCGGGTGTGCGCTGGCTTCCCGGAACGCCAACTGCAGGCTCTTGAGTCCGTCGCGCACCGGGCCTGCGTGCGGCCCCAGGTACTCGGCCGAGGCGGTCACCAGCCCGGCCAGTGCGGTGATGACCCGACGGGCCTCGTCGAGGTCGCGGTGCGGGCTGTCCTCGGGGTCCTCGGCAGAAAGCCCGATCTTCTCGGCCGCGGCGCTCATCAACATGAGCGCCGCCCGGGTGATCACCTCCACGGCGGGAATGTCGGCAAGCTCCCGCACCTGCGGCGTCGCGTCGTCGGGCGTTTCGGTCGGATCGGTCATAGCTGCTAGACTGTCATGCGCGACCGTCCCGGCTCATGTCAGGGACAGCAAGTGGAGTCCCACTCCCACCGTTGGCCACAAGGTACAACGGTCCGGTCGCCGGTGTCCTCGGACGCCGGTTCTGTGCTCCCACAGTGGGAGGTGCAGGCGGCGCAAGCCGTGATCGGTCGGCATTGGGCCCTGCTTCGAGCAGGGCTTTTCTGTTCGTCAGGGCAGAGATGCAGATGGGCGGGGTCTCCTCAGCAGACCCAACATAGGAGGCCCCATCAGCACTGAGACCCGCGTCAACGAGCGCATTCGTGTACCAGAAGTCCGCCTGATCGGACCAGGTGGCGAGCAGGTAGGCATTGTGCGCATCGAAGACGCCCTCCGCGTCGCCGCGGATGCCGATCTCGACCTTGTCGAAGTAGCTCCCAACGCCAGACCTCCGGTCTGCAAGATCATGGACTACGGCAAGTTCAAGTACGAGACGGCACTCAAGGAGCGCGAGTCTCGCAAAAACCAGCAGCAGACCGTCGTCAAGGAACAGAAGCTGCGTCCCAAGATCGACGATCACGACTACGAGACGAAGAAGGGCCATGTGGTCCGCTTCCTCGAAGCCGGGTCCAAGGTCAAGGTGACCATCATGTTCCGTGGTCGTGAGCAGTCCCGGCCCGAACTCGGGTACCGGTTGTTGCAGCGGCTGGGCGCCGATGTGGCCGAGTACGGCTTCGTCGAGACGTCAGCCAAGCAGGACGGCCGCAACATGACGATGGTGCTGGCCCCGCACCGCGGCGCGAAGACTCGCGCCAAGGCAGCGGAGCAGGCCGAGCGCCCCGGCGGGCAGCAGGCCGCACCAGAAGAACCAGACGTTACGCAGAACTAGTTTCACAGACAGAACTGAGGATTCATGCCCAAGGCGAAGACCCACAGCGGAGCATCGAAGCGCTTCCGCAAGACCGGGACCGGCAAGATCGTGCGCCAGAAGGCCGGCCGCCGCCACCTGCTGGAGCACAAGGCCACCAAGCGCACCCGCCGCCTCGACGGCCGCACCGTGGTGGCAGCCAACGACACCAAGCGTGTCAACAAGATGCTCAACGGCTAGACCCGCCGCTCCCTGTACCGAACGAGAATAGGAACATCCCATGGCACGCGTGAAGCGCGCACTCAACGCCCAGAAGAAGCGGCGCACAGTCCTCAAGGCCTCGAAGGGCTACCGCGGCCAGCGGTCCCGCCTGTACCGCAAGGCCAAGGAGCAGCAGCTCCACTCACTGACCTACGCCTACCGGGACCGTCGCGCCCGCAAGGGTGAGTTCCGCAAGCTGTGGATCTCGCGTATCAACGCCGCGGCCCGCGCCAACGACATCACCTACAACCGCCTGATCCAGGGCCTCAAGGCCGCGGGCGTCGAGGTGGACCGCAAGAACCTGGCCGAGATCGCCGTCAGCGATGCCGCCGCGTTCACCGCGCTGGTCGAGGTTGCCAAGGCCGCGCTCCCCGAGGATGTCAATGCGCCCTCCGGAGAGGCCGCCTGACGCTCACCGAGCGTTCTGCCCGGGTGGCTGCTGCGATCAAATTGCAGCGCCACATCGGGCGCCGCCGCGCCGCACGCTTTCTTGCCGAGGGACCCAACCTCGTCGAGGCCGCGTTGCGGCGCGGACTTGTTTCCGAGGTCTTCGCGACCGAGGCGGCACTGGACCGGTTCGCGGCCCTGCTGGTCGATGCGCCCGTGCAGGTGGTCACCGAGCGCGCGGCAAAAGCGTTGTCGGACACCGTAACCCCGGTCGGCCTGGTGGCCGTGTGCCGCATGCCCGAGGTGTCACTCGGTGAGGTGCTGGCCGGCGCGCCGCGCTTGGTCGCGGTCGCCGTGGAGACCTCCGAGCCCGGTAACGCCGGAACGCTGATCCGGCTGGCCGACGCCATGGGCGCCGACGCGATGATCCTGGCCGGCAATTCGGTCGATCCCTTCAACGGCAAGTGCCTGCGCTCGTCTGCCGGAAGCATATTCGGGCTGCCGGTGGTGCAGGCGCCCGATGTTGACGCGTTGATGGCCGCTTTGCGGGCCGCGGGCCTGCAGGTGCTGGCGACGACACTGGATGGTGAAACATCGCTGCCCGACGTGGATCTCACGGCACCGACGGCATGGCTGTTCGGTTCCGAGGCACATGGTCTGTCGCCCGAGATCGCAGCGGCAGCAGACGCGCGGGTGACGATTCCCATGCGCGGCAGCGCCGAGAGTCTCAATGTTGCTGCTGCCGCAGCGATCTGCTTGTACGCGAGTGCGCACGCGCTGTCCTGACGTTGTTCCCCTCGGCTAGGGTCGGTGGCGGAGGTCGACCATGTGCCAATACTGCGGGTGCCGGGACATGCCACTACTGCGCGATTACATCGCCGAGCATGAGCGGGCGGTCGACCACGGTCGTGAGGCGGTGCGTGCCCTTGACCGCGGTGAGCTGGACGCGGCCCGGCGCCTTCTGTCAGAGATGTTCGAGGAGCTGCGCTCCCATTGGCAAGGTGAAGAGAACGGACTCTTCGCCGTCATGCGCACCGACGAGCTCTACGCCGAGCACATCGACCCACTGGTGGCCGAACACCGCGAGCTGGCCAGGTTCCTTGAGGCGGTCGACCTGACCGATCCGGCGGATCAGGCGCGGGTGCGCAGGGAGATCGAGGAGCTCTACGTCCACATCGCCAAAGAGGAGGACGGGTTGTTCCCGGCCTCGCTGACCGCGCTCGACGGCGCCGACTGGGATGCCGCGATGGCCGGGTGGCAACAGGCCCACCCGGGTCGCGACATGATCCAGGGCTAGGGGCTAGCTCAGCAGGCCCCGGGCCACGTGGGTGATCTGAACCTCGTTGCTTCCGGCGTAGATCATCAACGACTTGGCGTCACGGGCCAACTGCTCCACCCGGTACTCGGTCATGTAGCCGTTGCCACCGAACAGCTGCACCGCTTCCATCGCGACATCGGTGGCCGCCTGCGAGCAGTACCACTTGATGGCCGAAGCCTCGGCGAGCGAGATGGGAGATCCCTTCTCTGCCGATTCGATGACGCGGAACAGCATGTTGCGCACGTTCATCCGGGCCACTTCCATGTTGGCCAGCTTGAGCTGGATGAGCTGGAACTGGCTGATCTCCTGGCCCCACAGGGTGCGGGTCTTTGCGTAGTCGACGCTCAACCGCAGGCATTCCTCGATCACGCCCAGCGCCATCGCGGCCACACCGATACGTTCGGCCGAGAAGTTGGACCGGGCGCTCGCTCGGCCTTCGTCGGCCCCGCCCTCGGACCCTTCGGTCTCGCCGAGCAGCCGGTCCCGGCCCAGACGCACGTTGTTGAAGAACAACTCGCCGGTGCGCGATGAGTGAATGCCCATCTTGCGGAACGGCTTCGACTGCACGAAGCCCTCCATGCCGCGATCGAGAACGAACGTCAGCACCTTGCGATTTCGCTTGTCCGCGCCGTCGCCCTCGTCGAGTTTGGCGTAGACCACCACCACGTCAGCGTCGGGGCCGTTGGTGATGAAGGTCTTCTGGCCGTTGAGGATGTAGTCGTCCCCGTCACGGGTGACGTAGGACTTCATGCCGCCGAACGCATCCGAGCCCGAATCGGGCTCGGTGATCGCCCATGCACCGATCTTCTCGTAGGTCACCAGGCCGGGCAGCCAGCGTTCCTGCTGGGCCAGGGTGCCGCGGCTCTGAATCGTCGACACCGTCAGGCCCAGGCTGACACCGAGGCCGGTGACCAGGCCCATGGACACCCGGCACAGTTCGCTGATCAGGACGAAGCCCATACCCGGCGAGCTGCTGCCGCCGAACATGCCGCCGCGGGCACCGGAGGGCTTGCTGTCGCCGCTGCGCAGCTTCTCCAGCCGCTTGTCCAGCGATTCCTTGGCCATCGTGTCGATACCGAAGGTGGCGAACAACTTCCGGACGATCGGGTACGGCTCCATGTCGCCGCTTTCCAGCTCGTCTAGGTGGGGCCGAATCTCCTTGTCCACGAACTCGCGGACCGCGTCCCGAACGGCAATGTCGACATCAGACCAATCAAGCATCTCGACAGCTTAGACAGGCGTCAAAAGTCAGGCCGCACTGCGCCGGGCCGGCCGGCGCAGTGCCGGCAGCGAGAAGGTGGTGTGCACCAATGCGCCGGCCCGGTCGAGCAGGGTTTTGCTGCGCGGCAGGTAGTGCATGGGCAGCCCGCGGCGGTCGCGGGGAGGGGCCATGAAGCCGGGCGCCTCGACAAGAGGGCCGTCGGACGGCAGTCTTCCGGCCGCGCGGCGGTAGGCCGACAGGGCGCGTGGGTGCAGTCTGATCTCGTCAGGCACCGCGACGAACGCCAATTCGACCATCTTGCCGAAGATTCTCAGCAGCACCTCGTCGCCGGGGGTCCAGCGCATGCCGGCCTTCTCCCGAACCGCCGGGTCGAAGACGCCGGCGGCAATCCAGCGTTGGGCTCCCACAAGGGGTTTGAACAGTTGATCCCACACCGGTGTGGGCATCAACACGAACCGAGGTTTGGGGATCCGGATGGTGAAGATGTCGAGGGTGGCGCGGTTGATCTCGAGTTCGTCGCGGCACTTGGCGTCCCAGTACTCCTGGAACTCCTCCCAGCTCTTCGGGACCGGCCGCATGCTCATGCCGTACATGCGATACCACTGCACGTGTTCGTCGAACAGTTGGTGTTTCTCGGCTTCGGTGAGACCACCGCAGAAGTACTCGGCAGTCTTGATGATCAGCATGAAGAACGTGGCGTGGGCCCAGTAGAACGTCTCGGGGTTCAGCGCGTGATAACGCCGGCCCTGGGCATCGACACCTTTGATGGTGTGGTGAAAGCCCTTGATCTGCGCGCCGGTGTCTGCTGCGCGGTCGCCGTCGTAGACCACGCCCATGATCGGGTACACCGACCGTGCTACACGCTGTAGCGGTTCACGTAGCAGGATCGAGTGTTCCTCGACGCCGGCGCCGAGCTCGGGATACATGTTCTGGATCGCACCGATCCAGACGCCCAGCATCCCGGTGCGCAGGTCGCCGAAGTACTTCCAGGTCAGCGAATCGGGACCCAGTGGGTCGTGCTCGTTGCCGGTCGTGGCTCGTGTGGTCATTGCGTCCTCGTTGACTCGTCATGACGTGAATCACAGCTGAGCTCACGATAGTAGTGACAACGTGTGTTGTCTACGACGCCACGGCGGGTCGCTGTGCACTGTTATTCGGCGGCTACCGCGGCGCCACAGCGCTGTGACCAGGCGGGTTTGCTGCTGTCAGGGGAGTGTGGGTCAACGCGCTCACGGCGCGATTGCCGCCCGGTCCGCGTGCCACATACTCTTGCGCTGTGGATGGCGAGCCGTTCGATGACCCGTCCGGCCGGCGCCCAGTTCGAACCCCCGGTTTGCCGGGTCCGCTGGGATGGCTGCAGAACGCCAACCGGAACCCAGCCGTCGTCGGTCTGGTGCGGCGCATGCGACGGTCACTGCCCGGGGATCCGGACTTCGGTGACCGGCTCTCGGTGTCGGGTGAGGGTGGCCCCAGGGCGGCTGCGCGGGTGGCCGACAGACTTCTTGATCGCGACGCAGCCTCGCGCGAGGTCAGCCTGGGCGCGTTGCAGGTGTGGCAGGCGCTGACCGAACGCGTCTCGGGTACTCCGGCCAATCCCGAGGTGACGCTGGTGTTCACGGATCTGGTCGGATTCTCGTCGTGGTCGCTGCGCTCGGGAGACGAAGCCACATTGCGGCTGCTGCGCCAGGTGGCTCAGGTGATCGAACCTCCGGTGCTCGAAGCGCGCGGTCACATCGTCAAACGCATGGGCGACGGGATGATGGCGGTGTTCTCCGACCCGGCCACCGCCCTGCGGGCGATGCTGGTGGCGCTCGACGGGGTGAAGGGCATCGACCTGGACGGCTACGCCCCGCGCATGCGCGTCGGTATCCACACCGGGCGGCCCCAACGCATCGGGTCGGACTGGCTCGGCGTTGACGTCAACATCACCGCCCGGGTGATGGACCGTGCTGCCAGGGGCGGCCTGATGATCTCGCACACCACGCTGGAGGGCATCTCGGAAGACGAGCGCAGCGCTTTGGGTGTCACTGTCAAACGTGAACGGCGGCAGTTTTTTTCGGCCAAGCCGGAGGGCGTGCCCGATGACCTGGTGATGTACCGGGTGAAAATGCCCAGACGGTTGCCGGCCGGCGAACACGAGGACGACGGCCTACCGGGCGTATAGAGGCAGCGCGCTCGGTTCTATTGGAAAGGGTCGTAGTCCTGCCGGGGCGCCGGCGGAGGCGGTGGCGCCTGTCGTGGAGGTGGCGCAGCGACGGGTCTGGTGGTGACGGTGTCGGGTTCCGCAGGCAGGGTGCTGCTCGGCGCGGGCGCGACAGGTGTCAATCCGAGCATCGCCAGTTGGTCGGTGGTCGACGGCGTGACGAAATACGACTTGGACTTCGGCTGGAGGATCAGCACCACGATCGCGATCGTGAGGAGAAGTGCTGCGGCGCCGAGGATCAGCGTCAGCGTCCTGAACCACGACACCTGGCCGCCCGGCGCCATCGCGATGATCGCGACGGCGACGGCTGCGGTGATGCCGATGCCGACGAGCATCGGCGTGCGGGTCGTTCCCCGTCGGCGGGCGTACTGGACGGCCAGCCATACCAGTGCCCCGGCCACCACAACCGAAACCGCCGCCGATGCGACACCGGCGAATGTGGTGCCGCCGTATATGAATTCGAGCTCCGGCAATGCCAGCAACGTGCCGATGGCGCCGACCACCAGCAGTGTGGCGATTCCACCCACCAGGTAACCGGCCAGGAATACCGTCCGCGGCGGGCCGCCTGCCTCCCACGGAGGTGCAGTGGACGGCCCGGTGCGCGGGAGCGGCGCGGGCGGCTCCGGTGTTGCGCGGTGTAGCACCCCGGTCCAGGCCGGCGCGGTCGGTGGCGGAGCCGGCTGCGGTGGTGGCGGGGTGGCCTGCCGGGGCGCCGGGGCGGCGAACGGATCGTAGTTGCCGAAGGGATCCAGCGACACGGTCAGCCTCCCGTCTCGGCTTTGCGGCGCCGCCACCACAGCACGCCACCGGTTACCAGCCAGGCGGCCACGGGCAGGGTAACCAGCACATAAAAGAACGGCCTCGAGGTCGCGGGGTTCGGGATGTCGTAAGGCGTCCACGACGTCGGTTGCTGCGGCCAAATCTGGTTCAGCGGAACAGAAGTGTTGATGTCGCCTAGCCAGATCTGATCACCGGACTGCTGCTCGACCGGGCCGACGATCGACGGTCCCGCCGCGGTGGCGATGGACGCGTACTTCGTCTTGAACTCCTGTTCGCCGACGTCCTTCAGTTCGATCTTGCTGAAGTCGACGCCTCCCCAGGAACGGCCCCGAGTCCACGTTCGGTCACCCTCCTGGGTTTTCCAGCTGAAGGTCGGTTTGGCGTGGGTGTACGAATAGACGTAGCGGTCGAAGACCTCACGCGAATTCCACGGTACGGTCCAGGCGGCGACGTTGCCCGAATCGATGACATCTGCGTACTGAGTTGGCTTGTCCGCGTTGCGCTTCCGGTACCACTCGGCCGCGATCCGGCTGGCGTACACCCGGCGCAGGTCGGCGAATTCGGGATCTTTGTTGATCGCCTCGACCACCGCGGGCATGATCATGTCCTGGTACAACTTGCCGTTTTGCGCGGTGATCGCTGGATCTTGGCCGTCGCATGATTGGTTCGGGCTGATATCGCTGTTCTCGAGCCCGACCTTGACCGTCAGTGGTGCGTCGATGATGTACAGCTGGTCGCCGTCCTCCCGAACGGTTGCCGGCGTGGGTTCTATCCATTGCCGGCGGCCGAGGAAGCATTTGTCGGTGCCGCGCAGCGCGTCTTCGAATCGTTTGCCCAGCGGGGTGTCGTCTCGCTGTAGCCGGCCCGACACCTCTTTCATCTCGAGGTCCGCCTCAAGCAGCACCTGACCCGCCTGGGTCTTGCCGAACTCCTGGTCGATGATTCGGTCCGGCTCGGTGGGATTCAGGTTGACCCAGAACTTGTCGGGGGACAGCGCCATCCAGACGTAGAAGGCGTCCATGGCCATCTGGGCATTGCGCTTCCCGCCGTAGGACGGCACATCGTCGGATGTGGTGCTGGCCCGGAACGCGTACTGCATTGCCGGTTTACCTGCGACTGTGTCGGTGACATAGCGCAATTCGAGGGTCGAGAAATCGATCCCCCCGTAGTCGATCGCGGGCGCGGCGGGCGCCAGAGGTGCCTGCTGGGGCGCTGGTGCCGCCGGAGCGGGGGCTGCAGGTGCTGGTGCTGGTATTGGTACTGGAATCGGCGCCGCCGGTATCGGCGCGGGTACGGGGACAGGCACCGGAATGACGATCGGTGGGGACGGTGCGGCAGGCGCTTGCGGGGCCGGGACAGCTGGAACCGCAGGTGCGGGCGCCGGTCGCTGTTCTGGTGCCGGTCGCTGTTGTGGGGCCGGTGTCTGGCCGGCCTGAACCTGGATGGGCGCCGGTTTCGGCTGCTGCGCAGGAGCCGGGGGCGCTGGTGGTTGTGCCGGAGTGGCGGATTGGTCGAGTGCGACCTCGATCTCGTCTCTGACCGCTTGATCCTCGGGGCTGTCTGGTGCGTCGCCCAGCGGGAGTGGCAGCGACGCCGCGCCACCCGGGCCACCGGGGCCGCCTGGTCCTTCTGGTACGGCCTTCGTCGGCCAGTACTTGACGCAGACCGCCGTCGGCATGGTCACGCCTTCATTCCTCAACTGGTCCAGGGTGCGCTTGATCCAGCCCGCCGATTCGCTTCCGGCCAGCTTCCACAGTTCGTTCCACAGATAGTCTTCGAAGGCAGGTCCGACGCGCCGGTTTTTGATGACGGTGATGTAGTTCGACTTCCACCGCTGGAAGGCCATGGGCTTGGCGCCCGCCGCAGCTTTTCTGTCTATGTGGTTACGCCAGGCGATGAGCATGTGATTCTCGGTGCCGCCGGGCTGATGTTCGTCGTCGAGAATTCTCAACTCGTCGTCCGAGGGTTCCTCGACCGCTTCCAGGCCCGGATCCAGCCCCGGATACCGGTACTCGACCGTGCTGTTTTCGGGTGCCACCTCGGTGGCGTCGAATCCCGGCAGGGCAAACCCAGTGGTGCACTCGCCGTAGGCCCCGTAATCGGCGCGGGCGGTCGGACCCCCCAGCCACGCCGCAGTGGCGATGACCAACGCGATCACCATGGCGTAAGTGGTGACCTTCTGCCCGCTCACGATTTGGCTGCCCAGCGGTCGTAGTAGCCGCGGGCTTTGGGTTGGCCTTTGGTGATGCCGAGGCGGAAGAGCCGGAACGGGCTCGTCACATCTCTGTCGTCATTGCTCTGCACTTCGTACTCGGCGAGGTCGGGGTCGCCGGGTTTCGTCAGGTAATCCCTGAAGACCCAGCGGGAGGGTCGGCTGCGGCGCAGCATTTCGCCGAGGTACCAGCAGGCGCCTGCGAGTAGGTCGGTGTTGGCGGGGTCGTTGATGGCTTCGAGGGTGGGGGTGTGGTGGTGGATGAGGTCGGTGAGGCGGTCGATGGATTCGGGGGTGAAGTCCCAGTTTCCGGGGTAGCGGGTGGCCCATTGTGGGAAGTCGCGTTGGCGGTCGGCCAGCCAGTCGTCGAGGACGGGTGAGGGTGGTGGGCTGGTCAGCAGGTCGATGCCGACGACGCCGGGTGGGGGTGGGGTGGTGACCTTTTGGCTCCAGGCGGTGAAGGTCTGGGCGAGTGGTCCTGCGTTGGTGGGCTTGTCGATGACGGTGGCGAACAGAAGATGCAGGGGTGAGACGGGGTGGAGGTCGAGTCCGTCGCCGGGTACGGCGAGGGGGATTCCGGCGGGGGTGCCGGCGGGGTTGTGGTCCCAGCCCCAGTAGGTGGTGGTGATGCGCTCGAGTAGTGCGGTGTCGGTGAGGGTGGGTTGTGCGTGTTCGGCGAATCCGGGTTGGTTGTCCCAGGCCCAGTGTCCGGTGGTGAGGTGGGTCAGGGTGAGTCCGATGTAGGCGATCAGTGCGCGGACGACGGGGCGGTCGTCGTCGGTGAAGAGGTCTTCGGGTTGGTGGAACAGGGTGGTGATGACGTGTTCGAGTGCGCGTAGTGATTGGGCCGAGTAGTCCAGGGCGACTCCGTAGGGTTCGGCCAGCCCGGCCAGTCCCGCCACTGCGGGCGAGATCCCGTCGTCCCACTCATCAGCCAACTTCTGACGATCCACGTCGTCATCGTCTCCGATCTCGGCGGAGTTCGTCGTGGGCAGGCTTTGTCGGAGCTGAGGGCAAACGGATTCGAAGCCTGATCAGGCCATCGCCTATGATCGCCGGGTGGCTGAGCAGCCCAGTGATCTCTCAGAAGAAGCCCTGACCAAAGCCGTCAGCGCGGCCCGGCATGCCTTCGAGCTGGCCGGTGACCTCGACGCGCTCGCGCGCGCCAAGACCGAGCATCTCGGCGATCGTGCCCCGATCGCCGTGGCTCGCCAGTCGCTGGCAACCCTGCCGAAGGGCGACCGCGCCGACGCCGGCAAACGGGTCAACGTCGCCCGCGGCGAGGCCCAGCGTGCGTACGACGAGCGGTTGGCCGCGCTGCGGGCCGAGCGTGACGCCGCCGTGCTGGTCGCCGAACGCATCGACGTGACGCTGCCCTCGACGCGGCAGCCGGTGGGCGCCCGGCACCCGATCACGATCCTGGCCGAGAACGTCGCCGACACCTTCGTGGCAATGGGCTGGGAACTGGCGGAGGGGCCAGAGGTCGAGACCGAGCAGTTCAACTTCGACGCACTGAACTTCCCGCCGGACCATCCGGCCCGCAGCGAGCAGGACACCTTCCAGATCGCGCCGGACGGTTCGCGCCAGGTGCTGCGCACCCACACTTCGCCGGTGCAGATCCGCGCACTGCTGGAACGCGAACTACCGGTCTACATCGTTTCGATCGGCCGGACCTTCCGTACCGACGAGCTCGATTCCACCCATACCCCGGTGTTCCACCAGGTGGAGGGTCTCGCGGTGGACAAGGGCCTGACCATGGCACATCTGCGCGGCACGCTGGACGCGTTCGCGCGGGCCCAGTTCGGCCCGGAGGGACGCACCCGGTTCCGTCCGCACTTCTTCCCGTTCACCGAGCCGTCGGCCGAGGTGGACATCTGGTTCCCCGGGAAAAAGGGCGGCCCGGGCTGGGTCGAGTGGGGCGGCTGCGGCATGGTCAACCCGAACGTGTTGCGCGCCTGCGGTATTGACCCCGACGTCTACTCCGGCTTTGCCTTCGGTATGGGATTGGAGCGAACCCTGCAGTTCCGCAACGGAATTCCTGACATGCGCGACATGGTCGAGGGCGACGTCCGCTTCTCGCTGCCGTTCGGGGTCGGTGCCTGATGCGGATTCCGTTCAGCTGGTTGCGTGAGGCTGTCCGCGCCGGCGCCCCGGATTGGGATGCGTCCGTCGAGGAGCTCGAGGACACGTTCATCCGCATCGGACATGAGGTCGAGGAGATCATCCCGATCGGTCCGGTGAGCGGTCCGCTGACCGTCGGCCGGGTCGCCGAGATCGAGGAACTCACAGAGTTCAAGAAGCCTATCCGGGCCTGCAAGGTCGACGTCGGTGGATCTGAGCTGCGCGACATCGTATGCGGGGCAAGGAATTTCACGGTCGGCGACCTGGTTGTGGTAGCACTGCCCGGCACCGTCCTGCCGGGCGACTTCAAGATCGCCACCCGCAAGACCTACGGGCGGGTCTCCGACGGCATGATCTGCTCGGCGTCGGAGATGAACCTGGGGGTCGAGGGTGCGGGCATCCTGGTCCTGCCCGAGGGCACGGCCGAACCGGGTGCCCCGGCCGCTGATCTCCTCGGTCTGGACGACGTGGTGTTTCACCTGGCGATCACGCCCGACCGCGGCTACTGCCTATCGGTCCGTGGTCTGGCACGCGAGATCGCCTGCGCTCACGACCTGGACTTCGTCGACCTGGCCGACGTACCGCCGCTGCCTGCCGAGGGCGAAGCCTGGCCGCTGACCGTCCAACCCGGCACCGGTGTGCTGCGTTTCGGCCTGCGTCCGGTCACCGGCATCGACCCGGCCGCGGTGACTCCGTGGTGGATGCAGCGGCGGTTGATGCTCAGCGGTATCCGCGCCATCTCACCGGCAGTGGACGTGACCAACTACGTCATGCTGGAAATCGGGCACCCGATGCACGCGCACGACAGCAGCCTGATCACCGGCGGGTTCGACGTGCGTTTCGCCCGTGACGGCGAGAAAGTCGTCACTCTCGACGATGTCGAGCGCACACTGAACTCGGCCGACGTGCTGATCGTCGACGACGTCGCCACCGCCGCGATCGGTGGCGTGATGGGCGCGGGCACCACCGAGGTGCGTGATTCCACCACCGACGTGCTGCTCGAGGCGGCCGTGTGGGATCCGGCTGCGGTGTCGCGTACCCAGCGTCGGCTGCACCTGGCCAGTGAGGCCGGCCGTCGCTACGAACGTTCTGTGGACCCGGCGATTTCGGTTGCCGCGCTGGATCGTTGCGCGACCCTGCTGGCAGAGATCGCCGGCGGAACGGTCGAACCGAAGCTCACGGACTGGCACGCGGACGGGCGCACCGACTGGTCCCAACCGACCATCGAGATCCCGGCCGACCTGCCCGACCGCACCGCCGGCGTCGAATATCCCGCCGGCACCACGGCTCGTCGCCTGACCCAGATCGGGGCTGTTGTCACCGGTTCGGATCCGCTCACCGTGACCCCGCCGAGTTGGCGGCCCGACCTGCGTCAGCGCGCTGACCTCGTCGAGGAAGTGCTGCGTCTGGAAGGGCTGGAGTCGATCCCGTCGGTGCTGCCGACCGCGCCGGCCGGGCGGGGGCTGTCCGCGATCCAGAAGCGTCGCCGTGCGATTGGAAAGTCGCTGGCGCTGGCCGGGTTCGTGGAGATCCTGCCCACGCCGTTCCTGCCTGCCGGGGTGTTCGACGCCTGGGGGCTTTCTGCCGACGATCCGCGCCGCCACACCACCGACGTGCTCAACCCGCTGGAAGCCGACCGGCCCCAGCTGGCCACCACCTTGTTGCCAGGCTTGTTGGAAGCGTTGGGCCGCAACGTCTCCCGTGGTACCGCCGATGTGGCACTGTTCGCGATCCAGCAGGTGGTGCACCCCACCGACGAAACTCGCTCCGTCGAGCGGATCCCGAACGATCGCAGGCCCACCGATGCGGAGATCGCTGGCCTGGACGCTTCGCTGCCGCAGCAACCGCAGCATGTCGCGGCGGTGCTGACCGGGCTGCGTGAGCCCGCCGGACCGTGGGGCCAGGGTCGGGCGGTCGAAGCCGCCGACGCGTTCGAGGCGGTACGGGTGATCGGCCGGGCCGCCGGGGTGGAATTCACCCTGCGCGCTGCCCAGGAACTGCCGTGGCACCCGGGCCGCTGCGCCGAGGTGCTCGTCGGCGACACGGTGGTGGGTTACGCCGGTCAACTGCACCCGGCAGTCATCGAGCGGACCGGGCTGCCCAAGGGAACCTGCGCGGTGGAACTCGACCTCGATGCGGTGCCGATCCGCGAGACGCTGCCCGCACCGAAGGTCTCGCCGTTCCCCGCGGTGTTCCAGGACATCAGCGTGATCGTCGATAGCGAGGTCGCGTCGGCTGCAGTAGTTGCTGCCGTCCGTGATGGAGCCGGGGAGCTGTTGGAAGACGTCCGGTTGTTCGACGTCTACACCGGCCCGCAGATCGGGGAGGGCCGTAAGTCCCTGACCCTGGCGCTGCGGTTCCGGGCTGCCGACCGCACCCTGACCGAGGACGAGGCCAGCGCTGCCCGTGACGCCGCGGTCGCGGTGGCCACAGAGCGCGTCGGCGCCGTCCTGCGCGGCTGAGTTCCCGCCGCGACCGTGACGCTGGTGCACGCATTTTTGACGGTTTACGTGCACCAACGTCACGGTCGGCATCAGGCGGATTAATGAATTTGCATCTGCATGCATAACAATGCAGAATCGCTGCATGACTTCGATAGCGGTGGCCGGCGCCAGCGGCTACGCCGGCGGAGAGATCCTGCGGTTGCTGCTCGGGCACCCGGCCTACGCTGACGGCCGGTTGACCATCGGGGCGTTGACCGCGGCCTCCAGCGCCGGCACCACCATGGCCGAGCATCATCCCCATCTGCTGCCGCTGGCCTCGCGTGTTCTGGAGCCCACCGACCCGGAGGTGCTGGCCGGCCACGACGTGGTGTTCCTGGGCCTGCCGCACGGACATTCCGCCGCGCTGGCCGAGCAACTGGGTCCCGACACCCTGATCATCGACTGCGGTGCGGACTTCCGGTTGACCGACGCCGCCGATTGGGAGAAGTTCTACGGTTCGGCGCACGCCGGCAGCTGGCCCTACGGGCTGCCCGAGCTGCCCGGCGCCCGGGACCGGCTCAAGGGCGCCAAGCGTGTCGCCGTGCCGGGCTGCTATCCCACCGCCGCGCTGCTGGCCCTGCTGCCCGCGGTTGCCGCGGACCTCGTGGAACCGGCCGTCACCGTCGTCGCGGTCAGCGGCACCTCCGGCGCGGGCAAGTCCGCCAAGGTGGACCTGCTGGGCTCCGAGGTGATCGGCTCGGCCCGCGCGTACAACATCGCCGGCAAGCACCGGCACACCCCGGAGATCGCCCAGGGGCTGCGGTCGGTGACCGACAAGGATGTCAGCGTCTCGTTCACCCCGGTGCTGATCCCCACGGCACGCGGCATTCTGGCCACCTGCACCGCCCGCACCGAAGCGTCGGAGGCCGAGGTCCGGGCCGCCTATGAAAAGGCGTACGGTGCAGAGCCGTTCATTCATCTGCTGCCCGAGGGGCAGTTGCCCAAGACCGGTTCGGTGATCGGCAGCAACGCCGCGCAGATACAGGTCGCCGTGGACGAAGCGGCTCAGACCCTGGTGGTCATCGCCGCCATCGACAACCTCACCAAGGGCACCGGCGGCGCCGCGGTGCAGTCGATGAACCTGGCGTTGGGCTGGCCCGAAACCGAAGGACTGTCGATCGTGGGAGTGGCACCGTGACTGAAGCGGCACAGACAGCCAAGCTGGTACGCACTCAAGGCGTCACCGCCCCGGCCGGTTTCCGGGCCGCGGGAATCGCCGCCGGTATCAAGGCATCCGGTGCGCAGGACCTGGCGCTGGTGTTCAACGAGGGCCCGGATTACGCCGCGGCGGGTGTGTTCACCCGCAACAAGATCAAGGCCGCACCCGTGAAGTGGTCGCAGCAGGTGCTGACCACCGGCCGGCTGCGTGCGGTGATCCTCAATTCGGGTGGCGCCAACGCCTGCACCGGCGCGCTGGGATTCCAGGACACTCACGCCACCGCCGAGGCTGTGGCCTCCGCACTGAGCGACTGGGGCACCGAGACCGGGGCCATCGAGGTAGCGGTGTGCTCGACGGGTCTGATCGGTGACCGGCTGCCGATGGACAAGGTACTGGCCGGGGTCACCGAGATCGTCCACGAGATCGCCGGCGGCCTGACCGGTGGCGACGACGCGGCGCGGGCCATCATGACCACCGATACCGTGCCGAAACAGGTTGCGCTGCACCATTCGGTGGACTCGGGGGAGAACTGGACCGTCGGCGGGATGGCCAAGGGCGCCGGCATGCTGGCGCCGTCGCTGGCCACCATGCTGGTGGTACTGACCACCGATGCGGTCGCGGATGCCGCGGCGCTCGACACCGCACTCAGGCGCGCGGCCGCGCTGACCTTCGACCGCCTCGACGTCGACGGCAGCTGCTCGACCAACGACACCGTGTTGCTGCTCGCGTCGGGCGCCAGCGAGATCGCCCCGAGCCAGGACGATCTCAACGAGGCCGTGCTGCGGGTCTGCGACGATCTGTGCGCGCAGCTGCAGGCCGACGCCGAAGGCGTCACCAAGCGCATCGACATCACGGTGACCGGCGCCGCCACCGAGGACGACGCGCTCGTCGCGGCGCGGGTCATCGCCCGCGACAGCCTGGTCAAGACCGCGTTGTTCGGCTCCGACCCGAACTGGGGCCGGGTCCTGGCCGCGGTCGGTATCGCGCCGGTGAACCTCGATCCGGACCGGATCAGCGTGTCGTTCAACGGTTCTCCGGTGTGCGTCGACGGTGCCGGCGCACCGGGTGCCCGTGACGTCGACCTGTCAGGTGAAGACATCGCCGTGGTGGTGGACCTGGCAGTGGGAAGCAGCAGTGCTTCCATCAGGACCACCGATCTGTCCCACGCCTACGTCGAAGAGAACTCGGCCTACAGCTCATGAGTCAACCCATCGAGCGCGGCGTCAAGGCCCAGGTGCTCGCCTCGGCGCTGCCGTGGCTCAAGCAACTGCACGGCCAGATCGTCGTCGTCAAGTACGGCGGCAACGCCATGACCGACGACACCCTCAAGGCCGCCTTCGCTGCCGACATGGTGTTCCTGCGCAACTGCGGCATCAAACCGGTGGTGGTGCACGGTGGCGGCCCGCAGATCAGTGCGATGCTCAAGAAGTTGGGCATTGCAGGCGATTTCAAGGGTGGCTTCCGGGTCACCACGCCCGAGGTGCTCGATGTGGCGCGGATGGTGCTGTTCGGTCAGGTGGGCCGGGAACTGGTCAACCTGATCAACGCCCACGGCCCGTACGCGGTAGGCCTCACCGGGGAGGACGCGCACCTGTTCACCGCGGTGCGGCGCAGCGTCACCGTCGATGGTGTGGCCACCGACATCGGGCTGGTCGGTGACGTCGAGTACGTCAACGCTGAATCATTGCTGGATCTCATTGCGGCAGGCCGGATTCCGGTGGTCTCGACCATCGGACCCGATGTCGACGGCGTGGTGCACAACATCAACGCCGACACCGCGGCCGCCGCCCTGGCCGAGGCGCTGGGTGCCGAGAAGCTGGTGATGCTCACCGACGTGGAGGGCCTCTACACCGATTGGCCGGACCGTTCCTCACTGGTCAGCGAGATCGACACCGCCGCACTGACCCAACTGCTGCCCAGGCTCGAATCGGGCATGGTGCCCAAGATCGAGGCCTGCCTGCGGGCGGTGGCCGGCGGGGTGCCGAGCGCGCACGTCATCGACGGCCGCGTCGAACACTGCGTGCTCGTAGAGCTTTTCACCGATGAAGGAACTGGAACCAAGGTGGTACCGGCATGACGCTTCAGGACCGCTGGGAAGCGGTGATGATGAACAACTACGGCACCCCGCCGCTGGCGCTGGCCAGCGGTGACGGCGCCGTGGTGACCGACACCGACGGCAAGTCCTATCTGGACCTGCTGGGCGGTATCGCCGTGAACCTTCTCGGGCACCGCCATCCCGGGGTCATCGAGGCCGTCACCACTCAACTCAACACGCTGGGCCATACCTCCAACCTGTACGCGACAGAGCCGGGGATCGCGCTGGCCGAAGCCCTGGTCGGTCACCTGGGCACCCCCGCGCGAGCGTTCTTCTGCAACTCGGGTACCGAGGCCAACGAGGTGGCCTTCAAGATCACCCGGCTCACCGGCAAGGCGAATATCGTTGCCGCCCAAGGTGCCTTCCACGGCCGCACCATGGGATCGCTGGCGCTGACCGGCCAGCCCGCCAAGCAGGCGCCGTTCGAGCCGTTGCCGGGCAACATCACCCACGTGCCGTACGGGGACGTCGAAGCCCTTGCCGCCGCGGTCGATTCGGATACCGCCGCGGTGTTCCTGGAACCGATCATGGGGGAGGGCGGAGTCGTCGTCCCGCCGGCCGGCTACCTGGCTGCGGCCCGTGACATCACCACCAAGAACGGCGCCCTGCTGGTTCTCGACGAGGTGCAGACCGGTGTCGGGCGCACCGGTGCCTTCTATGCCCACCAGCACGACGGCATCACGCCCGACATCGTCACACTGGCCAAGGGCCTGGGCGGTGGCCTGCCGATCGGCGCCTGCCTGGCCATCGGCCCGACCGGCGACCTGCTCACCCCGGGCCTGCACGGCAGCACCTTCGGCGGCAACCCGGTGTGCACCGCCGCAGCGTTGGCAGTACTCAAGGCGCTCGCCGACGGGGACCTGATCGCGCGCGCCGGGGTGCTCGGCAAGACGCTGAGCCACGGCATCGAGGAGCTGGGCCATCCGCTCGTCGACCACGTCCGCGGCAAGGGGTTGCTCCAGGGCGTGGTGTTGACCGCGCCCAGCGCCAAGGCCGTGGAGGCCGCCGCGCGCGACGCCGGCTTCCTCGTCAACGCCGCGGCCGCCGACGTGATCCGGCTGGCACCGCCGCTGATCATCACCGAACCGCAGATCGAGACCTTCCTGTCCGCTCTGCCCGCCGTTCTCGATACCGCTGTGGAGGCCGACTCATGATCCGCCATTTCCTGCGCGACGACGATCTGTCGCCCGACGAGCAGGCCGAGGTGCTCGCTCTGGCTGCCGAGCTGAAGAAGGCGCCGTTCTCACGGCGTCCGCTGGAGGGTCCGCGCGGCGTCGCGGTGATCTTCGAGAAGAACTCGACCCGCACCCGGTTCTCGTTCGAGATGGGTATTGCCCAACTCGGTGGCCATGCCGTCGTCGTGGACGGTCGCAGCACCCAGCTGGGCCGCGAGGAGACCCTTGAGGACACCGGCGCGGTGCTGTCCCGCTACGTCGACGCGATCGTGTGGCGGACCTTCGCCCAGGAGCGGCTCACCGCGATGGCGTCCGGCTCGAGCGTGCCCATCGTCAACGCGCTGTCCGACGAGTTCCACCCCTGCCAGGTGCTGGCCGACCTGCAGACGCTGGCCGAGCGCCGGGGCGATCTGACCGGCTTGCGCATGACGTACCTGGGCGACGGCGCCAACAACATGGCGCACTCGCTGATGCTGGGTGGAGTCACTGCGGGTATCCACGTCACCATCGCCGCGCCCGCCGGATTCGAACCGGACCCGCACTTCGTCGATGCTGCCAAGCGACGCGCCGCCGAGACCGGGGCGACCGTCACCCTGACCGAGGATGCACAGGCCGGCGCCGATGGTGCCGA
Organism: Mycolicibacterium fortuitum subsp. fortuitum; assembly: GCF_022179545.1. Next base: position 3,589,280 of record NZ_AP025518.1, on the reverse strand, counting down.
CGTTCTGGTCACCGATACCTGGACGTCGATGGGCCAGGAGAACGACGGACTCGACCGCGTGCGCCCGTTCCGCCCGTTCCAGGTCAACTCCGATCTGCTCAAGCGTGCCGACCCCGAAGCAATTGTGCTGCACTGCCTTCCGGCGCACCGCGGACACGAGATCACCGACGAGGTGATCGACGGTCCGCAGAGTGCGGTATTCGACGAGGCCGAGAACCGGTTGCACGCGCAGAAGGCCATGCTGGTGTGGCTGCTGGAGCGAGCCTGACGTGAGCGCCCCGACCCGCGCCGGCCGTCAGGCCCGCATCATCGCCCTGCTGTCGTCGCGGCAGGTGAGCAGCCAGACCGAACTGGCCGCCCTGCTGGGCCAGGAGGGCATCGAGGTCACCCAGGCCACGCTGTCACGGGACCTGGAAGAACTCGGCGCGGTGAAACTGCGTGGCGCAGACGGTGGCGTCGGTGTCTATGTGGTGCCCGAGGACGGCAGTCCGGTACGGGGTGTGTCCGGCGGCACCGAACGGTTGTCCCGGTTGCTGGGGGACTTGCTGGTATCGACCGACGCCAGCGCTAACCTTGCCGTGCTGCGCACCCCGCCCGGGGCGGCGCATTACCTGGCCAGCGCGATCGACCGTGCCGCCCTGCCGTATGTGGTCGGCACCATCGCCGGTGACGACACCATCCTGATGGTGGCGCGCGACCCGATGACCGGGGCCGAACTTGCCACCACCATCGAGAACTTGAAATAGAGCCCAAAACAAGGAGATTGCTCATGTCCGAACGCGTCATTCTGGCGTACTCCGGAGGTCTGGACACCTCGGTCGCGATCAGCTGGATCGGCAAGGAGACCGGCAAAGAGGTCGTCGCCGTCGCCATCGACCTCGGCCAGGGCGGCGAGGACATGGATGTCGTACGCCAGCGTGCCCTCGACTGCGGTGCGGTCGAGGCGGTCGTGGTCGACGCCCGTGACGAATTCGCCGACGAATACTGCCTGCCGACCATCAAGGCCAACGCGCTCTACATGGACCGCTATCCGCTGGTGTCGGCCATCAGCCGCCCGCTGATCGTCAAGCATCTGGTGGATGCCGCCCGCAGCCACGGCGGCACCGTCGTCGCCCACGGCTGCACCGGCAAGGGCAACGACCAGGTCCGCTTCGAGGTCGGATTCGCCTCCCTGGCACCCGAACTGGACGTCATCGCGCCCGTCCGCGACTACGCCTGGACCCGCGAGAAGGCCATCGCGTTCGCCGAGGAGAACGCGATCCCGATCAACGTCACCAAGCGCTCACCGTTCTCCATCGACCAGAACGTGTGGGGCCGCGCGGTGGAGACCGGGTTCCTCGAGGACCTGTGGAACGCCCCGACCAAGGACGTCTACGACTACACCCAGGACCCGACGGTCAACTTCAACGCGCCCGACGAGCTGATCATCAGCTTCGACAAGGGCCGCCCGATCGCGATCGACGGTCGCCCGCTCAGCGTGCTGGAGATCATCCAGGAGCTCAACACCCGGGCCGGTGCCCAGGGCGTGGGCCGCCTCGATGTGGTGGAAGACCGGCTGGTCGGCATCAAGAGCCGCGAGATCTATGAGGCCCCGGGCGCGATGGTGCTGATCACCGCGCACACCGAACTCGAGCACGTGACCTTGGAGCGCGAGCTCGGCCGGTACAAGCGCGGCGTGGACCAGAAGTGGGGCGAGCTCACCTACGACGGCCTCTGGTTCAGCCCGCTGAAGCGTTCGCTGGAGGCGTTCGTCGAGCACACGCAGGAGCACGTCTCGGGCGACATCCGGCTGGTGCTGCACGCCGGAGCCATCATCGTCAACGGCCGGCGCTCGGGCGAGTCGCTGTACGACTTCAACCTTGCCACCTACGACGAGGGCGACAGCTTCGACCAGAGCGCGGCCAAGGGCTTCGTGCAGCTGCACGGCCTGAGCTCCAAGATCTCGGCCAAGCGCGACCTGGGTCTGTAACTGACATGAGCACCAACGACGGAACCACCAACGAGGGCTCGCTGTGGGGCGGCCGGTTCGCCGACGGCCCCTCGGCAGCCCTTGCCGCCCTGAGCAAGTCGACGCACTTCGACTGGGTGCTGGCGCCGTATGACATCACCGCCTCCAAAGCTCACGCCCGTGTGCTGCACCGGGCGGGCCTGCTCACCGACGAACAGCGCGACGGGCTGTTGGCCGGGCTGGACAGCTTGGGTTCCGATGTCGCCGACGGTAGTTTCGAGCCGCTGGTCACCGACGAGGATGTGCACGGCGCGCTGGAGCGCGGCCTGATCGATCGGGTCGGGCCGGATCTGGGCGGACGGCTGCGCGCCGGGCGATCCCGTAACGACCAGGTGGCCACGCTGTTCCGGATGTGGTTGCGCGACGCGGTCCGTCGCATCGCCGACGGTGTGCTCGAGGTGGTCAACGCGCTGGCGGTGCAGGCCGCGGCGCATCCGACGGCGATCATGCCGGGCAAGACCCATCTGCAGGCCGCCCAGCCGATCCTGCTCGCGCATCATCTCCTGGCTCACGCACATCCGCTGTTACGCAACGTCGACCGGCTTGCCGATTTCGACGATCGCACCGCGGTATCGCCCTACGGTTCGGGCGCGCTGGCCGGCTCCTCGCTCGGCCTGGATCCCGATGCGATCGCCGCAGACCTCGGATTTGCCTCGGCGGCAGAAAATTCGGTAGACGCCACGGCAGCGCGGGATTTCGCCGCCGAAGCGGCGTTCGTCTTCGCCCAGATCGGGGTGGACCTGTCCCGGCTCGCCGAGGACATCATCCTGTGGAGCACCACCGAATTCGGCTATGTCACGCTGCACGACGCTTGGTCGACCGGCAGCTCGATCATGCCGCAGAAGAAGAACCCCGACATCGCCGAGTTGGCCCGCGGTAAATCCGGCCGGTTGATCGGCAACCTCACGGGTCTGCTGGCCACGCTCAAGGCACAGCCGCTGGCCTACAACCGGGACCTGCAGGAGGACAAGGAGCCGGTCTTCGACTCGGTGGCGCAGCTGGAGCTGCTGCTGCCGGCCATGGCCGGTCTGGTGGGCACGCTGACTTTCGACGAGGACCGGATGGCCGAGCTGGCGCCGGCCGGTTACACCCTTGCCACCGACATCGCCGAATGGCTGGTCCGCCAAGGTGTTCCGTTTCGCGTGGCCCACGAGGCCGCCGGTGCCGCGGTGCAGTCCGCCGAGGGGCGCGGCGTCGGGCTCGATGAACTGACCGACGACGAATTCGTCGCGATCAATCCCGCGCTGACGCCGCAGGTGCGCGAGGTGCTGACCGTCGAGGGCTCGGTGAACGCACGCAACGCCCGCGGCGGTACCGCACCTGTTCAGGTCGCCAAGCAGCTCGGGGTTGTGCGCAACGCCATGGAAGAGTTGCGAATCCGGTTGAGCCGGTAGTCCCCGCGAGCTATTCCAGCAGCTCGGAGAGCTCCATCCAGCGCGCTTCCAGATCGGCCACCTGTGACTCCAACTCACGCAGCTCGGCGGTGAGCTTGCCGAGCCCCACGTGGTCGGACTGGTCGTGGGCGGCGAGTTCGTCGTGCTTGCCGGAGATCCGGCCGGCCAGCTTGGCCAGCGACCTGTCGATCGAGGAGATCTCCTTCTCGACGGCACGCAGCTCTGCTCCCGACTTCGCCTGGGCCGGTGCGGTTTCGGTGCGCACGGCCGGAGCGGTCGAACCTGTCGAGCCGGCGCGCTGTTCCGTCAACCGCAGGTACTCGTCGACACCGCCCGGCAGGTGCCGCAACCGGCCGTCCAGGATGGCGTACTGCTGATCGGTGACGCGCTCGAGCAGATACCGGTCGTGTGACACCACGATCAGCGTGCCCGGCCAGGAATCCAGCAGATCTTCGGTCGCGGTCAGCATGTCGGTGTCGACGTCGTTGGTGGGCTCGTCGAGCACCAGCACGTTCGGTTCGGAGAGGACCACCAGCATGAGCTGCAGCCGGCGGCGCTGGCCACCGGACAGCTCGCCGACCCGTGTCGACAATTGATCTCGAGCGAACCCCAACCGCTCCAGAAGTTGCGCCGGGGTGAGGTCCTTGCCGTCGATCTGATAGCTGGCCTGCAGTCGACCGATCACCTCGCGGACCATGTCGCCGGCCACCGCATCGAGTTCACTGGACTGCTGATCGAGGATCGAAAGACGCACGGTCTTACCGCGTTTGACGCGGCCCGATGTGGGTGTCACGGTCCCGGCGATGAGACCCAGCAGGGTGGACTTGCCGGCTCCGTTGGCTCCGACGATGCCTGTGCGTTCGCCGGGCCCGATGCGCCATTCGATGTCGCGCAACACTTCTCGCTGCGAGCCCGGGTAGACCACCGACACGTCGAGCAGGTCGATGACATCCTTGCCGAGACGCGCCGTGGCCAGCCGGGAGAGCTCCACCGTGTTGCGCAGCGGCGGCACGTCCGAGATCAGGGCGTTGGCCGCATCGATGCGGAACTTGGGTTTGGAGGTGCGTGCAGGCGCGCCGCGCCGCAACCATGCCAGCTCCTTGCGCATCAGGTTCTGGCGCTTGGCCTCGATGGAGGCGGCCTGCCGGTCACGTTCCACCCGCTGCAACACGTATGCCGCGTAACCGCCCTCGAAGGGCTCGACGATCCGGTCGTGCACTTCCCACGTGGTCGTCGCGACCTCGTCGAGGAACCAGCGGTCGTGGGTGATCAACAGCAGTCCGCCGGCGTTGCGCGCCCAGCGCTGCTTGATGTGTCCGGCCAGCCACGTGATGCCCTGGATGTCCAGGTGGTTGGTGGGTTCGTCGAGGGCGATGACGTCCCAGTCACCGATCAGAAGTGCGGCCAGTTGGATACGTCGACGCTGACCACCGGACAACGTCGAAACCGGCGCGTCGAAGGGGATGTCGGCGACCAGCCCGCCGATCACGTCACGGATACGGGCGTCGCCGGCCCATTCGTGCTCGGGGCGATCACCCACCAACGACCAACCGACGGTGTGGCCGGGGTCGAGCGTGTCAGTTTGATCCAGGGACCCGACCCGCAGTCCGCTGCGTCGAGTCACGCGACCGGCATGCGGAGTGATCCGGCCGGTGAGCATGCCCAGCAGCGTGGACTTTCCGTCACCGTTGCGGCCGACGATGCCGATCCTGTCGCCTTCGCTGACACCGACGGTGACCGAGTCGAACACCACCCCGGTGGGGTACTCCAGATGCAGGGTTTCGCCCCCGAGCAGGTGAGCCATCGCCGCCGACCCTATCTTCCGGCGGGGCCGGCGCCGGCACCGCATGGGGCTACCACGGCCATAGCGATGATCACATCAGGGTTTGGTTGCTGTTGTGCCATGATGACCTCGTCAATCGGGGGTCGGGGCGAGTTGCGATGTGGGGAGCAAGCTGGTGGATTTCTCGGCAGTGACCAAACCGGTCGAGCGGTTGCTGGCGACCGCGCAGAACGGGCTGGAGGTGCTGCGCTACGGGGGCTTGGAGACCGGTTCGGTCCCATCGCCCTTCCAGATCATCCAGAGTGTGCCGATGTACCGGTTGCGTCGGTACTTCCCGCCCGATGTCCGCCCCGGTGCTCAGGATCCGCGTCCGCCGGTGCTGATGGTGCATCCGATGATGATGTCGGCCGACATGTGGGATGTGACGCGTGACGACGGCGCGGTCGGCATCCTGAATGCTGCCGGCATCGATCCGTGGGTCATCGATTTCGGTTCACCGGACAAGGTCGAGGGCGGCATGCAGCGCAACCTCGCCGATCACGTGGTGGCGTTGTCGGAGGCCATCGACATCGTCAAAGAGGTCACCGGTCGCGATGTGCACCTGGCCGGCTACTCGCAGGGCGGGATGTTCGCCTACCAGGCCGCGGCCTACCGACGGTCCAAGGACCTCGCCAGCATCATCGCGTTCGGATCGCCGGTGGACACCCTGGCCGCGCTGCCGATGAATCTCCCCGCCGGCGTCGCCGCGGGCGCCGCCGATTTCATGGCCGATCACGTGTTCAGCCGTATCGACATCCCGGGTTGGTTGGCCCGCACCGGATTCCAGATGCTCGACCCGATCAAGACCGCACAGTCCCGCCTGGATTTCCTGCGTCAGTTGCATGACCGAGAGGCCCTGTTACCGCGCGAACAGCAGCGCCGCTTCCTGTCCTCGGAGGGCTGGATCGCCTGGTCGGGTCCGGCGATCTCGGAACTGCTCAAGCAGTTCATCGCACACAACCGCATGATCACCGGCGGTTTCTCCATCCACGGCGACCTCGTCACACTGTCCGACATCGACTGCCCGATCCTGGCGGTGATCGGTGAGGTCGACGACATCGGTCAGCCTGCTGCCGTGCGCGGCATCAAACGTGCCTCGCCGGACGCCGACGTCTACGAATATCTGATCAGGGCAGGGCATTTCGGCCTCGTGGTGGGGTCCAAGGCATCCACCCAGACCTGGCCGACGGTGGCGCAGTGGGTGAAATGGCTTGGCGGAGAGCAGATGCCCGACGGCGTGGTGCCGATGGGATCACAGCCGGCCGACCACCCCGAGGGTGGCGTGTCGTTCTCCACCCGGGTCACGCACGGTGCCACCGCGGCCACTGAGATGGCATTCGGGGTGGCCCGTTCAGCCGCCGACGCGCTGGTCGCGGCGAACAAGAACGCCCGGACGCTGGTGATCGAGACGGCGCGCACGCTGCCCCGATTGGCCCGGTTGGGTCAGGTCAACGACCACACCCGGATCTCGCTCGGGCGCATCATGAGCGAGCAGGCCCGCAGCGCCCCCAACGGCGAGGCGCTGCTGTTCGACGGTCGCGTGCACACCTATGAGGCGGTGGACCGCCGGATCAACAACGTGGTCCACGGACTGATCGACGTCGGGGTCCGCCAGGGCGCCCGCGTCGGTGTCCTGATGGACACCCGGCCCAGTGCGCTGGTCGCCATCGCCGCGCTGTCGCGTCTGGGGGCGGTGGCGGTCCTGCTGCCCGAGTCGGACCTGGCCAAGGCGGCCCGCCTCGGTGGTGTGGCCGAGATCATCGCCGATCCCAGCCATCTCGACATGGCCCGCAAGCTGGATACCCGGGTGCTGGTGCTCGGCGGTGGCGAGAGCCGCGACCTCGATCTCCCCGAGGATGCCGATGTCATCGACATGGAGAAGATCGACCCCGACGTCGTCGAGCTTCCCGGCTGGTACCGGCCCAACCCGGGCCTGGCGCGCGACCTGGCATTCGTCGCCTTCAGTGAGGTCGGGGGCGAACTCGTCGCCCGTCAGATCACGAACTTCCGGTGGGCGCTGTCGGCATTCGGCACCGCCTCGGCGGCCAATCTGGGCCGCGGTGACACGGTCTACTGCCTGACCCCGCTGCATCATCAGTCGGGACTGTTGGTGAGCCTGGGCGGTGCGGTGGTCGGCGGGTCGCGCATCGCGCTGTCCAGGGGACTGCAGCCTGACCGCTTCCTCCAGGAGATCAGGCAGTACGGCGTCACGGTGGTGTCCTACACCTGGGCCATGCTGCGTGAGGTCATCGACGACCCCTCGTTCTCGCTCACCGGCAGTCATCCGGTGCGGTTGTTCATCGGCTCCGGTATGCCCGCCGGGCTGTGGAAGCGCGTGGTCGACGTGTTCGAGCCGGCCCAGGTCGTCGAGTTCTTCGCGACCACCGACGGCCAGGCCGTGCTCGCCAACGTTTCGGGCGCCAAGATCGGCAGCAAGGGACGTCCGCTGCCCGGCAGCGGCACCGTGGAACTGGCCGCCTACGACGCCGACGATGACCTGATCCTGGAAGACGAGCAGGGATTCGTGCGCAAGGCCGAGGCCAACGAGGTCGGTGTGCTGCTGGCGCACCCGCGCGGCCCGGTCGATCCGACGGCCGTGGTCAAGCGCGGTGTGTTCGCGCCCGCCGATACGTGGGTCTCAACCGAATTCCTGTTCCGCCGCGACGAGGACGGCGACTACTGGCTGGTCGACAATCGCGGAGCGGTGATCCGGACCGCGCGTGGTCCGGTGTTCGCGACCAGTGTCAACGACGCGGTCGGCCGCCTGGATGCGGTCGACATGTCGGTGACCTACGGGGTAGAGGAAGCGGGACGGCAGTTGGCGGTGACGGCGCTGGCCCTGCGCCCGGGTGGCAGCGTCCCGACCGCCGATCTGTCGCATGCGCTGGAGGATCTGGCTGCGGGTAACCCGCCCGACGTGGTGCACGTCGTGGCCGATATGGAACTCGGCGCGTCGTATCGTCCGCTCGTCGCTCCGCTGCGGGCGGCGGGTATCCCCAAGCCCGGTCGGCGTAACTGCTGGTACTTCGATCCCGATACAGGTACGTACAAGAAGCTGACGGCGGCCAGCCGGGCCGAACTCGTCGCGGGAGGCGCCGACGACGAGCCGGACGCCGAGTAGTCGCGTCACCGGAGCGGATGCCGGGGCCCCGAGGCGCTGTTACGCTCCGGCGAACAGCAGAACGACTGGAGGATCGATGACATCGGGATCGGAAGCGAACAGCCGGCGTCGCGTGGTCACCGGATCGGTGGCCGCTGGCGCGCTGGCCCTGGGGCTGCTGGCGGGCGCGGGTGCGCCGACAGCGGTCGCCGATCCCGCTCAGCCGACCCCGGCAGCGGATGCCTCCGCTGCGCCTGAGGCTCCGCCGATGACCGCCGATGAGGCGTTGTCCATCATCGCCCGGGATTACGACACGGGCGAGGGCGGTGGCCAGATCTCGACGCTGATCCACGACATCCTGAAGCTGCGTGCGCAGGGCTACAAGCCGTCGAACTCCAATCGTGAGGCCATCACCAAGGCCTTGGACAAGCGGCCCAACCAGGTCCCGTTGATCAACGCGCTCAAGAGCACCTTGTCGTATCAACGCAAGTTGCAGGCACAGTCCAACGCACAGATTCCGCAACAGGGTGGTATCAATCCCGGGGTCGGCCAGTTCCCGGGCGGCATCGCTCCGATTCCGGGCGGCGCCGGGGCACAGCCGGGCCCGAGTGGTGGCATCCAGATCCCGCTGGGCTAGCTTCACGTGGTGGTCGACGACAAGCTTTTGAGCATTCTGGTCTGCCCGCAGGACCGCGGGCCGCTGCTGCTGGCCGGAACAGACTGGCTCTACAACCCCCGGTTGCGGCGCGCATACCGGATCGAGGACGGTATCCCGGTGCTGCTCGTCGACGAGGCCGTGGCGATCGACGACGACGCCGAGCACCGTCGGCTGATGGAACTGGCCGGGTCAGGGGAGTCCGGGTAGTTCGCCGGTGAGGTAACGCTGCAGGGTGGGAGCGATGGTTTCGACGATCTGGTCCACCGGCAGCGAAGCGAAGGGATCGAGCTCGAGGATGTAGCGCGCCATCGCGACGCCCACCAATTGCGAGGCGACGAACTGGATGCGCACCCGGGCACTGCCGGGCGGGTTGTCCACCCGGGGGCCGATTTCTCCGATGATGACGTCCTGCAGGAACGACCGCACCAGCGATACGTCGTTGCCGGCCAGGATCGAGCGTAGGGTCGCGACGAACCCCTTGCCGATCTCGGAATCCCACAGCGGCAACAGGATTGAGGGCAGTGTGTGTCCGAGTTGGTCGACCGGCACCTCTTGGAGCTTGCCGATTACCGTCATCGGATCGATGGGAATGTGGATAGCGGCAGCGAAGAGTTGGGTCTTGGTACCGAAGTAGTGATGCACCAGGGCGGCGTCCACGCCGGCATCGGCCGCGATGGCACGGATTGAGGTCTTGTCGATTCCGTTGCGGGCGAACAATTCCCGTGCGCTGGCCAGGATGCGCTCACGCCTGTCCGACGGTCCGGCGGGTCGGCCGGGACGCTTGCGTTCGCGTTCTGAATCGATGTCGGTGCTCACGGTTTCCTAGGGGGTTCGACGGCGCAACGTGGCCGCGGCCAGACACAGTGCCAGCGCCGCGAAGCCCACCACGATCGCGATGTCGCGGGCCGCGACAGCGGTCAGCTCCGGGTGGGCGCCGACCTGCTGGAGGGCTTCGAGTGCATAGCTGGCCGGTAGCACGTTACTGATCCACTGCAGCCATTCGGGCAACGCGGCGCGCGGCACGATGATGCCGCACAGCAGCAGCTGCGGCGCGATCACCATCGGCATGAACTGCACGGCCTGAAATTCGGTGCGGGCGAAGGCGCTGCACAACAGGCCCAGGCCGACGCCGAGCACTGCGTTGATGATCGCGATCAGGAACACCAGAACAGGGCTGCCCTCGGTGTGGAGCCCGAGGAACCAGAACGAGACGATGCATGCGAGGGTGGCTTGCGCCGCAGCCGCGATCGAGAACGCGGTGCCGTAGGCCGCCAGCAGGTCGAATCGGCGCAAGGGTGTGGTCAGGATGCGCTCGAGGGTTCCTGAGACACGTTCACGCTGCATCGTGATCGAGGTGATCAGGAACATCACGATCAGTGGAAAGACGCCGAGCATGATCAGGCAGGCGTTGTTGAACGGTGTCGGTTGCCCCGGTGCATGGGGGGCGTTCTGGAACATGAAGTACATCAGCGTGATGATCAGGCTGGGAACCAACAGGATCATCGCCACGCTGCGATGGTCGGCAGCGAGTTGTCGCAGGATCCGGCCGGTGGTGGCCAGATAGGCGACCGGGCTCAGTCGGCTCGGTCGCTCCCGGCTGTGGCGCTGCGCCGGATGACGGTGAGAAACGCTTCCTCCAGAGACGTGCATGAGGTGTCCTTCCGTAGCCGGTCAGGGGTGGTGTGGGCGAGCAGCCGGCCTTCCCGCATGAGCAACAGGTCACCGCAGTGGTCGGCCTCATCCATGACGTGGCTGGAAACGAGCAGGGTGGTCCCGCGCCGCGACAGCTCGTTGAACTGTTCCCACAGGTCGACGCGCAGGACCGGATCGAGGCCGACGGTGGGTTCGTCCAGGACCAGCAGTTCGGGCTCGGACACCAGGGCGCACGCGAGCGAGACCCGGGTCCGCTGACCGCCCGAGAGGTTGCCGCAGTAGGCGGTGCGGTGATCGTCGAGACCGACCGAGCGGATGGCACCGGCCGCCGACTCCGCTGATGTGCCGTACAGCGAGGCGAAGTAACGGACGTTGTCGATGACCCGCAGGTCGTTGTAGATGGTCGGATCCTGGGTGACGTAGCCGACCCGATGGCGCAGCGGCGCCGATCCTGCCGGATGGCCGAGCACCGTGACGGTGCCCGCCGCCACGATCTGGGTGCCGACGATGCTGCGCATCAGAGTGGTCTTGCCGCAGCCGGAAGGACCGAGCAGGCCGGTGATGGCGCCGCGCGCGACCTGCACGGACAGGTCGCGAATGGCGGGGCGGCCACCGCGGCTGACCTGCAGGCCGGTGATGTCCACGGCGGGTTCGCCGCCGTCGGACGGAGAACCGTTCGAGAATTCATCAATCGATGAAGTCATCATGTGGTGAATACTGCGCCGATGTCCGGCCGGTGTCAACGGTCGTTGTTGCGAAGTGCACAATCGCTCGGGTGGGCGCTGAGCTACTGGCCGGGGATCCGCTGCTCGCGGCCCGCCGACTGTTGGGAGCCGAGCTGATCGGCCGCGGTGTCACCGCCGCGATCGTCGAGGTCGAGGCGTATGGCGGCCCGGCGGACGGGCCATGGCCCGACGCGGCCTCGCACTCCTTCCGTGGTGCCGGCGGACGAAATCTGGTGATGTTCGGGCCTCCGGGGCACCTCTACACATATCGCAGCCACGGCATTCATGTCTGTGCCAACGTGGTCTGTGGTTTCGACGGAGTCGCAGGCGCTGTGCTGCTACGAGCCGCGGTGGTGCGCACCGGAGCCGACGTGGCCGGCCGGCGCCGCGGGCCGGCGATCCTGCCCGCCGCACTGGCACGCGGGCCGGGGAACCTCTGTTCGGCGTTGGGAATCACCATGGAGGACAACGGAATCGACCTTTTCGATGCCGACAGTCCGGTGCGTTTGACGCTGGGTGAGCCGGTGCCTTCGGTCGACGGCCCGCGGGTCGGAGTGAGCAAGGCGGCCGACCGCAGATGGCGGTTGTGGCTGGCGGACAGTTCAGAGGTCTCGGCATATCGGCGCAGCCCGCGTGCCCCCGCGCCCGGTGCCAGTGACTGATCTCGTCCATGCGGCATGATCGTCGTCATGAGCATGGGAATCCTCGATGAGCTCGACTGGCGCGGGCTGATCGCGCAGTCGACCGACCGCGAAACGCTGGCGAACGACCTGGCCAACGGCCCCATGACCGTCTACTCCGGCTTCGACCCGACGGCCCCGAGCCTGCATGCCGGGCACCTGGTGCCACTGCTGACCTTGCGGCGGTTTCAGCGCGCCGGACATCGGCCCATCGTGCTCGCCGGCGGCGCGACCGGGATGATCGGCGATCCTCGTGACACGGGGGAGCGCACGCTGAACACCGCTGACACCGTGGCGGACTGGGCGGGCCGCATCCGCGGTCAACTCGAGCGGTTCGTCGAGTTCGACGACACCCCGACCGGCGCCATCGTCGAGAACAACTTGAACTGGACCGGCCGGCTTTCGGCCATCGAATTCCTGCGTGACTTGGGCAAATACTTCTCGGTCAACGTGATGCTGGACCGGGAGACGGTCCGTCGCCGGTTGGAGGGTGACGGCATCTCCTACACCGAGTTCAGCTACATGCTGCTGCAGGCCAATGACTTCGTGGAGCTGCACCAGCGGTACGGCTGCGCGTTGCAGATCGGCGGTTCGGACCAGTGGGGCAACATCGTCGCCGGCGCCCGGTTGGTCCGACAGAAACTCGGCGCCACCGTGCACGCGATGACGACTCCGCTGGTCACCGACTCCGAAGGCAAGAAGTTCGGCAAGTCGACCGGCGGCGGCAATCTATGGCTCGATCCCGAGATGACCAGCCCATACGCCTGGTACCAGTACTTCGTGAACACCGCAGATGCCGATGTGATCGGCTACCTGCGCTGGTTTACCTTCCTGTCCGCCGACGAGATCGCCGAGTTGGAGGACGCCACCCAGAACCGCGCCCATGAACGCGCCGCGCAGAAGCGGCTGGCCAGGGAACTCACCACGTTGGTGCATGGGGAAGGCGCGACAACCGCGGTCGAGCTGGCCAGCCAGGCGTTGTTCGGCCGGGCCGAACTCGCCGACCTCGATGAATCGACGCTCGGTGCCGCGCTGCGCGAAGCCAGTAATGGCCAGGTCGCCGAGCTCAAGCCCGGTGGTCCGGATTCGATCGTCGATTTGTTGGTCGAGACGGGACTGGCGGCAAGTAAGGGAGCCGCGCGCCGCAACGTCGCCGAGGGTGGCGTCTACGTGAACAACATTCGCATCGAAAGTGACGAGTGGATACCACAGCATTCCGATTTTCTGCATGAGCGCTGGCTCGTGTTGCGACGTGGCAAGCGGCACATCGCCGGCGTCGAGCGCGTGGGCGCTTAGGCCACCCGGCGACCGGGCTCTGACCTGCGGAAACGACGGAATGACCTGGCGATTTGACTCCCTGTTAGTGCTCACGTAACTTATTCCAGGTCAGAGCGACACGGACAAGCGCCGGAGAGCGAAGACAAAATCCGAGAGAGACACCCATTACGGTGGGTCTTCTCACTGCCCGCAGGAGCTCAGCGGCTTTTAGCCGCGGGATTTCTGCGCGACAAACTCGGGCGTGTTGTTTGAGAACTCAATAGTGTGTTTGGTGGTTTTTGTTTGTTGTTTTTTGGCCACGCTCTTTTTCCCGTTTAGGGTGTGGTTGTTGTTTTTTTGATGCCAGTTTGTTTGGTGTCTTTTGTTTGTGATCGGATTTTTCTGATTCGAATTCTGCCTGGGCTTTGGTCTGGGAGTTTTTGTTTGGAGAGTTTGATCCTGGCTCAGGACGAACGCTGGCGGCGTGCTTAACACATGCAAGTCGAACGGAAAGGCCCTTCGGGGTACTCGAGTGGCGAACGGGTGAGTAACACGTGGGTGATCTGCCCTGCACTTTGGGATAAGCCTGGGAAACTGGGTCTAATACCGAATATGACCACGCGCTTCATGGTGTGTGGTGGAAAGCTTTTGCGGTGTGGGATGGGCCCGCGGCCTATCAGCTTGTTGGTGGGGTAATGGCCTACCAAGGCGACGACGGGTAGCCGGCCTGAGAGGGTGACCGGCCACACTGGGACTGAGATACGGCCCAGACTCCTACGGGAGGCAGCAGTGGGGAATATTGCACAATGGGCGCAAGCCTGATGCAGCGACGCCGCGTGAGGGATGACGGCCTTCGGGTTGTAAACCTCTTTCAATAGGGACGAAGCGCAAGTGACGGTACCTATAGAAGAAGGACCGGCCAACTACGTGCCAGCAGCCGCGGTAATACGTAGGGTCCGAGCGTTGTCCGGAATTACTGGGCGTAAAGAGCTCGTAGGTGGTTTGTCGCGTTGTTCGTGAAAACTCACAGCTTAACTGTGGGCGTGCGGGCGATACGGGCAGACTAGAGTACTGCAGGGGAGACTGGAATTCCTGGTGTAGCGGTGGAATGCGCAGATATCAGGAGGAACACCGGTGGCGAAGGCGGGTCTCTGGGCAGTAACTGACGCTGAGGAGCGAAAGCGTGGGGAGCGAACAGGATTAGATACCCTGGTAGTCCACGCCGTAAACGGTGGGTACTAGGTGTGGGTTTCCTTCCTTGGGATCCGTGCCGTAGCTAACGCATTAAGTACCCCGCCTGGGGAGTACGGCCGCAAGGCTAAAACTCAAAGGAATTGACGGGGGCCCGCACAAGCGGCGGAGCATGTGGATTAATTCGATGCAACGCGAAGAACCTTACCTGGGTTTGACATGCACAGGACGACTGCAGAGATGTGGTTTCCCTTGTGGCCTGTGTGCAGGTGGTGCATGGCTGTCGTCAGCTCGTGTCGTGAGATGTTGGGTTAAGTCCCGCAACGAGCGCAACCCTTGTCTCATGTTGCCAGCACGTTATGGTGGGGACTCGTGAGAGACTGCCGGGGTCAACTCGGAGGAAGGTGGGGATGACGTCAAGTCATCATGCCCCTTATGTCCAGGGCTTCACACATGCTACAATGGCCGGTACAAAGGGCTGCGATGCCGTGAGGTGGAGCGAATCCTTTCAAAGCCGGTCTCAGTTCGGATCGGGGTCTGCAACTCGACCCCGTGAAGTCGGAGTCGCTAGTAATCGCAGATCAGCAACGCTGCGGTGAATACGTTCCCGGGCCTTGTACACACCGCCCGTCACGTCATGAAAGTCGGTAACACCCGAAGCCGGTGGCCTAACCCTTGTGGAGGGAGCCGTCGAAGGTGGGATCGGCGATTGGGACGAAGTCGTAACAAGGTAGCCGTACCGGAAGGTGCGGCTGGATCACCTCCTTTCTAAGGAGCACCACGATAAACACTCTCAATTGGTGGGGGTGTAGCCGTGAGGAGCCTGTTCGCTGTAGTGGCGCCGGCTTGGTGCACAACAAACGTTGAGCCGCAAGGGATTTTGCGGTGATGGGACTGCCAGACACACTATTGGGCTTTGAGACAACAGGCCCGTGCCCCTTTTTGGGGGGTGGCATCCGGTTGCGGGTGTCGGCGTGTTGTTGCCTCACTTTGGTGGTGGGGTGTGGTGTTTGATTTGTGGATAGTGGTTGCGAGCATCTAGCACGCAGAATCGTGTGGTCTCACTCCTTGTGGGTGGGGCTGGTTTTGTGTGTTGATGTGCAATTTCTTTTGAAACTCATTTTTGGTTTTTGTGTTGTAAGTGTTTAAGGGCGCATGGTGGATGCCTTGGCACTGGGAGCCGATGAAGGACGTTGGAGGCTGCGATATGCCTCGGGGAGCTGCCTACCGAGCGTTGATCCGAGGATGTCCGAATGGGGAAACCCGGCACGAGTGATGTCGTGTCACCCTGCACTGAATACATAGGTGTAGGGAGGGAACGCGGGGAAGTGAAACATCTCAGTACCCGTAGGAAGAGAAAACAAAATGTGATTCCGTGAGTAGTGGCGAGCGAAAGCGGAGGATGGCTAAACCGTATGCATGTGATACCGGGTAGGGGTTGTGTGTGCGGGGTTGTGGGACCTGTTTTTCCAGTTCTACCTGGCTGGAGGGTAGTGAGAAAATGTCGTGGTTAGCGGAAGTGGTTTGGGATGACCTGCCGTAGACGGTGAGAGCCCGGTACGTGAAAACCTGACATCTACCTTGAACGGTGTTCCCGAGTAGCAGCGGGCCCGTGAAATCTGCTGTGAATCTGCCGGGACCACCCGGTAAGCCTGAATACTTCCCAGTGACCGATAGCGGATTAGTACCGTGAGGGAATGGTGAAAAGTACCCCGGGAGGGGAGTGAAATAGTACCTGAAACCGTGCGCTTACAATCCGTCAGAGCCTTCGACTTTGTCGTGGGGTGATGGCGTGCCTTTTGAAGAATGAGCCTGCGAGTCAGGGACATGTCGCGAGGTTAACCCGTGTGGGGTAGCCGCAGCGAAAGCGAGTCTGAATAGGGCGTATCCGCACAGTAGTGTGTGGTGTAGTGGTGTGTTCTGGACCCGAAGCGGAGTGATCTACCCATGGCCAGGGTGAAGCGCGGGTAAGACCGCGTGGAGGCCCGAACCCACTTAGGTTGAAGACTGAGGGGATGAGCTGTGGGTAGGGGTGAAAGGCCAATCAAACTCCGTGATAGCTGGTTCTCCCCGAAATGCATTTAGGTGCAGCGTCACATGTTTCTTGTTGGAGGTAGAGCTACTGGATGGCCGATGGGCCCCACAGGGTTACTGACGTCAGCCAAACTCCGAATGCCGACAAGTCCAAGAGTGTGGCAGTGAGACGGCGGGGGATAAGCTCCGTGCGTCGAGAGGGAAACAGCCCAGATCGCCGGCTAAGGCCCCTAAGCGTGTACTAAGTGGAAAAGGATGTGCAGTCGCGAAGACAACCAGGAGGTTGGCTTAGAAGCAGCCACCCTTGAAAGAGTGCGTAATAGCTCACTGGTCAAGTGATTGTGCGCCGATAATGTAGCGGGGCTCAAGTACACCGCCGAAGCCGCGGCAACGATTTATCGTTGGGTAGGGGAGCGTCCTGCATCCGGTGAAGCAGCAGAGTGATCTAGCTGTGGAGGGTGTGGGAGTGAGAATGCAGGCATGAGTAGCGAATAGGCAAGTGAGAACCTTGCCCGCCGAAAGACCAAGGGTTCCTGGGCCAGGCCAGTCCTCCCAGGGTGAGTCGGGACCTAAGGCGAGGCCGACAGGCGTAGTCGATGGACAACGGGTTGATATTCCCGTACCCGTGTATGTGCGTCCCTGATGAATCCATTGTGCTAACCATCCAAAACCGTCGTGACTGATCCCTTCGGGGTGAGGCGTTGACGGGGCTGCGTGGGACCCCGGTGGGTAGTAGTCAAGCGATGGGGTGACGCAGGAAGGTAGCCGTACCAGTCAGTGGTTGTACTGGGGTAAGCCTGTAGGGAGAAACGTAGGCAAATCCGCGTTTCACATATCCTGAGAGGTGATGCATAGCCGTTTGAGGCGAATTCGGTGATCCTATGCTGCCAAGAAAAGCCTCTAGCGAGGACATACACGGCCCGTACCCCAAACCAACACAGGTGGTCAGGTAGAGAATACTAAGGCGTACGAGTGAACTATGGTTAAGGAACTCGGCAAAATGCCCCCGTAACTTCGGGAGAAGGGGGACCCCCATATCGTCAAGGCTCTTGCGGCCGGCAGCGGGAGGGGGTGGCACAAACCAGTGAGAAGCGACTGTTTACTAAAAACACAGGTCCGTGCGAAGTCGCAAGACGATGTATACGGACTGACGCCTGCCCGGTGCTGGAAGGTTAAGAGGACCTGTTAACCCTTCGGGGTGAAGCAGAGAATTTAAGCCCCAGTAAACGGCGGTGGTAACTATAACCATCCTAAGGTAGCGAAATTCCTTGTCGGGTAAGTTCCGACCTGCACGAATGGCGTAACGACTTCTCAACTGTCTCAACCATAGACTCGGCGAAATTGCACTACGAGTAAAGATGCTCGTTACGCGCGGCAGGACGAAAAGACCCCGGGACCTTCACTACAACTTGGTATTGGTGCTCGATACGGTTTGTGTAGGATAGGTGGGAGACTGTGAAGCAGCCACGCCAGTGGTTGTGGAGTCGTTGTTGAAATACCACTCTGATCGTATTGGGCCTCTAACCTCGGACCGTATATCCGGTTCAGGGACAGTGCCTGGTGGGTAGTTTAACTGGGGCGGTTGCCTCCCAAAATGTAACGGAGGCGCCCAAAGGTTCCCTCAACCTGGACGGCAATCAGGTGTTGAGTGTAAGTGCACAAGGGAGCTTGACTGCGAGACGTACATGTCGAGCAGGGACGAAAGTCGGGACTAGTGATCCGGCACCTCTGAGTGGAAGGGGTGTCGCTCAACGGATAAAAGGTACCCCGGGGATAACAGGCTGATCTTCCCCAAGAGTCCATATCGACGGGATGGTTTGGCACCTCGATGTCGGCTCGTCGCATCCTGGGGCTGGAGCAGGTCCCAAGGGTTGGGCTGTTCGCCCATTAAAGCGGCACGCGAGCTGGGTTTAGAACGTCGTGAGACAGTTCGGTCTCTATCCGCCGCGCGCGTCAGAAGCTTGAGGAAATCTGTCCCTAGTACGAGAGGACCGGGACGGACGAACCTCTGGTATACCAGTTGTTCCACCAGGAGCACCGCTGGATAGCCACGTTCGGACAGGATAACCGCTGAAAGCATCTAAGCGGGAAACCCCCTCCAAGACCAGGCTTCTCACCCTTTTAGAGGGATAAGGCCCCCCGCAGACCACGGGATTGATAGACCAGACCTGGAAGCCTAGTAATAGGTGCAGGGAACTGGCACTAACCGGCCGAAAACTTACAACAACCAACAAACACCACAATGTTTGGGTTTTTGAGTAAGACGCACAACAAGCCTCGCAACCACAATTCATAAACACCCACACACCACGTGTCCGGAGTGCACACCGCACCCCACCACCAAAACACAAGGTTTACACTCAAAAACGAGTGAATAGAGTTACGGCGGTCCATAGCGGCAGGGAAACGCCCGGTCCCATCCCGAACCCGGAAGCTAAGCCTGCCAGCGCCGATGATACTACCCTCCCGGGTGGAAAAGTAGGACACCGCCGAACACAAATTAAGAATCGCCCCCCACGTTTTACGTGGGGGGCGATTCGCTTTTTATGTCGATTTTGTTCGTCGAATTCAAGTGATATTCGAGGATTTCCCGCTGCGTTGGCGCTCACATAATTATGTCGGCCGTGGCCGCTGCCAGTATCCTTTGCGGGAAGGGCGGGTAGAAAGGCACACGTGGTCGGAGACAGACAAGGCGACGCAGAGCGGCGCCCGCGGCGTGCATCCAACGACCGCACATCGAGCAATAATTCAGGTCCTCGGCGCCATCACGACCAGGGCGGTCGGGATCAACGACGGGATCAACGTGGTGGATCCCGGGGTTCTGGGCCCAACCGGCCGCGTCCGGCGCAGTCCGCGGACAACGGCGAACCCACGCGCGAAGGTCCGAGGTTGCCGTCCGACGTCGAGGCCAAGGAACTGGCGCCCGACGTACGTCGGGAACTGGTAACCCTCGACAAGACCACCGCCGATTTCGTTGCCCGCCATCTGGTGATGGCCGGCAAGCTGCTGGACGAAGACCCCGAGGCTGCGCTGGCACACGCCCGTGCCGCCCGCAACCGCGCCGGCCGGATCGCGGTGGTGCGTGAGGCGGTCGGCATCGCGGCGTATCACAGCGGCGACTGGGCTCAGGCTCTTGCCGAACTGCGCGCGGCCCGCCGGATGGGCAGCAAGTCGGCGCTTCTGCCGATGATCGCCGACTGCGAACGTGGCGTCGGGCGCCCCGAGCGGGCTCTGGAACTGGCCCGCAGTGACGAGGCTGCCGCACTGACCGGTGAGGACGCCGATGAGTTGCGCATCGTCACGGCCGGTGCCCGCTCCGACCTCGGGCAGTTCGAGCAGGCGCTGGCGATTCTGTCATCGCCGCCGTTGGACCCGACCAGTGTGGGACCGACAGCGGCCCGGCTGTTCTATGTGTATGCCGACACTCTGCTGGCTCTGGGGCGCGGCGAGGAGGCGCTGCAGTGGTTCCTGCGTGCGGCCGAGGCTGATATTGACGGAATCACCGACGCGGAAGACCGGATCACGGAGCTGTCCTGAGGTGACCTCGCTTGCACGGCAGCATGATTGCCTGCTGCTCGATCTCGATGGCACGGTGTTTCGGGGTCATGAGCCGACCGTCGGGGCAATCGAAAGCCTGGCCGCTGTCGAATCTCGAGTCCTCTACGTGACCAACAACGCCTCACGTGCTCCAGCACAGGTCGCCGAGCATTTACGTGAACTCGGATTCGCCGCCGGGGCCGATGATGTGGTGACCAGCGCGCAGAGCGCGGCCCACCTGCTGGCCGCTCATCTGCCGCAGGAATCCAAGGTTCTCGTGGTCGGAACGGATGCACTGGCCAGCGAGGTGAGCAAGGCCGGGCTGCGGCCGGTCCGGATGTTCGATGACGCGCCGGTCGCGGTGGTCCAGGGTCATTCGCCTGACACCGGGTGGCCGGATCTGGCCGAGGCGGCGTTGGCCATCCGCGCCGGAGCATTGTGGGTGGCTGCGAACGTGGACCTGACCTTGCCCTCCGAACGCGGGCTGCTGCCGGGCAATGGCTCGATGGTGGCTGCGTTGCGGGTGGCGACCGGGCAGGATCCGCTGGTGGCAGGCAAGCCCCAACCCACGCTGATGAACGACGCGTTGAGCCGGGGGACGTTCACGACGCCGCTGGTCGTGGGAGATCGGCTTGACACCGACATCGCCGGCGCCGTCGCAGCCGGACTGCCGAGCCTGATGGTGCTGACCGGTGTCAGCACTGCCGCCGAGGCGGTGCATGCGGTTCCGGCAGAACGTCCCCAATACCTCGCCCCGGACCTGCGCGGACTACATGGCGATGTCGATACGCTGCGCATCGCGTCGGACCCGGCCTGGCGGATCGATGTCGACACGGACAGTGTCACCGTGCACGCCACCGGGCAGGATCCCCACGATGACCTGTCGGTGGTCCGGGCCACCGCGCACGCAGTGTGGGGTGCTGACCTCGACGGTGCCGCTTTCACGGTGTCCGCAGGCGACGACACAGCACGCCAGGCGCTGCAACGTTGGTCGTTGCTGCCGCCACTCATCGACTAGCGTGAGTGTCGCTATGACTACCGATCCCGACCAACTGCGCGCCCAGGTCGCCGCAGTGCTGGCAGAGGTGCCGGATCCTGCCCTGGACCCGTCCGCACTCGACGGCGTCGACATCGACGTGGTGGCCGCTCGGCTCGAGCAGGCCCACGATCTGCTCGTACAAGCGCTCGAATCCGTCGACAGGGGGCAACCGGCCGGACCGCAGGCGACCGGAAGGTGAGCGCCGGTGGCGCGGCGCGCTCGCGTTGATGCCGAGCTGGTGCGACGGGGACTGGCCCGCTCACGCCAGCAGGCGGTCGAATTGATCGAAGCCGGCCGGGTACGCATCGACGGCATGCCGGCGGCAAAACCGGCCACCGCAGTCGCACCGGGTACCAACATCACCGTGACCGCCTCCGCAGAACGCACCTGGGTCTCACGAGGTGCACACAAGCTGATCGGCGCCCTGGACGCATTCGACGTCACGGTCCAGGGCCGGCGGTGCCTCGACGCCGGAGCCTCGACCGGCGGCTTCACCGAGGTCCTGCTCGATCGCGGCGCCGCCGAGGTGGTGGCCGCTGACGTGGGTTATGGCCAACTCGCGTGGCCGCTGAGGTCTGACGAGCGGGTGCACGTACTGGAACGCACCAATGTGCGGGAGTTGACCCCCGATGCGATCGGCGGGCCGGTCCAGCTGATCGTGGCCGACCTCTCGTTCATTTCACTGGCCACCGTTCTTCCGGCGCTGACGGCTTGTGCGTCGGCTGACGCCGATATCGTTCCGATGGTGAAACCGCAGTTCGAGGTCGGCAAGGACCGGGTAGGTGCGGGCGGGGTGGTGTCAGATCCCGAGCTGCGTATCGATGCGGTGTGCGCGGTCGCCCGCAAGGCAGCCTCCCTGCAGTGGCATGCTGTCGATGTGACGGCCAGCCCGCTCCCCGGACCATCGGGCAATGTCGAGTACTTCCTGCACCTGCGTGCTCAGGGCGACCGTCGGCTGGACGGCGAGTCGCTGGAGCAGGCAGTGCGGCGGGCCGTCGAGGAGGGGCCGCAATGACGGCTGAACGCACGATTCTGCTGGTGGTGCACACCGGCCGGGACGAGGCGACCGAAGTTGCCCGCCGGGTGGAAAAGGTGCTCGGCGACAACGGTATTGGTCTGAAGGTGCTTTCGGCGGAGGCCGTCGACCGCGGCCCGCTGCATCTGGCTCCCGACGACATGCGTGCCCTCGGCGTCGACATCGAGGTGGTCGACGCCGACGAGCGCGCGGCCGAAGGGTGCGAACTGGTGCTGGTGCTCGGCGGGGACGGGACGTTCCTGCGGGCCGCCGAGCTCGCACGCAATGTCGAGATTCCGGTGTTGGGAGTCAATCTCGGTCGGATCGGCTTCCTGGCCGAGGCCGAGGCCGAGGCCATCGACCACGTGCTCGAGCGCGTCATCCAGCGCGATTACCGCATCGAGGAGCGGATGACCCTCGACATCGCGGTGCGCGTAGGAACCGATGTCGTTAACCGCGGGTGGGCGCTCAACGAGGCCAGCCTGGAGAAGGGGCCGCGGCTCGGTGTCCTGGGCGTGGTGTTGGAGGTCGACGGGCGCCCTGTGTCGTCGTTCGGCTGCGACGGGGTGCTGGTGTCGACTCCGACGGGGTCCACCGCCTACGCGTTCTCGGCAGGTGGCCCGGTGCTGTGGCCTGACCTGGAGGCAATCCTGGTGGTACCCAACAATGCTCACGCACTGTTCGCGCGGCCGATGGTGACGAGCCCGCTGGCCAGTATCGCCATCGAGGTCGAGGCGAGCGGCAATGATGCCCTGGTGTTCTGTGACGGTCGCCGGGAGATGGTTGTACCGGCCGGTGGCCGGCTCGAAGTGACGCGCTGCGGCACCCCGCTGAAGTGGGTGCGGCTGGATTCGGCGCCGTTCACCGATCGGTTGGTGCGCAAGTTCCGGTTGCCGGTCACCGGATGGCGGGGACAGTAGATACCAGTGCTGTCAGAGATTCGGATCGAGTCGTTGGGCGCGATCAGCGCTGCCACTGCCGAGTTCGACCGTGGGTTGACGGTCCTGACCGGTGAAACCGGTACCGGTAAGACGATGGTGGTGACGAGCCTGCACCTGCTCGGCGGGGCGCGCGCTGACGCCACCAGGGTGCGCTCGGGCTCTGACCGCGCCGTGGTGGAAGGACGTTTCAACACAAGCGAACTCGGCGAGGACGTGACCGGACGAGTCGAGGAGATCCTGGACTCATCGGGCGCCGAGCGTGATGACGACGGCAGCGTGATAGCGGCCCGCTCGGTCAGCCGGGCCGGGCCGTCGCGGGCATATCTGGGCGGACGCAGCGTGCCGGCCAAATCGTTGAGCAACTTCACCGCCCAGGTTTTGACGCTGCACGGCCAGAACGATCAGCTGCGGTTGATGCGGCCCGACGAGCAGCGGGCGGCGCTGGACCGGTTCGCCGAGGTGGACAAGCCGCTGGCCCGGTACCGGAGCATCCGAGACGAGTGGCTCACGGCGCGGCGCGACCTGGCCGACCGTCGCCGGCGGGCCCGGGAGCTGGCGCAGGAGGCCGATCGGCTGAGCTTCGGGATCCACGAGATCGACGCGGTCGCACCGGAACCCGGTGAGGACGAGGCGATCATCGCCGATATCCGTCGGCTTTCGGAGCTCG
Organism: Mycolicibacterium fortuitum subsp. fortuitum; assembly: GCF_022179545.1. The sequence continues at coordinate 3,565,559 of NZ_AP025518.1, read as the reverse complement.
ATGCACTGCGGGAGGCTGCACAAACCGCCCGGTTCGCGCTTGCCGGCGAGCTCGACGAGCCCACGCCGGAGTCCACCTCCGCGGCCGACGGTGTCGGTCGGGCGCAGGCGGCGCTCGAATCGACCGACGACGCGGCACTGCAGGCATTGGCCGTCCGCCTGGCCGAGGCGATGGCGGTGATCGGTGACGTGTCCGGCGAGCTCGGTGACTATCTGTCCGAGTTGCCCAGCGATGCCAGCACTTTGGAGACCAAACTGGCACGTCAAGCGGAGCTGCGCACCCTCACCCGCAAATATGCCGCCGACATCGACGGGGTGTTGGAGTGGTCGCGCGATGCCGCTGAGCGGCTGGCCCAGCTCGATGTGTCCGAGGAGAGCCTGGCTGCTCTGGACCGCAAGGTCGCCGAGCTCGAGGCGAAGTTGGTCGCGGCGGCGGCCGAACTCACCAAGGCACGGTCCAAGGCCGCCAAGGGGCTGGCCAAGGCGGTGACCGCGGAGCTGGCCGGATTGGCCATGGCCAATGCGGTGTTCACCATCGGGGTTACGCCGATGCAGGCGCGGGCCGATGACTCCGCCCCGGTGACCATGCCCGATGGCGAGGTTCTGCACGCCGGGCACGACGGGGTGGACGCGGTGGAATTCGGCTTCACCGCACACCGAGGAGCGGATGTACTGCCCTTGGCCAAAAGTGCCTCCGGCGGTGAGCTTTCTCGCGTGATGTTGGCGCTTGAGGTGGTGTTGTCGGCGTCGACGGCGGGCACCACGATGGTGTTCGACGAGGTCGACGCCGGGGTCGGTGGCCGGGCCGCTGTTCAGATCGGTCGCAGGCTGGCCCGACTGGCGCGCACCCACCAGGTCATCGTGGTGACCCACCTGCCTCAGGTCGCGGCTTTCGCCGATGCACACCTGGTGGTGGACAGCGGTAATGGCCGCGCCAAGTCCAGCGGCGTGCGCCGTATCGATGACGAGGACCGGGTGGCCGAGCTGGCCAGGATGCTGGCCGGGCTGGGGGAGTCCGACAGCGGCCGGGCGCACGCCAGGGAGCTGTTGGAGGCTGCGCAGCAGGAGCGCAGCGCGCCCTAGCCCCGCCCGGTAGCCGGGCCCGGGTTTGCCGGTGACAGTTCGGGAGCCGTCCACCGCAGCGGGCTGACCTGGGTCAACTCCACCACCTCGTCGAGTTCGAAATCGACGGCGCACTGGGCGCCGGCACTGGAATCGGCTTCCTCCCAATTGATTTCGGCTGTACCGGTGAGCTGGATCGTCCACCCTGAAGACCAGTCGACCACCAACAGCCCGCATCGCGGATTGGCCTCGATGTTGCCCAGCGTCATGAACATCGAATTCCCGCGGTAGTCCGGCCAGCGCAACCGCCGCGGTGAGAGCACTTGCACAAAGCCGGGATTGCCGCCCCGGTGGGACGCGTCGGCGTTACCTTCGGCGTCTGCCGAGCCGATGAAGAAGGCGTCGGCCCCCGTGATGAGCTCCTGCTGGCGGTCCGTGAGGGCCTGGCCGATGTGCGCTTCGGATACCTGCGGTACGGACTCGCCGCCGGCGATGTGCCTGCGCGAGATGTACTTCGGGCAGTTCGAGTACACCTGGTCGGGGACGATCCGCATCCCGTTGCCCGCCGGTTCGGCGGAGCCGTTGACCCGCATTCGGCGCCGGGTCTGCGGTTCGATGGCGATGAGCCCGATCGGTGCGCCGCGGCGCAGCACATCGCGCAGCGGATCGCCCGGTGCCGGCAGCGCCTCGATCACGATCGTGCCTGGATCGTCGGCGTGGACGAATCCGGGCGGACCGGCGATCAAGCTGGTCCACACCCGGCCTTCGTCATCTGCTGCGGCGATCACGATCATCGGTTGTTCGGCGAGGAATGCTGCGGCGGCTGCCGGAACTTCGGTGCGGATCATGCGGCCGACGCGGGCGGCGATGGCGTGCTGCCCCAAGCGCCGCTGCACCGCCAATTCACCCGAGTGATACATGGTCACCTTCGTGGCTCAGAAGAATCCGCACGTGGGCGCCGCCCCGGTGGGTGCGGGAGCGGTCTGTGCCCCGGTCGGCGCGTACACCTCGAGACGGGTTCCGTCGGGATCGGTGAAGAAGATGCCGCCGGAGGCGGTGCCCTCGCCGTGGGCGACGACCCCGTCGTGCGCGAACTCGGTGCCAAGGGCCTTCAGCGCGGCCTCGACCGTGCGCACCTCCTCGATGCTGGCCGCCTCGAACGAAAGGTGGTGCAGGCCAGGGGTTTCTGGGGAGAACCGGCCATCACTCTGCTGCCAGAGGGTCAGCCGCAGCGTCCCGCCGGTGCCGAGGAAGGCGTAGCGGTGCTCGCCCTCGCGGTGGACGGCAAGGGGTTCGAATCCCAGCGCATCCCGGTAGAAGGTCACCGAGCGGTCCAGATCGGTGACATTGATGCCGACGTGTCCGGTGGCGAGCTGAGGGGTGATGGTTCCGGTCATGCAGTCCTCCTGAATGGCTAACCAATGTAATTGCTTATGAAGGTTAGAACGGGATTCGTGGCTGCGTCAACCATCTAAGCCGATATAGATGGTTAGTTCGGCGCGTGCCTCATCGTGGTGTCGGCGCGTGGTTACCCTCAGGTATGCCTGATCCGCGCCCACACGTCGGTGAGCCTCTGGCGCTGGATCTGCTGAACACCCGGTGGATGTCGGCGGACGGCCCACAGGACCTTCTCGCAGACGTCGACGGGTTGAAAGTCTGGTTGCTGGCCAATGGACTGGGCGATCGCTGCGAGGCTGACGAGCGGTCGCGTCTCGCGCTCATCGCGGCCCGCGAGGCGATCCTGCAAGCGCTTTCGGAGGGGTCCCTCGACGGGGTCAACGAGGTGCTGGAACGGGGGCGGATCCGCCGTGAGCTCACCGGGTCGGGGCCGGCGGAAGTGGTCGAGGTGCCGCAAGCCGAGTGGCTGGCCGGCTGGCTGGCCGCCGACGACCTGCTGCGGTTGCTGGGCGAGTCGCCCGATCGGATCAAGCAATGCGCGCACCCACACTGCATCCTGTGGTTCCACGACACCTCCAAAAACGGAGCGCGGCGATGGCACTCGATGGCTACCTGTGGCAACCGCGCCAAGGCTGCGCGGCACTACGCGGCGAAGCGCGAATGAGTCCGAAATGGTGTTACTGATGTGACTAAAGCCAACTTGTGAGGCTGGTGTTACGGCGCGCCTCCGCCGCCTGACCGGCGATGCCCGACAGAATCGGCGCATGAAGATGTCCACGCTGCTCACTCGCAATGCCAGTTCGCGTCCGGGAGTGACCGGCACTGCCCGTGTGGACCGCGACATCGATCGGCTGCTGCGCCGCGTCGGCCCTGGCGACATCGTCGTCCTCGACGCTCAGGATCTGGACCGGATCACCGCCGATGCGCTTGTCGAGGCCCAGGTCGCCGGTGTCGTCAACGCCTCGCCGTCCATCTCGGGGCGCTACCCGAACCTGGGGCCGGAGGTGCTCGTGGCCAACGGTGTCGTGCTGATCGACGAGGCCGGCCCCGAGGTCTTCAAAAAGGTCAAGGACGGGGCGCGGATCCGGCTGAACAACGGTGGCGTGTACTCGGGTGACCGCCGCATCGCGTTGGGCACCGAGCGCAACGACCAAGAGATCCACGAGTTGATGCACGACGCCAAGAGTGGCCTGGTGGCACATCTGGAAGCGTTCGCGGGCAACACAATCGAGTTCATCCGCAGCGAGAGCCCGCTGCTGATCGACGGCATCGGTATCCCCAACATCGACGTGGACCTGCACCGCCGGCATGTGGTGATCGTGGCCGAGGAGCCCGACGCGGCCGACGACCTCAAGGCGCTCAAGCCGTTCATCAAGGAGTACCAACCGGTGCTGGTCGGCGTCGGCGTCGGCGCGGACGTGTTGCGCAAGGCCGGATACCGCCCCGCGCTCATCGTCGGCGACCCGGACAAGATGAGCGTGGAGGTGTTGCGGTGTGGTGCCCAGGTGGTGCTGCCCGCGGACGCCGACGGCCACGCCGCCGGGCTGGAGCGCATCCAGGACCTCGGCGTGGGTGCGATGACGTTCCCGGCCGCCGGATCGGCAGCCGACCTGGCGCTGCTGCTGTGCGATCACCACGGGGCATCACTGATCGTCACCGCAGGCCACACGGCCTCGATCGAGGAGTTCTTCGACCGCTCCCGCCAGCGCAGCAACCCCTCGACGTTCCTGACCCGTTTGAAGGTCGGAGAGAAGCTGGTCGACGCCAAGGCAGTGGCGACGCTGTATCGCAGCCGGGTGTCCGGAGGGGCGATCGCGCTGTTGGTGCTGGCCATGCTGGTGGCAGTGGTGGTCGCGCTGTGGGTGTCGCGAGCCGACGGAGCCGTGCTCGACTGGATCGTCGACTACTGGAACCGCTTCACGCTCTGGGTACAGAACCTCGTCAGCTGAGTGAGGCGGTGAGCTGTGATCACGCTACGCGCACATGCGATTTCGTTGGCGGCAGTGTTCCTCGCCCTGGCCATCGGCGTGGCCCTCGGTTCGGGGCTGCTGTCCAACACCGTGCTGTCAGGCCTTCGGGACGACAAGATGGACCTGCAGCACCAGATCGAGTCACTCAATGATGGCAAGAACGCGTTGAATGAAAAGCTTAATGCCGCAGGTGAATTCGATGCGCAAATGGCGCCGCGGATAGTGCGTGACGCATTGAAGGACAAGTCGGTGGTGGTGTTCCGCACACCGGATGCCGCCGACGGTGACGTGGACGCCATGACGCGGTTCGTCCGTGATGCGGGCGGCACGGTGACCGGCAAAGTCTCGCTCACCGAAGAGTTCGTCGAAGCGAATTCGGCCGACAAGCTGCTGTCGGTCGTCAACTCGCCGATCGTGCCCGCGGGCAAACAGCTCAGCACCGCGGCGGTGGACCAAGGGTCCCAGGCCGGCGACCTGCTGGGGATCACGCTGCTGATCGACCGGAACCCCGCCGCCGCACCGGTCGACGACATGCAGCGTCAGACCGTGCTCACCGCGCTTCGCGATACCGGGTTCCTGACCTATGACGATCCACACATCGGGGCGGCCAACACGGCACTGATCGTGACCGGTGGCGGATTGGGGGACGACGGCGGCAACCGGGGCGCGACCGTGGCGCGGTTTGCCGCCGGGTTGGCACCGCACGGCACCGGCACGGTGCTGGCGGGACGCTCCGGATCGGCGTCCGGAACCGGCCCTGTGGCTGTGACCAGGTCAGATGCCGGTCTGACTGCCATGGTCAGCACCGTGGACGACGCCGATTCCAGCGCCGGTCAGATCACGGCCGTACTGGCATTGAGTGACCTCACGAGCGGCGGGAAGCCGGGCAGGTACGGGACCGGGCAGGGTGCGACGTCGGTGACCGTCCCGCAATAGGGCGCGTCGACTCCCGATTTGCCCTCGGCGTATGCGGCGCGCCAGCGACGGCTTGTCGCTGTCGGTGTTAAGGTGAGATTCCGTGGGTCGGCAGGCCACAGCTAGTTTCGCGATTCCCTGCCAGTCGTCACGGAGGATGCTTTTGCCCGCCTTACGCAAGCACCCGAACACCACCACCAAACACCTCTTCGTCACCGGTGGTGTGGTGTCTTCTCTGGGTAAGGGGTTGACCGCCTCGAGCCTCGGTCAGCTGCTCACCGCTCGGGGGCTGCAGGTAACCATGCAGAAGCTCGACCCCTACCTGAACGTGGATCCGGGCACCATGAACCCGTTCCAGCACGGTGAGGTGTTCGTCACCGAAGACGGCGCCGAAACCGACCTCGACGTCGGTCACTACGAGCGCTTTCTGGACCGCGACCTGTCGCAGTCGGCCAACGTGACCACCGGCCAGGTCTACTCGTCGGTGATCGCCAAGGAGCGCCGCGGCGAATACCTGGGTGACACCGTGCAGGTGATTCCCCACATCACCGACGAGATCAAGAGCCGCATCCTGGCAATGGCCGAACCCGACGCGGCCGGAAATCGCCCCGACGTGGTGATCACCGAAATCGGCGGCACCGTAGGCGATATCGAGTCGCTGCCGTTCCTGGAGGCGGCCCGGCAGGTCCGCCACGAGGTGGGCCGGGAGAATTGCTTCTTCCTGCACGTGTCCCTGGTGCCGTACCTGGCTCCCTCCGGCGAACTCAAGACCAAGCCGACCCAGCACTCGGTGGCCGCGCTGCGCAGCATCGGTATCACGCCCGACGCACTGATCCTGCGCTGCGACCGCGACGTTCCCGAGCCGCTGAAGAACAAGATCGCGCTGATGTGCGACGTCGACGTCGACGGTGTGATCTCCACACCGGATGCGCCGTCGATCTACGACATCCCGAAGGTGCTGCACCGCGAAGAACTCGATGCCTACGTGGTGCGCCGGCTGAACCTGCCGTTCCGCGACGTGGACTGGACGGAGTGGGACGACCTGCTGCGCCGGGTGCACGAGCCGCAGGAAACCGTGCGGATTGCTCTGGTGGGCAAGTACATCGACCTGTCGGACGCCTACCTCTCGGTGGCCGAGGCGCTGCGCGCGGGCGGCTTCAAGCACCGGGCCAAGGTGGAGATCCGGTGGGTGGCCTCCGATGACTGCGAGACCGACGCAGGGGCTGCGGCCGCGCTCTCTGACGTCGACGGGGTCCTGATTCCCGGCGGGTTCGGCATTCGCGGTATCGAGGGCAAGCTCGGGGCGATCTCGTTCGCCCGCAAGCGTGGCCTGCCGGTTCTCGGACTGTGTCTGGGCCTGCAGTGCATCGTGATCGAGGCTGCCAGGTCCGTCGGCATCACCGGAGCGAACTCCGCCGAGTTCGATCCCAAGACCCCGGACCCGGTGATCTCCACGATGGCCGACCAGGAGGACGCCGTCGCCGGCGAGGCCGACCTCGGCGGCACCATGCGCCTGGGCGCCTATCCCGCCGTGCTCGAGCCAGGATCGATCGTGGCCGAGGCCTATCAGGCCACTGAGGTCTCCGAACGGCACCGGCACCGCTTCGAGGTCAACAACGCCTACCGGGACAGGATCGCCGAGAGTGGTCTGCGGTTCAGCGGCACCTCTCCGGACGGGCACCTGGTCGAGTTCGTGGAGTACGACTCGAAGATCCACCCGTTCCTGGTCGGGACGCAGGCGCACCCGGAGCTCAAAAGCCGGCCGACGCGGCCACATCCGCTGTTCGCCGGGTTCATCGGTGCGGCGCTGGACTACAAGGCCGCGGAGCGGTTGCCCGGCATGGATCTTCCCGAGCATTTCGTCGAGGAAGCCCAGGACGTGGCGGCCGGCGAGAGTCCGGTGGACGAGCCTCTGGAGAAGTCCGACGTCCGTGGCTGAACACGACTTCGAGACGCTTGCCAGCGAAACCGTCTACGTCGGAAGCATTTTCGCACTGCGCGCGGACGAGGTCAGCATGCCCGGGGGCGCAACGGCCCGGCGTGAGGTCGTCGAGCACTACGGCGCGGTCGCGGTGGTGGCCCTCGACGAGGACGACAACGTCGTGCTGGTGTATCAGTACCGGCATCCGCTGGGGCGTCGGCTCTGGGAACTGCCCGCCGGACTGCTCGACCTCGGCGGGGAACCTCCCGAGGTGACTGCCGCGCGCGAACTCGAAGAAGAGGTCGGCCTGGCAGCCTCAGACTGGCGAGTGCTCGTGGATCTCGATTCGACACCCGGGTTCTCCGACGAGAGTGTGCGGATCTTCCTGGCCACCGGATTGACCGACGTCGAACGCCCCGAGGCCGAGCACGAGGAAGCCGACATGGTGGTCGAGCGAGTGCCGCTCAAGGACGCCGTGCAGCGGGTGTTCACCGGCGACATCGTGAACGGCATTGCGGTGGCGGGCATTCTGGCCGCCCACGCGATGTCCGGCGCCGACGCGTTACGACCGGTCGACGCGGTGTGGACCGACCGGCCGACAGCGTTCAGGCGGCGAAAAGGCCTGTCATGACCACGCCGTCGCCCCTCCGCTCGGCCCTCGACGACCAACTTCAGGGCTACCTCGATCACCTGACGATCGAGCGGGGCGTGGCGGCCAACACCTTGAGCTCATACCGGCGCGATCTACGCCGCTATGCCGAACACCTGAGGCAACGCGGTATCCACGATCTCGCCGAGGTTGCCGAGTCCGACGTCAGTGACTTCCTGATCGCGCTACGTCGAGGGGATCCGGAATCGGGAGTGGCTGCGCTGTCGGCTGTTTCGGCGGCCAGGGCCGTGGTCGCCGTCCGCGGCCTGCACCGGTTCGCCACGGCCGAGGGCATGACCGAACTCGACGTCGCCCGCGGCGTCAAACCCCCCACGCCGAGCCGGCGGCTGCCCAAGAGCCTCACCCTCGACGAGGTGCTCGCGCTGCTCGAGGCGGCGGGCGGGGAGAGCGAGGCCGACGGACCGCTGACGCTGCGCAACCGGGCCCTGCTGGAACTGCTGTACTCCACCGGCGCGCGCATCTCCGAAGCCGTCGGACTCGACATCGACGACATCGACACCCACGCGCGTTCGGTTCTGCTGCGCGGTAAGGGCGGCAAGCAACGGCTGGTTCCCATCGGTCGTCCCGCGGTCAGCGCGTTGGACGCCTACCTGGTGCGGGGGCGTCCTGATCTGGCCCGGCGGGGCCGCGGCACCCCCGGGATATTCCTCAACGCCCGTGGCGGTCGGTTGTCCCGGCAGAGCGCCTGGCAGGTCTTGCAGGATGCGGCGGCGCGCGCCGGTATAGCCTCGGCGGTCTCACCGCACACGTTGCGGCACTCGTTCGCGACCCACCTGCTCGACGGGGGTGCCGATGTGCGCGTCGTACAGGAACTGCTGGGTCACGCCTCGGTGACCACCACGCAGATCTACACGATGGTCACCGTCCACACCCTGCGCGAGGTCTGGGCGGAGGCCCACCCGCGGGCGCGCTAACCGCCCAGGTACTCCGACTCCAGCACCAGATCCGGCAGCAGCGTCTGGTACTCGGCGTGCGTCTTGTGATGCTCGGTATCCCACAGCGTGCCCTGGTGCTCGTTCATGTAGGCCAGGTACTTCGGTGCTCCCGGCAGCTTCACGTTGTCGGCCACCACGATCGAGCCCCGGTGCAGCCAGCCACGGTCCAGCAGGCTCTGCAGGTCGGTCAGGTAGGCGTTCTTGTCGTGATCGAGGAACACGAAATCCAGTCCGCCGGTGCCGAACCCGGCGGCCGCCAGTGCGTCGAGCGTGCGGCCGCCGTCGCCGATGGTCCCGACGACGCAGGTGATCCGGTCGGCCACCCCGGCGTGGGCCCAGATCCGTCGCGCGATGCCGGCGTTGGTGGGGGAGAACTCGACCGAGAACACCCGGGCGGCCGGAGCGGCGCGGGCGATGCGCATCGCCCCGTAACCGCAATAGGTTCCCAGCTCCAGAGCCAGCCGCGGGTCGGCCCGGACGACTGCCGCGTCGAGCAGGGCGCCCTTCTCGTCGCCCACGTTGATCAGAAACGACTTTTCATAGGCGAACTTGTCGATGGTGGCGAGTACGTCATCGAGGTCGCCGGCACGGGCGTTGGCCACCACGTATTCGGCGGCGGCGGCCTCCCGTCCGTCACCCCACTGCCCGGTTTTGGAGAAGTGCCTGGCGCCGATTCCCATCCGGATGAATGACCACCGCAACAGCGGCAGCCGCTGTTTGAGACTCATGACGCACACCATATGCGCCTGATTGCCCGCGGGTCTGCCCGTCCTGGCTGCACAGCGACGTTAAACTTGCCGGGATGTGCGCGAATACTGCGGGATGCCTGACCAGCGGTGGTCGGGCATGAGCGACGACAGCGCACACGACGGCCTCTTCGAGCACAGCTCACCCGAGCTCGGTTTGACCGGGCGGCCGCCGCGCGACATCCCCGAACCGAAGGCCCGCACAGTGCATGGCCCGGCCAAGGTCATCGCGATGTGCAACCAGAAGGGCGGGGTCGGTAAGACCACGTCGACCATCAACCTGGGCGCCAGCCTGGCCGAGTACGGCCGCCGCGTCCTGCTGGTGGACCTGGACCCCCAAGGCGCGCTGTCGGCGGGCCTCGGCGTGCCGCACTACGAACTCGAGCACACGGTGCACAACCTGCTGGTCGAACCGCGGGTGTCCATCGACGACGTCGTCATCAAGACCCGCGTCAGCGGCATGGATCTGGTGCCCAGCAACATCGACCTGTCGGCCGCGGAGATCCAGCTGGTCAACGAGGTGGGCCGCGAGCAGTCCCTGGCCCGTGCCCTGTATCCGGTGCTGGACCGCTACGACTACGTGCTGATCGACTGCCAGCCGTCGCTGGGCCTGCTGACAGTCAACGGGCTGGCCTGCGCCGACGGTGTGATCATCCCCACCGAATGCGAGTACTTCTCGCTGCGCGGGCTGGCCCTGCTGACCGACACCGTGGACAAGGTGCACGACCGGCTCAACCCGAAGCTGTCGATCAGCGGCATCCTGGTGACCCGCTACGACCCGCGCACCGTCAACGCCCGCGAGGTCATGGCTCGCGTCGTGGAGCGGTTCGGTGACCTGGTGTTCGACACGGTGATCACCCGGACCGTGCGGTTCCCGGAGACCAGCGTGGCCGGCGAGCCGATCACCACCTGGGCGCCCAAGTCGGGTGGCGCCATCGCCTATCGATCGCTGGCACGCGAAGTCATCGACCGGTTCGGCGCGTGAACGATGTCCTGAACACCCCGACCACTGACGGTGCCGCAGCGGATGCCGCCGTCGGGGATGAGCAGACTGCCGGTGAGCAGCAGAACCGCTTCCAGGTTCGGCTCACCAACTTCGAGGGGCCGTTCGACCTTCTTCTCCAGCTGATCTTCGCGCATCGGCTCGATGTCACCGAAGTGGCGTTGCACCAGGTGACCGACGATTTCATCGCCTACACCAAGGAGATCGGCGCCAGGCTGGAACTGGACGAGACCACGACCTTCCTGGTGATCGCCGCCACGCTGCTGGATTTGAAGGCAGCCCGGTTGCTCCCTGCGGGCGAAGTGCACGACGAGGAGGATCTCGCCCTGCTCGAGGTCCGCGACCTCCTGTTCGCTCGGCTGCTCCAATACCGGGCGTTCAAACACGTCGCGTTGATGTTCGCCGAACTGGAGGCCGCGGCACTGCGCAGCTATCCGCGGGCGGTGTCCCTGGAGGACCGCTACTCGGACCTGCTGCCGGAGGTGATGCTCGGCGTCGACGCCGGCAAATTCGCCGAGATCGCTGCGGCCGCATTCACCCCGCGACCCGTTCCCACCGTCGGCATCGATCACATCCACGCGCCCAAGGTGTCGGTGCCCGAGCAGGCGCACCGCATCATCGCCCTGCTTGAACAGCGGGGGATCGGCGAATGGGCGACATTCGCCGAGTTGGTGGCCGAATGCACCGACGGACTCCAGATCGTCGGCCGCTTCCTGGCGCTGCTCGAACTGTTCCGAGCCAAGGCGGTAGCATTCGAGCAACCAGAACCGCTTGGAGTGCTCCAGGTTTCGTGGACCGGAGATCGGCCGACCAGCGAACATCTGGCAACCGCTGATGCGGAAGAATAGCGAGAACAATGACTGACGAGATCTCCGATTCCGGAGAGCGGTCCGATGATGCCCCGGGTGAAGCGATCCCGGTCGGAGATGACCTGGGCATCGATGTGGCGACGGTTCCCGAGCTCGAAGACGGTGAACTGGGCGCGGTGCTCGAAGCGCTCCTGCTGGTGGTGGACACACCCGTGACGGTGGATGCGCTGGCCTCGGCGACCGAACAGCCCGCCTACCGGGTGATGGCCAAGCTGCGCCTGATGTCCGAGGAACTGGCGGCCCGAGACAGCGGCATCGACCTTCGTGAGGCCGCCGGTGGGTGGCGGATGTACACCCGGGCGCGTTACGCGCCGTACGTCGAGCGGTTGCTGCTCGACGGCGCCCGGTCCAAACTGACCCGGGCTGCCCTGGAGACCCTGGCGGTGGTGGCCTATCGGCAACCGGTGACCCGGGCGCGGGTGAGCGCGGTGCGCGGCGTGAACGTGGACGCCGTGATGCGGACTCTGGTGGCACGCGGTCTGATCACCGAGGCGGGTACCGACCCCGACACCGGTGCCGCGACCTTCGCCACCACCGAGTTGTTCCTGGAGCGGCTGGGGCTGACCTCGCTGTCCGATCTGCCTGACATCGCACCGCTGCTGCCCGATGTCGACGTGATCGACGATCTGAGCGAATCTCTCGGTGATGAGCCGCGTTTCGCCAAACTCAACGGCGGTTCGTCTGATGGCGACCAGCCGATGGCCTTCGACGTGGACAAGGACTGACATGGCTGACGAAGAAGGCGTGCGACTGCAAAAAGTGTTGTCCCAGGCCGGAATTGCCTCCCGGCGGGTGGCCGAACGGATGATCACCGACGGCCGCGTCGAGGTGGACGGCCGGTTGGTGACCGAGCTCGGCACCCGGGTCGATCCGGCGACGGCAGAGATCAGGGTGGACGGTTCGCGGGTGGTGCTCGACGACACCCTGGTGTACCTGGCCATCAACAAACCACGCGGGATGCTCTCGACCATGTCCGACGAGCGTGGCCGCCCCTGCGTCGGAGACCTCGTCGAACACCGGGTCCGCGGCAACAAGAAGCTGTTTCACGTCGGCCGCCTCGACGCCGACACCGAGGGTCTGCTGCTGCTGACCAACGACGGCGAGCTCGCCCACCGGCTGATGCACCCGTCGTACGAGATCCCCAAAACCTATGTGGCGACGGTGATCGGCACCGTGCCCCGGGGGCTCGGCAAGAAGCTGCGCGCCGGTGTGGAACTGGACGACGGCCCGGCTCATGTGGACGACTTCGCGGTGGTGGACACCGTGCCGGGTAAAACCCTGGTGAAGGTCACCTTGCACGAGGGCCGCAACCGCATCGTGCGGCGAATGCTGGCCGCGGTGGATTTCCCGGTGCAGGAACTGGTCCGCACCGACATCGGTTCGGTGGCGCTCGGCGACCAGCGGCCGGGCAGTATCAGAGCGCTCAGCCGCAAGGAAGTCGGCGAGCTTTATCAGGCGGTGGGAATGTGAGCGGATCTCTGGTGGTAGCGGTCGACGGACCGGCCGGGACCGGGAAGTCCTCGGTATCAAGAGGTTTGGCGCAAGCCCTGGGTGCCAGCTATCTGGACACCGGCGCGATGTACCGCATCGTCACGCTGGCGGTGCTGCGCGCCGGAACCGATCTGGGCGATGCCGCGGCGATCGATGCGGTGGCGTCGGGCGCGGTGATCGGGGTGGGTTCGGATCCCGGTGAGGACCGCGCGTACCTGGCCGGTGAAGATGTCTCCGAGGAGATCCGCGGTGACGAGGTGACCCGCGCGGTGTCGGCCGTCTCCGCGGTTCCCGGTGTGCGTGCCCGGCTGGTCGAACTGCAGCGCGAGTTGGCCTCGGCGGGTGGACGCGTGGTGGTCGAGGGCCGCGACATCGGCACCGTCGTGTTGCCCAAGGCCGACGTCAAGATCTTCCTGACCGCCTCTGCCGAGGAGCGGGCCCGGCGCCGCAACGCCCAGAACATCGCGAACGGTCTGCCCGACGATTACGAGACGGTGCTCGCCGACGTGCAACGGCGCGACCACCTCGATTCCACGCGAGCTGTTTCCCCGTTGCGAGCAGCCGAGGATGCGCTGGTGGTCGACACCAGTGATATGGACCAAACACAGGTCGTGGCACACCTTCTCGACCTGGTGACCCAGCATGCGGGAGTACGCCGATGAGCGACGGTGACGGCACCTGGTCGGACGAGACCGACTGGGAGCTCAGCGACGAGGTCGCAGAGGTTCTGGAGGAGGCCGCCGCGCCGCCTCCGGTGGTGGCCGTGGTCGGCCGGCCCAACGTCGGGAAATCCACTCTGGTGAACCGGATCCTGGGCCGTCGCGAAGCCGTCGTGCAGGACATCCCCGGGGTGACCCGCGACCGGGTCTCCTATGACGCGAACTGGCTCGGGCGCCGATTCATGGTGCAGGACACCGGGGGATGGGAACCCGACGCCAAGGGTTTGCAACAACTGGTCGCCGATCAGGCACTGGTGGCCATGCGCACCGCCGACGCGATCATCCTGGTGGTCGATGCCGTCGTCGGTGCGACCTCGGCCGACGAGGCGGCCGCTCGGATGCTGCGCAAGTCGGGTAAGCCGGTCTTCTTGGCGGCCAACAAGGTTGACACCCAGCGGGGTGAGTCCGACGCCGCGGCGCTGTGGTCGCTCGGCATCGGTGAGCCGCACGCGATCAGCGCCATGCACGGCCGCGGTGTGGCCGATCTGCTCGACACGGTGATGGAGAAGCTGCCCGAGGTGTCGGAGGTGGCCGGCACCGGTACCGGTGGCCCGCGCCGCGTGGCGCTGGTGGGTAAGCCGAATGTCGGCAAGAGCTCGCTGTTGAACCGGCTGGCCGGTGACGAGCGCTCGGTCGTGCACGACGTCGCGGGCACCACGGTCGATCCCGTCGACTCGCTGATCGAATTGGGCGGCAAGACTTGGCGTTTCGTGGACACCGCCGGTCTGCGCCGCAAGGTCGGGCAGGCCAGCGGGCACGAGTTCTACGCCTCGGTGCGCACCCACGGCGCCATCGACGCGGCCGAGGTGGCGATCATGCTGATCGATGCCTCGCAGCCACTGACCGAGCAGGACCTGCGGGTGCTGTCGATGGTGATCGAGGCCGGACGGGCGCTGGTCATCGCGTTCAACAAGTGGGACCTGGTCGACGAGGACCGGCGGTACCTGCTGGACAAAGAGATCGACCGCGAACTGGTGCAGGTCCAGTGGGCGCCGCGGGTCAACATCTCGGCCATGACCGGCCGGGCCGTGCAGAAGCTGGTGCCGGCCCTGGAGACCTCGCTGGCGTCCTGGGACAAGCGGATCTCGACCGGGCAGCTCAACAACTTCCTCAAAGAGGTGGTGGCCGCGACACCGCCGCCCGTGCGTGGCGGCAAGCAGCCCAAGATCCTGTTCGCGACCCAGGCGGCCACCCGGCCCCCGACCTTCGTGTTGTTCACCTCCGGATTTCTTGAGGCCGGCTACCGCCGGTTCCTGGAGCGCCGCCTGCGCGAGCAGTTCGGTTTCGAGGGCAGCCCGGTGAAGATCAACGTTCGTGTCCGCGAGAAGAGGGGCGCGCCCAAGAAGCGTTAGCGATCTGAACCCTGGGTGACGCCCGGCGTGACGCGTCGTACACAAGTCCGGCGGATAGGGTGGCCCGGGTGTCCGTCACGCACATGATCCTGATTGCCCTGGCCGGTGTCGGTGCCGGCGCGATCAACGCGGTCGTCGGATCCGGCACCCTGATCACCTTCCCCACCCTGGTGGCACTCGGCTATCCGCCGGTCACCTCGACGATGTCGAATGCGGTCGGTCTGGTCGCCGGCGGCGTCTCGGGCACCTGGGGCTATCGCCGCGAGCTACGCGGCCAGTGGAAGCGGCTGCGTTGGCAGATTCCCGGATCGCTGATCGGTGCCGGACTGGGCTCCTGGCTGCTGCTGCACCTGCCCGAAAAGGTGTTCATCGCGGTCGTGCCGGTGCTGCTGATCCTGGCTTTGGTGCTCGTCGTGGTCGGCCCGAAGATCCAGGCCTGGGCGCGGCAGCGCGCCGAGGCCTCCGGCCAATCGGCCGACCATGTCAGCTCGCGTCGCATGGCCGTGCTGGTGATCGGCACGTTCGCCGTCGGCATCTATGGCGGCTACTTCACCGCGGCCCAGGGAATTCTGTTGATCGCGGTGATGGGCGCGTTGCTGCCGGAGTCGATCCAGCGGATGAACGCCGCCAAGAACCTGCTGTCGTTGTTGGTCAACATCGTCGCGGCGCTGGCGTACACGATCGTCGCGTTCGACCGGATCAGCTGGGCGGCGGCGGGCCTGATCGCGGTGGGCTCGCTGATCGGCGGCTTCCTCGGCGCGCACTACGGGCGCCGGCTGTCGCCGAATGCGTTGCGCGCGGTGATCGTGGTGGTGGGGCTCATCGGGCTCTACCGGTTGCTGAGCCTGTAGGGCCTACCCGGGCCCGTCCGCGGGCTCAGGTAAAGTCACGTCAGCTGTCGAGCAGAAAGGGGTGACCGGTGGCCGAACGTGCTTACCGCACCGCACCGTCTGCTCTGGCTGCCCTCGAGCCCTTCTGGCCGTCGCGCCGGTTGATGGCTTTCGACGAGTGGTGTCGCGCGGGTCGGTAGACACGCGCCCAACCTTCCGTCGGGTCACCCGGGGCGGTGACCACAATCGAAAGCAGCCGAACCCATGCGTTCGCTTCTGATCTTCACGCTCGTCGGCCTGGGGGCCCAGTTGGTCGACGGTGCGCTCGGGATGGCCTTCGGTGTCACCGCGTCGACCCTGCTGGTGCTGAGCGGGGTGGCGTCGGCACAGGCCAGCGCCGCGGTGCACCTGGCTGAGGTCGGGACCACGCTGGCGTCGGCGGTGTCGCACTGGCGGTTCAAGAACATCGACTGGCCGCTGGTCGCCAAGCTCGGGATCCCCGGTGCGGCAGGCGCATTCGCCGGTGCGACGGTGCTGTCGTCGCTGTCGACGGAGTCCGCCGCACCGCTCATGGCGGCGATCCTGTTGGGCATCGGGCTGTATGTGCTGTTGCGTTTCTCGCTGGGCACCCCACTGACGCTCGGGCAACACGGCACCAGCCACAGTGCGAAGTTCCTGGCCCCGCTCGGGCTGTTCGGCGGTTTCATCGACGCGTCCGGCGGCGGCGGCTGGGGTCCGGTGACTACAAGCACCCTGCTGTCGCAGGGCAAGACCGCACCGCGGACCGTGATCGGTTCGGTGAGCGCCTCGGAGTTCCTGGTCGCGGTGTCGGCATCGATCGGCTTCTTGGTCGGGCTGCGCCAAGAGTTCCTGGAGAACTGGCCCGTGGTGCTCGGGCTGATGGTCGGCGGGGTGATCGCCGCACCGATTGCCGCCTGGCTGGTCAGCCGGATCAATCCCGCGCTGCTCGGTACCGCTGTCGGCGGGGTCATCCTGCTGACCAACAGCCAGAAACTGGTGCACTACTTCGGCGTGCACTGGCCGTGGTCGACCGGGATCTACACGCTCATCGTGGCGGGGTGGGCAGCTCTCGTGGTCCGCGCCTGGCAGACGTCGCGGGCGCCGCGCGATGTCGACGATTCGGTCGTCAC
Source organism: Mycolicibacterium fortuitum subsp. fortuitum (assembly GCF_022179545.1). The sequence continues at coordinate 3,548,528 of NZ_AP025518.1, read as the reverse complement.
CGCGGTCGAAGCGCCGGCGGCGCGACGCTAGCCCTACTCGCTCGCCGGCTGCGGCAATCCGACGTACATCGTCTGGTGCAACGTCAGCACGTGATTGCGGGCGATCTCGGAGGCTGCCCGGCTGTCGCGCCGGCGTAGCGCCTCCACCAGCTGAGCATGCTCGCGGTTGGACTGGCGCAGGTAGTCGATCGGGTACGGAATGAAGTAGCGGTACAGCCCGTGCAGCACATCGCAGTAGGTGTGCATCGCCCAGTCGAGACCGCTTGCCGCTGCAACAGATTCGTGGAAGCGCTGATCGGCGCTGTGGAAGCCGGTCCAGTCGGTGGCCGCGGCAGCCTCGGCGACGATGGCCGCCAGTGCGTCGAGCTCCGCATCGGTGGCGGCCTGCGCCGCGGCGGCACTGAGCGCATCCTCGGCAAGCGCGCGCAGGTCGATGAGGCGGCGAACCTCGGCGGCATCGGCGCGAAAAGTGGCCGACGGACGATCGGGTCCGGACGTGACCCGGATACCGCCGGGGGCGACGAAGGTCCCGCCGGCCCGGCCACGTCGGCGGACCACCAGGCCCTCGTCGGCCATGGACTGCAAGGCCCGGCGAACCGTGGCCAGACTGACGTCGAGAGCGGCGGCGATGTCGGGCTCGGGGGGCAGCCGCTCCCCGTCGGTCATGAGCCCCAGCTCGATAGCCAGTTCGAGGCGAGCCCGCACCGTGTCGGCCGCGCTGAGCCGGGTGATGCCGGCGACCACCGGGGCGCTCAGCGCCGGGTGCGCGTCACCGACCTGCAACGTCATGGCCTCAGGGTACGTGAGCTATTGCCTTATTTGTTCATGCTGAACTAATATTCCGCTAAATTCGCTCATTCTGCGTTATTAATGCTTCGGAGGTCCTGTGTCCGGCTCGATCACGGTGGCTGCGGTCCAGGCGGCACCGCTCGACATAACGGGCCTGCCGGTATTCGGCAGGCAGGACACCATCACCGAGTTCGCGTCCGACGTGCTTCGCGTCCGGTCGGCGGTGACCGGCCCGGCGCTGATCGTCTATCCCGAGATCCACTTGTTCGGTACCGGGGACGCCGACACGCTGGCCGCTGCCGCCGAGCCACTGGACGGCCCCTTGATCGCCGCCCTCGGTGAGGTTGCCCGCGCCGCCGATGCCTGGTTGGTTCCCGGCTCGGTGTGCGAGCGTGGTGAGAACGGCGAATTCTTCAACACCGCACCAGTTTTCGCTCCCGACGGCCGGCTCATGGCGTCTTACCGCAAGATCTTCCCCTGGAGACCGTTCGAAAAGTACACGCCCGGAAGCAGTTTTGTCACCGTCGACATTCCTGACGTCGGCCGTCTCGGGCTGTCCATCTGTTATGACGCCTGGTTCCCTGAGGTGAGCCGCCATCTCGCCTGGATGGGCGCCGACGTGATCGTCAACGTCGTCAAGACCACCACCGAGGACCGCAGTCAGGAACTGGTCCTGGCTCGCGCCAATTCGATTGTGAACCAGGTCTTCACGTTGAGCGTCAACTGTGCCGGACCGGTGGGCAAGGGGCGCAGCATCCTCGTCGACCCCGAAGGTGCTGTGCTCCAAGAGGCCTCCGGCGCAGCGCCGGACGTGCTCTACCAGCACATCGACTTCGGCGCCGTTGCCGCGGTACGTGAGCGAGGAACCGCCGGTACCAACCGGATGTGGGACCAGTTCGGACCGTCGGACCGTCCGATCGAGCTGCCGCTGTACCAGGGCCGAATCGACCCACAGCATTGGTCACCGTCGAACCGCCACACCAACTGAAAGGCCCTGCCATGACACCACCATCTGCCGGGCAACCGACGCTGGTCCGCGCCCTCGGGTTGCGCTCGCTGGTGCTGTTCGGGCTGGCCTACATGACGCCGCTGATCGTGCTCGGCATCTTCGGTGTGATCGCATCCACCACCGCCGGAGCGTCTGCGTCGGCCTACCTGATCGCGCTGGCGGCCATGCTCTTCACCGCGTCCAGCTACGGCCGGATGGCGGCCGCGTATCCGGTGTCGGGTTCGGCCTACACCTACGTGCGCCGCACCATCGATCCACGCGCCGGATTCCTCACCGGCTGGGCGGTGCTGCTGGACTACCTGTTTCTGCCGATGGTCATCTGGCTGATCGGGGCGGCGTATCTGGACGCCCAGTTCCCGGGAGTACCCGGGTGGCTGTGGGTGCTGGGATTCATCCTCATCACCACCGTGCTCAACGTCGTCGGCATCAAGGTCGCCGACAAGGCCAACTACCTACTGATGGCGTTCCAGTTACTCGTCATCGGGTTGTTCGTCGTGCTGTCGGTCGCCTCCGTTGTCCGCAGCAGCGGTGCCGGCGGGCTGGTCAGTGCGAGCCCGTTCACCGGGATCGGCGCCAGCATCGGGGGAGTGACGGCCGGCGCGGCCATCGCCGCCTACTCATTCCTCGGGTTCGATGCCGTCACCACCTTCACCGAGGAAGCTGTCGAGCCGCGCAAGAACATGCCGCGCGCCATCTTGCTGATCGCGCTGATCGGTGGCGCCATCTTCCTGGTCATCGCCTACACCACTCAATTGGTGCATCCCGGTGGGGAATTCGCCGATTCCTCGTCGGCCGCACTGGAGATCGCCAAGCAGATCGGCGGCAATTTGTTCGGGGCGGTGTTCCTCGCGGGCCTGATCCTCGCCCAGTTCGCGTCCGGCATCGCCGCACAAGCCTCCGCGTCGCGACTGCTGTTCGCCATGGGCCGCGACGGCACCCTGCCCCGGTCGGTGTTCGGCAGGCTGAGCGCCAAGTTCCGTACCCCGGCGGCCAACCTGGTGATGGTCGGCGCGGTGGGCCTGCTGGCGATGTTCCTGGACGTGGCGACCTCGACGTCATTCATCAATTTCGGGGCGTTCGTCGCGTTCACCCTCGTGAACGTGTCGGTCATCGTCTACTACTTCCGCCACCGGGCCGCCGGTGAGCCCCGCAATCCGCTGCTCTACGTCGTGGCGCCGGCGATAGGTGCGGTCATCACGTCGTATCTGCTGCTGCAGCTCGACACCCGGGCGATCGTCTTGGGGCTCTGCTGGCTGGGTCTCGGCATCGTCGTGCTGGGCGTGACGAGCCGCGGTTTCAAGAAGCTGCCACCGGAGATCGCCGTCGACGAAGCCGACGCGGCCGTCGCCGAAACCGCAGCCCAGTGAAGGGTGGCCTGTGACGGGTGGGGCGGATTACGAGAACGGCGGGAGGCTACGGTAAGCTTTCGACTCGCTGCCGGTGCAAGCCGGAAGCAAGCGGGCTGTGGCGCAGCTTGGTAGCGCACTTGACTGGGGGTCAAGTGGTCGCAGGTTCAAATCCTGTCAGCCCGACCAGAAAAAACCCTCTCTGACCAGCGTCGGAGGGGGTCTCTTCGTTTCTGAGTGGTGAAGAACTTCCCACAGGTTCACACTCAAGGTCAGTTATCCGTCCTAGAGTTCGCACCCATGGCGCGCATCCCGGACTATGTGAAGGTCATTGACTACCCCTCTGGTACCCGCCGCTAACGATGAGCGGATTCACGCACGTCCTGACCTACGACGGAGGCGTGCTCGTAGCTCAGCTACCAGGCGGGTGCGACGTCAGCACGTTCTCGAATCCGCTGCACCGCTTCAACGGCGAAGACCAGTGGGGACTTGGACTGGCGCCGCTGCCGCCCGACAAGACGTACGAGGAGATGGAGAAGGCGGGGGAGCTGTCGACCGAGTACATCCAGGCGGTGGGGTTGCCGGACGCGATGACGGTGGAGATCCGCAAGCCCGGGGGCGAGCAGTGGGACGCCGCGTGGGTGCGGTACACGGTCGGGAAGGCGTTCAAGCGGGTCGACAACGGTGACACCGACAGCGTCGCCTACTTCTACAGCGTGTTCTCAGCGCAGACACCGAACCCGAGCTCGACGGGGTCTGATGGCCCAACGCCGGCATAGGAGAGCATCAGGGGCGGCTGGCGGTACTGTGCCGTTCGTGGCGAACAAGTTCCGCTTGCGGTCCGAGGACATCGTGCCGGGCCTCGCTCCCGAGGACGGCTGCATGGCGACCGACCGAATCCTGGTGGACGGCAGCCCGGTCGGCTACATGTACCGCGACGGCTCGGGCTGGGTGTTCACCGCCGGGGACGAGACCCCGGAGTACCTTGCCGAACCCGGCCACGTGAACCTGCTGTCGCTCAACGAGATCGCCAACTACGACCGTGCGATCCTGCCGTACCTCCAGGCACCGCCGGGGGCTGCGTTCATCCGACACAGGGACGCCTTCGTGGAGGATCCCGATGGCGCGCCGCGGGATCCGAATGAGCCGACTCCTCCGGCGCTCAACCCGCAGTTCCCGGTCGTGAGCGGCTACCACGAACTCACCGCTGACTGGGTGCTCATGGTGCCCGAACCGATGAACTTCCGCATCGACCAGGGCACGGGCTCGTCCTCGGCTGTGTTCTGGCGGCCGGGTCTGACGGCGATGTTCACGCCGTGGGGTAACCCCCGCAACGACGCCCCGACCGAGCGTTTTCGGCAGGTGAAGGGGTACGTCTCACCGCGGGGATTCGACCACGCCGAGTGGTCCGAGAACGGTGTGCACTTCTTGACGTACCGCCTCGCCGAAGGGGCCGACGACGGGAGGCTGCCAGCGCTCTACGGGTTCGTGGTGAGCAGCGTCGGCCACCTGCAGCTGGCCGTGTACTTCGACAGCGGAGACGATCTGACCTCGGCGCAGGCGCTGGTGCGGTCGATCAGATGTGGACAATGAGTGGGTTCGCCCTGCCCGGCAACCAGACGGCGACGGGCTGTTCCGCACGTGTTTGAGTTCATGGAGAACTACCGGAATGTATCCATCCCCGCGCCGGATATGGACGGAGTGACGCTCACTTGCAGCCTGGACGTCGGGCTCAGTGACAGTGACATCCCGGCCGGTGCTACAAGGCAGCTGCGCGAATTCTGGCGCCGCACTTCCGAAGGGCTGCTTCTCGTCGACGAGAAGTTCGGAATCTGCGGATTGACGCTTCGCAACCCGACAGGCGCGAAGCAGCGATCGCGCGACCGGGCCGATGATGGCTACGAAGTTTCGGATTCTGATTGGGTGCTCGGTGAATTCGTCGGCGACACCGACATGCTCATCATCGATGCGGACGACGCCGTTTTGATTTCGGCGGGCTCATATCCGCGCCGCGACTGGTATAGATTCGAATCTCTGACCGACGTGTTGAGTAAATACGTGGAGACAACCGCCGAGAAGTACTGGGAGCTGACCCGATAGTTGTGCGGGCGGGCTGGTTCCTCACGCCGACTGCCGGATAATCGACGAAAGTTCGAACGTTATGAGAGCGGTCTCGCAGAGTATGAACACTGAGGTGACAGCCCCCGCGTGGGCGGGCTCTGCGTTCCTGAACTCTGTCTGGGTCGCGACCGGTGAATCTCCCGAGTGGATCGCCGATCGGACCGACGCGCTACTGGGGCAATTGGGAGACGCCTTGGGTATCACGCACTGGGACACTTCCCGGGGCCAGCGCTGGGAAGGCTCACCCGCGCAGCTGGCGGACATCGTCCGCGGAAACTCGGTGCACGAGGCGCTTCCTGAAGGCGAGCAAGGTGAGGTCATTCCAAGTGCAGGCTACGCGATGGTCATGTCTGGCGTCGGCGCCGCGGCGGCTGCGAAGGTCTGGATCGATGCGGGGTCGAGCGGTCTCGGCAGGAGGGTCCCCAGCCACCGGCTCCACATCGACTTGCGGGAGACCTCGTCCGGCGGCATCACCAGCGCAGTAGGCGACGCGGTGTGCGCGGCTCTCGCGTCCGCCTGGCGACCTGCGACGCTGACGCTGACCGACTCCGCGACCAACCGCCTTGCACGCCGCGGCGGTTGGAAGATCGGAGCGGGCTACCGCACCTGGATCAGCTCGGAGGTCGGGACGGTCAGCCGGGTCGCGGACGGGCTCACGGCGACGGAACTGGCTGGGGGAACGCTGATCTCGGCGCCTGACGACTGGTCCGCCGAGCAGGTGGTCGCAGCGATGGTGGAGACGCTGGCTGCGAACGGCCTTGACGAAGTGCCGCACTAATCTGCTCCGGAGGGATGAAATGGCCTACATGGCGGGACAGCTGCTCTTCTTAGCGGTCGTCGCGGCGCTGATCGGCGGTGTGATCTGGGCGGTGGTGGTGATGCGGAAGCCGCGCCCGCCGCTTGAGGAAGCGGACGACGAAGATGACGAGTGGTGACGCGGTGGTGTCGGTCGCATACACGAAATTGATGCAGACACTGTCCGATCCAGGTTCGGACGCGCAGACGCTGTTCGAGGACGCCCGGGAGTTGTCGGCGGCCTTCGTGCGCAACGAACACCGCACCGGGCTGTTGCCGCCCGACGCCACGGATGCGATGGTGCTGGGCTTCGAGCGGGCAGGCCGTGCGGGCCTGGCACAGTCCTACATGGAGCTCGCATCGCTGTACCGGAACGGCGGTACGTGGCGCGCACCGCTCCTACCCGAGGACGTCGACCGCGCGATCGAGCTGTTCCGCTTGTCCGAACGACTTGGACAGCCAGACGCGACATTTGAACTCGCCAGGACCGTGTATTACGCCAAACGCACCGATCTTGCCCAGGAGGCGTGGAAGCGCGCCGCAGCGTTCAGCGATTCGACACCCGAACGCACCGACGCCCTGGTACTCGTCGGCTACATGCTCAACGCCGGATTCGGAGTCGCCCCAGATCCGGTTGCCGCCGTGCGCAAGTTCTATGCCGCTGCTGAACGCTTCGACGCCGACGCTGTCTTCGAACTGGCCGTGCTGACGTCGGCCGGCATCGGCGTACCCCAAGACGACGATGTTGCATTGGGGCATATGTTCTGGGCGGCCGACCTGGGGAGCGCCCGCGCGCAGTACAACCTGGGCGCCTTCTACGGCGCAGGCACGAATGGCTTGGCGCGCGACGCAGAGATGTCGTTGGAGTGGTATCTCAAGGCCGCGGAGGCCAACCACGCGCAGGCCGCGTTCACCGCCGGGGTGATGCTCCTTGTAGGCGACGGCGGGCTGAGACCAGATCCTGACCGCGCCGCCGAGCTGCTGATGCAGGCCGACTACCTCCTCGGCGAGGGTGTGGTGCGGGAACGTTTGGCTGCGATGGGGTTCGGGCGGGATTGAGCCCGTGGACGCCGCGCTGCACCACATCCTCGGCCCAGATCACCACGCGCCCGGGGTCGGTGTGAACGGCCCGTAGGAGTCAGTCGCGGTCCCGCTCCTCGTCGTCTTGGTACTCCTCGCCTTCGTCGCGAATGTTCTCGTCGTCGTGCAAGGGATCCGTCTCGTCCATGTCGGTCACCGTGCCCCTGGCAGCTGCCGCGACGGGTGTGAGGCGCGGACTTCGCGACCGGATCGTCAGCCTCAACGGCCGCGGCGACGTAGCTGCGCGGCTGTTGCGGGAGTCGCTTGCCGATGGGCTACGTCTGCATGTGCAAGACCAGTACGGTGAGGGCAGGCCGCGGGCGTCGAGGGAAGCCCGGCCGCTGAGCCTGTCCGAGCAGCAGCGACTGGTTGAGTTCATCCGCGACGGCCTCAGCTCCGAGATCGCGATCTGCCGACGCTGGCCGGCCTTGTCGGGATGAAGCTCGACGTGTTTTGTCAGGCGTTCGGCAGGGCGTTCCACATGACGCCCTACCAGTTCGCGAGTCACTTCGCGACAACCTTCAGGAACCGGGTCGGTGTCACCCCGACCGTGTACCGGCGAGCCAGGTGGCCGACGACAAGGAGATCCGGCAACTGACGAAGTGTCCGAGCCGTCAGACGCTGTGCCTCAGCCCTTGACGGACCCAGTGAGGGAATCGGTCGAGACGGCAAGGCATTTGACCGTGCGGACTCCTTCATCCCAGGTTTGCGCGGTGGGACGCAGGGCTTCGATGTCCATGTCAGGGGCGTCTTCTGCTGCGTACGCCGCGTAGGCACTGTTGCAGCGGTCGACGAACTTCTCAGCGGCAGGATCGCCCGGGTACTGGTCGCCGGCGACGGTGAACACCGCGAACACCTCGACCTTGTGAGGCTGATCGCAGGGCAGGACGTCGCTCTCCTCGAAGTTTCCGTCGGGCTCGGCGGCGAAACAGGTTCCGGCTGCGGGAACGAAATGGTCTTCGGAATCGCTCGGGACCGCGACCACCACGACGATGGCGATGATCCCGATGACGATCCACAATCCCGACAGGGTCAAGCCGGCGACGGCGAGGCCACGACCTCCGGATCGGCCGGACCTGATCTTGCTGAGCGCGACGAGTCCGCAGATGATGCCGATCACCGCTCCGCCGATGATGCCGAAGATCAGGGCGGCGACGGCCCAGCCCGTCGTCGGCGGTGAAGGTCTTTTGGGGGTCCGCGGTGGTGACGCGGGGGAGTTGTCTGTCATGTGCTGCCTCTCGCTAGGCCGGCTTGTCGGTGACCAGCAGTGCGTGCCCGCTGGCCTGCCATCCGGTTTCGAAGGTATTGAGCGGTACCTGTTCTCCCGCACCGGTTTCGGTGCCACTGTCGGACAGGTACGCGATCTGCTGGTCGGTGTCGATCGCGGCGACGACAATGGCGTGGTCTTCCTCGGTGTGATCGCCGCCCTCGCCCCAGATGGTTTCGGCGTTCACCGACACGATCGCTTTGCGGCCGGCGCCGAGGTATTGCTCCAACGCATCGAGTCCGGTGGGGATACCGCCAGCAGCGGCGATGTCGTCGTTGGTGATGGTGGCCGCGATGCCGAAGTGCTTGAGCAGGCGAAGCTGATCTTCCGGCGCGGTGGCGTTGTCGGTGGTGTCGTCACCGGGCTGAGGGGCTAGGTAGATGGGTCCGGAGCGTTCCTGGCTGGGGGTGTTGCCGGCCAGTTCGATCATGTCCTGTTCGGTGGGGGCTTTTCCGCTGACCATGCCCACGACGGTGGCCACGGCCATCAGGCCGCAATCGCTGTAGGTCTGCTCGGCCCAGTACGTCGATGCGTCGTCGGGGTTCCCGTATATCGGTCCGGTCGAACGGGGAGCAGGAAGGCCCGCCGGCTCTTGGGCTGACTCGGCGGGTTGGATCTTGTCGGTGGTGGGCTCCTCGGCGCCGCAGCCGGCCACCGCCGTGGACAACAGCAGCACCACGGCTGCGGCGCCGGTCCGCATCAGCTCGCTCGTCCTCATAGTCGAAGCTCCTTGTAGCGTTGTGATTTTCAGTCGGTGCGGGCGAGTTCGTTGGCGATCTCCACGCGGTAGCCGACGACGACGGAGGCAATCAGCGCCGTCGCGATCACGGTCTCGGCGATGAAGAACGAAGCGAAGTCGATCACGGAGCCGATCGGTGGGTCGCCGGGGACCGCGTTGCGCAGCGGGATCAGGGCGAACAGGATCGCGGCCATCATCGAGCAGCCGGGGAAGAGCAGTCCCCTGCGCCACCGCAGAATGTAGTAGCTCGCCGTCACGGCCGCAGCGGCCAGACCCAGCATCAGCACCATGACGAAGACGGCGAACAACAGAGTCGGCGTCGACCGCGTCGCGGTCAGGTCGATGTCCACCTCGGCGAGCGGATCCGTTGTGGTTGAGTCGGCGCTCGGTGTGTTGCGAAAGAACGGGTCGGCGTTCGAAATCGTCACCGCGACCGGTACGGACGCTCCGTCGGCTCTGGCCGCGAACGTCATCAGCGAGTGGTACCGGTCGAACGGGTAGTCGGTCACGATTCCGTTCACCGCGAATGTGCGCGGAGTGTCCGTGCCTGTCTGCCCCTTCGCCACGGTAATCGGGTCGCCGAGCGCGGAGGTGGTCAGGACGATGTCGCGGGTGAAGCTGCTGTCTGGCCCGCACAGCGCCCCGGTCGGTTCGACGGCGACGATCTCGACCGACATGGTCTGGCTGGTGGTGTCGACGCGGCCGACCCAGACCTGAACGTTGACGCGATCGGCAGCGTCCACGGCGCCGAACTCCGTGGAGTAGTTCGCGTTTCGATGTATGAGATACAGACTCAGACTGGCCGCAATCGACAGCAGCAGCACGACTCCCGCGACGAGCCCACCACGTAGGCCCAGTCGCTTGATGGTAGTTCGATTCGCTGTCACATCTGTCCGAGCGAGTTGACCTCGGTGACGCTCACCCAGAAGCCTTCGTTGCTGCGGTTGTTCGTGAACCGGGTGCCGTCGCTGTACGCCTCGACTGCCCAGCCGTTGGCGATGTAGGTCTGGTCGTAGCGGATCAGGTGCGGCGGGTCGATCACCCCGAGGTCGGCGGCCAGGTAGGTGAAGCTGCCGTTCTGGTTGAGGGACACCGAGTTTGCGATGTCACCCGTGCTGGACAGCGGCGGATTGACGAACTGCACGGTGCAGTTCACGTGGTCTCCCTCGATGCCGCACAGGGTGCGTCCCGATTCGGTCCTGATGTAGGTGACCCCGTGCGGCCCAGTCGGCAGGATCTGGTCCGCAGCCGCCACACCCGCGGCTGCCATCGATCCCCCGAGCAGCGCACCTGTCACTGCAGCGCCGATCAGCGCCCGTCCACGAACATTCATCGCGTACTCCTCACGTGTGACGCCATCGAATATCGATCGCCGCGTTGGATCGCGCCGCGGCGCGAGATCGCCGACCAGCAGCCCCGGAACCCCCGCCCGGGGCTGCTGCACCGCGGCGGGCCGCTGGTCAGTTCAGCGGGCGCCGACGACTAGTTGGGGACGTCGGAGTTCCAGAGGTACCAGTGAGTGGTGTCCCCGTTGTCGTCTCCGATCCGGCAGTACCAGTACGGGTACGCGCGATCGTTGATCTGCAGGCGCACGTTCGGCCCGTCAGCGCGGCACTCCGCCTCGGTGTTGTAGTACTCCTCGACGCGGTCGTAGCCGACCACCAAGATGTCGTCGGCGTTCGCGACGCCGGCAGCGGACAGCACAGCGCCCAGCGCCAACGCACCGGCCACAGCAAGCTTCTTCAGCACGGGGTTCTCCTCACACTCGGGGCCGGGACCGGATGCCCCGAGCAAACCACGTGCAACCTATCGAGCGAACGTGCAGTTGGACTTTCAGGAAAATTCGCATACTTGCGAGAAAATTTGCGAAGCAGTCGACATCTCGTTGCCGAAGAAGACCGGTGAGGCCGATCAGTCCGTGTCGTAATACCACCAGCGCGGCAGCATCTCAGGGCCGATCCGTAGGTCGCCGTCGCGGTCCGGGTCGGGCATCCCGGCGGGGACGTAGAGCAGCCCGTCCCAGCTTCCGTCGAACTTGATCAGGACGGTCCCGGTCGAGTTGGTGTGCACGGTGGCAGGGTAGGTGCCGATCCAGCGGTGCTGGGTCTCGCCGCGTGCCGGCGGATGATCCGCGATGGCGAGAACTTCTGAGCGGGCGTGCGCCCACCGCACCTTCTGCAGCACGCCGGTCGCGATCAGCACTGCCGACACAGCGACCACCGCAGCGATCGCTGCGACCGGAACCGCCACCCGCCGGCCACGCGCAGCGCACACCCCGAAGTACGCCGCGCCCGCGAGTAGCAGAGGTGGTCCGACGAAGAACGCGGGGAAGATCCAGCCCATGCGTTCGAAGGGGCCGTCGCACCACACCAGCGTCCAGCAGAGGTAGGCCGCCCCGACGACGAGCGCAGTGTCGATCCCGCGCAGGAACCATGTCGCAGCGATCCGGATTGGCATGGCAGAAGAGTACTGGCCGGAGGCGCTGTAGAGTTTGCTGGATGTGGAGTGTGCTGAAGCGGATGTGGGACGATCTGTGGATCCTCAACACGATCCTGTTCGCCTCCTGCACGATCCTGTTCATCGGCCGGGTTGCTGACCGTTCGTGGTGGTGGACGGCACTCACAGCGGCGGTGATCGTCACGCTGATCTGGCAAGGCGTACTGGGCTGGCGGTCGAGTGCGCAGCAAGCCGAACCGGCGCTCCACGTAGAGGACAGCGGCGGAGCGATATGAGCGGCTCGGTGCCCCGATTCACTCGCCGGCGCATGCTAGCGTCGCCCGCGTGAGCGGCGAGGCGCAGGACAACGCGATCTCGGTGGATGGTGGCCGGCTGATCGGCGCACGCGTTCTGGTCGGCATCACCTACCGCGACGGAGAGCGGAGCTCCTCGATTCAGCGGTACGGCACTGTCACCCGCTGTAGCGACGAGGTGATCGAAATCGAGAGCCCCGGCGGCGAGACCTTCACGCTTCCTCCGGCGCCCGAGTCGTTCAGTCCCGCTCCACCCGGTGAATACCGGTTGCGGTCCACCGGGGAGATCGTTACCGACCCCGATTACCTCGCGACGTGGACGGTGGACGGTCATGGAGACGATCCGAGCCCGTACCGCCCTCGGACCTGACGACTCCGCACGGACGCTCGGTCAGAAGACCTCCATCGCGATCCACCACGGACCTCCGATGTGCCGCACGGAATTGCGCTCGGGGTGCTCACCATAGGTCTGGGCCGTGGACCCGTCGGGCGCGTAGACGAAGTACTGGGTGTCCATGAAACCGCCCGCGTTCCAGATCAGGAATCGAACTGTTCCGTCTCGTAAATCCGGCGACACGTCGAACGTTCCGGCCCGCATATTCTCGTGCAGCGGTAGCCGTCCCGCGAGCGCGTCGGCGGCAGCACGCTCCAGCGCTGGTCGCGCATGTGCCCAGCGCATGTGGAAGGGCACGTTGAACACCACCAGCGTCAGCGTGAGCACCCCGATGGCGGGCACCACCAGATAGCGGTAGTCCCAGCGGCGGTGCCGCATCGCCAAGATCACACGTACCACCCAGATGAGGCCGATGATTCCGATGCAGCCGAGCAGCGCCAGCGCAGTCAACACGAACACGCCGGGAGCGCCGGCGTCGTACAAGATCACCGCTGCCACGACCCCAGCGACGGCGGCGAGGGGCCATCCGGGTGGCCGCCGCCACCAGGGCAAGGTGGGCTCAGGTGTCGCGGAATCCGTTGTCATGTCAGACTCCTCGCTGTGATCGTGGCGCGAACCCGCGACTCCACACCTCGCGGGCAGCTACGCCGATCAACACCAGTACGAACACCGCGGCGAGGTTCAGCTGAAGCTCCATCCCGTGCCGGTAGTGAAGTGCGGTGAGGATCAGGGCAGATCCGAAGGTCGGAGTGAGAATCGTCGCGACGCCCGCAGGCCAGCGGCCCACCGCGACAGCCTCAACCACCGCGGCGATCACGGTCACGGCCAGGGCGACTGCCGCGACGGACGCCACGAGGTTCGCACTGTAGAAGAAGTCGGTCAGCGGCGACTGTGGTTGATCGGTCAGCGGCTGGTAGCCGACCCAACCGAAGTCGGACTGGCCGAGTCCGACTCCGAAGATCGATTCACTGCTGTAGTCGGCGTAGCGGCGGGGGAGGGCGAACGAGTTCATCTCCGCCATGAGCACGCCGACCACGAACACCCACCACAACCCGCCACCTGCGCCGCGAGCGACCCGCGCAACGTGGTAGCGCCGACCGGTCAGCTCGACGTGGCTCACCCGAACACCGGGAGCCCGTTCGGGCCGATCTGCGGCGGCGGCATGAAGCATGGAGGGATTCCCGGCGCGTACGGGGGCACGCACGGCTGAGGAAAGCACGGCGCGCCGTTCCATCCGCTCGGCTGGTTCGGCGGGCACACCGTCATCGGCTCGGCGCCGGCCGGGGCTGCGGGCAGGACCACGGCAGCGACGAGCGCGGAGGCGATCACGACGGTCTTGGCCGACAGCAGCAACCGTAGGCGGATCCTCTGAACAGTCATTCGGTCATCGTAGGCAAAGGGGCCTGACGGAGTCCTGTCACGCCCCGGGAGTCATGAAACGTCGCCGGGAATGTTGGTGCTGACCTGGAGGCCACCCTCGTTGACCCCACCGCTGCCGTGGTACTCGTTGAGGTACTCCCCATGCCACCGCGGCCAGTCCAGGTAGACGGCTGCCGCGCTGGCGCGGTAGCGCCGGTACTGCCCACGGGCAGTGCGCAGCGAGCGCCGAGCCTCTCGCGCAGCTCGACGAGCCGCGTTCCTGGCCGAGGACTCCTGCGCGGAGGTCAACTCGACGGGCGAGTCCCGGAACAGTTGTCGGTTGCTGAACACAAATTGAATTCTAAGTCTACGCACCTAGTAATGCATGTCGAGTGCAACGGAAAAGTTGCTGACGAGCCTGGCCCACCCCCGGCGATCAGAACGCAAGCTGCAACGTGAAGCGCGACGCAGGCGACGGTGGTGCTCATCCCTGCAGAATGGCACGCCGCGCCGACATCTGGCACGTCGAAAATCACTGTTCTGCAATGAAGTTCACCGATCCTGCGACGCGTCGCCAACGCTGTGCAGGCCCAGTTGATATTGCTGCATCGCAGAATTGGCGCGCGAGGTGTCAGTGCCGCCGGTCAGACTGGCGCCATGACCGAGAATGGCGACGGTCACGGCTGGCCTCCGATCGACCCCATCGATGGCTGGACGCCGATCTGCTCCGGATCGACCCGGCGCTACATCTCATGGTGGTGAGGAGGCGAGCACATGCCGATGCGTGCACTTTGTCCGGTGGAGACGCCGCATTACTCGATGCATCGAAGGGCGCCGATGACCTCGTCGGTGTCCAGGCACACGATCCCCATACCGGGCATCTCGCGATCCGCGTCGGTGGTCCAACCGGAGATCGCGTCGCGCACGGCAACGGCACGCAGGTCGCGTTCGCTTGCGTCGACGAGCGTGGAACGTGCGCAGTTGGGGTAGTTGCAGCCGGCGACGACCACTGTGCTCACCGTGCGTTCGCTGAGGTGCTCCAGCAGCCGGGTGCCGAAGAAGGCGCTCCAGCGGGGTTTGTACAGGATGTGTTCGTTCGGGCCGACCTCCTGCGCGCCTCCGGCGAGGAGTAGGTCAGGGTCAAGCTCGCCTTCGCTTGTTAGCCCGTCGGCGAGCTGAGAGCCCGTCGAGTGCGGCTCAGCCTTGCCGCGCTGGGTCCGCCGACATAGGTCGGCGTTGCTGCCGTCCGACAAGTACAAGCGCACGATGTGCACGATCGGCCGCCCCGCTTTGCGAAACACGCCCGTCAGCTGCCGCACCGAGGGCAGCACCTCAGCGGTACCGGCGACGTCGGAGACGAAATCGCGCTGCAGGTCGATGGTGAGGAGGGCACTACGGGAGAACTCGGGGCTGGTGTATTCGTCCACGTCGGACAGGTTAGGAGGATGGGTGTTGGCGGTCTTGTACGTTATTGCGACCGAATTGGCCTGGCGTGGCAGCGAACGCTCGACGGAAGTGTCGGTGCAGATGAGCTTGGTCGAAGAAGCCGCTCTCGGCGGCGGCGTGGGCTACGGTGTGTCCGGCGGTGAGAAGCTGCTGGGCACACTGCAGGCGTAGTTGTAGGAGGTAACCGTGTGGGGTGACGCCGGTTTCGCGGCGAAACGCACGTAGCAGTTGAAACCGGGGCAGGCCCGCGGCGGTCGCGAGCTCGTCAAGCGCCGGTGTGCGTCGGAGATCGGCGGCCAAGTGGCGCTGCACCTTCCGCACGAGGAGCGGTGGTGGCGAAGGGACAGTGCGGCGAGTAAAGCGGGCGATGATCTCTGTGCAGAGTGCTTCGAATTCCTCCTGCGCGGCCAGAGTGTCCTGGTCTCGGCGCCGGTGCAGCCGGACCAGGCGGGCAGCCAGCCGCGGATCGTGCGGGGTCGCATCCCGGAAGCTGGGGCGGTGTCCGGCGAGCTCGATCAGCAGTGCCGGCGGAAGGTAAAAGACTCGGTAATCCCAGCCCTCGGCTATGCCGGGGCGGCCGGCGTGGATGGTGTCAGCGTCCAGGAGCAGCAGGCTTCCCTCGGGCGCGTGCTCAGTGGCGCCCCGGTAGCGGACCGCCTCAACTCCGCGCTCGATGGCTGCGATTGCGTACTCGCTGTGGGCGTGGGGCACGAAGTGGTGGCTGCGGAAGGATGCCGTCACGAGTCGTATGTCGCCTGGGCCGTAGCGGTGCTCGACCACGTCCGCCATGACTTCCTTTCTACCGCAGGCGATCAAACCCGCCGTTGAGCGACCAGGAACAGCGTGACCTCTTCTGAGCTCGGGGCCGTGGCCCTCAAGCCTTCGTCAGTTCGCCCAACTACCCCGACGCCGTTCGACGCACCTCGGCTTCACCCGCTACCAATTCCAAGCTGTCACCGACATAGACCGTGACCACGGCGGTGGCCTGGAAGAGTCCATAGAAGTCGTCGGTCCGGGCGAACGTGTGTGCCCTGGAGAACAGCGGCTGCACGTCGAACACCCGGACTCGAAGCTTCTCGCGGGTGAGTCTGCCCAATTCCCGGCCGGATTCGGGATCGGTGATCACCTGGTCCGATTCGGAGAGCACGGCGAAAACCATGCCGGGGGTCACACCCGCCTCGGCCCCACGATTGATCACCAACGTGTAGTCATCCTCGATGAGGGCGACCTGACCGGAGAGGGTGTGCTCGGTCATGATGCGGCCAGAGAATTGTTTTCCCGCAACGGTTTTGACACCGAGCCGGCCCGGATTCGCGGCCGAGCGTCGTGGTCGTCGACGGCCAGCAACGCGTCGACATGGCTGGTCGTGTCCTGCTCCGTGCCGAGCGTGAGTTCGACAGCGGTCTTGGCCTGGAACAGGGCGATCATTGCGTGTTGTTGACGCTCGGCTCCGAAAGCGTTGAGTGCCAGCGTGAGCTTCTTGTCGACGTATTCGATCGAGCGCTGCAGATCCGGGGCCGAGGTTGCGACGGCCGGGGCCTCCGTGCGCGGCGCAGGCTCGGCGCTGAGGCCGCTGTACCAACGGTGCCCGAGTGCGCCGAGAATGATCGAGCACAGCGGGACCACCACGACAATGCAGACCAGGCCCGCAGAGTTGTTCATGGCGATCGCGCCGACGATTCCCAGCAAGGTCAGCACGCCCATCAGGGCCAACACGCGCACGGTGGGCGGGACTAGCTCGACCGCGACGGCGAGCCGGCGAATCGTGCGGGCACCGTATCGGGCAACGCCGGCGATGAAACCGATGATCGCGGTGACGACCTTGCGGGCGATCCGTCCGAACTCGTCCGCCTGCTGGCGCGTCACCGGGGATTTGGGCATCGTCCAGGCACGCTGCTGCTCGGCCGGCGAACTCGCGGCCGTCTCCGGGGCGCTCTGCACTTTGTCGGCTTCTGAGCCGGAGGGCGAGGGCTCCGGCGCAGCGTTGGTCACATTTGTATCAACAACCACATCTGCATCATCGCGCCGTTTGCTCTCGATGCTGGTTCCGGCACGCCGATGATCGGCAATTTCAGAGACAGCAAATCCGTGGCGACGCCCGACCGCCAGCAGTGAAGGATCCGCAGGAGTTACGTCAGATACGTTTCGTGGCCGGTGGGGAATCCGCCGCCGTTGGTGGCGATGTGAACGTGGTCGAAGTGGTTGGCGGTGTCACCGCCGCGGTTCGACATCATTCTGGGCGCCTTGCCGCGGGAGTAGATCTGCTGGCGGAAGATCACGTGGTTGACGCCGAACCGGTCCGCATTGTCCAGTGCGTACGCGACGATCCGTTCTCCGAGCGCCTTGCCTTCCGGGGTGGCGTAGTTCGGGATCATCACGTCGATCGCCTGCCCGTTGGGGTGCCACTTCATCGAATCGGCCCGGACTCCGCCGATGTTGAGAATCTCGGGGAATCGTGCGCTGACGGCACGGGCGGCCAAGATGGTCTCGATCTGAAGGCCCTTCTCGGGTGCCACACCGACCGGTAGCGGGAACCTCATGTTCCGTCGCACGGCGCGCTCGGCGCGTACCGCGGGGGCAACGGGCGCCACGGCCGGGATGACGGCCGGAGCGGTCACAACTTCGGGTTCGATGTTGACGGTCGGCGCGGTGTCTGCGCCGACGACGACAAGTGCGGCGGCAGGCACGACGACCACAGCCATGGCTGCAGACCGGCGGCGCCGATCCTTTTTCAGATGGTGTCTACCCACGAGGACCGGACCCTACCGGCGGGCCGAACGATCCCCGGAATCGCGAAGTTCTCTGATGCTGTCGATGGCAACCAAATCACCGGTCGCACGTCAACTGTGGATTGACGCAATGGCCGGCCGGCTGAACTGAAGATGAACTACGCGCGGCCTGTCGGAAATCCGCAGATCAGACATCCTTGCACAGGTGGCTGCGGGTGCGATTTTCAGGGGGCGGGTTCGACTTTTCCGGTGGCCTCCACCCGGTCTGATCGGAGTGACACGCAGCCGGCGCGGCAAAATTTATGGCGTTTACCACACGAGTCGGCTGACAGTGCCTACGGCGCAGCTGACGACGGCGTAATTTGAGCGAATCTGGCCCGTCGACAACGGGGAGGGTCACCATGACGGATGTCGACTGTTGTGTAGTGGGGGCGGGGTTCGCCGGTCTGGCCGCTGCCGTGCGACTCAAGCAGGCGGGTCGCTCGGTGGCAGTGCTGGAGGCGCGGGACCGGGTCGGGGGGCGCACCTTCACCGAGGTGCTCGATGACGGAACCTGGATCGACCGGGGTGGGGCCTGGATCGGACCCGGGCAGGACCGCATCAAAGCCCTGATGGCCGAGTACGGCGTCGAGGAGCACAAGCAGTTCGTCGACGGCGACGCGATGATGATCCTCGACGGCAAACAGCACCGCTATTCCGGCACGATCCCTTGGGCGATGAGCCCCTGGGCGATCGCCAACCTCGGTGCCGGACTGCTCGAGGTGGAGTTGATGTGCAAGACGATTCCCTTCGAGGCCCCGTGGGAAGCGAAGCGGGCGGTTGAATGGGACCGGATCAGCTTGGGGGAGTGGATCAACCGGCACATGCGGTCCCGGCAGGCCCGCGAGATGCTCGACATGGCGCTCGCCGGCATCTACACGTCGGCGGGTTCTGAGGTGTCGTTGCTGTGGGCGCTCCACCAGATGGGGTCGGGTGGTGGACCGGGCTTCGTCATCTCCACCAAGGGCGGCGCCCAGGACGCGCGCGTGCGCGGCGGCATGGGTGCGATCTACGGCCCGTTGGCGGCCGAACTCGGTGGGGCGCTGCATCTTTCGAAACCGGTGCACGTCATCGCCCAGGACGGCGGCGGTGTGACGATCCACGCCGAGGGCATGACGGTACGCGCGGGGCAGGTGATCGTGGCTGTCCCTCTGGCGGTGGCGCACCAGATCCGCTATGAGCCAATGCTTCCCGTGGATCGAATGCTTCTGCATCAGCGGATGCCCAGCGGGGCGGTCTTCAAGATCTCGATCATGTATGACACCGCGTTCTGGCGAGCCGGTGGACTGTGCGGACAGTCCGCGGCACCGGGCAGCCCCGCGACGCTGACCATCGATGCCTGCACGGACACCGGCACTCCCGGGATCATGTGCGTGATCACCGAGGGACCCGCCGCGCGCAAGCTCGGGCTTCTCGATGCCGCCGAGCGCCGGGCTGTGGTGATCGGTGAGTTGATCGACCGCTTCGGGCCGATGGCTGCGTCTCCGCTGAGCTATCACGAGCAGAATTGGACGGTGGAACGCTACTCGGGTGGCGGGATGATCAGTCACGCCCCGCCCGGGGTGCTCACCCAGTTCGGGCCCACACTGCGGGTCCCGTGCGGCCGGATCCACTGGGCCGGCACGGAGAGCTCGGCCGTCATGTGCGGCTGGATCGACGGCGCTGTCAGGTCGGGTGAACGCGCCGCGGCAGAGGTGATGGCGGCCGAGAGCGTAGTGGCGGCGTAGCGCGCTCAGCTGTCGGAACTACGCGCCTCGGCACCGGTCTGTCCGCTGTCGAAATCGTCGTCAGAAGAGGCGCGTCCCACATAACTGCCGTCGGAATCTCGGCCGGCGCGGGACGCAGTCACATGGGTGTCCCGCTCGACGTCCGACTCGCCCTTGTCCGAATGTGGATGGCTCATGAGGGAGCCCTCTCTGTTGGGGGTAGCTGGCCACCCGCAGAGTTGCCGTCACCGTTCGTGCTAAACGCCGAGGCCGACGCTAGTCGCTCGACCGCGTGACCCCGCGCACCACGGCGACGCAGAGGTCAGCGCATTCGGCCGCGAGTTCCTCAGGCGTTTCGGTGGGATTCTCGAGCCAGGATTCGATGATCTGGTTGACGCCGCCGACCATGAACTGTGCGCCCCGGCGCAGTTCGGGCGGACTGGGAGTGGCCGAGGTCAACACATCGGGGGCGAGTTGGACGATGAGGCCGGTGATCATCTCCAAGATGTGTGTGCGGTGCTCTGTCAGTCCGGCGACGCTGCTGACGTCGCCGGTGGCGATGCGGTGGATGTGCGGATCGGCCGCGATGATGTTCAGGAATGCGGTGAGGGCTGAGCGAAGTTTGTCGGTCAGGGTGCCCGGATCGCCCACGCCGGCGTTCACCAATGCTGTCAGCAGTTGATCTCGCACGTCGTCGGAAATGGCATACAGC
This sequence comes from Mycolicibacterium fortuitum subsp. fortuitum, assembly GCF_022179545.1. The sequence continues at coordinate 3,528,247 of NZ_AP025518.1, read as the reverse complement.
AACGCATCTCGGGTTTCGAATTGCTCGTAGAAGTAGCGAGAGGTCAGCCCGGCCGCGCTGCATACGGCGCGCACGGTGACCTCGGTGACGCCGGATTCGCCCCAGATCTGCCGTCCGGCGGCGAGCAGTTTGCTCCGTCGTTCGGTCCGGCGGTCGGCTGCGCTGATGCCGCCGTATCCGCGCACCACTTGCACGCGCTTCATTGACATCACCCTACCCGGGGCCTAGATTCTGACTACATACGTAGTCAATCGTGTGGGATCCGTCCTGCCCAGGAGGTCACCGATGAACGTGCCGACTCGTCACCCGGAACAGCCGCGCGCGGTTCCCGGTGCCATGCGGTCGTTCGCCATGATGTTGGGCATTCGCAACCCCGACGCGGCCCAGTGGCGTCGACTCGGTGAACGGCTGACTGTCGGGGACGAGCCGATGGACCGGCTGGTCGACTGGATGTCGTCGGCCGGAATGGCGCAGATGCGCCCCCTGTTCGAGAAAGCGCTCGCCGAAGGTATCGACAACGTGCCCGACGCTCCAGAACCGTTGCGCGAGTTCTTCATCGGTGTCGAGCGAATTCCGGACTGGGTGGACCCCGAGAAGCTGCGGAAGGGGCAGCGCGCGCTGGCGCGGGGCGGTGCGGACGGAATGTCGATTGCCCGCGACGTCTCGCTGCTCGGCGGCTACCAGTTCTCGGGATTCAACAAGACCCTGCTCCGCACGGGCGCTCTGGAGAAGGGCTCGAACAAGCGCTTCGCCGAAACGATGCAATGGGCGATGGACGTCATCTCTGATGGAGGCCTCGCCCCACTGGGAGTCGGTTACCGGTCCACCCTGCACGTGCGGTTGATCCACGCTTTCGTGCGCCGGCACGTTTCGGCAATGCCCGATTGGCGTGCCGACCAGTGGGGGCTACCGGTCAACCAGACCGACATGGCGGCCACATTGGTCGGTGCGCTCGTCGCACCTCCGGTGGCGTCACTTGCGATGGGGATTCTTCCCGCCCCAGGCGAACTCGACGCCATCGCGCACCTGACGCGCTACGTCGGCTGGTTGATCGGCGTCGAGGACGAATGGCTACCGCACAGCTTCCGTGACAGCATCCGGGTGCTCTATCACACCTCGACCGCCTTGGCGGTCCCCGATGAAACCACCCAGCAGCTATCGGTTCCGATGGCGCAGGACCCGTTGTCATGGCACTACCGAGGCGTCCGAGGCTTGCGGCGCCGCCTGGCGTGGGCCCGGCACCTGTCGATCACCAGTGCGTTCCTCGGGCCCAGCGCCATGCGCGTCCTGGGCCTGCCGGTCTACATGCCGCCCTGGTATCCCGTGCTGAAGATGCCGGTCAACCTGATCCGCAGTGTTGCGGCAATGGCGCTGCCCGCGGGCATGGACCGCGCAGTCGACCGAGGCAGGCGTGAGCAACAAGCCTTGCTGCACACCATCATCGGAGACGGCACAGCCAACATCGGCGAGTCCGCGGTCCACGTCAGCAGCGCCGCGTAACCGCTAGATCCGGACGAATACCCCGGCCTGCGCGTCCCAGACGCCCCACGCGCCGAGATCGGGATTCCAGAACACCGGTAACCCGTCCGCCCAGGCGGGCAGTGGCGGTGCCGGCGGGGTGCCGATCGGCGGAATCACGGGCATCAGTACCCAGGGCGGAGGAGCCGCGAACGATATGCGGTCCTGTGGCATCGGGCCACCATGACCGGGAGGAGGCAGATAGCCCTGGCCGGGCGGCAGGGGGTTACCGGGCACGCCGGCATTTACTCCGGGCCCGGGAATCGGCGGTATCGGCGGTGGGAACGGCCCAGGCGGATCGGCCTGTGCCAGGCCCGACCCCAGTCCTGCGCCCGCGAGAAGCAATGCGGCCGCTGTCGCGGTTTTGGCTGCAGCATTCTTGAATGTCATTTCCGGACTCCTTGCGTTGTGTGTTCCATCAAGGAATCCCTGGCGGCTCATGAAATGAAGATCGCCGGGGACCTCGCGACCCCCCGCGGAGCTTCGGGTGCATACCCGCCTGCACCACCGCTAAACACCGCTGCGGACGTGCCGGGCACGCTACTTCGACATCGAGCCCAGGAAGTAGGTCTCGTGGCCCGTGGGGTATCCGCCACCATCGGTGGCGATGTGGACGTGGTCGAAGTGGTTGAGGGTCTCGTTGCCGTAGTCCGCGGTCCAATGGGGCGCGCCGATACCCGGATAGAGGCCCTGGCGCCAGATCACGTGCAGCACACCCCAGCGCTTGGCGTTGGCCAAGGCGAACCCGGCGATCTGGTTACCGAGTTCGATGCCCTTCTCGGAGTGATAGTTCGGGATCATCACGTCGATCGCCAGGCCGTTGGGGTGCCACTTCAGCGCATCTTGCCGATACCCGCCGATCGTGGTGATCTCGGGAAACATCACGGCGATGGCGCGGGCCACCCAGATCGTCTTGACCTGCAGCCCGCCCTCGGGGGCGGGCCCTTTGGGCAGGGAGAACTGGAAATCGCGGGCCACGACGGGCGCACTGGCCGCCACCAACTCGGCTTGCGCGGGAACCGGGGCGGCGGCTTGCTGGCTGGCGGCCGGTGTGGCGGACGGGGCTTCTTCACAGCATTTCGGTCCGGTGTTCTGCGCGTACACCATGCCCCCGGCGAGGGTGACGGAGGCGGCAAGCGCCAGCAAGCGTCCCCGGCCGCCGGCCAACAGTCGTTTCCCCACGGCAGCAATCTACTGCTGTCGCGGCGGCGGCGGGCAATCTTCGCCATCGGGATGCCGGCCGTTCGTTAGCTGTCAGCCCACGCCCTCCGTCGGGTACGGAAACCCGGGCGGGTCGAAAAGCTCCTTGTCGAGGTAGCTGCGCAAGGCCGCGTCACACGCCGCGTAGCCCCAATTGACCAGTTGCCGACGCACGGTCGGGTCGATCTTCTTGAGCCGGGTGGGTATCCGGGACAGGGCCTTGGTGGCCGCATCGCCGGCCGGCAACGCCGGGCTGCGTTGCGGGAAGCGGGAATAGTCGGTGTTGATGGCCATGAAGGCGCCGCGGCGTTGCCGGGATGCCAGGAGTCCGACGATCTGACGCCGGCGTAACCGGCGGACCTCGACATCGACGGTGTCCAGCACCCGCAGGGTGGCTCGAATCCAGTCGCGCTTAGGGTTCGGGTCGACCTTGAAGGTGCCGCCGCCGTCGCTGACGAAGACAGTGGCGCAACGCTTCACCACCGGCTCCAGGCCCAGATTGTCGAAAACGCCGCCGTCGGTGAGCTGAAGGGTTCCCTTGCCGGGAATGTCGAGCAGACTTGGCGAAAGGAACGGTGGAAAGGCCGAACTCGCGGTGACGGCGTGGGCGATCGCCAGCGTCGGGTTGGCGATGGAATCGGTGCGCCAGTCCCGCATATACGGCTGGCTGAACCGCCACGCCGAGCCATTGCTCAGGTTGGTCGACAAGATCACGAACAGCGGTCCCTCGTCGGGGTGGGGGAGGTCCTGCAGTGTCGCGCCGTGAAAGAGGTGCCTGTCGTAGGCGTGCTGTACCCGCCGCGAAATCCGCCCGGGAATCAGCAGCCCGCCCAGTACCGCGGGGCGATCGAGGGTGTGATCGGCGAGATCCATGACCGGCTCCTCCACCTCGCCGCCGAAATTACCTGCGACACCAGAGTTGTCGAACTCGAGCCGACGCCAGGCCAAGCCGAGGACAGCGGCGGTGATCGAGCCGCCGGACACCGAGGCCACACGAGTCAACCGGGCCAGCCATCCGGTCTCGTTCAGCCTGCGCAGGGTACCCAGGTGAAACAACATGGCCCGGAACCCGCCACCGGACAAGCACAATCCGACACCATCCCGCGGACCGACCGCCGGCAGGTCGAGTACGTCGGGCTCGACATCGTCGGTCATCGTTGCCTCCGTCAGGAAGTGGCGGAAACCCGCAGTCCCATACGCCCTTGGGCAGGCAGGACGAACTTCGCGCCGACGTCTGCCGCCCGCTCCTGCCACGGCTCGGTGAACTCACTTCGGTAATTGCAGTAGAACGTGGGCGGCCGAGCCGAGCCGACGATGATCCGTGCGATCGCGGCATGATCGGGGTGGGCGAAGTTGTCCCCGTTGGTCGAGATGAGATACCGCTTGGCGGCGATCGTGTCGATGAGTGCTGCGGTGACGTTTGCTCTGCTCCCGTGGTGCGGAAGCTTCACCAGATCCAGCCGAACGCGCGCCTCACCGACCGTCGAGGCGTATTTGGTCAGGGACTGGACGAGTACGTCGGAGTGAGCGTCGGCGCCCAACAAGGCCCGCTTGCCCTGGTATTCGACGATGAACGCGATGCTCGACCCGTTGGCCTCCGAATTGTCGGCGGTCGATGTCGCCGCCATCTCCTGCAGGATCTCGTCGGTGAGCTTGTCGGGAAGCTCCGGAACATTCTTATGTCGTATCGGCGGTGTCCGGGCTTCCAGCGGAGTGCCCTCGCCGGGCACCAAACCCGCTGCTGTGACCACAGACCGCCACTCGTCCGCCAGTTTTCGCAGTTTCTGTCCGGTGGGCGAGAGCAGATGGACGGTGGCGCCCCCGGGCATTTCGATGACGGGAAGCTCCGCCGCCGACGCCGACACCACCACCGGCCCGCCGACTTTGTTGCTGACCCGGTCGGGGAACGGGTCGTTCCAGCGGAACGGGCCGTCGTTGATCCGTTGAGTGAGTCGCTCACCGTCGACGGGTCCGAGCACACTGCCCCCGCGTTCGCAGTGCACGAATCCGTTGAACCAGATGTCGCGAATCCGGTGGCGCAGATCCGGATCGGCGAGAATCTGGAGACTGCCGCCGATGTGATCCTCGTCGACATGGGTGATGACCATCGCCTCGTAGGTCTGATCGGGGCGAGCCTTGAGGCGTTCACGAACCGCGTCCCAGGAACGTGCGGTGCCGCCGTCGATAAGAATGCGGTGCGTGTCCGCGCTGGTGCCGTATTCGACCACGAGGGCATCGCCATGACCTCCCGGCAGCATTTCGATGGCCAGCATGAGTCTCCTAACCCACCAGCTTGAGATCGATTTCCCCGACGGCGACCAGTAGCAGCCCGACCAGTAGCCCATTGGCGATGAGATCGCGGCGGGCCCGGGTCAAGGCTGATCCCAACGTGAGTCCGCCCCCTGCCGCGCTGGTGAACAGCGCCGAAACGACTGCGATACCCGCTCGGGAAGCGTGCTCGCCCTTGAACTTTGTCAGCGTCGCCACCACCGCTGCAGCGCCCATGAGGATGAATGTCGAGGGTAGTGCGCCGAAGACATCGCCGGATATCGCGGAATCGCAGGCGAACAGCAGCACTATGGGTGCGGGGTTGGTGCGGACTCCGAGCTCACGTTCCGAGATATCGGGTTGAGACAGGGTCGAGTGTTGGCCGATTTCGATTCGGAACTCGGACTGGGCCTGGTCGGTGTGGCCCAGCACCACCAGCAGTTGCGGGTTGGTCTGCTTCACCGCGCTACGCCACTTCGGCCACGACTCCACCCGCGTGCAATTCGTGGCACCCACCCGTTGGCTCAACGCCGATTGCAGCAGTGCCGAAGGCAATTGACCGTCAGGACTGTCCTTGTCGGCGCGATCGGCCGCCGCGTAGACGACGGGACGTAAGGTCAGATCGGCCAGTTTCGGGCGCGAGTCGGCGGCCGGTTGCGGGCCGAAACGCACTGTTCGGGCGATGACCCGGTTCATGCCCCAAAACGCCCATGGGCACACTCGTCGCCGGGAGGGCCTCCTGGTACACGGCTGATCGCCGGGCTGGCCCGCACAGCTGCAGAGAACCGCTTTCTCGGTCGGGGTAGGGCCGTCGTAGGCGAGCTCGAGGGGAAGAACCGGGGCGTCGTAGCGCACCATGACCGAGATGGTGCGTGCGTCCTGCAGGCCGAGTTGTGCCAGTTTCTTGGCAAATTGGCTGCCGCGCCGGGCAAGGAGAGTCAGCAGCCGCACTGCTTCCGGATCGGTGATCGACCCGGGAGCGTAGTCGGTGCCCAACACCTGCGAAGCCACCTGCTCGAAGGCCTTCGACCAATTCTCGGCGCCGGCAAGGGGAATGCCGTCGGCGTGGTCCGTACCCCGCACGGACAGCGTTACACCGTTGTCGTCGAGCGCCGCATCCGCGGTGGTGACCGCAGTCGGTTCCGACGGAGAGCTCAGGCCGATCGGCCAGAACTGGACCTCGTCGTCCGGCAGGGCGACGCTACGCACGACGGCGACGACTCGGCCGGCGCGGATCGGTCGATTGCGATACAACACAGTGATATTCAGCTGGAGGATCGTGCCGTCGTCACCGGCGCGTACGGGGAATGTCGCCGTGGTGCTCGGGCGGCTGCGGTCTTGCGGCAGCACCATGGGCCGGGTTGCGTGAAACGTGCCGTCGTCGCTGGTGACGTCGATGATCAGGTCAGCCGCTCCGTCGGCGTCGAACGCGATGTCGTCTTCGTCGAAGTCGATCCCACGTTGACCGGGGCGGGGGACGGCAATGCGCACCGCCAGCGTGTGGTCTTGACCCGGTGCCAGCACCGCGCAGACCGCGCTTTCGCGGAAGAACTCCGCGATCAGCTGGCGTGGAGTATCGGCGTCCGTGTCCACGGCAAGCGGCTGCTCCAGCACGCCGGTCATGAGCTCGCCGTCGCCGCCGGTGTCGAATGCAGCGGTCAACTCCGGCATGGAGGCCATCACCTGCAGACCGGCGATGTGATCCCACTGCGCGAGCTGAACGGCATCGTCGGCGGTGGCAACTCGGACGTACAGCGCTGCGACATCGCGGTCGCGGGCGTGCCGTACGGTCTGCTGCCAAGCAGTATGGAGCCGGGGTGCAATTCGTGCCGTCAATTCCAGGTCCGGTGCCACCCAGTACGGTGGCTCCGTCGGCCCGCCGGGCCCCGAATCCGCACACATCTGAATCAGCTCGTCCAGCTTGTCCAATAGTTTGTCGGTGTCCCACTGCGGTGTCAGAGAGTCGTTACCCGTCAGCAATCCGGCGACGAACAATACGTCCGCGGGTATTGCTTCGCCGGTGGTCATCGCCGGAATCTCCTACTCGACGGGGCGATCAGGAACTGATCAGAGTATCCACGGGCGCGGCGGGTTTGTCCGTAATTCAGATGAGGACCGGCATTCGTCGAAACCAGCTGTTTCTACTTGCAAACAATTCGCTGAATGCCATTTATGAGATATGGGCAATCAATGGCGTTGTGTAATTCTGAGCATTAATCGAGATTGTCACCCGACCGTCGGATGGCCCCCGGCTCCTAAACTGCCAGGATGCTCGCACGGGCGCGGATGGTGGCCGCGACGCTGGTGGTGGTGCTCGGACTGATGTCCCTGGTCCATGTGGTCTGTATCGGATTCGGTCCCCTGCCTGACCGCGCAGAACGTCAACTCGGATTCCTCGATTCAGCCCTGGCCTCCGGTCGCGACACCGAAATGCAGAGCCTTTTCCCGGAGGGCCAATACTTCACCAGAGTGCTGACCGGTCTCGCCGAGGCGCAGGTCGCTGCCCAGCTCGGAGCGGGCGCCCCATCGGCCAGGTACCTCGACCGGGCACGGGCTCGGCTTGCCGCCATCGAAACTCCGGAATCCGTGGCGGTTTTCGGCCGCGGGATGGTCCCGGAACACGGGATCTTCGCAGCAGGCTGGTCACTCGCACTGGCTGTCGCCATCGCACGGGCATCGGACTCCGATGCCGACCGTGCCGCAGTGCGGGACCGGGCCCGCGTCGTGCATTCGGCATTGGGGCAACCGAATTCACCATTTCCGCCCAGCTATCCGGGGCAATTCTGGCCGTGTGATTCGGTCGTGGCAGCGGGAGCGCTCGCCCAGGCGATCTCGCTGCTCGATCTGCCATGGCGCCAGGACCTGGCCGACTGGCGCGAGAGGGCGTTGGCGGCGGCCGATCCGGACACCGGCCTGCTGCCGCACCAAGTCGGTGCCCGCGCTGATGCGCTCACCGGACCGCGGGGGTCTTCACAAGCAATCGTCCAGACCTTCTGGCCTTCGGTCGACGCCGTGGTCGGAGTCAAAGACGATCAGTGGCAGCGCTTTTCAGAGAGGTTCGTCACCAGCAAGGCTGGTCTGGCCGGAATTCTGGAGTACCCGTCCGGCACCGACGGCTACGCAGATGTCGACAGCGGCCCATTGATCTTCGGGGTGAGCCTGAGTGCCTCGGCGGTCGGGTTGGCAGCGGCGCGAGCCAACGGCGACCGCGATCTGGCCGGCCGGCTGGATCGGCAAGTCGAGCTGGTCGGGGTTCCGGTGGGTATTCGCACCACGCGGTATCTGTTCGGTGTTCTCCCAGTGGCCGATGCGTTCATCGCGTGGGCGCGAACGGTACCGGCGAATGAGGTGGCACTGAATGCGGGCTCGGGGCGGTCTGCGTGGTTTGTGGCATGGGCCGTGCCCCCGGCGTTGCTGGTCGCGGCGGGACCGATGCTGTGGCCACGAAGGCGGCGGCCGGGAAAACAAGGCAGGACGAAAAACAAGGTAGGACTACGCATCCCTCGCCGGCTCCTTGCCCGGCAGACTGAACCCATGGCAAGTCCTGATGTGGTGCCGTCGGTCGATGCCGCGCCCCATGACACCAAACCAGAACGCGACCGCGCCGTCGATGTGGCACGCCTGGGCGCCCTGCTCGTGGTGATGTTCGGGCACTGCGCACTACTGCTGGCGACCATCGACTCGAGCGGTGTACGGGTCGGCAACATCCTCGGCGCCTTGCCCGCGCTGGCCCCGGTCACCTGGGTGCTGCAGGTGATGCCGTTGTTCTTCATGGCCGGTGGGGCCGCAGGTGCTTACAGCTGGCGCGACGGACGGCCGTGGGGTGAATGGCTGCTCGCCCGTGCCCAGCGGCTGTGCCGGCCAGTGTTCTGGTACCTGGCCACGTGGACGGTGGTCCTGCTGGTGGTGCGCGCGACGATGGGTGCCGCATCCGCATCTGCCCTCGGACGTGAATGCGTGGCGCTGCTGTGGTTCCTGGGCGTCTATCTGATGGCGCTCGCCTTCGTCCCGGCGCTGATGCGCCTGACCACCGGCCGGGCGTTGGCGTGGGTGGTCACCGGACTGCTCGCCGGATCCGGGCTGGTGGACGCCATCCGGTTCGCAGTGGGTTCGCCGGAGGCAGGCACCGCCAACCTGATCATCGTCTGGCTGATCCCCGTCGTGATCGGGGTGGCCTACGCGCGCAACCTGATCTGTGCGCTGCGGGCGCTGGTGATCGCGGTCGTCGCCTTCAGCGCGCAGGTAATCGTCTCTTTCACGGGCATTTACGACGTTTCCCTCGTTGTCACCGGAATGGAGCGGGTGTCCAACGTGTCGCCGCCGACGCTGCTGCTGGCACTGCACTGCATCTGGATGCCGTGCCTGTTCATCGCCGCTGCGAATCCGATCAGGCGTTGGGCGGCCAGGCCCCGGGTCTGGCGCGCGGTGGCCACGGGTAACGGGGGCGCCATGACGCTGTACCTGTGGCACATCCCGGTAATCGCGGTCGCCGCGTTCAGCCTGCATGCCGTCGGGCTCGACGCTTTCAATCCGCATGCTCCCGGCTTCTGGGCCCACTTGGCGCTGCGCGCAGCAGTTTTCGCCGTTCTCATGGCGGTTGCCTTCCGGTTGCTGTCGCCGCTGGAGCATCGTCCGCTGCCGTGGTGGGACAACCGCGTTCAAATCCGTGGTGCCCGGTCGATATTGACCGGTGTCCTGCTGTGCGTGGCCGGCGCCGCGCTGACGCTGATGGCCAAGAACGGGCTGGACGGCGCGTTGGGTTGGTCGGCACTCGCAGGCTTCGTCATCGCCTGCATCGCCGCGCGGGCCAGTGCGGGGCGGCTTGTCAAGGGTTGATTCCCTTTTGCGGCAGCATCGTGGATGAATCGCGAGCTGCGGACAACTTCTTCGGCCGCAAGCAGGTTCGAATTCTGTCGTCGACAACCGACGGCGCGCGAAACCCTCAGTCCTCCTTGCGGATCAACCGTCCCAGCGCCTCCCGATCGGGTGCCAGCAGTTCATCGATGCGGGCCTGGTTCACATCGGCGACGATGATCTCGCCGACCTCCTGATACACATCGCTGAAGAGGCCGTGGGCCTTCATCTTCTCGGTCTGATAGACGTTGTCCTCCGTCGGCGTCACGTAATAGACGATCTCCGGCTTGAACCGGTGGATCAGCCAGACGTGGATCAGGTCCATCAGGCGCTTCTTGCGCAGCTTCTCGGCGAAGGTGTTCTGGTCACGCACCGTGAGGATGTTGCGACCGTGCCGGTCCTTGATCGGGTCGACGACGACATTGGCCAGCGGCTCCTCACCATCGCCGTAGATGCCGAGGTCGAGTACGTCCGACCCGGCCCGGCGCGGCCGCAGCTGAACCCGCAGTTTCTCGCCGATCTTGTAGTGGTCGCCCCACATTGCCAGCCACTCCTCGAGGAGCTTCTTGGGCACCTCCGTCTGCACCAGATGCTGGTGCTGCGTGGACCCCGCGCCCATCGCCTTCGTGGTGGCGGTGCGGCCCGACGAGGCGGCCAGCGCGGCATCACTGCGCGGTCCACCCACCAGGGTCTGCGGTGTGCGGTAGGGAGATTCGACCAGCCGCATCTTGCGTTGCAAGCGGGCCAGCGCCAGCATGCCCTCCTGCTGCAGCGAGGTCGCGAACTCCTCACACGCCACGCCGTCGACCTGATGTCCGCCGTAGGTGATGAAGTTGAAGACGAATCCCATCTTGCCGAGTTCCGCTGGGAACGCCCGCATCTCGTCATCGGTCATGCCGGTGGTGTCCCAGTTGAACGACGGTGAGAGGTTGTAGGCCAACATCTGGTCCGGGTACTCGGCGTGGATCGCATCGGCGAACTGCTTGGCGTCGGCCAGATCGGCGGTCTTGGTCTCCATCCACAGGATGTCGGCGAACGGCGCGGCGGCCAACGACTTGGCGATGGCGTACGGGATGCCGCCGCGCACCTGGTAGTAACCCTCCGGAGTCTTGACCCGCTCGCAGTCCCAGGCCGCATCGGCACCCAACTCACGTGCTTTCTCCTGCGCGGTGTACAGCGACGCGCGGGCGGCGAAGGCGCGCCAGTCGGCGGCGCTCATCGCGGCGGGCTCGCCCTCGCGTTCCCGGAATTCCAGCAGTTCTGCCACCGCCTCGCCGTACGTGTTGAGGCCGGCGTCGTTCTGCCAGGCCTCGACGAACGCCGACTCGACCTTGTCGAACAGCGAGTCCACGGAGTTGCCGGGCCGGTGGCTCGCGGCGGCCTCGTCGATGGTGGCCGTGATGCCCTGGCGTTCCAGCCAGGCTTCGGCGGTCGCATACTCACCTTCGGGAAGGGCGTAGAGCAGGTGCCCGTTGAGCTCGGTGACGCCCTGGTTGTAGAACCGGCGCACCATCGCCAGGAAACACGACTTGTAGGTGGGCACCGACAGGTTGGTCGCTCCGAGCAGGAAAGGCTGATCGCGTTCGTCGGCACGGCTGTCGATCAGGTTGGCCGCCTCGGCGTCGGTGCGCGCGACGATGATGCCGGGCACCCGCATGATGTCGAGCTGGAACCGCGCGGTGTTGAGCCGCTTGATCTGCTCGTCCGACGGCACCAACACCTTGCCGCCCTGGTGGCCGCACTTCTTGGTGCCGGGACGCTGATCCTCGATGTGATAGCCCGGCACCCCGGACTCGACGAAGCGGCGGATCAGGTTGCGGACGTGCGGATCGCCGCCGTGGCCGGTGTCCGCATCGGCGATGATGAACGGCCGGTAGTCGACCGCCGGTGTCGCCGCTTGCTGTTCCGGGGTCATCCGTAGCCGCAGGTATTGCTGATTGCGGTCGGCGGTCAGCAAGGCCCGCACCAACCCTGCCGCCTCGTCGGGCACCTGGCTCAGCGGGTAGCTGGCCAGGTCGGGTCCGGGATCCTCACTGATCGAACCCTTCGCCGAGGTGGCCCACCCGCCCAGGTATATCCCTCTGATTCCCATCCGTTTCATCACCACGGCCTGGCCGGGCGAGTACGGCCCGAAGGTGGTGATGCTCTTCTTCTGGTCGAACAGGTCGCGAAGATAGAGAAAGAAATCCGTGGCGGCCTCGCGGGCCACCGGATAGTCCGACGGGATCGTGCCACGTTGTTCGGCGACCTGACGGGCCGAGTACAGCCGGGTGATGCCGGCGAATCGGGGACTGTCGATGTAGGCCTGGGTGGCCTCGACATCGCTGTCGAATGACGAGTTGGTCTGTGCGTTGGCTTCGATGGTGGCCATGTGTGCGCTCCTGAACTCTCAGTACCCCAATCATTGCTGGCAAGTCGCGGCGCCGGAGCCGGTTGGGAGATTTCTCAGGAGTTCCACGTACGGCGGCCCTGAGGTTCTAGGCTGCACGGCATGTCGATCGACCGGGCAGCGCTGGCTGCCGGTGCCATCCGATTCGCGTCGGGCATCTCGTTTCTCGTCGATCCGAAGCGGGCGGACCGCTGGTGGGGCGGACGGGAAACGCCTGACGCCACGGCGCAGCTGATGTGGCGGTCGATGGGTTACCGCGACGCGCTGATCGGCGGGTTGTTGTTGGTGGCCGGACTGCGTGGCCGGGACACCCGCGGCTGGTTCCTGGCCTCCGGCGGTGCCGACGCGGCCGACCTGCTCGGAGGAGTAGCGGTGCACGACCAGCTTCCGCGCTCACAGCAGGTCATCGGCCTCGGCGGCGCGGTGGTCGGCATCGGGGTGGGCCTGTGGGGCGCCACGCGCCGCCGCGTCCGGGCACCGGTTGACTCGACGGACTAGCTTTCCGCCTCGACGAGGTCACCGCGGTACCAGCGCGCGGCGACGAGGTAGCAGCCCATGGCCAGCAGTTGTGATGCCGGCACCAGGATCAGCAGTGCGCGCCCCAGCGCCTGCGTGCCGAGACCGGCGGTCAGCGCGTCACTGATCAGTCCCGTGACGAAGGGGCCGATGGACCCGAGGGTGGCGTTGAAGAACAGGAAGATCGCCGAGGCGGTGGCCCGCTGCCCGGGCAGCACCAGACGGTGGATGGCCGCGATGGACGGTGCCAGGTACGACGTGCCGATGACGTAGCTGAGCGCCAGAAACCACACGCATGCCGCCCGGCTTTCGACGGTGAAGGCCAGCACCGAGGCGGGCAGCAGCAGCGCGGTCGTCGCCACGACGATCCACAGCAACCATCGCGGGTCGCGCACGGCCAGCCGATCGGCCACTCGTCCCACGATCACCAGTCCGAGCACTCCGGTTGCTCCGGTGGCCAGGCCGTACTCCCATCCGACCTCGCTGAGTGACATGGACCGGGTCCGCATCAGGAAGGCGGGGGAGAACGTGGTCAGCGAGTAACCGGCAGCCGAGACGAACGCGGTTCCAGCGATGACGGCCAGGAAGCTGCGTTTCCGCAGCAGGCCCCACCACCGGACCGTCGCGTCCTGCTCGCGACGCATCGCGACGGGCAGCGCCTGACGTGCTCCGACCGTCAGGAGCACCAGCGGCGCGAACAGCACGCTGAACGCGCCCATCACCACGAAAGCCGTTCGCCAGCCAAGGTTTTCGGCCAGCAGTCCGCCGCCGATCAGGCTCGCGCCACTGGCCAGCGGGATGGCGAACGTGATGACCGCCAGCGGGGCCGCCCGACGTTCCGGGGCGAAGTTGCGGGCCACATAGGCATGTGCGGCCGGCGTGCTGCCTGCCTCGCCCACTGCGACACCCACGCGGGTGAGCGCGAGCTGAAAACCCGACTGCACTGCGCCGCCGAGCATCGTCATGGTGCCCCACAGGGTCAGGCAGCCGGCGATCACCGCGCCGAAGGCACCGCGATCGGCCACCCTGGCCACCACGACGCCGAGCACCGCGTACACGATCAGGAAACCGAACCCGTTGATCACACCGATCGCGGTGTCCGAGAGGGCGAGTTCGTGTTTGATCGGCTCGGCCAACACCGACGGCAGGAACCGGTCGACGTAGTTGAGGGTCCCGACCAGAGCCAGCAGCGCCACCGCGGCCCACGCGCGCCGAGGCCCGTGCACGTCCGGTCGGTCGGTGGACGCGGCGGTCAGCGGGCCCCCGCCCGGTTCAGTCACGACGCACACCGCGGGCGAACCGCCACAGGTACCGCGGCAGCCGGCGTAGTGGGACCGCCCTCGGCCACTCTTGCGGGCGGAAGAATGCATCGGAGCCGCCGTCGACGAAAACCACACTGCCGCAGAGAAAATCGGCCGAGTCCGAGAGCATGAAACAAATCCAGTCGGCAAGGTGTCCGGCGTCGCCGTAACCGCCTACCGGCACCGGGAACTTCCGCACCGCGGCGCCCTCGCGCGGATCGGCGAGCTGGGCCTCCAGCAGCGGAGTCAGGATTGCGCCCGGAGCCAGTGCGTTCATTCGGATACCCGCACCGGCCCAGGCCGCCGAGACGGCGTTGATCCGCAGCCAGCGGCTCACCGCGATCTTGGAAGCCGCGTACATGATGGCGGATCCGTTGCGGCCCAACAGCCGTAGTGAGCCGACCGCTTTGTCGGTGTCGCGCGCCATCAGCGCCCGGACGGTGCGGCGGGGCACCACCGGCACCGTTGTCGTCGAATTGCTGGAGATCACGACGACTTTGGCTCGGTCGGCAGCGGCCAGCGCAGGCCGCCAGGCGTCGAGGAGCTCCACCACGCCGAGGAAGTTGACCTCGGCGATCAACCGGTTGCGATCAGCGCCGGCGCCGGGACCGAGACCGGCGGCCAGGACCGCTCCGTCGAGGACTCCGCCGCAGACGGCCAGCACGCCGTCGGCCGCTGCCCGTCGGCCCTGTGGGGTGGACAGGTCGGCCACCACCTGGCCTTCTCTGAGGTCCACGCCGATCACGGTGTGTCCGAGACTCTGGAGTCGTCGGATGGTCTGCAGGCCCATGCCGGATGCGGACCCGGTGACCGCGCATGTACCGATGATCGCCTCCTTGCCGCCCGATCTCCGGGCCGGTTCGGCGGCCAAAATAGCATCCGGGTGAATTCTGGGTGCCCAGTCGGTTACCGGGCCCTTCTCCCGGATGCCGACGCCCGCCAGGCGACATACGCTCGTCGCGGCCGAATGCCGGCCCGCGCGAGAGGGATCGAGGACGCCAGGGTGAAGACAGTGCTGGGGCTGTCGGTGACTTCACACGGCATCGCCTGGGCGCTGGTCGACGGCCGCACCGACGAACTCACCCTGCTCGATGACGACGCCTTCGACGTCGACACCGCCGACGACCTGGCCACCCGCGCTGCGTCTGCCGCCTGCAGCGCACAGGCCATCGCCGCGGCCAGCGGTCAGGACGTGACCGCGATCGGCGTCTCGGCTGCGCTTGTCTCTGATGACACCGACCAACTCGTCACCCGACTCCTTGCCCGGCTGGCTGCCGCCGGATTCGAGGATGTGCGTGTCGTCCTCGAACAATCCGGCGCCGGAGACCCTGACGATGGCATGGTTCCGAGCCGGGTACGTTCCGCGCGGGCCGCCGCGGTGGCCGTGGCGACCGGTGCGGTCGCCAGGGCCTCGCAGCCATCCCTGCATCGGGCCCCCGCTGCCCGCAAACACATGACTGTGCGGGCACTCGCGGCCATGGCCGCGGCGGTCGCGACGGGACTGCTCACGGTCGGCTCACAGGGCGCTGAAAAGATACCGGTGCCGGCCGCCGACGACGGCGACATCGCCGCGGCCGTGCAGCCGCAGCTCGTCACCGTCCTCACTCCCAGCGACGTGGCACGGACCGTGGCAGAACCATCTGCCGAGCCGGCCGCCTCGACCCAAGCGGCCGAACGGGCCCAACGGGAACCGATGGCCGAGGAACCCACCGTGGTGGCAACCCCGGCACCGCAAGTGGTTCCAGCGGTCCAGGTGGCCTCGGCCGCGCCCTTGGCGTCCCCGCAGATTCCGGCGGCGCCGCCCCAGCAGCCTGCGGTCGTCGCCGTCGGAGTCCCTCATCTACCGCCGGCCGCTGAGCCGCATCTACCCGCCGCTGAGCCACACATCGCGGCCGACCCGGCGCCGGGACCTGCTCTGGTACCGGTGCCTCCCGCTCCCGTGGTGCAGCCGAGCCCCGCCCCGGTGGCCGGCCTGTGGTTTTTGGGCGCGATGCCGTAGCAGGCACCGTGCATCACGACGGCTCGCGGCCCCCGGACGCCAGATATCGCAATCCCGACATGCCCGGCAAGAAAAAGTAGGCGCCGCCGCGAAGGGTCGTGAACGCCGGAATGCCTTTGTGCACTTTACGGATCGGACGTTTGGGGACGGTGAAGTCCAATGTGCCGTCCTGCGTGCCGCAGATCGGGTCGTGCTCATTACCCAATTCGTGGAACGTCTTGTCGTTGATCCATACGTTCTGCGCGAACTCGAACTGGCGCACCAGATCGGCGCAGATGATGAACGCCGCGATGCCCCGCTCCACCCCATCATCGGGCGCGCCCTCAGGCAGTGCCGGGCCGTAGGTGGCGCCGCGCCGGATCATCCGGCGCCGGTTCATGTAGTGCGCGGTGTCGCGCGGGTTGAGCCGGCGCGCGTGCGACCCCAACGGGCAGGCATAGCCGAACGGATCCATCTCCTTGTAGTTGAAGTCGTTGTTGCGCATTGGATCTGCGCCGAGTTCGGGATCGTCACGATCAGGCGCCAGCACCAGGGGAGCGCCGCTGCGCCACCGGCCCATGAACTTCGCGGCCAGCAGTTCCTCGGCCTCCGGCGAATCGGAACGCTCACGAAGGTACTCGCGGAACAGGCCTACATGCTCTTCCAGCCGGCGGTAGGCCATATAACTACCGTTGCGCGACAACACGTCGGGCTTGGGCAGGTTGGCGACGGGCCCGTCCTCGTCCGGATAGCCGAGGATGAACTCCCCGGGTTCGAGCGGTTCACCGGAGCCTGGTGTCGGCTCCTCACCGGATCCCTTCATCACCGGTTGGGACAGCCGATCGCGAAAGCCGAAGTGGTCGTGGGCGTAGTTGAACGGTGGAGTCGCATTCAGGTCCAGATAGGACAGGCTGCGCACGCCTGGGGTGCGGTCGAGGAGTTTGTCGTGCTCCTCGATGGACCGGCGGCACTGCTCGTCAGTGCGGGCGAACAGGATCGCGATCGCGTGCAGATCTTCACCCGCCAGGCCGCCCAGCCAGTGTTCGGGTGCCGCCTCGCCGGTGTCACCCAGGATCTCCGCGCGCCGCGCCATACCTTCCCGGAACGCGTCGGGGAAGGTGTCCAGCGACTCCTCGTCGACCCCGAGCGCCCGCAGTCCGGTCCAGGTGAACGCGACAGTGACCCAGCGGTCGGACTCGTCCATGGTGGCCAGCACGTCCGTAGCCGAGGACACCTTGCCGAGCAACTCGGTGAGCCAGGCCCGGCCGCCCTCGGGGCTGTCAAAGGTCAGGAACTCGTAGCGGCCGGTGATGGCCGGAGTGCGGGTCAGCAGGATGTGCTGGATTTCGTCGAAGTCGAGCACTGCTACTGCATCTGGTCGAGCATGGTGGAAAAGGCGGCCTTGAGGCGCAGTGCCTTCTTGATCTCGTCGGCGGTGACGTAGGGGTACTCGCCGTATTCCAGGAAACTCGGTACCTGGTGTGCCCGGACGAATTCGATGAACGCCTGCGGGTTCTCCTTCCAGTCCTCGGGGAACCCTTCCAGGTTGGTGAACACCGTGGTGATGCCGGTGGCGCTGAACAATTGCACTGCGTCTTCGGTGTACTTGTCGAAGTCGGTGTCGAAGATGCCCTGGTACTGGAAATGCAGACCCGAGCCGACATCGAACAGTTGCCAACGCAAATAGTGCAACCGAAGTGGCGCAAGCACATCGGGGCTCGCGGCGACCGCCTCCTCGATCTGTTTGCCGTAGGCGCGGATCGCCTCTTCGCGGCCTTCCTTCACCTTCGCGATGATCGAAAAACCGTGACAGGAAGGGGTTCTCGGGTAAGTGGGCCCGTAACGGCCCTCCTTGAGTTCGAAATAGCCCTCGGGCGGGATGGCCATCGCTGCTGGTTTGGTCCAGTCGGGATCGTTGGCAGTCATGTTGAACCCCCAGGGTGTGCGCTCAGGTAAGGCCGAACGCTAGCACTGCCGTGGGGACAAGAGCATGGATTGCGTTGACGCACCGTCAAATTTGCCGAGGCATTTGGCGGAAAGCCCGGAAAACGGCCCGCGGCGGCGTATCGTCCGCTGTGTCGTGGCCGTTGAGGGGTTGGCCACGGCCTCTGCGAGGCCCGCGCCCGAGTCAGGAGGCTATGTGCGCTCGGCGCCGTCGAGGACGGTGGCGCGCGCGAACGCGCGAACCCGGTCCTTGGCGACCTTGCCGTTGCCGGTCATCGGCAGCGCCTCGGTGAACAACACCACGCGCGGCCGTTTGAAACCCGCGATCGTCTTGCGTGCGTGGTCGATCAATTCGTCGGCCGTCGGTCGCTGCCCGGCGCTCGGGACGACCACGGCACACACTGCCTCGCCCCAGTAGTCATCCGGGACGGCGACGACGGCCACCTGATCGACCCCGGGATGTCCGGACAGTGCGTCCTCGACCTCGCGGGAGGACACGTTCTCGCCGCCGGTGACGATGATGTCCTTGAGCCGGTCGACGACGAACAGCCGGCCGTCGGGTTCGGTGCGACCCATGTCGCCCGTAGGTAGCCAACCGTCCGTGGTGCTCGCACCCTCCGGCCAATAACCGGGGGTCACCTGCGCGCCACGCACCAAGATCTCACCAACCTGCCCGGGCGGCAACAGATCGCCTGAGGCGCCGGCGATGCCTATCTCGACATCGCGATGCGGATAGCCGGCACTGGTGAGCAGTTCCGGGCGCCCCGCAGCGCCGGATCGATGGTCCTCGGGACCCAGAAATGTGATGTTCCCGCCGGTTTCGGTCATCCCGTAACCCTGATGGAAGTCGACCCCGAGTACCTCGATCGCCCGTCGCAGCAGATCCAGCGGCATCGCGGCCGACCCATAGGAGATCGCGTCCAGAGTGGGTAAACCGGTGCCGGTGCGTTCGAGGTGGCCGAGTAGAGAGTGCAGCATGGTCGGCGCCAGCGAGCACGAGGTCACCCCGTGGTCATGGACCAGTCGCACGAAACGCTCGGGCCGGAACTGCGCGCAGAGGACCACCGTCGAGGCCACCGCATGTTGCACCAGCATGTTGTAGCCGGCGATGTGACACATCGGAAACGGCAGCAGGTACACCCCGCCGGGCCGCACCGAGCGGCCCGCCACCGAGCCCCAGACCGCCGTGAGGATCGACCGATGGTTGTGCACAACGGCTTTCGGAACTCCGGTGGACCCGCTGGTGAACAGCAGCCAGGCTGGATCGTCAGGGCATGGAACATCGGGTAGCGGAAGGTCGCAGGCAGATGCGGCCTGCCACTCTGCCGATTCGAACGCGACGGCGGGACCAGCGGCGGCCCCGGTGCCGGGCAGGGCAGAGAGGTAGCGCTCGTCGCCGAGCAACATGGCGGGTGCGGCGGTCTCCAACTGCGCGGCTTGTTCGGCGGGGCTGAGACGCTGGTTGATCAGCGTCAGGATGCGCCCGCTGCGCGGCACCCCGTAATACAGCTGTGCGTAGGCGGCACTGTTGTCGGCGACCACTGCCACTCGGTCACCCGGTGCGGTCCGGTCGGCCACCCAGCCCGCGACGCCACGGATCTGGCGGTCGAACTCGGCGAACGTCGCGGTGCTGCCGCTGTCGGTGACGACCGCCGGACGCTGCGGCGCCGCGTCGGCGGCCGCCGAGATCAACTCGTGCAGAAGGCTCATGCCGGGTCACCCTCGGGAAGCTCGTACCGGTCGAGGTAACGCCGCACGAATTCCTGGGCCTCGGCGTGTCCCCGGCTGATCCCCAGGCCTTGTTCGAGTACCAGGATGCGGGCCAGGCTCGCCACGATCATCGACATCACCACCGGTGGGAACTCGTCGGTGTCCACCCCGTGGGCTTGCAGCGCCGAGGCCATGGCGGTCTCCTCGAGTTCACGAAACCGGTCGGCGTAGCCGGCGATCTCGCTTCCGATGGCCTTGCGGTGATTGGCCAGGGCCATGAATTCCATCCAGAGCGCGGCGCCCTGGGCGCTGTTGAGCTCCCACAGCGCATGCAACGGGGCATCTTCGGCGAAGGCTTCCCGTTGGGTGCTCAGGTTGGCATCGGCACCGGCAGCCAGGACCGCGATGAAAAGGTCGTCCATGGTGGGGAAGTAGTAGTGCACGAGCGCGGGTTTGACGCCGGCCTGGGCGGCCACCCGTCGCGAGGTCGCCGCGGCATACCCCTCTTCGAGCATGACGTGGGCGGTGGCCCGGATCAACGCTCGGCGAGTGCTGGAATCGCGACCGGGGGTGGCCTGCCCGGCGGTTCTCTGCGGGCTCATCGCGCCCTTGACCACGCGCGCCGGCGGCTGCTAGACATGGCCTGAGTGTAATTATTGGGCGATCGCCCAAAATCGGCAGAGGGTGGGCGATGACCGGACGGGTCGAGGGCAAGGTCGCACTGATCACCGGGGCAGCCCGCGGTCAGGGGTGCAGCCACGCCAGGGTTATCCTGCCCGTCGGCGCCGGCAGCGGTCTCAAATGACCGTCTATTACGACCCCTACGACGTCGGCATCGTCGCCGATCCCTATCCGGTCTACGCGCGGCTGCGTGAAGAAGCACCGATCTACCACAACGAGCGCTATGGCTTCTGGGCACTGTCACGCCATGCCGATGTCGAGAAGGCGCTGGCTGACTGGGAAACGTTCTCCAACAGCAGAAGTGACATCCTGGAGCTCATCAAGTCCGAATTCGACATGCCGCCGGGCGTGATGATGTTCGAAGATCCGCCGATACACACCCTGCTGCGCGGGCTGATGTCACGGGTGTTCACGCCACGGCGGATGGCCGAGATCGAGGACCAGATCCGGCAGTTCTGCGTGCGTTGCCTGGATCCGCTGGTCGGCTCGGGAGGGTTCGACATCATCGCCGAATTGGCGTCGATGATGCCGATGCGGGTGATCGGAATGCTGCTCGGCATACCGGAATCCGAGCAGATCGGGGTCCGCGATGCCAACGATGCCAATCTACGGACCGAGCCCGGTGCACCGATGAAGGTGGTGCAGGCCGACCGTATCGCCGATGGCCGGATCTATGCCGACTACGTCGAATGGCGATCCAACAATCCCTCGGACGACCTGATGACCGCGCTGCTCAATGTCGAGTTCGCCGACGAGTTCGGCATCACCCGCAAGCTCGAGCGCAAAGAGGTGCTGCACTACACCCAGGTGGTGGCCGGAGCTGGTAACGAGACCACCGGCCGGCTCATCGGCTGGCTGGCGAAAGTGCTCGCCGAACACCCCGGCCAACGTCGGGAAGTGGAACGGGACCGGTCGCTGCTGACCCGCGCGGTCGATGAGACGCTCCGGTTCGAACCGACCGGACCGCACGTGGCACGCTGGGTCGCAAGAGATTTCGAGTACGACGGCACGACGGTGCCGGCAGGAAGCGCGATGCTGCTGCTGTTCGGGGCGGCCAACCGCGACCCACGCCGATACCGCGACCCCGACACCTTCGACATCCATCGCGACAACCCCAGCCACCTGACTTTCGGCAAGGGCCTGCATTACTGCCTGGGTGCCAATCTGGCCCGCCTGGAGGGTCGGGTGGCTCTCGACGAGCTGCTCAACCGGTTCCCGGAGTGGGAGATCGACTACGACAGTGCGAAACTCGCGCCCACCTCGACAGTCCGCGGTTGGGAGCAATTGCGCATCGTGGTGAACTGACTGTGGTGAACTGGCCGGCGTGAGCATCTGGATCGGACAGGCCCGGCGCAGCGTCAGCGGCGAAGTGCCCGCACCGCCTGAACACGTGCGGGCGTTCTACGTCGACCTGGACAACATCTCTCGGGTGCACCCGCTGGTGCAGTGGGTGCACAGCACCTCCCGGCTGGAACTCGACGACGGGTACCGACAGGACTACCGGGTGCGCGACCGAATCCCGTTCGGGCCGCTCGCGCTTCCGATCACCTATCGGGCCACCCTCGTCGTACCCGCTTCGGGTCCAGTGACGGCCCGGGCCCGCCAGTTCCCGCAAGTGCAACTGGACAGCGTGGTGAACTTCGCGGCCACCGAGACCGGAACCCGCATCACCGAGGATCTGACCATTGCCGCACCGCGGCCATTGTTGGCCATCACCGTGGCGCAGGCGGTCGCTGCCCACACCACGATGCTCGCCGCGATCGCAAAGGTGTTCGGCGCCTGACCCTTCGGGCTAGGAGGCGCTGACCGCGTCGGCGTGTTCGGCGGCCACCGACTTGGCCCAGCGGTAATCCGCCTTGCCCGCGGGGGAGCGCACGATCTGCTCGGACCGGACGAACGCCTTCGGAATCTTGTAGCGCGCGATCGAACGTTCACACACCGTCGCGAGTTCCTCGTCGGTGGCCGAGGCGCCTTCGGCGAACTGCACGACCGCCACCACCTCGTTGCCCCAGCGCTCCGACGGGCGACCGACCACGACCACGTCGTAGATGGCGGGGTGGGCAGCCACGGCACGCTCGACCTCTTCGACGAAGATCTTCTCACCGCCGGAGTTGATGGTGACCGAGTCGCGGCCGAGCAGCTGAATGCGCCCGTCCTCCAAGACATTTGCCCGGTCGCCCGGAACGGCCCAGCGGACGCCGTCGATGGTGGGGAAGGTGCGCGCGGTCTTGGCCTCGTCGCCCAGATACCCCAGCGGGATCAGGTCGCGGCGCGCCAGCCAGCCGCCGCCCTCACCTGGGCGAAGCACCCGGGACATGTCCTCGGCCACCACGGCGGTGTCGGACTGTGGACTGAAGGTGGCCGCCTCGGAATCGGTACCCGCGGTGGAGGCGGTGCTCATCTGGGTGCCCGACTCAGAAGATCCGACGGCATCGAGCAGCATCAGGTGAGGCAGCGCGGCCAGGATGCGTTCCCGCACGGTCGGCGAGAGTGGCGCGCCGCCGTTGGTGATCGTGAACAGGCCGGACAGGTCGTAGTCGCCCTTCTCGATCTCGTCGATCAGCGGCCGGGCGATCGCGTCGCCCACCACCGGGATGCTCAGCACCCGTTCACGCGCGGCCAGGGTCAGGACGTTGTCGGGGCGCATCCGCACCACATCGTCCGGGATCACGAGCTTTCCGCCCATCGTGATGGCGTTGTAGGCGGCCCACTGTGCGGCCCCATGCATGAACGGCGGGATCATCAGCAATGACAATCCGCCACCGGCGGTGCGGGCACGCTCGGCGAGTTCCTCGTACGAGGCGATGAAGGTGTCGCTGCCGAACGGCCGGCCCCCCATCGAGGACAGGAAGATGTCGTGCTGACGCCACAGCACGCCCTTGGGCATGCCGGTGGTGCCTCCGGTGTAGAGGACATACAGGTCGTCGCCGGACGGCGTCGGCATCCCTGCCTCCGGAGCCGGGGTCTTCAGGATCGTCTCGTAGTCGACGGCGCCCGGAAGGAGTTCATTGCCCGATTCGTCGGCGACCTGGATGAGGACCGCCAGGTTGGGCAGCTGATCGCGGATCGCGGCCACCCGAGGCGCGAACTCGGCGTTGTAGATCACCGCCCGGGCGTTCGAGTCCTTGAGCAGGTAGAGGAGTTCCTCCTCCACGTAGCGGTAGCTGACGTTGAACGGTGCCACCCGGGCGCGGTAGCTGCCGATCATCGACTCGAGGTACTCGTTGCCGTTGCGCAGGTAGATACCCAGGTGGTCCTGACCTGATTCGTGCCCGGCCAGTACGTCGCGCTCTGTATGCACACCGAGACCGGCCGACACCAGGTAATGGGCGAAACCGTCGACACGGGCGTCGAACTGGGCGTAGCTCAGGCGGCGGTCCCGCCACACCAGGAAGGTCTGATCGGGCACGGCTTTGGCCACCGTGGAGAAGACTGTGGACAGATCGAACTTCACGTCGGCGCTCATGGCACTCCTGATGTGCGCGGATTCGGGCCCCACGACCATACATGCAGCGTTCAGCTGTATGGCCGGGGGGATGTGACCCGCGCCTCAGGCCGGGTCAGACCGGGAAGAAACCGTCCCCGGTCAACACGCCCGGCTGCCAACCCTGCGCGCCGAGGCACAGCATCGGCCGGCCGTCAGGCGACTGGGCCGCCGCCTGCGGGCCAGGGCACGGAGAGCCGATCTCCTGCACACCGTGCAATGGGTAGGCATAGGTCCAGAAGCCGGTGTCCACCGGTGGCCACTGATTGGGAATCCACCGGCATTGCATCGCCGTGCCGCCCGGGCCTCGCCCGAACACGTTCCGTTCCCAGCTGAAGCACGGTGCGCCGTTGGATGCCTCGTAGCTCATGCCCGGGACATCGGTGGGATAGCGCCCCGGATTGTCCGGGTACATGTTGCTGTTGTCGTCGGCCAGTGCACCCGGCGCCAGCGAAATGGCTGTTGCCAGAGCCGCCGCGGCGACCGCCGTCGAGGCGAAGAGTTCGCGAATCATGTCCCACCCTCAGCATTGCCGGCCGCCGGTCGAATCGGGCCGGGCATTTCGTTGACTTTGGGCCAGAAGCCTAGCCGGTCCCGAGGGCCGGATGACCACATTTCGGGCCGTTGTTACTCGCCGGTATCGGCGTCGAGCACGCTGACGGCGATGCCGTAGGGCAGGAACCGCACCCGACGGCCCGGATCGGTGTTGTTCGCGTTGGCCCGCAGCGCCTCGAGCTCGTTGGGATAAACCTGCTCGATGTGGGCGCCGCCGGCGTCGTCGACGGTGTAGATGGCCCACACGCCGTCACCCTTCTCGCCGGTGGTCTCCGGCTCGCTCCTGGGACGCGAGAACCGGGTCACCTCGTCAAGCAGCCCCGACCAGCCGACGCCCTGACCCTGGTTGCCCAGGAACTTGCCCAAGCCGTCGAGAGCATCGCGTAATCCCTCGCCGGCCTCGCGGGCGACGCGGTCGAAGTCCTCGGGATCGAATCCGAAAGGTCCACTGCCACTCATGGCGCTCTCCTCGGTGGATGTGGGCAAACGTGTCAAACACCAGTGTGCGCGCACGCTGCGGTGGGCGGGATGGTAAACGAACCATATGGCCTTCACACGGGACGACCTGCTAGCCACCGTCGAATTGTCACCGCAGGCAGCGGGTGCGCACGACCGCCGGCGATGGGTGGGACTGTTCGCTGCGGGCGGACAGGTCGAGGACCCGGTGGGCTCCCGGCCGCACCGCGGACCCGCCCAGATCCAGCGGTTCTATGACACCTTCATCGGCCCGCGGGACATCACCTTCCACCGCGACGTGGACATCGTCGTCGGATCCACCGTGGTCCGCGATCTCGAGCTCGAGGTGGTGATGAGTCCGTCGGTCGCCATGCGGATCCCGGCCTACCTGCGCTATGCCGTCACCTCCGGACCCTCCGGCCCGGCGATCGATCAACTGCAGGCGTACTGGGAACTGCCCACGATGATCGGGCAGTTCGCCCGCGCCGGACTCGGCGCCGTACCGGTCGGCCTCCGCCTGGCCGGGGCGCTGCTGCGTAACCAAGGACCCGGCGGCGCCGTGGGATTCGCCAAGGGTATGGCCGGTGCCGGACGCGCGGGAAAGCAACTGGTGTCCGGGTTGCTGGACAACCTCTGCGCCGGCGACACCGTAGCCGTGCAACGCCTCTTGGGGGTCGGCGCGGAGATCTCCACGGGTGACGACGACCCGCTGGACATGTCGGGTTTGGTGGAACGGACCTCGGGTGCCTCCTGGCGAAAGCTGATCGCCTCCGGGTATCACCTGGCCGCCGGGTTGGAACGCGATGGCCGGCGGGCCGTGCTGATCGCCGACCTGAGCCGCGGACCGCTCGCAGTCACCCGGTTGCGGTATTTCGCCGACCAGTCCTGAGTGGCGGGACGTGAACGCCAAATATGGCAAATACGGCAAATACGGCCCGGCGTCACCGTCGCCGTGCACCGGCGTGAGACCGTAGAGGGATCATGGCTGATCACGCATACATCACCTACGAGGAATTCGGGCGCAAGTTCTTCGAGGTGGCGGTGTCCGAGGACCGCGTCGGCGACGCCATCGGTTCGATCGCGGGCGACGAGTTCGAGATGGGCCCGATTGCCCAGGGGCCGGGCAAGATCGCCAAGGTCACCGCGCGGGTGAAGATCCAGAAGCCCCGAGTGAGCCGCATCGTCGGCGAAACCATCACGTTCTCCATCCGGATACCGCTGGAGATCGACATGGTGATCGACCTGCGCATCGACCGGCCCAAGTTCATGGTGTTCGGCGAGATCGCCCTACGGGCCACGGCATTGGCCGCCGAGCCCCTGCTGCTGATCCTCGACGTCAAGAAGCCACGGCCGTCCGACATCTCCATCCATGTCACCTCCACATCGCTGCGCGCCGAGGTGCTGCGCATCCTGGCGGGGGTCGATGCGGAGATCAAACGCTTCATCGCCGCGCATGTGGCCGGCGAGATCGACAGCCCGCAATCGGAGCAGGCCAAGGTCATCGACGTCGCCAAGGAACTGGACTCGGCCTGGGGCGGGATCTGAGACCTGCGCGGGCTCCAGGAATGACGCCCCGTACGATTCCAGCCATGCAGCGCACCGTATTTCGGTCCGGCCGGATTCTCGTGGCCATGGCGGCGGCGGCCACCACGGCGGTGGTGATCGCCCCGTCGGCCCACGCCGACCCGATCGATCAGACCTTCGTCAACGCGCTGAGCCAGGCCGGCGTCGGTGCGGCCGATCCGGCCCAAGCCGTGGAGCTCGGTCAGTCGGTGTGTCCGATGCTGGCCGAACCGGGACAGAACGCCGCCGACGTGGCCGCCAAGGTCGCCGACGCTTCAGGCATGTCGCTGGGGCCGGCCACGATGTTCACCGGAATCGCGATCTCCACGTTCTGCCCCGCGATGGTGGCCAAGGCCGGTGAAGGCAACCTGACCGGCGGGCCGGCCGACCTGGCCTGGTCGATCCTCGGCTTGAGCTAGGCGCTCAGACACATCAGTGCCGGCCGCCGGGCCGAGCGGCCCGCGCCGCCCGACTGCCCTCGCAGGTGACGCCACAACCAGGGCATGAGCATGTTCTGCGTCCACAGCAGTTGTGAGTACGCCCGGGACCGAACGGACTGGATTTGGCCGGGACCGGTGGTCAGTGCCCAATCATGGTTGCTGCCAGGCAATCCGAGTGCCTCGGCCGCCGCGGCGGCGAACAGCGCGTGCCCCTTCGCCGACCCGTGCACCCGGTCGGGGCTCCAGGTTTCCGGCTCACACATCGAGGGGGCCGAGTACAGGTCGACGAGGTGAAACCCGTACCGATCGGCCGCCCCGTTGATCGCGTCGTTGATCCGCACCACTCGTTTCCCGAGGAGTCGGCCCACCGGCAGTATTTGGGTGATGTCGGGGAACGTGGTGGTGACGACGGTGGCTCCGGAGTCGGACAGAAGTCGGTAGACAAGGTCCAGATCGTCGAGCGCGCGGGTGAACGACCGCCCCGGCCGGGTCACGTCGTTCATCCCGATGCAGACCGTGACCAGGTCGGGTCGCATCGACAACGCGGTAGGGAGTTGGGTGTTCAGCACGTCGCCGATGCGATGACCGCGGATCGCGAGGTTGGCGTAGCCCAGCCCCGGATAGAGCCCGTCGAGGCGGACCGCGAGACGGTCGGCGAATCCCATGAGGCCGACGGTGTCATCGCCGTCCCACAGTCCTTCGGTCTGGCTGTCGCCCAGGGCGACATACCGGGTAAAACGTCGCACGGTGGCGACTCTAGCGCGCACCGGCCCGGCCGCTTTGCGCGGACACCAAGGAGGGGCGCCCGAAAAGGACGCCCCTCCTTGATGTTTCGCGATGTTTGGGCTTACTTCACATCCACGTAAACTGTCTTGTTCAGAACGGTGGTCTGCAAGTCACCGCCCGGGCTGCCGGAATCCGTCCGGCTGTAGGTCTGCCCCGGGCGCACAGCCACTACCGATGCCTTGTCCAGCGGGGTGGACCCGACGTGGTTCACGATCACCTTGTAGCCCTGCGCCCGCAGTTCGCTGATCGTCTGCTGGGCGTTACCCGGGCCGGTCGGTGCTGCCTGAGCGGGTGCGGCCAGGCCGATCACCGTCGCGGCGGCGGCGCCTGCGAGTGCAGTGGCAAAGCCGATCCTCATCATCTTTGGTGCCTTCTTTCGCTCTTCTGTTGTGGTGCGTTCAAGACCGGCGGCGGCGCCCGCCCTGCGTCGTCGCCAGCTGTCTTTTAGGTGTTACCCAATGATTAACCGGGAGTTCACAATTTAAATTCCGGCTTGCCGAAAACCTTGACGAGGGCTGCGTCACACTCGGGAACCCGACCGCGCGTGACGCCGACCATGTCCTGCGGGCAAAGTGTCTTGGCTCACCGCTGCGGTTGCGATCCCGTCATCGCGTAGCGTGCATCAGGTGGCGAAGCTGAGCGCGGGTGTCCTGCTGTACCGCGTCGCGGGAGCGGACGTGGAGGTGCTGATCGTCCACCCGGGCGGGCCGTTCTGGGCACGCAAGGACGACGGAGCGTGGTCGGTGCCCAAGGGGGAGTACGTCGACGGCGAGGACCCGTGGGCGGCGGCGCAACGCGAATTCGCCGAAGAACTCGGGTCGCCGCCGCCGGCAGGCCCGCGAATTGATCTCGTCCCGGTACGGCAGGCCGGAGGCAAGGTGGTGACCGCGTTTGCGGTGCGCGGCGACTTCGATCCTGCGGTGGCCGTGAGCAACACGTTCAGCATCGAGTTGCCAAAGGGATCGGGGCGCCTCGTGGAGTTCCCCGAAATCGACCGTGTCGCTTGGGTTTCGGTGGCGATCGCACGTACGAAACTGCTCACCGGGCAACGCCCCCTGCTGGACCAGCTGATGGCCGCACCAGAGCTGGCCGGCTACGGCGAAGGCGCCCCCGGAGACGGGTAGCGGCTCAGAGGTCGAGCGTCAGCCGGTGCCCGGCCTCCGCCCGCGAAACACAGGTCAGCAGGTAGCCTGCGGCGCGCTCCGGATCGGTCAGCAACGTATCGCGGTGCTGCACAGTCCCGTCGGTGACCCGAATACGGCAGGTTCCGCAGAAACCTTGCTGACACGAGTACGGGGCGTTGACCCCGGCGCGGCCCAACGCGGCGAGCAAGGTCTCGTCGGCTCCGACGGTCACCTCGGCGCCGGTCGAGGCGATCGTCACCGAGAATTCGGCACCGTCGACAACCGGTGGCGCTGCGAATCTTTCGAAATGCAGCTCGACGTCATCCCGGCCGATGAGTGCCGCCCGGATCCCGGTCAGCATCGGTGCCGGACCACAGGCGTACACCGTGGTGCCGTCGGGGCAGTCGCCGAGCAGTTCGTCGGCGCTGGGCAGTCCGTGGACGTCGTCGGTACGGATCTCGATGCGGTCTCCGAACCGGTCGAGCTCGTGCAGGAACGGCAAGCTGTCACGACTGCGTCCGGCATACACCATCGACCAGTCGACGCCCAACCGCTCGGCCAACCCGAGCATCGGCAGGATCGGGGTGATGCCGATTCCGCCTGCGATGAAACGGAATCGCTGGGTGGGTGACCCGTAGCCGGGCACCGTGAGGGCGAACGCGTTGCGGGGGCCGTGGGTGTTCACCCGGCTGCCGACCTGCAGGCTGTCGTGCACCTCGACAGAACCGCCGCCGCCATCGGGTATGCGCCGCACCGCGATTCGATAGGAGTCGGACGTCGCGGGATCGCCGCACAATGAGTACTGGCGGACCCGCCCGCTGGCCAGATGCAGGTCGATGTGTGCACCAGGGAACCACTGCGGCAGGGTGCCGCCGTCGGCCGCGGCCAGGGTCAGCGCGATCACATCCTGATCGTGGGCGACCACTTCCCGGCCGGTCACGGTCAGCGTTATCGTGCGGTCCAGCGCCGGCGGCGGACTCGACCGTCGTACCAGCCGACCCACTGTCCAGATGGTGGCGATGGCCGCCCCGGCGGCGCCCAGCATCGGGTCATGCCGGAACCGGCCCGACATGCTCGGCGGCAGCCGGCGGTAACGGGACAACAGACTCGGCACGGCGGACCCCGTCACAGGTGCGCGGCCCGCGCCGCGGGAGAACTCGCGAGATAAGCGACAGCCTGAGCCGTCGAACCCATTTCCTCGGGCGAGAAACCCGGCCGGCAATAAGCCAGTGTGTTCGAACCGAACATCCGGGAGAACTTGGGCAGCAGCCCCAGCTTGGAATCGCGCATGCGCATCTTGTTCATCTGCCACCAGCCGATGTCGAGGCTCGGATCGCTCTTGACCATCGCCCAACAGCCGCGCTGGAAGAACAGGTAGACCGCGGTCGCGGCGATCGACATCGCCCGTACCCGACTGAAGTAGCTGTCCTGGAAGTACACCGCCACGTCGTGCGCCACACTGCGGTGTTCGACCTCTTCGGCCCCGTGCCAGCGGAACAGGTCCGTCATCGTCGGGTCGGCGTCGTAGTCCTCCCACGCACAGTTGAGCACGAAGTCGCCGAGTACCGCCGTGTAGTGCTCGATGGCGGCGATCAGCCACAGCCGGTCGCACAGCTGAGCCAGTCTGCGGCGCGGATCGGGGGAGTCCGACGGTGCCAGCGTCTTGGTGAACACGTGCTCCACCAGCGAAAGGACGGGCTGGTAATCCACACCGTGGGTGGTCAGGAACTTGTCGAGCACCTGATCGTGGGTCTCGGCATGGGTCGCCTCCTGGCCGATGAAGCCGCGCATGTCGTCGGCGAGCTTGGGATCGCGGACGTACGGAAGTGCCTCGTTGAACGTCGCGACGAACCAGTGCTCGGCCACCGGCAGCACCACGTTAAACAGGTTCACCATCGACGAGGCCACGGGATGGCCGGGGATCCAGTGCAACGGGATGTCGTCGAGATCGAAATGGACCTTGCGGGCCTGGATCTGTACCGGGCCTGGGTCGATCTCATGGTCGAACCGCAACGGACGCAACATCGAGAGCCTCCCTGGGATGAGTGGACTCTCAGCAGTGTACGGATTTAGGTGGGAACAGCGGTACCGGGCTCGCGTCAGGCCGGGGGCGGGGTGCCCGCGCCGGGAGCGCCGGCGATCGGCACCACCGGAGTCGGCGTCACCGTGGTCACGCCGTTGCTGCCGACCTTCGGCGGGCCGGGGATGCCCGGGCTTCCCGCGGCGTCATCGGCCTGCTGGGCGGCGGCTTCGGTGCAGTCCAGCATCAGGATCATCTTGCCGCTGGAGTTGATCTTCTGGGAGTCGACCAGGCACTGGGATTGTGGCAATGCGCTGCCGAAGGACCCGCCGAACGTGGCCTTGATTCCCTGGCTCTTGAGGATCGCCAGGGCCTTCAGGTAGGGCTCTCCGACGACGTTGACCGAAGTCGAGCTCGGCTGTGAGGTGGCCGGGCCTGCGGCCAGCAGGGCGATTGAACCGGCGGCGAGCAGACCGCCACCGAGCGCAACAAGCTTCTTCACATGAACTCCGTCAGTCGGGTGCGGTTGCGAACATATCGCAGCGCTGATGATTGTGAAACCGGAGCGAACGGCCGGAGTGTTACATCACTGCCCGGACCGAATGCCCGGTGATCTCCGCCATCACCTCGCTCAACGCAGCGGCCCGAGGGTCGGTGAAGACGTCTTCCAGCAGGAGTCGCCGGCCGTCGGGACCGGCCAGCGGGATCCGCCAGTTCGGATATTCGTCCGTGGTTCCGGGCTGATTCTGGGTGCGCATCTCACCGACCGCGTCGGCAAGGGACAGGGCCAGCAGCTTCGACGGGCTGCGGCCCAGATACCGGTACAGCGCCGACACGATCTGGTCGGGGTCCGGGTCATCTTCGAGCAGGCCGACCCGGCGCAATTCCTGAAGCCACGCCGCCTGCGCGGCGCGGTCCGCGCCCAGTTCCTGATCGGCGGGCCTGGTCAGCAGGCCCAGCTGTTCTCGCAGTCGCACGTGCTCACCGGCCAGATAGCCCCGCGTCGGTGGTAGGTCGTGCGTGGTCACCGAGGACAGGCAGTACTCACGCCAGCGTTCGGCCGGCAGTGGCTGTCCCGGGGGCCCGACGGATCCGTCGGACTCGAACCACAGGATCGAGGTGCCGAACAGGCCCCGCTCGCGCAGATAGTCACGCACCCACGGTTCGACGGTGCCCAGGTCCTCGCCGACGACGAGCGCACCGGCGCGGTGCGCCTCGAGTGCGATGATGCCGATCATCGCGTCGTGGTCGTAGCGCACGTAGGTGCCTTCGTTCGGTGCGGCGCCTTTGGGGATCCACCACAGCCGGAACATGCCGATGATGTGGTCGATGCGTACTCCGCCGGCATGCCGGAGCGCCATCTCGACCAAGGCCCGGAACGGCTCGTATGCCTGATCGGCGAGCCGGTCCGGCCGCCACGGGGGCTGTGACCAGTCCTGGCCGAGCTGGTTGAACTCGTCGGGCGGAGCGCCGGCGGTGACCCCCAGTGCCAGCACATCCTGCAGCGCCCAGGCGTCGGCACCGCCGGGATCGACACCGACCGCGAGGTCACTCATCACG
Organism: Mycolicibacterium fortuitum subsp. fortuitum; assembly: GCF_022179545.1. The sequence continues at coordinate 3,495,900 of NZ_AP025518.1, read as the reverse complement.
CCCAACGCCATCCCTGCCTGTTCGGCGGCGGCCTGCGCCGAGGTGAGTTGGTCATCGAGGACCCACTGCAGCCAGCGGTGGAAATCCACGGCGTCCGGATGAGCCTCGGCGAACGCGGCGACTTCCGGATTGGCAGGGTGCTGCAGCTCCCGCGGCCAGGCACGCCAGTCCGCACCGTGCCGTTCGGCCAACGCACACCAGATCGCGAACTCCTCCAGGCTGCGGCCCTGCCGGGCCCGGTAGGCGGTGTAGGCCAATTCGCGCCCGGCCGAGCGCTCAACGCGGTACACGTGCTCCAGTGCACTGCGTTTCGCCTGCCAGGCCGCATCGCGGTCGATCGTCGGGTGACGGTCGGCGCGCTTGTTCACCGCGGTGCGTGCCGCGCGGAGGCGACCGCGGTGCCGCACCGCGGCGAATTCCGTGATGGCCTCCACCCGCAGATAGAGCGGATTACCGAAGCGTCGCGAGGTGGGCAGATACGGCGAAGGTTCCATCGGTGCGACGGGTGCGGCCGCGTGTAACGGGTTGACGAGGATGAACCCCGCACCGTGTTCGGCCGCCGACCACACCGCCAGATCGGTCAGGTCAGTGAGATCCCCTGTGCCCCAAGAATTTTGTGAGCGCACACTGTAGAGCTGGACGGCCAGACCCCAGGCTCGCCGTGCGCCGAGGCGGGCGGGTAACCCGACGCAGGCGGGGGAGACGACCACGGGAGTCTCGACGATGTGTCCGGCCAACCGCAACCGCAACCGGTGATAGCCCAGCGGCAGATCCGGCGGCAGCTCGAACGTGGCCTCGCCGATCAAGCGATCCCCCAGATCGTATGGGGGCCGGTTGTTCTCCAGTTGCCGCAGACCCGTGCGTTCGGTGCCGTCCTCGAGCTGCAAGGTGAGATCGACCGGATCCCCATGTGTGACATGGACCCAGAAGCTCGATGCGACGGAAGACCGGCCCAGCACGATCGGCGGCAGTGAACGCTGCCAGTACTGCCGGTCGTGCGCGGCCAAGGCTTCGGCGCGTTCCTGCTCGGTGCCCGCCGGCACGCCGAGGGCTTCCAGCACGGCCACCAGCGTGGACTCCGCGATTGCGGTGCGCCGGCCGGTCCAGTCGTCGAACTCTGCGGCGACACCATAGCGGGCCGCCAGCTCCAGGAGGGTCGATGACGAAACAGTCATGCCGTCAATCTTGATGCCCAGAAGCCGATCGTGTGCGCTGGCGGCGTCGAGTCGCGCACACTAACCTGTCTGTAACGATCCCTACAGATGGATGTGCGGTGACCGGTCCGACCACGCGACGACAGCAACAGGGTGCCGATTCCCGGGAACAGATTCTCGACGCCGCCGAACGACTCATGGCGACCCGCGGTTACGCCGCCACCTCGATCAGCGCCATCCACAAGGCCTGCGGTCTGCCTGCCAGCTCCATCTACTGGCATTTCGGCTCGAAGGACGGTGTTCTCGCGGCGGTGATGGAGCGCGGAGCCGACCGGTTCTTCGCCGCCATCCCGGCCGCCGGCGCCATCGACGACCAACTGGCAGTGCTGGCCGACCTCCAATCGCAACGCCCGGAGTTCCTTCGCATCCTGTATCTGCTGTCCCTGGAGCGCAGCGACGACCCGACGGTGACCGCAGTGGTGCGTCGCGTCCGCGACACCGCGATCGCGCGGTTCTCCGCCGCGGTCCGTGCCCAGCTGCCCGACGACGTGCCGCCCCGCCGTGTCGAGGAGGTGGTCGCCGAGCTCACCGCATTCGCCGTAGCCCAATCCGACGGCGTGTTCTTCGCCTGGCACCTCGAGCCCGACAGCACCGACCTCACCCGCATGTACCGGCGGTTGTGGCAGGCCGTCACCGCGCTCATCCCGATACTCCTGGAGGAAACGTGACCGGCAAGACCGCGATCATCACCGGCGCGAACACCGGGCTGGGATTCGAATGCGCGCGGCACCTCCTGGCATCCGACCCCCGCTGGCATGTGGTGCTGGCAGTGCGGGATACCGAACGCGGCGCCGACGCCGTGGCCCGACTCGGCTGCCCCGGACGCACCACCGTCGGTGAGATCGACCTGGCGTCCCTGCGGTCTGTGCGCCGATTCGCCGAAGCGCTGCCACACCTTGGCCTACCGCCACTGCACGCGCTGGTGTGCAACGCCGGACTGCAGCTGGTCACGGGGACCCAGACGACGGCCGACGGTTACGAGATGACCTTCGGCGTGAACCACCTCGGTCACTTCGCCCTCACAGCGCACATTCTCGACACGCTCGCCGCGCCGGCTCGCATCGTGGTGGTCAGCAGCGGCACGCATGATCCGCAACGGTTCACCGGAATGCCTGCACCGCATTACGATTCGGCCGAACAGCTTCTGCGTCCACCGCCGGGCGGCCTGACCGGAGAAGAAGGCCGGCGTCGCTACACCACCTCCAAACTGTGCAACATGCTGTTCAGCTACGAACTGGATCGGAGGCTGGGGCACGGGTCCCGCGGGATCACGGTCAACGCGTTCGATCCGGGCCTGATGCCGGGGTCAGGACTGGCCAGGGGCTACTCGCCCGGGCAGCGGCTGGCCTGGCGCCTGCTCATGCCGGCCATGCGGGTGCTACCCAATGTCAACAGCACCCGACGCTCCGGGGTCAACCTCGCCGCCCTCGTCACCGATCCCGACCTCGCCGATGTCACCGGGGCGTACTTCGAAGGGACCCGCAGGATCCCGTCCTCACGAGACTCGTACGACGCGGGCAAGGCCGCCGACCTCTGGCAGACCAGCGAACGGTTGGTGTCGGCGGACCACTGACCGCGCCAGTGCCCAGTAGTGTCGGCTCAGTGGTATCCGCCTTACGCCGGGCCCGGATCGCGGTGGGAGCGTTGTTCCTGACCAACGGCGCGCTCGTCGCCAATCTGCTACCGCGCTATCCGGAGATCAAGACCGATCTCCACCTGGGCAACGCGGTGTACGGCGCAGCCGTCGCCTCGTTCTCCGGCGGTGCGCTGGTCGCCGGATTGACTGCGGCGACGCTGATTCGACGCTTCCGCAGCGCCCGGGTGGCGGTCATCGGCACCCTGGCGCTGGCCGCCTTCGTCGTCGCAGCCGGTTCGGCGAACACACCTGTGCTCTTCGCCGCCGCACTGTTTCTGGCCGGCGCCTGCGATTCGGTGGTCGACGTCGCGCAGAACGCACACGGGCTGCGGCTGCAGCGCGAACACGGCCGGTCGATCATCAACTCGCTGCACGCGGTGTGGGCCGCCGGGGCGATCCTCGGCGGACTCACCGGAGCCGGCGCCATCGCGTTGGGCATATCGCGCGGCGTCCATCTCTCCGTGGTCGCCGCGCTGTTCAGTGCGGTGGCTCTGGTCGCCTACCGCCACCTGTTACCCGGGCCCGACCACGACGACCACCCGGCGACGCGCGTTGCACCCGGCACGCGGGCGGGGGCACGGGTGTACCTGATCCTGCTGGCCCTGGTCCTCATCGCCATCGCAGGTGCCACGGTCGAGGACGCCGGAAGTTCCTGGGCCACCCTCTATCTGCGCGACAGCCTGCACGCCCCGCCGGCCTTGGCGGTGTTCGGCTACATCGCACTGGTCGGCTGCATGTTCGTCGGACGGCTCACCGGCGACCGGCTGGTCGACCGGTACGGCGAGGCCGCCGTGGTCCGGACAGGCGGCTTCGTGGCTGCCGCGGGCATGGGGGCAGCGTTGGCGTTCCCGAACATCGCCACCACCATCGTCGGTTTCGCGCTGGCCGGTCTGGGCGTGGCAACGCTGGTACCTGCCGCCATGCACGCCGCCGACCAGCTGCCCGGACTGCGTCCGGGAACCGGGCTGACCGTGGTCACCTGGCTCATGCGGGTCGGTTTCTTCGGTGCGCCGCTGCTGGTCGGATTGGTAGCCGATGCCGCCGGGTTGCGGGCCGGTCTGCTGGCTGTGCCGCTGGCGGGGATCGTGGCGGCCATACTGGCCGCAGTGCTGCCGGGCCGGCCGTCCTCAGTGCGTGGTGCCAGGGCCGACGCCGGCCAATTCGATCGTGAACACACCCGACACGATTAGCGCGATACCCAGCATCATCACCGGGGTCAGCGGTTCCTTGAACAGAAACTTGGCGATGATGGCGACCAGTGCGACTCCGGACGCCGTCCAGATGCCGTAGGCGATACCCACGGGCACACCCCACGACAAGGCCAGCCACAGCAGGTAGAACGACATGACGTAGCCGGCGATCACCGGCGCGATCCAGGCCTTGCGGCGGAATCCGTCGGAGGCGCGCAGCCCCAGCGTGGCGAACACCTCCACCAGGATCGCCCCGGTCAGCGCCAGCCACATCATGAGTCGGCCCGATGCGGGTGCGACCCCAGTTCGACGAGCAGCACGCCCGCGATGATCAGACCGATGCCGGCCACGATCGGCCAGGTGAACGGGTCACCGAACAACACCGCAGCCAGCGCGGCAGTTGCCGCGGTACCCAGCGCGCCCCAGATGCCATAGGCGACGCCGACCGGCATCCCCGCCCGCAGCACCAACGTCAACAAGACGAACGCGGCCAGGTAACCCGACACCACCAACGCCAGCCATGCCGCATGATCCTGGGACGCGCGCAGTGACAGTGTGGCGGTGACTTCGGTGATGACGGCCGCGATCAACAACGCCCACTTCCGCACCGGACCAACCTATCCGAGCGCCCCGGTGCGGGTGAGTACCGTAGGGGAGTTCGACCAGCTTTGCCGAGGAGCCCGTATGACCGATCCGACACACGCCCGGACCAGGGGCGGGCCGGTCGTCGACACCGGATATGGTCCCGTCCGCGGGACCGACGACGGAGCAGTCCGGCGGTGGCTGGGTATTCGCTACGCCGCCGCGCCGACGGGTGAGTTGCGCTGGCGGTCGCCTCAACCACCCGCGCGCAATCAGGAGGTCACCCACGCGACGGCACCCGGGCCGGTGTGTCCACAGCTCACCGATCCGAGGATCCCGCTGGACCTCGGTGGCCGTCAGGGCGAAGACAGTTTGGTGCTCAACGTCTGGGCCCCCGGCGGAACCGAACCCGGCGCCGGCAAGCCGGTCATGGTGTGGGTCCACGGTGGCGCCTATGTCCTGGGTTCGGGCAGCCAGCCGCTCTACGACGGCTCGGTCCTGGCCGTCGAGGGGGATGCCGTGGTGGTGACGGTCAACTACCGTCTCGGCCCCTTCGGTTTCCTGGACCTGTCCGAATTCAACGGGCAGCCCGGAGCACGGGGACTGCGTTTCGACACCAACGTCGGGTTACGCGATGTGCTTTTCGCACTGCAGTGGGTGCGCGACAACGTCGCCGCATTCGGTGGGGATCCGCGGCGGGTGACGCTGTTCGGCGAGTCGGCCGGCGGTGGGATCATCACCACCCTGCTGGCCAGTCCGGCCGCCGAAGGGTTGTTCAGCGCGGCGATCGCGCAGAGTTCGCCGGCGACGTCGGTGTACGACGCTCAGCGGTCACGCGCGGTGGCCCACCAGTTCCTTGAGCGGCTGGGTATCTCGGATGACGAGATCTGGAAACTGTCCGGAACGCCGGTGCCCGATATCCTGACGGCGGCCAGGCAGGTGCACGACGCCGTGCCGAGCCAATCGCCGGGCCTGCTGGCGTTCGCCCCGATCGTCGACGGAGAACTGGTTCCGGACTATCCCGTGGCGGCGGCCCAACAGGGGCGCACCCATCCCGTCCCGCTGATCATCGGGACCAACGAACACGAAGCCACGGTCTTCCGATGGATGAAGTCACCGCTGATGCCGATCACGCCCGGTGCGTTGCGGTCCATGTTCGCCGCGATCGCGGCCGAGCAGCCGGGCCTGCAACTGCCCACCGAAGCCCAGATCACCTCGGCCTATACGGGCTTACGTCCGAAGGCGATCGGATTGGGCATGGCCCGCGACATCGGCTTCCGCATGCCGACACTGTGGTTCGCCGAAGGGCACAGCGCCGTCGCCCCGGTATATCTGTACCGCTTCGATTTCACCACCCCGATGCTGCGTCTGCTCCGCCTCGGCGCAGCCCATGCCACCGAGCTGCCATACGTCTGGGGCAACCTGGTCGCCGGCCCGAAGGATCCGACATTCAAGCTGGGCGGGCTCAAGCACGGACGCGCGGTGTCCGAGCGGATGCGTCGCCGTTGGGTCAATTTCGCCGCGAGTGGTCAACCGTCGGGCGCCCCCGGCGAAGCGGTGTGGCGGCCCTACCGACGCGAGGACCGCGCCACCCTGCTGATCGACAAACAAGACAAGACCGTCGCCGACCTGGACCGCGATCTGCACGCGACCTGGGGGAGCCAGATCCTCAGTTTCCGCTGAGACGAAGGCATTGACACATGGACATGATCCGGTCCGTTCTGGACTTCCTGCCTCCGCCGATGCGGGACCCGGTGTTCTTCGCGATCCCGTTCTTCCTGATCCTGCTGACCGTGGAGTGGGTGGCTGCCCGCCGTCTGGAACACCTTGAGGCGCAGCGGGAACCGGCAGGTGCGTTCAACACCCGCGACGCCTGGGCGAGTATCTCGATGGGGCTCGTGTCGATCCTCACCACCGCCGGATGGAAGCTGCTGGCCTTGCTGGGGTATGCCGCCATCTACGCGTATGTGGCGCCGTGGCACCTGCCGGGAAACCAGTGGTACACCTGGGTGATCGCGATCATCGGTGTCGATCTGCTGTTCTACGTCTACCACCGGGTGGCGCATAGGGTGCGATTGATCTGGGCGACGCATCAGGCCCACCACTCGAGTGAGTACTACAACTTCGCCACCGCTTTACGGCAGAAATGGAACAACAGCGGCGAGATCCTGGCCTGGATCCCGTTGCCCCTGTTGGGAATTCCGCCGTGGCTGGTGTTCGCCAGTTTCTCGGTGAACCTGGTCTATCAGTTCTGGGTGCACACCGAGCGGGTCGGAAAGCTCTGGCGGCCAATCGAATTCATCTTCAACACGCCGTCGCATCATCGTGTGCACCATGGACGTGACCAGTTGTACCTGGACCGCAACTACGGCGGCATCCTCATCCTCTGGGACCGGATGTTCGGCACCTTCCAGCCCGAGGTGTTCCGTCCGCACTACGGGCTGACCAAGCCGGTGAACACGTTCAACATCTGGACGCTGCAGACCCACGAATATGTGTCGATCGCTCGCGATGTGCGCCAGGCCCGCCGCCTCCGGGACAGGCTGGGCTACGTCTTCGGCCCGCCGGGCTGGCAGCCCGCTGCATCTCCTGTCGAATCCCAGCCGGTCGGCTGAAGTGGACCGGCAGACTCGGAAGCGACGCGCCCAGAACTATTGGCGGGCACGGAATTAACGCGATCTACGATTCGCGACACGCCGTCCACGCCCGATTCTCGCTTCCCGTGCGCCAGACTCCCAGCGTTTCCCAGTGTTTGTGAGACGTTTGAATTCGAGCCGAGCCGAATAGCACCAAAGCAAACTCGAAATCAGTAAGGTCGACAGAACCCGGGTGGCACAACCCGGATCACGGTTCCGGAGAAAGGGGTAATGCGTGGGAGACACACTGACCGAAGGACAGAAGCTGGAGAGGGGTGGTTCGCTCACCTCCAACAACGGCGCCTACACGCTGACGTTGCAGGATGACGGCAACCTCGTGTTGTACGCACGCGACCAAGCGGTCTGGTCGACTTCCACCAACGGCCAGGACGTGGTGCGGGCAGAGGTGCAGACCGACGGTAACTTCGTGCTGTACACCCCCGAGAAGCCGGTGTGGCACAGCGACACCAAGGGCAAGAAGGACGTCAAGCTGGTTCTCCAGGACGACCGCAACCTGGTGCTGTACGCCGCGGACGGGCCGGCGTGGTCGTCCAAGACCGAGACCTCCGAGCCGCCGCCACCGGCCCCTGAGGCTGCCGCGCCCGAGCCCGAGGTGGCACCGGCCGCTGTGGAAGAGCCCGCACCGGCAGCCGCTCCCGAGCCGGCCGCGCCGCCGCCACCCCCGCCGGCGCCCGAGCCGCGCACGTACACCGTGGTCTCCGGCGACACCCTGTGGGCGATCGCCGAACGCTTCTACGGCGACGGCAACCGCTACCAGCAGATCGCCGATGCCAGCGGCATCGCCAATCCGGACCTGATTCACCCCGGCCAGGTCTTGACGATTCCTTGACCTGAACAGACGCACGGCCCGGACCGCATTGGTCCGGGCCGTCGTTTTTTCGTGGTGAAAGCGGTCAAACTGGGCGGAAGTCGGGTACCCCCGGTAACGAAGTCGCCCTCCGGCCGATATTGATGTCAGTAGGGTGACGTGCACCACGTCCGTACAGCGAGGGAGGCCGGCCGTGATGAGGTGGCTAGGTGGGGTGACGCGGACGTTGGTCGGAATTCCGGTTGCAGGGCTGCTGGTGTGCCCGGCGCCGGTGGCTGCCGCCGAGGGTTCGCTGGTGTACCCGGGTATGGAGGTCCGGCAGGGCACCAATGTCTGCACGCTGGGCTATGTGGATCCGATCAGCCGCGTCGCGTTCACCGCGGGCCACTGCAGGGGAAGCGGTCCGGTGGGTGACCGGGACGGCAACTTCATCGGGCACCTCGGTTCCTATCAGGACAACACGCCTGACGGCGCCACCGTCGACACCAACCACATGATTTCCGATTGGGAGACCGTCCAATTGGCCGGCGATGTCGCCGTCAACAACATCCTGCCGGGCGGGCGGATGCTGGTGGAGGACGCTTCGGTGGTCCCGACCCAGGGTGCACCGGTCTGCCACTTCGGTGTGGTGACCGGGGAGAGCTGCGGCACCATCCAGGCCGTCAACAACGGTTGGTTCACCATGGCCAACGGCGTGGTCAGCCAGAAAGGCGACTCCGGTGGCCCGGTATATGTGGTGATGCCGGATGGGCGCGCGGCGATCATCGGCATGTTCAACAGCACGTGGGGCAACTATCCGGCCGCGGTGTCCTGGCAGAACGTCAGTGGGCAGGCGCGCGGCGGTGGCGGATTGCCGGCCGGCGAGGTGTCCAACCTGGCCGGGCAGCCCTGACCTGAGACGTTTCGCTAACTAGAACACGTTCTAGCCAACCCGGCGGGTGGGCGATATTCTCTTGGCGATGGTTAATCAGACACCTGTCCAGATCGCCTGGGTTACCGCTGATCTGGACGCCACCGAGCAGGCTCTCACCACGTTGCTGGGGGCACGCCGGTGGGTGCGTATGCCTGCGGTGCATTTCGGTCCCGACACCTGCCGGTACCGGGGCCGGCCCGCCGATTTCGTGGCCGACATCTCGCTGAGCTATGCCGGTGAGACCCAACTGGAACTCATCGCGCCGACCGACGGCGAGAGCATCTACACAGAGTTTCTTCAGCAGCACGGCGCAGGCCTGCACCACATCTGCATCGAGGCGGCGGACCCGGAGGCATTCGACGCGAAGCTGCATGACGCCGAGTCCGAGGGGACGCCGGTGGTGTGTCAGGGCGAGATGCCCGGAGGCATGAGATTCGCCTACCTGTCGGCTCCCGGGGCCGGGGTGCCGTATCTGGAGATCGCTTACATCCCGCCCGAGATCCGGGCGTTCTTCGAGTATGTGAAACAGGAGCAGCAGTGAAGGAAATCCCCGAGGTCGTCAAGGCCGCGGACGTCGAATCCTGGTCCGACGAGTTCGACGTCGTGGTGATCGGATTCGGCATCGCCGGAGGCTGCGCAGCGGTGAGCGCTGCGGCCGGCGGTGCCCGGGTTCTCGTGTTGGAGAAGGCGGCGGCGGCAGGTGGAACCACCGCGATGGCCGGCGGGCATTTCTATCTCGGCGGCGGAACCGCGGTCCAGGAGGCGACGGGGCACCCCGACTCTGCTGAGGAGATGTACAAGTACCTCGTCGCCGTCTCTCGTGAGCCCGATCTGGAGAAGATCCGCGCCTACAGCGACGGTAGCGTCGAGCACTTCAATTGGCTTGAGGGACTGGGCTTTCAGTTCGAGCGGAGCTTCTACCCCGGCAAGGTCGTGGTTCCGCCGGGCACCGAAGGGCTGTCCTACACCGGCAACGAGAAGGTGTGGCCGTTCACCGAGAAGGCCAAGCCGGCGCCGCGCGGTCACTCGGTGCCCGTGCCCGGCGAGCTGGGCGGCGCCGCCATGGTGATCGACCTCCTGCTCAAGCGTGCCGAGACGCTGGGCGTCACGATGCGTTACGAGACCGGCGCCACCAACCTCGTCGTCGACGGCCGTGCGCGGGACCGGTCGGTGGTCGGTGTGAAATGGAAGCACTTCTCCGAAACCGGTTACGTCAAAGCCAAATCGGTCATCATCACGGCAGGTGGTTTCGCGATGAACCCCGAGATGGTCGCCGAATACACACCGGCCCTTGGCAAGAAGCGCCGCACCAAACACCATGGCGAGGTTGAGCCCTACATCCTGGGCAACCCCAACGACGACGGTCTGGGCATCCGGATGGGTGTCTCCGCGGGCGGTGTGGCCAACGGCATGGACCAGTTGTTCATCACGGCCGCGGCTTACCCGCCGGAGATCCTGCTGACCGGTGTGATCGTGAACAACCAGGGGCAGCGTTTCGTGGCCGAGGATTCGTACCACTCGCGTACCTCGGCCTTCGTCCTCGCGCAGCCGGACCAGCAGGCCTACCTCATCGTCGACGAGGACCACATGCAGATGCCGGAGATGCCGCTGATCAAGTTCATCGACGGCTACGAGACGATCGCCGAAGCCGAAGAGGCGTTGGGAATTCCGGCCGGCAACCTGGAGGCGACCCTGGATCGCTACAACGCCAATGCGGCCAAGGGCGAGGACCCCGACTTCCACAAGCAACCCGACTACATCGCGGTGCAGGACAAGGGCCCGTGGGCGGCCTTCGATCTGTCCCTCGGCATCGCCATGTACTCCGGATTCACGATGGGTGGCCTGACGGTCTCGATCGACGGTGAGGTGTTGGCCGAGGACGGCAGCCCCATCGCCGGCCTGTACGCGGCGGGGGCGTGCGCGTCCAACATCGCCCAGGACGGTGAGGGATACGCCAGTGGCGTCCAGCTCGGCGAGGGCTCCTTCTTCGGGCGTCGCGCCGGAACCCACGCCGCGGCACGCTAAGCCGGTTCGCCGACCAGCCCCAGCTCCCAGCGACCGTCGCCGAGTAGTTCGAGGCGACGGTCGTGGAGCCGGTTGACGCTATCGCGATGGCTGATACTCACCACGATGCAGTCGGGCAGTTCGTTTCGCAGGGTCGTGTACAGGGCGTACTGCTGACCTGCGTCGAGCGCCGAGGTGGCCTCGTCGAGGAACACCGCCGTGGGTTTGGCCAGCAGGACCCTGGCGAACGCGATCCGCTGCTGTTCGCCGGGGGAGAGCACTTTTCCCCAATCGGCGTCGTCGTCGAGTCGGGATGTCAGATTTCCCAGGGCGACGGTGTCGAGTGCGGCGCGGATGTCGTCGTCGCCGTAGGTGCCCGCAGGCGCGGGATAGGACGCCACCGTGCGCAGGTCACCCAGCGGGGCGTAGGGGAGTTGGGAGAGGAACATCGTCTCGCCCTGCTCGGGATAGCGCACTGTTCCGGATCCGTAGGGCCATAGCCGCGCCAGGCTGCGCAGCAGGGTGGTCTTCCCGGTGCCCGAGGGTCCGGTGATCACCAGCGAATCGCCGGGTGCCAGTTGCATGTCGAGGTCGTGAAGGAGCAGATCGCCGCCGGGCGAACGCACTTCGACGTTCACGAGCTCGACTCCGCCGTTGGTACTGACGCCGGTGTCCAATCGCGGTAGCGCCCTTGCCTGTTCGTTTGCGGTGACGAGTCCGTCCAGACGGATTATGGCTGCCCGGTATCCGGCGAACGCGTCGTACACCGAGCGGAAGAAACTCAACGAGCTCTGCACCCGGTCGAATGCGGCCGACGACTGGGTGACGTCGCCCAGTTGCAGTTCGGCGGCGAACAACCGTGGCGCCTGGATGATCAGCGGAAGCGGTTCGATGATCCGGTTGATGGAGCGGTTCCAGCCCAGGAACGCCACGCTGCGCAGCACCAGGCTGCGGAAGTTCGCGATGACGTTGGCGAACAGCACGTTCAGGGTGCCCCGCTCGGTGCGTTCGCCTCGGTAGAAGCCCACGGCTTCGGCCCCGTCCCGGATCCGCACCAGTGCGTACCGGAACGCCGCGTTGGTCAGCGAGTTGCGGAAGGTCAAGCGGATGATGGGCTTACCGATCCAGACCGCCACGACAGTCGTGACGGCCACCCACAGCAGTGCGATCCAGAACAGCGCTTTGGGGATCGTCACCCCGAGGACCGTCAGTGGCCCGGCGAGATTCCACAGGATCGGGGTGAACGCGACGACCGAGACGATCGCGTAGACCGATCCGAACACCAGGGTCTGTGAGGTCGCGACCGTGCCGGTGTTGGTTTCGGGCCCGGTGCCGGTGGTGAACACGTCGATGTCCTGCTGGATGCGCTGATCCGGGTTGTCGATCGGGGTGCCGCCGAAACCGCCGACGAACCGACCGCGGTAATAGGCCCGCTGATCCAGCCAGTCACCGGTGAGACGGTTGGTGAGCCAGATGCGCCAGCGAACGATGAAGTACTGCATGAGAAGCAGGTCGAGCAGCGTCAGGGTTATCTCGGCCGACACCAGCAGCACGAAGATGACGATGGATTTCCAGAAGCCGGCAATCCCAGAATCACGCACCGCATCGTTGCCCGCGCCGGCACCGGTGAAGGCCACCTGCAGTGCCGTGAACTGGTCGTTGGCGTAGTAGCTGAACAACACGTCCATGCGCACCGACAGCATCACCGAGAACAGCAGCACGCCCAGCAGTAGCCACACCGGAATGCTCTGGCGGCCAAGGAAATAACCGCCGGAGACCCGCCAGAACTGCCGGCCCCACGAGGTGAGCCGTGCCAGCACCGCAAGGACGGCCACCATGGCCGCCGCCCCGATCGCCCACGCCTTGGCGGCCCACAGCAGTGATGCCAGGATCTCGTTGCCCCAGTCCAGGGACTGGGTGAACATCGCCATACCCCGGGAAGTTACCGGGAACTATCGCCCGATCAGGGTTGCTTGACCAGGTCGGCCGCGTCGTCTTCGACCTCGCCCAAAGTCCAACGGCCGCCGCCGTGCAGCTTCAGATGCTTCTCGTGGTGCTGGCCCACCGTGCTGCGGTGGGTGACGCTGACCAGGATGGTGTCGGGCAGCTCGGCGCGCACCAGCGCGTACATCGTGTACTCCAGGCCCTCGTCGAGTGCGGAGGTGGCCTCGTCCAGGAATACCGCCCTCGGGCGGGTGAGCAGGATCCGGGCGAACGCGATGCGCTGCTGTTCGCCGGGGGAGAGCACCTTCGCCCAGTCGGCCACCTCGGACAGCCTCTTTGAGCACTGCGGCAGCGACACCTTCTGCAGTGCAGCGTGCAGGTCCTCGTCCGGGATGCTTCCCGGCTCGGCCGGATACGAGACCACCGCGCGCAGATCACCCAACGGCACGTAGGGCATCTGCGACAGGAACATGGTCTCGTTGGCGTCGCACGGATACCGGAAGGTGCCGGTGGCGTAGGGCCACAGCTGCGCCAGACTGCGCAACAGAGTGGTCTTGCCCGCGCCCGACTCGCCGGTCACGATCAGCGTGTCACCCGAGTCGAGCCGCAGGTCCAGGTTGTCGACCAGCGGCTCGCCGGCCGGGGTGCGCACCTCGACGGAGTCGAGTTCGACCAGGCAGTCCTTGCTCGGCTCGATCGTCAGCTCGGGCAGAGCCCGGGCTTCCTCATTGGCGATCACCAGGCCGTGCAGACGCAGGATCGAGGCCCGCCATCCGGCGAACGCGTCATAGGAATTACGGAAGAACGACAGCGAATCCTGGATGTTGTTGAACGCCGAGATCGTCTGGTTCACCGCACCCAGCTTGATCTCGCCGGTGAACAACCGCGGAGCCTGCAGCACCCACGGCAGCGGCACGATGATCTGGCTGATCGACAGGTTCCAGCCGTAGAACTTCACCGAGCGGTTGATGAACCGGCGGTAGTTGGACACCACCGGCTCGAACCGCTCACGCAGCTGCAGGCGTTCGGCGATCTCGCCGCGGTAGAACGCCACGGCTTCGGCCGCATCCCGCAACCGCACCAGCGCGTACCGGAACGCGGCGTTGTACTTCTCGTTGTTGAAGGTCAGCCGGATCAACGGATGGCCGATCCAGAACGCCACGATGCTGGCGAGCAGGACGTAGAAAAGGCCGATCCAGAACATCGCGCGAGGCATGGTGAACCCGAACAGCGTCAGGTTTCCCGAAAGGTTCCACAGAATCACGGCGAACGAAATGACCGACACCACCGCGTCGATGGCGCCGAACAGCAGCGTGCTCTTGCTGAAGTAGTTGGGGTTGTTGGGCATCGGGCCCACGCCTGCGGTGAAGATGTCGATGTCGGACTGGATACGTTGATCCGGGTTGTCGATCGTGTCATCGATGAACCGGGTGCGGTAGTAGGCCTTTTCGCTCAGCCAGTCGCCGGTCAGCCGGTCGGTCAGCCAGGCCCGCCAGGCCAGCATGAACCGCTGCATGATGAACAGGTCGAGCATGACGCGGGCAACGTGGACGACGGCCAGGACACAGAAGATGCCCAGCGCCACCCAGAACCCGTGGATGCCGGACTCCTTGACCGCCTCGTCGTTCGCGGCCAGGCCCTGCACGGCGACCTGCGCGCCGCTCATCATGTCGTTGCCCTGATAGCTGAACAGCACGGAGAGTCGGACGCCTGCAATCACCGACAACAGAATCGTGCCCAGCCACAGCCAGACCTTCAGCGATCCCGGGCCCACGAAATACGCGCCGGTGATGCGCCAGAACTGTCGACCCCAATGAGTCAGCATGCCGACGGTTGTCAGCACGGCCAGCGTGCAGAACGCGGCGATGACCCAGGCGATGGCGATCCACTGCAACGAGGCGAGAAGCTCACCACCCCAGTCCAGTGTCGGGGTGAACATGTCCATGCGGGCAAAGTACCCCGACCAACCTGTGTGAGGCCGGTGGGCGGGCGTCCCCGGCGCGCTCGGGCACCTCGACCGTTCCGGTTCGGGGTCACGCTCGGGGGCACTCCGCGCGTCCGCGTACCGTGAACATGTGCCGAAGACGTCCAGCGCCAAACCGGGCCGCTTGAGCAGCAAGTTCTGGAAGCTACTGGGGGCCAGCACCGAGCGGAACGAGGCTCGGTCGCTCTCCGAGGTCAAGGGAGCAGCCAAGTTCGAAGACAAGGCTGCCGAACTCGACGACGAGCAGCTCACCAAGGCTGCCAAGCTGCTCCAGCTCGAGGACCTGGCCGCATCCGCCGACATGCCGCAGTTCCTGGCGCTGGCGCGGGAAGCGGCCGAACGGACGACGGGCCTGCGCCCGTTCGATGTACAGCTGCTCGGGGCGCTGCGCATGCTCGCCGGCGACGTCGTCGAGATGGCGACAGGTGAGGGCAAGACCCTGTCCGGGGCCATCGCGGCTGCCGGCTACGCCATCGGTGGCCGGCACGTTCACGTCATCACCATCAACGACTATCTGGCCAGGCGCGACGCGGAATGGATGGGCCCGCTGCTGAAGGCTCTGGGCCTGACCGTCGGCTGGATCACCGAGGATTCGACGGCAGAGGAGCGGCGCGCCGCCTACGAGTGCGACGTCACCTATGCGTCGGTCAACGAGATCGGGTTCGACGTCCTGCGCGACCAGCTGGTCACCGACGTGGCCGATCTGGTGTCGCCGAATCCCGATGTCGCGCTGATCGACGAGGCCGACTCGGTGCTGGTCGACGAGGCCCTGGTGCCGCTGGTGCTGGCCGGCACCAGCCACCGTGAGCAGCCTCGCGTCGAGATCATCAGGATGGTCGGCGAGCTGACCGCCGGAACCGATTTCGACACCGACGAAGACAACCGCAACGTGCATCTCACCGAGGCCGGTGCCCGCAAGCTGGAGGCGCGCCTGGGCAA
Organism: Mycolicibacterium fortuitum subsp. fortuitum; assembly: GCF_022179545.1. The sequence goes on along the minus strand of NZ_AP025518.1, from coordinate 3,480,029 downwards.
TATCGACCTGTACTCGGAGGAGCACGTCGCGACCACGCTCACCGAGATCAACGTGGCCCTGCATGCACATGTGCTGCTGCAGCGCGATGTGCACTACATCGTCCGCGACGGCGCTGTCCACCTGATCAACGCGTCCCGCGGGCGTATCGCCTCGCTGCAGCGGTGGCCGGACGGTCTGCAGGCGGCCGTCGAGGCCAAGGAGGGCATCGAGACCACCGAAACCGGTGAAGTCCTCGACACCATCACCGTGCAGGCGTTGGTCAACCGCTATCCGACGGTGTGCGGCATGACCGGCACCGCGCTGGCCGCCGGCGAGCAGCTGCGCCAGTTCTACAAGCTCGGGGTGTCGCCGATCCCGCCGAACAAGCCCAACATCCGCGAGGACGAGACCGACCGGGTGTACCTCACCGAGGCGGCCAAGAACCACGCCATCGTCGAACACATCGCCGAGGTCCACGAGACCGGTCAGCCGATTCTCGTCGGCACCCACGATGTGGCCGAGTCCGAGGATCTGCACCGCAGGCTGGTCAAGGCGGGTGTCCCCGCCGTCGTACTCAACGCCAAGAACGATGCCGAAGAAGCCTCGGTGATCGCCGAGGCGGGCAAGCTGGGCTCGGTCACGGTGTCCACTCAGATGGCCGGTCGCGGCACCGACATCCGGCTGGGCGGCTCCGACGTGGGTGACGACTCGGCGGAGAAGGAGAAGGTCGCCGAACTCGGCGGGCTGCACGTGGTCGGCACGGGCCGGCACCACACCGAGCGCCTGGACAACCAGTTGCGTGGCCGCGCCGGCCGCCAGGGTGACCCGGGCTCGACGGTGTTCTTCTCGAGCTGGGAAGACGAGGTGGTGTCCGCCCACCTCGACGACAGCAAGCTGCCCACCGAAACCGATGAGGACGGCAGGGTGATCGCGCCCAAGGCGGCCGGTCTGCTCGATCACGCCCAGCGCGTCGCCGAGGGGCGACTGCTCGACGTGCACGCCAACACCTGGCGCTACAACCAGCTCATCGCCCAGCAGCGCGCGATCATCGTCGAGCGTCGCGAAACCCTGTTGCGCACCGACACCGCACGCCAGGAACTCGAAGCCCGGTCACCGGAGCGCTACGCGAAGCTGGTCGAGGATCTCGGCGAGGATGCCGAGGAGAAGCTCACCAAGATCTGCCGGCTCATCATGCTCTACCACCTCGACCGCGGCTGGTGCGATCACCTGGCGTTCCTCGCCGACATCCGCGAGAGCATCCACCTGCGGGCGCTGGGCCGGCAGAACCCACTCGACGAATTCCACAGGATGGCCGTCGACGCGTTCGCCTCGCTGGCCGCCGACGCCATCGAAGCCGCCCAGCAGACCTTCGACACCGCCGATTCCATCGAGGACGAGCCCGGCATCGATCTGTCCAAGCTGGCCCGGCCCACGTCGACGTGGACCTACATGGTCCACGACAACCCGCTCAACGACGACACCATGTCGGCGCTGAGCCTGCCGGGTGTGTTCCGCTAGGTTTTAGGCATGGACCACGCGCCTGCTCCCGAGGGCAGGAGCACAGCGAGTCGCGCCGCGCCATCCTCGTCGGATCGGGTGCTCACGGTGCCCAACGCGCTCAGCGTGCTGCGCCTGGTGCTGGTACCGGTGTTCCTGTGGCTGTTGTTCGGAGCGCACGCCAACGGCTGGGCAGTGGCGATCCTGATGTTCAGCGGCTTCTCCGACTGGGCCGACGGCAAGATCGCCCGACTGGTCGACAATCAGTCCTCACGGCTGGGGGAACTGCTCGACCCACTCGTCGACCGGATCTACATGATCACCGTTCCGGTCGCCCTGGCGTTCTACGGAGTGGTGCCGTGGTGGTTCGTGCTGACCCTGCTCGGTCGCGACGCGGTGCTCGCCGCCACGTTGCCGCTCCTGCGCCGCAGGGGGCTGACCGCCTTGCCGGTGACGTACCTCGGCAAGGCCGCCACCTTCGCGCTGATGTCCGGTTTCCCGTGGGTGCTGCTCGGTCAGTGGGACGCGACGTGGAGCCGGGTCGCCCTGGCCTGCGGGTGGGCCTTCCTGTTGTGGGGTGCAGCGCTCTACCTGTGGTCAGCGGTGCTCTACCTGATCCAGGTGACGATGGTCGTGCGACAACTCCCCGTACTGGGCCCATGAGCACGCTGGGCGGCTACGAGTCGGGGGCCGGGCTCAATGACCATGAAGCCCACGCGCCCAAGCGGATTCCACTGCCCTCACTGCTGCGGTCGTTGCTGTCGGAGCACCTGGACCCCGGTTACGCCGCGGCGGCTGCCGCTCGCGAGGAGGCCGGCGGCCGGTCGCGTCGCCGAGCCTCGGACATGGGCTGGTTGCTGGTGGGGGCGGGCGTGATCGCCACGGTCTTCGCGGTGGCCGCCGGTCAGGCCCAGACGGCGGCCCCGGCCGCTCGGGAGGCCCAGCACACCCTGGCCGGGCGGGTGCGCGCGGCGCAGATCGGCGCCGACAAGGCCAGTGCCGAACGTGATGCGCTCGTCGACCAGGTGGACGCCGAGCGGCGCAGCCGGCTCGGTATGGACGAGAACGGGCAGCGTTTGCTCAGTAGCCTGGACACCGCCAACATCGAAGCGGCGGCGATTCCGATGATCGGGCCCGGCTTGACCGTCACCATCACCGATCCGGGCCTGTCCAAGGACCTGAGTGACGTGTCCAAACAGCGGGTTGCCGGTGGGCAGCAGATCATCCTCGACCGCGACCTGCAGCTCGTGGTGAATTCGCTGTGGGTCAGTGGGGCAGAGGCGGTTTCGGTGGGCGGCGTGCGGGTCGGAGCCGGCGTGACGATCCGGCAGGCCGGCGGCGGGATTCTGGTCGACAACCAGCCGATCACGAGTCCGTATGCCATTGTGGCCATCGGACCGCCGAAGGGCATGGCCGATGCCTTCGACCGCACCCCCGGGCTGCAGCGGCTGCGGTTGTTGGAGACCTCCTACGGGGTCGGCGTGAACGTGAGTGCGGGCGACGGTCTGACCGTGCCCGCCGTGTCGGTACGAGATGTCAACTTCGCCAAGCAGATTGGATAGACCGGACGTGACAGGATTGACCGTCAGATGATCGGGATCGTCGCACTGGTCGTCGGGATCGTGCTGGGGTTGGTGTTCCACCCCAGCGTCCCGGAGTTCGTCGAGCCGTACCTTCCGATCGCCGTGGTGGCCGCGCTGGACGCGGTGTTCGGCGGGTTACGGGCATACCTGGAGCGGATATTCGACGCCAAGGTGTTCGTGGTGTCGTTCGTGTTCAACGTGCTGGTGGCGGCGTTGATCGTGTACGTCGGTGACCAACTGGGGGTGGGCACGCAGTTGTCGACGGCGATCATCGTGGTTCTCGGCATACGCATCTTCGGTAACGCCGCCGCACTGCGGCGCAGGTTGTTCGGCGCCTGACATGAGCGACACAGAACCCCCGCCCCGCGATGAGCCGGAGTCCCCGGCCGAGCCGGCAGACACGCCGGCAGAGAAGGCCGCGAAGGCGGAGAAAGCCGACAAGGCGGAATCTCCAACCGGTCATCAGCCCGTACATCATGCCGAGCATCACGGCCGCCACGAGATGCCCGCCGATGTCTCGCCGCGCCGGTTCCGGAATCTGCGGATCGTGCGTCGCAGCCGCTCACAGTTGGTGTTCGGCGCGCTGGGGGTTTTGTTGTGCATCCTGCTCGGTATGGCGATCGTCACACAGGTTCGCCAGAACGAGTCGGGAGATTCGCTGGAGACCGCGCGGCCCGCCGACCTTCTGGTGCTGCTGGATTCCCTGCAGCAACGAGAAGGCTCGCTCAACACCGAGGTGGCCGACCTGCAGCGGACGCTGCAGCAGCTGCAGGCTTCCGGCAGCAGCGATCAGGCCGCGATCGAGAACGCCCAGTCCCGGCTGGAAGCACTGTCCATCCAGATCGGGACGGTCGCCGCCACCGGCCCCGGTGTGACGCTCACCATCGAGGACAACGCGCCGGGCGTGCCCGCCGAGACCATGCTCGACGTGATCAACGAACTACGCGCCGCAGGCGCCGAGGCCATCGAGATCCGCGGCGGAGACCAGCAGTCGGCGGTTCGGGTCGGCATCGACACCTGGATCATCGGCAACCCCGGTGCGCTCACCGTAGACGAGGTGACCCTGCGGCCGCCGTATTCGGTTCTGGCCATAGGAGACCCGCCGACGCTGGCGGCCGCGATGAACATTCCCGGCGGGGCAATGGACAGTGTCAAGCGGGTGGGCGGCACGATGGTGATACAACAGGCCGAGCGTGTCGACGTCACCGCCTTGCGGCAACCGAAACCACGCCAATACGCTCAGCCGGTCAAATGAGCTTCAAATCAGCAAAGTAACCAACACCTCAGACCAAAAGGAGCGCCGTGAGCGAGATCCCCGCCGACCTGTACTACACCTCGGAGCACGAGTGGGTGTTGCGTACCGGTGACGACACGGTGCGCGTCGGCATCACCGATTATGCGCAGTCCGCCCTCGGCGACGTGGTGTTCGTCCAGCTGCCCGACGTCGGCGCCCAGCTGGCCGCCGGAGACGCGTTCGGAGAGGTCGAGTCCACGAAATCGGTGTCGGATCTCTACGCCCCCGTGGCGGCGAAAGTCGTTGCGGTCAATGGTGATCTGGACGGCAGCCCGCAGCTCGTCAACTCCGACCCCTACGGCGAAGGCTGGCTGGTCGATCTGCGGCTGGAGGAGGGGACACTCGACGACGCGCTGGCCGGTTTGCTCGACGCTGACGGCTACCGCGCCGCCGTGACCGAGTGAGGGGTTGTTAGGGTTTCGAAGGCCGGTCGCCGAGACCGGTCCGGCCGTACCCGGCGCGCAGATATCTTCCCCATCGGATCCGGCGGTGGTGGACACAACGATGCCTGAAGCGCGGTACGGTCGACGTGAGACCGACGATGGGCTGGGGCCGCGCCGGCCAACGCCACAGCAGCCAGTGAGGAGCAGCGGGTGACGGACAAGGACAGCAATTTGGGGGCCGACCAGTCGGAAGACGTGACGGTGGAAACCACATCGGTTTTCCGTGCGGATTTTTTGAACGAACTGGATGCGCCCGCAACGGCCGGTACCGAAGGCGCCGTTTCCGGCGTCGAGGGCCTGCCCGCGGGTTCGGCATTGCTGGTCGTCAAGCGTGGACCGAACGCCGGATCGCGTTTCCTGCTCGATCAGCCGACCACGTCGGCGGGGCGTCACCCGGACAGCGACATCTTCCTCGATGACGTCACGGTCAGCCGTCGGCATGCCGAGTTCCGGTTGGAGAGCGGTGAGTTCCAGGTTGTCGATGTCGGCAGCCTCAACGGTACGTACGTCAATCGCGAGCCGGTCGATTCGGCCGTGCTCGCCAACGGCGACGAGGTGCAGATCGGGAAGTTCCGCCTGGTGTTCCTCACCGGTCCTCGGTCTGACGACGACAGCAGCTCGACCAGCTAGCCGATGACTGCCCCCGACAGACCTGCACTGGCCGGGATGTCGATCGGCGCAGTGCTGGACCTGCTGCGGGGCGACTTTCCGGACGTCAGCATCTCCAAGATCCGGTTCCTCGAGGCCGAGGGGCTGATCACGCCGCAGCGCACCGCATCGGGGTACCGGCGGTTCACTGCATACGACTGTGCGCGGTTGAGGTTCATCCTCACCGCCCAGCGTGACCAGTATTTGCCGTTGAAGGTGATCAAGGCCCAGCTGGACGCCCAACCCGACGGTGAGTTGCCGCAGACCGGCTCGGCCTACACGGTGCCGCGTCTGGTGGGGGTGCCCGAGGGTGACGGAGGCGACGGGGTGGACGGCGGCACCGCAGGTATATCTGGGGTGGCGCCGACCCAGGTCCGGCTGTCCCGGGAAGATCTTCTGGCCCGGTCGGGCATCGACGACGAGATGCTGGGGGCTTTGGTCCGAAACGGCATCATCACCGCCGGGCCCGCCGGGTTTTTCGACGAACATTCCGTGGTGATCGCCCAGTGTGCGCGTGCCCTGGGCGACTACGGTGTGGAGCCGCGACATCTGCGGGCATTCCGCTCCGCGGCAGACCGCCAATCCGACCTGATCGCGCAGATCGCGGGCCCGGTTGGCAAGGCAGGCAAGGCCGGAGCGCGCGACCGGGCCGACGATCTGGCCCGCGAAGTTGCGGCCCTGGCGATCACTTTGCACACGTCGCTGATCAAGTCCGCCGTACGCGACGTTCTGGATCGCTGAGGACTAGACTCGTTTTGACGGCCAGCTCGTCTAAGTCAGGACCCCTGAGGCGAACTGGCGAAGGACGAAGATTTCGACGAAACGGCACGGCGGTGCGGAGGGCAGGCACAGATGGCTGAGGTTCGTGTGGTCGGCATTCGGGTGGAGCAGCCGCAGAACCAACCCGTGCTGCTCTTGCGGGAATCGAACGGTGACCGTTATCTGCCGATCTGGATCGGCCAGTCTGAGGCCGCAGCCATCGCGCTGGAGCAACAGGGCGTCGAGCCCGCTCGCCCGCTCACTCACGATCTGATCCGAGATGTGATTGCCGCTCTTGGACATTCGCTCAAAGAGGTTCGAATCGTCGACCTGCAGGAAGGCACGTTCTACGCCGACCTGATCTTCGACCGCGACATCAAGGTCTCGGCCCGGCCTTCCGACTCGGTGGCGATTGCCCTGCGTGTGGGCGTGCCGATCTACGTGGAAGAGGCGGTGCTGGCCGAGGCCGGCCTGCTCATTCCCGACGAGAACGACGAAGAGGCGGCCGGCACCGTCCGTGAGGACGAGGTGGAGAAGTTCAAGGAGTTCCTGGACAGCGTTTCGCCGGACGACTTCAAAGCGACATGATCGTCGCCGGCGCCGCTGTTCGGTCCCAGATCACGGGTACGTCTCAAGTGGGTATACCGGTATCGACACGCGGCGCGGGAGGCAATCGGGCGGGAATTCGGGCGCCATACTTTCATCGCAGCGGGCAATCAGGCCCGGGCGGGAAGCGTATGCTCGACACATTCGAGCTCGCAGCAAACCGTCGCGATGAAGATTGCTGCGGTGCAGGGCATACCAGTACGGTGCGGGCGAGTTCGAACGGCGAGAGGATTCACAGTGGGTGACACGCCACGGCAGGAAGAGTTGGATCTGACCACCGGGAGCGGCGCGGAGCCGCCTGTCAGGCCGGTCGGTGAGCCCGTGCAGGCCGGGTTGTTCCCCGATGATTCAGTGCCGGACGAGTTGGTCGGCTACCGCGGTCCGAGTGCCTGCCAGATCGCCGGTATCACCTACCGTCAGCTCGATTACTGGGCTCGCACCTCCCTGGTGGTTCCGTCCATCCGCGGCGCGGCCGGCTCAGGTAGCCAGCGGCTGTACTCGTTCAAGGACGTGCTGGTCCTCAAGATCGTCAAGCGGTTGCTCGACACGGGCATCTCGTTGCACAACATCCGGGTCGCGGTCGACCACCTGCGCCAGCGCGGTGTGCAGGACCTCGCCAACATCACCCTGTTCTCCGACGGCACCACGGTCTACGAGTGCACCTCGGCTGAAGAGGTCGTGGATCTGCTTCAGGGCGGCCAGGGCGTGTTCGGTATCGCGGTGTCGGGCGCCATGCGGGAGCTGACCGGCACCATCGCCGACTTCCCGGGTGAGCGTGCCGATGGTGGTGAGTCCATCGCATCACCCGAAGATGAGCTCGCGTCGCGGCGCAAAAGCCGCGATCGCAAGATCGGCTGAGTTTCGGCCGCCTCTCACCTAGGTGCCCCCAACGGTTGTTGAGGGGCACCTCTGCGTCTGTTCGCGCAGATCGGCGCCCGCCCGGTAGAATTGCCGACGCATCGCCCTCGTGCGGGAGAGTTTCGTGACAGCCAGTCACGGACGCCGAAGGAGCAATACCCTCTCCGTCAACCTCTCAGGCACCCAGGACCGCGCCAGGCCCCGATGCCTCTGGAAAGTGGTGCCCGTGGGCACCCGCCCATGGGGAAAAGTCCTTTAGCGGGGCTGAATCTCTCAGGCGCCCGGACCGGGTCGACGACAGAGGGAGAGGGACGCCTACGACGTCTCAGCACGTCCGCGCCTCAGGAGAGTGTCGTGTCCGACCAGCATCAATCGCGTTTCGCCGAGCGTCACATCGGTCCGGACGCCGCCGCAGTGGCCACCATGCTCGAGGTGATCGGCGTGGCTTCACTCGACGAACTCGCCGCCAAGGCGCTGCCTGCAGGCATTCTCGACGCCCTGGGCGCGGATGGAACCGCCCCCGGCCTGGAAGGCCTGCCCGCGCCGGCTACCGAGGAGCAGTCGCTGGCCGAGCTGCGTGCGTTGGCCGACTCCAACACGACCGCGGTCTCGATGATCGGTCAAGGCTACTTCGACACGTTCACCCCCGCCGTGCTGCGGCGCAACATTCTTGAGAACCCGGCCTGGTACACCGCCTACACGCCCTACCAGCCCGAGATCAGCCAAGGTCGCCTCGAGGCGCTGCTGAACTTCCAGACCATGGTGTCGGACCTGACCGGACTCGAGGTGGCCAACGCCTCGATGCTCGACGAGGGCACGGCCGCGGCCGAGGCCATGACGCTGATGCACCGCGCGAGCAAGTCGAAGGCCAACCGACTGCTGGTCGACACCGATGTGTACGCGCAGACCGCGGCAGTGCTGGCCACCCGCGCGCAGCCGCTCGGCATCGAGATCGTCACCGCGGACCTCCGCCAGGGGCTTCCTGACGGCGAGTTCTTCGGCGTCATCGTGCAGCTGCCGGGAGCGAGCGGCCGTGTGGTGGATTGGACGAGCCTGGTCTCCGCTGCCCACGGGCGTGGGGCACTGGTGGCCGTGGGTGCCGACCTGCTGGCGATGACGGTCATCACCCCTCCGGGCGAGATCGGCGCCGACGTGGCCTTCGGAACCAGCCAACGGTTCGGTGTGCCGATGGGATTCGGTGGTCCGCACGCCGGTTATCTGGCTGTGCATGCCAAGCATGCGCGGCAGTTGCCCGGCCGGCTGGTGGGTGTCTCGGTCGATGCCGATGGCGCCCCGGCCTACCGCCTGGCCCTGCAGACCCGCGAGCAGCACATCCGCCGCGACAAGGCGACCAGCAACATCTGTACCGCGCAGGTGTTGCTGGCGGTGATGGCCGCGATGTACGCCAGTTACCACGGCGCACAGGGACTGACCGCGATCGCCCGCCGCGTGCACGGTCACGCCGCCGCGATCGCGGCCGCACTCGGCGACGCACTGGTGCACGACAAGTACTTCGACACCGTGCTGGCGCGGGTTCCCGGGCGTGCCGACGAGGTGGTCGCCGCGGCGAAGGCCAAGGGCATCAACCTGTGGCGCGTCGACGCCGACAGCGTGTCGGTGTCCTGCGACGAGGCCACCACCGACGAGCATGTGTCGGCCGTTCTCGACGCGTTCGGACTCGCCCCGGCAACCGACCCGGTGGACGCCGGGATTCTCACGCGCACCTCGGAGTTCCTGACTCATCCGGCCTTCAACTCCTACCGCACCGAAACCGAGATGATGCGGTACCTACGGTCGCTGGCGGACAAGGATATTGCCTTGGACCGCAGCATGATTCCGCTCGGCTCCTGCACGATGAAGCTGAATGCCGCCGCCGAGATGGAGCCGATCACCTGGCCCGAATTCGGGCGTCAGCATCCGTTCGCGCCGGCGTCGGACAATCCGGGTTTGCGGAAGCTGATCGCCGATCTGCAGGACTGGCTCACCGGTATCACCGGCTACGACCAGATTTCGTTGCAGCCCAACGCCGGTTCCCAGGGGGAGTACGCCGGGTTGCTGGCGATCAAGGCCTACCACGAGTCCCGTGGGGACTCGGACCGCGACCTGTGCCTGATCCCGTCGAGCGCGCACGGCACCAATGCTGCCTCGGCCGCTCTGGCCGGCATGCGCGTGATCGTGGTGGCCTGCCGGGAGAACGGTGACGTCGACCTCGACGACCTCCGCGCGAAGATCGCCGAACATGCCGATCGCATTGCGGCGCTGATGATCACCTACCCGTCGACACACGGGGTCTACGAGCACGACGTCGCCGACATCTGCGCGGCAGTGCACGATGTGGGTGGACAGGTCTACGTGGACGGGGCGAACCTCAATGCCCTGGTCGGGTTGGCGCGACCGGGCCGCTTCGGCGGCGATGTCAGCCATCTGAACCTGCACAAGACGTTCTGCATCCCGCACGGCGGCGGCGGTCCCGGTGTCGGGCCGGTCGCGGTGCGCTCACACCTGGCGCCGTTCCTTCCGGGCCATCCGCTGGCCGACGAGTTGCCCGATGAGCACACCGTCTCGGCGGCGCCGTACGGGTCCGCCTCGATCCTGCCGATCACCTGGGCCTACATCCGGATGATGGGTGCAGAAGGTCTGCGCGCAGCGACCCTCACGGCGATCGCGTCGGCCAACTATGTGGCCCGCCGTCTCGACGAGTACTACCCGGTGCTCTACACCGGTGAGAACGGCATGGTCGCCCACGAGTGCATCCTGGATCTGCGCGGAATCACCAAGGCCACCGGTGTCACGGTGGATGACGTGGCAAAACGCCTCGCGGACTACGGTTTCCACGCACCGACCATGAGTTTCCCGGTCGCCGGCACGCTGATGGTCGAGCCGACCGAGAGTGAGAGTCTGGCCGAGGTCGACGCGTTCTGCGACGCGATGATCGCGATCCGCGCCGAGATCGATCGGGTCGGTTCGGGGGAGTGGCCGGTGGACGACAATCCGTTGCGCCACGCCCCGCACACCGCGGAGTGCCTGTTGGTGGCCGACTGGGATCATCCGTACACCCGCGAGCAGGCTGCCTACCCATTGGGCAAGGGATTCCGTCCGAAGGTGTGGCCGCCGGTGCGGCGGATCGACGGTGCCTACGGTGACCGGAACCTGGTCTGCTCCTGCCCGCCGGTCGAGGCCTTCGCCTGAGCCGATACCCGCGGCCGGTGTGCGCCGGCCGCGGGAGGCCGCGGCCGGTCAGCCCAGCATGGTGTTGACAGCGGCGGCCAGTTCGGGTGAGGCCGAGCTGGTGAGGTGCTGGTAGGTGCCGCTGCTGGCCTGCGCGACAGCCTCCCACGTGGCCCGGTCCGAGCCGGTGCCGAAGTCGATCACGTTGACTGCGATCGGGCGCGCCGGATCGAATGCCCCGCGGATGAAGTCCTGCAGACCGGGCCCGTCCAGACTCTGATCGGTGTGCGGTCCCGTGGTGATCACCAGGATCGAATTGGTCTGGCCCTCGTGGTATTTCGACAAGGCCTCGTTGTAGAGCATCCGCAGCGTGGTGTACGACACCGCGCCGCCACCCGAGGCGGACTGCTCATCGAGGGTCGCGGTCAGTGCATCGGAGCGACGCTGCCCGCTGACCGGCTCGGCCAACGGCCCGGTCGAAACCTCTGAGCGTCCCTCGGTGCCGTCAAAGGTCCACAGGCCCACCGCTGCAGTGTCCGGCAGTGCCTTGAGCCGGCTGTTGAGCGCGGCCACGACATTGGCCAACCGGGACTTGCCGCCCTCCTCGGTCGGCATCGACTGATCGAGCATGATCGTGACCGCCGGGTTGCCCGTCGGAGTGGCCGTGGCATTGGCCAGCGTCACCCGCATCGCGTTGTCGCCCACCGACAACGGCGCGGCCACCTGGCTGAAACTGGTGACATCGCTCGACGGCGGCGTCGTGCCCTCGGCGCGGAACCCGGCCTTGGCGAGCTCGGCGAGCTGTTCGGGCTTGCGCAGATAGCGGGCGAACTCGCTGGCCGCGGTGACCTGTTCCTTCTCCAGCCAGTCGCCGGCCAGCAGCACCGTCGGATAGTCGGAGCTGGCGGTCGGACCCGGAGGCAGCCAGCCCGCCAGTGTCGACTTGACGTTGTCGACGCTGGTGGCTCGCTGGAACAGCTGCTGCTCGGTGGTGGCCACGGCGTGCACGGGCGCGGTTGCCGGGTCGGAGGCGTTGAGCAACGCGTCCAGGGCGCTGCCGAGCTCGGAGTCGTCGAGTTTGGGTTGACCGTGGAACAGGGTGTTGACCCCGCTCATGCCCGAGGTGGCCGGTGCGCCAGCGGGAGCGGTCGCGGCGGCGACGGCCTCGGCCGCCAGGGAGGCGGAATCGCCGTTGCTCTGGGTCGGCAAGGCCAGTTTGAGCGTGCCCCAGCCGGGCAGCTTCAACGCGTTCATCGCGGCAGGGCTGCTCTGCAGCTGCGGCAGGGTGGCCCAAGTCTGTTGCGCCAGTGCGTCTTTGAGTTGAGGACGGACTGCCAAGAGGACGGGAGAGGTGACCAGCGAGCGGCTGTCGCTCACGGTCTTGGCGCCCGCGGTCGCCTCGAGTCGAGCCTCGGCGATGCTGCTGGCCGGAATCCACAGGGCCGGGCGGTCCCCGAGCTCGCTGGGCCATGTGTTGGCGAAACCACTTACCACCCGGTCGGATTCGGCGGACTGCACGCGCACCTTGACACAACGGTCACCGACTGGGCTGACCGACTCGTTGTACTTGTTGGCCAGCCCCTCGATATGTGTGGAGATCGTCGGGTCGGCGATTACCGCGACACCGAGTTCACCGTCGACACAGCGCGCGGCGGCGGCGTCGCTGCGGTCGGCGAGCACGTCGCCGAAGAACTTCCACAGGATCATCGCGCCGACGACCGCGACCACGGTGACCAGCGCGACGATGACCCCGACGCTCACCCCGCGGCGCCCGGACTCGACGGCGCGGTGGCTGCCGGTCCATTCACCGTCCCAGTCGCCACGCTGGCGGCTGGTCGGAGTTGACGGCGGAGGCGGATCACCGATCCCGCCTACCGCACCGAACTGGGCGGTCGGCTGATCGTCGGCATAGTCGTCGGCGTACTCGGTGTCGTAGTCGTCACCGGCGTACTGGTCGCGGTATCCGTCTACATACTCGTCTTCGTAGCCGTCTTCCTCGACGTACTCGGCTTCGTCGTAATCGGCGTACTCCGAGTCGTGATAGTCCGATTCGTAGTCGTCGTCCCCGTCGCCGTACTGCGGTGCGCGGTAGTCGGGCTCGGCACGGTAGCCGCGATCGTCGCGGTAACCCGACTCGTCGCGGTAGGCAGGTACATCCCCATATCCGCGATCGGGCTGGCGCCCGGGCGTGTCGAAGTCGTCGTCTCCGGCGTACCGGGACTGCTCGCCGCGGGGACGGTCGTAATCGTCCCGGTAACCGGAGTCCCCGACGTGCCCGTGGTCGGGCTCGTCGGGTGCATCCTCAGGGTCGGGAATGCTGTGCCTGCCCATTCCTAACCCCTGTACGTCTCGCGCCGACTAGTCATCCGGACCCGCCGAAGTCTAATCACTTCCCGGCGGTGCTCGCTTTGAACTCACGGCGGCGCCGGTGCAGGATCGGCTCGGTGTAACCGTTGGGCTGTGCCGCGCCCGACAGGATCAGCTCCTGCGCCGCGCCGAACGCGATGCTGGCGTCCGGGTTGGGCGCCATCGGCAGATAGGCGGAGTCACCGGCGTTCTGCTCATCGACCACGGCGGCCATCCGACGCAGGCTGGCCTTCACGTCCTCTTCGGTGATCACGCCGTGCCGCAACCAGTTGGCCAGCAGCTGGCTGGAGATCCGCAGGGTGGCGCGGTCTTCCATCAGAGCGACATCGTGGATGTCGGGCACCTTCGAGCAGCCGACGCCGGCGTCGATCCAGCGGACCACGTAGCCGAGGATGGACTGGCAGTTGTTGTCCACCTCTTCGTGGATCTCCTCGGGCGACCAGGTCAGCGAGGAGTCCGCGAGCGGGATGGTCAGCAACTCATAGATGGTGGCGCGCTTCTTGCCGGCCAGTTCCTTCTGCACGGCCTCGACGTCCACCTGGTGGTAGTGCATCGCGTGCAAGGTGGCGGCGGTCGGCGACGGCACCCACGCCGTGGTGGCGCCGGCCTTCGGCTGGCCGATCTTCTGCTCGACCATGTCGGCCATCAGATCGGTCATGGCCCACATGCCCTTACCGATCTGGGCCTTGCCGGCCAGACCGGTGGCAAGGCCGACGTCGACGTTGTTGTCCTCGTATGCCTTGATCCACGGCTGGGCCTTCATCGCGCCCTTGCGGATCATCGGGCCCGCCTCCATGGAGGTGTGGATCTCGTCTCCGGTGCGGTCCAGGAAGCCGGTGTTGATGAACACCACGCGATCGGCGGCGGCCTTGATGCAGGCCTTCAGGTTGACCGTGGTGCGGCGCTCCTCGTCCATGATGCCGACCTTGAGGGTGCCGCCCGGCAGGCCGAGCACGTCCTCGACACGGCCGAACAGTTCACAGGTGAAGGCGACCTCGTCGGGGCCGTGCATCTTGGGCTTGACGATGTAGACCGAGCCGGTGCGGCTGTTCTGCAGCGGCCCGTTGTCGTCACCGGTCTTCAGACCGTGCATGGCGATCAGGCCGGTGAACAGCGCGTCCTGAATTCCTTCGGGGATCTCGTTGCCTTCGGCGTCCACGATCGCGTCGTTGGTCATCAGGTGCCCGACGTTGCGCACGAACAGCAGGCTGCGACCGGGCAGGGTCAGTTCGCCCTCGCCGTCCGGGGTGGTGAACGTGCGGTCGGGGTTGAGCACGCGGGTGAAGGTCTTGCCGCCCTTGCTGACCTCTTCGGCCAGGTCGCCCTTGTTCAGGCCCAGCCAGTTGCGGTAGCCCAGCACCTTGTCGTCGGCGTCGACGGCGGCCACCGAGTCCTCGAAGTCCATGATCGTGGTGATCGCGGATTCCAGCACGACGTCCTTGATGCCCGCGGCGTCGGTCGAGCCGATGGGGGACTCGGGGTCGATCAGGATCTCGATGTGCAGGCCGTGGTTCGCCAGCAGCACCGACCACTGCGGCTGCCCGAGCTCACCGGTGTAGCCGACGAACTGCTCGGGCGTGGCGAGTCCAGTCGAGAGGTCGTCGCCGTAGGAGACGACCAGCTGACCGTCATCGATCTTCAGCCCCTTCGCATCGGCCCAGGAGCCGGCGGCCAGCGGCACGGCTTCGTCGAGGAAGTTGCGCGCGTAGGCGATCACCTTGTCGCCGCGCACCTGGTTGTAACCCTTGCCCTTCTCGGCGCCGTCCTCTTCGCTGATCACGTCCGTGCCGTACAGCGCGTCGTACAGCGAACCCCAGCGGGCGTTGGCGGCGTTCAGCGCGAAGCGGGCGTTGAGGATCGGCACCACGAGCTGCGGACCGGCGGTCGAGGTGATCTCGTCGTCCACACCGGAGGTGGTGACGGTGAAGTCGGCGGGCTCGGGCAGCAGGTAGCCGATGTCGGTGAGGAACTGCTTGTAGGCCTCGGGATCGACCGGCTCCAGCACATGGGCGCGATGCCACTTGTCGATTTGCGCCTGCAGGTCGTCGCGGCGGGCCAGCAGCTCCTGGTTCTTCGGGGTGAGGTCGGCGACGACCTTGTCCACACCGGACCAGAAGCTGTCCGGGTCGACGCCGGTGCCCGGCAGGGCCTCGTTGGTGATGAAGTCGTGCAGCACCTGTGCGACGCGCAGGTTTCCGACAGTCACGCGATTGGTCATGCGCGTTTCCTCCCTCGGCTCCAGGTACCGTGCGGCACCTGCCGTTTATCCAGCTTACCCATTGGTAACGTCGGCCTTTCAGCCGTCCAGCCCGGTGAGCAACAGCTCACACCGGTTTGCCAAGGTGACCCGCAACGGAGCCGCCCGCTCGGCGATGCGCTGTTGAGCCCTGACGTATTCGGCACGCCCGGCCGGTGTTTCGATGGCGATCGGCTCGAAACCATAGCGCCTCAAGTCGTATGGGCTGGCACACATATCGACCGCCCGCGCGTCGGCGGCCAGTTCGAGCGCGTCCATCACCAGCTCCGACGGCACGAGTGGGCCGAGCTTGTACGCCCATTTGTAGATGTCCATGGCGGCGTGGATGCAACCGGGCTGCTCGGTGTCGATCTGCTGTTCGCGGGTCAGTTGCCGGTCGTTGCGAGGCACCGCTGCGTCGGTGAAGAACCGGAACGCATCAAAATGGCTGCACCGCAATGGTGTTGACTCGACGACAGCATCGGTTCCGGCGCTGCCCAGCCGCAGTGGAACGTGATCGTGACGTAGCTGGGGAGTCCGATAGACCATGGCCCACTCGTGCAGTCCGAAGCAGTTCATCCGGGGGGCACGGGCTGCGGTGGCGCGCATCAGCCGGGCCACGAAACGGACCGTCTCGATGCGGGAACGAAGGTAGTCGGGGTGCACGGATACGCCCAGCGGGTGCGGGCCGTAACCCGTGCGCCCCAGATACTCGGCCGCTTCGTCATCGGCGAGTACCACGCCGAAACCGGGATGCCACTGACGTAGCTGACGGGGCCGCAGGCTGTAGTAGGTGAACAGGAAATCCCACACCGGGTGTGGTTCACCGGCGTGTCGGCGACGTAGGTGCGGTGTGAGGAATTCGTCGGCGCGGCGCCGGTGTGATTCTGCCCGGGCCTCCCACTGCGGGGCCGCCAAAACCTCGTCGGCTTCGGCGACACCCGGCAGGGTCAGTTCGGCCGCGTCAGATCCCGCGCGTCCTTCCATGTCTCCTCCACCGGGTGGCCCATTGCCGCCGTGCGGTTCGAGCCTACCTGGGGAGTGGTGGGGTTCAGTCGTGTGCGCCGGTGGTGACCACCAGCCGGCCGGTGGTCTGCCGGGCCTGCATCCGCTCCAGTTGGGCCGGCAGCTCCGACCACGCCACCTCGGCGCCGATGACGGTCCGGATGGCGCCGGTCCGCAGCATTTCGAGCAGTTTGACGTGGGCGTCGAGGCCCTCGGACCTGGCGGGCCAGTTGAAGCCGAGGGTGCGGCGGACGGCCAGAGGGTCGGTCACATACACCAGGCAGACGCCGCACACGTCGAAGTTGCCGTAGGCGATGGGGCGCGGCGAGATGTAGTCACCGTCCTCCAGCGCGATGTCCTCGGCGAACCCGGCCATCAAGTGACGCCCGTGCAGGCCCATGCACTTGAACGTGTTCGTGGTGACGCTGCCGCCCACGGCATCGAAGGCGACATCTACGCCGCGGCCGTAGGTGAGGTCCATGACCTGCTCGACCCAGTCGTCGTTGCGGTAGTTGATCGCGTGGTCGGCACCGAGCTCGCGGCAGAATTCGAGCTTCTCGTCGCTGCCTGCAGTCGCGATGACGCGGGCGCCGAGCGCCTTGCCGAGCACCAGCGCGCCTGATCCCGTGCCACCGGCAGCCGCGTGCACCAGCAGCGTCTCGCCCGGCTTGAGCCGCCCCCGCTCGTGCAGCGCGAACAAACCGAGGTGGAACGGGTAGTGCAGCGCGGCACCGTCGGCGTCGCTGACCCAGGCCGGCAGTTCCAGGGCGGTTGCGGCGTCGACGATGGCGTAGGAGGCATATCCGCCGAAGGCCATCGACGGGATGCCCACGATGCGTCGGCCCACCAGGTGCTCGGCGCCGAGCCCCGCGCTCTCGACCACACCGACGGCCTCCATGCCCGGGACGAACGGGGGCTGCAGCGGCATGGTGGTGTAGCGGCCCTGGATGATGTCGATGTCGTTGAAGTTCAGGCAGAAGGCGCGCACCGCGACCCGCACTTCACCCGGCCCGGGTGCGCGCACCTCCACGGTCTGGCGTTCGAGGACCTTGGCCGGATCGCCGAGGGTGGTGGCCACCCAGGCTTCAGCCGAAATCGGTTTCGCTGCAGTATCGCTCACTGTTTCTCCATTTCATCGTTGTTGTGAAGGCCGGCCGCTGCGCTGACGGTTACGGGGATGCCGTTGAGCGCGCCGTTGCCGGAGGGCTCGTCGACGAACGTCGGTGGCGACAAGATGTTGGTGTTCACTCCGGGAGAGGCGTTGGCGACTCGCAGCCGGGTGCCGGCCTTCGCGTGACCCCACCCGTGCGGCATCGACACCACGCCGGGCTTGATGTCGTCGGTGATCTCGACGGGGACATCGATGCTGCCGGCCACGGATGTCACCGTCACCAGGTCGCCGTTGCAGACTCCGCGGAGGTCAGCGTCGGTGGAGTGCATCTGCAGCGTGCAGCGGCTCTTCCCCTTCATCAGCGGCGGCATGTTGTGCAGCCACGAGTTGTTCGACCGCAGGTGTCGGCGGCTGACCAGTACCAGGTCGTCGGGAGCGCGGGTGAGTCGTGCTGCCAGCCGCGGCAGGTCGTCGGTCAGGTACTCGGGGGCGAGGCGGATCTTGGCGTCGGCGGTCCGCAGCACCTCGGCGATCCGCGGCACCATCGGGCCGAAGTTGATGCCGTTGGGTCGGGCCTTGAGTTTGTCGAGTGTCACGCCGTCCGGGTTTTCGCCGTACCGGTCGCCGAACGGGCCGGTGCGCAGGGTCAGGTCCAGCATCCGTTCCGGTCCGCCACCGTCGTATTGCTCGCGCAGCGCGGCACCGTCGAGGCCTCGGGTGAATGCCATGTAGTCGAAGAACCCGTCGTCGATCGCCGCGACGTCGACGTCCTCGGCAGGGGTGCCGGTGCACAGCCCGGTGAGGCGGATGAGGATCTCCCACTCTTCGGGCCGGTCGGGATCCTCGGGGAAGAAGACCGGCGGCGAATAGTTCGCGAAGCTGTTGATCGCGAAGCTCAGCAGCAGATCGTCGTGATGGGGCTGCTCCAACGGAGACAGGCCGGGCAGGATGACGTCGGCGTGCCTGGTTGTCTCGTTGAGGAAGATGTCGACCGAGATCATCGCTTCGAGGCCGGACAACGCCTCGTCGAGGCGGTGCCCACCAGGGGTGGACAGCACGGGATTGCCCGCGACCGTGATCAGCGCCTTGATCTGGCCTTCGCCCGGTGTGGCGATCTCCTCGGCCAGGCAGGACACCGGCGCCTGGCCCAGGACCTCCTTCGCACCGCGCACCCTGGTGCGCCAGCGCCCGAAGCCGGCTGCGCCGTCCTCCAGCCCGGGCAGCGTCTCGGTGGTCAGGGTCCAGACCGCCGGGAGCGGGAACATCGCGCCGCCGGGTGTGTCGAAGTGTCCGGTGAGGATGTTCACCACGTCGACCAGCCAGCTGGCGAGGCTGCCGAATTCCTGATTGCACAACCCGATTCGGCCGTAGACGACGGCCCGCGGCGCGGCGGCGAGCTCGCGCGCCAGGTCTCGGATCCGGGTCGCGTCGATGCCGCAGGTGTCCGCGACGCGCTCGGGCGACCAGTCGTCGACGATGCCGCGGAGCCGGTCGAGCCCGTCGAGGAGGGACTCGAGGTGGCCGGTGCGGACCAGGCCCTCGTCGAACAGGACGTGCGTGACGGCGAGCAGCAGTGCGGCGTCGGTGCCCGGGTTGATCGGGAGCCATTCGTCGGCCCGCGCCGCGGTCGCGGTGCGGACCGGATCGACCACGATGACCTTGCCGCGCTTGCGGATCTCGTCGATCAGGCCGACGACGTCGGGGGCCGACATCATCGAGCCCTGAGAGGCGGCCGGGTTGGCGCCCATGATGACGAACATGTCGGTGCGCTCGAGGTCGGGGATGGGGAAGCTCCACCAACTGCCGTACATCAGGTGTGACGACAGATTCTTGGGCCACTGGTCGATGGTCCCGGGCGAGTAGGTGGACGGGATGCCGGACATACCCATCAGCACACCGGCGTATCGGCTCAGTGAGAACGTGTGGCCCAGCGGGTTGCCTGTGTAGGCGCTGACCGCGCCGATGCCGTACTTCTCGATCACCGGTGCCAGCAGCTCGGTGCAGCGGCGAAATGCGTCCTCCCAGCTGACCTCGTGCCAGGTTCCGTCGATCTTGACCATCGGCCGCCGGATCCGGTCGGGATCTTCGTGCAGCGCGCCGAGCGAGGCGCCCTTCGGGCAGATGTGACCACGGCTCCACGCATCGTCGCGGTTACCTCTGATGCGGGTGACCCGCCCGCCCTCGACGTGAACTTCCAAGCCGCACATGGCTTCACACAGCGGGCAGCCGTGCAGGTGCCGGCCGTCTTGTCCGCGCTCCGCGAGTGGCAGCTGCGATCCCATCGCGTTCGTACCTCCATCAGAATTTGTTGTTACACGATGTAACAACAAATGTGGCACCATGGCAACAGTGAGTTCCAGCCGGGCAGCACCCGTGTGCCAGACTCGGCTGATCCACCCGGCGATGTGAGGAGACAGCGTGGAGGCGCGTTCATCCGGCACTCGCCACCGGCGGCAGGGCTCACGCCCGGATCCGTCGATCGACCGGGCCGTGCTGAGCACGACCCGCCGGCTGTTGGTCCAGCGCGGGTACGCCGCGACGTCCATCGATCTGATCGCCAGCACGGCCGGCGTCAGTAGGCCGACCATCTACCGCAGGTGGAAGTCCAAGGCGCTGTTGGTCCACGAAGCGGTGTTCCCGGACCTGGATCCGGCCGCACCGAGCGACGACATCGCGACCGAGATCACCCGGCTGTGTCGCGGGGCGTTCTTGATGTTCTGCGATCCCGCTGTGCGGGAATCGATTCCGGGGCTGTTGACCGACCTGCGGGCAGATTCCGACATCCGCCGGCTGATGACGGAGCGGCTCGACGCCGCCGCGCGCACCCAGCTCGCGTCTCTCGTGCAAGACGCCACCGCGCAGGGGCGGACACGCCGACAGATCAACGTCGACACCATCATGGATGCGATCGGCGGGGCAGCCATGTACGCGGTGTGCGTGCGCGGGATCGGAGACACAGAGCAGGACATCGAGCGGGCGGCCGACGATCTGGCCGATCTGATCCTGCGCGGGCTACTCGATCGGTAGCCGCCGGCGGCTCAGATGCGGTGCGTGCCGTCGCGCACCGTGCCGACCAGGTCCTCGACGAGGTCTTCCAGTGCGACCATCGCGGTGACGGTCCCGGACGACAGCTCGTCTGGCCCGTCGCCGGTCCCGTCACGCCCACCGTGCGCATGCTCCTCGCGCGAGACCACCAGCGCCAGGTGACTGTTGCTTCGCCGCATCCGCGAGAGCGCGTCGGGCAACGGCATGGTCGCCGGTATCAGCGGCAGCGGCCGCACCATGGACAGATCCAGGACCGCATCGGGATCGTTGATGTGCGGCAGCACATCCTTGATGTGGAGGTAACCGATGAACTCACCGAACGCGTCGGTCACCGGGAAGCGTGAATAGCCGGTGTCGGTCAAGGCGCGTTCCACATCGCCGACGGTCGGGCCCGACCCCGGTGCCGCGACCCGGATCGCATGAATCTCGCTCAGCGGCAACGCGACGTCTCGGACCAGACGGCTGCGGGTTTCCAGGGCCCGGGTCAACCGGCCGTGCTCCTCGGTGTCCAGCAGTCCTTCTGACACCGACTCGGCGATCATCTCCGACAGCTCGACGGTCGACACGGCCGATTCCAACTCGTCCTTGGGCTCGACCCGGAACGCTCGCAGCGTGGCGTTGGCGCACCAGTTGTAGAAGGCGATGAACGGCCGCGCCGCACGGATGTAGACCAGGTATGCCGGGACCAGCAGCATCGCGGCGGTCTCGGGGCCGGCGATCGCGATGTTCTTCGGCACCATCTCGCCGAGCAGCACGTGCAGGATCACCACGATGGCCAGAGCCACGAAGAACGAGACCGTGTGCAGCACGGTGTCGGAGACCCCGACGAGCGCGAAGGGTTTCTCCAGCAGATGCGCGACGGCGGGTTCGCCGACGCGGCCCAGCAGGATAGAGCAGATCGTGATGCCCAGCTGGGAGCCGGCCAGCATCAGCGACAGATGTTCGCCGGCCCGGATCACGGTGACGGCGCTGCGCTTGCCCTGTTCGGCCAGGGCCTGCAGCCGGTCGCGCCGGGCAGAGATCAGCGCGAACTCCGAGGCCACGAAGAACGCGTTGGCGGCCAGCAGCAGCACCGTCAACAGCACACCGAGGATGTCACCCATTGCCGTTCTCCCGGGTGCCGAGGCTGGTCAGCTCCAGCAGGTCGATCCGGCGGCCGTCCATCCGCACGACGGTGGCAAGCCACCGGGTCGGGTTGTCGGGATCGCCGTCGGGGTCGAACGCGGTGAGCTCCACGGCTTCTCCGGTTTCCGGGATATGTCCCAGCTCCTGCAGGACAAGCCCGCCGATGGTCTCGTATTCGCCTTCGGGGGCACGGAATCCGGTGCCGGTCGCGACCTCGTCGATGCGCAGCAGACCAGACACCTGCCACCCGGCCCCGGCGGGCACCACGTCGGGAGTGGCGTCGTCATGCTCGTCACGCACGTCGCCGACGATCTCTTCGATCAGATCTTCGACGGTCACCATCCCCGCGGTGCCGCCGTATTCGTCGACCACCAGGGCGGTCTGTAATCCGTTGGCGCGGATCTGGGTCATCACCGCGTCGCCGTCGAGCGTGGACGGCACCGTGGCCACCGGTAACGCCAGTGCGGCCAGCCGGGTCTTGTCCCGGTCCTCGCGCGGTATAGAGAAGACCTGCTTGATGTGCACGACGCCGATGGTTTCGTCGAGATCACCCTCGACGATCGGGAAGCGCGAGTATCCGGTGCGAATCGCGGCGTCCATCAGGTCGGACACCGAATCACCCGCGGTGAGCACCTCGATCTTGGACCGCGGGGTCATCAGCTCCTCGGCGGTGCGCTCCCCGAACTGCAGCGAGCGGTCGACCAGCAGCGCGGTGGTGGGATCGAGCGAGCCGCTGCGGGCCGAATTGCGGACCAGCGACGCCAGTTCCTGGCCCGAGCGCGCCGAGCGCAGTTCCTCGGCAGGTTCGATGCCCAGCCGTCGCAGGATCCAGTTCGCGGTGCCGTTGGTGAGCCGGATGACCGGGGTGAACAACATCGAGAACAGCAGCTGGAAAGGTGCGGCCGCCCGCGCAGTCGGAACTGGCCGGGCCACCGCGAGGTTCTTGGGAACGAGCTCGCCGAACACCATCGACAGAGAGGTCGCGATGACGATGGCCAGGAACAGGGCCAGTCCGGACGCCACGTTGGGGGGAATGCCGAGGGCGTCCAGGCCGGGACGGATGAGTTCGCCCACCACGGGTTCAGCGAGATAACCGGTGGCCAGGGTGGTGATCGAGATGCCGACCTGGGCGCCCGAGAGCTGGAACGACAGAGTGCGGTGCGCGCGCCGTACGAGTTGATCGCGGCGGTCACCCGTGCGGGCGTTGGCCTCGACGGTGCTGCGCTCCAGCGCGGTCAACGAGAACTCGGCTGCCACGAACACGGCGGTGCCGAAGGTGAGCAGGACGATCGCCAGGATCGACAGCAACGAGAAGATCACCTCTGTTGAGCTGCCCATCAGATCTCCCGCGGGACGCCGGGCCCTCGGCCCGGCCGACTAGGAGAGGGGTCGTCAGCTTCGGCGCTCAGAAGTGACTGGTGTTCCACCCGGAAGGCCGGTTCAGAACCGGAGGCCTCGGTGGGTGCCTGCGGCACGTGAACCCTTTCGTTCGATCTGACGAAGTGGACGATCGGGGGATACTCGACCGTCCATTCGATACAGGAAGCTCAATAGTAACGCGGTCACCATCCGGTCGGCAGCGGATGGCCCTCGGCGAAACCGGCGGCCGATTGCACGCCGAGCACCACCTTCTCGTGCAGCTGGGTGAGATTGGTGGCGCCGACGTAGGTGCAGGTGCTGCGCACGCCCGAGGTGATGTGGTCGAGCAGGTCCTCGACACCACCGCGGCCCGGATCCAGACTCATCCGCGAGGAGGAGATTCCTTCCTCGAACAGGGCCTTGCGGGCCCGGTCGAACTGGCTGTCGCCGGCGGTACGGGCGGCGACCGCGCGCTTGGAGGCCATGCCGTAACTCTCCTTGTACGGCCGGTCGTCGCGGTCGTGCAACAGGTCGCCGGGGGATTCATAGGTGCCGGCGAACCAGGAGCCGATCATCACGTTGGCAGCGCCGGCGGCCAGCGCCAGCGCCACGTCACGCGGGTGCCGCACCCCACCGTCCGCCCATACGTGGGCCCCGAGTTCTTTTGCCGCAGCGGCACATTCGACGACCGCGGAGAACTGCGGCCGGCCCACGCCGGTCATCATGCGGGTAGTACACATCGCGCCGGGGCCGACGCCGACCTTGACGATCGACGCGCCGGCCTCGATGAGGTCGCGGGTGCCCCCGGCGGAGACCACGTTGCCCGCCGCCAGCGGCAGGCCCAGGTCCAGCGATGCGACCGACTTGATGGCTTCGAGCATCTTGGCCTGGTGGCCGTGGGCGGTGTCGATGACCAGCAGGTCGACCCCGGCCTCGGCCAGCGCTCGAGCCTTGGCGCCGACGTCACCGTTGATGCCGACGGCTGCGGCGATGCGCAGCTTTCCGGCCGCGTCGACGGCGGGTGTGTAGATGCCGGCCCGCACCGCGGCGGTGCGGGTCAGCACCCCGGCCAGGGAGCCGTCGGCCTCGGTCAGGACCGCAAGGTCGATCGGTGCATGTTCGAGGAGGTCGAACACCTTCCTCGGATCGGTGCCCACCGGTGCGGTGACGAAATCAGGCACCGCGACGTCGCGGATCCGGGCGAACCGGTCCACACCGGCGCAACTGGCCTCGGTGACCAGGCCGATCGGACGCCCCTCGAACACCACCACGGCCGCGCCGTGCGCGCGTTTGTGCAGCAACGCGGCGGCGTCGGACACCGAGTCGTCGGGGCTCAGGGTCACGGGTGTGTCGACCACGTGGTCGCGACTCTTGACGAACTGCACGGTCTCGGCGACCACGGTGCTCGGCAGGTCCTGCGGCAATACCACGATGCCCCCGCGCCGGGCGATGGTCTCGGCCATTCGCCGGCCTGCCACCGCCGTCATGTTCGCGACCACCACCGGGATGGTGGTGCCGGATCCGTCGGCGGTGGACAGGTCGACGTCGAACCGCGATGCCACGTCCGACCGTCCCGGGACGATGAAGACATCGTTGTAGGTCAGGTCGTACGACGGGGTGTGTCCGTTCAGAAACCTCACGCCGTCGAGTCTAGTGGCGCGGGCTTTGCTGCCAGTGCTCTGAAATCTAGGCGGGCACTTCGCTGCGGTCGCCGCTCCACAACGTGTGGAACTTCTGGCCGGGCTCGGCGTCGGTGCGACCGTAGGTGTGCGCGCCGAAGAAGTCGCGCAGGCCCTGGGTCAGCGCTGCAGGCAGCCGCTCGGTGCGCAGCGCGTCGTAGTAGGACAGCGCCGACGAGAAACCAGGAATCGGGATGCCCAGCTCGGTGGCGGTGACGACGACGCGCCGCCAGCTGTCGATCGCCGATTCCACCGCGCTGCGGAAGTACGGTGCCGCGAGCAGCGTGGCCAGCTCCGGTTCCGCGTCGAAGGCTTCCTTGATCCGGTTGAGGAACTTGGCCCGGATGATGCAACCACCGCGCCAGATGGTGGCCAGGTCCCCGGGTGTGAGGTTCCAGTCGTACTCGGCCGAGCCGGCCTGGATCTGGTTGAAGCCCTGGGCGTAGGCGATGATCTTGGAGGCATACAGCGCCTGGCGCACGTCCTCGGTGAATTGCTGTGCGTCAGCGGGCTTTGCGCCGAGACGACCCGAGGCGAGATCGGTGGTGGCCTTGCGCTGGGCGACCGAACCCGACAGCGCCCGGGCGAACACGGCCTCGGCGATACCGGTGACCGGCACACCGAGATCCAGAGCGGACTTCACCGTCCAGCGGCCGGTGCCCTTCTGCTCGGCCTCGTCGACGATCACGTCGACCAGCGGCTTGCCGGTCTTGGCGTCCACCTGGCGCAGCACCTCGGCGGTGATCTCCACCAGATAGCTGTCCAGGTCGCCCTTGTTCCACTCGGTGAACACGTCGGCGATCTGTGCCGCTTCGAGGCCGAGCCCGTCCCGCAGCAACTGGTAGGCCTCACCGATCAGCTGCATGTCGGAGTATTCGATGCCGTTGTGCACCATCTTGACGAAGTGTCCGGCGCCGTCCGGGCCGATGTGGGTGCAGCACGGCACCCCGTCGACGTGGGCAGAGATCTCTTCGAGCAGCGGACCGAGGGACTTGTAGGACTCGGCGGGGCCGCCGGGCATGATCGACGGGCCGTTGAGCGCACCCTCTTCGCCGCCGGAGATGCCCGCGCCGACGAAGTGCAGGCCGCGCTCGCGGATGGCCTTCTCGCGGCGGATGGTGTCGGTGTAGAGCGCGTTGCCGCCGTCGATGATGATGTCGCCGGGCTCCATGGCGTCGGCCAGCTCGTTGATCACCGCGTCGGTCGGGTCGCCGGCCTTGACCATGATGATCACCCGGCGCGGCTTCTCAAGGGCGTCAAGGAATTCCGCGATGGTCTCGCTGCGCACGAACTTGCCCTCGGAGCCGTGCTCGGCCAGCAGCGCATCGGTTTTGGCGATCGACCGGTTGTGGAGCGCGACGGTATAGCCGTGGTGGGCGAAGTTCCGGGCGAGATTGGAGCCCATCACGGCCAGGCCGGTGACTCCGATCTGCGCGGTACCGGTGGTGCTGGACGGTGTGCTTGACGACGTCATGCCGCAGCCTTTCGTTGTTTTGTTGTGTCAGAACGCTTGTTGGACGGGGGTTTATCCCAGACCGGAGAACAGGCGGTGAAGCTCGGTGAGCCAGGGGACGGCGACCGCTACGGTGGGCACCACCAGAACAGCCGCCGCCGCCAGATAGGCGGTGACCGCCATGGCCACGCTGTTGGGCTTGCCGCCCAGGCGTCGTACGCGGATCACGGTGGTCGGCCCGCCTGCGGCCAGCGCGCCAGAGGGGGTGCGGCCACCGGCGCAGGCGACGAGCGCCCGGGCCAGGGGAGTGGGGCCCGCTGTCCGCACTGCGGCGTCGTCGGCCAGCAGTTCGATCAGCAACCGGACCGCGTCCAAGGCGTTGGCACTGCGGACGAATCGGGGGAAGGCGGCGTGGACGGCCGTGAACATCTCCAGGACGAGATCGTGGCGGGCGCGCAGGTGGGCCCGTTCGTGGGTCAGGATGGCGGCGACTTCGTTGTCGGCCAGTGTGGTCAGCGTGCCTTCGCTCACGACCACGCGGCTGCGGACACCGGGCAGGCAGTAGGCGAGAGGCTGGGCGACGTCGAGGATGCGCAGCCCGTCACCGGCGAGGGGGCGATGCGCCGTACAGAGGTGGGCCGGCACCGCATCGCGGGACTTGCTGAGCAGGTCGACCATCATGCGGTGGTGCGCGCGCCGGCGCCTGGTGGCGACTGCCACCTGGATCACGGCCAGGCACAGCCGGCCGCCGATCAGCAGGGTGAGCGTGAACACCACGACGTAGAGGAGCCACAACGGCAGGCCGAGAGCGTCGATCTCACTGGTGATCGTGGCGGTCGGCCGTCCATCGGGCCCGGGAACGAACAGCCGGCTGGCGATGGCGATCCCGGCCGAGAAGGCCGAGAGCACCGCGGCCAGGGCGATCGACTGCCAGAGCACGATTGCTGCGCGCGGGGCGCGCAGCGGCCACGCCGCACGGGCCAGCACTGCCGGCACCGGCCCCACGAGGGCTAGTGCGACGAGGGTGAAGGCCAGCGCGGACACGCCGTAAGTCTCTCTCAGGCAGTGCCCGAATTACCAGCCGGTGGCGGGAGCTGGTGCTTGCTCTCCAGTTCGGCGAGGGCCCGGCGCAGTGCCCGGGCCTCGTCGACGCCGACTCGCTCGACGAAATGGACCAGTGCTGCCTGGCGGCTGCCGGAATCCGCGGCCTGGTCGAGGGCGTCGACCATCAGCCCGGCGACGAGCTCGTCGCGGCCGTGGGTGGGCGCGTAGCGGTGCGCCCGGTCATCGCGGTGCTGCACGACGAGGTTCTTCTTCGCCAGCCGTTGCAGCACGGTCATGATCGTGGTGTAGGCCAAGTCGCGGCGGGCGGCCAGCGCCTCATGGACTTGGCGCACAGTTTGGGGTTCGGGTGCGGACCACAGGTGGTCCATCACCTCGCGCTCAAGCTCCCCTAGACGCGTCAATTTGGCCATGTTCCGTTCACTCTCCTGAGCAGTAAAGCCAGCGTACTACGGGTTTACTACCGCGCGTCGTATGCATCTGAGGTCGGCCTCCCCAGTGGCGACCGCGGCGGATTAGATCAAGGTCAGCGCCCGTTCTGGGGCACGTTGTGAATCCAGTCACAGGGGATGGCTCTCGTGCTTCACGTGACTATAGTAAGGCTAACCTAAGTCAAACTGGAGCCTTCGGAGGTGACATGACGGTCTTGATCGAAGATCCGCTGATCGCGGGTATGGCTATCGAGCGGACGCTGCCGCTGCACGAGTCGAGTCGGCGCTTGCGCGAGCTGTATCCGGAGTGTCCGCGGGTCTACGGCGTGGCCGTCGTGGGAGATCTGTCACGACGGCGGTGGTGGCCGCTGGCCGAGGCGCTGTCCGCAGACCGGCTGAAGGGCATGTTCGATGCCGCGATGGCCGAGACGGGCAATCGGGCTGCCGTCGCCCAGCAGTTGGCGGCGACCTTCACTCACGTGGTGATCGGCCGCGTCGTGCCGCTGTTGGTGCTGGAAGGCCGCGCCTGGGACACCGGGCTGGAGAACCTGTGGGTCCACGTCGATTCCGAAGGGGCGATCGACTGGGTCGGCGTGGTGGATCCCACCCTGCGCGGCCTGCCCGAGGATCCGAGTTTGGCCGGCCGGGCCGCCCGGTTCGCCAATGCCTCCCATGACGGGATCGTCGCGTTGCCGAGCGAGGCGGCGCTGACCACCTGGGTGGCGCATCGCAGCCATCGTGCGCTGGAGCCGCTGTTCGCCCGCCTGATGGAGATCAGTGACGGCGCCATCTCGATCCCGGCCATGTGGCACATGGTGGGCGCGGCCGTGGTCGGCGCGGCAACTCAGGTTCCGCTGCTGGCGGGCTCGAGTGAGGTGGTGAGCATGCGACGCGGCCAGGCCGTGCTCGACGCGCTGGTCGGCTTCGGCTTGCCGGTGCGCGGTTGTGGCCGGGCCGGGAAGGTATTGCTTAATTAGGGTAGCCTTGCCTAGTATGGAGGCACGAGACCAACGGACCGCGCCGGAGTCCTGAGGGCTGCAGAGACCCCCGGTCCGCTCGAGGGCGGGTCCCGCGTTAAATACGCGGGACCCGCCCGCATCTTTATGGCGACACGGCGTGTAGACACGAGGGCTGTGACCACTGACTCCACCGAACGTCTGGGCAAAGGTTTCGACACCGAACTGGGCCTGACCTATCTCGAGCTCACCCCGGACGGCGGCCGCGCCCAGCTGACGATCCACGACAAGCTGCTGCAGCCCTGGGGCATCGTGCACGGCGGCGTGTACTGCTCGATCGTCGAGAGCCTCGCCAGTGTGTCCGGCCACATCTGGCTGTCGGAGAACGGCGGCGGCACCGTAGTCGGGGTCAACAACAACACAGACTTCCTGCGCGCCATCGGATCCGGGACGGTTACCGCGATCTCCCAGCCCATCCACCGGGGCCGTCGCCAGCAGCTCTGGCTGATCACCATCACCGACGAGAACGACAAGCTGGTGGCGCGTGGTCAGGTGCGCCTGCAGAACATTCCCGAGTAAGGCTTCGCGCGCAGATCCCGCGCGGACGGCGAGCGCTGCCGAAACCCGCTCGCCGTGGCAATATCGCGCACTATGCGTTTGACCCCGCATGAGCAGGACCGTCTGCTCATCTCCTATGCCGCAGACCTGGCGCGGCGCAGACAGGCTCGCGGCTTGCTGCTCAACCATCCCGAGGCCGTCGCGGTGATCACCGATCACCTGTTGGAAGGGGCCCGTGACGGTCGCACGGTTGCCGAGCTGATGGTGAGCGGACGCGAGGTACTGTCCCGCCGGGAGGTCATGGAGGGCGTGCCCGAGATGTTGCACGACGTCCAGGTCGAGGCCACTTTCCCCGACGGCACCAAACTGGTCACCGTCCACAACCCGATCGCGTGAGGCCGGCATGATCCCCGGCGAGATCGTGTTCGGTGAGGGCGACATCGCGCTCAATGCCGGTGCGCCACGGCTGATCCTGGATGTCGTGAACACCGGGGACCGACCGGTGCAGGTCGGCAGCCACGTACACCTGCCGCAGGCCAACTCGGCGCTGGACTTCGATCGGACCGCGGCCCGCGGGTATCGGCTCGACATCCCGGCCGGAACCGCCGTTCGGTTCGAACCAGGTGTGGCCCACCGTGTTTCACTGGTGCCGCTCGGCGGCACGCGTGAGGTGCACGGCATCAGTCTCGACCCGCCCGGCCGATTGGGACCCGCATGACCGAATTGACCCGGGCGCGCTACGCGGCGCTGTTCGGCCCCACCACGGGCGACCGGATCCGGTTGGCCGACACCGACCTGTTCATCGAGATCACCGAGGACCGCAGCGGCGGCCCGGGTCTGGCCGGTGACGAGGCGGTGTTCGGCGGTGGCAAGGTGCTGCGAGAGTCGATGGGGCAGTCGAGAGCCACCCGTGCAGACGGGGCGCCCGACACGGTCATCACCGGCGCGGTGATCATCGACCACTGGGGAATCATCAAGGCCGACATCGGTATCCGCGACGGTCGCATCGTGGCCATCGGCAAGGCGGGAAACCCCGACATCATGACCGGTGTCCACCCCGATCTGGTGGTCGGGCCGTCCACCGAGATCATCGCAGGCAACGGCCGGATCCTGACCGCCGGAGCGATCGACTGCCATGTGCACCTGATCTGTCCGCAGATCATGGAAGAGGCTCTCGGCGGGGGCATCACCACCATCGTGGCCGGCGGTACCGGTCCGGCCGAGGGCAGCAAGGCCACCACGGTAACCCCGGGCGCGTGGCACCTGGCCAGGATGCTGGAGTCGCTGGACTCATGGCCGCTCAACGTCGCGCTGCTGGGCAAGGGAAACACCGTCAGCGCCGAGGCCATGTGGGAGCAGTTGCGTGCCGGCGCAGCGGGGTTCAAGCTGCACGAGGACTGGGGCACCACGCCGGCGGCCATCGACGCCTGTCTTACGGTCGCCGAAGCTGCCGGTGTCCAGGTCAACATCCACACCGACACCCTCAACGAGGCCGGTTTCGTCGAGGACACCCTGTCGGCGATCAAGGGCCGCGGCATCCACGCCTACCACACAGAGGGGGCCGGCGGCGGGCACGCGCCCGACATCATCACCGTCGCCGCGCACCCGAATGTGCTTCCCAGCTCGACCAATCCGACCCGTCCGCACACGGTCAACACGCTCGACGAGCACCTAGACATGCTCATGGTGTGTCATCACCTCAATCCGAGTGTGGCCGAGGATCTCGCGTTCGCCGAGAGCCGGATCCGGCCGTCGACGATCGCCGCGGAGGACCTGCTGCACGACATCGGGGCCATCTCGATGATCGGCAGTGACTCGCAGGCGATGGGTCGGGTCGGCGAAGTGGTGCTGCGGACGTGGCAGACCGCGCATGTGATGAAGCGCAGGCGTGGCGCGCTGGAAGGAGATGGTCCGGCCGACAACAACCGGGTCCGCCGATATGTCGCGAAATACACCATCTGCCCGGCCGTCGCGCACGGCCTCGACCGGGAGGTCGGTTCAGTGGAGGTCGGCAAGCTCGCCGACCTCGTGCTGTGGGAACCGGCGTTCTTCGGAGTCCGCCCGCATGCGGTGATCAAGGGCGGCATGATCGCCTGGGCCGCGATGGGCGATGCGAATGCTTCGATACCGACGCCGCAGCCGGTGTTGCCGCGCCCGATGTTCGGGGCGTCCCCGGCTGCGGCAGCGGCCACCTCGGTGCACTTCGTCGCCCCGCAGGCCGTTGACGACGGCCTGGCGGACAGGCTGGATATTCGTCGCAAGTTGGTCGCGGTGAACAACGTTCGCCGGGTCGGCAAGGCGCAGATGCCGCTCAATGACGCGATGCCCGACATCGAGGTGGAACCGGACACCTTCACCGTGCGGATCGACGGACAGGTGTGGCAGGAACAGCCCGCGGTCGAACTGCCCATGGCCCAGCGATACTTCCTGTTCTAGATGAGCAGCCTGGCAACGCTTCTCACCTTGGCCGACTCGCGACTGCCGACCGGCGGGCACGTGCACTCCGGCGGCGTCGAGGAAGCGGTCACCAGTGGCCTGCTCACCGATGTCGCCACCTTGCGGGCCTATCTGGTCCGGCGCATCCGTACCAGCGGCTTGGTCACCGCGTCGCTGGCAGTGGCCGTACACACCGGCGATCTGGATCCCGCGGTAGCCGATGCCGAAACCGATGCCCGCACACCGGCTCCGGCGGCGCGCGACGCCTCCCGAGCCCAGGGCCGGGGATTGGTGCGGCTCGCCAGACGGGTCTGGCCTCACCAGGCATGGGAGGTTCTGGGTTCGCGGCCACATCTGGCGGTCGCGGCCGGTGCGGTCGGGGCCGCAGCCGGTCTGGATCCGGGTGAGACAGCGTTGTCGGTCGTGTACACCACGATGACCGGGTCGGCCACCGCGGCGCAGCGGTTGCTCGCGCTGGACCCCGCCGACGTCGCGGCCCTGACCTTCGAGCTGTCGGGGCTTTGCGATGCGGTGGCGGGGGAAGCGGTCACCGGCCCGGCGGACCTGTCCGACCCCTTGCTCGACGTCCTGGCGCAGCGTCACACCGAACGCGACCGGCCGCTGTTCGTCTCCTGATTCCGTCTGACCAACCGAAAGGCCCTCCATGCCACCGCATTTCCTCGACGGCGAACCCCACTCCCACCTGGACCGGCCCAAGCGGGTCCGTCAACCCGGCGAGCCGCTGCGCATCGGTGTCGGCGGTCCGGTCGGGTCGGGAAAGACCGCGCTGGTGGCGGCGTTGTGCCGGCAACTGCGCGACGAGCTCTCGCTGGCCGTGCTCACCAACGACATCTACACCACCGAGGACGCCGACTTCCTACGCCGACACGCGGTGCTGCCCGACGAGCGCATCGCCGCGGTCCAGACCGGGGGATGTCCGCACACCGCGATCCGCGACGACATCACTGCCAACCTCGACGCGATCGACGATCTGATCGAGGCCAACCCGGCGCTGGACCTGATCCTCGTCGAATCCGGTGGCGACAACCTCACCGCGACGTTCTCGTCGGGTCTGGTCGACGTGCAGATCTTCGTGATCGACGTGGCCGGGGGAGACAAGGTGCCGCGCAAGGGCGGTCCCGGCGTGACGTTCTCGGACCTGTTGGTGGTCAACAAGACCGACCTGGCCCCGATGGTGGGCGCAGATCTGGACGTGATGCGCCGCGATGCGGCCAAGGTGCGAGCAGACCGCCCGACGGCGCTGATCTCACTGACCGAGGATCCGACCGCGGGCCCGGTACTGGCCTGGGTGCGTGAGCAGTTGGAGGCAGCGCAGGCGCTGTCGGCGTGATGCACTCCGAAGTCGCCATCGCGGCCTCGCCCGGGCGGTTGCCCCGCATCGAGGCGCGCGGCGGCCTGGCCGCACGGTGCACCGAACCCGATACGGTGCACCTGGTCTCGGCGGCAGCCACCCCGCTGGGCGGCGACACTCTCACGGTGCGAGTGGTGGTGGAGGCCGGTGCCCGGCTGCGAATCCGCACCGCGGCGGCCACGATGGTGTTGCCCGGCACCGCCACGGTGCAGTCGGCGGCGCACTGGGAGCTCGAGGTGGCCGGGCAGCTGGATGTCGATCCCGAACCGACCGTCGTCGCCGGCAGCTCAGCGCATCGGATCACCACGCGACTGCGGCTGGCCGAGGCGGCCGAGGTGCGAATCCGCGAGCGGGTCCAGATCGGTAGATCCGGTGAACGAGAAGGCTTCTGGTCGTCGGCGATACATGCCGACGTCGGTCCGGCGCCGTTGCTACGTCATCGAGTCGAACTTGGTGCCGGAGCGGTAGGTGACGACGTGCTTGCTGCGCCTCGTGCGTGCATCAGTGAATTGCGTTACCCCGCAACACTGTTCGAAGCGCCCGGGACCGTACTCGCCTTGGCTGCCGGCGGCAGCCTGGTCACCTGGCAAGGTGACCGGCTGCCCCCGATCTTCTAGGACGCGGCCTTCTCGGTTTCCTGCACCGAGGCGGCGATCTCCTCGAGTTCTTCGATCCGGGTGCGGGCGTAGGCCTGCTGCTCGGTGATGGTGAGCTGCCCGCGTTTGGTGCTCAGGAACGTCACACCCCACGAAAGCACCGTCACCAGTCGGCTCTTGAACCCGACGATGTACACCAGGTGCAGCACCAACCAGCAGATCCAGGCGAAGAAACCGGAGAACTCGACCGGACCGACCTTGGCCACCGCGGAGAACCGCGACACCGTAGCCATCGAGCCCTTGTCCCAGTACTCGAACGGGCTGCGGATCTTCGGACTGGTGCCTGCCACCTCGCGCTTGATCAGCTTGGCTGCGTAGCGGCCGCCCTGAATCGCGCCCTGCGCCACGCCCGGCACGCCTTCCACGGCGGCCATGTCGCCGACCACGAACACGTTCGGATGACCGGGGATGGTGAGGTCGGGCTGCACCTTGACGCGGCCGGCCCGGTCCAGCTCCACCCCGGACTGTTCGGCCAGATCCTTGCCGAGCGGGCTGGCCGACACCCCTGCCGACCACACCTTGCAGGCCGATTCGATCCGGCGCAGCGTGCCGTCGGAGTCCTTGACCGTCAGCCCGTTGCGATCGACATCGGTCACCATGGCGCCGAGCTGAACCTCGACTCCCATCTTCTCGAGCCGTTCCTGGGCACGCTTGCCCAGCTTCGGGCCCATCGGCGGCAGCACCGCGGGTGCGGCGTCGAGCAGGATCACCCTGGCCTCGGTCGGATCGATGTGACGGAAGCTACCGCGCAGGGTCTGGTCGGCCAATTCGGCGATCTGCCCGGCCATCTCCACGCCCGTCGGACCGGCGCCCACCACCGTGAAGGTGAGCAGTTTGGCCCGGCGCACGGGGTCACTCGAGCGCTCGGCCTGCTCGAAGGCACCGAGGATGCGGCCGCGCAACTCCAGCGCATCGTCGATGGACTTCATGCCGGGAGCGAACTCGGCGAAATGGTCGTTGCCGAAGTACGACTGTCCGGCCCCTGCGGCGATGATCAGGCTGTCGTATGGAGTGGAATAGGTGTGGCCCAACAGGATTGAATCCACCGTCTGCTTTTCCAGATCGATGTGGGTTACGTCGCCCAACAGCACCTGGGCGTTCTTCTGCTTGCGCAGGATCACGCGGGTGGCAGGGGCGATCTCGCCTTCGGAGATGATGCCGGTGGCCACCTGGTACAGCAGAGGCTGGAACAGGTGATGTGTGGTGCGGGCGATCAGCTTGACGTCGACGTCGGCACGTTTGAGGGTCTTGGCGGCGGTCAGACCGCCGAAACCCGATCCGATGATGACTACCTTATGCCGATCCGATGCCGTAGCTCCGGGATGGCTCATTGCTGCTCCTCGCGGACGTGTTTGCCACTCGTAATAACCGTTAGGTTAGTCGGCGCCATTCCAGCCTGTGCGGTGAGATGGGCAACCGAACCGAATGTTTACCCGGATATCAGTGGTTTCAATGCCTCGGCGGCGGCGGTGATACCGCCGGGAACGTAGCCGCCGATGGTCACCGGGCTGAGGATCACCCCGTTCACCCCGGTATCGAACAGCTTGGTCTTGAGCTGTTCGGCGATCTGCTCGGCGCTGCCGAACACGGCACGGTTCTGGAAGTCCGGTGGGATCGCGTCGGCGGTGAACTGCTCGCCGATCAGCGCGATCACCAGCATGCTGGTCTCCAGAGTGGCCGGGTCACGGTCGATCCGCTCGCACTCCTGGCGGAGCACGTCGAGCTTGCGGGGCAGTTCGTCGAAGTTCGCGATGATGTTGAGGTGGTCGAAGTGCCGGGCCGCCAACGGGATGGTCTTCTTCTCGCCGCTACCGCCGATCATCAGCGGGATGTGGTCGCGGAACCGCGGTTCGGCAAACGCTTCCTCGGTCCGGTAGTACGTGCCGCTGAAAGTCGCGCGCTTGCCCTCGAGCATCGGCACGATGATCTGCAGTGCCTCGTCGAGCTTCTTGAACCGCTCGGTGAAGGTGCCGAATTCGAAACCCAGGCTGTCGTGCTCGAGTTCGAACCAGCCCGTGCCGATGCCGAGGATCGCGCGGCCCTGGCTGATCACGTCCAGCGTGGTGATGGCCTTGGCCAGCAGCGTGGGGTTGCGGTACGTGTTGCCGGTGACCAGCGTCCCGAGCTGGACGCGTTCGGTTGCGGTCGCCAGCGCGCCGAGCGCGGTGTAGGCCTCCAGCATCGGCTGGTCGGGAGTGCCGAGACCGGGCAGCTGATAGAAGTGGTCCATCACGAAGACGGAGTCGAAGCCGGCGGCCTCGGCTTCCTGTGCCTGGGCGATGACGGTCGGGAAGAGTTCGGAAACGCCGGTGCCGTAGGAGAAGTTCGGGATCTGGAGTCCGAGTCGGATTGTCACTTCTCCGACCTTAGCGCGCTATCCCAGGGTGGCGAGCGTGCCGCGGCTGACGTGCATGGTCTGCCCGGTGATGTGACGCGCTGCCGGCGTGCTCAAAAACACTGCCAGCCGGGCGAATTCGTCGGCGATCGACGGCGGGGCGGTGCGCAGGCCGTCGTAGCCCGGCTCGGCGGACAGGCCGGGGGCGATGGCGTTGACGGTGATGCCACGGGTGCCGAAGTATGCGGCCTGACCGGCGGTCCAGTCCCCGAGGGCTGCCTTGACGGCGGCTTCGATGCTGCCCTCCCGCGGGCTCGCGGGCACGACGTTGATGATGGATCCACCCGAGCGCAGCTGGTCACCGACGATCTGGACGGTCAGCACAGCGGAGATCACCGTCGCGTCCAGCGCGTTACGCCAGGCGGTGGCATGGTCGGCCAGCGTGAAGGTCCGCGGGTCCTTGGCCTCGACCAACGGCGCGGGGACGTTGACGAGGGTGTCGAGGTGATGGGGGAACTGCGCACGGGCATTCTCGACGCTCACGGGATCGGTGTTGTCGAACACGATCGCGGAGATGTCGAGCTGCTTGGCGGCCAACTCCAGATCCTCGCGGCGGGCGCCGGCGATGATCACGTTGTGGCCGGCGTCCAGGAAACCTGCCGCGATCGCGCGGCCGAGTTCGGTGTCGCCTCCGGTGACCAGCACCTCCGCCATGATGTACCTCCGTGTACCTGGGGGTCGCCGCGCCGGACGGGGGCGACCAACGGCCAATGTTACTGGACAGTAGCTAGGTCGGGAAACTCGGCGCGCCCAACACTGCCTCGAATAAGGTGGCCGGGATGATCCGACTGCGCGCCGCGACCTGCATCGACGCGGTCGGCAAGGGGATGCCGTGACGAATTCGCCACGGCTGCCGCGCTGGGTCTATCTCCCCGCCGTGTTGGGCGCGATATTCGTCGTGCTGCCGCTGGTGGCGATGGTGGCGAAGGTGGACTGGCCACGGTTCGGGACGCTGATCTCCAGTCCGTCGTCGACTGCCGCGCTGAGGTTGAGCCTGGAGACATCGCTGGCCAGTACGGCGTTGTGTGTGCTGTTCGGGGTGCCGCTCGCGATGGTGCTGGCCCGCACCGAAGGAGCCCTCACCCGGATCGTCCGGCCATTGATCCTGCTGCCGCTGGTGCTGCCCCCGGTGGTGGGCGGCATCGCGTTGTTGTACGCGTTCGGGCGGCTCGGGCTGGTGGGCCGGTATCTGGAGACCGCCGGTGTGCACATCGCGTTCACGACGGTCGCCGTGGTGTTGGCGCAGACCTTCGTCTCTCTGCCGTTCCTGGTCATCTCCCTCGAAGGTGCCGCGCGCACGGCCGGTGCTGATTTCGAGGTCGTGGCGGCGACGCTGGGTGCGCCACCGGCGACGGTGTGGTGGCGAGTGACGTTGCCGCTGCTCGGGCCGGGCCTGATCTCGGGAGCCGTGCTGGCCTTCGCGCGGTCTCTGGGCGAATTCGGGGCGACGCTGACGTTCGCCGGCTCACGCCAGGGAGTGACCCGCACCCTGCCGCTGGAGATCTATCTGCAGCGCGAGAGCGACGCCGACGCCGCAGTGGCGTTGTCGGTGCTGCTGGTGGCGGTGGCGGCGGTGGTGGTCATCGGACTCGGGAGTCGTCGGCTGCGGGCCGGGGGATGGACATGACCGGCGGCGGTCTGCACGTGCGTGCAGTCGTCCAAAACCGCGGTCTGGACCTGGAATTCGGGGTCGAAGCAGGGGAGGTGCTGGCGGTACTCGGCCCTAACGGTGCGGGCAAGTCCACCACATTGCACGCGATCGCGGGTCTGGTCGGCCTGGATGCCGGACGTATTCAGGTGGGGGACCGCGTGCTGACCGATGCGGCAGCCGGTGTCCACGTGCCGACGCACGCCCGTCGGGTCGGCTTGCTGCTGCAGCAGGCCCTGCTGTTTCCGCATCTGAGTGTGCTGGGCAACGTCGCGTTCGGGGCACGCAGCAGGCACCGGGCGGGACGCCGTACCGCCAACGACAGCGCTCGCCGGTGGTTGGACGAGGTCGACGCCTCGGACCTGGCGGATCGCCGGCCCCGCCGGCTGTCCGGGGGCCAGGCGCAGCGGGTGGCACTGGCCAGGGCTCTGGCAGCCGATCCCGAGGTGCTTCTGCTCGATGAGCCGCTGGCGGGTTTGGACGTGGCGGTCGCGGCTTCGATGCGCAAGGTGTTGCGGCGGGTGCTGGCCGTCGACGGCAGGTGCGCGGTGCTGATCACACACGATCTGCTCGATGTCCTGACTCTGGCCGATCGGGTGATCGTGCTGGAGGGCGGTCAAATCGTCGAAAGTGGTTCTGTCGCAGAGGTATTGGCGGTGCCCAAGAGTCACTTCGCGGCCAGGTTCGCCGGCGTCAACCTGATCGGCGGCACAGCGTGCGCCGACGGCGTACTGATCACCACGTGGGAGGCGAACTGGCACGGGACGCCCGCAGTGGACCTGCAGCCGGGCGCGCCGGCTGTCGCACTGTTCTCTCCGGCGGCGGTTTCCGTGTACCGCGACCAACCGCACGGGAGCCCGCGCAACACCGTCGAGGTGACGATCGCCGAACTCGATGCCCGAGGTCCCGGTATTCGGGTGCGGGCCGACGAGCAACCCGACGGCGCCCCTGGCCTGGCCGCCGACATCACCGCGGAGTCGGCTGCCGAACTCAAGCTGGCGCCGGGTGACACGGTGTATTTCTCGGTGAAGGCGCAGGAGGTTGCCGTCCACCCGGCGGGGCACCAGAAATGACTCGCCGAGGCGCCCCGTAACGCCGGCGCGCACCGGCCCGAATCATCAGTTGAGGGCCCGGCGCGGTGAGTGTCGGAGAGCGGGTTGCCAGCTCCGGCGTGGCGCCCGACACACCCGCGCGCCAGCAATCTTCTAGAAGCATCTTGCCTGGTCATCTGCTGTGAACAGCTATCTCACT
Source organism: Mycolicibacterium fortuitum subsp. fortuitum (assembly GCF_022179545.1). The sequence continues at coordinate 3,441,048 of NZ_AP025518.1, read as the reverse complement.
TTTGAGCACTCTAAGAGCAACTCACACTTGCGTCACGGCCGTAACACGGTAGTTTCTTCCCCATGGACGAGTCGGATGCGATGTCACATCGGCGCAGAGGTCTGTCGAAGAAGCTGGCGCTGGTTGCGATGACCGGCGCGACCGCCGCGGCTGTTGCGCTGCCGGCGGTGGCGTATGCGGATCCCGAGCCGGTGCCGCCGGCTCCCGCCCCAGCCGTGCCCGGCGCGCCGGCTCCCGCGCCTGCACCCGCACCTGCTCCCGGAGCTCCTGCACCGGCTCCCGCGCCTGCCCCTGGAGCACCGGTTCCGGCTCCGCCTGTCGATCCCAACGCGCCCGCACCGGCTCCGGCCGATCCGAATGCCCCGGCCCCGGCCCCGGCCCCCGCGCCCGAACCCGGCCGCGTGGACAACGCCGCGGGCGGATTCAGCTACGTCGTACCCGGCGGTTGGAAGGTGTCCGACGCAACCCAGTTGTCGTACGGGCAGGCGTTGTTGACCAAGATTCCGCCGGAGGGCACTCCCGAGCCGCCGAATGACACCAGCGTGCTGCTCGGCCGCCTCGATCTGAAGCTGTTCGCGGGGGCTGAGGCGGACAACGCGAAGGCGGCTGTGCGGCTGGCCTCCGATATGGGTGAGTTCTTCATGCCCTTCCCCGGGACGCGGGTGAATCAGGAGACCGTGCCGCTCGACGCCAACGGACTCTCCGGTGTCGCCTCGTACTACGAGGTGAAGTTCACCGACGCCAACAAGCCGAACGGTCAGATCTGGGCCGGTGTGGTCGGCGCACCGCCGGCCCCGGGAACGCCGCGTGGGCAGCGCGCACCGGAACGCTGGTTCGTGGTCTGGCTGGGTTCGGCCACCCATCCCGTCGACAAGGCCGCCGCCGTGGCACTGGCCAACTCCATCCGGCCGTGGACTCCTCCGCCGTCGGCGGCTCCTGACCCCAACGCGCCGCAACCGCCGGCTGACCCGGCCCACCCGGGTGTCGGGGTGCCGGTGCCGGTCACCAACGCGCCGCCGGAGATGCTGCCTCCGGCCTGATTGCCGCAGGCCGGACTGCCGGATCGGGCAGGCGAACGCTGATCGTTCCCATTACCCAACCGAATTGTTATTTTCGGAAGGTACATCTGGGGTGTGGCTCAGCGAGCCCGCTGGGCATCAGCCAGTGACAGGCAGGAGACCTGCAATGGATGTAATGGCGGCAACTGAAATCCTGGCTCGGTCAACCACGCTGACCAGCGTCGGCTGGATCGGCTACATCATCATCGGAGCGATCGCCGGTTGGATCGCGGGCAAGATCGTCAAGGGTGGCGGCTCCGGCATTCTGATGAACATCGTCATCGGAATCGTCGGGGCGCTCATCGGCGGGTTCCTGCTCAGCTTCTTCCTCGACACGGCAGGCGGCGGCTGGTGGTTCACCCTGTTCACCGCCATTCTCGGTTCGGTGATTCTGCTCTGGATCGTCGGAATGGTGCGCAGGGGCAGCTGATTCGGCGCCGGTGACGGACATGGGGACCATGACGGCCTGGCAGGTCGCCAGTCCCGGTCCGATGAGTTCACGCCCGCTGCAACGGGTTACCGTATCCACCCCGCAGCCCAGGCCTGACGAGCTGCTCGTCAAGGTGCTGGCCTGCGGGGTGTGTCGTACCGATCTGCATGTGGCCGAAGGCGATTTGGCCGTACACCGGCCAAAAGTGATTCCCGGACACGAGGTCGTCGGTGAGGTGGTCGAGGTCGGAGCCGAGGCCGGCGGCGAGTTCGTCCCCGGTGACCGGGTCGGCGTGGCGTGGCTGCGGCACACCTGCGGCCAGTGTGCATATTGCCTGCGGGGTCGGGAGAACCTGTGTCCGTCCTCGCTCTATACCGGCTGGGATGCTGACGGTGGTTACGCCGAGTTCACGACCGTTCCGGCGGCATTCGCGTTGCGGCTGCCACGGGGGTACTCCGATGTCGAATTGGCCCCTCTGCTGTGTGCGGGCATCATCGGTTATCGGGCGCTGCTGCGCACCGACCTGCCTTCAGGTGGCCGGCTGGGACTGTACGGCTTCGGTGGCAGCGCGCACCTGACGGCTCAGGTGGCGCTGGCACAGGGTGCCCGCGTGCATGTGATGACCAGGGGCGAGCGGGCACGCGAGCTGGCTCTCGCGCTCGGTGCGTCCTCGGTGCAGGGCAGTGCCGACATGCCGCCCGAACCCTTGGATGCCGCAATCTTGTTCGCCCCGGTCGGGGATCTGGTGCTGCCCGCGCTGGCGGCGCTGGATCGCGGTGGCATCCTGGCGATCGCGGGTATCCACCTCAGCGATATTCCGACGCTGAATTATCAGCGTCACCTGTTCTACGAGCGCGAGATCCGGTCGGTAACCGCCAACACCCGCGCCGACGCCCGCGATTTCCTGGCGTTCGCGGGCGCACACCGGATGGCGGTGATCACTCCTGAGTACGGTTTGGCCCGCGCTGATGTGGCACTGGCAGATCTGAGTGCCGGTCGGATAGCGGGTGCGGCAGTGCTCCGGGTGTAGCTCAGAGTGCGGCGAGTGCGGCGCGCAACCTGCCGTCGAGATCGCCGTGGCCGTAGGCGTAGAGCGGGCCCAGGCCGTCGTTGATCACCCGGTTGAGCCGGGCCATGCCGCGTGCCGCGACCGGCAGCGGTGAATGCAGCCGGAGGGTGATCGCGTCAATCGTCTGTTCGGCCTCGGCAATGTTCTTCCGGTGCAAAGGGATTCGCGACGACCACACGATGGTGTCGTTGGCGGCCTCACGCACGCAGCGGCGCAGCACGCGGGCAACGGCTTCCCGCTCTGCGATCGATGTCAGCCGGGCTGCCCGGGCTGCGATGGCGCTGCCTGCCGGAGTCGGCGCGCCCACGGCCAGCATGCGATCGAAGCGACCCGATCGAATCCGCGCGATGAGGCGGGCTCGGGCGGGCGGACGGCTGGGGGCGGGGGCACGGCGGGCGGTGGGCTCTGATGTCGCAGAAATTCGGTTGTCGTTCATGGCGATACCTCGTAGTTTCCGTGGTGCCCGATCCGGAATGACGTGACTGTCTAACACCGTATGCCGGTCATGGATGACTAGTCAAACCATTTTAACGGTCACGGCGGTAGGCTCGGTGTCATGACGACATGGGCCGGCGATACCGAGAGCAAACCTGCGCCCGGGCCGCTGGCCCGCGTGCAGGCCCTGGTCAACACCGTCGAGTTGCCCGCCGGACCGGATCGGCTTGCCCATCCCGACGATGCGGCGCCGTGGCTGCAGGCCAACGGCCTGCTCTCCGAAGGTGTCAGGCCGACCGATGCCGAGCTCGACCAGGTGCGCAAGGTGCGTGAGGCGTTACGCGCGCTGTTGATTCACAACTCGGGCGGACCGCCCCCCGACGCGGATGATCTTGCGGTGTTGAGGGCACTCACCGGTGCGTCGGCAGCGAGAGTAGACCTGGGTCCTGACGGAGAGGTGCGGCTGTCGGCGGCCGGTGAGGGCATGGGGGAGCGACTGCTGGAGCTGTTGCTGGTGATGCGCGACGCGCAGCGCGACGGCACCTGGGCCCGGCTGAAGGCATGCGCGAACGACGCCTGCGCGTGGGCGTTCTATGACCGGTCCCGCAACCGCGGCGGTACGTGGTGTGACATGGCCAGCTGCGGGAACATGTTGAAGAATCGGGAGTTCCGAGCGCGGCGCCGCGCCGGAGGCGCGAGTTGAGCTTGTGCGCCGGAGGCTAGGTCGACAGGTGCCAGACCAGGGCGGCGGCCAGTGCGCCCACGCCGTTGAGCGACCAGTGCAGCGCGATCGGGGCGATCAGGCTGCCGCTGCGCTTGCGCAGCCAGGTGAAGATGAAGCCGGCGATGCCCGTGGCCACCACGGCCAGCACCACGCCGGCGACCATGCCGAAGATGCCGCCGCCGAACAGCCGCGTGAAGCCGACGTTCTCGCTCGTCAGGCCGAGGGAGCTGGCGATGTGCCACAGGCCGAACAGCAGTGAGCCGCCGGCGGCAACGCCGCGGAAGCCCCAGGCCCGATTGAGGGCTCCGTGTAGGACTCCGCGGAATGCCAGTTCCTCGGGGATCACGGTCTGTAGCGGGATGATGACCATGGACGCCAGCAGTGCACCCGAGATGGTGGCGTAGTTGTCGTTCATGAACATCGGACGTGTCCACGGCAGCATGGTGCCGATCGCGATCACCGAGACCACCAGCGCGACGGCCGCCAGCGCATATCCGACCCCGGCGCGCCAGTGTTCGCGTCCCAGGCCGAGTTCGGCCCAGCCCAGGCCGCGGGCGCGCACCAGGATCAGCAGGCCGATGGCAGCGGCCGGGACGGTGGCGATGCTGGCCCACGGAGTGGTGAAGTGGGCGATCAGATTGGTCAGCGTGAGGATGACGACGACGATGCCGATGTCGGCGTAGATCCGGAAGTGATGCAATGCCGAGAGCTGGGCCACCAGGGGATGGGGATGCGCGGCCACGGCGCTCTGATCAGACATAACTCGCCAATCGTACCGGCGCGGCGCAATTACCCAGGTCACATCGCATTCCAAGTCCATTCTGAGATCGCCGGGTCGTCTTCGCCGTGTTCCCGCGTGTAGCTGCGGGCGGCCAGCCGGGCGTCGACCATCTCTTGCCGCAGCCCGGCCGCCTTCACCGCCAGGCCGTCGACCCGGTCGATCACGTCCATCACCAGGTGGAACCGGTCGAGGTCGTTGAGCATCACCATGTCGAACGGCGTCGTCGTGGTACCGCGCTCCTTGAACCCGCGGACGTGCAGTTGGTCGTGATTGGTATGCCGGTAGGCCAGTCGGTGGATCAACCAGGGATAGCCGTGATAGGCGAAGATGATCGGCTTGTCGGTGGTGAAGATCGAGTCGAACTCGCGGTCGGACATACCGTGCGGGTGCTCGGACTCGGGTTGCAGCCGCATGATGTCGACGACGTTGACCACCCGCACTTTCACCTCGGGCAGGCGGCGGCGCAGGATGTCGGCGGCGGCCAGCGTCTCCAGTGTCGGGATGTCACCGGCGCAGGCCAGCACCACATCGGGTTCCCCGGTGGTGTTGCTCGCCCATTCCCAGATCCCCAGCCCTCGGGTGCAGTGTGCGACGGCTTCGTCCATGGTGAGGTAGGTCAGGGCCGGTTGCTTGCCGGCCACGATGACGTTGACGTACTGACGGCTGCGCAGGCAGTGGTCGGCGACCGACAGCAGTGTGTTGGCATCGGGCGGCAGGTAGACGCGCACCACCTCGGGACGCTTGTTGGCGACGTGGTCGATGAAGCCGGGGTCCTGATGCGAAGCGCCGTTGTGGTCCTGGCGCCACACGTGCGAGGTCAGCAGATAGTTCAGCGACGCGATGGGCCGGCGCCAGGTCAGGTGGGAACTGCTCGACAACCATTTGGCGTGCTGGTTGAGCATCGAGTCGACGATGTGGACGAAGGCCTCGTAGCAGTTGAACAGCCCGTGCCGTCCGGTCAGCAGATAGCCCTCCAGCCAGCCCTGGCACAGGTGCTCGGACAGCACTTCCATCACCCGGCCGTCGGGCGCCAGGTTCTCGTCGACGGGCAGCGTCTCGGCCTGCCATGCCTTGTCCGTCTTCTCGAACACCGCGGCCAGGCGGTTGGAGGCGGTCTCGTCGGGACCCATCAGCCGGAAGCGGTCCGGGTTGGCCGCGATGACGTCACGCAGGAAGGTGCCGAGTACCCGGGTGGCTTCGGCGGTGGCGGTGGCGGGCTTGTCGACGGCGACCGCGTAGTCGGTGAAATCCGGCAGGGCGAGGTCCCGCAGCAGCAGACCGCCGTTGGCGTGGGGGTTGGCGCTCATCCGGCGGGTGCCAGACGGTGCCAGGGCCCGCAGTTCCGGTCGCAGGGCGCCGGTGTCGTCGAACAGTTCCTCGGGTCGATAGCTACGTAGCCATGTCTCGAGCTGTGCCATGTGCGACGGGTTGGTTCGCGTCTCTGACAGCGGCACCTGGTGCGAGCGCCAGGTGCCCTCGACCAGTTTGCCGTCCACCTCGTGGGGGCCGGTCCAGCCCTTCGGGGTGCGCAGGATGATCATCGGCCACAGTGGCCGGCCCGGTTCGCCGTCGAGGCGGGCCGCGCGCTGGATCGCCGCGATCTGGTCGAAGGCCTCGTCCATGGCTGCCGCCAGCTGCTGATGCACGATGTCGGGATCGTCGCCGGCCACGGTGATGGGCCGATAACCGTAGCCGTAGAACAGTGATTCGAGTTCTTCTTGCGGAATCCGGGACAGCACTGTGGGATTGGCGATCTTGTAGCCGTTGAGGTGCAGGATCGGCAACACCGCGCCGTCGACGACGGGGTTGAGGAACTTGTTCGAATGCCAGCTGGCGGCCAGCGGGCCGGTTTCGGCCTCGCCGTCGCCGACGACGCAGGCCACCACGAGATCCGGATTGTCGAACGCCGCGCCATAGGCGTGCACCAGCGCGTATCCCAGCTCGCCTCCCTCGTGGATCGAGCCGGGTGTCTCCGCAGCCACGTGGCTGGGTATTCCGCCGGGAAACGAGAACTGACGGAAGAGTTTCCGCAGACCGTCGGTGTCCTGCCCGATACCGGTGTACACCTCGCTGTAGGTGCCTTCCAGATAGGCGTTGGCCACCAGCCCGGGGCCGCCGTGGCCCGGGCCGGTGACGTAGATGACGTTCGCGTCGCGCTCGCGGATGATCCGGTTGAGGTGGGCGTAGAGCAGGTTGAGGCCGGGGGTGGTGCCCCAGTGGCCCAACAGGCGCGGTTTGACGTGTTCGGCAGCCAGCGGCTCGTCGAGCAGCGGATTGTCCAGCAGGTAGATCTGCCCGACGGACAGGTAGTTGGCCGCCCGCCAGTAGGCGTTGAGCTGTTCGAGTTCGGTATCGGTCAGGGCCGGTGATCCAGTCGCGTCGCTCATATCTCCATGGTGGCGGGTGTAGGTGAATGTTGCCGGGGATCCGGTTACCCGAATTCGTACCGGTCAACCAACGTTCGGTGCGCTCGTCTAGGTTCGTGGTCATGACCGTGCCCAGGACACTCGATCCACGAACCCCGGTACTGATCGGTTACGGCCAGGTCAATCAGCGGGAGGAGAATCCGGACGTCGAGCCCGTCGATCTCATGGTCGAGGCCGCTCGGGAGGCTGCCGATCCGCGGGTGCTGGAGGTCGTCGACTCGGTACGGATCGTGAACCTGCTGTCCTGGCACTACCGGGATCCGGGGTTGTTGTTGGCGCAACGTATCGGGGCAGGCAAGGCGGCGACGCGGTACACGGGCGTGGGTGGCAACGTTCCGCAGTCGTTGGTCAACGAGGCCTGTCTGGATCTGCAGGGCGGACGGGCCGAGGTGGTGCTGATCGCCGGCGCCGAGACCTGGCGTACACGAAGCCGGCTGCGCTCGGCCGGGGCCAAGCCGGACTGGACCCGTCAGGACGACTCGGTGCCGGAGGCGCCGGGCGCGCATGACGGTGTGCCGATGGCCGGTGAGGCCGAGCTGCGCATCAATCTGGACCGTCCCGCTTATGTGTATCCGATGTTCGAGCAGGCGCTGCGTGTCGCCGCCGGCGAGAGCAGCGATGAGCACCGCAGGCGCATCGGTGAGTTGTGGTCACAGTTCAGTGCTGTCGCGGCGGGCAACCCGCACGCCTGGAGCCGTGAGGCGGTGTCCGCCGAGAAGATCTGGCAGCCGGGCCCGGACAACCGGATGATCAGCTGGCCCTACACCAAGCTGATGAACTCGAACAACATGGTGAACCAAGGTGCGGTGCTGATCCTGACAACCGTCGAGAAGGCCACCTACCTTCAGATTCCCTCGGACCGTTGGGTTTTCCCGTATGCGGGGACGGATTCGCACGATACCTACGCGATCGGCGAGCGGGACGAGCTCTATCGGTCCCCGGCGATCCGGATCGCAGGGCGCCGCGTCCTGGAGTTGGCGGGTGTGGGTGCCGACGAGGTCGATTTCGTCGACGTGTACTCATGCTTCCCGTCGGCGGTGCAGGTGGCGGCGGCCGAAATCGGTCTGCCCCTGGCCGATCCGTCGCGGCCGCTGACCGTCACCGGTGGGCTCACGTTCGCCGGTGGTCCGTGGAACAACTACGTATCCCATTCGATTGCCACCATGGCCGAGCAACTCGTGGCCAATCCCGGGACCCGTGGGCTCATCACCGCCAATGGCGGTTACCTGACCAAGCACAGTTTCGGGGTGTACGGCACCGAGCCACCGTCTCACGAATTTCGTTGGCAGGATGTGCAATCCGAGGTCGATGCCGAGCCCACCCGCCAACTGCAGGTGGACTTCACCGGCACGGGCACGGTGGAATCCTGGACCACGCCGGTTGGTCGCGACGGCACGGCGGAGCGGGCCTTCCTGGCGGTGCGGACCCCGGAGGACGGTCGTACGCTGGCCCGGATCGTCGACGAGTCTCAGGCGGCAGCGACCATGGCCGAGGACATTGCCGGGGCTAAGGTGCGGGTTCACGCCGACGGCAGCGCGACCCTCCTCTAGCGCGCCGCCAACTCTCGTTGTGCCAGGGCCAGCACCTCGTCGGTCGTCGGAGGGCTGGGCGGGTGGTACGACAGGCACCATGGCGTCTGGATCTTGTGAAAGGCGTTGCCTTCCAAGGCCGCATAGAACTGGCCTGATCGCAGCTTGCTGATGTCGGGCACATGGCCGCCCTTCACCCGGGCCATCTCCCGGGCCACGGCGATCTGGGCGGGCGAGTTCAGCAGACCGTAGAACTGCGTGGTGGCATTGCCCGGGATGTGGTTGTGCAGGCCGCGGGGGGATTGGGTGGCGAACACCAACCCCAGGCCGTACTTGCGGGCCTGTGAGGACAGCGCCAGGGTGCTGTGTGTGCACGCGGTGGTGTGACTCGACGGTGCGAAATTCTGCGCTTCGTCCATCACCAGCAGTCCGCCCAGGGGCCGGTCGCCTGCGGGATTGCGCTTGATCCAGGCGAACAGTGCCATCTGGAGCTGGTTGACGAATCCTTCGCGCTGCTGGTCGCTGGTCAGGCCGACCATGCTGATCACCGACACCCGCGCGCGGTAACCGGGCGACGGTGTCAGCAGCACCCCCGGATCGGCCGCAGCGCCGGCGCCGCCGAACAACGGATCGTTGACCGTCGCGGCGCGCAGGTTCTGGGCCAGTTCGGCGGCCAGTTTGTTCGCCCCGTTCAACGCACTGACCTCGGTGGGCAGATCGGCGAGCAGGTCGATGAAGCCGTCGAGGCTGACCGACGGCCTCGCGCCGTAGAACCGCAGCGCCTCGCGCAGCACTGCGCGGGAACGCTCGGCCTTGGCGGTGTTCCCGGCGATCAGGGCGCGGGGTTCGAGTGCGGCGACGGCGGATTCCACGGCGTCGGAGAACTCGTCGTGATCGTCGATGACACTGGCGAAATCCGGTAGCGGCTGGAACGACAGTGGGCGCCCGGTCGACCGCCGCGGGGTCCAGATCACCACCTCCGCGTTGTCGAAGTATGCGTCGGCGCGCTCGTCGTCGGCCGGGCTCCATCCCGGCGGATTCTCGGGCCAACGCGCACCGAGCCGCGAGAGGTCGTTGTTGGGGTCCAGCACGATCGACGACACGCCTCGCAGCGCGCACTCCTCGACCAGGCGCCGGATCAGCACCGTCTTGCCCGAGCCGGAGCCGGCGAAGATGGCCGTGTGCTTGCGCAACGCCGCCAGTTCGACCGATACGGGGCGCCCCCCGGGGCTTTCCAGGCCAAGGGTGACCGCGGTGGGCGAGTGCTCGATGACCGGTGCTGGTGGCTGGGTCCGGATCGGTCCGGTCGCGAGTTCGGCGTCCACATCGATCTGGGCCGGGGGCGGCGGATCGCCGGCGACGTCCCCGAGCGCGGCGCGCAGCCAGCCGATGCCGTGGGCCGGGCGGCGGCGGCGCAGCCACTCGGGCAGGTCGGGGTGGTTGTCGTCGATGAGGTCGCGCAGCGCAGTCATGGTGCGCACGTCGTCCTCGCTCATCGGCAGCACCCGGCCTCCGGCGGCTTCGAATTCGGCGATGATCACCGCGGTCTTGGCGCCCTTGGGCCATGCGGTATTGCGCAGCAGGAACAGCCGGCGCCGGTCAGGGTTGAAACCCGTTGCCTCCCAGGCTTTCCGGATCCGGTTCTGGACTGCGACGGCATTGCCGGACGAGATTGCGCGAAACGCCCAATGCCGCTCGTCGTCCGTCGTGGCATCGAGTGTCTGACGCAGTCGCCCGTGCAGAACCACCCGCTGGCCCGGCAGCGGATCGGGGCGGAACGCCTGACCGGCCTCGCCCAGCTCGGTGATCCAGGCATCCAGCGCGGCCGACAACAGGCCGGGCATGGTGGTGTCCTCGCCGTCGGGGTCGAGCGCTGCGACGGTGACCGCGCGACGCCGGTAGTCGGCGAAGCGCCGGTCCAGTTCGCCGGTGTCTCCCGGTGCTGCTCCTCCCACGGAGTTTTCGTGGGTCTCGGGCGCCTCGGCGGTGAGGCTCGCGAGCTCTTCGACGACGTCGTGATCCAGGCAGCGGCGGACGTGGGTGTCGACCCGCTTGAGCAGCTGACGGGGTGTGTACTGGGTGGCTTCCTCGAACGCCGCGGGCAGGATGGGCCAACTCGGGTACGGCGCGGTGAACCCGATGGACGAGTAGCTGGCGGTGAACCGTCGTTCCAGGATGGCGCGGCCGACGTCGGGAGTGGGCAGACCCTGCAGCAGGGCAGTGGTACGGAACCTGTCCTGCACGGTCGCGGTGGCGCGGTCTTGGATGGCTTCCCACGCTGCGGGCAGGCAGGCCACCACACCGACGGTGCGGCGCATGGTCTGGCGGATCGACATCAGTCCGTGCGCGACCTGCTCGAGATCGCGGTTGCCCGCAGCGCCTGCGGTGTCGGTGCGATCGACGGACTGGGCCAACAGCGTGTCGATCTGGTCGAGCGCCAGTACAGAAGGGCCGGCCAGGGCGATCAGCCGGGAGATGTCGCGCACCGATTCCTGTGCGGTGAGCGTCGGTGCGGGCAGGCCCCAGGCCTCCCGTTCACCGTTGCCGGTCAAAAAGGCCTCGCCGATGTCCTGCAGTTCCAGGTCACCGGCGCCGAGCAGCACCAGGGCGCGCAACGTGTGGTGCGTGCGTTTGACGGTGTGGCGGTGGACCTTGTGCAGGGCGTTGACGAAGTCGTTGAGGATTTCGGGTGTCAGGTCGTCGTCGCCGATCACGGCACGGCGGTTGGCCCGCGAGATGTGGGCCACCGAGGACAGCTCCCACAGCAGGTCTTTCAGCTGGGTCTCTCGTTCGCTGCCCGGCCGGCCCAGGCTCTCCAGGATCCCGGCCCGGGCGGATTGCCAGAAGCCGGCCGCGTCGAGCAGTTCGACCAGGAAGAAGAAGCCGCCGCCGGTCTGCACCTGTTCGCGGACCTGACCGAGCAGATGGGTCTTGCCCGATCCCGCCGGGCCGCGCACCACCACGCCCAGCGGGCTGGAGTCCGCTTCCCGTTCGGCATCACCAAAGGCGGCCATCACGTCGGCCATCGGCCGGTCATGCATCCCGCGCACGTGCAGTGCGCCTTGTGAATGCCACAGGTCGTCGGCGGTGGGCGCCCAGGTCAGGCGAAGCGCGCTGAGCGCCTCGCGGTGCTGTAACTCCATCAGGACTCGATCGCGATCAGGTGTTTGTCCTGGTTGCCTATCTCCACCGCGGCTTCGCGGTCGGCGGGGGTGAGCACCTTCTGGTTCTCCTCGGGGATCAGGCTGACGCCGGGTTGTTGGTAGAGGCTGATCAGCGCGGCGTCGACGGTGGGTCGGGTCAGGCCGGGCACGGCCTGGCGCAGCCGCAGCAGGCTCACCCAGCCTCCGGGGCGGGCCGCCAGCCCGGCGTAGGCGGTGCGCAATTGGATCTCGGGCCCGGCTTCGACGGCCGGGGCGGACGGCCGGCCGGTCTCCTGGGCGGGCAGGAACACGTCGGCGGGAACGAGGTCAGCCTGTTCGAAGTAGCGGTGCAGCGCGCGCAGCAGCGTGTAGAGGGCCTTGCCCTGTCCGGTGGACCGGGGTGGCGCATCGGCGCCGAACAGGGAGCGGCACAGGGCCCAGCCCGCATCGGTCAGCTCATGCACTAGGGGCCGCGTGCCGGTGGACTCGATCAGGCCCAACCGGTTGAGCCGGTCGCGCTTCGGTTTGTCGAGTTTGGGCCCGAGCCGCTCCAGCTCAGCGTTGGGCACCGGGCGCGACTCGGCCATCAGAACCAGCAGGACCGCCTGCTCGGTGCCGGTCAACTCGTCGGGCGCGACATTCACCGGATACTCACCTCCCTGCCGTCGTGTCCCATGCACGTTAGCGCGTACCCCTGACCGCGCGAGAAACTTGTTGCGCCGCACAGGTTTCCCCCGCTCCCGGGCAGAGGTGCCTGCAGCTACCGGATCGACAGCGGCTGCGCTGGGTCGGCGATGCGGTCGGGATCGACCGGGGCGCCGGAGCGGATCAGTGCTTTGACGTCGTCAAGGACATCCCACACGTTGACGTTCATGCCCGCCAGAACGCGGTTGGAGGCATCGAGCCAGAACGCCACGAACTCGCGTCCAGCAACGTCACCGCGAAACACCACTCGCTCATATTCGGGGGCGTGTCCGACATATTCCATGCCGAGGTCGTACTGATCGGTGAAGAAATAGGGCAGCTCGTCGTATTCGGCACTGTTGCCCAGCATGCCCGCGACGGCCACCGCGGGCTGCTTGAGCGCATTGGCCCAGTGCTCGGTGCGGATCCGAACGCCGAAGAACGGGTGTTGTGCCGCGGCGATGTCGCCGACGGCGTAGATGTCGGGGTCGCTGCTGCGCAGCGATGCGTCGACGAGCACGCCGCCGTCGCCGATGGCCAGACCGGCCTTTTCGGCCAGCTCGATGTTCGGCGCCGCGCCGACGGCGATCAGCACCGCGTCGGCGGCGACGGTGGAGCCGTCTGTGAGTCGTAGCCCGGTGGCGGTGCCGTTGTCGGTGGTGATCTCCTCGACCGACTGGTCCAGCCGCAGATCCACCCCGTGCTCGCGGTGTAACTGCGCGAATACCTCACCGACCTCGGCGCCGAGGGCCGCTTGCAGCGGCAGGTGTGCGGCTTCGACGACGGTGACGTTGACGTCGCGGCCGCGGGCACCGGCGGCGACCTCCATGCCGATCCAGCCGGCGCCCACGATCGCCAGTGTGGCTCCTGGGTTCAGCGCCGCGCTCAGCGTGGCGGCGTCGTCGATGGTGCGCAGGTAGTGCACCCCTGCGGCATCCGATCCGGGGATCGGTGGCCGGCGCGAAGCGGACCCGGTGGCCAGTAGCAGCTTGTCGTAACCGACGGTGGTGCCGTCGGGTAGGGACAGGGTGTGTGTTGCGGCGTTGACGGCCGTGACCTCGGTTCCCAACCGCAGGTCGACGTTGTGGTCGCGGTACCAGGCCGCTGGATCCACGGTGAAATCGTCGAGTTTCTTCTTGCCCGCCAGGTACTCCTTGGACAGCGGCGGACGCTCGTACGGCAGCTGGTCCTCGGCGGCGAATAGCACGACATGGCCGTCAAAGTCATTGTCCCGCAGGGCTTCAGCAGCCTTGGCTCCGGCCAGGCCGCCGCCGACGATCGCGAATGTGGACGACGTTGTCATGCCAACTCAGCCTACTCGCCCGATAGCAACTGCTTCAGTCTTCGGGCGTTGCGGACCGCATGACCACCGAGATCGTTGTTGAAGTACACGACGACCCGGTGGCCGTCGCGGTCCCACTGTTGGATCTGCTGCGCCCACTCCGACAGTTGCTCGTCGGAGTAGCAGCCGGCGTAGAGCCCGTCGTCGGCGGGCCGTGCATTCGGACATAGGCCAGGTCGCTGGTGACCACGGGCCGGCAGATCAAACCAGGCCCGCTCATCACGACATACGCGGCGCCCTGCTTCTCCAAAAGCTCATAGACGGCGGGTTCGTCCCAGGAGGGATGCCGCAGCTCCATCGCCACCTGGATCCGGCGGGGGAGTTGCGCCAGGAATCCGGCGAGCAGATCGTCGTCCCGCTCGAGGGCTGGATGAAGTTGGACCAGCAGGGCCTCGTTGTGGGAGCCCAGCAGCTTCCAGTACTCCGCGAACCGCGGCGTCCAGCTCTCCGGCGACCGCAGCCGCCGGTAGTGGGTCAGTCCGCGGTGAGCCTTGACCGACATCGTGAAGCCTTCGGGCATCTGGTCGCGCCACCCGGCGAATGTCGTGTCAGCGGGCCAGCGGTAGAAGCTGCCGTTGAGCTCCACGGTGTCGAACTCGTCCACGTAGTGGGCGAGCCGGGATTTCGCCGGGGTGCCTCGTGGATAGAGCACCCCGTTCCAGTGGTCGTACGACCAGCCCGAGGTGCCGATCCTGATCATGTGCCATCGCTAGGGGACGTCGGTGTAGTGCAGGGTGTAGCCGTCGGCCGAGAAGGTGAAACCTCGACCCGTCACCTCCCGCACGCATGACACTCCGGATTGCTCTTGAACGTTGCAGCGGAATCCCGCCACCGCCAGTACCTTGCCGAACGGCAGCACGACGGCGGCCGGCTGCGCGAAATCGGGTTGGGCGAGCCGGGCGAAATGGGCGTCGGTATCGCGGTCGAGAACCAGGGCGTTCGGTGCGGCGGTTCCGCCGGTCGGGTCGGGCACAGTCTCGGGCGCACCCGTCACGGCCATCGCAGCGCCGCCGGCCGGTTGGCAGCCCGCGCGGTCGCGGGGCAGGATGGCGCACTGCCACCGCCCGCTCGGGGTGCTGAAGTAGTAGGCCTTGCGGCCGTTGACGTCGATGGCGTATTCGGCGGCATTGACCAGGTTTGCGGTGCCGTACTGCGGTGGGGGCGGGGTGCTGCTCGTGGGCGGGGGCGCGGCGGCATCGTCGGTGTTGACGACGGTTCCCGATGCACATCCGGCGAGCGCAGCGGCGGCGGCGAGTACGACCAGGCAAGCCTTCACGTCGCAAGACCCTAGCCAATCGTCGAGGGCGCCTGGACGGTAGCGTCGACTTCCCGTGACCTCCGACGCACGCCCGGCCGGTATCCGGCTCACCACGGCATTGCTGGTCGCCGGCGTGGTGGGCGGTCTGCTGATCACCGCGGTTTCTCTCCTGCTGGCGCTGACCCATCCCGGTTTCGACCCGGCACGGCACGCCAATTCCCTTCTGGTCCTGGGTGATTGGGGCTGGGTGCAGACGACGAACTTCATCGTCTGTGGGCTGCTGCTGATCGCCTTCGGGGCCGGCGTATGGCGGGTGGCCGCAGGCGTGTGGTCCGGGCGGATCGCCGGGGCGTGCGTGGTGCTCTACGGGCTCCTGGCCGGGGTGGTTGCGGGCATCAACCCGACTGATCCGGGGTTCGGTTTCCCACCGGGAGCGCCGCAGGGCTATCCGGGAGCCGACGGGCTGAGTGTCTCGGCGAAGATCCACGGCGCGGCCGGCGGACTCGGTTTCCTTGCCGCGACTTGTGGATGTTTCGCGCTGGCAAGGTATTTCGCCCGCAGTGACGATCGGGTCTGGGCGGTGATGTCGGTGGTCGTCGGCGTCGCGGTGGCCTCGGTGGGTGCCTATATGGGCCTCAACGCCGGTGCGCAGACCGAGACGTTCAACTATGTACCGACGGGGATCGGCGGTGGGGTGCTGTGGCTGTATGTCGCAGGTGCGGCTGCGCGCCTGCTGCGCTCACATCGCGATGCACACGTCGGCGCCCAATAACAGCACGGGCCACAGCAGGGTCACCTGGCCGAAAGCCACCAGATCGGCACCGGCCGGGAACTTGGTCAGCAGGCTCGCCTCGATCACCTGCACCTGTTCGGGATGGAAGAACGTCCAGACCAGTCCGATCACCAAGTAGGGCAGGGCCAGCCACATCAAGGTCTCCAGCACCTGTTCGACGCTGAGCTTGTGGCCCAGGATCCGCTGGACCCGGTTCATCAGATCAGCGCCTTGTCCGCCGCCACCCGCCGGCGCACATCGGCCAGCAGCAGATAGCTCCCGCCCTGGCGGATGAACACCGGCAGGAACCGATTGCCGAACGCCACGGCCAGGAACAGCCATTCGAACAAGCGTTGCCTGCCGCGGCCCCATCCGAAGCCGACGGCGTCGCGGAAGACCGGTGCCAGGAATCCGGCGGTCAGGAATTTCAGCAGCGGCCGGAACGGTATGCGCAGCAACGGGTTGATCATCCGCAGGTCCACGAGGTCATGGAGATACTCTCGGACGACGTCGTCCATGTGCACCTGCGCGCATGCGTTGTCCCAGTAGGAATCGAAATCGGCGCGCGTCGGCGGCCACTGCTGTTCTTGGACTTGCAGGGTGGTGCCCAGCGTCGCGGCGGATCGGTAGAACTGCTCGGCCTGCGTGTCGGTCATCTGCCCGCGCAGCAGTTGGTAAACATCCTCAAGGCCGACGAACAGGCAGGCCGCCACCCACATCTGAAGGTCGCGGTCAAAGGCGTTGTACTGCACGGGACTTGCCGGTCCGGATCGGACCTGCCGATGCGCGGTGTCGACGGCGTCTCGGAACGCAGCTCGGTCCTCGGCGTTCCCGAGAATCGCCACCGCGAGATAGCTCAGGGTGGTGCGGGCCCGTTTCCACGGATGTTTGAGGAGGTTTCCGGAGTCCACGGTGCTTTCCACGACGCCGTAGCCGACGCCAGGGGAGGACAGTTGCATGATCACATTGGCCGCGCCCGCGGCGAAGCCCCACAGATCCATGGCGTCGGCGATGGTGACGTCGTCGTCGGACCACCGTGCGGTGCGTCGGGCGACCGAGATCCGGTTGGCGGGGTGAGAAGGCATGCGGTGTCTCCCGGTTCAGGCCATGCACACGTTGGTGAACAGCAGCACGGGCCAGGACACGATGGAGCCGAGAAAGGACACCACGGCGTCGGCGCCGTGCATGCCTGCCAGGTGGCTGGTGTGGGTGAGTGACCAGATCAGGCCGATGAGCAGATAGGGGACCGCGAGGATGATGGCGGTTCCGATCCACTCGGCGATCGTCATCTGAAAGCCGAGAATCTTGCGTACTGCGGTCAACATGTGAAGTGTGCCCCCGTCGTTGTCAGGCGGGCTCTATGTTAATGGTGATTCTGATCGGCGTCCCGGAAACTACTTGGGCGGCAGGCTCTTGGCGTACTCCACCCCGCGGCCGACCCACGCTTGCAGCTGCCGTTTGGTCTTCACGCCGGGAGCCGCGATCCGCAGCCAGCCGCGCATCTCCCGGCCGCCCATCACCATGGGCTCGACGTGGTCGCGTTGCATCAGTTTTTCGCCTTCGTCCCGGGAGACCCGCACCATCAGGCCGCCTTCTCGGGTTGCCGCGACCGCCATGTTGCCGTTGACCAGGAACGCCAATCCGCCGAACATGCGCTTCTCGTCGAGACTGCTTTCGGAAGCCGTCAATTCACGGATGCGGTCGGCCAGGTCGGGGTCGAAGGCCATGGCGCAACCCTACCGAGGATCAGTCGGGATCTTTCGACTCGAGTTCTGCGTGGAAGGTGGCTTCGCGGGCCAGGTGTTCGGGGCGACGCCGCAGCACCAACCAGGCAATGCCGAGCACCAGGAACCATGCCGGCGTCACCAGTTCGGCCTGCAGGGTGTCGTCCTTCTGGGTGAACGCCCACAGCAGGAAGGCGAAGAAGGCCAGGACCACGTAGCACATCACGACGCCACCGGGCATCTTGAACTTCGATGCCTCGTGCAGTTCCGGACGGCGTTTCCGGTAGACGAGGTAGCTCACCAGGATGATCGTCCAGACGAAGATGAAGCACAGCGAGGAGATCGTCGTGACCAAGGTGAACGCCGCGACGATCGAGTCGCCGGCGGCCACCATCACCACACCCGACAGCAGGAACACGCCGGACAGGAACAACGCGTTGGCAGGCACGCGTCGCGAGGTCAGCCGACCGAAGAGGCTGGGTGCATCACCTTCGGTGGCCAGGCCGTAGACCATTCGGGAGGTCGAGTAGATCCCGGAGTTGGCTGACGACGTCGCCGAGGTGAGCACCACGAAATTGACCACCGACGCCGCGATGCCCAGGCCCGCGAGGCTGAACATGGCCACGAACGGGCTGAGCTCGGGATCGATCTCGCGCCACGGCGTGACGGCGATGATGATGGTCAGCGCGGCGACGTAGAAGAGCATGACGCGCACCGGGATCGAGTTGATCGCCTTGGGCAGGTTGCGCTCGGGGTCCTTGGCCTCGGCGGCGGTGGTGCCCACCAGTTCGATCCCGACGAAAGCGAAGGTCGCGATCTGGAATCCGGCCACGAATCCCATTGGGCCGGTGGGGAAGAAGCCGCCGTCGTTCCACAGGTTGGCGAAGGATGCCTGGGCACCGGTGGGGGCGGTGAAGCTGGTGAAGATCATGACGAGGCCGATGACGATCAACGTCACGATCGCGATGATCTTGATCAGGGCGAACCAGAACTCGGTCTCACCGAAGGCCCGCACGGTCGGCAGATTCAGCCCGATCAGCACCACGACCGTGGCGAGCGCCGGTATCCACAGCGGCAAGTCCGGCCACCAGAAGGCCACATAGCCCGCGATCACCACCACATCGGCCACGCCGGTGACGATCCAGCAGAACCAGTACGTCCAGCCGGTGAAGAAACCCGCCCAGGGCCCGAGCAGGTCCGCGGCGAAATCGGCGAACGACTTGTAATGCAGGTTGGACAGCAGCAGTTCGCCCATCGCCCGCATGACGAAGAACAGCATGAAGCCGATGATCATGTAGACGAACAGCACCGACGGGCCGGCCAGCGAGATGGTCTTGCCCGAGCCCATGAACAGGCCCGTACCGATGGCACCGCCGATTGCGATCAGCTGGATATGCCGGTTCGACAGCTGGCGTGAGAGGTGCCGTTCGCCCGTGGATGTATCTGTCGTCACACCGTGAAGGATTGCAGGCGGAGAGATGGCGGCTGCAGCCAGCCCGGCATTTCCGGCGGCGGCTAGCCCAGTATCGGGAACCGGCGCTGTGAGGCGAGCCGGTTCAGGGCCGTCTGCATGACGTCCCGGATGTGCGCGTCGACGGCGCCGACATCTGGGTCGGCTCCGAACCGCGCGGTGATGTCGATCGGCGGCAGCGCTTCGGTGATGATCTTGGTCGGAAGCGGCAGGTTGGGCGGCACGATGACGCTGAGGCCGAACGGAAGGCCGATGCTCACCGGCAAGATGTCCAGGCGGATGCGAGGCAGACCGAGGAGCTTGGCCAGCCAATTGCCCCGGGTCAGGAACAGTTGGCTCTCCTGGCCGCCGATCGAGACGGTCGGCACGATGGGGACCCCGGCCGCCAGCGCAGTCCGGACGTATCCGGTTCGCCCGTTGAAGTCGATGATGTTCGCCTCGGCAGTCGGGCGGTAGGCGTCGTAGTCGCCGCCGGGAAACACCAGCACCACGGCGCCGGCACGGAGGGCGCTCGCGGCGTTCTCAGGGCTGGCATGGATTACCCCGAGCCGCCGGAACAGATCCCCGGTCGGTCCGAGCAACACCCCGTAATGGGCGAGGGTGTACAGCGGACGGCCGTATCCGAAGTGGCGGTAGAACTCCGGTGCGAAGACCAGCACGTCGGGCGTCAGCATGCCGCCGGAGTGATTCGCGACGACGAGAGCGCCGCCTTGGCTCGGAATGTTCTCCAGGCCCCGGACTTCGGAGCGGAACCACCACTTGGCGATCCGCCCGGCCCACGACTTCATCTGCCGGGTAACGACCGGATCCCACTGGTCGAGCTCGCTTTCGTCCATCGCCGCCAGATTGACCAGAATGCCGAACAAATAAACCGTCCGCCGTTGTGACCCTGGGATCACAACGGCGGACGGTTTATCGACTACGCGGGCCTTATGCGGCGACCGTGTCGGCCTCGCGGACCGGCTCCAGCGCCTGGACGATGATGTCAGCGACATCGGTCATCGGTTTGACCTCAAGCGCCTCCAGCACCTCGGCCGGGACGTCGTCCAGATCGGGCTCGTTGCGCGCCGGGATGAACACCGTCTTCAGGCCGGCTCGCTGGGCGGCCAGCAGTTTCTGCTTGACGCCGCCGATCGGCAGCACCCGGCCGTTCAGCGTGACTTCACCCGTCATGCCGACATCGCCGCGCACCTGCCGGCCGGTGGCCATCGAGACCAGTGCGGTCACCATGGTGACGCCGGCCGAAGGACCGTCCTTGGGCACCGCGCCCGCAGGCACGTGGACGTGGATCTGGCGGTCCAGCGCCTTGGCATCGACGCCCAACTGGTCCGCGTGAGCACGCACGTAGGACAGCGCGATCTGCGCCGACTCCTTCATCACGTCGCCCAGCTGACCGGTCAGTTTCAGTCCCGGCTCGCCCTCGTTCGAGTTGGCCTCGATGTAGAGCACGTCGCCACCCAGGCCGGTGACGGCCAGACCGGTCGCCACGCCCGGCACCGCGGTGCGTTCGGTGGACTCGGGGGTGAACCGCGGACGACCCAGGTACTCAACGAGATCCGGCTCGTCGATCGTGATCAGGGAGTCCGTGGAGTCGAGCTTGGTCGTCACTTTCCGCAGCGCCTTGGCCAGCAACCGCTCGAACTGCCGCACGCCCGGTTCACGGGTGTAGTCGGCGGCGATCTTGCGCAGCGCCGCGTCGGTCACCGTGACCTCCGATTCGGTCAGGGCCGCCCGTTCGGCCTGCCTCGGCAGCAGGTAATCCCGTGCGATGGCGACCTTGTCGTCCTCGGTGTACCCGTCGAGCTGGATCAGCTCCATCCGGTCCAGCAGCGCCGACGGGATGTTCTCGATCACGTTGGCCGTGGCCAGGAACACCACATCGGACAGGTCCAGGTCCAGCTCCAGGTAATGGTCGCGGAACGTGTGGTTCTGCGCGGGGTCCAGCACCTCGAGCAGGGCCGCTGACGGGTCGCCGCGGTAGTCCGAGCCGACTTTGTCGATCTCGTCCAGCAGCACAACGGGATTCATCGAACCCGCCTCGCCGATGGCCCGCACGACGCGCCCCGGCAGCGCGCCGACGTAGGTACGCCGGTGGCCACGGATCTCGGCCTCGTCGCGCACACCGCCCAGGGCGACCCGCACGAACTTGCGGCCCAGCGCGCGGGCGACGGACTCACCCAGTGAGGTCTTGCCGACCCCGGGCGGGCCGGCCAGCACCATCACGGCACCCGACCCGCGTCCGCCGACGACAGCCATGCCGCGTTGGGCACGTCGGGCCCGAACGGCCAGGTACTCCACGATGCGGTCCTTGACATCGTCCAGCCCGTGGTGGTCGGCGTCCAGAATCTCGCGAGCACCCTTGAGGTCGGTCGAGTCTTCCGTCCGCACGTTCCACGGCAGGTCCAGCACGGTGTCCAGCCAGGTCCGGATCCAGCCACCCTCAGGACTCTGGTCACTGGAGCGTTCCAGCTTGCCGACCTCGCGCAGCGCGGCTTCCCGGACCTTGTCGGGCAGATCGGCCGCCTCGACCCGGGCGCGGTAGTCCTCGGACCCCTCGGGTTCGCCCTCGCCGAGTTCCTTGCGGATCGCGGCCAGTTGCTGGCGCAGCAGGAATTCCTTCTGCTGCTTGTCCATCCCGGCCCGGACGTCCTCGGCGATCTTGTCGTTGACCTCGACCTCGGCCAGGTGCTCGCCGGTCCACTGGATGAGCGAGCTCAGACGCTCCGCTGCGCTCTCGGTCTCGAGGAGTTGACGCTTCTGCACGTCGGTCAGATAGGACGCGTAGCCGGCCGTATCGGCCAGGGCTGACGGGTCGGTGATCTTGTTGACCACGTCGACGATCTGCCACGCCTCGCGCCGCTGCAGCATGGCCAGCAGCAGCTTCTTGTATTCGGCGGCCAGGGCCTTGGTCTCGTCGGTCGCGGAATCCGTCGTCTCGGCCGCTTCCTCCACCTCGACCCACAGGGCCGCACCCGGTCCGGTGGTTCCCGAGCCGATGTGCGCGCGGCGCTCGCCGCGGACCACGGCGGCTTCCGCGCCACCGGGCATGCGCCCGACCTGCACGATCGACGCGATCACCCCGTGGGTGGGGTAGCGATCGTCCAGCCGGGGAGCGATCAGCAGTTTGCCGGAATCGCTGGCCTGAGCGGCGTCGACGGCTGTGCGGGCGGCGTCGTCGAGTTCGACGGGCACCACCATTCCCGGCAGGACGATCGGCTCGCTCAAGAACAGAATGGGCACTGCAATTGGTTCAGGCATCCAAACCTCCAAAGTTCAGTCTGATGCGCTCAACCTTGGCGGGGTCGGGTTTGTTCCCGGGATGCCCGGCGCCGAGCTTCGCCGAGAGTGAACGGGAGCTAGGCGGCCCGTTTGTTCACCACGATGTGGATTTCGCGGGTGAGTATCCGCATGCCGCCGGCGAGTGGCGGCGCTGTGGATCGGTAGGTCGCGCCGGTGGGGGTGATGTGGTCGGTGGTGTGGCGGCCGAACTCGTCGACTGCGGCCACGACCCGCCACCCGGGTGCTTCTTTGGCGTAGTTGCAGTGTTCGCAGAGTCCCTGGCCGTTGGCTGCGGAGGTCGGCCCGTTCCGGTGATGTGGCTCCGCATGGTCGATGTGTCGGATCCTGGCATCGCAATACGGGGTGCGGCAGGTCTGATCTCGGGTGGCGATGAACCGTGCGAGGCCTTTGGGGAAGCGTCGCGATCGTGATTCCATGGCGACGAGGGCGCCGGTGTCGGGGGCTGCATAGAGCCGTCGCAGGGTGGCCCAGGAGTCGTCATGGGTGAGTGCGTCGCCGATCATGTGTCGGGCTGTTGCGGCGGGGATGGGTCCGTGGCCCTGTAGGAGTGCGGGTTGGGTGCCGCCGGCGAACAGAGTGTCGTCGGAGAGCACGAGGTCGACTGCGACGGGGACCGGTTGGGTGACGTCGCGGCCGGTGACGCGGGCTACCAAGGTGTCGGCCATGGCCTGGCCGCGGTTGCGGCCGTCGGCGCAGCGGTCGGCTGCATCGATGAGTGCGGACTGCACGGATGCCGCGTCCGTGGCGGGCAGGAGTGCTGTGACAAAGGCCATGGCGTCAGGGGCGGGGCGGAAGGTGACATTGCGGCCTTCGGGTGCGCGGGTGGCGCGGTCGATGACGGCCACCGGGTCAAGTTGGTAGGCAATGGTTTTGGCGTCGTTGCGGATACGGGTGTCGCCGAGGCCGATCAGGTTGGTGTGGTCGGCGCAGAGTTGATGGTCGAGGCGGTGCCGGTCGGTAGGGGACAGGCAGGCGGCTTCGCGGACGATCAGCCGGGCGCGGGCTTCGGTGAGCACCCCGCATTCCAGGGCGGCGAGGGTGTGGGGCAGGTCATGGACGAGGATGCGGGCGTCGGAGAGGTGTTGGCGGCCGTTGGCCGGTGAATCCATGCGGGCCAGTCCGATTTCTGAACCCAGCCCGCGGCCACGTCGTGTGATGGGGACCCTGGTGGCGGCTTCGGCGGCGTGTCGGGCGGACTCCAGGGCGACGGTGGCGCGGGCTTGTCCGGCTGCGGCAGCGCATTTGAGGCGTTCGAGTTCGGCGATTCGGTCCCGCAGTGCCGCCTCGTCGGCGGTGGGATCAACTTTCGCGACCGATTCGAACATGTGTTCGATACTACACTCGGGGTCGGACGGATGCAGGGAAGTCGGAATGTTTTCGCCTGCCGATTCGTCGTACGCCGTATGAGCAAGGCGGCTCAGTTCGATGAGTACGGCGGGGTCGACGTCCTGCAGGTCCGTGATGTGCCGCGGCCCGTCCCTGCTTCCGGCGAGCTGCTCGTGAACGTCCGCACTGCCGGGATCAACCCCGGTGAGGCCGTGATCCGTCGTGGTGTGCTGCACGACCGGTTCCCGGCCACCTTTCCCTCTGGGCAGGGCAGCGACCTCGCGGGTGTGGTGGCGGAGGTCGGGCCGGAGGTGACCGGGCTGCATACACCGAGCTGGAAAAGGGCCGTACCGGAGGGAAACTGGTGCTGGAGCCGTGATCTGATGGGGCCCGCCGCGTAGCATCCAGGCATGAACAGGGGATACGTCGTGGCGTTCGCGGTGGGTGTGATCGTGGCGTTGTTCGGCCTGCTGTGGGCGCTACAGGGATTCGGCGTCGTGCAGGGCAGCCCGATGAGCAACACCACCACCTGGTCGATCATCGGACCGATCACCGCCGTGATCGGTGTCGTGATCGCGGGTTTGAGCTGGCGCAAGCTCTCGTCGAAGTAGCGTCACGCCACGGTGAAGTACACCGTATGCCAGCCGGTGGCGCCGTCAGGCACGGTCGGGGCTTGGTCGGATGTCTGAACCGCCCCGGTATTGTCGGTGGCCCGCACTGTGACGGTGTGGTCACCCGGTCCGCTCGCCTGCCAGGGCAAGCTCCACAACCGCCAGGTCTGGCCGGAGTAGGCAGCCCCCAGTTGGGCGGGTTGCCATGGGCCGTCGTCGATTCGGACCTCGACGCTACGCACGCCGCGATTCTGTGCCCAGGCAACCCCACCGAAGGTCGTCGGCCCCACCGGCACCTTCTGGCCACGCTTCGGCACGTCGATGCGTGACTCGGTCTTTATCGGACCGCGCGGTGCCCAACCCTGTCTGGTCCAGTACGCCTCGGCCCGGTCGAAGCGGGTCAGTTCCAGGTCGGTTACCCATTTGGTGGCCGAAACGTAGCCGTAGAGCCCGGCCACGACCAACCGGGCGGGGTAGCCGTGCTCGACGGGAAGCGGTTGCCCGTTGAGTCCGACGGCCAGCATGGCGTCGCGTCCGTCCGCCAGGGTCTCCACCGGGGTCCCGACGGTGAACCCGTCCACCGAGGTGGACAGGAGCATGTCCGCATCGGGATGCACACCCGCCGCGTGGAGCAGATCGGTGAGGCGGTAGCCGGTCCACATCCCGTTCGAGATCAAGTTGCCGCCAACCGGATTGGATACGCAGGTCAGGGTGATGGCCTTCTCGACAGCTTCGAACTGGGCGAGATCGTCGAAACTGTAGGTGATCTCGCGGTCGACCATGCCGTGGATGCGCAGCCGCCATACGTCGCGGCTCAGCTGCGGAACGCTCAGTGCGGTGTCCACCCGGTAGAAGTCGGCGGCGTCGGTGATGAAGCTCGGCAGCGTCACGCCCGTGGGCTGAACGTCCGGGGGGACCGGGGGAGCCGGCACGCGGGGACGAGGGATCACCGAGGTGTCACGTTCTGCGGCAACCGAACTCGCCAACCGGGCGACCAGGACACCGATCAGTCCGCTCGCCGCGCCCACGCCCAGCACACCCGCCGCGGCCAACCACGCCCGCCTGGTGGTGTCGACATGCTCGTCATCATTCCCCGGGGCGTCCCACAGGCGCACGAGCAGTCGCAGCGCCGCCACTCCGCATGCGGTGCCCACCACCGTCGGCACGACATCGAGCGCTGTCGCGCCGGGCCGCGAGAGCACCGCCGCGCAGGCGAGCAGTCCGGCGAGAGTGAAGATCGCGCTGCCGACCGGTCGGCGCCGGGTCTCGTACGTTGCGGCGATGGCTGCGGTGGCGGCGATCGCTGCGAGCACCACGACGGCGAGGAACAGCTTGTCCAGGCTGCCCAGGGTTTGGATCACCCATTCCTTGACCGGACCCGGTGTCAGGTCCACTACTGCCGACCCGACCGCGTTACGCGGGTCGGCCGGCGTCCCGAACGGAATGCTGACCAGCTGAGCCACCCCGAGTGAAACCGCGGCGGCGGCAACTCCGCCGACCATCCGTGCGTTCGCCGAGGACTGCCCCGAGGACTCGGTCATCGTGACCAACCTACCCCGGACATGGAGCAGGGAGCCTGCCGTTCGGGGTGACGACAGGCTCCCTGGGTGGGTGGTTCTCTAGGTGGCCGACTGGGCGCCGAGCACCCG
The DNA here is from genome assembly GCF_022179545.1 of Mycolicibacterium fortuitum subsp. fortuitum. Next base: position 3,415,316 of record NZ_AP025518.1, on the reverse strand, counting down.
CTGGATGTCGGGCTTCATCTGCTGCAGCTGCTGGCCCCAGTAGCCCCACGCGTGGGTTCCGTTGGCCGGGAAGTTGAACACCCCGTTGGTGCCGCCGGCAGCGATGTAGTTGTCCCGGAAGGTGACATTGGTGCGCAGTGTGAGTCCTTCGAGGAACTGGGCCGCCATCAGGTTGCCGCCGTTGGTCCCGGCGTCGAGCTCCGACGGGGTTCCGGTGCCGCAGTAGATCCAGATGCGGGTGTTGTTGGCGACGAGCTGGTTGATGTTGACCATCGGGTCATTGCGCTTCCACGCCGGGTCGGTCGACGGTCCCCACATGCTCTCGGCGTTGTAGCCGCCGGCGTCGTTCATCGCCAGCCCGATCAGCATCGGCCACCAGCCCTCGGACGGGTTCAGGAAGCCCGAAAGCGTTCCGGCATAGATGAACTGCTGCGGGTGATGGATCGCGTAGGTCAGCGCCGCGCTGCCGGCCATCGAGATGCCGACGACGGCGTTGCCGGTCTGCGACACGCCACGATTGGCGGCCAGCCAGGTGGGCAGTTCCTGGGTCAGGAAGGTCTCCCACTTGTAGGTGTAATCCTGACCGTTGCCCTTCGAAGGCTGGTACCAGTCGGTGTAGAAGCTCGACTGTCCGCCGACGGGCATGACCACCGACAGACCCGATCCGTTGTACCACTCGAATGCCGGCGTGTTGATGTCCCAGCCGTTGTAATCGTCCTGGGCGCGCAGGCCGTCGAGCAGGTAGACAGCGTGTGGTCCGCCGCCCTGGAACTGCACTCGGATGTTGCGGTTCATCGACGCAGAGAACACGTCGAGGTACTCGACCGGCAGCCCCGGACGGGAGAATGCGCCAGCGGTCGCCGAACCTCCTGCGATACCGATCAGCGCGGGCAGTGTCGCGGCTGCCATTGCCCCGGCCGCCAGTCGACGCGTCCACGCTCCGCGAATCTTGTTGAGGAACTTCATAACGGCAACCAACCGTCCTTTCTGCACGTATCTCAAGCAGTTTGCCGCTTGTCCCCGGTAGTGAAACATGTGCCACATGAGTCACACGCGTAACAACACCGGTCGCGCAGATCGCGGTTTACTAACGGTTGGAACTCGGCGCCGAGACCTGTCCGGATCCGCGGGCGGCGGCCAGGATCTCCTGCGCAGTACAACGGCGGTCCTCGATCATGCGACCGATGTCCTGAAGCAACAAGGGATTACGCAGCACCAGTCGTTCCAGGAAGCCGCGCTCTACCTGTAGGACCGTGGTCTCCACGGTCGCATGGGCCGCCGCGAGCGCACTCTCGCGGATCAACGTCGTCTGGCCGAGGAAGTCACCGCTCTCCAACGTGCGCACCGGCACGATGGCGCCGTCACCACCCGCGACAGCCACCTGAACGCGGCCGGAAACGATGAAGCTCATCCGGCTCGGCACCTCCCCGGCGAACTGCAACTGTTCCCCGGCGCCGAACCGGCTCAGCGTGCAGTGTGCGAGAAGATCCTGCTGCTCCGTGTGGCTCAGTCGCAGCGTCGGCGAGATCTGCTTGACAGCCTTGCTCATCCGTTCGGGCGTGACGAAATCGTCGACCGCACCATCGAGGTGCAGGCCGGCTCGTCGCGCGGCGTACCACAGCCAACGAAGAAAGGTCGATCGCGCGGCACTGTCATCCGCGGGCGATCGGAGGGGAATGGACGTGCGGTATTCATTGCGGCCCAGAGCAATTGCCGACGGCGTAGCACCGGGGCGCCGCTGCGGCAGCTGGCCGGCGATCTGGGCGAGCAGCCAGCACACCTCGTCGGGAGCGTCGTCCGCGCCGAACTCCGTGACGACCGCGAGCGAGTACGACGATGCGGGTTTGCTCAGGTTGGTGAAGGATGCGCCGGCCAACACCGAGTTCGGCATGATCTGCATGCCGCTGCCGGTGTCGACGTGAGTGGCTCGCCAGTTCACTTCGACCACCCGGCCGCGGGCCGACGGTGTGTCGAGCCAGTCTCCGAGCTCGAACGGCTGCTCGAACAACAGAAGCAGACCTGAGATGATCTGGCCCACTGAGTTCTGCAGCGCCAGACCGAGCACGATCGAACTCACGCCGAGGGCTGTGAACAGACCTCCGACATTGGCGCCCCACACGTAGGCGAAGATCATGCCTACCCCGACGGCGATGAGCGCGAATCGGGCAACGTCGAGGAAGATCGACGGAATGCGTTTCCGCCAGCTGCCTTCCGGTGCGCCCTGGAAGAGCGTGGCGTTGAGCCCTGACAGCAGCAGAATCATCACCACCAGACCGAGGACGGTGGCGATGATCCGGACAGTGGTGGTCTCAACCGAGATTTCGCCGCCCTTGACGAGCAGGACCAACAGCGCGGCAAGCGGAAGGATGTAATTGCGGAGTAGTCCGACCGGCCTGGCCAGCACGCTGCCACGGCGAGCGAGCGCGTTGTGTAATTCGGTGAGCAGCACCAGGCCAACCGGCAGGCCGATCGCGACGGCCAACGCCCAGTAGAACCAGTCGGCCTCGAGCACGCTTCTCATGGTTGACGTTCCGTCAGTCGCCAGATCGGCTCTTCGGTGTCGTTGACGGCCACAGTGCCCACGGGGGTGAACTGCCGCACGTCCTGGGTGGCAGCACGGACCCGGTCGGTGACGTATACGCCGGCCTGCGGCGTCCCGCTCTGCACCTGGTATGCGAGATCGACCGCGGATCCCCACATGTCGTAGGCCAGGTTGGACCGGCCGATCAGACCACTGCTTACGGTCCCGGTGTCAATCCCGGCCCGAAGCCTCACGTCATAACCGGACTCGCTCCGGTACCGATCGACGATACGCTGCATCTCGATCGCGAAATCGACTGTGCGCCGGATATTGTCGAGCCTGGGCACGGTCAATCCGCAGCTCGCGAGGTAGCCATTGTGCAACGTGCGCACCGGCTCGATCCCGAGGCTTTCGGCGGCGGAGTCGAACTGTCGTATGAGGTTGTTGACGATGGTCAACAGGTCGTCGGCACACAGCTGGGTCGACAGTTCATCCAGGCCGATGAAGTCGGCGAAGATGACGGTGACGTTCTGGTGGTCCTGGGCGATGTTCTCCTCACCTTCTCGGTACCGCCGGACCACCGGCTCGGGCATCATCGACAGCAGCAGCCGGTCGTTCTCGCGGCGTTGCTCGTCGAGCAGGTCTTCCTTGATCCGGAGATTCCGGCTCATCTCGTTGAACGCGACTGTGAGATCGCCGAATTCGTCACGCGAGAGCACTGGCAGCGAGACGCCAAGCTCACCTGAGCTGATCTGGCGCGCGCCGACTTCCAGACGGCGCAGTGGGCGCACGAAGAAGCGGGCGAGCAGAATCGCGGCGACACACACCACGAGGATGATTCCGACCGTGGACAAGACCAGCGTTCGTGTGAAGACCGACACCGGGGAGAAGGCCTCTGATGTGTCGATCTTGGCCACCACCACCCAATCCAGGCCTGCCAGCTGCACCGGGGCATAGGACATCAAGGCCTCGTTGCCCAGGTAGTCGGTTTCGATGAGCGTTCCCGACTGTCCCCGCTGCGCCTGCCGTGACGCCTCGTTGGCGACGGGTTGAACCATCGTGGTGCCACCTTGCCGGATCGACTTTTCGGCGATATCCGGCGATGTACCCGCGTCGATCACCTCTTCTTCGAAGCGTTTGGGGTCCTGCACGAACAGTCGGGAGTTGGAGCGCATGAGCCCATCCGGTCCGACCAGGTACGACTCGCCGGTTTCGCCCATGCCGACTCGGGCCCAGTCTCCGCCCGCGGTCATCACCCGATTCACCCCGCGGATCGGAAACTGCATGGCGAGCACCCCTGCCGCGCGTCCTCCGGCATTGATCGGGGCAACCATCCACGCGGTAGGGCCGTCGGCGGGCAGATAGTCGGTGAAGTCCGTGACACCCACATAGTCCAGGGCGTTGGACTCCATGGCCTGTTGGTAGGCCTGGGTGAGTCTGGTGCTCTTGTACGGGCCGGTGAAGATATTGGTGCCGAGGTCAGGACCTTTGTAGGCGCTGTAGACCACGTTGCCCCGCGTGTCGAGAAGAAGCGCGTCCTCAAATCCGAATCTGATGACTATCGTCCGGAAGTAGTCGTTGAACCGGGCGTTTGCCGTCGACCACTCGCTGCCGTCGCGAGCGTCGTCGATCGTGATCGCCTTGTCAGGATCGCTGAACGGCGCCGTGTAGGCGGACTGGAGGTAGATCTGCGCGTTTGTGGTCGGTATCAGCGATGCGACGTTGATCTCGTTGCCGGACGCGGTGTCGGTGGTGCGGGAAAACCGCTTTCGGTAATAGTCGGCCACCGCCTGATCCTGTGCCGGCGTGACCTGGCCTTTGGCGAGCTGGTCGAACCCTGAGCTGAACGCCAGCATCGCTTCGGTCGCCGTGGTGCTGCGGGAATACACGACCAATGAGTTCTGCAGATAGCGATATTCGGCCTCGAGCTGCCGCGCCTGCGCCGACCTGAGCTCGGTCAGCCGGTCGAAGACCGAGTCGCGTAGCGAACTGCGGCCTGACTGGTACCCGATCGCCCCGACCACAGCTGCCGAGAGCACGCTGGTGATCAGCAGCATCGCCAGCAGTTTGGACTGAATACTGACCCGGGACAGCGCGCGGGGGCGACGAGATTTTGACGGATGTTCGGGGTGGTCAGAAGCCGCCTGCTCAGGCCCGGCATTCTCAGGATGGGTCATCGGGACCAAACATATCGCGCATGTGCGATATTGGCGGCATGGTCGGCGACGATGATCCGTTTGACCTCGGCCGGTTCGCTACGGCTCAAGATCGCGTGTACGCGCAGGTATTGGACGAGCTGCGGAGCGGCCGCAAGCGCAGCCATTGGATCTGGTTCATCTTCCCGCAGCTGCGCGGGCTGGGCCGCAGCTCGACCGCCCATCACTACGGCATCGCCTCCGCCGCTGAGGCACGCGGTTACCTGGCCCACCCGATCCTGGGGACGAGGCTGCGCGAATGTAGCCGGTTGGTGGCGCAGATCGACGGGCCGACGGCCGAGCAGATCTTCGGCTGGCCGGACTGTCTCAAGGTCCGCTCGTCGATGACGCTGTTCGCCGCCGTTGCCGATCCGGCTGACCGCTCAGATTTCCAGGCCGTGCTCGACAAGTTCTACGACGGGCTCGGCGATCCGCGGACTCTCGAAATGCTCAGTGCGGCTGGATGATCAGCCAGCCGTGAGGCGGAACCCCGGCATGGGTGATGTCGTCCTGTGGTGGCGCACCCGAACCCGCGATCACCCGGCCCGATGCCAGCTCGAGGTCCGCCGGTGCCAGGGACAGTGGCGCGTCGTCGATGTTGAGCGCGACGATCAGTGATTCTGAGCCGGCGCTGGTCCGGTACACGTACCGCGTGTTGGTCAGCAGCAGAGGGAAGGTCTTCGCGGTATGCAGCCAAGGATGGCGCCGGCGCAAACCGATCAGATACTGGTGCAGCCGAAGGGAATCGGAATCCTCCGGTGCATCGGTGAATTCAGGCCGCACTGCGTCATCGCCGCCACGGCGTTCCTCCTTGACCCCGCGGTAGGCCGATTCGTCCCCGGCGTAGATGCTCGGTGTCCCCCCGGTGGTCAGCAACAGCACCAGCGCGTGCTCGAGATGCGCGGAATTCTCCAACTGACTGGCGATCCGGGTCACGTCGTGATTGCCCACGAAGGTCAGCGGCACGAAGGTTTCGAGGAATTCGTTGTGCCGCTTCAGCGCCCAGTCCAGTTCGTGGAAGTTGCCGTCGTTCAGACTGCTCCAGATGGCTTTCCACAGCTCATACTGGGTGACCGAGTCGAAGGTGGAGGCGCTGACGGTCCCCGAATAATCGCCGTGGATCACCTCGCCGACAAACCAGGCTTCGGGGAATTCCTGACGCACCGACGGCAACACCTGAGCCCAGAACCGGTCCGGCACCGCGTACGCCGCGTCGAGTCGCCAGCCGTCGGCGCCCCGGCGCAACCAGTGCGCCATCACGTCGGCCGTATATGCCACCACCTCCGGGTTGGCGTGGTTGAGCGTGATCAGCTCGCCGTGCCCTTCGAAGGTGCCGAAACCATTGGGCCGCTGATGAAACCATGAGGTATCCCCGTCGCGGTACCGGGCGAAGTCAGTACCCACGTGGTTGAAGACTCCGTCGAGCAAGATGCGCAGACCGCGTCGCCGGGCTTCGCTCACCAGATGGTCGAAATCGTCGTCATCACCGAGGCGGCGATCGATGCGGAAATGGTCGGTGGTGTCGTAGCCGTGGGTTCGCGACGCGAAGATCGGGCCGAGCGCGAGGCCTGACGCGCCGAGTTGCACGGCGTGATCCAGCCAGCCGACGATCCGGCGTAACCGGTGTTCGTCGGCCGACGGTGGCTGGTCGGCGGGAAACGCGCCGACGAAACCCAACGGGTAGATCTGCCACCAGATGGCGTGCGCCACCCACCCTGGCTCAGGCACGAAACTTCGCCGCGTACAGGTCTTTCATGGTGTCGGCCAGTTCGGTGGCCGGTCCGTCTACGTCGACACCGGGAGCCACGGTGGTGATCGGCAGCGGTGCCACCGGAGCGGCCGGCACACCCCATTCCGACAACCAGCCGCTCAGCTGCTTCGAGGACGTGGCGTAGACGATGCGGCCAAGACCCACCCAGGCGTGCGCGGCAGAACACATCGGGCAGTGCTCACCGGAGGTGTACACGGTGGCGCGTGACCGGTCCTGCGGGCTCAGGTGCTCGACGGCCCAGCGGGCGATGGCGAATTCGGGATGCTGGGTGGCGTCGCCGTCCTTGACCCGGTTGCGGTCGGTGAACACGGTCGTGCCGGTGTGGTCCACCAGTATCGATCCGAAGGGTTCGTCACCGTTGTCCAGCGCTTCGCGGGCCAAATCGACACATTTGCGCAGCTGATCGAGGTCGTTCTCGGTGATGGCCACGGAGGCGAGTTTACGCCGGTGCCGGACGGCTCAGTCCGCACCGCAGCAGGGTTGTGCCACGTCCAGCCGGCAGGCGCACGACGCCTGAACCGCGACGTCGGCGCGAGCCGCCGCCAACTCCAGTTGTCGACCGATGATGGCGGCCTCGGCGTCGCGGCCCAGCCGACGGAGGCACTCGTGATAGCCGTGCAGGCTCCACACATTGTTCGGGTGCTGGCTGGACCGGCTGAGCGTCGGGTCCAGGCCGAGATCGGCCGCGTAGATCCGGGCGGCCTCCTCGACGTGCCCCTGTTCGAGTAGGAGTGCGCCGTAGGCATGCCGCGTCGGTTGCATCCAGCCCCAGGGTTCGTCGTAGGGCAGGGCGTCGTCGAGTTCGACGGCTCGGCGCAGATAGCCGAAGGCCGTGTCGTAATCGCCTTCACGGTATGCGATTTCACCGTTGAGCATCTGTTCGGCAATTGCCAGGATGTCCACACTGGTGTTGTTGAACAGGTAGCGCGAGTCGGGTATGCGCCGGTACGCCGCGCGGAACTTCTCCCGTTCCGCGTGCGCCTGCTCCACCTGCCCGGTGGCCGCGTACGCGACACCGCGGCCGTAGTGGATCGTCGCGGTGGTGGTGCAGTACAGCTGTGGGTCGGCGGGCAGAGGCTCGGCGATCAGGTCGTCCCACCGGCCGAACCGCACCAGTACGTGCACCCGCAACGGGACGAAGGCCTCCAGCCAGTCCGCCATCGGCGGCGAGGCGACCGACAGCACCTCGGGAGTCAGCTGGGCGGCCAGCTCGTCGGCTGCCTGAAGCGCGATCTGCGAACTGCCCTCGAACATGGCCGAGTACACGACGAAATGCAGGTCGTGCGCGCGGTAGAGCGAATAGAAGTTGAGGGCACCCTCGCGTTCGACGAACTTTCTGTCTGCTTGTACCGCAGCAAGATTGGCCACCACCGAGTTGCGGTAGTCGCCACACAGCACGTCGATGTGGCTGGCCATGTGTTGCAGATGACCGGCGTCGGGCACCAGACCGCGCAACAGGTCGGCGGCCGGCAGCGCGGCCTGCGGCGTGGTCGACATCTCCATCGCGTGGATGTACAGGTGCAACACTCCCGGATGTGCCCGTCCGGCGGCGGTCGCCAGTGCCGCATCGAGAATCCGTTTCGCCTCGACAACGCGAGACCCCGGGGCGGGCTCACCGGTGCGACCGTCCCACAATGCCCACGCGGTGACGTTGAGCAGGGCATCGGCGGCCAGGGCCTGCACGTCGATGTCGTCGGGATGGGACACGGCCAACGCTGCCATCGCGTCGGCGTATTCGGCGTGCCCGGCGGTCAGTGCCTCTGCGTCGTCAGGGTCGGCGGTGGGAAATCGCTTCTGCAGGGCGGAGATCAGGCCGCGTTCCACAGCGGATGTCCGGGCCGCCGACGCCCGCTCGAGTTCGGCGCGGGCCCGGCGAAGCGATGTGCTCAGGTCGGCCGGGTCGAAGGCGTCCCAGGCCTTGTTGTAGTTGGGGCCGACTGCGTAGGCGATGCCCCACCGCGCGACGGCGAAGTCGGGGTCGAGTGCCAGCGCCCGCTCGAAGCACCGGATCGCTTCTTCGTGGTTGAAGGCGTAGGACCAGACCATGCCGCGGTCGAACCAGAGCTGAGCCTGCGGTGAGGGGGTGTCCGTCGGCCGGTGATAGGTCCCGAGCCGGTAATACGGTTCGGTCTGGGCGGGATCCGTCACGGTGCCGACGCTACCCGGGTGGCTCGACACCGGCGCGCCGAACATGTTCTAGTTCACCAATGCCGGGTTATACCCACGTCGAAGGTCTCAGTTCTGCGGATGTGCAGCGTCTGCGGGAGGTGTGGTCGCCGCTGGCCGACTCGGTGCGGTCCTTGATCGATGCCTCGATCCGTTCGGAGGTGGACGCCGACGAGGTCGAGGCGGTGCGAGCCCTGATCGACGATGCGACCGCCCGGTTGCGGGCCAGGCAGATCGACGGCCCGTTCGGTGTGCGCTTCACCTCCGACGGCGACCGGATGCCGTGGGGCAATCCGGCGATCGGTATCCGTAACCCGATCGCGCCGCCGCTGGTGATAGTCAAGGACGCCGACGGCACGGTGCGGACCGATTTCCACCTCGGTGCGCCCTACGAGGGCCCGCCCGGCCACGTGCACGGCGGCATGGTGGCGATGGTGCTCGACCACGTACTGGGGGAGGTGGCCGCCAGTGATTCCGACCGGCCTCGCTTCACCGGGACCCTGACCATCCGCTACCTGCGGGCCACGCCGCTGGGCGATCTGCACGCCGAGGGGCGGATCACCCGAACCGACGGCATCAAAGCCTTTGCCTCCGGCCACGTTTCCGATGACCAAGGGATCACTGCCGAGGCCGAAGGGGTTTTCATCCTGCCGAAATGGGCGCGGGGCTAGCAGGCATCACCTGCGGGTTCCACGCGATCGATCGCGATGTCCTGCAGGCTGCGGGTGATCGTGGTCAGTTCCCCGATCAGGATGCGGGCCGCGCCGTTGTCGGCCGACAGCGTCGATGCCACGTTGTGCACCCGTCGTAGCGCCGTCGACAGTTCCGCGGTGTCCAGGCTCCACGGCACCGCAGGGCTCGGTGGCGCTCCGCGCAGAGCCTCCACGTAATCGTCCACCGCGGCGATGAACTCGCCGTGCAGGGCGGATGAGGGGTGCGTCGGCAAGCTGTTCTCCAGCGTGGTGCAGGCGCTGGTGACCGAATTCAGCGCGGTGCGGTAGGACCGCAGCCAGCGTCGCAGCACCGGCGGCTCCAGGCTGGTGGCACCCCAGGCCGCCTCGAAAGCGGCCCGAGCCCGGAAGGCCCGCTGCCAGGCGGCCGACAGGATCTCGGCCGGGTGGTCGATCTCGTGCACGAACGCCTTGATGACCAGTGCGGCGTAGTCGATCTCCGTCATCAGCAGTTCCCCGGCGCGTTGGCGCAGCCGGATGAGGGCGTGGTCGGGCAGTGCCACGTGGGCCATCACAGCGAGCGCTCCGCCGATCATCACGGCGAACAGGCGGTCGGCGTTGCCGGACCACGGTGCGGATGCGCTCACTCCGACGGCGAACATGACGATGGCCCCGACGGTCGCGCCGACTGCGAGATAACCGAACTGCGCGACTCCGTAGGCCAGTCCGACGAAGGCCAGCGCACAGACCGCCGAGCCGATCGGGCCCGGTTGCCACAGCAGCGTGAGCAGCGATGCGACGATGATGCCGACGCCCAGGCCGGCCATGCGCCCCGCACACCGGGTGTAGGTGTGGGCAGTTTCGGGCCGCAGCACGACGACGACGGTCAGGGGCATCCAGTAGCCGTGCTCCAGCCCGCCGTACCGGGCCGCCGCGACCGCCAGTGCGGTGGTCACCGACAGTCGGATGGCGTGGCGCAGGATCGGTGAGGTCCAGGTCAGATGCGATCGGACGACGGTGGGAGCCGAGGCCAGCGAGCCGATCAGATCGGGACGGTGTAGTTGACCGAATCGCAGCACCGCGGCCTCGCGCAGCTGTTCGCAGAAGCGTTGCGCCAGGGCCGCTTCGGGCCCTGTCACGGCGGCGGCAGCGGTCTGTACCCGGACCAGTGCGTGTTCGGCGTCGCGTCGCGCGGTGTGGCCGTGGTCGGCGATCGCGTCGAGAAGCACCGCGGCGGCGGTCAGTAGCTGGGGGAGTCCGGTGTCGACCGCGTGCGCGTCGTCGGTCGAGCCGTCACGGTCAGCGGTGGAGCGCAGTGCGGCCAGTGTGCCGGCGAGACGCTCGGGTAGGCGGTATCCGCCGTGGTAGGCGCGCGGCCGCTGGCTCACCTGGCTGTCGGCGAACACCTCGCGCAGCCACGTCAGCGGGGCGTCGTCGACGGTTGCGGTGCAGTCGGCGGCGACGTTGCGGGCGTCACCGGCAAGTGACTGGTAGGCGCGGGTCAGGCCGTCGCGCTGGGCACGCCAGCGCCGCGGCGGCCACACGGCGATGAGCGCGGCCTGAACCACCCCGGCGAGGATGACGAGGGCGGGTGCCAGCAGCGACTGGCCCAACGTCGGTGCGAGCGGTGGCGCCAGCACCAGCAGCGCGCTGGCCGCTGAGGCCACCAGGCCGGCGTTGGCCCCGAGTGACCACTGCATGCCCGCTGCGAAGCACCACAGGGCAACCACCGCGATGAAGACGGGGCTGTTCCCGCCGGCGAGCGTGGCCAGCAGGACGGCGATGGCGAGTTCCACGGAGCCCGTCACCACCAGTGGGACTCGGCCGCCGGGGCTGCGTTGCAACGCGATCGCGCCGGCGATCACCCCGCTGCCCAGCGTCCACATCGCGGTCGCGCCGGAACCCCACGCCAGCGCGATCGCGGTCACAGCCAGAACGCCGACCAGGCTTCGGGCCACCGCACCGGCGTCGGGCGTGTTGAGCCGGAGCGCGTCGGCCGCCTGTCCACCCGTGTGCACCCCACCATTCTCACTCCCGGCGGGCGTTGGGTGGCACAACTGCCCACGCGTGGCGGAGATCGGTTCGGCGGTAGGTTCTTCGTTCGTGGAGAAAGTCATCGTTCTGCTGCGCGCTTCGCAATCGGATGAGCAGTGGTGCCGGCAGCTGCGCACCCGGGTAGCCGACGAATTGCTGGCGCTCGGACTGCCCGGCCTGACGGTCAACGTTCGGGACGACGCGGTGCGGGAATCGCTGATGACGCTGACGACGCTGGAGCCGCCGGTGGTGGCCGTGGTCAGCCTGTGGGTGCCGCAGTATTACGGCAGCCAGGTCACGCGGGCATTGGAACTGCTTGCCTGCGAATGTGATTCGCTTGCGGCATATCTGGTCACCGAGTCGGTTCCGATGGCCGTGCCTCCGACGGCTGTGGGTGAGCGCACCGACGGTCTGGCCAACATCGCGTTGCTGCGCCGGCCCGCCGACCTCGATCAGGCGCTCTGGCTGCGCCGATGGCACCTCGACCACACCTCGGTGGCCATCGAAACCCAGGATACGTTCGGATATACCCAGAACACCGTGGTCCGCGCACTGACGGAAGGTGCCCCCGCGATCGACGGCATCGTCGAGGAGTTGTTCCGCCAGGAGGCGGTGTCGGACCTGCACGCGTTCTTCGGCGCGGCCGACGACGACGATCTGGCCGATCGCATGCGCCGGATGGTGGCCAGCACCGATGCGTTCGGCGCCAGCACCAACATCGACACCGTGCCGACCAGCCGATACGTCTACGCCAGCCCGTTCACCGGGCCGCTGTAGACCCGGGCGGCCATAGTGGAACGTGTTCTAGTTAGGCTGCAGCGGTCACGGCGCGAACGCGAGGAGTAAAGATGACCCTGCTGATCGAGGACACCAACCGGGTTCGCACGCTGACCCTCAACCGTCCGGATGCGCTCAATGCGTTCAACGAGGCGCTGTATGACGAGACGACCCGCGCGCTGCGGGCCGCGGCCGACGATCCCGACGTGGCGGTGGTGCTGCTGACCGGGGCAGGCCGGGCGTTCAGTGCGGGCAACGACCTCGTCGAGATGCAGGCCCGCATCACCAACCCGGAGTTCACCGCGGGCGAGCACGGGTTCTACGGGATGATCGAGGTCATCGCGGATTTCCCCAAGCCGTTGATCTGCGCGGTCAACGGTGTCGGCGTGGGCATCGGCGCCACGATCCTCGGATATGCCGACCTCACCTTCATGTCGTCGGCGGCCCGGTTGAAGTGTCCGTTCACCAGCCTCGGAGTGGCTCCTGAGGCGGCCTCCTCATACCTCATGCCGCGGTTGCTGGGCAGGCAGAATGCCGCCTGGCTGCTGATGTCTTCTGAGTGGGTGAGCGCAGCCGAGGCCCTTGAGATGGGCCTGGTATGGAAAGTCTGCGAGCCTGACGATCTGCTGGCCGAAGCCAGGCGTCATGCAGAAATCCTTGCAGCCAAGCCGATTTCGAGCCTGGTTGCGGTCAAGCAGTCGATGGTGGCACCGATCCGCGCCCAGATCTCGGCGGCGGTGGAGCGGGAGAAGGCGTTGTTCGTCGAACTGGTGGGTGCAGCGGCCAACGTCGACGCGTTGGCCCAATTCGCCGACCGCAAGCGCTAGCGGGTGGCCCGTGACGGGCATCCGTTGAACTGGGTGGGGCATCCTTCGGCCGCCTGATGGGCGGCGATGATGGCGCGGATGGTGCGGCGGCACCGTCCGCAGTCGGCGCCGGCACCACAGGCCTCGGCCACCTCTTTGGAGGTGGTGGCGCCGGACTCCACGATCTCGTTGACGACCTGGCTGGTCGCGCCGGTACACAGGCAGACGAACATCAGTCGTCCTGCTCGTCGACGTTCATGATGTAGGCCAACTTGCCGACGAACAGGCTCGGGTACGCGCCGAAGCCGGCTGTGGTCATCCACTCGGCCGCCGCATCCGGATGGTCGATCCACTGCCGCGCACTGATCTCGTCGCAGACCTCCTGCAGGATCATGACTTCCTGGCCGTCATCGAGCGCCTGGTAGACCCAGATCTTGCGGATGCCGCCCTGCTCGAAACGGTCCAGGCCGTCATGCACCTTGCGCATCAGCGTGGGGACGTCGTCGACGGTGGCGATCGCGCCGACGATCACGCCGGCCACATGACCCTCCGGAGACGGCTCGGCGACGTCGATTTTCTCCACGACTTCACCACCGAATATCGGTGGGATGTCTTCGACACCCGAAATGTCGAACCATTCGAATATCGCCGGTGAACGCAACACATCGCGAATTGATCGGGCATGCCGAATGCCGATGGTCACCAGTACCCGCCCGGGCTCCCAAATTGATTTGTAGAGCACCACGTGATGAGCGCCGATCGACAAAAGTCCGGAACGGTGTTTCTTCATCCATTTCCACATTTGTTCGACATCGTCGACGCGGAAATCGCACGAGAGAATGAGTGAGTGCAGATCGTACTCACTCATTTCGCTACCGGCCTTTCTTTCGCAGTGTGGCAAGAGATTAGCGCAGTCTAACCTTAGTTAGGACAGCCAGTCCACTCTTCGTGGCCACGCCGGGGCCCAGGGGTCCGGCGCGGTCTGACAATGTCCCACGAACACGCCGAATTGACCGTTAATCATTGCGCTCGGCGATGCTTTCTGCACTAGATTGGATGTGCACGACAGACGGCAACACTTGACCAGCCCTCAAGGTGCTTAGGAGTCACGATGCAAGGCGATCCAGATGTTCTGAAATTGCTCAACGAGCAATTGACGAGCGAACTCACTGCAATTAACCAATATTTCCTGCATTCGAAGATGCAAGATAATTGGGGATTCACCGAGCTGGCCGAACACACCCGCGCCGAGTCTTTCGAAGAGATGCGGCATGCGGAGACCATCACCGACCGAATCCTGCTCTTGGATGGTCTGCCCAACTATCAGCGGTTGTTTTCGCTGCGTGTCGGCCAGACCCTTCGGGAACAGTTCGAGGCCGACCTGGCGATCGAGTACGAAGTGGTGGCGCGCCTCAAGCCGGGGATAATCATGTGCCGCGAAAAGCAGGACGCCACTTCCGCGGGGATTCTGGAGAAGATCCTGGCCGACGAGGAAGGTCACATCGATTACCTGGAGACCCAGCTCGAGCTCATGGACAAGCTCGGTGAAGCGCTCTATGCGGCGCAGTGCGTGTCGCGGCCGCCGCAATAAGGTCCGGTAGCGCCGACGGTTTCGGCCGAAGCCGCCCCGGGTAGTCCGGTCTCCGCCGGATCCCGGGGCGGCTTTGTGCGTGCTGTAACTTTCATAGCTTGTCTAACGATACGGTGGTTGAACCGACAGGCAGGCGAAAGGAAGTTATGTCCGGCCCGACAACAGCAGAGCAGTCGACCGGCGGCACGATCCTGAGCGTGCGCAGGCGCAACCTGGTGTTCGTCGCAGTGCTGCTCGGCATGCTGCTGGCCTCGCTCAACCAGACGATCGTCGCCACCGCCCTTCCGACCGTCGTCGCCGACCTGGGCGGTGCCGGTCACCAGGCGTGGGTGGTGACCAGCTACCTCCTGGCCTCCACGGTGGTCACGGCCATCGTCGGCAAGGTCGGCGACATCTTCGGCCGGAAGGTGGTGTACCAGGCTGCGGTCCTGTGCTTCTTGATCGGATCGGTCCTCAGCGGTCTGTCGGGATCGATGGCCATGCTGGTGGCGGCGCGGGCGCTGCAGGGGATCGGCGGCGGCGCGATCATGGTGACGTCCTCGGCGCTCATCGCCGAGGTGATCCCACTACGCGACCGGGGGCGCTATCAGGGTGCGCTCGGGGCGGTGTTCGGGGTCACGACCGTGGCCGGCCCGCTGCTGGGAGGCTTCGTCACCGATCATCTCGGCTGGCGCTGGGCGTTCTGGCTCAGCATCCCGGTGGGCGTGGTCGTCCTGATCGTGGCGGCCGCGACGATCCCGGCAGTGGCGGCCCGCGGCGCTCGCCCGGTGATCGATTACGCGGGAATCGTGTGGGTCGGGATCGGGGCGTCGGGTCTCACGCTGGCCACCAGCTTGGGTGGCGAACTGGCGTGGACCTCGCCGACGATCATCGGGCTCGTCATCGGTTCTGTGCTTGCGCTGGCGATGTTCGTCCGGGCGGAAACCAGGGCGGCCGAACCGATTCTGCCGATGCGGCTGTTCCGCAATCCGGTGTTCACCATGTGCTGCGTGCTGTCGCTGGTCGTCGGTTTCGCCATGCTGGGTGCCTTGACGTTCATGCCCACCTTCATGCAGTTCGTCGACGGCGTATCACCGTCGGAATCCGGGCTGCGCACGATGCCGATGGTTCTCGGGCTGCTGATCACCTCAACCGTCAGCGGCAGCCTGGTCGGGCGCACCGGCCGGTACAAGATCTACCCGATCGCCGGCACGGCGATCATGCTCGTCGGGTTCGTGCTGCTGTCCCGCATGAACGCCGCCACACCGATCCCGATCCAGTCGCTGTACCTGCTCATCCTGGGTGCCGGGATCGGCATGTGCATGCAGGTACTCGTCCTGATCGTGCAGAACACGTCCGACTTCGGCGATCTGGGTGTGGCCACCTCGGGGGTGACGTTCTTCCGCACCATCGGCAGTTCCTTCGGCGCGGCCATCTTCGGCTCGTTGTTCGCCGGTTTCCTCTCGGACCGCCTGCCCGGTGCGCTCGCCTCCAGTGGTGCGCCGGCGGTGGCCGGTGATTCACCCAAGGCATTGCACGAGCTACCGCCCGAGGTTGCCGCGCCGATCGTCAACGCTTATGCGCAAGCACTGGACCTGGTGTTCCTGTGCGCCGCGCCGGTGGCACTGATCGGCCTGATCGTCGCACTTTTCCTCAAAGAGGTGCCTCTGTTGGAGGCGGAGGCGACAATGGCGGCCGACCTCGGTGAGGGCTTCGGCATGCCGAGCTCCGAATCGGCGGATCAGGTACTCGAGACCGTGGTCAGCCGGCTGATGCGCAGCTCACCGGAGATCCGGTTGCGGAATGTGGCCGGCGGTCCGGGGTGCGAGCTGGACGTTGCCGGCTTGTGGGCGCTGCTCAAGATCTATCGGCACGGCCAGATCTTCGGTTCGGCTCGGCTGAGCGAGATCGCCGATCGCCTGGTCGTGCCGTTCGAGGTGCTCGAGCCCACCTTCAACCGGTTGGTGCAGGACGGCTACGTGTTGCGGACCGGGGACAACCTTTGGCTGACCCAGGCCGGCGTGCGGCAGGTCGACGGGGTCTCGGCGGCACTGGTGGGACGAATCGTCGAGAAACTGGCCGAATCGCCGACGTTCGAAGGCCGCCCGGACCGGGCCCAGGTGGAGGCTGCCCTCGAGCGCATCGCGCATCGGGTCGTGGTGCAACGCGACTGGGGAGACGACGACCGGACCCCTGCGCTGACCGGCTCGGGAACCAAAAACTAGAACTTGTTCCAGAACTGCCGGATTGTGCGTACGATTCGGCCCATGAGCCGTATCGGAGAGTTTCCCGACGACGACGTGGCCGGTTGGATCCTGAAGTCCCCCGAGATCGGTACCGCCATGGCCAACTTCACCAACGCGGTGTACACCAAGGGCCGGTTGCCCCTGCGGGTACGGGAACTCGCCCGCATGGTCATAGCCCTCAACAACGAGTGCGTGGTGTGTCAGAACACCCGGGACTCCGACGGTGCCGCAGCGGGGGTGGACGAGGATCTCTACGATCACGCCGCCGAGTGGCGGACCTGGCCGGGCTACAGCGCGCAGGAGCGTATCGCCGCCGAGTTCGCCGAGCGCTTCGCCTCCGATCACACCGGGCTGCGCGACGACGAGGACTTCTGGGAGCGGGCCGGTGAGCAGTTCGATGCCGAGCTGCTCACCGATCTGGCGCTGTCGTGTGCGATGTGGCTCGGTATGGGCCGGATGCTGCGCACCCTCGACATCGGTCAAACCTGCAAGATCACGCTGTAGCCGCGCGCTCTCGGTCCGGTTTACCTCGGGAGCCCGACGGCAATACCGGGGGCCATGATCGGAAGCCTTCGCTCAGTCGTGCTCGACTGCCGGGACCCTCATGCGCTCGCCGGCTTTTACGCCGAACTGCTCGGCGGTGACGTGGCGGTCGAGGACGACACGTGGGTGGTCGTCACAGACCCGGCGGGCAGGCGGTTGGCCTGCCAGTACTCACCGCAGCACGAGCCGCCCGTCTTCCCCGATCCGCGGGGGTCGCAGCAGATTCATCTGGACATCCAGGTGGACGACCCGGATGCGGCCCAGCGCCAAGTGTTGGCGCTGGGCGCAACTCGCGTCACCGACGCCGTCGGCGAGAGGTTGTTCCGGGTGTTCCGGGATCCGGCCGGCCACCCGTTCTGTCTGGTGTGGGGGATCGACTGACCGGCGACGCCGTCAGACCAACCCGGTGGCGTCGAACACCCACGACATGTCGGCGGTGGCGAAGTTCTCCAGCCAGTCCGGCGGGGCGTGGTTGGCCAGGGCACCCATGTCCCAGTAGTCCTTCCACAGTGTCACCTTGCCGTTCTCGACCCGATGCACGGTGACGAACTTCAGCACCGCGGATTCGCCTGTGGCCCAGTGCCATTCCTCATGATGCTCGTACATCGCGTCGCGGCCGTTGTCCACCAGGAGTCCGGGGAAGTTCTCGTAGGACGCCAGCGGCTCGAGACCGATCTTGAGTCGCTTGACGATGTCTTCGGGTCCTTTGGCGGCCGCGGCGGGGCCCACGGGCATGTCGAGATAGATGCAGTCGTCGGACAGGTAGGTCTTGAGCATCTCCCAGTCACGTTCCGACAGCGCCTTCCACATGCCGTGAACGGTTTCTTCGATCGAGATGTCTTCAACGGACACTGGTCAACTCACCATCTTCGGAGGGGATCGACGGGACGCGGTGTGCGGCCCGCAGGAACTGGCCGGTGCGCCGATTGCCCACCAGGTCGGTCAGCGCACCGTCGGCGAACACGGTGCGCCCACCGACGAGCACCGCGGTGACGGTGTCGTCGTTGCGGTTGACCATGCGGGACAAGCCGCCGTAGTGATCGACAACCTCTTCGGCGTAGGCATCGAGGGACTCGTCGAGATGCTCCGGGTCGATGACCACGACATCGGCGCGGTCCCCGATGCGCAGATGGCCGGCGTCGATCCGATACCAGTCGGCGAGCTCGCCGGTGAGTCGGTGTACGGCCTGCTCGACCGACATGAACGGCGTGCCGGCCCGCTCCGCGTCGCGGACGTGCCGCAGCAGGCGCAGTCCCATGTTGTAGAAGGCCATGTTCCGCAGGTGAGCGCCGGCGTCGGAGAACCCGAGCTGGATACCGGGATCGCGGGCCAACTTCTTCAGCACCTCGGGGCGGTGGTTGGAGATGGTGGTCCGCCAGCGGATCGCGGTGCCGTGCTCGAGCACCAGATCCAGGAAGGCGTCAACCGGATGGAGCTCGCCGCGCTCCTGCCCGACCTGGCCGAAGGTCTTGCCGACCACGGAACTGTCGGGGCAGGCGACGATTTCGGCATCGAAGAAGTCGCGGTGCCAGACCCGCACACCGAATTTGCTGTCGTAGTCCTTGCGGAACTTGCGCCGGTAGGACTCGTCGCGCAGCAGTTCGTTGCGCTCGACCTCGTCCCGCAGGTGGAGTGCCGCTGCGCCGGAACCGAATTCCTCGAACACCACGAGGTCGATACCGTCGGCGTACACCTCGAACGGCACCGGCAGATGCTGCCACCGGAAGTTCCCGCCCAATGCGTTCGCGGCCTTGGCCAGCGGCCCCATCATCCAGATCGCGTACGGATTGGCCTTGATGTCGGCGGCCGAGAGCAGGCTCGTCTTCAACTGCTTGCGGAACAGCCCGAGAGACTGAGCGACCTGCGAGGCGAGGTTGAGGGGATTCTGAATGTCGGGACCGGATTGCAGCACCCGGCCCGTGCGCCGCAGCATCGACTTGAGGCGGCGCAGCTCCCGGGGTTTGGCGTAGGTGGACGGCAGGGTCCGTGACCGGCAGGTGTCGCCGTCGATCTTGTCGAAAAGTAGCTGTTGGGAGGACATTCCGACGAATCCGGCGTCGAGGGCCTCTTTGAGCATCTGCTCCATGCGGGCCTGCTCGGCGGCTGTCGGCCGCTGGTCCTTACGGGTGGCACGGTCGAGCCCCATCACCGCGGTCCGCATGTCGGAGTGCCCGATGAACGCGGCCAGGTTGGGCCCGAGCGGCAGGGATTCGAGCGCCGCCACGTATTCATCGCAGTTGGTCCAGGTTTTATTGGCGTCGACGGCGGCGATCACCTGGTCGCGCGGGATCGCCTCGACGCGGCCGAACAGGTCGCCCGCATCGACACCGTCGACATGGACGGTGGACAGTGAGCAGGAGCCGAGCATCGCGGTGGTCACGCCATGGCGCAGTGACTCCGACAGCGACGGACCTCCCAGCACTTCGACGTCGTAGTGCGTGTGGATGTCCAACATCCCGGGGATGACCCACTTGTCGCTGGCGTCGATGACCTGCGGGCAGTCCGTCTCGTCGAGACGGTCCGGAGAAATGGCAACCACGTGCCCGTCACGAATTCCGATATTGCGCACGGCGGACGGCGCGCCGGTCCCGTCGAACCACCGGCCGTTGCGAATGATTGTGTCGAAGCTCACTCAGCCATAGAACCGCCCGGGTGAGGCGGTGTCAACGAAAATCGTGAACAGATTTGAAAAAATGTCTACTGCGGTCCGATAAGGCCGACTGAGCTGGGCTTATAACGGAGCCCAAGCGTCAGGAACGCGGCCGTCGAGGTCGGTGAAACGGTAGTGGCGCGCCAGTGCGGCCGAGCTGACCGAACGCTGGTTCCACTCGGCCCGACGCGGGTCGGCGGCGATCGCGGCGATGCCGCGGCCGACGAAACGGGGCGACTCGGATTCGGCGAATCCGGGCGGCGCCGCCGGATAGCCGTCCGTACGGGCAAGATCCAAGGCGCATCGCCAGTTGGCCTCCCTGACCCCGTAGTTGTCGAGCATCATCTCCGAGCGCAACCACCCCGGCGTCACTGCCGCGGCCGTGGCGCCGAATGCGGCGAGTTCGTGTCCTTGGCTGAAGGCCAGTCGGTTGACCGCATTCTTGACCAGGTCGTAGAACACCGAGAGTCTCGGATTGTCCGCATTGAATTCTGTTGTCCCGTCGGTGATCTCGACCAACAGCCCACCGGGTCGGTCGGCCAGCAGGGGGAGTAGGCAGTGAGACGTGATCAGGTGGGTGTCCAGCCCCAGCCGCAGCATCCGTAACCCGTCGTCGAGGTCGTGCTGCCACATCGGTCGCCCCCAGGTGTCCGGCGGACCCTTGAGCACTTCGGCGCCCCAGATGTCGTTGACCAGGATGTCGATGTGTCCGTAGTCGGCCTTGAGCCGCCCGGCCAGCATGCGCACCTGCGTCACATCGAGGTGGTCGACCCGGACCGCGACACCGAAACCACCCAGCTCCGTTACCAATTCGGCGGTTTCCTCGATGGTTTCCGGCCGGTGGTAATCAGAGTCGCGGTTGCCGCACCTGCTGCTGCGGCCCGTGCACACCACCGTCGCGCCGGCTTCGCCCAGCGCTGCGGCGATACCCCGCCCCGCACCCCGCGTGGCGCCGGCAACCACCGCGAGCCGTCCTCGCAGCGCATCCGGATCGGGTGACCAGGCCATCCGATGAGTATCCCGCCGCGCGCAGTTCTATAGCTGCGGTTCGGCATTTCAGCGCATACTGGCTGAGGTGACTCCACTGCAGCGCTACATCGCCGAGGAGATTGCGACCGACCACCTCGACGGTCTGTTGTCGCGCCGCGAGGCGTTGCGTCGCCTGAGCCTGTTGGGAATCGGCGCTGCCGCGGCGGCCGCGCTGATCACCGCCTGCGGCGAGACCCAGCAGTCTTCGCCAGGGCCATCGCCCAGTGCCGCACCGGAAACCACCACCTCGAGAACGGCCTCGCCCCCGGGCCTCGAACGCGCTCTGCCCACCGCCGCTGTCCGTTGGGCCGGTCCCCGCGGCGAACTACAGGGCGCCTGGGCCGCCGCGCCGCAACCCAGAGGCGCGGTGTTGGTCATCCACGAGAACAAGGGCCTCACCGATCACATCCGTTCAATCGCGGGCAGGTTCGCCGGCATCGGTTACCCGGCCCTGGCGATCGACCTGCTCTCAGCGCAGGGCGGCACCGCCGCGTTCGCCGATCAAGCTGCCGCAACCGCGGCGTTGAGCAAGATCGAACCGCCGGAGTTCATCGCCGACCTGCGTTCGGGAATCGAGGAGTTGCAGCGGCGCGTCCCCGGCCACAAGGTCGCCGCCGTCGGTTTCTGCATGGGCGGTGGGCTGGTCTGGAGACTGCTGGCCGCAGGCACTCCGGCGCTGGCCGCCGCGGTGCCGTTCTATGGCCCGGCTCCCGACGATCCGGATTTCGGTGCCTCCCGCGAGGCCGCCGTGCTCGCCTTCTACGGAGCCTTGGACCAGCGGGTCAACGCGACTGAACCGGTGGTACGCGGGGCGCTGGAAAAGGCCGCGATGGTGCACGAACTGATTACCGAACCCGACGCCAACCACGCGTTCTTCAACGACACCGGTGACCGTTACAACCCCGTTGCCGCGGCCGACGCCTGGCACCGCGTCCAGGACTGGTTCGCGGCTTACCTGGCCTGATCCGGGGCCTGTTCAGCGGCTGTTCAGGTCTCGGTTGCGACGACGTTGTTGACCGCACACGCAGCCCGGTTCTCATCGTGGCATGCGGGTTGCCCAGATTGCCAACTTCTACGGCCCGCGATCGGGCGGTCTTCGTACCGCGGTCGACCGGCTCGGCGCGGAGTACTGCGCTCTGGGCCACGAGGTGTATCTGATCGTTCCCGGCGCACGCCACCAGCGGCATGTCCTTGACAGCGGCGTTGTGCGAATCTCCCTGCCCGCCAAGCTCATCCCGTTCACTGGTGGTTACCGCGCGGTGCTGCCGGGGCCGGTGACCGCATTGCTTCAGCACCTTGGTCCGGACGCCATCGAGGTTTCGGACCGGTTGACCCTGCGCTCGCTCGGCCCATGGGGCCGCAGGCACGGCGTGGCCACCGTGATGATCTCCCATGAACGCCTGGACCGGCTGGTCGGTCAGGTGCTGCCTTCCGCGGCCGCGGTCATGGTGGCCGACTTCGCCAATCGTCGCACCGCGGCGAACTATGACGCGGTGGTGTGCACCACGGGTTTCGCCCGTGAGGAATTCGACCGGATCGGTGCGGAGAATGTCGCGACGGTCCCGCTCGGAGTGGACCTGGAGCAGTTCCACCCGCGCCGCCGCTGCGCGCAGATGCGCCGCCGCTGGGCCGCGCCCGAACAGACACTGCTGGTGCACTGTGGCAGGCTGTCGGTCGAGAAGCACGCTCATCGAAGCATCGACACCGTTGCCGCACTGAGAGATTCGGGTATCGATGCGCAGCTGGTGGTAGTCGGGGAGGGGCCGTTGCGGACCCGGCTTGAGCGGCAGGCAAGCGGGCTACCCGTGGCTTTCACCGGCTACGTTGGATGCCGCGACACGGTGGCCACGATCCTGGCCTCGGCCGATGTCGCGTTGGCGCCGGGCCCGCACGAGACGTTCGGACTGGCCGCACTGGAAGCGCTCGCCTGCGGAACTCCGGCCGTGGTGTCGCGGACCTCGGCCCTGGCCGAAATCCTCACGTGCGACAGCGGAGCGACCGCCGACAACGATGCGCATGCCATCGCGCGCGCCGTCACCTCCGTGATCGGCCGACCCGAACCCCTGCGGCGCAGCAGCGCCCGCCGGCGCGCCGAGCAGTTCACCTGGCCGCGTTCGGCGGCGGGAATGCTCGACGTCATGGGTGCCCACTGACGGAGCGGGGTTTTACGCACGCTGACGCCAGACCTGGCCTGCCGGTACGCGCCGGCCCTATGTTCCGCGGGTCATATTTGCGCGCACGCTGCCTGAAGGACGGTCGAGCATGTCCGAAATCACCACAGTCCCAGAATCGTTGGGCCATGAACCGCCGGCGACGGGTCGCCAACTGCGAGGCAACCTCGGGGTCTCCTCGATCGTCTTCATGGTGGTGGCCGCCGCGGCGCCACTGGGGGTGATCGGCGGCGTCGTGCCGCTGGGCATCGCGTCGGGCAACGGAACGGGCTTTCCCGCCACCTTCATCGCATCCACGCTGGTGCTGCTGTTGTTCGCCGTCGGGTTCACCGCGATGACGCCCTATGTCGAGGAAGCAGGCGCCTTCTTCTCGTACGTGCGGCAGTCGCTGGGACTGCCGGTCGGGATAGGTATCGCGTTCGTGGCGCTGGTCAGCTATGTGGCGCTGGAAGCCGGTGTCTACGGGTTGCTCGGCCCCGCCGGAGCCAGCGTCGTCGAGCTTGCCGGCGGACCGTCCCTGCCGTGGTGGGTGTTCGCCGCGGCGGCTTTCGCCGTCACCACTTACCTGGGGTATCGCAACATCGAGTTGTCCAGCAGGGTGCTCGGTGTGTTGCTCTCCGGCGAGATCGTGATCGTGCTGGTGCTGGATCTGGTGATCGTGGCCAACGGCGGTGATCGTGGACTGTCGTCGGGCATTGTCAATCCGGATGCGATCTTCTCCGGCTCTCTGGGCGTCGGGCTGCTGTTCGCGATCATCAGCTACGTCGGGTTCGAGGCGACGGCGATCTTTCGCGACGAGGCACGAACTCCCGAGCGCACGATTCCCCGGGCCACCTACCTGGCGCTGGTCTTGATCGGGGTGTTCTATGCGGTGACCAGCTGGGCTCTGATCTCGGGGTGGGGCGACGAGCAGGCCGTGGCCCGCG
This sequence comes from Mycolicibacterium fortuitum subsp. fortuitum, assembly GCF_022179545.1. The sequence goes on along the minus strand of NZ_AP025518.1, from coordinate 3,391,240 downwards.
CCACCGACTCGGGCGTCACGTTCCTCGGCGACACCGCGCACCGGTACATCGGTGCGGTCGGTGCCGACATCATCACGGTCCTGTATTTCACCAGCCTGTTTGCCTGCATTCTCGCGTTCCACAATGTCGCGTCGCGCTACGTCTTCGCGTTGTCGCAGCGTGACGTGCTGCCCGCGCGGTTGAGCCGTCCGCACGATCGGCACGGCTCACCGCACGAGGCCTCGCTGTGGATCTCCGGGGTGGTGGCGGTCAGCGTGCTGCTGGCAGTGGTGTTCGGATTGGATCCGGCCGCCCAGTTCTACACCTGGTTCGCCGGGGCGACGACGGTCGGTGTGGTGCTGCTGATGATCGCCACCAGCGTGGCGGTCCTGGTCTTCTTCGCTCGTGACCGGCACGGTCATTCTCTGTGGCGCGTGCGTATCGCTCCGGCGCTGGGTCTGGCCGGACTACTGGGCGCGCTGGTGCTGATCCTGACCAACCTCAACGATCTGGTGGGCGGTTCCGACGTGCTGGCCTGGGCGATCGTCGGGGTGCTCGCCACGGCGTTCGCCACCGGTGTGGCGGTGGGACGCCGGGTTGGCTGAATCAGGCACGCCGCACCCCCGCGGGACGGATAATTGTCTGCGGTGACGCACTATCTCAGGGGGCGAAGTGTCTCGACTAGCAGCGGTGGCGGCGTCGGTCTTCCTGCTCGCGGGGACGAGTGTGGCTTGTGGGCAAGCCAATTCGCCGGGGGAGCATGGCGAGCACTCCGAGACGGTCACCGTCAGTTCCGGAACAGCCGTCCCGGCGGGCCCCGTCATCGCGATCGAGGGAATGGGGTTCAGTGCACTGGGACCTGTGGCGCCGGGGACCGAGATCACGATCCTCAACAAAGACGAGGTCGAGCATTCGGTGACGTCGCGGACCAAGGGACTGTTCGACGTCCACGTCGACGGCAAAGGACGAGCCACACTGACAGCGCCGCAGGATCCAGGCGAATATGCGTACTACTGCCTCTATCACCCTGCGATGCTGGGTACCTTGACCGTCAAGTGATTGCGGCGGGTTGCCTTGGTGCATAACGCAACAACGCGCCGACACCGTCGGTCGCGGAATAGCCGTCGGGCATTCTGACCAGATCCGCACCGGTCGAGATCGCCACCATCGGCAACGCCTCGTCCGCACGCAGGATCCGGGTGGGTGCGACTCCCAATTCCGAGAGCACGTCCGGGTTCGGTGCGACAGTATCCAGATCGTCGGAACTGACCACGGTGGCGGAGCCCATCTCCCCGACCAGGAGGGTGTCGACGGCTCCGGCGCGAAGCGCCGCGCATACCCCGGGGAGCCCTTGGGTCGCAAAGCCCTCGCCTCGGTGGATCTCAGCTGAAAAGTCCTGGGCCACGGCCTCCGTCGAGTCCCGGTGGTGTTGTATCAGCCATCCGTCGACGGCATCGTGGAGAACTTTGGGGTCGAACCCGCTGTTGCGGGCTCCGACCTGCAGGTGGACCGTCAGCTTCGCCGCCCGTACGGGCAGCGCGGCGACGAGGTCATTCCGCGACCGCACTTCGCCGACCACGAACACGACCTCGGGCTTCTCGTCATCGACAATCGCGGTCACCCGGTCGGCCACTGTCCGGATGTTCTTCGTCCGGCTTTCCTCGGTATGTTGCTGTGGATCGCCGTAGCCCGGCGTGTCGGCCCGGCCGGCTTTGTGTACCGGAAAACTGCCACCCTCGACAGTAGTGGTGAAGACCGATCCGCCGCCGGCCTGACCCTGGTGGAATTCGAGGTCGGCGCCGGAGTGGTCGACGACGACCACCAGGTGGCCGGGCCGCTCGGCGTCTGCGTCGAGTGCGGGCACGATATACGGCAGCTCAGAGACCCGTGCATGCAGCGTGCCTGCACCCGCGCTGAGGTGCTGATCCACCAGTACGCCTTCGGCGTTGGCAACCAGGACACGGCTACCGCGTCCGACCGTAGGAGGTTGCGCAGTGATGGCCAGTTCAAGCCGCCGGAGCAGGTCGGTCCCGGCGCCCTGTCGTTCGAGTTCGTCGTGCAGCCCCCGCCATTTCAGCTCCGTGGCGGTGGCCGCATCCGCGGTGTCGTGTGAATCGTCGAAATAGATCGACCCGTAAGGTCCTTGAGACGTCAATAGGGTCTGGAAACGCTCGGAGTGCATGATCCCTCCGTCGGTCTGGTTGGGCTCTCTCTTCGGGGTGCCCGGACGGGGGCCGGACAAACCCTCCGGCCCCAACCGACGATGCGTGCTGTCTAGCGCCAGGCCACCGGCATGCGCTTGATGCCGTGGATGAACGGCGACAGGAGCCGGTCGGGCTCCTCGGTCACCACGATGTCGGGCAACTGGCGATGGAGTTCCTCGAACGCAACGGTGATCTCACGGCGGGCCAGGTTTGCTCCCAGACAGAAGTGCGCCCCGCCGCCGCCGAAGCCTACGTGGGGGTTGGGGTGACGGGTGACGTCGAACATCCACGGGTCGGCAAATTTGGACTCGTCGCGGTTGGCCGAGCCGTACCACAACGTCACCTTTGCTCCGGCAGGTAACGGCGTCCCGCCCAGCACGGTGTCCCGGGTGACTGTGCGGCGCATGTAGCTCACCGGCGATGCCCAGCGCACGATTTCCTCGACCGCGGTGGGAGCCAGTTCCTCGTACCGCGACCACCATTTGTCCCGCTGTTCGGGGTAGCGGGTCAGCGCGAGCACACCGTGACTGATCGCGTTGCGGGTCGTCTCGTTGCCCGCGACCACCAACAGGATGAAGAACGAGGCCACCTCGGCCGAGGTCAGCCGTTCCCCGTCGACCTCGGCCTCGACCAGGCTCGTGGTGAGATCCTCGGTGGGTGTCGCGCGACGTTCATCTGCCATTGCGGTCGCGTAGGCACCGATGTCCATCGCGACCGTGACGAATTCGTCGAAATCGGTGGTCAGATCGGGGTCGCCGAATCCCAGGATCACGTTGGTCCAGTGGAAGATCTGTTGATGGTCACGCTCGGGGATGCCCATCATGTCGCAGATGATCTGCAGCGGTAGCGGCCCGGCGAGTTCGGTGACCAGCTCGGCCTTGCCGTCGGGATTTCGGGCCACCATGTCGCTGACCAGACGTCGGGCCCGATCGCGTACGGAATCCTCGATCAGGGCCACCACCCGCGGCGTGAACGCGCTGCGCACGATGTTGCGAAGCCGGGTGTGACGCGGGTCGTCCAAAGCGATCATCGAACCGAAATACTCTGCCAATTCGGGGGTTTGATCACCGATGGTGATGCCGGACGCGGAGCTGAAGATGTCTGGGTGACGGCTGGCGTGGAACACGTCTTCATACCTGGTCACCGCCCAGTGGCCGGCACTCTCCGGAGAGCCGTCGAGGACGCACGCCGGGTGAAACGAGATCGGGTCGTCACGGCGAAGTACCGCGAACGCGCCGTCCCGGACATCGTCGTCCTGGCGCCAGAACTGCCACGATCCCAAGTTGATCTCCGAGCGCGGCACGTCGACGGGACGCGCCCCATTGACCCGCGGTGCGATACCCACTCCGCCAGGGTAGGTCCGGAATCGGACCGAGAAGGGGTAACGCTCGGATCGGTCCCGGCGATACCTCACTGGGGTGCACGTTTCGCCGCTCGCAGCCAGGTGAGTTGCAAGGCGTTGCGGCGCCGGGCCATTGGGGGATGGCCGGCGCCGGGGTCACGGGACTGTAGGAGGTTCAGGTATGAAACTGGCCAAGTTCGCGGCGGCTGCACTGGCAGTCGGCGCGTTCGGGATGGGCGTCACCGGGGTGGGGGTTCCGGTGGCGTCGGCGTCACCCGCGGTGCCGGCTCCGCTCAAACCGGGGCACGGAAACGACGACTGTTTCCCGTTCTGCAACGGCGGGCCGCCCGGTCATGACCGTGACTTCGACAGTCGCGGTCGCGGGCCCGATCGCGGCCCCGATTTCGACCGTCGCGATCACTGGGATGACAAGGGTCCGTGGTGGGCGAACAACCGTCACGACTGGTGGGATGACCGCAACGGACCGCCACCGTGGGGTTGGGGTCCACCGCCGCCGTTCCACTGGCGCGGCGGGCCGCTACCCCCGACCATCAACTACTGGGGTTACAACTTGAACCCGGTGTGGGACAACGGCTTCAGGCAGTGGGGTGTTTGGCTGTTCGGCGTCTGGATCCCGATCATCGGGGTCGGTGTCGGCTGATACAGGTCGGTAGCCCCACGGGCTGCGTCCGACGGCCTCACCCGCTCTCGCGGGTGAGGCCGTCGCCGTCTTCGTCCTGATCGTGGCGGACGACGCGGACCCGCCCGTGCGGCAGGCATGCGGCGTAGCCGTGGTATTTGCCGTACAGCTCCCATGACGTACGGCCTTCGTCGGGCCGCACGTCAATCCGGTGGCCGTCGGAAAAGCTCAGGTGCAGGCTGCCGTTGTCTTCCCAGTCGGCATGCGTGCATCGTTGCCCCGCGAAATCGAACAGGGGCCGAACTTCGTTGCGCATTCGCTGTGGGTCCAGCGAGACCACTTCGGACGCGTCGGTACCGGTCGCCGGCAGCGTCAATTCCAGCGGGACCGAGATGACCAGTTCGTTGTAGTCGTCGAGATTGAGCACCAGGCCATCACGAAACGCGATCCGCTGGACCAAGCACCCTTGAATCCATTGTTCGCTCATTGTTTCACTCTGAACCGCCGGAGGACCGGGCACAAGGGGCGCCCGTGGAGTGTTACGGCCAATATGGATGACATGGGAAACGTCCGATGAAGGTTCGGTTCGGCGTAGGGGTGGGCGCCGACACCGGGCCCGACGAACTGGGCGGGATCATCGATCACCTGGAGGCTTCCGGGGTCGACTCGCTGTGGTTCTCCGAACTCGTCTACACACCGGCGGTCGATCCGTTCATCGGTATGGCCTACGCGCTGGCGCGTACGCGGCGGTTGAAGGTCGGGACCTCGGTTGCGATCCTGCCCGGGCGCCACCCCGTGCTGGTAGCCAAACAATTGGCGTCCCTGGCGGCGTTGGCACCCAAACGGGTGCTGCCGGTCTTCGGCCTGCACTCTGCCCTGCCGGCCGAGCGGGATGTCTTCGTCGTCCCCGATGGTCGCCGGGGCGCCGTGTTCGATGAATCGCTGCAACTTCTGCGCTCGGCCCTGACCGGTCGCGATCGGTCGTTCGAGGGGGAGTACTTCACGGTCCGTTCCCCGCGTGTGCAGCCGGTCCCCGCCTCACTGGTCGACATCTGGCTGGGCGGATCGGCACCGGCAGCCCTGACCCGCGTCGGCAGGTTCGGCGACGGGTGGCTGGGCAGCTTCCTGACTCCGCACGAGGCCGCCGCCGCGCGGCGCCGCATCGAGGACGAGGCGCAGGCCGCGGGCCGGAGCATCGAGCCCGACCACTTCGGGATCAGCCTCGCCGTCGGCGACGGCGCCCTTTCGGCAGATCTGCTCGCGGCGGCGCGCCGGCGCAGGCCCGGCGTCGACCCGGCAGAACTGCTGGCCGCCGACTGGTCGCATCTGCACCGCCAGATCGACGGTTACCTGGAGGCCGGCCTGACCAAGTTCGTGATCAGATTCGCCGCCGCGACCGACACCAGGGCATTCCTGGACCGGTTCGCCGCCGAGCTGTTGCCGCGGCAGAACTGAGGCAGTCGGGACCGGCGTTGAACCCCGGAGTGTCGACTTCCGTAATAGGGGTATGTGCAGGCCGTGCGTGCGCTGCGCCCTGAGCGAAGGAGACTGTCATGAGGCTGCGACTCCGAGTACGGCCACCGCTGATGTCGATCCTGGCCGGCCTGCTGTCGGTGCTTGCGATGGTGCTGGCGCTGTTCGCGGCGCCGACCGCGGTCGCTGACGACCGGCTCCAGTTCACCGGCACGACGTTGTCCGGTGCGCCCTTCAACGGAGCCAGCCTGGCCGGGCGTCCGGCGGTGCTGTGGTTCTGGACGCCGTGGTGCCCCTTCTGCAATGCCGAGGCGCCGTCGGTGAGCCAGGTTGCCGCCGCCAATCCGCAGGTCAGCTTCGTCGGGGTGGCGGCCCACTCCGATGTCGGGGCCATGCAGGGTTTTGTCGACAAATACCACCTTAATTTCCCCAACCTCAATGACGCCGACGGTTCGATCTGGGCCCGCTACAACGTCCCGTGGCAGCCGGCTTACGTCTTCTACCGTGCGGACGGGTCGTCCACCTTCGTCAACAACCCCACCTCGGCGATGCCGCAGCAGGAACTGGCCGATCGGGTCGCGGCCCTGAAGAGCTAGTCGCAGGCGTGCCGGACAACCTGTTGGGGTTGGCGTTCGGCGCCGGCCTCGTGGCGGCACTCAATCCCTGCGGGTTTGCGCTGCTGCCCGGCTATCTGGCGCTGGTGGTGCGCGGCACCACGCCGCGCGGCCCGCTCAAAGCCCTGTGGCGGGCCCTGGTGGCCACCATGGTGATGACGGCCGGATTCATTGCGGTGTTCGGTAGCTTCGGGCTGCTCACGGTTGCCGCCGCAAACACCGTTCAGCGTTACCTTCCGTACGTCACGTTGGTCGTCGGCATGCTCCTGGCTGTGCTCGGGCTCTGGTTGCTGGCCGGCCGCCGGCTGGGATTGCTGCTGCCTGATGCGGTCACGGGCCGCGCCGGTTGGGCCCCCACGGCACGGCTGGGTTCGATGGCCGGTTACGGGGTCGGGTACGCATTGGCGTCCCTGTCGTGCACCGTCGGTCCTTTCCTGGCGGTCACCGGTGCCACCTTGCAGTCACATACCGTGCTGCACCGGGTGGCGGTACTCGCCGCGTATGCGGGAGGCTTCGCGCTCGTGGTCGGGGTGCTGGCCGTGGCCACGGCATTGGCAGGCACCGTCGTAGTCGACCGGTTGCGCAGTGTCGTGCCGTATATCAGCCGGATCAGTGGGGCTCTGTTGATCGCCGTAGGCGCCTACGTCGCCTACTACGGCTGGTATGAAGTCCAATTGTTCGGGCCCGCAGGCAATCCCGATGATCCGGTGATTGCTGCGGCGGGCCAACTGCAGGGCGCGCTCGCCGGATGGGTTCACCGGCATGGCGCATGGCCCTGGTTGGCGGCGTTCGGTGCGCTGGTCGTCGCAGGCCTGGTGGGCCGGACGGTGGTCAGGTCGCGTGCGGCTCAGCGGTCGAAGTCGGACTCGTCGTCCAGTGGAACGACGATGGCCTGATCGATCAGGTCGGCTTCGGCGGCATCGGCATCGGGCGAGATGCGAACCCGCCGCAGATCGCCGAGTGCATCGTGCTCGTCGTCGACACCGACCGGAATCAGCTGTTCGACGACATCAGCCTCGGGAGCGTCGAAACCAGCGCGCTCATCGTGCGACATGACCTTCCCTCCGTAGTCCGGCACAGCCATCCACACCGATTGTGCTACAGGTGAACTGGTGTTTCAACGCGAATTTCGGGTCGGCCGGCCCGCCGGATTCGACAAGCCTTCACATGTGACATCACCGCCGCGGGCATGCGGGCACCTCAGGGTCGCAAGAATCATTGACCGGCCACGGAATCGAGGGCGATGCGAACCGCTTCGGGTACGGGACGCTTGGACCAGTCGCTGGTAGAGACCACGACGTAGACGTTCTTGCCGGATACTCGAGCCTTCTCGATGCCTTCGGCATCGGTACCCAGCACGGTGAACCCCAGGGTGAAACTCGTGGTCCCGATGTGCTCGCAACGCACGGCGATCCGCACCGCCTCGCGCCACCGAACCGGCGCCCGGAAGTCGATCTCGGTGTGCACCACCTGCATGTCGACACCTTCGGCGATCAGGTCGGCGTAGCTCACCCGCAGGTGGTCGAACAGGCCGGTACACGCCTCGTCGAACCAGGTGAGGTAGTGGCCGTTGAACACCACGCCCTGCTGGTCGATCTCGGCGTAACGAGGAACGATTCCGAAGCTGTACGGGGTCACGTGAGCACGGTAACCGACGCTCGGGGCAGACTTGCGTGGTGAAGTTGGTGACCCTCGACGACATCGCAGCCGCAGCGCAGCGGATCGCCGCTGACATCGTCCGTACGCCACTGCTGCCGGCGCGGTGGGCGGACCCGGTGCGTCCGGTGTGGCTCAAGCCGGAGAATCTGCAGCCCATCGGTGCCTTCAAGATTCGCGGTGCATTCAATGCGCTGGGCGGGCTCGATGCCGCGGTGCGGGCCGCCGGAGTCGTGACCTACTCCAGTGGCAATCACGCGCAGGCCGTGGCGTATGCGGCTGCGGCGTACGGCGTTACGGCACACATCGTGATGCCCGAGGAGACTCCGGCCGTGAAGGTGCAGGCGACCCGGAGCCACGGAGCGCACGTGGTGCTGTGTGAGGCCGGCGAACGTGAATCGGTTGCCGCGGAACTGGTCGAGAGCACCGGCGGTGTGCTCGTGCCACCGTTCGACCATCCCGACGTGATCGCAGGCCAGGGCACCATCGGGCTGGAGATCGCGCAGGATCTGCCAGACGTCGCCACCGTCCTCGTCCCGATCAGCGGCGGTGGCCTGGCCTCGGGAGTCGGGACCGCGATCCGTGCATTGTGTCCGCGAGCCGAGGTCATCGGGGTGGAGCCCGAACTGGCGGCGGATACCGCGGAGAGTCTGGCCGCCGGCGCGCTGGTGGACTGGCCGGTGGCGCAACGCAACCGGACCATCGCGGACGGGCTGCGCTCGACGCCGTCCGCCTTGACCTTCGCCCACTTGCAAAAGGTCCTCGATGATGTCGTCACCGTCACCGAGGACGAGATCCGTTCGGCGGTAAGGGAGCTGGCGAACCGCGCCCATCTGGTCACCGAACCCAGCGGGGCGGTGGCGCTGGCGGGCTACCGGAAGGTGGCGACGTCACCGGGGCCGGCGGCGGTGATCGTCTCCGGTGGAAACGTCGAGCCGTCGCTGCTGGCCGACATTCTCTCCGGAAGTCAGTGAACCCCTTCCATCAACCTGCTGATCCGCGGTGACATCAGCAGCACCGCCACGCCGGCGATGATCGCCACTGCTCCCAGTGTGCCGAAGTACACGAATTCGTCGGCCGGGTCGTAATGCTGTGCCAGCACACCCGACATCGCCGTGCCCAGGCCGACCGAGAAGAAGAACAGGGCCATCATCTGGGCCCGGAAGGCTTCTGGCGCAAGCTTCGTCGTGACCGAAAGACCGATCGGAGACAACATCAGCTCCGAGACCGCGAACACCGCCATGATGCCGGCCACCAGTAACGCGGGCACCGTCTTGCCCGGGTGCGACGCGGCCGGCAGGAACAGCAGGAACGCTGCGCCCATGCCGATCACCCCGTAGGCGAATTTGCGTGGCGTGGTGGGCGCACGGTTGCCCAGACGGGTCCACAGGATCGCGAACAAGGGTGAGAGCAGGATGATCCAGACCGGTTCGATAGACCCGATCCAGTTCGACGGCGCGGTCCAGCCGAACAGGGACCAGTTCACCCGCTCATCGGAGTAGACGGCCAACACCGTGAAAGTCTGCTGGAACAGCGACCAGAAGACCGCGTTGGCGACGAACAACGGGATGAAGGCGCGCACGCGAATCTTCTCGGTGCCCGACACTTTGGCGCTGGTCAGCATCACCGCGAAGTACATCACCGAGGCCACGACGATCACTGCCGTGGTGAACTGTGACAGGTTGGCCAGATCGACCGCATGCACCAGGAAAAGGACGGTGACAGCCGCGGCAAGGGTGGCGACGACGGCGATGACCTTGCCGATTGCCTGTGGCGGCAACGGGTTTGCCACGATGCGTCCGTAGCTGCCGAGATTGCGCCGGAACATCACATACTGGATCAAACCGAGTGCCATACCGATGGCGGCGGCCCCGAACCCGTAATGGAAGCCGATCCGCGTCTGCAACAACCCGGTGGCGAGCGGTCCGACGAAGGCACCCAGATTGACACCGAGATAGAACAGGGTGAAGCCGCCGTCGGCACGCGGGTCGCCTTTGTCGTACAGCGTGCCCAGCAACGAGGACGCGTTGGCCTTGAGCGCGCCGGACCCGAGTGCGACCAGCACCAGGCCGAAACCGACGCCGGGCAGACCCGGAAGCACGGCCAAGGCGATATGGCCCGCCATGACGACCACCCCGCCGTAGAACACGGTGCGCTCCATTCCCAGGAGCCGGTCGGCGACCCATCCACCCAGCACGGTGGACAGGTACACCAACCCGCCGTAGGCGCCGACGATGCCGGTGGCGGTGCTCTTGGGTAACCCGAGGCCGCCATCGGCGGCCATGAAGTACAGGTAGTACCCGAGGATCGTGAGCATCCCGTAGAAGGAGAAGCGCTCCCACAACTCCACCCCGAACAGATTCGTCAGCCCGATCGGGTGGCCGAAGAACGTCCGGCGGCGCGATGAATCCTGGACTTCCCGCATGCGCCACCACCTTGCCATGCGGGTAGCCGGGCGGGTGGAAATTGTCGGCGTGTTCGGCAAACTAAGACTGCGTCGTGTACTGGTAGTTCTGCGGCACAGCACATTTCGGTGCAGGTCGTCGAGGGTTACCGGCGATGCAGGGGGTGGGAGCGAAGCTGCCACCGGGTAATGTCACCGTGAAACGTTTGGACGACGGCCACACTTTTCGGGGGTGAACGTGGACGCGGTACTCGGTGTTTCGTTGACACCGTCTACCGTCGGGCTGGTCCTGGTGGAGGGCAGCGAGGCCGACGGAGCGACCGTCGACCATGAGGCCCTCGATATTCGCGGTCTCGTGCCCGCGCGAACCGATGATGTCTGCGCTGACGTCGTCAAGGCCGTCCGTCGTGCTGAAAGGGTTGCCGCAGAACGTGGTTTGCGGCTGACGACCATCGGTGTGACGTGGAGTTCCGGAGCGGCCACCGAGGCCACGGTGCTGCTGAAGAAGTTCGACGACGCCGGATTCGTCGATGTGGTACCGGTGCGTTTGCCGCACGCGACGGATGCTCTGGCGCGGCGTGTTGCCGGCATAGTCGGATTCGGTACGACCGGTGTCTGCGTGCTGGAACCCGATGTCGTACAGGCGATGACGGTGAGCGGCGACAGTCCTGTGCAGACCACGGTCAGCCGTGGAATCGAAACGGTGGCCGGCCTGACCACGTGGTTGTCGGAGATGTTCGACGTGGCGGATCCGCGACCTGATGCGCTGGTGGTCGTAGGCTCTGCCGTCGACCTGGATTCGGTTCTGCCGAAACTGGAGCAGGCGCTGGCGGTACCGGTGTTCACCCCTGCCGAACCTGGGTTGCCCTTGGCCAGGGGCGCCGCGCTGGCCTCGGTGCGCCGGGGGCGACGGGCGTCCGACGACACGGTGGCCCTTGCCGGTTGGCGCTGGCCGCCCAGGCAATTGACGCCGCTGGCCATCCTTGTCGGTGGAGTTCTCGCCTTCGGGGTCTCGCTGGCACTGGCCGTCGGTCAGCAGTTGCTACCGGGGTCAGAGCCGACCCCGCACCGCAGTACCCGCCCGGTGGTGAGTACGTCGGGTGATTCGGCCTCGGTTCAACAAACCTCTACGGTCCCGGTCCCGGTGCCGTCCGCTCCGGCCCCTGAAACTCCGCCTGTGCTCGAATCTGTCGTGCAGGACGCCGGGCCGGAGTATGTCATCGACCAAAGTGTGACACCGCCGCCCGCCTACACCGAGGTGCCAGGAGAACTGCCGGCTCCTGATGGGTCCCAGCCGATGCTTGAGACGCCTGGGGCGCCGCCGGTGCCCCCCGAGCAGGTTCCGGGCGCACCACCGCCCGAGGCGGGACAACCGGCGCCGCCGGGCGAGACTCCGGCGGTGCAGGCGCCCCCCGCGTCGGAGACGCCGCCTCCGGCGCCCGAAGTTCCGCCGGCTCCCGAGCCCGCGCCGCCTCCACCGAGCGCACCACCACAGTCGGCACCTGTCCAGCAGACGGCTGCGCAGGCTCCGGCGGCCGAGTCGGCGCCGCCGGTACCGGAAGCTGAGCCGCCCGTACCGGAGGTCGAGCCGCCGGCGCCCGAGCCGGTCCCGCCCGTACCGGAATCGACGGAGTCGGTACCCGGCGCGCCCTGATCGCCTGTGACGTTGCTGTGGCGGCTGCGATCGTGCCGATGCTGCGGTGAAACGTTCTTGATTGCCGAGCCGATGAGTTCACCATGGGCAATTCACCGAGGCACCACAGATCGCGATCTTCCGCTGTCACGCTGCGCCTAAGGGGTGCACTGCCGGCGCTCACCTACACTGGTGGAATGGTGAGTGCCCCGTCGTCGTCATTCGGAGCGGTTCGAGTGTCGCTACTGAAAGTGTTTGCGGCGATCGGTGTCGCCACGATGGCTGCCGCGAGCACGGTCAATGTGGCATCTGCTGCGGTGAGCACGCCCGAACCCGGTGCGAAGATCGAACCCGCCGCAGGTTCGGTGGTCGGTGTCGCGATGCCGCTGACGGTGACGTTCGACAACCCGGTCACCGACCGGGATGCCGCGCAGGCCAGCCTGAAGATCAACTCCCCGGAAACCCCGACGGGCACCTTCACCTGGCTCAGTGACGATGTGATGCAGTGGAAACCGGATCAGTTGTGGCCGGCCCATTCGAAGATCTCGGTCACCGCGGGCGGCGCGAAGACCAGTTTCGAAACCGGGTCCAAGGTGCTCGGCGTTGCCGACATCGATGCCCACACCTTCACGGTCAGCATCGATGGGACGGTGGCCCGCACCATGCCGGCGTCCATGGGCAAGCCCAAGCATCCGACTCCCGTCGGCACCTTCAGTGCTTTGGCCAAAGAGCCTGTGGTGGTGATGGATTCGCGTACCATCGGCATTCCGCTGAGCGATCCCGAGGGGTACAAGCTCACGGTCTACGATGCGGTTCGGGTGACCTGGGGCGGGGTCTACGTGCACGGCGCACCGTGGTCGGTCGGGTCTCAGGGCTACGCCAACGTCAGCCACGGGTGCATCAATCTCAGCCCGGACAACGCCGATTGGTATTTCAACACGGTGAGCGTGGGCGATCCTATTGTCGTGCAGGCGTAACCGCGTGCAGGTTCTTCGCCGTCGGTGACGTGGGCACCGCGGTCGGTTCGGGATGGGTCCGGAGTGCCCGGTCGGCGGTGCCTGATGTGGTGACCGTGAACCAGTAATGCTCGTTCTTGTAATGGTGCTGTCTGTGGTTGCGCCAAATCGAGCGGTAGGCGCGGGTTTTGGGCTTGTAGTCGCTGTGGATCAAATAGTGGCACCACTCGTAGCACAAACCCAGCACGGTCAGGAATGACAGGAACGTCAACCCCAGTGCGGGGCGGGGGAATGCCAGCAGGGCCACGGCCACGGCGGCGGGCAGGATCCACAGCAGGGCCCGCCACGGTATGAAGATCAGCGGGACATCCCGCGGGTCCATGTGGTGCAGCCGGTGATCGCGGGCCAACACCGAATCCAGCGTTACTCTTCCGAATCTCCTTGGCTTCCAGTGCAGCACGAAGACATGGACGATCCACTCGAAGAAGGGAAACGCCGTGAGCATCGCCACGGGCACCAGAGCATCGGTCAGTTGCCAGTCGCCCGCAGCGCAGCGGGCCGCGAGACTGAGGATCAGCGCGAAGCCGATCATCCAGGGGGAGGGGTGCCTGACGAACTCCCGCGCCGCGTCGCCCAGAGTGAAAGCGTTGCGCGTCACCGGGTTTCCTCCAGCGCATCGAGTGCTTGCATGAGCGCGTGGGTGGCTGGCTGCAGCAGGTCTTCGGCGGCACGTCGAGCAGCAGGTGCATCACCCGCTTCGATTGACTCGACGATCTGCCGGTAGGCGTCGGGGCGCCCGACCTCGGCGGTCATCATGGTGGCCAGCGCAGGCAGCGCGGGTTCATAAGTCTGGCGAAGCGTGTTGTACATCAACCGGAATGCGATCGAATCCGCTCCGTCCACGATCAGATCCCAGAATGCGAGCGCGTGGCGCTGTTTCTCCACTGGATCCGGTTCGGCTGCCAGGGCATCGACTGTGTGACCGAGTTGGGTGACCAGATCGGCTGTGGCTCGATGGGCCGCCAATTCGGCAACCTTGGGCCCGTTGTGCAGGCGGGTTTCCAGGATGCTGCGAACCACACTCACATCGAGTTCGCCTGCGCGCAAAAGCAATCGCGGTAGCAGGTCCAGGCCCGCGTGCCTGCGGAAGTCCCGCACCGTGGTTGCGTCGCCCTGCCGGACCTCGACCAACCCGGCCTCGGTGAGCCGCTTGATGGCTTCACGCACGGCAGGGCGGGATACGCCGAGAACCTCGGCGAGCCGGCGTTCGCTCGGTAGGGATTCGCCGGGTTGCATCTGACCGCTGAGAACCTCGGTGACGATCTGTTCGAAGACATCCTCAGGTACAGATCGGCGGTTGACGGGTTGTAGAGCCATGTCGCCATGCTGCCCGGCCAGCGGTCAGAGGTCAAGTGGTCAGACCACTCGGTTTCTGGAGTGCGGCGGCGGTCGCGGCGTCGGCCGGCAGAAATGCCTCGATGCTCAGCTCCGCAGCGGTCAGGTCCAATGCGGTGCCGAAGGTCGTGACTGTGCTCAGGAAGGTCAGTACGGTGCCGTCCGGGGCCGCCAATTCCAGCGGCACGACGACCCCGCCGAGATCGCGGACCGGCTCCATGCCGCCCGGGTAGGACTCGACCTCGGCAAGGAGGTCGGCCAGCTCGGCCGATCCGCTCACGGTCACCTCACGCCGCAAGCGGCTGATCAGGTGGTGGCGCCATTCCGCCAGATTCCGGATCCGGGGCGCCATGCCGTCGGGATGGAGGGTGATGCGCAGCGCGTTGGGCTCGGCCAGTAGGTGTGGTGACACGCCGGCCAGCATGACGGCGGTGCCTGCGTTGGCCTGCAACAGATTCCAGTTCCGATCGACAACCACGCACGGAAACGGGTTGTAGGCGTCCAACACCCGGGTAACGCCGTCGCGTACGGCTGACATCTCGGGGTCCTCCAGCGTCCGCTCGGCATAAACCGGGGCCAACCCTGCCGCCAGCAACAGTTGGTTCTGATCCCGAAGCGGCACCTCCAGGGCTTCGGCGAGGCGCAGGACCATGGCCCGGCTCGGCACCGACCGTCCGGTCTCGATGAAGCTGAGATGACGGGCCGACACGTCTGCCTCGATGGCCAGGTCGAGCTGACTGATACGCCGGCGCAGTCGCCAATCGCGCATCAGCGATCCAATGGGTGTCTGGGTGGCCGCGCTCGTCACCATCCGAGTGTCGCCCAGGTCGTGGCGGATAACCACTACCTGTGGGGTAATTGCGGCACTTACCCACGCCGCGTCATGGTGAACCTGGTCCATGAAGGAGGCGGGTATGACCGAGAAATATCAGGCAGACCACGCGATTCCGCGTTGGCTGCACTTCGTCCTGGCAGCCGACCGTGCCGGGTCGGCGGCCTACGTCGGAGCCGGATTCTTCTTCGCACCCGTGCTCGCGATCGCGTCACCGTGGCCCGCGCTGACAACTGTGCTGTGGATCGTGATCGCGCTCGCCGGCCTGTGGCTCGGGTTGCTCGGTATCGCGATGGCAACCGGTCTGGCGATCGTGCTGCGGTCGAATACCGAGATCCCGGAAGACTATTGGCGATCCATCATCGACTACCCGACCGGCCGCGGTAATCGACCTGCCAGTGTTTGATGCCGTTGAGCCACCCTGAGCGGAGCCGTTCGGGTGCTGCCAGGGGCGTCAAATCGGGCATCCCGTCGGCAATGGCGTTGAAGATGAGGTCGATCGTCATCCTGGCCAGATTGGCACCGATACAGTAGTGCGCGCCCGTTCCGCCGAATCCGACGTGTGGGTTGGGATCCCGCAGGATGTTGAAGCTGTACGGATCCTCGAAGACGTCTTCGTCGAAATTCGCCGAGCGGTAGAACATCACCACCCGTTGTCCCTTCTTGATCGGGACGCCGGCCAGCTCGGTGTCGTGCAGTGCGGTGCGCTGGAATGACGTGACAGGGGTGGCCCAGCGGACGATCTCGTCGGCCGCGGTGGCGGGACGCTCGCGCTTGAACAGATCCCATTGGTCAGGGTGATCGGCGAAGGCCATCATGCCCTGGGTGATCGAGTTCCTGGTGGTCTCGTTGCCTGCCACCGCGAGCAGGATGACGAAGAAGCCGAACTCGTCGTCGGAGAGCTTGTGTCCTTCGACGTCGGCCTGCAGGAGCTTGGTGACGAGATCGTCTCCGGGGTTCTTCGTCCGCTCCGCGGCCATCTGCATGCCGTACATGATGAGCTCGACGGAGGCACTGATCGCGTCGTTGGACGCGAACTCGGGGTCCTGGTCGCCGACCATCTGATTGGACCAGTCGAACAACTTCATGCGGTCTTCCTGAGGCACGCCCATCAGTCCTGCGATCGCCTGGAGCGGCAGTTCACATGAAACCTGCTCGACGAAGTCTCCCGACCCCTCGGCTACGGCGGCCTCGACGATGGCTCGGGCCCGCTCGGCCAGATCGTCGCGCAGTCTTTCGATCGCACGAGGAGTGAAAGCCCGGGAGATGATCTTGCGCAGATGGGTGTGGTGCGGGGCGTCCATGTTGAGCATCACGAACTTGCCCTGGTCGATCTGCTGCTGGACGGTGCCTTCGCGATAACGGGGGAGCGCGGTCTTCTCCTGGCTGGAGAAGACATCGCTGCGCAGCGACACCTCCTTGACGTCTTTGTGCTTGGTGACGACCCAGAATCCGCCGTCGTCGAAACCGCCCTGACCCATCGGCTGTTCGTTCCACCAGATCGGGGCGAGCTTGCGCATCTCGGCGAGTTCTTCGACTGGGAGCCGTTCTGCGTAGATGTCGGGGTCGGTGAAATCGAATCCGGGCGGAAGATTCAAGGTCGGCATGGCGTGGACGCTCCTCGCGACGACGTTGTGTAGTGGCGTAAAGCCATTGCTACACCACAGGTGGGGCACGTCGAGGCGGGTTCCGGAAACTGCCACCTGGTTGCTTATTGGAACGTGTTTCGATCCGCAGCCTGTAACGTCTCGACGAGCGCAACGATGCACTCGGCGGTACCATTCGTCCCTGGAGTAACAGCGAGAGGGCAACCCCGATGAGAGTCGACATCCGAAGGTTTGCGTGCGCACTGGCGTGCTGTGCGGCAGGCCCTGTCGTGGCGCTGTCGGTCGCCGCGGCAGCGGTTGCCGAGCCGGCCACGCCGGCGGTGCCACCTGCTCCGGGACCGGCACCCGCGCCGCCCGCTCAGACGGCTCAGGCGCCTCAGGCCAGTGCCGCCGAGCCGGGCGTCCCGGCGTCCGGACCCACCGTGGGCACGCCTCATTTGGCGAGCCCCGAGGCGCTGCCGCCGGGATCGACCATGGATCCGACGGGGCAGGGGACCGAAACACCCAACTTGAGCTATCTGAAGGATCTGTGGCATGCCGTGCAGAACCAGGAGATCAGCGGTAAGGAAGCCCTGATCCTCGGGATCGCGCAACGTGGCATGAACACGCCCGTCCCGAACCAGGCACCCGGGCCGAACGTCCCCATCTCGCCGGGCGCTCCGGAAGCGCCGATGCCGCCGGGAGCGCCGACGCCGGTCGCCCCGGGCGGTCCACTGGCTGCGGCTCCGGCTCCTGCGCCTGCTCCGGCCGCGCCGGCGCCCTGAGCGCGCGGATCAGGCCGGCAGGCTCTCGACCGGAATCCGATCAACACGGGCCGGCACGTGCTTGTGCCATGGTGTGCCCGCGTATTCGTCGCGCCATTGTGACGAGGTGAGCTCGTTCGGGGCGACCCCGGGCACAATCGACCGGCCCGCGCTGTCGGTGTAGTCGAGGCCGAAGCCGTTCGGCAGCGAAATGTGACCGGGCAGCATCGTGTCGGTGATTTCGACCGTCACCTCCGCGCTTCCGGCCGCGGTGGTGAGCCTGGCCCGGTCTCCGTCGTGTAGACCGATCGCCCCGGCGTCATCGACACTGATCCGCAGGGCGCCCTGGGTGTCGCGCTTGCGCCACGTGGGGTCGCGAATGATGTCGTTGGCGGTGTACGCGCGACGTTCGCCCGCCGAGAGCACCATCGGGAACTCCTCGGAAGTCAACGCCGACGGCATGGCCGGCAACGCACGGACCGCGTCGAGCATCTCCGGCATGTCCAGCGCTATCTTGTGGTCTGGGTGGCTGATCAACGAGAAATCGTCCGGGTACTCGTGGACGGTGAACGTCAATCCGGACCGGCCCGCCAGAATGGCCTCGAACAGGGCGTTGCCGTCGGCATGGCCGGCGCGACGCACGGCATCGGGATAGGTCATCGCCGTCTTCTGCGCCAGCCCCCACAGGGCGGCCGCCCCGGCCAGGCCGTCGGGCAGCACGGGTCCCAGTGTTTCGTAGAGCACGTACGGCAGCACCCGGCCCAGCCCGGGGTTGGCGCCGACGGCGGCGAGAAATGCCGCCGCATAGGCGTCCAGGCCCTCGCGCGCGGCGCGTCGCAGCGGATCGAGCTCGGCATCGTCGACCGCACCGATGGCGCGGACCAGCCGAGCCCAGATCTCCGGCTCGGGCAGAGTTCCGGGCAGCGGGTCGAACAGCGGGTGGCGCAGATGGAAGCTGTTGTGTGGGAACTCAAGGTTGAAGAACGTCGCCTCGGGTTTCTCGAATTGGTTGGCGGCAGGTAGCACGTAGTGAGCCAGCCGTGCGGTTTCCGTCATCGCGACATCGATGACCACCAGAAGCTCGAGCGATTCGAGTGCGGTCCGGACCGCCACCGAATCGGCGATCGAATGCGCCGGATTGCTGCTCTCGACGATCATCGCGCGGAAGCGGTCGGGGTGATCGGTGAGGATCTCCTGCGGCACCGCGTTCGACGGCACCAGCCCGCCGATCACCGGTGAGCCGGTGACGGGGCTGCGTCCCACCCCGCCCGAACCGAACAGGGGCGCGAAAGACGAATGTAGGTGCTGGCCACCGCGTTTGGCGAAGTTCCCGGTGAGAATCCACAGCATCTTGTTGAGGTAGGAGCACAGCGTGCTGTTGGGGGCCTGCTGGATACCGAGGTCCTCGAACACGGCCACGCTGTCGGCCGCCGCGATGCGGCGAACGGCTCGGCGCAGCAGGGTTTCGTCGACCCCGCACCGTGCCGCGTAGTCGCTGACCGGCACCTGGCGGAGCACGTCGCGGACAGGTCCGACTCCATTGACATGTGCGGCCAGAAAATCTTCGTCGCACAGTTCTTCCTGGACCAGCACCGCGGCCATCGCCGCCAGGCACCACGCGTCGGTACCCGGCCGCACCCGCAGATGGAAGTCGGCGAGCTTGGCGGTGTCGGTGACGACCGGGTCGACCACGATCATCGCGCGGCCGGGATCTTTGGCGATCTCGTTGAGGACGACGCGGGCGCGCGGGAAGCTCTGCGACATCCACGGGTTCTTGCCCACGAACACTGACACCTCGGCGTGCTCGAACTCACCGCGGGTGTGGCCACCGTAGAGGTGCGCGTCGACCCACGCCTCACCGGTCTTCTCCTGCGCCAAGGCATTCGACCGATACCGCGAGCCGATCGCCTTGAGGAACGCACCGCTGTACGCGCCGCCCAGGTGGTTGCCCTGGCCGCCTCCGCCGTAGTAGAAGATCTTGTCGCCGCCATGGCTGTCCCTGACGGTCATGAAGCGTTCGGCGATCTCGGAAATCGCGGTGTCCCAATCGATCTCCTCGTAACTGCCGTCGGGCTTGCGCCGCAGCGGCGAGGTGAGCCGGTGGGTGTTGCTCTGGTAGTGGTCCAGACGCAGTGCCTTGTTGCAGGTGTAGCCCGCCGACGCCGGGTGCTCCTTGTCGCCACGGATCTTGGTGATGGCGCGGCCTTCGGTCTGCACGACGATGCCGCAGTTGCACTCACACAGGATGCATGCGGTGGGATGCCACTGATCTGCGGTCATGACGGGGTTCCTTCCGGCAGGAGTGCGCGAAGTTGACGGTGGATGTGCTCGAGTGGTTTGACGTCACGCGTCGCCCGCGCCATCACCACGGCCCCCTCGATCGCCGACATGATCAGCGTCGCGAGTTCCTCTGCCCGATCGGCGGGCACGCCGTCGCTCCGCAGCCGGTGGACGATCTGCCCGGTCCAGCGGGTGAACGCCGCGCCGGCGCGGTCGAGTGGAGCGGACTCGGTGTCCGCCGGGTCGCCGGCCTCGACGGCGACCGCGACGATCGGGCAGCCTGCGCGGAAATCGGTGGCGGCCAGTTGTTTACGAAACCCGGCGACCATCGAGTCCAGCAACGCCGTAGTGCTGTCCGCTCGGTCGATCCGCGCTGCGACCTGGTCGCTCGCGTAATCGATTGCCTCGCAGAGGAGTTGGGTACGACCACCGGGAAAGTAGTGGTAGGCCGAGCCGCGCGGTGCGCCGCTGTGGGCCAGTACGTCGGCAATGGCGGTGGGGTGCGCGCCACGCTCCCGGATCAGTAGAGCGGCCGAAGCGACCATGCGTTCACGAGGACCGGTCATCCGAAGCCCTTTCGCCGATTCTATGTATGTAACCATACATAACCGGCGGACGCGAGGCCTATCCGCTGATCGAAATTGATCACAGGCCTCAGCAGCAGTTACGCCGCGGATTGCAGCCACATGGTGGCCACGATCCGCGGCGTAAGCGCGTCAGCTGTCGAGGGCCGATCAGACGCCGGCGGCCTCATTGAGGGAGTTCAGGGTGCCCGTCGCCTCCAGGTACTCCTGCACCCAGCGCTCGATCACCGCCGAGGTCTTCTCGACCTTCTTGAATTGACCGACGACCTGGCCCACCGGGTTGAACGCGACGTCGACGCTCTCGTTGGGGTACTTGTGCGTTGCGGCCACAGCCATGCCGGAGACCATGTACTGCAACGGCATGCCGAGCGGCTTCGGGTTGTCCGGGTTCTCCCAGGCCTCGGTCCAGTCGTTGCGGAGCATGCGCGCCGGCTTGCCGGTGAACGAACGGCTGCGCACGGTGTCCTTGCTGGTGGCCTTGGCGTAGGCGGCGTGCTGCTGCTCGGTGTGCTCGCTCTCCTCGACCATCACCCACTGCGATCCGGTCCAGGCACCCTGAGCGCCGAGCGCCAGAGCCGCGGCGATCTGCTGGCCGCTGCCGATACCGCCGGCCGCCAGGACCGGGACCGGGGCCACTTCCTTGACCACCTGAGGCCAGAGCACGATCGAACCGATCTCGCCGCTGTGACCGCCGGCCTCACCGCCCTGGGCGATGATGATGTCGACGCCCGCGTCGGCGTGCTTGCGGGCCTGTGACGGCGAACCGCACAGCGCCGCGACCTTGCGTCCCTCGGCGTGGATGCGGTCGATCATGTCTTTCGGCGGGGTGCCCAGGGCGTTGGCGATCAGTGTCATCTTGGGATGCTTCAGCGCGATCTCGACCTGGGGCGTGGCGGTGGCCTCGGTCCAGCCCAGCAGTTGCAGGGCGTCGTCGTCGCTGTGGTCGACCGGCACGCCGTGGTCGGCGAGGATCTTCTTGGCGAAGTCCAGATGCTCCTGGGGGACCAGCGACTGCAGCATGCCCTTGAGCTCGTCGGCGGACATGTTGGCGTCCATGCCCTCGTACTTGTTCGGGATCACGATGTCGACGCCGTAGGGGTGGTCACCGATGTGCTCGTCGATCCAGTTGAGCTCGATCTCGAGCTGTTCGGGGCTGAATCCCACGGCGCCGAGCACGCCGAAGCCGCCGGCCTTGCTGACCGCGACCACGACATCGCGACAGTGGGTGAAGGCGAAGATCGGGACGTCGATCCCGAGTTCGTCGCAGAGTGCGGTGTGCATTCGGAGCTCCTTGATGTGACGGTGCGGTTCGGGGGTCCTCGGCCGGTCCGGCCCGGACAGAAGTGAAACGTGTTCTAGTTTAGTACCACGTCGGGGCGATTTGGGGTACGGCCCGAAAGATTCATCGGAGCTCGGCGACGAATGAAACTTCATTGCCGTCGGGATCGGAGACATCGATGACGGCCACCATGTCGGCGATGACCTGCGGGTCTCCGGTCCGCACGCCGTAGCTGTGCAGCCGGGCGGCAGTGTCTTCGATGTCGTCGACGCCGAAGCGGACGGCAGTGCGTCCCGCGCCGGCGGCGTCGGTGACGACCTGTAGCCAGGCGGTCGCGGTCAGCTGCCATTCCGCGACGCCTGGAACAGGTTGCAGATCGGGTTCGCGCCCCAGGAGGCGGGCGTACCAGGCCCTCGAGTCCTCGAACCGATCGGTGGCGATGACAGCTGCGATGTCGTTGATCGCGATGGGATGCGCCGTTGGGTGCATCCCCCATTTCTAGCCTCGACTGGCCGATTGTCGTGGGGACTTGGTGTACTAGGCCGATGGGCCGCACGCTGTCGCCACCCGAGTCACTCGAGGAGATCGGCGACGGTCCGGGCGGGGCGCAGGTCGGGGCCTTCTTCGACCTCGACGGGACGTTGGTGGACGGATTCACCGCGACCGCGCACGCCGGTCACCGCATCCGGCGGAGGCAGGCCGCGGTCGGTGAGATCCTCGGAATCGTCGAAGCGTCGGTCCGGTACCGGATCGGCCGGATGCCGTTCGAGCGGCTGTTGGTCCGGGCGGCCGGATACCTCCGCGGCGAATCGCTGCTCGAGCTCGACGAGCTGGGGGAGTACCTGTTCCAGAGCCGCATCAACCAGCGGGTCTACCCGCACATGCGCGACGTGGTGCGCCGTCACCAGGACCGCGGCCACACCGTCGTGATGAGCTCCTCGGCCCTGACCATCCACGCTGAGCCGGTCGCGCGGCACCTGGGGATCGACCACGTGCTGTGCAATCACTTCCTGACCGACGACCAGGGCCGGCTCACCGGCGGGATCGTCGAACCGATCATCTGGGGGGCCCGCAAAGCCGATGCGGTGCAAGCCTTTTGCCGAGCAGAGCAGGTCGATCTGGCCCACAGCTATTTCTACGCGGACGGCCCCGAGGACGGCGCACTGATGCGCTTGGTCGGCCGCCCGCGGCCGGTGAACCCGCGCCCGGGCTTGGCCGCGGCCGCCACCGACGCGGACTGGCCGGTGCTCACGGTCCCACGCCCGGGTGGCCGGCGCCGCGGCGACCGCCGGCTCCGTCCCGGCGCCTAGCCCAGCTTGCAGAGGCCCTTGCCCGTGACGAGCGGCATGTCCAGGGTGGTGCGGATCCCGGGCTCGGCCGCCACCACATCGGGGATGGCGTTCACGATGCGTCCGGCCGCCGCCACGATCGCGGCGTGGTTGTGGTCACCTCGATCGCTGGTCGGGCAGATGTCCACGACATACGACGGCTCGCCGGTGATCTCGACGCGGTAGGAGCCGCCGGGCTGGGCCGGTTGCGCCCAATCCGGCCGCAGGTCCGCACGCACCCGGGTGACGTGTTCGACGACGATCACCGGCTTGCCGCCGACCATGCCGTTGATCTGGAAGCGCATCGCCGCCACCGTGCCCTTGGCGATGACGCCGGTCGCGGTCTCGATGTCCTCGGGCGCGGGCTCCAACTCGTAGTGCTCGGTGATGTCTTCGACTTCGACGCCAAGGCCGGCGGCGAGCATCCGGATCGCGGTCCCCCAAGCGGCGCTGAGGATTCCGGGGAGAAACAACATTCCGGGCTGGTCGATCGGATTGCCGAATCCCATGACGATCGACATCACCTCGGTGCCGTCATAGGTGGCGTAGTCGGCGATCTCCATGGTCTTGATCTGATCGATGCGCTGGCAGGTACCGGCGATCGCGAACGGCACCAGGTCGGTGGCGAAGCCGGGATCGACACCGGTGATGAACACGCTTGAATTACCCGCCTGAGCAGCTTCTTCCACCCGTGCGATGGCCTTCTCCGGCATGGCGCCCCAGGGGAATTGCAGGCCGCCCGGGGCCGAGCCGACCACATTGATCCCGGCGGCCAGTGCGGCCATCACATCGCGGGTGGCTTCCACGGGGCGGGTGTCACCCATCGCGCAGTACACCAGGCAGTCCGGTTTGGCGGCGATCGCGGCATCGATGCCCAGCGTGGCGGTGACGCCGGTGACGCCGCCCCGCCCGGCCAGTTCGCCGGAGTCCAGGCCGACCTTCGACTCGGTCGAGGTGCCCACCGCGACGAGTTCGAAGCGGGGGTCGTCGATGAGCTGGATCAGGGCCAACCGGCCGCAGTTTCCGGTGCCGACGATCGCCACGCGAATGGCCATACAGGTCTCCTCAGGTGTTCGGTCTGATCGCAGTATGCCGATCCCGCATCGAAATTGGAACAGGTTCTAATTCAGGCCCGCAGACGGTAGCCTCACCCGACATGGGACGGGTTGACGGAAAAGTGGCACTCATCAGTGGCGGTGCGCGGGGTATGGGCGCCGAGCATGCGCGGGCACTGATCGCCGAGGGCGGCAAGGTGGTGATCGGTGACATCCTCGATGAGGAGGGCAAGACACTGGCCGCCGAACTCGGGGATTCCGCGCGCTATGTGCATCTCGACGTCACCCAGGAAGACCAGTGGAACGCCGCGGTGGAAACCGCCACCTCGGAGTTCGGCCTGCTCAACGTGCTGGTGAACAACGCCGGCATCGTAGCGCTGGGGCAGATCGGCAAGTTCGACATGGCTCAGTGGCAGAAGGTGATCGACGTCAACCTGACCGGCACCTTCCTCGGGATGCAGGCATGCGTCAAGGCGATGAAAGCCGCGGGCGGCGGCTCGATCATCAATGTCTCGTCCATCGAGGGACTGCGCGGTGCGGCCATGGTGCACCCCTATGTCGCCTCCAAGTGGGCGGTGCGCGGTCTGACCAAATCCGCGGCGCTGGAGCTGGGGCCCAAGCAGATCCGGGTCAACTCGATCCACCCCGGATTCATCCGGACCCCGATGACCGAACATTTCCCCGAGGACATGCTGTCCATTCCGCTGGGGCGGTCGGGTCAACCCGATGAGGTCTCCAGCTTCGTGGTGTTCCTGGCCAGCGATGAATCCCGCTACGCCACCGGTGCCGAGTTCGTCATGGACGGCGGTCTCGTCAACGACGTTCCGCACAAGCTCTGAGCACGCACCGGCCGCACGCGGTGGTACGCCCCACGGCAGAATGACCCGGCAGGGCATCGACTCATCGACACGGTGCCACACCGGTCTGTGAGGAGCTGCCCATTTCCGCCCGGAATCGCCGCGCCGGCCTGAGCGTCACGGGGTTCGTCGGCCTCGTCGTTGCCGCAGTGCTGATCTTTTCGCTGTGCGTCGCCGATTTTCCGCCGTTCGCGAAACCGGAGCCGCCGTCCGGACGGGTGGAACTGACCCACGGGTGGCAGCTGGCCTCGGCGCGCACAGTGACGGCCGATGGCGCCGCGATGTCCACGCCTGGCGAGGTGAACGCCGACTGGCATCCGGTCAAGCAGATGCCTTCCACCGTGCTGGCGGCGCTGCAGGACGACGGCACCTATCCGGACCTGTACGTGGGGGACAACCTGGCCGACGTGCCGGACGACCTGTTCCGCCAAGACTGGTGGTACCGGACGACGTTCACCGCGCCGCAGGGCAGCTCCAGCTACCGCCTCGACTTCCCCGGCATCAACTACCGCGCCGAGGTCTGGCTCAACGGCACGATGATCGCCGGCAGTTCACTGCTGGTGGGTATGCACACGATCCACGAGATCGACGCGACCCGGTGGATCAACCCTGGTGGGGTCAACACGCTGGCGGTCAAGGTGACGCCCGAGCAGGCGCTGCAGGACATCGACGGCGTGGAGCTCGCCGACAGCTGGTGGGACTGGCTCAACTGGAATCGCATCGGCTATCAGGGGCCCGACAAGAACCCGCTGCGCGGTAATTCGTATGTGGCCGACCGCAATGCGGGCATCTTCAAACCCGTCTACCTGAGTTACTCGGGTCAGGTCGTGCTCAGCGATCCGATGGTCACCACCGAACTGCCGCTGCCGGCCACCGACTCTGCCCGGCTCACCGTCTACTCCGACATCCGCAACACGGCCGACGTGCCGATGCGCGGGGTCGTGCGGGCCCGGATCAGCCGGCCGGGAAAACCGACGATCTCGGTGGACCAGCCGGTCAGCCTGGCCGCGGGGGAGAGCCGCGAAATCCGGTTCGATCCGGACACTTTCGCGGCCCTGCGGGTCAGTAACCCGGATCTGTGGTGGCCCTACACCATGGGCAAGCCCGATCTCTACGACCTGCGTCTGGAGTTCGTGCGGTACGGCCGCGCGATCGACTCCGTGGATTCCCGGTTCGGGATCCGCTCGGTGCAACAGCACAGGGACAACGACGAACAGTTTCCGGATCTTGGCCGCGGCGGCAGCTTCTACCTGACCGTCAACGGGAAAGACTTCCTCGTCCGAGGCGCGGCCTACACGCCGGATCTGCTGTTCCAGTACGACCCGCAACGTGAGGACGCCATCCTCGGATACGTTCGTGACCTCGGCCTCAACATGCTGCGCCTGGAGGGAAAATTCCCGGGGGACAACATCATCGAGCGGGCCGACGAACTGGGCATTCCGCTGATGTACGGCTGGATGTGCTGCAACCAGTGGGAGAAGTGGTGGCAGTGGGATGACGAGGACCGGCGGGTGGCCGACGAGAGTATGCGGTCGCAGATCCTGTCCCTGCGCGGGCACGCGTCGGCGTTCCTGTGGGCCAACGGCAGCGACGGAAAGCCCCCGGCCCCGGTGCTTGAGGGTTACCGCCGCATCCTGGCTGAGTTGCATTGGCCCAACACCGTCGTCGACACCGTGTCGTCGCTGGCTCGCGGCGCCGACGGGGAGCCTGACTGGGACGGCATCCACATGGCCGGTCCCTACACCTGGCGGCCGCCGAGCTACTGGTTCGACGGCCGCTATCAGGCGACGCGGGGCTCCAATGCCGAACAGGGGGACAACGAACACATCCCGCCGTTCGCCAGCCTGCAGAAGTTCATCCCGAAGGACAAACTGTGGCCGATCAACGAAGCCTGGTATTTCCACGCCGGCGCCAACCCCAGCAACGCGGCCCTGGAGAGCATCCGGACCGCGGTGATGCAACGCTACGGATCTTCGCGCGGCGCAGAGGAATTCGCCCGCAAAGCCCAGCTGGCCCACTACGAGTCGACCCGGGCACAGTTCGAGGCGTTCGCCGCAGGCGGTTGGGACAACCACAAGATGACCATCTATTGGATGCTCAACAACCACTGGCCGTCGTTCTTCGGCCATCTCTTCGACTATTACCTGCGGCCCGGCGGTGCCTACTTCGGCGCCAAGAAGGGACTGCGCCCACTTTCGGTGGTCTTCGACTCCTACGCCACGGGCGACCATGACACCGCTGATGTGAAGGTGGTCAATCAGTCGCCGCAGGAACGGACGGGCCTGCGGGTGCGCGTGCGCACCTACGACCTGACCGGCCGGATGCGTGATGACCGCAGTTCCGATGTGCCGGCGGTGCCGTCCAACGGGGTGGTGGCCGGGTTGACCCTGCCTCGGCTGGCTGCGGACTCGCCAGTGGTGTTCGTCCGCTGTGAGCTGCTCGACGAGTCCGGTGCCGTCCTCGCCGACAACACGTACTGGCAGTCGCAGCAACTCGACGACGTCGGGCCGCCGGTCAACGACCAGGCATTCGATCTGGTGCAGAGCAGCTGGGCCGACATGACTGCGCTCAACACCATGGCGCCTGCCCACCTGGAGGTGACCGCACACCGGACCGAATCGCACGACGGCGGCGCCGAGGTGCGGATCCAATTGCACAATCCGGGACGCCAGATCGCCTTCTTCGAGCGCGCCGAGGTCACCACCACCCGCGACGGTGACGAGATCCTGCCGATCGAGTACTCCGACAACTACGTCACGGTGTATCCGGGCGAGACGGTGGAGGTGACGGGCACCGTGCCCGGATCCGACCACGGGGCAAACTGGGTGCGGGTGGGCGGCTACAACAGCGCGCCGACGGTGGTGGAGATCGACCAACGGGCACGGCGATAGGATCTGCTGATGACCACAACCGATGAGCGCCATGAGATCGGCCAGCTCGCTGAGAGCGGCGGATGGCTGCACCGTGACCTCGACCGGGTGGACGTCTACCAGCGCGGTCCGAACCGCATCAGGGTGGTGTGGCAGGGCCAGACCGCTCTGAGCGGCGCGACGCTGTACCAGGACGACATCATGACCACCTACACCCGCGAGCTGTCGACCCTGAGCAGCTGGCTCAAGCGCTGACCTGCAAGCCGCCCATACCGGGTGGCCGGAAAATCGGTCGCCCTGGTGGGTGACGGTGTGGCACTGTCGGTTTCTGTGATCGACGATGCTGCTTCGACAACAACACTCACTCTGGACACCGTCACCGATGCCGACTGGGCAGGCATGGCTCTGCTCGGCAACACCGCATTCGGTGAGACCAACCACCCCGACTCGATGGCGGCGTGGCAACAGATGGTGCCGCCCGGCGGCGGCGTGGTCATGCGTGCCGGTGGCAGCGACGGGGACATCGTCGGCCAGTCCATCTACCTCGATATGAGCCTGACGGTTCCCGGCGGTGTCGTGCTGCCCGCCGCGGGTCTGAGCTACGTGGCCGTCGCTCCCACCCATCGGCGCCGCGGCATCCTGCGCTCGATGTACGGCGAGTTGCATCAGCGGATCGCCGATGCGCAGTATCCGGTTGCTGCACTGACCGCCAGTGAAGGCGGGATCTACGGCAGGTTCGGCTACGGTCCGGCCACCACGGTGCATCTGATGACCATCGACCGCAGGTTCGCCCAATTCCATGCGTCGGTCCCCGATCCCGGTGGCGTGCGTCTGGTCAAGCCCGCCGAGCACCGCGACACGCTTGCCGAGATCTACGACCGCTGGCGCCGGCAGACTCCGGGTGGGCTGGTATGCCCGACGGCTCTGTGGGACGACGTACTGGCCGATCGCGAAGACGCGAGGGACGGTGGCTCCGCACTGTTCGCGTTCCTGCATCCCGACGGCTACGCGCTGTACCGCGTACACGGTGAAGAATCCAGGACGCTGCGCGTACGCGAGGTCACCGCCGTGACCACCGACGCCTACATCGCCCTGTGGCGGGCGCTGCTGGGAATGGACCTGATGGAGAAGGTGAGTATCTGGACCCATCCCGGCGACCCCTTGCCGTATCTGCTGACCAACCCTCGGCTGGCCCGGGTCACCTCGAGCAGTGACGACTTGTGGATCCGGATCATGAACATCCCGGCGGCGCTTGAGGCCCGGCGGTATCAGGCTGACCTCGATGTCGTGCTCGAGGTCGCCGACGGTTTCCGGAGCGACGGTGGACGGTTCGCCCTGCAGATTCGGGACGGGGGCGCACAGTGCACGCCCACCGACGCACCTGCTGACGTCGAACTCGACCTCGACGTGCTCGGCAGCCTCTATCTCGGCACCCATCGTCCGGATGCCTTCGTCACGGCAAACCGGTTGTGCAGCAAGGATCCAGCTGTGGTGCAGGGGCTGGGCGCGGCCTTCGCGAGCGAGGTTCCGGCCGAGCTGGGTTACAGCTTCTGAGCCGGGCCGCATCCGTGCTGCGTAGTGTTCACGGGGTGAGCGCACGCGCAGGCATCGTCGTAACCGGAACCGAAGTACTCACCGGCAGGGTTGCCGACCGCAACGGTCCGTGGCTGGCCGACCAGCTCCTCGAACTCGGGGTCGAACTGGCACACATCACCATCTGCGGTGACCGCCCGCGTGACATCGACGCGCAGTTGCGGTTCCTGGCCGCCGAGGGTGTGGACCTGATCGTGACGAGCGGTGGGCTCGGACCGACCGCCGACGACCTCACCGTGGCGACGGTCGCGCAGTTCTCCGGCCGTGAACTCGTGCTGGACGAGGCCATGGAGGAGCAGATCGCGACGATCCTGCGCAAGCTGATCGGCGACCGGCCCGGCGTGGATTTCGACGCGGTCCGCGCCGCCAACCGCAAGCAGGCCATGGTGCCGGCCGGCTCAGAGGTGCTCGCACCGGTCGGCACCGCTCCTGGCGTCGTCGTCGGCGGCACTCCGACGGTGGTGGTGCTTCCCGGGCCGCCTCGGGAGCTGCAGCCGATGTGGCACACCGCCATCGCGACCGAGGCTGTCCGACAAGCGATTTCGGGGCGCACCGAGTACCGGCAGGAAATGGTGCGGATGTTCGGCCTGGCCGAATCGGGCCTCGCCGAGACCCTCCGTGATGCCGAGAGCACCATCGCGGGTTTCGACGCGCTGGAGATCACCACGTGCCTGCGCCGTGGCGAGCTCGAGATCGTCACCCGCTATGAGCCCGAATCGGCCGAGGCCTACCAGGCGTTGGTGGCCCTGCTGCGTGAACGGCACGGCGCCGCGCTGTACTCAGAGGACGGCACGACCGTGGACGAGCAGGTGGCCGCCCTGCTGGCGGGCCACCGGATCGCCACGGCCGAGTCCTGCACAGCCGGGTTGCTGGCCGCGCGGCTGGCCGACATCCCCGGCTGCTCGGACTATTTCGCCGGCGGGGTGATCAGCTATTCGAATGAGTCCAAGGCCGAGCTGCTGAACGTGGATCCGGTTCTCATCGCCGAGTACGGCGCCGTGTCCGAACCGGTGGTCGACTCCATGGTCACCGGTGCGCTGCACCATTTCGGTGCCGACACTGCGGTGGCGATCAGCGGGATCGCCGGGCCGGGCGGCGGAACCCCGGAAAAGCCCGTCGGCACCGTGTGTTTCGCGGTGCGGGCCGGATCGGTGTCCGTCACCCGCACACTACGGCTGCCGGGCGACCGGTCCGATATCCGGGAGCGGGCCACCACGGTGGCCATGCACCTGCTTCGTCGGGCGCTGACCGGGGCCGGCGACTGAGTACGCGCTCAGGTGCGGGCCGCGACGCCGGGCGCCGAAGGCGCGGAACGCGGCTCGCGGCGCCGGTGGTGCGGAGCGCGGCGCGCGACCCGGGCCACGATTGACGGGTGCACCAGCCGGCTGGGCGGATCGACCAGGTTCATCACCCGGAAGAACGCCTCGGTCACCACGGGATCAGCCTCGGCAGCCGTGAGTACCCGCTCGGTGTACCAGTTCGACAGCCGCACCGCGAGCGGGCGGGGACCCTCGATCTGCGGCAGCGCCAGGTCGGCACCACAGGCCATCTGCCACGCCGTGTTGACGCAGCCGGCGGCGGCCCGCAGGAACCGGCGACCGAGATCGTCGGCGCCCCGGGTCAGGCAGTCGCGCAGTGCGAGCGCCTCGAGCGCGGCGACCGACATGCCTTGCCCGTACACCGGGTTGAAGCTGCAGATCGCATCGCCGAACACCAAGAGTCCTTCGGGGAAGCGCGGCATGCGCTCATAGCGCCTGCGCACACTCGCCGGATAGCGGAAGGTGGCCACCGTGCCCAGTGGCTCGGCCCGTCGCAAGGCCGCGACGGTTTCTGCCGGGAACAGATCCTCGATGAAGGCGATCATCCCGGCGAGATCGGCCGGCGGTTCCTGGCCGTTCATCCCTGCCGTGGTGAGCAGCCAGGTGTCCTCTTCGTATGCGAAAAGCGAACCACCGCACGGTCGTTCAGGTACGGCTCCGACGAGGGTGAGTCGATCACGGGGTGAGTTCTCGGCGAAGCGCATCAGTTGGCTGGAGTAGGCCACCTGTACCGCGATCCGGTCCTCGTCCGGTCGCCCGAAGCCCGCGCTCTCCAAGAACGCCGGGGTTCGCGCGGCACGGCCCATCGCATCGACGATCAGGTCGGCGGTTATCGCATGCCCGGTACCGCCGCGTCGCGGGGCGACGAGGACACTTGTCACACGGCGGCTGGCATCCATCACCAACTCGACGGCCTCGTGCCCGTCGAGAATCTCGACGTTGACGATCGCGCGCACCCGGTCTCGGACGTGGGCTTCCAGAAAAGGTCTACTGGCCAGATACGACTCGATGGGCCTCGACGGCTGCCCGTCGAGATTGAGCCGGTGGCCACCGAAGGTCAGCGAGACAAGCGACAGACTCGCGCCACCGAGCACCGTCGCGCCGTCGGCTGCCAATTCCTCGGGAAGACCGGGAAAGAGTTCTGCCAGCGCTTGTAATCCGCCACTGAGCAGCCCGTGGGCGTGCCGGCCCTGCGGGACACCGCGTCGCTGATCCCGACCGTCGGGCAAGACGTCGCGCTCCACCAGCGTGACGGTCTCGAAGAAATCAGCCAGTGCGCGAGCTGCCAGCAGACCGCCCATGCTCGCGCCCAGCACCACCGCGCGTTTGCCGATCTGTTCCATCGCCGACCTCCGGACCTGCTGGCACCACCGCCAGTTGTTCGAAGTATCGGAGCGGTACGGAGGCCGGCCTAGAGTAGTGGGCTACTCGAACGTCAGCGCGGTGCCGGGATCGACCGCAGCGCCTCCTCCACACACGCCGGCCAAGCCCCCGCTTCCAGGACGGTGACCGCTCGTGCGCCGTAGGCGCTGGAGATGACGACATCAGGCCGCAGGCTCGCCAGCAGGTGCAGGCTTTCGGCCATGGCGGCGGCGTCACCGATGCCGGGGATCACGAACGTCGACCATCGACCGTCGTCGGCGACGAACACGGTGTCCCCGGTGAACAGGTACCGGCCCTGGGCCCCCTCGACGAGGTAGCTCGTGCTGCCCGGCGTGTGCCCGGGTGTCGGGATCACCTCCACGCCGCGGTCGTCGATGTGGCGGGAGGACAGCGGCACGTCGATCGGATGGTGCCGCCCGATCGTCTCGCGTTCGGCGGCGGGCGCATGCAACCGGGAGCCGAACCGCTCGGCGACGCGGGTCAGCATCGGTCCGGCCTCGTCCTGATGGGACAGGTAGTGGTCGTCGACCCCGCCGAGGGACTCCAGCGTGGCGAAGTCGGCGTCACCGGCCGGGCAGTAGAACAGCGCGTTGTGACCGCCCGGCGTCCACAGGTAGGCATGCGTGGTCAATCCGGGAAACGGTGTGTCGGTACGGGTTTGCCAAAGATCCGACCGAATCTGGGTCATCGAGGTTGTCATGACGACAGCCTCTTCCCTCAACAATGGTTGAGGTCAACCCCGGACGGGCTCAGGCGGTGCTCGCCTTGTCCCACATCGTGATCATGGTGCCCATGATCTCCTCGGCGCAGCCCAGACCACCGAGGTGGCTCTCGTAGGGCAGTTCGGTCATCACCGCGTCGGGCAATCTGGAGACCACATGCTGGCCGTGGGCGAACGGCACGATGTGGTCATGGTCGCCGTGCCACCAGCGCACCGGAACCTTGACCTCGTCGAGCCGGAAACCCCAGTCCCGCTCGAACACCACGATGTCGTAGAACGGCGCTGCCAGTTGCTTGCGGCTGCCGTTGAGCAGATCGTCGAGGAACATGGCCTTGAATTCCGGCCGGCTGAGCATGCGCCGGTCGCCCTCGGGGGAGATCCGGGCGTAGATCTCCAGGGCGGGGGAGGCGACCGGACGGATCAGCCGGATGAGTCCGGACGCGGCCAACCGGATCGGCGCACCGGCCACCTCGAGGATGGGCGCGACGGCCGCACCGAGCTGCATCAGCGGACTGCTGATCGCGTCGGGGCCGACCATCGGGGCCACACCGCCGAGCACCCCGGCCGCCACGACCCGGTCCGGCATGGCGGCCGCGGTGGCCAGCGTGTAGGGCCCGCCGCCGGACAGCCCGATGACGGCCATCTTGTCGATGCCCAACGTGTCGGCGATGGTGCGTAGATCGTCACCGAAATCCAGCACGCGGTCGTACTGGTGCGGGGTGGAGGATCCGATGCCGGGGCGATCGACCCCGATCAGCCGGATGTGATTGCGCTCGGCGTAGATCCGGGCCTCGGTCGGGATCTGCCTGCGCGCACCCGGGGTGCCGTGCAGCCAGAAGACCGCACGGCCCTGCGGATCACCGAATTCGGCGAAGCCGAGCTGACGGCCGTCGCCGACGGCGACATTGCCCTCCAGTTTGGGGCGATCGATCGGGATGACCATCTGTGTGCCTCGCCGGATCCGCGGTCAGCCCGCGACCGAGGCTTCGAAGATGGACTGGATCGACTTGTCCAGCGTGGCGTTGAACTCGTCATCGCTCTGCTGGGCCGACAATCCTTCGGTCAGCGCGCGGCTGAAGCTTGCGATCACACCGGTGTTCTCTGCCAACAGCTTGTTGGCCTCGTCGCGCGAGTAGCCACCCGACAGCGCCACGACCCGCATCACCTTCGGGTGCTCGACCAGCGACTGGTAGTGGTTGGCCTGAGTCGGCAGGGTCAGCTTCAGCATCACCTTCTGGTCGGCGGGCAGCGCGTCGAGGTTCTTGGTGATCTCGTCGCGGAGCAGATCCTCGGCCTCGGCCTTGTCCGAGATCGAGATGGTGACCTCGGGCTCGATGATCGGGATCAGGCCGTGCGAGAGCACCTGCTTGGCCACGTCGAACTGCTGGGCGACCACAGCGGCGATGCCCTCGGCATTGGCGGCGCCGATGACCGAACGCTCCTTGGTGCCGAAGATGCCGTTCTTCGCCGCGCGGGCCAGCAGATCGTCCAGACCCGGCATCGGCTTCATCACCTGCACGCCGTCGGCGGCATCGGCCAGGCCCTTGTCGATCTTGAGCAGCGGCACCACGCCCTTGTCTTCCCAGAGGTAGGTCGCGGTGGGCTTGCCCTCGATGGAGCGGTCCATGGTCTGCTCGAACAAGATCGCCGCGAGCACACGGTCACCGTTGAACACCGGGGAGGTGATGATGCGCGAGCGCATCTGGTGGATCAGGTCGAACATCTCTTCTTCGGAGGAGTAGGCGCTCTCCTCGACCCCGTAGAGACGCAGGGCCTTGGGGGTGGATCCACCGCTCTGGTCGAGGGCGGCGATGAAGCCCTTGCCCGTGGTCATCTTGTCGGCCTGCTGCTGATTCACCATGAGGTTGTCTACTCCTTTGAAGACGGCGTCCTGATGTTGTTGTGCACACCGCCGGTGGCGCACGGTTCGACTCAGAGGATATGCGGCTAGCTCACAGCAGCAGCGCCCACCCATCGGGGTGGGGTACGGCCGGCCCAGGGGGCCGCCTCCTCGAGTTGACCGGCCAGGCTGAGCAGGATCGTTTCGTCTGGGGCCATCAACTGCACGCCGATCGGGAGGCCGCCGGAGGTCTGGCCCAGCGGCAGGGAAATCGCTGCCCAGCCGGTCACGTTGGCCAGGGCGGTCCACCCGGTGGTGGCGAACTCGACGTCGAAGAACGCCCGGGTGCTACCCCGTGGTTGGTTCAGCAGTCCGTACGGCGGCGGACAGGTCAGCAGCGTCGGGACCAACAGCACGTCGTGCCCCGTCATCCCCGCGGCGAACCGGCGGGTCTGGGCGTGGATGTCGGCGATGGCGTTCGCGTAGGCCAGACCGGTGGTGGCGAAGCCTTCGCGGATCATCACCCAGGTGCTCGGCTCGAACTCGTCTTCTCGGGGCGTGCGGCCCAGATGGTTCTCGGCCAGGTCGTGCAACTGCGCGTTGCTGACGGTGTGCAGCACCGCGACGGCCTCGGCGACGGCGTCGGGGTCGATCGTCGGAGCACCCGGGGTGAGGTGATGCCCGAGGCTTTCCAACAACCGGCCGGTTTCCTCGACTGCCGACACCACCTCGGGATCGATCCGGTCGGTGGGAAACGGCGACGAGGTGGCGATGAGGATGCGCTGCGCCGACGGGGTGCGAGCGGCCGCGTCGACGAAGGACACGGCGGGAACGGCGGCGCTGTAAGGATCACCAGGTGCAGTGCCGGCGATGACGTCGAGCATGGCCGCGCAGTCGCGCACCGTACGGGTCAGCGCGTGGTTGTTCACCAGCCCCTCGAGACCGTGGCCGGCGTCGGGAGCGAAGGAGGCACGTCCACGCCGCGGTTTGAGGCCGACGACGCCGCAGCATGACGCCGGCACGCGGATGGAACCGGTTCCGTCCCCACCGGAGGCGGCGGGAACCACTCCGGCGGCCACTGCCGCGGCAGAACCGCCGCTGGATCCGCCGGGGGTCACAGCCGGAGACCATGGATTCACCGTCGGGCCGAAAAGCAACGGTTCGGTGGTGCAGTGGTTGCCCCACTCCGGAGTGTTGGTCTTGCCGAGTACGACCAGCCCGGCATCCAGGTAGCGCTGTACCGTCCACGCGGTCTCCGTCGCGACATGGTCGCGCAACGCGCGTGACCCCATCGCCTCGCGAGCGCCCGCCAGTGCCGCACCGAGATCCTTGAGCAGGAAGGGCACTCCGGCCAATGGTCCGGCCTTCTCGTTGCGCAGCACCCCGGATTCGTCGAGCGCGGCGGCTTGGGCGCGACCCCGGTCGAACAGGTCGGTGATCACGGCGTTGAGGCTGCGCGTGGCCTCGATCCTCGCGATCGCGGCTTCCAGCAATTCGACGGCGGTGATCTCACCGGAGGCGGCCAGCGCCGCCTGCCCGATCGCATCGGTACCTGCGAGTTCGAATGCCGACGAGGAATCCATTGGTCACCTCACTGCGAGAGATCGCTGTTGGTATCGGGCGGTGCGCTGCGCCGGGTCAGCTCAAGTGCGATCAGCACCTCGGCCCCGGTGAGGATCAGGCCGGTGAAGTACATCCACTTCAGCGTCGGATCCGGTTGCGCGGCAAAGTAAATGACCAGAAAGATCGGTCCGACGATCCCGAACACGAACACCATGGCCTGGATGCGGACGTACCGCCAGAAAGTCGACATCGATCTCCCGCCGCATGGCCGATGAGCGGCCAGCTTAGCGTGGTTACCGGGGCGCGACGACCACCGGCGTGGACAGGATCTCGCGGTACTCGACCATCGGCTCGCGCTTGAGGACGGAACTACCCGAGGTGACGAGCAACTCGGTAGGTGAGACGGCGTAGCTGACCTGGTAGTTGCGCGCGACGAACCGGCGGCCCGGGGTGGCATCTGCGGAGGTCGCGAGTGCGGCGCGGTCAGACAGTCGCTCGCCGTGATACTCCAGCCGGCCGGTGCGGTCCAAGCAGATCACCACCAGCGAGCCCTCGGTCCGGCCGATGGCCCGGGCGGTTTGTGTGTCACGGCAGCGGGCCTGCGAATCGACGAAACCTGAGCCATCGGAGGCGAACGCGGCGACCGGCAGAGCCGCGGCCCGCTCGGTGAACACCTGTTGTCGCGGGCGTTGGGGCTTCACTTCATAGGCTCGCGCGCCGACGGCGTACACCGAGTCCTTGGCGGAGAACTTGGAAGCCAATGTGGTGATGATGACGAATGCGGTGAGCAGCGAACTGACGACGGCTGCGGCGGCCATCCCGATGCCGAGGGGCAGCCACTGTCGTTGCGGGGCCTTTCGGTGCCGCCCACGGCGAGCCGGCTGATACGACGGATGCACTGAGGCAACTGGGCGGGTGACCAAGTTTGCTCCCGGAGAATTGCGGTGTGTTGGGCGTGGCACAGGCGACGGGCGCTGACGCGAGCTCATATTGTGCACGACGAGCCGGGGCGCTGTGGGTGACACCCGGGAATTCGTCGAAATCCCGTCACGGCGTTGGCCGGTCGCACCGCTGCGCTGCCGCCCCATTGAAAGTTGCTCGGCAACAGTGAAATTCGGGACAACATCGTTGCCCTGCGCCAGTGCGTCGCAGGCAGAAGCGATCTGGGGCAAGGGGTCGGGTTTCGGCCGGCAACGACATTTCCGTCACTTGCCGGCGCCGAAATCCTCAGAATAGGCCTGGCCGCACCGATATTCGACCAGCGCGTGGCCGATGGCCTTACTGCACCACTGAACTCGAGTGTGGGTCGACTGGCCGTTCGAAGCCGTGTGAGCGTCAGGCGGGCACCACGACGGTGAGTTCGTCGCCGTCGCGTTCCACGTTCATGCCGGCGCGCCGGGCGACTGCGGCGACACCGGAGGCGCTGTCGGGTTCACTCCTGGAGTTGACCAGCGCACGGGCCAGATGGCCCTTGTGGGCCTTGTTGAAGTGGCTGACCACGGTGCGGTGACCGTCGGCGTGCTCGGCAAGAACCTGCACCCGAACCGCACTCGGGATCCGGCCGAGCCCCGCATAGGAGCCTGACCGGAGGTCGACGATCAACTCGTCGTTGGCGATTTCGGCCAGCACGGGTTCCAGCAGCGGACGCCAGCGTTTGGCGAGCCCCGGTTGGCCGGGCAGTTTGGCGGAGGCGGACAACCGGTATGCGGGGACCGGGTCATCGGCGCGGAGCAGACCGAACAACGCGGATCCGACGGCCAGCCGGCGGCGGGCGCGTGCGGCGGCCGCACCGCGCAGGGAACTCACGTCGAGGGCGTCGTACAGCACGCCGGTGTAGCGCTCGATGGCCGGCATCGTGGGCGCCTGACGAAGGACGGCGTTGCGTTCGATCTCGGCGTCCTGGCCGGCGGAGATCCCCAAGGCGGTACGGCACGCCGACGGGTCGGCGGCGAGCGTGACCAGTTCGTCGATCAGGGCTTGGCGAAGCGGGGTGAGCTCCGGCGAGCTCAGAACGTCCAAACGCACCGGGGGGCCGTCCCCGCCGGTGCGTTTGGTCTCTGACGGTGGCAGGAGCACGATCACAGGCAGACGTTATCCGAATGAGCGTGGCGCGCCGACCACCGACAGGTGTGATGTCAGATGGCGACCGGGGCAGGTTCCTCGGGAGCCGGGGGAGCCGGAGGCGGCGGGACGTCGAGAACGATCGGTGCCGGGCCGTCGAGCGGGGCGGCCGGTGGCATGGCATCGGCCGGAGGCGGCGGTGCGAACGGATCCATCGGTGCCGGGGCGGCCATCGGGTCGGCCGGCGGTGGCGGCGGTGCGAAGGGATCGACGGGCGCCGGGGCGGCCATCTGCTCGATCGGCGCCGGCGGAGGCGGTGCGAACGGGTCGATCGGCGCGTCTGCAGGCGCCTCCGGCAGTGCGACTTCCTCCATGGGCAGATACATGTGGTGGTTGAACTGGCGCTGGTAGGCGCCGCCGCCGCCGATCCGCACGCCGTGCCCGCCTTCACCGGAGGACACCGGCGTGCCGTCCGGGAGCGTCACGGCAGTGTGGCCGCTGTTCCAGCCGATCACCAAGGCACCGGGCTGGGTGCCGTACTTGAAGCCACGAGCCAGGAGGGCGCGCTCCTGATTGCCGGTGTTGAAGCGGTCCCCGTAAACCGGCCGGCCGGTGGCCATGTTGCTGACCCAGGAGGCCAGGCCGGAGCAGTCCGTGCCGGCCGGGGAGTCTCCACCGGAGATGTACGGCGTGCCCGAAACCTGCTGGACAAGCGCCATAAGCGTCGCGATAGCAAACATGCGGCGGGACGCTAGCAGAGCCGTTTTTGGCCGGGCAAAATATGTGACTCCGTTCACAAGATGTCCTCGATATGGACTGCTTCACGCATTCGCAAGACGAGTGTGGTTGCCTGTGTGCCTGATTCGGTTGCCAGTGACATTCGTTTGCCAGAGGGTCGTACGACGTATCGAACAATCACCAATAGTGCTGCGGCACTGGACTTGTGCTGTCGATTGATGACGTGACACGGCGCCTGCCGGATCCGGTGTGTGATCGAATTACCGTGCCGTGAAAGCGATTTCGAGTCCCGAATCCTCGGATGTCTCGGCATGAGGTGTCGTCGGTGTGGACGGCGGGCGTGGGTTGATGCGCGCAGGGGAGCCCAAACCGAAGCGTGCGATTCTGGCAACGTCGATACGGCGCAGATGGTGGCTGGTGGACGGTGCTGGGGTCCGCCGAGTCCGGCTTCCGGTGGCCAAGTCCGGCCCGAGTGGCGGTTTGACAGGCAGCCGAGCGGCTGCATAATCGCTTGAGGCAGCCGGGCGGCTGCATATGACGTGATGGAGCGGACGGCGATCGGGTGGACGAGATCTTCAGGGCACTGGCCGACCCGAATCGGCGGCGCCTACTGGACAGCCTCAACGACAACGACGGACAGAGTCTGCGAGAACTGTGCGGCGGTCTGTCGATGGCGCGGCAGTCGGTCAGCAAGCATCTGGCGGTCCTGGAGGCCGCCAACCTGGTCACAACGCTGCGCAAGGGCAGGCAGAAACTGCACTACCTCAATGCCGAACCGATCAACGCCATCGCCGACCGCTGGATCGACCGCTATGACGCCACGAGAGTGCCGGCGTTGGCCGACCTCAAGACGGTGCTGGAGAACCCCGCAGTGCTGAGCGAGTTCGTCTACACCACCTATATCCGGACCACGCCGGAACGGCTGTGGCAGGCGATCACCAACCCGACGTTCTCCCTCGGCTACATGGGCCATGCCATCGAATCCGAATGGCAGAAGGGCTCCACCTACACGTGGGTAGAAGAAGGGCTACGCCTCGACGACCCCGAGCAGGTGATCGTCGAGTCCGACCCCTATCAGCGACTGGCCTTCACATTCCACACCTTCGCACCCGAACTGGATCAGATCTCCCCGGAGGTGGGCGACGAGGCCATCGGCACGGCGGCGGCCGAACCAAGGTCGCGCGTGTCGTTCGACATCGACCCCGTGGGGGATCATGTGCGGCTCACACTGACCCACGACGGGTTCGACCCGGCCGGCGCCGTACGCGACATGATCTCGTACAGCTGGCCGGTCAAACTGTCCAGCCTGAAGTCCGGATTGGAGCAGGCTGATTAGACCAACGAGTCCTGCGGATCACGCTGGACGGGAGTGGGCCACGGCGCCGGCAGCGGGCGCTGGCGCACCTGCTGCGGCCACCAGAACCACTTGCCCATCAGGGCTGCGATCGACGGGGTCATGAACGAGCGGATGACCAGGGTGTCGAACAGCAGGCCCAGGCCGATGGTGGTGCCCACCTGTCCGATCACGGCCAGTTCGCTGACCGCCATCGACATCATGGTGAACGCGAACACCAGGCCCGCGGAGGTGACCACCGAACCGGTGCCGCCCATCGCGCGGATGATGCCCGTGTTCAAGCCGGCATGGATCTCCTCTTTGAACCGGGAGACGAGTAGCAGGTTGTAGTCCGCGCCGACGGCCAACAGCACGATGACGGCCATTGCGATCACCATCCAGTGCAGTTCCAGCCCGACCAGGTGCTGCCAGATCAGTACCGACAGGCCGAACGAGGCGCCCAGTGACAGCACCACGGTGCCGACGATCACGGCCGCGGCCACCACGCTGCGGGTCAGGATCAGCATGATGATGAAAATCAGGCACAGCGCGGCGATCCCGGCGATCATGAGATCCCAGTTGGCGCCTTCCTGCATGTCCTTGAAGGTGGACGCGGTACCGCCGAGGTAGATCTTGGAGCCCTCCAGCGGGGTGCCCTTGATGGCCTCCTTGGCCGCCTGCTTGATCGCATCGATATGGGAGATGCCTTCTGGGCTCATCGGATCGCCCTCGTGGCTGATGATGAACCGCACCGCATGTCCGTCGGGGGACAGGAACATCTTCATGCCGCGCTTGAAGTCCGGGTTGTCGAAGGTTTCCGGCGGCAGATAGAACGAGTCGTCGTTCTTGGAAGCGTCGAACGCCTGGCCCATGGCCGTCTGGTTCTCCATCATCGCTTCCATCTGATCTTGCAGACCGCCCATCGTGGCCTGCATGGTCAGCATCATGTTCTTCATGTTCTTCATCGTCGCGATCATCGGCGGCATGATCGTGAGCATCTGGGGCATGAGCTCATCGAGACGGTCCATGTCCGGCATCAGCTTCTGGATGTCGTCGGTCATGGTGTCGATGCCGTCGAGGGTGTCGAAGATCGACCGGATCGACCAGCACATCGGGATGTTGTAGCAGTGCGGTTCCCAGTACAGGTAGTTGCGGATCGGACGGAAGAAGTCGTCGAAATCGGCGATGTGGTCCCGCATTTCGGCCACGTCGGTCACCATTTCGTGCATCTTGCCGACCATGCTGTGGGTGGTGTCGGACATCTCCTTCACCAGTTTGAGCATCTGCTCCATGGTGTCGACAGTCGTCTGCATCTCGTCGGCCATCTTCAACATGTCCTTCATGCGGTCCTGCATGTATTTCATGTTCATCATCTGCGTCGTGCCCTGCATGCTGATCTGGAACGGGATCGAGGTGTGCTCGATCGGGGTTCCCTGCGGGCGCGTGATGGCCTGGACCCGAGAGATGCCGGGCACCTGGAAGATTCGTTTGGCGATTCGGTCGACTACCAGGAAGTCAGCCGGGTTGCGAAGGTCGTGATCGCTTTCGATCAGCAGCAGTTCGGGGTTCATCCGGGCCTGCGAGAAGTGGCGATCGGATGCGGCGTAGCCGGTGTTGGCGGGCAGGTCCGGCGGCAGGTACTTGCGGTCGTTGTAGTTGGTCCGGTAGCCGGGCAGGGTCAACAGACCGATCAGTGACAGCGCAATGGTGGCGATCAGGATCGGGCCGGGCCAGCGCACCACGGCCGCTCCCACTTTGCGCCAGCCGCGGGTCCGCATGGCGCGCTTGGGTTCCAGCGTCTTACCGAACTTGGTGGCCACAGTGATGATGGCGGAACCAAGAGTTAGTGCGGCGAGTACCACCATCACCATGCCGATGGCCAGCGGGATACCGAGCGACCGGAAATACGGCAGATTCGTGAAGTGCAGGCACAAGGTGGCGCCGGCGATGGTCAGGCCCGAACCCAGCACCACATGCGCGGTGCCGTGAAACATGGTGTAGTAGGCCGACTCTCGGTCTTCACCTACGCTTCGAGCCTCTTGATATCGACCGATCAGGAAGATCGCGTAGTCGGTAGCCGCCGCGATGGCCAGCGTCACCAACAGGTTGGTGGCGAACGTCGAGAGGCCGATGATGTTGTAGTAGCCCAGGAATGCGATCACGCCGCGTGCCGCGGAAAGCGACAGCACCACCATCACCAGCGTGAGGATCACCGTGACGATGGAACGGTAGACCAGAAGCAGCATGATGATGATGACCGTGAAGGTCAGCGCCTCGATCAGCTTCATACTGCGGTCACCTGCGATGTGCTGGTCGGCGGCCAACGCGGCCGGACCCGTCACATACGCCTTGACCCCAGGCGGCGGGGTGACGCTCTCGACGATCTTCTGGACGGCCTCGACCGATTCGTTGGCCAGTGCCTCGCCCTGGTTACCGGCGGTGTAGACCTGCACGTAGGAGGACTTGCCGTCGGCGC
This sequence comes from Mycolicibacterium fortuitum subsp. fortuitum, assembly GCF_022179545.1. Next base: position 3,348,482 of record NZ_AP025518.1, on the reverse strand, counting down.
TCTGGGCGCCTGAGGCGGTCAGCGGGTCGCCCCAGAAATCTTGAACGTGCTCGACGTGCGCCTTGTCGGCTTCGAGCTTGTCGACAACCTCGTCGTAGTAGTCGTGCGCCTTGATGTCTAGCGGCTCGTCGCCCTCGAGCACGACCATGACCGAGCTGTTGGACTTGAACTCCTGGAACACCTCGCCGACGCGCTTCATGGCGATCATCGACGGTGCCTGGTCGGGGGTCATCGACACCGAGCGCATCTTCCCCACCTCTTCGAGCTGGGGCACGATCGTGTTCAGTACGCCGATGAGGGCGATCCAGCCGATGATGATCGGCACGGCCAGGCGCCGGATCCACTTGGCGATCCCGCCGTGCTGGGCGTGCCTCGGCGGCCCGGTGACCGGGAAGGCGTCGGTCGGGGCGTCGTGGGTGCTCATGCAGATTTCACCAAGCAGAAGGTCTGGGCGTTCACGCCGTTGGAGGTTCTCTCGTCCTTGAGTTCGTCATCGACGGTGATGCGGCAGCTGATGGTGCTTCCGTTGCCCTGGGCGACGATGTTGGGGAACACCGACGGCGCGGTGGATTCCAGCCGCAGTGACCATGGCAGGGAGACGCCGTCGATGCGCTGGGGCTGGGCGTCGAGATCGAGGTAGTTCACGTCCGCGGTCGCTCCCGGCTCGCCGTAGATCTCATAGACCACGACCTTGGGATCGAACGGCTTGGTGTCATCGACCTTGGCGCTGGAGAAGCCGGACCCGTCGCCTGCGCCGAAGAAGGTGCGCACCCGCATCACCGTGAATCCGCCGACCACCACCACCACGATGATGATCAACGGAATCCAGAACTTCTTGGCCAGGCCCGAAATGGAAAACTGTTTCCGGCTAGGGCTTTTCGTCGCGTTGGTCATCGTGAAATGGCACCGGTCCGTCGGTTGTGGGCAGATTGGGCAATGGGGTGGCGAGGCGGCGTGGCCAGGCCGGCGGCGAGGCAGTCCGAGAGACAGCGTCCGTGCACCATGTTCACCTCGATACCCCTCGCTGTCTAGCCGAATGGCTAACCAAAACTTAGCGAGATATTAGCCTATTTAAATGAGTGGCAAAACGGTGACACAGGTGTGATCCGGCGGCGACGGCTCTGAGTTGCAGGCGGCCGATGGCCGACGGGACCGTGGGGTACACATTCCCAGGTCAAGCAACTTTTTTAGCTTGCGTTGGTCACGCGGCGGCCGAAGTGGCGCTTCTGATTGTGACGGAGCTAACGGAAACGGGCTGGATCTCGCCGCCGTGTCGGCGGCGGAACCCAGCCCGCGTCGAATGTGTCAGTGCCAGTCCCAGACGGACATGTCGTTGGGTGGGTAGTTCTGGCAGACGTCGGTGGTGTTGGCGGCGACGCCCTTGTTGTTGAAGAACAGCTTGGCCCAGTTCGGCCAGCGCCAGGACATGTTCTCGAAGAAGGCGTTGGTGGCCATGTTCTCGGAGTATTGGCGGCGGCCGGCGTAGTCCATGGAGAAGAACCAGTGGATGCGGTCCTGGGCGCCTTGCTGGTCGGCGACGGGCTTGTTGTTGTAGTCGATCATGTAGCGCTCGTAGTAGACGGGTTCGACGTCGCGGGCGGCGGCCATGATCTGTTCGGCGGTGCAGGGGGTGCGCAGGATCCGGTTGGGGATCGGGTAGTCGTCGGTGGCGTCGGCGCTTGCGATGCCGGCGCCGGCCAGGCTGGCGGCCACCGCGCAGGTGGCCACGCCGGTGCGGATCAGGTTCTTGACGCTGGTGCGGTTGGACATGGTGCTCCCACGGTTGGTTAGTGCGCGGCCTGTTCGTAGACGAACCGCTGATCGGGGCAGTAGTAGTTGATGGCGGTGCCGGTGAACTGCCAGGACTGGGCGTCGGTGCTGTCCTTGGCCAGTTGCTTCTTCACGAAACCGACCGAGTCCTGGGCGGTGTGGTCGACACCGTTGTGCAACCGCTTGCACATGATCTTGGCGATCCAGGCGTTGTAGTCACGCTGCCCGTAGATACCGAAGGTGTGCAGCTCATTGGCGAAATCAGTATCAATCTCGGCATGTGCGGGAGCGGCGAAGGCGATTGCCGCCGCGGCACCGATCACTGCCAGCCCTGCAAGCTTCATGCGCTGAATCTTAGCCCATCTAAGCCTGTTCCGGGTGTGCGGTTTGCTCAGCCGATCGCCGACAACAGCGGGACATATTGTTCTGCGCTCGTCAGCGAACCGTGATGGCCGACCAATGCGGACTCCATCGGTTCGGCGTGCCGCCTGAGCAAGGCGGCCGAGTCGCGGGCTGCGGCCACGACGTCGCCGATACGCCACCGGACGTCATCGCGTACGTGCGGACCGAACCATCCCGCCGCGATGGCTTCGTCACGCGACATCACCCATGCCGCATCCGCCAGGGTGGCGCGCCACGCGGCGAGCACGTCGTCGTCCGCGCCGGGCGCGGTGTAGACATGCCGCGCCCGGGCTTCACCGCCGACGGCGACGACGCCGCTGCGCAGCGGTTCGCACTCGTCGATGTCCACGGTCGCAGCCGGGTCGACCGCAACCATGCCGTGATCGGCCACCACGGTCAGCAGGCACTCCGAGGGGAGCGCCTCCACGACTGACTCCACCAGCCGGTCGACCTGCCGCAGCTGCATGCGCCACCCGGGCGAGCCGGGTCCGTGCAGATGACCCACCAGATCGAGGTCCGCGTGATATCCGTAACAGAATCCGCTGCCTGCGACCGCGGCGACCACCCCGGCGGCGAGGTCGCCGAGGGCATGGACCCCGACGTATCGCCCGCCGCGCAGGATCGCCCGGGTCAAACCTGATGCGGCATGCTCGGCACCGGAGACCACGGAGACCTCGAAACCGGCGGCCCCGGCGCGTTCGAAGGTCGTCGGCAGCGGTTGGATCTGCTCGGGAACCACGCGGTCGCGAAGGTCCGGCCCCCACGGATGCGGACGCCACCGCAACGCATTGATCACGTCGAATTCCGGACGTGCTTCCGGAACCCGGAACGAGTAGCCGACGAATCCGTGCTCGCCCGAGCGGTGTCCGGTGCCGATCGCGGCCAGTCCCGCGGCCGTCGTCGACGGGAACCCGACGTGCAGTTTTCGGTCGCCTGCGGCGTCGGCCATCGACGTGAGTACGGGCGCGTCGGCGGCATGGGCAGCCAGAAGCTCGGCGCCGAGCCCGTCGATCAGCAGCACGCATGCGCCACGGACCGGGCCGGGCCAGGCGATCCGCGCTTCGAACCCGGGTACGCCCATCGCGGCGAGCACGGACGGGACCACATCGGCCAGGTGAGGTGCATCAGCATCCGGACGGGCAGGCTCCACACCGCGAGGGTGCCACAGATCACGCGACCGGGTTTCGACGACGCGCAGCTCGTCGTAAGGGATCTCGAGCATTCGGCCGTACCCGGTACGCTGGGTTTTCATGAAGCCGATGAAAGCCGTGGTCCTCGCCGCCGCCCTGGTGGTGTCCGCAGGCGGCGCGTTCAGTGGCATCGCCAGCGCTGATCCGGAGACGCCGGCTCCCATCCCCGCGCCCGGCCCGCCTCCCGGGCCCGTCGACCCTGCCCCTGCGCCTCCTGCGGGGCCGGCTGCTCCGGGCGCTCCGGCTGCCCCCGCTGGTGCGAAGACGATCGACCACGACGGCCTGTTCATGGTCGGAACCGATATCCAGCCGGGCAACTACGCCTCGGCCGGCCCGGTCGAAGGCGGCACCTGCTACTGGAAGCGGATGGCGGATCTGCACGGTGGCGACATCATCGACAACGCGTTCAGCAAGAAGCCGCAGGTCATCACGATCGAGGCGACCGACAAGGCGTTCAAGACAAGTGGTTGCCAGCCGTGGCAGCCGACCGACGCTGTCCCGGACACCCCGGCCAACGGCGCCATTCCGGCACTGGTCGGCGGGGCCAAGCTGCGGGCATGGATGGACACGCTGAACAACAACGCCCGCAACTACGACGGCTCGTCGGTGCCGATGCCCTGACCGCACCGGCCTGGGTGATCAACCCGGCGGAATGAGTGGCGGCCGGCACGCATTGCCCACCGGATCCCACCACCAACCGTTGTCGCACATCGGTGGGGGCGGCACCACAGGCGGACGGCACGTATTGGCCACCGGGTCCCACCATGCACCGTTCTCGCATCCCATGGGCACGACGGGCGGCCGACACACACTTGCCACCGGGTCCCACCATTCGCCGGCCGCGCAATCGGCCCAGCTGACGGCGGGTGCAGCCAGGGTAACCACGGCCATCATGCCCAACGGTGCCAGTACCGCGCCGACACTGGCGACGCACCGGCCGACGATGCTGGTCATCTCAACCTCCCCGAGAGAGCACGTGCCTCGAGCCTAACGGCCACCTGGGCGCGATGGCCAGGATCCAGACACGCCGCGCACCGCAGGCCCGCAACGCTCCGACCGGTGTGTGACGGCGGCAAATGCTTTGCTGCACAAGATCACCCAAGACCGTGTCTACAGACCCGGCCGGCACTTCGAGGAAGTGCGCAGCGCGCGGTGAGCACGATACGTACCGGCACGCTGCTAGTCTGCGAAGGCTGCCGGTTGCGCGAATCGCGGGCCGATCCGCCCGGCCAGCCGCGGCGGAAACGTGACGAATCAGCTCGCTGGATACGGAAAAGGGTGTTGTGCGCGGCGCAGAGATCAAGGCCCTGACGGGACTGCGCATCGTCGCAGCGGTGTGGGTGGTCCTGTTCCACTTCCGGCCCCTGCTCTATCAGGTGGCACCCGACATCACGGAGGCTCTTGCTCCCGTGCTGGACCGCGGTGCTCAGGGCGTCGATCTGTTCTTCATCCTCAGCGGATTCGTCCTGACCTGGAATTACATCGACCGGATGGGCCCGGCCTGGTCCGCCCGGGCCACCCTGCACTTCTTGTGGTTGCGGCTGTCGCGGGTGTGGCCGGTGTACCTCGTCACCCTGCATCTGGCCGCGCTGTGGCTGATCTTCACTCTCAACGTCGGGCACATCCCGCCCGAGGACACCAGCGGCTACAACGCCGTCAGCTATTTCCGGCAGCTGTTCCTGGTCCAACTGTGGTTCGAGCCCTACTTCGACGGCAGTAGCTGGGACGGACCGGCTTGGTCGATCAGTGCCGAGTGGTTGGCCTACCTGTTGTTCGGAGCCCTGATCCTGGTGATCTTCCGGATCGCCCGCGCCACCCGGGCGCGGAGCCTGGTCCTGCTGGCCATCGCCGCAGCACTACCGCCGGTCGTGCTGTTGATGGCCACTGGCCACTTCTACACGCCGTGGAGTTGGCTGCCCCGGATCGTCATGCAGTTCACCGCCGGTGCGCTGGCGTGTGCGGCGGTGCGCAAGCTGCACCTGTCCGATCGCACGCAGCGGAATGCTGGGTACCTGTCGATCGTGTTGGGCGCCATCATCGTCGGCGGTCTGTACTTCTTCGACAAGCACCCGTTGAACACCGTCGGAGACGCCGGCGGCATGGTCGACATCTTGTTCGTCCCGCAGGTGGTCGCCCTGGCGGTGGGTGTCGGCAGCCTGCCCGCGCTGCTGTCCACCCGACTGCTGGTGTACGGCGGACAGATTTCGTTCGGGCTGTACATGGTGCACGAGCTGGTGCATACCGCCTGGATCTGGACCACCAGGCAGTTCGAGCTGACGCTGACACCCACGCTCTCGGGCAAGGCGACGCTGCTCGGCCTCTTCGCGATCTCGCTGGTCGGCGCGATCGCGCTGTATCACCTCGTGGAGGAGCCGGCGAGACGCTGGATGCGCAGAATGGTCGACATCCGACCGGTCGACCCGGCCACCAAGAAACTGCACCGCATCGATACCGACTCTGCAGACCGGGCCGACGAGGTTTCGGCTCGCGCGGGCTGAATGTCGTAACCGTCACAACGCCGCTTGTAACCATCCAATCCCGCTGCGCGACAGGTTGTTATGCCCTTGTTATCGCTGTGTCACCGGCCGCCTATCTACGGCCGAGGTTCACACCATAGGCTGTCCCGGTATCGCGGTCCGGGACGAATTCGGTCTCGCCGGCAGTGGAGGTTGCAGTGGGTCGTCTGACCACTTTTCTCGTGTCACTCGGTCTGGTGGTCGGGCTGTTCGCGCAGGCTCCTCAGCAGCGCTTCGTCACCTCGGGTCTGGATCCTCAGATCAACCACGTCGCGGTGATCGGGGATTCCTACACCACCGGCATGGTTGCCGAAGGCGGGATGGGGCCGAAGAACTGGGCCACGTTGGCCTGGCAGAAGCTGGCGCAACGGGGTGTGCAGGTGGATGCCGACGTGGTGGCAGAGGGCGGCGCCGGCTATGAGGCGCGGGGAAACCGGGGCAGCGTCTTCGCAGACCTGACACCCAAGGCGGTGCGGCCTGATGACGCGTTGATCGTGTTCTTCGGGTCGCGCAACGACAAGGACGCCGATCTGGGTGCGGTCACCCGGCTGAGCCACGATGCCCTGACGACGGCGCGCCAGGCCGCTCCCACGGCCCGGATATTGGTGATCGGTCCGCCGTGGGTGAATCCAGATGTTCCGCCGAATCTGCTCGGGGTGCGTGACATCCTGCGCGATCAGGCCCGACAGGTCGGGGCGACATTCGTCGACCCGATCGCCGAGCGCTGGTTCTTCGACAATCCGGAGCTGATCGGAGCCGACGGCATACATCCGACCGACGCGGGCCACGCCTACATGGCGGACAAGATCGCACCGCTGATCGGCAAAGAGCTGCCGCGCTGGATCTGATGCAGAGCTCTCAGTCACCCGACGTGGTGCGAAACCGGTCCCGGTAGGCCTTCGGTGAGACCCCGAGGTGGTTGGTGAACACCCGTCGCAGGGTCTCTGCGCTGCCGAACCCGGCCAGCCGGGCCGTGTCGCCCACCTGGCGCCCGGCATCGAGAGCGGCGCGCGCGACGTCGACACGCACCATTTCGACGTAGCGTGCCGGTGTGGTCCCCAGCTCGGCCTGGAACAGTCGGGTCAGCTGTCGGGTGCTCATAGATGCCAGTGCGGCAAGGCTTCTCACGCTGTGGTCCGCGGTGGGGTCAGCCCCGATCGCATCGGTGACCCGGCGCAGTGCCGAGGCGGCGGGCGCAACCGACTCGATCAGGGTGGAGAACTGTGATTGGCCGCCGGCGCGCTTGAGATAGACCACGAGAGATCTGGCGACGTCGCGCACCAGGTCGCCGCCGTGGTCGGCTTCCACGAGGGCCAGCGCCAGGTCGATACCGGCCGAGACGCCGGCTGAGGTGTAGACATCTCCGGCCTTGACGAATATCGCGTCGGACTCGACCGAGATGTCGGGATAGGCCCGTGCCAGCAGACGTGCGTGCCGCCAATGGGTTGTGGCGCGGCGGCCGTCGAGCAGTCCGGCCTCGGCCAGGATGAATGACCCGGTGCAGATCGAGGCCAGTCGTCGGGTATGTGGAGGCACCTCGCGTAGCGCGGCCACCAGTGCGGGATCGATCGGGCGGCCGACTAGGTTGTCGCCGCCGGCCACCAAAACCGTGTCGGCACCGTCGATCTCGGCAATCCGATCGGTCACCGCGAATGCGGTGCCGATCGAGGTGACGACGTCGCTGCCGTCGACCGAGGCGATCCGCAGTCGGTAGTCCGCGCCGAACCGGTTGGCCTCGGCGAACACCTCCGCCGGTCCGGCCGCGTCGAGCAGTTTCATGCCGTCGAAGACCACGATCACGATGTCACGTGGACCTACATCCTGTGCCATCGATCCATTGTGTCGCTTTCTGTGGGAAATATGGCGCATCGGACATGGGCGGTGCTGTGGCCCGCGTCGCAGACTGGGGACACGGCGACAAGGAGGTTCACATGTCATTCACCACAGGTGCAACCCTCACAGTGATCCGACCCGGCGAGGGCGACATTGCTGAAATCCCGGGCTTCGGTGCGGTTTTCAAGCTCACAGGTCGCACAACCGGCGGCCTGGTGTCCATTGTCGAGCACCCCTTTGCGGTCGGCATGATTACTGCGGCGCACCGACATACCAACGAGGACGAGCACTCGATCGTGCTGTCGGGTGAGATCGGCTTCCGATCCGATGACAGTGAGGTCGTACTGGGCCCGGGCGGGTACATCACCAAGCCACGCGGACAGATGCACGCGATGTGGAACGCCGGTTCGGTGCCCGGTCGCATCATTGAAGTCATCACGCCGAGTAATGGTTTCGAGAACTACTTCCGTGAACTCGGCGAGCTGCTCGCCTCACACGGGGAGCCGGGGCCGGACAGTCCCGCCCTGCACACCACCGCCGAGTTCACCGAGCTGTCGAAGAAGTATGGCCTCACCTACGGCGTCCCGGAATGGTTCGACGACGTCGTGAACCGCTATCACCTGAATCCACCCACCCATTGACCCGAGCTTTGAGGAGACCATCATGACGACTTCACTGACCGGCAACATCGCCGGCATCGAATTGCCAGATACCGCACTGGTACGCGAAACCACCGAATACATCCGTGATGTCGAGGATGATCTGCTGTTCCATCATTCCCGTCGAGTGTTCTACTTCGGCGCGTTGCAGGGCCTGCGTCGCGGCCTGCAACCCGATCTCGAACTGCTCTACGTGGGGGCGATGTTTCACGACATCGGGCTGACCGAGGGCTACCGCACGACTTCGAAACTGCGCTTTGAGGTCGACGGCGCCAACGCGGCGCGGGATTTCTTGCTGCAGCGCGGCGTCGACGAGGCTGCCGCACGCAAGGTTTGGCTCGGTATCGCCCTGCACACGACACCGGGGATCCCTGAGTTCTTGGACCCGGAAATCGCCCTGGTGACAGCCGGTGTGGAAACCGACGTACTCGGGATCGGCCGCGATGACCTGACACCCGATGTGCTCGCTGCCGTCACTGCGGCACATCCGCGACCGGACTTCAAGAACCGGATTCTGCGCGCGTTCACCGACGGAGTGCAACAGCGACCTGGGTCGACCTTCGGCACCGTCAACGCCGATGTGCTCGCACACTTCGACGATTCGTTCGTGCGCGAGGACTTCGTCGAGATCATCCTCAAGAACAGCTGGCCGGAATAGCCTGTCCCGCAGGGGAACTGCTCAACCTTGTTTGGTGCGGCGTTCGGCAAGCTCGCGCAGAGGTTCCGGCAGTGCCTCGGCCCGCAGGATCTCGGGCAAGTGTTGGGGTTCCAGGGTGAGCGCGCGGAACACGAGTCCGATGGTGATGCCGTGATCGGGCCGGCTGGTCACCGTGATCTCATCGCCGGGTGACACCGGGCCCGGTGTGACCAGCCGTAGGTACGCGCCCGGGATCGCCTTTCTGGTAAAGGTTTTCACCCAGCCATTGATCTGCAACCAGTTGGCGAACGTCCGGCACGGGATACGCGGACGGGACACTTCGAGCTCGAGGCCGCCGGAACCGACGCGCCATCGTTCACCGATCACGGCGTGGGTGACCTCCACACCGGCCGTCGTCAGGTTCTCACCGAACACACCGTTGGCGATCTCGCGCTCCAGTTCGGTCTGCCAATTGTCCAGGTCTTCGCGAGCGTAGGCATACACCGCCTGGTCGTCGCCCCCGTGGAACTGTTGGTCGCCGATCGTGTCACCGACGAGGCCGCTCCCGAGCCCGCCGTGCATCGGCCCCGGAGCACGAACCGCAACGGGTCCGTCGACGGGCCGCTTGTCGATGCCGGTGACGGCACGGCCCTCAGCGGTGTTGGGGCGTGGATGAGCCACGTTGACCGTCAGTACCTGTGCCATACGGACAGCGTAATGGCCTAGAAGGTCGGTGTCGCAACACCATTCGGAGCGGCGGGCGGTGGCGGCACCGGCAGGCACAACCCGGTCGCGATGTCGAGCTGCCTGCCGGGCACACAGAACGGTGAGCAACCGTTGGTGACACCGGTCTCCCCGGGCGCGCACGCCGAACTCGGAGCCGGGGTCACGATCGTGTCCACTGCCATCGAACCGGCAGTCAACGCTGCGGCCGACACCGCGATGTAAACGCCGCGCCACACTGCGCTCGCCATTGGCTGTCTCCTCATGCCCTGCATCTCCACGAACCTACCGGCGCAGTGTAAGCCGCGGGTTGTCCGTCCAGCGGCGGATCGGTCCGCTAGCGTCACGTGGTTGTGCAGACCCTCATCGACTTCGACCGCTCGCCGGTCTTCGCCATCCCGACCGTCGAACCAGTCGGTGGCCTCACGGTCCGCGAGGGAATGCTCATCGAGGGGCCCCAGGGCTGGGGAGAGTTCAGCCCGCTGCCGCAGGCGGGTGCGCTGGGGCGGTGGCTGACGGCGGCCACCGAGCCGGGAACGGTCGGCTGGCCCGACCCGGTGCGTGGGCGAGTACCCATAGCGATCAGCATTCCGGCCGTCGACGCCGCACGGGCGCGCGAGATCGCCGCGGCCTCGGGTTGCCGGACTGCGGCGGTGGAGGTGGGTACCGGGAAACTCGCCGATGACCTCGACCGGGTCAGGGCGGTGCTCGACGGGCTCGGCACAGGCGGTGTCATCAGGTGCGATGCCAAGGGACGGTGGGAGCCGGATACCGCGGTATCCGCCATCGTCGCTCTCGATCGGGCGGCCGGCGGACTGGAATTCGTCACACAACCGTGCCGCACGGTCGACGAGCTCGCCGAGGTGAGGCGCCGGGTCGAGGTGCCCATCGCGGCAGGGGAGTCGATCCGTGAAGCCGATGACCTGTCGGACCTGCGCCTCGGCGATGCGGCCGACATCGCCGTACTGGCCACAGGACCGCTGGGCGGGGCCCGGCGTGCGTTACGGGTTGCCGAGTCCTGCGGACTGCCCTGCGTGGTCAGCTCGACGCTCGAGACGACCATCGGACTGGCCGCCGGGCTCGCGCTCGCGGGGGCGTTGCCCGAGTTGAGGTTCGCGTGCGAACTGGGAACCCGGGTGTTTCTCGCCGGTGATGTGGTCGCGGATTCGCGGTCCCTGACCGCCGTCGATGGCTACCTGCCCGTTGCACCGATGCCTCCCGCACCCCAGCGCAGCCAACTCGAGCGGTACGCGGTCACCGATCCGACACGGCTGGCGTGGTGGCGCGACCGCCTGCACACCGCCATTTCCGCGGCCTGAACTGCTCGGACGGAGGTTTCGCGGGAGCGGACCCCACCGCGACGCAGCAACCTTCCCCGAACAGATTCAAGTAGCGCACTACGCATGTGTGCGTTGCGGCGGCAACTCGAGAATCGACTGCGTCAGCTACCGCGCTGGCGGGGAGATCCAACGGAGGATGCCATGTCGTTGTTCGCCAAGCTGTCGGAACTGCGGGCCGTGAAGACCCACGACTCCGGCGGGACCGACGAGCTCAGTATCAGCAGAGCTGATGGATTTCAGTTCAGGGCTGTCTCGATGTGCCAGGGGGATGTGGTGGATCTGGACCGACTGCTGCCGTTCGACGGCCAATTGGAGATCGTGTTGAGAGAAGTGGACGTGCGCACAGATGAGATGGAGGACGTGGGCTCGATAGTCATCCGCTCCGACGAGTTGGGACGGGGCGAGCTCACTCAGCAATTCAGTGGCGGCGGCGCACTGTATGACCTCACATACAAGGTCATCTGACCGCTCAGTCCTGCACTGCCTTGGCGATCGCCACACATCTCGTCAGCCAGTCCGCATCAGGCTCGGGCGTTTCGGTCAGCTCCCACATCGCGTTGTGCACCATCCGCACGATGACCCAGGCTCGCGCCCGGTCGGCATCCAGACCCGACGCGTCGACCAGCGCCGACAGCCGCCGCCGGACCCCGTCGCGGACGTAGCCGGCCAACTCATCCCAGCGGTTCCACAGCATCGGTGCGACCTCGTAGTGCGGGTCACCGTTCATCGGTTTGGGGTCGATCACCAACCACGGCTCGCGCTCGGCGGCGAGCACGTTCTCGTAGTGCAGGTCACCATGGATCAGAGTGTCGGTGATGCCGGGATCGGTGGCCAGATCCCGGCCGAGAGTGATCGCCTGCTCCACGAGTCGATGCGGTATCGGGGCGTTGCGGGGGAGGCGCAGCAGGTCGGCGGTCCATCGTGAGGTGCATTCGGCCAGCGACCGCACCTGGGGCAGCGGTGGCACATGGATCCGGCCGTACAGTTCGGCGACGATCTCGCACGCCTCGATGTCCCACAGCTCGTTGAGGTTTCGTCGGTGCAGCCGTTCCAGGAGCATCGTCCGCCGGTGTGGGTCGGCTCGCAGCAACCGGACCGCGCCGGCGCCGGCCCACCGCCTCAACGCGAGGTGTTCGTGTTCGGATTCGTCATCGGGGAAACTTGCCTTGAGCATCGCGGGGACACCGTCGCCCGTGCGCACCGGCAGCACGATCGAGCAATGGCCGTAATCGGCAGGCCCGTCGGCGCGTAGGTCCCAATCGTCGAACCGGTCCCGGATCATCCGAGGTAAACCGTCGACCCACGACTGCCACTGCGGTCCACGGGTGCCCATCGCGCGCACCGCCCCGGGCAGATCGATCATCACGCCCATCGTCGCACCCCGGCCCGCCCGCACGGCACCCGCTTTTGACAGACTGTGCCCCATGGCACAGATAACCTTGCGCGGAAACCCCATCAACACCGTCGGCGAACTGCCGGCCGTCGGTAGCCCGGCCCCGAGCTTCTCGCTCGTCGGCACCGATCTCGGCGCCGTCACCAGTGACCAGTTCAAGGGCAAATCGGTGCTGCTGAACATCTTCCCGTCGATCGACACCCCGGTGTGCGCCACCAGTGTGCGCACCTTCAACGAGCGTGCCGCGAAGTCGGGCGCCACGGTGCTGTGTGTGTCGAACGACCTGCCGTTCGCCCAGAAGCGCTTCTGCGGCGCCGAGGGCATCGAGAACGTGACCACGGCGTCGTCGTTCCGCGACAGCTTCGGCGAGGATTACGGCATCGCTCTCGCCGATGGCCCGATGGCCGGTCTGCTGGCGCGTGCGGTGGTCGTGGTCGGCGCCGACGGCAACGTGGTCTACTCCGAACTGGTGCCCGAGATCGCCCAGGAACCGGACTACGACGCCGCGCTGGCCGCGCTCTGATCGTCGTCACACTCCCTCACCGGTGTGCCAGGCGCGCCGGTGAGGGACCGGCCGGTGCTCAGATCGGCCACTGCTCGCGGCGATAGCCCGCGTCGAAGAACATCCACTCGTATTTCGCCGTGACCTCGAAGTGGGCTCGTGCGGCGGCATCGTCTTCTTCACCCAATGTCGGTCCCACCCGATCCGTCACACCGAGCACCTCGGCAACGGTGGCGGCGAACTCATCGCCGCCATAGCTGTCGATCCAGCGCTGATAGCGCCGATCGGGTGATCCCCGCTCCAGCAACGCCGTTCCCACCCGTGCGTAGATCCAGTAGCAGGGCAGGACCGCCGCCAATCCCTCGGCGAACGTGCCGCTGTAGGCAGCGGCCAGCAGATAACTCGTATATGCCCGGGTAGTTGGGGCGACCGGCGTCGAGTTGAGCGCCTCTACATCCAGACCCAGTTCGGGCAGCAGTTCGTTGTGCAGGCCCAACTCGACGTCGAAGACCTCGGCGGCATGGCGGGAGAACATCGCCGTGTCGGCGAGGGTGGGGGCCTTGGCGCCGACGATGGCCAATGCGCGCGCATAGTCCCGCAGGTAGTGCACGTCCTGCGCCACATAGTGGGCGAACGCCGCGTCGTCCAGGCTGCCGTCGGTCAGACCGGTCAGGAACGGGTGCTCGAGGATGGCGGTGAACGTCGGCTCGATCGACTCCCAGAGCCGGGCCGACCAGGATTGCGGATGCGCGTCGGGATGCATACCACCATGGTGTCAGGTGATCCGCAAACATGGTCGGGGCCCTCGGCGAGCCCTGTACCCCAACGATTTTCGGGGCGTCGAAAGCAAATCCGATCCGTCCTGGGAACTTTGCCGCGACGCGGAGCAGCGCTGTCTCCACCGGCGCGGGCGGCGGCTCGGAAGCCACGGCGACGGATGCTTCCCGCCGCCGCGACGATAACCGTTGGGTTACGGTAGTGCATCTGATCGAGCTTGTGCCCCTTGCTAATTGGGCAAAGCGCTCAATGCGCGGTACAAATGGTTGACCCGGCTGACGACGACCAGCGGCCGGCATCGCCTTCCGGTGGTCGAGAGAGTTGATGTTCGATGAGACGTACCTTTGCCCTGCTGTTCGGTCTGGCATTTCTGGTTGCGGCTCCCGGTGTGGCCGGTGCCGCACCGATCGAACGCCCCACCGGCAACCAGCGCTATGTCGACGTCGTGATCGCCCGTGCGTTGTCACAGCGCGGCGTGCCGTTCAGCTACGGCGGGGGCGACGTCAACGGCCCGACCCGTGGTATCGCCCGTACACTGCCCGCCCCGGGCCTGGCCACCGCGACCCCGCCACTGGCGGGCGGCGGTCTGACACCGGGCCTTTCGACCCCGGCGGTGACCGCTCCCGCGCTGACTCCTGGCTTCGGCGTTGCGCCGGATCCGTCGGCGAATGTGGTCGGCTTCGATGCCTCCGGTCTGATCGTGTACGCCTTCGGTGGTGTCGGGGTGAAGATGCCGCGATCTTCCGGCGAGCAGTACAAGGTGGGGCAAAAGGTGCTGCCGTCTCAGGCGCTGCCCGGTGACCTGATCTTCTACGGGCCCGAGGGCACTCAGAGCGTGGCGCTCTACCTGGGCAACAACCAGATGATCCAGGGTACCGAGCCCGCCGTCGCGGTCACCCCGGTGCGCGGCGAGGGCATGACGCCTTACCTCGTTCGCATCATCGCCTGAAGCCTGAAATTCGTGCGTCCTCGGCGGCTCGACAGTACGTAGGCTCTGAGCTGTCGACGACGAAGGGCGCACAGCACAGATGGAACAGACACCCGCGACCACGCGGACCGTTTTTCCGGGTATCAGTTCACGGGCCTGGGAGCATCCGGCAGACCGGACCGCGCTGACGGCGTTGCGTCGGCTCAAGGGTTTCGATCAGATCCTCAAGTTGCTGTCCGGAATGCTGCGCGAACGCAAGCACCGGTTGTTGTATCTGGCCACATCTGCGCGAGTGGGTCCCCGGCAGTTCGCCGATCTCGATGCGTTGCTCGAAGAGTGTGTGCAGGTGCTCGACGCTCCGGTACGCCCGGAGATGTTCGTCATCCAGTCGCCTGTGGTCAATGCGTACTGCATCGGCATGGACGACCCGTTCATCGTGATCACCTCGTCGATGTATGAACTGATGACGCACGACGAGATGCGTTTCATCGTCGGGCATGAGCTCGGTCATGCCCTCAGCGGCCATGCCGTCTACCGCACGATGCTCGATCATCTGATGCGGTTGGCGTCTTCGTTCGGTTTCGTCCCGGTGGGTGGCTGGGCGCTGCGGGCGATCCTTGCCGGTCTGCAGGAATGGGAACGCAAATCCGAACTCTCGGGGGACCGGGCGGGTCTGCTGTGCGGCCAGGACATCGACATGGCGATCCGGGTCGAGCTGAAGCTGGCGGCAGGCAGCCACCTCGACAAGCTCGACTCGCAGGCGTTCCTCGCTCAGGCGCGTGACTACGAGGCGACCGGAGATATGCGCGATGGGTTGCTCAAGCTGCTCAATCTGGAACTGGAGAGCCATCCGTTCTCGGTGCTGCGAGCGGCGGCGCTGACCAAATGGGTGGATACCGGCGGCTACGGCGCCATCATGGCAGGGAACTATCCACTGAAAGTCGACGATGCCACGGCGAGTTGGACCGACGACGTCAGTGCGGCGGCCCGCCATTACAAGGACGGTTTCGACCAGTCCAACGATCCGTTGATCCGAGGGATCCGGGACGGCTTGGGCGGCGTCATCGACGGCGTGGGGCAGGCCGCGACGAGTGCAGCCGACTCGATGGGCCGCAAGATCGCGGAGTGGCGCCGCAACAACGGGCAGAGTGAGGAATAGCAGCGCGGGCGGATAGTTGCCGTCGGATCAACGGTAAGCCCTTAGACTGGGCGCTCGTGGGCATCCTGTTTGGCTTCGCACCGTGGATCATCTATTGGGTACTCGTCGGCAACGTGCCGTTCCTGGTCGCCGTGCTGGTGGCGCTGGCGACGGCCTTCGCGACGTTCACGATCAGCCGGATCTCCGGGGCACCGGGGCGCACTCTCGAGGTGGGTGCGCTCGCGAACTTCATCGTGCTCACGATCCTCACGCTGGTGCTGAACCAAGAAGTCATGGAGCGGTGGATTCAGCCCCTGAGCACAGTGGGGATCTTCCTGGTCGCCCTGATCGGTCTGCTTATCGGCAAGCCGTTCGTGATGGAGTTCGCCGCGGCCGGCCAACCGCCCGGCGTTGTCGAAAGTGACCTGTTCCAAAGGATCGTCAAGATACTGACCTGGATCTGGGTGGGTGCCTTCGCGGGGATGACGATCTCCTCGGCAATTCCGCCGATCGTGCAGGGCGATGCCACGCTCTTGGACACCAAGACTCCGTTGTCCTACCTCTGTTACTGGGTCATCCCGTTCATCCTGCTGGGGCTGGCGGCGCTGGCTTCGCGTGTCCTGCCCGACCGGATGACGGCGGGCATGAACGACATCGTGCGCAAGACCACCTTCGTGGCGTTCTCCGAAGCCGAGATCGACCAGCTCTATTACCTGGCCCAAGAGCACGCCAACCGCGAGGTCGGCGCCGGGCAGGAAGCCTACGACGTTCGCGTCGGTGGATCGGGAACTCCGTTGGTGGGCGACGAATCTCGCATGTCGTGGCCCTCGACGTACAAGGTGCGGGACCGCAAGCGCTGACGCGTCAGCGGGCCGGCACCATACCCAGCAGGCCGAACATCATGATGATGCCCGGCAGCAGATTGGTCACCTGATGGGCGATGATGCCGCCCCACAAACTGCCGGAATACAGTCGCGCCAGGGCAATTGGGATCGCCACCACCAGTAGCAGCGGGGCCCGCTGAAGCTCCAGGTGAGCCAAGGCGAATACGAGGGTGGACACGATCGCCGCGGTGACGCGTCCCCACCGTTGTTCCAGGGCACCCCAGAGCAGTCCGCGAAACACGACTTCTTCGCAGATCGGGGCGACCACCGCGACGAGCAGCAGCACGGTCACCGCCATCGGCCACCCGGTCCGAACACCCTCGAAGACACCACCGACGGCAGAGGTGGCGTCGGGCCCCACGATCGCCTGATAGACCAACGCGGCGGGCAACGTGACGAACAACCCGCCGATGCCGAACGCCAACCCGAGACCGACGGCGCGCCAGGACCATTGCCATCGAAAGTCGATGCGGGCGCCGTTTCCGCGCCACGACGCGATGGCGACGGCCAGTGCTGCCGCGACCAATGTGGGTACGCCGATGGCCAGGGTGATCAGCCAGGCCGGGGGAGGACCCGCAGGTGCCAGCACGCCGAACGCCGCAGAGGTGAGCAGGTAGGCGGCCTCGACGATGACGAAAGCGCCGAGGCCCCAGCGGTGTGCGTTCACTTGGTTCCGAAGATGCGGTCGCCCGCGTCGCCGACACCGGGGACGATGTAACCCTGCTCGTCGAGTTCCCGGTCCAGTGCTGCCGTGTAGATGGGCACATCCGGGTGCGCCTGCTGCATCGCGGCGACGCCCTCCGGACAGGTCAGCAGGCAGACGAACTTGATGGATCGCGGCTGGTGTTCTTTGATGCGGTCGATCGCGGCGACTGCCGAATTACCCGTTGCCAACATCGGATCGACGACCACCACGTCGCGTTCATGCAGATCACCGGGCAGCTTGAAGTAATACTCGACCGCTACGCGGGTCTTCGGATCGCGGTAGAGACCGATGTGGCCGACGCGGGCGTTGGGCATCACGCTGAGCATGCCGTCAAGGATGCCGCTTCCGGCCCGCAGGATGGACACGAACACCAGTTTCTTGCCGTCGATCACGGCTCCTGTGGTGGATTCCAGTGGCGTATCGATATCGATGTCGTGGACCGGGATGTCACGCAGCACCTCGTAGCTCATCAGCATCGAGATCTCGTTGAGCAACTGCCGGAACCCCTTGGTGGACACCTCTTTCTGACGCATCAGGGTCAGCTTGTGCTGCACCAGCGGATGGTCGATGACGTGCAGGTTGCCCATGTGGTCGCTCCTTTTAGAAGACCGTGCCGTCACTGCTGACGGACAGCGGAGGGCGGCCGTCACGCAGGCGTACGGCCAATTCCCGCCCGGTCGCCCAGGTTCCGCCCTCCAGTACACAGGCCATCGGCAGTTGCGGGGCGCCGAGATGGCCGCGTACGAGCGGTGCCAGCTCGTCGAGCAGCGCGACCGTCAATGCCCGCCATTCGACCACGAGTTCGTCACCCACCGCCCAATCCCGCTCGGCGAGTGCCGCATCGCGTAACCGCAGCACGCCGGTATCCAGCATCAGGCCGCCGTTGCGGTACTCGGGCAACCCGGTGAGCGCGTCGAGGTCGGTGGCGGTGACACCTGCCCGTTCGAACGGCTCGATGAGGGAGTAGGTGAGCCACTGCGACAACTTGTGAAAGGGCATCCACCCCCGCGAGAAGCCGAGGCCCGGGACCGCCTGATGCCGCCAACAGTCACCGAGTGCCTGACCACCGATCGCGTTGTCGGTGAGCCACACTTCCGACAATGTGTCCAACAACGTCGTGAGCAACCGGTGGGCGCTGACGGTCGGACCGGTGACCGTGTCGAACAATTCACCGGGCCGGCCGTTCTGGCCGAATGCCTCTGGGTGAGCTGCCAATTGCGTACCGAGCCGGTGTAGCAACCGCACCCGACCGGCCAGGCCTATCAGCGGATTTCCCGGGCCGGTCTGGAAGGCCCGGCCCACGACCTGTGCGTCGAGCGCGCTCAGCGCGGCGGAATCGACCTGCAGCGGGTTGGCGGGATCGCTGGAGAACAGCCCATTGCAGAAGGCGTGCCAGCTGGCCACACCCAACCCCTCGGAGCGGGCGAGCTGAAGGCCGGTGCCGGGTTCGGTATAGCGCCAATCGGATCCGGCGCCGGCATCGAGCAACACGCTCACCACTGCCAGGTCGATCATCGACCGGGCCTGCTCGGCATTGCCCGAATTGCCTGAGCGCGAATCCAACTCAGAACGTCGATCGATGCCTCCGGCTTCGAAATGGCGCCACCGGCTGTGATAGGGGATGGCAAGTGTGGGGTAGCGGGTCCGCGTCACCCGGGCGACCTCCGATGCGGCGTGGTCGAGGGCATCGTCGTCGACCAGGAACCAGGCCGAATCCCCGGCCCGGGCACGTCGCAGCAGGTGTTGTGCCCGTTCGCGTATTGCCGTGGTGCTGCGCAGGGTGGATACGGCTGTGGAGTGGTCGAGTGTGCTGGTCATCAGGCCAGTCCGCGTCCCTTGGCTATCTTGAGTTCGTCGGCACCCGGCACCGGCCCAGGGGTGAAGTAACCGGCGGCCATCTTGGCGTCGATCTCGACCCTGGCGTCGTCGGGGATCAACTCATCCGGGATGTTGACCCGCTGGCCGACCTCGATACCGGAACCCGTGATGGCGTCGTATTTCATGTTGCTCATCGACACCAGCCGGTGGATCTTGCGGATGCCGAGCCAGTGCAGGACGTCCGGCATGAGCTCCTGGAAACGCATATCCTGCACGCCCGCCACGCATTCGGTGCGGGCGAAGTACTGGTCGGCTGTGTCACCACCGTCCTGGCGCTTGCGGGCGTTGTAGACGAGGAACTTGGTCACTTCACCGAGTGCCCGACCTTCCTTGCGGGAGTAGGCGACCATGCCGACGCCACCGCGCTGCGCCCCGGCGATGCATTCCTCGATCGCGTGGGTGAGATAGGGCCGGCACGTGCAGATGTCGGAGCCGAAGACGTCGGAGCCGTTGCACTCGTCGTGCACCCGAGCGGTCAGTTCCACCGTCGGGTCCGCGAGATCTCGTGGTGCGCCGAAGATGTAGACCGTCTGCCCACCGATCGGGGGCAGGAACACCTCGAGATCGCCGCGGGTGACGAGTTCGGGATACATGCCTCCGGTCTCCTCGAACAGCACACGGCGCAGAGCGGTCTCGGTGCACCCGAAGCGGGCTGCCACCCCAGGCAGGAACCACACCGGCTCGATCGCTGCCTTGGTCACCAGTGCCGCCCCGTTCTCCAGCAGCACCGCTCCGTCAGGATGTAGCCGGCCGGCGGCGATGGCCGTGGTGATCTCCGGCACGAGTACGTGAGCCTTGGTCACCGCGATGGTCGGCCTGATGTCGTAGCCCGCGGCCAGCTCGGTGGTGAATGCCTCCGAGATCATCGCTCCCCAGGGATCCAGGCTGACGATCGCCTCGGGTTGGCTCCACTGGGCGTACGGACCGATCACGTCGGTCGGAGCGGTGTTGGTGAGATCGGCGCGGTGGCCCGGGGAGAGCGTGCCCGCCGCAACGGCCAATGCCCGGTACACGCTGTATGAGCCACTGTGGGTGCCGATCACGTTGCGGTGCGCGCGTGTGGTGGTGGTACCGATCACCGGGCCGCGCTCGGCGGCGCTGGCTGCGCCCCAACGGATCGTCGGGGTGCCCGCGACTGCGCTGTGGGACGTCAGCCGGATGTGCCGGGCCTTTGCCGGCTCGACGGAGGCACCACCTGAATCGGCGACCATGTCGGTGCTCCTTCCTCCGCGCACGTCCGGTTGAGACATTCCAGTGAACCCCGATTCGGCACGTTCTGCATGCAGAGTGCCCGTACCGTCGGTTGAGTGCGCTGGATTGTGGACGCCATGAACGTCATCGGGTCGAAGCCGGACGGTTGGTGGAAGGACCGCCGTGGCGCGCTGGTGGGTCTGGTCGGGCGACTCGAGCGCTGGTCGGAGGCAGAGGGGCAACAGGTGACGGTGGTGCTCGAAGGGCCGGTCAGACCGGCTATCCGATCCACCGTCATCGACATCTGTCACGCCCCGCGGGCCGCCGCGAATTCGGCGGACGACGAGATCGTGCGATTGGTGTACGCGGATTCGCGCCCTGATGCGGTCACGGTGGTGACATCCGACGCCACCCTGGCCGGTCGGGTTCGAGACCTGGGTGCGCTCGTCCAGCCAGCGGCCGCATTCCGCGATCAGACCGATCGCTTCTGAATTTCCCGCGCGGTCAACCCACGGATCGGTGCGCCGGCTGGATGCGAACGGTCTCGATCTCTCCGCTGATGATCAACTGCCGCAGGGCTTTCCGGTCGAACTTGCCGCTGGCGAGAGTCGGTATCCGGTCGCTGGTGGTCAGTGCCCATCGGGTCGGCACCTTGTAGGCGGACAACTGTTTGCGGGCATGGGCGGCCAGCGACTGCATGTCGAGCTCGACGGCGGGGACCACGACCGCGCACACCTCCTCACCGCGCTGTGGGTCATCGATGCCGATGACCACGCATTGCGTCACATCGGTTGATTCGGCGATGACCGCCTCGACCTCCAACGGGGAGACGTTGGCACCGGCGGCCTTGATCAGGTCGGTGGTTCGTCCGACGTAGAACAGCCGGGGATCGCCTTCGCGGCGGTACACCTTGTCGCCGGTGTGGTACCAACCATCGGCGTCGAACGTCTCCGACCGTTCTCGCTTGTTGTAGCCGGCCATCACGCCGACACCGCGGACCAGGAGTTCGCCGGTCTCGCCCGGTGCAACGGGGCAGCCATGCTCGTCGACGATGGCCATGTCGGTGAAGGCGAATCCGCCGGCCGTCTCAGACATGGTGCGGTGCACCGGAAAGCCGTCGGGCACATCGGTCATGGCGATGTCGAGCGGTCCGTCGCGCAGCATCGGTGCGCTACTCAGATCGCGGTCGGCGAACGAAGGATGCTCGCGCAATCGCTGGGTGAATGCGGGCCAGCCTACGATCCCGGTGATGTGTTCCCGCTCGGCCAGATCCAGTGCGGTCGCGGGATCCAGCTTCGGCATGACCACCAGGGTGACGGGCTCGTGCAGGGCACCGGTGACCGCGAGCAGTCCGCCGATCCAGAAGAACGGCATCGCACACAGAATCCGGGACTGGACGTCCGTCCCGCTGATCGCGCGGATGGCGGCGGGCCAGGTCGAGGTCTGACGGACCAGCGTGCCATGGGTGTGCAGCACCCCTTTGGGATCGGCCGTAGATCCCGATGTGTGCACCATGATCGCGAGATCGGCGGGGGATACTTCAGTTTCCGCGGCGGCCAGCACATCCGTCGGCACCCGGTCCGGCTCGTCGCCGGTAACGCCTGAAGCCCATGGCCGGTCGACGGCGTCGGCCAGTGCGATGCGACGCAGATACGGGGCGGCACGCAACGCCAGTCGACTGCTCGTGTGGTGGAGCAGTTCGGGCAGGGCCGCTTCCAACCTCTCGGCGACGTCGATGTTGAGCACCGTACCGGGGGCGATGAGTATTCCGATATCTGCCAGCCGCAACACCTTTGCGATCTCGACGGGGGTATAGAGCGTGCTGAGAGGTACCGCGATGGCACCGATGCGTGACACGGCGAGCCACCATGTCACCCATTCGGCGCCGTTGGGGAAGAACAACCCGACGCGGGTGCCCTTGCCCACTCCTTGACGGAGCAGCCACCGCGCCAGATCGGCCGACCGTCGGTCGGCCTCGACGTAGGTGAGCCGGTCGGTAGGCGTGACCAGGTAGACGGATTCACCGAACTCGGCGGCACTGCGTCGCAGGAGGGCGGGGACGGTCAGCGGAGGTTGTGTCACCCGTCCATCTTGTCCAACGGCCGGTGCGGGCTTGCCCCGCGGTGGATCACTGGCGCCCGCAAGCCGCGCAGCCGTCCTGTGGCGGACGTGGATCGCGCGGATTGTCGGGATCGGGGTCACCGAACCACCGTGACGGTTCGTGCTCGGGGTAGGTGTCGTGCCATGACCACCACTCGTAGGCCTTGGTCTGCGGATATCCCGGTGGAGAGTCCTCCCAGGTCTCCTGTCGGCCGAGGGCGGTCATGTCCAGAAAGTTCCAGGTGTTGACGAATGCCTCGTCTCCGCGGTTGTCGATGAAGTACGTGCGGAAGATCTGGTCTCCGTCGCGGATGAATGCGTTGGTGCCGTGCCATTCATCGACACCGAAGTCCACGTCGAATGCGGCGTCTGGGCGAGGGACCATGGTGTACCAGGGATGAGCCCAGCCCATGCGGGTCTTGATCCTGGCGATGTCGTCCTGTGAGCCCCGCGACACGTACACGAGCGTGGTGTCGCGGGCGTTGAGATGCGCGAGGTTGCCGATGTGATCGGCCATCAGAGAACACCCGACACAACCGTGCTCCGGCCAATCGTCCACGCCGGGGTCTAGGAAGGCGCGGTACACGATCAGTTGACGACGCCCGGCGAACAGGTCGAGCAGCGTCGCGGTGCCTTCGGGTCCTTCGAACCGGTAGTCCTTTTCGACCGGGGTCCACGGCATGCACCGGCGCAGCGCTGCGAGCCGGTCGCGTGCGCGGGTGAATTCCTTCTCCTTGACCAGCATTTCGTCGAGGGCGGCCTGCCATTCTGCGGCAGGCACGATCGGTGGGTTCTGCATGGTTGCTCCCGTCGTGAGTCCGTTGCCACGCTCTTCAATCGTTCAACAAATCAGTTGAATAATGTTCCTCGAGGTAACCACGGCGCATGGCTATAGTCAACAAGGTGGTTGAAGATCAAGTTCTGGACCGCGCCTATTCAGCTCTGGCCGATTCGACCAGGCGCCGATTGCTGGAGGCGCTGCGTGAGGGCGACGCCCGCATCAGCGATCTGGCTGCCCCGTTGCCCATGACGTTCGCCGGCGTCTCGCGCCACATCGGGGTGCTGGAAGCCGCCGGCCTGGTACAGCGCGAGATCCGTGGTCGAGAGCACTGGGTCTCGCTCAAACAGGATGGGTTGACCATGGCCCAGCAGTGGATGACCGAGCAGACGGACTTCTGGTCGACCCGCGCCGACGCCCTGGCCGCACGGTTGCGTCGGAAGGCGCAGTCCCGATGACCGACGCGCCGACCGTCCGTGTGCGGCGACTCATGCCCGCCGCCCCAGATGTGGTGTTCGACGAATGGCTCGATCCCGAGTCGCTGCGGGAGTGGATGTGCCCGCGGCCGGTGTACTGCGTGGAGGTGGCGGTCGAACCTCGGGTGGGTGGGCTCGTGCGGTTCGACATCGACGATTCCGGTTCGAGCGTGCTGATCACCGGACAGTTCCTGACGATCGACCGGCCCCGGGTGCTGCGGTTCACCTGGAGTAACTCGGACTGGGCAGACCCGACTGTGGTCAGCATCGTCAACGTCGAGTTCGAGCCGGCCGGCGACGGTCAGACGTTGATGTCCATCGAGCATTCCCTTTTGCCGCCAGAGGAATTCGACAGCTTTCACAACGGCTGGGTTGTCACCCTCGAACAGTTGGGAGCTCGCCTCGAGAGTGCCGCCACCTAGACTGCGGTCATGGATAGCGGCACTCAGGTTCAGTACGAGGCCCCGGCAGGCCTGCTCCGTATCGAGGACTGCCTGGACGAGAACGGCGGCATCATCCTGCCCCCGGGTACCACTCTGATTTCGCTCATCGACCGCAACATCGCCCACGTCGGCGACCTGGTGGCGTACCGGTTCCTGGATCACAGCCACGGCGAGGAAGAAGTCTTCGAACTGACCTGGACACAGCTGGGCGTTCGGTTGCGGGCTGTCGCTGCGCTGCTGCAGCAGGTCGCTGTGCGGGGTGACCGCGTAGCGGTCCTCGCTCCGCAAGGCCTGGACTATGTCGTGGGCTTCTTCGCCGCGATCAAGGCCGGAAACATCGCTGTGCCGCTGTTCGCGCCCGAATTGCAGGGCCACGCCGAACGGCTGGAAACCGCACTGCTCGACTCTTGTCCGACGACCGTCCTGACCACCGTCTCCGCCAACACGGCCGTGCAGGAATTCCTGGCGAAGATGCCGGAGTCCGTGCGTCCAGAGGTGGTGGTCATCGATGAGGTGCCTGATTCCGTGGGGGAAAGATTCACCCCGATTCCGGTCGATCCCGACGACATCTCGCACCTGCAGTACACCTCGGGATCGACGCGCCCGCCGGTCGGCGTGGAGATCACCCACCGAGCAGTCGGGACGAACCTGCTGCAGATGATCCTGTCCATCGATCTGTTGAACCGAAATACCCACGGCCTGAGTTGGTTACCGCTCTATCACGACATGGGGCTGTCGATGATCGGCTTTCCCGCGGTGTACGGCGGCCACTCGACATTGATGTCGCCGACGGCGTTCATCCGCCGTCCCCAGCGATGGATCCGGGCCATGTCGGAGGCGTCGAAGCACGGTCGCGTGATCACCGCCGCGCCGAACTTCGCCTATGAATGGACAGCCCAGCGCGGCGTGCCCGCCGCGGGTGAGGACATCGATCTGAGCAATGTGGTGCTGATTATCGGTTCCGAGCCCGTAATTCCCGAAGTGATAACGGCTTTCAACGAGAAGTTCGCTCCGTACGGACTGCCGCCGACGGCGTTCAAACCGTCGTACGGTATCGCCGAGGCCACCCTGTTGATCTCGACCATCGCCCCGGCCGAGCAGGCCTCGGTGGTGTACTTCGACCGCGAGCAACTCGCCGTCGGCCGTGCGGTTCGCGTCGACGCACACGCCGAAGATGCCCTCGCACACGTGTCGTGCGGACACCCCGCCCGCAGCTTGTGGGCGGTGATCGTCGACCCGGCGACCGCGGACGCCCGATCCGAGGAAGTGCCCGACGGGCACGTCGGCGAGATCTGGTTGCACGGCAACAACATCGGGCGCGGCTATTGGGGCCGTCCTGAGGAGACTCGCAGGACATTCGGGGTGAGGCTGAACACTCGCCTCGACTCGGGCAGTCACGCAGAGGGGCTGCAGGCGGACGTGACCTGGCTGCGCACCGGCGATCTCGGCGTGTACTTCGAGGGGCAGTTCTACGTGACCGGGCGGTTGGCCGACCTGATTCAGATCGACGGTCGCAGCCACTACCCGCACGACATCGAGGCCACCGTGGCGGACGCCTCACCGCTGGTGCGGCGCGGCTACGTCACGGCGTTCACCGTGGCTCCAGACGGCGATCCTGAGGGAACCAGGTTGGTGGTGATAGCCGAGCGTGCCGCCCGCACCAACCGCGCCGATCCCGAGGAGGCGAGCGAGGCCATCCGCGCCGCGGTGGCTGCCCGGCACGGCCTGACCTTGGCTGACCTGAGATTCCTTCCCGCAGGCGCGATTCCACGGACCACCAGTGGCAAGCTGGCCCGGGTGGCTTGTCGCGCCGAGTACCTGGCGGGCACTCTGGGCGTGCGGTGACCGCGCGGCGCGGGCATGCTTCTGGTATGAGCAGAGACGAGATCACCGCCGCGATCATCCAGGCCCGTCTGACCAAGGGGCTGACATGGCAGCAATTGGCCGATGCCATCGACAAACCCGTGGTGTGGACGGTGTCTGCACTGCTCGGACAGCACCCGGTTCCGGCCGAATCCGGCACGATCATCGCAGACCTGCTGGGGCTCGACGAGTCGGTGGTGCCGGTGCTCGCCGCGGTGCCGATGCGCGGTGGCCTTCCGACTGCCGTGCCCACCGATCCCACGATCTACCGCTTCTATGAGGCGCTCCAGGTCTACGGTGGCGCGCTCAAGGAGCTTATTCATGAACAGTTCGGCGACGGCATCATGAGCGCCATCAACTTCAGCGTCGACGTGCAACGCAAATCGCATCCCACCGGCGATCGTGTGGTCGTCACCTTCGACGGCAAATTCCTGCCATACGACTGGACTGCCGCGGAAAGCTAGTCTTCGCTGCTAGCTTGCAGGCGTGAGCGAGTTCTCGGATTCGTGGGCGGCGTTACGCGCGGCAGTCGCCGGGCTCGAGCGGCCGGATTTCGTCCGGGACTCCGGCTGCGCGGGGTGGTTGATTCGAGACCTGGTGTGCCACCTCATCATTGATGCCCAGGACGTGCTGATCACCCTGGCCACCCCGACCCGCGCCGCCCCGACCCGCGCCGCAGCCACCTACTGGGAACTGTCGGACACACCTCCGACCGGTGCGGATCCGTTGGATGCGCTGACCGTCCGGCTGGCCGCGGCCTACGAGGATTCGGACCTGCTCAAGTTCCACCTGGACGACCTCGGCTCGGCGGCCGGGCGGGCGGCCGAGCTCGCCGACCCGGAAGTTCGGGTCGAAACCAAGAACCAGGTGCTCACCGTGGGCGACTATCTCTGTGCCTACGTGCTCGAATGGACGTTGCACCACCTGGATCTGGTCGCGCACCTGCCGGGCGCAGTCGGACCACCGGCGGCGGGTCTGGCCCGGTCGCGCAAACTGCTCGGTGAGGTCACCGGCGTCTCGTTCCCCGACGAGTTGTCGGACAGCGACGTTCTGCTGGTGGGAACAGGACGGCGGGCACCGACCGATGCGGAGAAGGTGGCGCTCGGAGCAACGGCAGCGCGACTTCCGTTCGTTCTCGGCTGACATCTGCCTCTGGCCAAGCGGGCCGTAGACGGTTCATGATTGCGAGATATCCCGCCGCCCCACCATTAAGGATCCTCATGGCAACTCACCGAGCTGTGCACGTCCGGTCATCCGGCGGCACCCTCGAACTCGTTGACGCCCAAACCGTCTCGCCCGATCGGGGACAGGTTCGGGTCGCGGTCGCGGCGTGCGGCGTGTGCGGCACCGATCGGGCCATCCTCAACGGCGGCTTCCCGGGCACCTCGTGGCCGGTGACCCCAGGCCACGAGATTGCCGGAACCGTCGCCGAAATTGGGCCCGGCGTAAGTGATTTCGCGGTCGGCGACCGAGTCGCCATCGGATGGTTCGGCGGGCACTGCGGGGTGTGCATCCCATGCCGTAAGGGCCTGTTCATCCACTGCGAGAGGGGACAGATACCGAGCCTGCATTACCCGGGAGGTTACGCGGAATCGGTCACCGTACCGGCGAACGCGCTGGCCCGGATCCCCGACGAGCTGTCCTTCGCCGAGGCCGCCCCCATGGGATGTGCGGGCGTGACCACGTACAACGCGCTTCGCCATACGCGTGCCCTCCCAGGTGACCTGGTTGCGGTGCTCGGCGTGGGCGGACTGGGGCACCTCGGCCTGCAGTTCGCCCGTGCGATGGGCTTCGAGACCGTCGCGATCGCGCGTGGCTCGGGCAAGGAGGCCGATGCGCGCTCGCTGGGCGCCCGGCACTACATCGACTCGACCGCCGGGGACGTCAGTGCGGCGCTGCGTGATCTGGGCGGGGCGGCGGTGGTGCTGGCCACCGTGGGCAATTCGCAGGCGATGGCCGACACCGTCGGCGGCCTCGGGCCGCGCGGCGAACTGGTAGCGATCGGGGTGTCGGCGGACCCGTTGCCGATCAGCCCGGTGCAACTGATCCAGCCCGCACTGAGCATTTCGGGGCATCCGTCGGGGACCGCCCGCGATGTCGAAGAGACGATGCGCTTCGCGGTGCTCACCGGCGTGCGGGCACTGATCGAGGAACGCCCGCTCGCCGAGGCCGCGGACGCCTATGCCGCGATGGAACAGGGGCAGGCGCGCTACCGCATGGTCTTGACGGTCTGAACGTTCGCAGCTCGATCGGCTTATCTCCGCCCACTCGTCACACCGAGCGGGTAGCGTCGGTGCTTCGTTTGCTGGACGACGATCGGTGGGGGCCGGGATGGCGTGGAAGCGGTTGACAACGGCTGCGGGCAGGATCTTTCGCGCTAGGTCACGTGGCGTTGGCGCAAAGTTCGCCCGTGATATCTACTCTGCCCCGGTGCTTTTCACATCGGGATGGCTCAGAACAGCGGTATCGGCGATCGTTGTCGGGTTCTCGTGGTGCGCGGCCGGTGTCACGTCCGCGGCGGCAGCGCCGATACCCTCGGCACAGATCGACTTCGGCGGCATGATGCGCACCTACCGGTTGCACCTGCCTGCCGGGGGTCCACCGTCGGGGCTCGTGGTCAACCTGCACGCCGCCGGCGCGACCGGGGCCGACCAGGCGGCACTCACTCACTACGACGCGGTGGGCGACGCGTATGGGTTCGCGGTGGTCTATCCCGACGGCATCGATTACAGCTGGGCTGATGGCCGCGGCGCTTCCGTGCCGGACCGTCAAGGGGTCGACGATGTCGGGTTCATCTCCACCCTCGTAGATCGCCTCGTCGCCGAGAACGGCATCCCGCGTGGCCGGGTATACGCCACCGGGCTGTCGGCGGGCGGGTTCATGGCCAACCGGCTGGCCTGTGATCGTGCCGACCTGTTCGCCGCGATCGCCCCGGTCGCCGGCACGCTCGGAACGAACGTCGGCTGCAATCCGGTCAGACCCGTCTCGGTCCTTGCGACATACGGGACTGCAGACCCCGTCGTGCCGTTCAACGGTGGGCCGATGACCGGGCGCGGGGGCGGCAGCACCGTGGTATCGGGTCCGGCGATGGTCGACCGGTGGCGGCAGATCAACGGCTGCCCGGCTCCGTCTGACGAGGTGCTGCCCAGCACCGGGGACGGCACCGAAACCCACCGCCTCGCCTCGGACGGGTGTGCTGCGGGCACCTCGGTGGTGTTCATGCGGGTCGACGGTGGCGGGCACACCTGGCCGGGAGTGCCCGAGATTCTTCCCGTGCAGTCGGTCGGCGCGGCCAGCCGGGCCTTCGACGCCTCCGACGCCTCCGCTCAGTTCTTCGCCTCTCACGGCAGATAGGTCCCCGCTGACGGATCGCGTAGTCGGCTACGCGTGTCCGGTGGCGGTCCGCGTCGATACGTTCTGTGGTGTGGGCATGTGAAAGCCGTTGTGCCGCGCACCTCGACGGAGGAGTCGATCATGGCGATCAGTTACGGCGTCCTGCGCGCTCGACCGGACCGTTTCGTGCGGGAGGACGGGCAGTCCAGCCCGCACCTGCAGATCCGGGCGCTGGACGACTCCGGCCAACCGTGGCGCGTCGCGGTCAACGTGGAGTCCAACGACGGCAGCGAAGTCGTCTTCTGGGTGGTCGATCCGCTGGTCGGCCACCCTGTCGTCAGCGGTCTGGCGAGCGCGGCGTCGGGCTTCACCCTCACGCAGTCCAACTCGGCGTCGTCCTTGGACTACGTCAAGGCGCCGATGTTCGACTTCATGCTGGGCCGGGCGCTGCCTCCCAGCGGCAATGCGAATGCCGACGACCTGCAAGATCTTCTGACCTTGTATCTGACCCAGTGCCGTGCAGCCGGCGGCGAACTCTACGCCTTCGGTGCCAAATTCGACCGCAACCTGCACAAGCCGATCGATGCCGAGTTCGGCAACACCGACGGCCTTCACGGCGTCCACGACATCCACATGAATCAGGGCAACGTCGGCGCCCACAGCGGCGACAACGGCGCATTCCACGACGGCGGACTCCTGCTGGCCTTCCCCGATCGGGTCGTCGGCATTCTGCTGGCGTTCCAGACGCAGCAGGTGCCCACCGACGCGGTCGGTGACGCGGCACCGGGCGCGCAGCCGCTGGCCCGGTTGATCGGGCAACCGGGCCCGGGCACACCGGTCACTGTGGGGGCGGCATACCTCGAGCGGGCGCTGATCAATCCCGTCGGCCCGGACCCTGGACATGAGGCCGTTGTGATCGGCAACCGCGCCACCACGGCAGTGTCGCTGCATGGCTGGCGGCTGGTCGACCGCAACGGCAGGGAGAGCAAGCTCGACGCGGAGCTGGCCGCTGGTGCGTCGGCGGTGATCGTGCTCGACGGGTCAGGTGTCCAGCTCGGCAATTCGGGCGGAAATCTGCTGCTGGTCGACGATCGCGGCACTCAGGTGGACAGCGTCACCTACTCCCGAATCGATGCGGACGTCGTCGATCGCTACGTGCGCTTCCAGCGGTAGTCCAATATTCATCACGGCGCGATTAATGTCGCTCATGTTCCGATCGGCACGACGGGTCTGATCGAATAGCCTGCATTCCCAGGTGAATTCACGGCACCGGCGTCATCGCCGCGGTCAAGCGCTGTCCCGTCGGCCCGCGCCGCGGCGCGGCGGCCGACCCGGTTCAGCCCATATGGTTTCGGCCGTGGTGGATTGGCACAGCTGGCATGAGGACTATGACCGACCCGATTCCGCGCTGGCGCATCGGCTTCGCGCCGTGCAGACCCTGATCAGGCAAGCGCTCGATGAGACCGCGGCCGGCCCGCTGCGGATCGTCAGCCTGTGCGCCGGCCAGGGCCGGGATCTGCTCGAGGTGCTGGCCGGGCATCCGCGACGCGACGACGTCCGGGCGCGCCTGGTCGAATTGGACCCGCGCAATGCGGAGGTCGCCGCCGAGGCGGTGGACAGATATCGGTTGACCGGGGTCGAGGTGGTGACCGGTGATGCCGCGCTCGTCGAGCACTACGCCGAACTGGCTCCTGCGGACATCGTGGTGGCCTGCGGCATCTTCGGCAACATCACCGATGCGGACATCGAGCGGACCATCGGTTTCCTTCCACAGCTGACCAAGACCGGTGGTACCGTGCTGTGGACCCGCGGGCGCACTGTCCCGGACCGGATTCCCTTGATTCTCAACTGGTTTGAGGAACGCAGTTTCGATCTTGTCTGGGTATCGCCGCCAGACGTGAGTTACGGTGTCGGCGCGCATCGCTTCACC
Organism: Mycolicibacterium fortuitum subsp. fortuitum; assembly: GCF_022179545.1. Next base: position 3,317,092 of record NZ_AP025518.1, on the reverse strand, counting down.
GGTCAGCCGCAACCGCTGCAAGTGGCCGAGCAGATCTTCACCTTTGTCGGCTCCGACGTGATCAGGGCCGCCGACAGCGTGCGCTGACGACATTTCCACCCGGGCTGGTTCCACCAGCAGCCGAGCGTTCATCATTACGCTTTTCACCGATGGCTGAGGAAGGTCTGAACGGCAGGGACCGCTTGCGCGGCGGGCTGCGCATGGCCCTGCGCGGGCGCCGTGACCCGGCACCGGTAGCGGGCCGGCGCAGTCGTGCGTCGGCCGGTATGGGTGATGTGCACACCCGCAAGGTGCTCGACCTGACCATCCGGCTCGCGGAGGTCATGCTCTCGTCGGGCTCGGGTACCGCCGACGTCGTGGCCACTGCGCAGGATGTAGCGCAGGCCTATCGGCTCACCGACTGCGTCGTCGACATCACCGTCGCGACCATCATCGTGTCGGCGCTGCCGACCGCCGACAGCCCGCCGGTGACCATCATGCGCGCGGTCCGCACCAGGTCCACCGATTACACCCGGCTCGCCGAGCTAGATCGGTTGGTGCGGCGCATCACCTCTGGCGGCATCACCGTCGACGAGGCCCACGAGGCCATGGACGAGCTGACCGAGAGCCCGCATCCGTTCCCTCGCTGGCTCGCGACCGCAGGGTGGGCGGGCTTCGCGCTCGGCATCGCGTTGCTGCTGGGCGGCAACTGGTTGACCTGTCTGCTTGCCAGCCTCACCGCCGCGTTGATCGATCGGGTCGGCCGCCTGCTGAACCGGATCGGGACCCCGTTCTTCTTCCAGCACGCAGTCGGGGCAGCGATCGCGACCTTGATCGCCCTGGCCGCCTATCGCTACACCGGCCAGGGTCTCAGCGCGCTGGTCGCCACCGGGATCGTGCTGTTGCTCTCCGGCATGACTTTGGTCGGTGCTGTGCAGGATGCGTTGACCGGTTACATGGTCACTGCGGTCGCACGACTCGGGGACGCGGTCTTTCTCACGGCGGGAATCGTCGTGGGCATCACCGGCGCACTGCAGGCCGCCACCCTCCTGGGGGTGCAGATCGAACTCCATGTCAACACGGCCGGCACCTTCATCACACCGAGAGGGCCGCTGCCCATCTTCCTCGCGGTCGTGGGTGCCGCGCTGGCCGGAATCTGTCTGACCATGGCCAGCTACGCGCCGCTGAGATCACTGCCCACAGCCGGACTTGCGGCCGGGCTTGCCGAGCTGACGCTGATCGGGCTGGGCACCGCCGGATTCGGCCAGTGGGCGGCCACCGGGATCGCGGCGGTCGGGGTCGGATTCCTGGCTACCCTCATCTCCATTCGCCGGCAGTCCCCGGCGCTGGTGACGGCGACCGCGGGCATCATGCCGATGCTGCCCGGTCTCGCCGTGTTCTGGGCGGTGTTCGCCTTCGCCGTGGACGAGAAGTTCGGTGAGGGGCTGGCGCACCTGCTGAGCGCGGCAGCTACGGCGTTGGCACTGGGCAGCGGCGTGGTGATGGGTGAGCTTCTCGGCTCGCCCCTGCGGTACCGCGCCGGACGCATCGGTGAGTTCTTCCGCAAAGAGGGACCGCCCGGGCTGCGCCGGGCGGTGGGGCAGGTGGTCCGGCTTCAGCCGGCTGACAACCCGACCGCTGTCGGGGCTCCGCGCGCCGAGAGCGTCCCGTTGGAGGCGGCACCGGCCGAGGAGCCGGACGACGACGAGAACGTAGAACCCAGCAGCTGACCGAGATCAGGGAGATCCGACGCCCGGAACGTCGACGCGAGCCTGCAGAACACGTCCGGTCGAACTGCCTGCCAGCAGTCCTTCGTGTGTCGTGTCGTCGACGATGAGGTAGAGCGTGCGTCCGTCGGGGCCGCCCAGCGCAGGTGCCACCGCCCAGCCACGGTCTATCTCGATGCGGTGGGTGATCTCGCCGCCGGCGAGAACGCGCAGGAACTCGCCGGTGTCATAGCAGCCGACCCAGACCCCTCCCATCGCGTCGATGCACAAGCCATCGGGATGCCGCTGCGGGCCGAGGTCGGCGAACACGGTAGCAGCGCCGAGGGTGCCGTCGGCTCCGGCAGCGAAGGCCAGCAGGCGTGAGCCGTGGGTTTCGCTGACCACCAAAGTGGACTCGTCGGGCAGGAACCCGAGACCGTTGGGCATCGACAGTCCGGTGGCCACGACGCGCACGGTGCCGTCAGGTGAAACCAGTCCGATGCCGCCGGTCAGGCTCCTGCCGTCAGCGATGTAGAGATCGACATAGGCCCGGCCGTCCGGCGCGACCAGCAGATCGTTGGTGGACCATGCGAGGTGGCTGACGTCGTAGCTGGCCGTCAGGTTTCCGTGCCGGTCGGCGTGGTGCAGCTCGGCGGCGAAGAGCGTCGACACCACGAGCGTCCCGTCGGGTAGCCACCCGAGGCCGGAGGCACGCGCGAGCTCGAGCTCGACACCGAGGTCACCGGTCTCGCCGACCGAGTACACCCGTCCGGCGAGACCGTCGGTGAACCAGAGCCGGTCGTCATGCCACCGGGGTCCCTCGCCGTAGACGATCCCGTCGACGAACGGGACTGTCGCGATGGCTTCGACCGATGTCATCGGGCCTTCAGATCCCGGTTCGACCGATCAGGTGAACGGAAGGAAGTCGCCGTTGATCCACACACCCCAGTGGCCGCCCGCGGGCAGGTTCCACCAGACCATCGGATGGCCCTGCCACGTCTCGGCCGGCTTCTTGGGCGCGTTCGGCGGCGGCGGGAGGCTCGGATCCGGTTCCGCGCTCGCGATGGCGGTGCCCAGTCCGAGGGCGGCGCCGATCAGGCCGGTGGCGGCGATGGTCGCCAGGGTTGCCTTGCTTCCGAACATGAATGTCCACCTCGGTGCTTGAAGAACTTGGATACTCGAAGCTTAGCCAAACGAAGTGATTGAGTCTGTACTTGAGGTCCGCGTCGGGTTCATTCCTCATCCTGAACCGGGGCGACGTGGCCGGCACGGAGATCAGAAATATTTCGCTCCCGATGTCGAGATCGCCACGACAGTTCCGTCCCAGGGGTGAGCGACCAACTAGGGTCGCGGACCTGAAGGGAGAATCTCATGGCCAAGTACTTGTTTCTCAAGCACTATCGAGGCGCGCCCGCTTCCGTCAACGACATCCCGATGGATCGATGGACACCCGATGAGATCCAGGCACACATTCGGTACATGAATGACTTCGCCGATCGACTCAAGACCACCGGCGAGTACATCGACAGCCAGGCCCTGGCCCCGGAGGGCACGTGGGTCCAGTACGGCGGCCAGGGTAAACCGCCGGTGACCGACGGCCCGTTCGCGGAGACCAAAGACCTGATCGCGGGCTGGATGGTGGTCGACGTCGACTCCTACGACCGTGCCATCGAGTTGGCGGGCGAATTGTCGGCCGCCCCGGGTGCGGGCGGTAGGCCGATCCACGAATGGCTGGAGGTGCGCCCGTTCCTGACGGCACCGCCGACCGTCACCGAGTAGATGGCCCTCGGGGCGGTGGACGAGGCGCAGCTTCGGGATCTCATTCCCGGGGTGCTGGCTGCTCTCGTCCACCGCGGAGCCGATTTCGAGACGGCTGAGGACGCCGTCCAGGAAGCGTTGGTCCGCGCCTGCGAGACCTGGCCGAGCCGGCCACCCGATGATCCCAAGGGCTGGCTGATCACCACGGCGTGGCGGCGGTTTCTCGACCACACCCGCTCGGACGTGGCGCGGCGCAACCGGGAAACCCGGGTCTCGGCCGAGCCCGCTGCCGGACCGGCCTCCGACAGCGACGACACGTTGCAGCTGTACTTCCTGTGCGCACACCCGAGCCTGTCTGTCTCGGCGGCGGTCGCACTCACGTTGCGCGCGGTCGGCGGCCTCACCACACGTCAGATCGCGCAGGCCTACCTGGTGCCGGAACCGACTATGGCGCAACGCATCAGTCGGGCCAAGCGCGCCGTCGCCGCGGTCCGCCTGGATCGTCCCGGCGACCTGCGCACTGTATTACGGGTGCTGTACCTGGTGTTCAACGAAGGTTACGGCGGCGATGTCGACCTGGCGGCCGAGGCGATCAGGCTGGCCCGGCAATTGGCCCGGGTCACCGATGATCCGGAAGTGGCGGGTCTGTTGGCGTTGTTCCTGCTGCACCATGCGCGCCGTCCGGCTCGCACGCGCGCCGACGGCACGCTCGTACCCTTGGCCGAGCAGGACCGCACGCTGTGGCGCCGCGACCTCATCGCCGAGGGCGTGCAGCTCTTACAGGCGGCGCTGGCCAAAGATCGGCTCGGTGAGTATCAGGCACAGGCGGCGGTGGCCGCGCTGCACGCCGACGCACCGTCCACCGAGGAAACCGACTGGGTGCAGATCGTCGAGTGGTACGACGAATTGGTCGCGCTCACCGACAGCCCGGTGGTGCGGCTCAATCGTGCCGTCGCCGTCGGCGAAGCCGATGGCCCGCAGGCTGGTTTGGCGGCGCTTGCCGAACTCGACCCGGCGCTGCCGCGCCACACCGCGGCCGCGGCCTACCTTCACGAGCGGGCGGGCAACATCTCGACGGCCGCACGGCTGTATGTGCAGGCGGCCGCCGAGGCGCAATCGCTGCCCGAGCGCAACCACCTCACCTTGCGCGCATCGGTCCTGCACGGACATATTTCTGCCGACGGCGGTTAACCTCCATGGTGTGGGCAACAGTCGGATGAGGGTGTTGATCATCGGGGGCGGATTCGGCGGTCTGTTCTGCGCGCGGCGGTTGGGCGGAGTCGACGTCGACGTGACCCTGCTCGATCGTTCGGCGGGTCATCTGTTTCAGCCGCTGCTCTACCAGTGCGCCACCGGAACCTTGGGCTTCGGTCAGATCAGCCGGCCGCTGCGTGAGGAATTCGAGCGGCACCGCAATGTCACCACGTTGCTCGGTGAGGCCGTCGACATCGACCCCGCGGTGCGCCGCGTGACGGCCCGCCGGCCGGACGAAACGACGTTCACGCTCGATTACGACGTGCTCGTCGTGGCCGCCGGAATGCAGCAGTCCTACTTCGGTAAAGAGCATTTCGCGGAGTGGGCGTCCGGGATGAAGACGCTCGACGACGCGCTCAACATCAGGCAGCGGGTTTTCACCGCGTTCGAGATCGCCGAGACATTGCCGCCCGGTCCGGAGCGTGACGGCTGGCTCACATTCGCTGTCGCCGGCGGCGGACCGACCGGGGTCGAGCTGGCCGGGCAGATCCGCGAGATGGCCACGCGAACCTTGGCGCACGAGTTCCACAGCATCGCGCCCCAGGAAGCCAGGGTCTTGCTCTTCGACGGCGGGGAGCGGGTGCTGAAGGCATTCTGCCCAGAGCTGGGGGAGAAGGCGACGAAGTCGCTGCAGAAGCTGGGTGTCGAGCTGCACATGGGGGTCCATGTGACCGATGTCGGTCGTGACGGGGTGACCGTCAGTCCGAAGGCAGGTGGTCCCGACCAGCAGTACGCCGCACGAACTGTGCTGTGGACAGCCGGGGTCGAGGCCGTGCCGTTCGCCCGGCATCTGGCCCGGGTGCTCGGGGTCGACGCCGACCGTAGCGGGAGAATCGCTGTGGGACCGGATCTTTCGATCGACGGCCGTCCCGAGATATTCGTGATCGGAGACCTGGCCGGCCGGGACAACCTGCCGGGCGTGGCCGAGAACGCGATGCAGGGCGGGCTCCACGTCGCCTCGTGTGTCCGGCGGGAACTCGCCGGTAAACCGCGACGACCGTTCCGTTACCGCGATCTCGGTTCGGCTGCGTACATCGCTCGACGGCAGGCGCTCTTGCAGGTCGGCCCGATCAAGATCTCCGGTTTCTTCGGTTGGCTGGCCTGGGGCTTCATCCACATCGCCTTCCTCACCGGCGTGCGCAACCGGATCAGCACGGTGACAACGTGGTTGGCCACCATCGCGCGTGAGAACCGCGGCCACCGCGCGTTCATGCTCGGCGCGACGGGCCTTCCTGAGCAGCGCTACACGTGGACGACGTGGGACGCCCTCACCCCGCCGCCTGCCGAGGCGCCACCGAGCAGAGACGATCACTAGCACCGCCGGACCACCCGGTTTCGGGTAGTCGGCTACGCGTGCCCGTGGCCACGAGGCGCAGTTACGTTGCGATCATTTGCAGTCGGCTCCATGCCACCGAGATGAGAGGAGCGCCTGTCATGCCTCCATATCCGACAGTCACACTGAAGAACGGCAGCCAAGGTCAGCAAGTTGCGACGCTGCAGGCGCTGCTGAATCTCGACTACCCGGCCTATTCGCATTTGGACGTCGACGGTGAGTTCGGCGCGCAGACCGAAGCCGTCATCCGCGAATTCCAGAAGCGGGCCGGCTTGATCGTCAACGGCGTGGCGGGGGCCGAGACCCTCGCCAAACTCGACGAGCTGACCACGCAGGGCGCCGGGCCGGTGGGCGAGCAGATGAAGCAATGCAACGGAGGCATTCTCGCCAGTCCCAGCACCTCGTGTCCGTTCGCGCAGAACGTCCGTCAGGAATACTTCGCCGTGCCGGGAGATTCGGTGCAGATCAACGTCTTCAGCCCGGTGACGCACCAGACCTACACCATGGCGTGTGTTCGTGAGGGTGGTTGGGTGACGTGCCGCGGTGGCAACAACGCGGTTGTCCAGTTCCCGTTCAGCTGATTGGGTCACCGGCCTCCGGACCACCTGAGTACTGTCGACCTCGGGCAGGCCTGGCCTGCAGGTCCGGAGCCGCCGCTGCGAGTAGCGCTTTCCGGTCGCCGGTGAGCGGGGGATAGATCCGTTCGGTGTTGATGGTCTTCTTCGTGGACTTGGCCACCGGCCCAGTGGCGACGACGTCACGATTCCACCCCTCAGTGTAGACCGCACCGGCCGGGCCGAGATCGAGAACAGTGACGTACCAAGGGATTCGCAGCGCACGCATCTGCCGCCCCAGAAGGTCCCCGATCACGTTGTACCCGGCGTAGCGGCCCATCGGCCTGCCGTGCTGACACGACATCACCGACAGGTGACCGTCATCGACCCGGGCGGCCGCCACGTCGCCGGCCGCGAACACCGCGGGTACACGCTCGACACGGAGATAGTCGTCGACCGGCAGCCGACCGAACTGATCCAGTGGGACAGAGAACTGCGAAGTCAGCGGGTTGGCTCGCATTCCCGCGCACCACACCACGGTCGCTGCCGGCAGTGTGTCCCCGGATGACAGCGTCACCGCACCGATGTCCACCGAGGTCACGCTGGTCCCGGTGATGACGTGAACTCCGTTGTCGGACAACGCGGATTCGATGAGGGGGCGGGCCGAGGCACCCATATCCGAGCCCACATGGGGTTGGTGGTCGACAAGCAGGACCTTCGTGGCCACCGTGCTGTCGAAGATCGCGGCGAGCCGCGCAGGTAGTTCGCATGCGGTCTCGATACCCGTGAGTCCCGCACCGACGACCACGACCGTTCCGGCGCCCGATGTGCGGGGATTGGCCGCCAAGTTATCCAGGTGATCGGCGAGCCGCCTGGCGCCGTCGAATGTGTCGACGTCGAAACCGAACTCGGCCAGCCCGGGGATGGCCGGTCGCGCGACCCGACTGCCGGCGGCCAGCACCAGTCGGTCATAGTCGAGCGCCAACGCCTGCCCGTCCCGCTGCGCCGTGACACTCCGGGCATCGGTATCGATCTCGGTAACCTCTGCGGCGATGTGTTCTACGCCGACGGGATCTAACACCTGTTGCAGCGGGATTCGGCAGGCGGTGAGATCTGCCTCGTAGTTGCGCACGCGGATGTCGTGAAACGGTCGCTCACTGACAACCGTGATCTGCACGTCGCGGGCCGCCGATCCGAGTTCGTCGACGCGTCTGGCGGCTCCCAGTGCTGCCCACAACCCGGCGAAACCGGATCCGACGATCAGTACCCGCGACACGCATTCAGCCTGCCACGTCAGACACATCGGAGCTGCTGAGACGCGGTCACCCGTCGCCCCCGTCGCCCATCTCACCGAGCGCATCCTCAGGGCGGTGTGCGACGATGCACGGACTGCCCGGTCTTCGCCCTGAATCGGCGAGCCGGAATCTCTGCGGGTGCATCGAGAGAGGACCGCCGGATAGATGACCGAAGCGCACCGCGTCAGACTCGCGATCGCCGGCCTGACCGCCGTCGGCGCCGTGCTGACCGCGTCAGGCCAGGCCGCAGCCGACCCCGTCGTGCCCGACCCGGCGCCCGCGCCGACGGATCCGGCACTGGCAGCGCCTCCTCCGCCGGCACCGGCCGGTCCTCCGCAGGTACCCGAGATCGCCAACCCGGTGTACGGCTCCGGGCAGTACGGATCGGGCCCGGTCGGCACGCTGCGGGATCTCTGGCATCAGGCCCACGATCCGGGCGGCTTCCAGACCGGCGGGGGAGCGCCCGAGGGCGTCGCGCCACCTCCTGGTGCAGGTCCGGCCCCGCCGCTGCCACCGGGATACAAATCGATCAACGCTCCTGGCTCGGAGACACCGGTCACGGCGCCGGCGCCAGGTAGCGGCCCGGCCGGCCCGCCGCTGCCACCCGGCTACTACTCGCTCAACGGCCCGCCGCCGCCCGGATACGAGTACAACTCGCCGGGCCGGCAACCAGCCGCACCACCGGCAGCTCCTACGCCGTAACGGGGCGTCCCAACACATGCCGCAGCGCCTGATCGAGCCGCGGATGGCGAAAGTCGTGATCGGCGGCAGCCAGGATCGCAGGCACCGCGCGCTGGCTGGCGCACGCCAGTTCGCGCGCACCCTGGTCGCCCAGCAACAGCCGTGGTCCCAGAGTCGGTACCGGCAGAATCGTCGGGCGGTGGAGAACACGGCCGAGCGTTTCGGTGTAGTCAGCGTTGCGCACCGGCTCCGGCGCCACCGCGTTGACCGGACCCGACAGCTGCGTGTCCCACAATGCCCGGTGATAGACGTCCACCAAGTCGTCGATCCCGATCCAGGGCAGCCACTGCTGCCCGTCGCCGATGCGCCCGCCGAGTCCGGCGGCGAACAGCGGACGCAGCAGTCGCAGCGTGCCGCCGCTCGGGGACTGCACGATTCCGGTGCGGATGCGCACCGCTCGGGTGCCTGATCCTTCAATCGGGGCCAGCGCGCCCTCCCAGTCCGCCACCACATCGGCGAGGAAGCCGTCGCCGCGCTCGCTGGTCTCGGTGAGTACCTCGTCGCCGCGGTCGTATCCGTAGAGACCGACTGCCGAGGCACAGACGACCACGCGCGGACCGGGATCGGTGTCGGCGATCAGCTCGGCTATTTTTCGGGTCGGCTCGATGCGGCTGTCGCGGATCGCGCGGCGATGACCTTCGGTGAACCGGCCGGCGATCGACGCGCCTGCCAGGTGAATGACGGCATCCACGCCGGCGAACAGATCGGGGTCTGGGTTGCTCGGGACCCATTGCCGCTCATCGGATTTCGTCGGCGTGTGGCGAACCAGCCGGATGACCGTGTGCCCACCGGTGCTCAGGAACGCGCTCAACGCGGAACCGACGAGCCCGGAGGCGCCGGTGATCGCGATCGTCAGCGGGGTCAGCCCCCGGGCGCGGGCTTGTCGATGTGCCGCGAGGTCATCGGCGAGCTGGCGGTGACGGTAGACGAACATCGGCCGCAGGAAGCGGCCGGGCACAGGCGTATCGACGCGATCGGTCATCCGGGTGCGGCTCGCATCGATCGCTTCGAATTCGTGAATGTGCTTCCAGCGCATCATCAATGCCGCGGGCAGGGAGGCCACTCCGCCGCCGGCGATCTCGTCGACGAAGCGTCGTGGCGGGTCGTAGGCGTCCGCCTGGTGCTGAGCGATCCACCGCAATCCGCCTGGCAACGCGAGTTCGGCACGGCCGTCACGCAGGGAGGCGGCCTCGGAGTCGAGTTTCATCGGTTGCCACGGTGGCGACAGCCTGGCGAACGCGCCCGGCCGACTGTGCCAGGTGAAGACCTCTTCTTGCGGAGCATCGATGATGCTGGAGTACACCAATCCCATCTGCCGACGTTACCCGCAAGGCGGGTATCTACGCCGCAGTCCGCTTCGCCCGCAGACCCGCATATGCGAACAACAGCCCGGTGCCGATTTCGGAAAGCGCTGTCACCCAGGAGAACCAGGTGACGTTGATCCGGGGCCCGGTGAGATAGCTGTCCTGGAAGTTCGGCCAGAAATTCGGCAGCAGATGCGCGTAGGTGAACACGACGGCGCTGCCGACACCGGTGAGGATCGCAAGATCGGGCGCCCGCGACTGTGCGCGCAGCGCCATGGTGATCGCGACGATGACGATCACACCCTGAATCATGCCGCCGGCCATGACGAACATCGGTGACGCCGTCATTCCGCGGAGTAGGTGGTCGATCACGTGCAAGCCCCAGCCCAGCAGGAACATCCATGCTGTCAGGCGCAGAAAGTGTTGTGTCTGAACCTTTGTCGGTACCGTCATTGGACCCCCAAGCCGACTACTACAGCCGATAGTAGATCGGCCGCGGCCTTGGTGACAACAGTCGATTTCTGACCAGGCGCGTCTCGTCGCAGCAACTGTAGGCATTTCTGTAATAGAGTCCGTTCTGCCCGATGTGCAGGACGAAAGGTGTACGTGTGGAACGCACTGCGATGACGCCGTTCTTTGTGAGCAGTGGCCACGGGTTCGTGCCGAACAAAATCGCACACGGGGGGTGGGGGCCGACCCTGGGCGGCCAGGTCGTCGGCGGTCTGCTGGCCCGGGCCGTGGAGGCGCTCGTCAGCGATGTGAGCCTGCAGCCGGCCCGGTTCACCGTCGAGATACTGCGCCGGGTCGCCAGCGCTCCGGTCCACCTCACCGCGTCGGTGGTGAGATCGGGCTCGAGGATGCAGGCGGTCGATGCCGTGATGACCCAGGATGGCGAGCTGGTGGCCCGGGCGTCGGCGCTGTATCTGAGACGCGGCGCCCAACCCGACGGCGAGTTCTGGACCACCGCGATCGAGCTCCCGCCCTTACCTGAGGAGCCGGCAGAGTTCGACGACGCGATGCCGATGTTCATCCGGGCATATGGTCCAGACCCGGACTGGTCGGGGGAGGGATTTCCGTGGCAGCAGTGCGGCCCTCGGTACGCGTGGCTGCGTGAAGTCCGTCAGCTGGTGGAAGGCGAAGAGCTGACGCCATTCGTGCGAGCGGCGCTGGCAGTCGACGTCACGAGTTCGATGAGCAATTTCAGTTCGGCCGGTCTGGCTTTCATCAACGCCGACTACACGCTGGCCCTGAGCAGGTTGCCGGTGGGCCCCTATATCGGCATGGCGGCGGTGACCCACACCAGCGCTGACGGGGTAGCGACCGGTAGCGCCTGTCTCTACGACACGTCGGGGCCTATCGGCACCGGATTATCCACTGCGATAGCCAATTTCAACTTCAGCCCGAACGGTTCGCGCTAGGCGCGGCGCAGGATCGCCACCAAGAAGTCGGAATCTTCGGCGAATGGGCGCAAGTCCCAGGTGGACAGCAACAGGTCGGGGGTGAGCCCCGCCGCTGTGGCGTCATCGAAGAACTGGCTGAACTCATACTCGCGGCCGGCTCCGAACCCGATCACCGCGCGCCCGTCGTCGGCGAGATGCGCGCGCAGCCGTGCCAGCACCTGGACCCGCGTGCTCGGTGCGAGAAACGTCATCACGTTGCCTGCCGAGACGATGATGTCGAACGGATCGGCGATGCCGCGCGCCGGCAGATCGAGTTCAGCGAGGTCGCCGACGAGCCAGCGCGGGCCCGGATGGTCGGTCTCGGCCGCCGCGATCAGCACCGGGTCGACGTCGACGCCGACCACCTGGTGCCCGGCTTCGGCGAGGTAACCACCCACCCGGCCGGGACCACATCCGGCGTCGAGGATGCGGGCATTGCGCGTCGCCATCGCATCGATCAGACGAGCTTCGCCGGCCAGGTCCTGCCCGGCGCGCTGCATGGCACGAAACCGCTCGATATACCAATCCGAATGCCCCGGATCGGCCGCGACCTTCTGCATCCAGATACTGCGCTCGACCATGTGGGCATTGTCGCAAGCCGGCCCGGGCCACGGGTGGGCGGTGTGACTCAGCCCTTGGCGTCGAGGATCTTGATCGCGAAGATCAGCGAGTCACCAGGCTGGATGCCTGCTGCAGGCTGGCCCTGGGGGTAGCCGTCCGCAGAGGTCATCGCCACGGCCACGGTGGACCCGACCTTCTGGCCGGAGATCGCCTTCTGGAAGCCGGGCACCACGCCGTTGAGAGGGAAGTCGACCGGTTCGCCACGTTCGTAGCTGCTGTCGAACACCGAACCGTCGCGCCCGTTGACGCCCATGTAGCAGACCGAAACGTTCGCCGAGGGCGCCACGACCGCCCCGTCACCGGCCTTCAGCGTGTGCACCTGGGTCTCGGCCACACTGAACGGTCCGTCGACCTTAACCACCGGAGCGGCCGTATCGGTGGACCCGGTGACCGCGACACTGCCGGTCGTCCCGGACACGGTCCACTCGGGTGCGCCGGCGGCCTGCGGTGCTGCCGTGGGGCAGGTGCTGGCTTCGGTCGCTGTCTCGGCGATCGAGGGCGTGAGCACCTCGGCGACCGATGGCGTGCTCGTCGAGGACGAAGCCGTTGCCGTGTCCGAGTCGGCGCCGCAGGCGGCAAGCGTCATGGTCAGCGTTGCGGCACACGTTACGAGCGCGACGGTGGAGGGCACGCGAAAGGAATTCATGCGCGCCAGGCTACAGCCGAAGGCCGGGGCCGTTGCCCCACGGCTGGTGCGAAGGTGCGCGGATGTCCGCCGGATCCCGGGAAACAGGCCGAGCGTCCTAATGAGATACCTTGAGCGGCAGCGTCTTTGGCCAGAACCTTGATACTGTCCAGGTTAGCCGCCACACTCGAGGTAATGGCTGACGGCCTCGACTTCACAGGCATGCTGCGTTCGGCCGGGCTCCGGATCACTCGTCCCCGGCTGGCGGTACTCAATGCGGTGAAAGAGCATCCGCACGCCGAGACGGACCATGTCATCCGGGCCGTGCGCGTTCAATTGCCCGACGTCTCCCATCAGACGGTGTACGACGCGCTCAACGCGTTGACGGCGGCCGGCTTGGTGCGCCGCATCCAGCCCACCGGTTCGGTAGCCCGCTACGAGACCCGTGTCAACGACAACCACCACCACGTCGTGTGCAGGTCGTGTGGTGCGATCGCCGACGTCGATTGCGCGGTGGGCGATGCACCGTGTCTGACCGCCGCAGACGACAACGGTTTCGACATCGATGAAGCCGAGGTCATCTATTGGGGCCAGTGCCCTGACTGCTCGCGATCTCCGAGTTCTTGACGACAGCCCCGTCGCTCACCAGATGAAAGGGAAAGCAATGCCCCCGAATACCCCCGACGCCTCCGATGCCCGCCCTCCGCAGGCTGACACCGAGACCCACAGCCACAGCGAATCCGAGAACCCGGTCATCGAGTCGCCCAAGCCCAAGGCGCACGCACCGCTGACCAACCAGGACTGGTGGCCCGATCAGGTGGACGTCTCGCGGCTCCACAAGCAGCCCATCGAGGGAAACCCCCTGGGCGCCGGTTTCAACTACGCCGAGGAGTTCCAGAAGCTCGACGTCGAGGCGCTGCGGGCCGACATGCTCGAGCTGATGACGTCATCGCAGGACTGGTGGCCCGCCGACTACGGCAGCTACGCCGGCCTGTTCATCCGGATGAGCTGGCACGCGGCCGGTACCTACCGCATCTTCGACGGCCGCGGTGGCGGCGGCCAGGGCGCGCAACGTTTCGCCCCGATCAACAGCTGGCCGGACAACGTGAGCCTCGACAAGGCCCGCCGATTGCTCTGGCCGATCAAGCAGAAGTACGGCAACAAGATCTCCTGGGCGGATTTGATCATCTTCGCCGGCAATGTGGCCCTGGAATCAGCCGGTTTCAAGACCTTCGGGTTCGCGTTCGGCCGCCAGGACATCTGGGAGCCCGAGGAGATCCTGTGGGGCCAGGAGGACACCTGGTTGGGCACCGACAAGCGCTATGGCGGCACCAATGACAGCACCAACCGCGAGCTGGCCAATCCGTACGGTGCCACCACGATGGGCCTGATCTACGTCAATCCCGAAGGGCCCGAGGGCAAGCCGGACCCATTGGCGGCGGCGCACGACATCCGCGAGACCTTCGGCCGCATGGCGATGAACGACGAGGAGACGGCCGCGCTGATCGTCGGCGGGCACACACTGGGTAAGACACACGGCGCCGGCCCCGGCGACCTGGTCGGCCCCGAACCCGAAGCGGCCCCCATCGAACAGCAGGGCCTGGGCTGGAAGTGCGCTTTCGGCTCGGGTAAGGGCAGCGACACCATCACCAGCGGCCTGGAGGTCGTCTGGACCACGACGCCGACGAAGTGGAGCAACAGCTACCTGGAGATTCTCTATGGCTACGAGTGGGAGCTGACCAAGAGTCCCGGCGACGCTTGGCAATTCGAGGCCAAGGATGCCGAGGCCATCATTCCGGATCCGTTCGGCGGGCCGCCGCGCAAACCGACGATGCTCGTCACCGACATTTCGATGCGCGTCGACCCGATCTACGGCCCGATCACCCGGCGCTGGCTGGAGCATCCCGAGGAGCTCAACGAGGCGTTCGCCAAAGCCTGGTACAAGCTGCTGCACCGCGACATGGGGCCGATCAGCCGGTACCTGGGGCCGTGGATCCCCGAGCCGCAGCTGTGGCAGGACCCCGTACCCGATGTGGACCATCCGCTCGTCGACGAGCAGGACATCGCGGCGTTGAAGGAAAAGCTTCTCGACTCGGGTCTGTCGGTGCAGCAACTGGTGAAGACTGCGTGGTCGGCGGCGGCGAGTTTCCGCGGCACAGATAAGCGCGGCGGTGCCAACGGCGGACGGCTTCGGCTGCAGCCGCAACGCAATTGGGAGGTCAACGAGCCGTCGGAGCTGGACAAGGCATTGCCGGTGCTGGAGCGGATTGCGCAGGACTTCAACGCATCTGCCTCCGATGGCAAGAAGATCTCGTTGGCGGACCTCATCGTGCTGGGCGGCTCGGCAGCGATCGAAAAGGCCGCTCGTGATGGCGGTTACGAGGTCAAGGTGCACTTCGTGCCTGGCCGTACCGACGCTTCGCAGGAAAACACGGACGTGGACTCGTTCGCCGTCCTGGAACCACGGGCCGACGGTTTCCGTAATTTCGTGCGTCCCGGCGAGAAAGCGCCACTCGAGCAGCTGTTGGTGGACAAGGCGTACTTCTTAAACCTGACCGCACCGGAGATGACCGTTCTCGTCGGCGGCCTGCGTGCGCTGAACACCAACCACGGTGGCAGCAAGCATGGGGTGTTCACGGCGAATCCTGGGGCGTTGTCCAACGACTTCTTCGTGAACCTGCTCGACATGAGCACCGAGTGGAAGCCGTCGGAGACCGCGGAGAACGTATACGAGGGCCGAGATCGTGCCACCGGCCAGACCAGATGGACGGCCACCGCCAACGATCTGGTGTTCGGGTCGAACTCGGTGCTGCGTGCCGTCGCTGAGGTCTACGCACAAGAAGACAACAAGGCGAAGATGATCGAAGACTTCGTCGCCGCCTGGGTCAAAGTGATGAACAACGATCGGTTCGACCTGGATTGAGCCGAGTGGTCGCGCTGCGGCTGCGCCGGTGTGCCATTTGAATGACATACCGGCGCATAAGCGCGTCGCCATTGTGAACATGCAAATATCCGATTTGCGGGCTGTCGAGAGATCCGTCAACAGTCACCAGGTCGGCCTTTGCCCGTGATAGCGTCGCCCCAGGCAGACCGTTTATCCATCTGAGGGCACGGAATATGGCCAACAATTCCATGGGTGATTTCGTCAGCCAGTTGCGCCCGGCATTACATCGGCTGCAGGACTGGCCGTACCCGGACCAGATCGACCACACACTGTTCGGCGCGTTCATGAAGAACCCGCATGACGTCGGCGGTGACCCCGATGCGCCGGCGATCTTCGAGGAGAAAGAAGAGGAGGCATGGGAACTCAATACCTTCGTCACGTGTGAGGTTCTCGGGTGGCGCGGGATATGGACATCCGAGGAACGGCGCCGCCTTGGAAATGTCGATGTGGGACGGACGCTCTACCACGGCTTCCCCTACTACGGACGATGGGTTTGGGCTATCGCGCGCTGCCTCGTGGAGAAGGACCACATCACGCTTCGCGAGTTGCTGGAACGGGTCGAGGAGGTGCGGGCCAGGGTGGCCGGTGGCGCGGCCGATGCCCTGTCGGCCGCACCGCGAAGCGTCGGCGATCCGAAGGCCGTCCCGAGGAACCGCCATCACATCGAGGCGGTGGGCAAGGGCGATCCGCAGCGGTTCGCCGGACAGGCCGGCAGTCCTCGATTCGCCGTCGGCGATCGGGTGCGTGTGCGGGATCTGCCGACCATCTTCTACACCCGTACCCAGGAATATCTGCGGGGCAAGCCGGGAACCATCGCCGAGGTGTCCTACGAAAGCCTGGTGCCCGAGGATGAGGCGTTTGACCGGGAGGAACAGAAGCCTCAGTGGTTTTACATCGTGCGCTTCAACATGACCGATGTGTGGGACCCATATGCGGGCGCCGACAGCGACACCCTTCAGGCCGAGATCTCCGAACTCTGGTTGCATCCGCTCGACTAGCGGGGTCATTCGACGGAACGAACAGGAATGCGACATGACGCACGACGAAACGGCGCATACCCCTCACCACGCACCAGAGCGCCACGCGGCGCCGATGGTTGAGGAAGTCACCGATTTCGAGGTCTTGGAGATCGCGCTGCGCGAGCTGGCGATCGAGAAGGGCCTGTTCACTGCTGAAGATCACCGGCACTACACCGAGTTCGTCGAGCAGATCGGCCCGGCGCCCGGCTCACGTCTGGTAGCGAAGGCATGGGTCGATCCGGATTTCAAGCAGCTGGTGCTTCGCGATGCCGTTGCCGCAAGTCGGGAGGTGGGAATTGATTGGTTGCATCCGACGGGTTTCGGTACACCCAGCGATTTCACTGCGCTGGAGGTGCTGGAGAACACCCCGACATTGCACCATGTGATTGTCTGCACCCTGTGTTCGTGTTATCCGCGGCCGTTGCTCGGAAATTCTCCCGAGTGGTACCGGACGCCGAACTATCGGCGTCGCATTGTGCGCTGGCCGCGTCAGGTTCTCGGTGAATTCGGACTGTTCTTGCCCGATGATGTCGAAATCCGTGTCGAGGACTCCAATTCCAAGCGACGGTTTCTGGTGTTGCCGGTCAGGCCTGCCGGCACCGACGGCTGGACCGAGGAACAACTGGCAGAGATCGTCACCCGGGACTGCATGATCGGTGTCGCATTGCCGAAACCCGGGGTGACCACCAACGTGCCGCACCCGACTCATCCTGCGGTCCGCCCGGCCGGCGCGTACTGAGGGGCATCCGATGGCAGACCCCGATGACGTCACCGTGGTGAGGATCCGGACGCTGGAGAACATTGTCGGGAGGGGACAGTCGTGGCCACGCATGGCCCAGAAGTACGGAGTCGCCAACCCGGTGCCGCCGTGGAAGTCGAGCCTGGACGGGATCTGCGACGCTCTCGACCGCGAGGGCGTGACACTGCCGCTACTCACCCGTCGAACCGATGAGGACCGCTTGGTCCAAGAGGTGTACGTGACACTGCCGTATCCCGAGAACCAGCTTGTCGCACTTACGCATTCGCTCGTGGCGCGCAACGTCATCGATGAAGACACCCTGGCCCAACGGATGCGAGAAGTCCGGGCGCGCCTAGAAGGGGACTGAGTCTCGCCGGTAGACCGTTTGGATACGGTCGGTCGATGGGCCGGAAACTCTATGTGGTCACCCATCCGCAAGCCACGCACCATGTCGACGGCTTGGTTGGCGGATGGTACGACTCCGACTTGACCGAGCAGGGGCTGCGCGACGCCCGCAACATCGCCGGGGCGTTGCGCGCACGCATTCCCGCAACCGCTGCGGTCGAAGTCGTCTCCTCGGACTTGCTGCGGGCGCGGCGAACTGCCGCCGTGATTGCCGAAACCCTGGATACCGTCGAGGTATTGGACCCCCGCCTCCGAGAGAAGTCGTACGGAGAGGCCGAAGGCCGTCCGCAGAGCTGGCTTGATGAACGGTTCGTGGTGCCGCCCGCGTTCGGCAACCGGCTTGCCCACGACGAAGGTCTTCCTGGCGCGGAGCCGAAGGGAGTTTTCGTGCGCCGGATCTACGAAGCGATGGAGGCGATAACCTCAGGCAGCGCCGGCCACCAGGTGATCGTCACGCACGGCTTTGCGCTGACATTCGTGATCGCGGCGTGGATCAAGATGCCGATCGAGTCACTGGGTTACGTCAACTTCGCGACAAAGGCCGGCAGCATCACCACGTTGCACGAAGACGACCGCTTTCACAATCGTGGAGTGTCGGAACTGTCCGATACTCGCCATCTCATGCAGGTGTGACGTCAGCCCGATGCCCGGGTCAGCTGGGTGGGTAGCCGGGCGGCGGAGTCTGACCCGGGTAGTGGTTGGGCCAGACCGCGCCGGGCGGTGGCGCCTGCGGCGGCCACGGCGCGCCGGGCGTCGGGGGATACGTCGGCGGCCCCACAGGCCCCGGGTAGGGCGGCTGTTGCGGCGGCCATTGAGTACCCGGCGGCGGTGGGGTCTGCTGCCAATGCCCGTAAGGCTGGGGATATTGCGGGTACTGGGGGTACTGCGGCGGCCGGGGCTTGCGGGCGCTGCGTATGGCCCACACGATCAACCCGATGATTGCGCCGACGAACAGCAGTCGTCCCAGCACGTAGCCCACGGCGCGGCCCGGATGCGAGTCGGCGGCCAATTCCAGTGCGAACAGAGTTATCGACAACGTGCTTCCCCCGTTGGTGTCCGGCTGAACGAAGAAGTTCAGAAGAGAGCATATGGCGTGGCAACCGGTGGTTATCCAGGCCAGCGGGAACTCAGTGCTGTTGGCGTCCATGTCGGCCAGGTAGGCGATCCCACGACGAACCCGCCGACGATCTGGGCGACGATCCGCGGGCCTGAAACGGCGCTGTTGTCGTAGAACGTTGCCGAGTCGACCCGGATCGCCGCGATTGCGACGAGGTCCCAAAGCCGTTGGTAGCGTTCCCGAATCTTCTTCTCGGGCACGTGATGCCCGCCGGCTCGAACGCGGTGGCGCACTCGCTGTACGGCCAGCTCTTCGGGGATCAGGAGGCAGTGCAGGATCAGGGTGTATCCAGCGGCCCGTGCGTCGTCGATGAGCTCGAGTTTGGAGGGGTGCGAAAACACGGTCTCGGCGATGAAGGATTCGCCGAGCTGAATGAGTTTGGCACGGGTTTCTGCGGCCACGAGCGCGGCTTCGTACGAGTGGGACGCGGGGTCTTGCGGCCAGCGATGTTTGGCGATTTCATCCGCGTTGACGAACGGGCTGCCAGGGAGCAGTGGAGAGAGGGTGAGCTCGACGAAGGTGGACTTGCCGGCGCCGTTGCACCCGACGACGAGATCGAGACGCTTCACCGGGCGCTGGGACCCGCCGCGTCATCGCGAGCAGCGATCACTGCTGCGGCGCCAACACCGCGGTGCTGCCGTCGGGCAGGTACTGCACGATCTCGCCGTCCTCGTCCAGCGCAACGGTGGTGATACCACGGGCGGCCAGTGCCTTGCCGTAGTCGGTGCGGGCCAGGCTTTCCTCGATTGATGCGGCGATCTCGGCGTCGAATACCGCGCCTTCCTCGGCGGTCAATTCGCCGAGCGCAATGTCGCCGGCCAGGGCGGCCTCTACCTTTCGGCGGGCGGCGCTGTGCCGGCTGGACACAGCGCGGCCCACGCGGGCCCAATGGTCGAGCTGCTGCTTGGCCGACCGGCTCTGACGTGCACCTTCCGCGGCAGCACTGTCGATGAGGTCAGCGGCGAACCGGGTCACACGATCTGCGGTCTCCGTCATGAGAACCTCCGTTGTAGCAGTCTGAAACGAGCGTAGCAGAATGCTACAAAGCGCGCCGCGCTCAGAGTTGCACCGTCGACAACTGCTTGGCGACCTCACCGTATCGTTCGAACCGTTCGGGCCCGCCGATCGCGTTGTAGAGGACCAACCGGGTGGCCACTCCGGCATATTTCGCTGTCAGCGCCGCTGCCAATCCATCCCAGGTCGACTCGGTGGCAAAGGCGGCGATGTGCTCGTCGGTGATCTGGTCTGCCATGCCTGCGATGTCGCCCGCCTTCTGTCGTTCTCGTAGCCGCGCGGTAGTGCCCTCGAAGCCCGCCTCGTCCCAGATGAACGCGTAGTTCGGAGTACTTCCGTAGAAGCTCATGCTGGCGCGCACCAACTGCCGCTCATTGGCGCGTTCCTCATCGCTGTCGCCGACGATCGTCATGACGGGGACGATCTTGGCGATGTCGGAAGGGGAGCGGCCGGCCTTGGCGGCGCCGGCGGCCAGATTGGGTAGCACGTGGCGAGCGAGGTAGCCCGGCTCGCCGATCGGATGGACATGCACGCCGTCGGCTACTTCTCCCGCCATGCGCAGCATCCACGGATTCACCGCGCCGATGTCGACTTTGGGATCGGCAGCATCGATCGGCCCAGGGCTCCACTGCGGAGTGATGAAGTCGAGGTCGTAGAAATCGCCGTGATGGTCGAGCTTGCCGGTTCGGAAGGCGGCGAAGCACGCTTTCACGGCCAGCACATAGTCGCGCAGGCGAGGACCGGGCTGTTCGAAGGGCATTCCGTAGCGCCGCACCACATGTGTGCGTACCTGGGTGCCGATACCCAGACGAAATTTGCCACCCGTGGCTTCCTGGAGCTCCCATGCCGCGGCTGCCGTGACGAACGGACTGCGCGGAAAGGCAACGGCGACACCGGTCGAGAGCGCGAGGCCGGGCGCGGATTGAGAGGCGACCGCAGCGTTGAGATATGCGGTCCGGCCCGTTTCGGTGAGCAGCAGTCCCGAGAATCCGACGGACTGGGTGCGGCGCGCGAGGTCACCGATCTGTGACAGTGGTCGCGGAACGGTCATCACGTCGACGTACACGTGGGGAGCGTACGTGAGGCGACGGTCCACCAACGCGTAATGCGTTAGAAGTCAACCATTTCACGCTGTCGGACTCAGGCCTAGACTTGTCGGTATCAGGGCAGCCGGCGTCGTTACTACCAGCGCTAGGACCAGAGCTAGTTGCAACTGAAGGAGGGGGATCATGGTCAGGATTCACAGGGTCGAGCCGGGGGAGACGCTGTCGGCCTTGGCATTGCGGTTCTACGGGGACGCCGAGAGGTACCCCTTGATCGCCGCGGCGAGCGGAGTGCCCGATCCCGACGTCGTCAAAGTCGGGCAGCAGTTGCTTTTTCCCGACTACACGCGCTACACGGTGTCGTCGGGGGAAACTTTGTCACACCTGGCGTCCCGCTTCTACGGGCAGGCCGACCTGTCACGGCTGATCGCCGCCGCCAGTGGGATAACCCCGGACGCCGCGGTCACCCCAGGGCAGCAGCTGATCATCCCGGAGCTGAGAAGATACGCGGTGGCGCCGGGAGATACGTTGTCGGCGTTGGCATCACGGTTCTACGGTGACGCGTCGTTCTATCCGCCGATCGCCAGCGTGAACGGCATCGCCGACGCTGGCGCGATAAGCCCTGGGCAGGCGCTGGTGATATTCACCGGGCGTGGCGACGGATTCGGCCTGCGGATCGTAGACCGTAATGAGAACGATCCTCGTCTGTGGTACTACCGATTCCAGACTGCGGCCATCGGGTGGAATCCCGGCGTCAATGTGTTACTGCCCGACGATTACCACACGAGCGGGCGTACCTATCCGGTGCTGTACATGTTCCACGGCGGCAACGACGATTTCCGCTCATTCGATTTCATGGGCATCCGCGACTGGACGGCGGGAAAACCGGTCATCGTGGTGATGCCCGACGGGGGGCACGCAGGCTGGTACTCCAACCCGGTCGCCTCGTTCGTCGGCCCGCGTAACTGGGAGACGTTCCACATCGCCCAACTGCTGCCCTGGATCGAGGCGAACTTTCGGACATACGCCGAATACGACGGCCGCGCGGTCGGTGGATTCTCCATGGGCGGTTTCGGCGCGCTGAAGTACGCGGCCAAGTACTACGGCCACTTTGCCTCAGTCAGCGCCCATTCGGGGCCGGCAAGCCTGCGTCGCGATTTCGGCCTCGTCGTGCACTGGGCAAACATCACGTCCGCGGTTCTTGATCTGGCCGGCGGAACTGTTTACGGGGCTCCGCTGTGGGACCAGGCCAGGGTGAGTGCCGACAACCCGGTCGAGCGGATCGAGAGCTATCGCAACAAGCGGGTTTTCCTCGTGGCGGGCACCAGTCCGGACCCGATCAACTGGTTCGACAGCGCCAACGAGATCGCGGTGCTCTCCGGTCAGCGAGAGTTCCGTGGGCTTCTCGACCACGCAGGCATTCCCTACGACGCGCATGAGGTGCCCGGGGGGCATGTGTTTCGCCCCGAGATGTTCGCCGTCGACCTCGACGGGATCATCGCTCGACTGCGGCCGGCGGCGGTCACTGGCTCCGGGACGTTGTAACAAAAACCACATCTCTACCAACAGTCACATTTGCAACAGAATTCAATCCTTTCACTATTGCCGCATGTGAAACTGAATTCACTGGCATCGCAATTTTCACAGCGCGGGCGCTGAACTCTGAGGACGGGCCGGCCGCATGCGCGTCGTTGTTGCTTCTGTGACCGGACGGCCGTGACCTGCGATTTTGTTTGATCAAGAAAGCGTGTCCACGCCCCATTGGTCACAATTGGCGCATAACTATTAAATAAACTCAAAGAAGATAATTAGACTCTCTAGCACGACTATTTTACTTTCGCCTCGTCGGTAAACTCGTGTATCACGATGGGCTGAAATGGTCTGTCGCCCCGCCATTACCGGTGTGCGTCGCAGCGCACATCGTCATGAAGGGATCGACATGCGCGTGCGCAAGGTCGTCACCGTATTCGGGTTCGCCGGTGCGATCGCCCTGGCCCAGATGGTCCTGGTGGTCCCCAACGCCGGCGCCGAGCCGAATTGGGACGCGATGGCCCAGTGTGAATCGGGTGGAAACTGGGCGGCCGACACTGGCAACGGCTTCTACGGTGGCCTGCAGTTCACCCCGGCAACGTGGACCTCACATGGGGGGACAGGATCTCCTGCCGCGGCAAGCCGCGAGGAACAGATCCGCGTGGCGCGCAACGTGCTGCAGACGCAGGGGCTCGGTGCTTGGCCGGTTTGCGGCGGACCGATCGGCATGGCGACCGGGACATGTCGTCAAATGGTGGCCTGGATCCCCATCGGGCGCCTGCCGCGCCTGTGCACCTTGGTCCTCAATCCACTTGCCTGACCCCGTCATCGCGCGCATGGAAGATGAGTCGATGCTCACTGTCGCCAGTATCGATGCCGACCGGGTGCACCTGCGTAAGGGTAGGGACGACGACGCCGAGGGGCTGATTGAGACGCAGACCGCAGGGGAGGTGCGCCGCTTCCTCGGCGGCCCTCGCCCGGAAGCAGACGTGCGGGCTGCCGTCGCGGCAGTGGGTGCGGCAACCCTGTTGGCCGCCGACGGTTGCTATGTCGTCGCCGACAAGAAAACTGATGTGATGCTGGGCATGGTGACGCTCAGTCGGCGTGGCCCGGAACTGCCCGGCCATCTCCATGAGGGCGGCTGCGAGCTCGAACTCAGCTACGTCTTTCGCGCCGAAGCTTGGGGACAGGGCTTTGCGACGGAAGCGGCTCGCGCGTTACTGCGTTGCACTGCACAGCAACTGGCCGACCAACCGATCATCATCGTCACCCAGTTGGCAAACCAGGCGGCACTTCGCCTCGCCCACCGGCTCGGCTTCGTGCCTGTGACCACGTTTGAGCAATTCAACGCCCAGCAGGTCCTGGCGACGGCAAGGCTGGGGACATTCCTGCGGCAGTAGCACTTTCGCGTGTCAGACAAGTCTTGGCCAGCACCGAGCTCACTCTCAGCAAACCCTCAGTACGGATCTGCACTATCTAGGCAGGCGCCGCCGCGGCGCACATATGTCGGTGTCGCAGAGGGAGAAGCAGCGGGAATGAATCAATGGTCTGGTATGTCACCGCAGAGTAGCAACCGTGAATGGGCCAAACACGGGTCTGATCAACACAATTCAACTCCGAGCCCGTGGAGCCGGACCGGTTATCAGCAGCCGTCCCCACCGTACGGGCTTCATCCCGAGATGACCCACAAGCTCGATGCACCCGTGATTCACGAAGTGGCGGAGCCTAAGAAGAAGTCCCGGGTCGGTGTGCTTGTTGCCGGCACGGCCGCGGTGGCCATGGCTACCGGTGCGGTTGCAGCAGTTGCAGTGGTGGACCAGGCCGGCAAACCGGCCACTGTCGCACAGGCCCCGGCCGCCGGCCGCACCGGCTTGCCCTCGCCCGGCGCAGGCCCGGTCCAGGCGCAGCCGAAGGGGTCTGCACCGGCCGGATCGGTCGAACAGGTCTCTGCCAAGGTGTTGCCCAGTGTGGTGAAGCTGCAGATCGAGACCGGGCAGGGCCGCGAGGAAGGGTCCGGAATCGTGCTCAGCGAAGATGGCCTGATCCTCACCAACAACCATGTCGTGGCCACCGCGGCCCGCGGTGCAGGTGGTCAGGGACCACTGGCTGCACAGGGCGCACCGGGCGGCCGGTTCCCCGGAATTCCGCGTGGCCTGTTTCCGGGCGGACAGTTCCCTGGCGATGACCAGTATTCGCCCGATGGACCCTCGGCCAGGACCTCCGGCCGGACCAGCGGAGCAATGCAGGCGACCGTGACGATGTCCGACGGGCGCACGGTGCCGTTCACCGTGGTCGGCACGGATCCGGACGACGATCTCGCGGTGGTTAAGGCGCAGAACGTCTCTGGGCTGACGCCGATCACGATCGGTTCCTCGAAAGACCTGAAGGTCGGACAGAACGTCGTGGCAGTGGGTTCGCCCCTAGGCCTGCAGGGGACGGTGACCACCGGCATCATCAGCGCGCTCGACCGTCCGGTCGCGACTGGTGACGAGCAGAGCGGGCAGCATTCGGTGATGAGCGCCATCCAGACCGATGCTGCGATCAACCCCGGTAACTCCGGAGGTGCTCTGGTCGACATGAACGGTGACCTCATTGGGGTGAACTCGGCGATCGCATCGTTGGGCGGTGGCCAGGGTTCGCAGGGCGGTGGGCAGGCCGGTTCGATCGGCCTGGGCTTCGCGATTCCGGTGGATCAGGCCAAACGCATTGCCGACGAACTGGTTTCGACGGGAACGGTCCAGCACGCCTCTCTCGGTGTCCAGCTTTCCGGTAGTGATGCGAACAACGGCGCAGCGGTCGCCGGTGTGGTCGCCGGGGGCCCGGCAGCGGCCGCTGGCCTACCCAATGGCGCCGTGATCACCAAAGTCGACAACCGGGTGATCGACGGTCCTGACGCGCTGATCGCCGCCGTGAGATCAAAGGCACCTGGTGACAACGTCACGTTGACCTATGAGGATCCGTCCGGCGCGTCCCGGACCGTGGATGTCACTCTTGGCCAGGTCGAGGCATAACGGTAGAAGCCTTCAGTGGGTCCCAGTCGGGCATGTCCGGGCTGGGACCCACAGTCGGTCGGTCGGCACGGCCGGTAAGCCGTGAAATTCGCCTGATTTCGCCGTCCGCGGTATGTGAGGATTCCCGGATGCCCAGCACTCTCATCGAAGTACGACGGACTTGCGGCGAGGCCGACGAGGTGGCGATCATCGATGCGGTGCACGATGCTCTGGTGGTCGCGTTCCGCATTCCCGCCGGCGACAAACACGTTCGGCTGCTATCCCATGAACCTCACAGGTTCTCGTGTTCTCCGGAGCTTGCGCAGCCCGAGCTCTACACCCTCGTGACGGTGGACTGTTTTTCTGGTCGATCCGTGCAGGCCAAGCGAAACCTGTACCGGGAAATCGTCAGCCGCCTTCAGGGCTTGGGCATCCCGCCGAACCACGTGACCATCCTGCTGCGGGACCATCCGTTGCAGAACTGGGGCGTTCGCGGCGGGCAGGCCGCCTGCGATGTCGACCTGGGTTTCGACGTCAACGTGTGACGTAACGTCCCACACCGGGCACGAATCGTCCGACGGCCACGCAGTAGTCACGATAAGCCTGACCGTGGGTGCTCAGAAGGTAGGGCTCTTCCACGATCCGGACCTGGAGTTCGATGGTGGCCGACAATATGACGAAAGCCAACAGCGCCACCGCATTCGGTGTCATGAGCGTGATACCGCCGGCGAAGACGACCATGGCGGAAAAGATCGGGTTGCGCACCAGCCCGAAAACCCCATGTCGCACCAATGTTGTTGTCTCACTGGGGTCGACACCGATACGCCACGATTCACCCATGTCCAACTGTGCGTAGACCGTGGCGGCAATCCCGGTGACAGCGAGCGCAGTTCCCATCGCTTGGATCCATGAAGCGTGGAGAAAGGGGATCGGCGCGAGGTACCCGAGCATTTGGAGCAGGGGCGCGACGACGCCGGCAACGATCGCCACGATGAATCCGACACCGGCCAACCATTCCAGTGAGCCCGGGCTACCGTTGATCCCACGAAACCCGGTCGACCCCGTCTGGCGGTACTGGACCCAGCTTCGCCAACCAAACCCCAGCACGGCGAAGATGCAGTAGAGAATCAGTGCGGATACGGCCATGGTCATCTCCTCGGTTGGTCATCCTGCACAACAGGTTTCGCCGCGCCAGGCCTCGCGTCCTTCGTTGACGGCGACGCCGGCAAGAATGAGTGCAGCGATTGGATCGGCCCAAGTCCAGCCGAGCAGGCTGTTGACGACCAGGCCTGCCAAGACCACCGCGGACAGGTAGGTGCACAACAGCGTCTGCTTGGAATCGGCAACCGCCGAACGGGAGCCGAGTTCACGACCGGCGCGACGCTGAGCCCACGACAGAGCCGGCATGATCACCAGACTCACCGCTGTCAGCGCGATGCCGATCGAAGAATGCCGGGCTTCGGTGGCGCCCGCGAGCGACCGGACAGCTTCGACTGTGACGTAACCGGCCAGTGCAAAGAACGACACCGCAATGACCCGTAGCGCTGCCTTCTCTCGGGCCTCGGGGTCGGGGCTCGAGAATTGCCAGGCGACCGCAGCCGCCGAGGAGACCTCGATCACGGAGTCGAGTCCGAAGCCGATCAGTGCGGTCGACGACACTCGCGTGCCTTCGCCGATCGCGACGATCGACTCGATGATGTTGTAGGCGATGGTGGCGGCGACGAACCATCGGATCCGTCGGTGCAGCCGCGCCCGCCTCGCCGGAGACGGGCGCGCACCGGAATACCGGACGCCAGAAGCCATCAGCAGCACCCTTCGGATGCGGCGTTGGGGCAATGCTCGGAATCTGCGGCCAGCACCACGTGCAGCAGATCGTCGAGCGCATGCGCCAGTTTGGGATCGGCGATTTCATAGCGCGTGCGCCGGCCTTCGGGGACTGCTACCACCAGGCCGCAACCACGCAGGCAGGCAAGGTGATTGGACATGCTCTGCCGGGATACACCCGCCGCTTCGGCCAGGTCGGCCGGATACCCCGGGGCGTCCTTGAGCGCCAGCAGGATCTTGGACCGAGTTTGATCAGACAGCGCATGACCGAACCGAGCCAATACCGCGACCTGCGTCAGCGTTTCCATGAATATGAAAGTACATCAGATTCTGAATACAGAAAAGGATGAACTATATGGGTAGGGTAGCCGCGATACTCGAGGCGATAGCCGGGCCCGCGGTCAAGAGGGGAGCGTCGTTCCTGACCGAACTTCCACGCTTGGGCGTCGTCCTGGATTACGCCATCTGAAGAGCGCCGCGCCTTTTGGCATGCGTCGACCGGGGTCGGCGCTTGGGTACTAGATGGCTCCAGGTGTGCCGGGAGGGCTCATCGACCCGTCGACGTTCGGCACCATCGCGGGGGCGGGGATGCCTCCCTCCGCGGCGTTGTCGCCGGGGATTCCGTCGTCCGGCGACTGGTCGTACATGCCGCCCCAACAGGCTGGATTCCATCCCTCCGTCGCGCACGCCGGATCGTCCGGGTTGTTGGGGGAATCGAGTGCCACGGGCACTTTGGGCGCCGCCGAGGCGACGGCCGTCATGCTCGCTGGAATCACCGCGCCCAACACGGCCATCCCGGAGGCTGCCGCCACCACAGCTCTCGTCAGCGCCCTTCGTAGCTCAGAATTCATCATCGACCGCATCATCCACTCCTTCATTCGGGACTCAGACCAATCGGCGCGACATTTGCCGGTGTCGTACCGCTGTTGCTCATGTTCGCAGTTGCTCGCATGTCGCGGGTGGAAAACGAAACTTCGCTGGCCACAAAGTCCAACGCCGCCTTGAAGTTTGACGTGTAAGTCAAAAACCGGGCCAGGTCGGCATCGCCGCCCCGTGTCGTTGACCAGCCGGCGCTCTCCGGGGAGAACGCCGGCCGATCTCGGCAGACGGTCAGTAATCCCAGACCGCAGGCACGCACCGGAAGGCATCACCGGCGGTGGCCACATGGCAGACCGAGGGGAACGGCAGATGGGTGGCGACCAGCGATTCTCCCGTCGCCGCCAACTCGCGCAGAAGCTCGACGCGAACCCTGGCAGCTTCCTCAGGGTCGTGTTCAAAACCGTTCTGCCACTCGGGATTGTCGAATCCGGGCGCGAACACGGCGTCACCGGCGAACGTCAGCTTCTCGCCCCCGGACGCCAGCCGGACCACGCTGTGGCCGGGGGTGTGACCGCCGGTGCGGGTGACCAGGACGCCCGGCGCCACCTCGTACTCCGACTCGAACGTGCGCAACTGGCCCCGGTAGTCGTTCAAGAATTGCGAAGCGACCCTCCGAAGCACATCCGGGATCGGCTGCGGCATGACGGTGCGGGAGAAATCGGGCGCCTCCCAGAACTCGGCCTCGGCAGCCGCTGCGTGGACCCGCAGGTCCGGCCGCAGCCGTTCCTTCACCCCCTCGGTGATCAATCCGCCGACATGGTCCATGTGCATGTGGGTCAGAACCACGTCCGTCACCGAACCGAGGTCGACACCGGCAGCTTCCAGTCGCTGGACCGTCTGACCGGCTCGGGGGAAGTCCGGAAACTCCAGCCCGAGCCCGGCGTCGACGAGAATCGTCTGCTCACCGCTGCGGACCACGACGATGTTCAGCGGCCAGTCCACTACCTCTGGTGGCAAGAAATTATCGCCGAGCCAGCCCGCCAATTCGGTCGGCTCGACATTGGTGGCCAACGTCGAGGCGGTGATCGGCAGCACGCCGTCGCTGATCACCAGGACCTCGATATCGCCAACTGAGACCGCATAACGCGACGGAACCAACTCGTCGACCGGACTGCCGAGTCGTGAGATGTTGTCCAAACTCATGGTGTTCCTCCTGAGGGCCGCACTGAAGAAGACAGGTCGAATGACTTGCCTTCCGGTGGGAACGCCCACGGCCCGGAGGAACTATCCAGCCGCCCACCCACCTATGGCCGGGGTCGGCCGGCCGAATGCGCGCGGCTGTCGGCGTGGGGCGCGGTCGGTGTTCGGTTTCGGTCGGGCGCATTCCCGAGGAGCGCACGCAGGCACCGCGTCGAGTCGACGCTGTGGCCGAACGGGTGGCGCATCGTCAATCGCTGGTGAACTCGGCCAACTGCGATTCTGCCTGTGTGAGAACTGCTTCGGCCGTTCGCAATCCGTCCTGCAACTGATCTGCGGCTCGCTGTGCGTGGTCGAGTTCCGCGTCTGCCGCCTCGAGCTGATGTTCGGCGGCGGCGAGAGTTTCGAGCAGTTTCTCGTAGTGCCGCCGCGCGCTCGCGACCTGCGCCCGCCGCTCTTTCACGGCGGCGATCGCGTCGTCGTGTGCGGAGCGTGCTCTGTCCACTTCGG
The DNA here is from genome assembly GCF_022179545.1 of Mycolicibacterium fortuitum subsp. fortuitum. Next base: position 3,287,332 of record NZ_AP025518.1, on the reverse strand, counting down.
AGGAGGCGGCCTCACGCCGGCGTCGGGCCTCCTCGATCGCGGCGGTGTCTGCGGGCGATGGTTCGTTCGCCGGTGGTGGGCTCGCGGCCGTGGCGGACCCGGCATCCGAACGGGTGCGGGTGATCACTGCGGACGACACTCCAAAATCACCGAACCCCGACCACTCCTCGGCTCGGGCGAGCCGCCCCAAACGCGCGGTGACCTCGGGATCGGCGATCGCCGCCTGGAGCGTGCCGGTGACGTCGTCGCGCAAAGCGGCTGTCGGATCAGATAACTCTGCGGCCGCGAACCCGGCCCGTGCCAGATCCTGCACAAGTACCCGTTGCGCTGTGGACAGCTCGCGGATGCGTTGCCCATCCATGGCCGCGTGCGCGGCGCGCAGCGCTTCATGTAAGTCGGACAGTTTCGGGCGAACAGTGGCGTCGGTCAGTGCGAGGAGATTCACCACCCACGCGGCCGTCGTCGGGCGTCGAGCCGCGGCGATCACCTTGGCCGCCTCGGCATCACCACGCTTCCTTGCTGCGGCCGCAAGCTCCTTGCGGCGCGCGGTGAACTCTTCGGGCCGGACACGGTAGAGGGAGTCGAGCTCCTCGTCGACGATCACCGCAACCTCACGGCAGCCACGACTCGGTCAATGCCGCTCGTTCGGCTTCGACATCCTGTGCCATCGTCATGCCCAAGAGTGTTCCCGCATCGTCGAGGCGGCGGTCGTGTTTCGGTGCGAACGTGCCGGCGAAGCGACGTAGCAGGCCTATTTCAAGACGATGACCACCGCGTAGCCGTCATGGTCGCCGGTCGTGGTGGTGGCGGTGTTGTACGAATTATCCAGCGCGACCATGCCGCCGTATGTCGCCCGGCCGCTCGCGATGAGCCGCATCGCCAGAGCACTGCGGGCCAGATTCGATGAGACATACGCGTGCCTGGGGAGCAGGTCGTAGATGACGAACTGTTCGGTGCTGAACGAGCCGCTCCAGACATACCCGGCACTGGATTCCACAGGGTCAGGCCCGAAGATGCGGCCGTGATTGTTCGGGAACAGGAAGAAGTTGTCGGAGTAGCCCAGAAGTAGGCCAGCGGGCTGCTGCCCGTACGTCACGTCATCGATCGTGCCTCGAAATCCGGTGCTGTGAATCGGCTGGGCCGGAAAACCGGACCAGAACATCACGTTGTTGAGCTTGCGCTCGGCCTCGGTGGCTGATGTGGAGGTCGGGTCGACGATGATGACGTTGACCGGTTCCAGGACCGTTCTGCCGCCGTACGGCAGCCCACCGTAATCAGAGATCTGACCGTCGGGCTCCAGCATCCATTTGCCGATGTCGCCGTAGGCCGTCGGCACCTGGTCGGTGGGCGCGGGCACTCCAGGCGCAACGGCCGGAACGGGATTGACAGTGACCGGCCTGATGTCGTTGGCGCCGAGAGTGAACCGTTCGATCTCGCGGTGGACCACTTGCAGCATGGCCTGCACGATCGGCATCGGTACCGACGGCGTACCGCCTGTGCCGCGTACTGATGTCGTCCCGGCTAGGGCGGACACGATGCGCGGAGCGACGGCCGACACCGGGCTGGGGACGGCCGGTGCGGTTTGTGATGCGGCGACGACATCTGCTGTGGACGTCAGCCTGGCACGAACGGCGTTGTGGTCGCTGAGGACTGGTGCAGTGCCGCTGACGCGCGTGTGGTGCGCGACCGAGGCCGCAGTCGGAGAGTCGGCGGGGGTCGATTTGGTCGACGCTGGCTTCGGGAGGGGCCGCCCGGGCGAATCAGCCTTCGAGACCGGGCCGCCGCCAGCCGGCCTGTGCTCGCCGATCTGCACATGTCGGCTGTTGCCCAACCTCATCCTCGGAGCGGCCAACAAACCGGGCTTGGGTGACTTTCTGCCGGCAGTTCCGGCGGAGTGAGGTCCCTTGGCCGCACCCGCATCCGTCGATGAATCGGCCGTAGGCGCGGCGGGCCCAACTCCACTGTTTTCCGACGCACCGTCGGCGGCGGCGATGCCTGTGCCGCCTGCCACCGCTGCCCCGATGCCCAAAGCCACCGCCAAGAAGCCGACCCGACCCACATACGCTGCCGCACCTGCTGCGGACAGTCCGGTGGAGGGTCGATGTTGTGCTGCGATGTACGAGGCACTGTGCCGGCCCATGGTGATCCCCATCGTTCCCCGGCGGACGTGCTCCCAGCCGTCGCCGGCTGACGCAGTCTATACACACAGTTGCGGGCCGAAGGAAGGTTTCGGCCGGCGATTTCTCGCCTGATCAGATCAGGACAAGTCTCGTGACGGTTTCAGTTCAGCAAAGGTCCGGCAGCTTCCCCGCGATGCGGTGGTCCGAGCCGGTCTCGTCGACTTTAGCGTGGCTGCCATGGCGGGATTGAACAGCCACGTGAAGCGCTGGCGCACAGCGCTTCACGTGGGAGTGTCGGTGTTGACGGTGGCCACCGGTGGACTCGCCGTCGCGCCGGCGGCTCACGCGGCTGCGGCGGCCGCCAGGTTATCGGTGACATCGACGTGGCAGACCGGTTTCATCGCCCGTTTCGTCATCGTGAATTCCGGCAGCGTGCCGCTGTCGGATTGGAAACTCGAATTCGACTTGCCGATGGGCGAATCCGTGTCGCACACGTGGAGCAGCAACTTCACGCGATATGGCACGCACTACGTGCTGACCCCCGCGAACTGGAACCGCATAGTCGAACCTGGCGGCACGGCCACCGGCGGCATCAGGGGCGTGTTGTCCGGCTCCTACGTGCCACCAATGAATTGTGTGCTCAACGGGCTATACCCGTGTAGTTAGCGAGTTCGCGGTTTGCGACTAGCCCTTCCACACCACCTTGTCGGTGCCGCCGGCATCCCGATAGACAACGCTGTCTGGCGCCGTGCCCCCGCGAACATCGAAGTAGATTCGCCCGGTTGCCTGGCTACCCGGCGCGATCGGCTGGTTGGGGAGGCCGTCGGTCTGGTTTCCCTTCATGTCTGCATAGGTCGAACTGTTGACCGCTCGCGCGTTGAAGTCGGAGATATTCGGGGTGGGGGAGCCGCTCACGGCCCGCGCCGTGACATCGGAATACCAGATTCCGTCGTTGTGACCACTGGGCTGCAGGTTGCTCACCGTGTAGCTGATGGCACCTCCATTGCTCGGAATCTCGGCCGCTTGGCCGAACTGCAGTGATTCTGAGTCAGCGAGCGCCGGTGTGGCCGCTACGAGTCCGGCTGCCGCAATACCGGCAGCGGCTGCTGTCGCCTTGAGTGCGATCTGCGAGAACGTCATGTTGAACTCCCTTCGCCTGTTCCTGGTGTCCCAGGAGCAAGTGCTCTCGGTGTCACCGGAAGGGATATCCAGACTCAAGGCCTTCAAACGTGCACTGGCATCGTGCGGATTAGCTGTTGGGAACACACGGGCGGGCCGGTTCTGCTTGATCAGGCGCCGCTGCGGGGCCGCCGGATCGGGTGTGAGATCCTTGCGAATCGCGATGCGCCACTGACGATTTACCCGGTGTACGAGCTGCGGTTCGGACGGCCATGTCCAGCGCCGAACGCGCGAGTATATTGACGTTTCCGTCAGTGACTGACGAGTGGTGGGCGCATATCGCCCAGGCGCGAGGAGTGTGGGGAATGGCCGTGGTCGCGAGCCGACTTTGCTTTGCTGGCGCTGCGGTCTTGGTGATGGCAGCCTGCGGCAGCCCTGGGGAGGATGGTTCGCTCGGCTCGCGGACAGCGCCCGGGGGCCCTGCCGCGGTCGCGGCTGTGGGCGGAGCAAGGATCGGCGCTCAGGGGGCGGGCGGATGCACCCCATATCTGGGGGAGAATCCGCCTCTGGAGGACGCCAAGAACCTCGCCAACGCCTGGGGACGCAAGGCCGCGGAACTCAACGGCCAGGCGCCCCCGTTTCCTGACGTCTGGGAATCCCGGTGGGACTCGACGTACCCGGCGCTCCCGCCGAAAGCGGTTGCCACCTTGACAGAATCGTCGTGCCGGCAAGCGGCCGATCCGCAGCGGTCCCGTCAGATCCTTCCGGAGCTGACAAAGTCCCCCTATCTGGTCGGTGGGGCCGTGTACACGGCGGTTCTGGTGTGCAAGGCCTTCTGGGACCGAGGGGAATATGACGACATGAATTGCCCTGACCCCAATGCGTGAGGCTTACTTCAGGTGCCGGCTGAAGAATCGGCCGGCTTCTTCTCCCGCGAACTGCGGGACGCCGGTGTGGCCGCCCATGTTGGCCTGCAGCGTCTTTTGCTTGGACCCGAAGGCGTCGAACAGATCCAGGGCCATCTGCCGATCGTTGCCCTCGTCGTCCCATTGCAGTAGGACGTGCAGCGGGATTTCCACTTGCCGGGCCTCGGCGACCACGGAGCGGGGAACGTAACTCCCGGCGAACAGGACGGCGGCACGGATCCGGGGCTCGACGACCGCGAGCCGGGTGCCGACCGAGATAAGGCCTCCTGAGTAGCCGACGGGGCCGCCGATCTCGGGCAGCTCGAGAAGGCAGTCCAGGGCGGCTTGCCATTCCGAGACCGACTCTGCCGTCAGTGGGAGCACGAGCCGGTCGACGATCTGGTCTGTGACGGGCTTGCCGGCCTGCAGTGCACGGCGCAGATCAGCGCGAGCCTGCTCGAGGACGTCGATCCGCTGCCGCGCACCGCCACCGGGCAGCTCGATGGTGGCGGCGGCGAGCCCCGCGGACACGGCGTGCTGAGCCCTGGTGAGCAATCGGGGATACATCGTCGGTAGTCCGGCGGAATGCCCCAAGAGGATCAGGGGAAGTGGCGCGGACGCGGATACCGGCGTCCATAGGATGCCTGGGATGTCGCCGAGGATGAAGTCGCGTTCGAGGGTGACGCCGTCGTCGAGGCGCTGCTGAGAAGTGAAGTACATGACCGTCTTTCTTTCGGGAGTGCGTTTGGAACGGCGCTCCCGGACGATCTACCGTCCGACCGCGACCCCGGAGGGGAGCACCCGTGTCGATTCTGCGTTCACGGCTACACCTCCTTTTTCTCTGGCACGGCTTCCGGCAACCTAGCAGTGGCCGTCGTGGTGGGCCAACAGATTTTGCAGGGCAAGGGGTTCGTCAGGTCAGCGGTGAGCATTTCAGCTGCGTCGCGGCTCTCGATTCACCGCCTGACCAGATCGCTTTGTGTGCAAGTGATTTCGAAGACGCGGGCGCGGATCTCGCTGCGGCACAACGAGTTCTCCCGGCGGTGAAATCGTATCGGGATCCACTGAGCCCGCCACCTCATCGCCATCGCCGCCCACCGTTCACAGGGTTCCCCGGCGAACTGCTCGCACGCCTCGACGCCTGAACAGGCCGGGCAAACCCGTGGCCATCGAGGCAAGGAGTCGGGTCGAGGCACCTTTTGTCTAGGTTGAACAGCGGTTTTGCGGGATCTCGAATGTTCCAATACAGTGCACGGCTAATTACTACTTTTCAGTAGTAGCAGGAAAAGTGAAGCAAGTCACACCGTGGCAAACGGGGGAGGTTTTGCCACGAGTGTTACGTGCCGGTGGCGGCCCAACTCGTAGGTCGCCGCAGCTGCCCCGTGTGTAGCGAACTTTTACTGGCGCGCATCTGGGCGGGCCCGGTGCTCGGTCACCGCATGGGTCCAGTGCGCAGTCCAACCCTGTTGTTCAACGCCGACAGGCGGGGTTGGTGGGGGATCACAAGTTCAAACCCCCACAGAGGAGAGCGTGCCCATGCAGAAAATTGACCGAGCAATCGAGACGTTCGGAAAACCGACCCTGGTGAAGAAGCTCATCACCACGTGTCTCGTTGTCAGCGGTCTCGGCGGTGCGACTCTGGTTTCTTCTCCCGTGCCCCGGCAGGCGCAGGCACCGGTAGCTGTTGAGCACCAGCCTGCGCGCGAGACGGTGAGCAAGGCGGCCGCGGTCGTAGCTCCCAGGCCGGTGATCGTGACCGAGACGTCCAGCGCTGAGGACATCGTCAAGGCCATCGTGAGCCAGGGCCGGGCCGCCAGGCTGAGCGAGGACCAGATCAAGACCGTCATCGCCACTGCGAAAATCGAATCCACGTTCCGTCCGACCGCGTCCGGCGGCGTGCAGGCCTACGGCGGCCCCGGGGGCGCGGCTGATGAGGTCATCGGGCTGTTCCAGGAGAAAGCCAGTTTCGGCTCTGTCGCCGAACGCCGGGATCCCAACAAGGCGATCGCCCGGTTCATCGGCCGGTTCACCGAGGCGTTCAAGAAATACGGCACCAACGACACCGTGCTGGCTGCCACGCTCGCGCAGAACCCGCAATTGCTGAAGTATCACGGCGGGGTTGGAACTCACTACTACAACACCGTCAAGGCCGCGATGAGCGCGGCGGGCGAGCTCTACATCCAGGCTGCCGGCCCCAGGCCGCAACCGCTCACCTGACCGGCGGATCCGGCCGATCTGCCGATTTCTCCTCACGCAGACATTGTCTGAGAGGTGATGCGGTTACACCGTGATTCGCCGGCGTATAGCGATGGCCTGCGCCACTCAAGTGCCTGGGGTATGGTCCCGGCCGGATGAGGGTTCAGCTGTAACGTGACCCACACCGCAGGTACACGTGAGAGGAAACCCATGAGGACGAGCGCATACCGCCACACTGCACTTGCCGGTCTGGCTGCCGTCGCGCTGATCACCGCGGGCTGCACCGATGACAAGGACGTCGATGCGTCAATGTCTCCCCAGGTCGGATTGATCTCCACCTCAACGGTTCAAACCCCGCCGCATCCCGCGGAAGTAAAGCTCATCGGGGAGAGGGACGTCGAGGTGACGCTGACCGGCCCGATCGCTGCTAAGTACTCCGCGGCCACCGAGGCGCAGAAGCAGGCCCTCGGCAAGCCGCTGACGGGTGACCGCAATGCGGGCACCAGGGACAGCGGCGTGGTGTTCCAGCAGTTCCAGGGTGGCGTGATCGTGGCCAAGAACGACGAGGCGGGCACGCCGGCGTACATCACCGCCGGCAAGATCCGCGAGGCCTGGAATGTCCCGCGCGACGCTGCCGGCATGCCCCTCATTACCGGCGACAACGGCTCGGCAGGCCCGCTGGGTGTGCCCACCAGCGACGAGACCGCCGACGGTGATTTGCTCGTATCGACATTTGAGCACGGCAAGGTCGCGTACAACACGAAGACCGGCGAGGTCGAGGTGACTGTCGACGACAAGGTCGTACCCTCCGGGCTCTAGACCGCTTTGACGGCGTTTGCCGTTGTGCTCACTTGACGCGCAATTCCCGAACGCCCTTGTGCGAGTGCTGGTTCTACCACGCATGCGCATGTGGTCCCACCGACGCTCCGTAATTCCGGTTACTTTGCGCCACTCGGTGTGACGCAGGTCTCCCGACTGCGGCAATTTGATGTTTGCCGCACTGGCCGCCTTCTGGTTGCGGTCGTCTCCGATTGTTTGCGAGAGTTCTGCTCGCTCACTCGCTGGCTGCTCTGTGCTCACCAACTGGCCGGCCGCGTCGACAAGTCGGAGGTTTGTGCGTGGCCTCATCCACCGCGGCATCGCGTGCCCTGCCCGAACGTCGGTTCAAGCACTGGCGCTACGACCCGCCGTACAAGACCGCGTGCGCAGGCATGATCGTCTTTCTGGTTACGGTGCTGACGTTGACGTGGATGCAGTTCCGCGGGTCGTTCGAGGAGAAGACGCAGCTGACCGTGTTGTCGGGTCGGGCGGGTCTGTCGATGGATCCGGGTTCGAAGGTCACCTTCAACGGGGTGCCCATCGGGCGCCTGGCCTCGATCGATGTGGTCACGGTGGATGACAACCCGGAAGCCAAGCTGATCCTGGACATCAAGCCTCAGTACCTGAAGCTGATCCCGGAGAATGTGACTGCTGAGCTGCGGGCGACCACGGTGTTCGGCAACAAGTACATCTCGTTCCTGTCGCCGTCCAACCCGTCCCCGGAGCGGATTTCTCCTTCGACGCCGATCCGGGCGCAGGGGGTGACGACGGAGTTCAACTCCCTGTTCGAGACCATCACCGCGATCTCCGAGCAGATCGACCCGATCAAGCTGAACCAGACGCTGACCGCGACGGCGCAGGCGCTCGACGGGCTGGGTGACAAGTTCGGTCAGTCGATCGTCAACGGCAACGACATCTTGTCCGACCTGAACCCGCGGATGCCTCAGATCCGCCGCGACATCTCGGGACTGGCTGATCTGGGCGAGGTCTATGCCGATGCGGGTCCGGATCTGTTCGACGGTTTGACCAACGCGGTGAGCACGGCGCGCACGCTCAACGATCAGCGCGGCAATCTGGATCAGGCGCTGGTGGCCGCGGTCGGATTCGGCAACACCGGCGGTGACATCTTCGAGCGCGGCGGGCCCTACCTGGTCCGCGGCGCCCAGGACCTGCTACCGGTCAGCGAGATGCTCGATCGCAACAGTCCGGCGTTGGCATGCTCAGTTCGCAACTATGCAGAGGCCGCGCCGAAGTTCGCCGCCCAGACCCGCAACGGTTACGCGCTCGAGCTGCACGACTTTCTGATCGGCGTCGGCAACCCGTACGTCTATCCCGACAACCTGCCGCGGGTCAACGCCAAGGGCGGGCCCGAGGGCCGGCCCGGCTGCTGGCAACCGGTCACAAAAGATCTGTGGCCGGCTCCCTATCTGGTGATGGATACCGGAGCCTCGATCGCGCCATACAACCACCTCGAAGTCGGTCAACCGCTGGTGTCCGAGTACGTGTGGGGTCGTCAGGTCGGCGAGAACACCATTAACCCATAGGCGGACGCGGGCAGACGGATGTGTCGATCAGCTTGTACCGGCATTGTCCGCCGAGCCCTGGGCCAGGTACCAGTGCCGGCCCACCGCCCATCCGAGAAAGCGTCGACCGGTGACCGCTGCAACGGTGCCGGATGCGGTGAAACTTCCGCCGTCGATCACGTGGGCCAGTCCGTCAATCGCCGGCCGGAAGTAGTGATCTATGCCCGCGGCGGCGGCTTCGTCGCGCATCAGCTCCATCTGTGACCGCTGCACCGCAGGGTCGCAGAAGCTGAGTAGGAAGATCGCCTGGCGCCAGGCGTAGGCGGCGTTCTTGAGTTGTATCAGTGCGGAATGTTGGTCATGGGTCGGCTGGGTGAGGCGTCGGATGACCCAGGTGAATGTGTTGCGCGCCATATCATGTGCGGATACGCGGACTTGTTCGACGAGGGCGAGCTCGTACACGAGCGTCGCAAAGTTATGCGTGGTCAGGATCTGACTTTGTTCCAGAACAGCTCCGTTGCGCGCGACCCAGGAACTGGTGCGAGCGTGAAATTGCGGACCGCTTGCGTCTACGGCTCGCTCGGTGCACAGGGCAGCGAAATCCTCTGCTGTCGGCTTCCTCCATCTTCTGGTGGTTCTGCCGCGGGTTGCCCAGAAAGAAGCAGGCGGGAGGTCGTAGTAGCGGGCGTAGAGGGTACCGCCCATGGTCCGGCTGGCGATGGCAGCCGCGCTGCGCCATTTTTCCGTGAAGGTGCCCATGAAAATATCTGCGGCGACCTCCTCGACCAGCGGCAATTGCAGACCGGATTCCGTTGCCAGCGTTCGGAGTTCCCGGATCAGCGGGTTGGGCAAGATGGTGTGGGGGAACGCCGTGAGGGCAAGCATGCTGGCTTGCCGCAGCGACTGTCGTGCCGCGTTGGCGTTATCTGCGTGTCCGGAACGGCAGGGGTGCAAGGCGGCGATCCACGGTAGCTCGTCGAAGCGCACCTGCTGTTCCAAGTTGAGGAGCAGCAGACTGCGGCGGCGGCGGAACGCGGTGTAGGTCTGTTCGTAGAGGCCGGCCAGCACCGCATCATCGATGCTTGCCGCCGTCAGTCGTGACGTCAGTTGCGGGAGAACGATCGCGAGCACCTCGCTGGACCGGATGACACCGCGGCTGACCAACTCGTCCACGGGCGCTTCAAGTGCCCGCGCTGCCTTCCGCAGCAGGTGGTGCGGCATCGCTGTCCCGGCGGGGATGCCGTCGACGGCCTGCTCGTTGGCATCGACGGCTGCTGCGATCGGGTCGAGGGAGGGGATGCCCCCGTCGGCGGGGTAGCGGTCCAAGCGACGGGCAAGCACCTGCGCCAGGTCGGCATACGTTGGCGCGGTGGCAATTGCGTGTTGAGTGGCTCGTAGTGAGCTCCGGCCCTCCGAGCCGGTTGTTCCGTGTCGGGTGATCGTGTTCGCCAGCGCGCGCCGGATCCAGCCGACCTCGTGGGCGGGCAGTGTCTCACTTCCGTTGGGGCAACTCTCCAGAGCGTGGTGCAGCCGGGTGAAATTGCTCTTCGGATGAGCATGGCGCCCGCCGAATTCATAACTGCGGCAGGCCTGTTGAAAATCGGCCAGCCAGCGGGCCCTGTCGTGCGCCCACTCTGCGGGCCATCGTCGGCAAGGCCAGCCCCCGACGACAGACCGATTCCCGTCCAGGCGGGGTAATTCACCATCCACGGTGGCCGACCACAGCGATACCAGTCGGTCGTAGAGCGGGTTCCATACCCCCAGCGTCGTGCGCATCGCGACGATTTGGGGCGGCACGGACACTTCTCGCAGAGATTGCGCGGTGTCCGCAGCCGAGGCCAGACGCACCGCTGCACCCGAGAGCCGGGCCACCGACTCGAACCGCGGCGTGAACCGTAGCCGGTGCATGAAGGGCCGCAGTTCGGCGACAAGGTCCAGCGCTTGTTCGGCGAAGTCGTTGTCCAGCAACAGCACCACGACGGCGAGCGCGGCCTCCTCTGGCACCTCCACGCGGTAGCGGCCGCCGTGCAAGGCCTCGCGCAGTTGCGCTTGCCCTGCATCACCCAGGAACCAGAGGTTGAGCCGCTCACGCGCAGTCACACCGGGAACATCACCCGGCAGCGCAGCCAGTAACTCTGTTTCGTCGTCGGTGAGCGCGCTTTCGGCCACACATCGACCGGTCGCGAAGCCACCATGAGCGACCTCCAACGTCACCCACACGGGTGTATCGGCGACAGGTGCGCGAGAACCGATGGAAAGCTGTCCGCTGATCATTCCGGCCACGACGTCCTGCCAGCGGCGCATTTTCTGCTGCGCCCGCTCACGGTCCGTAGCATCGCCCAGCTCAACCGTCCGCATCATCGCGCGCTGCAGCTGCGATGTCGCGAACGTCAAAGAGGCGGTGCGGTAGGGCTCATCGGGCACGACAGTCTCCAGTTGATCGATAGCCGGGTGTTCTGCCGCTGAGCTACACCAGGTCGCGACATGGCGGTCACATCGACATGGAGGCGGGGATCGAACCCGCGCCCTCCCGGTCCGAAGCCGGGCGATCTACCGCTGATCTACTCCATGATGGTGAATCGACACTAACAGGAAGGGACATGGCGGGCCCGCGATTTTTTGGCGTCGTGTTTGGCCAGTGCCGGGGGGATTACGCACCGCCGCTGTGTGCGATTGCGAAGCTGCGGATGCAGGCGTTGACCTCATCAGCAGCCTCTATCGGCAACGAGTGAGAAGCCTGAGACCACAGCCGATGGTGCCATGCCGGTACCACCGATTGAATCCGGCGAACCGCACGGTCAGGATCATGAATCGTATTGCCTGCCAACAAAACCTGGACAGGGACGTGCACCGAACGCAACGCGCGGTCAGGCGGGAAGAGTAAGGGAGCCGTCCGTCGCGGTGGGCCAAAGGCAGCGAATCCCGCCAGAAAGAGCCGAGTCAGCATGGCGATGGAACTGCCTGGCGGTGGATGGCCCGTCACCCATGCCGCTGCGTGTTCGGCTCGTGCGGAATGCGGGCGGGTAAGGAGCAGCGCGAGGCTGCGCCAGAACTGAGGGGAGAGGCGAGCCACCGTGTGCGCGGGATCGAGGAGAGTCAGTGTGCTGAGTCGGCTCGGCACCAGCGCAGCGGTGTGGGTGGCAAGCCAACCGCCGTAGGAATGACCCACCAGATGTACGTCCCGTAGATCGAGGTGCTGCAATACCGCGTCGATGCTGCGTGCGCATTGTGCGGGTTTGGTCATCGCTTTCGTTTGTGTGCTGGCTCCCGGCTGGCCCAACATATCGAGCGTATAAACCGTGAAACCACTTGTCAGACCGCGGATTTGCTCCCACCACATGGCCGAGGTCAGGTAAAACCCGTGGATCAACACCACAGGCGGCCCGCCGGCTGGCCCATGCTGACACACCCGCACTTCACCGAACTCGGTGCGGATGTCGTGCACCACATCGGGCTGCGAAGTCAACGCCCGTACCTCGTCGTAGACGTGCAGATAACGGTGCCGTTCATTCGCGTTCCTGAAGCCACCGTCAGCTAAGCCCATAAGCTCCCCGATCGTCGTCTAGGCCGCCACGGCCAAATCTCCGAACCGAGTTTGCGTACGGCGAACGTCCGAAATTTTGACGGTCCGACGAGGTTGCCGCTCGGGGGAGAGCCCGAATGCGTGGGTGGCCACGATACCCGCTGCGAGCGGTCGCATCACTGCCCGGATGCGGTTGCCCCGCTCCGTTCACGCGTCGGGGACAACCGCTAGTCGTGTTTCGCCTCGTAGCGAAGCAGCACCGTGCCGCCCGGGAATGTGCGATTCTCCAACAGTCGCAGCGAGATCCATGACGGCAGCGTCGGGAAGAACGGGGTGCCGCCGCCCACCGCGGTGGGCGCGATCACGATCCGGTACTCGTCCACCAGCCCGGCTCGCACAATCGGGGCGGCGAGCGTCGCGCCGGCCACCTCCAGCTGGCCGTCGGTGTCGCCTTTCAGCTTCTTCACCACCTCGACCGGGTCGCCGCGTTCCAGGCGGGAGTTCCAGCCGACCGACTCCAGCGTGCGCGAGAACACGACCTTGGGCATGTCGCGCCAGACGCGGGCGAAGTCGACGATCAGCGGGGTGGCGTCCGGGTCCTGGTCGGCAGTCGGCCAGTACGCGGACATCAGGTCGTAGAGCCGCCGCCCGTAGAACGCGCACGCGGTCTCCCGCTCGAAGTCGTTCCAGTACTGGTGCAATTCGTCGCTCGGCTCGGACCAGTCGATATTGCCTTGTGCGTCGGCGATGTATCCGTCCACCGACACGTTGAAGCCATAGATGAGTCTGCCCATACAGATCAGACTGCACCGAAGGACCAGACTCATCGCGACAAACACGAGATCTGCTCACGTCTCGGATGGACGGGCGAACGCAGGACCGAGGGGATTGGTCAGGAAGCGAGGGCAGCGGCCAGGTAGGGCGCAGTAGCGCTGTCCGAGCAGTCCGCAATCTCCGTCGGGGTGCCCGCGGCGACGATCCGGCCGCCGGCTGCACCGGCACCGGGACCCATGTCGATGACATAGTCAGCCTGTGCAACGACGCGCATATCCAGTTCGGCGGCAACCACGGTGTTGCCCGCATCGACGAGCCGGTGCAGGTGTGCGAGCAGCCGGTCGGTGTCGGCGGGGTGGAGACCTGCGGTGGGCTCGTCGAGCAGATAGAGGGTGTCGCCTCGGTGCGCGCGCTGCAGTTCACCGGCGAGCTTGACGCGCTGCGCCTCGCCCCCAGACAGTTCGGTGGCCGGATGTCCGAGTCGTAGATAGCCCAGCCCGACATCGCACAGTGCTTCGATGGCTCGAAGTACGTCAGTCTCTCCTTCGAAGAAATCTCGAGCCGACGAAACGCTGAGATCGAGCACCTCGGCGATGTTGTGTTCGTGCCAACGGATTTCGAGAGTCTCTGCGTTATATCGGGTTCCATGGCAGTCCGGGCACGGGCTGTAGACACTCGGCAGGAACAGTAATTCGACCATCACCCACCCTTCACCTTCGCAGGTTGGGCAACGCCCACCGGCGACGTTGAAGGAGAATCGCCCGGGTTTGTAGCCCCGAGCCTGTGCCTCCGCAGTCTCGGCGAACCGTCGTCGGATGTGGTCGAACACACCGGTGTAGGTGGCGACATTGGAGCGCGGCGTACGCCCGATGGGTTTCTGGTCGATGCACACGACTCTGCGTATGCCGTGGGTGTGGCCGACCACCTCGCCCGAGGCGGCCGGCGTGGCCTCGGCGAGCAGGTCATCGTCACCCGCGTCGTCGAAGCGGACGGGACGCCCCAGGTGGTCGCCCACGATTTCGGCGAGCGCGTGCGCGACAAGGCTTGACTTGCCCGATCCGGACACTCCCGTAACTGCGGTGAGGCACCGGAGGGGAACCGACACCCTCAGGTCGTGCAGGTTGTTGCGCCGGACGTCGGCGAGTTCCAGCCAGTTGCTCCGGTCCCGTGGGGTGCGTGGACTGTTCTGAGCGCCCTTACCGAACAAGTAACGGCGCGTGACGGATTCAGTGACTTCGGTCAGACCGGCCGGCGGCCCGCTGTATAGGATCTGACCGCCGTCCACGCCTGCACCCGGCCCGATATCGACCAGCCAGTCCGCGGCGGCGATGATGTCGAGTGAGTGCTCGACCACGAAGACGCTGTTGCCGCTGCGCTTGAGTCCCTGCAAGATGTCGCGCAACGCGTCGCGGTCGCGAGGGTGCAGACCGGCCGATGGTTCATCCAGCACGTACACGACTCCGAACAGCTGAGACGACAACTGCGTCGCCAGTCGGACGCGCTGCAGCTCTCCTCCCGAGAGCGTTGGCGTGCTGCGCGCGAGAGACAGATATCCCAGCCCCAGACTGATCAGCGGTTGCAGTCGCTCCTGTAGGTCGGCCACCAATCGCTGGGCGGCGGCACGTTTCTCGGCCGACATGTTGAGTGTCTGCCGAACATCTGGCGCTCCGGCATGCGCGGACCCTCCAGCTTCCACTCGGGCCTTGACCGCCGACCGTCGTGTTTTCTTGTCGAGCACCTCACCCGACACGTCGGGCGCCCAGTCCGGGCTGAGCACGGTGCTGCAAAGCGCCGCGAGGTGGTCCAACGTGAGCCGTGACAGCGCGGCGATGTCGAGACCTTCGAATGTCACCGCGAGAGCTTCAGGTTTCAATCGTTTTCCGTGGCACGCCGGGCATGGGCCGCTTCCGACGAACTGCGAGACGCGCTTCTTGACGCCGGCGCTCTTGGTGGTGGCGAAGGTATCCAGAACGTAGCGGCGAGCACCGATGAAGGTGCCCTGGTAGCTGGGTTCCCAGTCGTCCTTGATGGCACGGCGGGTTTGCGCCGGGGTAAGGCCGGCGTAGACCGGTACCGTGGGGCGATCTTCGGTAAACAGGATCCAGTCACGGTCTTTGCGCGGCAGCTTTTCCCACGGGACGTCGACGTCGTAACCGAGAGAGACCAGGATGTCTCGCAGGTTCTGGCCGTACCAGGCTGGTGGCCATGAGGCGATTGCGCGCTCACGGATCGTCAGTGTCGGGTCCGGCACCATCAGTGCTTCGGTCACCTCGTAGACGCGTCCCATACCGTGACAGGTGGGGCAAGCGCCCTGAGGAGTGTTGGGGGAGAAGTCCTCTGCGTACAGCATCGGCTGATCCGCTGGATAACTACCCGCGCGCGAGTACAGCATGCGGATCAGGCTGGACAGGGTGGTCACGCTACCGACCGACGACCGTGTGCTGGTGGCACCTCGTTGCTGACGCAGTGCGACGGCGGGAGGCATGCCTTCAATCGAGTCGACGTCCGGAACGCCCACCTGGTCGATCAGGCGACGCGCATACGGCGCAACCGATTCCAGGTACCGCCGCTGGGACTCGGCGAACAATGTGCCGAAGGTCAGGGAGGATTTGCCCGAGCCGGACACGCCGGTGAATGCCACGAGAGCATCTCGCGGGACATCCACGTCAACGTTTCGCAGATTGTGCTCGCGCGCCCCACGGACGCGGACTCCGTCGTGATTGCCCATCTGCTCTGGTCCTTCCTGTCCTGGCCACCTCCAAGTCGACTGTTCACACAGACGCTACCTACGTGAATGGGCGTGCTACTGCCGATATGTACAAGAACTCGCGCCTTGTCAGGGGTTGGGAGCCTATCGCGTGAGGTAGATCAGCGGACGGCCGCTTGCGTCGGTGGTTTCGTGGTGCCTTTCAAACCCCACCTTCTCCAAGACACGCAGCGAAGGCTTGTTCCAACCACCGACGGTCGACCAGATTCGGCGGCGGCCTGTGGCGAACCCCGCGTCGACGACCACGCGGGCAGCTTCGGTCCCGTAGCCCTGATTGTGGAAGCGTTTGAACAACTCGAAGGCGATCTCAGGCTCATCGAGACAACAGCGGCCGATGATGAGACCGCAATAGCCCAGCGGTTCATCATCTGCGCGTCGGCGAACCGTGAGCAATCCAATGCCGTTCTGTCGGGCCACGATCCGTTGCGCAGCCATGCGATCGCGGACACTCTGCAGTGACTCGGTGACTCCGCCTTCGTGCTCTCCGAGTAGTTCGTGATTCCATTCCGCGTCGCGCTCGGTACGCAGCTCCAGGTTCAAGCGGGCGGTAGAAATCGAGGTTTGCATGGCGGCATAGCGCATTGCTGTAACTCCCGCTATCCCAGGATCGCCCGCGCAGCGCGCTCGGCAATCAACATGACCGGCGCGTTGGTGTTCCCGGACGTGATGGTGGGCATCGCCGAAGCGTCGACCACTCGAAGCCCGGCGACGCGGAACACGCGGCAGTCGGTGTCGAGCACCGTAGCGGATGACCGCGGAAGACCTTGTGCGTCAAAGGCTCCCATCGCACACGTGCCCACCGGGTGGAAGATCGTGGTCCCGAGCTCACCGGCCGCCGTCTGCAGGTCGTCGTCGCTCACCAGTTGCGGACCGGGCAGCAACTCTTCTGGGTGGTACCGGGCCAGGGCAGGCGCCGCCATGATCTCCCGGGTCATCCGGAGGCCGCGCACGGCGATTTCCCGGTCGGCGTCGGTGGACAGGTAATTGCAGGAGATCTTCGGGTAGGTCAGCGGATCTGCATCGGCAATGCGCACATGACCACGCGAGCTTGGGCGCAGGTTGCACACCGAGGGAGTGATGGCGCCGAAGGCGTGCAGGGGATCACCGAATTTGGGCAACGACAGTGGCTGTACATGCCATTCCAAATCCGGACTGGCCAGTGCGGGATTGCTTTTGGCGAATGCCCCGAGTGTGGAGGGCGGCATGGTCATGGGGCCCGACCGCAGCGCCAGGTACTGAAGACCCATGCCGCCGCGGGTGATCCAGTTTCGATACAACGTATTGACGGTCTGGGCGCCCTGGATGCGGTAGACGGTTCGCAACTGCAGGTGGTCCTGCAGGTTTTCACCCACTCCCGGCAGGTCGACTGCCACAGGCACGTGGTGCTGGGAGAGTAGCCCGGCCGGACCGAGGCCTGAGGCCTGCATGAGCTGTGGCGAGCCGATCGCGCCGGCGCTCAGCACGACCTCTCGGCGAGCTTTGACGTTGATGATTTGGCCGTCCTTGAGCAGTC
Organism: Mycolicibacterium fortuitum subsp. fortuitum; assembly: GCF_022179545.1. The sequence continues at coordinate 3,270,073 of NZ_AP025518.1, read as the reverse complement.
GCAGGCCAGTCACGCGGTGTGCAGCTGTGGTCCACGCACCGTGGCGCTGCGTGTCGTCGACCTGGTCATCCATCAGCAGCCGCAGAGCCTGCGCCTGGGTGTAGACGGTGAGATTTGGTCGGTGGGCGACTGGATGCAGGAAGGCGTCGGCCATCGACCAGCGCCGTCCGCGCCGTTGGTTGACGTGAAAATACGCGCTGCCGGAGTTGTCGCCACGGTTGAACTCGTCGATCGGGGCAATGCCGACCTGGGCAGCGGCGGCCTGCCAGGCGTCCAGGATCTTCCAGCGCACGCGAGGCCGCTGGACGGGGATTTCGCCGCCGGTGCCGTGCCACTCGTCGGCTCCGCCGAAGTAGTCTTCCAACTTCTTGTAGATCGCCAGTGTCTCGCCAGGACTGTCCGGGCCGCCCCAGCGCCATCGGTCGTCACCGGTGGCCTGCGCCCACAGGTCGTAATCGCTTGACTGTCCGCGCATGTGGATCATGGCGTTGATCGATGAGCAGCCTCCGATCACCCGGCCCCGCGCGTAGTGAATGGAGCGTCCGGCCAGACCTGGATCGGCCTCGGTGGTGAAGCACCAGTCGGTGCGGGGGTTCGCGATTGTGTAGAGGTAGCCCACCGGCACCTTGATCCAGAACCAGTTGTCTTTGCCGCCGGCCTCAATCAAGAGCACGCGGTGGTCGGGGTTGGCGCTGAGTCGATTGGCGAGCAGACAGCCTGCGCTGCCTGCTCCCACGATGATGAAGTCGAATTCGGCGATCGGGCTCATTCCGGGTTCGTTCCTCCAAAGCTCGGATGCGTGTCCTAGTTTCTCCGATGAGTGCCCGGTAGGAAGACGTTCTCCTGCGTACTGTCGCCGATCACCGTGAAGTCTGGGACCTACGTAACCTCCGTGCTCCGTGCGGATGGCCCGCCGCTGGCCGTGATCACCCGTTGTCCCGCCAGGTGATCACCTGCTTCAGAGACGCGAGGTCGTATCCGTTGTCGGAGGTGAGCTCGGTCTGGAACAACGTGACGCCGGCTTCGCGGAAAGCATCGGCACTGTCGGCGTCCTGCCACAACGTGGAGCGTTCGATGTCGGCGCCGTTGCGGCCGAAGGTCGCTGCCAGCTCGTCGACGCGGTCGCTGGACCTGCGGAACGCGTCGAGCTCTTGGAACGCGTGCCAGATGTCGGCATGCCGGGCAACGGCGGGCAGAGAACGCTTGGGCCCCGTGCCGCCGATGAGGATGGGAACCTTGCGCACGGGCGGCGGGATCAGTGCGGTGAGCCGGTTCTCGATGCGTATCAGGCTCTCATCGAACAGATCGAAACGGGAGCCGAAGGTGCCGAAGTCGTAACCGTAGGTCGTGTAATCCTTTTCGTACCATCCGGCGCCGAGTCCGAGGATGAGCCGGCCACCGCTGATGTGGTCGACGGTGCGCGCCATGTCGGCGAGCAGGTCCGGGTTGCGGTAACCGACGCCGGTGACAAGGAGCCCGATCTCGGCGTGCGAGGTGATCTCACCCCACGACGCGAGCGCGGTCCAGCCCTCGAAGTTGGCGACGTCGGGCTGTTCGTCGAACAGGACGGGCTTGCCGTCGACGAGCGCCTTCATCGCCGGGCGGTGGAAGTGGTCGTAACCGAAGATCACGTCGACGCCGAGGTCGTCGGCGGCCAGGACGGCGTCGCGCCATGTGCGGTAGTCGGGGGCACCGCCGGGCTGGATCTGCACGGCGACGCGAACGGGACGGGTCATGGATGCTCCTGGGTCTGGGAGAGGGCCGACTTCTGAGCCAAGTTGATCGAGGTGCGGGTTTATTCCTTGCAGTGCGTGACCTCGCCGCCGGCCGAAAACTGATTGCCCTCCAGCGGGCGGAGCACCTGCCGTCCCCGCAATGCCTGCGGATACACCCACCATTTTGGCGACCAGTGGCGGAATAGGACCGGGGCGGCGCACGTGTCTCGGGTTCACCGCCTTGGCCGATTACGCGGTCGAACTTTCCGGTGTCACCGAACGACCGCCGCGCGTCTGCATGGCGGCGACGGCGATGGCGCGCGGAATTCCCGCGGTTGCGGCCAAGTCCGCCAGTCGCCCGGGTGACTGGGTCGTTGAATCCTCAAGGAAGCCAGTAGCTTCGGTGTCGCCGCCTGAACGCCCCGATGGCGGTGTGGACCCGCAGATTCGGTGTTACTGTGACGGCGCGTCGGGTCGCGACAACATGCGGGGAGTCACAGTGGTGTCAAAAGATCAGGACTGGACGAAGCCGGCGATGATGGCCATCCCCAAGGAAGGCTATTTCGAGGAGCAGCGTGGGCGCTACGGCCCGATCTTCCCCAGAACCCCCGCGTGCTACGGGTTTACGATCTTCGCCAAAGTCATACCCGGCCGAGAGGAGGTCATCCGCGAGCACGGCAGAACGCTGGAGGCGGCGGTAACCGCTGATCCGACGGTGCTGGCCCCGTTGAAACTGCACTACCTGAAATGGCAACTCATCCCGGTCGGTGAGGATCTGTACTTCCAGTATCAGGGCATCTTCGATACCGACTTCGACAAATACACCGAGGACGCGGTGCGGCTGTTCAGCCAGTCGGGGATCACGACCACCTTCGAGAATCTGGAAGGTTTCCCCTTGGATTGGCGGGAGCGCCCGGAAGGGTTCGTCGAGTTCGTGCGCGCCCATCACGTGCCGAGCTTCATCGAGTACGGGGAGTACCCGTATGTCACTTCCGATGAGATCAAGAAGGCGCTGCGCCTCAAGGACGCGTTCTCCGACATGCTCGACCAGATGCAATGATCGACGCCCCGGTCGACGCGGTTCGGCGCGAATAACCTTCTTACGCAGAGCTTTCAGTCTCAAGCGAAGCCCCACGCGCTGATGGCTTACCGCTCCATCGCCCCGATCAGGGCTTCCGAGATCACCCCGGTCGCCTTCTTCAGTGCGGGAACAGCTCGAGCGACGAACTCCTCGGTGACGTGAGCCGTGGGCCCGGAGATGCCGATTGCCATCGGCGTCGGAGCGCCGGGCACCGCCATCGCCACGGAGCGAACACCGATCTCGAACTCCTCGTTGTCGATCGCATATCCGTCGACGCGCACGCGTTCAACGTTCGCGAACACCGCGGAAAGGGTCGACGCACTGTTCTCGGTCGGTGCGGGAAATCCCGACTGCGTGACCAGTTTCAGAATGCGTGCATCATCCAACTCACCCAAAACTGCCTTGCCCACACCGGTGGTGTGCAAACCGACGCGCTTGCCGACCTCGCTGTTCGCCCGCACCAGCTGCGAAGGCAGAACCTGTCCGGTGTAGATCACCATGTCACCGTCGAGCACCGCGAGACTTGCCGTCTCGGAGAGTTCGTCGACCAACGACTGCAGAACCGGGGCGGCGACCGCGCCCAGCTGGCGGTTGGCCACCTCACCGAGCCGAATCAATCTCGGCCCCAGTGCATAGCGGCGATTGGGCAGTTGGCGCACATAGCCGATTCCGACCAATGTGCGCAGGAGACGGTGAATCGTCGGTGGCGGCAACGGAGACTCTGCCGACAACTCCGTCAGTGAGCACTCGCCTCCGGCACGTCCGATCAATTCCATCAACTCGAACGCGCGCTCCACGGACTGCACCCCGCCCGACTTCTCCGCCATACAGTCCACTCCTGGTCGACGATTGTCGTTCCATCCAACATGCACAGAACTGATTCCGCAATATGGAATAACAGTTTTGCAAGGATTGGCGTCGTCGAGTGCCGAAGGCGCTCGCACTAAACTCCACATTGTGGAATTATGTCTTCCGGAAACTTCCGGACAGGGGAGGGGACACCTGTGACACGACGCCTCGACGATGCGGTGCTGGCCGACGTCGATCGCCGGCTCTCGGCCGCCGACGCACAACTGGTGAACCAATACCCCGGTGATGACGGCCGTCGGCAGCCGATCCACACCGTCTACGTCCCGGGCAACCGGTACTCGGCGACGACGCCCGCGGACTGGGGCTCGGCCGCCCTCGCGGCCGCGAAGGACGGGGGCGGGCTGGACGCGGTGGCCGCACTCGTCGGTGCGAGCACCGGAACCGGCTGCGAACCCGAAACTCTCGCGGCCCTCGTCGAGACCAAGCTGACCACCGAGCCGATCGAAGACCTCCGCATCGACTTCGAGGACGGCTACGGCACTTTCGACGATGCGACGGAGGACGCTGACGTAGCGCAGGCGATCGCGGCACTGCGGATCGCGCTCGACACGGGCACCTCGACGCCGTTCGTCGGGACGCGCTTCAAGTGCTTCGAGGCAGGTACCCGGGCGCGCGGACTGCGCACGCTGGACATGTTCGTCAGCGGGCTCGTCGTGTCCGGTGGCCTGCCCGACGGCCTCACCCTCACCCTCCCCAAGGTGACGTCGATCGACCAGGTTGAGGCGATGGTCGTCGTCGCGAGCGCGCTCGAGGGGGCGAACGGTCTGCCGGCCGGCCGCATTCGCTTCGAAGTGCAGGTCGAAACACCGCAGGCGATCCTCGGCGCCGATGGCCGCGCACCCGTTGCGCAGTTCATTCACGCCGGCCAGGGCCGCGTCAGCTCGCTTCACTACGGCACCTACGACTACTCGGCGTCCCTCGGTATCGCCGCCGCCTACCAGTCGATGGAGCATCCGGCAGCAGACCACGCCAAGAACGTCATGCAACTCGCCGTCGCAGGCACCGGTGTCCACATGTCCGACGGCTCGACCAACATCCTGCCGGTCGGCGACCCCGACAACGTCGCCATGGCGTGGAAGCTGCACGCGCGTCTGGTCCGGCGCCACCTGGAACGCGGCATCTACCAGGGCTGGGACATGCACCCCGCCCAACTCGTCACCCGCTACCTCGCGACGTACGCGTTCTACCGCGGCGCGTTCGCGCCCGCCGCGGCCCGCCTGCGCAACTACGTTCACCGACTCGACTCGACCGTGATGGATGAGCCGGCCACCGCCCGCGCCCTCGCCAACGTGATCCACCGCGGCAGCGTGTGCGGCGCCCTCACCACCGACGAGATCGAGGCCGCCACCGATCTACCCATGTCCACCGTGCGCGACATCGCGCTCGGCCGCACAACCAGGAGCAATCAGTGACCCCCCCAGTGACCAAAGCGTCGTACTACACGCCCCGCGGCGGCCTGCCCCCGCAGACCGATCTGCTGACCGACCGCGCCATCGTCACCGAGGCCTACACAGTGATCCCGCGCGGCGTCCTCTCGGACATCGTCACCTCGGTGTTCCCGGAGTGGACCGATACCCGCGCATGGATCATCAACCGACCGGTCGCCGGTGGTGCGACGACGTACTACCAGGCGATCGTCGAGGTCAAGCCGGGCGGCGGGGCGCAGCGACCCGAGCCGCAACCCGAGGTGCAGAGCTTCCTGTTCGTCACCTCCGGTGCGCTCACCGTCAACGCGGCAGGTCAGTCGCAGACCCTCACCGAGGGCGGCTTTGCTTACCTTCCGGCAGGCACCGACTGGTCGGCCCACAACAACGGCGACGTCGATGCGACGTTCGTGTGGATCCGCAAGCGCTATGAGGCCATCGAGGGCCACCCGGTATCGGTCAAGTTCGGCAACGAGCAGGACATCGAACCGTCGGCCATGCCGGGCACCGACGGCAAATGGCGCACGACCCGCATGCTCGACCCGCAGGACCTCGGGTACGACATGCACGTCAACATCGTCACCTTCGAACCCGGCGCGACCATTCCGTTCGCCGAGACCCACGTCATGGAACACGGCCTGTTGATGCTCGAGGGCAAGGCCGTCTATCACCTCAACGGAGACTGGGTGGAAGTTCAGGAAGGCGACTTCCTCTCACTGCGCGCCTTCTGCCCCCAGGCGTGCTACGCGGGCGGGCCGTCCAACTTCCGGTACCTGCTGTACAAGGATGTCAACCGCCAGGTCATGCTCTGACACGCGAACCGGGCGCCTCCGACGAGGCGCCCGGTTTCGTCTATGTCGTTGGCCTACAACTTAAATGGCCAGCCGATGACCTTCTTCACACGCGGAGTCGCGTAGGTCCGCACCTTCGACGTGGACAGGCCCATCCGGACCAGGCCTTCGGCGATGGTGACCGCCGAGCGAACTCCGTCGACGATCGGCACGCCGGTCGCGGCTCGCACCTTCTCTTCGAGTTCGGCCATGCCGCCGCAGCCGAGACAGATCACTTCGGCGTGGTCGTTCTCGACCGCCTCTCGGGCCTGATGGACGATCGCCTCGACGGCCCGCTCCGGATCCGACTCCAGCTCCAGCACACCGAGGCCGGACGCCCGCACCGACGCGCATCGTGCGTCGAGGCCGGCGAGCTTGAGACGGTCTTCGATCAGCGGAACGGTGCGGTCGAGTGTCGTCACGACCGAGTATTTGTGTCCGAGATACATCGCTGTCGATGCGGCCGCCTCGGTGATGTCGACCACCGGGACGTCGAGCAACTCCTGCAGGCCCTCCCGGCCGTGCTCGCCGTATCCGGCCTGGATGACCGCGTCGAACGGCTCGGGGTACGACGTGATCGCATCCATGACCGCGATGGCTGCGAGATAGCTCTCGAAGTTTCCTTCGCATGAGTCCGCACCGAAACGCGGTGTGATTCCTACGATCTCGGTGCCAGGCGACGCGACATCGCGTGCTGACTCGGCGATCGCGTCGGTCATCGAAAGCGTCGTGTTGACGTTGGCTACGAGGATTCTCATGGCGGTCCCTACTAGTGCGTGCTGGCCACGGCGATCGGTTCGCCGGAGACATCGTTGAACGGTCCCCGGCGGTCAGCGACCACCAGGTACACGATGGCGCCGAGCCCTGCGCCGATGAACCAGGAGAACTCCGAGACGGACTGGAAGGCCGGGACGAACGCCAGCATCAGGGCAACTATCGCGGTGATGACCAGGGCGATCACGGCACGCAGGTTGATGCCCTTCGCATAGTGGTATTCGCCTTCAGCGTCGGTTGTGAACAGGGCCAGGACGTTGATGTTGGAACGACGCACCAGCCAGTAGTCGGCCATGATGATGCCGAACAGCGGCCCGAGAATGGCGCCGAGGCCGCCGAGGAAGTAGTTGATGACGGCGGGGGAGTTGTACAGGTTCCACGGCAGGATCGCCAGGCCGATGACGGCTGAGATGAATGCTGCGCGACGGAAGTTCAGGTGTTTTGGGAACAGGTTGTTGAGCGCATAGATCGGTGCGACGAAGTTGGCCATCATGTTCACGGCGACGGTCAGGATCAGCAGCGCGAGTGCGGCGAGCACCAGCAGCAGGGTACTGGGCACTTCCTTGACGATGTCGGCGGGCGCCTCGATGATGCGTCCGTCGATGCGGAATTGAGCGCCGGCCAGAGTGATCACGATGCCGCCGAACACCAGCATGTTGAGCGGGATGCCCCAGAAGTTGCCTTTCACGATCGCCCGCTTCGACGTCGCGTTACGGGTGAAGTCGCAGAAGTTGAGGACGAACGTGCCGTAGATCGCGACCCACAGGCTGGCGCCGCCGACGATCTTCAGCCACATGTCGAGGCCGGTCAGCGAGTCCGGCGTGGTCCACGCGATGGACCAGTCGGCGTTGTTGAGCATCCAGATCGCGAGCGTGACCATCGTGATCAGAATGACCGGACCGGCGAACGCCTCGTACTTGCGGATCATCTCCATGCCGTAGCTGACGATGACCACCTGGATCACCCACAGCGTGACGAACGAGATCCAGCCGAGCGTCGACAACCCCAGGAAGCTGTTCGAGTCCAGGCTCTGGGCCGACGGCGCGAGCGCGATGATCAAGATGCGCAGCACCACGGACGCGAGGTAGGTCTGGATGCCGAACCACGCGATCGCGACCGCGCCACGGACGATGGCGGGGATCTGCGCGCCGCGGATGCCGAAGGCGATGCGGCTCATCACCGGGAACGGGACGCCGGTCTTTTCGCCCATGAAACCGGACAGGCTGAGCAGTAAGAACAGGAAGGCGCCGCCGAGTCCGAGCGCCACCAGGATCTGCCACCCGCCGAGGCCGAGGGCGAACAGTCCGATGGCGAACGAGTAGTTGCCCAGGCTGTGTACGTCGTTGGCCCACAACGTGAAGATGTTGTACGCGCCCCACCGTCGACCTTCGCGCTTGGTGGGCGCGAGATCAGCGTTGTACAGATGTGGACTCACCTCGGCGAACGGGGTGGCATCGGTACGGTTGGAGTCGCCGATCAGCCCGGTGGACTCTGTGGTCATGGATACGCCTGTCACGGTCGGAGCGACGACACTCGACGCCGCCGCAAACATTCCACTGTGCGGAACTAATATTCCACAAGTTCAGTAAGTAAGTCGCATCTAGAGGCCACCTGTCAAGCTTTTGGCGCGATTGACTGTGTCGCCGCTCACATCTAGAGTCCACCGCACTACGGAGTTTCATTTCCACGATGAGGAATTATGCTCATGGCATGGAAGAGCAGCCGATGACCGCAGACGCAGGGGAGCGGTCCAACCAACCCGATTTCGACCTGGTGGTCCGCGGCGAGCGCACCCTGACGACAGCGGGAATCGTCGCCCGTGAGATCGGTATCCGCGACGGTCGCGTGGTCGCGATCGAGCCGCTGGGCAGTGGTCTCGCCGGCGCGGAGATCATCGAACTCACCGACGAACAGGTCATGATTCCCGGCCTGGTCGACACGCACGTGCACGTCAACGAGCCGGGCCGCACCGAGTGGGAAGGGTTCGATTCCGCCACCCGTGCAGCGGCGGCCGGCGGTGTGACCACGCTGATCGACATGCCGCTGAACTCGATTCCGCCGACGGTCAACGTCGAAGCGCTCAACGCCAAACGCGCGGCAGCATCGGGCAAGACACACATCGACGTCGGTTTCTGGGGTGGCGCGATCCCCGGCAACACAGCCGATCTGCGTGGTCTGCACGACGAAGGCGTGTTCGGCTTCAAGTGCTTCCTGCTGCACTCCGGCGTCGACGAGTTCCCGCATCTGGACGCCGACGAGATGGAGAAGGACATGGCTGTGCTGGCCGGGTTCGACTCCATGATGATCGTGCACGCCGAGGATTCCCGCGCCATCGACCGGGCGCCCTCGGCCGAGGGCAACAAGTACGAACGCTTCCTCGCCTCGCGGCCGCGCGGTGCCGAGAACGTGGCGATCGCCGAGGTCATCGAACGCGCTCGGTGGACCGGCGTTCGTGCGCACATTCTGCACCTGTCGTCGTCGGACGCACTGCCCATGCTTGCCACCGCCAAGCGCGACGGCGTCAAGATCACCGTCGAGACCTGCCCGCACTACCTGACCCTGCTGGCCGAGGAGATCCCCAACGGCGCAACCGCATTCAAGTGCTGCCCGCCGATCCGTGAGGCATCGAATCGGGAACTGCTGTGGCAGGGCCTGCTCGACGGGACGATCGACTGCATCGTCTCCGACCACTCACCGTCGACGGTGGACCTCAAGGACGTCGAGAACGGCGACTTCGGCGTTGCCTGGGGCGGTGTCGCGTCGCTGCAGCTCGGCCTGTCGTTGATCTGGACCGAGGCCAAGCGTCGCGGGATAGCACTCACACAGGTGCTCGACTGGATGGCAGCCAAACCCGCCGAGCTCGCCGGCCTGAACAACAAGGGCAAGATCGCACTTGGCTACGACGCCGACTTCGCTATCTTCGAGCCCGAGTCGGCACAGGTCGTCGACGTGCACAAGCTGCACCACAAGAATCCGATCAGCCCATACGACGGACGTGCACTTGCCGGTGTCGTGACCAGTACCTGGTTGCGCGGCAAGAAGATTGACTTCCAGACCCCACAAGGTCGGATGCTGCGCCGCGGCGGCGTGTAGCGCGGCTGGAATCCACATTTGCGGCGCGCTTAGCTGGGAGCTCGGGTACCCTGGGGCGCGACCTCGAGGAGCTCCGTCATAATTTCGCACCCAATTACCATCGAATTGTTTCGTGGAGTCGCCGAGCTCGAAGATACTGGCCGCGGCCAACTTCCGCACCGCTTGCCGCCAAGCGCACGTGCGCGATCCGACGACCCGCAACTGTTGAGCGCTGAAGCGCAGCCCTCGGGTGTGCGCGTGGCCGTGCGCACGACCGCCACGCTGATCGAGCTCGACCTGCTTCGGACACGCGTTGTACTGACCGGCGTGCCACCGCGGGCCGACGGTGCTGCGGATCTACTGGTCGATGGTCGGCGGGTTCAGCATGCGTCGGTGTATGGCGGCGATCTGGTGCGCATCGACCCCGCAACGGGTGCGACGGAGATGGAACAGGGCGAGCCGGCGACCCTTCGCTTCGACGGGCTTGCGCCTCAAGACAAGACGGTCGAGCTCTGGCTGCCGCATTACGAGCGAGTCGAATTGATGGCCTTGCGCACGGATGCACCGATCGCAGCCGCTCCGGCGGACCGACCCATCTGGGTGCACCATGGCAGCTCGATCAGCCAGGGGTCCAACGCCGCCACTCCCAGCACCACGTGGCCCGCGCTGGCGGCCGCTCATGCGAACCTCGACCTGGTGAATCTGGGATTTTCGGGTAGTGCAATGCTGGATCCGTTCGTCGCCAGGGCGATTCGTGACCGTCCCGCCGCCTTGATCAGCGTGAAGATCGGTATCAACCTGGTGAATTCGGACCTGATGCGCCAACGCGCGTTCGGTCCCGCTGTGCACGGGTTCCTCGACATCATCCGTGACGGGCATCCAACGACGCCAATCCTGGTCATCGGCCCACTGCATTGTCCGATTCACGAATCCACGCCGGGGCCGGGACGTTTCGACGAGGAAGCGCTGTCGGCAGGCATGATTCGTTTTGTCGCGTTGGGCGACCCAGCCGACGCGAAGGTCCCGAACCCGGGGCTACGGCGGCTCACGCTCCAGAGCATCCGCGAGCAACTCACTCAGATCGTGGCGCAGCGCCAGATCGAGGATCCGCATCTGTCCTATGTCGATGGCCTCGACCTGTACGGACCTCGCGACGAGGCGGCACATCCATTACCCGACAATCTGCACCCGGACGCCGCTACCCATCGGCTCATCGCCGAACGGTTCGCCGCGTTGGCATTGGGGTAGATGCGACACCGACCTCTTGATAGGCACCCATACTGACCAGTGGACCTTCTCCGGTGGCGAAACCATTCCCGCCCTGCCGGCTGACGAAGGGTATCCGCTGTTCGGCATATACGCTGAGATCGCGCGATGTCTGGCAAAGGCACGAACACGATGGGGGAATCCAGCGAGGTGAGTCGGGCATTGTCTAGAGGCTCGCAGTGGTAGCTGTTTCGGTGCTGGTGCTTTCGGGTAAGGGCGGAACAGCGAAAACGCTATGGCAGATGATGCTGGCGGGGGAGGCCTCGCGGGCCGGGATCTCCGCGTTGTTAGTTGACGCAGACCCAGAGCGAAATCTGTCTAATCACTTCGGAGTTTCGCAGCACTCGACCGGCTTGGGTTCAGTGCTTGAGGACGCCGATATCAGTTTTTGGGGGAATCCCGACAAGGGCGCGAAGCGAATCGATGAGGAGATCATTGCAACTAGATGGCCCGGCATCGAGTTGCTACCTGCAGGTGCTTCCTTAGGCCGTGTTGCGGGCTTCGGCGCACCGGACACGGGATTGCTGCGGGCCATCTTTGACGCTGCCGGCATCTTTGACCGTTATGAGGTTGTCTTGATCGACACCGGTGGCCGCGCCGGCTCTCTGGAAGCCCTGGCAATGCATCTAGGTGATGTTGCCTACGCGCCGATCACTCCGACCCTTGACGCGGTACGCAAAGCCCGCGAGGCCCGTGACAGAGTTGAGCGCATCCAACGAACACATCCACTCAGGTGGTGTGGTGTGGTTCTGTCCGGTTTCGACCGTAGAAACGGCATCGATCAGTCGATCAGGGAACGGGTAGAGACGGAATTCGGCGACGAGGTTCGTGCTGACTTGCCACGGCGGGCCGTCATCAATGAGGCCTTTCAACTCGGAAACCGACTCGGTGATTACTCCGACGCAACAGCGAAGAATCTCGCGCGAATCTTCCGAGCCTTCCTGGAGCACGACCTCCTGGGGCGAAACGCAAGCGACCTGTAACGATAGCGAAAATGTGATGGGTCAGTCGTTCACTGCAATCGCTCGGGCGTGAAGGTGACGTCGACTCCGCCGACGGTCATCGTCACTTGACCTTCGATCACCATGACCTGCGCCGCGACCCGTCGATCGACAGACTGGGCCAGTTGCTGCACCGGGGCGTGAGGTATCTGCATCACCGACAGGTTCGGCAGCCCCGCCACTTTGGGGCCCACGGTGCGCCACCAGGTGGCCACACCGGCGGCAAACGGGAACAGCAGCACCTGGTCGGCCTGGCTGGCAGCCTTGCCCAAGACGCGTTCATCGGGCTGGCCGACGTTGATCCACTCCAGGATCCGGCCGGTGTAGTCGGCGAGCCGCAAGTCAGGTACGCCAGGGGTGGACAGGCCTGGCCCGAACGCCAACTCACCGTCGACATCGCTGAGTCGGTGTGCGCGCAGCCCAAAAGCCAACAACCGCACCACCATCCGCTCATCGGTTTCACTAGGATGACGGGCCACGGTCAGCGTGTGATCGGCGCAGTAATCGTGATCGACGTCGGAGACGCCAAGTTCGACTTTGAATACTGTTGCAGAAAGGGCCACGTCATAGTGTGCACCCAGGCGGTGTCCCTCGAGCTGTCGGGCCGGATTGAGTGGTCAGGCGGCAGTGGCAAGTCGATGGCAAGTTCCGGAAGTTGCCGACGCCGCCAATTGTCAGGTGTTCACGCTCCGCGTTGTGAGGGCTTATGCGACGCTGCTGACAATCGCCATAACCAGACCGCCCAGGGTCAGCACACCAACCATCACTGCGGCGGCGATGGCCCGGCGTCGTCGGTGCCGGCGGGCGCTGTCGATCGCCACCGCGATGCACGCGAGGATCAACGCTGAATAGGCCGCCAGCGCCACGGTCACCGTGAGCGTAGCCGTTGCGGCGGTGCTGGCCAGAGTCACGTCGTGCATGTCGTGAGCCTACTGCGCGACCGGAAGCACTCATACTCGACGAGATTGTCGACGAGCTCTTCCTTCAGTTGCTCAGCGTCGCTGCAAGAGCATCACCTTTACGGGTGTAAACGGTTGGGCGGCAACCTAACTAGGAAGCGTTGCCGCCGCTGCCAATGTCACGTTCTTCTCTGGACCGTCGCCGCGACGTGAGCAGGGTCCGACGGTAGCGGTGGTTGACCGAGTCCGGGAACCTCGGCATGTGAGACGGTCGGACATATGACCGCTGCGCATTGACTACGCTGTGAGTCATGCGCCCGTTGAATCTGCATCGGGTTGACCTCAACCTGCTCCCAGGCCTCGTCGCGCTGCTCGACGAAAGACACGTCTCTCGCGCCGCCGAGCGGGTGGGCATCAGCCAACCCGCGATGAGCCGCACGCTGCACCGGCTGCGACGGCTCTTCGACGACGAACTGCTTGTGCGCGGTGACGAAGGCTATGCGCTGACACCGCGCGCAGAGCGAATCCGCGCTCAAATCTCAACATTCCTGCCGAGTTTGGACGAGCTGTTTGGTACGGACGCCTTCGATCCGGCGTTGGCGGCCCGCGATATCCGCATCATGCTCACCGATTACACGGTGTCGGCGTTCGGAACGGCCCTCGCCCGAGCCATCCGCGCCGAATCGCCGGAGTCGACGGTCTCGTTCGAGGTGCTCGACGGTCGGGCGTTGGACAAGCTCGAGGGCGGCACTATCGACCTGCTGGCACTCGGCCGAACGCCACCGCCGCGATATCGCGCCGAGAAGCTTTTCAGCGATCGGTTCGTCTCCGTAGTGGCGGCCGATCATCCGCTGGCCAAGCGGCGGTCCATGGGTTTGGCGCAGTATCTGCGCTGGCCTCACCTGGCGATCGACGTCGAAGATGGGATGCAGCCCGGCGTGGATCCCGTGCTGCACAGCCTCGGAGTGTCGCGTCGCATTCAACTGACCACCCCTTTCCACGTCACCGCGCCGGCGGCGCTGCCCGGATCCGACCTGGTGCTGACCTTCCCGTCGCGACTGCTGTCCTGGGTGCCCGGTGACGGTGCGACCAGGGTGATCCCGGCGCCACCCGAGATCCCGCCGTTCGGTATTTATGCGGTCTGGCACCCGCGGATGGACGTCGACCCGTGGCATCGGTGGCTGCGGCGCACCCTGCAGGCCGTGACCACTTCACCGGTTTCCGGGGCGCCGCCCGCCGAGGGCTGATCCGCTGAGTCTCCTCGGGCCACTTGCATTGCGCACTATGCGTCTGATGCATGCACTACTAGGCAAATGATGCACTTCACATATGGCAAGCGGATGGGCATCGTGGAGTCGTGCGACCAGTCGGACTCCCTACTGGCCGACCGTGCCGGAAACGATCTCCACATCGAAGGAGGACGGCCTTGGCTGCCGTGAATGAAAAGCTCGGCGGGCGTTTACCTCTGGTTGACCCCGCCGAATTGACGCCCGAGCAGCAGGACCTGGCTGCCTCGGTGAGTGCCACACAATTGCCGTGGGCCGTAGATGCCGGATTCGAAATCACCTCACCGGATGGTCGATTGATCGGCCCGTTCAACGCGTTCCTGCATCATCCCGAGATCGCCTCTCGCTTCCTGGCTTTCTCTGCCGCCCGAATCCAGGTACACCACGCTCAGTGAGCGCATCCGCGAGATCGTCATCTTGGCAGTCGGGGGAGTGTGGGCCGCCGAGTATGAGCTCTATGCGCACTCGGTGCTGGCAGCCAACGCCGGCATCGACAGGACGGCCATCCAGGCGTTGGCTCATGGTGAAGCCCCGACATCCCTCCACAGTGACGAACTGATCGCGGCCGAACTGGCGCAGCAACTTTCGAAGAATCATCGCATCGACGAGGCGTTGTATCGGGTCGCTGAAGCGGCCTTCGGCCGGCGGGGCCTGTTCGACATCGTGGCGCTGATGGGGCAGTACCTCACCGTATCGGCATTGCTCAGCCTGTTCGAGGTGCCGGCGCCCGGCTGAAGCCGACAGCCGGACGCCGAAGCACGACGTAATAGAACACTTCGAAGGAGCCTCATGACGATCAGCAACACGACGAACACCTCTCTCGCAGCGGTGGCGAACTTCCCGTCGAACTACTTCCTCGAGAACATCGCGGTACGGGGCGATGGATCCATCCTGGTGACCGCGCTCAACCACAGTGAGCTCTGGTACCTACCCGCGCCGAACCGCACCATCCCGGTCGAGCCGCTGCTCGTCGCGACACTCGACGGGCTCACCATGGGCATCGTCGAGACCGAACCCGACATCTTCTACGTCGGAACGCTCGGCGATCCGGCGTTGCACCGCTTTGATTTTCGCGGGTGGACACCGGGTGGCGCAGTGCCGTCCTCGCGTGTGCTGACCTTCGCTCCCGACAGCGCAGGACCGAACGGCTCATGCCTTCTGGCCCCGAACGTGATCCTCGTGGCCGACTGTGTGGAAGGACTCATCTGGCGGGTCGACCTCAGCGGCGACGGACTGAGTGCGACCGCGAAGCCGTGGTTGCAGCATGCGTCCATGGCACCGTCGTATACGGATCCGTTCGCGCCGGTGGTGCTGTCAAGCACCGTGCAGATCCCGATGCCGGGGGTCAACGGCGTGCGCTATGCCGCCTCTACCGGTCATCTGTACTACACCGGGTCCGCGGCGGAGAGCTTCCTGCGCGTCGCCGTCGACCCCCGCACGTACGAGCCGAAGGGTGCACCGGAACTGATCGCCGAGGGGATCCACGCGGTCGATGACTTCTGCCTCGACGAACGGGCATGCGTTGCGTACATCACGACCCACATCGACAACACGATCCATCGGGTTCCGCTACAGCCAGGCCGCGGGCCGGAGTCGTCGATCGTCGCGGGTGATCCGTTCACTGATTCGCTGGTGGGCCCGTCGAGCATCGTCTGGGGAAGGGCGCCGGGTGACTACGGGCGGGTCGCTTACGTCACCACTGACGGTGGACATGCCAAGCCGCCTGCCGACGGGATCGTGCGGCCGGCGCAAGTGGTGCGCCTTGTTCTCGGGGATGAAACGGTGCCCGGCGCGTAACCCGGGCAGGCAGGTCACGGCAGGCGCCCGACGTGAGCGACTTGCCGGCGATGATCCGCACATCCGATGGCCGTAAGCAGCCGCAGCTCGTTGGTAGCCGAGAACCCCGACTCCCGCGCACGAGATCGGGAATGTGCCGGGGGACTCGGGGTTGGTCAGATTATGTCGAAGATGACCAGCACGGAACGCGAGACCTATCTGGCAGACCTGCACGTTGGCGTCATCGGCGTCGAACGCCCTGATCGTGCACCGCTGACGGTACCGATCTGGTACGCGTACGAGCCCGGCGGCGAGGTTCTCGTCTCCAGCTTGGCGGGGTCGCTCAAAGCTCGCCTCATCACCGCCGCCGGGCGCTTCTCCATCACTGCTCAGGATGAGACCTATCCGTACCGCTATGTCACTGCCGAGGGGGCGTTGACGTCGATCGAGACGGCCGACGACGCCACCATGAGCGCGATCGCCATTCGCTATCTCGGTGAGGAAGGGGGCCGAGCCTTCGTGGAGTCGTTCGCCAGGGACCATCCTGACGCTGAATCGCTCTTGTTCCGGATGCGACCCGAGCACTGGCTCAGCGTCGACTACTCAAAAGAGTCCTGATGGCGGTTTGGCTGGATCGGCGGCGTTGGCGTGTCCGGCCTCAATGATGTTGCCATTCGTGAGCTGGGATACGCGGTGGCCTCCAGACTCAGATGAATCGGGCGTTGTTTTACTGGTAATCCGCCATATTGGATTCCGCTGTATGTCATGAGCCCGTTTAATCTGCATCGCAATACGCGGCCTCAGGGGACAGGTGCGCTCGAAGGTAGGTGATTGCCGCGGCGAGACGCACGGGATCGTCGCCGAACGCACCTAATCCAGCGTTACACGACGGGCACAACAATCCGCGAACTGCGCCAGTGACGTGGTCGTGATCGACAGCCAAGGGCACTTTCGCGAGGGGTTTGCCGTCCGCGCGGGGTCGACCGCCGACACGTTTCAGATCAATCGCTGTTTCATCTCGCCCGCAGATGGCGCAACGGTATTCCTGTGCCGCCCGAAAGGAATCGTATTCCTCGGGCGTGATCCGATACTTGGCCCACAGATTCGCACGCCGAACCTCTCGGGGATCTTGCAGCAGCCTGCGGGCCCGTTGGTAGCACGCCCCACATAACGGATCAGGCTGTAGCCGCACTATCTGTTTTCGCGGTTTCAATTTGCCGCACCCGTCGAGTGGAGAACAGCGGAGGAAGCCTGCATCTGATGCCGCCGTCGTCAACACTGGGTCAGGCATGTGTGGAGTCTGACAGGAGACTACGACAACTTGACATAGTGTAGCTTATCGGCACATAACTACGCCGAGTTGCATTAGATGAAAGGGCTCGCACCCCGAGTTGCATTAGATGAAAGGGCTCGCACCCCTTGACGATTCGGCTGTCGGTGTCGTTTTGCAGTTGATCTCCGACTTTTTCACCAGTCCGCCAACCAGCGCATAGAGCTTTCCAGTCTTTCGCCTACCAAGTTGCGCATCTCGTGACGCTTCCGCGCTCGTGGCGTAACCGGCTTTGTGCCGAGTCCGACAGCACGCTCACGTTCGGCGCACTTACCCAACTCTCCCCGGGCTGCCGACACTTTTCGTCACTGTGACGTATTGGCGATGCCTGACCCTGCTGGGCCCTCTAGGTCGCGCGCGCGTTCGAGTCGAATCAGTCTGTTGAATCAGCTTCCCAGAAAGCGACTTCCGCATCTGGGAGCGGTTCATCGAACTCGTCTGAGACATGGATACCTGGGAGCTGTCCAAACGTTCGCTCCGGCGACTTTGAGGCTGTAGCCGGTTCATCGCTGGCCTGCCCCGCTGCCATCGCCTGCTGTTCGGAAGGATCCGAGAAATCGTGGTTCGTTGCCGGCGGTCGGTTACACATCCTGAGAAACTCGAAATTCTTCCGTTTGGGTGGGACAGTGTCCAGCGCAATCCTTCTGTCACTGTGACGCTTTCGGCTCTATGACTTCCTCTTGCGGCTCGTGCTGCTGTGCCACACGCGTGCGCCATTTCACTCGGTGGTGATCTCGGTCTCGATAGGAATCCGCAGTTGGGTCGCGATCGGCGTGTATAGGTCCGCGGCGAGCTCACTTACGAGCGGGTAGAGCCTTTTCCCGGAAGGTTGGCCTGTGACAGATACGCCGTGGCCCGGCGCAGCACTTCATTCTCCTGCTCCAACAACTTGATCCGACGCCGCGCATCCCGCAGCTCAGCGGACTCGCCAGTGCTCTTGCCCGGCTTGGCGCCCTCGTCGATATCGGCTTGGCGCATCCACTTGTGCAGCGTCACCGGGTGCACACCGAAATCAGTGGCGATCTGCTCGATCGTCACCCCGTCATCGCGGTCGCGGGCGACCCGGACGACATCGTCACGGAACTCGCGAGGGTAGGGCCTTGCCATGCTGACATCCTTCCAGCTCACCCACCCTGGGCAAGCCAACTCAGATGTCACCTATCCGTGCAGCAGACCCATCGTGCGGCTGGTCACCGTACTCAGCGACATGGCCTGGCGACGGCGGCTGCTCGCCAACGACAGAGCGAAGCGCGGAAAGGCCATGCGCGACCTCTTCGAACTTGTCCTTGATGGTGATACGCCGTACCGCACAGCCGACCCCATCTACGAGTGGAGGCTTCGACAACTTGCAGCAAAGGATGGCGAAAAGCCAAGGCGCAGTGTCAGCGAGCTAACCAGGAAGAAGGGATCACTATGAGGGCCTTCGATCAGGTGCAGCCGAGTTTGTCAGTCGGCGCGGCAGGCTGCACCGACTGGCAGTTGGTGGAGAACTGTCGGCTCCGGTCGAAAAGTGAGCAGGTAGTTCCGGTCGAAAAGTGAGCACCCTTCTGATTGGAGAGTGATCACTGTGGAGGATTGGGCGGAGATTCGCCGGCTTTATCGGTCGGAGAAGCTGTCGCAGGCTGCGATCGCGCGGCAGTTGGCCCTGTCACGAAACACGGTGGCCAAGGCGCTGCGGTCCGAGGCGCCGCCACGGTATGAACGCAGGCGGGCTCCGATGTCGGCGTGGGCGCAGGTCGAGATGGCGGTACGGGCCCTGCTGGATCAGTTCCCGACGATGCCGGCAACGGTGATCGCCCAACGGGTGGGCTGGACCGGTGGGCATTCCTGGTTCGCCGAGAACGTGGCGCGGATCCGCCCGGAGTACGCCCCGGCCGATCCGTGTGACCGGTTGGTGCATCTGCCCGGTGAACAGGTGCAGTGCGATCTGTGGTTCCCCGGTGGGTTGGTTCCCGATCACGCCGGGGTGCTGCGGTCGTTCCCGGTGTTGGTGATGGTCGCGGCGCACTCGCGGTTCATCGCGGCGATGATGATCCCGTCGCGGGTGACCGGGGATCTGCTGGCCGGCATGTGGCGGCTGCTCCAGGACATCGGTGCAGTGCCTCGATCACTGTTGTGGGACAACGAGTCCGGTATCGGTCAACGCGGCCGCCTGGCCGAGGGAGTGACCGGCTTCTGCGGCGTCCTGGGAACCCGGCTGATCCAGACCCGACCGTATGACCCGGAGTCCAAGGGCCTGGTGGAACGGGCCAACGGTTACCTGGAAACGTCGTTTCTGCCCGGCCGGACGTTCACCTGTGCGGCGGATTTCAACGCGCAGTTGTGGGCGTGGTTGGCCACCATCGCCAACCGCCGCACCCATGCCAGCACCGGCCTGATTCCCCTCGACGCACTCGCGGCGGACCGGGCGGCGATGGTCGCATTGCCACCGGTGGCCCCGACAACCGGCACGACGGTCACGACACGGTTGGGTCGCGACTATTACGTCAGCTGCGGCGGTAACGCGTATTCGGTGCATCCGGAGGTGATCGGCCGGATGATCACCGTCACTACCAGTTTGGATCGGATCACCGCCCATTGCGGTGACCGCCTGGTTGCTGATCACGAAAGACTCTGGGGCAGTTCGGGTCTGGCTGCCGATCCGAGCCACGTGGCAGCCGCGGCCGTCCTGCGTGAGCAGTTCCGCACCCGACCTGTCGCCGGTGCACATCTGGCGATCGACGTCGAGGTGGAGATCGCCGACCTGAGCGCCTACGACACGCGGTTCGGGACCGGGGAGGTCGCCTGATGCCCGCCAAACGCACCTCGTCGGCACCGGGTGACGCTGACAAGCTCATCGCCCACCAGGCCCGCCTGTTGAAAGCTCCACGGATCGCCGCGCACTACCACCGGCTGGCCGAGCAGGGCCGCGACGCCGGCTGGACACTGGAGGACTACCTCGGTGCCGTGCTGGCAGTCGAATCCAACGCCCGCGCTGAATCCGGTGCCCGCCAACGCATCCGATACGCCGGATTCCCCGCGATCAAGACGATCACCGACTTCGACTTCACCGCCCAACCCGCCATCGACCGCGCCCAGATCGCCCGCCTGGAAGCCGGCGGCTGGCTGTCTGAAGCTCGCAACATCGTGCTGCTCGGCCCACCCGGAACCGGCAAGACACATCTGGCGACAGCGTTGGCGATCGCCGCCGCACATGCCGGGCACCGCGTGGCATTCGCCCCGGCCACCGGCTGGATCACCCGGCTGGCCGAAGCGCACCGCACGAACCGCCTCGAGGCCGAACTGCGCAAGATCAGCCGATACGGACTCATCGTGATCGACGAGGTCGGCTACATCCCCTTCGACACCGAAGCGGCCAACCTGTTCTTCCAGCTCGTCTCCACCCGATACGAGAAATCGTCGATCATCCTGACCTCCAACCTGCCGTTCTCCCGCTGGGGCCAGGTCTTCGGAGAGGCCACCATCGCCTCAGCGATGATCGACCGGATTGTCCACCACGCCGACGTCATCGCACTCAAAGGCGCCAGCTACCGCATCAAACACACCCCGATCGACACACTGCCCTCCGTAGAAGCCGATCGTCAGGCAGACTCAACCCCGTAAACCTGCTCACTTTTCAACCGGAGCAGGCTGCTCAGGATTCAACCGGAGCCGACAAGAACGACTGGGTCCCCACATAGGCAGCATCGAACACCGCGCGCATATCTACCGCCGCCACTGCGCTACCCGGTCGCGCCTTCATGGTCTTTCCTTCGTACCGACATAGTCTGTCGCCGTAGCGAAACAGTCAGCGCATGCTGTTTCGGCTCAGAAACACCGAGCGACGACCCAGATATGTGCTCGACGTCATGGGACCGACCAATGCATCAATCATTATGGTAACCGGGTGGGATGTCGTTGGCACCCATCGCGGTGTCGATGCGCTGTTGATAGGCGCGTCGTGCGGCGCCGTCGTAGTCGAGGAAGGCGCGGTCAGATCCGACGAGTTTGTTGAGCCTGCGGCGACTCCGCGGACCCATCATCGACATCAGTGGCGCAATGAAGCGCATCGAATGTGGCACCACAACATGGGTTCTCGGGCGTTCGATGACCGCGACGACGGCTGTGGCGATCGCGTCGGGCGTCACAGCCTTGCTTCCTGACGGGGTTGCGATTCCGGCGATCAGATCGGTCGCGGTGAATGGCGGGGATACCACGCTGACCTCTACCCCGTGCGTGGTGAACTCATCTGCCATGGCAGTGGAAAGGGCGACGACGGCGGCTTTGGTTCCGGCGTAGACAACCTCGCCCGGGACGGGTACGGCGCCGGCAAGCGATGCGATGTTCACGATGTGGCCGCTTCGACGAGCAACCATCTCAGGCAGAACCAGGCGGCACCCGGTCAGCACCGCACAGAGATTCACCTCGACTGCGGTGCGGATCTCGTGGTCGCTCTGCTGAAGGAAGTGACCGACCGGCATCACTCCGGCGTTGTTTATTAAGACGTCGATGCGGCCTCCTCCGTCACACCGCGCGTGGTCCACGAACGCCGCAAACGACGACGCGTCAGTGACGTCGAGTGGGTGACCGCTGACGAGATCCGACGCCGGAAATTCGTCCAGAGCCGCACTCAAGGCGTCGGCGTCGCGGTCACCGATCACTACCGTCGCCCCCCGTCCGGCGAGAGCTCGGGCGGTCGCCAAGCCGATCCCCCGTGCTGCCCCGGTGATGGCGATTGTTCTACCTGCGAACGCGCTCATATCGATCGCTGGCCTCCTCGTTGTCGCAGTTGATGAGCGATCCAGACGATCGCCTCGACATCGACGGGCCGGCGGTGCTCCACAGGAACGTCTCCGTGCTCCCCGCTCTGTTGCCGGGGCAGCCTGCTGCCGCGAGCGCGTGCCCTTTGAAAACCGCTGCCGCGCTGCTCAACTGAATCGGGATGCAGTCTTGATGCAGACCCGCCGGCAGATCCTGCGCGATCCACCAGCCCCGGTCCCGCCACCGACCCGCCAGGTGGGATATCGCACCGACGCACTCGATGACGATTGTGGGTTGCGCTGGGTTGTCGTCGTCGCCGAGCGCGCTCAAGTCGACAACACGCGCGCCCAGTATCGAGATTGCGCGCTCGGCGGCGCCGGTGGGCAGATAGACAGCGACGTCCCAGCCGCAGAGGGCCCGGTCGAATATCGCGCCGCCTGCCAGACGCACGACATCGCTGGCACAGTTTGCCACCACCTGCATGACATAGCGTTCAGCGCGGCAGTCCCCACCCTCAGCGAGCAACGGGTCGACAGATGACATCATCGCGGTTCCAAGGACACTCGGAGTAGGGCCTGGTGGAAGGACGCCGTCACGAGCAGTTCGCCGGGACGCCGGCCCAGGCAGACGTTGGTGGGAAGCGATCCGTCGGCGAGGGCGACACTGTCCAGTCGCGTTCCCGTGGCGCCGATCAGGTCCAGCCGGTGGCCACCCGTCAGCGCGACCCACAAGGCTCCATCAGGACACACCGCCATGCCGTCGGACCACCCGCTTTCGAAGGTGTGCAGGACCCCGCCAGCGGCGGCATGTACGCCGCCGTCTTGCGTGATCGGATAATTCCACAGTTGCGACCCGCACGTCGTGGTCACCAATAATTGGCGGTCATCCGGTGTAAAGCCGAGACCGTTGATGAATACCGGGCCGTCGTCGAGCACCAATTGCTTTGCGCCGCTGCCGACCTCGACGCTCCACACCCATCCCTGCTTGTCCTGCTGCGGCTTGAAGAAGTCGATCTCGGCGCGCGTGTCGGTGACCCAGATGTGGCCGTCGGGCCGCATGACGAGGTCGTTGGGCGCTTGCATGCCCGTGGCGAGGTACTCGGCGCGCCCGTTCTGGATCACCTGCACGCCGGGTTCCGCGGGACCGCTGCCGCCGAAGATGCCGCCGTTCTGCGCGACGTACATCGTCCCGTCCGGTGCGACCGCCAGGCCGTTGGCACCTCCCCCTGTCGCGATCTTCTCGAGCGGTCCCCCGGTCGGATCCACGACGTAGACACAGCCGTGGCTGATCGAGGTGAGCGCCACCCTGCCGTCGGGCAGCAGCGCCGGCCCCTCGGTGAATCCGAGTCCGTCGGCGAGTACCTCGATGCTCATGTCGACTCCTTCCCTGTACGTGCATAGCTCGGTCGCCCCAGGCCCAGAACGTGCGTGGCGATCATGTTGCGGAAGACGTCGATGGTGCCGCCGTAGATCCCGATCAGCGGGGCCACACGGTAGAGGTGTTCGGTGTCGCCGCCCAACGCCGCGGTCGGGCCCATCAGGTCCATCAACTCAGGGGCGAGGTCGCGCATGGTCTGTGCGATCGCGACGCGGCCGAAGATCCCTGGAGTACTCAACGCCGCCTCGATTCGGGCGTGGGCACGTCCGAGCCGGTATTCGGCCGATCCACCGGTGCAATCGGCCGACTCACCCGCGACCGAGTCGGCGATGACAGCCATTTCGGTCCCGGCCGCGCTCATGATCGCGATGTCGGCCAGCCCGTGACGATCTGGGCTACGGGCGCCGTGCTCGGCGGCCAGCGGACCACTCAGAACGGTCCAGCCGTCGTTGACCTCTCCGATCCGGTACCGGTCGGGGAGGACGACGTCGTTGTAGAAGGTGATGTTGGTGCGTTCGCCGTCCACGGTCCGCAAGCCCTGGATCTCGATGCCCGGCGTGTCCAGTGGCACCAGGAACATCGTGAGGTCTCGGTGCCGCGCACCGCCGGGAGCGCTGTTGGTCAGCAAGAAAACGTACTGGCAGTGCTGCGCGCCGGTGGTAAACATCTTCTGGCCGTTGATGATCCACCGATCACCGTCGGCCACCGCCCTCGTCTTGCACGTAGCGATGTCCGATCCGCCTTCGGGCTCGGTGTAGCCCATCGCGAATCGGACTGTGCCGTTGTAAACGCTGGGCAGGATCGCATCGACCAACTCAGATTGTCCGAATCGCTGCACAGCAGCCAGGATCATCATCGTTGCGCCCCAGGTTTGCAGCGGCACCCGCGCGCGACGGCATTCGAGCGCCCAGATCCTGCGCTGCAGCGGGGTGAAGCCACCGTCAACGGCCTTCTTGGCTTCGGGTTCCAGCCAGCCCTCGGCTCCCATCGCCAGGTGCACATCTTCGATGAACCCTTCGCCGGCGATCCGGGCATGTTCGATCCGCTCCGGTGTTACCTGACGGCCGAGGAACTCGCGGGCCCGGTCGAGGAACTGCTGCTCATTCGGCCCCAATTCGACTGTGCAGAAATCCATATCAACTTCCCCTCGCCGCGATCTGCTGCGCCCATCGATAGTCGGCCTTGCCGTTGCCGAGCCGCCGGATCTGTTCGACGATCACGATGTCTTTGGGCACTTTGAAGCCGGCCAGCCGTTCCGCGCAGAACTCCCGGATGGCAGCAGCTGGCTGTACGGTGAGGGAATCCCCCGGCGCCAGCACCACCACCGCGACAACTGCGCTGCCCCACCGTTCGTGGGGCCGGCGGGTGACGACGGCGTCGACCACCGCCGGGTGACCGGTGAGCACCTTCTCGACCTCTTCGACGAATACCTTCTCGCCACCGGTGTTGATCACCAGCGAGTCCCGCCCTAGGAACTCGATGGTGCCGTCAGACAACAGCCTTGCCCGGTCACCGGGGATGGCCGCGCGCCGGCCGCCGATTTCAGGAAAAGTGCGCTCGGTGGCTGCGCGGTCACCGAAATATCCCAGTGGGACCCGGCCGATTCGGGCCACCCAGCCGATCTCGGGATCACCGGGCTCGAGGAATCGCGTGCGGTCGGCCGACGCCACAGCACCGGTGGGATGCATCACCATCGGCGTCGTCTCGCCGTCGGCGCACGACGCCCCGCCGGCCATGCCGCCGGTTTCCGACGAGCCGTAGGTGTCGGCGATCGTCGCGTGTGGCAGGTGACGCAGCAGCCGCCTCTTGTGTTTGGGGTGGGTGGCAGCGCCCCCGGTGCCAATCCGGGTGAGCGCCGCGAGGTCATAGCGGCTGCGCGAGAGCTCGTCCGCCAGCGGTCCAGCGTACGCATCGCCGACGATCGACATCACCACCGCCCGTTCTTGTTCGGCGGTGAGCCACACCACCGCGGGATCGAACCGACGGCGGTTGTCATAGACGATGGCGGTGCGGCCCATCAGCACCGCCGTCAGCGCCGTCGACAATCCGGCGGTGTGCATCAGCGGTGACACGGCGAAGAACGGATTGCTTTGAGCAGCAACCGATTCGGTGATCGATTCCACCGAGTTGTGTTCGGTGCCAGTCATTGTGGAGATGTAGGCATCAGCTTGACGCCACATCACCCCTTTGGGGCGCCCGGTGGTCCCACCGGTGCACACCATCATCAGGTCGTCGGGAGCACCCGCAGGTTCGGGTTCTACCGGATCTACGGTGATGTCGTCGAGCCGCACCGTGCCGGGCAGCAGTGCCTCGATCCCGCCGTCGTCGACTGCGATGCGCACGTCACAGCCCGCCGGCAGTGCCGCATGCACCAACGGTGCGAGCGAGCGGTGATAGATGACGCCGGTCGGGCCGATGTAGTCCAGCAGGTCGCGAACTTCGCCTGCGGTGTAGAGGTGATTGACGTTGACGGGGACGACCCGTGCGCGCAGACAGGCCAGAACCGCTTCCACGTAGGCGTCGTTGTGCATGATCAAGGCGACCCGGTCCTGACCGCATTCCCAGCGCGTCAACCCGGCCCGCGGCCGCTGTACGCCAAGCCCGCAACCGACGAGAAATCCTGCGAGAGTGCGGATCAGCGCGCGTGACTCGGCGAAGGTCGAGCGGCGGGATCCGCACACGGTCATCGTCCGGTGCGGAACTGCCGCGGCGACCGCGTCGAACACCGCGTTGACCGTCCAGTCGGCCATTTGCCTCCTCCGGCTCGGGTCCTCACCCTGCGCGACTGCTGCGCCGGGTCTTCTTCGTCGACGCGACTCCGGCTTCCTGGCGCACACCGGCCAGGAGCCAACCGATCGACCGCGGAAAGTTGCGTTCGATGTTGGCGTACTCGCCGGTCGACTCCCTCGACAGCTTGGGATGATCTTTTCCGCGCACCTCGACAACCGAATGGTTGATGGTGAGGTTCACCAACGATCGGCAACATTCCACTGCGAGTTCATCCGGAATCCCTTCTTGCAGAGCTGCTTCCACGAGTTTGTTGACGTAGTCCATGATCGCGGACCGGTCGTCGACAGTCATCAGCTCGGTCAAGTACGGGTGGGCGCACAGCGCGTCGCGCAACGACAGGCACCAGTTCAGCGCGGTGCTCTCCCAATCGTCGTGTTCGTGAAAGTCCAGTCGCAGCTGAGAGAAGTGCCGGGCCACCAGGGCACGGATCAGTTGCTCACGGGAGCCGACCTGCTGGTAGAGCGTGCGAGTCGAGATCTTCAGGTCGGCCGCCAGACGTCTGGTCGTCAGCGCCGAGGAACCTTCGGCGTCCAGCAGCGCCAGAGCGCGTTCGTAGATGACTTCGACGGGGATTAGCGGCTTGGCCATCGCGTGATCGTACTTCCGTGCACGTATTCAGCCGCTGACCAGATCGGGGGCTCGCCACAACGGAAAAACCTGCTCTGGCTCGCAGACTTCCTCGACAATCCATTTGCACATCCGGCGCACCGGCTCCATCGCGTCCTGCGGGATGGTGAAGTTCACGCTGGCCGCGTAGCCCAGCGACGTCAACCGCTGCGCACCGTAGAGCGGAAGTGTCTCCCGCAGTTGCATTTTGAGCGGCTCCGGATAGATCCCGATAGTCTGGGTGTAGGCGTTAACAGCGTCAGTCACCTTTTCGATCGAGTCCACCGGCACGATATTGGCCACCCGGCCCGACAACATGGTGGAGTACGGCACCGCGTCGTCGAGCTGAGAAACGACGATCGCCCCCTCGGCGTGCTCGCCACCGAACACCCTGTACCAGTCGTCGGTCAGCCGCGAGCCCTCGATGTGCTCCAGCAGCGTCCGGTTGACAACCTTCGGCGCGGTGCTGATGAAGTCCGGCAGCTCCATCATGGCGGAATAGATCAGTTCGCCCAGCCTGTTGGCCTTTTCCAGGCCCTCGTCGTCGGTGCCGCTGAGTACGTAGATCACGCGCGCGTTGACGCAGCCCTCTTGGTTACCGGCCCCGACGTCGCAGGCCGCACGCTGGGCGACGTCGCGCAATGTCTCCTCGGTGGCGAACGCTTCGGGTCCGATGATGGTGGCGCTGCGCTTGGGATCCAGCGCGATCAGTTCCAGGCCAGGCTGGATATAGCGGGTGACGTGCTTGACCGAAGCCAAACCACCCCAGGCGATGACCTTTTCGATGTGCTCGGGTTTATAGAGCTGTTCCTCGACAGTCTCGTCACCACCCTTCCAGTAGGCGACCGCCAGATGTTTGGTCATCGGGTGGTCGGGTGCGATGTCGGCGAGCGTCCTGGCGATCGCCAGCGCCGTCAGCGGGTCGTTGGAAGGTGCCTTCACGATGGCGTCGCTGCGGGTGATCGCATTGCGTAAGACGGTGATCCCGGCGACCAGTCCGCCGTTACCTGCGGGCACATGCAGAGTGCGGGCACCGAACGCGCGAACCCGGATCTCGCGCCCGTCGAGGAGCCGCTGAGGCACCCACCCTTCGAGATGGTCGATACCGACCGTCGTGTCGGCGAGCTCGCGCATCGAGTCGCGGGCGAACAGTGCCGGCAGCGCCACATAGCCGGTGCGCAGAATCGACTCCGGCATGGGGTTGGACACCAGGCACGCCTCGAAGGCCTCCTGCACGTAGCTGTTGGTCTCGAAGGCGAGCGCCTGACCCAGCTCGGTGAGCACGTCGAGGATCTCGTCGAGGGAGACCGTGTAGAGGTCGGCAAGTTTGCGCGGATCCCCCAGCGGCAGCCGGTGGGCGTGCTTGGCCGGATCCGGTGCCGTAAAACTGTGCTCCAGCCGGGTGGCGAACGGAATCAGGTCATCGGTGATCAGCTCGCCACGCACGAACATCGGCACGGTGAATGACGTCATGCGAGTTCCTTCAGAAAGTCGATGGCCTCGTTCTGCACCTCGTGGGTTGCGGCACAGGAGATCTTGTCGTCCTCACCGTCGCGCTTCTCGCTGAACCGCACGATGTCGTGTTCAAGCGCAATCGTGGTACGTCCGCACGGACAGGGAGTGTCCCAGTCGATGGTGACCTCGTCGCCGGTGATAACACCGCCCCAGTGGCTCTGGTTGATCACGTCGTAAACCGCGAAGCGTCCGGTCTGGCGCCCGGCGCGCGGAAACGGCTCGCTGGTCTCGGGGTCGAGAAGGTAGGGGATCACCCACGGCTGAATGTGGTAGCGGCCGAGTTCGCAGGCGAAGTGCACACCGTTGTGCTCGGAGAACGAATAGCCCTCCTGGATCCGGACTCCGCCATAGAACTCGCGAATGACGTCCATGTAGCCCTCGGGCAACACCTGCCCTTTGGCCCCGCCTCCGGTGAGGATGGCCGAGTTGGCCGCGAAGTCGGCCCGGCCTCCTTCTTTCAGGCCGGCCGCGGCCAGGTTGTACATCAGGTTGTACGTGTTGGTCATGAAAACCCGTTTGCCGCGAAGCTCGTTGGTCAGCCGGGCCAGGAACTCGGGAACCTCGGTCATCTGACGCTGCTGCAGCGCGATGAACTCGTCCTTGCGCGCAGCAAGATGCGGGGGCAGCTGCAGCCGGTCCAGCTCGCCGCGCGACGCGGCCAGCCGCATCTTGTTGGCCAGGAACATCAGATCGGTGTCCATTGCACCGGAATACAAGGCGTGGAAACGGCTTTCGTCGCCGCCGGTGAACTCGCGCTTGATCCACGGCACCATCCGGGTCATCCCGAATCGACCCTCGCTGAAGTTCGGCCAGATCACGTCGACCACGGGGTTGAGCTCGTCTTCTGTCGGCTCCTTGCCGAAGGTTTGGAACACCATCATTTTCCAGATCCGCATGCCCTGCACAGTGATCGGCTCATCCTTGGGGATGAACGAAAAAGTTCCGGTGGTTCCCGAGGACGTGACCAGTTGCAGCGGGCTCTGCGCCTCCAGTCGGTCCAGCCATTCGTCGATCGATTCGCATCCCTCCACGTCAACCCCCGACAGGTCGTAGGTCGTCAGCTTGTCCAGCCATTTGGTCATCAGGTCCCAGCGATTGTTGTCGACGAGCGCCGCGGGATAGGACTTGTAAGCGGTGTGCGAAAACATCAGCGGCACGACATCGTTGAAGCCGTCGATCCGCTCAACGCCGAGGCGGTCGGCCAGCTTGCGGACCATCTCGATGCGATCGCGTTGCTCTCCGAACCGCTCGATCATGGCTTCGCGCTGCATCTCCTCGAGCTGGTCGCGAGGCACGCTGTGCATCTTGGTGACCGACTCCTCGAAGTAGTCCAAGGGTCGGTCCATGAAGGACCGCAATGCCGAATGAACCATGCTTCGTCTCCCTCGCCTGTGACTCACCCGACGATAAAAAATCGACGGTGTTTTAACGCTAGCCCAAACGCGACACCGCGCACAAGGGCCGCATCCTCAGCTAGTCGCGTGCAATGCGCTCACTAGGTCGGCGAGGTCATTGTCGTCGGGTCGGTAGCCAGGGAAATAGCAGCAGACGTCGGAGGCCCAGTCGCCATAGCGCTGGTGGATCTGCTCGGCGCACTCTTCTGGAGTTCCAAGCACGCCGTACGTGCCCACCATGGCGTCGGTGATCAGTGCGCGCATCTCGGCGTACCCACCCCGTTTGGACAGCGCGTTGAGATCGGGTTGCAGATGGCCCCACCCTTCGACGTCCAGAACCGCGGTGTAGGCCGGAGTTGATCCGTAGAACGCGATCAGCCCGGCAACCCTGTCAACAGCTTTCGCGAGCGCCTCCTCCGTCCGCCCCACGGCCACCATGGCCTGCGCGACAACCTGGAATTGGGCGCGGCTGCGGCCCGACCGGTGCAGGCCCTCCGCCATGGCTGGCACCGTTCGCTCGACGAAGTGGCGAGTGCTGTTGAACGGCATGACCAGCAGGCCATCGGCGACCTCGGCCGCCTTGCGGGTCATCACCGGCCCCAGCGCTCCCATCAGGACCGGTGGCGGGCCGAACGCGTTGGGGCCGGGGTTGAAGTTCGGCGGCATCAACGTGTGGGTGAAGAAGTCGCCGCGAAAGTTCAACGGCGCCAGCCCCTCCCACGCCGAGAAGATCGCCTTCACGGCCGCAACCGACTCAGCGGTCCGAGCGGCGGGCCTGCCCCACTGCGAGCCGTAACGCTTCTCGATATGCGCCTTGATCTGCGAGCCCAGACCGAGGCGGAAGCGGCCAGCGCTCACGGTCTGCAGATCGTAGGACGCGTGCGCGAGGTGCAGGGGGCTGCGCGGACCGGCGATCGCCACATTGGTCATCAGTTCCAGCTCGGTCTCTTCGGCTGCCAACAGCAGCGGAAAGAACACATCGTGCTGTCCTTCGAACGAGAAGATCCCGTCCGCGCCGAGTCCGGCGATGGCCGCGGCACTCGCGCGGGCGCGGGCCGGTGAGCCGTCCACCTGCAGATGCACTTTCACGAAAGCGTGTCCTTTCGTCGCGTCGACTCAGCACGCCGACACCCTCGAATTCACTCTTGTGACCTGAACTCATCACTGCTAAGAAATCAGTGTGGTTTTATCGCATCGGGCTGCCTGCCGGCAAGGTCTGGACCCATGACTGCCAGGATCCTCGGCAGCACGGCCGCCGACGGCCCGGAGATCCTCGCGGATCCCAACGCCTACACCGACCCCGTGCGGATGCACGAAACCCTGGCCGCGCTAAGGGCGTCGAATCCCGTCGCGTGGGTCGACACCGCGCAGTACCGGCCATTCTGGGCGATCACCAAGCATGCCGACGTGCTCGCGATCGAGCGGGCCAACGATGTCTTCGTCAACGGTCCCCGCCCCGTCCTCATGCGTACCGAGCAGGAGGACATGCAGGCTTCGGCCGGTGTCCGCACCCTGATCCACTTGGACGACCCCCAGCACCGCGATGTTCGCGCAATCGGCGCGAACTGGTTCCGGCCCAAGGCAATGCGCATGCTGGCCGACCGCGCACAGCACCTGGCCAAAAGGTTCGTCGACACCATGGCGGCCGAGGGGCCCGAGTGCGATTTCGTCCAGCAGGTCGCGGTCAACTATCCGCTCTACATGATCATGACGCTGCTGGGCGTCCCCGAGTCCGACTTCGGGTTCATGCTCAGGCTGACGCAGGAACTCGTCGGATCGGAGGACTCCGAGTTCCAACGCAGCGCCACCGACGCCGAGCAGATGACGGCGCTGCTGGAGATGTTCGAGTACTTCACGGCGCTGACCGCCGCCAGGCGGGCGAACCCGACCGAGGACCTGGCCTCGGCCATCGCCAACGCGACGATCAACGGTGAACCGTTGGGTGACATCGACACCGTGTCCTACTACCTGATCATCGCCACGGCGGGGCACGACACCACCAGCGCTGTCATCTCGGGCGGCATGCACGCCCTGGTCGAGCATCCCGAGCAACGCGAGCGGCTGCATGCCGACCCCGGCTTGATGGGGACGGCCACCGAAGAGATGATCCGCTGGGTCAGCCCCGTCACCGGGATGATGCGTACCGCCACCACCGATACGGCGGTGCGCGGTGTGCCGATCTCCGCCGGAGAATCCGTGCTGCTGTCCTACGTTTCAGCGAACCGCGACGAAGACGTGTTCAGCGATTCGGATGTCTTCGATGTTGGGCGTGATCCCAACAGGCACTTGGCCTTCGGACACGGCGTGCACTTCTGCCTGGGCGCCGCGCTGGCGCGGTTGGAGATCAACAGCTTCTTCAGCGAGCTCATCCCGCGGCTGGCCTCGGTCGAACTGGCCGGGACCCCAGAGCTGACCGCCACCACCTTCGTGGGTGGCCTCAAACACCTGCCGATCCGATACCGAGTGAAGTGAGCCGTCGATGACAGCCACGTTGAGGACCGAACAGCACGGCGCCGTGCGCGTGTTGACCATCGATCGGCCCGAGGCCAAGAACGCGATGCACGGCGAGTTGCGTGCGGCCCTTCGTGCGGCGATGACCGAGGCCGACCGCGACGGCGCGGTGCACGCCGTCATCCTGACGGGGGTCGACCCCGTCTTCAGCGCGGGTGTCGATTTCAAGCGGCTCGAGCGGAGTCCCGACGAGACCGGCAGCCCGCTCGATCCCACCCCCGCGGCCGTCGTGCGGGCCATGCGTAAGCCGGTCATCTGCGCCGTCAACGGCGTGTGCGTGTCCGGCGCCCTCGAAGTCGCCTTGAGTTGCTCGTTCATCATCGCCTCCGAACGCGCGCGGTTCGCCGACACCCACGCCCTGCTCGGCGTGGTGCCCACCTGGGGACTGACCGCATTGCTGCCGCGCGCCGTCGGTGTCCGCAAAGCCCGCGAGATGTCGGTGACCGGCGCATTCGTCGATGCCGAGGAGGCGCTGCGCATCGGGTTGGTCAACCATGTGCTCCCCCACGATCAGCTGCTGCCCTACACGCTCGATCTGGCCGCACGGATACCCGGCAGCGCTGCCGTCGCTGACATGCTCAGGCTGTACCGCAGCGGCGAGGATCTGTCCTTGGCCGGGGCGTTGGCTCTGGAGACCACCAGCAGCATCGGCCGCACCTATGACCTGACGGCGTTCACTGCCGCGGGCAGTAAGGCCTCCGCCCGCCAGCGCGACCACCGGCCACCGGCCAGTGATGAAGGGAACTCACTGTGACACAGCGGTTTACCGGCCGACGCGCCATCGTGACCGGAGCCAGCCGGGGCATCGGGGCCGGTATCGCGCAGCGCCTGTGCGCCGAAGGCGCCGATGTCGTCCTGGTGGCGCGCACCCTCGAGACCTCCGACGGGACCGGCGGCAGCCTGCACGAGACCCAGCAGCTCTGCGAGAAATACGGCACCACGGTCGGGATTGTCGTCGCCGACATCACCGATGACGCCGACCGCTCCCGGGTCATCCCCGAGGCGACGGCGATTCTCGGCGGCCCGATCGACATCCTCGTCAACAATGCGGCCGCCGCCACGACCGCCCCGATCACCGAGATCACGCCCACTCAGCAGCGACTCGCCTACGAAGCCAACGTCATTGCTCCCCTGGCTCTCGCCCAAACGGTCATACCGGCGATGCGCGAATCGGGTCAAGGTTGGATCGTCAACCTGACCAGCGTGGGTGCCACCGTCGTCGAGGGACCGCCGTTCTATCTCGGCCCGCAAGGCTCCACGATGGAGATCTACGGTGCCACCAAGGCCGCGCTCAACCGCACGACGGCCGGGCTGGCCGGTGACCTGTACGGTACCGGGATCCGCGTCAACGCGGTCGGCCCGCGCGTGGCGGTCATGAGCGACGGTTTCGCCGAGTTGATGGGGGACGCGCTGCCGGCCGAGTTCTTCGAGTCCATCGAGGAAATCGTCGAAGCCGTTGTTGCACTGTGCGACTGCGACAGTGAAACCACCGGGAAGATCCGGTACAGCTTGGACCTAATCGAGCAGTGGAAGCTCGATGTCCGCGAGCTGGACGGTTCGCCACGAGTCGGGGGCCAGTAGTAGAGATGCCGTTCACCTGGAAGGTCATATCTGGAGTACAAGAAAATACGTCGAGCATCCACCGTTGGCAGAGATCGATGCGAGCCGTACATGGCCATGCGGAAATGGGCCACCCAGTTCTACGAGGTTCCCCTGTGGACACCGCGCGCACCGCGGACGTGTCACATCAAGTCATCGCGATCGGGCCATCCTCACGGTGTCGAGTGGCCTCATGGCCGCAGTCACCCCTCCGTCGCAGATGATGTCGACGCCGGTGAGGTATCCGGGCTTGTCTCCGGCACAGAACGCGAGCAGCTCGGCGATCTCCCCGGGCTGGCCGAACCGTTTGAGGGCACTGCGCTCGGCCAGCGTGCCCGCCCCGGCGCCTTCCTCGAGTTTGCCCATCGCCGTGTCGAACGATCCGGGAGACACCGAGAGGACCCGCGCTCCCTTCTCACCGAATCGTGTGGCCATCGCCGCGCTGTACCAGATGACGAAGTTCTTGCTGAGTACGTAGGCGATCTGTGGCTGCCATGTGCGGGGTATGCGATTGCAGGATGACAGCAGATCCCGATAGAAGCGGTCCCGGTCTTGCAACGCGCGCTTGTAGCGCCGCGTGGGGGCCGCGAGACCCGGCAGCTGGTGTCCGGCAACGGAAGCCACATTGACCACCGCCATACCGGGCTGGGCGATGCCGAGAAATGCCTCGTTGACGAGCACGGTACCGAGCGCGTTGATTCGCAGGATCATCTCGGCGGACCCCATGCTGGGGCTCACCCCCGCAGTGTGGACGACCGACATCACGGTGCCGAGCTGCTGTGCCTGCTCGACCAGCTGACGCACCGATGCTGGATCGGTGATATCACACGTGGCCGTAGCACAGTCGACGCCTGAAGCGTTCAGGTCGCGCTGTGCCGAAGCCAGGCGGGCGGCATCGACGTCACAGATCAGCACGGCGCAGTCCCGTCCGATGACCCGCGCTGCGGCCAGCCCCATTCCCCCTGCCCCGCCGGTGACGACGGCAATCTTCACCATGATCAGGTCCACCCTCCAGCTGCCGGGATTGAGCAGGACGCGGCAAACATGATCTCACCGATGCCAGGACGTCCATTCAGCTTGCACAACAGCGGTTTAGGGCCTCGCGGGCGAGCACAGTATTCGAGCACCGCCGAGTCTAGGTTTGCGGCGCATGGCGGCTTTAACCGCAAAAGTTCCCCGAGTGCCACGATCTGCCCTCTCGATCGTGGGCGAGTGTAACCAGACCTGTCGCCCCATCTTCGGGTGAAACCAAGAATCGGCGGACCACCTTCGTGTGATAGACGACGCGCATGAAGTGTTCAATTCCCGCGATTGCACCTATTAAAACACCATTGCAGTCTTAAAGTTGAGAGCCCGCCGGCGCGGTGCCGTCAGCAGCCGGAGCGGCACCGACCGAGATCAATCGTCCGTCGCCGCGATCTGTACCTCGGCGGTAGCACGTACATCGTCAAAGTAATTCACACAACAAGTCGATGGTGCGGGTCTTGGATGTTGTGCGTTCGGCTTTGTCGCGTCCTACGGCGACGGGTTGGACCCAGATGTCGGTGGCGCCGGCGTCGAGGAGGTGTTGCAGTTGTGTGCGGACCGATGCTTCGTTGCCGACGATGGCGATGTCGGCGGGTGTTGTACCGCCACCAATTTCGATGATGCGCTTGTAGTTTGGCATCGTCGCATAAATTCCGGCCGTGTCGGCGATCGCCGAGCGAGCTTTGGCTTCGTCGTCGTGGACAGCGACTGGAAGCCCAGCAACGATGCGGGGGGCGGGCCGTCCTGCCGCCTGCGCCGCCGCGGTGATCGTCGGTGCGATCTGCGATTCGATGGCTTTCGCCGAGGCCATCCACAGCACGGTGCCGTCGGCGATGGCGCCGGCGATGCGCAACATCCGCGGTGATAGCGCCGACAACAACACCGGCACCGGGTGCTGCGGGGCCGGGCCTCCGACCGCGTGGGCACTCCAGTCGACGCCGGTGACGTTGACCGGCTTCCCATGCAGGACCGCCGTGAGGATGGACAGGTATTCCTCAGTGTTACGGCCGGGGTGAGCGTAGGACAAACCGTACATGCCCTCGACGACCGCGGCGTGCGAAGGCCCGAGCCCGAAGGTGAACCCGGGGCGGCCCATGGCGTTTGCGGCCGCGATCACCCTGTGGGCCTGCATCAGCGGATGACACGGGTAGGTCTGCAGCACGGCAGTGCCCAGCTCGATGCGGCTGGTCTCCCGCCCGGCAATCGCCATGGAGACCAAAGGATCTGCGGTGACATTGCTGGCATACCACAGCGACGTGAACCCCTGTTGCTCGGCGAGCTCGGCCTGGCGTGCCACGCCGTCGGTCGTGGCGGCTCCGCCGGTGAGGCCGATGCGCATCAGTGTTCCGGTCCGAAGAGTTGCTCGTATCGGCTCATCAGCTCGGGGATGTCGTCGTCCATGGCCAACTCGAAGGACTTGAACAGCCGCGCCAGGATGTCATATCCGCCTGCGGTGAAGATCAGGTCGAGCACTTGGCGGACGTCAAACTCGGTGGACAAGATCTGCCAGGTAGGTGTGGTGATCCCACCGTCGATGATCATTTCGTCGACGGCCCGCAGTAACGCCGCCTCGAACTCACTCCACAGCGGTGAGTCTGGGCCGTAGGCGACGCGGCCCACCTCTTCGTCGGTGATGCCCGCGTCGCGGGCGACGAAGAGGTGTTGGTACCACTCGTAACTGGACTGCCGCACCGCGGCGACCCGCATCACCACAAGCTCACGCTGCCGCTCGCTCAGTGTAGTGCCCAGCAGCAGGTGGCCGTTGAACGTGAAATAGGCCCGGGCGAGGTCGGGGTGATGGGCCAGGGTGCCTAGTGTGTTGAGCGCTTTCGGCCGATCTTTTGTCGGCAGCGGTTCATGCCGGGGATTGGCTGGGCGCAGCGCGGCCATCGCCGTGCGGAACTCTTCGGAGAACTCGCGCGGCGGAACCGGATCTATTCGTGCCATGACTTTCTACAGAACCCTTCCTCCGTTGACGCCGAGCACTTGGCCGGTGATGTAGCCGGCGTCCTGCGAGCACAGAAACGCGCACGCCGCGGCGACATCGTCGGGCTGCCCGATACGGCGCACCGGCGTCTTGGCTTCGGCGGCGTCGACGCCGGGGCCCAGGAAACCCCGGTCTTCGCTGCGCCGCAGCATGGGTGTGTCGATGAACCCCGGGGGAATCGTGTTGACGGTGATACCCCGCGGGCCGAGTTCTTGGGCAAGGGCTTTGGTGAATCCGACGACGCCCGCCTTGGCCGCGGAGTAGTGCACCATGAGGGGATTGCCGGTTTGCGCGCTCGAGGACGAGATGTTGACGATGCGGCCCCACCCAGCGTCGAGCATGTGCGGGACGATGGCTTGGCAGCAGTCGAAGACTCCTGTCAGGTTGACCGCGAGAATCTGTTGCCAGCTTTGCGCCGTGATCGCCTGAAACTTTTCAAAGCCGTCGAGACCCGCGCTGTTGACCAGGATCGTCGGCGGGCCGAGCTGACGTGCCGTTTCGTCGATTGCCGCATCGATGCGACTCCGGTCGGTGACGTCGACGTGCGCGGCGATCGCTCGACCGCCCGCAGCCACCAGCTTGTCCGCTGCGGTGGTCGCGCCGGTCTGATCGAGGTCGAAGATGGCCACGGCGGCGCCTTCGATGCTGAGTCGCTGGGCGATCGCCACCCCGATACCCGACGCGCCGCCGGTGACGATGGCTGTGGGCGGCTCGTCCCAGTAGGA
This sequence comes from Mycolicibacterium fortuitum subsp. fortuitum, assembly GCF_022179545.1. Next base: position 3,232,479 of record NZ_AP025518.1, on the reverse strand, counting down.
AACGGTACTCATGCAATCGCTTCCTCGCCGACGAGTGTGGTGCGATGCATCAGCCGTCGGGAGGTCGGTTCGTAGGGTATGGCGCGGTGCAGCATGCCGGTGTTGTCCCAGACCACCAGATCCCCGACGCTCCAGTGGTGGCGCAGGACGAACTGCGGCTGGGTGGCCCAGTCGAGGACCTCGTCGAGCAGTCCGCGGCTGCGCTCAGGGTCCATCCCCACGATCTGGCCGGCAGTGGCGCCGATGAGCAACGACTTGCGGCCGTCTCGGCGCTGCCACACCAGAGGATGCTCACGCGACGGAGCACGATCCCATTTGGCCGCTTGCTCCGGGGTCGGGTCTGGGGTCAGCAGCAACTGTGACGCCGCGACGCTGTGCACGACCCGGTAGCTCTCGAGTTCGACCCGCCTGTCGGCGGGCAGCGCTTCGAAAGCGGCGTAAGTGTTGGCGAATTCGGTGTCGCCACCCTCGTCGGCGACCTCCCGGGCGGTCAGCAGGGTCGCCTTCTGCGGGACCTGATCGGTCAGGCCGTCGGTGTGCCAGAAGATGGTGCTGCGACGCAGTCCGGCCAGCGCGCTCCTACTCGGATCGAGGGTGACCGGGGAGATTTCAGGATAGTCGGGATGCCCTCCGGCGCCTGCCACGACGACCTCACCGAGTGCGCGGGAGAACGCGACCAGGTCTGGGTCACTGATATGGGCTTCGCGGTAGACGACGACGCCGTGGCGCTCCAGTAGCACGTGGCAGTGCTGTGCTGCACCGGGGTCGAGGAAGTCGGCGGTGGTGTAGCCGGTGACCTCGACGCCGATCGCGTCGGAGATGGGAGTCGTGGCGATGGTCATGGTCACTCCTTGGTGCCAGAGTTGGTGGAGACGGCCTCGTCAAAACGGCGATGGCTTGGCGGGGGCATGCCGCGGCCACAGCCCGAATCCGTGCCCTTCGCAGAGTGGCGATCGATTCGCACTCGCAGTATCGGCGTGCTCATACTGCGGTGAAGCACAGATGCAGATCCGTCAGTCCGCGAATGATGTAGGTCGGATCGTGACGGAACGTCCGGGCGCCCTCGGGGCCGTGATGTTCCTCGGACAGCGTGAGGCTGGTGGTGCGGTCCAGGAAGCGTTCGATGGTCACCCGTCCTTCGGCGCGGGCCAGCGGTCCGCCGGGGCAGGAATGGACACCGCGCCCGAAAGCGATGTGTTCGCGCACGTTTTCGCGATCCAACCGAAACTTCTCGGGCTCGGGGAACTTACGAGGATCCCGGTTGGACGCGCCGGGATGCAACATGATCGTGGTGCCCGCCGGAATATCCACGCCACCCACGCAGGTCGTCTTCTGGGTCATCCGGAAATCGCTCATGGTGGGGCTTTCCAACCGCAAAACCTCCTCGACGAACTCGGGGATTCTGCCCCGGTCAGCGCGCAGCGCCGCCTGCAGATCCTGATCCTCGGCCAGGAACCGCAACGACGACGCCATCAGCCGCGCCGAAGTATCTTGCCCGGCACCGAACAGGAAAGTGGCCAGCCGTACGATCGATTCCGTGTCAGGCAGCGTCCCGTCCGGGTACGTCGACGTCGCGAGTGCGGTCAGGACATCCTCGCGCGGCTGCCGGCGCCGTTCCTCGATGTAGCTGCCGAACGTCTCGTACATGTACTCCAACGGGTTCTCCGGCAGCGGCGAATCGCCGCCCAGGGTCGCCACGTGTTGCCCGGTGAAAATTTTGCGGAAGTGGTCGCGATCCTCGGCGGGTACACCGAGCAGATCGGCAATCACCATGGTGGTGAACGGCTTTCCGTAATCCTGGACCACCTCGAACCGGCCGTCGCCGATGAATGCGTCGATGCAGGCATCTGCCATGCCCGCCATCTGGTCCTCGTTCTCTTTCAGCCGTTTCGGAGTCATCAAGCGGCGCAACAGACTCCGCTCGGCATCGTGGTCGGCACCATCCTTGGTGACCATGAACTCGTGAAAGACCCAATGCTCACGGTTGGCCTGCACCGCATCAGTGATGTCGTCGGTGCCCGGCTCCACCGGGAAGGGGGGAAACGGTCCGCCCATCGCATTGCACGAGGAAAACGCCGCATCGTTGCGGTACACCGCGACTGCCTCGTCGTATCCGGTGACCGCCAACACGCCCGGTTGCGCGATCTCGTGGATCGGACAACGGGACCGCAGCTCGTCGAAATAGGAATACGGATCGTTGATGACCTCTTCGCTGGTGAAGATGTCCGCCTTGTCCACGCTGTTCGTCATGACACCTCCACGCCGTGCGACTGTGACAGCCCGCAGCTTTTATTAGGCACTCGCCTAGGAAAATGGACTGGCATATGCTTAGCACCCGTCACGACGACGGTCAAGACCGGCGGATGAACAGCGTGGCGCCACCACCGGCGCCAAGGACGGACGACACAATGGCCACACCGAACCGAGCCGGCAAGCGCGACACCGGCACCCGCGAGAAGCTGCTCGACGCGTGCGCGGAGATCATGCTCGACGAGGGTTACGCCGCCGCCACCTCGCGCCGCGTCGCGGAAAAGGTCGGCGTCCAGCGAGCGGTCGTGTATTACTACTTCCCGACCATGGACGACCTCTACCTGGCGGTCCTCAAACGCGGCACGCAAACCAGCCTCGATGTGCAGCGCCGCGCCCTGACCACCGAAAGGCCACTGCATGCGCTGTGGGATATGACGGTAGACCCGCGTGGCGTGCAACTGATCATGGAGTTCATGGCCCTGGGAAACCACCGCAAGGAGATCCGCGCCGAACTCGCCGCCGGCGCACAAGCCTTCCGCGAGGCCCAGGTCGCCGCGCTGACCTACATCCTGCGCGATCACCAAGCCGACCAACCGTTACCGGCTGAAGTCATCTCCGTGCTCATCGCGGCCATCGGGCGGTTGCTGGTTATCGAAACCGGCCTCGGCATCACTACCGGCCATCAGCAGACCATCGACCTCGTCCACCAATATTTGGGACGGCTCGAGACACCATTGCGTTAGGCGCTCGCCTAACATATCTTTTCGGAACGGCCGAAATGTGCCGACCGTCGCGCGGTCACGCTCGCCGCTCAGAACGCAGCGGACCCCCATCTTCAGGAGCGCATCGATGAGCCAGGAGCTCGACCCCGCCATACGCCGCGTTGCCGTGGTTACCGGCGGCGCCTCAGGCATCGGCCCGGCAGTGGCAGCGCACCTGGCCAAGGCTGGACACGCGGTTGCCCTGCTGGACCGCCAAGGCGACCTGGTACGTGGCGTCGCAGCCGACCTTTGCTCCGGCGGGGCTCAGATAATCGGCATCGAAGTCGACGTGACCGACCGGCAATCGGTCCATGAGTCCATCGCCCGCGTTCGCGCCGAGCTCGGCAGCATCACCATCGTGGTCACCAGCGCTGGTATCGACGTGGGCGTTCCTGTGCCTGTCACCGAGATCACCCCCGAGCAATGGGACCGGCTCATCGCGGTCAACCTGACCGGCACCTTCACTTGCATCCAGGCCGCAGTACCGGATATGCAAGCCGCCGGCTGGGGACGCATTGTCACCATCTCATCCTCCAGCGCTCAATCCGGCGCACCGGAACGCGCCCACTACGTCGCATCCAAAGGCGGAGTGATCGCGCTGACCAAAGCCCTGGCGTATGAACTTGCACCCCAAGGCATTACGGTCAACACCATCCCTCCGTCTGTCGTCGACACCCCGATGGCACACGCCGGCGTGAAGGTCGGCACCGTGCCAGATCTCGACATCCTAGCCAGCATGGTCCCGTTGCGACGCAACGGCACTCCCGACGACATCGCCGCTACCGTCGCCTTCCTCTGCTCCGACGGCGGCTCCTACATCACCGGACAGGTGATCGGCGTCAACGGCGGCATGTACATCTAGGAACGTGATCGGCGCAGAAGGTCGCGGCCCGCGATGGGCGGCAATGCCCCACCCGACGCGGCCCGCCCACGCGCGCATCGGACTGCCGCCTCGGGTCCGCTCGTGCAGCGCATGGCCCCGGACTCACAAGCTCCAATCCGTAACCTTTTCGATGTCTCGACGCAATGCAGGCACAACGCGACCGCGAACAACTGCAAAAAGCGGGCCCAGCTCGTTTCACATGATCGACGCACTACAGTTCCCCGATGCGGCGCAGCAGCGTTTGTCTGCAAAGCGACAGTCGGGCCTGGTGTAGACGCAAAACCCACCCGTCTGCGCCGACCGGTATTCGCGAATCGGTTGCAGAAGCGCCGAGGTCGGCGTACGTTTCAATCACTTAATGAATGATTCGAACGTTAGGCGAAAACGTTGCGAGCTTCGACGGTGGTCTGCCGGATGTTTCGCTACTGCGGGCCGATGAAGCGGTGTTCAACGCGATGATTGATGGCTGGCGGGCTCAGATGCTGGCCCGAGGGCTCGACGTCAATACGATCAAAGCCCGCGGCCGGCTCATATCTCGATTCGTCGAATTCACCAACGAGTATCCGTGGCGGTGGCGGCCAATCGACGCCGACCAGTTCTTGGCTGACCTGCGTTCCCAAGACAGCCCGATCGCGCTGACCACATTGCGGTCCTACAGCAACATGATTTCGATGTTCTGTTCTTATGTCAGCGACAACCGATACGGATGGGTATCTTTCTGCGAGAAACAGTTCGGTGACGTTCCATCACAGATCTGCTTTGAATGGAACACGCCACAGCACACCACCGACGACGCCGTCCCGCCGAAACGACGCGCTTTCACCAAGGCCGAGTTGCAACACTTCTTTGACGTCGTGGACGATTTTGTCGATGAAGCGTACCGAACGGGGTCGAAACGCTGGATGACAGCCCTGCGCGATTCAACAGCGTTCAAGGTTGGCTACGCCTACGGACTGCGCCGACGTGAACTGGTCATGCTGGACCTGACAGACTTCGGGCCCAATCCGCACGTGCCGCGCTTCGGCAACTACGGCGCGATGACCGTCCGATGGGCCAAAGGCACGAAAGGCTCCGGACCGCGCCGGCGCACCGTTCTCACTGCGCCCGAATTCTCTTGGGTTGTTGAGCTTTTGGAATACTGGTGCACTGAAGGTCGTCAGCTGTTCGCTACCTCCGACCGCTCCCCCGCGTTATGGCCCAGCGAACGCGGCGCCAGGTTGACTCTCAACGCACTGGGCCGATCGTTCACAGGATTTCGTGAACGAGCCGGTCTGCCAACAGAATTGAGCCTGCACGCACTACGACACTCCTTCACCACCCACCTGATCGAGGCGGGCTACGATCCGCTGTTCGTACAGGAACAGCTCGGACACTCGTTCGCATCGACCACATCGCTGTACACCTCGGTGGGGTCGGACTTCAAACAGAAGGCCATTCAACAGATGATTGCCCGACGAATCCGAATGGAGGACTCCGGTGGCTGAACAACGCCGCATCGGCTTCCATTGGCATCTACGCCGCGTAATGGCTGCCCACAATTTGTGGAAGTCCACAGAGCTACGGCCACTGCTCAGATCGCGCGGCATCAACCTGTCCGACGCCCAGGTCTACCGTCTCGTCACCGGCGAACCCCAACGCATTCCGTCGCGGACCTTTGCCGCGCTCTGCGACATCTTCGACTGCACACCCAACGACCTGTTTGAGCCCTACGTTGAGATGCAAGCCGCCAAATCGGCCAACGCCCCCCGCCCCAGCGACCTCGGCATCACGCCGGGAAAGCCTGTAGCCAAACGGATCCGGATCGTCCAGGACGACGATGGCCCGTCCCCGTAAACCTGAAGCCCCTCAGCTGTGGCCGGTCAGATGTGATCGGTGCCGTGGCCACTATCAGCTGGTAGCGAACTGGCCTGGAGAATCCTTGTGCGGTTACTGCTACCAGGCTGCCAAACGAACGGTTGGGATCTGTGCATGCGGCCACGAGGGTGTGCTTCCTGGCATCGTCAACGGCCGGCCCGCCTGTCGGCCATGCAGCGGGGTTACGCTCAACGTGGACTGCATTGCCTGCGGCGCCGAAGCCGAACTCTATAGCGGCGGGCGATGCCAACGCTGCGTGCTTGGAGATACCGCGACTCGCCTCCTGACTAACCCCGACACAGGTGTCATCGCTCCTCAGCTGCAGGTGATCGTCGATGCGCTGACCGCGATGCCCCGCGCCAACAGTGGCCTGACATGGATCCGTCAAAAACACGTCGACCAGGCCCTGCGCGAACTCGCCCGCCACGCGACGGTCACCCATGAGATCATGGACCAGTTCCCGCTGGGAAAGACAACGAACTACATTCGCAGCTTCCTCGTGGAACACAAGGCTCTTCCTGCACGTGATGAGCGGTTGGCGACGTTCCAAAGTTGGGCGGCAGCCGCACAGCAGCGCATCACCACTGACGAGCACCAGAAAGTGATGGCCAGGTTCATTCGCTGGGGCCTCGAAAAGCGCCTGCGCTCAATGGCGACTGTTACCGACTCGGCGTTTCAACGCGCCAAGCAGACAGTGACCGTCACAATCGAGTTCTGCAACTGGCTGACCGCTGAGCATGCAATCTCGATCGAGCTACCGACCCAATCGCACATCGACCTGTGGCAGGCCAGTGGCCCGACCACCCGCGAACACATCGTCCGGTTCATCCGGTGGGCCATCGCAACCAAGCTCGTCGCCTCTGATCTCGAAGTGACACCACACCGGCGCGGAACCGCCCCGCGCTTACCGATTGGAGAGCAGAACGCTGTCATCGAGAAAGTCGTCCATCAGCAGACGATGCACCCGCGTGACCGGTTCGCCGCCATCCTGATCATCGTGTTCGCCCAACGCGCCGAAAACATCGCTGCGCTCACCTGGGACAGGATAACCATCGCAGCGGAATCGGTCTTCGTCGATCTCGCCGGTATTCCGATCGAAATGCCGACGCCGCTTGATGAACCAATCCGAATACTGGCAGCTGCCAACTACAACGGGCAAACCGCTGCACATCCCAACTCGCCCTGGGTGTTTCGCGGGCACCGGCCCGGTACTCATCTCACCCCGACGCACTTGCGAACGCGACTTCGCCCCGTGCTTGCCGCGCTCGAAGCACGCCTCGGCACCCTCAACGAGCTCACACAGACCACACCCATCGCCATCCTCGCCGAAACGCTCGGCTACAACCCACAGACGCTCGAGGCCCACGCCCGAGCATCAGCTACGACCTATGCCAGATACATGGCCACAAGACTGGACTTACTGAGTTGAGTACCTCGCTAGACGACAAGTTCGCGCTTGTTTGGCTCTACCTCGTGCCTTTCCCACCGCGTCAGGAGTCACATATTTCTCGTGGCGTTACGCAAGGAGCGCCTGCACCTGCAAAGCGTGACCGTGATCCGTTATTTGCGTCTGGTGAACAAACCCTTCGACAGCCAGTCCGACTGTCCGAGAGCCGCAGGAGTGTCCAGGCTCATCATGCCTGCGACGTCCCGCCGACACCCAGATCCCTCCCGTAATACTGTCGGTCAGTTTTGCTCCGACCACTTTCGATTGAGGAACTCCACCTGGTCGATGTGTTCCTCGGCCCAAGCCCGAATCTGGCCGAGCGGCACCGCCGCACTGCGGCCGAGTTCGGACAGGGTGTACTCGACCCGCGGTGGTACCTCGGCGTAGACGCTGCGCTCCACCAACGAGGCGGCCTCCAGCCTCCGCAGTGTTTGGGTCAACATCTTCGAGCCCACTCCGGGCAGTGCGGCCTGCAATTCCGAAAAACGCACGGCGCTACGCTCATCGAGCATCCCGATAACCAGAGCCGACCACTTGTTGGAGATCAGATCCAACAATGCCCGACACGGGCAGTTCTCGGCATAGACATTGTGTTCGTCGTGACGCCCGGTCGGGCAAGGTCTTGCCATAGCTGCTCCTTCTGCTCAATTCCGGATGAAACCACCCGTGACCGGCAATGCTTCCCGCAAGGACAGTAGGGGACCTTGCGGGAAACCGGCACCGCACTCCTACGATCACGGCAAGCACACCGACAGGGAGAGCCGATGCAGATCGACAAACGCAGTACCGCAGTGCTGTTTATCGACCCTCAGATCGACGTGTTGAGTCCGCAGGGTCGTAACTGGTCAGTGGTGGGCGACAGCGTCACCGAGAACGAGACGGTGGCACATATGACCGCGATCTTCCAGGCTGCGCGGGAGCACGACGTCACCGTGATGATCTCGCCGCACTATTTCTACCCCGCCGATCACAGCTGGAAATTCAACGGCCCATTGGAATCCGCGGAGTTCGAGTCGGGCACATTCGCCCGCACCGGCCCTCTGACACTCGACGGATTCGCCGGTTCCGGCGCCGACTGGCTGCCCGAATTCCGGGAATACATCGAGGACGCACGCACGGTGGTGTGCAGTCCCCATAAAGTTTTCGGGCCGCAGACCAACGACGTGACACTGCAGTTGCGCAAGCGCGGCATCAAGACGGTGATTCTGGGCGGGATGCTGGCCAACATGTGCGTCGAGTCGCATCTGCGTGATCTGCTCGAGCAGGGCTTCGAGGTTGCCGTGGTCTCCGACGCGACGGCCGGCCCGCGCCATCCCGAATGGGGCGACGGATATGCCGCGGCGATGATCAACTACCGCTACCTCGCCCACGCGGTCCTGCGCACCGCCGATGTCGTGGCGGCGCTGGCATGAGCCGACCCCTTCGCGTGGGCCACATCGCACTGTCGTTTCACGATGCCGCCGCCGAACAGGTCGAGCTGCTGCTGCGTTCGCACGGCCATGACATCGAGCGCCACAGTGCCCCCCACGAGCAGATGTTCACCGCGCTCGGCCGGGGCGACGTTGACGTGCTGGTAGCCGCGTGGCTGCCGTTCAGCCACGGCCGCTACGCCCGGCCACTGTCCCCCGACGTGCGCCCGGTGACGGTGCTCTATGAGCCCTATCCGATCTGGGGTGTGCCGGACTACGTACCAGCCGAGGTGGCCTCCATTACGGACCTGCTGGCACCGCCGGCGCTGGAGCAGATGGAGCGGTTGATCCAGGGTATGGCCCCCGGCGCCGGGATCAGTGAGATGTCGCCACGGGCCGTTCAGGAGTACGGGCTAGACAGTGCCGGTTACCATTTCGAGCACGGCACCGAAGATGCCTGCATTCGCCGGTTCCTGGATGCCCTCGATGAGCGCCGCTGGGTAGTGATGCCGTTTTGGCATCCGCAGGCACTGCACCTGCACCACCGCATCCGACGGCTGCAGGACCCGTTGGCGATGCTCGGCGCCACCGACAATGCCACCGTGCTGGTGCGCCGGGACGCCGAGGAGTTGATCGGTGCCGCGGCCCTGGCCGACCTCGCACAGCTGTACCTGGGCAACGCTCTTGTCGCCGACCTCGACGACAAGGTGCGCCGCCGCACCTCGACCCCCTACACCAACTTCAGCCGCTGACCCGATTGGGAGAACCCATGCCCACCATGACCGCCGTCGGTTCGTTCGAGGGACTGCCGATCGACGACCCGGATGCCTTGCGCGACATCGAGATCCCCACACCGGAACTGCGCCCCCACGATGTGCTGGTCCGAGTGCAGGCGGTATCGGTCAACCCGGTCGACATCAAACGCCGCCACAGCCTGCAGCCATCGGCCACCCCGACCATCCTCGGTTTCGACGCCGCCGGGACGGTCGAGGCGGTCGGCGCGCAGGTGAACACCCTGCGCGTCGGTGACGAGGTCTGGTACGCCGGAGATGTCACACGGCCGGGTACCAACGCCGAGTACCATGCGGTCGACGAACGCCTGGTGGCGCGCAAGCCCACGACACTGTCCTTTGCCGAAGCCGCTGCGCTGCCGCTGACCACCATCACCGCGTGGGAAACCCTGTTCGAGCGCTTCGGGCTAGCCACCGACTCCACCGGCGATCTGCTGATCCTCGGCGCAGCCGGCGGCGTCGGCTCGGCAATGATCCAACTTGCCAAGGCGCGCACCCAGGTCCGGGTGATTGCCACCGCCAGCCGGGACGAGTCGCAGCAGTGGTGCCGGACGCTCGGCGCCGATGTGGTCGTCGACCATCGGGAGTTGCGCGATCAGGTACTCGGCGTGGCGCCCTCCGGTATCGACTACCTGTTCTCCCCGCACTCGCGGGGCAATGTGCAGGTCTATGCCGACATTGTGCGGCCGTTCGGCCACATCACCGCTATCGACGAACCCGAGGGCCTCGACCTGTTACCACTGAAGTCGAAAAGTATTGCCTGGCATTGGGAATTGATGTTCACCCGGTCGATGTTCGACTACGACATGATCGCCCAACAGCGGCTGCTCGCCGACGCCGCATCGATGGTGGACGCCGGAACACTGCGCAGCACCCTGACAACCACGATCGAACACTTCGACGCCGCCGGACTGCAACAGGCACACCGGCTCGTAGAGTCCGGTTCCATGGTAGGCAAGGTCGTTATCCACCGCTCCTGATCCAGATACGGAGAGCACGTGAGCACTGAGCTGGATGTCGACCTGGCGGTCATCGGTTTCGGCAAAGGCGGGAAGACGCTTGCCGCGGCGCTGGCAAAGCAGGGACGACGAGTGGTGCTGATCGAACAATCCGCGGCAATGTACGGCGGCACCTGCATCAATATCGGTTGCGTACCAACTAAATCCATGGTGTACCGCGCTGAGCTACTCACCGGCGCTGACCCGCATCGGAGCGAATACACCGAGGCCGTGGCCGCCACCGCCGGCATCACCGCCGAACTGCGCGCCATCAACTACGCCATGCTGAATAATCTTGATGCGGCGACGGTACTCACCGGGCACGCCCGGTTTCTGGACCCGCATCGGCTGACCGTGCAGCTGCCTGACGGGAGCGCGGTCACCGTGACTGCGCGCTGGATCGTCATCGGTACCGGCTCACGGCCCGTACTGCCCGATATCCCGGGTCTGGCCAACTCGCCGAGGGTGTACACCAGCACCGATCTGCTTGCCCGCCAGCAACTTCCGGAGCGCCTGGTTGTGCTCGGCGGTGGATATGTGGGTCTGGAGTTCGCCGGCATGTACGCCGCCTACGGATCGGCGGTGACGGTGCTGGAGCGCGGCGGGCAACTACTGGCCCGAGAAGACCCAGATGTCGCTGCGTTCGCCGCCGAGATCCTCGCCGCCGGTGGTGTTTCCGTTGTCACTGGCGCCGAGGTCACCTCTGTGACCGACGACGCCGTCGAATACCAGCACGCCGACGGAACACACCGGGTAACGGCCGGCGCGGTGCTAGTGGCATTGGGCCGCGAGCCCGTGATCGACGGGCTCAACCTGGCCGCCGCAGGGTTGGTCCCCACCGAACGCGGCGCGGTGGCCGTCGACGAGCATCTCCGTACCAGCCAGCCACACATTTTCGCCGTCGGCGACGTCAACGGCGGCCCACAGTTCACCTACATCTCGCTCGACGACTACCGGGTAGTACTGTCCCAGTTGACCGGCGACGGATCCCTCAGCACCACAACACGATCCGCGGTACCCTACGCGTTGTTCACCACGCCACCACTGGCTCGGGTCGGATTGTCAGCCACCGCGGCCGCGGCCGCCGGACACCGGATCAAGGTCGCCTCGCTGCAGGTAAAGGACATGGCGACCATGCCGCGAGCCCGCATCGTGTCACAGACCGCCGGAATGATGAAGATGGTGGTCGACGCCGACACCGACCTCATTCTCGGCGCGGCACTGCTGTGCCACGACGCGCACGAAATAATCAATACCGTTGCACTCGCCATCCGCCATGGCATCACCGCGACCGAACTCCGCGACTCGATCTACACCCATCCCTCCATGACTGAAGGTTTCAACCAGTTGCTCGGCAGCCTGTAGAACGAGCTGCCAGGTCGAGTTCCTCAGTACCCGCACATGGGCCAACGCTATCGAGTTGGCGAGCAAATCAACCCGAGGTCTCGGGTTGATCATTCGAATTGCGCGGCTGCGGCCCCTGTGTGGGGGTTCCCGGCATGCAGGAGACGGTAACTCGCACCTGGCGAGCACGCACCGGTACCAGCATACCGACCTGGTGATAGCGACTGCCGTTGGCGTACGGGTCGATATCTTCGCCGTGTGTGCGGAGCCGCCCCGGAAGCTTCTCGCGCCCGACCGTCACCGTCTCGTTCGTGGCGGCTGCGCGATGTGTAACCCGCGCAAGCGTCGCGGCGCCGCCGGTCGCCCCGCCAAGGATCCAGTCGCCAGTCGACTGGGATGTGTACGCCGATACTCACGTCGATCCGTCGGTGGTGACGGCCACTAACGCGCTCCTCATTACCCCGGTCTCAGGCTAGTGTTGCGTCACAGTGACGATTTGTCGGGTGGTGCCTGTGTATGAGATTCGATTGCAGTGCAGGCACTTTCGGCTGCCGCTGGCCTGAGATGGGCTCGGCGCCGGCTTCGAGCGCTTGGCCGGTGATAGCGTCGTCATTGACGGCAAGGGGCTGACCGGATGGCTATTGGTGTGAGGCGAGCTCGGTGGCGAGTTGCGCTGCTCCCACCCCTGATGGCCGCGGTGATGCTCGCCGCCGGCTGCTCGGGCTCTCCGGGCCGACCGGTCGCATCGGACGATCCAGTGACAACGCTGCCAGTTCCGGCCAACATGCCACCGTTCCCGTATCCGAGCGATGTCCCACCGGTGTCGTTGCCGAGCTCCGTTCCTAATGTCGAACTGCCGAGTGACATCCCGCGGGCTCAACTTCCGGCCGATGTGCCCCAGATTGAATTGCCTGCCGCGATCCCCCAGATTCAGTTGCCTTCCGCGATTCCTGCAATCCCCTTCCCATAAAGGCGGGGGCCCAGGAGGGCGATATTCGTCACTGTGATGTAACCTGTTGCGGCGGAATGGATTTGGTGAGCGACAGCGTCACTGCGCCTCCCCCGTCAGTTCTTCGTGCAGCCCTTCCAAAGCGGTGTGGTCGTCTTCGGTGCCGATATGCGCAGCGGCGAACCATCGTGCGTACTCGGCGATCTCGCTGAGCCGCCAGTCCAGCGCGAACAGCTCTACTATCGCGGGGTCGGCATGCAATAGCTCGTGTGCCGAGGCGGGTAGGTCGGCGTAATCGCGTTCGGGTGGCGCAAGCGCGAGCGACTCCCAATCGACCAGCTGCACGCCGTCCGCGGTCACGACCTGGTTGTCGTTGTGTGGCTCGCCATGTGTCGGCACCCATGCGTCGCGTCGGGCACGTGCTGCCTCCGCGAGGTCCAGGTAGCGCTCGGTCCAGCGTTGGATCGGTTCAATGTGCGCGGCGAGAGCCAGCCGCGCCTCTTCTGCCAGCGGACCGCTCGTCCATGGCTCGGCGGTGCGAGTTCGCAACTCGTGGGCGAATGAAGCGTCGACTTTCGGGGCCCATGGGCGAATCTCCTCAGGTGGAACGGCGCGGTGTAGCGCATCCAGAGCCAGAACCACTTCCCGGAGATGGCGGGGTTCGCGGGCCTGGGCCTCGGTCGGGCTGCTGCCCTGCAGCCACGGCGTCACGCTGAGTACACCGGCCCCGACATCGACGGTGAATCGTCCAGTCCGGGCCGGCAGCGGTGCACACACCATGTTCAAACCAGCGCCGGCCAGGGCGGCTGCTCCGGCGTAGGCAGCCTCGAGAGACGATCCGGTGTGTCGAGGTTCCAGCTGGTCCAACGTCACGAACAACGTGGTCCCGCCGCCGATCACTCGCCAGTGGTGCGCACCGAAACCCCATGGCAGATAACTGATATCGGCGACCTGAGGCAACCAGTGCGCAGCGACCACATCGGCGATCGTCTCATCGCTAACGGACAGAGGGCGGGACAGCACGGGCCGAATCCTAAAAGATGTGCGCCCCGACAAGAAAGGGATTTTCCGTCCGCTCACACCGATTCGTGGATACCGGTCGACGCCGCGCAGCTGCTCATCGCCTCGCCAAAAGTGCCGACAATCAGAGACACTCGGCATGTGACAAGCGAAGTGGTGTTCATCGGCGGGCGGTCCGGCACCGGGAAGACCAGTGTCGGTTTCGAAATGCACGCGCAGTTGAGCGCGGCGGGCGTCACTCACTGCCTCATAGATGGCGACTTCCTCGACATGGCCTATCCCGTCCCGTCGCACGTAGACGACCTCGCCGAGCGAAACCTCGCAGCCATGTGGGCGAATTATCGCGCACTCGGCTACCACCGCATGATCTATATCAACACTGCCAGTGTGTTGCCTGAAGTGATGGAGCGACTCACCACTGCCATGGGAGGGAATCCCACTGTCGTGTCAATCCTCCTCACCTGCACCGACGCCACTGCGCGAGTGCGTCTCGGCAAGCGCGAGATCGGCTCCACTCTGGAACAGCATCTCGAGTCAAGCAATGAGATGAACGCACGGCTTGAATCTGGTGTTGCTGCCGCTACTCATCGGGGTCTGCTGCACGATCAGGTGACATCTGAGTTGGCTTGCCCAGGGTGGGTGAGCTGGAAGGATGTCAGCATGGCAAGGCCCTACCCTCGCGAGTTCCGCGACGATGTCGTCCGGGTCGCCCGCGACCGCGATGACGGGGTGACGATCGAGCAGATCGCCACTGATTTCGGTGTGCACCCGGTGACGCTGCACAAGTGGATGCGCCAAGCCGACATCGACGAGGGCGCCAAGCCGGGCAAGCGCACTGGCGAGTCCGCTGAGCTGCGGGATGCGCGGCGTCGGATCAAGCTGCTCGAGCAGGAGAATGAAGTGCTGCGCCGGGCTGCGGCCTATCTGTCACAGGCCAACCTTCCGGGAAAAGGCTCTACCCGCTCGTAAGTGAGCTCGCCGCCGATGGGATCCCCGTCGCGGTGACGTGCCGGGTACTCAAGCTCGCCCGCCAGCCTTACTACCGCTGGCGGGCCAATCCCATCACCGACGCTGAGGTCATCGAGGCGTATCGCGCCAATGCCCTGTTCGATGCTCACAAGGATGACCCGGAGTTCGGCTACCGCTACCTTGTCGAAGAGGCATCCGATGCCGGCGAGCCGATGGCGCAGCGCACTGGTTGGCGGATCTGCTCGCAGAACCGGTGGTGGAGCGTGTTCGGCAAGAAGCGCGGCAAGAACGGCAAAGTGGGCCCGCCGGTGCACGATGATCTTGTCGAGCGCGACTTCACCGCTGGTGGTCCAAATCAGCTGTGGCTCAGCGATATCACCGAGCATCGCACCGATGAGGGCAAGCTCTATCTTTGTGCGATCAAGGACGTGTTCTCCAACCGCATCGTCGGGTACTCGATCGACTCTCGAATGAAGTCCCGGCTGGCCGCTGCAGCGCTCAGTAGCGCGGTGGCACGCCGCGGTGATGTGGCCGGTTGCATTCTGCACTCTGATCGCGGATCTCAGTTCAGGTCAAGGAAATTCGTGCACGCGCTCGGCCATCACGAGATGGTTGGATCGATGGGCCGTGTCGGAGCGGCCGGCGACAATGCAGCCATGGAGAGCTTCTTCGCGCTGCTCCAGAAGAACGTGCTCGATCGCCGCCGGTGGAGCACACGAGAAGAGTTGAGGATCGCGATCGTCACCTGGATCGAACGGACCTACCATCGCCGCCGACGCCAAGCCGGACTCGGGCGGTTGACCCCGATCGAATTCGAAGCGATTATGACCGCACCGGCCAGTCAGGCCGCGTGACCGAAACTGTCACCTGATCGTGCAGCAGACCCTCGCCTACCCACTGACGATCGCAGCGTATCCAGCATCGCCGCAAACATCATCAACCTCACGAAATGGCGCTCCAGCAGACCGCGTTAGCGAAACCGCTGGGGAGCATCGAGTTCACGGCAGTTGAATGCGAGGTCGAATGCACCTATCCAGATCTCGTCGCCATTGGTCACGGGCGCAGACTCAACCCGGACCTGGTTGACGTAGACACCGTTGAGGCTTCCGGTGTCGATGACCCAGTAATGGCCGTCAACCCAACGAAACTCGGCGTGCCTGCGGCTGACAGTTGACGTGATCCAGAAGGACTGTGCTGTCGCGATGGCGGCCGGCAGTGGTGTATGGATGGGCCAATTCGAATTCGGCGCCAGAAGTCGGGCCGCGGACTACGTAGAGCACAGCGGATCCCAGTTCGGCGTTAGGTGCCGCGCGGAGGTGTGCGGTGGCTTGTTTAGGCAATTGTCGTGGTGTCCGGCGCACGGCGACGGTGCGGGCGTTGTCGCCGTCATTGACGACTGGTGGAGGGCCTGCGACTGGCGGGCTCACTCAGGTTGTCCCCTAGCTGGTTTCACCCTCCAAGAGCGGAAGGCTGCATCGGCGAGCTTCTGGCGTGGGATGTCGAGGCCTGGTTTCCGGTGCGTAGCGGACGCGGCCGGCCGACCATCCAATTCGTCGCTCTGCGGCGCTGCAGCGAGGCACATGTCTTGCGCCGCGACCTCTTCCTATACATATCGTTTGCGGGCCGGAGGTTTCCAGGGCCGAATGTCACTTCATGGGAGAACGTCCAGCTGACTAGAAGACTTAAGTCCCTATCCGCAGCAGATGCGTGGTGCCACGATCGTGCCATGGTCAATGTTCCCTCAGCCGGTTCGATCTCGGTCGCGGATCTCATCGGTGACGCAGTGGTTCGGGTGCCCTCCGACGCGACAGTCGCGACTGCCGCGGAGGCCATGGCCGAGGCCGGGATCGGCGCCGTGGTGGTCGGCGACCAGGAACGGCCAGTGGCGCTGGTCAGCGAACGTGACGCCATACGTGTCATCGCCGCCCATCAGGATCCAGCTGCGGTCCCCGTCGTCGACGTGGCGAGCACAAACCTGGTCTGGTGCGCGGCGTCGGATACTGTCGAACAAGTGGCTGTTCGGATGACCGACCGCCACATCCGGCACATCCTGGTAGAGCGTGCTGGTGTTTTGGTGGGTATCGTCTCTGCCCGTGACCTACTGGGCGTCTATGCCGCCGAGGCCGACCCCGTGGTGTGAACTCGGCGGCTGATCGTCACATCCGCACACTGCCGTCAGGACGTTTGCAGCGTTGTCAGTGCGTGTGTGAACAGATCACTGGCCGGAGTCGGGTCGATGTCACGAAGTGGCCCTGGGCTGATCTGGCCGGCGAAAGTCACGGTGACCGAGTGCAGGTCGTCGAGCAGTGCTCGGTAGACGTAGCAGACAGTGTCGATGCTGGGTCCGGTGCCGTCTGTGATGGTGTAGCGGACCCGGACGGCCTGGCTCGACTTCACCGCTACCCCGTCCGGGATCGGGGGTGGCGAGACCGGGCCGGTGAAGCCCTGGATGAGACCAGCCTTGTAGAACACCACCGCGTCACAGTGCGGGGGCACATCTCGCACCGGTATCGGCTGGGGAGACGCCAGGGCGGTCACTTCCAGCACGCGGCCCTGAGTTCTTCCGGCAAGGCTGTCGAGAACGGCGCCCGCGGGTGGGGACACGCCGCCGTTCCGCTCCGCCGGATTGGCGCAGTTCGCCGGGATGACGGTGGCGCCCTGCATCAAGCGGGACTGTTCGGCCAGGTCCACGGCATCGGCAGAGGTCAGGTGGAACCCAGAGGGGAACTGGGCAGCCAGGTCCACCAGCTTGATCAGCCACTGCCTGTCAATGGCCGCGGACGTGCCGCTGTTGCGGAGCCGGCTGTTCAGCTCCCAGCCCGCCGCACCTGAGAGCGGGGCGACAACGAGCGTCGCGGTGGCGAGCAGAGCCCAACCCCTCCGAGACAAGCGTGGCCGCTTCTCCGTGGTGGTGTCGCCGCTGTCAGAAGGGGCAATGCAGTCGGAATCCGCTGTGCCAGCCACGGTTTGTTCAGCCTCCTGTGGTCATCTCGACGGATTTGAGGGCGTCGTTCATGGCGGATCTGCGTACGCGTGCCGGTGCGGTGAACCGTCCATTGCGTACGCACCGCTCGCCTCACCCCTTCTGATTACGCCCGGTGGGCGAACAGCGCCAGAGTCGAAAGTCCTGATCTGTCAATCAAACTGCGACGTGCCGTCCCCTGCGCGCTGGAGGCGGCGAGCGATGACAAAGGTCCCTATCCACGTGCGAACACGACCCGTTAGATGAAACTGCAAGTAACAGGTACGAGGCTCAGGAGGGACTTTGCCGAAGGACTCGAACGATCTGCGATTGCTGCATGAGTTGGAACCGGTGGCGGAGCGGCTGCTCAACAGGCATCTGTCGATGATGAAGGACTGGAATCCGCACGACTACATTCCGTGGTCGGACGGCAAGAACTATTACGCTCTGGGCGGCGAGGATTGGCACCCAGAGCAATCGCAGTTGTCGGAGGTCGCCAGGCTCGCCATGGTGGTCAACCTGCTCACCGAAGACAACCTACCTTCCTATCACCGCGAGATTGCGATGAACATGGGCATGGACGGTGCGTGGGGCCAGTGGGTCAACCGCTGGACCACGGAAGAAAACCGGCACAGCCTCGCACTGCGCGACTACCTCGTGGTGACGCGCGCTTGCGACCCGGTCGAACTCGAAGAGTTGCGGGTCGAGCAGATCACCCGCGGCTTCTCCCCCGGCCAGAATCATCAGGGTGACCTGTTCGCCGACAGCCTCCTCGACTCCGTCCTCTACGTGAGTTTCCAGGAACTGGCTACCCGGGTGTCGCACCGCAACACCGGCAAGGCGTGCAATGATCCAATTGCTGATCAACTGCTGCAACGAGTTTCAGCCGACGAGAATCTGCACATGCTCTTCTACCGCGATATCTCCGCGGCGGGGTTCGAACTCGCGCCGAATCAGGCCATCGCTTCGGTGTACCGGATCCTCAACAACTTCACGATGCCCGGCTACACCATTCCCGCGTTTCGCCGTAAGGCGGTGACCATTGCGGTTGGCGGCATTTACGACCCGCGCGTCCACCTGGAGGAGATCGTGATGCCTCAACTCAGGAAGTGGCGGATCTTCGAACGCGAGGACTTCACCGGCGACGGGGCGCGGGCGCGGGATGATCTTGGTGTCTTGGTCAAGAAGCTCGAAGAATCCTGCGTGAAGTTCGACGCGGCCAAGGAGCGCCGGCTCAGCCGCGCAGCCCGCAAAGCCGAAAGACTGGCTTGACCGACGGGGCGGAACAAGCCTTGTGCAGGTTGGTATATGGGTGGGCCGGATCACGTGCACGGCCCCTCGGGGGCAGGTCCGGCACCGCCCTCCCCCTTTGTGTTGCATCCCGTTGAGTCCTCCGGTCCGGCCGTCAGCAACCGCAACTCGTCGTCCGATTGTCGATACCGCAGACGCACCAACGACTGCTGCGCCACGGACGTTGCCAGACCGATCACGCCGATGGACACCAGCCAGATCGACCTCGCCCGTCCCCCGCTGTCTGGCAATGTCACCGACGAGTACGCGCTGCCGCCCGCGGGGCTGGGCGAATGCCCTCATCTCGCGCGTTACGTTGCCGCACTGTCCACTTCCCTGCCCGCGAGCGCACGTTCCATCAGTATGTTGCTGCGTTCATCGGCGGTGAGGCCTCCCCAGACCCCGTGCGGTTCAGGGAATCTCAGTGACTGTCTGAGGCAGGCGCGCTTTACCGGACACGTCTGGCAGATCGCTTTGGCACTGGCCACACGTCGTCGTCGGGCCGCGGCTCTTTCGCGATCGGGACCATAGAACACTATCGGGTCAACGTCGCGGCAGCTGCCCCGTGAACGCCAATCCTGTGAGGCAGGCTCGGGAATCGGCAGCTGGCAGGTGTCCATCGGACCAGCACGGTGTGGTGCGGGAAGGCGGCCCATCTATGCTCCTTTCGCAGTTACCGATCAGATACAACGATTCGACCACCGCGCACCTGCTGCCACTAGGGGCGGAAGTCCCGGCCGGTATGGGCGCTTGTCAGGGCCCGATCTGTATCCCGGACAAGACGCGCTCCGAGTCCAGTTGGAATGTGCGGTTCTGCGGTGTCACGCTCTGTGCGGCCACGATGACGACGGACATCTTGCCTTCGAGGGGAACAGCGACGGCGATTACAGTGGCACCCAATCTGTCCGCGGTATAGGTAACTCTGCGGGCGGAGTATCCGCACACGGTCACCGCACGCTGCAAGATGTTCTGGGCGCCGATATCTGCAAACCCCGCAATGCTGTCGTTCAGCATCTCTTCAGGCGCCTGGTCCGGCTCGATCGCCTCACCGGTCGCCACAGTGATCGCAGGCACGCCGTTTCCGTCGGCCAGTGCATTGTTGCGCAACACGAGCTTCATCGGCGGCTTGATGAACTCGGGTTCCGATTCCCAATTGGGTGGCTGTGGAATCCGCATCGTCGGTTGCCCGACGGCCAGGGGAACATCGATCCACCGGTCAGCCCTCACATCTGCGCAGTGTGCTGCTGAATTCGCTCGCTTGTCTTCCTCTGTGCTGCTGCAAGCGGCCAACAGCGAGGCGGCGACTGCGGCCACAATGAGTCTGTTCACGCGAATCAGTTCACGCCGCCGGCCGTCTCCGAGCGGGTCTTCGTCGCACCCTTCTCGAACGCGAGATTCGGGTCGACCACGGGCCCGTTTCGGAGCATCGCCACGTCATGGAAGTAGTTCATCGACATCACCCACGGACCGTCGACACCGCGGCGCGGCAGCTCGTCCAGAGCCCGCTGCACGTATCCTGCCGAGAAGTCCAGCAGCGGAAGAGTTTCCATCTCAGGATCGGCGACCGGCCACACCATGTCGTAGCCGTGGCTGTCCATGTGGCTCAGCAGCCGGCAGAAATGCTCGCACAACAGGTCGATCTTGAGCGTCCATGACGAGTTCGTGTAGCCGAACGCGAGCACGAAGTTGGGAACGCCGGAAAGCATCATTCCCTTGTAGGCCACGGTTTTCGACAGGTCGATCGGCTCACCGTCTACCGTGAGCGTCATTCCGCCGAGCAACTGGATGTTCAATCCGGTTGCGGTGACGATGATGTCGGCGTCGAGCTCGTGCCCGGACGCCAGCAGGATGCCCGTCTCGGTAAATGTCGCGATGCGGTCGGTGACCACCGAGGCGCTGCCCGCACCGAGCACGGCGAACAGATCACCGTCGGGCACCGCACATAGTCGCTGATCCCACGGGTTGTAGCGAGGGCTGAAATGCTCGTCCACCGGATACCCGGCGGGCAACTTGGCCGCATTGACCCAGCGAATCACGGCCCGCGCAGCCTTCGGAAACGTCTGGCAGAACGTGTAGACACCACGTTGTTTGAGGATGTTCTTGCGCCGAGTCAGCGCATAGCCACGCTCGTCGCCCAGCAGCCGCTTGGCGGTGTTGGCAAACTTGTCCTTGGCCGGCACCGGCATCACATAGGTGGGTGAGCGCTGCAACATGGTGACGTGAGCCGCGGTGCCCGCCAACGACGGGACCAGCGTGACCGCGGTGGCTCCGCTCCCGATCACGACGACCTTCTTGCCGGCGTAGTCCAGATCCTCGGGCCAATGCTGAGGATGCACGATCTGACCGGTGAACCGCTCCTGCCCCTCGAAGTGTGGGGTGTAGCCGTGGTCGTAGCGGTAGTACCCGCCACCACAGAACAGCCAGCTCGCCGAAACCTGCACCAGTTCTGGGTCTGCCCCCTCGCCCTCGGTCCGCTCGATGTCCACCGTCCAGCGCGCCTGCGCGGTATCCCAGGCTGCGCCGAGCACCTTGTGGTGGAACCGGATTCGGTCGTCGATGCCGTCCTCCGAGACGGTCTCGCGGAGGTATGCCAGGATCTTGTCGGCCGTGGCGATCGCGTACTCGTCACGCCACGGCTTGAACGCGTAGCCGAAGGTGTGCAGGTCGGAGTCCGACCGAATGCCCGGATAGCGGAACAGGTCCCAAGTGCCGCCGATTGTCCCGCGGGCTTCCAGGATCGCGTAGCTGCGCCCGGGGTGTTCGCGCTGCAGATAGTAGGCGGCACCGATGCCGGAGATACCGGCACCGATGATCAGCACGTCGAGGTGTTCGATTTCAATCACAGCCAACCAAGCCTTTCGATGCACGGGATTATCGGTGCTGTATTTCCTGTCGGGTCGTCGACGCTGCCGGAATGGCCAGAGCCCCAGCCGGGTTCCGCAGTGGACGGCGGCTACACGGCCGAAAGTAGGTGCTGGCGTTGCGGCTCGCTGCGGTAGCGGCTCGGGGGCCCGTCGATCTTGCAGATGCGCCACATCAGCTTGGCGATCGGGTTCATCAGGCCGGTGTCGTGGCACAGCATCCGGACGTCGCCGAACATGTCCCGAAGGATCTTGCGCGATTCGGGCGATCCGAAAAACAGGTCCTTGCGCACCGAGCGCGGGATGTCGAATTCCTTCCAGAACGCCCGCGGCGGCACGATGATGGCCGAACACAGGATGCGCATCGTCAGCGGCACAAAGAGTGACAACAGCAGGCGCTGGTGCAAGCGCAGGTTCGGCACCCGCTTGTGCAGGTACTGGTGCGCGAATGACATGTGGCGGGCCTCCTCGGCGACGTGAATCGCCATGACCCGCTCCATGATCGGATGCAGGGCCTTACCCTCGCGCAGCACGTTCTTCTGCGTGTGATCGATGGGCTCCTCACCGGCGAGAATGCCGAAGAAGAACGGAATCGGCAGCGGGCCTGCGGTCAACGGGATGAGCGGCTGCAGCCACTTGAGCAGCCGCGGCATGCCCGGCACATCCATGCCGATCCGGTTCACCATCTCCTGGAACATCAGATTGTGGTTGCACTCCTCAATAGATTCGTGCAGGCAGTACCGGTACTCCGGCGATCCGTTGGGCACCCAGAACGAGTACTCCATCAGGCCGCGGATCAGGATGTTCTCGAATTGCTCACCGACCTTGGCGACGTTGGCCTGGCGCCACATGCCGATCGCAATCTGCCGCTCCATCGACTGCGCCTGGTACCACGCGTGAGCGCCGATCGGGTCCGATTCGGGCAGGATCCAGCGCGGATCGTCCGCCTTGACGGCGAACGCCTGTGCGTCCCAATCGATGTCCGTGTACGGATTGAAACTTCGACGCACCGACCCTTCCGACAAGGTAGCGAGCATCTCGGCGTACTGGGTGTCATCGCTGACGTCCATGTTCTTGCGCCAGCGCCTGACCATTCTGGTCCGAGCCATCGGTCCAACCTCCCATGTGGGATTTACATTCACCCGCTTCGTGTACACAAACGGTACCGGCGGTATCCCCATCAGCGGATAGGGTCGAAAGACCCTATTGGCCCGGGGCGACCAGGCTCGGTCGGCGGCCAAGGTGCTGTCGACGAGCGGGTGCTTGCGTTGAGGACCAATGACCCTTCACTGGGTCTACCTAGGTGCTCCAGTCTGGGTATGACGGGGGCTGATTGAACGTAAGGAGCACCGAGCGGACTCGGTTCCATCGCGATATCACAGCGCCGCAACGAGATCGAGGAGGTTCTCTTGCCGGAGATGGCAAACATGGCAGGCAGCGCCCCCAACCTACTTGTCGGCGTTGACGGATCGTTGTCCGCCCTCGACGCGGCGGTGTGGGCGGCCCGCGAGGCCGAACGGCGCAGCGTCTCGGTGCGACTGGTCCACATCGTGGATCCCGGTGAGGCAGAGATCGAGTTGGGTCCTTGGTCTCAGCGCCGAATACTGAAGTACCGAGAGTCCAGGGCTGTTGACCTTCTGGCCGAGGCTCAACTGGAGGTCGCCGCGGCCTGCCCGGAGGTAGCGGTTGAGACATCGTGGGTCACGGGCCGACCTCTGCCCACGCTGATTGCACTGTCTCGCCAGGCACTGCTGACGGTGGTGGGATCGAGCCGCGCCCAATCGCAGGGGGCCGTTCATGCCGGGTCGGTGGCAGTATCTGTGAGCGCGCACGGGTACGGACCGGTCGTCGTCGTGCGTGGGGCCCGCAACGATTCTCGAGTACAACAGCGACGGACGGTCGTCGTAGGTGTCGACAGCTCCGAGGCCGCAGACAACGCCACTGAGTGGGCATTCGAGGAAGCGGCATTGCGCGGCGCCGACCTCACCGCCGTCTTCAGTTGTGGCGAATTGCCCGGCAGCCTCGCGGATCCGGAAGCCCAACCACGATGGTGGCCGGAATACCAAGCGCAGCAGCAGGAACTGCTGAATCAGCGCATCGCACGGTGGAGCGCACGCCATCCCGAGGTCGTCGCCCATTGCGCGGTGACCACCGGCCGGACGGCCTGGGCATTGATGCGTTACGCGCATGAAGCACAACTGATTGTCGTTGGAAGTCGGGGCCGCAGTGAATTTGTGGGCTCAGTCCTGGGCTCGACGAGTCACGCCCTCATTCATCATGCCCCGTGCCCGGTGATGATCGTGCCGTCGAGCGCCTCCGCGAACCGCAGCGGTCAGCCCTAGGCGTCGAGAATTCAAAGCCGATCCTCGTTGACGGAGTCCTGGGCTTACCGGCTCGCTACGACGCGGCACCTGTCGATCCCAACACCGCGATCTGTCCGTGGTTCGAAAGCTCGCGGTCACCGTCGCTGCACCGCCCGAAGATGAGGAGCAGCGCCACGACCAGTAGCAACCACGTCCACATCGGCGCGCGGTATTGAGCCATCAGATGGGCCTCTCGATAACGGGAGACCCCAGTTTGGCCTAGTGCAATGGTGTGCCGGAAGGGCCACAAGGCTCTATATCTTCGTCGGCGATCTGTGTATGCGCCGAAGGCGATCTGCTGTGCGACGGACCGACCGACTGCGGATCCGAAACACGCACCGACATAGGGCCCTTCAGCGATCTTCAGGGGCCGAAAGTCCCTACGCAACTTATGCATCGGCGGGCTAGTTTGGTGTTGCTGCGGTTCGAATTGGTCAAAGGGAGCGCGACTGGGCCGAGGACCCGACAGCCTCGACCTCCCTAGCAGTCGGTCGTGCTGCCGCAGCCGCCCCGCTGAACTTCCGCAGCGGGGCGTCCCCTGTTTCGGGACGAAAGTTCTCGAGGACGTTCAGGCGACGGCGACCGTTTGGCGCACCGGTTCGCTACGGTAACGCGACGCCGGACCGTCGATGCGCAGAATGCGCCAGAGGATCTTGGCGATCGGATTCATCAAACCGGTGTCTTCGGCCAGCATTCGCACATCACCGTAGATCTCACGCAGCATCGCCCTGGATTGGGGTGCCCGCCAATAGATCTCCTTCTTCACCGAACGCGGGATCTCGAACTCCCGCCAGAATGAGCGCGGCGGCTTGGCGATGAGCGTCGCCGCCAGGCGGAAGCTGAGCGGATAGATGATCGACAGCCCGAATCGGTTGAGCCGCCGCATCTCCGGGATTCGTCGGCGGAGGAACTCGTGGGCAAACGAGATGTGCCGTGCTTCCTCGGCGACGTGGATCGCCATGACGCGCTCCATGATGGGGTGGATCGGCTTACCCTCGCGCAGAATGGATTTCTGCATGTGGTCGATCGGTTCCTCGCCGCAGAGCACCATCATGAAGAAGAACACCGGCATCGGACTGGCGAATAGCGGGGGCAGTGAGTGCATCCATCTGAGCCACCGCGCCAAACCGGGAACATCCACACCCGCGTGGTTCACCATCTCTTGGAACATCAGGGTGTGGTTGCACTCTTCGACCGCCTCGTGCAGGCAGTACCGGTATTCAGGGCTGCCGTTGGGAACCCAGAATGTGTAATTCAGGAGTCCGCGGATCAGCATGTTCTCGAATTGCAGGCCGGCCTTGGCGACATTCGCCTGACGCCACATGCCGATCGCGATCTGCTTCTCCAGCGGTTGCGCCTGATACCACGGGCTACTTCCGATGGGGTCGCTTTCGGCGGCCAGCACCCAGCGCGGGTCGTTCTCGGTCACCTTGAACTCGGGTGAGTCCCACGGTATGTCCAGATACGGGTTGAAGTTGCGGCGGACCGATCCGCTCGAGAGTGTCTCCAACCTGGTGCAGTAATCCGCATCGCCGCTGACCCGCATCCCGTCCCGCCAGCGACGGACCGCCTTCGTTAATGCCATGACGTCATTTCTCCTAGGCAGTTGAGTACCCCGAGGCTCGCTTATTGGGACCGCTGGTCCCATTCAATTACCTCTATGGGACACCCTGTCCCATACGCCTGTCAAGGGTGGCGCCAGGTATCAGCGCACCGGTCGAGTGCTACTTCTATGACTCGTCGCCCGGACCGGTCAGTTGTGGATATGCGCTGCCACAATGTGTCTCAGTGTCTACGGCTTAGCTGCGGAGCCAGACACCCCGCCGATTACCTCGTCGACTGTCTGATCGCGATCGACGCACAATCCACTACGTCGAGCCGCACCGTCCAGCATGTACCAGGCGTAATTGGCAACATCGCGAACGAGCTGGTCCCTGCTGCGCGGCGGCGACGGATCCGACAGCCATCGTGTGAAGGTGCCATCGACCATGGTGACCACCGCAAACGGCAGCGTCCGCAACGGTTCGTAGTCGACGCCGACCAATTGCGCGATCTCGGACAAACGCACATCGATGAGCGTCTCGAACCGGCGGCTGAGGCTCTGTACCGCATCCAGGTCCGGATTGTCGTGATCAGTCGGCCCCGTGCCGAGAAAGGCATACCAGGCAGGATGGTCGATACGCCAAGCAAGCAGGGCGCCAGCGGTTCTGGTGACGATCTCGTCGATCGATCCCGTCGAGAAATCCAGGTTGGTCGCGTACATCGCGAAGCACTGATCGAGGATGACGGCGCGGACCCGGCAATCGAAGGCCTCCCGACTGTCAAACTGCCGATAGAACACGGACCTGGCCAGGCCAGCGCGCTGGGCGATCTCCTCAACGCTCACATCGCGGCCCACCGGCTGCTCGTCCAACAGGGCCACCGCGGCTTCGACAAGACGTGCACGTCGAGCGGAATTGTGTTCGGACCAACGTGCGTCGTGGACCGGGGACGGCCCGCCGGCGCAATCGTTGAAGGGGGTGGGAACGGTACTCACTCGTCATCCCCGCTTTCCGACATCGTGTGTCACTCCCATTGTGCAGAAACTCCTGATCAGTCGACACAGAGGGCGTGGAGCTCCCGTCCCCGGCAGACGGATCTGACGAACAGGCACCGCGCGGCAATGACAGTGCGAGGATGGCCTGCATGACTGTGGTTCTCGTGCACGGCAATTCGGAGACGGACGCGATCTGGGGTCCACTCGTCGATGCGCTCGGTCGTGATGACGTGGTGCTGCTGTCGCCGCCGGGATTCGGTGCTCCACTCCCCGACCGCTTTTCGGCGACCTTCCTTGCCTACCGGGACTGGCTCGAAGATGAGCTGGAGAACATTGACGGACCAGTCGACGTCGTCGGGCACGACTGGGGTGGCGGCCACGTGATGAATGTCGTCATGCACCGACCCGAGCTGGTCCGCAGTTGGGCCACCGATGTCATCGGTGTCCTGGACCCCGACTACGTGTGGCACGACATGGCCCAGGTCTGGCAGACACCCGGAGAAGGCGAGGAACTCGTCGAGACCATGCTCGGCGGCACCATCGAGGATCGCGCAGCCCAGATGTCCGCGTTGGGCATCCCGATCGACATCGCGACCTCGATAGCCGGCAAGCAAGGGCTGGAGATGGGCCGGGCAATCCTGTTGCTGTACCGCTCGGCCCGCCAACCCGCGATGGCGGAGGCCGGCCGAGCGCTGGAGAACGCTCGGGCCCGGCCGGGACTTTCCCTGCTCGCCACCGATGATCCCTATATCGGCTCCGACGAGATTCGATACCGTGCTGCGACGAGGGCCGGTGCGCGCACGGAGGTGCTCGACGGTCTGGGGCACTGGTGGATGGTGCAGGACCCGGCCCGTGGCGCGGCCGCCCTTACTCGGTTCTGGGACGGGCTCAGCTGATGCTGTTTTGAGCGTCGCCGCCGGGACGAACACCTGTGTGCTCCCCATTTGCCGTGGTTTGTAGGCTTCCAACATGCCGTTCAATGCCGGTGACGTCTTTGCCGGGTACACCATTCAGCGGCTTCTCGGCGCCGGTGGAATGGGCGAGGTCTACCTGGCCCAGCATCCTCGCCTTCCCCGTCTGGATGCACTCAAGATCCTCTCGGTGAGCACCACTCGCGATGACGAGTTCCGCGCCAGGTTCAACCGAGAGGCGGAGTTGGCCGCCTCGTTGTGGCATCCGCACATCGTCGGAGTGCACGACCGGGGCGAGTTCGACGGCCGGCTGTGGATCTCGATGGACTACGTCGAGGGCACTGATGCCAAGCACTTGATCGAGCAGCACCCGTCTGGGATGCCCCTGCAGGATGTGGTGGAAATCGTCACGGCAGTCGCCGAAGCCCTCGACGTCGCACACGAACGGAACTTGCTGCACCGCGATGTGAAACCGGCGAACATCCTGGTCACCACGCCGTCGGGCAGTGCCCGGCGGCGCATACTGCTCACCGACTTCGGCATCGCCCGAGAAGCCGACGATGCAGATGGCCTCACGGAGACCGATGTGGCTATCGGCACGGTGGCATACGTCGCGCCCGAACAGCTCACCGGGAAGACACTCGACGGCCGAGCAGACCAGTACGCCCTCGCGGCGACCGCCTTCCATCTGTTGACCGGCTCGCCTGTCTTCGAGGACACCAATCGCATCGTCCAGGCCGGCAACCACCTCTACGCGCCACCGCCCCGGCTGTCCGAGCGCCGTCGCGACCTCGCCCACCTGGACGCGGTGATGGCGAAGGCGCTGGCCAAGCGACCCGACAAGCGCTATGCGCGGTGCCTGGACTTCGCCCGGGCGCTGGGCGGGAGCACGGAGGTGTCGACCGCGCCCCAGCCCGTGACGCCTGACACCGCCCCGCTGGAGATGCCAGACGTCCAGGAGCGCAGCAGCTCACCGGACACCAAGCGGTTGGCCATGCTCACCATCCTGGGGACCGCGCGCGACGTGACGAAGACACCATCCGGACCTGACAGCGATGAGGAGGTCTGGACCTTCCGCGTGGAGCGATACGAGTCGACCGGTGAAGCGCACACCGCCGTGCCGGTCGAGCTACGTGGCAACTCCATCACGGGCGAACTCTCCGACGGCGATGTGGTTGAGGTCAGCGGCCCCTGGGACGACCGAACGCTGTTCGCCGACTCGGTGGTCAATCACTCGGCCGGGACCCGTCGACGCCGCCGCCGTGACACGTTCGAGGTGAGGTCAGGTGCCCGCCGGCGTGCTTCGAGGTCCCGCCGCCTGCGCATCGTCCTGGTTCTGGCAGTGGTCGCGATGATCGTTGCGACGTCCGTCCTTCTCATCCGCGGGTTGGGCTCGTCGCCGCACAGCGGCGGCCCGGGGCCGATCGTAACGCCCGAGAGTGCGACGGTGTTCTCCCCCGGCGGCTCACCAGACCATCCGGATCAGGCGAGCCTGGCCATCGACGGCAAGGCGGACACGTCGTGGCCCACCGACATCTACCAGGATGCCGCGCCGTTCCCGGCCTTCAAACAAGGCGTCGGGTTGATGCTTCGGCTCCCGTCGCCGACCGCTTTGAGCGAGGTCACGATCGACGTGCCGAGCACCGGAACAGAAGTCCAGATCCGTGCGGCTGACAGCGCCCAGCCGAACAGCCTGTCCGGCACCACCGAGCTGACGCCGAACGTGGCGCTACAACCGGGCGAAAACACCATCACCGTCGACAATCGGACGGAAACGTCCAATGTGCTGGTGTGGATTTCGAAATTGGGCACCCTCGACGGACAGAGCCGCACGAACATCTCAGAGATCACGCTGCGGGCCGTGGCCGATTGATCAGCCGCCCGGTTCCAGCAATCGCTTCGGGTGCATGCCGTCCACCTGGCCGATGAACGGTGGATGGATGCTGTAGCCGAGCATGCGTCGGATGTCCTCAGAGACGGCCCGCACGGTGTCGCGGGTCATCGACAAGGTGAATGCCTCCTGCGGGCGTAGCCATGGTTCGCAGTATTGGGCCGTCAGGGCCAGGCGTGCGTTGGCAGAACGGTTGGCACCGCCGCCGTGCCACGAGGTGCCGAGAAAGAACACGCACGATCCTGCGCTCATCACCACCGGTTCGCGCTCCGCGGACTCAGGAAGCCGATCGCCCCATTCATGGCTGCCTGCGACGATGTCGGTGGCACCGTTGTCCGTGGTGAAATCATCGATCGCCCAGATCGTGGCCGCACCCAAGGCTTTTCGCGGTCGGGGCAGCGGGTAGAACCCATCGTCGGTGTGCAGCATCTGGGCCTGTTCCCCCGGCAGGATGTTGATCACCTGCAACATCGACAGCAGGTAGTTGGGCATGAACAACCGATCCAGCAGCGCCAGGACCCGCGGATGGTCGGCGATGCGGTCGCAGCTGCGGGTCTTGTTCAGCACGCTGTATACCCGCTGGGTGGCGTGTCCTTCGAATCCATTGCGGCCCAACAGATCCAACAGTGGACCCACAGCATTTCGAATCTCGTCGAGCTCGGTGGCACTCAGCAGATCAGGCAGGATCACGTATCCATCGCGCAGGACGGCGGCCAGGTCCGCCTCGGCTACGGCGGGGTCGACCTGTTCGCCGCTGCTGCGGGTCCGACGGTAGGTACCGGCCAGGTCACCGGTCAACTCTGCCAACGATGTCACTTCAGTGCTCATGTCGCCCCCACCGAAACATAACTGACTTCTGTTATGGTTCGGACTATGGCACGCGCCCCCGTCGGACGTCAACAGCTGATCGACGCCGCCCGCGAAGAACTCGTGTCGGGAAACGGCGCGTTCGAGCTGAGCGGGCTGACTCGCCGCGCGGGCCTCAGTACCGGCGCCCTCTATCACCACTTCGGTTCGAAAAGCGGCTTGCTGGCAGCGGTCTATGACGGCTTCTATGACGGCCTGCGGCACGCGATCGCCGATGTTCACCTACCCGCCGGGGACTGGGCCACACGCGAACGCGACCGGACGCACCGGTTCGTCGCCTATCACCTCGCCGATCCGCTGGCGCCGATTCTGCTCAACCGCACCGCAAGCGACCCACAACTCACCGAACTCGAGGCTGCCTACATACACAACCTCATCGACAACGCAGCCGCCAACATCCGCCACGGCCAGAAACTGGGCGAACTGCCCGCCGACCTGGATGCTGACGGCGCAGGCGCCTACGTCATCGGTGGTCTGCGCCACGGGATTGCACAGTTACTCCGCGTCGTGCCGACACCCAGTGCTGATGGCGCCACCCAGACGCTGTGGCGCTTCACCGCTGCGGTACTCGGCATCAGCTAGGCAACGCCGTTACTCCCGGCTGCCCTGACCGCGGCCGGCGATCCGGTTCAAGGTGGAGACGCCCGGAAGGCTGGTCAACATGCGGAAGACTTCGTTGCCGGTGTTGATCAACGACTCCAGTTGCGGCAGGAGGCGGTCCAACGTACGGAACATCGGGTCGGCCATGGCCATATACCGTTCTGTCCTGTCGATCGTGGTGTTGAGCCGTTCCGTCGCGATCGCGAGGTTCTCCAGCAAATCGGGTAGTTGGGCGGCCAGTTGAGCCGACGCCGGTGGAATACGCATCGCACCGCTGGCCACCGCCTGCGCCGTCCCCATGGCGGACTGGGCCGTCTCGACGGCCGCCTGAGCGGCCGATTTGAGGTCGCTGGGTTTAGGTACCTTCTGGCTACTCATACCGCTAACTGTCCCGCACATCGGCGACGCCGTCCCCAATATGCTCGAGCTGACCCGGACGAGAGGAACTCCCGTGAGCACACCCCGCACCCCGATCGACCCGGACGCGCCCGTGCTGGTGACGGGCGCCAGCGGGTACATCGGCAGCTGGATCGTCCGGTTACTACTGGAAGCCGGTCGGACCGTCCACGGCACGGTGCGAAACCCCGACAAGACCACCGGATTGGAGCATCTGCGCAAGCTCTCGTCCGACCACCCCGGCCGGCTGAAACTGTTCAAAGCGGATCTGCTCGAGCCCGGCAGCTTCGACGACGCGATGGCCGGGTGCGAGCTCGTCATGCACACCGCCTCGCCGTTCCTGCTCTCCGGTTTCAAGGACGCTCAGGAAGCGCTGATCCGCCCGGCACTTGAGGGCACCCGTAATGTGCTGGACTCGGTCAACCGCACCGACAGCGTCAAACGTGTGGTGCTGACCAGTAGCGTGGTCGCGATCTACGGGGATGCCCGCGAGATACTCGATGTGCCGGGCGGGGTCTTCACCGACGAGCACTGGAACACCACCAGCAGTGTCGATCACCAGCCATACCCCTTTTCCAAGACGGTGGCTGAGCGCGAGGCGTGGAAGTATCAACAGGCACAGGACCGTTGGGACATGGTCACGATCCACCCGGGCCTGGTGCTCGGCCCTTCGCTGACCACCGCCAGCGACTCAGCCAGCCTGAGCACCATGAAGCAGTTCACCGACGGCAGTCTGCTGGCCGGAGCGCCCGCTTTGACGATGGGCGTAGTGGACGTGCGCGACGTCGCTGATGCCCACCTGCGCGCCGGATTCACCCCCGAGGCCCACGGCCGTTACATCGTCAACGCCGATTCACTGACGCTCCTGGAGATCGGCAAGCTGCTGCGTCGCAGGTTCGGCCCGTTCTACCCGTTCCCGCGGATGACCGCACCCAAGGTGCTGGTGAAGGCCATCGCGCCGGCCGCCGGACTCACGCGAGAATTCGTAGAGCGCAACGTCGGATATCCCCTGGCTTTCGACAACAGCCGGAGCCGCAACGAACTGGGGCTCGGCTATCGCCCGGCCGGGCAGACGGTCACCGATCATTTCCAGCAGATGCTCGACGACGGCTTGGTCCGCCGCATGCCGGGAAGCTAGTCAGCCGGTTCGGGCGGAAGCCCGTACTGCACTGCTATGCCGGTGAGCAACATCGTCATTCGATGTTGAAATGATTCTTCGCTGAACGGGTCGAACCCGGACTGCGCGACCGCGCGCAATGTCGGATAGTCGGATGCGGAACGTTTGGCCGTGAGTTTGAAAATCCGGGCCAGCCACGGCTGTCCCCTTTCGGCGTGCAGATGCTCACGGTGCGCCTCGGTGACGCTGCCGATCGCCATCGCGCTCACCGCGGCCCATACCGCCATCGCATCGTCGGGCGAGAGGCCGTGCTCGGCAAGCGCTTCGACCGCATCGCCGTTGCACTCCATCTCCATCTCGTCGCGGACCCCGCCGGTGACGAACTTCTCGACCAACGCCGGTTCCGAAGCCAGCACCGTCCTGATGTAGGAGGCGTAACTGCGCATCCACGTCGCCCAGTGCTCACCGGTGTACCGCGGGGGCGGTGACATGACCAGTGCGCTCTCCGTGGCCAACCGCAGCAGGTCGTCCTGGTTCTTCACATGGTGGTATAGCCCCGGAAGGCTGATACCGAGGTGCTCGGCCACCCGGCGCATCGTGACGTTCTCGGTGCCGATCTCCCGCACCGCTGCAACGATGGCGCCCTGGTCGATGCGAGGCGGCCGGCCACGTCGCGGCGTTAACTCGTTGGAGCTCATGTCCTCCCGCCTGGCGAGACACTTTCGATCCGGGGCTTGACGCTAATCGACATGCATTCTAAGAATCAATATGAAAATTCGGGTGACCAGTTCGCTCTTCCACAGAAATGAGTAGCGCCATGACTGACTCCGCGCACCGCCAGAACCGTCAAGTCCTGTTGCGGCGCCGGCCGGATGGGCTGGTCTCCCCCGACGACACGGAGATGGTGACCACCGACGCGCCGGTACCTGCCGAGGGCGAGGCACTGCTGCGGACGACGTATGTGGGTATCGACGCTGCCGCGCGCACGTGGCTGGACGGCGAACCCGGCTATCTGCCGGCCCTCCAATTGGGCGAGGTGGTGCGAGTCGCAGGCATCGGCGAAGTCGTTGAATCCCGCTGTGATGCATATAAAGTCGGCGACATGGTCACTACCCTGACCGGTTTGCAGGACTACGCGATCATCCGCGACGACCTGTTCAGTACTCCGGTCGTCGGGTACACCGATCCGCTCGCGGTGATGTCGATCTACGGACCGACGGGTGCCACGGCGTACTTCGGCATGAAGGGCGTCGGTAAGCCACAAGCCGGCGAAACGGTCGTGGTATCGGCCGCTGCGGGGGCCACCGGGTCGGTGGCCGGCCAAATCGCCAAGATCTCCGGTGCTCGGGTGGTCGGGATAGCCGGCGGACCAGAAAAATGTCGCGCCGTGGTCGAGGATTTCGGCTTCGATGCGTGCGTCGACTACAAGGCGGGCAATCTGTCCGAGGCACTCAAAGAGCAGTGCCCGAACGGGATCAACGTCTATTTCGACAATGTCGGTGGCGACGTCCTCAACGCGGCGCTCGGCAACTTGGCACATAAAGCCCGGGTGGTGATGTGCGGCATCATCTCCAGCTATCTGAACGGCGATCATCCGGGTCCCTCCAACTACGTCAACCTGCTCGCCACGTCCTCCACCATGCAGGGATTCATCGCACTCGAGGAGTGGGCACATTTCGATGAGGCGTTCACCGCGCTGCGCGAATGGGAGCAGCAAGGACTGTTGGTCCATCGCGAAACCGTCTACGAAGGACTGGAATCCAGCATCGAGGCCCTCAACGGCCTGTTCACCGGAGCCAATATCGGCAAGATGTTGGTGAAGATCAGCGAGCCTGGAATCTGACACGGTGCTCACGCCGTTCGACGACTATCCGATACACGGCTCGGCGGATCCTGTCGCCACACCACCCAGCGCCGACCCGAATCACTATGACCGCTACTGGTTCAACGGCCACCAGCGCGACGGCGACTTCTACTTCGGCGCAGCCATGGGTCATTACCCGGTCCGCGGAATCATCGACGCCGCCTTCAGCGTGGTCATTGACGGGGTGGAACATTCGGTCTTCGCCTCCGGGGCCATGCCTTTGGACCGATCGGCCACCGTCGGCCCGTTCCGCATCGAGGTCGTCGAACCGCTACGCACGATCCGGTACCTCGTCGATTCCAATGAGCACGGAATCTCCTGCGATCTGACCTTCCGCGCCGGCACCGTCGCCATCGAGGAACCTCGCCAGCAGCGCCGTACCGCCGAAGGGATTGTCCTGACCGACCACACTCGGCTCACCCAATGGGGGTCGTGGGAAGGCACGATTTGCGTGGACGGCGAGGATCTGGCGGTCGAAGCCGGTGCGGTGCCCGGCACGCGTGACCGTTCCTGGGGAGTTCGTCCCATCGGCGAGCAGGTGCCGGTACTCCGTCAACCGATGCCGTTCCAGGTGTTCTGGCTGTGGGCGCCTCTGCATTTCGAAGATCGCTTCACCCACTTCGCTTTCCATGAACACGAGGATGGCCGCCGGTGGTTGGAGACCGCACAGGTCTTGGATCCGATTCCGGACGGCGTCTCGGCGTGCAGTCGGGTGGGTGTACGTGAGTGCTACGACATCGGCTACGAACTGCAATGGGAGCCGGGGCGACGGGAGATCCGGCGGGCCCATCTGTGGTTCACCGATACCGTCGACGGCGAGACACACATCGAGGTGGAGAAGCTCTACACCTTCCGGATGCGCGGGATCGGCTACTGGCATCCCCATTGGGGGCACGGCTCCAATCACGGTCAGTTCGAAACCGGACGGGAATCTATCGATCTCGACGACTTCGACCCCACAGATTTTTCCTCGATTCACCTGCAGAACGTTGTCAAGGCGACGATGGGTGACCGCATCGGAATAGGCGTTGTCGAGCAGATTGCCATCGGCCCGCACGAACCCACGGGGCTCACCGGATTTCTCGACGGCTATCAGCCTTGAGGCCTCGTTTGATCAATGGGCGACTGTAGAACGAGTATCGCTCTACCCCCAGTTCCCCAGTTCTTGGCGGCGGGTTGAGGCTGCGCGGGGGCGTCATCCGATCGGTGTCATCGTCGGTATTGCCGCGTACAACGAATTGCCACTGTGAATTTTTGTCATTAGTGGGGCTGATGTGACTCCCTGGATATAGAGTACGTACGTACGTAGTTGCTCCATAGTTCCGACGATGCAGATGTCATCTCGGCCACAGCCGACCGTGCGGCGGAAAGGGTGCGTGACGATGCCCTCGACACCTTCCGTGTATTCCGTGGGCTGTGAACGCCGCACGCTCTTGCGCACAGGGATTCTGGTTGCTGCAGCGGCGGTGGCGTTGGGCACTCCCCTTGCCCGAGCCGAGCCCGGCGCCGGTCAGTGGGATCCAACACTGCCCAATCTGCTGAGCGCGGGCGCACCAGGCGATCCGGTGGCAATCGCCAACGCTTCCTTGCAGGCGAGTGCTCTCGCCACCCAGACGACATTCGACATGGGCCGAAAGTTCCTGGCAACGCTGGGGCTTGCGCCGACGAGCTCCGGCGCCGGCGCACCCCCGTTGCGCGGCAACCGCGTCTACGGCAGACAGGCTGTCGAGTACGTCATTCGGCGAGCCGGCACTCAGATCGGAGTGCCGTACTCCTGGGGCGGCGGCAGCCTGACCGGGCCCAGCCGTGGGGTGGATTCTGGAGCCGGCACTGTGGGGTTCGATTGCTCCGGGCTCACCCGTTACGCGTTCGCCGGTGTGGGCCTCCTACTCCCCCGCTATTCAGGCGATCAGTACACCGCAGGGCGTCAACTGCCGCCGTCACAGGCAAAGCGAGGTGATCTGCTGTTCTGGGGCCCCGGTGGCGGACAGCACGAAGCTCTCTACCTCGGCGGCGGCCAGATGATCGAGGCACAGCAGACCGGCGTTCCGGTCAAGATCTCCCCGGTCCGCATGTCCGGCATGACACCGTATGTCACTCGCGTCATCGAGTATTGATGCCTTCGTGTCTTGAGTCCTGAGCTCAACGACACAGCAGACCGGAAGCCCCCAGCACGAACGTGCCGATGGGCACGAGGGCAATGATCGCCATCGCCCCGAACAAACCAGCTCCGGCGCCGGCACGGATCCACGGCGCGGGCGGAAGAGCGAGGCGCTCGGCGCGGTTCAGCAACGCCACGTCGGCGGCACCGAGAGCCTGGGCCGGCGTGGCTCCCGCCAGCGTCATCAGCCCGGACAGGAGCGTGTCCTGGCCATGGCGGCGCACCGCGGCGTCGTCGGCACACATCTCAAGCAGCCGAGCAACGTCTGCGGCCGCCCGGGTCATCAGCCGAACCCGTGGAAACACCATCGCCAACCCGCGCAATGCCGTCGCGATCTTGAGATGGTGTCCATCCAGATGTGCCCGCTCATGGGCGAGCACCGCCTGCAACTCGTCGTGGCCGAGGGCGGCAATGGCGCCGCTGGTGACCACGATCGCCGGAGGCGCTCCGGCGACGCAGTATGCGGTGCGTTCGCTGGAGTCAACGATGAAGACATCGCGCTGGTCAGCCGGACGCCCCACCATTCGCACGGCCTGGGCGTGACCATGAGAATGCGTGCGCAACCGCCGTATGGTGCGCATGGATTTGAACCCGATGCCGCCCACCGCCACGATCAGCGCGACCGCCGCGACCATGACGGCTGCTTGCGCCGCCATGCCTGCGCGCCCGGCCGCGATGTCGCACAGAAACTCCACACAAGAAGCCAAGAACGAGCCGCGACCGCCACCGTGGAATACGACGTCGACGATCACCAGTACGGGTATCACGATCCAGGTGGCCAACACGCTGACGACAGCGGTCAGCCATGCCGCCACCCCGAATCTGGGAGCAGACCCGCCGCGGGTGAGAGCGCTGAGCAGCCTCGGCGCAAAGACCAACATCGCCACGCTGTAGATCAGCAAACCCGCGGCGATGTTCACCGCTTTTTCTCCCTCGTCGACCGCCTGGCCAAGGAACGCAGCGCCGCCCGCAACCGATCGGAATCCTGCGGGTCGATCTGCTCGATGAAGTAGCTGAGTACCAGATCCGAACGACCGCCACCGTCGAGCGCCTCACGCATCAACTGAGCGGTGTGCTGCTCGCGGTTCAACCTTGGCCAATACCGGTAGGCCCGACCATCGCGGTCGCGTTCCAGCCAGCCTTTCGTATGGAGATTGTCCATCGTCGACATGACGGTGGTGTAGGCGATCCGGCGCTCTTCCACGAGTTCGTCGAAGACCTCGCGCACAGTGACCGCCGCCGGACCGCGATTCCAGATGCGATCCATGATTTCGGCCTCGAGTTCGCCGAATCCTCGTACACGCACAGCACCCCTCCAACATCGGTGATGCGAGGGTACCTCGCGCCGCGACGTCCAACCCGCATGACGCGATCACCGCAAGTACTGATTGTTTTAGTACGTAGTAGCCACCTATGAATCGCCGGCATATTCGACGCTCGTCATCATCCCGGCATCCTGATGATATGCGTTGTGGCAGTGGAGCATCCACTGGCCGGGATTGTCGGCAGCAAACAGCACACGTATCCGCTGCATCGGCAGCACGATCAGAGTGTCCTTGCGGGCGCCGGGTCGCCCGTCCTCACCCATCACCTGAAAGGTGTGTCCGTGCAGGTGCATCGGGTGCCACATCATCGTCGCGTTCCGGAATGTCATCGCCACTCGCTGCCCATCGCGTACGGTCAGCGGCTGCATGTCGGCGAAGGTGCGGCCATTGATCGTCCATTCGTAGTTCGCCATCGAGCCGCCCAGCTCGACAGGTAATTCCGCGTCTACGGGCGCGGAATCGAACGTCACGTCCGGCGTGGCGGCGAAGGTGCTGACTGTGCCGAGTCGGCCCTGCAGCTCCGACGGGGTGTAGTCGACTGGCGGCGTCGAGCCGTCTGCGGTCACCAGCAGGGCCCGTGTGATCGCCTTCTTCCCCTCGGCGGACGCGACGAGCGGGAATACCCCGTCCCGCGCGGTGACGACGACGTCGTAGCGCTCACCCATACCGAGCAGCACCGCATCGACCTCGGTGGGGATGACCGGGAACCCGTCGGTATGGGTGACGGTCATCCGATGCTCGGCCAACGCGACCCGGAACGCGGTGTCGGAGCCCGCGTTGATCAGCCGGATCCGCACCCGCTGACCTGGTCTGGCACGGAAGCTGTTGGGATTCTGAGCATTGCGCCCGTTGATGACATACATCGGGTAGTCGACGTCGCCGGCATCGCCTCCGAGTGCCGAACTTTGTCGGCCACCCGCCGAGCCCATCGCACCGTGGCCGTTCATTCCCGGCATCCCGTCCATACCCGGCATTTGGTGGCCGCCCGACGGACGGCGCAGCCCGGCGAAGATCTGGGCCGGGCTTTCGCCGATGCCATCGGTCCAATCGTCGAGCATCACCACCCATTCCGCGTCATAGCGGCCCGGGTCGTCGGGGTCGTCGACGATGACCGGGAAGTACAAGCCGGTGTCAGCATCCAGTCCGGTGTGAGGGTGAGCCCAATACGTTCCCGGGTGGGGCGCCGAAAACCGGTACGTGAAGGCGGCGCCACCGGGGATGTCCGGGGTGGCCGGCGCTGCGCCGTCCATGTCGTTGCGGAGGGCCAGCCCGTGCCAGTGCACCGAGGTCGACCGGCCCAGCCGGTTGTGGACGGTGACCTCCAGTTCATCACCGACCGACGCGCGCAACAAAGGCCCGGGCACCAGGTCGTTGTAGGCAACCGTCTCGGCCACGGTGCCGCCCAGGTCAACCTGCGAGCGCTGGGCGGTCAGTGTGGTCGAGACGGTGCGGCCCGTATGGGGACGAAGGCTTTCGGCCACGGCAATCGCATCGGGGGAAGTCACGTCGGCGGGGGTTGCTGCGGTCTCACTCCGGCACCCGGTGATTGCGGTTGCGCCCAAGGCGGCCGCGGCCGTGAGGAATCCCCTTCGGCTCACCCGCGGCAGGCGGACGATGTCTGACATGGCGTGGCTCTCCAGTGGTCGTACCCGGCAGGTCGAGGTGCATGGTGCTTCGCCTCCACCCGACCACCGGAGATCAGCGAATCAGTATGGGTTATGTGAAGGTTTGTTGAAGAACGCCGTCAGCGACGGAACACAAACTCATGCCGAAATCACACCGACTCATCTCGTTCTACGTAGGTTCTTCGTATGTGGTGACTCCGTACTGGATGAATCAGCAGGTAAGCGCAATGACGGTCGCTGCGTGTGGATTACGGAATCTGCACAAAGGCCATGGGAGATCGCCAACGTGAGCCGCCATGCCGCGACGGTCGGACGTCTGAGGCAGCAGCGCGATCTACTATCCCCGTACGTAGCTAGTAGACTTGGTTGCGCAACCTGACGAATCCGCCCGAGCGGCGAGGTTGCCAAGGACACCTTGTCGATGGAGGCTTCGTGCAGCACCGCACCGGATACCTTTGGATCACCGCGATCGCGGCGGCCGTCATGGTCACAGCGGCAACCGCCACCGGCACTTCCGCCCTGGCCGAGCCAATGGGGCCGCCGCCGCCCGTCGAACCTGCACCCGATCTCGCTCCACCGCCTATGCCGTGGCCCGCCCCGTTCGGACAGGCTGCCGACGTCGGTGTGCCGGCAGGGCAGAATCCTCTGCCGTTCACCGGCGAGGCGCCGTTCCTGCCGCCCACGTTCAACCCGACCAACGGTTCGACGGTCGGTGTCGCCAAGCCGATCTCCATCACTTTCCAGCGGCCGATCGCAGACAGGAAGATGGCCGAGGACGCAATTCACGTCTCGTCCAACCCTCCCGTGCCGGGCAAGTTCTACTGGATGAGCGATACTCAAGTTCGTTGGCGGCCAATCGACTTCTGGCCGGCCGGTACCGTGGTCAATGTCGATGCCGCCGGCACGAAAACCACTTTCCGCGTTGGTGATTCACTGGTGGCCACCATCGACGACGCCACCCATCAGATGCAGATCCACCGCAACGGCAAGCTCGAGAAGACTTTCCCCGTCTCTCTGGGAAAGCCTGGCTACGAAACACCCAACGGCACTTATTACGTGCTCGAAAAGTTCGCTGACATCGTCATGGACTCGTCAACGTACGGAGTCCCGGTGAACTCGGCCGAGGGCTACAAGCTCAAGGTCAAAAATGCGCTCCGGCTCAGCAACACAGGGATCTTCGTGCACAGCGCTCCGTGGTCGGTGGCCGATCAAGGGAAGCGCAATGTCAGTCACGGCTGCCCAAATCTCAGCCCTGCCAACGCGCAGTGGTTCTTCGACCACTTCGGCAGCGGTGATCCGGTCGTCGTCAAGAACTCGGTAGGCCTCTACAACCAGCCGGACGGGGCCCAGGACTGGCAGATCTGACCGAGGAGCCGATACGACTCGGCACCTCGGACTGATGCCTTCTTTTCTGTGCTCAGAATTATCCGAATTCAATTCCGAAAAATCGGCGATCGGTTTCTGGAAAAATATTCAGCGATTACACATGAGATCGACATACGCGGTGGTGTAGCGCACGAGGTTATTCACGTTCCCGGTAGGTCCCCGCTGCACCCAGGAATGCTTGACATCAGTGCCCTGCCGTACCGCGGTCACGGTGCACTTATCCATCGGCGCGTTACCTACCTTGTTGAGGATCACGCGAAACCCTTGCGCTTCAAGGTCGCTGATAGTCGCCTGAGCGGAGGTCTGGCCAGTGGGCGCGGCAGCAGCCGTTCCAGGTGTGGCGAACGCCAGCGCTGCCGCGATCGAGGCAACTGCGACCGTCTTCACGAGCTGATTTCTCATCACCCAAAGTTCCCTTTCCGGCCAGTCGCTACGGCGACCCTCGTATTCCTGAGGCGTCTACATCGAGCCTAGCTACGAATACGAGCGGTGGGAGAAAGTCATACGCGATGCATAATTAACCGCATAGGAAACTCATGGTGACTGCAGGTCGATTTCAGATGTTCACAGACTTAGAAATTCCCGTCCAGGAACTCCGCGTAGGCCGGCAGGTCGAGTTGACCATGGCCCGACAGTCCGATCACGACCACCTGCTCGGCCGGGTCGTCGGCGACGTGCCTGGCAGCCGCGGCGATGGCGTGAGTTGACTCGGGCGCCGGGACAATGCCCTGCGACCGCGCGAACTGCACGCCCGCCGCGAACGCGTCATGTTGCTCGATCGCAATGCCCTCGACCAGTCCGAGTGCGACGGTATGACTGAGGGCTGGCGCCATCCCGTGGTAGCGCAGACCACCGGCATGAATCGGGTCGGGAACGAAATCCATTCCGAGCGTGTGCATCTTGAGGAGCGGAGTCAGGCCGGCCACGTCGCCATGGTCGTACCGGTACTCCCCCTGGGTGATGGACGGGCACGCGGCGGGCTCGGCAGCCACGACTCTGGGATTCGACCGCCCGTGGATCTTTTCGCGCAGGAAGGGGAACGCCAGCCCGGCAAGATTGGAACCACCGCCGGCGCAGCCGAACACGACATCCGCACCGTTCGGTTCAACGGCGGCAAGCTGTGCCACCGCCTCCAGTCCGATCACGCTCTGATGCAACACCACGTGATTGAGCACGCTGCCGAGTGCATAACGGGTGTCGGGATCAGCGGCCGCCACCTCGACTGCCTCGCTGACCGCCATGCCAAGACTGCCGGTGGTGTCCGGGCTGGACGCCAAGATTGCGCGGCCCGACTCGGTGAGATTCGACGGGCTGGAGTGCACCGTACCGCCGTACGTCCGGATCAGGTGGCCGCGGTAGGGCTTCGACTCGTAGGAAGCGCGGACCTGCCACACCTCGATCTCCAGGCCGAACTGGGCTCCGGCGAACGCCAGCGCGCTTCCCCACTGCCCGGCACCGGTCTCTGTGGTCAGCTTCCGAACACCGTCGATGCTGTTGTAATACGCTTGTGCCACAGCAGAATTGGTCTTGTGACTGCCCACCGGACTGACGCCTTCATACTTGACGTAGATGTGGGCACCCGTGTTGAGCGCCTGCTCGAACCGCCGAGCCCGAATCAAGGGCGATGGACGCCACATCGAGTAGATCTCGCGCACTGCCTCCGGGATCGCAATGTACGGATCGGTGGACACTTCCTGCGCGATCAGCCCGCTCGGGAACAGCGCCGCAAGATCATCGGCGGTGACGGGTTCCTTGGTTCCCGGGTGCAGGTGCGGTGGGATCGGCTCATCGAGCTCAGCCGGCAGGTTGTACCAGTGCGTCGGCACCTCGACGGTGACCAGATCCGGATGGGTGGCGGCGGCGTGCAGCGTCATGCGGACACTGTAGTCAGGCTGGCCGTACCACCCGTCGGCCCGGCAATCCGACCTCGCCGGACCCGGGTGACGATCACCGCGACCGCCATACCCGCAGGCAGCGCAATCGGCGCCATGTGCGGCGTGACCCCGACGACCATCAGAAGTCCGAACCCGCCACCTATTGTCAGGAACATCAGGCGGGCCGGCGTCCAGCGGGCGTCAGAGCTGAGTCGGATCGACGACAGTATTCCGAGCGTCAACGCGATGGCGTGCCCGATGGCGGTGAAATCCGGCCCGGACACCGCGACTACCAGCGCGATTGTCACCCAACTACCGATCCATGCCGGGCGCCACCGGATCGGGATCGCCGCGGTCAGGGTGCCGAGCACGGCAAGAGCGCCGTAGCTGAGCCCGACATCGGTAGCGTGTGCGACGGAGATCGGCAGCCAGCCGAGTTTGATCGCGGCGGCCAACCCACCGGCCACCGTGAGGGTGGCGCCGACGTGGCCGAGGGCAAATGCCTGGACCAACCGCCTGCTGCGCCACAGCAACTCCGCCAACGCGAGCAGGCAGATCAGGCCCGGCAGCAGCAGATATGTGTAGCCCTCGGCGGTGACGAAAGCGCTGCCGAGCAGTGTTCCCACATTGCCACGCCCCAAGTTGTCCAGGTTGGTGCTCAGGCGACCGACGACGCGGTCCTGCGTGTGGGGTCCAAGGACCAACAGCAGAGATGCGATCACGAACAGTGCTGTCGCGTAGCACAGGGTCACTCGGACCCGGACCAGATTGGAGAACACGCGCGACAGCATCTCGATCCAGCATACCGGTGGTGAACTCACCGAAAAGCCCTGGTCAAACGCGTCGTCCGAGGTGGGGCGAGTTCCAGAGTAAGTAATGCCGCCGCAGCCGGCACGACATCGATCAGTGGCAGCAACACGTACCGGCGGCCCGCCATGGCATCGAACTTGCGGACGTACCGGTACAGCGATTCCAGCCTGATGAGTCGGTCGCCGGCATGGGCAAGGATCCGCAGTGCGCGCACCGCGGCGTCACCGCTGCGGTCACCGCCGAAGAGATCGGGGAACGGCGCGAACGCCAGCGAGACGCGCTCGCCCCCGTGCGACCGCGCCCACGCGACCATGTCGACGGTCAGCCGCTCGTCGATACCGTTGGGTGCGTCCGGTCGACGCCATGGCAGGTCAAGACTCAGATCTGCGCCGCCACCGGCAGCCACATAACGCTGAAAGGCCTGGATTCGTCCTGCCCGGTCTCTGCCGTAGATCAACCACACTCCGGGGTATCGGCCGGACAAAGTGCCGCCGAGCATCATGCAGAACCCACGCTCAGCGCCGGCCGCCTTTCCCGACTGTCGCATCACGTCACGAAGTTCTGACCGCAGCGTGCCGTCGATGTCGGATTCGGCGACCACCGCGGTGGTGACCCCGGCGTTCCTGGTTCGCTGGACCGCCTGCCTCAGATTGCGCCGCCGCCGTCCACCGAGGTCGAAGCTGTCGACTTCCACCACGACGTCGCGCCCGATCGAGATGGCACGCAGCCGGCGGCCCGTCACCGCCCGGTCCCGCCAGATCGCCAGCAAGCGATCCGAGGCGCCCAGCACCACAATTCGCCAGCCGCGCGCCCGGCACAGAGCAGCAAAAGTGGCGACTACTTCCCCATACCGAGCGCGGTCGCCGATCGGATCGCCGCTGACCACGGCCAACCCGGCCAGGGCGCGATAGGCCAGGGCCGCGGTGCCATCTGCACAGAAGACGTAGCTCTTGCCCGAAGACATCGCAAAGGGTGCCAACGGATCACACCTGGTTCGGTCGACGAGTGACGCCACCGCCGGCAGGTCGTCTGGTTGCGCAACCGACCCGATAGGCCTGACCAACATCGCAGCCGCGAGAACAAGACAGGTCCACCCATCCACCGGGTGGCCGATGACCACCGCGAACGCCCCCAGCAGTACTGCCGCAGCCGCGGTCGCGCCGTGGGATACGGTCATCGGACGCCCGAGCAGCAGACCGTGCAGCAGCACCGTGGCGGCCAATGACACTGCCACCAGGGTGGTCAGCGCCGACTCGTGGCCGATCCGGCCCGTGTGATGATCGAGCAGCAATGCTGCCGCACTGCCGGCCAGCGTCAATATCACTACGGCCAGCAGCAGATGCAGTCTGAGCCTGCGATGTGAAACTGCGGCGGCTACTGTCACGCCGTCAGGAGGGCGTGATGCCGGTGCCGGTGTAGGAGTCACATCCATGTTCTCCCGATACCCGAAAGTGCAGAGCGTCGCCGCTATCACC
This sequence comes from Mycolicibacterium fortuitum subsp. fortuitum, assembly GCF_022179545.1. The sequence continues at coordinate 3,187,490 of NZ_AP025518.1, read as the reverse complement.
CAATATACGTAGCGTCGACATCGCACAGCCGGGCGTTGCCACTTCGATGATCGCGGCCATGGGATCTCCGTTGTGCCCGAGCGGGTTTCAGGGACGTGCCCCGGTCCCGGCCGAGCCGGCGCGGTGCCGTCTCACGGCATCGCGGTTCGCGCAGCGGTGCGTACAGTACTTCTGCGTTCCCGGTCGGCTGAAGTCGACGAAGGCCATGGTGCATTCGTCGAGGGCGCACCGCCGGATTCGTTGCATCCCGCGCTCGGTGAGAAAGTGGGCTGCTGCGGCGCTCGTGGCACCGGCCAGGGTGGCGGCGAAGCCTGCATCGGCGTCGCGGTAGTGCAGATGCCACCCGCTGCCGTCGTGGTTCGTGATCGAAGGACTGGTGGCGAACCGAGTCAGCAATTCGTTGAGGACAAGGACCCGTTTCGTCTCGGTACCGGCGTCGACGACCGCCGTCCAGAGTTCGAGAAATTCGCACACCTGCTCGAGGTCTTTCCGCATGGCGCGACAGTGCATCGGCATGTCATGAGCGGACCAGCGCCGTTCCAGATCGCTCGGGGTCGTCGGCGGTCGATTGAGCAGGTCCGTCACATTTCGCAACAACGGCTCAATGTAATGGTTTACATACACAAGCCCATTACAGCAGGGTCGGATCATGTCGTCGATCTCCCCCAGCCCTCTCGCCGCGAAAGATGCCGATGGTGAACAAGACACAGATTGGCGTCCCTTGGTGGCGTGCTGTCTTGCGACCTTCCTGTTGCTGGCGTTCACCACCGTCCTGACGGTGAGTGCCGACTCCATCGCAAGCCGACTAGGTGCCGGGTTCTCGGTGGCCCAATGGATCATCGATGTCTACCCGCTGGCACTGGCCGCCCTCGTGATGGGCATGGGAACAGTGGGCGATCGACTGGGGCATCGATGGCTGTTCTTGATCGGACTAGTCGTTTTCGGGATAGCGTCAGCACTCTGTGCGACGGCGTCCAGCGGTGGGGTCCTGGTTGCCGCACGTGCCATCCAGGGCGTCGGCGGTGCGGCGATCTTCGGTACCGCTGTACCGCTGCTCACTGAGCACTACCGGGGCCCGACCCGCGGTATGGCGTTCGCTGTCTGGGGTGCAGTCGCCGGGATCGGCAGCACAGTCGGGACGATCGCAGGTGGAGCCGCCATGCAATTCGTCACCTGGCGTTGGCTGTTTGCAGCGGCGCTACCGATTGTCGTCCTCGCCCTGTTAATCGGTGTGCCGTCATTGTCGCGAGACCGGCACGTGCGCGTCCGAATCGACGGTGTGGGAGTAGTACTCATCACCGCGATGATGGCCGCGACCACATTCGCCGTGATCAACGCGGGCGAGTTCGGCTGGGCCGCAACGGGAACCACCGGCGCGGCAGCGGTGAGCTTTATCGCGGTCGTCTTGTTCGTCACCGCCCAACGTCGCTCCACACACCCGCTACTGCCTCCGGACCTTTTCGCCACGCCTGCTTTCGTCGGCGTGCTGATCGCTGGATTCGCCTATTACTTCGCCGCTTTCGCCGCGCTGCCGGTGCTGTCACGGTGGCTGCAGTCCGCGGCCGGCATGCCGCCCTTGCGCGCCGCGCTGGTGCTGACCATTCAGCTCGCCGCGTTCGTGGTGGTGTCGCTGGTGTTCGGCGCGCGCTTGCACCGTGCACCGCGCACCTGGGTGCTCGGCGGCGGGACCGTGATTACCGGCCTGGCCTGCCTTCCCGGCGCCGCACTTCTGTGGCGGCCGGACTGGACCGGTCTGATCGCCGTGCTCGTCTTGACCGGTATCGGATCCGCGATCGTGTCCCCCGTGCTGCCCGCCGTTGCGGCGACAGCGGCCCCGCCGGGCCGGGCTGGTGCGGCGGCTGCCACAGCCAACGCCGCACGTCAGCTGGGCCTGACCATCGGCATCGCGTTGTGCGGCACCATCAGCCGGTCAGTAGACGCGGGTAGTGGCGAACCGACAACCGGCGCCGTGGTGGCCGCCCTCCTCATTTCGGGGGCAGTCGCGATGTGCGGCGGGACGATCAGTGTCCTGTTACTCCGTCACGCATGATGTGCGCCCCAGAAGGTTTACGGCTCGCCGCACCGGGATAGCCAATGTGTCCGTGAGATTCATCCGCATACGGATTGGAGGTTTACGGCTATGAATATCACCAGGATTATCGCAGGTGCAGCTGTCGCAGGTGGGCTGGCGGCCGGAGCCGCCGGACTGAGCGCGGCCACCGCGAGCGCGGCACCGATACCGGGCCAGCCGATGGCAATGACCATCCCGGGAGGCCCTAATCCCGCTCCGCCGCCTGCGTGGGCGCCACCCACTCCGGCTCCGCCGACGTGGGGTGCCGGCAATCCCCAGGTCTGGGATCAAGGTTGGCAGCACTGGGGTGTCTGGATGAACGGCGTGTTCGTGCCGACGTTCTGACCAGATCTCGCCCTCCGTCACCGCGGGTTCCCGCGGTGACGGAGCCGTATCCGGATGATGTACCGCGAGGCGGGACCACCGGCCTTCGGACGTCCGAGCCGCACGTAGGTTGGTCGGCATGACCGAGTTGGAACTGAAGAAGATCGACACGTCGGCCGGAACGCTGCGGTATTACGACACAGGCGGCGACGGACCGGTGCTGTTGTTCTTGCACGGCTCGGGCCCGGGGGTGACCGGTTGGCGAAATTTCCACGGCATTCTCCCGACTTTTGCTCGCCAATTCCGTTGTCTCATATTGGAATTCCCAGGCTTCGGCGTCACTGATGATATCGGTGGACATCCGATGATCACCGCACAGAGCGTCGTCGGCCCGTTCCTGGACTCACTCGACATCGACCTCGTCCACATCGTGGGCAATTCGATGGGCGGTGGTGTGGGGCTCAATTTCGCGATCCACCAGCCCGACCGCGTCGGAAAGCTCGTCACCATCGGTGGAATCGGAACCAATGTGTTCAGTCCGGGGCCGAGTGAGGGCATCCGACTGCTGCAGGAATTCACCGAAGACCCGACCCGCCAACGCCTGATCGATTGGCTGAACTCGATGGTCTACGACCCGGCTCTGGTGACAGACGAGTTGATCGAACAGCGATGGCAGCTGGCGACCGATCCCGCAACTCTCGCCGCCGCCAAGCGGATGTACGGCAAAGCGGCCTTCGCCGGAATGATGGCGGCCATGCGGTCATCCGACGCACCGATGCCTTGGGCCCAGATGCACAAGGTGACTGCGCCCACCCTTCTGACCTGGGGTCGGGACGACCGGGTCAGCCCGCTCGACATGTCACTGATCCCCATGCGGACCATCCCGAACGCCGAACTGCACGTGTTTCCCAACTGTGGGCATTGGGCCATGATCGAAGCGAAAGAGGCCTTCGAACAGACCGTGCTCGGATTCCTGACGCGCCGCTAGACGCGCTCGCGCTCGACGATGCGCCTGGCGCGAAATTCATCATTGAATCTGTGATACACGCATGTATATTTGTCGTGTGCCAGGCCACATGATCATGGGCCGGCCTGTTCTTCCCCCAACGGATAAGGACCGCAATGGATCTGGTGGAACGAATCGCCAAGCACCGCCGCATGGCCGAGAGCTATCGCGACAAGTATGTGTTACGGAAGGTGCAGGAAGGCGAGTCGTACGACGAGTGGGAGTTCACCGAGGACGCCGTCTATACCTCGCCCTACTTCGTGGCAGGCCAAGAACTCGTGCTCAAAGACGTGGCGACGTCCTTCGACGTCGCGGCCACCGTTGAGGCCAAGGCGTATTCGGTGGTCTTCCCCGACTGGAAACCTGTCGACCACAAGTTCTGGCCCGCGGAGAACGGCCTCGTCATGCGGTATCGCTGGGAGGGCACGACCGCCGAGGGCGAGACGATGGGCTTCTACTCGATCAGCTTCATCGATACCAACGACGACGGCCAGATCACGCACTGGTCGACGTATGTCAACGACGAGGAATACGGTCCGTTCCTCGAGAAGGCGATCGGTGCCCGCGGCCCCTTCCACGGCGACGAATACATGGAGGCGCTGGCCCGTCATTTCGAAAAGCACGAGCTGAGTTGGTGACCGTAGCTAGGCGGGCAAGGGTCGCGGCGCATTTGATTCGTTATCGACCCCACAGCGCGCGCCAATCCTCAGCACAGGGCACACACAACCCTCCGAAATAGCTTTGCTCTCCGTGCGGCATCGTCGTCGCACTCGTCAGAAACGGAGGGAAGCAGTGGATTTCAAAAAACCCGTGGGTGTATCAGCCATGGTGGCAGGAATCGGCATTGCCGGATTACTGGGGCTTGGCGTGGGCACGGCCAGCGCCGAGCCGGGCCCCGGCTGCGACCGTCCGGGTGCACCGCAATGCGACCGCCATGATGACCGTGGCTCTCGGCCCGATGAATGGCACGGCCGTGGCATCGACGACGCGCGTCGCGATCATCAGCCGTTCGAATGGAACGGCCAGCGAGTCACACCGATGCCCGCCGGTGATGGCCGCGGATGGGGCTTCTGGTTCCTCGATCGCTGGATTCCGATGTAGCCGAGACGATTCTGGTGGGGCACTCATCCCCTAGTGCCCCACCAGATTCAACTCGACGGCGATCAACGCGGCGTGGAGCAAACCGCCTTCACCGCACCGTCCATAGCGGTGGCCGCAGTCCAGTTCGCGTGGTCCGCGGGCTCGAACTTCGGCAGCTTGGTCGCATAGTTGTCCACGTAGCGAGACTGCGCCCGCAACAGCCCGGCCAGCAGCGGATCCGTGGCCTTGTCGGCCAACCGGCGCAGTTCGGCTGCCTCTTGACGCATCACCGGGACGACCGCCAGTGTCAGCGACCGTTGCTTGGGTGACCACCGGGCGGCCGGAACGCGGTGATCGGTCTTGACCCAAGCCTGCTGCTTGCCGTCGTACCCTGCGCTGGCCCGCTGCCACTGCGGGCAGACCGGATCCGGCTTGGGTGCGGCGAAGGCCTGGGCGGGCCCACTGCCCGGCTCGTCCGTCACGGTCGACGCAACGACCTCGGCGGGAACAGGTTTCGCACCCGAGACAGCCGGTCCCGCCGTGGTCTGCTCATCCCGATGTACGGATGTCGTCACTGCTACAACGACGCCGACAAGTACCGCGGCGGCGGTGGCCGCGCCGACCGTTTTCAATATGCGGGTCCGGTTCCCGGTCAGCTTCGGTGCCAGCGGCCGATGCCCGGCACCTCCGCCGGCCCGCAACGCCATGGTGAAGGCGGCGTCCGGGCGAGCCCGGAGTTCGGCGACAGCGACTTCGACAGCTGCGGTCGGTGTGCCCAGGTCCGTGAGTACCTTGACGAACCGTGCGACCGCCACGAGGTCGCGCCCGTACAGATTCGATTGCGGTTGGCCGGCCGGGAGGAATCGTTCGACGAGGTCCTCACGCAGCCGCGACGCCCTGGCGATTTCGGACGCAGTCAGCCAATGCCCTGGAACGTCTTCTGTCCCAATCCCGCTCATTCAGGTGGTCCTTCCCGCGCACACCTGATGATTGGTACCGCATCCTGCGCACGCGCTGCAACCGGGAAGGCGCCGCACGCTGCGACGTTGCGATCACAAGTTGGCTACCGGGCGGTTACGACGCCCTCGCCTTCTAGCTTCGTGGGATCGCCTGGCAAACAACCATTCTCGTTAGGCGTGGGGTGTTCACGACGGGAAGTACACCACCTGATTACAGAACAAGGCGAGCGGACGGCTGATGTGGTTGGCCGCGGTGGCAACTGCTGCGCGCGTTATCACATCGTGATCCCCGTACTCCTCGACGCACAGTGATTCGAGGGTGTCACCGGCGACGTGCCGCGGTGGATCTCCCTTTTCTTCATCTGGACCTGCGTTCTGATCGTTGGGCGCCTGGAGGTCAGTGTCCGATCGCCAGACGGGGACGGTCGCGCGTAGCCGGCTACCTCAACTGGAGACAGTTGATTTGAGGTAGCGGTCTACTCGTGCTCATCCGCGCGTGTCCGGCCATCCTGTGAATGATCGACCTGTCGGTTCGGCTGGCGGACGGTGGTGAGGATGACGAATGAGATGTGGACATGACCGCGCTGACCACGCAGCATCCCGCGGCGGGTGACCGCCCCGCGCTCGCGCTCGCGGGAGCAGAGCCCACCGCCGCCCGTAGTCATCCGACCGGCTCCCCGCTCCGGGAAAAGTTCCGCCAGCGGCCGTTGTCGGTGTGGCGGGAAGTAGCCCGGGGACGACTCGCCGATCTGCAGGTCGACCTCGACGGCCTGCAGGCCGACCATCGTGCTGACCCGCGCTACCTCGATGCCCGTCGGCGGCTCAAGGAGGCCGTGCAGATCGTCAATGCGCCGCGAGGTCTGCGGGGTCTGCTCAACGGAGCGGCAGTGGAGGCCACCTGGCTCCGGATCCATGCGGTTGACGTCGCGGTCGTCCGGCTGGCAGCACCCGGAATCGTGCGGGCCCGGTTGCCCGAAATCGTCTCGACCGGAAAGGAACTGCTCGGCGACAACCATGAGTCGGTCGTGACGATGCGTGAGATCCTGGGGCACCCGAAATGGACCGAACATGACCGCGAGGCCCTGGCGCGCAGTGCCAAGGCGGTCCTTGCCGCCTCCGACAGCGAAAGCATGCGACTGCGCAGTTTCCGCAACATCCTGCTGGGCGCCACGGCGGTGTTGACGCTGTTGGCCCTCTGTTTCGGGGTTGTCGGTGCCTTTCGGCCGGACACGTTCGGTCTTGTCACAAACGCCACGTCGACACCGCGAACTGACATCGCGATCGCGGAACTCCTCGGCCTGGTGAGCGCCAGCCTCGTGGGCGCGGTGGCCATCCGGAGGATCAAGGGAACCTCCACGGCCTACGCGGTGCCGATGGCCTCGCTGTTGTTGAAACTACCCACCGGCGCGTTGACCGCCGTCGCCGGATTGCTCATGGTCAAGGCAGGCATCGCCGGGGATGGTGTCAGCGTCACGACCAACGCCCACGTAGTCGGCTACTCGTTGTTGTTCGGGGCGTCGCAACAGGGCATCACCGGAATGGTGGACCGCCAGGCCCAAACCCTGCTCAACAACATTTCGTCCAAGGACAACGCCTGAGCGACAGTTTGGCGGCCAACTTGGCATGATGCTGAACATGGATCAATACCGGCGCGGCGAGTTCGTATTCGACGTCATCGACAGCGGGCCCGCCGACGGTCCGGTGGTCGTTCTGCTGCACGGTTTCCCGCAGCAGAACGTCAGCTGGGAGCAGATCATCCCGTTGCTGACGGCCAAGGGATACCGGTGCCTGGCACCGAACCAGCGAGGATACTCCCCAGGTGCCCGGCCGCCCCGCCGCCGCGATTACCGAGCGAAGGAATTGGTCAGAGACGTCCTCGCACTGATCGATGCCGACGGCGCTGACCGGGTCCATCTCGTCGGTCACGACTGGGGTGCCGCGGTCGCCTGGAGCGTCGCCGCATACGCCCCGGAGAGGCTGGCGTCGTTGTCGGCGCTGTCGGTGCCCCACCCTTTGGCCTTCTTGCGGTCGCTGCTGACCAGTCGGCAGGGGCTGGCGTCGTGGTACATGTACGTCAACCAACTGCCATGGGTGCCCGAGCGATTGATGCTGGGCCGCGACGGCCGCGGCAAAGCCATTGCCAAATCGTTGATCCGCAGCGGGCTGCCGCCCGAGGCCGCCCGCCGAGACGCTCTCGCCATGGTGGAACCCGGCTCTCTGACCGCGGCGCTGAACTGGTATCGCGCCATGCCGCTGAGTCGGTCCGGTCTGGGATCAGCGGACAAGATCACGGTGCCGACACTCTATGTCTGGAGTGACAAAGACATCGCTCTCACGGCCAAACCGGCGCGCGATACCGCCAACTACGTGAGTGGTCCTTACCGCTTCGAAACGATCAACGGTGCCTCCCACTGGCTCCCGGAGGAGAAGCCGGCAGAAATCGCGGAAATGTTGTTGCAGTGGTTCGCAGCCCATCCGATCTGAACGGAGTGAGCGGATGCTGACTTTGGGAGTGCTCGCCGGTGACGGTATCGGACCCGAGATTGTCGCGTCGGCCACCCAGATCGCCGAACGGGCATTGGGCAGCCTGTCGATCGGCGTGCAGTGGCGTGCACTGCCGTTCGGGCTGACTGCCATCGGTGAGTTCGGAACACCGCTGCCGGCACAGACTCTCGCCGAACTCGACGGGTTGTCCGGGTGGATCCTAGGGCCGCACGACAACGCCGGATACCCGGAGGAGTTCAGAGGCATGTTGTCACCGGGCGGGGCGATTCGCAAGCACTTCAACCTGTTCGCCAACATCCGGCCCGCGCGCACCTTGAGCACCGCCGTCGACGCGGTATGCCCCGGTCTCGATGTGATCATCGTCAGGGAGAACACCGAAGGGTTCTACGCCGACCGCAACATGTACTACGGCGCAGGCGAATTCATGCCCACACCTGATGTGGCGCTTGCTGTCGCCGTGTTCACCCGTCCAGCCTGTGAACGCATCGCCCATCAGGCATTCCAGCTGGCGGCAGTCCGGCGGAAATCCGTCACGATCGCACACAAGACGAATGTCCTGGCCAAGACCACGGGGTTATTCCGCGACGTGTGTCTCACAGTCGCCGAACATTACCCCGACGTCGAAGTGCGCGGTGAGCACATCGACGCATTGGCGGCTCGATTGGTGAGCCACCCCAGCGACTTCGACGTGATCGTGGCAGAGAACATGTTCGGCGACATACTGTCCGACCTGGCCGGCCAGCTGAGCGGTTCCCTCGGGATGGCACCGTCGATCAACGCCTCCCTCACCCGCGCGATGGCGCAGGCCGCGCACGGGTCGGCGCCCGACATCGCCGGACGCGATATCGCCAACCCGGTGGCGATGATCCTGTCGACCGCGATGTTGCTGCGGTGGTTGGCCGGCCGGGACGCCGACGCATCGGCTCTCGGTGTCGTTGCGGAGCGCATCGAAGATGCCGTCCGGCGCGTCCTCGATGCAGGTGTCGGCACGCCCGATATAGGAGGCAGTGCGTCGACATCGTTCTTCACCGAGCACGTACTCGCCGCACTGTAGTGACCGCTACCGCCGCCGAATCTTGACTGCCAGCAGCCGGTAGCTGCCGTAAAGCACAAGTGCCACAATGAAATTGACGAAGTATGCGATATCGGCACCGTGCCAGGCGGTGGCCACGGCTCCCTGGATGAGGGTGGTGTTCATGAACGGCACCGCCACCACGTAGGCCAGCACGAACGTGAACAGGGCGGCGAGTGCGTCGCGGCGCGCCGTTGGTTCGGCACTCGGATCGATAGTGGGCCGCCCCCGCACGCGCAGCATCCAGTCGACCACGACCACTGCCACAAACGCCGGGATCCAGTAACTGACCAACAACAACACATCGGTGAAGCGAGTCGCGGTATCGGCAGCGTGTAGCCACAGAATCAAGCCGAACGCCAGCACTGTGACAATGACTGCAGACACGGGGCGACGCACCCGCACGCCGATGGTCTGCAGGGCCAACGAGCCGCTGTAGTCGTTCATCACGCCCGATCCGATCGCCGCGAGCGCGATCACCAGCAGAGCCGACCCGCCGAGCAGTCCCCCGCCCATGACAGCGTGAACACCGTCGGCGGTGTGTACTCCGATGACGGCCGCGGCCGCGATCCCGATGCCCTGAACAAAGCTGTAGGCCGCCGCGATCCCGGCGAACGAGTATCCGAACACCTGCCACCGCGACGAGTCGCTCGGCAGATAGCGGCTGAAATCGGCGGCGTAGCTGGCCCACGATATCGCCAGGCTCAGCGCGATGGTTACCTCGAAAACGAAGGCGCCGGCCAGATCGGCGCCGGCGGCCGACGGCGCGACGACGATGTCGTGACCGCTGACCAGCTTGACGGTGAACACCGCGAATGTGATGAAGAGAATGACGGTCAACACCGCCTGCAGCCGGTGGATCAACTCGTAGCCGAAGAAACCTACGACGCCCTGAACTGCCAGTACGATCAACACTGCGCTCCAGAACGGAATACCCAGCAGCGCGGCGAGTGCCTCACCGCCGAACAATCCGACAAGTGCATCCCAGGCGATGGACGACCCCCACTGCAGGATGCCGGGGACGACCACCAGATCGCCGAATGCCATGCGTGCGTTGGGAAGTTGGCCCGCTCCGGTTCGTGGCCCCCACGTCGACAAGTACGCCACCACGGCAGAACCCAGTACTGTGCCGATCAGCATCGCCAGCAGCCCCAGCCAGAAACCCAATCCGAGAGCGATCGCCAATGTTCCGGTGAAAACGCCGGTCATGTTCACCTGCGGCGCAAACCACACCGTGAACAAGCGCGCCGGATGTCCGTAGCGCTGGTCTGCGGTCAGCGGTGCGATTCCATGGGTTTCCACGGTCAGATCACCTGAGCCGGTCGGGCGGTGCCCGCTGAACGTGGCTGCGTTGAGCGCACTGACCCTGAAAGCCATTCGTCTATTCGACCATGCACCCGGTGTGCGGCAACTGCTTCGTCGAGGCCATAATCGACAAACACAAAGATTACCTATGGATCGGAGCGGGAAGTGGCCAGGACCGAATTCGACCGGTCCGCCTCCCCCGCGCCACCCGGAGTGCGACGTCCTCCCGGTGTCCTGATCGCCGGCCTGAGCCTGGTGGCTCTCACGGTCGCAGTCCTGCAGACCGCAGTGGTGCCGATATTGGGCATCATCGCCCGGCAACTGAACACCTCATCAGTTGCGGTCAGCTGGGCTGTCACCGCCAACCTGCTGGCGGCAGCGGCTTCGACTCCGCTGATCGGCCGGCTCGCAGACCTCTACAGCAAGAAACGCGTCCTGCTCGGGGTTCTGGTCGTTGTATTGGCAGGTTCGGTGCTGGCCGCGGTCACGGCGTCGGTGCCGCTGTTGGTGGCCGGGCGCATTCTGCAAGGCGCCTCCTACGCCCTGTATCCGATCAGCATCGCGATCCTGCGTGAGGAGCTCGCCGAGGACCGCCTGGTCGGCGCGATGTCTGTCTTATCGGGAACGCTCGGCTTCGGCGGTGGCGTCGGCCTCGTCGTCACCGGCCTCCTGATGTCGGGTGATGCCGGATATCACCGCGTCTTCTGGCTCACCACCGTATTCACCGCCGCGGTCATCGTGGTGGCGCTTGTCGTCGTGCCCAACCGACGGCCGGTCGCGGGCGGAGCGATCGATTGGCTTGGCGCGGCAGGCCTGGCGACCGGATTGTCCGCTGTGCTGTTGGCGATCACCCAGGGCAACACGTGGGGATGGAGCCATCCGGGCACCCTCGGTTTCCTGCTCGGCGGCATCGTTGTGCTGACCGGTTGGTGGTACTGGGAGCGACGAGCCGCCGATCCCCTCGTTTCGACCACGATGCTGGCTCGTCGACCGATTCTGCTCACCAACCTGGCCACGATCCTGGTCGGCATGGGCTTGTACTTCGCGTTCCTGGGCCTCACCCAGTTCGTCCAGATGTCGCGCGAGTCCGCCGGCTATGGATTCGGGGCCGGAGTGCTGCAGGCCAGCGTCTATTTTCTGTTGCCCGGTGCGCTCACCGGTTTCGTGGTGGCGCTCGTGAGTGGCCGGTACATCGACCGGTATGGCGCCCGCCGGGTGCTGGTGGTCGCCGCGGTCGCGGGCATCACCGGATTCGTCCTGCTCGCCGTCGCGCACGACCGTCCGTGGCAGGTCGTGCTGGCCGGCGTCCTGGCCAACGCGTACATCAGCCTGGGGTACGGGGCCCTGCCCGCACTGGTCGTCAGCGAGGTGGAGGCCAGCGAGACGGGCATCGCCACGAGTATGAACGCGATAGCGCGAACTATCGGGAGCTCGGTGGCGGCGGCCGTCGTCGCGGTACTACTCGGGCATCGCATGGTGCCCGCGGAAGGCAGCTTCGTGACGATCTTCATCGCCGGTGCGGTTACGGCGGCGTTGGCGATGACGCTTATCGCGGTATCTCGGGCACCGGACCGCCACGACGAGTCGGTTCGCACCATGTCCGAGACGCGCGCGATGAACCACGAGTGGGGCTGATCCCCCGGGTTTCCGCCGTGACAATCGGCTGAACTGAGAAGCTTGAGGTCGGCCAGTCCCGCAGCTCTGGGCTGTGGACTGACTACACCCGTGGCAGTTCGCCTGTCGAGCGATGGAATCACGCTGTCAACCAGCCCCAAACGAAGGATTCCATTGAAAAATTGTTAATTCATTGCGGAATCGCTTGCGAAGGTCGGCGCGATCCGCGATTGTTTAGCGACAGCTTCCGCAGCTGTACCTGAGGAGGATTCCCCTGACCGGCACAGATATCACCGCCGTCGACACCTCGACGGGACAGGATGGCGAGCCGCGTATCGGCGCGCCCGTAATCGAAATCGACCACGTCACGAAACGGTTCGGCGACTACGTAGCCGTAGCCGAGGCTGACTTCTCCATAGCCTCGGGCGAGTTCTTCTCGATGCTCGGGCCCTCGGGCTGCGGGAAGACCACCACGTTGCGCATGATCGCCGGATTCGAGAGTCCGACCGAGGGCGCCATTCGGCTCGAGGGCGTCGACGTCTCCCGCGTGCCACCCCACAAGCGCAACGTGAACACGGTATTCCAGCACTACGCACTGTTTCCTCACATGACGGTGTGGGACAACGTGGCCTACGGGCCCCGCAGCAGAAAGAAGTCCGCCAAGAAGAGCGCTGACGAGATCAAGCGCAGCGTGGACGAGCTGCTGGAGATCGTCCGGCTGACCGACTTCGCCAAACGCAAGCCCGGGCAGCTTTCGGGAGGTCAACAGCAGCGCGTCGCACTGGCCCGCGCTTTGGTCAACTTCCCCAGCGCGCTGCTGCTCGACGAGCCGCTAGGAGCTCTTGATCTCAAGCTGCGACATGCAATGCAGTTCGAACTCAAGCGAATCCAGCGCGAAGTTGGTATCACCTTCATCTACGTCACCCATGACCAGGAAGAAGCGCTCACCATGAGCGACCGGATCGCGGTGATGAACAACGGAAACGTCGAGCAGATCGGCAGTCCCACCGAGATCTACGACCGTCCGGCAACAGTGTTCGTGGCCAGCTTCATCGGGCAGGCCAATCTATGGCCGGGCCGGCAGACGGGGCGAACCAACCGTGACTTCGTCGAAGTGGATGTACTGGGCACAACGCTGAAGGCCAAGCCCGGCGACACGACGATCGAGCCGGGTGGCCATGCCACCTTGATGATCCGGCCGGAGCGTGTCCGCGTCTCCATGGAAGTACCCACCGGAGACGTGGCAACCGTGCCGGCCACCGTCAAGGACCTGACCTTCCAGGGGCCGGTACTCAGACTTTCCCTTGCAGCACCGGATGATTCGACAATCATCGCTCATGTGGGGCCCGAGCAGGAGCTACCGCTGCTGCGTCCGGGCGACCAGGTCCACGTGGGTTGGTCACCCGATGCGTCGCGGGTACTTCCCGCCGCGGACATTCCGACCACCGAAGATCTCGAAGAGATGCTCGACGACACCTAGGCTCCGGTAGCCGCAGATCTCGCCACCCCACCTTCATCGACGAAAGCGCCCGAGTTCAGAAAGGTCGCCCATGACCGCTCAGTTCGACCCCAAACTTCTCGCCCGGATGACCGCGAACCGTACCTCGCGGCGTCGCTTCCTAGGCGGCGGCGCCGCAGCCGCCGCCGCCCTCGCGCTGGGCCCCGCCGTGCTGGCCGCATGCGGAACAGGTGGTGAGGGTGGCTCCGCCGGAACATCGTCGGCCGCCCCCGACGACGGCTCGCCGGCCACCGGCAACGTGCGCATCTCGAACTGGCCGCTGTACATGGCCGACGGATTCGTCGCAGCGTTCCAGACCAAGACCGGCCTCACCGTGGATTACAAAGAGGATTTCAACGACAACGAGCAGTGGTTCGCCAAGGTCAAGGAACCGTTGTCGCGCAAGCAGGACATCGGTGCCGACCTAGTGGTGCCCACCGAGTTCATGGCAGTCCGGCTAGCAGGACTCAAGTGGCTCAACGAGATTCGGGACTCCCGCGTCCCCAACAAGAAGAATCTCCGTGAAGACTTGCTCAACTCGAAGGCCGATCCGGGCCGCAAGTACACCGCACCGTACATGACCGGCATGGTGGGCCTGGCCTACAACAAGGCCGCTACCGGACGCGACATCACCAAGATCGACGATCTCTGGGATCCGGCCTTCAAGGGCCGGGTCAGTTTGTTGTCCGACACCCAGGATGGGCTCGGCATGATCATGCAATGGCAAGGCAACTCTGTCGAGGATCCGACCACCGAATCCATCACCAAGGCCGTCGATTTCATCCGCGAGCAGAAGGACAAGGGGCAGATCCGGCGGTTCACCGGCAACGACTACGCCGACGATCTGGCAGCCGGAAATATCGCTGTGGCCCAGGCATATTCGGGTGACGTCGTGCAGTTGCAGGCCGACAACCCGGACCTGCAGTTCATCGTGCCGGAGTCCGGCGGCGACTGGTTCATCGACACCATGGTGATCCCCTACACGACGCAGAACGAGAAGGCGGCCGAGGCCTGGATCGACTACGTCTACGACCGGGCGAACTACGCCAAACTCATTGCGTTCACCCAATTCGTGCCGGTGCTGTCCGACATGACCGACGAACTCGCCAAGATCGACCCCAAGCTGGCGCGTAACCCGCTGATCAACCCGCCCGCCGACGTCCAGGCCAAGCTCAAGTCCTGGCCTGCGCTCACCGACGAACAGACTCAGGAGTTCAACAGTCTGTACGCCGCAGTGACCGGAGGCTGACGCCGATGGCAGGCGTGGCCACCAGTAGCCGGCAGCGGAGCAAGATCGCCCCGTACCTGATGATCCTGCCGGCGTTGGTGTACCTCGGGATCTTCTTCGTGGTGCCGTTCATCTCGCTGGCACGCACCTCGTTGTCGACGTCTGGCGGTTCGGTGTACCTTCCGACACTGGAATTCGACTGGAACTTCGGCAATTACGCACATGCGTTCAGCGAGTATCAGGACCAGATTCTTCGGACCTTCGGCTACGCCCTGGTGGCGACCCTGCTATGTGCGCTGCTGGCCTTCCCGCTGGCCTACGTCATCGCCTTCAAGGCCGGCCGGTACAAGAACCTGATCCTCGGCCTGGTGATTCTGCCGTTCTTCGTCACCTTCCTGATCCGTACGATCGCCTGGAAGACGATTCTTGCCGACGACGGTGTGGTGGTGAGCGCGCTCGGGTCCATCGGACTGCTGCCCAGCGAGGGGCGGCTGTTGTCGACGAGTTGGGCCGTGATCGGCGGCCTGACCTACAACTGGATCATCTTCATGATCCTGCCGCTGTACGTGAGCCTGGAGAAGATCGATCCCCGTCTGATCGAGGCCTCCAAGGACCTGTACTCCTCGAACACCCGCAGCTTCACGAAAGTCATTCTGCCGCTGTCGATGCCGGGGGTACTGGCCGGGAGCATGCTGGTATTCATCCCCGCGGCGGGCGATTTCATCAATGCGGACTATCTCGGTAGCACGCAGACCACCATGATCGGCAACGTGATCCAGAAGCAGTTCCTGGTGGTCAAGGACTATCCGGCCGCGGCCGCGCTCAGCATGGTGCTGATGGCGATCATCCTGGTCGGGGTGCTGCTGTACACGCGGGCGCTCGGCACGGAGGATCTCGTATGACGCTGACCGCGATAGCCGATGCCACCAGCCCGGCTGAACCGAAAACCGTCAAAGGTTCGCCACGATGGGGCGATTGGACGCTGCGAATCGTCGCCGGTCTGGTGTTGCTGTATCTGTTCCTGCCGATCTTCGTGATCGTGTTGTTCTCGTTCAACAAGCCGGCCGGCAAGTTCAACTACACGTGGCAGGGTTTCACGCTCGACAACTGGGCGCACCCGTTCAAGTACCCGGCGCTGACCGAGGCGCTCAAGCTGAGCCTCAACATCGCGGCAGTTTCCACGGCCATCGCCCTGGTACTCGGTACCCTCGTGGCCATCGCTCTTGTGCGCCAACGCTTCCGCGGTCAAAAAGCGGTCGATACCTTCCTGGTGCTACCGCTGACTGCGCCCGAGGTCGTGATGGGTGCCTCGCTGCTCACACTGTTCCTCGACCTTGGCTGGGCGGCTGGTTACACCACGATCCTCATCGCCCATGTCGCGTTCGAGGTGAGTTTCATCGCCATGACGGTGCGGGCACGGGTCCGCGGATTCGATTGGACGCTCGAGGACGCGTCCATGGATCTCGGTGCCGGCCCAACCCGGACGTTCTTCAAAGTGACGCTGCCTCTGATCGTGCCGGGCATTGTCGCCGCCGCGATGCTGTCGTTCGCGCTGTCGCTCGACGATTTCATCATCACCTACTTCGTGAGCGGCTCAACGGTCACGTATCCGCTGTATGTCAATGCGGCGGTCAAGGCTGCGGTGCCGCCGCAGATCAACGTGCTGGCCACGGCCATCCTGGTGATCAGCCTGCTACTGCTCATGGCCGGAACGCTGTACCGGCGTAAGCGGATCGACGTCTCCTGATCAGGAGGCGTCGAGCTGCAGCGTGACGGCCACCTTGCCTCGGCCGTCACGGTGGGCGACCGCGTGCCCTGTGCGGGCCCGGCCGTCCAGGTTCCGCAATGTGAGCGGCCCGCCCTCGCCGAGGAAGTTGCGCCACCAGTTCTTGTTGTCCGGCGCCATCACGTTGATGGTCACCTGATCGCCGTCCCGCTTCACCGAAACCGGAGTTTCGAACCACTGACCCGACCGTCGCCCGGTGTAACCGATCACCACCACACCGTGACCGACCAATCGGCTGAGGACCGGAACCCGGGTCAGGCCCACGGCTGCTGCATTGAGCCACCGCGCGACCGGGGAATTGAAGACTCCACCACGTGCCATTGGCGCCAGCGTAGCCGGATCAGCCGATTTCGGCTGGGACCGGTGTAGCGCGTGCACCGGTGCGCGCTGCTCCGACCCCGGCTGCCACGACGAGGCAGATGCCGATCACCGCGGCCGGCGCCGGGATCTGGTGGAGAAGCGCGAAACCGACCAGCATGGCGAAGGCCGGCTCCAGTGCCATCAGCGTTCCGAACGCCGCCGTGCTCAGATAACGCAACGCTGACATCTCGAGGGCGAACGGCACCACCGGAAGCAGGATCGCCAACCCCACCCCGATCAGCAGCAGCTGCGGGGTCAACTGCGGAAATACCGACGGCCCCACAACCGCGGTGCCGACCAGTCCGGCTACGGGCATCGACACTCCGAGGCCTTTGATCCCGGCGACCTCGTCGCCGACTCGCTGGGTCAGCAGGATGTAGCAGGCCCAGCACAGCGCGGCGCTCAGTGCGTAGAGCACACCGATGAGGTCGACGTCGCCCGTCCAGGGCTCGGTGAGCAGCACGACACCCGCGGCCGCCAGCCCCGGCCACAGAATCCGGTTGCGGCCCTTCCCGTGTGCGACGGCAACCCCGAGCGGGCCGAGAAATTCCAGCGCACTGGCCGTGCCGAGCGGAATCCGCGACAGTGCCGCCATGAAGAGCATCGTGACCCCGGCGGTGACGACACCGAGTGCGACGCAGGTCCAGAACGCGGACCTGGTGAATGCCGAGGGGCGGGGCCGCACGATCAGCAGCATCAGCACGCCTGCCCACGCCAGCCGCAGCCATGCCGCGCCCTCAGCCCCGATATCGTCGATCAGGCCGACGGCCACTGCCAGACCGATCTGCACGCACAGCATCGAGGCCATGGCCATCAGCGCGCCGGTGCGCGCGGGATGTCCGGACTTCGTCACAAGTTGTTCCCCTTGGGGACAACGATATTGGCCAGAACCATCCGGAGGAACGGCCGGTAGACCGCCTGACCGTCGAGCAAGCTGTTGAGAGTGACGCCGTCGTTGGCGGCCAGAATGACCCGGGCCAGATCCACCGCCGGGATGCTTACGTGCCCGCCCAACCGTGCAGCGCCCTTGGAGATGTAATCGGCCAGGGCTCGCACCGTCTCCTCCCGCTGGGCGGCCACGCGCTCACGCGCGTCGGGATTGCGCAGCAGGAACAGCGTGTACTCGGACCCCAGAACCGCCCGGTCGGGTCCTTCGGCGGCGACCAGGTCGCGCCAGCGGTCACCGAGTTCGTCGGCGTCGAGGTCCTCAAGCCGGTGAAAGGTCGCGATGACGTCGGCGAATCCATCGAGGAACTGCTCGCGTTGCCGTTCGACCACCGCGAGGAACAGTTCGGCCTTGCTCCCGAAATGGGAGTAGATGGCACCGCGCGTGTAACCCCCGACCTCGGCGATGTCTTCGAGTGCGGCCCCTTCGAACCCCTTGCGTGCGAACACCTCCTCGGCGGCGTCCAGCAGGACGTTCCGGGTGTGCTCCAAGCGGCGCTGCTTGGTCCAACGTTCGGCCATGGATCCATCCTGTCAAAGGTCTGCGCGCTTGTGTTGACGTGGCCTTTCTGCGCGTCTCACCGCGCTGATATACGTAGTTGTATTGGAGATACAGCTATGTATAGTAGTGACTGCGGTCACAATGACACGTCACCGCCCACATTTCGATCGAGGAGGTCCGCCCGTGCAGACAGCACGCCCCGGAGATTGGGTTGAGTACGCCACCGCCCTGGATGACATCGCTCCCGACGCGTATCGGATGGAGATTCCGACCAGTCGCTACATCGCTCCGGAATTCGTTGCCCAGGAACGTGATTCGATCTGGAAGAAAGTCTGGCAGGTGGTCGGCCGGGTCGACGAGTTGACCAAGGCGGGCGATTGGAAGCAGTACCGGATCTTCGATCAGTCCTACATCGTCGTGCGCGGCAAGGACGAGAGGCTTCGCGCTTTTGTCAATGCCTGCCGGCACCGCGGCAACGTGCTGTGCCGAGAAGCGCGCGGAAATGCCAAGCGCGGCTTCCTGTGTCAGTACCACCTGTGGTCCTACGACCTGGACGGGCGCCTCAAGGGCATGCTCCGCGAGGCTCTGGCCGGGCCGATAGACAAAGACACCCACGGCCTCATCGAGGTCTCGGTGGGCACCTTCGCCGGGTTCATCTTCCTCAACCCGGATCCGGATGCCGAACCGCTGACGGACTTCATCGGCGCGGAGGTCGCGAACATGCTCGCGCCCTACCATCTCGAAGAAATGGTCACCGTGATGGACGTGACCGAGGCCATCGACTGCAACTGGAAGGTCGTCCTCGATGCCTTCCAGGAGGGCTACCACATCGACGGCATCCACCCGCAACTGTTGCGGGTGATCAACATCGACCCCGCCACGAGCCGGTACCGGTTCTTCGAGCGGCACAGTGTGTCGATGGCGCCCTTCGATGTCGTGGGCGCCACGCCGGAGCATCAAGTCGACGGAATCATGGACCTGCCCGAGACCTTCCCGTCCACCGTCGCGGTGCTCCCCCGCTTCCAGGAACTGGTCGCCGAGTACCGCGGCGATGACGGCTCTTTGAACTTCCCCGAGGGAGTGACGGCACGCACGCTGCTCCAGAGGGCAACGCGAGATACGTTGACCGGCATGGGCCTTGACGTCAGCGGACTGACCGATGCCCAGATGAGCGACAACCACGGGTGGGTGTGGTTCCCGAACTTCTTCATGACCATCCGTGCCGGTGAGGCGACCATCATCATGGCGCTCCCCCACCCCGACGGTGACCCCAACCGGTGCATCTGGCACGTCGCCAGCTACATGTGGCTGCCCGATGAGATGAAGGTCGCGTTCACTGCCGAGCCGATCGTGGTCGAAGAAGCGGGCAGCTACAAATATTTCGAAGCACTGCAACAGGATTACGAGCAGATGCCGCGCCAGCAGATCGGGCTGCGGAACACCGCACTGGAGCACATGGCGTTGGTCAAGGAAGAAGTCGTGATCGCGCACTTCCACTCGGTCGTCGACAAGTATCTGGAATCGGCCGGCCTCCACTCATGACCGACCCCGTCTCGAACCACTACAGAAGAGGTTTTCCGTTGAGGCACGTCAGCGAGGTTGTCGACGATTACACCGGCCGCTGTCGGGCGGTGGTCCAGTACGCAGTCACCACCAAGCAACTCGTGGACGGCGCCAAGCGGCCAGGGTTCGGGGTGGCAGACTGGGCACCTCTGGCATCACTGGTCGCCACCGATGAGTTCGAGCGGATCGGCAACTTCAAAGAGGTGATGAACTGGGATCAGTACCTCGATTTCATGACCACCTGGGCTTCAGCCTCCGAATGGGACGGATTGTTCAAGCGCGTCAACGAGGTTGACGGGGTGGTGTACCTCGAGCTGGAGGAACGCACCAAGATGGGCGACTTCGAGTCGGTCGTCAACTCGATCTCGGTATACGAGTTCACCGCCGACGACAAGATCCGCCATATCGACCTGTACCTGCAGATGGCGTTGCCGAACACCGACATGCTGACCAGCTACGAGGGCGTGCCGATCTCGGAATGAGTAGGCGGGGCGGATATTCCCCGGTTGCTTACGGTACCGACACCTTCCGCTGTCACAGTGGCCATGTGGTGAGCGACCCGAGCCGGTTATCGCCGGCCGCGAGATTCCACCGGATGTGTGCGCTGGTGGTGAGATCCCTGCCCGCTCCGCTCAATTCTCTTGTCGCGCCGACATTTCTCGGTTTCGCCCTGATCAACACCTTCACCTTCGGCGTCGACCTGGCGATCCTGACCGCCCTCCACGGCGCACTCCGGACACCACTACCGGTCGCGGTGACCGTCGGATACGCCGTCGCCTTCGGCCTGGCGTACTACCTGAACCGGACCCTGAACTTCCGCTCGCACGCCGCGGTGGGTCCCCAGCTGACGGTGTACGTCCTGGCGGTCGTGATCAACTACCTGGCGTTCATTCTCGGGATCTCCAGCGGGCTGGCGGCGTTGGGGGTCGAGTACCACCTGGCCCGGATCGTCGCCGGTGGCTGCGAGGCGCTCTTCATGTACAGCGCGATGCGCTGGGTGGTGTTTCGGTGAGTTCAGCGCTCGACGGTGAACTCCGCCAGCACGTCTGTCGCGTGGGCGATCGCATCTCGGGAGATCACCTCGTAGCCGTGGGTGCTCAGCGTCGGCAGACAGAGAAGCCCGGCCCGCGGAGACAGACCCGCTGCCTTGGTATGTGACGCGTCCGACTCGAAGGCGCCGAGCACCGCTGCCTGCGGTGAGAACCCCAGCCTGCGCGCCACAGCACACAAACGATCGGCAATGCCCTTGTCGTACACGCATTGCGCATCGCTGTACGCAACGATCGGCCCGCCCGTCACCGTGGTGCCGTACTCCGCCTCCGTCGGCCCCACCTCCACCGCCAGGGTGACGTCACCCGGCAAGGTCCGACATGCGTGAGCCGCCCCTACTCCACCCACCTCTTCATTTGTGGTGAACACCAGATAGACGTCCCCGGGGGGCTTCCGACGCGCGTCATTCAGCCGCCGCGCGAGTAGTAGCAGCGCCAGCACCGCAGCCCGGTCGTCCATGAAATAGCACCCGAGATAGTCGCCTATCTCGACGAGCTCGCGCTTGCTCCGGTCGATACACACCCGGGTGCCCGGTCCGATTCCCGCCTTCCCCAACTGCTCGGGCCCCAGTCCGGTGAAAACGTAGACATCTGGCCAATCGAGCGCCTTGTCCCCCTGGTCGGGCTTGGTCTGCCACACGTGCGGGGTTTCCTGTGTGGTGTGCTCTGAGCCCAATGCCAGTACTCCGCAGAGAGTTTCGTCGTCTCCCAGGATCGCAACGGGCCCAAGACCGAAATTGGCCGGGTACATGGTGCCCAGTGGGGTCAGCCGCAGTGTGCCGTCCGGCTCGATGCGCTTGACGAGCATCGACAGTTCGTCGAGATGCGCCAGTATCCGGGTGGTCGGTGCGCCCTGCCTTGACCCTTTGACCAGCGCGACAAGGTTTCCGGCGGCATCGGTGGACAGTTCGTCGACGAGGGGTTCCAGCTCTCGCCGGCAGATCTCACGAACCTGATCCTCTTGGCCGCAAGGACCGTACGCCAGCAAGAGCTCCTGCAAAAGTGCACGTTCATACCCGTCTTCCAGTTCGGCCATGCCGCCTGAGTTGCCGCTGCCGCGCGTTTGAAAACCTCTGTGCTGGTCAGGCGGTCAGCGCGGTGCGGTGCGATCGGGAAACGGGTCGTTGTTGAAATCGATCTGGGCCGCGGGGTTGCTGATCGCCGTCACGAGTCCGGTGCCGAACGCTCCCGCGCTGTCGTACAACGTCGAGGCCCCGACGGCGACGCCGTCTGCGGCCCAATGCGAATCGGCCTGCACACCGATCCACTCGTCAATCGGCAGCCGCGCCAACGCGACCGTGAGGTCCCCGTTGATGTAGCCCACCCCTGCAGTGCCCAGGTTGGTCACCAGGCTGGTGGCCTCAGCCGCCATGGCCGCCCGCACGAACGGCGAGTTCGGATAACCGTGCACCACGGTGATGGTGCGGTTCATGAATCGCTTACGAGACGCGTTCTGATGGTCCGCGATGGCGCGACTCCAACCAGCTTCATCACTGCCCATGTAAGTCATCCGGCCTCCGTCGAGCGCGACGGGCGCTTCGAAATGAGCAGTCGAGGTCCATTCCTCACCCCGGGGCGCTTCACTCAACCGATACTGCACCAACGTCGCCCGCGCGACCGTCACACCGTCCTGAACCAGTTCGCATTCGGAGTTGCGGACCCGCCTGCCTTCGCGGATCAGCGCCACCTTCGTCGTCGTCGGCAGCCCACGTGCCGCCTTGAACAAGTCCACCGTCAACCGGGCCGGCAAGAACTCGGGAAGGCCGAAAGCCGACTCCAACGCCCGCGCGGCCAGGCCTACGAGCGCCGGTCCGTTGAGGTGATCCTCACCCCAATGGCTCTGGGCAAAGCGGGTCGGTTGGAACCGGTCCTGCTCGGACTGCACGAAATGGGCGTCAACCTCGGTCATCGGCGAATCGTCGCATAAGGGCTAACTAAATTGGTCGGCGGGGATCACAAAGGACGCCGGGCGTCCAGCCAACGCTGTTGCCGCCGGACGAATTGGGCGTCGACGACCGCGCCATGCCCTGGCACGAACACTCCGTGCCGGCCACCGGCGGCCAGCACCGCTTCGAGGGTGGCGGGCCAAGCCTGCAGGTCAGAATCGGCGTCGATGACCGGATCACCGGACTGCTCGACGAGATCACCGCAGAACACCACCGTGTGCCTGTCCGGCACTGTGACTATCAGGTCGTGGCTGGTGTGGCCTCGGCCGGGACGGCAGATGCGCACCGTCCGGTCACCGAGGTCGAGATCGCCGCCGGACACCGCGTGCGTTGGCACCGGCAGCGCCGAGATCGCCTGATCGACTTCGTCGACATCGGCCCCGTGTCCTATCGCGTCTGCGCGCAGATGTGCGCGACTGGATGCCAAAGTATCGACAACCTCTGGCGCGCAGAGGATTTGGGCGTCTTCGAACCATGAGCAACCCAACACATGGTCAAAGTGATTGTGTGTCAGGACGACATGTCCGACGGGTTGACCGGCGAGGGCCGCCACGTCGGACTCGATACCGCGGGCTTCGGCCAGTGTGGTGCCGGAATCGACCAACAGGGCTTGATCACCGCCGCTGACGAGTCCGACCGTCACATCCAGAAACGGCAGGCGCGTGCGCCACACGCCGTCGCCCAGCTGTTCCCAGTCGTAGTTCATCGCCCGGTGCCGATGCCGGCCATGGGATCCACCCCTGCGAAGCTACTCGCATGCGACGCCTGCTGTCCCTTGCTGTTGTACTGGCCGCCTTCGGCGCAGGCACCACCGTTCCGCCGGCGAGTTCCACCTGTGCGACGCCGGCCAACTGCGAATTCACAGAGCGCGTCGCGGCGGCCGATGCCTACCTGTCGACCCGGCCGGGCACGGTCGGCTACGTGTTGCGTGACCGCACCACCGGGGCTGTGTACCGGAACGCGCACGCAGGCGAACCGGTGTGGACTGCTTCCACGATCAAGCTTGGCATGGTGGTCGACCTGGTGACCAGGCAACGGGCCGGCACCGTCCGGCTGACCGACTCTGACCGGACGTTGATGGCGGCCATGCTGCACTCCTCTGACGACGATGCGGCCGACACGTTGTGGTCGCGGTACAGCGGCGCCGACCATCAGGCATTCAACGCCGACTTCCCCGCGTACGGACTGACAGGGTTGCAACCGCAGCGCGGATTCAGCCGCACCTTCCCGTACTGGGGCTTCCAGAAGGCCACGCCGGAAGATCTCGACCGATTGATCAACTACACGCTCTCGGACCTGCCTGCCGCCGAGACGGCAGAGATCGTCGATGCACTCCAGCACGTCGACACCAACCAGCAGTGGGGCGTTTGGGGTGCCGGAGCGGCGATGAACCCCGGCAACAAGGACGGTTGGTCACTCGAGCAGGGCGGCTGGGTGGTCAACAGCGTGGGTTTCGCCGGGCCGCGGCAGCGGTACACGCTGGCCATCATGAACGCGCTCGGTGACGAGGGCGGATACGACGACGGGGTCAAGACCACCACGCACCTCAGTGAACTGCTGCTGGCCGGACACGGTGACTGAGCTGACAGGTTTGCCGTGGCGGGCTCGGGGAACTCCTAGCCCATGTTGATCAGACGAATCGCCCGCCCCATGTTGTCTGCGACCTTCATCTCCCGTGGTGTCGACACCTTGCGCGACCCCAGCGCTTCGACCGAGTCGGCGCGCAGAACCCTGGGTACATTGAGTGCGCTACCCGGCCCTGTGGGGTCCGACGTTCAGGCCAATGCCGCCACGGTGGCACGGGCCACCGCCGTCGTTCAGATAGCCGGCGGACTACTGCTTGCCGCGGGGCGTGCGCCGCGGTTGACCGCCGCTGCACTGGCAGTGACCATGATCCCGGGCAGTATCGGCTCGCAGGCCTTCTCGAAAGACGCTGAGCCGCAACAGGCTGCAGACCGGCGACGGGAGTTCCTCACCGATGTGAGTCTGCTGGGCGGCCTGATCATCGCCGCGGCCGACACCGCGGGCAAACCGTCGCTGGCTTGGCGCGGTCGGCGTGCAGCACGACAGGTCTCGGCCAGCGTTGCCGCCGCTGTTCCCGGCGTGACGGCCGGCGGTCTCAACAACAACGCGCTCACCGACAGCGCGCTCGCCGAAAAGGTCGGACACGGTCTGGCCGTGGGTGCCGAGCGGGGCCGCGAACTGGCGGATGCGGCGCGGGAACGGGCCACCGAATTGGCGGCCGAGCTGGCACAACTCGCCCGCGAACACGGCCCCGAGGTCGCCGATGCCGCCCGGGAACGCGCCAGCGAGTTCGCGAATCTGGCTCGGGAACGCGCGCCGGAATTGGCCGAGGCAGCCCGCGAACGCTCAGCTGCGCTCGCCGACATGGCGCGAACCCAACTCGACCAGCGGCGGGATCGGTAGCGTTGAGTGCATGAGCACGGGTAACTACCAACCGGACTTTGGGCAACAGGGCCAATACGGACCGGGCGGCTATCCACCGCCCTACGGCGCGCAGAATCCCGGCGGTCTCGGGCGGCGATGGCTCGCGAGGGTGATCGACGGCATCATCGTCGAAATCGTGGCGATCATTCTCGGGTTCTTCACCGATTCGCTGTCCAGCATTTGGGTGACCGGTCTGTTCACCGGCTTACTGATGTTCGTCTACTTCGTGGGGTTGGAAGTCGCGACCGGCTCGACACCGGGCAAGAAGATATTGGGATTGGCCGTCCGCGGTCCAGGCGGGACGCCGAAGCCGACAGCGAAGGAATCAATGATTCGCAACGCGTTCACGTTGCTGCCGATCGTTCCGTATGTCGGCGGGTTGCTCGCCGTCATCGCGATGATCATCATCGCGGTGACCATCAGCTCCAGCCCCACAAAGCAGGGCAAGCACGACGAACTCGCCGGCGGCACACAGGTCATCCGAAGCTGAAACCCGTTGCGTGAGGTGCCTGTTGGTGTCGGCACCTCACGCGGGGCCCGGTTTACCGGTTCAGACCACGAGCCCCAGCAGCAGGACGAAAGCCAGGCCCGCTACCGACAGCGCCGTCTCCATCAGCGACCAGGATTTGATGGTCTGGCCCACGCTCATCCCGAAATACTCCTTCACGAGCCAGAATCCGGCGTCGTTGACGTGCGAGAAGAACAACGAACCGGCGCCGACGGCGAGCACCACCAGGGACACCTCGCCGGTGCTCATGCCCTCGACGAGGCCGAGCATCAGCGAGGAGGCCGTGATGGTGGCCACGGTGGCCGATCCGGTGGCGAGCCGGATCAGGACTGCCAGTACCCACGCCAACAGCACCACTGACAGGTTGGCGCCCTTGGCCCATTCGGCGAGCAAGGTGCCGATCCCGGTGTCGACCAGAACCTGCTTGAATCCGCCACCGGCCGCGACGATCAGGATGATGCCGGCCACCGGCGGAAGCGATGACTCGATGCACTTCACGATCTGTCCACGGGTCATCCGCGCGCCCAGGCCCAGGGTGAACATGCCGACGACGACGGCGATCAACAGTGCCATCAACGGTCGGCCCAGGATGTCGAAGGTCTGCCGCACCAGGTGCGTCTTGTCGTCGACGAAGATGTCAACGAGCACCTTGCCCATCATCAGTGCGACAGGCAGCAGCACGCTGAAGATGGTGATCGCGAAACTCGGCCGCGTCTTGCTGCGCGCAGCCGTGTGGGTCACGGAGACACCGGTATCCGCCTCCTCCGCTGTGGCGTCGAAGCGATCGGGTACCGCAAGCACCACCCAGCGTCCGGCCAACTTGCCGAACAGCGGGCCGGCGACCACGATCGTCGGTATCGCCACCAGAACACCCAGGGCCAGCGTGACGCCGAGGTCGGCGTTGAGCAGTGAGATCGCGGCAACCGGTCCGGGATGCGGCGGCACAAACCCGTGCATCGCGGACAAGCCCGCCAGGGCTGGAATACCGACAGCGATCAGCGACAGTTGCGATCGGCGCGCCACCAGGTAGATCACCGGCATCAGCAGCACCAGACCGATCTCGAAGAACATCGGCAGTCCGATGATCGCGCCCACCAACGCCATTGCCCATGGCAGCGCCCGAGGCGAGGCGTGTCCGACGATGGTGTCGACGATCTCGTCGGCGCCGCCGGAATCAGCCAGGAGTTTGGCGAACATCGCGCCGAGCGCGATCAGGATGCCGACACTGGCGGCGGTGCTGCCGAACCCGTTGGAAAACGAGTCGAGTACCGTGCCGATGTTCTCCCCCGCGACCAGCCCTACCGTCAATGCGCCGAAGATCAGGGCGAGGAACGGGTGCAGTTTGGCCAGCGTGATGAGGACGACGATCAGTGCGATGCCGGCCAATGCCGCCAGGATCAACTGACCACCGGCTGCTACCGGCTCGACCAGTTCGGTGCCGGCGGCGAGGTACGCCGATGTCATCGGTTCTCCTGTTCTGTTGTCTTCGTGGCCGGTTGGGCCACCCGCCGGCGGACGAACTGTTCGACGATGTCGTCGATGCTCTGATCCACATCGATCGCCACGCCTGCCTCGCCGGTGCCGAGCGGTTCCAACGTCGCGAATTGGGAATCCAGCAGGGCCGCAGGCATGAAATGGCCGGGCCGGCTGGCCTGGCGCCGGCGAATGACCTCGGGTGATCCACTCAGACAGAGGAATACGACCTCGGGGCAGTGGTGCCGCAATTGGTCGCGATACTTGCGCTTGAGTGCCGAGCAACTCATCACGCCGCCGTCGCGGTGTACGGCCAGCCACTGGCCGATCGCCTCCAGCCAGGGATAGCGGTCTGTGTCGTCGAGGGCGTGACCGGCGGACATCTTGGCGATGTTGGCCGCGGGATGGAAGTCATCGCCGTCGGCAAAGGGAACCCGCATTCGCTGTGCCAGCGCGGCGCCCACCGTCGATTTTCCCGATCCGGATACCCCCATGACCACGACTGGTGAACCCATGCAACCGCCTCACGTGTGTGTCTGCCGTCACAAAGCATGACGCAAAAAGCATACGTTTGCAACTACATCACAATTACATCAGGTGTTTAATGGAGAAAGGTGGCATATGAAAGGATGTAAGCGTGTCCTCTCCTTCAAACGTCGGCGCCTTACATGCCAACCTGTTGAGCGCGCTCGGCACCGGCATCGTCTCCGGTGAGTTGGCGGCCGACCAGGTGCTGACGTTGGAACGGCTCAGCGCCGAACATGAGGTGTCACGCAGCGTCGCGCGCGAGGCCATCCGAGTCCTTGAGTCGATGGGCATGGTGGAATCGCGGCGCCGGGTCGGGATCACGGTCCAGCCCTCGCGGAAGTGGAATGTGTTCGACCCCAGACTGATTCGTTGGCGGCTACAGGCCGGGGACCGTACCGCGCTGCTGGCGTCGCTGTCGGAGCTGCGGCGGGGGTTCGAACCGGCGGCCGCCGCACTCGCGGCGCGCCGGGCCAACCCGGATCAGTGCCGGGTTCTGGCTGCCGCCGTGTCGGACATGGTGGTGCACGGCCGGTCCGGCAACCTCGACTCCTATCTACTGGCGGACAAGGTTTTCCACCAAACGCTGTTGGAAGCCAGCGGCAACGAGATGTTCCGGGCACTCAACGACGTGGTGGCCGAGCTCTTGGCCGGGCGGACCGAACACGGACTGATGCCCGACTCCCCCAAGCCGGCAGCCATCGAGTTGCACGACGAGGTGGCGAAGGCGATTCGACTGCGCGACGCAGATGCCGCCGAACAGGCCATGCGGGCCATCATCGATGAGGCCGCCACCGCGGTGATCGACCCGGAAAGCCCCGGTGCTTAACTAGCAGAATGGGTCGCTCTCCGGCATTGGCACGTCGTTTCTTCGACCGGCTCGAACCGGTGCACGCAGTCACCTACTTCGCCGCCGAGCCTCGCGCAGCCCTCGACGCCCTGGGGTACCGGGGATTCTGGATGGGCTACTTCGCCAGCCGCTCCGCACCGCTCGGCATCGTGCCGGCCGACGTCGTCGCCGCCACGTTCTATAACTTCACCCTCGAGCGGGTCGCCAAGGCGCTGCCTGCAGTCTGGGACAAGGCAAGCCCGGCAACACTGTTGCGGCTGCGGTCGGATTCGGCGGTCGCCGCGCTCCGTCGATCCGGTGTGTCCGACTCCGAAGACACCCGCCTCGCGGCCGAACTGGCGGCCAAGGCCGCCCGAACCGCGCCCCTGGACGGTCGCCCGCTCTACGCGGCAAATCGGGCACTGCCGTGGCCCGACGAGCCGATCGCCAAACTCTGGCACGCCGTCACCCTGCTACGCGAACAGCGCGGTGACGCACACATCGCGGTATTGGTCTCCGAAGGGATCAGCGGGCGGGAATGCAACGTGCTGCATGCCGCGGCAGGCCGGGTGCCACGCGAGATGATCATGCGCAGCCGCGATTACGACGAAGAGCAATGGGATCGCTACGTCGGGCAGCTGCGGTCCCGGGGCTGGCTGGACGGCGGTGGTGAGCTCACCGACGCCGGGCGCGACGTCAAACAGGCGATCGAGGACCGCACCGATGCACTTGCCCTGGGTGCGCTGGAGGCGTTGACCGACGACGAGATCGCCACTCTGTTCCGGGTGCTGACGCCGATCACCCGCCAGGTGGTCGCTGCCGGTGACGTTCCCGCCGCCACGCCGATGGGCCTGAGCCGTGACGACCTCGACGACGACAGCGCCCATCTGGGCTGATCGGCTCAGCGGGGTGCGTACATGATCAGCCCGACTCCGACGACAGCCACCAGCGCACCGACGACATCCCAACGGTCGGGCCGGAAGCCGTCGGCGACCATGCCCCACAACAATGATCCGGCGATGAAGACCCCACCGTAGGCGGCCAGAACCCGGCCGAAATGGGCGTCGGGCTGGAACGCCGCGACAAACCCGTAGGCACCGAGCGCAATCACCCCCGCACCCATCCAGATCCAGCCGCGATGCTCGCGGACGCCCTGCCACACGAGCCAGGCCCCGCCGATCTCCAAGACCGCGGCGAGTACGAACAGCGCGATCGACTTACCTACCATCACGACCTCAGGGTGCCGTGAACGGCCACAAATGCCAGCGTTGGCTCGGCGTGTCGCCTCACGCCACGCCGAGATAGGCAGCTCGAATGCTGTCGTCGGCCAACAATTCCCGCGCGTCACCGGTGCGGGTCACACTCCCGGTCTCCAAGATGTAAGCCCGGTCGGAGCGACTCAGCGCCTGTTGGGCGTTCTGCTCGACCAGCAACACCGTGGTGCCCTGGGCGTTGATCTCGGAGATGATCTTGAAGATCTGTGAGATCACCATCGGTGCCAAGCCCATCGACGGCTCGTCGAGCAGCAACACCCGGGGACGGGCCATCAACGCCCGTCCGATGGCGAGCATCTGCTGTTCCCCGCCGGACAGGGTGCCGCCTACCTGTGACCGTCGCTCGGCCAACCGGGGGAACGTCTCGAACACCCAGTCCAACCGCTCGTCATGCTCCTGGCGCGACGCGAATTTGCGCCCGTAGCAACCCATCTCCAGGTTCTCCACGACAGTCATGCCCGGGAAGACCCCGCGGCCTTCGGGAGCCTGGATCAGTCCGTCGATCACGCGCTGGTGGGCTTTCACCCGGGAGATGTCGCGGCCCTCGAACCACACCGAGCCCGACGTCAGGGGCCGAAGGCCCGAGATCGCCCGCATCATCGTGGTCTTGCCGGCCCCGTTGGAGCCCAACAACGTGACCAGCTCCCCCTCGTGCACGACGAGCGACACTCCGTGCAACGCCTTGATCCGGCCGTAGTGCACCACCACGTCGCGCACCTCGAGGAGCACCGGGCGGCTGCTCTCATCCGAGCTCGTCATCGGGCACCCCCAGATACGCGGCGATGACCTTCGGGTCCTCGCGGATTTGGTGCGGTAATCCATCGGCGATCTTGCGGCCGAACTCCAGCACCACGATGCGGTCGGTCACGCCCATCACCAGTCGCATGTCGTGTTCGATCAGCAGCACGGTGTAGCCGTCGTCGCGGATCTTGCGGATCAACTCGATCAGCGACGCCTTTTCCGCCGGATTGAACCCCGCCGCCGGTTCGTCCAGGCACAACAGCTTGGGCTCGGTGGCCAGGGCGCGGGCGATCTCCAGGCGGCGCTGGTCACCGTAGGGAAGGTTCTTGGCCTTCTCCTCGCCGCGGTGTGCGATCCCGACGAAGTGCAGCAAGGCCACGGCCCGTTCGATCGCCGACCGCTCCTCACGACGGTGGCGCCCGGACCGCACCAGGGCGCCCGGCACCGAGGTCTTGTGCCGCGCATCGGTTCCCACCATGACGTTCTCCAGCGCGGTCATCTCGCCGAAGAGCCGGATGTTCTGGAACGTGCGGGCGATGCCACGGCGGGTGATCTGATGGCGTTTGATCCGGCCCAACGGAGCGCCGTCGAACATCACGGAACCCGAACTGGGCCGGTAGACCCCGGTGATCGCGTTGAAACAGGTCGTCTTGCCCGCCCCGTTGGGGCCGATGAGGCCGAGGATCTCCCCACGGCGGATGTCGAAACTGACCGAGTCCAGTGCCACCAGGCCACCGAACTTCACAGTGAGTTCTCTGGTCTCCAGCAAGATCTCGCCTTCGGCGGCGTTTATGTCACGATGCACCCCGGCCAGTTCCTCGACACTCTCGGTCGTGCCGGGCAAGGACTCGGTCATCGCACCGGCTCCTTCCGCGTGGCAGCGCGCAACAACTGCCGGGCTGACCTGCCGTAGGTCAACAGTTGCTGTCGCACCGGGAACAGGCCCTGCGGCCGGAAGATCATCAGGACCACCAGAGCCAAACCGAAGAAAAGATATTTGAGGTCACCCAGATTGATCCCGAGGAACTCGACGCCCAGGAGGCGGTTGGGCAGATAGACGACGATGAAGGCGCCGAAGATCACGCCGAGTTTGTTGCCTTGACCGCCGAGTACCACCGCGCACAGGAACAGCATCGAGTTGATGATGTTGAACGTGGGCGGCGCCACGTACTGAACCTGGCCGGCATAGAGCGCCCCCGAGAGTCCGCCGATCGCGGCGCCGATCACGAACGCCCACAGCTTGAACCGGAACGTGTTGACGCCCATCACTTCTGCGGCGTCCTCATCTTCGCGGATCGCCACCCAGGCACGTCCGACCCGGCTGCGCTCCAGATTGCCCACCAACAGCAGGATCCCGATCATCAGGATCAGGCCCAGCCAGAACCACCAAGTCCCGTAGTTGGCCGCACCGGCGGAGTTGCCACTGGAGAAAACTCCGTTGGGCAGCTGTTCGCTCTCGCCCAGCCGCGGGTAGGCGACCTGGTTGAGCCCGCGGGAACCGTTGGTGATGTCGGAAAGATTGTCGGCCAGCAGTCGGATGATCTCACCGAAACCGAGGGTGACGATGGCCAGATAATCGCCTCGCAACCGCAGTGTGGGCGTCCCCAGGATGAGTCCGGCCAGCGCGGTGACGGCCATCGCCAACGGCACGCAGGACAGCCAGGCCCAGTCCTTGCTGAAGAAACCGTTGGGGCCCATCTTGTTCCACGGGCTGTCCGGACTGGTCAACAGAGCGACGGTGTAGGCACCCACGGCATAGAAACCCACGTAGCCGAGGTCGAGGAGGCCGGCCTGACCGACGACGACGTTGAGTCCGATGGCGATGATGGCCACCATCGCGAACTGTGCCATGGTGCCGCCGAAACTGATGCCGGTCGTGTTGAGGAAGCTCGGCGTGAACAACGGCAGCAGTGCCAGTAGCGGGAAACCCACAGCGCCGACAATCCATTTCGCGACGCGTGGCAGCGTGGCCCAGGCTTCGCGGATGGCGTCACCGGGAGCCAGCAGTGCCTTGACCACCGAACTGCCGGACGCTGAGTCATGATGCTCGCTCATACCCGTGCCTTCCCCAGGCTCTCACCGAGTATGCCGGTCGGCCGGAACAGCAGGACCAGCACCAGCAGTACGAACGCCACGACGTCACGCCATTGCGTTCCGAACACGGCTTGTCCGTAGTTCTCCATGATGCCCAGCAGCAGCCCACCGAGCAGAGCTCCGCGCAGATTGCCGATGCCGCCGAGCACCGCGGCCGAGAACGCCTTGATGCCGAGCAGGAAGCCCCCCGAGTAGATGATTCCCTGGGGCACCTTGAGTGTGAAGAGCAGCGCCGCGACCCCGGCGAGCAGACCACCGATGAGGAAGGTCCGCATGATGATTCGCTCCCGGGAGACGCCCATCAACGTGGCGGTGGTCGGATCCTGCGCGACCGCCCGGATGCCGCGGCCGAACTTCGTCCGGTTGATGGCGATGTCGGTCAGGATCGCGACCACGAGCGCCGCCCCGATGACCACCAGGGTGACGTTGGTGATGATCGCTTCGAACTTCGTACCCTCGAACAAGGTGAACTGGACCGCCGGCTTCACCAGGACGATGGGTTGTTGC
The DNA here is from genome assembly GCF_022179545.1 of Mycolicibacterium fortuitum subsp. fortuitum. The sequence goes on along the minus strand of NZ_AP025518.1, from coordinate 3,154,278 downwards.
GCGTTACTTCCGCCATATCCCTTCAGCAGCTTCGGCAACACGAAATGCACGAACTCCTGCAGAACGAACGACATGCCGATCGCCGTGATGAGGAAAGTCAGGGCACGGGCATTCCGCTTGCGGAGCGGCCGGTAGGCGATGAACTCCAGCCCCACCGCGGCCGACCCCGAGACCAGCATGGCGAACAGCATGGCGATCCCGAGATAGAGCACGGTCAGCGCGACGCCCTTGTTGTAGGACGTGCCGCTGGGGGTGAAGCCCAGAATCACGTCGAGGCAGAAGTACGCCCCGAACATCCCCAGCATGAAGATCTCGGAATGGGCGAAGTTGATCAGGCGGAGCACGCCGAACACCAAGGTGTAGCCCACCGCCACCAATGCATAGATCGCACCCCAGGACAGTCCGTCGACCGTCAATTGGAGGAACCGGTCCTGCAGTCCGTTCAAGTCGAAGTTGATGTTGGCGGCCAGGCAGGCGGACTGCTCGACGCACTGATGGATCATCCGGCGGCGGCTCCTGACTCCGTGATGTGTAGCGAAACGCGTCCGAGTCCGGGCTCCGGTCTCGGACGCGTTTCCGCAGATGGACTACTTGACTTCGTACATCCAGATCAAGTTGGTGGTCAGCTCGCCCTTGTCGGTCCACTGGTACTTGCGGGCCACACCTTGACCCTCGTACTTGCGGACGAAATCGAGGAGGGCCGGACGGGTGATGGCGCCGGAATCGATGCCCTTGAGCAGGATGGTGCCGAGGTCATAGCCCTCGGTGCTGTAGGTGCCCGGCGCCTGACCGAACTTCTTGGTGTACTCGTCGGCGAACGTACCGGTGGCCGGACCACATGGGCAGGACAGCAACGCGCCCTTCGACGAATCCCCGGCCTGGTTGACGAACTGCTGGTCCTTGGTGCCGTCGGCGCTGACGAAGGTCGCCGTCACGCCGCCGTCTTTGAGCTGCTGTACGAACGGTGCTGCCTCGGAGTAGTAGCCGCTGTAGAACACCGAGTCCGGAGCGGCGCCCTTGATCTGGGTGACGGCGGCCGAGAACTCCTTGTCCCCCTTCTTCACCGAGATGTTGCACGCCGAATCAGCAACGGGGCCAAGGGTTTCACGCACCGCCTCGGCGAGCCCGAGTCCGTAGTCAGTGCTGTCGTCGACCACGCACACCTTCTTGTTGCCCAGGGTGTTCTTGAGATAGTTGGCCACCGAGGGACCCTGCACGCCGTCATTGGCCAGGCCGCGGAAGAACGTCCGCCACCCGTTCTCGCTCAACGTGACGTTGGTGGCCGATGCGGTGGCTGCGACCAGACCAGCCTGGTTGAACACGTCGCCGGTGGCCTTGGTCTCCCCGGAGAACGCCGGCCCGATCAGGCCGATGATGAACGCCTCGTCGACGATCTGCGGCGCCACACCGGTCGCCTTCTGCGGATCGCCTTCGGTGTCAAAGCTCTTGAGCTGCACCTGGCAGCCCGCGTTGGCGGCGTTGTGCTTGTCGATCGCGAGCTGAACGCCGTTCTTGATGTTGATGCCGAGCGCGGCGTCCGGACCGTTGAGCGCACCCATCATGCCGATCATCACCGGCGGGCAGGTCGCCTTGCCGTCACCGGCGGGATCGGCGGGCGTGACATCACCGGCGGCCTTGACCTCGGCACCGTTCTCGTCGATCTGGATCTTCTCGACGATCTTCAAATCGGTCTGCGATGCCCCACCTTCCGGCGAGGACTGGTTACAGCCGGCAATCGCCAGGGCAACCACACCCGCACTTCCGAGAGCAAACGCTTTCCGTGCCACGCTACCGCGCACGCTTCACCTCCGGGTCAGAGTTGTCAGCGGTACCGGCGCCCCGACCGTGTCAGGGCGGGGCGCCAGAGCTTCGGGTAGAACATAGCCAACGACCGGCCCCAGCGCGGGATGTTGAGTGAGGCTTCTTCCTCGTGTACTGGCTGAACGTGGAGTTTCGGACCCGGCAGAAACCCACAATTAACAACTGGGCCGACCGGTCAGTTCTCCGGAGCGGGTGCTTCCTCGGATTCGTCCAAGGTTTCCAGCACCACCTCGGCCACTCGTTTCATGGTGGTGCGGCGGTCCATCGCGGCCCGTTGAATCCACTTGAAAGCCTCGGGCTCGGTCATCTGGTGTTTGCTCTGCAGCAAACCTTTGGCCCGCTCGACCAGCTTGCGGGTCTCCAGCCGGTCCCCCAGCGTCGCGACTTCGTTCTCCAGCGCCGCGATCTCACTGAACCGGCTTACGGCCACCTCGATGGCGGGTACCAGGTCAGTGATGCTGAAGGGCTTGACCAGATAGGCCATCGCTCCGGCGTCGCGGGCACGTTCGACCAGTTCCCGCTGGCTGAAGGCGGTCAGGATGACGATCGGGGCGATGCGCTTGCTGGCGATCTCTGAGGCGGCGTCGATCCCGTCGCGCCGCGGCATCTTGACGTCCATGATCACCAGGTCCGGGCGCAGCGACTCGGCGAGCTCGACGGCCTCCTGGCCGTCACCGGCCTCCCCGACGACCTCATAGCCCTCTTCACGCAGCATCTCGGCGAGATCGAGGCGGATGAGCGCCTCGTCCTCGGCGATGAGCACGCGGCGGGGGCTGTCAGCGTCTTTCGGTGACCCGGTCATGGAGAACATTGTGTCGTGGAGGGCGCTGTTCGGCGAGCGCGGGGGCATCCTCTAAGGTAGTAGGCCGCAGTACCGAACGGGACGCCCTCGTATCCCAACTGGCAGAGGAAACGGATTCAAAACCCGTACAGTGTGAGTTCGAATCTCACCGAGGGCACCAGCGTGTCATTGGAAGGCAATGACACAGACGAAGAGCGCGGCCGGTAGATACCCGACGAGCGCAGCCCGGATCAGCACGCCGTAGCCGACCACTGCCAGCGCCACACTCGTACCGCTCCCCCACATAGCTTGAGCGTGGGACGGGTAGCGCCCGTCCATTCGCTTCTCATCACGAGATAGAGCACCAGGAACGACGCCACGGCAGGATGCCTGCGGAAACCGGTTGCCCCGCTGGGCCGTAGCTTGAGGCAATCGCACCCACCTCGCAGGCGGGCGACGGTAGGTTGAGCCGTGCGTCGCATTGCGGCTGCCGGCAGCCGATGCTGCAAGGACGACAGGAGGATGCGTGAAAGCCGTTGCGAGAGTAGTGGCATTCGGCCTTGTTGAACTCATCGTGTTCGGCTTGGTGCTGTTCGCCCTCGCCGGGACCTTCAACTACTGGCAGGCGTGGGCCTTTCTGGTGGTGTTCGCTCTGTCGACGTGGATCCCCAGCATCTACCTCCAACGGGCCGATCCCGCTGCCCACGAACGCCGCAAGCGCGCGGGTCCGGCCGCCGAAAGCCGAACGCTGCAAAAGGTCCTGATCGCCGGGTGGTACGCGTCTCTGGCCGCGATGGTGGTTATCAGCGGCCTCGACCATCGCTTCGATTGGTCCTCAGTGCCGGCGGCGGTCTGTGTGGCCGGTGACGTCCTGGTGGCACTGGGGCTCGGTGTCACGAGCCTTGTCGTCATCCAGAACAGCTTCGCGGCCTCCACCGTTCAGGTGGAGACAGACCAGAAGCTGGTCTCCACCGGCCTGTACGGACTCGTACGGCACCCCATGTACACCGGCAACGTCCTCACCATCGTCGGCTTCCCCCTCGCGCTCGGGTCCTACTGGGGGCTCCTGCCGGTCCTACCCGGCCTTCTCATGCTCGTCGTCCGTATCCGCGACGAAGAGAAGCTGTTGGTGGAGCAGTTGGAGGGATACCGCGAATACGCCCAGAAAGCGCGCTACCGCCTGGTGCCCTATATGTGGTGATCGTCCGCGCAGCGTCGCGGTCGTTCACTGAGCGGGGGTGTTCTCCAACTGCTGAGCCAGGCTGCGCACCGACGGCGATTCGAACAGCGTGAGCACCGTGAGCTCGACGTCGAGGGCTGCGTTGATCGCAGCGATGGCACGCATCGCTGAGATCGAATCGCCACCCGAATCGAAGAACGACTCCTCCACCCCGACCCGGTCTACACCCAGCACCTCGGCGTAGATGCTGGCCACGATCTGCTCGATCAAGGTCGCCGGCGGGCAGTATGCATCACCGGACGAGTCCGGTGATGAAACCGGCTGCGAGACCGTGGGCTCAGCCGCGAGTGCCCAGCTGCCCAGCCGCGGCTCGGAGCCCTTCATAAAGTCCAATGACGACAATCGGCGACCCGGATGTGCGGTCATCTCCACCAGTACCTTCCGGAACCGCTCCATCAGCGCTTCGATGGATTCCGCGTCGAAGACATCGGTGTCGTACTGGACCCGCAGTTCCAGTTCCCGGCCCGGCCCGGCCTGCACCGAGATCGGATAGTGGTAGTAGTCGCGACTGCTGAAACCGATGATGGCCAACCCGTCGCCGCCCGGTTGAGTCCCGGCCTCGGTCGGGTAGTTCTCATAGACGAAGACGGTGTCGAACAGGCGATCCTGCCCGGTGATGCGGTGGATGTCGCTGAGGGCCACGTGCTGATGCTCGAGCGTGTCGTTGTGGGCGCTCTGTAATTGATCCAGCAGCCCGGCCGTGGTCATGTCCGGAGTGAAGGTCGCGCGTACCGGCACCGTGTTGATCAGCAGGCCCACCATCGAATCCGCACCGTCGACCTCCGGCGACCTACCCGAGACGACGGTGCCGAAGGCAACGTCAGGCTGGCCGGTCAGCGAACTGAGCAGTAATGCCCAGGCTCCCTGCAACACCACGTTGACGGTGGTGTGGTGAGAACGGGCCAACTTGGTGAGTGCCCTCGTGGTCTTCGCCGGTATCCGATACGAGGCGACGCTTCTCTCCCCGAACCGCAACTTCTGCGGCGGTCCCACGAGAATCGGGGTGTCGAAACCGGCCAGCACCTCCCGCCACGCGGCGTGCGCGGCATGGTGATCGCGTTCGGCCAACCACGCCATGAAACTGCGGTACGGCGAGGCGGCGGGCAACCGGACCCCCTGGTAGCCGGCGAAGATCTCCTGCATCAATATCGGCATCGACCAGCCGTCGAGCACGATGTGGTGATTGGTCAGCACGAACCGATGGGTGTTGTCCGCGACGCGAATGAGAGCTACCCGGAAGGCGGGCTGGTTCTCGAGGTCACACACAGCTGCGCGCTCGGCCGCGCAGATCTCCTCGATCTCTGCCTCGACGCCGACACCGTCGGTGTGCAACTCGATGTATCGCCAGGGCGCAACGGGATCCGCGGGAATGACCTGTACAGGTTGCTCGAATTGGTGGCAGAAACGAGCCGTCAGATGTGGATGCCGGCTGACGGCGGTCTGCACGGCCTCGCGCAGCTGGTTCACCTCGAGCGGACCGCTCAATGCCAGATCCAGCTGCACCGCGTAGACGTCGTCACCGGATGATTTCGCGACGCCCGCGTGGTACAGCAGTCCCTGTTGCAGCGGAGTCAGCTGCAGTACGTCCGCGACCGGGAATTGGGCATGCAGCTCATCGAGCTGACGCTGACTCAAGCGGGCCGGGGCGATGTCCGACGGCGTCAAGCCGCCGCCACCACGCCGCACATGTGCGCAGATGCCCGCCAGCGCGTCGAACCACAACCGACTGATCCGGGTGACGGCTGTGCGATCCAGCGCGGAAGGCGCCCAGGTCCAGGTGGCATTCAGATGCGGGCCGGTATCGGTGTCGATGGTGACGGCGTTGAGCTCCACCGAGTGTGCCAGTGCGATGGGCATGGACCCGGCAGCACCGGTCAACGAAAAACCGGCCTGGCTGAACCGCCACACGTCGCCCGACGCGTAGGCCGCCGGGGACCCCAGTCGCCCGAGATAGTTGAACCCGATCACGGGATCGGAACCGGCCAGATCCACGTCGGAATTCAAATAGCGGAGCAGGCCGTAGGTCAGACCGTCGGGCAGAGCGCGCAGCTGCTCTTTGGCATCCTTGATCACCGCGCCGAGCGCGGCATCACCAGCCACCACCTGTGTCCAACGCAGCCCGCCCACCGGACCGCCGAAGTTCAGAGCCACCGGGTACTTGGTGGTGAACCACCCGACCGTCCGGGACAGGTCGACGTCGTGGTCATCGGACCCACCGGGTACCACGTCCTCTTGCCTGCCGTGACCCTCGACGTCGATCGCGATCGGCGCACCGCCGGTCCCGAGATACTGCGTCCACGCCAAAGCGAAGGCGATCAGCAGGATCTCCTGCACGCCGGCGTGAAATGCTGTCGGAACCTCGCCCAGCAGCATGTGGGTGGTCTCGGCGTCGAGGAATTCCGACAGGTAGCCCGCCGTGGCGAACGTATCCTCCGAAGGGTGCGGTGCAGGCAACGAAGCCGGAATCGTGGTCACTCGCCGCCAGATGTCCGCCTGCTCGACCACGTCGGGGTGGTACGCGTACTCAGACAGCAGATCGGCCCACCGAGTGAACGACGTTCCGGTCCGCGGCAACAGCACCGGCTGGTCGCCGCGATGCTGCACCCAGGCGATGTTGAGGTCCTCCAACATGATTCGCCACGAGACGCCGTCAACAGCGAGGTGGTGGACGACCAGCGCCAGTTGCCCCGTGGAGGCACTCCACACCGCACTCAGCATCACCCCGGCGGCCGGGTTCAACCGGGACCTCGCGGCGGCCAGAGCCTCTTCCGACAGCACGTCCACCGTATGCAGACACGTGCCCGCGTCGACGGCATCTGCCTCGGGCACCGTCAACGACCATCCGCCGGCACCGTCGTCTTCTGCGCGCAACCGCAGCATCCCGTGTCGATCGAGCAAGGCCTGCAACAAGATTGCGACATCATCCGCAGATGCACCCGATGGGGCTTGCAGCACGACCGTCTGGTTGAACTCGTCGATTGGCCCCTCGGAAGTCTCCAGGCTCTTGAGCCACCGCATGATCGGGGTGGGCACGACCGGTCCGAGACCTTCGTCGGCCACGCTGCCCGCGCTGTTGGACATCCTGACCACACGTGCCAGCCGGGCGACGGTCTGCTGGACGAAGATGTCGCGCGGGCGACCGGTCAGACCGGCACTGTGTGCCCGCCATATCACCTGGATGGCCGAAATACTGTCTCCGCCAAGGTCGAAGAATGAGTCGTCGACCCCGACCTGCTCCAGCCCGAGCACCTCGGCGAAGATACCGGCCAGGATTTCCTCGAGGCGGGTGGCCGGGGCACGGTAATGATCGATGTCCTGGTATTCCGGTGCAGGCAAGGCCTTCTGGTCGAGTTTGCCGTTGACGGTCAACGGAAATTCGTCCAGAGCGACCACCGCGGTGGGCACCATGTAGGAGGGCAGCTTCTCGGACAGTGCGACCCGGCACTCGACCGGGTCAGCCGTGCCGGTGAGGTAACCGACCAGACGCTTGTCACCGGGACGATCCTCCCGCGCGATCACCACCGCCTGATCCACACCGTCCAACGCCATCAACGCCGACTGGATCTCCCCCAACTCGATGCGATAACCACGAATCTTGACCTGCTCATCAGCACGACCCACATACTGCAGCTGACCGTCAGCCCCCCAACACACCAAATCCCCGGTCCGATACATCCGCCCGCCCGCCAAACCAAACGGACACGCCACAAACCGAGTCGACGACAACCCAGTGCGACCCACATAGCCATAACCCAAACCCGCACCGGCCACATACAACTCACCCACCACACCCACCGGCGCCGGACGCAACCAACCATCAAGCACAAAAAACGCCAGATGGTCCAACGGCACACCGATCGGACTCCCAACCCCCCCGACATCGCCAGCAGTGATCTCCCGAAACGACGCATGCACCGTCGTCTCGGTAATCCCATACATATTGATCAACCGCGGCAACACCGGATGATCCTGTAACCACTCACCCAGCCGGGCCGGCTCCAACGCCTCCCCACCGAACACGACCAGTTCCAGCTCGAGCTCGGATGCTGAATCAGCCAGCTCGTCGGCGGCTTGCAGCGCATAGAACGCCGACGGCGTCTGGCTCAGCACGCTGACGTGTTCATCGACGAGCAACGCATGCAACTCTTCAGGCGAACGGGCTACCGCGTCGCCCACGACCACCAGCCGCCCGCCATGCAGCAGCGCACCGAAGATCTCCCACACCGAGAAGTCGAACGCCAACGAATGACATTGCGTCCATACCTGATCCGCGGACAATTCCAGCTCGGTGTCCAGCGCCGCCAGTAGGCGGGCCACGTTGCGGTGCGGGATCGCCACACCTTTCGGCACGCCGGTGGTCCCCGACGTGTAGATCAGATATGCGATGTCGTCCGGACCGGGTGCGGGCAACACAGCGGCCCGACGATCATCGATCGCACGAACCGTGATCTCACAGACGTCGATCACCAGCAGCCCATGACCGACGATCCGGGGGATCAGGTCGGTTGTGGTGACCACGGCGACCGGCGCGGAATCGGTGAGGACGAACGACAACCGGGAGTCGGGCACCACAGGGTCGATCGGCACATACGCCGCGCCGGACTTGAGCACTGCGAAGATCGCGACGATCGCCTCAACTGAGCGGGTGAACAGCAACGCGACCCGTTGCCCGGGGCCGACACCGTTCTCAACGAGCAACTGCGCCAGTCTGTTCGCGGCCTGATCGAGCTCTCCATACGTGATCTGCCTACCGTCGAAGCTGACTGCGATCGCCTCCCGATCGCGGACCACGTGCCTCTCGAACAGTGCCGGGATCGTAGCCGTCGTTGGTTCAGGACGGGCCAGCGCTGCCCGATTGCCCACCGTGTCCAGCCGCACCCGCTCGTCGGCGTCGAGCACATCGATCGCCGACAACCGGCGGGTCGGGTCGGCGGCCATCGACTCGAGCACCCGGCGTAACCGATCGATCAGCACTTCGATGCTGTTGTCGTCGAATACGTCGGTCCGGAACTCGACAGTGCCGGAAATTCCTGCGGCTTCTCCGGTTTCGGTCCACCGTTCGGCCAACGAGAACGACAGGTCCGTGCGGGCGGTGTGCGTGTCCAGCGGCAGCTGCGTGACCTGCAGATCCTCCAGCAGCACCTTGTCGGCTTCGCCGACCTGCCCGGGAACGTTCTGCCAGGCCAGCATCACCTGCACCAGCGGGTGATGGGCCAGCGACCGCGACGGGTTGAGCCGTTCGACCAGGACCTCGAAGGGCACGTCTTGATGGTCGAACGCACCGAGGGTCCGCGCTCTTACCTGGTCCAGCACTTCTGTGACGCTGGGATTCCCTGCGAGGTCTGCCCGCAGCACCAGGGTGTTGACGAAGAACCCGATCAGGCCGTCGAGGGCAGGATCACGGCGCCCGGCGATCGGGAAGCCCACTGCCACATCAGTACTCGAGCTGAGCTTGGACAGCAGGGTGAGCAGTGCCGCTTGGACCACCATGAACTTCGTCGCGTTGTGATCGCGAGCCAGGCGCGCCACCTGTAACTGCAAATCGGCGGACCACTGCACCTCGACCCGGTTGCCCTTTTGGTCGGCCACCAGTGGGTACGGCCGGTCGGTCGGAAGCGTCAGGCGCTCGGGCATCCCGGCCAGGGTCTCCGCCCAGTAATCCAGCTGCTGGGAGATCCGGCTGTTGCTGTGCTCGAGGTCGCCGAGCTGGGCGCGCTGCCACAGGGTGTAATCCGCATACTGAACTGCCAATGGCTGCCAGTCAGGGGCCTGTCCTATCCGCCTGCTCGTGTAGGCCACTCCCAGATCTGCCACCAGCGGCGTGATCGACCAGCCGTCGGCAGCGATATGGTGCACCACCACCGCCAAAACATGCCGGTCCTCGGAAACCCGAAAAACCTTTGCGCGTACCGGGATCTCGGTGGCCAGATCGAAACTGTGGCGGGCGGAATCTTCGATGGCCTTCTGCAGCCGGTCTGCCGACCAACCGACGGCATCGACGACTTGCCAACCGAATTCGGTCTGATCGGCGGGAACAATCAGCTGTTGCGGCGTTCCCTCGACCGTGGGGAACAAGGTTCGCAGGCTCTCGTGGCGGCCCAGGAGGTCGGCGAATGCCGCGCCGAGGGCTTCCACATCCAGTGGGCCATCAAGGTGAAGCGCTGCTGCCAGGTTGTAAACCGGTGAGGGACCGTTCAATTGATCGATGAACCACAATCGGCTTTGTGCATAGGACAACGGCATCACCATGGGCCGCTTGCCGGCCACCAACGGCTGTTGACGACCTTGCTCACCACCGATGCGAAGCATCAACTGGGCGACCGTGGGAGCGTCGAACACGACGCGCTCTTCCAAGCCCGCGTTCAACGTCCGATTGAGCGCGGCGACCAGGCGCATGGCCTGCAGCGAATCGCCGCCCAGATCGAAGAACGACGCGTCGACACCGACGCGGTCCAGTCCGAGAACCTGGGCGTAGATACCGGCGACGATCTCCTCAGTGGGAGTGGTCGGAGCCCGATACTCGTCGGTGTGTTGGTATTCGGGTGCTGGTAACGCTTTTTTGTCGAGTTTGCCGTTGACGGTCAACGCAAATTCGTCCAGAGCGACGACCGCGGTGGGCACCATGTAGGAGGGCAGCTTCTCGGCGAGCTCGGCACGCGCCACTGCAGGATCAACAGTGCCGGTGAGGTAACCGACCAGACGCTTGTCGCCGGGACGATCCTCCCGCGCGATCACCACCGCCTGATCCACACCGTCCAACGCCATCAACGCCGACTGGATCTCCCCCAACTCGATGCGATAACCACGAATCTTGACCTGCTCATCAGCACGACCCACATACTGCAGCTGACCGTCAGCCCCCCAACACACCAAATCCCCGGTCCGATACATCCGCCCGCCCGCCAAACCAAACGGACACGCCACAAACCGAGTCGACGACAACCCAGTGCGCCCCACATAGCCATAACCCAAACCCGCACCGGCCACATACAACTCACCCACCACACCCACCGGCGCCGGACGCAACCAACCATCAAGCACAAAAAATGCCAGATGGTCCAACGGCACACCGATCGGACTCCCAACCCCCCCGACATCGCCAGCAGTGATCTCCCGAAACGACGCATGCACCGTCGTCTCGGTAATCCCATACATGTTGATCAACCGCGGCAACACCGGATGCTCAGTCAGCCACGACTTGAGCCGAGCCGGCTCCAACGCCTCCCCACCGAACACGACCAGTTCCAGCTCGAGCTCGGATGCTGAATCAGCCAGCTCGTCGGCGGCTTGCAGCGCATAGAACGCCGACGGCGTCTGACTCAACACGCTGACACGTTCATCAACAAGCAACGCATGCAACTCTTCAGCCGAACGCGTCACCGATTCGCCCACCACCACCAGACGCCCACCATGCAGCAGCGCACCGAAGATCTCCCACACCGAGAAGTCAAACGCCAACGAATGACACTGCGTCCACACCTGACCCGGCGACAGATCGACAACACCATCGATCGCGCTCAACAACCCCGTCACATTCCCATGCGGAACCGCCACCCCCTTGGGAACACCCGTGGTACCCGAGGTGTAAATCAAATAGGCGATGTCGTCGGCGTCCGGCTCGTCCTGCGGCGGCGTGACGGGTTGGCTGGTCATGGTGGGGTCGTTGATGTCGATCATGGCCACCGCTCGCCCACTCAAGCGATGCATCTGGTCAGCGATGCTGATCGCCGCTACCGGTGCTGAGTCGCTGAGCACGAATTCGATACGCGCATCAGGGACCGAGGGGTCGATCGGTACATATGCCGCACCGGTTTTCAACACACCCAGAATCGCCACGACCGCCTCGACCGACCGCGGGAACAGCAACGCCACCCGCTGCCCCGGACCCACACCGCGCTCAACGAGCAGGTGCGCCAGACGATTCGCAGACTGATCGAGCTCACCGTAGGTGATGTTGCTGCCCCGGAAGCTGACCGCGATCGCGCCCGGGTCACGAGCCGCCTGCTCGGCGAACATCGCCGGGATGGACAAGGATGCCGTCAGCGGCTTGTCCAGGGCCGCCCGATTACCCCACTCGTCGAGCTCGTCGAGTTCCTCGTCGTCGTCCAGATCCATCGACAACAATCGCCGGTTGGCATCTGCACTCACGATTGTTGTTCCTCCCCGGTCATGGCTTCGAGCACCCGCTGGAATCGTCCGACGATCTTGTTCACGCGTTTGGCCGTGAACACGCCCGTGTCGAACTCGACGCGGAGAACAAGTTCCGCTCCCGGCATGGCCTGCAACGTCAGCGGGTAATGGTTGTACTCGCGGCCGTTGACCTCGGTGATGGCCAAGCCGTCGGCCATCGTCGCCGCTACCGCGTCCACCGGATAGTTCTGGTAGACGAACAAGGTGTCGAACAGCTGATCATGACCGACGGCGCGGTGAATCTCGCTGAGGGCTAGATGCTGATGGTCGAGGGTGTCGCCGTGGCGGCGCTGCAGCTCGTCGAGTAGTCCCGCGATGGTGGTGTCCGGAGTGATGGTGGCCCGCACCGGCACGGTGTTGATGAGCAGGCCGACCATCGAATCCGCGCCGGCTACTTCGGCCGAGCGACCCGAGACTGCCACGCCGAACACCACATCGTGCTGCCCGGTGAGCCACGTGAGCACCTGCGCCCAGGCGGCCTGCAGAACCGTGTTCGCAGTGGTGTGTTGCGAACGCGCGAGTTCAGTGACGGCCCGGGTGGTTTCGGCAGGCAGTCGGAACATCTCGGTAGCCCGCCGTCCCGGCCGCGTACGGTTCGGGGCGACCAGTGTCGGGGTGGCGAAATCAGCGAGAACGTCACGCCACGCGGCGAAGGCGGCGTCGACATCCCGATCGGCCATCCACGTCACGAATCTGCGATAGGAGGCGGGAGCCGGCAGGTGTCCTCCGTAGTAGCTGGTGAATATCTCCTGGAGCAGGATCGGCAGTGACCACCCGTCGAGCACGATGTGGTGGTAGGTCATGACGAACCGGTGCTCGTTGTCCGCGGTCCGGATCAGCGTTGCCCGGAATGGCGATTCGTGGGCCAGGTCGCAGACTGCGGCGCGTTCATCGGAACACACCCGCTGCACGTCGGTGTCCCCGGCCATTTCGAGGTACTGCCACGGTACGTCCGGATCGGCCATGAGGACCTGCACCGGTTCGTCGAACCGCTTGTCGAACCGGGCCGCCAGGTTGGGGTGGCGCCTGACCACTGTGCGCACTGCCTCGCGCAGCCGATCGCCATCCAGCGGGCCGGTGACTGTGACGTCTAGTTGCATGGCGTAGACGTCGTCATCGTCGTGGGACGCATTGGCGTGGAAGAGAAGCCCTTGCTGCAGCGGGGTCAGCGGAAGCACATCGGCCAGCTCGTATTCCAGAGCCAACTCGTCAAGCTGAGACTGGGTGAGCTCGGCAGGGACTACGTCGGAAGGGGTCAGTCCGCCCCCGCCGCGGCGGACGTGCGCGCAAATGCCGGCGAGCGCTTCGAACCAGAGCTGACTCAGTCTGCTGACCTTGGCCTCGTCCAAAGCCGAGTTCGCCCACGTCCAGGATGCGTGAAGGCGCGGTCCCTCGTCGGTTTCGGCGGTGCTCGCGTTGAGCTCCACGGTGTGTCCGAGTGGCATCGGAATGGCCGCAGCGGCCGCGGCTGCGGCTACCCCGTCGACGCTGACCTGCCACAGCCCGGCCGTTTCCGCCTGCTGCACCGGACCGGATCCGCCCAACCTGCCGAGGTAGTTGAATCCGATGGTCGGCTCGGACCCGGACAGATCGACGTCGGGGTTGAGGTGTCGCAACAGTCCGTAGGTAATGCCGTCCGGCAGGCAGTGCAGTTGTTCCTTGGCATCCTTGATCACGCGACCGAGTGCCGGAGCACCGGCCACCACCTCCGACCAGCTGAGCCCGGCCCGACGTCGGCCTGCGTCGACTGCCACGTCCAGTACCACCGGATACTTGGTGGTGAACCAGCCCACGGTGCGGGACAGGTCGACGGCCCGATCGGACAGTCCATCCAGATCCTCTTGGCGGCCATGACCTTCGACGTCGACGGCAACCGGCAAGGTGACTCCGAGAAACTGCGTCAGCGCCAGCCCGTAGGCGATCAGCAGGATGTCTTGCACCCCCGCGTGGAAGGCCGCCGGGACCTCGCCCAGTAGAGCGCGGGTCGTCTCGACATCCAACTCGGCGGTGAGGTGGCCGGCGGTGGCATACGTGTCGAGTTCCGGTCGCACCTCGGGAAGCACCGATGGAGTCGTCAACACTTGCCGCCAACTGTCGGTGTGGGACTCCACCGCCGCGGAGCGCGCATATCGGGCGAGTAGTGCGCCCCACTGCGCGAAGGACGTTCCTGTGGCCATCAACGCCACCGGTTGTCCCTGACAATGCTGCGCCCACGCGATGTTGAGGTCTTCCAACAGGATCCGCCAGGACACCGCATCGACGGCCAGGTGGTGAATGGTCAACACCAGTTGGCGGGTGGATGCCACCCACAGAGCGCTCAACATCTGACCGGCGGCCGGGTTCAGCCGGGACCGCGTGGCAACCAACGCTTCGTCCGAGAGGACCTCCACCGAGTCCAGACACGGTCGTGCCGAACCCTTTTCGGGGACCAGCAATGACCAGTTGCCGGTGTCGGCGTCCTCGGCGCGCAGTCGCAACATAGCGTGCCGGTCCAGCAGGGCACTCAACACCAACTCGGCATCGGATTCGGTGGCACCTGACGGGGCTTGGATCACGACGGTCTGGTTGAACTGGTCGACCTGACCACCCGAGCTGTGCACGTCGTGCAGCCACCGCATGATGGGCGTCGCCACCACGGCACCGATGCCCTCGTCGACCGGGCCGTCGTCATCGCCGGTCACCCCCACTACTTGCGCCAGGCGGGCGACCGTCTGTTCGACGAAAATGTCACGCGGCCGGCACATCACACCGCATGCTCTGGCCTGCGCCACCACCTGCATGGACAGGATGCTGTCGCCACCCAGGTCAAAGAAGGATTCGTCGACGCCGACCCGATCCAGCCCCAGAACCCGGGCGTAGATACCCGCCAGGACCTCCTCGACGGCGGTCCCAGGTGCGCGGTACTTATCTACGTCCTGGTATTCAGGAGCCGGTAAGGCGCGGGTGTCCAGTTTTCCGTTGACGGTCAACGGCAACGCTTCGAGCACCACAATCGCAGACGGAACCATGTACGGGGGCAACCGGTCTGCCAAGGCAGTCCGCGCACCAACCGGGTCCACCGACCCTGCGGAGTCCTCGGTGACATAGCCGACCAGACGCTTGACGCCCGGATGGTCCTCGCGGGCGATCACCGCGGCCTGGCCCACTCCGTCCAGCCCGCCCAGAGCCGCCTGGACTTCACCGAGCTCGATCCGGTACCCACGGATCTTCACCTGGTCGTCTGCCCGACCCAGGTATTGCAGCTGCCCGTCGGACCGCCACCTCACGAGATCACCGGTGCGATACATCCGTGCGGCTGGTTGACCGGGCTCCCCGAACGGGCAGGCCACGAATCGGGCCGCGGTCAACGCCGACCGACCGAGGTAGCCGCACGCCACGCCGTCACCGGCCACGTAAAGCTCACCGACCACCCCGGGCGGCACCGGACGCAACCACTCGTCCAGGACGAACAGCGCCGATGTCGCAACCGGCGCGCCGATGGGCGCGGCACCCGATCCAGGTACCAGAGGCGCGCTCATCGATGCGTACACGGTGATCTCGGTCGGGCCGTAGGCGTTGATCACCACTCGCCCGGGCGCCCAGCGATCGACCACCTCACCGGGACACGCCTCCCCACCGAGCAGCAACGCGACCGACTCCAGACCCTCAGCCGACAGCGCTCCAGCGGCCGACGGAGTCTGTGTGAGGACGTTGACCTGCTCCCGGCGCAAGAGGGCATGGAAATCCTCGGGTGAACTCACCACCGACTCGGGCACCACCACCAGACGGGCCCCGCCCAGCAACGCAGCCCAGATCTCCCACACCGAGAAGTCGAAAGCATACGAGTGACATTGCGTCCACACTTGGTTCACGGGTAGGTCTTCCGGTGTGGACCGCGCCAGGTGCGACAGGTTGTCGTGGGTGACTGCCACGCCCTTGGGCAGACCGGTGGTACCGGAGGTGTAGATCAGGTACGCGAGATCGTCCGGGGCGGGCTCCGGCGTCGGGCCGGCAAGTGGCGCAGCCGGTTGGCCGGCCGCCTCAGGAGCATGAATGTCGATGACCTGCAGGCGATATCCATCCAGCCGGTCAGCCAGACCGGCAGTGGTGACCGCGACGACGGGTGCGGCATCCGCCAGCATGAACTCGACCCGGGCCGCGGGCAGCGCGGGATCGATCGCCAGGTACGCCGCTCCGGTCTTCAGCGCCGCCAGCATCGCGACGATGGCCTCGGCGGATCTCTCGAGTAGCAGAGCCACGCAGGTCCCAGGCCCGGCACCCGATCCGATCATCAGCCGGGCCAACCGGTCTGCCGCCTCGTCGAGTCCGCGGTATGTCAGCGACTGCCCCGCAGAGGACACCGCGACTGCCTCGGGTGAGCGGGCAACCTGTTCGGCGAACAGCGCGGGCACCGACACCGATGCGCGGGTGGATCGGGCAAGTGCGGCCCGGTTGCCGATCGCATCGAGGTGGGCATGTTCAACGGCACCGAGCAGATCGATCGAGGAAAGACGACGGTCGGTGTCAGTGGTCATCGCCAGCAGAACCTGCTCGAACCGGCCGATCAGGGTTTCGATGCTCGCCGCGTCGAACACGTCGGTGCGGAACTCCACAGTGCCGCCGATGCCGGCGGGCGCACCGGTCCGCGTTCGACGTTCAGCCAGGGAGAAGCTCAAATCCATGCGCGCAGTGTGGGTGTCGGCCGCCATCTGGCTGACCTCCAGATCACCGAGCGCCAGCCCGGAACCGGAACCGCTGCCGACCTGGCCGGGCACGTTCTGCCACGACAGCGCGACCTGGACGAGCGGGTGATGGGTCAGGGACCGGGTCGGATTGAGGCGATCGACGAGCACTTCGAACGGCACGTCCTGATGCTCATAGGCGGACAGGCTCCGGGCGCGCACCTGGGCGAGCAACTCCGCCACCGTGGGATCGCCGGTGAGATCGACCCGAAGAACCAGGGTGTTCACGAAGAAGCCGATCAGCTCGTCGAGCGCGGGGTCGCGCCGCCCGGCGATCGGGAAACCCACTGCCACGTCGGCACTTCCGCTGAGTTTGCCGAGTAGGACTCCCAGCGCGGCTTGCAGCACCATGAAGGTGGTGGCGTTGTGCTCACGGGCCACGCGGGCCACCTGCTGCTGCAGTTCGGCCGACCATTCGAGGGCAATGGTGGCGCCGCGCTGGTCAGCGGCCGGCGGGTAGGGACGATCGGTGGGCAACTCCACGCGTTCGGGCATTCCGGCCAGAGCGTCCTGCCAGTAGGCCAGCTGGCCCGCGATCCGGCTCTGGCTGTCGGCGAAGTCACCGAACTGTGCACGCTGCCACAGCGTGTAATCGACATACTGGACCGCCAGTTCGGCCCATCCCGGGGCATGCCCGGCGCTTCGCGCGGCGTACGCCACCCCCAGATCGGACACCAGCGGAGTGACCGACCAACCGTCGGCCGCGATGTGGTGCACTACCGCCGCCAGTACATGTTCGTCGGCGGCGAGACGGAAAAGTCTTGCCCGTAGCGGGATTTCTACTGATAGGTCGAAGGTGTGACGGGCCGCTTCTCCGATGGCTTCCTGCAATTGCTCCACCGTCCAACCGGTGGCATCGACGGTATCCCAATGGAACTGAGCGTTTTCGATTGCCAGCACCGATTGCCTTGGTATCCCGTCGACGGCCGGAAACACGGTGCGCAGGCTCTCGTGGCGGGCCACCACATCGGCGAGTGCCGCACCCAGCGCCTCGACGTCCAGTGCTCCGCTGAGCCGAAGCGCTGTGGCCATGTTGTACACCGGTGAGGGGCCCTGCAATTGGTCGAGAAACCACAGCCTGGACTGCGCGAACGACAGCGGAATCACCGCGGGCCGCTCACCGGGTACCAGCGGATCCAGACGGGCCGTCTCCCCGCCGACGCGGGGAGCCAGTTGTGCCACGGTGGGCGCCTCGAACAGCACCCGCACCGCCAGGCCCGTATCCAGAGCGGTGTTGACCGCGGCGACCAGACGCATCGCCGACAGAGAATCTCCGCCGAGATCGAAGAACGAGTCATCGACCCCGACCCGCTCCACCCCGAGCACACGGGCGTAGATCTCGGTCAGGATCTCCTCGGTGGGGGTCGACGGAGCCCGGTAATTGTCGATGTCCTGATACTCGGGGGCCGGCAGCGCCCGGGTGTTCAATTTTCCGTTGGGCGTCAGCGGCAATGCCGGAACAACCACCACGGCGGCCGGGACCATGTAGGCCGGCAACTGCTCGGCCAACTGCGCACGCAGCTTGCCCGGCTCCGCCGTGCCGGTCACGTAGCCCACCAGCCGCAGATCGCCAGGGCGGTCCGCGCGAGCGATCACGGCGGCCTGATCGACACCGTCCAGACCGACCAGCACGGACTGGATCTCCCCGAGCTCGATCCGGTACCCGCGAATCTTGACCTGCTCATCCGCACGTCCGACATAGTGCAACTGGCCGTCGGCTCCCCAGGAGACCAGGTCGCCGGTGCGGTACATCCTTTGTCCGGGGGGCGTGTCCGCGCCACCGAACGGGCAGGCAACGAAACGTGACCCGGTCAGACCGGTCCGACCCACGTACCCGAGGCCCACGCCGGCTCCGGCCACATACAGCTCGCCGACAACACCGGCCGGCACCTGACGCAGCGATCGGTCCAGCACGAACACTGCAGCGCCGGCTACCGGCGTACCGATCGGCGGCGCACCCGACCCGGCCGCCAAAGCCGCTGTCCGGGAGGCACATATCGTTGTCTCTGTGGGTCCGTAGGCGTTGACCATCACGCGCCCTGGCGCCCAACGGTCGACCACGTCGGCCGGGCAGGGCTCACCGGCCACCAACAAGGTCACCGCCGTCAGACGTTCGGGTGACAGCATCGCCACCGCGGACGGAGTCTGGCTCAACACGTCGACTTGCTCGGCGGCCAGCAGGGCCTGGAGGTCTTCGGCTGAGCGAGCGACGGATTCGGGTACGACCACCAACCGCCCGCCGTGCAGCAGCGCGGCCCAGATCTCCTCGACCGACGCGTCGAACGCGTAGGAATGCCACTGTGTCCATGTCTGCCCGGCCATGAACGTGTCCGGCGTGCCGAGCAGTTCGGTCACGTTGCGGTGGGTGATCGCCACGCCCTTGGGTGCGCCGGTGGTGCCCGAGGTGTAGATCAGATAGGCGACGTCGCCGGGTTGCGGCTCGGTGAGGAGGATGTCGGCGAACTCGTCGAGTGACCGGGGATCTGCGGTGGCCTCACTGACATCGACGATCAGCAGCTCACACCCGGCCAGCCGGTCGGCCAAGCCGGTGGTGACGATCGCGACGGCGGACGCGGCGTCCTCGAGCATGAATTCGATCCGCGCGTCAGGCAGCACGGGATCGATCGGCAGGTACGCCGCCCCGGCTTTGAGCACGGCCAGCATCGCGACCACCGCTTCCGCGGAACGTTCTGCCAGCAATGCCACATACGCCCCAGGACCGACTCCGTGGGCGGTCAGCTTGCGGGCCAACCGGCTTGCGGCGTCATCGAGTTCCCGATAGCTCATGCTGCGACCGTCGGCGGTGATCGCCACCGCCTCGGGGGCAGCGGCGACCTGTTCGGCGAACAGCGCCGGAATCGACACGGCAGCGCCAGGTGCCGTCAACACCGCTCGATGTCCCCAGGCGTCCATGCGGGCATGCTCGGCCGAGTCGAGCAGATCGAGAGACGAAAGCCGCTGCGTGGGATCGGCGGTCATGGCAGCCAGCACACGCTGCCAGCGGGCGACCAGTGCCTCGACGCTGTCCGCGTCGAACACATCGGTGCGGAACTCGACCGCACCGCCGATCCCGGCGGGTTCACCGTCTGAGGTCCAACGCTCCCCGAGCGAGAAGGTCAGGTCCATGCGCGCGGTCTGGGTTTCCACCGGCAGTGGAGTCACCTGCAGATCACCCAGACTGAGTCCGTCCGCGGGGCCCGTGTCCTGCCAAGGAAGGTTCTGCCAGGCAAGTGCCACCTGTACCACCGGATGACGGGTCAGGCTTCGGGCCGGGTTGATCCGCTCCACCAGAACTTCGAACGGCACGTCCTGGTGCTCGAACGCCGCCAGGGTGCGGGCCCGCACCTGTGCCAGCAACTCCGCCACAGTTGGGTCCCCGTCCAGATCGACCCGGAGCACCAGGTTGTTGACGAAGAAGCCCACGAGCTCATCAAGGGCTGCGTTACCACGCCCGGCGATCGGGAAACCAACGGCCACATCTGAAGTCGCGCCCAGCTTCGACAACAAGACTGCCAGCGCGGCCTGCATCACCATGAAGTTGGTCGCACTATGCTCGCCGGCCAGCTCGTTCACCCGCTGCTGGAGTTCGGCCGGCCAGTCCACCGCCACGGTGGATCCGAGCTGATCTGCCACGGGCGGGTAGGGACGGTCGGTGGGGAGCGTCAGGTGTTCGGGCAGGCCCGCCAGCGCTTCTTCCCAGTACGCCAACTGTGCGGCGATAGGGCTGTCGGTGTCGTCGAGATCTCCCAATTGGGCACGCTGCCACAGCGTGTAATCGACGTACTGCACCGCCAGGGGCTCCCAATCGGGGGCCTGTCCCCTACTCCGGCTCGCGTAGGCCACACTCAGATCGCGCACCAGAGGGCTGAGCGACCACCCGTCGGCGGCGATGTGGTGCACCACCGCAACCAGCACGTGCTCATGGTCGGAAACACGGAAAAGATTTGCGCGCAACGGGATTTCGGAAGACAGATCGAAGGCGTACCGAACCGTGGCATCGACGGCTTCGTTCACGGCATGCTCCGACCAACCGGTGGCGTCGACGACGTCCCAGCCGAAGTCGATCGCGTCGACGGATGTCACCACCTGCCGAGGAATGCCACCCGGCGCGTCGAACACCGTACGCAGGCTCTCATGGCGCGTCACCACGTCGGCCAGGGCGGCGCCAAGCGCATCGGCATCGAGGTGCCCGTGCAGCTTCAGGCCTATCGGCATGTTGTACACCGGCGAAGGCCCCTGCAGCTGGTCGACGAACCACAGCCGGTTCTGCGCGAACGACAGCGGAATCACCGCGGGTCGCTCGCCGGCCACCAGCGGTGCCATCCCCGCTGAGCGTTCACTGACGAACGCCGCCAGTTGGGAGATTGTGGGCGCTTCGAACACCGTGCGCACCGAAAGTTCTGTACCCAGAGCGGCGTTGATCGCGGATACCAGGCGCATCGTCGAGACGGAATCCCCGCCCAGATCGAAGAACGAGTCGTCGGCGCCGACCCGCTCCACGCCGAGGACGCGGGCGAAGATTCCCGCCAGGATCTCCTCATCAGGACCGACCGGAGCGCGATAGTGAACAGCGTCCTGGAAGTCCGGTGCCGGCAACGCCCGGGCGTCCAATTTTCCGTTCACCGTCACCGGCAGCGCGGCCAGGGCCACCACCGCGGCCGGAACCATGTAACCGGGCAGCCGTTCGGCCAGCGCGGCACGCGCTTCGATCGGATCGGCGGTCCCGGTGATGTAACCGACCAGCCGCTTCTCGCCCGGGGTGTCCTCGCGGGCGATCACCGCCGCTTGATCCACCCCTTCGAGCCCGGCGAGCGCTGATTGGATCTCGCCGAGTTCGATGCGGTAGCCGCGGATCTTGACCTGCTCGTCGGCGCGGCCGAGATAGTCCAGCTGCCCGTCGGCTCGCCACCGCACCAGATCCCCGGTGCGGTACATGCGTGACCCTGGCTCACCGAACGGACAGGCCATGAATCGCGATGCGGTCAATCCCGTTCGGCGCCAATACCCCACGCCCACACCGGCACCCGAGAGGTACAACTCGCCGACCACCCCTGCGGGCACCGGCCGCAACCACTCGTCGAGCACGAAGAATGCCGCCCATGCCGTCGGGGAGCCGATCGGCGGCGCCCCCGAACCAGCTTCCAGAGGGGTACTGGCACACAACCACATCGTGGTTTCTGTTGGGCCGTAGACGTTGACCATCACCCTGCCCGGCGCCCATCGGTCGACCACGTCGGGCGGACAGGGTTCGGCCCCGATCACCAGCGCCGTGGCCTCCAGGCCGCTCACCGGCAGAACCCCCACCGCCGACGGCGTCTGCGTCAACACCGTGACCTGTTCACGTACCAGCAGGGAGTGGAAGTCCTCCGGTGACCGGGTCACCGAATCTGGTACCACCACCAGCCGCCCGCCGTGCAGCAGCGCTCCCCAGATCTCCCACACCGAGAAGTCGAACGCATACGAGTGGAATTGCGTCCACACCTGGCCCGGCTCCAGCGGCACCCCGATCTGCAGTGAATCGAACAGCTGTGCCACGTTGCGTTGGGTCACCGCAACGCCTTTGGGCTGGCCGGTGGTTCCCGAGGTGTAGATGATGTGCGCCATGTCGTCGGGGGCAGGGGGCGCCAACGCGGTACTGGGTTGGGCCGCGACCGCGGGATCCGCGACATCGCCGCCGTCGAGAACCATCAGATCGTGCCCGTCGAACCGATCGATCAGCGCCGCGGTGGTGAGCGCGGCGATCGGGGCGGCGTCGGTCAGCATGAAGTCGACGCGCGCTGCAGGCAGCGCCGGGTCGAGAGGCAGATAGGCCGCACCCGACTTGAGCACCGCCAGGATCGCGATGATCGCCTCGGCCGAGCGGGGGAACATCAACGCAACTCGCTCGCCGGGGCCCACTCCCTGACTGACGAGCAAGTGCGCCAGCCGATTCGCGGCCTCATCGAGTTCGCGGTACGTCAGGGACCCGTCACCGCAGGCGAGTGCCACAGCCTCCGGTGTGCGCGCCGCTTGCGCGGCGAACAACTCCGGCACCGACGCCGTACGCGGCAGGCGTGCCAATACGTCCCTGTTGCCCCACCGCTCGAGGCGCGCCCGTTCGGACTCGTCGAGCAGGTCCAGCGCTGACAGCTGCCGCGCCGGCGCGCTGGTCATCGCCGCCAGGACCGTCTCCAGCCGCTTGGTGAGGACGTCGATGTCAGCCGGGTCGAAGACATCGGTGTCGTATTCCAGCCGCAGCCGTAGCTCATCGCCGGGTATGGCCTGCATGGTCAACGGGTAGTCAGTCGACTCGTGACTGGTGAACTCGGTGATCTCCAGACCGCCGTCCACACTGGACAAAGCGCTGGTGTCCACCGGGTAGTTCTCGAACACGAACAACGTGTCGAAAAGTCGGTCCTGGTCGGTGATGCGATGGATCTCGCTGAGCGAGAGATACTGGTGCTCCAGGGTTTTGGCTTGAAACCCTTGTAGTTGGTCCAACAGTTCGGTGGTCGTGGTCGCCGCGGTGATGTCCGCGCGCACGGGCACGGTGTTGATCAGCAGTCCGACCATCGATTCCGCCCCGGCCACCTCGGCCGGCCGCCCGGACACCACAGTGCCGAAGGCGATGTCGCGTTGGCCGGTGAGGGAGTTGAGCAGCAGCGCCCAGGTACCCTGCAACACGATGTTGACAGTGGTGTGCTGGGTGCGTGCCAGCTCGTTGAGCGCCCGGGTCGTCTGCGCCGACAGCCGGTGCGACCGGACGCCGCGGCGCCCCAGCCCCGACTTCTGCGACGGGCCAACCAGAGTGGGGGTCTCGAAGCCGGCCAGCACCTCGCGCCATGCCGCGTGCGCGGCCGTTACGTCGCGATCTGCCAGCCAGGTGATGAAGCTGCGATACGGCGTGGCCGGGGGCAGCCGAAGACCGTGGTAGCCGGCGAAGATCTCCTGCAACAGGATGGGCAGCGACCAGCCGTCGAGCACTATGTGGTGGTTGGTCAACACCACTCGATGGCGGCTTTGCCCGGTGCGGATCGCCGCCACCCGGAAGGCGGGAGGATGGGCCAGGTCGCAGACTGCGGCGCGTTCCTCCGCACAGATCTGCGCTATCTGTTCGTCGGTTGGCGCAGCACCCAATTCAACGTATCGCCAGCCCGCACTCGGATCGGCGGGAATGATCTGCACCGGCTCGTCGAACTGCTCGCAGAACCTGGCCGCCAGGTGTGGATGACGGCCGGCCACGGACTGCACCGCATCGCGCAGGCGGTGCTCGTCGAGCGCACCGGCAACGGTGATGTCCAGTTGCACGACATACAGATCGTCGTCGGGTCCGTGTGCGGTGCTGCTGTGAAAGACGAGTCCCTGCTGCAGGGCGGTCAACGGCAGGATGTCGGACACCCGGTGCTGCCGGGACAACTCGTCGATCTCCTGCTGGCTGAGCCGTGCAGGCGCGATGTCCGACGGGGTCAAACCGCCGCCGCCGTTACGCACGTGCTCGCAGATGCCGGTCAGCGCGTCCAACCACAGTTGATTGAGTCGGCTGATCTGTGCTTCGTCGACTGCCGAACACGCCCAGGTCCAGTTGGCCCGCAGCTGTGGACCGGTAGCCGTGTCGACCGCGCCGGCATTCAACGCCACGGTGTGGGTCAACGGCATGGGTATGGCCGCGGTCACGCCGGTGACCGACAGACCGTCGGCGGACATCTGCCACAACTCGCCGCCGGCTTCGGCGGATCCGCCGCCGAGGCGACCGAGGTAGTTGAATCCGGCGGCGGGATCGGCTGTGTCGAGGTCGACATCAGGATTGAGGTAGCGCAGGACCCCGTAGGTCAACGGATCGGGCAGAGCCCGAAGCTGTTCCTTGGCACTCTTGATCACGGTGCCCAACGCCGCGTCACCGGCGACCACGTCGGCCCAGGACAGACCGGCCACCGACAGTGCCACAGGGTATTTCGCGGTGAACCACCCGACCGTGCGCGACAGGTCGATGTCTTCGCCGATTTCTTCGTGGCGCCCGTGCCCTTCGACATCGAGCGAGATCGGACCGTTCGTGCCGGCGAACTCGGCCAGTGCGAGCCCGTAGGCGATCAAGAGAATGTCGGGCACCCCGGCATGGAAGGCCGCAGGCACCTCGCCGAGCAGCATGCGGGTGGTCTCGGCGTCAAGGGTGACCGGCAGCTGCCCGGCGGTCGCATAGGTATCCACCTCGGGGCGTACCGCAGGCAACACCGCAGGCGCCGCGGCGATCTGTCTCCACTCCTCGGCCCTGGCCACCACGTCCGGTTCGCTTGCGTAGGTGTCCAGCAGCTCGGCCCACCGTGCGAACGACGTCCCCGCCGGCGGCAGCGCGACGGCTTGTCCACCGCGATGCTGCGTCCAGGCGATGTTGAGGTCTTCCAGGATGATTCGCCACGACACCCCGTCGACCGCCAGATGATGGACGATCAACAGCAGTTGAGCCGTCGAGGACACCCATAGGGCGCTCAACATCGACCCGACGGCCGGAGACAGCCGAGACCGTGCCGCCGTCAGCGCCTCGTCGGTCAGCGTAGGCACTGATCGCAGGCACCTGCGGGCGTCGACCGAACCCGGCTCGGGAGCCGTCAGTGTCCACCCGCCGGCTCCATCGTCCTCGACCCTCAGCCGCAACATCGCGTGGCGATCGAGTAAGGCCTGCAACAGGATTACGACGTCGGCCTCGGTCGCCCCGTCGGGAGCCTGTACCAGCAGCGTCTGGTTGAACTGGTCCACCTGGCCTGCCGAGCGTTCGACGTCACGCAGCCACCGGATGACCGGGGTGGGCTTGACCGGTCCGACTCCGTCGTCTACCGGGCCGTGCGCTCCGGCGGCCACGCCGGCCACTCGTGCCAACCGGGCCACAGTCTGCTCGACGAAGACGTCGCGCGGGCGGCAGAAGAGACCGGCCGCGCGGGCGCGCGCGACAACTTGCATCGACAGAATGCTGTCGCCACCGAGGTCGAAGAACGAGTCGTCGACTCCGACGCGCTCGAGTCCGAGCACCTGGGCGTAGATGCCGGTCAAGATCTCTTCGACGGCGTCCGCGGGCGCGCGGTACCGCTCCCCATCACCGTAGTCCGGGGCGGGCAGGGCTCTGGTGTCGAGTTTTCCGTTCACCGTCAACGGCAGTGCATCCAGTGCCACCACCGCCACCGGCACCATGTAGGCCGGCAGCCGCTCTGCCAGTCCGGCGCGGACATCGACGGGATCGGCTGTGCCGGTGAGGTATCCGACCAGTCGCTTGTCGCCGGGACGATCCTCGCGAGCGATCACCACTGCCTGCTCGACGCCCTCGAGGGCGGCAAGGGCAGCCTGGACTTCGCCGAGTTCGATTCGGAAGCCGCGGATCTTGACCTGCTCGTCGGCCCGGCCCAAGTACTCCAGCTGCCCGTCGGGCCGCCAGCACACCAGATCGCCGGTGCGGTACATGCGTGCTCCATAGCCACCGAACGGGCAGGCAACGAACCGCGAGGCCGTCAACCCGGTCCGGCCCACGTAGCCGTACGCGACCCCCGCGCCGGCCACGTACAGCTCACCGATGACTCCGGCGGGCACAGGGTGCAACCACTCGTCGAGGACGAACAGCGCCGCCCCGGGAACAGGTGAGCCGATGGGAACGACGTGCGGCCCGTCCGATTCGACTTCCAGCGGTGCACTGATCGCCACGCACATCGTGGTCTCGGTGGGGCCGTAGGCGTTGATCATCACCCGACCTGGAGCCCACTGCTCCACCACCTCGGGCGGGCACGCTTCACCGACCACCACCAGTGCTGCCGACTCGAGGCCCTCTCGCGGAAGCGCCCGGACAGCCGACGGTGTCTGGGTGAGAACGTCGACATGTTCGCGAACGAGCAAGGCGTGGAAGTCTTCCGGCGATACCGTGATCTCCTCCGGCACAACCACCACTCGCCCACCACGGAGCAGGGCACCGAAGATCTCCCACACCGACACGTCGAACGCGAGCGAATGGCACTGCGGCCACACACCGGGGTGCGGCAGGCCGCCGTCGAGTGTGTCGAGAAGTTGGGTCACGTTGTGGTGGGTTACCGCAACGCCCTTGGGCCGACCGGTGGTGCCGGAGGTGTAGATCAGATATGCGGTGTCTTCCGCGGCCGGCACAGGCAGGCCGCTGTTCGGCTCATCACCGCCCGTGCAGGCACCGGCCGATCCCGCCTCGATGACGGCCAAGCCACGCCCGGCCAACCTGTCGAACAGGCTGGCGGTGGTGACCGCGGCCACCGGTCGGGCATCGCCCAGGACGAACTCCAGTCGGGTATCGGGTACCGACGGATCGATCGGTAAGTAGGCCGCACCGGTTTTCAGAATCGCCAGAATCGCGATGATCGCCTCGGCGGACCGGTTGAAAAGCAGCGCCACGCACTGCCCCGGGCCTGCACCGTGATCGACCAACAAGTGCGCCAACCGGTTCGCGGATTCATCGAGGTCGCGGTAGCTCCATGACCGCTCACCGCAGGTGAGAGCCGGCACCTCCGGGATACGCGACACATGCTCGGCGAACAACGCGGGAATCGAGATCGGCCGGGGGGCCGGCCGGGCCAGCGTATCGAGATTACCGAAGGCCGCGAGGCGGGCCCGGTCATCGTCACCGAGTAGATCCAGCGACGACAGTCGCGCGGCGGAGTCGGCCGTCATCGCCGTCAGCAGTCGCTGCAATCGGGTGATCAGAGTCTCGATGGTCGCGGTGTCGTACACGTCGGTACGGAATTCCACGGTCCCACCGATTCCGGCCGGCTCACCTGTCTCGGTCTGACGTTCCGCCAGAGAGAAATTCAGATCCATCCGTGCGGAGCGGGTGTTCACCGGCACGTCGGTGACCTCTAGATCGGCCAACACCGTTCCGGCACGTGAACTGTTCTGCCACGCCAGTGCCACTTGAATCAGTGGGTGGTGTGCCAGGGATCGAGTCGGGTTCAGCCGTTCGACGAGAACCTCGAACGGCACATCCTGATGATCGAACGCCGCCAGACTGCGCTCGCGAACTTGAGCCAGCACCTCGCTGACCGTCGGGTCTCCCGCCAGGTCGGCCCGCAGTACCAAGGTGTTCACGAAGAAGCCGACGAGTTCATCAAGCGCGGGGTCGCGCCGCCCCGCGATGGGGAAACCGACTGCCACATCCGTCGTGGCGCTGAGCTTGGACAGCAGGGTCAGCAGCGCTGCTTGGACCACCATGAAACTGGTCGCGTTGTGCTCGCGTGCAAACTGGGCGACCCGCTGCTGGAGTTCGACCGGCCAGTGCACAGTCACCGTCGCGCCCCGCTGATCGGTCATCGACGGGTAGGGCCGGTCGGTGGGTAGCGCGATGCGTTCGGGCATGCCGTACAACACGTCCTGCCAATAGGCCAGCTGCCGTGCTATCCGGCTGCTCCCATCCTGCAGGTCACCGAACTGAGCCCGTTGCCACAGCGCATAATCGGCGTACTGCACCGCCAGACCAGCCCACTCGGGAGCTTGTCCCGCGCAGCGGCTGCTGTAGGCCACCCCCAGATCGGCCAGCAGCGGAGTGATCGACCAGCCGTCTGCCGCGATATGGTGCACCACCGCCGTGAGGACATGTTCGTCGTCGGACAGGCGGAACAGTCTTGCCCGCAGCGAGATCTCGGTGGCCAGATCGAAGGTGTGCTGCGATGCGGAATCGATGGCTTCCTGCAGGCGGGTCGCAGTCCAATCGGTGGCATCGACGACGTCCCAGCCGAACTCCGCTTGCCCGGCGGCGACGATGACCTGGCGGGGTACACCGTCCGGTGCGGCGAACATTGTTCGCAGGCTCTCGTGGCGGTCCACCACATCGGCCAGCGCGGCACGCAACGCGTCGCAGTTGAGCGCGCCGCTGATCCGGAAGGCAGCCGTCATGTTGTAAACCGGTGACGGGCCCTGCAATTGGTCCAGGAACCACAGCCGCGACTGTGCGAACGACAACGGAACCACCGCGGGCCGCTCACCGGCTACCAGTGGCTCCAGCGAAGCTTCTTCCCCACCGACACAGGTCGCCAGTCCCGCGACGGTGGGCGCATCGAACAACGAGCGCACCGAAATACCGGCGTTCAGCGATTTCTTTATCGCCGCGACCAGACGCATGGCGGACAAGGAGTCCCCGCCGAGATCGAAGAACGAGTCGTCGACGCCGACCCGATCCAGTCCCAGCACGCGGGCATAAACGTCGGCAAGGATCTCCTCGACCGGGCTGGTCGGCGCCCGATAATGATCGGTGCGGGCATAGTCGGGAGCCGGAAGTGCACGCCTGTCGAGCTTTCCGTTGACGGTCAGCGGCACCGTGTCGATCACCACTACCGCAGCCGGGACCATGTAGCTCGGGAGCCGCTCGGCCACCTGAGCGCGGACATCACGCGGATCGGCGTCCCCGGTGATGTAGCCGACGAGCCGCACGGTACCGGCGTCGTCCTCGCGGGCGATCACCACTGCCTGGGTCACCCCGTCGAGAGCGGCCAGCGCAGCCTGTACTTCGCCGAGTTCGATGCGGTATCCGCGGATCTTGACCTGCTCGTCCGCACGACCGAGGTAGTGCACCTGCCCGTCGTCGCCCCACCGCGCCAGATCACCTGTGCGATACATCCGTTGTCCGGCTACACCCGCGACAGTGAAAGGGCAGGCCACAAACCGCGACGACGTCAAGCCCGCTCGACGCCAATAGCCGACGCCCACACCGCGGCCGGCGATGTACAGCTCGCCGACCACGCCCGGAGGGACCGGACGCAGCCACGAGTCCAATATGAACAGTGCTCCCCCGGCCACGGGCTTGCCGATCGGGACCTCCGGCCCCGGCGCGAGCGGCGCACTGACCGAGGCATACACCGTGGCCTCGGTGGGACCGTAGGCGTTGATCATCACGCGACCGGATGCCCAGCGTTTCACCAACTCCGGCGGACACGCTTCACCCGCCACCACCAGCGCGGTCGATTCCAACCCCTGCGGCGAGATCATTCCCGCTGCAGAAGGGGTTTGGCTCAGCACGGTGACGTGTTCGGTGACGAGCAGCTCGTGAAAGGCATCGGGCGATTCGGCCACCTGTTCACGCACCACCAACAGGCGTGCCCCATGTAGTAGGGCACCGAAGATCTCCCACACCGACACGTCGAAGCTGTACGAGTGCCACTGTGCCCAGATCTGGCCCGGTCCTGACGACACATCGGCGCCGAGCACGCCGAACAGGCCCGGAACGTTGCGGTGCGGAATGGCAACACCTTTGGGGACGCCAGTGGTTCCCGAGGTGTAGATGATGTATGCGATGTCGTCGGGGGCCGGGCCCGAGAGTGCGGTGTGGGGCTGGTTGTCCACCGGCGAATCACCGATGTCGATGACGGGGAGCTCGCACCCTTCGAGGCGTGATCTCCGGTCGGATGTGGTCACCGCGACGATCGGCGCGGCGTCGGCCACCATGAACTGGATGCGCGCGAGCGGAAGCGCCGGGTCGATCGGGACGTATGCGGCACCAGTTTTCAGGACGGCCAGAATCGCGACGATGGCTTCGGCCGAGCGGGAAAACAGCAATGCCACGACTTCGCCCGGTCCGGCGCCGTACGCCGACAGCAGCTGGGCAAGCCGGTTGGCGGCATCGTCGAGTTCGCGGTAGGTCATCGATCGGCCGGCGCAGCTCAGCGCCGTCGCGTCGGGAGTGCGCGCGACCTGCTCGCCGAACAACTCCGGAATCGATTTCGACGAGGCCGGTGTGGCCAAAACCGCTCGGTTGCTCCACTTGTCCAGGCAGGAGCGGGCGTGCGCATCGAGCAGATCGACTGACGACAGCGGCCGGTGCGGGTCTGCGCTCATCGCAGTGAGAACCTTCTCCAGCCGCTCGATGAACGTAGCGACGGTGCCGAGGTCGAAGACGTCGGCGTCGTACTCGACGCGCAGCCGCATCTCGCGTTCGACGTGGTTGCCCGTCTCACGGCCGGGCAACACCTGCACCGCCAACGGGTAGTGGTTGGACTCGCGGAAATCGAGCCCGGTGACGGTCAAGCCCTCGACGCCCAGCGGCGCGGCGGTGTCGATCGGATAGTTCTCGAAAACCAGGAGCGTGTCGAACAGTCGGTCCTGGCCCGTGATCCGGTGGATGTCGCTGAGAGCCACGTGTTGGTGCTCGAGCGTGGCATTGTGGGCGTCCTGCAGCTGACGCAACAGGTCCGAGGTCGTGGTTGCGGGCGTGAACGTGGCCCGTACCGGCACGGTGTTGATCAGCAGACCCACCATGGAATCGGCCCCGACGACCTCCGCCGGACGCCCCGACACGGTCGTACCGAATGAGACATCCTGCTGCCCGGTCAGCGAACTGAGCAACGTTGCCCAGGCACCCTGCAGCACGATGTTGGGGGTTGTGCGATGGGAGCGAGCGAGGCCGCTGAGTGCCCGGCTGACCTGTTCGGGGAGCCGGAAGGTCTCAATACCTCTTTCTCCCAGCCGATCTCGGCCCGCTGAACCCACCAGCGTGGGGGTGTCGAAGCCACTCAACCGCTCGCTCCACGCCGCGTGCGCCCCGACATGGTCGCGTTCTTCGAGCCAGGTGACGAAGCTGCGATACGGCGGGGCCGCAGGCAGCCGTCGATCAGCGAAGCTTGCAAAGATCTCTTGCAGCAGGATCGGCATCGACCAGCCGTCGAGCACGATGTGGTGAGTGGTGAGGACGAATCGGTGCTGGTCGTCTCCGATACGAATCAGGGCAGCACGGAAGGCAGGATGGTTCGGTAGGTCGCACACTGCGGCGCGCTCGGCGGCGCAGATCACCTGGATTTGATCACCGAGGTCGATGTTGTCGGTGTCCAATTCGACGTACCGCCATGGCACCGTCGGCTCGACGGGAATGACCTGTACCGGCTGCTCGAACTGTTCGGCGAACCGGGCGACCAGATGCGGGTGCCGCGCGACGACCGTGTGCACCGCGTTACGGAGCCGATCCTCATCGAGTGCTCCGCTCAACGCGATACTGAGCTGCATCGCGTAGACATCGTCCGAGCCCTGCGCGGTGCCGGCGTGGTAGAGCAATCCCTGTTGCAACGGGGTCAGCGGTAAGACATCGGCAACCGGGAACTGGCGGCTCAGCTCGTCGATCTGCTGCTGGCTGAGTGCGGCGGGCGCGATGTCGGATGGGGTCAGTCCCCCGCCTCCACGGCGAACGTGTTCGCAGATGCCTGTCAGCGCCTCGAACCACAACTGGCCCAACCTGTTCACCAGTTCGTCGTCGAGCGCCGAGAGCGCCCAGGTCCAGTCGGCGTTCAGTTGCACGCCGGCGTCGGTGTCGACGGTGGCGGCGTTGAGCTCGACGGTGTGCCCGAGTGAGGTGGCAACCGCTCCGGCGATGTTCGCCAAGGAGAAGCCCTCAGGGCAGATCCGCCAGACGTCGGTGGACGACTCCATTGCGGTCGCGCCCATTCGGCCGAGATAGTTGAACGCGACTACCGGGTCCGGACCGGCCAGATCCACATCGGCATTCAGGTACCGCAACAGACCGTAGGTCAGCCCGTCCGGCAGAGCACGAAGCTGCTCTTTGGCGTCTTTGATCACAGCGCCGAGAGCCGCGTCGCCGGAGACCACCTGGGGCCAGGACAGGCCACCGCCGCGGCCCTGGAGATCCAGGGCCACCGGGTATTTGGTGGTGAACCATCCGACCGTGCGCGACAGGTCGAGATCCCCGGCAGCCGCTCCGCCCAGATTCACAATCTCTTCGTTGCGGCCGTGGCCCTCGACATCGATGACGATCGGCGCGCCGCCGGCACGGGTGAACTCAGCCACCGCCAATCCGAATGCGATCAGCAGTACGTCCTGCACCCCGGCGTGGAAGGCGGCGGGCACCTCTGAGAGCAACATCCGGGTGGTCTCTGCGTCCAACATCATGGACAGCTGCCCGGCGGTCGCGTAGGTGTCGACATCCGGCAGCGGTGCGGGCAGGGTTGCCGGCGTCGCCCCGATGCGCCGCCACAGCTGCGCCTGCTCCCCGACTTGTGGATGCTGCGCAACCTGAGTCAGCAGATCGGCCCACCGGGCGAACGAGGTGCCGGTATCGGGCAATGTCACAGGCTGCCCGTGGCGATGCTGAACCCAGGCGATGTTGAGGTCCTCCAGGAGGATTCGCCACGACACTCCGTCGACGGCCAGATGGTGAACGATCAACACCAGCTGACTCACCGATGTCACCCACAGCGCGCTGACCATCACCCCGGCGGCCGGGTTCAACCGCGACCTAGCGCCCACGAGTGCCTCGTCCGACAGCACGTCGACTGTGCGCAGGCAGCCGGCCGCGTCGGCCGAACCTGCGCCGGGAACGGTGAGGGACCAGCCGCCTGCGTCGTCGTCCCCGGCGCGCAGCCGGAGCATGCCGTGTCGGTCGAGCAAGGCCTGCAAGAGGTTTGCGACATCATCCGCAGATGCACCGGATGGGGCCTGCAGCACGACCGTCTGGTTGAACTCGTCGACCGGCCCCTCGAGAGTCTCCAGGCTCTTCAGCCAATGCATGATCGGGGTCGCTGCAACCGGCCCCAAGCCTGCGTCGACGGGCCGGTCCGGTATGCCGGTGGTCTCGACCACCTGAGCGAGACGGGCCACGGTCTGCTGGACGAAGATGTCGCGTGGCCGGCACACCAAGCCCGCCGCGCGGGCGCGTGAAGCAACTTGCATCGACAAGATGCTGTCGCCACCCAATTCGAAGAACGACGCGTCGACACCGACGCGGTCCAGTCCGAGTATCTCGGCGTAGATGCCGGCCAGGATCTCCTCGACGGGAGTCGAGGGAGCCCGACGATCATCGACCTCGCGAAATTCGGGCGCTGGTAACGCTTTTTTGTCGAGTTTGCCGTTGACGGTCAACGGAAATTCGTCCAGAGCGACGACCGCGGTGGGCACCATGTAGGAGGGCAGCTTCTCGGACAGTGCGACCCGGCACTCGACCGGGTCAGCCGTGCCGGTGAGGTAACCGACCAGACGCTTGTCACCGGGACGATCCTCCCGCGCGATCACCACCGCCTGATCCACACCGTCCAACGCCATCAACGCCGACTGGATCTCCCCCAACTCGATGCGATAACCACGAATCTTGACCTGCTCATCAGCACGACCCACATACTGCAGCTGACCGTCAGCCCCCCAACACACCAAATCCCCGGTCCGATACATCCGCCCGCCCGCCAAACCAAACGGACACGCCACAAACCGAGTCGACGACAACCCAGTGCGACCCACATAGCCATAACCCAAACCCGCACCGGCCACATACAACTCACCCACCACACCCACCGGCGCCGGACGCAACCAACCATCAAGCACAAAAAACGCCAGATGGTCCAACGGCACACCGATCGGACTCCCAACCCCCCCGACATCGCCAGCAGTGATCTCCCGAAACGACGCATGCACCGTCGTCTCGGTAATCCCATACATATTGATCAACCGCGGCAACACCGGATGCTCAGTCAGCCACGACTTGAGCCGGGCCGGCTCCAACGCCTCCCCACCGAACACCACTGCTTCGAGCGCCAACCGGTTCTCCGGCCCGGCAGTATCCACCGCCGCCAACGCATAGAACGCCGACGGCGTCTGACTCAACACACTGACACGTTCATCAACAAGCAATGCATGCAACTCTTCAGCCGAACGCGTCACCGATTCGCCCACCACCACCAGCCGCCCACCATGCAGCAGCGCACCGAAGATCTCCCACACCGAGAAGTCAAACGCCAACGAATGACACTGCGTCCACACCTGACCCGGCGACAGATCGACAACACCATCGATCGCGCTCAACAACCCCGTCACATTCCCATGCGGAACCGCCACCCCCTTGGGAACACCCGTGGTACCCGAGGTGTAAATCAAATAGGCGATGTCGTCGAGCTCAGGGGACACAGATACCGGAGTGTCCGGTCGTCCGTACACCGCGCGGTCGTGAATATCGATCACCGTCAACCCGCGTGCACTGACCCGGTCCATGAGGTTGGCGGTGGTCACAGCGACAACCGCCCCGGCATCGGACAGCACGAAATCGAGGCGGGCGTCGGGCACGGAAGGGTCGATCGGTACATATGCCGCACCGGTTTTCAGCACAGCGAAGATCGCCACGATCGCCTCGATCGACCGCGGGAACAGCAACGCCACCCGCTGCCCCGGACCGACACCGCGCTCAATGAGCAGGTGCGCCAACCGGTTCGCGGCAGAGTCCAGCCCGCGATACGACATGGAGCTGTCGCCGAAACGCACCGCGATCGCGCCCGGGTCTCGGGCGACCTGCTCTGCGAACAGAGCCGGAATCGACCGAGCAGGCGGGATCGGCCGACCCAAGACTGCCCGATTACCCCATTCATCAAGCTCTTTGAGCTCATGACCGATGTCGATCGTCGACAGCGATCGTGCCGGGTCGGCGGTCATCGCCGTCAGTACCAGTTCGAATCGGTCCGCCAAATCGCGAGCTTCGCAGCCGGCGAAGAGCTGCCCCACTCCCGTCATGCTGAGGTAGAGGTCTTCATCCTCTTTGAGGAACACCAGACCGAATTGGTCCACCAGGCCGGTGTGGGTTGCCGTACCTGATCCCGGAGTGCCGGCAAAGTCTGCCACGGGAATCGTCGGGATGAAGTTGATGGCAGCCCTCGTCGACGGCTGTCCCGTGCCCTGGAACCGGGTCTTGTTCTCGATCTCGCGGAGCGGAAAACGCTGATGGCGCATCGCTTCCCGGATCCGCCGGTCGACATGTTGGCAGAACTCAGCCACCGTGGACTGCGGTGATGTTCTCAGTATCAGGGGCACAACCCCGGAAACCATCCCGGGCACTGTCAGCACTTCCGGACGCACCCGGCGGCTCACCGGGAAGTCGAGCACGACCTCGGTTCCCCCGGTCTCACCGTGCACCAGCAGCGCATACGCCGCAGCGATCACCGACGCGCGGCGAACCCCCAGCGCCTTCGACAGCTCGCGGGCCCTGCCGACCACCGATTGGTCCAGTTGGACTGGCGCAGAAGGCACGTACTCGAGAGGCTGGTTTGCGACTGCGGAGGCCGGTACATGATGCGGCTCAGATTCAGGCGGTACATTCTCGGACCAATACGCCTGATCATCGCGGTAATCGTCGGTAGCCTCGTAGTCAGACTCGCAATCGATGAGGCTCTTCAGGGACCCGAAGATTGCGGGCGGCATCGGCTCGCCGGCAGCGATTGCTGTGTAGGCAGCGGCAATCTGATGGCAGACCAGACCCATCCCGATGCCGTCGATCGCGATGTGGTGGCAGCATACAAAAAAGTAGAACTCTTCGGCCTTGGTCTGCAGCAACGCGAACTTGAACAAAGGCCCGTCAAGCGGCATGGGCGTCTGACGGATCGTTGCGATCACCCGGTACACATCCTGCACCGGATCGGTCGACTGCGTCAGGTCGTGGTGGGCGAGCTCGACATCTGGATAGTCGACCAGTGTCTGGAGGACCTGGCCGTCCACCTCTGAAAACGAAGCTCTGAGCGGTTCGGCTTCCCCGACTACATGCCGGATCGCCTGCTCGAGAACACCGTGTTCGATGGCGCCGTCGAGTCGTGCGAGCATGCCAAGTTGCCACTTGACCCCGGCACGCCCAGCCTCCTCGGCAAGCCAAATGTCCAACTGGCCCCGCGTGAGTGGAAGTGCCTCAGGAACACTTCCGGAAATTCCAGCCTGCGGCTTACTGATCAACAGTCCGACCCTGTGCCAACCTCTCGCGGAGACTCTTCGGTCGGATGTCGACCCAATGCTGCTCGATGTACTCCAGGCAGGACGCGCGGTCCGCCTCGCCATAGACCACTCGCCAGCCGGCCGGAACCTCGGCGAAGGTCGGCCACAAGCTGTGTTGCTCCTCGTCGTTGATCAGGACGAAAAAACTGCCGTTGTCGTCGTCGAATGGATTGATGCTCACCAGTTCTCCAGACCATCAGGGCGAGTTAAATGGAACACGTTCTAAACCTAACCCAAACGCTCCAGCTGGCAAGCGGTTTTAGGAAAATCGTCAATATTTGCTACCAGTCTTCAGTGGGCCACCGCCTGGGACCAACCCTGTAGCTGCAGACACCGTTAACAAAGCGAATTAGCCACTAACGCTTAGGTAGTGGCGCGTTCTACCGCGGCGAACGCAGCGACCCCTGGCAATCCTTACCCGCAGGCCGCCAGCACAGATGTTTGCTGCCTGAATGGCTCCCACCTCGGGCGGGTTGGAACGCGGGCTGCGAATCGTCCCCTACGAGCCTTCAGTGAGACAAATTCATTTGATCAAATGATGCTGAGCACAAGCACAGCATTTCTGACAGGCGGCGGGGACTGGTGGCTCCTTCCTGCAGAAGATGAAGGCAAATGGGCTCCCCACTTGCCGGGTCACCCGCGGGGGGTGATGTCTCCGCCCGAAAGTGCCCCGTAGCCAACCCGACAACGTACGGTTGGGAAGTACCGTGGAACCCGGATCTGCGGCGGTGGTTCGACCCGGGGCGAGCGCTCCCCTTAGACCCGCAACCCACGTCAGTTGCAGACCGAGGCCGTCGGCCCGTCAGCACCCGTACCGTCTAGAAGCTAGGGATCACTCAAAGTGAGCTTTGCCGTGAAAGCCGAACTGCCGCCCGGACCGCCACTTCCCATGGTGGTGCAGTCCACGTTGATGGCAGGCTTCGGCCTGCGCTTTCTGCGCGGATGTCAGCGTCGCTACGGAAACATGTTCACGCTCCGTATTCCGCTGTCAGGCACCGTCGTATACCTTGCGGATCCCACTGACATCAAGGCCGTGTACGCAGGCGATCCTCGGATCTTCCATTCCGGTGAAGCCCATTGGTTCTTCCGCGGCCTTCTCGGCGAGAGCTCTTTGTTCGTGCTCGACGGGGATGAGCACCACACTCTGCGTCGCCTCACCATGCCGGCGTTTCACCGCGACGCTGTCGCGAAGCAGGCGGCCCAGATGGTCGAGATCGCTGCCGCGAACGTGGCGCAGTGGGAGGTCGGTAAGTCGTTTCCGGTGGCGCCGAGGACGACTGAGATCACGCTCGAGGTGATCTTGCGGACCGTCATCGGAGCCAGCGACCCAACCCGGTTGGCTGCGTTACGTGAGGTGGTGCCGCGCTTGCTCTACATGAAGTCGTGGGAAACGCCGGCGATCACCAAACCGAGCCTGCGCCGTCATCGCCCGTGGCGGAAAGTGGGCCGGCGATTCGAAGAAGCCGACGCCCTCCTCTACGCCGAGATCGCCGATCGGCGTGCCGACCCGAACCTGGCCGACCGCACCGATGTGCTGGCCATGCTTGTCCGGGCCACCGGGGAAGACGGCCGCACCCTGTCCGACAGCGAGCTGCGCGACCAGCTGCTGACTGCGATCGCCGCCGGACACGAAACCACCGCCACCGCGCTGGCGTGGGCTTTGGAGCGGCTGACGCGCCATCCAGATGCCCTGGCCAGGGCGGTGCAGGCCGCAGATGCCAGTGCCGCGGGCGATCCCGCAGGCGACGAGTACCTCGACGCGGTGGTCAAGGAGACCCTGCGGATCCGCCCGGTGTTGTTCAGCTCAGGCCGAGTGCTCAAGGAGCCCACCGAGATCGGTGGCTACCTTCTACCTTCGGGTGTGATGGTCGATCCAGCGATCGGACTGGTTCACGCGAGTGCCGAGGTGTACCCCGACCCGGATCGGTTCGATCCGGACCGAATGGTCGACGCCTCCTTGAGTCCGACCACCTGGCTGCCGTTCGGCGGCGGCAACCGGCGTTGCCTCGGTGCCACATTTGCCATGGTCGAGATTCGCCTCGTGCTTCGGGAGATCCTGCGCCGGGTCGAGTTGAGCACCACCACGGCTGCAGGCGAGAAACAACGGGCCAAACACGTCACCTTCGTTCCGCACCGTGGCGGGATGATCCATGTCCGCGCGATCAGAGACACCACCGCGGCGTCGCAGCCGGCGATGCCGCAGCACTGTCCGGCCAGCGGTCGCCGCTCGCGCGACACTGCGGAGTAGCCGCACCACATCGCGGCCCGGCCGCAGTCACAGCCGGCCCGCACCGGCGAATTTCTCCACGAGATCGGCTGTGGTGGCGACGCTCTCGGTGGGCTCGGTCATCTGGGCGGCGACTTCTCGGGCTCGGGTCGCAAATTGTGGCTCAAGGATCTTGCGCAGGTCGGCCACCAAGGTTTTTTCCGTGGTGGCCGAAAAGCGCCGGGCGATACCCACTTTCAGGCTCTTGACTCGGCTGCCCCACAGTGTCTGATCGAGGTCTGTCGACAGGATCAGTGTGGGAACGCCCGCGCGCAGCCCTGCCGCAGTGGTACCCAGCCCACCGTGGTGCACGACCGCCCGGCAGGCGGGAAAGGCAGCCGAGTAATTCATCGCGCCGACAACCAAGACATCGTCGGACCGGGGCATGTGACTCAGGTCTGTTCCGGCTGCACATACCAACGCCCGCTCCCCCAGCTGCGCGCAGGCCGCGGTGATCATCGCGAGGGTCTTGGCGCCGGATTCCATCGGCAAACTGCCGAAGCCGAAGAATATCGGTGGTGTTCCCGCAGCGATCCACGCGGCTACCTCTTCATCGGCATCGCCGGGCAGATTCATGGTCAGCGCACCCACAAAGGGCCGTTGACCAGACCATTGCGCCCATTCGGCCGATAATCCCGGGAAGCACACTTCGTCATAGCCCTGGATTTCCAGGCACCCGCGTTCGGTGAGCCGCCACGGCGACGGCGAGGTGGCCTTCGGCAACGCCAGCTCGCCTCGCTGTATGCCCTCGACTTTTCTGGCATTACGCCAGGCAACCCACTCGGACGCTTTCATCGCATAGCGGCCCAGGGGCGCGGGCAGCAACGGTATAAAGTGGCTGTTGGCCCGCAACGGGAACAGGTGCAGCGTGGCCAACGGAATGTCGTAATACTCAGCGACATTGCCTGCGGCATCCTCGAAATTCACACCCGTGAACAGCAGGTCTGCCCCTTCGGCGAGGGACGTCAGCGTGGCGATGATGTCCTTCCAGCACTGATGGAAGGGGGCCACTACTTCGCGCCGCAACCTGATGATCTCGCGGACCTTCCAGAAATTGCGGAAGAAGTGGGTCCAGAAGTCGCGATGGGCGTCCAACACCGCTTCCAGATCCGGCCCGTATGGGATAGCGGTGGGCCCGGCGGCCTCGGCGAACCTGACTAGATCGGGGGGCACGGCCATGGCCACGTCGTGACCACGGCGCAGCAACTCACGACCGACCGCAACCAACGGCTCGATGTCACCACGTGTTCCGTAGCTTGCGAGGACGATTTTCATTGCACAACTCTTTCTATGAACCCGTCGGATCTGCCTGTATGGCAGGGCGATCCGCGGCTACTTGCGCCAGAGCACGGCCGTCCCGTCTATGTCGACGATCTCGGCGGTGATCCCGTGCCGCTTGCGGTAGTCGGTAACAGCCTCCCGGCACGGCTTGAGGTCGTGATAGTCGTCGATGATGCAGAACCCCTGCGGAGACAGTCGGGGGTAGAGAGCCTCGAGCGCCTGGATCGTGGACTCGTAGAGATCGCCGTCGACCCGCAGCACCGCAATCTGGTCGATCGGCGCATCGTGCAGCGTGTCCTTGAACCAACCAGGAAGGAAGCGGACCTGATCGTCCAGCAGGCCGTAGCGCTCGAAGTTCGCCTTGACCTCGGTCACGGGCACGCCCAGTATGCCGGCAAGGCTCTGAGTCCTCAGTCCCTTGTCCGCCTTGTAGTTCTCGGGGTCTGCCGGCGGCAAGCCCTCGAACGAATCCGCCACCCAGACAGTGCGCGTCTCATCACCGTAGGCGGCCAGCACGGCACGCATCAGGATGCAGGCGCCGCCGCGCCACACCCCGCATTCGATCAGGTCGCCTGGAATGTCCTCGGCCAGCACGGTCTCGACACAACGCTGAAGACTGGTCAGCCTCTGCATTCCGATCATCGTCTCGGCCTCCGCAGGCCAGTCGATGCCCAGATCCCGCTTGTGCTGAACGAGAGTACTGCGATTCTCGTTGGGAGTGGCGCGGGCAAGCCGCAGCGCGCCGCCGCGGACCATCATGCGGTTGAGCGTCTTGAAATAGAGCCGCCGGCGCAGCGTCCACTGGGCGGGCATGCGTTCCGGCATTCCGTACCTGGTGAGGTTGCCCCGGATCAGGTCGAGGTACAGCGATCGAACATCGTGGTCGGTCACGTGAAGGCGGCCCCCAGCTCGTATTCCGGCAGTTCGAGTGACTCTAGCCTCGAGCCGGCACCACCCGGATCGGTTTGCTGATTGACTCTGGGGAAATTGATATCCCGATGGACGACGGGAAAAACACACGGGCCTGCCACGTGCCGAACAGCAAGATCGACTGCGGCAGAGACGTTTCCGCCTTCCTCACAGTCCCCGGACGCCTATATCGCTTGTAGGACGAAACCCGTCTGGTCGCCTCGTCCCTGGCGATTGAGCAATTGTGCGCGCTTTTCCCACTGCCACAGCTGCTTGGGTCCGAACATGCGCAGAATCTTGGGGTCGGTTACCGCGACGTCGCGTCGGTACGCTTCGCTGCCGAGGAACTGGCCCAGATTCGAATCGTCGAAGGTCCGGACCACACGCATTCCCGCCTGCTCGGCCGCCTTGGCCATTCCCTGCCGCGAAGGGATGACCATGTGGCGAGGTGCGTCGGCCTGCACCCAGTCCGCCCGGTAGGTCGACCAGGCTTCTGATGATGTCGTCGGCACCCGAGCCAGGCACAGGCCGCCCGCTGCGAGCTTCTGGTACGCCACCTTGAGTGTTCCGACCGGATCCGGAACGTGTTCAAGGGAATGGTTGAACATGATGAGGTCATATTGGCCGGCCACGTCGACCAAATCCGCCTTCATCAGAGGCACACCTTCAGCGGACTCGCCGTCAGCCTCGATGAACGGGTCCGCACCTCGCAGATTATTGAATCCAATCCTGGACAGCCGGTCGAGCAACCCCCCGGTGCCACAGCCCACGTCGAGAATTCGCGCCTCCCGATCGGTGCCCAATTCGGCAAGCATTCTGACGACGTCGCCTCCGAGCAGGACCCGGAAGATGCCTTCTGTCAGCCGCGATTTTATGAATTTACCGAGTATCGGTTTGCCGCCGTGCAGCTTGTACTCGTCGTGCTGGGTGACCAGCCATCGGAACGCGCCCGGTTGAGCCGACGCGTTGTGCGAGTAGTAGTTCGACGGGTAGTGGCGCATGAGTTCATCACCTTCGAGCACGTTGTGAATCTGCAACGTGTCGCAGGCAGTGCAGCAGAAATATTCAAAAGGTTCCCGAGTGCCGAACATCATCTCGCGAACTTCGATTGCCTGATGAGGGCCGTTCGATCCACATAACCGGCAATCCCGGGTTATCGCGGGCACTCGGCCGTCCTCGGTGAACTCGTCGCCACCGCGAAAGCATAGCGTCAGCGGTCTGACGTCGGGCCGAAATCGCCACGCCACCAGAGCCGCTGTGCGTGCGAAGTCCTCGCTGGCAAACGGACTTTGGCGCACCGGAGGAGCACCGCCGCGGGCACCGACAGCGTGAAAAGAGGTGACCGGTAGAAGCGAACGGGTAGTGTTTTGCCCGTGTGGGGATCGGTGCTTGCGTTGGGGATTTTGGTCGGGCTCGATCCCATGCGCATCGGCATCACCCTCCTCGTGATCTCGCGGCCGCGACCGGTGCAAAACCTGCTGATGTTCGGGGCCGGCTGCGTCACTGCATGCATTCCCACCCTGATAGTCCCGCTGACGCTGCTGCACGCGACTCCGATGTTCAAATCGACTGCGGAGGCGTGGGCCAAGAGTTCCACCGGCGGTTACATCCAAATCGGCATGGGTGCGATCGCCCTGACAACAGCCACCCTGCTGTCGGTGCACTTCTGGGTCCGGCAGCGGGCGAAGCTGCCCGCTGCCGAAGGCAGCGCAGCGACCACGGTCCTGGACTCGGAAACGCAGACACCGGTGTCGCGACTCCTGGCCCGCGCGAAGGAAGCTCCCGACGACAGCAAGTCGTTCTTCCGGCGCCTGCTGCGGCGCGGCCACGATGCGTGGGAAAGCGGGGCGTTGTGGGTCTCGTTCGTGATCGGGTTCTCATTCGCCGGCGCCCCACCCGACGTGGCCCTGTTCCTTCTCGCGATCGTCGTCGTCTCAGGAACGGCGGTAGGTACACAGATCACCGCCACCATCGCTTTCATCGTCGGCATGCTGGCGGTCGTCGAGGTCGTCCTCGTCAGCTATCTCGCCGCACCGGCGAAAACCGAAGCCGTGCTGCAGCGGCTACACGACTGGGCGTGGGCTCATCACCGAAAGATCCTGGTGGCCATGTGCGTATTGGCCGGCATCATGTTGATCGCCAAGGGCTTGAACACCATCTGAGTCAGGATTCAACCGGTCGACGTGAAAGTTCAATCGGCCGGTCTGTCGCCCTGGCGTCCACGGCTGGCGACCGCCACCGTCGGCCCCAGCCCTCGGCGGCTCCGGAACTCGACGTTGATCGACGGATCAGCATGCCGCCCCAGCGCACGCAGTGCCGCAGGACTGTAGGCCCGCAGTGAACTGATGAATCCATCATGTTGCAGCGGCGACACCTTGATGAGCGGCAGAACAACCGCCAGCAGAATGACGTGCAAAGGAGCCGGCGGCCGCGGGAGATCGACTATCAGTAGTTTCTTGGCGGCACGGGTGCCTGCCGCAAACACCTGGGCGGCAAGTTCAG
Source organism: Mycolicibacterium fortuitum subsp. fortuitum (assembly GCF_022179545.1). Next base: position 3,110,860 of record NZ_AP025518.1, on the reverse strand, counting down.
GCGGCAGGTGATGCAACGACAACGCGAACACGGCCAGGTCGTAATGACCTTCGGGCGCATCGATTTCGGTGGCATCCATCTCCCGCACCACGGCCCGCGGATGACTGCCGAGATCTCCGGCGGCCATGCCCGCCACGAATGACGGCTCGATATCGGTGACCGTGATCTGGGCAGTGGGGTGCATCTCCAGCAGCTTGCGCGACAGGCCACCCAGGCCTGCCCCCAGCTCGAGGATCTTCGGAGCAGGGACGCCGGCCACCTCGCGCAGCACCATCCGCGCGCACTTCTCGTGGATGCCGATCCTTCGCCGCCCGCCGGCCCGATCCAGCGAATCCATGACCTTGCGCTTGAGGTCATCGACATCATCGCGATCCAGGTACTCAAGCCGTTCGGTCTGCAATCGGCGGTCGAGCCACGAAGCATCCGGCCCGCCACGAGGCATGTTCGCGATGTCGGAGGTTGTGCTATCCACGTAGACCATCATGGGTCATGGCGGTGGCGATCCATGAGTTTTGAGGCATGCGATCATCCCGCGCGCTTGAGCCGGGCAAGCTTCTCGAGCAGGTCGGCGGTTTTCGCCGCGCTTTCGGCGGGTTTCGTCATCTGAGTGGCGACCTCGCGGGCGCGAGCCGAGTACTCCGGTTCCAGGATGGTGCGCAGATCGGCGAGCAGGGTCTTCTGGGTCGTAGCCGAAAGACGCCGAGCGGTACCCACTTTCAGGCGTTTGATCCGGGCTCCCCACAGTGTCTGATCCAGGTCGGTGGACAGAATCAGCGTGGGCACCCCGGCGCGCAGACCGGCCGCGGTGGTACCTGCCCCGCCGTGATGCACCACCGCGCGGCAAGCCGGAAAGGCGGCCCCGTAGTTCATCGTGCTGACCACCTTGACGTGGTCGAGATGCGGAACGTCACTGAAGTCACTCGCGCCGGCGCACACCAACGCCCGCTCCCCCAGCTCGGTGCATACGGCGCTGATCATGGCCAGTGTGTCAGCGCCGGAGTCGACCGGCATACTGCCGAAACCGAAGCAGATAGGTGGAGTTCCGGCGGCGATCCAGGCGGCGACCTCGTCATCGGTTTCGGTCGGCAACTCGAGCGTCAAGGCGCCGACGAAAGGCCGTTGCCCGTCCCACTTCGCCCATTCCTCGGCCAGCCCGGGAAAGTAGATTTCGTCGTAGGCCTGGATTTCGAGCGAACCACGCGCGGCAACTCTCCACGCCGAGGGGCCGGTCGACTTGGGCAGACCCAGCTCGCGGCGCTGCGGATCTTCCAGCCGTTTCATCATGGGCCAACTCAGCCACTCCGACGCTCTCATCATTGCGCGAGCCAACCGCGGCGGCAGGCCCGGAACGAGCTGCCCATTGGGTCGCAGCGGAAATACATGCAACATGGCCAACGGAATGCCGCAACCCTCGGCGACGTTGCCCGCCGCCTCCTCGCCGATGACGCCGGTGAAGAGCACGTCCGCGCCATCCACCAACGACGTCAGCGTCTTGCTGACTTCCTGCCAGTACTGGTCGAACAGATGCCACTCTTCGCGCAGCAGACCGACCAGGTCCCGGACCCGCCAGAAGTTCCTCCAGAACTTGCGCAAGAAGCGTGCCCAGAAGTCGCGGTTGAGGTCTTGCCACACTCGCACGTCCGGCCCACACGCAATGGCCGCCGGACCAGCTGCAGAGACGAATTCAACCAGATCGGGCGAGACTGCCATGCGGACTTCGTGCCCACGCCGCAGCAGCTCGCGCCCGACCGCAACTCCAGGCTCTACATCACCACGCGTCCCATAGAAAGCGAGCACAAATTTCATCGCGGAGCCTCTGGCCTTTCAGTTGTCGCGCCCGTGCGCTGCCCGAAGACATCGGTCATTATCCATACCCCCTGTCCGTTCCGTCCCAAAACGGAGCTGCTGAATCCGGAAGAGACTAGGCAAGATTCGACCGGCATTGCGGCATCGGTGAGAACGTCGCCCTACCGGCCCTGCGCCTGGGAGGGCCGCTGACAGGGCGTCCCGAGTGGCCGAGGCGGAACCGGTCCGGGTGAACCTGGTTTCAAAAGGCCGAAAAAATAATTAACTAGCAGGTAATGTTCCCCGCCGTGTGGGGCTCACTGCTCGGGATGGCGATTCTGATGGCGTTCAATCCCGCCCTACTGGCCCTCATCCTGCTCGTGATCTCACGTCCGCGGCCGGTCCAGAACCTGCTCGTGTGCTGGATCGGCTGCCTCACAACGAATATTCCCGCGCTGCTGGTGCCGGTTGTACTGCTGCACCGAGCGCCGATGTTCAGTCCTCAGGCCCCGACCGCGAACGCCGCAGCGCGGCACATCCAGCTGGGCATGGGTGTGCTGGTGCTCTCTGTCGCACTACTCATCGCAGTTCGGTTCTGGGTGCGTCAGCGAGCGAGGGTGCCTGCGCCGGCCGGCAATGCCCCGGGCGAGGTGCCGGAATCCGAGGGGACGAACCAGATCTCGTCGCCGTTCGCCGGCGTGGGAGAAGTGACGGAAGGCGGATCCGCGATCCGGCGGCTGTTCGGGCGCCTTCAAAGGGCCTGGGACAGTGGCGCCTTGTGGGTTGCCCTGGTGTGCGGCATGGGATTCCTTCCGGGATTTCCGCTGGTCCTTTTTGTGGCGACCACAGTCGTGTCCTCCGGGGCCTCGACAGGTACCCAGATCTTCGCCGTCATCCTGTTCGTCGTCGCGATGTTCACCGTCTTCGAGGTTGCCGTCGTCAGCCACCTGATCGCCCCCGTGCGCACCCAAGCTGTGCTGCAGCCGGTGCACGACTGGGCGCTGGCCAACCGCCGCCAGGTGATGATCGGCATCTTTGTGATGATCGGATTGCTGCAAGTGGTAAGGGGATTGGGCATCCTCTGAGCCGGGAGCCTGAAACCTATCTCACTCAGGAAGTCCCGTCCGAGCGAACCGTTCCAGGTGATCCGCGGTCTTGGCAACGCTTACTTCCGGTTTGGTCATCTGAGTAGCAACCTCGCGGGCCCGGGCGACGTACTTCGGGTCCAGAATCGTGCGCAGGTCCGCGGCCAGCCTTTCACTGCTGGCGGACGAGATGCGCCTGCCGAAGCCAACTTTCAGGTGCTCTACGCGGCCTGCCCAGATCGCCTGGTCCAGCGCCGTCCAGTAGACGAGCATCGGCACACCGGCGCGCAGGCCGGCCGACATCGTGCCCATGCCACCGTGGTGCACCAACGCACGGCACCCTGGAAACACTGCCGCGAAGTTCATCGTCTCCACGACCTTGACCTGGTCGGAATCCATGACCTCGCGGAAGCCACTCGAACCGGCGCAGACCAGCGCCCGCTCCCCCAATTCCGCACAAGCCGTCTCGATCATCGCCAACGTGTCAGCCGGAGACTTGACCGGTGTACTGCCGAAGCTGAAGAAAATCGGCGGTGTTCCCGCGGCAACCCACGCGGCCACCGCGTCATCGCCGTCTGTCGTCAGCTCCATGGTCAGCGCACCGACAAAGGGCCGCTGGCCATTCCATTGCGCCCACTCGTCCGCCAGGCCGGGAAAACAGACTTCGTCGTAGGCCTGTATCTCCAGTGACCCCCGTTCGGTGATCCGTCGTGGTGAGGAACCACGAGCCTTCGGTAGCCCCAGCTGGCGGCGCTGCGCGTCGTCGAACTTCTTCACGCCTCGCCAGTTCGCCCACTCGTACACCTTCAGCGCCGAACGCCCCAACGAGGGCGGCAGGAACGCCAACATCCGGCCGTTCGGCCGCACCGGCGAGACGTGCACGGTGGCCATCGGAATGCCGTAGTACTCAGCGACATTGACTGCCGGCGGCTCGAAATTCAGGAAGGTGATGAGCAGGTCTGTCCCGTCGGCCAGCGACTCCAGGGTGGATGTGATCTCCTCCCAGAACCGGACCACCGACTCCCCGATCTCGCGCATCTCCCGGATGAGCCTGACCAGTTCCGGTGGCTTCCAGAAATTGGCGAAAAAACGGACCCAGAAGTCGCGGTGTGCGTCGGCCCACACCGCCGTATCGGGACCGTAAGGGATCGTCGCCAGCCCAGCCGCCTCGGCGAAGGCAACGAGGTCGGGTGGGACGGCCAGGCGCACATCGTGCCCGCGACGCACCAGTTCGCAACCGACGGCGACGCACGGCTCGACGTCGCCGCGAGTGCCGTAGCTTGCCAGCACCAACTTCATCGCGCGTCTCTCGACATGAACTCTCCAGTCCGCCCTATTGCGAACAACACTGTGGCAGCTGATCTTCGGGATTGACGGTCAAGGCTACCTACCGGACGGCAGGTACGTCAGTGGATCTCACCGACAAGATCAAAATCAGCGAGCGTACGCTCGGCCAGTTCACGCAGGGCGACGGTCGTGTTCTCCGCGCCGGGTTGGTAAGCGCCTACGCTGATGAAGATCTTGCCATTGAGCCTTCCGGACAGAATGACCAATCGGCCGCCCGTCCGGTCGAGAAGCCGGCGCGATTCGCGCTGCCCGGTCGTTCGCGCATTGGCGAACTCGGCCATAGTGCCGTCGGCCTGGCTGATCAATGCGTTGAGATCGCCCAGATAGGAACAGAACACCGATTGGTCCGGATCCGCGGGCACCCTCGCGACCATCTGTTTCAGCATTCGCTTCGGCATGAAGGACGGCAACCACAGGAGCTGCTTGGCCTGCTCTGACGTCTCTTTCAACGTCGACAGCGTCTGCTTGATGGCCGCCCGGACCTCGCGCAGGTCTGTGGTGAGCGGGGCCGGATCGATCGTGACGCGCGCATACGACAGCGCCATCGCGCGAGTGTCATCCTCCGTGCGGTCGCTCATCGGGATCTGCAGGGTGACAGCGCCGTCCGTTTCGCGCACCCTGCCGATCCGCTCGCCGAACTTCGCGGCAAAAGCTGCCGCCAGCGTGTGGCTGGCTCCGCCGAGGGTTTGCGCCCGGGCATCCCATTGGTCGAGGTCGACGTAGATGGTCAGGGCAGGCACAAGGACGACGTCATCGGTGCCGGCGGCTTCGACCGGGGCCGGTCGCGGTCCCGATGAGGTTTTGTCCTCAGCCTTGGCGCGGGTCTGCTCGCGAGCCGATTTCACCGCCGTGACAAGGGCTCTGGCGGCCTTGGGTACATCCCGCGCCGTTTGTCTGGCGTCCTCGGCCAATGCGCGCATTCGAGTGCGTGACTGCGGCGGCGGGTACCCCAGATCGCGCGTTTTGCCCAGGGTCCCTTCGACTATCACGAGCGCGAGTCCGAGTCCGTCGATCAGATTGTGTGACAGCACCAGGCTGATCGCAGTCGAGCCGTCATCGAGGGGAAGGACACCGATGTGCCAGCCCGGACCCGTTTCCGCGTCGACGGGAAGCTGTGAGCGTTCGTCGACCCAGGTACTCAGCTCGGCACGTGGGCGAGTCGATTCAGCGACATCGACGTCGGACCGCCCGGAATCGAGAACCCATCGATGCCGGGCAATCGGCAGCGCCGGTCGCTCGATCCGCCTCCCCAACAGGCCCTGGCCGAGATGTTGGTGAAAGCGTCGCAGCGCGTCGAGATCGATGGCGCGGTCGTACAGCCAGGTCACCTGGATGACCACGTTCATACCTGCCGCACGGTGTTCGGCCAGCAACGCTTCGTCCGCCAACGCGAGCCGATTATCTGCTCGCACGCGATCTTTGCGCGCCCGACGGCGCGCGCCACCCATCAGGCCCACGTGCCGCGCCGCCGGTGAGCCAAGGCAACGGCCTCGTAGCGGAACTTCAGGATCGAAGGCCGGATGAAGCGGTTGAGCTTGTTCAAGCGGACGGAGTTCTCGAATACGGCCCGGAAGCCTTGCTCGCCCGCGCGATATTCGGCATAGATGCGATCCAGCTGAGACTGGTCCAGGCCCTCGTCGCGCGCGGCCGCGCTCAGGGCGCCGTACACCGAAGAAATCCAGTTCGTCCCAAAGGTTTCCGTCACGGGGTCAGTGCTGCGCTGGCGGTGGAGGTCGGGAGTGAGGAACTCGTCGATTGCGTCTTCATCCCGACTGTCCAGGTCCAGGCCCAGCGCCACCGAGATCCGTTTGATCTCGCGACGCCAATCCTCTAGGAGGTTGGCGTACTCGACGAACACGCGCGGCAGGTCGCGGGTGTCTTTCTCGGCCAACAGGTTGAATTTCAACCACAATGCGCTGCCGAGCTCCGGTGACGTCAGGAAGTCCGCCGAACCCGATGCGATGACCTCTTGCGGAGGACGCACCATGTTCACCACGGCGATGTCGAAGCCGGCCTGCCGCGCGGCCTCAAACCACAGACCGGACAGCAGTGTTATCTGCAGGTCCTTGATGAGCACCAGGGGTGCAGCCGGCAACGTGGCGAGGAACTGCCCAATCTTGTTGATGCAGAATGCCTTCTGCTCATCGTCGAACCCACCATCCTCCTGCAGGCGCAGCGATGGGTCGAACACGGCGCTGCCGTGGCGGCGCAAGATCGTGTTGTTGAGGTGGAGCGATGCCCGAGGCTCCCAGTAGCCACGCGGGTTGCGCGGGTCCGCTCCCGACAATCCTGCCGGGAGCGTGGCGCCGCACAGCGACAGGACCCGCGTGACCGCTGAAGTTCCGGATCGAGGCACGCCCAACACGAACAGTGCGACCGGACGGGCCGCAGCACCGCCGTTATCGGCTGGGTTCACAGGCACAACTCCTCGAGCGGCAGTGCGGTCAGGTCAAGTGGGCGGTACGTCGTCTCAGTGATGATCAGAAGTTGTTGCAGGTGTTGAAGGCTTGTTCGATGGTGCCGAGGTACGGCTGGAACATCGGGGCATTCGCCACATCTTGTGCTGTCTTGGCGCGCTTGGCCGGTGGGTCGGCGATGAACTCCCGCAAGCCACGCTGCAGTATCGGCGATTGATCGAACGCCATCCGGACTTGAGGATCCTGCGCATCGAGTGCTGACACCAACTGTGGATACGTGCATGTGGTGTTGATGGCCGAATCCAGATTTGGCCCCGCGTTCGCGATCCCGGCTCCAGCGGTCAACGACAACGCCAGGCCTCCCAGCCCGACGGCCAGTCTGGTCAACGACAGACGGAACATATTCAAAAACTTCCTTCCTACCATTGCTCCCGACCTTTCGACTGTAATCGCCGCAGCTCAATGTCACCCGTACTTTGTCCAGGTCGATCACCGAGCGAAATCAAGTCTGCTGCTTGGCCAGTGGACGATCAGGCACGTTAACTGGACCGAGTACGGCACTCGAGGGCCGCTGTCTCACCCTCAGCGGCCACCAGAACCACCGCCCCAACAGCGCGGCGATCGCCGGCGTCATGAATGCACGCACGACCAGCGTGTCGAACAACAAGCCCAAACCGATGGTCGAACCGACCTGACCGATGATCCGAAGATCGCTGACCACCATCGACAGCATCGTGAATGCGAACACCAGGCCCGCGGTGGTCACCACCTTGCCGGTGCCGCCCATGGCGCGGATGATGCCGGTATTGATCCCGGCGGCGACCTCTTCTTTCATCCTGGACACCAGCAGCAGGTTGTAGTCGGAACCGACCGCCAACAGGACGATCACCGACATCGCCAAGACCAGCCAGTGCAGTTGGATGCCGAGAATGTGCTGCCAGACCAGTACCGACAGGCCGAAGGCCGCGCCCAGTGAGAGCGCCACGGTGCCCACGATGACCAGTGCGGCGACAAGACTGCGCGTCACGACCAGCATGATCCCGAACACCAGGCAGAGCGCCGCGACACCGGCGATCAGGAGGTCGTACCTGGACCCGTCCCGCAGGTCCTTGTAGGTCGCAGCCGTTCCGGCGAGGTGAATCGACGCGTTCTGCAGCGGCGTCACCTTGATCGCTTCCTCGGCCGCGGTCCGCACAGCGTCGACCCGCGAGATGCCCTCGGGCGTTCCCGGATCGCCACGGTGCGTGAGGATCAGCCGCACCGCCTTCCCGTCCGGGGAGAAGAACAGGCTCATCGCCCGTTGAAAGTCCTTGTTCTCGAAGACTTCCGGCGGCAGATAGAACGAGTCGTCGTTCTGCGAGGCGTCGAAGATCTTTCCCATGGCGGTGGCATTCGACGTCGTGTCGTCCACAATGGCGATCATCCCGGACATGGTGCTGTGCATCGTCAGCATCATGGTCCGCATCGATTTCATGATCGCGATCATCGGCGGCAACTGGGTGACCAGCTGTGCCTGCAACCCATCGACCTTCACCAAGTTGTCGAGGAGTTTGTGCATTTGAAGACTGAGCTTGTCGGTGCCGTCGAGCGCGTCGAACACCGATCGAATGGCGAAGCAGATGGGAATGTTGTAGCAGTGGCCCTCCCAATACAAGTAGTTGCGGATCGGCCGGAAGAAGTCATCGAAACTCGCGACGGTCGCCATCAACTGATCAGTGAGTTCGGCTGTCTCGCCGGTCAACTCGACCGTGTTGTGGGTGATCGCCCCGATCAACTTCATCAGGTTATAGGTGCCCTCCATCTGGGTGATCATTCTCTGCATGTCCTCGGCCTGCTTCTCCATGTCATTCATGCGGTCCCTGGCGAACGGCATGATCTGGAGGAGACCGGCACTTTGCAGGCTGATCTGAAACGGGATGGACGTACGCTCGATCGGGCTTCCCTCCGGCCGGGTGATGCTCTGTACCGTGGCGATCCCGGGAACGGAGAAGATTTGCTTGGCCAGTTTGTGCAGCACCAAAAAGTCTGTCGGGTTGCGCATATCGTGGTCGGCTTCGAGCATCAGGATGTCCGGCGTCATCCGCGACTCGGGAAAGTGCCGCTCGGCGGCGGCGTATCCGACATTGGCCGGGATGTCCTGCGGCACATACAGTCTGTCGTCGTAGCTGGTTTGGTATCCCGGCAGGGCCAACAGTCCGACGAACGCGACCGCACACGCCCCGGCGAGAATCGGCACCGGCCACCGCACCACGGCCGTACCCACTCCCCGCCACCGACGGACCATGAGCTTCCGTTTGGGCTCGAACAGGCCGAATCGCCCGCCGACGGCGATGACCGACGGAACCAGGGTGACCGCCACCGCGACCGCAACCGCCATACCCACGGCGGAAGGAACACCCATGGTCTCGAAATAAGGCAGTCGGGTGAAGCTCAGGCAGTAGATCGCCCCGGCGATCGTCAATCCAGAAGCCACCACCACCTTGGCAACGCTCCGATAGGTGGTGTAGAAGGCAGTCTCGCGATCTTCGCCGGCTTGACGCGCCTCATGGTATCGACCGATGAAGAAGATCCCATAGTCGGTTCCTACTGCTATCCCCAGCGATACCAGCAGATTCACCGCGAAGGTGGACAGACCGAGAATCTCGTGATCGCCGAGGAATGCGACGACTCCCCTGGCTGCCTGCACCTGGATGCCGACCATCGCCAGCAGTAGAACGACGGTGATGACCGAGCGATACACGAAGAGCAGCACCGTGAAGATGACCACCAGCGTGACCATGGTGATTTTCATGATCGACGTATCGCCGGCATGGTTCATGTCGGTGATCAGCGGCGACGGACCCGTGACGTATGCCTTCACCCCGGGCGGCGGCGGCGTCTGCGCCACGATGTCCCGGACCGCCTCCACCGATTCGTTGGCCAGGGCCTGGCCCTGGTTGCCCGCAAGGTTCAGCTGGACGTAGGCACTCAGATCGTCGGCACTCTGCACACCCGACGCGGTGAGCGAGTCTGCCCAGTAGTCCTGGACGTGCTGGACGTGCTTGGTGTCGGCGCGCAGCTGGCGAACAAGGTCGTCGTAATAGCCGTGCGCCTCCTCGCCGAGGGGCTTGTCGCCCTCCAAGACGATCATCGCGACGCTGTCGGAGTCCGATTCCTGGAACACCTGACCCATGCGCTCCATCGCCCGAAACGACGGCGCGTCCTTGGGGACCAACGACACTGAGCTTTCTCGACCGACCTGCTCCAGTGACGGAACAGCGAAGGTGACGACGGCGATGAGCGCCAACCACCCGACGATGATCGGCACCGACAACCGGTAGATCACCCGGGCGATCAAAGGTGGCCGGGTGCCTGTCTGTCCGTCGCTCATCCGGCCTTCACCGCACAGGCCTTCACCACACACGAGAAAAACGCGTTCATTACAGTCAGCGCTCTTCCCTTTGCAGAATGGAGCGCACGAGCTGTCCGCGCGGACGCCCAGTTGCACTGAGAGGGCGCGGATGTACGGTCTGCGGCCACCAGAACCACCGCCCCAGCAGCGCGGCGATCGCCGGTGTCATGAATGCGCGCACCACCAACGTGTCGAACAGCAGACCGACACCGATGGTCGCACCCAGTTGCCCGATGGTGACCAGGTCGCTCACGACCATCGCCAGCATGGTGAACGCGAACACCAGACCCGCGGCCGTCACCACCTTGCCGCTACCACCCATCGCCCGGATGATGCCGGTGTTGATCCCCGCGCCGATCTCCTCTTTCATCCGGGACACCAGCAGCAGGTTGTAATCCGAACCGACCGCCAACAGGACGATAACCGACATCGCCAATACGACCCAGTTCAAAGGCATTCCGAGGATGTGCTGCCAGATGAGCACAGAAAGCCCGAAGGCCGCCCCCAGCGACAGCGCCACGGTGCCCACGATGACCAGTGCGGCGATGAAGCTGCGCGTCACGATCAGCATGATGCCGAAGATCAGACACAACGCCGCGACGGCAGCGATCAGCAGATCGTAGGTGGACGCCTCCACCAGATCCTTCACCGATGCCGCAGTGCCGGTCAGATAGATCGTGGCGTTCTGCAGCGGAGTGCCCTTCAGCGCTTCCTCGGCCGCGGTCTCGATCGGGTCGACGAGCGACATGCCCTCTGTAGTGGCCGGATCACCGCGCTGGGAGATCAGCATTCGGGCTGCTTTCCCGTCCGGGGACAGGAAGATGTCCATGACGCGCTTGAAGTCCTTGTTCTCGAAGACTTCTGGCGGCAGGTAGAAGGAGTCGTCGTTTTGAGCGGCGTCGAAAGCCTTGCCCATCGCGGTGGCGTTGTTGGACGTGGCGTCCATCTGGTCCATGATCCCGGACATGGTGCTGTGCATCGTCAGCATCATGGTTCGGGTGGATTCCATGGTCGAGATCATCACCGGGAACTGTGCGGCCAATTGCGGCAGGATCTCGTCGAGACGATCGAGATTGGCCACCAGGTCGACCATCTTCACGGTGATCTGGTCAATGCCGTCCAGCGTGTCGAAGACGCCTCTGATCGACGAGCAGAGCGGGATCGTGTAGCAGTGCGGTTCCCAGTAGAAGTAGTTGCGGATCGGCCTGAAGAAGTCGTCGAAATTCGCCACGTGATCGCGCAATTGATTGGTTGTCTCTTGCAGCTCGTGGGTATCGGCAACCATCTTGTGAGTCGTGTCGACCATCTCTTGGGTCAGCGCCTGCATGCGCTTCACGATGGCGATCGTCTTCTGCATGTCCTCGGCCTGCACGAGCAGGTCTTCCATGCGGTTCTTCTGGAACGGCATCAGATGTGTCTGCGACGCATTGCTCATGCTGAGCATGAACGGAATCGTCGAGTGCTTGAGCGGCTCACCGCCGGGACGCGTCGGCGCCTGAACGGTCGAGACCCCCGGCACTGACAGCACGCCCTTGGCCAGCTTGTTCAGCACCAGGAAGTCGACCGGATTCCGCATGTCGTGGTCGGCCTCGATGAGCAGGATGTCGGGAGCCATCATCAGCGACTGCGGGAAATGTCGCGTGGCTGCTGCGTAACCCACGTTCGCCGGGATGTCCTGCGGGATGTACTGCTGATCGTTGTAGCTGGGTTTGTAGGCCGGTAGGGCCAGCAGACCGATGAGCGAGACAGCGCACGTGGCAACCAGAATGGGGCCGGGCCATCGAACGACCGCCGTTCCGACCTTCCGCCATCGACGGACCGTGATCTTGCGCTTGGGCTCGAACAACCCGAAGCGGCTACCGACCGCGATGACTGCAGGCACCAGCGTGACGGCCACCAGTACTGCGGCGACCATGCCGACCGCGGTGGGGATCCCGAGTGTTTGGTAGACGGGCAGGCGGGTGAAATGCAGACACAGGATCGCACCGGCGATCGTCAGACCGGAGCCCACAACCACTTTCGCGACGCTGCGGAAAGTTGTGTAGAAGGCCGCTTCCTTGTCCTCGCCGGCCTGACGCGCTTCCTGATAGCGCCCCGTGAAGAAGATGCCGTAGTCGGTTCCCGCCGCGATGGCCAGGGCCACCAGCAGATTGACCACGAACGTCGTGATTCCGATGACTCCGAGACTGCCCAACAGTGCAACCACACCGCGCGCCACCGTCAGCTCGATGCCCACCACCACCAGCATCAGAATGACGGAGATGATCGATCGGTAGACGAGCAGCAACATCACGAAGATCACCGTGAGGCTCAACGAGGTCACCAAAGCCACGGTCCGGTTACCGGCAGGGCCGAGGTCCGCGGCGAACGCTGCCGGTCCGGTGACGTAGGCCTTGACCCCGGCCGGGGCCGGAATCCGATCCACGATCGTCCGGACGGCCTCGACCGACTTGACTGCCGAGATCTCTTTGTTGCTGGTGAGAGTCACCTGCACATATGTGGCCTTGCCGTCGACACTCTGAGCGGCACCCTGGGTCATCGGGTCGCCCCAGAAGTCCTGGACGTGCTCCACATACGTGGTGTCGGCCTTGAGCTGACGAACCATCTCGTCGTAGTAGCCATGGGCATCGTCGCCGAGGGGCTGCTCGCCCTCCAGAACGATCATCGCGACGGCGCCCGAACCCGCCTCGCCGAACAGTTGGCCCATGCGCTGCATCGCCTCGAACGACGGTGCAGCGGTGGGATCCATCGCTACCGAGTGCTCTTTCTCCACCTGCTCGAGGGAGGGAACGGCAACACTCAGCACGACTGTGATCGCCAACCATCCGAGGATGATCGGAACTGACAGGCGGCGGACCATGCGGGCGATGAACGGTGGCCGCTTGGCAATCGGCAACGGCTCGGTCACCGGTTCACTGTCGGTGCTCATGCGGCCTTCAGTTGGCAGAAGGTGAACGCGCTGACTCCGGACCGGACCTTCTCGTCCTTCACCTCATCGCCGACGAGGATGCGGCATCCGATCGAATCGGCGTTGCCCTGCGCGCTGACGTTTCCCATCGCCGTCGCATCGGAGATCGGGAACTCCACGGACCACGGCAGCGGTGCGTCCTTGATGAGTTGCGGCTCTGCGTCAGCATCGAAATAGCTGATGGTCGCAACGGTTCCAGGGGGGCCGAACACCTCGTAAACCAGGTGCTTGGGATCGTGGGGCCGCTTCTCCTCACGCTCGGCGCTGGTGTAGGCGGGGCGGGTCTGGCTACCGAAGGCACCGTGCAGCCGCGACACGGTAAATCCGCCTGCGACACCCACCACGACGAGCACCAGCGGAATCCACAGCCGCTTCAGGATCCTGAAAATCGCGAGTTCCTCCGACTGTCTCCGTGCCGACACCCTGCCGGGTGTTCACATATGCATTTGCAGATCGGATGCGAACGATCGAGCCCGGGGTGCCGTGGCATCCCAGGCCTGACCTTGCACGAAGCTACCGCAAACGCGCAGCGCGCCTCGATGAGCGCACCCGATCCCGAAGAGTAAACCATGCCTGCGCGTCAATATGGCGCAAACGGGTCAGATGGCCGGAATCGGTTCAACGCCTTGATAATCGCCGTGAAGGCACCACCGCTGGCACACCAACCGGCAGCGCCGGCGGCTACCAGTAGCCGGGCACCACCGAGCAGCTGCCACACGACGCCGGATCTAGGAACTAGCTATGAATCCGCCATGAAAGGACCACGGTGTGCGCCATAGCCGGAGACCGGTCGACGGATGCTATCCCGCCGCGATGAATACAACAAACGGCCTCTGGACAAGTGCCCCGGCCGACGGACCTACGGCGCTCAGGTCACCTCGACGGTCGGCGCAAGGTCCCGGACGGCCTGACGAATCTCGCGGGGCCGGGGCACCCCGCCCGCCGGGTACACGACAGTGACGTTCGAGCGGGGGTTGGTGGTGCGGATCGTCCACACGTGGCTGTACACCACGCCGCGGGCATCGCGCGACGAATGGGTGATCGCAGTGACGCCGTCCCATCGCCGAAACCCGGGGTCTTCCTCCGTGGATGGTGGATAACCAATTCCCTCGGGAGACAGCCAGAAGTGAGTGCGCCCGTAGGACCGGATGATGCGCACCGGCACTGCGGCGGCCACCGCAACCATCCCCACCAAGGCCATCACGGCGACTGTTGTGACACCGACCGCCGCCAGCCCCGTCGTGCCGGGCCGGTCGAGACCGCCGTCCTCGACTGCTCTCAGAACCAGCCGGCAGAGGCCGGAGGCCGTCACGGCAAGGACGAGCGCAGCCACCGTGGTGAAGATCCAGAACACCAGACCGAGCGGATTGAGAACCTCCAGCACGGCGTCATCCGGCGGCTCCGGCGCCGCCTTCTGTTCAGCGGCGGACGCACAACGAAAGGCGACCATCCCGAATCCGGTGGCCATGATCAGCACGCCCGCCAGCGCGGCCCACGGTGATTCCGACAGTTCTCCGCGAGCCCAACCCACCACTACCAGCAATCCACCGATGACCGAGATGACGGCTGCGGTGACGAAAAGCCAAACCAGTGGACCCATGCGGAATCCCACGGCAGCGGAACGGCTGCGGTCGTGTTCACCGCGCGTCATCGTCGGACCGCTACGGCAAGAACCGGGCGATCTGTGGAGACGGCAGCGTATGCGCGGCGCGCGCCTGCCGGAAGCCGACCGCTCCCCCTGCGGCCGTCATCAACAGCATGCCGCCCAGACCGGGCAGTACCGCGAACAGCAGATCGCTGGTGCTGGCCGTGCGGAGGTAATCGGCGTATCCCAGCCGGAAGGACTCCGGCACCGCGGGAACCGAATGTGGCTGTGCCACTGGTGGTTCCGATCGCGGTGCGGGAACCGCGGGTGCGCTCGGGACCGCCGGTGGCAGTCCTGCCGGCGGGGCGGCAGGAGCCGGGACCGAGACGACGGGAGCCGGAGGGACCGCCACCGGAGCCGGAACGGTCGGAACTGCCGGGGGCGCGGCGATCGCCGGTGCAGGTGCGGCGGGGGCTTTGGGCGGGGCCGACCGGATCACGATGGTGCGACTGCTCGGGGCCGTCGGCACGGGCGCGAGATTGGGAGCCCGCCCGAGGCTGCGGTTGGTGGGGGCTCCCGCGGCCCCGCCACCGCCGCCTGAAACGGTCACCGTAGGTGCCTGACCGGTCACGTCGGTGACGGCTGCGATCGGCGCCTGGGCGGTTGCGCCGGACGAGACCGCCGACGAAGCCTGCTCCGTCGTGCCGGCCTGGGCCGACTGCGGTGATTCGGCGAAAGTTCCTGAACGGGCTGCCGGAGCCTGGCCGGAGTCCACGCCTGTGGACCCGATCTTGGCCGCCCCGACCTTCGCCTCGGGTTTGGAATTGTTGGAAGCCCCGGGCCCACCGAGGCTGCCACCGGAATTCTTGACCCCGGCGCCGCGCTGCGGGCCCAGCTTGGCCGCGGGACGGGACTTCTTGTTCTTCTTCTTGTGATCGAAGATGTCGTGGATGTCGATACCGAACAAGTGCGCCGAAGCCACCGCGGTACCGGCCATGCCGGGGCCGGCAATCATGGCGCCACACGCGATCGCACAGCCAGCTGCGGTGTTACGCATCCATGACCGGTCCACGTCGAGATCCCCCCACAAGAGATCGGCGGCCCACGGCCGCACGCACCAGAAACGAGTTCCCATTGTGACATACCGACATTCCGCCGGATTTGCTGGACCCTGATTTGAAATAGCGGCCGCGTCAATGTCGGCCATTTCGGGGTCCTGCGGCGATACCCTTTGTCCGTGGTGGTCAGCGAGTTCCGCCGGTCGGTGTGCATTCCCGAGATGGCGTTGAACAATCGCGTTCCGGCCCGCACCCGGCATTACGCCGAGAGCGTGTCGAGCCGGCTGCGGGTGTTGACCATTGCGACGTGCATCGCGGCCGCGGTGTCCGGAGGCTTCGGGGTCTTCCAACTGGTCCTCGGCGGGCCGATGTGGCGGTTCGGATTCGTCAACCTCGGTTCCGCCGCGTTGTTCCTGCTAGTGCCGCTGTTGTATCGGTTCGGCGAACTGATCGCACCGCTGGCGTTCTTCCTGTTCGCCTACGTGTCGGTATCGACGATGTGCTTCGCGGTAGGGACTGGCTCGGGACTGCAGTTCTACTTCGTGGTGGCCGCGTCGCTGGCTGTGCTGGTGCTGGGAATCGAGCGGATCGTGCTGGCCGGGACATTGACGGCACTGGCGGTAGCCGCCGCGATCGCGTTGGAAATCCTGGTTCCCAATGATCGGGGCCTCGGGCCACCGTGGGCACTGACTGCCGGGTTCATCCTTTCGGCGGTCTCGGCCGGGGTAATGGTATTTGCCACAGTCTGGATGTCGCTGCGTGAGATCGCCCGCGCAGAGCAAGCCATGGAAGCCGAATATCAGCGGTCCGAGCAACTGCTGAGCAACATCCTGCCCACCACCATCGCTGCGCGGCTCAAGGATCCCTCGCGCACCATCATCGCCGACAAGTACGACGACGCCTCGATATTGTTCGCCGACATCGCCGGCTACACGGAACGAGCCAGCGATGTCACCCCGACAGACCTCGTGCGCTTTCTGGACCGGCTCTACACCGATCTCGATGCGCTGGTGGACCGCCACGGCCTGGAGAAGGTCAAGACCAGCGGTGATTCCTACATGGTGGTGGCCGGAGTTCCCAAGCCACGCCCCGATCACATCGAGGCACTCGCCTGTCTGGCGCTGGACCTGGCCGACGCCGTGGCCGACCTCAAGGATCCGCGCGGCCGCGCGGTACCGTTGCGAATCGGCCTGGCCGCCGGCCCCGTGGTGGCCGGCGTGGTCGGGTCCCGCAAATTCTTCTACGACGTCTGGGGCGATGCGGTCAACGTCGCTTCCCGGATGGAGACGACCGATGTGGCCGGCCGGATTCAGGTACCGCAGGACGTCTATGACCGCATCAGCCATGCATTCGTGCTCGAGGAACGCGGCGATGTCGAGATCAAGGGCAAGGGTCTGATGCACACCTGGTATCTGGTCGGGCGCCGCGACGACGAGACGGCACGCGCCCGGCTGGAAAATGCCGATCCGGCGCGCACCGCCTCGGGTGTTCCGCCCGCCGGTGTTTAGACCTTGCGGTTCTCCGACTTGATCAGCCAGGCGAGTTTCTCCAGGCCGTCGATCAACTGGTGGAGGATGTCTGCGGTGGTCGGGTCCTGCTCATCGACCGCGTCATGAACTCCGCGCAGGGTGCCCACCGTCGCATAGATCCGCGCGGTGATCAGGTCGACCACCTCGGCTGAGCTGCGCTCGTAGGCGGGGAACTCCGGAAGCGTCGTGGTCGCGACGACGGTGTCCGACCGTCCGTCGGGAACGGCGTCCAACGCTCGCATCCGTTCCGCGATCGTGTCACCGGCCTCCCTGGCGAAATCGACAACCTCGTCGAGTTGCAGGTGCAGATCTCTGAAGTTGGTGCCGACGACGTTCCAGTGCGCCTGCTTGCCCTGCAGGCCGAGTTCGATCAGGTCGACGAGGACCTGTTGAAGCGGGACACTGAGCGCCGCTGCAGCCTGGTAACCGTGAATATCGGATTCGATTCGACGTGTACTCATGTCAGGAACAACGATCTCTAATTTGGAATCACTCCAGATTATGCTGTGACGGCTCTCACATCGCCCGCTTGTCGGCCGCCTCGTCCTGCTGATTGAGCAACCGGGCGTATCCCGCACCCATGCCCAGCAGCGCCAGACCGACGACGATGAACACCGCGACCCGGAACATCCCGTCGAGAGTGCCCAGGTCGAAGAGGAACAGTTTGGCCATGGCGGCCGCGACAAGTGCCATGCCACCGCCGATCGGCAGCGACCGCTGTGCCCTCGGCCGGCGCGCCGCATAACCGAGCAGTCCGGCCGCCACCGCAATCCAGCAGATGGTTGCCACCATGTGACCGCCGAAGAAACCAGCGCCGGTACCACCTATGGCGACGCCTGCGGTGACGGCGAACACGGTGACCGCATAGCCCGCCGCCATGGCGGCCGCCACCCAGACCAACCGGACCACCTCCTGATCGGCTGTCCGGTCGACCGCCCATGCCCACGAGATGGCGCCGGCCGCCGCGATCACCAGCACGCTGCCGATCAAGGATGAAACTGTCAGCCCGGCAGGCATTTTCGTGGCGCTGATCAAGACTTCGGGTCCGGCGATATCGAGAAGTATGCCGCCGCCGATCATGACCAGACCGATCGCGATCCACCTCGTCACGGCCTGGCGGCGACCCGCGACAGCGACGACTGCGGCCATGGCCGACAACACCGGTCCCGCGACCGGACCGTCGAAGGCCACCAGCACCGCGATGAGCGCGGCGGTAGCGGCCAGTACCGACCACACCTGGCGAACCATGACGGTGACACCGGGAATTCGGTCGCCGAGTGCGACGACGGCCACGAGTGCCGCCGACAGCGCCGCGACCATCAGTGCGGCAACCAGTCGATCGACTCCGGCGGCCACACACAGCAGCGGGAGAACACCGGCCGCGGTGAGGACCGCCGTGGCGGCAGGCCTTGTGCTCCAGCGCAGCACCAGCAGGCCGCCGGCCACTGCCAGTGTGGCGGCGACCGCGCACGCCAGGGCGAGCACACGATCATCTCGGCCGTCGATCGAGGCCGACGCCAGCGCCACCAACAACGGCAACGTGGGCGCTGCGATACGTGCGCCGAACAATCCGGTCCAGTCCCGCCCGAACTGGACCGGAAGTGCAGCGGCTGACAGGGCCAACATGAATCCGATCAGCAGCAACGTCACCCCGTCGGTGACGACGGGCGCCAAGGCCATCAACGGCACCAGGACCAAGAGACCCAGTTGTTCGGATTTCCACCGTCGGGCCAATGTCAGGCCGCCGCCTCCGATCGCGGCAGCCAAGATCAGACCGAGCGGAGCAGACACCCAGTCATAGATCGCGGTCACGGCGATCACGTCGATGTATGCCGCGGCAACGCCGGTGGCAGCCAACGCGATCGCCCCCACCCGGCCGGCGGGCCGGCGCGACAGCCACCATCCGGCACCGACCAACCCCGCCGCCAGCACCGCGCCCGCCGCGACCCGGAATTCCGGTCGCAGGATGCCGGCCTGGGCGGCCAGCACCAGCAGCAGTACGACGCCGGTGAGCGTCACTGCCACCCCGGCCACCGCCAGCGCCCTGCCGACCCAGCCTTCCGAGTGTTCCGAGCGTTCCGAGCCGTACGCGGGCACAGGTCGCGCCGGCACCACAGGAGAATCGACGGGAGCGGCCGGGGTGGCGGGTGTAGTGGGCCAGGCGGCAGGTGCCGCAGCGGGCGCCGGGGGTGGTGCGGCCGCAGGAGTTTGCCCGAGCGTTCGGTTCAACTCCCCCAGGTCCGCCGAAACCCGGTTCAGATACGCCGAAATCGCGGCGAGGTCATACGACATCCGGGCGATGACAGCGCGATGAGATTCGCTCATGCGGTCATCGTGGCAACAAATGTGGTTGGCGGGATGAGTAGGACTACTCGTCGAGGCCGTGTTCGATGGCGTAGCGGGCCAGTTCGACCCGGTTGGCCACCTGCAATTTGCGGAACGTCGCCTGGACGTGATTCTCCACGGTGCGGTGGCTCAACGACAACCGTGCGGCAATCTGCTTGGCGGTCAAGCCCTTTGCCACGAACCGCAACACCTCGGTCTCGCGGTCGGTCAGGCTGGGAGTGGCGGGACCGTCTTCGGGCCGTTGAGCGATGCGCCGGTACTCACCGAGCACCAGACCGGCCAGACCGGGGGTGAACACCGCCCGCCCCTCCGAGGTGGCGCGCACCGCTGCGGTCAGGTCTGCTTTCGACGCGCTCTTGACCAGATATCCGGTGGCTCCGGCTTTCACCGCTTCCAGGACGTCGTCGCGTTCATCGGAGGCCGAGAGCACCAGGACCCGTGACGACGGTGATACGGCGAGCACCTCCGCGGTGGCCGTGGCGCCGCTGCCGTCAGACAGGCTCATATCCATCACGACGACATCCGGCCGCACCACTCCGGCCCGCCTCTGCGCAGACGCCACTCCGTCGGCCGTGGCCACAACGTCGAACCCCTCGTCAGCGAGATCGCGGGCCACCGCATCGCGCCAGATCGGGTGATCGTCGACAACCATCACCTTGAGTACGGCCTCGGTCATCACTGTCCTCTCTCCACGACGTCACGGCCCGCGGGTGTGCGTGGCAGCGTCAGTTCCCATTCGGTGCCGCATCCGGGCGCGGTGTGCAACTGCGCCCGTCCACCCAGCCAATCCATACGCCCCACAATTGATTTCGATATTCCCACGTGACCTTCACGGACCGCTTCGGCCAGCCGCCCGTCACGGATGCCGATGCCGTCGTCGCGAATACTCACCGTCACCGAATCGCCCAGATCCTCCAGGAGCACGTAAACCCGGGCGTCCGGTCCGGCGTGCGCGGCAGCATTGTCCAGGGCGTTGCCTGCCGCGGCGAACAGCTCATGGGCTGCCTCGTGTTCGAGGAGCACAGGTTCGGCCGGCAGACTGACCGAAACGCGATCGGAGGCCCGTGACCGCAGCAGGGCACCGATATCGGTGACGCCACCGATGTGTTCCTCGGGGTCGGGTGCGCTGACCAGCCTGCGCAACGCGCGTTCCTGTTCCCCGGCGAGTTCGGCCAATTGCGTTGTCTCACCGCCGATTTCCCGTCCGCGCCGCGAGACGAGCGCCAGTACCTGAATGGCGCCGTCGTGCACCCGCCGTGACAATCGTTCCCGCTCTTCCAATGAGGCTGCCAACCGCACCGCACGCTCCAACTCGGCATGTGCGCGACGTGCGGTCTGGGCGGCCATGCCCACCGCCAGGCCCACTGCCAGTTCGATGACGATGGTGGCGTTACGACCGAGATTGATGCTGACGTAGCCCTTCAACGCCGCTGCGGCCGCCATCACCGCCAGCCCCGCCGCCATCCCCCCTACGGGACCGAATTGCAGTGCTGCCGAGATGGTGGCGTTCGTCGCCCACAAGGTGGTGGGCCAGGACTGGTTGTCCGCGATCCACTGTTCGGAGGCCAGCAACTCGGTTGACAGCATGAGGGCCAGGACCACCACGATCTCCGCTATCACCCAGGATGGGCGGCGGCCGAAACCGTGTAGGTAGGCGACCGCACACGCGATGCTCCACGCGATCAGCACCGCACACAGCACACCGGCGGTCACCGGGCTGGTCAGGTCGTCGTTGATCGCAATCTGAAATCCCAGCGCATACAGGCAGCTGAGCAACCGGAAGATCTGCGCAGCACGCCATAACGGAGTGACGGGATCGGGGCTGTGCCGCATTGGCCCAGCATAAAGTCGCTCGGCGGCGCCACAGAGCACCGATCTCGCGCGGCGGTGCTGCTAGTCGCCCCGGGCCACGGGCCGATCAGGATCCGACGCCCACTCCGACCACGACCCCGGATAGAGCGCCGCATCCACACCGGCTGCAGCCAGACCGGCCACCACGAGCGCTGCGGTGACCCCGGAACCGCAGTAGGCACCGACGTCCGCGCCCGCGACCGAGCGATCTGCGAGCAATGCCTGCAGCTCGGCGTCTGCAGCCAATGTGCCGTCTGAGGAAAGAAACTGGGTACTCGGCAGATTGACCGCCCCGGGGATGTGACCGGCCACCGGGTCGACGGGTTCGACCTCTCCGCGGAACCGCTCGGGTGCCCGAGCGTCCAACAGCACACCCACCCCGGCCGCCGCCTCTTCTGCGGTCAGGGTGCGCCGGGCACCGCGATACAGATCGCCATAGACGACGTCGACGTCACCGGTCACCGGGGTGACCGGGCCGCTCTGCAGTGTTCCGCCTGCCGCCGACCACGCCGCCAGACCGCCGTCGAGGATGCGGACGTCGTCGATACCGGCCGCGGTCAGCACCCACCAGGCCCGGGCCGACCCGGCGCGGTTCCAGTCGTCGTACACCACCGTCGGCACCCCCTTGCGCACTCCCCACCGACGCGCCGCTGCCTGCAGGTCGGAACCGGACGGCAGTGGATGTCGTCCCCGGCCGGCGATGCGGTGATCGGACAGATCGTCGTCGAGTGAGACATAGACGGCGCCGGGCAGATGACCACTCAGATAAGCCTGTTCACCGTCGGGTTCGGCCAGCGACCAACGTACGTCCAGCAACGTGACCGGAGCCTGTGAGGTCAAGCGGTCACGAAGATCGGCAACGGTGACGAATACGTCATCTCGTGCGGATGCCACGCATTCGACGCTACATCACCTTGGACAGAAACTCTTTTGTACGTTCATGTTTGGGGTTGGCCATCACCTCGCGCGGTGGGCCGCTCTCCACGATGACACCGCCGTCCATGAACACCAGCTTGTCGGCGACCTCACGGGCGAAACCCATCTCGTGGGTCACCACCACCATGGTCATGCCCTCACCCGCGAGTTTCTTGATCACTGCCAGTACCTCACCGACCAACTCGGGGTCCAACGCCGAGGTCGGCTCGTCGAACAGCATCAGCTTCGGGTTCATCGCCAGGGCTCGGGCGATGGCCACCCGCTGCTGCTGGCCACCCGACAACTGCGCGGGGTACGCGTCAGCCTTGGCGGCCAAACCCACCTGATCGAGCAGATCCTTGGCCCGGGCCACCGCGGCATCCTTCTTCACCCGCTTGACGCGCATGGGCGCCTCGATGATGTTCTCCAGCGCTGTGCGGTGCGGAAACAGGTTGAAGTGCTGGAACACCATGCCGATGTCGCGGCGTTGCCGGGCGGCATCGCGCGGTGCCATCTCGTGCAGTTTGCCGCCGCGTTCTCGATAGCCGATCAACTCGCCGTCGACGTACAGGCGCCCCGCGTTGACCTGATCGAGATGATTGATGCACCGCAGAAAGGTCGACTTGCCCGAGCCCGAGGGCCCGACCATGCACAACACCTCGCCCCTACCGACGTCCAACGTGACGCCTTTCAGGACGTGCAGGGCTCCGAAGTTCTTGCAGACGCTCTCGGCCCGCACCATCGGTTCGGTGGCGGCGGTCATGGATGCGGCTCTCCCATCTGCGCTTTGGCCAGGGCCTCGAGCTGCTTGGAGGTCAGTTTGCGCGACGCACCACGTGCGTAGTGCCGCTCGAGGTAGTACTGCCCGACCATCAGGATGCTGGTGATCGCCAGGTACCAGGTGGACGCCACCAGCAGCAGCGGAACCGGCTGAAACAGGTCGACACCGATATCCTTTGAGCGACCGTACAACTCGAAGCTGTACGGAATGGCGGTGACCAACGATGTCGTCTTCAGCATGCTGATGAACTCGTTGCCGGTTGGCGGGATGATGACTCGCATGGCCTGGGGAAGCACCGTACGCCGCATGGTCATGGCCCACGACATGCCAAGCGCGACCGAGGCTTCCGTCTGCCCCTCGGGCACGGAGTTGATGCCGGCCCTGATGATCTCGGCCATGTAGGCGGCCTCGTTGAGTCCCAGCCCGAGAACGGCCAGCCAGAAGACGTTCGGATCAGCCAGGGTGAACTCGAAAAGCCGCGGGCCGAACGGTACGCCGATCTGAATGTTCTTGTAGATCACCGGGACCAGGCCCCACAGCACCAACTGCACATAGATCGGTGTGCCGCGGAAGATCCACAGGTACGTCCAGGACACGGCTTTGAGCACCGGGTTCGGAGACAACCGCATCACCGCGAGGAGCACACCCAGAACGAGCGCCAGGATCATCGAGTAGATGGTCAGTTGCAGGGTGTTCCACGCTGCTTCCGAGATGCGCCGATCGAACAGGTACTTGACATACGTCTCCCACCCGTACGCCTCATTGGTCGCCGCGCCCCACAGGAACAGCCCGATCAGCACGAGGATGATGATCGCCGCCACCCAACGCCACGGATGCCTCAGCGGGACGGCGTCGATTGCGGCCGGCGACGATTCATCACTCATCGGCGGCTCAACTGGTCGCACCGTTGATGACCGGCTTTTCGATCATCCCGTTCTCCGCGCCCCAGTTCGCGGCCACCTGCTTGTATACACCGTTGTCGATCAGGTGCTGAAGTGCCTGCTGCAGTGAAGCAGCCAGCGGCGAACCCTTCTGGACCGCCCAGCCGTAGGGGGCGGAGTCGAAGATTTCTCCTGCGGCTTCGAGTTTTCCGTTGCTCTGCTTGATCGCGTACGCCGTCACCGGCGAATCCGCCGACATGGCGTCGGCCTGGCCGAGCATCACCGCGCTGGTGGCCGCGGTCTGGTCGTCGAACTTGACGACGTTGATCGCGGGTTTGCCCGCGTCGACACACTTCTTGCTGCGCGCCGGCATTTCCTCGGTGTCCTGCACCGTCGCCGTCTGCACTGCGATCTTCAAACCGCACGCATCATCGGGGTTGATCCCGGCACCGACCTTCTGCGCCCATGACGAACCGGCACTGAAGTACGTCACGAAGTCAACCTGCTCTTCGCGCTTCTTCGAGTCGGTGAACGACGACATGCCCACGTTGTAGTTTCCGCCCTGCACCGACGGGATGATCTTGTCGAACAAGGACGCCCGGTACTCCGGGGTGAGGCCCAGCGTGCCCGCGATCGCATTCATCAGATCGACATCGAAGCCGATGATCTTGCCGGCGGGATCCTTGAACTCGTTGGGCGGGTAGGACGGGTCCGTCCCGATGATCAGCTTGCCGCTCGACTTGATCGGCTCGGGCACCGAATTGGCTATCGCATCGACCTTTTCGACTTTTGCCGCTGTCGTCGTCTCGGTTTCCAGTCCACCGGACTCGGTATTGTTCGCGCAGCCCGACATTGCGAGCGCTCCGCTCGCGGCGACCACCACCGCGAAACGCCACATCTTGCTTCGTCGGGGACGACATCCAACTGTCACGGGTTGCCTCATTTCTCTGTCTGCGGCTGCGGTCGGGCTGTTCCAGATCGAAGACGTTAACGGCCGCCGACCGTGGATGCAGCGCCGGTAACGGAACCTTAACTACCAGGCTGCGACACCACAGCCGTAACGCAAAAACCGCGATCTACATCAGTGTTTGTGTCAAACTGCCAGCATGGAAACCACTGCTCCCCCAAGCTTGTTGCCACATCTGTGGAAATCGACGCTGGTTTCGGGAATTCTCGCCATCATCCTCGGCGTCCTGGCGTTGGTCTGGCCCGGCATCACCATTCTGGTTGCCGCGATCTTCTTCGCCGCCTACCTGTTGATCACCGGCATCTCCCAGCTGGTCCTGGCGTTCAGCCTCCGGTCCTCGGTCGGTGGGCGGGTGTTGCTGTTCATCGGCGGTGCCGCGGCACTCGTGCTGGCCGTGCTGTGTTTCGTCAGCCTGCAGAACTCCTTCGAACTCCTGGCGATCTGGATCGGTGTCGGGTTCATCTTCCGCGGTGTCGCAACCGCGATGTCGGCCATCGGAGATCCCTCGCTGCCCGGACGGGTCTGGGAGATCGTCATCGGCGTCATCAGCGTGATCGCAGGCATCATCATGTTCGTCGCGCCGAAGGAGGGGCTGGTCGCGCTGGCCCAGGTCACCGGCATCATCCTGATCGTCGTCGGCGTGTTCGAGGTGATCTCCGCTTTCGCAATCCGCAGCGAGGCAAAGAAGCTCCACGCGGCAATCTCACACCAGGCGCCTCCGGTGACGTAAGACACCGGTCTGGGTCGGCGCCTGGCCCGCAATCTTCTACTACACTCCGTCGTAGATTGGTCTGAGACCTCGGAAGTAGGGCCAGATGGACGCATTGGACGTATCGCGGTGGCAGTTCGGAATCACCACCGTCTACCACTTCATATTCGTGCCGCTGACCATTGGGTTGGCGCCGTTGATCGCCGTCATGCAAACCGCGTGGATGGTCACCGGTAACGACAGCTGGTATCGCCTCACCCGGTTCTTCGGCAAGCTGTTCCTGATCAACTTCGCGATCGGGGTGGCCACCGGCATCGTGCAGGAATTCCAGTTCGGCATGAACTGGAGCGAATACTCGCGTTTCGTCGGCGACATCTTCGGCGCACCGCTGGCATTCGAAGGTCTGGTCGCATTCTTCGTCGAGTCCACGTTCATCGGTCTGTGGATCTTCGGCTGGACCCGACTGCCCCGGGCGGTCCACCTGTTCTGTATCTGGATGGTGGCCTTCGCCGTGAACGCGTCGGCCTTCTTCATCATCGCGGCCAACTCGTTCATGCAGCATCCGGTCGGCGCGAAGTTCAACCCGGAGAGCGGGCGGGCGGAACTCATCGACTTCGGTGCCCTGCTGACCAACAACACCGCGATCTGGGCGTTCCTGCATGTCGTCGCAGGGTCGCTGCTCACCGCAGGCACCTTCGTCGCCGCCGTGAGCGCATGGCTCATGGTTCGCGACCGGCGCAAGGCCGCGCGCGAGCCGCTCGACGCTCCGGCCGCGGACGCCGGCGGGGACTCCGCCGGAATGTACCGGCCGGCAACGATTCTGGGCAGCGTCGTCGCCCTGGCCGCGGTGGTCGTGCTGTTCTTCACGGGCGACGTCCAGGGCAAGCTGATGTTCGTACAGCAGCCCATGAAAATGGCGTCCGCCGAATCGCTTTGCGACACGCAGACCGATCCGGACTTCTCGGTCCTGACCGTGGGCACGCACAACAACTGCGCCAGCGTGACGCACGTGATCGAGGTTCCCTACGTGCTGCCCTTCCTGGCCGAAGGCAAGTTCAGCGGCGTCACCCTGGAGGGCGTCAACGACCTGCAGCGGCAGTTCGAGGAGAAGTTCGGTCCCGGCGACTACCGGCCGAACCTGTTCGTCACCTACTGGTCGTTCCGGGCCATGATCGGCCTCATGCTGGTGCCACTGGCGTTCGCCCTGCTCACGCTCTGGTTGACCCGTGGCAAGCGGCTTCCCGACCAGCGGTGGTTCGGCACCTTGGCGCTGATCACCCTGCCGACACCGTTCCTGGCCAACTCCGCAGGCTGGGTGTTCACCGAGATGGGCCGTCAGCCCTGGGTCGTGGTGCCGAATCCGACCGGCGACCAGATGGTGCGGCTGACTGTGCAACAAGGCGTGTCTGATCATGCGGCCGGCATGGTGTTCTTCTCACTGGCTGTCTTCACGCTGCTCTACGGCGCCCTCGCGGTCGTCTGGTTCTGGCTCATGCGCCGCTACGTCACCGAAGGGCCTCAGGAACACGATTCCGAGCCGGCGCCGCCCACGCCACCGGATGAGGACGAATCCGCCCCTTTGTCGTTCGCGTACTGAGAGGACTGATCTCCGATGGGACTCCAAGAACTCTGGTTCATCCTCATCGCCGTCCTGTTCCTCGGGTTCGTGGTTCTGGAGGGTTTCGATTTCGGCGTCGGCATGCTGATGGCGCCGTTGGGCAACGCAGGTGAAGGCGATCCGGAAAGCCGCAGGCGAGCCGTCCTGAACACCATCGGCCCGGTGTGGGACGCCAACGAGGTATGGCTCATCACGGCGGGTGCCGCCATGTTCGCGGCATTCCCGAACTGGTATGCGACGTTGTTCTCGGCGTTGTACCTGCCGCTGCTGGCGATTCTGTTCGGGATGATCCTGCGCATCGTCGGTATCGAGTGGCGCGGCAAGATCGATGACACGAAGTGGCGTAAGTACGCCGACCTCGGCATCGCGGTTGGCTCGTGGCTGCCAGCCATCCTCTGGGGTGTCGCCTTCGCAATCCTGGTGCGCGGCTTGCCGATTGACGCTGAGCATCGCGTCCACGCAGGGATCGGAGACGTGCTCAACGCCTACACTCTGCTCGGCGGTCTGGCGACGGCCTCGCTGTTCGCGTTCTACGGTTCGGTGTTCATCGCCTTGAAAACCGCTGGCCCCATACGCGATGACGCCTTCCGGTTCGCCCGCATGCTGACCCTTCCGGTGATCCTGCTGGCCGGCGGCTTCGGGCTGTGGACCCAGCTTGCCCACGGCAAGCCATGGACATGGGCACCCCTGGCGGTCGCGGTGGTCGCGCTGCTGATCTCGGTGGCGTTGATGTGGTCACGGTCCAGGGAGGGCTGGGCGTTCGTCGCCACCGTGGTGGTGGTAGCCGCCGTGGTGGTCCTGCTGTTCGGTTCGATGTACCCGTACCTGCTGCCGTCCACCTTGAGCCCTGAGTGGGGCGTGACCATCTACAACGGCTCCTCGACCCCCTACACCTTGAAGATCATGTCCTGGGCCTCGTTGACACTGCTACCGCTCGTTCTGGTGTACCAGGGCTGGACCTATTGGGTGTTCCGCAAGCGGATCTCGGCGGACCGCATCCCCGCCCCCATCGGGTTGTCTCGGCGGTCGGTCTGAATCTCTGGCGCGCACTCGGTATCCGCGGGGCCACCGGCGCTACGACGGGGTTACGGCGCTACCTGCAGGCGGCGGTGGTCTGCGGCGTGACCATAAGTGCCAGCACCATCGCCGCGGCCGTGGTGCTGGCCCACATCGTGGCGGGCATCATCGTCGAACCCGCCTCGGCAGCCTCCCACAGCAGCGCTCTCGTGGCATTGTGCGGACTGTGGCTCCTGCGCGCAGCCGCGCAGTGGATGCAAGGCCGGCTGTCACAGCGCGGGGCCACCGCGGTGATCGGGGAACTGTCGAGCCAGGTGCTGCGTTCGGTGACTTCAGCGCCGCCAAGGCAATTGGCGGCCGATCGCGACAGCGCTGCGGCAGTGGTGACGCGCGGACTCGACGGCCTACGCCCCTACCTGACGGGCTACCTACCGGCGGTGATTCAGGCCGCGGTCCTGACACCCGTGGCCGTGATCGTGATGGCCTTTTATGACCTGCAGGCCGCGGCGATCGTGATGATCGCACTCCCCCTGATCCCGGTGTTCATGATTCTCATCGGGCTTGTCACGGCCGACCGGTCCGCCGCCGCGCTGACCGCGATGACCACGCTGCAAGCGCGGCTTCTCGACCTCGTGGCCGGCATTCCCACGCTGCGCGCCGTCGGCCGCGCCGCCGGTTCGGCCCAACGGATCACCGAACTGGCTGCCGCCCACAGGCGTTCAGCCATGGCGACACTGCGCATCGCGTTCCTGTCCTCGCTGGTGCTCGAGCTGTTGGCTACTTTGGGCGTAGCCCTGGTGGCGGTGAGCGTCGGCGTGCGACTCGTGTACGGGGAGGTCACCCTGGCTGCCGGTCTGACGGCTCTGCTCCTGGCTCCCGAGGTGTTCTGGCCGCTGCGGCGGGTCGGAGCGGCATTCCACGCCGCGCAGGACGGTAAGACCGCCGCGGAACAGGCGTTCAAGCTGTGCGAGACCCACCAACCCGCCTCTGGTGTTGTGCGCGTGGAGAATTCCGCTCCGGTGCTCGAGTTGACGGGGCTGGGACCGGCGATCGAACCGGGCCGGGTCACCGTGCTCACCGGGCCCAACGGAGCCGGGAAATCGACCGCGCTGCAGGCCATTCTCGGTCTGGCCACACTGCCGTCCGGCCCCGTGCGCGTCGACGGAGTCGATGTCGCGGACCTGGATCTGACAGCATGGTGGCGCCATGTCGCCTGGCTGCCTCACCGGCCGGTACTGATCCCGGGGACCGTACGCGAAAACCTCGAACTACTCGGGCCGCTGGCCGACCTGGACGGCGCCTGCCGGGATTCCGGCTTCGACGCCGTCCTCGACGACCTTGCCGACGGCCTGGATACCAGACTCGGCCGCACCGGGGTGGGCCTGTCCCTCGGGCAGCGACAACGACTGGGGCTGGCCCGGGCACTCGGATCGACAGCTCGGGTACTACTGCTCGACGAGCCCACCGCCCATCTCGATTCCGCACTGGAACACCGGGTGCTACGAGCTATCGCCGCCCGGGCCCGCGCGGGCGCCACGGTCGTGGTGGTGGGACACCGCGATCCGGTGCTGGCGGTCGGCGACCAGGTGATCACGATCGGTAGGGCCCATGTTTCGTCGTGATCCGTTGCTGCGGCTGACATTGGACCTACTACGACCCCGGCTGGGCCGGTTGATCCTGGCCAGCACGCTCGGGGTGCTCTCGCTCGGCAGCGCGTTGGCCCTGGCCGGCATCTCGGCATGGTTGATCACCAGGGCCTGGCAGATGCCTCCGATTCTGGATCTGTCGGTGGCCGTCGTTGCGGTACGGGCGCTGGGCATTTCACGCGGCGTGCTGGGCTACTGCCAGCGACTGGCCGCCCACGACACAGCGCTGCGGGCCGCGGCCAACGCCCGTACCGGGCTGTACCGCAGGCTCGCCACCGGACCCGACGATGACGCGATGCGGCTTCCCAGCGGGGAATTGGTATCCCGGGTCGGTAGTTCCGTCGACGAACTGGCCGATGTGGTGGTGCGCTCTGTGCTGCCGATCGCGGTGGCCACGGTGCTCAGCGCGGTAGCAGTTGGTGTCATCGCCGTAATCTCACCCGGCGCCGCGGTGGTGTTGGCGCTGTGCCTGCTGATCGCCGGGGTGGTCGCTCCCGCAGTCACCGCCAGCGCGGTGGCAGCAGCCGAAACCGTTGCGGTCCGGCATCGTGGTGACCGCGACTCCGCGACGATGTTGGCATTGGAGTATGCGCCCGAGTTGCGAGTGAGCGGACGACTCGACGATGTCATCGCGATGGCAGAGCGCCACCACCGCGAATGGGGACACGCCGCCGACCGCGCGGCGGCCCCGGCAGCGCTGGCCGCCGCGATGCCCAGCCTCGCCATCGGTGCCAGTGTGCTGGGCGCCGTCGTCGCAGGTATCTCACTGGCACCCGTCGCCGCGCCGACCACGCTCGCCATCCTGATGTTGTTGCCGTTGTCGGCCTTCGAGGCCACCACTGCCCTTCCCGACGCGGCGGTCGGGCTCACGAAGTCCCGCATCGCCGCACGGCGTCTGCTCGAGCTCACCGAGGGCGATCCCCTGGCCCGACGGCGGCCCCCTGCCCCCTCGGTCGATCTACCCGACGGCGGGCGGTTGGCCGTCGTCGGGCCGAGCGGCTCAGGCAAGACCACACTGTTGATGGCGCTGGCCGAGCGCCTCGATGAAACACCTGGACGCGCAGCGTTTTTCGCCGAGGATGCGCACATTTTCGAAACCACCGTGCGGGACAATCTGTTGGTGGTCCGGGGGGACGCCACCGACACTGAACTGCTGTCGGCGATCGAGCGGGTCGGGCTTTCCGAATGGCTGTCCGGTCTGCCCGACGGCTTGTCGACCGTGCTCGAAGGCGGTCACACGGCGATGTCGGCCGGACAGCGGCGACGGTTACTGCTGGCAAGAGCGCTGGTGTCCGATTTCTCCGTCGTGTTGCTTGACGAGCCCACCGAGAATCTCGACGCCACCGACAGTCAGCGAGTCCTGACCGAAATCCTTACTCCGGGTGACTGGTTCGCCCCGGACCGGACCGTCGTCGTTGCCACCCACCACCTGCCTGACACGCTCAGCTGCCCCGTCGTGCGCTGTCCGCAACCTGGCATCGTCACCGACGGGTAGCCTCGCAGGCATGACCGACGAGCGACCCGACTCACCCGGGGCCGAGGAGCCGCAGCCGACCGGGCCGCCCCCGCCCTCGGCCCAGCCCTACGGGCCGCCCCCGGGCGCGTATCCCGGGGCATACCCGCCGGCCGGTCCGCCGTACGGCGGCTATCCGATGCAGCTCGGCCAGCGTGGGCCTGCCAACGGACTCGGCATCGCTGCCCTCATCCTGGCGATCGTCGCGCTACTGCTGACGTGGTCGGTGATCGGCGGGTTGATCTTCGGCATAGTCGCACTGGTTCTCGGATTCCTCGGTCGTGGCCGCCACCAACGTGGCGAGGCCACCAACGGCGGCGTCGCCACCGCCGGGATCGTGCTCGGTGCCATCGCCTGCGTGTTGTCCCTCGTGTTCGTCGGGATCTGGGTGTACTTCGGCCAACGATGGTTCGACGACATCGGCGGGCGCGACTATGTGCACTGCCTGCAGGAAGCCGGCGACGACACGGTGGCTCAACAGCGGTGCGAGAAGGAGTTCGAGCGGCGGGTCGAGGACTCGTTCGGGGTGACGCCCACCACTAGCCGCTGAGCCGGCTCACGACGTCGCACCGGGGAAGTACTTGACGATCCCCTCCTGCACCACCGTCGCCAGCAAGTGACCGGACTCGTCGAAGAAATGTCCGGTGCCGAGACCGCGGGATTCCGCGGCCACCGGCGACGTCGTGGAGTACAGGACCCACTCGTCGAACTTGATCGGCCGATGAAACCACACCGAATGGTTCATGGTCACTGCGAAGATCCTGTCGAAACCCCACGACAGTCCGTGGGTCGTGATGATCGAGTCGAGCACCGTGGTATCCGAGGAGTACACCAGGGCCGCCCCGTGCAGCACCGGATCGCTGGGCATCATCCCCTCGGTCTTGAGCCACACCCGGTTGTGATCGAGCTTTCCACCCTTGTCCCGCATCACCCAGGACGGATCGTTGGTGTACCGCCATTCGATCGGGCGCAGCGCCTCGACGAACAGCGGCACCGTTTTCTCATACCCGCGCAGCAGCTCATCGATCTTCGGCAGGGTGTCCGGGTGCGGAACTTCCGGCGCGGGCACACTGTGCTCCAGGCCGCGGCCCGCGTTCATGTAGGACAGCATCACCGTGGTGAGCAGGTTGCCGTCCTGCATGACATCGATGCGGCGGTTGGCGAACCGGCGCTCGTCACGCAACCGCACGACATGGAACTCCAGATCCTTCTCGGGGTCTCCACCGGCGATGAAGTGCGCATTCAACGCACTCGGAGAAAGTTTGTGCTCCAGTGTGCGGCCGCCCGCGACGAACGCCTGCGCGATCATCTGTCCGCCGAAAGTGCGCACCGGGTTCTTGCTCGG
This sequence comes from Mycolicibacterium fortuitum subsp. fortuitum, assembly GCF_022179545.1. The sequence goes on along the minus strand of NZ_AP025518.1, from coordinate 3,078,106 downwards.
ATGCGAGCCGATGAACAGGTTGTCGTCGACGCGATTCAGATCGAGAACAGCCAGCAGCTCCTCGAAATCCGGGTGTGTCAAGAAATGCCTTTCGAGATCAGGCCGCTCTCCGGTGCAGGACCGCTAGACGTCGTCCTCCCCGATGCGATGCACGTGGATCAGATTCGTGGAGCCTACTGTGCCAGGCGGAGCGCCCGCGACGATCACCACGAGCTCACCGCGCTTGTAGCGGCCCAGATCGAGCAGCGACTTGTCGACCTGCCGGATCATGTCATCGGTATTCGACATCTGCGGCACGATGAACGTCTCGGTACCCCAGGTCAGCGCGAGCTGACTGCGGACCTCGGGCAGGGCGGTGAACGCCAGGACCGGAAGTGGGGTGTGCAGCCGGGCGAGGCGGCGCACCGTATCGCCGGACTGGGTGAACGCCACCAACGCCTTGGCGTCCAGACGCTCCCCGATATCGCGGGCGGCGTAGGAGATGACCCCGCGCTTGGTGCGGGGGGTGTGGGTCAGCGGAGGAACGCTGACCGAATTGTCCTCGACCGCCTTGATGATGCGAGCCATCGTCTTGACGGCTTCAAGCGGGTACTTGCCGACGGATGTCTCACCCGAGAGCATCACCGCGTCGGCGCCGTCGAGCACCGCGTTGGCGACGTCGGAGGCCTCGGCCCGGGTGGGCCGGGAGCTGTCGATCATCGACTCCAGCATCTGGGTTGCAACGATGACGGGCTTGGCGTTCTCCCTGGCCATCTGGATCGCGCGCTTCTGCACCAGCGGCACTTCTTCCAGCGGAAGTTCGACGCCGAGATCACCGCGGGCGACCATGATCGCGTCGAACGCCAGCACGATGGCCTCGAGGTTTTCGACGGCCTCGGGCTTCTCCAGCTTGGCGATCACCGGAACCCGCCGGCCGACCCGATCCATCACCTCGTGAACGAGCTCGATGTCGGCGGGTGAACGGACGAACGACAGTGCGATGAGATCGACGCCCAGGCGCAGCGCGAACTCGAGGTCCTCGATGTCCTTCTCCGACAGCGCCGGCGCCGTCACATTCATCCCCGGCAGCGACATGCCCTTGTTATTGCTGACCGGTCCGCCCTCGGTGACCGTGCACACCACGTCGTTACCGTCGACTGCGTCAACCTTCAGCCCGACGTTGCCGTCGTCGACCAGAACCCGATCGCCCGGCCGGGCGTCCTCGGCCAACCGCTTGTAGGTGGTCGACACCCGGTCGTGAGTGCCCTCACAGTCGTCGACGGTGATGCGCACCGTTTCACCGGTCGCCCAGTAGGTCGGCCCCTCGACGAAACGGCCGAGCCGGATCTTGGGCCCCTGCAGGTCAGCCAGCACACCCACGGCGTGGCCGGTGGCATCCGACGCCGCCCGAACCCTCTTGTAGGAAGCTTCGTGGTCGGTGTAGTCACCGTGGCTGAAGTTCAGCCGGGCGACATCCATACCGGCCTCCACCAGCGCCCGCACCGTCTCATCTGTACTGGTAGCCGGGCCAAGCGTACAAACGATCTTTCCGCGTCTGCTCACGTCATGTCAGCATAGTCGTTGATCGATTCAGACGACGGTCAGAGGCAGCGCTCCCGGCCGAACCGGCGCGGGCAGATCCGATTCGCCCATCAGGTAGGCATCCACCGCATGCGCCGCGCTGCGGCCCTCGGCGATGGCCCACACCACCAGTGAGGCGCCCCGGTGCGCATCGCCGCAGACGAACACCCCGGGAGCGTCGGTCTGCCAGTCCGAACCGCACGAAACGGTCCCGCGCCGGGTCAACTTCAGGTTCAACCCGTCGAGCAATGCCATGTGCTCGACACCCTCGAACCCGATCGCCAGCAGCGCCAGGTCACACGGAATCTGCAACGACTCGCCCACCGGAGTGATCTCGCGTCGTCCCTCCGCGTCCCGGGTCACCCGAACCTCGGCGATCTCGACGGCCCGCACATGACCGTTGTCGTCGCCCAGGAAACGTTGTACCGCTACTTCATACCGGCGCGCACCGCCCTCGGCGTGGGCCGGGGAGGTCCGCAGCACCAACGGCCACGTCGGCCACGGCGAGAGGTCGTCATCACGGGTCTCCGGCGGCTCGGCGTTGTAGTCGAGCTGCGTCACCGAGACCGCACCCTGACGGTGCGCGGTCCCCAGGCAGTCGGCGCCGGTGTCACCGCCACCGATGATCACCACGTGTTTGCCCGCCGCCGAGATCGGCGAGGCGGCGTCGCCCTCACACTCCCGGTTGGCCGGCACCAAGTGCTCCATGGCCAGGTGGACACCGTCGAGTTCCCGGCCGGGGACCTCATTGTCGCGGCCCCGCAGTGCACCGACCGCCAACACCACCGCCTGATGGCGCTGACGTAACTGTTCGACAGTCAGGTCCACGCCGACCTCGCACTCTGTGACGAATCGGGTTCCCTCCGCCCGCATCTGGGCGAGCCGCTGGTTCAGCACCGACTTCTCGAGCTTGTACTCGGGGATCCCGTAGCGCAGCAGCCCGCCCACCCGGTCGTCGCGCTCGTACACCGTCACCTCGTGGCCGGCGCGGGTGAGTTGTTGTGCGGCAGCCAAACCCGCCGGACCCGAGCCGACCACCGCGACGCTCTTGCCGGTGGAGATCGCCGCACGCCGGGGCTCGACGTCGCCGTTGAGCCAGGCATGGTCCGCGATGGTCTGCTCGATCCGCTTGATCGTCACGCTGCCACCGGTCTGCTCCTCGGCGATCGACAGCACGCAGGCCGCCTCACATGGCGCCGGGCACAGCCGCCCGGTGAACTCCGGGAAGTTGTTGGTGGCGTGCAAGCGGTCACTGGCCGCATCCCAACGCCCGCGGCGCACCAGGTCGTTCCACTCCGGGATCAGGTTACCGAGCGGGCAGCCTGCCTTGCCGGAGTGGCAGAAGGGTATCCCGCAGTCCATGCAGCGCCGCGCCTGCTGCGACACCTCGCCGGCCCGTGCGTTGGGATCTTCGCGCTCGTACACCTCGCGCCAGTCCCCCACCCGTTCCTCCACGGGCCGCTTGGCTGCTTCGATCTTGGGAACACGAAGAAATCCGGTCGGATCAGCCACGGCTGGCCTCCATGATCGCGCTGTCCACATCGCGTCCCTCGGCCTTGGCCATCCGGGTCGCCTGCAGCACACGCTCGTAGTCGGTGGGCATTACTTTGGTGAATTGGGCGCTGCGCCTTGGCCAGTCGGCCAGGATCGAGGATGCCAGCGTGCTCCCGGTGTGGCGGGCGTGGCGGGCCACCACATCGTGCAGCCAGACCAGGTCCTCGGCTTCCAACTGCTGCAGCTGCACCATCTCGGTGTTGACTCGCGCCGGGTCAAGGCCGAGCACGAAGGCAATGCCGCCGGACATGCCGGCGGCCAGGTTGCGCCCGGTCTTGCCCAGGATGACCACTCGCCCACCGGTCATGTACTCGCACGCGTGATCGCCCACGCCCTCGACGACCGCCAGCGCGCCTGAATTGCGGGCGCAGAACCGCTCTCCGACACGGCCCCGCAAGAACACTTCGCCTGACGTGGCGCCGTAGAGCAGCGTATTTCCGGCGATGACGTTGTCCTCGGGCAGGAACAGCACATCGTCTGGCGGCCGCACGATCACCCGGCCTCCGGAAAGACCCTTACCCACATAGTCATTGGCATCACCGATCAGCTCCAAGGTGATCCCCGGCGGGAGGAACGCTCCGACCGACTGCCCTGCCGATCCGTTGAGGGTGACGTGAATGGTGTTGTCGGGCAGCCCCGCCGCACCGTAGCGCCGGGTGACCTCAGAGCCCAGCAGGGTGCCCACCGTGCGGTTCACATTGCGGACGGGAAGCTCCAGACGTACCGGCAACGCGTCTTCGAGCGCCCCCTCTGCGAGCTGGATCAGAGTACGGTCCAGCGCCTGCTCCAGCCCGTGGTCCTGGTCGCGAACCCGTCGCCGCTGAGTCAGCGTGCCGCCGTGGGCATCCGTCGGCACGGTGAAAATCGGGCTGAGGTCCAAGCCGCGGCTCTTCCAGTGCGCCACACCCGGATCGGTGTCGAGTACTTCGACGTGACCGACAGCCTCGTCGATGCTGCGGAATCCCAACTCGGCGAGGTAGCGACGGATGTCCTCGGCGATGAAGGTGAAGAAGTTCTCCACGAACTCGGGCTTGCCGTTGAACCGCGCGCGTAGTTCAGGGTTCTGCGTGGCCACACCTACCGGACAGGTATCCAGGTGGCACACCCGCATCATGATGCAGCCCGAGACCACCAACGGCGCGGTGGCGAAACCGAACTCCTCGGCACCGAGGAGCGCGGCCACGATCACGTCGCGGGCGCTGCGCATACCACCGTCACACTGCACGGTGATGCGGTCCCGCAAACCGTTGAGCACCAACGTCTGCTGGGTGTCGGCCAGCCCGATCTCCCACGGCGCACCGGGTGCTTGAGAGAGGTCAACGGGGCCGCACCGGTGCCACCGTCGTATCCGGAGATCAACACCACGTCGGCATGTGCCTTGGACACCCCGGCAGCGACTGTCCCGACGCCGACACTGCTGACCAGCTTCACGTGGATCCGGGCGTCGGAGTTGGCGTTCTTCAGATCGTGGATCAGCTGGGCCAGATCCTCGATCGAATAGATGTCGTGGTGCGGAGGCGGTGAGATCAACCCGACACCCGGTGTGGAGTGCCGGGTCTTGGCGATGTTGGGATACACCTTGTAGCCCGGAAGCTGACCGCCCTCACCCGGTTTCGCGCCCTGTGCCATCTTGATCTGGATATCGGTGGCGTTCACCAGGTAGTCACTGGTGACGCCGAAGCGACCCGATGCCACCTGCTTGACGGCACTGCGCCGGCGCGGATCGTAGAGCCGGTCCACGTCCTCCCCGCCTTCACCGCTGTTCGACCGACCGCCGAGATTGTTCATGGCGATCGCCATCGTTTCGTGCGCCTCGGCCGAGATGGACCCGTAGCTCATCGCTCCGGTGTTGAACCGGGTCACGATCGACTCGACCGGTTCGACCTCGTCCAACGGGACCGGGGGCCGCAGCCCCTTCTTGAACTCGAACAGGCCGCGCAGCGTCCCGCCCTCGCGCGACAACCTGTCGACCTCCTCGGAATACTTGGCGAAGATGTCGCGGCGCCCGGTGCGGGTCGAATGCTGAAGCAGGAAAACCACTTCCGGGGTGAATAGGTGCAGTTCACCTTCCCGACGGAAGGCATACTCACCACCGACGTCGAGACGCCGGTGCACCCGCTCGGTGGGATTCTCGGGATAAGCACGGCGGTGACGAAGCTTGACCTCCTCGGCCAGCACGTCCAGCCCGACTCCGCCGAGTTGACTGGCGGTACCGGTGAAGTACTGGTCGACGACGTCACGGCTCAGGCCTATCGCCTCGAAAACCTGCGCGGCGGTGTAGGACGCGACCGTGGAGATGCCCATCTTGCTCATCACCTTGACCACACCTTTGCCCAGCGCCTTGACGTAATTGCGTACGGCGGTAGCGGTTTCGATGCCGGTCAGCTCCCCTTCGCGGATCAGATCCTCGATCGACTCGAAGGCGAGATAGGGGTTGACCGCGGCGGCGCCGTATCCGATGAGCATCGCGATGTGGTGGACTTCGCGCGCGTCCCCGCTTTCCGCCACCAACGCGACCTTGGTCCGGTCCTTGGTGCGCACCAGGTGGTGGTGTACCGCCGAGACCGCCAGCAGCGACGGGATCGGCGCTCTGGTGTGGTCGGAATCGCGATCGGAGATCACCAGTGTGCGGGCACCTTTGGCAATCGCCTCGGTGGCCCGCATCTGGAGGTCTTCGATGGCCTCGGCCAGCCCTTCCCCACCACGTTCGACGTCGTACAGTGCCCGCAGCACCGTGGTACGCAGACCCGGATGCTCGCCGTCATCGTTGATGTGGACGATCTTGCTCAACTCGTCGTTGTCGAGGACCGGCCACCGCAACACGATCTGGCGACATGAGGCTGCAGAGGGCTCCAGCAGGTTTTCCTCGGGCCCCATCACGCGCGCCATCGAGGTGACCACCTCTTCGCGGATGGCGTCCAACGGCGGGTTGGTCACCTGTGCGAACAGTTCGATGAAGTAGTCGTACAACAGCCGTGAGCGCTTGGAGAGCACCGCGACGGGCGTATCCGTGCCCATCGAGCCGAGCGGCTCACCGCCGGAGGCGGCCATCGGCGTCAACAGGATCCGGAGCTCCTCTTCGGTGTAACCGAAGGCGATCTGTCGACGCACCACCGAATCGTGATTCGGCTGGATACGGGTCCGCTCAGGAAGGGTGTTGAGGTCGAGCAAGCCGGCGTGCAGCCACTCCCCGTAAGGTTCGGCCGCGGCCAGCTGCTCCTTGATCTCATCGTCGGGAATGATGCGCCCGGCCGCGGTGTCGACGAGGAACATCTTCCCGGGCTGCAGCCGGCCCTTCGCGACGATCTCCGCCGATGGCACGTCGAGTACACCGCTTTCGCTGGCCAGAATCACCCGGTCGTCGACCGTGCGCCACCAGCGGCCTGGCCGTAAACCGTTGCGGTCCAGCACCGCGCCGACCACGGTGCCGTCGGTGAACGTGACGCAAGCGGGGCCGTCCCACGGCTCCATCAGAGAGGCGTGGAACTTCCAGAACGCCCGCTCCGCGGAATCCATGGTGGTTGCGTTCTGCCACGCCTCGGGAATCATCATCAAGACGGCATGCGGAAGACTGCGCCCGCCCAGATGCAGAAGCTCCAGCACCTCGTCGAAGGATGCCGAGTCGGAGGCGTCCGGCGTGCAAATCGGTGACAACCGGCTCAGATCGCCCGGTATCCGGGCGCTGGACAGCAGCGCCTCGCGGGCATGCATGCGGTTGCGATTACCGCGCACGGTGTTGATCTCACCGTTGTGGGCGACGAATCGGAACGGATGGGCCAGCGGCCAAGAGGGAAATGTGTTGGTGGAGAAGCGACTGTGCACGATCGCGATCGCGCTCATGCAGCGCTCGTCACGCAGGTCCGGAAAGTACTGCGGCAGCTGCATTGTCGTCAGCATGCCCTTGTACACGATGGTACGGCTGGATAACGACGCGAAGTACACCGCGTCTGGGCCCACACCCTGTTCAGCCCGCTTGCGCAGCGGATAGACCTTGCGATCCAGCTCGATACCGCTGCACCGGTTGCCGTCGACCTCTGGTGCCGCGACGAAAAGCTGCGCCATGTGGGGCATACAGCCCAACGCCGTCGAACCGATCTCGGCGCCCTCCGGATCCACCGGCACCACGCGCCAACCGAGAACCTCAAGACCTTCCTCATCAGCCAATGCCTCGATGCGGGCGCACGCGGCGCTGCGCGCGTCCTGATCTTGCGGCAGAAAGCAGATGCCGGCCGCGAACGTCTGGCTGCCGTCGGCGGCAGGGTTTGGCAGGCCGAAGTCGACCACTGCGCGCAGCAGTTCGACAGGCAGCTGCAACAGGATGCCGGCACCGTCACCGCTGTTGGGTTCGGCCCCGGCGGCACCGCGATGTTCGAGGTGCTCCAGTGCGGTGAGACCGTCAGCGACGATCCCATGTGAGCGGCGGCCCTGAATGTCCGTGATCATGGCCACGCCGCAGGAATCGGCTTCATTGGCGGGGTCATAGAGCCCCTGCGCATCTGGCAATGCCGAGAACAGCACTTGATCGCACCTCCGCAAGTCCGGAACATCCTGGTCCCGGGACTGCACCGGCCCGAATTTTCAGTGTATCAGCGCAGGTGGGCTACTCCTGAGCGCTCAACGTCGGGACCAGGGGGAAACCGGGCAGATTCCGCACCACCGTCCACACCACCAATGCAACCACGATCGTCACCGCGGCGGACATCGGGAACAGCGGCTTGCCCAGTCGCCACCGCACCAACATCCACACCACCAGGGCCGGCAGACCGACCAGGAAGAACACGTTGTCGACGACGGCGGCGGCCACGTCACCGTGCAGCAGATCATGGGTCATTCGCAGCCCCCCGCAGGCCGGACAGTTCCATCCGGTCAGCGCCTTGAACGGGCAGCCGGGAAACAGAAACCCGGGGCGATGGGGATCAGCCACACCGATATACGTCAGCGCGCCGGCACCGACGATGCCGGCGGCCAGCAGCGAATAGCGCCCCGCAGCCCCGATACCCCTGGTTCTAGGCTCCATCGCGCAGTGGACGACCGTAAGGGTCGCGAACCCTGTCAGTGAGGATCAGGATCGCATCGATGAGGCCCCAGATGACGGCACCGATGCCGCAGGTGATCAGGCCCACGGCTAGTTGCGCGACTCCGAAACCGGTCTGGCCCAGGTAAATCCGTCCGATACCCACGAAACCGAACAGGCCGACCAACTGCAGCAGACCCGCCACCACCTTCGACTTGTCGGACAGCGGCTCGCCGGTGACCGGATGACGGCCGAACGGCGCGTTCGGATCCACAAACGCCGGCGGATAGGGCGCATAGCCCGGTGGCGGCGGATATCCCGCCGGTGGCGGAAAGCCAGCCGGCGGCGGGGTATCCGAGGGGCCTCCGGGCTGCGACGGATCAGTCATAAAGCCAGGATGCCAGAACCGGGCCTCTACCGGTTACGACGGAACAAGCGGCGTACCCGACCGGCGCGCTTCGCCGGCTCAGGGACAGCTGCAGGTTCGGGTGCGGCATCGCCGGGGGCGTCTACAACGTCGTCGGTATCCGCATCATCGGGCTCGTCAGAGTTCTCAGCCGCGACATCGCCACCTTCGGCTTCGGCTTCGGCTTCGGCTTCGGCTTCGGCTTCGGCTTCGGCTTCGGCTTCGGCTTCGGCTTCGGAGGGATTCTCGTCTACGGCAGTCGCAGCCTGCGTGGTCTCATCGGCAGCGGATGTCTCGGCAGCTTCGGGCTCGTCTTCGTCGCTGTCCGGCGATTCGCTGGGCCCCGCCGCATCGTCACCAGCGGCGACCTCTTCCGTCACGTCGGACTCGGCTTGCTCGCCCTCGGCCTCGTCTTCAGCATCCGTGGACTCGGTGGCCGACTCCGGCTCGGCCTCGGCTGCAACCTCGTCATCAGCCTCATCGGTGACCCCGTCCTCGACTTCGCCCGACTCAGGCTCCTCGACCACCTCAGCCTCGCCGGCCTCACCTTCCCGGCCTTCTTCGTCCTCAACCTCGGTGACCGCCTCATCAACAGACTCGGCATCTTCACCGGCACCCGAGTCGTCTACAGACTCAACCTCGGCTTCATCCGACTCAGGCTCCTCGACCACCTCAGCCTCGCCGGCCTCACCTTCCCGGCCTTCTTCGTCCTCAACGTCGGTGACCGCCTCATCAACAGACTCAGCATCGTCACCGGCACCCGAGTCGTCTACAGACTCAGCCTCGGACGCAACCTCGTCAACGCCCTCATCGGTGACCCCGTCCTCGGCTTTGCCCGGCTCAGGCTCCTCGACCACCTCAGCCTCGCCAGCCCCACCTTCCCGGCCTTCTTCGTCCTCAACGGTGCCCGCCTCATCAACAGACTCGGCATCGTCACCGGCACCCGAGTCGTCTACAGACTCAACCTCGGCTTCGTCCGATTCAGGCTCTTCGACCGCTTCATCCTCGGCAGTCTCGTCGGGCTCGGCTTCCGCCTCGCCTTCGACTTCTTCGGACTCGGTGTCCGGCTCTGCGGGGATCGCCTTCAGTTCGATAGCCGCAGCCGCTTCGGCACCATCGTCCTCGCTGGCGCCCACCTCGTCGGGATGCATGTGGTCGGCGTCGTCATCATCGTCATCCTCTTCGCCGGCCACCGTCGCGGCCGCGACAACACCTGTAGTGGCTCCGACGGCAACGAGTTCCTTGCCGAGTTCGTCGAGCGCGGACTCATCCTCTTCGTCGTCGCGCTTACCCGCCAGCGTTGCTGGATCTTCTCGCCCCTTGGTCGCCAATATGATGTAGACGAAGGCGCCGATGAACACGAAGGCCGAGGTGAAGGTGTTGACCCGGATGTCCGCGAACGGCATCGACGCATGGTCGCTGCGCATGAGTTCTACACAGAACCGACCGACACAGTACGCAGCGACGTACAGCGCGAACAACCGGCCGTGGCCGAGCTTGAACTTACGATCAGCCCAGATCAACAGCGCGAAAACGAGTAGGTTCCAAAGCAATTCGTACAGGAAGGTCGGATGCACCACCCGTAGGACCTCGCCGGTCGACACACCGTTCAGATCATCGACCTGGCCGGCCGCGTTGAGACGCTTGTAGATCTCCAGGCCCCACGGAAGCGTGGTGTCGCGGCCGAATAGCTCCTGGTTGAAGTAATTGCCCAGCCGACCGATGGCCTGGGCCAAGATGATTCCGGGCGCGATCGCGTCGCCGAAGGCCGGCAGCGGTATCCCTCTGGAACGGCAACCGATCCAAGCTCCGACACCACCCAGTGCCACGGCGCCCCAGATACCCAGACCGCCCTGCCAGACCTGGAATGCCGCGCCGAGACCTTTGCCGCTCGGACCGAAATACGTCGGCCAATCGGTCATGACGTGGTAGAGCCGGCCACCGACGAGGCCGAAAGGCACTGCCCACAAGGCAATGTCGTAGATGACGCCGGCTTGGCCACCCCGCGCCTGCCAACGGCGGTCACCGATCACCAGCGCAGCGATGATGCCGATGATGATGCACAGCGCATACGCGCGTATCGGCACCGGGCCCAGATACCAGACGCCCTGTGACGGGCTGGGCAGATACGCGAGCACGGTAGTGGTCAAGCTGAAATCCTCTGCCTAACGCCGTTTGCCAGTTCTTCGGTGAGGCGACGGACTGCATCGAGCCCCTCGCCCAGGGCCGATACCAGGGCCGACCCGACGATGACGCCGTCGGCGTAGGCGCCGATCTCGGCAGCCTGCGCTCCCGAGCGCACACCCAAACCCACCCCGACCGGGATGTCGGAGACTTCCTTGACTCGGCGCACCAGCTCAGGCGCAGCATTCGACACGACGTCGCGCGCCCCGGTGACGCCCATGGTCGACGCGGCGTAGACGAAGCCTCGAGAGGCGTTCACCGTCGCCGCGAGCCGCTCCGGCGTCGAGGATGGGGCAACCAGGAAAATCCGGTCCAGGTTGTTTTCTTCGGCCGCTGCGATCCAGTCGACGGCTTCCTCCGGAATCAGGTCCGGGGTGATCAGACCATAGCCGCCTGCGGATGCCAGGTCACGCGCAAAAGTGTCAACGCCCTTGCGCAGCACCGGATTCCAGTAGGTCATCACTACCGCGCGACCGCCGGCATTACTGATGGCCTCGACGGCGGCAAGGGTGTCGCGCACCCGCACACCGCCGGCAAGCGCTGCTTCGGTGGCGGCCGCGATCGTCGGCCCGTCCATGCCCGGATCCGAGTAAGGGACGCCGACTTCCACCAGATCACAGCCGGATTCGACCATCGCCGTCATCGCCGCGATCGACGTCTGGACATCGGGAAAACCTGTGGGCAGGTAACCGATCAACGCGGCACGGCCCTCGGCGCGGCAGCCGTCGAACAACTCCGCCAGCCGGCTCATTCCGCACTCCCCTCGTCGAGCAGTCCGAACCACTGCGCCGCAGTCTCGACGTCCTTGTCACCGCGCCCGGACAAGTTCACCACGATGATGGATCCGCTGCCCAACTCCGGCCCGAGTTTGAGCGCCCCGGCCACCGCGTGTGCCGACTCGATGGCGGGAATGATGCCCTCGCGGCGGGACAGCAGCGAGAACGCGTCCATCGCCTCGGTATCGGTGACCGGGCGGTACTCGGCCCGGCCGATGTCCTTAAGAAAGGCATGCTCGGGCCCGACGCCGGGATAGTCCAGCCCGGCCGAGATCGAATGCGATTCGATGGTCTGCCCGTCCTCGTCCTGCAGCAGGTAGGAGAACGATCCTTGGAATGCGCCGGGCGAGCCGCCGGTGAAGGTCGCGGCGTGCCGACCGGTCTCGACGCCGTCACCAGCGGCCTCGAAACCGACCAATCGCACCGCCGGGTCGTCGATGAACGCGTGGAACACGCCGATGGCGTTGGAGCCGCCGCCGACACACGCGGTGACCGCGTCGGGCAGCCGACCGGCCTGGTCGAGGATCTGAGCCCTGGCCTCCATGCCGATGATCCGCTGGAAATCGCGGACCATCAGCGGGAACGGATGCGGACCGGCCGCCGTCCCGAAGCAGTAGTAAGTGTCGTCAGCGTTGGTGACCCAGTCCCGGAACGCCTCGTTGATGGCGTCCTTGAGGGTCTTGGACCCGGCTTCGACGGACACCACGGTGGCACCGAGCAATCGCATCCGCGCGACGTTGAGGGCCTGTCGGGCCGTGTCCACCGCGCCCATGTAGATGATGCATTCCAGCCCCAGCAGTGCACACGCGGTGGCGGTTGCGACGCCGTGCTGTCCGGCGCCGGTCTCGGCGATGACGCGGGTCTTGCCCATTTGCCGCGCCAGCAGCGCCTGCCCCAGGACGTTGTTGATCTTGTGAGAACCGGTGTGGTTCAGGTCCTCTCGCTTGAGGAAGATGCGCGCACCACCGGCATACTCGGACAACCGGGTTGCCTCGTACAGCGGTGACGGCCGGCCGCTGTAGTGACGCTGCAGCCGGTCGAGCTCATCGAGGAAATTCTGATCGCCGCGGGCCTTCTCGTAGGCCGAGGTGACTTCTTCGATCACCGCCATCAGTGCCTCGGGAACCAACCGCCCGCCATAGGAACCGAAATGTCCCAGTGCGTCGGGATCGTGGACGGTGGGTTCGGCAACGCCTGCGCTGGAACGGGGCAGCTCAGGCCCCGCGAGATCCGCCATCAAAGTGCCTTTTCGTGCAAGCGGCTCATTGCCTGGTTCAGCGAGCCGGTTTCGGGCAGGACGGGTGCGTACCGGCGGTAACCAGATCTGCGACCGCTGTGCGGGGATCCCCGCTGGTCACGAGACCCTCGCCGACCAGCACGGCATCGGCACCCGCGCCGGCGTAGGCCAGCAGGTCAGCAGTTCCGCGTATTCCGGACTCCGCGACGCGGATGACATTGCTGGGCAACCCGGGGGCGATCCGACCGAAGCAGTCCCGGTCGACTTCGAGTGTCTTGAGGTCGCGAGCGTTCACGCCGATGACCTTGGCCCCGGCCTGCAGCGCCCGGTCGGCCTCTTCTTCGGTGTGCACCTCCACCAGAGCCGTCATCCCGAGGGATTCCGTGCGCTCCAGCAGCGATTCCAGCACTGACTGCTCCAGTGCCGCGACAATCAGCAGCAACAAGTCGGCGCCGTGGGCGCGAGCTTCGTGGATCTGGTACGGCTTGACGATAAAATCCTTGCGCAGCACCGGAATTGAGACTGCGGCCCGCACTGCGTCGAGATCTTCCAGGGAGCCGTTGAACCTGCGCTGCTCGGTCAGCACGCTGATCACTCGCGCGCCACCTGCCTCATACGCCTGGGCCAGCTGCGCCGGGTCGGCGATATTCGCCAACTCACCCCGGGACGGGCTCGCCCGCTTCACCTCGGCGATCACGGCAATTCCCGGCTCCCGCAAGGCGGCCATCACGTCGAGTGGCGCGGGTGCGTCCTGGGCCCGGGCCTTGATATCAGCCAGGCTGATAACGGCCTCGCGGGCGGCAACATCGGCGCGGACTCCCTCGATAATGGAGTCGAGCACTGTGGCCGAACTCATCGCCCGTCGGTTCCTTTCTGGTGCCTCCGGGCCGATCCCGGTTGCCCTCCCTGGAAGGGTAGCCGTCGCCACACCTTCACCATTCACCGGCCCTTATTGTCCGGATCGCTGCCGTCACCGGTTGGATCGTGGCCCTCGTCCAGCGCGTCCCACAGCATTCGCTCCGACATCGGCTCGTCCCCGCTGTCGGTCCTGGCCGCCTCACGCCGCGCCGCGGGAGCCGCATAGCGGCCGGCGATGCCGCGTTTCGCGCTGTTGGCCGAACGCATCAGCAGCACCGCACCGACCAGCGCGCACAACGCGGCTACCAGCGTCAGCACCGCGCCACCGTACGAGCGGCTGGTTCCGCCTTCGGTTGCGGTCAGCTGGGACAGCGGCACGACTGCCAGGTCAGCGGCCCGTTGCGCGACATCCTTGATCGCCCAGAGACTGATTCCCAGGTAGCCCATGCCGGCGCTGGAGACGGCGATCAGCAGCGCCAGCAACCTCAGCGCCCAGCCGCGAACGGCCAGCACCGCAACCGCGGCAGCCAGCAGCAGCAACGCCAACGGGATCAACGCCGTCGACCAGGTGGCCCCGGTCAATGCGGTGGTCTTGGGCTGGCCCAGCCCATCGAAGGACGTCACCGAGACCCAAGTCATCCGTGACGCCACCCACAGCATCGCCGCTGCGATGACGAACAGGCCCTGCGCTGCGCGCGTCACGGCTCGGCCAAAGTGTCGGCGGCGGCGATGGCGTTCAGGACGGCCTTGGCCTTGTTGGCGGACTCGTTGTACTCGTAGGGACCATTGGAATCGGCCACGACTCCCCCGCCGGCCTGTACGTAGGCGGTGCCGTTGCGCATCAGTGCGGTCCTGATGGCGATGGCGAAGTCGGCGTTACCCGCGAAGTCCAGATAACCCAGCACGCCGCCGTAGAGACCGCGCCGGGTCATTTCGACCTCTTCGATCAGCTCCATGGCCCGCACCTTGGGCGCCCCGGACAAAGTGCCCGCCGGGAAACAGGCCGTCACCGCGTCCAGGGCGGTCTTGCCCTCCGCCAACTCCCCCGTCACCGTCGACACGAGGTGCATCACGTGGCTGTAGCGCTCGATGTGGCTGTAGTCCTCGACCCGTACGGTGCCGGGGCGGCACACCCGGCCCAGATCGTTGCGGCCGAGGTCGACGAGCATGAGGTGCTCGGCTCGTTCCTTCTCGTCGGCCAGTAGCTCCTTTTCGAGCAGCACGTCTTCTTCCTCGGTACTGCCACGCCACCGCGTTCCCGCGATCGGATGGGTGGTCGCCCGACCGTCCTTCACCGTGACCAGCGCCTCGGGGCTCGAGCCGACGACCGAAAAGTCCAGCCCGCCATCGGCATCGGGCACATTGAGTAGGTACATGTAGGGGCTTGGGTTGCTGACCCGCAGCATCCGGTAGACGTCCAACGGGTCCGCAGCGGTATCCATCTCGAACCGCTGGGAGGGCACCACCTGGAAGGCTTCACCGGCCTCGATATCGGCGACGAGCTTTTCGACGATAGCGGTGTACTCCTCCACAGTGCGCTGCGCGCGGTGGTCGGGTGCCGGTCGGCTGAATGTCGCCACCGTGGACGACAACGGCTGCCCGAGCGCAGCGGTCATCACATCCAGCCGGGCCACGGCATCGTCGTAGGCGTCATCGACGCGCTCGTCGGTGCCGTTCCAGTTCACCGCGTTGGCGATCAGGGTGATGGTGCCCTCGTGGTGATCGACGGCGGCGATGTCGGTGGCCAGCAGCAGCACCATGTCCGGCAAGCCCAGATCATCGGTTGCCAGTTCCGGCAGCCGTTCCAGGCGCCGCACCATGTCGTAGGCGAAATAGCCCACCAACCCCGAGGACAGCGGCGGCAGGTCCGGCACCGCCTCGGTCCGCAGGAGGTCCAGCGTGGCCCGCAATGCCGCCAGCGGCTCGCCGCCGCTGGGCGCGCCCTTGGGAGCGGTCCCCAGCCATACCGCCTCGTCGCCGCGGATCGTCAGGGCCGAAGGCGCACCAGCTCCGATGAACGACCACCGCGACCACGAACGACCGTTCTCGGCCGATTCCAGCAGGAAGGTGCCAGGGCGGTTGGCGGCGAGCTTGCGGTACGCCGACAACGGCGTCTCGCTGTCGGCCAGCACCTTGCGGGTCACCGGGACCACGCGATGCTCGGCGGCCAGCGCCCGGAAATCCTCGCGCGATGTGGTGCGGGTGAGGCTGTCGGGGGTGGTTTGCACAGACCAATCCTCCCAGATGGACCGAGCAGGACTGGCATCCAGACGGCGTAGCGTGAGCGACCATGACACAGATCAGGACGGGTGACACGGCCCCCGAGTTCGAACTCCCGGACCAGACCGGCACGATTCGCAGCCTGACCACCCTGCTCGCCGACGGGCCCGTCGTGCTGTTCTTCTATCCGGCGGCCATGACACCCGGATGCACCAAGGAGGCCTGTCACTTCCGCGATCTGGCCGGCGAGTTCGCCGCGGCGGGCGCGAACCGGGTCGGAATCAGCACCGACCCGGTCGCCAAGCAGGCCAAGTTCGCCGACATCCAGAATTTCGACTATCCGTTGCTCTCGGACGCCGATGGCAAGGTGGCGACGCAGTTCGGGGTGAAGCGTGGCCTGCTCGGCAAGCTCATGCCGGTCAAGCGAACCACGTTCGTCATCGACACCGACCGCACTGTCCTGGCCGTGATCTCCAGCGAGATCAGCATGGACACCCACGCCGACAAGGCGCTGGAAGTGCTCAAGGGGCGTTGACCGCCCGCAGCACCGCCGCCATCGAAGCTGCGAGTACAGAATCGCTGCGACCGCACGCCCATCCCGTGCGACCGCCCGACCGGTATTCCAGATAGCTGACGGCGGTGCTGCCGACCGATTGCTGGGTCAGGCTCAGCACCTCCACCGGATGCCCGATCTCAGCGAGTGCGGCCCGCAGTGCGTCCACCGGCCCGATGCCGCGATGGCTACTCGTCGTGGTGCGACCGTCGAAGACCAGCGTCAGATCGGTCACTGCCGCCGCGCCGTCGCCGCCGGTATGCCAGTCCTTGAGTTGCACCGGGCCTGACGGCTCCAGATAGGCCGCCTCGAACAGGTCGAACAGTTCGGCGGCGGTCACCTCGGCACCGCTTTCATCGGTGTGGGCCTGGACGTGGCGGGCGAAATCGATCTGCAGCCGACGCGGCAGGTCCAGCCCGTACTCTCCTGCCAGCAGGTAGGCGATGCCGCCCTTACCGGATTGCGAATTAACCCGAATCACCGCGTCATACGTGCGACCGATGTCGGTCGGGTCGATCGGCAGATACGGTACGCGCCAATCGATCTCGTTCTCCGGCTGGCCGATGGCCGCAGCACGTCGTCGATGCTCGGCGAAGCCCTTTTTGATCGCATCCTGGTGCGTCCCGGAAAACGCCGTGTGCACCATGTCCCCGACATATGGGTGCCGTTCGTGGATCGGCATGCGGGTGCAATGGCTGACGGTCCGCGCGATCTCGTCGATGTCGGAGAAGTCGATCATCGGATCCACGCCCTGGGCATGCAGATTCAGCGCCAAGGTGGCGATATCGACATTGCCGGTCCGCTCGCCGTTGCCGAACACGCACCCCTCGACTCGCTGCGCTCCGGCCAGCACCGCGAGTTCCGCGCAGGCGATACCGGTGCCCCGGTCGTTGTGCGGGTGCACCGACAGGATGACACTGTCGCGTCGGGACACGTTGCGGTGCATGTATTCGATCTGGTCGGCATACACGTTCGGCGTGGCGATCTCGACGGTGGCCGGCAGGTTGAGGATGACCGGACGGTCGGGCGTGGCCTGCCACCTCTCCGTCACCGCGTCGCACAGCTCGAGCACATAGTCGGGTTCGGTCAGGTTGAACACCTCCGGGGAGAATTCGAACCGCACATTCGGCATGCCGTCGGTGAATTCGAGGACGTCGCGCGCGCCGGCCAAGATCAGGGCCCGCAGTTCGGCACGGTCCTTGCCCAGCACCACGTCGCGCCAGGTCGGAGCTGTGGCGGTGTACATGTGGATGACGACCTCGTTGCTGATTCCGCGCACCGATTCCACGGTTCGTTCGATCAGGTCGCGGCGCGCCGGGACGAACACGACGATGGTGACGTCCGGTGGGGCGATGTCGGATTCGGCCAGCAGTCGGACGAAGTCGAAATCGGTCTGCGAGGCGGACGGGTACCCGACCTCGATCTCCTTGTAGCCCATGGCCACCAGCAGTTCGAAGAAGCGGCGTTTGCGGGCTGGGTCCATGGGCTCGGCCAGCGCTTGATTGCCGTCACGCAGATCCACCGGTACCCACAGCGGCGCGGCTTCGATCCGGGCCGTCGGCCAATCACGTTGGAACAATGGAACTTCGACACGGTCGTAGACGGACGCGTAGCGGTGCGATGGCATTTGCGAATGTCGCTGCCGATTCCACGTCGGCGCGGTGGCCGGGATATCCCCTGCCGGGGTACTGATGGTGGGAAATGCAGAAGTGGTCATGAGGGTGCCTTCGGTCGGATCGGAGTTCGACCGGCGCGACACAGCCCCACGGCAGGGGGCCGGTCGATTCAGGCCCCGCCGCGGCGGCTAAGGAGGAGGACGCGCGTCATGATGGTTAGACTATACACAACTCCTCAGACAAGTAGACAGGTTTCGATGAGCTCCCAAGTTCAGCGTCACCCGCTGGCCACCCAGACCGCCCAGCTACTCCTGACGCGCATCCGCCAAGGTGAATGGCCGCTCGGCCATCGGCTGCCCGGTGAGACCACCCTGGCCGCACAGCTCGGGGTGGGCCGTTCCACCTTGCGCGAAGCCATCCGCGAACTGTCCGGCAAGGGCGTACTGGAGAGCCGCCAGGGTGCCGGGGTGTTCGTCACGGCACTGGACGCCGCCGAAGACTGGGACACGGTGCTGCGCCAGGCCACCATCGTCTCGGTGATCGAAGCCCGCATCGCCATCGAGGCCGAGGCCGCCGCACTGGCCGCAGCCCGGCGCACCCCCGCCGACCTCCGGGCGATCCGCCGCACCCTGGCCGCCCGCGGCGTGGTCGGACAGTCGGTACCCGATCACGTCGACGCCGATATGGCGTTTCACCGCACAGTGATCGCCGCGGCTCACAACGAGGTGTTGATCCAGTTGTTCGACGCGTTCCTGCCGCGGCTGCGGTTGGCGATGATCGACATGCTCAAGATCCGGCCGGTCGCGTCCGAGCCGTGCGATCACGAGCTGCATCAGCAGCTGGCCGACGCGATCGTCGCCCGTGATCCCGAAGCCGCCGCGGCCGCCAGCAGAACCCACCTGAGCTCACTGAAGGAGTCTTTCGCATGACCCCGGTCCTCGACATCGCCGATGTGACCTTCCGCCGCGACGGCAAACAGATCATCGACGGCATTTCACTGACGGTGCAGTCCGGTGAGCACTGGGCACTACTCGGCCCCAATGGCGCGGGCAAGAGCACGCTGCTGGGTTTCTGTGCCGCCGTGACCTTTCCGACAACGGGCACGGTGCATGTGCTCGGCGGTCAGATGGGTCGCACCGACCTGGCGGTGCTGCGCCGCTCGATCGGTCACGTAAATCCCCGGCACCGCCTGCAGTATCCGCTGACCGTGCGCGAGGTGGTGCTCACCGGCATCACCGCCACCATCGACATCGCAGCGCACTGGGCGCCGACCCCCGAGCAGGTGCGCCGGGCCGACGATCTCATCGACACCGTGGGCCTCTCGGCCCGGGCCGACGCGATCTGGCCCACGCTGTCGCAGGGCGAGCGCGGCCGTACTCTGATCGCCCGAGCGTTGATCGCAGATCCGCAGCTGTTGCTGCTGGACGAGCCCACCACCGGACTGGACGTCGCGGCTCGCGAGCAGCTACTGGAAACCCTTGACACCCTGGATGATTCGCATCCGAATATGGCCTCGATCCTGGTTACCCACCATCTCGAGGAGCTGCCCACCAGCACTACGCACGCCCTGCTCATCGCCCACGGTCGCACAGTGGCCAGCGGACCGGCCCACGACGTGGTCAACACCGACCACGTGAGTGAGGCCTTCGCCCACCCGGTGGTGGTGGGTTTTCAGGACGGCCGCTGGAGCGCGCGGGCGAAGGCGAGCTCGCGGGTGCTGTAGGGCTGCTCAGGCGTCGGCGGGTGAGTTGCGCCGCCGCCGTGCCTCCCTGTGTCGGGTCACCGGTGTGGTGTCGATGACACGGTTGACCATGGTCGCCAGGAATCGCGACGGCTGCAGCTGTGGCGGCACGGTGTCATGCCGGATGACGATGTCCGGCAGTGCCGCCAGCGCCTCGTCCACAGCAGCGGTGGCGACATCCACGATCTCGAACAGGGTGTCCGGCTCGGCCTTTTCGACGCTGTCGACTTCCTCGTCGGCGGCCTCGGTGACCTCGGAGTCGTAGTCGATCATCACCAGCGCCACCGCGTGATAGGCGTCGTCCTCGGTGCCGAGCTTGCCCAGCAGATCGATCAGCCACTCGGCCTTGTCCGGTTCGGTGCTCAGGATCGTCGAGCGCAAGCCGTAGACAAATCCGAGAGCCGACAACGGGTGGCGCAGGCGCAGGTTCTTGGCGTCGCCGTAGCTTTCCTCGACCCGGTTGGCGGCGTTCTTGCCGAAACTGGAATCCATGCGTTTGGTGCTGATCAGCAACTCCGGGCCGGTGTCCCAGTCCGACATCACCACGTCGACCTGTTTCATGTAGTGCTTGCCCAACACGCTCGCGCTCGAAGCGGCAACGCCTTTCATCGACCGCTTCAGGCGTTGCTCGATGAGGTGGCGTTCCTTTTGCGGCAACGCCTCCAGCAGACTGGAGATGGCGCTGGGCATGATCCGCGGATCTGTCGCCCTGGGCCACACCGCGTCCGGATCGAATCCGGCGCGCCGCAGCTCGTAGGCCAGCCAGACGTCCAGCGCGAGCGCCGGGACCCCGGTGGTCGACGGTGCGTCGAGGTACAACGGCACCCCGAGCAGTTTGCGTAGCACCCGAAAATCAGGAACGAAACTCACCTCGCCGCCTGCCCGCACCCACGGATTGGTGTGCACGCCCCCCGGTGCCGCGTCGGCGACGATGCGATCGAAGATGGCCCACGCAGTGGCCTTGGTCGACGGTTCAGCGGGCACGCCGAGACCTTACCGTCCGGCGTGTCGCCAATGAATCGCGTGCGAGCCGAACGGGTTCCAGCGCAATCTTGGCCGGCAGACCCAAAGCCTCGTCGACAGCGCTCGTCGCGTCCAGCAACTTGCCGCGCTCCAGCAGCGCGCCGACGCGGCGGCGTACCGACCGCAACACGTCGGCCCGAGCCTCCACCAGATCGGGCGACGGAACCAGCCAGCGGTCGGCCTCACGCGGTTCGATCTTGAGGATCCCGCCGCCGTAGGAACGGCCGACGATCTCGGCGTGCAGGACCGTCACCGAGTTCAGCGCGGCCAGCCCGAGCAGGTCGTGGCCCAACGTCCGCACCTCCTCGCGCAGGTACACCCCGTGCACCGAGTTGAGGTGATGCGCCTTGGCCCGATTGGTGATCAACCGTGGAGTATCGGCATTCATACAGGTCAGCAGCAGGTCGGCAGGATTCACCAGCGGCACCTGATACCAGGGCCGGCGCACCCGGCATTTGTAGGCCAGATGCACGCCTGCAGCATGCCCGGCATCGATGTAGCGCCGCGCGGCGGCAGACGGCTGCCCGGCCGGCCGGAACAGATGGATGGAGCGGCCTTCCTCCCCCAATTTGGCCAGCTGCTCTGCCGACAACGTCAAGCCGCGCAGATGAGCACTTCCGGGCGGAGACAACGGCAGCAGGTCGGTGGGGCGCAGGCCGAGTTCCCGCACCCGATCCGGGGAGAGCGCGAAAAAGCCGTTGTTGCCGGTGACCATGCCCAAAGTGGTGTCACCCCAACTCTCCAGCATCGTGAACTGCCCGTCGGTGTGCAGCCCGTGGAGCGCATCCACCGGCGCGTTGCCGATCAGACCGCTGACCCATTTGTCGGCAGGATCGCGCGGGGACCAACGTCGTTGTGCGAGTTCAGATGTCAGTGCAGACGCGTTGCGGGCCCGGTGGATGACCGCGTGGTCAGACGGCCCGCCGCCATAGCCATCGGCCAGCAGCAGCACCACATCGGCTTCGGCTTCGGGGAATACCTGCTCGTCGAACATCACCAGCTCGACGCTGGCGAATCGGTCGAACAAGAACTTCCGCACCGCCGCCGCGTAGTTCACGCTGAGCAGCTCAGCGGGCAGGACGAGGGCCAAGCGACCGCCCGGCTTGAGAAACAGGGCGGCATGCACCGTGAACGCGGCCCAGCTCGAGGCCAGCCCGGACAGCGTGACGCCGGCCTTGAGGGCGGCCCGGCGCGACTGCGCCCGGGTGGCGCCCCGGAAGTCCTGGTAGCGGATGTAGGGCGGGTTGCCGATCACCGCGGTGTATTCGGCCCGCGGTTCGACGGCGAAGAAATCCGCGGTCCGGATCTGCGCCCGGCCTCCTGCCTCGGTCACGCGGCGGCGCGCGGTGGTGGCGCTGCTTCGGTGAATCTCGATGCCGTCGAGCTCGGGGTGCTTGACACCCAACTGCTGTAGCCGGCGGGTGGCGGCGACCATGAAAGCCGCATCCCCCGCCGAGGGTTCCAAGATCCGCTCCTCTGCAGACCGGACTGCCCATTGGGCGAGGTAATCGGTGATTTGGGCCGGGGTGAAGAACGCACCGCGCGCTTTGCGTGCAGCAGCGGTGTCGGTCACCCCGTTATTGTGCGATACCGCACCGACAAGGAGATGACCGCAACGCCCGCTCAGAGCTTGAAGTTGGTGTAGACGACGCGGTGGCCGAGGAATCCGCTGACGTCGGCGATGAACTCGGGCGCCAATGGATTCCAATTCCAGACTTCCATGGTCAGCAGGCCGAAGCCCCAGGTCGGTTTCCAGTCCCACCCGTTGACGTCGTTGGCAGCACTACAGGACGGGCACGGGATCGCACCGACACCACCATCGGCCCAATCACCTATGGCAGCGAATGCCACCTGCAACTTCTGATCATTCAGTGCCAGCACCTCCTGGTGCCCGCAGTACCGGCAAGCCAGTGCTTCGGGCTCGTAGCTGTGCGACACCACCCGGCCGACGCTGATTGCGGCCCCATTCGTCCAGAGCACCGGCGCCGGTTCGGTGCCGCCGACGGCGCGGCCATAGTTCGGTCCAGGTGGGTGACCAAGTGGCGTCCCGAGTACGCAGTCGGATTGCTCGGCCATGATCACCCCGGTGTCGACGAGCCACCGGGTCAGGCGGGCACCCAACTCCGGCGCATCCTCGGCCGACACCTCGACATCAACCAGTGACTGCGACCAATCTCCCATTGCTTCACGGTAATGCCGCGTCGGTCAGTCCACGGACGGCAAAAGCACGTCCGCGTCGAAGCAGGTGTGCGCCCCGGTGTGGCAGGCGGCGCCGGTCTGATCGACCTCCAGCAAGACCGTGTCGCCGTCACAGTCCAGGCGGACCGAGTGCACGTATTGCGTGTGCCCCGAGGTCAGGCCCTTGATCCACTGCTCGCCGCGGGAGCGCGAAAAGTAGGTGGCCTCACGGGTTTCCAGAGTGCGGGCCAGTGCGTCGTCGTCCATCCAGGCGACCATCAGCACCTGGCCGGTGGAGCGCTCCTGCGCCACCGCGCTGAACAGCCCGTCGGCGTTGCGCTTGAGTCGTTTGGCGATGTCTGGATCGAGGCTCATCTGACCGTGATCCCTTCCGCCGCCATCGCCGCCTTCACCTGACCGATGGTCAGCTCACGGAAATGGAACACACTGGCGGCCAGCACCGCATCGGCACCGGCCTGCACGGCGGGTGCGAAATCGGCAACTGCACCGGCGCCACCGCTGGCGATCACCGGAACTCCGACCGCGGCCCGGACCGCTCGCAGCATCGGCAGGTCGAAGCCGGCCTTGGTGCCGTCGCGGTCCATCGAGTTCAGCAGGATCTCGCCGACCCCGAGTTCTGCGCCGCGCGCGGCCCACTCGACGGCGTCGATCCCGGTGCCACGGCGCCCACCATGGGTGGTCACCTCCCAGCCCGAGGGAGTCGGCTGATCGCCGGACGGCACCGTGCGGGCATCGACACTCAGCACGATGCACTGCGACCCGAACTGACGCGCCATCTCGGCCAGCAGTTCCGGCCGCGCGATCGCGGCGGTATTGACCGATACCTTGTCCGCGCCGGCACGCAAGAGGACGTCGACATCGTCGACCGACCGCACACCGCCACCGACGGTCAGCGGGATGAACACCTGCTCGGCGGTGCGCTTGACCACCTCGAGCATGGTGGCCCGGCCCGACGAGGATGCGGTCACGTCGAGGAAGGTCAGCTCGTCCGCACCCTCGGCGTCGTAGGCCGCCGCGAGCTCAACGGGATCACCTGCGTCACGCAGGTTCTCGAAGTTGACGCCCTTGACCACCCGGCCGGCGTCGACGTCGAGGCACGGGATGATCCTCGTTGCGACGTCACTGATGGTGCTCACAGGTAGTCCTCCGGATTTCCAGCGGATTTCACGATTTCCAACATGCGTTCATGCACGCCCGGCGCGGCAGCCAGCGCCGACTTCGACTCGGCCGTCCACGGGTCGCCGGCCAGATCAGTGACGATCCCGCCACCGGCGCGGACCAGCGCAACCCCGGCCGCGTGGTCCCAGATGTGGTGACCGAAACTGATGGCTCCGCCCAGGATCCCGGCCGCGACGTAGGCCAGGTCGACACCGGTGGCGCCGTGCATCCGCACGCGCGAGCAGACTCGGCTCAGGTTGGACAGCACCTCGACCCGATAGCGGCCGGGGAACCGGCCACGGGAGTCGATGTTGAAGGTCTGGATCCCGACGATCGAGTCGGTCAACGTCGGCGAACCGAGCGGCGGCAGCTCGGTTCCGTTGTCCCGCACCGGTCCCCCGACCAGCGCCGAATACCGCTGCCCGGTGAACGGCAGCCAGGTCAGGCCGGCCACGGGTTCGCCATCGGCAAGCAGTCCGAGCAGGATGGCGGCCATCGGCGACCCTGCTGCGTAGTTGAACGTGCCGTCGATCGGGTCGAGCACCCACACCAGGGGCGAATCGATGGGCTCACCGCCGAATTCCTCACCGTGCACCCCGATTCCGGTGGCTTCGGTCAATGCGCGCACCACCTGCCGCTCGATCGCGAGATCGACCTCGGTGGCGAAATCGTTGCCCTGCTTGGTGACCGCGGAATCTGCGCGGTGCCCGGCGATGAACGGCACCGACGCCGCGTCAAGAATCTCGGTGGCCGCAGCGACCAGGGCAGCCAGCTTCGAAGGATCCAGGGCACCCACCTCGCTTATCCGCTGACCGCGGCCAGTGCCTGCGGAAGAGTGAACCGTTCGGCGTAGAGCGCCTTTCCGACGATCGCCCCCTCGACACCATGGCCGGTCAGGGTGGCGATTGCCCGGAGATCGTCCAGGCTGGACACGCCGCCCGAGGCGATCACCGGGGCCTCGGTACGGTCGGCGACGGAGGACAGCAGTTCCAGGTTGGGACCCGTCAGGGTGCCGTCCTTGGTGACGTCGGTGACGACGTAACGCGAACACCCTTCGCGGTCGAGGCGATCGAGGACCTCCCAGAGGTCGCCGCCGTCGGTTTCCCAGCCGCGGCCGCGGAGCCGCCAGCTGTCGTTCTCGAACTGCACGTCCAGCCCGACTGCCACCCGGTCGCCGTACTCGGCGATGGCCCGGCGGCACCATTCGGGGCTCTCCAGCGCCGCGGTGCCGATGTTCACCCGCGCGCAGCCGGTGTCCATGGCCGCCTTCAACGAATCGTCGTCGCGGATGCCGCCCGACAGTTCGACTTTCACGTCGAGCTTGCCGACCAGATCGGCCAGCAGCTCGCGGTTGCTGCCTCGGCCGAATGCGGCGTCCAGGTCCACCAGGTGGATCCACTCGGCGCCGTCACGCTGCCACGCCTCTGCGGCCTCCAACGCCGACCCGTAGTCGGTCTCACTGCCGGCCTTGCCCTGCACCAGACGCACCGCTTTGCCGTCCACCACGTCGACAGCCGGCAACAGAATCAAACTCACAGTCCCTCAACCCAATTCGCGAGCAGCGTCGCACCGGCGTCGCCGCTCTTCTCCGGATGAAATTGCGTAGCCGACAATGCGCCGTCTTCGACGGCGGCGATGAACGGCACGTGATGTGTCGCCCAGGTGACCAGTGCATCCGGGTTACCGGACCACTCCTGCGCGGCGTACGAATGCACGAAATAGAAGCGCGTGTCAGCGTCGAGCCCCTTGAACAGCGTGCTGCCGGCAGGGGCGTCCACGACGTTCCAACCCATGTGCGGGATGACCGGGGCGTCCAGGCGGGTCACCGAACCGGGCCACTGCCCACAACCGGTGGACTCCGTCCCGAACTCGACGCCGCGGGCGAACAGGATCTGCATGCCGACACAGACACCCAACACCGGGCGACCGTGCTGCAAGCGGTCGGCGATGATCTTCTCGCCACCGATCGACCGCAGTCCGGTCATGCAGGCCTCGAACGCACCGACACCGGGCACCACCAGGCCGTCGGCCGCTGCGGCGGCCCCGGGATCAGCGGTGACCTCGACATCGGCACCGACCCGCTCCAGCGCCCGCTGAGCCGAGCGCAGATTGCCCGATCCGTAGTCCAAGACGACGAGTTTCTTGGTCACAGAGTGCCTTTGGTCGACGGAACGCCGGTCACCCGGGCGTCGTACTCGACGGCCTGGCGCAGCGCGCGGGCCACCGCCTTGTACTGCGCCTCGGTGATGTGGTGCGGGTCGCGGCCGTACAGAGTGCGTACGTGCAATGCGATGCGGGCATTGAAGGCCAGCGATTCGAACACGTGGCGATTGATCACGGTGTGGTAGGGAGCGCTGGAGCCTGCAATGGTGAATTCCACCATGAACTCCGGTTCGCCGGTATGCACGAAGTACGGGCGTCCGGAGACGTCGACCGCCGCATGCGCCAGCGACTCGTCCATCGGGATGAACGCATCGCCGAACCGGCGGATGCCCTTCTTGTCGCCGAGGGCCTCCCCCAGCGCCTGGCCCAGCACGATCGCGGTGTCCTCGATCGTGTGGTGGCCCTCGATCTCGATGTCGCCCTTGGCCTGCACGGTGAGATCGAAGCTGGCGTGGGTACCCAACGCGGTCAGCATGTGGTCGAAGAAGGGCACACCGGTGTCGATGTCGACGACTCCGGTGCCGTCGAGGTCGATTTCGACGGTGATGTCGGATTCCCTGGTCTTGCGTTCGACTTTCGCGCGACGGGTCACGATGCTCCTACCGGGCTGTTGGCGGGCTGAAGTTCGGTGGCAGCCAGATCGGCGCTGGCGGCCAGGAACGCGTCGTTCTCCTCGGCCAGACCGATCGTGGTGCGCAGGAAGCCAGGGATACCGACATCGCGAATCAGAATTCCCTTGTCCAGGTAGCGCTGCCACGTCGCCGGCGCATCGGTGAAATCGCCGAACAACACGAAGTTCGCGTCACTGGGGATCACGCGGTACCCGAGGCGGGTCAGTTCCGCGCTCACCCGGTCGCGTTCGGCAGCCAGTGTCGCCACGCTTCCCAGGGTGTCGTCGGCATGACGCAGTGCTGCACACGCAGCAGCCTGGGTGAGCACCGACAGGTGATACGGCAGGCGCACCAGCAGCAGCGCATCGATCACCGCAGGCGCGGCCGCCAAGTAACCGAGCCGGCCACCGGCGAATGCGAACGCCTTGCTCATCGTGCGGGTGACGATCAGCTTGGTCGGGAACTCGTCGATCAGGGTCACCGCGCTGGGCTGCGAGGAGAACTCGCCATAGGCCTCGTCGACGATCAGGATGCCACCCGTCATCTCTTGCAGCAGCCGACGCAGGTCCTCGATCGGGACACTCTGGCCCGACGGGTTGTTGGGACTCGCCACGAACACCACGTCGGGGGTCCGTTCCTTGACCGCCGCCACGGCCACGTCCATGTCGAGGCCGAAATCGGCGGCGCGCGCGGCCTGCAGCCACTCGGTCTGAGTGCCGTCGGAGATGATCGGGTGCATCGAGTACGACGGCACGAAACCGATCGCGGTGCGTCCCGGCCCGCCGAAGGCCTGCAGCAACTGCTGCAGGATCTCGTTGGAACCGTTTGCCGCCCAGAGATTGTCGACGGTGAGCGGCACGCCGGTGGCCGCGGTGAGATAGGCGGCCAGATCAGTGCGCAACTGCACCGAATCCCGGTCCGGGTAGCGGTGCAGTTCAGCAGCGGCGTCGCGTACCGATGCGGCGACGTCGTCGATCAGGGCCTGGGTCGGCGGATGCGGGTTCTCATTGGTGTTGAGCCGAACGGGAACCACCAATTGCGGTGCGCCGTAAGGCGACTTCCCGCGCAGGTTCTCACGTAGTGGCAGATCGGCCAGCGTCACATCCCGTGCGCTCATGATCGCCTGTTCTTCGCGCAAGCGCTCATCACCGCTCAAACCTCCGTCGAACCGCCTCGCCGTGCGAGGGCAGGTTTTCCGCCTTGGACAGCGTGATCACGTGTCCGGAAACATCCTTGAGCGCAGCCTCGTCGTACTCGACTACGTGGATGCCGCGCAGGAACGTCTGTACGGACAGGCCGCTGGAGTGCCGGGCGCAACCGGCGGTCGGCAACACGTGGTTGGACCCGGCGCAGTAGTCACCCAGGCTGACCGGCGACCAGGCACCGACGAAAATAGCTCCGGCAGAACGGATCCGGCCGGCCACAGCAGGCGCGTCCTCGGTCTGGATCTCCAGGTGCTCGGCGGCGTAGGCGTTCACCACCCGCACGCCGGCATCGATGTCGTCGACGAGCACGATCGCCGACTGCTTGCCAGACAGCGCTGCGCGGACCCGGTCGACGTGCACCGTGGTCTCCAACTGACGCGTCAACTCGCGGTCGGTGGCTGCGGCCAGCGCTTCGCTGTCGGTGACCAGCACGCTGGCTGCCATCTCGTCGTGCTCGGCCTGGCTGATCAGGTCCGCGGCGACGTGCACCGGATCGGCCGTGTGGTCGGCCAGGATCGCGATTTCCGTCGGGCCGGCCTCGGCGTCGATACCGACCTGCGAGCGACAGATCCGCTTCGCGGCGGTGACGTAAATGTTCCCGGGCCCGGTGATCATGTCGACCGGGGCGAGTTCGGCGCCGTCGGTGTCCGTGCCGCCATAGGCCAGCAGCGCCACCGCCTGGGCACCGCCGACGGCCCACACCTCTTCGACGCCGAGCAGTGCTGCAGCGGCCAGGATGGTCGGGTGCGGCAGGCCGCCAAACTCCGCCTGCGGCGGGCTGGCGATCACCAGCGAATCGACACCGGCGGTCTGCGCCGGCACGACGTTCATCACGACGCTGGACGGGTAGACGGCGTTGCCACCCGGTACGTACAGCCCGACCCGCTCCACCGGTACCCACCGTTCGGTGACCGTGGCACCAGGCGCCAGCATCGTGGTGGTGTCAGTGCGGCGCTGATCGGCGTGCACCGCGCGGGCCCGATCGATCGCGACCTGCAGCGCGGCGCGAACGTCGGGATCGAGCTGGGCCAGGGCCTCGGCCAGCCGCTCCGCGGGCACCCGCACGGTGTCGGGACGGATGCCGTCGAACGAATGTCCGTAATCCAGGGCGGCCTCGGCGCCGTGCTCGGCAACAGCCTCCACGATCGGGCGGACCTGGGGCACCACTGCGTCCACGTCGACCCCGCCGCGCGGTAGCGCAGAGCGCAGCTGAGCTGCGTTCAGCACACGGTTACGCAGGTCGATACGGGACATCTGAAACTCGGCCATCGGTTCAATTGTCCCTGATCAGTCCAGTTGATAAAAATCCGTCGCCGGTTGCCGCCGGCACCACCCGCCGTAGGGTGGTCGCAGACTGCCGAATGGAGCCCCACATGTCCGCGAAAGACCACCCCAACAACGCCCCCGGCGTGCCGATGCTCGTGCCGCCTGCGCTCGAGCGCTTCCAGATCAAGTACATCAATCCGCTGGTGAAACCGTTTTCGAAGCGCTTGCCGGGCTTCACCGTGATCAAACACCGGGGCCGCACCTCGGGTACGCCCTACGAGACGATCGTCACCAGCTACCGCAAGGGCGACCTCTTCGCTGTGACGCTCCTGCACGGCAAGACCAATTGGGTGAAGAACGTGATCGCGGCCGGCGGTGCCGACGTACATCTCTTCCGCGGCGACATCAAGATCACCAATCCGCGCGTGCTGCCGGCGGGCACCGACGATCCGACGCTCCCCCGAATTCCCCGCAACGCGGCCCGCCGGATGGGTGTCTTCGTCGCAGATATCGTTTGACACCCTCGCCAGACTGCTCATATGACCTGGCAGATCTGGCTCGCGTTTCTCGGCGCGTCGATCGCCATCAGTCTGTCCCCCGGAGCCGGGGCGATCCAGTCGATGGCGACCGGCCTGACCCATGGCGTGCGGCGAGGGTCGTGGAGCGTGCTGGGACTGCAGATCGGGCTTCTGGCCCAACTGGTCTTGGTCGCGGTGGGGCTGGGCGCGGTCGTCGCCAAGTCGATGTTGGCCTTCCACATCGTCAAGTGGATCGGCGTGGCCTACCTGATCTACCTGGCGATCCAACAATGGCGGAGCGCCTCTCAAGATCTGCGTGCCCGGATGGGCGGCACCGGTGAACGTGGTCGCCTGGCCTTGGTGACGCGTGGATTCCTGGTCAACACCACAAACCCGAAAGGCTTGGTGTTCCTGGTCGCGGTGCTGCCCCAGTTCGTCGTGCCCACCGCACCTTTGCTGCCCCAGTACCTGGCGATCGGCGCGACGATGGTCGTCGTCGACGTGATCGTGATGAGCCTCTACACCGGGCTGGCCGCCCGGCTGCTCAACTGGTTGCAGACACCGCGCCAGCAGACCATGCTCGGTCGCGTGTTCTCCGGCCTGTTCGCGACCGCCGCCGTGGTGCTGTCCTTGGTGCGTCGCGGCGCGACAGCCTAGGTGTCCAGCCCGATGTCGAGCACCCGCACCGAATGCGTGAGCGCCCCGATCGCCAGATAGTCGACTCCGGTGCCGGCATAGTCGGCCGCGCTGTCCAACGTCAGCCCGCCCGAGGATTCCAGCAGCGTCTTGGGCGACCGGGTGTCGCGGCGCTGTACCGCGATCTGGGTCTGCCAGACCGGGAAGTTGTCCAGCAGCACCAGCTCCACGTCGGCGGCGAGCACGTCGTCGAGCTGGTCGAGGGAATCCACCTCGACCTCACACGGCAGATCCGGCGCCTCGGCCCGGACCGCCTTGAGTGCGGCCAGCACAGAGCCGGCTGCGGCGACGTGGTTGTCCTTGATCAGCGCCGCGTCGCCGAGCCCCATCCGGTGATTGACTCCGCCGCCGACGCGCACCGCGTACTTCTGCAGCGCGCGCAGGCCTGGCAACGTCTTGCGGGTGTCGCGGATCTTGGCTTGGGTGCCGGACACCGCGTCCACCCATGCTGCCGTGGTGGTAGCGATCCCCGACAGGTGACACATCAGATTCAGCATCGTGCGTTCGGCGGTGAGCAGCCCGCGGGTGGGCGCCTCGACGGTCAGGATCGACGAGCCGGCGTCCAGTCGGGCGCCGTCCTCGACGCGGTCGATCACGCGATAACCGGCAGAACCGAGCACTGCGTCGAGTACCAGCAGTGCGATGTCGACTCCGGCAACCACCCCCGGCTCCCGGTTGACCACCTTCGCCGTGGTCATGGCATCGGCGCCGACGGTGGCGATGGTCGTCACGTCCGGGCCGTAACGGAGGTCTTCTTCGAGGGCCCGCGCGATGGTGGCCTGCGCCTCGGTCCGTTCGATATCCGAAAGTGCCATCAGCACACCACCGTTGCGGTGTCGAGTGCAGGACGGCCGGCGATGGCTCGAATCGTCACAGAGTGCTCCTGAGCGGGGTCGGTGTCGGGATGGTCGCTGCGATGGTGGCAACCACGGCTTTCGGTGCGTGCCAGTGCCGCGGCGGCGATCGCGCGAGCGGTGATGGTGAGGGCTGCGTCTTCGAAGCTCTCACGGCTGGCGGGCTGCACCGCTCTAGCATCGGCCAGAACAGCTTCGAGCCGATGCAGTCCATCGGCATCACGAACCACCGAGGCGTATTGGGACATGTTGCGTTGCAAGATATCTCGGTTCACCGTCTCTTGACGGCGGTCCTGCGACACCTGTGCGCGCACCGGCCCTGCGGCGCTCGCATGCTCGGCGGCCAGCCGGCCGGCCCGGCCGCCGACGACGAGGCCTTCCAGCAGACTGTTGGAGGCCAGCCGGTTGGCGCCGTGCATGCCCGTGCGGGCCGCTTCACCCGCGGCGAACAGCCCGGGCAGCTCGGTGCGCCCGTATACGTCGGTGGCGACGCCCCCGCAGCTGTAATGAGCCCCGGGTACCACCGGAATGGGTTGGCGCGTCGGATCGACACCGGCAGCGGCACAAGCCGCCGCCACCGTGGGAAACCGCTCGGCGAATCGGCTGATGCCGCGGGCATCCAGGTAGGCGCACGGGTCACCGGTAGCGCTGAGCCGGGCGTTGACGGCTGCGGCCACCACGTCCCGCGGCGCGAGGTCTCCCATCGGGTGAACCCCTTCGGTAACCGAGTTGCCTTGCGAATCAACAAGGATTGCGCCTTCGCCACGCAGCGCTTCGGTGATGAGCGGACGTCGTCCACCACTGTTCTCGGAGTACAGCATGGTCGGGTGGAACTGGACGAACTCGATGTCGCGGACCGGAACGCCGGCCCATAGCGCCAGGGCTATGCCATCACCGGTCGAGCCGCTGGGGTTGGTGGTCGCCGCGTAGACATGGCCGAGCCCCCCGGTGGCGAGAATGACCGACGGTGCGTGGATGATGCCCGCGCCGTCTTCGTTGCGGACCAGCACCCCGGTGACGGTGTCGTCGTCGCGCAGAATCTGCAGCGCCACGTGATCGCGACGGATGTCGAGTCGGGCCGCTGCCGAGTCGAGAGCGCGCTGCACCTCGGCACCGGTGGCGTCGCCGCCGGCGTGGATGATCCGGCGTCTGGTATGTCCGCCCTCGCGGGTCAGTGCCCAACGTCCGGGGGCGGTCTCGTCGAACCGCGCCCCGTCGACCACCAACTCCCCGACCGCGTCATAACCGGCCGCGACGATCGAGCGCACCGCCTCCGGATCGCACAGACCGCCGCCGGCGGCGATGGTGTCGTTGACGTGCGCCTCGACCGAGTCGTCCGTATCGGGTAGCACCACGGCGATGCCACCCTGGGCATAGAACGTCGCAGTCTCGCGGGCCTTGCTCAGCACCACCACCCGCCGGCCACGACGGTGCGCGGCCAGCGCCGCCACCAGACCGGCGACCCCGGTACCGACCACGACGACATCAGCGCGCTGTTGCCACAGCGTCGAACTGCCGCAGGCGAAGCGGCTCGATCCCCGGGCACTGCCCGTCGGGTTCATTCGCCGCCGCCGGGCTGGCCAATCGCAATCATCCGCTGCACGCTGGCACGACCCAGGCGCGCGGTATCCGGATCGACGTGCACCTCGTCGGCGCCTTCGATCAGGCAGCGCAGCAGCGCGGCCGGCGTGATCATCTTCATGAAGGTGCACGACGCGCGATCGTTGACCGCCAGGAAGTCGACTTCAGGTGCGGCCCTGCGCAACTGGTGCAGCATCCCGACCTCGGTCGCGACGAGCACCTGCCGCGCCCGCGTCTCGCGGGCCGCGTCCAGCATGCCACCCGTGGACAGGATCTTCACCCGCTCCTCAGGCACCGCACCTTCACCGGCCAGGTACAGCGCAGAGGTGGCACATCCACATTCCGGGTGTACGAACAGTTCGGCATCGGGGTGCGAGCGGGCCTGGTCGGCCAGCTCATCGCCGTTGATCCCGGCGTGCACGTGGCATTCGCCGGCCCAGACGTGCAGGTTCTTGCGACCGGTCACGCGGCGCACGTGCGCACCCAGGAACTGATCCGGGCAGAACAGCACTTCGCGGTCCTCGGGGATCGAAGCCACGACCTCGACGGCGTTCGACGACGTGCAGCAGATGTCGGTCAGAGCCTTCACCGCGGCGGTGGTGTTGACATAGGAGACGACTACCGCGCCGGGGTGCTCGTCCTTCCATGCCTGCAATTCGTCGGCGGTGATCGAGTCGGCCAACGAGCAACCTGCTCGCTGGTCCGGGATCAACACCGTCTTGTCGGGACTGAGGATCTTGGCCGTCTCGGCCATGAAGTGCACTCCGCAGAACACGATGGTGTCCTCGGGAGCCTCGGCGGCGATGCGTGAGAGCGCCAGGGAATCGCCCACGTGGTCCGCGACGTCCTGAATGGCCGGCAGCTGGTAGTTGTGCGCCAGCAGCGTCGCGCCGCGCAGGTCGACCAGGCGGCGAATCTCAGCAGCCCATTTCTCGTCGCCGTCAACGCCGGAATAGCCGCCGGGGCCATCGACGATCTGTCCTGCCAAGCCCCCCGAGAGGGTGTCATTGAGAGCGGTCACGCCGATCTCCTCCACTGCGTCAGGTTTTCGACTTATAATCGAAAACATGCCACATGGTAACACCGCGCACGAAGTGCTCGCCGTTGTGTTCCAGGTTCGCGGCCTCGACACCCGGCAACCCGCACTCAACGTGCTGCTGTGGCAGCGAGCACTGGATCCGGAGCAGGGCAAATGGTCACTACCCGGCGGCCGACTCGATGACGACGAGGATCTGACCAGCTCAGTGCGGCGACAGTTGGCCGAGAAGGTCGACCTGCGCGAACTCGCCCACCTGGAGCAATTGGCCGTGTTCTCAGACCCACATCGAGTTCCGGGCGTGCGGACCATCGCATCCACATTCCTGGGCCTGGTCCCCTCGCCCTCCACCCCGACCCTGCCGCCGGACACGCGGTGGCATCCCGTCAGCGCCCTGCCCCCGATGGCCTTCGACCACGCCCCGATGGTCGAGCACGCACGCATCCGGCTGGCGGCCAAACTTTCGTACACCAACATCGGATATGCCTTGGCCCCAAAGGAATTCGCACTTTCGACGCTGCGGGACATCTACAGCGCCGCGCTCGACTATCAAGTCGACGCCACCAACCTGCAACGGGTGTTGGAACGTCGCAAAGTGATCACCCGCACCGGCACCACGGCTCGATCCGGCCGCAGCGGTGGTCGCCCCGCCGCGCTGTTCCGATTCACCGAGTCGCGGTACCGCGTGACCGACGAATTCGCCGCATTGCGTCCGCCCGGGTGAGTCGACTGGATTCTTAGACCCTTCTTAAGTAAGAATGCCCGGATGGACTTGGGCAGTGCGGCCAGCGTCTCGGCAGCCGAATGGATCGGTCGGGCACCTCACGAGGATCTCGACCCGGCTGCTCGGCCGGTACTTCCTCACAAAGATGACTTCTACGTACCACCCGCGGGCTTTCAGCACGCCGAACCGGGGACCGTCCTACGCAGCCGTGACGTCGAGCTCGCCTTCTTGGGGCTGATCCCCCAGCGCCTGCAGGCCACGCAGCTCCTGTACCGCTCCACCGACCGCAACGGCATCCCCGAAGCCGCCGCCACCACGGTGATCGTCCCGGCTGACGCGGCAGCAGACTGTCCGATCGTGTCGTACCAGTGCGCGATCGACGCCATCTCGGCACGGTGCTTCCCGTCCTACGCCCTGCGCCACCACGCCAAGGCCACCGGTTCCCTGGCCCAGCTGGAGTTCCTGCTGATCTCGGCCGCCCTGGCCGAGGGCTGGGCGGTCTCGGTTCCCGACCACGAAGGCATCAACGGCACGTGGGGCGCGCCGTATGAGCCCGGGTACCGCGTGCTCGACGGCCTGCGCGCGGCGATCAACGCCGAACACCTGTCGCTGTCGCCGGATGCGCGCATCGGCCTGTGGGGATACTCCGGCGGTGGCCTGGCCAGCGCCTGGGCGGCAGAGATGGCCGGAAGCTACGCCCCCGAACTCAACATCGTCGGCGCCGTCCTCGGCTCCCCCGTCGGCAATCTCGGAAACACCTTCCGCCGGCTCAACGGCACGGTCTTCTCGGGACTGCCGGCCCTGGTGGTGGCCGCCCTCGCCGACATCTATCCCAACCTCAACCGGGTCATCGCCGAGCACGCCACCGTCGAGGGACGCAAGATCCTCGATCGCCTGCACCGGATGACCACCGTGGAAGCCGTCCTGCGGATGTTCCGCACCGACATGGCCGACCTGGTCGACATGCCGCTGGAGGACATTCTCGACGGTCCTGAAGTCAGTGAAGTCTTCCACGACACCAAACTCGGTGTGGCCGTACCGGTTCCCCCCGTCCTGATCGTGCAGGCCGTACACGACGAGATCATCGCGGTTGACGACATCGATGAGCTCGCCGACACGTACCTGGCCGGTGGTGCCGACGTCACCTACCACCGCGACATGTTCAGCGAACACCTGCTGCTGCACCCCTTCTCGGCGCCGATGGCGCTGCGCTGGCTCACCGACCGGTTCGCCGACCGCCCGCTGACCGCCAATCTGGTCCGATCCAAGTGGCCGACGCTGCTCAACCCCATCACCTACATGGGCATGGCACGGCTGGCCGGAATCGCCACCAAGGTCGCCCTGGGCCGCACGGTCCGGCGGCGCCCGCTCTGACCTGACGGCCGCTGGCACAATGGGGGCAGATGCGATACATCCGTCAGCCCCCTCCGGTGGCCCTGCGCGACAGCGTCGACCACCTGTGGTGCATTGCGGACGGACCGACCTATTCCGCTGAACGAATCCTGCCCACCGGCACCACCGAGCTCGTCATCAACCTGAGCGCTGACGTCATCACTATCACGAACCATCATGGTGCACAACGGTTTTCGGGCATCGCCGTCTGCGGGCCCTATACCCGCGCCTTCGATATCGACGCCCGCGAGTACACCGCCATGGTGGGCGTGCATTTCAAGCCTGGCGGCGCACGTACAGTGCTCGGAGTACCGACACGCGATCTTCACGGTTCCCACGTCGATCTCGAAGCGTTGTGGAACAGGGCCGCGGCCGACCTCCGCTCGCAGGTCTGCGAGTCAAATTCCGTCACGCAACGCTTGGCACTCGTCGAACACGAGTTGCTCAGGCGGTCAGATGGCGACTGCGGGCTCACCCGCGAGGTGGCGGTTTGCGGTGCGCGCACTCAGCGCCGGCCGCCAGCCTTCGATCGAATCGGTGGTCCGCGACGTCGGCCTGAGCCATCGCAGGTTGGTGCAGCTGTTCACGACCCAGGTCGGAATGCCGCCCAAGCGCTTCGCCCGCCTGCATCGGTTCCGGCGCGCTCACGACGCCATCTCGTCGGCGTTGACTCCGCCGCACTGGTCCACCTTCGCCGTCGAGCACGGATACGCCGATCAGTCGCACATGATCCGGGAGTTCCAGGAGTTCTCGGGGATGACGCCGGCCCATCAGCTGCAGCACAGTGCTTATGTCGCGAAAGATGACCACATCGCGCTCGAACCGTAGGTCAATTTCGTTCAATACATCCGCCGCGAAGATCGGCACACTGCGGTCATGTCTGGACACATCGCCTACCGAACCGGCGCGGTCCGCTACCAGGTCACCGACGTGGACCGTGCGGTCGATTTCTACACCCAACACCTGGGGTTCGATGCTGCCCACCGCGGAGGACCGGCCTTCGCCTCCGTGGTCAACGGCAATCTCACCGTGTTCTTGAGCGGGCCCGGCAGCTCAGGCGCACGTCAGCTGCCAGACGGCAGCCCGCAGACGCCCGGAGGGTTCAACCGGATCGTCCTCGAGGTCGACGACCTCGACGCGGCGATCACCGAGCTGCGCAGAGCCGACGTCGCCTTCCGCAATGCGGTCCAGATGGGTCCGGGCGGCCGACAGATCCAGATCACCGACCCCGACGGCAACCCCATCGAAATTTTCGAAGCGGCAGCCGTCAAACAGTCGGCGGATTGACCACCGGCGGGATGACCGGATAGGTCGGTGTTTCTACGGGCGGCCACGCGCCCAGATCGTCGCGCACGGTGGAGACCGCGATCAACGCGTAGACCATCGCCGCCGCGGCCGCAGGGAACAGGATCGTCCCGGCGATCTGCATTGGCGTGTGCCCGAAAAAGACTGAGGCGGCCTCCACCACGTAGTGGACGCGGTGTTCGGGAGTGACTGGCGCGCCGGCGACGTCAAGCGAGCCGAACCGCCAATGGGCAAGTGCCGCACCAACTCCGGCAGCCACTGCGGTGGCCGCCCCGCAACCGGTGGCCAGCGCGGCCACCATAACCGGCCCGCGATGCGCAGCCCACTGCCACACCGCCACCGCAGCCACGACCGCCATGACAACGAGCAAACCCGCGAACATGAAGGCCGAAGTGAAGAAGTGGTCGGACTCGCCGCCCAGATAGGCGTGCACCCGCTCACCGCTGCGAGTCAGCGCCACCACACCATGAACCCCTGGAGCCAAGAAGGCCCACAGTGCGCCGAGCAGTGCACCCGCCACGGCGAGGGCGGCGATCACCATCACGACCGCCCGCTCACGCGAAATCCGCGGCGCACCAGGGATGTCGGCAGGAGCAGGGCCAACGGGCACCTTCGGTTCTTCACCCGAGGGGCTCATCGGAGTCTTCTGCTCTTCGCCCGAAAGGCTCATCGCCGCGTGTCCAGGTCCGTCGAATCCACCTGTCCATGCCTCGAACACTTGGCCCACCACCCGGTAGGCCGCACCTGGACGATCATCCGGCGGCCACACTCGGCGCAGTACCGGGGCGGCTCCAAGCCGAGCTGAGCAGCGGTGGGCAGCGCTGCCCCGTTCGCCGCGTCAGCCTGCACGCCGGTGTAGACGTTGTATAGGCCGGCGCCGACGGGCGCGGGAAGTGCCGGCGTTTCTGCCATCTCGGAGATCACCACACCCCTGTTCTACAGGCTGGCGTTGAGAGCCTTGATCGGCATCTGCAAATCGTCGAGCAATTCCAGATCCGACTCGGCCGGGCGGCCCAGCGTGGTCAGGTAATTGCCGACGATGACCGCATTGATACCGCCCAGAATGCCCTGCTTGGCGCCGAGGTCACCGAGGGTGATCTCGCGGCCACCGGCGAAACGCAGCATCGTGCGCGGCAGCGCCAGCCGGAACGCTGCGACCGCCTTGAGCGCCTCAGAGGCCGGCAGCACCTCGAGATCACCGAACGGCGTGCCCGGGCGCGGATTGAGGAAGTTCAGCGGCACCTCGTGCGGGTTCAGCTCGGCCAGGTTGGCGGCGAACTCGGCGCGCTGCTCCAGCGTCTCCCCCATGCCGAGGATGCCGCCGCAGCAGACCTCCATACCGGCCTCGCGGACCATTTCCAGCGTGCCCCACCGCTCCTCCCAGGAGTGCGTGGTGACGACGTTGGGGAAGAACGACTGCGCGGTCTCCAGATTGTGGTTGTAGCGGTGCACGCCCATGTCCTTGAGGCGGTCGACCTGTTCCTGGGTCAGCATCCCCAGTGAGCACGCGATCTGGATGTCAACCTCGTTGCGGATCGCCTCGATGCCTGCGGCCACCTGAGCCAGCAGGCGCTCGTCGGGCCCACGTACTGCAGCCACGATGCAGAACTCGGTGGCGCCTGTCTTCGCGGTCTGCTTGGCGGCCTCGACCAGGCTCGGAATGTCGAGCCAGGCGCTACGCACCGGGGAGGCGAACAGGCCCGACTGAGAACAGAAGTGGCAGTCTTCCGGGCAGCCGCCGGTCTTGAGGCTGATGATTCCCTCGACCTCGACCTCAGGACCACACCACTTCATCCGGACCTCATGGGCCAGCGCCAGCAGCTCCTCGAGCTTGTCGTCGGGCAGCTGCAGCACCTGCAGCGTCTGTTCCTGGTCGAGGCCGACACCACGCTCCAGAACCTGCTCGCGAGCTACGCCCAGTACATCTACGGCTGCCTGCGTCACGAAATGTCCTCCTGTGGATCATGTAGTCGGCGAGCCGACACTTGAACACCGTTCAGGCTAGGGTAACGGTGTGCAACTCCACAAACCCGACGTGGTGGATGCGGCGACAGCCATCCTGGACAACTACGGCATCGCCGACCTGACAATGCGACGCCTGGCTCGTGAGCTCAACGTGAGCCCCGGCGCGTTGTACTGGCACTTTGCCAACAAACAAGAGCTACTCGGCGCCGTCGCCGACCGCATCCTGCAGCCTGCTCGCACCGAATCCACGACAACGTCCTGGCCGGGCCAGATCCACGAGATCTGTGTGGCGTTGCGCGACGCACTGCTGTCGCACACCGACGGAGCCGAACTGGTGTCATCGAGCTTCGCGGCCGGACAGTCACAGCTGGCCATGGAAATCGTGGCCCAACTCGCCGACGCCGCCCGGCGGGCTGGGGTGGTGTCGCCGGACGACGAGTTGGCCGCCCGCACGGTGCTCTACTACGTACTTGGGTTCACCGCTGACGAGCAGTCCCGGCTGCAGTGGGACGCCGCCGGCGCATTGGTCGACGAGCAGTCGGTGCTCACCCGTGACACCTCCCGGCAATTCGCCTTCGGCCTGCAATTGCTCGTAGACGGCCTGGCGGTACGTGGCGCCAGCACGCTCAGCTCCGGGCGCGAGGTGCCACAACACAGCCCGGATTAATCCGGCCCGTTCAGAAGGGTGGGGGTGGTCCGTGCTCTTCGGCGAGCCAGGCTTGGTAGGCGCGTTCGTGGGCGAGGTCGTTGTTGAATTCGGCACGTAGGCGGCGTTCTTCGGCGATGCGGTCTTGGCGGTCTTGTTCGCGGGTGCGGGACCGTTTGGGCATCTTCGCACTGCGGTTCGGACCCGGTCCGGGTGGCGGGTCGGTGAGATTGAGGTTCCCGGTGGGGGTGGCCAGGTCGTCGAACAGGGCGCCGCTGTGGGGTTCGGTGGTGTAGGTATGCCCGGTCGGGGTGGTGACTTCGACGGTGCCGTCAGGGTATTGGCGGTCTGACCAGCCCGGGCAGAACGTTTTGATCAGGTGATGGGCCCGGCAGTACAGCTTGGTGTTGGACGGATGCGTCGGACCCAAAGGCCACGGGGCGGTGTGGTCGATATCGCAACGCTCAGCCGGGGCATCACACCCAGGAAACCGACAGGTCAGATCCCGCCAGCGGATGAACTCCGACAGTGCCGCGGAGGGTCGATACCCCGGCTCTGCATTCACCGCCTGCTCGGCCGGCTCGCTGGTTGTGGCCGGCATCCGGACCGGTTTGATTTTGGCGTGGGCAGCCACGTTACGCACCGATTCGGCCGGCAAGATCCCATGCCCGGGCAGATAGCCCGGCGCATCCGAGCCACCGTCGACCGTGGACTTTCCAGCCAGTACATGCACCACGGCCGCATCAGCGGCGGCCCGGTTCTGCGCGGCCGGGCAGTCCTCGCGCCCGCACCGGCAGGCCAGGTGGGCTTGCAGTCGGGCCAGCGGCCCGATCGCG
The DNA here is from genome assembly GCF_022179545.1 of Mycolicibacterium fortuitum subsp. fortuitum. The sequence continues at coordinate 3,037,209 of NZ_AP025518.1, read as the reverse complement.
TCGGCGCGGCGCTGCTCATGGCTGCGTGGATCCTGCTCACACACTGTGTTGGCCACCGCATCCAGGCGTTGATCCAACGCCGCCGCCTCGACAGCATCGATGTTGGCCCAGATCGAGGCCATGCCGGGTGTGCTGGGTTCGATCTGGACGAACCGTTGCTCACTGATATCGGGCGGGACGCGTACCCCGTTGGGGTCGAGTTTGGCGATCCACTGATCGATACGGTCCCGGAGTTGTCGTTCGGAGAACCGCATCCAGCGGTGGGCTCGGGCGGCCAGCTCGGCGTCCAGCCCGCCCCAGACCGACGGATCGACGATGCCGGTGCGGGCGATGATCATCCGCACCACCCGATAGTCGATGTCCCCGACGGCGAAGCGGGCCGCGACCAGGGGAAGTTTGTCCCGTAGGACTCGGGCGTGATGAATCTGGGTGGCGGCGCGACCCCGGGCGATCCGCATCGCTGCCGAGATTTCGGCAGCGACTTCCTCGAACGGATCGGTCCGCCACAAAATCGAGTCGACCAGTTCTTGTTCGCGCAGTGAATCCAGTGCTCCGATCGCGGCCAGCCGGGCGGCGATCGCCACCGATTCGGCTCGCGTCGCGGCACTGATCCGGTCGATCAGTACGGCATCGGAATCGCCTTCGAACATGTGTTCGATATTACATCGCGGGTATGACGCCCCGAGGCGAATTCGCGCGGGACAGACCTAGGCGCTGTTACCGATCGCATGCTCCATGCGCTTGTCGCCGTCCCAATGCCGTAGACCGGTCACCTGGCCGGAGATCTCCGCAGGACGCCCTGCGATCCGCACCGCCGTGGCCAACCGGGCCGGTGCCACCCGTCGAGCCAGCGTCACGTGCGGGGTCCAGTTCCCCGGTTCGGCGTGCGGCATGGGCGCCGGGTCCATGAACGGCAGACACAGCCGATAGGTGTCGGCCTGAATCTCCAGTAGCTCGTCGGTCGGAACCAGCAGCCGCGTCAGCACTCCGGCCGAGCGTCCGAAGATCAGCGTCGCACCGAGGCAGCACGGGACGGGGAATCGGTCCGCGAGGTGGGCCAAAACAGCGTCGGCCTGGGCATCGATGCGTTGTGCGACAACCAAGGTGGCGTGAGGTCGACTGGCAGGCGCCTGGCTGGGAATGTCGGCGTCGCGCAGTGCGTCCCAGATCCGCCGGACCGTGGCTTCGGTGTCCGGGTCGAAGACCAGCTCGACGGAATGGACCATCTCAGGCCAGGCCGGTCAACCAGGCCGGGTCGAAGGCGTCAGCGCACAGTTTCTCGAATTCCGCAGCGGTCGCGCCGCTGATCCCCGCCGGGAGCACAGCACGCACCGGCGCCAACTGCGCCAGAGCCTCACGGTTACCCGACTCGGCGACGCCGGGGTGCGCGGGCCATGCGCCGATCACCAGTCCGGCACAGTCAATCCCTTGCCCAGCAAGAGATTCCAACGTCAATGCGGTGTGGTTCAGCGTCCCCAATCCTGCGGACACCACCACCAGAACGGCAGCGGACAGATCGGCAGCCAGGTCGCGCACGGTGACGCTGTCGGCCCCCAGCTCAACAAGAAGACCGCCCGCACCTTCGACCAGCGTCAGCCCGTCGGGAACCTCAGCGGCGCGTACCGCATCGACCAACTCGCGACGCGACGGCAACGAAAGCCCGGCTCGGTGCGCAGCGGCGACAGGTGCCAGGGGTTCCGGATAACGCCATCCCCCATGCAGGTTGTCGACCCCGGACAGTCGGCTCACCTCGGCGAGATCGTTGTCGCCGTCGACGGTTCCGGTCTGCACCGGCTTACACACCGCCACATGGAGGCCGGCCAGTCGGGCCGCGCACGCGAGTGCGGCGGTCGTCACCGTCTTACCGACACCGGTGTCGGTGCCGGTGACGACCAGCGTGCTCACAACCGGGCCTCAGCCAGGACCTCGGTCAACACGAGGCGGGCCAGATCCATCTCGTCGGCCGTCAGTGAGGCTCGTGCCGTCAAACGCAGGCGTGACGTGCCCTCGGGAACCGTCGGCGGACGGAAGCAACCCACCCGCACGCCCCGGTCCAGGCACGCCGCAGCCGCAGCCACCGCAACCTCGGGCTCACCGAGGATCACCGAGACGACCGCAGAATCGGGCACCGCGGAATCCCCGGAGATCCGCGCCAGCTCGGCGGCATGGTCCAGCACTGCCTGCGCCCGCTGAGGTTCGGCGATCAGCACTCGTAGGGCGGCCCACGCCGCACCCACGGCGGCCGGTGCCAGCCCGGTATCGAAGATGAACGGACGGGCTGCGTCGATCAGGTGAGCGCGGATCGGCTCCGGGCCCAGGACCACTCCGCCCTGACTGCCGAGCGCCTTCGACAGCGTCGTCGTCATCACGACGTCCGGCGCCCCCGCGAGGCCGGCCTCGTACAGCAGGCCCTGTCCGCCCGGGCCGCGCACCCCGAGTCCATGCGCCTCGTCGACAAGCAGTAGCGCGCCGTGACGCCGGCAGACCGCGTGCAGTTCGCGCAGCGGCGCCAAGACGCCGTCGGCACTGAACACGGATTCGGTGAGCACCACCGCACGTTCCTCGGTGCGCGACGACAGCGCCGCCTCGACGGCCTCGACGTCGCGATGCGGCGTGACGGTGACCCGCGCGCGGGACAGCCGGCAGGCGTCTACGAGCGAGGCGTGGGTGAGGGCATCAGAAACGAGAAGCGAACCGGGACCGCTCAGTGCGACGACGGCACCGAGGTTGGCGGTGTAGCCCGAGGAGAAGACCAATGCCGACTCGGCGCCGACAAACGTTGCCAGGGCGGCCTCGAAACCTTCATGGAGTTCGGTGTTCCCGGTGACCAACCGCGAACCGCCGGCCCCGGCGCCCCAGGTGCGCAGCGCTTCGATACCGCCCTCGAGCACCTGCGGGTGTTGCGACAGGCCCAGGTAGTCGTTGGAGGCCAGGTCCAGTTCGGTCGCCACGGCGGGGCGGGTGCGCAGCTCACGACGAAGCCCTGCCTGCCTGCGCTGTGTTTCGACATCGGCCAGCCAGGCCAGCGGTGATAGGTCGGTGCGCGTCACGGTTGGCTCCTCGCTCAGTTGAACACCGTTCAGGTTAGTGCACGCGCCACACCGACCATGCCTGCGGTGATCTGTTCCACCTCCGCCGGCGTGCAGATGAAGGGCGGCATGGCGTAGATCAGCTTGCCGAACGGGCGCAACCAGACGCCGTGACGCAACGCCGCCAGCGTCGCCACCTTCATGTCGACCGGTTCGCTCATCTCGATCACACCGATGGCGCCGAGCACCCGCACATCGGCAACGCCCGGCAGGACCCGAGCCGGCTCCAGGCCCGCCCGCAAGCCGGTCTCGATCTCGGCCACCCGGGCCGGCCAATCATCGCTGACCAGCAGCTCCACCGCGGCCACCCCTACAGCGCAGGCCAGCGCGTTGGCCATGAACGTCGGCCCGTGCATGAGCGCTCCGGGCTCCCCCGAGCTGATCGTCCGCGCGACCTCGCGGGTGCAGAGTGTGGCGGCCAAGGTGATGTAGCCGCCGGTCATAGCCTTGCCGACACACATGATGTCCGGACTGACCCCGGCGTGTTCGGCGGCGAACAACTTGCCGGTGCGGCCGAACCCGGTGGCGATCTCGTCGAAGATCAACAGCACGTCGTGCCGGTCGCAGATGGCGCGTAGATCCGACAGGTAGCGGGGGTCGTGAAACCGCATTCCTCCCGCGCCCTGCACGACCGGTTCGACGATCACGGCGGCGAGTTCGTCGGCATGTTCAGCCAGTTGCCGCTCGAACGCCTCGATGTAGGACGGCTGATATTCGGCAGGCACCGGCGGTGCGAACACCTGTGGGACCAGAACGTCGGTCCACAACGAGTGCATGCCGCCATCTGGGTCACACACGCTCATCGGGGTGAACGTGTCGCCGTGGTAGCCGCCGCGCCACGTCATCAAGCGGTGTTTGGCGCCCCGACCGAGACTGCGCCAGTACTGCAGCGCCATCTTGACGGCCACCTCGACCGACACCGAACCCGAGTCGCTGAAGAACACTGTCTCCAAGGGCTCGGGGGTGAGTTCGACCAGTAGCTGGGCCAGCCGGGCGGCCGGCTCATGGGTCAATCCACCGAACATGACGTGGTTCATGGTGGCCAGCTGGTTGTTGATCGCACGGTCGAGCACAGGGTGACCATGACCGTGCACCGCGGTCCACCACGACGCCATCGCGTCGAGGACCTCGATCGGTGCGCCGTCGGTCGGATCGATCACTGTCAGCCACGCGCCCTTGGCCCCGACCGCCACCACCGGCGGCAACGCGTCCGCGTCCATGGCGCTGTAGGGGTGCCAGATGTGGGCCGCGTCGATGGCGCTGATCTGCGCCGGTGTCAGCTCAGGCACAGTCGGGCAGCCTAGCCCTTTGCTCACAGGGTGTGACGCACACATCCGAAATGTGAGCGGCAGGCCGATGTTAGGTAAATTGGCCTCGACCATGAAAACCCTTGACGCCCCCCGGACGGAGCCCGGCACCGAATCCGGTTCCGTTCCACGCGCGGCCATGGGTACCCGTACCTCCGGTTTCTATCGCCACGATCTGGACGGACTGCGCGGTATCGCGATCGCGCTCGTGGCGATGTTCCACATCTGGTTCGGCCGGGTTTCCGGTGGTGTGGACGTGTTCCTGGCGCTGTCCGGATTCTTCTTCGGCGGCAAGATCCTGCGGATGGCGCTCGACCCGGAGACGCCGCTGTGGCCGCTTCCAGAAGTTGTCCGGCTGATTCGCAGGCTGCTTCCCGCCCTGGTTGTCGTGCTTGCCGCAGCCGCGGTGCTGACCATCCTGGTTCAGCCCGAGACTCGCTGGGAAACATTTGCTGACCAAAGCCTGGCCAGCCTGGGCTACTACCAGAACTGGGAGCTGGCCAACACTGCCGCGGACTACCTTCGCGCCGGTGAGGCGGTCAGCCCGCTTCAGCACATCTGGTCGATGTCGGTCCAGGGGCAGTTCTATCTGGCATTCCTGCTACTGGTATTCGGGTTCGCCTTCCTGGGGCGCCGACTTTTCGGCCGCCATCTGCGCACCGCGTTCATCCTTTTACTGAGCGCCCTGACCATCGCGTCCTTCGTGTACGCGATCGTCGCGCACAACAACGACCAGGCCACCGCCTACTACAACAGCTTCGCCCGCGGCTGGGAGCTACTGCTCGGCGCCCTTGCCGGGGCCCTGGTGCCGGCGGTGCGGTGGCCGATGTGGCTGCGCACCGTATTGGCGACCATCTCGCTGGCGGCCATCCTCACGTGCGGTTGGTGGATCGACGGTGTCAAGGAGTTCCCCGGGCCGTGGACATTGGTTCCGGTTGGGGCCACCGTCATCTTCATCCTGACCGCGGCCAACCGCAGCGACGATCCGAACGCCGGCCGGCGCCTGCCCGCACCCAACCGGATGCTCGCGACGAAGCCGTTCGTGTCACTGGGCTCGATGGCCTACTCGCTGTACCTCTGGCACTGGCCGCTGCTCATCTTCTGGCTGTCCTACTCGGGGCACGCGCACGCGAACTTCCTCGAGGGCACGATCGTGCTGCTGGTGTCGGGCGTTCTCGCCTGGCTCACCACGCGCTACATCGAGGAGCCGCTGCGCGCGCAGAAGTCCAAGGCCACAGCGACCACTGCTGCGCCCGCCGTTCCGTGGCGAGTCCGGCTGCGCCGGCCCACCATGGTTGTCGGTTCCATCGTCGGTCTCCTGGGTGTCGCGTTGACGGCCACCTCGTTCACCTGGCGCGAGCATGTCACCGTGCAGCGCGCCAACGGCAAGGAACTGTCCGGGCTGTCGGCCCGCGATTATCCCGGGGCCCGTGCCCTGATCGACCACGCCCGCGTACCCAAGCTGCCGATGCGCCCGACGGTGCTGGAGGCCAAGGACGATCTGCCTGCGTCCACGACCGACGGTTGTATCAGCGATTTCGGCAACACCGACGTGATCAACTGCACCTACGGTGACAAGGACGCGGTGCGCACCATCGCCGTCGCCGGCGGGTCACATGCCGAGCACTGGATCACCGCACTGGATCTGCTCGGCCGCCGGCACAACTTCAAGGTGGTCACCTACCTCAAGATGGGTTGCCCGCTGACCACCGAGGAAACGCCGCTGGTGATGGGCGACAACCGCCCCTACCCGAAATGCCATGAGTGGAACCAGAAGGTGATGTCTCAGCTGATCACCGACCGCCCCGACTACGTGTTCACCACATCGACGCGGCCCTGGAACATCAAAGACGGCGACGTCATGCCGGGCACCTACATCGGGATTTGGGAAACGCTCTCACAGAACAACATTCCGGTTCTGGCGATGCGCGACACCCCGTGGTTGACCCGCAACGGCAAGCCCTACTTCCCGTACGACTGCCTCGCCAACGGCGGCGATTCCATCTCCTGCGGTATCGACCGCTCCAAGGTACTCTCCGACCACAACCCCACGCTGGATTTCGTCGGGAGGTTCCCCCTGCTCAAGCCACTGGACATGAGCGATGCGGTGTGCCGGAAGGACTATTGCCGCGTGGTGGAGGGAAATGTGTTGCTGTACCACGATTCTCACCACATTTCGACGACCTACATGCGCACGATGACAGGTGAATTGGGCCGTCAGATGGCGGTTGCCACCGGTTGGTGGTGAGGGCCATGCCGCCGTCGTCTCCAGTGCCGCCCTCTTCCGCACCCACGCCGATGTCGACTGTCTGGCCCGGTGAGGCCTACCCGCTCGGCGCCACCTATGACGGTGCGGGGACCAACTTCTCGTTGTTCTCCGAAGTCGCCGAACGTGTCGAGCTCTGCCTGATCGCCAAGGACGGCACCGAAAACCGCATCAATCTCGAAGAGGTCGACGGTTACGTATGGCACGCCTACCTGCCGACGGTCACCCCCGGCCAGCGCTACGGGTACCGGGTGCACGGCCCGTGGGACCCCGGCGCCGGACATCGGTGTGACCCCAGCAAGCTACTGCTGGACCCGTACGGCAAGTCGTTTCACGGCGACTTCGATTTCAGCCAGGCCCTGTTCTCCTACGACCTGAGCGCAGATCCTCCCGGTACCGGAAATCCACCCGGCATCGACTCGCTGGGCCACACGATGACCAGCGTGGTCATCAACCCGTTCTTCCAATGGGGTTCGGACCGCGCGCCCAAGACGCCCTATCACGACACCGTGATCTACGAGGCACACGTCAAGGGCATGACCCAGACCCACCCGGGGATTCCCGAAGAGCTCCGCGGTACCTATGCCGGACTGAGCCACCCGGTGATCATCTCCTACCTCCAGTCGCTGAATATCACCGCGATCGAACTGATGCCGGTGCACCAGTTCATGCACGATCACCGCCTGCTCGATCTCGGGCTGCGCAACTACTGGGGCTACAACACGGTCGGCTTTTTCGCCCCGCACTTCCAGTACGCCGCCACCCGGCACGCCGGCGGAGCGGTGGCCGAGTTCAAGACCATGGTCAAGGCGTTCCACGACGCGGGCATCGAAGTGATCCTCGATGTGGTCTACAACCACACCGCCGAAGGCAACCACCTCGGTCCGACCATCAACTTCCGCGGCATCGACAATGCCGCCTACTATCGACTGCTCGACGGACAGCCCGAGTACTACAAGGATTTCACCGGCACCGGCAACAGCCTCAACGCGCGGCATCCGCACACACTGCAGCTGATCATGGATTCTTTGCGGTACTGGGTCCTCGAGATGCACGTCGACGGGTTCCGGTTCGACCTGGCCTCCACGCTGGCCCGCGAGTTCTATGACGTCGACCGTCTTTCGGCGTTCTTCGATCTCGTCCAGCAGGATCCGGTGGTCAGCCAGGTCAAGCTGATCGCCGAGCCGTGGGACATCGGCGAGGGCGGTTACCAGGTTGGCAACTTCCCAGGTTTGTGGACCGAATGGAACGGGAAGTATCGCGATACTGTGCGCGATTACTGGCGGGGCGAGCCCGCAACCCTGGGCGAGTTCGCCTCCCGGCTGACCGGCTCCTCGGATCTGTACGAGGCCACCGGTCGTCGTCCCGGTGCGAGCATCAACTTCGTCACCTGCCATGACGGGTTCACCCTCAACGACCTGGTCTCGTACAACGAGAAGCACAACGAAGCCAACGGTGAGGACAACCACGACGGCGAAAGCCACAACCGGTCGTGGAACTGCGGGGTGGAGGGGCCGACGGACGACCCGGAAATCCTGGCCCTGCGGGCCAAACAGATGCGCAACATCATCGGCACCCTGATGCTCTCGCAGGGCACCCCGATGATCGCGCACGGTGACGAGATCGGCCGTACCCAGCTGGGCAACAACAACGTGTACTGCCAGGACTCCGAGCTGTCCTGGATGGACTGGTCACTGATGGAGACCAACGCCGAGCACCTGGAGTTCACCCGCAAGGTGCTGGCATTCCGGAAGCGTCATCCGGCATTTCGGCGCCGCCGGTTCTTCGAGGGCAAGCCGATCCGCAGCGGTGACCAGGTCCGCGACATCGCCTGGCTCACCCCAGGCGGTACCGAGATGACTCCGGAGGACTGGGGAACCGGATTGGGCACCTGTGTCGCGGTGTTCCTGAACGGCGATTCGATCCCGGCGCCCAACGCTCGCGGCGAGCGCGTGGTCGACGACACGTTCCTGTTGTGTTTCAACGCCAATGACCACGAGCAGGACTTCGTCACACCCGACGGCGACTACGCCACCGAATGGACGGGCGACCTCGACACCGCCAGTCCCACAGGCGATTCCGATCTCGTAGTAGCCGCCGGTGAGAAGATCTCCTTGCAAGCTCGCTCCCTGCTCGTATTGCGTAAGACGGCCTGACATGCCACGCCCGGTGCTGTCCACGTATCGGCTCCAGATGCGCGGGGACTGCTTCACCTTCGATGACGCGGTTAACCTGCTCGACTACCTCGAGCGTCTCGGGGTGTCCCACCTCTACCTGTCCCCTATCCTGACCGCCGCCCCGGGATCCACCCATGGGTACGACGTCACCGACCCCACCACGGTGTCGGCCGCCCTCGGTGGACCGGAGGGACTTCAGCGGCTGTCGGAGGCGGCGCGGTCCCGAGGCATGGGCCTGATCGTCGATATCGTGCCCAATCACGTCGGCGTCGCCGACCCGGAGCAGAACCCATGGTGGTGGGATCTACTGCGGCACGGCCGGGATTCGGCGTACGCGGACTACTTCGACATCGATTGGGACCTCGACGCCGGCCGCATCGTATTGCCGGTCCTGGGTTCCGATGACGACGTCGCCGACCTGGCGGTCGACGGAGACCGGCTTCGCCTGGGCGATCTGGTCTTCCCCATCGCACCCGGAACCGGCACGGGCACCGGCACTGAGGTGCACGATCGCCAGCACTATCGATTGACGGGTTGGCGCAGCGGCATCTGCGGCTACCGACGTTTCTTCTCGATCACGTCCCTGGCGGCACTGCGTCAGGAAGACCGCGCCGTTTTCGACGCCAGCCACGTAGAGGTCAAACGCTGGTTCGATGAGGGGCTCGTGGACGGTCTGCGCATCGACCATCCGGACGGATTGTCAGACCCGGCAGGATATTTGCGGTGGTTGCGCGAGCTCACCGGCCCCGACGCCTGGATCGTGGTGGAAAAGATCCTGGCTGCCGACGAGGCCCTCGACGGATCGCTGCCCGTCGACGGCACGACCGGGTATGACGCACTGCGCGAGGTCGGCGGACTGTTCGTCGCGCCGGCCGGTGAAGCCGCGCTCACCGCCGTGAGCCGAGCACACGATCCCGAGGCCGAGCACCGGCTCAAGGCAGCGGCCGTCACCGACACCCTGGCCAGCGAACTGGGCCGGCTGAGCCGGGTCATCACAGCGGTCACGGCGCACAATGACCCGCAGCTGCCTGCCGCCATCGCGGCGCTGATCGGCAGAATCGGCGTGTACCGCAGCGATTATCCGGCGCTGGATGCGATCCTTCCGGTCGCACTGCAACAGACTGCCTGCACCGCACCGGAACTCACCGACGCGCTGGCCACGACCGCGGTGGCCCTGTCGAACAGCGCCGAAGTGGTGTCCCGGTTCAACCAACTGTGCGGCGCCGCGACGGCCAAGGCCGTCGAAGACTGCCTGTTCTACCGCGAATCCCGGCTGGTCTCGCTCAACGAGGTCGGCGGTGCCCCGGAATTGTTCGGGGTCACGGCGGCCGAGTTCCACCAGCGAGCGACGACGCGGATGCGTGCCTGGCCGTCCACGATGACCGCGTTGTCGACCCATGACACCAAGCGCGGCGAGGACGTCCGCGCCCGCGTCGGGCTGCTGTCCCAGGTGCCCGAGACGTGGGCAGATTCGGTCGCGCGGTGGACGGCTTCGTCCGCTCCCCCGGACCGCGACACCGCACTGTTCTTGTGGCAGAACATCTTCGGCGTCTGGCCGGTCGGCGGCAACGTCACCGACGAGCTTCGCAGCCGGTTGCACGCCTACGCCGAGAAGGCGATCCGGGAGGCCGCGACCAGAACGTCCTGGCATGACCCTGACGTGGATTTCGAGAATGAGGTGCACGCCTGGCTGGACCGGGTCTTCGACGGGCCGGTCGCAGCCGAACTGACATCGTTGGTGGCCCAGCTCGAAGCCCATGCCCGCAATGACAGTCTGGGCCAGAAACTCATTCAGCTCACGGCGCCCGGAATCCCCGACGTGTACCAGGGCACCGAGACCATCGAAGACAGCCTGGTCGATCCGGACAACCGGCGCCCGGTCGACCATGCGGCACTGCGTAGCGCTGTGGAGCGCGGCGACGACGACAAGCTCCGCGTGACCATGGCCGCACTGGCGCTGCGCCGGGCCCGGCCCCAGACATTCCTGGCCGGCGCCTACACCCCGCTGCCGGCCACCGGCAGCGCCGCGACACACCTGGTGACGTTTCAGCGGGGCGAGGACGTGGTGGTGGCCGCGTGCCGGTGGACTGTGGCGCTGGCCGAAACCGGCTGGGGTGACACAGCATTGCCGCTGCCCGCGGGCCGGTGGAGGGACCGGCTCAGTGACCGACGGTGGGCCGGCCTGGTGCAGCTTTCCGAGCTGCTCGCCGATTCACCGGTGGCACTGTTGGAGCGGACCGATGACTGAATTCACGGTGTGGGCACCGACGCCCGAGCTCGTGCGGGTCGACGTGGACGGAACGCTGCACGACATGGTGCGCTCCGAAGACGGCTGGTGGCGGGCCGAAGTCGCGTGCCGTAGCGACGCCCGGTACGGGTTCGTGCTCGACGACGATCCGACGGTGCTGCCGGATCCGCGCTCAGCACGCCAACCCGATGGGGTACATGAACGCTCGCAGCTGTGGCAGCCCGCGCCCGACGCCTGGACCGACGACGGCTGGGCGGGCCGCTCGATCAGCGGCACGGTGATCTATGAACTCCATGTCGGAACCTTCACTCCCGAAGGCACTTTCGATTCCGCCATCGAAAAGCTCGACCACCTGGTGGATCTGGGAGTCGACTTCGTTGAGTTGATGCCGGTCAACGCCTTCAACGGCACCCACGGCTGGGGTTACGACGGGGTGCTCTGGTATGCGGTGCACGAGCCCTACGGCGGGCCGGACGGCCTGATCCGGCTGATCGACGCATGCCACACCCGTGGACTGGGCGTGCTGATCGACGCCGTGTTCAACCATCTCGGCCCATCGGGCAATTACCTCCCACGGTTCGGCCCATACCTGTCCTCCGGCCATAATCCTTGGGGCAGTTCGATCAACCTGTCCGATGCCGGCGCGGACGAGGTGCGCGCCTACATCATCGAATGCGCGTTGCGCTGGATGCGCGACTTCCACGCAGATGGCCTGCGGTTGGACGCGGTGCACGCATTGGCCGACAACACGGCAATCCATCTGCTGGAAGAACTGTCGGCAGACACCGACGCCCTGGCCGGGGAACTCGGACGACCGCTGTCCCTGATCGCCGAAAGTGACCTCAACGATCCCCGGCTGATCACCCCGAGGGACCGCGGTGGATACGGACTCACCGCACAATGGGACGACGATGTCCACCACGCCATCCACACCGCCGTGTCCGGCGAACGACAAGGCTATTACGCCGATTTCGGGTCGCTGGCCACCCTGGCCCAGACGTTGAAGCACGGATACTTCCACGCCGGCACCTATTCGTCGTTCCGCCACCGCAGGCACGGCCGGCCGTTGGACACCGCGACCATTCCCGGTACCCGGCTGCTGGCTTATACGCTCACCCACGATCAGGTGGGCAACCGCGCCGTCGGCGACCGGCCATCGCAGCTGCTGACCTTCGGCCAACTGGCGGTCAAGGCGGCGCTGGCGCTCGGATCTCCCTATACTGCAATGCTTTTCATGGGCGAGGAGTGGGGGTCCTCGTCGCCGTTCCAGTTCTTCAGTTCACATCCCGAGCCCGAGCTTGCCCGGGCCACTGCCGAGGGACGTAAGGCTGAGTTCGCCGAACACGGCTGGGATGCCGACGAGGTGCCGGACCCACAAGATCCGCAGACCTTCCTGCGGTCCAAGCTGGACTGGAGCGAGGTCACCGAGGGTGACCACGACCGGCTGCACCGGACCTATCGGGCGCTGATCGCGTTGCGGCGGACCGAACCCGACCTCGCAGACCCCTGGCTCGACCACATGTCGGTCGACTTCGACGAAGAGCAGCGCTGGATCGTGTTGCATCGAGGCGCGGTGTCGATCGCCTGCAACCTGGGCACCGAGCCGGTGACAGTTCCCGTTTCCGGAGAGCTGCTTCTGGCATGGGAGAACCCCGACATCCTGGCCGGCGCCACGGTTTTAGCCGGGCATTCTTTCGCCGTCCTGCGCCGCGAACGCGATCAGTAAACCTTCCGCACGGACGTGCCGTCGAGGTCCAATTCGACACCGTGTGCGTTGGTGGGCCGCATTTCGGCAACCGGAAGCCCGCTCGAGTCCACCAGTACGGAGTGGGCTTCACCGGATTCGAACGCGTGGCGCTCGCCCCACTGTCGCAGCGCCACCACCACGGCGAACAGGTCACGACCGGTCTGGGTGAGCGTGTACACCTGCCGCCGACCCGATGAGGCGGTCTGCCGGTCGAGGATGCCGCGCTCGACCAGTCGGCGCAGCCGGTCGGCGAGGATGTTGCGCGCGATCCCGGTGCGCTGCTGAAAGTCGGTGAAGGCGCGTGCTCCGTCCATGGCATCACGCACGATCAGCAGGCTCCACCGGTCCCCGACCAGGTCGAGGGTCCGCGCCACCGGACAGGTGGGATCGGTCCAGTTCAATACCACTCCTCAAGAGTTGCTGATTGAAACCATTCTGCCGTAGCCTCCGATTGGTTGCAATATGCAACCGCCAGAGGAGGGTGCATGGAACTGACCTTCGGTCGGAAGGTGCTTCTGGCCACTGTGTGCGCCGTAGCCGTGGCAACGATCTACGCCGCACAGCCCGTGCTCACCCAGATCGGTGACGACATGGGTATGCCCGCGGCCGAGCTCGGCTGGATCGTCACGGCCGGGCAACTCGGCTACCTGGTCGGGCTGGCCGTCCTCGTCCCGCTCGGTGACGTCATCGACCGCCGTCGGCTCATCAGCGCGCACCTGCTGCTGGCCGGGATCGCAGTGGCACTGGCCGCGACAGCCCCGCGAACCTGGCTACTGCTCACCGGATTGGCAGTGGCCGGCCTGTTCGCCGTCGTCGTACAGACCACGGTGGCCTACGCCGCGACGCTGTCCTCCCCCGCACAACGCGGCCGCACCCTCGGCATGGTGACCTCCGGAGTGGTGATCGGCATCCTCGGATCCCGCGTGGTGGCGGGAGCCATGGCGGCAGTGTGGGGATGGCGCAGCGTGTACGCCGGGCTAGCGGGGTTCTTGGTCGCGCTGGCGTGCCTCGTCCCGCGGTTCTTGCCCGCTGACCCGCCGCGCGAGCGCGCCACCTATGCCGAAGTGCTGGGGTCGTTGATCGAATTGCGCCGTGACCACCTCTTCGTCTCACGTGGACTGATCGCGTTCTTCCTCTTTGCCTCCTTCGGCACACTGTGGAGCGGCCTGGCACTTCCACTCGGCGCGACACCGTGGCATCTGAGCACCGCCGAGATCGGACTATTCGGAATCGCCGGTCTCGCAGGCGCACTCGGCGCCGCGCGGGCCGGGCACTGGGCTGACTCCGGGTCGGCGAGCACTGTCACCGGTGCAGCGCTCGCATTGCTGGTCGCATCATGGCTGCTTGTCGGGCAGGCATCATGGTCGTTGTCGGCCATCATCGCCGGCGTCGTCGTGCTCGACTTCGCGGTCCAGGCCGTGCATGTGAGCAACCAGCACCTACTCACCGAAGCCCATCCGCACCGCACCAGCAGCGTCATCGGCGGCTACATGTTCTTCTACTCACTCGGTTCGGCGCTCGGAGCAACCGCTACGACTGCCGCGTTCTCCGCCCTGGGATGGACCGGCTCCAGCATCGTCGGGGCATCCTTTGCCACCTGTGCCCTGGTCGTGTGGGGCCTCAGCCGAGCGGCGCACCGAACGCCACGATGACCGCGGTTGTCGCCAGCATCGCCGCGAACATCGGCAGATGGTCAACAGCTTTGGTCAGCAGCTTCTCGGCCACGACGATTCCGAAGAGCAACACCATCAGCCACAGCGCATGCGGCGCCAACACCATCGGCACCATCATCGGCCCGCATGCACCCGTGCACTGCAGACCGTTGCGCACACCCGCGACGACGCACGCACGGTCTGCTCGCCTGCCGTCGGCCGGAATGGACCGAACCCGGTGGCATGCCCGCAGGAACAACCGCTTCGTGCGCGTCACCTCCCAGGCTGCCGCGGTCGCCAGCATGACGGAAACGGCCGGTACGACAAAAGCTTCGGCTCCGAAAACCAGAACGGCTCCCAGTGCCACAGCACCGAAGGCGGACCACACGCCGAGATAACCGAACGCAAACAGCATCTGGCTGCGATACCGACGGTTCCACCGGCCGTTCATCGCGATCGACCGCACCACGGGCACCGTCGTCGGCAGCATCATCGCCGTCGCCATCCCCACCCACAGCACCAGCGACACCGGGAAATCAGGGACCCCGGACGGCAACGCCACACACCGGTCCACCGAGGCGCCCTGCACCATCGCGCCGTGGTGGTGGACGACAGCGTTCGGCAGCATCGAACAATGCAGGGCGCCACCATGAGACGGCATCGTCAGGTGAAGGGTCAGCACCCAGAGCCAGGCCACCACCGCGACAGCCAGGACTGACAGTTCCGGATGAGTCCACCGCCACCGTCGCCATGCCGATGGTCGCGGCACCGGCCTGGCCACCGAGGGAAAGGTCATTGCAGGAAGACGCTCACTCTCCCGATGCGGGCATTTCCCGCATCCTGTGGCGCCGAAGCCTGAACCCCTGGCAGCGGGATGGGATGAGCGGCCGGCTCCACATACTGGGGCACGAAGGTGACGCTGACCTCATCGCTCCACCGGCCGTCGGCGTTGAATCTCTGATACAGGCCGGTGATGTCGAATGCGAGCCGCATGCCACCATGCGGACTATCGGGATTACCAGTCTCCTCGATCCCGAAGAAGGCGGCCACACCGACGAAATGGTCGTCGTCGATGAGAGGGGCACCGCCGCCCACGTTGAGATACACCCTGTAGGTCACCCCCACCGGCCCCGGCGATGTCACGTCCTCGATGCGCAAGAAGGCGCGCGACGGCGTGACCTCTTCCTGTGCCAACGGGCCGATCGGCGGGGCGATGGCGAAGGCGATATTGGTTGTCTCGCCGACGAGGGCGATCGCACGGTCCGATGCCCCGACGAGTTCCGGCGGGTGCTGCGGCGCGGGTGCCGTTGGCATGAGAGCCTCCAGGGCGACAGGGGCGGTGATGTCCTCGTAGCGATAGCTCAGCTGAGGGTCGGTTGTCAGTACGTCCTGCACCGTCTCGGTCACCGTCGCCCGATTCTCGTCGTGGAAGTGGAATGTCACGCCGGCCAGCCACGCGGCCTCCGTACTGTCCGCGCGGTCCGGCATCGTTCGCCAGATCTCCCAGATGCGGTCGATGTTGGCGTGGTGCAGCCAGAAGACGGGGTCCAGTGCTGCGGTATTGAACGACCCCATCAGGCCGCCCACCCCCACGTGGACGGCTCCGTGCGGGGTGCCCTCCAGCGGCCCCATCGCCGCACCCGGGTCTTCACCGGCATGACTGAATCCCGTACGGCCACCGGCAAACCCGCCGATCCCGGCGAAGTCGACAGGTGCCAGCGCGCTCGCCAGATCGACATCGGAGACGGGCAATGACGAACCATCGTTGAGGTTCCGTCCGGGCACCCACAGAGGATTCGGGGTGGCGCCATCCGGCAAGGTGGTGTCCAGGAAGGCCTGCGGCAGCCGCCGGTGGGCCGGGTCACCACTGCTGTAGTCCCAGTAGGGCAACGCCCAGGTCGACCTGGTCTGCGCGTCGACGTCGTCGAGATCTGCGATGGCGGCCCTGATGATCCGCTCGAACCATCGCAGATACATCCGATGCCACGGCAGGAAGTACCAGCTGAAGTGCTGGCACTGATTGCGGAATTTGTCGGGTTGGACTGCGGTGCCATGGATATCCGACTGATACCGCCAGCCGATCGGGTCCAGCTGATCGGCATCTGACCGGTCGATCAGTACCTGTACTCCGCGGGCATAGGCATAGATGATCGGATGCCAGTGGTCGCTTTGATCCAGCGTCCAGATGTTGTGCCGAACCCGGGTCGCGGACGCCGCGACTGTGTGGGTCTCGCCGGACTGTGCGACTTGGCTGGCCATGGCCGGCTCCCTTGTCCTCGGATCTCGGTTGGCGGATGCGTACTTTGTGGACGATAGGCATCCGCCACGTAGCGACGCGCGCGTAGACCACTACCTGTGTTCGATGTCGGCGCGACCGATGAGCGGCACCGTGTCGCCCGATTTTCGAGTAGGCAACTACGCACGCAAACGCGCAGCGATCCACGCATGATCAGCCCATGCCACTGAGCTGACGGCCGGCCGGTCCGGAACGGTTCAGCCCATCCATCGGAGCAGGAGATATGAGAACTGATGAACGACAACGGGTTAGAGAGCTTTGCCCTGCACAGCTCGGACAAGTACCAGGGCCCGGCGGTTCAGGCCATCAACGACGAGGCCGTCGTGCCGGGTGGGGCTCCGACGGTGGACGTCGCCACACTCGACCCGGAATCGGCGGCGCGCCGCTACCTCAACCAGATGATCGCCAGCCCCGAGGTTCCTTCGATCACCGACAGCAGCGCGGGGCCGGGCACCGAGTACATGGCGCTCGGCACCGAGTCCATTCCGCTGACCGACTCCACCGTCGTCAAGTTCGCCCAATACCGTCAGCGCATTCCCGTTTACGGGTCGCTCGTCACCATCGAGCTGGATGACGCGAACAACATGCTGGCGGTCAATTCCGCCATCGGCAATCCAGAAGGGGTGGACGCGGTGGCGAGCATATCGCCGGCGCAGGCCCAGGACGTGATCGTCAAGGACGCGGGCAACGATGCCCTGCCACTGCCGGAACCGCCCAGGCTGTACTTCTACTTCGACAAGAGCGCTGACCCGGGAGCCTGGCGGCTGGTGTACATCGCCAAGAACGTACAACGTCACCGCAACCGCACCTCCGACGGTCATCCGGAGACGCTACCGGAACTCTTCGACTACGTCGTGGACGCACATTCCGGCGACCTGATCACGAAACTGCCTCGTACTCAGACAATTTCGTGGTCCTTGGAAGAACTGGACTCGACCGATGCCCTCGGGCAGACCCGCCGCATCCGGGCCGAGCGCGACGAGAACGACAACAAGCGGCTGGTGGACCCCACCCGACGCATCGAGACCTACGATTTCGGATTCCGAAAGATCGAATCGCAATTCCGCTCCCTACCCGGTGCGGCGCCGATCTCCAATCCGCCCGCCCCGTGGAGCCCCGCGGCGATCAGCGCCCACGCCAATGCCCAGGAGGTCGCGGACTATCTGGCGAACACCCTGCGCCGCAACGGACTCGACAACCAGGGCGGCCCCTTCATCTCGTCCATCAACTGCACCTCCATCCAGGATTCCACTCCTCAGCAATGGCGAAATGCCGCATGGATCGGCACTCAGATGGTGTACGGACAGCGCAGTGTCGACGGTGAACTGCGGTCGTATGCGGTGGCCATGGACGTGGTCGCCCATGAGATGACGCACGGACTGACCGACAACACCGCCCGCCTCGAATACAAGGACGAGTCCGGGGCGCTAAACGAGTCCTATTCGGACATCATGGGGACGATCATCGCCAACTCCCAGAAAGCTGACATCGACAGCTGGAACTGGGAAATGGGCGAGGAACTCGACGGCACCGGCGTGCCGTTGCGCGACCTGAGTGATCCGACCCGGCGCGGCCAGCCGGCACACATGCGCGACTACGTACACACAACCCGCGACAACGGCGGTGTGCACACCAACAGCGGCATCCACAACAAGGCGGCGTTCAACATCATCACCGCGAAGAACGGCGGCGGCCACCTCTTCACGCCCGAAGACGCGGCAGCCCTGTTCTATCTCGCGCTGACCGTCCACCTGTCGCGGACTTCTGGCTTCAGTGACAGTCGTCGGGCCGTGGAGCTGGTGGCCAAGTCGCTCTTCCGCGCGGACCCGGAAAGTGTTCGCGAAGAGAAAGTGGCTGCCGTCAGCGCCGGCTTCGAAGCCACCGGCATCAGCGCCTGAGCGAGTCGCTCAAGCCGGGTCAGGTCAGATACCGGTAGGTCGGTGATCCGGGTTCGAGCAACTCGACGTGAATGTCGGAGTCCGCCATCCGCGCCAACAATCCTTCGAGGTCCGTCGCTGCGCTCAACTCGACACCGCACAGCGCCTCGCCGGTCTCGCGATTGTTGCGCTTGACGTACTCGAACAGCGTGATGTCGTCACCGGGCCCGAGCACCTCATCGAGAAACCGCCGCAGAGCGCCGGGTTCCTGCGGGAAGTCGACCAGGAAGTAGTGCTTGAGCCCCAGGTGCACCAGGGAGCGTTCGACCACCTCGTTGTACCGGGACACGTCGTTGTTGCCCCCGGAGATCAGGCACACCACGGTGGAACCCGGCTCGATGTCCGCCTCCAGCAGCGCTGCCACCGACAGCGCTCCGGCGGGCTCGGCGATGATTCCGTCGTTCTGGTACAGATCGAGCATCGCGGTGCACACCGCGCCTTCGTCGACCGTGGTGAAGGCGACCATGTCACCGGCGGCCGCCAGCGCGGCGTAGGGCAGCGCCCCGGCCCGCGCCACTGCCGCACCGTCGACGAACTGGTCCACGTGCTCCAGGGTGACCGGCTCCCCGGCGGCCAGCGCAGCGATCATCGAGGCCGCACCGGCAGGTTCGGCACCCAGCACCGACGTGCCCGAGGCCCGCTCGGCGAGATAGGTGGTGATGCCGGAGATGCAGCCCCCACCGCCTACCGGCACGATGACCAGATCCGGCTCGTCATCGAGCTGGTCGAGCAGCTCGGCGGCGATCGTGCCCTGACCTGCCATGGTGCGCACATCGTCGTACGGGGGCACGAGAGTGGCCCCCGTGCGCGCAACGTCCTCCAATGCCGCGGCCGCGGCCAGGTCGTAGGTCGACCCGCCCGCGATGAGCTCGATGTACTCACGCCCGTGGTAACGGATCCGGTCGCGCTTCTGCTTGGGCGTCTTGGCCGGCACATATACCCGGCCATGGGTGCGCATGGACCGGCAGGCCATGGCGAAGCCTTGAGCGTGGTTGCCCGCCGAAGAACACACCACTCCGGCGGCAAGCTCCTCCGGCGAGAGCTGCGCCATGAGATTGAACGCCCCGCGCACCTTGTAGGAACGCACCGCCTGCAGATCCTCACGTTTGAGGTAGACGTTGGCTCCGGTGGCTTCCGAAAGTCGCTCGTTGAACTGCAGCGGGCTGCGGGTGACCACCCCGGAAATTCGCTTCGCGGCCTCGTCGATGTCGGCCGCGGACAGGGGCGCAGCCAGCGGGGAGACTCGGGAGCTCTTGCTCAGATCGGCAGTCACCGTTCAATAGTGCCACTGGCCAGGGGTTTCACCGCAGCTGGGTGGGCACACCCGCGGTGAGCAGACCGCCGGCGCCGAGAAACCGGACAACGCCATCGGACCTGGTTGAAGTCGGTCCGAACTGGGAAAACAATCCCATGCGGCATCTCAGACGCATTGCGACGCACTCCGTTGCGGTGGGCGCGCTGGCCTTGTCTGCTTGCGCGGCGACCACCGGCATCCCGGCCGACGCCTCCACGGCGCGGATATTCATCAACGGGGAGCAGATGCCGACCACCTATTCGGTGCTGTGCACGCAACGGTCCTGGCTGTGGACCATCGAGACGCTGCCGGACACCCCCGGATTCAGCGCCATCATCCAGACCGGCGCCACGGTCGAACCGAAGGTGATGCGGCTGTCGGACTTGCAGGGATTCACCGGCAGTTCAGCGAACGTGTCGGCGCCCGCCGCCGCCCGCGTCGAAGGCACGACATTCCACATCAACGGCACGGCGCACGGTTGGTTCGCCGACCGGCCCACCAGGCCGGCCGAGGTCGAATATCGAATGGAAGCCCATTGCTGAGCATTCTGGACCGATAAAGCGACACGCCAAATCCGAGGTTTCGGCTGGCCGAAATCATTGTTGCGAGCTATCGTTATTGCATGACCACCGCCGGGAACTTTCGCAGTGTCACCTCCCGGGCCGATCATCAGGTCGACATCGCCGGAGTGCCTTGGCCGACCTACAAGCTGATCGCCCTGGCGGTCGGTGCCATCGTGCTTGTGGTCGTCGGCGTGGCAACGCTGAGCGCGGCGCCTGCCGTACTGTCGGCGGCCGCGGCCACCCTTGTGGTGTGGCTGAGCCTCGGCCACGTGGGGCCTTCCGGTCAGTGACCTTCCAGTAGTCGCCGCAACGTCTCCAGATCAGCGGCCACCGCAGCCACGTCTGCCTCGAACTGCGCATCGGTCATCCCGGCGCGCTGCCGCACGGTGAACACGACTTCGCACGAAGTGGCGTCGACGCCGGCCGGCACCACCCGCATCGGGTTGTAGACAGCCTCGCCCGAGGGCAGATGCACCACGTGATCGAGCACTCCCAATGTGTTCGTCGCGGTGAACTCGACGGTGACCTCGCCCATCGGAGAATCCGCGACCCATCCTCGCGACGTGAGCCGCAATCCACCCTCGGCGAGTCCCGCCGCCCAGTTGGCCAGATGATGCGGGTCGGCGGCGTAGGCATACACCGCGTCGGCGGCAACCTCGATCCAGACGCTCACGTGGGTGCTACGCATGATTCCACCGTAGGCCATGCCGCGTACCTACCCGGGAACGCAAGGGCGGTAAACGTTTTCGCCCAACTGTTCAGCCGCGCAGCGGGTGTAACGTCGGGCCCGTGGGTATTGCGACGACAGGCCTCACGCCGATAGAAGAAACCGCATTCCTGACGCTCTACGCCAGGGCACTCGACAGCCGATGGGGCCGACCGATCCTCGGTGACACGGTGGCCGATGAGACCGTTTCGCGACTCGACTACGACTTCGCAGGCCTCGGAGTCCAGACCAGCGTGGTGTGCCAATCGGCGCTGCGCGCCAAGATGCTCGACGACCGGGTCCGCGTGTTCGTGGCCGAGCACCCCGACGCCGTCGTGGTCGATCTGGGAGGAGGCCTGGACAGCGGTGTCCACCGCATCGCGCCCCCTCCGACCGTCGACTGGTACAGCGTGGACCTCCCCGGGATCAGCGAACTGCGCGAATGCGTGATTCCACCGCTCCCCCAGGCCCACAACGTCGCCGCGTCATTGGCCGACCCTGACTGGACCGATCCGATCCCCTCCGATCGGCCCACCATCTTGGTGGCGGACGGACTGTTCGCATTCCTCTCGGAGCCGGTGATCATCGGCATCTTCCGAAAGATCACCGAACACTTCGATTCGGGCGAGGTGGCCTTCAACGACTACGGCCGCATCGGATGGATCAGTAGAGCCGCACTGAAGTTCTTTCCGGCCAAGATGTTCAAAGACGTCGGAAGCCAGTGGGGTTACCCGGGTTTCAAGGACGCCCACCATCCCGAAACCTGGACCCCACAACTGCGGCTCATCGAAGAATCCAGCCTGACTCACCAACCGGAGGTCGATCGCTTCCCGGCTGCCCTGCGGATCGCCACGCGATTGAGCGGCCTCAGCGAGGCCACCGCCCGCAAAGCGCGGATCCTGCGATACCGGTTCTGACCTTCGCAACTACGTCACGCCGGCAGTTCGTGATGAATCCCGCACGTGCACAGCTCGATTGACGGACAGGTACACCGCATTCCCCACTCGATGATGGCCCGAGCCCGCGCGAGCGCCTCGAGTTGTGCATCGATCTCGACGAGCTTGCTCTGAGCCAGTTCACGTGCCATGGGGCGGCCAGGAGTGTCGTCCTTCAGTAGGAGTCCGATCTCGGTCAACGAGAAACCGGCTGTCTTGCACAGCCCGATCACGTGCAGGCGCATCAGCACCGACTCCTGGTAACGGCGCTGTCCGCCCACACGTTGCGGCGCGGGCAACAGGCCGACCTGCTCGTAGTAACGAAGCGCTGTCTGGGCTACTCCCGACCGCTGGGTGACGTCTCCGATGGTCAGCAATGCGCTCATGTGCCCTCCTCGCCGAGCTTGACTTAGAGTCAACTCTAAGTCGTTGACTGGCACCATGCCGAATACCGCCGCCACACTCGAAGCCCTTGCCCGCTCCCGCTACGCGTTGCTGCGCAGCTTGCGGCGCGACGGCACCACGGTAGACACCCCGATCTGGTTCGTGCTCGACGGGCGAACGGCCTTGTTCCGCACCAAGATCGGTCCGAAAACGCGCAGGCTCGCGGCGCAACCCGAGGTCGAGCTGGTGGTGTGCGACTACAAGGGCAGAGTCACCGGCACCACCTGGCTGACCGGTCGAGCGACGATGCTGGCCGGCCGAGAAGCCGAACAGGCCAACAGCGCGCTGCACCGACGCTACGGCTGGCAATGGAACATCGTGCCGCTACTGAAGATCCCCGGGGTAACCAACGTGCACCGCGACCTCCCGCTGCGCGAGAAACTGCGCCGGGCCCGCCACCGGGCCCTGTGGCCCGACAGCGCGATCGTGAAGATAGAACTGGACGTTCAGCCCAGGCAGCCCGGACCGAGCAACGCCTTGAGGTCTCCCATCAGCGCCGACGACGGCGTCACCCGCAGCGACTGATCCAACTCCAGGGTGGTGATCCGCTCACCGCTGATCAGACGTAGATGAACCTGTGCGGTGCCCGGGTGGTTGGCCAGCACCTGCTTGAGCGCACTGACCTTGTCGATGGTGCACTGCCGGGTCGGCAGGCTCACCGCCAACGGCCGGTCGGCCTGAGCGCTGCTGAAGTCGGGCACCACCAGTTCGTGTGCGATCAGCGAGATCCGGTCGTCGCGCGCCGCCACCTTCGCCTTGACCAGAACCACCACGTCGTCGGCGATCTCATGGCCGAACAGTGAGTAGGTCTGCGGGAAGAACAGCACCTCGATACCACCGGTGAGGTCTTCCAGTTGGGCTGAGGCCCAGGGCAAGCCGTTCTTGTTCACGCGACGGTTGACCGAGGCCAGGATGCCGCCGACCACCACCTGCGCATCGTTGGCGACATCGCCGTCGAGGATCGCCGGGATCTGGGTGTCGACCTGGTTGGCCAGCAGGTGGGCGATCCCGTTGAGCGGGTGGCCGGACACGTACAAGCCCAACATCTCGCGTTCGAGTGCGAGCTTGTGCTTGTCCTCCCACTCCTCTTCGGGCACCCGGATGGTGAACACGGCGTCGGTTCCGCCACCGTCGTCGGTGCCGCCGAACAGGTCGAACTGACCCATCGCCTCGGCCTTCTTGGTGCCGAGCACCGAGTCCACGGCGTCTGTGTGAACCAGGAACAGCCCCTTACGGGGGTGGCCGAGCGAATCGAACGCGCCCGCCTTGATCAGCGACTCGGTGACCTTCTTGTTGCAGGCCGCGATGTCGATCTTGTTCAGGTAATCGGAGAAGTCGGTGTACTTGCCCTTCTCGGTACGCGTGTTGATCAGTGACGAGACGACGTTGGCACCGACATTGCGGATCGCGCCCAGACCGAACCGGATGTCGTCGCCTACCGAGGCGAAGTTCTGCACCGATTCGTTGACGTCCGGCGGCAGGACCGTGATACCGAGCCTGCGGCAATCGGCGAGGTACACCGCGGCCTTGTCCTTGTCGTCTCCGACCGAAGTCAGCAGCCCGGCCATGTACTCGGCCGGGTAGTTCGCCTTGAGGTAGGCCGTCCAGTAGGACACCAGGCCGTAACCGGCCGCGTGGGACTTGTTGAACGCGTAACCGGCGAACGGAAGAATCGTGTCCCACAAGGCTTTCACCGCAGCCTCGGAGAACCCGTTGGCGGTCATGCCTTCCTTGAAGCCCTTGTATTCGGCCTCGAGCACCTCGAGCTTCTTCTTACCCATGGCCTTACGGAGCGCGTCGGCCTTACCCATGGTGTAGGAGGCGACCTTCTGCGCGATGAACATGATCTGCTCTTGGTAGACGATCAGACCGTAGGTCTCGGCGAGGATGTCCTTGAGCGGTTCCTCGAGCTCAGGATGGATGGGCTTGATCGCCTGGCGGCCGTTCTTGCGATCCGCGTAATCGTTGTGGGCGTTCATACCCATCGGACCGGGACGGTACAGCGCGAGCACCGCCACGATGTCGTTGAACCCGGTGGGCTGCATGCGGCGCAGCAGGTCCCGCATGGCGCTGCCGTCGAGCTGGAACACGCCCAGCGTGTCACCGCGGCCGAGTAGCTCGTAGGCCGCCGGATCGTCGAAGGGCAGCGTGTCCAGGTCCAGGTCGATGCCCCGGTTGGCCTTGATGTTCTCCAGGCAGTCACCGATGATCGTCAGGTTCCGCAGGCCCAGGAAGTCCATCTTCAGCAGGCCGATGGCCTCACACGACGGATAGTCCCAACCGGTGATGACCGCGCCGTCCTGGGGCCGCTTCCAGAGCGGGATCGCGTCGATGAGCGGCTCGGAGCTCATGATCACCGCACAGGCGTGCACACCCGCGTTGCGGACCAGGCCCTCCAGGCCACGCGCGGTCTCGAAGATGGTCCGCACATCCGGATCGGTGTCGATCAGGGCGCGGACCTCGGCGGCTTCCTTGTACCGCTCATGGTTGGGATCGGTGATTCCCGAGACCGGGATGTCCTTGGCCATGATGGGCGGCGGGAGCGCCTTGGTGATCCGGTCGGCGATGGCGAATCCAGGCTGACCGTAGTGCACGCGGGCCGAATCCTTCAGCGCCGCCTTGGTTTTGATGGTACCGAAGGTGATGACCTGGGCCACCCGGTCACTGCCCCACTTGTTGGCCGCATACCGCAGCATCTCGCCACGGCGACGGTCGTCGAAGTCGATGTCGATATCGGGGGCCGACGGACGTTCCGGGTTGAGGAAACGCTCGAACAGCAGACCGTGCGGGATGGGGTCGATGTTGGTGATGCCCAGCGCGTAGGCCACCAACGAACCGGCCGCCGACCCACGACCCGGGCCCACCCGGATCCCGACCGAGCGGGCGTAGTTGATCAGGTCGGCCACGATCAGGAAGTAGGACGGAAATCCCTTCTCGCAGATGACCTTGATCTCGTAGGACGCACGGTCGGTGTATTCGGTGGGCACGGCCGCCCCACGGAACCGGCGCTCCAGCCCCGCCTGGACCTCGTGTGTGAGCCACGAGGCCTGGTCATGTCCGTCCGGGACCGGGAACACCGGCATCCGGTCGGTGGGCGTCCACACGTCGGCGTAGGACTGCACCCGCTCGCCGATCAACACCGTGGAATCGCACGCACCCGGCACCTGCGAGTCCCACAGCGCCCGCATCTCCTCGGCGGATTTGAGGTAGTAGCCATCGCCGTCGAACTTGAAGCGGTTCGGGTCCGAGAGGGTCTTGCCTGTCTGGATGCACAGCAGCGCCTCGTGGTTCTGCGAGGCCTCGCGCGTGACGTAGTGGCAGTCGTTGGTGGCCAGCGGCGGGATGTTGAGCTTCTGCCCGATCTCCAGCAGGCCCTCGCGGACCCGGCGCTCGATGTCGAGGCCGTGGTCCATGAGCTCGAGGAAGAAGTTCTCGGGACCGAAGATCTCGCGCCACTTGGCGGCGGCCTCCAGCGCCTCCTGGCGGTGGCCCAGCCGCAGCCTGGTCTGCACCTCACCCGACGGACAACCGGTCGTGGCGATGATGCCCTCGGCATGTTCGGCGATGATCTCGGCATCCATGCGGGCCCACTTACCGAGCTGACCCTCGAACGACGCCAGCGAGGAGAGCTTGAACAGGTTGCGCAGACCGGTTGCGTTCTCGGCGACCATCGTCATGTGGGTGTAGGCACCGCTACCCGAGACGTCGTCACCCTTCTGGCTCGGGTCACCCCACTGGACACGTTTGGTCTCGAACCGCGACGCCGGCGCGATGTACGCCTCGATACCGATGATCGGTTTGATGCCGGCCTTCGTGGCCGAGTTGTAGAACTCGCTGGCGCCGAACATGTTGCCGTGGTCGGTCATACCGATGGCGGGCATGCCGAGCCGCTGCGCCTCGGCCAGCATCGGGGTGATCTTCGCGGCACCGTCCAGCATCGAGTACTCGGTGTGGTTGTGCAGGTGAACAAAAGATCCTGAGGAACCCGACGATGAACCGCTCATAGGGCTGTCAGTCTATTGCGCCCCACCGACACCGCCGCGCGTGTCGCGATGCGTGTCTGAGCCGAAGTGTCAGCGATCACCGCCGATATCGGACAGCAACCCTTCGCCGATCACGATTTGCAGTTGCTTGGCAATCTCAGAAACATCTACGGGCCTGCTCTGCCAACCGCAGTAGGCGCCGATTCCCCACAGCATCGCGTACAGCAACTCGACCAAACTCGCCTGTTCGGTGTGCGCCGGCAGTTCACGTCGATCGACTGCTTCGGTGACCAGTTCACCGAGAAACCCGCGGGTCGCCGCGACGGTGGCCGACGGCAGATCGGGATGACGGTAGGCCTCCAGCCGCGCGGTGGCCAGGAACCCGACCACGGCATGGTCCCGATGCCACACCGCCACCACCGCATCGATGTAGGCGCGTAGCCGATTCAGCGATCCCTCATGCTGTTTCGCCGCGTGAATGCAGGAAGTGACGACGTCATGTGCCTGCTGGAGCAACGCGCGATACAGATCCTCGCGACTGGCGAAGTAGTAGTTCAGCGTCGGACGGCTGAGGCCGCTGCGCTTGGCGATCTCCTGGAAAGTCGTCGCCGCATAACCGCGTTCATTGATGACTTCGTAGGCCGCTTGCAGGATACGTTCACGCGTTTGCGCAGCGTCGGCGCCGACCGGCCTACCTGGCCGGCGAGCAGTCCCAGAGCTGCTTCGGGCGGTCATTCAGCAAACACTATGACATTGCCAAAAGGGCGTCAAAACATGAGATCGCAAATATCAACTCCGGGGCGGCTCACATCTCCGGTCCGCGACCGCCCGCCGCCCTCAGCCGTTCCAGGCGTCCCCGCAGGTAACGCCGGACGGCCTCGTCTGCAGTCAATTCGATGGCGCGCCGGTAGGCTGCCACCGCCTCGTCGAGCCGGCCCTGCTCCGCAAGGAGGTGTCCGCGGGTGACCCACGCCGGCTGAAATCTGTCAGCCGAGCGGTCGGTGAGCGCGTCCAGGGCACGTAATCCGGCGTGGGCGCCGTCGATTTCGCCGTCCAGGGCTGCCAGCGCCACAGCAGCGCCCAACGACGGCCCGACCCGAAGCAGCGCTCGATACAGTTTGCGCAGTGCGTGTTTGTCGATGGTCGGGGCGCAGTGCGCCGATTGAATCGCCGCCTCGTACTGGAACCTGCCCGGACGCGCGAAGCCGTGGGCACGGGCAAGCAGGCGCTCGCCGCGGGCGTGTAATCCCTTGTCCCAGCGGTCCCGAATCTGATCATCGAGCGCGACGAAGCTTCCGTCCGGGCCGCGCCGAGCCGGGCGTCGCGCCTCACTCAGACACATCAGGGCTGCCAGGCCCAGGGCCTCGGGCTCGTCCGGCAGCAACTCGACGAGCACCATCGCCAGGTGCAGCGCCTCCGAAGACAGCGATTCGACGGCCTCACCCTGCGGGACACTCAGCCAGTCGATGGAGTACGCGCCGTAGACCGCCTCGAGAACCTCGGGTAGCCGCGCGTCGAGGTCGGTGCGCTCCGGCATCGTGAACGGGATCCCGGCGTCGCGAATGCGTTTCTTGGCCCGCACGAGACGTTGCGCCATGGTGGCCGGGGCGACCGCGAAGGCCGCGCCGATGGCGGCGGCGTCGACTCCGAGCACGGTCTGCAGCATCAACGGGGTACGGATGTCGGAGGCGATGGCGGGGTGGGCGCACACCAGCATGAGCTCCAGCCGACGGTCGGGAAACGTGGCCGGGTCGGTGATCTCCCATGCCGCATCGTGGTCGTCGGTCCACGGCCGGCTCATCCGGTGGGCCGGCGACTTCCACATGTCCCGCAGCCGATTCCGTGCCACCGTCAGCAACCACGCTTCGTGATTGGCGGGGACCCCGTCGTGCGGCCACCGCTGCAGCGCTCGCTCCAGGGAATCGGCCAGTGCGTCCTCGGCCGCGGCGATGTCTCGGCTCTGGCCGGCCAGCAGCGCGAGCAGTCGGCCGTAGGACTGACCGACCACCTGCGCGAGCCGCATCGAGACCTGCGTGTTCAGGGCGTGTACCAGCCCCGGCCTCGGCGATAGGTCACTGCGACTGGCCTGATCTCGATCGAACCCCATGCCGCGGCAGGGCATTTCGCAGCCCACGTCAATGCCGCGTCGAGATCGGGCACGTCGATTACGAACACACCGCCCAGCCGTTCCCTGGTGTCGGCGAATGGCCCGTCCTGGATCTCGCCGGTACCGGTGCGTGCGGTGTAGGTCGTGGACGCTGACGCAGACTGAAGTACCTGCGTTCCGATCAGCACTCCGGCCGCATCAAGGTCGTCGGCATAGCGGGCGAATGCGGCCCGCGCCGGTTCCATGTCTTCGTCGCTCAGGCCCGCCTCCGGGCCCTCCTGGTAATGCATGAGTAGGCAGTACTGCACGATGTCCTCCCGGTTTCGGTTTTCAGCCTGTCACCGTGATGACGATTCCGTTTCCGCCTGATCGACAAAGTCGGCCGGAAATTCCGCCGGCTTCTTGCGCAGTGCGCCGACGGTCATGATCACCAAAGCCACCCAGATCAGTGCGAATCCGATCCAACGCCCCACCGGCATCGGTTCGTGTCCGATCAACACACCCCAGGCCATCTGCAGCCCGGGATTCAGGTAGAACAGCAGACCCAGAGTCACCATCGGAAGGCGCTGCGCGGCCGCGGCGAACAGCAGCAACGGCACAGCGGTGACGGGCCCGGCAAGCAACAACAGCAATGCGTGCCAAGTGCCGTGGTTGAGAAAATTCCCCTGGTCCAGCACTTCCAACATGATCACGTAGCCGGCGGCGAACGGGAGCGCCAGCAATGTCTCTACCGCCACGCTCACCCGCGGGTCGGCCCGCACCACCTTTTTGATCAGTCCGTACACCCCGAACGACAGTGCCAGGACCACCGCGATGTAAGGCGGTGCGCCCAACTCGACGGTCAAGATCACAACCGCGACGAGTGCGAGCACCAATGCCGCGGCCTGCCATCGGTTGATCCGTTCGCGGAACACCAGCACGCCCAGCAGCACGCTCACCAGGGGATTGATGAAGTACCCGAGTGCCGCGTCCACCACATGCCCGGTCGTCACGGCAAAGATGTAGGTTCCCCAGTTGACCGAGATCAGTACGGCAGCGCCGAGCAGTTGAAGCCAGGTCCTCCGCGGCAGCCGCCGCAGGTCGCCGAGTCGGCGGGCCACCGCCAGCACCAGTAGCAGCAGCAGTGCGCTCCACACGATGCGGTGGGCCAGCACCTCGGGCGCGCCCGCGGGGAGCAGCAGCAGGAAGAAGCCGGGGCACAGCCCCCACCAGATGTAGGCACCTGCGCCGTAGAGCAACCCGGAGCGGGATGCGCTGGACTGCTGCGCAGGTGTCTGCCCGCCCACGTCTAGTGGCGGCGCAGTACGTCGAGGGCGGCCTGCAGGTCAGCCGGGTACGGGCTGGTGATCTCGATGCGGCGGCCGTCAGCCGGATGGGCGAAGGCCAGTGACCGGGCATGCAGCCATTGACGTTCCAGCCCAAGCCTTTTCGCCAACGTGGGATCGGCGCCGTACGTCATGTCACCGCAGCACGGGTGGTGCAGTGCGGCGAAGTGCACCCGAATCTGATGGGTGCGGCCCGTCTCCAGCTCGATGTCGAGCAGGCTGGCCGCCTGGAAGGCCTCGACGGTGTCGTAGTGGGTGATGCTGTGCCGTCCACCCTCGACGACCGCGAACTTCCAGTCGTGACCGCGGTGCCGCCCGATCGGGGCATCGATGGTTCCGCTCGACGGATCGGGGTGCCCCTGCACCAGCGCGTGATAGCGCTTGTCCACGGTGCGCTGCTTGAACGCCCGTTTCAGCACGGTGTACGCGCGCTCCGAGAGGGCCACCACCATGACGCCGGAGGTACCGACATCGAGTCGGTGCACGATGCCCTGCCGTTCGTGGATGCCCGAGGTGCTGATCCGGAAACCGGCGGCAGCCAGGCCTCCCAACACCGTCGGCCCGTGCCAGCCGACCGTCGCGTGCGCGGCCACCCCCGGCGGCTTGTCCACCGCCACGATGTCGTCGTCGGCGTAGAGGATGTCCATGCCCTCGATGTCGACCGGGGTGTTCTCGACCGGCGCGGGTGCTTCCGGCAACCGGACCTCCAGCCAGGCGCCGGCCACGAGCTTGTCGGACTTCGCGGCCGGAACACCGTCGATGTCGACACCGCCGTCCTCTGCCATGGCCGCCACGGCAGTCCGCGACAGGCCGAGCAACCGGGCCAGACCGGCGTCGACTCGCATTCCCGCCAGGCCTTCCGGCACCGGCATCGACCGGGTGGTCACTATGAGGTCTCGGCCTGACGACCGACCGCGCTCGACTCGTCCGACGAGCTGACCGGTTCGCTGTCGTCGGCCTGCTTGTCTTCGGCCGCCTTGTCTTCGGCCGCTTTACCGTCGGCATCGTCGTTGAGACGGCGGCGCCCGACGGTGTCGAAATCGAACCCGAACAACGACAGCGCCACCAACAGGATCGCGCCGCCGACCACCGCCGGATCGGCCACGTTGAACACCGGCCACCAACCGACGGAGAAGAAGTCCACCACGTGACCGCGCAGCGGTCCGGGCGCGCGGAAGAAGCGATCGATGAGGTTGCCGGTCGCTCCGCCCAAGATCATGCCCAGACCGATCGCCCACCACGGCGAGACCAGTCGACGCCCCATCCAGACGATGCCGATCACCACGCCGGTGGCGATGAGAGTCAGCACCCACGTGTATCCGGTCGCCATCGAGAACGCCGCACCGGAGTTGCGCACCAGGGTCCAGGTCACGGTGTCACCGATGATCGACACCGGCTGCCCGGGCGTCAGCAGCCGGACCGCGAGCACTTTGGTCACCACGTCGATGAACAGCACGACCGCGGCAACAGTGAGCAGCAGACGCAGCCGCCGCCGAGGCGGAGCAGCGGTTACAGGGGGCGATTTCGTACCCCCGGTTGCGTCGGTCACCGGCTCTACCGGGCCTGACGTTTCATCAGTCACTCCCCCATCATCCCAAACAGTCGAGACGGAACAATTGCGGGACAATCTGGACGTGATGGAGACCGGGACGAGCCCCGTGCAGCCGCGCAGCCGCGTCGTCGTGATCACCACCGGCGGCACCATCTCGACCAGCACAGACGATGCCGGGATCAGACATCCGACGCGCACCGGGGCCGAGTTGACGGGCGGGTTGTCCGTCGACGCCGACATCGAGGTAGTCGATGCGTTGGCGACCGACAGCGCCCTGCTGACCCCCGCGGACTGGGACGCGATACATGCGGCCGTCAGCGCCGCAGCAGCCCGGGCCGACGGTATCGTCGTCACCCACGGAACCGACAGCATGGAGGAGACCGCGCTCTGGCTGGAACTCACCTACAACGGGGCGGCACCGGTGGTGCTCACCGGGTCCCAACGCAGCGCGGACGCGCCATACGCAGACGGTCCGGACAACCTGCGTCACGCCGTCACGGTGGCGGCCGACCCGCAGGCTCGGGGTCTCGGGGTTCTCGTGAGCTTCGCCGGGACCGTGTGGCAACCTCTGGGCCTGCACAAGCGGCACACCGCCGAGTTGAACGCCTTCACCGGCCGCGCTCTCGGCAGGGTCGTCGACGGTCGGTATGAGGCCGTTGCGACCAAGCGCCGCCCGTTTCTCGGAGAGTTTTCCGCAGCGACGGCGCCGCGTGTCGATATTGTCGCCGCGTATCCGGGAGCGGATCCGGTGGCGTTGGACGCCTGTGTCGCGGCCGGGGCACGCGCAGTCGTGCTCGCAGCGATGGGCTCGGGCAACGCGGGAACCGCGATGATCGAGGGGGTCCGCAGGCACTGCCGGGACGGCACGGTGATCGCGGTGTCGAGCCGGGTTCCCGACGGCCCGGTCGCCGCCCGGTACGAGCCGGGCAGGCAGTTGGTCGACGCCGGGGCCATCGTGGTCCCCAATGTGCGCCCGGCCCAGGCCAGGGTCCTGTTGATGGCCGCGTTGGCTACCGGGCGGTCCGCCGCAGCGGTGATCGACGCCTGGGGTTGACGGCCTGTGCTCAAATAGAGAACGTGCGTTTCCACATTGTGGCGGCCATTGCCGTCGGCGTGACGGTGTTCAGCCCGCTTCCGCCCGCGCAGGCTTGGCCGTGGCCGCCGCCACCCGGCATCGAGGACATCAACGGCTACCCGATTGCCGAGGGCGACTACAGCTCACCCACCGATCATTACGGGTTGTTCTTCCGGACCCCGGACGGCCGTCATTGCGGGATCCGCCCCTACCGAGGCCCGGTCGGCTGCGACGCGGTGCCCGCGGACGCGCCCGAGGGCATGAACCAGACCTTCGTGGAGGCGGGGGCGCCCGCGACCTACCGATATTCTGGGACCCCGTCGTTCACCCGTGATGACGTCGACGTGCTGCCCGCGGGCTATCGGCTGGAGAACTGGGAAGCCGCCTGCGCTCTCACCCAGGAGGGCGCAGTGATCTGCAAAACCTCTGGTCGGCACGGCTTTTCCCTCGACACAGCTTCCGGCACGCTCTGGTAGCCCGCCACGGGGTTGACGACGCCGGTTCAATGGACCCTATGCGCCACCTCCTGGCAGCCGCTGCCACAGGCATGTTGGTGCTCGGCACTGCGCCGAACGTCACGGCCGAACCGCCGCCGGGCGCCGACGTTATCGACCGCTATCCGATCGCGCAGGGCCACTACAGCTCGCCCACCGACTTCTACGGCGTGTTCTTCCGGACTCCGGACGGCCGTCACTGCGGTATCGGACCCAACGGCGGCCCGGTCGGCTGCGACGCGGTGCCAGCGGACGCACCGGCAGGCACCAACCAGATTTACGTCAACAGCGGAGCACCCGCCGCCTATCGCCACTCCGACACCGCGTCGTTCACCCGCGAGGTCGACGTCCTACCCGAGGGCCACCGGCTGGAGAACTGGGGCGCCAGCTGCGGGGTTGGCTATCAGGGCACGGTGACGTGCAAAACCTATGGCGAGCACGGCTTCGTCCTGAACGCCACCTACGGCGTGCTCTGGTAGTCGGCCAGCCCGCTGAGATAGTCGCCCCAGTCCAGGCTCGCCACCGGATCAGCCCGGACGAATCCAGGGGTGTCCTCGGGAAAAGTGCGCGCCGGGCCCGGCCCGCTGGCGCGGGTTTCGAAGCGCACGGTCATCACGCCGTGCCCGGCGCCCTGTACCCAGCCGTGACCGTGCTCGGGGTGTGCCACATCGTCGCCGATGCGCCAGCCCGTCTGGGCACTCTGCGCTACCTCGGTGGTCTGGTGATGGGCATCGGCGATGTCGTCGAGCTGCTCGAGGTCTGGGAACAACGATTCCTGCCTACTGTCGGACAATCCCGAAAAGCCCACTCCGACAAGCCGAATCGGTCCAACTTCCACCGGATCGAGCAAGAGCCGACGAGCGGTTCCGATCAGGGTGGCGACCTCGGTGGTGGCGTAGGCCAGAGTGGCCGAGCGGGTGAGCGTACTCATGTCGGACTTCTTCAGCTTGACCGTCACGGTCCGTGCGCCGCGGCCGTCTTTCTCCAGCCGGCGATGCGCATGTTCGCCGATCGGGCCGATCGCATCCTGGAGCTGACGCAGTGTGGTGAGGTCCTCGGGAAATGTCGACTCCGCGCTGATCTGCTTGGCCTCGGCACGCTCGGCCACGGGGCGGTCGTCGATGCCGCGGGCCAGCCGATGGAGCGCAGTGCCCACCGCCGTCCCGAGCACGCTGGTGGCCTCCGCATCGGACAGCGCGGCCAGCGCGCCGACGGTCTCGATGCCGAGCCGGTGCAACTTCTCCTCGGCCACCGGGCCGATCCCCCACAACTTGCGCACCGGTAGCCCGTCGAGCAACAGCGCTTCCTCATCGCGGGCCACCACGCGGATCCCGTCGGGCTTGGCCAAACCGGAGGCGATCTTGGCGATCTGCTTTCCCGAGCCGGCCCCTACCGAAGCCACCAGCCCGGTCTGCTCGCGCACCTTGGCGCGCAACTGCTGGCAGAACTCCTCGACGTCGGCCGCGGTGGCGCCTGCCAATTCGGCGGGTTCACCGAACGCCTCGTCGAAGGACAGCTGCTCAAGCACCGGGATGATGCTGCGGACGGTATCCAGCGCGCGTCTGCTGGCCACCCCGTACACCGCGCCGCGCGGCGGCAGCACCACCGCGGGAGCGCCGACCAGCCGACGGGCCTGATGCATCGGCATCGCCGAGCGCGCCCCATAGCGACGCGCCTCGTAACTGGCCCCGGCCACCACACCCCGGCCGCCCAGCCCGCCGACCAGCACGGGCCGTCCGCGCAGGGTCGGCCGGGTCAGCTGTTCGACTGACGCGAAGAACGCATCCATGTCGAGGTGCAGCACCCAGCGGCCACCTGCGCCCGGGAGCTCGGCGCCGTTCATAGTTGCCGATGCTATGGCGCTAGCCTGACTTCCATGACGCCGGATGACGTGCCGATCAGGGATGAGTCGATTCGCCTCGGACAGTTCCTGAAGCTGGCATCCCTGATCGACAGCGGCGCCGACGCGAAGGCGGTCATCGCCGAGGGCCTCGTCAGTGTCAACGGCGAGGTCGAACTGCGCCGAGGCCGCCAGCTACGGCCAGGTGACACCGTCACGTTCGCCGGCCGCACCGCTCGGGTGGCCGACGCCTGAACCTGCCGGGTCATGCCTTGGTGATCGAGACCCGCACCCCGTCCCCGATCACCGAGCCCTCTGACACCGAGGCGGTATCGACGAATTCGAAACTGGTGGCGAGGATTTCACCGGCGATGAGATCTCGGTGGGTGCGTGCCCAGCGTTCGTACTGCGCCGGCACCGAGATCTTGACCGCGATGCGGTCGGACACCTCAAGGCCGGTCGACTTGCGCAGTTCCTGCAGCTCGCGAATCCGGTCCTTGGCCCAGCCTTCAGCTTCGAGTTCCTCGGTGACCGTGCCGTCGAGCACCACCAGGCCGGCACCGTCGGGCAGCGCGGCCGTCCACTCCGGGTCGGCCGCAACCAATTTGGCGGTGTATTCCTCGGGTTGCAGCACCACAGGCCCTGCGGTCAGGGTGCCGTCGGGGTTGACCACGCCCTCCCCCGCCTTGACCGCCTTGATGGCGGCCTGCACATCCTTGCCGATACGGGGCCCGGCCACGCGCGCGTTGACGGCCAGATCGAATTTGCCATAGGTGTCGATGTCGTCGGTCAAATCGACCGCCTTGACGTTGAGTTCGTCGGCGATCAGGTCGGCGAACGGCACCAGAGCAGCTGGGTGGTCCACCGCCACAGTCAATTTCGGCAGCGGCAGGCGTACCCGCAGTTTCTTGGCCTTGCGCAGGGACGAGCCCACCGAACATACCTCGCGGACCTGATCCATGGCAGCCACGAGCTCCGCGTCATGCGGCACCACCCCGGCTTCCGGCCAGTCCGTCAGATGCACTGAGCGCTCGCCGGTCAGGCCTCGCCAGATCACCTCGGTGGCCAGCGGCAGCAACGGTGCGGCCAGCCGGCAGGTGATCTCCAGGACGGTGTGCAGCGTGTCGATGGCGTCGGCGTCCTCTTCCCAGAACCGCGAACGTGACCGGCGCACATACCAGTTCGTCAACGCCTCGGTGAACTGCCGCAGCTCGTCACAGGCCCCGGAGATGTCGCAGGTGTCCAAAGCCTCGGTGAGATCGTCACGCAACTGGGCCAGCTTGGCCAGGATGTAGCGGTCGAGCACGTTGGCCGAGTCGGTGCGCCAGGTGCCCTTCTTCGGCGCGTACAGCGCCAGGAAACTGTAGGCGTTCCACAACGGCAGCAGTACCTGACGCACGCCTTCGCGGATTCCCTGTTCGGTGACGATCAGGTTGCCGCCGCGCAGGATCGGCGAGGCCATCAGGAACCAGCGCATGGCGTCGGACCCGTCGCGGTCGAACACCTCGCTGACATCGGGGTAGTTGCGCAGCGACTTGCTCATCTTCTGGCCGTCGTTGCCGAGCACGATGCCGTGTGCCACACAGGTTTTGAAGGCCGGCTTGTCAAAGAGCGCGGTGGCCAGCACATGCATGGTGTAGAACCAGCCGCGGGTCTGGCCGATGTACTCGACGATGAAATCGCCCGGGAAATGGGCGTCCTCGGCGTTGGTGCCGTCGAACCATTGCTGGTTCTCGAACGGATAGTGCACCTGGGCGTACGGCATCGACCCCGAGTCGAACCACACGTCGAACACGTCCTCGATCCGGCGCATCGTGGACTTGCCGGTCGGATCATCAGGATTGGGGCGCGTCAGCTGATCGATGAACGGCCGGTGCAGATCGGTGGGCCGCACCCCGAAATCGCGTTCGAGTTCGTCGAGGCTGCCGTAGACGTCGATCCGCGGATAGGTCGGATCGTCGGACTTCCACACCGGAATGGGGCTGCCCCAGTAGCGATTTCGCGATACCGACCAGTCGCGGGCGTTGGACAGCCACTTACCGAACTGGCCGTCCTTGACGTGCTCGGGATACCAGGTGATCTGCTGGTTCAGCTCGACCATCCGGTCCCGGAATTCGGTGACCTTGATGAACCACGACGACACCGCGCGGTAGATCAACGGGTTGCGGCACCGCCAGCAGTGCGGGTAGGAGTGCTCGTAGGTCTCGTGGCGCAGCAGCACCGCACCATTGGCCGCCGCGGGCCCGTCGCCGTTCTTGAGGTCACGGATGATCTGCGAGTTGGCCTCGAAGACCTGCAGTCCCGCGTAGTCGGGCACCGTGGAATCGAAGCGGCCCTTCGAGTCCACCGGTGTGACCGCGACGATGTCGGCGGTGTCGGCGGTGGCCTTGTCATCCTCGCCGTAGGCCGGGGCCATGTGCACGATGCCGGTGCCGTCCTCGGTGCTGACGAAGTCGGCGGCCAGTACCTGGAACGAGTTGGGCGCGTCCATGAAATACGGGAAAGGCGGCAGGTACTTGGTGCCGAGCAGGTCCCGTCCGGTGTAGCTGCCCAGCACCTCGGGCTCCTCGCCGAGTTCGCGAGCGTAGGCGGCGAGCCGGGCTTGGGCCAGCACATAGCGCCGCCCGTCGGAGCCCTGCACCAGCACGTAGTCGATGCCGGGATTGACGGCGACAGCCTGGTTCGACGGCAACGTCCATGGCGTCGTGGTCCAGATCAGCAGGTGCGCGCCCTTGAGCGGCCCGTCGGGCACGGTGAAGCCGACCGTCACCGCGGGATCCTGGCGGCTCTGATAGACGTCGTCGTCCATGCGCAGCTCGTGGTTGGACAACGGGGTCTCGTCGTTCCAGCAGTACGGCAGCACCCGGTTGCCCTCGTAGGCCAGACCTTTGTCCCACAGCTGCTTGAAGGCCCAGATCACCGACTCCATGAAGGTGGGGTCCAGGGTCTTGTAGTCGTTGTCGAAGTCCACCCAGCGGGCTTGGCGCGTGACATACGCCTGCCATTCGTCGGTGTACTTCAGCACCGACGCGCGGCAGGCCGCGTTGAACTTCTCGATGCCCATCTCTTCGATCTGGGCCTTGTCGGCGATTCCGAGCTGGCGCTGCACCTCGAGCTCGGCGGGCAGCCCGTGGGTGTCCCAGCCGAACCGGCGCTCCACCTTGTAGCCACGCATGGTGCGGAAGCGCGGCACGATGTCCTTGACGTAGCCGGTCAGCAGGTGGCCGTAGTGCGGCAGCCCGTTGGCGAAGGGCGGCCCGTCGTAGAAGACGTATTCCTCGGCGCCTTCGCGGCGGGCGATGCTGGCCCGGAAGGTGTCGTCGGCAGCCCAGTAGTCGAGCACCTCAAGTTCCCGCTCGGGGAAGTTGGGCGCGGCCGGCTTGGGGTACCCGGTCGACGTTGAAGACTCCGATGGGGCAGTCACTGACGCGTCTCCTGTGCCTATGACGCGGCCGGGCCGCGTCGGCTCCCGATTCGGGGAGCCTGTCCGTTCAGGCACGGGGACGACGTCGCACGGGTGTGCAGGCGCCGCGGTACCACCCCGCTTGCACGCTGCACCGCAGCGCGCCGCTCAACTTGCGGGCTGTCACGGGCCCCACCCGTCCGGGTCTACTTGGCAGCGGCGTGCGATGCCGCGCTGTTCTTCCGAAGGCTCCCCGGTGATGGCCGGATCAGTGCCGATGCGCCCAGTCTAATGAGCACCGCAAATCGTCTGGAAATCCCGCCTACCCGGAGGTGACCTCGATCAGTGCCAGCGGAAACTGCTCAGTCAGCTCCTGCACGGTGCAATGGTCGAAACCACGGCTGTCGAATCGCCAATCCAGACGCATGGTCGTCGCGCTGTCGCGGCGGATGTGCACTGCGAGCGGATGCTCACACTGCCCCGACCGAGGGCCGGCGCCGTAGGCGAACTCGACGTCGGCCGACAGATGGTCGCCGTTGTCGGCGACCGGGCGCGCAGCCGCCAGCAATTCAGGCCCCGACATGCCCCGGTGCGACACGCACGACACTCCGACCCGCCGGTATCCGGCCCGCGCAGGACCGCTCACGATGTCGACGACCAGTACGCCTTCACCGATGGTGCGGGCAACCGTCCGGCTCAGCGCAGCCAGCAACAGCTCCTCGGCGGTGCAACCCATCGCGATCTGGGCTTCGCGCACTTCCGCGGCCAGCACCTCATCCAGGGAACTGGACACGGTTGCCATGTCTGCGGCGACGGGCGGCCCCGCGGTGCCGTAGTCGGCGATCCACGAACTCGCGCCGTATGCATAGGGCAGGACGGAAACAGACATATATGTAACGGTAGCCAGGTTGTCCCAGAAATGGGAGAGCTGTGCCAAAAGTCTGACATCGTTGTCAATAACGTCATTGCTGCCTTTGCCGCGGTTCGCTGTGACCAAGTCCGGGCACGGGGTCTATTGTGTTCTGATGCCGCGCACCGATGAGAACGGCAGGCAGCTCAAGGCCCTCCTCGACTATCTGCTGGATGGTGAAGTCGACGCCAAGGCCGTGTACAGCGCGCTGGGCGTATCCAGCAGCACGTACTACCGGCGGGTGAAAGAAGCCGATTATCCGAATGCCGAGGAACTGCGGCAGGTCGCCGACCGCTTCCACCTCAGCTATCCGGACCTGCAGATCCGGTTCGGGCTGATGAGCCGCCAGGAAGTCTGGCACTACATGGAATCCTCACCGGTCACCGTGGCGCCTGCGGACACCACCACCCGGGTGCGCCCGAGCGTCCACCGGCCCAAGCGACTGTCCGAATTGTCCCCACGGCCCGACGCACCCCCACTGTGAACCACCCGCACGTCAGCTGAACCGCAACACCGTCCGAGGCAAATTGTTATGTCCGTCGCCACACTCACCCTGATCACACTGGCCTGCATCCTGTGGAGCCTGTGGATCAGGAGGGTCACCTGGTCATGCCGCTGGGAGGTGGCCGCGACGCTGAACATCGCGCTGCAGGGCCTGGCAGTGCTGCTGATGTCGCCGTGGGCGTCGGCAACCATCGGACAACTGCTGTACGAGCTGACGGGCAAGTGGAACGTCGAGGACTACATCGGACACGACTGTTACATCGTGGCGGCGTCGGCCATCGTCTACAACTCCCTGGGCAGGCTCCAGGACGACAACGCGATGCAGCGCTCGTTCAAGCAGTACGTCGAACGCCCGGCCACCATCTGTATCCCGGTGCTGCTCGCCACCTTCTCGATCGGCAACGGCGCTGCGGTATACCGGCCCGACTTCTTCCAGGTGCCCACCGACTTCTGGCTCAGTGTGTACTGGATCATCCTGTGCGGCACCTTGATCTACCTGCTCGGTTACGGTGCCCGTGCCATGCTGGTCCTCCGCAAGGATCCGCGGTCCCGGCGGATCGCCAACATCTATCTCTTCGCCTCCATCAGCGGTGTGCTCGCGTGCACGACCCGGATCGTCACGTCGCTGGTACCGGCGCTGCAACCCATCGAGAACGGCCATCTGGTATGGATTTTCGCCTGCGGTTGCGGTGCGATCTTCGCACTGGCATCCGCGCATTCCTGGCGGATCAAGACGCGGTGGCTGTCTCCGAGCAATCGGTGAGATCGAGGCGCACATCAATTCACTGCCACCACGGCGCCGCCCGACGCCGTTCCTCTCGCCCGTAGGATCGTGAAGTGCCGTCGCCGACAGAATCTATGAGCACGGCCGAACACTCCTCTCTGTTCGTCCGGCTCGGCTCGCTGATCGTGCGATGGCCCTGGCTCGTCATCGGAATCTGGTTGGCCATCACGGCTGTCCTGCCGCTCACGTTCCCGTCGTTGACCCTGATGGTGCAACAGCGTCCGGTCGCCATCCTGCCCTCACACGCACCGGTCACCCTCGCCACCCGTGAGATGACCGAGGCATTTCACGAATCCGGTTCAGAGAACGTCCTGTTGGTCGTTCTGAGCAACGACAAGGGGCTGGGCCCCGCAGACGAAGCTACGTACCGCACGCTGGTAGACAATCTGCGCAAGAACGACACCGATGTCGTGATGCTGCAGGACTTCATCAGTACCCCGCCCCTGCGTGAGTTCATGGCCAGCAAGGACGGCAAGGCCTGGATATTGCCGGTCGGCATCGCGGGCAACGTCGGTTCACCGCAGTCATACGCGGCCTATACCCGCGTCGCCGCCATCGTCAAAGACAGCGTCCATGACGCCTCACTGACCGCCAGTCTCACCGGTCCAGCCGCCACGGTCGCCGACCTCACCGACATCGGCGAACACGACACCACCGCCATCGAGATCGCCACGATCGGCATGGTTCTGGTGATCCTGCTGCTCATCTACCGCAATCCGGTCACGATGCTGCTGCCCCTGCTCACCATCGGGGCATCGCTGGTGACCGCCCAATCGGTGATCGCCGGCCTGGCGTCACTCGGCATGGGTATCTCGAACCAGACCGTGGTGTTCCTGACCGCCATGATGGCCGGCGCCGGCACCGACTACGCGGTGTTCCTCATCAGCCGGTATCACGATTATCTCCGCGACGGGCTGGAGTCCGATCGTGCGGTCGAACAGGCGCTCGGCTCGATCGGAAAGGTCATCGCCGCCTCCGCCGCTACGGTCGCCGTCACCTTCCTGGGGATGACGTTCGCCCAACTCGGCGTGTTCTCCACCGTCGGCACGGCCCTCGCCGTCGCCATCGGCATCGCACTGTTGGCCGCGTTGACGCTGCTTCCGGCCGTCATGGTGCTCGTCGGACGCCGGGGTTGGATCGCCCCTCGCCGCGACCTCACGAGCCGGATCTGGCGCCGGTCCGGCGTCCGCATCGTGCGCCGGCCGTGGTCTCATCTGGCCGCCAGTCTGGTCGTCCTTGCGGCGCTGGCCAGTTGCGCGGCGCTCGTCCAATACAACTACGACGACCGCAAGGCGCTGCCGGCGCACGCCGAGAGCTCGATGGGTTATGCGGCGCTGGAAGACCACTTCCCGATCAGCTCGGCCATTCCGCAGTATCTGATCATCCAGTCCCCCAACGAGTTGCGTACCCCCCAGGCGTTGGCCGACCTGGAACAGATGGCCCAGCGGGTGAGCCAGCTTCCCGGGATCGCGGTCGTGCGCGGGATCACCCGCCCGACGGGAGAATCGCTGCAGCAGGCGCGACTGAGCTATCAGGCCGGCGAGGTCGGAACCAAGCTGAACGACGCTTCCACCCAGATCAGCGGGCGTGCAAGCGATCTCAACCGTCTCACCGACGGCGCAGATTCGCTGGCCACCAGCCTTCTCGATGTGCGCACGCAGGTCACCCGCGGCGTAGCCGGAGCGCGTGGCCTGGTCGATGCCCTCGCGACGATGCAGAAGCAGGTCGGCGGAAATACCACGCTCCAGCAGATCGACAGCGCGGCGAAACTCGTCAGCAGCATGCGGGCGCTCGGCGACTCGCTCGGTTCCAACTTCGCCGACCTGACCAACGGAATGCCGTGGATCGATCCGGTCCTACGCGGCCTGGACACCAGCCCCGTCTGCCTCACCGACCCGGCCTGTCTTGAGGCCCGCAATTCGCTGCGCCGGCTGGCCGCAGCCCGCACCGATGGGACCTTCGATCAGATCGCGGCGCTGGCAAGGGATCTGAGAGCAACGGATCCGATGCAGTCGCTCGACGACACGGTCAAGAAGCTCAGCGCGACCATCGACACCGCCGGCAAGGCCATGCAATCCATGGGATTGGCCAACCCGGCACAGGCACGTTCGCAGCTCAGCACGCTGCAGACCGGCGCCGATACTCTCGCCGACGCCAGCAGGCAGATCGCCGACGGAGTCTCGCAACTGGTCACCGAGACCAAACGGATGGGCTCGGGGCTCGACGAGGCGTCGGCATTCCTGCTCAGCATGAAGACCGACGCGGCCAGCCCACCGATGTCGGGGTTCTACGTGCCCGCACAGATCCTCACCCAGGACGACTTCCGCAAGGCCGCAGCGACGTTCATCTCGCCGGACGGCCATACGGCGCGCTATTTGATCCAGACCGACATCAATCCCTTCGGCACCGAGGCGATGAACCTGGTCAACGCGATCGGCGACACCGCGCGGGGCGCGCTGCCCAACACCGCACTCGAAGGGTCCTCGGTGTCGATCGCCGGATATCCGGCGATGCTCCGCGACACGCGCGACTTCTACAACCACGACATCCGGCTCATCATCGCGGTCACGATCGCTGTCGTGCTGCTGATCCTGGTGGTCCTGTTACGCGCGCTCGTGGCGCCGCTGTACCTGATCGCCTCCGTGGTGATCTCGTACCTGTCGGCCCTGGGCATCGGTGTCGTGATGTTCCAGTATGTCCTTGGTCAGCAGTTGCATTGGAGCGTGCCGGCACTGACCTTCATCGTGCTGGTCGCCGTCGGCGCGGATTACAACCTGCTGTTGATCTCCCGAATACGCGATGAGTCTCCCCATGGCGTGCGGTCGGGCGTGATCCGCACCGTCGGATCCACCGGCGGAGTCATCACCGCGGCCGGACTGATCTTCGCCGCGTCGATGTTCGGGCTGCTGTTCGCCAGCATCACCACTGTCGTTCAGGCGGGATTCGTTGTGGGCGTGGGGATCCTGTTGGACACGT
This sequence comes from Mycolicibacterium fortuitum subsp. fortuitum, assembly GCF_022179545.1. The sequence continues at coordinate 2,993,595 of NZ_AP025518.1, read as the reverse complement.
TCCTGGTGCGTACCTTGACCGTTCCCGCCATCGCCACCCTGATCGGCACGGCGAACTGGTGGCCGTCCGATTTCGTCACCCAGCAGCTCAGCCGGCTCAGAGGCCGGCTGAAGGCGGGCGCCGAAGCCGGCGAACGCGAGCGCGTCTAGCCGATTCCCGGGAACAGGTTCTTCACCTGCGCAGCCGCGTTGTCGATGTTCGCTTGATCGGTGGGGCTCACCTTGATGCCCTGGACCGCCTTGTCGATGTTCTCCTGGTCGGTGCGGCTCAGCTTGATCGTGGGCTGCGACACGGGAGTCTGCTGCTGCGGCGGCGGCAATTCCGACAGGCCAGTGCCGGCCTGCCGCAACCAATCCTCGACGTTGGCCCGCGCGACGGGATCGATACCGGTAGCCGGGGCACCCGGGTAGTCGTTACGCGAGTATCCGGCGTCCACCATGGGTCGCACCACGCCGTCGAGCTGGTCGACCAGTTCGTTGGGAACTCCGAGATCGCGAAGGGGTCTGGTCAGCGGTAGGAGTTTGGTCGGCAGGAAATACGCGGTCTGCGTCGCCCCCTTGGAGTTGACCGTGACGAAGATGTTCTGCGGCGGTACGTCCTCACGGGTGGAGTACGACGTCTCGGTGTGCAGATACTCCAGGGCGACAAGCGAATTCGCCAGCGCCAGGAAGTTGTCCGGCCGATCGGGGAAGTCGGCGATGAAGTCATATTCACCCACCACCAAGGTGGTGTCGTATTGGCTTTCCACCGGACCGCGCACCGTGTAGTCGATCAGCGGAACGTACGTTCCCGGCGTCAGCGTCGACAGCACCGAATGGCTGAACGGTGTCACCGACTGCGGGGGCCCGAACAGCGTGAAGGACACGCCTTCAGGCGCGCGCGCATCGGGATCCTGCGACAGGCGCGCCAGCGCCTCGCTGAGCACCAGGGCCCCTTCCGAGTTGCCGACGACCACGGTCTGGCCGGGCGTGCCCTGCAGCGCGGTTTTCAGGTTGCGCGCACCGATGTCCACCGAATCACCGACGCTCTCGGTCGAGATGTCGTTGCCGGGCCACAACTTGTCCGGCAACCGGCCGTACACCATCCCGGCGGGATACTCGACGATGTGCCGGTTCGCATTCGGGTAATAGCCGCGGCCCACCCTATTGGTGATCTGATCCCACGGAATACCGGGCCCGCGCGCTCCGCCGAAGATCAGCGCCGTCTCGGCGGAGGCGGGTCCGGCGCCGAAGACCGTTCCTGCGGCGACGAGTCCGACGGCGAAGGTTCCGGCCAGCAGGCCCTGGGGGCCGCGGCGGAGGGCGTTTCGAGACCGGCTCCGGACGCGGCCGGCATCGGGACGACGACGCCCTCCGTTGACTCCAGCCATCCTGCCGTCTCCCTTCCGTGCGCCGCCCGTCGGCGGTGCCATGCCGTCGCTCATATTCCGAGCAGGCCGATCGTGATGAACAAAGCGCCTGCCGCAGTGAGAATCATCGCCACGTCGCGCCGCGTGCACGAGCGGATCCAGGCGTGCACGCGCGTCATCCACTCCAGCGTACGTTGCGGGGCGACCAGGTAACTCAGGAGTGGGATCTCCACGAGCGCGAATGCCACCAGGTTGAAACCGATCAGCGCGCCGAGCTGTGTACCCGGCGCGACGCCGGAGGCATGGATGACCGCCAGTGCCGCCAGGTAGTCGACCGATGGCAGGGCGATGCCCAGCCCGCTGACACCGGCGACCCACAGCGAATTGCCTTGCATCACCGCCCGTATCCGGGCGCGCAAACCCACTCGCGGAGCCGCAAGCGCCACCTGGCCGGACTGCCCGCACGCCTCAGGTTCCTCCGGTGGCGTCTTCGCCCGCCGCCCACCTACGTTGGCTGCCACCAAGGCGGCGGCGATCAGGGCCAGAATGCCGATCCCGATCTGCATTCTCGGCACCGTGAGCGTGCCCGCAGCCAGCGGTGCGGCGTCGAGCACCAGCAGAGCCGTCACACCGACCACCATGCCCATCAGGAACCCGCCGCACAGGAATGCCAGCAACTGATGCACCGGTCGGGGCCGGTTCAGCATCAGCACGGTCAGCCCGATCCGTACGGGTTCGAGACTGACCGCGACGGCCATCAGTAAAAGGGTTGCCCACATGGTGATTCAGCGTGTCGGGTCAGGCCCGATCAGGCGTCCAACCTCGCAAACCCCTGGCGGCGGTACAGTTCCGCACTCGCGGCACGACGAACCTTGCCGCTGGTGGTGATCGGGAGCGAGCCGGGAGCGACCAGCGCCAGGTCGGCGGGGTTGAGCCCGTGCGTCGTCGAGATGGCGGAGATCACTTCCCGTTTCATCAACGTGAGACGCTCGGACAGTGCCTCCGGACTTTCGTCGGAGCGCTTCTTGACCTCGATCACCGCGACCAGTTTCTCTTCCTCGTCGTGGTTGACCGCAATCGCGGCCACGCGACCACGGGAGATCGCCGACACGGTGGCCTCGATGTCATCCGGGTAGTGGTTGCGCCCGCGAACGATCAGGAGATCCTTCACGCGTCCGATGATGAACAACTCGCCTTCGGAGATGAATCCCAGATCACCTGTCCGCAGCCAGGTTCCATCCGGCGAACCGTCGATCGTGGCGCCGAACGTCTCCTGCGTCTCATCCGGCCGGTTCCAGTAGCCCGCCGCGATGTTCTCGCCCTGAGCCCAGATCTCACCGATCATCCCGGCGGGCACCTCGGTGCGGTTCTCCGGATCGACGATCCGAACCGCGGGGCTCTGCGGGGTGCCATAGCTGATCAGTGCGGTGCCGTTGGCGCACCGCTCGGCATGCCCAGCGGCCAGTTTCTCCGGTTCGAAATGCGCGACCACCGGAGGCTTCCCCGGCTCGCGCGTCGCGACGTACAACGTGGCCTCCGCCAGACCGTACGACGGGCGAATCACCTTGCCCTGCAAATTGAATGCGGCAAACCGCTTGGTGAACCGCTCGACGGTGGCATGGTGCACACGCTCGGCGCCGCTGATGATGCTCAGCACGTTGCCCAGGTCGCAACCCGCCATGTCGTCATCGGTGGTCTTGGCCGATGCCAGATCGAAGGCGAAGTTGGGTCCCGCGGTCAAACCGGTGGTCACGCTGCCGAGCTGCTGCATCCACCGTGCCGGGCGGGCCAGGAACGCCAACGGACTCATCATCACGGTGCGCCACCCAGCCAGGATCGGCGCGACGATGCCTGCCATCATGCCCATGTCGTGATACAGCGGCAGCCACGTCACCACGGTCGTGTCGGCCGGCGGCACCCGGTTGTAGTCCGGGTAGAAGCTGGCCATCATCTGCTCGAAATTGGCTGTGAGGTTACGGTTCGACACCATCACGCCCGCGGGGATTCGCGTCGAGCCCGACGTGTACTGAAGGTAGGCGGTCTCTGGGGCGGCTTCGCGCCGCAGCCGTACCGGCTTACGGGAGTCGAGCTCGAGCTTGTCGACCTCGAGCACCACCGGCGCCGGGTTGCCGTCCTGCGCAATCGCATACGGTGCCACGGTCTCGGCGATTGCGGACGTGGTCAGGATGACGCTGGGGGCTGCGTCACGCAGCACCGCGGTGACCCGTTCGTCGTGATTACCCACCATCGGTGTCGACAACGGGACACAGACCACGCCGGCCTCCAGCGAGGCCAGGAAGGCGACGATGTAGTCCAGGCTCTGCGGCGCCAGCACCACCGCCCGGTCTCCTGAGGCGGCGTGGCTCTGCAGCTCCCCCGCCAGATTTCGGACGCGCCGATAGAGCTGTCCCCAGGTCAGGGTCGGTGATCGGGACCAACCCGGTGAACCAGCCCATCGTCATCAGGTCGGCGGTGGTCTTGCGGGTATCGCTCGGAGTCAGCCCGTAGTAGGTATCCGCTCCGGTCAGTTCATGTTCGGCCATCCCGGTGCAGGCCAGCATGCCACCGATGAAGCGGGCCCCGGCTGCCACGCATGCCGATTCGAAGTTGGCTGTCTGCTCCTCGTCCATGAGGGTCTCGACCCACATCTCCGCTCCACAGGGCTCGAGCGGATCGCCCAGGGGCAGTGGGAAGTCCGGCAGACTGCCGTTGTTGCTGGTCGCGAAGTCGGCCCACGCCTTGACTTCCGGTGAGTCCGGCGTCAAAGAACCGAGCAATTCCTTCTGCCGCATGCAGAAGGCGTCGTAACTGCCCGCCTCCGGAAGTGCCAGCGGTGCGCCACCACTGACGAGGGTGGTGTACATCGCGTGGAACTCCATGAGCGTGACACCTGCGAACGTCGCATCCATGTGCAGATGGTCGATGCTCACATAGATCGTGAACCGATCCGGGTACTGGACGATGCCGTAGGTGAAGCAGTCCCAGTGCAGCGGATCCGGTGTCGACAGCGTCAACTGACGCAGTTCCTCCGACGTGAGATCGCCGTGCCGGGTGGGCACGAACTTGATGTCGGCCGGATTGGGCATCGTGTGGCGCACGATGTTGTGGACATCGTGGTACTCGAACCAGCTACGGAACGTGTCATGCCTGCGCACATGGGCGTTGACGACGTATGTCATCGCCCTGATGTCGCATTGCCCTGGAATGTCACACGTCACGATCACCAGACGGGAATAGTCCAAGCCCTTGGCGCGCTGATCGACGAACCCGCGCAGGTGCTGGGCCTGCATGTAGCTGACCGGCACGTCACTGACGGGCGCTTCAGCCGCCTTGGCACACGAGGCCGGCGAGGCTCGCCAGGAAACGGCAGAACCGGGCGGTGCTTCCCACTCTTCGATCGAACCGATCGAAACGGACCCTAACAGCAACGTGACTCCTCTATAAATTCAACCGAATTCGGCATCACGCCGTCGGTGTCGGCTCCGTGGCGGCATTGGCGGCCAACTTCTCGCACAACTTGTCGGCGAGCCCGCGGACGGTGGTGATGTCCGCCGGGCTGATCCGCACTCCGGTTTCGGTCTCGATCCTGGTCCGTACCTCGAGGTTGCCCAGTGAGTCGATTCCGTATTCCGCCAGCGGACGATCCGGGTCGATCGAACGACGCAGCAGCACGCTGATCTGGTCGGAGACCAGGCGGCGCAACCGCGAAGGCCATTCGTCCTGCGGGCTGCCGTACAACTCGGTCAGGAAGCCGCTGGCATCGGAGTCCCCGGAACTGGCGGGCCGGAACGACTCTGCGAACGGGACCCGCTTGGCGAAGTCCGCGAGCCAGGACACCCCCACCACCGGTGTGTAGCCGGCGTAACCGCGGTTGTGCCGCAGGATCGTCTCGAAAGCGTGGGCGCCTTCCTCTGGCGCGATCGCCGAGTCGGAGGCGTCGGCGAATCCGGTGCCCTTGCCGATCTCGGTCCACGCACCCCAGGCGATCGCGCTCGAGGGCAGTCCCTGACGCCGCCGCCAGTGGGTGAACCCGTCCAACCAGCTGTTGGCGGCCGCATAGGCACCCTGCCCGGGCGAGCCCACCAGGGCTGCTGCCGACGAGAAGCAGCAGAACCAGTCGAGCGACTCCGTTCGGGTGGCCTCATGAAGGTTCCACGCCCCCAGGACCTTTGGCGTCCAGTCTCGGGCGAGGAGGTCATCGGTGATGTTGGTCAGGGTGGCGTCTTCGACCACTGCCGCGGCGTGCAGGACACCCCGGAGCGCCAGTCCGGTCGCCGTTGCCGCCGACACCAGTGCGGCGGCGGTGGCCGGGTCCGCGACGTCTCCGGTGACGACCTCGACCTCGGTGCCGAGGCTTCGGATCCGGTCGAGTTCGACGAGGACCTCGGCGGAGGGCTGCGACCGGGCGTTGAGCACGATCCGGCCGCACCCGGCCGAGGCCATCTTGTCGGCGAGGAACCGCCCCAGGCCGCCCAGTCCGCCGGTGATCACGTATGCCCCGTCGGCGCGGAAGACCGGTGCGTGCTCGGGCGGCACCACTGCGGATTCGGAGCCGGAACCCGGGATCTCGACGACGAGCTTTCCGGTGTGCTCGGCCGCACTCATCAGTTCCATCGCCGCCGACCACTCGGTCAACGGATAGGTGCTGATCTCCGGGTGCGGCAGTGCGCCTTCGGCGATCTTGCCGAACACGGTCTCCAGCAGATTCCGTACCACGTCGGGCCGGCGCTGGCTCAGCGATGCCAGATCCACGGCGTGGAACGACACGGCCTGCCGGATCATCGCGGGTGTGAGGCTCGCGTCGCCCCGAAGGTCGGCGACCCCGGTCTCGATGAACCGGCCGCCGTAGGCGAGCAGGTCCAGACCGGCGCGTTGCCCCGCCCCGGTCAGTGAGTTGAGTACGACGTCGACACCGTATCCGTTGGTGTCGCGACGGATCTCGTCGGCGAAGCCAAGGGTGCGTGAGTCGTAGACGTACTTGATGCCCATATCCCGCAACAGCTGTCGACGCTGGGGGCTGCCCGCGGTGGCGAACACCTCAGCACCGCACTCCCGTGCGACCGCGATGGCCGCCAGACCCAGACCCCCGGTTGCCGAATGGATCAGCACCTTGTCCTGCGCCGAGATTCGCGCCAGGTCACGCAACGCATACCACGCCGTCGCGTGCGCGGTGGGTACCGCTGTGGCGCTGTCCATCGCCAGCCCATCGGGCAGTGTCACGGCGAGGTCGGAGGGGCAGGTGACGAAGGTGCTCCAGCAGCCGGTTGCGGCCACACCGGCCACCCGGTCACCGACCTTGTGTCCGGTGACATCGGGTCCGACCGCGGTGACGATGCCCGCGAAATCGCGGCCCAGCGCGGCGGATTGCTCGGACAATGCCGGGTATCGACCCGAGGCCGCGAGGATGTCGGCGTAATTCAGGCTCGATGCGCTGACCCGTACCTCGATGCAGCCGGGCTCGGGCAGGGTCCGCTCGAAGGTGGTGAGTTCCAGAGAACCGAAATCGCCGGGGGTGCGGATACTCACGCGCACCGCATCCGCGGACATGTCGACGTCGGTAGTCAGGCGCTCGTCGGCAGCCAACGGACTGGCACCCAGTCGTGCGGTGTACCACCGACCGTCGCGCCAGGCCGTCTCGTCTTCGGGACTTCCCGCGAGCAGTTGGCGCGCAATGTCTTTGGGATCGGTGCGCTCATCGACATCGATCTGGGTGGCATGCAGTTGCGGCTGCTCGTTGCCGATCACCCGGGCCAGCCCGCGTAGTCCGGCCTGATCGAGGTTGAGCACATCGGTGGGCAGTACGGACTGCGCGCCACGCGTGATGAGGTGCAGTCGGGGCGCCTGGTCCTCGACGTCGACCAGTTCACGCACGATGTGGACCACTCGCTGGACAAGGTCCAGACCACGGGCAGCCGACCGCATCTCCCCCGCATCCGCAGCCGCGCCCAGAATCAGGACGACATCTCCGTAGGTGTCAGCATCGAGGTGTTTGCGCAACGATTCGGCATTCGTCGGCCGGTTGACCCCGTCGGGCCACACCACCGTCGACACGTCACCGAGATCTGGTTCGAGCGCGTCCGCCAGCTCGGTGGCCAGCAGATCGGAGGCGTCGGACGTGATCAACAACCACTTGCCGGTACCCGACGTCTGCGACTCCGGCAGTTCCTGCTCATGCCACTCGATGGCGAGCAGGCGCTCGTTGAAGGTCCGTTCCCGCTGACCGGCTTCGGTCATCCCGGTGCCGAGCCGCAGGCCGCGAACCACGAGCAGGACCTCGCCGTCCTCATCGAGGAGGTCGAGATCGGCTTCGACGTTGCCGGCGCCGGCATTGGTGACCTGCAGCAGGCAATAGTGCGCGGAGCGGGTGGAACCAGATGCGCGCAGGCTCTTCACACCCAGCGGCAGCAGCAGACCGCCCGGATCCTCCCCTTCGGCATACGCCGCCACCGACTGGAAGCACACGTCGAGCAGTGCCGGGTGGATCTGGTAGGCGCCTTGCTGGGAGCGGATCGCGCTGGGCAGGGCCACCTCGGCCAGCACGCTGGTGACGGGGCCGTCGGCCGTGTGTGCGGCCGCCAGCCCGGAGAACGCGGGGCCGTACTGAATACCTTTGTCCGCATACCACTTCCGTAGCGCGTCACCCTCTACGCGACGAGGGTGGGCCGCCTTGAGCTCGGCCAGGTCGCGCCGAACCGGAGCCTGGAGGGGCTGCGCCTCGACGATCACTGCCGCGGCCCGCCGGATCTGTTCACCGTCGCCGGCCGTCTCGACCAGGAATTGCACCGCACCTTCTGGGGTGACCTTCGCCTCGGCGGAGACCACCGTCTCGGCGTCCAGCAGCAGCATCTGCTCGAAGGTGATGTCCCGCACCTCGCAGGCATCGCCCAACAGTGAGCGGCCGGCCACCAGTGCCATCTCGCAATACGCGGCGCCGGGAAGTGCGGCCACGTTGTGAACCTGATGGTCGGCGAGCCAAGGCTGCGCATCAACACCGACATCGGCCTGCCAGACGTGGCGCTCGGGGTCTTCGGGCAACACGACGTGCGCGCCCAACAGCGGGTGGACGCTGAGCAGATGTCCGCCCCCGGGAACGTGCTCACGCGCGTCGCGGCTCACGGTCAGTGGCAGACGGGTCCAGGTCGGCAGCGGCGCGTCGACGAGCGAGCCCGCCGGGTACAACGTCGCGAAATCCACTGCGGCGCCTGCACTGTGCAGGTCGCCGACGTACTGCAGCAGGCCGGTGGGCATCTCGGTCTCGCGTCGCATGCTCGGCAGTGCGGCGATGTTGATGTCCAGGCTGCGGGCGACCTGCTGAGCCGGGTGGACCAGCAGCGGATGCGGGGACAGTTCACCGAACACGCGGTAGCCGTCTTCGAGAGCGGCCTGCACCGCAGCGGAGAACCGCACGGCGTGACGCAGGTTGTCGACCCAGTAGTCCGCGTCGGTGTAGGGCTCGTCGCGGGGGTCATAGGAGGTCGACGAGTAATACGGCACCGTCGGCGTGAGCGGAGTCAGGTCACTGAGCACCTCGGCGAGCTCGTCGAGGATCGGATCGACCTGGGGCGAGTGCGACGCGACGTCGACCGCGACCTCGCGGGCCATGATGTCGCGCTGTTCCCAGTCTGCGACCAGTTCCCGGATGCGTTCGGTGGTTCCGCCGACGACGGTGGACTTCGGCGATGCGATCACCGAGATCACCACGTCCTTGATGCCGCGGGCGGCGAGTTCCGACAGCACATGTTGCGCGGGCAGTTCGACAGAGGCCATGGCGCCCGAACCCGAGATCCGGGTCATCAGGGCCGAGCGCCGGCAGATCACCCGCACGGCGTCCTGCAGCGACAACGCCCCAGCGACCACGGCAGCAGCGGCCTCGCCCATCGAGTGTCCGATCACCGCACCGGGGTGGACTCCCCTGGACCTCAGTGCTGCGGCGAGCGCGACCTGCATCGCGAAGATCGTCGGCTGCACCCGGTCGATGCCCTTGACCGGCTCGGGATCCGAAATCGCCTCGGTCACAGAGAAACCCGACTCTTCTGCGATGAGAGGTTCCAGTTCTGCGATGGCCGCCGCGAACGCGGGCTCGTTGGCGAGAAGTTGCGCGCCCATCCCCGCCCACTGCGAACCCTGACCCGAGAACAGCCACACCGGTCCCCGGTCGCCGGTCCCCACTGCGGCCTCGTAAACAGCGTCGCCCTCGGCAACCTCCCGAAGCGCTGTCGCGAGTTCGTCGGCGGTCGCCGCGGTCACCGCGGTCCGGACCGGCCGATGAGCGCGGCGCCGCGTCAGCGTGTACGCCAGATCCGGCAACGGCTGGTCACCGGCCTCGTGGATGAGCCAGTTGGCGAGCCGACCCGCGGTGCGGCGCAGTTCCTCGGCCGAGGTGGATGACACCGGGAAGATCATCGGCTCGGTGTCACCGGTGGGCGCGTCCGCAGACTCAGAGCCGGCGGGCGCCTGCTCGAGCACTGCGTGCACGTTGGTGCCGGACAACCCGTAGGACGACACGGCCGCGCGCCGCGGGTGTTCCCCGGAGACCGGCCACTGCATCAGCTCGGTCGGTACCACCAACGAGCTCTTGAGCCTTGCCATCGGTTCGGGAAGTTCGGTGAAGTGCAGGTTGGCCGGAACCGCGCCGTGTTGGAGCGCGAGTACGGCCTTGATCAGGCCGATCGTCCCTGATGCCGATTGGGCGTGGCCGATGTTGGTTTTCACCGACCCGAGAGCGCACGGTCCGTCGGTGCCGTACACGGCCGCCAGACTCGCGTACTCGATCGGATCGCCCACCGGAGTTCCGGTTCCGTGGGCCTCGATCATGCCGACGGTCACCGGATCGACACCGCCCGCGGCCAGCGCCGCGCGGTAGACCGCGCTCTGCGACTCCTCCGACGGGGTCGCGATGTTGATCGTGTGGCCGTCCTGGTTGGCCGCCGTCCCGCGGATCACAGCCAGCACCCGATCGCCGTCACGCTCGGCGTCGGCGAGGCGCTTGAGCAGCACCATCGCGACGCCCTCGCCCGAGACGAACCCGTCGGCGCCGATGTCGAAGGCGTGGCAGCGACCGGAGGGCGACAGCATGCCCTGCGCCGAACCGGCCACCATCTTCTTCGGATCGAGCAGGAGCGACGCGCCACCCGCTAGGGCCAGGTCACTTTCGGACTCATGCAGGCTGCGGCAGGCCATGTGGATTGCCAGCAAGCCCGACGAGCACGCCGAGTCGACCGTCAGCGCAGGTCCGTGCACGCCCAACGCGTAGGCGACGCGGCCCGAGGCGAGGCTGAAGTTGGTCCCCGCGAAGCCGTACGCCCCGTCGAGCGCGTCGGCCTCGGCGGCAACCATCTGATAGTCGTTGTGCGTCATTCCGAGGAAGACACCGGTCGAGGAACCGGAGATGTCTGCCGGCGCCAGTCCGGCATGTTCGAGCGCTTCCCATGACGTCTCCAGCAGGAGTCGATGCTGCGGATCGATGGACGGCGCCTCACGCTCTCCGTAACCGAAGAAGTCCGCGTCGAAACCTGCGACGTCGTCGAGGAACGCGCCCCACTTCGATACCGATCGGCCAGGTACCCCAGGCTCGGGGTCGTAGTATTCGTCCGCGTCCCACCGGTCCAGCGGAACCTTCGTGACGAGGTCGTCTCGGCGCAGGAGGGCCTGCCAGAACGCGGCCGGCGAGTCGATCCCCCCGGGCAAACGGCAGCCCATGCCGATTACGGCGATCGGGGTGACTGGTGTCTCGGCCAAGTTGGCTCACCTCTCTCGATGCGATCGATCAGCAAAGCGTCGATCAACATACTTAGAACGCGGAAAAGAATGTGCGCTACGTCGCCCACGACGCACGGTACCGAATCCCCGTATCCGGTACGAGTCGTTGCCAACGCGGGTCCGTAGCCTAGCGCGTGGGCCAACCTAGATGTTGGAAACATCCGATCGCAAAAATGGTCGCAAGTTCGCTGCGCCGATCATTTCTTGAGAATTGACAGCTTCAGCCAATTTCGGCAGCGAGGCTCCACCGAGGCTTCTACGCTGACCCGAGATATACGCAATCATACTGCGCCACAATGCATTTCAAGTCCACGTACCCGCACACTGCGCGGTACCAGGAATTATCCCGCTAACTAACACAGAGTTGATTTCGGGCCAGCGAGCCGTTTTTCACAGGTTGTCCATAGTTAGAAAATGATGGAAGGTTTGCCACTCACAGTTAATTCATAGGACGGCTGTCAATAGTTAGCTAGCTACCGGCACGCAAACTACGGAAACAGTAGTTGAACCGAATTCACGTTCCGCTTGCAGCGCGCGTCACAATGGTACGAATGTGTACCCGAATGGCGCATCAGCTAATGGTTGATTTTGATAGCGCAACGTCAGTACCTGCGTTGATCGTGAAAATGGGCCACAAGGTCGCAACTCTGGGACGTTGACGTACCGGTCGCCCGGCGCCGAGCCGGCCCGATTGAGATGCAGCCCACCCCGGGCCAGAATGCGTGACAGAAACCACAATGTGTCTACTGAGGCAAATCGGCCGAGGTTAACGGTGGACATGCGCTGCAATCTCGGGAGGCCAGTCCCAAACTTGGGACAGGATGTGATGTATATCACTGCAGGTCGGCGCGGTACGGCGCTGTTCCCGAGCCGCTCCCGCCACCCCGCAACGAAATGCGCCGGCCTGACATTTGGCGTCAGGCCGGCTCTGAAGCGCGGGCGGCGGACTAGCCCGCAGCGGGCTTGGACACTTCGTGTGGCGGCGCACCGAGATCCGGCACGGCCGCGTATCCGCGCTCACGGGCACGTGCCACATCTTTACGAATCAGTGCGTTCAGACCGACGAAGGTCGCCATGTCCAACACCATGGGCGTCAACAACCGGTTGTGTACGAAGCCGATCGCCAACCCGCTGGTCGGATCCGCCCAGCCGACCGATCCGCCGAGACCGACGTGCCCGAAGCCCGGCATGATCCCGAACGGAACCGAGTGATATCCGAGATGGAAGCCCAGCGGCACCCCCAGATTGCGGTCCGGGCGGATACCGGACGGACCGGTCAGCCCCCTCACCGTGCTCTCTGACAGGTATTCCGCGCCACCCAGCCGGCCCCGGTTGGCGATGGCGCCGTACATCCGGGCCAGGCCGCGGGCAGTGGCCACCCCGTTGACCGCAGGCGCCTCGGAGTCCAGGAACGGCGTATCGCCCTGCACGAGCGACATCACGCCGGGAAAGTACATCGAGCCGAAGGCCCCCGAGAAGTTCAACGCCGCGACCCGAGGCGCGATGAAATCGAAAACCTGGTTGGGCCAACGACGTTGGGGCCCCAGGATCTGCGCAGCCCGCGTGGGAGCCTCCACCGGAGGACGTCCCAGGTGAAGGCCGTCCGTCCCCAGCGGCTCGGCCAGCTCGACCCGGAACAGCTCACGCATTCCCTTCCCGGTCACCGCACGTGCCAGACCTGACAACAACCAGCCGTACGTCAGCGCGTGATAGGCCGACTTGCCGAAGAGAAGTGAGTTGACGGGTGCGGCGGCAATCCGGCCTTCCATCACCAGCGGATCCAGCAGATCAGCTTTGCTGACGCCGTTGAGCTGAGAGAGTCCCGCCTCGTGCGCCATCACCTGCCGCACCGTGATCGCGGATTTGCCGCTGGCCGCGAAATCAGGCCAGTACGCGCTCACGGGATTGTCATAGTCGATCAGACCGCGATCGACGAGGCGATGGATGACAGTGGACGCCATCCCCTTTGTCGCCGAGAACACCATCGCGCCGGTGTCTGCCGACCAGTGTTGTGCCCCTTGGCGATCCGAGTATCCGGTCCACACGTCGACGACCGGTTCTCCGTCTTGAAAAACCGCCAGCGCTCCCCCGCCGTACTTCCGGCCCGGGAACAGTTTCGAGAACGCGCTGACCGTACAGGCGAAGTTCCTGTCCGCCGCGCCTTGGACGCCGTGTGGAAGCGCCTCGTCGCGCCTCCCGTTGTGATCGGTCACACACTTGAATTTACCTGGCCCCCCGGCAAATTCCACAGCCGTTATCGACCTGTTAGCTGAGTTCGGTCAGGGCTTCATGAGCTCGGCTTGTCGTCCACTTTGAAGTCGATGTTTATCTTGTCGGACTCGACATTCTTGACCGTAGCCGTAACGCCGTACTTGGTGCCGTCCTTGGCCGTCAGCACACAGTGCTGGGTGGCGCCCACCTTGCCGACAATACCGTCGTCGCAGGTCACAGACTTCGCCTTGCGCTTGGCCGCGGCTTCCAGCTTCTCCTTCGCCATGGTTTGCAGCTTGGTCTTGGCCACGGTCGAATGTGTGCCGGCGGGCGTGCCGCCTCCGCAGCCGGTCAGCACCACCCCGCCGACCACCGCGGCAGCCACCATCACGTGCAGTTTCGACTTCACGTTCCTCATCTCGGATCAGCCAGCCTCTCGCTTCGGTTTCGCTGCGAACCAGCGTAAGTGCGGTGGCCGAGGTGTCAGTCAGCCGCTTCGAGAATCTGCTGGGCGGCCAACGCCGGGGTGAGTTCACCCTCGCGCACGCGGCGCTCCACCTCGCTGCGGATGTCGCGCACACCGGGGTGAGACATGACACGGTCCAGCACCGTGTCACGCACCATCGACCAGGTCCAATCCACCTGCTGCGCCCGGCGCCTGGCATCGAACTCACCGGCCTCGGTGAGCACCTCGCGATGCTTGAGCACCGTCTCCCACAATTCGGCAAGCCCGTGGCCTTCGATCGCACTCATGGTGAGAACCGGTGGCCGCCAAAGTGTTTCGCGCGGGTAGATGAGACGGATCGCGCCCGTCAGTTCGCGGGCAGCGGCCTTGGCCTCGATCGCATGCTCGCCGTCGGCCTTGTTGACGACGATGACATCGGCCAGCTCCAGCACACCCTTCTTGATGCCCTGCAGTTGGTCACCCGTGCGGGCCAGGGTGAGGAAGACGAACGTGTCGACCATGTTCGACACCGTGACCTCGGACTGCCCCACCCCGACCGTCTCGACCAGGATGACGTCGTAGGCCGCCGCCTCCAACAGAACGATGGTCTCGCGGGTGGCCTTGGCCACCCCGCCGAGGGTGCCGGACGTCGGTGACGGCCGGATGTAGGCATCCGGATGGACCGCCAGCTTGGCCATCCTGGTCTTGTCGCCCAGGATCGAACCTCCGGTCCGGGTGGAGGACGGGTCCACCGCCAGGACCGCGACGCGGTGGCCGGCCTCGATCAGGTACATACCGAGGGCTTCGATGGTCGTCGACTTGCCGACGCCGGGAACCCCTGTGATGCCGATGTGTTGAGCTCTGCCCGCGTCGGGCATCAACTCCAGCAGCAACTGTTGAGCCTGGTCACGATGGTCGGCCCGGGTGGATTCCACCATGGTGATGGCCCGCGCCAACGAGGCGCGGTCACCACTGCGGATAGCGGCCGCCAGCTCGGAAACTGATGCAGCCACTACTAGCTCAACTGGTAACCGAGCCGGTCTGCCAGCTTCTGCAGCAGGCCGATGGCCGCCTCGGCGATCACCGTGCCGGGCGGGAAGATCGCGGTCGCTCCGGCTTCGTAGAGCTCGTCGAAGTCCCCGGGCGGGATGACCCCGCCGACGACGATCATGATGTCGGGCCGGCCCACCTCGGCCAACGCGTCACGCAGCGCGGGCACCAAGGTCAGGTGTCCGGCGGCCAATGACGACACCCCGACCACATGCACGTCGTTGTCGGCAGCCTGACGGGCCACCTCCTCCGGGGTCGAGAACAGCGAGCCCACGTCGACGTCGAAGCCGATGTCGGCGAACGCCGTCGCGATCACCTTCTGTCCGCGGTCGTGACCGTCCTGGCCCATCTTGGCCACCAGGATGCGGGGCCGACGGCCGTCGGCCTCGGCGAACTGATTCACCAGGCTGGTCGCATTGGAAAGAGGAGTGATGTTCCCGGCTCCGATCTCGTCGCGGTAGACGCCCGAAATCGTACGGATCTCGGCTTGGTGGCGCCCGTACACCTTCTCCAGGGCGTCCGAGATCTCGCCGAGCGTGGCCTTGGCCCGGGCCGCGTCGATGGCCAGGGCCAGCAGGTTGTTGCCCAGCCCGTCCTCACCGGCGGAACCCGTGGCCTCCGCGGCGCGGGTGAGCTCCGCGAGCGCGGCCTGGGTCGCCGACTCGTCACGATCGGCTCGCAGCTGCTGCAGCTTGGCCAGCTGCTCGGCTCGCACCCGGCTGTTCTCGACCTTGAGGACCTCGATCTCCTGGTCCTCTTCCACCTGGTACTTGTTGACGCCGATCAGCGGCTGGGCACCGGAGTCGATGCGGGCCTGGGTCCGGGCGGCCGCCTCTTCGATGCGCAGCTTCGGAATCCCGTCGCTGATGGCCTGTGCCATGCCGCCGTGTTCGTTGACCTCCTGGATGTGCGCACGCGCCTTCTCCGCCAGCTGGTGGGTGAGCCACTCGACGTAATACGAGCCACCCCACGGGTCGATCGGGCGGGTGGTCCCCGACTCCTGCTGCAGCAGCAGCTGGGTGTTGCGGGCGATCCGCGCGGAGAAGTCGGTGGGCAGTGCCAGCGCCTCGTCCAGAGCGTTGGTGTGCAGCGACTGGGTGTGGCCCTGTGTGGCGGCCATCGCCTCGATGCAGGTGCGCGCGACGTTGTTGAACACGTCCTGTGCGGTCAGCGACCAGCCCGAGGTCTGCGAGTGGGTGCGCAGAGAGAGCGACTTGTCGCTCTTGGGGTCGAACTGTGCCACCAGCTCGCTCCACAGCAGGCGCCCGGCACGCAGCTTGGCCACCTCCATGAAGAAGTTCATGCCGATACCCCAGAAGAAGGACAGGCGCGGCGCGAACTTGTCGATGTCCAGTCCGGCGTCCAGGCCGGCCTTGATGTACTCGACACCGTCGGCCAACGTGTAGGCGAGCTCCAGATCAGCTGTGGCCCCGGCCTCTTGGATGTGGTAGCCCGAGATCGAGATCGAGTTGAACTTCGGCATCTTGGCACTGGTATAGGCGAAGATGTCCGAGATGATCCGCATCGACGGCTTGGGCGGATAGATGTAGGTGTTGCGGACCATGAACTCTTTGAGGATGTCGTTCTGGATGGTCCCGGCCAGCTTCTCCGGTGGCACCCCCTGCTCCTCGGCGGCGACGACGTAGAGCGCAAGGATGGGCAGCACCGCGCCGTTCATGGTCATCGACACCGACACCGTCGACAGATCGATGCCGTCGAACAATTGGCGCATATCGAGGATGGAATCGATTGCCACACCGGCCATTCCGACGTCACCCTGCACGCGCGGATGGTCGGAGTCATAGCCGCGGTGGGTGGCCAGGTCGAAGGCCACCGACAGACCCTTCTGCCCGGCGGCCAGGTTGCGCCGGTAGAACGCATTCGATTCGGCGGCGGTGGAGAACCCGGCGTACTGGCGGATGGTCCACGGCTGGTTGACGTACATGGTGGGGTACGGCCCCCGCACGAACGGCGGTGCGCCCGGGAAGCTGTCCAGCGGGTAGCCGGCGGCGGCCGCCTCGTCCCTGTCGGCGGCGATGTACACCGGCTTGACGTCGATGCCCTCGGGCGTGGTCCACGTCAGCTGCTCCGGGGCGTAACCGTGCGCGGCGGCGGCCGCCGCGACGTGCTGCTGCACCGCGTCCGGGGTGGCCGGCTGGGGCGAAGTCTCCCCGTGCAGCGGTATCTCGGCGAAGCTACGGATCTCTGATCCTGTTGTGGCAGTCATCTCAGGCCCCCAGTCCGGTGAGCAGGTTCGACAAAGCTTCGACCGCGTCGATCTTGGCGGTCAGATATCCATCGGGTTTCGAAACGGCTTCGGAGACAGCCTTTTCCGAGCCGGCCAGCAGCACCTGCCGGACACCGGCGGCTCGCGCAGCCGCCACGGCGTCCGACGCCTCCGCGCCATAGCGGGCGTCGGTACCGCACAGCACGGCCACCGTCGGAGCACCGGCATCGGCCACTGCCGCGGCGATCGCGGCGGCCTCGACGGTCCCGGGGTTGATCGCTTCTATCCCCCCGGACGCCAGCAGGTTCGACGCGAACGTGGTCCGGATGTTGTGCTCGGCCAGCGGCCCCAGCGGCAGCAGCAGAACCTTCGGACGGGCGCCGGTCGAGGCCAGGAAGGCATCCGAGCGGTCACGCAGCGCCTCGAATCCGGCCGCGTACCGAGCGATCGACGATGCCGAAGCTGCCTGCGGGAGCGGTTTTTCGTCGAGATTGGGGAACTCGTTGACCCCGGTGATCGCGGTGCGGCGGTGCGCGATGTCATCCTTGCGCCGCTCGGCGACCTCGGCGATCTGGGCTGCGATGTAGTCGCGTGCGGCGACGAACCCGCCCCGCGTCTCGATGTCCTGGAAGTGCGCCCACGCCTGTTCGGCCAACTGCGCCGTCAGGTCCTCGACGAACCACGAACCGCCGGCCGGATCGAGCACCTGACCGATGTGCGACTCTTCGAGCAGCAACAACTGGGTGTTGCGGGCGATCCGCCGGGCGAAACTGGTCGACGTTCCCTCCAGACCGCCGGGAATCGCCGCGTCGAACGGATGCACCTGCACGGTGTCGGCTCCGCCGACGCCCGCGGAGAAGGCAGCCAGTGTGGTGCGCAACATGTTCACCCAGGGATCCCGCTGGGTCATCATCGGCAGTGAGGTGACAGCGTGGATGCGGGCTGCGCCGTGCTCAGCTGCTCCCACCACCTCGGCGACGCGCGCCCACAACTGTCGGGCGACGCGCAGCTTGGCGATCGTCATGAACTGGTCGTCGTCAGCTGCATAGCGGAAACTGATCTGCCGCAACGCATCTGCGGCGGACACTCCGCCGTCGGTGAGCACACGCAGGTAGGAGACCGCCGCGGCGATCGATCCGGCGAGTTCCCAGGCAGCGCTCGAACCGAGGTTGTGGAACGCGGGACCGTCGACGGTGACCGCCCGCACTCCGCCGGCGTAGCCGGTGAGCTTGCCGACGGTGGCCAGTAGGTCTGCCTCGTCGGCGGCGGACTTCCCCGAAAGCTGCGCGGTCAGCGGATCGGCACCCAGGTCGATCGACAGCCGCGAGCGCTGGTCATCGTCCAGGTCTTTCAGCAGCGGCAAGACTGCTTCGGCGATACCGGCCAGGTTGTGCTCGGTGCTTGCGACACCGTCGAAGATCACCGGCACCAGATCCAGGAACACACCGTCCAGCAGGCGGTCCAGCTCATTCAGCGAGATACCGTCCTCGCCGCCGACCCGCAGGGCCAGCGCGCTGGCGCCCTCGGTCAACGCCACCAGGACCGCTCCGTTGACCGTCCCGACATCGGTACCGGGAACGGCCGGGAAGCTCTCGACGACCCGCCAACCGGACTTCACGTCGCGAAGGGCATCGCCGCCACGGACAAATGGCCACTGCCCCGGCAGCGCGGACTCGGGCACTGCGTCCAGGGTCGTATAGAGCGGCCGGATGGCGAAACCCTCGTATGTCTGCGAATCCAGTAGGCGCTCGGGCTCAGCCGGCAGATCGGCCACATCCCGCCGGCTGCTCTTGGCCAGCACCCCGGCCACCGCCGTCCGCCACCGCCCACGGTCCGCTTCGACCGCGCTAGTCCCCTGTAACGACACCCGCATCTCCTGTTATCGCAGCGTGTGACCTACCCACTTGGCTCTCAGGCTAAATGATCGCCATCACGGCGCTGACCGCTGGTGGGCGGACTCGCGGTTACACCCAACGGTGTCAGGCGCTGTCTGCCCGTACTGTTGGAAGACGTGAAACCCGTCGTCAGAACACTGCGCGTGCTGCGCGCCGCGGTGATCTCGACGGTTTCCCAGCTTCCGCCTCGACGGATAGTGGGCCTGTTGGCCGGCATTGTGATTCTTGTCGCAGTCGCAGTGCTGGTTCCGTTGCCGACCGCGATGCAAATGCGGGACTGGGCCACCTCGGTCGGTCCATGGTTCCCACTGGCCTTTCTGGGCGCCCACATCGTCGTCACGGTCTTCCCTTTCCCGCGCACCGCATTCACCCTGGCCGCGGGCCTGCTGTTCGGGCCGGCGCTCGGCGTGGCGATCGCCGTGGTGGCCAGTGCCGTGAGTGCGGTGCTCGCGCTGTTCTTGATCCGCGCGGCCGGTTGGCAACTCAACCGGTTGATCCCCCATCCCAGGATCGACTCGCTCGATGCCCGACTGCGCCGGCGAGGCTGGCCGGTGGTGCTGTCGATGCGGCTGATCCCCGCAGTTCCGTTCTCGGTACTCAACTACGCCGCAGGCGCCTCTGCCGTCCGGGTCATGCCTTACACGCTCGCGACCCTGGTCGGCTTGTTCCCCGGTACGGCGGCGGTCGTCGTTCTGGGCGACGCGTTGACCGGGAACATCAGCCCGGCGCTGGTCCTGGTGTCTTTGAGCACAGCGGCGCTGGGCGTGGCCGGCCTGATCTACGAATGGCGCCTCCACCACCGTGACCGCGTTCGCCTGCCGCACGACACGGCGCCCGAGGAACGCGTTTCCCACACTCAGCAGTGAAAGAGACCGAAGGAGACAGCATGGCCGCCCTGCCCGATCTCGGCGCCCGACTCCTACGCAACCGCCGGCTGGTGCGCGCCCCGATCTGGCTCTACCGAATTGGCGCCGGGGCGCTGTTCGGCTCGAGGATCTTGATGCTCGAACACATCGGTCGCACGTCCGGCGCACATCGCTACGTCGTGCTCGAAGTCGTCGGCCGGCCGAGCCCGGACTCCATCGTCGTGGCCTCGGGGTTCGGCGACAAGGCGCAGTGGTTCCGCAATGTTGTGGCCAATCCGCGGGTCCGGGTGTGGCTCGGCAGCCACCGGCCTGTTCCCGCGGTCGCCCGCGTGCTCGATCAGCAGGCCGTCGACCAGGTGCTGGCCGATTACCGGGCTCAGCATCCGAAGACCTGGGACCAGTTCAAGCTCGTGCTGGAAGAGACGCTCGGCCAACCGATCACCGACACCGGCGCACCGCTGCCCATGGTGGAACTACGGGTACAGACTTCGCGGTGACACGGGCTCAGTGATCGTCCGGATGACCGGGTGGAGGTTGGATCCGCACCTGACGCCGGGTGGGCCGGTGCGCGACGATGATGCCCACGGTGACGCACGCCTGTACGCCTGGGGTCGGTGACGGGTCGCCGACCCAATCACGTTGTCCCGCATCGTCGAACAGTGCCACCGCGTTCGCTCCCGCGCCGGTGCTGAAGCGGGTCTGATAACGGACTCCGCCATGGCGCCCGGTGGCGAAGAAAGCCGCGGCCCACGCCTGCGGCAACTCATAGTCCGGGCAGGTACTGATCTCGCGCGTCAGTCCGACGAAGGAAGAAGCCCGCACCGAGCAGGTGTTGGCCAGCCATCGCGCCGACGGCACCCGCACCCTCGACACCACGGTGCGCGCCGCGGCGTCGAACGTGACCACCCCCTGGCGAACCAGATCGTGGCCGAAGCGCTCCCGCAATGCCGCCATGACATCGGTTGCCAGATAACAGGTTCCGTTCGGCGGAAGCAGATCGAAGCGGCCGCTCAGGTCAGAAGAGAACCACCACGGCGACTTTCCCACGGTGTGCGCCCGGTACAACAGATGGTCCGTACGCAGCCGGGACCGCGGGAACCCGGAGACATCCGGCGGTGAACCCAACGCGGGCCGTTGACGGCTCACGCGCTCCAACTCGCCGCGGTTTGTCGCGCCATGGCTATCACCCGTTGCGGATCTCCGCCGTGACGCAGCCAATCGGCTGGGCAGGACCCGTCGAGCTGCTCACTGGGCGCGCGCATCCACAACGCCGCCATCCACGGATCGTCGGTGCCCGAGGTCAGCACCGTCAGCACGTCGCGCAAGGCGGGGATGGTGGCACCGCTGTCGAGAAACTGCCATGTCGGGTACACCACCCCGCCGTCGTCGAGCGGACAGGCCAGGATCGCGTACCGCGCCACCTTCTGGTGCAGGGCCTGTCGGGTCACGCCGAGCCAGCGGGTCAACCCCGTCGTGTCGTAGAACGGTCCGGTGACCTCGTCGTACACGTGTCCCAGCGGCAACGCCGCCACCATGGCCTCGGCGATCTGCTCCGGGTCGCCGAACGCCTCGGGACCCAGGCTCGCCTCATCTGCCCGACGTAGCCGTTCGTGGACCTTACGGCTCACCGACCGCATGATCTGACGCTCGAACAGTGCGAGATCGGTCATCACGGCCTCCCAAGGCGTCAAGTACGTCAAGTCTACTGCGTCAAGGGGGTCAAGTGCCGAACGCGCCTGTCACCACTACGGTGCTCGGTGCGCGCCGCCTTCCAGTTCAGTGGGGAAAGCACCCGGCTGCACTCCCAGCGATTGCTGCGCCGACGGGGCACCCAGCGGCGGCGTCGTGGCTCTGGCCTCGGCCTCGGCCTTGGCCACGGCCTGCGCGATCGCCGGATCGGTATCGGTGGAGAACCACTCGGCGACTTCGTCGCTGTCGTCTTCGGGCTTGGGCAGATTCTCCTCGACCGGAGACGGTGTGTAGCGGAATACGCCGTCCTCCCCCGGCGCACCCAGCAGCTTGGTGAAACCCTGCAGGGCCGAACCGAAATCGCTGGGCACCAGCCACACCTTGTTGGCCTCGCCCTTGGCCATCTGCGGCAACGTCTGCAGATATTGGTAGGCCAGCATCTCCGGCGTCGGCCGGCCTGCCTTGATCGCAGCGAAGGTCTTCTCGATGGCCTTGGCCTGACCCTGCGCCTGCAGGTACTGGGCGGCACGTTCACCCTGAGCGCGCAACATCCGCGATTGTCGGTCGGCCTCGGCGGCCAGGATCGCGGCCTGCTTGGCACCCTCGGCGGCCAGGATCTGGGACTGCTTCTGACCTTCGGCCTGTTTGATCGAGGATTCGCGGACACCCTCTGCGGTGAGGATCATCGCTCGCTTGTCGCGGTCGGCCTTCATCTGCTTTTCCATCGACTCCTGGATCGACGGCGGCGGATCGATGCTGCGCAGTTCGACGCGCGCCACCCGCAGCCCCCAGCGGCCGGTGGCCTCGTCCAGCACACCACGCAGCTGGGCGTTGATCGAGTCGCGCGACGTGAGCGTCTGCTCCAGGGTCATGCCGCCGACGACGTTGCGCAGCGTGGTGGTGGTCAGCTGCTCCACACCGACGATGTAGTTGCTGATCTGGTACACCGCGGCCTGCGGGTTGGTGACCTGGAAGTAGACCACGGTGTCGATGTTCAGCGTCAGGTTGTCCTCGGTGATCACCGGCTGCGGCGGGAAGGAGACCACCCGCTCGCGCAGGTCCACCCGGGCCCGGATCCGATCGATGAACGGCACCAGCAGCGTCAGCTGACCGCTGACCGTGCGGCTGTAGCGGCCCAACCTCTCGATCACCGCTGCCTCGGCCTGCGGAATGAGCGCAACTGATTTCGCCACGATGATGATCGCGAAGACCACCAGCACGAGCAGCAAGATCAGCCCGGCTACGGCACCTTCCATGGTGAATCCCTCCCTGAGGTCCTACGTCGTTTGCAGAGCACTACATCGTCTTGAAGACCACCGCCGTGGCGCCGTCGATCCTGACAACGGTCACGTGATCGCCCGGTTCGTAGACGTCGTTGTCGTCGAGCGGCCGCGCCGTCCAGACCTCTCCGTCGAGCTTTACCTGCCCTTCGTGCTGGGCCACCCGGTCCAGCACCAGCGCAGATTTGCCTTCGAGCGCCTTGACGGGCTCGGGAAGCCCCTTCCCGGCCTCGAAACGGCGTCGCAGCGCCGGCCGGACCAGAACCAGCAAAAGCACCGACACCACGAGAAACACCAGACCGTCACCCCAGACCGGCAGGTCGAACAGCCAACTCGATCCGGTCGCCGCCAGTGCCCCGCCGGCCAGCATGAGCAGGAACATGTCACCGGTCAGCGCCTCTGCCCCGGCAAGCCCCAGCGCCAGGATGAGCCAGATCAGCGGAAGTGGCATACGCACACCCTAGCGAATCCGACCTCATCGGCGACCGGCAATTACACTGCCAAGATCATGTGGTGTCCAAGTGCGACTCTTTCGATGTGGGCCAACGCCTGGCTCGCCGGCGCGGCCGCGCCCGACGACGTCCTCGATGCGTTATCCCAATGGGCACCAATGCATTCTGTGACGGCCTACGACTCGCAGGCAGCGGTCCGTACCGGACTGCCCTGGCCGGAACTTGAGGACTCGGGTTCGGTGTCGTTGCTGCAGACCCTGCGCACCGCCGTCGGCAGGTCCGGCACCCGGCCCTCGATCAGGGTCGCCCTTCCGGTGCCCGGCGACGTGCGCGGCCTGCCCGCGGGCTCGCAGTTCCAGCGCGATGCGCTGGCCGTGGGCGAAGCGGTCCTGGTGACCCACGACGAGCTCGACGGCGTCGGCCTGGTACCGGAGTTCGAGTATTTCGAATTCGACGACGTGGAAACCGAATCCACCTTCGAGCCCGAACCGCGGGCGTTGTCGTGGACCGTGTACTCACTGCCCGTCCTGCCTCCGCCTCAGCACTTCGATCTCGGCGAAGCCGAGTACGAGTTGCGTTCAGCGGTGCGCTCGGCCGCCGACACCTTGGTGGCACTGCGGGCCGGGGTCGGTGTCGACATCGACGATCCGCGCGGCATGGTGGAAGACATCCTCGACGCCGGCCGGATTCACCGCATCCCTGACCACGCACCGACCCGGGCAGTGCGGGTGCTGGAGAACGCGGCGCACGTCGAAGCGATCATCACGGTGAGTTCCGGGCTGATGCCGATCGGCCTGCAGAGTTCCTCCGAGGTACAGATCGCAGGCGACGCCATGCGCCCGTTGGCCCAGGTGGTGCGCTCGGCGCGGTTGGCCGCACTCGAAGCGGTCCTGCAATCCGCCTGGCGCGACTAGCTTTTCATCGGGCCGAAGCGTCAGGACCGGGTAATGCAGCAGTCCGGCGCGCACGGCGCGCCGTTGACGCTGCATCCGTAGCCGGCGACGGGGTCGGGACCGGCGACGCGCAGCGGCTCGGTACCGGTGCGCAGCTCCTCGATCAACCCGGCGGCCAACCGGGCGAAACGCGGGTCCGCATTCGGCGTGCCGGCCCGGGCGAAGGCGATTCCGGCCGCTTCGGCCTGCAACCGAAGTTCGTGGTCGAGATCCCACACCACCTCGATGTGGTCGGCGACGAATCCGATCGGGCAGACGATGACCGCCCGGGTTCCCTTCTGCCCCAACGTCGCCAGGTGATCGGCCACGTCGGGTTCCAGCCACGGTATGCGGGGCGGCCCCGACCGCGACTGCCACACCTGGTCGTAGTCGTCATATCCCGCTGCGGCGGCGACCAGGCGCGTGGCGTAGGCGACCTGGCGACTGTAGATCCGCGGGCCGTGGCGCTCGTCGGCGGCGATGGGCACCGAGTGCGCGGTGAACACCAGCCTGGCCTCGTCACGCAGCTCGGCCGGCAGCGTCTCGGCCGCCGCTGCGATCGAGTCGGCGAACATCTCCACCAACAGCGGATGATCGAAGTACTGGCGCAGCTTGACCAGCTCGGGCGCGTCAGGTCCGGCCGCGGTCCGCGCCCGGACGATGTCCTCGACGTACTGGGCGCAGCTGGAATATCCGCCCCATGCCGACGTGGTGAAAACTGCCGCGCGACGAATGCCGTTGTCGCGCATCTCCGCAACCGTGTCCTCGACGTATGGTTCCCAGTTCCGGTTGCCGAAGTACACCGGCAGATCGGGCAGCTGCAGCCGCAACTGCTCGATGAGTGCGCGGTTGATGCCGTTGATCGGCGACACACCACCGAAATGCAGGTAGTGCTCGGCCACCTCGGCCAGCCGCTCCGCCGGGATGCCGCGCCCTCGGGTGACGTTCTCCAGGAAGGGCATCACCTGCTCGGGGCCCTCCGGGCCTCCGAACGACAACAGCAGGACCGCGTCGAACTCGTTCAACTCACGTCCCCTCTACGGACGAAACCGCGTTCCGGCGCAGAGTGTGCGTGTGCACCCCTGCCGGAACGCGGTTTCGGCGGAAAACAAATCAGAGCAACTGGGTGCTGGCGCCGCCGTCGGCGTAGATGATGGTGCCTGTGGTGGCGGGCATCCAGTCGGACAGCAACGCACACACGGTCTTGGCGACCGGCGTCGGATCCTTCATGTTCCAGCCGATCGGCGCACGCTGATCCCAGCCCTCTTCCAGCAGCTGCATCTGCTTGCCCGCCTCGTCACCCAGTGCGCCGCCGACGATGGCGCTCATGGCGAGAGTCCGGATCGGGCCGGCGGCGACGAGATTCGAACGGACACCGGCCGCGCCGGCCTCGCGAGCCACGAACCGGTTGACCGACTCCAGAGCGCTCTTGGCCACCGTCATCCAGTTGTATGCCGGCATGGCGCGCGTCGGATCGAAGTCCATGCCGACGATGCTGCCGCCCTCGTTCATGATCGGCAGCGTGGCCTTGGCCAGCGAGGCGTAGGAGTAGGCCGAGATGTGGATCCCCTTGGCGACATCGGCGTACGGGGCGTCGAAGAAGGGGTTCACCCCCATGCCTGTCTGCGGCATGAAGCCGATGGAGTGGACCACGCCGTCGAGCTTGTTGCCCTCGCCGATGGCGCCCGAGATCCGGTCGGCCAGGCTCGCGAGGTGCTCCTCGTTCTGCACGTCGAGTTCCAGCAGCGGCGCCGGTTTGGGCAACCGGTCGGCGATGCGCTGGATCAGCTTCATCCGGTCGAACCCGGTGAGCACCAGCTCAGCCCCGGCTTCCTGGGCCACCTTCGCGATGTGGAATGCGATCGACGAGTCCGTGATGATCCCGGTGACGAGGATGCGCTTGCCTTCGAGCAAACCTGCCATTAGTGCGACTCCTTCTTGAAAGCTTCAGTAGTCCAATATGTTTGGGGCAGCTGACCGGTGGGTCAGTGCCCCATGCCCATGCCGCCGTCGACGGGGATCACCGCGCCGGCGATGTAGCTCGCGTCCTCGGATGCCAGGAAGCTCACCGCGCCGGCGACCTCCTCGGCGGTGCCGACCCGCTTCGCGGGGATGAAGTCAAGGGCGCCTGCCTGAATCCGCTCGTCCAGCGCGCGGGTCATCTCGGTGTCGATGTAGCCCGGGGCCACCACGTTGGCGGTGACACCGGCCTTGGAGAGCTCGCGCGAGATCGAGCGCGCCATGCCGATCAGGCCGGCCTTGGCGGCTGCGTAGTTGGCCTGGTTGCCGATCCCCCACATGCCCGAGACGGAGCCGATGAAGATGATCCGGCCGAAACGCTTGCGCTGCATGCTGCGCGAGGCCCGCTGGGCCACCCGGAAGGCACCGGTCAGGTTTGCGTTGATGACGTTCTCGAACCGCTCTTCGGTCATCCGCATCAGGAACGCGTCCTGCGAGATACCGGCATTGGACACCAGCACCTCGACGGGACCCTGGTGCTCTTCCACCTCTTTGAACGCACGGTCGACGGCCTCGTTGTCGGTGACATCACACACGACGCCGAACAGACCTTCCGGTGCCCCGGATCCGCGGTGCGTCACGGCGACCTTGTGTCCATCGGCGGCCAGTCGCTGCGCGATCGCCAGGCCGATTCCCCGGTTTCCACCGGTGACCAGCACGGAACGGGGAACGAATGCCGGGCGGCCGCCGGCTTCAGCGGCGGCGCCTTCGGAGGTGGATTCGGTGTCGGCTTTCGCGACAGCAGCGTCACTCATGCCCGCCAACTTATCTCCTCACCAGCATGGTCTGGAAATCGCACCACCGGTGCCGACTGCCGTCCGGGAAGGCGCAATCGCGTTCTAGCCGGGCAGTCTGCGGTTGATCAGCAGAGCCGCCACACCGGCCAGGGCCAGCACCAACGCACCCAACCGGAGCCAACCCAGGCTGGCGTCGCCCTTGATGGTCTCGTAGCCGATCTGCTGCTGCAGCGAGGTGAACACCTGCTTGAGCTGTTCGAGGCTGGACGCGGTGAAGGCGTCGCCGCCCGACAACTTGGCGATCTTGCCCAGCATCTCGTCGTCCACCGGAACCGGCTGGCGCTGATCGTTGATCTCGACGTAGCCGTACGGCGTGCCGAAGGACACCGTGGAGATCGGCACTCCCTGATCCTTGGCCGTGCGAGCCGCGGTGTAGGCGCCCTTCGGATTGTCCGGGTTGGACGGCACGGTCTCCTTGCCGTCGGACATCAGCACGATGCGCGCGGGCGGCTTCTCGTCACCACCGCCGATCACTGCTCCGACGGTGGCGATCGCCTGCAGCGCGGTGAAGATTCCCTCTCCCGTGGCGGTCCGGTCCGCCAGCTGCAGCTTGTCGAGACCGTTCTTGGTGGCCTCGCGGTTGGTGGTCGGCTGCACCAGCACGGTCGCGGTACCCGCATAGGCGATCAGCCCGAGGTTGATGCCCGGGGTGAGCTGATCGGCGAACTGCTTGGCCGCCTCCTGCGCGGCGGCCAGCCGGCTGGGGGCGACATCGGTGGCGCGCATCGACTGGGACACGTCGATCACCAACATGACCACGGCGCGGTTACGCGGAATCCGCACATCGTGGGTCGGGCCCGCCATCGCCACCGTCAGCAGGACGAGCGAGACCGCGAGCAGAGCCGCGGGCAGGTGCCGCCACCGGGTCGGCTGCTTGGGCGCCACACTTTCGAGCAGCTCCATGTTGGCGAAGCGCAGGACCCGCTGTTTACGCGCGCGCTGCACGATGACGTAGTACGCCACCAGCCCCAGCACCACGAAGAGGAACAAGAACCACCACGCGTGCGCGAAGCCCGTCAGGCTCATCGGACCGAGAATCGGTAAAGTCATGTGCGAGAAGTCATTTCGGTTTGGTTGCTCATCAAGCTTCTTCTACCGGTACGGGGCTAACGGCCCGCAAGCGCGCCGCGCCGCCGGTTGGCCACGAACCGGACCACGTCGGCGATCCAGTCCCGGTCGGTACGCAGGCTCAGCAGTGGCGCATCGCACCGCCGCAACGTCCGGGCCACCTCTTCGCGATGCGCGGCGGCAGCCCGCTCGAAGTCGCTGCGCAACTGTTCGTCGATGGTGAACTCACGGGTGACCCCGGTCTCGGTGTCCTGCAGCACCACGTCGCCGACCGCGGGCAGTTCGACGTCGCGGGGGTCGAGGATCTCGATGCCGAGTACTTCGTGGCGCCCCGCGATGGCCCGCAGCGGACGCATCCAGTTGATCGGCCCGAGGAAGTCACTGATGATCACCGCCATGCCGCGGCGGCGCTCGGGGCGGCGCAGGGCGTCGATGGCCGCGGCCAGGTCGCCGCGCACACCCACCGGGGCCCGCGGCGTCGTGGCGATGGCCCGCAGCAGTTCCTGCTCGTGCACGCGCCCACTCAGCGCCGGAACCCGGCGCATGGTGTCGCCGTTGGCGATGATCGCGCCGATCCGGTTTCCGCCGCCGCTGTTGAGAAACGCGATCGCGGCCGCTGCCGCCACAGCCAGATCGCGCTTCTCGCACGTGGTGGTGCCGAAGTCCAGGCTGGCCGACATGTCGACGACGAGCCACGTCTCCAGCTCGCGGTCGGCGATCATCTGGCGCACGTGCGGCGTCTGCGTCCGCGCCGTCACCGACCAGTCCATCCGGCGCACGTCGTCACCGGGCTGGTAGATCCGCGAGTCCCCCGGTTCTGATCCCGGGCCCGGGATCAGACCGAGGTGGTCACCGTGCAGGACCCCGTCAAGCTTGCGCCGCACCGTCAGCTCAAGCTTGCGCAACGCCGCCGTCAACGCAGGGTCACGAATCTCCCCGCGCTTGAGAGACGGCAGGTCGACGGTGCGTCGCGAAGTGGTCACCGACCACCCGCCGCGGCGGCCGCGGCAGGTACGGCGGGCGCAACCGAATGTCCTTGCTGCGGAAGCGCATTGACCTGCGGTAGGGCGACGGTCTGCAGGATCCGGTTGACCACGGTCTCCGCGGACACCTCGTCGGCCAGCGCGTCGTAGGTCAGCACGAGACGGTGGCGCAGCACGTCGGGGATCACCTCGACGACATCCTGCGGGATCACGTAGTCACGCCCACGCACCAGCGCCAGCGCCCGGGCCGCCGAGATGATGCCCAGCGACGCACGCGGCGA
Source organism: Mycolicibacterium fortuitum subsp. fortuitum (assembly GCF_022179545.1). The sequence goes on along the minus strand of NZ_AP025518.1, from coordinate 2,964,293 downwards.
GGCGCCGTAGGCGATCCAGGCCTTGGCGTCGGGCATGCCGAACTTCTCGGGTTCGCGGGTCGCGGTGACGATCCGCACCACGTAGTCCACCAGCGCGTGGTGCACGAACGTGTTGGCCGCCAGCTCCTGCAGCCGCAGCAGGTCTCCGGTGTTGAGGATCTGCTTGGGCTCCGGGGGCTTCACACCCATCCGGTAGATGATCTCGCGCTCTTCCTCCGGCGACGGGTAATCGACGTTGAGCTTGAACAGGAAGCGGTCGCGCTGGGCTTCCGGAAGCGCGTAGACGCCTTCCTGTTCGATCGGGTTCTGGGTCGCCATCACCAGGAACGGGCTGGGCAGCGGGAAGGTCTTGCCGCCGATCGAGATCTTGCGCTCGGCCATCACCTCGAGAAGTGCGGACTGCACCTTCGCGGGCGCACGGTTGATCTCGTCGGCGAGCAGGAAGTTGACCACCACCGGGCCGAGCTCGATGTCGAAGTCTTCCTTGCCCTGCCGGTAGATACGCGTACCGATGATGTCGGTGGGCACCAGGTCAGGGGTGAACTGGATCCGGGCGAAGGTGCCGCCGACCACCTTGGCGAACGTCTCGACCGCGAGCGTCTTGGCCACACCGGGCACACCTTCGAGCAGCACGTGGCCCTTGGCGAGCAGACCGACCAGCATCCGCTCGACGAGCTGGTCCTGGCCGACGATGATCCGCTTGACCTCGAAGATGGCGCGTTCCAGGGTGTGCACCTCGGCCTGCAGGCTGCCGTTGGCCGCGGCCTGCGGGGCTGCCGGCGCGGCGTGGGAGCCGGTCGACCCGGGCGGGAAGCCCGGCGCCGGGCTCGAACCGGGATAGCCTCCGGCGCCCTGCGGCGGTCCACTCGGTGACGTCATCAACTTCCTCCCACGGTGTTCGACTACAAAAACGCTGGTAATGCCTACTTGCTCCAACGGGCAACCGGGTGCCCGCCGTCAACTATTCCAGGCACTTCGAGATCCGTCGACGCTGCCCGGAAGAGTTCAGGTTCCCCTCAGGATTCGATGATGCGGGCCGCGTACGGCTGGATGCCCGCCATCCGGACCGGGCTCACCGTCACTTTGCCCGCACTGCCGGACGCCTCCAGCATCTTGCCGCCTCCGAGGTACATCGCCACGTGCTGGCTACCGCCGGGACCCCAGAACAACAGGTCACCGCGCTTTGCCTGGGCCACCGGCACCTTGCGACCGGTGTTGTACTGATCGCCCGAATACTTCGGGATCTGCACCCCCACACCGGCGAACGCGTACCGGGTGAAGCCCGAGCAGTCGTAGCCCATCTTCCCGGCGTCGTAATCGACGCCGGGCCCGGGCCCGGTCAGCGTGCCACCGCCCCACGAGTAGGGCACACCCATCTGGGATCCCCCGCGCCGGATCACGTATTCGATGGCCTGCGGACCGCGGACCCGACCGCCGGGGAATGTCGACGCGGCCTGTTTGGGGGCCAGCCCGATGGACTGCAGGAACTGCTGTCCGAGGTTCTGGGTGGTCTGCAGTGCGATCTGGCTGACCTGGAACGAGGCGTTGGCGATGGCCACCGGGTCGCCGGGCGCCCCCGAGCTGACGATCTTCGGGAGCGTGGGATCCCACTGGCCGTCGTCAGGTGCGGCGTTGGCCGGCGTCACCAGACTGATCGCCGCGAACGCAGTTGCGGCGATCAGGATCAGGCACCGTAAGACGAAGGAGCGCAATGTATTCCCATCAGTATTCGATGTAGCGGACGACGTACGGGGTCATGCCGCTGGTCCGGACCGGCGAGATCTTGACGTGTGAGCCGGTGTAGGGCGCTTCGAGCATCTGGCCGTTGCCCAGGTAGAGCGTGACGTGCTGGCTGCCACCGGGGCCGTAGAAGATCACGTCGCCACGACGCATCTGCGAGGACGGGATCTTGCGCCCGGCGTTGTACTGCGAGCCCGAGTAGTGCGGCAACTTGATGCCGACGCCGGCGAACGCGTAGAGGATCAGGCCGGAACAGTCGAAGCCGACCGTGTTGGCACCCGAATCGATGCCGCGACTGGGGCCGGCCGCGTTGCCGCCGCCCCACGAGTACGGGACACCCATCTGGGAGCCGGCGCGCTGGATGACGTATTCGGACGCCTGCCGTCCGTACACCCGCGGGATGGCGCCGTTGGTGTAACCGGTCGGAGTCGGCAGGATGCCCAGCTTCTGCAGGAACTGACGTCCCATGTTCTGGGTGACCTGGGCCGAGGTCGACGAGATGCCCAGCACCGTGTTGATGATGGCGATCGGGTCACCGCTGACGAACGCACTGGGGATCGCCGGCAGCGTGGGATCCCATTCGCCGTCCCACTTCTGGCCAGCCTGCACAGGCGCTTTCGGGTCACGATCCCAATTGTCGGCAGCGGCCTGGGGCGCCTGCCCTTGCGCCGGGGCCGTGGCAGCCGATGTCTTGTGCACCTGCGCGAGTTGGGCTTGGGCCGAGGCGCGTTCGGCGGTCAACCGGGCCAGCTCGTCTTGCTGCGAACTGAAGGTCTGTTGCGCTTGTTGCAGCGCCTCGACCGCCTTGTCCTGACTCGTCTGGGCATTGGCGGTTGCCTGGTCGGCGTTCTGCTTGGCCAGCCGCGCGGCCGACTCGCGGTTCACCTGCTCGGTGCGGGCACGTTGCAGGTCGGCGATGACCTTGTCACTGCTGACAGCCAGGGTCTGACCGGTCGCGGCGGTGCTGACGATGTCGGTCGGATCGGACGCGGTCAGATACGAACCGGAGGGTCCATTGACATAGGTCGCGGCGGCGAAAGTGTCGAATCTCTTCTGCGCCTGGGCGATCGCGTTGTTGGCGTCTGCGATGCCCCGTTGGCTGGCATCGACCTCCTGCTGCGCGGCGGCCGCGGCGTCACGGGCATCCTGCACGTCGACGATCGCCTTGTTGACGGCTTCCTGTTGGGTCTGGATGGCGGCACCCAACTCCTGCAGCTTCTGATCGGCATTGGCCACCGCGGCGACGAGTGTCGCGACCTGATCGGGCGCCCCCGGATCAGCGACGGCCGGCGCCCCTCCCGACATAGCCGTGGCCAGCAGCATCCCGGCGGTCACCGGCACGGCCAAGAAACGGCCGTACAGCCAGGACGCAGAGGCGCCAACGGTGCGTCTCATTCGACTCAAGTCTCCTATGGCTCAACGACGGCGTACCGGCGTTTGCTCGGGGCCATTGCGCAGAAGCCACATGAAGCACAACTACAACAATGGTTACCGATTGCACCGTACGTCACATCTGAAGCCAAAGAAACTTTAGTCACAAATTACAAGTTTGTAATTGCGAATAGTGTGACCAATTAGTGATATTGCGCGTTATGCCGAACGAATGTTCGAGGGGGTTTCGACGCCTATTGCGAGGAGGCGCTCGAGGCCTCTGACCCGGTCAATTGTTTGCTACGGCGCTGCAGAAGCCGAGTGAGGGCGGCCGCACCGGCGACGCCGACAACCAGCGCGATGGTGAGGGCTGTCCACGGGAAATCCGGGGTCGAAATCTCGCTGACAAAATTCTTCGCGGACAACACCGGATCACCGGTCTTGGCGACGTCTTGACCGGCCTCCAAAGTCACCCGATCGATCGTCGGACTGTAGGTGCCCGCGAACGACGGGCTCAGGGCGAGCACGGTCGCGCCCGGATTGGCCTGCCCGACCTCGGTGGCGATATCGCGCAACGGGGTGTCGATCGCCGGATTCGCCGGCAACACCACGATCTTGAGGTCGACGCCTTCCTGACGAGCGTCGCTGACGACCTGACGCAGCGCCTCGACGTCGGCGGCGGGTGCACTGACCCCGTCGTCGCGAACGTCGGCCTGCACAGCCACCATGCACTTGGCGACCCCGTCGGGTTGCGCCGCGTCCATCCCTACGGTGTCGCACACCTCGACCGGGATGTAGGCAGGAAGGAACGGGATGACATGCGGTCCGGTCACAGGGGCACGGTACGCCGAACCGCTGCGCGTCCGCGAAGCGACATGGGAATCGTCACCGCATCGACCGCCGATCGTCACCGGTGGGTGACGCGGGCGACCGCGCACGGATCACACGGATCCGACCGACCGGGTAGCAACGCGAACGCGACAAGGGAAGACTGGACCCCGGCCCGCTGGCCATTGCAGGACAAGCGTACTGTTAGGATCAGGACGCCGCCGACACAGCCCGTCGCGGCGAGATCGAGCCGGGAGTTGATGTGAGCAGCGAGAATACGGAAAATTCGTCCCTTAACTCATTTGGTGCCCGCGACACATTGACTGTCGGGGACCAGAACTACGAAATCTACCGACTGGACGCGGTACCCGGTACCGAAAAGCTCCCGTACAGCCTCAAGGTGCTTGCGGAGAACCTGTTGCGCACCGAGGACGGCGCCAACATCACCAAGGACCACATCGAGGCCATCGCCAACTGGGATCCCTCGGCCGAGCCGAGCGTCGAGATCCAGTTCACCCCGGCCCGCGTGCTGATGCAGGACTTCACCGGTGTGCCGTGCATCGTCGACCTGGCCACCATGCGCGAGGCCGTGGCCGCCCTCGGCGGTGACCCGGACAAGGTCAACCCGCTGTCCCCCGCCGAGATGGTCATCGACCACTCCGTCATCCTCGACGTCTTCGGCAACGCCGGCGCCTTCGAGCGCAACGTCGAACTCGAGTACGAGCGCAACTCCGAGCGCTACCAGTTCCTGCGCTGGGGCCAAGGCGCGTTCGACGACTTCAAGGTCGTCCCGCCGGGCACCGGCATCGTGCACCAGGTCAACATCGAGTACCTGGCCCGCGTCGTGATGACCCGCAACGGGGTCGCATACCCGGACACCTGTGTGGGCACCGACAGCCACACCACCATGGAGAACGGCCTGGGCGTGCTGGGCTGGGGCGTCGGCGGTATCGAGGCCGAGGCCGCCATGCTGGGCCAGCCCGTCTCGATGCTCATCCCCCGCGTCGTCGGCTTCAAGCTGACCGGTGAGATCAAGCCCGGCGTCACCGCCACCGACGTCGTGCTCACCGTCACCGACATGCTGCGCAAGCACGGCGTGGTCGGCAAGTTCGTCGAGTTCTACGGCAAGGGCGTCGCCGAGGTGCCGCTGGCCAACCGCGCCACCCTGGGCAACATGAGCCCCGAGTTCGGTTCCACTGCAGCGATCTTCCCGATCGACGACGAAACCATCAACTACCTGCGGCTGACCGGGCGTACCGAGGAGCAGCTGGCACTCGTCGAGGCTTACGCCAAGACGCAGGGCATGTGGCACAACCCCGACCGGGAACCGGTTTTCTCCGAGTACCTCGAGCTCGACCTGTCGACCGTGGTGCCCTCGATCTCCGGCCCGAAGCGTCCGCAGGACCGCATCGAGCTGTCGGACGCCAAGAACGCGTTCCGCAAGGACATCCACAACTACGTCGAGGAGAACCTGCCCGTCGAGCACACCCAGCTCGACGAGGCGATCGAGGAGTCCTTCCCGGCCTCGGATCCGGCCAAGCTGACCTTCGCCGACGACGGCGCCGTCGACGTCCGCCCGTCTGCCGCCAACGGCGCCGAGGGCCGACCGACCAAGCCGATCACCGTGCGCTCCGACGAGCGCGGTGAATTCGTGCTCGACCACGGCGCGGTCGTCGTCGCGGGCATCACGTCCTGCACCAACACCTCCAACCCGTCGGTCATGATCGGCGCCGCGCTGCTCGCGAAGAAGGCCGTCGAGAAGGGCCTGACCAGCAAGCCGTGGGTCAAGACCAACATGGCACCGGGCAGCCAGGTCGTCACCGACTACTACAACAAGGCCGGCCTGTGGCCGTACCTGGAGAAGCTGGGCTACTACCTGGGCGGCTACGGCTGCACCACCTGCATCGGCAACACCGGCCCGCTGCCCGACGAGATCTCCAAGGCCATCAACGACAACGACCTGTCGGTGACCGCGGTGCTCTCGGGTAACCGCAACTTCGAGGGCCGCATCTCCCCCGACGTCAAGATGAACTACCTGGCCTCCCCGCCGCTGGTCATCGCCTACGGCATTGCGGGAACCATGGACTTCGACTTCGAGACCGACCCGCTCGGCCAGGACCAGGAGGGCAACGACGTCTTCCTCAAGGACATCTGGCCGTCTGCCAAGGAGATCGAGGAGACCATCGCGTCCTCGATCAACCGGGAGATGTTCACGGACTCCTATGCCGACGTGTTCAAGGGCGACGACCGCTGGCGTTCGCTCTCCACCCCCGAAGGCAACATCTTCGAGTGGGACGACGCCTCCACCTACGTGCGCAAGGCGCCGTACTTCGACGGCATGCCCGCCGAGCCGGAGCCGGTCGTCGACATCAAGGGCGCCAGAGTCCTTGCCCTGCTTGGCGATTCGGTGACCACCGACCACATCAGCCCGGCAGGTTCGATCAAGCCGGGCACGCCGGCCGCGCAGTACCTCGATGCCAACGGCGTTGAGCGCAAGGATTACAACTCGCTGGGGTCGCGGCGCGGCAACCACGAGGTGATGATTCGCGGCACGTTCGCCAACATCCGGCTGCGCAACCAGTTGCTCGACGACGTCTCCGGTGGCTACACCCGTGACTTCACCCAGCCGGGTGGGCCGCAGTCGTTCATCTACGACGCCTCGGTCAACTACAAGGAAGCCGGCATCCCGCTGGTCGTCCTGGGCGGCAAGGAGTACGGGTCGGGCTCTTCGCGTGACTGGGCGGCCAAGGGCACGGTGCTGCTGGGCGTCAAGGCCGTCATCACCGAGTCCTTCGAGCGCATCCACCGGTCGAACCTGATCGGTATGGGTGTGATCCCGCTGCAGTTCCCGGCAGGCGAGTCGGCCGCGAGCCTCAAGCTCGACGGCACCGAGACCTACGACATCACCGGCATCGAGGCGCTCAACGAGGGCAAGACGCCGAAGACGGTCAAGGTCACCGCGACCAAGGAGGACGGCTCCAAAGTGGAGTTCGACGCCGTGGTCCGCATCGACACCCCCGGCGAGGCCGACTACTACCGCAACGGCGGCATCCTGCAGTACGTGCTGCGCAACATGCTGAAGTCGAAGTAATCCTGACCGGACTGACCGAAGCAGGTAAGAGACAGCGCCGCGACAGGCGCTTGCGCGAGGAGTGGTCTGAATGCCCCGGGTGACGGACGACCATCTCGCGGCCCGGCGCCGTCAGATCCTTGACGGCGCCCGGCGCTGTTTCGGCCAATACGGTTACGAGAGTGCGACCGTGCGGCGGCTCGAAGAAACCATCGGGCTGTCGCGCGGCGCAATCTTTCACCACTTCAAGGACAAGGACACCTTGTTCTTCGAACTGGCTCGCGAGGACGCCGAGCGGATGGCCGACGTGGCCGCCCGCGAAGGTCTGATCCAGGTGATGCGCAACATGCTGGCCGCCCCCGAGCAGTTCGACTGGCTGGCGACCCGGCTGGAAATCGCCCGAAAGTTGCGCAATGACCCGGCTTTTCATCGAGGCTGGGCCGAACGGTCGGCCGAGTTGGATGCCGCGATCACAGAGCGTCTCCGCCGCCAGAAGCAGGCCGGTCGATTACGTGACGATGTGCCGAGTGCCGTCCTGCACATCTATTTGGATCTGGTCCTGGACGGTTTGGTGGCCCGTATCGCCTCCGGCGAGGACCCGAAGAACCTCACCGCGGTCCTCGACCTGGTCGAGGACAGCGTCCGCCAGCAGGCACCCGCGGAGAGCTGAATCCGGCCAGCGCGCAGCGGTTGTGCTCGTCACACCCTGGACCGCGTTCGGTGGTTGGGGCCACCACGGCTGCGCATCGTCGTTCCCGATTCCCGCAGCAGGCTGTGAATCGAGCCGTAGGAACGGCCGGTCTTGGCTACCAGCGAGCGGATGCTGGCACCCCCCTCGTAGGCCTTGCGAAGCTCGGCCAGCAGTTCGCCGCGATTCTTGTTCATATCCCTCATCGACATCTCCCAGCTTGTGATGTCCCGACGGGTACCCACAGTAGAAACCACCCACACGCCGGGTGGTCGATTTGTCCAACGTCTTATATTGACGGTCTCGAAGGCGGGGTGGGTCTTGGGAATTCGCGGTCAGGCGAGCTCGATGAGATCCCGGTATTCAGTGGACCAGAAGTCCTCTGTGCCATCGGGCAGCAGCACCACACGCTGCGGATCGAGCGCCTCGGCAGCACCGGGATCGTGGGTCACCAGCACCACTGCGCCCTGGTAACTGCGCAGCGCATCGAGGACCTGCTCACGTGACGCGGGATCGAGGTTGTTGGTCGGCTCGTCCAGCAGCAACACGTTCGCCGTGGAGGCCACCAAACCCGCCAGCGCCAGTCGCGTCTTCTCACCGCCGGACAGGGTGCCCGCCGGCTGCTCCAGCTGCGGCCCGGTGAACATGAAGGCGCCCAACAGTCCTCGAAGGTCCTGCTCGCCGGTGTCCGGCGCGGCGTGGCGGATGTTCTCCCAGACCGTCGCCTCGTTGTCCAGGGTGTCGTGCTCCTGGGCGAAATACCCGATCTTGCAACCGTGACCGGGCTCCAGGACTCCGGCGTCGGCGGTCTCGGCGCCCGCGAGCAACCGCAGCAGGGTCGTCTTGCCTGCACCGTTGAGGCCGAGCACCACCACACGCGAGCCGCGGTCGATGGCGAGATCGACACCGGTGAAGATCTCCAACGACCCGTAGGTCTTGGTCAAACCCTTGGCCACCAGCGGGGTTTTGCCGCACGGCGCCGGGGTGGGGAACTTGATCCGGGCCACCTTGTCGGCCACCCGCTCGGCATCGAGTTCGGCGATCATCCGCTCGGCACGACGCAACATGTTCTGGGCCGCAACTGCTTTGGTGGCCTTGGCTCCCATCTTGGCGGCCTGGGCCCGCAGTGCGCCTGCCTTCTTCTCTGCGTTGGCCCGCTCACGGCGGCGCCGCTGTTCGTCGGTGGCGCGCGCGTCGAGGTACTTCTTCCAGCCCATGTTGTAGACGTCGGCCTCACCGCGTACCGCGTCGAGGAACCACACCCGGTTGACGACCTCGTCGAGCAGGTCGACGTCGTGGCTGATCACGACGAGCCCACCGGTGTGGTTGTGCAGGAAGTCCCGTAGCCAGCCGATCGAGTCCGCGTCGAGGTGGTTGGTCGGCTCATCGAGCAGCAGCGTGGTCGCCGATCCAGAACCGGTGTCGCTCGCCGCGAACAAGATGCGGGCCAACTCGACGCGCCGGCGCTGACCACCGGAAAGCGTGCGTAGCGGCTGCGTCAGCACCCGGTCGGGCAGACCCAGGCTCGCGCAGATCCGGCCGGCCTCGCTCTCGGCGGCGTATCCGCCCAGCGCGGAGAAACGCTCCTCCAGTTGGCCGTATTTGCGGACCGCCTTGTCGCGGGCCGCATCGTCGGCAACCTCTGCCATCAAGACCTGCTGCTTCTCCAGGTCCGCGAGCAGTGTGTCCAGACCGCGAGCCGACAACACCCGGTCACGAGCCAGGACGTCGAGATCGCCTTCCTTCGGATCCTGTGGCAGGTAACCGATTTCACCGGTCGAGGTGACAGAACCCGCGTACGGCTCACCCTCCCCCGCCAGAATCCGCATGGTGGTCGTCTTGCCTGCGCCGTTGCGCCCCACCAGCCCGATCCGGTCACCGGGCTGCACCCGCAGCGCCGAGCCCTCGAAGGACAGCAGCGTGCGCGCGCCGGCGCGGACCTCCAGGTCCGTTGCGGTGATCACGCTGCGGTCCTCCTCAGTGTCTGATTACTTCTCGTCGGCAATTACTTCTCGTCGGTAAAGACTGCGGGGCGCTTCTCCGCGCGCGCGGCAACCGCTTCCTCGAAGTTTGCGGTGAGCAGGCGCACGAAGAGTTGTCCCAGGCCCTCGGCCTGCATGTGCCCCTCCAGGCTAGCGGCGTCCAGTCCACTCCAAAGTGTGCGCTTGGTCAACTCGATTCCCGGCCGGGAGAACGCCGCCATGCGCTCCGCCATGGCATAGCAGGTGTCCAGAAGCGCCTGCTCGGCCACCACGCTGGACACCAGCCCGATGCGTTCGGCCTCCTGCGCGTCCACGTCACGCCCCGTCAGCATGATCTCGAAGGCCCGTGACGAGCCGATCGCGCGCGGCAGAAGGTAGGACAACCCCAGCTCACTGGCAGTAAGCCCATTGTTGATTCCCGCGGCGCGGAAGTAGGCACCCTCGGCGGCCACGCGAACGTCACAGGCCAGCGCCAGACAGAGCCCTCCCCCGATGGCCGCGCCGTTGACGGCGGCGATCACCGGCTGATGGAGCCGACGTAGGGCGAGGATCACATCATCGAGGATCTCCATCGACCGCAGTGCGTACGTCGGCCTGGTCAGACCGGCCACGTGCGGCACCGATCCGGCCGACTTGTGATCGGCCCCGGAAGAGAACCCCCGGCCGGCCCCGGTCAGCACCACGACGCGCACGCTGTTGTCGTAGCGCAGTTCTTCCAGCACCGCCTTGAGCGGCACCATGACGTCGAACGCCATCGAGTTCATCCGCTCGGGGCGGTTCAGGGTCACCAAGGCCACGTCCGGGCGGGGACGGTCGACCAGTACGAATTCGTTCTGCGCAGTCACGGACAGCACGCTATCGCGTGCCTGCCGTCACATTTGTTCGGCGTCGCCCCGCTCGGCCTGCTCTTTGATGGCCGCGTCGATGTCGAATTCCTTGATCTGCTGAACCAGGTCCTCGAGTGCGGCCGGCGGCAACGCGCCGGCCTGGTTGAAGACCAACTTGCCCTTCTTGAACGCCATCAGGGTGGGGATCGAGCGGATCTCGGCTGCTGCGGCCAAACCCTGCTCAGCCTCGGTATCCACCTTGGCGAAGACGACATCGGGGTGTTTCTCGGAAGCGGCCTTGAATGTCGGCGCGAATGCCCGGCACGGTCCGCACCACGACGCCCAGAAGTCGACCAGCACGATCTCGTTGTCCTTGACGATGCTGTCGAACTGTTCGGTGGTGATGTCCTGCGTACTCACACTTTTCCTAACGTCGGGGCGTAATGGCCTGTTCCCAGCCTATTTCAGTAGAGCCTGGCCAGTGCGGTTTCGGCGTGGTAGCCGGTGAAGCCGCCCAGCGTGTCGTCACGCAACCGGTTCACCCAGCCCGGATCTGCCAGCAGCGCCCGGCCGATCGCCACGATGTCGAACTCTTCGGCCTCGAACTGCTCCAGCAGCCGATCGATCGGGGCCGGCTCGATGGGGTCACCGTCTCGCTTTCCGGGTTGGAATTCAGTGGCCAGCCCGACCGAGCCGACCCCGATCACCGGTACCCCGCTGACCTTCTTGGTCCAGCCCGCCAGGCTCAGGTCCGAGCCGGCGAACGCGGGTACGTAGACGCGGCGCGTCGACGGGTGCAGCACGTCGACGCCCGCAGCCACCAACGGGGCGAGCATCTGCTCCAACTCGTCGGGGCTACGGACGAGTTGCGCGTCGTAGGCATTGGCCTTCCACTGCGAGAAGCGGTAGATGATCGGGAACCCGCGACCGACCGCGGCGTGCACCGCCTCGACGACCTCGACCGGGAAACGCGTGCGCGCTGCAAGGGAGCCACCGTAGGCATCGGTGCGCTGATTCGTCTTCTCCCAGAGAAACTCGTCGAGCAGGTAACCGTGAGCGCCGTGCAACTCGACCGCGTCGAATCCGGCCGCCTTGGCATTGCGCGCCGCCTCTGCGAACTGCGTTGCGACCCCGGCCAATTCATCGGTCCGCAACGGCCGACCCTTCGCCGCACCGGCACTGTTGATTCCCGATGGGCTGACGGCGACCAGGCCGTCGGCGTCGGCACGTTCGGCACCCTGATGCCACAGTTGCGCGGCGATCACGGAGCCCTCGGCATGGACCGCGTCGGTGACGGCCCGCCAGCCGTCGAGTACCTCGTCGCCCGCCAGGGTCGGGACACTGAGCGGCCACCCCGCGACCGGGTCGGCCAAGCGCACACCCTCGGTGATGATCAGGCCGACGCCGCCGGCGGCGCGCCGCGCGTAATACGCCGCCACATCGGCGCCCGGCACACCGCCGGGTGACGCCGCTCTGGTCATCGGCGCCATCGCGAAACGATTCGGAATCGTCAGCGACCCGACGGTGAACGGACTGAAGAGATCACGCAGTGGTTGGCTCACATGAGGGAGCAACAGCCAGTGGAGTGACCGGATTCCGATTTACTCACCGCGAGTTTGTCCGGAATCAGGCGGACGACGGCAGAGTACGCCGCCGCCCCGACTCGAACCGCCAGATGGCGTGGTGGAGCGCGTGGAGATCCCAACCCGCGAACCGCGACACTGCACGCAGCGCCGCGACGGGATCAACCGCACCGACCTCGCGGACGACATAGCCTGCCACGGCGGTGTGCACCGTCACCTCTGGGACCTGAGCCAAGAGCACCAGATACGACCAGGTGAAGCCGGATTGTTGCCCGGGCACCGCACACCATGCCGCTCTCGCCTTCCCGCAACGCTCCACGTCCTCGGCGGCCGCCCGCAGGTCCGCGGTCGTCTCGATCCCCAACTCGATGAGCGCCTGGGCGACCCGCACCAGCGCCACCGCACGCAGCGGCGCGTTCCTGGCCGTCGACGTCGGACGACGATTACCGATTTCCGATGCCCATGGCTCCGGACCGCCGACCTCGTGCACGCTCGCCAAGAGTTCGGGGGCGCCGTCGGTGTCGGCGTCACCTCCCTGGCCTGCCCGGTGGGTGCGGTAACGCTCCACCACTTTCTGCACCGTCAGGTGACGCGCTCCCGTGACATAGATCGCATCAATGATGCACAGCGCCAAGGAATTCGGATATCCCGTCGGCTCCGGCCAGCCGGCCGGATCTCCCAGGTCACGTACGCAGACAGTGCGCAATTGTTCGATGTCGGTATTCATTACGGTGCCTTCCCGTTCAGCGAGACCTACTGGTCCTGTTGCCGGCGAAGCTAACGACGGTCCCCGACAAGATCAGGGTGAAATCAGCCGGAAATCGGCAGTTGTCCACAGTGATGAGGGGGTTCGGCGTCCGCCCCGCATGGGTACTCAAGGACTGTTGCCGAGAGGAGTCGTCGGTGGCTTGAGCCGGGACTCGGGCAACGTCGTCAGTTGACTCGCCACTGGCGGCCGCCAAACCGAAGTGCGCCTGAGGAGGTGCCGATGTCCAAACCACTGTTGTTCGTCACGCAGATTCTGGCCGCGAGCGGCGTCGCGGGCGCTGTTGCGCTCGGAGCCACCGCTTCTGCCGAGGAACCGCCATCGCCGTGCACCGAGACCCAATCCGCCACGGTCTGCCAAAGCCCAGGTAACGCCAACATCGTGGTCTCACCGCCGGGGCAGTCGCACGGTGGCACCGAACAGACACCGCAGAACGGGCCGTACGGTCCGGCCGGCGAAAACCCGCCTGTGGGCTAGAAATACACGTGGGCCGCCGTAGCACACACGGCGGCCTGCCTTACGGGCCGGCCTGGTCGACACAAGCGAGTAGGCGGGCCTGTCGCCTTGGCCACCAGAAGAGCTCCAGCACCAGCGCCGTCAGATAGACAACCGACACCACCGCATTGCCGACTGATCCGAAGACGGCATCCCACAAGGCACTTGCGGCGGCGACGATGAGCACGGCAGGCAACAACCATCGGAGGGGGCGTCCCGACTCAACTGCCTCATGCACACCCTGTCGATAATCTCGGGCAAACCCGGCCAAACGCACGTCATCGATCGGTTCACCGGCGCGGGCGGCGCGCACCACCGCGACCCGTTCCGTGCCGGATAACTGCCCCGCCGTCGGCCAGTACCGTGCCATCCGGCGCGCTGTCCAGACCCCGGAGAACGTGCCCACGATGACCAGCACGACGACGCCGGAAATCCAGAATCCGGAATCCAGCCAGGAGAGCACACCCACTACGACGCCCACCGCTCCGCCGACGATGAGCGCCCGGCCCAGGAAACCGGTGCGCCAGACGAACGCGGGGACGGTCAGCACCCTCGGATACCAATCTCCGTCGGCAACAGCGTCGCCCGGTGCGGCTGTCGGCCGCTAGACGGTGAAACCGAGCGCCCGCAATTGCTCACGGCCGTCGTCGGTGATCTTGTCCGGACCCCACGGCGGGTTCCAGACCCAATTGATCTTGATCTCGTTGACCAGGCCCGCGCCGACCAACGCAGTACGCGACTGATCCTCGATCACGTCGGTCAGCGGACACGCGGCCGAGGTGAGCGTCATGTCGATCAGGGCCACCCGACCTTCATCACCCTCTTCGACGTTGAGTCCGTACACCAAGCCGAGGTCGACGACGTTGATGCCCAGCTCGGGGTCCACCACGTCGCGCATGGCTTCCTCGACGTCGGCGAGCAGTTCGTCAGAAGCGGTCTCGCTCATTGCTCTTCCTTCACGTCATCGCTGGCCTGAGCCAGCGCATCGTTCAATGGCCTGGCATCTGCCAGCGCGGCCTTGAAAGCCATCCAACCCAGCAACGCGCACTTCACCCGTGCCGGGTACTTGGCGACGCCGGCGAACGCGATGCCGTCACCGAGTACATCTTCGTCCCCCTCGACGGTGCCGCGGGAGGAAATCATCTCGGTGAACGCCTCGACCGTCTTGAGCGCGTCACCGACGCTGAGTCCGATGACCTGATCGGTGAGCACCGAGGTAGCGGCTTGGCTGATGGAGCAGCCCTGCCCGTCGTAGGAGATGTCGGCTACCGTCTCGGCGTCGTCAGACAGCGCGACCCGCAGCGTCACTTCGTCGCCACAGGTCGGGTTGACATGATGCACCTCGGCCGCGAAGGGTTCTCTCAGCCCGCGGTGGTGCGGATGTTTGTAGTGATCCAGGATCACTTCCTGGTACATCTGTTCCATTTTCACGAGAAGAACTCCACAGCGCGTTTTACGCCGGCCACCAGGCGGTCCACCTCTTCGAGCGTGTTGTACACCGCGAACGATGCGCGAGCAGTGGCGGCGATCCCGAAACGGCGATGCAGTGGCCAGGCGCAGTGGTGCCCGACGCGGACCGCGACGCCCTCGTCATCGAGCACCTGACCGACGTCATGGGCGTGGATCCCGTCGACCACGAAGCTGACCGGCGATCCGCGAAGTTCCATCGCCGTCGGTCCGATGATGCGCACCTGCGGCAGTCCGGACAGCCCTTCGAGCGCGGCGGCCACCAGCTCAGCCTCGTGAGCCTCGACCGCATTCATCCCGATGCCGTTCAAATACCTTGCGGCAGCAGCCAATCCGACGACCTGCGAGGTCATCGGCGTGCCGGCTTCGAAACGTTGCGGCGCAGGCGCGTAGGTGGTCTGCTCCATCGTGACGGTCTCGATCATCGAACCGCCCGTGATGAACGGCGGCATCGAGTTCAGCAGCGCGAGTCGACCGTAGAGCACACCGATACCGGTAGGGCCGAGCATCTTGTGAGCCGAGAACGCCGCGAAATCGACATCGAGGGCGCGGAAGTCGACCGGCTGATGCGGCACCGACTGGCAGGCGTCCAAAACCGTCAAGGCGCCAACAGACCGAGCCCGCCTGACGATTTCGTCAACCGGGGCGACAGCGCCCGTGACGTTCGAATGATGGCTGAACGCCACCACTTTCACGCGCTCGTCCAGCTTCAGCGAATCCAGATCGATGCGTCCGTCATCGGTAACGCCGTACCACTTCAGCGTCGCGCCGGTGCGCTGGGCCAGCTCCTGCCACGGAATCAGGTTCGCGTGGTGCTCCAGCTCTGTGGTGACAATGACGTCTCCGGGGCCGACGGCGTGCTCGAACCGCTTGTCCCCCAAAACGTAGGCGACGAGGTTGATCGACTCGGTGGCGTTCTTGGTGAACACCAACTCGTCCGGTTCGGCACCGACGAAGGCCGCGATGTCAGCACGACCCTGCTCGTAGGCGTCGGTGGCCTCCTCCATCAACTGGTGCGCACCGCGGTGCACTGCGCCGTTGGAGGTGGTGAGGAACTGCCGTTCGGCATCGAGTACCTGTAACGGCTTCTGCGAGGTCGCCCCGGAATCCAGGTACGCCAACTGCTTTCCGCCGCGCATGACCCGGCTCAGAATCGGGAAGTCCGCTCTGACCTCAGCCAGCAAGGTGGGGTCGAAAGTCCGTGCGACGGTCACTGTCTTGCTCCTCGCGTCTATGTCAGGCACCAACCGCCTGGGTGAAGCGCACGTATCCGTTCTCTTCGAGCTCGTCGGCGAGTTCCGGCCCACCCGATTCCACGATGCGACCGCCGACGAACACATGCACGAACTGCGGTTGGATGTAACGCAGGATCCGGGTGTAGTGGGTGATCAGCAGGACGCCGCCGTGCTCGGCCTCTGCGTAGCGGTTGACGCCCTCGCTGACGATGCGCAGCGCGTCGACGTCCAGACCCGAGTCGGTCTCGTCGAGGATCGCGATCTTCGGCTTCAGCAAGCCCAGCTGCAGGATCTCGTGCCGCTTCTTCTCTCCACCGGAGAATCCCTCGTTGACGCTGCGCTCACCGAACGCCGGGTCGATCTCCAGATCGTCCATCGCGGCCTTGACTTCCTTGACCCAGTGCCGCAGCTTCGGGGCCTCGCCGCGCACCGCGGTGGCCGCGGTGCGCAGGAAGTTCGACATCGACACCCCGGGCACCTCGACGGGGTACTGCATGGCCAGGAACAGGCCTGCCCGCGCCCGCTCGTCGATGCTCATCTCGAGGACGTCCTGTCCGTCCAGAGTGATGGACCCGGAGGTGACGGTGTACTTGGGATGCCCGGCGATGGCGTAGGACAGCGTCGACTTGCCCGAGCCGTTGGGGCCCATGACCGCGTGGGTCTCCCCCGACTTCACGGTGAGGTCGACACCCTTGAGGATCGGGATCTCGGTGTTCTCAGCGCCTTCGGCGGCGTTGACCGAGACGTGCAGGTCCTTGATTTCCAGAGTGGTCATGACTAGTTGGCTCTCGATTCAGTGATGGCAAGTTCTTTTTCGATGGCTGCGGTCAGGCGCTCACGCACCTCCGGGACAGCGATCTTGGCGATGATCTCGTTGAAGAATCCGCGCACGACCAAGCGCCTGGCCTGATCCTCGGGGATGCCGCGGGCGCGCAGGTAGAACAACTGCTCGTCGTCGAAACGTCCGGTGGCGCTGGCGTGCCCGGCTCCGACGATCTCGCCGGTCTCGATTTCCAGGTTGGGCACCGAGTCGGCACGGGCACCATCGGTCAGAACCAGGTTGCGGTTCACCTCGAAGGTGTCGGTACCGGTGGCCTCGGCCCGGATCAGCACGTCGCCGATCCACACCGTGTGCGCGTCCGGCTTCTTGGAATCCGGATCACCCTGCAGCGCACCCTTGTAGAGCACGTCGGACTTACAGTGCGGCTGAGCGTGGTCGACGAGCAACCGGGACTCGAAGAACTGACCGTCGTCGGCGAAGTAGGTCCCGAGCATCTTCGCGTCGCCACCGGGCCCGGCGAATCGCACGGTGGCCGAGGTGCGCACGACATCGCCGCCGAGGGTGACGTTGACGTGCCCGAGCACCGCGTCCTTGCCGAGCTTGGCGTGATGGGCGCTGACATGCACCATGTCGTCGGCCCAGTCGGCGATCCAGATGACGCCGAGACCGGCCGCGTCACCGACGATGATCTCGACGTTGTCCGCGTAGGTGCCGCTGCCGCGCAGGTCGACCACGACGATGGCCCGCGCCAGCTCCTCGACCCGGATCTGTAGATGGCCGTAGCCCACGGTGTCGACACCGGGGCCTTCCACCACGATCTCGATGGGCTCGGCGACTTCGGTGTCACGCTTGACCGTCACCACCGTGGCCGTCTCGAACGACGAATAGGCCTGAGCGGCAACGCGATCGGTGGGCACACCGCCCTCGCCGAGCCGCGTGTCGTCACGACCGACGGTCTCCACGGTCACGCCGGGCCGCTCGGTCACGGTGATACCGGCTGAGCCGGTCGGCCGGCCATTGGACCCGGCCGAGCCGTCGTGCAGGCCGCGAAGCCGCTTCAGCGGGGTGAACCGCCACAGCTCGTCGCGACCGCCGGGCACCTCGAAGGCGTTGACGTCGAAAGATGCGAACAGCTCGCCCTTGTTGGCGGCAGCCAACGTCGAGCCGGAGTTGGCGGCAGCCGTTTCGGCCGCTTCCGTCAAATTCGATGCCACTTAACCGACCGCGCCTTCCATCTGCAGCTCGATCAGCCGGTTGAGCTCGAGCGCGTATTCCATGGGCAGTTCCTTGGCGATGGGCTCGACGAAGCCGCGCACCACCATCGCCATCGCCTCGTCCTCGGTCAGACCGCGGCTCATCAGGTAGAAGAGCTGATCCTCGCTGACCTTGGACACCGTGGCCTCGTGCCCCATCGTCACGTCGTCCTCGCGGATGTCGACGTACGGGTAGGTATCCGAGCGGCTGATCGTATCGACCAGCAGCGCATCGCATTTCACGCTCGACTTACTGCCGTGGGCGCCCTTGTTGACCTGGACCAGGCCGCGGTAGGACGCGCGGCCACCGCCGCGGGCCACCGACTTGGACACGATGTTGGACGACGTGTTCGGGGCCAGGTGCAGCATCTTGGCGCCGGTGTCCTGGTGCTGGCCCTCGCCGGCGAAGGCCACCGAGAGCACCTCACCCTTGGCGTGCTCACCGGTCATCCAGACCGCCGGGTACTTCATGGTGACCTTTGAACCGATGTTGCCGTCGATCCACTCCATGGTGGCGCCGGCCTCGGCGCGGGCACGCTTGGTCACCAGGTTGAAGACGTTGTTCGACCAGTTCTGAATGGTCGTGTAGCGCACGCGGGCACCGGGCTTGACGATGATCTCGACCACGGCGGAGTGCAGCGAGTCCGACTTGTAGATCGGTGCCGTACAACCCTCGACGTAGTGCACGTAGGAGCCTTCGTCGGCGATGATCAGCGTCCGCTCGAACTGGCCCATGTTCTCGGTGTTGATCCGGAAGTAGGCCTGCAGCGGGATGTCGACGTGCACGCCCGGCGGGACGTAGATGAACGAACCACCCGACCACACCGCGGTGTTCAGAGCCGAGAACTTGTTGTCGCCGGCCGGGATCACCGTGCCGAAGTACTTCTGGAAGATCTCCGGGTGCTCGCGCAGGCCCGAATCGGTGTCCAGGAAGATGACGCCGAGCGCCTCGAGGTCCTCGCGGATCTGGTGGTACACCACCTCGGACTCGTACTGAGCGGCCACACCGGCGACCAGACGCTGCTTCTCGGCTTCCGGAATGCCGAGACGGTCATAGGTATTGCGGATGTCCTCGGGCAGTTCCTCCCAGGACGCCGCCTGCTTCTCGGTGGAACGCACGAAGTACTTGATGTTGTCGAAGTCGATGCCCTCGAGGTTGGAACCCCAGTTCGGCATGGGCTTCTTCTCGAAGGTACGAAGGGCCTTGAGCCGGGATTCCAACATCCATTCCGGCTCGTTCTTCTTGGCCGAGATGTCACGCACGACGGCTTCGGACAGGCCGCGCTGGGCACTGGCGCCTGCGACGTCCGAGTCCGACCAGCCGTAGCCGTAGTTGCCCAGTGACGCGATGGTCTCTTCCTGGGTCAGGTTTCGATCCTCTTCGCGCACGCGGCTCATCGATGCCGTTTCGGGCGTGATGGTCATATCGCCGCTCCTTGCTTGTTGGCTGTCGTTTGGCTTGTCTCTGCGGCCGTCCTGGCTGGGCCGTCCGCATCGAGTGGAACGTGTGTGGTGCAGGCGCAGTCACCGTTGACGATGGTGGCCAGCCGCTGGACATGAGTGCCCAGGATCTCGGCGAACGCCTCGCTCTCCGTTTCGCACAACTCCGGGAACTCCTCGGCGACGTGCGATACCGGACAGTGATGCTGGCAGATCTGCACCCCGTGAATCGGGCCGTCCACCGGATTGGTCGTCGTGGCATACCCGGCCCGCGTCAGCGCGTCCGCGACGCGCTCGGCGGTGTCGGCCACTCCGCCGGACCCCTCGGTGACGCCGGCCAGGATGGTGTCCATGCGGCGCCGCGCGAAGGTCCGCACAGCGTCCTTGCCGCCGATCTCACGCAGTTGCCGAATCGCGGCGACGGCGAGATCGTCATAGGTGTGGCCCAGCTTGGCGCGCCCCGCGGAGGTCAACCGGTAACGCTTGGCCGGGCGGCCCCGACCGCTGTGCTGCCACGCCGCGGCGGCGCTGGCCTGTGCATCGCCGGCTTCGATCAGGGCATCGAGGTGCCGGCGTACGCCCGCAGCCGAAATACCGAGCCGGTCACCGATCTGCCCCGCGGTGATCGGACCTTCCAGCAACAGGTGGATGATCGCCCGGCGGGTATGCCCGTCGGATGCCGGCACAACGTCGTTGACCGGCTTCGGCACACCAGCCGAAACAGGGCTCGAAACCGAGCCCGTAGTCTCCCGACGCATTTTCACAACACCATTGTGACGGAATTCCGCCCCGGGTTCTAGCAAGGGCACCCTTACGTGACCTGCGCCACCGCCGCATGACGAAGACCGCCCCGGTCGACCGTTACGCTGCCCTGATGGCAAGCCGCCTGTCGACATTCAGCTCATCGATCGCCCGGTGGCACGGTGACGAACGGGCTGTCGGATCCCCACTCAACCCCGCCGAGGTCATCGCTCAACGCCGTACCCGGCTGTTCGGGGCCACCGGAACCGTACTGATGGCGATCGGCGCACTCGGTGCGGGCGCCCGCCCTGTCGTGCAAGACCCCACCTTCGGGGTGCGGCTGCTCAACCTGCCCTCCCGCATCCAGACGGTGTCACTGACGATGACGACCACCGGCGCGGTGATGATGGCCCTGGCCTGGCTGATGCTCGGACGCTTCGCCCTCGGCCCGCGCCGGATGTCACGCAGCCAACTGGATCGGACGCTGCTGTTGTGGGCCATTCCGCTGCTGATCGCGCCGCCCATGTACAGCAAGGACGTCTACTCGTATCTGGCCCAGAGTGAGATCGGTTACATCGGCCTGAACCCGTACCAGGTCGGTCCGGCGACCGGCCTCGGCCTTGATCACGTGTTCACGTTGTCGGTGCCCAGTCTGTGGCGTGAGACCCCGGCACCCTACGGCCCACTGTTCCTGTGGATCGGCGAGAGTATTTCCGCACTGACCGGCGAGAACATCGTCGCGGCGGTGTTGTGTCACCGCGCCGTGGTGCTGCTCGGCGTCGGCTTGATCGTGTGGGCGACACCCCGGCTGGCCCGACGCTGCGGGGTCGCCGAGGTCAGCGCACTGTGGCTCGGCGCGTGTAATCCGCTGCTGTTCATGCATCTGGTGGCCGGTATCCACAACGAGGCCCTGATGCTCGGCCTGATGTTGGCGGGTACGGAGTTCGCGCTGCGCGGAATCGATGCCGCGGCCCCGCTCATCCCCCGGCCGCTTGCCTGGCCACACTCTCGTGAGGACTGGGACCGCTGGTACCCCGCAGGCATGCTGCTGCTCGGCACAGTGCTCATCACGCTGTCCTCCCAGGTCAAGCTGCCGTCGCTGCTCGCACTCGGGTTCGTCGCGATGGCGTTGGCCTGGCGCCTGGGCGGCACCATCAAGGCATTCTTCGTCGCGAGCGCCCCCCTCGGGGTGATCTCACTGGCGGTTATGGCCGTGATCGGCTGGGCCAGCGGCCTCGGCTTCGGTTGGCTGGGCACCCTGGGCACGGCCAACGTGGTGCGCAGCTGGATGTCACCGCCGACACTGCTGGCCCTGGGCACCGGCCAGGTCGGAATCCTGCTGGGCCTCGGCGACCACACCACCGCAGTCCTGGCCCTTACCCGCGCCATTGGCGTGTTCTTGATCGCGATCCTGGTCAGCTGGCTGCTGCTGGCGGTGCTGCGCGGGCGGCTGCACCCCGTCGGCGGTCTCGGTGTAGCCCTCGGCGGCACGATCCTGCTGTTCCCGGTGGTGCAACCGTGGTACCTGCTGTGGGCGGTGATCCCGCTGGCCGCGTGGGCCACCCGGCCGGGCTTCCGCGGGTCCACCATCGCGATCACACTCGTCGTCGGGATATTCGGTCCGACGGCCAACGGCGACCGATTCACGTTGTTCCAGATCGTGATGGCGACCCTGGCCAGCACGGTGATCGTGCTGATCCTGATCGCGTTGACGTGGCGCCGGCTGCCGTGGCGTGTGTCACCTCAGACCGAAACAAGCCCACCGCCGGACCGCACACAGTCCCCCGACGCCTACGCTGAATCCCCGTGACCTCGCGTTCTGACTCTCCTGTGCTGCTCCGCGGCGTCAGCAAGCGCTACGGATCGACCACAGCGGTCGCCAACCTCGACCTCGACGTCCAGCGCGCCGAGGTGCTGGCCCTGCTCGGTCCCAACGGCGCAGGCAAGACCACCACCGTCGAGATGTGTGAGGGATTCATCCGTCCCGACGACGGGCGGGTTGAGATCCTCGGGCTCGATCCCGTCGCCGACAACGCCCAGGTGCGCGAACGGATCGGGGTGATGCTGCAGGGCGGCGGTGGATACCCAGCCGCCAAGGCCGGCGAGATGCTCAATCTGGTCGCCTCCTATGCGGCTGACCCACTCGACCCGGCTTGGCTGATGGACACCCTCGGGCTGACCGAATCCGCCCGCACCACCTACCGGCGCCTGTCCGGCGGTCAGCAACAACGCCTCGCGCTGGCCTGCGCCGTGGTGGGCCGCCCCGAGCTGGTCTTCCTGGACGAACCCACCGCCGGGATGGACGCGCACGCCCGAATTGTGGTGTGGGAGCTCATCGATGCGTTGCGCCGCGACGGTGTCACGGTCGTGCTGACCACCCACCACCTGACCGAGGCCGAGGAACTGGCCGACCGGATCGTGATCATCGATCACGGCGTGGCCGTTGCCACCGGCACACCGGCAGAGCTGACCCGCAGCGGCGCCGAGAACCAGCTGCGGTTCAGCGCGCCCCGCAAGCTCGACCTGTCGCTGCTGGGAGCCGCCCTGCCGGAGAACTACAAGGCCACCGAGACCGCCCCGGGCGAATACTTGGTGGAGGGGCATATCGATCCGCAGGTACTGGCCACCGTCACGGCGTGGTGTGCCCGGCTCAACGTGCTGGCCACCGACATGCGGGTGGAGCAGCGCAGCCTCGAAGATGTATTCCTCGACCTGACAGGACGGGAGCTGCGGTCATGACGAGCACGCCGAACCGGTTCGCCCCTGGTACCTTCGCGCCCGATCCCCACCCGGCCAAGGTGCCCGCCATGCTGGCCGCCCAATTCGGGCTGGAACTGAAGTTGCTGCTGCGCAACGGCGAACAGCTGTTGCTGACGATGTTCATCCCGATCACGCTGCTGGTGGGGATGACGCTGCTGCCGCTCGGCTCGTTCGGCGACGACCGGGCGGGAACCTTCACCCCGGCGATCATGGCGCTGGCCCTGATCTCGACCGCGTTCACCGGACAGGCCATCGCGGTGGCCTTCGACCGCCGCTACGGCGCTCTGAAACGGCTCGGCGCGACCGCGCTGCCGGTGTGGGGCATCATCGCCGGAAAGTCGCTGGCGGTGGTGACCGTGGTGTTCTTGCAGGCGATCTTGTTGGGCGCCATAGGGTTTGCGCTGGGATGGCGGCCATCGCCGTTGGGATTGGCGCTCGGCGCGGTGATCATCGCGCTCGGTACCGCGACCTTCGCCGCATTGGGACTGCTGCTCGGCGGCACCCTCAAGGCCGAGATCGTGCTGGCACTGGCCAACCTGCTGTGGTTCGTGTTCGCCGGACTCGGTGCGCTGACACTCGAAGGCGGACCGGTGCCATCGGCCCTGCGATGGGCCGCGCGGCTGACACCTTCGGGCGCCCTGACCGAATCCCTGACCCAGGCCATGACGCTGTCGATGGACTGGTTCGGTGTGGCGGTACTGGTGGCCTGGGGCGCAGTCGGTGCGGTCTGCGCACTGCGCTGGTTCCGGTTCACCTGACCCGGACCAGCCCTACTACGGGCTGTAGTTCCTGATCAACTACGATCAGGCCGTGCCCGGCGGAACAGCTTTCCAGCGACTGGTCGACCTGCTGCCCATGCCAAGTCTGCGGGTCCAGCGACTCATCGCGTTCCTGGTGATTCTCACCCAGGGCGGCATCTCGGTCACCGGGGCGATCGTCCGCGTCACCGCGTCCGGCCTGGGCTGCCCCACCTGGCCCCAGTGCTTCCCCGGCAGCTTCACCCCCGTGCCGCACGCCGAGGTCGCCGTCGTCCATCAGGTTGTCGAGTTCGGCAACCGGATGATCACCTTCCTGGTGGTGCTGACCGCCATCGCAGCGGTCCTGGCCGTGACCCGGGCCCGCCGGCGCCGCGAGGTGCTGATCTATGCGTGGCTGATGCCGGCCTCGACGGTGGTCCAGGCGATCATCGGCGGCATCACGGTGCGGACCGGCCTGCTGTGGTGGACGGTGGCGATCCACCTGCTCGCATCCATGGCCATGGTGTGGCTCGCGGTGTTGCTGTTCGTAAAGATCGGCCAGCCCGACACCGGCGCACCCCGGACCACCGTGCCGAAACCGTTGCGCCAGTTGACCGTCCTGAGCGCCGTCATCCTGGCCGCCGTCCTGGTGACCGGCACGCTGGTCACCGGCGCGGGGCCCCACGCCGGTGACAAGAGCCTCGACCGCGTGGTGCCGCGCCTACAGGTCGAGATCACCACGCTGGTGCACATGCACTCGTCGCTGCTCGTCGCCTACCTGTCCCTGATCGTGGCGCTGGGATTCGCGCTCACCGCAGTGCGGGCCGGCCGTCCGATCATGATCCGGCTCGGGGTCCTGGTCGCCCTGGTATGCGCGCAGGGCCTGGTCGGTATCGTCCAGTTCTACACCGGGGTGCCCGCAGTCCTGGTCGCCGTGCACGTCGCCGGTGCGGCCGCCTGCACCGCAGCCACCGCAGCACTGTGGGCCTCGATGCGGGAACGGGTCGAACCCAGCGGCTGACCCGCCCCCATACCCATCAGTGGTTCCACCCCGCGGCCAGCTGCGCGTCGAACGTCGCATCGATGCGCTCGAATCTGCGGCGAATCGATGTTCGTGACGCCTCGTGCGACAGCACATACAGCCGATCGGCAAGAACCGCCTCGGCGGTGAGCCGGGCAACCTCGTCGACGTCGAGAACGCCGTCGCCCGCAATCAGTTGGTCCTCGACCGAATGCCCGCGGGCTCGCGCCGACGTGGCGAGAAGGTTGGTGCCCACCATCATCGGGCACAGCACCGAGACCCCGATACCGTCGTTGCCGACCTCACGGGACAGCACTTCGGCCAGCGCCACCACACCGTACTTGGCCACGCAGTACGCGCCGAGGCCGACGTTGGGGACCAACCCGGCGAAGGACGCGGTGAACAACAGATGCCCACCCTGACCCTGCTCGATCAGCCGGGGCAGAAAGGCCTCGACACCGTGGATCGGCCCCCACAGGTCGACGTCGAGGACGAAATGCCAGTCGTCATGGGTCATCTGAGCGATCGGACCGTCGACGGCCACACCGGCGTTGTTGAACACCACGTGCACGGCGCCGAGGAGCCGGAAGGCCTCGTCGGCGAGGTGAGTGACCTGTTCGGGTTCACGGACATCACATGCCACGCCGTGTGCGTCGCACCCATCGGACCGCAACTGTGCGACGGCCCGGTCGAGCGCCGCGGCGTCGTAGTCGGCGAGCACGATACGTGCGCCGCGCGCAGCGAACTGCCGCGCCGTCGCGAAGCCGATCCCGCTGGCACCACCGGTGATTACGGCGCCCCGTCCTTCAAACGTGTCCACCGGGCCGACTCTAGGGCGGTTCGGCCACCCAATTCGTCGTTTCGGCGGTCCCTCAGAGTCCCCGGTGCGACAACGGGCCCAGCCCGAACCGCTCCAGCGCACCCTCGACACCGACCGCGAACCGGCGCTCGGCATGCTCCCGCGCGTTGGCGTCGAGTTGCCGGAATCCGAGGCCAGGCTCGATCAGCTCCAGCTCGAGCAGACGGGGATCCTCCGGACCGCCGATCACGTCCACCCGGGCGTACACCAGCTCCTCAGGCGCGATGTAGAACGACCGGACCACCGCGTCGATCGCGCGCCGGCCCACTTCCCAAACCGCATCGTCCGGATCGGCCGGCGAGAGCGACTCGTGCGCGTAGGTCCCGGTCTCCTCGAACTCCGGGGATTGCCCGGCCGGGGGCAGCATCGGGCCTTTCGTGAACGCGTGGGATTCCTTGCCGCCCAGGAACACCAGCGCCGTCTCGCCCGCGGAGACCCGTGGGTCGTACGGCTGCACCAACACCGCGCGCCCCTTGGCGTGTAGGGCCCCGGCGTGGGCGAGGGCCGCCGAGGCGTCGACGAACCGGCGAGCCCCCGCCGAGCCGGCACCCACCGCGGGTTTCACCACCACTTCGCCCTCGGGCACGATGACCCGCTCACCGACCGCGAAATACCTCGTCGGCACCACCGGAACGACCCCCATGGTCTGCAGATCTTCGAGGTAGCGCTTGTCGGTGTTCCACTCCACGATCTCCTGCGGGTTGATCAGCCTGCGCACGGATCGCGTCCAGGCCAGGAACTCGTCGAGCCGCTCGGTGTAGTCCCACGTCGCCCTCAGGATCACCAGGTCGGCGTCGAGCGTGGCCGGGTCGTCCCAGGGCAGCCAGCGAGCGTGCAGACCGCGGTGGCGCAACGCCATGAGCAGGCCGGCGTCGTCTCCGTCGCCTTCGGGCAATGCGGCGCAACCGGCCAACACGATGCGGGGATGGAACACATCCGGACGGGCGAGCTTCACCTCCGCGATGATAGGTGTGGATGATGGATGGCGTGTATGCCATCGAAGTTGCCGAGACCGGCGGACCCGAAGTCCTGAGCTACGTCGAGCGGCCCGAGCCTTCCCCAGGCCCCGGCGAGGTACTGATCAAGGCCGAGGCGGTCGGCGTCAACTTCATCGACACCTACTTCCGATCCGGGTTGTATCCGCGCGACGTGCCGTTCATCGTCGGCTCCGAAGTGTGCGGCACCGTCGCCGCAGTGGGCGACGACGTGGCCGCGCTGGCCGTCGGTGACCGCGTGGTGACCGCCAATGCGACCGGCGCCTACGCCGACTTCTGCGTCGCCCCAGCCGATTTCGTGGCGTATGTGCCCGACGGCGTCGCTCCTGACGCCATCGCGTCGGCGCTGCTGAAAGGCATGACCGCGCACTATCTGATCAAGTCCACCTATGCCGTACAGCCGAGCGACACCGTGCTCGTGCACGCCGGCGCCGGTGGCGTGGGCCTGATCCTGACCCAGTGGGCCACCAGCATCGGCACCCGCGTGATCACGACGGCCTCGACGCCGGAGAAGGCCGAGCTGTCCCGGCAGGCCGGCGCTATCGAGGTCCTCGACTACCCCGAGGATCCGGCCGAGTTCGGCGACAAGATCCGCGACCTCACCGGAGGGGCGGGCGTGGCCGCCGTCTACGACGGGGTCGGTGCGTCGACGTTCGATGCCAGCCTGGCCAGCCTCGCGGTGCGCGGCACGCTCGCGCTGTTCGGTGCGGCCAGCGGGCCGGTGCCGCCGGTGGACCCGCAGCGGCTCAATGCGGCCGGCTCGGTGTTCCTGACCCGCCCGACATTGGCTCACCACACCCGCACACCCGATGAATTCTCTTGGCGTGCAGGAGAATTGATCAACGCTATCGCCAATGGGTCCATCACCATCACCGTCGGCGGCCGCTATCCGCTCGCCGAGGCGGCCCAGGCGCACACCGATCTGCAGGGCCGCAAGACGGTGGGCTCGATCGTGCTGGTGCCCTAGACGGGCTGTGCAGCGGGGAACGTCCAGGACCCGTCGAGAATCTCGGGTCTGGGCCGGTACAGCCGCACCAGGTAATTCCAGCCCTCGGTGATCGGCAACACGTTGGCCGCGCCATCGGGGCCGCCACCGAACTGCACCGTGGTGGCGCCGTCGGCGTCCTTGACGGCGGTGACATTGTTCACCGAATACGCGTTCTGCGGGTTCGGCGTGAAGTAGCCGTCCTTGTTGTACACCGTCACCGACCAGAATCCGTCCACCGGAACGTCTTTCACGGTCAGGCGGTGCACGGTGGTGCCGTCGTTGCCCGGCGGGACCACCGTGAGATACAGCGCGTCGCGCTCCGGGTTGCCGCCCCAGGCGAAGGCCGACCCGATCAGGTGACGGACCGGATCGACGTCGTACTCGGGTCCGAACATCGATTTGGTGTCGGCAAGCGTCGTGGACAAGGTGATGAGGGCGTCCCTGACCGTCTTCTGGCTGGCCGGATCCCACGCCGGGATCTCGAAGAAGCCCGACTCGGCCTGGGCTACACCGATCGCGTCCTGCAGCGCGTGCACGGCGGCCAGGTCGGCAGGGTCGGCGGGGTCGGCCAAGATGCGGACCGCCGCGGCCGCATAGCGGGTGTCCACGGAGTCGCGGCTGAACGTCAACTCGGTCGGCCCGTAGACCACGTTGGTGGTGTAGTGGTCCTCGCTGATGATCTGCAGCGACATGAACCTGCCGCCGCCGTCCGGAAGAGTGATGGTGACGGGGCCGGCATCGAGGTCGAACACCGCCGCTGAGTAGAGAGTGTCGCGGTTCTGGCGGATGACGATCTGATGCTCGATCGCGCTCATCTCACGGTTGTGGAAGAACTGCCCGAACCCGTCGTCGTTGACGATGTTGGCGAAGTACAGATCGGATTCGGCACGGGCGAAGTTATCAGGACTCACCAGTTCGGTCATGCCCACAACGCTGCCATACCGACGGCGCCGGGGCGGCCGGACCGGACAAGCGGTGGTGGTCAGTGACCGAACAGTGTCGGCAGCGCCAGCGCCGAGTCGATCGCCAGCGCACAGAACACGACGGCCAGATAGTTGTTCGACTGCAGGAACAACCGCAGCGGCTTCACCGGCTCGCCACGCTTCACCCCGGAGTACAGCTGGTGCGCCATCACCAGGAACCACGCGCCGGCCAGCAGGGCCACAGCTCCGTATAGCCATCCGGTCGCCAACGCCAGCACCAGCGTGGTCAGCACCGTCAGCCAGGTGTAGATCAGGATCTGGCGAGTCACCTGTCGCTCGGTGGCCACGGCAGGCAGCATCGGCACACCGGCCGCCTTGTAGTCGTCCTTGTACCGCATCGCCAGTGCCCAGGTGTGCGGCGGCGTCCAGAAGAAGATGATCAGGAACATCACCAGCGCGGGCCACTGGATGGTGCCGGTCACCGCGGACCATCCGATCATCACCGGCATGCAGCCGGCCGCCCCGCCCCACACCACGTTCTGCGAGGTGCGGCGCTTGAGCAGCAACGTGTAGACGAAGACGTAGAACGCGATGGTGGCCACCGCCAGCACGCCGGACAACAGGTTCGATGTCCAGGTCAGCCAGCAGAACGCGGTCACCGACAGCACCAACCCGAAGATCAGTGCGTGCCGGGTCGGGACGGAGGCCTGGGCCAGCGGGCGACGCGCAGTGCGCTTCATCACCTTGTCGATGTCGGCGTCGGCCACACAGTTCAGCGTGTTGGCGCCGGCCGCGGCCAGCATGCCGCCGATCAGGGTGTTGAGGATCAGCAGCGGGTCAACAGTGCCCCGATCCGCCAACAACATCGCCGGAATGGTGGTGACCAGCAACAACTCGATCACACGCGGCTTGGTCAACGCCAGATACGACAGGAAGGTGGACCGTACTCGGCTCGGCGCCCCACTGATGAGCCGGCGCTCGCGAATGCTCACGCAAATAACTCCTCGGGTGGCGTCACGCGGCTTCTACTACACACGATGGTAGACCGCCGCCTGAATGGCTCGGTACCGCAGGGTCTGTTCCGGGGCAACTACGGGTAAACGACGGGGTATCGGTGTGAGAACCAGTCTGCATCGGATGAGTCCGCCCCACTAGGGTGTTTGTCGTAGCAGCATGGCAACTGCGCGCATGTGCCAGCACACAGAAGACGAGGAAGTGAGCTTAGTGACCACCGCCGAAGAGATCACCGCTCTCACCCAGCCCAACCACCCAGATGACTGGACCGAACTCGACAGCGTTGCGGTCGACACCGTCCGGGTGCTCGCGGCGGATGCGGTGCAGAAGGTCGGCAACGGCCACCCCGGAACCGCGATGAGCCTGGCACCGCTGGCCTACACGCTGTTCCAGCGCCAGCTCCGGCACGACCCCAGCGACACCCACTGGATCGGCCGGGACCGCTTCGTGCTGTCCTGCGGGCATTCCAGCCTCACCCTGTACCTGCAGCTCTACCTCGGCGGCTTCGGGCTGGAGCTGGCCGACATCGAAGCACTGCGCACCTGGGGTTCACTCACCCCCGGCCACCCGGAGTATCACCACACCAAGGGCGTGGAGATCACCACCGGACCACTTGGCCAGGGCCTGGCGTCTGCGGTCGGTATGGCCATGGCCGCCCGCTACGAGCGCGGCCTGTTCGACCCCGACACCGCCCCGGGCGAGAGCCCGTTCGATCACTACATCTACGTGGTGGCCTCTGACGGCGACATCGAGGAAGGCGTCACCAGCGAAGCATCGTCGCTGGCAGGCACCCAGCAGCTGGGCAACCTCATCGTGTTCTGGGATGACAACAAGATCTCCATCGAGCACAACACCGACATCGCACTGAGCGAGGATGTGCCCGCGCGCTACCGCGCCTACGGCTGGCACGTCCAGGAAGTCGAAGGCGGCGAGAACGTCGTCGGCATCGAGAAGGCGATCGCCGAGGCCAAGAAGGTCACCGACAAACCGTCGTTCATCGCGCTGCGCACCATCATCGGCTACCCGGCGCCCACCAAGATGAACACCGGCGGCGTGCACGGGTCGGCCCTGGGCGCCGACGAGGTGGCCGCCACCAAGAAGGTGCTCGGCTTCGACCCGGAGAAGAGCTTCGATGTGCGCGACGACGTCATCGCCCACACCCGTCAGCTGGTCGACCGCGGCAAGAAGGCCCACGCCGACTGGCAGGTGACCTTCGACGCCTGGGCCGAGCGCGAGCCAGAGCGCAAGGAGCTCCTGGACCGCCTCTTGGCACAGAAGCTGCCCGAGGGCTGGGACGCCGATCTGCCGCATTGGGACGTCGATTCCAAGCCGGTGGCCACCCGTGCCGCCTCCGGTGCCGTGCTGGCCGCCGTCGGCCAGACGCTGCCCGAGCTGTGGGGCGGTTCGGCCGACCTCGCGGGCAGCAACAACACCACGATCAAGGGCGCCAATTCCTTCGGCCCACCGTCGATCTCGACCGAGGACTGGAACGCGACCTGGTACGGGCGCACCCTGCACTTCGGCATCCGCGAGCACGCCATGGGCGCGATCCTGTCCGGCATCGTGCTGCACGGTCCGACCCGCCCCTACGGTGGAACCTTCCTCCAGTTCTCGGATTACATGCGGCCGGCTGTGCGTTTGGCCTCTTTGATGAACATCGATCCGATCTACGTCTGGACCCACGATTCGATCGGTCTCGGCGAAGACGGCCCCACGCACCAGCCGATCGAGCATCTGGCGGCGCTGCGGGCGATCCCGAACCTGTCGGTGGTGCGGCCGGGTGACCCGAACGAGACCGCCTACGCGTGGAAGACCGTGCTGGAGCGCACCGCCAGCACCGGCCCCGTCGGGTTGATCCTGACCCGCCAGGGCGTCCCCGTACTCGAAGGCACCAGCGCCGAAGGTGTCGCCCGGGGCGGTTACGTGCTGGGCGGCACCCCGGAGGAAAACCCCGACGTGGTGATCATCGCCACGGGCTCGGAACTCCAGCTTGCGGTCGCCGCGCAGAAGCTGTTGGCCGACAAGGACATCAACGCCAGCGTGGTGTCGATGCCGTGCGTGGAGTGGTTCGAATCCCAGCCCAAGGAGTACCGCGATTCGGTGCTGCCGCCGGCGGTGTCGGCCCGGGTGGCGGTCGAGGCCGCGGTGGCGCAGAGTTGGTACAAGCTGGTCGGAGACACCGGCGAGATCGTCTCGATCGAGCACTACGGTGCCTCCGCCGACGACAAGACCCTGTTCCGCGAGTTCGGTTTCACCCCCGAGGCTGTCGCGGCCGCAGCGGAACGGTCCCTGGACAACTGACCGCACCGCGGTCGTGACAACTGACCGCACCGCGGTCGTGACAACTAACCGTCGACTAGCAGGAGAAGGCGAACATGACTCAGAACCCGAATCTCGCGGCGCTGAGCGCCGCGGGTGTATCCGTCTGGCTCGACGACCTGTCGCGTGATCGGCTGCAGACCGGCAATCTGCAGAAGCTGATCGATACCCGCAGCGTCGTCGGTGTCACCACCAACCCGTCGATCTTCCAGGCGGCGCTGTCGAAGGGCACCGCATATGACGCCCAGGTCGCCGAGCTCGCCAAGCAGGGCGCCGACGTGGACGACACCATCCGCACGGTCACCACAGATGACGTGCGCAATGCCTGCGATGTCCTGGCCAAGCAGTACGAGGCCTCCGACGGTGTCGACGGCCGGGTGTCGATCGAGGTCGATCCGCGGCTGGCCCACGACACCGACAAGACGATCCTGCAGGCCATCGACCTGTGGAAGACCGTCGATCGACCGAACCTGCTGATCAAGATCCCGGCCACGCTGGCAGGACTGCCCGCGATCACCGCGGTGATCGCCGAGGGCATCTCGGTCAACGTCACGTTGATCTTCTCGGTCGAGCGGCACCGCGCGGTGATGGACGCGTACCTGTCCGGCCTGGAGAAGGCCAAGGAAGCGGGCCACGATCTGTCCAAGATCCATTCGGTCGCATCGTTCTTCGTGTCCCGCGTGGACACCGAGATCGACAACCGGCTGGAGAAGATCGGTTCGGATGACGCGCTGGGGTTGCGCGGCAAGGCCGGTGTGGCCAACTCGCGCCTGGCCTACGCGGCCTACGAGGAAGTCTTCGGCAGCGAGCGCTTCGCAGCGCTCAAGGGCGACGGCGCTCGGGTACAGCGCGTGCTGTGGGCCTCCACCGGCGTCAAGAATCCGGACTACTCCGACACGCTGTATGTCACCGAACTGGTCGCGCCGCACACGGTGAACACACTGCCGGAGAAGACGCTGGAAGCCGTCGCCGACCACGGCAAGATCACCGGCGACACCATCACCGGCACCGCGGCGGCCTCGCAGCAGATCTTCGACAAACTCAGCGCCGTCGGCATCGACCTGGTCGATGTGTTCAAGGTGCTCGAGGACGAAGGCGTGGACAAGTTCGAGAAGTCGTGGCAGGAACTGCTCGACGCGACACAGGGCCAACTCGACGCCGCAAAGAAATGAGCCCGGCCAAAGACAGGCCGGAGACCGCCTGGCGTAACCCGTTGCGGGACAAGCGCGACAAGCGCATGCCCCGCATCGCGGGGCCGTGTGCGGTGGTGATCTTCGGCGTCACCGGTGACCTGGCCCGCAAGAAGCTCATGCCGGCCATCTACGATCTGGCCAACCGTGGCCTGTTGCCACCGAGCTTCGCACTGGTGGGGTTCGCCCGCCGGGACTGGGCGGACGAGGATTTCGGCAAGATCGTCTACGACGCGGTCAAGCAGCACGCCCGCACGCCGTTCCGTCAGGAGGTGTGGGACCGCCTGGCCGAGGGATTCCGGTTCGTACAGGGCACGTTCGACGATGACGAGTCCTTCGAACGGCTCAAGGACACCCTGCACAAACTCGACATCGAGCGCGGAACCAGCGGCAATCACGCGTTCTACCTGTCGATCCCGCCGAAATCGTTCCCCCAGGTCTGCGAGCAGCTGTCCAAGTCCGGCCTGGCGGACAAGCCGGAGGGCAGCTGGAGCCGGGTGGTCATCGAGAAGCCTTTCGGGCACGACCTGAAAAGCGCCGAAGAGCTCAACGCCGTGGTCAACAGCGTGTTCCCGGAGTCCTCGGTGTTCCGCATCGACCACTACCTGGGCAAGGAGACCGTCCAGAACATCCTGGCGCTGCGCTTCGCCAACGAGATGTTCGAGCCGGTGCTGAACTCGCATTACGTGGACAGCGTGCAGATCACGATGGCCGAGGACATCGGACTCGGTGGACGCGGCGGATACTACGACGGTGTCGGCGCGGCGCGCGACGTCATCCAGAACCACCTGCTGCAGCTGCTGGCATTGACCGCGATGGAAGAGCCGGTGAGCTTCTCCCCCTCCGAACTGCAGGCCGAGAAGATCAAGGTGCTGTCGGCGACCCGGCTCGCCGAGCCGCTGGACGAGACCACCTCCCGCGGCCAGTACATCGCCGGCTGGCAGGGCGGCGAGAAGGTCGTCGGGTTGCTGGACGAGGAAGGTTTCTCGAAGACCTCGACCACCGAGACCTTCGCAGCCATCACGCTGGACGTGGACACCCGCCGCTGGGCAGGGGTCCCGTTCTATCTGCGGACCGGAAAACGCTTGGGCCGCAGGGTCACCGAGATCGCGCTGCTCTTCAAGCGCGCGCCCCACTTGCCGTTCGACGCCACGATGACCGATGAACTAGGTCAGAACGCATTGGTGATCCGGGTGCAGCCCGACGAGGGCATCACCCTGCGGTTCGGGTCGAAGGTTCCGGGACACATCATGGAGGTCCGCGATGTCAGCATGGACTTCTCCTACGGTTCGGCGTTCGCCGAGGAGTCGCCAGAGGCCTATGAGCGTCTGATCCTCGACGTGTTGCTGGGCGAGCCGTCGCTGTTCCCGGTCAACGCCGAGGTCGAATTGTCTTGGAAGATCTTGGATCCCGCGCTCGAATACTGGGCGACGCACGGTAAGCCCGATCCGTATGAGGCCGGAACGTGGGGCCCGGAGTCGGCGTTCGAGATGCTGCGCCGGTCCGGGCGCGAATGGAGGCGGCCGTGATAGTCGATCTGCCCGACACCAATACCGGTGCGATCAACAAGAAGATCGTCGCGATGCGGGAGGAGGGTGGGGCGATCACTCTCGGCCGGGTGCTGACGCTGGTCATCGCCCCCGATTCCGATGCTCTGCTGGAGGAGTCGATCGACGCGGCCAACGCCGCGAGCCGGGAGCATCCGTGCCGCGTGATCGTGGTTATTCCCGGAGACCGGTTGACCACCGAGCCCCGGCTGGATGCCCAACTGCGGGTGGGCCGCGACGCCGGAGCCAACGAGGTGGTGGTGCTGCGGTTGTCCGGTCCGCTGGCCAACCACGCCAGCAGTGTGGTGACGCCGTTCCTGCTGCCGGACACCCCGGTGGTGACCTGGTGGCCCGACCTCGCGCCCGCCGTACCCGCACAGGATCCGCTGGGTAAGTTGGCGGTTCGCCGGATCACCGATGCCACCAACGGCACTGATCCGCTGGCCTGCATCAAGAGCAGGCTCAACGGTTACACCGCCGGTGACACCGATCTGGCCTGGAGCCGGGTCACCTACTGGCGCGCGCTGCTGGCCGCGGCTATCGATCAGCCCCCTCACGAACCCATCACCTCGGCGCTCGTGTCCGGGCTCAAGGACGAGCCGGCGCTCGACATCCTGGCCGGCTGGTTGGCCAACCTGATCGACGGACCGGTGACCCGGACAACCGGCGAATTGAAGGTCGAGCTCACCAGGCCCAGTGAAACTGTGACCCTGGCCCGTCCGCAGACCGGTGTCACCGCGGTGCTGAGCCGCACGGGCAAGCCGGATGCGTTGGTGCCCTTGGCCCGCCGCGAGGCCAAGGAATGCCTGGCCGAGGATCTGCGCCGCCTCGACGCCGACGAGATCTACTACGACGCACTCACGGGAATCGACAAGGTCCAGTACGTATGAGCACTGTTATCGAACGCTACGCCGACACCGCCGCGCTGGTGGCCGCCGCCGGAGACCGGTTGGTGGATGCCATCACGTCCGCGATCTCCGCGCGAGGCCATGCCAACATCGTTCTCACCGGCGGAGGCACGGGCATCGGTCTGCTCAAGCGCGTGGGCGAGCGTAGCGGTGAGATCGACTGGTCGAAGGTGCACGTGTACTGGGGTGACGAGCGTTTCGTGCCGCAGGACGACGACGAGCGCAACGACAAGCAGGCCCGCGAGGCACTGTTGGACCATGTCGGGATATCGGATGTCAACGTGCACGCGATGGCGGCCAGTGACGGCGAATTCGGTGACGATCTCGCCGCAGCCGCCGCCGGATACGCCCAGCTGTTGGCCGCCAACTTCGACGCTCCCGGACCGGAGTTCGACGTGCATCTGCTCGGCATGGGCGGTGAGGGACATATCAACTCGCTGTTTCCCGACACCGCGGCGGTGCGGGAAACCGACCGCATGGTGGTGGGCGTGCCCGACTCCCCCAAACCACCGCCACGCCGAATCACGTTGACCTTGCCCGCAGTTCGCAACTCGCGAGAGGTGTGGCTGGTGGTATCCGGAGACGCGAAGGCCGACGCGGTCGCCGCTGCGATCAACGGTGCCGACCCGGTCGACGTCCCCGCCGCGGGCGCGGTCGGCCGCGAGCGAACGGTGTGGTTGCTCGACGAGGCCGCCGCGAGCAAGCTCTGAACCCACCCGGTCAATCGTCGGAGACGCCGGGCCGTTCGCCTGTTCGGTCGGCCAATGCCTCGGCATACCCGGCCAGGTAGTCGGCCACCTGGCGGTCGGGCGTGGCTCCCCCGGTCACCACGGCCGACGGGGTTCGGTATTCGCAGAATTGCCGCACAACCATTCAGACGCGGTTGGTCCGCGTTTGGTTCCCGACCGGCCATACTGTCTGGCATGGCAGACAAAGGGGACGGCCGCGCCCGCCCGAACTCCGGGCGGCAACGAATCCGGACGCTGACCCAGGCCGCACTCAACGCCGACATGACCGTCGAGCAGGTCGATACCCTGCTCACCGATCTCAGCAGCACCCTGGTCGACCTCAACAGGTCGACCGGCGGCCTGGATGCCACGCTCGACCGCTTCAACGACACCATCACCCGCATCGACGAGCTCGCACCTCGCCTGATCGGCATGGTCGAGCGCCTGGAGTCGATCGTGGACCGGGTCGAAGTCATCGTCGGTATCGGCGAAGCCGTGATGGCACCGCTGGCCGCGACCGAGAGCGCGGTGCGCGGGATGATCGAACGGGTGCGCAAGAGCGCGGGCCTGTAGACAGATAAGGGCCGCCCCGGACGGCAGCCGGGCGGTTCAACCGCTGTTCCGCAAGGCAGTCGCCAGTCCACTCATCGTCAGCAGGATTCCGCGCTGCACCCTTTCGTCGGTGTCCCCGCCGCGATACCGCCGCAGCAGCTCGACCTGAAGGTGATTGAGCGGCTCGAGGTAGGGGAACCGATTGAACACCGAGCGAGCCAACGCCGGGTTGTCGGCGAGCAGGTCGTCCTGACCGGTGATCAGCTTGTACATCTCGATGGTGCGGGTGTGCTCGGTGACGATCTTGTCGAACACCCGGGCCCGCAACTCCTTGTCTTCGACCAACTCGGAATACCGCGCCGCCAAACCCATATCGGACTTGGCGAGTACCTGGGCCATGTTCGACAACACCGTGCGGAAGAACGGCCAGCGGCGATACAGATCCTGCAGAACCGCGAGTCTGGTCTCGTCGTCGGCGATCCACTGTTGGAACGCCGTGCCCGTCCCGTACCACCCGGGCAGCATGACCCGGGACTGGCTCCAGGCCAGCACCCATGGGATGGCCCGCAAATCGGCGATGGAGGTGGTCGGTTTGCGTGAGCTGGGCCGGCTGCCGATGTTCAGCGCACCGATCTCACTGACCGGCGTGGACGCCTTGAAATAATCGACGAATCCCGGTGTCTCATGGACCAATTCGGAGTACGCCCGTTGCGCCAGGGCGGCAAGCTCGTCGAGCACCTGATAGGCAGGGCCGGCTTCGTCGCCTAGCCCCTCGACATCGAGCAGGGTCGATTCCAGCGTCGCAGCCAACAGCGTTTCGAGATTGCGGTGCGCGATCCGCGGCTCGGCGTACTTCGCCGCGATCACCTCACCCTGCTCGGTGATCCGCAACGATCCGTTCACCGCACCGGGCGGTTGCGCCAGGATGGCGTCATAGCTGGGTCCGCCGCCTCGACCGACGGTGCCGCCCCGCCCGTGGAACAGGCGCAACCGGATCCCGGTCGTACGCGCGGCTTCGACGAGGTCCAGTTCGGCTCGGTACAGCGCCCAGTTGGCCGCCAGATAACCGCCGTCCTTGTTGGAGTCCGAGTAGCCCAACATCACTTCCTGATGTTGTCCGCGCGCGGTGACGATGCTGCGGTAGACCGGCAGGGCGAGCGCCGCCTCCAGGATCGACGAACCCTGCTGGAGATCCTCGATGGTCTCGAACAGCGGCACGATGCCGACAGGTGCGTACACCTCGCCGTGGGCCGCGCCCGAAACATCGAGCAGGCCGGCTTCTTTGAGCAGGATCGCCGCTTCGAGCAGGTCGGACACCGACTCGCACATCGAGATGATGTAGTTGGGCACGGCCTGAGCACCGAAGACGGTCACCGCCCGCGCCGCGGCACCGACGATGTCGAGTTCCTTGCGGGCCAGCTCCGAGAGCTCGGCGCCCTCACCGATCAGTGGACGTCGGGTGGAGATCTCAGCCGCGAGCAGTTCCACCCGTTTCGCCTCGGGCAGGGACGCATAGTCGGGATGCACTCCGGCCCAGGCGAGCAGTTCCCCGACCACCTGCTCGTGCACCTCGGAGTTCTGCCGCATGTCCAGGCCGCACAGGTGAAACCCGAAGACCCGCACCGCTTCTCGTAGTCTGCTGAGCCGATCGTCGGCCAGTACCGCGCTGCCGTGGCCTCTCAACGAGGTATCGACGGTGTCGAGGTCGGCGAGGAATTCCTCCGGGGTGGCATACGCGTCCAAGCCGAGGTCGAGCTCGTGTTCGGGCTGTTCATCCAGGATGTTGCGACCGGTGGCGGTCAGCCGGCCATGGATCACTCGCAGGGCCCGCCGGTAGGGTTCGTCGGCGCGGGCCGGCTCGCCGCAGGCTTCTGCCAATGCGGTGAGCTCGTCACTGACCCGAACCAGCCGGGCCGACATCGACAGCTCTTCTTCCAGCGCGGTGATCTCGGCGAAGTAGTGGGCGAACGCCACGTGGGCAGCACGCCCCGTGGCCAACCGCACCACTCCCGCATCGACGTTGGGATTGCCGTCCCGGTCACCGCCGATCCAGCTGCCCGGACGCAGGATCGGTTGTTCCAGCAGGTCGTGCCCCGGCCAGCGGGCTTGCAGAGCATTCCGGACCTCGGCGTTGACCTGTGGGATCACCTCGAAGAATGCGGCCGGGTAATACCGCAGCCCGGTTTCGATCTCGTCGGAGATCTTGAGTCGGGACAACCGGACGAGTGCGGTTTGCCACAGCGTCAGGATGTTGCGGCGCAACTCGACCTCGATGTCGCGGCCGTCAGCTGTGTGGGTCAGCCCGTGCATGCGCAGCCGCATCAACTCTGTGACCCGATGTTGGGTGTCGAAGACGGTCCGGCGCCGGGTTTCGGTGGGGTGCGCGGTGATCACCGGTGCCACCAGGGCTCCGCTCAGGGCGTCTGCGACGGCGGCCGCCTCCAGGTCGGCCTGATCGAGCTTGAGGTAGGTGGCGGCCAGACTGCTGTCCTGTGGTGGCTCACCGGCCGCCACGTGCACTGCGCGTCGCCGCTCGCGATGGATGTCCTCGGCGACGTTGGCCAGCAGGGCAAAGTGGGTGAAGGCACGTATCACCGGGATCGCGTGGCGGATATCGATACCGGAGAACAAGTCTGCCAACTCTGCGCGGTCGATCTCCGAGCGGCGAACCCGAAAGGACTCGACCCGGGCCCGTTCGACCAGGTCGAAGACCTCGTCTCCGTTCTGTTCGCGCACGGTGTCACCGAGAATCGCACCGAGCAGCCGGATGTCCTCGCGCATCGGCTCGGTGGCCTCGCGGCCCACCGGAGTGCGTTGGACCGCACCGATCGGATCCAGCACGGTATCGGGTCCGTCAGCCATGCCCCCAGTATCGTTGCCGCGCCGACATGCCGCACGGCGGGTCAGAGGAGGCGCTCCAAGAGCCAGAAGACCGCAGGCATGCCGAACACCATCCCGAGCAACAGCAGCATTCCCCAGGCGAGGACGAGGTTGGCGACGCCGTTGTACTGCTGCGGCGCCGGGCCGAGTGCACCACGCGGGCTGGAAACGCCGCGCACTATCGGCTCGGCCAGCGGCGCCCGATATTCGAGTTCGATCATGCGGCCGGGGTACACATCGATCACGGTGTCGGCGAGTCCGCGAGCCGAACCGAACCGCCCTTTGGCCGGAATTTCGACATGAAGAAAATGCCTACCGGGAAGAACCGGTAGGACCGTCCGGCCCCAGCCCGCAGACGGCACCACGTTTCCGTTGAGGGTGAACTGCGGTTCACGGCGACCGAACGGCGCGGCACCGCGCCAGTAGCGGGCCGTGACGGCGATGCCGCCCGGTTGGTACCCGGACAACCAGGGTTAGCCGTACTTGATGAGCAGTGCGACGCCGACGATCGACACCAGCCAGATGCCGGTCACGAAGAGGGTCAACCGGTCGAGGTTCTTCTCGACGACGGTGGAGCCGGACAGGCTGGACTGGACACCGCCACCGAACAGGGTGGACAGACCGCCACCTTTGGCGCGATGCAGCAGCACCAAGAGCACGACCAGCACGCTGGTCACGACCAGAGTGATCTGCAGAGCCAATTCCATGGCTGTAAGACTACCGGGTGCGGTGTCCGGCCCAGGCCCCCGGGTTACGGCAGCGGCCCGCCCGCGGCGATGGCCGAAAGCGTGGCGAACTGCTCGCCGTCCAGCGAGGCCCCACCGACCAGGGCGCCGTCCACGTCGCCCTGCGCCACGATCTCGCCGACGTTCTTGGCGTTCACCGAACCGCC
The DNA here is from genome assembly GCF_022179545.1 of Mycolicibacterium fortuitum subsp. fortuitum. Next base: position 2,923,713 of record NZ_AP025518.1, on the reverse strand, counting down.
GTAGAGCACCCGCACACCCGCCGCGAGCTGCGGCGTCGACAGGTTCCCCAGTTCGTCACGGATCGCCTTGCAGACCTCCTGAGCGTCCGCCGCGCTGGCCACCCGCCCGGTGCCGATCGCCCACACCGGCTCGTAGGCGATGACTGCCTGGCCGATCTGCTCTTTGCTGAGACCGGCGAGCGAGCCGCGCAAGGAGTTCACGTTGTACTCGACGTGGTTGCCTGCCTCACGGACCTCAAGCTGCTCGCCGATACAGATGATCGGCGTGATGCCGTGCTTGAACGCCGCGGCGGCCTTGGCCGCCACCAGCTCGTCGGTTTCACCGTGGTAGGTGCGACGTTCGGAGTGCCCCACCACGACGAAGCTGCAGCCGAGCTTGGCCAGGAAGGCCCCGCTGATCTCACCGGTGTAGGCGCCCGAATCGTGCTTGGACACGTCCTGGGCACCGTAGGTGAGTCGCAGCTTGTCCCCGTCGACCAGGGTCTGCACGCTGCGCAGATCGGTGAACGGCGGGATGACGGTGACGTCCACCTTGTCGAAGTACTTGTCCGGCAAGGCGAATGCGATCTTCTGCACCAGTGCGATGGCCTCGAAGTGATTGAGGTTCATCTTCCAGTTGCCGGCGATGAGCGGCTTACGGGCCATGTTTCTACGACTCCAGGATTTCGATGCCGGGCAGGGTCTTGCCCTCAAGGTATTCCAGCGACGCACCGCCACCGGTCGAGATGTGAGAGAACCCGTCCTCGGCCAGGCCCAGCTGGCGCACCGCAGCCGCCGAGTCACCGCCGCCCACGACGCTGAACGCGCCCTTCTCGGTGGCGCCGATGATCGCCTCGGCCACTCCCCTGGTTCCTTCGGCGAAGGCCGGGAACTCGAACACACCCATCGGGCCGTTCCAGAACACGGTCTTGGCGTTGGACAACAGTGCGGTGAACCGCTTGACCGATTCCGGACCGATATCGAGGCCCATCTTGCCGTCGGGGATGCGATCGGAGGCCACCGTCTCGGCTTCGGCGTCGGCGGCGAACTTGTCGGCCACCACGATGTCCACCGGAAGGTGGATCACGTCGGCGTAGGTGTCGAGCAACCGCTTGCAGGTGTCGATCATCTCCTCCTGCAGCAGCGAAGTGCCCACCGAAACCCCTTGGGAGGCAAGGAAGGTGAAGCACATACCGCCACCGATGATGAGGCTGTCGGCCTTGGTGGCGAGATTCTCGATGACTGCGAGCTTGTCCGAGACCTTCGAACCGCCGAGCACGACAGCATAGGGACGCTCGGTCGAGCTGGTCAGCTGCTCGAGCACCTTGACCTCGGCCTCGACCAGCGTTCCGGCGTAGTGCGGAAGCAGGGTGGCGACGTCGTAGACCGAGGCCTGCTTGCGGTGGACCACTCCGAAGCCGTCGGAGACGAATGCACCCGGCGAACCGTCGGCACCTTCTACCAGGGCGGCCAGCGCCTTGGCCAGGGCCAACCGCTCGGCGTCGTCCTTGCTGGTCTCACGCGGGTCGAAGCGGATGTTCTCCAGCAACAGCACGTCACCGTCGGTGAGTCCCTCGGCGCGGGCCAGCGCATCCGTCCCGACCACATCGCCGGCCAACTGCACGTGGCGCCCGAGCTTCTCCCCCAGCGCCGCGGCGACCGGCGCCAGCGATAACTTCGGGTCCGGGGTCCCCTTGGGGCGGCCGAGATGTGCGGTGACAACGACCTTGGCGCCGGCCTCGGCCAGTGCCTGCAGCGTCGGCACCGAGGCGATGATGCGGCCCGGGTCACTTATGTTGCCCTCGTCATCGAGGGGGACGTTGAGGTCGGAGCGGACCAGCACGCCCCGCCCCTCTACACCCTCGGCCAACAGGTCAGCGAGTGTCTTGACAGTCATCGGTATTAGAGCGACTTCCCTACGAGTTCAACAAGATCGGCGAGGCGGTTGGAATATCCCCACTCGTTGTCATACCAGGAGACGACCTTGGCCTGGTTGTCGATGACCTTGGTCAGACCCGAGTCGAAGATCGAACTGTGCGGGTCGGTGACGATGTCGCTCGACACGATCGGCGCGTCGTAGTACTTCATGATCCCCTTCATCGGCCCCTCGGCTGCGGCCTTCATCGCGGCATTGATCTCGTCGGCGGACGCCGACTTGGCCAGCTCCGCGGTCAGGTCAGTGACCGAACCAGTGGGAACCGGCACGCGCAGAGCGTAGCCGTCGAGCTTGCCCTTGAGTTCGGGCAGCACCAGGCCGATGGCCTTGGCGGCACCTGTGGAGGTCGGCACGATGTTCAGCGCGGCAGCGCGAGCGCGGCGCAGATCCTTGTGCGGCCCGTCCTGCAGGTTCTGGTCCTGGGTGTAGGCGTGGATGGTGGTCATCAGGCCCCTGACGATGCCGAACTCGTCGTTGAGGACCTTGGCCAACGGGCCGAGGCAGTTGGTGGTGCAGGAGGCGTTCGAGATGATGTTCTGACTGCCGTCGTACTTGTCGTCGTTGACGCCGAGCACAATCGTGATGTCTTCACCGGAGGCAGGTGCGGAGATGATGACCTTCTTGGCGCCCGCGTCCAGGTGACCCTGGGCCTTTTCGCGCTTGGTGAAGATGCCGGTCGACTCCACCACCACGTCGACTCCGAGGTCGCCCCACGGCAGGGCCGCCGGGCCCTCACGGACCTCCAGCGCCTTGATCTTGTTGTCGCCGATGACGATGGTGTCTTCACCCTCGAGAGTGACTTCCTGCGGCAGGCGGCCCAGGATCGAATCGAACTTCAGCAGGTGAGCAAGGGTGGCGTTGTCGGTGAGGTCGTTGACCGCCACAATCTCGATGTCGGTGTTCTTGCCCTCGGCCTGCTGCGTTGCCAGGGCCCGGTAGAAGTTGCGCCCGATGCGGCCGAAGCCGTTAACGCCTACCCGGATAGTCACGTGATTCTCCCTACAGTTGCCGTTAACTGAACTGCCAGCCGCCAGCCTAGTGGCGTAAACGCCTTGCCGCGCGGTCCGGCCAGTGCATCAGATTTCGCGGTCGCGTAGGGCTAGTTGGTCGACTTCGTGCGGATCTCGGCCGACCAGATCGGCGATCAAACCGTCGTCCGACAGGTCCATCGGCTCGGAGTGTTTCCAGTCGTGATGAGCCACTTCGTTGAGGCGCTTGATGATGTGGTGGTCGGTTACCTCGATGGCCAGCTCGCGACGATGGTCGAAGCTGCCCGGGGAGAAATTGATCGAGCCGACGATGGCCCGCTCGTGGTCGGCGAGGATCATCTTCGCGTGCAGTTTCATGTGCTTGAGGCGGTGGATCTTGATGCCGACATCGTCCAAGATGCGCATCCCGCTGATGCCTTCGAGCAGCTTGCCGGACTTGAGATGGTGTGCTGCGCGGGCCATGACGTGAACCTTCACCCCGCGGTGCGCCGCTCGAACGAGGCGCTCGATGATCACCGGGTCCTGATAGCGCTCGTTCTGCACGAACAAGGTGTGTTTGGCGGAGTCGATGAACTCGGCGATGCGGTGCCTGCCGTTGGTCGGGCACCAGATCAGGTGGGCCCCGCCGCCCGGATCGAAGTCCTCACGGGCCCAGTCGGCTTCGAAGCAGTCGATGATCTCGGCGACTTCGTATGCGCTGGGTGTGACGACGGCGTAGTCCCGGGTCACGGTGAAGTTCTCCTCGGTCCAATTCAGCGACTCGACGAAGGCCCGCTCATCGTCGACGACCATGGACTTCTCGTGCGTCAGGTCGAAGGCCGGGTTGCTTTCGCGGACCGGGATGCCGAACCGCTCCAACGTTTCCCGGGCCACGTCGTTGTCGGTCTCGCCGTCGCGCCGCTCGGGGTTGAGCATGACCTTGACGTCGACGCCGCGCCGGTGGGCGGCCACCACCGCTTCCAGGAGCGGCCGGTGGCTGAAGGCGAACATCTTGATGCGCACCGACCTACTGGACTCACTGATCGCATCGATCACCGGCTGCGCCGAGTCGTCGGGAAGAATTATCAGCGAACGCGTCACGATGTCTCGTCCTCGTATTGGATGCGGTGCAGTTCGGCATATCTGCCGCCGGCGGTGAGTAGCTCGGTGTGCGTGCCCTGTTCGACGACGCGCCCTTCCTCGAGGACGACGATCTTGTCCGCGTCACGGATCGTGCTGAGCCGGTGGGCGATCGTGATCACCGTGCGGTCCTTCATCAGCCGCTGCAGCGCGGACATCACCAGACGCTCGGACTCGGCATCGAGGGCTGCGGTCGGTTCGTCGAGGATGAGAATCGGACTGTCCCGGATGAGGGCACGGGCGATGCCGATGCGCTGACGTTGACCGCCCGAGAGGGTGAGCCCACGCTCGCCGACCGGGCTGTCGTAGCCCTGCGGCATCTCGGAGATGAACTCGTGGGCGTTGGCCAGCTTGGCCATCTCGACGATCTCGTCGTGGTCGGCGTCAGGCCGGCCGAAGGCGATGTTGTCGCGGATGGTGCCCCGGAACAGGACCGTGTCCTGAAGTACGTAGGCGATCTGGCTGCGCAGTTCGTGAAGTTTGTAATCGCGCAGGTCGACTCCGTCCACTCGGACGGTCCCCATGCTCGGGTCGTAGAAGCGCGGAATCAGGCTGACCAGACTGGATTTGCCGCTTCCGGTGTGTCCGACGACGCCGACGAGTTGACCGGGCTCGACCTCGAAGGTGACGTCGCGCAGCACGGGCGTGGCACTGTCGTAACTGAATGCCACCCGCTCGAAGCTGATTGCACCCTTGATGCGCTCCGCATCGATCGCGTCCGGCTTCTCCTCGACCGACGTCTCCGCGGTGAGCAGTGCGTTGACGCGGTCCACGCCCACCGAGGCCATGGCGATGGTGTTGGTGAGTTTGGCCAGATCCTGCACCGGTTTGAAGAACGAGGCGAGGTAGGAGATGAACACCGTCAGGGTGCCCGCCGTCATGGCGCCCGCGAGGATGAGCGCCGAACCTCGCCACAACACCACCGCGGTACAGGCCGCCACCACGACGCCGACGATTGGCGACACCACCGATTTCACGCGCCGCGCGTTGAGCGCGGCATCGACGGCCTGCTGGCCGGCGATCGCCAGCTCACGTTCCTGCATGTCCTCACGATCGAAGGCCTTGACCACGCGGATGGACTGCAGGCCCTCCTCCGCCACGGCGACGATGTCGGATTCCCGTTTGCGCACCTCGTGTGTCGCGGCCTTCACGGCCTTGCGGATGCGCGACACGAACAACAGCAGCAGGGGCGCCACGGCGAGTGCGATGAGCGTGAAGTCCCACTGCAGCCACAACATCATGGCCAACATGCCCACGATCGTCAGCAGGTCGGTAGCGATGCCCAACGTCGAAGACGACGCGAAGCCCTGGATGGTGTCGACGTCGTCGGTGAGCGTGCTCAAGATGGGGCCGACACGGTGGGTGTCGAAGTAGTTGAGCGACAACTGCTGCAAGTGGTGGTAGGCGCGGGTGCGCAGGTCGTTGCCGATGCGCTGGCCGACGGTTTCGGTCAGGTAGTTGGAGACATACGACGCGATCGCCGCCACCACGGCGATGACCAGGACCATGATCGCCGCGAGACCGGCGATGTGCATCTTGGTTTCGCCGCCCAGCAGCGGCTGCAGCAGGCCGTGCAGCCATCCGGGCAGCGGGTGGTGACCGACCACGCTGTCGAGTACGACCTTCAGCGGCCACGGCGCGGCCAGGCCGGTGGCGATCTGCACCAGCAGCACCGCAAAGATTCCGGCGACCATGAACCGGTACGGGCGGATCAGCTCAAGAATCAGTCGCATTACGAGCGCCGCCTCGGTTGTTGGGTGTTGACGTCGAAGTTTGTCGCCACACACTACAACGCCGCGGTGACGTGAGAGCGACGCAATGGCGACATCCCGGCGGGTGTCGGCAACGGTGGCCGGATCCCCTAGCCGACCGCGGTCGGCGCCGTCAGCTCCTGCCTCCTACGCTCAACTGTGGTTGCGGTATCAGCGTTTTCGCTCCATCCGGGCGGGCCGAACAGGTATCCGAGCCGACCGCGCCAGGTCCGCGCCCGCCAGACGTCACCGACCATGGCGGCGAATTCGTGGTAGTTGACCTTGATCGGGTTGTGGGTATCGATGTTCTTGGTCAGCCCGTAGCGGACAGGTTCACCCTCTTCGACGAAGCTGCCGAACATCCGGTCCCACAGGATGAAGATCCCGGCGTAGTTCTTGTCCAGGTACGGATTGTTGGCGCCGTGGTGCACGCGATGGTGCGAAGGGGTGTTGAAGACGTACTCGATCACCCGGGGCAATCGGTCGACGCGCTCGGTGTGGATGGGGAACTGATAGAGCAGCACGATCGCCTGGGACAGGAAGACCATCCAGGCCGGGATCCCGATCAGGGCCAACCCGACGAAACCGATCGTGGACAGGAATGACCCCGGGATCAGCCAGGACAAACGCAGGGCCGTGGACAGGTTGAAGTACTGACTGGAGTGGTGCACGTTGTGCGCGGCCCAGAACAACCGGATGCGGTGCGACATCCGATGCTGGAGGTAGTACGCCAAGTCGGCGAGGACGATGGCCGCCACCCAGACCCACCAGTGCGATGCCGAGAGGTGCAGCGGTGTCACGGATGCGGCGATCGCCACCATCGGGACGGCGATGAACTTGTCCAACGGCCGCAGGATGAAACCCAGCAGGTAGGTCGACAGGTTGGTCCCGGTGTCCCGCCACGAGACCCCGGCCCGGGGCCGCGGATCGTCGTCTTTGTCGAAGTGATAGCTGAGGAACTCGACTGCCATCAGCACGAAGAAGGCGGGCATGGCGTAGAGCCCGATGCGAATCGGATCCATCGGGTTACCTCTTGTCTTTCTTGGGCTTGTCCTTCTTGGGCATGCCGGCCAGCTGCCAGGCCAGCGCCTGGCCGAACAGTTCCTCCGGGACCCGGGTCGGGTCGATACGCCGTTGCCGGATCAGACCCTGAAAGAGGGCGAGCACCACGACGGCGAATCCGTCGACCGAGACACTGTCGTCGATGTTGTTGCGCTCCAGCGCCTCGGCGAGGATCTCGCGCAGTGCGGCCAGCGTGCGCGCGGACCGGTCCTGCAAGATCTGCATACCGTCGGGATTGCGCACCGCGTGCAGCCAGAATTCGGCCTGGATCGCCTCGAACTCGATGTCGTCGTCGGCGATCTCGACGAGCATCCGCCCCAGCGCGGCCAGCGGCCCGTCGGCGTTCTCGGAGATGGTCTGCGCCACCTGGTCGAGCCGACCGGAGGCACGTTCGTTCATCAGTTCGGAGAACAACTGCTCCTTGCTGGAGAAATTCGAATACACCGCGCCGACCGAAAACCCCGCCGCCGCGGCGATCTCGTCCACCGACGCCGCGGCGTAGCCCTTTCGTGCGCAGGTCTGGGCTGCCGCATCCAAGAGCGCCGCCCGGGTCCGGGCCTGGTTCTCGGCCCGCGTCCGGCGCACTGGCGTCGCCTCATCACCGCTTCGATCGTCGACCATATTTCAGATAGTAGTCGTTATCTGAGATTTCGGATAGTGGTCGCTATCCGAAATATTCGTGGGGCTGTCGGGCGGCCGATCGGGATAATCGGCGGGTGTCCTTCTTCGGCATCCCCGGGTATGAGCCGCAGTGGCTCGTCGGCCGCCGCACAGTTGCTCGCACCCACGGACGTCGATTGCACGCCCAGGTCGGTCGCCGCCTCACCCGCAGCTGGCTGGTATGGAACCGCACCAACGACGAGTGGATTGCCGACTGCCCCGTCCTGCTGGACTTCGAGGGCGAGCAGGTGGAGATCACCCACCAGAAAGTCGACGATCTGTCCATCACCTGGAACGTCATCGACCCCGGTGCGCCGATCTCCTATGGCGAGGATCCGAAGGACATCTCCCTGGCGTGGCGAGACGACGCATGTCCGCGGCTCGCAGCGCTACACGGTCAACAGCTCCACACCGTGGAACTTCTGGTGTGGAGCGGCAGCCAAACCGACTCCGCCAGCGATATGGTCGCGGTCAGCTTCGGCTTCGCCCACGACCGGATCACCATCAGCAACGGCCTCGACGACAACGCCATCGAATTCGGCCCACCGGACCCCGCCTACCGCCGCCACCCACTGCTTAACGACGTCAAAGGGGTTTGACCGCAGCACTTTTCGATCCGTGACCTATGGGTAACCAGGCATCCCTAGGTGACGAAACTCATCGAGATCGATCAGGCGTCGTCGAGCAGGTCCGGGGTAACCGCAGACTCGGTGTCGGGCAACCCTTCCTGCTTCGCCTTGCGATCGGCCATCGACAACAATCGCCGGATACGGCCGGCCACAGCATCTTTGGTCATCGGCGGATCGGCGAGCCGACCCAACTCCTCCAGCGACGCCTGCCGATGCTCCACCCGCAGCTTGCCCGCCGCAGCCAGGTGGTCGGGAACTCCGTCGCCCAGGATGTCCAAGGCACGTTCGACGCGAGCCGCCGCGGCCACCGCGGCACGCGCCGAGCGGCGCAGGTTCGCATCATCGAAATTGGCCAGGCGATTGGCCGTGGCGCGGACCTCCCGGCGCATCCGCCGTTCCTCCCAGGTCAACCTGGTGTCCTGGGCACCCATACGGGTCAGCAATGCGCCGATCGCCTCACCGTCGCGCACGACCACGCGGTCACTGCCACGCACCTCGCGGGCCTTGGCACTGACCCCGAGACGGCGGGCCGCGCCGACGAGTGCCAGAGCAGCCTCCGGGCCGGGGCAGCTGACCTCGAGCGCCGACGACCGTCCCGGCTCGGTCAACGAACCGTGGGCGAGGAATGCACCGCGCCACGCCGCCTCCGCGTCACCGACACTGCCGCCGACCACCTGCGCGGGCAGGCCACGCACCGGGCGACCACGAAGGTCCAGCAAGCCGGTCTGGCGCGCCAGCGCCTCGCCGTCGGCGGCCACCCGCACCACATACCGGGTGTTCTTGCGAATGCCACTGGCCGACAGCACGTGCACCACCGCGTTGTACCCGTACAGGTCGTAGATGTCCTTGCGCAGTCGGCGCGCGATGATCCCGAGATCGACCTCGGCTTCCACCACGACTCGGCCGGCCACGATGTGCAGACCGCCGGCAAAGCGCAACAACGACGCCACCTCCGCGCGGCGAGCACTCACCGAGTTGACTACGAGGCGGCTCAGCTCGTCTTTCACTTCGGCTGTCATCGCCACGGATCGTCCCCTCTCGGTGTATTCGGCGCCGGCTCCTGGCGCGCAACGTCGACCGACCTCGCAGCGGGCGTGGGAACGGTGGACTCCTGCACGGCCCGGCCGGGCGCCGTCGCGCGCAACCGCACCCCCTCCAGCACCGCGGCCAACTTCGCCGGGTCATGTAAAGGTGTACCAGGTCGGGACACGTCAGCAAACTCAACGCGGGCATTGAGGATGTTGGCCGTGCGGCTGAGCTGTTCCCGTTCACGGTCGCTCGGCACCCGACTGGCATCGACGATGATGTCATGCACCGTGAAGTCCGGAGCATGCTGGGCCAGAACATGGATGTGGCGCTCTGCCGAGAAGCCGGCTGTTTCGCCGGGCTCCGCAGCCAGATTCAACACGAGCGCCCGCCGGGCCGTCGTCGCGCGTAATGCAGCCGCCAACTGTGGCACCAATACGTGCGGGATCACACTGGTGAACCACGACCCCGGACCGAGCACCACCAGATCGGCGCTCATGATGGCCTCCACCGCCTGCCGGGTGGCCGGTGGGTCCCCGGGCAGCAACCGCACCCGCCGCACCTTGCCCACCGTGGTGGCGATCGCCACCTGTCCGCGGATCACCCGGCTCATCCGAGGATCGGACTCCAGACCCGCGACATCGGCCTCGATCTGCAGGGCGATCGGGCACATCGGCAAAACGCGGCCCTTCACACCCAGGATGCGCCCCAGCTCGTCGAGGGCAGCCACCGGGTCGGCCAGCACCTCGCTGAGGCCGGCCAACATCAGATTGCCGATCGGATGCCCGGCCAACGCGCCGCTGCCGCCGAACCGGTGCTGGATGATGGTCGCCCACAACCGGCCGTGCGGGCTGTCAGAAGCCAAGGCCGCCAATGCCATTCGCAAGTCGCCTGGTGGCACCACATCGAGTTCGCTCCGCAGCCGGCCCGATGAGCCACCGTCATCGGCAACCGTGACCACGGCAGTCACATGCGGGCTGAGCCGTCGGGCCGCGGACAAGGTGGCGTACAACCCGTGCCCTCCGCCGAGGGCCACGATGCGCGGGGTCATTCGCGACCCAGATCCCGATGCAGCACATGGACGGTGAGCCCGTCACCGCCCTGCAACCGCTCCGCCAGCGCCTCGGCGATCGCGACACTACGATGTTTGCCGCCGGTGCACCCGATGGCGACGGTCATATAACGCTTCCCCTCCCGGCGGTAACCGGCGATCACCACGTCCAACAGACGATGGTAAGTGTCGAGAAATTCCCTGGCCCCTGGTTGTCCCAGTACGTAGTCGCGCACATCCGGATGCTGACCGCTGTGCGGTCGTAACTCGTCCACCCAGTGCGGGTTCGGCAGGAACCGCACGTCCATCACGGTATCCGCGTCCATCGGCAGGCCGTACTTGTAACCGAAGGATTCCACCGTGACATTGGTGTAGGAGACGGTCTCCCCGCCGAATGCACGCTCGATGCTCTCACGTAATGCCGGGACCGGGAGCGCAGACGTATCGATCACCAGATCGGCCGCCGCACGCACCGGGGCCAGCAACGCCCGCTCGGCGGCAATGCCCTCGGCAAGGGTCTGTGTGCCCTGCAGCGGGTGGCTGCGGCGGTTCTGCTCATAGCGCCGTACCAGGATGTCGTCGGACGCCTCCAGGAACAGCACCCTCGGGGTGATGCTCCGCGCGGCCAGTTCGTTGCGCACCCAATCCAGATCGCCGGTGAACCCCCGCGAACGAACATCCATCACCACGGCCAGCTGTGTGATCCGCGAACCGGCGGCCAACCCCAACTCGACCATCCGGGCGATCAGCTCCGGCGGCAGGTTGTCGGCGACATACCAGCCGAGGTCCTCCAACACCTTGGCAGCGGTACCACGGCCCGCCCCGGACAAGCCGGTGACCAAGACCACGTCGATACCCGAATCTGCGTCCGCACCACCTACGATGCCGCCCTCGCGCAGATGTTCGTTCATGCGCGATCCGCCTGGCTACTCATGTCCCCGTTACCCGTCATCCCGACACCCTGCGTCGATCATCCTCGATAACCGTTGCGGGCGTCCCTGAATCGCCCAGTCCGGCACTGCTCTCACTTCGCGGGTCACCGTTTTCCGGCTCGCCGCTCGACTCGATTGGCGGCTCGCCGCCCGGCTCGATTGGCGGCTCGCCGCCGAGCGCCGCCAGGACTGCCCTCGCCGTCGCCACCCCGATCCCCGGAACCGCGGTGATCTCCTCCACCGTGGCCTCCTTGAGCCGAGCCACCGAGCCGAAATGCGTCACCAACGCCTTGCGGCGCTGCTCACCCAAACCGCGTACCGAGTCGAGCGCCGAGGCGGTCATCCGCTTGGACCGCTTGCTGCGGTGGTAGCTGATCGCGAACCGGTGTGCCTCGTCACGCACCCGCTGCAACAGATACAGCCCCTCACTGTTGCGCGGGAAGATCACCGGATCAGGTTCGGACGGCACCCACACCTCCTCGAGGCGTTTCGCCAGCCCGATCACCGCGACGTCGGTCACGCCAAGCTCCTCCAGGACCGCCGCCGCCGCGTTGACCTGAGGGGCGCCGCCGTCCACCACGAACAGATTGGGCGGATAGGCAAAGCGGCGCGGACGTTGGTCGGTGCTCGGATCCGGCTGCGCGTCGCTCACGTGGCGCAGGAAACGGCGGCGGGTCACCTCGGCGATCGAGGCGACATCATCCGAGCGTCCGCCTCCGGCCGCCTCACGGATCGCGTAGTGCCGGTAGTCCGACTTGCGCGGCAGCCCATCCTCGAACACCACCAGCGAGGCCACCACATCGGTGCCCTGGACGTGGCTGATGTCCACGCATTCGATCCGCAGCGGCGCCTCGGCCAGCCCGAGGGTGTCCTGAATGCTCTGCAACGCTTCTGATCTCGCATTGAAGTCACCGGCACGTTTCAGTTTGTGCTGGGCCAGCGCCTCATGGGCGTTGCGTTGCACGGTCTCGGCCAGCGTACGTTTGTCGCCGCGCACCGGGACCCGCAGGCTCACCCGCGAACCCCGCAGCCCGGACAACCACGCAGCCAGCTCATCGGCGTTCGGCGGCAGCACCGGCACCAGTACCTCGCGCGGCACCGGGTTGGTGGCCTCGTCGGCCGCACCGCCGAGCTCGGCCTGCTCGCCGTAGAACTGGGTCAAGAACTGCTCCACGAGCTGCTCCTGCCCGGATTGTTCTGGATCGCCTGACTTCTCGACTATCCAGCCGCGCTGACCGCGCACCCGGCCGCCGCGCACGTGGAACACCTGCACGGCTGCCTCGAGATCGTCATCGGCGAACGCCACCACGTCGGCATCGGTGCCGTCACCGAGCACCACGGCCTGCTTCTCCAGCGCGCGCTTGAGCGCGGCGATGTCATCACGCAGCCTGGCGGCCCGCTCGAAGTCCAGCTCCTCGGCGGCCGCGGTCATCTGCTGCTCCATGTCGCGGGCCAGCCGGTCCGTCTTGCCCGCCAGGAAGTCGCAGAAATCCAGCACGATGCGCCGGTGCTCCTCGGCGCTGACCCGGCCGATGCATGGCGCCGAGCACTTGTCGATGTAGCCCAGCAGACACGGGCGGTCGATCTGCCTGTGCCGCTTGAATACTCCCGCAGAGCAGGTCCTCGCCGGAAAGACGCGCGTCAACAGATCGAGTGTCTCGCGGATGGCCCAGGCATGCGAGTACGGACCGAAGTACCGCACGCCCTTGCGCCGTGGCCCGCGATACACCATCAACCGCGGATACTCCTCGTTCAGCGTGACCGCCAACACCGGATACGTCTTGTCGTCGCGGTAGCGGATGTTGAAGCGTGGATCGAACTCCTTGATCCAGTTGTATTCCAGCTGCAGTGCCTCGACCTCGGTGGTCACCACGGTCCACTCGACACTGCCCGCCGTCATCACCATCTGCCGCGTACGCGGCGCGAGGCTCGCGATGTCGGCAAAGTAGGAGGTCAGCCGACTGCGCAGGCTCTTGGCTTTACCCACGTAGATGACCCGACCGTGCGGGTCCCGGAACCGATACACACCAGGCTCCACGGGGATCGATCCGGGCGCCGGCCGGTACGTCGCTGGATCGGGCACGGTTTCCAGGTTACTGCCGCGATCCGACCGAACTCCGCTACCGTCGAACTGTGCGGTTGCTGGCGTCCACCCGTTCGGTCATCACGCTGCTCAGTGTCGTCGCGGTGATCCTTGCCGGATGCGCCGACGGCAGTCGAGGCCCGACGAGGGCCGACGCCGGCCCCTGTCAGATCGTCTCCAACGGGACGCCGATGCCCAAACCTCCCGCGGCGCCCCCGTCTGCGGCACCGCCGACCAACCCCCAACCGTCGGCACCGCCGACCACCCCCCAACCGTCGGCACCGCCGACCACCCCCCAACCGTCGGCACCGCCGACCACCCGAGACCTCGCCACCCACCCCGAAATCGGCACCGGCTACCGCAGCGACATGACCGCTGTCCGCACCTCCACCTACGCGGTGGCCACCGCCAACCCACTGGCCACCGAGGCCGCCTGCAAAGTGCTGAGGGACGGCGGCACCGCGGCCGACGCGCTGGTGACCGCACAGGCCGTGCTGGGCCTCGTCGAACCGCAGTCCTCGGGGATCGGCGGCGGCGGATTCCTGCTGTACTACGACGCCGCGGGCAACGCGGTACGCGCGTTCGACGGGCGTGAGACGGCACCGGCCGCCGCGACGGAGAACTACCTGCGCTGGGTGTCCGACACCGACCGGACCGTCCCCAAACCGGACGCCCGGTCATCCGGCCGCTCGATCGGGGTTCCAGGCATCGTGCGCTTGCTCGACGATGTCCACCACCAGTACGGCAAGAAGGTCTGGCGCGAACTGTTCGCTCCTGCGGTGTCGATGGCCGACCAGGGATTCGACATCAGCCCGCGCCTGGCGGCCGCCATCGACGATGCCGACACTCAACTTCGGCTCGACCCTGCCGCTGCCGGCTACTTCCTCAACCCCGATGGCAGCCCCAAACCCGTGGGCACCCGCATGACCAATCCGGCCTACGCGAAAACCTTGGGTGCCATCGCATCCGACGGCGCCACGGCCTTCTACACGGGAGATATCGCCCGCGCCGTCGTGGCCGCCACCGCTGATGGCGTCGGCGGCCGCACGCCGGGCGCCATGACCGAGCAGGATCTCGCCGGCTACACCGTCAAGCAACGTGACCCGGTGTGCACCACCTACCGCGGCCGGGAGGTCTGCGGCATGCCGCCGCCGTCGTCAGGAGGCATCGCGGTGGCCGCGACCCTCGGCATGCTGGAGCACTTCCCGATGAGCGACTTCAAGCCGGCACGTGTCGACCTCAACGGCGGTCACCCGTCGGTGATGGGGGTCCATCTCGTATCCGAAGCCGAGCGCCTCGCCTACGCCGATCGCGATCGCTATGTCGCCGACACCGATTTCGTCCCGCTGCCCGGCGGATCCTCCGAATCCCTGCTCGGTGGCGCATATCTCACCGGCAGGGCCGCGCTGATCTCCCGAGCCCACACGATGGGCGTGGCCGCGCCCGGGAACTTCGCGCCGCCGATGACCATTCCGCCGGCGCCGGAACACGGGACCAGCCAGATCAGTGTGATCGACAGCTTCGGCAATGCGGCGTCGCTGACCACCACCATCGAGTCGGCGTTCGGTTCTTTCCATATGGTCGACGGTTTCCTGCTCAACAACCAGCTGACCGACTTCTCAGCCGAGCCGGTCAGCGCCGAGGGAACACCGATCCCCAACAGGGTGCAGCCGGGCAAACGCCCGCGCAGCACCATGGCGCCGACTCTCGTTTTCGACAAAGCCGGGTCACAACGCGGCCCCCTGTACGCGGTCCTGGGCTCCCCCGGCGGCTCGGTAATCGTCCAGTTCGTCGTGAAAACCCTTGTCGGGATGATGGATTGGAACCTCGACCCGCAGCAGGCGGTGTCGATGATCGATTTCGGTGCGGCCAACACGCCCGTCACCAATGTCGGCGGTGAACATCCGGCCGTCGACACCGTCGCCAACGGCGACCGCGATCAACTCGTCGCAGGGCTGCGCGCCCTCGGGCATCAGGTTTCGCTGGCCGATCAGTCCAGCGGACTCTCCGCCCTGGTGCGCACGTCGCCGACGGGATGGATCGGCGGGGCCGACCCGCGACGCGAAGGTCTGGTGCTCGGCGACGCCGGGTGATCGCGCCGACTCAGCCCAAATCTGGCCGATAGCGGTCGATCAGACCTCGCACCTCGTCCATGGCCGCGACGGCACGTCCCTTGTCGATCGCCTGGATCGCCATAACCGGGATGTACTCATCGTCGGGCAGATCCAGTCGGGCCCAACGGGCCCCGACCGGAAAGCTCACGCCGAGGACCTCTGACCACGGAATCACCTTGAAGCTGACGAGATTCCGCACCGCCACGCCGGTCGGGCCGACCTTGAGCCGAGGCCGCGCGAACATCAACACGACCGCACCGATGATCGCTCCGAGCATGGCGATCGCGACCTGATCGGAAGTCTGGAAGACGACACCGGTAGAGCCCACCTTCAGCAGCACACCGACCGCCACGTGGGCCAGAAAGATGATCAGCGCCGCACCATAGGCGAAATACGGTGTCCGGTAAGGCCGGATCTCTAGATCCCAGCTGTCCCTCGTCATTCCTACAGGCTTCTTGTCAGTCATCTCGGTCATGCCTTGGAACGAAGCTCTCGCAACGTCAGTGCGGTAGACAGGGCTGCGGCCGCCGCCTGAGCACCCTTGTCCTCGGTGGAATCCGGCAGTCCGGCCCGGTCCAGTGCCTGAGCCTCGTTGTCGGTGGTCAGCACCCCGTTCGCGACCGGAGTGGACGCATCGAGTGAAACCCTGGTCAGGCCCTGCGTCACCGCATCACAGACGTAGTCGAAATGCGGGGTCTGGCCGCGGATCACCACGCCGAGCGCCACCACCGCATCATGGGTGGCGGCCAATGCCTGCGCCACCACCGGGATTTCGATGGCTCCGAGCACACGCACCACCGTCGGTTCGGCGATACCGGCGTCGGCGGCAACCTTTCGCGCACCGTCCAGCAGTGCATCGCAGATCTGGGTGTGCCAGGTGCTGGCCACGATCGCCAGCTTCACGTTCGAAGCGTCCACCTGGGGAAGATCGGGAACTCCGTGGGCGCTCACAGGCTCGAACCCGAATCGGTTGCGCTGGGCGGCCGGCGGTCACCGAGCAGGTACACCGCCTCGTCGTAGTCGTCCATGCTCACCGCTTCGTCGTAGTCCTCAAGGCCGACGAGATCGTGGCCCATCCGGTCCCGTTTGGTCATCAGATAGCGGATGTTCTCCGAGTTGGCCCGCACCGGCAGCGGCACGCGCTCGATGATGTGCAGGCCGTAGCCGTCGAGGCCGACACGCTTGGCCGGGTTGTTGGTCAGCAGTCGCATGGACCGGATTCCCAGGTCGACCAGGATCTGCGCACCGATGCCGTAGTCACGCGCGTCGGCAGGCAGGCCGAGCTTCAGGTTCGCGTCGACGGTGTCCTCACCGGCGTCCTGCAGCTGATAGGCCTGCAGCTTGTGCATCAGACCGATACCCCGGCCCTCGTGGCCGCGCATGTACAGCACGACGCCGCGGCCTTCACGCGCCACCATGGCCATCGCGGCGTCGAGCTGCGGGCCGCAGTCACAGCGCCGGGAGCCGAACACGTCGCCGGTCAGGCATTCCGAGTGCACCCGCACCAGGACGTCATGACCGTCGCTGGCCGGCCCGGAGATGTCGCCACGGACCAGTGCGACATGCTCGACATCCTCGTAGATGCTCTTGTAGCCGACCGCGACGAACTCGCCGTGCCGGGTGGGAATGCGCGCTTCGGCGATGCGCTCGATGTGCTTCTCGTGCTTGCGGCGCCACTCGATCAGGTCGGCGATGGAGATCAGGGCCAGGTCGTGATCGTCGGCGAAGACACGCAGCTCGTCGGTGCGCGCCATGTCGCCTTCGTCCTTCTGGCTGACGATCTCGCAGATCGCGCCTGCGGGCTGCAGCCCGGCCAGCCGAGCCAGGTCCACGGCGGCCTCGGTGTGCCCGGGCCGGCGCAGCACGCCACCGTCCTTGGCCCGCAACGGAACCACGTGGCCCGGCTTGGTGAAGTCATCGATCACGGAACCCGGATCGGCCAGGGCACGCATGGTGGTGGCCCGGTCCGACGCCGAAATGCCGGTCCCCACATCCTTTTTCGCATCAACGGTGACGGTGTAGGCGGTGCCGTGCTTGTCCTGGTTGACCGCATACATCGGCAGCAGGCCCAGCCGGTCGCAGATCTCACCGTCCAGCGGCACACACAGGTAGCCGGAGGTGTAGCGCACCATGAACGCAACGAGTTCGGGAGTGGCCTTCTCGGCGGCGAAGATGAGGTCGCCTTCGTTCTCGCGGTCCTCGTCGTCGATCACCACCACGGCTTTGCCCGCCGCGATATCGGCTATCGCCCTCTCGACGGAATCGAGCCTGGTCATCTGCGCCACCTTGCCTGTTCTCATGCCAGGTCCCCAAAACGGGACCATATGCCGACTCCAGTATGAACCACCGAAATCCAGCGGTTATTGCCAGCTCTTACTCACCGGGACCGGCCATCAGCCGTTCTACGTACTTCGCGATGATGTCCACCTCGAGATTGACCGTCGTGCCCACGGTCGCCTGCCCCAGCGTGGTGAGCTCCCGTGTGGTCGGGATCAGCGACACCTCGAACCAGTCGTCACCGACCGCCGACACCGTCAGCGACACCCCGTCCACGGTGATGGAACCCTTCTCCACAACGTAACGCGACAGGGTGGCAGGCAGGCCGATGCGCACCACTTCCCAATGCTCGAACGGCGTGCGGGAAATCACAGTGCCGGTGCCGTCCACATGGCCCTGCACGATGTGCCCGCCCAGGCGACTGTTGACCGCGGCGGCCCGTTCCAGGTTGACCAGGCTGCCCACTCCGACCGCGCCCAGGCTCGACCGATTGAGCGTCTCCCCCATGACGTCGGCGGTGAACGCGCCGTCGGGCAGCACGTCCACCACGGTCAGGCAGACCCCGTTGACCGCGATCGAGTCGCCGTGACCGGCGTCGGCGGTGACCACGGGACCACGGATGGTGAACCGGGCGGCATCTGTCAGCTCCGCCTTGTCGACCAGGACACCCAGCTCTTCAACGATTCCGGTGAACACGCCGACCAGACTATTCGTCTCAACCGCGAGTTGGAGAAAACGCCCGACCGGCGCGAGCCTCTACGATGCAGTCATGCAGACGCGCCGACGCTTCGCAGCCCAGTCCTTACTCGCAACGTTCTTCGCAGCGACCGCCCTCGTGGCGGGCTGCTCGTCATCCTCCTCGGAGAAGTCGAGCGCACCGCTGCCCGACGCGGCCCAGCTCCTCCAGGAGTCCGCCACCACCACCAAGGCACAGCAGAGCGTGCACCTGCTGCTGACCGTTCAGGGTGAGATCAAAGGCCTTCCCATCGAGAAGCTCGACGGCGACCTGACCAACACGCCCGCCGTGGCCGCCGAGGGCACAGTCGACCTCAACTTCATGGGACAGAAGATCTCCGACGCGAAGTTCGTCGTCGCCGACGGAATCCTGTACGCCGCGCTGACCCCCGGCGACCCGCTGTCCGGTTACGGGCCCGCCGAGAAGATCTACGACGTGTCGACCATCCTGAATCCGGAACTCGGCCTGGGCAATGTGCTCTCGAACTTCACCGATCCCAAGGCCGAGGACCGTGAATCCGTCAACGGCACCGAGGGTGTTCGCGTGACCGGCACGGTCAGCGCCGAGGCGGTCAACAAGATCGCCCCGCAACTCAAGGCGGAGGGCCCGGTGCCGGGCACGGCGTGGATCTCCGAAGAAGGCGACCACGCCCTGCTGCAGGCCAAGCTCGAACCCACCCCCGGCAACAGCGTCACCATGACCCTGTCTGACTGGGGCAAGCAGGTCACCGTCACCAAGCCCGCGTCCTGATGCGGGCCGCGGAGTCGGTCAGCCTCGGCCGCAACCGCCACATCGCGATCAGCGCGGGCAGTCTCGCCGTGCTGCTCGGTGCCCTCGACACCTATGTCGTGGTCACGATCATGACCGACATCATGTCCGACGTCGGTATCGCGATCAACAAGATCCAGCAGGTCACGCCCATCATCACGGGCTACCTGCTCGGCTACATCGCGGCCATGCCGCTGCTCGGCCGCGCCTCGGACCGGTTCGGGCGCAAGATGCTGATCCAGGTCGGTTTGGCCGGGTTCGCCATCGGCTCGGTGATCACCGCGATGTCCGGCGACCTGACCACCCTGGTCATCGGTCGCGTGGTGCAGGGCACCGCCAGCGGCGCACTGCTGCCGGTCACCTTGGCGCTGGCCGCTGATCTGTGGGCGGCACGTAACCGGGCGGCGGTTCTGGGCGGCGTCGGCGCCGCGCAGGAATTCGGTAGCGTCCTCGGCCCGCTCTACGGCATCGGCGCTGTCGCGCTGTTCCACCACTGGCAGGCCGTGTTCTGGATCAACGTGCCGTTGGCCGTCATCGCCATGGCGATGATCCACTTCAGCCTGCCCGGCAAGCAGCCCAGCGATCATCCCGAGAAGGTCGACGTCGTCGGCGGCATCCTGCTGGCCATCGCGTTGGGCCTGGCCGTCGTGGGTCTGTACAACCCGGAACCCGACGGTAAGCAGGTGCTTCCCGAATGGGGCCTTCCGGTTCTGATCGGCGCCCTGGTGGCGGCCATCGCGTTCTTCGTGTGGGAGAAGGTGGCCCGCACCCGCCTGATCGAGCCCGCGGGGGTGAAGTTCCTGCCGTTCCTGGCGGCATTGGCCGCCTCGTTGTGCACCGGTGCGGCGCTGATGGTCACGCTGGTCAATGTCGAACTGTTCGGTCAGGGTGTGCTCGGCAAGGACAAGTACGACGCCGCCTTCCTGCTGCTGCGGTTCCTCATCGCCCTGCCGATCGGCGCGCTGATCGGTGGCTGGATCGCCACCCGCGTCGGGGATCGCATCGTCAGCTTCGTCGGCCTGATGATCGCCGCCGGTGGCTTCTGGCTGATCACCCACTGGTCGATCGACGTGCTCGACAAAACTCACGACCTGGGATTGTTCCGGCTGCCCGTGCTGGACACCGATCTGGCGATCGTGGGTCTGGGGGCTCGGTTTGGTGATCGCTCCGCTGACCTCGGCCACACTGCGGGTGGTACCTGCAGCACAACACGGCATCGCCTCGGCATTCGTCGTGGTGGCCCGGATGATCGGCATGCTGATCGGCATGGCGGCGCTGTCCGCCTGGGGTCTGTACCGCTTCAACCAGCACCTGGCGAGCCTGGCCGCCGCGGCCAACAGCAGCGAGATGTCACTGCAGGAGCGTCTGGCATCGCAGGCGACCCGTTATCGCGAGGCGTACGTGTCGATGTACGGCGATATTTTCGGGATCACCGCCATCGTCTGTGTGGTGGGTGCGGTGCTCGGCCTGCTGATCGCCGCGCGTAATTTCCACGCCGACGAGCTCGACGGCCCGTCTGAGAGCATCGACAACGCCGGCGGGCACGTCTATCTCCCAGGCGAGCAGCTGGAACCCGACACGCAGATCCTGCCGGCCCAGCCGGCCGACGAGACGGTCCAGCTACCGAAGCAGCAACCGCCGGGGCGTCACCGATCCAGCTGATCGGTTCAGCACCGCTCGACCCCCGGACGCAGCAAACGTGGTGCCCGGTCGGCCTCAACCGGCCGGCTGGGCAGCACGAGGCGCAGGGGGGCGCTCGCAAGGGCTCGGAGCGTTCGGGGCGTCAATAGTGTGCTGGGGAGCCAATCCTGCAGTGCAGTCATGGTCGCATCCTTTGCTCGTGTTCACCGGCGCACATTCGACAGCGAACGCGCTTTGGCACGAGTGTACCGATCATCACCGACAGTGCGTGGTATTTCAGCGCCGTAACTTAGGTCACCCTAACCAACGACTGGCTAACTACTGCCCGCCTGCTGTCAGTTCGGCACCAGACTGAGGCGAACATCCGGACCGATGGCGGTGATGCCGTCGAATCGCCACCGTTGGGCATGGCCGATGCTGGGCACCCCGATGTCGTCGACCGCAGTGATCGGCCCACCGAGCAGGATCGGCGCCACGTAGGCGAGGATGCGGTTGACCACACCGGCCCGCAGGAAGGCCCCGGCCAGCGTCGGCCCGCCCTCCAGCAGCACGTCGGTCCGGTCCCCCAGCGACCGCATCACCTCATGCGGATCGTGGGTACGGATCAGCATCGTGTGCGAATCGTCGTTGAGCACCTTGGCGTCCAGGGACACCTCGCGCATACCGACCACCACACGGAGAGGCTGATGGCCTGTCAGCGTGCCGTCGGCGTGACGGGCGGTCAAGGTCGGATCGTCGAAGAACACCGTGCCCGTGCCCACCACTATGGCGTCGGCCGCCGCCCGCTTGCGATGGACGTCCGCGCGCGCCGCCTCACTGGTGATCCATTGACTGGAACCATCCGCTGCGGCGCTGCGTCCGTCCACACTGGTCGCGAATTTCCATGTGACATGCGGTGTTCCAGTGCGCTGTTTGTGCAGCCACTCTCGCAGTGGTCCCTTTTCGACCTCATCGGCCAACAGCCCGGACTCCACGGTGACACCGGCATCGGCGAGCCGCCGCGCCCCGCCCGCCGCCTCCGCGTTCGGGTCGGATACCGCGAAGGCGACGTTCGAAATACCTGATGCCAGAAGCGCATCCACGCACGGCGGTGTCCGGCCGTGATGGTTGCACGGCTCCAGTGTGACCACTGCCGTGCCGCCCTTGGCCCGCTCGCCCGCCGCGTGCAGCGCGACCACTTCCGCGTGTGGTCCCCCGACGGGGTGTGTGCCGCCGACCCCGGCGATCTGCCCGTCACGGTCCAGGATCACCGCGCCGACCGGCGGGTTGGGATAGGTCGAGCCCTTGACCTGTTCGGCTTGCTCGATGGCCAGCCGCATCACGGACTCCAACGTCATAGCGTCAAATGTTTCGAGGCGCTCGCAGCCTGCCTGCGCAGGGATTTCACCGCGGCAGCGGGGTCGGCCGCGCTGTACACCGCCGAGCCGGCGACGAAACAGTCCACGCCGGCCTCGGCAGCCTGCTCGATGGTGTCGGCGTTGATGCCGCCGTCGATCTCGACGACGATGGTCAGCTCACCCGCGTCGACGAGCCGGCGCGCGGTGCCGACCTTGGCGAGCACCTCGGGAATGAATTTCTGTCCGCCGAACCCAGGCTCGACCGACATCACCAGCAGGGTGTCGAACTCCTTGAGGATCTCCAGGTACGGCTCGAGCGGGGTGCCCGGTTTGACCGACAGGCCGGCCTTGGCGCCGGCGGCGCGGATGTCGCGGGCCACACCGATCGGGTTGTCGGTCGCCTCGGCGTGGAACGTGACGTTGTAGGCACCGGCTTCGGCGTACGGCGGGGCCCAGCGCTCGGGCTGCTCGATCATCAGATGGCAGTCCATCGGGATGTCGGTCGCCTTGAGCAGCGACTCGACCACCGGCAGACCCAACGTGAGGTTGGGCACGAAGTGGTTGTCCATGACGTCGACGTGCAACCAGTCGGCCCCCGCCACCGCGGCGACCTCGTCAGACAGCCGCGCGAAGTCAGCGGACAGGATGGACGGGGCGATCAATGGAGTCTTGTGCTCCTCGCGTGCGCGGACGTCTGCCATGGCGGTCAGCCTACTTTCCCGACTTTCAGGGCCGCCGCGAACATCGCATCGGTCCCATGCCGATGCGGCCACAGCTGGACGTGCGGTCCGTCGCCGAGATCCTCGGCCGGGGCAAACAGCTCCCGGGTGTCGAGTTGGGTCACCGGATGCCGGCGCACGGCGTCGGCCACCACCCCGACCGTCTCGGCCAGGTGTGGTGAACAGGTCGCGTAGAGGACGACGCCACCGGGGCGGGTGAGCGCGATGGCCGCGGCGAGCAGCTCACGCTGCAGTTTCGCCAGCCCTGGAACATCGCCGGGCTGCCGTCGCCACCGCGCTTCGGGGCGTCGGCGAAGTGCGCCCAGCCCGGTGCAGGGAGCATCGACCAGGACGCGATCGAATCCTGGTTCGAGACCCGATTCCCGCCCGTCCACGCGGCGCACGTCGACGTCGAGCCCGCGGGTGTTCTCCTCGACCAGGTCGGCGCGGCGCGGCGCGGGTTCGACCGCGGTGACCCGGGCGCCCGAAGCCGCACCGATGGCGGCCAGCAGCGCGGTCTTGCCCCCGGGGCCGGCACATAGGTCGAGCCAACGACCGTTGTCCGGGCCGTCGAGC
This sequence comes from Mycolicibacterium fortuitum subsp. fortuitum, assembly GCF_022179545.1. The sequence goes on along the minus strand of NZ_AP025518.1, from coordinate 2,900,328 downwards.
GCGGCCAGGGTCAGTGCCCGGGCGACCAGCTGGCTGCCCTCGTCCTGCACCTGGGCGGCTCCGTCGCGCACGGCCGCGAGCTGTCCGGGGTCACCACCGGGCAGGTAGACGGCGTATGGCGAATACCGGCCCACGGTGCCGTCGGACTGCGCGGCCAGCTCGGCCGCCGTCATGGCGGTGGGCCGGGCCGCCAGATGCACCACCGGACGCTCGTCGTCACTGGTCAGCAGGGCGTCGAGTTCACCGGCGCGGGCTCCGAGCGCGTCGGTGAAGGCCTGGGCGATCCACCGCGGGTGAGCATGCAGAAATGCGGCATGCCCGACAGGATCGGTGGCGGCCGGCGGGGCCAGCTGTTCCATCCATTCCCGCTCGGTGCTGCGCGAGATCGTCCGCAGCACACCGTTGACGAAACCTGCTCGGGCCGTGTCGAATTCGATACCGGCCTGTTCGACGGTGGTGGACACCGCGGCGTGCGGCTCGACTCGGGTGCGCAGCAGTTGGTAGGTGCCGAGCCGCAGCAGGTCGAGCAGCACGGGGTCGATCCGATCGGGCGGTCGCCCGGCCGCCGCCTCGATGACGGCATCGAGCAGCCCCCGGGTACGGCAGGCTCCGTAGGTGAGCTCGGTGGCAAACGCCGCGTCACGGCCCTCGATCCCCCGTTCCCGCAACAGCGCGGGCAGGGCCAAGTTGGCATAGGAATCGCGTTCCGACACTGCCCGCAGCACGTCGAAGGCCGCCCGGCGGGCCGGATCCAGTGGGGTGCGCCGGTGCTGGCGGTGGCGTTGCGGCGGTCGGTTCTGCCTGTTCGAGGGCCTGCTCATGATGCGCGCATCGATTCGTCGAGCCGGGCACCGCGAGCCCAATCGGCGGCATTCATGAGTTTCTTGCCGGGCGGCTGGATTTGGCCGAGCCGTACCGGTTGCGACCCGGTGCCGACCAGCACGCCATTGCGTTCGACGCGGATCTCTCCCGGAGACAACGAATCTGCCGACTGATCCACCGTCACCGGACCGACCTTGACTCGCAGATCCCCGATCATCGTCCAGGCACCGGGATTCGGGGTCACCGCACGGATCCGACGGTCGATGACGTGTGCCGGCAGGTCCCAGCGCACACGCGCCGATTCCACGGTGATCTTGGGAGCCAGGCTCACTCCGTCGGCCGGCTGCGGCACGGCGGTCAAAGCGCCCTCGGCGATGCCGTCCAACGTCGACTCCAGCAGTGCGGCACCCGAATCAGCAAGTCGCCCAAGTAGATCGCCCGCTGTATCGGTGTCGCGCACCCGTTCGGTGACCACGCCGTAGACCGGCCCCGAATCGAGCGCCGGCTCGATCAGGAACGTCGTCGCCCCGGTCACCTCTTCGCCCGCTGCCAGTGAGGCCTGCACCGGTGCCGCCCCGCGCCAAGCCGGCAGCAACGAGAAGTGCAGGTTGATCCAGCCATGCCGGGGCACCGCGAGAAGGCGTTCGCTCAGCAGGGCTCCGTAGGCCACGACCGCACAGCAGTCCGGCGACAGCTCGGTCAACTCGGCGATGAACTCATCGGAGTTGGGTTTGGCCGGGCGCAGGACCGGTATGCCGTGCTCCAGCGCCAGCTTCGCCACCGGCGACGGTGCAGGCTTGCCGCGACGCCCAGCAGCGGCGTCGGGCCGGGTCAGCACCGCGACCACATCATGGCGGGGCGAGTCGATCAGCCGCTGCAACGACGGGAGGGCGGGCTCTGGAGTTCCGGCAAAGACAAGACGCACTGCCCCAGTTTAGGGAGCCCGACCGCCGCTTCCCTAATGCGGCGACCGGTAGTACTCCCGCTCGGATACCCCGGCCAGCGGTGCCAGGTACACCCACGGGATGGTCCCCACGAGCCTGTTCAGGGTGGCCACCGCATCGTTGTAGTACTGCCGGGCGAACGCAAGCTTGTTCTCGGTGTCTGCCAGGTTCTGCTGCAGGTCCAGGAAGTTGTTCGACGAATTGAGTTGCGGATAGGACGATCCCAGTGCCATCACCCGGTCCAGGGCGCTGTCGAGATCACGTTCGGCCGCGCTGCGCTGCACCACCGACGCACTGCCGGTCGCCGAGGCCAGCGCGGCCTGGGCGCTGCTGACCCGACCAAGGACGGCCGTCTCATGTGTGGCGAAAGTCGCCACGGTCTGCACCAGCGCCGGGATCAGCGCCGCCCGGCGGGTCAGCTCCACGTCGATGCCGCTGAGCGCCTCGGCCACGTGCACATCAGCCGCCCGCAGCTTGTTGAAGCCCACGACGATGACCACCAGCACCGCGATGGCGAGCACCAGCACCACAACCAACAACGGCGTCACCACGAGCCGCCTCCTCCCCCTCCACCGCCGCCGCCGCCACCTCCACCGGACGACGACCCGCCGCCCGACGACGATGAGGACGACGATTGCGAGGCGGTGTATGCCCCGATCGATGATGACAGTGCCGATTCGAAACTGTCGAAATCCGGACCGCCGGATCCGCCGGCGAAGCTGTGACCGGAGTCCGTCGAAGACGGTGATGAGTAGTACCAATTCGGTTGGGGCGCAGGGGCACCCATAGTGTCCTGATACTTCTTCGCCCACAGCGCCGCGGTACCGCCGGCGACCGCGAACGGGATGTAGGCCAGGTACAGGTCTTTTCGTGCGGCGAAATCGAACCTGGTCTCGGCCGAATCAGTGGCCAAGAGGCGGTGGAACCCCTCTGCCCGCGACCAAAGCTCCCGGCCGGCAGGAGTGCGGCGGGTACCCACACCAACTGACCAACCGCCCAGGGAGCACAGGAAGAACACCGCGAAGGGCAACCCCCACAACGTGATGCCGAACCAGAGCAGCAAGCCCGCCAGCGCAGCGAAGAAGGCGACCACATTGGCGACGCGCACCCACAGCTCCTTGCGCCGCTTGACCATGAAACCACCGTCGAATGCCCATTTACGCACGGCAACCGCCATGTCGGCCTTGGCCTTGCTCAGCTTCTTGCCAGAAGCCGCGGTGTTCTTGGCGGAGAACTCGGCGCCCACCGACATCACCTTGAGCGCTGCACCGACGTCGATGCCGACCGGATCCACGCCGGCCCAATCGGCCGGCTTGGCCAGGCCCTTGATCTTCCAATGTTTGTCGCTGACCTGGCGCAGTTCCACGAGACCACGCTCGGCAAGGTGGAACAGCGTCGCACTGAGCCCGTTTTTGGGAACGGTCTCGGTGCGGATGTACTCGGTCTGCACCGGCCCGAGCCCCTCCGGAGGCACGTACTGCACCGGGAATCCCGGCGCGGGTTCGACCGTGGTCCGCGTCCAGAAATAGGCGAGCAGGCCCATCCCGACGGTGACCAAGGCGACCCAGGCCAGTGTGGTCACCGACCGACCGAGGACGCGGTCCCAGGTGTACGGCCACGGCAGGCTCACCTGCGCCGGGGTCTGTATGTCGACCCCGGCCCGTAGCGTCACCGGCGTATGCGGCTCCAGGTTGGTGGCCGTCACCCGCACGGTGGTGCCGTCGGTGCGCAGGTCTGTGCACGGGCTGCCGACGCCGAACCCGACACTGCATCCCGCTCCGGTCACCTGCGCCGGCAGGGTGACCGAAATGTCGGCCCGCTCGATCGTGTTGTTCCAGGCCGGCGCGACGACATTCCAGTAGAACGCAGATCGGGCGTCGGCGTTGCCGACGTTCGCGGCGAACTCGCGATGCGCTCCGACTGCGCCCGGGTCGAGGACACCGTCGATCGTGTAGCGGATCTCGAAGACGTGGGTGCCCCAGTTCAACGTGGAACCAGGGTCACCGATCTTGGCCACCCGGAACCGTTTCCCGGTCTCCCACAACAGTTCATACGGAATCGATGAGCCGTCCATGGTGATGGAGGTGATCTCGGGTACCTGCCGCAGCCGGGAGTTGTTCTGGTTGGCGACGTCCCAATACCGGAAGATGCCGTGCCGCCCGCCCGGAAAGTCACCGGTGATGGTTTCCACCGCGCTCATCCGGCCGTCGGTGTCGACGGTGAAATCGCCGCGGTAGCCGGTGATCACCACCGGATCGGCCGGACCGGGGCCCGATGCGGACCCGCCGGTGAACACCAGGGGCCACAGCAGACCAAAGGCGATGAGCCCCAACGCGAACAACCACGACCACACGCGGCGCATGGCAGCCTCCTGGTTCACCGCTCACCGACAACTGGTGAAGTATCCGCCCTAACCGATGTGCAATGGGTCGATTTGGATACGACACGGCTGCTGATCCTTGCGTGCGCTGAGCACTGCGGTGGCCCGCCGGAGTGCGGCCGCCAACTCCAGGCCCCCGTCACGCGGGACCCGGACCAGCATCCGGCTCACCTCGGCATCGGTGTCCAGGCCGGGTGGGCGACGTGCACCGGCCGGCAAGTCGACCGGCCCCAGAGTTTCGGCGACAGCGGGCAATTGCGCGGTTTCCAGCAGTGCCTGGACCGCTGCGGTCGTGCCGTCGATGGCCGCCATGTGCACTGCGGGTGGCAGTCCCACCTCACCGCGGGCGTCGAGTTCGGTATCGGCGTGGCCCACCGGATCCCATCGGATCAACGCCTGCACAGTGGCGATCGCCGACTCCGCCACCACGGCCACCACCCCGCCTTCCGTGCGCGGCCGCACCAGCGCCGCCGCGGCCATCCATCGGCGCATGGTGTCCTCGGCGGCCCGCAGATCCTGCCGACCGAGCAGTGCCCACGCGTCGAGCAGCAGAGCCGCACCGTAGCCACCCTCAGCCACTGGTTCCGCTCCGGGTGTGGAGACCACCAGAGCCGGTCCGCTTCCCACCGCCCCGACCACCGTGTCGCCGCCTGAGGTGATCACCGAGGTACCCGGAAAGGCCCGGCCCAGCTCTTCGGCCGTCCGTCGGGCTCCCACCACGACGGCCCGCACGGCGTCCGAACCGCAACGCGCACAACGTAATGCGGGTTCAGCGCGACCGCACCAACGACACTCCGCAGCCGCACTGCCCCGGTCCGGCAGGGCCAGCGGACCGGTGCAATGCCGACAGCGGGTCACAGCGCGACACCGCGCACAGGCCAGTGCGGGCACATACCCGCGGCGGGGAACCTGGATGAGCACAGGATGCTGCGCCTGCAACGCCGCGCGCGCCGCCTGCAACGCCATGGAGGGCAGTCGGGCGGTGTGGGCAGCCGGATCCCGCTCCTGGGCATAACCGCTGTCCTCCAGCGCCACCACCCTGGGAGCGGCGGCCCGCACCACCGGCCTGGCGGCCACCACGTCGTGGGCCCAGCGGGTCCGTACCAGCGCCTGAGCCTCGGCGGTGCGCGCGTAGCCGCCGATGATCGCGGCACAACGCAGTTGGTGGGCACGCAACATGGCGACCTCGCGGGCGTGCGGATAGGGCGCGCGGGGCTCGGCCAGGTTGTCGTCCCCGTCGTCCCACACCAAGACCAACCCGAGATTGGACACCGGGGCGAACACCGCGCTGCGGGTACCGATCACCACCTGGGCTTGCCCGCGTAAGACCGCCAGCCAACGGCGGTACCGGGCCGACGGGCCCAACCCGGCCGACAATGCGACCACCCGCGACTCGGGCACCTGTGCGGTGGCCGCGGCGTACAACGCGTCCACGTCGCGCTGGTCCGGCACGACCGCCACCACGCCAAGCCCGGCGTTCACCGCGACGGCGGCCGCCTCCGCCAGGCGCCGGGCCCAGTTCTCGCCGGGCAATGCCTGCCAGACCGCCCGCGCCGCACGGCCTTCACCGACTGCGGTGAGGAACTGCTCGCCGCGGCCGTACCGGGCCCAGGCACTCGTGTCGACCGGAACCGCCGACGCCGGTTCCGGCTCTTCCTGGGCCTGCTTCTCAACCCTGGCGTGGCGCGGTGGCACCGCCAGACGCAGGACATCGGCGCGGGTGCCGGCGTAGCGGGCCGCGACGGCATCGACGAGCCGGCGGATCTCCGGAGTGAGCACCGGCTCTGGTGAGACGACGCGGTCGAGCCAACCGAGCTTGCCGGTGTGGTCGGTGTCGGAGCGCCGTTCCAGGAGGTATGCGTCGACCAACCTGCCGTTGAAGCGCACCCGGACCCGCACACCGGGCTGGGCGTCGTCGGATTGTTCCTCCGACACCAGGTAGTCGAACTCCCGGTCCAGGTGCGGCACCGTGAGCAGGGGAAGCACCCGCGCGATCGGTTCATGCGACGCGGCGCGGCGGGTGATGGTCACTGTGCAGGTTTAGCAGGAGGTGGTGTCGAACGCCCGAAGAAGAGGCCGGCGGTGATCAGTACCAGCGACGCCGCATAACCCCACCAGATCGGGACGGCGAGCAGTTGGTCGCCACGCACGAACTGGCTGATACCGATCATCGCGTCCGACACTGCGAAACACACCGCGCCCAGCGCGGTCCACGGCGTGGGCAGCCGGGCCAGCAGCGCGGTGCACACCATGGCCCCCAGCACGGCGATGTAGGCGACCACCGGCACGGCCATCCCCTGTTCCACCAGGCGGGGCCAGAACCACGTCAGCAGCCCGAGGCACGCGAGCACGGTGACGGCAACGGCGATCAGCCGCGGGGTAGAACGCCGGGCCAGTGGTACCAGCGCACCCAGGAAACACAGATGCGCGACGAGGAACGCCGCCAAACCGAGCACAAAGGACGGCTCCCACCACGGGATGGCGAGCAGGAAGTCGCCGAGCGCCGAGAACAGCAGCGCACCGACCAGCCAGCGGCGTTCCCTGACGATCGGGTGGGCCACCGCAGCGCCGGCCAGCAGGACCGCCGCAAGTGCCTTCACCGCAGGTTGGAGGGTGAATTGACCCGTCAGATCCGCGCCTGTCGGCAACCGCATCGCAGTGACGATCAGGAACACCCCGTACCCCGCCGCCACGACCGCGGCCGCTACCCACAACCACGCCGTGACGCGGTGTGCGTACGGTTGCGGAATGTCCGTTGCCGACGAGAAACCAGCTGTTGATGCCATCCTGCAGAAGGTACTGGAGGCGGTGCCGTTCCAACTGTCGACCGACATAGGTGTCGAAGAGGCCCGCCGCCAGTTCAGTGAGATTCCACGGATGCCGGTCCATCCCGACGTGAAGACTGAGGACCGCGAGGTCCCCGGGCCCGCCGGCCCGGTCCCGGTTCGGGTGTACCGGCCACCGACCGCCGACGGCGCGACATTGCCGGTCGTGGTGTTCATCCACGGTGGCGGATGGGCGTTGGGTGACCTGAACAGCTACGACGGCACCGCGCGCCAGCACGCGGTGGCCGCCGACGCCGTCGTGGTATCGGTGGACTATCGGTTGGCCCCGGAGCACCCGTACCCCGCCGCGGTCGACGATGTGTGGGCGGTGACGCAGTGGGTCGCTGCCAACGCCGCCGAGTTGGGTGTCGACGCCGACCGGATGGCCGTGGCCGGTGATTCGGCGGGCGGCAATCTCAGCGCCGTCGTCGCGCAGTTGGCCCGGGATGCCGGCGCTCCCCCGCTGCGCTTCCAGCTGCTCTGGTACCCGGCGACCACGTGGGACACCAGCCTGCCGTCGTTCACCGAGAACGCCACGGCACCGATCCTGGGACTCGACGCCGTCGCGGGGTTCTCCCGCTGGTACGCCGGCCACGTTGACCTGTCTGACCCGCCGGCCACCTTGGTGCCGGCCCGCGCGGCCGACCTGTCCGGGCTCGCGCCGGCGTACGTCGCGGTCGCCGGTCATGACCCGTTGCGCGATGACGGCATCCGGTACGCCGAGATGCTCGGTGCCGCAGGCGTTCCCGTGCAACTGGACAACGCCGAGACCCTGGTGCACGGCTACGTCGGCTACGTCGGTGTGGTTCCGGCGGCCACCGAGGCGTTCGACCGGGCCATGGCCGCGCTGCGGGCCGCCCTTCACGGCTGAGTGTTTTTGCTGGGCCACAATGACATTCGGCGGAGGATCCCGTCACGTAATGCCACAGTGTGGAACAGCACCGCACAGATGTGCGCGGTGAACGTCGCGAACAGCAGGTAAGCGGCCACCGTGTGAGCGGTGCGCAGCACCGCATAGAGGGTGATGTTGTGCGGGGCGATCGCCGGAAGGTGCAGCGCCCCGACCAACACAATCGGCGACTGGGCGGCCGACAGCATCGCCCACCCGATCAACGGTTGCGCCAAAAGCAGTGCGTACAGCAGGTATTCGGAGTAACTGGCGATACGGCGTTCCACCGGCCCCATCGTTGTCAGGAACGGTGGCAGCCTGCGGGTGAGCCGGTTGATCAACCGGACGATCACGAACACCAGGATCGCGATGCCCAGCGGCCGGTGAATCGCGAGCAACAACGGGTAGTAGCTGAGCGCCGCGATCATGGTGACACCGATGAAGAACTGGGCGATCACCATCACCGCCATCGACCAGTGCAGCAGCCGGGCGGCCAGGTTGAACTTCGTGGTCGGGGGTTTCGTCTGGGTGGTCATTGCGCTCCCCCGGGGACGACGACTGCGCTGGGCGACTTGGGTTCTCGGGCGCGGCGGTTGAACGAGCGGGCATAGACCGCCGACCGTGCGCTCGGCAGCGGATCGTCCGACGGAGCCAGGCCATCGGGCAGCACGAGGGGGTCGAAGTTGATGTCGCGGGCATTGCCGGGAGCCTCGGTGTGGACGGCGTCGATGGTGACAGTGCCGGCCTCGACGGTTTTGCGGTCTTCCGGCCACGGCAGCGTGGCGTCGTGGGTGGGATCGGAGGGTTCTGCGACGGTGAGCATCAATTTCCAGCTGACGGGACCGCGCGCCACCGTGTCGATCAGGGCGTCGAACAGAGCGTTCCCGTCGTCTTCCGCGTTCTTCTCGGCCGGCTCGTCATGCAGCACCGGTACCGCCGCCCAACGGACCGCCTTCGTCTCGCCCTGGGCATTGGTGGCCCGAAAAGCGTTGAGGCCGCGGTAGGTACTGTCGGCGAACCCCGTGCTCGGCGGAGCCTGCTTGATGAGCTTCATCGCCGCAGCGGTTTCGGGGTGATCGGCCAGGAACGCGGCCATCGCCTGCGGGTCCGGCTTTCCGGTCCCCGGTACGGGACGCGAGGCCAGCATCCGGTCGTAGAAACCGCGCGGCGTGCGGTCGGGGAACACCGGAAGATTCACCATCGCGACGCGCCATTGTTCACCGTCGGGCAGGTCGAACATCAGGCCGAGTCCCCTGACCGTGTCAGGTTTGTCGGGCTGATCGGGCAACCCGCCGGACAGCGAAAACCGTCCGATGACGGGCACCGTGCCGGGTTTGAACACCGCTGCGCTGCTCACCTGGGCGCCCGCACCCGTGCTGGTGAACGTTCCCGTCGCGGCCAGACCCTTCGCATGGTTGCGGCGGAACCCCTCGTGACGGCCGGAGATCTGCTCGAAGCGGTCGGCGAAATCTGCCGGTGTCAGCGCGTCGGGCCGCAGCCAGCCCGCCGCCTCGGCGAGCCCGCCCACGCCGACGGCCAGCACACCGCCGACCGCGGCCAGCCCCAGCAGCGTTCTCCTGCGGTTGAGCTCCGGAACGTCATCCGATTCCATCCTGTTCGCACCTCTCATCGCCGACGGACTCCGTCCAGTGTGAAACGGAATGCGGGCGTGGACGGTTCAATGATCGACCGTGACCACGCCGTGTCGGCGTCGTCGGTCTGATCTCGAAGCTGGTGCCGCGAGTTCTACATGGCTCCTAAGGACTGGCGCCAATCGCTTCAGAGTCCGCCGCAATGGTGCACCCCGACCCGCTTAAGCGGTGATGTTTCGTCTATGCGCGCGTTGTCGGCCGCACAGTCAAAACCTCCGCTGTGATTGCGAAGCAGATCGACGTTGCCAGGATTTCTGGTGTTCACGCCAGCGACGATGCCTCTGGCAGCCGCTTCCTGCTTCTCGGGGGTGAATCCCGCATTCCATAGGAGTTTTGGCCTCCGTAGGGATTTCTGCTGTCGACGAGCCTTGGAGATCCGCATCGATGTCACTCCCTGGGATAGGTCTGTGCCTTCTGCTCATTTCGGCGGCCTGACGGGTCGCCAGCAATATTTCCGATCCTGGCAACTCCGCCGCCACGGGGGTTACGTTGACATTGCGGCCCAAACACGGCGCTCACATGATCGGCCGCGGCCGGGAGGTGGCTTGATGCCCGACTTTCACACGCTCATCGTCGGCGCCGGATTCTCCGGCATCGGCAGTGCCATCGCGCTGGATAGGGCCGGCCTGCACGACTACCTGATCCTGGAGGCCGGAGATGGGGCCGGCGGGACCTGGTTCTGGAACACCTATCCCGGTGTGGCCGTGGATATTCCGTCGTTCACGTATCAGTTCTCGTTCGAGCAGTCACGGAAGTGGTCCCGCACCTACGCACCAGGAAACGAGCTGCGCGCCTACGCCGACAATTGCGTCGACAAGTACGGCCTGCGGCCCCGGATCCGGTTCAACACCACGGTTGCCCGCGCGGTATTCGACGACGACGAGAACCTGTGGCGCCTCGAACTGGACTCCGGGGACACGCTCACGGCCCGCTTCCTGGTCAACGCCAGCGGAGTGCTGACCATCCCGAAGCTGCCGGAGATCGACGGCGTGGACTCGTTCGCCGGGACAACGGTGCACACGGCCCGCTGGGACCACACCTTGGATTTGACGGGCAAGCGGGTGGCGATCATCGGCACCGGTGCCTCCGCTGTGCAGGTAATTCCCGAGATCGCCCCGAAGGTCAAGCAGCTCACCGTGTTTCAACGGACACCGATCTGGTGCTTCCCCAAGTTCGATGTGCCGATCCCGCCGATCGCCCGCACCCTGATGCGGCTACCCGGCGGCCGCACACTGCACCGGCTGATCAGCCAGGCCTATGTGGAGTTCACCTTCCCGCTGGCGGCGCAGTACTTCACCATCAACCCCTTCGCCAAACGCGCCGGCGCGGCCGGCCGGGCCTACCTACGGCAACAGGTGCGTGATCCGGAGGTGCGCGACAAGCTCACACCGCGCTACGCGGTGGGATGTAAGCGACCCGGCTTCCACAACGGCTATTTGGCCACATTCAACCGGGACAATGTCCGGTTGGTCACCGAACCGATCGACAAGATCGCCGGATCCGGTGTCGCGACCACCGATGGTGAAAGCTACGACGTCGACGTGCTCATCCTGGCCACCGGCTTCAAGGTGATGGACGTCGACGCGCTGACCTTCGACATCGTGGGATCGGGCGGGCAGGCGCTGAGCGAGTTCTGGAAAGAACACCGGATGCAGGCCTACGAAGGCGTCAGCATCCCAGGATTCCCGAACTTCTTCTCCGTGATGGGCCCGTACGGCTACGTCGGATCGTCCTACTTCGCATTGATCGAGGCTCAAACCCGCCATCTGGTGCGGTGTATCGCCCAAGCGGACAAGAACCAGGCCCGCCGCGTCGAGGTGCGACAAGAGGCCAACGACCGGTATTTCGCCGAGATGATGCGCAAGCGGCACCGTCAGATCTTCTGGCAGGACAGCTGCAGCCTGGCCAACAGTTACTACTTCGACCGCAACGGAGACGTGCCCCTGCGGCCGGCCACCACCTTCGAGGCGTATTGGCGTAGCCGCCGCTTCCCGTTGGACGACTACGCGTTCACCTCGTAGCCCTTCAGGACTCGGCGCACGCCTTGATGGCGGCCAGCGTCTGCTCCATTCCGGCCTCGAGCAGTTCGGTGAACGCCTGCTGCCCGCCGAGGTGCGACTCGGTCAGTTCGAGTGAGAATTGCGATATGCCGTCGGGGGTTTCGCGCTGTTGTGTGAGCACGGTGGCAGCGGCCTCGTCAGCGCTGATCGAGAACGACCAGATCGTGTAGTTCTCGGCGATGCGGAAGGCGATTTCTTTCTCGGGCACGTATCGCACCACCTCGCCGTGCGTGATCCATTCAAGCTCGCCGTGGTGGTTGAGATTGGTGAAGGTGGTGCCCAACCGGATGTCATCGTCGGAATCGGACAGCTTCACCGATACCACCTGTGGGCTCCACTGGGGCATACGCCGGACGTCGCGGATGATGTTCCACACCGCCGAAGGTGTTGCGTCGATGGTGATCCGGCGTTCCAGGAGAGCCTTGAAGGTGGTGGGCACTGCTCCTCCAATCTATACGACCGATCGGTCGTATATAGGACAAGACCGTACGCGACTCGGAGGCCCTACGTCCAGAGTGTGGCTACTGTGAACCGATGACCGCTTTGCCCGCAGCTGACGGACGGCGGGCGCGCGGTGATGCCACCCGGCGGCTGGTCGCACGTACCGCCGCAGACATCGCCACCACACACGGCCTGGACGGGATCACGGTAGGCGGCTTGTCCACGTCGACCGGGGTGAGCAAGAGCGGGATCCTCACCGTCTTCGGCAACCGGGAGGCGATTCAGCTGGCCGCGGTGGCCGAGGCGCGCCAGGTCTACATCGACGTCGTGATCCGTCCGGCACTGAGCGCTGCGCCTGGAACCGCAAGGCTTGAAGCCCTTCTCGATTCCTGGGTGGCGTATCTGCGCGCCGAAGTGTTCCCCGGCGGCTGCTTCGTATCGGCCACCTCGGTCGAGTTCGGGCATCGCAGCGGGCCCGTTGCCGATGCGGTGCGAAACCTCAAGCGGGAGTGGCTGGATCTGCTGGAAAACGAGTTCTCGGTGGCAGGCTCACCCGATCCCGCCGAGGACGCCTTCCGCGTCGACGCCTACCTGTCCGCGGGCAACACCCGTCGCGAGCTGTTCGGCACCGACGCCGGACTGGAGCGGGCACGGACACTCGCCGGCCGCGTCGTAGAGAACTACCGCACCTGATCAACTCTGCCGAGATCAACGCCATGGTCGCTGCGCCCGATGAATCACGACCACGGCGTTGATCTCGCGGCGGGTTCGTACGCCTGGAATGCCCGAGAAACACAACAGCCCCCGATCAGCGATCGGGGGCTGTTGGCAGGGAAAGTTAGACCGACGCCTTCAGATCATCGACCTTGTTCAGCTGCTCCCACGGCAGCTCGATGTCGGTGCGCCCGAAGTGGCCGTAGGCCGCGGTCTGGGCGTAGATCGGCCGCAGCAGGTCCAGGTCGCGGATGATCGCGCCGGGGCGCAGGTCGAACACGCTGCTGATGGCCTTCTCGATGCGGGCCGGGTCGACGGTCTCGGTGCCGAAGGTCTCGACGAACAGGCCGACCGGGGCCGCCTTGCCGATCGCGTAGGCCACCTGGACCTCGACGCGCTCGGCCAGCCCGGCAGCGACGACGTTCTTGGCCACCCAGCGCATCGCGTACGCGGCCGAACGGTCCACCTTTGACGGATCCTTGCCGGAGAAGGCGCCGCCGCCGTGGCGGGCCCAGCCGCCGTAGGTGTCGACGATGATCTTGCGGCCGGTCAGGCCGGCGTCACCCATCGGACCGCCGAGCACGAACTTGCCGGTCGGGTTGACCAGGAGACGGAAATCAGAGGTGTCCAGCGTCTCGTGGTTGAGATCGGCTAGCACGGTGTTGACGACCTTCTCGCGGATGTCCGGGGTCAGGGTGCCGTCGAGATCGATCCCGTCGGCATGCTGGGTGGACAGCACCACGGTGTCGAGCCGTACCGGGGTCCGGCCGTCGTACTGGATGGTGACCTGGGTCTTGCCGTCGGGGCGCAGGTAGTCGAGGACGCCGTTCTTGCGCACCTCCGTCAGTCGCCGCGAAAGCCGGTGGGCCAGTGCGATGGGCAGCGGCATCAGCTCGGGGGTGTCGCCGATGGCGTATCCGAACATCAGGCCTTGATCGCCGGCGCCCTGGGCGTCCAGCGGGTCGGCGGCACCTTCGACGCGGGCCTCGTGGGCGGTGTCCACGCCCTGGGCGATGTCGGGCGACTGCGCGCCGATGGCGATGTTCACACCGCACGAGGCGCCGTCGAAGCCCTTGGTCGACGAGTCGTAGCCGATCTCGAGGATGCGGTCACGCACAATCTTCGGGATGTCGGCGTAGGCGGAGGTGGTGACCTCGCCCGCGACGTGCACCTGGCCGGTGGTCACCAGGGTTTCCACCGCGACCCGCGACTTGGGGTCCTGCTCCAGCAGCGCGTCGAGCACCGAGTCGCTGATCGCATCACAGATCTTGTCGGGGTGCCCTTCGGTTACCGACTCACTGGTAAACAGGCGACCTTCGCTCACGGTCCGCTTCCTTCCTTGCCGATCTGAAAAGTTCTCAGTCTCAAAACTACTTAGTTAGGCGAATAATATCTATGCCCTGTTGCACCCAAGCGCGTGGGACGCAGATGCGCAACCCTTATCCGCACATTGATGCGTACGTCGGATCACCCGTCGTGCTTGCCCAGGAACGCCACGATTGCGTCCACGATACGGGTGGCCATCAGCGTCTTCGAACCGTGCTCGAGTGCGGCCTCCGCCCCGTCGGCGCTCAGCAACCAACCGTCGTTGTGATCGACCTCGAACGCGCGGTTCTCCCCCACCGCGTTCACCACCAGCAGGTCGCATCCCTTGCGCTGGAGTTTGGCCCTGGCATGGAAGAGCACATCGCCGTTGGCGTCGCCGGTCTCCGCGGCGAAACCGACGATGGCCTGCATGTTCGGCAGCTGACCCTCGCTGCGGGCCCGCACCGCACCGGCGAGCACGTCGTCATTGCGGACCAGTTCGATGGAGCTGGGCTCGGACGCACCGCCCTTCTTGATCTTGCTGGTGGCCACCTGCGCGGGCCGGAAGTCGGCAACGGCCGCGGCCATCACCAGAACATTGGATTCCGGGGCATATTTGGAGACCGCGTCGCGCAGCTGCGCTGCCGAGCCGATGTGCACGACGTCGACGCCCGCCGGGTCGACCAGACCGGCCGTATTGCCCGCGACAAGCGTCACGTCGGCGCCACGCTGGGCCAGAACCCGCGCTACGGCGTAGCCCTGCTTGCCCGAGCTGCGGTTACCGATGAACCGCACCGGATCGATGGGCTCGCGGGTACCACCCGCGGTCACCAGAGCCTTGACGCCGGCAAGGTCGTAGGGCAGCGCGTCACCGCGCTCCAGCAGCAATTGCGCAAAAGTGGCGATCTCTTCGGCCTCGGGCAGCCGTCCCGCACCGCTGTCAGCCCCTGTGAGCCGACCGGAAGCGGGCTCCAGCACCACCGCGCCCCGGCGGCGCAAAGTGGCCACGTTGTCGACGGTGGCCGGGTGAAACCACATCTCGGTGTGCATCGCCGGCGCGAAGAGCACCGGACATCGCGCGGTGAGCAGCGTGGCGGTCAGCAGGTCATCGGCACGGCCGGCCACGGCACGCGCCAGCAGGTCGGCGGTGGCAGGGGCGACGACGACCAGATCGGCCTCCTGCCCGATGCGAACGTGCGGAACCTCGTGGACGTCGGTGAACACGCCGGTGTGCACCGGGTTGCCCGACAGGGCCTCGAAAGTGGCGGCGCCGACGAAGCGCAGCGCCGACTCCGTGGGAAGCACCCGCACGGAGTGGCCCGCCTCGGTGAGTTGACGTACCAGGGTGCACGCCTTGTAGGCGGCAATACCGCCGGAGACACCGACGACAATTCGCTTACGCGCGCTCACGTGCCGGCCCTGGCCTGGCTACTCGCCGCCCTCAGTGTGCTCGAGCAGGTCCTCGTGGATCTCCCGCATCGCGATGGACAGCGGCTTCTCCTGCAGACCCGGCTCGACCAGGGGGCCGACGTATTCGAGAATGCCGTCGCCGAGTTGGTTGTAGTAATCGTTGATCTGGCGCGCCCGCTTGGCGGCGTAGATCACCAGCGCGTACTTGCTCGACGCGCGGTCCAGCAACTCGTCGATGGGCGGGTTGGTGATGCCCAGCGGCGTGTCGTAGGCGCCGGCGGCGGACGAAGCGATGTCGTCCGCAGCGGCCAGCTGCGCATCGGCGTGCGGGGTGCTCACTAAAAAGTCTCCTGGCGGTTGCGTGAAATGCGGTTACTGAACAGCGTGCTGGTGGCTCGCGGATCCGATCGCGTCGGTCCCGGCACGATGAGTCATCGGCTGTCCACCAGCAAGGATACCAATTCAGCGCACGCGGTATCCAACTGGCGGTTCACGACAACCTGGTCAAAGTCGGATTGCGCGGCCATTTCGGCCCGCGCCGTCTCCAATCGCCTGGCCATCACCTCGGGGGTCTCGGTGCCGCGGCCGGACAACCGGCTGACCAGTTCGTCCCAGCTCGGCGGTGCCAGGAACACCGATACCGCCTCGGGCATGGCCTTCTTGACGGCGCGCGCCCCGGCCAGATCGACCTCGATCAGCACCGGGCGGCCGGCCCGGGTGGCCTCCCGCACGGGCTGCGCCGGCGTGCCCGAGCGCTGCAAACCACCGTGGATTTCAGCCCATTCCAGCAGCTCACCGTCGTCGATCAGCTGCTGGAAACGCTCTTTGGACACGAATGTGTAGTCGACTCCGTCGACTTCGCCCGGTCGCGGTGCCCTCGTCGTGACCGAGACGGAGAAATACAGGTCGGGAAGCCGCTCCCGCAGGCAGCGGACCACGGTGGACTTCCCAACAGCGGAGGGACCGGACAACACGACGACCGGAGCCGTCGCTGTGTGTTGTCCGGCCCCTCTACCAGCGCTCAATGCGGGGTCTCTACTGGTCGAACTTCTCCAGGAGGGCCTTGCGCTGACGATCACCGAGGCCGCGCAGACGGCGGGTCGGGGCGATCTCCAGCTCTGTCATGATTTCCTGCGCCTTGACCTTGCCGACCTTGGGCAGGGCCTCCAGCAGCGCGGAGACCTTCATCTTGCCCAAGACCTCATCGGTCTCGGCGTCGGTGAGCACCTGCTTGAGGTTGGTGCCGCCACGCTTGAGTCGATCCTTGAGCTCGGCTCGCGCTCGACGTGCGGCAGCAGCCTTCTCCAACGCTGCCGCGCGCTGTTCGTCGGTCAACTGGGGAAGGGCCACGGGTTCCTCCGTCTCCTGGCGATTCTTCTTCGGCCATCACTTGTTTTGTACGGCTGGAGTGCAAACCAGCCAGCGACGACGACCGTACCCACGCGGGCCGACGAACGCTAACCCCACCCCCTGGTTACGGCGCTAAAAGCCCAGCGTGTAGTGGGCTCCGCCAGGCCCCGGATTTCCCCCGAAAACCCTCGCCGGCATCGCCTCGAGCAGCCCGCGCGACCGGATATTCCTGCAAGTCAATGGTTTTCGGCGTGCTGCCAGCTAAGTCTGACAACGCCCGATACCTACAACCCCCACGTCGAAACCCGTAGTTACCGGCGGGTCAAGAAAATTTTCGCTGGTCACGGCGTGTCGGGCGTGTCGGAAGGGGTGACGCGCACGTCAAACGACGACGCGGGGCGGGACGCCTAACCCCCACCTAATTGCCGCATAGCGGTTACACAGCTCAGCTAAATAGCCTCCGATGATCGGGCATCCGACGCCCGTGAAGGGAAGCTGGAGATGAAGATCAAGCGTCTGACCTGCGCTTCTGCCTTGGCTGTGGCGCTAGGAACCGCCACCTTGAGCGCAGGTGCGGGGCTGGCGGCGGCCCAACCGGGGCCGCCGTGCAACTTCGGCAGCTGCCAAGGCCCCGGTGGGCCGGGCGGGCCGGGGCCTGGTGGGCCCGGCCATCCGGGTGGACCAGGCGGCCCGGGCGGGCCCGATCGTCCCGGCGGCCCCGGTTGGCAAGGCGACCACGGCGGCCCCGGTGACCGGGGCCCGGGCGGGCCCGGCGGGCCTGGATGGCCGGGTGAGCACCGTGGGCCCGACGACCGCGGCGGGCACTGGGGCCCTCCACCGCCGGATCTGGCCTGGCGCGGAATCGATCAGGGCCGGTTCGACCACCAGCCGTTCAACTACAACGGCAGCTGGGTGACGCCCCTGTTCAATCCGGACTTCAACGGATGGGGCTTCTGGTTCTTCGGGATCTGGATTCCGCTGTGACGCGGTGCGCGGCACCGTATCTGGCCGGCCTTTGACCAAACCGGTTGGATCCGAACAGTTCTGACGGGCGTATCCAGCACCGGAGCGGCAAACTGCGTGGTGAGTGCAAAAGGCGGACCACCATCCGGGTGGTCCGCCTTTTGCGTCTCCTTGATGCCTTGCGACCCCATACGATATGACGGTGATCCGGTCGATGAGTGTGGTTCTGGCCCTGCTGTTGATCGGTCTGACAGCGAATGTCGTGGCGCCGGCATGGGCGTGTGGATGCGGCGCGTACATCCCCGACCGTGGGGGCGCCAGCGTCGCCGACGAACGCGCGCTCGTGGCGTGGGACGGTGCCACCGAGGACATCCTGATGTCGTTCAACGTCCAGGGCAGCTCGTCGAAAGCCGCCTGGATCATGCCGGTGCCCACGGAGGCCGAAGTCACGCTCGGAGAGTCTGCGGTCTTCAGTGCGCTGTCCGCGCTGTCGGCGCCCCGTGTCGAGTACCGCGACTCCTGGTGGCCGACGTTCGGCTGGCTGACCCAGATGTTCTCCGGAAGCCAGGACGGCCTAGTCATGGCCGCGGCTCCCGACGGAGTCACCGTGCGCAGCCAGCAGCGCCTCGGGCCGTTCAACGTCACGCGACTGGCCTCGGCCGATCCTCATGCGCTGGCCACATGGCTAGCCCAGAAGGGGTTTGCACAGCCGCCCAGCCTGGCCGACGACCTGGCGCCGTACGTAGCGGAGGGCTGGGAGATCGTGGCCGTTCAGCTGTTCCCCGACGCGGCCGGTCAGACGCTCACCGGGGAGCTGCAGCCATTGCGGTTGTCGTTCGCCTCCGACACCGCGATCTACCCGATGCGGCTGTCCCGCGCGGCACAGCATCCGCTCTCCGTCGACCTGTATGTGCTGGCCGGCCACCGCATGGATCCGACGGCGCTCCCGGTAACCGGGGGTAACCCGACCTTGCAGTTCGCCGGGCGTATTTCGAGTCGCATCTCGGAGCTCAACACGTACCTCGAAGCTGGTGACTACCTGACCAGGTGGACCGACACGATCGACTCCCCCGCGTCGATCGACGGCGACTACGCCTTCGCGCCCGCCGCGGCCGACAACGACTATCGCGCGGTGGTCTACCGCGAACGTGATCGTGGCGACGTCACCGGTTTGGCCTTGTACGTAGCCGCCGCCATCGGTGCCGTGGCTGTCTTGGTGCGGGTGCTGAAGGTCCGCGGTCGCCGTCAGGCGAGGTAGGAGACCTCGTCGCGAAGGCGTTCGGCGGCCGCGCGAAGATCGGCCACCGCCGGGCCGGCCCGGAGCACCTCCCGGGACACCGTGGGCAGCACCAGTCGGGCTCCCCCGAACCCGTCCAACGCGTCGGCACGGCCCCCCTGGGCTCCGACGCCGGGCACCAGTACCGGGCCGCCCAGGGCGCTGAGGTCGGGCAGGTCGGTGACCGTTGCCCCGACGACCACTCCGACCGATCCGGTGGACTGTGCCGCAGCCCGATTCACCTCCGCGACGGAATCGACGATGGACTGGGCCACCGTGCGTGACCCCGCCAGCGCGCGCTGCACGGTAGGCCCTTCAGGGTTGGAGGTGGCGGCCAGCACGAAAACCCCGCGACCGTTGGCCGCGGCGGTGTCCAGCAGTGGCTGCAGCGATCCGAACCCCAGGTACGGCGATGCGGTCACCGCGTCGGCAGCCAGCGGTGAGTCACCGGCCCACGCCGCCGCGTAGGCGGCCATGGTCGAGCCGATGTCCCCGCGCTTGGCATCGGCCAGCACCAGCACCCCTGCCTCACGCAGCGCGGCCATCGTGCGTTCTAGTACGGCGAAACCCGCCGAACCATAGGCCTCGAAGAACGCCACCTGCGGCTTGACCATCGCGAATCCGGAGAACGCCGTCACGCAGATGTCGCTGAACGCGGCCAGCCCGTCGGCATCGGCGGACAGGCCCCACGCGCGCAACAGCTCGGGATGCGGATCGATCCCGGGGCACAGCGGTCCCCGCTCCGAGACCGCAGCGCCCAACCGTTGCCCGAAAGCCTCCATCGTCAGTGCGATTCCAGCTCGCTGTGCAGTTCCTGCAGCGACATCACCCCGATGTCGCCGCGGATGGCTGCCTCGATGCCCTGGACCGCGGCCGAGGCACCTTGCACCGTTGTCACGCACGGGATGTTCATCGACACTGCGGCCGAACGGATCTCGTAGCCGTCGACGCGCGGCCCGGAGTTTCCGTACGGCGTGTTGATCACCATGTTGACCTCGCCGGCCTTGATGGCGTCGACCGAGGACGGCAGGGGGTTGGCGCCGTCAGGTTCTTCAGAGTGCTTGCGCACTTCGTCACACGGAATTCCGTTGCGGCGCAGCATCTCCGCGGTTCCCTCGGTGGCGAGCACCCGGAACCCGAGATCAGCCAGTCGCTTGACGGGGAAGACCAGGGAACGCTTGTCGCGGTTGGCCACCGACACGAAGACGGTACCCGAGGTCGGCAGCGACCCGTAGGCCGCGGTCTGACTCTTGGCGAAGGCCGTACCGAAGTCGTGGTCGATGCCCATCACCTCGCCGGTCGACTTCATCTCCGGTCCCAGCAGCGAGTCGACCTGCGCACCGTCAGCCCGGCGGAACCGGTGGAACGGCAGCACTGCTTCCTTGACCGCGACCGGCGCGTTACGGGCAATGGTGGCCCCGTCACCGTTCTTGTTCAGCAGGCCTTCGGCACGCAACTCGGCGATGCTCGCGCCCAACATCACCCGGGCGCAGGCCTTGGCCAGCGGCACCGCGGTGGCCTTGGAGACGAAGGGCACGGTACGGCTGGCGCGCGGGTTGGCCTCCAGCACGTAGAGCACATCGTCCTTGAGCGCGTACTGCACGTTGAGCAGGCCCACCACGCCGATACCGCGGGCAATGGCCTCGGTCGCGCGGCGCACTGCTTCGATGTCGCTGCGGCCCAGGGTCACCGGGGGCAACGCGCATGCCGAGTCGCCGGAGTGGATACCGGCTTCCTCGATGTGCTCCATGATTCCGCCGATGTACACCTCGTTGCCGTCGCACAGCGCGTCGACGTCGATCTCGATCGCGTCCTCGAGGAACCGGTCCACCAGAACCGGGTGTTCCGGGGACAGCTGAGTGGCGCGGGCGATGTAGCCCTCAAGCGTCGCTTCGTCGTACACGATTTCCATGCCGCGTCCACCGAGCACGTAGGACGGCCGCACGAGCACGGGATAGCCGATATCGGAAGCGATTCGCCGGGCCTGCTCGAAGCTGGTGGCAGTGCCGAACCGCGGGGCGGGCAGGCCCGCGTTGACCAGAACCTCGCCGAAAAGCCCGCGGTCCTCGGCCAGGTCGATGGCATCGGGGCCGGTGCCCACGATGGGGACGCCGGCGTCCTCCAGCCGCTTGGCCAGGCCCAGTGGAGTCTGGCCGCCGAGCTGCACGATCACACCGACCACGCCGGGGCCGGTCCCGTCGTCGCCCTTGCCCGAGGTGTCCTCGGCGTAGTAGACCTCCAGCACGTCCTCGAATGTGAGCGGCTCGAAGTACAACCGGTCGGCGGTGTCGTAATCGGTGGACACCGTCTCGGGGTTGCAGTTGACCATCACGGTTTCGAAGCCGACCTCACTCAACGTGGTGGCGGCGTGCACACAGCTGTAATCGAATTCGATGCCCTGGCCGATCCGGTTCGGGCCGGAACCCAGGATCAGCACCTTGGGCTTCTCGGTCTGCGGCGCGACCTCGGTCTCGGCAGCGGGATCGAGCTCGTAGCTGCTGTAGTGGTACGGCGTCTTGGCGTCGAATTCGGCTGCGCAGGTGTCGACGGTCTTGTACACCGGGTGGATACCGAGCCGGCGGCGCAGTGCGCGCACCCCGGACTCTCCGGCGAGTTCCGGTCGCAATGCGGCGATCTGGCGGTCCGACAGACCGCTGTGCTTGGCGCGTCGCAACAACTCGGCATCCAGCACCGGCGCTTCGAGCAGCTCGACGCGCAGTGCGACCAGCCCGGCGATCTGCTCGATGAACCACGGGTCGACGCCGGAGGCCTCGGCCACCTGCTCGACACTGGCCCCCAGGCGCAGCGCGTGTTCGATGTCGTAGAGCCTGCCGTCCACGGCTGTGCGCAGGCCGGTCAGAAGCTGCTCGACCGTCAGATCTGGGTCCGGTCCGGTCCAGAACCCGGCGCGGCTGGTCTCCAGCGACCGCATCACCTTGCCGAGGGCCTCGATGAAGTTGCGGCCCAACGACATCGCCTCGCCGACCGACTTCATCGTGGTGGTCAGGGTGGCGTCGGCGCCGGGGAACTTCTCGAACGCGAACCGCGGCGCCTTGACGACGACGTAGTCCAGTGTGGGCTCGAAGCAGGCCGGGGTTTCCTTGGTGATGTCGTTGAGGATCTCGTCCAGGGTGTAGCCGATTGCCAGCTTGGCGGCGATCTTGGCGATCGGGAAGCCGGTGGCCTTCGACGCCAGCGCACTCGACCGGGAGACGCGCGGGTTCATCTCGATGACGATGAGCCTGCCGTCTTTCGGGTTGATCGCGAACTGGATGTTGCAACCGCCGGTGTCGACGCCGACCTCGCGCAGGATCGCGATGCCGAGGTCACGCATCTTCTGGTACTCGCGGTCGGTCAGGGTCATGGCCGGGGCGACGGTGACCGAATCACCGGTGTGCACGCCCATGGGGTCGAAGTTCTCGATCGAGCAGACCACCACGACGTTGTCACGGCTGTCGCGCATCAGCTCGAGCTCGAATTCCTTCCACCCGTAGATGGATTCCTCGATCAGCACGTTCGCCGACGGCGAGGCGGCCAGGCCGTCACCGGCCATCCGTTCGACGTCCTCGGCGGAGTACGCCATGCCGGACCCGAGCCCGCCCATGGTGAAGGACGGGCGGACGACGACGGGCAACCCCAGGTCGGCGACGGTCTCGCGAACCTCGTCCATGGTGAAACACACACGGCTGCGGGCGGATTCACCGCCGACCTTGGAGACGATGTCCTTGAACTTCTGTCGGTCCTCACCGCGCTGGATGGCCTCGAAGTCGGCGCCGATGAGTTCGACCCCGTACTTCTCCAGCACACCGTTCTCGTGCAGGGCCACCGCGGTGTTCAGCGCGGTCTGTCCGCCGAGGGTGGCCAGCACGGCGTCGATCTTGTTGCCGCGCTCGGCCTGCTGAACGATGACCTTCTCGACGAACTCCCAGGTGATCGGCTCGACGTAGGTGTTGTCGGCGTATTCGGGGTCCGTCATGATCGTCGCCGGATTCGAGTTGACCAGGCTGACCTGGATGCCTTCGGAACGCAGCACCCGGCAGGCCTGGGTACCCGAATAGTCGAATTCACAGGCCTGGCCGATGACGATCGGGCCGGACCCGATCACCAGCACGTGGTTGAGGTCAGAGCGACGTGGCATTTACTTCTCTCCTGCCATCAGGTCTACGAACTGGTCGAACAGGTACTCGGCGTCGTGCGGGCCGGCCGCGGCCTCCGGGTGGTACTGCACCGAGAACGCCCGGCCGTCGGCCAGCCGGATGCCTTCGACCACACCGTCGTTGGCACAGGTGTGACTGACCTCGGCCGAGCCGAACGGGGTATCGAACTTCTCCCCCGCCTCGCCCTCAAGAGCGAAACCGTGGTTCTGGGCGGTGATCGCCACCCGTCCGGTGATGTGGTCGATGACCGGGATGTTGATGCCGCGGTGGCCGAACACCATCTTGTAGGTGGACCGGCCCAGGGCGCGGCCCAGGATCTGGTTGCCGAAGCAGATGCCGAACAACGGGATCCCCGCACTCAGGACCTCGCGGGTCACCGCGACGATGTGATCGGCGGTGGCCGGGTCGCCGGGGCCGTTGGACAGGAAAACCCCGTCCGGCTTGAGATCGGCGATCTGGTCGAAGGTCGCCGACGATGGCAGCACGTGGCTGCGGATCCCACGCCGGGCGAAGTTACGCGGGGTGTTGGTCTTGATGCCGAGGTCGACGGCCGCCACCGTAAATCGGTGACCGCCTTCCGGTTCCACAACATAGGAACTCTGCGTGCTGACCTGGCCGGCCAGATCCGCGCCCAGCATCGAGGGCTGGTCCAGTACGCGAGCGACCAATTCGTCGGTCGTCGCCAACGCATCCCCCGAGAAAACCCCGGCCTTCATCGAACCGCGGGTACGCAGGTGGCGCACCACTGCCCGGGTGTCGATCCCGGCGATACCAACGATGCCCTGACGGACCAGCTCGTCGTCGAGGGTGCCGCTGGCACGCCAGTTCGACGCCCGCGGGGAGGGATCACGCACTGCGTAACCGGCCACCCAGATCTTGTCGTCGCGGCTTTCACCATCTTCGGTGTTCCACCCGGTGTTGCCGATCTGCGGTGCGGTGGCGACCACGATCTGACCGTGGTAGCTGGGGTCGGTGAGGGTCTCCTGGTAGCCCGACATGCCGGTGGAGAACACCGCCTCGCCGAGGGTCTGCCCGACCGCCCCGAACGTCGTACCGGTGAAGACGCGGCCGTCTTCGAGTACCAGGACCGCCGTGTTGCCAGATTGGCGGCTCGCCGCCGTGTTCCGTGTGTTGCTCGTCATTCGTCTTCCTCCAGCCAGCGGTCGTACTCTGCGCGATTGTCGGCGCGGAACCCGGTGTCGATCTCGGTGCCCGAGGGCAACCTCCACCTGATGGCCAGAATTCCGTCGTAAGTCAGTGCCTTGCCTGCGATTCCACGCTCGGTCCTGATCGCGGTGACCGACTCGGCGGGAATCCAGACCGGGCCGGCCCCGCTGCGCTGCAACATGATTCCCTCGGGGTAGCGGGTCAGCACGGCCTTGGCCCGGAAGCCCAGGCTGCCGGCCGCCACCTTGTCGTTCCAGTGCGGCACGACCGTGCTGCCGACGTACATGCCCTTCATGGGCGGGATGATCGATGCGCTGACGGTGTCAGGCAGCGGTGGCAGGGTGCCGATCAGTTCGGCCTGGCGCTGGGCGCGATGCAGCCAGCCGCGCATCATCTGCCGGATCAGGAAGGCGATCAGCACAGCCAGCAGCGCGGCCAGGATCAGCGATGCGATAAGCGTGGGGGTGTTCACGGTGCCGATCCCCGGTTCGCTGCGCTCCTGCCCACCGAAGGGCACTTCCCGTCGAGCGCGGTGATCTTGCCCCGCAGCAGTGTGGCGGTCACGGTCGCCGGCAGCGTCATCGATTCGAAGGGCGTGTTGTCCGACCGGCTGGCCAGTGCGTCGCCTTCGACCGTCCAGGTCGCGTCGGGGTCGATCACCGTGAGGTTGGCGGGCTCGCCCACCTCAAGCGGCCGGCCCTGATCGGGCAGACCGACGATGGCTGCCGGTGCCTCGCTCATCACCTTTGCCACACCGCGCCAGGTCAGCAGGCCGGGGCGCACCATCGTCTCGGCCACCACCGACAGCGCGGTCTGCAGGCCGAGCATGCCCGGGCGCGCGGCCGAGAATTCGCAGCACTTCTCGTGTTCGGCATGCGGGGCATGGTCGGTGGCCACGCAGTCGATGACCCCGTCGGCCAACGCCTGCCGCAGCGCCTCGGCATCGCTGGCTTCACGCAGCGGCGGGTTGACCCGGTTGCGCCCGTCGTAGCTGGCCAGCCGACCGTCGTCGAGCAGCAGATGATGCGGTGTGACCTCGGCGGTGATCGAAATCCCCTGCGCCTTGGCCCATTTCAGCAATTCGACGGTGCCCGCCGTCGAGGCGTGGCAGATGTGCACCCGGGCACCGGCATCGCGGGCCAGGATCGCGTCACGGGCGACGATCGATTCCTCGGCGGAGCGCGGCCATCCGGTCAGCCCCAGTTTGGCCGCGTTGGGACCCTCGTGGGCCACCGCGCCGACCGTCAGGCGCGGCTCCTCGGCATGCTGGGCGATGAGTACCCCGAGCCCGGTGGCGTATTCCAGCGCCCGCCGCATCACCAGCGGATCGTGGACGCACAGACCGTCGTCGGAGAACATCCGGACCCGGCCCACACCGGACGCCATCAGACCCATCTCGGTGAGCTGCTTGCCGTCGAGACCGACGGTGACCGCACCGACCGGGTGCACATCGACCAGTCCGACCTGCTGCCCGCGGTTCCACACGTGGTCGGTGACCACGGCGGAGTCGGCGACCGGATCGGTGTTGGCCATCGCGAACACCGCGGTGTAGCCACCGAGGGCTGCTGCCGCCGAACCGGTTTCGATGTCCTCGGCGTACTCGCGGCCAGGCTCGCGCAGGTGGGTGTGAAGGTCCACGAAGCCCGGGAGCAGTATGTGGTTCGCGGCGTCGATCACCTCGGCATCGGCGGGGGCTTCGGAACCGATTCCCGGACCAATCTCCACGATCTGCCCGTCGGCGACCAGCACGTCGACCTGGTCACCCTCACCGTAGAGGCGCACCCCGCGAATGAGCACCGGCGGGTTCGAGTCTGCGATGTTGTTCGTCATACGCTGATCGCCTCCCGATCCGCACCCACCAGCAGATGGAACAACACCGCCATCCGCACATGGACACCATTTGAAACCTGTTGCAGAACAGCCGATTGGGACGAATCGGCGACCGGGAATGCGATCTCCATACCGCGCAGCATCGGTCCGGGGTGCAGGACCACGGAGTTGCCGGGCAGCATGGCCTGGCGCTTCTCGGACAAGCCGTAGCGCACTGAGTACTCCCGTGCCGACGGGAAGAACGCACCGTTCATCCGCTCTGCCTGAACCCGCAGCATCAACACCGCATCAGCTGCGGGCAATTCGGCGTCGAGATCGTGTGACACGGTGACCGGCCACCCGGACACCCCGACCGGCAGCAGGGTCGGAGGCGCCACCAACACCACCTCGGCCCCCAGGGTGGCCAGCAGCGACACGTTCGATCGGGCCACCCGGCTGTGCAGCACGTCGCCGACGATCACCACGCGCTTGCCGTCGATGGAGCCCAGCCGTTGACGAATGGTCAGGGCGTCGAGCAGCGCCTGGGTCGGATGCTCATGGGTTCCGTCACCGGCATTGATGACGCTGGGCCCGGCACCGCCTTCCTCGGCGGTCCACTCCGCGAGTTGCTGTGCCGCACCGGAAGCGGGGTGGCGGATGATCAGGGCGTCGGCACCTGCGGCGCGCAGGGTCAGCGCGGTATCGCGCAGCGACTCCCCTTTGGCCACCGAGGATCCCGACGAACTGACGTTGATCACGTCGGCGCTCATCCACTTGCCGGCCACCTCGAACGACACCCGGGTCCGGGTGGAGTTCTCGTAGAACATCGTGATGACGGTGCGGCCGCGCAACGTGGGCAGCTTCTTGACCTCCCGGCCCAGCAGTGCCTCGCGGAACCGGTCGGCGTCGTCGAGGATCGCCGTCGCGTCATCCCGGCTCAGATCCGCTGCCGACAAGAGATGACGTGTCGTCATTTTGAAATCACCACTCCATCGCGGTCGTCATCCTCGGACAGCAGCACATGGACGCTCTCGGTGCGCGAGGTCGGCACGTTCTTACCGACGTAATCGGCGCGGACCGGCAATTCCCGATGGCCGCGGTCTACCAGCACCGCGAGTTGCACCACCCGCGGACGGCCGATGTCGCGCAGTGCGTCCAGCGCCGAGCGCACAGAGCGTCCCGAATAGAGGACGTCGTCGACGAGGATCACCACTGCGTCGTCGATGCCACCGGCCGGGATCGACGTGGTCTCCAGCGGCCGTGGCGGCTTGAAGTTGAGGTCGTCCCGGTAGAGCGTGATGTCCAGCGCGCCGACCGGAAGCGCCACATCGGCGAACTCGTTGATCTTGGCGGCCAGCCGCTTGGCGAGTGTCACACCGCGCGTCGGGATACCCAGGAGAACCACCCGCTCACGTTCGGCGGGGTCGTCGAGAGCAGTCTTTTCGATGATCTGATGGGCGATCCGGGAAATGGTGCGGCCGACGTCCGCCGCAGACAACAATTCCCGGTCGGCACTTGAAGAGCCCATGAGGTGACCCTGACCTCCTTCTCCGCCTCTCTGGACGGATCGTTAAAGGACGTCGAACTGCCACGCAGCTTAGCAGGCCGCAAACCTGGAGCCCGCCACGGTCACCTCGCGGAGTCACTCATGACGGCGTCCAATTCGGTTCCCTGCGTCTCGGGCAACAGCAGCGTCGAAACCATGCTGACGACGACGAACGCCGCCATCATCGCCCCAACGGCCCAGCTCCCGAGCGTGGCCACCAGAACTCCGGCGACCAACGGTGGAATGGCCCCGCCCACGATGCCGGCCAGATTGAATGACAGGCCGGCACCGGTGTAGCGGTAGCGCGTGGCGAAGATCTCAGGCAGGAAGGATCCGATGGGCCCGTAGGACAGCCCGAAGATGCAGAAGATGCCGGCGATGGCCACCGCGAAGGCCACCGGTGAACCCGAGTCGATGAGCGGCATCACCACGAACGCCCACGGCAGGGCCAGCCCGAAGCCGGCGAGGATGACGCGCCGCCTGCCATACCGGTCGCAAAGCACCGCCGAGATCGCCGAGAAGACCATCAGCGCGACACCGGCGAGCACACCGACTCCGAGGATCAGGCTGCGCGGATGCCCGATGCGGGTGCTGGCGTAGCTCATCAGGTAGGTGCCGCCGAGAAAGCTCATGGTGAAGATGCCGACCATGCAACCCGCCGCGAGCGCCACCTGACGGGTCTGTGTGCGGAACAGCTCGCTCAACGGCGCCTTGGGCACGCCGCCGGTGACTTGTTCCCGGGCGAACACAGGTGTCTCGTCGATGCTCAGCCGCACATACAGCGCCACGACCAGCAGCACCGCGCTGAACAGGAACGGCAACCGCCAGGCCCACTCGAGGAAGACCGCGCTCTTCTCGCCGATGGTCACGCTGACGATGAACACGACGAGATTGCTGACGGCAAGCCCGGCACCCGCGCCGAGTTGGGTGAACATCCCGTACATGCCGCGCTTGCCGACGGGCGCGTACTCCGCGCTCAGCAGCGCGGATCCCGCCCATTCCCCGCCGACGGCGAATCCTTGCAGCAGCCGCAGCGTCAGCAGGATGATCGGGGCGGCGACGCCGATGGTCGCCGCGCTGGGCACCAGCCCCACGCATACTGTCGACAAGCCCATGATCAACAGCGTTGCGATCAGAGTCTTCTTGCGGCCCAACCGGTCTCCGAAATGCCCGAATACTGCGGCACCGATCGGGCGGGACAGGAACGCGACCGCGAACGTGCCGAGCGAGGAGATGGTCGCCATCGTGGGTCCCATGTTCGGGAAGAACACGTGCGGAAAGATCAGCGCCGCGGCGGTGCCGTAGATGTAGAAGTCGTAGAACTCGATCGCGGTGCCGACGAAGCTGGCGAACGCGACCCGCTTCATGGGGTGGGCCTCCGGAGTCGCGACGGAGCCCGGTTCGCCGTCGATCTGGTCCTGCTGGGTCATCTGCCTCTTCTCACACCACGAACTTCGCCCGAGAAGTATCACCCACCAGTGGGGTCAGGCCATCTCGAATCCGTGATAACCCGCCACGGCCAAGCCGTCACCGATCTGCTTGTAGACGCCGACACCGGCGACGAACGGGAGGAACACCCGTCGCTTACCGGGGACGTTGGCGCCCATGTACCAGGACGCCGCTTGCGGCAGGAGCGTGAGGTCGGCGGTGTCGTTGGTGATGTTGACCCAGTTGTCCTCGGCTTCGACGTCGGCTTCCATTCGGTGCAGCCCGTGCTCGCGCAGGTGCACCAGGGCCGCGCTGATCCACTCGACGTGGTACTCGATCGAGGTGAGCATGTTCGACAGCACTGACGGGCTCTGCGGGCCGGTGACGGTGAACAGGTTCGGGAAGCCGGCCGACATCAATCCCAGATAGGTGCGCGGCCCGTCGGCCCACTTCTCCCTCAATGTGCGGGTGATTCCGGTGTGGTCGGTGACGCGGATGTCGATCGCATTCAAGGCCCCTGTCATGGCGTCGAATCCGGTGGCCAGCACTATTACGTCGAACTCGCGCTCGGTGTCGCCGGTGAGGATGCCGCGCGCGGTGATTCGGTGCAGCGGTTCCTCGTTGAGATCGACGAGCTCCACGTTGTCCTGGTTGTAGACCTCGTAGTAGCCGGTGTCGACGCACATCCGCTTCGCTGCGATCGGATAGTTGCGGGGCGTGAGCTTTTCGGCGAGCCGAGGGTTTGTCACTTTCTCCCGGATCCGCTGCCGCACATACTCGGCGGCCGTCTCGTTGGCTTCCGGATCCAACAACAGGTCGTAGAACGACTGTTGGAAACACAACCCGCCGTCGTCCCAGCGCCGGTCGAGCTCGGCCCGGGTGGCATTGCTGTCGAGATCTCCGAAGAACGGTGGTAGCGCGGCGCCGTCGCCACACTGTGCGCCGCCCCGGGACAGGCGGCTGATCTCCCGGAACTGTGGATAGTGCTGTTTGACGCCGGCGAGTTCCTCGGCGATCGAGCGGTTCTGCGCCGGGACGGCGTACGGCGGTGTGCGCTGGAACACCGTCAGAGTGCCGACCACCGGTGCGATCGCGGTGATCGTCTGCACGCCAGACGAACCGGTGCCGACGACCGCGACCCGTTTACCCTCCAGATCCGCTCCGCCCGCGGGCCAGTCCCACGTCCAGAGGATGTCGCCGGTGAAATCGTCCAACCCGTCGAATGACGGCACCAGCGGTTTGGACAGGCATCCGGTCGCCGCGATCACGAAGTTCGCGCTGACCCTGGCCCCGGTTTCTGTCGTCACGGTCCACTCGTTGGCGGTCTCGGCGAAATCCATTGCCACGACGCGGGTATCGAAGTCGATGTCGGGGCGCAGGTCATAGCGGTCGGCGACATGCTTGGCGTAGGCCAGCAATTCGGGCTGGGCAGCGTAGCGCTCGGTCCAGTTCCACGACTGCTGTAACTCCGGATCGAACGAGTATGAGTATTCGATCGATTCGATGTCGCAGCGGGCACCCGGGTACCGGTTCCAGTACCAGGTGCCGCCGACCTCCGGTCCGGCCTCCAGAATCCGCGCGTCGAATCCGAGCTGACGTAACTTGTAGAGCTGATAGAGACCGGCGAATCCGGCGCCGATGATGATCACGTCGTGGTCGGCCACGCTCACACCGCCTCTCGGTCGGACCCGTACGCGTCGATGAACCCGCCGATATGGTTGGCGACCAACGACATCCCGGTCTGGTATCCGGGCAGGATGTTCGCCATCTGGAAATACCCGTGCATCTGGCCGGCTGCTTCCTCCAAGGTCACGCTCACCCCCGCCTCGGCCAGCGCGGTTGCGTAGGCGACTCCCTCGTCGTGCAGCGGGTCGTACTCGGCGACGTAGACGAGTGCGGGCGGAAGCCCGGCCAGGCTCGGCGCCCGCAACGGCGAGGCATCCGGATTCGTCCGCGCGTCCTGATCGGGAAGGTAGTGCCCCCAGAACCAGATCATGGTGTCCCGGCTGAGCATCAGCTGGTTCTCGGGAGCGACGTAGGACGCTCGGTCGAAGTCGCAGTCGGTGACCGGATAGATCAGGACCTGGTAGTCGATCCTCGGCCCTTGTCGGTCGCGCGCCCACCGCGTCATCACCGTGGCGATGTTTCCGCCGGCACTGTCTCCGGCCACTATCAGCGGTACCTCGGCGGGCGCGAACTGCGTTGAATGCGTTGCCGCCCAGCACAACCCGATCCAACTGTCATCGATCGCGGTTGGGAACGGGTGCTCGGGCGCCTTGCGGTAGTTCACCAGGACCACCACGGAGTGCGTCAGGTTCGCCAACTGCCGGCCGAGGTGGTCGTACTGCAGATCGATGTCGCCGATCACCCACCCGCCGCCGTGGAAGTACACGATCACCGACCGGGCCTCACCTTCGGGGGCCAGCACTCGGACCCGGAACTGCCCGCCGTCCCGGCCCTCGAGTTTGAGGTTGCGCACGGTAGCCACGTCGGGACCGCGTCCGCTCATGCCGGCGAAGATGGGTCCGGCCATCCGTGCCATCGCCGGCGTGCCTTCGTGCAGTGGCGGGTCGCGCGTTTCGGCCAATTGCGCCAGCAGTGCCTGTGTCACCGGTTCCAGTGGCATCAGATCACCGCTGGATCGACTTGATCTCGAGGAATTCCTCGAGACCGTACAGACCCGCCTCGCGGCCGTTGCCGGATTGCTTGTATCCGCCGAAGGGCGCGTTGGCATTGAAAGCGCCCGCGTTGATCTGCACCTGGCCGGCCCTGATCCGGCGGGCGACGTTCTCGGCCCGCTGGGGTGAGGCGGACCAGACCGCGCCGGCCAGACCGTAATCCGTGGCGTTGGCGATCCGTATCGCGTCGTCCTCGGAGTCGTAGGCCTCGATGGCAAGAACCGGACCGAACACCTCCTCCCGGTGGATCGTCATGTCCTCGGTGACATCGGAGAACACCGTCGGCCGCACGAAGGCGCCGGGAGCGCTCGCCTCGGTGTCGCCGCCGGTGACCAGACGTGCCCCTTCGGCCAACGCCGTCCGGATGTGACCGAACACCCGTTCCTGTTGCGCCCGCGACGACAGCGGACCCAGCGCGGTCCCCTCGTCGGTGGGATCGCCGACCGGGAGCGCGTCGGCGGTCGCCTTGGCCAGCGCCTCCACCTCGGCCAGCCGCTCACGCGGGACGATCATGCGGGTCAGGGCCGAGCAGGTCTGCCCGGAGTTGAGCATCATGGTCTTGACGGAGGCGGGGACGACCGATTCCAGGTCGGCGTCGTCGAGAATGATGTTGGGGCTCTTGCCTCCCAGCTCAAGCGACACCCGCTTGACGGTGCGGGCGGCGATTTCCTGTACGCGCCGACCGGCCCGGGTGGACCCGGTGAAGCTGACGATATCGACATCGTCGTGTCCGGCGATCGCCTCGCCGACGTCCGCCCCGGTGCCGAACACCAGATTGAACACGCCTGGGGGAAGGCCGATCTCGTCGATGATCTGTGTCAGGGCAAGCGCGCACAACGGTGTCACCTCGCTGGGTTTGACGACGACCGTGTTGCCCGCGGCCAATCCGTAGGCGACCTTGAGCGCGATCTGATGTAACGGGTAGTTCCAGGGTGTGATCGCGCCGAGCACGCCGAACGGCTCCCGCACGATCGTCGACCCGCGGTACTCGCTCTCGAACTCGTACTCGCGCGCGATGTTGGCGGCCTCGGTGAAGCTGTTGAGCGGCAGACCCAGCTGGATTGCCCGGGAAATGGAGATGGGACAACCCATTTCGGAGGAGATGGTCCGGGCCACATCCTCGGACCGCTCGGCCAGCTTGCCTGCGATCGCGGTGAGGTAGTCCGCCCGCTCGCCGACCGGTGTCGCGGCCCACGCGGGGAAGGCGGAGCGGGCCGCCGCGACCGCGGCGTCGACATCTGCTGCGGTTCCCGCCACGACTTCGGCGATCACCTCGTCATTCGCCGGGTTGATGACGGGTATCCGGGTACTTCCGCCCGAAACCGCCCATTTGCCGTCGATGTAATTGCTGTCGTGAATCTGCATTGATGCCCCTTGTTCGGTTCAGTAATCGGCGTCGGAGTAGACGATCAGACCGCGAAGGTTCTTGCCGTCGAACATGTCCCGGTAGCCCTGGTTGATGTCTTGAAGGCGGTAGCGAGTGGTGACGAGCTCGTCGAGCTTGAGGTTGCCGGAGCGGTAGAGGTCGAGCAGCCTGGGTATCTGGGTGCGAGGGCCGACGCCGCCGAACACCGCACCTTGGACGCGCTTCTGCAGCAGGGTCAGCTCGAACAGGTTGAGGTCCACGGTCGACTGCGTGAAATCGCCCATGCCGGTGACGATTACCTGACCGCCCTTACCGGTCAGGCTCAGTGCCTGCTGGATGTGTTCGCCTTTGGTCTCACCGACCGTGATGATCGAGACCTCGGCCATCTTTCCCCAGGTGAGGTCGGGCAACTCGGCTGTGGCCTCGGCCACGGACGCGAAGGTGTGCGTGGCGCCGAATTCCAGCGCCTTCTTGCGTTTGAAGTCGACGGGGTCGATCGCGACGACGAACCGGGCGCCGGCGAACTCGGCCCCTTGCACGGCGTTGATGCCGACGCCCCCGACTCCCATCACGACGACCGTGTCACCCGGACGGGTGTCACCTATCTCGGTTGCCGAGCCCCATCCGGTCGACACGCCGCAGCCCAGCAGTGCCGCCACCTCCAGCGGCACGTCCTTCTCGATCTTGACCACCGAGGCCTGGCTCACGGTGACGTAGGGCGCGAAGGTGCCGAGCAGGCACATCTGGATGACCGGTTGTCCGTTGCGGGTCACCCGGTAGGTCTTGTCCGAAACTGCCTGGCCGGTCAGCAACCCGGCACCCTCGTCGCAGAGGTTCTGCAGACCGGTGGCGCACGACGGACAGGTGCCGCACGCCGGAATGAAGGCCAGCACGACATGATCGCCCTCGGCCAGGCCGGTGACCCCGGGACCGACCTTGGTGATCACGCCGGCACCTTCATGTCCGCCGAGCACCGGCATGAACGGCACCGGGCTACTGCCGGCGACGACGTGCGCGTCGGAATGGCACAGACCCGAGGCGGCCAGTTTCACCTGGACCTCACCGGCGGTCGGTTCGCCGAGGTCGACCTCACAAATCGTCCAGGGTGCGCCGATCTCCTCGACGACAGCAGCCTTGACTTTCACCAGAGCTTCTCCTCGCGCGTCACCGGACACAGATTCGGACGAACTGAGATGTGCATCACTATTCGCAAACCGTAGAGCGACACCTCGTCGTCGAACAGGACCGTCCCGGCCACAACTCGACATTTCCGGCCACTTCGGCGGGTTCGAGGCGCGTTGACCGGGCTTGTCCGGTCGGCAAAACTGGCCACTATGACCTCGGATGTAGCCGAATCCGCAGATCAGAGCCCACTGCCCGGCTCCAAGGTGCTGCAGTCGACCAACCGTGTCATAGCGGCCATGACCGACCCCTGGGATCACCCGCGCACCGCCGTTTCGGTCGCGATCATGTGCGAGTGGGCGGCGGGCCGCGGCATCCCCGTGGACTCGGTGCTGGCGGGTTCCCACCTCGATGCCGCTTCGCTGACCGACGTGGACACCGTCGTCGAGGCCAGTCAGGAGCTCGCGGTGATCCGCAACCTGGCCGCGGTGACCGGTAACCAACCTGGTTTGGGAGTCGAACTCGGAGGCCGCTACCACCTGACCGCATACGGCTACCTGGGTTATCTCCTGGCCGCGTCGGCCAGCGTGCGGGATACGGTCCACCGAGGTCTGTACTACGCGATGTTGACGTTCGCCTTCTCGACGATGACGGCCCGCATCGACGATGACCATTACGTCCTGGCCTTCGAGGCCGACGACATGCCCCAGGCGATCCGCCGATTCGTCATCGAACGCGATCTCACCGCTGTCATGCAGATCCAGCGCGACACCTTTCCCGACTTCGACGCGGTACCGCTTCGGGAGGTCCGCTTCGCCTTCCCACAGACGTCCGTTGGCTCCGTCGACGTCTATCAGACCTACTTCCGGGCGCCCGTGTCGTTCGGTTGCGCCCGGAACGAAATCGTCTACGACGCCGGGTATCTCGATCTGGCGCCGCCCATGGCGAACGCGCACACCACCGAGCTCATGGTCGCCCATTGCGACCGCATCCGAACCGAGCGGCTGCACCACACCGGCGTCGCGGCCCAGGTGCGGGCACATCTGCTGGATCAGTCCTCGCTCGACCTCACGGTGGAAGAGGTGGCGCTGCACCTGCACTACGCCACCCGGACATTGCGCCGCCATCTCGAACGCGAGGGCACCACCTACCGGGCGGTGCTGGACGAAGTGCGCCGCAGCGTCGCCGACAACCTTCTGCGCGACCGCACGATTCCGCACTACGTGATCGCCCACCGGCTCGGTTACCAGGACTGGTCGAGTGTGGTCAGGGCGCGCAGGCGCTGGCGCCGCGGGTGACCTCCGGAGGTAGCGGCAACAGGCTGTGGACCGCTGGATAGGCTGAGCTCGATGAACCTCGACGGCAATCAATCGTCCATCCGCGAGGCGATCGACGCGGGTCTGCTGGCCGGTGCGGTCACCGTGGTGTGGCAGGCGGGCCAGGTGCTCCAGGTCAACACACTGGGTCACCGCGATGTCGACGCCGGGCTGCCGATGCAGCGGGACACCATCTTCCGCATCGCCTCCATGACCAAACCGGTCACCGTGGCAGCGGCGATGGCACTGGCCGAAGAGGGCAAGCTCGCGCTGAACGAGCCGGTGACCAAGTGGCTGCCGGAACTTGCCGACATGCGCGTGCTACGCGACGCACGCGGCCCGCTGGATCGTACGGAACCCGCGCGGCGTCCCATCACTTTCGACGACCTGATGACCCACCGCAGCGGGCTGGCCTACGTGTTCTCGGTGCTCGGTCCGCTCGCGTCGGCCTACGGCAAGCTGTCGTTGCGTCAGGATCAGGACCGCTGGCTGGCCGAGGTGGCCACCCTGCCGCTGGCGCATCAGCCCGGAGAACGGCTCACCTACAGCCATTCCACCGACGTGCTCGGCATCGCGTTGTCCCGTATCGAGGGCAAACCGCTGTCGCAGGTGTTGGCCGAGCGGATTTTCGAGCCGCTGGGCATGGCTGACACCGGGTTCTCGGTGGACGCGGCCGGCCGGCGACGCGCGGCGACGATGTACCGGCTGACCCCCGACAACAAGCTGACCCACGATGTGATGGGGCCGGCACCGATCGCCGATCCCCCGTTCTGCACAGGTGGTGCGGGTTTGTTCTCCACGGCCGACGACTACCTGAAGTTCGCCCGAATGTTGTTGGGAGGCGGCACAGTCGACGGAGTGCGGGTGCTTTCCGATGAGTCGGTGCAGTTGATGCGGACCGACCGGCTCACCCCCGAACAGAAGCAATACCAATTCCTCGGTGCACCGTTCTGGGTCGGTCGAGGATTCGGACTCAATCTGTCGGTTGTCACCGATCCGGCGAAGTCACGCCAGTTGTTCGGGCCGGGCGGGGTCGGCACGTTCAGTTGGCCTGGCGCATACGGCACCTGGTGGCAGGCCGATCCCTCGGCTGATCTCATCCTGATCTACCTGATCCAGAACCACCCGAATCTCGGCGTGGACGCGGCAGCCATCAGCGGCAACACCTCACTGGCGAAACTGCAGACCGCGCAGCCGCGATTCGTCCGCCGCACGTATCAGGCGCTGGACCTCTAGCTCGGGGCCGGCAACGCTGCCGCCAGTTTTGCCTCCGCGATCCGGTAGAAACCGTCGAGCGCGGAGTCCTCGACGCTGAGGTATTCGCAGACCACTTCACGTGATACCCCCGCGTCGCGCAGGCGCAGTGCCAGCGAGTACGGCAACGGCAGTGCCCGCAGCGCCTGTTCGCGTACATCGCCCTCGTCGGCCATGCGATCCAGGATGCGACCGGCAGACCGAACCGAAGCGAGTACCCGGATACCCGAATCAGCGGCCGGGTCGAGGCAACAACGCGACGAGCTCGGCCCGGGTGGACACGCCGGTCTTCGCCATCGCCCGGTAGATGTGGCCCTCGACGGTGCGCACCGACAGCCGCAGTCGCTCGGCGATCGCCCGACTCGACAGCCCGGTGCCGAGCAGCATGGCGACTTCACGCTCACGGTCGGTCAGAGGCAGACGTCCGGTGGCTCCGAGGATCGCCGGAGTGGCGGCCCCGCCGCACGCCTCTGCCAGCGCCTTGGCCCGCGCTGCCGACGCCATCGCCGAGCCGCGCATGTCCCTGCGCCGGTAGGCCACCGCTGCGAGACCGGCCGCGTCGGCCGCGGCGATCATGTCGCCGAAATCCTCGAATTCGACCGATGCCCTTGTCATCCCGTCGCCGTCATCCCGGGCCAGGGAACGGCACAGTACGGCCGCGGCGCCCACTCGCGGGCCCTCGACCACACCGGCCAGCTCTTCGAGGCGGCGGGCGCGGGAATGGTCGCCGAATTGTGCGGCGGTCTGCAGGCACATCACCTCGGCCGCCAATTGTCCGTTGTCCCCGGCGGTATGGGCCGCAGCGAGCGCGATGCCGACGGCTTCGGACACCGCGCCCTGAGTTGCCGCCGCACACGCCCGCACCAGATCGTGTTCATAGGCCAGATATCGCCAGCTGGCATGACGGATTCGATCCAGTTCGGCAAGGACGGCGTCGTCGGCCAGACCACGGATGGCCCGTGCGGTGGCCCTCGGCAGGTGAAAACGGTAGCTGAATCCGTTGGTCTCCCCTGCCTCCCGCATCATCTCGACAACCGGGTCGAGCAATGCGGCCGCGACGCCGAGCTGACCCGCTCCCGCCGCCACCCGGCCCGTCAGCGCCATGCCGAACACCTGCGCCGCACCCGGCAATTCTGCGGCCTGCCGGTTCAGCTGCTCGGCCTCCTCGCGTGCCTCCCGGATCCGCCCGGCGAGCAGCAGTGCATCGATGTGGGCGTCGGCGATGACGAACCGCGTGTGCGCTGCGTCGAAAGAACCGTCCGCGATGCCATACCCCACGCGCGCGGCAGCGACGGCCTCCTCGGTACGGCCGGAGTCACCACACGACGTGGCCACCGCCCAGGAGGTCACCGCACCCACGATGGCGGGAAGAACCCCCAGATCGAGGCCGGTGAAAGCACCCCTGGCCCGCTCCGGTCGGCCCATCGCCGCCCAGTACACCGTGTAGAACGCGTCGATGCCGGCCGCGGCCGCCGCCGGGATATCCGCCGCCGCATCGTCGACGTGCCGCTTGGCGCCTTCCGGGTCGGCGAGCGACCACAACATGTTGGAAGCGCGCAGGAATGCCAGCCGGGCCCGTCCGTCATCGGTGAGCTCATCGGTATGGATGGCGTCGAGCACCGCGTCCGATTCCTCACCCCGACTGAGCCACGACAAGGCATGGGCCCGAATGAACTTCGCTTCGGCACCGCCTCCAGCGGTGATCGCCCCCTGGGCCAGCCGGTCAGCCAGCGCCAGGTCCGACAGCCACACCGCCCCCTGAGCGGCCCGGGTCAGTAACTCGGAGTCGAGCGGTAGATCTGAATCGAGCATCAGGGCGGCCCGCCGCACCACCACGCGCATGGCGTCGTGGTCTTCCCGATCGCCGAGCGCCGTGGCCACCAATCCCCGTAACCGGCGCAGCCGAGAACCCGGCGCCCGGTTGCGTCGCACCTCGGCGTAGAGCGGGTGGGCGACGCGAACCTCGCGGTCTGTGGAATCGATCGTGATCAGGCCACGTGACTCGGCTGCCGCCACCGACGCGGCATCGGTGATTGCGGTCAGCCGATCCAACTGGATCGGCTCGGCCACAGCCAGCACATCGACCACCTCGCCGATGGCCGGCGGCAGCGCGCCGATCCTCGTCTCGATCAGTTCGACGAGCCCGGGCGGCATCACCGGATCTCCGCTCCACCGCCAACATCCGTCCTGACATACCAGGCGGCCGTGGGCGACCTCCTGTTCCACGATGTTGCGCAGGTAGAGCACGTTGCCGCGGGTGAGCCGCCACAACCGCTGCGCTGCGTCGGCATCCGGCGGGGCACCCAGTGCGGCAGTCAGCAGCCGGATCGACTCATCCCTCGACAGCGGCTGCAGGTCCAACCGCTCGAACCGGCCGCCGTCGCAGGCGGCCAGGACCTCGTCGGGTACGGGTGCGCCGCTGCGCGCGGTGAGCAGGAGCTTGGCGGCGCCGCGCTGCACGATCTGCTGCAATACGAAACCCGACAAGCCGTCGAGCAGATGTGCGTCGTCGACACCCACCAGGACCGGCTGACCGGAGGATGCCGCGGTGAGGCCGTCGATCACCCGCCCGACCAATGTCGCGCTGTCGGCATCGGAAGTCCCCACCCATCGCGCGAACGTCCCCAGCGGCAGCGCCCGAGCGGCTGATGTGCCTACGGCCCAGCGGGTTTCGTGTCCGTTGGCGCCTGACACCGCGAGTGCCTCGCGGGCGATACGGCTCTTGCCAACTCCTGCACTTCCATAGATCACGATCCCGGACAGTTCAGCAGAGGTCAGCGCGGCGTCGATCAGCCGGGTCTCCTCCAACCGCCCCGTCAGCGGCCAGGCGAGTCGCACGCATCGACATTAGGCCGAGGTCCGGTCGTTAGCAGCGGTAACGACGAACTTCATCTGGTGCGGCCTGTGCGTGATCACCGGCCAGTAGCGCCGTCGGCGCCCCGGCAAGGTTCCGCTCAACCAGCGAGCGCCTGACGCGCATAGGCACGCACATCGGCGTCACTGTCGTCCAGCGCCACCGTGAGTGCTTGGCGGGCCGTCGACTCCGAAGCCGCCCATCGGCTCAGGCTCAACACCGCCGCCTTACGGACATCGAGGTGCTGATCCTCCAGTGCCCGCGACAGGGTCGGAACCGCGACCTCCGGTGCGGCCCCGGCCAGTGCCCGGGCCGCGCCCTGGCGGATCTGCCACGCCGATTCGGTGAACGCCTTCTCGACGCTGACCACGTCTTCGTCGCTGCAGCCGACCGCGCCGAGCGACGCCAGCGCCGCCGCCCGCACCAGCGGGTCGCGGTCCTCGAGGGCCAGGCGCACCGCCTCGGCGCCGGCCCGCAAGGTCGCGAGCCCGCCCACCGCGGCGATCCGCACCTCGCGGTTCTCGTCGGTGGTCGCGGCCGCCACGCCGGTGTGGTCGTCGACCGACACCAGCGCCCGCACCGCCTCGATCCGTACCCGGTGGTCGGTGTCGGTCGAGGCTGTCCGGTACGCCTCGGCGCTGCCGACGCGCCGGGAACTCACCAGGTACACCGTCACGGCGCGGACCACCGGATCCTCAGATTCCAACCGGTCGAGGAAGGCGCCCGGATCAGGCAGGACCTCGACGAGTTCGCGGACCGCGTCGGCGGTTTCCCGGCGCACTCCGGGATCGTCGTCGGCCAGGGCAGCCACCAGAGCCGGCTGGTATCCGTCAGGCAGATGCTCGACGAGAGTCGCCACTGCGGTACGGCGCACACCCGGGTCGGAATCGACCAGGTAGGTGTTCAGATCCGCCAGCGAAGGCTCCTCCAGCGCCAGCACCGCAGCGATGCGCGGTGACGGCGGCTGCGCTGACCCGGCCGGCCGGACCCGGGAACGTTCCGCTGCCGGGGCGCGCCCGCCGTGCAGGTGTGGTTGTTCGACTGTGGTCACCGGGTCGTGTGAGGTCAGATGGTCCAGCTCGGGCACCGCGACGAAATACGGCGCCACCGGACGCTTCACGAACCGCATTTCTCCGTCGGCACCCTTGTAGAGGTTGAGGTGGTATCGCCACTGCTGATCGTCCCGCTCGGGCAGATCGGCACGCTCGTGGTAGAGACCCCAGCGCGATTCGGTCCGGGTCAGTGACGACCGCGCCGCCATTTCCGCGCAGTCGCGGATGAAGGACACTTCGGCG
Organism: Mycolicibacterium fortuitum subsp. fortuitum; assembly: GCF_022179545.1. Next base: position 2,859,305 of record NZ_AP025518.1, on the reverse strand, counting down.
GCCCGCATCAACTCGTGCGGCGTCCGCGCTCCGATGCCCTCGACCTCGGCCACCATCCGCTCGAAGGTCTGCACCGCGATCGAGAGCTTGGTGGCAGTCTTGGGCGGCGCCACATAGTCGTTGACGAACCGGCGCAGTTTGAACTCGACCTGCGGCTGCGGCGGACCATCGGGGTGCCGCAGCGGACGGTAGATGAGCTCGTGGGCGGCAGCCACCTGGTCGGCCGGAAGGTCAACCGGTGCAGCCACTTCCGACAGCGTGGAGGCGGCATGCTCACCGGCGAGGTCGCCGTACACGAACGCGCCGATCATGTAGTTGTGTGGTACGCACGCCAGGTCCCCCGCGGCGTACAGGCCGGGGACGGTGGTGCGGGCGTGCTCGTCCACCCACACGCCTGAAGCGGAATGCCCTGAGCACAAACCGATCTCCGAGATGTGCATCTCGATGTCGTGAGTGCGGTAGTCGTGCCCGCGGTTGGCGTGGAATGTTCCGCGGGTCGGCCGCTCGGTGGTGTGAAGAATGTTCTCCAGCGTGGTCAGCGTCTCGTCGGGCAGGTGACTGACCTTGAGGTAGATCGGCCCGCGCGCCGATTCGATTTCCTCTTTCACCTCGGCCATCATCTGGCCCGACCAGTAGTCGGAGTCGACGAACCGCTCCCCCAGCGCATTGACCTGATAGCCGCCGAAGGGGTTGGCGACGTAGGCGCAGGCCGGGCCGTTGTAGTCCTTGATCAGCGGATTGACCTGGAAGCACTCGATTCCGGAGAGTTCGGCGCCGGCGTGGTAGGCCATGGCGTATCCGTCCCCGGCATTGGTGGGATTCTCGTAGGTGCCGTACAGATATCCCGAGGCCGGCAGCCCGAGACGACCGCACGCTCCGGTGGACAGGATCACGGCCTTGGCGGCGACGGTGACGAATTCGCCTGTGCGGGTGTTGAATGCGACCGCGCCGACCGCTCTCCCCCTGTCGGTGAGCACGCGCACTGGCATGAACCGGTTCTCGATGCGGATCTTCTCGCGCATCGACCGTTGCCGCAGCACCCGGTAGAGAGCTTTCTTGACGTCCTTGCCCTCGGGCATCGGCAACACATAGGAGCCGGACCGGTGCACGCGCCGTACGGCGTACTCGCCGTGTTCGTCCTTCTCGAACTTGACGCCGTAGCGCTCGAGCCGCTGCACCATGGCGAAGCCCCGGGTGGCGGTCTGATAGACCGTGCGCTGGTTGACGATTCCGTCGTTGGCGCGGGTGATCTCGGCGACGTAGTCCTCGGGCTCGGCCTTACCGGGGATCACCGCGTTGTTGACGCCGTCCATGCCCATGGCGAGGGCGCCGGAGTGCCGGACGTGCGCCTTTTCGAGCAGCAGCACCTGGGCGCCGTTCTCGGCGGCGGTGAGTGCGGCCATGGTGCCGGCGGTCCCCCCGCCGATTACCAGTACGTCACAGTCGATCCTGATCGCGTCATCGACGTCGGGAATCTCGGTCAGTTCGGTCAAGGTTGCTCCAGGGCGGCAATGATCTCGGCGCGCAGCGCGGATCGTTCGGGATGGTCGGTTCGGGGCTGGCCCACCTCGATGAGGGCGCGTAGCGGCTGTCCGGCACGACCGAGTACAGCGACTCGGTCACCGAGGGTGAGGGCCTCGTCGACGTCGTGGGTGACGAACACGATGGTTGTCGGGTGGGCCTTCCAGGTGTCGATCAGCAACCGCTGCATGGCCGCCCGTGTCTGAGTGTCGAGCGCTGCGAACGGCTCGTCCATCATCACCGCGCGAGGCGCACCGGCCAGGCCTCGGGCGAGTTGGACGCGTTGCCGCATTCCGCCGGAGAGGTTCTTCGGCAGGTAATCGGCGAACCCGGACAGGCCGACCTCGGTTATCCAGCGATCGGCCCGTTCGCGCCGATTGGCTTTCGGCTCCCCCCGCAACTGTAGGGCCAGTTCGATGTTCGACCGCACCGTGCGCCAGGGCAGCAGCGCGCTGTCCTGAAACACCATGCCGCGGTCGCGTGAGGTGGTGGTGACGGGCTCACCGTCGGCCAGGACCCGCCCACCGTCGGGGCGCAACAGCCCGGTGAGCGCACGCAGCACCGTCGACTTGCCGCATCCCGACGGACCGGTGAGCACCAGGATCTCGCCGGGCTCGACGGTGAGGCTCAGATTCTCGATCACCGGGGCGCCGGTGTAGGACAACGTGATTGCGTCGAGTTCGAGCCGCATTCCCGCTCCGGCAAGTGTCGTGTTCATCGCACACTCTCTTCACCGCGCGGCAGCCAGCGGGTGGTTCGGCGGCCGATCAGCTCGACCGCGGCCGCGGTCAGGAAGCCGAGCACACCGATCGTGATGATGCCGACGAACACGTAGGGATAGTTCAGCACCGTGTACGCCTGCCAGGTGCGGTAGCCCACACCCAGTCGGCCGGAGATCATCTCAGCGGAGATCACGCAGATCCAGGCCACGCCCATGCCGACCGAGAGCCCGCCGAACAGTCCCGGCAGGATGCCGGGCAGCACCACCTGGCGCAACACGTCGAGCCGACCTCCGCCCAGGGTGCGGACCGAATCCTCCCAGATTGTCGGAAGCGCACGCACCGCGTGCCGGACACTGACCATGATCGGGAAGTACGCCGCCAGGAAGGTGATGAACACGATTCCCGCCTCGTCGCTGGGGAACAGCAGAATCGCCACCGGCACCATGGCGATCGCCGGGATCGGCCGGGCCAACTCGGTGAGCGGGCCGAAGATGTCGGCGAACCATGCCGTTCGCCCCAACAGGATTCCGGTGACCACCCCGACCACGGCGGCGATTCCGAACCCGGTGAGAATGCGGATCAGCGACTGGCCGAGGTCCAGCCAGTACTCCTGAGTTCCCAGCCGGTTCACCAGCGCCGCAGTGATTTCGGTGACTGTGGGCAAGGTGTCGAACCGTAACCCGAACCGCACGTCGTTGGCGGTCAACAGCTGCCACAGGACCACCGCACTGGCCACCGACGCCAGGCGGACCAGTCGATGACGCCAGACCGACGGCGCACGGCGGCTACGACGGGCCGGTGACGCGACCTTGAGCTCGGCGACCGTGGCGGGAGCGATCTCGGTGGCGGTCACACCGCACCTGCCAGCGCTTGCCCGTAGTCGACGACTGCCGCCCCGGGATGGGCTGCTGTGTAACGTTCGGCGCCCGCTTGGGTGCCGAACGGCAGATACCCTTCAGCGCCCGCCCCCGGAAGCCGCACCCATACCGCCTTGTCGGCGAACCACCGCGTGCCGAGTTCGGCGTCGGAGACGTAGGCGGCCCGTACCTTCTTGCCCTCACCTTCGGCCTGCCGGATTGCCTTGAGTAGACAGACCGGCGTCGCGGCCGCCGTGGTCGTGTCCGATCCGTCGAGCCACAGTTCGCCTGCGGTGGCGGGGTTGTCGACTGCGGTGTGGCATACCGGGTCGGTGCCGCTCAGCGCCGACGGGTTGGTGTTCGAGTTCAGCGCCTTGTCGTAGTCCTGTCCGCGCGTGGCGAACGCCGCCCGCAACGGCGCGTCCTGCACGAAGCCAGTCACGTCGAGGTCGGCGAAGTTGTCGATCGACTTCAGGTAGGGCACATCGCCTTTGAGCGCCTCGATGAGCGAGGGCTTGAGCGTGGTGTCGAACGAGGTGCCACCCGGCCCGTTGTACAGGTAGACGACCTCCTGAGGCAGCCCGCTGCCCTCGGAGACGATGCGGGCCGCCTCCAACGGCTTGGTGTTGAGGAAGTCGGTGGCGTCCAGTTGTGCCTGCAGAAATGCGTCGAGCACTTCGGGATGGTCAGCCGCATACGCCCGGCGCACCACCACGCCGTGCAAGGTCGGGTAGTTCAGTTCGGCCCCGTCGTAGAGCAGTTTGGCCTTGCCCTGGTGGACCAGCAGGCCAGGCCAGGCGACGAACTGCGAGAGTGCTTGCACCTGACCCGATTCCAGCGACGAGGCGCCGACCTGAGGCTGCTGGTTGAGCACCTCCACGCTGGTTTTGGCGTCTACACCGGCCCTGCCCAGGGCTTGCACCAACATGCCGTGGCCGGCCGAGCCAACGCTGGCCGACACCTTCTTGCCGGACAGATCGGTCAATGACTTGGCGGGTGAGTCCGGTGCCACCACAACCATGTTCAGCGCACCCTTCGGGTTGTACCCGGTGACCGAGACGATCTCGGTCTTGGCGCGTTCGTTCGCCTGCGTCTTCGACCCGTTGATGAGCATCGGATAGTCGCCCATGGAACCGATGTCGATCTTCTCGGCGACCATCTGCGCGGTGATCGGTGCGCCCGTGTCGTAGTCCTGCCACGTCACGTTGTACTTGGTGCCGGTGCGGGTGGTGATGTCGGCCAATCGGCGCTCCAGGTATCCCTGGGCGCGCAACAACGTTCCGGCAGTGACGGTGTTGATGGTCTTGGACTGGTATCCGACGACGACGTCGACGGTATCGGCCGACTTCGTCGCCGAGTCCAGGGAGCAACCGGCGGTCGCGAGCGTGAGACCGGCGGTGAGAGCGATCAGGGCTGTTTTCACATCGGGTCCTCTAGCGGATGAGATAGGGCATGTTGACGGTGACGGCGCCGGTGGGGCAGCGAGCCGCGCACGGGCCGCAGTACCAGCACTCGTCGACGTGCATGAAGGCCTTACCGTTCTCGGGATTGATGGCCAGCGAATCCAGCGGACACACATCGACGCACAATGTGCAGCCCTCGATACACAGGGATTCGTCGATGGTCACCGGGACATCGGCGCGCTGATTGACCAGTGTCATGCGTCTCTCCTAACGAGGTTGCCGCGCATGGTGATTCGGTCACCACGCATCCGGATGTACTCCAGGTCGACGGGCGTGCCGTCGTCCAGGCTGGTCAGCCGTTCCGACATCAACAGGGCCGAACCGGCCGGCACCTGCAGCATCGCGGCGGTGTGCGGGTCGGTCGAAACCGCCTCCAGGGCAAGACTTGCCCCGCCCAGCCGGCGTCCGCTGACCCGTTCGATGAGCGCGAAGATGTCGTTGCTCTCCAGCGCATGACCGATCACCTGCTCACCGATATCGGGAGCCAGATAGGTCAGGTCCAGCGATACCGGCAGATCGGCGAGATAGCGCAGGCGCTCGATGAAGACCACCTGCGTGCCCGGTTCGAGGCCCAGTTTGCGGGCCACCGCCGGTGGGGCGGACAGCCGCTGCACGGCCCGGACTTCGTTGCGGACGTCGCCGTAGTCCTTGAACGTCTCCTTCAAGCCCACCAGCGCGTCCAGGCCGTGGTCGTATTTTCTGGCCGCTACGTGGGTGCCCACCTTGGTGCCACGATCGATCAGGCCCTCGTTCTTGAGGACGGCCAGCGCTTCGCGGATGGTGTTGCGGGAGACGAAGAACTCGGCGGCCAACTCCGCCTCCGCCGGCAGCGCCCGGTCATAGATGCCCTCGTAGATCTGGTGGCGCAGCACGTCGGCCACCTGGCGGGCCTGATCGGCACGCGCGCGGCGACTCGGCAGCGATACGGGATGGGCTTCGGGCTGCGACGACACGCACTCAAGGTAAGGGGCGATTCGTGGCTGCCGCAGCGCGGCGAATCTGCCGTCTGCGCAGGTTAACTGATTGCGCCGCCGCCCGACGTTGCGTACCTGGCGAAACCGTCGCCCCGGCTCGCATTGCGCCACCTCGGCGCCGACGAGAATTTACAAATCGCGATGATCGAAACGTCGCCCAGGTCCGATTACGCGATCACCGGGGCGGGCGAAAGAACTTTGGTCACTGTGGCCACACCGGCCCCAAACCGCGGATTCTTGTCGGTATATCGAACTAGTGTTCGAATCATGGGAGTCGGGCTGGCGCACAACCGGGAGGCGTTGGAGGCCGCGCTGGCGGGCCACGTGACCGTGACCGCGACGCTCGCCGACATTGATTTCACCGCGTTCGACACTGCGGAGTTATTGGCGCTGCAGTCCGAGCGTGAGCAGCATGCCCGCACGCAGGCGATGATCGATCACCGCATCCAGTCGGCACTGATGGCCCGTGCCACCCCGCACGAGATCGGCGGCAAATCCTGGACCGATGTTCTTGCCACCCGGATGCGCATCAGCCGCAAGGAAGCCTCCCGCCGCGTCGCCGCAGCCGAGAACCTAGGACCGCGATACAGCCTCACCGGCGAGGTACTGGCGCCGGCGCTGCCCGCATGCGCCGACGCGCTGAGGTCCGGATCGATCAACACCGAACACATCACGATCATCCGCGCCACGGTGGAGAAAGCCGAAAACTACGTCAGCACAGCCGAACTCGCACAGATCGAATCTGATCTGGTCGCCGCGGCGACCCGCGACACCCCCGAAGCACTCAAAGCCGCCGCCGACAAACTGCTGTATCTGCTCAACCAGGACGGCGACAGCCCCGACGTCGCGGCCCACCTGCGCGGGCTGCGGATCGGCAAACAAGACGCCGACGGGTTGGTGCATGTGCAGGGCTGGTTGGACCCCGAGGCCGCTGCCTACCTGACCACGGTCACCGGTGTGTGGGGCGCACCGGGCATTAACAACCCCACCGACCCTGAGCCACTGCACAACCCGTCACCCAACCCCCTCGATGCTCCCGACCCTCCTGAGGCCGGGGCCTCCCAAGCACAGCAAGACCAGCAGGCCGCCGCCGACCGTGACACCCGAACCCAGGCCCAACGCAACCACGACGCGCTCAAAGTGGCCCTGCGCGAACTACTCATGTCCAAACGGCTGGGCCGGCACGGCGGTCTCCCGGTCACGGTGGTGGTCTCCACTACCCTGGCCGAACTGGAGGCCGGCGCCGGCATCGCGGTCACCGGTTCGGGTATCCGAATGCCGATGAAAGACCTCATCAGGTTGGCATCACACAGCTTCCATTACCTGATCGTCTACGACCACTACACCGCCGAACCGCTCTACATGGCCCGCACCAAACGGTTGGCCACCAAAGCCCAACGACTGCTGCTCTACAACCGCGACCGAGGCTGCACCCGGCCCGGCTGCACCGCACCGGCCGACCACTGCCAGGTCCACCACGCCAAGGCCGATTGGCAACACGGCGGCCACACCGACGCCCCAGACCTCGCACTGAGCTGCGGGCCCGACAACCGCCTCGTCGGACTCGGCTGGACCACCAGCGTCGACCCTGACACCGGCCGCATCCACTGGCACCCACCGCCGCTGATGGACACCGGCCAGGACACCATCAACCACCACTTCCACCCCGAGGAACTTCTTGTTCCTCCGGAACGAAGCGGTTGAGGCTCGTCCCTCGCCGCTAGATCGTCGTACGGCTGGGCCGGATTGCCGCACTCCTCAACGCGGCTCGTCCCTCGCCGCTAGATCGTCGTACGGCTGACGGTCACCGGGATGCCATTGAGCGCACCGTTTCCGGACGGCTCGTCGATGAAATCCGGCAGCGACAAGATGTTGGTGTTCACCCCGGGCGATGCGTTGGCGACACCGAGCCTGGTGCCAGGCCGGCCGTGGCCCCAACCGTGCGGCATGGACACCACGCCGGGTTTGATGGCGTCGGTCACCTCGACGGGCACCACGATCTTCCCGGCACTCGAGGCCACCTCCGCGTTCTCGCCGTCGGCGATTCCGCGCTCAGCCGCGTCACGGCTGTGCATCAGCAGGGTGCAGCGATCACGGCCCTTCATCAGCGACCCGACATTGTGCAGCCAGGAGTTGTTGGACCGCAGATGCCTGCGGCTGACGAGCACCAGTTCGTCGGGAGTGCGATCGAGCCGGGCTGCCAGCCGGGGCAGATCGTCGAGCAGGTATTGCGGTGCGAGCCGGATCTTCTTGTCGGAGGTCCCCAGCACCTCGGGCACTCGGGGAACCATGGGGCCGTAGTTGATTCCGTCCGGATGCTCCTTGAGTTTCGCCAAGGTCAGCCCGTCGGGATTCTCGCCGTACCGGTCGCCGAACGCGGCGGTGCGCAGCGTCAGGTCGAGCATGCGCTCCGGGCCACCGTGGTCGTAGTGCTTGCGGATCTCGGCACCGTCGAGCCCCTGGGTGAAGCACAGGTAATCGAACCAGCCGTCGTCGAGCGCAGCGACGTCGACGTCCTCGGCCGGAGTTCCGGTGCACAGCCCCGTCAGCCGGATCAGGATCTCCCATTCCTCTGGCGCATCTGGGTCTTCGCGATGGAACACCGGCGGCGAGTACCGGGCGAAGCTGTTGATCGCGGCGCCCAGCAGAAGGTCGGCGGAATGTGCCTGCTCTAGCGCAGAGGCACCCGGCAGGATGACGTCGGCATGCCTGGTGGTTTCGTTGAGCCACAGGTCCACCGAGATCATCGCGTCCAACTGCGGCAGTGCCTCATCGAGCTTGTCGCCGCCCGGCGTGGACAGGACGGGGTTGCCCGCCACGGTGATCAGTGCCTTCAGCTGGCCCTCGCCCGGCGTGACGATCTCTTCGAGCATGCACGACACCGGAACCTGGCCCATCACTTCTTTGGCCCCGCGGACCCGGGTGCGGTAGCGGCCGAAGTTGGGCGCGCCGTCCTCCAGGCCGGGGATCGTTTGGCTGGTGACGGTCCATGCCGTCGGGGTGGCGAACATGGCGCCACCGGGAGTGTCGAAGTGCCCGGTGACGATGTTGACGACGTCGACCAGCCAACTGGCCAGGCTGCCGAACTCCTGGTTGCAGGTACCTATCCGGCCGTAGACCACCGCCCGTGGCGTGGCTGCCAGTTCCCGGGCCAGTCCGCGTATCCGCTCCGCATCGATACCTGTTGCGGCAGCAACTCTTTCGGGCGACCACTCGGCGACCACCTGTCGCAGGGTCGATACGCCGTCGAGGTGGCGTTCCAGCTCGCCGAGGTTTACCAGCTCCTCGGCGAAGACTGTGTGGACGACGCCCAGCAGCAGCGCCGCGTCGGTTCCCGGCGTGATCGGCAGCCACTCGTCGGCCTTGGCGGCGGTCTGAGTGCGGACCGGGTCGATGACGATAACCTTGCCGCGCTTACGGATTCCGCCGATGATGCCCATCACGTCGGGGGCGGCCAAGAGCGATCCTTGCGATGCTGCGGGGTTGGCGCCCATCACCACCAGCAGGTCGGTGCGCTCCAGATCGGGTGTCGGGAAAGCCCACCAACTGCCGTACATCAGGTGCGACGACAGGTTCTTCGGCCACTGGTCGATGGTGCCGGGTGAATACGTGATCGGCATGCCGGACAGGCCCAGCAGGACGGCCGAGTAGCGCGACAACGAAAACGAGTGAGCCAGTGGGTTGCCGGTGTAGGCCGCGACCGCACCGATGCCGTATTTCTCGATGACGGGCGTGAGCAGTTCGGTGCAGCGGCGGAACGCGGTATCCCAGTCGACCTCGCGCCACTGGCCGTCGATCTTGATCATCGGCCGACGGATCCGGTCCGGATCGTCGTGCAGCGCGGCCAGCGAGGCGCCTTTCGGGCAGATGTGCCCGGCGCTCCACTTATCGGACTTGTTCGCCCGAACGCCGGCCACCTTGCCGCCGGCGACCTGAATCTCCAAGCCGCACATCGCCTCGCAGAGCGGGCAGGCGTGCAGGTGCAGGCCGTCCTCACCGATGCCGGCGATACTTCTCGGCTCGTGTCCCATCAGCGGCCTCCGATGTTGTTACGTGTGACACACACGTAACAACATCGTGGCACCCAACCGCACGTGTCTTCCCGGTCTCCGGGACAACCACCTACTGCTCGGGGCGATCCTGAACCGCGCCCTGCACCGCCGCGGCGGCAGCCCGGATCTGCGGGGTCACCAGCATCACCTGGCCCAGCACACCGTTGACGAATCCGGGTGACTCATCGGTGGACAGTTCCTTGGCAAGTTCGACGGCCTCGTCCACGGCCACAGGCTCGGGAACGTCCTCGGCGTGCAGCAGCTCCCAGACCGCCACCCGCAGGATGGCGCGGTCCACGGCGGGCAGTCGCTCCAGCGTCCACCCCTGCAGATGAGCCGAGATGAGATCGTCGATGTGCGCAGCGTGTTCGGTCACGCCCCGCGCAACCGACACCGTGTAGGGGTTGAGCGGGGTGACGTCGTCCTTGTCCTCGGCCAGCGCGGCACGGCTGTCGGCCACCGCCTCTGGCGTCAAACCACGGGCCTCGGCCTCGAACAGCAGATCCACGGCGCGCTTGCGGGCCTGGTGACGGCCCCGGTCACCACGGCGGTCAGGCATGGTCAGCCATTCACGCGGCCGAGGTAGCTGCCGTCGCGGGTGTCGACCTTGAGCTTGTCACCGGTGTTGATGAACAGCGGCACCTGGATCTCGGCACCGGTCTCCATGGTGGCGGGCTTGGTGCCGGCGCTGGAGCGGTCACCCTGCAGGCCGGGCTCGGTGTGGCTGACGACGAGCTCGACCGACACGGGAAGTTCGAGGTACAGCGGGACCGACTCGTGGAAGGCGATCTGCACCGGCATGCTCTCCAGCAGGAAATCAGCCAGGCGGCCGACGAGCGCCTCGGACAGCGGATGCTGATTGAAGTCCTCGGAATCCATGAAGACGAAGTCGTTGCCGTCGCGGTACAGGTAGGTGGCGTCGCGGCGGTCCACGGTGGCGGTCTCCACCTTCACACCGGCGTTGTAGGTCTTGTCGACGACCTTGCCGGACACCACGTTCTTCAACTTGGTCCGCACGAAGGCCGGACCCTTACCCGGCTTCACGTGCTGGAATTCGACGATCTGCCACAGCTGTCCGTCGATCTGCAGGACGAGCCCGTTCTTGAAGTCGGCAGTCGATGCCATGAGGGTGTAGCTCCTAAGCTTTTGTCACAAAATGGCCAGTTCCTTGGGGAACCGGGTAAGCAGGTCGGGTGCCGACTCTCCGACGACCAGGGTGTCCTCGATCCGGACACCGCCGCGATCGGGCAAGTAGACACCAGGCTCAACGGTGACCGCAGAGCCAGCAAGCAGTGTACCGGCGGCGGTGGCATTGATTCCCGGCGCTTCGTGGATCTGCAGCCCGACGCCGTGTCCGAGCCCGTGCCCGAAGTTGTCGCCGTAGCCGGCATCGGCGATGACCTGGCGTGATGCGGCGTCCACCGCGCTCAGTGAAACTCCCGGGGCCAGCGCCTCACGGCCTGCCTGCTGAGCGGTGGCCACCAGGTCGTAGATGTCGCGCTGCCACTGCGCCGCCGGGCCCAGGACAAATGTGCGCGTCATGTCGGAGTGATAGCCGGCCACCAGCGCGCCGAAATCGATCTTCACGAAGTCCCCGGCCGCCAGCACCGCATCGGTGGGCCGATGGTGCGGGATCGCCGAGTTCGCACCGGCCGCCACGATCGTTTCGAAGGACGGCCCGTCGGCGCCGTGGTCGAGCATCAGGGCTTCCAACTCGTTGCGCACCTCACGTTCGGTCCGGCCGGGCCGCAGACCGCCACGCTCCACCAGATCCGCGAGCGCGGCATCGCCGGCCTCACACGCCAATCGCAGCATCGCGATCTCACCCGCGTCCTTGACCTCACGCAGCGCCTCTACCGTGCCCGCCGCGCGGATCCACTTGACAGAGTCGCCGGCCGCCTTCTTGAAGGCTGCGTAGGCGTCGACCGTCACCACATGGCTCTCGAAACCCAACCGCAGTACGCCACTGCGGGCGGCGCGCCCGGCCAGGTGCGACCCACATGCCCGCTCGATGACGACCTCGGCGTCCGGCGACTGCTGCGCGGCCTGCGTGCGGTAGCGCCCGTCGGTGGCCAGAACCGGAGTGGTGTCTTCTGCGAGGATCAGCAGCGCCGCGTTGGAACCGGTGAATCCCGACAGATAACGCACGTTGACCAGGTCAGTTATCAACATCGCGTCCAGACCCTGCTCGGCCAGCCGACGCCGCAGCCGGTCCCTGCGCTGGGAAATAGTCACGGTCTGTGACGCTACTCGCTACAGTGTGCCCCCATGAGCAAGTGGTTACTGCGCGGAGTGGTGTTCGCAACAGCGATGGTCATCGTGCGCTTACTGCAAGGAGCACTGATCAACGCCTCGCCGGGTAACGCCACCTGGTTCAGTCTGGGACTGGTCACGTTGTTCGGGATCGGGGTACTGATCTGGGGCGTGTTCGACGGCAAGAGCGACGCCCGCAGTAATCCGGATCCCGACCGTCGTGCCGATCTCGCGATGACCTGGCTGGTCGCCGGCCTGTTCGCCGGCATCGTCAGCGGCGCGGTGGCGTGGTTCATCGGGATCTTCTACAAGAGCCTGTACACCGACGCGCTGCTCAACGAGGTCACCACCTTCGCTGCGTTCACCGCTCTGCTGGTGTTCCTGCTCGGCGTCGGCGGTGTGACCGTGGGCCGCTGGCTGGTGGACCGCAACGCCCCGCCCATGCCCCGTCAGCGCCACCACGGCCTGGCCGCAACTGATGAACGCGCCGACACCGACGTGTTCGCCGCGGTCACCGCCAACGGCGCCGCCGAGAGCACCGACGACACCACCCAGGCCATCGAGTACCCCGAACAGCCCAAGCAGTAGCCGCCCTGCCCGCACGGGCAGCTCGAAAATTCTCAGCGCCGGTGGCGCGGGCGATCAGGCCCGCGCCACTTCTGCGTATGCGGCCGCCAACAATGACGGATCCGGACCTTCCAGACGCCCTGGCTTGGCCAGCCCGTCGAGCACGACGAACCGCAGGACTCCCGAGCGGTTCTTCTTGTCTCCGGCCATGTAGTCCATCAGTTGCGGCAGGGCGTCGCCGTCATAGCTGACCGGCAACCCGAGCGCCGTCAGCACCGCACGGTGACGGTCGGCGGTCTCGTCGTCGAGACGCCCGGCCAGGCGGCCGAGTTCGGCCGCGAACACCAGGCCCACCGACACCGCCGCGCCGTGGCGCCACTTGTAGCGCTCGCGGCGCTCGATGGCGTGCGCAAGCGTGTGGCCGTAATTCAGGATCTCGCGCAATGCCGATTCCTTTTCGTCCGCAGCAACAACCTCCGCCTTGACGGCGATGGCGCGGCGGATGAGTTCGGGCAGAACGGTTCCGGTGGGATCCAGGGCCGCCTCCGGATCGGCCTCGATGAGATCGAGGATCACCGGGTCGGCGATGAAGCCGGCCTTCACGATCTCGGCCATTCCGGCGATGATCTCGTTGCGCGGCAAGGTTTCCAGGGTCGCAAGGTCCACCAGCACTGCGGCCGGCTGATGGAAGGCGCCGACGAGGTTCTTGCCGGCGTCGGTGTTGATTCCGGTCTTGCCACCCACTGCCGCGTCGACCATCCCCAACAGCGTGGTCGGCACGTGCACGATGTCGACGCCGCGCAACCAGGTGGCCGCAGCAAAGCCCGCGACGTCGGTGGCCGCTCCCCCACCGAGGCTCACGACGGCGTCCTTGCGGCCGATACCGATGCGTCCCAACACTTCCCAGATGAATCCGACGACGGGCAGCTCCTTGCCCGCCTCGGCATCGGGGATCTCGATCCGGTGAGCTTCGATTCCCTTGTCCGCCAAGTGTTGTCGCACAGCTTCGGCGGTCTGGTTCAGCACCGGCTGATGCAGGATCGCGACCTTGTGACGCCCCTCGAGCGTGTTCCCGAGTTCCCCGAGCAAGCCGGTCCCGATGATGACCGGGTAGGGCCGGTCCACCAGTACCTCAACGATTACCGGGTCAGTCATCATGTCGCTCCGCGTTGCGAGCGGCCAGGGCCGCTGGGGTGGGTATGGCTGCAGATTCAGGATTGGACGAGGTAGCTGCGGGCTTGCCGCCCTTGACTTCGGATCCGGACGAGGACCCCGATGCCGCACCGCGCCGCCACGGCGGACGCCGCCGACGCCGCTTGGCCGCCCGCGATGTCTGGGGCTGCTGCTTCTGGGGTTGTTTCTGGACCGGGGGGTTCTCCAGGCGCGTGACGATGGTGCGCACCACCGCGCCGGGGTTGCGTCGGTTGGTGTTGATCCGCATGGTCGCGACCCGACGGTAGAGCGGTACCCGCTCGGACATCAGGGCGCGGTACTTCTCGGCCCGGTCGGGCCCGGCCAGCAGCGGCCGGACAGTGGAGCCGCCGGTGCGGCGTACCCCCTCTGCCGCGCTGATCTCCAGGTACACGACGGTGTGTCCGGCCAGTGCGGCCCGCACTCCGGGGGTGGTGACGGCGCCGCCCCCCAGGGACAGCACGCCGTCGTGGCTGGCCAGCGCCGAGCGGATGACCTCTTCCTCGATGCGACGGAACTCCGCCTCGCCATCGGTGGCGAAGATGTCGGCGATGGTGCGACCGGTGGTCTCTTCGATGGCGGCGTCGGTGTCCAGCATCGTGAGGTTCAGGGCCTTGGCCAGCCGGCGGCCGATGGTCGACTTGCCCGAACCTGGCAGGCCGATCAGTACCGCCTTGGGGGCCATCAGCCCAGGGCCTGCGCCGCCGGCTCGCGCTCGGCGACGGCCCGCAGGTAGGCGTCGACGTTGGCGCGGGTCTCGGCCAGCGAATCCCCGCCGAACTTCTCCAGTACGGCGCGTGCCACGACCAACGCGACCATGGTCTCCACGACCACACCGGCGGCCGGTACCGCGCACACGTCGGAACGCTGGTGGATGGCGACGGCTTCCTCACCGGTGGCCATGTCGACGGTGGCCAGGGCCCGCGGGACGGTCGAGATCGGCTTCATCGCAGCCCGGACCCGCAGCGCCTGGCCGTTGGTCATGCCGCCCTCCAGGCCACCGGCGCGGTTGGTCGAGCGCAGGATTCCATCGGGGCCCGGGTACATCTCGTCGTGGGCGACGCTGCCGCGACGCCGGGCGGTCTCGAAGCCGTCACCGATCTCGACACCCTTGATCGCCTGGATACCCATCACCGCCGCGGCGAGTTGGCTGTCGAGACGGTTGTCGCCGCTGGTGAACGAACCCAACCCGATCGGCAGGCCCTCGACCACGACCTCTACGACGCCACCGAGGGTGTCGCCGTCTTTCTTGGCGGCCTCGATCTCGGCGATCATCGATGATTCGGCGTCCTTGTCGAAGGCGCGAACCGGACTGTCGTCGATCGCCGCCAGGTCCGAGAACTGCGGCGGTGGGCCGTCGTACGGCTTGGATGCGCCGATGGAGATAACGTGCGAGACCACCTCGACACCGAGCGCCGCCCGCAGGAAGGCCCGCGCCACGGTGCCTGCCGCCACCCGGGCGGCGGTTTCACGGGCGCTGGCACGCTCCAGCACCGGGCGGGCGTCGTCGAAGCCGTACTTGAGCATGCCGGCGTAGTCCGCATGTCCGGGGCGGGGACGGGTCAGCGGGGCGTTGCGCGCGACGTCGAGTTCGGCGGGATCAACCGGGTCCGGCGACATCACGGTTTCCCACTTGGGCCACTCGGTGTTGCCGATCTCGATGGCGATCGGGCCGCCCAGAGTGGTGCCGTGGCGCACCCCGGCCAGCATGGTGACCTGGTCCTGTTCGAACTTCATCCGGGCACCCCGGCCGTAACCGAGACGACGACGCTTGAGCTGTGCCCCTATCTCCTCAGAGGTGATGGGCACGCCGGCAACCATCCCTTCGAGCATGGCCACCAGGGCTCGGCCGTGGGATTCACCAGCTGTGGTCCAACGCAACACGGGTGTCATTCTCCCACGTCGGGCTTTGCCTCCCGAAATCCGTGGTCACCGGTGGCGAATGTGACTACTGCGGTCGCGGCTGCTGCGGCGCGTTCTGGTGCTGGCCGTACTGGTACCACCACTGCGCGTACGCCTGCGCCTGCTCGACTTCCTTGCGCAGTTTGGCCCGCGCACCTGCATTGCTCAGCAACGACAGCCAGTTCATGAACAAGATCGACAGGAAGCTCCACCAGCCCACGATGAGGTTGTGCCGCTGGGCGCTGGTCAGCGCGGCCTCGCACTGTTCGGCGGTCCCCGTCACCACGCGGGTCTGGTTCAGCCACAAGACGAGCAGGCCGGTGTGCCGAGTCGTCTCCACTCGAAAGACCGGAACCGCGGGCGGCGGCGGATACTGCGGCGCGGCCTGCGGCCAGTGCGGTTGTGACATGCGATCCCCCCGGTGGACTGGTTGCCGGAGATGAGCGTAACCGCGGATTGCGCTGGTAGCCCGCACCAAAATCGGCTATGCCAGCGCCACGGCAACAGCGGCGGCGCTGGCCGCACACATCGACGGTCCGTGCGGTACCGAACGGATACCGCGCAGGGCTGCGCCAAGTGCCAGCACCGCGCTGACCAACGGCGCGGCCAGCGCGGCCAGCAGCCACACGTCGACACCGAACGCACCGGTCATCGCGCCCAATCCGAACGCGAGTTTGACGTCGCCGCCGCCCATGGCCCCCGGCGAGAGCAGATGCACCACCAGGTACAAGACCGACAACGCCGCGGCTCCGGCCAGCGCAGGAACTCCGCGCCCCACGACCCCCGCCACCACCGGAACCACCACTGCGCCGGGAAGCGTCAGCCAATTCGGCAGTCTGCGCTCGGCGATGTCGTAGCCACTCAGCACCGACAGCCAGGCGCCCGCAGCGACGATCAGCCCCACCCCCATGGGTCGAGGCTAAGGCCCGGGCAACCCATGCCTCATCACCACTTTCAGGGCTGAGCGGTGAAAATCGCTTGCGGCGGTATGGCACGGTCGAGTCGTGCGCACACTGGTCACCGGCAGTTCCGGCCACCTCGGCGAGGCGATCGTCCGCACCCTCCGCGCCCGCGGTGAAGACGTGGTGGGCATGGACGTCCGCCCCTCACCGTGGACCGACACGGTTGGTTCTGTCGCCGATCCCGACGCTGTTAGGGCAGCGATGACCGGTGCCGACGTGGTCCTGCACACCGCGACGCTGCACAAGCCGCAGCTGGCGTTCGTGCCGGGGCAGGCCTTCATCGACACGAATGTCAGCGGGACCCTCTCGCTTCTGCTGGCGGCTGCAGACGTGGGGGCGCGGGCGTTCGTGATGTCTTCTTCCACAACCGTTTTCGGCGACGCGCTGGTACCCGATCCTCGGCAACCGGCTGCATGGATCGACGAGTCGGTCACACCGGTGCCGAAGAACATGTACGGCGTCACGAAGTCGGCAGCCGAGGACTTGTGTCAGCTGGCCCACCGAAACCACGGGTTGGCGTCCGTGGTGCTGCGGGTCGCCCGGTTCTTCCCGGAACGCGACGACAGGCCCGATGCCCATGAAGGCCGCAGCGACGCCAACGTCAAGGCCGACGAATACGCGTCACGGCGAGTTGCACTGGAAGACGCCGTCGAGGCACATCTGCTGGCCGCGTCCGCCGCCGAGCGAATCGGGTTCGGGCGGTACATCGTCTCAGCCACCACACCGTTCCTGCCACGAGACCTCGGGCAGCTGAGGACCGATGCCGCAGGGGTCTTCGCCCGTCGGATTCCCGGAGTCGCCGAAGTGTGGGCGCGGCGTGGTTGGCGGTTCCCCAACCGCGTCGACCGGGTCTACGACAACTCGGCAGCTCGCGCGGATCTCGGCTGGGATCCGCGATACGACCTGGCCGCGATCGCCCAATTGGTGGACGACGAAAATACGGTCCAGACGCCGTTGGCCCGTCTCGTCGGATCCAAGGAATACCTGTACAGCTCTTACCACCTGGGAACGTTCACCCCGTGAGGGCTCAGCCCAGGGCGGCGCGCATCGCCTCTTTGGGGGCGGGCATCCCGGTGAACTGCTCGACCTGGGCAAAGGCCTGGTTCAGCAACATCTGCAGCCCGTTGATCGCCTCGCCGCCCGCGGCCTCGACAGCCTGGGCCAGTGGCGTGGGCCACGGGTCGTAGATGGCGTCCAGTACACGCGGCACCCGAGCCAGCGCGTCCGCGTAAACGGCGGCCGCGTCGGCCGGGATCGTGCTCACGGCGGCATCTGCGGAAGCCACCGCGTCGGCCAGCGCAGCGCCACCGATGTCGCACCAGCCGCCCTGCGCCCCGCACCGGCGGGCCAGGTCCACCAACCGAGATGCCTTGCCCTCGTCGCGCGCCACGATGGTGATCCGCTGCACGCCGAGTTCGGCCAGTGCCACCACGGCCGCCGGGGCGGTGCCGCCGGACCCGATCACCAGCGCCGAGTCGCCGGCCGTGCCGAGTGCTCCGGTCACCCCGTCGACGTCGGTGTTGTCGGCGCGCCAGCCTCCGGTCGGCATCCGGACCAGGGTGTTGGCCGAGCCCACCAACTGGGCACGGTCGGTGCGTTGATCGGCGAATTCCAGGGCGGCGAACTTGCCGGGCATCGTGACCGACAATCCGACCCATTCCGGGCCCAGTGCACTGACGAGGCCGGGCAGTTGTTCGGCCGTGCACTCGATGCGCTCGTAGGTCCACGACGGCAGCCCGAGCGCCCGGTAGGCGGCCAGGTGCAGCTGAGGCGAGCGCGAGTGGGTGATCGGCGAGCCGAGTACGGCCGCTTTGCGGCTATCGGGCACGGCGGCGGGCCGCCTATCCGGCACGGCGGCGGGCCGCCTATCTGGCACTGTCGAGGACACCGTTGTGCTGCGCCTGTTCGATGTTGGCCAGGTGTTGGTCGTAGTCACGGGTGAACAGCGTGGTGCCCTGCAGGTCGATCGTCACGAAGTACAACCAGTCCCCCGGCGCCGGATGCTCGGCGGCGGCCAGTGCGTCGGTGCCCGGTGAGCAGATCGGCGTCTGTGGAAGCCCTTGGCTCATATAGGTGTTCCACGGCGTGGTCTGGGCTCGGTCGTCATCGGTGGTCGCGACTTCCTGGCGATCCAGCGGGTAGTTCACCGTCGAATCGAACTCCAGCTTGCGGTGTTCGGCCAGCCGGTTGTAGATCACCCGCGCCACCTTGTCGAAGTCCTGTGGCTTGGCTTCACGCTGCACCAGGGACGCGACGGTGAGGATCTGATACGGCGACATCTGCATCGCCGCGGCGGTGTCGAGCAGACCGCTCTGGGTGTACATCGTGGCGCTACCGCCGATCAACGTGGCCAGGATGTCCTGGGCGGTTCCGGCCGGGTCGACGTTCCAGGTGCCGGGCGCGATCAACCCCTCCAGACGCCGGTGGTCGTTGGGCATCGCCGAGACCGGCGCCACAGCCCATTCCGGTACCGCCAGTGCGGCCGCCGGTGCGGTCTGCGCGGCTGCCCGCAGCGCGTCGACCGGTACACAGCGTTTCTTGCCGTCGAGTTCGACGCAGGAGGCCTGCGAGATCAGCGTGAACACGCCTTCGGTGACGGCGTTGGTCTTGACATCGGCGGTGTCGTCGAGCTGCCGCCCCTCCGGGATGGTGAGCTTGCCCACCCGGTTGTCCGGATCTGCCAGGCGCTCAACAGCATTGGCTGCCGGGATCTCGGTGCGCATCTTGTAGAAGCCGGGTTGGATGGCCGAGATCGCCTCGTTCTTGTGGGCTGCCTCCACGAAGTTCTTGACGGTGGCGATCACCTTCTTGTCCTGCAGGGTCTTGGCGATAGCGGTCGTGGAGTCGCCGTCGTGGACCTGGATGACGATGTCGGCCACACCGTCACCGGCGTAGTCGCCCGCGCTTCCGGACATGCCGTGCCAGAGCTTGGAACCGAGGAACACCGCGCCGATCAACACCACGATGAGCGCTGCGAGTGAGAGGCCCCTGGTGACACGGCGCTTCCGGTCGTTACGGGCCTTGCGGGCCCGCTCGGCCTTGCTCAGCCCGCGCCGGGGTGGTCCGATCGACTCGGGCTTCGCCTTGTCGGCACCCCACTTCTCAGCCATCCATGCCCTCTCTGCGCGCAGCCAGAGCCGCACGTCGCTGATCCAGCCAGCTCTGCAGAATGCCAACCGCAGCGGCCTGGTCGATCATCGCCTTCTGTCCTTTTGCCCGGACCCCCGCCTCGCGCAATGACCGTTGAGCCGACACAGTAGTGAGCCGCTCGTCGGCCAGCCGAACCGGTGTCGGGGCGATCCGACGTGCCAGCAGGTCCGCCAGTTCGATGGCGTCGATCGCGGAGCTGCCGGCTCGGTCGGCGAGTGTGCGCGGAAGTCCGACCACGACCTCGACGGCCTCGTACTCGCCGATCAGCTTGACCAGTCTGCGCAGATGTTTACCCGACCGGTCGCGCTTGTCCCGCTGAACGGTCTCGACCGGGGTGGCCAAGATCCCGTCCGGGTCACAAGTGGCCACGCCGATCCGCACGGTTCCGACATCGATGCCGATGCGCCGTCCGCGTCCGGGGTCGTCGTCCCCTGGGCGGTCCGGTAGCCGGTCGTCGACCGTGTCGGACACGAAGCTAGCTCCGGCCGATCTCGGCGCGCAGCGCGGCCAATGCCGCGTCGATACCCGCCGCCCCCTTACCGGAACCTTGTGCCATGTCCGCCTTGCCGCCCCCGCGGCCATTGACCGCCGCGCTGAACTGCTTGACGAGTTCGTCGGCGCGCAGGCCGAGGTCCTGGGCAGCCGGGTTGACCGCCACCACGAACGGCACCGAGTCGTCCTCACCCTCGGCGATCAGTGCGACCACCCCGGGGTCAGAGCCGAGCTTGCCCTTGATGTCGCCGACCAGGCTGCGCAGATCACCGCCCGACATACCGCCGGCCATCCGCTGTGCGACAACCCGCACCTTGCCGATGGTCTCCGCGCCGGCGGCGGCGTTGGCCGCCGCGGCGCGGGCGTTGGCCAGCCGGACCTTGTCGAGTTCCTTCTCCGCCGCCTTGAGACGCTCTACCAGGTTCGCGACGCGGGCAGGCACTTCTTCGGAGGGCACTTTGAGCGACGAGGCCAGGCCGGCCATCAGCGCACGTTCCTTGGCCAGATGGCGGAAGGACTCCAACCCGACGTAGGCCTCGACCCGGCGCACACCCGAGCCGACCGAGGATTCGCCGAGGATGGTGACGGGGCCGATCTGTGCCGAATTGTGCACGTGGGTGCCACCGCAGAGTTCCAGCGAGAACGGGCCGCCGATCTCGACCACCCGCACCTGGTCCGGGTAGTTCTCGCCGAACATCGCCATCGCGCCCATCGCCTTGGCCTTGTCCAGCGCGGTGACGAAGGTGTTGACCTGGTAGTCGGCCTCGACCGCCTGATTGGTCACTTCTTCGATCTGCGAGCGCTGGTCGTCGGTCAGCGCGCCCTGCCAGTTGAAGTCGAACCGCAGATAGCCGGGGCGGTTCAGCGAACCTGCCTGAACGGCGGTGGGGCCCAGCACCTGGCGCAGGGCGGCGTGCACCATGTGGGTACCGGAGTGCCCCTGGGTGGCACCGCGGCGCCACTTCGGATCCACTGCGGCGGTGACGGTGTCGCCCTCGACGAACTCCCCCGACTCGACGTTGATCCGGTGTGCCCACAGGGTTTTCGCGATCTTCTGCACATCGGTGACCGCGGCCTTGGCAGTGGCCGAGGCGCCGGTGCCCGAAATCGTGCCCTCGTCGGCGATCTGGCCGCCGGCCTCGGCATAGAACGGGGTGCGGTCCAGGATGAGTTCGACGCGCTCGGCGTCCACGTCACCGTGGGTTACCACCGGCACCCGCTTACCGTCGACGAAGATGCCGAGAATGCGTGCCTCGGTGGACAATTCGTCGAAGCCGGTGAACTCGGTGGGCCCGGCGTCGACCAGTTCGCGGTACGCGGACAGATCGGTGTGGGCCTGCTTGCGCGCGGCGGCGTCAGCCTTGGCGCGCTGACGCTGTTCGGCCATCAGCGACCGGAAGCCCTGCTCGTCGACGGACAGACCGGCCTCGGCGGCCATCTCGAGCGTGAGGTCGATCGGGAAACCGTAGGTGTCGTGCAAAGTGAAGGCATCGGCACCCGAAAGCACCGTGGTGCCCGACTTCTTCGTCACTGCCGCGGCGTCGTCGAACAGGCGCGAGCCCGCGGCCAGGGTGCGGTTGAACGCCGTCTCCTCGGCCACCGCGATGCGGTTGATCCGCTCGAAATCGGAGACCAGTTCCGGGTAGGACGGCCCCATCTCGTCACGCACGGTGGCCATCAGCCGGCCCATGATCGGCTCCTCGACACCGAGCAGCTTGGCGGCGCGGATGATGCGGCGCAGCAACCGCCGCAGGACGTAGCCGCGACCCTCGTTGCCGGGGCTGACGCCGTCGCCGATGATGATCGCCGCGGTGCGGCTGTGATCGCCGATGATGCGGTAGCGGACATCGTCCTCGTGGTTGCCCGCGCCGTAACCGCGCGGGGCGATCCCGGCGACCAGGTCGATCACCGGGCGGACGAGGTCGGTCTCGTAGACGTTGTCCACGCCCTGCAGCAGGCAGGCGATGCGCTCGACACCCATACCGGTGTCGATGTTCTTGCGCGGCAGCGGTCCGAGGATCTCGAAATCGGTCTTCGAGGTGCCCTCACCGCGCTCGTTCTGCATGAACACGAGATTCCAGATCTCGATGTAGCGGTCCTCGTTGGCCTCGGGGCCGCCCTCGATCCCGTACTCGGGGCCACGGTCGTAGTAGATCTCCGAGCACGGTCCACACGGCCCCGGAATACCCATCGACCAGTAGTTGTCGGCCATGCCGCGGCGCTGGATGCGCTCGAGCGGCAATCCGGCGACTTCCTGCCAGAGTTGAATCGCCTCGTCGTCGTCCAGATAGACCGTTGCCCACAGCCTTTCCGGGTCGAAACCGTAGCCACCCTCGCTCACCGGATTGGTCAGCAGGGTCCAGGCCAGCTCGATGGCGCCCTTCTTGAAGTAGTCGCCGAACGAGAAGTTGCCGGCCATCTGGAAGAAGGTGTTGTGCCGGGTGGTGATGCCCACCTCGTCGATGTCGGGAGTACGGATGCACTTCTGCACGCTGGTGGCGCGGTCCCACGGCGGTGTGCGGGCCCCGAGGAAGTAGGGCACGAACTGCACCATGCCCGCATTGACGAACAGCAGGTTGGGGTCGTCGAGGATCACCGAAGCACTGGGCACCTCGGTGTGGCCCGCCTTCACGAAATGATCGAGGAAGCGCTTCCTGATCTCGTGTGTCTGCACGTTGCTCGTGTCCTCGTGTTCGTGGGTGGCTGGGGTTGCAGGCAACCACCAGTTCGACCGCTTTACATTACCGTTCTGCGCGTTCGCCCCGAAAAGGCGACGAGCGTCACGCCCCCAGGAAGCTCAACCGCACGTTGCGTTGCGGGTTGTCGCGGTTCAGATCGACCAGCACCACGCTCTGCCAGGTCCCCAGCAGCGGGCGGCCCGCCTGAACCGGCACTGTCACCGACGGCGACACCAGCGCAGGCAACACGTGATCCGCACCGTGGCCGAACGAGCCGTGGCTGTGCCGGTAGCGGTCATCGCGCGGCAACAACCGTTCCAGGGTATCGAGCAGGTCGTCGTCGGAACCGGCACCGGTCTCGATGATGGCCACTCCCGCGGTCGCGTGCGGAACGAAGACATTGCAGAGACCGTCGCGGTGGGTGCCGCAGAACCGCCGCACCGCGTCGGTGAGGTCGACGATGCGCCGCCGCGAGGTGTCCACGTCGATCACGTCGGTGTCCATCAACCCAGCCTACGAGGCACCGCATCCAGGCCATTGCGACCTACGACACACCGGAGGAAGGTGGGGGTGGAACCGGTGGCGCCACCGGGGCGCCGCCCTGGCAGGAAGGGGTGGATCGTGTTCGCACGTTCAACCACGATCGCGGCGCGCACCCAGGCCATCGACGCCGGCATCGCCCATGTGCGCGACGAGGTCATGCCGGCCCTCGACGACGTGGACGGCTGCGTCGGCCTGTCCCTGATGGTCGACCGCGAATCTGGCCGGTGTGTTCTGACGACGGCCTGGCGGACCGAAGACGCGATGCATGCCAGCGCCGCCGCGGTGGCACCGATGCGCCATCGCGTGGTCGAGACCTTCGCCGGCACCGCCACTGTCGACGAATGGGAGATCGCTGTGGTCCACCGCGAGCAGTACTCCGCACCCGGCGCGTGCGTGCGAGCGACCTGGCTGCGCACCCGTCCCGAACTGTTCGACCGGGCGGTGGATTTCTACCGGAGTGCGGTGTTGCCCGCGATGGAGGACCTCGAGGGGTTCTGTAGCGCCAGCCTCATGCTGGACCGTGGGTCGGGGCGCGCCGTCTCCTCGGCCACCTTCGACAGCGCCGACGCGATGGACCACAACCGCGATCAGGCCAGGGCGTTGCGCACTGCGCGGTTACGCGATCTGAGCGCCGATCAGATCGACGTCGGCGAATTCGAACTCGCGCTGGCCCACCTGCGGGTTCCCGAGATGGCCTGACGGAGAACGGGTCCAGAATTGACGGCACCGTTTGGGCCGTGAATGCCGGGGGTATCTCCCCTCCAGCCCAATACAGCTCTGGAGGAAAAATGACCATCACCGGCATCATCAGCGCGATCTTGATCGGCATTGTCGTCGGCCTGATCGGCCGACTGATCGTCCCCGGCAGACAACCCATCGGGGTTCTGGTGACGATCCTGGTCGGCATCGTGTCGGCGTTCATCGGTAGCGCGATCGCCCGTGCGCTCGGCATCCCGACGATGACCAGCGGCATCGACTGGCTCGAACTGCTCGTCCAGGTCATCGTCGCCGCCATCGGGGTGGCCGTGGTGTCCGCATTCATGGGACGCGGTAGGACCGGCCTTTTCGGCACCCGCCGGTCCGGCCTGATGCGCTGACAACTGACGAAAAGCCACGGTCCCGGTTGAATGTTCAACCGGGACCGTGGCTTTCGTTGCCCGTCAGCGCCGTGCGCGGCGAATGATGGCGCGCAGCTTGTCGACTCGGGAGACCAGCTCACGTTCGAAACCGCGTCCCGTGGGTTGATAATAGTCCGTCCCGACCAGTTCGTCAGGCGGATACTGTTGTGGCACAACGCCGTCGGGATGATCATGGGCATACTTGTAGCCCACCGCGTTGCCGAGTTTCTGGGCCCCCGAATAGTGGCCGTCACGCAGATGCGGTGGCACCAACCCGGCCTTGCCGGCCCGGATGTCGCTCATCGCCGCGCCCAACGCCGTGGTCACCGCATTGGACTTGGGCGCCGTGGCCAGGTGCACTGTCGCGTGAGCCAACGTCAATTGCGCCTCGGGCATACCGATCAGCTGCACGGTCTGGGCCGCAGCGACCGCGGTCTGCAGCGCCGTCGGATCGGCCATCCCGATGTCTTCACTGGCCAGGATCATCAACCGGCGGGCCACGAAGCGCGGGTCCTCCCCCGCCACCAGCATCCGGGCCAGGTAGTGCAGCGCCGCGTCGACATCGGATCCGCGCACGGACTTGATGAAGGCGCTGATCACGTCGTAGTGCTGGTCGCCGTCGCGGTCATAGCGCACCGCGGCCTTGTCCAACGACTGCTCGATGACCTCGACCGTGATGGTGCCCCCGGGGCCGCCGGCTGTCTCGGCCGCCACCTCCAGTGCGGTCAACGCGCGGCGCGCGTCACCCGAAGACAGGCGCACCAGGAGGTCGATGGCCTCCTCGTCGGCCCCGACCGCGCCGCCGAGGCCTCGTGGATCTGCCAGTGCGCGGCGCACCACGGTCCCGATGTCGTCGGCGCTCAGCGGCTGCAACTGCAGGATCAGCGAGCGTGAGAGCAGCGGGGCCACCACCGAGAACGACGGGTTCTCCGTGGTGGCCGCCACCAGCAGTACGACCCGGTTCTCCACCGCCGCCAACAGCGCGTCTTGCTGTGTCTTGGAGAAGCGGTGCACCTCGTCGATGAACAGAACGGTCTGTTGGCCGTGGACCGCGGCCCGGCGCGCCGTGTCGATCACGGCGCGGACTTCCTTGACGCCGGCGCTCAGCGCGGAGAGTGCCTCGAACCTGCGTCCGGTGGCCTGGGAGATCAGCGAGGCCAGGGTGGTCTTCCCGGTGCCGGGCGGGCCGTAGAGGATGACCGATGCGGCACCGGACCCCTCCACCAGGCGACGCAGTGGGGAGCCGGCCTGCAGCAGGTGGGTCTGACCGACGACCTCGTCGAGGCCGGCCGGGCGCATCCGCACCGCCAGCGGCGCCGACGAGCGCTCGCGCGAGGAGCCGACCAACCCCGAAGCGGGCGCCGGTGCACCGGGCCCCGCGGATGCGGGCTCACCGGGCACGTCGAACAAACTGTCGGACACGTCTTCTGCTTACCACGCCGACACGACGGACTACGCCGGCGCGGTCACGAAATCGATGAGTTCCTCCACCCCGCCGATCAGCGCGGGCTCCAGATCGTTCCAGTCCCGCACGCGCCCCCGGATCCGCTGCCAGGCCCGGGCGATGTCGGCCTGGTCCTGGTGCGGCCAGCCCAGCGCATCGCAGATGCCGTGCTTCCACTCGATACTGCGCGGAATCGTCGGCCACGCCTTCATCCCGAGCCGGGCCGGTTTGACGGCCTGCCAGATGTCGACGAACGGATGCCCTACCACCAGCGTGTGCTCCCCGCCGGGGCCCCGCCGTACCGCCTCGGCGATGCGTGCCTCCTTCGAGCCCGTGACCAGATGATCGACCAGCACACCCAAGCGACGTCCCGGGCCGGGTGCGAACTCGGCCACGATGCCGGCCAGGTCGTCGACTCCGCCCAGGTATTCGACGACCACGCCTTCGATCCGCAGATCGGCTCCCCACACCTGCTCGACCAGCTCGGCGTCGTGGCGACCTTCCACGTAGATCCGGCTGGCAAGCGCGACCCGGGCCTTGGCGTTCGGTACGGCAACCGAGCCCGACGCCGTCCGTGCCGGCCCGGTGGTCCGCTTGGGCACCACGAGGCTCACGGGCTTGCCGTCGATCAGGAAGCCCGGCCCCATCGGGAAGGCCCGCACCTTGCCCCGGCGGTCCTCGAGTTCGACGCGGCCGCCCTCGATCCGCACCACGGCGCCCACATACCCGCTCTGCGCGTCCTCGACCACCAGACCCTTTTCCGCGGGCTGCTCCTTGGAGCGAGTCAGCTTCGGGGTATGCGGGTTTCGGGACAGGATGTCGGAACCGTAGCGATCAGTCACGCGGCGATCCTAAGAACGCCTGCTGGAAACGCGGCGTCGCGACATACCATCGTGACCGTGCTGTTAACTCGCACGGATCACCGACTGATCGATGCGCCCCCTGCCGCGGCAGACGTGATGTTCAGCGCGATCGCGGGCGAACTCAGCCGGCGGTGACCTCGTCGACGACGATGTGAACGAACCGCATCTTCTCCAGGACCGCCGGAGCCAACACGAACGGGTACAGGTCGGCATGGCCCATCGACCGGTTCACCATGTTCAGCGACCACGCCAGGGGCAGCCACATCTCGATGATGGTGTCGAACCCGGCGGGCCCCAGCAGACGCCGGCCGAACGAGCCTCCGGCCGGAGCGAATCCGAAAGCCGCTGCGGTGTCGAGGGTGTCGCGGATGTGCAGGTAGTGGGCGAAGGTCTCGGCCCAGTCCTCGGCAGGGTGCATGGTGGCGTAGGAGGACACGAAGTCGTCTTCCCAACCCGACGGCGGCCCATCTTCGTAGTGCCGGTCCAATGCCTGCTGGTAGTCGGCGTCCGGATCACCGAACAGCTCCGAAAACCGAGCAGAGTAGTCCGGCGAAGGCGCGACGAGGCGGTAGAAGTAGTAGTGCCCGATCTCGTGGCGGAAATGGCCGAGCAGCGTTCGGTACGGCTCGTCCATCGCGATCCGTAACTGCTCGCGATGCACGTCGTCTCCCTCGGCCAGGTCCAGGGTGATGACGCCGTTGTGATGACCGGTGTAGACCTTTTCGAATTCACTGGAGAGCAGGTCGAACGCCAGCCCGAAGCGAGGGTCCTCGTCGCGGCCGACGATCGGCAGCTTCAGTTCGTGAAGTTCGGCGATCAGCCGGCGTTTGGCCTGCTCGGCCTCCGCGAACGAGGCCAATGCGGCGGTGTCGGTATCGGCGGGTCGGGTCCTGGTGAGCCGGCACGACGCGCACAACGGGTCATCGCCGATGCGTACCAGCCAATTACATTCGGCCAGATGAAGATTCGCGCACAACCGGTATTGCTTCTCGTCGACGGCGCCGGCGTGTCCGCCCAGGTCGGTGTCGGTGATCACCAGCAATGCCATGTCGGCGAGCGAGAAGCCCAGCGCGCTGCGGCACGACAGGCACAGGGAGTTCTCGAACGCCAGGCGCTGACCGCAGTTCGGGCAGTTGAAATCACGCATGCAACAAGGGTCCCCGATCGGGAGGGCACGGCGCCACGTCCACCGACACCTCGATCACGCTGCTGAGGGAATCCGTGTAGATGATGCCGCGCAATGGGGGTATGTCGGCGTAGTCGCGACCGAATCCGGCCACGATGTAGCGCTCGTCGACCATCTGGTCGTTGGTGGGGTCCATTCCCAGCCACACATTCTGCGGTGTCCACACCGATGCCCAGGCATGGGTGGCGTCCACCCCGATCATGCGTTCCTTACCGGGCGGCGGGTCGGTCGCCAGGTATCCCGACACGTAGCTGGCCGCCAGGCCGTTGGCCCGCAGACAGGCGATGGCCAGCCGGGCGAAGTCCTGGCACACGCCCTCACGCGCCGCGAGTACATCGGCCACTTGGGTGGACACCGTCGTCGAGCCCGAGCGGTAGGTGAAGTCGGCGTAGATCCTCGACGTCAGTTCACGGAGCACCTCGATCAGCGGCCTACCCGGCACGAAACTGGGCGCGGCGTAGGCGCGCACGGCGTCGGTGATCTCCGGCGGCGAGAGGTCGAGAGTGAACTCGGCGGCCAGCGCGCCGTCACCGCCGACCGGGCGGGCCAGTTCCCACGGCGCCCTGGCCGAGGCCCCCGAATAGTGTTCGGGGGCAGGAGGATCCACCTCCACCACCGATGCGCTGGTGATGCTCAGGGTGCGGTGGCGCTCGGTGACATGAAAATACGAACTGATGTTCCCGTAGGCGTCGCGGCTGGTGGAACTGTCAGCGGCCTCCGGGTCGATCACCAGCTCATGGGACAGGCAGCGTTGCCATGGCAGGTCTCGCGGTGTGAGAAACCCGCGGCCGTAGGAGCTGGTTACATCGTCGGAGTAGCGATAGACGGTGCGGTGGGTGATCTCGTAGCAGCGCGTGGCCGCAACGATCGGTTCGCTCACGGCATCACCCGCCGTTCATCGGGCCCCCACAACGGCTGCATCCCGCCGGGCAGCGACAGGTGCGCGGCGGTGACGACAGCTGAGAGGTCCCGCAGGCCGGTATGCACACCGTCGAGCAGACCGGCCAGCTCGGCTCGGGTCCCGTCCTCGCCGACCTGTCCGAGATCGGCCGGATCGAGGCGGCGCAAGCGGGTCACCAGTTCGTCGAGCAGCCGCTCGGCACGCGACGAGCCCGATGCTCCGGGCAGCGGCTTGAGGTCGGCTCGGATGCGCTCCAACTGATAGATCAGCGATCGCGGGTTTTCGGCGTCGAACAGCAGCAGTTCGGCGACCGCGGCGATGCTGATCTGCCCTGGGTTGCGCCGTCGGTAGATCACCGAGGATTCGCACACCACCAGGACCGACTCGGTTACAGCGCGTTCGGCTGCGGCACTACGCATCGTCGTCAACGTGGCGCGCAGCAGCGCGGTCAGAGTCAGCGCCCGTTCGATGCGCTTGCCGAGGTCCATCATGGTCCAGCCGATGTCCTGCACCATCGATTCCGCGGCCACCCCGGACAATGCCAACATCCCGGCCAGGGTCTGGCTGTGCGCGGTGGCCAGATACGCCTCTGCCACGTTGGGCGATTGCGGCGGGGCCGCCGATGGACGCAGCACCGCACGTTCGACACCGGCCAGCACCATCCAGGTGTCATTGGACATCTGGTCGCGTACCGCTCGCGCGGCCAGCCCCAGCCGTTCCACCGATTGGGCAAGCGATCCCGCGCGGTGCCGGTCAGCGGTGACCGCCCACAACGTGGTCGGAGCGATCGCGATCATCTCGTGGGCATCGGCGACGTCACCGGTATCGGTGCCGGTGATCGAGCCGACTGCGGCCAGCAACATCGGAACGCACTGGCTTTCATCGAGATCCCCTCGGTAGCGGTACTCGTGGTAGCGCTCCCTGGTGGCGGTCAGCAGCCGGGCCATGCCTTCAGCGCGTTCGGCGTAGCGGCCCATCCAGAACAGGTCCGAGAGCACCCGCGGTGAGCTGACCACCCGGGTCGGGCTCGGGATCGCGGCGGCAGCGACCAGCTCGACCGAGACCGCCGGAATGCGCTCGGCCGTGACCCGTTGCGGGGTCTGCACCCAGACATCCTTGGCGGCAAGCGTATTCATCCGATAGGCGGCGTTTCCGGGGGCCAGCACGTAACCCAGCCCGCCGGTCATCGGTGCGTATCCCCCGCGCTGGGCGACGGTGAACAACCGCATGCCGACGTCGCCTGCCGACAATCCTCTGGAGCGGTAGTTGGTCGGCGCAGTGGAGAACTGGGGCAACTCCTGCCCCACCCACTGCGTTGGATGAGCTTCGATCCGCGCCGCCAGGTCCGCGCGGTCGGCCGCAGCGAGCGCCGGCCCCACGATCGTGGATCCGCCGTTGACCGGACGGATCAGCAACGACGGCAGCTTGGTGAGCAGATGGGAACGCTCGATGTCGATCCCGCCCCAGTACATGGGAGCCGTCGACAGCTGGGGCGCCTCGTCGAGCAACAGCTCGGCCAGCTCCGGCAAGAAGCGTGCCAGGCCCGGACTCTCCAGAACCCCGCTGCCCAGCGTGTTGACCACCGTCACCGAACCACGGCGCAACGCCTCGACCAGACCGACCACGCCGAGCCGGGAATCTGGCCGCAGATCGAGAGGATCCGCGTAGTCGGCATCAACCCGGCGCAGCACCACGTCGACGCGTTTGAGCGTGCCCAGAGACCGCATCCACACCATGCCGTCGCGGACCACCAGATCGGCGCTCTCCACCAGCGGAAAGCCGAGCACACTGGCCAGGTATGCCTGATCGAAGGCGGTCTCGGAGTGAATCCCGGGACTGAGCACCACGACCATCGGCTCCTCGGCCGCCTCGGGAGCAGCGTCGAGAAGCGCCAGCCGCAACGCCTGTGCCCACGGCGAGCAGGGCCGCGGACTCACCCGCTCGTACAGGTCGGGTGCCGCATGGGCGATGACGCGGCGGTCGGCCAATGCGTAGCCGGCGCCCGACGGGGCCTGCGTCCAATCGGCGTTGACCATGTAGCTGCCGTCATCGCCGCGGCTGACATCGCAGCCGTGGAGAAACAACTGGTGACGCCCCGGCACGACGATGCCCCGAGCAGCGCGCAGGTACCCGGGGTGCGCGAACAACAATTCCGCGGGCAACACTCCGCTGGTGATCGACCGACGGGCTCCGTAGAAGTCGGTCAGCACCGAATCGAGCAGCCGCGACCGCTGCACCACACCGGATTCCAGGCTGTCCCAGTCGGCAGCCGAGATCATCAGCGGCAGAGCGTCGAGATGCCAGGGGCCCGACACCGCGGTGCCGTCGTCGTCGGTGACGACCTCGCCGTGACGGTCCACCTGGATGTAGGTGATGCCGTCGTTGTCGACGAGGCCACGCACCATGGTCCGGAGCCGGTCCAGGCCGTCCCGGCCGCGTTCGCCGATGCCCGCGGCCAGCTCACGCCAGGCGGGGCGGACGTTTCCCGAGGCATCGAGCAATTCGTCGTAACCCGCGCCGACGCCGTCGTCTCGGACATCGAACAAGGCACGTTGGGCGCCGTAACGGCGGTACGCCGCCAGCACACCGTCGGTGTCCAGGGCGACACCGGCGGCCTGAGCGGACTCCGGTGAGCCGTGCGCGCGAAGAACCATCAGTGGGAAACGGTACGCACCCGACGTTGATCGCGGCTTGCTGGCGCACCGACACGAGCGAATTGGTGTCCGTGGGCCGACGTGCGCACGATCACGCTGACCGCATCGAGCCGGATTCGCGCGGCGCTGGTTGAATTCAGCGGAGGTAACGGAACTGAAGGGATGTGGCCGCCGGCGATGTGGAGCACCGTGCTGGTGATGGCCGTCGTGGCGGCAGTCGACCCGCTCAGAATCGGGGTCGTTGCCTTCATGCTGTCGCGGTCCCGGCCGGTGCGGTTGTTGCTGCCGTTCTTCCTGTTCGCCTTCACCGCCAATGTCGCGGTGGGCGCCGCGGTGGTGTTCGGGTTCAAGAACGTGACCGGCGACGGCGGCCAGACCATGCCCCCTGGCCTGGAGATCGGCATCGGGATCGCGGCGCTGGCGATCGGTGCCCTGTCGATCACAGGTGTGCTCGAACGCCTGGTCATGCGGGTGCGGACCCGCAGGGCCGCGCCCGTCGCAGACCCGGAGGCGGACGCACCGCCGGGACTGTCGAAATTGCCGGGCGGGATGCAGACCGCCTTGCGTGGCGAGGCGCCGTGGGCGGCCGGGCTGCTCGGCCTGATCAACGGTTTTCCCACCCCGTACTACCTGGCCGCGATGGCAGCCGCGCTGACCTCGGGCGCCGCGGTGACCGAACAGATGGCCGCGATGGTCGTGTTCAATCTGGTCGGATTCCTCGCCGCGATCATCCCGCTGATCAGTTTCCTGGTGGCACCGTCAGCCACCCGCTCCGCCGTCGAGCGCATCTACGAGTGGATGGGAATTCACCATCGACTCGTGGTCGCCGTGATCGCAGGCGCGGTCGGGGTGTACTTCCTGGTGACCGGAATCAGCCACCTGTGACGGCGCGGCGGGCCATGGTCCGCCGGTACACCGCGAGGACGATGACGCCTGCCACGGTGATTCCGAGCAGGTTGACCACCAGCTGCAGGACGGAATTGCCGGCGACGCGCCAGTCGCCCACCGTCGCGGCCACCACCGCGAAGCCGGCGGCGGGCACCGTCGTCACCGAGATGAACACCCCCACCAGCGCCGCGGATTTCGAGGACACCAGCGACAGCATTCCAGCGGCGCCTGCCAGCAGCGCGACCACCAATGAGAACGGGCCGACCTGGAAGATGAAGTCGACCTGGGTGAGTTCGCTGAAGCTGGTCAGCTGTACCCAGCCCAACGCCTCGAAGCCGAGCGTCGCCACGCCGGTGACCACCATCGCCAGCGGAAACCCGATCAGCAGCGCCGCCCCGGCGCGGCGGGCCAGTGACATCCGCCGCTGCACGAGCGCGACCGCCAGTGCCGCCAGCGGACCGAATTCCGGGCCCACCACCATCGCGCCGACCACCGTGACGGCCGAGTCGTTGATCACGCCGACCGCGGCGAGCAGGCATGCGATACACAAGAACAACACGAAGGTCACGTTGAGGCTGGATTCCTCGCGAGTCCGTGCCACCAGCTCATCCCAGATCACCGCGTCGCCCGCGTCACCGTCCGCGGCATCCTCTGCGTGATGGGCGGAGGTGGACAGCACCGTGTCGATCGGTTCGATGGTGATAGCCCCGAAATGGTGCACGTCAAGGGATTTCAGCCGTTCGACGACGTCGTTGGCGGCTTCCCTGGCCACGTCGGCGGTGATTTCGTCGCCGGCCGGGTCGATGGCGGCACCGGCGTGCACCACGATATGGGTGACGCCGGGTTCACCGTGCAGGACATTGAGTACAGGGCCACGCAGATCCACCGGCGCTATGACGCGTAAGTGCAGCACTCGCCGAGACTAGCGTTGCCTGCCGGCTTGCCGGCGTTGACTCAGAACTGGCGCTGCATTTGTGCGAGTAGCGGTGGGCACGGATTCAAAGTCAACGCTGGTAGCGCACGACGAGCTCCTCCGGCGGCACCTGGTGTCCTTCCTCGCAACGAATCTCGACGCCGGCCACTGCGCCGCACCCGTCGTGGGCAAGCCGCAGCCCGGTGTCGCCGAGGTGTTTGCGGCCCCACTCGAACATGGCCCACACCACGGGCATGAAGTCGGTTCCGGATTCGGTGAGCACGTATTCGTCGCGTTCCCGCTGACCGGGTTCGCGATAGGGCCGCTTGGCCAGCAGTCCGGCGGCCACGAGGTCGGACAGCCGTGCCGAGGTTGCGGCCTTGGTGATGCCGACCCTTCGGGCGAAGTCGTCGAAGCGGGTGGTGCCGTAGAAGGCCTCGCGCATGATCAGCATCGCCGACTTGGTGCCCGCGAAAGCCATGGTTCTCTCGATCGGACAGTGCCCCACTGCCGACCAGGCATCGCGGTCGGCCAGCTTGCCCTGCAGCATTCCCACGGAATCAAACCCCATCCCTGAGTTGTTCTCACTATACCCAGGTGCTATACCTGGGTAGTCATCACAATACTCAGCGTGGAGCATCAGGAGGCCCAGATGACCGGATATGCAGAACGTGACGCAGTCATCGTCGGAGCGGTCCGAACCCCGATCGGCAAAGGCAAGGCCAATGGCGCACTGCACGGCGTCCTACCCGCGGATCTGCTGGCCCACAGCCTGCGTGAGCTGATCACCCGCACCGGTGTCGACCCCGTACTCGTCGACGACGTCATCGCCGGGGCCGTCACGCAAGTGGGCGATCAAGCCGTGAATGTGGCCCGCAACGCCCTGCTGGGCGCCGGGTTCCCCGAAACCGTCCCCGGCACCACCGTGGACCGCCAGTGCGGCAGCAGCCAGCAGGCGATCAGCTTCGCCGCCCAGGGCGTGCTGGCCGGCGCCTACGACATCGTGATCGCCGCAGGTGTCGAATCGATGTCCCGGGTGCCGATGGGTTCATCGGTGCTTCCGGGCAGCGACCCGTTCGGCCTGGACATGGCCGCCCGCTACCCGGAAGGGCTTGTGCCCCAAGGAATCAGCGCCGAGCTGATCGCGGCCAAGTGGAGTTTCTCCCGCGCCCAGCTCGACGAGTTCTCGGCAGGCAGCCACGAGAAGGCAGCGCGGGCCACCAAAGAGGGTCTGTTCGACGCCGAACTCGCGCCGATCGCCGGGCTGAGCACCGACGAGATCATCCGGCCGGGAACGACAGTGGAGACCTTGTCCGGGTTGAAGCCCGCGTTCTACAACGAGGCCTACGCCGCGCGGTTCCCGCAGATCAACTGGGAGATCACCCCGGGTAACTCGTCACCGCTCTCGGACGGCAGCGCGGCGGTGATGATCACCAGCGGAGCGACGGCCAAGAAGCTCGGTCTGAAACCGCTGGCGCGCATCCACACCACCACCGTCGTCGGGTCCGACCCGCTCTACATGCTGACCGGTGTCATCCCGGCCACCGAGAAGGTGTTGACGCGTGCGGGTTTGACGCTGGCCGACATCGACCTGTTCGAGGTCAACGAGGCGTTCGCCCCGGTAGTGCTGGCCTGGGCGCACGACATTGGTGCCGATCTGGGCAAGACGAACGTCAACGGCGGGGCGATCGCGATCGGTCACCCGCTGGGCGCCAGCGGGGCGCGCATCATGACCACCCTGGTCAATGCCCTGCAACAGCGCGGCGGGCGCTACGGCCTGCAGACGATGTGTGAGGGCGGCGGCATGGCCAACGCCACCATCATCGAACGGCTGTAGTCGACCGCTCGAATCTGAGCTTGTGTGCGACTTTCCGGCGAAAGTCCGCACACAGGCTCAGGTTCGGCGCTACACCCGCTGGAGTTCGAACAGCGGAATCGCCCGGGTGGTCTTGGCCTGGTACTCGGCGAAAACCGGCGCCCGCTCGACGATCTTGGGGTACGTCGCGTCGCGCTCGTCGGCGGGCAATTCCCGGGCCGTCACGTCGTAGGCGTCGGTTCCGATCTCGATGCGGGCCTTCGGGTTGGCCCGCAGGTTGTGCACCCACGCCGGGTCCTTCGGCCCGCCCGCGTAGGAGCCGACGATCAGAATCTTGCCGTCGACGTCCAGGTACGCCAGCGGCGACAGCCGCGGCTGACCCGACTTGGCTCCCGTGGTGTGCAGCAGCAACAGGGTGCCGCCCTCGAAAGGCCCGCCCACCTTGCCGCCGTTGGCCCTGAACTCCTCGACCACGTTGCGGTTGAATTCGTCGAGGGCCGCCACGTCGGCGACCAGTTCGCTCTTGTCGAAATCAGGATCGATGTCGGTCATGACTTCTTGAGCTCCTCGGGCTTGGCGTCTATTCCCGATTCCTTGCGCTGTTGCGGGGTGATCGGCGCAGGCGCATCGGTCAGCGGGTCGACACCGCCGCCGGACTTGGGGAACGCGATGACCTCGCGGATCGAGTCCACCCCGGCCAGCAGCGCGGTGATGCGGTCCCAGCCGAACGCGATGCCGCCGTGCGGCGGCGCCCCGAAGGCGAAGGCGTCCAACAGGAACCCGAACTTGTCCTGGGCTTCATCGTGGTCGATGCCCATCATCGCGAACACCCGCTCCTGGATGTCGCGCCGGTGGATACGGATCGAGCCGCCGCCGATCTCGTTGCCGTTGCAGACGATGTCGTAGGCATCGGACAGCGCGCTGCCGGGGTCGGTGTCGAAGGTGTCCTCCGATTCGACCTTCGGTGCGGTGAAGGCGTGGTGCACTGCCGTCCAGGCACCCGACCCCACGGCCACGTCGCCCGAGGCCGTCGCCACGTCGGCCGGCTCGAACATCGGGAAGTCGACCACCCAGGTGAACGCCCAGGCCGACGGATCGATCAGGTCCAGGCGCTTGGCGATCTCGATGCGGGTGGCACCCAAAAGCGCTCGCGCCGTACGGGCCGGGCCGGCAGCGAAGAACACACAGTCACCGGGCTTGGCACCGACATGGGCGGCCAGGCCGTCACGCTCGGCGTCGGTGAGATTCTTGGCCACCGGGCCGCCCAGCGTGCCGTCCTCCCCGATCAGCACATAGGCCAGGCCCTTGTGGCCGCGCTGCTTGGCGAATTCCTGCCAGCCGTCGAGGGTGCGACGCGGCTGCGATGCCCCTCCGGACATCACCACAGCGCCGACGTACGGCGCCTGGAACACCCGGAACGGGGTGTCCTTGAAGTACTCGGTGCACTCGATGAGTTCGACTTCGAACCGCAGGTCGGGCTTGTCGGAACCGAACCGGCGCATCGCCTCTTCGTAGCTGATGCGAGGCAACGGCAGCGGCAGGTCATAGCCGATGGTCGACCAGACCGCCTTGAGCACCTGTTCGGCGATTCCCATGACATCGTCGGCGTCGACGAAGCTGAGCTCCATGTCCAGCTGGGTGAACTCGGGCTGGCGGTCGGCGCGGAAGTCCTCGTCGCGGTAGCAGCGGGCGATCTGGTAGTAGCGCTCCATGCCCGCCACCATGAGCAGCTGCTTGAACAGCTGCGGGCTCTGCGGCAGCGCGTAGAACGAGCCGGGCTGCAGGCGCGCGGGCACCAGGAAGTCACGGGCGCCCTCCGGAGTCGAACGCGTCAGCGTCGGTGTCTCGATCTCGACGAAGTCGTGCTCGGCCAGCACGCCGCGGGCAGCCGCATTCACCTTGGAGCGCAACCGGATTGCGTTACCCGGGCCCTCACGGCGCAGGTCCAGGTAGCGGTACTTGAGCCGGGCTTCCTCACCTGCGGTCTCGTCGAGCTGGAACGGCAACGGGGCGCTCTCGGAAAGCACGGTCAGCGAGGTGGCGTTCACCTCGATCTTGCCGGTCGGGATGTCGGGGTTCTCGTTGCCCTCGGGACGGACCTCCACCACGCCGGTGACGGCGATGCAGAACTCGGCGCGCAACCGGTGGGCGGCGGCGAGCACGTCACCCTCGCGGAACACCACCTGCGACACTCCGGACGCGTCGCGCAGGTCGATGAAGATGACGCCACCGTGATCACGGCGACGCGCCACCCATCCCGCCAAGGTGACCGTTTGACCGGCATCCGCGGCCCGCAATGAACCGGCGGCATGACTGCGCAGCACGAAAACTCCTGAATGTTGAGTCGATAAAGACTGGTGGTGACGAGTGACCAGTCTAGAGAGTCGGTTGCGCCGGTAACTTGGCGACATGACGTCCCCCATCGCGGTCATCGGCCCCGGCGCCATCGGATCGACCGTCGCGGCGTTGTTGCACGCAGCCGGCGGGGAGGTTCTGTTGTGTGGACGCACCCCGCGCGAGGGCATCGAGGTGCGGCCCGACGGCCACCCGCCCATTCATGTACCGGGGCCCGTGCATACGGATCCGAGCACCGTGGAAGGGCCGCTTTCGGTGGTGTTTCTCGCTGTCAAAGACACCCAGAACGCGCAGGCAGCGCCGTGGCTTGATCGGCTGTGCGACGAGAAAACCGTGGTGTGCGCGCTACAGAACGGTGTCGAGCAGATCGAGCGGGTCAGTGCGGTCGGTCCGCACACCGACGAGGACCACGTCGTGCCCGCGGCGGTGTGGATCTCCTCGGAGATGCAGCCCGCTGGGTGGGTGCGGTTGCGCAGCGACGCTCGCCTGGTGCTGCCCGACACACCCGCGGCCGCGACGGTGGCCGACGCTGTGGCCGGCAGCGCGATCGCCGTCGAACACGACCCCGATTTCCGCCGCGCGGCCTGGCGCAAGCTGCTGGTCAATGCCGTGGTGGGGTTGATGGTGTTGTCGGACCGGCGGGCGGGCATGTTTCGCCGTGACGACGTGGCCGAACTGGCGCGGCGTTACCTGGCCGAATGCCTGACCGTGGCCCGTGCCGACGGCGCTGATCTCGGTGAAGAGGTGGTCGACGAGATCATCGCCATGTTGGCCGCGGCACCCGAAGACCTGACCACGTCGATGCTGACCGACCATCTGGCCGGCCGACCGCTCGAGTGGGATATCCGCAACGGGGTGATCAGCCGCAAGGCAGCCGCACACGGCCTGCCCACCCCGATCAGCGACGTGATCGTTCCGCTGTTGGCAGCGGCCGGGGACGGGCCGGGCTGACCCGCCACTAGACACTCTCCCCTAGGGTGTCTACCCATGGCCCGGACCTACCAGTGCGAACGCGTCGAGTTGGACTTCATCGACCGCGCACCGTTCCGCTTTGTCAGCACCGTCGATCTCGCCATCACCGCAGAGCAACTGTTCGAGGTGCTCAGCGACGAGACCTCCTGGCCGCACTGGGCCACCGTCATCACCAACGTGGAATGGACCAGCGCAGAACCCCGCGGCGTCGGCACCACCCGCACGGTGACGATGCGCGGACACATCGTCGGCGATGAGGAGTTCCTGGCCTGGGAACCCTTCTCCCACATGGCGTTCCGGTTCAACACCAGCACCTCGAACGCGATCTCGGCCTTTGCCGAGGATTATCGGGTGGTGGAAACACCGCAGGGCTGCCATCTGACCTGGGTGATGGCCATGAAGCCGAGCGGACTGGCGGGGCGGCTCGGGATGACGCTGGGTCAGCCCGTGATGGCATGGCTGTTCCAGCGGTTCCTGCACAACCTCCGCCGGTATACCGACGAGCGCTACGGCAAGTAGGCCGCTAGCCGAAGCCGTCCCACGCCTGGCGTCGCACCGCATCCGGATCGGAGATGGTCTCGTCGCGCGTGGAGCGGATCACCCGGGTCAGTCGCCGTGCGGTGTCGTATTCCGGCCAGTCGGCGATCTCCGCCCGGGCGAAATCCAGCCAGGTCCGTTGCATCCGCCGGCCGACCGACGGCTGCACCCTCCGGCCCAACGGATGCAGCTTGCGCCCCAGATACGAACCGTAGCTGTGCTGGATGTGCACGATTTCGCTGCCGTGGGTGGCGCCGAGACCCAGCACCCTGAGCGTCCACGTGGTGTGGTCGAACCGGTAGACGTGCGTCGGTGCGTGCGCACTGTAGGCATCGGCGAACGCCCAGGTGGGTGCGCCGAACATGACGTCGGAGCCAAATGCGATCAGCGCGCGACGACGCGGGAAATCCGGATAGGCGGCCAGCACCCGGTCCCTGGCCTGCGGGTTGTGGCGGCGGAGGTAGTCCTCGACACCCGCCAACGTCGTGGGCAGCATGGGCGGTTTGCCCCAGGCGAACATCGACGCCTCATGGCTGTTGGTGCCGATGATGAGAGGCACCGCGGACACCGCGCCTGCACGCGCCGCCTCGATCGGGTGCCGAGGCAACAATTCGACCCCATGGGTCAGCCCGTAGGCCAACCTCGGTGTCTGCTGGGCACTCTCGAGCTGCAGCTGACCGGCGGCTCGGCGCAGCTGCCGCTGCGGCAGGACTTTGAGCTGTTCGGCGCCCACCCCGAGCAGTTGCATGAAGCGACGCGACTGACGGGCCCGGTCTTCACGGCCCGCGATCAGCGGCAACGCCGGGCTTTGCGCGATGGCCCGGGCGAACAGGCCGTCGGCTGCCGGGCTGGCCAGCAGAGCCAACACCGATGTGGCACCGGCCGATTCGCCGAACACCGTCACCTGCTCGGGATCGCCACCGAACGCCGCGATGTTGTCACGCACCCACTGGAGGGCGGCGATCTGGTCGCGCAGGCACAGATTGTCGTCGAATCCCTCACCGAGATCGCCGAGTTCGAATCCGCCGAACACGCCGAGCCGATACGTGACGTTGACGACCACCACGTTGCCGTTCTCAGCCAGCCGTGAACCGTTGTACAGCTGTAACTGGCCGGCGCCGTACACGAAGGCCCCGCCTGGGATCCACACCATCACCGGCAGGGACCCGCCGGTGTCCGGGGACCAGACCGTCACGGTCAGGCACGCCTCGTCCCGCACCTTGGGGTCATCACGGCCTCCTCCGACGAACGACCGGCCTTGCGGCGGCAACGGGCCGTGCTCGACGGCGTCGCGCACCCCGGTCCAGGACACCACCGGTTGTGGCGCCAGGAAACGCAACGCGCCGACGGGCTGCTGGGCGTACTCGACACCCCGCCATACGCTGACCCCGCCTTCACGGGTACCGCGTAGCCGCCCCAGCGAGGTGTGGGCGATGGTCGAATGTTCCGCAACGACGGACACGCCTGAATCGTAGTGTGAAAAGCTTAACGGGCTGTTGAGCACGCACCTACCGGCGAATGCGATGGAGTGACGGGATGACCTTCAACGAGGGTATGCAGATCGACACGAGCACCACTTCCAGTTCCGGCGGTGGTCGCGGCCCGGGCCGCGGCATCGCGATCGGCGGAGGTATCGGGGGCCTGTTGATCGTCGTGCTCGCGATGTTCCTGGGCGTGGATCCCGGCACGGTGATGCCTCAACAGCAGCCGATGGACACCAGCAGCGCCGGAGGTGAAGGTTTCGATCTGAGCCAGTGCAAGACGGGTGCCGACGCCAACAGCAAGGTCGAATGCCGCGTGGTGGCCACCGGCAACTCCGTCGACGGAGTCTGGCAGCAGCTGCTCAAGGGATACACCCGTCCGCACGTCCGGCTGTTCAAGGGACAGGTCCAGACCGGATGCGGTCCGGCCACCAGCGACGTCGGCCCGTTCTACTGCCCTGTCGATAGGACGGCGTACTTCGACACCGACTTCTTCCAGGTGCTCGTCGACCAGTTCGGTTCCAGCGGAGGCCCACTCGCCCAGGAGTACGTCGTCGCCCACGAATTCGGCCACCACGTACAGAACCTGATGGGCGTGCTCGGCCGGGCCCAACGCGACCCCGAAGGTGCCACCGGTGCGGGCGTGCGCACCGAACTGCAGGCCGACTGCTACGCGGGCGTATGGGCCCACTACGCGTCGATCACCCGGCAGGAAGGCACCGATGTGCCGTTCCTGCAACCGCTGAGCGACAAGGACATCGCCGACGCATTGTCAGCGGCCTCCTCGGTGGGTGACGACCGGATCCAGAAGCAGGCCACCGGCCGGGTCAACCCCGAGGCCTGGACCCACGGTTCCTCCGAACAGCGCCAAAAGTGGTTCACCATCGGCTACCAGACCGGTGATCCGAACAAGTGCGACACCTTCGCCGCGAACAACCTTGGCTAGGGCCGCCACCGCCGTCGACGCGGTAGCCGAGCGTTACCTCGATACCTACGCACGGCTAGACCCTTGTGCCGCAACAGAGCTCGGCATCACCGGACACGACGATGAGGTGACCGACTACTCCCCCGAGGGAGTAGCGGCCCGCGCCGAAGCGGCCCGCGCGACATTGCGAGAGCTCGACGGGATCGAGCCCACCGACGATGTCGACGTGGTCACCGTGGCAGCGTTGCGCGAACGCCTCGGTGCAGCCATCGACGTGCATGATGCCGGTCTGGATCTGGGCGAGCTCAATGTGATCGCCTCGCCGCTGCAAAACATGCGCGACGTATTCGACCTGATGGCAACCGATACCGAGGAAGACTGGGCGCTGATCGCCACCAGGTTGGCAAAAGTGCCCGAACGTGCCGCCGGTTACGCCGACGCTCTGCGTCAAGCCGTCCACAGCAGCCACGCCCCGGCGCTTCGCCAGGTCACCCGTGGCGTCACGCAGGCCCGGCAGATCGCGGAGTTGTTCGCAGACATGGGCGTCGGCGCGGTGGCGGGCGGGCACCGTCTCCAGTCGGAAGTGCGGCACCGAGCGGAAGCCGCGGCCGAGGCCTACCGGCAGTTGGGCAACGTGCTGCGCGAGGAGATCGCCCCCAACGCCCGCCAGTCGGACGCCTGCGGGCGCGACACCTACCGCCTGATGTCACGGATGTTCCTCGGTACCGCCATCGACCTCGACGAGGCCTACGAATGGGGTTTGGGGCTGCTCGAAGCTGTTGTGGCCGAACAGGAGTCCATCGCTCAGCAACTCTATCCGGGCGCCACCGTCGCAGAGACACTCCGCCGCCTCGACGAAGAATCCCGGTACGTCATCAATGGCACCGACGCATTGCAGGCCTGGATGCAGGACCTGTCCGATCACGCGGTGGAGTCACTGGCCGGCACCCACTTCGACATCGACGGACCGCTTCGTACCCTTGAGTGCCGGATCGCCCCGACCCAGACCGGCGGTATCTACTACACCGGCCCCTCAGAGGACTGGTCGCGGCCAGGGCGAATGTGGTGGTCGGTGCCGCCGGGCGTCGAACGGTTCCACACCTGGCAGGAATCCACCACGGTGTTCCACGAAGGCGTTCCCGGCCACCATCTGCAGATCGGCCGAGCAGTGGCCCTGGCAGACCGACTCAACCGGTGGCGCCGACTAGGCTGCTGGGTGTCGGGTCACGGCGAGGGCTGGGCACTGTACGCGGAGCGGTTGATGGCCGAGCTCGGCTGGCTCGACGATCCGGGCGACCGAATGGGAATGCTTGATGCGCAACGGTTCCGCGCCGCCCGGGTGGTGCTCGACATCGGCGTGCACTGCGGCCTCACCGCACCCGACGGCGAGGTATGGGACGCCGAGCGGGCATGGAACTTCCTGACCTCGCATTCGGCCATGGCCGAGGAGAACCTGCGTTTCGAGCTGGACCGCTATCTCGGCTGGCCGGGACAGGCGCCGTCGTACGCCATCGGGCAGCGGATCTGGCATGAGCTCCGCGACGAGTCGCTACGCCGGGGATCGTCCTTGCGGGAATTCCACAGCCGCGCATTGGATCTGGGCGGACTGCCGCTCGATGTCCTCAGGTCGGCGTTGTCGTCCGACTGAGCGGCAACGACACTGAAGCCATGAAAGATCTGGAGCCCGACACCAAGGACTGGACCTGGGTGCTGTCACGTCCCTGCACCGAGTGCGGGTTCGATCCCACGGCGGTACGTCCCGGCGAGGTCGCCGGCATGATCCGCGACGATGCCGCGCTGTGGGTGTCCCGGCTGCATCATCCAGGGGCCACGGTTCGGACCCGTGCCGATCGCTGGTCGGTCCTGGAGTACGGCTGCCACATCCGTGACGTGCACCGGATCTTCGAGCACCGGGTGCAGTTGATGTTGTCCGAGCACGATCCGCAGTTCCCGAACTGGGATCAGGACGCCACCGCGATCGCCGACGACTATGGGTCGCAGGATCCCGCGACGGTGGCGACGGAGCTGTTCGAGGCAGCCGGCATCGTCGCCGACACTTACGACCGCGTGCCGGACGACGCCTGGTCGCGCCGCGGCCTGCGCAGCAACGGCAGCGAGTTCACCGTGGCCACGATCGCGATCTACCACCTGCACGACATCGTCCACCACGCACACGACGTCTCCTCCATGTGACGGCGCCCAATTTCGCCAAACCGCTGAGCACATTGAACACATTTCGTTAACGTGTTCAAATGCGCGATGCCGGGCGGACGGTGTCTCCGGCCCTGTTGGCTGCCACCGCTGAGACGCTGAGACGTTTGGGCCCAAGACAATTCAGCCTTACCGCTGTTGCCGAGCAGGCGGGAGTATCTCGCGGTACGGTCCACAACGCACTGGGCAGTCGCGACAACGCGATCAAAGTCGGACTCGACCACCTGGCTGTCGCCTTCATCGAGACCATCGCTGCCGAGGCCGGTCGCCAGGACACCCTGGCCGACCAGGTCGCCGCGGCTGCCGTCGTCATCTGCGCACACCGGCAGAACTCCGAGTCGGTCCCGCAGCGCGGCATCAACGAAAGCGTCGTGGTGCTGCTGCTTCGCAACACCGGTGACGATCTGATGCGACGTTCGATAGACCTGTGGAAGCCGTTCGTGCGCGCGGCCCAGGATCGCGGGGAGGTCGGGCGTGACATCGCACCGGCCCGGGCCGGCGAATGGATCGTGCGCCTGCTGTTGAGCTTCGAACTGCTGCCACCGATCGGCGTCAACCTCGAGAGCCCCCGAGCGGTGAAGCGATTTGTGACCGACCACATCGTGGCCGGCCTGACCGGGAGGCATCCATGACCCAGCCAGACTACGAAGTTGCCATCATCGGCGCAGGCCCCGGCGGCATTGCCACAGCCCACCTGTTGCGCCAGAGGGGTATCCGCGACTTCGTCATCATCGAACGCGGCAACGACTTCGGCGGGACCTGGCGCGAC
The DNA here is from genome assembly GCF_022179545.1 of Mycolicibacterium fortuitum subsp. fortuitum. The sequence goes on along the minus strand of NZ_AP025518.1, from coordinate 2,814,945 downwards.
AACCACTACCCCGGCCTTGCCGTCGACATCCCCACCCTGTGGTATCAGCTGTCGTTCGCCCCCAACCCGAACTGGACCAGGTTCTTCGCGCCCGGCCCGGAAATCCATCGCTACCTACAACAGACCGCTGCGGATCTAGGACTCTACGAACACCTGCGCCCCAATTCCGAAGTCCTCCGCCAACAGTGGGACGACGAGCGCGGCCTGTGGCGGCTCGAGATCCGAGACGGTGCACCCGTGACCGCACGTTTTTTGGTCAGTTCGGTCGGTGGTTACGTCAACGCCAAGAACACCGTCGACATCGAAGGTGTCGAGGCCTTCACCGGAACAATCCTGCGTCCCAACGCCTGGGATGACGGCTACGACGCCGACGGCAAACGCGTCGCGGTGATCGGAACAGGTTCCTCGGGTGTGCAGATCTCCGGAGCACTGTCTGCGCGGGCGGCCAATCTCGATGTCTACCAACGCACGCCGGCATGGGTGCTACCGAAGGTCGACTTCGACTTCACTCCGTGGATGCGCAGGTTGTTGCGGCTGCCCGGTGTCGTTCCGGCAGCCAACGCAGTCGGCCGGCTGGCGATGGACATCTTCATGGTGGCGCCCATCGTCCACGTCTTCTCACGACTGCCCGAGACGTGGTTGCGCCGCCTCATGCCGCTGTACGACGGCTGGTCCCGGCTGTTGTACCGGCTGTTGCTGCGCGTGGTCGTCGAAGACCCCGCGACGCGACGAAAACTGGTGCCCCGCTATGGCATCTTGGCCAAGCGGCCGGTGATCTCCAGCGCATTCCTGCCGGCACTGAACAATCCCAACACCAACCTGATCACCACACCGATCGAACGGGTCACGGCCACCGGGATTCGCACGGCCGACGGCGTGGACCACCCGGCCGACCTCCTCGTTCTGGCCACCGGCTACGAACTGTGGATCGACCCGGAGACCTACCGGCCGGAAACCATCATGGGAGCACGTGGATTCGATCTCGCCCAGTACTACCGGGCCCACGGCCTGCAGAGCTACGCCGGTACTGCCCACCCGCGCCTGCCCAACCGCTGGGAGATCGTCGGTCCACTCGGCTTCGTCGGATTCGCCTGGCTGGATTACGTAGAGACCGTCGCCGCACACGCCGTGCGGATCATCGACGAGACCCGCCGGCACGGCGCACGGGTCGCCACCGTCAGCCAGGACGCGTTCAATCGCTGGAACGCCCGGATGCGCCGGGACGGCCGCGTCGCCCATCTCTACTACACCGCGACATCCGGCCTGAACACCTACTTCGTGAACTCACAGCACGAAACCCCGTACTACCGGCCGCAGACCATCACCGGTTCCCGGCACTTCGCCCGGAACTCCCCACTGTCCGACTACCAGTTCACCAATGTCCGCGTCAGCGCACTGACCGAGGAGCAACCCGCATGACCGTCATCGAAACTCCGCTGGCCGGACGGGTCGCGTACGTCACCGGGGCCGCGCGTGGGCAAGGCCGCTCGCACTGCGTGCGGCTGGCCCGCGCCGGCGCCGACATCGTCGCACTCGACGCGTGTTCCCCGGTCACCGAGCACAACGGCTACGCCGCCGCCACCGGTGAGGAGCTCGCCGAGACCGTGGCCCTGGTCGAATGCGAGGGGCGCAAGATCCTGGCGCGTGAGGTCGATGTGCGCGACGCCGAGGGCCAGAAGCGGTTGGTGTCCGACGCGGTCGAGCAGTTCGGCCGGCTCGACATCGTCGTGGCCAACGCGGGGGTACTGAATTGGGGTCGGCTATGGGAGATCCCGGCCCAGCAGTGGCAGGACACCGTTGACGTCAATCTCACCGGACTGTTCAACACCGTGCAGGCGGTGGTACCGGCGATGATCGAGGCGGGCAACGGCGGTTCGATCATCACGATCAGTTCGGCGGCGGGGATCAAGGCGGTGCCCGGCTGTGCGCACTACTGCGCCAGCAAGTTCGGGGTCGTCGGGCTCACCAATTCACTGGCGGTCGAGCTGGGTGAGTTCGGGATCCGGGTCAATTCGGTCCATCCTTACGGCACCGACACCCCGATGGGCAACGACATTTCGATGTACAAGTTGCTGCAGGACCATCCGAACTACATCCACAGCTTCTCCCCCGGCGCGTTACCGACGGATTCGCTCATCGCGCCGGACACCATCTCCGACATCGTGCTCTGGCTGGCCAGTGATGCATCGTCGTTGGTCACCGCCGCCCAGATCCCGGCAGACAAGGGGTATCTGAAGATCTGAGCGGCGGCGCCGGTCTAAAGCCGCGAGTGCTCGGAGATGCTGGTATCTGTGGTGCGCAGTGGACGAATCAGCGCATCCTGACTGAACGAGGCGATGAGTTCGCCGTCTTCGGTGTGCACCGCACCGCGCACGTACGACATCCCCGAGCCCACCTGGGTGCTCTCGTGGCTGTAGAGCAGCCAGCCGTCCCACCGGACCGGCTCGTGGAAACTGACCGTGACCGTCATCGGCGCGGTCGAGACCGTGAGGTGGGCCTGCGCGGTCCCGATGCCCTCGTGCGCACGCATGGTGGTCGAAATGCCCAGATGCCCCGTGAAATATGCGATCAGCGCCTTCGCCAGGTCGTCGCGGGCCGGCACCGGGTCGTAGTGCAGCCAGGCATACAGCTCGGGCGGGCCGACCTCGTCGGGGCTGTTGACGTCGACGACGTCGACCAGGCGCAGCTCGCGTCCGGCCATCGGCATGTGCGACACGTTCGAGTCCGCCGGGCCCGCGACCTCCGGCCGCGGCAGATGGTGGCGGATGACGTCACCGGAAGGCACATCACTGAGCACGGTGATGGTGATGCACCGCTTGCCGTTCTGTGACGCGGAGATCACCGCGGTGGCTGTCGACCGGCCTTCGCTGATCACATCGATGTCGAGTTCCACCGGCGGGCCCACCGTGACGGCCCGGGCGAACACCGCATGCGCGGTACGAATCGACTTCTCCGGGAAGCGTTTCGCTGCCGCGACGATCGCGGCGCCCACGATCTGGGTGCCTTCGACCACCTGCCGCTCGTCGACGCCGGCAATGCCGCTCTGAACCGTGAAGCGGTTCTCCCCCACCGGTTCGGCGTCGAACAGGTCGAGCAGCATCTGCAGTGTCCACTGCGTAGGCTCAGCCTCTTTGGGTGCCTCAGCTTCTGCGGTCATGACCATCCTCTCTTTGAAGCGCGTTGATGACTGTCTCGGCGAATTCCGAAATGGTCTGGGGTGCGGCGAAATCGGCGAACCACACGTAGAAGCGTTCGACACCCTGCGCGGACAGCCCGGCGAAGTGGGCGGCGAGTTCAGCGGCCTCACCACAGACCAGGCCGTCACCGAGGTGTCCGAACAGCCGGGTGCTGCGTTCGGTCACCGCCGTGCGGTCGGCGCCGCGGCCGACGAAGCCGACCATCTGTTGCAGGGAAGCCCGTGCCGAACCCACCGTCGGCAGCAGTGCGGGCAGTCGATCGAGCTGATGCGACGGGATGTTCCACCAGTCCGCATGGGTGCGTACCAGTTCCATCATGCGTCTACCGGTTCCGCCCAGTACCAACGGAATCGGATGGGAGGGACGCGGAACCTGCCCGCGCTCGCCATCACCCCAATACTGGTGCAGCAGTTCCAGGTTCTGCGCCAGCCTGCGCACTCGCGCCGCCGCGTCGCCGGTCTCGACGCCGAACCGCTCGAATTCCTGAGGCCAGGAACCGGATCCGAGGCCGAGTTCGAATCGCCCGCCGCTGGCCTCGGACAACGTGACCGCCTGCTTGGCCAGCACCGCGGGATGACGGAACGCGTCGCACAAAACCAGGTGGCCGATCCGCAGCCGCTCGGTGCGCGCTGCCACCCAGGTCGCGACAGTCATTGCCTCCCAGATGTTTTGGTGGGTCGCACCGGGTGCTTCCAGGTGGTCGATGAAGGCGATGCCGTCGAAGCCGCCGGCTTCGGCCACTCTGGCACGTTCGACGATGTCGTCGAGGCCGAGCCGAACCTGGGGCAGGAACATGAACCATTCACTCATCGAGCCAACACAGTAATCACAAGCCGCCTATTGCTTCTACAGAAACGGTAACGTCATTCTCGCAAGTGCAGCACGACGGAGGTGATGGCGCAATGGCTAGGCCGGCCGAACAACCCCCGGCGGGCGCGCGCGCCGAAGCCCAGGCCGACCGGGCCCGCCGGTTCATGAAATCGGCCCTGGCCATCTTGGGCGAGACCGGACGGACCGACTTCACCGTGCTGGAGGTGGTGGAGCGCTCCAAGACCTCATTGCGATCCTTCTACCAGCACTTTTCCACCAAGGACGAGCTGCTGCTGGCCCTCATCGACAAGATCATGGCCGAGTCCACCCAGCGTTGGCGCGCCGATACCGACGGGCTTGCCGGCCCCGAGGCATTGCGGTCGCTCATCGAGCGCATCACCATCCGGGCCTCCTCGAGTACCCAGGACAGCATCAACCGCGGATTGACCTTCTACAACGACCACCTCGCCGAGTCGCTGCCCCGTGAGTACGCGCGTGTGCTGACCCCGTTACACGAGCTCATCGGCGACATCTTGCGGCGCGGAATGAACTCGGGAGCATTTCGCTCCGACATCGACATCCAGAGCACCGCGGCCCTGATCATGCAGTCGGTACTCGGCGCGATGCGCCTGCGTTCCCTCGGCGTCGAACTCAACGGCACACCTATCGACGGAGAGCACATCTACGAGTTCTGCGTACGCGGCCTGCTGAACCCTTCATCATCGCTCTGAACAGCCCTTTCCCGGACTTTGGGCGATCGCCCGAGTGGGCTCGGTCAGGCCGGACACCGCGTGGTAACGTCATTACCAGTTTCGGAAACCTCACTCTTCCAGGAGGCGAACATGCCCTCACGCGAGCTTCCCTACCCGGTGTTCGACGCCGACAACCACTTCTATGAGCCGAAGGAAGCGCTCACCAAGTTCCTGCCGGAGCACCGCAAGGGCGTCATCGACTACATCGACGTACACGGCCGCACGAAAATCGTGGTGCGCAACCACATCAGCGACTACATCCCGAACCCGACGTTCGAGGTGGTCGCCCGGCCCGGGGCCCAGGAGGAGTACTTCCGTCACGGCAGCGGTGGCAAGAGCTACCGCGAGGTGATGGGCAAGCCCATGAAGGCCATCCCCGCGTTCCGCAATCCCGAAGCCCGCCTTGAGGTTCTGGACAGCCTCGGCCTCGACTACACGATCATGTTCCCGACGCTGGCCAGCCTGGTCGAGGAACGCCTCAAGGACGATCCCGACCTGATCCTCGACATCATCCACGCCCTCAACGAGTGGATGTACGAGACCTGGCAGTTCAACTATGCCGACCGCATCTTCTCCACGCCGGTGATCAATCTCGGCGTCGTGGACCGCGCACTCGAAGAACTCGAGTGGTGCCTGGAACGCGGCGCGAAGACCGTACTGGTCCGCCCGGCGCCGGTGCCCGGTTATCGCGGAACCCGCTCGCTGGGCTTCCCCGAGTTCGACCCGTTCTGGGACGCCTGCGTGAAGGCGGGCATCCCCGTGTGCATGCACGCCTCCGACAGCGGCTACGCCCAATATCTCAACGACTGGGAACCGGCCGACGAGTTCCTTCCGTTCAAGCCGACATCGTTCCGGATGGTCGCGATGGGCAAGCGGCCGATCGAGGACACCATGGCCGCGCTGGTCTGCCATGGCGCGCTGACGCGCAACCCGGACCTGCGGATCCTTTCGGTGGAGAACGGCGCCTCGTGGGTGCCGTACCTGTTCTACCAGTTCAAGGACGTCTACTCGAAGATGCCGCAGGAGTTCCCCGAGGACCCGATCGAGGCGTTCAAGCGCTGCGTCTACGTCGCCCCGTTCTGGGAGGACGACTTCAAGCAGATGGCCGATCTGTGCGGCGTGGACCGCATCATCTTCGGATCCGACTGGCCGCACCCCGAGGGACTGGCCGATCCGATCAACCTGGTCGACGATCTGGTGGCACACGGCCTGGATAACGAGGGCGTCCGAAAGGTCATGGGCGGCAACCTTGTCGACCTGTTCAAGGTCGAGAACAAGAAGGTGTACCGGCCCGATGTACCGGCGCTCGTACTGAACTGATCACCTCCTTTCCGCATACCTGAGAAGCTGGGCCGACTCTATGACCGATGTGGCAAATCCCGAACAGATGCTGTTCACCTCCACCGCGCAGGCCTTCCTCGAAAAGGAGGTGCCACTGAGCCGGGTGCGTGAGCTACACGCGGAGGACATCCCGTTCGACACCGGATGGTGGGGGCGCGCAGCCGAATTGGGGTGGGCCAGCCTGCTCGTGCCCGAGGAACTGGGCGGCGGCAGTCCCTCGGGAGACGGGGTCACCGACCTGGCGCTGCTGGCCGAACTGGCCGGCCATACCGTGGCACCCGGCCCATTGCATCCGGTCAGTATCGTGCTGGCGGGCCTCGTCGAAGCGCCCGGCGGGCACGAGGAACTGATCGAATCACTGGTCGCCGGCCAGACAGTGGCGTCGTGGGCGGCCTATGAGCCCACGCGGCCATTCAGCGCACTGCAGGCCGTCACCGGGCTCGGCACCACGGCCACCCCCACCCAGGCGGGCTACCGCATCGACGGCGTCAAGGACCGTGTCGAAGCCGGCGACCACAGTGACACCGTGCTGGTGGTCGCCGCCTGTGACGGACAGATCAGGCAGTTCGTGGTGCCGACCGCCGCCGCCGGGGTGACAGTCAGCCCCCAGAACTCGGTGGACCTGGTCAAGCGTTACGCCCGAGTGCAATTCGACGGCGTGGAAGTCGATGCGTCCGCCGCGGTGGGTACCGCCGAGCAGACCCCGGCGATCATCGAACGCCAGCGCCAGATGGCCCTGGTGCTGCAATGTGCCGAGATCGTCGGAATCCTCGACACGGTGCTGACGATGACCAATCAGTGGCTTACCGACCGGCACAGCTTCGGTCGGCCACTCGCCTCGTATCAGGCACTCAAACATCGGGCCGCGGATATGAAGATGTGGTTCGAGGCGGCGCGTGCCACGACCGCAGGCGCCGTGGCGGCCGTGGCCTCGCGCTCCCCCGAAGCGCCCAAGCTCGTCAGCGTCGCGAAAGCCTATGTCGCCGAACGCGCTCCTGTGATGCTGCAGGACTGCGTGCAGCTACACGGCGGCATCGGCGTGACCTGGGAACACGATCTGCACCTTTACCTGCGGCGCGTCGCGCTGTACCGGGCGCTCTACGGCTCACCCGAAGACCACCACCGCGCGGTATACGCACTGAGCCGCAAGAACCACGCAGCCGAGGAGATCGGGGCATGACCGACACCGTGAGCACCACCGCGACCACCGAGTCTGTCGAAGAGTTCGCCCAGCGCGCCCGGGCCTGGCTGGCTGAGAACATGCCTGCCATCGACCCGGACAACCCCCCGTTCGCCGTCCGCGCCGAAGCCGAATCCTGGGAACGCGCAAAGGAATTGCAGAAGCGACTCTACTCAGGTGGATTCGCCGGCATCTGCTTCCCGCGCGAGTACGGCGGCCTGGGTCTCGATTACGCCTACCAGCGGGCGTTCAACGACGAATGCCGCAATTACGAGATGCCGTTGATCCTGAACACCCCGTCGTTCACGATCTGTGGCGCGACGATCCTCGACATGGGCAGCGAAGATCAGAAACGCGAGCGTATTTCGGCTGCGATCCGCGGTGACGAGGTGCTCTGCCAGCTGTTGTCGGAGCCGAGCGGCGGTTCCGATCTTGCAGGCGTGATCACCCGTGCCGAACTCAAGGGTGACACCTGGGTCATCAACGGCGCCAAGACCTGGAGCACCAGTGCATTTGCCGCCGACTACGGGCTGATGCTGGCCCGCACCGACTGGACAGTGCCCAAACACGAGGGCCTGACCATGTTCCTGGTACCGCTGAACGCACCGGGCATCACGATGCGGCGCATCACCGAGGTGAACGGCAACGAAGAATTCTGCGAGGAGTTCTTCGACAATCTGGAGCTGCCCGCCGATGCCGTGGTGGGCGAGGTCAACGATGGATGGACCGTCGCGTCGCGTCAGCTGCACCATGAGCGTCGGGCCGTCGGTGGCGGTTCCGAGTTCGCCAGCGGGACCGGGGCCGAGAACGCGAACGAGATGCCGCCGGATCACGTCGGGCTGGCCGAGGCCACGGGGCAGGGCGACGATGCGCGCGTGCAGGACCTCGCCGGGCGCGCCTTGGTGCGACGGATAGTCAAGAAGCAGCTCATCGAACACGTGGGCAAGGCGATCGGAAACGGTTCGCTGCCGCCGAATGCGGGCACATTGATCCGGCTTTTCCATGCCGAGACCACCGAACTCGAGGTGGACACCGCGCTGGCCATCGCCGGCACGGCCGGTGTGGTCGACGAGGGTTCTGACGACGCGCCGGAGTTGGCCGGGCTGATGGAGATCGGTGTGCGTTACCTGTCCCGGCAGACCGGATCGCTGGGCGGCGGCAGCTCGGAGATGGCGCGCAACGTCATCGGCGAGCGGATCCTGGGCTTCCCGCGCGAGCACGCAGCCGATCGCGGTGTGCCGTTCAATCAGGTCAAGCGCAACAAGAGCTGACGGTTTCCTCAAGCGAACGTCAGAACAGCGTCGGCTGTGCGATTGCCGGCTCGGCTGCAATCGTCGTCGCCGGCACCGGCATCATCCGCGCCGTCCGTGACAGACCGTGGCGGGCAACCAACGGAGCGACGCGCGCCCGCAGCATGTCGCGGTACTCCGCGGGCAGGTACGCCCCACGCCGATACAACCGCTGGTATTCACCGACCAGGTCGGGACGTGAGCGTCCCAGCCAATCCATGAACCAGCCGCGGGTGGAGCCGCGCAGATGCAAGCCGAAGACGGTGACCCCGCTTGCGCCTGCCGCCGCGATCCGGCCGAGCAAGGCATCGAGGTGCTCGACGGAATCGGTCAGGTACGGCAACACCGGGGCAACCATGACGTGACACTCAAGGCCCGCCTCGCGGATTGCCGAGATCAGGGCGAGGCGGGCTTGCGGCGACGGCGTCCCGGGTTCGACGTCGCCGTGCAGCGCGTCGTCACCAACCGCCAAGGACACCGCCACGCTCACCGGTACCCGGTGGGACGCATCGGCGATCAGACCGAGATCGCGACGCAGCAACGTGCCCTTGGTGAGGATGGAGAACGGGGTTCCCGAACCCGCCAGCGCCTCGATGATGCCGGGCATGAGCGCATACCGGCCCTCGGCCCGCTGATAGGGGTCGGTGTTGGTGCCCAGCGCGACCGTCTCTCGGTTCCAGGACGGCCGGCGCAGTTCCCGACGGAGCACCTCGGCCACGTTGGTCTTGACCACCACCTGTGTGTCGAAGTCAGCCCCGGAGTCCAGATCGAGGTACTCGTGAGTGGGGCGGGCAAAACAGTACCGGCAGGCATGGCTACAGCCCCGATAACCGTTGACGGTGAAGCGAAAAGGCAGCGCCGAGGCCGCCGGCACCTTGTTGAGGGCCGATTTGCACAGCACCTCGTGGAAGGTCATCCCCTCGAACTGCGGTGAGCGGACACTCCGAACGAAGCCAACCCGCTGAAGTCCCGGCAGTGCACCGTCGTCGACTCCGATCCCCTGCCCGTCCCAGCGCACACCATAATCGAACATCCGTTCGATCCGGATGTCAAGGCTATCGCACACGTGTCGAGGTTGACGCGCGAACGGGGAACACCGTTCGCCTCGGCCGGGTTCGTAGCAATGAGCCGGTGAACGACCGGCCGCTGCATGCCTTCCGACGATTCACGATTGGACCTGGGCCACAATGACATTCACGCCACCGCTCACCGGCACAGTCGAGTACAACCGCGCCGGCACCACGCTGAGCCACCGGGTCCGTCCCGGCACCGGCATCCCCCTGGTGGTTGTCCCCGGCGTCATGGCCGACGCGGCGACGTGGCAGCCGGTGGCGGATGCCATCGAGCTGCCCAACCCGGTGGCCATCCTCAACCGCCGGGGGCGCAGTCCCAGCGGCACCCTGGGTACCGACTATTCGGTGGGTGTTGAGATCGCCGACCTCCGCCACACCCTGGATCAGCTCGGTCCCGTCCACCTGTTCGGTTGGAGTTACGGCGCGCTCATCGCGCTGGAGACCGCGCTCGACACGACTCATATCCGGTCGGTGATCGCCTACGAACCGGTCGGCCACCCCTTCGCCCCGAACGTCATACCCCAGCTTCGCCGCGCCATCACGGCCGGCGATCTCGACCAGGCGGTCACGCTGGTAAATACCGAGGTCTCCGGATTTCCCGATGCCTATGTCGCCGAACTACGGCGCAGCCCGGCGTGGCCGGTGCTCCGAACGCTCGCGGCGCCCCTGGCAGACGAATTGGCCGCAATCAATTCGTACCAACCAGAATTCGGCGACTACCGGCGCATCGACATTCCTGTGACCCTCGTGCTCGGCGCCCTGAACCAGGACCGGGCTCCGTACGGCACCGCCTTCACCCCGTTCGCGGACGCGCTACCTCAAGCGAAAATCGTCCGATTGCCAGGGCAAGGCCACCTGGCACATGTCGAGGCGCCCGCCGATCTCGCACGCGCCATCACGGCGGCGGTGCAGGCAGCTGAGTCGGGCTGAGACTGGTGCGCCGATGCCGCGGTTTCGGGTACGGCACCGGCGCGCGCCGAGGGCGCTTGCCCAGTCAATCGCACTTCGGACCGGAAGCGGAACCGCTCCGTCGTGCACATGACTATCGAACACCAGTTCGATGGCGAGGTCAAGGCAGTTCCCACCTTGTGGGAACTGCGACCAGAAGGTCAGATCACCACTGACCGAGCTGGCAGCGCGGGCTGTACGGGTGATCGTTCTGGACGGCGATCTGGCCGTCGACGGCAATTTCGCAGTGCGCGTTGGGCTCCGCCCGGCCGCCGTGCGTGGTGCTGGCAACCGTGAAGATCGCCCACTGCGGGTCGGCGAGCGTGGTCTCGAACACCCACGGCGCATCAGGGCCGACGTTCACCGTCGCCTTCTGCAGGTACTTGTACGCGTCAGCGTTGTACGCGTCCTTGCTCGGCGGCTGCGCAGTCAGGTAGTAGAGGTCGAATTCGTAAGGTGCGCCGGAGGTCAGCGTGTACTTGACCTTGTGGCCCTGGGCATCGGGTTCCGCATACGACGTTGCGTTCGAGACCGCCATACCCGCGGCTGCCAGAACCAGCGCCGCACCGACCGTGGTTGTCGCTTTTCGCATATTCGTCATACTCGTCATATCCGTGCACGCTACCGCCTTGTTACAGAAGTGGCGGGGCCGGTGGCCGGCATGTACCTGCCGGCAACGTCGGAAATCTGTTCACGCTGGGAACACGGCCGTCATCCGCAGGTAACAAGCCGCTCTTAATTTTTCCGGCATGACACAGGACCTCGGCAGCAAGCCGGCGGATGAAACCGTCGAGGACCGCCTCGACACAATGAATGCCACCAGGGAGACCCTGGAGGACTACACGTTGCGGTTCGCGCCGCGCAGCTACCGGAAATGGTCGACCCGCGTGGTGGGGATCTCCGCCCTCGGCGGCATCGCCTACCTGGCCGACTTCGCGATCGGCGCCAACATCGGCATCTCGTACGGCACCACCAACGCGCTGTGGGGCATCCTGATCTTCGCGGTAGTCGTCGTCTTCACCGGATTCCCGGTCGCCTACTATTCCGCGCGCTACAACATCGACCTCGATCTCGTCACGCGCGGTAGCGGATTCGGCTACTACGGCTCCGTCGTCACCAACGTCATCTTCGCGACGTTCACCTTCATATTCTTCGCCCTCGAAGGCTCGATCATGGCCCAGGGCCTCGAATTGGGCCTCCACATCCCGCTGCCGCTGGGCTATGCGGTCTCCACCCTGGTCATATTTCCGCTCGTCATCTACGGCATGAAAGCGCTTTCCACGCTGCAGGTCTGGACGACGCCGCTGTGGCTGGTCCTGATGGTCGCGCCGTTCGTCTATCTCGTCGTGAGCCATCCGGAGTCGGTCGGTCAGTTCTTCGCCTATCAGGGCGAAAACGGAGTCAAGGGCTTCGATCTCGGCTCCACGCTGCTGGCCGCGGGCGTGTGCCTGTCGCTCATCGCCCAGATCGCCGAACAGAATGACTACCTACGCTTCATGCCGCCGCTCACGCCGGAGAACAAGCGCAGCTGGTGGACCTGGATGATCCTGGCCGGCCCCGGTTGGGTGTTCTTCGGTGCAGTCAAGCAGATCGTCGGACTCTTCCTCGCGGTCTACCTCATCGCCAACGTCGCAGACAGTGCCGGAATCGCCAACCAACCCGTACACCAGTTCCTGGAGATCTACGAGAACTTCCTGCCCGGATGGCTGGCGATGACCCTCGCCGTCGTCCTCGTGGTCATCAGCCAGATCAAGATCAACGTCACCAATGCGTACTCGGGTTCGCTGGCGTGGACCAACGCGTTCACCCGCGTCACCAAGCACTATCCCGGACGTCTGGTCTTCCTCGGCTTGAACCTGTTGATCGCGCTGATCCTGATGGAAGCCAACATGTTCGACTTCCTCAACACGATCCTCGGTTTCTACGCCAACTGCGGCATGGCGTGGGTGGTGGTCGTCGCCAGCGACATCGTGTTCAACAAGTACCTGCTCAAGCTGTCACCGAAGGTGCCCGAATTCCGGCGCGGCATGCTGTACGCGTTCAACCCCGTCGGCTTCGGTTCGATGCTCGTCGCCGCCGGACTGTCGGTGATCGCGTTCTTCGGCGGACTCGGCGAGGCGGTGCGGCCGTACTCCCCGCTCGTGGCGATCGGCCTGGCACTGGTGTTGCCGCCGATCATCGCCGTCGCCACCAAGGGCAAGTACTACCTGCGCCGCACCGACGACGGCATCGACCTGCCGATGTTCGACGAGTTCGGCAACCCGTCCGGCGCGCATCTCAAATGCCATGTCTGCCACCACGATTACGAACGCCCCGACATGCTCAAATGTGAGACGCACGACGCCTTCGTATGCTCGCTGTGCGTGAGCACCGACAAGGTCGCCGACCACGTGCTGCCCGCCGGCGGAAGCTAGCGGGCGAGGCGGGAAAGCACCTCGGCCACAACGGAATCGGCCGCGACATCGACCTGTTCACCGGTCGCGAGATCCTTGAGGCCGACGGTGCCCGCGTCGATGTCGCGGTCGCCGGCCACCAGCGCGTACTTCGCGCCGGAGCGGTCGGCGGCCTTCATCGCGCCCTTGAGCCCACGGTCACCGTAGGCCAGGTCGACGTGCACCCCGTCGGCCCGCAACCGTGCGGCCAGTTTGGCCAACTCGAGCTTGGCGGCATCACCGAGCGGTACGCCGAACACCTCGACACCTCCGACGCCGGCCACCGTCTTGCCCTCGGCCTGCAGTGCCAGCAGGGTGCGGTCGACGCCGAGGCCGAAGCCGATACCCGAAACATCCTGCCCACCGAGCTGACTCATCAGGCCGTCATAGCGCCCACCGCCGCCGATGCCGGACTGCGCGCCCAGGCCGTCGTGCACGAACTCGAAGGTGGTCTTGGTGTAGTAGTCCAGCCCGCGCACCATCCGCGGATTGATCACATACGGCACACCGAGCGCGTCGAGGTGCGCCTGCACCACCTCGAAGTGCGCCTTGGCACTGTCGGAGAGGTGGTCGAGCATCAACGGCGCGTCCGCAGTCATCTCCCGCACATGGGGCCGCTTGTCGTCGAGCACGCGCAGCGGGTTGATCTCGGCTCGCCTGCGGGTCTCCTCGTCGAGATCGAGCTTGAACAAGAACTCCTGCAACAGCTCCCGGTAGGCGGGCCGGCAGGTGTCGTCGCCCAGCGACGTGATCTCCAGACGGAAGCCATCCAGGCCCAACGACCGGAACCCGGCGTCGGCCACCGCGATCACCTCGGCATCCAGTGCGGGGTCGTCGATCCCGATGGCCTCCACACCGACCTGCTGCAACTGGCGGTAGCGACCCGCCTGTGGGCGTTCGTAGCGGAAGAACGGCCCCGAGTAGCAGAGCTTGACGGGCAACGCGCCGCGGTCCAGGCGGTGCTGGATCACCGCACGGATCACACCGGCGGTGCCCTCGGGCCGCAGGGTCACCGAACGGTCACCGCGATCGGCGAAGGTGTACATCTCTTTGGACACCACATCGGTGGACTCACCCACCCCCCGCGCAAAGAGCGCGGTGTCCTCGAAGATCGGCAGCTCGATGTCGCCGTAGCCGGCGCGCCGCGCCGATGCCAACAGACCGTCCCGCACCGCCACGAACTGTGCAGACTCGGGCGGTAGGTAGTCAGGCACGCCCTTGGGCGCCTGGAATGCAGAAGTCACAGAGTCAAACCTTCGAGAAACGGGTTGGTACGGCGTTCATGCCCGACCGTCGTGCGCGGGCCGTGTCCTGGTAATACCACGGTGTCGTCGTCGAGTACCAACAGCTTTGTCACGATCGAGGTGAGCAGGTCACGTCCGCTGCCGCCGGGCAGGTCGGTGCGGCCCACCGAGGACCGGAACAGCGTATCGCCCGTGAACACGGTCTGGGCGGCCGATGCTCTCTCCGGCCCGCCGGAGACCCGGAACACCACCGATCCCCTGGTGTGTCCCGGCGTGTGGTCGACGGTCACGCCGACGCCGCCGAAATCGAACGTGGCGCCGTCGCGGTCCAGCTCCACCAGCTGTCTCGGCTCGGAGAACAGCACCCCGAACGCGCGCTGCGCCAGGCGCGGACCGAAGCCCTTGATCGGGTCGGTCAGCATGAACCGGTCTTCTGGGTGGATGTAAGCCGGGCAGCCATAGGTGTCGGCCACCTTCTGGGCCGACCAGATGTGATCGATGTGACCGTGGGTCAGCAGGACCGCTGCCGGGGTCAGGCGGTTCTCATCGAGAATCCGGCGCAACCGGTCCATCGCCCGCTGACCCGGATCGACGACGATCGCGTCGGCACCCGGCCTCTGCGCCAGCACATAGCAGTTGCACGCCAGCATCCCGGCCGGAAATCCGGTAATGAACACAGACCCAGTTTCCCACGCGGTCGCTTCGCCGAAACGCCGCGACCTGCGGTTCCCGCGGGTCGGCAGGCCGGTACCGCTCGTCGCCTGGCAGACTCGTCCCCAAGCCCAACCGCCCACAAGGAGGACTGACGCGGTGCCGACCAACGAACAACGGCGTGCGACGGCCAAGCGCAAGCTGGAGCGCCAGCTGGAGCGGCGCGCCGCCAAGGAACGCAAACGACGCATCATCACCATCGCGGGCTCCGCGGTGGCCGCCGTCGTCGTCATCGGGGCCGTCGTGGCCACGTTCGTGTTCACCAGCAAGGATTCGGGCAGCACCACGGCCTCGGCTTCGACCACCACCGCCACGTCGGGCACCCCGGCCCAGCCGGCGGCCGACGGCCAGTTGCCGGCCTTCGTCGCGCCGGCCGACCTCGGCGCAAACTGCCAGTACCCGGCCTCGGCCACCCCGGCCAGCAAGCCGAACACCCCGCCCCGCACCGGCAAGATCCCCACCGATCCCGCCACGGTCAGCGTCAGCGTGGTCACCACCCAGGGCAACATCGGTCTGCAACTCGACAACGGCAAGGCGCCCTGCACGGTCAACAGCTTCGCGAGCCTGGCCGGGCAGAACTACTTCAACGACACCCCCTGCCACCGGCTAACCAGCGGCGGCCTGTCGGTCCTGCAGTGCGGTGACCCGACCGGCCAGGGCACCGGCGGCCCCGGCTACCAGTTCGCCGACGAGTACCCGACCAACCAGTACCAGCCGGACAACCCGGCGCTGAAGCAGCCGGTGGTCTACCCGCGCGGCACGCTGGCGATGGCCAATGCCGGGCCGAACACCAACGGCAGCCAGTTCTTCCTGGTGTACCAGGACTCGCAGCTGCCCCCGAACTACACAGTGTTCGGCAAGATCGACGACACCGGTCTGGCCACCCTCGACAAGATCGCCGCAGCCGGTGTGGCCGGCGGTGGCGGCGACGGCAAACCGGCACTCGATGTCCAGCTGAAGTCCGTGGCCCTGGACTAGTCCCCTTGACTGTCCCGCCCCCGTACGGCGGTCACCAGCCGGAGCATCCCGGTTACCCCGTGGGTTATCCGGCTGGTTATCCCCCACCTGCCCGCACCAACGGTATGGCGATCGCCGCACTGGTGAGCTCGTTGGTGTTCGCGCCGCTGGGCATCGTCTTCGGGCACATCTCGCTCTCACAGCTCAGACACAGTGGCGAGCAGGGCCGCGGCGTCGCCATCGCCGGGCTGATCATCGGATACGTGATGACAGCGCTGGCCCTGGTGACCGTGGTGTTCGTGGTGCTGTTCGCCGTGGTCGTCGTGCAGACCGCCGAGAACATGCCGCGGCAGGATCGCTACACGGCCACCCCTGGGACCAATCCGGACCTGCCCGCGTTCGCGCCACCCCAGAATCTCGGTGCCAACTGCCAGTACCCGGCCACCACCGAACCCGCCGCCAAGCGGGTCACCCCGCCGCGCACCGGCAAAGTGCCCACCGAACCCGCCACGGTCCCCGCCGGCATCGTCACCAACCGCGGCAGCCTCGGACTCAAGCTCGCCAACAACAAGGCGCCGTGCACGGTGAACAACTTCGCCAGCCTGGCCTCACAGGGATTTTTCGACGGCACCCAGTGCCACCGGCTCACCACGGGTGATCTGGCGACGTTGCAGTGCGGCGATCCGTCGGCCGATGGCACCGGCGGCCCCGGATACCGGTTCCCCAACGAGTATCCGACCAATCAGTACCGGCTGTCGGACCCTGCCGTGCAGCGTCCGGTGGTCTACCCGCGCGGCACCGTCGCGATGGCCAACGCCGGACCGGGCACGAACGGCAGCCAGTTCTTCCTCGTCTACGAGGATTCACTGCTGCCCCCGACATACACGGTGTTCGGCACCGTCGACACCACCGGACTGGCTACGCTCGACGCGATCGCCGCGGGCGGGACGGCCGACGGCAGCGATGACGGCAAGCCTGCCACCCCGGTGACGATCAAGTCGGCGAGCGTGGACTGAACGGGCGGGAGGTTCGATGTCCTATCCCCCTCCACCCCACTTTCCACCCCAGTTGCCGCCGCAACCCCCGCCCCGTCGCCACACCACCACCGCTCTGACCCGCACGTTGGGAGTGCTCTTCCTGGTGGTGCTGGTGGGCGGCTATGCCGCCGCGGTGTTGCTCACCCGGCACATCTGGGACGACCGCGAGGCAACTCGCATCACCTACGCGACCGTGACGTCAGACGGCGCGCCGGCCTCAGCCGACGCTCTGGTCAAGGTGCGGGACGTCGTCGAGAAGCGACTGTACGGAATCGGTTTCTCCGGATCCGAGGTGAAGATCGACAACGACACCGTTGTCGTGACGGTCCCCAGCCGAGACCCGGACACGGTGCGC
Organism: Mycolicibacterium fortuitum subsp. fortuitum; assembly: GCF_022179545.1. The sequence goes on along the minus strand of NZ_AP025518.1, from coordinate 2,797,619 downwards.
GACATCGCGATGCCGGGGCAGCTGACCATCCGGCCGGTGGTACACGCGATGGCTGCCAAGACCGGCCCCCAGACCCCGCCACCCGCCCCGGGGGCCACCAAACCCTTTCCAGCACAAAGGATTTCCGACGAGAAGGAGCTGCGGCAGAGCACCAACCCGTCGATCCAGATCCTGGCACTGCAGTACCAGGCCACCCGCTGTGGCGATGAGGATGCACTCGCCGGCCACGACGACCCCAACCTGCCATTGGTCACCTGCTCCGCCGACGGACAAACCGTCTACCTGCTGAGCAAAGCCGTGCTGAGCGGCACCGAGATCAGCGAAGCCGACTCGGGCTACAACCGGGACGCGGGCCGATATGTCGTCGACGTTGCCCTCACCGCCGCCGGGACGAACACCTGGTCGGAATTCACCTCGGCCAACATCGGCGCCCAGACCGCGTTCACCCTCGACTCCCGAGTGGTCAGCGCCCCGCAGATCCGGGAAGCCATCAGCGGTGGTCAGCTGCAGATCAGCGGCGACTTCACCGCCGAATCGGCGCGCGAACTGGCAGGCATCCTGGGGTCGGGGTCACTGCCGTTCTCGTTGTCGCCCGAGTCTTCTGCCGACGCGTTGTTGCCCGCGACGCTCATCGCCAAACTGCTGCGCGTGCTCGTCATCGCGGTGGGGATCGGTGTCCTGGCGATCACCGTGACCGGCGCGGTGTACCTGGTGCGGCGTCCGGCTACGCCGCACTGGTGACGCGGTAGACGTCGTAGACGCCCTCCACGTTGCGGACGACGCTCAGCAGGTGCCCGAGATGCTTGGGATCGCCCATCTCGAACGTGAAACGGCTGATCGCGACGCGGTCATTGGACGTGGTGACCGATGCCGAGAGGATGTTGACCTTCTCGTCGGCCAGCACGCGGGTCACGTCGGAGAGCAGACGGTGCCGGTCGAGTGCCTCGACCTGGATGGCCACCAGGAACACCGACGACGGCGACGGCGCCCAGTTCACCTCGATGATGCGCTCCGACTGCTGTTGCAGGGACGCCGCATTGGTGCAGTCGGTGCGGTGCACGCTCACCCCGCCGCCGCGGGTCACGAAGCCCATGATGGTGTCGCCGGGTACCGGGGTGCAGCATTTGGCGAGCTTGGTCAGGGTGCCGGGAGCTCCCGGCACCGCGACGCCGGTGTCGTCGGTGCTGCGCTGGCGCACCGGCATGGTCAGCGGGGTGGACCGCTCGGCGAGTTCGTCCTCGGCCGCGTCGTCGCCACCGAACTGGGCGAGCAGCCGCTGCACGACGTGGCGCGCCGAGACGTGACCCTCGCCGACCGCGGTGTACAGCGCGGACACGTCGGTGTAGCGCAGCTCGCGGGCCAGCGCGGCCATCGAATCGGCATTGATCAAGCGCTGCAACGGAAGTCCACCGCGGCGGACCTCACGTGCGATGGCATCCTTGCCCGATTCCAGGGCTTCTTCGCGGCGCTCCTTGGCGAACCACTGGCGGATCTTCGCCTTGGCCCGCGGCGACACCACGAAGGTCTGCCAGTCACGCGACGGCCCGGCATTGGGCGCCTTCGAGGTGAACACCTCGACGACTTCACCGTTTTCCAGCTTGCGTTCCAACGCGACGAGCCTGCCGTTGACCCGTGCGCCGATACAGCGGTGCCCCACCTCGGTGTGCACCGCGTACGCGAAGTCCACCGGGGTCGAGCCCGTGGGCAGGTTGATCACGTCACCCTTGGGGGTGAAGACGAAGATCTCCTGCACCGCAAGGTCGTAACGCAACGACTCGAGGAACTCCCCCGGATCGGCCGCTTCCCGCTGCCAGTCGAGCAGTTGCCGCATCCAGGCCATGTCGTCGATCTCGGTGGCCGCACCACTGTGCGGAACCCCGTTGCGGCCCTTGGCTTCCTTGTAGCGCCAGTGCGCAGCGATGCCGTACTCGGCGGTGCGGTGCATGTCGCGGGTGCGGATCTGCACCTCCAGCGGCTTGCCCTCCGGACCCACGACCGTGGTGTGCAGCGACTGGTAGACGCCGTAACGCGGCTGGGCGATGTAGTCCTTGAAGCGGCCCGCCATCGGTTGCCACAGTGAGTGCACGACACCGACCGCGGCGTAGCAATCCCGGATCTCGTCGCACAGGATCCGCACGCCCACCAGGTCGTGGATGTCGTCGAAGTCGCGGCCCTTGACGATCATCTTCTGGTAGATCGACCAGTAATGCTTGGGTCTGCCCTCGACCACCGCGTTGATCTTCATCGCGCTCAGCGCCACGCCGATCTCGGCGCGCACCTTGGCCAGGTAGGTGTCGCGAGACGGTGCCCGGTCGGCGACCAGGCGCACGATCTCCTCGTACTTCTTAGGGTGCAGGATCGCGAACGACAGGTCTTCCAGCTCCCACTTGACCGTCGCCATGCCGAGCCTATGGGCCAGCGGCGCAATCACTTCCAGCGTCTCGCGGGCCTTGCGGGCCTGCTTCTCCGGCGGCAGGAAACGCATGGTGCGCATGTTGTGCAGCCGGTCGGCCACCTTGATCACCAGCACGCGCGGGTCCCGGGCCATCGCGATGATCATCTTGCGGATGGTCTCGCCCTCGGCGGCCGAACCGAGCACCACCTTGTCCAGCTTGGTGACTCCGTCGACCAGGTGGCCCACCTCAGCCCCGAACTCGGCGGTCAACGCCTCCAGGGTGTAACCGGTGTCTTCCACCGTGTCGTGCAGGAGGGCGGCCACGAGCGTGGTGGTGTCCATACCGAGTTCGGCCAGGATGTTGGCCACAGCCAGCGGATGCGTGATGTAGGGGTCGCCCGACTTGCGCAACTGGTCGGCGTGCCGCTGGTCTGCGACGTCATAGGCGCGCTGCAGCAACTGCAGGTCGGCCTTCGGATAGATCTCGCGGTGGACCGCGACCAGAGGCTCCAGGACCGGGTTGACCGCACTGCGCTGCGCGGTCATCCGGCGGGCCAGCCGCGCACGGACCCGGCGCGAGGCACTGGTCTTGGTGGTATCGGGAAGCTTCGCGGTGTCGAGAGCCTTGGCGGGGTCGGCACCCGTGGATCCCGGCAGCGTCGGGGGCGACTGGACCGCCTGGCCCGTACCAGTGTCCGTAGCCGGTTCGCTGGCCATCGTCACCTCCCGCTGAGCATCTGAGATATCGAGGATATCCCTCACACCGTGTGCAGGCTGCTGACCCGTAGCGGTGCCACCACATCGCGGCCGCCCAGGGCCGCCAATTCCAGCACCACGCCGGCGCTCAGGACATTTGCACCGCTGGCCTCCAGCAGCCGCATCGCCGCAGCCAAGGTCCCACCGGTGGCAAGGACGTCATCGATGATCACAACGTTGCGGCCGGCGATATCAATCCCGTCGGCCGGGATCTCCAGCGTCGCGCTGCCGTATTCGAGCTGATAGGTGACACTGTGCACCGGCGGCGGCAGCTTCCCGCCCTTGCGTACCGCCAGGACACCGATTCCGAGCCGGGTCGCCACGGCGGCACCCAGCAGGAAACCGCGCGCGTCCAGGCCGGCCACCAGATCGGCGTCGGCCGCGGTGGCCGCGAGTGCGTCGGTCACCGCCGCCAGGCCCTCGGCGTCGGCCAGCAGTGGGGTCAGGTCCTTGAACTGCACGCCGGGTTCGGGGAAGTCCGGGACCTCCCGGATCAGGCTCTTGACCAACCGGGAGACATCCTGGCTCATGTGGACAACTTCCAGCGGTCCATGTTCCAGCCCGCGCCCCACCGGGTCGGATTGCTGCTCACGGCGTACATCTTGTTCGAGGTCAGCACGGTGCGCTGCTGGCGGTACAGCGGCAGGGTCGGCATGTCGTTCCACAGGATCGGTGCTCCCTCCCCCGCCAGCCGGGCCAGTTCCTTCGGATCGCTGGTGACCGCCTGCGCATCGATGATGCCGTCGATCCGCTCGTTGAAATAGGCGGGCAGGTTGTTGCCGTTGCCGGAGTGGAAGGCGTACGCGTCGATGGCCGAAGATCCAGAGGAACCACTGCCCGCGGCGCCGCCGGTGCTGGCGAGCAACCCGTCGATCTCGTTGTTGCGCAACGCCACCGGCCCCGCCGTCGCTGATCCGGCGTCCTGGACGGTGATGCCCGCAGCGGCGCACGATTTCGCGATCGCGCCGACGGTCGCGGCCAGCCTGGCGTTGGGTGTCTGATACCCGATGCGGACGGTCAACGGCTTGTTGTTCAGGGCCGCGCGGGCCGCCTGGGGGTTGGCCACGGCGAATTGCGCTGACTCGCCGACATTTTCGGCCGCACTGAACGCGTCGTCGCTGACCGGGCTGAGCCGTGAGTTGACGATGGGTGTCCCGGCGTTGCGGGCGATCACGTCACGTGGGGTGCACAGCGCAACTGCCCGGCGGGCGGCCGGGGCGGCCAGTGGACCGCCCGGCGCGAAGATCAATTGCTCGATACCGGCGGACGGGCTTTCCAGGCTGACGTAGTCGTCGGGCAGATTGAGCAGGCCCGAGGAGCCCGACTCGATGTCGACGACGTCGAAGGATCCCTGGTTGACCCGCTCCTGGATGTCGGCACCACGCGGCCACACCGCGATCCGGTTGGTGACCGGCGGTGTGCCCCACCATTTGTCGTTGGCCACCAGCACCACCACGCCGTCCTCGGACACCGAGTCGATCCGGTAGGGGCCCGACGAGGGGAACTTCTTCAGGTCGAGGTCGGGCTTGAGATCCCACATGGTGTTCCATGCCTTGGCGATCCGGTCGATGGTCGGCTGGTCGCCGTTCTGAAGCGCGGTGGCCACTCCTCCGTCGCCCAGCCCGAGATCGTCGGCGATGACATGCGCGGGCATCAGCGACGTGGCCGCGAACAGATGGCCGTAGTCGAGGAATCCGCGGTCCTGGGCGAACGACACCCGAGCCCGCTTCTGACCGGGCGCACAGTCCACCGACGCGATGTCGCGGTAACCAGCCTGGCTGGCGGAGTCGAACACCGGGTACCGGCCGGACTGCGCACCCCAGGTCAACACCAGGTCGTCACAGGTGATCGGCTTGCCGTCGGAATAGACCGCCTTGTCGCTGATCACGTAATCCAGCACCAGTGGCGCGCGACCGACCACCGAAACCGAACCGAAGTCGTTGTCGGCCACGACCTGACCTTCGGGGCCGTGATAGGCGAATCCGGTCAATGCCCTGGCGAACGCCTGCGGTCCGGCGGACGCAGCTCCGGCCACCGTGTTGGTGTTGTACGTGGTCAGTGTTCCGTCGACGGCGTAGTCGATCTCGTCGGCCGAGCTGCCCGAACACGCCGCCAGCCCCATTCCGGCGACCACTGACAGTGCGGCCGCCGCGGCCGTCCGTGCCCGGGCCACGGCCCGCCACTGAACCATCCGGCTTACCGCCGGGTGTTCCGCTTGCCCGAGGGACGTCCGGTCCGCGGACCCGGACGAGCGCCCGGTGCCGGCTTTGCCGGTGCAGGCTCGGCTGAGACCGACACCGTCGGGGCGTCGGTGGCATCGGTGTCCGTGGTCTCCGCCGCTTCCTTGGCCGTCGCCGACTTGGCGCCCTTCTCGCGGCGGTTCAGCACCCGCTTGGTGTGCTTCTGCACCAGTTCGGTGCGCTCACGCAGCGACACGAGCAGCGGAGTGGCGAAGTAGATCGACGAGTAGGTGCCGACGATGACACCGACCAGCTGGACCAGTGCCAGGTCCATCAGGGTCCCGACTCCGAGCAACCAGACCGCCACCACCATCAGCGCCACGATCGGCAACACCGAGATCAAGCTGGTGTTGATCGAACGCATGAACGTCTGGTTGACGGCCAGGTTGGCCTGCTCGGCGAAGGTTCGGCGAGTGGTGTGCTCGAAGCCGTGGGTGTTCTCCTCCACCTTGTCGAACACGATCACGGTGTCATACAGCGAGAAGCCCAGAATCGTGAGCAGGCCGATCACGGTCGCCGGGGTGACCTCGAATCCGACGAGTGAGTAGACACCGGCGGTCACGACCAGGTCGAAGACCAGGGTGGCCATCGCGGCCATCGCCATGTACCGCTCATAGCGCCACGCGATGTAGATCGACGCCAGCACGAGGAAGACCACCAGCGCGATCAGGGCCTTCTGGGTGATCTGGCCGCCCCAGGTCTCCGAGACCTTGGAGTCGCTGATCGCCTGTTTGCTGGGCTGGCCGTCACTGCCCTTCGGATGGAACTCGTCGAAAAGCGCGGTCCGCAGCTGCTCGATCTCCGGTTCGGACAATGTCTCCGAACGGATCTGGACAGTGGCCGACGCGCCGCTGCCGACCAACACGACCGACTCCGGCGACCGGTTCAGGGTCTTGCTGTAGACGTCCTCGACCTGCTGGACCGTCACGGTGCCCCCGGAACCGGCCGAGGGCATCGACACCTTGGTGCCGCCTTCGAAGTCGATGCCGAAGGTGAACCCGCGCAGCACCATGCTGGCGATGCAGATCGCGACGATGACGCCGGAGACCGCGTACCAGAGCTTGCGGCGGCCGATCACCTCGAAGGCGCCGGTGCCGGTGTAGAGCCGGACGAAGAACCCGTGCTTGGGCAGTACCGCGGAGGTGGATTCGATACTCGGCGTCTCCACCGAGGTGTCCTTCACGTCCTCAGCAGTGGTGTCGTTTTTCGCTGCCATGTGTCTATCCCCGTCCCGCGGTCGCATGCGAAGCCTCCCGGCGTTCCCGCGCGATCTGCTGCACCGCGCCGAGACCGTTGAGGGCAGGTTTTGCCATCGTCGGGGACTTGGACGCCAGGTACACCAGCGGCCAGGTCACCAGGAACACCACCACGATGTCCAGGATCGTGGTCAGTCCCAAGGTGAACGCGAAGCCCTTGACCTGACCGATCGCCAGGAAGTACAGCACCGCGGCGGCCAGGAAGGTCACGGCGTTACCGGACACGATCGTCTTGCGGGCGCGCGCCCAGCCTCGTGGCACCGCCGACCGGAACGACCGGCCCTCGCGGATCTCGTCCTTTATTCGTTCGAAGAACACCACGAAGGAGTCCGCGGTGGTGCCGATACCGATGATCAGACCGGCGATACCGGCCAGGTCGAGCGTGTAACCGATGTATCTGCCCAGCAACACGAGGATGGCGAAAACCATTGCGCCCGCGGCGACCAGCGACAAGGCAACCAACAAGCCGAGCACTCGGTAATACAGCAGCGAGTAGAGCAGCACCGCCACCAGACCGACCGCGCCGGCGATCAGACCGGCCCGCATCGAGGACAAGCCCAGGGTCGCCGAAACGGTCTCCGCTTCCGACGACTCGAACGACAACGGCAGCGACCCGTACTTGAGCACGTTGGCCAGTTCCTTGGCCGTGTCGGCATTGAACTGACCGGTGATCTGAGTGTTGCCACCGGGGATCGCTTCCCGGATCTCGGGAGCGCTGACCACCTGCGAGTCGAGGGTGAACGCGGTCTGGGTGCCCACGTTGGCCGCGGTGAAGTCGGCCCAGGTCTTGGCTCCGCCGCTCTTGAACGTCACATCGACGACGTACTGACCCTGCTGCTGGTTCAGGCCGGAGGTGGCGTTCTCGATCTCTTCACCACTCATGATCGACTTGCTCAGCAGGTACACCGTCTGCCCGTCCTGCGAGCAGGTGATCAGTGGCAGATTCGGGTCGTCGTTGCCGGCGAGCACGTCGTCCTCGCCGCAGCGGGTGGCCTGGTACTGCAGCGCCAGGATCTGGATCGAAGGGTTGGTGCTCTGACGCAGTTCCTTCTCGTCGGAAATGCGTTGCGCCAGGGCTGCCTTGGCATCGCCGGGCTTGGCCGGCGCCGGTGCGGGGGCCGGACCGGGTGCCGGTGCGGGCTCACCCGGAGCCGGGGCCGGTGCGGGCGTGGGCTCCCCCGGCGTCGGCGCGGGGTCCAACGGGAAGGGCCGCGGCTGAGGCGCGGGCACGGGCGCTCCGGCCGGCGGTGCCGCCGGGGCCTCGCCAGGAACGCCCGGGGCGACCGGCGCCAAGCCCGGGATCGCACCGGGAAGACCAGGAACGGCGCCGGGAGCAGCAGGCGCACCGGGCGTTCCCGGAGCCGGAGCTCCAGGAGCGGCCGGCGCACCCGGAGCACCGGGGGCCTGCTGGCCCTGCTGGGCCGGCGGCTTGGCTGGCATCGCGTGCACGACCGGCCGGATGTACAGACGGGCGGTCTGGCCCAGGTTGCGGGCCTCGCTGCCGTCATTGCCGGGAACGGTGATCACCAGGTTGTCGCCGTCGATGACGACCTCCGAACCGGAGACGCCGAGACCGTCGACGCGGGCACTGATGATCTGCTGGGCCTGGTTGAGCGCCTCTCTGGTCGGCGTCGAGCCGTCCGGGGTGCGCGCTGTCAGCGTCACCCGGGTACCGCCCTGCAGGTCAATGCCGAGTTTGGGCTTGGCCTGCTTGTCGCCGGTGAGGAACACCAGCAGGTATACGCCGATCAGAAGGACCAGGAATAGCGTCAGGTAGCGCGCAGGATGCACCGGCGCCGAAGACGATGCCACGTTTCTAGGGTCTCCTCGAGATCAGTTCGTCAGCACCGCAAAGGTTACGTGCTTGTCCTGGGTGCTCTGCAGTCAGTCTTTCTTGAGGCCTTCGGCGTCGGTGACACCGGTGCTCTCGGTCAATTCGGTGGCACCCGTCGATTCCTCGACGGCGGCACCTTCCTCGGTGTCTTCCTCGATGCGATCCCGTACGGCGAGCTTCATCCAGGTGGTGATGACGCCTGGGGCGATCTCCAGATCGACGTTGTCGTCGGTGATGGCGGTGATCGTGCCCTGCAACCCCGAAGTGGTGTGCACCCGATCGCCGATCTGCAGCGAGTTGTGCAGGTCAATGGTTGCCTGCATGGCCTTGCGCTGACGACGCGACGCGAAGAACATAAACGCGCCCATGACGATCAGCAGGGGCAGGAAAATGACGAGATCCATGTCAACTATGTCTTTCGTGTTGTGTCAGAAGTCAGGGCGACCGAGGCCACGATACCGCCGCCGACCCGGACCACCCCATTCGCCGCCGACAGACCACCTCGGCGACTAGGCTCGATACGCGTTCTTTGTCGCGCCGCCCTTGGAAAATCAGGAGGCAGTGTTGAGCCATCCCGAGCAGAGCCGCCACCTGGCCACCACGATTCCCGGGCCGAAATCGCAAGCGTTGATCGCCCGGAAATCGGCGGCAGTCGCCCGCGGCGTCGGCAACACCATGCCCGTGTACGCGGTCCGCGCCGGGGGCGGCATCGTCGAAGACGTTGACGGCAATCGGCTCATCGATCTGGGGTCGGGCATCGCGGTGACCACCATCGGCAACTCGTCTCCGCGCGTCGTCGAAGCGGTAGCGACGCAGGCCGCCGAGTTCACCCATACGTGCTTCATGGTGACGCCGTACGAGCAGTACGTCGCGGTGTGCGAACACCTCAACCGGCTGACACCGGTCCGCGGGGACAAGCGTTCGGCCTTGTTCAACTCCGGGTCGGAGGCCGTGGAGAACGCGGTCAAGATCGCGCGGTCCCACACCCACAAGCCCGCCGTCGTCGCCTTCGACCACGCCTATCACGGGCGCACCAACCTCACGATGGCGCTGACCGCCAAGGCCATGCCCTACAAGCACGGCTTCGGCCCGTTCGCTCCGGAGATCTACCGAGCGCCGCTGTCCTACCCGTACCGCGACGCCGAGTTCGGCAAGGAACTGGCCACCGACGGCGCACTCGCGGCCAGGCGCGCCATCGATGTGATGGAAAAGCAGATCGGCGCCGACAACTTGGCCGCGGTCATCATCGAGCCCATCCAGGGCGAGGGCGGGTTCATCGTCCCGGCCGACGGGTTCCTGCCTGCGCTGCTGGGTTGGTGCCGCGACAACGACGTGGTGTTCATCGCCGACGAGGTGCAGACCGGGTTCGCCCGGACCGGCGCGATGTTCGCATGCGAGCACGAGGGCATCGACCCCGATCTGATCGTCACCGCCAAGGGCATCGCCGATGGCCTCCCGCTGTCCGCGGTCACCGGGCGGGCCGAGATCATGGACTCGCCGCACGTCTCCGGACTGGGCGGCACCTATGGCGGCAATCCGATCGCGTGCGCGGCGGCACTGGCCACGATCGAGACCATCGAGGCCGACGGATTGATCGCCCGCGCCCAGCACATCGAGCAGCTGATGAAAGATCGGCTGGGCCGGTTGCAGGCCGAGGACGAGCGGATCGGTGATGTACGCGGCCGGGGCGCGATGATCGCCGTCGAACTGGTCAAGGCCGGCACGACCACACCCGACCCTGAGCTGACCAAGGCGCTCTGCGCCGGTGCCCATACGGCCGGGGTGATCGTGCTGTCCTGCGGTACCTACGGCAACGTGCTGCGCTTCCTGCCGCCGCTGACCATCAGCGACGAGCTGCTGATCGAGGGGCTCGACGTGCTCGAGCTGATCCTGCGCGACCTCTGAAGCGCTAGTGCGCGTGGGTGTGCCTGCGGCCGAACAGCCCGCCCCAGTGCCGGTGCTCGCGCGCCGGGATGGCTTCGGTCGGTTGGGCGTCCGCGTAGCCGACGGGCTCGGCGGTCGCAGCAGTGGCGACCGGTCGTCGCGCGTACTCGACGTCGCGGACACTGCGCACCGACAACCTGCCGACCGCCATGGCGCCCAGGAACACGATCAAAGCGCCCAGCCCGGAAAAGTAGGCCAGCTCCAGGGTGATCCGCTTGGCGTCGGTCACCGCGATCGGCATCCCGGCATCACCGATGCCCAGCGGACCCGCGAGGGCCCTGCCGACCACGAACCAGGCCCCACCCACCACGGCCAGCCATGCGCCGAAGTGCGCCGTGGCGCGGTTACCCGACACCAGCAGGAACAGGCCGCCCAACGCCGTCACAGCGCCCGGAAGCACCTCCAGCCAACCGCGGGCCGTCGTCCACACCCAGGCTTGATCCGGGGTGAAGGCGAAGTCGAAGTACGGTCCGACGAACGGGATCAGCGCACCCCAGATTCCCAGTAACACCAGCAACAGGCCGCTGGCGGCGCCACGGCTGCGCCGCATACGTAGACGCCCACCGCGGGTATCGAATTCGGTCATGATGCCTCCTTTGACTCCCGGGTGGGTACCCCGGAATTCAACGGGAGTAACGCCCCTACCCTGCGGGCATGCGTCTCGTCGAGTGCGCTCTGCGCGATACCTTGGCCGACGCCTTCGATTCCCTGGTCGCCGCCAGACCCGACGGTTCCGGCAATCCGGTGACCCGGCTTATCAGGTGGTCCCGGGCCGCATGCAGGAACGATCAGACTCACAGCACATTGACAGCTCAGAAGCTGGTTTTTCGGAAATAAGTTTAGCTTCACTAACGTAGTAATCGGTGGTGCAACGTCGCGCCGGTGACTGTTTCAGCTATTTGTAAAGAGGGTTATTTGATGTCGTTTGATACTCGCGATGAGCAACTGGCGACCCGTATCGCCGATCTGACCGCCACCGATCCACAGTTCGCCGCCGCGATACCGAGCGACACCGTCACCGCCTCCGTAGACGTGCCCGGCCTGCTTCTGCCCGAGATCGTGCAGAGGGTTCTGGAGGGCTACGCCGAACGGCCCGCGCTCGGCGAGCGCGCGCTCGAATTCGTGGCCGACCCTGCCACGGGGCGCACCACTGCTCGCCTGCTCCCCCGGTTCGACACCATCAGCTACGGCCAGGTGTGGGACCGGGTGCGCGCCCTCGCCGCAGCGCTGCACGCCTCGGGCGTCGCAGCCGGCGACCGGGTCGCGATCCTGGGTTTCACCAGTGCTGACTACACCGTGATCGACACGGCGCTCGGCCAGATCGGCGCGGTGTCGGTGCCCCTGCAGACCAGCTCCTCGCCCGAGGCGCTGGCGCCGATCGTGACCGAGACCGAGCCTCGGGTGATCGCGGCGAGTGTCGACCACCTCGCCGATGCCGTCGAGCTCGCGCTCACCGCTCACGCTCCGGCCCAACTCGTCGTCTTCGACCACCACCCCGAGATCGATGACCATCGCGAGGCCGTGGCATCGGCCGCCGAGAGGATCACCGCAGCAGGCGCATCCATCGCCGTCGACACGCTGGCCGGACTGCTGGACCGCGGAAGCAACCTCCCGGCACCCGAGGCGCCCAAGGCGGACGGCTCCGACCCCTTGGCGTTGCTGATCTACACCTCCGGCAGCACCGGCGCTCCCAAGGGCGCGATGTACCTGCAGAGCGCCGTGGCCAAGTTCTGGCGTCGCAACAGCAAGGCCTGGCTCGGGCCGGTCAGCTCGGCGATCAACCTGAGCTTCATGCCGATGAGCCACGTGATGGGCCGCGGCATCCTGTATGCCTCGCTCGCCGCCGGCGGCACCTGCTACTTCGCCGCCCGCAGCGACCTGTCGACACTGCTGGAGGACCTCGCCCTGACGCGGCCCACCGAGCTGAATTTCGTCCCACGCGTCTGGGAGATGATCCACAGCGAATATCAGAGCCGGGTCGATCAGCGTCTGGCCGAGGGCGGCCGGGACCGTGAGGCCGTCGAAGCGGAGGTGTTGGCCGAGGTCCGCGACAAGGTGCTCGGCGGCCGCTTCGTCGCCGCCATGACCGGCTCGGCACCCATCTCAGCCGAGCTCAAGACCTGGACCCAGGACATGCTCGGCATCCACCTGCTGGAGGGCTACGGCTCGACCGAAGCCGGCATGGCACTGTTCGACGGTGTCGTGCAGCGTCCGCCGGTGATCGACTACAAGTTGGTCGACGTCCCGGACCTCGGGTACTTCGGCACCGACCAGCCTCACCCGCGCGGCGAGTTGCTGATCAAGACCGAGAACCTGTTCCCCGGCTACTACAAGCGTCCCGAGGTCACCGCGTCGGTGTTCGACGAGGACGGCTTCTACCGCACCGGTGACGTCGTCGCAGAGATCGGCCCGGACCAGCTGCGCTACGTCGACCGGCGCAACAACGTGCTCAAGCTCGCCCAGGGCGAGTTCGTCACCCTGGCCAAGCTGGAAGCCGTGTTCGGCAACAGTCCACTGGTGCAACAGATCTACGTCTACGGCAACAGCGCCCAGCCCTACCTGCTGGCCGTCGTGGTACCCACGGATCCGAGCGTTTCCAAAGAGGCGATCGCCGAGTCCCTGCAAGAGGTGGCCCGGGAGGCCGACCTGCAGTCCTACGAGATCCCGCGCGACTTCATCGTGGAGACAACACCGTTCAGCCTCGAGAACGGTCTGCTGACCGGTATCCGCAAGCTGGCGTGGCCGAAGTTGAAGGCGCACTACGGCGAGCGGCTCGAGCAGCTGTATGCCGAGCTGGCCGAGACGCAGGCCGCCGAACTTCGCGAGTTGCGTTCGGCGAGTGCCGACGCCCCCGTGGTGGAAACCGTCAGCCGGGCTGCCGGTGCCCTGCTGGGCGCCGCGGCATCCGACCTGGGGCCTGACGCCCACTTCACCGACCTGGGTGGGGATTCCTTGTCGGCGTTGACCTTCGGCAACCTGCTTCGGGAGATCTTCGATGTGGATGTGCCGGTGGGCGTGATCGTCAGCCCGGCCACCGACCTGGCCGGCATCGCCGAGTACATCGAGACCCAGCGCAGCGGATCCAAGCGCCCGACCTACGCGTCGGTGCACGGCAGGCACGCCGCCGAAGTCAGTGCGGCCGACCTGACCCTGGACAAGTTCCTCGACGCCGACACCCTGGCCGCCGCACCGAACCTGCCCAAGGCAGGCAGCGAGGTTCGGACCGTGCTGCTCACCGGCGCCACCGGCTTCCTCGGCCGCTACTTGGCGCTGGAATGGCTGGAGCGCATGGACCTGGTCGACGGCAAGGTCATCGCGCTGGTGCGCGCCAAGTCCGACGAGGAGGCCCGGACCCGGCTCGACGCCACCTTCGACAGCGGTGACGCGAAACTCCTTGCGCACTACCAGAATCTGGCCGCTGACCACCTCGAAGTGGTTGCCGGCGACAAGGGCGAGGAGAACCTCGGCCTGGATCAGCAGACCTGGCAGCGGCTCGCCGACGAGGTCGACCTGATCGTCGACCCGGCCGCACTGGTCAACCACGTGCTGCCCTACAGCGAACTGTTCGGCCCCAACGCACTGGGCACCGCCGAGCTGATCAAGATCGCGCTCACCACGAAGATCAAGCCGTACACCTACGTGTCGACCATCGGCGTCGGCGATCAGATCGAGCCCGGGAAGTTCGTCGAGAACGTCGACGTCCGGGAGATGAGTGCGGTCCGCAAGATCAACGATGGGTACGCCAACGGTTACGGCAACAGCAAGTGGGCGGGTGAGGTTTTGCTGCGCGAGGCCAACGATCTGTGCGGGCTGCCGGTCGCGGTGTTCCGCTGCGACATGATCCTGGCCGACACCTCCTACTCGGGCCAGCTGAACTTGCCGGACATGTTCACCCGCATGATGCTGAGCCTCGTCGCCAGCGGTATCGCGCCGAAGTCCTTCTACGAGCTGGATTCCGAAGGCAACCGCCAGCGCTCACATTACGACGGTCTGCCCGTCGAGTTCATCGCCGAGTCGATCTCGACGTTGGGCGGGCAATCGGTCGAGAGCTTCGAGACCTACCACGTGATGAACCCGTACGACGACGGCCTCGGCATGGACGAGTTCGTCGACTGGCTCATCGAGGCCGGCTACCCGATCGAGCGCATCGAGGATTACGGGCAGTGGGTCCAGCGCTTCGAGAGCACCTTGCGCGCCCTGCCGGACAAGCAGCGTCAGGCGTCGCTGTTGCCGCTGCTGCACAACTACCAGAAGCCCGAGCGGCCGATGCTGGGCGCCCTGGCGCCCACGGACCACTTCCGTGCGGCGGTGCAGGAAGCCAAGATCGGGCCCGACAAGGACATTCCCCATGTCAGCCCGGCAGTGATCGTCAAGTACATCACCGACCTGCAGCAGCTCGGCCTGCTCTAGTCCCTCGCGCGCCCGCCCCATACCGCTGTGGGGCGGGCGCCGTCGGGCGTGACGCATCTCGCACCATCAGCGCTGGCATCTCGAAATATAATTAGTTTTACTAACGTAGTAATGAGTAGGCACGGCAGACGTGCCGACCATATTTATTTTGATTTGCTCAGGGGAACCGATATGACCACCGAAACGCGTGAAGACCGGTTGCAACGCCGGATCGCACACCTGTATGAAGCCGACTCACAGTTCGCCGCGGCCCGTCCCAGCGAGGCTGTCAACACCGCCGTCGCCGAGCCCGAGCTGCGGTTGCCGGCTGTCGTCAAAGGCGTGTTCGCCGGCTACGCCGACCGTCCCGCGCTGGGACAGCGCGCCGTCGAGTACGTCACCGACGCCGACGGCCGCACGTCGGCCCAGCTGCTCCCCCGGTTCGACACCATCACGTACCGCCAGTTGGGCGACCGCGTCCAAGCGGTGACCAACGCCTGGCACAACCACCCGGTGAAGCCCGGCGACCGCGTCGCCATCCTGGGGTTCACCAGCGTCGACTACACCACTGTCGACACCGCGCTGATCGAACTCGGTGCCGTATCGGTGCCGCTGCAGACCAGTGCGCCGGTAACCACCCTGCGCCCCATCGTCGCCGAGACGGAACCGACCGTGATCGCGGCGAGCATCGACTTCCTCGACGACGCGGTCGAACTGGTGAAGTCCGGCCCTGCACCCCGGCGCCTGGTGGTGTTCGACTACCGCCCGCGGGTCGACGCTCAGCGTGAAGCCTTCGAAGCCGCCAAGGCCGCACTGGCCGGCACCGATGTCGTCGTCGAACCGCTGGCCGACGTCCTCGACCGCGGCCGCTCACTGGCCGACGCACCGCTGTACACCCCCGGTCAGCCCGACCCGCTGACCATGCTGATCTACACCTCCGGCAGCACCGGCACCCCCAAGGGCGCGATGTACCCGGAGAGCAAGGTCGCCAACATGTGGCAGCTGGCCACCAAGGCCACCTGGGACGAGAATCAGGCGGCGCTGCCGGCGATCACCCTCAACTTCATGCCGATGAGCCACGTCATGGGCCGCGGCATCTTGATCGGCACGCTGAGCTCCGGTGGCACCGCGTATTTCGCTGCGCGCAGCGACCTTTCGACCTTCCTGGAGGACCTAGCCCTGGTCCGGCCCACGCAGCTGAGCTTCGTGCCCCGGATCTGGGACATGCTGTTTCAGGAGTACCAGAGCCGGTTGGATCGCAGCGGAGCACCGGAAGACGAAGTCCTCGCCGAGGTTCGCCAGGACCTGCTGGGCGGGCGGTTCGTCTCCGCGATGACCGGTTCCGCGCCGATCTCGGCGGAGATGAAGAACTGGGTGGAGCGCCTGCTCGACATGCACCTGCTGGAGGGCTACGGCTCCACCGAGGCAGGTTCGGTCTTCGTCGACGGCCACATCCAGCGCCCGCCGGTGATCGACTACAAGTTGGTCGACGTGCCGGACCTGGGCTACTTCCTTACCGACCGGCCCCACCCGCGTGGTGAGCTGCTGGTGAAGTCCGAGCAGATGTTCCCCGGGTACTACAAGCGCCCGGAGATCACCGCCGAGATGTTCGACGAGGACGGCTACTACCGCACCGGTGACATCGTCGCCGAACTCGGACCAGACCAGGTCGAATACCTCGACCGGCGCAACAACGTGCTGAAGCTCTCGCAGGGCGAATTCGTCACCGTCTCCAAGCTGGAGGCCGTCTTCGGAGACAGCCCGCTGGTACGGCAGATCTTCGTCTACGGCAACAGCGCCCGCTCGTATCTGCTGGCCGTCGTGGTGCCGACCGATCCGTCCCTGTCGAAGCAGGCGATCGGCGATTCACTGCAGGACGCCGCGCGGGCCGCGGGTCTGCAGTCCTACGAGATCCCACGCGATTTCATCGTCGAGACAACGCCCTTCAGCCTGGAGAACGGCCTGCTGACCGGCATCCGCAAGCTGGCTCGGCCGAATCTGAAGGCCTACTACGGCGATCGGTTGGAGCAGCTTTACACGGAGCTGGCCGAGGGTCAGGCCAATGAACTGAGCGAGCTGCGGCGCAACGGCGCCCAGGCCCCGGTGCTCGACACGGTGAGCCGGGCCGCAGGTGCCCTGCTGGGTGCCGCGGCATCCGACCTCGCCCCCGAGGCCCACTTCACCGATCTGGGTGGAGATTCGTTGTCGGCCTTGACCTTCGGAAACCTCCTGCAGGAGATCTTCGACGTCGAGGTGCCGGTGTCGGCGATCGTCAGCCCGGCCTCGGATCTTCGGACCATCGCCGAGTACATCGAGGCTCAACGCTCGGGCGCCGATGTGCGGCCGACCTTCACGTCGGTGCACGGCCGCAACGCGACCGAAGTCCACGCATCCGATCTGACGCTGGACAAATTCATCGACGCCGCGACATTGGCCGCCGCACCGAGCCTGCCGGGCCCGGTCAGTGAGATCCGTACCGTACTGCTCACCGGCGCAACCGGATTCCTGGGTCGCTACTTGGCCCTGGAGTGGCTGGAACGGATGGACCTGGTCGACGGCAAGGTCATCTGCCTGGTGCGCGCGAAGTCGGACGAGGAAGCCCGCGCGCGGCTCGACAAGACCTTCGACAGCGGCGACCCCAAGCTGTGGGCGCACTACCAGAAACTGGCCGCCGACCATCTCGAAGTGATCGCCGGCGACAAGGGCGAGGCCGATCTCGGGCTCGACCAAGTGACCTGGCAGCGTCTGGCCGACACCGTCGATTTCATCGTCGACCCGGCCGCACTGGTCAACCACGTGCTGCCCTACAGCGAACTGTTCGGCCCCAACGCACTTGGCACTGCTGAGCTCATCCGGATCGCGCTCACCACGCGCATCAAGCCGTTCGCGTACGTGTCGACGATCGGCGTGGGCGGCGGTATCGAGCCAGGAAAGTTCGTGGAGGCCGGGGATATTCGAGCCATCAGTCCGGTTCGACGCGTCGACGACGGCTACGCCAACGGCTACGGCAACAGCAAGTGGGCCGGCGAGGTGCTACTGCGCGAAGCGCACGATCTGGCCGGGCTGCCGGTGACGGTGTTCCGCTGCGACATGATCCTGGCGGACACCACCTACGCCGGGCAGTTGAACCTGCCGGACATGTTCACCCGCATGATGTTCAGCCTCGTCGCCACCGGTGTCGCACCGAAGTCCTTCAACCAGCTCGACGCCGACGGCAACCGACAGCGCTCGCACTACGACGGGCTGCCCGTCGAGTTCATCGCCGAGGCCATCTCAACCCTGGGCGCCCACGTCCAGGACGGCTTCGAGACGTACCACGTGATGAACCCGCACGACGACGGCATCGGCATGGACGAGTTCGTCGACTGGCTCATCGAGGCCGGCTACCCGATCCAGCGAGTGGAGGACTACCAGGAGTGGTTGGCCCGCTTCGAGACCACGCTGCGGGCACTGCCCGACAAGCAACGTCAGGCCTCGCTGCTGCCGCTGCTGCACAACTACCAGCAGCCCGGCGTGCCGGTGAACGGCGCGATGGCACCGACCGACGTGTTCCGTACCGCAGTGCAGGACGCGAAGATCGGGCCCGACAAGGACATCCCCCATGTCAGCCGGGAGGTCATCGTCAAGTACATCAGCGATCTGAAACTGCTCGGATTGCTGTAAAAGACTTCCCCACAAGGGAAGGTCCCCCTGAGCGGCCGCGGTCCCACCAGGACCGCGGCCAATCAGTATCTGCGACGCGGATACTCATAACGGGTGGTGATGACCAGTCCATACCGCGTTCGACCGCTCCACCCGTACCCGGCGGAGTGCGGCCTAGAGCAAGCCGATCGCGAGCATCACGACTGCGATCAGCGGGAAGGCACCTTGGGTGATCGCGGCGCGAGCCTTGTCCGGTGAGCTGGTGAGCAGCACGACGGCCGCCGCGAGCATGGAACCGACCCCCGCGAACACGAGCGCAGTACCAACCGCGTTGTGTCCCAAGCCAACCGCGACGACCCCGATCACCGTGACGATCGCGAGGAACAGGTTGTAGAAGCCCTGGTTGAAAGCCAGCTCCTTGGTGGCCTGCGCCTCCTGCTCACTGATGCCGAACGTGGCGCGAGTACGCGCGGAGGTCCAGGTCAACGACTCCATCACGAAGATGTACACATGCAGGGCTGCGGCGAGTGCGGCGAATACCAGACCGGCGATGACCATGCGGTCTATTCAAACAGCCCGGGCTGCCCGAGTCCGGTAACCGGCGGCTGCATACCCAGATGCGTCCACGCCAGTGGGGTGGCCACGCGACCGCGCGGCGTGCGAGCCACCATGCCGGCCCGCACCAGGAAGGGTTCACACACCTCCTCGACCGTGGTGGCTTCCTCGCCCACCGCCACGGCCAGTGTCGACACCCCCACGGGACCGCCACCGAAACTGCGGGTGAGCGCCGACAACACGGCGCGGTCCAGGCGATCGAGGCCGAGTTCGTCGACGTCGTAGACCTCCAGTGCGGCCTTGGCGATGTCGCGGGTGATCACGCCGTCGGCGCGGACCTCGGCGTAGTCCCGCACGCGACGCAGCAACCGGTTGGCGATACGGGGTGTGCCGCGGGAGCGTCGGGCGATCTCGGTACCGGCCTCGCGGCCCAATTCGATGCCGAGGATGCCGGCCGACCGGGCCAGGACCCGCTCGAGTTCGACCGGCTCGTAGAAGTCCATGTGGGCGGTGAACCCGAACCGATCCCGCAGCGGGCCGGTCAACGCCCCGGACCGGGTGGTCGCCCCCACCAGGGTGAAGGGCGCAACCTCGAGCGGAATGGACGTGGCACCGGGCCCCTTGCCGACCACGACGTCGACGCGGAAATCCTCCATCGCCAGATAGAGCATTTCTTCGGCGGGCCGGGCGATGCGGTGGATCTCGTCGATGAACAGCACATCGTGCTCGACGAGGTTGGACAGCATGGCTGCCAGATCTCCGGCCCGCTCCAGAGCCGGCCCGGAGGTGAGCCGCAGCGAGGAGCCCAGCTCGGCAGCGATGATCATCGCCAACGAGGTCTTGCCGAGGCCGGGTGGGCCGGACAGCAGGATGTGATCCGGTGTGCCGCCGCGGTTCTTGGCGCCCTCGATGACCAGCTGCAGCTGCTCGCGCACCCGGGGCTGGCCGATGAACTCACCCAACGAGCGCGGACGCAGGCTGGCATCGATGTCGCCCTCACCCACCGTCAGGGCCGGCGAGACCTCCCGCTCGTCCGGCTCTTCGGCATCGTCGAAACGGCCCATCGTTACTTCTTACCCAACATGGACAGCGCCGCCCGCAGCGCGGAAGCCGTGGTGGCCTCGGGATCATTGGCCAGCACCTTGTCGGTGGCCTCCTCGGCTTGTTTGGCCGCAAAGCCAAGCCCGACAAGGGCTTCGACCACAGGAGCGCGCACCGCGTGCCCGGTGAAACCGGAACTCCCGGGGGTGACCGGGCCGATCTTGTCGCGCAGTTCGAGCACCATGCGCTCGGCACCGCGTTTGCCGATACCGGGAACCCGGGTGAGCGCGGCCACATCGCCGTCGGCCAGCGCCTGCCGCAATGCCTGCGGGTCGTAGACCGCGAGGGTCGCCAAGGCGATCTTCGGGCCGACGCCGGAAACTCCGAGCAGCGTGAGGAACAGGTCGCGGGCATCGCCGTCGGCGAACCCGTAGAGGGTCATGGAATCCTCACGCACGATCATCGCCGTGATCAACCGGGACTCGTTGCCGCGCCGCAGGTTGGCCAGAGTGGAGGGCGTTGCCATCACCTTGTAGCCGACACCGGCGGCCTCGATCACCGCATGGTCGAGTGCGATGTCGATCACCTCACCGCGTACCGAGGCGATCATGCGCGCGCCGCCTTGAGCTTCGCCGTGTACTTGCGGCGTTGTTCGGCAGCCATCGCCTCGGCGGCCGCCATTCGGGCGATCATCGGCGCGCGCCAGCAGTGACAGATGGCCAGAGCCAGCGCGTCGGCCGCGTCCGCCGGGGTCGGTTTGGCCTGTAGCGCAAGAATTCTGGTGATCATCTCGGTGACCTGAGCTTTGTCGGCGCGGCCGTTTCCGGTGACCGCGGCCTTGACCTCCGAGGGGGTGTGGAAGTGCACCTCGATGTCACGCCGGGCGGCAGCCAGCGCGATCACACCGCCTGCCTGCGCGGTGCCCATCACGGTCGACACGTTCTGCTGGGCAAAGACCCGCTCGATGGCGATCACGTCGGGCCGGTGGGTGTCCATCCAGTACTCGGCCACATCACTGATCTCCATCAGCCGCTTCTGCAGCGGCGCGTCGGCCGGCGTGCGGACAACGTCCACGTCGAGTGCGGTGACCTGCCTCCCGCGGCCACTCTCGACCACCGACAGGCCGCAGCGCGTCAACCCGGGATCCACTCCCATCACCCGCACACGAACCCCTTCGTCAGAACATCTGTTCGATAGCGTAGCGGGCCGCGCCCGCGGGGCGACGCAGGGACACGCCAGGCACCGGTATCAGTAGCCGGAACCGATGCTCCGGCGGATCTCATCGATTCGCCGCTGCGACGCGCGCCAGCCCCTGACTCGTTCGGTACCGACCTCTCTGCCGCGCTGTTCGACGACGATCGTCCAGGGCACCCCGAGAAATTTCGCCGCGAACCAGAACGGCCACACCAAAAGGGTCAGGAGCAGGATGACGGTCAGGAACGCGCCGACGATGCCATCGGAGTCCGTCCCGACGTCTGGAGCGGTCATCCACTTGCGCCGCACGGTCCGACTCGCATCCCCGATCTCCATTGGGTCCCCCTGTTCGCTGCCCACACCACAACCGAGATCACCGTAACGGCGAACGGTGCGACCGCCGCTCACCAGCGGGTCGACGTGACGGCGATACCGTGTTCGTAGGAGGTGCGGATATGCGCGTGGTCATCGCCGGCGGACACGGAAAGATCGCTCTGATCCTCGAACGGTTGCTGTCGTCGCGAGGCGACGAGGCGGTCGGACTCATCCGTAACCCGGCCCAGGCGGCCGACCTGGAGGCCGCCGGGGCGACCCCCGTCGTGCTGGATCTGGAGAAGGCGTCCGTCGCCGAGGTCGCTGACGCCCTCCACGGCGCCGACGCCGTGGTGTTCGCCGCCGGAGCCGGACCGGGCAGCGGCGCGGCCCGCAAGCAGACCGTGGATCGCGATGCCGCGATTCTGCTGGCCGACGCGGCAGAGACGGCGGGCGTGAGCCGCTATGTGATGGTCTCGGCGCTCTCTGCCGACGATCGTTCGCTCGATGCGAACTATGACGAGGTGTTCCTGGCCTACATGCATGCCAAGTCCGAGGCCGACGCCGACGTGCGGGCCCGAGCCGGCCTGCGCACCACCATCGTCCGTCCGGGCGGGCTCACCGATGAGCCCGGCAGCGGGCACGTGACCATCGCCGAATCCACCGGTCGCGGAAGTATTTCCCGCGAAGATGTCGCCGGCGTGCTGCTCGCCGTACTGCACGAGCCGGATACGGTAGGCCGGACTTTCGAGGTGATCTCGGGTCAGACACCGATCGACGCCGCGCTGCGCTGATCCGCCGGCCTCAGCCGGTCAACGGTCCGCCCGCCGCGCGCCAGTGGATCAGGCCACCGCTCATGTTGACCGCGTCGAAACCGTTCTCCACCAAGAGATTCGCCGCACCAGCAGACCGGATCCCGCCGGTGCAGAAGGTGATGAGCAGACGGTCTTCGGGAAGTTCCAGACAGCGGCCGGGCAGTTCCTCCAACGGCATGTGGACAGCAGCGGGAATGTGAACCCGGTTCCATTCGAACGCACGACGGACATCGAT
Source organism: Mycolicibacterium fortuitum subsp. fortuitum (assembly GCF_022179545.1). The sequence continues at coordinate 2,775,011 of NZ_AP025518.1, read as the reverse complement.
CACCAACGCGCCCTCTTCGACCAGGCGGACTGCTTCCGCGGCGCTGATCGCGGGCGGCCGCCGCAGATAGTGTCGAAGGCTCATGCGACCGGAACCGCAATCACGGTGCCTGTCACCGCACAGAGGGACAGCAACACGAATTCCATAACCTTCAGATTAACTGAAGGTTATGCCGGATCTGACATGACCCTCGTCATATAGGCACGTAATGCCGCGGTCAGTTCGGGGTGCTGAACGGCGAACTGCGCGTCCAACTCGGCTACCACGTCGGCGGCCCGGCCCAGGAGCTCCTCGCCCTTGGCCGTCACCTGCAGTGTCGAGGCCGCCCCGGCGTGAGCCGTCGCGTCGCCGACGAGCCCCGCCTCGACGAACGATGCCACGGCGGTGTGCGCACTCTGCACCGTGATGCGCGAGCGTCGCGCCAGTTCGCTGAACGAGATACCCGGATTCCCGCGAATATGCCCCAGCAGCCCGTACTTTCGGGTGGTCAGGCCGAGAGGCTTCAGCGCGTCGGTGAACGCGGACTCCCAGACTCGGCTGACGGTGAGCAGCCCGACCGTCGGGCTGAAGGGTGGCAGCTCGGGCAGTGGCTACTCCTCGTCGAGCTGCGCAGCGACATCGTCAGGGATGTCGATGTTGGTGTAGACCTCTTGAACGTCGTCGCTGTCCTCCAGCGCATCGACGAGCTTGAGCACCTTGCGGGCGCCTTCGAGGTCCACCGGCACCGTCACCGACGGCTGGAAGCTCGCCTCGGCAGAGTCGTAATCAATGCCGGCCTCCTGAAGGGCGGTCCGCACCGCGACCAGGTCGGTCGGCTCGCAGATGATCTCGAACGAATCTTCGAGGTCGTTGACCTCCTCGGCGCCGGCCTCCAGAACCGCCATCAGCACGTCGTCCTCGGTCAGGCCGTTCTTCTCCAGCGTCACCACGCCCTTGCGGGAGAACAGGTAGGCCACCGAACCCGGATCGGCCATGTTGCCGCCGTTGCGGGTCATCGCGACGCGGACCTCACCGGCGGCGCGGTTGCGGTTGTCGGTCAGGCACTCGATGAGCACGGCCACACCGTTGGGGCCATAGCCCTCGTAGGTGATGTTCTGCCAGTCGGCACCGCCGGCCTCTTCACCGCCGCCGCGCTTGCGGGCGCGCTCGATGTTGTCGTTGGGGACCGAGCTCTTCTTGGCCTTCTGAATGGCGTCGTAGAGGGTGGGGTTACCGGCCGGGTCTCCCCCGCCGACACGTGCCGCTACCTCGATGTTCTTGATCAATTTGGCGAACATCTTGCCGCGCTTGGCGTCGATGACGGCCTTCTTGTGCTTGGTGGTGGCCCACTTGGAATGGCCGCTCATGCAGGTACGCCCCTTTTCCGGTTAAAACTCCGGCCCTCCAGTCTACGTGGCCGCTCCCACCGCGCTCGATATGACGCCTACAGTCCCTGCAGCAAGAAGAACGCTCTGGCCGCCACGGCGCTGCACAGCGCCGGCCAGTACCAGATGTGCCAACGCCGCCAATGCCCGATCGCCATGCCGATCGGCGCGAGCACCACGGTCGCCCAGGTGAGCACCACCCAGACGAACAGGGTGCCGGCCTCATCGGCCTGATCGGGATACGCCCCACTGAACCCCAGCGGAAAAATGGCGGCGAACGTCAGCAACACGGCAGCGAGACCGCTCACCAGCCAGACCGCCCAGCTGATCACCGACTCGACCACGCCTGGCCTCCGCCGGACCGGCGCTGGCAACGAGGCAGACATGGGGGAAGCGTACGCCGACGGGAGGGCGTCACCCCGGCGATTAATAGCACCTAGAACGTTTCATTACTGCTACCGTTACGCCGTGGGCCGAATTCGTCAAGTCGGTCGCCCCACCCGGGAGCAAGCCGCTCAGCGCCACGAAGAGCTACTCGACTGCGCGCTGAAAGTGTTCCTGGAGAACGGATTCGAACGCTCGACCATCGATGGAATCGCCGCGTCCGCCGGTATGGCCAAACGCACCATCTACGGCCTCTACCCCGACAAGGCAGCGCTGTTCGAGGCGTCGGTACAACGGGCGGTGGATCGGTGGTTGGTTCCGATCGAGACGCTGCGCGCGGCTGAGACCGACGATCTGGAGGAAACTCTGCTCGCCATCGGCCGCATCCGGTTGGCCGGCATCACCAGCCCTGCCGGTGTCGCGCTGCAGCGGATCCTCAACGCGGAGGGCAACCGCTTCCCCCGTTTGTTCCGGCTCGTCTACGAGCAGGGGACGATGCCGGCGCTGACGTTCATCGCCGAAGTCCTCGCCCGCCACGCCGAGGCCGGTGTCATCGAGATCGACGACCCCGACGTCGTGGGAGGCGCGTTCCTGAGCATGGTCGTCGGCGGACCTGCCACCGGCGCCTTGTGGGGTGTGACCTGGAATCCGGACGAGCTTGACGCCCGCATGCGGACCGGCGTGCGGCTGTTCCTCGACGGGGTGCGTCCCCGATGACCGATGCCGTGACAACCACCATGACCGTCGTGGTGGCCCGGTAAATCAACTACAGAGAGAGACACATGGATCGGGACACATACGACAAGGGGCTGGCGATCCGCACCGCTGTCCTCGGTGAAGACTACGTTCGTAAGGCGGCAGGAAACGTCGACGCCTTCTCCAAGCCGCTGCAGGATCTGGTGACCGAATACTGCTGGGGAGCGGTATGGGGCCGCGAAGGTCTGGAGCTGAAGACTCGCAGCATGCTGAACCTGGCGATGATTGCGGTGCTCAACCGGCCCAACGAGCTGAGCACACACATCCGCGGTGCGCTCACCAACGGTGTCACCCGTGAGGAGATCTGCGAGATCTTCCTGCAGGTCGGCATCTACGCAGGCATCCCGGCCGCAGTGGACAGCTTCCGGCTTGCCCGCGCCGTGTTCGCCGACCTCGACAAGGAGCGTGCGTGAATCCCGAGGTCGGCTTCATCGGGCTGGGCAACATGGGGTGGCCCATGATGGCTCGTCTGCTGGCTGCGAAGTTTCCGGTGGTGGCCTTCGACATGCGCGAGGACGTTGTGGCCAAGGCAGTCGCACTGGGTGCCCGGCGGGCCGACTCCGTACACGAGGTGGCAGAGCGGGCCGAGACGGTGCTGGCCAGCCTGCCGACCCCGCAGGTGTCCGAGGCCGTCGTGGCCGAGCTTGCCACCGGTTCGAAGTTACGGCGCTTCGTCGACCTTTCCACTGTGGGAGGCGCGGCTGCCCGACGCAATCACGCTGTTCTGGCCGCACGTGGTGTCGCCGCTCTGGACAGCCCGGTCAGCGGCGGGGTACACGGCGCTGCGGCAGGCACCCTGGCGGTGATGGTTTCGGGCCCGCGCGCTGAATTCGACTCGCTGAGTTCTGTCTTCGACGTGCTCGGGCGGGCCATCTTTGTTTCCGAACAACCGGGCGCGGCACAGACCATGAAGCTGATCAACAACCTGATGGCTGCCACCACACTGGCGGCGACGGCCGAGGTGATGGTGATGGGAGTCAAGGCCGGGCTCGACGCAGATGTGATGATCGACGTGCTGAACGCCGGATCCGGTGGCACACACGCCAGCCGGGACAAGTTCCCGCGGGCGGTACTCCCCCGCACCTTCGACTACGGATTCGCCACAGGCTTGATGGCCAAGGACGTCCGACTGTATCTGGACGAGGCCGCATCCCTGGGGATGCCGGTCGAGATGGCACAGACCGTGCAACGGATCTGGGAGGAGACGCTGCGGACCGAAGGCGCCGAATCCGACTTCACCTCGGTCATCAAACCGATGGAGAAGGTCGCGGGTGTGACCGTAAAAGGCGGCTAGACCGAGCCACCCAGCAGCTGCTCTAGATTCGCCACAGGCATCGTGGCGAGCGCAATGACGTGAGCGATAATGCTGACGATGGATTTGCCGGTATGGGATGGAACGCGGGAACGCAGCCCGCGCACGATGCTGTCCACCATCACCACTTCCGCGCAGGGAATCGACTTCCGGTTCGTCTCCGAGCAGATCACCACACCGACGGACTGGTGCTTCGAAGAAGACCATCACGTCGTGGTCGTGCACCGTGGAGGGCGGCTGCGCTCCATGGAGATCGAGTTCGAACGCGGGCCCAGCGGGCCGCACGCCCCACGGGTCGGAGATGTGTGGGTCATTCCCGCCGAGCACAGATACGCCGCACTCGCCCACGGCCGCGTCGTGCAGTTCTGCGAACTGAGCATCCCCACAGCCACCCTCGCCGACCGCGACCTCCCTGCGCGCACCAAGCATCGTGACCCGCTGGTGCACAGGCTGATCGAACGCATGAGCACGGTCGCCGTTCGCAGCGATGTCACCGCGCGCCTGCTCATCGAGTCCCTGGCGGAGTCCGTGCGATTACACCTGGTCGACCAGTTCGGCGGCGGTACTGCCCGCAGCCCGCGTCGCCGCACATTCGACCGGCTTACCCGGGCCAGATTGATGGAATATCTGGAATACAGCCTTGACTCGGAAATCTCACTGGCTGACCTCGCCGAACTCGCCGACATGACGGTTGCCGAGTTCTCCGCCACCTTCACCGCCGATTTCGGCAGCACCCCGTATCAGTTCGTCCTCGACCGCCGAATCCGCCGGGCGAAGCAGCTCCTGGCCACCACCGCGATGTCGATTACGGATATCGGTGTGGCCGTGGGGTTCTCCACACCCAGCCATTTCGCCACGACCTTCAAGAACCGCGTCGGCATGTCGCCGAGCAACTATCGCCGCAACGAGTGACACACCACGATCGCGCTGGTGAGCTCACGCGTTTTTCGAAAACGCTGCGAGTTTTGTGAAAGCGAGCCCGACGCCCTCTGGGTAGGTTCCAGTCGGTTCTGACCATCAGTGTGAGGAGACCGCCGTGCTGAACAAACTCGCCGCTGTCGGCGCGCTGACCCTGGGCGCCGTTCTGGCCACTTCAGGCATTGCGCACGCCGATGACGTTGTCGTACGGGACGACAACGGGATCCCGTGGAGCTGGCCGACGGAGGCATCCTGCATCAAGGACGGCCCCGACCAGCACCTCCAGAACAGTGACGACGACGCGTTCCTGAAGTACTGGTACTGCCTCAAGCACGACGACGGCTTGTGGTACCTGCACAACACCGACAGCCCGACCGAACGAGTCGACTGACCCCTGAATGCCTGTGTGCTGCCGCTATTTCTTGAGCGGAGACCTCAGGTCATAGACGGTGTCCGTACCAACCTTGGTAGAGGTGAAGTTCGCCTTCACCCAATCGGTGATGTCGGTGTGCGAGTTGCTACCGAAGAAGCCGCCACGGTCAGCGGCTTTGGACTCCGGGAGGATGTAGTAGGTGATCTGCCGGTCGGCGACATAGGTCTGGAACCGGTCCAGCGTCGGCACCGGATCACTGCCGGTGAAGCCACCGATCGCCATCACCGCTGTGTCAGTGGCCAATTCCAGGCCGGCCGCGGCACCGGACCGGTTGATCGCCGCCGACCACTTCGTGGTGGTGGCCCGCAGCATCGTGTTCAGCTCAGGGTTGTCGGAATGCCACCCGTGCCCGTGGCCACCGTCGGGATCGGGGGGCCCGACACTCGGGCCGCCGCCGGTGTGCGGCTGTCCCAGGGTGGCCACGGTGTATGCCGTCGTTCCGGACAATGCACCGATCAGCGCCACCGCCAGCGCGATGCTCGCGACGGTGCGGTTCTTCCCGTGCAGCGCCCAGAGCAGGGCCGCGGTGGCGGCCACGGCGAGCACGAGAATCCCCCACCGCAGCGGTGGCAGCCATGCCGCGTTGCGAGCCAGGATCCAGAAGCTCCACGCCGCGGTGCCCATAAGCATGGTGGCCAAACCGATCTGGCCCAATCGGTCATCTCGCCTGCGCCACATCTCACTGATTCCGATCGCGAACATCGCCGCCACTGCAGGAGCCACGGATAAGCAGTAGTACGGATGCACGTTGGTCTTCATGAAGCTCAGCACGAGGCCGTCGATCACCAGCCAGGTGCCGAACAGGATCGCCCCGGCCCGCACGATGTCGGTCCGCGCGGCGCGGCCCCGCGCCACCATCACGAGCACCACCGCGAGCAGGGCTGCAGGCACCAGCCAACCGATCTCGAAACCGAACTCACCGGTGAACAATCGCGGCAGGCCCTGTGTCTGGTTCCCGAACCCGCCGAAGTCAGCGTGATGCCCGCCTGCGGGGGCGACAGGATCGACGTCGACGTGCGTGCCGTAGTGGTTGTGACCGAGCACTCGGCCGAACCCGTTGTAGCCCAACACCAGGTTCATGAAGTTGTTGTCGGTGGACCCGGCGAGGTATGGCCGCGACGACGCCGGCCACACCAGGGTCAGCAGCACGAACCAGCCCGAGGACGCGAGAAACGCGAGTAGCGAGCCCAGCAGGTGTGTCAACCGCCGGCGCAGTGCACAGGGCGCGGCGACCAGATACACCAGGCCGATGGCCGGCATGACCATCAGCCCTTCGAGCATCTTGGCCAGGAACGCGAATCCGAGCGCGACACCGGCGAGCGCCATCCAGCGGGCGCCGTTCTGTCCCAACGCGCGCACCGCACAGTAGGCGGCGGCCGTCATCAACAGCACCATCACCGCATCGGGATTGTTGAACCGGAACATCAATGCCGTCACCGGCATGAGCGCCAGCGCGGCACCGGCCAGCAGCCCGGCCCGCGGGCCGCTGATCCGGCGCACCGCACCGTACAGCAGCGCGACCGAGCCGACGGCCATCAACGCTTCCGGAATGAGCATGCTGGCGCTGCTGAACCCGAACAGCTGACCCGACAGTGCCATCACCCATTGCGACACCGGCGGCTTGTCCACCGTGATGAAGTTGTTCGGATCCAGCGACCCGAAAAGCCAAGCCTCCCAGTTGGCCGAGCCGGCCTGAACCGCGGCGGCATAGAACTCGTTGCCCATGCCGTTGACCGTGATGTTCCAGAGGTAGGCAACGGCCGTGGCGGTCAACAGCGCGATCAATGCCAGGCGCTCACGATCGAACCGCGGAACGTTCCGCCGGACTTCGAAGGCAGGCTCGGCGGGGGCATCCGCCAACGTCGTCGTCACACGACCATTAAGTCGGTGCCGCCTTTGTCTGCGCTATGTATGCGCCGTGGGTTTGCTGGACTCAGAGCGAATCGACGAACAGCTTGTGGATCCGACGGTCCCCGGTCATCTCAGGATGGAAAGACGTCGCCAGCATCGACCCCTGGCGCACCGCGACGACGTGGTCGGCCGCCCTCGCCAGCACCGTGACATCGGGTCCGACCCGCTCCACCCAAGGAGCCCGGATGAACACCGCATGCACCGGGGTGTCGAGGCCCACGAAGTCGATGTCGCCTTCGAAGGAATCGACCTGCCGACCAAAAGCGTTGCGTCGCACGGTCATATCGATACCCTTGAGCGGTACCGCGGCGCGGCCCTCGGCGCCGGCGTCGGCGATCTCACTGGCCAGCAGGATCATCCCGGCACACGAGCCATAACAGGGCAACCCGGCGGCGATCCGCGCCCGCAACGGTTCGAGCAGTTCGAACTCACGAAGCAGATGGCTCATCGCGGTGGACTCGCCACCCGGAATCACCAGGGCGTCGACCGCATCGAGTTCGGAAAGCCGCCGCACCGTGCCCGCTTCGGCGCCCGCCTCACGCAACGCAGCCAGATGCTCGCGAGTGTCACCCTGCAGCGCGAGCACCCCGACCCGGGGAGTCACGAGCCGTCCGGGGGCGTGAAGTTGCGCTGGTAACGGGTGAGGCCCTCCTGCATCACCGCCGCCACCAACTCGCCGTAGCGGTTGAAGATCTTGCCCTGGGTCAGCGCCCGACCGCCGCACGCCGAGGGCGAGGACTGGTCGTAGAGCAACCACTCGTCGGCGCGGAACGGCCGCATGAACCACATGGCGTGGTCGAGCGAGGCCACCATCAGATGCTTGCGCACGTCGAGGTGGTTGACCTGGGCTGAACCGAGCAGGGTCAGATCACTCATGTAGGCCAGGGCGCAGATGTGCAGCACGTGATCGTCGGGCAGTGGGTCACGGTGGCGGAACCAGACCTGCTGCTGAGAGGCCTTACCCGGAATTCGTGCGACGCGGTCCCTTGGCACGATCCTGACATCCCATTCGGCGAACTGGGCGAACCCGGCGTCGTCGAAGGCTCCGCCGGACCGGAATCCGGGCAGATCGTCAGGACCGGGAGCCTCGGGCATCACGTCCTGGTGCTCGATCCCGGTCTGGTCGGTCTGGAAGGACGCCGACATCGTGAAGATCGTCTCGCCGTGCTGGATCGCACTGACCCGGCGGGTGCAGAACGAGCCTCCGTCACGAATGCGCTCCACGATGTACACCGACGGGGCCCTGGCATCGCCCGGACGCAGGAAGTAACCGTGCAGGGAATGCACCTGGAACGCGGGATCCACCGTGCGCACCGCCGAGACCAGCGATTGGCCCGCCACGTGACCGCCGAAGGTGCGCTGCAGGAAGCCCGATTCCGGGCTGAACACCCCGCCGCGATAGATGTTGACCTCGAGCTGTTCCAGATCGAGGATCTCTTCAATCGCCATAGAAGGTGTTTACCAGCCGCGCTCGGCGAGCCGGTGCGGCTGGGCGATCTCCTCGACGTTGATACCGACCATGGCCTCACCGAGACCGCGCGACACCTTTGCCAACACGTCGGGATCGTCGTAGAAGGTGGTGGCCTTCACGATCGCCGCGGCACGCTGCGCCGGGTTGCCCGACTTGAAGATGCCCGACCCCACGAACACACCCTCGGCGCCGAGCTGCATCATCATCGCCGCATCGGCCGGGGTGGCGATCCCACCCGCGGTGAACATCGTGACCGGCAGCTTGCCGGCCCGGGCCACCTCGGCCACCAGCTCATATGGGGCCTGTAGTTCCTTGGCCGCGACGTACAGCTCATCGGAGCTCATCGAGGTCAGCCGGCGGATCTCGCCGCCGATCTTGCGCATGTGGGTGGTGGCGTTCGAGACATCGCCGGTGCCGGCCTCACCCTTGGAGCGGATCATCGCCGCGCCCTCGGTGATGCGGCGCAGGGCCTCGCCCAAGTTGGTCGCCCCGCACACGAACGGCACGGTGAAGCGCCACTTGTCGATGTGGTTGGCGTAGTCGGCAGGAGTCAGCACCTCGGACTCGTCGATGTAGTCCACACCCAACGACTGCAGGATTTGCGCCTCGACGAAGTGCCCGATGCGGGCCTTGGCCATGACGGGGATGGTGACGGCTTCGATGATGCCCTCGATCATGTCGGGATCACTCATCCGCGACACCCCGCCCTGAGCCCGGATGTCTGCGGGCACCCGCTCCAGGGCCATCACGGCCACCGCACCCGCGCCCTCGGCGATCTTGGCCTGCTCGGGTGTGACGACATCCATGATCACGCCACCCTTGAGCATCTCAGCCATCCCGCGCTTCACGCGCGCGGTCCCGGTCTGGTTACTCGAACCGTTCTGCGCCGCGGTATCCACTGCAATCTCCTCCAAGTTCTACTGATTCAGTCTAGTAGAGCCGCCAAATCCATTAAATCCGCAATTACCGGATGGCTTGCAGCTCGCGATGCGCGGTTCCACGCGTATTCGCCAGCGGCGTGCTCGGCTGTTCGGCCAGTTCGTTGGCCTGAGCCAGCAGCTCACCCAGTTGAAGCGGATACACGGCCTCCCCACCGGCAACCAACTCGGCGATCATTGTCGCATCGCACCAACGGTGGCCGTGAATGTAGTGCCGTTCCAGCGTCGTGCGCCCCGTTGCCGACGGCTCGAAGCGGGCGGTCCGGTGGATGAAGAAGAACTCCTCACTGCGGATCACCGAGGCGTTGAAATCGATGACTGCATCGCGGCGCCACACCGGCCCGACAAGCTGATCGGGTGTCGCCTGCAAGCCGGTCTCCTCGGCGAGTTCACGCACCGCCGCGGCCGCCAGATCCTCATCGGGGCGAACGGCGCCACCGACGGTGAACCACCACCGCGGTGCGGGTTTGTCCGGGTCCTCGAGCGCGGGGTCGCTGCCGCGCAGCAGCAACACCGCCCCGGATTCGTCGAGCAGCACCACCCGCGCGGAGGTCCGGCGGCTCACCGGATTCACCTCGGCCTGAGAGTCGGGGCGTTCGACGATCTCGAAATAGGTCGGCAATGCGGCTGTTCCACCCAGCCGCAGGGCCCGCACCATCGGGCGCTCCCGCAACGCGAGGGTGTCACGCACGGCGTCATTGTGAAAGCGCCTGGCCAACAGCACCCGAGCTTCGGCATCGGCGAGCTCGGCCACCAGCGCCACCGGCAGCTCTGCCGGGTCGACCGCGCTCAACGCGGCCGAGAGTTCGTTCTCGGCGGCCTCACGCGCCGGACGTGGGGCCCGCTCGGCGGCATCAGCCAGTTTCGCGAGCCGTTTGCCCTCGGGAACGCCCGGGTAGGCATCGACAGCGACGGCCCGGGCCACGACGGCACGGCGGGCCAGGGCACCGTCGAGCGCCTGCCACGACAGGTCGTAGCGCACGTGCAGCCGGTCGAGCCGGTTCGCGGTCTGGTAGGCCCACCCACCGACGAGCAGCCCGAGGACGAGCAGTGCCACCGCCGCGATCACGATCCAGGTGGACATGGTCAATCACTCACCTGCACTTTCACCCCGGTGCTGGCCACGGTCTCGTACACCCGCATGATCTGGCCGGCCACCACCGACCAGTCGTAGCGCGCCACCCGCTGGGTGGCCGCATCGATGTACTTCTCGCGCAACGCGTCGTCGCCGAGCACCTCGATCAGCGCGTCGGCGAGAGCGTCGGCATCGCCGACCGGCACCAGGCGACCAGCCTGCCCTCCGTCGAGCACCCGGCTGAAGGCATCGAGTTCACTGGCCACCACCGGCGTCCCGGCCGCCATGGCCTCGACCAGAACGATGCCGAAGCTCTCCCCGCCCAGGTTCGGCGCGCAGTAGACATCGGCGCTGCGCATGGCCGAGGCCTTGGCCTCGTCGTCGACCTGACCCAGAAACCGCAGATGCCCGGCCAGTTCACCGGCCTCCTCACGCAGCGCGTCCTCGTCACCCCGGCCCACGATCAGGATCTCGATGTCGGCGAACCGCTGCACCAGTTTCGGCAGCGCGCCCAGCAGCACCGGCATGCCTTTGCGCGGCTCGTCGAAACGCCCGAGGAACAGCACGCTGCGTCCGGGCCGCGGATAGCCTTCGAGCCGGGCGGCATTCGCGAAAGACGGCACGTCGACCCCGTTGGGGATCTCGACGGCGTCCGAGCCGAGCGCCTCCATCTGCCAGCGGCGCGCCAGATCCGATACCGCGATACGGCCGACGATCTTCTCGTGAAACGGCCGTAGGATTCCCTGAAACACGCTGAGCGTCAACGACTTCGTGGTCGAGGTGTGAAAGGTCGCCACGATCGGCCCTTCGGCGGCCTGCAGCGCCAGCATCGACAGGCTCGGTGCGTTGGGCTCGTGCAGATGCAGGACATCGAACTCACCCAGCATGAGCCACCGTTTGACCTTGCGGTGGGTGGCCGGTCCGAACCGCAGCCGCGCCACCGAGCCGTTGTACGGGATGGGCACGGCCTTGCCGCCCGACACCACGTAATCGGGCAGCTTCACATGCGGCGACGAGGGCGCCAGGACGCTGACGTAGTGTCCGCCCGCACGCATCACCTCGGCCAGTTGCAGCACATGGGATTGCACACCGCCCGGCACATCGAACGAATACGGGCAGACCATCCCGATACGCATGGCTAGCTCCGTCGCCTCTTGGCGCAAGCGCTCATCAGGTGGTACCTAACCGGGCACGACGTTCGTCGGACAGATCGGCCAGCCACTGCGGCTGCAGCATGTGCCAGTCCTCCGGGTGCGCGGCGATGTTGGCCTCGAACCGGTTCGCCAGGGCCTGGGTCACCACGGCGACGTCCTTCGACGAGGTGTCGAGTGCGTCGAAGACCTCGACCACACAGTCCTCCCCGTCGTAATGGACGTGAGCCGGATGCAGCGGGGCGCCGGTTTCGATGGCCAGCTTCGCCGGACCGGCGGGCATGCGGGTGAGCTCACCGAAGAACTTGACCTCCACCCCGTTGCGAGTGAGGTCCCGATCGGCCATCAGGCAGACGAACATGTTGCCCCGCAACCGTTCCGAGAGCAATTCGAAGGGCGGGCGCTCGCCACCGGACAGCGGGAACACCTCGAAGCCGAGACTCTCGCGATAGTCGATGAAACGCCGGTACAGCGATTCTGGTTTGAGCCGCTCGGCAACGGTGGCGAAGGTGCCGAACTGCTGGGCCAGCCAGACACCGGCCATGTCCCAGTTGCCGCTGTGCGGCAGGGCCAGCACACCACCGAGACCGGCTTCATGGGCGGCCCGCAGCTTGTCCGCTCCGATGAATACCTCGTCGAGGCGCCGGGCCACCGCGGTCAGGTCCATCGACGGCAGCCGGAACGCCTCACGCCAGTACCGGGCATAGGAGGCCAGGGAGGCACGCATCAGCGCGTCCGGCACCTCCGCCGGGGCAACTCCGGTCACCCGAGCCAGGTTTTTGCGCAACTGTTTCGGACCCCCGCCACGCGAGGCGTAGAACGCGCCCGCGTCGAACACGTTGCGCGCCACGATTTCCGGCATCGCACGAACGAGCTGCCAACCTGCCGCATAACCCAGATCGGTCACCTGCCCGGACAGCGGAATGTTCACGAGGCTCCCGGATCCGTCGTGTCGCCGCCGTCGGGCTGCGAGGGCTGCAGTGGTTGCAGGAGGTCCATGGCGCCGGGCGACTTGCGGACCGAGTGCACCCGCTGCGCCACGGTGATGACGCTGGCCACGGCCAGCAGCCACATGGCCACCGGCAGTGCCCACGGCAACGGGAAGAAGGGGAAGTCGGACAAGCCCGCGCCGACCAGGACGATGACCAGGCGTTCCGGACGTTCGATGATGCCGCCGTCCCCGGACAGCCCGCTGGCCTCGGCCCTGGCCTTGATGTAGGAGGTCACCTGCGAGGTGATCAGGCAGATCACGGTGGCGACCACGAGCGAGGTGTTGTCCAGGCCGAATGCCGCCCACCACAGCAGGCCGGCGAACACCGCACCGTCGGAGATGCGGTCGCACGTCGCATCCAGTACCGCGCCGAACCGGGTGCCTCCGCCGCGTTCGCGGGCCATCGCGCCGTCGAGCATGTCGGCCAGGACGAAGAACCAGACCACCAGCGTGCCGGCGAACAACTCACCGACCGGGAACAAGGTGAGTGCACCGACCACCGATGCCGCGGTACCCACGATCGTGACGATGTCGGGGGTCAGGCCCGCACGCAACGCCGCCTTGGCCACCGGCCGCGACAGTTTGGCGTAGGCCGCCCGACTCATCAGAAAGAGGTTGCTCACGGCTGCCGGGCCCATTCTGCTGCCAGTAGCTCCCGGGTCTCGCTCAGCAGCTGCGGAATGACCTTGGCGCCACCGATGATCGTGATGAAGTTCGCGTCACCGCCCCACCGCGGCACCACGTGCATGTGCAGATGCTCGGCCAGCGATCCTCCGGCGGAGGTGCCGAGGTTCAGGCCGACGTTGAAACCGTGCGGGCGCGAGACGGCCTTCATGACGCGGATCGCCTTCTGTGTGAACGCCATCAGCTCGGCGCTCTCGGCCTCTGTGAGATCTTCGAGTTCCGATACCCGCCGATACGGCACCACCATCAGATGGCCGGGGTTGTACGGGTAGAGGTTGAGTACGGCGTACACCAGTTCACCGCGGGCCACCATGAGCCCGTCCTCGTCGGACATCGCGGGAATGTCGGTGAACGGCTGCGACGAGCCGGCCGAGCCGACCTTGTTGTCGCCCTTGACCGCATCCACGATGTAGCTCATCCGGTGCGGCGTCCACAGTCGCTGAAGGCGATCCGGCTCGCCCACGCCATGATCGGTGATCGACCGCTCGTCCCCCGTCATTCGCGTACCCGTCGGTTCTTCGCGCGAGCGCTCATCACAAGCCCACCGGTACCAGGTCGGCCGTCGGCACCGCGTTGTTGCGGTCGGCGATCCACTTGACGATCGCCTCCACGGCCTCATCACGCGGCACGCCGTTGATCTGGGTGCGGTCACCGAAGCGGAAGGAGATGGCGCCCGCCTCTATGTCCTTGTCCCCCGCCAGCAACATGAACGGCACCTTCTGGTTGGTGTGGTTGACGATCTTCTTCGCCATCCGGTCGTCGCTGCCGTCCACCTCCACCCGCACGCCGCGTGACTTCAGCTGGGCGGCAACGTCATACAGGTAGTCGAGGTGCGCGTCGGCGACCGGGATGCCGACCACCTGCACCGGCGCCAGCCAGGCCGGGAACGCGCCCGCATAGTGCTCGGTGAGCACCCCGAAGAAGCGTTCGATCGAGCCGAACAGTGCGCGGTGGATCAAGACGGGGCGTTGACGTGACCCGTCGGCAGCGGTGTACTCCAGCTCGAAGCGGTCGGGCATGTTGAAGTCCAGCTGGATCGTCGACATCTGCCAGTTGCGGCCCAGCGCGTCCTTGACCTGGACCGAGATCTTGGGACCGTAGAACGCCGCGCCGCCCGGGTCCGGCACCAGGTCAAGACCCGAGGCTTCGGCGACCGACCGCAGGGTCTCGGTGGCCTCGTCCCACATCTCGTCGGATCCTACGTACTTGTCGGGGTCCTTGGTGGACAGCTCCAGGTAGTAGTCGTCCAGGCCGTAGTCCGACAGCAGGTCCAGCACGAACTGCAGCAGCGAGGTCAGCTCGTCGCGCATCTGTTCGCGCGTGGTGTAGATGTGCGCGTCGTCCTGGGTCATGCCGCGCACGCGGGTCAGGCCGTGCACCACACCGGACTTCTCGTAGCGGTACACCGAGCCGAATTCGAAGAGTCGCAACGGCAGTTCGCGGTACGAGCGGCCCCGCGCCCGGTAGATCAGGTGGTGCATGGGGCAGTTCATCGGCTTGAGGTAGTAGTCCTGCCCGGGTTTGCGCACGCTGCCGTCGTCGTTGTACTCCGCGTCGATGTGCATCGGCGGGTACATGCCGTCGGCGTACCACTCGAGGTGGCCCGAGGTGATGTACAGGTGTTCCTTGGTGATGTGCGGGGTGTTGACGAACTCGTAGCCGGCCTCGGAGTGCTTGCGCCGCGAGTAGTCCTCCAGCTCCTTACGGATCACGCCGCCCTTGGGGTGGAACACCGGGAGGCCGGAGCCGAGCTCGTCGGGGAAGCTGAACAGGTCCAGTTCGACGCCCAGCTTGCGGTGGTCGCGGCGCTGCGCCTCCTCGATGAGCTCCAGGTGCTTGTCGAGGGCCTCCTGCGACTCCCAGGCCGTGCCGTAGACGCGCTGCAGGCTGGCGTTGTTCTGATCACCCCGCCAATACGCGGCGCTGCTGCGGGTCAGCTTGAACGCCGGGATGTACTTGGTGGTCGGGATGTGCGGCCCGCGGCACAGATCGCCCCAGACCCGCTCCTTGGTGCGGGCGTTGAGGTTGTCGTAGGCGGTCAGCTCGTCGCCGCCCACCTCCATCACGTCGGGGTCGCCGGACTTGTCGTCCACCAGCTCCAGCTTGTAGGGCTCGTTGGCGAGCTCCTCGCGGGCCTGGTCCTTGGAGTCGTAGACGCGCCGGGAGAACAGCTGACCGTCCTTGACGATCTTCTGCATCCGCTTTTCGAGCTTGTCCAGGTCTTCCGGGGTGAACGGCTCAGCGACGTCGAAGTCGTAGTAGAAGCCGTCGGTGATCGGCGGGCCGATTCCCAGCTTGGCCTGTGGGAAGAGGTCCTGCACGGCCTGGGCGAGCACGTGGGCGCAGGAGTGCCGGATGACGCTGCGGCCGTCCTCGGTGTTGGCGGCGACCGGAGTCACCTCGACGTCGGTGTCCGGGGTCCACGACAGGTCGCGCAGGCGCCCCTCGCTGTCGCGTACGACGACGATCGCGTCGGGGGTTCCCCGGCTGGGCAGATCCGCCTCGCGCACCGCCGCGCCGGCGGTAGTCCCGGCCGCGACCCGGATCGGTGCAGCGGGGGCTGGGCTGGGGGCGGCGCTCATCGGGGAGTCTCCTACCATGCGGGGGCTGATGCGAACGCTGTCATGCTATCGGTGTGGGCTATCGGTGTTGCTGATCAGGACCCCAGCCCGATGGGACTCTTGAGCCACTGCTGCTCCAGCCCGACCAGTCCAGCGCTCCAGCCGATGACGCCGAACAGCCACAGGGTGCCCACCACGATCAGTCCGGTGAACGCCGCACTGACCCCCTTCACCGCGATGTGCTGGCGGTCGAACCAGGCCATCACGGCGTCGTAGCGGGCGCGCACGTAGCGCAGCGCCCGCTTGGCGAAGTCGAACTCGCTGGCCAGGATCGCCAGCCCGAGAAACACGATGGCCCAGCCGGGACCCGGGTACGGGATGGCCACGATGCCGACCGCCAGCACCAGCGTGCCGACAACTCCGACGACGATCCGGTAGGTGAATTCGGCGGCGGGGCGGGCTCGCAGCCCGTCGCGCCAGCGGGCCCAGCGCCGCTTCAGTGCGGCGAGATTGTCGGCAACGCTCATGGCTGCCCCGGCTTGAGCCGTACGAACAAGGCCTCGGCCTCGGCAAGGACGTCGTCACCGTCGAGCAGCCGGCCCTCGACGAAGATCTTGCGGCCCTCGATGCGGTCGATACCGGCCTGCACCTGGAGCTCCATCTCGATCGGGGCGATCTTGCGGTAGTTGACGTGCAGGTAGGCGGTGCGCTGATACATGCTGCCGGTGAGTTTGGCCGCCGTGTAGCCGAGCAGCGAGTCGAACAGCAGCGCCAGCGAGCCGCCGTGTACCGCACCGTTGCGACCGAGGTGAAAGCGCCGGAAGTGGGCGGTCCCGGCGATCCGGTTGTCGGCGGTCCGTTCCAGGTGCACGGGCACGTTGTTGACGTTGCCACGGTTGGGCAGGTCCATTCGCCGACCGGATGGTGAATTCCATTCGTCGGCTTCGTACGGGGCCAGCAGCGCCGATACCTTCTCGATGAGGTCGGCGGCCTCGGTGATCACCTCGTCGGGAGCATCTGCACTGCGTGCGTGGTCCTGCAGAGTGCGCACGGCTTCGATGAAGCGGCCGTAATCGGGACCGCCACGATCGGTGGGTACGGGCGGATTGAACCCGCCGCCGGGATGCGAGCCGGCGGGGTCGATGTCTGGGGCCACAGGGCCACCGTATTAGTGCCATGGTGGTGACGTGAAACTGCATGACCTGGCGCGGCTGTCGTTGACCTATCCGGACGTGGGTGCCACAGCCGGCGACCTGCCTGCCGGTTACCACCACACCCGCGCCTCGAAGGTGATCGGGACAGGTCGTGACCGCTTCGAGCAGTCCGGCGACGCCGTGTTGCGCTGGGGAATGCAACACGGCGCTGGTCTGCGGGTGCAGGCGACCTCCGAGTCCGCCGCGGTGGGAACCGAACTGATCGTCCGGCTGGGCCCTGTCCCGGCGCCCTGCCGGGTGGTCTATGTGCTCGACGAAACCGATCGCCGTGGATTCGCCTACGGCACGCTGGCCGGCCATCCCGAAACGGGCGAGGAGTTGTTCTCGGTCCGCTACGACGCCGCGACCGACGAGGTGCGCGCCGAGGTCGTGGCGTTCTCCCGTCCGGCCACCTGGTGGAGCCGGCTGGGCGGCCCGGTGACCCGACTGCTCCAGAAGGTGGTGACCCGCCGCTACCTGACCGGCATCTGAGCTGGCCGAACATGTCGCCGAGCCGCATGTGACGAACATCGTCAAAATGTTTGACGATGTTGGCCGAGCATCATCTGCCGGGAGAGCCGCCCTCTGCGGTCGCCTCTCCGTTATCGGACGACGGCCGAGCTCGGTTCTCTCGGCGCTCCCAGCATGTCCCGGTGTGACGGCGGCACCCGCCCGCCTTCGTCGGTGATGCCATATCGGGTCGCGAGTTCGGCACCGATCACGGTGCGCCCGGACAACTGCGACAGCTCCGGGTCGCGGTACAGCGCGTCGATCAGGTAGCCGGTGAACTCGGGCGTTTCGGCGTGCTCGGCGGTTTTCGCCAGGGCGTCGGGATGCCCGGCGAAGGCGGCCTTGAATTTCTCGGTGAGCAGGATGCCCATCCAGATCGACACCGTCGACACCCCGGTGTCGGCGAAATCGACTGCCATGTCCGCGGCCAGCTTGTCCACGCCGGCCTTCTGGGCGCCATAAGCGGGACCGTGCATGTAGCAGACCGAGCCTGGCGACGAGGTGAACGCGATCAGGCCGCGTTCAGCGGCGAGCAGCAGCGGTGCGGCATACCAGGACGCCACATAGGCCGAGCGCAACCCCACATCCAGCACGTCGGCCAGCTCGATCGGCTTCTCCCAGAAGGGCTTCGGGTTGACCAGATCATCGTGGACGGCGGCGGCATTGTTGACCAGAAGATCCAGTCGGCCCTCCTGCTCGGCGATCCTGTCGAACAGCGCAGCCACGGCCGCGTCGTCGGAGTGGTCCAACGGTACGGCGACGCCGCCCTCCCCCGGATCGGTGACCGTCCGTCCGGTGACGTACACCCGCCAGCCCGAGGCGAGTAGAGCGCAGGCGATCCCGCGGCCGGCGCCACGACTCGCCCCGGTGACGACAGCGATCGGGGTATCCACGGGTACCAACCTACGGGGACGAGGTTTCGGCCCGTGGACGACCGGTCAGCATGAGGCGGACATCGCCGTAGCGTGCGACGACCGTCCTCAGGACCCGTAGAAGGGCTCGCCGGACACCGACTCGGACGCCCGGCCGTCGACGCCGACCGGGACATCGCCTTCGAGAGTGACGCGGTACAGAACCCGGTCGTAATCGAGGTGGCCGGCATCGTCGATCGCCAGGTGCGCCGTGGCCCGGTTGTCCCAGAACGCGATGCTGCCGGGTGCCCAGCGGAACCGGACGGTGTACTCGGTGCGGGTTGCCTCCTCCCACAGCAACTTGAGGATCGCCTCACTCTGTGTCGGCGAGTAACCACGGATCTCACGGACGCCGCGGGTGAACCCGGGACTGACGAACAGCGCCCGCTCCCCCGTGACCGGATGCACCCGGACCGCGGGGTGATACGTCACCAGATTCGCCTCCCGAACCTTGCGGTCGCGCTGACTGCCTGCCACAGCACGGGTGTTGAACTGGTGCCGGACATCGAGTTTGTCAGCGAAGTCACGCAGATCCTTCGGTAGGTTCTCGTATGCCGCAACGAGATTGGTCCACGCGGTGTCCCCGCCGTAGGGCGGGAGGATGTGTGCCCGCAAGATCGAGGCCGCGGGTGGGTTCACCAGCGCGGTGACGTCGGTGTGCCAACTGTTGTCGTAGGAGGTGCGCTTGCGGCCCAGCTGGCGCTCGTAGCGCCGGCTGTCGATCGGCAGGATCTCGGGGAACGCCTCGGGCGCTTCCTCCTCGTGCGGGTGAGCCGGGGTGACCTTGCCGAACCTCCGCGCGAAGGCGATCTGTTCGGCGTGGCCGATCTGCTGGTCGCGGAAGAAGACCACCTTGTAGGTGTGCAGGGCGTTGCGAATCTCCTCGACGACGGCGGCTTCCAACTCCTCGCGAAGGTCGACTCCGCGGATCTCGGCGCCGATGTATCCGGCGACCGGAACGATGTCCAGGCCTGTGTCGGTGAGCGGGCTGCCGGCCCTGACTTTTTCGGTGAGGTCGGTCATGTGCTGACTCCTTGTATCGGCTCGGCGAAGGGCTGGCGAGACGGTCTGCCGACTCGCTGTGGTCAGCGTCTGCGTGACAGCCGGCGCGAACAACAGTCTTCGGCTAACAGAACCTTTCAGTGCGACTTAATATCTCGGGCGACGCCAGGCAGCACGAGAATTACAACCGCCGTGATTCCTCCGATTCGGAGCTCACAAAGCCCTGATCAAAGCCGCGTCGGGCCCGGGGGCCGGCCGATCGGCAATGATATGGGGCGACGCGTCTGCGATCATCACCTGCCAGGAGGTGGGCGATGCTGGACCTGCGTCGGATGATGCTGTTGGCCGATCTGGCCGACCTCGGTTCTGTCACCGCCGTGGCAGAACATAGGAACATCACGAGTTCTGCTGTTTCCCAACAACTTCGCGTCCTCGAAGACGAAACCGGAGCCGCCCTCTTCCGCCGGGACGGGCGAACCCTCGGGCTCACGCGCAGCGGCAAGGTCCTCGCCGAGCACGCGCGCCGCGTGCTGGCCGCGGTCGACGAGGCCATGAGCGCGGTGGCCGAAACCCGCGATCGGGTCGCGGGGCAGGTCGCGATCGCGACGTTCAACATGGGGATCCCGCTCCTGGCAGTTCCGCTGATGCAACAGCTGAGCAGCCAGGAACCGAACCTGAGGGTGCACGTTCAACAGGACACGAGCACCGCCGCGTTGCGATTGCTGCGCCAGAGCGAGGTCGACATGGCGATCACCTGCCGGTACGACTTCCTCGGGCCCGACCCCACCGGCGGTCTGGCGACGGTGCCGCTGTTGTTCGAACCGTTCGTGCTGTTGGCGCCCACCCAGTCACACCTGCGTATCCGCACGCACGGGCTGTCCGCCCTGGCCGATGAGTTCTGGGTGACGGGACCACAGAATTCCGGACTCGATATAGCCGCCTCGCATGCGTGCGAGAGTGCCGGTTTCGCACCACAAGTCAAACACCGGCTGATCGGCGCACAGAACATCTGTGAGCTGGCCGCCACGGAAGTCGCCTCGGCGATCGTGCCTCGGCTTTCCGTTCCCGCCAAACTGGAAGGGCTGATCGTAGAAGGCCTGGCGCTCGGCGGTCGCACCATCAGTGCCGTGGTCCGGGCCGGCCGGCAGCGTGATCCCAACATCTCCCTCATCCTGCGCACCTTGCAGGCGATCGCGGATCGCGCGCTCACCGGACAGTCCACCGAATCACTCGGAGTCGCATCATGACAACGCCCCGCCCGCTCGTGGTGTACGGAGTCGGCGCGGTCGGTGGCGTGATCGCCGCCCGAACGCGGTTGGCCGGTTTCGACGTGACTGCCGTCGCCCGAGGCGAGCACCTCGCCGCGATCCGCGCCCGGGGTCTGACCCTGGTGACCCAGACCGGTACCGACGCCGTTGCCCTGCCCGCCGCGGCGAGCGCCGCAGAGGTCGACTGGTCCACCAAGCCGATCGTGATACTCGCCGTCAAGAGCCACCAAAGCGCCTCTGCCCTCGATGATCTCAGTGCACACGCCCCGGCGGAGACACCGGTGTTCATAGCGCAGAACGGGGTTGCCAACGAAGCCGCTGCGCTGCGGAGGTTCGCCAATGTGTACGGCGTCACGGTGATGCTGCCGGCCGCTCATCTCGACGCCGGTGTGGTGATCCAACAGAGCCATCCGGTCGCGGGGATCCTCGATCTCGGCCGCTACCCCACCGGCCATGATGAACTGACCGAACAGATTTCCGCCGCGCTCCGCGAGTCGTGCTTCCACTCGCAGGTCCGCGATGACATCGTGGCGTGGAAATACCGCAAGCTGATCGCCAATCTCGGCAACGGCGTGATCGCGGCGTACCGCCCCGGACCTGACACCGACGAGTTGATCGCCCGCGCCCGCACCGAGGCCGAATATGTGCTCACAGCGGCCGGCATCGCGTTCGCCACCGCCGAACAGGACGCGCTACGCCGGGGGGATCTGCTACAGGGCCGGGTCAACGACGACTACTTGAGTTCGACCTGGCAGAGCGTGGCTCGTGGCCATACCGAGGTCGAAACCGACTGGTTCAACGGCGAAATCGTATTCCAGGCGCGCCTGCACGGTCTGCACGCACCCGTCAACGAACTGATCCAGCGGGTAACCGCCGAACACGCCCGGGTGCGGCGTCCGGTGCGTTCACTCGACGCGGGGGCCGCGCTCAGGAAGCTCGGGCCCGCGGCGGGTACCCCTACCCACGGGGTCGTGGAATCACCTCCCGGGCCGCCGCGGTCCACGCGTCCGGCAGGCGTGTGACGCCGTGCATGAGGCTATTGGTGTTCGCAATCAATTCCTGCGTTCGCCGCGATCTCGTCGGTGGTCGTCAACCACGCGTCAGGTTGTGCGGCAAGATACTTCAGAACCTGCTCGAGGTACTTGTGCCGGAACGGTTGCCCGATCACGAACGGGTGCAAGGCCAACGCCAGCACGCGCCCGCTGATGGCCGAATCCGCGCGCAGCTGCTCGTACTGGTCAATCACCATTTGCACGAACTCGCCTCCGGTGAAACCCTTCCCGAAGATCAGCAGGTCGTTGAGCTCCACCGAGTACGGCACGCTGAGCATGCCGGGGACGGTCAGCGGATACGGCTGGTCGTCGTTGGTCCGGTCGAGGACATAGCGAAAACCGAGCTCGGCCAACAGTTCCGGAGTATGGGTGGTTTCGGTCAGGCCGGGCCCCATCCAGCCGAGCGGGCGCCGGCCCGTCGCGTCGGCGATGTCGCCGGTGATCTCGGCCAGAATCCTGCGCTCCTCGTCGACGGTGAACCCGGTGTGCAGTATCGAGTTGGTCCGCCCGTGGGCCAACCAGGTCCAGTTGCGTTCCACACCGGCGGTGACGATCTGTGGATGGTGTTCGATGACAGCCGAATTCAGCAGCACGCTGGGTCGGATGCCGTGCCGGTCGAGGGCCTCGATCGTGCGCCAGATCCCGACCCGGGCGCCGTAGTCGCGCCAGCCGTAGTTGAGTGCGTCGGGTCTCAGGTCCGCGGTACCGGGCCAGATACTCGTCGACGGTCGGTCGGCCGAGAAGTGCTCGATGTTGAGGCCGATGTACACCGCGACTCGCGCGCCGCCGGGCCAATGGATCGGCGCGCGTTCGGTGATCGGACTATAGGTGAAAGGCGGTTGCCAAGTGGTCATGACGAACGGTACGAGTTGACACCGATGTCAGGGTCAAGTCGCATGGGTATGACTGGCATATGCGGATAGGCGAACTCGCGCGCCGCACCGGGGTCAGCCAGCGGTCGCTGCGCTATTACGAGGAGCAGGGGCTGCTGGCCTCCGACCGCACGTCCGGTGGTCAGCGCGAGTACCCGGAAAAGGCCGTCGACCGGGTGATACGTATCCAGGAGCTATACGCGGCCGGGCTGCACAGCCGCACGATCTCGTCGCTGCTCCCGTGCATGCGCGATGCCGACGGCGGCCCTTCCTCCCAGGCCACGCCCCGCCTACTCGCCCAGCTATCGGCCGAACGCGACCGGATCGAACAGGCGATGCGCGAGTTGGCGACCTCACGCGAGATTCTCGACGGCGTGATCGAGGCGGCGTCGGAGTGACGAGCACTAAAGGCTGTCGAGGGCTGCCTGCAGGCGCCTACCTACTTCGGCGGCGATATCGACCAGCGCGGGCTCGTCGGTCACCTCTGCCATCAACTTGGGGTTCATCGCCTCGACGACGACCACTCCGTCCCCGTCAGCACCGGTGCGCAACACGACATTGCACGGCAACAACACACCGATCTGCGGCAATGCCTTGAGCGCCCGCTGGGCGAACTGCGGGTTGCAGGCGCCCAGGATCAGGTAGTCCCCCAACTCGTCACCGGCGCCGCCGCCGAGTTTGACGTTGAGCGTGGTCTTGATGTCGATCTCGGTCAGCACACCGAACCCCTGGTCGCCCAGCGCTTTTCGCGTGCGAGCGACTGCCTCGTCGAACGGGCCTCTTGTGGTGGCCACCAACGCGATGTCCATCTCGTGGTTCCTTTCACCTTGCCGTCACCCCGGGAGAGCAAACATCCTCCTGCCACGTTACCCGCGGAATAAATACCCCCATGGGTATGTTGAGATCGACTGAATGCAGAAAGGAGAACACCATGAACACTCGCAACGTCGGCTACGCGGATTTCGAAACCACAGTCCGCGACAACGACATCGTGCTCGTCGATTTCTGGGCCTCTTGGTGTGGCCCGTGCCGAGCCTTCGCCCCGATCTTCGAGCGGTCGGCGGCCAACCACCCCCAGATCGTGCACGCCAAGGTCAACACCGAGCAGGAGCCCGAACTCGCCGCGCTGATGGAAATCCGGTCCATCCCCACCATCGCCGCTTTCCGAGAGGGCGTCCTGGTCTTCAGCCAGCCCGGCGTGCTGGCACCGGCAGCGCTGGAGGACCTCATCTCCCAGGTCGCGGCCCTCGACATGGACCACGTGCGGGCCACGATCGCTGCCCGGAAAGCGACGAGTTCAGCCGCCGGGAACTGACCAAACGAGGTGTGCGGGAGAATCGTGGCCGCGATGACTCACGACGACTCCCCGCCCACCAATCGGCGACCGCACATCCTGCGACTCGTCGCCTTCGCGGCGTTCTTGTTCGGCCTGTTCTACCTGGTGGCCGTCGCCCGCGTGATCGACGTCGGCGACATCCGGGGGTTCGTAGCCTCGACCGGCCCGGCCGCCCCCCTGGCATACGTCGTGGTGTCCGCCTGCCTGGGGGCGCTGTTCGTGCCCGGCCCGATCCTGGCCGCGGGCAGCGGCGTGTTGTTCGGCCCGGTGCTGGGCACCTTCGTGACCTTGGGCGCGACGGTCGGCACAGCCGTCGTTGCCAGCCTGATCGGCCGGCGCGCGGGCCGCGACAGTGCCCGCGCCCTGCTCGGAACGCAACGGGCCGACCGGCTCGACCACCAGATCGAGCGGGGCGGTCTGTGGGCCGTGGTGGGCCAGCGCTTCGTTCCCGGAGTGTCCGACGCGTTGGCCTCCTATGCCTTCGGCGCCTTCGGAGTGCCGTGGTGGCAGATGGCCGTGGGCGCGTTCATCGGCTCGGTGCCGCGCGCATTCGTCTATACCGCCCTGGGCGCGTCGATCGGCGATCTGTCGGCACCGCTGGCCTACACCGCGATCGGGGTGTGGTGTGTGACGGCGATCATCGGAGCTTTCGCCGCCCACCGCGGGTACCGGTCATGGCGGCGTCACCGCTCCGGGGCTGATCCGACCCCGGAGCAGACGACATAACCGCTACTTGCCGAAGCCGGCGTTGCGCAGCGCCTCGGCCATCGAGCCCATGGGCTGATTCGAGTCGCGGCGGCCTGAGTTGTTGCCGCGGCCCTGGTTTCGCCGGTCTCCGCCGCGCCCCTGATTGCCACGACCTTGATTGCCGCCACCGTCACGGCGGTTCTGGCCGCCCTGTCCGCCACGATCATTGCGCTCGGGCCGCTTGCCCTGCTGCTGGTTGTCGTTGAGCCGCAGGGAAAGTCCGATCCGCTGCCGTTCCACGTCGACGTCGATGACCTTGACCTTGACCACCTGACCCGACTTCACCACCTCATGCGGGTCGGAGATGAAGCGGTCAGCCATCGCCGAGACGTGCACCAGGCCGTCCTGGTGCACACCGACATCGACGAAGGCGCCGAAAGCGGCGACGTTGGTCACCACCCCTTCGAGCACCATGCCCGGCTTGAGGTCGGCCACCTTCTCGACACCGGCGGCGAAGGTGGCAGTGGAGAACGCCGGCCGCGGGTCACGCCCGGGCTTTTCCAACTCGGCCAAGATGTCGGTCACGGTGGGCACACCGAAGCGTTCGTCGGCGAAGTCGGCAGGCTTCAGGCCCCGCAGGGTGCGCTCGTCACCGATCAACTCGCCCAACGTCACCCCGGACCGATCCAGGATGCGCCGCACCACCGGATAGGACTCCGGATGCACGCCCGAGGCGTCCAGCGGGTCCTCCCCGTCACGGATCCGCAGGAACCCCGCGCACTGCTCGAACGCCTTGGGGCCCAGCCGCGGAACATCCAGCAATGCCTTGCGGCTACGGAAGGCGCCGGCACTCTCCCGGTACGCCACGATGGCCTCGGCCAGGGATTCCGTCACGCCCGACACGCGGGCCAGCAACGGCACGGATGCGGTGTTGAGGTCCACACCCACCGCGTTCACGGCGTCTTCGACCACCGCGTCGAGGCTGCGCGCCAGCGAGCCCGGCGTCACGTCGTGCTGGTACTGCCCGACGCCGATCGACTTGGGGTCGATCTTGACCAGCTCGGCCAGCGGATCTTGCAGCCGGCGGGCGATCGAGACTGCGCCGCGCAACGTCACGTCGAGATTCGGCATCTCCCGAGCCGCGTATTCGGAGGCCGAGTACACCGACGCACCGGCCTCGCTGACCATCGCCTTCACCGGAGCCTTGGCACCGGCGGCCCGGATGTCGGCGATCAGCTCACCGGCCAGGGCGTCGGTCTCGCGTGAAGCGGTGCCGTTGCCGACGGCGATCAACTCGACGTTGTGCCGGGCGATCAGCGCCGCCAGGGTGGCTTTGGCCTGGTCCCACTGCTTCTGCGGCTGGTGCGGGAAGATCGCGCAGGTGTCGACGACCTTGCCGGTGCCGTCGACGACGGCGACCTTGACGCCGGTGCGGAAGCCCGGATCCAGGCCCAGGGTGGCGCGGGTGCCTGCCGGCGCGGCCAGCAGCAGGTCCTTGAGGTTGCGGGCGAACACCGCGACCGCCTCGTCCTCGGCGCGTTGACGGAGCCGGATCCGGGCGTCGACGGCAGCCGAGATCATCAGCTTGGCGCGCCAGGCCAGCCGCACGGTGGTGGCGAGCCAAGCAGTGGCGGCCGCCTTGGCGGCCATGTCGATGCCGAGCGCTTGGGCGATCATCGCCTGGTACAGCTCGTCCTCACCGCCGTCGAAGGTCAGCGACAGCGCCTGTTCCTTCTCGCCGCGCAGTACGGCGAGAACGCGGTGCGACGGCATGTTCTCCAACGGTTCGGAGAACTCGAAATAGTCCCGGAACTTCTGGGCGGCAGGGCTTTTCGCCGCCTCATCCGACCACGGGCCGGTGCGCAGCGACCCGTCGGCCCAGAACTTCTCGCGGACCGCGCCGACCAATTCGGCGTCCTCGGAGGCCCGCTCGATGATGATGTGCCGGGCGCCTTCCAGTGCAGCGGCCGCGTCGGCGACATCGTCGTTGAGGAACTCGCCGGCCACCTCGTCGGGCACCAGCGTCGGATCTGCCAGCAGCCGGTCCGCCAGCGGCTCCAGGCCGGCTTCCTTGGCGATCTGGGCCTTGGTGCGCCGCTTCGGCTTGTACGGCAGGTAGATGTCTTCGACGCGGGCCTTGGTCTCGGCAGCCATAAGGGCCGCCCGCAGCTCGTCGGTGAGCTTGCCCTGCTCCTGGATGGAGGCCAGCACCGCCTCCCGGCGCTGATCGAGCTCGCGCAGGTAGCCCAGACGTTCCTCCAGGGTGCGCAGCTGACCGTCGTCGAGGCCGCCGGTGACCTCCTTGCGGTACCGAGCGATGAACGGGACCGTCGCGCCCTCGTCCAGCAGTGCCACCGTGGCGGCGACCTGCCCCTCGCCCACGGCGAGTTCCTCGGCCAGACGGGCGGTTACGGATTTGATGGTTCCGACGGTCACGCTCTGAGTCACGTCGGAGGACCCTACCGAATCGCGGCGACAACCCCCGGCGCAGACGCGGCGTGTGTCCGACACCGGGGCGTCGACAACATCACAACCGCCGCATCAGTCGAAATCGAAGATCGAATTCGAATCGTAGAAATGCAGTACATAGCGGCAGCGCGTGCAGACCAGCAGAGTCATCCGGTGTGTGGTGAAACCCCACCGCGAATCCTGGCGCGACTCCTCGCGCTGAAACTGTTGGTTCCGGCACAGCGGACAGGCAAGGGAAGGTGCAGTCATGGAACGAGCTTAGAAACAACTCGACGTGCCGAACCGCACCAATTCGGCGGTTGGGCAAGCGATCTTGTGGTGGTCCCGGCTGGGTTCGAACCAGCGACCTTCCGCGTGTGAGGCGGACGCTCTCCCACTGAGCTACGAGACCGTGGGAACGACGTCGAACACTAGCACGCATCGGCGGCCAGACCCGAATCGGTATCCACCTGATCGACTTGATTGATTTGCCAAATATGCACTCCGATGCGGGCGTATGGTCACCCGTCATGGTTCACCTGCGGGTCTTTTGGCCGGCCGCCAGTAGCGCAGTTTTTGCTGCTAGCGCCCTGTTTTCGGGTTGCCACAGCGCGCCGACAGCCATGACAGATCAGGCTCCGGCCGTAACGCCGGTCATCCAGAGCGTCGCCGACCTGGTGAACCGGCAGGTCACCGGGCCGACGAGCTTCGACACCCCCTCGGGCAACGTGCGGTGCTACCTCGATGTCACGGCGGCGCGTTGCGACATCCTCGAACGTAACTGGGCCCCTCCCCTGCGGCCGGCCAGTTGCGCGTTCGACTACGGACACGGGATCACGCTCAGCCCGGGCAGGCCGGCGCAATTCGTATGCGCGGGCGGCACCACGCCGCGCGCGGACACCCAACTGGCCGACCGGGACTCGATCACGGCAGGCACGCTGCGCTGCGAAGGCACTGCGACGGGCATCACATGCCTCGACGTGAAGAGCCGCCACGGATTCGCCCTCTCCCGGCAGGCGTATCACCTGTTCTGAAACACCGTTTTTGGCCAGGCTTTGCCCTCCCGTAATGGGGATTTGTGTCTGCGCACGTCGGTGGACTAATGTTCTGCATCGCGACGGGCGACGATCTCGCTCGTGGCGCGCGGATGTAGCGCAGTTGGTAGCGCATCACCTTGCCAAGGTGAGGGTCGCGGGTTCGAATCCCGTCATCCGCTCGAAGGTGCGATCGTGGCATCAACCCCAGTGGTGGAGTGGCCGAGTGGTGAGGCAACGGCCTGCAAAGCCGTGCACACGGGTTCGATTCCCGTCTCCACCTCCAAAAGTTTCGACCAGCGCGATTAGCTCAGCGGGAGAGCGCTTCCCTGACACGGAAGAGGTCACTGGTTCAATCCCAGTATCGCGCACCAGTATTCACACAGATGAAGCCCGGTTTCGACCGGGCTTTCGTCGTATCTGGGATCTAGCTCCAGCTCGGTGGAGCGCCAAGGTCGTCAAAAAGTCTGACGAAGTCGACCACGACATGTCGCGATGTCGCGCAGAGCGGCAACCACGATCGGCGCTGCTGTCCGAGCCGATGGTCCACGCCAAGATCGTCAAAAAATTTGACGGAAGTTCGCAATCGACAAGCCGCTCCCCCGCTTCCCACTGGAGCACCCCGGGGGACACCGCAAGCCTAGAATCGCTGGCATACGCGGTGGCCCCGCCTGCGATCACCATCCAGTCGGAACAGGACGATGACGCGATTCAACAAGCCGTCCAAGTGGCGATGGTTCTGGTCAACTGTCGCGGCGGCAGCCGTGGTCTACGGAGCGACCGTGATCATCGTTTATGCCCTGGCACTCTCACCCGTCGGGGACTTCGACGCGCAGTCGCCGAGCAGATACATCGGTCTTCTGATGTGGGTCCTGATCTTCGCGGCCCCGGTGTACATGGCGTTGTTGTGGTTCGTCAGCCTCCCCGTCATCGTTGCCCTCGGAGCATGGTGGGCCTGGACGCATACGTCCGACAACGACCTCGACGCCCACGAGCCCTAGCCCGGAGAGTCACGCACCGAACCGCTCAGGCACGTGGCTGCGGAAATGGTTGCTGGGTAGCGTATTTCGTGGCGCACCCGACCTTCATTTCTAGTTGCCGGCCGGCAACGCGGCGGGCGGCATCGGGCTCGGCACGAGCGCGCCGATCGCCGGAGGCGGTGCCAACGGAGGGGCGAGCGGCGGCGGTGGCGGCAACGGAGCGCCAGGCGGAGGCATTTGGGGGTCCGGAGGAATCGGGTCGGCGACCGCGGCAGGGTCGGCGACCGGGCTGCCCGGTGGTACCTCATCGAGCCGGGTGGCATGAACCGGCACGGAGATCACCGCACCTTGCAGCCCGCACTCGTTGGACTGGATGGTGGTGGTTTGTGCGCCGGCCAGCACTCCGTCGGGCTGCGGGGTCAATGTCAAGGCCGTATCCATCGCCTGGGCCTGCCCGACGATCGGCGCCTCGCAGGGCAATGTGCCCCTGGCCGGATCGCCTTGCCAGGAATTGTTGTTGAAGCGGAATACCGCTGTCATGCCCCCACCTTCGGTGTAGGCGACGGCATGGTTGGTGCCGTCCATGCGCGTCGAGGTGGCCATGCATCCCGTGGGTTTGCAGGCCGACCGGAATGCCCACCAGTAGCTGGCGACCTGGCTGCCCGCCGGCGGCCAGGGATTGCCGTTGAGGGTGGCGTGGGGGTTGTCGTAGTCGAGGCGGTAGAGACCGTCGAAGACGGGGATGCTGGGCGGCGGGATGGCCGCCGCGTTCGTAGCACTCGCGATGGCCGTGCTCGGCGGTCCGCTCGGCTGCTCACTCGCTGCCGCCTCCGAGGACGGCCACAGCTGCCACGTGCCGATACCGATGACGACGCTCAAGGCGGCGGCCGCCGCCACGGGCGCCCATTTCGGCATCTCGGGCCACCGGTACCCACTCGAGGCCGTCGGCGGTACATCGGATGCCGCGGTCAAAGTCAGTGCCGGCATCGGGGTTTCGTCGGCCAGGGCGTGTGCGAAGGCGCCGCAGCTGACGAATCGATCGTCCGGATTCTTGGCCAGGGCTTTGGCCAGCACCGGGTCCAGGTCGGCCAACTCGGGCCGGGTGTCGGCCAGTTCCGGGGGCTTGGAGTTGACGTGGCGGCTCACCACGACAGCCGGATTGGCGTGGGCGAACAGCTGCGTCCCGGTCAGCAAGTGGTACGCGGTGCAGGCCAGTGCGTACTGGTCGGCACGTCCGTCGACGTCCTCCCCCATCAGTTGTTCGGGTGCGGCGTAGCCGGGCCGGTCAACAGCCTCGACGTGGCGTGCCACACCGAGGCCGACCAGGACGGCTCGCGGCAGATCGCCCTCTACGTCGGTGAGGATGATGTTGGCCGGCCTGACGTCGCGGTGCAGCAGGCCGTGTTTGTGCGCGTAGTCCAGCGCCCCGGCAACCGCGATGAGAATGCCGAAAACCTGTTCGCGCGGCAGGCCGTTGGGGTTGCGTCCCTCGATGAGGTCGGCGAGATCCACGCCGTCGACGAAGTCGGTGGAGATCCAGAGCCGACCCTCGTGTTCTCCGCGACCGCGGACTCTGGCGATGCTGGGGTGCCACAACGTGGCGGCCACGTCCGCCTCGCGGTGAAACCGCTCGACGTACCCGGGCTCGGCCGACCGGTCCGTGGGCAGCACAGTCAACGCGTCACGGCCGCGATGCCTGGGATGCTCAGCGAGGTAAACCTCGCTTCTCCCGCGTGACCCCAGCGGTCGAACGATCCGGAACACGGAGAACGTTTCACCGACGTTGAGCGGCATCCACGAATCCTACGAACTGTCCGCCGACGCCTGCCGCCGGCATCCCGCTCTACGCAGCCCTACATTGGTTACGTTGCCCCACAATGCAAGTCAAAGCTCGGGATTTGTGTCTGCGCGCACCGGTGGGCTAATCTTCGGCTTCGCGACGGGCGACGATCTCGCTCGTGGCGCGCGGATGTAGCGCAGTTGGTAGCGCATCACCTTGCCAAGGTGAGGGTCGCGGGTTCGAATCCCGTCATCCGCTCGATGCTCGAGCCGATCAGCGTTTGACCGCGTAGCGCTCCGTTGTCCAGCGTCCCAGTTCGCTGCGCCAGGTGACCTCGACCTGTGTGTCCTCGGCGGCAGCCAGGACCACGCCCAGGTTGACGGAGTCGCCCGGTTCGACCGAACTCACGGTCTTTTCGGCGGACCCCGAGGAGTTCGACGCCTTGGCCGTGACCGAACGAGCCTTGTCCCGCCCGGTGTTCTCCACCCGCATGGCACCGCTCTCGGCCCATTCGACGCGCCACGCGACGAACGATCTCTCCACACCCAGTTCGCGCCCGCGGGCAGCCTCGTCCATCGTCTGTCCGATGAGGATCCTGAGCTCAGCCTGATTCAGCCGAATCCGCTTGGCGAGCACTTCATTGCGCCAGGCGACCGCACCGATCGCGAGCAACACAGGCCAGAACAAGAACACCACGCCGACGAGCCACCCGAAAAGTCCGCCCACAAACGCGCAGACTACGCGACGCCCGCCGCGCGAACCGGCTACTCGCCGGCTCATCCCGTCTTGAGTACCCGGGTGAGCGCGGTGCGGTCTGCACCCGACAGCTAAGGCTGGACTAACAGGTTCGGATTCCGCACCCGGCGTTAGAGTCGAGCGTGCCCAGGATCAGCGCCTCATCGGTCGGAGAACACCGCGAGCTGGTCCAGCAGCGCATCTTCGAGGCTTTCGCCGCGCTGATGGCCGACCACAGCTTCGACGCGATCACGATGGCCAAGCTCGCGGCCGAAGCCGGCATCGGACGAACCGCGATCTATCACCACTTCCCCGACAAGGAATCTGTGGTGATCGCCTTCGCCTCCCATGAGACGACGCGTTACCTCGACGGACTACGGGCGGCGCTGTCCGAAGTCGACGATCCCGTCGAGCGCCTGAAGGTCTACATCCGGCATCAACTGGAGGCCGGGCAGGAATTCCACATGGGAATGGGCATGCAGCTCTACGGGGCATTGTCCACTGAAACCATGCTGGCCATCCGCGAGCACGTGGTCGCGGTGGAGGACGTGTTGCGCGAGATCCTGTCCGAGGGCGTGACCGCCGGGCAGTTCGTCGTCGACGACGAGGCCGCCACGATGTCGCTGATCCATGCGTGCCTGGCGCCCCGGCATCTTCCGGTAGCGGCGATCGAGCAGTTCGTCCTACGCGCACTGTCCGCGAAAACGTAGGACCCCACGGCACGCACCCCGGTGCTAGGTTTCCTGACAGATTGTCGGCATGATGTTGACAACCTGTCGTTAAAACACCTGGAGCCAGACTATGCCGAGCGTCGTTGTCCCCGAGGCCGTCCGATCGCTGTCCGTCGCCATGCGCGAGGACTCACGAAGCGAACACGAGGCCGCCGAGCACTCGTCGTTCATGTCGGAACTGCTCAGTGGACGGGTGAACGAGCAGGGCTACGTCGACTATCTGCTCCGGTTGCGCGCGGTCTATCGCACGCTGGAGGAAACAGTGCGGGCACGCCAGACCGATCCGGTTGTCGGGGCTTTCTACGATCCGATGCTGGAACGGTCGGCCACCATCGACGCCGATCTTGACCACTGGGCCCCGGGCTCAGCGCGCGCGGCCGACTCTCCAGCGGCTCAGGCCTACTGCACCCGCATCACCGAAACCACCTGGGGCGGTGCACTTGTGGCCCACCACTACACCCGGTACCTCGGTGATCTGTCCGGCGGCCAGGCCATCGGCCGGGTGCTCGACCGAGCGTTCGACCTACAGGGCGCCGGCCTGTCGTTCTACGAATTCCCGGTGCGCCCCAAGCCGTACAAGGACACCTACCGAGCCCGCCTCGACGGCTTGGATCTCGACCAGAGCGACATCGACCGCGTGGTCGATGAGGTGAAAGTCGCCTTCGCACTGAACCAGGCGGTGTTCGACGAACTCACCGCCAACCTGCCCGCTTACCGCCGCTGATCCCCAGCCACCCTCACTGACGAGCGACGCAGACACATAGGAATCTCATACCCCAAATCAGCCGAAGTTAGCTTATGCTAACCATACTTGACGGCTGGGGGAGCAAAGCAAACGAGAGGAGAACCGGGCCGCCTGCACGCGCTGCATCCCGGACAACGCGATGACCACCTGCACCCCCACCCGCACCTCAGCAAACAGCGGCGCCGCCGCGCTCCTTTCCGGCTCCGGGGGTACGCGATGACCGCCCCGGTGTGGATGGCACTGCCGCCCGAAGTGCACTCAGCACTGCTCAGCAGCGGCCCGGGCGCTGGGCCGCTGCTGGCGGCGGCAGGGGCATGGAGCTCGCTGAGCACTGAGTACTCTTCAGCTGCAACAGAATTGACCGCACTGATGGGCACAGTGCAGGCCGGCGCCTGGGAGGGGCCCAGCGCCGACCGGTACGCAGCCGCGCATCTCCCCTACCTGGCCTGGCTCGGCGCGACGAGCGTGAGTAGTGCACAGGTGGCCGCTCAGATCGAGACCGCAGCGGCTTCCTACACCGCGGCCCTGGCGGCCATGCCGACGCTGGCCGAGCTGGCCGCCAACCGCACGACCCTCGGCGTGCTCGTGGCCACCAACTTCTTCGGCATCAACACCGTCCCCATCGCCGTGAACGAGGCCGACTACGTCCGGATGTGGATTCAGGCCGCGACGACGATGAGCGTCTACCAGGCGTCCTCGGAAGTCGCGGTGGCGACCGCACCCCCGTCGACGGCGGCACCGGTGCTGCTGGCCCCCGCAGTCGGCGAAGTAGGTTCCGGGTCGGCCACGATGATGCAGTCTGCCGCCGTTGCCCGGGCCTCCGAATCCGGCTCTTCACTCGGCTTGAGCGACTTGATCAGTTCGTACGAGGAGTTCATCGAGTGGATCAAGGCAAACGATCCGATCGGCAACTGGCTGGCTGAGCAGTCTGAGCACTTCTACGGGATGTACGACCAGCTCAGGGAATTCATCCTCGAGCCCTGGCGGATCCCGCAGATTCTCGCCGAGATCATCGCCGATCCCTCCCTGTTGTTCAGCACCTACATCAACGTGTTCTTCCTCGGCGCGTACACGGCCGTCTTCGCCGTGCTGGGAACCCCGCTGTACGCCGCGGCGGTCGCGGCGGCCTCCCCGGCCATGCTCGGACTGCTCGGGATCGTCGGACTGGCCCAGGCCTATGACATTCCGATCAACCCGCCGGCCGAGGAGATCACCCCACACGCCGAGCAGCCTGCGGTCGCCGCCCTGCCCGGTTCGGCAGCACCGGCGTCGGTGGCCGCGGGCACCGCACCTACGACGGCGCCTACCTCCGCGCCCGCCGCTCCTGCGCCGTCGTCGCCCGCTCCGATGCCTGCCGGGTCCGAGACCGCCCTGTACGCGGTCCCGGGCGGGGGTGCGGGATTCGGCTACGGCTCGACGGCTCGGTACAGCGCCACGGCCAGGGCTTCGGACTCCGTCGGCGCCTCCTCCGCGGCCGCCGCCACCGCCGCGGCGATCAACAAACGCCGGGCGCAGGCCCGCAAGCGACGCGGCGGGACAGCCAAAGACCGCGGTTACCGCTATGAGTACATGACCGCCGATGGCCCCACCGGCACGCCGCTGCCTCACCAGCCGGTCGCCGCGAGCGTCTCCGACAACGGGATCGAAAACCTCGGATTCACCGGCACCGCAGCGAAGGCCACCGTGCCCGGCCCCGCCGGGCTCGCCACGTTGGCCGATGACACCTTCGGGGACGGCACGACGATCCCGATGATGCCGGGCAGCTGGCAGATCCCCGCAGACAGCCCACTCCCGACCGAAGGCGATGGCTAACCGATCTATGTTGAGGCGGTGAGTAATTCGTGAGAACTCGCCTGATCAGCGGTCCACGGCGGGCATCCTCCGGGAGGCCATGGCGATACTGGTGACCCGGGAGACGAAGGGAGCACCAGGTGACCGGTGACACCACACAATCCGCCACCTGGCAGAACACGCTGCCGCACTTCTCCACCGTCGAAAAGCACGGCCACATCACGATGCCCGTCCCCCAGCCGTCAGAAACCCTGCGATTCTTCGCCGTCGTCACCTTCATCCTGTGGATTCCGGTCGCCGTCGGCGCAGCATTCTGGATTCACAGCATGCAGACCCAGGATCCATCGATCTGGATCGGCATCGCCGCGATCGTCGGTTCGTTTCTTCCCGCCATCCTTTCCGGCATCGTTGCCGACGAGGCCCGTGACACGTTCGGTCAGCGCTCCACCGGCAACCGAGTGGCCCTGATCCCGGCCCTCGCCGGCGTCGCAGTCGGCCTGTTGGGGTCGGCAGTGTGGATCAGCGGCGGGATCGGCGGGGTCCTGGCACTGGTCAGCATGGCGTGCTCGGCCGGCGCCGCACTCGCCACCGTCGCAGCGTGGCAGGGCATCCGCTACACCCGTCGCCGACGCGATTGGCTGGTGAACCTGCGCCGGCACGGTGTGCGCTCGCCGGGAGAGTTGCGCAACGTGGAATTCAAGCAGCGCTGGACCGCGGACGATCCGCAGTTCACCGTCACCGTCGCATTCGAAAGCCCGACCGGACGACGGGTGGTGACGGCGAACATGGTCGCGCATCACGCCCGGGTTCCGCTGGCCGGGTCCCGGGTCGTCGTGTTCAGTGCGCCTCACGATATGAGCGACGACGTCCTGATCGAACTCGATCCCGACGACCCGCCCAAGTTCGACCGAGACCCCAGCGGGCGGTACCGCAAGCCGAGCGGGAATTAGCCGTCGCGCCGGGCGAGCTCCCGCAGCACCAGATCCGTTGCGTCCCAATCCATGCACTTGTCGGTGACCGACTGGCCGTAGGTGAGCGGCCGGGCATCGGGCGACTGCGCGCCTGCGACGAGGAAGCTCTCCAGCATCACGCCGCTGACCGGCAACCCGTCCCGCACCATCTGGGCGACCTCTGCGGCCACCGATGCCTGACGGATGTGATCCTTGCCGGAATTGGCATGGCTGCAATCGATCACCACACGACCGGGCAGCCCGGCACCGGCCAGCTTGGTGGCGGTCTCGGCCACCGCGTCCGCGCCGTAGTTCGGTCCGCCGGTGCCGCCACGCAGGATCACATGACAGTCCTCATTACCGACGGTGCTCACCAGCGCGCCACGGCCCAGGTCGTCCATTCCGAAGAAAACATGCTGAGCTGCGGCAGCTTTCACGCCGTCGACCGCAACCTGGATGTTGCCGTCGGTGCCGTTCTTGAACCCGACCGGCATCGACAGGCCCGACGCCAACTGGCGGTGCACCTGGGATTCGGTGGTTCGAGCGCCGATGGCTCCCCACGCCACGGCATCGGCGATGTACTGCGGGCTGGTCGGTTCCAGGAACTCGCATCCGACCGGCAGGCCGATGTCGATGATATCGAGTAGCAGTTGGCGGGCCACCCGAAGGCCACGGGCGACATCGTAGGTGCCGTCCATCCCCGGGTCGTTGATCAGACCCTTCCATCCGATCGTGGTGCGCGGCTTCTCGAAGTACACCCGCATCACGATCTTGAGCTGATCTTTGAGCTCGTCGGCCACCTTGACCAACCGGCTGGCGTATTCCAGCGCAGCCGCGGGATCGTGCACCGAACACGGACCGACGACGACCAGCAGCCGGTCATCCCGACCGGCCAGGATGTCGGCGATCTCATCGCGGTCGCGGGCCACCCGCTCCGCACGGCGCTCCCCCAGCGGGAATTCCGTCAAAACATCGTGCGGGCTGGGAATCGCGCTGAAACTGCGGACCCGGCGGTCCGATGTGGCGGGGACGTTGGCGATCTGCGCCAAATTCATCTTCAGGTGCCTTCCTGGTGGTGGGCACCTGAGAAAGGATCCGGCGCCCTGTAACGACGAAAGGCAGCGACCGATGGTCACTGCCTGGGCTCCGGGTGGATGCGTGCTTACTGCTGCGCTTTATCGGCTCCGCCCGGAGCCTCGATAAAGCGCCAATAGCTGGCACACACGCCGATAGTCACGTCGGCCAGGCTACACCACCGCAGGCACGACAGCACAACCGGTGCGTTCACAAGCGTGGTTTGTGACCACACCCTACGATCCTGGGCATGCCGCTCAGCCCCCGAATGCCCGAGTTGGCAGCGTTCGAGGTGCTGCTGGCGATCGCGCGCACCGGCAGTCTCGGCGCTGCCGGGCGTGAGCTGGGACTCACCCAGCAGGCCGTGTCGTCGCGGTTGGCCTCGATCGAATCGCAGACCGGGGTGCGGCTGGTGCAGCGCAGCCCCCGCGGATCCCAGCTCACCCCGGCCGGCGCGGTGGTGGCCGAATGGGCCGACCAGTTGCTCGACGTCGCCGGACGGGTAGACGCCGGCCTGGCCTCGATGCGCACCGAAAGTCGTGATCGCGTCACCGTCGCGGCCAGCCTCACCATCGCCGAACAACTGATGCCGCGATGGCTGGTATCGCTGCAGGCCGACGCGGCACGCCGCGGCGTGAGTGCACCCGAGGTCATCCTCACCGCGGCCAACAGCGACCAGGTGGTCGCCGCTGTTCACGACGGATCAGCCGACCTCGGATTCATCGAGTCCCCCGGTGCCCCGGCAGGATTGCGTAGCCGGGTGATCGCGCACGACGAGCTGGTGGCGGTGGTGCCGCCCGACCACAAATGGGCTCGTCGACCGGCACCGGTCAGCCCGGCCGAACTGAGCGAAACTCCGCTGGTGTCACGGGAATCCGGTTCGGGAACCAGGGATGCCCTCAGTTCGGCGTTGCGTGTCGCGCTGGGCCCGTCGTATCGCCAGGCCGACCCGGCGATCGAATTGTCGTCGGCAACTGCGATGCGCGCCGCGGTGCTGGCCGGCGCCGGGCCCGCCGTCATGAGCCGGCTGGCCATCGACGACGACCTCACTGTCGGTCGGCTGCGGGAAGTGCCTGTCGCCGAACTGAACCTGCGCCGTGAACTGCGCGCCGTCTGGTCAGGTGGCCGGACCCCGCCGGCCGGGGCGGTGCGCGATCTGCTCAGCCATATCGCGTCATATCAATCTCAACGGGAGTGACACTCGACGCATTTGTCACGCCTCAGACCCGCAGCAGCCGTCCGGTCCGCACACCTCGAACGGTGTTGGTCGCCACCGTCACCCAGGCGCCGAGCAGCAACGCGTACAGTCCGACCGCGAGCCAGGAGATGACGGCGGCGCCGGTTGCCGCCCCCAACGCGGACGCACCCGTCACGCAGGTGCCCACCGGGAAGGTGAAGCTCCACCAGGTCAGGCTGAACGACAACCCCCGCCGCGCCGCGTGCACGGTGAGCGCAGTTGCGAGGCAGAACACGAAGGCCCCGAAACCGCCCATCACCAATCCGTAGACGATGCCGAACGCGTGCAGCGCCGACACCGTGGCCGTATCGGTGAGAACCGATCCGGCATGGGCTGCCAACAGATTTGCCGCGGTGATCGACTGGCCGACCACCCCCAACACGATCCACACCGTGGGAACCGCCTGCACCTGGCTGAAGCCGCCGTGCATGAGCCGCGAGTACACCATGGTGGTGGTGATCAGGCCGGCGAGCAGGCTCAAGCCGAACATGCCATAGCAGGCCACCAGCAAGGCCATTCCCACTTGCCCCGGCCCCAGGTGCGACAGCAGCAGGGCGCCGGTGGAAGCCGACACCATGGGCGAGACCACCGGCATCATCCAGGCCGGCACCGCCTCCACGTCGGAGTGGTCCTCGCGGGTGATCATCGCGAACGGAAGCCACAGTGCGACAATCAGTCCCAGGACCGTACCCGCCGTCCAGAGCACTACGTCGAGGGCCAGGGCCGCGGACTGGCCGATGAGGGCCGGGCCCAGCAGCAGCCCTCCGGCGCCGACGGTCAGCAGTGCCATCGCCGGAGCACCGTAGAACTGCCCCATCACGTGATGCGCCGCATAGGCTTTCGCCCGTTCCCGGTGCCGGACCCAGTGTGCCGCAAACGCGCCCGTGAGAACCACCAACACGGCGCCGGCCAGAACCCATACCGCCGTGGCGAATCCGTGCAGCCCCGGTAGTTGAAGCGGCAGCGTGGCAGCGGCAGTGGCGACGATGCCGGTGCCCATCACCGACGCGAACCAGTTCGGGGTGATGTGCCGCAAAGCTGAACCGGCACTGTCGAGTTCGGCCAGCAGCGCGGTGTGGAACGGTCTTGCCGCTGTGTAAGTCGCCGGGTACGTGGTCACCTCAACAATGTTGGCGGCAGCCACCGGTCACCGGTAGCCGCCGCGACGTTGTGGGGTCACAAACCTAGCTTGTGACTCACACGTAGCGATTGCGGCCGGCCAGCGCTCCGGCCACCATCTGCACCAGGTAGATCACCAGCACCATCGCAAACGGGGCCGTCCAGCCGGCGCTCATGTCGTGGAGCAGACCGAACGAGAACGGGCCGACTCCGGCCAGCAGATAGCCGAAACCCTGTGCCATTCCGGACAGGCGGGCCGTGTCCTCGGCATTGCGCGCGCGCAGCGCGATCACCGTGAGCGCCAACGAGAAGACACTCATGCCGATACCGATGAAGAAACTCCACAGCAGCGGCGCCGCACCGGGATCGACGAGGAGGCCGATGGTGCCGATGATCCCGATGACGCCCAGCCCGACGATCCAGCCACTCTGGTTCTTCTGCCTGGCAGCCAACGGCGGAACGATCAGGCTGATCGGGACGGCCAGGATGGAGACCAACCCGAGCAGCAATCCGGCGTCGGTCTTGCTGATCCCGCTGTCGATGAACACCTCTGGCAACCAGCCCATCACGACATAAGCCAGAAAGGACTGGCAGCCGAAGAACAGGGTCACGGTCCAAGCCAGCGGACTGCGCAGCAACGAGCGACCGGCGGGCCCCGACGACGCATTCTCGGTTCGAGCCGCGCTGATTCCCCGGGCACCCACGAGCCAGAACAGCAGCGCCAGCAGAGCCACCACGGCCCATGAGCCCAACGCTCCACGCCAGCCTCCGAGCAGGGGCTCCAGCGGCGGCGTGACCGCCGATCCCAGCGCCCCGCCGCCCTGCAGAGCGGCGGTGTAGACACCGGTCATCAGACCGACCTGGGCCGGAAACGCCCCTTTGATGACCACCGGGATCAGCACGTTGACCAGCGCGATGCCTCCGGTGGCCACCAACGTTCCGCCGATCACCACATATGGCCCGTCCAGCACGCGGACCACCAGGCCGACGCTCAGAATCACCAGGGCGACCGAGATCGCGCGGCCCAGCCCGATCCGGCGGGCCAGCCAGGGCGCGGTCAGGCCGGCGGCCGCGAAGCACAGTCCGGGGAGTGTCGTGAGCACACCGGCCCACACGGCCGAGGCCCCGAGGGATTCGCGCATCTCGCCGAGCACCGGTCCGATGCTGGTGATCGCCGGCCGCAGGTTGAGTGCGGTCAGGATGACCGCGACGACCAGCAGCGCGCCGCCCGCTGCCATCTGAGCCGGACGGACCTCTACGGCACCGTCGAGCTCGAGCTCCAGTTCGTGCTCGTAACTGTTCAGCGATTCATTGCGTAGGGACCGATTCACTTGGCTATAGTGCCATACATCCCATGATTGGATGAAAGGACTTTTACGTGCCGCTCGCCACAACGCGTCGCACCGGCCTCGTCGACCAGGTGATCGAGCAGCTGCGCACCCTGGTCACCTCGGGCGAGTGGCCGGTCGACACCCGCATCCCCACCGAGGCGGAACTGGTCGAGGCACTCGGCGTCGGCCGCAACACCGTCCGCGAGGCCATCCGGGCGCTGGCGCACAACGGCATCTTCGAGGTCCGGCAGGGCGACGGCACCTACGTGCGGGCCACCAGCGAGGTATCGGCGGCGCTGCGCCGACTGTGCGGTTCCGAACTCCGTGACGTGCTGCAGGTCCGGCGCTGCCTCGAGGTGGAGGGCGCCCGCCTGGCCGCCGTCGCCCGCACCGAAGACGATCTCGTCGCCCTCCGCGCCCACCTGGCACACACCGACACCACCGACCACGCGCAGTTCACCCAGTCCGACACCGAGTTCCACCTCGCGGTGGTACGCGCGTCCCACAACCCGGTCCTCATCGAGATCTACCGCGGCCTGCTGGAGGCGATCACCGCCAGCGTCGCGACGACGAGCGCAGGCCCCGGCGGGATGTTCCCGCACGACGAGTTGGTCGAAGCGATCGCAGACGGCGATGTGGAACGCGCCGGGCGCGAGGCGGCCGGCTTTCTCGACGAACTCCTGGAGCGGTCGACCGCTCAGGACTGCTGATCAGCCGAAGCTAGAACGGCGCGTCCTCCATCCGCGACCGCCTCAACGGCAGCCGGAGCAGCAACCGCGCTCCGCCCAACGGACTCTCCGTGAGAGAGGCTGTGCCACCGTGCAATTCAGCCTGCTGGGCCACCAGCGCCAAGCCGAGGCCGGACCCCGACCGCGAAGCCGTCGATCCACGGGCGAACCGTTCGAACACCTCGGCCCGCTCGGCTTCGGGCACCCCTGAACCGTTGTCGTCGACGACGATCTGTACGTCGTCTGCCGAACTGACGGCGCTGAGCCGGATTTCGGTGGCGCCACCGTGTTTGACGGCATTGGCGATCGCGTTGTCGATCACCAGCCGCAGACCTGCGGGCATGCCCAGCATCAACACCGTCGGCGAGGGCATCAACGTGGCCCGCAGACCCGGATAGGTCCGCAGCGCGTCGTGCGCCGCGCGGTCGAGCAACTCGGTGACATCCATCGGCACGAAATCCTCGACCGTGGTCAGCTCCCCCTGGGCCAGCCGCTCCAAGGCGGTCAGGGTGCCCTCGATGCGACTCTGGGTCCGCATCACGTCGCCGATCACCTCCTGGCGCTGTTCGGCGGTCATGTCGAGGGTGGACAGCACTTCCAGATTGGTGCGCATCGCGGTCAGCGGGGTCCGAAGTTCATGGGAGGCCACCGCGGCAAAATCTCGGGCGGACTCCAGCGCCGCCTTGGTCCGCTCCTGTTCGTCGCCGATGCGCGCCAGCATGCCCTCGACAGCCTCGGCGATCTGCACGGCCTCGCGGACACCGCGCACCTGCACCTCCTCGGGCTTGGACTGGGCGTTGATGGCACGGGCCTGCTGCGCCAGGAGGCGGAACGGCGTGATCATCACCAACGAGATCATCCACCCGACCACGACGGTGCCGCCGATCACGCCACCGCAGATGAGCAACACCCGCAGGTGCAGTTCGTCGATCCGGCGCTGCGTCTCGGCCAGCGGCGCACCCAATGCGATGGAGGCCGGTCCCGCGGTGAAGGTGCGCACGCGGTACTCGACCCCGTCGATCGTGGTGTTGGCGTATCCGTTCTCCAGCCGCGGCAGGACGATGTCACTCGGCACCGAGACGCTGACCCCGCCGATGTGTGCGGTGCGAACCAGCCCGCCGTCGTCGGGCATCGCGTTGTCCGCCGTCCCCTGCTTCGTGGCAGTGAGCAAGGTGCTGACGTCGCCGAGACTGCTCAGCGAGTCCAGCCGCCGGTCCAGCTGGCTGTACTGGTCGTTGGTGACGCCGAGCCACACCCAGGTGCCGAGCGTGATGACAGTGACCACCACCGACAGCGCACCGACGATGACGATGGCGCGCAACGACAACACCCTCATCACCGGCCGCAGCACAGGCCGCAACAACCGGAGCACGCGCTCTTCGAGACTCACCGGCGTTATCTTGCCCGATGCGCTCGCGCCGACGCCTAACGCGGGCGTCAAGACCACATCGTCAACTTTTGGTTGACGACCGGCTGCCGTCAACTTAGAGTTGACGCATGAGCCAACCCGTCACCCTCACCAACCCCGTCCGCCTCGACGATCTGATCTCTGCGATCAAGAAAGCCCACTCCGAACCGCTCGAGCAGCTGATCGATGCCGTCATCGCCGCCGACGCCATCGGCGAGATCGCCGACCACCTCATCGGGCATTTCGTCGACCAGGCCCGGCGATCGGGCGCCTCTTGGACCGACATCGGCAAGGCCATGGGCGTCACCAAGCAGGCTGCCCAGAAACGCTTTGTGCCAAAGGTTCCCGCATTCGACCCGGCCGCGCTCGATCCCAATGCCGGATTCGGCCGCTTCACCCCTCGGGCCCGCAACGTCGTCGTCGTATCCCAGAACACCGCGCACGAAGCGCGTAACACCGAGATCACCCCCGAACATCTACTGCTGGCCCTGTTCGCCGAGCCTGATGGGCTGGCCGCCAAACTCCTTGAGAATCAGGGAATCACCGCCGAAAAGGCCCGCGCAGTCATCACTCTGCCGCCGGCCGCCGATGAGGTTCCGGCTCTGATCCCGTTCAGCGGGGGCGCCAAGAAGGCGCTGGAACTGACCTTCCGGCAAGCACTTCGGCTCGGGCACAACTACATCGGCACCGAACACATCCTGCTCGCCCTGGCAGAAGCCGAGGGCGAGGACGGTCCGCTGCACCGCCTGGGCGCCGACCCGCAACGATTCGAGACCGAACTGGCCGATGCGCTGGCACCGTTCGTCAAAGGTCAGGCCTCCGACGCGGACGGGGAATGAAAGCGCCCGCCGAACCGTAGAACCTGACGTGTTACTCAACGACGCCGCACGCGAACTCATCGGCGCAGGTGCCGACGCCACGCTTGTCACACTGAATCCGGACGGGAGCCCGCAGGTCAGCCTCGTCTGGGTGGCGCTGCAATCCAGCCCGGACGGTGACGAACTCGTCATCGCGCATCTGGCCGAACACCAGAAGGTCCGCAACGTCCGCCGCGACCCGCGGGTGGCCGTGACGATCATCGATCCCGGCCGGGTGGGCGAGGCGATGCGTCCGTATCTGGCGATCACCGGCACCGCGCGCATCGTCGAGGGCGGCGCTCCGGAACTGCTCAAGCAGCTCGCACAGACCCTGGCCGCCCCGGACGTCCCGTTCCCGCCGAAGGACGCGCCGCCAG
Organism: Mycolicibacterium fortuitum subsp. fortuitum; assembly: GCF_022179545.1. The sequence goes on along the minus strand of NZ_AP025518.1, from coordinate 2,730,906 downwards.
GCTGGCTCACCCGTATCCGGATCGACAAAGTCGGCGGCGTCGGTCCCTGGGTGTCCTGACCCAACCGGCTGTAACACGTTTCAGTCTGTGCGATCATGCCTGGCATGCCTCGCTGGTTTGCGCACACGTTCACGGCCATGGTGCTGGCGATCACCGCCCTGGTGGCCCCGCCGGCGGCTTCCGCCGAAGGCACACCCATCGGCAATCTCGGCCAGACACTGCGAGTCGAGACCGCCAACGGCATCGTCGCCGATGTCACCGTGCACGACGTGCTCGCCAGTGAAGTGCCGCCCGGTTGGGGCTGGAACGGATCGCCGCGCTGGCGCGCTCAGGGCAGCCCGTGGCGGGCACCCGTGACCATCACCACCATCAAGGCGCCCAACCCCTACGCGATGGCACTGGCCTTCACGTTCAACGGAGTCACGCCCTACGCCGACGCATACGCGCCCAAGCACACCGACGCCCCCAACGCGCTCGAGGCCGCGTTACGCAACGCTCCCCCGGGAGCCACCGTCAACGGCGACGTGTACTGGGATGTCTACCGCGCCCTGGTCACCAATGTGGTGCTGACCGACACCAAGACCGGCGAGCACCTGGCTCAGTGGAATCTCTGGCAGCCGGGCGCGCCCCTGCCTTGATGGTTACGCCCGCCACGGCAGCCGACCTTCCGGAGCTCGCCGCGGTCGCCGCCGCCACCTTCCCACTGGCCTGTCCCCCGTCGGTGACACCGGACAACATCGCCGCGTTCATCGCCGAAAACCTCTCCGAGGATCGCCTCGCCGAATACCTCACCGATCCGGACCGGATCGTGCTGGTGGCACGTGAGGACTCGATCACCGGTTACGCCATGCTGATTCACGGCGTTCCCGACGACGCCGATGTGCAGCGGGCGGTGATCCTGTGGCCGGCCCTGGAGTTGTCCAAGATCTACGTGCTGCCCGATCGTCACGGCGGCGGGGCGGCACAGGCCCTCATGGCCGAGACCCTCCGAATCGCGGCCGCATCGGGCGCCGGCTGCGTGTGGCTGGGCGTCAACCAGCTGAACCGACGCGCCCAGCGCTTCTACACCAAGAACGGCTTCACCGTCAGCGGCACCAAGACCTTTCGGCTGGGCACCCGTGTGGAGAACGACTACGTGATGTTCCGACCCGTCGGCCCGACGGTCTAGGGCGTCTTCTGCGCGGCGGCGGTCAATGCGAGCAGCCGCGAGGTGGCTCGCAGGTACTTCTTCCGGAAGCCGCCGGCCACCATCTCGGGACTGAAGATGGTGTCCAGCTTGGTGCCGGATGCCAGCACCGGGATGCCCGCGTCGTAGAGCCGGTCGGTCAACGCCACCAGCCGCAGCGCCACGCTCTGATCCTCGATCGGATGCACCCCGGTGATGAACACCTCGGTCACCCCTTCGATCAGCGCGTGATAGCGCGACGGATGCATGGTCGCCAGGTGCGCGCACAGCACGTCGAAGTCGTCGAGGGTCGCGCCGGTGACACCCTCGGCCCGCTGCGCCACCTCGGCATCGGACAACGGCTCGGGCGCCGGCGGCAGATCGCGGTGCCGGTAGTCGGGGCCCTCGATCCGCACCGTGGTGAAGATCTGGGCCAAGGTGTTGATCTCCCGCAGGAAGTCCTGCGCGGCGAACCGGCCCTCGCCCAACTGCTCGGGCAACGTGTTCGACGTGGCCGCGATCGACACGCCGCGCTCCACCAACGCCGAGAGCAGCCGCGAGATCAGCGTCGTGTTGCCGGGATCGTCGAGCTCGAACTCGTCGATGCACACCACCACGTAGTCCGACAGCAGGTCGATGCACTCGTTGTAGCCGAACACCCCGGCCAGCTGGGTGAGCTCACCGAACGTGGCGAAAGCCGTCGGGGACTCACCCTTGGACAGCGTGTAATAGGTCGACGCCAGCAAGTGGGTCTTGCCGACACCGAACCCGCCGTCCAGGTACAGCCCGACACCCGGCAGGACCTCGCGCTTGCCGAACAACTTCTTCTTTCCCGCCCGCCGAAGCGCGGCCTGCTCACAGAAGCGGCGGCAGGATTCCACCGCAGCGGCCTGGGACGGCTCGGCGGGGTCCGGACGGTAACTGTCGTAGCTGACGTCGGCGAACGTCGGCGGCGGGATCAGCTGTGCGACCAGCCGCTCCGGCGTGACGGTGGGATGACGATCGGCGAGATGAGCGACGTCGCTGGACCCGTGCATTCAGGCAGCGTAACGACGTGCTCCAATTCAGTTCATGTCCGATGACACCGCCGGGACAAACCTGACCGTGCTGGGAAACGTCGACAAGATCGCCGACGGACAACTGGCCGACTACTACGCATATCCCGATGACCTGCAGAGATGCTGGGTGCGCGGCAACATGATCAGCAGTCTGGACGGCGGCGCCACCGAGGACGGCAAGTCCGGCGGTCTGGGCGGTCCGGGCGACCGGGCTGTGTTCAATCTCATGCGCCACACCGCCGACGTGATCCTGATGGGCGCGGCGACCGTACGGATCGAGAACTATTCGGGCGTCCAGCTGACCGTCGCACAACGCCAGGAGCGGCAACGTCGCGGGCAGGACGAAGTGCCGCCCATCGCGGTCATCACCGCGTCGGCCGACCTTGAGCCCGACGCCAAGTTCTTCGCCCGCACCGAGGTGGCACCGCTGATCCTGACCACCACCAAAACCGTCGCGCACGCCCGGCACCGGCTCGGCGCGGTGGCCGAGGTGCTCGACGCCTCCGGAGCAGACCCGACTCGCGTCGATCCCGCAGTGGCGCTGCGGATCCTCGCCGAACGCAAACTGTTCCGGGTGCTCACCGAGGGCGGCCCGCAACTGCTGAGCCTGTTGATCGAGGAGGACCTGCTCGACGAGTTGTGCCTGACCGTGGCACCGATCCTGGTCGGCGGGGTGGCCCGCCGCATCGCCACCGGACCGGGCCACGCGCACACCCGGATGCGGCCCGCGCACCTGCTGACCGACGACGAGGGGTACCTGTACACGCGCTACGTCCGCGGCTAGTGCAAAACGTGTCGCTACTGTGGTCAGCATGCGTCATCAGCTGGTGAAAGCCCTGAGCCTGTCGACCGTCGCGATGTCGGCACTGCTCACCGCATGCTCACCCCTGTTGGCCGCAGATCCCCGCTATGCCACCAACTCCGGGGCCCGCCCGCAGGGGCAGCCCGAAAGCACCGTGGCGGCCCCACCCGGTCCCCCGGGCATCGAGGCTCCCAAGAACGACCTGTCCTGGCGGGACTGCACTCCGCGGGTCTTCAACGGGGCGGGCATCCAGCCGCTGCCCGACATCACCCTGGACTGTGCGAGCTACGACGCAGACCTCGACTCGATCAACGGGGCCACCGGCACACTGAGCATCGGCGTCGTCCGGGCCAGGTCCACCCAGACCCCGCCGGATGCCGGTCCCCTGGTGATGACCACCGGCACCGACATCCCCACCTCGGTGCAGCTGCCGACGTGGCTGGCCCGCTCGGGCACCGACATCCTCAAGTCGCACCCCATCGTCGCGGTGGACCGACGCGGACTCGGCATGTCCGGGGCGATCGACTGCCGCGACGTCTATGACCGCCAGGAGATGCGGGACCAGACCCAGTTCCAGGCCGGCGACGACCCGGTGGCCAACCTGGGTGCGGTCACCATGACGGCCACCACCAGTTGCACCGACACGATCGCCCCGGGCGACTCGGCCTACGACAACGCGCACGCCGCCGAAGATCTGGAACGGCTGCGCAGCACCTGGGATGTCCCCGCCCTGGCGCTGATGGGCGTCGGCAACGGCTCTCAGGTGGCACTGGCGTATGCGGGCTCGCATCCCAACAAGGTGGCGAGGCTGATCCTGGACTCCCCGCTGCCGCTGGCCGTCGGCGCCGAGGCCGCAGCCGAACAACGCGTCAAGGGCCAGCAGGCCGCGCTGGACGCATTCGCGGCCCAGTGCGTGGCCACCAACTGCCCGCTGGCACCGGATCCGAAGGGCGCCGTCGATGCGCTGCTGGCCGACGCCCGAGCCGGCCGCGGCCCCGGCGGAGCCTCGGTGGCCACCCTGGCGGATGCGATCGTCACGGGAATGGGCTTCCCGCAAGGTGACCGGGTGGCCGCCACCAACAACCTGGCGGGCGCACTGGCCGCGGCCCGTGCCGGTGACGCGGGCCCGATCTCGGGCCTGATCACCCAGGCCGACAACCTGCGCCAGTCCGACGGCCAGTTCGTCAACTCCTGCAGCGACGCACTCAACCGGCCCACGCCCGACCGGGTCCGCGAATTGGTGGTGGCCTGGGGCAAGCTCTATCCGCAGTTCGGTGCCGTCGCGGCGCTGGACCTCGTGAAGTGCCTCAACTGGCCCAGCGGCACGGCACCGAAAGATCCACAGGACCTCAAGATTCCGGTACTGCTGCTCGGTGTCCGCAACGACCCGATCGTCGGAAGTGAGGGCGTCGCCGCCGTCGCGGCGACCATCATCAACGCGGGCGCCAACAACCGCCGCGTGATGTGGCAGGGCATCGGCCACGGCGCCAGCATCTACACCCCGTGCGCCCTGCCCCCGCTGACGGGTTACCTCGACAGCGGCAAACTGCCCGAGACCGACACGTACTGTCCTGCCTGACGCCGGGCACGTTCGGCGTCGGTGTACGGTTCGCTGGTGGCCGAAGCAGAATCCCCGACCAATTCCGTCAGAGTCGGTCTTCTGAACCTCTTCCGTCCTCGCACCTCCGCGCCGAGCACCGCCTCGGTGCTGCGCTCGGTGCTGTGGCCGATCGCGATCCTGTCGATCATCCATCGCAGCTACGTGCTGGCCACCAACGGCTACATCACCGACGACTTCGGACCGGTCTACCGCGCGGTCTCGAACTTCCGTCGGCACTGGGCCATCTACAACGAGCACTTCAACTTCGTCGACCCGCACTACCTGTACCCGCCGGGCGGCACCCTGCTGCTGTCACCTTTCGGATTCCTGCCGGAGTTCGCATCACGGTTCTGGTTCGTCGCATTCAACGCGGTAGCCGTGATCATCGCGGCATGCTTTCTGGTTCGGCTGTTCAAGTTCTCCCTGACCTCGGTGGCACTCCCCGCCCTGCTGTTGGCCATGTTCTGCACCGAATCGGTCACCAACACACTGGTTTTCACCAACATCAACGGCTGTGTGCTGCTCGGCGAGGTGCTGTTCTTCTGGTTCCTGCTCAAGGGCGGCAACCGCAACGTCCTGATCGCAGGCGCGGCCATCGGCCTGACCCTGGTGGTCAAACCCCTGCTCGCGGTGCTCCTGCTGCTGCCGCTGCTCAACCGGCAGTGGCGCGCCCTGATCACCGCGTTCGGCATACCACTGGTGTTCAACGCCGTGGCCTGGCCGCTGTCGGCAGACCCCATGGGCTTCGTACGCAACACCGCGCCCTACATCCTCGAGACCCGCGATTACTTCAACTCGTCGATCCTGGGCAACGGCATCTACTACGGGCTGCCGATGTGGTTGATCATCGTGCTGCGGGTGGCCGCGGTGGTGCTGGCGGTCGTCAGCCTGTGGCTGCTGTACCGCTATTACCGCGAACGCGACCAGCTGTTCTGGATGCTGACCTCCTCGGGCGTCCTGCTGATCAGCTCGTGGCTGGTTCTCGGACTGGCCCAGGGCTACTACTCGATGATGCTGTTCCCGTTCCTGATGACGGTGGTGTTACCGAACTCGGTGATCCGTAACTGGCCGGCCTGGCTGGGGGTCTACGGGTTCATGACCATGGACCGCTGGCTGTTGTGGCGGTGGCCCACCACCGGCCGGTTCCTGGAGTACATGAAGATCACCTACGGCTGGTCACTGATGCTGATCGTGGTGTTCTGCGTGCTGTACTTCCGATACCTGGACGCCAAGCAGGACGGCAGGCTCGACGACGGTATCGACCCGCCGTGGCTGAGCCGCCCCAAGGAAGCCGAATCAGTCTGAGGTGAACTGCATGACCTGACCGGCCAGCCGGATCCGGGTCTGCATCGCCAGGCCGTGCCGCGCGCAGACCTCATCCAGTTCATCGGGATTCACCAGCCGGAACGGTGACCGGTCGAGCCGGTGGATCGCCGTGGCCATCGGGGTCCGGGTCAGGTCATAGCCGGTGAACACCCCGCCGGGTCGCAGTACCCGGGCGATCTCGGCGATCGCCTTCTCCCAGTCCACGACGTGATGCAGCATCAGGCAGCTCAGCACGGAATCGAACGAGTCGTCGCCGAAAGGCAGGTCGGTGGCATCCGCCCCGCACACGGTCACGTCTTCGAAGGCCGCCAACCGACGGGCCGCAGTGCGCACCATCGCCGGGTCGAAGTCGGTCGCGGTGATGGCCAGCCCGGGATGGGCCTGGCGTAAGCGGGCCGCGATATCTCCACTGCCCGAGCCGATCTCGAGGACTTCGCGGCCGAGTCGACCGACCGGGATGCTACCGAGCACTGCTTTCCCGGTTCCACCGCGCCACAGTGCGGTCTTGCAGAACGCGCGCTCGATCTGTGACATTGCCGGCATGTGAGCTCCCGTTGTGATCGTGGACCTCCAGCATGACCGGTCCGAGGCCGGCGGGGCTTGTACAGATCGGCCGTGTGAGAGATTGGGCTGGTGGGTGCGGATCGAGATGGGGCGTGGTCAGGTGCACTGGCAGTCGTAGCCGGGGCGCTGTGCTACACCGGCACGCTGTCCGACGCGCGGCGACACCACCACGTCGCCACCCAGGTGGTACGGGCCTGGACCGGGGCGTTCGAGCTGGCTGACGCGGGTGGGCGACGAGCCATCACGTCAGCGGCGATCATCCCGTCGGGGCAGGAGCATTCCATCCGCATTCTCGAACAGGCCTCGGGTGTACTGGTCTTCCTCGACCCGAGCGTGTTCAGCCGCACCGACACAGACAGTGACGACGTCACCGACTGGGTACGGCGAGGCGACGAACTTCCCTGCTGGACAAGACCTTTACCGCCTGAGACGCTGCTGGACCAGTTGGTCACCGCGCCACCGTCCGGCTACTGCAGACCGACTGCGGACTCCTGGCATCCCAGCGTGCTGGCCGCGGTCGAGCTGATACCGCGTCTGCTCCCCGGCACCGTCCGGCTCGGCGACGTCGCCAAGCATGTCGGGCTGTCCGCCGGCAGGTTAGGCCGTCTGTTCAATGATCAAGTAGGACAGTCATTTCCGACATATGTGCGATGGGCCAGACTGCGTGCCGCCGTCGAAGCGGTGCGGGATGGCGCGTCACTCACCGAGGCCGCCCACGCGGCCGGATTCACCGACAGTGCCCACGCCAATCGGGTCTGCCACGAGATGTTCGGCCTCTCTCCGAGTGCCGCGAGCCGAGACCTGGTGTGGGCGTAGCCAGATCCGCCCACACCAGACGATCGATCCGTACAAGCGCATACACGTCACCATGCGCGACGGTGTTGCGGTGACTACTGCAATCCGAAACGCCGTCCGCTACGGCTACATACCGTTCATGCTGCTCGGGATCAACGGGCTGGCAGCATATCTGGCAGCCCAAGGCGCCTCGAAACTATGGTTGGCGGGGCTCATCGCAGCCGCAGTCGGCTGTTCGTTCGCCTCCGAACGGGTGTTGCCCTACCGGGACGACTGGAACTCCCCGATGGAAGATGCCGGACGCGATACCGCCCATGCGCTCGTCAATGAAACCCTCGTCCTCTCGAGTGTGGCGATCATCCCGTTCCTCGCGGCGGTGACACCGTTTCCGAGTTGGTGGCCTGACTCACTGCCGTTCGTGATCCAGCTGTTGATCGCCGTGCTGGTAGCCGACTTCGGTATCACTACGATCCACCTGGCCAGCCACAAGGTCGGCTGGCTCTGGCGCCTGCATGCCGTTCACTACAGCGTCCGCCGGTTCTACGGCTTCAACGGCCTGATGAAGCATCCGCTGCACCAGACCATCGAGATGGCCGGCGGTGTGCTCCCGCTGATCGTGCTCGGCATACCGGTCGAGGTGGCAGCGGCGCTGTCGGTCTGCGTCGCGGTCCAGCTGTTGCTGCAACACGCCAATGTCGACTACCGCATCGGCCCGCTGCGATCGGTGCTGGCGCTCAACGAAGGCCACCGCTTCCACCACCTCAAGTGGGCCGGCATCGGCGACGTGAACTTCGGGCTGTTCACCCTCATCTGGGACCACATGTATCGCACCTATGTGTACGACTCGCGGCGCAGGTTCAGCAGCGACGATCTGGGAATGGCGGCCAAACCGCACTACCCCACCGGCTACCTGCACCAACTGGCCGAACCCTTCCGGGCCCGGGGCGGATGCGACCTTGCCGAGCCCAAGCCTGGCGCCCACCGTGCGCCGGCACGTAATTTGGAGGAATGACGACCGAGGGTCCCAAAGTGGAACTGACCGACGACCAGTGGCGCGAGAAGCTGACGCCCGAGGAGTTCGCGGTCCTGCGCCGGGCCGGCACCGAGCGTCCGTTCACCGGTGAGTACACCGACACCAAGACCGAAGGTGTCTACGAGTGCCGGGCCTGCGGGGCCGAACTCTTCCGCAGCACCGAGAAGTTCGAATCCCACTGCGGCTGGCCGTCGTTCTTCGACCCCGCTGACTCAGCCGCAGTGATCCTGCGGCCGGACACCTCGCTGGGCATGCGCCGCGTCGAGGTGCTGTGCGCCAACTGCCACAGCCACCTTGGGCACGTGTTCGAAGGCGAGGGTTATCCCACCCCGACCGATCAGCGCTACTGCATCAACTCCATCTCGCTGAAGCTGGTACCCAAGGCGGAGTGACGCCGATGGCTCAGTCGACCCGGGTCGCGTGCACCTCCCAGAACGGCATGTGCACGCGACCGTCGACCAGCCAGGGCTCGATCACCCGCAGCCGCTCCAGCAACGGGCCCATCTGATCGGACATGTCGGGGTTGCGGGCCGCCATCGTCTCGAACACCTCGACGCTGACGTTGCCCTGGTAGGTGGTGGTGCCGAGGTAGGTGATCTCCCAGCCGGCGTCGGGAAGCACCCCGCGGAAATCGTCGGCCGACATCGAACGCGGCATCTTGAAACCGTTGACGTTGTGCTCACCGAACTCGTACATGTACAGCCGCGCACCGGGTTTCGTGGCCCGGTGCAACGCCCGCACGTACGACTTCTGCAACTCGGGCTCATCGGTGAACACGTGGTAGAAGGCCGTGTCGACAACCGTGTCGAACCGCCCTTCCAGGCCCTCCAGCCGGGTCGCGTCGGCCACCTGGAAGTCGACGGTCACCCCGGCTTTCTGCGCGTTCTGCCGAGCCCGCTCGATCGCTGCCGGTGAGGCATCAATACCCGTGGCCGACAAACCTTTCGACGCATAGTGGATGGCATGGTGGCCCGGTCCGGTCCCGGGATCGAGCACCTCGCCCTTCACAGCGCCCAGTGCGACCAGCTGCTGTACGACCGGCTGCGGCCCACCGATATCCCATGGTGTGGCGGCGGGCAGACCGTGCGAGGTCCGCTCGTCGCGGTACATCTCTTCGAAGCGATCGGATTCTTGCGGAGCAGTCATGCCCGCGAGGGTAGACCCACTAACTAAAAGTCCAGGTCAACTCCCCGGCGAAGCGAACTAGGGCAGTTTGGCGACCAGGTCTTCGACGCTGACCCGCGGGCCGGTGAAGAACGGTGTCTCCTCGCGGGTATGACGACGCGCGTCGGTGGCCCGCAGATCGCGCATCAGGTCGACGATGCGGTGAAGTTCGGGAGCCTCGAAAGCCAGGATCCACTCGTAGTCGCCGAGCGCGAACGCCGGCACCGTGTTGGCCCGCACGTCCTTGTAGCCGCGGGCGGCCATGCCGTGCTCGCTCAGCATGCGGCGACGCTCCTCGTCGGGAAGCAAGTACCACTCGTAGGACCGGACGAACGGATACACGCAGATGTAGTCGCCCGGATCCTCACCGGCGATGAAGGCCGGAACATGGCTCTTGTTGAACTCGGCCGGGCGATGCAGCGCCACGCTGCTCCACACCGGGTCGCTGATGCGGCCCAGCGCAGTGGTGCGCCGGAAGTCCGAGTACGTGGCCTGCAGCGCCTCGATGTTGTCGGCGTGGGTCCAGACCATGAAATCGGCGTCGGCCCGCAGTCCGGCCACGTCGTACAAACCTCGCACGACCACTCCACGCTCTTCGGCGGTCTTGAAGAACGCCGCCGCCTCGTCGGTCACCTGGGTACGTTCTTCGCCGAGCTCCCCGGGGCTCACCGCGAACACCGAGAACATCAGGTAGCGGATCGTGGAGTTGAGTTCGTCGTAGTCGAGCTTGGCCATGCGCCTATCGTGCCACGCCGCCGTACACCAGTTCCGTGGCCGCCCGCGTGGCGGTGCCCACACACGCCGGGACACCGATCCCGTCGAGATAACCGCCCGCCACCGCAAGGGTCCGGGGTAGCCCGGCGCGCAACTCGGCGACCAGCTCGCCGTGGCCGGGCCCGTACTGCGGCATCGCGTCGATCCAGCGGTGCACGTGGCTGTCCACCGGATCCACGGTGACGCCGAACAAGGTGCTCAGGTCGCGCGCAGACCAGGTGAGCAGATCTTCGTCCCCTGTGCTGCGGGCCATGTCGTCGCCATAACGACCGAAGGACAGCCGCACCATCTCGACGTTGCCGCGGCGGCCCCACTTGCGCGAGGACATCGTGATCGCCTTGGCATTGAGTCGTTCCCCCGCGGCCACGAGCACCCCGGATTGCTGCGGCAACGGCGTGCCGCCCGGCAGCGCCAGAGCCACCACCGCAGCCGAGGCCACCCGGATTCGCCGGGCTGCTGCCGCGCTGCGCGGGGCGATGTGTTCGATCAGCGCGGGCAGATGCGGCGCCGGAACGGCCAGCAGCACCCCGTCGGCGTACCAACTCACGCCCTCGTCGTCGAGCACCGACCAGCCCTGTCCACGACGCTCGACGCGCACCGCAGTGACCTGAGCCCATCGCACGTCGGCCCGGCGGCGCAACTCATCGAGCAGCACCGTGTAGCCGCCGTCGACAGCGCCGAACACCGGCGCGTTGGACGGCGGCGGCAGCACCTCACGCACCGCCTCGGTAAGGCTGCGCGCACCGCGGTCCAGCGCGGCGGCCACCGACGGCACCGCCGAACGCAAACCGATCGTGGCTGCTGACCCGGCATAGACGCCGGTCAACAGCGGATCGACCGACCGGGTCACCACCTGCGGGCCGAATCGGTCGCCGACCAGGTCTGCGACCGACGGATCAGCGCCCGGGGTCCAGTCCAGTGGCCGGGCGCGCTCGTCGTGGATGCGCGCCACCGTCTCGTCGTCGACGAGTCCGAGCAGCGACGACGCCTGTGCCGGAATTCCCTGGACAGTGCCCTGCGGCAATTGGTGCAGCCGGGCACCGCTGTAGATCAGCGGGCGGGTACCGGTGGGGCTGAGCCTGCGCCCGGCCAGGCCCAGCTCGTCGAGAAGATCCAGCATCTCGGGCCTGCGCACGATGAATGCCTCTGCGCCGACGTCGAACGGCTGCCCACCGACCCGTTCGGTGCGCAGCACGCCACCCAGCCGGTCAGCCGGATCGAGCATTGTGATGACGGCCCGCGGACCCGCCGCCAGCCTCAACCGGTACGCCGCGACGAGCCCTGAAATACCGCCGCCGACAACGCAATAGGAAGCACTCACAATGAGTGCACCAGAGTCACCGCCTCGGTGATGATGCCGGGGTCGGTCGCCGGCAGCACACCGTGGCCGAGGTTGAAGACGTGACCGGCCGCGCCGGCGGCCACCGCGGCCCGCCCGTCCTCCACGACTCGGCGCACCGCGACCTCGGCCACCGGCCAGCCCGCCAGCAACACCACCGGATCCAGGTTGCCCTGCAGCGCGGTGCCCGGCTTGACCCGGCCCGCGGCGTCCACCAGCGAGGTGCGCCAGTCCACCCCGACCATGGTGGCCGGCGCGGATCCCAGCGCCTCCGACATCGCGCCCAGCAGCTCAGCGGTGCCGACACCGAAATGCGTCATCGGTACACCGGCCGCAGCCATGGTGGCGAACACCCGGGTGGTGTGCGGAAGCACGTAGCTGCGGTAGTCGGCCAGCGACAACGTGCCGGCCCAGGAGTCGAACACCTGCAGCGCGTCCACCCCGGCATCGACCTGGGCCTGCAGGAAGGCGATGGTCAGATCGGTCAGCGAGGCCATCAACGCATGCCAGGTCGCCGGCTCGCCCAGCATCATCGCCTTGGTGCGCTCGTGGTGACGGCTCGGCCCGCCTTCCACCAGGTAGGAGGCCAGCGTGAACGGGGCACCCGCGAAACCGATCAACGGCACTTCGCCGAGCTCGCGCACCAGCATCGAGACGGCGTCGGTCACCGCCGAGACCTGCTCCGGATCAAGCGGTTTCATGCCTTCGACATCGGCTGAGGTGCGGATCGGGTGTTCGATCACCGGACCCACGTCGGGCACGATGTCCAACCCGATCCCGGCGGCCTTCAGCGGCACCACGATGTCGGAGAACAGGATCGCGGCATCCACGCCGTGCCTGCGCACCGGCTGCAGGGTGATCTCGCAGACCAGTTCCGGGTCGAAGCAGGCTTCGAGCATGCGGTGCTGGGCGCGCAGCGCGCGGTATTCCGGCAACGACCGGCCGGCCTGCCGCATGAACCACACCGGCACACGGCGCGGGGTGCGGCCGCTGGCGGCGGCGAGGTAGGGGGATTCGGGCAGCTCCCGGCGGGTACTCATCGGCTCCTATGGTGCCATGAGCGGCCTGACGGGGGCCGTTGCCGGTTCGTGACTGCCTCACTCCGGCGCGCCTGCGTACCGTGCTGGCCTTATCGGCTAGCGTCAAATGCCGTGACCTCTGCCGAACCGGCCCAGTTCCGGACGGCGGTGGCGGCGATGAGCGCCACCACCGTGCGGCCGGAAATCGAGCTGGGTCCGATACGACCGCCCCAGCGGCTGGCGCCGTACAGCTATGCGCTGGGCGCCGAGGTTCGCCATCCCGAGACGACGGTGGTCCCGGAGCGTTCCGAGGGCGACGCCTTCGGGCGGTTGATCCTGCTGCACGACCCCGACGGCGCGGAGGCCTGGGACGGCACCATGCGTCTCGTCGCCTACATCCAGGCCGACCTGGACTCCAGCGAGGCTGTCGACCCACTCCTGCCCGAAGTGGCCTGGAGCTGGCTGGTGGACGCCCTGGAAACGCGGGCCGAGCACGTCACCGCCCTGGGCGGCACCGTCACCGCCACCACCTCGGTGCGCTACGGCGACATCTCCGGCCCGCCCCGGGCGCACCAACTCGAGCTGCGCGCGTCCTGGACCGCCACCGATCTGGAGTTGGGCCCGCACGTGGAGGCATTCTGCGAAGTTCTCGAGCACGCCGCCGGATTGCCGCCGGCCGGTGTCACCGACCTGAGTTCCCGTACCCGCGCTTGACATGATGGACGAAGACCCCCAAGTCTCCGCAGACCCAGAAGCTACCGAGGCCGTCGAGACCGAAGCAACCCCGTTGCTCTCGCCGGCCGAAGGAGTGCCCGAGGTTTGTGTCACTGCCGGGGAAATCTCCTCTGCGGCAACATCTCTGGCCAAGGGTAGCGGCCCATTCGCGATCGATGCCGAACGTGCTTCGGGCTTCCGTTACTCCAACCGCGCGTACCTGGTGCAGATCCGGCGTGCGGGTTCGGGCACCGCGCTGATCGACCCGGTCAACCACGGCGGCTCCCCCATCGACGCGATGGCGCCCGTGGCCGATGCCCTGGCCACCGACGAATGGGTGCTGCACGCCGCCGATCAGGACTTGCCGTGCCTGTCGGAGATCGGCCTGCGGCCGGGCAAGCTCTATGACACCGAACTGGCGGGCCGGCTGGCCGGCTTCGAACGGGTCAACCTGGCCGCGATGGTCCAGCGGCTGCTCGGCCTGCAGCTGATGAAAGGCCACGGGGCAGCCGACTGGTCCAAGCGCCCGCTGCCGCCGGAATGGCTCAACTACGCCGCCCTCGATGTCGAGGTGCTGCTGGAACTGCGCCACGCCGTCGCCGCGGTCCTCGAAGAGCAGGGCAAAACCGACTGGGCAGCACAGGAATTCGAGTATCTGCGCACCTACGTCGCACAACCGACCCGGCGCGACCGCTGGCGGCGCACCTCCGGGATCCACAAGGTCCGCAACCCGCAGGCGCTGGCCGCGGTCCGCGAGCTGTGGACCACCCGCGACACGATCGCCCGCGGCCGCGACATCGCGCCCGGACGGATCCTGCCCGACTCCGCGATCATCAACGCCGCCACGACCGATCCCAAGACGGTCGAGGAACTGATCGCGTTGCCCGTCTTCGGCGGCTCCAAACAGCGCAAGAGCGCAAAGATCTGGCTGGACGCGCTGGCGCGGGCGAGGGACAACAACGATCCGCCCGAGGCCAACGAGGCCCAGAGCGGCCCACCGCCGGCGGCACGGTGGGCCAGGCGCAAGCCGGAGGCCGCGGCCCGCCTGGAAGCTGCCCGGGCCGGTCTTGCCGAACTGTCGCAGCGAGTCTCGGTTCCTGCCGAGAATCTCATCACCCCCGAAGTGGTGCGCCGGCTGTGCTGGGACTGGCGTCCGGTGCGCGACGTGGCCACCGCAGTGGAGGAATTCCTCGTCGAGGCCAACGTCCGTCCGTGGCAACGGGAGCTGACGGTGCCGGTGCTGACCGCAGCACTCAGCGCGGACTGACCTGGCCGCCGCTCACCCCTTCACCCGATCGATGTGGGCCAGGAAATGCCGTAGCACCCCCTGCGGATCCTCGATCTGTGGCCAGTGCGCGATGTCGTCGGCGAGCATCACGACATCGGGGTCGGGAATCACCTCGAGATACCGCTGCGCCATGTGCCGTCCTGAGTTCGGGTCCGACGGCCCGTCGATCAGCCGCATCGACACGTCGGTCTCCCGCATGGCCCGCACCCACCGATTGCGGTACGTGTAGCGGTCGTTGACGAATCGGCCGACTTTGTGGATCACCCGTTTGCCGTCGTTGTACTCCAGGATCTGGTGGAACTTCTCCATCAGCTCCTGCGACGGTTTGGTATCGGCCCCGAACATCTCCCGGATGGTGGGCTCGACGAGCCGCCGGGACAGCCGGCTGCCCTGTAGCGGACTCATGATGTCGCCCAACGGGGTTCGCGACATCGCCTTCTGCAGCAGCCGTGGCGTGTAGGCCTCGTTGAACAACCCGCCGTTGAGCCAGGTGATCGACTCGATCTCCAGTGCACCGTAGGACCGGTCGCCGAACCGATGGCGGGCCAACAGTTCCTGGCCCACGGAATCACCGAGATCGTGAGCCAGGATGTGGGCGCTGCCGACTCCCAGGTGCGCCAGCAGTGCCTCGTGCATGTCGGCGTGATCGGGCACCGTGTACCCGTAGGCGACCGGCTTGTCGGAGAACCCCATGCCGATCATGTCCGGCGCGATGACGGTGAACCGCTGGGTCAACGCGGGCCAGATCAGCGACCAGTCCCACGAGTTGAACGGATAGCCATGGATGAGAAGAAGATTCGGTCCGTTTCCGGCTACCCGGTAGAAGATGTCGAAGCCCAGGTAGTCGAAGAACTGCCCGGCGTCCTTCCAGCTCTGCAGTTCGGCGTCCATGTCCGCAGCCTAAGGGCTAGTCGACCTGGTGGCTGACTTCCTGCTCCCCCACCGGTGCACCGATCGCGGCGATCCAGCCCGTGATCTGGCGGGCGATGTGCTGGTCGGTCAGACCGACGGCGGCGAGCACCTCCCCACGCGAGGCGTGCTCCTGGAAAACCTGCGGGACACCGAGATCCCGGCACGGAACGTCGATCTCGGCGTGCCGCAGCGCCGCTGACACCGAGGAGCCGATGCCTCCGTGCACGCCGTTGTCCTCGACGGTGACCACGAGCTTGTGACCACGGGCCAGCTCGCCGAGAGCTTCCGGAACCGGCAGCACCCAGCGTGGATCCACCACGGTGACACCGATCCCCTGATTGCGCAGCCGCTCGGCGACGGCCAGAGCCATCGATGCGAACGATCCCACCGCTACCAGCAGCACGTCGTCGGTCAGACCCTCTGCCGGGACGGCGAGCACATCGACACCACCGCGCCGGTGAAGCGCCGGAATGTCTTCACCCACATCACCTTTGGGGAACCGGAGTGCAGTCGGGCCGTCGTTGACCGCCAACGCCTCACCGAGTTCCTCGCGCAGGGTGGCGCCGTCACGGGGCGCGGCGACCCGGATGCCCGGGATGATGCCGAGGATCGACAGATCCCAGACCCCGTTGTGGCTGGCCCCGTCCGGTCCGGTGACGCCGGCCCGGTCGAGCACCATGGTGACGGGCAGCTTGTGCAGCGCCACATCCATCATCAGCTGGTCGAACGCGCGGTTGAGGAACGTGGAGTAGATCGCCACGACCGGATGCAGGCCGCCCATGGCCAGACCTGCCGCCGAGGTCATGGCGTGCTGCTCGGCGATACCGACGTCGAAGAACCTGTCCGGGAACCGGTCCCGGAATGCCGTCAGACCCGTCGGCCCCGGCATGGCCGCGGTGATGGCCACGACGTCACGCCGCTTGGTGCCGATCTTGACCAGCTCGTCGGAGAAGACCGATGTCCAGCCCGGTGCCGACGCCTTGGTCGGCAGGCCCGTCTCCGGGTCGATGACGCCGCAGGCGTGCATCTGATCGGCCTCGTCGTTCTCGGCGTGGGCGTAGCCCATGCCCTTGCGGGTCACCACGTGCACGATCACCGGGGCCTTGAACCCGCGGGCATTGCGCAGCGCGTTCTCCACCGCATGCTCGTCGTGACCGTCGATCGGACCGACGTACTTGATGCCCAGGTCGGTGAACATCACCTGCGGGGCGATCGCATCCTTGATGCCGGCCTTGATGCTGTGCATGCACTGGTAGCAGAACTCGCCGACGACCGGCAGGCCGCGGACCGCCTTACGGCCCTCCTCCAGGATCCGCTCGTAGCCCGGCTGCAACCGCAGACCGGCGAGATGATCGGCGAAGCCGCCGATGGTGGGCGCGTAGCTGCGGCCGTTGTCGTTTACGACGATGACGACCGGGCGACCACCGGTCGCGATGTTGTTGAGCGCCTCCCAGCACATGCCGCCGGTCAAGGCGCCGTCACCGACGACCGCCACCACGTGACGGTTACGGTGCCCGGTCAACTCGAAGGCCTTGGCCAGGCCATCGGCGTAGGACAGCGCGGTGCTGGCATGGCTGGACTCCACCCAGTCGTGCTCGCTCTCGCTGCGCGACGGATATCCCGACAGGCCGTCCTTGCTCCGCAGGGTGTCGAAATCCTGTGCGCGTCCGGTCAGCATCTTGTGGACGTAGGCCTGATGGCCGGTGTCGAAGATGATCGGATCGTGCGGGGAATCGAACACACGATGCAGCGCCAGGGTGAGTTCTACGACACCCAGGTTGGGGCCAAGATGTCCGCCGGTTGCAGCGACCTTGTGGATCAGGAACTGACGGATTTCCTGTGCCAAATCAGTCAACTGGGACTGTGACAGGTGCTGCAGATCAGCGGGACCGCGGACCTGTTCAAGCATTCCGCCAGTGTACGCACGGACCAGAGGTCAGTCCTGCCGAGGCTGATAGACGTCGGGCACACCGTCATGGTCGGCATCGACGGTTTCCAGCTGGTGAATGCGGCGATACGCGGCGTTACGCGACACCAGGACCGCCGACGCCAGCAGGCCTGCCACCACCGACCCGGTGACCACGGCGATCTTCACGTCGTCATCGGCCACGGTGGAGTGTCCGAAGGCCAGTTCACCGATGAGCAGCGACACCGTGAAACCGATCCCGGCCAGCATCGCGACGCCGAGCACGTCACGCCAGGCCAGGTCCTCGTCGAGGCTCGCGTGCGTGAAACGGGCCAACAGGTACGTCGTACCCAGCACCCCGATGGGCTTGCCGAGTACCAGGCCGGCGATCACCCCGATCGTCACGGGGTGTGACAGGGCCTCGGCGAAGCCCGACCAGCCGCCCACCGTCACACCCGCGGCGAAGAACGCGAAGACGGGCACGGCGAACCCAGCCGACAGCGGGCGAACGAGGTGCTCGAAGTGTTTGGCCGACGCGTGGCGGCCCAGTACCGGAACGGTGAACCCGAGCACCACCCCGGCGACCGTGGCGTGCACACCACTGGCATGGACGAGCGCCCAGGCCACGATGGCAGGCGGCATCAGGATCCACCACTGGCGCACGCCCCGCTGCACAGCAAACGCGTACAACGCGATCGGGATCAGCGCGGCGGCCAGCGGCCCGAGCGCCACGTGATCGGTGAAGAAGACGGCGATCACCGTGATGGCCAACAGATCGTCGACCACCGCCAGCGTGAGCAGGAAGATCCGCAGCGCCGCAGGCAGGTGGGTGGACACCACCGCCAGCACCGCCAACGCGAAAGCGATGTCGGTGGCGATCGGCACCGCCCAGCCGCCGAGGTTCTCCGGATGACCCGAGAACATGTTGATCCCGACGAAGATCGCCGCAGGCACCACCATGCCGCCCACGGCCGCGGCGATGGGCAGCGCGGCACGGGCCGGATCACGCAGGTCGCCCGCGACGAATTCACGCTTGAGCTCCACACCCACCACGAAAAAGAACACCGCCAGCAGTCCATCGGCAGCCCAGGCCGAAAGGCTCAGGTTCAGGTGAAGCGACTGCGGACCGACGACGAACTCCGACAGCCTGTGGTAGCCGCTCGACCATGGGGAGTTGGCCCAGACCAGAGCCGCGCCCGCGGCCGCCAGCAGCAACGCCCCACCGACCGTCTCGGTACGCAGCAGGTCCGAGACCCGCTGCCACTCCGGCCAGGACCCGCGGGCGAGCAGACGTCGGGTGGTCTGGTGACGGCGGTTACTCATCGGGCTCCTGTGGTCAGCATGCATCGAACGCCGACCAGACTTCCCGGCACACCTGCGGGTAACGCTAACAGGTGGGGCGGTCGAGCAAATACCGATGAAGTCCGTGGCAGCGCCTCAAACCGGCGACAAAACTGCGACCCTCATGATTACGTAAGGTGTAGGCGAAGTCGATTACTCCGGGGTGCTGGTTGAGTCCATTCGATCACTATTACGCGCGTACCGCCCTGCTCGCTGCGCAGGGCAAGCGCACTCGGATGCAACGCACGATCGGGGCAACGATCGTCGGCTTGAGCCTGATTCCGCTGCTGGTGTTGACGAGCCCGAAAGGACCGCACGGCGGCCTTCAGTATGTGGCGGTGGGCGTCAGCGTCGGCGGTCTGATCCTGGCGCAGTGGTGGTGGCGCCGACAGTGGCCCAGCCGGACCCAGTCCTGGATCGTCGTGTGCATCGGGACGGCCTGTATCGCGGCAACCTGCATCCTGCTGGTGGACCCGGTCGTCGGCCTCATGGGTTCCAGCGCGCTGAGCCTGATCACCGCCTATACGGCGTTCCTGCACAGTCGACGGGTACTGCACCTGACCTGGCTGGCCTCCGCAGCGGTGGTGGGCTTCCTCGGATTCCGGGTGGCGTTGGTCGACGCCTGGCTCGGCATCGCCGGAGCGCTGGTCGCGCTGCTGGTGATCCTGGGTACGTCGGCGCTGTGTCGGATGGCCGTCGAGTTGATCGAACCCGACCGCATCCAGCACCCCAGCGAGATCGACCCGCTGACCGGCCTGCTCAACCGCGAGGCGTTCGACATGCACACCGCCACCATGCTGGGGTCGCACAGCCGCCACGACGACCAGTACCTGGTCGTCGTAGCCGTCGGCATCGATGACATGGCCCTGCTCAGCGACATGGACGGGAGCCACAGCACGCTGCACGCACGCGTCGCGGTGGCCCAGGCGATCCGCGAAACCGTGCGCCACAAGGTTCCGCTGGCGCACGTGTCCGACAGCGAGTTCCTGATCGCCGACGTGTTCAAGACCAACGATCCGTCACCACTGGTAAACCGGATCCGCATGGCTCTGACCACCACGCCCATGCGCCTGACGGCGAGCATCGGCACGGCCTGCAGCCAGTTGCGCCCACTGACCGAGCTGCCCACCCAGCAGATCGTCGACGCCCTCGTGGCACTGGCCGACACCGCGATGCGCCAGTCCAAGGCCGAAGGCGGCAACCGCGCCACCTATGCGCACTTCCCCACCCCGACCATGGGGCCCGACACCCAGGAGTGAGCCGGGCCTGTTCAGCGGGTCAGCACGTCAGCGGGTCAGGACCGCGACGCACTCCACATGGTGGGTGAGCGGGAAGGAGTCGAAGACCCGCAATTCCTCCACGCTGTAGCCGTGCCCCAGATACAGCCCCACGTCACGGGCGAAAGATGCTGCCTCACAACCGATGTGGATGACCCTGGGCGCCTCGGTGGCCGCCAGCGCGTCGATCACCTCACGGCCGGCGCCGGTGCGCGGCGGATCGAGCACCACCACGTCCGGACGTACCGACTGCGCGGACAGCGCGCGACGCACGGAGTCGGTGACCACCGAGACCCAGGGCAGGTCGGCCAATGCGTTGCGCGCGGCGCGCGACGCTCCGCGCGACGTGTCGACCGTCAGAACCTGCCCGTCCGGACCGACCTGTTGGGCCAGCGCGGCGGCGAAGACCCCGGCGCCGCCGTACAGATCCCACGCCGTCATGCCGGGCTGCAATCCGGACCGATCGGCCACCAGTTCGCTGTAGAGGGCCGCTGCGCCCCGGTGGGCCTGCCAGAACGCCGTCACCGGCAGCATCCATTCCCGCCCACCGACCCGCTGCACGGCCTCGTATTCGCCCTCGACGACGCGGGTCGGATTCTTCGGACCGCCCGCGCGGTTACCTGTGCGGACGGGTTTCGGCCCCGACTGCACGACGTGTCTGCGGCCGTCGGAGTCCAACACCGCGTGCACGTGCGCGCCCGGGGTCCAACGCATCTCGGAGAGTCCGTCGACCAGCTCGACCGGCAGTTGGGCGCAGTTGAGAGCGGTGACCAGCTCGGCGCTGTGGTAGCGGTGGAATCCCGCCCGCCCGTCTCGGGCCGTATCCAGCCGCACCCGGGTGCGCCAGCCGCGAACCTCGCCGGCGCCGACCGGTTCGGCCACCGCCGTCTGCTCATCACCCCAGGTGTATCCGCCCAGCCGGGCCAACTGGTTGGCCACCACCGAGCCCTTGAGCCGCCGCGCCGCACCGGGCTCGGCGAACGCCAGGTCACAACACCCGGCACCGTCGGCCCCGGCGATGGAGCACAGTGAGTCGACCCGGTCCGGCGAGGCATCGATCACATCGACAACCTTTGCGTGCCAATACGATCCACGCTCGTCGAGGACCTGGACCCGCACCGTCTCGCCGGGCAGGGCGTAGCGGACGAACACCACCCGGCCGTCGTGGCGGGCCACGCAACTGCCGCCGTTTGCCGCCGGGCCGGTGGTCAGCGTCAGTTCGGTCATTCGAGGAAGCCCCTGCGCGCATCGCCCGGGGTGGCGCGCGGTTGCAGCGCCTTGAGCCGCTCCGAGGAATTCAGTTGCCACGGAACCGATGTGACCATCACGTTGGGCATGAACAGCAGCCGCCCCTTGAGC
The DNA here is from genome assembly GCF_022179545.1 of Mycolicibacterium fortuitum subsp. fortuitum. Next base: position 2,709,470 of record NZ_AP025518.1, on the reverse strand, counting down.
CGAAGCGCGCTCTGGTTGTGCAGCACCTGTTCCCACCAGTGACCGACGACGTACTCGGGGATGAACACCGTCACCACGGTCCGCGGTGATTCCTTGGTCACCCGCTTGACGTAATCCAGTACCGGGCGCGTGATCTCGCGGTAGGGAGACGCGATCACCTTCAGCGGCACGCTGATGTCGCTGTCCTCCCACTGATGCACCAGGGCACGGGTCTCGGCATCGTCGACACTGACCGTGATCGCCTCGAGCACGTCCGGTCGGGTGGCCCGCGCATAGGCCAGCGCGCGTTTGGTCGGCAGATGCAGCTTCGACACCAGGACCACGGCATGGTTGCGGCTCGGCAACACCATGTCCCCGGCTTCCTCGTCCTCCTTCTCGAGCTCGCGGGCGACGGTGTCGTAGTGCTTGTGGATCATCTTCATGATCACGAACAGGGCGCTCATCGCCAGGATGGCGATCCACGCCCCGGCGGCGAACTTGGTGACCACGACGACCACCAGGACGGCCCCGGTCGCGGTGAGGCCGACGGCGTTGATGACACGCGAGCGCATCATGTGCCGCCGCACCGCCGGATCGGTTTCGGTGCGCAACAACCGCGTCCAGTGCCGCACCATGCCGATCTGGCTGAGCGTGAACGATACGAACACGCCCACGATGTAGAGCTGGATCAGCGCGGTCACCTCGGCACGGAACGCGACCACGAAGGCAATCGCGGCGAAGGCGAGGAACAAGATGCCGTTGGAGAACGCCAGCCGGTCACCACGGGTGTGCAGCTGTCGCGGCAGGTAACGATCCTGGGCCAGGATCGAGCCGAGTACCGGGAATCCGTTGAAGGCGGTGTTGGCGGCCAACATCAGGATCAGCGCGGTGACGCCGGCGATCAGGTAGAGGCCCACCGGGAAGTTGTGGAACACCGCGTCGGCGAGCTGGGCGATCAGGGTCTTCTGGTGATAGTCGACGGGTGCACCGATCAGCTGCTCTTGCGGGCGTTCGGCGATCTTCACCCCGGTGGCCTTGGCCAGCAGGATGATGCCCATCAGCAATGTCACCGAGATCACACCGAGCAGCAGTAGCGTGGTTGCGGCGTTACGCGACTTGGGTTTCCGGAAGGCCGGCACGCCGTTGCTGATCGCCTCGACACCGGTCAGCGCCGCCGACCCCGAGGAGAACGCCCGGGCCACCAGGAACACCAGGGCGAAGCCGAGCACCTCGCCGTGTTCGGGGTGCATCTCGAAACCCGCCGATTCCGCACGCAGCGGATTGCCCAGAACATAGATCTGGAACAGCCCCCAGCCCAGCATGATGTACATGCCGATCATGAACGCGTAGGTGGGAATCGCGAACGCCGTACCCGATTCCCGCAGCCCACGCAGGTTCATCGAGGCCAGCAGCAGGATCGCCACCACCGCGAACAGCACCTTGTGCTGAGCGACGAACGGCACTGCCGAACCGATGTTCGACATGGCCGATGACATCGACACCGCAACGGTCAGCACGTAATCCACCATCAGGGCACTGGCCACCGTGAGCCCCGCGGTCGGACCGAGATTGGTGGTGACCACCTCGTAATCGCCGCCACCGGACGGATAGGCGTGCACGTTCTGCCGGTAGCTGGCGATCACGATCAGCATGACGGCGGCCACCGCCAGACCGATCCACGGAGTCAGCGAGTACGCCGTGAGCCCGGCCACGGACAGCACGAGGAAGACTTCCTCGGGCGCGTAGGCCACCGATGACAACGCGTCGGAGGCGAACACCGGCAGGGCGATGCGTTTGGGCAACAGCGTGTGAGAGAGCTTGTCGCTGCGGAACGGCCGCCCCAGAACCAACCGGCGCGCTGCCGTCGAAAGCTTGGACACGAGAGCCAAGACTAAGCCCGAACACGAAAAGTCGTCACAAAGCTGTAGCGTTCCGGGTGCACGGATCGAGCAATATTGCTTTTCTGCCACCGGAAAGGACCTTCGGGTGCGTGTAGTGGTCATGGGGTGCGGCCGGGTGGGCGCCTCCCTCGCAGACAGCCTGGCCAGGATCGGCCATGAGGTCGCGGTCATCGACCGTGACAGCACCGCATTCCACCGGCTCGCGCCGGAGTTCGCCGGTGAACGCGTCCTAGGTATGGGCTTCGATCGCGACGTGCTGTTGCGCGCCGGTATCGAGGAGGCCGGCGCGTTCGCCGCCGTGTCCTCGGGCGACAACTCCAACATCATCTCGGCCCGGGTGGCCCGCGAGACGTTCGGTGTCGAGCGTGTGGTCGCGCGGATCTACGACGCCAAGCGCGCCGCGGTCTACGAACGTCTGGGTATCCCGACCGTGGCCACGGTCCCGTGGACCACCGACCGGCTGCTCAACGTGCTGACCCGCGAGACCGAGACCACCAAGTGGCGCGACCCGTCGGGCAACGTGGGCGTGGCCGAACTGCCGTTGCACCAGAATTGGGCCGGACATCTGGTGACCGACCTGGAGGCTGCCACGGGCGGCCGGGTGGCCTTCATGATCCGGTTCGGCAATGGCTACCTGCCTGAGCCCAAGACCGTGATCCAGGCCGGCGATCAGGTGTACATGGCGGCGGTCTCCGGACACATCGCCGAGGCGCTGGCCATCGCGGCACTGCCGCCGAGCGAGGACGTGGAGTCCCACTGATGAAAGTTGCCATCGCCGGGGCCGGGGCCGTAGGCCGTTCCATCGCCCGAGAGTTGCTTGAGAACAACCACGACGTGACGCTGCTGGAGCGCAACCCCAGCCACATCGACGTGGACGCCATCCCGGCCGCGCACTGGCGGCTGGGTGATGCCTGTGAGCTGACCGTGATGGAGTCGGTCAAGCTCGAGGAGTTCGACGTGGTGATCGCCGCGACCGGTGACGACAAGGTCAATGTCGTGGTGAGCCTGTTGGCCAAGACCGAATTCGCGGTCCCGCGGGTGGTGGCCCGGGTCAACGATCCCCGCAACGAGTGGCTGTTCGACGAGAACTGGGGTGTGGACGTGGCGGTGTCGACGCCGCGCATGCTCGCCTCACTCGTCGAGGAGGCTGTCGCGGTCGGCGACTTGGTACGTCTGATGGAGTTCCGCAAGGGCCAGGCCAACCTGGTCGAGATCACGCTGCCCGACGACACGCCGTGGGGCGGCAAGCCCGTCAAACGCCTCGACCTGCCCCGCGACACCGCACTTGTCACGATCCTGCGCGGGTCCAGGGTGATCGTGCCCGAATCCGATGAACCGCTCGAAGGTGGAGACGAGTTGTTGTTCGTCGCCGTCACCGAGTCCGAGGACGATCTGCGCGCCCTGCTGCTGCGCCAGGCCCCGCGCTGACGCGGCGCTCCTGCTCAGTCGGAGCTGTCCTCGGCGTTGGAGACCGCGTCCTGCTCGTGGATGGCGCGCTGCGCGGCCCGGATGGCCAGGTACGTCACCAACGCCGCCACAGCGGTCAACGGCCAGCCCATCGCGATACGGGCGAAGCCCAGCCATCCGGTCTCGTCGGAGTCGTACAGGTACTGCTGAACCAGGAACCGGGAGCCGAACACCGCCACCCAGGTCACCGTGGCGATGTCGAACGCCATCACCGCCCCGCGCACGTCGCGCCACGCCCGGTCGTGGGTGTTGACCCAACCCCAGATGTAACCGACCACCGGGCGGCGGATGATCACCGATATCCCGAACAGCACGGCGTACACCAGCGAGCTCCAGATGCCAAGCAGGAAATAGCCTTTCGACTCCCCTACCACGTAGGCGATCAGGGCGCTGATGCCCACCGCGAAGAATCCCGACACCGCGGGCTGAACGGATTCGCGGCGGAACAACCGCCAGATGAGGATCAATGTCGCCACGCCCAGAGCAGCGCCGATCGCGGGCATCAGCCCGAACGCCGTGGACACCGGGACGAACACCACCACCGGCAGCGACGAATAGATCAGGCCGCTGATGCCGCCCATCTGTTCGAGGACTGCGCGCCCGCCACCATGGGCAGGTGTCTGCGCCGGGTCACTCTCCGATGGGGGCGCGTCGCCTGTGTTGTTTTCGGGCTGACTCACTTCTGAATTTCGTAGCGGGGGTTGTAAATCGCCTTGGCGCCGTTCTCCAGCTTGCCCACCCGACCGTGCACCCGCAGGGTGCAACCGGGTTCGATACCTGGAATGCGGCGCTGCCCCAGCCACACCAACAACACCGTGTCGGTGCCGTCGAACAACTCGGCCTTGATGCCGCCGGAACACCCCTTGCCGTTACATTCCACGCTGCGCAGGGTGCCGACCATCGTCACTTCCTGGCCGCGCTGGGCGTCGATCGCCCTCAGGGCGCCGGTATTGGCTGCCTCATCGCTGAGCTCTTCGACATCAAGCTGTTCGGGGTCTTCCGTCAGGCGTCGTGTGAGCCGGCGCAGATACCCTTCGGCCGTAGCCATGGCCTCTCCTGACCTTCTGCGGATCCACTGTGAATCCGCCCAACCAAGGCCACGGTAGACCTCTTGTTGACCGAATGCCACGTGGGGTGCGGGTCGGCACGCCGACGATTTGACGGGGCAGGCACGATCGTGTGATGAGCGTCATTCTGCGCGGTGTGCCAACCGTTCTGCTGCCCGGCACCGGGTCCGACGACAACTACGTCTACCGGGCATTTTCCGATGCGCTGCACGACGCGGGCGCACTGGTGGTAACCCCGCCGCCGACACCGGAGCGGCTCGTCGAGGGCTATCTGGAGGCGTTGGACGACGCCGCCCGGTCGGGCCCGATCGCGGTCGGCGGGGTGTCCATCGGCGCTGTCGTGTCGGTGCGGTGGGCACTGGACCATCCCGGCGGGACGGTAGCGGTGCTGGCCGCCCTGCCGCCGTGGACCGGTACCTCTGCACACGCCCCCGCCGCACTGCTGGCCCGGCAGTCGGCGGACCTGCTTCGCCGCGACGGACTGGCCGCCACAGTGGCGCAGATGCGGGCCTCCAGCCCGCCGTGGCTGGCCGACGAGCTGGCCCGCTCGTGGGTGGGCCAGTGGCCGGCCCTGCCTGATGCGATGGAGGAAGCGGCCGGTTACCGCGCACCCGGCTGTGCCGAGCTCGAACAGCTCAGCGTGCCGATGGGCGTCGCGGTAGCCACCGATGACCCGGTACATCCGGCCGAGGTCGGCTACGAATGGGTCACCGCAGCGCCGCAGGCAGCGCTGCGGTCGGTCACGCTCGAGCAGATGGGACTGGACACCGGTGTGCTCGGCGCCGCGTGTGTGGCGGCCCTGCACGACGCCGCGAGCGACACCTTGGCCAGCTGAGGGGCCTCAGCCGCCGGTGATGGTGCGCAGCTGCTGCATCGCCGAGCCCTGCACGCTGCGTCGCGCCACCGGCTCGGCCGGCGGCTGGTCCTGCGGCGCGGGCTGCGAAGCAGCGGCGAGCTGCTGGGCGGCCTGCTGCATGGCGGCTTGTTGGGCGGCAGCCCTCAGTTGGGCGGCCATCGGCTCGGGCAGCTCCACCTGCAACGGCGTGCGTACCGGCAGCGGTGTGTCCCCGCGGCGAATCACGCTGTCGGCCAACGAAGCCCGCGCCTCGGCGGCCAGCGCGTCGATGGTTTCCGGAGCGCCGTTGACGACGCAGCGCACCATCCAGCGGTAGCCGTCGACGCCGATGAAGCGCACGACGCCGCCGTTGCCCGTACCGACCACCTCCCGGCCCCACGGGCCGTCCTGGATGGCCACCGAGCTGGCGTCCTTGCGCAGCGATTCGGCGAGCTCGCCGGCCACCTCACGCCACAGGCCGGCGCTCTTGGGGGCGGCGTAGGCGGCGATGGTGAAACGGCCGTTGGGCGTGACCACCCACACCGCGCTGGGCGCACCGGCCTCGTTGAGCTCGACCTGGACCTGGCCGCCGTCGGGCATGGGGATCAGCACCGACCCGAGGTCCAGACGCCCCTGCACGGCGACAGCCGGGTCGTCGAAGTCTTCGATATCGAAGGGACCCTGATCGTCGTCGGCCCAGTCTTCTGCCTGGTCTTCGGCCGCCGGCCCGGCTGCCGCCTGCTCGACAACCTGCTCGTCAGCCGCTTCGTTGTTCTTACGTTTTCCGAATGCCATCACAAACTCGCATGTCCGCCGGAGGAACCGTGGCCGCCGTCGCCACGGGAGGTGTCAGCCAGGCCGGCCTCGTCGAAGGAGGTCACCTCGACCAACTCGGGCAGTTCTACCCGCTGAACCAACAGCTGGGCAATCCGGTCACCCCGTTTGATCACGATCGGAGTGTCGGGATCGAGGTTGATCAGTGAGACCTTGATCTCGCCTCGATAGCCGGCATCTACGGTGCCCGGGCTGTTGACGATCGAAAGGCCCACGCGTGCAGCCAAACCCGAACGCGGGTGGATCAACCCCACCATTCCATGCGGGATGGCCACGGCGACGCCGGTGGGCACGAGCTCTCGCTGCCCGGGCGCCAGTTCGACATCGCGCGCGCTGTAGAGGTCTACGCCCGCGTCCCCATCGTGCGCCCGGCTGGGCATCGGTAGTTCGCGGTCCAATCGGACGACCGCCAGAGAGGTGGACACGACGTCACAGATTACTCTGAGCCGCGTGTCAGACACGCGCGCAACCACCCAAAGCGTTCACTACCGCGAACGTCTGTGGGTGCCCTGGTGGTGGTCTCTGCCCGCTGCGGTGCTGGCAGGAGTCATCGCATTCGAGATCGGACTGGCCGCTCCGGCGATTCCGGTGTGGTTGCCGTACGTACTGCTGTTCGGCGTGGCGGCAGCCGTGCTGATGTGGTTCAGCAAGACCGAGTTGAAGGTGGTGCGGGACAGCGGCGGCGACGCCGAGTTGTGGGTCGGCGACGCACACCTCCCGACGAGCGTCATCTCGCGGTCCGCGGAGGTGCCGCGGTCGGCCAAGTCGGCGGCACTGGGTCGCCAGCTCGATCCCGCTGCCTACGTCGTGCACCGGGCCTGGGTCGGCCCGATGGTCCTGGTGGTGCTCGACGATCCGGATGACCCCACCCCGTACTGGCTGGTCAGTTCGAGGCATCCGGATCGGGTCCTGGCTGCGCTCCGCGGCTGAGCCGCGAATCCAGCTCCAGCGGCTGAGCCGCGAGTTCAGCTCCAGCGGCTGAGCCGCGAGTTCAGCTCCAGCGGCTGAGCCGCGAATCCAGCTCCAGCGGCTGAGCCGCGAATCAGGCGGCGCAGTCCGTGCAGATCATCACGCCGTTCTTCTCGCTTGCCAGCCGGCTGCGGTGATGCACCAGGAAGCAACTGGAGCAGGTGAATTCGTCGGCCTGCTTCGGGACCACCCGTACCGACAATTCCTCGCCGGACAGATCCGCGCCCGGCAGCTCGAACGACTCGGCCGTTTCCGATTCGTCGACATCCACCACCGCGGACTGCGCCTCGTTGCGACGCGCCTTGAGCTCCTCGAGCGAGTCCTCAGACACCTCGTCTGCTTCGGAACGCCGCGGTGCGTCGTAGTCGGTAGCCATCGTCTGTGTCCCCTCCCTTACCTTGCAGCAGAGCTTTGTACCAGCGTCGAACGCATTCCCCAAATGATTCGTGCCCGTATTGCCACACGTTTCAGTGTGATTTACATCACACTACCGTCTGAGCTCTGCTGCGTCGGCGAACCCGGTTGCCCTTAGAGTGCAGGTGTGGTCGCGCAAATCACCGATGGCACCGCCTTCGACCGGCACGGTCGGCCCTTCCGTCGGCGCAGTTTCGTTCCCGGCATCGTGCTGTTCGCCGTACTCACCGTGGTGACGATGGTCGTCTGGATCATCGCGCTCAACCAACCGGCCGATGTGCACGAGGCCACGGTGTGCAACAACCCGCCTCCGGCCACCGACCCCGCAGCCCCCAAGCTCGGCGAACAGGTGGCATTCTCGGCGATGACCGACGTCACGCCCGCGCCGCTGGCCGAGACCAGGATCCGGGTGCTCAACGCCAGCGGCCAGGGCGGGCAGGCCGGCGAGGTGGCCGGTGCGCTGCGCGACCTCGGCTTCGCGCAACCCGAGGCCGCCAACGATCCGATCTACTCCAATACGCGGCTGGAATGCCAGGGCCAGATCCGGTTCGGCCCCTCTGGCCGTTCAGCTGCTGCGGCGGTGTGGCTGGTCGCCCCGTGCACCGAGCTGTTCCAGGATGAAAGGCCGGACGCCACAGTCGATCTGGCGCTCGGCACGGAGTTCAACGAGCTCGCCAGCAACGACGACATCAAGGCCGTGCTGGCCAGCCTGCGGCCCGATGCCACGGCGCCGTCGGATTCCGCGCTGCTGTCAAAGATCCATACCGGCGCCTGCTAGCGCGTCGCGCAACTCGTCGGCGATTCCCGGCGCCGAGGCCGCCGCGTATTCGGCGCCGGGAGCCGTCGGCAGCCACACGGTGGCGCCGGCCTCGGCCGCGATCAACGCCGCCGCGGCCCAGTCCCAGACCTGGACATCCTCTTCGTAATAGGCGTCCAATCGGCCCGCCGCGACCATGCACAGGTCGAGCGCACACGAGCCGATCCGGCGCACATCGCGCACCTCTGGCAGCAGCTGTGCCAGCACGGTGGCCTGCCGCGCACGCTGGGCGGGATCGTAGGAGAACCCCGTGCCCAGCAACGCCATCGACAACTCCTCGACAGCACTGCACCGCAGCGGGGTCCGCACTCCGGCCCGCACCACCTCTGCGCCGTGGCCCAGGGCGGCCGAGTACACCTCGCCGGCAGGGACATTCGCCACCGCTCCGGCCACCGACCGGCCGTCGTACTGGGCGGCCACCGACACCGCATACGCCGGGATGCCGTAGACGAAGTTGACGGTGCCGTCGATCGGGTCGAGCACCCAGCTCAGTCCGTCGCGGCCGTCCTGCTGACCGCCTTCCTCCTCCCCCAGGATCGCCTCTGACGGCCGCAACACCGCCAGCCGCTCGCGCAGCCACCGTTCGGTTTCGGTGTCGACGATCGTGACTGGGTCGGTCGGCGTGCTCTTGGTGCGCACGGTGCCCGGAGCCGGGGCACCGCCGGAGTCGGCAATGGCGCCGAACACCTCGGCTCGCCGGCGCGCGACGAATTCTGCGGCTTCGGTGGCGAGTTGCTCGGCGACCGCCCTCAGGGCGGGGGCATCGAAACTGTTGTCGGTCACGGCCCTATCGCAACATCTTCTGATCGAAAAGTCGCTTCGGGTGGATGTCGGACCGCACGCGCGGGCGTTGGCGAACTACTAGGGTGGGGGCGCGCCTTGGTTCATCCCCGACCCTTCCCGACAGCCTCATCGCCTGTCCCACAAAGGAGCACCCATGACCGCACCCGACGTGCCCACGGCAGATCCGGTTCCCACCGCAGGGCGGCAGCGCCGCGGGTTCGGCGTCGACGTCGGCGGCAGCGGGATCAAGGGCGGCATCGTCGACCTCGACACCGGGCAGCTCATCGGTGAGCGTTTCAAGCTCGACACGCCGCAACCGGCGACGCCGGAGGCCGTGGCGAAAACAGTCGCTGCCGTGGTTGCCGAGTTCGGCTGGACCGGCAGTGTGGGTGTCACGTACCCAGGGGTGGTCACCGAGGGCATCGTGCGGACTGCGGCCAATGTGGACAAGGGTTGGATCGGCGTCAACGCCGCCGAGGTGATCGGTAACGCACTCGGTGGTCTGCCGGTGAGGGTGCTCAACGACGCAGACGCCGCAGGGCTGGCCGAGGAGCATTACGGGGCGGGCAAGGACAACACCGGCGTGGTCGTCCTGCTCACGTTCGGCACCGGGATCGGTTCGGCGGTGATCCACAACGGTGTGTTGTTGCCCAACACCGAATTTGGCCACCTGCAGGTGGACGGCAAGGAGGCCGAGCATCGGGCCGCATCCTCGGTCAAGGAACGTAAGGATTGGAGTTACGCGCGCTGGAGCGAAGAGGTGAACAAAGTACTGGTGACGATCGAGAATGCGATCTGGCCGGATCTGTTCATCGCGGGAGGCGGCATCAGCCGGAAGGCCGACAAATGGCTGCCGCTGCTGAAGATCCGCACCCCGATCGTGCCTGCGGCATTGCTCAACACCGCGGGCATCGTGGGCGCCGCCATGGCCAGCCAGATCGCGGGAGCGACCGACCCGCAAGCTACCAGTGGGTAACTTCGCTGGAACGGCCGCTCCGAGGGTCAAAATTTGCCGCTCGGCACGGTGAACACCCACACTGTCGTTACAATGGTCATCGGCGGCCGCCTACCGAATAGCGGTGAATATCCCAGCAGATAAGAACGCCAACATTCGATAGCAGACGCTTTCGGTGGAGTATGCCCATGCCCACCGAAAATTTCGTGAGACCGAAAGGGTGTACGTGGCAGCGACAAAGGCAAGCCCGGCGACCGACGAGCCGGTGAAGCGCACCGCTACCAAGACTCCCGCCAAGAAGGCCCCGGCCAAGCGGGCAGCCAAGAGCACCGCGGCCAAGGCCGAGGGCGGCACCGCCACCAAGCGCGCCCCCGCCAAGAAGGCGCCCGCCAAGAAGGCCACCAAGGCCGCGGCGGGCAAGCCCGAGGACGTCAACGACGACCTGGATACCGCCGACGACCTGGAAGCAGGCCCGGGCGAGGATCTCGACGTCGACGACACCGACCTCGAACTCGACGATGACCTCGACACCGATGACGAGGTCGAGGAGTCCGACGAGGACGACGACGACGAGGACGAAGCCGAGGACGCCAAGGACGGGAAGGCCGCCGCACCGGCTGCCGGCAAGACCGCCAAGGGCGATGAGGAACATCCGGAGCCGTCCGAGAAGGACAAGGCCTCCGGGGACTTCGTCTGGGATGAGGAAGAGTCCGAGGCGCTGCGGCAGGCCCGTAAAGACGCCGAGCTGACGGCCTCGGCCGACTCGGTCCGTGCCTACCTCAAGCAGATCGGCAAGGTCGCTCTGCTCAATGCGGAGGAAGAGGTCGAGCTCGCCAAGCGCATCGAGGCCGGGCTCTTCGCCACCCAGAAGATGGCAGAGTTCGCCGAGAAGGGCGAGAAGCTCACCACGCAGGTGCGGCGCGACTACCAGTGGATCTGCCGCGACGGTGATCGCGCGAAAAACCATCTGCTGGAAGCCAACCTGCGTCTGGTGGTGTCGTTGGCCAAGCGCTACACGGGCCGCGGCATGGCGTTCCTCGACCTGATCCAGGAAGGCAACCTGGGCCTGATCCGCGCGGTCGAGAAGTTCGACTACACCAAGGGCTACAAGTTCTCCACGTACGCCACCTGGTGGATCCGTCAGGCCATCACCCGCGCCATGGCCGACCAGGCCCGCACCATCCGCATTCCGGTGCACATGGTCGAGGTCATCAACAAGCTGGGTCGCATCCAGCGCGAGCTGCTGCAGGACCTGGGCCGCGAGCCCACCCCTGAAGAGCTGGCCAAGGAAATGGACATCACGCCGGAGAAGGTGCTGGAGATCCAGCAGTACGCGCGTGAGCCCATTTCGCTGGACCAGACCATCGGCGACGAGGGCGACAGCCAACTCGGTGACTTCATCGAGGATTCCGAAGCGGTGGTGGCCGTCGACGCCGTGTCCTTCACGTTGCTTCAGGATCAGCTGCAGTCCGTGCTGGAGACACTGTCCGAGCGCGAGGCGGGCGTGGTCCGGCTGCGGTTCGGCCTCACCGACGGCCAGCCGCGCACGCTCGACGAGATCGGCCAGGTCTACGGCGTGACGCGCGAGCGCATCCGTCAGATCGAATCGAAGACCATGAGCAAGCTGCGCCACCCGTCGCGCTCACAGGTGCTGCGCGACTACCTGGACTGAGTCCGGTCGCACAACAGACGACAAGATCGGCCCCCTCCGTGCTACGGAGGGGGCCGATTTCATCTCCTTGCTGTTACTACTTGCCGTCCGAATCCGCGGACGCCTTTGCCGACGGCTTCCCGGAAGCGGTGCTGCCGCGCGAAGCGCTTGCCGCACCGACATCTCGGACACCTTCTTCGCGGCGTCCTTGAGGCCGGTGACCGAGGACTTCACCGTCGACCTCAGCTGACCGGCGACATCGGAAACCCCGGCACGAGCCTGCTCGCCGGCGCGCTTGGTCTCGGCGAAGGCCTTACCGGGCCTGACCATGTTGCCGTCGGTCAGATCGGTTGTCGCCTTGTTGCGCACCGCGGACGTCACCTTCTCGGTCAGGCTGCTGCGGTCAGGCCCGGACGACTCCAGCGCTTGCTCCTTGGGGTCGGACACCGCAACGTCGAGCGGCTTCAGCATGTCGGTGGCCGAACCGGTGTTCTGGACAGCGCCCCCGCCTGTCTCGGACGCCTTGTCGGTGCGCTCGGACACCGGTTCGGGCGCCGGGGTCCCCACCTTGCCGATGATCTTGTCGACGCGCTTGATGACCTCGGCATTGACTGCACGGTTGAACTTGGCCACCGAGAAGGCGGCCTCGGCCACACCGCGGTTGATCGCCGTCGCGACCTTGATCACGTCACCGGTGGCGAACGAGTCCGTCACCTGTTTCGTCGCGGCTTCGAGCTGGCGGGTCAACGTACGCACCTGTACACCCACCTCGTGTCCGAATGTGGGCTCGGGACTGAACCGCTGGCCGTTCCAGTCCACCAGCGTCCAGCCGTCCTCGGGGTTTCCCTCGATGACGACGTAGTCGGTGTTGCCCAGCGCATGCTGGCTCAGCAGCATGCCCTTCTCCGCCAGCGTGAGATTCTTGGCGTTCATCATGGTCCAGAACATGATGGTGCCGCCGTGCGAGAACACGATGACGTTGCGATCGCCCTTGTCGTACATGGTCTTCAATGCGCCGTCGACGCGCGCGTCGAACTCGTTGCCGTCGATCGATCCCGGGATTCGCGCGCCGAGTTGACCGGCGAACGCCCAGGCGATCGGGGCCTGGAGGTAGCCGTCGAGTGCTCCGCTCTCTGGCATGCCCTCGTAGTCGCCCGCCTCGATTTCCTGCAGGCCTGGGAGCACCTGGATCGGCAGACCCAGGTAGGCCGACATCGGTTCCGCGGTCTGTTGGGTGCGGATCATCTGCGATGCATAGATGGCGTCGTAGTTGTTGTCCCCCAGCCTGTCGACCACCGCCTGAGCCTGCTCGCGCCCCAGCGGGGTGAGCGAAGGACCTGGCGTCGAGGTGTCGATGTTCCCCGACGTGTTGCCTGCGGACTGGCCGTGCCGCACGAAAGTGACCCGCATGTTCTCGGCGGCCCACGCGGGTAGCACGGACATCACGAAAAAGCCGAAGGCGGTCAGCACGATGCCCAGGCCTTTCCATGTCGTTCTCGAACGGCGACGCACAGCGGGCGCGGCGCCGTTGTCGAACTTGTTGTGTCGGTCCATTGCCTCTCCATCTATCAGGTGTCGAGCACGCCGTGGCGACGGCTCCGGTTCGCCCGGTCGAATACGACTCCCCGACTGCGGATTTCGCCGATGTGTCGACCGCCTCATTGCGCCGGGCCCTGTGATCGTGCGCACTTACCGCACCGCGAGGCACTGCAGTCTCGCTCAGCGGTACAAGATCTGGGCCGACGTGGTATAGCGGCCTGCGGTTCGCCGCGGTCCAGCCTCAATCCCGCTGGGCGCCAGCGCGATCCGCAAATCCCACTGCGCGGAACACGCCGGCCGGCGACAGCTTCGATGTGGTTCCGTGCCGGGTACGGACAACCCGACGAACAGGCGGACATGAAAGTCGATCCAGAGGTCGCGGCACTGCTGCCCGTGCTCAACACCGGTTTCCCGGCGGTCGAAACGATGAGCGGACCCGAGGCCAGAGCCGCTGTGCGGTCCCGGTACACGCCGCCGCTGCAGCCCCAACGGATCGGGTCGGTGCAAGACCGCTCGATACCGGGACCACATGGCCGGATACCCGTCCGGATCTATCGGCCGGAAGCGCCGTCCGGCGTCCCGGCACCGATGGTGGTGTTCGCTCACGGCGGGGGGTTCGTGTTCTGCGATCTCGACACGCACGACGACCTGTGCCGATCCCTGTCCGCCGGAATCGGCGCGGTGGTGATTTCCGTCGACTACCGGCTGGCGCCGGAGTCGCCGTGGCCGGCAGCCGCCGACGACGTGTACGGCGCAGTGTGCTGGGCCGCTCGGTGTGCCGACGAGCTCGATGGTGACGCGACGAAGATCGTCGTCGCAGGCGACAGTGCCGGCGGTAATCTCGCGGCGGTGACCGCTTTGCTCGCCCGCGATCTCGGCGGTCCCGACGTGGCGTGCCAGGCGCTGCTCTATCCGGTGATCGCCGCGGACTTCGGCACCGAGTCATACCTGAGGTTCGCGACGGGGTTCTACAACACCAGGGCCGCCATGGAGTGGTACTGGGACCAGTACGTGCCCGACACCCGTGACCGTGCACATCCCCCTGCCGCGCCGATTCACGCCGACCTCTGCGGGCTGCCGCCGGCGGTGGTCGTCACCGCGGGCCTCGACCCGCTGAACAGCGAGGGTGAAGATTATGCCGAAGCGCTTGCCGCCGAAGGGGTTCCGGTGGTTCACCGCAATTATGCCGGTGCCATTCACGGATTCATGACAATGCCGTCGCTGACATTGGCCGTGACGGCCAGACAACAGGTGTGCGAGGACATCCGCACCGTCCTGGACCGCTATCCGGTCAGGTCCTGGTGGATGTCGAAGCCCTTGTAGCCGGCGGCCGCGACGTCGGCGATGATCTCGCCGTACACGCCGAACCCTCCGACGAAGGGCATGAACACCCGCGGCTTACCCGGGATGTTCGCGCCCAGGTACCACGAATTCGCTTGTGGCATGAGGGTTTCTGCAGCACGACGGGTGCATTCGGCCACCCACTCGGCGGCGGCGTCCTCGCGGGCCTCGATCGCCGCAGCCCCGTGCGCGTCGAGGTAGGCGATCGCATCGGCCACCCAGTTCAGGTGCAGCTCGGAGTGCAGCACCATGTTGGCCAGCACCGAAGGGGCGCCCGGCCCGGCGATGTTGAAGACGTTGGGGAAACCCGGTACACCGAGTCCGAGGTAGGTCACGGGCCCTTCGGCCCACGCTTCGTTGAGGGTTCGCCCACCCCGGCCCACCACGTTGAGCTTCTGGACCGAACCGGTCATCGCGTCGAATCCGGTGGCCAGCACCAACGCATCGAGGTCGTAATGCGCGTCGGTGGTGTCGAGGCCCGACGGGTCGATCCGCTCGATCGGTGTCGCCCGCAGATTCACCAGCGAGACATTGTCCCGGTTGAAGGTCTGGAAGTAGTTGTCGTCGGTGCAGATACGCTTCGCGCCGATCGGATGGTCCTTGGGGATCAGCACATCGGCCACCGCGGGATCGTCGATCACGGCGCGAACCTTCTGCTCCCAGAACAACCGCGCGGTGTCGTTGGCCTCGATGGTGACCAGCTGGTCCGGGAAGGCCTTGGAGAACAACACCCCGCCCAGTTGCCACCGCCGCTCATAGGTCTGCTGCCGTTCCTCGGCGGAGACCTCCAGGGCGGACTTGGGATGGGGCTGGTGTGGTGAGCCGCCGCCGCTGAGCATCGAGAGCCTGCGACGCTCGGCGTACCCGGCCTTCTGCGCAGCCCGCGTCTGCTCGTCGAGCGGAATGTTGCCGGCCGGCACGCTGTAGTTCGGGGTGCGCTGGAAGACGTAGAGCTGTTCGGCTTCCTTCGCGATGTGCGGAATCGCTTGGATGCCCGAAGATCCGGTGCCGATCACACCGACCCGCTTGCCGGTGAAGTCAACCCCCTCGTGCGGCCAGTGGGCGGTGTGATAGACCTCGCCCGCAAACGATTCGAGACCCTCGATCGCAGGGATGTTCGCGTTGGACAGCGGGCCGACCGCCAGGATGCAGAACCGTGTGGAAACCACGTCACCGCGGTCGGTACGGACCTGCCAGCGCAGCGTCTTCTCGTCGAGCACCATATCGGTGACCCTCGTGCCGAACGAGATGTCGCGTCGCAGGTCGAACCGGTCGGCAACATGGTTGAGGTAGGCCAGGATCTCCGGCTGGGTGGCGTACTTCTCGGTCCAGTTCCACTCCTGCTCGAGGTCCTTGTCGAAGGAGTAGGAGTAATCGACGCTTTCGACATCGCACCTGGCGCCGGGATAACGGTTCCAGTACCAGACCCCGCCCACGCCGTCGGCCGCTTCGAAGACTCGGACCGAAAGGCCTTGCTCCCGAAAGCGATGCAGCGCGTACAGCCCGGCGAAGCCGGCTCCCACCACGACGACATCCACCTCGGAAGACGTTTTCTCGGCGGTACCCGACGGAGCTGCCTGCGCTGTCACTATCGTTGCCTTTCGCTCGATGTTGGCCCGCGTCACGTTACGAACGACTGTGTGAACCGGACAGCACGTGTCTCACTCACCGGTACCTGCCCGCTCGGCACCAGTCGTTCAGGAGGAACCGTCTACTCCCGCTGGGTGAGACTCGCACCCCAGCGATTGCTGCCGGGATTATCGTGGCGATCATGCTCCGGCCGCGCTGCGGCCGCATCAACACTGGATCGAGCCCAGTTTCGCCCTGAAAGGAACTTGTTGGGATGCAAGCAGATTCAGACAGTTTGTCGGATGTCGTCGCAATCGTGACCGGTGGCGCTCGTGGCCTCGGCGCGTCCTTCGCCCAGCACATCGTCGCGCGCGGCGGCAAGGTGGTGATCTCGGACGTACTGGATGACGAAGGTTCCGCGCTGGCCGCCGAGCTGGGCAGCGCCGCACGCTACGTCCACCTCGACGTGACCGACGCCGGGCAGTGGAAATCCGCGGTCGAACTCGCGCTGGGCGAGTTCGGCAAGCTGAACGGCCTGGTGAACAATGCCGGCATCTCCACCGGCCAGTTCATCGAACATGAACCGCTCGACCACTTCCGCACGGTGCTCGAGGTGAACCTGGTCGGGGTCTTCAACGGACTGCAGGCAGTCATCGCCCCGATGCGCGCCGCCGGCGGCGGCTCGATCGTCAACATCTCGTCGGCAGCCGGCCTGATGGGGCTGGCGCTGACGGCCGGCTACGGCGCCTCCAAGTGGGGCGTGCGCGGGTTGAGCAAGATCGCCGCCGTGGAGCTGGGCACCGACCGCATCCGGGTGAACTCGGTACATCCGGGCATGACGTACACCCCGATGACCGCACAGGTCGGCATCACCCCCGGCGAGGGAAATTACCCCAACACACCGATGGGCCGCGTCGGCGAAGCCGACGAGATCTCCGGCGCAGTCTGCTACCTGTTGTCCGGAGCTGCCAGCTATGTCACCGGCGCTGAGATCGCCGTCGACGGTGGCTGGACAGCCGGACCGACCGTGAAATACGTGATGGGACAGTGACAATCATGAAGAGACTTGAGAACCGCCGAATCCTGGTGACCGGCGCGGGTTCCGGAATCGGACAGGCTACGGCGCTGCGACTGCTCGACGAAGGCGCCGCGGTGGTGGGTGCCGACATTTCGACCGACGGCCTCGACGCCACCAGTCGGCGCGCACAGGAGGCAGGCACTGCTGACAGGTTCACGGCGTCGACGATGGACATCGGCGACGAGTCATCGGTGGTCGACGGCGTGCGCACCGCGGTCGAGGCACTCAGCGGCCTCGACTCGGTGGTCAACGCGGCAGGCATGCTGCGCGCGGTGCACACCCACGAGATGACACTGGCGGCATGGAATCAGATCATCGGTGTCAATCTCACCGGAACCTTCCTGGTGATCCGCGAGGCGCTGCCGGCGCTCCTGGAGAATCCGCAGAGCGTCATCGTGAACTTCAGCTCGACCTCGGCGGCGTTCGCCCACCCCTACATGGCTGCCTATGCGGCCAGCAAGGGTGGTATCCAGTCGATGACCCATGCGCTCGCGCTGGAGTACGGCAAGCAGGGCCTGCGGGCCGTCAGTGTGGCGCCGGGCAGTATCAAGTCCGGAATCACCGATGCCACACCGGGACTCGTTCCGGCCGACAGCGACTGGTCGTTGTTCGCGAAGCTGTCGCCGATCATGCCGACCACGCTGGCCTCCGGTGGCGCCGGGATGGGTGATCCGTCTGCGGTCGCCGGGGTGATCGCCATGCTGGTGTCCGACGACGGTGCGTTCATCAGCGGCACCGAGATCCGCATCGACGGCGGTACCCACGCCTGATCCTGAGCAACGAAATGGTGGGCGGCGCTGGAACTTCGCGCCGCCCACTATTTTCGCCGTACCGGAGCGGTCAGGGCGATACCGCCCTTGACTCGGTGACCACGGTGGCCAGACCGACGTGGGCATCCCGCCACAACCGCTGGACGAGATTGCCGCGCCGCAGGGCGTTGACGTTGGAGTGGCAGACGATCTCATCGATCGCCTGTACCGCCCGGCGGGCCGCGGCGATCTGATCACGGCGTGCCCGTGCCCGCATACCGGTGTCGATCGGGCCGTCCAGCACCCGGTTGAAGGACTCGGTGAGCGTATCGAGCAGCACCAGTCGCGATGCCCGGATCTCCGCGGCCGCGTGTTCTGCGACGGGGCCGTCACCTCCGGCCACCTCGACGTGGTGGGCCAGTGCACCCTCGGCCATGCCGATCACCGCGGCCGTGATCCCCAGTGGCGCAATGGTGCTCAGCGGAATGTGGTAGATGGGGTTGCGCAGGCCGGCGTGTCCTGGCGCGGTGCCGTCGACGATGCCGTTGTGGTTCAGCAGCCGGTGCCCGGGAACGAACACGTCGTCGATCGTGATGTTCTTACTACCGGTGCCGATCAATCCGATGGCATTCCAGGATTCATCGTCGATACGCAGATCTGCCCGGGGCACGAGCGAGTACCCGAGCCCTTCGGAGTCGCCCACCACACGGGCACCGACGACGACCCATTCGCAATGGTCGATGGCCGCGACCGATCGCCACTCACCCGAGAGCCGGTAGCCGCCGTCGACGGGCAGCAGCACGCCGGCAGGCGCATGCGCCGAGGCGATCCACACATCGGAGTCCGCTTCCCACACCTCGTCGCGAAGACGACGATCGGCCGAGGCCAACGCCCAGGGCGGCACACCGACCGAACCGGCAACCCAGCCCGCCGCCCCGTCCAGTCGGGCGATCTCCAGCACGGCCTCGGCGAAGTCACCCGGATGCGTCTCGATGCCGCCGAACTCCTCGGGCTGCAACATGTGCATGACGCCCGACTGGCGCAGCGCCTCGACCGTCCGGGTGTCGAGCCGGCCCAGCTTTTCGTTGACCGGCCCGAGTCTCGCGATCAGATCGGCGCTGTCGTGGATACCGTCCAGAACGTCCCTGGTCATTTCAACACCACGCATCCAGAACTCCTTTGTCACGCGTATCCCATCTGGCCACCATGGTGAGGTACCGCACCTTTTCGCTTGCGCCAGGATCTCGCTGAGTGAGATTGTGGGGCACTCAGTATTCGACGTCCCAGGGGGCGCAGTGCCTGCATCCACCAGTAGCTCGGCAGCACGACCACGCGCCGAACAGGGCGAGGCGGCCGTTTCGATGGTGGATCGCGTCGCCCTGATCCTGAACTCGTTCGACGAACCCGGCAAACATCTGCGGTTGGACCAGATCGCCGGGCGCACCGGGCTACCGCGCTCTTCCGTGCATCGCATCCTCAAACAGCTGCACAGCGCCGGTCTCCTGCGACACCGCCCCGACGGGTACTCCCTGGCCGCCTCCCCGCTGCCGGTGACGAGGATGATCGATCACTCGCAGCTGCGCAGCGTGGCATCGCCGACCCTGTCCCGGCTGCATGCCGACACCGGACTGGTGGTTCACCTCGGCGTGCTCTTCGGTGGTGACGTCGTCTACCTCGACAAGGTGGCCGGACGCAACAGCGCGGTCGTGCCCACCCGTGTCGCGGGCCATACGCCCGCGCACGCCAGCGCCCTGGGCAAGACCATGCTGGCCGAGCTTCCCGCCGAGGAGGTCGACGCCATCCTGGGACCACGTCTGACCCGGTCCACCCGGTCGACCATCAGCGACCTGGAGACCCTGCACCGAGAACTCGCGCGGATCCGGTCCCGTCACGGGCTCGCCTACGACAACGAAGAACTGGCCATCGGTCTGACCAGCGTGGCGGCACCGCTGCGCTCCGCCGACGGCGAGGTCGCGGGACTGTCGCTGACCGGCGCGGTGCCGTTGCATCGCCTGCAGCGCACCGCCCCGTTCGTGATCCGGGCGGCCCGGCACATATCGGAGCAACTCGGCTCCCAGCAACCCACTGCACGTGACGCCGCCGCGGCGGCACCGTCGCAGGCGCAGGCCACCGACAACCTGCTGTCCCGCGTGCTACGCACGCTGACATCCGACGCCTGGGTCTGAAAGCGGCGATTACCAGAGGATTTCGTCGATCTCCATACCGAACGAGTGGCGCCCCACGAGCGCCAGCACCTGCTGCACGTTGCTGGCGACATGCGTCCGTGCGGTCTGGACGTCCCGCCACACCCGTTCCACCAACGGGTTTCCGGCCTCGCGGCCATCCGAATGTGCGATGAACGTCCGGATCGCGGCGACGGCACGTTCGGTGGCCAAGACCTGATCTCGTCGTGACCGCAGCACCAGGTCGCTGTCCGGCGCCAGGTCAGCCCGCGCAGAGTCGAGCAGATCACCGAGATTGCGTTCCATCTGGGCGACCGACAGCGCGAGATCACTGCATGCCATGGCCACCGGATCCACCGAAGAAGCGGCCCTCGGCTGCAACGCTGCCAGGATGTTCTCCGCCGCGCCGAGCAGAGGCACGGTGCCGGTGTGGGTGTACATGGTCGGCTGCGGCAGCCGGTACAGCGGAGCCAATCTGCCGAGCTGCTCACCGCTGACCCACCCGAACGTTCGGTACCGCGGCACCACGGCTCCGGAGACCACGACGTCGTGAGCGCCGATGCCGCGCAATCCGACGCTGTTCCAACTCGTTTCCACGACGAAGTCGGCTCGCGGCACGAGCGCCACCAGAAAATCCTGTGCCGCTCCGTCCTCGCCGACCAGCACCGCCGCGGCCATGAGCCACGACGCGTGCTGGATTCCCGTGCAGCGGTTCCACCTGCCGGACAGCCGGAATTCGTCACCGACCCGCTCGAGCCGGCCTGTCGGGGCGTACGACTCGCACAGCAGAGTCCGCGGATCCTGCCCCCACACGTCTCGCTGGGCACGCTCGTCGAACAGTGACAGATGCCAGGTGTTGACGCCCAGCCATCCGGCCAGCCAGCCCGTGGAGGTACATGCCGCAGACAGGTCGCGGGTGGCCGCCAGATACTCGGCGGGATCGGCTTCCATGCCGCCGAACGCCTTGGGCCGCAGCATCGCAAAGAAGCCGGCATCGTGCAGGTCGGTGATCACCGAGGGGTCGACGGCCCCGGTACGGTCGACATCGGCTGCCGCCGCGGCGATGGCCGGCAGTGCCTGGCGCACTGCGCCGCGCACATTCTGCGTCATCGTTGTCGCCCTATCCTGCCCGCCCGGTGTGTCACCATCGTGAATACCATTCGTCGCCCCTCCCAGGAGGTCATATGGCCGAGCCGCCCGGTGCACCCGGCGTCGAGTCCACCGCGTCGGCCGCTGAATCGATTGCACTCGTGCGCGATTCGGAAGCCGACCGGTTGCTGCAGCCGGTGCGATACGGCGGGCGCGCGGTGTCGCCCGCCGAATTCGTCGCCGCGGTGGCCGACCTCGCCGCGCGCGACGGATCTGCGGGGTGGCTGTCCGCAGCCGTCAACGCCGCCGCCTACGCGGTGGCCGGCCTGGGCGATGCTGCTGCCGAAAGAGTGTGGAGCGCCGACGCCGCTGCGGTGGTGACCGCGGGTGCGGAACCGGCGGGGCGGTTGACCGCCGACCGCGGGCAGTTTCGGCTGACCGGTCGCTGGGAATCGGTGACAGGCGCCCGCATCGCGGACTGGCTGCTGCTGGCTGCGCTCGACGGGAAGAACCTCCGGTACGTCCTCGTCCCCCACGGCGCGGCCCAGGTAGACGGCACCACCGGTCTGCACGGACTGGATGCGGCGGCCATCGGGGATGTCACGGTCTCCGACGCCGTCGTCGCCAAGGACGCCGTGTTTGCGGCACCCGATGACACTGCCTGGGACAGCACCGAATTCGGTGACCGACCGCCCTACCCGATCCTGGCCGGAGCCGGTCGGGCCGCCGCCGTCGTCGGTGCGGCCGACGGGGTGTGGCAGGCGCATGTCGGTCAGGTCCGCAGACGGCTGGGCACCTCGTACGGCAGCGAGGACACCACCGAACTGACCTCCTCTGCGGTCCTGGTGGCCACGGCGGAATCCGATATCGACGCCGCGCTGCTGCAAGTCGTCACCGCGCTGCACGCCGATGCGACCGGTGCCGCCACGGCGCTGCGCCAGGCCGTCACCCGCGCGCGCAACGCCGCAGACCAGCTGCTGAGCAGCGGCAGCCGCCACGCGCTCGACGTGACCGACCCGGCGACCCGGCTGTGGTTCGACGTCCTAGCCGGATACCGCCTGACGGTCCGTGTCGTCGAGACGCCCGCCGTCGGCTGACCCTGCCCGCGCGGACAATTCGGCCAGGACCTGCGGCACGCGGTCGGCGATACCGTACGGGTCCGATACCTGGTCACCACAGGTGAGCACGCAGATCGCCATCTCGTCGCGGTAGCTCCACCCGGTGAAGTTCAAGCCCATCGGGAACACGATCGGCCCCGAGGAGATCAGCTGTTCGATCGGCGCACCACCCCAGTACAGCGTTCGCTGCGGGCCGCGCATGTTGGACGCGATCAGGCTGAACATCGGACGACGCTTCATCTTGGCGCCCAGGATCGGCAGCACGCGCGAGTACAACCAGAACAGCGGCCAGTACTCCATCCAGTCGTGCTGCAGCCAGGCATCCCGCTCGGCCTGTACCTCGCGCGCGGCCCGGGTTGCCGATGCGACGGCCGCCAGGCGCTGGACCGGGTCGGCGATGTGGGTGGCCAGGTCGACGTTCCATCGCGCCACCTTGTTGCCCCACTCGGCCTCGGTTTCGTCCGGGCGCATCGAGACCGGCACGACAGCGGTCATGCTCTCGTCCGTGGCCCGCCCGCTCTCGGCCAGGTAGTCACGAAGGGCACCGCCGCAGATGGTCAGGAACACGTCGTTGATGGTGACGCCGAACGCCTTCGACACGCGCTTGATCTCTGTGACGTCGCAACGCCGGTAGGCGAATCGCCGGCTGGCCGAGAACGGTTCGTTGAACGGCATCGCCGGCGCGGCGAAAGCTTCTGCGTAGCCTGGCTTTCCGGCCTTCTGGCGGCGACGGATCACACCGGTGACTGCTGCCGTGCGGGTGATGATGCTGGGGAAACGGGCCAGCGCGGCAATCTGATGACGGAGCACAAGCGGCCACCAGACCCACGGCGCAGGCCGCTGCTCGTTGCGTAGCGGCGTCCGCGCCGGCCGTGGGAGCGGCGTGGCCGGGTCGGCGCTGTAGAGGGTTTCGAGCAGGCGCAGCGACGCGGTACCGTCTGCGACGGCGTGGTGGATCTTGAGTACCAGGGCGATGCGGCCGTCCTTGAGACCTTCGACGTACCACAGCTGCCAGGCCGGACGGTCGCGGTCCAGCGCCACCTCGAAGATCTCACCGATGGTCGCGGCGAGTTCCTCGTCACCGCCTGGCGCGGGCGCTGTGGTCCGCTGGACGTGATGGTCGATGTCGATCTGCGGGCGCGCCACCCACCACGGCCGGCCGAAACCCACCCGTGGGGACAGCAACTGCCACTGCATCGGCTCGACGTGGTCGACCCAGCCCTGCACGGCGCTCTTGACCCGGTCGAACGTGAGCGGCTCCGAAACCTGGCTCGGATCCAGAACGACGGCCTTCATCGTATGTTGCGGTTGGACCGAGCTCTCCCATGCCAGGAAGCTGTTGTCCTCGCCCTTCAAACGCCGCATTCTCAACCTCGCTTGTCCTCACCGCCGATACGGCTCTTTCTGTGGCTGTCATCACTCTTAACCAATCGTGTGTCCCAGAAGACAAGCTGTCTCGCACAGCGAGACTTCACCGCCCGCACCCGGCACGATGGGACCTACGGTTTGCGCCATGAAGCGAGCTAATCCGCGCAAATCCAGCCTCGCCGCCAGAATCAACCGGCTCCGGGTGATCGCCCGCAGCGTCGCAGTACTGCGCGAGTCAGGCCTGTCCGGTGGAGCCGCCGACGGCATCCGGCAGGCCAAACTGGTCCGCCAGTTCGGTGGCTTCGCCGCCGTCATCGAAAGCGCCGCGAGCCGCGATCCCCATGCCGTCGCGATCACCGACGAATGGGGTGACGTGACGTTCGCCGAGCTCAACGGCCGGGTCAATTCCCTTGCCCGGGCCTGGCACTCACGCGGCATCGGGTCGGATTCGGTGATCGCGGCACTGTGCCGGGACCATCGCGGCCTGGTCACCATCCTCGCCGCGGCCGGCAAGGTCGGGGCCCAGCTGCTGCTGATGAACACCGGTTTCGCCAAGCCGCAGCTCGCCGATGTGGCGGCCCGCGAGAAGGTCAACGTGCTGATCTACGACGAGGAGTTCACCGACCTCGTCAGCGCTGTCGACCCCGGCGTACGCCGCTTCCTGGCCTGGACCGATGAACGCTCGACGGCAGACATCGAGGGCTCCCTGGAAGGGCTGATCGCCGCCACCTCGCCGGCGCCGGTCGCCGCGCCCGCCAAACCGGGGGGCATGACGCTGCTGACCAGTGGGACCACCGGAACACCCAAGGGCGCCCCTCGGGGCAAGACCTCTCCCCTGTTCTCCGCCCAGTTGCTCGACCGGGTGCCGCGCCGTCGCGGACAGACCTGCATGTTGGCCGCGCCGATGTTCCACGGCACCGGGCTGGGGCAGGCCGTGCTGTCGCTGGCGCTGGGCAACCGCCTGGTGCTACGTCGCAAGTTCAACCCGGAGGAGACGCTGCGCGCGGTCCAGAACCACCACTGTGACGTGCTGGTCGTGGTGCCCACCATGCTGCAGCGAATTCTGGCTCTTCCCAAGGATGTTCGCGACCGCTACGACACGTCGTCACTGAAGATCATCTTCGTCTCGGGCTCGGCCATGCCGCCCGACCTGGTAGAGCGCACCCTGGCCGAGTTCGGTCCGGTGCTCTACAACCTGTATGGCTCAACCGAACTCGCCGTCATGACCGTGGCGATGCCCGAAGATCTGCAGCATGATCCGCGCACCGCGGGCCGGCCCCCGGTCGGTTGCGCAGTGCGCCTGTACGACTCGGCGGGCAACGAGATCACCGAACCCGGTGTGATCGGAAGAATATTCGCCGGCAGCGACGTCAGCTTCGCCGGTTATACCGACGGCCGCACCAAAGAGTCGATCGACGGGTTGCAGAGCAGCGGCGACGTCGGCCACTTCGATGACACCGGTCGCCTCTACATCGACGGCCGTGACGACGACATGGTGATCTGCGGTGGCGAGAACGTCTACCCGCTGGAGGTCGAGAACCTGATCACCAGCCACCCCGAGGTCGACGAGGTGGCGGTGATCGGAGTGAGCGACGACGATTTCGGGCAACGGCTCAATGCGTACGTGGTGCTGGTCGACGGAGCCTCTCTGGGCGCCGATGACATCAAGGACTACGTGCGGGCGAACCTGGCCCGCTACAAGATCCCGAGGGATGTCGAGTTCCTGAGCAAGCTGCCCCGCAACGCCACCGGCAAGGTGCTGCGCGGCGAATTGACCGGCGGTGCCCGATGACCGACGTGAACACACCCGAAGACACCATGAAGCGCGAGGTCGCCGGCCGCATGGGCGACGCGTTCGCCCCGATCCTCGAAGGCGGTATGGACCCCGTCGCCGCGGCCGCCGAGGTACGTGCCCGGCTCAAGGCCAGCCGGCGGCCGGCCCGGCCGATGCAGGTGGGTCATGTCGAAAACCGCGCCATCCCAGGGCCCGCCGGCGACATCCCGGTGCGGATATACCACCCGCTCGACACTGCCGAGTCCGGCGCCGGCCTGCCCGTCCTCGTCTACTTCCACGGCGGCGGATTCGTGCTGTGCGATCTGGACTCACACGACTCGTGCTGCCGCAGGCTGGCCAACGGCATCGGCGCGGTCGTGGTTTCGGTCGATTATCGGTTGGCGCCCGAGCATCCCTATCCGGCCGCGGTCGAAGATGCCTGGGCGGCAACGGAATGGGCGGCTTCCCATGCCGGCGAGCTCGGCGGAGACCCGGCCCGCCTCGTGGTCGCGGGTGACAGCGCCGGCGGCAATCTGGCCGCCGTGATCGCGATGACCGCGCGCGACAAGGGTGGTCCGGCCATCGCGTTCCAGGTGTTGATCTACCCGGTCGTGGATCAACGTCGCAAGTCGTCGTTGTCCAGCCCGCACACCAAGAGCGGGGTGCTGACCGCCGAGCACATGCAGTGGTTCACCGCCCAATACCTCGGCGCGAGCGGGGCCCAGGCCGAGGTCACGGCATCGCCGATCCTCGGTGACATGACCGGCCTTCCGGATGCCCACGTGTTGACGGGCGCCCTGGATCCGCTGTGCGAGGAGGGCGAGGAATACGCCCGCATGCTCGCCGCCGGCGGCGCGAGGGTGAGCGTCCGGCGCTACGAGCGCGGATTCCATGGGTTTTTCAACCTAGCCGATCACCTTCCCGCCGCGGCCGAAGCCACCGAAGACGTGTGTGCCGTCGTCCGTGACGCCCTGGACAACCCGAACCAAACAACCGAGACGACACTTGAAAAACACTGAAAGGCAACCCATGAAGCTGAGGAACTCCCGCGCTCTCGTCACCGGCGCGAGTCGCGGCCTGGGCAAGAGCATCGCCGAGGTGCTGGCCGCGCGCGGTGTCGACGTCGCCGTGGTGGCGCGCGACGCCGAGGCGCTCAACCTGCTCGTCAAAGAGATCGGCGGCAAGGCCTACCCGACCGACCTGGGTGATCCAGACGCGGTAGAGGGCCTGCTGGATCTGGTCGAGGCCGACGGACCGGTGGACATCGTGATCAACAATGCCGGCATCGACCACGTCGGACGGTTCCACCAAGTCAGCCCCGAGCAGATCCGTAACCTGCTGCAGGTCAATCTGGCGGCGCCGATGGACATCTGCCGCCAGGCGATACCTCGCATGGTGCAGCGCGGGCGGGGCCACATCGTCAATGTCTCGTCGATGGGCGCCATTTCGCAGGGGCCGGGCCTGACCCTGTACGGGACCTCGAAGGCCGGACTGAGCCACTTCACCGCCGGGATTCGCGGCGAGTTGCGGGGCAAGCCCGTCGGAACCACGCTCGTGCAGGTCGGTGAGGTGAAGACCGACATGATCGACCACATCCGCGCATTCGGCCCGGCGCGACGCACCATCGAGCGCTCGATCCGCTGGCGGATGATCCCGCGCGACCAGTTGGACCCGGTGGTGGTGTCGGAGGCGATCGCCGATGCCATCGAGAACAACCGCCGCCACGTGATCCTGCCGCGCAACATCGTTCCGATGGCGAAGTTCACCGAATTCCCCCGCCGGGTCTCCGAACTCATGCTGACCGGTATCGACCAGGACAACGACTGATGGCCGGCGTGGACCTGTCCGGCAAGGTCGCGATCATCACCGGAGCCGCTCGCGGCCAGGGCGCAGCCGAGGCGAGGTTGTTCGCCGAACTGGGTGCCAGGGTGGTGCTGACCGATCTTCTCGCCGAAGAGGGTGAGCGGGTCGCCGAGTCCATCGGTGCCGCCGCCCGGTTCGTCCGCCATGACGTCGGCAACGAAATCGACTGGCGCACAGTGGTGGACACCGCCATGCGCGAGTTCGGCCGGGTCGACGCGCTGGTCAACAACGCGGCCGTCTGCAAGGTGGTGCCGCTGGCCGAGCAGGACACCGCCGGGTTCGAGCAGATGCTGCGGGTCAATCTCATCGGCGCGTTCCTCGGCATGCAGGCCGTCACCGAGCCGATGAAGGCCGCAGGAGGCGGCTCGATCGTCAACATCTCGTCACAGGCAGGTGTGCAGGGCCTGGCCGGGTACACCGCCTACGGCGCCTCCAAATGGGGTTTACGCGGGATGTCGAAGGTGGCGGCAATCGAGCTGGGCCCCTTGGGCATTCGGGTCAACACTGTCTATCCCGGCATGATCGACACTCCGATGATCGCCCATCTGGCGGTGGAACGCGGGTTGGGCGGCCACCCCGGTGCGCCGCTGACCCGTGTCGGCACTCCCGAGGAGGTCGCCGATGTCGTCGCCTTCCTTGCCTCGGATGCGTCGTCGTACATCACCGGCGCCGACCTGACCGTCGACGGCGGTGCCAGCGCGGGCCGGATCCCGGTGACTCCGGTCCACACCAACTGACCCCGGAGAGCGAGCGTCGGCGCCCTGCGTGCAGAGCGCCGACGCATCCTCATTGGCCGGGCAGCACCAGGATCTTGACGTGCGATTCGGGGTCGCGCAGGGACTCGAACGCCTCGCCCAGGCCGTCGAGTCCGACCCGGCCCGTGATGATCGCCTCGGCGTCGATCTCGCCGGCAGCCAACCGTGCCAGCACCTTCTCGTAGGCCCGGAACCGCACGAGGTCTTCGTAGAAGTCGCGCAGTTCGGTCTCATCCAGCCGGCCGCCGTTACGGCGCCATTCGTCCGCCCGGCTGAGCGCCTGGATGAAATTCATGATCGAGATGGCCCAGCGCAGTTCGAGTCGCGCCGGATCGGACTCCGGGAACGCGCGCTGCACCTGGACGAACAATTCGTCGGGCAGGTGCTGCTCGGTGTCGAGCAGCACCGGATTGTTGTCCTGCGAGATCTGCGCGATGATCTTGATCCACCGCATGCCCCGGACCCGATGGCGGAGCAACAATTTCAGGTACGGCTCGGTGACGGCCCGCACGAGAGCGTCAGGACTCGGAGCGACCGGGTCGGCCGCGAGCACCGCCACGTTGGCCGCGATCTCGTCACGCACCGGTGCGCCGACATCGGTCAGCACCGCCCGCAGCAGATCGTCCTTGGAGCCGAAGTGGTAGTGCACCGACGCCGCACCGAGGCCCGCGGCGGCATTGACCGCCCGCACCGACACGGCATCCACCCCTTGGGCGGCGAACAATCGTTCGGCAGTCTTCACCAGGCGCAGCCGCGTGGCCGCGCCCTGCCGGTTCTGAGCTGCGACGGACACGTGACGAGCATGTCACGCGCGGAGCGGGCCGCTGAGCCGCGCTCTACCCCGACGGCGTGTCGCCGGTCAGCGGCGCGAACCGCCCGTCGGCATCGGGCACGTACCTCGTGGTGGTGGTCACAGCCTCCACCGGCAGCGGGCCGTACAGATGCGGGAACAACATCGCGTCCGGGTCCGTCGGCACCCCCGGCTCCCAGCGCACCGGGTCGGTCAACTTCGCCGGGTCGATGTGCAGCAAGATCAGGTCGTCGCGCCCGGCGTAGAGCCGGTTCGCCGGCAGATGCACCTGCTCAGGAGCCGAGAGGTGGATGAAACCCTGCACGCCGAGTGCCTCCGGACGGTGTTCGCCGCCGGCCTGGGCCGTCCGCCAATCCTCGACGCTGCACAAGTGAACCAGGACACGCGGAGATGGATGCATACCGTCAGCCTGCCGGGCCAGCAACACGGCGGCCAAGTGAGACACGACACACCGGTGAACCCTTGGGGAACAAGGCCGGAATCCAAAACGTCTGACAGAGTGGACATACGCAATCGAGGCGCCTTTGCCGAGATGCGCAGAGCAGAAGACGGAGGAGCCATGAACGCAACTCTGACAAGCCCGGAGCTAACCAGAGCCGACCGCTGCGACCGTTGCGGTGCGGCCGCACGTGTGCGCGCGAAGCTGCCCTCAGGGGCCGAGCTGCTCTTCTGCCAGCACCACGCGAACGAGCACGAAGCGAAACTGGTCGAGCTGGCAGCGGTGCTGGAGACCAGCGCGGCAGAAGCCTGACTGCCAACGGCCAACACCACCCGCCTGGGCAGGAGTACGTTTCGTCAGTAATGCTTGACTGGTCATGACTGGCCAGCCACTTCCAGTACCACCATCACGCCACCACATCTGGCACATCACTCGACGCACATTGTCGAAGAGCTGGGACGACTCCATATTCTCGGAGTCGGCACAGGCGGCGTTCTGGTGCGCGTTGTCACTGCCTCCCCTCCTGCTGGGGATGCTCGGCAGCCTGGCCTACATCGCACCGCTGTTCGGGCCGGATACCCTGCCGACGATCCAGGATCAGCTGATCAACGCGGCGAACAGTTTCTTCTCCCCCAACGTCGTCAACGAGATCATCGAACCGACGATCCGGGACATCGTCAGGGGCGCCCGCGGCGAAGTGGTGTCGGTGGGCTTCGTGATCTCGTTGTGGGCGGGGTCGTCGGCCGTGTCGGCCTTCGTGGACTCCATCGTGGAAGCCCACGATCAGACGCCGCTGCGACATCCGGTACGACAGCGCTTCTACGCGCTGGGCCTCTACGTGATCATGTTGGTCTTCGCGATCGCCGCCGCGCCGCTGCTGGCGCTCGGCCCCCGGGCCGTCTCCGAGCACATCCCCGACAGTTGGGACAACGTGCTGCGCTACGGCTATTACCCGGCGTTGTTCCTGGCGGTGTTCGTCGGCGTGACCATCCTGTACCGGGTCTCGCTACCCGCCCCGATTCCGACACACCGGCTGGTGCTCGGAGCGGTGCTGGCGACCGTGGTCTTCCTGGTCGCCACCTTCGGCCTGCGGATCTACCTGACCTGGATCACCAGCACCGGCTACACGTACGGCGCACTGGCCACGCCGATCGCGTTCCTGCTGTTCGCGTTCTTCCTGGGCTTTGCCATCATGCTGGGCGCCGAACTGAATGCGGCGATTCAAGAGGAGTGGCCCGCGTCGGACACCCATGCCAGGAGACTGCGGGAATGGCTGGAGGTCAAAGCCCTCAACGGCTCCCAGAATGACGAAGCTCAGGCACCGGTGGAATCACCTGCGCCTGAGCCCGCGGAACCGCCGCCTACTTCTTGAGCTGCTCGTAGATCTTCTTGCAATCGGGGCACACCGGGGAACCGGGCTTGGGCGACTTGGTCACCGGGAACACCTCGCCACACAGCGCCACCACATGCGTGCCCATGACGGCACTTTCGGCGATCTTGTCCTTCTTGACGTAGTGGAAGAACTTGGGGCTGTCGTCGTCGGTCCCGTCGTCGACGCGTTCGTCGGTGTCCGGGCGCTCGATGGTCTGGGTCTGCATGTCTCTATTCTGCTCCTCACGTCCGCAGGTTTTATTGTGCCTGGCTGCAGGGCCTAGGGAAATCCGCCTGTCACCACTGCGCCCGGGTGTGGAACAGTAGAGGCATGAAACAAAGCCACGAGCTGAGTTTCGACGACGATTTCGGCGACGATTTCGGCAAGGAAGCCCGCCCGGTTCTCATCACCAAAGCCGCACCCGCGTACGAAGTGCAGCACCGTCAGCGCGTCCGCAAGTACCTGACGTTGATGGCGTTCCGCATCCCGGCGCTGATTCTGGCTGCCGTCGCCTACAACATCTGGCAGAACGGGCTGATCTCGCTCGCGATCATCGTGATCTCGATCCCCCTGCCCTGGATGGCTGTCCTGATCGCCAACGACCGTCCGCCGCGCAGCGCCGAGGAGCCGCGCCGCTACGCCGGTCGCAGCGAGCGGATTCCACTGTTCCCCACCGCGGAACGGCCGGCACTGCAGAGCGACGCCGTCATCCCACCGCAACCGGACGCCGCACGAACCGATCCCGATGACCCCAGCTGAGCGGCTTCTTTAGCCATTCTTAGGACATTCTCAGGTCGTCCCGGAAAAACCGCAGCTCAGCGGGTATGAATCCGGGGAACAGCGGGAACTCTCATGACGCGTACGACGTTGTAGATCATGACAGTTCAAGCTGATCAGGAGGCCGTCATGGCAAATGCCACCACAAGCCGCGTCGACAGTGATCTGGACGCCCAGAGCCCTGCCGCCGACCTCGTGCGCGTGTATTTGAACGGCATTGGCAAAACGGCGTTGCTCAACGCCGCCGATGAGGTAGAGCTCGCGAAGCGCATCGAGGCGGGCTTGTACGCCCAGCACTTGCTGAACACGAAGAAGCGCCTGGGCGAGAACCGGAAGCGCGACCTGGCCACCGTGGTCCGCGACGGTGAAGCAGCACGGCGGCACCTGCTGGAAGCCAACCTCCGCCTGGTGGTGTCGTTGGCCAAGCGCTACACGGGCCGCGGCATGCCGCTGCTGGACCTGATCCAGGAAGGCAACCTGGGCTTGATCCGCGCCATGGAGAAGTTCGACTACACCAAGGGCTTCAAGTTCTCGACCTATGCCACCTGGTGGATCCGTCAGGCCATCACCCGCGGGATGGCCGATCAGAGCCGCACCATCCGACTGCCCGTCCATCTCGTCGAACAGGTCAACAAGCTGGCCCGCATCAAGCGCGAGATGCACCAGAACCTGGGCCGCGAGGCCACCGACGAGGAGCTGGCCGAGGAGTCCGGTATCCCGGTCGAGAAGATCAACGACCTCCTGGAGCACAGCCGCGACCCGGTGAGCCTGGACATGCCGGTCGGCACCGACGAGGAAGCCCCGCTGGGCGACTTCATCGAGGATTCCGAAGCGATGTCGGCCGAGAACGCCGTCATCTCCGAACTCCTGCACACCGACATCCGCCACGTGCTGGCCACGCTCGACGAGCGCGAGCAGCAGGTGATCCGGCTCCGGTTCGGCCTCGACGACGGACAGCCCCGCACCCTGGATCAGATCGGCAAGCTGTTCGGTCTGTCCCGTGAGCGGGTCCGCCAGATCGAGCGTGAGGTGATGGCCAAGCTCCGCAACGGCGAGCGCGCTGACCGCCTCCGCTCCTACGCCAGCTAGCTCTCTTCTGTGCGATGTGCCCCGCCGGTTACCGGCGGGGCACATCGCGCGTCTGGGGCGTTTCCGCGCGCGACCTGGAGGTTCGACGGTTCGTGGCCGGGTGTTTTCCCTCACTGTGTGAGGTGCCCGACGCCCTGATGTTGCGCCGCAGTTCAAGAGCCGGAAACGGTAGACTGTCCGGTGACGTTTGGGGCTGGGAAGGCGCGCATGAACGATCTGGTCGATACCACCGAGATGTACCTGCGGACGATCTACGACCTCGAAGAAGAGGGCGTGGTGCCGCTGCGTGCCCGCATTGCCGAACGACTCGACCAAAGCGGTCCGACGGTCAGCCAGACGGTGTCGCGCATGGAACGCGATGGTCTCCTGCACGTCGCCGGCGACCGCCACCTGGAACTGACCGACAAGGGCCGTGCCCTGGCCGTGGCCGTGATGCGCAAGCACCGGTTGGCCGAACGGTTGCTCGTCGACGTGATCGGGCTGCCGTGGGAGGACGTCCACGCCGAGGCATGCCGGTGGGAACACGTGATGAGCGAGGACGTGGAGCGGCGCCTGGTGCAGGTGCTCGACAATCCCACCACCTCGCCGTTCGGTAATCCCATCCCCGGGTTGTCGGACCTCGGCGTCGGAGCGACGGGCTTCGACGATGTCAGCCTGGTCCGCCTCACCGAGTTGCCGGTCGGGTTGCCGGTGGCCGTGGTGGTCCGCCAGCTCACCGAGCACGTGCAGGGCGATACCGAGCTCATCGGTCGGCTCAAGGACGCCGGTGTGGTCCCCAATGCCAGGGTCACCGTCGAGGCCAACGATCACGGTGGCGTGATGATCGTGATCCCGGGCCACGAGCAGGTCGAATTGCCCCACCACATGGCGCACGCGGTCCGCGTCGAGAAGGTCTAGCACTCAGCACGCGCGCCGCCGCCACGTGCGTCGTGGCGGTAATTCCACGCCGATCTGTTCGGCCAACCGGTAGCCGGTGATCGCCAGCTCCCGAATCTGCTCCGGCCGCATCCCCGCTTGCAGCGCAGTGTCGAGCATGCCGGCCATCCGGTGCGTCGGCCGCGCCTCCAGAGCGGCATCGAGCGCTACCCCGGCCAGCGGGCCGTCACCCCTCGCATATGCCGAAAAGGCCAGCAGCACCAGCACTTCGACACGCCACGGATCGGGCAGGTTGCGGGCCGACAAGGCCCACAACGCCTCGGCCTGCTCCGCGCGCTCCCCGACCGCCAACGCATAGAGCGTGTCGCGAACCCGGGGATCGGCCAAACCGAGTGCCAGCCGCGCCAGTTCGGTACCACTCGGCACGTTCCCCTCGGCCACCTGCGCGGCTGCGTGCATTGCGGCTTCGACGTCACCGCGCACCTCGGCGTCCGGTCGGGTATCCGGGAGCCCAGGCCGCTGCACCGAAAGCGCCAGCGGCCGTTTCATCGAGGCCGCGGCCACCGGATCCGGCTGGATCACGGCCAGCAGCTCGTCACGGCTGTCGTAGAGCCGCCGACCGTCGAGCACCGCAGCCGCGGCCAGCGGTGAAGCCCCCGGGTCGTCCACTTGGCCCTCCGCACCGCAGCGATCGGCGCAGTGCCAGGATCCACCGGCTGCCACGCGGTCGACGACGTGTGCGGCGTAGAGCTCGATGCCCTCGACCGACAGCGACGCTTCGAGCACCGATGCCAGCTCGCGGTAGCGGTCGTCGCACGCGCGGCAGTCCGTACTGGCTTCGTCCACCACCACGGCGATCACGGCATCCGCACCGGCCGTGGCCGCGAGGTCGACCAGATGATCGATGCGTTCGGTCATGTCGTCGGCCAGATCGGCGCGCATGACGCAACCCAGCTCACCACGGCAGATCGTGACCAGGACGAGGCTGCGGTGCGGGACGAAGCCCAGCACCGCGGGTAGCGCCGCGATCAACGCACCGGGACGGTTGAGATGAAAGTCGAATTCGGGCGAGGAAGGCGTTGGCGTTGTCATGGCCAGACCGTGTCAACCCGCGCCGTCACGGCCGGCCGCGCGGAGCCGTCCGACGGTGGTGGCTGGGGATGGACGCTGCGCTGGGGATAACCCGAAGGCAGTTGTTCACCCGGTATTCGGCGTCAGCCACCCGCGCCGGTTCGGCAACCCCGCGTAGACAGTTGACCCATGGGTTCGATGCAGGAGTATGACCTCGTCGTCATCGGTTCAGGCCCCGGTGGCCAGCGCGCCGCCATCGCCGCAGCGAAACTCGGCAAGACCGTCGCCGTGATCGAGCGGGGCATGATGCTCGGCGGCGTATGCGTCAACACCGGCACCATTCCCTCCAAGACGCTTCGCGAGGCCGTCGTCTATCTGACGGGCATGAGCCAACGCGAACTCTACGGCGCGAGCTACCGCGTCAAGGAGAAGATCACCCCGGCCGATCTGCTGGCGCGCACCCAGCACGTCATCGGCAAGGAGGTCGACGTCGTGCGGTCCCAGCTGATGCGTAACCGCATCGAGCTGTACACCGGACACGGCCGATTCTCCGACGAACACACGATCCTCGTCGAGGATCCCACCCGCGCCGAACTGGTAACTGTCCGTGGCCGTTTCGTCGTAATCGCCACCGGGACCAAACCAGCCCGACCAGCCGGTGTGAAGTTCGACGAGGCACGGGTGCTCGATTCCGACGGCATCCTCGACCTCGAAGAACTGCCCACGTCGATGGTGGTCGTCGGTGCGGGCGTCATCGGTATCGAGTACGCCTCGATGTTCGCCGCGCTGGGCACCAAGGTCACCGTGGTCGAGAAGCGCGACAACATGCTCGAGTTCTGCGATCCCGAGATCATCGAGTCGCTGCGCTTCCACCTGCGCGACCTCGCCGTGACGTTTCGGTTCGGCGAAGAGGTGATCGGCGTAGACGTCGGGCCTGCCGGCACCGTGACCACCCTTGCCAGCGGTAAGCAGATCCCCGCCGAGACCGTGATGTACTCGGCCGGACGACAAGGCCAGACCGATCACCTCGATCTGGCCGCCGCCGGATTGGAGGCCGACAGCCGCGGCCGCATCTACGTCGACGACAACTTCACCACCAAGGTCGAGCACATCTACGCGGTCGGTGACGTCATCGGATTCCCGGCGCTGGCCGCCACCTCGATGGAGCAGGGCCGGCTGGCCGCCTACCACGCCTTCGGCGAACCCACCAAGGGCATGATGAGCCTGCAGCCGATCGGCATCTACTCGATCCCGGAGGTGTCCTTCGTCGGGGCCACCGAGGTCGATCTCACGAAGGACTCGATCCCCTACGAGGTCGGGGTGTCCCGGTATCGGGAACTGGCGCGGGGACAGATCGCCGGCGACTCCTACGGAATGCTCAAGCTGTTGGTGTCAACCGAGGACCTTCGAGTGCTCGGCGTCCACATCTTTGGTACGAACGCCACCGAGATGGTGCACATCGGACAGGCCGTGATGGGGTGCGGCGGCACGGTCGAATACCTCGTCGACGCGGTGTTCAACTATCCGACGTTCTCGGAGGCGTACAAGGTCGCGGCGCTGGACGTGATGAACAAGCTGCGCGCGCTCAGCCAGTTTCGCGGCTAGCAGTCGGATTCGAGGGCCGCAGGAGCCGCGTCGCCCGGACCACCGGCCTCGGCGCGGGCCAGCAACCGGGCGATCCGGTCGTCGAAGCGGGGTGAATAGGACACGTCGTCATCGCAGCCA
The DNA here is from genome assembly GCF_022179545.1 of Mycolicibacterium fortuitum subsp. fortuitum. The sequence continues at coordinate 2,673,212 of NZ_AP025518.1, read as the reverse complement.
CCGCCGTCGAGTCCGCCGACCAACCCGGTCACGGTCGACCCCGAAACCCATGGAGCGCCGCTGAAACCGTCGGTCACCCCCGCGCAGGCCAGCGACGGGAACCCCTGCTGTGACGACTCTGTCGCGCCTCGGCACGCCAGTGCACTGCCGCCTTCGCCCATCGGGTAGCCGGTCACGGTCACCGGACTTCCGGCCGCGGGGGCGGACCCCAAGGTCAGTCCGCCGCCGGATGCGGCCAGCAGACTCGCCGTGGAATCCCCTGTCACCCGCACGATCGCGTAATCGGCCTGAGGGTCCTGGTCGGCGAGCCACCGCGGGTCCAGATACACGCTGCTGACATGCCAGGTATCACCGGCACCCGCACCGAAACCGGGAACGAAAGTCGTGTCGACACCGTCCAGCAGACAATGCGCAGCCGTGAGGATGAGGTCGGCCGAGGGGCTCGCCAGGACCGATCCGCTGCAGGTATGTGTCGTGGTGTCGCCCAGGAACAGCGCTCCCACCCGGCGATCCGGGGTCACCGACTCGACCCCGGCCTGCGACAACGCGTTCGCCGGCGCCGGCGTGCTGCTCGGTGCGGCGGTCGTGAGGTTCCCGGCCGCGCCGCCGGCGGTGGTGCCGGGAACGGTGCACGCGGCCGCCCCGGCAGCCATCACGGCCGCCGCGACTGTGAACTTCGCCATCCGGGTCACGCGCATCATCACGATTTTGCCTGATCGCGCAGGGAACTGCCGGAATGCGGGCGCTGGTCCGGCGCGTTCGAACGCACAAGCGGGGCGGGACGAACCCGCCGCCCGGGTATGCGGGACACTAGAGAACACGGCGGCGGGCCGTCACAGCGTCCTACCGCAGCGAGGAGACGAAGCGAGATGACCGAGAGCAGCGACACCCCCGACCAGCACTACCACCCCGACCAGAGCGGTATGTACGAGCTTGAATTCCCGGCTCCGCAGCTGTCGTCTTCGGATGGCCGCGGCCCGGTGCTGATCCACGCCCTGGAGGGGTTCTCCGATGCCGGCCACGCGATCCGGCTGGCCGCCGAGCACCTCAAAGACACCCTCGACACCGAATTGGTGGCCTCGTTCGCCATCGACGAGCTGCTCGACTACCGGTCGCGCCGCCCGCTGATGACGTTCAAGACCGACCACTTCACCAGCTACGAGGAACCCGAGCTGAACCTGTACGCGCTGCATGACGGCGTGGGCACGCCATTTTTGCTGCTGGCCGGGCTGGAGCCGGACCTGCGATGGGAGCGGTTCATCACCGCCGTGCGGCTGCTGTCCGAGCAGCTCGGAGTCCGCCGGGTGATCGGTCTCGGCACCATTCCGATGGCGGTCCCGCACACCCGCCCGGTCATGCTGACGGCGCACGCCAACAACAAGGAGCTCATCGCCGAGCACACCCCCTGGGTCGGCGAAGTCCAGGTGCCGGCCAGTGTGTCCAACCTGCTCGAGTTCCGCATGGCCCAGCACGGCCACGAGGTGGTCGGGTACACCGTGCATGTCCCGCATTACCTGGCCCAGACGGCGTACCCGCCTGCCGCCGAGGCGTTGCTTGCCGAGGTGGCCCGAACGGGTTCGCTACAACTGCCGTTGGAGAAGCTGTCCGAGGCCGGTGCCGAGGTGTTCAGCAAGATCAACGAGCAGGTAGAAGCCAGCGCCGAGGTGGCTCAAGTGGTGACGGGGTTGGAGCGCCAGTACGATGCGTTCGTTGCCGCACAGGAGAATCGGTCCCTGCTGGCGCGTGACGAGGAGCTACCCAGCGGTGACGAGTTGGGAGCCGAGTTCGAACGGTTCCTCGCCCAGCAGACCGGTGAGAAGTACAAAGACGACAAGTACAAAGACGGACCGGACGGCTTCGGCGACGGCTTCCCGAACGGCGACAACCCATAGGAGCCCGACGCCGGGCCGAGAGCGAGGTTGACCAGCATGACCGAGCGCAAACCCCATCTGCGGACCGTTCGCGAGCTCACCCCGACACTCGAATACCGCACCATCCACGGATACCGGCGGGCTTTTCGGGTGGCCGGCTCCGGGCCGGCGATCTTGCTGATCCACGGCATCGGTGACAACTCGACCACCTGGCACACCGTGCAGTCGGCACTGGCGCAACGGTTCACCGTGATCGCCCCGGACCTGCTCGGCCACGGCAGCTCCGACAAACCGCGTGCCGACTATTCGGTCGCGGCCTATGCCAACGGCATGCGCGACCTGCTCAGCGTGCTCGACATCGACCGGGTGACCGTGATCGGCCATTCTCTGGGCGGCGGCGTGGCCATGCAATTCGCCTACCAGTTCCCGCAGTTGGTCGACCGCCTCATCCTCGTGGGTGCCGGCGGGGTCACCAAGGACGTCAATGTGGCGTTGCGGGTCGCCTCGCTCCCGATGGGCAGTGAGGCGCTGGCGCTGCTGCGCCTGCCCCTGGTCCTGCCCGCCCTGCAGTTGGCCGGCCGGGCAGCGGGCACGGTGCTGGGCTCAACCGGCCTCGGCCGCGACATCCCGGACATGCTCCGCATCCTCGCGGATCTGCCCGAGCCGACGGCGTCATCGGCATTCGCCCGCACCCTGCGCGCCGTCGTGGACTGGCGCGGCCAGGTCGTCACCATGCTGGATCGCTGTTACCTGACCGAATCGGTTCCCGTCCAGTTGATCTGGGGTCAAAGCGATTCGGTCATCCCAGTCAGCCACGCCCACATGGCCCATGCCGCAATGCCCGGTTCCCAGTTGGAGATCTTCTCCGGATCCGGGCATTTTCCGTTCCACGACGACCCCGACCGCTTCGTCGAGGTGGTCGAACGCTTCATCGACACAACCGAACCCTCGGTCTACGACCAGGACCGGTTGCGCAACCTGCTGCGCAGCGGGCGGAGCGAATCGGCGATGAGCGGGCCGTTCGACACCCAGATCGCGGTGCTGGACGCGATGGACGCAGACGAGCGCAGCGCCACCTGATCGCTTCACCCGCACCGGGTCCGGACAGATCGCCCGACGAGCGCGCGGTGCGACGTAGCATCGGGTCATGGCCATCGACGTCACCGTGTTACGCGTATTCACCGACTCCGACGGCAAGTACGGCAATCCGCTCGGCGTGGTCGACAACAGCACCGTCGCACCAGCTGACCGCCAGCGCATCGCCACCGAATTGGGTTACAGCGAAACGGTATTCATCGATCTGCCGCAGCCGGGCGGCAACTCCGCCCATGCCCACATCTTCACTCCGGTAGCCGAACTGGCGTTCGCCGGACACCCCACGGTCGGCGCCTCGTGGTGGCTGCGCGAAACAGGGTTTCCGGTCAACACATTGCAGGTGCCCGCGGGGATCATCCAGGTGGAATATGACGGCGATCGCGCCGTGGTCAACGCCCGTTCGGAGTGGGCATCAGAGTTCGCCATCCATGACTTGTCCTCGGTCGACGAAGTACTCTCCGCCGAACCCGACGATTTCGCCGAGGCCGAGGAGAACTACTTGTGGGCGTGGATCGATGAAGCGAAAGGCACGCTACGTGCCAGATCGTTCGCCCCGCACCTCGGAATCCCCGAAGACGAGGCCACCGGATCGGCGGCGGTGCGGATGACGGACTACTTGAGCCGGGATCTGACGATCATCCAGGGCAAGGGTTCGGTGATCGAGACCCGCTGGAGTCCGGAAGGCTGGGTGCGTCTGTCCGGCCGCGTCGTCAGCGACGGCACCACTCGACTGGAGTGACTCACGCCCCGGCGCGGTGGGCCCGCAGCGCCTCGATCTCGCGCTCGAAATCCTCGGCCGAGGAGAATGACCGGTACACCGAGGCAAATCTCAGATAGGCGACCTCGTCGAGTTCGCGCAGTGGGCCGAGAATCGCCAACCCGACCTCGTGGCTGGGGATCTCCGGCGTGCCGAGGCCGCGGACCGCGTCTTCGACCTTCTGCGCCAAGACGTTCAGCGCATCGTCGTCGACCTGCCTGCCCTGACAGGACCGTCGCACTCCGCGAATGACCTTCTCCCGGCTGAACGGTTCGGTCACCCCGCTGCGCTTGACCACGGCCAATACCGCGGTCTCCACGGTGGTGAAGCGGCGCCCGCATTCCGGGCATGACCGCCGGCGTCTGATCGCCTGGCCCTCGTCGGTCTCCCGGGAGTCGACCACCCGCGAATCAGGATGACGGCAGAACGGACAGTGCATCACCGCTCCTTCGTCATGCCGCCGGACAACTAGTTCGAGCGCCCTTGAGCGTACCCGTGCTGCCCGAGGGAGACTCACCGCCGGGTCCAGTGGGGCGTAGATGCTCATGTCGACACCGGCCAGTCTGACTGCCTGACAGGACGATTCAGCGGACATTGCGCTGCTCAGCCCACCGGGGCGAGCAGTGTCTGCCCTGCGTCGACCGCTGCCGAGTCGAGTTGGTTGAGGTCACGGATCTGCTCGACGACCTGGGCCACCGGCGCGTCAGGAGCCACCCTCCGCGCCACCTGCTGCAGCGTCTCCCCCGACTTCACCTGAACGACGGCGAGCTCGGTGGGCTCCGGGCTGGTCGCCCCCATCACTCCGCCGAACTGTGCCACCAGACCGAGCCACACCGTGATTCCTGCGGCCACCAGAGCCAGCAACACCGTGGTCAACGGAGTGATGGGCCGGCTGCGGTGCGACGCGCGCGACATCAGCACGCCGGTTCCGCGATACCGAACCGCACCGCCCGCGGGCCGGGACGGCGCGGGCCGCCGGACTCGGCGCACCGGCCTTGCGGCGGCGGTGCCGAAGGTGGCACTGCCCCGAGTGTGGCCCGTGCCGGCGTATCCCGCTGCGCCGGCACCGCCCCGGACGCGGACGCGCTGCGGCGAGGACTGCGGCATGGCCCGAACAGCGCGGGAGCGGCTATCGGCGGGGATATCGATGATCGCCATCTGACTGCCTTTCGGTGGGACGGTTTCGCTCTTGTGTTCGAACATACTCGCTCAAGTGTTCGATAGATAGAACATGTGATCGAACTGTTGCCAAACGATAGAACAAGGCACCGACAAGTTCGGGCCGTCAACCGACAGCGGCCGACCCTGAGCCCTCCGCAACCGCCCCACCAGCGGACACGGGCGCAACACGCGTCGAACACATGTTTGATTAATGTTCGATCAGCGACTACATTCGGCCTCATGAGCGACGACCGCAGCAAGGACGGCAGCACCGACAGCCCGGCCGGATCGGACGGCGCGGGCCCACGCAGGGCCGAGGGCGGCCTCACCGACCGGCAACGGACCATCCTGGACGTGATCCGCGCATCGGTGACCAGTCGCGGTTACCCCCCCAGCATTCGCGAGATCGGCGATGCGGTCGGGTTGACCTCGACCTCATCGGTCGCCCATCAGCTGCGCACCCTCGAGCGCAAGGGCTACCTGCGCCGCGACCCCAACCGTCCGCGCGCGGTCGATGTTCGCGCCGCCGATGATCCGTCGGCGGCCACGTTGGTGTCCACCGATGTGGCCGGCTCCGATGCGCTGCCCGAGCCCACCTTCGTGCCTGTGCTCGGTCGTATCGCCGCAGGTGGGCCGATCCTGGCCGAGCAGGCCGTCGAAGACGTCTTCCCGCTACCTCGCGAGCTGGTCGGCGAAGGCTCGCTGTTCCTGCTCAAGGTCGTGGGCGACTCGATGGTCGATGCCGCTATCTGCGACGGGGACTGGGTCGTGGTACGTCAGCAGAGTGTGGCCGACAACGGTGACATCGTCGCGGCCATGATCGACGGTGAAGCCACCGTCAAGACGTTCAAGCGGACCCGCGGTCAGGTCTGGCTGATGCCGCACAACCCGGCATACGACCCGATCCCGGGCAACGACGCTGCGGTGCTCGGCAAGGTCGTCACCGTGATCCGCAAGATCTGACGACCGCGGGCCGGCCGCCCCGGCACACAATGGTGGCCGGGTCCGGCCGTTCAGTCCGCCCGCACGAATCCGTTGGTGCGGGCGAACTCCTCACTGGCGAACCAGATCTCGGCTACCGCGTCGTCGTACTCGCTGCTGTCGGGTGCCCAGTACCGGCCGGACTTGGTGTCGGCCTTGATCGGGTAGCCCTCTGGGGCGCGGTTCGGATCCTCCAGCGGCAGATGAATGGCTGTGGCACTGGGTATCTCGTCGAGCTCGATGGCGGCGTGGCGCCCGCTGTGAGTCTCGTGGCTGTAGGCCTCCGCCTCGGTGATGATGCGGGTCGGCGCGGTATCCACGTTGTCCTGATCGCCCGGCACCGCCAGCCCGCCGAGGCCCGCGAACCCCTGCGCCTCACCCACCCCGCCGGGTGGACGGGTCATTGCCCCGGTATCCGCCAGGTCCTGGTCCTCGAGCTCCGCCTCGAAGTCGTCGACCTCGTCACCCTCTGCGACTTCCTCGAAGTCGGCGTCGATGGTTTTGAGGTCCTCGTCCTCATCGAAGTCATCGTCCTCGAAGTCGTCATCTTCATAGTCGTCGTCGAAGTCATCGTCGTCATAGCTGTCGAAGCCCCGGTCCTGGCCGATCAGCTGAGCAGAGTCCTCGGGCGGTTCATCCTCCTCGCCCGGTCGCCCGTAACCGGCGGGCGATCCGTGCGGGGCGGCCCACTGACTGACCGGCATCGCGATGTCGGTCGGACCGTCGTAGGGGGAAGCCGCGGCCGCGGGTTCCTCACCCTGTCCGGCGAACCGCGCCGTCGCGGCGTCACCGCCATAGGCGGCGCCGGTCCCGTAGCCGCTCGGCACCTCGGCGCCGCGGTCATCCCGGTACTCATCGTGGTCGTAGCCGCGTGAGTCGTAGTGCGGGCCACCGTCGTACCGGGAATCCCCGGATCCGTCGTCGTAGTCATCCTCGAACGGATCATGGTCGAAATCGTCGTCGTCCCCGGCGCGGCGTCGGTGCCACAGCGCCGCCCCCACGATCAGCGCCGCGAGCAACACCACGGGGATCACCGCGATCAGCCACCACCAGCTCCAATGCCAGGAGAACGGCTTCTTGGTGTCCGTGTCGGAGGGTTGCGGTCCGGTTGCGGGGGTCTGCCCGATTCCAGGAACCTGCAGCCCGCTCAACTCGGAAGCGAGTTTCGACGGTTCGGTGGTGAACTTGTTGGCCTCGCGATCCCAGGAGATCGCTCCCCCGCTGAACCGCTGGCTGATGACGTTGCCGTCCTCGGTCTGGTCGGCCATCGGGGCGCCCAGAGCGCCCTTGGCGCCGCCGAGCTTCTCCCAGGCGGCGTTCATCGCGCCCCGGACGATCACCGCGCCGTAGTCCGGAGTCCAGAAGATGACGGGGTTGTCGGCAGCGGCAAAGGTGCTGATCCGGCTGTTGGGCCCTAATCCGCCCTCGGACTCACTGGCAGTCGGGAAACCGAGGTCTCCCTCGGGACCGCCGACGCTTTCGTACTTTTCGAGCAGTTGCCCGGTGACGGCGTTGGCTCCGGTGGCCGGGCTGTAGAAGATCTCGCCGCCGGCGTACTTCTGGCCGAACCCACCGTCACCGATCGGATACAGGTCGCCGTCCTTGGCACCGAGCGGTCCCATGGCGCCGCCCGCCTCGCGACGTGCCGCGGCGATCGCCGATGCGGGGTCGGACGGGACGTCCAGGCCGGCGAGCTGGTCAGCCAGTTCCGGCGGCACCGTGGTGAATGCCTTGGTCTTGCGGTTCCAGGAGATCTCACCGCCGGTGAACTTCTGCGAGACCACGTCGCCGTCGAACGTCTCGTCGTCGGCGGGGACGCCCAGCACTCCGGCAGAACCGCCGAGCTTGTCCCACGCGGCGTTGATGGCACCGCGCACCACCCGTGCGCCGGTGGACGGGGTCCAGAAGATCACGGGGTTGTCGGGCGCGCTCAACGTCGAGTTACGACTGTCGGCAGCCCGACCGGCGCCTTCGTCGATGGTCGGGAATCCCATGTCCCCATCGGCCGCGCCGCCGAGCGACTCGTACTTCTCCAGGATCGCGCCCTGCATGAAATGGGCGCCCGTCGCCGGGGTGAAGAACATCTTGCCGCCGGCGAAGTTCTGCGCGAAGCCGGAACCCACCGCGTACACGCCGCCCTGTCGCGGTCCGAGCGGGCCACCGTCCCCGCCGTTGGCCTCCCACGCGGCGGTGACCGCAGCGTCCGCATCTGATTCCGGGGTGGCCGAAGCCACCGCCGGCACCACCAAAGCAGCGACTACGAGTGCGAGCAGGCCGACCGCCAACCGCCACACGGTCGCGTTCAGCCTCGCTCCAGGCCTGGTCATGCGATCTCCCCGCTCGTTCGGCAAAGTTTCCTCAGAAGTGTCCCGCCCCGACAACTCTGCTTCAGCAGGTGACGATAACCAAGGAACGTGGCCGATCATGACCAAAAAAGGCCCAATATCTGGGTCCGAAGACCCAGAATCGGGCTTTTCGGGCGTCATATCGGATTATCAAGGGGCCGAACGGCCCGCTAGACACCCAGACTGCGACCGATGATCTCCTTCATGATCTCGGTGGTGCCGCCGTAGATCGTCTGCACTCGGGCGTCCAGGTAGGCCCGGGCCACCGGGTACTCACGCATGTAGCCGTAACCGCCGTGCAGCTGCAGGCAGCGGTCGATCAGCTCCACCTGCTTCTCGGTGGAGTACCACTTGGCCATCGCGGCCTGCTCGACGGTGAGCTTCTCGTCGAGATGCAACCGGATGAACTCGTCGACCATCATGCGCACCACGGTGGCCTCGGTCGCCAGTTCGGCCAGCAGGAACCGGCTGTTCTGGAAGCTGCCGATGGGCTTGCCGAACGCCTTGCGCTCCTTGGTGTACTGCACCGTCTGCTCCAGCACGGCCTCCATCGCGGCGGCGGCCATGATGGCGATCGAGATGCGCTCCTGCGGCAAGTTCTGCATCAGGTAGACGAACCCCTGACCTTCCTCGCCGAGCAGATTCTCGACCGGCACCTTGACGTCGGTGAACGACAGTTCGGCGGTGTCCTGGGCCTCCAGGCCGATCTTGTCCAGGTGCCGGCCCCGTTCGAAGCCCTCCATGCCGCGCTCCACCACCAGCAGGGAGAAGCCCAGCGCGCCCTTCTCCGGGTCGGTCTGAGCGACGACGATCACCAGGTCGGAGTGGATGCCGTTGGTGATGAAGGTCTTCGACCCGTTGAGCACGTAGTGGTCGCCGTCGCGCACCGCGCGGGTCTTGATGCCCTGGAGGTCGCTGCCGGTACCGGGTTCGGTCATTGCGATCGCCGTGATCAATTCACCGGTACAGAACTTCGGCAGCCAGCGCTGCTTCTGCTCCTCGTTGGCCAGCCGCAGCAGATAGGGCGCGACGACGTCGTTGTGCAGGCTGAAGCCGATTCCGCTGTAGCGTCCGGCGACCGTCTCCTCGCACACGATGGTGTTGTACCGGAAATCGTCGTTACCGCCGCCGCCGTACTCCTCGGGCACAGCCATCCCGAGAAAGCCCTGCTTACCCGCCTCGAGCCAGACCCCGCGGTCGACGATCTTGTCCTTCTCCCACTGGTCGTGGAACGGCGCGACATGCTTGTCGAGGAACGCGCGGTAGGACTCGCGGAACAGCTCGTGCTCCGGTTCGAACAACGTGCGGTCGTATTTCACAACACTGCCCATGGTGTGACCTCCGGTACTGGTTACGGATTTGGGGGCCAACCTATACCAACCGGGTGGTTGGTCAGCCGCGGGGAGGGTGAGTGCCGCCCGTAAACTCTGGCCATGCCCCGGTCCCCCATGAGCCTTGCGCACTGGGGCGCCTTCACCGCCGACATCACGGCCGGCGACATCGCCGCCGTCACCCCGATGGCCGGCGATACGGATCCTTCGCCGTTGCTGGGCAACCTCCCGGGATCGATCCGGCACCGTTCACGAATCGCGGGGCCCGCGGTGCGCCGCGGCTGGCTGCGGGACGGCCCCGGCCCGAGCGACGAACGCGGTGCCGACGAGTACGTCGCGGTGTCGTGGGAGGAGCTCACCGAGTTGCTCGCCGGTGAACTGCGCCGCGTCGTCGACACCCACGGCAACGAGGCGATCTACGGCGGCTCCTACGGCTGGTCCAGTGCCGGACGCTTCCACCACGCTCAGAGCCAGGTGCACCGCTTTCTGAAGATGCTCGGCGGCTACACCTCCTCGCGTCACTCCTACAGCCTGGGCGCAACCGGGGTGATCATGCCGCGGGTGGTCGGTACTCACGATGACCTGTTCAAGCGATCCACCGACTGGGACGTGATCGCCGAGCACACCGATCTGCTGGTGTGTTTCGGCGGTGTCGCGCTGAAGAACACCGGCATCAACCACGGCGGCACCACGGCACATCCCGCACGCGACGCGCTGCGCCGGTTGCGTGACCGGGGCGGGCAGATCGTGTCGTTCAGCCCGCTTCGCGACGACGTCGACGGCCACTGCCAATGGCTGGCACCGATCCCCGGCACCGATGTGGCGGTGATGCTCGCGCTGGCCTACGTGCTGGCCACCGAGGGCCTGGCCGATCTCGACTTCCTCGACACGTACTGCACGGGCTATCACCGGTTCGAGCGCTACCTGCTGGGCCGCGACGACGGCGTCGCCAAGAGCCCACAGTGGGCATCGGCGCTCAGCGGCCTACCGGCCGAAGAGCTCACCGCCCTGGCCCGGCGGATGGCCGCCTCACGCAGCCTCGTCACCGTCAGTTGGTCGCTGCAGCGGGTCCGGCACGGCGAACAGGCTCCGTGGATGGGCTTGACGCTGGCCGCCATGCTCGGCCAGATCGGTTTACCCGGAGGGGGTTTCGGCCACGGCTACGGCTCGATGAACGAGCCGGGGCTTCCGCCGCTGCGCTGCGGCCTGCCCGTACTGCCGCAGGGCCTCAACCCGGTGAAGACGTTCATCCCCGTCGCAGCCGTCACCGACATGTTGCTGAACCCCGGCCGGCCGTTCGACTACAACGGCCTGCAATTGACCTATCCCGACATCAAGTGTGTGTACTGGGCCGGCGGTAATCCGTTCCACCACCATCAGAACATCCCACGGTTGCGCCGCGCCTTGTCGCGGGTGGAGACCATCGTGGTGCACGACCCGTACTGGACGGCAATGGCCAAGCATGCCGACATCGTGGTTCCCTCGACCACCGCCTACGAGCGCGAGGACTACTCGGGTTCGCGCAACGACCCGCTGCTGGTGGCCATGCCGGCCCTGGCGCAACCGTTTGCCGAATCCCGTGACGACTACACCACGTTCTCGGCACTGGCCGAGCGACTCGGCTTCGGACCGCAGTTCACCGAAGGCCGCACGGCACGTGAATGGCTGGTCCACATGTACGAAAAGTGGTCTGCCGGGCTGGATTTCGATGTTCCCGAGTTCGAAGAGTTCTGGGCCGCGGGACACTTGCGGCTTCCCACCGAACCTGGACTGACGCTGCTGGCCGACTTCCGCGCCGACCCGATCGGGCACCGACTGGCCACCCCGAGCGGCCGCATCGAGATCTTCTCGCAGACCATCGACGGGTTCGGCTACGACGACTGCGCCGGTCATCCGCGTTGGTACGAACCGACCGAATGGCTCGGCGGCGAGCGGTCCCGGTCATATCCGTTGCACCTGCTGGCCAACCAGCCCGCGGCCCGCCTGCACAGCCAGCTCGACGGTGGCGCCACCAGCCAGTCTTCGAAAGTGCAAGGACGCGAACCGATCCGGATGCATCCAGGGGACGCGGCAACCCGAGGCCTGTCCGACGGCGACGTGGTGCGGGTGTTCAACGATCGCGGCGCCTGCCTGGCCGGCGTGGTGATCGATGACCGATTGCGCGCGGCCGTGGTGCAGCTGTCGACCGGGGCGTGGTTCGACCCGGCCGACCCTGCCGACCCCGATTCGATGTGCGTGCACGGCAATCCCAATGTGCTCACCGAGGACATCGGCACCTCGTCGCTGGCGCGAGGCTGCACCGGCGCACATGTCCTGGTGCAGGTCGAGAAGTACGACGGACCGCTCCCACCGGTGCGCGCACACCAGCCTCCGGTGATCCGGACACGCTGAACCCGTTGGGCTACTGCCACTTCGGCCGTTTTCCCGGTGACGCTCGCACGCCGGTGCAAAGATCCCCTCAGCGCTGACGGCGGCGTCAGCGAAAGGAGATCTGAGCCGATGCGATTCTCACCCCGATCTGCTGCCAGGTCACTGCTGGTCGGCGCCGTGGCCGTGTCCGGCTCGGTGGTGATCGGGCTGACGCCCGTCGGTACCGCGGCGGTCGGACTGGTGGTGGCGGTGACTCCGCTGGTGGTTCCCGGCACCGGGACGCCGGACCCGCAGAACTCCAACAACTACATGGCCAACGCCGTCGCCTATTACGTCCAGCCGAGCGGCAGCTGCGGTGCCGAGGACTGCGCGGCACCGGTGGCGATCCCCTACATCGCCCAGTTCTGGCCCATCCCCCTGCCCGGCTGGGGCGGACTGGAGGGCGCCAAGTGGAACGTGTCGGTCGCCAGTGGAGTCACCCGGCTGACCAGCGAACTCGTCGGCGCAAACAATCCCAGCGCAGCCCATCCGGTGACGGTCTTCGGCTATTCGCAGGGCGCCACGGTGGCCAGCATCGTCAAGGGCAACCTGGCCGATCTCACCGACGAACAGAAGCAGAATCTCAGCTTCGTCCTGATCGGCAACCCGAACCGCCCCGACGGTGGCATCTTCGAGCGGCTGGCGATCCTGGGCACCGTCCCGATCCTCGACGCGACGTTCGGCCGGCCCACTCCTACGGATACCGGCATCGAGACCTACGACATCGCGCTGCAGTACGACGGCGTCGCCGACGCTCCGTCGTGGGTGCTCAATCCGCTCGCGCTGGCGAACGCGCTGGCCGGATTCCAGTACGTGCACGGCACCTATCTGGACCCCCGGGGCGACGACCCGGCGACGGCCACGCCGTACGGTTACACACCCGAACAGGTGCAGGCCGCGATCGAGAACGCGAAGGCGAACTGCAGCGCGGATACTCACTGCCAGAAGGTCGAGGGCAGCGACACGTACTACGTCACGCTGCCGGCGAAGACGCTGCCGATCATGCAGCCGTTGCTGGACCTGGGCGCGGCGACCGGCACGTCCGCCGTCGTGGTCCCACTCGTCGATCTGGTCTCACCGCTGGCCCAGACCCTCATCGAAACCGGTTACACCAGAACCGACTACAGCACGCCCACACCGTTCCAGCTGCTGCCCAGGTTCAACCCCGTGACGTTGGCGAGCGATCTCATCAACGACATCCCCGAGGGCGTCCGGGCGGCACTCAACCCCGGACTCGACCCGCTGCCCGGATGGACCGATCCGACGCAGTCCGGCGTGACCGTCCGGGTCCCGGACGCTGCCGACAAGGCCGCTGCCGACACCACGAAAGTCTCCGCCACCTCGGATTACACACCGCTCCGGCGTTTGAGCACGGTCACCGAGCCCGAGACGGCACCGAACGCGGCCGACCCCGATGCGACAGCCCCGAAGCAGCGTCCTTCACTGCCGAAAGCGCTGGCCACGAAGGGACATCCGGCGCGTGACATGGCCAAGTCGCTCCGCAGCAGCGTGCGCAAGGCCCTTGGTCAGGACGGCGCGAAAGACAAGGCCACGGACCGTCCCGAGCCAAAGCGCACCAGCGCAAAGGACACCAGCAGCAAGAAGAAATCTGCCGCCTGACGCGTGCTCAGAAGGTGCCGAATTCGTCCAGGCTCGCCGCCAGCGCCATCGGCACGCGTGCCTTGATGCGGGTGCCCTCGGCGGTGTGCTCGGTGGCGTCCACCCGGCCGTCGGCGTGCACCCGCGCCACCAGATCCCCGCGGTCGTAGGGAATGGTCACGTCGACCGTCGCGTCGGTGGGCGGGATCATCTCCGCCATCCGGGCCCGCAGCCGGTCCAGCCCGTCACCGGTCTGCGCCGAGACGAACACGGCGTCCGGGAGCGCGCGCCGCAACGCGGCCAGACTGAGGTCGGTGGCCGCGTCGATCTTGTTGACCACCAACAACTCCGGCGGTGGGGCGATGTCGTACTCAGCGACCACATCGTTGACCACCTGGCGGACCGCGTTGACCTGCGCCAGCGGATGTTCGTCGGAGCCGTCCACCACGTGCACCAGCAGATCGGCATCCACCACCTCTTCGAGGGTGGACCGGAACGCCTCGACCAGCTGGGTCGGCAGGTGCCGGACGAAGCCGACGGTGTCGGTCAGCACGAACGGCCGGCCGTCGTCGAACTCGCCGCGCCGCGTGGTCGGTTCGAGGGTCGCGAACAACGCGTTCTCCACCAGCACACCGGCCCCGGTCAAGGCGTTGAGCAGGCTGGACTTGCCGGCGTTGGTGTAGCCGACGATGGCCACCGAGGCGGCATCCGAGGACAGCCGCCGGCTGCGCTGGGTGTCGCGGATCTTCTTCATCTCGCGAATTTCGCGGCGCAGCTTGGACATCCGCTCGCGGATGCGGCGGCGGTCGGTTTCGATCTTGGTCTCACCGGGGCCGCGGGTTCCCACCCCGCCGCCGGCACCGCCCGCTCGGCCACCGGCCTGACGCGACATCGACTCACCCCAGCCGCGCAGCCGGGGCAGCATGTACTCCATCTGGGCCAGCGACACCTGTGCCTTGCCCTCGCGACTGGTGGCGTGCTGGGCGAAGATGTCCAGAATCAGCGCGGTGCGGTCGATGACCTTGACCTTGACCACTTTCTCCAGCGAATTGAGCTGAGCGGGTGAGAGTTCACCGTCGCAGATCACGGTGTCGGCGCCGGTGGCCAGCACGATCTCGCGCAGCTCCTGCGCCTTGCCCGAGCCGATGTAGGTGGACGGGTCCGGCTTGTCGCGGCGCTGGACGAGCCCCTCGAGCACCTCCGAGCCGGCGGTCTCGGCCAGCGCGGCCAACTCGGTCAGGCTGGCGTCGGCATCGGCCGCGCTGCCCTCGGTCCACACGCCGACCAGGACCACACGTTCCAGCCGCAGCTGGCGGTATTCGACCTCGGTGACATCGGTGAGCTCGGTGGAGAGGCCGGCGACTCGGCGCAAGGAGGCGCGATCTTCGAGGGCCAGCTCACCGGTGCTGGGGGTGACGGGATGTTCTGGATGAGTCATATGTACTTACAGGTTGTCACGTGCATCGGGCCGCGCGCATCCCTATTAGGCGTGGGCAGCGTTCCACCACACGTCGGAGAGCTCACCACGGGCCACCAGCACGGAGGGTCCGCGCAGATAGCTGGTGGACTCGGTGATCGTCACGGTGACCTCTCCGCCCGGGATACGGACCCGCAACGTCCCGGTGTCGGTGCCCTGGTGGGCCAGGGCCGCCAGGGTGGCTGCGACGGTGCCGGTGCCGCAGGAGCGGGTCTCTCCCACGCCGCGCTCGTGCACCCGCATGGACACCGCGCCGTCGGCCGGGACGGTGAGGACCTCGACGTTGACACCCTCGGGGAACAGCTGCTCGTCGAAGGACACCGGCGCGCCCACGTCGAGGGCGGCCAGCTCGCCTGCGGTCAACCCGACACAGGCCAGATGCGGATTGCCCACGTCGACGGCGACCCCGCTGACCGTGCGGCCGCCGACCTTCGCGGTTCCCGTGCCGAATCGGTTGGCCTTGCCCATCTCGACGGTGACGTCCGCGGAGGTGGCGTCGGCACTGTGCAGCACCACCGGACGCGGCCCGGCCAGCGAGCCCACCACGAACTCGTCGGCGGATTCCAGTCCCGAGGCGCGCAGGTAATGCGCGAAGACCCGTACCCCGTTGCCGCACATCTGCGCGATCGAACCGTCGGCGTTGCGGTAGTCCATGTACCAGTCGGAGGCGGCGACGCCGTCGGGCAGCCGCTCGAAAACGCCCGCCGCCTGCGCAGCCCCGGCCGTGGTCACCCGGAGCACGCCGTCGGCGCCCAGGCCGCGGCGGCGGTCGCACAGCGCGGCCACGGCGGCCGGCGTCAGCGACAGCGCGGCATCGAGGTCGGGCAGCACCACGAAATCGTTCTGGGTGCCGTGGCCCTTCGCGAAAGGGATCGAGCCGAAGATCACCTGATCAGGATACGTGCCGCCACGCGCGCAAGGCATCGTGCACCAGCCCGTCGGCCGCTCCGTCGAGCCACACCACCCGATGGTCGCGCCGGAACCAGGACCGCTGCCGGCGTACATAGCGGCGGGTTCCGATGAATGTGGGCTCCCGCGCCGCCGAGCCGTCTCCCCCGGCATCCAGATCGGCCAGCACCTGCGCGTAGCCGAGCGCCCGCGCCGCGGTGACCCCGTCCCGCAGTCCCCGGCCGATCAGGGTCCGCACCTCCTGCACCAGGCCGTCGGCGAACATCAGATCGGTGCGCTGCTGCAGACGCTCGTCGAGAACGGATGTCTCCCAATCCAATCCGATGATCGCCGTATCCCATCGCGGGGCACCGATACTGGGCGCCGAGGCGGCGAACGGCCGGCCGGTGAGCTCCACGACCTCCAGCGCCCGCACGATCCGCCGGCCGTCGGTGGGCAGGATCCAGGCACCCGCGGCCGGGTCGACCCGGGTCAACTCAGCATGGAGCGCGGCGACCCCCACCTCGGCCAGCCGAGCCTCCCACCGGGCCCGCACCGCCGGATCGGTCGCTGGGAACGTCCACTCGTCGAGCAGCGACTGGATGTAGAGCATCGAGCCGCCGACGATCACCGGCACCGCGCCGCGCGCGGCGATGGCCTCCACGTCGGCCGCAGCGTCCTGCTGGTAGCGGGCCACCGTCGCGGTCTCGGTGACATCGAGGACGTCGAGTTGGTGGTGTGGGATGCCGCGCCGCTCGGCGACCGGCAACTTGGCCGTGCCGATGTCCATGCCGCGGTAGAGCTGCATCGCATCGGCATTCACGATCTCCCCGCCCAATTCTTCGGCGATCGCCAGGGCCAGGGCCGATTTCCCGGTGCCCGTCGGCCCGATGACCGCCACCGGCCGGGTCATGGCAGCCATTCGCCGACGAAGTAACCGACGCCATAGGGCGCGCCGCGGTAAAGCTCGCGCGCCGAGCCGGGCTCGGACCCGACCAGACCGGCCAGCACCTGAAAGGCGACCCTGCCCAGCACCGGCTCCGGAAGCTCGATCACCGCGGCGACGTCACCGGTGGCCAGCGCGTCGTCGAGGTCCTGCTGCGTGGCCACCGAATCCGGCAGGTAGCCGCCGGGGGCGGAGGGGGTGAGCGTATGCAGGCCGTCGGCGACAACCAGGACGCCGACGGGATCAGGGGAATCGTCGAGCCGGGCCCGCAGTGCACGGCCCTGAGCCAGCGCCTCCCCAACCGGCGATGACGCGGCGTAGGCATGCACGTCGACACCGGCGTGTGGTGTGGCCTGCCCGCGGATCCACGCGGCGACCAGCACACACAGCGGCAGCTTGGCAGGTTCACCCGCCGGTCCGGGACCGAGTGACACCGGGACGTCGACGCCGTAGCCGGCGAAGGTGCCGGCACAGTCCGGCCCGTACACCGCGTCGCGGGGCCCGACGCCGACGGCCAGCCAGCGCGGCGGTAGCGAGCCCGCTGCGGCGATCACCGCGTCACGCAACCCGGCGACCTCCGCGGCGGCGGCACCCACCAGCTCGGGCACCAGAACCGGTGTTGCGGGCACGATCGCGATGGCGCTGAGCACCTCACCAAACTAGTGCGCGCACGCCGCCACGCTGTGCACAGAGTGCCGTCAGAGCGTGCCGAAAGGCCCCTCGCGAGCGCTGCTCAGCCCAGTTTGTCAGGGCATTGAGCCTCAAGCCGTGGGCATGGCACAGCCCGACCTGCTTCAATAGCGGACAAAGCGACAGCATCAGGCGCCGCGTCGCGCGGTAGATGCGCGGGCAACCGCGCGGAGTACGAGGAGCGGATATGACAACCAGTGAGCCAGGCGGAGCCACCCCGAAGCCGACCTCCGGGCCCACACCGAAGCCGACTCCCCGGCCCGGACCGCCCCGCCCCGTTCCCCGCCCCAGCCGGGTCGCCCCGGTGGTCGCGGTCGCGCCGACCAGCGATCCACACCAATTCGGGCGGGTGGACGCCGACGGCACGGTGTGGTTGATCAACGGCTCCGGCGAGCGCATCATCGGCTCGTGGCAGGCAGGTGACACCGAGTCGGCGTACGCCCACTTCGGTCGCCGTTTCGATGATCTGCACACCGAGGTGGCCCTGCTGGAACGCCGGCTGTCCTCCGGCACCGGCGATGCTCGCAAGATCAAGTCGGCTGCCGCGGCATTGGCCGAAAGCCTGCCCACCGCAGCAGTTCTCGGCGACGTCGATGCGTTGAGCGCCCGGCTCACTGCCATCCTGGAACACGCCGACGAGGCTGCCAAGACCGAGCGGGCCCAGCGTGATGAGCACCGCGCCGCCCAGACCGCCCGCAAGGAGGCACTGGCCGCCGAGGCCGAGGATCTGGCGGCCAACTCCACGCAGTGGAAGGCCGCGGGTGACCGGCTGCGGGAGATCCTCGATGAGTGGCGCACCATCACCGGGCTGGATCGCAAGCTCGATGACGCGCTGTGGAAGCGCTACTCGTCGGCCCGCGAGACGTTCAATCGCCGGCGTGGCTCGCACTTCGCCGAACTCGACCGCGGCCGCGTGGGCGCCCGCCAGGCCAAGGAGGCGCTGTGCGAAAAGGCCGAGCAATTGGCCGACTCGACCGATTGGGGTGCCACCGGTGCCGCCTTCCGTGACCTGTTGACCCAGTGGAAGGCCGCCGGACGCGCCGCCAAGGACGTCGACGACGCGCTGTGGCACCGGTTCAAGGCTGCCCAGGACACGTTCTTCGGAGCCCGTAACGCCGCTCACGCCGAGCGTGATGCCGAGTTCAAGGCGAATGCCGCCGCCAAGGAAGCGCTGCTGACCGAGGCCGAGAAGATCGATACGACCGATCTGGACGCGGCTCGGGCGGCGCTGCGCGCGATCGGCGACAAGTGGGACGCGATCGGCAAGGTTCCGCGTGAGCGCGCCGCCGAACTGGAGCGACGCCTGCGCGCGGTGGAGAAGAAGGTCCGCGACGCGCCGGCCGGTGGTGTCGATCCCGAGGCCCAGGCGCGGGCCGACCAGTTCCGCGCACGTGCCGAGCAGTTCGAAAAGCAGGCCGAGAAAGCCGAGGCCGCCGGACGGACCAAGGACGCGGCCGAAGCTCGGGCGAGCGCCGAGCAGTGGCGTCAGTGGGCCGACGCGGCGGCAGAAGCGCTCGGCAAGCGCAGCTAGGTCTGATCCGGCTGATCCGGTTTCTTGCCAGTGGCGCCGGTATCACTGTCGGTATCGCTGTCGGCGATGCCGGGGAAGCCGAGCACGCCGTGCTGCTGATGCTTCGCGGCGTCGCGGCGACGATTCTCCTCGGCCGCCAACTGCAGTGCGGTTCGCGACCACACCACCCGTGCCCAGTGGAAGGTCAGCACGATCACGGCCAGCCAGCCGATGATCAGCCCGATGCCCGGGCCGGGGTGACCTGTGGCGGTCTGGCGCGACCACACCGCGAGCATCCCCAACGCACTGGCGACGGCGGATCCCGCCAGCGCCGTCCAGGCCAGCGCCCAGCGGCGGGTGATCAGCGCCAGCGTCGAGAATCCGACCGAGAACACGAGCGCCAGCCACACGAATACCCGCGACGGGAGCGAGATGCCGTCGCTGACCGCCGTGGCATCACCGACCAGAACGTCGAACCCCTTGCTCGCACCGGTGTGCGGCAGCACGAACGACAGCAGCACCACGAACACCAGGATCGCCACGACCATCGCCCGCGGACCCGTGTCGAACTCCCGGGTGAGCTTGCGTTCGACGGCGGCCAGGTCGTCCTTGAACCCGTCGAAGTCGCTCTCGTTGCTCAACAGCCACATCCTCCTGATGACGGCGCCGTTTCCGGCGCACCGATCCGAGGCAGGCCGAGCCCCACTCCGGTGCGCGGGCGCTGACCCGCCTCGTGTGCGTCGCCGGCCCGGGTACGCCGATGGGTGGCCAAGGGAGCGTCGGCGATCAGATGGTGCGGCGCGGCACCCGTCACGGTCGTGGTGACGACATCCCCTGGCCGGATCCGTTCCGCCTCGGCGCCAGGGGTGAAATGCACCAGCCTGCCGTCGCGGGCGCGACCCGACATCCGCGCGGTGCTGGCGTCCTTGCGGCCTTCTCCGGTGGCGACCAGCAGTTCGACCGGCCGGCCGATCTGAGCCTGGTTCTCCTCAAGGGAGATTCGTTCCTGCAGCTTGATCAGCCGCTGATAACGTTCTGTGACAACAGCTTTCGGCAACTGATCGGGCATCTCGGCAGCCGGGGTGCCCGGCCGGATCGAGTACTGGAAAGTGAAAGCGCTGGCGAACCGCGACCGCTCGACGACATCGAGGGTCGCCTGGAAGTCCTCCTCGGTCTCGCCCGGGAAGCCGACGATGATGTCGGTGGTGATCGCGGCATGCGGGATCGCGGCCCGCACCTTGTCGATGATGCCCAGATAGCGCTCGGCCCGGTAGGAGCGGCGCATGGCCTTCAGGATGCGGTCCGAGCCGGACTGCAGCGGCATGTGCAGTGTCGGGCACACATTGGGCGTCTGGGCCATCGCCTCGATCACGTCGTCGGTGAACTCGGCAGGGTGCGGTGAGGTGAACCGCACGCGCTCCAACCCCTCGATGTCACCGCAGGCGCGCAGCAGCTTGGCGAACGCACTGCGGTCCCGCGGCATGTCGGACCAGTTCATCGGGTCCTCGCGCAAGCGCTCGTCCGCAGCGAACGACACACCGTAGGCGTTGACGTTCTGGCCCAACAGGGTGACCTCGAGCACTCCCTGGGAGGCCAGAGCCTGCACCTCGGCGAGGATGTCGCCTGGGCGGCGGTCGACCTCCTTGCCGCGCAGCGACGGCACGATGCAGAACGTGCAGGTGTTGTTGCAGCCGACCGAGATCGAAACCCATGCCGCATAGGCGGACTCGCGCGTCGCCGGCAGCGTCGAGGGAAACTCCTGCAGCGCCTCGACGATCTCGACCTGGGCAGCACGGTTGTGACGGGCCCGCTCCAGCAGCGCGGGCAGGGACCCGATGTTGTGGGTGCCGAAGACCACATCGACCCAGGGCGCGCGGCGCAGGACCGAGTCGCGGTCCTTCTGGGCGAGGCATCCGCCGACGGCGATCTGCATGTTCGGGTCGGACTGCTTGCGCGGGGCCAGATGACTGAGATTCCCGTAGAGCTTGTTGTCGGCGTTCTCGCGCACCGCGCAGGTGTTGAACACCACGATGTCGGCCTCTGCGCCGTCGGGAGCCCGCAGGTAGCCGGCGTCCTCCAGCAGACCCGACAGCCGTTCGGAGTCGTGCACGTTCATCTGACAGCCGTAGGTGCGGACCTGATAGGTGCGCGCTGAGCGTCGCTGTGCCGGGTCGTGCGCCGACGACTCCTCGCGCGAGCGCTCGTCGGCCGCGTCCCGGTTCACCATCGTCGTCACGGCCCCAATGGTACGGAGCCGCTCAAAACGTTAACGCGGCGGATTCATGAGATCCGGGCAGGCCGGGGGTTCGCTGGGTAAGGTCACCTGCCATGGGTAGCCCCGGCGAGCAGCCGCAGGTCGACGACGCGGCGCCATCAGATGTGCCGATGATCTCGCTTCAGGGAGTCAACAAACATTTCGGATCCCTGCACGTACTCAATGACATCAACCTTGATGTGGGCCGCGGCCAGGTGGTGGTGGTGCTCGGTCCGTCAGGCTCCGGCAAGTCCACGCTGTGCCGCACCATCAACCGGCTGGAGACGATCGACTCCGGAAGCATCGCGGTCGACGGTCAGGCGCTGCCGGCGGAGGGACGAAAGCTGGCCCAGCTGCGTTCCGATGTCGGCATGGTGTTCCAGTCCTTCAACCTGTTCGCGCACAAGACCATCTTGGAGAACGTCACGCTCGCCCCGGTGAAGGTGCGCCGGAAATCCAAGGCTCAGGCCCGCGAGAGCGCGATGGCGCTGCTGGACCGGGTCGGGGTGGCCAATCAGGCGGACAAGTATCCGGCCCAGCTGTCCGGCGGTCAGCAGCAGCGAGTCGCCATCGCCCGCTCGCTGGCGATGGACCCCAAGGTCATGCTGTTCGACGAGCCCACCAGCGCCCTGGACCCGGAGATGATCAACGAGGTCCTGGCCGTGATGACATCGTTGGCTTCGGAGGGCATGACGATGGTGGTGGTCACCCACGAGATGGGCTTCGCTCGCCGGGCGTCCGACCGCGTGGTGTTCATGGCCGACGGCACCATCGTCGAGGACGCGCCACCGGCCGAGTTCTTCGACAACCCGAAATCTGACCGCGCCAAAGATTTTCTCGGCAAGATTCTCCATCACTGACGCTCCGCACTGACGCTGCTCCCGAAAGGAACCCGAACATGCCCTCCGCGCCGTTCAAGTTGGTCGGTACCCTCGCGCTCGCGATCGCACTCCCGTTCGCCGCGACGGCGTGTGGCGGCGGTGGCGACTCCGGCAAGATCGTCATCGGCACCAAGTACGACCAGCCCGGGCTCGGTCAGAAGAAGCCTGACGGCACCACGTCCGGGTTCGACGTCGACGTGGCCAAGTACGTGGCCAACGAACTCGGCTACCCCGAGGACAAGATCGCGTGGAAGGAAGCGCCCTCGCCCCAACGCGAGACGTTGATCCAGAACGACCAGGTCGACTACATCGTCGGAACGTACTCGATCAGCCCGGCGCGTCAGGAAAAGGTGGCATTTGCCGGGCCTTACCTGGTCACCGGGCAGAGCCTGCTGGTCCGCGCGGACGAGAACGCCATCACCGGTCCGGAATCGCTGAGCAACAAGCAGAAGGTCTGCTCGGTCTCCGGTTCCACCCCGGCTCAGCGGATCAAGGAGAAGTACCCGGACGTGCAGCTGCAGCTCTACGACACCTACACGCTGTGCGTCGATGCACTGAAGAACCGCGGGGTCGACGCGGTGACGACGGACGAGGTGATCCTGGCCGGGTATGCCGCCCAGACTCCGGGCGAATTCAAGATCGTCGGTGAACCGTTCTCCGAGGAGCGCTACGGCATCGGTCTGAAAAAGGATGACGCCGAGCTACGCAACAAGATCAACGATGCGATCGAGAAGATGATCAGCAGCGGGGCGTGGAAAGAAGCGTTCGACAAGAACCTGGGGCCCGCGGGCATCCAGGCTCCGACGCCGCCGACCGTCGACCGCTGAGCCGGAGGAAGCAACTCCCCCGTGGAGATATTCACCGAGTACCGCGACCAGATCTTCGCGGCATTCTGGATCACGATCCGACTGACGATGTACTCGGCCATCGGCGCATTGATCCTGGGCACGGTGCTGGCCGCGATGCGGCTGGCACCGGTGCCGGTGCTGAACTGGCTCGGTGCCATCTACGTGAACGTCGTCCGCAACACCCCGCTGACGCTGATCATCATCTTCTGCTCGCTGGGGGTGGGGCAGACGCTGCGGATCACGTTGGCCGCGTCCGATTCCCCGACGTTCATCGTGGACAGCAACTTCCGCCTGGCTGTACTCGGATTGACGGTCTACACCGCGTCTTTCGTGTGTGAGACAGTGCGGGCCGGGGTCAACACCGTGCCGATCGGGCAGGCCGAGGCGGCCCGCTCCCTTGGCCTGTCGTTCGGCCAGAACCTGCGGTTGATCCTGCTACCACAAGCTTTTCGCGCGGTGATCCTGCCGTTGGGTTCAGTTCTCATCGCCCTGACCAAGAACACCACCATCGCCTCGACCATCGGCGTCGTCGAGGCGGCCTGGCTGATGAAGACCATGACGGAGAACACCGCCGCACTGCTGACCGTCGGCACCATCTTCGCCGCCGGATTCGTCATCCTGACATTGCCGTTGGGTCTGCTCTTCGGTTGGCTCGGCAAGAGATTGGCGGTGCAGCGGTAGTGGCCGGCGCTTCGGTTCTCTTCGATGTACCCGGCCCTCGGGCGCGGGTGCGGAACATCATCGCGGCCGTGCTGACGATCGCGGTGACGGTCGTCCTCATCGGCGTCGTGCTGTGGCGCTTCTGGGAGAAGGGGCAGCTCGACTGGGACAAGTGGCAGCCGTTCCTGACGGCCGATCTGTGGCGGACCTATCTGCTGCCCGGCCTCCAGGGCACACTGACCGCGGCCGCGCTCTCGATCGTGCTGGCCCTCGTGCTGGGCTTCTTGCTCGGTGTCGGTCGGATGACACCGGTGGTGTTCATCCGTTGGCCCTGTGCGGTATTGGTCGAGTTCTTCCGCGCGGTGCCGGTGCTGATCATGATGATCTTCAGCTTCGCGGCCTATGGCCTCTACGACGGCATCCCGTCGAAGTATCAGGCACTGGCCGGTGTGGTCACCGGATTGACTCTGTACAACGGTGCGGTGATCGCCGAGATCATCCGTGCCGGCGTCAACTCTCTGCCACGGGGTCAGGTCGAGGCTGCAGCGTCACTCGGCCTGCGATGGGGTCCGACGATGCGGCACATCCAGCTACCGCAGGCCATCACTTCGATGTTGCCGGTTCTGATCTCGCAGATGGTGGTGATCCTCAAAGACACCGCGATCGGGTATCAGATCACGTTCCTGGAGGTGGTGCGCCAGACCACCAATCTGGGGTCGACCTACCGCAATTACCTGCCCGCGCTCATCGTCGTGGCACTGCTGTTGATCGCGATCAACTTCGCCCTGTCCTCCTTCGCCACCCGGCTGGAACAACGGCTGCGCCGATCAGCTCGCGGCACCGCCCCGCTGGACGCCGAGGCCGTCGAGCAGGAGGGCGCACCGGGGGCGCAGGTGCTGCACACCCAGCGGGACTGACCCCGGGTATAGCGACACAATGCGGCCGCTATACCCGGCGGCGCTCCCTCTCGCCGGCCAGCTCGACGCTGACGACGTCGAAAGCCATCGACTGGTTGTAGCCGCGACGGGCCAGCATGCCGACGAGGCGCCGCGTCACCTTCACATCGCCGTCATCGTCGTCGAGCCGTTCGCGACGCAACTTGTCACGAACCAGCTGCTCGGCCCGTTGCCGTTCGGCAGCCGGATCCAGGTCGGCCAGCGCGGCATCGATGACTTCCTTGTCGACGCCCTTCTTACGGAGTTCGACGGCCAAGGCGCGCTTGCCTTTTCCTGAGTTGGCGTGCCTGGACCGCACCCACTGTTCGGCGAAGTCCTCATCATCGATCAGCCCGACTTCGGTCAGCCTGCTGAGCACCCGGGCGCTGAGGTCTTCTTCGTAACCCCGTTTGGCGAGTTGCTCGGTCAACTCGGCACGGGTGCGGGCCCGCACGGTGAGCAGGCGCAGACAAACGTTCTTCGCCTGCTCCTCGCGTTTACGCGGGTCCTGCGCCTGCTCGTCCTCGGGCTTACCCGACGGCTCAGAAGTCAACCGGGGCGGGGAGGACGTCATCAGCCTTGGCCTCGGCCGTCACGACAGCACCGATACCGAGCTTTTCCTTGATCTTCTTCTCGATCTCGTTGGCGACATCGACGTTCTCCAACAGGAACTTGCGGGCGTTCTCCTTGCCCTGACCCAGCTGTTCACCCTCGTAGGTGAACCAGGACCCTGACTTGCGGATGAACCCGTGCTCGACGCCCATGTCGATGAGCGAACCCTCGCGGCTGATGCCCTGGCCGTACAGGATGTCGAACTCGGCCTGCTTGAACGGCGGCGAGACCTTGTTCTTGACGACCTTGACGCGGGTCCGGTTACCGACCGCGTCGGTGCCGTCCTTGAGCGTCTCGATGCGCCGAACGTCCAGCCGGACCGAGGCGTAGAACTTCAAAGCCTTACCGCCCGTGGTGGTTTCGGGTGAGCCGAACATCACGCCGATCTTCTCGCGGAGCTGGTTGATGAAGATCGCGGTGGTGCCCGAGTTGTTCAGCGCACCGGTCATCTTGCGCAGTGCCTGGCTCATCAGGCGCGCCTGCAGACCGACGTGGCTGTCCCCCATCTCGCCCTCGATCTCGGCGCGGGGTACCAGCGCGGCCACCGAGTCGATCACCAGGATGTCCAGCGCGCCCGAGCGCACCAGCATGTCGGCGATCTCGAGTGCCTGCTCACCGGTGTCGGGCTGGCTGACCAGCAGTGAATCGGTGTCCACACCGAGCTTCTTGGCGTACTCGGGATCCAGTGCATGCTCGGCATCGATGAATGCCGCGATACCGCCTGCGGCCTGGGCGTTGGCCACCGCATGCAGCGCCACCGTGGTCTTACCCGAGGATTCCGGACCGTAGATCTCGACCACGCGGCCGCGCGGCAGCCCGCCGATGCCGAGTGCCACATCCAGGGAGATGGACCCGGTGGGGATCACCGAGATGGGCTGGCGCACCTCCTCGCCGAGGCGCATCACCGAGCCTTTACCGAAGTTCTTGTCGATCTGGGCCATCGCCAGTTCGAGCGCTTTTTCGCGATCAGGGGCCTGCTGCGCCATGATGGTGCCTCTCCGAGTAGTCGTGTTGACCGGTGTTCCGATCGGTTGGCCGTGACGTTAGAGCAGGCCACCGACAAGTCGGCTCAGTCGAACTGCACCCAGACTAGACGAACATCTGTTCGATTCAAGGTGACACGCCGGAGGCGATGCCGGTCAGCGACGCCAGTTCGGGAAGTTGTCGAGATCCCGCAGCGTCATGACGAACCCGAAGGCGCCGACGGCGATGGCCAGGAAATATCCGATGGCCGCCTGCCACCCGCCCAGGGTGGACGCCACCAGCCAGCACAGCAGTACCGCTGCGATCACCAGCAGAACACCGTAGAGGGGTGTCCGCGTCGGATGGTCACCGAGACCCATGACTCCGGTATACGCCGAAAATGCGCACAGGGGAAGCGGGTCTGATCACCGTGGATTCACCGGTGATCCGTTCACCATTGCTCACGCGGGACGTCGAAATCCGCGCACAACGCCCGCCACACGCTGCGCGGCTCGACCCCGTCCTCGATGGCCTGCGCGGCAGTGCGCCCGTCGAGAGCGGTCAGCACGTGGTCGACGAGCAACGAGCGACCCCGCATCGAGCCGAACTGGCCTTCGACGAGGTCATTGAATTCCGTCAGCCGCACAGGCCCAACTTACCCAGCACCCACGAGTGCGTCATGGCACACCCGTACCGGATCTGCCACCTCCGCGGCCGTGATTCCCGCGCGCCGGGCAGCCTCTCGGTAGGAGGAGGACCCGAGCACTGCACCGACCGCAGCCGTCAACGCCTCTCCGGAAAGCGGCCGCACCAGCTGCGCACTCCCTTGCCGCACCACACGATTGGCGATCTCCCACTGATCTCCGCCGCCCGGCACCACGACCATCGGCACCCCGGCCAGCAACGCCTTGGACACCAGGCCGTGGCCCCCACCACAGATCACCACATCGGCACGCGACAACAGTTCGTCCTGACGGCCGAGCCCCAGCGCCGCCCACGGGGGCAACTCGACATCGGCACCGCCCAGCCGGGAGACCACCACGCGCGCGCCGTCGGGCAGGGTCTCGCCCGGGCGCAACGACTCCAGGACCAACTCGGTCATCCCCTGCGCCCCGGTGGTCGCGGTGGACGGAGCCACCATCACCACCGGCCCGGTCCCCGGAGGGACCGCCAGCACCGCGTCGGTGGGTTCGAAGTGCAGCGGGCCCACCACCACGGCCTCCTCCGGCCAGTCCGGGCGCGGCACCTCCAAGGCGGGCAGGGTGGCGATCAACCGGCGCAACGGGCCGGGATCGCGGGCGGGCAGACCGATCGCGACCCGTACCTCGGACCGCTCCGCCAGACCGGCGCGCACCGACCTCGCGGTCAGGGCCCGCATCACGGTGTCGCGCAGCCGGCCCCGGATGCCGACGCCGGGAGCCAACCCGCTGCCGAGCGGCGGCAGCCCTTTCGACGGCAGGTACAGCGGATGCGGATTGAGCTCCACCCACGGCAGCCCGAGCAGTTCGGCGGCCAGACCGCCGCAGGCGGTGATCACGTCGGAAACCACGAGATCAGGGCCCAGCTCCTGCAGCACGGGGACGTTGAGCTGCGCCATGCGTCCGGCGCGCTGGTGGATCTTGGCGCCCGCGTCGGCATCGTCGTCATCGTCGGCCGGATCGAGGCCGAGCAGTTCGACGGCGTCGACGCCGGCCGCCCGAGCCGTGTCGAGCCATTGCACCCCGGTCAGCAGCGTCGGGGTGTCCCCTGCGGCCAGGAACTTCAGGCACAACGCAAGAGCCGGGAAGGCATGTCCGGGATCGGGTCCGGCTACCACCGCTACGCGCACCGGCCTACCATGCCATAGCCGTTCCCCACTAGGCTTCGGGCATGTCTGACCAATCCACCGCCGCTACGCAGGCCTCGTCCACGACTGTCAGGACGGTCGAGACGTTCCTCAACGCGCTGCAGGAGCAGGACTTCGACACCGCCGAAAACACGCTGGCGCAGAACCTCGTCTACCAGAACGTCGGATTCCCCACCATCTACGGCCGCAACCGCGCGGTGAAGCTGTTCCGCTCGATGCCGGGCTGGATGGGCTTCGAGGTCAAGATCCACCGGATCGCCGCAGACGGCGCCGCCGTACTCACCGAGCGCACCGACGCCCTGGTGTTCGGACCGATGCGCCTGCAGTTCTGGGTGTGCGGGGTGTTCGAGGTGCACGAGGGCCGGATCACGCTGTGGCGCGACTACTTCGACATGTTCGACATGCTCAAGGCCACCGTGCGCGGTCTTGTCGGTGTGGTCGTGCCTTCGCTGCGCCCGTCGCTCTAGGGCTGGCTCAGGCGCGGCGCAGCTGACCGAGTTCGTCGAAGGCCTGCGCCCAGCCGACCAGGCGATCTGTGGCGCCGGTCAACTCGTTGCGGTAACGCTGCTGCGACAACGGCGACGCCGCGCCCTGGCCGCTGTTCACCGTCGACACGAGTTGCGCTGCGGCAGTGACCATTTCGTTGTACTGCCGCACGCCCTGCCCGAGCTGGGCGGTGAAGGCGTTGATGGTGGGCACCAGATGCTGGCGCGATTGCGGAGCATTGCTGATCGCCCGCTCCATCGAGACCACCTCGGTGGCGGTGGCTGCCATGGTGCGGGCGGTGTGGTTGGCCACCGCGGTCAGTTCCCGTAGTTCGTCATCGGGCAGCATCCGGCCGCGCTCCAGCACGCCGAGAAGCGAGAACATGCCCCGCTCCGAGGCCATCAGGGCCGCCATGGGCTGGCGGGCCGCCGAGCCCCACGGCGGCAACCGACGGCCGGAAACGGGCCGCTCCGCCGGCAGCGGTTCGGTACGCAACCAGCGGTAGCGCAGCCAGAACAGCGTCGCAGGGAACGCCGCTCCCGCCGCGATCGCGCCCGTGATGATCAGGCCCCACACCGGGGTGCTCCACGACGCCAGCAGCGCCGTGACCAGCACCCAGAACCCACTGGACAGGGTGAAGAACACCGCGAAGCGCAGTGCCCACCGCCGTTTGCGCAACAGCTTCGCGCGCGGATCGGCGGCGGCGCTGAGCTTTTCGGTCAGCGCCCCCGACAGGTCTGCCGCGGTGTCAATCCCCCGTTGCACCAACGACTTCCAGACTTCGGGTCGACCGGTGTTGGTAGCCATGATCTAGGACACTCGAATCACTATTGCCCGAGCGGGTTTTCGGGCGTGGCGGGGGTTTGATTGGTGGCCGGGGAGGCCGGTGTGGCCGGGGACGCACCGCCGCTGGGCAGCGAATCGCCGCGCATCGAGGCTCGGATCTGCTCCAGCCGGGAGTGTCCGGCCATCTGGACGCTGGCCTGCTGTACCTCCATCATGCGGCCCTGCACGGAGTTCTGTGCCAGCTCGGCCTGCCCGATGGCGTTGGCGTAGCGGCGCTCGATCTTGTCGCGGACCTCGTCGAGGCTGGGGGTATTGCCCGGCGCGGCAACCTCGCTCATCGAACGGAGCGAGGCGCTGACCTGCTCCTGCATCTTGGCCTGCTCCAGCTGGGACAGCAGCTTGGTGCGCTCGGCGATCTTCTGCTGCAGCATCATCGCGTTCTGCTCGACAGCCTTCTTGGCCTGCGCGGCGGCCTGCAGGGCCTGATCGTGCAGGCCCTTGAGATCCTCGACACTCTGCTCGGCGGTGACGAGTTGGGCGGCGAATGCCTCGGCGGCGTTGTTGTATTCGGTGGCCTTGGCCGCGTCACCGGCAGCGGTGGCCTGATCGGCCAGTGTCAGCGCCTGACGAACGTTGACCTGCAGCTTCTCGATGTCTGCGAGCTGGCGGCTGAGCCGCATCTCCAGCTGGCGCTGGTTGCCGATGACCTGCGCCGCCTGCTGGGTGAGGGCCTGGTGCTGACGCTGCGCATCCTCGATGGCCTGCTGGATCTGCACCTTCGGGTCGGCGTATTCGTCGACCTTGGAGCTGAACAGCGCCATCAGGTACTTCCACGCCTTGACGAAAGGATTGGCCATGGGTTCGTTCCGCCTTATCTGTCGGGCTTGTCGGTCAGGCCGACATGTCGAGCCAGTGATCGGGTCCTACTACTTCAGGTTGCCGCAATTCCTCTGATGCCAACTTATCGGTTCTCGACATGCAGCCACAGTCCCGCAGCCTGTTCGCGTGGGTGTTTTGCGAAAATTTCGTACCCGTTGACACACGGCGTGATCAGTACGGCATCCAGGTCGTGATCTCAGGTCATCGTCACGCGACGGCCATCGACACGACCTGCGGGATGACCACCTTGGTAGCCGCGTCGATGTGCGCGAGGTTGGCAGCCGCCTCGACACGGCCGGAGGGCTGCACTGCCGCTGAGGCGTGTTCGCGCTCGGCCATGTTCTCCCCGGCGTCGCTGAGTACCCGCGACAGTGGCACATCCAGCGCGTCGCAGATGGCGCTGAGCAGCTCGCTGGAGGCCTCTTTGCGGCCGCGCTCCACTTCAGACAGGTACCCGAGGCTGACCCGGGCCGAGTCGGACACTTCACGCAACGTCCGGCCCTGTTCGGTACGGGCATTACGCAGCACGTCGCCAATCACCTCACGCAGCAATGCCGTCATCGTGCCCTCCTTCGCCTGGCCTGTCACAGGTTCGCTTACTGACCAACGCCGTGGACCACCGCATGGTTCCCGAGAGTCCGATGACCGATCCGGGCTACTGATTCTCGACCAGAAAGCGCAACCGGGCGATGGCCTCGTCGACGGCGGCGCGGCGGATGTCCCACCGCGACCCGGACAGGGCGAGTTCGACGACCTCGGTGTCGACCGGGCCTGCCAATCCGATGAACACCGTCCCCACCGGGTGTCCACCGTGCGGCTCAGGCCCTGCCACCCCGGTCAGACCGACACCCCAGGTAGCTGCGCAACGCTGGCGAGCCCCTACCGCCAGTGCCCGCGCGGTCGGGGCCGCCACCGGGCCCACCGCGTCGAGCACCTGGGGCGCCACCCCGGCCAGCCAGATCTTTGTGTCCTCGTTGTAGGTGATCAGGCCGCCCTGCAGCACCGAACTGGCCCCGGTCACCCCCGCCAGCGTCGCCGCGAGCAGCCCACCGGTCAGCGATTCGGCGGTGGCCACGCTCTGTGAGCGCACGGTCAGGTCGGCCACCAGTGCCCTGGCGTCGTCAGTGAGCAGCGGATCGTCCACGTGAATCCCTGATCGCGGAGATGACATAGTCGGCACCGGTGAGCACGGTCAGCACCACGGCTGCCCACATGATCACCCAGGCCACGTCGAGCCAGATGGCGGGCCACGAGTGCAGCGGCATGATGAACAGCCCGATGGCCACGGCCTGCACCAGCGTCTTGAGCTTGCCGCCGCGACTGGCCGGGATGACGCCGTGCCGCAGCACCGCGAATCGCAGCACCGTGATTCCGATCTCACGAGTCAGCACCACAGCGGTGATCCACCACGGCAGGTCGTGAAGGATCGAAAGACCGATCAGCGCCGCGCCGATCAGCGCCTTGTCGGCGATCGGATCGGCCAATGTGCCGAACTCGGTGATCATGCCGTAGCTGCGGGCCAACGCCCCGTCGAGATGGTCGGTGATGACCGCTACCGCGAACACCGCGAAAGCCGCGATACGCCAGCCGGATTCATGACCGTCGCCGACGAACAAAAAGACGAGGAAGACCGGAACAAGCACCATCCGTACCCCGGTGAGCACGTTGGCGAGGTTGGCCACGCGCGCACGCGGGACCACCGGATCGGTAGAAGGTTTGCCCGGCACCGCAACAGAATATCGGTTGCCGGAACGGATACTCTTGCGCCTGTGAACCCAGGCAGTGTCGAGCCGCGCCGGCGCCCTGTGGTGCGCCGCGCCCGCACGTCCGATGTTCCGGCGATCAAGGGCCTGGTCGACGTCTACGCGGGAAAGATCCTGCTGGAGAAGAACCTGGTCACGTTGTACGAGGCGGTGCAGGAATTCTGGGTGGCCGAACTCGACGGAGAGCTCGTCGGATGCGGCGCACTGCATGTGCTGTGGGCCGACCTCGGCGAGGTACGCACGGTGGCGGTGCACCCGAAAGTCCGCGGTACGGGGGTCGGGCACCTACTGGTCGAGCAGTTGCTCGACGTCGCACGCGAGCTGCACCTGAGCCGGATATTCGTGCTGACCTTCGAGGTGGATTTCTTCGGCAAGCACGGTTTCGAGGAGATCGACGGCACCCCGGTGACCGCCGAGGTGTACGAGGAGATGTGCCGCTCGTACGACACCGGTGTGGCGGAGTTCCTCGACCTGTCCTACGTCAAGCCCAACACGTTGGGCAATACCCGGATGTTGTTGACGCTGTAGAGGGCAGCGCTGGGGGGTAACGGGTGGCAGCGACGACGGGGGCGATCACTGATGCGGGATAGCGCTGTTCGGGTAGTGGCCGCCTTGGCCACGTCGGCCGTGGTGATCGGCACCACCACGACGGGTTGTGCGTGGGTCGGCGACGTGCTGATGGGAAACCGGCAGGAGGAGGCCGACAGCGTCGCGCGACAGATCAGTTCCTTGCCCGGGGTGTCGAAGGCCGAACCGGACTACAAGAACGACTTCACCTCCGGCGAACGCTTCACGGTGCGTGCTTCCCTCGACGAAGGTTCGACCCCCGCGCAGGCCGCCGAGGTCGGTCGCACTTTCGTTGCCCTGGCCGGCGCCGCGGGGTTCGAGACGGCGAACTCGGCGGAGCTGGTTCTGACCTACCCCGCTCATCCGCGCCCGAGCAACTATCTCGACGACACCTCCAGGGCCTCCGTCGGCTACGGGCGCAGCGCCGGGCCGGGGACTCCCGACGGCGACCGGATCGCCGACGGCTTCTCCGCATGGCTGCAGGCCGCGCAGTCACCGGTCGCGGAGTCCGTGGTCACGTCGTGGCGGGACGACGCGATGCGAGTGACCGTCAACTTGAAGCCCGACGCCACTGCCGGGCAGGCACGGGACCTTCAACAGAAAGTCCCCGGACTGGCGGACGCCTCCTGGGTGATCAATGTCGTCGAGAGTGAATCGAGC
The DNA here is from genome assembly GCF_022179545.1 of Mycolicibacterium fortuitum subsp. fortuitum. Next base: position 2,640,012 of record NZ_AP025518.1, on the reverse strand, counting down.
CGGCCGGACTCCTACCGATCGACACCACATCCTCCGGACGACAACATCATCGCGCTGTGGAACGAGCTCAGCGACGCCGTGCGCCCCTACGGCCAGATCAGCGGATCGACCGGCCCGACCAGCAAGTATCGCCCGGCACCGACGGAACTGGAGGTATCTCTGCCGGGAGGCCGCGACAGCGAACCCGACCAGCTGAGCATTCCGGTCGAAGTGGCCCAGCTGGCAACGGGATTCGGCCACCCCGTAGAGCTCGTCACCCACGGCACGGTCGGCAGTGTCGAGATCATCGTCGGCGGATGCTTTGCGCACCGACCCGACCACGAACCGACAGCATTGGAACGCAACATGTCCGGCCGGTTTGAGAAGTGCTGACCCTGACCGCCACCCAAAGCTAGAACTCGTCGGGATCGTCGTCGGTGTCGGCACCGTTGGCGTCGGACCCGCCGCGGATCAGCATCAACGTGCCCGCCAGCTCGTCGGGCTTGACGAGCACCTCACGCGCCTTTGACCCCTCGGACGGCCCGACGATGCCCCGGGTCTCCATGAGGTCCATGAGGCGGCCGGCCTTGGCGAACCCGACCCGCAGCTTGCGCTGCAGCATCGAGGTCGACCCGAACTGCGAGGACACCACGAGTTCGACAGCCTGCAGGAAAACGTCCATGTCGTCGCCGATGTCGGGGTCCACGTCCTTGCGCTCACCGGCCTTGGCCGCCGTGACGCCTTCGACGAACTCCGGTTCGGCCTGGGACTTGGTGGCCTCGACGACGGCGTGGATCTCCTCGTCGGTGATGAAGGCGCCCTGCATGCGCAGCGGCTTGTTGGCCCCCATCGGCAGGAACAGGCCGTCGCCCATTCCGATGAGCTTCTCTGCGCCGGGCTGGTCCAGGATGACGCGGCTGTCGGTGAGCGACGAGGTCGCGAACGCGAGCCGCGACGGCACGTTGGTCTTGATCAGACCGGTGACGACGTCCACCGACGGCCGCTGGGTCGCCAGCACGAGGTGGATGCCTGCGGCACGGGCCTTCTGCGTGATGCGCACGATGGCGTCCTCGACGTCGCGCGGTGCGGTCATCATCAGGTCCGCGAGCTCGTCGACGATGGCAAGAATGTACGGGTAGGGCTTGTAGACCCGCTCGCTGCCCAGGGGTGTGCTGATCTCGCCGCTGCGCACCTTCTCGTTGAACACGTCGATGTGGCGGACCCGGGACGCCTTCATGTCCTGGTAGCGCTGTTCCATCTCCTCGACCAGCCAGGCCAGTGCGGCAGCAGCCTTCTTCGGCTCGGTGATGATCGGCGTGATGAGGTGCGGAATGCCTTCGTACGGCGTCAGTTCCACCATCTTGGGGTCGATCAGGATCATCCTGACCTCTTCCGGGGTGGCCCGCGCCAGCAGGGAGACCAGCATCGAGTTGACGAAACTGGACTTACCGGAGCCGGTCGAACCGGCCACCAGCAGGTGCGGCATCTTGGCCAGGTTGGCCGAGACGAAATCGCCTTCGATGTCCTTGCCCAGGCCGATCACCAGCGGGTGGTGGTCGCGACGTGTCGACGGCGCGGTGAGCACGTCGGACAGCCGGACCATTTCACGGTCGGTGTTGGGCACCTCGATGCCGACCGCGGACTTGCCGGGGATCGGGGCGAGCATGCGCACGCTCTCGGTGGCCACGGCGTAGGCGATGTTGCGGTGCAGGGCGGTGATCTTCTCGACCTTGACGCCCGGGCCGAGCTCGACCTCGTAGCGCGTGACGGTCGGCCCGCGGGTGCAGCCGGTGACGGCCGCGTCGACCTTGAACTGTTCGAGCACCGAGGTGATGGCGTCGGTCATCTGATCGTTGGCAGCCGTGCGCAGCTTCGGCGGATCACCGGCGATCAGCAGATCCATCGAGGGCAGGTTGTACGGCCCCTCCACCACCCGGTCCATGACCAGGGTGTCGTCCTGCTTGGGCTTGGGCTCCGGTTTGGCTTCGGCCTTCTTGCGGCGCGGCTTGACCGTGGGTTCGGGGACAGTCGGCGCGTCCTCGACCAATGGATAGTTGTCCATCGGCGTACCCGTCGGGGCCTTGGGCGCCTCGATGGCGGCCGTCGGCCAGGTCTGGGCCCGCGCGTCGCCCCGGGCGTTGTCGTCGTCGTAGTAGCCGTCGGACAGATCGTCGTAGCCGTCGTCTTCGAGATCGTCCCCGTCGTACTCACCGTCGTACTCGTCATATTCGTCGTCGTAGTCGTCGTGGAAGGCCCGCGTGCTGAACATGGCCCGCAGGGTGGACGGCACCTCGCGGATCGTCGTCCCGGTGACCAGCAACAGACCGAACAGCACGCCCATGAACAACAGCGGTGCAGCGATCCACTCGGTCAGGCCGTCCGACAGGGGCCCACCGATGGCGAATCCGATGAATCCGGCGGCATGCTGGCGTGCGATGGCATCCTGCGGCGATCCCGACCACAGGTGCCACAGGCCGAGCAACGGCAGCGCGATCATGGCCGATCCCAGGATCAGCCGAGGGCGCGAGTCCGGATCCGGCTCGGTCCGCATGAGCACGACCGCGATGACTCCGAGGATGACGGGCACCAGCACCACCGGTCCACCGACCAGCGTGCGCAGCGCGGTGTCGATCCACTGCCCCACCGGGCCAGCCGCATGCAGCCACGAGCTCGCGGCCACCACGACCGCGATCCCCAGCAGTGCGAGCGCCAGGCCGTCACGCCGGTGACCGGGCTCGATATCGCGGGCGCGACCGACCGAGCGAGCGGTCGAGCCGGCGCCCTTGGCGAGCATCAACCAGCCGGCGCGAGCGCCCTGACCGAGCTTCTGTCCTGCGACAGTGACCGGCGAGGTCTGCGGCCGGCGCGCGGGCTTGCGCCGCGGCGCAGCCGGGCGGCCTGAACGGGCCGGCGCCTTACGCCGCGAACCATTCCGCGAGCTGGCGTTTGACCTGCTCGAACGCGCTCCGGATCGGCCGGCGGTCTTGTTAGCCATGACCGCAAGCCTAGTCGCATATGCCCCACAATCACCATCTGCCACACGGGTCACAAGACGGTCTCAAAAGACACTTAGCCATACGAACCGAATCCGCTGCCCGATCGCCTAGGGTGGACACTCGTCCAGTTTCGGCACTCACCGAGGAGTTCTGCACCTATGCCTGTTGTCGTCGTCGCCACCATGAAGGCCAAGCCCGAGTCCGTCGACGCCGTGCGCGAGGCCTGCACCAATGCCATCGCGGCCGTGCACGAGGAGCCGGGCTGCCAGCTGTACTCGCTGCACGAGTCCGACGGCACCTTCGTCTTCGTCGAGCAGTGGGCCGACGCCGACGCACTCAAGACCCACAGCACCGCACCGGCCATCGGGACCCTGTTCGGCTCGATCGGCGAACTGCTCGACGGCGCCCCCGATATCAAAATGTTGCAGCCCGTGGTGGCGGGTGACCCGGCCAAGGGCCAGTTGCGCGGCTGATGAGCGCTTGCGCGAAGAAGAGACGACGCTGATGAGCGCGTGCGCGAAGAAGAGACGACGCTGATGAGCGCGTGCGCGAAGAAGAGATGACGCTGATGAGCGCGTGCGCGAAGAAGAGATGACGCTGATGAGCGCGTGCGCGAAGAAGAGATGGCACTGATGAGCGCTGCCGCTCCCCTGGCCGGGAAGGTCGCCTTCATCACCGGCGCCGCCCGCGGCCAGGGGCGGGCCGAGGCCCTGCGTCTGGCCGCCGACGGGGCCGACATCATCGCGGTCGATCTGTGCGAGCAGATCGAGTCGGTCCCCTATCCCCTGGCTACTTCCGAGGATCTGGCCGCCACGGTCGCGCTCGTGGAGCAGGCCGGCGGGCGCATCGTGGCACGGCAGGCTGACGTTCGTGATGAGCAGGGCCTACGCGAAGCCCTGCAAATCGGGGTGGACCAGCTCGGCCGGCTCGACATCGTCGTCGCCAATGCCGGTATCGCCCCGATGCAGTCGGGCGCGGACGGCTGGCGCGACGTCATCGACGTCAATCTGACCGGCGTGCACAACACCGTCGAAGCGGCGATTCCGATCATGGTCGGCCAGGGCGACGGCGGATCGATCGTGTTGATCAGCTCCGCGGCCGGACTGATCGGGGTGGGTGGCGGCGACCGCGGCTCGGTGGGCTACACCGCGGCCAAGCACGGTGTGGTGGGGTTGATGCGGGCCTACGCCAACTTCCTCGCTCCCCACAGCATTCGGGTCAACACCGTCCACCCCACCGGCGTGGACACCCCGATGATCAACAACGAGTTCACCCGCGGGTGGCTCAAACACATCGCCGAGGAGCTCAACGCACCGACCGATTTCAGCAATGCGCTGCCGGTGCAGGTGATCCAGTCGGAAGACGTCGCCAATGCGGTGGCATGGCTGGTGTCCGATCAGGCGCGCTACATCACCGGGGTGACACTTCCTGTGGATGCTGGCATCGTCAACAAACGATGAGCAATCCCGTCGCCGCAACCGCCGTGGGCCCAATGGTGCTGGCCGCCGTCGAACAATACGAACCGGTGCCGCGACGGTTGGTCGACGACGACATGGCGTTGTCATTCCTGCCGGCCGGTGTCCGCGCCTTCACCCGCACCGCGCGCTGGTCGGTTGTCCGCAGACTTCTGATCCGGGCGACCGAACGCTCGGGCCCGGGGCTGTGGTCGAACCTGACCTGCCGCAAGCGCTACCTCGGGGACAAGCTCACCGAGGCGCTGCCGCATATCGACGCCGTGGTGATTCTCGGCGCCGGCCTCGACACCAAGGCCTACCGACTCGCACGACACAGCACGGTACCGGTGTTCGAGGTGGATCTACCGGTCAACATCGACCGCAAACGCGCAGTGGTGCGCAGCGCGCTGGGTGCTGTTCCCCCGTCTGTACACCTGGTCCCGGTGGATTTCGAGAACGATGACTTGGCTGCCGAACTCGCCAGGCATGGCCACCGCGGCGACCACCGCACCTTCTTCATCTGGGAGGGCGTGACGCAATACCTGACCGCCGACGGAGTCGCGTCGACGTTCGAGTTTCTCCGTTCGGCGGCGCCGGGAAGCCGGTTGGGGTTCACCTATGTCCGCGGCGATTTCATCGACGGCACCAATCGATACGGCGCCGAGTCGCTGTATCGCCGGTTCCGGGTGCGTAGTCAACTGTGGCAATTCGGGCTGCAACCGGATCGGGTGGCCGCGTTCATCGAGCCCTACGGCTGGCGGTTGATCGAACAGGCTGGACCGGATTACCTTACTGAGCAATACATTTCGCCCACCGGTCGCAAGCTGACCGCCTCACAGGTCGAGTGGACCGCTTACGCCGAGAAGTGTTAACACGCAAGAGCATCGAGTTCGGCGGCGTCGACGCCGGCCAGTCTCCGGTGCATGGCCTTGGCGATGCGCCCGGCCTGCAGCTTCGCACGCTCTGCGTGCGGGCCCTGGAACAACTCGTCGACGGTCTCGGTCCACAGAGTCAGCCAGCGCACGAAATGCGGCGCCGACAGCGGATGACGGGCGTGCAGTTGCCGGTGCACGGTCAGGGCGCTGCCGTGGTAGAGCCCGGCGCGGAACAGCACTGTCTCCCAGAAGTCGCTCATGACGGGAATGTGGGAACGCAGCCCTTTGACGCGCAGCTCGGCGAACGGTTCGGCGAGCACGGGGTCAGAAAGAGCCTTGCCGTAGAACCGCCACAGCAACAGCTCCACATCGTCGCGTCCGGTCAGATCCTCAACCATCGGACAGATCCCTTCCCGCGCCGGTCGCGACCCGCGACCCCTAGTTTCTACAACTATTTGTTGTATAAACTCTAGCCATGATCTGCGCGATCCGGAAGCGTGGCCGAGCAGTCGGCCCGATGGGAGGTATGTGATGAATGCCGGTCTGGCTGTCGCGGTCGCGGTTGCCTTCTGCTGGCTCGGCATGGTGCTGGCCATCTCATTCATCGAAGCGCCGCTCAAGTTCCGGGCCCCTGGAGTGACCCTGCAGATCGGCCTCGGCATCGGGCGCAGGGTTTTCCGCGCGCTCAACGCGGTGGAGACCGTATTCGCCGTGGCCATCATCGGGGTATTCGCCGTACACCGCCCGACCACAGCCGTGATCACAGCCTTCGCGATTGCTGTCGCGGCGCTGGCGGTGCAATTGATCGCGGTGCGACCCAAGTTGATTCAGCGTTCCAACGCGGTGCTGGCCGTCGCCCCCGGCGAGGAGGCGCAGTCACGCTCACAGGCGCATTACTACTACGTCGGGTTCGAGCTCATCAAGGTGATCGCACTGCTGACCGGCGGAGTCCTGCTACTTGCCGGCTGACTCGACGCTCGGCATATCGACCTTGACCACAAGGCCTTTCGAGTACGGCCGGTGCGGGTCACGCGGATTCTCCTCGGGCAACACCAGGCGCCAACCCTTGTGCGGATCGGTATCGCGGGCAACGAAGAACCCACCGCGCGCAGCTGGGCCGGCGAGCTCGTCGGCACTGCGAATCGGGCCGTCCGCGAACAGATCACCTGCCTGCTCGCGGACCGCCGGATCAGAAGCCCACTTTCCGAGCCAGGTGGTCATCACGTCGTGGACGTACACCGCCTGTGCGTCGGACAAGCGTGCGTCGATCAAGAGCGCCGTCTTGTCGTCGGGGAAACCGGCCGGACATACGTCACACAGCACTCCGCCACGCGCCACCCGGTCGAAGAATCGCCGCATCAGGATGGGGGGCATGAGCCTTGCCCCCACCAAGACCGTGGCGAGCGCCACCACGAACACGATGGTGACGATCGGGTCGGGCCCCTGCTCGCGGACCACGACCGCGTACAGCGCCCAAGGGAACCCGAGCGCACACAAGACAGCACCTACGACGAGTAGATGCCGAAGGAAGTACGGGTACTCCACTACTCGCTTCACGTCGTCCACCGAATTGAACGGCGGAAGCGGACGGCGTCGTTCAAAGGGCACCTGCGGTGCGGGACGGCTCACCAACTCAATCTAACCGGCCGGACGCGGCAGTCCGGGCACCAAATTCGGCTAGATCTCGATGACTGTGGGGACGATCATCGGCTGACGTCGGTAGGTCTCGCCCACCCATTTGCCCACCGTGCGGCGAACCGCCTGCGCGATGCGGGCCGGATCGGTGATGTTGTCGGCCGCAAGGCTTTCCAACTCGCGCTCGACGTTGCGGGCGGCCGGTTCCAGCGCTTTCGGATCCTCCGAGAACCCGCGCGAATGCAGATGAGCCGGCCCGGCCGGCTTTCCGGTCTCGCGGTGGATGACCACCGTCACCGCCACGAAACCCGAAGACAGGATGAGGCGTTCGCCGAGCGTCGCGTCACCGACATCCCCGGTGATCAGCCCGTCGACGAACATCTTGCCGACCGGCACCGCACCCGAGATCGACGCCTTACCCGCGACGAGGTCCACGCTCACACCGTTCTCGGCCAGCACGATGTTCTCCTGCGGAACCCCGGTGCTCGCGGCCAGCGCCGCGTTGGCCCGCATGTGACGCCAGGTTCCGTGCACCGGCATCACGTTGCGGGGCCGCACCCCGTTGTAGAGGAACAGCAGCTCACCCGCATAGGCGTGACCGGAAACGTGAACGCGCGCTTGGGCGTTGGTGACGACGCGGGCGCCGATCTTGGCCAGCGCGTCGATGACCCCGTAGACCGCTTCCTCATTGCCCGGGATCAACGACGAGGACAGGATGATGAGGTCACCGGCAGTCAGCGTGATGCTGCGATGCTCGCCGCGTGACATCCGCGACAGTGCCGCCATCGGCTCGCCCTGGGTGCCGGTGGTGATCAGCACGACCTTCTCGGCCGGCATCATCTCGGCCGCGCCGATGTCGAGGATGTCGGTATCCGCGACGCGCAGGTAGCCGAGTTCGCGGGCGATGCCCATGTTGCGCACCATCGAGCGTCCGACGAACGAAACGCGTCGGCCCAGTGCCACTGCGGCGTCGACGATCTGCTGCACGCGATCGACGTTCGAGGCGAAGCACGCCACGATCACGCGACCCTCGGCACCGCGGATCAGCCGGTGCAGCGTGGGGCCGACCTCGCTCTCTGACGGGCTGACTCCCGGATGCTCGGAATTGGTCGAGTCACAAAGGAACAGGTCGACACCGGCATCGCCGAGCCGTGACATTCCCGGCAGGTCGGTCGGACGCCCATCGAGCGGCTGCTGATCGAGTTTGATGTCACCGGTGTGCAGCACAGTGCCTGCGCCGGTGTGGATCGCGACGGCCAGACAGCCGGGAATCGAGTGGTTCACCGCGAAGTACTCGCATTCGAACACGCCGTGCTGACTGCTCTGCCGTTCGGCGACCTCGACGAACACCGGCTTGATCCGGTGTTCACGGCACTTTTCCCGGATCAGGGCGATGGTGAACTTCGAACCGACCACCGGGATGTCCGGGCGCAGTTTGAGCAGGTACGGAATGGCCCCGATGTGGTCCTCGTGCGCGTGGGTGACGACGAGCGCTTCGACGTCCTCGAGACGGTCCTCGACGTGCCGCAGGTCCGGCAGGATCAGGTCGACGCCGGGTTCGTCGTGTCCGGGAAAAAGCACGCCGCAGTCCACGATGAGCAACCTGCCAAGGTGCTCGAAGACCGTCATGTTGCGGCCGATTTCACTGATTCCGCCCAGGGCGGTAACTCGCAGACCGCCGGGGGCCAAGGGCTTGGGAGGCGCGAGTTCGGTGCTCACTATCGCAACACCGCTGCCGCACGCATATCGGCGGCCAGCGCCTCGATTTCGGCCGGGGTGGCGGGGATCTGAGGCAGCCGCGGCTCACCGGCATCGAACCCCTGCAACCGCAGGCCTTCCTTGGACATGGTCACTCCGCCGAGGTGGGCCTGGGCGCGCGCCAGCGGGGCCAGCGAGACGTTGATCTTGCGGGCGGTGGCGATGTCGCCGGAGTTGAACGCGGTCAACATGTCTCGCAGCTGACCGGCGGCCACATGTCCCCAGACGCTGATGAAACCGACCGCACCCATGGCCAGCCAGGGCAGGTTCAACGTGTCGTCGCCGGAGTAGTACGCCAGCCCGGTCTCGGCGAGGATCTGGCCGCCGCCGTGCAGATCACCCTTCGCGTCTTTGACACCCACGATGTTCGGGTGCCCGGCGAGAGCCTGGATGGTCTCCCAGGCGATCGGGATCGAGGAGCGCGGCGGGATGTCGTAGAGCAGGTTGGGCAGGGCGGTCGCATCGGCCACGGCGGCGAAGTGCGCGACCAGGCCGGCCTGCGGGGGCCGCGAATAGTAGGGGGTCACCACGAGCAGGCCGTGCGCGCCCTCGGCGGCGCACGCCTTGGCCATGTGCACGCTGTGCGCGGTGTCGTAGCTGCCGGCGCCGGCAATGATGCGGGCGCGGTCCCCGACCGCCTCCAGCACGGTACGGAGTAGCGCGAGCTTCTCGTCGTCGGTGGTGGTCGGCGATTCGCCGGTGGTACCCGAGAGCACCAGGCCGTCACAGCCCGCATCGACCAGGCGATTGGCCAGGCGGGCGGCCGCGTCGAGATCGAGCGAGCCGTCGGGCTTGAACGGCGTCACCATTGCGGTCAACACCGTGCCCAACTGCGCTGTTACATCGATTCCGCTCGTACTCACGCGCCAAGATTACCCTGGGTCAATCGGACCTTCGTCGCCGTATTGACCGGCGACTCCGTCAAGCCTCCGTCGCCCGACACACCGGCGACTCCGTCAAGCCTCTGTCGCCAAAGGCGACGTTGCCACCTCACTACCATCCGCGAGCGTCGAAATCTCGAAATCAGAGAACACCGCCGGAGCCGCCTCGACCAGCTCACGCAGGCAGGCGATTGCCAGTCGGCGGATCTCCACATCTGCGTGCTCGCTGGCGCGCATCGCGATGAAGTGGCGCCAGGCGCGGTAGTTGCCGGTCACCACGATGCGCGTTTCGGTGGCATTGGGCAATACCGCCCGGGCCGCCTGCCGGGCCTGCTTGCGACGCAGCACGGCGTTGGGCTGGTCGGCGAACTTCGCCTCAAGGCGAGCCAGCAGTTCGGTGTAGGTGGCCCGGCTGGCGTCGGCCGCCGCGGTGAAGATCTCCACCAGCTCGGGGTCGTCCTCGAATCCCGGCGGGACCACCACCTCGGCGTCGTTCTCGGGGACGTAACGCTGCGAGAGCTGGGAGTAGGAGAAGTGTCGGTGCCGGATCAACTCATGGGTGGCCGACCGGGAGATTCCGGTGATGTAGAAGGACACCGACGCGTGTTCCAGGACAGAGAAGTGCCCTACGTCGATGATGTGCCGGATGTAGCTCGCGTTGGTCGCGGTCCTGGGATTGGGCTTGGACCAACTCTGGTAACACGCCCTGCCTGCGAACTCGGTGAGCGCAGGCCCGCCGTCGGCATCGGTGCTCCACGGCACGTCAGGCGGCGCCTGGAATTCCGTCTTGGCGATCAGCTGCACGCGCAGCGGCGCGATCTCGGCCACTCGCCCACCCTACTGTCGCGCCGTCATCGACTACTCACCAGCGCACTTCTGACCGTCTCTACGCCTGGCGCGCCGACTTCTACGCCTGGGCAGTCGATCGGCAACGCGAGCGACCCTGCGGTGGAAAACGGCGAAACCGCACTCACCGGTAGAGGGTCGCGACCCATGGTTGGGTGCAGAACTGCTGCGCCGCGGTCGCCGGATCGACACCGGCTGCCCTCATCGAGGCCGTCCGGGTGGCCAGGGCGCCGGGCGGATAGTCGTCATCGCTGATCGTGCAGTCCGTCTTTCCGTTGCGGATCCATTCCCGGGTGTCATCGGGCCTCTTGAGCCATCCGGGGACCTGCACATCGAGTACGACAGCTTCGGCGAGGCGGTCGCCGTTCCATCGGTACAGCGTGACGACCCCCGCGCCCGAGCCGGCATGCGCGTAGTTGCCGAAGAACCCCTCAGGTGTTCGGTAGAACGTGCGAAAGCCGAACAATTCACCTGCCCGCACGAAGCGCTTGGGCTGCCCGGTCTGCCGCCACACCGCCATCGGTTCGCCACCCGTCCCGCCCCGGCCCGTGACCACCAGCAGGACAGGAGTGCCGCTGTGATCGATGTCCTGCAATAACGCAGCCACCCCGGTTTGGCCGATCTTGTCGGTGGGTTCGCGGAACTCCTGGACGGTTGCGCCGCCGCTGTGCAGGCTGAACGACCATGCCGGATCGCTGGATACGGTGAGGGTCGAATCATCGCCGAGAGTCAGTGAGCAACGGATGTGTTGACGGTCCAACGCCGGTTCGAACGAGATCGAAACGGTGGCGCAGTCCGGCAATACCTGTGGTTCGGCCTGGTTCGTGGCGCGGGCCGAGGTGGTTGTTGGCTCAGGTGCGGGACGCTCAGGGGCGCATCCGCTCAGCAATAGGGTCACGGCGACCACGGCCCCCCAACTCCGGCGCGAACGCGCCGAGAGATACCCCCCGATCCGCATCGTCAGATCGTATTACCGGGGTGGTATCCCCCGGCGCGCCAATTCGTCCGGAGGAATCGCGCTCCTAGACTCAGCAGATGTTCCACGCCTTACCGGACGCAGCGCGACGCCTCGGCGGTGCGCAGTGCTGATCGGCGCGGCTGCCGCCTTGCTGGCGTGTGCCGCATATGGAACGGCGTCCGTTCTTCAGTCATATGCCGCCGGACGTTCGGTCACGTCCGGCGTGGACACCCCAGATCGGGGCCCCACGCTGCGTTCGACCATCGGCGCGATGCTCGCCCCCGTCTTCGTCGCAGGCATGGCGCTGGACCTTCTCGGCTTCGCCGGCAGCCTGGTCTCGGCCCGGTTGATCCCACTGTTCCTGTCACAGACCATCATCAGCGCCAACCTCGTGGTGACCGCGGTGCTGAGCATCTTCGTTCTCCACGTTCGGCTGCATCGTCGCGACTGGACGGCGATCGCCATAGTTCTTGTGGCGCTGTGCATCTTGGGCGCCACAGCCGGACATCTGGGCGACCGCGATGCGGGTGCGGTCATGCACTGGGGCGTGCTGGTGGTGTCTGCGATCATCCTGGCGCTGGGTGCCGCGCTGGCTCGGCTGCTCGGGCAGAATGCCGCCGTGCCCGCCGGCCTGATCGCCGGTGTGCTGTATGGGGCGATGGCGGTGGCGATCCGGCTCGTCGACGGACTCGACCCACTGAATCTGCATGTGCTGCTTACCGATCCCGCACTGTGGGCCGTTGTGGTCGCCGGACTCGGCGGCTTCTACCTTTTCACCGTGGCCCTCCAGATCGGTTCGGTGAACGGTGTGGCCGCCGCACTGGTGGTCGGCGAGACCGTGGTTCCCGGCATCGTCGGTGTGGTGCTGCTGGGCGATGTCTCGCGGCCGGGATACGGATGGCTGGTGGTCGCGGCTTTCATCGCGGCCGTCGGCGGTGCCGTCGCGCTCGCCATCTCCAGTGCTGCCGAGTACCAGCGGGCACAGAGTTCCGGCCGCCGCGGCCCGGCGCGGCCGAATGAAAGGCACGAAGCCGCCTAGCCCCGGGAAGTCCCGGAATCACCTCAGCGGGCGCCTGACCGGACTTGTCAGACCCTTGCTCTTTACTGTCCTGTTCCCCGGACGCCGGGGCAGGTCACGGCGTGGGCCTCGCCCCGCCGCCCGGCCCACCACCTGAGAAGGAAGGCCTCTCGATGCCACGCACAATCGCGGGCGCGACCGTTGCCGCCAGCATGCTCCGAAACCACCTGGCCCTGTGTGCACTTGGTGCAACGTTCAGTCTGACCGGCTGCATCTCGCCGGGCCAGGTCTCGGCGAATCCCGCCGGCACACCCGAGGGTGCTGCCCTGCAATCCACAGTCACGCACATGTTGCCGGGGCGCTGAAGCCCATCCAGACCGACGAATTGGTCGCTGATCGAGGGGCAGCGACCAATTCGTCCCAACTGTGTCCACCGATCGGCGGACCCGGATTTCGCCCCCAGGTGAGCCGACCAGACGACAGACGCCAGCCACGAGATGCAGGACGATCGATGCGACGGCACTGTCGACAGCCCTGCGGCGCAATGTATCTCGCCGAGACAGACCCACCCGCCAAGATGACCATGAGAGGAACTGCCGTGCACTACGAAATGCTGGACTTGGTCCGTGAACGCGCCAACGAGAAAGACTGGGATCTGATCTTCGACAGCGGCCCGAATGCGGAGTACCGCACCATGGTCTGGGAGCGCCCCGCGCTCAGCGCCACCGGCGTGGTGACCGAGCTGGAGATCGGGTTCAGTCCGGACGGTCGCATCATCTTCTCCGAGAGGCGGCGCGGCGGCGTCGCCCACAAACGCGTCAAGCCCAACAACGCCTTCGGCTCGACCGACGTCTGCCTCGCGGCCCTGCAGATGATCTGATCCGGCCGGGAAAAAACCCGTCCGATCGGCCTCCCGGCCGGGAAGTTTGCTGACAAACTTTGTCAACTATGGGCGACTTTGGGTTGTTCGGGACGTGGCTCCTACTCGCCGTGGTTGTCGTGGGCGCCGTGGCGCTGGCCGTCGGCAGCGTCCTACTCGCCAGCCGGGTCATCGCCCGCGACACGCGACCGGAGCACAACTCGGTGTTGTCGCCGTTCCTCACGGTGGTGGGTCTCGTCTATGGTGCTCTGCTCGGGTTTACCGTCGTCGTCGGATGGCAGCAGTACCTCTCTGCCCAGACGAACGTCTCCAACGAGGCCTCGACACTGGTGACCATGTATCGGCAGACCGTGGCCATGCCGCAGCCGGAGCAGACCCAGGTGCGCGAACAACTTCGCAGGTATGCGGCCGCGGTACAGGGCCCTGAATGGGGCAAGGAAGAGTTCGGCACGATCAGCAACAATGGTCGGCACGCGCTCACCGAGATGTACCGCATTGTCGGTACCGCCAAGTCGGACTCGGCAACCAGCCCGATCAACAGCCAATTTCTCAGCCAATTGGCCACCCTGACCTCGGACCGCAGTGCGCGCATTCTCAACTCGAGCCCTCGGATACCTGTCCTGCTGTGGTGCGCCCTGATCTTCGGCAGCCTGGTGCTGATCACGCTCGCCAGTTTTATGCGGCTCGAGAACAGCCGAGCCCACATGATCCTGGTCAGCACCGTCACGGTCCTGCTTGCGCTGCTGCTCTTCCTGGTTTTCATGTTGGACCATCCGTATGGCCCGGTCGGCGTCACACCACACCGGTTCGCACATGCCGTGATGGTGTTCGACCTGATCGACAAAGGAACCTGACCGGACCGCATCCCGCCCGCTGCGGCCCCACGTCGTTTTCGACCGCAGCGCTGTCGTCCGGCAAACCCGACCACCCTGGCGTCGAAAGCCGCGGAGCACGCGGACCAGATCAGCTATTGACTCAATTACGTGACACTCTGTAATTTAACGATGTGCCCTCGATCACAGGCCCCGGCCGGCCGCGTGACCCCCAGACTCAGCGCGACATCATGCGCGCCACGCGCGACCTGCTGGCACGTGACGGCTATGACCAACTGTCCATCGAGGCCATCGCCCGGGAGGCCGGCGTCAGTCGGCCCACCGTGTACCGGCGCTGGCCGTCCAAGGCGCACCTGGTCTTCGACGCCGCGTTCGAGCAGCCGCCGGGCGGCGAACTGCTTTCGTTGTCAGGAGATTTCGAGACCGACCTGCGCGGCTTCGCCGCCGCGGTACTCACCTTCTGGCTTGATCCCGTGGTCGAGGCCGCCGCGCTGGGCATCCTCACCGAACGTCGCCGCGACCCTGAGCTTCACATCCGAACCCAACAACTGCTCGACGAGCGGACCAAGGACGCTTTCCGATCCCTGGTCACCTCAGGCGTCGAGCAGGGCCGGGTCCACCCCGATGTCGATGTCGACATGCTCTACCAGACGTTGATCGGCACCGCGTTCTACACCGCCCACATGGAACCGGACGCCGATGTCGACGCCACCGCAGATCGCTTGTGCTCCTTACTCATCGAAGGAGCCGGACGTGCCCACCCCCGAAGGAAGGACCATCTATGACCGACCAAGCCGAGCTGTCTGCCGCGTTCAACGGACTGCTCGACGAAGTGCGCGCCATCGAGCAGAAACTGCTCGACGCCGACCCCGCACTCAGTGAGCCAGATCTTCTCGACGGCTACCGGCTGGCGTTCAGCGTGCTGCGCGTCGCCGTCGACGCGTACGTATGGGGCGACCGGGACAAGCCGATCCTGGTCGACGTGATCAGTCCCTACCTCAAATGGGGCGGCGACAACTCCGACGCCTTCTATCAGCTCGCGCCCCTGGATCCCGCCCGCACCTATCGGGTCACCGGTAACCGCGGCGATGCGGTGTACCTCTCGATGACCGTCTACGGCGGTCCGGGTGAGGGCCGCTACAGCGACCGAATCGTCGGCACCATCAACAATCGCGATCTCGAATTCGACGAAGACGGAAACTTCGAGTTCGTCATGAGCCCCGACCCGCAGCCGGGTGCCTGGCTCAAGCTCGACGCGGACACCGAATTCGCCCTCACCCGCGATTACCTCGACAACCCGGACACTGACCGGCGGCCGACCTGGCGGATCGAGGCACTGGACCCGCCGGCCCGGCGCTCCGACAGCGCGGCCGAGCTCGCTCGCCGCTTCCAGTACGCGAGAAACTGGTTGCGCGAACAGGTTTCGTTCCTGCCGACCAAGGTTGAGCCCGCCAACCAGCTCCACCCGCCGTTCCCGGTCCCCCAGAACGCATACGGGTGGTCGGCCGCCGACGCCGCCTACGCGATGGGCGCCTACGAGCTCACACCGGATCAGGCCCTGATCATCGAGGGCACCTCGCCGGAGTGCGTGTTCTGGAACCTGTGCCTGTGGAATCCGTTCCTGCACACCTACGACTACACCCACGAGCGGGTGACCATCAACGGCGCCCATGTCACCTACGAGCCGGACGGCTCCTGGCGGATCGTGATCAGCGAGAAGGACCCGGGTCATCCCAATTGGGTCTCGACCGCCGGCCGGGCCAAGGGACTGATCTGGCTGCGTTGGTTCCTGCCCGACGAGACACCTGCGCATCCGCAGTGCCGGGTCGTCGACGTCACCGAGGTCGCGGCCCTGTGACCACGAATCTGCAACGTCCCGCGCCGATCCGGTTCGACGATCTGGCCAACCCGGTCTATCCCCCGGCAGCCCAACCGATCCGTGACGGATTGGCCGTCTACGGCGCGAATCTGGACCTGACCCCAGAAGCGCTGCTGACCACCGCCGCCGAGCGATCAGGCCTGGAGGATTTCGGCGACCCGGCGTTCCGGGAACGTCTCGACGTGCTCTGTACCGCGCTGCGCGACGAGGCAGACCTGTGCGATACCGGGCTGGCGATCGCATTCGAGCAACTGGTGGGCAACCTCGTCAACCGGCTGCGGTTGGAGGCACTGATCTCCGACCACCCGGAGATCGAAGACATCGAGATACAACGACCGATCATCATCTGCGGTCTCCCCCGTACCGGCACCACGCATCTGCACAATCTGCTCGCCGCGGATCCGTCCCTGCGCTATCTGCCGTACTGGGAGAGCCTCGAACCGGTACCGGCTCCCGGTGAGGACACCCCGCAGCCCCGGCGGGATCGATGCGGCGCCGGCCTGGATCTGGTGAACACCTCGCTGCCGGAGTTCCGGCGGATGCACGACATGACCGTCGAGCACGCCCACGAGGAGATCCAGCTGCTGGCCAACGACATCTCGGGCATGCTGTTCGAAACCACCTACTACGTGCCGAGTTTCGTCGCTCACTACAAGGCCCACGACCAAGGGGCATCCTATGCGTACGTCAAACGCAGCCTCCAGGCCATGCAGTGGCTGCGCGGCGGAACTCGCTGGGTGCTCAAGTCACCCCAGCACCTGGAGCAGTTCCCCACCCTGGTCGCCACCTTTCCCGACGCGACTTTCGTTGTCACGCATCGCGATCCGGTCGAGGTGACGCTGTCGATGATGACGATGATCTGTTATGCCACGCGGATGGCCGTGACACGGCCCGATGTGGCGAAGCTGACCGGGCACTGGCTGGGCCGCATCGACGATCTGCTCGCCGGCTGCATCCGCGACCGCGAGGTGCTGCCCGCAGGGCAGTCCATCGACGTCCGGTTCGACGACTTCATGGCCGATGAGCGGGGCACCCTAGCCGCCATCTACCGGCTCGCAGACCAACCGTTCGGCGACGATGTGCGGGCAGCGATGACAGACTTCCTCACCGAGCACCCGCGCGGGCGCTACGGGGGCGTCATCTACGACGCGGCCGATCTCCACCTCGATCCGGCCGCCCTGGCCGAACGTTTCCGGGACTACCGCGACCGGTTTCTCAGCTAGCCACAGCGGGCGCCCGTCAGTCGGCGGGTCCTCCGGCTCGCCGCATCGCGGCCGAGATGTGTTCGAAGTCGATCGCCAGGTGTGCGCGTGCCAGCGCTTCGGCGTCGTCCCCGCGACGCCCGGCGATCGCGTCGATCAGCTGTTCGTGCTCCCGCAGCGCCCGTAACTCCATCTCGCGCATGGTCGCTGCTTCACCCCACAGGTGGGCCGGTGCGGCGATGCTGACGGACGCTTCCAACTCGAGCAGCATCTGTTTGAGCACGGTGTTGCCGGCCGCGTCCATGATCGCCAGATGCAGCGCGCTGTCCGCCTGCTGGGCGGCCAGACCACTGTCCGCGCAGCGGTAGGCCTCGAGCCGTTCCCGCAGCACCTCGAGGTCCCGATCCGTTCGGGACTCCGCGGCCGCACGGCATACCGCGCCGTGGATTCGGCAGATGGCATCGCAGCGGTCTCGCAGTTCGTCGAGTCGTGTGGTCAGGGTGCGCCCGACGGCGGGGGTTGACGACTCCGGCCATTGCTGCAGCACGTAGGTGCCGCCGCCGCGGCCGCTGCGGCGGGTTTCCACCAAGCCCAACTCGACCAGCCGGGCCAGGGCCGCGCGTACCGTCATCCGCCCGACCCGCAGCGCCGCGGCGAGTTCGCGCTCGGCAGGCAGGCGCGATCCGGGCAGGTATTCGCCGATCGCCACCGCCGTGACGAGACGGTCGGTGATCTCATCCACGCGCGACGAGGGTTCGAGTTCGCGCTCGAGCAGCCCGGGCGTGGTGCCCGCGGGCTCTGTCGGCTGCGGCTCGGGATTCCCCATGGGCAACACAATATCGACGTGCCAAATTAAATCCTCATTAATGGTCTTGTCACAAGACCATTAATGGTTCATGCTGACCGCCATGCCTCGTTCCACCCGCATGGTGCCCTTCCGCGGTCACGAGACCTGGGTCCAGGTCACCACACCCGAAAGTGCCCGCCCCGACGCTCTTCCGTTGTTCGTCCTGCACGGTGGACCGGGCATGGCCCACAATTACGTCGCCAACATCGCCGCCCTGGCCGACGAGACCGGCCGCACCGTCATCCACTACGACCAGTTGGGCTGCGGCAACAGCACTCACCTGCCCGACGCGCCCGCCGACTTCTGGACCCCACAACTCTTCGTCGACGAGTTCCACACCGTCCGTGAGGCCCTCGGCCTCGACCGCTACCACGTGCTCGGACAATCGTGGGGCGGCATGCTCGGCGCCGAGATCGCCGTCCGCGCCCCGGCTGGACTGGCCTCCCTGTCGATCTGCAACTCCCCCGCCTCGATGCAACTGTGGGTCGAGGGCGCTGCCGAGCTGCGCGCACAGCTGCCGGCGGAGGTCCGGGCCGCGTTGGATCGGCATGAGGCCGACGGCACGGTCACCGATCCCGCATACCTGGCCGCCACGGACGAGTTCTACCGCCGCCACGTCTGCCGGGTCGAGCCGATGCCCAAGGACTTCGCCGACACCGTGGCCCAGATGGAGGCCGAGCCGACGGTGTACCACACCATGAACGGCCCCAACGAGTTTCACGTCATCGGAACTCTGCGCGACTGGAGCATCATCGACCGGCTGCCCTCGGTCACCGCCCCGACGCTCGTCGTCGCCGGCGAGTTCGACGAGGCCACCCCGGCGACCTGGCAGCCCTATGTCGACCTCATTCCCGACGCCCGTGCTCACGTGTTCGCTGACACCAGCCACTGCACGCACCTGGAGAAGCCCGAAGAGTTCCGCTCGGTGATCGCAGAGTTCCTCAATCAGCACGATCTGGCCGCAGCCGCCCGGGTCTGACCTTCCCCTTCGACTCGACAGGAACGCCATGGCAACCGAAGCGGCCGCCGCCCGTCTCACCACCGGTGAAGGGCAACGCGATCTCGAATCATTCGGCTACAAGCAGGAACTCAGCCGCTCCGTCTCCACGGCCGACCTCATCGTCTACGGCCTGGTCTTCATGGTGCCCATCGCGCCGTGGACCATCTTCGGGACGGTGTACAACAGCGCGTCGGGCATGGTGCCGCTGGTCTATCTCATCGGCCTGATCGCGATGGTGTTCACCGCACTGGCCTACTCCCAGATGGCCAAGTCGTTCCCATTGGCAGGCTCGGTGTACGCCTACGTGGGCCGCGGTATCCACCCCGGCCTCGGCTTCTTCGCCGGCTGGGCCATCCTGCTCGATTACCTGTTGATCCCGACCCTGCTCTATGTCTTTGCCGCCGAATCCATGGTCGGGCTCTTTCCGGGCACGCCGCGCTGGGTGTGGGCGATTGTCTTCGTGGTGGTGAACACGACCATCAACCTGCTCGGCGTGGGTTCGCTGAAGCTCGTGAACCGCGTATTCCTCGCCGTGGAACTGGTTTTCGTCGTGCTGTTCGTGATCATCGCGGTACGCGCCATCAACGCACAATCACTGCCCGACGTCGGATGGAGCACCCTGCCGATCTGGAATTCGGAGTTGGTCACCGCGCCGTTGATCGCGGCGGCCCTGTCGATCGCGGTCCTGAGCTTCCTCGGCTTCGACGGCATCTCCACGCTCGCCGAGGAATCGACCGGCAAGAAGAACCCCGCCGGCCGCGCGATGATCGTCGCCCTGTTCGTGGTGGCATTTCTGTTCATCACCCAGACCTGGCTGGCCAGCCTGCTGGCCGGAGGCCGCGAATCGTTCGGTGACGACGAGGTGGGCAATGCGTTTTTCCTGCTGGTGCAGGCCGCTTCGAGCACCGGCTGGATGAACGCGTTCTTCGTGGTCAATGTGCTCGCCGTCGGCTTCGCCAACGCGATGGCCGCCCAGGCCGCCACCAGCAGGCTGCTGTTCTCGATGAGCCGTGACCGCCAACTGCCCGCGTTCTTGTCCACCATCAGCTCCCGCAAGGTGCCGATCGCGGCCATCCTGGTGGTCAGCGCGCTGAGCCTGGTGCTGGTGCTGTTCTTCGTCGGCCAGATCGGATTGATCTCGTCTCTGGTCAATTTCGGTGCGCTGTTCGGCTTCTGTCTGCTGCACGCGTCGGTCATCTGGTATTACGTGGTCCGCCAGAAGTCCGGCAACTACCTGCTGCATCTCGTGGTGCCGACCATCGGATTCCTGATCATCGGCTACGTGTTGCTCAACGCCGACGCCTTGGCCAAGATCGGCGGCATCGTGTGGCTGGTGATCGGCGCGATCATTTTCGCCACCAACATGTTCCGAGGGCGCGGGGTCCCTGAACTAGCTGAGGATCCGGCGACGTAACGGCTCGGCGAGGTCGCCACGGCCCCCTACCTCGACTTCGCCCACCCCCAGCCAAGACGCCATCGTCCTCAGCTCGACGGCCAGGGCCTCCGCCACCCGCGCGGGGTCCTGGCCGTCCTCCATGAACGCGCCGGGCACCTGCAACGCGGCGTCGGTACGTTTGAGGTCCACCCGTCCCACCAGTTCACCGTCGAGCATGAAAGGCCATACGTAGTAACCGAATTGCCGCTTAGGCGCCGGCGTGTAGATCTCGATGCGGTAGTGGAAGTTGAACAGCCGCTCCACCCGCGGACGGAAGAAGATCAACGGGTCGAACGGACACAACAGTGCGGTCCCCCGGTCGCGACGCGGCACGATCTGACCTGCTCGTAGATAGGCCGGAACGCCTTCGACGTCCACGGGCTCGAGCTCGCCATCGGCGACCAGCTTGGCGATCGCGGGCTTGATCTGCTTGGCCCCCATCCGGAAGTAGTCGCGGATGTCGGCTTCGGTGCCGACGCCCAGGGCGGTAGCCGCCCGCAACGCCAGCTCGCGGAACGCCTCCTCGTCGTCGACCTCTCTGGCCAGCACCTCTGGCGGTAGCACCCTTTCGGTGAGGTCGTAGTGCCGGGCGAAGCCGACGCGCGTCGCCGTCGTCAAGACACCTGCCGACCACAGCGCCTCGGCCACCCACTTGGTGTCGCTGCGGTCCCACCACGGTCCTTTGCGCCCGCGCGGCGCGGATTCCAGGTGGGCCTCGATCTGCCCCGCGGTGGACGGCCCGAGGGCCGCCACCGCGGCGACCACGTCGTCAGCGAGCTTCTGATTCTTGCGGACGATCTCTTTGCCCCAGCGGCCGTGCGTGTACTCGCGCATCCGCCACCTCAGCAGCGGCCAATCCTCGACAGCCATCAGCGCGGCCTCGTGCGCCCAGTACTCTACGAGCAGCCGAGGTGAGCGTGCACTGTGTGACCATGCAGCGCGGTCGAGCGTGTAACGGTCATAAGGACCCAGCCGGCTGAACACCGGCGCGTAGTGCGCCCGTACCGCCACCGACACCGAATCCAGCTGCAGCACCTGAATCCGGGAGATCAGCCTCCGCAGATGTGCGCGCGTCACCGCACCGCGAGGCTTGGGTTCATGAAACCCCTGGGCTGCGATGGCGACGCGGCGGGCCTGCGCGGTCGTTAGGGTAGCCACCTTGCCATCGTTCCCTAGGGCACCGACAAGTAGCGGAGCGGATTGGAGCGAGAGGACCGACAAGTAGCGGAGCGGATTGGAGCGAGAGGACCGACAAGTAGCGGAGCAGATTGGAGCGAGGGCACCGACAAGTAGCGGAGCGGGTGCGTTGGCGATACTTGTCCGCGTGGCGTTCGACTGGGATGCGTTCGAGACGGAGTTGACTTTGGCCGCGTCGAGCGCGGTCCGAGCGATGGCCCGGGCGGCCACGTCCGAAACGCCGTATGCGGTGGCGTTCAGCGAGTTCTACGCCGAGACCACCGGCGTGATCTACCTGCCCAACCTGGCCTTGGCCACCGAGGAGTCGGTCGAGGACCCGGACTGCCGGTTCAGCCCGCCGGATTGGGAGCACCAGGACTACGAGTGGGGTGAAACCGATTCGGCGTGGGGCGATCGACTCAGCGCAGCGGTGACGGGGCTTCCCCGTGAGCAGTGGGAACACGAGTGGGACCGCTTCGCACAGGCGATGCTGAACATCGCCGCCCGGACGCGCACCGCACTCGTCGCCGACGGCACACTGCCCGACGACGTGGTGGTCTACCTCGACGACGAGGCCGGCGACCTCCTGGTCCGGTCGGTCACGCCTGAGGAGTTGGTGCGCCACTTCCCCGACTATGCGGCCTCCGCCGACGCCGAACGTGCGGTGCTGTCCATGCCGGTCCGCCCACGTGTCGCGGCCCTGGCCGCGGCCGCAGGGTTCACGCCCGGGCCGCCATCGGATCTGGGACAGGAACGCGCCGCCCAACTGCTCATCGACTTGGGTGAGGCCGCCGTGCCGGTGGGGATCGCCGCCCTTACCCGGCGCGACACCGCGTGGAAGGGCGCCAAGCTCTTGGCGGATCTGAACGTGGCGACCCCTGACGTGCTGGAAGCACTCTGGGCAGCCCTCCCGCTGGGAGGCAACGGGCACGATTGGGTTGCCGCCGCCCTCGGTCGCCTCGGTGCGGGCCGAGAAGTGCTGGCGCGACACGACCTTCCGCCCGCGACCCGGGCCGCGGCGGTGACCGCGCCGTACACCTCGTTCCGCGATCACGGCCGCGGACACGCTCCACTGACCTATGACCTGCTGGGAGCCGGGCTGGCCGATGCGTCGATCGCCGATCTGGTCGCCGACGAGCTCAAGCCCGGCCGCGGCTACTGCACTCTCGACGCCGCCGATCTGCCTGGGGTCCGGCCCGGCCTGGACCACGCTGACCCGGTGATCCGGCGTCACGCCGTCGTCGTCATCGGCGATCTGATCGGTCCGATGGCTCCCCGAAATCTCGACGATGGGGTGGTGCGGGCACTGGAGAGCAGCCTGGCGCGGCTTGAGGCCGAGGATCCTGACAGCGAGGTACGCCGGCTCGCCGGCTACCGGGCCCGCACGTAGCTGCAGTAGCGGTACCGCAGGCCCGCACTGCTGGTGAGCCACTCCCCTGTGGTGCAGGTCCACGAGTCGCCGAGCACCGGCGCCATCGCGTCACCCGCCGCGGGCGGCAGGTCGATGTCGATCTCGGTCACCTCGCAGCGAACTGCGAACGGCAGGGCTTGGGCGTAGATCTGCGCCCCGCCGATCACCCAGCCCCGGAACACATCGTCGAGCCCGGTCAGCACCTCGGCACCTTCGGCGATGTATCCGGGATCACGGGTGATGACGACGTTGCGCCGCCCCGGCAGCGGGCGGACCCTGGCGGGCAGCGATTCCCAGGTCAGCCGGCCCATGATTACGGTCTGCCCGACGGTGAGTTGCTTGAACCGAGCCTGATCCTCGGGTAGGTGCCACGGGATGCCGTTGTCGCGGCCGATGACGCCAGAGGTCGACTGTGCCCAGATCATCGCCAGCTGTCGAAGATCGTCGGTCATACAGCGACTGGCGCCTTGATTGCCGGGTGCGGGTCGTAGTTCAGAATCGCAATGTCCTCATAGGTGTAATCGAAAATCGAATTGCGTTGCGCCAGAACCAGTTCTGGATACGGTCTGGGTTCCCTGCCGAGCTGCAGGGCCACCTGGTCGACATGGTTGTCATAAATGTGGCAGTCGCCGCCGGTCCAGACGAACTCGCCGACACCGAGTCCGGCCTGTGCAGCCATCATGTGGGTCAGCAGGGCGTAGCTGGCGATGTTGAACGGCACGCCCAGGAAGAGGTCGGCACTGCGCTGGTACAGCTGGCAGGACAGCTTGCCGTCGGCGACATAGAACTGGAAGAACGCGTGGCACGGCGGCAGTGCCATCTGGGGAATCTCGCCGACGTTCCAGGCCGAGACGATGTTGCGGCGCGAATCGGGGTCACGCTTGAGCAGATCTAGGGCATTGGAGATCTGGTCGATGTGCTCACCGGACGGTGTCGGCCACGACCGCCATTGAACGCCGTAGACGGGTCCGAGATCGCCTGTCTCACTGGCCCATTCATCCCAGATCGTGACACCGTGATCCTGCAGCCACCGCACGTTCGAATCGCCGCGCAAGAACCACAGCAGTTCATAGATCACCGATTTGGTATGCACCTTCTTGGTGGTGATCAGCGGGAATCCGGCCGCCAGGTCGTAGCGCATCTGGTGCCCGAACAGACTTCGGGTGCCGGTACCGGTGCGATCGGATTTCGCCACGCCCTGCTCGGTCACCTTCCGCAACAGGTCCTCGTAGGGGGTCTGGATCGGCACACCCTCAGCTTACGTGCCGCCGCGAGGAGTAGAACGGTAGCCATGCCGACCACCACAGACTCGATCACCACAGCTGACGGCACCTGCCGGGTCACCGTCGCCACGCCGGAGGGGGCCGGTCCCTGGCCCGGGGTGGTGTTGTTCCCCGACGCGGGTGGTCTGCGTCCCACCATGGAAGAAATGGCGGCCAAGCTGGCGGGGTTCGGTTACGTCGTGCTGGTACCCGATGTCTATTACCGCAACCCGGGCTGGGGGCCGTTCGACCTCAACACGGTGTTCAGCGACCAGGAGCAGCGCAGGCAGCTCTTCGAGCTGATGGGCACGCTCACCCCGGAGATCTTCGCCGCGGACGCCGAGGCGTTCTTCGACTATCTGGCTGCCCGACCCGACGTCACCGGCGAGAAGTTCGGCACCACCGGCTACTGCATGGGTGGCCGCGCCTCGTTGATCGTCGCCACCCGGGTACCGGAGCGGGTCGCGGCTGCGCTGTCGTTCCACGGCGGCCGCCTGGCGGTCGCAGACGACCCGGACAGCCCGCACCTGCTGGCCGACAAGATCCAGGCCACCGTTTATGTGGCCGCGGCCGAGAACGACGCCTCCTTCACCGAGGACGACGCCAAGCGCCTTGAGGACGCGCTGTCCGGTGCCGCCGTCGACCACACCATCGAGTTCTATCCCGCAGCGCACGGCTTCGCGGTGCCGGATCACACGGCGGTGTATGACGAGGCGGCTGCGCAACGACACTGGGAGAACACCGAGCGGGTGTTCGGGGCCGCTTTAACCCCGGCATGATCGGTAAGCGACGATTGACGGCGTGTATGACCAGCCCTTCTCCGACGAGTCCCATCCCACCGAGCCCGGTTTCCGGATCGACCCGGTACTGGCCCGGAGCTGGCTGCTGGTAAACGGCGCTCAGTACGAGCGGTTCGCCCCCGCGGCCCGCTCCCACGCCGACATCGTCGTCCTCGACATCGAGGATGCGGTGGCTCCCAAGGACAAGGTGGCCGCACGCGAGAAGGTGACCCGCTGGCTGGCCGACGGCAACAGCGACTGGGTGCGGATCAACGGCTTCGGCACGCCCTGGTGGGCGGACGATCTGGAGATGCTGGCGGGGACCTCTGTCGGCGGTGTGATGCTGGCGATGGTCGAATCGGTGGACCATGTCACCGAGACCGCGCGGCGGCTGCCCAACATTCCGATCGTCGCGCTGGTGGAGACCGCGCGCGGCCTGGAGCGGATCACCGAGATCGCCTCGGCCAAGGGCGCTTTCCGGCTCGCGTTCGGTATCGGCGACTTCAGGCGCGACACCGGTTTCGGCGACAACCCGGCGACGTTGGCGTACGCGCGGTCGCGGTTCACCATCGCCGCGAAGGCCGCCGGTCTGCCCGGCGCGATCGACGGCCCCACCGTGGGATCGAGCGCGCTGCGGCTGTCGGAGGCCACCGCGGTCTCGGCCGAGTTCGGCATGACGGGCAAGATCTGCCTGACCCCTGATCAGTGCGCCACGGTGAACGAGGGCCTGGCCCCGTCTCAGGACGAGATCAGCTGGGCGAAGGAGTTTTTCGCCGAGTTCCAGCGCGACGGCGGCGAGATCCGCAACGGGTCAGATCTGCCCCGTATCGCCCGGGCCAACAAGATCCTCGATCTGGCCAGGGCGTACGGCATTCACGAACCCGAGTACAGCGACGATCCGGACCACGTGCCGGCCCCGTCCGACACGTACCACTACTGAGGTTCGCTCAGGCCTGCGATTTGTCGTCGTTGCGGTGCAGGAAGGTGTTGACCGCGCGGAGTATTCCGCGCCCTGCATAGATGCCGGCGGCGATGGACACGATGATCATCGCGATGAACATCACCAGCCAGTTGGCCCGGCTGTGACTGACGTTCCACCAGATGAACGTGAACAGCAGCGCGCAGATGAAAACGACGATGTCCCGCCAATTGCCACGGTAGGACATCGCGGCTTCACGAATTTCGCGAGTGCGGTCACTCGCGTCGATCAAGCCGTCGATACGTTCGTCGATGCTGGCCTTGAGCCGCGCCTTCCGTTCGACATCTTCGGCGGGCAACCGGTCCAACAGATCCAGATCCTTGGTGATCATGCCGCGGATGTCCGGCGGCTTGAGGTTGCCTGCGATCACACCGAGCATCGCACCACCGGCGATGGGCGCGGCTCCGAGGGCAAGTTCGGCGATCCCCGGCATAGCTGTCCTCTCGTCAGTCCATCAGCGTGGCAGCCAATGTGCCGCCCAGTTCGTAGGCGCGTTCCCGGACGGCGCCGTCTACCACTGTCGTAACTTCAAGCACGTCAGCCGCTTTGACCAACGCCAGCCCGGTCACAATCTTGTCGACCGCGCTCGCCGCACCGGCCGTGTCGTTGTTGCCGTGTACCCACAGCCCGTACGGACGCCCCGCCACGTGGTCGAGGCTCGGGTAGTACACCGTATCGAAGAAGTGCTTCAACGCACCGCTCATATAGCCGAAATTGGCTGTGGTGCCGAAAAGATAGCCGTCCGCGGCAAGCATGTCGGTGACCGTGGCAGCTAATGCCGGCATGGACTTGACCGTCACACCGGAGATCTCCGGATCGCGCGCCCCGGCCAACACTGCCTCGAGGAGCTCCCGCGTTGCCGGAGACGGCGTGTGATGCACCACGAGCAGTGTCTTGGTCATGGCGCCTGTTGTTCCTGCATTCGCACTGCCGTGCGCATGGTCTCGCGCGCGCGGCTGCGGTCGCCGGCGAAGTCGTAGGCGCGGGCCAGCCGGTACCAGCGAATCCAATTGTCCGGATCGGCTTCGAGTTCGGACTTGACCGTCACGAACAGTTCGTCGGCCGCGTCGCGCTCGATGCGGCCCGACGGGCGCGTCGGCAACTCACTCTCGTCGAGCTCCATGCCCTGTTCACGGGCAAGGCGAGCCAACCGCTGGTGTGCCAGGCCCGCCCGCAGCGTGGTGAACAGGACCCAGACACCGATCAGCGGGAACACCATCAGCGCCACGCCCAGCCCGATCGCGGCCGGTTCCCCCGAGCCGATGAAGACCAACGCGGTGCGCCCCAGCATCAGGAAGTAGACGATCAGCGCCAGGCACATGAAGCCGATCACCAGTTGGATGCGCAGCGACCGCGCGCCGTCACTCACGACAGATCGAGCAGCGGTTCAATGCCGATGGTCAAACCGGGCCGTTCGGCGATGTTGCGTACCGCCAGGAGCACTCCCGGGACGAAGGAAGAGCGGTCCAGGCTGTCGTGCCGGATCGTCAGCGTCTCCCCCTGGGTGCCGAACAGCACCTCCTGGTGGGCGACCAGGCCGGCGAGCCGCACCGAGTGCACAGGCACGCCGTCCACATCAGCGCCGCGGGCCCCTTCCAGGCCGGTGCTCGTGGCATCCGGGTTGGGCGGCATACCTTTTCGCGCCCCGGCGATGAGCTTCGCGGTACGAGCCGCAGTACCGGACGGAGCGTCGGCCTTGTGCGGGTGGTGCAGTTCGATGATCTCGACCGATTCGAAATACCGAGCCGCCTGCTGGGCGAAGTGCATCGAGAGCACCGCGCCGATGGCGAAGTTCGGCGCGATGAGCACGGCCGACTCAGGCTTTTCCTTGAGCCAGGCCTCGACCTGTTCGATGCGGTCCCAGGTGAATCCCGTGGTTCCGACGACGGCATGAATACCGTTGTCGATGAGGAACTTCAGGTTGTCCATCACCACGTCGGGATGGGTGAAGTCGATGACCACCTCGGTTTTGGTGTCGGTGAGCGAGCTCAGCGGATCACCCATGTCGACGCCGGTCGAGAATGTCAGATCCGCCGCGGATTCGACCGCGTGCACCATGGTCGCGCCGACTTTGCCTTTAGCTCCGAGAACACCAACTCGCATGGTTGGGAGCCTACTGCGGCGTGCCTGTCGTCGGCGCTGGGGCCGGTC
The DNA here is from genome assembly GCF_022179545.1 of Mycolicibacterium fortuitum subsp. fortuitum. The sequence continues at coordinate 2,611,778 of NZ_AP025518.1, read as the reverse complement.
CGGAAGAACTTTGACCTCATTGGTCACTACAGCCTCAAATCAGCCAAGTCTGTCAGGGTATCGAACTAATGTTCGAAGCATGGAGAGTGTGGTGGCTGACAGACTGGCCGTGTTGTCGGCCGCGGTCGACGACCTCCGAGAGTTGCCGTTCACTGCCCTGTCCACCGAACAACTGTTGGAGGTCTGCTCAGGGCTGCAGCAGGCCCGCAACTTGATCCCGGCAATCGAACATCCCGCGATCGCCGCCTTGGCCGAGCAGGGCACGGCGGCCCGCATCGGCGCCAAATCGTGGCCCGAGGCTCTGCGCATCCGCCTGCGTATATCGGCGACCGAGGCCCGCCGGCGCTACCGCGATGCACTGAACTTCTCACCCCGGACGTCGATGTCCGGAGAGTCATTGCCGCCACTGCGCGCGGCGAGCGCCTCCGCCCAATCCGGCGGCTGGGTCAACGCCGAGCACATCGAAATCCTCGAATCGTTCTTTCGTAAGTGCCCGCCCTGGGTCGACGCGACCAGCAGAGACCGCTTCGAGGAGAAATTGGTCGCCGTCGCTGCCCAGAACGCTCCCGAGACCCTGCAGCAATCGGTGAACGAGGTGCTGTATCTCCTGAATCAGGACGGCCCGGAACCCGCCGACGAGCAGTGTGCCCGACGCCGTGGGATCGTGATCGGGCCCCAACAACCCGACGGATGTTCCCGCATCTCAGGCTGGATCAATCCTGAACTACGCGCCGGCCTTGACGCCGTCAACGCGAAAGCGGCAGCGCCGGGTATGTGCAATCCTGACGATGAAAACCCCTGCACCAGCGGCACGCCCACTCAGGACCAGATCGACGCCGACACCCGAAATCCCGCCCAGCGCACCCACGACGCCCTGCTGGCCATGACCCGCAGCACATTGATGTCTGGGCTGCTCGGGCAGCACAACGGGCTACCCGTCTCGATCGTGGTCACCACGACACTGCAAGAACTCCTGGCCGGCGCGGGCTTCGCCATCACCACCAGCGGGTCCAAACTGTCCATTCCCGATGTCATCCGGCTGGCCGCCCATGCCTGGCACTACCTGGCCATCTACGACCAACACACCAACATGCCGCTCTACCTCGGCCGCACCCGCCGCATCGCCACTGCAGCACAGCGGCTGATGCTGTTCGGCCGTGAGCGCGGCTGCACGCGTCCGGGCTGCACAGCGCCTGCCAACAGGTCTCAGGTCCACCACGCCCAACAAGACTGGGCCCACGGCGGACGCACCAACATCGACGAACTCACGTTGGGCTGCGGCCCCGACCAACGCCTCGTCGGCCCTGGCAAATGGACCACCCGCATCAATCACCACGGCCAATGCGAATGGATTCCGCCGCCACTGCTGGACACCGGTCAAGCCCGGATCAACACTCACCACCATTCCGAGCAATACCTGGCGGACGACGCGCCGGCAGAGGCCGACGACGAAACCGACTGTCGCCCAACCTGATGCCGACCGCTGGCACTTCGCACTCGTTAGTTGATCGGTCCGGCGAGTGCTGCCATGCGCCAGGCAGCGGCCAGAACGCCGCCTTGGGCGAGAATGCCGATCAGCACCCACCAAAACGCAATTCGGTGGCGCCCCAGCTGGATGAAGCCAACGCAGAAGAACAGCCCAGCCGGCACCAACGACGCGATTGCCGTCCACATGGCGTACCCGATCCACTTCTCGTCGCCACATGCCTCATACGCGCAGTTGTCAGTGCTCATCGGAAACGCCATGAAACTCAACAACGCGAGGACGCCCAGTCCGGCCTGGACCAGGAACAACAGCACACAGACAGTGACGTCGGCGATCCGCACACCTCGGGGCAACCGGCGTACCTGTCCCCCGTCAGCGGTTTGCCCCGCCGCCACATCGCTCACAACGACACAGTATCCGGTTTGCGCCGTCGCCGGCTCGACCCGCCGCCCCGGAATCGAGTCAGGCTGTCGGGCAACCTGATTGCGTACACCAGAGGCCTCATCGATGTCGAGTCTCTAGGGTGGAGGCATGCGTCTGATTCCCCTGGCACCGTTCGCCGTCGCCGTCCTCGCGTTCGTGGGATGTTCTGATGACGCGGCGGCCGACGACGCAGACCTCACCGGCCGGACGTTCATATCGGTGCAGGTTGAGGGTGACCAGATCCCCGGCGGCGGGCCGCTGACAGTCGGATTCGACGGGAATCAGATCAGTACGTATGCGGGCTGCAATCACAGTTCGGGCGCTGCCGATCTGTCCGGCGGCCGGATCACCACGCAGTTGGCGATGACAATGATGGCCTGCCCGCCACCGGTGGGCGATTCGGACGCCTGGGTGTCGAAGTTCTTCGACGCGAAGCCAACGTGGTCGTTGTCCGGCGATGACCTGAGGCTGCACACCGACACCACGACGGTCACGTTGCGCGACAAGAAGGTGGCGGATCCAGACCGTTCGCTCACGGGCACCACCTGGCAGGTCACCAGTCTGGTGTCCGCGCAGGCGGTGACCACGTCGGTCGCACTCGAACAGGCCAAGCCGACCTTGACCATCGGTGACGACGGCGCCGTCAGTGGCTCCACTGGGTGCAACCGGATCACCGGCCGCGCAACCGTTTCCGGATCACCGGCGGTCATCGAATTCGGCCCCCTGGCCACCACCAGGATGGCGTGCGCACCCGAAGTCGCCGAGGTTGAGCATGCCGTGCTGCGGGTCCTCAAGGGCACGGTCCAGACTTCTGTCGACGCCGACCAACTGACGCTTTCGGGCACTGGCGGCGACGGGTTGGTGCTGCGCGCCCAGTGAGCGCTCACAGCGGTGAGGCACCCCGCAGATGTTCGAAGATCAGTGAGGTCTGCGTGCCGGCGACATCGGCGTCGGCGTTGAGGTTCTCCACCACGAAGGCACGCAGGTCCTCGGTGTCCCGGGCGGCCACATGCAGGATGAAGTCATCTCCCCCGGCCAGGAAATACACGTCCATCACTTGCGGCCGGGTGCGGATGTGGGCGATGAAGTTGCGGATCTTGCCCCGCGCGTTCGATTGCAGGCTCACCGAGATCATCGCCTGCAAGCTGAGCCCTACTGCAGCTGGATCGATGTCGGTGTAGAAACCCCGGATCACCCCGATCTCCTGAAGTCTGCGCACGCGACCATGGCAGGTCGACGCCGCGATGCCGACCGCCTCGGCCAGTGCACTGTTGGACATCCGGGCATCAGCGTGCAGTGCCAGCAGGATGCGGCGGTCCACGTCGTCGAGATCGGGCCGAACATCCTTCGGCGAACGGGGCGCACGTCCCGGCAAGTTTGACGATTCTTCCGGCATCCGCCCAGCTTAACGAATCTTCATCGGAGATATTGCTGACTAATCGAAGGTTCTTCACACTTATTTTCAGCACACCAACTTTTGAAGGAGCGATCATGCTCGTCGGTATCCCGACCGAGATCAAGAACAACGAGTACCGAGTGGCGATCACCCCGGCGGGCGTGGCCGAACTGACCCGGCGCGGCCACGACGTGGTCATCCAGGCCGGCGCCGGCGAGGGCTCGGCCATCACGGACAACGACTTCAAGGCCGCCGGCGCCCAGATCGTCACCACGGCCGACCAGGTCTGGGCCGAGGCTGAGCTGCTCCTCAAGGTCAAAGAGCCGATCGCGGCCGAGTACTCGCGTATGCGCAAGGGCCAGACATTGTTCACCTACCTGCACCTGGCGGCGTCGAAGGAATGCACCGACGCCTTGCTGGCCTCGGGCACGACCTCGATCGCCTACGAGACGGTGCAGACCGCCAACCCTGATGGATCAGTCGCGCTTCCTCTATTGGCTCCGATGAGCGAGGTGGCGGGTCGATTGTCCGCCCAGGTCGGTTCCTATCACCTGATGCGCACCCAGGGTGGTCGCGGCGTGCTGATGGGTGGCGTCCCCGGCGTCGCACCGGCCGAGGTGGTCGTCATCGGTGGTGGCGTGGCCGGCTACAACGCCGCCCGCATCGCCAGGGGTATGGGTGCCCACGTCACGGTGTTCGACCTGAACATCAACACGCTGCGCAAGATCGACAACGAGACCAATGCCGGCATCGAAACCCGTTACTCCTCGTCACTGGAGCTCGAGGAAGCCGTCAAGAAGGCCGACCTGGTGATCGGCGCGGTGCTGATCCCGGGCGCGAAGGCCCCCAAGCTGGTCACCAATTCGACGGTGGCCCATATGAAGCCGGGCGCAGTGCTGGTCGACATCGCCATCGACCAGGGCGGGTGCTTCGAGGATTCGCGGCCCACCACCCATGACGACCCGACGTTCGCCGTGCACGACACGGTGTTCTACTGCGTGGCCAACATGCCCGGCTCGGTGCCGCGCACGTCGACCTTCGCGCTGACCAACGCCACCATGCCGTACGTGCTCAAGTTGGCCGACAAGGGATGGAAGGCCGCCTGCGCAGCTGACCCGGCGCTGGCCAAGGGGCTCTCGACGCACGAAGGCGCGCTGCTGTCAGAACAGGTCGCCACAGACCTCGACATGACGTTCACCGATCCGGCCGCAGTGCTGGCCTGAGCTTTGCTCCGGCGGACGATGCATTCTTGACAGGTGTCAAGTATGGTGGCAGGCGTGCTGCAAGAGCTGTTCACCATCGTGCCGACGACCACCGCCGAGGCGCTCGATGTCTTCGATGCGGCCGCGGCGGTGCAACCGGACGCCATGCTCGGCACCTGGCACGGCGCCGAACTCCCGACCGGACATCCGATGGACGGCCTGTTGGCAGCCAGCGGCTGGTGGGGCAAGCAGTTCCTCGACGGTGAGTCCGTCCATCCGCTGCTTTTCCCCGCTGGTGACGGCGCAACGCTGTGGGCCCTCAACCCAGCGCTGGCGTTCGGCGGGCTGGCCGTATCGAACAAGGTCCCGCTGCTGCGGAACCGGTCGATGGTGGCGCCCATCGCCGCTCTGCGTCCGGTGCTGCAGACCCGCTCGCCGAAGGCCAGGCTGCGCACGACGCGCTACCGCGGCGTCGACACCGCGACGATGATCTACGACCAGCTGCCCATCAACGACGTCTTCCGGCGCCTGTCGGACGACGCCGTCATCGGCGCGATGGATCTGCGCAACTCCCCCAAACCGTACTTCTTCGTCCTACGGCGCGACGACTCACTACGGGTGACCTAGCAGCCGCGCGTACGCGCGCTGTTCACCGCACATTCGACCCGCGGCTCCCAGGCGGTGCTTGGATCGAAAGGGCAAGCGTTACAAGGCCTTTTCCTCCGAACCACGTTCCAGGACTGAGGAGTCACCCATGGTCAACCTGCCCGTCGCACACCAGCCGCGCCCGCTACTTCCCGAGCTGTCGGAGTTCTTCGCCGGGATCACGCCGTTCGCCAGCCTGCGGCCGATCTTCGAGCGCAACCTCATGCGCATCGAGGACGAGGTCACCGAGGATCACTACGAACTGCGCGCCGAGATCCCTGGTATCGATCCGGCCGGCGACGTCCAGATCACCGTGTCCGACGGCCAACTGACGGTGAAGGCCGAGCGTTCGGAGCGCGCCGACACCACTGCGCGCTCGGAATTCTCCTACGGTTCCTTCCTGCGCACGGTGACGCTGCCCGCCGAGGCGGACGAGGACAACATCACCGCCGGATACGACCGCGGCATCCTGACCGTACGTGTGCCGTTGACACAGAACCCCGCCGGAGCCCGCCAGATCGCGATCCAGAGCACCGAAAACGGTTCGACGGCAATCGAATCCGTCGAGCACTCAGAGTAAGGACGGCAGCACCAGCCCCGTCAGCTCACCGATGAGCGGTCGCAGGTTCTCGGCCTTGGGGTCATGGGCCTGCGATCGCGTCATCATCACCAACAGCAACCGTTGTCCGTCGGGTCCGAAAGCGATTCCGGCGTCGTTGGTGCTGCCGTAATCGCCGCTGCCGGTTTTGTCCGCGGTGGTCCAGCCCTCCGGAAGCCCGGCACGCATGCTCGAGGTCTGATTGGCCCGCATCCAGTCTTCCAACAGGCCGCGCTGCGGCGGGCTCAGTGCGTCACCGGCCAGAATCGCGCGGTATCCGACCGCCAGCGCCGCAGGCGTGCTGGTGTCCCTCGGGTCCCCGGGTATCGCGGAGTTCAGCTCTACCTCCCAGCGGTCCAGGCGGGTGCGCTCATCGCCGACGCTGCGGGCGAAGGCGGTGACAGCCGCAGGCCCGCCAATGGTCTTCAGCAGCAAGTTCGCCGCGGTGTTGTCACTGCGCTGCAGCGCCGCCTGGCACAGCTCGGCCAACGTCATCTCGGCACCGGCACGTGTCTCGGTGACGGGTGAGTTCGGCACGAGCGCATCCGCATCGACGAAGACCCGGTTGTCCAGTGAGATCTCGCCGTGCTCGGCCATCTGCAGCACCCGCGCAGCGACGTAGCCCTTGAACGTCGAGCACATCGCGAACATCTCGTCGGGACGGTGCGTGATCCTCCGCCCAGACTGCAGATTGGCTGCGTACAAGCCGATCAGGACGTTGTCCCGACGCTCCAGTTCCGCCAGCTGGTCATCGATCGGTGCCGCGAATGCCGGTGCGGCGCCACCGACGCCGGCACCGACGGCAGCTGCCGCCACGAGCGAACCGATCAGAACGTTGCGTCGCGATAGTCCGGTCATTGGACCCAGCGTAGCGGGTCAGCCGGCGATAGTTTGAAGCTGTTGTGGCAGCGCCTTTTTCGAACTATAGGGACCGAGTACGGCGGCACCGTAGTCCCGCGACAGCAACTGGTGAGCGACGGCGTTGACCTCTTCTAGAGTGACTGCCTCGATCTGGGCCAGCGTGTGGTCGATGGTCCGGTGCTCACCGTAATTGAGCTCGCCACGGCCGATCCGGTGCATACGTGATCCGGAATCCTCCAGGCCGAGCACCAGCCCACCGCGCAACGAGCCTTTGGCGATCCGGCATTCGTCGGCGGTGATCCCGTCTCTGGCAACACCTTCCAAAACTTCGGTGGTCACCCGCACCACTTCGTCGAAACGTTCCGGCTGACATCCCGCATACACCGACAGAGCCCCGCTGTCGGCGAAGGTGTCCACGGTCGAGTACACCGAGTAGGCCAGGCCGCGGGACTCGCGAATCTGTTGGAACAGACGAGAACTGAGCCCGCCTCCCAGCGCGGTGTTCAACACCGACAGGGCCCACCGGTGCTCCCAGTGCCGGCCGGGCGTGCGAACGCCCAGCGAGACATGGGACTGTTCCCCGTCGCGGTCGACCACGAGCAGCGATGGCTTACCACCGACCCGTCCCGAGCCCTTACGGGGAGCCACCGCGGAACGTCCGGCCTCCAGCCGGGGGCCGAAATGCTCTCGGACCAACGACACCACCACGTCGTGGTCGACGTTGCCGGCCACCGCCACGATCATCCGTTCGGGTGTGTAACGCCGGACGTGGAACGAATGCAGCTGTGCACGCGTCATGGTCTCGATCGACTCGACGCTGCCGATCACCGGACGTCCCACCGGGTGATCGCCGAACATCGCCGAGAGGAACACGTCGCCGAGGCTGTCCTCGGGATCGTCGTCACGCATGGCGATCTCCTCGAGGACGACGTCGCGCTCCACTTCGACATCCTCGGTGGCACAACGCCCACGCAACACGACATCGGCGACCAGGTCGACCGCGAGCTCCAGGTCGGAGTCGAGCACATGCGCGTAGTAACAGGTGTGCTCGCGCGTGGTGAACGCGTTCAGCTCACCGCCGACGGCATCGACAGCCTGCGCGATGTCGACCGCGCTGCGCGTCGGGGTGGCCTTGAACAGCAGATGCTCCAAGAAGTGGGCGGCGCCCGCGACGCTTCGTCCTTCGTCGCGGGAGCCGACACCCACCCACACCCCGACCGATGCCGAACGCACCGACGGGATGTACTCAGTGACCACCCGGAGTCCGCCGGGCAGATCTGTCCGGCGGACATGTGTGGTGTTCAGTGCAGACGCCTTGTGTCGAGCTGAGGTGGTCAGGACTCGGCGGGGGCGGCTTCGGCCGGAGCCGGAGTGCCTTCGACCGCACCGTCAGCCTTGCCCTGCTCCGCCTGCTCCTCGTCGACGAGCACCAGCGAGATCTTGCCGCGGTTGTCGATGTCGGCGATCTCGACACGAAGCTTGTCGCCCACCTTCACCACGTCCTCGACCTTGGCGATGCGCTTGCCGCGGCCCAGCTTGGAGATGTGGACCAGCCCGTCGCGACCCGGCAGCAGCGACACGAACGCGCCGAAATCGGTGGTCTTGACGACAGTGCCCAGGAACCGCTCACCGATCTTGGGCAGCTGCGGGTTGGCGATGGCGTTGATCTTGTCGATCGCGGCCTGCGCAGACAGCCCGTCGGCCGCACCCACGAACACCGTGCCGTCGTCCTCGATCGAGATCTGGGCGCCGGTCTCCTCGGTGATCGAGTTGATCATCTTGCCCTTGGGCCCGATGACCTCGCCGATCTTGTCCACCGGAACCTTGATGGTGGTGATCCGCGGCGCGTAGGGGCTCATCTCGTCGGGACGGTCGATGGCCTCGGCCATCACGTCGAGGATGGTCAGCCGCGCGTCCTTGGCCTGGCTCAGCGCACCCGCCAGCACCTTGGAGGGGATGCCGTCGAGCTTGGTGTCGAGCTGCAGGGCGGTGACGAAGTCCTTGGTGCCCGCGACCTTGAAGTCCATGTCGCCGAAGGCATCCTCGGCACCGAGAATGTCGGTGAGTGCGACGTAGCGGGTCTCGGCTGTGCCGTCTTCATTGGCGACCTGATCGGAGACCAGGCCCATGGCGATGCCTGCCACCGGCGCCTTGAGCGGCACACCGGCGTTCAGCAGCGACAGGGTCGAGGCACATACCGAGCCCATCGAGGTCGAACCGTTGGATCCCAACGCCTCGGACACCTGGCGGATGGCGTACGGGAACTCCTCGACGCTAGGCAGCACCGGAACCAGCGCACGCTCGGCCAGCGCGCCGTGGCCGATCTCGCGACGCTTGGGCGAGCCGACGCGACCGGTCTCACCGGTCGAGTACGGCGGGAAGTTGTAGTGGTGCATGTAGCGCTTGGTGGTCTCGGGCCCCAGCGAGTCGATCTGCTGGGCCATCTTGATCATGTCCAGTGTGGTGACACCCATGATCTGGGTCTCGCCACGCTCGAACAGTGCGCTGCCGTGCGCCCGCGGGATCACGGCGACCTCGGCCGACAGGGCCCGGATGTCGGTGATGCCACGGCCGTCGATACGGAAATGGTCGGTCAGGATGCGCTGGCGCACAAGCTTTTTGGTCAGCGACCGGAATGCGGCGCCGATTTCCTTCTCGCGCCCGGCGAAGGTCTCACCGAGACGCTCGAGCACCTCGACCTTGATCTCGTTGGTGCGGTCGTCGCGGTCGTGCTTGCCGGCGATGGTCAGTGCCTCCGACAGGGCGTCGGTGGCCACCGACGCCACGGCGTCGTAGGCGTCGGCCTCGTAGTCCGGGAACACCGGGTACTCGCCGGTCGGCTTGGCGGCCTTCTCGGCCAGCGCCTGCTGGGCGGTGCACAGTTCCTTGATGAACGGCTTGGCCGCCTCAAGACCCTCGGCGACGACGGCCTCGGTGGGAGCCTGAGCGCCGCCGGCCACCAGGTCGATGACGTTGTCGGTGGCCTCGGCCTCGACCATCATGATCGCCACATCGCCGTCTTCGAGGACACGGCCCGCGACGACCATGTCGAACACGGCCCGCTCGAGCTGCTCGACAGTCGGGAAGGCGACCCACTGGCCGTCGATCAGGGCGACCCGGGTGCCGCCGACGGGGCCGGAGAACGGCAGGCCGGCCAGCTGGGTCGACGCCGAGGCGGCGTTGATGGCCAGCACGTCGTACAGATCCTTGGGATCCAGGCTCAGCACGGTGACCACGACCTGGATCTCGTTGCGCAGGCCGTCGACGAACGACGGGCGCAGCGGACGGTCGATCAAACGGCAGGTCAGGATCGCGTCGGTGGAGGGCCGGCCCTCACGACGGAAGAACGAGCCCGGGATCCGGCCCGCGGCGTACATGCGCTCCTCGACATCAACCGTCAACGGGAAGAAGTCGAAGTGATCCTTGGGGCTCTTGCTGGCGGTGGTGGCGCTCAGCAGCATGGTCTCGTCGTCGAGGTAGGCGACGACCGAACCGGCGGCCTGCTGCGCGAGCCGTCCGGTCTCGAAGCGGACGGTGCGGGTACCGAAGCTCCCGTTGTCGAGGGTTGCGGTGGATTCGAACACACCGTCTTCAAGTTCAACTACAGACATAGAGTCCGTTGGCCTCTTTCGAATTCATTCAACTGTTTTCGCGGCGTCACGGTGGCGATACGCCACAGGCCCCGGATACGGCTACGGCCGTCGATCGAAGCGGCCGGATGGCCCCCAGAGAAAGTCCCTGCGTCGGGTTCCGACAGCCACTACCGAAGACCGCCCGTCCAGGCGGGCCCGATATGACTCGCAGGAACAACGCCCGCGGATCGCGGGTGCCGCACCTGATGTTCAGCGCAGATTCCAGCCGCCGAACGCCCTCATGTTACACGGCAGCAACGGCAGGTCCGCCATTGCAGACCTGCTTAGGACACATCCTCCACACATACCGTGAACTGGCGTTCCGGGTATGCGTAGCCCACTCCGCTGGCGCACTGATCGACGTTGGACACCCCGGAAAGAACCTCGGTGGCCCGTTGCCGGTGCGGCGCAGACGAATCCGCGCAATCCACCCGGTAAGGATCTTTGTCGTTCTCGGGATCGACGCTCATACAGGCGCCGGTAACCCAGTCGATGTCCAGACACAGCGTCTGGGTTTCGTCACTGAACGCGCTGCGCACCGAGTAGTAGGTGTCGATGTCGCCCGGGCACTGGTCGCTGTCGGTGACCGTGGAGATGACCTTGTAGTTCGACGCGTCGCTGCCACACTCCGCGTGGCTGGCGTCCGGGCGGTCGTACGTACCGCTCATCTTCAGGCAGTCTCCTGCCTTCATGTCCGCGGCCGCCGCGGACGAGCATGCGGTCAACCCGCCGACGAAAAGGAGCGCGGCTGCCCCGTAAAGGGCAGCCGCGGAAAGTGTCGGCACCTAGAGCCGCGTCAGCGACGCAGCCCGAGGCGCTCGATCAGCGAACGGTAACGCGCCACGTCGACCTGGGCAACGTACTTGAGCAGCCGGCGACGACGACCGACCAGCAGCAGCAGACCGCGCCGCGAGTGGTGATCGTGCTTGTGCTGCTTGAGGTGCTCGGTCAGGTCCGAGATCCGCTTGGTCAGCAGGGCGACCTGGGCCTCCGGCGAACCGGTGTCGGTCTCGTGCAGACCGTAGCTGCTCAGGATTTCCTTCTTCTGCTCGGCGGTAAGCGCCACGAAATCAACTCCATCATTTTCAGTTCCGCGAACATATTCTCGGCACAGCCACCGCGGACTGCAGCATGCACCGGATCGGCGCAAAGTCTAGCACCTGCGGCGGGCCGCAAATTTCAGCCGGCTACTGCGCAGCCAGAATGCCCCGCGCCTTGTCGGCGTCCCGCTTCATCTCCGCGACCAGCTCTTCTACCCGGTCGAACTTTTCCATGCCGCGGATCCTGGAGACGAAATCGACCGCGACATGCTGCCCGTACAGGTCGGCCTCGGTGTCGAGAACGAATGCCTCGACCGTGCGGGTGCGTCCTGAGAAGGTCGGGTTGGTGCCGACCGATACCGCGGCCTGGTATCGCTCACCAGGGGTGACGGTGCCCATCACCGGACCATGGCCCAGCACCGTGAACCAGGCGGCGTACACGCCGTCGGCCGGGATCGCCGAATACATCGGCGGCGCCACGTTGGCGGTCGGGAATCCCAGAACCCGGCCGCGTCCGTCACCGCGCACCACCACGCCTTCGACGCGATGTGGACGGCCCAGCGCCTCGGCGGCGGCCACCACATCACCGGCGTCGACGCAGGAGCGGATGTATGTCGAGGAGAAGGTCACCCGCTCGTCGCGGTGTTCGGGGTCGAGATTCTCGGTCACCAGGGACATGCTCTCGACCGCGAACCCGAACCGCTCGCCGGCCTTGCGCAGCATCTCGACGTTCCCGGCGGCCTTCTTGCCGAAGGTGAAGTTCTCCCCCACCACCACTTCGAGCACGTGCAGGTCTTCCACCAACAACTCGTGGATGTAGCGCTCGGGGGTGAGCTTCATGAAATCGGAGGTGAACGGCATGACCAGGAAAACGTCGACTCCGAGTTCCTCGACCAGCTCGGCACGCCGGGTCAGCGTCGTCAGCTGTGCCGGATGACTGCCCGGAAACACCACCTCCATCGGATGTGGGTCGAAGGTCATGAGAACCACCGGCACTCCGCGTGACCGGCCAGCTTTTACCGCATGGCTGATCAGCTCCGCATGTCCGCGGTGAACCCCGTCGAACACCCCGATGGTGACTACACACCTGCCCCAGTCCGTGGGGATCTCGTCCTGCCCACGCCAGCGCTGCACGCGATCAGCCTACGACCCGAACGCGACGCGGTCTGCTCTAGATCCCCCGATCAGGTGATGATTGCCTAAACTTTCCCACTGTGAGTCCCGACGGTAACCATCAAGACCTCTCCACGGTTGCCCAGGACTATCTGAAAGTCATCTGGACAGCCCAGGAGTGGTCTCGCGAGAAGGTCAGCACCAAATTGCTGGCCGAGCGGATCGGCGTGTCGGCATCCACGGCGTCGGAATCCATCCGCAAGCTGGCCGACCAGGGCCTGGTCCACCACGAGAAGTACGGTGCGGTGACGCTGACCGATGCCGGCCGGCGCGCCGCGTTGGCGATGGTCCGTCGGCACCGGCTGATGGAGACCTTCCTCGTGCAGGAGCTCGGTTACGGCTGGGACGAGGTGCACGACGAGGCCGAGATCCTCGAGCACGCCGTGAGCGACCGGATGCTCGACCGGATCGACGCCAAGCTGGGCCACCCCACCCGTGATCCGCACGGGGATCCGATCCCTGCCGCCGACGGCCAGGTGCCCACCCCTCCGGCCCGCCAATTGTCGGCGTGCCAGGACGGTGACGCGGGCACGGTGGCCCGTATTTCCGACGCCGATCCGGAGATGCTGCGTTATTTCGACAGCGTCGGGATCAGCCTCGATTCGCGGGTGCGGGTGGTGGCACGGCGCGATTTCGCCGGCGTGATCTCGGTGGCCGTGGGAAGACCGGGCGAACCCGACGATCCGTCCAACCCGGACACCGGAGTCCAGGTTGAGCTGGGTAATCCGGCGGCCGAGGCGATCTGGGTCGTCGCCAGCTGAGGCGCGCGGTCCCCCGCCGTCGCGGCATGTCGGGATCACCGCGATTTTTACCCGTGTGCGGTAGCCGATTCGGCACCAAGATGTCCTGTTCGTGACTGTCTCTCTGCACTGGTTTCTTCCCACCTACGGCGACAGCCGGCTGATTGTCGGCGGCGGCCACGGCACGCCCGCGGGCGCTGCCGGAGGCGACCGTGAGGCCTCGATCGACTACCTGGCGTCGATCGTCCGTTCGGCGGAACGGTTCGGCTTCACCGGCGCCCTGATCCCGACCGGGGCCTGGTGCGAGGACGCGTTCATCACCGCGGCGTTGCTGGCCCGCGAAACCACCTCGCTGGCCTTCCTGGTGGCGTTCCGCCCGGGGCTGGTCAGCCCGACCCTGTCGGCCCAGATGGCGGCGACGTTCGCGCGGCACGCACCGGGACGGATCCTGCTCAACGTCGTGGTCGGCGGCGAGGCGCACGAGCAGCGGGCCTTCGGCGACCATCTCGACAAGGACGCCCGGTATGCGCGTTGCGACGAGTTCCTCGACGTGGTCCGCCGACTGTGGGCCGGTGAGACCGTTACCCACAAGGGCGAGTACATCGACGTCGAGGAGGCCTCGCTGTCCTTGCCTCCGGCGCCGGTGCCGCCGCTGTACTTCGGCGGCAGCTCACAGGCGGCCGGCCCGGTGGCAGCCCGGCACTCCGACGTCTATCTCACCTGGGGCGAGCCACCCGCCGCGGTGCGGGAGAAGATCGAGTGGATCCGGGCGCTCGGCGAGGAGCAGGGACGCAAACTGCGGTTCGGCATCCGCCTGCACACCATTTCGCGGGACTCCTCGGAGGAGGCGTGGGCGCAGGCCGACCGGCTGGTCGCCGCGCTCGACGAGGACACGGTGGCCGCGGCGCAGGCCGGCCTGGCCCGCAGCCAGTCCGAAGGCCAGAAACGCATGCGTGCCCTGCATGAGGCCAACCGCGCCAACGGCACGTGGAGTGACGCCCGAAGCCTGGAGATCGCACCCAACCTGTGGTCGGGGGTCGGGTTGGTGCGCGGTGGCGCGGGCACGGCGCTGGTGGGCAGCCACACCGAGGTGGCCGACCGCATCGCCGAGTACGCCGAGATCGGCATCGACGAGTTCATCTTCTCGGGCTATCCGCACCTCGAGGAGCTGTTCTGGTTCGGCGAGGGCGTGGTGCCCATCCTGCGCGAACGCGGATTGTTGGGCGGCGGCTCCCAGTCAGGCGCCCCGGCGTCGATCCCGTTCGTCGGAACGTCGCGATGACCGATCTGGCCGGCGCCGTTCGTGTGGCTTCGGCGGAGGCGGCGCTGGCCGTTGCCGCTGAACTGTCAAGGGCGTTCGCCGAGGGAGCCGGTGCCCGAGACGCGCACCGGATCCTGCCGCACGAGCAGGTGCGGGCCCTCAAGGAGTCGGGACTGCTGGCCCTGACCGTGCCGGCCGAGCACGGTGGGCTCGACGTGCCCGTCGCAGTGCTCGCCGAGGTGCTGCGGCTGATCGCGCACGGCGATCCGTCCATCGGCCAGATCCCGCACTCGCATTTCACGTTCCTGGAGGCCCTGCGGCTGCAGGGCACCCAGCAGCAGCAGGCGTATTTCTACGGGCTGGTCGCCGACGGGGCGTTGTTCGCCAATGCCCAGTCCGAACGCGGGCCGCATCCCGTCGACGTGGACACCACCACACTCACGGCTTCGGATGCCGGCTACGTCCTGGGCGGCCGTAAGTACTACTCGACCGGGGCGTTGTTCGCCGACTGGCTGGTTGTGCGGGCGTCGCGTTCCGATGGTTCCGCGCAGGTGCCGACGGCCACCACACCCAAGGCCATCGCGTTCGTGCCGCGCGATGCGGCCGGGGTCGAGATCGTCGACGACTGGGACGGCATGGGGCAGCGGACGACGGCCTCGGGCACCGTCACGCTCGACTCCGTCGAGGTACCTGCCGCCCACGTCGTCGAGTTCAGCCCGATCTTCGCGCGGCCCACCGTGTACGGGGCGCGGGCACAGTTGCTGCATGCAGCTCTCGATGTGGGCATCGCGACGGCCGCGCTGGAGGAAGGCGTGCGCCAGGCCGCCAAGGCGCGACCGCATTTCGAGGCATCGGTCTCCAGTGCGGTCGAGGATCCGACCCTCGTGCAGGCCGCCGGTGAGCTGACGGTGACGGTGCGGGGCGCGCAGGCGCTGCTGGCCGAGGCCGCCCGGCAGGTCGACACGGCCCGGGCCGAACTGACCGAGGACAGTGCCGCGGCCGCCTCGATCGCGGTGGCGATCGCCAAGGTGGCTGCCGCCCGGGCGGCAGTGGACGCCGGCAGCGCGCTGTTCGAATTCGGCGGGACGCGCAGCGCGTCGGCGTCGGGCAACCTGTCGCGCTACTGGCGTGACGCACGCACCCACACCTTGCACGATGCGACCCGGTGGAAGATCCGTCACATCGGCAACTACACCCTCTCGGGCACGAAACCGCCTCGCCACGGCCAACTTTGACGGCTCACATGTCGAGACGCCGGTGATACGCCTCGCGCGCCGCCGGGTCGACGTGGATGAATGCCGTGTCGAAATGCGCGGCAGCCGAGATTCGGTGCCGAAGCCGGTCCGGTAAGCCCGAGGCGATCTTGATCATCGCTCCGAGTGTTCGCGGCACCGCAACCCTGGTCCGGTGACTGCCCACGGCAGCGACGACCGCCGCGGCGACATCCTCGGGTTCCACTTCCGAGATCGGCCGAATCCATTTCGGTGCACCATGACCCGCGGACAGTTCGGTGTGCACCACGCTCGGCAATACCGCCGTGACGCCGACGCCACTCGCGAAGAGCTCAAGATGGAGTGCTTCGGAGAACCCGACGACGGCGTGCTTGGTTGCGCAGTAGGTGGCCAGTCCTGGAAATGCGGTCGCCCCGGCGAGCGAAGCGACGTTCACGATGTGGCCGCCGCGCCCGGCCATCCGGTGCGCGGCGAGTTTCGATCCGTGGAGCACACCGCACAGATTGATCGCGACGATGCGGTCGGTCATGTCATCGGCCTCGGCGGTGAAGCTGCCGGTGGGCATGATCCCGGCGTTGTTGACCAACACGTAGAGCGGGCCGAGCCGGTCCTCGGCGGCATCGAGAAATGAGGAGAACGACGTCCGGTCCGTGACGTCGAGTGGCAACCCGCAGACCACACCGCCTGTCGACTCCCTGAGTTCTGCCGCGGTCTTCTCGACCAGGGCCGCGTCGATGTCGCCGAGGGCAACCCGCGCGCCTGCCCGCAGGAACGCCGCGCCGGTCGCCATTCCGATTCCCCTGGCTCCCCCGGTGATCGCCACCACCCGGCCGCCTCGGTATGCGGTCGTCTTCATCGGAACTCCTTCCGCAACACAGCTTTGAGCACTTTCCCGGTTTCGTTGCGTGGCAAGGAATCCAGAAAGACGACATCCCGGGGCACTTTGTGACGCGCCAGCCCGGACCTCACATGGGTCCTCACACCGTCGGCGTCCAGCGTCGCATCGGGGTGGCGAACCACGAAGGCGCGGAGTCGTTTACCGAAGTCGTCGTCGTCGACTCCCAGTACGCACGCCTCGACCACCTCAGGGTGTCCGGCCAGCAGGTTCTCGACTTCCAGCGGAAACACGTTCTCTCCGCCGGACACGATCATGTCGTCGTCACGACCGTCGACGAACCACAGGCCGTCGGCGGTGAAATGACCGGTGTCCCCCGATGACAACAGCCCGTCGACGACTTCCTTGTGACCGCCGTCGGTGTAACCCGAGAAACTCAGCCCGCTGGACACGAAAAGCGTTCCGCTGCGGCCTGGTTCGGTGATCCGATGTCGGTGTTCGTCGTAGGCGGCCAAGGTGCAGCCGACCGGTGGGCGTCCCACGGTGCCCGGCGCAGCGCGCAGTTCAGCCGGGGTGGCGACCGCGGCGACAGCCACCTCCGTGGACCCGTACAGGTTGTACAGCACGTCTCCGAAAGCCTCGGACGTACGCCGGCACAGATCCGGCGACAACGCTGATCCGGCGGCGAACACGACCTTCAGCGACGAGGTGTCGTAGCGGGCGAGCACATCGGGCCCGAGGTCGAGAATGCGCTGCAGCATCGTCGGCACCACGATGAGGGCGGTCACCTCATGGGTTTCGATCGACGCCAGCGTGTCCTCGGGCTCGAACCGCCGAGCCAGTACCACGCGGTTGCCCAGCGCGAGCCCCAGTGAACAGGTCGCCAGGCCCGTGGCATGGAACATCGGCGCGGCCACGCAGTAGGCGCCACCGGCCGGCCACGGGATCCGGTCGAGCAGCTGGGCGGATTGCAACGGACTCACTTTGTTCCGCGGCGCCCCCTTGGGGGTGCCGGTGGTGCCGCTGGTCAGCAACACCATCCCACCCAGCTTGCCCGGAGCGGGCAACGGGTCCGTCCACTCGTCCCCTGCGATGGCGTTCAGCGTCGGGAATGCCGTTGGTCCATCAGCCCACCCGACGATGCGCTCGATTCCGGCCGGCAACACATCCAGTAGCGCCACGAATTCCTCATCGGCCACCACCGCCGAAACATGCTCCCTTACACAGACATCTGCCAGCTGCGGTGCGGCGAATCCGGTGTTGAGCAGAACCACTCTGGCCCCGATCTTGCCTGCCGCTGCCAACGCCAGCATCAGCCCGCGATGATTGCGTTCGAGGACTCCCACGACTGTTCCGGCTTTGATGCCTTTTCGGGACAGTCCGCGAGCCAACGCATTCGTCGTTCGTTCGAGATCGCGGAAGCTCAGGGTTCCGGCTTCGTCCACCAGTGCGGTCGCGTCGCCGTAGCGCCCGGCGGTATGCGTGATGAGACCGCCGAAGGACCCGTACTTTCGCAGTGCGCGGGATGCCCGGATGACCGCCACGGGGCTACGCACGTCGACCAGACCACGACGCTGCAGGACCATCGCCGCCGATGCGATGTCATGCAGCCGATGCAGCACGTCTTTCATACGGCAGCCTCGATCTCTGCGATGATCCGAACCACAGCCTCAGGGTCGTCGAGTTGCGGGCAATGACCAGACCGTGGCAAGACGACGAGTCGGCTTCCCGGAATCTGTTGATGCAGTGCCTGACTCGCTTTGACCGGGATGATCCGGTCCCTGGCGCCGTGCACGACCACGGTCGGACAGTTGATCCGGATGCCGTGGTGGCTGCCCAGCGCTTCATACGCGTATCGGAAGGCATCACGCCCCAACGCCGCGACAGCGGGCGGCCCGGATACCAAATCGGACCAATAGGTCACGACCTCGGGGTCCGCGGTGATTCCCGGGCCGTACAACACCCGCGGCACAGCGTTCACGGTGAGCCGGCGCAGGGCACTGTCCGGAACCGGGATACGTGCGAGCAAAGACCAGAATCCCGCGGGGACCGAACGCCTTCGGGCCAGGTTGGCGAGCCAGTGGCGGGCATTGAGCGGATCGTCGAGTGCGACCACCGCAGCGGCCAGGTCCGGATTGCGCGCCGCCGCCCTGAGCGCGGTCGCCGCACCGAGTGAGTTTCCCACCAGGACCGCCGGTCCGGTCTCGGTCAGAAGTGCATCGGCGAACCCGTCGAACTGTGGCAGCAAGGGGCCGGTGCCGCGGGGATCCGCCTGGCCGAAGCCGGGCAGATCGACCGCGAGCGTCCTGCGTCCGAGCGCCTCCAGGCGGGTGAGCACGCCACGCCAGGTGTCGGCGCTGTCGGCATAGCCGTGCAGCAGAACCACCGGGGTTCCGCTGCCCGGCACCGACAGCACTCTGGTGCCCACCCCGCCGAAACCGGCGCGGCTTTCGGTGATCATCCCGCGAGCAGCCCCTTCGCGATGTGCGTCACCTGCACCTCGTTGCTTCCCGCGTAGATCATCAGTGATTTGGCATCCCGGGCGAGTTGTTCCACCCGGTACTCGGCCATATAGCCGTTGCCACCGAACAGCTGAACGGCTTCCATGGCCACCTCGGTCGCCGCCTCCGAGGAGTAGAGCTTGATCGCCGAGGCCTCGGACAGGGTGGGCAGTGCGCCTGCTTTGAGCCGCTCCAGAGTCTGGAAGACCATGTTCTGCACGTTGATCCGGGCGATCTCCATGCGTGCGAGCTTCAACTGGATGAGCTGGAACTCGGCGATCTTCCTTCCCCAAAGGGTGCGGGTCTTCGCGTACTCGAGGCACAGCCGGTGGCACTCGTTGATGATGCCCAACGACATCAGTGCCACTCCCACGCGTTCGGCGGCGAAATTGGCTCGCGCACTGTCGCGTCCGTCACCGCCGGAGTGGGATTCGGTCTCACCGAGCAACCGGTCGGGACCGATCCGTACGTTGTCGAAGAACAGCTCTCCCGTCGGCGAGGACATCATGCCCATTTTCTTGAACGGTCTGCCCTGCGTGAGTCCGGGCATTCCGGCATCGAGTACGAAGGTCAGCACCGGCCGGTCGCGGCGGTCCGTCGCTGCGTCACCGTCGTCCAGTTTGGCGTAGACGATCAGCACGTCGGCGTAGGGGCCGTTGGTGATGAACGTCTTCTGTCCGTTGAGGATGTAGTCGGAGCCGTCGCGTCTGACATAGGTCTTCATCCCGCCGAACGCATCAGAACCCGCGTCGGGCTCGGTGATCGCCCAGGCCGCGATCTTCTCCAGGGTCATCAGTTCCGGCAGCCACCGCTCCTTCTGCGCCGGCGTGCCGCGGCTCATGATGGTCGCCGCGCCCAGTCCCAGGCTGACGCCGATGGTGCTCAGCAGGCCGATACTCACGCCGGCGAGCTCCGACACCATGACGGCGGCCATCGAGGCCTGCTCAGCGAGCGCTCCGATACCCCCAGATTTGTCCCGGCTCTCTCGTGAATCATGCTCACGCTGCTTGTCGAGCATGCTCTTGACCGCCTCGGCGGCCATCACGTCGAGTCCGAACTCACTGAAAAGCCTGCGTGCGAACGGGTACGGTGACAGCTCGCCACTCTCCAAGCCGTCCAGGTGCGGCCGGATCTCCTTGTCGATGAACTCGCGCACCGTGTCGCGCATGATGATGTCGGTGTCGGACCACTCGATCATGACGGCAACCTCGCAGCGATGTCGTCGAGCTGCCACAGACCGTCGGTCTCGATGGTCTCTACGTCATGCCAGCCGGCGAGTTGCGAGATCGCCCCGCCCTGAACCGCATATACGCGCCCGGTGATGGGGCACTTCTCCGTCGCGAGGTAGGCGACCAGCGGTGAGATGTTGGCCGGGCTGAACAGATCGACCTCGCCCTCGTCCTCGGGTTCGGCCATGAGCGCACCCATTCCGGGTGTGGCCAGGGTCAGGCGCGTCCGGGCGATCGGTGCGATCGCGTTGACCCGTACGCCATAACGTTCCAGCTCGTCGGCGGCGACGAGGGTCAACGCGGCGATCGCGGCCTTGGCCGAGCCGTAGTTCGCTTGTCCGGCATTGGGAATCGTGGTGCCCGACCCGGATGCGGTGTTGATCACCGAGGCATTGGGCCGGTCGCCTGCCTTCGACTGTGCCTTCCAGTACTCGGCGGCATGCCGCAGCACCGCGAAGTGACCTTTGAGATGAACCGCGATCACCGCGTCCCAATCGGATTCGGCCATGGTGGGAATGAAACCGTCGCGCAGGATTCCGGCATTGTTGACCACGACATCGAGGCGTCCGAACTCGTCGATCGCCTGCTGGACCAGTGATTTCGCCCCGTCCCAGGTGGCGACGTTGGCGGTGTTGGCCACCGCCCTGCCGCCCGCGGCCTCGATCTCGGTCACCACCTCGTGGGCCGGCCCGCTGTCGCTACCCTCGCCGGCGTTGCTGCCGCCCAGGTCGTTCACGACGACGCTGGCGCCCTGCGATGCGAACAACAGCGCGTGTTCGCGGCCGATCCCCCTGCCTGCGCCGGTGATGACGGCGACGCGCCCGTTCAATGCACTCATCTGTTATGCCTCCTCAGCTATTTCCGCCAGGCCGTCGGTGATGACGAGATCGGATCCTCTGGCGGTCTCGAACGCGTAGGTCGTGACACCGTTGGCCGAACCTCTCAGCCAGATGCGGGTCTCCAGGTCGTCGCCGGGGATCACCATCTTGGAAAACCGCACGGCAAACCGCTTGAGCCGGTTCACATCTGATCCGGCCACTTCGGTCAGCACCGCCCAAGACGTGAATGCCATGGTGCAGAGGCCGTGTGCGATGATGCCCGGCAGTCCTGCGTCTCGGGCCACCTCCTCGTCGAGGTGAATGGGCATCGGGTCACCTGCAGCCGGGCTGTACCGGAATGTCTGATCGGCGTCGACGTGCTGGCTCACCGTCGCTACCGGGGCACTTGCGCGCAATCCCTCGTCGAACCGGTGGGCCGGGCTCAACTCCCCCATCGCCTTGCCGGCATCGAAGCCTCGCACGAACGTGGTGACATACTGCTCGTTCACCAGTTCGCCCTCTTCAGTGCGGCATTCGAGGTAGATCGCTGCCCGGGTACCGTTCTCGAGTCCTTCGTAACCGATCATCTTGCCGCGCGACACCAGCTTGTCGCCGGGCCGGATCGGCCGGTGGAAGTGGAAGTCCTGTTCCCCGTGCACCACCCGGGGGATCAGTTCCACCGGCAGCACGTCGACCGCCGGCACCAGAAGTGCCTCGAACACCGGAACGATGGCGAACACCGGCGCCGCCACCTCGCCGGAGCGGTGGGCAGGAATCGGATCGTTGGTGGCCGCGGCATATTCGGCGAGCCGCTCGCGGGTGACCTCGAACCGTTCCTCGTCGGTCCAGGTGTTCAGCCCGTTGTCGTCGAAGCGCAGTTCCTCGTCAGTGGTGCTGTTCGCCGCGGTCATGCCGACGCCGATGCCAGTGCGTCGAGCGCGTCCAGGCTCTTGTCGAGTTGTTTGACGCCGTCCTTCTCGACGGCCTTGGCCAGTGCCCCCTTGACCAGTGCGCCCTCGAAGTCACCGCTGACGGTGAATCGGGAACCGGTCTCGATCGGGTCGATGGTGAATGCGAACTTCGCCTTCACCCCGGCCATTCCGGTGCCGGACAACACCAGGCTGTTGGGCGCATCGACGGATTCGATGGTCCATTCGATCTTGTTCGCCATGCCCAGCATGACGATCTTGGCCGTGAGCCGCGCACCTTCGGTCAGCGTCGCCGGCGGTTCCTCCAGCCATTTGTCGTGAACAGTGAACCACTTGTCCCACGTCTGCGGGTCCGAGACCGTGGCCCACAAGGCGTCCGGGCCGGCGGCAAGCTCGCGGGTGGCTTCGATATGTCCCATTGTCGGTTCTCTTTCTGTGTTTGTCGGTTACCGGTCGGCCCGCTGATAGGCGGTCACCACGGCAGCCCCGCCCAGGCCGATGTTGTGTTGCAATGCGGCGGTGACGTTGTCCACCTGACGTTTGTCGGCGGTGCCTCGCAGCTGCCAGGTCAATTCGGCACACTGGGCCAGGCCGGTCGCGCCCAACGGATGCCCCTTGGAAATCAGGCCTCCGGAAGGGTTGACCACCCAGCGCCCGCCGTAGGTGGTGTCGCCGTTGTCGATCAGCTTCGGTGCCTCGCCTTCACCGCAGAGTCCCAATGCCTCGTACAGCAGCAGTTCGTTGGCGCTGAAACAGTCGTGCAGTTCGATGACCTGAAAGTCCTCGGGGCCCAGGCCCGACTCGTCGTAAACTTGCCGGGCGGCAGCGACATTCATGTGATGGCCGATCAACGCCTTACAGGTGCCGTCGAAGCTGTTCTCGAAATCGGTCGTCATCGCCTGCCCGACGATCTCCACGGCCTGGGAGGCCAAGCCGTGCTTGTCGACGAAGTCCTCGCCGGCCAGAATCACCGCACCCGACCCGTCCGAGGTCGGCGAACATTGCAGTTTGGTCAGCGGGTCGTAGATCATCCTCGAACCGAGGATGTCGTCCACGCTGTACTCGTCCTGGAACTGTGCGTACGGATTGTTGACCGAGTGCTTGTGGTTCTTGTATCCGATCTTGGCGAAATGCGTTGCCGTCGACCCATGTTCCTTCATGTGTTCGCGGCCCGCGGCGCCGAACATCCAGGGCGCGGGCGGGAACAGCACCTCGGAGATCTCGGCCAGTGCCAGAAAATGTTTCGCCATAGGCTGTTCGCGGTCGTCATAGGTCGAGCCGAGCGAGCCGGGTTGCATCTTCTCGAACCCGAGTGCGAGCACGCAGTCGGCCAGACCGCTGCGCACCGCCCGGGCCGCCAGGTACAGCGCCGTCGAACCGGTCGCACAGTTGTTGTTGACGTTGACGATCGGAAGCCCCGTCATGCCGAGTTCGTAAACTGCCCGCTGACCTGAGGTCGATTCCCCGTAGACGTATCCGACGTAGGCCTCCTGCACCTCGCGGTAGTCGATTCCGGCGTCTGCCAACGCTTTTGCGCCCGACTCACGCGCCATGTCCGGGTAGTCCCATGGCGACCCGTCGTCGTTGACCCGGGCACCGGGCTTCTCGAACTTCGTCATCCCCACCCCGATGACGTATGTCTTCCTCGGCATTGACCTCTCCTTCTGCGCGGTGGCAAAAACATACCAACTGGTTTGTATCTTTACAACAGGCAGAAAAATGCCCGCGATCACGGAGAGGTTGTTGACGGTCGGCTCCGGACAGGAGCCTGAACTACGACGAGAGTTCGGAACTCAAGGTGTCGGAGAGCATGCGACGCAGGTGCACGCACACCCGGTCCCAGCGCTTCCTGGCCCGCTCGGAATCGCGGTCGGCGAAGCTCGACAGCAGAATCCCCCGCAGCGCATCCATGGCGGTGTAGGCCAGGTCGCGCAGTTCCTTCTGCGCCGTGCGATCCGGCACCAGTTGCGCCAGCGCGCCGATCAGCGCACCGGTGACGATCGGCTCGACCCGCTCGATCTGCGCGGCGAGCACCGCATCGGTGCGTGCCGCCACCCAGAGCTCAAGTGTGGCAACGAAAACCGGGCCCTGGTGCGATTCCCACAGGTAATCCAGCACCATCGAAGCGGTGTCCGGACCGGGAGCCACCCTGCCCAGGTCACGGACCGCCGCCTGGGCGCGCTGCTCGGCAAGATGTTCGATCGCGGCCACCACGAGGTCCTCCTTGGACCGGAAGTGGTGAACCTGGGCGCCGCGGGTGACTCCGGCAACCTCGGCGACTCGCTGCGTGGTGGTCCCGGCATAGCCGTAGGTGACCAGGCACTCGACGGTGGCGTCCAGCAGCCGGGCGCGCATGGCCGCACTGCGCTCGGCCTGCGTGCGCCGACCGCCCTGCTCGCCCACCACTGCTGACATCGCCCGAATCCTAATCGACCGGACCGATGACCAGCACCGAACTAACATACCGACTTGATTGCATGTGGAGCACCGCCACGTCGGCTACAGCGTGGCCGGGCGCAGCACCACGACGTTCTTGGTGCGCGACGAACCGTCCTGCAGCAGTGCGATGACCCGCCCGTCCGGTGCGGTGGCGGCATAGACACCGTCGATACCGGCCGGGGCCAGTGCCCGGCCGTGTCGGGTGTCCTCGGTTTCCGCGTCGGTCAGGTCGCGGCGCGGAAACCCGACCAGGCAGGCCTCATCGAGCGAGTAGCTCAGCCGAGCGTGGTCGGCAAGGTCCTCCAGGGTGCGGGCCTCGTCCAGCCCGTATCGGCCAACCCTGGTGCGACGCAGAGCCGTCAGGTGTCCGCCCACACCGAGGGTGACACCCACGTCACGAGCCAACGCCCGGACATAGGTACCCGACGAGCAGTCCACATCCACGTCCACGTCCACGAAGTCGCCCAGCCGACGGACCGCGACCACCTCGAACTTGTCGATGCGCACGGGGCGCGCCGCCAACTCGACCTTCTGCCCTTCACGGGCCAGCTTGTATGCGCGCTGGCCGTCTACCTTGATGGCGCTGACCGCCGACGGCACCTGCTCGATGTCGCCACGCAGTCCGGCGACCGCGGCCTCGATCTGGTCGTCCGTCACATGCACAGCCGAGACCGACTGCAGCACTTCACCTTCGGCATCCTCGGTGGTCGTCGTCTGACCGAGCCGGATGGTGGCGGAGTACGACTTGTCGGTGGCGGTCAGCAGGCCGAGGATCTTGGTGGCCCGTTCGATGCCGACGACGAGCACCCCGGTGGCCATCGGATCGAGGGTGCCGGCGTGGCCGACCTTGCGGGTGCCGAACAACCGTCGACAGCGCCCCACCACGTCGTGGCTGGTCATGCCGGCAGGCTTGTCGACTATCACCAAGCCCGGTTCTGGAACACTCACAGCACGATCGCCGTCAACGTCACGCCATCGCGCACCGACCAACGGCCGTCCAGCGCGGTCAACGGCGGCCCGTGTTCGGCGGCCGGGTCGATCAGGATCTGGGACCGGAACGTTCCGGCCGCACCCGATCCGTCGACACCGAACGTGATGTGGGCATCCTCGAACCCGAGCCAGCGATGCGTCAGCGGATACCACGCCTTATAGGTGGCTTCCTTGGCGCAGAACAGGATTCGATCCCAGTGCAGGCCGTTGGGCAGGGCACCGAGTTCAGATCGCTCCAACGGCAGCGAGATCGCGCCGAGCACGCCGTCAGGCAGCACATCGTGCGGTTCGGCGTCGATGCCCACGGAGCGGATGGCTCCGAGCAGGCCGACCACCGCACCGCGGAAGCCCTGACAATGGGTCAGGCTGCCGACGATGCCGTCAGGCCAGCACGGCTCACCCTTGTCCCCCTTCAGGATCGGCACCGGACCGAAACCCAGTTCACTCATCGCCTGGCGGGCGCAATAGCGCACCGTGGTGAACTCGTTGCGGCGCTTGGCCACCGCCCGGGCCACCAGTGCCGCCTCCTCGGGCAGTGCGGTCAGGCCCGGCGGGTCGTCGTACATCTCGGCCGCCGCGAGCTTGTCCGGAAGGTCGGGCAGCACCTGCCCCAGCAGTGTGCCGCTCATGCGCGCCTCGCCTTGATCCGTTCCTGCATCTGCTGCGCGTGAGCGCGCATCTCGGCCGTGATCTGGAAGTGTCCGCCGAACTCGTTGAGATAGCCGGGGGCGTAGTTGGGGTCGGGCAGTATCTGACGTAACCACCGGAAGGGTTTGCGGCGGCGCCATTCCCGCGGATAGCCGACCGACACCTCTTCGAAGCGCACGTCGTCGTACCAAGTGGTGCGCGGAATGTGGAGATGGCCGTACACCGAGCAGATCGCGTTGTAGCGGGTGTGCCAGTCCTTGGTGGCCGTCGTGCCGCACCACAGCGCGAACTCGGGGTAGAACATCGCATCGCAGGGTTCGCGAACCAGCGGGAAGTGGTTGACCAGAACCGTCGGTGTCATCCAGTCCAGATCGTCGAGTCGCTTGCGGGTGGCCTCCACCCGGTCGCGGCACCAGGCGTCACGGGTCGCGTAGGGCTCGCTGGACAACAGGAACTCGTCGGTGCCAACGACGTTGCGTTCCCGCGCGATCGCCAGCCCTTCGCCTTTGGTCGAGGCCCCCTCGGGCAGGAAGGTGTAGTCGTACAGCAGGAACATCGGCACGATCGTGGCCGGGCCGCCCTGTTCGGTCCACACCGGGAACGGATGCTCGGGGGTGATGACGCCCATCTGGTCACACATGTCGACCAGATAGTCATAGCGGGACCGGCCGAAGATCTGCATGGGGTCCTTGTTGGTGGTCCACAGTTCGTGGTTGCCGGGAACCCAGATGACCTTGGCGAACCGCTTGCGCAGCAGGTCCAGCGCCCATCGGATCTCGTCGGTGCGCTCCCCGACATCTCCGGCGACGATCAGCCAATCGTCCGGCGAGGCCGGATACAGCGACTCGGTCACCGGCTTGTTTCCGTTGTGCCCGGTATGCAGATCGCTGATCGCCCACAGAACCGGCTGCCGGTCCCTCGACTCGTGATCAATCACAGTTGCACCACCACAACGGACCAGCCTAACCGGGCGGCACCACTGCTCGCCGTTGACAACTAGAACAGGTTCTCGTTTATGGTCGAGTCCGTTGCGACCGACCGCTACACTCCCCGCAAGCCGGGGAACGTTTTGCCCACCAAACTGCGAGGGGGTGTGATGGCCGCCAAGTTGCGCCTACTGTCGGCTTCGACAGGGCTGGTTGCGGCGCTGGTATCGGCGGTGATCGTGGGATGGCAGTCGAGCCCCTCCAACGGCGCCGCTGCCGGCCCGCTCCAACTCGATGTCACGGACCTGCCGATGACCAACGTGTCCACGACCATCAAGTGGCCGGTCATCGAGACCACGGACCCCTCCCCGTTCGATCCGTGCAACGACATTCCGTTCGACGCGATCCAGCGGATCGGCCTGGCCTTCACCCCGCCGGAGCCGGAGGACAGCCTGCGCTGCCACTACGACGCCGGCAACTACCAGATGGCCGTCGAGGCGTTCGTCTGGCGGACCTACGAGCAGACCATCCCGGCCGACGCGGTCGAGTTGGACATCGACGGTCACCGGGCCGCGCAGTACTGGATCATGAAGCCCACCGACTGGAACGACCGGTGGTGGGTCACCTGCATGATCGCTTTCAAGACCAGCTACGGCGTCATCCAGCAGTCGCTGTTCTACTCGCCGATCCACTCCCCGGAGCGGCCGGACTGCCTGCAGATCAACCTGCAACGCGCCCACGAGCTCGCGCCGTACTACAAGTTCTGAGTCGCGCCGCGTTGCGAGGACCACACCGAGCGATACGTAGCCTGGTCGCGTGAGCGCATTCGGCCGGTACACCGGCAAAGCCGTCAGCAGAATCCTGGGACTGCCGCCGCATACAACCGATTTCACGGTGCGGCACGGATTGCGGGTGCCCATGCGCGACGGTGTCGAGCTGATCGCCGACCACTACGCACCCGTCACCGACCGGCCTGCCGGCACGCTGCTCGTGCGCGGACCGTACGGTCGCCGCTTCCCGTTCTCACCGCTGTTCGCACAGGTATACGCGGCGCGCGGCTACCACGTGGTGCTGCAGAGTGTGCGCGGCACATTCGGCTCGGGCGGCCAGTTCACCCCGATGGTCCACGAGATGGCCGACGGCGCCGACACCGTGGCCTGGTTGCGCGACCAACCCTGGTTCACCGGATCGTTCGCCACCGTGGGCCTGTCCTATCTCGGCTTCACCCAGTGGGCGCTGCTGGCCGATCCCCCGCCGGAGATGAAGGCCGCCGTCATCACCGTCGGACCGCACGATTTCAGCGCATCGTCGTGGGGCACCGGAGCGTTCAGCCTCAACGACTTCCTGGGCTGGAGCGCGATGGTGGCCCGCCAGGAGGAGCCGGGCGTGGTGCAGGCCCTCTCCCGGCAGCTGCGCGGGCCCGCCGAGCTGGCCAAGGCCACCGCCGGACTGCCGATGGGAGCCGCGGCCCGTGAGTTGCTGGGCAACGGTGCACCGTGGTTCGAATCCTGGCTGGAACATCCCGAGCGCGACGACCCGTTCTGGGACCAGCTGCGGTTCGATGAGGCTCTGGAGCATGTCGAGGTGCCCATCCTGCTGCTGAGCGGGTGGCAGGACCTGTTCCTGGACCAGACCTTGGAGCAGTACGAGCAGCTGCACCGGCGCGGTGTCCCGGTGGCGCTGACCGTCGGGCCGTGGACTCACACCCAGCTGATGACAAAGGGCGTCGCCACCGTGGTCGCCGAATCGCTCGACTGGCTCGGCGCGCACCTGGCCGGCCAGGGCGAGACGTCCCGCAGCCGGGTGCGCATCCACGTCAACGGGCACGGCTGGGTCGAGCTGGACGACTGGCCGCCGGCCATGCCCGAACACGAGTTGTTCCTGCAGCCGGCGGGCCGGCTGGCCGACACCGCGCCGCCGTCAGACGGGGGTCGGTCGTCGCGCGGGAGCTCGTCGACGTTCACCTACGACCCCGCCGACCCCACCCCGACCGTCGGCGGCCGCCTGCTCGCCGCGGCCGGCGGTTACCGCAACGACACCCGGCTGGCGCGACGTAGCGACGTGCTGACGTTCACCGGCGATCCGCTGCCTGCCGATCTGTATGTGGCCGGCAACCCGGTTGCCGAGCTGGCCCACAGCTGCGACAACCCGCACCACGACATCTTCGTCCGGATCAGCGAGGTGGACGCAAAAGGCCGCTCCCGCAACGTATCCGACGGATTCCTTCGGTTGAACGACCACACCGGGCCGGTTCGGCTCGAGCTCGACGCCGTCGCCCACCGGTTCAAGGCCGGATCGCGGATCCGGGTGCTGATCGCCGGCGGCTCACACCCACGCTTCGCCCGCAATCTCGGCACCGCCGAGCCGGCGATCTCCGGTTCCCGGCTGGTGCCCGCCACCCACACCGTGCATCACGGTGAAGGCGGCATATCGCGCGTGGTGCTGCCGGCCGGGCCGGTGCCGCCGTCAGACGACTGAGCGACGCACCCGCTCGGCGACGTCGCGCAGCGTCTCGAGGTCGTGCACCGGTACGCCCCCGCCGGTCTGTACCGGCAGGTCGACCCAGCTCTTGCAACCGGCGAATTCGGGTGTACGCGCCAGCCGGAGCGGTGTACGCAATGGGCTGACCTGGACCACCATGACGGTCAGTCGGTGTCTTGGACGGAAATCGAGCCGGTCGGCCTTGACCGATTCGGCGGTCCAGATGTGTAGGCCGGCGAGCTCGTCGATCATCTCCGGTCGGTTGACCTCAACCGCGGCAACAACTTTCGCGCAGGCGCGGATGGTCACCTGCTCCTCGGTGCTGTCTGCGGCCGCCGCGGCCAGCAGGTCGTGGTGTTCGGGACGCACCCGTTCGACGTGGCTGTGAGCGATCGTCGGGAACAGCGCGAACTCGGGCGCGGCCACCGCGAACCGCTTCTCGTGGATGCCGCCCTTGCGCAGCAACACGGTCTGCCGGCCGTCGAGCAGCGCGTGCACGGCCGCGCTCCATTCTTTGAGCGCCGGTTGGGTCACCGTGCGGCCAGACGGGCCCGGACCTCCGGACGCCGCAGTGGCGGAACGGTTTTCGGCGGCTGTCGACGCGGTGCCAGCCCGTCGAGCAGCCGGGTGGTGGTTGCGGTGACCTCAGCTACGGCGGCCTCGAACGCCTCGATGTTGGCGCCCGTCGGCCGGGTGATTCCGCTGACCTTGCGTACGTACTGGCGGGCGGCGGCTTCGATCTCCTCGTCGGTGGCGGCGGGCTGCAGCCCCCGCAGCTCCGTGATGTTGCGGCACATGACACCACGATAGGCGCCAGATCACGTTCCGATAGATTGATCGAATGAGTGATGACGTACTGCTGATCGACACCACCGACCGCGTCCGGACCCTGACCCTGAACCGGCCCCAATCCCGCAACGCGTTGTCGTCGCAGCTACGCACCGCGTTCTACCAGGCGCTGCACGACGCGCAGGCGGCCGATGACGTCGACGTCGTGATTCTCACCGGCGCGGATCCGGTGTTCTGCGCGGGCCTGGACCTCAAAGAACTCGGCGACACCACCGAGTTGCCCGACATCTCCCCCAAATGGCCGGCCATGACCAAGCCGGTGATCGGTGCGATCAACGGTGCCGCGGTCACCGGAGGGCTCGAACTGGCCCTGTACTGCGACATCCTGATCGCCTCCGAGCACGCCAAGTTCGCCGACACCCACGCGCGGGTGGGCCTGCTGCCGACCTGGGGTCTGAGCGTGCGGCTGCCGCAGAAAGTCGGCGTCGGGCTGGCGCGGCGGATGAGTTTGACCGGCGACTACCTCTCGGCGAGCGAAGCGCTGCGGGCCGGGCTAGTCACCGAGGTGGTCCCCCACGACGAGTTGCTGCCCACAGCGCGGCGGGTGGCCGCCTCGATCGTCGCCAACAATCAGGCCGCCGTCCGGGCCCTGCTTGCGTCCTACCACCGCATCGACGAGTCCCAGACAAATCAGGGCTTGTGGATCGAAGCGGCCTCGGCCCGGGAGTGGATGGCCGGCGCATCCGGTGACGACATCGCAGCCAGCCGCGGCTCCGTGATCGAGCGGGGACGTTCCCAGGTGCGGTGAAGGGTCGCCCGGGCGGTGGCTCGTCAGTCGACGAGCCACCCGTTCCCGGTCTGGCCGGCCGCGAGTTCCTCGACACTCATGCCGTCGACCAGCCGGTCCAGCGCCTCGATCATCGTGGCGCACTCGCGTGCCGGGTGGTCTTTCGGGCAGCGCAAGGCATGGGTCAGAAACTGTTGTGCCCCTTGGGCTTGCGCGATCACCCGGTCCAGTGCGGCGATCTGCTCCCGCACTGTCGCGCGCCACTGTTCGCCGGGCGCGTCCAGCACCGCGGCCGCGGTGTCGAGCGGCAGACCCAACCGGTTGACGATCTTGAGCAACGCCAGCCGGCGGAGCTCCTCGGGGCCGTACATCCTCTTGCCGGCCCGACGCAGCCGCGGGGACACCAACCCGCGCTCGTCGTAGTACCGCAAGGCCGACGTGCTCATCTGCAACCGTGCAGCAGCCTCGCCGATCGAGATCAGGTCCATGCCGTCATTTGACTTCAACCCGCCTTGAACCGGCAAGGTCTACATATGAACGCCGCACGTGCGATCAATCACCATGCGGACCACCCCGGATTCGCGGGTGTCACCGGAGTGCTGTGCGGATTGGTCTTCCTCTTGGTGGGCCGCGCAAAAGCGAAGATGGCCGCCGACATCGCCCAGGTCTCCTCCTCCGACCATGTCGTCGACGTGGGTTGCGGCCCGGGTACCGCCGCTCGGGTCGCCGCCCGCCGCGCCGCGCGGGTGACCGGTGTCGACCCGTCGTCGACCATGCTGCGCATCGCCCGCCTGGTCACACCGAAGCGCGCGCCGGTCACCTGGAGTGAGGGCACCGCAGAGACCCTGCCGGTGGCAGACGGATCCGCGACAGTGCTGTGGGCGTTGGCCACCGTGCACCACTGGCAAGACGTCGACGAGGCCGTCGCCGAGGCCCGGCGCGTGCTGGCCCCCGGAGGCCGACTGATCGCGATCGAACGCCAGTCGCCCGACGGGGCCACCGGATTGGCCAGTCACGGCTGGACTCGGCAGCAGGCCGACGCATTCGGCGCGTTGTGTCGCAATACCGGATTCGACGACGTTTCCGTAGCCGAGCGCGGCAACGGACGCAAAGCGGTGTGGGTGGTTTGCGGCAAACGCCGGTGACCGAACCGTTACTCAGGCTGTTCCGGGCACCAGCCAACGACCCGAGAACGCGCGCCAGCCGACGAAGATCAGCCGCAGCAGCATGAAGGTGCTCAGCCCCGACCAGATGCCCAAAAGGCCCCAGCCGTAGATCAGCGACAACCAGATCAGCGGCAGGAAGCCGACGAGTGCACTGGTCAGCGTGGCGTTACGCATGAACTTGGCGTCGCCGGCACCCAGTAGCACCCCGTCGAGCGCGAAGACGATTCCCGCCACGGGCAATTGAGCGACCAGGAACCACCATGGCACCCCGATAGCCCCGAGAACCGATTGATCGTCGGTGAACACCGGCGGCAACACCGAGGACCCGACCGCGAAGACCAACGCCAGCACCACACCGGCCATCGTGGAGAACAGCGTCACCCTCCAGGCCACGCTCTTGGCATGCGCCACCTGACCGGCACCCAACGCCGCACCCACCAGTGACTGCGCGGCGATGGCGAGCGAATCCAGTACCAGGGCCAGGAAACTCCACACCTGCAGCACGACTTGATGGGCCGCGACGGCGGCAGCGCCGAACCGGGCCGCGACGGCGCCCGCCGACAGGAAACAGGCCTGGAACGCCAGGGATCGCAGCAGCAGGTCGCGGCCCATGGTCAACTGTGCCCGCAGGACATCGGGCTGGACCCGCAACGGGACCTTCTCATGCAGCAGTGCCCGCAGGAACAGCAGCGCCGCGACCCACTGCCCCACCAGGTTCGCCACCGCCGAACCGGGCAGCTCCAGCCGCGGCAGGCCGAGCCAGCCGTAGACCAGCAGCGGGCACAGCACGGCAGACACGGCGAACCCGAACACCACGTAGCGCAACGGCCGGACAGTGTCCTGTACGCCGCGCATCCAGCCGTTGCCGGCCAGCGACACGAGGATTGCCGGGGCCGCCAGGATGGCGATCCGCAGCCATGGCAATGCGGCACCGGCGATGTCGGCGTGTCCGGCGATCGCCGACAACAGCGGCTCTGCGACGGCCTGTACGACGGCGATGATGAGCAGCCCCAACCCGAGGCCCAACCAGGTGGCCTGCACACCTTCGCCGACCGCGGACTGCCGATCCCCCGCACCGAACATGCGGGCCGAGCGTGCCGTGGTGCCGTAGGACAAGAAGGTGCCCTGTGAGTTGACCAGGCCCAGGATCAGCCCGCCGATGGCCAGACCGGCCAGGCTGAGGGCGCCCAACCGACCGACGATCGCGATGTCGAAGAGCAAATAGATCGGTTCGGCCGCCAACACACCCAATGCCGGAAATGCCAGGCCAGCGATGCGGCGGGTGGTCGCCGGCGTGACCGGAATGTCGCCTTCCGGTTCAACCATGGCTAGGCAAGAGCTTGAGCCAGCGCCTGCACCACATCATCGGCAGGGCCTGCCGCCGAGTAACCGGCCGCGTGCGGATGGCCACCGCCTCCGAATGAACTGGCGACCGTGGCCAGGTTCAGTGACTTCGCCCGCATCGACACCGACCAGTGCTGCGGCTCGATCTCTTTGAACACCGCGGCAACCTCTGCCTGTTGAGTGGTCCGCACGATGTCGACGATGCTCTCGACTTCCTCCGGCCGGGCGGTGGACCATTCGGCATGCGGCACAACGGCATAGACGAGCCCGCGGCCACCGACGGCCTCGGGCAGCAGCCGCGCCGAGGCCAGCACCCGCGACAGCATCGGCAGCCAGGCAAAGGGATGGGTGTCGAGCAGGGCACGGCTGATCGAGGCGTTGTCGACGCCGAGCTCGACCAACCGGGCCGCCAGCCGGTGCGCCCGCGCGGTCGCCCAGCGGAACGAACCGGTGTCGGTGGTCAGACCTGCGTACAGACAGTGCGCCACCCGTTTGTCGATGGGCTTGTCCCAGGCGTCGAGAAGTTCGGCCACCAACATCGTGGTCGAGTCCGCCGTCGGGTCGACATAGTTGGCAGTGCCGAACAGCTGGTTGGACGCGTGATGGTCGATGACCAGCACTTCGCGGCCGGGCCCGGCGAGCCCCGACAGCGCGCCGAGCCGATTCACGCTCGGAATATCCACTGTGACAACCAGATCAGCGTCGTCCCGGATGACGTTCGGCGTGACCATGAGATGCCCGCCCGGCAGCGTCTGCAGCGACTCGGGCAACTGATCGGGCGCCGCGAAGGCTACCTCGACCTGCTTGCCCGCATCGTCGAGCACCTGCGCCAACGCCAACCCGGCACCGATGGTGTCGGCATCGGGATAGACATGGCACACGACGCTGATGCTCGCCGCGTCGGAGAGGAGGCCGGCTGCCGCACGCGCGTCGACACGCAGACCGGAAGGGCACCCGTTGGGAGCCCCCGAATGAGCACTATCAGTCATCCGTTCGATCGCGGTCACCGGCATCCTCTGTGTCTGCCCCGTCGGCAAGGGAGTCCATGTCCTCCGCCCCGCTCACACGGTACGGGTCCTCGTCACCGGCGTGCTTGGCACCCTGCCGAACGCGCGCCAGATCCTCATCGGCAGCCCGCGCCCGGGCCAGCAGCTCCTCCATCCGGTGCGCCGCGTCGGGCACGGTGTCGCGGACGAACGCGAGGGTCGGGGTGAATCGCACCCCGGTCCCCGCGCCCACCTTGGATCGCAAGACGCCCTTGGCCTTCTCCAGCGCCGCCGCCGCACCGGCATAGTCCGGTTCGTCTTCGAGGTTGGACCCCATCACCGTGTAGTACAGCGTCGCGTCGTGCAGATCGCCCGACACCTTCGCATCGGTGATGGTGATCCCCGCAAGGCGGGGATCCTTGATCTCGTACTCGATCGCCGAGGCGACGATGGTGGAGATCCGTTTGGCGAGCCGCTTGGCCCGTGCGGGATCGGCCATCGGTTATGTACGCACCTTCTCGACGAGTTCGTACGTCTCGATGACGTCGCCTTCCTTGATGTCGGAGTAGGTCAGCGTCAGACCGCACTCGTAACCCTCGCGCACCTCGGTGGCATCGTCCTTCTCGCGCTTGAGCGAGGACACCGTGAGGTTCTGCGCGACAACGGTGTTGTCCCGCAGCAGCCGGGCCTTGGCGTTGCGGCGCATGATGCCCGAGGTGACGAGGCAACCGGCGATGTTGCCGACCTTGGACGACCGGAAGATCGCCCGGATCTCGGCGCGGCCGAGCTCCTTCTCCTCGTAGACCGGCTTGAGCATGCCCTTGAGGGCCTTCTCGATCTCGTCGATCGCCTGGTAGATCACCGAGTAGTACCGGATCTCCACACCCTCGCGGTTGGCCAGCTCGGTCGCCTTGCCCTCGGCACGGACGTTGAATCCGATGATGATCGCGTCCGAGGCCGATGCCAGGTTGACGTTGGTCTCGGTGACACCACCGACACCGCGGTCGATGACCCGCAGCTCCACTTCGTCGTCGATCTCGATGCCCATCAAGGCTTCCTCGAGGGCTTCGACCGTACCGGCGTTGTCGCCCTTGAGGATCAGGTTCAGCTGGCTGGTTTCCTTCAGCGCCGAATCCAGGTCTTCCAGGCTGATCCGCTTGCGGCTGCGCGCGGCCAGGGCGTTGCGCTTGCGCGCGCTGCGCCGGTCGGCGATCTGGCGGGCGATGCGGTCCTCGTCGACAACCAGGAAGTTGTCACCGGCACCCGGCACCGACGTGAAGCCGATGACCTGGACCGGACGCGACGGCAGGGCCTCTTCGACGTCCTCGCCGTGTTCGTCGACCATGCGGCGGACGCGGCCATAGGCATCGCCGGCCACCACCGAGTCGCCGACCCGCAGGGTGCCGCGCTGGATGAGCACCGTGGCCACCGGACCACGACCGCGGTCCAGGTGCGCCTCGATGGCCACACCCTGGGCCTCCATGTCGGGGTTGGCCCGCAGATCCAGGGCCGCGTCGGCGGTCAGCACGACCGCTTCCAGCAGCGCCTCGATGTTGGTGCCCTGCTTGGCGGAGATGTCGACGAACATGGTGTCGCCGCCGTAATCCTCGGCCACCAGGTTGTATTCGGTGAGCTGCGCCCGGATCTTGGCCGGGTCGGCGCCTTCCTTGTCGATCTTGTTGACCGCCACCACGATCGGCACGTCAGCTGCCTGCGCGTGGTTGATGGCCTCCACCGTCTGCGGCATGACGCCGTCGTCGGCCGCGACCACCAGGATCGCGATGTCGGTGGCCTTCGCACCACGGGCACGCATGGCGGTGAACGCCTCGTGACCCGGGGTGTCGATGAAGGTGATCGGTCGCACGGTGCCGTCGAGCTCGACCTCGACCTGGTAAGCGCCGATGTGCTGGGTGATGCCGCCGGCCTCGCCCTCGCGGACGGTGGCGTTGCGGATGGTGTCCAGCAGGCGGGTCTTGCCGTGGTCGACGTGACCCATGACGGTGACCACCGGCGGACGGACCTCGAGGTCCTCCTCGCCACCCTCGTCCTCGCCGTAGGTGAGGTCGAAGGACTCCAGCAGCTCGCGGTCTTCGTCCTCGGGCGAGACGACCTGCACCTTGAAGTTCATCTCGCTGCCGAGCAGCTCCAGCGTGTCGTCACCGACCGACTGGGTCGCGGTGACCATCTCACCGAGGTTGAACAACGCCTGGACCAGTGCGGCCGGGTTGGCGTCGATCTTCTCGGCGAAGTCGCTCAGCGACGCGCCACGGGCCAGCCTGATGGTCTCGCCGTTGCCCTTGGGCAACCGCACACCACCGACGACGGGCGCCTGCATGTTCTCGTATTCGGCGCGTTTCGCCCGCTTCGACTTGCGGCCGCGCTTCGGGGCACCGCCGGGACGACCGAACGCACCTGCCGCGCCACCGCGCTGGCCGGGACGGCCACCGCCGCCACCACCACCGGGGCGACCGCGGAAACCACCGCCACCTGCGGGTGCGCCACCACCGCCGCCGGCGCCGCCGCCGCGGTAGTTACCGCCACCGCCGCCACCGGGGCGAGCACCCTGCCCGGCACCGCCGGGACGGGGGCCACCGCCGGGACGCGGACCGGGACGTGGGCCGCCCCGCCCCGGCGCACCGGCTCCCGCCGGACGCGGCGGCATGTTGCCGGGCGACGGACGCGGGCCGCCGCCGGGACGCGGCGCACCCGGACGCGGCTGCGGCCGCGGGATGGGACGCTCGACCGGCTGCTGCGACGAGAAGGGGTTGTTGCCGACGCGCGGGGCACGCGGGGCCGGCTTCGGGCCGCCCGCTGCCGGGCCCGGACGCGGGCCGGGCGTGGCACCCGGGGTCGGCCGGGGTCCGGGCGTGGCGCCCGGGGTGGGAGCTGCCGGGGCGCTGGGCGCCGCGGCTGCCGGTGCGCTGGGCGCGGCCGGAGGCTGCGGGGCAGCCGGCTTGGGCGCTGAGGGGCGGGCCGGAGTGGCCGGGGCAGCCTGAGCTGCCGGAGCCTGGGGGGCCGGAGCCTGCGGCGCCGGGGCCTGCGGTGCCGGGGCGGCAGGCTTGGCCGGAGCCGGCTTGGGAGCGCCGGGCTTGGGTGCCGCCGACGCGGCCCCGCCCTGCGGGCGCGGCTTGTCTTCGGGCTTCTTACCGCCGGCCTTTGCGCCGAACGATTCGCGCAACCGACGCGCGACCGGCGCCTCCACGGTGGAGGACGCCGACTTGACGAACTCGCCCTGCTCCTTGAGCTTGGCTAAGAGTTCCTTGCTGGTGACACCGAGTTCCTTCGCCAACTCGTGTACACGGGCCTTACCTGCTGCCACTACATCTCCTCGTCTGGAGGCAACAGCGGTGGTAGGCGCCGCGCCTCGGGTTTAGCTATGACGCATGGTCATCGGGACTTCACGGTGTGCTCATGTTCTTCGCTACCTGTTCTGTTGCCGCGGGACCGGGCTCGTCGGGACTTTAAGCAAGCTTCTCGACGTACTCGATCACCGCGGATGTATCCGGTGAACCGGTGAGTCGCAACGCTCGGACGAAGGCTCGACGCTTCACTGCCATCTGCGCGCACTGCTGGTCGGGGTGCAGCCACGCACCACGCCCAGGCAGGCTTGCCGCGGGGTCAACGGTTACGGAACTCGTCCCGTTCCCGTCGGTCACCGCAACCACTCGGAGCAACTCGGCGGCCAACTCTCGCTTCCGGCACCCTATGCAGGTCCGCACTGGTCCGACAGAGGTGTCGGAGGTGCTTCGTTGCGTCAGAGCCGGAGTCTCGCGCTGGATCACGGCTGAGTCTACCGCCCCGGGGCCCGTGGTCCGAAACGCCGGTCACTACTGTCAATCGTGTACCGCCCCCGGCCGGACATCCTGGTCGGGCTGCGGCGCCGCATCGCTGCGGATATCGATCCGCCAGCCGGTCAACCGGGCTGCCAACCTGGCGTTCTGCCCTTCTTTGCCGATCGCCAGGGACAGCTGGAAGTCCGGAACGATCACCCGGGCCGCCCGCGCCGCCTCGTCGATCACCGATACCGACACCACCTTGGCCGGTGACAGGGCGTTGGCCACGAAGCGGGCGGGGTCCTCGTCGTAGTCGATGATGTCGATCTTCTCGCCGGACAGTTCGCTCATCACGTTACGGACGCGCTGCCCCATCGGGCCGATACACGCACCCTTGGCGTTCAGCCCGGGGACCCGGGAGGCCACGGCGATCTTCGACCGGTGCCCTGCCTCGCGGGCCACGGCCACGATCTCCACCGAACCGTCGGCGATCTCGGGCACCTCCAACGAAAACAGCTTGCGCACCAGGTTGGGGTGCGTGCGCGACAAGGTGATCAGCGGTTCGCGGGCGCCACGGGTGACGCCGACGACGTAGCAGCGCAGCCGGTCGCCGTGTTCGTAGCGCTCCCCCGGCACCTGCTCGGCGCTCGGGATCACCCCCTCCGACCCCTTGGTCTCACTGCCCATCCGGACGACCACCAGCCCGCGGGCGTTCGCCCGGGCATCGCGCTGGATGACTCCGGCCACGATGTCGCCCTCGTGCGCCGCGAACTCGCCGTAGGTCTTCTCGTTCTCCGCATCGCGCAACCGCTGCAGGATCACCTGACGGGCTGTCGTCGCCGCGATCCGCCCGAATCCCTCTGGCGTGTCATCCCATTCGTGCAGGACGTTGCCGTCGGCATCGGTCTGACGGGCGATCACCTTGACCACGCCGGTCTTGCGGTCGATGTCGATGCGCGCGTCGGGCTCGTGACCCTCGGTGTGACGATATGCGGTGAGCAACGCCGACTTGATGGTCTCGACGACCACGTCGACGGTGATGCCCTTGTCCGCTTCGATGGCATGCAGCGCCGCCATGTCGATGTTCATTCGCCGGCCCCCTTCCCGGTTTCTCCCGACAATTCCAGTTCGCGCCGATTCGGAGGCGAAAACTCCACTTGGACAACAGCTTTGGCAATATCGGCAAGAGCGATCTCCCGCACGGCCAGCTCCCGGCCCTCCGGCACCACGACTTTGAGGACCGTCCCATCGTTTTCCCCGAGCCTGGCGGTGAACACCGAACCGTCGTTCAGCGCGAGCTCGGCCTTACGCCCGCGGGCGCGGCGGAAATGCTTGGCCTGGGTCAGCGGCCGGTCGACACCGGGCGAAGTGACGTCGAGCACATACGGCGTGTCGCCCTGCGCAAGCTGGTCGAGCAACTCCGATGCCGTCCGCGACAGCGCTGCCAGGGAATCGAGATCCAGGCCCTGGTCGCCGTCGGCGATCACGGTGATGCGCGGCGGACGGGTCGATGCGTTGATCACGACGTCATCGATCTCGTAGCCGGCGCGCGCGAACTCGCCCTCGAGCAGCTCGACCACCTGCGTCTGCGACGGCAAATCCGCAGACCGCAACTTTGGATCCGGTGCCACGGCGAGCTCCTCATCTTGAATTGTCTCCGACACAAATCCCAGAGCCGGCGACCTGGATCGGCCCCGGAATTGCCTATCCACGATACGCCAGGCCTCTGGCAGCAACCGCCAATCGAAGTTCGGTGCGTGGCGAAGGTCGTCGCCCCGGCCTCTCGTGCGGGTTCAGCGCCGCGTCAGACGAGCGTGCGCGCAATGGCAGGATGTTCACCGTGCCGAGCGCCCATGCAGACATCAGCCGGCGGCGCGTACTGTTCTCGGCCGCGGCCCTTGCCCTGCTGGGCGCCACCGCCGCCGCATGCAGTACGACGACGCCTCAACCCGAAGTAGACGACCTGACCGCGCAATGGGAGCGGGCACGCGCCGACAGTGCGCTGGCCGCCGACGCGGCAGCCGCGCAGCCTCCGCAGGCACCGGCCGCCCGGGCGTTGAACACGGTGGCGGCCGACCGCAGCGCGCACGCCAAAGCCCTGTCCGACGAGCTGACCCGGATGACGGGTGCTGCCCCCGCAGACTCGGCCACCGCCACCACCAAGAGCACCGCCAAGCCCGCTCCGGGCGCCGGGCCCGACACCGCGGCGCCCGGCGTCGACGACGTCGCCAGTGCGCTCAAGGAGTCCGCCGACCGCGCGGCGGGTCTGGCCCGCAGGCTGTCCGGCTACCGCGCGGGACTGCTCGGATCCATCGCCGCCTCGTGCACGGCCGGCTACACCGTGGCGCTGGGAGGTGCACAGTGACCTCACCGGGACCACGATCGACCACCTCGCCCACCCGTCCGACGACGGCCGCCGACGCCGCGCTGTTCGACGCGGTGGCCGTCGAGCACGGAGCGATCTACGGCTACGGGCTGGTGTCTGCGCATTCGACGCCGGAGGACAACGCTCTGGTGGCCGCGGCGATGGCCGAACACCGGGGCCGTCGTGAGGCAGCCATGGCCATGCTCGACGCGCGGTCGGTCACCCCGCCGCTGCCCGCGGCCGGGTACCAGTTGCCCGCGCCGGTGACCGATCCGACCGACGCCGCAAACCTCGCGGTCCGCATGGAGGAAGACAGCGCGGTGGCCTGGCGTGCGGTGCTCGAACAGGCCACCAGCGCCGACGACCGGACGTTCGCGGTGACCGCATTGACCCAGACCGCGATCACCGCGGCCAAGTGGCGCGCCATCCTCGATGCCTGGCCGGTGACGGTCGCCTTTCCCGGCGGCGGCGAATAGCCGCTCGCCGCTTCTACGTCAGGGCCGTGCCCCGCTGACCACTCGACTTTGAGCTACCGCGAGCTGCCCTGACGTAGATGTCGACGTCTACTCAGCCGGCGGTGAGCACAGCCGAGATCTCGGCGGCCGCGTCATCGACGGCGATCTCGCGGTTCTCGCCGGTGAACCGGTTGCGCAGCTCCACCACACCGTCGGAGAAGCCGCGGCCGACCACCACGATCCACGGCATGCCCAGCAGCTCGGCATCCTTGAACTTCACGCCCGGTGACGCCTTGCGATCGTCGAACAGCACCTCGTGGCCGAGCCGGTCGAGGGCCCCTACGAGCTCCGTCGCCCCAGTCCGCGCGGCGTCGTCCTTGTTGGCCACCACGACGTGGACGTCGAACGGTGCGACCGCGGCAGGCCAACGCAGGCCCAGCTCGTCGTGCTGCTGCTCGGCGATCACCGCGACCATGCGGGACACGCCGATGCCGTAGGAGCCCATGGTGAGCCGCACCGGCTTGCCGTCCTCACCGAGCACGTCGGCGGTGAAGGCATCGGCATATTTGCGGCCCAGCTGGAAGATGTGGCCGATCTCGATGCCCCGCGCCGAGGTGAGCACACCGGCACCGTCCGGCGACGGGTCACCGTCGCGAACCTCGGCGGCCTCGATCGTGCCGTCCGGGGTGAAGTCACGGCCGGCGACCAGGCCGACCACGTGCTTGTTGGGCGCGTCGGCACCGGTGATCCATGCCGTGCCGTCAACTACACGCGGATCGACCAGATAGCGAACCTCGTTGTCCCGCAAAGCCTTAGGACCGACGTAGCCTTTGACCAGGAACGGGTTCTTGGCAAAATCGGCATCGTCGAGCAGCGCGAACTCGGCAGGCTCCAGCGCGGCGCCCAGGCGCTTCTCGTCGACTTCACGGTCGCCCGGCACGCCGATGGCCAGCAGCTCCCAGTCACCGCCGGGCTCACGGGTCTTGAGCAGAACGTTCTTCAGCGTGTCGGCCGCGGTTACCTCTCGACCCGAGAACTGTTCCAGCCCAGCCGAATTGGCCCAGTCGACCAAGGTGGCGATGGTCGGGGTATCGGGGGTGTCGTACACCTGAGCCGCGGGCTGCCCCTCGATCGGCAGAGGCGCCGGCGCCCGGGTGACCACGGCTTCGACGTTGGCGGCGTACCCGGATTCCAGGCAGCGCACGAACGTATCCTCACCGACCTCACTCTCGGCGAGGAACTCCTCGGAAGCACTGCCGCCCATCGCACCCGAGACCGCCGAGACGATCACGTAGCGCACACCGAGGCGGCCGAAGATCTTCTGGTACGCCTCGCGGTGGGCGTGGTACGCGTTCTTCAGGCCGTCGTCATCGACGTCGAACGAGTAGGAGTCTTTCATCACGAACTCGCGGCCGCGCAGGATGCCTGCGCGCGGACGCGCCTCGTCGCGGTATTTGGTCTGAACCTGGTACAGGATCACCGGGAAGTCCTTGTAGGAGGAGTACTCCCCCTTGACCGTCAGGGTGAAGATCTCCTCGTGCGTCGGCCCGAGCAGATAGTCGTTGCCGCGCCGGTCCTGCAACCGGAACAGGGTGTCGCCGTATTCGGTCCAGCGGTTGGTGGTCTCGTACGGGCCGCGCGGCAGCAGCGCGGGCAGCAGGATCTCCTGGCCGCCGATCGCGTCCATCTCTTCCCGCACGATCTTTTCGATCCGGCGCAGCACCCGCAGTCCCAGCGGGAGCCAGCTGTAGATGCCGGGGCCGACCGGACGGACATAGCCGGCCCGGATCAGCAGCTTGTGGCTGGGTACCTCGGCATCAGCGGGGTCGTCGCGCAGGGTTCGCAGGAACAGCTCGGACATGCGGGTGATCACAGGCGACAACCTTAAGGCGTGTCTTCAGTCACGGCCCTGCCAGGTACAGATGCAGGCCTCGTTGCCCTCCGCGTCGGCCAGTACCCAGAAGCGCGGTGCCACGCGGTCACTGAGCAATGTGGCACCTGCGGCCAGCGCCGCGTCGACTCGGGCCTGCGCCGCATCGTGTGGGACGTCGATGTCGAGGTGGATCCGGTTCCTCTGCGGCCGAGGGGAATCCATCTGCTGAAACCAGATGGCCGGACCGCGGCCGAACGGATCGACCAGGCCTGCGTTGAGGTCCTCGTTGCCCGGTTCATCGATGTATCCCGTTACGGCCTTCCAGAACGGGCGCACGGCAGCGATGTCGAGGGCGTCGATCGCGATCTCGATGGCCTGGACGGCACCTGGACCGGTGGAGAGCTCGAAGCCGCGGGCGGCCAGCGCGCCGGACACTTCACGGGCCAGAGCCAGGTCGCGCTCGGTCACCGCGTGGGCGTCGCGCGTGCGCAATCGCACCACGGCCCGATCGGCGCGGATGTCTACGCAGAGGTGGCCCGACGCATCTGGACCGGCTGCGTCGACGGCATGAGCGGCGGCCGCGGCGGCATCGGCCATCGACGGGACCAGTACCTCGGTGTAGATGGCTCCCAGCACCAGCCGCCAGCCCAGCGGGCCGACGGCCTCGGAGATTTCTCGGCGGTTCATCGGCGTCCTAACCCGAGGCGTGGGCGAGGTCAGTCGAGCTCGATCTCTCCGGCATCGATGGCGTCCTTGACCTCCTGCGCGTGGGCCACTTGTTCGGAGGTGTAGCCGATGAACAGCGCGGCCCCGCCGACCAGCACCGCGACCGCGGCCACCCACAGCAGCCCGTAGGTATAACCCGCGTCGAGTGCCGCCAGTTGCGGCCCGTTCATGTCCTTGACCGGGCCGGTGATGCCACCGAGATACAGGGTGCGCGACGTGATGACGGCCTGGATGATGGCCAGCACCAGCGGGCCGCCGAGGTTCTGCAGCATCAGGGCGATGGCCGAGGCCGGGCCGATGCGGTCGAAGCCGACACCGGCGATCGCCGCCAGCGTCAGCGGGACCACGATCATGCCGATGCCGATACCGCCGATGGTGATGGGCACCACCAGATTCGGGAAGTACGGGATGCCGGCGTGCAGTGTCGAGCCGTAGAGCATCGCGCCGAGCACCAGGACGCCGCCCGCGATGACCACGAGGCGCGGTTGGAAGAACCGGACGATCTGGGAGGACGCCCCGAGGCCGATACCCATGCCGATGACAAACGGGATGAAGCCGACGCCGGCGTGCAGCGCGCTGTAACCGAGGATGTCCTGGACGTACAGGCCGATCAGCACGGTGAGGGTGAACAGCACGCCGCCG
Organism: Mycolicibacterium fortuitum subsp. fortuitum; assembly: GCF_022179545.1. The sequence continues at coordinate 2,567,387 of NZ_AP025518.1, read as the reverse complement.
GCGAGGAAGATCGCCGCGAAGGTGGCGACCCGGTTGCGCTCGTGGAACAGGTCGAACGGCACCACCGGGTTCTCGGCGCTGCGCTCGGCGAGCAGGAATGCGATGCCGAACACCGCGGCCGCGGCGCCCGAACCGAGCGTGATCGGCGCCAGCCAGCCACTCTCCGGACCCTGGGTGAACGCGAACACCGCGGCCGTGCAAGCCAGCGTCGCCAGCAGCGCACCTGCGGCATCGAGCTTCATGCGCTCGCGGTTGGTCTCACGCAGAGCGGTGCGGGCCAGGTAGAGCATCACCAGCCCGATCGGAACGTTGACCAGGAAGGCCAGCCGCCAGGACACCTCGGTGAGCGCGCCGCCGACCACCAGGCCCATCACCGAGCCGATGGCCGTCATGGCACCGAACACCGCGGTGGCGAGGTTGCGTGCGGGGCCCTTCGGGAAGGTCGTCGCGACGAGCGCGAGGCCGGTGGGCGAGGCGATCGCCGCGCCGACGCCCTGCAGCAGCCGGGCGGTGACCAGGGTCGCCTCGTTCCAGGCGATGCCGCACAGGATCGAGGCGATGGTGAACAGCGCGACGCCGACGATGAAGGTGCGCTTGCGGCCGATGGTGTCGCCGAGGCGTCCGCCGAGCAGCATCAGTCCGCCGAAAGTGAGGACGTAGGCCGTGATGACCCAGCTACGTCCGGCGTCGGACAGGCCGAGCTCGTCCTGGATCCGTGGCAACGCCACGATCGCCACCGTGCTGTCCATGGTGGCCAGCAACTGCATGCCGCCGATGGCGATCACAGCGGACAAAAAGCCCCAGGACGGGAACCAGGACGGGAGGCGGGCGGCGAGCCCCTGACGCTCTGCGTCGTTGAGTGCCGTCATAGGGGGCCACCTTACCGGAATCTTAAGAATCCTTTAACCGGCGAAGGCGGCGACCGGTCCGATCACGATGATGGCCGGAGGTCGAATACCGTCCGCGCGAATCCGCTCGGGTGCATCGGCGAGTGTGGCTCGCAGGGTGCGCTGCGCGACAGTGGTGCCGTGTTGCACCACCAGCACCGGTGTATCCGCAGGTCGGCCGCCATCCAGGAGCGCCTTGGTGAACAGTTCGATGCGTTCCACGGCCATCAGCAGAACAATCGTGCCGGTCATCGCCGCCAGCGCATTCCAATTGACTAACGATTCGGGGTGGCCGGGCGCAACATGGCCGCTGACCACCACGAATTCGTGGGTCATGCCGCGGTGGGTGACCGGAACACCGGCCAGTGCGGGCACCGATATGGCACTGGTCACACCGGGGACGACCGTGACCGGGATACCGGCCTCGGTGCATGCCAGGACCTCTTCATAACCGCGCGCGAAGACAAACGGGTCGCCGCCTTTGAGCCGGACGACGAACTTTCCGGCGCGGGCCCGCTCGATCAGCACCTGGTTGATCGCCTCCTGCGCCATCGCCCGGCCGTAAGGGATCTTGGCCGCGTCGATCACCTCGACGTGGGGCCCGAGTTCTGCCAGCAATTCCTGCGGAGCCAGCCGGTCGGCGACCACGACGTCGGCGCGAGCCAGCAGGCGGCGTCCACGCACGGTGATCAACTCGGGATCGCCGGGACCGCCGCCGACCAACGCCACGCCGCTGGGCGCCTCCCCCGGCTCGTCGCCGGCGTCCGCGGTCAACAGGCCACGCTGCAGCGCTTCATGGATGGCGGTGCGGATGGCCGCCGAGCGGCGGTGCTCACCACCGGCGAGCACACCGACCGACAACCCGTCGGAGTCGAATGTCGCCGGAGTGACGGCCGATCCTTCGCGGGCGATGTCGGCGCGTACGCAGAAGATGCGCCGCTCCTCGGCCTCGGCGGCGATCGCGGCATTGACGGCGGGGTCGTCGGTGGCGGCGAGCACGTACCAGGCGGCCTCGAGATCACCGGCGCGGAAGTCGCGCAGCTGCAGAGTGATCCCCGGATCGTCGTGTGACAGCGCCTCCACGGCGGGGCTGGCCGCCCGGGCGATCACATGTACGTCGGCGCCGTGGGCGATCAACAGGGGCAGCCGGCGTTGCGCGACGGTTCCGCCGCCGACAACGACGACCTTCTTGCCCGACAGGCGCAGGCCGACGAGGTAGGCATTCTCGGTCACCCGCCGAGCTTAGTGGTTGCTACTACCGGGCCGCTGTGTCGGCACCGCCGAGGCCACGAAGCGGCTGATGGCCTCCGGGTGCGCCGCGGGGTGGGTGTGCAGGTATCCGGCGTGCACACCGTGCCGCACGGCGCCGTCGCGGCGGGCCACCTGCCCAGGTCCGGCGAACGCCCAGGCCGGCGGAAGGTCGTCGGCGAATTCCACTGTGGTGCGGTGAAATTCGTGACCGGTCACCCGATCACCCGCGGCGTGCAAGCACGAGTCGACGACCGAGACCGCGTCGCGGTAGCCCAGGGTGAGGCGTTGGGTGAACCGCGCCGAACCGGCCAGCACGCCGCACATCGGCACTCCGTCGAGATCGTCGACCAGATATGTCAGGCCCGCGCATTCGGCATGGACGGGGGCGCCCCGGGTTGCCAGGTCCCTGATCTGCTGCCGGACAACGGTGTTGGCGGAAAGTTCGGCGGTGAACTGCTCAGGGAACCCGCCGGGCAGTACCAACGCGTCCGTGCCGGCCGGCAGCGGCTCGGTCAGCGGGTCGAACTCGGCGACCTGGGCGCCGGCCCCGCGCAGCAGTTCGGCGTGCTCGGCATAGCTGAAGCTGAAGGCCTTACCGGCGGCCAGCGCCACCGTGACATCGGTCACCGACTCGGCGACCGGGCTCCACGCCTCGGCGGTGACGTGGGCGGCGGATGCGGAGATCACGGCTGCCAGATCGACGTGGCGGGCCACCAGCGCGGTCATCGCGGTCACCGCCTCGCGCGCCTGGCGGCCGTGTTCGACAGCGGTGATCAGCCCGAGATGCCTTGACGGAACCGCTAGTTCGTCAGCACGGGGAATCGCGCCGAACACCTGCACCCCGGCATGCTCACAGGCCTGGCGTAACACGGCCTCGTGCCGGTCGGAACCCACCCGATTGAGGATCACCCCGGCGATCCGGACCGCCGGATCGAAGGTGACGAACCCGTGGATGAGGGCCGCGATGCTGTGGCTCTGGCCGCGGGCATCGACCACCAGCACCACCGGTGCCCCCAACAATCCGGCGACCTGGGCCGCCGAACCTCGCGGTGTTCCGGTCATCTGTCCTTCGATGCGGCCGTCGAACAGACCCATCACACCCTCGACGACCGCGATGTCGGCACCGCTGCAGCCGTGCCGGTACAGCGGGCCGATCAACTCCTCGCCGACGAGCACCGGGTCCAGGTTGCGGCCCGGCCGGCCTGCGGCCAGGGCGTGGTACCCCGGGTCGATGAAGTCCGGCCCGACCTTGAACGGCGCCACCACATGACCGGCCTGGCGCAGCGCGCCCACCAAACCGGTTGCCACCGTGGTCTTTCCGCTGCCCGATGCCGGCGCAGCGATCACCACCGCCGGGGTGGTCACCGATGCACCGCGCTCACCGCGCCCCGCCTACCACTCGATGCCCTTCTGGCCTTTGCGACCGGCGTCCATCGGGTGCTTGATCTTGGTCATCTCCGTCACCAGATCCGCGGCGTCGATCAGGGCCTGCGGGGCATCGCGGCCGGTGATCACCACGTGCTGGGTGCCCGGTCGCGTGCCGAGCACCTCGACCACCTCGTCGACCGGGATCCAGCCCCACTTGAGCGGGTAGGTGAACTCGTCGAGCACATAGAAGTCGTGGCGTTCCTCGGCCAGCCGGCGTTTGATCTCGGCCCAACCATCGGCCGCGGCGGCCGCATGGTCGACGTCACTGCCGTGCTTGCGCGTCCATGACCAACCCGAACCCATCTTGTGCCACTCGACCGGGCCGCCGGCGCCGTGCTCGTCGTGCAGCCGGCCGAGCTGGCCGAACACGGCCTCCTCCCCGACCTTCCACTTCGCGCTCTTGACGAACTGGAAGACCGCGACCGAAAAGCCCTGGTTCCAGGCGCGCAGCGCCATTCCGAAGGCCGCGGTGGACTTACCCTTTCCCGGCCCGGTGTGCACGGCGAGCAGCGGCGCGTTCCGGCGGGCCTTGGTGGTGAGACCGTCGTCGGGAACGGTCAGCGGCTGCCCCTGTGGCATGGGCGGTCCTTCCTGCGCAGAAGTGTCGGGCCGCGCTAGGCGGCGGTCTGATGCTGGACGAGCCTGGTCAATTCGGCCGCGCGCAACTCCTCGAGCCGCACGGCAGGCGATCCGAGCTGCTCGGCCAGTTGCGCGGCCAAACCCAATCGCACAAACGATGTCTCACAGTCGACCACCACCGCGGCGGCACCCTCGGCCGCCAAAGCGGCCGCGGCCTGCCTGGTACGGCCAAGTGGGTCAGGACCACCGGTGGCGCGGCCGTCGGTGAGGACCACCACCAGGCTGCGCCGGGCCCGGTCGCGGGCTTTCTCGCGGATCACCAGGTCACGGGCCGCCAGCAGGCCCTGGGCGAGCGGGGTCTTGCCTCCGGTGTCGAACCGGGCGAGCCGCCGACTGGCGATGTGCACCGAGGTGGTCGGAGGCAGCAGCACTTGTGCGTCCTGCTGACGGAACGTGATCACCGCGACCTTGTCCCGGCGCTGATAGGCATCGCGCAGCAGCGACAGCGTCGCACCGGTGACCGCGGACATCCGGTCCCGGGCGGCCATGGATCCGGAGGCGTCGACGACGAAGATCACCAGATTGCCTTCGCGACCCTCACGCACCGCGCGCCGCACATCCTCCGGGCGGGGCCTCGGCAGACCCGCACCCTGCTGCCGGCCCACGGTGGCCAGCAGAGTGGCGAAGATGTGCAGGCCGTGCCCGCTGCCTGGATCCGACGTGGCCGCGATCGGGGTGCCGGTTCGGTTGCGGGCCCGAGAACGGCGTCCGGGCGCTCCCTCGCCCACCCCGGGCACCACCAGTGTCCTGGTTCGGAACACCGCCGACGGCGGAGCGCTGGGCCGCGTCGACGAAGACTTCGAACTCCCCTGTGCCGGCTGTCCTTCCGAACCCGGGTCAGCGCCGCCGCCGGGTGGATCGAAGTCCGGGTCGAAGTCCGGATCAGGGCCAGACTCGGCTTCCGACTGGGCAGCCGACTCCCCCGCCTGCTGCATCGCCTCCTCGAGGCGCTCGGGGTCCAGGCCCGGATCGTCGAACGGATCGCGGCGACGCCGATGCGGTAGAGCCAGTTCGGCGGCGACCCGGATGTCCTCTTCGGCGACCGTCGTGGCTCCGCGCCAGGCCGCGTGGGCGACCGCGGTGCGGGCCACCACCAGATCGGCGCGCATCCCGTCGACGTCGAACGCCGCGCAGAGTGCGGCAATACGCCTCAACTCGCTGTCGGGCAGTTCCACCGAGCCGATCATCTTGCGGGCGGCGGCAATCCGATCGGCCAGCTCCGCATCGGCCGCCGCGTACCGTTCGACGAAAGTCTGTGGGTCGGCTTCGAAGGCCATCCTGGCCCGGATCACCTCGACCCGGACGTCGACATCGCGTGAGGCCGCGACGTCGACGGTCAGACCGAACCGGTCGAGCAGCTGCGGGCGCAGCTCCCCTTCCTCGGGGTTCATGGTGCCGATCAGGACGAACCGGGACTCGTGCGAATGCGAAATGCCTTCGCGCTCAACATGAACGCGACCCATGGCGGCGGCATCGAGCAACACGTCGACCAGGTGGTCGTGCAGCAGGTTGACCTCATCGACGTAGAGCACGCCGCCGTGGGCACGGGCCAGCAGGCCCGGCGAGAAAGCGTGCTCACCGTCGCGGAGCACCTTCTGCAGATCCAGCGACCCGACCACCCGGTCCTCGGTTGCGCCGATCGGCAGTTCCACCAGCCGGGCGTCGTCGTCGACCGCAGACAGGACAGCCGCCAGGCCGCGTACCGCAGTGGATTTCGCGGTCCCCTTCTCCCCGCGGATCAGCACTCCGCCGATCTCGGGGTGAACCGCGCACAGCAGCAAGGCCAACCGCAACCGGTCCTGCCCCACCAGTGCGCTGAACGGGTAGGTATGCGTCGTCGCCGTCATCGGACCGCCATCATCAGGAGGACTCGCTCTCGTTACGGGCCCCGGGCCGCACCATCGGCACATGCGGGATTCCGTCATCAAGGAATTCGTCACCGTCGCGGACGAATCCGTGTCGGCCGTACATGTCGACCAGGTAGGTCTGGGCATTGATATGGCACGGGTAGTCGCCGACCTCGGCCAGCGCGGCCTGCATGAGCCGGGTGGTGTGTCCCCGGCCCCGGTCGCTGCGCTTGGTACACACTCGGCCGATCCGGAACGACTTCTCGCCGCCGGGATGCTCCTCCATCAGCCGCAACGTCGAAATCACTTCTCCGTCGGGGCCTTCCAGCCAGAAGTGCCGGGTCTCGGCGAGCAGGTCCCGGCCGTCGAGCTCAGGATAGGGAGTCGCCTGCTCCACCACGAAGACCTCGACACGGAGCTTGAGCAGCTCGTAAAGGGTTGGTACGTCGAGATCTTTGGCCCAGCTGCGGCGTAGTGCGACCGTCATCCGACCGCCCCGGTCACGCAGTCACTGGCTCGTCCAGCTTGAGCGCCTTGGTACCCCACGCCCAGACTTCCTCGAACAGGCCAGGTTCGTTGGAAAGCTTGGTACCGAGCGAGGGCACCATCTCCTTGAGCTTGGGCACCCAGCCCTGATAGCGATCGGCGAAGCAGCGCTCCAGCACATCGAGCATGGCGGGCACTGCTGTGGACGCGCCCGGCGAGGCGCCGAGCAGGCCGGCGATGCTGCCGTCGGCAGCCGCCAAAACAGTGGTGCCGAACTCCAGCACACCGCCGGCGCCCTTGCGCCGGATCACCTGGACGCGCTGACCGGCGATGTCGAGCTCCCAGTCGGAATCGACTGCGCTGGGCGCGAATTCACGCAAGGTATCGACGCGCGCAGCCTCACTCAGCAGCAACTGGCCGACCAGGTAGTTGACCAGACCCATCTCGGTGAGTCCGACGCCGAGCATCGACATGATGTTGTTGGGCTTGACCGACAGCGGCAGGTCGGTGAACTTGCCCTGCTTGAGGAACTTCGGTGTCCAGCCGGCGAACGGGCCGAACAGCAACCACGACTTGCCGTTGATCACGCGGGTGTCCAGGTGCGGCACCGACATGGGCGGCGCACCCAGCGGCGGCAGCCCGTACACCTTGGCCTGATGGCCCGCGGTCAGCGTCTGGTTGTTGGTCCGCAGGAACGCGCCGCCGACCGGGAATCCGCCGAAGCCCTTGGCCTCCGGAATGCCCGACTTCTGCAGCAGCGGCAACGCGCCGCCGCCGGCCCCGACGAACACGAACTTGGCGTTGAACTTGCGCTTGAGACCGGTGCGGCGGTTGGTCACCTTGAGCGTCCAGGTGCCGTCCGATTCCTTGCGCAGATTGCGGACCTCATGACCGAACAGGGTGTCCATCCCGCGCTGGGCGGTGAAGCCGATCAGCTGACGCGAGAGCGCGCCGAAGTCGACATCGGTGCCGTGCTGCGACCAGTTCAGCGCGACCGGATCGGAGAAATCGCGTTTGGCGGCCATGAACGGCAGCCTGCGGGCGAACTCGTCCTTGTCGTCGATGAATTCCATCGAGGCGAACAGCGGGTTGCCGACGAGTGCTTCATAACGACGCTTGAGGTAGTCGACGTTGCCCGCGCCGTGCACGAAGCTGACATGCGGGATCGGGTTGAGGAAGCCGCGCACATCGGGCAGCACGCCGTTCTCGGCCGCGTAGGCCCAGAACTGCCGCGACACCTGGAACTGCTCGTTGACGTTGATGGCCTTGGTGGTGTCGATGGACCCATCGGACAGCTCGGGGGTGTAGTTGAGCTCACACAGCGCCGAGTGCCCGGTGCCCGCGTTGTTCCACGGATCGCTGCTCTCGGCGGCGGCGCCGTCGAGGCGTTCGATCATGGTGATGGACCAGTCGGGCTCCAGTAGACGGATCAGAGCACCGAGGGTTGCGCTCATGATGCCGGCCCCAACCAGCACGACGTCAGTCTTCACGGTCGTACCCACGTTTGCCTCAGACACCCTGATCGCTCGTCCTTTGTTGTTGCGCGGCCCGTCGACGTAGACGGCTTTTGTTATGCCCAGGTTATCGCGCGACGAATCCCGGTTGGCCAGGCATGGTAGTGCGATCCGTCACCCGGTCGGTATCCTCAGCCCGTCGGCGAAACAGACCGACCAGCCGTACGCGCCGATTCTCGCCGTCCTCAATAATCTCGTTGCCGATCGGTTCACCGATGTCGGAGCCGCCAGCGGTCGCGCCGCTGTGCCCCACTGAAGGCTGCGGGGCATTTGATCTTTTTCGAAGTCAACGCGGCTAAGCCAATCGCCGGCGCCTACACAGGTGTATCGGGTGCGAGGACTGACCAAACCCAGCACTCGCCGATGCGCCTTCACTGCAATCGACCACTCGGCGTAGGGCCGGCACACGCAAATGGTGACTAAGGACTTCGCCACGTGGGGATATGCCCGCCAGTCTCCGCGCCGCCGCTGCGGATCGTCCCTGGAAGCCTCAACAAGGGCTGGTTGGGCTCCAGTGCCTTCGCAATGATCGCATGACTTCTTCATTAGCATGTGGCTAGGCGGGGCCAGTCACCGTCTGACCGCCGTACTCAGTCGTATCGGGTTGTTTGGTGCCCACAGCGGCTACCTCTGAATCGGCTTCCACGTGTGTTTCGCTTTCGGCACGCCTCTAGCCCAACGCCTTGCAAGCAAAATTCACAACCTCGGCCGCACGACTCGCGGCGGATACGAGATATTTGTCGGCCGGAGCATAGGTAGGAAGACCCTCCAAATAAGTCTGTCGATACTGGACAGCCAAATCCGCGAAATCTCGCAGAACCGGATTCCCACTTCTTCGACCCAACGCGGACAATTGGGTATTCAAGAATCGCATAACCGGAACCACTTCGTTATTGATTTTCCGTTGCTCCGGCGACCATTCAACGCCGGGGAGATCCGGACTTGTCCCATTCCAAGCGGAACTGCTGGCGTAATATTGCTCCATCGCAGAGTCCCAGTCCGGGCAGACTGGATTCGGCTCGGAAAGCACCTTTTGCGCATCGGCGGGATCATGCACGGGCGTTACCTCAGAGGGCGCCGGCAGTTTCGGAACCAACGGTCCTCGAGCGGCTGCTGAACCGTAATCGATCGCGGCGCATATTTTTCCGATCGCATCAGCTGCGCTGACCGCGACAACAGCCAAGTTGTTATCGATAGGTGTATAGGTCGAGACCTTGTCGGCATAGGCGCGTCCGTAGGCGATGAATTGTTCATACAGTTCCCGCATCACCCGATGTGGAGTCAGCTTCGCCGAAGCAATAATCTGATCTGCGGCATCCCGGAACGCCTGGCCAGCCGCCTCGTATTGGCCGCGGATCTCCGGGGTCCACTCTGCCGCTGCTAACGCCGGATCCCGTTTGTCCCAGCCATTTCTGGTCCGGCTCTCAAAAGCGCTTAACACCGGATACCGCGTTGCACATGAGGGGTCTTCGGTGATTACTGCAACCGGACCAGTGTCATTCGCGCTGGCAATATCCGAGTGCGCCGCACCGCTTACCGAAGTGGTAGGCGGAGCGCCCGTCGCCGACGAAGATCCATCCCCGCTGCCCTTGTTCGCCACAGATAACGTGACCGTGGCAGTCACTCCGACCACCGCAACCAATGCAACGCCGCCCAGGGCCCATTTCCAACCATTGCCCCGCTTCCGGGGCGGCACCGGTTGCAGTGGCGCCTGCTGCCACGCTGGAGGCTGATTCGGATTCGCGCCCGAATACCCACCGGGCCCGCCGAACGGTGGCTGGCCGCCATGTTGTTGTGGCGGTTGTTGACCACCATGCGGCGGCTGAGAACCCCCGGCCGGAGGCACCGAACCGGAAGGAGGCGGCGGCAGAGTCACCGATCCACCCCCACAGCCTTCACGTCATTCATCCCCACAACCCTGCCGTGCTTCACAGCGAAACCTCCGGTGACGTCTCTGCCATTCGCCGATGCCATGTTGCTTCGCGGAGATCGATGACTCAGTCTGCGGACCAAGGTCGGCATCCGATGTGGCGCGTGCCTATTATTCATGCCCTCCGGCGACCTGCCCTCGGAAGACTGCTGTTCCTCGCCCTTGTCCTTGCCCTCGGGACTGTCGCCCGCAGATCCCGGCAGCACAGCACCTTGAGCACCGTTGGCAGCGATAGCGTCCTTGGCGTCATCACCCGGCTACTCCGAACCCTGCGACGCGTGCTGCACGGTGCCCTTCACCCTTGCATCACTGGCTGCCCCCGCCTCTTGCATCGGCACCTGACGGGCCGCGACGCAGGCTGTGCGAGCTTCGTCTCGTCGACCCAAATGCCGGGATACCCCATCCGTAATTCCCCTCGCGCAACCGACGACGCAACAGAGTAATTGATCCCCTCGACGTCAGCGCCGCCAAAACTCGATGTCACATGGGTTCATCCGATTACGGCGTTGTCCCGATGAAAGATGCTCCCATCCAGAACAATTCACATGTTCAAAACCGGGAGCAACCTGGACCGCGGCTGGCCCGTTTTGTGCCGTCAATTTCGAGTTATCGTGCTGCCCGGCGTGGTCGCCGATTCCGAAGCGATGAGGAACTACCGCGACACGGTCCCAATCACACAGGCACGCCGGACTCGGGTCGGGCAATGCACGCTACACCAGCAACGAGAGAACGCGGCTAGGGTGGAACCGTGACGTCACGGGAGCCCGCGTGGGAGCCGGATGTATTGCCTGGGTTCTGGCAACAGACCATCGATGCGGGGCCCGATCCCGACGGCGAAGGCGACCTGGTCGCCACGCTGGTGCGCCGGGGACAGGGTGCCTCGACACCGGCGACCGGCGGTCCCGCCCGCGCCGTGCTGGCATTACACGGCTACACCGACTACTTCTTCCACACCGAGCTGGCCGATCGGTTCGCCGAGCGCGGTTTCGCGTTCTATGCGCTGGATCTCCCCAAGTGCGGGCGCTCGCGCCAGGAGGGCCAGACCGCTCATTTCACCACCGACCTGGCGCGCTACGACTTCGAGCTGCAGCGGGCGTTGGAGATCATCGCCGCCGATACCGGTGAGGCCACGGTGTGCCTGTACGGGCACTCGGCGGGCGGACTGATCATGACGCTGTTCGCCGATCGCCTGCGGCGCAGTGGCCGGCTCGCCCCGCTTCACGTCACCGGATTGATCCTCAACAGTCCGTTCTTCGACCTGCACGGTCCGGCGATCCTGCGCACCGCACCCACCTCGGCTGCTCTGATCGCACTGGCCCGGCTGCGCAAGCTGTCGGTGATCCGTAAGCCGACCGAAGGCGGATACGGCACCACCCTGCACCGCGATTACGACGGGGAATTCGACTACAACCTGGAGTGGAAACCGCTGGGAGGCTTCCCTATAACGCTCGGATGGATCAACGCCATCCGCCGCGGACAGGCGCGGCTGCACCGCGGACTCGATGTCGGCGTACCCAGCCTGATCCTGCGGTCCGACCGCAGCGTCACCGAAACCTCCGATCCCGCCGCGATGCAGCGCGGTGACGCGGTGCTCGACGTGCGTCAGATCGCGCGGTGGTCCGGCTGCGTGGGCAACCACACGACGGTCGCCCCGATCACCGACGCCAAACACGACGTGTTCCTCTCGGTGGCCGACGCGCGCGAGGCGGCCTATCGCGAGCTGGATCGATGGCTGGACTACTACCTGAGCCTGCAGACCCGGCCCAGCACAACAACTTCGGGATAGGGAGCTCACATGGAGCACTACGACCTGACCATCATCGGTACCGGCTCGGGCAACAGCATCCTCGATGAACGCTATGCCGGTAAGAAGGTCGCGATCTGCGAGCAGGGCACGTTCGGGGGCACCTGCCTGAACGTCGGCTGCATCCCCACCAAGATGTTCGTCTACGCCGCCGACGTCGCGGAAGCGATCAGGACCAGCTCCCGCTACGGCGTCGACTCCCACATCGACAAGGTGCGCTGGCCCGACATCGTCGCGCGGGTGTTCGGCCGGATCGATCCCATCGCCGCCGGCGGTGAGGATTACCGCCGCAACGACCCGCACATCACCGTCTACGCCAGCCACACCCGGTTCGGCCCAAAGACCGACGACGGGCGCTACACCCTGCGCACCGAGGCCGGTGACGAATTCAGCAGTGATCAGGTGGTGATCGCTGCCGGGTCGCGCGCCTACGTCCCGCCGGCCATCGTGGACTGCGGCGTCACTTACTACACCAGTGACGACATCATGCGGATCCCCGAGTTGCCAGAACATCTGGTGATCGTCGGCGGTGGATTCGTCGCTGCCGAATTCGCCCATGTGTTCTCGGCATTGGGCGTGCGCGTCACCATCGTGGTGCGCGGAGACTGTCTGCTCAGCCACAGCGATGAGACGATCTGCCGGGAGTTCAGCGCTCTGGCCGCCGAGAAATGGGACCTGCGCACGCACGAGAACGTGATCGGCTCCCATCACGAAGGTGACCAGATCGTTCTGGAGCTCGACGACGGCAAGACGCTGCCGGCCGACATGTTGCTCGTGGCCACCGGACGGGTACCCAACGGGGACCTGCTCGACGCGGACCTCGCCGGGGTCGAGGTGGACGAAGACGGCCTGGTCATCGTCGACGAGTACCAACGCACCACGGCACGAGGCATTTTCGCCCTCGGTGACGTCTCCTCGGACTATCAGCTCAAACATGTGGCCAACCATGAGTCACGGGTGGTCAGGGAGAATCTGCTGCGCGATTGGGACGACACCGAGACGATGGTGCGCAGCGATCACCGATTTGTGCCCTCAGCCGTGTTCACCGAGCCACAGATCGCCATGGTCGGACTGACCGAGAAGGAGGTCCGCGCAGAGGGCTACGACTATGTCACCAAGGTTCAGGCCTACGGAGACACCGCATATGGCTGGGCGATGGAGGACACCACCGGCATCGCCAAACTGATCGCCGAGCGGGCCACCGGCAAGATCCTCGGCGCACACATCATGGGTTATCAGGCCTCCTCGATCATCCAGCCGTTGATCCAGGCGATGAGCTTCGGGCAGACCGCTCAGGAAATCGCCCGGGGCCAGTACTGGATTCACCCGGCACTGTCCGAGGTGATCGAGAATGCGCTGTTGGGCCTGGCCGACTAGGCCCGCGCCGCCCAGCGTTGCTCGATCCGGCCGAACCGCCAGATGGCCAGGGCCACAATCCAGCTCAGTACGAAGAGCCCGACGATCGCGAAGCCGGCGAACTCCAGGTCGGCCGACCCGATGAAGGCCAGCGGCCCGCTGGTGATGCCGAGGCGCTCGACCAGCAGCCCCGTCAACACGATCACCCCGACGACCAGCGCCACGATCACCGACAGCACCGTGACGGTCAGGTTGTAGTACACCTTGCGGACCGGCTGCAGGAATGCCCAACCGTAGGCCCGCGCCATGAAGATGCCGTCCGCGCTGTCGAACAGGCTCATCCCGGCCGCGAACAACACCGGTAGGACCAGCATGGCGTACCAGGGCAGCGCGAAGGCCGCCGTCCCGGCCGCGAGCACCAGCAACGCGACCTGGCTGGCGGTGTCGAAGCCCAGACCCATCAGGAATCCCACCGGATACAGATGCCAGGGCTTGTTGACCCGCCGCATGACCCGGCCCAACAGACGAGCCACGAAACCCCGGCTGTCGAGCTGACGCTCGAGCTCGGCCTCGTCGTACTCACCGCTGCGCATCGCGCGAAAAACCTTGGCGATCCCCACTGCGGCAAACAGATTCGTCAAGCCGACCAGGATCAGGAACGTCCCGGCCACCAGCGAGCCCACCAGCCCGAGAGTCTGCAGCATCGCGGATTCCTCATCCTGCACCGGGCCGGCGAGCGCTCGCACCCCCAGCGCCAGCAGCAGCGCCAGTCCGAACACCACGCTCGAATGGCCGAGCGAGAACCAGAAGCCCGCCGATACCGACCTGGTACCTTCACCCACCAGCTTTCGCGTGGTGTTGTCGATGACCGCGATGTGGTCCGCGTCGAATGCGTGGCGCACGCCCAGCAGGTAGGCGGTGACCCCGAGACCGACTCCGAACACCCCCGCCGAGCCCAGGGTGATGTGCTGGGGCGCCACCCCGAATACCAGGACGCCCCAACCGATGACATGCAGCAGCAGGACGAACCCGGTGACAGCGGCGATCGAGGTCCAGTCGGCGCGGTCGAATCGGGTTGCCAATCGGGTGGATCGGGCGGTTGCCTGCGATGCACCGATGGTCATCGACCGAGCGTAAGGCGACTGTTGATATCTGTCCAGATGAACAGATGACGCTCGGCGTCAGCCGTGCCGAGCACCGATCCAATGCAGCAGGTCGTGCACGGTGTCGTCGTCGAGCCGGTAGTTCACGGTCCGGCCGGAGCGGGTGGCGGTGACCCAGCCCTGTTCTCGTAGCACCCGCAACGCCTGGGATACCGCGTTTTCCGAACGGCCCAGCGCAGCGGCCAGATCACCGACACAGATTCCGGGCGCCCGGTGCAGACCGAGCAGGATCTCCAGCCGGTGCGGATCGGACAGCAGGTCGAAGCGCTGCGCCCACCCGGAGGTGTCGACATCGGCCAGTGCCGACGATGCGCGCTCGACCTGGCCGGCCTTACCGTGCTGGTCCACGGTACGAATCTAATCCAGAAAGCCGTGCAGCAACGCCGACGAACCGCCCACGTGGGCCAGCATGGCCGCCGCGGCCCGGTCGCTGTCGCCGGCCAGGATCGCCATGACGATCTCCTCGTGCTGTTCATCGGAGTGGGCGATGTTGCGCGGCAGCAGCGGAATCTGATCCAGCAGAGCGTTGAGCCGCATCCGGTTCTCGGCGACCAGCGGCACCAGCGACGGGGAGCCCGCCGCCTCCGCGATGGCCAGGTGCAGCCGCGAATCCAGTCGGCGGTAGTCATCGGGCTCGGCGGCACGGACATCGGCCAGCCGCGACCAGAGCCCGTCGCGCTCGGCAGCGCTCAACGAGCGCCCGGCCGCCATCCGCGCCGCTCCGACCTCAAGAATCTCGCGCAACCGCAATGCGTCGTCGATCTCTTCCCGGGTCGGGCGCGGTCCGTCGGCGGTGTGCCGCGGCAATTCCTCGGCCAGGAAGGTGCCGCCGTACCGCCCGCGCTTGGACACCAGGTAGCCGGCGTCGGCCAGCGATTTGATCGCTTCCCTGACCGTGTCCCGGCTGACTCCGAGACGCGCGGCCAGCTCACGTTCCGGCGGCAGTGACTCCCCGGGCCCCAGCACCCCCAGCCGGATCGTCTCCAGCAACCGGCCGACGGTGTCCTCGAAGGCGTTGCCCAGGCGGACGGGGCGTAGCAGCGCCCCGGCGGTGGCCGGTTGTTCTGAATCCGGTTCGGCTGTCATGGCGAGCTACCAGCGTGTCACAGCGGCGTCACGTACGCGGAGCTGATGCCGCCGTCGACCAGGAATGTCGAGCCCGTGATGAACGACGCGTCGTCACTCGCCAAGAACGCCACGGCGGCGGCCAACTCTTCGGGCTCGGCGAAACGGCCCAGCGGTATGTGCACCAGCCGCCGTGCGGCACGCTCGGGATCCTTGGCGAACAACTCCTGCAACAGCGGTGTGTTGACCGGACCGGGGCACAGCGCGTTGACCCGGATCCCCTGCCGCGCGTACTGCACTCCGAGTTCGCGGGACATCGCCAGGACACCGCCCTTGGACGCGGTGTAAGAAATCTGCGACGTGGCCGAACCCATCACGGCCACGAACGACGCGGTGTTGATGATCGACCCCTTGCCTGCGGGCACCATGTGGCGCAGCGCCGCCCGGCAGGACAGGTAGACCGATTTCAGGTTGATGTCCTGCACGCGCTGCCAGGCCGGCAGCTCGGTGGTCTCGATCAGGTCATCTTCGGGCGGAGAGATCCCGGCGTTGTTGAACGCGATGTCCACCGACCCGAAAGTCGCTGCCGCGGTGTCGAAGAGATGGTCGACGGCATCCTGGTCGGACACGTCGACCGCGACGAACAGGCCGTCGAGTTCCTCAGCGGCAGCCTCGCCGGTGGCCGAGTCGATATCGCCCACCACGATGGTGGCACCCTCGGCGTGCAACCGGCGCCCGGTGGCCAGACCGATGCCGCTCGCACCGCCGGTGATGACGGCAACCTTGCCAGCCAGGCGTTGGGTCAGATCCATTAAAAGGACTCCTCTGCTCGATCTTCTATGGCGAAGAAGACGTTCTTGGTTTCGGTGAAAGACAGTGGTGCGTCGGGCCCCAACTCGCGCCCCAGCCCGGACTGCTTGAAGCCACCGAACGGCGTGTTGTAGCGCACCGACGAATGCGAATTGACGCTGAGATTGCCCGATTCCACCGCCCGCGACACCCGCATCGCGCGCGACAGGTTGTCGGTCCAGATCGAACCCGACAAACCGTAGGGCGTGTCGTTGGCCAGCGCTATGGCATCGGCCTCGTCCTCGAACGGCAGCACGGTCACGACCGGGCCGAAGATCTCCTCGGTCACCGTGCGATCGGTGCGCTGCGGGGTCAACACCGTCGGCGGGAACCAGAACCCGCGCCCCTCTGGGGCGGAACCGCGGAACGCCACCGGGGCGTCGTCGGGCACATATGACGACACCGATTCCCAGTGCGGCCGCGATACCAACGGGCCCATCTCGGTGTCCCGCGCCGTCGGGTCGCCCACGGCGACCCCCTTGACCGCCGGCTCCAGCAGCTCCATGAAGCGGTCATAAACGCTGCGCTGCACCAAGATCCGGCTGCGAGCACAGCAGTCCTGCCCGGCGTTGTCGAAAACGCCGTACGGCGCGGTCGCGGCAGCCTTCTCCAGATCACAGTCGTCGAACACGATGTTCGCGCTCTTGCCGCCCAACTCCAGCGTCACGCGCTTGACCTGTGCCGCCGCGCCGGCCATCACTCGCGTCCCCACCTCGGTGGAACCGGTGAACACCACCTTGCGCACACCGGGGTGGGTGACGAACCGCTCCCCGACCACCGAGCCCTTGCCCGGCAGCACCTGGAAAAGCCCGACAGGCAAACCTGATTCGACGGCGAGCTCACCGAGCCGCATCGTGGTCAGCGGCGTCCATTCAGCGGGCTTGAGCACCACCGCGTTACCGGCCGCCAGCGCCGGCGCGAATCCCCACGCCGCGATGGTCATCGGGAAGTTCCACGGTGTGATGATGCCGACGACACCGAGAGGCTCGTTGAACGTGACGTCCAGGCCGCCGGCTACCGGGATCTGCTTTCCGCTCAGCCGTTCGGGGGCCGCGGCGTAGAACTGCAGCACGTCCCGGACGTGCCCGGCCTCCCACTCGGCCTGACCGATCGGATGCCCCGAATTGGCCACTTCGAGGGCGGCCAGCTCATCGATATGGGCGTCGACCACGGCGGCGAACGCACGTAGTGCCGCTGCCCGCTCAGCCGGTGCCAGCCGGGCCCAGGCCCGTTGCGCGGCGGCGGCGCGTGCGACGGCGTCGTCCACGGCACCCACGTCCAGCAGGTCGACGGTGCGCAGCACCTCCTCGGTGGCCGGGTTGACGACCTGGCTGGATGTCATGAGATCCTCTCTGTCGCATACGTTCTGGCTGCCTCGACGACGGCGGCGAACAGCCGCAGATCATCGAGGGTCTCCTCCGGATGCCATTGCACACCGAGCACGAAGGCCTCGCCGGGCAACTCGACCGCCTCGATCACCCCGTCGGCGTCGCGAGCGCTGACCACCAGCCCGTCACCCAGTAGGTCGATGGCTTGATGGTGGTAGCACTGCGCATCGGATGTCTCGCCGATCAGGGCCGCCAGCCGGGTGTTCGGCACGGTGCGTATCGAGGAGGTACCGAACACCGCGTTGCCCTTCTGGTGGTGCGTACTCCCGATCACATCGGGCAGGTGCTGGTGCAGCGTGCCGCCCAGCGCGGCGTTGAGCACCTGCGCTCCTCGACACACACCGAACACCGGAACGCCGCGTCGCAGAGCAGATTCCAGGAGTGCGAACTCCCAGGCATCGCGTTCGACAGCCGGGGCGTTGGTGGTCGGATGCGGTTGCTGCCCGTACCGGGCCGGATCGACGTCCGGGCCGCCGGTGATGACCAGGCCGTCAATGCGCTCGAGGACCCGGTCGGTGATGTCTCCGTTCACCGGCTGCGGCGGCAGAAGGACGGCGATGCCCCCTGCGCGGGTGACGCCCTCGAAGTAGATCTGAGGCAGGAAGCTCGCCTGCACATCCCACACTCCGGTCTGCGCCTGCTGCAGATAGGTGGTCAGGCCGATCACCGGTCGAGTCCTGTTTGCCTCGCCCATCTCAGAGCCGTTCAAAGCCACGCACCCTTTCCCAGTCGGTCACCGTGGAATTGAACGCCGCCAGTTCGACCCGCGCGTTGTTCAGGTAGTGCTCGACGACGTCGTCACCGAATGCCGTGCGGGCCACCTCGGACTTCTCGAACAGCTCGGCGGCCTCGGCCAGGGTGGTCGGCAACCGTTGCGCCCCACTGGCATAGGCGTTACCTGGCAGCGCCTCGGGCAGTTGCAACTCATGGTCGATGCCGTACAGTCCGCCCGCGATCAACGCCGACACCGCCAGGTACTGGTTGACGTCCCCGCCGGGCGCCCGGCACTCCACCCGCATACTCTCCCCATGACCGACCACGCGCAGCGCGCAGGTACGGTTGTCCAAACCCCAGGCGATGGCCGTGGGCGCAAAACTTCCATCGGCAAACCGCTTGTAGGAGTTGATGTTCGGCGCGTAGAACAAAGTCAGTTCTCGCAGCGTGGCCAACTGGCCCGCAATGAAGCTGCCGAACATGGGTGACATCCCGTGCGGGCCCGCCGGGTCGGCGAAGACCGGTGTTCCGTCCTCGCCGCGCAGCGAGATGTGGATGTGACAACTGTTGCCCTCGCGCTCATCGAATTTCGCCATGAACGTCAGGCTCTTGCCGTGCTGGTCGGCGATCTCCTTGGCACCGTTCTTGTAGATCGTGTGGTTGTCGCAGGTGTTGCGGGCATGGTCGTAACGGAACGCGATCTCCTGCTGACCGAGGTTGCACTCCCCCTTGACGCCTTCGCAGTACAGTCCGGCGCCCTCCATGCCGATGCGGATGTCGCGCAGCAGCGGCTCCATCCGGGTGGACGCCATCATGGCGTAGTCGACGTTGTAGTCGCTGGCCGGCGTCAGGTCCCGGTAGCCTGCGGCCCAGGCCTCGCGGAAAGTGTTGTCGAACACCATGAATTCCAGCTCGGTCCCGACGTAGGGCACCAGCTTTCGCTCGGACAACCGGTCGATCTGCCGGTTGAGAATGCTGCGCGGTGCCTGCTCGACGGGCCGACCGTCCAGCCATGACAGATCAGCCATCACCAGGGCGGTGCCGGGCAACCACGGGATCAACCGCAAGGTACTGAAGTCGGCCGTCATCACCATGTCGCCGTAGCCGGTGTCCCAGCTCGACATCGCGTAGCCGGCGACAGTGTTCATGTCGACGTCGACCGCGAGCAGATAGTTGCAACACTCCGCGCCGTGGGCCGCGACCTCCTCGACGAACAGCCGGCCGGAAACCCGCTTGCCGGTCAGCCGGCCCTGCATATCGCAGAAAGCGACGATCACGGTATCGATCTCACCCGCCGCCACCATTTGCTCCAGGTCGGCTTGTGCCAGCATGCCGGGGTTCTGGCTCATTGCGCACCCTCCTGCCCGTGTGGGACTCGGTGGCCAACCTGACGTCCAGCCGACCATTGCCTTGCCGATGACGTCATGATCGTGCCCCGAATCAGCATGATTGTCACGTTCGAAAGGTAGGACAGCAGACCAATAACACTCTATTGTCCGTGTGCAGACCGCCCACGCCTCTGCACACCAGGAGCCGCCATGCCCGAGGGGCACGAAGAACTCACCGAACATCTCTCAGACGACGAACAACACCTCGCCAAGCTCGGGTACGTCCAGGAACTCTCACGGTCCTGGTCCGGGTTCTCCAACTTCGCGATCTCGTTCTCGATCATCTCCATCCTGGCCGGCTGCTTCACCTCCTTCGGGCTCGGCTGGAACAACGGTGGTCCGGCGGCCATCGCGTGGGGCTGGCCGATCGTGTCGGTGTTCATCCTGATCATCGGGTTCTGTCTGGCCGAACTGGTGTCCGCATATCCCACCTCCGGTGGGATCTATTGGTGGGCATCGAAACTCGGTGGCCCGAAAGCCGGCTTCTACACCGGCTGGCTCAACCTCATCGGTCTGGTCGCGATCCTGGCGTCCGTGTCCTACGGCAGCGCGACGTTCCTGGACCTCACCCTCGGGACATTCAGTGAATCCTGGCTCGCCGGCTACAGCCTGACCCGGGTGTTCATCATGTTCCTGGTCATCCTTGCGGTCTCAGCCGTGATCAACATCTTCTCGTCTCACCTGCTCGCCGTCATCAACAACGTCTCGGTGTGGTGGCACGTCGCCGGCGCCACGGCCGTCATCGCGATCCTGTGGCTACTGCCAGACCAACACGCCAGTGTCTCCGACGTTTTCGCCAAGACGATCAACAATTCCGGGATCTTCTCGGGCTCCACCTCCGGCTGGGGCTTCCTGTTGTTCGTGCTCCCGATCTCGGCAATCCTCACGCAGTACACGATCACCGGGTACGACGCGTCGGCGCATCTGTCCGAAGAGACAAAGAGCGCCGCCAACGCCGCCGCGAAGGGCATCTGGCAGTCGATCTTCTACTCGGCGATCGGCGGCTGGATCCTGCTGCTGTCGTTCCTGTTCGCCGTGCAGAACTCCGACGAGGTGTCGGCCAACGGCGGTGCCGTCGCGACGATCTTCACCCAGGCGCTCGGATCGAAGTGGGCAGGCGTCGTTCTGCTGATCGCCACCGCGGGTCAACTGTTCTGCACCACCGCCTGCCAGACGAGTGCCTCGCGGATGCTGTTCGCTTTCAGCCGCGACCGCGCGGTACCCGGGCACCAACTCTGGTCGAAGGTCAGCGCCACCCGCGTGCCCGCCAACGCCGTCATCGTCACGGCGGTGGTCGCGGCCATCATCACCCTGCCCGCCATCGTGCCGGTGAAGATTCCGGTCAACGGCGTGGACGTGCCCTCGCCGGTCGCTTTCTACGCGGTCGTCTCGATCGGCGTGGTCGGGCTGTACCTGTGCTTCGCCGTACCGATCTATTACCGATGGAAGGCCGGTGACTCCTTCGAGCAGGGCAAGTGGAACGTCGGCAACAAGTACAAGTGGATGGCGCCCGTGGCGATCGTCGAGATCATCGTCACCTCGGTGATCGCCATGTTCCCGACGTCCCTGGGCGGCATGCCGTGGGACCCGAGCTTCCAATGGAAGTTCGTGAACTACACCCCACTACTGGTCGGCGGCGTACTGGTACTGCTGTTCGCCTACTGGCACGTGTCGGTGAAGCACTGGTTCACCGGACCTATCAAACAGGTCGACGACACGACGACACCGGTGGCCGGTTGATCAGCCCAGCAACTCGCGGATGTCGGAGGCGGTGATGGCCGAGCCGAACAGATCGCCGTCATCGACCACCGCGGCGAACAAGGCCCGCTTACGGTCCTGCAATGCGACCACCTTCTCCTCGATGGTGTTCTCGGCGACCAGGCGGTAGACGCTCACCGACCGGACCTGCCCGATGCGGTGGGCCCGGTCGACGGCCTGCGCTTCGGCGGCCGGACTCCACCACGGGTCGCACAAAAAGCAATAGTCGGCGGTGGTGAGGTTGAGACCGAACCCGCCCGCCTTGAGGCTGATCAGGAACACCTGTTTGGTGCCGGAACCGAAGTCCTCGATGGCTCTGGCCCTCCCGTCGGAGTTGACGGAACCGTCGAGGTAGCTGTAGGCGATGCCCGCGGAATCCAGATGCGACCTGACGATGCCGAGGAATCCGGTGAACTGACTGAACACCAGCGCACTGTGTCCCTCGGCCACCAGTTGCTCGAGTTGTTCGACCAGGAAGTCGATCTTGGCCGAACCCACGGAGCGGGCAGAGTCGTCGACCAAACCCGGGTGCAGGCTGAGCTGGCGTAGCAGAGTCAGTGACCGGAAGATCTGGAAGCGGTTCTTCTCCCAATCCCCCAGCAGCCCCAACACCTTCTGGCGCTCCCTGGCCAGCCGCGTGTCATAGATCTTGCGGTGTTTGGCGCTCAGGCCGATGGTCAACACCTGCTCACTCTTCGGGGGCAGCTCGGTGAGCACCTGGCCTTTGGTCCGCCGCAGCAACACCGGCTTGACCCGCCGGCGCAGCACCGGAAGCAGGTCGTCGGCCTGACCGGATTCGATCGGCTTACGGAAGTACGTCTCGAACACCTTCGGCGATGGGTACAGACCCGGAACGGTGATCGACAGCAGCGACCACAGCTCCATCAGGTTGTTCTCCATAGGTGTGCCGGTGATCGCCAACTTGAACGGCACATCCAGCAGCCGGGCGGCCTGATGGGTCTTGCTGTGGTGATTCTTGACGAACTGCGCTTCGTCGAGAATCATTCCAGCCCAGGGAATTTGCGAGTACTCGGCGACATCCATGCGCAACAGCGTGTAGGAGGTGACGACGATATCGGCTGCGGCCACCTGGTCGGCCAACCCCCCGGCTGCCTTGGCAACGGTGGATGTGACGACCACCGCGTTCAGATCGGGGGTGAACTTGGCACACTCGGCCGCCCAGTTACGCGCGACGCTGGTGGGCGCCACCACGAGAAACTTTCCAGCTCCGCCGCTCACCGCGCGAGTGATCAGCGCCAAGGTCTGCACAGTCTTCCCCAGACCCATGTCGTCAGCGAGGACGCCACCGATTCCGTTGTCCCACAGGAACGACAGCCAGTCCAACCCGTCCCGCTGATAATCACGCAGGTCCGCTTTCAATCCGACGGGCGGCTCGACGGGCACCGGCGGACGCGCGGCGGCCAACCGCGCCAGATTGGCCCGCCACCGGGCCAGCTGCTCGTCGACCACACCGAGCTCGAGCAGTTCATCCCACAGCGTGACGTTGAGCGACGCCGCATTGACCCGGTCCCCGTCGATCTCGCCGAGCGCACGCGCCTCGTCGAGCAGGTCCCTCAACCGGACCAGCTCGGGCGTGTCCAGCCGGAAGTAGATACCCGACGGGAGCATCATATGTGTTGCGCCAGAGGCTAATTCACTGATCAGCTCTGCCAGTGCCACTGTTTCACCGTCGACGCCCACCGTGACGTTCAGGCTGAACCAGTCGCCCGCAAGTTGGGTATCCGCGGAGAACGACACCACCGGGTCCGCGGCGGCGGCCCGATACCGGTGGTCGGCATCGATGATCAGGTCGGCGTAGCAGTCCAGCTGCGGCAGCGTCTGGTCACACAGCACCGCAGCCTCCACCTCGGTGAGATCCACCCCACCCAGCAGCGTGCGCCGGGACGCCGCCGCGACGGCGTCCAGGACGCTCGCGGACTTGACTATGGCCCGCAACTCGTGAACGGCCTCGGTGTCGAGCGTCGTGGAGATCCGCCGGTTGACGTGCTGTGTGGCTTGGCGTTTCCAGTCTTGGGCGGCAGCGGCAACCGCCTGCAACGCGGGCAGCACCCGCTGCCAGAGCTCCTCTTCGGCGGCCGCATCGCGGTATCCGATCAGGCCCGCCGAGGACAACGGGTCGAAGTCGTGGTGCTGCTCATTGACCTCGTAGCGCGTGCTCCAGAAAACCCGCGCACCGCCGTCGACGATCTTGACCGTCAACGCGGGCTTCGGTCCCGTGATGGTCGGCGGAACGAACAGGCCATCGGCGACCTCCATGTCCACGCTGCTCGCCAACCGGGGCAGGATGTCAACTGCGAGTTCACGCGCCATATCAGCGGGAATGTGCACCTGCTCTTGGTGGCCGAGCAGTTCAGCCATGGTGCGCCCGGGCACCGGATCGAACGCGCCCAGGCGCAGTACGGAATCGACCACCTGAAACATCCCGTGGGGAGCCGGCATCCCGATCAGCCCGACACCGTCGGCGTCGCGCTCCTGCCCGTCGACGATGAGCGATACCGACATCAACGCACCGCCACCATCTTCGGCGGCGAAGTTCAATCGAAGGTGGACGTTCTTGGCCAACTCGACCGCACGGATACCGGTCGCCGCGTCGGCCAGGATGGTCACTCCGGCGTCGAGTACCTCATCGAGCCGCGGCCACAAGGTGGCGGGCATTCCGTTGAGCATCATGCCCTCACCGCTGTGCGGCGAGGAGAACCGCTGCATCTCCGACACCAGCCCCCGCACCGCCCGGTATTGGTCGCGATCGAACTCTCCGGAGTCGGCGTAGTCGGCGAGGCGACGCCACGTCAGTGCCCGGGTGATCCAGGTACCCCGCTTACCGAGCGTGAGCGGCCGCAGCAGCAGCAACGTCCCTGGGCGGTAGCGCGTCGGCGCACCGATGGAGAACTCCAGCGCGATCGGTTTGCCGCCGCCTTCCGGAACGGCGACTTCGTCGAGCACCTTGTCGAGCACGTAACGCCATCGCTCGACCGGCTGATGCGCCGCATCGGCCGGCGCCGCCGCCAGGACGAGGGCGACGGCATGTTTGCAGAACGACCCCACTGGGCATGAACACAGTGCCCACTCGACGACAGCCCGGCTGCCGGGTGATAGTCCGACCTCAAGGACATAGAGCTGACCATGCGAACCCACACACCGTCCCCGCAGCACCCGGTCCTCGTCATCGAACTCGATGTCGCGCACCCGGCCTTCGGCGGCATAGCGCTCACCGCGCACGGTCGACTGCGCGCCGAAATCACGAATGAGCTCGTCACGGGCTATCCCGAAGCCGAATTCAGGCCTCATGGGAGGAGAATAGGGCCACCGCCCGACATGTCCTGGTCACACCCCCGACACGCTGCCGGTGGCGCACCACAGCCAGATTCTGTGTAGGGTCGAACTGATGTGTGGAGCCGCCGGGGAGGTGCGTCTCGATGGCCGGACACCGGATATTTCCGCGGTGTCGGCCATGGCAGACGCGATGGAACCCAGGGGTCCGGACGCGGCCGGTGTGTGGTCGCAGGGCCGGGTCGCGCTGGGCCATCGTCGCCTGAAAATCATTGACCTGACCGAAGCGGGCGCCCAGCCCATGGTCGATCCCGAATTGGGGTTGACCGTTTGCTGGAACGGCTGCATTTACAACTACCAGGAGTTGCGCCGCGAGCTGTCCGGGCACGGCTACCGCTTCTTCTCGCACAGCGACACCGAGGTGTTGCTCAAGGCCTATCACCACTGGGGTGACCGGTTCGTCGAGCACCTGATGGGGATGTTCGCGTTCGCGATCGTCGAGCGGGACACCGGTCGCGTGCTGCTGGGCCGCGACCGGCTGGGCATCAAACCGCTGTACATCACCGAGGACAACCACCGGATCCGCTTCGCCTCATCGCTGCCGGCGCTGCTGGCCGGCGGCGGCGTCGACACCCGGATCGATCCGATCGCGTTGCACCACTACCTCACGTTCCATTCGGTGGTACCGCCGCCGCTGACCATCCTGCAGGGCATCAAGAAGGTGCCGCCCGCATCGGTGGTCGCCATCGAGCCCGACGGCAGCCGGCACACCACCGTCTACTGGTCGCCGGACTTCACGCGCCACGCGGACCGGGCCGAGTGGTCGGAAAAGGACTGGGAGGACGCGGTACTGGAGTCGCTGCGGCGCGCAGTCGAGCGCCGGCTGGTGGCGGACGTACCGGTGGGATGCCTGCTTTCGGGTGGCGTCGATTCGTCTCTGATCGTCGGTCTGCTCGCCGAGGCCGGCCAGCACGGTCTGTCGACCTTCTCGATCGGTTTCGAGTCCGTGGGCGGCGTGGCCGGTGACGAGTTCAAGTACTCGGACATCATCGCCGAGCACTTCGAAACCGATCATCATCAGATCCGGATCGGCACCGACCGCATGCTGCCCGCCCTCGACGGGGCGATTGCCGCGATGAGCGAGCCGATGGTCAGCCACGACTGTGTGGCCTTCTACCTGCTCAGCCAAGAGGTGGCCAAACACGTCAAGGTGGTGCAGTCCGGACAGGGCGCCGACGAGGTGTTCGCGGGCTACCACTGGTATCCGCCGATGGCCGAGCCGGGGGCCGCGAGCCTCGACGGCTCGGTGGCCAGTTACCGGAGCGCGTTCTTCGACCGTGACAGCGCCGGAGTGAACGCGCTGATCAGCGACGCATACCGGGCCGACGGCGATCCCAGCGGCGTGTTCGTCACCGATCACTTCGCCGCGGCGGGCGCGCAGACGGGCGTGGACCGGGCGTTGCGCCTGGACACCACCGTGATGCTGGTCGACGATCCGGTCAAGCGCGTGGACAACATGACGATGGCGTGGGGCCTGGAAGGTCGCGTGCCCTTCCTCGATCACGAACTCGTCGAGTTGGCCGCGACGTGCCCGCCCGGCCTGAAAACCGCATACGGGGGCAAGGGCGTGTTGAAACAGGCTGCCCGCCGGGTGATCCCGGCCGCGGTGATCGACCGGCCCAAGGGCTACTTCCCGGTTCCGGCGCTGACCCACCTCGAAGGGCCGTACCTGGACCTGGTTCGCAACGCGCTGTATGCGCCAGAAGCCAAGGAGCGCGGTCTGTTTCGCCCGGAAGCCGTCGACCGCCTGTTGGCCGATCCGAACGGAAAGCTGACTCCTCTGCGTGGCAACGAATTGTGGCAGATCGCGCTGCTCGAGTTGTGGCTGCAGCGCCACGGTGTGACGGGAGCCGCGGCATGACCGCCACTGACCACGACGCGTCGGCTTCCGCACTGGGGCCCGACCACACCGAAGCGATCACGCTAGGTCTGCACGACGCCTCACCGCAGCACCTCGTGGACGCCATGGCCGACGACGTCGTACTCGAACTGGGTTGGGGCCGGCTGATTTTCGGGCAGACCTTCGCCGATCCCGAGCAACTTGCCGAGGTGCTGCAGCAGGAAGGGCCGGGCCGGCGCGACATCTGCATCTATGCCCGCGAATCGCACGTCTTGATCGCGCGCTCTCCCGCCGAACTGTTCATCGACCCGAGCCACACCTACCGGCTGCGCTTCACCGACGAGCTCACGGCCGCCGACCCCGTCGGCTTCACCGTGCGGACCTTGCAGACACCGAGCGACGCCGACGCGATGAACCGCGTCTATGTGCGGTGCGGGATGGTGCCCGCACCCGTCGACGTCATCTGGCACAACCACACCCTGACCCCCGCGGTGGTCTATCTGGTGGCGGTGCGCGACGACGACGGCTCGGTGGTGGGCACGGTCACCGGAGTCGACCACAAACGGCTGTTCGCCGACCCCGAGGACGGGTCGAGCTTGTGGAGCCTGGCTGTGGACCCTGCGGCGGGGTTGCCCGGCGTGGGCGATGCGCTGACCAGAACACTGGCAGGCATCTTCCGCGAGCGCGGCCGAGCGTATCTGGATCTCTCTGTCGCCCATGACAATTCCGCTGCGATCGCGCTGTACGAGAAGCTCGGCTTCCATCGTGTCCCGGTGCTGGCGGTCAAACGTAAGAACGCGATCAACGAGCCGCTGTTCACCCATCCCCCGGAAACGGTCGATGATCTGAATCCCTATGCCCGCATCATCGCCGACGAGGCGATGCGTCGCGGAATCCGGGTGGAGGTGCTCGACGCCGGGGCCGGAGAGATGCGGCTGTCGCACGGTGGCCGCAGCGTGATCACCCGAGAATCGCTGTCGGAGTTCACCTCTGCGGTGGCCATGGCGCGCTGCGATGACAAGCGCCAGACCCGGCGGATCGTCTCCGATGCCGGGATCACGGTGCCCAAGGGCCGGCTGGCCACCTTTGACCAGGAGGACCACGAGTTCCTCGCCGAGGTCGGCGACGTCGTGGTCAAGCCCACCCGCGGCGAGCAGGGCAAGGGCATCACCGTCGGGGTCGACGGCAGCGACGAGCTGGACGCGGCGCTGCATCGCGCCCGCGAGCAGTATCCGGAGGTGCTGATCGAGCAGCGTGCCCCCGGCGACGATCTTCGTCTGGTGGTGATCGACGGCAAGGTGGTGGCCGCGGCGATCCGCAGACCCGCCGAGATCGTCGGCACCGGCAAGCACACCATCGGTGAGCTCATCGAGACGCAGTCGCGGCGCAGGGCGGCCGCCACCGGCGGGGAATCACGCATCCCCATGGACGACGTCACCAAGGGGACGGTGGCCGACGCCGGCTGGTCGTTCGACGATGTGCTACCCGAGGGTGAACGGCTACGGGTGCGCCGGACGGCGAATCTGCACCAGGGCGGGACGATTCACGATGTCACCGCAGAGGTGAATCCGGAGCTGTGCCGGGTTGCCGTGACAGCGGCCGAGGCGCTCGGTATCCCGGTGACGGGAATCGACCTATTGGTGCCCGATGTCACCGGGCGGGAATACGTATTCATCGAGGCCAACGAACGCCCGGGGCTGGCCAACCACGAGCCTCAACCCACAGCTGCCGCATTTGTGGATTTCTTGTTCCCGCAGCAGCCGGGGTTGCCGCAAGCCTGGAAGCCTTCGGAGGCGGCTGACTGAGCGCCCGCGCGAAGGCAGGCCGCCGACCCGACAACACCGAGGCGGCTGACTGAGCGCCGGTCACCAACTACTGGTACGCAGGACGATCTCGGCCGCCAGTTGCGCAGTCGAATCGCCGGCATTACGACGGCCCGGCATCTCCACCAGGCGGAAGTCGCCGTAGACGTAGCGCTGGCTGGCTTTGGCGACGGCACGTGCCGCGGGCGTACTGACCAACACCGTGGTGTTCATCTCCACCGGAGGGCATTCGTCATCTCGGATGACTCCGGTGGCGTCGGCGACACGTGGATGCCCGCGGTCCACGACGACCAGCCCGATGAACTTGTCCAGCCGAGTGGCGGCCAGCTCCCAGGCGAGTTCGCCCCCGAGCCGGTCGCCGACCAGCAACGCCCACTTGATGTTGAGCGAATCGAGAATGCCGACGACGGACTTTGCCGTCAGCCGTGGATCGGGACCGATGATCACGGTGCGTAGCGATGCGGTGTGCAACCGCCGGCAGATCGGCTCGTAGGCGGCCGGGCCGTGATGGCCGGCGCCCAGCACCAACACGGTGGAACCCTTCTCGGGTCCCGAGACGTCGACAGGCGTGGTGAATCCGTCGATCGTCGCGACGGTGGTAAGCATTCGGTCAAACTACCGTCCAGTAGCGACGTGCGGGCCGGAATCAACATTGTCTTGACGCCCGCGTCAGCGTGCGTCCAAACGCTGGGCCTGATTGCCGAAAACGTCCAGAAAGGTCTGCGGCAATGCACCTTTGGCGGTGATCGACGGATTCTCCGTGGGAAATGCGATGCCGAAAACCGCCCAGTTGCCGACGTTTTCGAAGGCGAAGTAAATGCTCTGTTCACCACTGCCCAATCGCATGGTCTGCTGATAGGCCAACGCCGACGCGCGCGGCGACGCCAGCTTGGTGGTGGTCATCGGGATGCCCTTGTCCGAAGGATCGAAGTAGGTCGAGAACTGCGCGCAGCGCTGCGCGGTGGCCTCCAGTCGGTCCAGCGGCAGGGGCGACGTCATGACGGTCAGGACCATGCGTGCGCCGTCGTAGGCAGCGATGATCTGCGCGGCACTGCCCGGACCGCGCTCGGCCGATTCGGCGATCAGCCGGGTCAGCCCGTCGCTGCATCCGGCCGGGTTCGACAGCATCGGCGGCGGTCCGGCTGATTCGCCCGGCCCTGCGCCATCGTCGATCACGCGGTCGAACTGCACGCCGGGCGGGAAGTCGGCCGGTGTCAGCAACACCTTCTCGAGGGTGGCGCCCGGCCATGTCGGTGATCCGGCGACCACGGATGAGCAACCGGACACCGTCAACAAGGCGACCAGCCCGACCAAAGTTGCCACCGACCGATGGCACCGAATCATCTGCCCAGGTTACCGAGGTACGGCAATGAGCGCAGTGCGCATGGTGGGGCGCGGCGGCGGCCCGTGCCCCACCAGGTCCATCACCGCATCGATGTCCACATTTTTCGCCAGCAAGTCGGCCATCAGATCCAGCTGGGCGTCGCGCCGGCCCTTTACGTCGATGTCGTCGGCAACCACGAACCCGTCGCGCCCCGCAGCCGCGGCGATCTCGGTGAGCCACGCCCGACGCAGCTGGTCGTTGTCGAGCAGGCCGTGCCAGTGGGTGCCGTAGACCGCCTCGCAGCGCAGTCCGATCCCCAACCAATCATCGGCCGCCGAACGCGTCACCTGGCCGTGATGGATCTCGTATCCCCACAGTGGTTCTTCCCAGTGCCGCAAGGTTTTCCGGGCGGCGAACTCGATGTCCGCGTCGATCAGTCCCAACCCTTGGATGCGGACCGGCGCGGTCTCACCCGCCTCCACCGCGTCGTCGATGCGCTGGCACAGCATCTGGAACCCGCCGCACACCCCGAGCACGGGCCGTCCTTGCGCGGCGTGTGCGGCGATGGCCTCGGCCAGACCGCGTTGGCGCAGCCAGGCCAGGTCGTTCACGGTGGCCTTGCTGCCGGGGATCACTACGAGGTCCACGCCGGTGAGGTCGGCCGCATCGGCGACCCAGCGGACCACGACACCCGGTTCACAGGCCAGAGCCTCGATATCGGTGGAGTTGGAGATGCGCGGGAGTCTGATGGCGGCGACAGTCAGTGCCTGCGTCCCGCGCGGCGGTTGCGGCGCACCCACCGTCGCGCCGGGTCGGACAGAGACCGAATCCTCGGTGTCGAGCCAGATTCCGTCGTCGAAGGGGATCACACCGTAGGTCGGGCGACCGGTCAGCTCGTGCAGCTGGCGCAGCCCGGGTTCCAGCAGCGCGGGATCACCGCGAAACTTGTTGACGACGAACCCCGAGATGAGGGCCTGGTCTTCGGGGGAAAGCACGGCCACGGTGCCGTGCAGGTGAGCCAGCAGGCCACCGCGGTCGATGTCGCCGACCACGATGACGGGCACATTCGCGGCGCGCGCCAGCCCCATGTTGGCCAGGTCGGTGGCGCGCAAATTGATCTCGGCGGGCGACCCCGCGCCTTCACAGATCACCACGTCGAATTCGGATCTCAGCGAGGCCAATTCGTCGGCCACCACAGCGGCGAGCCTGTCTCGGTGAGTGAAGTAATCGCCCGCGGCCACCGTTCCGGCCACCTGGCCGCGGATCACCAACTGCGACGTCCGGTCACCGCCCGGCTTGAGCAGGATCGGGTTGAACCGGGTGCTGGGCGCCAGTCCGGCGGCGCGGGCCTGCATGGCCTGAGCCCGGCCGATCTCGCCGCCGTCGACGGTGACCGCCGAATTGTTGGACATGTTCTGTGCCTTGAACGGCGCAACGGAGACGCCTTTGCGGGCCAACAGGCGGCACAGCCCGGCCACGACCATCGACTTGCCGGCATCGGAGGTGGTGCCGGCGACCAGCAGCGCCCCGCTCACGGTTGCGGCGTCACGGCAGCGTGAGGATCTCGGCGCCGTCCTCTGTGACCACGAGGGTGTGCTCGAACTGAGCGGTCCACTTACGGTCCTTGGTCACTACCGTCCAGTCGTCGTCCCAGATCTCGTAGTCCAGCGACCCGAGATTGATCATCGGCTCGATGGTGAAGGTCATCCCCGGCTCCAGCACGGTCTCCACCGCGGGCTGGTCATAGTGCAGCACCACCAGCCCGTTGTGGAACGTGGTGCCGATGCCGTGACCGGTAAAGTCACGAACGACGTTGTAACCGAACCGGTTTGCGTAGGCCTCGATGACCCGGCCGACGATGGACAGCGCGCGCCCGGGCTTGACGGCCTTGATGGCCCGCATGGTCGCCTCGTGGGTGCGCTCGACGAGCAACCGGTGTTCTTCGGATACGTCGCCGGCCAGGAAGGTGGCATTGGTGTCGCCGTGGACGCCGTCGATGTAGGCGGTGACGTCGATGTTGACGATGTCACCGTCCTCGATCACCGTCGAGTCCGGGATGCCGTGGCAGATCACCTCGTTCAGCGAGGTGCAGCACGATTTGGGAAATCCCTTGTAGCCCAGTGTTGATGGATACGCACCGTGGTCGATCATGTATTCGTGGGCGATGCGGTCCAACTCGTCGGTGGTGACGCCGGGCGCCACGGCCTTGCCCGCCTCGGCCAGGGCCGCCGCCGCGATCTGACCCGCCACCCGCATCTTCTCGATCACCTCGGGCGTCTGCACCCAAGGTTCGCTGCCCTCCTGCACGGTCGACTTCCACGCGTACTCCGGTCGCGGGATCGACTTCGGAACCGGCAGGGTCGGTGACTGCACGCCGGGGCGCAGAGCGGTACGAACTGGCATGTGGACAGCTTAATCGGCGCCCAGGCGGCGACGCTTCCAGCGCAGCGTGCGCCCTGCAATGAGCCAGCAAGAGAGCGTCCCTCTCGCGATACGGTAATGGTGTTACCGTACGGAGATGAGTGAGGCACGGCGATGACCCAAACCGTTCATGTCCTGGAGATGCTCGACTACCGCGAGGTGGAATCGACAGCGGACCGCCTAGTCCTGGAGATGGACAACCGCCCTGATCTCGCCAACGTCCGAGGTGCCCTACAGGGCGGGCTGGTGGCGACCCTGATCGATATCGCGGCAGGCATGCTGGCCGGCAACGCCAGCGGTGCCGGTTATGACGTGACGACCGCCGACCTCAACATCCACTTCCTCGCCCCCATCATGGGCACCGCCCGGGCGGAAGCCAAGATCGTGCGGGCCGGCAAACGCCTCATCGTGACTTCGGTCGACGTCGCCGATGTCACCCGTGGCCGGCTCGCCGCTCGCGCGACGCTGACGTTCGCGGTGCTCGAACCCCGCTGAGATCAGGACCTGCGCAGCGTCAGCTTCCAATTCCGGCGCGGCCCACGGATATCCACCGAGCCGCACACCACCTTGCCGGTGAGGATGATGTGTGGCGTGCCCTCGGCCGGCGCATCACGGCGGTGATCATCGGCGCTGCCCACGATCACCTCGACATCGTCGATCGACGCGCTGGCCCCGTCGGGCAACCGGATCTCCACCGACCCGAATTTCATGTCCAGTTCGATGACCACCATCGGCCCGGCGAACCGGGCCTTGGTCAGGTCCAGCTCCACCGAACCCATCCTGCGCACCAGCGCCAGTCGGGTCGGAACGGTCCATTCGCCCTGGCGCTTCAGCGAGCCGAGCACACCCCGCAGCTCGACGCGGTCGGTGGCGGTCGTGACGATCGCTCCGGGCCCGGGCAGGTCCCCCACCAATGCGTCGAGATCCGAGTGCAGACGTGCGTGCGACACCAGCGCCGAGCGCTCCTCGAACTCCGCGATGTCGATGAGTCCGAGCGCCACGGCGTTGTGCAACCGACGCAACGTACCGTTGCGGTCGGCGTCGGAGACCCGCAGGTCCACCGATTGTTCATTCGTGCCAGTCATGACCACCCCACGGTACAACCAGCCGCTACTGCGGGGCCGCCGCGGCGATCGCAGCGGCCGGCTCAGGCAAGGTAATCGCGCGGCAGGCCGTCGAACATGGTCTTGCACATCCGCACCGCGTACTCAGAACTTCCGCCGCCGACGATCAGCGCCGCGAACGCCATGTCGCCGCGGTATCCGGCGAACCAGGAGTGCGAGCCGCCCATGAACTCCGCCTCACCGGTCTTGCCGCGCACGTCGCCGAGCCCGTTGAGATCCTTGGCCGTGCCGTTGGTGACCACCAGTCGCATCATCGGCCGCAAGCCGTCGACCATCTTCTGGCTGATCGGCGCTCCCGCCCCCTCGACCAACGTCTGGCGGCCCTCGATGAGTTGCGGCACCGGCGTCTTTCCCGCGGCTACGGTGGCGGCCGCCAGCGCCATGCCGAACGGACTGACCAGCACCTTGCCCTGACCGAAGCCATCCTCGGTGCGCTCGGCCAGATCCACGGTCGGGGGGACCGAACCGGTCAGCGTGGTGATTCCGTCCACCTGGTAGTCGGTGCCGATGCCGTACCGCGCCGCGGCCTGGGTGAGACCTCGCGGAGGCATCCGGCTGGCGAGTTCACCGAACGTGGTGTTGCAGGAATTGGCGAACGCACGCGACAGCGGCACGGTCCCCAGATCGAAGGCGTCGTAGTTGGTGACGGTCCGGTGCCCGATGTCGAGAGTGCCGGGGCACCCCAAAAGCGTGTTGGGCGTTGCCATGTCACGTTCGATGGCGGCGCCCGCAGTGACCATCTTGAAGGTCGAACCGGGCGGGAACTGGCCCATGGTGGCGACGGGCCCGAGGGCATCGGCAGCTGCGTTCTGGGCGACGGCGAGGATCTCACCGGTGGACGGTTTGATCGCGACGATCATCGCTTGCTTGCCGGTGGTGTTGACGGCGTTCTGAGCGGCGTCCTGCACGGCGCGGTCGAGACTGATCGTGATCGACGGTGCGGGTTGCCCCGCCACTTCGTTGAGCACGTCGACGTCGACACCGTTCTGGTTGACGGTGACCACCCGCCAGCCCGGCTGCCCGTCGAGCTGGCCGGCGACCGACTTCTTGACCTCGTTGACGATCGCCGGTGCGAAAGTCTCGTCGGTGGGCAGCATTTCGGGCTGCGGTGTGACGACGACGCCGTTGAGCCGACCGATGGCCGGGGCGATCCGATCGTTGTCGGCCTGGCGCAGCGTGATCAGGCTCATCGGCTGCGCCGAGGCACTGGCCTGTTCGGCAAGGCGCTGAGGATCGCCCAGCGCGGGATCGAAACCCCGCAGCGCGTCGGCGACCGCCCGCGCCGTCGGCATCAGCGCGGCGCCGGCCGCCCTGGCATCCAGTGCGTAGTGGTAGATGTAGCCGGGCACCAGTACGTCGGTGCCGCCGCGCTCGTTGACCGAGGCCCGTCGGGGGGCGTCGGCCCGCAGCGCGAAGGTCTGGTGCTCGCCCAACCTCGGGTGCAGTCCGGTTGCGCTCCAGCGCACCTCCCATCGGCCCTCGTCGCGGACCATGTTGAGCTGCCCGTCGTAGGTCCAGGTGCGGTTCTTGGGTAGGTGCCAGGTGTAGCGGTAGGTGACACTGCCCGTATCCCCGGTGTACTTCGAACCCAGGATCTGAGCGTCCAGCCCGGTGGCCTGCAAACCGTTCCACGCTTCGCCGAGGGCGGTCTTGGCATCCTCGGGCCGGTCGGAAAGCTCCGCGGCGGCTGCGGTGTCACCAGTGGCCAGCGCCGCGAAGAACTGTTCAGCGGCGGGCTCGGGCCCGTCGGGCCGTGGGGTGCAGGCGCTGAGCGCCGTGGCCCCGAGGACGGCGAGGACTGTCAACAGCCCCGCAGTCCGTGTGACTGATGTTGTTTGAGTTGCCATTGAGGCTGATGTTAGGAACGTGGATGCCGGATTCGTCGGAGGCGCACCGAGATAGAACCGAGACAGTGGCGAGACACACCGGTTGCCCAATGATCGGTCGATGATCTTCTGGAGCGGGCCGCCGCCGCACAGCACCGACGACCCGGCTGGTTCAATCCAACAGAACGGTGGCGAACGTGCCCACCTGTTCGAACCCGATGCGGGCGTAGGTCGCCCGGGCCACCGTGTTGTAACTGTTGACGTACAGGCTGGCGATGCGGCCTGAGGCCACCACTGCCGCCGCCAGTGCCGCGGTCCCCGTGGTGCCCAGTCCGTGGCCACGCCAGTCGGGATGCACCCAGACACCTTGAATCTGGCCGACGGCGGGTGACTGCGAGCCGACCTCGGCCTTGAACACCACTTCTCCGCGCTCGAAGCGCGCCCATGCGCGGCCTGCGGCGATCAGGCTGGCGATGCGGCGGCGGTAACCACGGCCGCCGTCGCCCAGCCGAGGGTCGACTCCGACCTCGCCGATGAACATGTCGATGGCCGCCACCAGGTAGGTGTCGAGTTCTTCCATGCGCACCGGGCGAACGGCCGGATCGATTGCGCACTGCGGCATCGAACTCAAGGCCATCAGGGGCTGTTGCTCGCGGACGTCTCGGGCAGTGCCCCACACCGTCTCCAGCCGGCGCCACATCGGCAGTACCAGCTCGGCCCGGCCGACCACCGAGGAGCAGCGCCGCGCAGTGCTCATTGCCTTGTCCGAGAACGCCTTGAGGTCCTCGGCGTCACCACGCAACGGGATCAGATTCGGCCCGGCGTAACACAGCGACTGGGTGACGCCGCGCCGCGTCCACAGCTCCCCGCCGATGGCCCCGTGTTCGACACCGAACTCGGCGACGCGTGCGGCCACCATGCACGACCCGACCGGATCCTCGTCGAACACCTGCAAGCAGGGGGTGGCGTCACGCACCACGGAAACTCGTCGCTCATCGACGAGTCGGAACAGCGGCGGAGCCGACATTGGCAAATCCCTCTGCTCAAGCCAAGGCTGGGTGACCCCGCTCACAGGGTCGCTATCAGCTTACGGTCACCACTGGCGAACCGCTGGCATCATCTGAACCCGCCTGTTCGGCCAGGCGCATGGCTTCTTCGATCAGCGTCTCGACGATCTGCGCCTCGGGCACGGTCTTGATGACCTCACCCTTGACGAAGATCTGGCCCTTGCCGTTACCGGAGGCGACCCCGAGATCGGCTTCGCGGGCCTCCCCCGGACCGTTGACCACGCAGCCCATCACCGCAACGCGCAGCGGGACGTCGAGCCCGTCCAGGCCCGCACTGACCGCGTTGGCCAGCGTGTACACGTCGACCTGGGCGCGCCCGCAGGATGGGCACGAGACGATCTCCAGCCCGCGCGGCCGCAGGTTCAGCGACTCCAGGATCTGGTTTCCGACCTTGACCTCTTCGGCCGGCGGCGCGGACAAGGACACCCGGATGGTGTCGCCGATGCCCTCGGACAGCAACGCGCCGAACGCCACGGCGGACTTGATCGTGCCCTGGAACGCCGGTCCGGCCTCGGTGACACCGAGGTGCAGCGGATAGTCGCACTGCGCGGCCAGCTGGCGGTAGGCCTCGACCATGATCACTGGGTCGTTGTGCTTGACGCTGATCTTGATGTCGCCGTAGCCGTGCTCCTCGAACAGCGAGGCTTCCCACAGCGCGGATTCGACGAGCGCCTCCGGGGTGGCCTTGCCGTACTTCTGCAGCAGCCGCGGGTCCAGAGAGCCGGCGTTGACGCCGATCCGGATCGGGATGCCCGCGTCGCCGGCGGCCTTGGCCACCTCCTTGACGCGTCCGTCGAACTCCTTGATGTTGCCGGGATTGACGCGCACGGCCGCGCAGCCGGCATCGATCGCGGCGAAGATGTACTTGGGCTGGAAGTGGATGTCAGCGATCACCGGGATCTGGCTGTGCCGGGCGATCTCGGCGAGCGCATCCGCGTCCTCCTGCCGGGGGCAGGCCACCCGCACGATGTCGCAGCCCGACGCGGTGAGCTCCGCGATCTGCTGCAGCGTCGAATTGACGTCGTGAGTCTTGGTGGTGCACATGGACTGGACCGCGATCGGGTGCTCGCTGCCGATGCCGACCCCGCCCACGTTGAGCTGACGGGTCTTGCGCCGCGGCGCCAGGGTCGGCGCCGGGGGTGCGGGCATTCCCAAACCGATGGACGTCATGTTGTCGGATCTCCTACTGGAAGATGCTGAGGGGGTTGACCAGGTCGGCCGTGACGGTCAGCAGCATGTAGCTGACCACCACCAGTAACACCACGTAGGTGGCGGGCATGAGTTTGAGGTAGTTGACGGGGCCTGCGGCCACTTTGCCGCGGGCCGTTCGGAACATGTTGCGGACCTTCTCGTAGGTCGCGACCGCGATGTGGCCGCCGTCGAACGGCAGCAGCGGGATCAGGTTGACCGCGCCGAGCACGAAGTTCAACTGCGCCAGGAAGAACCAGAACGCCACCCAGAGCCCGGCCTCGACCGTCTCGCCGCCGATGATGCTCGCGCCGACCACGCTGATCGGGGTCTCCTTGTCGCGCTCGCCGCCGCCGATCGCATCCACCAGCGCACCGATCTTGGTGGGAATCTTGGCCAGCGAGTGGGCGAGCTGGACGCTCATGTCGCCGGTGAACGAGATCGTCGCGGGCACCGCGGTGATCGGGTTGTACTGGGTGGGCGGCTGAACCGGCACCGCGCTCACGCCGATGGCGCCCACGGTGGCGGGCTCCTTGGCGTCCGCGCTGGTGAACCGCTGAGTCTGGGTCACGTCGACGACTGTCGTGATGGTCTGACCGTCACGCTTGAGTTCGATGGACACCGGGCCGTTGAGTTTGCGCACCGCGGCGGCCATCTGGCTGAAATCCGAGACCGGAGTGTCACCGACCTTGACGATCTCGTCGCCTGCCCGGATGCCGGCCTTCGCCGCGGGGCCCGAGCCCTGGCACTCACCCATCTTCTCGAGGCTGAGTTGCGGTGCGACACAGCCTGTTTCACCCACAATCGCGGTGGTGGGCTGGTTGATGTTGGGCAGGCCCCACATGATCGCGATGGCGTACAGCAGCACCAAGCCGATGATGAAGTTCATCGCCGGGCCGGCGAACAGCACCGCGACGCGTTTCCAGACCTTCTGCTTGTACATCGCATATGGCCGGTCTTCCGGTGCGATCTCGTCGACCGAGGTCATTCCGGCGATATCGCAGAATCCGCCGAGCGGAATCGCCTTGATGCCGTACTCGGTCTCGCCCAGCTTGTTGGGCCGCCGGGTCGACCACAGCGTCGGGCCGAAGCCCACGAAGTAGCGGCGCACCTTCATGCCCGTGGCGCGTGCCACCCACATGTGCCCGCATTCGTGCAGTGCCACCGATACCAGGATGGCCAGCGCGAACAGCGCGATGCCGATTACGAACATCATTTGGTGACGAGCCCTTTTCTCATGGATTTCTGCTCGAAGCGCGTATCGATGGCCGTCCGTGCCTTTTGTCTGGCCCACCGCTGCGCGTCGAGTACTTCTTCCACGGTAGCGGGTTCGGCAGCCCACTGGTCGGCAGCGTGCAACACGTCACCGACGGTGTCGACGATCGCCGGAAACGGGATGCGGCCCTGCAGGAAGGCTTCTGCCGACTCCTCGTTGGCCGCGTTGTAGACCGCGGTCAGGCAGCCGCCACGTGTTCCGGCCGCCCGCGCCAGATTCACCGCTGGGAACACCTCGTTGTCGAGCGGCAGGAACTCCCAGGTGGAGGCGGTGGTGAAGTCGCAGGCCAGGGCCGCTCCGGGGATCCGGTCGGGCCAGCCCAGGGCCAACGCGATCGGCAGCTTCATGTCCGGCGGGCTGGCCTGCGCCAGGGTCGAACCGTCGGTGAAGGTGGCCATCGAGTGCACGATCGACTGTGGATGGACGACCACTTCGATGCGGTCGTAGGCAATGCCGAACAGCAGGTGAGTCTCGATCAGCTCCAGGCCCTTGTTGATCAGGGTGGCTGAGTTCAGGGTGTTCATCGGGCCCATCGACCACGTCGGATGCTTGCCGGCCTGCTCCGGGGTGACCGATTCGAGGTCGGCGGCCGACCAGCCGAGGAACGGACCGCCGGAGGCGGTGAGCACGATCTTGGCGACCTCGTCGGCGGTGCCGCCGCGCAGGCACTGCGCCATCGCCGAGTGCTCGGAGTCCACCGGGACGATCTGGCCGGGCGCGGCCGCCTTGAGCACCAGCGGGCCACCGGCAACAAGTGACTCCTTGTTGGCCAGGGCCAGGCGGGCTCCGGTGGCCAGCGCGGCCAGCGTCGGCGCCAACCCCAGCGCTCCGACCAGCGCGTTCAGCACCACATCGGCCTCGGTGTTCTCGACCAGCCGGGTAGCTGCCTCAGCCCCGGCATACGTCACGTCGCCGACCCTCTCCGCGGCGGACGGGTCGGCCACTGCGATGTTGGTGACGCCGGTCGCGGCGCGCTGAGCGGCGAGCAGTTCGGGGTTGCCGCCGCCTGCGGCCAGCCCGACGATCTCGAACCGGTCCGGGTTGGCCGCGATGACGTCGAGCGCCTGGGTGCCGATCGATCCGGTGCTTCCGAGTATCAGCACGCGCTTCTTGTCGCTCACCGTTACATTGTGCCGCGCGCCGGGCCCTGTGGCGCCGACGGTCACTGCGTCCGAGCCGATGGGTCGGCGGTGGCCTCGATCTTGAGGACCAGCCCGTCGCGGATGGTCAGCACCACTACGGCGAACAGCCGGCGCCGGTCGTAGGCCAGTAGGACGGGCTCGGCAGCGCTGACCACCGTGGCGCCCGGACCGAGGTAGCGCAGCAGGTTCGTCGCGACATCATGGCGGCCGTGGTTGACCTGACGTAGCGCCGGGTCGGTGAGCACCGTGCCGACACCCCAGACGCTCGGGTCGAGGACGGAGGCCAGCGCCGCCAGATCGCCGTTGGCACACGCGGTGATGAACGCATCGGTGACCTGACGGTGCTCGGCGGCGTCGACCCCGACCGCGGCCGGCGCGGCGCCGGCCACTTTCGTTCGGGCCCGCCGGGCCAGCTGGCGGCATGTTCCCACCGGCCGCCCGACGGTGTGGGCGATCTCTTCGAACGGGACCTTGAAGATGTCATGCAGGACGAATGCGACCCGCTCGCCGGGGCTGAGCCGGGTGAGCACCGCCAGCAGCGCCGATCCCACCTGATCATCGAGCGTCACGCGGTCGGCCGGGTCGGTGCCGGTGGCCGCGGCGGTGTCCAGCGCGGCCGCGCCGTCTGGGCGTTCGAGCCGGGC
The DNA here is from genome assembly GCF_022179545.1 of Mycolicibacterium fortuitum subsp. fortuitum. Next base: position 2,526,894 of record NZ_AP025518.1, on the reverse strand, counting down.
CCGTGCCGACCGCAGGACATCGAGGGACAACCGGCCGGCCACCACGGTCAGCCAGGCCCGGACATCTTCGAGGTGGTCCTGATCGGCCCGGGCCAGCCGGAGAAAGGCCTCCTGCGCGACGTCTTCGGCCTCGCCGATGTCGCCCAGCATCCGGTATGCGAGGTTGACCAGGTACGGGTGGTGATCACGCCACGCCGCTTCAAGGACCGCGGATTCGTTCATGTGGTTACGACGAATCCAGGGCCCGCAAAGTTACCCGCGGCCTCGATTCGCGACCGCTGTAACTTTTCGGACAGCCGCCCCGTCCTTGATCGCATGAACACAATTCTCGTCACGGGGGCAACCGGTAATGTCGGCCGCCCGCTCGTCACCGAACTCGTCCGTGCCGGTGCCCGCGTACGCGCGGTCACCCGTAATCCTGACGCCGTGTTCCCTTCCGGCGTCGAAACGGTCCGATCCGCCGCCGACGGGATGGCCGGCGCCTCGGCGGTCTTCCTCAACTCCCGCGCCCTCGGCCCGGAGCTGGCCGCCACAGTCGATCTGGCCCGCGCCGCCGGGGTGCGACGCCTGGTCGCCTTGTCGGCGATCAACGCCGATGACGATCACTCCCGGCAACCATCCCGGGTACGCGGGGACCGCAACCGCGAAGTGGAGCAGTTCGCCGTGGCCTCCGGCCTGGAGTGGGTCAGCTTGCGCCCCACGGTGTTCGCCTCGAATTTCGCGGGCATGTGGTCGGCGCAGATCCGCACGAGCGATGAGGTCAGCGGCCCGTATGCGCACGCATCTACCGCCGTGATCGTCGACTCCGACATCTCGGCTGTGGCGGCCGTTGCACTACTGACCGACGACCTTGTGGGCCAGCGTATTCCGCTGACAGGTCCGCAGGCGCTGACCAATACCCAGCTGGTGGACACGATCGGGCAGGCACTTCGGCGACCGCTGCACTACCGCGAGGTTCCCAGCGATGTGGTGCGGCAACGTTTCGTGGGCCTGGGCTTTCCTGCCGAGTTCGCCGACGCCTACATGGGCCTGCTGGCCGACACCGTCGACCGTCCGGCACTGGTCACCCATGACGTCGCCAAGATTCTCGGCCGCCCGGCCACCCCGTTCGCCGATTGGGTGGCCCACCACCGCGAACTGTTCACCAAAAGCTAAGGAGGCCAAGACATGTCAGAGCACATGACGCAGCCGCGCCCGCCGCGCTGGCTCAAGCCGATGAACAAGGTGATGATGGCGGTGCAGCGCCTGGGCCTACCCACCGGACCGGCAATGGTGCTCACCGTCCCGGGCCGCAAGACCGGCAAGCCGCGCAGCACGCCGATGACGCCCTTTCACCACGACGGCGGCCTCTATACGGTGGCGGGTTACCCCGGCGCGGACTGGGCGGCCAACGCCCGCGCCGCCGGCGCCGGGACCTTGACGCGGGGCCGGCGGTCCCGGCCGGTCCGAATCGTCGAACTCCCCCCGGAGCAGTCGCGTCCGGTGCTGCGGGCGTTCGCGGACAAGGTCCCGGTGGGTGTCGGCTTCGCCAAGCGCAGCGGCCTCGTCATCGACGGTACCCCAGACGAATTCGAGAAACTGGCCGGGCGGTTGACGGTGTTCCGGCTCGATCCCCTCTAGTCGACGCTCGCGGCGACGGCGCGCCGGATCGAGATGTCGCCGGAGCCGGTACGGGCCTGCAACATGAACGTCTCGTCACCGTCGGCCGGGCCTTCAGAAGCCTGCAAGCCGTTGACGACGGTGCCGGAGTGGGTCTTGAGTTCCAGACGCGCCGCAGTGCCCTGCGGAATACCGACTTCCACCTCACCGCTGCCGGTTTGGGCGCGCAGGCCGCCGCTGACGGCGTCTCCCACGGCAACCGAGCCCGAAGCGGTCTGGTGCTTGGCATGCCCACGCAACGTCCCGATGGTGAGGCTGCCGCTGGCCGCCTGGAACTTGACATCCCCGTCGATCCGATCGATCACCGCGTCACCGGATGCCGTGGCGATTCGGGCGTTGCCCGCCAGATCACCGATGCTGACATCTCCGGATGCGGTGTCGGCCTTGAAGTTTCCGGTGACGGTCGCCACCCGCAGCGCACCGCTCGCCGAGGCGAAACGGCAATCCGAGTACACCCCGGCGGCCTCGACGCCCGCCGATGCCGACGAGAGGTCCAGCCGGGAGCGCGCGGGCAGCGCGATGTCGACGCGGACCGCTCCCCCGCGCCCCAGCGACAAGACCTTCTTGCCTGCCGTCACGACGAGAGTGCCGTTGTGGAAATCGATGCGGGCCTGCTCGGCCGCCCGAACATCGGACGCGCGTTCGGGATCGCGCGGCGTGATGTCGACGATGGTGTCGTCACGGTCTGTGGCCGCCAGGTGCACCGCGCCGGCCGCTATCTCGACGACGGCGGTGACGGGTCCGGGTGTGTGGAACGTGGGCATCTGTTTCTCCTGTCGATGGGCGTGTCGATGGGTCAGCGGACCCAGCCGCTGAAGGTTTTTCCTGCCGACCGGGTCTGGCGTGCGGCCCCGCCGCTCAAAGCCGACGCGGTGGCACGCACCAGCCAGGCGTTGACGGATACGCCGTCGCGGCGGGCTGCCGCCTCCACCCCGGCGCGCATGCTCTCCGGAAGTCGCAACGACACCCGCCAGGTGCCGCCGCCGTCCTCGTCGGCAACGTCGGCGACCGGTGACGGTGCAGGCGCGTCGGCCTCGGCCGGCTCGACACCGAACTCGGGGTCACGACCGTTGAGCCGGACGTGAACTGATCCCGGGGCGAGTTCTCGCGTGATCTGCTCGGCCGCCTCAGAAAGGGTTTCCAGAAGAGCCAGACGCAGCGCGGATTCCAAGGGCGCGGTGAGCCGCTCGGCCAGTGCTTCGGCCTCAGAGCCACCGGCCGCGGCTGCTACGCCCAGTTCGTGCCGGACGGCGTCGACATACGGTTGCAGATCCATGCTGTCATGGTGACATCATAGTGATGTCATCGCAAGCGTCACTTCGGATGCCGGACAGCTACCTCACCTTGGCGATGACGGTTTCGGCGAACTTCTCGATCGGCCCGCGAAACCGGTCGACGCCGGTGGCGCCGTTGGGCATCGACAGCCAGGGCGCACACATCACCGCGGTGATGCCGAGATCCTCGGCCCGCTTGTAGAGGTCCGGCGTGGGCGGATCCAGCAGTGCCAGGATGATGTCGAACGGCTCATCCTCACGCCCGTAGTCACGACGAAGTTCGCCGAGCCGGGCCGTGTATCCCGCCGCCCGCTCCAAGGTGTAGGCGTAACCGATCCAGCCGTCACATGTGCGAGCCGCCCGCCGCAGCGCGGTCTCGGATTCACCGCCGCACAGGATCGGGACCGGCGCCGGCGGGTGCGGTTCGATCATCATCTCCGGAACCGAGTAGTAGTGGCCTTCGAAGGACACCCAGCCTCCGCGCCACAGCTCGCGCAGCGCCGGGATCATCTCGTCGAGCCGCTTGCCACGCGTGTCGAAATCCTGGCCCAGAAGCTCGAATTCCTCCCGCATCCAGCCGACACCGACGCCGAGCGCCACTCTCCCGCCGGAGATCACCGCAGCCGTCGCCACCTGCTTGGCCACCTCGAGCAATGGACGCGCCGGCGCCACGTAGATGGCATTCGAGAAACGCAGTCGCCGTGTCAGCGCAGCCATCGCACCGATCAGGACCCAGGAGTCCGGCCAGCCGGTCTCCGGGCTCCACGGCGGCTTGCCGGTCGACGAATCCGGGTACGGCGAAGACAGTTCGCGCGGGTAGATCATGTGATCCGAGGCGACCATGCCGTGGTAGCCGGCCTCATCGAGCAACGGCGCCACCGTCAACGCGTCGGCGGTGTCCATGAATGCCGTGCCGCTCCAAAACTGCATCTGCAACCTTCCGTGTGTAATCCGGGGTGTTCGTGGGCAGCATGTACTGATGCCCACGCTGCTCTGGTTCCGGCGAGACCTGCGCTGCCACGACCATCCCGCCCTGTTGGAGGCCGCCCAACCCGACGGCGAGGTGCTTGCGTGTTACGTGCTCGATCCGCGGCTGGAGGCGTCCGCGGGCGCACCTCGCCTGCGGTATCTGTATCGGGCGTTGCGCGCGTTGTCCGAGAGCCTCGACGGACGCCTGCTGGTGACCCGCGGCCGGCCGGAAGAACGGATTCCCGCGCTGGCCCGGGCAATCAGCGCCACCTCGGTGCACATATCGCAGGACTACTCGCCGTTCGGGCGGCGGCGCGACGACACGGTGCAGGCGGCCCTCGGTGAAACCGAGCTGTGTGCAACGGGATCGGGCTACCTGGTGTCGCCCGGCCGGATAACCAAATCCGACGGTGCGCCCTATCGGGTCTTCACTCCCTTCTACCGGGCCTGGCGCGAGCACGGCTGGCGCGCGCCGGCGGATTCCGGCCCCGGCTCGGCGCGCTGGATCGACCCCGAGGACACGGCCGAAAACGTCTCCGCCCGAGTCGAAGTCCCTTCTGCCACCGAACACCTGATCTTTGACGCAGGTGAACAGGCGGCCAGGACGCAGTGGCGGGAATTCGTGGAACAAGGATTGGCCGATTACCCGGCCCGTCGCGATCGTCCGGACCTGGACGCCACCAGCGTGATGTCGGCGCACCTCAAGTTCGGCACCATCCACCCGCGGACCATGGCCGGCGATCTTCACTCCGGTGATGACGCCTACTTGCGCGAGCTCGCCTTCCGAGATTTCTACGCGGCAGTGCTGCATCACTGGCCGCACAGCGCCTGGCAGAACTGGAACCGCGATTTCGACGCGATCGAAGTGGATGACGATGAGCAGGCCCGGCAGGCGTTCGACGCGTGGAAGGACGGCCGAACGGGGTTCCCCATCGTCGACGCCGGAATGCGGCAGCTGGCCGCCACCGGGTTCATGCACAACCGGGTGCGCATGATCGTGGCTTCGTTTCTGGTCAAGGATCTGCACCTGCCGTGGCAATGGGGAGCGCGCTGGTTTCTCGACCAGTTGATCGACGGCGATGTGGCCAACAATCAGCACGGGTGGCAGTGGGCAGCCGGTTGCGGCACCGACGCCGCGCCATATTTCCGTGTGTTCAATCCTGAGCTGCAGGGCGCGAGATACGACCCGGAAGGCGCCTACGTCAGGCGTTGGGTACCCGAGCTGGCTGACGCCGTGAACGTGCACAAACTGGGCACCGACCGACCGGCGTCGTATCCGGAACCGATCGTCGACCACGCCCAGGAGCGTCTCGAGGCCCTGCGGAGATTCCGCCGCCTGGGCTGAACCCCCGGCCCTGGCATACGACGCAGCGTCGTATGCCAGAATGTCCGCAAGCCAAGCCTGAAGCCAGTTCGATCCGGAGGAGCAACCGTGGCCAGCACCGAAGTGGAGCGCAACAACGGCGTCGACGTCGAGGAAGTGCCGTCCGCAGCGTGGGGTTGGTCGGAACTGAACATCAAGGTTATCCACCTCGGCGGCATCCTGTCGGCGCTCTTCCTGCTCGTCATGATGCGCGGTAACCACGTCGGTCACGTCGAGGACTGGTTCCTCATCTCGTTCGCGGTGCTCATCCTGGTGGCCGTGGCTCGCAACATCTGGATGCGTCGCCGCGGCTGGATTCGCTAGCCGCACAGCGCGTACGCCGGCCCTACAACCGGGCCGGCGCATCGATCGAAGTATCCACCGCCCGCATCGGGCGAATCAGCCCCTCCTGGGCGAATGACGCCAGCAGCTCACCGTCCTCGGTGTGCACTTGACCCCGGACGTACGACATCCCGTGTCCGGCCGCGGTGCTCTCATGGCTGTAGAGCAGCCAACCGTCCCACTCGACAGGTTCATGGAAGCTGATCGATGTCGACATCAACGCCGTGGACACCGTCGTGTGTGCCTGCGCTGTGCCGACACCGTGGTGTGGTCGCATCGTCGTCGAGATGCCGAGCTGGCCGGTGAAGTACGCCAGCAGTGCCTTGGCGAGGTCGTCGCGGTCGGGGATCGGGTCACAGCGCAACCAGGCGAACAGTTCAGGCGGCCCCACCTCCTCAGGGCTGTTGACATCGACCACGTCGACCAGGCGCAGCTCATGGCCGGCCATGGCGTGCGGGGCCGGATGGGCGTCGTCGGGTGTCTCGACGTCGGGCCGTAGCGCGTGGTGGTTGATCACGTCGACTGCAGGCATGTCCGCCATCACGGTCACGGTCGCGCACAGACGCGCACCCTGCGCGACGGTGACGACGGCCGTCGCCATCGAACGGCCCTCATGTATCACCTCGAGCGCCAACTCAACCGTGGAATCGATATCGACAGGTCTGGTGAAGACCGCATACGCCGAACGAATGGTCTTGTCCGGGAATCGCTTTGACACGGCGACGATGGCCTGACCCAACGCCTGAGCGCCCTTGGCGACCCGCCTGCCGTCCGTTCCGGCCGGCCCGGTGACGCCGGCGAACCGATCCGGACCGGTGGGGGTCACATCGAACACCTCGAGCAGGCCCGCGACAGACGCCTGCGCCGACATCAACACACCGGCACCAGATCGGCGTCGAACAGGCCCGCGGTGCGCCCGCACCGGAACAACGTCTCCACCCGTGCGACCGGCTCCCATTCCACCCCGGTGACGCCCAGCGCGTGGGCCTTGAACGCCAACGCGGCTGCGCTCGGCCGATACTGCACCCGTTGGACGGCGTTACCGAGACGGTCGCGACCGTGCGCCCCGAAGAACACCACGCCACCACCTGGGCGGTGCAGGATGAACCGGTCTTCTGTGGATTCGAGACGATCGGCAGCGATGGCCGTCATGGCCACCGCCTCCTCCCCGCCCGACGGCCGGGCACCGGACAGGTCGACCGCCCGCAACCCGAGGATCTGCAGCGCCCGCTCATCTGTGTACACATCGGCGGTGACGCTGACGCGCCAGCCGGCCATCGCCCGGTCGAACAGCCACCCGCCGATGCCCGACACCATGGCTGCGGCGTCGACCGCAACCACGTTGAGTTCGTACCGCAGAGCCTTGTCAGTGCGCACGCGCGGCCGCGATGACGGATCCGCGCCGAGCGGATTGCCGCCGCGCGCTTCGGACAACTGTGCGGACATTCCTGACTGTAGGGACATAGGGCATCCAATCCGGGTCCAAAGGGCTGATCGGCCGGCACTGTCGACGGAGTTGTAGCGGTGTGGCCCGCCTCACCCAACAGCGTGACATTATCAATAGAATCTGTAAAGCTTCTATAGGTATGCAACGAACAGTCGCACCACGGTTGCCGTTGCACCAGGTAGGCGCGCCCACGTCCAGATCCTCAGCCAAATTGGAGGTGCCGCAATGAGTCTCGTCGCAGGACGCGGCCCGTTGAGTACCCACCCGGCCGGTTGGTTCTTTCCGCCGCTCGCTGCCGGCACCGTATACATAGAGCCGCACCCGCGCCGCATCCAAGCGTTCCGCGGCGATGTCGCCGAGCTGGACACCGAACACGCCCTGATGGTGCACCGCGCCGGTCATCCACTCAGTTATGCGTTTCCGGTCGAGGAGGTCGGCAGCCTTCCGCATACGCCGGTGGCCGAGGCAGCCGGATACGTGGCAGTGCCCTGGGATGCCGTCGACGCGTGGTTCGAAGAAGGCCGCAGGCTCGTGCACTACCCCCCGAACCCGTACCACAGGATCGACTGTCGACCGACCCGCCGCAGCCTGCGGGTGACTGCCGGCGAGACGGTTCTGGTCGACACCGCCGACACGGTGATCGTCTTCGAGACAGCTCTGGAACCGCGGCTCTACGTGGACCCCGCCCTGGTCCGCACCGATCTCCTGCAGCCGAGCACTACGACGTCCTACTGCAACTACAAAGGCACCGCCACGTACTGGTCGGCGGTACTCGGCGACACTGTGATCGCCGACGCGGCGTGGAGTTACCCCGACACCCCGCCCGAGTCCCTGCCCATTCAGGGGCTGCTCAGCTTCGACGCGACACGCGTGGACGTGCTTGCCGAACTCCCCTCTTCCGGGACGACGGCCACGTGCGGCTGCGAACTCTGACCCGCAAAACCGAGGAAAGCGAACACCATTGGGCATCGTGACCACCAGTTCCGAGACCGCATTCACCCAGTCCGCCGAGGAGGTCTACGACTTCGTCACCAACCCGGCGAACTGGGTGAAGACCTATCCGGGCAGCGCGCATGTCGGCGGAGTGCCCGAGCGGCTACCGCTGCAGGTCGGTGACACCTGGACCGAGGCCGGCCCCGACGGCGCACACATCTACACCTGGCACCTGGCGATCGCCATGCGACCAAGGATGTGGGTGTTCAACTCGGTGGGACGGCTCGGACACGACCGCGACGGAAACGGCGGCATGGAAGGCCGCATCACCGTGCAGTACCAGTTCACCCGTCCGGGCAACGACATCACGCTGTTCAGCCGCACCATGACCATCGAGGCCTACAAGGATTCACCGCTGCCCGACGCATTGTTCCGCGTGGTCAATCCGGCCAACATCGACAAGTACCACGCCGCGGTGGCCCGGGAGTTGAGCCGCGAATCAGGCTAGCCCGACCCCGCCGTCGAAATCGTCGGAGAGTGCCGCTGCGAGCTGCAACGTGCGCCGCCGGAACGCCGGACGCAGCAGGTCGAAGTGAATCTCGGTGCCCGCGGCGATGTGCTTGTCCCACGGCAGCACGAACACCCGCCCCGGGGCCACGTGCTTCTGGAACTGATGCACCAGATCACCGGTGTTGACGTTGGGTTTACGAGGCCCGACGTGGTTGACCACGACACAGGAACGGTTCAGCAGATCCTGGTAGCCGTTGTGCCTCAGCCAGTCCATGGTCACCGCGGCCTGGCGGGCGCCGTCGATCGAGGCGCTGGCGACGATGACCGCGCTCGAGACCGTTGCCAGCACGCCGCGACCCGCAGGCGCGAACATATCGGCCGCGCAATCGGCCAGCACGAGGTTGTAGTGCTTGGACACCGCGGCCGTCGCCGCATTCCAGTCCGCGTCGTTGAAGGCACGGCTGGCCCCGCTGTACTCATCGCTGGCGAGCACTTCGAGCTTCGATTCGTTCATGCTCGTGTAAGCCCGGACATCGTTGTAGCGCGACAGGTCCTTGGCCGCCAGCAGATCGCTCACCGTCGCCGCGGACTGCCGTCCGACGCGGTCGGCCAGGTTGCCGCCGGCCGGATCGGCATCGACGGCCAGGATCCGGTCACCGCGAACCGCGCTCAGCACAGATCCGAGCGCCACCGTGACGGCGGTCTTGCCCACACCGCCCTTGAGGCCGAAGACACCGATCTGATGGGACTCCCGCGCCGTGCGGCGCACCCTGGCGTACAGATCCAGCTCGTACAGCTCGTCGCGGGACAGCCCGAGGTTGAGACGAGTGGTGACGTAGACCGCCCGTCGCCAGCCGCGTCGAGGCTGCATCTTGACCGACGAGCGCACGCCAACGCGGGAGAGGTTGTCGATGGCGCGCGGCTCCCCGGGCACGGCCGCCGGGATCGGTTGCTCGAGGATCCAGCTCCCGGCCGAGGACGACCCGCTGATCGGGCGGCCCGGGACCGGCGGGAGCTTGGTGGTGATCTCCGCTTCGCGCGGAGCGGCGAAATTCGAGGTCAGAACGATCGGAGGAGTCGAGACCCTGGCCTCTCCGTGCCGGGACCGTCCGTTGGGCAGCGCCGCAACCGGCCCGCCCAGCAGCGCGTCAAGCCCGCCGTATGCCAGAGGGTCCCTGGCGTGTTTGGCGTCTCCGGAGTACATGAGCCGGTCGTCGTCGGCCGACATAGTTACCTCTCAATCGCTCATTCGCTCCCGACGCATCCGGGTTGGCCCCTCGGGAGTGCCCCGCAGGTGCCCCGGACGTGTGCCGTCGCCATCGTCGCACCGGCCGCGCCGATTTGTCCGTGCGAGATCCGGATAGAACAGACCTGCATTATTGCCCACGACGTCGATCTCAACCACCGCCGAGGCGACCAGCTACTGCGTCATCCATGCAGGGCACGACGCAATGCCGCCCCTTGAAGTGCGAAAAGTTGTTGGCTGACCTCCCACTCGGGAACCAGCGAATCGAAACCATGGCAGGTACCCGGGAAAAGGTGCAGTTCGGTGGCAACGCCCTCGGCCAGCAGCCTGCGGGCATAGTCGAGCGCCTCATCGCGCAGCGGATCGAGTTCGGCGCAGGTGATCAGCGCCGGTGCCACGCCGGCCAGCTCAGCCGCCCTGGCGGGCACCGCCGCCTCCGGCACCTCTCGGCCACCGGCGTAGTGCCGCCACATTGCCGCCGTCGCCGGCCCGTCGAAGCCCGGGGTGTCGGAGAACTCCTGTTTGGACCGGGTGGGCCGGTCATCGAGTACCGGCTGGTGCAGCGACTGGAAGATGATCGGCGGTGCCGAACCGGCCGCGGAATGCTGGGCCAGCAAGGCAGCCAACCCGCCGCCGGCACTGCTCCCGGCCACTGCAATGCGACCGGCATCGATGTCGAGTTCGTCGGCCAGTGTGGCGGCCCAGTTGAGCACCACCATCGCGTCGTCGAACCCGGCCGGGAACGGATATTCGGGCGCCAACCGGTAGTCCATCGAGATCACCGTGCAGCGAGCCCTTCGCGCCAACTCCACACACTGGATCTGATCGGTGTCGAGGTTGCCCAGGACGAAGGCACCTGAATGGCAGTAGACCACCGCGGGCGACGGCGACGGCCCGCCCCGATAGATGCGTACCGGGATCGTTCGGCGGCCGAGTGCGACGCGGGCTCCGACGATCTCCACGCCCGGGGTGTCCAGGACCCGCGCAGCCTCGCGGCGGCGTTGGTCCAACGAGGTACGGGCCGCGCCCAGCTGATCGGTGGCCAGGTCGGTCCGGGCCTCGGCAAACCCGTGCAATGCGGGGTCGAGGCGCTCCAGCCAGGCCATGGCTCAGCCGTCCGTCCGATCGGCGGCCGCGGTGACCCGGGCCGGGTAGTTGGTGGGCGGTTCGAAAGTGTAGTCCGCCGGGCGGAACCGTCGGGTCATCGACCAGAAGGCGCGAGCACTACGCGGCCATTGGGTCACCACCCGGCCGCTTGGTGCCCGGAAGTAGCTGCTGCACCGCGTCAACCACACTGTGCCCTGCATCCACCGGTCGATGTCGGCGAGAAAAGCGGCCATCGCACTCGGACGTACCGCCACGTAGGACTTACGTTTGCGGCGAAGATGTTTGAGCGCCCGCACCACGTAGCGGGCCTGGGCCTCCAAGATGAAGATGACGCTGTTGGAGCCTACGTTGGTGTTGGGTCCGTAGAGCATGAAGAAGTTGGGGAAGCCCGGCACCGCCATTCCGAGATAGGCGAATGCCCCGTCTGTCCAGGTGTCGTGCAACGACGCCCCGTTTTCGCCGGTCACTTCGATCTGCCCCAGGTAATCGGCGGCGGCATAGCCGGTGGCACACACCACCACGTCGACGTCGAGTTCCCGGCCGTCCGCGGTGACCAGTGATCTGGCCCGCAGCGCACGGGCCGGGCTGGACACCACCTCGACATTGGGACGGGTCAGGGTCGCGATGAAATCAGGCGAGAACACCAACCGCTTGCACCCCAGCGGGTGGTCCGGTGTGAGCCGGGCTCTCAGCTCCTCGTCGGCCACGGTGGATTCCAGGAGGTTGAGCGCGACCGCCTTGAACTCCTGGGTCTTGTCACTGCCGTTCTCGATGACGGCGATGTTGGACTCACTGCGCAGCCAGAGCCGGGTCCGGTAGATCTTCTTCGCGAACGGCACATGGGCGAACAACCAGCGTTCCCGCTCGGTGTACGGACGGTCGGGCTTCGGTAGCACCCAGGTTGGCGAGCGCTGTACCGAGTACACCTTCTCCGCGACCTTCGCGATCTCCGGAACCACCTGAGAGGCAGTCGATCCGGTCCCGAGGACCGCCACGCGCGCGCCCTCGAGTTCGACGTCGTGATCCCAGTTTGCGGTGTGCATGAGGGTACCGGTGAACGGCTCCTCAACCGTCAGGTCCGGTTGCAGCGGCTGGGTGAAAAGGCCGATCGCAGAGACCACCACATCGAAGCGATGTTGTGTCCCGGCCCCCGTGGTCAGTACCCAGTTGCCGGCGTCGGCATCCCATCGTGCCGTGGTGATCTCGGTGTTCAACTGTAGATGTGGGCCCAGCCGATAGCGTTCGGCGCAACTCTCGAAGTACTCCAGGATCTCCGGTTGCCCGGCCCACAACCGGCTCCAGTTGGGGTTGAGATCGAACGAATACGAGTACAGGTGCGATTTGACGTCGCACGCCAAGCCCGGATAGGTGTTGATCCGCCACGTCCCGCCGACTCCGTCCTCGCGGTCGAAGATGGTGAAATCGTCGAAGCCGGCCTTCTGCAAGAAGATTCCGAGGGCCAGTCCACCCGGTCCGGCACCGATGATCCCCACCGACAGCTTTGAATCGGGCACCTGCGTCATCCGATCCGCAGACATTGGCCGCCGTCGATGACGAGCTCGGAGCCGGTGATGAATGCCGCCTGGTCCGACAACAGGAAGGCCACCGCGTCGGCCATCTCACTCGGCTTGCCCAGCCGCCCCAACGTAGCCCGCTCCGCCAGCCGAGCCTGGGTGGGCTCGTCCAGCATCGGCGTCTCGACGGGTCCGGGAAAGATCGCGTTGACCCGGATCCCGTCACGGCCGAGTTCCGCGGCAGCCACCTGAGTGAGCCCGCGGAGCGCCCACTTCGACGAACCGTAGGCCGCGTGGTGCGGAAACGGACGGATCGCCCCGGTGCTGCAGGTGTTCACCACCGCGGCGTTGTCCGCCCGCCGCAGCGGCTCGAGCGCTGCCTGCAGTCCAAGGAAGGGCCCGAGGCAGTTCACTCGCCACAAACTGTCGAAACCATCCGGAGTTTCCTCGGCGATCGAGGCGCTGTGCAGCACACCGGCGTTGTTCACCAGTGCGTTGAGTCCACCGAACCGGGCCACGGTGGCTGCTACCGCGGTCTGCCAGTGCTCCGGCGAGGTCACGTCCAACTCGACCGCCAACACATCGTCACCGAACTCGGTTGTCGTAGGGGTGAGTTCGTCGATCAGGTGATCCCCTGCGGTCACCCGGTAACCGTCGGCCACCAGCCGGCGGACGATGGCTGCGCCCTGGCCGCGTGCGGCACCGGTCACCAGTGCGACGCGGCTGGGAGAGCCTGTTCCTGCGTTCAGTTGTATCCTCCTCGTTCGGTGGGAGTGGCGTTTCCGGTTGCCTCGGCGAGGTGCTCGGTGGCACCGCGGCGTAACGCCTGAGATTCTGAGGCCAGCGTGATCATCTGGAAGCCCAAGTCGGCCATGGATTTTCCGAGCTTGCCCGCTCCAGCATGAATTCCCGCTACCAATCCCGCCGCGCGGGCGGCGGCGTGGATCTTGACCATCGCCGCCCGCACCTCCGGATGCGTCCAGGCGTCGGAGACCTGGTAACCCATCGAGATCGCCAGATCGGCCGGGCCGACATAGATGCCGGTGAGGCCCGGTACCGCACAGATCTCGTCGGCGGCGCTCAGGCCCGCCGCAGTCTCGATCATCGCGAACACGCTTGCCCTGGCTTCCAACTCGGTGGTGTCGTGGCCGAGGGAAGCCCGTAGCGGTCCGAAGCTGCGGACCCCCGCCGGGGCGTACCGCGTGGCCGCCACTGCGGCGGCGGCCTGTGCGGCGGATTCCACCATGGCGATGATCACCGCGTCGGCGCCTGCGTCGAGCACCCTGCCGATCGGCGCGGGGTCCGCCGAGGGCAGCCGCACCGCGGTGGCGATCGGCACGTGCTCCAGCCGGCGGACCAGCAGCGCCACGTCGGCATCGTCGAGATATCCATGCTGGACGTCGAATCCGACGTAGTGGTATCCGGCCGCCGCGAACTCCTCGGGACCGAGGATCGTCGGGCCGACCACCCAGCCGCCCCAGACCTGTGTATTGGCGGCCAGCGCAGCTTGCAGTCTGCTCGGGTTCATCGGGTGATCGCGATCTTGACGCGCTCGGACACGGGGCGGCAGGCCAGCTCGAACGCCGCCTGCACGTCGTCTGATCCGAACGTGTGGGTCACATAGCCGGGAAGCAGGTCGGGATGTTCCCGAGCGAACTCGTCGGCCCGGCGCAGCACACGCTGCCGGTCCAGCGTGACACCGGATTTCAGGGTCAGGTTGTTCCGCAGCATGGCGCGCATGCTGATCGGATAGCTGTCGTCATCGGGTACGCCGAAGTAGAACACCGTGCCGCCGAAGGCCGCGGCTTCCAACGCGTGATTGAGCGTGGCGACCTGGTGCCCGACGGCCTCGATGACGACATCAGGCTTACTGTCCGGCCCCAGGTGTCTGATCCAGCGGTCGCTCGTGGCCCGGACCGCGTGGTCGACGCCGAAGCGAGTGCTCACCGAAGAGCGGTCAACCGGGTCCACCCCGGTAACTCGCGCGGCCCCGAAAGCCTTTGCCACATAGGAGAACAGCAGCCCGATCGAACCCTGACCGATCACCGCGACGTGACGGCCTTCCAAGTCAGGCAGTTGTTCGACGGCGTACAGGACACATGCCAGCGGTTGCAGGCCTACCGCCAGTTCGGGGGGCAGCGCGGGGTCGTAGGGCACCAGCCCGGAGCCGTCGGCGATCACGCGGCCCATGAGACCGTCGAACCCCGACGCCCAACCCACCACCCGGTCCCCCGGCCGGTGGTCCGGATGGCGGCTCGCCAGTACCTCGCCCACGATCTCGTGGATCGGGAAGCCGTTCATCTCCGCTGCGCAGCATCCGGTGTCGCCCGGCAGTTTTCCCTGGGTGCCACGGAACCCGGGCAGGTCGCTGCCACAGATCCCGGCGGCCAGGAAGTCGAGCAGCACCTGGCCGTCGGCCAACGATTCCGGCGACGGTTCTGAAATTTCTTGCCGCTCAAACGTGTACGGAGCCACGAGCCGATACGACCACACGTCACACCTCCACCGGGATGTTGTTCCAGCCCCACTGGAAGCTGGACGGCGGCCGCGATGCCGCGGTCTCGTCGATGTGATAATCGGGCACGCGTTTGAGGAACTCCTGGACCATGATGGTGATCTCCAGGCGAGCCACGTGCACTCCCAGGCAGAAGTGCTGTCCGTGTCCGAACGACAACAGCCGTTCGATGCGCCGATCCCATACGAAGTCGTCCGGATTCTCGTACTCGCGTTCGTCCCTAGCCGCCGAAGCCAGCAGTGTGATGATGCGCTGCCCGGGATTGATGGTCGTGCCGTGCACGGTGTACGGCCGCCTCACGGTTCTGGCGAACCATTGCGCGGGGGCGCTGTGCCGGATGATCTCCTCACGCGCAATCGGCACGTTGCCGTCGAGATCAGCACGCACCGCGGCCAATTGGTCAGGATGCCGCAGCAGCTGCCACAGTCCGGTCGCGGTGATCTTCGGGACCGTCTCGGTGCCGCCGATGAACACGCCGAGCATTTGCACGGCGGCTTCCACGTCCCCGAAGGCCGACCCGTCTGGCAGCCGGTGCTCGATCAGGGCATCGGCGATCGGCACGCTGCCGTCGTGGCCTTCCGCGCGCCGCCGCTCGATGATCGGAGTCAGATACGACAGGTAGCCGGGGCGGGCATTGCCGACCTCGACCCCCTCGCCGGGCTGCGCGAGGCTGCCCGCGTTGACTGTCGCCAGCACCTCGGGCGCGAGATCGACGGGTAAGCCCACGAATTCACACACCATCGCGGCGGCCACGATGCCGCCGTAATCCTGGGTCAGGTCGAACCTGCCGCGCGGCAGCAACTCGTCGAGGCGTTCGTTGGCCAGTGTCCGGATCTTGTCGGCCAGCTTGGCCGCCGAGCGCGGACGGAACTGCGCCGAGGTGCAGCGCCGCACGTTCTCGTACAACGGCGAATCGAAGTTGGCGTGGAAGGGCATCGGGTGCAGCGGCGGATCCGGCACCGGGCCGTCGTTGCGGTGCGCCAAGACGTTGGCGGCCGGCAGCGTCCCCTCAGAGGCGACAAAGGTTCCGTCGTTGACCCCGAGCATGTTCCAGATGTCGTCGAACCGGGACAGCGCGTAGGTGTCCCACCTGTCGATGTAGTACACCGGGTACTCGTCGCGCAGGACCCGGTAGTACGGCAGCGGGTTCGCCATCACTTCCGGGTCGAACGGGTCGTAGCTGAAATCCTGCAACACAGGCTGTTTCATCTGCCGACCTACTTCAACGGCGAGGGCGGCAGAGCCGAGAGGATCGAATCCTCCCAGCCGTCGCGCAGTGCGGGGGCCACGCTCATCCAGGTGACGATCTCCGCGGGCGGGTTGCCCTTCCACGACGGGTAGTGGTTCTCGAAGCAGTCCCAGTCGTCGTCGAGTGCCCAGTAGTGGATCACCTCGTTGAACCGGAAGGTGGTGATGAACGAGCCCAACCAGCGTTTGCCCGTGCTTTCCGACCATGGCACATACAGCCGCTCGAGCTCCCGGATGTAGTCGTCCTGGCGCCCCGGCTTGGTCTCCATGATCTCCTGAATCACCAGGCCGGCACCGAAGTTCGCGTCTTGGAGCTGCGCGAGCGTCCGGTTGTACTTGCCGGCGTACATGATTCGGCCCTCGCCTCGGGCTCCGAGCTCGGACAGGTATGCCGCCCACTGCAGGGCGGACTTCTCGTGACTGCCTCCGACCGCCTGCGCCTTGCCGATCCGGGCGTAGTCGGCGAATGCGTCGATCTCCCAGATGATCGTGACCTGTGGCCAGTGCCCGTTGTACGGCGTCGTCTCCCAGATCGAGAACAGCCTGGCGCCGAGGTCCTCCATCATCGGCCGGTAGATCTCGCTGAAGGGGCCGCTGAATTGGTCGGTCCGTCCCGACCCCAGGTCGATGGTCTCGTGCAGATAAATCAGCGTGTGGCCGTAGAACTTCTTCATCTACCGCACTCCGGTGGTTGACAGTGACACCCTGCGAGCGTGACACTTGTGCCGTGTTTTGTAAAGGTGCGGCGGCATGACGGCAGGAACCGAACAAACCGGGACAACTGAACTGGCCCATGGCTTCTGTTTCGGTGAGGGCCCGCGCTGGTTCGAGGGCCTGTTGTGGTTCTCCGACATGCTGGGCGAGGCCGTGCACACGGTCACCCTGTCCGGATCCATGACCACCCTGCCCGTGCCCGGACATTCCCCCTCCGGGTTGGGGTTTCTGCCTGACGGCACCCTGCTGATCGTGTCCACCCAAGACCGGCAGGTGCTGCGCTACGACGGCGACACCGTCGAGCTGCTGGCCGACCTCAGCGACCTGGCCCCCGCAGCCCTCGGAGACATGGTGGTCGACGAGCAGGGCCGGGCCTACGTGGGATCGCAAGCGCGTACCGACGGGGTGATCGTGCGCATCGACCCCGACGGCACGCGTGCTGTCGTCGCCGAAAGCCTCGACTTTCCGAACGGCATGGTGATCACCCCGGACGGCACCACGCTGATCGTCGCGGAGTCCACCGCGCGGCGACTCAGCGCCTTCACCATCCGCCCCGATGGCAGCCTCGGCGACCGGCGGGTGTTCATCGACGGGCTCGACGGCCCGCCGGACGGCCTCGCGATCGACGCCGAGGGTGGAGTATGGGTGGCACTGACATTGGCGCACGAGTTCCAGCGCATCGCGCCCGACGGCTCCGCGGTCACCGACCGGGTCGACGCCGGCGGCCGGACCGCGATCGCGTGCGCCCTCGGCGGGGTCGAAGGGCGCACCCTGTTCATGGTCACCACCACCGATGCCCATCCGGAACGACTCGTGGGAACCAAGCTGTCGCGGGTCGACGCGCTGGTGGTCGAGACACCCGCACCCGGCGAGCACGACTCGCACCATCACCACTGAACGGTAGATATGTCTGACTCCTACTACGAGCTGATCGACGAGAACGACCCGATCGGTGCGAAGTTTCGCGCGACCGACATGGCGCGCGGCACCTGGTCGGCGTCGATCCAGCACGGCGCGCCGGTATCCGCGTTGCTGGTGCGGGCATTGGAACGCTGCGAGCACCGTGCCGACACCCGGTTGAGCCGGGTCGCCATCGACCTGATGGGCGGCGTGCCCTCCGAAGGCGACCTCTGGGTGCGGGCGCAGCTGGAACGGCCGGGCAGGCAGATCGAACTGGTCAACGCCGAGATGCTGGCGCTCGGACCCGATGGTGAACCCAGGGTGGTGGCGCGAGCCAGTGGTTGGCGGATGCTTCAGGTGGATACCGAGGGCATCGCGCACACCGGCGTCGAGCCACTACCGCCGCTGGATCAGGCCCGGAACCGGGACATGGCCAAGAACTGGGAACCCAACTACGTGCACAGCGTGGACTGGCGCTGGCTGACCGTGCCGCAGGCGCCGGGTCCCGGCGAGTCCTGGCTCAAGCCCACCGTCGACGTCGTCAACGGCGAGGCGATGACGCCGTTGCAGCGGTTGTTCGCCGTCGCCGACGACGCCAACGGCATCGGCTCCAAGATCGACATCCGCAAGTGGACCTTCCTCAACACCGATCTGGTGGTGCACATCCACCGAGTGCCCGACGGCGAGTGGATCGGAATCCGCGCCGACACGAACTACGGTCCCGACGGTATCGGCACGACGGTGGGCACACTCTTCGACCAGCGCGGCGCGGTCGGCGCCATCCAACAGTCGGTGCTGGTGCGGCCGCGGCCACCCAAGCGTTCCTAGCGCACCGGGTTGTACCTTCAGGCCCGCATCCGCAAGGCGGAAGCCGGGCATTGAGCCACGGCCTGCTTCAACCGCTCCCGGTCGCTCTCCGGGTGATCGTCGCCGTGGATCTGCACCATGCCCTCGTCGGAAACCTCGAACACGTCCTCGGCGATCGACTCGCAGATGCCGTGGCCCGTGCACTTACCCAGATCGACTTCGATGCGCATCGTCTCGTCCTCTAGGCGATATGCGCGGGCACGCGCTTGATGCCGTGGACGAAGCTGCTGTACAGCAGTTCGGGCTCACCGAATTCCACGGTTTTCAGCCGGGTCAGCAACTCGCGGAACAGGTGTCGCAACTCGGTCTTGGCCAGCTGGTTGCCCAGGCAGAAGTGCGGACCTCCACCGCCGAAGCCAACCTGCGGGTTGGGCGAACGGCTCAGATCAAACCGCTGCGGATCTCTGAATACGGTCTCGTCGCGGTTACCCGAGCAGTAGAACAGGCCGACCTTGTCCCCCGCCCGGATCTGCTGGCCGGCCAGCTCGACATCTTCGGTGGCATGCCGGGCGAACTGGATCACGGGCGTTGCCCACCGCACGAACTCTTCGGTGGCCAGGCCGATCCTGTTGTCGAAATCCTCCAGTAGCCAAGCCTTCTGGTCCGGGTTGGCAGCCAGAGCCATCATCGCGTGGGTGGTGGTCTGCTTGGTGGTGTCGTTGCCGGCCGAGGCGAGCAGAATCAGGAATGCACCGATCTCCTCGTCCGTCAGCCGATGCCCGTCGACCTCGGCGTTGACGATGCTGGTCATCAGATCGTCGCCGGGATTGGCGCGCCGGAATTTGGCCAGCTCCACCCCGGTGTTCGAGATCAGCATGATCTCGTTGATGGTGGCCATGGCCCGTTCTTCGAGCGACGAGTACTCGTCATCACTCATGCTGAACAACTTCTCGGCGGCCTTGGCCAGCGCCGGCTGATCGGCAGCCGGCACACCGAGCATGTCGGAGATGGTGCGCATCGGCAGCTGCGCCGAGCAGGCCTCGACGAAGTCGACGTCTCCGACGCCGATCAGGTCGTCCACGATGGCGACGGCGTTGCGGTGAATCTGCTCTTCGATCTTGCGCACATTGCGCGGGGTGAACGCCGAGCTGATCAGGCGCCGGTACGTGGTGTGCTGGGGCGGATCCATCATGAGGAAGAAAGTGGCGAACTTCTGCACGTCGGCCGGCATCGGATCAAGCGCCACCCCCTGGGTCGAGGTGAACAGCTCGGGATGCTGGCTGACGAACTGGATGTCGGCCCGGCGGGTCACCGCCCAGAAGCCGGGCTCCTCCACGTCGAACAAGGTCGACAGGGGCTGATGCCAGCTCAGGCCTTCGCCGGCTCGTAGCTGCGCGAATGTCTCGTCGCGCTTCGCGAACGGTTGGCTCCAGAAATCGTGTGACGTGATGTCGAATTGGCTGTATTCGCGTGCCTGCGGTGAGCTGGCAACTGTCACGGTATCCCCTCCTGCACGGGCGTCGGACAACGATGTCGCGCCACGAATTAGCGTGACAGTTCAGAGATAGTTTGTAAAGTTGTGGGTATGGCGGAAATATCGTCTGTCGACGATGAGAGCACCACCCGCGGCCGAATTCTGGCCGCCACCGCCGAGGTACTCGGGGCCAACGGGATGACCAAGCTCAGTTTGTCCGAGGTCGCGTTGCAGGCCGGGGTGTCGCGGCCCACGCTCTACCGCTGGTTCGCTTCCAAACAGGAACTTCTCGACGCATTCGTGGTGTGGGAGCGGAAGTACTACGAGCAGGCGGTGGCCCGGGCCGCCGCGGAGCTCCCCGAAGATGAGCACCTCGATGCGGCCTTGCGCACAGTCGTCGAATACCAGCAGTCCTACCCGGGGCTGCGCATGGTCGACATCGAGCCCGAACACGTGATCAGACGACTCAGCCAGGTCATCCCCTTGATGCGGGAGCGGCTGCAACGACTGACCACAGGACCGGAGGCCGACATCGCCGCGGCGACTGCGGTGCGGGTGGCCGTGTGCCACTACCTGGTACGCGGCGACGACGCCGAGGATTTCCTTGCCCAGCTACGCCATGCCGCCGGGGTCAGACACCCACGCTGACCTGGGCAAGCAGTGGGCGGCGCTACGCTGGCGGCGGTGACCGACTCCACTGATGCCATCGCCGGGCTCGACCTGACCGAACAGGCCGCGCTGGGCAGCGGCGCGAGCTTCTGGACCACCAAACCGATCGGCCCGGTGCCGTCGATCATGCTGACTGACGGACCTCATGGTGTTCGTCGTCAATCCGGCAGCGCGACAGACCATCTGGGCATATCCGGCAGTGAACCGGCGACGTGCTTCCCGCCCGCGGTCGGGCTGAGCCAGACCTGGGATCCCGAGTTGGTGGAGCGGGTGGGTCAGGCCCTGGGCGGCGAAAGCCGCGCGCTGGGCGTGCAGGTGCTGCTCGGCCCGGGGGTCAACATCAAACGTGACCCACGGTGCGGTCGCAATTTCGAGTACTACTCCGAAGACCCGCTCCTGTCCGGGACGCTGGGGGCGGCCTGGGTGCGCGGAGTGCAGAGCCGCGGCGTCGGTGCCTCCCTGAAACATTTCGCGGCCAACAACGCCGAGCACGATCGGATGCGCGCCAGCTCTGATGTCGACGCCCGCACGTTGCGTGAGATCTATCTGCGCACATTCGAAATCGTGGTGCGCCAAGCTCGTCCGTGGACCGTGATGTGTTCCTACAACCGCATCAACGGGGTGTACGCATCGGAGAACGCCTGGCTGCTGACCGCGGTACTGCGTGACGAGTGGGGTTTCGACGGCGTGGTGGTCAGCGACTGGGGTGCGGTGGCCGACCGGGTCGCCGCGGTTGGCGCGGGCCTGGACCTGGAAATGCCGACAACCGGCGGCACCTCCGACACCGAGGTGCTGGAGGCGGTACGAGCCGGACGCCTGGACGCGGATACCGTCACGCGGGCCGCGGTGCGGATCGTTCGGTTGATCGAGCGAGTCACTGAAACAGACAGCACCGCAGCTTCATTCGACACAGAAGCACATCACAGGCTGGCACGCGAGGCGGCGCAGCGGGCCATCGTGCTGTTGAAGAACGACGGCGATGTGCTACCGCTGGCGCCATCGCCGCTGGCCGTCATCGGCGGGTTCGCCCAGGAGCCCAGATACCAGGGCGGCGGCAGTTCTCATGTGAATCCGACCCGCCTCGACATTCCGCTGGACGAGATTCGCAAGCTCGCGGGTGATCATCCGGTCAGCTACGCCCCGGGGACCGATGTCGCGGCTGCCGTCACCGCCGCCGAGTCTGCCGAAGCCGCAATCGTATTCCTCGGCCTCACCGCCGAGGACGAATCCGAGGGCTACGACCGCGAGCACATCGATCTACCCACGGAACAACTCGAGCTGTTGCGCGCGGTGATACAGGTCCAGCCCCGCACCGTGGTGGTGCTGTCCCATGGCGGCGTGGTGCGCCTCCACGACGTCGCCGGGCTGGCCCCGGCCATGGTGGACGGGGCCCTACTGGGGCAGGCCGGGGGCGGCGCGCTGGCCGATGTGCTGTTCGGCGTCGTCAACCCGTCGGGCCGGCTGGCCGAGACGGTGCCGCTGCGGCTGCAGGATTGCCCGGCCTACCTCAACTTTCCGTCCGAATCGGGCCGAACCCTGTACGGCGAGCGAATGTTCGTCGGCTACCGCTGGTACGACGCCCGAGATCTGCCGGTGGCGTTTCCGTTCGGCCACGGCGTGTCCTACACCCGGTTCGAATACTCCGACTTGGTCGTCAGCGCCGCCGACGCGGCACTGTCGGTACGGCTGACGGTGGCCAACACCGGCACCCGGTCGGGTCGCGAGGTGGTGCAGGTTTACGCCGGAATGCCCGGGTCCAAGGTCGGGCGGCCGGTGCGCTGGCTGGCCGGATTCGCTTCGGTGACCGTGGAGCCGGGTCAGCGCTGCACTGTCGAGATCCCCATCGACCGAACCGATCTCGCGTACTGGAGTACAGATGCCGAGCGCTGGGTGGTGGAAGGTGGCGAGTACGTGGTGTCGGTCGGCGCGTCGAGCCGGGACATCCGTCTGACCGCCACGGTGACGTTGACCGGCGACGAGCCACTGCTCCCGTTCACCGGCGAATCGACCCTAGGCGAGCTCCTCGCCGATCCCGTCGCAGCGGAAACCATTCTCTCAGTGCTCGGTAGCGCATCTCCGTTCGGTGCAGCCGATTCCGCGCTCGGCAGCAACATCTTGCGCATGCTGGAGTCGGTGCCGATCGGGCGAATGGTCGGGTTCTCGGCAGGCAAGGTCAGCCGCGAGCAACTCGATGACTTGCTCGCGAACATCAACGCTCAGCGATCCTGACCGCGCAGTTCGGCCAGGATTTCGTCGGTGTGCGCACCGAGTTCTGGAGCCACCATGCGCGGCTGCCACGGCGTGGCCGAGAAGTCCGCCGGGCTGGCCACCATCGGCACCGTCGAAACCCCGTCCGGCACTTCGACGATGCCGCCGGAGACGTGGAACTGCTCATCGGCGATCACGTCGTCGAGGCTGTTGATCGGCGACCAGAAGAAGTCGGGCTCGCCGTCGAATATCGGCGCCCAGTGGTCCATCGGATGGGCCGCGAAGATGATGTCCAACTCCGCGATCAACTCTCGCGCGTTGCGGTACCTGTCGCGCGCCGTGGCGAACCGCTCGTCGGTCAGCCAGTCCTCGTGGTCCGTCACCCGGCACAGTGCGGGCCAATGCCGGTCTCCTTGCAACCCGACGATCCAGAACCGTTTGCCGTCACCGGCGGCGTAGTTGTTCATGCACGGGTTGGCCATCGCCTCTCGCTGGCCGATCGCGATCTGTTCACCGCTCATCAGCACGGTGTTGAGATCGAAGCTGACGGTGTAGGCGCCCTGCCGGTACAGCGACGTGCTGACCAATTGGCCTACACCCGTGCGGTTTCGGGCCAGCAACGCGGCACACACCGCGGCGGCCAAGGTCATTCCGGCGGAGTGGTCGCCCATACCGCCGCGCTGGAACGGCGGAGTGTCCCCGGGACGGGTCAGCAGATCGGCGACGCCGGCACGGGCCCAGAATGCGGCGACGTCGTAGGCAGCCCGATCTGCCTCCGGTCCGGTCAATCCGTAGCCGGTGATCAGTCCGTACACCAGGCGTGGATTTGAGGCCGCAACGGTCTCGAAGTCGAGTTCCAACCGACGCAACGCGGCCGGACGGACGTTCGTCAGGAAAACGTCTGCGGTGGCGAGCAATTCCGTCGCGGTGTCCCGCCCCTCCGCGGTGGCGAGGTCGAGGACGATGCTGCGCTTGGACCGGTTGTCCATCTCGAAGGGTGGATTGGCCGCTACGCCGAGGGCGGGATCGAGACCGAGCATCCGACCAAAGGTTCTCGCCGGATCGCCCGACGGCGGCTCGATCTTGATGACGTCGGCACCCCAGTCGGCCAGGATCGCCCCGGCGGCCGGTGCGGCGACCCAGACACCCAACTCGACGACACGAAAACCCTCCATCGGACCCGCCATCGCCGCCCCCTCCCAAACCGCTTTACAAGACGACTCAAATTTGTAAACTTGCTCAATGCTCACACCGGCCCGCCTCGTCCCTGTCGCCGGCTTGGCCGCGCACATCGGCCACGGCGTGCAACGTATCGCAACGGACGCGGCGATCGGGCGTCTGCGCTCAACGCCCCGCCGCATCGGCGATCTCGACGCGGCGTACCTCTCCCGGCTGATGGGGCGCCGGGTCGAGTCGGCCGCGCTGATCGGCGGCGACGCGGGCACGTCGTCCCGCGCGCGGCTGGCACTCTCGGGCGCCGACGTGCCGGAATCAGTCTTCGTCAAGATGCCCGCCGAGACCGCCGCCACCCGGATGATGGGCGAGTTGGGCCGACTGGGGCAGACCGAGGTGCACTTCTACCAGCAGCTCGCCGACGGACTGCCAGGAGTACCTCGCGCGTACGGCGCCGCCTTCGACGCGCTCACCGGGCGGTACGTGCTCGTGCTGGAGGATCTCACGCTCAGTTCATGCGAATTCACCGACACCCTGCACCCGCTGGACAAGGATCGGGCCGCCGCGACCGTCCAGGTCCTCGCCCAGCTGCACGCCGCATTCTGGGGGCGACTGCCCGAGCGCAGCGGCTGGCTGTACTCCGCGTCGGGCGATCACACTTCATTGTTGACCGGCTCGCTGCTCAAGCTGGCGACCAAGCGACTGGCCGCGAGCACCGACATCCCGGTGGCCGGTGGCCGCTTCATCGACGAGAACTACCGGGCCGCAGCCCAGCTACTGGACCGGCCACCGCATACCGTGATGCACGGTGACGCACATCCGGGCAACCTGTTCTTCCGCGAGGGCAAGGCCGGCCTGCTCGACTGGCAGGCCGTGCGCCGCGGCCATCCGGGTCGCGAGCTGGCCTACACCCTGGTCACCTGTATGACCACGGCCGACCGGCAAGCCAGCGAGCGCGAACTGCTCGACGAGTACCGACGCGCCCTGGCCGCAGCGGGCGGCCCAACCCTCGATCACGACGAGTTGTGGGAGCGGTATCGCCTCGGCGCGACCTACGCCTACGCCGCCCCCGTCATCACCGCCGGACTCGGCGGCATGCAGGATGAGAGCATCGCACTGGAGGGAGCCCGACGGGGCGTGGCAGCGTTGGCCGACCTGGAGACTGTGGCAATACTCAAGAAGTTGCTCTGATGGTCCTACCATTTGGTGAACCACGATCAACCAAGGCCTGGACGTGAATGAACCTCTACCCGCGCAGCGGGACGTATCTGTCGAAGACACCTCGACGCGGCACCGAATCCTGGTCGCGACCTCCGAGGTGCTGGCCCGCAGCGGTCAGACCAAGTTGAGTCTTTCCGAGGTGGCGCTGCAGGCGGGCGTATCCCGGCCCACGCTGTACCGCTGGTTCGCCGACAAACAGGAGCTTCTCGACGCGTTCGGCACGTATGAGCGCGAGATGTTCGACCACGGCATCAGCCGCGCCACGGTCGGATTGCGTGGCAACGAGAAGCTGGATGCCGCACTGCGATTCATCGTGCAGTACCAGCAGTCGTATTCCGGGGTCCGGCTGGTCGACATCGAGCCCGAGGTTGTGATCGCACAACTGGCCAACGTGATCCCGCTGATGCGGGCGCGCCTGCTCAAACTGCTCTCGGGCGCCAACGCCCCGGTGAAGGCGGCCACCGCCATCCGGGTGGCGGTCTCGCACTACATCGTGCGCAGCGACGACGGCGATCAGTTCCTGGCGCAACTGCGCCATGCCGTCGGCCTCAAGCAGCCCGACACGCCCTGACCCTTTCTGTTTGTTCGGCCTTCACACCCTCCCGTCCCCGGACCATCGAGTCTCTACGATCGCAGAGACTTCCCAATCGGTCAATGCTCCGTTCAAAGGGGTGACACGAGACGCAATTTTTGTAAAGCTGTCTGCTATGACTCAGGTGCACAGCGACACCGGCGTGCTCGCCGGTGACGAGCGGATGCTCATCGACGGTGAACTCCAAACCACCGGCAGCGGCGCGAAATTCGACGTCATTCACCCCGCCAGCGAGCAGGTGGCCGGCCAGGCGACCGACGGCACGGTCGCGGACATGGAACGTGCCGTCGGCGCGGCCCGTCGCGCCTTCGACGAAACCGACTGGAGCCGCGACGTCGATTTCCGCTACCACTGCCTGATGCAGCTGCACGACGCGCTGGAGGCCGAGAAGGAACGGCTGCGCCGGATCCTGGTCACCGAGGTCGGCTGTCCTGTGACGGTCACGGGCTCGCAGATCGAGGACCCCATCGGCGAGGTCAAGCACTGGGCCGAGCACGGAAAGAACTTCGACTACGTCGTCGACAACGGCGTGCACCAGACCCAGCTCGGGCCTGCGCGGCGCAAGATCGCCTACGAGCCGGTCGGGGTGGTCGGCGCGATCACCCCGTGGAATGTGCCGTTCTACCTCAACATCGCCGAGACCGTGCCGGCGCTTATGGCCGGCAACACCGTGGTGCTCAAGCCCGCGCAGCTCACCCCGTGGTCAGGTACCGAGTTGGGCCGCATCGTCGCCGAGCGCACCGATATCCCGGCCGGTGTGTTCAACGTCGTCGTCTCCAACGCCAATGAGGTCGGCGCGGCGCTTTCGGCCGATCCGCGCGTCGACATGATCACCTTCACCGGCTCGACCGCGACCGGCCGGGCGATCTTGGCCGCCGGCGCGTCGACGGTCAAGAAGACCATGCTGGAACTGGGCGGCAAGTCCGCACACATCGTCCTCGACGATGCCGATTTCAACTCCGCGCTGCCCATCGCGGCGATGATGGCGTGCGTCATGAGCGGGCAATCCTGCATCCTGCCCAGCCGGATCCTGCTCCCCCGCAGCCGCTACGAAGAGGGCATCGAGTTGCTCAAGGGCGCGATGGAGAATTTCCCGGTCGGCGACCCGTGGACTCCCGGCATCATGCAGGGCCCGCAGATCAGCGCGACCCAACGCGAGAAGGTGCTCGGCCTCATCAAATCGGGTATCGATTCCGGCGCCCGGTTGGTCACCGGCGGTGGCGTGCCGGAGAACCTGCCGACGGGCTACTTCACCCAGCCCACGCTGCTCGCCGATGTCGACCCGGATTCGCAGGTGGCCCAGGAGGAGATCTTCGGCCCGGTGCTGACGGTCACTCCGTATGACTCCGATGACGAGGCGGTCGCCATCGCCAACAACTCCATCTACGGTCTCTCCGGCGAGGTTTCGTCCGGTGACGTCGACCGGGCATTCGCCATCGCACGTCGAATCCGCACCGGCAACGTCACCATCAACAGCCGCAGTCACTTCGGCATCAACAGCCCGTTCGGCGGCTCCAAGCAGAGCGGGCTGGGCCGACGCAACGGCGAGGAGGGCTTCAAGGAGTACTTCGAGTCCAAGACCATCGGCATGCCGGAGTGAGCGAGCATTCCGAGATCTCGGCCCTGCTCTACCGGTACGCCCGAGCCGTCGACTCCAAGGACTGGGAGCTGTACCGGTCGGTGTTCACCGAGGACGCGGTCATCGACTACTCCTCGGCGGGCGCCGTGGTGGGTGCACGGGACGACGTGGTCGAGTGGTTCGCGGCCAACTTCGGCGTGATCCCGTGGAGCATGCACTACATCACCAACATCGAGATCTTGAGAAGCGACGCCGGAACCGCGACGGTACGGGCGATGTTCTACAACCCCATGCAGTTGCCGGGGATGACCGAGATGAGTGCGTGCGGCGGGTACTACCACCATGAGTTGGTGCACACCCCCGACGGCTGGCGCAGCCGCAGCCTGCGGGAAGAGAACGTCTGGTTCAGCAATCCACCCGGATGAACCCCGACGACCACATTGACTTTGAACCCAGGCAGACGCGCACTCGAGCTTTTACAGCCTCAGTTCAAAGTCAACACCGCGACTCAGCCCTCGGCGGCCAACTGGCCACAGGCCGCGGCAATCTCACGTCCCCGGGTATCACGCACGGTGCACGAAACCCCCTTGGCCTGAACCCGCTTGACGAACTCCCGCTCGACGGGCTTGGGGCTGGCGTCCCACTCGCTGCCCGGAGTGGGGTTGAGCGGAATGAGGTTGACGTGCACCAGCTGACCCAGCTTGGCATGCAGCTTCTTGCCCAAAAGGTCTGCGCGCCAAGGCTGGTCGTTGACATCGCGGATCAGCGCGTACTCTACGGACACTCGCCGTCCGGTGACGTCGGCGTAATACCGCGCGGCGTCGAGCACCTCATCGACCTTCCACCGGTTGTTCACCGGCACCAGGGTGTCGCGGAGTTCGTCGTCGGGGGTGTGCAATGACAACGCCAGCGTCACACCCAGTTTCTCGTCGGCGAGTTTGCGGATGGCCGGGGCGAGCCCGACCGTCGACACCGTCACTGACCGTGCGCTGATGCCGAAACCGTTCGGCGGCGGGGCGATGATGCGCTTGACGGCGGCCACCACGCGGTTGTAGTTGGCCAGCGGCTCGCCCATGCCCATGAAGACGATGTTGGACAGCCGGCCGTCATGCTCGAGCCGCATGGCCGACGATGCCGCCCGCACCTGTTCGAGGATTTCCGCGGTGGACAGGTTCCGCTTGAGCCCGCCCTGGCCCGTCGCGCAGAACGGGCAGGCCATGCCGCAGCCGGCCTGTGAGGAGATGCACACGGTGTTGCGCTGCGGGTAGCGCATCAGCACCGACTCGAACGTGGTGCCGTCGCCCGCGCGCCACAGCGTCTTGCGTGTTTCCCCCGCGTCGCACTGGATCTGCTTCACCGGATCGAGCAGCGTCGGGAACAGCGCCTCGGCCACCTGTTCGCGCACCGCGGCAGGCAGGTCGGTCATCTGCTGCGGGTCGGCGATGAGCCGCCCGTAGTACTGGTTGGCCAGCTGCTTGGCCCGGAACTTCGGCAGCCCCAGCTCGGTGACGGCAGCTGCGCGGCCGTCCTCGTCGAGGTCGGCGAGGTGCCGCGGCGGCATGGCGCGTCGCGGGGCTTCGAAGACCAATTCCTGCTTCATGTCTTCTCCAGTATCAGGCTTGTCCGGCAAGAACGTCGTGAACGGTCCGCTCAACGGTGTCCAGGACATCGGCGTCCACCCCGGCGCGTCCTCGGACGAACACCGATGCACGGCTGGCTTTGGGCAGACCTTCGGCCAGACACAGCCCATCGGGCAGTCGGCCGATCATCGGCAGCAGTGCCACGCCCAGACCTGAGCGCACCGCTGCGAACAGGCCGGACAGGTCGGCGGACTCCGCGGCGATGCGGTAGTCGATGCCGCACCGCTCGAGCGTGGCGAACGTGGGTTCGCGCAATGTGCACGGTTCGGAGAACATCACCACCGGCAACGGCTGGTTGGCCGAGTGCGCAGCGAAGCTGCGGCCCGAAACCCATTTCAGCGCAAGCGTTCCGGAGGCGTGAGCGGGATCCATGCCGGAGCCGTCGAGCATCACCGCCAGATCGACCAGACCGTGCTCGATGGCGTCGGCGAGCGTCACGTTGCGGTCGAGGCGAAACCGCAGCCGCCAGTTGGGCAACCGCTCCCCCAGCGCTGCCGTGAGGGCGGGCAACATCACATCGGCGCCGTGTTCGGTCGCGCCGATCAACAGCACCTGCTCCTCGGCCGCACCGAGATCGGTCAATGCCGCATCGTGGGCGGAGAGAATCGCCCGGGCGTGCCCGAGTACGCGGTGACCCAGCTCGGTGAAGGCGACACCGCGGCCGGACCGTTCGACGACGGGACCGCCGACGACGGCCTCGATCCGCCGTACGTGCTGGCTGACTGCGGACTGCGTCATGTGCAACACCGCGGCGGCACGGTGAAACCCGCCACAGTCCGCCACCGCCACCAGACTCCGCAGCGGGGCGATATCCAGCACCTGACCCATGCGCTCAACGTACTCCGATCAGCACTTACGATCAAAGAGCTGCCGTTTCTTTCAAATCACTGGGTTATTCCGCCTGATTGATTAGTGTCCGCGATCAATCGTGATTGCCGATAATCGTTGGACCAGGCGCACAGGCCTCGCCCACGATGGGGCGATGGCGCCCACTCCGATGCCGACGCACACGGCGACGACCGTGACGTTCTTCTACGCTCTCGGTTATCCGATCGGGAACCTGGCCGTGCACGCCCTGTCTCCGATGGCGGTGTTGGCTGTTCGCTTCGGGGTCGCCGGACTGATCCTGGGCACGTGGGCCGGACTGGCTCGGGTCAGCTTTCCCAGCGGCCGCAAGTTGTTCCACGTCGCGGTGGCCGGGTTACTGATGCAGGCCGTGCAGTTCTGCGCGCTCTACATCGCGATTCAGCACAGCGCTCCAGCGGTGTTGTGCGCCGTGGTCATCGCCATGAATCCGGTCGCCACCGCGCTGCTGGCGACGATGGTGTTGCGGGACCGGTTGACCCCACGCCGGATCGTCGCGTTGGTGCTCGGTGTGGCCGCAGTCCTGGCGGCCTGCGCATCTCGACTGGTCACTTCGGGTGGCATCGACCCGGTGGTCGGACTTCTGCTGGTGGCATTGCTGGGCTTGGCGGCCGGCGGCGTCTATCAGCAGCGGTTCTGCTCGGATGTCGACTTCCGGGCCTCGACTTCCCTGCAGAACGCCGTCGCCTTCCTGCCCGCTCTGGCGCTGGTCCTGAGCACTCCGGTCGAGGTGCATGACGCGGCCAAAGCCGCGTTGGCGGTGACCGGCGTGGTGATGCTCAACGCCATACTCGGGGTATCGCTGTATGTGCGGGCGATCAATCTGCACGGCGCTTCGGCCGTCGCGATGTTGTTCTGCGTGATCCCCGCCGTCGCAGGCGTGTTGTCTTGGCTGATGCTCGGTGAACGGGTGAACATCGGCATCGCCGCAGGACTGGTCCTCGGTGCGGTCGCGTGCTGGCTGAACGCGTCCGGTGAGCGCAGGGAACGCGGACTACGCCAGCAGCGTCAGCACGATCCAGCCGACGACAGCGGACGGCAGCATCGCGTCGATCCGGTCCATGATGCCGCCGTGGCCGGGCAGGAGCGTGCCCATGTCCTTGATGCCCAGGTCGCGTTTGACCTGAGACTCGACCAGATCACCGAGCACGCCGGTGATCACCAGCAACAGGCCCAGCGGCAGACCCACCCAGGCCGGCTTGTCCAACAGGAACGCCACCGACAGCACGGCGGCGGCGATACCGAACAGCAGCGAACCGCCCAGGCCCTCCCAGGACTTCTTCGGGCTGATCGCGGGTGCCAGTAGGTGCTTGCCGAACAGGACACCCGCCACGTAACCGCCGATGTCGGCGAACACGACCGTCACGATTACCGTGAACACCCGCGCGCCGCCGTGGTCGGCGAAAATCAGCAGGGCGGTGAAGGCGGCGAACAGCGGAACCCACGTGGCGAGCAACACTGTCACCGCAATATCGCGCAGGTAGTTGACGGGTTGCTGGTCCAGACCTTGGCCGATCAGACGCCACACCATGCAGACGACGATGGTGCCGCCATAGGCGCCCAGCAGCCCGGCCACCCCGAACGGCCAGGTCAGCCAGATCATCGCCTGTCCACCGAGCAGCAACGGGACGGTCGGCAGCGCATAGCCGTGCTCGCGCATCCGCCGGATCACCTCGTGGGTGGCGATGGCTATGGCAACTGCCAGCAGCGGCAGCCACCAGATGGGCGCAAAGAGCAGCGTGCCGATGGCAAGGGCGCCGAGGACCACGCCGACGGTGATGGCCGCCGGCAGGTCACGGCCGGCGCGCGAGGTCTTCTGCGGTGGCTCGGTCTGTGCCACGGGACTGGGGTGCTGAAGGTCGCCTAGACCTCCAGCAACTCGCCTTCCTTGTGCTTGACCAGCTCGTCGATCTGACTGGTGTAGTTGTGGGTGGATTTGTCGAGATCCTTTTCCGCGCGTCCGACCTCGTCCTCGCCGGCCTCGCCGTCCTTCTTGATGCGGCTGAGTTCTTCCATCGCCTTACGGCGGATGTTGCGCACCGACACCTTGGCGTCCTCGCCCTTGGCCTTCGCCTGCTTGACGAGATCGCGGCGACGCTCCTCGGTGAGCTGCGGGATGGAGATGCGGATGATGCTGCCGTCGTTGGTGGGGTTGACCCCGAGATCCGAGTTGCGGATCGCGTCCTCGATGGGCCGCAGCTGGGCGGCCTCGTAGGGCTTGATGACGACGAGTCGAGCCTCGGGAACGTTGATGCTCGCCATCTGTGTGATGGGCGTCATCGACCCGTAGTACTCGATGTTGATCCGGGAGAACATTCCCGGATTGGCCCGGCCGGTCCGAATGGTGGCCAGGTCGTCGCGGGCCACACTCACGGCCTTTTCCATCTTCTCTTCGGCGTCGAAGAGAGTTTCGTCGATCACTTCGGGTTCTCCATCGATCTAGCTCCTCGCGGGCGCGGCAGTTCAGGTGGTGGTGACCAGTGTTCCGATCTTCTCACCCGCCACCGCACGGGCGATATTGCCTTCGGCGAGCAGGTTGAACACCAGCATCGGCATGCGGTTGTCCATGCACAAACTGAAGGCGGTGGCATCGGCGACCCGCAGCCCGCGGTCGATGACCTCGCGATGGCTGACCTCGGTGAGCAGCTCGGCGTTCGGGTCCTCGCGGGGGTCGGCGCTGTAGACGCCGTCGACGGCCTTGGCCATCAGCACCACGTCGGCGCCGATCTCCAGGGCGCGCTGCGCGGCGGTGGTGTCGGTGGAGAAGTATGGGAGGCCCATGCCGGCGCCGAAGATGACGACGCGGCCTTTTTCCAGGTGCCGCACGGCGCGCAGGGGAATGTAGGGCTCGGCGACCTGGCCCATGGTGATGGCGGTCTGCACGCGGGTGTCGATGCCTTCCTTCTGCAGGAAGTCCTGCAGCGCAAGGCTGTTCATCACCGTGCCCAGCATGCCCATGTAGTCACTGCGGGTGCGTTCCATACCCCGCTGCTGGAGTTGGGCACCGCGGAAGAAGTTGCCGCCCCCGATGACAACCGCGACCTGGACTCCGCTGCGCACCACGGCGGCGATCTGGCGGGCCACCTGATGCACCACATCGGGATCGAGACCGACCTGACCGCCGCCGAACATCTCTCCGCCGAGCTTCAGCAGAACCCGTGTATAGAAGGGACGAATGGGTGCTGCGCCTTCGCCGGCGACATTCGGGTCCGCCATCGGTCCTCGGCACTCCTCGCATGTAGAGAGCCACCCGGGTTACCCCTGGACGGCCTCTCTATCCTGCCCTATGGCGGACGGCACACCTAGTTTGGGTGAACTCTCGGGGACCGAGTGTCGCCGGCGACGCAGATCAACCGGCGACTATCCGAGGTGCGCTTCGAGCAGCCACGCCGCCATCGACTTACGGCCCTTGCCCTCGTCGCGGAGGTCCATTCCGGCGAACTCTGCGAAGTTGGCGAATTCCGCAGGCACGTTGGCGTGGATGCGGGCCGGCCGCACCTCGTCGATCACCCAGTACTTGCCGACGACCTCGCGCAGTTCGTCCTCGGTGACCGGATTGGCCGGCCCGGAATCGCCCATCGTCCCCTTGTCGAACACCAGCACGAAGTAGGAGGCGCCGGGAGCGGCGGCCCGCACGATCGACTGCTGGTAACCGTCCCGCAGCTCGACGGGCATGGAGTGGAACAGGGTGCTGTCGACGATGGTGCCGAATCGGCCGTCATAGCCGGTGAACGCGCTGATGTCAGCCACTTCGAAGCTTGCGTTGGTGAGCCCGCGCCTGGCCGCCTCGGCCCTGGCCAACTCGATGGCGGTGGCCGACTGGTCCAGTCCGACCGTGGTGAATCCGCGCTCGGCGAGATCGAGCGCAGTGGCCGCCTCACCGCAGCCCGCGTCGAGCACGTCACCGTGGAACTTGCCCTCGGCGATCAGCGCCGCGATCTCGGGTTGCGGTTCGCCGATGCTCCACGGCGGACGCACACCGGCGAACTCCGGAGCCTCACCGCGGTAAGCGGATTCGAACATTGCATCTGACATTTCACTTGGCGTGGTCATACGTCCGGTATATCAACCTGGTTGATATGTGTCAATATGCTTGATATGAACTCCGACAAAGGCGCCGCCCTGGAGGAGCAGCCACTCGGATATTTGATGTATCGCGTGGTCGCGGTGCTGCAGCCGCGCGTCGCCGCCCAACTGCAGCCGCTCGGCCTCACGTTGCCCGAGTTCGTCTGCCTCCGGGTCTTGTCGATGGCCCCGGGCCAGTCCAACGCAGAACTCGCCCGCCACACCAACGTGTCACCGCAGGCGATGAACAACGTGCTGCGCGGACTCCAAGACCGAGGAGCGGTACGCAGGCCTGCCTCCGTCGACTCCGGGCGCGCACTACCCGCCGAGCTGACCGCCGAGGGCGCCGAACTGCTCAAACGCGCCGAGGCAGCGGTCTACGCCGCCGAGGACGAGGTGCTCGATCGACTCGATTCCGGGCAGCGGCGCGAACTCAAGAGGCTGTTGGCCCACGCCGTCCTCTGACCCGGCCCGACGTCCGGCGCGCCGCGCGGCGTCACAGTCGGTAATGTCGCCAGCCGATGAAGATCGTGCTGGCCCCGGACTCGTTCAAGGAGTCGATGACCGCTTCGCAAGCGGTCGCCGCGCTGCGCGAAGGCGTTCGGTCGGTGCTGCCCGAAGCAGAATGCCTCGGGGTGCCGATGGCCGACGGCGGCGAAGGCACCGTCGATGCCGTCGTCGACGCGCTCGGCGGCGACCGCATCACGGTCGAGGTCAGTGATCCGCTGGGGCGCGCCGTAAGTGCCACCTACGGCTACGTCGCCGAGCACCACCTGGCGGTGATCGAGATGGCGTCGGCGTCCGGTCTGGAGCTGGTGGCGCCCGCAGATCGGGATGTCCTGCGCGCCAGCACCTTCGGCGTCGGCCAGCTGATCATCTCGGCGCTGGATCACAGCGCGACCGAGCTACTGATCGGAATCGGCGGTTCGGCCACCAACGACGGCGGGACCGGTATGCTCGCCGCCCTCGGCGCCACCTTCACCGATGCCGACGGCACCCCCCTGCCACCCGGCGGCGCAGCCCTGGTGCAACTGCAGAACATCGACGTCTCCGGCCTCGATCCCCGACTGGCCGACGTTCATATCCGGATCGCCTCCGACGTCACCGCACCCTTGCTCGGAACCCGTGGCGCCAGTGCGATTTTCGGACCACAGAAGGGCGCTACCCCGCGCGACGTCGAAATACTCGAAACCGCTCTGACCCGCCTGGTCCAGGTCACCGAAACCGCGCTGGGTCATGCCGGGCCGGATCGCCCGGGCGCCGGGGCCGCCGGCGGCCTGGGTTTCGGGCTGATGGAATTCCTTGCCGCCGAATGCATTCCCGGTGTCGAGCTGATCGCCCAGACCGTCGGACTGGAGCAGTCGCTGGCCGGAGCGGACTGGGTATTCACCGGCGAAGGCAGCGTCGACGCACAGACCATGTTGGGCAAGACACCGTTCGGTGTGGCTCGACTTGCGGCGCGTACCGGTGCCCGGGTGGTGATCTTCGCCGGCCGGGTAGCCCCGGACGCTGACATCCTCCTGGAGCACGGCGTCGAGAAACTGGTTGCCATCACCGAACCCGGCACGCAGTTGGATCAGGCCCTGCGTGACGGCCCGGCCGCATTGGCCCTTGCGGCCGCCGCGGTGTGCCGGACCCTGCAGCGTTAGAGGATCGCCGCGGCGACGATCAGCCCGAACGCCAGGTACGACGCCGTCACGACCAGGACCTGGGGCGTAAACCGCTCGGAGGCCAGCACCATACCGATGTCGATGCCCTTGATCGCACCGATGAGCCGTACGGAAAACGCCTGGGCCGCAATGCCCAGGAGCCCGAACACCAGTGTCATGATGAGACCCTGGACGAGGTCACCCGATGAAGAGTAGATGGCGAGCACGATGATGAAAGCCATCGAGATCACACCGGAGGCCGTCACAGCGGCGGCATTGGGTCGGCCGGCCCGCACCAAGGTCCGCAACGGCCCCGGTGTGGTCCAGTCGATCACGTAGAAACCCAGCACCATCAGTGCCACACCGACAATCGTGTACAGCACGATCGCCGAGACGCCGTGACCGAGAACCGACCAGTAATCGGAGTCGAGCGCAACCAGAGTGGTTGTCATGGGGTATTCCTTCCAGGTCACAGCGGGATGCGGTGTGGCACAAAGGCAGCGCCGTTGTCGGTGACGAGACCAGAGGTCTCGCGGATCCCGAGGCCGGCGGATTCATCGCCGACGATCCACGCGCCCAACGCGGGACGCATGTCGTCGAATTGCGGTAGCGGGTCGAGCAACTGGTACACATAACCCTCTTCGCCGTATACGCCACCCGTCTCGGTCTCGTACCCGGCACCCACGATGGTGATGTTGGCACCCTCGCGTCCCAGCTTGGGTTTGCGCACATAGTCGGTGAGCTCGTGCGGGTCATCGACATACGCCGGCAACAGATTCGGATGTCCGGGGTACATCTCCCACAGCACAGCCAGGATCGCCTTGTTGCTCAGCAGCGTCTTCCACAGCGGTTCCACCCACATCGTGGCGGGCATCTGCTCGACGGCCCGGCGGCCGAAGTCGTCGTCGAGCATCCACTCCCACGGGTAGAGCTTGAAGATCGACGACATCGGAGCTTCCTCCAGGTCGACGAACCGGTCGAGATCCCGGTCGAACCCGATGTCCTCGATCGCCAGGCCCACGGTGTGCAGACCGGCCTCCGCCGCGCACTCCTGCAGGTAGGCCACCGTGACGTGGTCCTCACCGGTGTGCTCGGCACCCGACCAGGTGAAGTAGGTCTCAGCACCGGGGAGGCGGTCACGGATTTCGGTCCAGCGGGCAACCAGCTTCTCGTGCAACGAGTTCCACTGATCGTCGGCCGGGAAAACGTCGGTCTTCCAGTGCCACTGCAGGATCGCCGCCTCCAGCAGGGTGGTGGGCGTATCGGCGTTGTATTCCAGCAGTACCGGCGGCCTGCGGCCGTCGTAGCGAAGGTCGAACCGGCCGTACAGATGCGGATCGCTGCGCCGCCACGACTTCTCGATGTGCTCCCAACTCCATTCGGGAAGCCCGAAATCGCGGTAACGCCCGGTCAACACGACGTGTTCGACCGCTTCCAGACACATCGAGTGCAGAACTTCCACCGAGGCCTCGATCGAGAGCACCTCGTCCATGTCGAACACGTAGTGCACCGATTCGTCCCAGTACGGACGGTCAGCTCCGGTCGCGTCGCGCGCCGGAGTCCCGTAACACATCCCCTGGTCAGCGACGATCTGTTCCCAGCCTGGTCGCGGGGAACTTCGTTGGCGGCGCATTCAGCTCCCCGAACTCTTGCCGTAGCTCGACGACGAGCCGAAACCGCCGCGAGAGATCGACGTTCCGGACTTGGTCCTGGCGGTGGTGCCCTTCGGCTGTTCGATGGTCCCGCCCCGGGCGATCGTGCCCACCCCGCCGTTGTTGCCGCCGTAGTAGTACCGGTAGGGCGAACCCAGATAGATGAAGGTGCCCCCGGAGCTGCTGTGGCCGCTGGAGCAGTACGAGTCCGGCACCACCTCGTTGGTGCCGTCCTTGACACAGGACGCAGCGATCTCCTCTTTGTGCAGAAGGTGATAGCCCAGCGCGATGACTCCGACCACGCCGACCACGGCCACCGAGCCCATCAGGATCTTCTTGCCGGTGGCGGCACGCTGTTCGCGTGTCGCCTCCTGCTGCCTGGCCCATTCCTCGGCGGCTTCGCGCTCCTTCTGCAACTTGTCGCGCTGCCGTGCCTCGGCCACGGTCGGCGGCCGCGGCGTGGCCGTCGCCGGATCCTGCCAACGTATCGATCCCTGGCTGTCCTGGCTCCATTGCTCGTCTGGCCCAGACGTCATTCACACCCCCGCAAACTCTGACACCTGCCGGTCATCATAAGAGCACATCGAGGCCCCTGAGCGCAGCACCTGAGCAAAACCCGGACCGAAGGCGGCAGCAGCCCCCGGTTTGCTCACCGGGGTCCCGCAAAATCGGCTTATCTCACCGCTTTTCGGGCCCGCTTGCGCGGGGCGGCGGGCACCGGATCCTGGATGCGCGGCCAGGGCCTGGCTTCCTCGAGCTCGTAGGCCAGCTCCAGCAGGAGAGCTTCGCGGCCGCGCGTCGCCGACAGCATCATGCCCACCGGCAGGCCGGTTTGGGTCTGCGCCAGCGGCAGCGAGATGGCCGGGTCCCCGGTCGCGTTCTGCAGCGGTGTGAACGCCACCCAGCCGAGCAACCGGTCGATGATCTGCTCGTAGTCGGCGGTCGGGTCGAGACGACCGATCTCAAGGGTGGGCTCGGCCAGAGTCGGCATCAGGACCGCGTCATAGCTGTTGGACAGCCGCTCGGTGATGCGCCGCGACCGGGCCAACCGCGCGATCGCCGCCGGCAGCCGGTGCAGATTGCGCGATGCGTGCCGTTCCAACCCCAGGGTGAGATTGTCCAGCTTGTCCCGGTCGAAGCTCGACCCGAAAGACCGCTTCCCCCCGCGCACCAACGCGTACGCCAGAAAAGACCAGTACAGCAGGAAATCGTCCTTGAACCGCGCTTGCACCGGGTTGCCGATCACCGTGATCCGGTGACCGAGTTCTTCGAGCAGCGCGGCGGTCTTGTGGGTCAACTCGGCCATCTCCGGACCGGCGTCGTGGACCACCGACTGCGTGCACACCGCAATGCGCAGCCGCTGCTTGCCCGGGCGGCTGACGTCGCCGATCGGCGGGAGTTTGGGATTCCGGTAGACCTTCTCCATCTCCCGGTAGAGCGCAGCGGTGTCACGCACCGACCGGGTGAGCACACCGTCGGACACGATGCGCAGCGGCATCATCCGCATGTTCTTGTCCTGAGGCAGCCGGCCCCGCGTCGGCTTGAGGCCGACCAACCCGTTACAGGCGGCGGGGATCCGGATCGACCCGCCCCCGTCGTTGGCGTGCGCGATGGGGACGGCTCCCGCCGCGACGAACGCACCCGAACCCGACGAGGAGGCGCCCGCAGTGTGCAGCGGGTTCCACGGGTTGCGTACGGGCCCCAGTCTCGGGTGTTCGCACGACGCGCTGAAACCGAACTCCGACAGCCGGGTCTTGCCCAGCGGTACCAGGCCCGTGGCCAGGTAGGCGCGGGCGAAGTCACCGTTGGCAGGTTCGGGGCGGGGTTCCCACGCGTCGGTACCGCTCATGGTCGGCATGCCCTCGACGGCGACGTTGTCCTTGACGAAGGTCGGCACGCCGTCGAAGAACCCGCCGTATGGGCTTGGTGCGGCACCGCGGGTGTGGGCCCGGTCGAATGCCTCGAACGCCAGGCCGTTGAGCGTGGGATTGACGGCCTCGACCCGTGCCACCGCGGCCTCGATCAGGTCGGCTGCCGATACCCGGCCGGCGCGCAGTTCCTGCACCAGACCGACGGCATCGTGTTCACCGAGGGCATCGTCGCCGAAGGCGGAGACTCGACTCATGCACTGACGGTACCAAGTAGTACCGCTGCTGCGCCCGTCCGCGTTTCCACGGGCAGGCTGTCACTGCGTCCGCGCCACGCTCTGCAACACGGCCAGATGCTCATCTACCGTCCGCAGGCCGGCACCCATGGTGTTCACCGTGACGTGCGTGGCTCCGGCCTCGGCCCATGCGGCGATGTCGGCCGCCGCCTTCTCGGGATCACCCGTCCAGTTCACCCGGCCTTCCATTCCGATCGTGGCAGGGTCTCTCCCGGCGGCGACGGCCGCACGCTCGACCCTGGCCCGCGCATCGTCGAGTTCCAGTCCGGGCCCGACCATCGGGAACCAGCCGTCACCGAGCCGTCCGGCCCGCTCCAGGGCCCGCGCAGAGGCCGCTCCGAACCAGACCGGAATCGGGCGCTGTACAGGCAGTGGAGCCAGACCTGCACCGGTCACCGTGTGGTGGCGCCCCTCGAAGGTCACCGACGATTCGGTCCAGAGCCGGCGCATCAGCTCGACCTGTTCCTCCGAGCGCTTACCGCGGTTGCCGAAATCCTCGCCGAGCGCCTCGTATTCGACCGCGTTCCAGCCCAGCCCGACACCAAGGCGGAACCGTCCACCGCTGAGCAGATCCACCTCGGCGGCCTGCTTGGCCACCAGCACCGCCTGGCGCTGCGGCAGGATGATCACGCCGGTGACCAGCTCCAACGAGGTGACGGCGGCCAAGTAGCCGAACATCACCATCGGCTCGTGAAATGTGGTGTAGAGGTCATAGGGGCCTGCCCAGTCCCGATGGACCGCAGGATCAGCACCGACCACATGGTCGTAGGCGAGGATGTGGGTGAAGCCCAACTCTTCGGCACGCTGGCCGTAGGTTCGCACGGCTCCCGGGTCCCCGCCCAGTTCCGTCTGCGGAAATACCACCCCTACACGCATGCTCACCTCCACCACCATTCGTACCTGCCACACTCCCACACCGGCAAAGCTCCTCGAGTCGGCGTTGGCAACTACCCGGCACCGACCACGTCACGAATGAACAAAACCCCGCGCTTTCCGGGATCGCCGGAATGAGCGCGGGGCTTTGCAGCGGGCGGCGACGGCCGAGCCGTCCATCGGGTGTGATGTGCCGCCCGAGTCTTCTGGTGGCTAGGCCTGACCGACCTCGAACCGCACGAAGCGGGTCACGGTGACGCCGGCCTCGTCGAGCAGTGCCTTGACGGTCTTCTTGTTGTCGGACACCGACGGCTGATCCAGCAGCACGACGTCCTTGTAGAAACCGGTGACACGACCTTCGATGATCTTGGGCAGCGCCTGCTCGGGCTTGCCCTCTTCCTTCGCGGTCTCCTCGGCGATGCGCCGCTCGTTGGCGACGATGTCGGCCGGCACGTCCTCACGGGTGAGGTACTTGGCCTTCAGCGCGGCGATCTGCAGAGCGACCGCGTGAGCGGCCTCCTTGCCCTTGTCGGCGTCGCCGGCGGTGTACTCGACCAACACGCCGACGGCTGGCGGCAGATCCGCGGCCCGCTTGTGCAGGTAGGTCTCGACCGTGCCGTCGAAGTAGGCGGCGCGACGCAGTTCCAGCTTCTCGCCGATCTTGGCCGACAGGTCGGCGATGGCCTGCTCAACCGTGGTATCCCCGACCTTGGCGGCCTTGAGGGCATCGGCGTCGCTGACCTTCGCCGCAGCGGCAGCCGCCACGACCTGGTTCGCGAGCTCCTGGAATTCGCCGTTCTTGGCGACGAAGTCGGTCTCGGAGTTCAGCTCGATCAGCGCGCCGTCCTTGGCCGCGACCAGACCTTCGGCGGTGGCACGCTCAGCGCGCTTGCCGACGTCCTTGGCGCCCTTGATCCGGAGCAACTCGACGGCCTTGTCGAAATCGCCGTCCGATTCGGCCAGCGCGTTCTTGCAATCCATCATGCCGGAGCCGGTCAGCTCCCGAAGGCGCTTGACGTCGGCGGCGGTGTAGTTAGCCATTTAAGACTTCTCCTGGAATTACGAAGCGTCAGTGGATGTTTCGGGTGCAGCAGCGGCCTCGCCTTCGGCGGTACCAGCGGTCGCACCGGCGAGCAGCTCCTGCTCCCACTCGGCGAGCGGCTCAGCAGCACCCTCGGTGTCCTGCTTCTCACCGGCACCCTGACCGGCGCGAGCCTGCAGGCCCTCGGCAACCGCGGAGGCGACGACCTTGGTCAGCAGGGCGGCCGAACGGATGGCGTCGTCGTTGCCCGGGATCGGGTAGTTGACCTGGTCGGGATCGCAGTTGGTGTCCAGGATCGCGATGACCGGGATACCCAGCTTGATGGCCTCGTTGACCGCCAGGTGCTCCTTGTTGGTGTCGACGACCCAGATGGCCGAAGGCACCTTCTGCATGTCCCGGATACCGCCGAGGCTGCGCTCAAGCTTGTTCTTCTCACGCGTGAGCATGAGGATTTCCTTCTTGGTGCGACCCTCGAAGCCACCGGTCTGCTCCATGGCCTCGAGCTCCTTGAGGCGCTGCAGGCGCTTGTGCACGGTGGAGAAGTTGGTGAGCATGCCGCCCAGCCAGCGCTGGTTCACGTAAGGCATGCCGACGCGGGTGGCCTCTTCGGCGATGGACTCCTGCGCCTGCTTCTTGGTGCCGACGAACAGGATGGTGCCACCGTGGGCAACCGTCTCCTTGACGAACTCGTAAGCCTTGTCGATGTAGGTCAGCGTCTGCTGCAGATCGATGATGTAGATGCCATTGCGGTCGGTGAAGATGAACCGCTTCATCTTGGGGTTCCAGCGACGGGTCTGATGCCCGAAGTGAGCGCCGCTGTCAAGCAGCTGCTTCATGGTCACAACAGCCATGAGCACATTCCTTTATGTTGTCGGTTGTCGCCCGGCGTCGGGTGATGCCAGGCCCTGGTGCCCACCGGCTTGCCGAACCCGTTCCGGGAAATCCCAGGTCAGGACCGTCGGCATCCGTGTACGACCCCGTCGAGGCGATCGATATGCGTAGACACGCGAAGTCAGCCCGCTAGCGAGCTGCGGGTAGAAGTTTACACGCTGGGCAGGGGTGCTTTTACCACGCGGCAAACGCCGTCCCATCCATCCACAGGACCCGACTTCGGGTCTACCGGACCAGCCCGGGTGACGCTGAACTGAAGTGGTGAGGATGACCGCGGCGGCGCTGCTGCTGAGTGTGGCGTGCTTGTGGCCGGTGGCGGCCCACGCCGATGACTCCCGATTGCGGTGGCCGGTGTCCCCGCGGCCGCCGGTGACCAGGGGTTTCGACGCCCCCTCCCCCAACTGGAACCGCGGCCATCGCGGCGTCGACCTCGCGTCCGCGCCGGATCAACCGGTCTATGCCGCCGGCCCGGGAACTGTGGTGTTCGCCGGTGTGCTGGCCGGGCGGCCGGTGGTCTCGCTCGCCCATCCGGGTGGGCTGCGCACCAGCTACGAGCCGGTACAGGCCACGGTCCGGCCCGGACAGACCGTCACCGCCGGCCAGCTGCTCGGCACGCTGCTGGCCGGTCACCCCGGTTGTGCGGCGACCGCCTGCCTGCACTGGGGCGCGATGTGGGGCGCCGCTGCCAGGGCGGACTACGTCAACCCGTTGGGGCTGCTCGCCGAGACCCCGATCCGGCTCAAGCCGGTGGGTGGGTAAGCGGGCTGAATCCCTGGTTGTGGCCAACGATCCCGCGGCGTCGGTGTCTGGAATTTGGTGCGGATGATGCACTGAAGCGGCCGCTAGCCTCATTCCTGGCCGCCGACGCGAAGGGCACACATGAGTAGGGCGCGATGGATCCTTATGTCGATATTCACCGTGGCGCTATTCGGTGTCGGCCTGGCGCTGACGATTCCCGGGCTGGAGCTGGCCTTCCGCACCGATGTCACCTGCGGCGACTGGGTAATGCGCCCTGGGGATCAGTGCCGCAACATCGTTCGAAGCTCGTCATTTCTCTATGACTACGACCAGCAGCGATCTCGAAACCGGGATGAAGGCTCCAGTCTGGTCACTTTCGGTGGGCTCCTGTTGTTCGGGGGCGTCCTGTCCGTGTTCGGTTTGGTGACATCGCACCTGTACTTCAAGCGCGAAGCCGCGGACAGGACGACGACCACCGACTAGACAGATTGCGCACGCGCACACGTCGCTGAGTACGGCCTAGGGTCGAAATATGACCGTCGCGTCGCATTTCCACCGCACCCGGCCGATGCGATTCGGTCTGCACACCGCACTCCCCCGCGGTGCCGATTTCGCCGAGTTCGCGCGCACCGTCGAACGATCCGGGTTCGACGTCATGACGATTCCCGACCACCTGGCACCGACAGTGGCACCGTTCAGCGGGGCGGCCACCGCCTGTGCCGTCACCTCACGCCTGCGCACCGGCACACTCGTGCTCAACAACGATCTGCGTCATCCGGTCGACACCGCACGGGAAACCGTAAGCGTGGCAGCGCTGTCGGGTGGACGGTTCGAGTTGGGCCTGGGTGCGGGCCATATGAAGGCCGAATATGACGCGGCCGGACTGAAATTCGACAACGGCGCCACCAGGGTGGACCGGTTGATCGAATCCGTCGACGTGATCCGCCCACTCCTGGCCGGTGAGCCCGTGGACGTGGACGGTGCGCACTACTGCGTGCGGGCGGACGCGGGCTCGCTGGTCGCACCGGCAGGAGTCGACGTGCCGCTGCTCATCGGTGGCAACGGCACGCGCGTGCTGCAGCTCGCCGGCCGGGTCGCCGATATCGCCGGGCTGGCGGGTTTCAGTCACAACCATGACGCCACGGAGGTCCGGCTGACTCACTTCGACGCGAAGGGCCTGCTGGACCGGATCACTGTTGTGCATGATGCCGCCGGCGACCGGTTCGACGCCATCGAGCTCAACGGGTTGCTGCAGTTCGTGGTCCACACCGACGACCCCGCTAGCGCGGCAGCGGAGGTGGCCGGGCCGTTGGGCGCCTCGGCGGAACTGCTGTTGGAATCGCCGTTTGCATTGTTCGGCAGCTACGAGCAGATGGCCGAGTCTCTGGCCGAGCGGCAGCGTCGGTTCGGGATCAGCTACTGGACGGCGATCGACGCATGGACGGGCCGCGAGTCGGCGCTTCCGCACCTGGCCGAAGTCATCAAGCTGCTGCGCTAACGGCCGACGACGCCCCCCAGAAACCCGGCCATCGCCTCGAGCACAGCGTCCGGACGATCGCGCTGCACCCAATGTCCGGCTCCTGCAATGATTTTGAGCTCCGCATCCGGGATCAGCTCCGC
The DNA here is from genome assembly GCF_022179545.1 of Mycolicibacterium fortuitum subsp. fortuitum. The sequence goes on along the minus strand of NZ_AP025518.1, from coordinate 2,482,232 downwards.
AGCCGCCCGGGCCCGCGCAACCGGCACGCCCGGATCACGGTCACCGTGGACGATCAGCGCCGGGCGGGGAAACGATGACAACCGTCCGCTGTAGTCCGTGCGCAGCCGGTTCCACCGGACCTGATCGCGCTGCCACTGCTCGAACGCCGAGAATCCCTCCGGTTGGCCCGCGGCAGCCATGACCTCGTCCATCAACGCATCGGTGACCTGCGCGGGGTCGGTGATCAGGGCTTGCATGCTGCGCACCATCGCTCGGCGGTTGGTGCCCACCCACCGCGTCACCGCTCCGAGCAGACCGGTACGCAGCGTCACCCACGTGACCAGTTGCCGCACACCGGACATCGGCCCGTCCGAGAGGCGCGGCATCAGGCCGTAACTGCCCAGCAGCATCGCACCCGTCACCCGCTGCGGCCGATCCAGGACATGGCCGATGGTCATGCCCCCACCGAGTGACAGCCCGCCGATCGCGTAGCGCTGCAGGTCGAGTCCGTGGACGAACTCCCCCACGTAGCCGACCAAACGGTCCTGTGTCACGGGCAACCGCGCCGGCGGACTGCAGCCATAGCCGGGATGGTCGGGCGCGATCACGCGGTAGCCCGCCTCGGCCAACCGCGGGCCGATACCGCCCCAGGACAACGACGCGCTGTCCACGCCTCCACCGTGCAGCAACACGACGGTCGGCGCCGTGTGGTCGGTGGCCCAGCTGAGATAGGACACCGGCCCGCAGGGCAGATCGACGGTGGTTCGGGTCGGCTCGACAGTCAACTCCGGCACGATCTCCTCTTCAGGCTCGTGGGTGCGCCTGGTCGTGCACCGCGCGCAACCGTTCCACTGTGACGTGTGTGTAGAGCTGGGTGGTGGCCAACGAACTGTGTCCCAACAACTCCTGTACGACGCGCAGGTCGGCACCGCCTTCCAGCAGGTGGGTGGCCGCGCTGTGGCGTAGTCCGTGGGGACCGATGGCGGGGGCACCGTCGACGGCAGAGACGGTCTGGTGCACCACGGTTCGGGCCTGACGGGGGTCGAGGCGCTTGCCGCGCGCCCCGAGCAGGAGCGCGGGGCCGGAATCGGCACTGACCAGCTCGGGCCGCCCGTCGGTGAGCCAGGAGGTCAACGCGACCAGTGCCGGTTCCCCGAACGGGACCGTGCGCTGCTTGTTGCCCTTACCCAACACCCGCAGCACCCGGCGCGGAGTGTCGATGTCATCGATGTCCAGACCGCACAGTTCGCTGACCCGAATACCGGTGGCATACAGCAGCTCGACGATCAACCTGTCCCGCAGCGCGAGCGGGTCACCTTCCTGCACAGCTGAATTCATCGCTTCCATGGCGTCCACTGCCTGGTCGCGGCGCAGCACCGCAGGCAGCGTGCGGTGAGCCTTGGGCACCTGCAGCCGCGCGGCGGGGTCATTCGGCAACAGTCCCCGCCGTGTCGCCCAGGTGGAGAAGGTCTTGACCGAGGACGTTCGGCGCGCCAACGTGGTCCGCGCCGTTCCGGCTGCAGCCTGGGCGGCCAACCACGAGCGCAACCTCGGCAGGGTCAGAGTCTCCAGTCCGCCGCCGGTGAAATCGAACAGCGCAGTCAGGTCACCCCGGTAGGCGCGGCGGGTGTGTGCAGACCTGCCGCACTGCAGCGCCAGGTATTCGTCGAACTCGGCGAGCACGTCCTGAACTACGGGCACCGTGCCACCGTGGCAGAACTACGCCCGCGATGCACCCGACGCGCCGAGCCGCTACCGTCGCGTGACCATCACGGGTTCATCTCGTAGCGGCCGGCCAATCCGCGCACACCTGCCACCACACGATCGCGGCGGGCGCCGTCCGCAACTGGCTGCTTGACGATGTCGAGGGCGCGCTGCTGTTGCACCGCAGTAGCATCCGGATGGCAATGCAGCTTGGTCGCGTGCGTGGACATGTCGGTGACGAGCACCTCGAACAGCTGGTCGATGAAATCGGCGTCGATCGCCTCGGTCTCCGCCTGCTCCAGAATCAGCTGGGCATACGGGATCAGGGTGAACATCTCACCGATCGCGAACAAGAAGTCGACGTTGCGTTGTTGGTCGGCGTTGGGTGTCGCCACCGCCAGCAGCGTCTGCAACGCCTGCGCCTGGGCCAGGAATACAGCGACGTTCGGCGTCGACGAGAACCTGCGCAGCACCGACTGCCAGTCTCCGAACCTGATCTTCGCCAACCCACTGCTCGACCCTTGGCGGAACAAGAAGTCGTCGTTGGTCGCATCCCTGCGCGTCGGAATCTGCGGGACCTCAGCCAGCAACGCCTTGAGTGGTGGAATGCGCTGCGCCACAGGTGAACCAGCGATGACTCCGCCGGCAGCACGCAAACCGCCGGCGAGTGCGCTCACCAGCGGCGCCGGGGCCCGGCCGACCGGCAGCACGTTCAGCGCGGCGAGCGCGGCATCGGACGCGCCGAACATGTAGTTCTGCATGAACTTCAGTGACAGCGCCATGTTGACGTGCACCGTGCCCTCGAGGCGTGGCAATCCAGTGAGGCCGAGCAATGCCATGGTGAAGTACATGTCGGATTCGAAAGCGCGGGCGGCGATGGTATCGGCGAGCAATGTCACGATCTTCTCGCCCTCGCGGGTGACGTTCATCTTCTCGATCGCGTTGAACAACAGGTAGCGCCGGTCGTCCGCGCTTGCGCTGCGCATGTAGTCGATGGCCCGCTCGCTGTAGAGCTTCATCCCGATCAAGCGGGCGTAGCCGTCGGCGAGCATGCGGCGGATCTGCGGGAACTCAGTGACCCGCTGGCCGAACAGCACGCGGTTCTCGGCGTGGGTGACGGCCTCGTACATAGCGTGCTCGCAAGCCCCGATCGCCCCGAATCCGAGGTTGAACTTGCCGATGTTGACGGTGTTGATCGCGGCGTTGAAGGCCGCCTTGCCCTCGTGCAGGATGTCGTCGGCACTGACCGGATAGTTCTCCAGGTCGAACGCCGCGACGTACATCTGGCCGTCGACGACGTTCTTGCGCAGGTGGTAGTTCGAATGCTGGCTGTCGGCGGCGAAAAAGAGGTACCCCTCGAAGTCCTGCGCGGGACGGCGCCGGTCGAGATCAGAACTGTCGATGATCGGTTTGTCGGAGCGACGGCCGAACACCGAGACCATGCCGGCCAGGTTGCCGTTGCCGATGTAGTACTTGCCGCCGTTCGCCGAGTACGACCCATCCGCGTTCGGTGTCAGCACCATGTCGGTCGAGTAGACATCGGCGCCGTGGTCCTGCTCGGACAGCCCGAAGGCGAAGATCTCCCCTGAATCCAACAGGGCGGCAGCCTTCTTGCGCGCCACCGTGTTCTCCGACTGCCAGATCGGACCGAGGCCGAGGATGGTGACCTGCCAGACGTACCAGTACTGCATGCCGTAGAACCCGAGGATCTGGCTGTACATGGCATTGCGCGCGGTGTCCCAGCGCTTGTCGGGATCGCCGGCGGCCTCCGACGCCGGAGTCAGGAACGTCGCGAAGATGCCCTCCCGCTTGACCAGGTCGAGAAAATCGCTGTACCAGACCCGGTCCCGGTCCTGCTGCTTGAGCCACCGCTTGCCGTGGGACTCGAAGAAGTCGATGGTGGCCCGGAAGATCTCCCTGGTTCTGCTGTCGAACTGGTCGAAGTCGGTCCGGTTCGGGTCGAACAGGACATCAGATCGTGCGGTCACGCCAAACTCCCTAAGTAGGACTGAGATTCGATGAGGCCTTCATCGCTGGGCCGTTGCCCCTGGCCGAACACCCGCTCGTGCTGGCGGGCCCGCAACTCCTTGTGTGCCTCGGCGGGCTTGACGTAGCCGTAGCGCTTGCGTCCTTCTTCCGGGCTGAGCACCTCGGTCGACCGGGGCGGTATACCCATGATGTAGGGGCCCGCGATCGGCACCACCGATGGCGAAATGATCTTGGCCACCAACAGCTTCAACCGGGGAACCCGGTCGACCACGCCGAAGCCGAGCTTGAGCACCGGCCGCACGGCCAGGTCGATCACCCGTGGCTGGTCGAACCCACTGAGCCGGCGCATCCAGCGCGGCATGGTGGCAATGGTTCCGGCGCGCAGGAACCAGTTGAGAACCTCGACGGCCGGTTTCGCAGCACGCGGTGCGGGCGGCAGCACCACCTTGGCGTTGAGCAGGTGGTCCATCATCGCGCGGGCCGCCTCGCTGACGGCGAGGTGTGGCCGCATCTGCTCGAAGTAGTCGTTGATGCCCTCGCGGGTCCGTGGGACGTCGGCCGGATCGCAGGTCTGGAACTCGGCGGCCCGGGCACAGTCCTGCCAGTAACGGGCCTCCTCCTCGGCCGTCAGCTTGCCGCCGCCGTACAGCTCGTAGGCCTTGAGCACCGAGTGCCAGCCGGTGAGCAGGATCCACAGCTGCGACCAAGGGTCATTGGCGTCGTACTTGTTGCCACTCAGGGGTTCGGTACCAATGGCTTTCGAGTGGACCTTGACCAGCACATCGGCGGTCTTGAGCACCGATTCGGTGTCGGCGAAAGCGACCATCGCGAAGTAACGCACGGTCCGGTCGTAACGGGTGCGGGGCCGATCGTAATTGGCGCCGGTGGTATCGACCGCGGCGATCAGTGCAGGGTCGAGTTCCTCGACCACCACGGCACGCTGCAGGCCGATGATCGGTGTGGTCGCATGGCCCCAGACCTTCCAGGTCACCGAATTCGGTCCGAAGAATCCGTAGTCAGCCATCGGCTGCAGATCAGACATGTGACAACTCCTCTGTACGGGATCAGGCGCCGCGAAAGGCCCGATAGGTGGCCGATCCGATGAATTCGCCCAATGTGGTTGGGGTCCAGTCTTTTCCGTCGTCATGCAACAAGGTTCGCACCGCGCCTTCACAGGTGGACACGAACTGCTCAACCAGCACCGGCAGCTTCTTGTCGGCGTCGGTGGTGCCCCAACGTTCCAGCGTGGGCGCCAGCCGGCGGGAGACCTTGCCGACCATCAGCGCGCGGCCGTTGCGGAAGTGTTTGGCCACGGCCGGATCCGGGTCGGCGCTCATCACGAGCCGCCACGAATCGGGCCGGCCGGCCACCGTCTCCAGCAGCGCCTGGAAGCCCTCGACGAAGACGGTTTCGTCGGCGTCGGCGCGACCGTAGGGCAGCGCGTCGATCGCCCCCTGGACCAGCAGCGCCAATTCCCGCTCGAGCAATGCCCTCAGCAATTCGACCCGGTCGGGAAAACATGAGTACACCACCGGGCGGGTGACCTTGAGTCGCTGTGCCACCGCACCGATCGTGACCGCGGCGACTCCCTCGTTCACCGCGATCGCCAGCGCCGCATCCAGCACCTGCGGGCGCCGCCGCTCGGGCCCCAGGTGGGCGGCCCTTCCGCGAACGGTTTCTACACTCATGAAGGAAAATGCTACACCTATGAATAATCAATGGCCAGGCGTCATGAGCTGCCTTTTTATGTGTGGCGTTAGCTGCGACTGCTACTCGCGGCTTTCACCGCGGTTCGTCACGCTGGAGTGGCTGCCGAGCCCGAGCGCCACTCCAGCGTGACGATTGAAGCCGCCAAACCAGCCCACCCGCCGAACGTGGCGTCGAGCGGGCTCCGGAGGTCAGTCGACGCGCCGCAGCGTCTCGGGCGTGAGGTCGGCCAGCGTCGGATAACCGTCGACGCCCATGATCAGGTCGGCCTCGGCGAGCAGCGACCGCAGCACATGGACGATGCCGTCAGTGCCGCCCAAGGCCAGCCCGTAGGCATACGGACGGCCCACACCGACCGCGGTGGCGCCCAGCGCAAGCGCCTTGACGATGTCGGCGCCGTTGCGGATTCCCGAGTCGAACAGCACCGGCAGCCCGTCGGCGGCCTCGACCACACCGGGCAGGCAGTCGATCGCCGGCAGGCCACCATTGGCTTGGCGCCCACCATGATTCGAACAATAGATACCGTCGACGCCACCGTCCTTGGCCCGCCGGACATCATCGGGGTGACAGATGCCCTTCAGGATCAGCGGCAGCTTGGTCAACGACCGCAGCCACGGCAGGTCATCCCAGGTCAGCGGATTGCCGAAGAGGCTGACCCAGCGCAGCACCGTCGCTTGGGGATTCTCCTCGGGCGGCTGCTGCAGGCCGGCACGGAACACCGGGTCACTGGTGTAGTTGGCCAGACATTTGCCGCGTAACTGCGGGAAGTTCGAGGTGGACAGGTCGCGGGGGCGCCAGCCGGGCACCCAGGTGTCGAGTGTGACGACGATGCCCTTGTACCCGGCATTCTCGGCACGCTGCACCAGACTGGCGGCCAGGTCCTTGTCGGTCGGTGTGTACAGCTGGAAAAAGCCTGGGGTGTCGCCGAATTCGGCGGCGACGTTTTCCAGCGGATCCTCGGTGAGAGTGGACACCATCAGCGGCACCCCGGTCCGCGCCGCGGCGCGGGCACCGGCCAGGTCGCCGTGCCCGTCCTGCCCACAGATGCCCAGCACCCCGATCGGCGCCATGAACAGCGGGGACGGCAGTTTGAGCCCGAACACCTCGACGGACAGATCGCGCTCCCGGTGCGCGTTGAACATCCGGGGCATCAACCCCCACCTGTCGAAGGCGGTGCGGTTGACCTGCTGAGTGCGCTCGTCACCGGCACCACCGGCCACATACGACCAGATCGAGGCCGGCATGGCCGCCTGGGCCTTGGCCTCAAGTCCTGCGTAGTCCATCGGCATGGTCGGCAGTACGCCGGACAGCCCCTGGAGGTAGATCTCGAGTTGGTAATCGCCGAATGCCATGACGGCTACCTTGCCATCTGGCGTCAGCCCGCGGTGTCGGCCTCCGCTTTTGCCAGCTCGGCCTTCCATTGCCGGAACGTCTCCTCGGTGCGTCCACGACGCCAGTAGCCCGAGATCGAGGCGGCCCACTTCGCCGGGACGCCGCGCTCCTTGCGGATGTACGGGCGCAGATTGTGCATGACGGCCTGGGCCTCGCCGTGGATGAACACCTGGACCTGGCCTGGCAGCCAGGCCGCCTCTTTGACCGCGGCTATCAGTGGTGCGTTGTCTCCGGCGTGGTCGTCGCCGACCAGGTCTGCGCGCCCACCCCGGTGGATCCATGTGACCTCGACACCATCGGGAGCGGTGAGCGCGATTTCATCCCCCGGGCCGGCCACCTCGATGAAAACCTTGCCGATCGCGTTGTCGGGCAAGGCTTCCAGTGCTGCGCTGATCGCGGGCAGCGCGGCTTCGTCACCAGCCAGCAGATGCCAATCAGCGGCCGGATCGGGGGTGTAGGCCCCGCTCGGCCCCATCAGGTAGGCGGGCTGACCGGGTTGGACCGCCGCAGCCCACGGTGCGGCTACGCCCTGCTCACCGTGCACGACGAAGTCGATGGTGATCTCGCCACGCTCGGTGTCGACGTTGCGGACGGTGTAGGTGCGCACCGTCGGTCGCTGCTCGGCGGGCAGTTCCTGAAAGCTGTCCAGTGTCAGGGGCTTCGGCAGCGCCGCGACATCGACACCGTCAGGGACGATGGCGATTTTGACGTAGGCATCGCTGAACTCGTTGGGTGAGAACTTGTCGAAGCCGTTGGCGCCGTTGCGGCCCAGCACCAGCCTGACCATGTGGTCGGTCAGTTGCTCGCGGCGCACCACTTCAAACGTATGCACGGGACGTCCTGCCATACCGCCTCCAAAACTCGCTCGGCCGGATCTCTTTATTAGCCGACCTCATCGACTATACGGAGACAGGCCCCGCGCATGGGGTCTACCGGCGCCGGCGCAACCGCCAGCACCCGTCCTCGCTGACGACCATCCCGGCGAGCTCCAACGTCGTCAACGGCCCCAGTATCTGATGTGGCGGAAGGGCGGCGAGCATCGCGATCTCGTCCACGGTGTGGGCGCCGCGCGACGGCAGCGCGTCGTAGACCTGTTTCTCAATCGGCGAGAGCTTGTCGAGCGGCGCCACCGGATGCGGCTCCTCCGATGCGAGTTCGCCTATGCGACCGACGAGTTCGACGATCTCCTCGGCACGGCCGACCAGATTGGCACCACCTCGGAGCAGCGCATGGCATCCCGCCGATGCCGCCGATGTCACTGGCCCTGGCACCGCGCACACCGACCGGCCCAGCAACTTGGCCCACCCGGCTGTATTGGCCGCACCGCTGCGCAACCCGGCCTCGACGACCACCGTCGCGCCCGAGAGTGCAGCGACCAACCGGTTGCGAGTGAGAAACCGTAGCCGGCCCGGCGCCACGCCAGGCGGATACTCGCTGACCAACAGGCATTCCTGGCGGATCCGGTGGAACAGTGCGCTGTGCCCGGCCGGGTACGGGTTGTCGATGCCGCCGGCCACGATCGCGACGGTCATGCCCTCGCAGGCCAGGGCGGCGCGGTGCGCTGCTCCGTCGATGCCATAGGCACCGCCGGACACCACCGTCACGTCGCGCTCAACCAACCCGGCGGCCAAGTCAGCGGTCACGTGCTCGCCGTACGCCGTGGCCGCGCGGGTACCGACGATCGCCGCGGCGCGCTCAGTCACCTCATCGAGCCGTGCCGGCCCGCTCGCCCACAACACCAACGGCGGATGCGCATTGGCACGCTTGCGATCATCCTTCTTCACACCCAGTGCGCGGAATCGCAGCAGCGGCCACTCGTCATCACCGGGGGTGATCAACCGCCCACCCATGCGGTCGAGGACCTCCAGATCCCTGACTGCACAATCGAATTCCCGACGGGCCTCGACCCGGCTCAACAACTCCGGCACGACGTCACCGGACTTGACCCGGCCGGCCGCCTCGACCGGCCCCACCTGCGCGACGAAGGCCGTCAGTTCCGCGCACGGCGGCTCGGCGACCCGTGACAGATAGGCCCAGGCACGCCGGACTTCGTCGGTCATGACACGCCCCCGGCCCGACGGAAGCCCAACGCCGTGGCCACGTCCTCCCGGGCCGGCATGCTCCGGCCGGCGAGATCCGCCAACGTCCAGGCGACCCTCAAACTCCTGTCGGCCCCGCGCATGCTGATCACCCCTAGGTCCAGTGCGGACCGCAACGGCTCCATGGCGGCCCTGGGCAGCCGGAACTCACGCCGCAGCAGCGAACCGCCGACCTCGGCATTGGTGCCGATCCCGTACGGCTTCCACCGTTCCTGGGCGGCGAGGCGGGCTGCCGCAACACGGGCTCGCACCACCGCGCTCGACTCGCCGGCCTGCGGTGTGAACGCCCCGACGCTGACGGGATGCAGCTCCACCTGCAGGTCGACGCGGTCCACCAGTGGCCCGGACAGCTTGCCCCGATACCGCAGCCTGGCCTGGGCCGAACAGACACAATCCTGCGATTTGGGCGGTGCGCACGGGCACGGGTTGGCCGCCAGAACCAGTTGGAAGCGGGCCGGATAACAGGCCACCCCGTCCCGGCGGGCCAGCCGGATCTCACCGTCTTCCAGTGGGGTTCGCAGAGCTTCGAGGGCACTTGAGCCCATCTCGGGGAACTCGTCGAGAAACAACACACCGCGGTGTGCCCGGCTGACCGCGCCGGGGCGAGCGAACCCGCTTCCGCCTCCGACGAGTGCCGCCACGGTCGAGGTGTGGTGGGGAGCCACGAACGGCGGTCGGGTGATCAGCGGTGTGTCGCCTGCCAGCAGCCCGGCCACGGAGTGGATCGCGGTCACCTCCAGCGATTCCCCCGGCGACAACGGCGGCAACAAACCCGGAAGACGCTGCGCCAACATCGTTTTGCCGATACCGGGAGGGCCGGTGAGCATCAGATGATGCGCACCCGCGGCCGCCACCTCCAGGGCGTAGCGCGCCTGGGTCTGACCGACCACATCGGCAAGATCAGCTGTGGGCTCGGGGGCGCACCCCGGCGTCGCCACCCGCGCCACCAGATCCCCCTTGCCGTCCAGCCAGGCCTGCAGCTGGCGCAACGTGCGCACACCGCACACCTCGATCCCGTCGACCAGACTCGCCTCCGCCAGGTTGTCGACCGGCACCACCACCAAGGGCCAGCCCTCCTGCTTGGCTGCCAACACCGCCGGCAGGACGCCGTGGACCGGACGGATGCGGCCGTCGAGGGCCAGTTCACCGAGCAGCACCGTTTTCTCCAGCCGGGCCCACGCCGTCTTGGTGTGCGCCGAGAGCACCGCAGCCGCCAGCGCCACGTCATAGACCGAACCGACCTTGCGCAACGTGGCCGGGGACAACGCCAACGTCAGGCGCGACATCGGCCATTCGTTGCCGCAGTTGGTGATCGCCGCGCGCACCCGATCCCGCGACTCCTGTAGGGCAGTGTCGGGCAACCCCACCAGATGCACGCCCGGCAGCCCCGAGGTGATGTCTGCCTCGATCTCCACGATAACGCCGTCCACCGCACGCACAGCCACCGAATAGGCTCTGCCCAAACCCATTTCAGCCCACCCCCTTCAGATGCGTCAGCTCGGGTTCGCGACGGCGGCCGAGGCGCACCCCGATCACGTCGATGCGGAGAGCGGCGAAGCGAACCTCCTGCTCGGCGAGCCACAGCGCCGCCAGCCGCCGGATCCGGCGCACCTTCTGGGCCGTCACCGCCTCGGCCAGCCCGCCGAAGCCGTCGCCGGTGCGGGTCTTCACCTCGACGAACACCGCCGTGTTGGTGGCGACGTCCACGGCGATCACGTCCAGCTCGCCGTAGCGGCATCGCCAGTTGCGGGTCAGGGTGCGCATACCCTGTGCCGTCAGATACTCGACGGCCAGCTGTTCACCCAGTGCGCCGATCTCGGCCCGTGTCAGAGAACTCATGCCCACACCGTCCGGACATGGTCCGACAGCATCGGCTCAATCCGGCCGAGTTATCCCCAGCGTCGAGTTCATCCACAGGTCCCGCCACCCCCGGTAGTGTCCTTAGGTGATGCTCAGCTAATGCCGAAAGGATTCACTTGATGCTCACACGCTGGAGCCGCCGGGTTGCTGTTGTCCTATCTGCCGTCGCGGTCGCCGCCGGGATGGTCGCGTGCTCCAGTTCGGGGTCTGACGAGCTGCTGATCTACAACGCCCAGCACGAGTCGCTCACCAAGGAGTGGATCGACGCGTTCACCAAGGAGACCGGGATCAAGGTCACCTACCGGCAGGGCGGTGACACCGAGCTGGGCAACCAACTGGTGGCCGAGGGCAACGCCTCGCCCGCCGACGTGTTCCTCACCGAGAACTCCCCGGCGATGGCGGCCGTCGAGAAGGCGGGGCTGTTCGCCGACGTCGAGCAGCAGACCCTCGACCAGGTCCCGGCCCAGTTCCGTCCGTCGTCGAACAAGTGGAGCGGCGTGGCGGCACGCTCGACCGTCTTCGTCTACAACAAGGCCAAGCTGCCCACGGACCAGCTGCCGCACTCGATCATGGATCTGCAGCAGCCGCAGTGGAAGGGCCGTTGGGGTGCACCGCCGGCCAAGGCGGACTTCCAGGCGATCGTCGCGGCCATCCTCGAACTGAAGGGCGAGCCGGCCACCGCGCAGTGGCTGGCCGGGCTGAAGACGAATGCCGTTGTCCTCCAGGACAACATCGCCACGCTGCGCGCCGTGAACGACGGCCAGGTGGACGGCGGGATCATCTACCACTACTACTGGTTCCGCGATCAGGCCAAGACCAAGGAGATCAGCGGCAACACCGCCCTGCACTACTTCAAGAACCAAGATCCCGGCGCGTTCGTCAGCCTGTCCGGCGGCGGTGTCCTGAAATCCAGCAAGAAGCAGGATCAGGCCCAGCAGTTCCTCCGGTTCATCACGGGCAAGGCCGGTCAAGAGGTGCTGCAGAAGGGCACCTCGTTCGAGTACCCGGTCGCCAGTGGTGTCGCGGCCAACCCTGCCCTGCCGCCGTTGGACACGTTGCAGGCGCCCGCGGTCAACCCGTCCAATCTCGATGCCGCCAAGGTCACCGACCTGATGACGAAGGCTGGCTTGCTGTAATTGGTCGCGACAGAAACGCCACCGGCACAACCCGTACCGCAGCAGCGTTCCGCACGTGCGCGGCCGGGGGCGGCGCTGAGCTCCGCCGTGGTGCTCTTGCTGGCAGCCACCTTCATCCCGCTGGGTTACGTCGCCTGGTCGGTGATCACCACCGGCCCGAGTCGGGTGATCGAGCTGGTGGTGCGGCCCCGGGTCGGCGAACTCCTGCTCAACACCGTGGGCCTGGTCGTGCTCACCGTGCCCGTGTGCGTCGTGCTCGGAGTCGGAGCGGCCTGGCTGGTTGAGCGCACCGATCTGCCAGGGCGAACGTGGTGGCGCCCAGTGTTCGTCGCACCGCTGGCCGTGCCCGCGTTCGTCAACAGCTATGCCTGGGTGAGTGTGGTGCCGTCGTTGCACGGATTCTCGGCCGGGGTGCTGATCGCGACGCTGTCGTACTTCCCGTTCGTCTACGTACCGGCCGCGGCCACCCTGCGCCGCATCGATCCGGCGCTTGAGGAATCGGCCCGGGCGCTTGGATCCGGATCGTCCGGGGTGTTCTTCCGGGTGGTGCTGCCGCAGCTGCGCCTGGCGATCCTCGGCGGCGCCCTTCTGATCGGTGTGCACTTGCTGGCCGAATACGGCGCGTTCGCGATGATCCGGTTCTCGACCTTCACCACCGCGATCTTCGAACAGTTCCAGGCTACGTTCGACGGCGCCGCCGGCGCGACGCTGGCCGCCGTTCTGGTGCTGCTGTGCCTGCTGCTGTTGGTCACCGAGGCCGCGGCCCGCGGCAATGCCCGCTTCGCACGGATCGGCTCCGGAGCGCAACGGGCCAGTGCGCCAATGCGCCTGGGCCACACCATGGTGCCGGCCACCGTCGGATTGCTGGCACTGGCCGCCCTGGCGTTGGGAGTCCCGCTGTGGACGCTGACGCGGTGGATGTGGATCGGTGGCAGGCAGGTGTGGGACGCCACCGAGATCGGTACCGCGCTCGTCCAGACCGCGACGCTGGCCGCTGCCGCCGCGGTTCTGACCACCGTGCTGGCCTTCCCGTTCGCCTGGGTCGCCGTCCGCTACCGGGGCCTGCTGGCCCGCTCGATCGAGGGCGCCAACTTCATCACCAGCTCGATGCCCGGCATCGTCACCGCCCTGGCCCTGGTAACCGTGGCGATCCGCTACGCTCCCCCGCTCTATCAGACTGCGGCCCTGGTGATCTGCGCTTACGTGCTGCTGTTCCTGCCGCGCGCCCTGGTCAGCCTGCGCTCGGGCCTGGCGCAGGTCCCACCGTCAGTAGAAGAAGCCTCACGCTCGCTGGGAGCCTCACCGGCGCGGACGTTCGTGCGCGTCACCCTGCGGCTGACCGCTCCGGCCGCCGCGGCCGGGGCCTCGCTGGTTTTCGTCGCCGTGGCAACGGAATTGACCGCGACGCTGTTGCTGGCACCGACCGGCACCCGCACCCTCGCCATGCGGTTCTGGTCACTGAGCAGCGAACTCGATTACGCCGCGGCGGCACCCTACGCCCTGATGCTGATCGCCTTGTCCATACCCGTGACCCTGATGCTGTTGCGCCAGTCGACGAAGGTGGCTGCCCTGTGACCGACGATGTCCTGCAGGTGCGCGGACTCCGCAAGTCCTTCGACGGCACTGCGGTGCTCGATGGCATCGACCTGACCCTGACGCCGGGGACCATCACCGCGGTGGTCGGGTCCTCCGGGTGCGGTAAGACCACGCTGCTACGGGTGATCGCAGGTTTCGAATCCCCCGACGCCGGCACCGTGACCATCGGCGGACGCGAAATGGCAAGTCCGACAAACACTGTCGCACCCCATCGACGCGACGTAGGCTACGTGGCGCAGGACGGTGCACTGTTCCCCCACCTGACGGTGGCCCAGAACGTCGCCTACGGTCTTCGCGAGCGCGGCGCCGCGGCGCGGGCCAGGGTCGGCGAGTTGCTGGCCACCGTCTCCCTGGATTCCTCGTTCGCGCAGCGCCGCCCGCATCAGCTCTCCGGCGGCCAGCAGCAGCGCGTCGCACTGGCCCGGGCGCTGGCCCGCCGGCCGGTCGTGATGCTGCTCGACGAGCCGTTCAGCGCGCTCGACACCGGACTGCGTGCCGCCACCCGAAAGTCCGTGGCCCGGGCGCTGTCCGAGACCGGGGTGACCACCCTGATCGTGACGCACGATCAGGAGGAGGCGCTGTCGATCTCTGATCAGGTCGCGGTGATGCGCGAGGGCAGGTTCACCCAGGTCGGAACACCCGAGCACGTGTACCGCCAACCCGCCGACCGGTTCACCGCCGAGTTCCTCGGAGACTGCATCACGGTGGCCGGCACCGTCACGTCAGGTTGGGCCGACAGCGCGCTGGGCCGGATACCGGTACAGGCCGGCGCCACCGACGGCCCGTGCACGCTGGTGCTGCGGCCTGAACAGCTTGTCGCCACCGCGATTTCGGACAGCGAGGGTGATGCCCACGCCGCCGCCAGTGTGGGAACCGTGGTCGGCACCGAGTTCCTTGGCCACGATGTGCTGCTCACCATCGAGCCGGCCGCGGCCGGTGAGCCCATCATCGTACGGCAGCACAGCCTGAACCCTCCGGCCCGCGACACCAAGGTCCGGATCGCCGTACGGGGCGCGGGAACGGCGTTGCCTTGATGAGCCACATCGTCGAGGCGTTGAGGGCGCAAGGTGACCGGATCGCGGTCTTCACCGAGACCCGGCAGATCAGCTACGCGACCCTCGCCGACCTCGTGTCACAGTCCGCGATGACGCTGGGCACCGAACGACGCCTCGTGCTACTCGAAGCACGCAACGACCTGACCACCCTGGTGCACTACCTTGGCGCACTGGCCGGTGGCCACGTGGCCTTGCCGGTACCCGCGGACGGCGACCACGGCACGATCCTGCGGACCTACTCCCCCGACACCGTGATCGACGCCGCAGGCATCCACCACCGGCGCACCCACAGCACGCACCGACTGCACGACGATCTGGCACTGCTGATGTCGACCTCGGGCAGCACCGGGTCACCGAAGCTGGTCCGGCTGTCCTATACCAATCTCACCAGCAATGCGGCCGCCATCGCCGAGTACCTCGCGATCAGTGAAACCGATCGGGCGGCAACCACATTGCCACTGTCGTACTGCTACGGACTGTCGGTGGTCAACAGTCACCTGCTGCGCGGCGCCGCCCTGATCCTCACGGATCGCTCGGTGGTCGACGACGAGTTCTGGGACCTGTTCACTCGTTGCCGGGCCACCACCTTCGCCGGGGTTCCCCACACGTTCGAACTGCTCGACCGCATCGGCTTCGACACCATGGACCTGCCCCATCTGCGGTACCTCACCCAGGCGGGTGGGCGGATGGCACCCGATCAGGTGCGCCGTTTCGCGGCGCTGGGCCAGCGCCGTGGCTGGAAGCTGTTCGTGATGTACGGCGCCACCGAGGCGACCGCCCGGATGGCGTACCTGCCACCGGAATTGGCTCTGGCACGCCCCGAAGCCGTCGGACGTCCGATTCCCGGCGGCAATCTGTCCATCCGTTCCGGTGACGGCTGGCCCGAGGGCACAGGTGAACTGGTCTACCGCGGCGCCAACGTGATGCTCGGATACGCGCAGCGACCCGAGGACCTGGCCCTCGGCGCCACCATCTCCGAACTCCGCACCGGCGACATCGCCCGACGCAGTCCGGACGGCCTGTACGAAGTCATCGGCCGCAGTGGCCGATTCGTGAAGCTGTTCGGCCTGCGCATCGACCTCGACCGTCTCCAGACCACTCTCGCCGAACGCGGCGTGACGGCGTTGTGCACCGATGACGGCGAAACCCTCGCTGTGGCCGCCGTTGACACGGGCGCAACGACTGCCGGCGGAGTGCAGCAGTTGACCGCCACTCTGGCCGGCATGCCCGCTGGTGCGGTGCGTGCGGCGATCGTCCCCGAACTGCCCCGGTTGATCTCGAGCAAGCCCGATTACGCCGCGGTGCGCACGTTGGCCGCCGCACCACGGAAGACCGACGTCGCCGATCTGAAGGGTCTGTTCGCCGAGGTTCTACACCTACCTGTCGCGTCCATCGACCGTGGCGCCAGCTTCGTCGATCTCGGCGGTAACTCACTGTCCTATGTGGCGATGTCGGTTCGGCTGGAACGGGCCCTGGGACGGCTGCCAAAGGATTGGCACCGGATGCCGCTGCGGGACCTGGAGCGCGACTGCGCGCCCCGCCGGCGTCGGTGGGCAACCGTGGAAACCAGCGTCGCCCTGCGCGCAGCAGCCATTGTCCTGATCGTCGGCTCGCATGCCGAGTTGTTCGCACTGTGGGGCGGTGCCCACATCCTGCTCGGCGTGGCCGGCTACAACTTCGGCCGGTTCTGTCTCACACCCGTCCCGCGGTCGACGCGGCTGCGCCATCTGCGCAACACGATCGCCTGGATCGCGGTGCCCTCGATCGTCTGGGTTGTCGTCGCGCTGGTCCTGACCGACGACTACCACGCGTCGAACCTCCTGCTGGCCAACAAGTTCCTCGGCCCGCACGACAGCATGACGGCCGGACGATTATGGTTCGTCGAGGTGCTGTTCTGGATCCTGGTGGCGCTGACCGCGGTATGCGCGCTGCCGGGCGCGGACCGGTGGGAGCGACGCCGTCCCTTCGCCTTTGCCGCGGCATTCCTGGCGCTCGGGTTGACATTGCGTTACGACCTGCCCGGCTTCGGCCTGGGCCGCGAGGCGTGGTTCACCGTGCTGGCGTTCTGGTTCTTTGCGGCTGGATGGGCGGCGGCGAAGGCCACGGCCACCTGGCAGCGCGTGGTCGTCACCGTCGTGCTGATGGTCGGACTACACGGCTACTTCGGCAACAGCGGCCGAGAAACCCTGGTGTTGGCGGGTTTGACGCTACTGATCTGGTTGCCCGCGGTGCGCTGTCCCGCGGTGGTCGCGACCGGCAGCGGACTGCTCGCCGAGGCCTCGCTGTACACGTACCTGACCCACTACCAGGTCTATCCGTTGTTCGGCGACCACCGGGTGCTCGGTGTGCTGGCGGCGCTGATCGTGGGGGTGGCGCTCACGTACATGGTCAACGCGGCCAGAAGGCAGTTCGCGAGCAGACGCGTAGGTGCCCGGATCGCGACGAGAGTGGGTTCCTACGTGTCTGCTCGGCAGGGAAACTCAGTCCGTGAGGCGGTCGGCGACCAGGCCCTCCTGCACCAGGGTGGCGGCGACCGCACCATCGGCACGCAGCAGGCTTGACGTGATCAGCCCCCGCCCCCGCTCAGCGGCAGGTGAGCGTGACTCCAGCAGATTCCACTCCCCTGCCTGCACCGGGCGGTGAAACCAGATCGACGAATCCGTGGTGCCACTGCGGTGACTGCGCGACCGCATGCTGTGCCCGTGCACAGCCAACGCCGGATCAATGCCATACAGGTCGCTGATGTACACCGCGATCAGCATGTGCACCAACGGATCGTCCGGCAGCTCGGTGGTGACCCGCCACCACATGCGGCGCACGAACTCCTCGCCCGAACCGTCGTCGGCGATGCGGATGTCGAACTCGTCGAGCGGCAGGGACGGCGCCGGGCCGGGCGGGCCGGTGCACGGAAGCACCTCGGGGTCGTGCGGCATCGCACCGAGCCCGTGTGCGGGGCCGGCGAGGGCTGTCGCGAACGACACCGTGGCCGTGGTCAGCATGCGGCCATGCTCATACGATTCGACACGTCGCGCCGAGGCGGTACGCCCGTCGTACACGCGGTGCACGTGCTGCTCGACCGGTTCCCCGGCGTCCCCGCCGCGCAGGAACTGCAGGTGCATGTTGGTCGGTGACCGGTCATCCCCCACCGTCCGGCAGGCCGCCGCGAGGCTCTGGGCGGCCAGCAGACCGCCGTAGGCCCGCTTGCCGGCCGGACCGCTGGCCTGCCCGGTGAACACATCGCCGTCGGCGGCCCGCACGTCCAGCAGCTCCAGCAGGGTACTCACTGAGCGGTACCCGTTGCGACAGTGCCTGATTCGGTCAGCGCCACGATCTCGTCCGCGCCTAGCCCGAGGTGTTCGGCGAGCACCGAGTTCGTGTCGTCGCCGAGAGCGGGAGCAGGGGCCGCGGGCGGATACATCCCGCCGATCGATACCGGCAGGCCCGGCGCCAGGTAAGTGCCGATGCGGGGTTGCTCCAGCGGGGTGAACAGCGGATTGGCGACCACCCGCTCGTTGACGGCGACCTCCGCGAAGCTGCGGTACCGCTCCCAGAGCACCGAGGTGCCCGACAGCGCCGCACTGATCTCCTCGGCGGTGTGCTCGCTGAACCACAAGGTGAACAGGCCAGTCAGGGCGTCACGGTGGGTGAAGCGCTGACCTTCGTCGGTGAAGTCGGCACCGAACGCCTCGGCAAGGGCGGCAACCGCTTTGGTGGTCCCGGTGACCTCGGTGAGGTCGCGGAAATGCCGGCCGGTGAGCGCCACCAGCATGAAGCCGACGCCGTCACTGCTGGTGAAGTTCTGTCCGTAGGTGCCGTACAGCGTGTTGCCGAGCCGTTCGCGGCCCGTACCGTTGATCATCACCTCCGTCAGGAATCCGAGATTGCCTGCCGTGGCGAGGGCGACGTTCTCCAAGGGAATGCTGATCCGGGCGCCTTCACCGGTGGTATCGCGGTGGCGCAGTGCGGCACTGACCGCCAGCGCCACGTACAGCCCGCAACTGACATCCCAGGCGGGCAGCACATGGTTGACCGGGGTGCACAGCTGGGCAGGCCCGGTGACCATCGGGAAGCCCAACCCGGCGTTGACCGTGTAATCCACCCCGGTGCCGCCGTCGGCGCGCCCGGACACCTCGACATGGATCAGGTCGGGACGTAGGCGCGCCAACACGTCGTACGAATGCCATTGCCGTCCGGCGACATTCGTGATCAACACGCCGGCCTCTGCGATCAGCCGCTGCACCAGCTGCTGACCTTCCGGCGACCGCATATCGGCAGCCACCGAACGCTTGCCCTTGTTCAGCCCGGCCCAGTAGATGCTGTCACCACCGTCGGTCAGCGGCCAGCGGTGATAGTCGGCAGCACCCCCGATGGGATCGACGCGCACCACCTCGGCGCCCAACTGGGCCAGGGTCATGCCGGCCAGCGGCACGGCGACGAAGCTGGAGATCTCGACGATCCGTACCCCGGCCAGCGGGCGGGTCGGGTCCTGCGTTACGGATTCGGCCATGGGAGTCAAGCTATCAAGCCGGTTGGCCCACCAGTTTCACCGCGGCGGCCTCGATGGTGTCCTCGGACAACAGCACCTCCAGTGCGGCATCGCCCAGCGGGATGAAGCTGTCGGCACTGGAGACCCGCTGCACCCGCCCGGTGAAGCCGTGGTCAGCGAGTTCGGCGAGCACGCCTTCCCCCACACCCCCGGTGCGGCGGGTTTCGTCGACGATGAGCACCCGGCCGGTCGCGTCCGACTCGCGCAGCATGTCCTCGACCGGCAACGGCGACAGCCATCGCAGGTCGACCACCCGCGCGGCGATCCCGGCCTGCTCCAGCCGAGCCGCCACCCGCAGGCTCATCCGCACCCCGTTGGCGAACGTCAGGATGGTCAGGTCGGCACCGTCGCCGTAGGTACGCGCCGCACCGACGCGGACCGGCTGCTGCGGATAGTCCGCCAGCCACTGTTCGTCACCGTCGGAGTAGAGGTCCTTGGTGTGGTACAAGGCGATCGGCTCGAGATAGATACACACCGCGCCAACGGTTTTGGCTGCGGTAACGCAAGTGTGCAGCATCGCTGCGGCGTCGTCGGGCCGGGACGGTGAGGCGATGACCACCCCGGGGATGTCGCGGATGGCAGCAATCGAATTGTCGTTGTGAAAGTGGCCGCCGAACCCCTTCTGATAGCCGTAGCCGGCGATTCGCACCACCATGGGGTTGCGGTACTGGCGGTTGGAAAAGAACTGCAGTGTCGCGCCCTCACCGCGGATCTGATCGGCGGCGTTGTGCAGATAGGCCAGGTACTGAATCTCAGGGATCGGCACCAGGCCCGAGACACCCGATCCGAGAGCCAGCCCCAGGATGGTCTGTTCGTCGAGCAGGGTGTCGAACACGCGGGCCGGGCCGGCAGCGGCCTGCAGGCCGCGAGTCACGCCGTACACCCCACCCTTGCGAGCGACATCCTCGCCGAACACCATCGCCTCCGGGTGCACCTGCAGGATCTCATGCAGCGCCCGGTTGATCGCCAGGGCCAGGGTAAGGGGCGGACCACCGCGCTCCCCGGGTCCGATGACGGAGACCGTCCTCGCGTCGTCGAGCGTCTCGCGCAGCGGCTGCATCACCGCCCCGGCGCTGTCCAACTGCGGTCGCTCGCCGACCTCGCGGGCCAAATCCATCACCTCGGCCCGCTTGTCCTCGTAGCGTTGCAGAGCCTGCTGTGGTGACAGAACACCGTGGGCCACAAGCGTTCTCGCGGTGGCAAGCACCGGATCACGGTCATAGTCGGCCACGATGTCGGCGGCCGGCCGGTAGGCCTGCTCGTAATCCGAACCGGCGTGCCCCATCAACCGCACCGTGCGGAGGTGCAGGAACGCCGGTTTGCGTTCGCGGCGGACCCAATCAGCTGCAGCGCGTGCGGTTTCGGCCACGTCGACGAGATCGCAGCCGTCGGCCGCGAAGTACTTCAGTCCCTCACGGTTCCCATAGGCGTGGGCGATCCAGCCGCGCGGCGTCGGCGTGCTGATCCCGAGGCCGTTGTCCTCACAGACGAAAAGCAGCGGCATCGGAAGGCCCTGGTAGGTGGCGTGCAGGGCCGCGTTGACCGCGCCTACGGTCGTCGAGTGGTTGGCCGAGGCGTCACCGAAGCTGCAGACCGTGACCGCGTCGGCCGGCCAGCAACAGGGCACCCCGAGCTTGCGGGTGCGGGCGATGGAGAACGCCACCCCGACCGACCTCGGAAGGTGAGAGGCGATGGTGGAGGTCTGCGGAATGATGTTCAGGTCGTGACGGCCGAACACTTTGTGCCGGCCGCCGGAGATCGGTTCGGCGGTGGCTGCCACGAGGCCGAGCAGCACATCGCGCAGCGGATCGGTGCCCGCGACCTGCGCAGCGCGGGCCAGATAGAAACCGCCCGACCGATAGTGCAGCAGCGCCGGGTCCGTCGGACGCAGCGCTGCGGCGACGGCGGCATTGCCCTCGTGTCCCGACGACCCGATGGTGTAGAAGCCCTTACCCTGGGAGCGCAGCCACCGCGCGGCCAGATCCAGATGCCTGCTGCCCAGCTGAGCATCGAAGAGCTGCAAGGCATTCGGCAGCTCTAGCGGGCGTAGCGGTCCCGAGTCCGGCGTGGTCAGCGCTGACACCGAGGCGGTGAAGTGCGCGTCGATGGGGTCGGTCGTCATTCAGATCAGCTCGATCGCCTCGGCGATCGACGGCAGTACCCGGCTGGGCCGGAACGGATAACGCTCGATGTCGGAGACCGATGTCGACCCGGTGAGCACCAGAATGGTGTCCAGTCCCGCCTCGATGCCGGACACCACATCGGTGTCCATCCGGTCGCCCACCATCACGGTGCTCTCCGAGTGCGCCTCGATCCGATTGAGCGCGCTGCGGAACATCATCGGATTGGGCTTGCCGACGAAGTAGGGGTCACGTCCGGTGGCCTTGGTGATCATCGCGGCCACCGACCCGGTCGCGGGCAGCGGCCCCTCCGCTGACGGGCCGGTGACGTCGGGGTTGGTGGCGATGAACCGGGCACCGCCGAGGATCAGCCGGACGGCTTTGGTGATCGCCTCGAACGAATACGTACGGGTCTCCCCCAGGACCACGTAGTCGGGGGCGATGTCGGTCAGGGTGTAGCCGGCCTCGTGCAGCGCGGTGGTGAGCCCGGCCTCACCGATCACGTACGCCGAGCCACCTGGCAGTTGGTCGTCGAGGAACGCCGCCGTCGCCAGGGCTGACGTCCAGATCGACGCCTCGGGGACGATCAATCCGGAGCGCGCCAGCCGCGCGGCCAGGTCCCGCGGCGTGAAGATCGAGTTGTTGGTCAGGACCAGAAACGGCCGTTCCTTGTCGGCCAGGGTCTGTAGGAATTCGGCCGCGCCGGGGAGCGCGTGTTCCTCGCGCACCAGGACGCCGTCCATGTCGGTAAGCCAGCACTGGGCAGGTGAACGCACAGCTCCAGTGTCCCAATTTGCGCCGCCGTTCTGGGGCCAACGCAGTTATCCGACTGACGCCGGCGGCCCGGCGCGCGAAGATCGCACTCCGGGCCGCTGTCGACTACTGCGAGATCAGTTGGTGTGCTGATCGGCAACGTCGAGTGCGGAGTCCAGGATCGCCAGGCCTTCGCGCGCTTCGGCCTCCGTGACGTTGCACGGCGGCACCACGTGGATGCGGTTGTAGTTGGCGAACGGCAGCAGGCCGTTGGCCTTGCAGGCACCGACCACGGCGGCCATCGCCGGGCTGGAGCCTCCGTAGGGCGCCAACGGCTCCCGGGTCTGCTGATCGGCGACCAGTTCGACGGCCCAGAACACGCCCGCGCCGCGCACCTCACCGACGCTGCGGTGCTTTGCGGCCAGCTCGGCCAGCCCCGGCGCCAGCACCTCGGCACCGATCTTGGCCGCGTTCTCCACCATGCCCTCATCGGCCATCGCATTGATGGTGGCGACGGCGGCCGCGGTGGCCAGCGGGTGCCCGGAGTAGGTCAGCCCGCCCGGGTAGGGCCGATGGGCGAACGTCTCGTAGATGGCCGGGCTGATCGCCACACCACCGAGCGGCACGTAACCGGAGTTGACACCCTTGGCGAAGGTCAGCAGATCGGGCACCACATCGAAATGCTCGATGGAGAACCACTTTCCACTACGACCGAAGCCGGCCATCACCTCGTCGGCGATGAACACGATGCCGTAGCGGTCGCAGATCTCTCGCACACCGGCCATGTATCCGGGCGGGGGCACCATGATGCCGGCAGTGCCCGGGATCGACTCCAGGATGATCGCTGCGATGGTGGCCGGGCCCTCCATCTGGATCAGCTTGTCGAGGTACTCCAGCGCACGCTGCGATTCCTGTTCCTCGGTCTCGGCGTGGAACGACGAGCGATACAGAAACGGCCCGTTGAAGTGCACGATCCCGCTGTTGCCGTAGTCGTTGGACCAGCGCCGCGGGTCACCGGTGATGTTGACCGCGGTGTCGGTGCCACCGTGGTAGGAGCGGTACCGCGACAGCACCTTGTAGCGGCCGGTGTGCAGGCGTGCCATGCGGACCGCATGCTCGACCGCGTCGGCACCACCGTTGGTGAAGAACACCTTGTTCAACTCGCCCGGGGTGCGCTCGGCGACCAGCCGGGCCGCCTCCGAGCGGGCCGCGTTCGCGTACTGCGGGGCTACCGTGCACAGCTTTGCGGCCTGTTCGGCAATGGCGGCAACAACTTTCGGGTGCTGATGCCCGATATTCGTGTTGACCAGCTGTGAGGAGAAGTCCAGCAGGCGATTACCGTCGCCATCCCACACGTAGGAACCCTGCGCGGCAGTGATCGTCATCGGCGAGATCTCCTCCTGGGCCGACCAGGAGTGGAACACGTGTGCGCGGTCGAGTTCATAGGCCCGCGCGGCCTCGGCCTTCGCCGCCTCGACGGTCAGCCCGTTGGGCAGCACGGAGGACTCTTGAATGACAGTCATGAGGACAATTCTCTCACTTGTTCTCGGGGAAGCCGAGGTTGATGCCGCCATGGCTGGGGTCCAGCCAGCGGGTGGTGATGGCCTTGGTGCGGGTGAAGAAGTGCACACCTTCGGTGCCGTGGGCATGACTGTCACCGAACAGCGATGCCTTCCAGCCGCCAAAGCTGAAGTAGGCCATCGGAACTGGGATCGGCACATTGATGCCGACCATTCCGACCTCGACCTCGTTCTGGAAACGCCGCGCCGCACCTCCGTCGTTGGTGAAGATCGCCGTGCCGTTGCCGTAGGGGTTGTTGTTGATCAACTCGAGCGCCTGCTCGTAGGTCTCGACCCGCAGCACCGACAGCACCGGACCGAAGATCTCGTCGGTGTACACGCTCATCTCGGGTGTGACGTTGTCGAGCAGGGTCGGGCCCAACCAGAAGCCGGCCGGATCTCGGTGGCCGGCCCCGTCGAGCACGGTGCGTCCGTCCAGCACCACCTTGGCGCCATCGGCCTCGCCGGCATCGATGTAGGACGCGACCTTGTCCCGGTGGGCCTTGGTGACCAGCGGACCCATGTCGGAATCCTTGGTGCCGTCACCGGTTTTGATGGTGGCGGCGCGCTCGGCGATCTTGGCCACCAGATCGTCGGCGATCGGTCCGACGGCCACCGCAGCCGAAATGGCCATGCAGCGCTCACCGGCCGAGCCGAAACCGGCGTTGACCATGGCGTCGGCGGCCAGGTCCAGATCGGCGTCGGGCAGGATCACCGCGTGGTTCTTGGCCCCGCCCAACGCCTGTACGCGCTTGCCTGCCCCGGTGGCGGTGGCGTACACGTATTGCGCGATCGGGGTGGAACCCACAAAGGAGATCGCCTTGATCTTCGGGTTGGTCAGCAGCTCGTCGACCGCGGTCTTGTCGCCCTGCAGCACGTTGAACACACCGTCGGGCAGGCCGGCCTCGGCCCACAGCCGAGCCATCCACAGCGACGAGGACGGATCCTTCTCCGAGGGCTTGAGCACCACGGTGTTTCCCGCCGCGATGGCGATCGGGAAGAACCACATCGGCACCATGGCAGGGAAGTTGAACGGCGAGATGATGCCGACCGCACCCAGTGGCTGCATCACGGAGTGCACGTCGACGTTGGTCGAGGCGTTCTCGGTGAAACCGCCCTTGAGCAGACTCGGGATCCCGCAAGCGAATTCGACGACCTCCAGGCCACGGCTCACCTCACCGAGAGCATCGGAGAGCACCTTGCCGTGCTCGGCAGTGATGAGCGCCGCCAGCTCCTCCTTGCGAGAGTTCAGGAGCTCACGGAAGGCGAACAGCACCGAGGTGCGCTTGGCCAGCGACGTGTCACGCCAGGCCGGGAACGCGGCGACGGCGGCGTCGATCACCGCACGCGCGTCATCCACACTGGCCAGGGCGACCTCGCCGGTGACCGCGCCGGTGGCCGGATTGGTCACCGGGGCGGTGGCGGCCGATGTCCCGGCGAAGATCTTTCCGTCACGCCAGTGCTGGATGACATTGCTCATGGGGTGCGAACCTTCCTGTGGCATTGCGGGTATGGCTACAACTTTGAGCCCGCGCCGGCGCACCCGGACGCGCCAACATGTAAGTCTGATTGACTGGTTCATT
Organism: Mycolicibacterium fortuitum subsp. fortuitum; assembly: GCF_022179545.1. Next base: position 2,457,153 of record NZ_AP025518.1, on the reverse strand, counting down.
ACACTTTGTAAATGATCCCGACCGTCCGCGACATCATCGAGCTGCCGGTGGTGCAGGCCGGCGAACCCCAGGTGCTCAGTGCGCAGCAGCTGGACCGCCCGGTGCGCTGGGTCCATGTCAGCGACATGCCCGATCTGGCGGGGCTGCTGCAGGGCGGCGAGCTGGTGCTCACCACCGGCGCTGCCCTGCGCGACGCACCTCGCGACTACCTGCGCCGGATGCAGCGAGCCGGCGTGGTCGGCGTGGTGGTCGAGTTGGGCACCCGCATCGAATCGCTTCCCGACACCGTCGGCCCGATGGCCCAGACCCTCGGACTGGCGCTCGTGGTGCTACATCGGGAGACCAAGTTCGTCGAGATAACCGAAGCGGTGCACCGGCTCATCGTCGCCGACCAGTACGAAGAACTCGAGTTCGCCCACCGAACACACAAGACCTTCACCGAGTTGAGCATGAAGCGCCCGACGATGGCCGACATCGTGCGAGCGGCAGCCGAGATGATCGACGAATCGGTTGTGCTGGAGGACCTCTCACACCAGGTGCTCGCGATCTCACCCCGCGGTGAGGCCGCCACCACCGTGCTGTCCGACTGGCAACGCCGGTCCCGGGCGATGACCGAACCGTGGGCCACCACTGCGGTAGGCCCACGCGCCGAGGAATGGGGCCGGCTCATCGTTCCGCATTCCCCCGCCGCACCGGCCAAGACCACGATGGTGCTGGAGCGCGCCGCGCAAGCGCTGGCCCTGCACCGAATGGCCGAGCGGGGCCGGACCGGCCTCGAGCATCAAGCGCAGAGCGGGCTGATCGACGACGTGCTGGGCGGGCGCATCGACGATGACCGCGAAGCCGACGCCCGGGCACTGGCCCTCGGCCTGCGGGCCGGCGGCCCTTACCTGCCGGCCACGATCCGGGTGGGCGCGCCGCCGGACCGGCTCGACCCGGTCGGCACGCAACGCCGCAACATCCGCATCCTCGATGCGGTCACCCACAGCGTGAAAGCCCAAGGGCACAGCGCGATCTGCTCGATCCGGCGCGACGGTGAGATCGGCCTGGTGCTGGCCCTGAACCCGCGGCGCGGATCCAGCGCCGAAGTCACCCTGAGCCGGCTGGCGGAGGGCTGGCGCGAGGCCATCGCTCGCGGGGGCGACGCGGACAAGGTGGTCATCGCCGTCGGCGGTGGCGCCGGCGCGTTCGCCGACGCCGTCCACGGGTTGCGCGAGGCCGCTCACGTCGCCGAAGTCGCCGCGTCGATGCCGGATCTGACGCGCCCGTTCGTGCGGGCCTCCGACGTCCGGCTGCGCGGGCTGATCACGCTACTGCTCGACGACCCGCGCGTTCAGATGTTCGCCGAAACCGAGCTCAAGACCCTGCTGATCCACGACGCCGACCGAGGTAGCGACGACGTCGAAGTGCTGCGCGGCTATCTGGAGCTCGCCGGAAACAAGTCCGCGCTGGCCAAACGCCTGCATCTGAGCCGCCCCGCGCTCTACAGCCGGTTGGCTTCGATCGAGCGCCGCCTCGGGGTCGACCTCGGCGACGGCGAATCGATGACGTCGCTGCACGTGGCGCTGCTCATTCTCGACGCCCAGCGCAGCGCCAGCCCGCAGCCTGCCCCCTGATCAATCGGCCAAGAGTTTCTTCTGCACCTTTCCCATGGCGTTTCGCGGCAGCTCACCGACGAAGACCACTTCTCGCGGCCGCTTGTGGTGCGACAGTGTTTCGGCGACGAACTCGATGAGGCCGTCGGCGAGTGCAGGCCGGTTTCCGTCGTCGGTCACCACGTATGCCACCACGCGCTGCCCCAAGTCGGCGTCGGCGCGCCCGACGACGGCGGCCTCGCGCACCGATGGGTGAGCGAGCAGCGCGGTTTCGACCTCGCCCGCACCGATTCGGTAGCCGCCCGACTTGATCAGATCCACCGACTCCCGACCGACGATCCGGTGAAAACCGTCGCCGTCGCGAGTCGCGACATCGCCGGTCATGAACCAGCCGTCGTCGGTCCATGCCTCCGCAGTGGCCTCCGGGCGGTTGAGGTACCCGTCGAACAGCATGGGTCCACGCACCTGGAGGCGTCCGATACTGGCGCCGTCGTCGGGCACATCTTGACCCTCTTCGGTGCGCAGCCGGGTTGCGACGCCCAGCACGGGTTGCCCCACCGAGCCGGGCCGCCGTTCGCCGTCCGCGCGGGTGGACAAGGTGATCATCGTTTCACTCATGCCGTATCGCTCGATCGGTGTGCAGCCGGTGAGTTCGGCGATGCGGTGGAAAACCGGGGTGACCAACGGTGCGCTGCCCGATACCAGCAGCCGGGCCCGGCGCAGGGCCCGTGCCGACGTTTCGTCGGCCGCGATGCGCGACCACACCGTGGGCACCCCGAAATACACCGTGCCCGCCGCCGCGGCATAGCGCTCGGGTCGTGGTTTGACGGTATGGATCACCCGGGAGCCGATGCGCAGCGAGGCCAGCATGCCGAGCATCAATCCGTGCAGGTGAAACAGCGGCAGACCATGCACCACCGTGTCCTCGGGTGTCCATTGCCAGGCGTCGGCCACGGCGTCGATACCGGCCGCCAATGCCCGATGGCTGAGGTTGACGCCCTTCGGCGCACCGGTGGTCCCGGAGGTGTACAGAATCATCGCGACCTCCGCCGGAGAGGGTGGGCCCGGCAGTTCGCCGCTCTCCTTGCCGCTGACGGTCGCCGGTATCGCGGGCAGTCTCGAGTCTCGATGCGGCGGTCCGGCCCAGCACGTGACGCGGGCGTCGGTGAGCATGTGTCGCAGCTCGGCAGGGCCGGAGTCGGGGGGAATGGGGACCACCGGGACGCCGGCCAACAGGCAGCCCACCACGGCGATGACTGTCTCCAGGGTCGGTTGGGCACACACGGCAACCGGCCCCCTGTCGGGCAATGTCCCCGCAAGCGCGCAGGCAGCGTCGAACAGCTGCGCCCGCGACATGCTTCGCGAACCCACCGAGATCACGGCGGCGGTATCGGCCGAGCCTCTGCCTGCAGGGTCAAGAGACGTCAAAAGCATTGGCGAACAAGTCCTTTCATCGCTTACAACGACCACTTACAACACCGTGCCCGGCACCACGAGGGCCCCGACCAGCAGCACCGGGCCGATCAGCACCATCGACAGTCCCCAGCGCATCAGCAGCCTGGTCATGCGAGGACGTTGCGCCTCGTCGACGGTGGTCGCCACGAGCGTCGCGCCCACGGTCGAGAACGGCGATACGTCGACGATGGATGCGCACACGCCGAGCGCACACATGAGTGCCCAGCCGGGGATGCCGCCGGCGGCGACCAGGGGCAGAGCCAGCGGAACCAGTGCCGCCAGCATTCCGGTGGTCGAGGCGAACGCCGAGACCAATCCCGCCACCAGGCAGATGAACAGCGCGGACAGTAACGGCACGCCGATGTGACCGGCGAACTCACCGAGCAGATCGACCGAACCGAGATTGTCGAGCACGCCGACGAACGTGATGATGCCGCCCACCAACAGCACTGTCGACCAGTCGATCCGCGGAATCGCCTTGTTGCCCGACCGCGGATCGATGAGGGTGAGCACCGCGCCGAGCGCGAACGCCAAGACGCCGATGTCGGGATCCATGCCCGCCAGCGACATGCCGATGACCGTCCCGATCAGGCCGACCATGGCGGTCACGGTGGCAATCTGATTGGGCGTGAACGGCTTTCGTTCGGGTTCCGACGGCACAGCCGGACTCGCCCCGGCGCCGTGAGGCTCGCCCCGGCCGCTGCCGCCTCCGACAGTGACCAGCTGGCTTTCGGCGGCGAGGGCCACCGCCGGTTCGGCCACCACGTTGCGCTGCAGTTTCAGCCCTCCGAACAGCACGTAGGCCACCGCCAGCAAGACCAAGTTGACCACCACCGCAACGACCAGCAACACGAACGGGTTGAGGGCGATGCCGGCCTGGTGTGCCGTGCCGTAGGTGACGATGCCGAACAGGCTGGTGGGCGCGAAAGCCCCAGCGCTCAGGCCGGTGCCGATCGACAATGCCATCAGCATCGGATCGATCGCGCGCTTGTCCGCCACCATCATCCCGATCGGTGCCATCACCAACCCGCCCAGCGGGGAGCCCATCGCCGAGATCGCCGCGGTGAGCAAGAAGAAGACCAGCGGCAACAGCACGGTCCGGTGCCCGACCCGGGCCAAAGTGACCTCGATGATGCGATCGATGGTGCCGTTGGCGTGGGCGATCCCGAAGAAGTAGGTCACCCCGACCAGCAGCACCAGGATGTCGATCGGGAAGCCGTCGACGACGTCGTCGATCGGCATGCCTGCCAGAGCGAGGCCCACCCCCGACGCCGCAGCGAACATCAACACACCCAGATGCGCGTTGCGCCATGCCGAAACCGCGAAGACGCCGACGAAGATCGCCAGCGCCAGCAGCTGAATTGTCATTCCATCGCCTTTCGAAACGTTGGACCCGCTTCCCAACTGGTCCACTGTGTGGCACAGTGGTCTACTGTATGAACCGGTGCGGGTAAGCTAGCTCACATCTGCGCCGCGGGTCAATGTGGATCGCCGAGGAGGGCGCATGTCGACGAACAGCGTGGTGTCCGCGTTTCAGGTGCTGGAAACCGTCGCCAAACTGCAACCGGTGGGCCTGTCCGAACTCACCCGAGCCGTCGGCCTACCCAAGAGCACGGTGCAGCGGTGTTTGCTCACGCTGCATGAAATCGGCTGGCTACGACCGACTTCCGCGCAGCCCACCCGATGGAACCTGACCTACCGCGCATTCTCCGTCGGCAGCCGGGCCGGCGACCATCAGCCGATGCGCGAAACCGCGCTGCCGTTCCTCAACGAGTTGCAGCTCGACACCACCGAGACCATTCATCTCGCCGCACCGGACGGACCGGAACTGGTACTCATCGAGCGCTTGGACACCCCCCACCCGCTACGCGCCTTCATGCCGTTGGGTTCACGAATCCCTCTGCACGCCTCGGCGACCGGGATCGCCTTTCTGGCGGCCAGTACCGACGACTATGTGACCCGATATCTCTCGCAGCCGCTGGCACCGCAGACCGAACACACCATCACCGATCCGGACCGGTTGAGCGAGACCATCGAGGTGGTGCGGACCCGTGGATACTCGGTGAACGAGCAGGGACTGAACGCCGGCATCACCGCGCTCGGCGCCAGTATCGTCAATGCACAACGCGAACCCATCGGTTCGATCTCGATATCGGGGCCGAGCAGCCGGATTACGGCTGACAAGTTCGCTAGGTTCGGTACTGCGGTACGCGAGACCGCACAACGAATCTCGGCGGCACTGTGAACTCACGCAGACGGGTGGAGAGGTATTACCGAGGTGGCTGATCGCAACGTGTTGGGCGGCAGGCTCGAAGAGTGCGGCACCGACCCGCTCACCGGCTTCTATCGCGACGGATGTTGCTCGACCGGCGATGCCGACCAGGGCAGGCACACCATCTGCGCCGTCGTGACCGCCGAGTTCCTCGAACACCAGCGGTCCATCGGCAACGACCTGTCGACCCCGGCGCCGCAGTACCGATTCCCCGGCCTGAGGCCAGGAGACCGTTGGTGCGTCACCGCCCACAACTGGCTGCGCGCGCACGACGACGGCAAGGCGGCGCCGGTGGTACTGGCCGCCACCCACGAGCGCACCCTCGACGTGGTACCTCTCGACGTTCTTCAGCAGTATGCCGTCGACGTGCCGGATGACCTGGGCAGCCTGTAGCGGTCCGTAGGCTCGAGGCGTGAGCGTCGCATCCGAACCGACTGTCGTGCTCGAGAACCGTTTTGCCCGCGCCCTGCCCGAGATGGCCGTTGCGTGGCAGGCCGAGCCGGCTCCGGCGCTGCGCTTGCTGGTGCTCAACGAGTCGTTGGCAAACGAACTCGGTCTCGACGCCACGTGGCTGCGCAGCCCGGACGGGCTCGGCCTGCTGTCGGGCACCGTCGTTCCCGACGGTGCCACTCCCGTCGCGCAGGCCTATGCCGGACATCAGTTCGGCGGGTACGTCCCGCGCTTGGGCGACGGCCGCGCCCTGCTGCTCGGCGAACTCGTCGCCGACGCCGGCCCCCGGGACCTGCATCTGAAAGGTTCCGGACGCACGCCCTTCGCCCGAGGCGGCGACGGTCTGGCCGTCGTCGGACCCATGCTGCGCGAGTACATCGTCAGCGAGGCGATGCACGCCATGGGCGTTCCCACCACCCGAGCCCTGGCAGTCGTCGCCACTGGACGCGATGTCCGGCGCGAGACCCTGCAGCCGGGGGCGGTGCTGGCCAGGATCGCCGCCAGTCACCTGCGAGTCGGCAGCTTCCAGTACGCGAGCGCGCACGCCCAGGCCGTCGGCGACATCGGTCTGCTGCGGCGGCTGGCCGACCACGCCATCGCGCGTCACCACCCCGACGCGGCCCACGCCGCCAACCCCTACCTGGCGCTGTACCAGGCGGTCATCGCGGCACAGGCTGAGCTGCTGGCCCAGTGGATGCTGGTCGGATTCGTGCACGGCGTGATGAATACAGACAACATGACCATCTCAGGTGAGACCATCGACTACGGGCCGTGCGCCTTCATGGAAACCTTCGATCCCGCAACGGTATTCAGTTCGATCGACCATGGCGGCCGCTACGCCTACGGCAATCAGCCGGCAGTGGCCGCGTGGAACCTGGCCCGCTTCGCCGAATCGCTGCTGCCCCTGCTCGCCGACGACGGCGATCACGCCGTCGAACTCGCCACCGGGGCACTGCACGAGTTCGGTCCGCAGTTCGACGCGGCATGGTCGGCCGGGATGCGCAGCAAGCTCGGACTGCCGGCCGACACTGATGGGCAGACGGCTCGCCCCCTGATCGACGACCTGCTGGTGCTGCTGCAACAGAACCAAACGGATTACACGTCGTTCTTCCGTAACCTGAGCCGTGCCGCGCGGGGAGAAACCACGCTGCCCGCCGGATTCGACGAGTGGCTGGCACGCTGGCAGGCCCTGCGGCCCGACGCCGCCGCGATGGACCGGGTCAACCCCATCTACATTCCCCGTAACCATCTGGTCGAGGCGGCGTTGAGCGCGGCCACCGACGGTGACCTCGAACCCGTCGAGCACCTGATGCACGCCCTCGCGGCGCCCTATGTCGAGCGCCCGGGGCTCGAACGATATGCCGCACCCGCGCCTGCCGGCTTCGGCGCCTACCGCACCTTCTGCGGAACCTGACGATCACCCATTACCGTAGATCCGGTGACGACGATCACCATGGATACCCCGGCCGGTCCGATCGACGCCCTGCTCAGCCTGCCCGATGGTGACGGGCCGTGGCCCGGGGTGGTGATCATCCACGATGCGATCGGGTACGCCCCCGACAACGAGGCGATCTCCGAGCGCGTTGCAGCCGCGGGCTATCTCGCCCTCACGCCGAACCTCTACGCCCGCGGCGGTCGGGCCCGGTGCGTCACGCGAGTGATGCGCGAGCTGATGGCCCAACGGGGCCGGGCGCTCGACGACATCCTGGCCGCGCGCGACCACCTGCGCTCACACGCGCAATGCACCGGAGCGGTCGGCATCGCCGGTTTCTGTATGGGCGGCCAGTTCGCGCTCGTACTGGGCCCCAAAGGATTCGGCGCAGCCGCACCGTTCTACGGCACTCCCCTGCCGCGAGGTCTCGCCCAGACTCTGGATGCGTCGTGCCCGGTCGTGGCCAGCTTCGGCCGCCGCGACCCTCTCGGCATCGGGGCCCCCGCCCGCCTGCAGCGCATCGTCGACGACAAGACCATTCCGGCCGACATCAAGGTCTACCCCGACGCCGGGCACAGCTTCGCCAACCAACTGCCCGGGCAGTCGTTTCTGCGGATCACCGGCTTCGGCTACAACGAGGCCGCCACCGCCGATGCCTGGTCGCGCGTGTTCGCCTTCTTCGACGAACACCTCGGAGCTAAAGCCAACTGAGCGCGGCCACCACCAGCGCCTGTGTGCCGGTGTCCAGCGTCGGCTGGATCACCGGGGCGAATCGAGGCGAATGGTTGACCGGGATGTCTGCGCCGACCCGCCCCGCATCGACGGCAGTCCGGTACTGCTGTTCGTCGATGCCGCCGACGCCCCAGTAGGTGTAGGGCACGCCAAGTGCATTGGGGATGTCGCTGAAATCCTCACTGGCAGCCTGCGGCCCCATGGTGGCTGCCCGGGATCCGAAGAACTCGGCGAACGCTGAATGCACCCGTTCGGTCACTGCGTCGTCGTTGACCGTCGGCGGAAAACTGTCGTACAACTCGAACTCCGGCTCGCGCGGAGAACCGGATGCCTGGCATTCGGCCACCACCACCCGTCGGATCGCATCGAGCACCGACGTCCGCACCGTCGCGTCATATGTACGCAGATTGAGTTGCAGCACAGCGTGATCGCCGATGACGTTGCTCTTCTCACCGCTGTGGATACTGCCGACGGTCAGCACCACCGTTTCCGTCGCGGCCACCTCACGGGACACGATCATCTGCAGCCGGATCACGATCATCGCCGCCAGCACCACCGGATCCACCGTCGACTGGGGCATCGAACCATGCCCGCCCCGTCCGTAGACGGTGATGCGCATGCTGTCCGCAGCTGCCAGCGCCGGGCCATTGCAGACCGCAACATACCCGGCGGGCGCGGGTCCCACGTGTTGAGCCAGCGCCACATCGACAGGGCCGATCAGCTCGGCCAGACCATCGTCGACCATCGCCTTGGCGCCGTCACCGACCTCCTCGGCCGGCTGGAAGAGGGCAATCACTGTGCCCCGCCAATGATCTGTGGCCCGAGCGAACAAGTCGGCCGCGCCCAACAGGCAGGTGACGTGGATGTCATGGCCACACGCGTGCATGACGCGCTCCTGAGAGCTGGCATACGGCAGACCGGTTGCCTCGGTCACCGGTAAGGCGTCCATGTCCGCCCGCAACAGCACCGCGGGCCCCTCGCCGTTGCGCAGCACGCAGATCACGCCCGTCCCGCCGACACCTTCGTGAACTGTCAGCCCGGACTCGCGCAGACGCGCGGCGACCACGCCGGCGGTACGCCGTTCCTGATGCGAGAGTTCCGGATGCTGATGCAGATCCCGGTACAGCGGCTCCTGCCACGACCGAACCTCGGGCAGGCGCGTCAGGACCTCATCGGCGCGGCGGCGAATATCGTCGGAACCCGTACTGACCGTCGCCACCGTGTCGTCCTCCTGTTCGCGGCTACTCCGGCAGCCGCAGCTCGGGCTTCTCGACCTCTTCGATATTCACGTCCTTGAACGTGATCACCCGCACCTGTTTGACGAACCGAGCCGGGCGGTACATGTCCCAGACCCAGGCGTCGGCGAGCCTCAGCTCGAAATAGACCTCGCCCTCGGAGTTCCGCGGAATCAGCTCCACACTGTTGGCCAGGTAGAACCGACGCTCGGTCTCGACGACGTAGCTGAACTGCCCGACGATGTCCTTGTATTCGCGGTACAGCGAGAGCTCCATCTCGGTTTCATACTTCTCGAGATCCTCGGCGCTCATCTGGTGTGCTGTCCTTCTGGTTGTGCTGATGCCCTGTCGATCATCTTTGCGTACGCCACTTCAGCATGCCGCATTGGTGCCGCATCCGGTCATACGTCCGTCATCTCTGCGGCCCGCCGCACATCTGCTGTCTCTGCGGCCCGCCGCACATCTGCCGTCTCTGCGGCCCGCCGCACATCTGCAGTCTCTGCGGCCCGCCGCACGTTCACATACGAGTGGCGGTGCTCCACACACGGCCCCAACTCCGCCAACGCCGCGGAGTGCGCGGGAGTGCTGTACCCCTTGTGCTCGGCGAACCCGTACCCGGGATGGTGCTGTTCCATCTCGACCATCAGCCGATCCCGGCTGACCTTGGCGAGCACACTGGCCGCTGCGATACAGGCAGCCGCCGCATCTCCCCCGATCACCGGCAACGACGGCACCGCCAGACCAGGGACGCGAAAACCGTCGGACAACACATATCCGGGCCGCAGCGACAACCCCGCCACTGCTCGCCGCATGCCCTCGATGTTGGCCACGTGCACACCGAGACGGTCTACCTCGCCGGAGGGAATGAAGACCACGTGATACGCCAATGCGTAGCGGCGAATCAGGGGGAACAACCGCTCCCTCTCACGCTCACCCAATTTCTTGGAATCGTCGAGCGAGGCCAAGCTGTCCATCCGATTGGGGCCCAGCACACAGGCCGCCACCACCAATGGTCCCGCGCAGGCGCCGCGTCCCACTTCGTCCACCCCGGCAACCGGGCCCAGACCGTTGCGATACAGCGCTGATTCCAGGGTGCGCAGTCCGGATGACCTCCGGATCACCGTTCGCGGCGGCCACGACGTCTTCACCACTGGAGGCACAGGGCAGCTCCTAGGAGTCGGTCTGCGGGTTCGCGCCGTTGATGCCGCCCCATCGGGACGGCGGCCAGGCGATGAACCGTGCCTTTCCGATCACATTCTCCACCGGAACCGTTCCGGCCATCGGGTCGCCGGTACACAGCAGACCTTTTTGCGCGTCGGCGGGCAGATTGCTGCAGTGGAAACGTGAATCGGCCGAATGAGTCCGGTTGTCGCCCATCACCCACAGCCGGTCGGGCGGGACGGTCACCGGGCCGAACTCAGGACCCAGGCACGGGTACACACCCGGATCGGCCATCATGGTCGCCGGATCCAGATACGGCTCGTTCAGCTGTTTACCGTCGACCGTCAGACCCGTGTCGGCACGGCACTGGATCGTCTGACCACCGACGGCGATAACCCGCTTGACGAGGTCGTTCTCATCCGGCGGCACGAAGCCCACGAAGGAGAGGGCGTTCTGCACCCAGCGGATCGCGGTGTTGTCCGAGCGGATCGACTTGTATCCGATGTTCCACGACGGCGGACCCTTGAACACCACTACATCGCCGGGTTCGGGCTTGGAGAACCGGTAGGTCACCTTGTCGACCATGATCCGGTCACCCACGCAACCGGCACAGCCGTGCAGCGTTGGCTCCATGGATTCCGAGGGAATCAGATACGGACGCGCGATGAACGTCAGCGTCACGTAGTAGAGCACCAGGGCGATGGTCGCCAGAATGGCGATTTCACGCGCCGTGGAATGCTTGCGCTTGGGCGCCGTGTCCTGCGAGTCGTCCTCGGAGGAGTCCGGCGCCTGCACGGAATCAGAGTCGAGGTCCGAATCGGATTCGATGCTGCCCTCCGAGCGCGCGTCGGCAGAGTCGGTGGGTCCGGTCACAGGCACCACAGTAGCGAGCGTCGTGACCGGTCCCGCGACGAGAGCTTCGTCAGGCGGAGCAGCGCGCTCAGCGCTTTTCCTTGATCTTCGCCTTCTTGCCACGCAGTTCGCGCAGGTAGTAGAGCTTGGCGCGACGCACGTCACCGCGGGTCACGACATCGAGGTGATCGATGTTGGGCGAATGCACCGGGAAGGTTCGCTCGACGCCGACGCCGTAGCTCTCCTTGCGCACGGTGAAGGTCTCGGAGATGCCGCCGCCGGAACGGCGGATGACGACACCCTTGAAGACCTGGATGCGCTCCTTGGAGCCCTCGATCACCTTCACATGCACGTTGACGGTGTCGCCGGGGCTGAAGGTCGGGATGTCGTCGCGCAGCGACGCCTGATCGACGAAGTCCAGCGTGTTCATCGGTGACACTTCCTTGTTGTTCGCTGCTCCGGGCAGGCGCGTACAGATCGCGCAGCCGAAGCTATTTTCGGGTGTATCGGGTTGCATCTCGCAGCGGAACGCGGACAAGCCGGGCCCAGCCCTGCGCAGACAACTGCTCAATTGTGCCAGATGGGTCCCCATACCGTGAAATCCGGCGGTTCGGTCCAGCCTGACGCCCCGACACCTGCACCATACTGCGAGCGCCGCTAACTACACGGGCCACAATGCGAGCGGTTAGGCTTCATCCACCGATGCGCCGGTCCCGCAGAGCCCATCGGATGTTGTTGACGGTTCAAGGAGGACCATGCGACGGCGGCCGTCGAAGCTCAAGATGGCAAGCGCAATCAGCGTGACCGCAGTGGTCGCCATGGCCGTCGTCACCGTTGGCTGCGAAGCGCGCGTATACGGAACTCCCCCGGCCCCGCCCGGTGCACCGCAACTGACCGTCGTCGTCCCCCAGGGCGGCATGGCTCCGCTGCCCGAGGCATCGCCCGGCGAACCCGCCGTCACGTTCATCGGCCTCGAAGACCGTGCGCAGCAGGCGACCGAAGATGCCGCCGACGCCGGCGCCGAGATCACCGTGCTCGTACTCGACCGCAACACCGGCCAGTTGGTCTCCAACGGAAACGGGACCACCATCGCGATCGCGTCGGTGGTCAAGCTGTTCATCGCCGACGATCTGCTGTTGCAGGAAGCCAAGCGCCAGACAGTCCTCAGCCCCGAGGACCGCGAGAACCTCGACGTGATGCTGCGATCCTCTGACGACAGCGCCGCCGAGGTGTTCTGGAACCGCAGTGGCGGAAGCGCCATCGTCAACCGGGTCGCCGCTCGCTACGGCTTGAGTTCGACCGAGCCACCGAACGACGGGCGGTGGTGGAACACCACCAGCACCGCGGCCGACCTGGTGCGCTACTACGACATGTTGATGAGCGGCCGCGGCGGTCTGCCCGCCGAACAGGCCAACGTCATCCTGTCCAACCTGGCTCAGTCCACCCCGGACGCCATCGACGGCACCCAACCCGGCGGCATCTATCCGCAGCGATTCGGCATCCCCGACGGCCTCTACGCCGAACCGGTCGCGGTGAAACAAGGCTGGATGTGCTGTATCGGTTCGGACTGGATGCACCTGTCGACCGGCGTGATCGGCCCGGATCGCCGTTTCATCATGGTGATCGGCTCGCTGCAGCCCACCAATGCCGCCACCGCACGCGACACCATCACCGACGCCGTCAAGACGATGTTCCCCGGCGGCCGGATCTAGGACTCGCCGAGCAGATCCGGCCTGCGCTCACGCGTGCGCTGTAACGACTGCTCGTGCCGCCACGCCGCGACCTTGGCGTGATCCCCCGACAGCAGCACATCGGGAACGTCCAACCCGCGCCAGCTCTGCGGCCGGGTGTAGCTGGGCCCTTCGAGGAGCCCGTCGGAATGCGAATCCTGTTGATGGGAGGCGGGATTGCCCAACACCTCGGGCATCAACCGGACCACCGCCTCGATCATCACCAGCGCCGCCGACTCACCGCCGTTGAGCACGTAGTCTCCGATGGAGACCTCTTCGACCCGCATCCGGCGAGCGGCGTCGTCGGCCACCCGCTGGTCGATTCCCTCGTACCGCCCACAGGCGAACACCAGGTGCGACTCGGTACTCCAACGTTCGGCGACGGCTTGGGTGAACGGACGCCCGGCAGGGGTCGGAACCACCAGAAGTGTTTCCTCAGAACAAATTTCGTCGAGCGCCTCACCCCACACCGGCGCTTTCATGACCATCCCCGGGCCGCCGCCGTACGGTGAGTCGTCCACCGACCGGTGCACATCATGGGTCCAATTCCGCAGATCATGGACGGCTACCGAGAGGATGCCCGCCTCGATCGCCTTACCCGGCAACGACTGCCGGATGGGATCGAGGTAGGCCGGAAAGATCGTGACGACATCAATGTGCACAGGTGCGCACCTTCTAGACCTGATCCAGGTTCAGCAGACCATCGGGAGGATCGATGCAGACGGTGCCGGTTTCCCGCGACACCGAGGTGACGATCGCACTCACGAACGGCACGAGCACTTCGCGGCCATCCGGGTCGGCCTTGACCGACAAGAGCTCGCCCGCCGCGGTGTGCAGCACCTCGCGAACCACACCCACCGCGGTGCCGTCGACCGTGACGACCCGCATCCCTTCGAGCTCGTGGTCGTAGAACTCATCGGGATCATCGATGGTGGGCAGATCGGCGGTGTCGACCATGAACACCGTGCCACGTAATTCATCGGCCGCATTGCGGTCGGAGACACCGGCCAGCCGGATCAGCAGCCGGCCGGCGTGATCGCGAACGGACTCGACTGAGAATTCTCGCTCGGCGCCCCCCTTGGCGCGGCCCCGAAGGGCCACGCCAGGGGCGAACCGGGCGTCGGGGTCGTCGGTACGGACCTCGACGACGACCTCACCGGTAATGCCGTGAGCTTTGACAACCCGCCCGACAACCAGGTCCATGGATCCGACGCTACTGGTCGGTGTCCACCACGTCGACGCGGATTCCGCGCCCACCGATGCCTGCGACCAGGGTGCGCAGCGCGGTGGCAGTGCGGCCCCCGCGGCCGATGACCTTGCCCAGGTCATCGGGGTGCACGTGCACCTCGACGGTCCGCCCACGGCGGCTGGTGACCATGTCGACGCGTACGTCGTCGGGATTGTCCACGATGCCGCGGACCAGGTGCTCGACGGCGTCGACCACGACAGAACTCACTGCGATGCTCAGCTCTCGCTTGCGGCTTCGTCGGCGGCGGCCTCAGCGGCAGGCGCCTCGGCCTCGGCGGCCTCGTCCTGCTGATCCTTCTTCGGGGCCTTCTTCTTCTTCGGCGTCACAGCCGCGGCGCCGGTGCCGCTCTCGGCCTCGGCCAGCGCCGCGTTGAACAGCTCCAGCTTGGACGGCTTGGGCTCCTTGACCTTCAGCGTGCCCTCGGCGCCCGGCAGGCCCTTGAACTTCTGCCAGTCACCGGTGATCTTCAGCAGGGCCAGCACCGGCTCGGTGGGCTGGGCGCCGACACCCAGCCAGTACTGCGCGCGCTCCGAATCGATCTCGATCAGGCTCGGCTCTTCCTTGGGGTGGTAGCGGCCGATGACCTCGATGGCGCGGCCTTCGCGGCGGGTGCGCGCGTCGGCGACGGCGATGCGGTACTGGGGGTTGCGGATCTTGCCAAGCCGGGTGAGCTTGATCTTGACAGCCATGGTTAAGCACTTCTCCTTGAGTGTCACGCTGCAATTCGGCGATGCGGGCGGAATTGCCCGATCCGGTTTTGCCTTACGTGTGTGACCGCCGCGCAGCGCATCGAACGAGTCGCACGGCAGACAGCCGACAATTGTGCCAGAACGATGCCGACCTGCCCAAATCCGGTCCCAGTGGCCAGTTGTCGCACAACTTCCGGCCGGTTGCGGGTCACAACTGGCGACGCACCGCGCCCACCGGCCGCGTCACACGACCTTGTCGAAACACTTGGTCTCGACGCGGCGGCTCATCCGCCAACCATCGCCGGTCCGCACGAACTCGTCTTCGTACCACAGCCCGCAGAACAACACCTGTTGCTCCAGCCCCGGCAGCACCATCGGGTTGAAGCAGATGGTGCGGGAGGACGCCTTGTCTCCCTCGATCCGGACATCGAAGTTGCCGAGCATGTGCGCGTAGGCCGGAAAGTTCGGCAGCACCTCGGCCAGCCACGCCTTGACCTCCGGATAGTGACCATCGATACCGCCCATCGCCCGGTAGTCGATGTAGGCGTCCGGCGTGAACACCACATCGAGGTCATCGAACAGTCGACGATCTATCGCCGTGGAGTAGTCGATCAACAACTGCTGGATCTCCAGACGATCCGAAATCTCGGCCAGGCTCAACATGTCTCGATTCAACACGATTAGGCTGGCCCGCCATGGGGAGGTTCGTCAGGTTGTCTGTCATGGGAGCCGCGGCTGCCATCGCGTTGATCCCGCTCTCGTCGGTGCCCGCTACCGTGCCCGCGGCCAGAGCCGATATCGAGATACAGCAGGTCGGCTCCGCGCCCATCCCCGACGGTCCCGCGCAGGGGTGGGTCATCGCCGACCTGGACACCGGCCAGGTGTTGGCCGCCCGCAACGAGCACACCCGCTACGCGCCGGCAAGCACGATCAAGACCCTGCTGGCCCAGGTGGTGCTCGACGAGGTGCCGCTGGACTCCACGATCGTGGCCGAAGAAGCCGACACCAAGGTCGAGTGCAACTGCGCCGGTGTCGCACCCGGGCAGACCTACACCGCACGCCAACTGCTGGAGGCGGCGCTCCTGGCTTCCGGCAATGATGCCGCCAACACCCTGGCCCGCATGGTCGGTGGACCTGAAGCAGCCGTGCACAAGATGAATGCCAAAGCGGTGGCGCTCGGAGCGAACAACACGAACGTCGCGACGCCGTCGGGACTCGACGGGCCCGGTATGCCGTTCTGGTCCACGCCGCACGACATGGCGACGATCTTCCGCGCAGCGATGGCCAATCCAACCTTCGCCCAGATCACCGCGATGCCCTCGACCACGTTTCCCGGCAAGACCGGCAATCGGGTCCTGATCAACCAGGACGAGCTGTTGCAGCGTTATCCCGGGGCCATCGGCGGCAAGACCGGCTTTACCGATATCGCCCGCAAGACATTCGTCGGCGCCGCACAGCGCGACGGTCGCCGTCTGGTGATCTCGATGATGTACGGGCTGGTCAAAGAAGGTGGCCCGACCTATTGGGATCAGGCGGCGACGCTGCTGGACTGGGGTTTCGCCCAAGATCGTTCGGCGAGCATCGGGTTGTTGTAGCCCGTACGTCTCAGTCGATACCTGAAGGAAACCTGTCCGCGCGCTGAAAGAGTCCAACGCTGGGTAGCGTCGGCGCCCGTGCGAAAACTGTTCGCGGCGGTGGCGCTCGCGCTCGGTACGTCGATGGCCGCCGCGAGCGTCTCGGCCGCTCCGGTCGCCGCGCAACCGGGCGTTGCGCCGGCAGGCGCCCAGATTCCCGACGGACCGGCCAAGGCTTGGCTGGTCGCCGACATGGACACCGGCCAGGTTCTGGCGTCGAAGGATCCCAACGGCAGTTACGCCCCGGCCAGCACCATCAAGCCGCTGTTGGCGATGGTCGTGCTCGATCACCTTCGCCCAGACAATTTCGCCCGGGCCAACGAGTCCCACACCAAGGTCGAATGCTCCTGCGTCGGCCTCAAACCGGGCCAGCCGTACACCACCCGACAGCTACTGGAGGCACTGCTGATGGTGTCGGGCAACGACGCGGCCAACATGCTCGCCGACATGCTCGGCGGCCAGCGCGCCACGGTGGCGGCGATGACCCGCAAGGCTGCCAGCGTCGGCGCCCGCAACACGCGGGCCTCCTCTCCGTCGGGCCTCGACGGTCCCGGGTGGGAGACCGTCACCACTCCCCACGACCTTGCGGTGATCCTTCGTGCGGCGCTGAGATACCCGCTGATCGCGCAGATCATGCGCCAACCCTCGGCCCAGTTCCCCGGTAAGACCTTGACCAACCAGAACGAGCTGCTCACGCGGTACCCCGGCGACATCGCAGGCAAGACCGGGTACACCGACCTGGCCCGCAAGACGTATATCGGTGCGGCCCAACGCGGTAACCGTCGTTTGATCGTGGTCCAGATGTACGGCACCGGTGATCTGTACGGTCAGGCGATCGAATTGTTCGACTACGGCTTCTCACACTGACCAGCTCGTGGGAGGTAACAGGTAGGGCCCCATCGGGACTCACGCCAAACTAAGGTGACCCTAAATTCGCGCGGAGTACCCCGCGCGCGATGAGGGGAGCCGATGTGTCCGAGCGTGAGTTCTCGTTGGTGGTCGCCTATGGCACCGATATGGGCAACGCGGAAGACGCTGCGATGTCGTTCGCCGAAGCCGCCACCGCCGCCGGAATTCCTTCCGAGGCCGTGGAACTCAATCAGGTGGAACTCGACCAACTCGGCAGGACAACGCATTTCATCGTGGTCACCTCGACCTTCGGCGACGGTGAGTTCCCGGACACCGCCACCCTGTTCTGGGAGGCGATCAGCAGCTCGACCGATCGACTGGAGCACATGAGCTTCGCGGTCCTGGCCCTCGGCGACACCTCCTACGAATTGTTCTGCAACGCGGGCAAACTCCTCGATGCGCGGCTGGAAGAGCTCGGTGCCACCCGGCTCGCCGACCGGGTGGATGTCGATGGTTACTACGAGGAACCCGCGGCGGCGTGGACCACCGACCTCGTCAAACAACTCGTCGCCGCCCACGCCGGTCCCACCGCCTCCGGCTCCGTCGCCGAGACCTCGCCTGTCGAGCCTTCGGTTCGCGTGCAGGAACGCAACCCTCACCACGCTGCTCCCCTGACCGTGAATCGGCTGCTCACCGCAGCCGGATCCGACAAGGAGGTCCGCCACTACGAGCTCGACCTCACGGGTTCCGGGATCGTCTATCAGGCAGGCGATTCGCTGGCCGTCCACCCGGCCAACGATCCCGAGCTGGTGGCGGCGATCCTGCACGAGCTCAATGTCGGCCCCGAGCATCGGGTGGCCGAGTCGGAGCAGACCTTGGGTGTGCTGCTCAGCGAGCACCTGGAGATCCGGACGCCCTCACGAGCCCTGCAGGAACTGGCCGGCGCCGCCGCCTACGGGGAGGACGTCCTCGACCTGATCCGGCGTGCCGAACTGTCCGTCGACGACGTTGTAGATACGTTGCGCCCGTTGCAGTTCCGTGACTACTCGATCGCCTCCAGCCCGCTGGTACACCCCGATCACGTCCATCTGACCGTCGCCACCGTTCGCTACCATGCCGCCGATCGCCGGCACGGCGGTGCGGCATCGACCTACCTGGCCGAGCGGACCCACACGGTTCGAGTTCACCTGCGTCCCAACCATCATTTCCGGTTGCCGGCAGCCGACGTGCCGATCCTCATGATCGGCCCTGGCACCGGCATCGCGCCGTTCCGGGCGTTTCTGCAGGAGCGGCAGGCCACGGCCGCACCGGGCCGGTCCTGGCTGTTTTTCGGGGACCGACGCCGCGCCACCGACTTCCTCTACGGCGAGGAGCTGACGGGATTCGTCGAATCCGGAACCCTCACCCGGCTCGACGTCGCGTTCTCACGCGATCAGGATACGAAAATCTATGTGCAGCAACGGATGCGGGAGAACGCGGCGGAGCTCTTCGGTTGGCTACAGGACGGGGCACACCTCTATGTGTGCGGGGACGCCGACCGCATGGCCAAGGATGTCGACGCCGCGCTGCACGAGATAATCGCCGACGCCGGCGGCATGGACGCCGACGCCGCGCACGCCTACGTCAACGATCTGATCAAGAGCCACCGCTACCTGCGCGACGTGTACTGAGTCACTCCGGCGAGTCAGAACGCGCGGCCACGCAAGATCACCAGATCCGGGTGGCTGACGCCGCCGTGGCGCGGATCTTCGGCGTAGCAGACCAGGTCCGCCGATGCGCCGTGCTCGAGCGCCGGCCGTCCGAGCCAGGCCCGGGCATCCCAACTGGCCGACCCGAGTGCTGCTGTGGGGCTCATCCCGATGCCCTTGAGCGCTTCTATCTCGTCGGCGATGCGACCGTGCGCGATCATGCCGCCGGCATCGGTTCCCGCGAAGATCGGCACACCGGCCTCGTAGGCCGCGCCGACCCGGGTACGGCAGGACGCGTACAGGTCGCGCATGTGCTTGGCGTATGTCGGATACTTGCCCGCCGCGTCGGCGATGCCGGGGAAGTTGTCGATGTTTATCAGTGTCGGGACCAGTGCCGTGCCGTGTTCGAGCATCAATTCGATTGTGTCGTCGGTGATCCCGGTGCCGTGTTCGATGCAGTCGATTCCGGCCTTGACCAGTCCTGGCAACGCGTCCTCACCGAACACGTGCGCGGTGACCCGGGCGCCCTCGGCGTGGGCGGCGTCGATCGCGGCCTTGAGGATCTCGTCGGACCACAACGGCGCCAGATCCCCGACGCTGCGGTCGATCCAGTCGCCGACCAGCTTCACCCAACCGTCACCCCACCGCGCCTGCTCGGCCACGGCCGCGGGCAGCTGCGACTCATCCTCGATGTCGATCGGCAATCCCGGCGAATAACGCTTGGGGCGGGCCAGATGCCGGCCGGCCCGGATGATGCGCGGCAGGTCCTCACGCTGGTCAAAGCTGCGGGTGTCAACGGGTGACCCGGCGTCCCGCAACAACAGTGCGCCGGCATCCCGTTCGGTCTGGGCCTGGGTGACCGCCTCGTCGATATCGACCGCACCGCCCGGCCCCAGACCCACGTGACAGTGCGCGTCGACGAGGCCGGGGATGATCCAACCGCCGTCAAAGACAGTGTCGGCGTTGGCAATCGGCTCGGCCGACAGCGCACCCCCCGAGATCCACCACTGCACTTCTTCGCCGTCGGGAAGTCCGCGACCTCGGACGTGCAGTGCGCGCATACGTCTACTTCTGGCCGGGGAACTTCAACTTGGACAGGTCGAAGTCCGCCAGGCCGGGCGGCAGTTCGTCCAGGCCCTTGGGCATGTTCGACAGGTCCGGGAAGCCGGCCGGCAAGCCGGCACCCAGCGGGTTCCTCGGCGGAGTCGGGCCTTTCCCGGACTGACGGCCCTTCTTCTTGCCGGCCTGCTTGTTCTTGCCCTTGGCTGCCTTGCGCGGGGAGCTCTTGCGTCCGAACGGCATGCCCATCTGCCCGGCCATCGACGACATCATCTTGCGGGCGTCGAAGAACCGGTCGACGAGCTGGTTGACCTCGGACACCGTGACACCCGAGCCGTTCGCGATGCGGAGTCGGCGTGAGGCATTGATGATCTTCGGATCGGCGCGCTCGGCCGGCGTCATGCCGCGGATGATGGCCTGCACCCGGTCGAGCTGCTTGTCGTCGACCGCGGCCAACGCGTCCTTCATCTGGCCGGCCCCCGGCAGCATGCCCAGCAGGTTGCCGATCGGGCCCATCTTGCGGATCGCCAGCATCTGCTCGAGGAAGTCTTCCAGCGTCAGCTCCCCGGAGCCGATCTTGGCGGCGGCCTCCTCGGCCTTCTGCTGATCGAAGACCTGCTCGGCCTGCTCGATGAGGGTCAGCACATCGCCCATGCCGAGGATGCGGCTGGCCATCCGGTCGGGGTGGAAGACGTCGAAGTCTTCGAGCTTCTCCCCCGCCGAGGCGAACAGGATCGGCACACCGGTGATCTCACGCACCGACAGCGCGGCACCACCACGCGCGTCACCGTCGAGCTTGGTCAGCACGACACCGGTGAAACCGACGCCCTCGCGGAACGCCTCGGCGGTGGCGACCGCGTCCTGACCGATCATCGCGTCGAGCACGAACAAGGTCTCGTCGGGCTTCACGGCGTCGCGGATGGCCGCGGCCTGCCCCATCAGCTCCTCGTCGATGCCGAGCCGGCCTGCGGTGTCGACGATGACGACGTCGAAGTGCTTGGCCCGGGCCTCGGCCATGCCGGCCGTCGCGACCGCCACCGGATCACCGTGGCCACCGATCTCCAGACCATCGGGCGAGGTCCCCGGATGCGGGGCGAAGGAAGCCACACCGGCGCGTTCGGCGACGATCTGCAGCTGGTTGACCGCACCGGGCCGCTGCAGGTCACATGCCACCAGCAACGGGGTGTGGCCCAGGCCCTTCAACCATTTCGCCAGCTTGCCGGCCAGGGTGGTCTTACCGGCACCTTGCAGGCCGGCAAGCATGATGACCGTCGGCGGGTTCTTCGCGAAGGCGAGCTGACGGGTCTCGCCGCCGAGGATGCTGATCAGCTCCTCGTTGACGATCTTGACCACCTGCTGCGCGGGATTCAGCGCGGCGGACACCTCCGCACCCTTGGCGCGATCCTTGATACGCGCGACGAAGGCACGCACCACCGGCAGCGAGACGTCGGCCTCGAGCAGGGCCAACCGGATCTCGCGCGCCGTGGCGTCGATATCGGCGTCGGTCAACCGCCCCTTGCCGCGTAGGCCCTGCAGGGCACCGGTCAACCGGTCAGACAGGCTCTCAAACACGTGGTAAGCCTAGCGGCCCGGGATTCAAGCCGTGTTTGCGCGCCGCGACCCAGAAGTCATGGCATCGACCGCCCAGCAGATCAGGCAGGACAGTACGAAACCGCCGACGTAGAAGGCCCACCCCACCAGCCATCCGAAATTCCCGCTCCAGGTCTCGGACGGCAACGACGCCATGGCCCACTCGACGAGACCGGCAATGATGACGGAGGGAATGAGTCCCCACGCCCACGCCGTGCCCCGGCGCCGCGCCACACCCCATGCCAGGGCATACCCGACGACGGTCACCACGGCCACACTCCGGGACAGCATGACAACCAGGTCGAGATCCAAGTTCAGGTTGTATCTGGAGCCAATGATCAGCGCGAAGCCGACGTACGAAACGACATCGATCAACACCGTGATGCCCGCGATCAAGGCGGCCGTCCGGCGGCGTTCCGGAGATCGGGACCACAACGCGACAACCGCGATGAAGTACACGCCGAGTACTGCGACGCCGCTGGTAAACCAGACGGTGCGCAACAACGGCGGCCAATCGAGTACCTGACCCGTCATGTTCGGCACACCGATGAAAATCGCGCGTTGGATCAACGTGGGCACCAGCAGCAGTGCGCTGATCAGGATCTGCGCGGCGGGCGAGAACCGCTCCGCTCTGGAAGCCTGGACTGACTCTCGGTTCGCTGTCAGATAGCCGTGGCCATAAGCCGCACCTGAATCGGACCCGTCTTGATATCCCCCGAAATTCGTCACGCCGGAATCATCACCTATCGGCGGGGGTCAGCCGGTGTGCTCGGCCGGTTTCGACGGTTTGGCCGGCGGCGCGGGCAGGATCGCCAGCATGTCGCGTTCGAGCCCCTCGCGTACGGCAGTCCGCTGCGCCTCGTCGCCGGCCAGGGCCGGTGCGGTGATGCAGAAGACGTCGACCACCGACGATCCCAGCGTGGTCACCTTGGCCCATGCGACGTCCACGCCGTCGCGCTCGAACACCGCGGTCAATCTGGCCAGCAGACCTGCCCGGTCGATCGTGCGGATCTGGACGATCAGATCTTCGGCAGCCGGCCCGGGCGACCACAGGATGCGTGGCGGGGCCGGCACATGGTTGGCCGGCACCGACGCGAGGATCTCTCCGGCGCGGGTGGTCGGATGCTGGGCTGCCTCGTGATCACGTCGTTCCAGCGCGCCGACCACATCGAGCTCACCGTCGAGCGCCAGGATGAACTGCTGGCGTAGCAGCTCGGCAGGAGGAGGCGCACCGAAATGCGGCGACACCACGAACGTGTTGATGGCCGAGCCGTCATGGCTGTTGACCGACGCCGAATGGACCCGTAGTGAGTTCAGCGCCAACACGCCGGCCGCCTTGGACAGCAGGCCGCGCCGATCGGCGGCGATCATCGTCACGTTGTAGATGTGCGGACCGTCGCCAGGGGTGAGCTCGACGTGGACGCGGTCCTCAGCGGCCAATGCCACGAACCGTGACTCGATCGGATCGGGTTCGGGCAGCGGCTCGCCGGCCATCACCAGCCTGCACCGTCTGACCAGGTCACCTATCAGCGATGCCTTCCAGTCGCCCCACACGCCCGGCCCGGTGGCCAGCGAATCGGCTTCGGCCAGGACATGGAGCAGTTCCAACAGCACGGTGTCTTTTCCGAGTGCGTCGGCTACCGCGTCAATGGTCTTGGGATCCTGGAGATCTCGTCGGGTGGCGGTGTGCGGCAGCAGCAGGTGATGGCGGACGATCTTCGACAGCACGTCGATGTCGGACGGCCACAGACCGAGCCGGGTGCCGATCTGGGTGGCCAGCTCCGCGCCGATCACGCTGTGATCTCCCCCGCGTCCTTTGCCGATGTCGTGGCACAGCGCGCCCAGCAGGAGCAGGTCGGGTCGCGATACTCGCGTAGTGAAAGCGCTTGCCCGCGAGACTGTTTCGACGAGGTGACGGTCAACGGTCCAGATGTGCACGACATCTCGTGGCGGTAGGTCTCGTACCGCGCCCCATTCCGGGAACAGCCGGCCCCACAGACCGGTGCGGTCCAGGGCCTCGATGGTGGCGACCGCGGCGGGGCCCGACGCGAGCAACACCAGCAGGTCCTTGAGCGCCTGGCGCGGCCAGGGCGTGCGCAATTCCGGTGCGTTCTCGGCCAGCCGGCTCAGCGTGGACACCGCCATCGGCAGTCCGGTGGCGGCTGACGCCGCCGCCACCCGCAGAATCAGGCCCGGATCACGCTCCGGGCGGGCGTCACGAGCCAGGATCACCTCGCCGGCGTACTCGATGACGCCTTCGTCGAGAGGGCGACGCACCGGACGGCGAAACGCGGCGAAACCGCGCTTCGGCAAGGCGTTGGCCGCGGTACGAATACCGGAGTCGACGTAGTAGCTCACCGTGCGGGCCGCATCAGACAGTGTGCGAGCCAGGTCGAATCGATCTCCGATCCGAAGGGCTGCCCCGATTTCGTCAGCATGCTGGGCCAACAACAGTTCCCGGCCGCGACCGGAGGCACGATGCAGTTCGGTACGCACGTTCAGCAACGACAGGTGGGCACCGCCGAGCGTTCCGGTAGGCGAAGCCAGGTCCCGACTCGGATACACGTCGGCCAGTTGCGCTATCGCGAGCGCGTTGAGCAACTGTACGTCCCGCAGGCCACCACGGCCCGATTTCAGGTCGGGCTCGGCGCGGTGCGCGATCTGGCCGCTGCGTTCCCAGCGCGCCCGGGCGTGCTCGATCAGTTCGTCGAACCGTGAGGCGATTCCGATCCGCCACTGTCGGCGCGCTCCGCCGACCAACAGCGCCGACAGCTCGGCGTCACCGGCGATATGCCGCGCGTCGAGCATCGCCAGACCCACCGCGATGTCCTCGCCTGCCACCCTGAGGGCTTCGGGCACCGTGCGCACACTGTGATCGATACGGATATTGGCGTCCCACAAGGGATACCAGAGCTTCTCGGCCACTTCTGAGACGAGCTCCACGGGCATGTTGTCATGCAACAACATCAGATCGAGATCGGAGTACGGCAACATCTCGCCGCGGCCCAAACCGCCGGTGGCCACGATCGAGAACCCACTTGTGGCGGTGACGCCGATCTCGGCAGCCTTTGTGGTGAGCCAGAATTCGTGTAGATCGAGCAGGGCCTCCCGCAAGGCGGTGGCATCCAGCTGACGGGATCCGCCGGTGAGCAATTGCTGGATGGCCGCCGCCAAGTCGTTGGCCGGCCGCGGGCAGCCAGCCGGAGCCTCCTCACCAGAGGCTCCGGCGCCCAACCCGTGGGCCGATTGCGGCTGCTGCTCTGTCATTTGAAACTCCTCCCCCGGTCGAAAAACCTGACACCGCACTTCCTGACCGGGAGACTCGGTCGTTCACATCACGACCGACCGCGGCTACAGGGCGTCGGCACCCCGTTCTCCGGTGCGAACGCGGACAACGGTGTCGACCGGGCTCACCCAGACCTTGCCGTCGCCGATCTTGCCCGTCCGGGCGGCCTGCACGATGACGTCAACGACCTTGTCGACCGCGGAATCATCGACGACAACCTCCACGCGGACCTTCGGTACGAAATCAACCGAATATTCGGCACCGCGGTAGACCTCGGTGTGTCCCTTCTGGCGGCCGTAGCCCTGTACCTCGCTGACCGTCATCCCCAGGATGCCCGTCTGCTCCAGGCCGGTCTTGACATCCTCCAGCGTGAACGGCTTGACGATCGCAGTGATCAGCTTCATATTCCCTTATTCCTCCCCGCCGTGACGACCAAGAACAGAACCGGTTCCGACAGCGACGAAGTCGTAAGCGCTCTCAGCGTGCTCGGACTCGTCGATACCGGAAGCCTCCTCTTCTTTGTCCAGGCGCAGGCCCACGGTGTATTTGACAATCAACGCCAAGATAGCGGTACCCACCGCCGAATAGAGCAGAACAGCACCGGCCCCGACCGCCTGTCGCCACAGTTGATCGAACCCACCACCGTAGAACAGACCGGCAACACCGGCAGGTGCTTCCTTGGTGGCCACCAGGCCGACCAACAACGTACCGACGATGCCGCCGACCAGGTGGACACCCACCACGTCGAGAGAGTCGTCGAATCCGAACTTGAACTTCAAGCCCACCGCCAGGGCACATAGTGCGCCTGCGGCAAAACCGATCACGAGCGCGCCCACCACGTTCACCGAGGAGCAGGACGGGGTGATCGCGACCAGGCCGGCCACGATGCCCGATGCCGCACCCAGTGACGTCGCGTGCCCGTCACGGATCCGCTCGGTGAGCAGCCAGGCCAGCATGGCCGCGGCAGTGGCCACCGTGGTGGTCACGAAGGTCGAACCGGCAACTCCGTTGGCCGACACCGCAGAACCGGCGTTGAAGCCGTACCAGCCGAACCACAGCAGGCCGGCGCCGAGCATCACAAACGGGAGGTTGTGCGGACGCATCGGCGTACCGGGCCACCCGAGCCGCTTACCGAGGATGATGGCCAGCACCAGGCCCGCGGTACCGGCGTTGATGTGCACCGCAGTGCCGCCGGCGAAGTCAATTGCCTTGAGCTGGTTGGCGATCCATCCGCCATGATGGATCACGGTCTCACCGTCGGAGCCCTTGACGTCGAAGTCGAAGACCCAGTGCGCGACCGGGAAGTAGACAAAGGTCGCCCACAGGGCGGCGAACAGCAGCCAACCGCCGAACTTGATGCGGTCGGCGACAGCGCCGGAGATCAGGGCGACGGTGATGATCGCGAACATCAGCTGGAAACCCACGAACACGGTGGCCGGGATCGTGCCGACCAACGCGATGGGCGCATCGGCCGAGCCGTTCGCTCCGATCAGACCCTTGAGACCGAAGAACTGTGCCGGATCGCCGATCACACCTGCGGTGTTGTCACCGAACGCGACCGAGTAGCCGTACAGCGCCCACAGGACTGTTACGACACCCATCGCGCTGACGCTCATCATGATCATGTTGAGCACGCCCTTGGCCCGCACCATGCCGCCGTAGAAGAAGGCCAGCCCCGGCGTCATCAACAGCACAAGCGCAGCGGCGGCCAGCATCCATGCTGTGTCACCGGTGTCCGGCGCACCCAATATCGGGAATTGCTCCACTCGCAGTTTCCTCCTTCACCACGCCACGGCCGCAAGGATTTACGGGCCGTTGACCTGGTCAAGACAATGCTGAGTGGATGTTTCGGCTACGACGCCGCGGCGTTTCGCTCGTGTGAACGGATAGCCGGGCTGCGTTTCGCCGGTGTTACACCGTGGGTTTTCGCGAGTTTTCTCGGGGGGTCAGCCCAGCAGCGCGTCGACGAACGCCGCGGGCTCGAACGGTGCGAGGTCATCGGGCCCCTCGCCGAGACCGACGAGTTTGACCGGAACGCCGAGTTCCTGCTGGACGCGGAAGACGATGCCACCCTTGGCGGTGCCGTCGAGCTTGGTCAGCACCACTCCGGTGATGTCGACGACCTCGGCGAACACCTTGGCCTGCGGCAGGCTGTTCTGTCCGATGGTGGCATCGAGCACCAACAGGACCTCGTCGACAGCGGCGCGCTTCTCCACCACCCGCTTGACCTTGCCGAGTTCGTCCATCAGGCCGGTCTTGGTGTGCAGGCGCCCCGCGGTGTCGATCACGACGACGTCGGCACCGGCCTTGACTCCCTCGTCCACGGCGTCGAATGCCACCGATGCCGGGTCGGCACCTTCTGGGCCCCGCACCACGTCTGCACCGACCCGCGCGGCCCACGTCTGCAACTGGTCGGCGGCCGCGGCACGGAAGGTGTCGGCCGCGCCGAGGACCACCCGACGGCCGTCGGCGACGAGCACCCGTGCCAGCTTGCCGACAGTGGTGGTCTTGCCGGTGCCGTTCACACCGACGACCAACAGCACCGAGGGCTTGTCGGCATGCGGCAGCGCCTTGATCGAACGGTCCAGCTCGGGCCGCAGCTCAGACATCAGCACCTCGCGCAGCACTGCGCGGGCATCGGCTTCGCTGCGCACGCTCTTGCTCGCCATGCGCTCGCGCAACGCCCCGACGACCGATTCGGTCACCACCGGCCCGAGATCGGCGATCAGCAGGGTGTCCTCGACGGCCTCCCACGAGTCCTCGTCGAGATCGCCGCCACCGAGCAACCCGAGCATGCTGCGGCCAAGAGCGTTCTGAGACTTGGCGAGCCGGCCCCGCAGCCGGTCCATGCGCCCCGCTGCCGGCGCGATGTCCTCCACTGCAGCGGCAACGGTGTCGGGCACCTCCGCAGGCGGCGCTGTCGGCTCGGGAGCCACTTCCGGCCCGGCCGGCTCCTCGGGAACCACCGGGGCAGCGGTGGAATCTGCGGCTTCATCGGGCGCGGGCGGTGCTTCGGGTGCAGCGGTCTCGCTCGGCG
Source organism: Mycolicibacterium fortuitum subsp. fortuitum (assembly GCF_022179545.1). Next base: position 2,429,158 of record NZ_AP025518.1, on the reverse strand, counting down.
GCTCGGGCAGCTGCACGTCGGAGATCGTGCGCTTGGGTGCGTCCCGCGGGATGGTGGCGTCATCGCCGACCGCGGGCAACCCGCTGGTGTCGATGCGATCGAGCGTCGGCGTGCCCGACTTGCTGAACGTGATGCCCGAGGAAGCCGTGTAACCGCCGGAGCGGTCGATCGGCTTAGAGGCGTCTCGCTCCGACAGGCTGATCCGGCGCCGCCGGTACCGCACCAACCCCACGGTGAGAGCGACGACGACGAGAACAGCGACGACCGCGATCGCGATCCACAGACCCAACAACGCACCTTCTGTCACGCCGCCATTGTCTCAGGACGGCGTCGTGTGAATGACCGGCCCCGTTTCGCGGCTCCGCCGCGGCACATTCCGCACATCCGAGGCCATCGGAGATCCGCCGGATCCGGTTGCTCAAAAACGTGGTACACGTACGTACCGTCGCTGTATCTTTCATTCACCACGCGACCGCAACGACATGTTCATCCGAGCCGTAGATTTCCTCTACGGCTTAGCTGCGTTGCCGGATATACACATTCGAAAAAGACAGCCTAGCTGTGTCTTTGACATTTTTACGGCGGGTTCTGTCAATTCGCTGACAGCACATGGCTGTGTGGTTCACGATCCAAACGGGTCGGGAATGACTGCAGTGTTCGGCCGACATGTGGTCCTTCCCTTGGGTTTTTTGACGGGAAGGACAACCAATGCATTTTCGTGTGCTTCGGGGGGCAGCACTGACGCTGGTCGCCTTGATCGGCGCCGCCGGACTGGTCGTGACAGCGACTATGAGCACGCTGGTTCAGCTGGCGGCCACGGCGCTCATCATGGGCGGAACCGGGATGAACGCGCTGGGTGACCCGCACCAATGGGGTGCCGGCACGTACGTGGACCAGGTCAACAGCACCTACCTGGCCGGCTACCACCTCGCCGAAGACGATCTGAGATGGGTGTCGACACCGGAGCAGTTCTGGCCCGCGACCAGCCTGACCGACATCAGCTTCGACACCTCGGTGGCCCGCGGCGTCCTCAGCCTCAACAACGCCGTAATGACCACATCGGGAGAGAAAGTCGTCGTCGGCTACTCCCAGAGCGCCAACATCGCCACCCGCGAGAAGCGCAATCTGGCCGAACTGCGTGCGCAGGGCGCCACAGTGCCCGCGCCCGACGAGTTGTCCTTCGTGTTCGTGGCCAACCCCAACCGGCCCAACGGCGGAATCCTCGCCAGGTTCGAAGGCCTGTACATACCGATCCTCGGAGTCAGTTTCGACGGCGCCACGCCGAACGACGAATACCGGACGATCGACGTCGCCCGCCAGTACGACCTGATCGCGGACTTCCCCAAATACCCGCTCAATCTGCTCGCCGATCTCAACGCCCTGATGGGTTACTTCTACCTGCATCCGAACTACGGATCATCGGTGGTCAACCTGAACGACCCGAGCACATACGACTCCTACACCTCTGGCAACACCACCTATTACCTGGTGCACACCGCGCAACTACCGTTGCTGCAACCCTTCCGCGACATCGGAGTTCCCGAACCGGTACTCGACCTGGTCGAGCCCACCCTGCGGGTGCTGATCGAACTCGCCTACGACCGCACGCCGGCCAACATGGGCGTTCCCACCCGGGCCGGGTTGATACCTCACATAGACCTGGACAAGCTGGCCTCCGATCTGCGGGCCGCCGCCAGGGAAGGAGTACGTAATGCGTTGGCCGACTTGGGTATCGACACCACAGGTGCTGCCGATCGCACTACCGGAGGCATTGCCGCACTCAAGCCGGTTCCGGAGACGCTGAACGACGACACCGCGACGCCGGACGACATGCAACCGGCGCGTATCCGCCCGCATCTACCCCGTACGCACTCAGGATCGGGCAACGGGATCCTGAACAACGGTCCCGGATCGAAGACACTCGAGGTGACGGCGGACACCGAGACCAACGCCGAGATCCCGGCAAAGAGTGATGCAGCGCCCAAGCCGAAATCTCAGCCCGAGCGCATCCGGGAATCGGTGCGACAGGCCCTGTCGCCGAAGAAGCCCTCCGACGCGGTCAAGGCAGACAGTCCAGACAGGGCACCGCGTCCGGTGCGCAGTGCCCACCGAATCAGCGGATCCGGTTCGCCCCGAGCTGAATCCGGCGCCGCGGGCACGAAAGGCAGCACGGCACAAGATAAGCCACGCCGTCATCAGCGTGCCGGGAACCCCGACGCCGCATAGGAACCCGCAGCCATCGAACCTGCGGGGTGAGGTCCGGAACCACGGGGGAAGCCGGACCTCACCCCCACGGTGGCAACCACGCCGATTCAGCCGGAGCTCGCGGCCAGTTCCTGTCCCCGCATCCGCTGCGAGATCACGGTGGTGATGCCGTCACCGCGCATGGTCACACCGTAGAGCGCGTCGGCCACCTCCATGGTGGGCTTCTGGTGGGTGATCACGATCAGCTGAGACTTCTCCCGCAGCTGCTCGAACAAGCTGATCAACCGGCGCAGGTTCACATCGTCGAGCGCGGCCTCGACCTCGTCCATCACGTAGAACGGAGACGGCCGGGCCCGGAAGATCGCCACCAGCATGGCCACAGCGGTCAGCGACTTCTCACCACCGGACAGCAGTGAGAGTCGCTTGATCTTCTTGCCCGGCGGCCTGGCCTCGACCTCGATGCCGGTGGTCAACATGTCGGCCGGATTGGTCAGCAGCAGCCGGCCCTCGCCGCCGGGGAACAGCGTGGCGAACACCTGCTCGAACTCCCGCTCCACATCGACGTAGGCCTCGGTGAACACCTGCAGAATGCGCGTGTCGACGTCGGCGATCACATCCAGCAGATCGCTGCGGGCGGCCTTGACGTCCTCGAGTTGGGTGGACAAGAAGTTGTAGCGCTCTTCCAGCGCCGCAAACTCTTCCAGGGCAAGCGGATTCACCCGGCCCAACTCCGACAGCTCACGTTCGGCCTTCTTCGCCCGGCGCTCCTGGGTGGACCGGTCGAACGGCATCGGGGCGGGCGCGGTGACCTGCTCGCCCCGCTCGCGGGCCTGCTCGTATTCCGCCATCTCCAGGTCGCTAGGAGGTAGCGGAACCTGCGGGCCGTACTCGGCGACCAGGTCTGCCGCCGGCATTCCGAACTGCTCGAGTACCTGTGCCTCGAGCTGCTCGATGCGAAGTGCCGCTTGCGCTTTGGCCATCTCGTCGCGGTGCAGAGAATCTGTCAGCGCGGTGATCCTCGCGTTCAGTTCGTTGACCGTCTCACGCACTTGGGACAGCGACGTGGCGCGCATCTGTCGTTCCGTGGCGAGCTCGTCACGCATCCGCGAGGCCACCGCCACCACCGCACTCAGCCGTTGCGCCACAATGCGTCCCGACTCGGACACCGCGGCGGCCACGCGTGCCGCATGTTCGCGCGCCTCACGAGCGCGTTGCGCGCGCACTCGGGCCTCACGCTCGGCCGCAGCGGCCCGACGCAGCGAATCAGCGCGGCCGCGAACCGCATTCGCCCGTTCCTCGGCGGTACGAACCGAAAGTCTCGCCTCCACCTCGACCGAACGCGCAGCCTCGGCCGCGGCTACCGACGCCTGACGGTCCACCGGTTCGGCTTCGAACATCGGCAACTGCTCGGCATTGTGCAGCCGCGATTCGAGTTCGGTGAGTTCCTCCACCGTCTTGGCGCGGCCGGCCTCCAGCTCGTCGCGCTGGCGCATCAACCGCTGGAACTCGTCATCGGCGCTGCGGGCGTCCTGCCCCAGACGGCCCAGTTGCTCGTAGATGGCCGAGATCGCGGCGTCGGATTCGTTGAGCGCGGCCATCGCCTCTTCAGCCGATTCCTGCCGGGCCGCCTGCTCGGCCAACGCTCCGGACAATGCCGCCGCCAGCTCACCGGTCTGCCGCTCCGCGACCTCCAGTTCGTTGCGGGCCTTGTCGATCTCGGCGCTGATCTCCAGCGTCGAAGGTTTGCGATCGGAGCCTCCGCTGATCCAACCGGCCCCGACCAGGTCACCGTCCGCGGTCACCGCACGCAGGTCCGGCCGCGCCGATACCAGCTGCACACCGGCAGCAAGATCACCCACCACGGCTACTCCGGCGAGCATCGCGGTGATCGCCGGGCGCAACCGGTCCGGGACACTGACCACGTCGTTGGCCCAGATCGCCCCGTCGGGAAGCACGCCGGACGGAGACGCACTGGTCGCCTTCCAGTCCCCCAGCAGCAGTGCTGCCCGGCCGCCGTCGGACTCCTTGAGCGCGGCGACGGCAGCCGCTGCCACTCCGAAATCCTCGGCAGCCAACGCATCGGCAGCCGCGCCCAGAACGGTGGCCACCGCCACCTCATGGCCGGGCCGCACCTTCAGATATTCCCCGATGCTGCCGAAAAGACCTGCGCCACTGTGGTTTTTCTGCAACCAGGCCGCACCGTCACGCCGGTCCAAGCTGACCGACAGCGCCTCGATCCGGGCATGAAGTGAGGCGACCTGCCGTTCGGCGGCACGTTCGGCAGCCTGCAGCTCGGCTACCCGCTCGTCGGCGAGGCGCAGCGCCGCCACCGAACGGTCGTGCTGCTCATCGAGGCCCACTTCCCCGGCGTCGAGTTCACCGACGCGGTTCTGCACCGTCTCGAATTCGGCTTTCGCCTGTTGGGCTTTGGCGGCGGCTTCCTCGATGCTCACCGACAGCCGCATGACGCCCTCGTCGATCGACTCGACCCGGGTGCGCATGGTGTCGACCTGTCCGGCCAGCCGGGCGAGGCCTTCACGACGGTCAGCCTCGGCCCGGGCCGCGGCCAGGTGTGCCCGCTCGGCCTCGGCGGCGATCTGCTCACGTTCGGCCAGCTCGGCGCGGGCGGTCTCCAAGACGATCCGCGACTCCTCGAGCTCGCCGAGCAGCTCCATTTCGAGCTCGGCAACCTCGTCGGCCTCGGCTTCCAGCGCTTCGGGATCCTGACCGGAGGACACCTCGGTCTCGGACTCGAACAACTGGGCCCGATCGGTCGCGATGCGCACGGTGGCGCTGACCCGTTCGGCCAGGGCCGAGGCCCGGAACCAGGTCTGCTGAGCGGCCTCGGCGCGCCGGGTCAGTTCCGCGACGGCTGCCTCATGTGCCTGCAGCTCGACAGTCGAGGCTTCCAACCGCACCGTCGCCTCGTCATGCTCGCGGCGCAATGTGGTCTCGGCCTGGTTGGTGTTGTGGAACTCGACCTGGCGTCGCACCAGGTCGTCGGCGGCCAGGCGCAGGCGGGCGTCACGCAGATCGGCCTGGATGGTGGCCGCCCGGCGCGCCATCTCGGCCTGACGGCCCAGCGGCTTGAGCTGACGGCGCAGTTCGGTGGTCAGGTCGGTCAGGCGCGCCAGGTTGGCCGCCATCGAATCGAGCTTGCGGACCGCTTTTTCCTTGCGCTTGCGGTGCTTGAGGACGCCGGCTGCCTCCTCGATGAAGGCTCGACGGTCCTCGGGGCGCGACTCCAGGATCTCGGCGAGCTTGCCCTGGCCGACGATGACATGCATCTCACGGCCGATGCCGGAGTCACTGAGCAGTTCCTGGACATCCATCAGCCGGCAGCTGCTGCCGTTGATCTCGTATTCGCCTGCGCCGTCGCGGAATACGCGACGGGTGATCGACACCTCGGAGTACTCGATCGGCAGCGCGTTGTCGGAGTTGTCGATGGTCAGCGTCACCTCGGCGCGACCCAGCGGCGCCCGCGACGACGTGCCGGCGAAGATGACGTCTTCCATCTTGCCGCCGCGCAGCGTCTTGGCGCCCTGCTCGCCCATCACCCAGGTCAGGGCGTCGACAACGTTCGACTTGCCCGATCCGTTGGGCCCGACGACGCAGGTGATGCCGGGTTCGAAGCGAAGAGTCGTCGGCGAAGCGAAGGACTTGAAGCCCTTCAGCGTCAGACTCTTGAGGTGCACGGCGATTTACCCTACCGCCGAGTCGGCTACCGTTCGATGAACCCCGCCATCGGGGCGTCGGCATCCGCCCAATCTGCGACGACGTGATCCACCGAGCCCGGGGTTTGACCGCTCTGAAGCAGCTCAAGCAATCGCTGACATTTGTCCCGCGGACCCTGGGCGACGACATGCACCCGGCCGTCGGGCCGATTGGAAGCAAACCCGGTCAGACCCAACTCCAGCGCCCGTGAGCGCGTCCACCACCGGAACCCCACGCCCTGCACATGACCGTGTACCCAGGCGCTCAACCGCACCTCGGCATCGGGCCCGGCCGCGGGGAGTTCCGGCCCGGTCATCGAGTAGCCACCTCGAACTTCACCTCGGTGCCGGCCTTGAGCGTGCGGCCCACCGTGCAGACCTGGTCGATGGCGCGCTCGACCACGGTCAACAGCCTGGCCACCTCGGATTCCGACAGACCGGAGACGTCGATTTCGAGTTTCTCCTCGAGCAGCGGGTAGCGCTCCTGCTCCCGGTCGGCGGGGCCGGACACGCGGATGGTGGCCGGGTAGTCGTCACCGAGGCGCCGACGCAGCGGCTGATCGCTGGACATTCCGCTGCACGCCGCGAGGGCGATCTTCATCAGCTCACCCGGGGTGAACACGCCCTCGACGTCGTCGCTGCCGACGAGTACCTCTGCACCACGCGAACTGCGTCCGACGTACCTGCGGACACCAGTGCGGTCAACCCAAAGTTCGGTCATGCGGTATTTCTACACGTCGCGACACGCGGTTATTCCAGCGGTAATCGTTACCGGATCCCTGATCGGGGCCGGTCGGACCCGGCAGTGACCCGGCCCGCGACGATAGACTCGGCACACCGACTTCGCCGAGGAGCACCGTGACCTATCCGCCGAGCAATCCGCCCACCCCGCCACCGGGGGCGCCCGGGCCGTGGCAGCCGCCGTACCAGCCGGGCGGGGCTGAGGGATATCCGAACACCGCCGGCACCCCCGAGCAGCCGTACAGTCCCTACGGAGCGCCTCAGCAGCCGTACGCCGCGCCATACGGTGCCCCTTATGGCGGAGCTCAGCCCTACGGCGCGCCCTACGGAGCTCAACAGCCCTACGGCGCGCCGCAGCAGCCGTATGGATACGGATATCCCGCGCCTCAACCGCCGGGCGGCAGCAACCGCAAGTGGTGGGCGATCGGCGCGGCGGTCTTCGCCGTGCTCGTCGTGGTGGGCGGCGTCGCGATCGCTGCGCTGACGGGCGACTCGGGGTCGAGTGGGCGCACCAGCGCGGGGTCGTCGCAGTCCTCGGGTTCCGGTGGTGCCGAACAAGAGGTGCGCGATTTCCTCGACGAGGTGATGTCGAGTACCAGCGACCTCAACGAGGCCCTGCCCTATTTCTGCCAGGCGGATCGGAACCTGTTCGACAAGATCGGCGGCCTGGACGCGATCGACATTCCGAAGACCACCAACTCCAGTGGGTCGGCCGAGATCACCAAGATCACGGTGAACGGCAGCAAGGCCGTCGTCGACATCTCGAGCACCACGGGCCCGGGCAAGTTGTACCTGCGCAAGGAGAGCGGGTCGTGGAAGATCTGCATGTCCGACATGCCGGGCATGCCCAGCATTCCTTGAGCCGCTTCGGGTGACGTGTCAGCCCCGGGGACGGGGCTGACACTTCGGACAATAGAACGACGACCGGTTCATGAACTTGTCGCGACGCATGATCGCGCCGCACCGTCGGCACGGCTCCCCTTCACGGCCGTAGGCATCCAAAGACCGTTCGAAATAACCGGATTCACCGTTGACGTTCACATACAGCGAGTCGAACGACGTGCCGCCCTGGCCCAGCGCGTCGGTCATCACCTCGGCGGCGGCATCGAGTAGCTCAGCGAGCTTGCGGCGGGTCAGCAGCGCAGCGGTACTGGCGCCGTTGACCTTGGTCCGCCACAGCGCCTCGTCGGCGTAGATGTTGCCGATACCCGACACCACAGTCTGGTCGAGCAGTTGGCGCTTGATCTCAGAGTGCTTGTGCCGCAACACGTTCACCACGTGGTCACGATCGAAACGGGGATCCAGCGGATCGCGGGCGACGTGCGCGACCGGTTGCGGCACGGCGGTGCCGTCCACCGTCACCAATTCGGCCAGCTGCCACCCTCCGAACGTGCGCTGGTCGACAAAGCTCAGGGCCGTGCCGTCGTCTAGCAGTGCTGCGATCCTCAGATGCCGGTCATCGCGAAGCGGGCCCAACAGCATCTGACCGCTCATCCCCAGATGCACCACCAACGCTTCGGTCTCGGCTTGGCCGTCGTCTTCGGCCAACGTCAACCACAGGTACTTGCCGCGGCGTCCGGTGCCGGTGATGCGGGCCCCCAGCAGACGGGCAGTCAGATCGGCCGGGCCGGCGTCATGGCGACGCACGGCACGCGGATGGTGCACGCGTACCGCTGTAATCGATTTGCCCGCAACGTGTTCCTGCAACCCGCGGCGGACTACCTCTACCTCGGGCAGTTCGGGCATCGGTGCTCACGCATTGTCGAGTGCGGTCCAGGCCGCGGCCGCGGCCTTGAGCTCGGCCTCTTTCTTGTTTCGACCCACGCCTCTGCCGTACTCGACGTCGGCAACCACCACGGTGGCCGAGAATTCTTTGTCGTGATCGGGACCGGTCGAGGTCACCACATAACTGGGAGCACCGAGCCCACGCGAGGCGGTCAGCTCCTGCAAACTGCTCTTCCAGTCCAGCCCGGCCCCCAACGTCGGTGCGGTGTCGAGCAACTCACCGAACAGCCGCAAGATCACCTCGCGGGCGGTGGTCAGGCCGTGTTCCAGATAGATCGCGCCGAGCAGAGATTCGACTCCGTCGGCCAGAATGCTGGACTTGTCTGCACCTCCGGAGTTCTCTTCCCCTTTGCCCAGCAGCAGATGGCTACCCAGGCCGCCCTCGGTGAGCCCGCGCCCGACATCGGCCAGCGCCTGGGTGTTGACGATGCTGGCCCGCAATTTGGCCAGGTCGCCTTCCGAACGTTCGGGGTGACGGTGGTAGAGCTCTTCGGTGATGGTCAGTCCGAGAACGGCGTCGCCGAGGAACTCCAACCGCTCGTTGGTGGGCAGGCCGCCGTTCTCGTAGGAGTAACTGCGGTGCGTCAATGCGATGGTGAGCAGTTCGGCGGGCAGCTCGACGCCCAGCACCTCCAGCAACGCCGCGTGCGAGTCGATCGAGTCGGTCACTCGTCGCTCCCGGGGCGCTCGTCGTCGGGCAGCAGCGACGCCAGCTTGGCCCAACGCGGGTCGATCTTGTCGTGATGATGCCCCGGTTCGGCGGTGGCCAGCGCGACACCGCAATCAGGGCACAACCCCGGGCAGTCGGGGCGGCACAGCGGGGAGAACGGCAGCGCCAACCCGACGGCGTCGATGATCGGCTGCTCCAGGTCGACCGTGTCGGCCTGGCCGGAGGCCCCCACCCGGCCCATCTCGTCGGCTTCGGTGGTCTCGTCGGTGGCGCTGTCCGGGTACGCGTACAGCTCGGTGAGATCGATCTGGACGTCCCCGGTCAGCTCGGTCAGGCATCGTGCGCACTCACCGACGGTGGGCGCCGAGACGGTACCGCTGACCAGCACGCCTTCGGACACCGACTGCAACTGCAGGTCGAGTTCCAGCGGTGCGCCCTTCTCGATGGCGACCAACTCGACGCCGATACGCACCGGACTGGGCACCGTCTCCCGATGAGCCAGGAACGAGCCGGGACGCCGGCCCAGCCGAGAGACATCTATCACCAGCGGCGATCGGGAATCACTACGCCTTTCAGGCCCTCCGCGCCCAGCCGATTTCGCATGCGTCGCCATGCATCGATCCTACGGCGCTGGGAGAACGCACCACGACGCAGTGCGCCGGCCGCTGCGCACGGTCTCAGCGGGTGGCGTAGTCGTGCGTGCCCGCCGTGGTACGAAGCTGGTGCCTGCCGCGACCGACGGAGCGAAGGGTGCCGTTGAGGAACTCCTCGAACTCGGCCAGTTTGCTGTCGACGTAGATGTCGCATTCACCGCGCAACCGGTCCGCTTCGGCGTGCGCCGCGTCGATGAGACGGGTGGCCTCTGCGGTCGCCGTCGCGACGATCTCGGTCTGCGACACCAGGCGCTGCTGCTCCTTGATGCCTTCCTGCACGGCCTTCTCGTAGGACAGATTGCCGCTCTCGATCAGGCGATCGGCCTCGGCCTTGGCCCTGCCGGTGCTCGCGTCGTACTCCCGCTTCGCCGCGGCCGCCAAACGCGATGCCTCCTCGCGGGCCTCGCCCACCATGCGCTCGCTGTGTTGACGCGCCTCGGCGACCATCCGGTCGGCCTGCGCCTTGGCGTCGGCCAGCAGACGGTCGGCCTCGGCCCTGGCGTGGTTGAGCATGGCGTCCGCGTCCGCGTTCGACTTGCCCATCACCGACTCGCAGTGCTCCTTGGCTTCGCGCAGCAGCGAATCGCGCGCATCCAGCACGTCCTGCGCGTCGTCGAGTTCACCGGGGATCGCGTCCTTGATGTCGTCGATCAGCTCGAGGACATCACCGCGGGGCACCACGCAGCCGGCCGTCATCGGCACACCGCGTGCTTCTTCGACGATCGCGCCGAGCTCGTCGAGCGCTTCAAAAACTCGGTACACGGCAAAACCCTCCAGGTCGTCGTTGTCAGTGACTAGTGTGCCTGGTGTTACGCCTGTGACTTGGGAGCACAATCGGTGTGTCGCCCGCGGTGTCTGCAACCCACGGATGCGGCAAAGTCACCGCATCGCCGCGGCGATCAGATCCCGCGCGCGGTCGAGCATCGAGGCGAACGGTCCGACGGCGAAGTTGAGCCCGGCCGATTCCACCCCGGGATGCGGGCGCGTAGGGGCGATCGCCTCAGCCGCCTGCACAGCCTTGACCAGCTTCTCGAGTTCGTCGGCGTCGAGCTTGCGATGCAGCTTGTTGAACTCTTCGTGCTCCTCGTGTTCGGCATGGTCGACCACGGCGTCGCGGAATTTGGCGAGCTCAGCGAGGAATTCGGCGGAGTCGAAGTCCATGCTTTCGAGCTTGGACAGCTGTTCCTTGGCGGCATGCTCTTCGTGCAGGCGCGCGTCGACGATCTCGTCGCCGTCGGCCACCTCGCGGCGCACCCGGGGATGCACGACCATCTCCTCGGCGGTCTCGTGCACCGCCAGCAGTTGCCGCAATTCGACGAAGGCCTTTTCGCGGGCCTCGACGGTGGAGGCCGAGAACACCTCCTCGAACAAGTCCTTGATCAGGTTGTGCTGGTCCTTGAGGAACTTCACGACATCGTCGGTGGATTGAACGAATGTGTTGGGCACAGCGGGACCTCCACGGATCGGATTTCACGTCGGGGCGCATGGGCTGAGCGCCACCCGAACCAGATACCCGTCGGCGGGCTGGACTAACCGCCGAGCTTCTCCTGCAGCCGACGATTGACCGGCTCCGGGAGCAACGCCGAAACGTCACCGCCCAGGGAGGCAACCTCCTTGGCCAACGACGACGACACGAACGAATACTGCGGCGTGGTGGCTACGAAGAAGGTGTCGACACCTGCGACGTGCTTGTTCATCTGCGCCATCTGCAGCTCGTACTCGAAGTCGGTGCCGGTGCGCAGGCCCTTGACGATCGCGGTCAGACCTCGCGCCTTGACGAAGTCGACGACCAGACCCTGGCCGGACTCGACCCGCAGATTGGGCAGGTGTGTGGTCGACTCGGCGATCATCGCCATCCGCTCGTCGAGGTCGAACATGCCCTTCTTGTTGGGATTGACCAGAACCGCCACCACGACCTCATCGAACTGCGCTGCCGCGCGCTCGAAGACGTCGACATGGCCAAGGGTCACCGGGTCGAAGGAGCCGGGACATACCGCGCCACTCATGGGTGACGACGGTACAGGCCCGGCCACACGGGCCGGCCTGCTAGCCCACTTCCGCGAGTTCGACGCGGGTGTCGCCGTAGCGTCGGGCGCTCAACGCATCCCAGCCTTCCGGCCAGCTCACCGGGCCACTCGAGGATCGTCGCTCCACCAGAACGAGGCTGCCCGCCGCCACCCAGCCCGCAGCGGCCAGCGCGGTGAGCATCGCATCGACCGCGGCGTCATCCAGGTCGTAGGGCGGGTCGGCGAACACCAGATCGACCGGCCGCGTGGTGCCCCCGGCCAGTACCGTGTCGACATTCCCCCGGCGTACCGACGCGTTACGCACGCCGAGCGCAGAGATGTTCTCGGCGATCACCGCGGCCGCGCGAGCATCCGCCTCCACGAAGGTGGCCGAGGTGGCCCCACGCGAAAGCGCTTCCAGCCCAAGTGCTCCCGAACCGGCATACAGATCCAGCACCGACAACCCGGCGAAGTCCACCCGCGCTGTCAACGCGTTGAACACTGCTTCGCGGACCCGATCTGACGTCGGCCGGGTACCGCTGCGGGGCACCGCAATCCGGCGGCCGCCCAGCGCCCCCGCGATGATGCGGGTCAGTTCGATCCCCCGGCCGCTTCGCCTTTGCCCGCCGAACCGGTCACCACCACGAGCAGGTCACCGCCTTCGACCTGCGCGGTGGCCGCCACCGCGACGCGTTCCACCGTGCCGGCCCTGGGCGCGGTGATCGCGGCTTCCATCTTCATCGCTTCGATGGTGGCGATGGTCGCGCCGGCTTCCACCGTGTCGCCGGCCGCGACACCGACGGTGACCACACCGGCGAACGGCGCCGCGACATGGTCGGGATTGTTGCGGTCGGCCTTCTCGGCGGCGGGGATCTCGCTGGCGATGCTGCGGTCGCGCACCGTGATCGGACGCAGTTGCCCGTTCAGAATGCACATCACCGTGCGCATGCCGCGCTCATCGGGATCCGAGATCGCCTCCAGGCCGATCAGCAACTGCACGCCGCGTTCAAGTTCGACGCGGTGTTCCTCGCCGTAGCGCAGCCCGTAGAAGAACTGGTTCGCGCTGAGGCTGGACGTGTCGCCGTACGTCTCGCGATGCGCTTCGAATTCCTTTGTCGGCCCGGGGAACAACAACCGGTTCAACGCCGCCTGACGTTTGGGACCCGGTGCAGCCAACAGCGCCTCGTCTTCGACCGAGAGCTCCTGGACCGGTCTGGCCGGCCCCCGGCCCTCAAGAGCCTTGGTGCGCAACGGCTCCGGCCATCCACCCGGCGGGTCACCGAGTTCGCCACGCAGGAACCCGATCACACTGTCGGGGATGTCGTAGCGGGCGGGATCCGCGGCGAACTCGGCCGCGCTGACCCCGGCACCGACCAGCGCCAGCGCCAGATCCCCGACCACCTTGCTCGACGGGGTCACCTTCACCAGCCGGCCCAGCACCCGATCGGCGTCGGCATAAGCGGTTTCGATCTCCTCGAACCTGTCCCCCAACCCCAGCGCGATGGCCTGCTGACGCAGGTTGCTCAACTGCCCACCGGGAATCTCGTGGGTATAGACCCGACCCGTGGGGGCAGGCAACCCGGACTCGAACGGGGCGTAGACCTTTCGCAGCGCCTCCCAGTAGGGCTCCAGATCGCACACCGCATCCAGGGACAGGCCGGTGTCGTACTCGGTGTGCGCGGCCGCGGCCACGATCGAGGACAACGCCGGCTGGCTGGTGGTGCCGGCCAACGGCGCGGCCGCGCCGTCGACCGCCGAGGCGCCGGCCTGCCAGGCCGCCAGGTATGTCGCCAACTGCCCACCCGGGGTGTCATGGGTGTGCACGTGAACCGGCAGGTCGAAACGCGACCGCAAGGCCGAGACCAACAGGTGCGCCGAATGCGGGCGCAACAGCCCGGCCATGTCCTTGATCGCCAGCACATGCGCGCCCGCGTCGACGATCTGCTCGGCCAGCTTCAGGTAGTAATCCAGCGTGTACAGGTTCTCGGCCGGATCAGACAGATCGCCGGTGTAGGACATCGCGACTTCGGCGATGGCCGTGCCGGTTTCGCGGACCGCATCGATCGCCGGACGCATCGACTCGATGTTGTTGAGCGCGTCGAAGATCCGGAAGATGTCAATGCCGGTTGCGGTGGCTTCTTGCACGAATGCCGATGTCACCAACTCCGGATACGGCGTGTACCCCACGGTGTTGCGGCCGCGCAGCAGCATCTGCAGACAGATGTTGGGCACCGCCTCCCGCAGTGCGGCCAGCCGCTCCCATGGGTCTTCCTTCAAAAACCGCAGTGCCACATCGTAAGTCGCGCCACCCCAGCACTCGATGGACAACAGCTGCGGCATGGTGCGCGCCACATACGGCGCCACCTTGAGCAAACCGGTGGAACGCAACCGGGTGGCCAACAACGACTGGTGGGCATCACGGAACGTCGTATCGGTGACCCCGAGCGCCTTGCCGTCCCGCATCCACGCCGCGAACCCCTCGGGCCCCAACTCGACCAGACGCTGCTTGGACCCCGCCGGCGGCACCGTCGACAGATCCAGCGCCGGCAGCTTGTCCTGCGGGTACACCGCAGACGGCCGTTCGCCGTTGGGCTTGTTCACCGTGACGTCGGCCAGGTAATTCAAGATCTTCGTACCGCGGTCGGCAGGGGTGTGCGCGGTCAGAAGCTGGGGACGATCGTCGATGAACGACGTGTTGACCCGCCCGGCCCGGAAATCGGGATCCTCGATCACGGCCTGCAGGAACGGGATGTTCGTCGACACACCCCGGATGCGGAACTCTGCCAACGCCCGGCGCGCCCGCGAAACTGCCGTGGAGAAGTCACGACCCCGACAGGTCAGCTTGACCAGCATCGAGTCGAAATGCGCCAACACCTCGGCCCCGACGTTGGTGCCGCCGTCCAGGCGCACACCCGCGCCGCCCGGCGACCGGTAGGCGGTGATCCGGCCCGTGTCCGGACGGAAGCCGTTGGCCGGATCCTCGGTCGTTATCCGGCACTGCATCGCTGCCCCGCGGATCGCCAATGAGTCCTGGCTCAAACCCAGATCCGCCAGGCTCTCTCCCGCCGCGATCCGCAACTGGGAGCCCACCAGATCCACATCGGTGATCTCCTCGGTCACCGTGTGCTCCACCTGAATACGAGGATTGCACTCGATGAACACGTGATGGCCGCGCTCGTCGAGGAGGAACTCGATGGTGCCCGCACAGCTGTAGCCGATCTGGCGGGCCAGGGCCACCGCGTCCGCGCAGATCCGTTCGCGCAACCCAGGATCCAGGTTCGGGGCCGGCGCCAGCTCGATCACCTTCTGGTGCCGTCGCTGCACACTGCAGTCGCGTTCGAACAGGTGCATCACGTTGCCCTGCGTATCGGCGAGGATCTGCACCTCGATATGACGCGGGTTGATGACGGCCTGCTCCAGGTACACCGCGGGGTCACCGAACGCGGACTCCGCCTCACGCGACGCCGCCTCCACCGCCTCGGCCAACGCCTCGGGATCGGTGACCCGGCGCATCCCGCGGCCGCCACCACCGGACACCGCCTTGACGAACAGCGGGAATTCCATATCGGCTGCCGCAGCGACCAATTCATCCACCGACGACGACGGTGCCGAGGATGCGAGCACCGGCAGGCCCGCTGCCCGTGCCGCGTCGATCGCCCGTGACTTGTTGCCGGTCAGTTCCAGCACGTGTGCCGAGGGCCCGACAAAGGTGATGCCGGCCTCCGCGCACGCCGATGCCAGTTCCGGATTCTCCGACAGGAATCCGTAACCGGGGTATATCGCGTCGGCGCCGGAATGTTTGGCGACCCTGATGATCTCGTCCACCGAAAGGTACGCCCGTACCGGATGGCCGATCTCGCCGATTTGATACGACTCATCGGCCTTCAGGCGATGCAGCGAATTGCGATCCTCGTACGGATACACCGCCACTGTCGCGATGCCCATCTCGTACGCAGCACGAAATGCGCGGATGGCGATCTCGCCACGATTGGCGACTAACAGCTTGGAAATCACGGGTAGACCTAACCGCCAAGTTATTTCTGAAGTGTTACAGCAGCGTTGACCAGTATTCCCAGAAACGCACCAAGATCAACAGCACAAGTGAGGTGAACCAGAGCGCCACCAGCGACCACCGCCACTGGTAGACGAGCCGGGCAACCGCATTGGTGTGTAGTGGCCGGAGCGCGACGGAGCTCGCCACCACAAGAAGCGGGATGGTCACCGACCACACCACCATGCAATACGGGCACAGGGCCCCGATCCGATAGAGGCTCTGGAAGATCAGCCAGTGCACCATGACCGCACCGAGCAGGCTTCCCACCGCAAACCCGGCCCAGTACCAGCGCGGCAGCCGGACACCCGCGACGGCCAGAACGCCCGTGACCAGCGTGATGGTGAAACCGACCACCCCGATCAACGAGTTGGGGAATCCGAAAACCGATGCCTGCCACGTCGACATCACCGAGCCACAGGAGATCACCGGGTTGATGCTGCAGCTCGGTACATAGTTCGGATCGATCAGCAGCTCGATCTTCTCGACGGTCAGCGCCAACGCCGCGGCCAGACCGAGCACACCGGCGATCAGGACCCAGACCGCGCTCGGCTTGCCGACGCCGACGCCCGGGGCCCTCTCGGTCCCGGATTCGCCGAGTTCATCGAGCTCGGGCGCGGCGGCGTCACTCATGGGCGCGCCGGAGCCGGAGCGGGTGCGGCCGGGGCGGGCGCCGCAGGGGCTGCCGGAGCTCCGGGTGCCGGGGCCGCGGGAGCGGCCGGGGCGGGAGCGGGACCGTTCAACGCGGGCAGGTCGCCGACGACCTCCTTGACCTTGGCGATCAGCGCGTCGGGCGTGCTCGGGCTGTAGTCCTCGCCGTTGAACTGGATGGTGGGTGTCGAGTGGATCCCGGTGGCTGCGGCCAGCCCCTGCACCATCTCGACATAGCGAGCCTTGTTGATGCAGTCGGGCACATCGCCACCGGCACCGGCCTGGCGGGCAAGCTCGATGATGCGGGCGTTGTCCGGATAGACCCCGCCGCCCTCCTCAGGCTGGATCCCGGGCGTGTAGAGCGCGGAGTGGAATCGACGGAAGGCGTCGATGGACTCGTCTGCGATGCAGTAGGCGGCGCCTCCGGCGCGCGACGAGTAGCCGCTGCCGGCCTTGTCCAGGATCGCCACCATGTGATAGTCGGCAGCCACGGCCCCGGCGTCGATCAGCTTGTTGATGGTCGGGCCGAACTGTCGCTCGAACATGCCGCACGCGGGGCACAGGAAGTCCTCGTACATGCTCAGCGTCACCTTGGGCTCCGACGTGCCCTCCTTGGTGATCACGTTCGGCGCGGCCACGTGCACGGCCCTGGCCTCCCCGGAGGCCGGCCGCTTGTGGCCGGTCATCACGATGTAGAGCACAAGACCGACAGCGAACAGCACCACCACGGCTGTCAGCCCGATCTGAACGAACAGGTTGCGCTTGCGGTCAGCCGCCTTGAGGTCGTACTTCGCGGTCTTCTTCGGTTTGGCCACGTCGACCAGCGTACCGGCGCTGCCAGGTCAGCTTTCGGCGTGGCTGAGATGTGCGCGCAGGGCCGAGATCATCGCGCTCGTCGCCGTTGCGCTGCCGCCACCCAGCGGGAAGAAGTTGGCGAACGCGTGAATGATCGACCGCTCTTCGCGGAAGTCCACCACCACCCCCGCCTCCTGTAGTGCTCTCGCGTAACGGTCGCCCTCGTCGCGCAGCGGATCGAACCCGGCGGTGATCACCAGCGCCGGCGGCAAGCCGGAGAGGTCTTCGGCCAGCAACGGCGACACCAGCGGGTCCTCGGCGCTCACCTCCGCACCGTCGAGATAATGCGAAAAAAACCAGTCCATGTCCCGTTTCTCGAGGAAGAAACCCTTGGCGAACAGCGTCTTGGACCGCGTCTCACTCGACATGTCGGTGACGGGATAGAGCAGCAGCTGCAGCGCGGGCAGCGGCAGTTCGGAGTCGCGTGCCTGCTGGGTCACGACCGCGGCCAGATTGGCGCCGGCACTGTCTCCCCCGACGACGATGCGCGTGGCACCCAGGCCCGCAGCGTGGTCGAGGGCCCAACGGTAGGCGGCATACGCGTCGTCGACGGCGGCAGGCGCCTTGTGCTCAGGCGCCAGCCGATAGTCGACGGAGATCACCTGGATTCCCCCGTCCCTGCAGATCAGCCTGCACAGGCTGTCGTGGGTGTCGAGGTCGCCGAGTACGAAGCCACCGCCGTGGAAGTACAGCAGCAGAGCCGGCGTCGCCGGGGAACCCGTCCCGTCTGGGACGTACCGTCGCGCCGGGATGGGCCCGGCCGGCCCGGGAATCGAAATCTCGCTCACATCGGCATCGATGCGGACCTTCATCATGGCCGCGGTCGACCGCAGCGCCGCCCGCGAAACCGCGACACCCGTTTCGGGGTCATGGTCGGCGACCAGACCGCCGACGCCGGCGGCGTGTTCAGCGGCCAGGGTGAATTGCAGCGTGGTGTCCAAGGTGTTGCCGTCGATGGTGACCGAACGCCCGCCCAGCAGCAGGCGTTTGACCCGGTCGGGGATCCGTGGGATCGCTGCCAGGGTGAGCTTGGTGGCCCGCACGAGCAGCGCCTGCCTGACCAGGTCCCGGCTCTCGCCACCAGGTCTGCCCCGGACCGGCCCGCCTGGCAGACTTTCAGTCATGGCTGCTCCCTCTGTGAGTCCTCGTGTCACGCTGAACGACGGTAATTCGATACCGCAAGTCGGGTTGGGGGTTTGGCAGACCCCTGCCGAGGAGACCGAGCGTGCGGTGACGGCCGCCCTGCAGGCAGGCTATCGGCACATCGACACCGCCGCCGCATACCGCAATGAGGCCGAAACCGGGCGCGGCCTGGCCAACTCGGGAGTCCCCAGGGAAGACGTGTTCCTGGTGACCAAGCTGTGGAACAGCGACCAGGGCTATGACTCGACGCTGACCGCGTTCGACGCGAGCGTGGAGCGCCTCGGCGTCGACTACCTCGACCTGTATCTCATCCATTGGCCGGTACCGGCCAACAACGCCTACGTCGACACCTTCAAGGCGTTCGCGCACCTGCACGATCAAGGCCGGATCCGGTCCATCGGGGTGAGCAACTTCGCGCCCGAACACCTGACGGTGCTGATCGACTCCACCGGCATCGTGCCTGCCGTCAACCAAATCGAGTTGCACCCGCTGCTACCGCAACACGAACTTCGCGAGCTACACGCCCGGTTGGGGATCGCCACCGAGGCGTGGAGTCCGCTGGGCCAGGGCTCGCTGCTCGCCGATCCGGTGATCACCGGCATCGCCGAGCGGCACGGTAAAACTCCCGCCCAGGTACTGATTAGGTGGCATATACATCTGGGTAATATCGTCATCCCGAAGTCGGTCAACCCCGAGCGGATCGTCAGCAATTTCGACGTGTTCGATTTCGATCTGGACGAATCGGACATGTCGGCCATCGCCTCGCTGCAGACGGACACCCGCCTGGGACCCGACCCCCGAACCTTCAACTTCACAGGATAGGTGCCATGACCTCCTCGGACGGGGCTGCGATTCCCACCATCACGCTCAACGACGACCGCACGATCCCGGTCGTCGGATTGGGTGTCGGCGGACTCTCGGATTCCGAGGCGGAGCGCGTGGTATCGGTCGCGCTCGAAGCCGGTCACCGCTTGATCGACACCGCGGCCGCCTATGGCAACGAGGCGGGCGTCGGCCGTGCGATCGCGGCATCGGGTATTCCGCGCGACGAGATCTCGGTTACCACCAAGCTGGCCATCACCGATCACGGATTCCAGTCATCGCAGAACGCGGGGCGGGCCAGCCTGGAACGGCTCGGTCTGGATTACGTGGACCTCTACCTGATTCATTGGCCCGGCAACGACATCGGCAAGTACGTGGACAGCTGGGGTGGGCTGATGGCACTCAAGCAGGAAGGGCTGGCCCGCTCCACCGGTGTGTCCAACTTCAGCCCGGAGAACTTGTCGACCATCGTCGACCTGACCTTCGTCGCTCCCGCGATCAATCAGATCGAACTGCACCCGCTGCTGAACCAGAGCGCCTGGCGCGCCGCCAACGCCAAGTACAACGTTGCCACACAGGCCTACAGCCCACTCGGCGTCGGCAACCTTCTCGACAACCCGCGCGTCACCGCCATCGCCGACGCGCACGGACGGACTCCCGCACAGGTACTCATCCGCTGGAGCATCCAATTGGGCAACAGCGTGATCTTCCGGTCGACCAACGCCGAGCGGATCGCGTCCAATTTCGACGTGTTCGGTTTCCAGCTGACGAGCGAGCAGATGGACAGCCTCAACGGGCTCGACGACGGCACCCGGTTCCGGCCCGACCCGGCGACCTTCACGGGCTAGCCCGAACCTGAATCAACCCGTCGGACAAGTCCCCGCCGCCTCGCGCAGCACGCCTGCCGATGCCGTGTCGATCGGTAGCGCGTAGCCGCGCAGCACCTCGACGAACTGCACCGCGTACTGACACCAGAACGCCCGGTTGGGAGGCATCCAACGGGCTGGTTCCTGGTCGCCCTTGTCCTGATTGGGCTTGCCGGCGACCGCCAGCAGATTGGCCGGGTCGTTGGCGAACCGAAGCCGCAACTCGTCGGGCCAGCCGCGGGCGCCCAGATCCCATGCCAACGCCAACGGCACGATGTGGTCGATCTGCACCGCGGCACCCGTCTGGTTGCCGCGCACGAACGACACCACCGCATTGGTGTACGGGTCGTGCAACGTGCCGGTCGCCACCGCGGTAGGGCACCGCTTGATCGCGACGAAGGTCTTGTCGACGAGGTCCCGGTTGAGGATGTCGTTGCGGGTGTCGCAGCCGTTGTGACCACCGGGCGCGCTGTTGTCGTCGTCCCATGACTCACCGAACGCCGCACGGCGATAGTCGTTGCCGCGCAACCGCTCCGGCACCTCAGGTACTCCGGCCAGCAGGTCAACCCCGGCGGCGACGCTGGGCGGTTGCGCCTGGGCGGTGAAGCGGCCCGAACGTTGCGTCGACCAACTCACCTGGACGGCGACGATCACCGCGAGGGCGACGACGGCGGCGAGCCACCACAGGCCCCGGCGTGTCACGCCTTGTCCAGGTACTCGACGCGGTCGGTATTGACGAATTGTGCTGCCAGCAGATCCATTCCGGGATCGTGGGGGCTGTGCGCGTAACGCTGTTCGCAGAACGCCCGAGCCTCCTGGATCACCTCGAGATGCTCTCGCAGGGACAGGAAGCGCAGGTTGATGGTGCGACCGGACTGGTTGAGGCCCAGCACATCTCCCTCGCGCCGCTCGTCGAGATCCAGATCTGCCAGGGCGAATCCGTCCAGGGTCGCCGCAACGGCCTTGATCCGTTCACCGGCCTTTGATGTCTCCGGCAGGCGAGTGGCCAGCAGGCACAGACTGGGGTGTTGTCCGCGGCCGATCCGGCCGCGGAGTTGATGAAGCTGGCTGATGCCGAAGCGGTCGGCATCCATCACCACCATCATGGTGGAGTTCGGCACGTCGACGCCGACCTCGATCACGGTGGTGCACACCAGCACGTCGATCTCCCCGGCCCGGAACAGGCCCATCACCGCGTCCTTCTCGTCACCGGACAGCCGGCCGTGCATGAGGCCGAGCCGCAGCCCCGACAATGGGCCTGCGCTGAGCTTGTCGAAGAGATCGACCACCGTGATCGGCGGTGGGCCGCCGCGCCCTTGGCTGTTGTCGCCGGGTTTGTCGGACTCGTCGATGCGTGAGGCGACCACATAGGCCTGACGACCCGCCGCCACCTCCTCGCGGATCCGGGCCCATGCCCGGTCCAGCCAGGACGGCTTCTGCGAGATGAAGATCGTGTTGGTGGTGATGGGCTGGCGACCCCGGGGCAGCTCGCGCAGTGTCGAGGTCTCCAGATCGCCGTATACCGTGAGCGCGACGGTGCGTGGAATCGGGGTGGCCGTCATCACCAGCAAGTGGGGGGTGAGTCCATCACGTGCCTTGGCGCGCAGTGTATCCCGCTGCTCCACCCCGAACCGATGCTGCTCGTCGACGACCACCATGCCCAGGTTGTGAAACTCGACCGCCTCCTGCAGCACTGCGTGCGTGCCGACAACTATGCCCGCCTGACCAGACGCCACCTCGTTGCGCACCGCGCGCTTCTGCGGCACCGTCATCGACCCGGTGAGCAGCGCGACCCCGGTGGCCGACTCGACGCCACCGAGTTGGCCCGCCATGGCCAGCGGCCCCAGCACGTCGCGGATGGAGCGGGCATGCTGGACGGCAAGCACTTCGGTGGGCGCCAGCAGAGCGCACTGATAGCCGGCGTCGACCATCTGCAGCATCGCCAGCACCGACACGATGGTCTTGCCCGAGCCGACCTCGCCCTGCAACATCCGGTTCATCGGCCGCGTCGAGGCCAGCTCGTCAGAGATCACCTCCAGCACCTCGGCTTGTCCGGTGGTCAGCTCGAACGGCAGCCGACCACGCATCGCCGCCGCCAGCCCATCGTCGATTCGCGGTGCGGCGGGACCGGATTCACTCAGCTCGCTGTAGCGGCGGGCCACCAGCCCCCATTGCAGTCCGATTGCTTCGTCGTAGGTCAGCCGTTCGCTGGCACGCTCTCGCTGTGTGGCGTTCTCGGCCAGGTGGATGGCCCGCAGGGCTTCATCCTCGGACATCAGGTTGTGTTGGCGGACAAAGTCTTCCGGCAACGGGTCCGGCACCGGGTCGAGCAGGTCGAGGGTCTGGCGCACACACGCGTAGATGTCCCAGCTCTGAATCTTGGACGATGCCGGGTAGATCGGGAAGAAGTCACGTTCGAACGCGGCCAGCATCTCCTCGCCGCTGGCGCCCGATGCCGACGCGATGGTGGTCAGCGACTTGGTGCCGATCTGCTTGCCCGGCGGCGGGTTGAGCACCAAGAAAGCCGGATGGTTCAACTGCAGGTTGTTACGGAAGTACTTGACCTCGCCGGACAGCATCAGGCGGGTGCCTTTCTCCACCTTGTCGGCCATCCAGCCGGCATTGAAGAAGGTCGCCGTCACCGCGGGCCGATGGTCCCCCAGCGCCACCCGCAGATATTTGGCCCGCCTGGTTCCCCCCGATTTGGTTCGGACCGTCGACCGCATCTCGCCGATCTCGGCCTTGGTCACAACGTCGATGAAGGTGACGTGCTCCCCCTCTTCCAGGTCGAGCGCCTCACCCTCCTCCCGCACCGTCATACCGTCGCTGTATTTGCGTGGGTAGTGCCGCAGCAGATCATTGACCGTGCGAAGCCCGAAATTGGCATTCAGCTTGTCCGCGTTCTTCTTTCCGATCACGAACTCGAGACGATCGCTGAGCTTGACCACTACTCCACTCCGATCAGCAGGGCGTCACCCCGGTGGCCGGTGTGATACGTCACCAACTCGGCGCCGAGGTGCTCGCGGTGCACGTGGGCCTGCAGCGCCTTCCCGACGGCATCGTCGACCCCGTCACCGGTCAGCACGGTGATCAGCTCACCGCCGGCCACCAACATCAGGTCGATCAGCCCGATGGCGGCCGCGGTGATGTCGGGTCCGACGATCAGCACCTCGTCGCCCGATATGCCCAGACCGTCGCCCGGCTTGCAGGCGCCCGCCCACGTCAATGCCTCCTCGGTGGCGATCCGCACGGCGCCGTGGCGCGCCCCCGCGGCCGCGCGCGCCATGGTGTACCCGTCGTCGACGGCCTGTCGGCCCTCGTCGTGGACAGCCAGCGCCGCCAAACCCTGCACCATCGAACCGGCCGGTACCGGCACCACGTCGATCCCCCAGCCGATCGCGGCCGTGCACCCGGCCACCAGTTCCTCGGCGGCGACGTATCCGTTGGGCAACACCATCACCTGGGCCGCGCCCACATCGATCAGGGCCCGCAACAACTGCTGGGCGTTGACCGGCTCACCGGCTTCGGGCCGCAACACATGGGCGCCCTCACCGGCGAACAGTTCCACACCGCCGTCCCCGTCGACGACGGCCAGAACCGCGCGCTCGCGAGCCCACCCGCCGGCAGTCCTCACCCCCGGACCGACGGTCAACGCGGTGATCTGAATGCGGTTCAGCGTCCCGACGGCGAGGCCGGCCTCCACCGCTGCGCCGGCGTCGTCGACATGCACGTGGACGGAGTACTGCTCGCTGCCCGATGCCGCGATGGCCACCGACTCGCCCATCTGCTCGAGCGCGGCGCGCAGCCCTTCGACAGCGGGCGCGCCGCACCCGCTCAGCAGGTACATGACCTCGAACTGCGGCGGTGCCGCTGCATCGGCCAGCGCGGTCTGTGGCGCTGCCGGGGTGTAGACCGGCCTGCGCGGTGCATGGCCGGCCAATGTGGCCGTCATGGCGTCGAGCAGCACGAGCAGGCCGCGACCACCGGAATCGACCACGCCGGCCTTGGCCAGCACGTCGAGTTGCTCCGGCGTGCGGTCCAGCGCCGTCGCTGCCGCGTCCCCCGCAGCGGCGGCAACCTCGGCGACGTCACCGCCGGCGACGGCGCAGCGTTCGCCGGCTTCGGCAGCGGCCTGCAACACGGACACGATCGTCCCCGGGACCGGCTCGCCGCCCATCGAGGTGACGGCAAGGACGGAGGCGTGGCGCAGCGAGGTAGCGAACAGCGCGCCGTCCACAGCATCGAGAAAACCGTCCCGCTGGGCCGCCGCGGCCGTGATGGCCTCTGCCAGACCGAGCAGGATCTGCGACAAGATCACCCCGGAGTTGCCGCGGGCCCCCTGCAGCGCTCCGGCCGCCAGTGCACCCGCCACCGCCGTGACGTCGGCAGCCGCCGGTTCGGCATCCACGTGCGCCCACGCCGAACGCATGGTGAAGAGCATGTTCGTGCCGGTGTCGGCATCGGCCACCGGGAACACATTGAGTCGGTTGATCTCGTCGGTGTGGACGATCAGCTCGTCGACAGCGGTATGGGCCCAGGCCCGCAGAGCGGTGGCATCCAACCGCCGAGCCGACATCGGACCTCCCAATCCCCATCAGATCCCGCACAGAGCCCCCGTGCAGCGCAGTCATCGCCGTGGCCGCCAGCCTATCCAGTGACCGCGACAAAGCTGATCAGAGCACCACCGGCTGTGGACAACCTGGGGTGTGTTCACAGGCCGTTTTGGCGATCCTCTGGCCTCCCGGTATCCTGATCAGGTTGTCGGGTCGAGCCCCGCCGTTTGCGGCGAGCGGGCCCAGACCCCCCAAAGAACTGATTTCGAGGAGTTGTTGATATGGCTGCCGTGTGCGATATCTGCGGAAAGGCCCCGGGCTTCGGCAAGTCGGTGTCGCACTCGCATCGGCGGACCAGCCGGCGCTGGGATCCGAACATCCAGTCGGTGCGTGCCGTGGCACGCCCGGGTGGCAACAAGCAGCGCGTGAACGCCTGCACCTCCTGCATCAAGGCCGGCAAGGTCTCGCGCGGCTGATCTTGCGCGCCTGATCGGGGTGCGCGACGTTCTTGTTTACCTGAGGGCACGGCGGGGTATCACCTGCCGTCATGACCTCATGTCGCGCATCACATTCACCGCTTAGTGCATTTGCGGCCGCTGTTGCGGTCGGTCTTGCGCTGTCCGCATGCGGCGGCACCGGTTCCGATGACAACACCACCACCTCGGAGACCCCCACGACGACGGAGGCTCCGGTGACCTCGGAAGGTCCGGCGACCCACACCGAGACCACTGTCATCGAAACCCCGGTATCACCGGGACCCGCCTCACCTTCGGCTGAGATGCCAGGTCCAGGCCCGACCGATGGCAACGGGGACGTGACCGTCCAGATCCCGTCTCCGGGCATCCCGTCGCCGCCGCCGGTCCCCGCACCGCCGGCGATTCCCGCCCCACCGGCAGTGCCGATGCCCTGATCGGCTCAGGGCAGCCGCCAGTCGATCGGATCGGCGCCTTTCTGCTGCAGCAGCTCGTTGGCGCGGCTGAACGGGCGTGACCCGAAGAATCCTCGCGACGCCGACAGCGGCGACGGATGCGGCGATTCGATCGTGGCGCAGTCACCTTCGGCGAGGAGCGGTTTCAGCGTCGATGCATCACGGCCCCACAGCACCGCCACCATCGGCTGCTCGCGCGCCACGAGCGCCCGGATGGCGCACTCCGTCACCGCCTCCCAGCCCTTGCCGCGGTGCGACGCCGGAGCGCCGGGCGTCACCGTCAGAACTCTGTTGAGCAGCATGACGCCCTGCTGTGCCCATGGGGTGAGATCACCACTGGACGGCTGCGGATACCCCAGATCCTCGGTGTACTCGCTGAAGATGTTCGAGAGGCTGCGCGGGAGCGGACGAACGTCGGCGCCGACGGAGAAACTGAGGCCGACAGCATGTCCCGGCGTCGGATACGGGTCTTGACCGACGATCAGCACGCGCACCCGTTCGAAGGGAAACGTGAAGGCGCGCAGAATATTCTGACCAGAAGGAAGGTAGCGTCGGCCCGCACTGAGCTCGTCGCGGAGAAACTCCCCCATCTGCGCGACGTGTGTTTCCACCGGTTTGAGTGCGCGGGCCCAGCCGTCCTCGACAAGTTCGGTCAGGGGACGTGCCCCTGTTGCATTGCTGCTCGCATCCGTGGTCACGAAAAGCCAACTTAGCCTGAGCCGTTAGTCGAACGACTGCCATCCCGCGTTTCCCGCCCACGGCGTGCCGTCCACCAGAACCGTCGCCGGCCCGGCGATGACCTGCCCTATCGCACGCCAACCCGGCGGGAGTGCACCGGGAAAGGTCGCGGCCAGCGCATGGTCCTCGCCACCGCCGAATACCCACGCCCACGGGTCGGCGCCTACGGCCGCAGCAGCCTCGGTGACCGCCAGGCGATCGTGGTCCAGAAGGGTGCTGTCCAAGTCGATGCCGACCTCCGAAGCCGTCGCGATGTGGCCCAGATCGGCGAGCAGACCGTCGGACACGTCGGTCATCGCGGTGGCTCCCGCGCCGGCAGCGCGGGCGCCCTGTCCGTACGGTGGCAGTGGGGTCAGATGCCGCTGACGCAGTTCCTCGAACCCCGGCTGCCCTTCGACCCCGCGGTCCCAGAGTGCGAATCCGGCTGCCGACCGGCCCAGCTCCCCCACCACCGCGACGGTGTCGCCGACGCGGGCACCGCTGCGGCGCACCGGTTCCCGACCGCCGAGGTCACCGAGAACCGTGACAGATATCACCCACAGCGGGGCGCTCACCAGGTCTCCGCCGGCGATGCTGGCATCCAACCGACGCGCCTCATCCCACAACCCCTCGGACAATTCCGTTGCTGCCGAGACCGAGGTGTCTGGTGGCGCACCGAACGCCACCACGAATGCGGTGGCCCGCCCACCCATCGCCTCGATGTCGGCGGCGTTCTGGGCGATCGCTTTGCGCCCGATGTCATGCGGGCCAGACCAGTCCAGCCGAAAATGCCGGTCCTGCACCAACATGTCGGTGGATACGACGGTGCGCCCGTCGGCGACCGCCACCACCGCAGCGTCGTCACCCGGGCCGATCGTGACGGCGTCGGCTTGCGCTCGCCCGGCCACCAGCCGATCGATGACGACGAATTCCCCGGCGGACGCCAGGGTGTCGCCGCTGTCGTCACCGGGTTCGCCACCGATGGTCTTGCCGGTCATATCGCCTCCTGCCGGTCGGCTGCCGTGTGCTGAGACCCCGAACCCGACCTGCGGTACGTTTGGTGCCTGCGGCCAGCAGTTTATGCAGCGAGACGGAGGAGACAGCCGGTGGTGGAGGCTTACGTGCTGATCCAGACCGAGGTGGGCCGCGCCGAGGTCGTCGCCAAACAGCTCGCCGGGCTGCCCGGAGTGGTCTCCGCCGAATACGTCACCGGCCCCTATGACGTGGTCGTGCGTCTCCGCGCCGAAACACTGGCTGCGCTGCAGTCGGATGTGGTGCCGACGGTGCAGCAGGTACCCGGAATCACCCGGACACTGACCTGCCCGATCGCGGAAACGAGCCGGCCATAGAGTTGGTGGCGTGACCGACTCGCCCAGCGCCGATGGACCGCCCCGCGCCCTGCTGATCGCCGCGGTCGTCGTTGCGGTGTCGGTGCTGATCACCGTCCTCGGTATTGCGGCGTCGCGACAACGCTCACCCGAGCAGCAACCCGTCGCCATCCCGTCGATACCCGCGCCGCAGGCCGACAGCCCGCAGTGCCACGACCTCCTCAATGCGCTGCCCCAGCAACTCGGCGACTTCCGGCGGGCCCCTACCGTGGACCCCACGCCGCCGGGCACCGCGGCCTGGCGCGCCGAGCCCGACACCGAACCGGTGGTCCTGCGCTGTGGGCTCGAGCGCCCCACCGACTTCGTCGTCGGCACTCCGCTGCAGGTGGTCGATGAAATCCAATGGTTCCGGGTGGGAGAAACGGGCGTGCCGGGCCCCGCTGCGACCGACGATCAGGCCCGCAGCACCTGGTATGCGGTCGACCGCCCGGTGTACGTAGCCCTGACGCTGCCCGCCGGGTCCGGCCCGACACCCATTCAGCAGATCTCCGGCCAGATCGCCCGCACCATGCCCGCCCAGGAACCGGCACCGGCTCCTGCGCGCTGAGCTCAGCGCAGCCCGGTACCCCGCGCCAGCGCGGTCTCGACCATCGCGGTCAGCAATGTCGGGTAGTCGACGCCGCTGGCCGCCCACATCCGGGGGAACATCGAGATGGTGGTGAACCCGGGCATCGTGTTGATCTCGTTGATCACCGGCCCGTCGTCGGTCAGGAAGAAGTCGACACGGGCCAACCCCTGGCAGTCGATCGCAGTGAAGGCACGCACCGCCAACCGGCGGATCTCCTCCGACACGTCGTCGTCGACCTTGGCCGGCACGTCCAATTCGGCTGCGTCGACGAGGTATTTGGTGGCGAAGTCGTAGAAGCCGTCCTCACGCCCGCGCACGCCTGCCACCCTGATCTCGCCCAGAGTGCTGGCCTCGACCCGACCGTCCGGGAATTCGAGTACGCCGCACTCCAATTCCCGACCGGGAATCGCTGCCTCGACGATGACCTTCGGGTCATGGCGACGCGCAAGTTCGATTGCGGCAGGCAGTTCATCCCACGCCGAGACCCGGCTGACGCCGATCGACGAGCCACCCCGGGCCGGTTTGACGAACACCGGCAGGCCGAGGCGTTCGCGCTGCTCCAGATCCATCGTCGGACGGTTGGGGCGCAGCACCACGAAATCACCGATCGGCAGGCCCTCGGCGACAAGCAGCTTCTTGGTGAACTCCTTGTCCATACCTGCGGCGCTGGACAGCACGCCGGAGCCCACGTACGGGATACCGGCCAGCTCCAGCAGCCCCTGGATGGTCCCGTCCTCGCCGTAAGGGCCGTGCAACACCGGGAAGACCACGTCCACGGCCGCCAAAAGCTCACCGGGACCGTTGCTCAGCGCCAGCAGCTGGCCGCTGCGGTTCGGGGCGGCAGGCAGCGCGAGCTCGGTGCCGGACGTCTCGGTGACCTCCGGCAGCCGGCCGTCGGTGATGGCGAGCGTCTCGGGGCTTCCGTCGGTCAGCATCCAGGAGCCGTCGGGGGTGATCCCGACGGCCACGACCTCGTACCGCTCCGGGTCGAGGTTGCGCAGGATGCTGCCTGCCGATACGCAGGAAATAGCGTGCTCAGAGCTACGCCCGCCGTAGACGACGGCGACGCGGGTGCGGGATCCGGTCCCATTGCGGGCTGTCACAACCTAGAGAGGCTACCGTCCCGCCCGGCCGGCGCCTTCCGGCGCATCCTGACCAGGCCTTTCAGCCCTGCAGTGCCTGCTCCACGTCGGCGAGCAGGTCGTCGGTGTCCTCGATCCCGGCCGAGATGCGCGCGAAACCGGCGGGCACGGGATCGCCCCAGCGGGCCCTGCGGTCGACCGAGGTGTGGATCCCTCCGAAGCTGGTCGAGGCGATCAGCAACGCGCTGCGCTCGACCAGGGCATGTACGGCTGCGGCATCGGCCAACTCCACGGACACCAACCCGCCGAATCGCTTCATCTGGGTGGCGGCCAGCTCGTGTGCAGGATCGTCGGGCAACCCGGGATAACGCACGGAGCGCACCGCAGGATGGCTGCGCAGCATCATCGCCAGGGCCGCGGCGTTCTGGCACTGCCGTTCGAAACGCAGTCCGGCGCTGCCGAGACTGCGCAACACCAGCCATGCCTCGAACGCACCCAGGATCGGTCCGGCCAGCAGCCTGTCGCGCTCCACGGCAGCCATGAGCTCGGGCTGGCTGCCTGCCACGTAGCCGGCCACGAGGTCGCTGTGACCCGACAGTGATTTTGTGGCACTGGCCACCACCAGGTCCGCGCCGAGCGAAAGCGGTTGCTGCCCCAGCGGTGTGGCGGTGGTGTTGTCGACGACGAGGGTGGCCCCGCGACTGCGGCAGGTCATCGCCAGCCCGTGCAGATCGACGACGTCGAGCCCCGGGTTGGCCGGTGTCTCGGCGAGCACGACATCGGCCGTCCCGGCTGCCTCGCAGATGTCGGACACACTCGCTTCTACGACCGTGACACCTTGTGGCGCAAGGTATTCAGCCGCGTACCGACGCACCTGGTAATAGCCGTCGGCCGGGACCACCAACGTGGTTCCCGGCTTTGTCAGCACCCTCAGCACCGAAGTGATCGCGGCCATGCCTGATCCGAACGTGAGCGCGGCACCGGCGCCTTCCAGCTCGGCCAGCGCCGATTCCAGCTGCCGCCATGACGGATTGGAACTGCGGCCATAGCTGTCCAGCGGCTCGGCTTCGTCCGGGGAGAGATGGAAGGTCGACGCCGGAATCGGGATCGGCGCCACCGGCTGCCCCGGAACCGATTCCAGTCCAACAGCTTTGACGCTCCGAGTCGAATCCCCGTACAAGCCGTCCATACCTGTTTCCTCCTCGCACCCGGAGGTCGGTCACTCCGGTTTGGTGCTGCGGCCCAGTAGTCCCGCGACTGCCTCGTGCACAGACAATCCCTTGTGACACACCCGATAAACGGCGTCGGTCAACGGCATCTCGACACCGTAACTGGAGGCCAGCGCCAGCACCGATTCACACGAGGCCACCCCCTCGGCCACGTGTCCGCCTCCGGCGATCATCGCCGATTCCATGGTGCCGCCCTTGCCGAGCCGCTCACCGAAGGTGCGGTTGCGCGAATGCCTCGACGTACAGGTGGCCACGAGGTCGCCCACACCGGCCAGCCCGGCCAGCGTGGCGGGGGTGGCGCCCAACGCGATACCCAGCCGCATCACCTCGGCCAGGCCGCGGGTGATGATGGCGGCCACGGTGTTCTCCCCCAGGCCGACGCCCACGGCCATGCCGCAGGCCAGTGCGATGACGTTCTTGCAGGCCCCGCCGACTTCTGCGCCCACCACATCGGCATTGGTGTAGGGCCGGAAGTATCCGGTGGCCAGGGCGCGTTGGAGCGCGACGGCACGTCCGGAATCACTGCAGGCGACGACGGTGGCCGCAGGCTGCCCATCGGCGATCTCACTGGCCAGGTTCGGGCCCGTGACCACGGCGACCCGGGACGGATCGGCGCCGGTGACCTGGACGATGACCTGGCTCATGCGCATGAGCGAGCCGAGCTCGATTCCCTTGGCCAGGCTCACCAGTGTGACGTCGTCACCGATCAGGTGCTTCCACCCCTCGAGGTTGGCGCGCAGCTGCTGAGCCGGGACACCGAGCAGCACCGTGCAGGCACCGGCGAGCGCCTCGGCGGGATCGGCCGTGGCCCGGATGGTGGACGGCAACACAACGTCGCCGAGATACCGACTGTTGCGATGCTCGGTGTTGATCTCGTCGGCGACCTCGGGACGCCGGGCCCACATCGTCACCGGATTTCCTGCGTCCGCCAGCACCTTCGCCAGCGCCGTCCCCCACGCACCGGCGCCCATAACCGCAGCATCTACCACCCGTTCACCCTATCCCGGCGGCTGCGCCACGCGCCGACACCGGCCGGGCTGGCAGGATGAACCCATGAGCGGCTCCCGAGGCACCAACGCCGCAGCACCGCACGCCGCTGACGTCACCGTGGTGATCGCGGTGAAACGGCTGTCAGCCGCCAAAACCCGGCTGGCACCCATCTTCTCCGCAGCCACCCGCGAGGCCGTGGTGCTCGCCATGCTGGTCGACACCATCACCGCCGCGTCGTCCGTCGCCCCGGTGACCGTGGTCACCCCTGACGACACCGCAGCCGAGGCCGCGCGCCAGCTCGGCGCCGGGGTACTGATCGACCCCACACCCGCCGGCCATCCTGACCCGCTCAACAACGCAATCACGGCGGCCGAAGCCGAACTCCGCACCGCTGCGCCCAATATCGTTGTCCTGCAAGGTGATCTCCCGGCTCTGCAACCCCAGGAGCTGGCCGAGGCCCTGACGCTGGCCCGCGGCTACCAACGCAGTTTCGTCGGCGACCGGCACGGCACCGGAACCTCGGCACTGTTCGCGTTCGGCACGGCCCTGGCTCCGCGCTTCGGCTCCGATTCGGCTGCGCGCCATCGTCACTCCGGTGCGATCGAACTGACCGGCGCCTGGCCTGGACTGCGCTGCGATATCGACACTCCCGACGATCTGCAGGCCGCTCGGCGCCTCGGCGTCGGCAACGCAACCGCACGCACGCTCGGAAGGCACGTCAGTAGGTAGCCGAGGACCCGCGCGATAGGGAATGATCGGACAGATGAGCGAAGCCACCGAAGCAGCGCCGGGTATCCGATCGGAGAACTCCCAACGGGACACCGCGGCGGTCGTATCGGGGCGGCCCGACGAGTCGTCGACGCCGGAAGCGCCGCCGGCGGCCACCTCGCCTGCTGTGGACAACGCACTGCCCGAGGACCGGTACCTCAACCGGGAGTTGAGTTGGCTCGACTTCAACGCCCGGGTGCTGGCCTTGGCGGCCGACACCTCGCTGCCACTACTGGAGCGGGCGAAGTTCCTGGCCATCTTCGCGTCGAATCTCGACGAGTTCTACATGGTGCGGGTGGCCGGACTCAAACGCCGCGACGAGATGGGACTTTCGGTCCGCTCGGCCGATGGCCTGTCGCCGC
Source organism: Mycolicibacterium fortuitum subsp. fortuitum (assembly GCF_022179545.1). The sequence continues at coordinate 2,396,412 of NZ_AP025518.1, read as the reverse complement.
GCGAGCAATTGCGTCGCATCAACGAACGCACTCAGCAGATCGCCAACCGGCACGCCAACGTCTTCCTCAACTCGGTGCGCCCGGCACTGGCCGAAGAAGGCATCGTCATCGTCAACTGGGCCCAACTCGACGAATCCGAGCGGGCCAAGCTCTCCACCTACTTTCACGAACAGGTGTTCCCGGTCCTGACTCCGCTGGCCGTGGATCCCGCGCACCCGTTCCCGTTCGTGAGCGGGCTGAGCCTCAACCTGGCCATCACCGTCAAGCACCCAGACGACGGCGGCCAACACTTCGCCAGGATCAAGGTGCCCGACAACGTCGGGCGCTTTGTGGAACTGAGCCCGCCGGCCGACGGGTCGACCGTGGTGCGGTTCCTGCCGATGGAGGAACTCATCGCCGCGTTCCTGCCGGTCCTGTTCCCCGGTCTGGAGATCGTCGAGCACCACGCATTCCGGATCACCCGCAACGCCGACTTCGAGGTCGAAGAGGATCGCGACGAAGATCTTCTGCAAGCGCTCGAACGGGAACTGGCCCGCAGGCGGTTCGGCTCGCCGGTCCGGTTGGAAGTCTCCGACGACATGACCGAGAGCATGCTCGAACTGCTGTTGCGCGAACTCGACGTGGCCCCCGGTGATGTCATCGAAGTGCCCGGGCTGCTGGACCTCTCGGCGCTGTGGCAGATCTACGACGTCGACCGTCCGGCGCTCAAAGACCGGCCTTTCGTGCCTGCCACCCCGCCGGCTTTCGGCGAACGTGAGACACCCAAGAGCATTTTCTCGACGCTGCGCGACGGCGATGTGCTCGTGCACCATCCCTATGACTCGTTCTCGACGACGGTGCAACGTTTCATCGAGCAGGCCGCCGCCGATCCCAATGTGCTGGCCATCAAGCAGACGCTGTACCGCACCTCCGGCGATTCCCCGATCGTCAACGCCCTCATCGACGCGGCCGAGGCCGGTAAGCAGGTGGTCGCGCTCGTCGAGATCAAGGCCCGCTTCGACGAACAGGCCAACATCAAGTGGGCCAGGGCACTCGAACAGGCCGGCGTGCACGTGGTCTACGGATTGATCGGACTCAAGACCCACTGCAAGACCTGCCTTGTGGTGCGCCGCGAAGGGTCGATGATCCGGCGCTACTGCCACATCGGTACCGGCAACTACAACCCGAAAACCGCACGGCTCTACGAGGATGTCGGGTTGCTCACTGCCGATCCCGACATCGGCGCCGACCTGACCGACCTGTTCAACTCCCTCACGGGATACTCCCGCAAGGACGCCTACCGCAATCTGCTGGTGGCACCGCGGGGAGTACGCAAGGGCATCATCGAACGCATCGATCGTGAGATCGCCGCCCATCATGAGGGGGCGACGACCGGAATTCGGTTGAAGGCCAACGCACTGGTCGACGAGCAGGTGATCGATGCGCTGTACCGGGCGTCGCAGGCCGGGATCCCGGTGGAGATCGTGGTGCGGGGTATCTGCGCCCTACGCCCTGGTGTGGCCGGATATTCGGACAACATCACGGTGCGTTCGATTCTCGGACGCTTCCTGGAGCACTCGCGGATTATTCACTTCCGCGCCATCAACGAGTTCTGGATCGGCAGTGCCGACATGATGCATCGTAATCTCGACCGCCGTGTCGAAGTGATGGCTCAGGTCAAGGACTCGAGGCTGACCGCCCAACTCAACGAGGTGTTCGAGTCCGCGATGGATCCGGCCACCCGGTGCTGGGAGCTGCGACACGATGGTCATTGGACTGCGCTGCCCCAGGAGGGGCAGACAGTCCGCGACCACCAGGTGTCGCTGATGGAACGTCACCGGCATCCCTGATCCGACCGCGCCAGGGCCGCCCGCCCCTGGCCCGTGAATGACCTGCAGGAGTTGAGGTGTCCGACGACAGCACGAAGGCGACCAAGGCGGGCACCAAGCTGGTGCCCGCGGCGGGCGCTGTGTTGTGGCGCGGCGGCGAGGACGCCATGGGCGCCGCCGTGACCGAGGTGGCTGTGATCCACCGTCCGCGATACGACGATTGGTCCCTGCCCAAGGGCAAGGTCGAACTCGACGAAACCGATCCCGTGGCCGCGGTGCGCGAGGTTCACGAGGAGACCGGATACACCGCACAACTCGGTCGCCGGCTCGGTTCGATCTCTTATGACATTCCGCAGGGCACCAAGCGGGTCTGGTATTGGGCGGCCCGCGCCGCCGGAGGCGACTTCACGCCCAACGACGAGGTGGACAAGCTCATCTGGCTTCCGGTGGATGCGGCGATGGACCAGCTTGGTTATCCGCAGGACCGAAAAGTGCTGCGCCGCTTCAAAAAATATCCGCCAGATACGCAGACCCTGCTGATCGTCAGGCATGGCACGGCCGGACGGCGGTCGCGATTCAAGGGCGACGACCGCAAGAGGCCGCTCGACAAGAAGGGCCGGGCGCAGGCCGAGGCTCTGGTCGCACAACTACTGGCATTCGGTGCCACAACGCTTTACGCGGCGGATCGGCTGCGTTGCCATCAGACCCTGGAACCCCTGGCCCAAGAGCTCGGGGTAGACATTCACAATGAGCCGGCGCTGACCGAAGAGGCCTACAACGCCGACCACAAGGCCGGCCGCAGCCGTGTGCTCGATATCGCCACGCGGGCGGGCACCCCCGTGATCTGCACGCAGGGCAAGGTGATTCCAGACCTGGTCGCGTGGTGGTGCGCGCGGTCACAGGTACGCCCGCAGACGACCGGCAATCGGAAGGGCAGCACCTGGGTGATGTCACTGGCCGACGGCCGACTGATCGCCGCAGACCACCTCGGCAGTCCCCTGCCCACCAGCGGCTAGTCCCACAGAGAAAGGCACGTCGTGAGCTGATCTACGGCTCACGACGTGCCTTTACCGTAATTACTTGCGGCCCTTCTTGGCCGGTGCCTTCTTGGCAGCCGCCTTCTTGGCCGGTGCCTTGGTCGCGGCCTTCTTGGCGGGCGCCTTGGTCGCGGCCTTCTTGGCCGGTGCCTTGGTCGCGGCCTTCTTGGCCGGTGCCTTGGTCGCGGCCTTCTTCGCCGGTGCCTTGGTCGCGGCCTTCTTGGCGGGCGCCTTGGTCGCGGCCTTCTTGGCGGGCGCCTTGGTCGCGGCCTTCTTCGCCGGTGCCTTCTTGGCAGCCACCTTCTTGGCCGGGGCCTTCTTGGCAGCGGTCTTCTTGGCGGCGGTGCGCTTGGCCGGGCCGGCGGTGACGCCACGCTTGACTGCCGGACCCTCGGACGGGAGACGCTGCGCCCCAGAGACAACCGCCTTGAACTGCGCACCCGGACGGAAAGCCGGCACCGAGGTCGGCTTGACCTTCACCGTCTCGCCCGTGCGCGGGTTGCGCGCCACCCGGGCAGCACGACGACGCTGCTCGAAAACACCGAAGCCGGTGATCGTGACGCTGTCGCCCTTGTGCACCGCGCGGACGATGGTGTCCACAACGTTCTCGACCGCGGCGGTAGCCTGCCGACGATCGGTGCCCAGTTTGGTTGTGAGTACGTCGATGAGCTCCGCTTTGTTCATCCAAAACCTCCGAAACCAGTGGTCCTCCTTGGACCGACTAGAGGACACGGTAAACCCTGTGACCACTGATTTCCAAGAGCCACGCGCAATTTCAGGCGTAGCTAGCGAACAATCCGGCAATCCGCTTGCCCCACTTGGACTCCGCCGGGAAGGGTCCAGAACCGGTTTGGCAGGCGGCGAATTCGGGCGCTGAGGCGCCCTCGGACGGCCCCGATCAGGCCGGCAGAGTACGCGGCTTCCAGCTCGGCCTGCGCTTCTCGTAATCCTCGATCGAGGAGAGTTTCCGCAGCGTAAGGCCTATATCGTCCAGTCCCTCGAGCAGCCGCCAGGCCGTGTAGTCGTCAATTCTGAACGGCAACACAACCGTTCCGGCGACGATATTTCGATCTTGAAGATTCACAGTGATTTCCAGCCCGGGATTCTGCTCGATGAGCTTCCATAAGAGCTCGACATCATCTTGGGCGACTTCGGCGGCCAATAGCCCGGCCTTGCCCGCGTTGCCGCGGAAAATGTCGGCGAAACGGGATGAGATAACCACCCGGAAGCCATAGTCCATGAGCGCCCAGACGGCGTGTTCGCGTGAAGATCCGGTCCCGAAATCGGGGCCGGCGACCAACACGGAGCCTTTGTCGAATGGCGGGAGATTAAGGATGAACGACGGATCCGTGCGCCAGGCGGCGAACAAACCGTCCTCGAAACCCGTTCGGGTTACCCGCTTCAAATAGACGGCGGGGATGATTTGGTCGGTGTCGACATTGGACCGCCGCAGCGGGACGCCGATGCCGGTGTGAGTGCTGAACGCTTCCATTTTCGTGTTCCTCTCAGCGGGACGCAGCAGGCAGATCGGCAGGGGACGCCAGCGTTCCGCGCACTGCGGTGGCTGCCGCGACGGCCGGCGAGACCAGGTGGGTGCGGCCTCCCTTACCCTGTCGGCCTTCGAAATTCCGGTTGGACGTCGAGGCGCAGCGCTGCCCCGGGGACAATTGGTCGGGGTTCATACCAAGACACATCGAGCAGCCGGCCTGACGCCATTCGGCGCCGGCGGCGGTGAAAATCCGGTCGAGACCTTCCGATTCGGCCTGGGCCCGGACCCGCATCGAGCCGGGCACGACCAGCATCCGTACACCGTCGGCGACCTTCCGGTCGCGCAACACGTCGGCGACCACTCGGAGGTCCTCGATGCGGCCGTTGGTGCACGATCCGACGAACACCGTGTCCACGGCGATGTCGCGCATCGCCATTCCGGGTCGAAGATCCATGTAGGCCAAAGCCTTCTCCGCCGACTGGCGCTCCCCGTCGTCACCCATCAACTCCGGATCCGGAACCGACGCGGACAGCGGGACGCCCTGCCCCGGGTTGGTGCCCCACGTCACGAACGGGCTCAAAGTAGCGGCGTCCAGGTAGACCTCGGTGTCGAATTCGGCGCCCTCATCGGTACGCAACTGGCTCCACGCGGCCACAGCGGCATCCCAGTCAGCTCCCTTCGGAGCGTGCGGGCGGCCCTTGAGGAACTCGAAGGTGGTCTCGTCAGGAGCGACCATGCCGGCACGTGCGCCGGCCTCGATGCTCATGTTGCAGATCGTCATCCGCCCTTCCATGGACAGCGCCTCGATCGCGCTGCCCCGGTATTCGATGACGTGACCCTGGCCACCACCGGTGCCGATCTTGGCAATGACGGCCAGGATGATGTCCTTGGCGCTCACGCCGGGCGGCAGCACGCCGTCGACGTTGACCGCCATGGTCTTGAACGGCTTGAGCGGCAGTGTCTGCGTGGCCATCACGTGTTCGACCTCAGAGGTGCCGATACCCATGGCGATGGCGCCGAACGCACCGTGGGTGGAGGTGTGGCTGTCCCCACACACGACCGTCATACCCGGCTGTGTCAGGCCGAGCTGCGGCCCGATGATGTGCACGATGCCCTGTTCGGCGTCGCCCATCGGGTGCAGTCGGATGCCGAATTCCTCGCAGTTGCGCCGCAATGTCTCGACTTGGGTGCGCGAGACCGGATCTGCGATCGGCTTGTCGATATCGATCGTGGGGACGTTGTGGTCCTCGGTGGCGATGGTCAGGTCGGGCCGTCGCACCGGACGGCCGGCCAAGCGCAGACCGTCGAACGCCTGCGGGCTGGTGACCTCGTGCACGAGATGCAGGTCGATGTAGATCAGGTCGGGCTCCTTGGCCGCGCCCTCCCCCTCACCGCGCGCCACGACGTGGTCGTCCCATACCTTTTCGGCCAGGGTGCGCGGCTTCACGGATGTCTGTGTCGATTGGTCCATCGCTACTTCTCGATTCGATTAACGGCAAATGCGGGCTTGCATCAAGAGTCCGCCAGGGCTGGGCGGTACCGACGTCATCTCGGCTGTCATCTCACAATGCGAGACGTTAGTATCTCTCTGTGAGAAATGATAGCGGCATCGGCGTTCTCGACAAAGCCGTGGGTGTACTGCACACGGTGGCCGAGTCACCTTGCGGGCTGGCCGAACTCTGCGAGCGGACCGGACTGCCGCGGGCGACCGCCCACCGGCTGGCCGCGGGGCTGGAAACCCACCGGCTGCTGGCCCGCGACGGAGACGGCCGATGGCGCCTCGGCCCCGCCCTGTCCGAATTGGCCTCTCACGTCAACGATCCACTCCTGGCGGCCGGGGCCGCGGTATTGCCCCGTCTGCGCGAGATCACCGGCGAGAGCGTCCAGCTGTACCGGCGAGAGGGCCAATCGCGGGTCTGCGTCGTGGCATTGGAGCCCCCGGCCGGGCTTCGCGACACCGTGCCGGTAGGCACCCACCTACCGATGACCGCAGGCTCGGGCGCCAAAGTCCTACTCGCCTACGCCGACCCGGCCACCCAACAGGCTGTGCTGCCCGCTGCCAAGTTCACCGATCGCACCCTGGCAGAGGTCCGCAAGCGAGGCTGGGCACAGAGTGCGGCCGAACGCGAGCCAGGAGTGGCCAGCGTCTCGGCGCCGGTGCGCGACGGGCGCGGTGCGGTGATCGCCGCGGTGTCGGTGTCCGGCCCCATCGACCGGATGGGCCGGCGCCCCGGAGCTCGTTGGGCCGCCGATCTCCTCGCGGCGGCGGATGCCCTCACCCGCCGACTGTGAGGCGAATCTCAGTAGCTCTCCACCGCCCGCACCGCCGAAGATCGACCGGCGTCACACCGAAGTGATGTTCGACACCCGGCGTCGCCCCGGGTGTCGAACCGGCAAGGCCGACCACCGGAATCCCCAACTGAACCCAGATAACGCAAAAGCGCCCAGTTCGTGAGAACTGGGCGCTTTCGCGATGAGCGCCGAGGCGCTCACCTTCTGTACCCCCGATGGGATTCGAACCCACGCTACCGCCGTGAGAGGGCGGCGTCCTAGGCCGCTAGACGACGGGGGCTAGAACTTCCGGATGGTCAGCATAGCTCAGGCGATCTCGCTGACCTAATCCGCTCGTTGGCTGGGGTACCAGGACTCGAACCTAGAATGGCTGAACCAGAATCAGCTGTGTTGCCAATTACACCATACCCCATTAATTGCCCATTACTGCAGGTCACGGGCAATTTCGATCCGATCGGCTCAGCGGGGGCTTCCCCGTTTTGCTTTTCGGGCCGACGAGCAGACTACCAAAGATTTCGGGCTCGATTTACCAAGCCCCATCCCTCCCGCACTTCACATCGCGGACCGCGCGGCGCGCAGCCTCGCCAGGCTGCGTTCGGCTCCCAGCAGTTCCATCGACTCGAACAGCGGCGGGCTCACCGTGGCGCCTGTGACCGCCACCCGGATCGGCCCGAAGGCCTTACGAGGCTTGAGCTCCAGACCGTCCAGGAGCGCCGCCTTGAGCGCAGCCTCGATGTTGGCGGTGGTCCACTCCCCGACCGCTTCCAAAGCGCTCAGAGCGGCATCCAGAACCGGTGCGGCCTCCTCACGCAACTCCTTGGCAGCGGCCTTCTCGTCGATCTCGTAGGCGTCGTCGTCGAAGAACTTCAACAGCCCCCACGCGTCACCCAGGACCACGATGCGGGTCTGGATCAGCTCGGCGGCTTCGGCGAACCCGGCGTCGTCCAGGCCGGTGTCGTGGCCGTGGGCATCGAGATAGGCCCGCAACCGGGCCGTGAAATCCTGCGGCGTCAGCAGCCGGATGTGCTCGGCATTGATCGCGTCGGCCTTCTTCTGGTCGAACCGCGCCGGGTTGGAGTTGACGTCGGCCACGTCGAATGCGGCCACCATCTCGTCGAGGCTGAACACGTCGTGATCGTCGGCGATGCCCCAGCCCAGCAGCGCCAGGTAGTTCAGCAGCCCTTCGGGCAGGAAGCCGCGGTCGCGGTGCAGGAACAGATTCGACTGCGGGTCCCGCTTGGACAGCTTCTTGTTGCCCTCCCCCAGAACACTTGGCAGATGTGCGAATTCGGGCACGCGCTCGGCCACACCGATTCGCATCAGCGCCCGGTACAGCGCGATCTGGCGCGGGGTCGAAGGCATGATGTCCTCGCCACGCAGCACGTGGGTGATCTTCATCAGCGCATCGTCGACCGGGTTCACCAACGTGTACAACGGATCTCCGTTGGCGCGCGTGACCGCGAAATCCGGCACCGAACCGGCCGGGAAGCTCACCGGCCCGCGCACCAGATCGGTCCAGCCGAGGTCCTCGTCGGGCATACGCAAGCGCAGCACGGGCTTACGGCCCTCGGCGGCGAACGCCGCGCGCTGCTCGTCGGTGAGGGTGCGATCGAAATTGTCGTACCCCAGTTTGGGATTCCGGCCTGCCGCGTGGTGACGCGCCTCGACCTCTTCCGGCGTGGAATACGCCTCGTAGACCTCACCCGCCTCCAGCAGCCGCGCGATCACATCACGGTAGATCTCGCTGCGCTGCGACTGCCGGTACGGCTCGTACGGACCACCGACCTCGGGTCCTTCGTCCCAGTCCAGCCCCAGCCACCGCAGCGCGTCGAGGATCGCGGCGTAGCTCTCGTCGCTGTCGCGGGCGGCATCGGTGTCCTCGATGCGGAAGACGAAGGTGCCGCCGGTGTGTCTGGCGTAGGCCCAGTTGAACAGAGCGGTGCGCACCAACCCGACGTGCGGGGTTCCGGTCGGCGACGGACAGAACCTCACCCGGACATTTGAACTTGTCATCACTTTCCTTTACGCACAACGGGATTGGTGAGGGTGCCGATACCCTCGACGGTGACGCTCACGGTGTCCCCGTCTTCGATCGGGCCGACTCCCTCGGGTGTTCCGGTGAGGATCAGGTCCCCGGGAAGCAGCGTCATCACAGCCGAGACCCACTCGACGATGGCACCGATGTCGTGGATCATCAGCGAGGTTCGGCTGAGCTGGCGCACTTCACCGTTCACCTCGGTGCGGATCTCCAGATCCGAGGGATCGAGGTCGTTGACGATCCACGGGCCTACCGGGCAGAAGGTGTCGTGGCCCTTGGCCCGCATCCACTGGCCGTCCTTGGCCTGCTGGTCACGCGCCGAGACATCGTTGGCGATGGTGTAGCCGAGGATGTTCTCGGCGGCGCGCGCCGCAGGGACGTCCTTGCAGGGACGCCCGATGACGATGGCCAGCTCGCCCTCGTGGTGAACCGGATTGGCGTCTGCCGGCAGCTGGATCGGCACGTTCGGGCCGATGATCGCGGTGTTGGGTTTGAGGAAGATCACCGGGTCCTCGGGAGCCGCCCCGCCCATCTCCTCGGCGTGGGCCTCATAGTTCTTGCCCATACAGATGACCTTGCTGGCCAGGATGGGCGCCAACAGCCGGACGTCGGCCAGCGGCCAGCTCCGTCCGGTGAAGTTGGGGTTGCCGAACGGGTGCTCGGCGATCTCTTTGCAGACGGCATCGGCGCCGTCGCCTTCGACACTGACGAAAGCGACGCCGTCGGGACTGGCGATTCGACCTAAGCGCATTTTGACCAGGGTAGTGCGCGCGTCCCACCACCAGCGCGGACGCCTCGGGTCAAGGCTGTCAGGGCCCGTCGAACAGCGCGGCGAGAAACGGTGTGGAGTCCGGAACGGACGCCATCACCGTCCCGGAGTGATCTTCGTCGGGATAGACCTTGAGGGTGACGTCCTGGCCGTTGGCGCGGAGCTGATCGGCAAGTTGCTGCGACATGTTCGGTGGGACATCGCGATCCAACAGCCCCACGCCCAGGAAGATCGGTCGGTCGTACCCGCTGGTCGGGGTGCCCAGGTACGAGTCGAGGGCTTCGTTGAGCCCGGGCAGGGAGGCCAGCGGCGCACGGAAGTAGTCGGTCGGCGTCATCCCGGTGAGTTGCTGGTCCAGTTGCGGCTTGCACAACACCTCCGCCTTGGCGACCGCGTCCAGTCCGGCCGGGGCGAGCACGCTGTCGATGTCGAGCGCCGGCCGCGCCTCACGCAGCCCGGCCAGGATGTAACCCGTGTAGCTGTTGGCGGCCGGCCCGAGACTCGGCGGCAGTGCCATGTCGGGACCGGCCTGCTTGACGATGCCCTCGACGTTGAACGGCGTACCCGTCGCCACCACGCCGCGGTAGTCCAAGCCGGTGCCGCGGCTGAATTCGGTCGCCCAGCGCGCACTGTTGACCGCGGCCCCGCCGCCCTGCGACTGGCCGACGAGGGCCCACTTCGGCGACAGCGGCAGATCCATGTGGTGCATGGCGATCACGGAATCGACGACGCTGTGCGCTGTGGCCACGCTGTTGAGGTAACTCATCAATCCGGGTGTGCCCAGCCCGGCGTAGTCCGAGCCGACGACGGCGTAGCCCTGGTCGAGCCAGTGCGTGAGGTACTCCACATCCCGTGCGCTGCGTGGTTGCGCCGAGGGAGCGCAATCGTCGCCGAGTCCCACGGTGCCGTGGGCCCACGCGATCGTCGGCCAGCCACCCTCGGGCGGGACACCGTGCGGGATGAACACCGCCGCGGTGCTGACGGCCGGCGAATCATGCTGATCGACAGTCGAGTACAGGATGCGGTAGGCCTGCGCCGCGCCGGGCACGGACAACACCGGGTCGAGTGGAACCGTCTCGATCAGGGTGCCGGCCACCGGGATCGGCGCATCGTAGTGACGGGCATCCAGACCGGACCAGTCCGGAGCCGCCGCCACTGCGCTCGGCGCTGTCAAGAATCCACACGTGAACAGAATGACTGCCGCAAACGACTTCTTCACGAGCACACCCTATGGCAAGCAGTGCCGTATCTCAGATAATGAGAATGCGATTCAACATTTTGAGACATCCGTGAAACGATGCCGACATGCCGGTTTCATCGATCAGCACGTTTCGCCGTTGGTCGATGTTGGCGATCGCACTGACTGCGACCACTTGTGCCAACGTGTTCATCAACGGCGCGGCATTCCTGATCCCCACCCTGCACTCCGAGCGCGGCCTCGATTTGGCCCAGGCCGGTCTGCTGTCGTCGATGCCGAGCTTCGGTCTGGTGATCACGCTGATCGCCTGGGGCTACGTCGTCGACCGGGTCGGCGAACGGATCGTGTTGACGGTGGGCTCGGCCCTGACCGCCGCTGCGGCGTTCGGCGCGGCCGCCGCTCATTCCCTGGTGACCGTCGGCATGTTCCTGCTCTTGGGCGGAATGGCAGCGGCCAGCAGCAATTCGGCAAGCGGGCGGGTTGTGGTCGGGTGGTTTCCACCCGAGCAGCGCGGGCTGGCCATGGGAATCCGCCAGACGGCAACCCCGTTGGGTGTCGGCCTGGGCGCGTTGGTCATTCCCCGCCTCGCCGAATCGCACGGTGTGGCAACCGCATTGATGTTCCCGGCGATCGTGTGCGTGTTGTCCGCGGCGATCTGCGCTGTGGGCGTGCTGGATCCGCCGCGGCCGCCGCGTCACGAGGCGCCGGCCGAGCATCTGGCCAACCCGTACCGCGGCTCAAACGTGTTGTGGCGCATCCACGCCGTGTCCGTGCTGCTGGTCGTCCCTCAGGGCCTGGTCTGGACCTTCACCCTGGTGTGGTTGATGAGTGATCGGGGGTGGTCTGCGGCATCGGCGGGCACGCTGGTGACCGTCGCTCAATTGCTGGGCGCGGCAGGGCGGATCGCCGCGGGCCGATGGTCCGATGTGGTAGGACAGCGGCTGCGGCCGATCCGCACCATCGCTTTGGCGGCCGCAGCGACAATGGGACTGCTGGCTCTCACCGACTGGCTGGGCTCCCCGATCAGTGTCGTGCTGATCGTCATCGCATCGGTGATCACGGTGTCCGACAACGGTTTGGCATTCACCGCGATCGCCGAGATCGCCGGTCCGTTCTGGAGCGGGCGGGCGCTGGGAACCCAGAACACCAGCCAGCACCTGGCCACCGCCAGCTCTGCGCCGTTGTTCGGCGCCCTGATCGGGGTGGCCGGGTACCCCGCGGCATTCGCGGTGTGTGCGTTGTTGCCACTGTTGGCGGTGCCGCTCGTACCGGCCGACGAGCGAACAACAACCATCTGATCGTTTGCGTGGAGAGCGCGAGCGCGACGGCTGCCACCAGAAATTGCCGGCCGCGCACGCCGAACGGACTCCGGTTCAGGCCGCGCTCATGTCACCTGTCCCCGGGATTCCCTCGGCGAGTCCGTATTGCAGATACACAATGCCGTTCGGGCTGGCCACCGGCGACTGCAAAAGGCTGACGTTCGTGGGCACCGCGCCACCGTCGAACACCTTCTTCCCGGCGCCGAGCATGATCGGGTGCACCCAGAGGTCGATCCGGTCGAAGAGCTTCTCCCGCAAGAGCGTCTGAACCAGATTCAGGCTCCCCACGACCTTCACCTTCTCGTGCCGGTCACGGATTTCCCGCACCGCACCGGCCAGGTCAGAACCCAGCTGTGTCGAACCGGCCCACGACAGTTCAGGGGTGCCGCGGGAGGCCACGTACTTCGGAATGCTGTTGAACAGCGTGCCGAACTCGTCGTTCTGGTTCGGCCAGTATGCGGCGAAGATGTCATAGGTGCGCCGTCCGAGCAACAGTGCGTCGGTGCCTTCGTATGCCGCACCGACCTGCGCGCCCGAGACTTCGTCGATCAGCGGCGCCTGCCAGCCGCCGAACGAGAATCCTTCGGGGTCCTCGTCAGGGCCTCCCGGCGCCTGCGCGACGAGATCGAGGGTGGCGAAGATTTCGATGTCGATGAGTCCCATGCGCATATAGACCGACCGGCGCCGAGAGATTCATCGCGGCCCGACGCTGAGCGATCGACCGGCGCTCGCGTGGCCAGCGCCCTCAGCGCAGAGTCGATGCCGTGTCAGACCGCGGCCGCAACATCAGCGCAGCCGCCAAGAAACACAGCGCGCCGACGAAAGTACCGAAGTTGGCGAGCCTTTCGTCGACCGTGACACCCGTCTTGCGAACGAACGCCGCCAGCGCGGAGACACCGAACGCCACGCAACCGGCCAGGTTGATCCAGGCGGCCCGCCAGTCAACGGATCTGGGTGACCAGGTGCCGACTGCCACCACCGCGAGCACACCGCTGACCAGGAAGGCCATCGAACCGGTCGCATCGGGAGCCCACACGTAGCGCCGCTCACCGACGATCGTGTGTGCCCACACCGCGGCCCCCGTGCTCAGGTTGAACAGCAGGGTGCCCGCGAATTGGGTGGCGGCCGACCACCAGTCGAGTCCGCGTCGGGCCAGCACCAGCTGCAGGTATGCCGCCGTGCTGAAAAACCATGAGCCGACGAAGCACAGCGCGTTGGTCGTACCCGCGCCGGCCAGCAACGGGAAGCCGGGCGCGGTGGCGACCGCGAAGAACGACGACCCGATGGCGAACAGCCAGCACTGCCGTGTCAGTGTGGCGAACCCGGTAGTCACCGCCGACTCAGCGCGGAGTCACCGGCTACAGCAGCGACAGAATGCGCTCGCCGACCTCGCTGGTCGAGAGCTTCGCGTCGCCCCGAGTGGCCAGGTGCTCACCGACCGCCTTGTCGACCCGCGCTGCGGCGTCGGTTTCGCCGATGTGCGTGAGCAGCAGCGCCACGCTCATCACCGCGGCCGTGGGATCCGCGATCCCCTGCCCGGCGATGTCGGGTGCGCTGCCGTGCACCGGTTCGAACATCGAGGGATTGGTGCCCGTCGCATCGATGTTGCCCGAAGCGGCCAGACCGATACCGCCGGAGACCGCGGCCGCCAGGTCGGTGATGATGTCGCCGAACAGGTTGTCGGTGACGATCACGTCGAACCGGCCGGGATCGGTGACCATGTGAATGGTTGCCGCGTCGATGTGCTGGTAGGCCGTCTCGACATCCGGGTATTCGGTGCCGATCTCGTCGACGGTGCGCTTCCACAGGGAGCCGGCGAACGCCAGCACATTGTTCTTGTGCACCAGGGTGAGGTGTTTGCGTCGAGCGCGGGCTTTGTCGAACGCATAACGCACGACTCGCTCCACACCGAACCGGGTGTTGGTGGACACTTCGGTGGCGACCTCGTGCGGGGTGCCCACCCGGATCGCCCCACCGGTGCCGGTGTAGGGACCCTCGGTACCCTCGCGCACCACCACGAAGTCGATCTCGGGGTTACCCGCCAGCGGGCTGGAAACCCCGGCGAACAACTTCGACGGCCGCAGGTTCACGTGGTGGTCCAACGCGAACCGCATGTTGAGCAGCAACCCGCGTTCGAGCACACCGCTGGGTACCGAGGGATCGCCGATGGCGCCCAACAGGATTGCGTCGTAGCCCTTGAGCTCGTCGACGAATCCCTCGGGCAGCGTCTCCCCGGTCGCGTGGTACCGCCGCGCGCCCAGATCGTATTCAGTGCGGTCCACACCCGGCAGGACGGCGTCGAGCACCTTCAGTGCCTCGGCGATGACCTCGGGGCCGATACCGTCACCGGCGATTACGGCGAGTTTCATGACAGGTCGACCACTTCCAGCGTCGTCGCGTCGACCGCGGCGGCGAGCGCGGAGCGCACGTCCTCGGGCACGTCGGTGTCCAGGCGCAGCATCACGATGGCGCTGTCGCCGTCGACGTCCTGGCTCAGCTGCGCGGCCAGGATGTTGACGTTGGCCCCGCCGAGCAAGGTGCCGATCTTGCCGAGCGCGCCCGGCTGATCGTTGTAGTGGACGATGAGGTTGTAGCCCTCGGCCCGCAGATCGAAGTTGCGCCCGTTGATCTGGACGATCTTCTCGACCAGCTGCGGCCCGCTCAGGGTGCCCGCGACGTTCACCGCGCTGCCGTCGGCGTGCACGACGCGCACGTCGACCACGCTGCGGTGGTTGGGACTCTCGGTGGCGGTGCTGATCTCGGAGGTCACCCCGCGGTCGGCGGCCAGTGTCGGAGCGTTGACGAAGGTGACCTGCTCGTCGACCACCGCGGAGAACAACCCACGCAGCGCCGACAGGCGCAGGATCTCGACGTCCTCGCTGGCCAGCTCGCCGCGTGCCTGCACCGACAGCGACACGGGGGCCGCGTCGGACAGGGCACCGGCCAGCAGGCCGAGCTTGCGCACGAGGTCCAGCCACGGCGCCACCTCTTCGCCGACGGCCCCGCCGCCGACGTTCACAGCGTCCGGCACGAATTCGCCGGCCAGGGCCAGCTTCACGCTCGCGGCCACGTCGGTGCCCGCCCGGTCCTGCGCCTCGGCGGTCGAGGCGCCCAGATGCGGGGTCACGACGACCTGCGGCAGTTCGAACAGCGGGCTGTCGGTGCACGGTTCGGTGGCGAACACGTCCAGGCCGGCGGCCCGCACATGGCCGCTGGTGATGGCGTCGGCCAGGGCCTGCTCATCGATCAGGCCACCGCGGGCGGCGTTGACGATGATGACGCCCGGCTTGGTCTTGGCGAGGTTCTCCTTGCCGAGCAGGCCGGCGGTCTCCTTGGTCTTGGGCAGGTGCACCGAGATGAAGTCGGCGCGCGCGAGCAGGTCGTCCAGCGGCAGCAACTCGATGCCGAGCTGGGCTGCCCGGGCCTGCGACACATAGGGGTCGTACGCCACGATGTGCGCGCCGAAGGCGGCCAGGCGCTGGGCGACCAGCTGCCCGATGCGGCCCAGGCCGACGACGCCGACGGTCTTGTCGAAGATTTCGACACCCGAGAACGACGACCGCTTCCAGGTGTGCTCGCGCAGGGTCGCATCAGCCGCGGGGATCTGCCGGGCGGTGGCCAGCAGCAGGGCCAGCGCATGCTCGGCGGCGCTGTGGATGTTGGAGGTCGGCGCGTTGACCACGAGCACGCCGCGGGCGGTGGCGGCGTCTACGTCGACGTTGTCCAGGCCGACGCCGGCGCGGGCGACGATCTTGAGTTTGGGGGCCGCGGCGATGACCTCGGCGTCCACCGTGGTGGCGGAACGCACCAGGAGCGCGTCGGCTTCCGGCACGGCAGCGAGCAGCTTCTCGCGGTCCGGACCGTCGACCCACCTGACCTCTACCTGGTCACCAAGTGCGGCGACGGTCGATTCCGCGAGCTTGTCGGCAATCAAAACAACGGGAAGACTCACGCGGACAGCCTAGTGTGTGCGCCCTACCACAGCCGCACCGCGTGCGGTGTACTGATGGGCGTGGACGTCACAATCGTCGGCAGCGGCCCCAACGGCCTGTCCGCCGCGGTCATCTGCGCCCGAGCCGGATTGTCGGTACGCGTGATCGAAGCGCAGCCGACGCCGGGTGGCGGTGCCCGTACCTTGCCCGATCCGGAATTTCCCGGGGTCAGCCACGACATCTGCTCGGCGGTCCACCCGCTGGCTCTGGCGTCGCCGTTCTTCGCCGCCTACGACCTGCAGGCTCGCGGGGTGAAGCTGGCCGTCCCCGAGATCTCCTACGCCAGCCCGCTGGTCGACCGGCCCGCCGCGGTCGGCTATCGCGACATCGAGCGCACCTGCAGCGAATTGGACTTCGGTGAGTCCTGGCGACGTCTGCTCGGGCCGTTGGCCGCCGATTGCGACGGCGTGGTCGGTCTCATCCTCGGTGACAAGCGATCGATGCCGCCGTCGCTGGCCGCGGCGGCACGCGTGGCACCCCGGCTGCTGGTGCAGGGCACCCCGCTGTGGCGACTACTGAAAGGCGAGGACGCTCGTGCGCTGTTCAGTGGTGTTGCGGCACATACGATTTCAATGATGCCGTCGCTGGTGTCGGGCGGCGCCGGGTTGATGTTGGCGACACTGGGGCACGCGGTGGGATGGCCGATTCCGATCGGCGGATCGCGCGCCATTCCCGACGCGTTGATCGCCGATCTGCTCTCCCACGGCGGCGAACTGATCCTCGGGCAGGAGGTGGTCGAACCGCCGAGCGGTGTGGTGCTCTACGACACCGCTCCGACCGCCCTGCTGTCGATCTACGGCAAGAAACTGCCGCCTCGCTACGCCCGGGCGTTGAGCCGCTACTCCTACGGGCCGGGAGTCGCGAAGGTCGATTTCGTGTTGAGCGGCGAGATTCCTTGGCGCGACCCACGCCTGACGCAGGCGCCCACGCTGCATCTGGGCGGCAGCCGGGCGCAGATGGCACTGGCCGAAGCTGAGATCGCCGCGGGTCGCCATGCCGAGTGGCCCATGGTGCTGGCCGCATTGCCCCACATCGCCGACCCGTCGCGCATCGATGCCGCAGGCCGCAGGCCCCTGTGGACCTACGTCCACGTGCCGAACAATTCCACGCGGGATCTCGCCGAGACGGTAACCGAGATCTTCGAGCGGTTCGCCCCGGGCTTCCGCGATCTGGTGGTCGCCGTACGCAGCGTGCCTGCCTCGCAGATGGACCAGCACAACGCCAACCTGGTGGGTGGCGATATCGGCGTCGGTGGCAACAACATGGCCAGCGCGCTGCTGGGCCCCACGCCGCGGTTCGATCCGTGGACCACACCGATCCCCAAGGCGTATCTGTGCTCGTCGGCCGCCCCGCCCGGCGGCGGAGTCCACGGGATGGCGGGCTTCTACGCTGCGCGCACCGTGCTGAAACGCGAGTTCGGCATCAGGGATCTGCCTAAGCTGGCGCCATGACCAACTCTGCCCCCAAGGTCGCCGTCATCTACTACTCCGCCACCGGCCACGGCACCCACATGGCCCAACGCGTCACCGCCACCGCGGAGGCTGCGGGCGCCGAGGTTCGGTTGCGGCCGGTCGCCGAGACCGCCGATCCGGCCTCCTTCGCCCACAACCCGGCTTGGACCGCCAATTATGAAGCCACCAAAGATCTTCCGGCGGCCACCGGCGAGGACATCGTGTGGGCGGATGCGGTGATCTTCGGCTCCCCTACCCGATTCGGTTCTGTCGCTTCGCAGTTGCGCGCATTTCTTGACTCGCTCGGCGGCCTGTGGTCACAGGGCAAGCTCGCCGACAAGGTGTATGCCGGGTTCACGTCGTCCAACACGGCGCACGGCGGCCAGGAGAGCACGTTGCTGACGCTGTACGTGACGCTGATGCACTGGGGCGGGATCATCGTGCCGCCGGGCTACACCGACCCGGTCAAGTTCGTCGACGGCAACCCCTACGGCGCGAGCCTGATCGCCAATCACGACAACATCAACGAGTTCGACGCGGCCACCTATGACGCGATCGACCACCTGGCCCGGCGGGTGGTCAGCGTGGCCGCCCGGCTTGCCTCGTGACGTGCCGGCAAGCCTGTCCTGCCATCGACGATAGCCAGTGTGACCTGCATCACGTAAAATCGTGACGCAGGCGCTCATGTGCGCGTTGGGCAGGCCGACAGCGACGTGCAGGGCCACGACCAGGGAACTGGCGATGATGGAACAGAAGACGACGCGACTGAAGTTCGTGTTCAGCGGTGTCGCTGCGGCGTCACTGGCGTTCGCGGCGCTGTTGGGCCCTGCGGGCAGCGCTCTGGCCGCTCCGGGCGATCCCGGTGGTGGCGGCTACGTGAACAACCACGCCTGAGGCGCGTTTTCGCGCGGCGACGCCGGCGGGGGCTACGCGACGGGCAGTGCCGGTGGCGGGTACGCGCGCGGCGAGGCTGGTGGCGGGTATGCGACGGGTGACGCCGGCGGAGCCTGGTTCCGGCAAGCATGTGAGGCCGCGCAGAACGGCGACGGGCCCGCGCCCATCGGCTGCGCGACCTGACCGATCCACACGGCAGCCGGGCGGTCCAGCGGAATCCGCCTGGCCAAAAATGCTGCGCCGCAGCCGCGGCGGTACCACTTAGATTTGAGTCGTGAACTCTGGCATCGCACGCTTGGTGGGTTCTCTACCGCATACCGATCCGGTGATGAAGATCCTTGCGGTGGGCGACCTGGAGCTCTATCACCTGAGCCCGCCGCTGTGCGGCTACAACGTCGTCGCCGCCGCGCAGACCCTGTGGGCCATGCGGGCTCAGTGCATCTACCCGGATGGCCGCGTCGAGCCGCCGGAACCTGACGACCCGGTATCGACAGAGCTCTACGGTGTGGTCGGTGAAGGTCTGCAGATCGACAGCACCGACAAACTCCCGGGCAGCGCCGACGGACGGAATGTCGCGCGGACGCTGGCCGCGATCGGTTACACGATCATCTAGAAAAGCCGAAAGGCCAGTTACTGCACGCTTTTACAAAGCTTGCGTGCAATAACTGGCCAGTCAGGTCAGAACGAAAATCAGGCCGTTTCGGTGATCGGCCGGTCGACCCAGCTCATCAGGTCGCGCAACTTCTTGCCGGTGACCTCGATCGGGTGCTCGGCGTTGGCCTTGCGCAGCGCCTCGAGCTCCTTGTTGCCACCCTCGACGTTGGCGACCAGGCGCTTGACGAAGGTGCCGTCCTGGATGTCGGTCAGGATGTCCTTCATGCGCTTCTTGGTGTCGGCGTCGATGACGCGGGGGCCCGACAGGTAGCCGCCGAACTCCGCGGTGTCGGACACCGAGTAGTTCATGCGGGCGATGCCGCCCTCGTACATCAGGTCGACGATGAGCTTGAGCTCGTGCAGCACCTCGAAGTAGGCCATCTCCGGGGCGTAGCCGGCCTCGACCATGACCTCGAAGCCGGCCTTGACCAGCTCTTCGGTGCCACCGCAGAGCACGGCCTGCTCACCGAACAGGTCGGTCTCGGTCTCTTCCTTGAAGGTGGTCTTGATGACGCCGGCGCGGGCACCACCGATCGCGGCGGCGTACGACAGCGCCAGGGCCTGGCCCTCACCCTTGGGGTCCTGGTCGACGGCGATCAGGCAGGGCACGCCCTTGCCGTCGACGAACTGGCGACGCACCAGGTGGCCGGGGCCCTTGGGGGCGACCATGCCGACGGTGACGTTGGCCGGGGCCTTGATCAGGCCGAAGTGGATGTTGAGGCCGTGGCCGAAGAACAGCGCGTTGCCGTCCTCCAGGTTGGGCTCGATGTCGTTGCGGAAGATCTCGGCCTGCGCGGTGTCGGGCGCGAGCACCATGATCACGTCGGCCCACTTGGCCACCTCGGCCGGGGTGTCGACCTCAAGGCCCTGCTCCTCGACCTTGACGCGGGACTTCGAGCCCTCTTTCAGACCAACCTTGACCTGCACGCCCGAGTCGCGCAGCGACAGCGAATGCGCGTGCCCCTGGCTGCCGTAGCCGATGACGGCGACCTTGCGACCCTGGATGATCGACAGGTCCGCGTCGGCGTCGTAAAACATCTCAACTGCCATGCGAAATTTTCCTTCTCTTTCTAGCTCTACAGCCGACTAACGCTACTTGACGTGCTTACTTCACTGCGCTGATACCACGGGGACCGCGTGAGACCGACACCATGCCGGACTGTGCGATCTCGCGGATACCGTAGGGCTCCAAGACCCGCAGCAGGGCCTCC
This sequence comes from Mycolicibacterium fortuitum subsp. fortuitum, assembly GCF_022179545.1. Next base: position 2,376,260 of record NZ_AP025518.1, on the reverse strand, counting down.
AGCTTCTCCGGGGTGCCGGTCGCCTCCACCGTCAAGGACTCGGTAGAAACGTCAACGACCTTGGCGCGGAACAGGTTCACCGCTTCGATGACCTGGCCGCGGTTGGATGCGTCGGCCCGCACCTTGATCAGCGCGAGCTCGCGGGACACCGAGTGGTCGTCCTCCTGCTCGACGATCTTGATCACGTTGATCAGCTTGTTGAGCTGCTTGGTGATCTGCTCCAGCGGCGATTCCTCGACGCTGACCACGATCGTCATCCGCGACATGTGCTTCTGCTCGGTGGCGCCGACAGCCAGGGACTGGATGTTGTAGCCGCGACGGGAGAACAGCGAGGCCACCCGGGCGAGCACGCCGGGTTTGTCCTCGACCAGCACCGACAGGGTGTGGGTGGGGGTGGTGTTGCTCATCAGTGCTCTCTCTTCTTCGCGCAAGCGCTCATCAGGCGTGCCCCTCTGCGTCGTTCTCGTCGAACAGCGGCCGGATATCGCGGGCCGCCATGATCTCGTCGTTGCTGGTACCGGCGGCCACCATCGGCCACACCTGCGCGTCGGCCCCGACGACGAAGTCGATGACCACCGGCCGGTCGTTGATGGCCCGCGCCTGGTTGATGACGTCTTCGACATCCTCGGCCCGCTCGCAGCGCAGCCCGACGCAGCCCAGCGCCTCGGCCAGCTTGACGAAGTCCGGGATCCGGCGGGAGTGCGTGGCCAGATCGGTCTGGCTGTAGCGCTGTTCGTAGAACAGCGTCTGCCACTGCCGCACCATGCCCAGGTTGCCGTTGTTGATCAGCGCCACTTTGATCGGCGCACCTTCGATGGCGCAGGTGGCCAGCTCCTGGTTGGTCATCTGGAAGCAGCCGTCGCCGTCGATGGCCCACACCTCGGCCTCCGGCCGGGCGAACTTGGCGCCCATGGCCGCCGGCACCGCGAAGCCCATGGTGCCCAGACCGCCGGAGTTCAGCCATGTCTTCGGGTTCTCGTACTTGACGAACTGCGCGGCCCACATCTGGTGCTGGCCGACCCCGGCGACATAAACCGCCTCGGGTCCGGCGATCTGGCCGAGCTTCTCGATGACGTACTCAGGGCTCAGACTGCCGTCGCTCTGCGGGCCGTAGCTCAGCGGGTAGGTTGCCTTCAGCCCGGACAGGTACTCCCACCAGCTGTCCAATTGCAGTGCGGCACTGGTGGTCCCGTCGCGGCGCAGCACCTCGATCAGGTCGGCGATGACGGCCTTCACGTCGCCCACGATCGGCACGTCGGCATGCCGGTTCTTGCCGATCTCGGCCGGGTCGATGTCGGCGTGGATCACCTTCGCCTCGGGGGCGAACGAGGCCAGCTGGCCGGTGACGCGGTCGTCGAACCGGGTGCCCAGGGCGATCAGCAGGTCGCTCTTCTGCAGGGCGCCCACCGCGGCCACGGTGCCGTGCATACCCGGCATCCCCAGGTGCTGTTCGTGACTGTCCGGGAACGCACCGCGGGCCATGAGCGTGGTGACGACGGGGATGCCCGTCAGCTCGGCCAGCTCGAGCAGTTCGGCACTCGCCTCACCGCGGATGACACCGCCGCCGACGTAGAGCACCGGCTTGCGCGCCGCCGCGATCAGCTTGGCGGCCTCGCGCACCTGCCGGCTGTGGGGCTTGGTGTTCGGCTTGTAGCCGGGCAGGTCCATCTGCGGCGGCCACGAGAAGGTGCACTGGCCCTGCAGGATGTCCTTGGGGACATCGACGAGCACCGCGCCCGGCCGACCCGAGCGTGCGATGTGGAAGGCCTCGGCCATCACCCGGGCGATGTCGTCGCCGTCGCGCACCAGGAAGTTGTGCTTGGTGATCGGCATGGTCATGCCGGTGATGTCGGCTTCCTGGAAGGCATCGGTGCCGATGAGGCTGCGCCCGACCTGCCCGGTGATGGCCACGACGGGGATGGAGTCCATCTGGGCGTCGGCCAGCGGGGTGATCAGGTTGGTCGCGCCGGGCCCCGACGTCGCCATCATCACGCCGACCTTGCCGGTGGCGTGGGCGTAGCCGCTGGCCGCGTGGCCGGCACCCTGTTCGTGGCGAACCAGCACGTGACGCAGCTTCTGCGAGTCGAACAGCGGGTCATAGACCGGCAGCACGGCGCCGCCGGGGATACCGAAGACCACGTCGACGCCCAGTTCTTCCAGCGACCGGACGACCGCCTGGGCGCCGGTGAGCTGCTGGGGTGCAACCCGTTTGGGCTGTCCCTCTGACTTGGCCTTGGTTGCGCCGTTGGCCGGCGCGGATCCGGACCGGGCCGGCGGTCGCGTTGTCGGTGCGCTCACGATGTCCTCTTCACGGTCTGCTTCACATTCCTCTTGGCGGAAGTTTCAATTTTTCAACGATTCCGGCGCGCTTGTGGGCAAATAAAAAACCCCCGTCAGCCGGTAGCTGTACGAGGGTGGCGCGTCGATGCGGTTGGCTATGCCCGGCAGAGGGCCAGCGCGGCATCAACGCGCCAACCAATTACTACGAGCATTCCGGGGGTCTGCATAGCACCCGACGGTAGCTGTCGCACAGGTCAAAGGTCAAATTGGTTCAGCCCTCGACCCGGCAACGGGTGACGGCCGGGCCGGCCTGCCGATCGGGTGGTGCAAGGATGAACGCGTGAGCGCACGATCGGCAACCTCCCCTGTCGTCATCCGGATTTCGCCCATGGCGCACCTGGCAGTCGGCTTCCTGACGCTGGGCCTGCTGACCCTGGTGCTGAGCAATCCCACTGTTTTCTCGGTGCTGCTCGTGATCCCGATTGTCTTGTCCGCAGCCATCATCCGATACCGCACGATTGCCGACGCCCAGACCGTCACAGCGCGGTCGCTGACCCGCAGCCGCACCGTGGCCTGGGGCGATATCAAGGGGCTTCGGTTCGATCGGTCGTCTTGGGCGATCGCAGATCTGACCGATGGCACCGACCTGCGTCTGCCCGCCGTGACGTTCGCAACACTGCCGTTGCTCACCGAGGTGAGCGGCGGTCGCGTACCGAATCCGTACGCCTGAGTCGTCAGCCGAGCGGATTGCCGCCGTTGAGGAAAACCCAGATGGCGATGCCGCCAGCCACACCGAGCACCAGGGCCACGAAGGATCCGACGAACGGACGCCGGGCCCAGCCGCGGCCGGCGTCGAATCCGTAGCGACCGGGGCCGGTCAGGATGATCGCGGCCGCGGCGACGACGACGATCATCCGGTATTCAGTGCCGTCGGTGATGACCTCGGCAAGGCGGGCCTGCTCGTGAGCGGCCATCGCCGTCGCCAGCACCCCGTTGATCAGATACGCCAGCGCACCGGCCGCCGCGATGGGGGTGAACAGCCCGAGGACCAGCAGGACACCGGCGGCGATCTGCCCACCGGTGGCCGCATAGGTCAGGATGTCGGCGTTCTTGTACCCCATCTCACCCAGTGAGGTGTTGAAACCGTCGAGCCCCGGGCCGCCCCACCAGCCGAAGGCCTTCTGCAGGCCGTGGATGATCATCAGCCCGCCCAGCGCCACGCGCAGGATCAGCAGGCCGAGGTCCTGAGTGCCACGTCTACCAGCAGCCCTGACGCGCTCGTCGACGAACTCGTCGCGCTCGATCTCGGCAGGCTCGGCATTGAAGGGCGCCATCGGAGCGGGGCCGGACTGCGCGTACGGAAGGGGCTCGGGGTCGGGAACCAGGCTGAATGCCGACTGGTCACCCGTTTTCGAGTCGTAGCGCGGAATGGCGGTGGTCTCGAAGTCGCCGCCGTAGTTCTCCGAAGGCAGGTCGTCTTCGGGGTCGACCAGGCTGGCCCCGGTCGGCCTGGCGGAATCGTCCGAGTAACCCGGTCGTTGCCAGGCTTGTGGGTCCTGCGGGTGGCTGGTCACAGCTGCCAGGGTAAGTGCAAGTGGGGTCCGATCCGGGTATTTACCCCGGCGCTTCCGCCTGGTATCGGCCCGCCAAAGGTGCGACGCGAGGTCCCGACGTGGCGCGCACTGCCGGGCAATCCGTAATCTGGCGGGCATGAAATCGCGCCGGCGGATGACGGGGGTGGCCGCCGTTCTGTGCGCCGCGATGCTTGTCGGGTCGGGCTGTGCCCGCTTCGACGCGGCCCAGTCCGAGCCTTTCACCACTGTGCCCAAGATGGCACCTGGCCCGACCACCACACCACCGCCGCCGCCACCACTGCCGGCCAAGCCGTTCCCCAAGGAATGCAAGGCGACCGGGGTGATGCAGGGCTGCCTGGACAGCACCAGCGGTTTGATCATGCTGCCCGACAGCCAGTCCGCGCTGGTCGCCGAACGGTTGACAGGTGCGGTCAAGCAGGTGTCGGTGAAGGCCGAACCGAAGGTCAAGGTCACGATTCCGGTCGATCCGTCCGGTGACGGCGGGTTGATGGACATCGTGTTGTCGCCGACCTACGGCCAGGACCGGTTGATGTACGCCTACGTGAGCACTCCGACCGACAACCGGGTGATCCGCATCGCCGACGGCGACGTCCCCAAGCCCATCCTCACCGGCATCCCCAAGGGCGCCACCGGCAACATGGGGTCGCTGACCTTCACCAGCAAGACCACGCTCTTGGTGCAGACCGGCGATGCGGGTGATCCGGCACTGGGTGCCGATCCCGGCTCGTTGGCCGGCAAGGTGTTGCGCATCGAGCAGCCCACCACGGTCAACCAGGCCCCGATCACCACCGCGCTCAGCGGACTGGGCGGCGCCGGCGGTATGTGCGTCGATTCGTCCGACGGCTCGCTCTATGTCACCGACCGCACCCCGAGCGCCGACCGGCTGCAGCGGATCACCAAGGATTCCAAGGTTTCCACGGTGTGGACCTGGCCGGACCGGCCCGGCGTCGCCGGCTGCGCCGCGCTGGAGGGCACCGTGTTGGTCAACCTGGTCAACGTGAAGAAGACGGTCGCCGTGCGATTGGCGCCCGATACCGGCGCGGTCACCGGTGACCCGGAGGTGGTGCGGGAGAATGTGCGCGGTCACGCGTGGGCACTACAGCTCTCGCCTGACGGCAACGTCTGGGGCGCGACGGTGAATCGAACCGCCGGAGACGCCGAGAGTTTCGACGACGTCGTCTTCCCACTGTTCCCACAGGGTGGCGGCTTCCCACGCAGCAACGCCGACAACACCTGAGGCACAACGACTTTCGGCCTGACTCAAGCAGCCGGGCGCTGGGGGTGACGCATGCGCCGAGGTCGCGACATGAATATAAAGGCCTCTGGCGAGCATCACGATCTGATAACGATGACGTAACATTGTCGGGTGCCTGACCGCCAGCGCCGCAGATATGCACCGCGGCTACCGCGTGAAGAACGGCGCGAGCAACTGCTCGATGCAGCCTTGACCGTGCTGCAGGACTGCCCCCTGCACGAGCTGACGATGGAAGCCGTGGCCGAGGCAGGTGGCGTCGGTAAACCCGTTCTCTACACCGCTTTCCGGACCCGCACCGAGCTGGTGACGGCATTGCTGATCCGCGAGCATCAGCGGGGCCTGAACCAGATACTGACCGCTTTGCCCAAGAATCTGTCGGTAACCGGACCGCGAGATGCCTACACCGCGACCGTCACCGGTTTCCTGCGCTGCGTGTTGGAGAACCCGACCCGCTGGCGACTCATCCTCACGGTGCCCGACAGCGCGCCGCGGGATTTCCACGCGGCGGTCCGCAACGCCCGGAACCAGATCCTCACCGAGCTCGAGCAAATGGCACGGGCGGGGATCGCGGTGGATCCCCGGCTTTCGGCTCTGGACCCCGAACTCCTCGGGCACACCTTGTTGTCCTTCGCCGAGATGCTCGGCCGTTTGGCAGTACTCGACCCCGACAGCTTCCCGCGCGAACGGCTCGAGCAATATGCGACTGCGGCGATGACGATGTTCGCCCGGCCGGTGAGCTGACGGCCGGGGTTACCCGCTCTGGCCGCAGGCGGCCAGCACCAGCTCGCGAACGCGCGCCGCGTCGGCCGAACCCTTCGTCGCCTTCATGACGGCGCCGACAATCGCTCCGGCGGCCTGGATCTTGCCGCCACGGATCTTGTCGACCACGTCAGGCTGAGCCTCGAGCGCTTTATCAATGGCAGCCTGGATCACCGAGTCGTCGCGCACGAGGGCGAGACCTCGATCGGTCATCACCTGCTCGGGCTCCCCCTCGCCGGCCAGCACGCCCTCGATCACCTGGCGGGCCAGCTTGTTGGACAGCTTGCCCTCGTCGACCAGCTTGACCACGGCGGCAACCTGGGCGGGTGAAATCGGCAAAGCCTCGAGCTCGACCTCGTTTTCGTTGGCCTTCTGCACCAGGAAGTTGCCCCACCAGGCGCGCGCAGCCTCGCTGGAGGCACCGTGGGAAACGGTGGCGGCCACCAACTCGACCGCACCGGCGTTGACCAGATCCCGCATCACCTCGTCGGAGATGCCCCAATCCTGCTGAATCCGCTTGCGCGCCAACCAAGGCAGCTCAGGGATGGTCTGACGTAGCCGCTCCACCAATTCCGCACTGGGCGCGATCGGCTCAAGGTCGGGCTCGGGGAAGTACCGGTAGTCCTGCGCAGTCTCCTTGCTACGCCCGGGTGAGGTGTAGCCGTCCTCGTGGAAGTGCCGGGTCTCCTGGGTGACTGTGCCTCCGGAATTCAGAACAGCTGCCTGGCGGCGCATTTCGTACCGAACCGCAACTTCGACACTCTTCAGCGAGTTCACGTTCTTGGTCTCGGTGCGGGTACCGAACTCGGTTGCCCCGACCGGCTTGAGCGACAGGTTCGAGTCGCAGCGCATCGAGCCCTGATCCATTCGGACATCCGATACGCCCAGGCCGCGCAGCAGGTCTCGCAGTGCCGTCACATATGCGCGAGCGATCTCGGGGGCACGTGCCCCGGTCCCCTCGATGGGCCGGGTGACGATCTCGATCAGCGGAACGCCGGCGCGGTTGAAATCGGCGAGCGAGGTCGTCGCGCCCGCGATGCGGCCGGTATCGCTGCCGAGGTGGGTCAGCTTTCCGGTGTCCTCCTCCATGTGTGCACGCTCGATCTCCACACGGAAGGTGGAGCCGTCGTCGAGCGGCACGTCGAGATACCCGTTGACCGCGATCGGCTCGTCGTATTGCGAGATCTGGTAGTTCTTCGGCTGGTCGGGGTAGAAGTAGTTCTTCCGGGCGAACCGGCCCCAGGGTGCGATGTCGCAGTTGAGCGCGAGACCGATGCGGATCGCCGATTCGACGGCCGCCTCGTTGAGCACGGGAAGTGAACCGGGCAACCCCAGGCAGACCGGGCAGACCAGCGTGTTGGGTTCGGCACCGAACCGATTGGCGCAGCCGCAGAACATCTTGGTCGCCGTGGACAGCTCGACGTGGACCTCCATGCCCATGACGGGCTCATAGGCGGCGATGACGTCGTCGTAGTCAACGAGTTCAGCGGTAGCGACAGACATGGTGTCGATCCTAGTGGGGCTGCGTTTCAGGCCAGTCCGGGGTGGACTCCGGGAATCAGACCGGCCTCGGCTGACAGGCGGCGCAGCATCTGCCGCAGCACGGCACGCTCGTCGTCGGACAGCGACGCCGTCACCTCTTCCTCGAGCGCACGGCCGGCGGTGTCGAGAGCCGGGACCAGTTCTCGTGCCCGCTCGGTCAGGGACACGGCAAACGCGCGCCGGTCCTCGGGGTGCGGTCGGCGTTCGACGAGACCCTCGGCCTCCAGCGTGTCGATCAGCGCAACCATGACGTTGCGGTGCAGGCCGAGGCGTTCACACAGCTCACGCTGCGATTGCCCGTCGGCGCCGGCCAGTGCGAGCACCACCGCGGTGGCGCGCGGATGCAGCCCCAGCGGCTCCAGCGTGGCCTTGAACCGCCCGGCCACATGTGCGCCCAGTTGCGAGAGCAGGAACGGGATGCGCTCGTCGAGTGCGGAAACGCCGATCGGTTCCTCAGCCACACCGCGGACACTAGCACTGTCGATGATTGTCACCTAATGTGATTGTCACTATTAGTGACTAACTGGGAGGATCGCATGCGAATCGTCATCTTCGGTGCCAACGGTGCAACCGGACGTCTGCTCACCCGTCGCGCCCTCGGCGCCGGCCACACCGTCGTAGCGGTCACGCGCCACCCCGAACAGTTCCCCCTCACCGACGCGTCGCTGACCGTGGCCGAGGCAGACGTGCACGACGAGGCCGCCGTCAAAGCCGTCGTGGCCGACGCCGACGCCGTCCTGTCCACGCTCGGCGTCACGTTCACCATGGATCCCGTCGACACGTACTCCGTCGGTGTGGGCAACATCGTCACGGCGATGCGCGCGACCGGAGTGCAGAAACTGGCCGTCGTGAGTTCCACCGCAATCGCCGATTACCCGGGCCGCACCGAAACTCCGTTCGCGCTGCGCCTGGTCCAGCCCGTGATCAGCCGCATCTTCGGCAAGACTCTCTACGCCGACATACGTCGCATGGAAGACATCGTGACCTCCAGTGGGCTGAACTGGACGATCGTGCGCCCCTCCGGATTGTTCGACCTGCCCGACGTCACCGACTACATTGCCGGCCAGTGCGATCCGGTGGGCGCGTTCACCTCGCGCACCGATCTGGCCGACTACCTGCTGAAGCTGGCCGAGTCCCCGGAAACCCGTGCCACCGTGACGATTTCGACGACCGTCAGCACACCGTCGATGTGGCAGCTGCTTCGCCGCGAGGCGCTCAAGAGCGCCTGATGGGCACGGCGAAAACTGCCGGTGCGCTCGGCCCCTGGCCGGTCTGGTGTGGCCGCCGGTCAGATGGGCCGCCGCGGCGGGTCTGGTGTTCTTCTTCGTGTGCGCGGTCTGCACCCATGTGCTGGCGCGCGATTACAGCGCCCAATTTGCTTTGGCGATAGGGTTTCTGGCGCTCAACACTGGGACGCTGGCACTTTCGCTGACCTAACCGAAGAACTCGGCGGCATCGTCATAACGGGACTGCGGCACCAATTTGAGGTGGCGGGTCGCATCGGCCAGGGACACCCGACCGATGCGCTGCCCCTGCAACGACACCATCATCCCGAACTCGCCGGCATGCGCGGCGTCGGCGGCGTTCACGCCGAACCGGGTGGCGAGCACCCGGTCGTAGGCCGTCGGCGTACCGCCGCGCTGAACATGGCCGAGTACCGTCACCCGCACATCCTTCTTGATGCGCTTCTCGACCTCCAGCGCCAATTGCTGTGCCACGCCGGTGAATTTCTCGTGTCCGAACTCGTCCATTCCGCCCTGGCGCAACTGCATGGTGCCCTCGGCCGGTTTCGCACCTTCGGCCACCACGCAGATGAAGTGCGACGATCCGTGCTGGAACCGCTTCTTGACCAGCCGGCACACTTCCTCGACGTCGAACGGTTGCTCGGGGATGAGCGTCATGTGCGCACCCGAGGCCAATCCGGCGTTGAGCGCGATCCAGCCGGCATGGCGGCCCATCACCTCCACCAGCATCACGCGCTGGTGCGATTCGGCGGTGCTGTGCAGCCGGTCGATCGCCTCGGTTGCCACCTGAAGGGCCGTGTCGTGGCCGAAAGTTACGTCCGTGCAATCGATGTCGTTGTCGATGGTCTTCGGCACCCCGACCACCGGCACGTTCTCCTCGGACAGCCAGTGCGCAGCCGTCAGCGTGCCTTCACCGCCGATCGGGATCAATACGTCGATCCCGTTGTCTTCGAGAGTCTGCTTGATCTGGTCCAGGCCGGCCCGCAGCTTGTCCGGGTTGACGCGCGCGGTGCCCAGCATGGTTCCACCCTTGGCCAGCAGCCGATCGTTGCGATCGTCGTTGGCCAACTGGATGCGGCGATCCTCCAGCAACCCTCGCCAGCCGTCGAGAAATCCGACCACCGACGAGCCATAGCGCTGGTCGCAGGTACGCACCACCGCCCGGATCACCGCGTTCAGGCCAGGACAGTCACCACCGCCGGTGAGAACTCCGATGCGCATGTAACCCATCTTGCCCCGCCCGACACGACCGTGCCGGGCATAAGGGCCTGGTGCCTACAACGCGCTGGGCAGCGGACCGCGGGCCGCCTCGTAGGCCGCACCGACCCGGTACAGCCGGTCATCGGCCAGCGCCGGCGCCATGATCTGCAGGCCGACCGGCAGGCCGTCATCAGGTGACAGGCCCGACGGCACCGACATGCCGCAGTGTCCGGCCAGGTTCAGCGGCAGCGTGCACAGGTCGAACAGGTACATGGCCAGGGGATCGTCGACCTTCTCCCCCAGCCGGAATGCGGTCGTCGGGGTCGCGGGAGACACCAGCACGTCCACGTTCTGGTAGGCCTGCTCCAGGTCGCGGGCGATCAACGTCCGCACCTTCTGCGCCTGGTTGTAGTAGGCGTCGTAGTAGCCCGCCGACAACGCGTAGGTGCCGATCATGATCCGGCGCTTGACCTCCGGGCCGAATCCGGCGGCCCGGGTCAGGGCCATGACCTCTTCGGCGCTGTGCGTGCCGTCGTCGCCGACCCGCAGGCCGAACCGCATGGCGTCGAAGCGCGCGAGGTTGCTCGACACCTCCGAGGGCAGGATCAGGTAGTAGGCGTCCATCGCGTGGTCGAAGTGCGGGCAGTCGACCTCACTGACCTCGGCGCCGAGCGCCGTCAGCTGCGCGACCGCGGCGTTGAACGACTCCAGCACGCCGGGTTGGTAACCCTCGCCGCGCAGCTGCTTGACCACACCGACCCGCACGCCCTTGAGATCGCCCTGCGCACCGGCCCGGGCGGCACCCACCACATCGGGCACCGGAGCGTCCACGGAGGTGGAATCACGCGGGTCATGCCCGGCGATCACCTGATGCAGCAGCGCGGTGTCGAGCACCGTGCGCGCACACGGACCGCCCTGGTCCAGCGAGGATGCGCAGGCGATCAGGCCATAACGCGAGACCGTCCCGTACGTCGGCTTGACGCCGACCGTTGCGGTCAGCGCGGCCGGCTGACGGATCGAACCGCCGGTGTCGGTGCCGATGGCCAGCGGCGCCTGGTAGGCGGCAAGCGCCGCGGCACTACCGCCGCCGGAGCCGCCGGGCACCCGCTCGGTGTTCCACGGGTTACGGGTCGGGCCGTAGGCCGAGTTCTCGGTCGAGGACCCCATGGCGAATTCGTCCATGTTGGTCTTGCCGAGGATCGGGATTCCCGCGGCGCGCAGTTTGGCGGTCACGGTCGCGTCGTACGGCGCCCGCCAGCCTTCGAGGATCTTGGATCCCGCGGTGGTCGGCATGTCGGTGGCGGTGAAGACGTCCTTGAGTGCCAGCGGCACCCCGGCCAGCGGCGACGGCAACGTCTCCCCCGCGGCGACGGCGGCGTCGATCCGGCCGGCCTCGGCCAGCGCGGCATCCGCGGCCACGTGCAGGAAGGCGTTGAAGCGCTCGTCGGTCTCGGCGATCTGGTCGAGATGGGCCTGTGTCACCTCGGTCGAGGAGACCTCCTTGGCCGCGATCTGAGCACCCAGGGTCGCCGCATCGCGACGGATCAGCTCACTCATGCTCGTCATTCACCCTCTCCGAGAATCCGCGGCACGGCGAAGCGGCCGTCTTCGGCGCGCGGTGCCGCGGCCAGCGCCTCCTCCTGCGTCAGGCATGGCACCACGACGTCAGGGCGGCTGACATTCACGTCCTTCAGCGGGTTGTCCGTCGCCTCCACACCGGTGACGTCGACGGACTGGATCTGGCTGACATGGCCGAGGATGGCATCCAGCTGGCCGGCGAAACTGTCCAGTTCGTCATCGGTCAGCGCCAGACGCGCCAGACGCGCCAGATGGGCAACCTCGTCTCGGGAGATCTTCGACACGACAAAGCAGCCTAGTCAAAGCAGTAGAGGTGTCATACAGCGGCAGCACCGGCCGCTGATCGACGCTAGAGCGTGCGCGTGACCTTCACGACCTTGAACGTCGCCGATTTGATCTTTTCGGCAGTCGACTTGTCGTACACCGACTCGAACGCAATTCTCTTCTGGATGGCATGCGGCCCCAGGAGCGCCCCCGCACCGTCGTCGGTGGCGATTTGGGCCCCACTGCTGTCGAAGGCACCGAGCGTCACATAGAAGCTGCGTGTCCGGTCAGTTTTGTTGGTCAGCGTGAGGGACAACCGGGGCGATCCCCACGGGGTGATGGAGACCTCGCCGAAATCGACCTGCAGCTCATTCGCCAGAACATCTTCGAGGTTTTCATTCATGAACTCCTCGCCACCGAGGTCAGCAGAGGGACCTGCCGAATCGGACTTGGTTGTCGGCGTCGCAAGGGCCGGTGCCACGAGCATGACAACGCTGACCGCGACCGCGAGTGCGGATATCACCGTGCCCGCAACGGCCGGGAGTGGGTGGGCCGCGGCAGTGCGGAGCAGGGCCACGGTGCCTGCGGCAACGCCGATACCGGCCACGACGGTGGCCGCCGGAACCAGTGAGAACAACGCGAGCGCCATGCCGATCAATCCGGCGATGGTCGCGGCAGCCGACCACAGGTGCGGTGTGCTGCCACCGGAACTCGGGCCTGTGGGGACCGCGGGAATCGGTGTGGCGGTGTACATCGTCTACCTCTCAGAGACCTGGTGTCATGACATCGATCACCCTGAAATTGGCGCCCTTGAGCTCGTCGGCTCGTTCCTTGCTCACCGGCCCGGTGAACATCTCGATGTCTTGCGAAGCACCCGGAGCCAAATCCAAGACAGTCCGGTCGGCCTTGATCTGATTGTTGGAGTCGCCCTCATAGGCTCCGATCGCCAACGAGAATTGTCCGCCGGTCGCCGACTTACTCGTCACCTTCACCTTCAATCGGTTGTTCACGACTCGATCCTCGTAGCCGTCGGAGGCGGGTTGGAAATCAAACTCATAGTTACCGATCTCGACGTCAAGGCCGTCGCCGGCCGCTGATACGACCTCGGACCCGCCGTAGACGAACCCCATACCGATCACGATGGCGATGGCGATGGCGGACAAGCCGCCGCCGAGAACCGTTGGAAGCACCGATTCGTCGTGTACGCGTTCCCGCCGCAACCATCCAATGACGGCGGCAATGATCCCGAAGACGCCGGCAACCGCACCTACCCATCCCGCCGGTGGCGGCGCGAAGGCCAGTCCTATTCCGCAGGCGCCGACCACCAGGGAGACCAGCGGCCACCTTCGCCGCCAACCGGTCCCGCCGCTCGGCGCATGGGGCAGCGCGCCGTACCCGGGCATCGGGACTCCGTAATCCGGGGTCGACTGCGACGCCCCACCGCCGTACATAGGTGGGGGTGCGGGCTGACCCCACGATGGACCACCACCGGAATTCGGGGACCCGGGGGTGGGTGGGAACTGTTGCCCGCCAAAGTTGCCCGCCGGCGGCGGATAGTGAGGCGGGGTGCCCCACGGGTCTGGTCCGGTCATCGGATCGGCTCCCCACTTTGCATGAACATCTCGTCGCGCCTATTTCGGTTCACGGGAACTCGCCTCGATCACCCGGAAGGTCGCGTTCTTGATCTGGTCGTAGTCCACGGGACTCTTGGAACCGTCAAAAGCCTTGGTCTTCTTCGTCTGTCCAGCGTTCAGCGTTTCCTCGATCGAAGACGTCGCCAATTGGGTGGTTCCTTCGAAGGCCCCGATCAGCACATAGAACGTCCGTGCTTCCTGCAGCCGATTCTTCACCGTGACCGACAGCTCACCGGATTTCTCGGCCGACATCACGAAGTCTCCGACTGTCACCTCGAGCTGGTCGGCGAGCACCTTTTGTGTGTTCGCTCGGTCTGCTCGCGGTGCCGCCGTATGCGCTGTGGGAGTCTCGACCGCATCGCTCGAGCCTGAATAGACGACGGTCATGACGATGCCCATGATGAGGGCGAGCGCCGAAGTGGCAGTGCCGATTGCAGCAAGATTCGGCCCGTCGGTTCCTCGTCGCACCAGCGCGACGATTCCGGTCGTCAATCCGGCGACGGCGGCCACCGCGGCAACCAACCCGACGTAATAGGGCACAAACGCCAGTAGTAGTGCACCTACACCCACGATCACCGAAATGATCGCGAGTACCGATGTGGCACCGTGGGTTTGCCGCGGCGCTGGCGATACCGGTTGGCCGGATTGTCCGAAGATGTTCGGCGGATGCGCGCCGAATTCGCTTCCGAAACCAGGCGATTGCCCGCCGAATGGCCCCGTCACGTCAGACCTCCCTGCTCCGGGCGGCGACGACCTTGAACTCTGCCGACTTGAGCTTCTCGGCAACTGCAGGATCGGTTTCGAAAGTGAAGTACTCCACCGTGGTGGTGGCATCGCCTTCCAACGTCCCCGGATTTCCGCCCCTACTGAAAAATGTGCCACCAATCTGGGTGCGCTCGTCGGTGAATGCTCCGATGTCGACCCCGAAGTCGCGGGCGGTGTTCGTCTTGTTATGGAAGGTGACCGGTATCTTGTTGCTCCAAACCTTGTTACCGCCGCCGTCGAGCGTGTACTCGAAGGCCCCGAACGTGACATCGAGTTCGTCGCGCAGGACCCTCTTGGTCGCATCGCTGTCGGCCGCCGCCGTCGACGCGCCGGTGGAGCTCCCGGTGTTCGAATTGGCCTCGATCAGAACCGAACTCACCGCAAGGACAACGGCAACACCCGCGGCCACCACACCGGAAATCGCCAGTGCGGGAACCGCCGCCCTGTCCCGGTGAGCCTGACGCATCCCGATGATCCCGGCGGCAAGGCCGGCCAAGCCGATCGCGGCCCCGATCAGGCCGAGCCAGAACGGAGCGCCGCTGTAGAACGGGACCACTACGAGTGCAACGCCGATGATTCCGATCACCACGGACAGGGTCGGCCACAGCGCACCGGCCGAGTTGGCTCGCGCCGGCAACTGCTGACCGACCGGCGGGGGTGCCGCCGATCCGGCATCGGGATATCCGCCCTGATGTCCAGGGCCCAGACCACTCGCCCCGAAGGGATCACCGAACGGCGAACCTGACCCGCCAACGGGCGACTGTTGCCCGAAACTCGTCATCCCGCACCCCCTCGTATGTTCGTCATCACGAGCAACTGGCCTTGGTCACTTCGAATCTCCCGTCCTTCAAGCGATCTGCCTCGCGGCGCGGAATGCTGCCGTACAAGGATGCGAAGACATTCAGGCGCGCCGTTACGCCAGGATTGAGAGTCGACTGCGCCAAGAGTCCGCCGTAGATCTCGGCGCCCGCACTGTCGACCGCGCGCACGGTGAAGTGACACGTGCGGGTGATGTCCCGCTTGCTGGTTATCGTCATCTCCGCCTTTGGATGCTGCACACCAAGGGCGCCGTCGCCGTCGTCACTGTACGGACCGAAACTGACCTCGACCTCGTCCCTGAGGATCGATTCGATGTCATAGTTGTTCTCGGCAATCGCTGTCGAGGGGCCCAACTTCTTCGAGGTTGCGGTCGAGGGGGCTGACGGCGCCGGTTCTGGTGCCGCCACCGGTGCCCGGTAGAAGACGAAGAACATCACCGCTGCCAGGGCCATGGCCAGCACCGACACGGCGATACCGGTGATCGCGCTACCCGCGCCGCGCCCCTCGCGCTGTACTGCCTGCAGCCCCAAGACACCCGCGACGACGCCGAAGACCCCGACGGGTATCGCCACGAATCCGATACCGGCGGGCACGAACGCGACGGCCAAGGCGCAGATCCCGACGGCCAACGCAATCAGGGGCCAACGGGATCCCGCTGTCGGCGGTGGCGGCGGATCCGGCGGTGTGCCGAAAGGCTGCATCGGGCTTCCGAATGCGCCGTTGTCAGCGGGCCAACCGCTTCCCCACTGGGTCATCGCGTGACGAGCCCCCGATCACGGTTGAAAGTACCTGTGAACACCCCTGCGCGAGCATCGTAACCGGCTCTGGCCTGGGGAGCTGACACCAATTTCCCCTCGGCTGGGCCCTGCTAACGGCATCGCGCGGCGGTATACCGGCATGCCCCGAGACTGCCCCTGTGCAACAGTGATGCGCGTGCCTTCGTATCTGCTCCGGGTCCAACTAGAGGACCGACCAGGCAGCCTCGGCTCCCTCGCCGTGGCGCTCGGCTCGGTCGGCGCCGACATCCTGTCTCTCGACGTCGTCGAGCGCGGAACCGGCTACGCAATCGATGATCTGGTCGTCGAGCTGCCCGTTGGCTCGATGCCCGACACCTTGATCACCGCCGCGGAGAACCTGTCCGGAGTCTTCGTCGACAGCATCCGGCCCCATACCGGACTGCTCGAGGCACATCGCGAGCTTGAGTTGATCGACCATGTCGCGGCCGCCCGTTCGAAGGCCGACCGGCTGCAGGTGCTCGCCGAGGAAGCGCCGCGGGTTCTGCGCGTCGGCTGGTGCACCGTGGTCCACTCCACCGACAGCGGCGTGGAACGGGTCGCAGCCAGCCACGGCGCACCCGAGACCCAGGCCCAGTCGGCGCCGTGGTTGCCGCTGGAACGGGCTTCCACGCTCAACGGCACCGAGCCCTGGGTGCCGCAGGTCTGGAGCGACATGGACACCACGCTGGCCGCCGCGCCGCTGGGCGACCACAACACCGCGATCCTGCTGGGCCGTCCGGGCGGTCCCGGCTTCCGGCCGTCAGAGGTGGCGCGGCTCGGCTACCTGGCCGGGATCGTGGCCACGATCCTGCGCTGAGAACTCGGGCTAACCCTCGTCGGGTGTTGCCTCGTCTGCTGCCGGCGGCGGGCCCTCGGCCAGCAGGGCCCGGAAGCCGTCCTCGTCCAGGATCGGCACCCCGAGTTCGACAGCTTTGTCGTACTTGGAGCCGGGAGCATCTCCGGCGACCACATAGGCGGTCTTCTTGGACACCGAACTGGCCGCCTTGCCGCCGCGGCTGATGATGGCCTCCTTGGCCTGATCGCGGGAAAAGCCCGGCAACGACCCGGTTACCACGATCGAAAGTCCTTCCAGCGTCCGCTCGATGCTGGCATCGCGTTCGTCGGCCATCCGCACGCCGGCGGCGCGCCATTTGTCGACGATGGCGCGGTGCCAGTCGACGGTGAACCAGTCGACCACCGCCGCAGCGATTGTCGGGCCCACGCCTTCCACCGCCGCCAGCCGCTCTTCGCTCGCCTCGATGATGGCGTCCAGGCTGGCGAACTCGGTGGCCAGCGCACGCGCCGCGGTGGGGCCCACGTGTCGGATCGACAACGCGACCAGCACCCGCCACAGCGGCTGGGCCTTGGCCTTGTCCAGATTGGCCAGCAACCGCTTGCCGTTGGCCGACAGTTCGCCCGCCTTCGTCGTGAACAGCTCGGTGCGCAGCAACTGCTCGGCGCTCAGTGTGAAGAGATCGCCTTCGTCGGCGATCACCCCGGCTTGCAGCAGCGCGGTGGCCGCCTCGTAGCCGAGCCCCTCGATGTCGAATGCGCCGCGGCCGGCGACGTGAAACACCCTCTCCCGCAGCTGCGCCGGGCAACTACGGGTGTTCGGGCAACGGATGTCGGCGTCGCCCTCCTTGGCCGGTGCGAGCCGGGTGCCGCACTCGGGACAGTTGGC
Organism: Mycolicibacterium fortuitum subsp. fortuitum; assembly: GCF_022179545.1. The sequence continues at coordinate 2,358,868 of NZ_AP025518.1, read as the reverse complement.
CGGCATCACGAAGGGCCGCTCGGTGCCGTCGCGCAGATCGACCACCGGGCCGAGCACCTCGGGAATGACGTCGCCCGCCTTACGGATCACCACGGTGTCGCCGATCAGAACGCCCTTGCGCTGAACTTCGGTGGCATTGTGCAGCGTGGCCAAGCCGACGGTCGAGCCGGCCACCTTGACCGGCTCCATGTAGGCGAACGGGGTGACCCGCCCGGTCCGCCCCACACTCACCCGGATGTCGAGCAGTTTGGTGGTGGCCTCTTCGGGCGGGTACTTGTAGGCCACCGCCCAGCGCGGCGCGCGGGACGTCGAGCCGAGCCGGCGCTGCAGTGCCACCTCGTCGACCTTGACCACCAGCCCGTCGATCTCGTGGTCGACGTCGTGGCGGTGCTCACCCCAGTAGGCGATCCGCTCGGCGACCGCGGCGACGCCGGAAACCTTTGCGGTGTACGCGGATACGGGCAGGCCCCACTGGCCCAGCGCCCGGTAGGCGTCATGCAACGAGGCGGGGCTGAAGCCTTCGGCGTAACCCAGCCCGTGGCAGATCATCCGCAGTTTGCGCCGCGCGGTGACAGCGGGATTCTTCTGCCGCAGGGAGCCCGCCGCGCTGTTGCGCGGGTTGGCGAACGGAGGCTTGCCCTCGGCGACCAGCCCCGCGTTGAGCTCCTCGAAATCGGCGACCCGGAAGAACACCTCACCGCGCACCTCCAGCACGTCGGGTACCGGAAACTCGTCGGACTGTGTCAGTTGCTCGGGGATGTCGGAAATGGTGCGGGCGTTGAGCGTCACGTCCTCGCCGCTGCGGCCGTCACCGCGGGTGGCTGCGCGCACCAACCGCCCGTTGCGGTACACGAGCGCCAGCGCGACGCCGTCGATCTTCAGCTCGCACAGGAAGTGCGCGGCGTCACCCGTCTCCCCCTTGATGCGGGCGGCCCAGGCCGAGAGCTCGTCGGAATCGAACACGTTGTCCAGGGACAGCATCCGTTCCAGGTGCTCTGCCGGGGCGAATTCGGTGGCGAACCCGGCGCCGCCGACCAGTTGAGTCGGGGAATCCGGGGTGCGCAGTTCGGGGTGCTCATCCTCGAGCGCCTGCAATTGCCGCAGCAGCGCATCGAAGTCGGCGTCGGAGATGACCGGCGCATCTTTGACGTAGTACCGGAACTGATGCCCCCGTACCTCTTCTGCGAGTTCCTGCCAACGTCGTCGCAGGTCAGCGTCTCCAGCGTCGTTCGAGGTCACCCCCGCAGGTTAGTCGAACCGACCGACAGGGCGATCAACCCTTAGTCGCGGACGGTACCGGGCGTCCCACTAATCTAGGAGGATGCCGCACCCGATCATGTTCAGCGACGACGATTTGGGCCTGGCCGAACTCCGCACCGTCGCCCTGGGATTTCCCGAGGCCTTCGAGAAGATCTCCTGGGGCCGGCCGGTGTTCTGCGCGCCGAAGATGTTCGCCATGTACGGCGGCAACGTGAAACCCGAGGGCCGCGGCGAGATGGTGCCATATCCGCATTCGCTGCTGATCAAGGTCGACGAGAGCGACCGCCGGGCACTCGAACAGGACAGCCGTTTCTTCTTCCCGGCCTACATGGGCCCCTTCGGCTGGCTCGGTCTGGACTTCACTGCGGCGAAGGTTGACTGGGTCGAGGTTCGCGAACTTGTCGACGCCTCGTTCCGCCTGGTCGCCTCACGCCGGCTCATCAAACAACTCGACGAGATCTGAACGGAAAGCAGCCATGAGTTTCGCCAGCCCATTCCCCGACGTCGACCTGCCCACCGTCAGCGTCTACGACTATCTGTTCGCCGACATGTCGCCGGCCGATGCGAACCGGATCGCCATGGTCGATGCCAAGTCAGGTACCGAAACCAGCTACGGGGACCTGGTGAGCCGGATCGATTCCTTCGCCGGCGGGTTGGCCGCCCGTGGTATCGGGGTCGGCGACGTGGTGGCACTGCTGTCCCCCAACAGTTCCGATTTCGCGATCGCATTCCACGGGATCCTGCGTGCGGGCGCCACGGCCACCACGGTCAACGCGTTGTTCACCGCGCGGGACATCACCAAACAGCTCAAGGATTCCGGTGCCCGCCTGCTGGTCACCGTGAACGCGCTGTTGCCCCAGGCTCTGGAGGGAGCGCTGGGGGCCGGTCTCACCGAGGACGAGGTGGTGGTGCTCGACGGTGCCGGCCTCGGCGCCGAGGGCCCGGCACCGCAGGTGAGCTTTGATCCGGCGACGCATCTGGCCGCGCTGCCGTACAGCTCGGGCACCACGGCCAATCCCAAGGGCGTGATGCTGACCCATGCCAACCTGACGGCCAACGTGGCGCAGATCCGTCCGCTGCAGGGCATGACCTCCGATGACCGGCTGTTGGCGGTGCTGCCGTTCTTCCACATCTACGGGATGACGGTGCTACTCAATGCCGCCCTGCATGCCCGTGCCCAGCTGGTGATCATGCCGTCGTTCGACCTGACCGAGTTCCTCGACAACATCGCCACGCGCCGGTGCACGTTCGTCTACATCGCTCCGCCGGTGGCCGTCGCCTTGGCCAAGCACCCGATGGTCGACTCGTATGACCTTTCCTCCCTGCGGGCGGTGTTGTCCGGTGCGGCATCGCTCGATGCCGACCTGGGTCGCGCTGTGGCAGAACGGTTGAGCTGCACGGTGTCTCAGGGTTACGGCATGAGCGAGCTGAGCCCGGTCAGTCACATCACCCCGCACGACGGCGGGCTGGCCACGGTCGGCACAGTCGCGCCATTGGACTCGTGCGGCTGGACCGTACCCAACGGCGTGAGCAAGCTGGTCGATCCCGACACCGGCAAGGAAATCGACATCCCGGCAGAGGGTTTGAGCGCGACCGGCGAACTCTGGTTCAAGGGCCCCAATGTGATGGCCGGCTATCTCAACAACGAGTCGGCCACGCACGAGACCATCGACGCCGACGGCTTCCTGCACACCGGGGATCTGGCCCAGGTCGATTCCAACGGCTGCGTCTACGTCGTCGACCGGCTGAAAGAACTCATCAAATACAAGGGCTACCAGGTGCCGCCGGCTGAACTGGAGGCCGTCCTGCTCGGCCACCCCGGCATCGCCGATGCCGCGGTGATCGGTGTGCAGGACCACGAGTCCGGCGAAGAAGTACCGAAAGCCTTTGTGGTCAAACAGCCTTCATCGGAGTTGAGCGCCCACGAGGTGATGGCGTTCGTGGCCGGCCTGGTCGCGCCCTACAAGAAGGTGCGTCAGGTCGAGTTCATCGACGCGATCCCCAAGTCGTCCGCCGGCAAGATCCTGCGCCGGGAGCTGCGCGGCAGTCAGTCCTCTACGTAGGCTCGCAGCCGGTCGATCGCGTTGTCCCAGCGCTGCGACAGCGCCGTCAGGTAGTCACTGGCAGCCACGAGCGGCTCGGTCTGGATCCTCCAGATGCGTTCGCGGCCTTTGCGATCACTGGCCACCAGGCCCACCGCCTCTAGTAGCAGCAGGTGCTTGGTCGCGGCCTGCCGGGTCACCGGAATCACCTGGGTCAGAGCCACGGTCGAGCACGGTCCGCCCTCGCAGAGCCGGGTGACGATACGCAACCGGTTGGGATCGCCGAGCGCGTCGAACAGGGGTGCGCGCTCGGCGACAGGAGTGCTCACACCGGCTCGCCGAGGGCGAGGTACTTGCGCACCATCTCGGCCTGGTGGGCCCAACCCTCACTGTTGGCGTCGAACGCAGACTTCCGTCTTGCGGCCGGAATCGCGTCGAACCCGGATTCGACGATGCGCAGCAGCACTCCGCCTTCAGCCTCGGCCAGGGTGAACTCGACGAGGGTGGTGGGCGCCTCCGGCTCGCGGGATCCGGGTTCGACGGCGTATGGGTGCCAGCGGAAGGCCAGCCGGTGTGGTGGCTCGACCGCCACGATGTGCCAGGCGTCGGCTTCACCTGCGTAGGGCTCCTGCATCCCGGCCACCTCTTCGTCGACCTCGGTCGGCGTCATCACCCCGTTGACCGATTCGCCGGCGACGAACGGCCCGTCGAACCGGACGCCGAACCAGCGGCCGAATTCCTCGGAATTGCCGATGGCCCGCCACACCCTGTCCAGGGGCGCCTTGAGCAGGACTTCCTTCTCGATCCGATCAGTACTCATAAGCAACCTTTCAGTTGCCTTTTAGCCTAGAACGCCAGAAGCCGAAAGCGCAACCTTTTGGTTGCTTTATTAGATGGCTTCGGGATCTTCGGCGAAGGCGTCGGCGGCCTTCTGCGTGAGTTCCACCGCCGTGCGCGCCCACTGGGCGGTGGCGCCGGCCAGCCCGCAGGACGGCGTGATGCCGATGCGGTCCCGCAGGACCGCGCGGGCGAATCCGAGCCGATCAGTGAGCGATACCGCCGCCTTGGCCACCTCTTCGACCGAAGGTCTGCCCTCGGGAGCGACCGACGGCACCACGCCGAGCAGCACGGTTCGTCCCGAATCGACGAACTCACCGATTCCGTCCAGATCAGCGGGCGTCAGCGTGGACACGTCGACCGAAACAGCACGAACAGCGCTGCGCAACAATGCTTTCCACGGAAGTTCGGGGGCGCAACTGTGCAGTGCGACATCAGACCCGGCCGCTGCGACGCAGGCGTCCAGCAGACTCATCGCCAACGGCTCGTCCACGGGGTGCACCGGGGTGAAACTGGTGACCCCCGACAGCCGGCCTGCCAGCGCCGCGGGCAGCGAGGGCTCGTCGAGCTGGACCACCACCGTGGTCTCCAGCCGCCGGCCCACCTCGGCGCGATGAATGGCCAGCCCTTCGGCGAGCGAGGCCGAAAGGTCCCGTAGCGCACCGTGATCGGTGATCGCCCGATGGCCGTTCGGCAGCTCGAGTTGAGCGGCCAACGTGATCGGACCGGGCGCCTGCACCTTGACGGCACGCCCACTGCCGCGCAACCCAGCGCGCTCCCAGGCCTCTTCGAGCGCATCGATGTCCTCACCGAGCAGGCTCACCGCGCGGCGCAGCGCGGCGCTGCGGCCACCGGCGATGCGGTAGCCGCGCGGCACGGTGTCGATACCGATGTCGACCAACAGGGCCCCGGCCCGGCCGATCAGATCGGCACCGATTCCCCGCGCCGGCAGCTCCACCAGATGCGACAGATTGTGCAGTTCCCCGACGACGACCTCGGCTGCGGCCCGTGCCTCGGTCCCCGGCCAGGAACCGATACCGGTCGCCGTTGCAAAAAGACTCATGCGAAGGCGCTCACCCGCGTGCGATGGTCGCGCTGGCGATGACCTCGTCGCCCTCGGCATCGGGGCGGTACAGCACCATGGTCTGACCGGGCGCGACCCCCCGCAGCGGGGTGCGCAAAGAAACCACCAGTCGACCGTCGCGCAGTTCGGCCACCGCATCGGTGATTCCGCCGTGCGCCCGTACCTGAATCTGGCATTCCACCGGACCGTCGAACGGGATGCCACTGGTGAACACCGGCCTGTCGCCGAACAGTTCGCGCACCTCGAGGTCCTCGACGGGGCCGACTCGCACGGTGCCGGTTTCGGCATCGATGGCGGTCACGTAGCGGGGCCGGCCGTCAGCGCCGGGCCCCGCGATACCCAGGCCCTTGCGCTGTCCGATGGTGAAACCGTGCACACCTTCGTGTTCGGCGAGCACCGTTCCGTCGCTGTCCAGCACGGCCCCGGGCCGGATACCGATGCGGGCACCCAGGAACGCCTGGGTATCCCCCGACGGAATGAAGCAGATGTCATGACTGTCCGGCTTTTTCGCCACGGCCAGGCCACGCTCGGCAGCCTCGGCCCGGATCTGCGGCTTGGGCGTGTCACCTATCGGGAAGATCGCGTGCGCCAACTGCTCGGCGGTCAGCACGCCCAGCACGTAGGACTGGTCCTTGTCGGCATCGACCGCGCGGCGCAACCGACCATCGGCCAGCCGGGCGTAGTGACCGGTGGCCACCGCATCGAAACCGAGCGCCAGTGCGCGGGCGGCCAGTGCGGAGAACTTGATCCGCTCGTTGCACCGCACACAGGGATTCGGGGTCTCGCCGCGGGCGTAGGACTCGACGAAGTCGTCGATCACGTCGTCCTTGAACCGGTCGGCGAAATCCCACACGTAGAACGGGATGTCCAGAATGTCGGCCACGCGGCGGGCGTCGCTCGCATCCTCCTTCGAACAGCAGCCCCGGGAGCCGGTACGCAACGTCCCCGGCGCCGACGAGAGCGCCATGTGCACTCCGACGACGTCATGGCCGGCATCGACCATCCGGGCGGCGGCCACCGAGGAATCGACGCCGCCGCTCATCGCGACCAGGACTCTCATGAGAACGTCCTCCCCGCGCTGGCCAGCGCGGCCTGCCGGGCCCGCTCGACCGCGGCGGGCAGCACCTGCAGCACCGCGTCGACGTCGGCGTCGGTGCTGGTGTGGCCCAACGAGAATCGCAGCGATCCCCGCGCGGTGGCCGGGTCGGCGCCCATGGCGATCAGGACGTGTGACGGCTGAGCCACGCCGGCGGTGCACGCCGAACCGGTAGAGCATTCGATGCCCTTGGCGTCGAGCAGCATCAGCAACGAATCGCCTTCGCAGCCACGGAATGTGAAGTGGGTGTTGGCCGGTAGCCGGCCGGCGCCCCGCGGCCCGTTGAGGTACGAGTCTTCGATCACGGCCAGCACACCTTCGATCAGCCTGTCCCGCAACACCTGCAGCCTGCAGCTGTGCTCGGACAGACCACCGATGGCCACCTCGGCCGCCGCGGCCATCGCCACGGTGCCGGCCACGTCGGGTGTCCCGGAACGGACGTCGCGTTCCTGCCCGCCGCCGTGCAGCAGTGGCACGCATGCGGTGTCACGACGCAGCACCAGCGCACCCACGCCCATCGGTCCGCCGAACTTGTGGGCCGCGACGCTCATCGCCGCCAATCCGGTCTCCGCGAAGTCAACGGGAACCTGACCGACGGCCTGGATGGCGTCGCTGTGCATCGGGATGTCGTACTCGGCGGCGATGGCGGCCAGCTCGGCGATCGGCATGATCGTGCCGACTTCGTTGTTGGCCCACATGATCGTGATCAGTGCGACGTCAGCGGCACCGTCACCGGCCTCAAGCGCGCTCCGCAGCGACTCCGGCGACACGGCCCCCTCGGCGTCGACCGGCAGCCAGGTCACCTCTGCGCCCTCGTGGTCGACCAGCCACTGCACCGCGTCCAGCACTGCGTGATGTTCGACGGCGGTGGTGATGATCCGGCGCCGGGCCGGCTCGGCATCGCGACGGGCCCAGTAGATGCCCTTCACCGCGAGGTTGTCGCTCTCGGTGCCGCCTGCGGTGAAGATCACTTCCGAGGGGCGGCAGCCCAGCAGCCGGGCCAGCGTCTCGCGCGCCTCCTCCATCCGGCGTCGCGCCATGCGGCCCGAACCGTGCAGCGAGGATGCGTTGCCGACGGTGGCCAGCGCAGCGGTCATCGCCTCGATGGCAGCGGCGTGCATCGGGGTGGTGGCGGCGTGATCGAGATAGACCGGCCCGCCTGAGGAGGAGTTCAGGATGGAGGCCATAACCCTCCTAGGATAGCCGCTGGCAGGCGACCCCTCCTCCGGCCGCCTCAGGCCGCCAGGACGTGCGCGGGAGCACCAGGGAGATCCTGGTGCGCGGCCCCGGCTGAACGGACCACCGCTTCGCAGCGCCCGGCCAGGGCCCGCCGGTCGTCTCCGGGCAGCTGCAGCGAGCCGACATGGACGTGGCACACCGTGCGACGTGCGGTGATCACCCGCCGCACCGACCGCAACAGGGTGTCCTCCCCCACGAAGGCCGGAATCGTCGACGGCCGGCCGTCGCGGTGGCGGTAGGCCAGCCGCAACGGCTGTACCGGTCTGGCCGCGTCGATCGCCGCCTGGAACATCGCGGGCCGGAACGCGCCGTAGGCCAGGCCGCACCAGGTGGTGCCCTCCGGGAACGCCACCACGGTGTGCCCGGCGCGCAGGCGCTCGGCCACGGTGTGCACCACCGAGGGCAGCCGGCGCAGGCTGCCCCGGTCGATCGGGATCACCTTCATCACCCGGGCCAGCCGGCCGACCGCGGGCCATTCGACGAGATCGGCGCGGGCCACGAAGGACCCTGGCAGCACCGCGCCGATGGTGAAGATGTCCAGCCATGACACGTGGCCACTGACCACGAGCACGCCCTTCAGATTGCGAATGGGTCCGCCCGACAGGGAGATTCGGACCCCGAAGCAGCGCAGCATCAAGCGGCAGTAGAAGCGCTGCACGTGCGAGCGGCCCGGCATGGGCACCGCCAGCAGCGGCACGCCGGGTGCCAGCAGCACCGCCATGACCACACGCACCGAGGTGCGGATCCAGACCACCACCCGGCGTCCGGCGTCAGCGCCGCCGGCGTGCACGCAACTTCCGTCGCATGAGGCCTTGGGCAGCCAGGAATGCTCACAGGCGGTGGTCATGACGCGCCCCCGGCCATGTCGGCCGCCGCCGAGACCGAGCGCAGGCGCTTGAGGTAGCGCACATCGGCGCGGCGCTTGTCCAGCAGGGCCGGGAAATCGCCCACACCGAAGTCGGGATCGTGCGCGGGTTCGCCGCACACCTGCGCGCCCAGACGGAGGTAGCCGCGCATCAGCGGCGGCACGGTGGTCCGCGAGGGCGGGTCGATGTCGTCGAGCCCTCTGCCGTCCAGCACCACCGGCCGGTACGGGTACACGGTGTGCTCGGCGGGCGCGGCGTGGCGCCGCTGCACGAAATCGCGGACCCCACGGATCTGCGTTCCCGGCGGGCCGTCGGCGTTGCCCGCCACCGGCACCGAAACACATCCCGTCACGTAGTCGTACCCGGAGCGGTCGAGGTAGGCCAGGATGCCTGCCCACATCAGCAGGACGACGGCGCCGTTGCGGTGATCGGTACGCACCACCGCGCGCCCCATCTCGACCAGTGACGGCCGCAGTACGTCGAGGCCGCGCACGTCGAACTCGGTGGCGGTGTAGAGCCCGCCCGCCGCGATGGCGCCTGGCGGGGGCAGCATCCGGTAGCAGCCCACCAGCTCACCGGTGCGGTCCTCCCGCACCAGCAGGTGGTCGCAGTGCTCGTCGAACCGGTCGGCGTCCCGTCCATCGGCAGCCGCGGTGAGCGCGAATCCGGGTTCGGAGGTGAAGACGTCGTGCCGGAGCCGCTGTGCGGCTTCGATGAGCTCGGGATCGGCGGACAACAGCAGGGTGTAGCGCGGCGCATCGGGCGTCGCGTTGTCGGCGTGATCAGCGGCGATGAGTACAGATGCAGTGCTCATACCGAGCACGGTCGCCCAGCCGGGTCTCCATACGGCATCGCCCGTATGACATGTCTGTGAGCGCCAGGTGACGTTTTGTGCCGCGGGTTCAGTCGTCGAGGAACACCGCGTTCTCGCTGATCGGATTGCGTGGGGTGTCCAGGTTGTTGGCCGGAAACGCCGGGTCGGCGTAGCCGATCGACACGCCGCACAACACCGTGAGTTCCTCGGGGATACCGAGTTGTTCACGCAGCACGTCCGGATAGAACGAGATCGACACCTGCACGCAACTGCCGATTCCCCGCTCGTTCAACGCCAGTAGCAGGGTCTGCAGGAACATCCCGACCCCCAGCGCGTCGACATTGGTGAAATCGCGATGCATGCAGACCACCGCGGCGACGGGAGCGTGGAAGAACTCCCAGTTGCGCTTCTGGGCCTCCCAGCGCCCTGCGGCGTCATCGCGGGCGATCCCCATCGCCCCGTACACCAGGGCGCCGCTCTCCCTGCGCAGGTGAGCGAACTGCGGCGGCAGGCCGGCCGAACCTATCGCCGGAGGTGCCGCCTCGACCGCGGTGAGCAGCGCGTCGACCAGTCGGACGCGCCGCTCACCGGTGGCGAAGAAGACGTGCCATGGCTGCGTGTTCGAGTTCGACGGCGCCCGCACCGCCAACGCGAGCGCCTCGTCCAGAAGCTCCCGCGGAACAGCCTTGTCCGGCAGGAACATTCGTGACGACCGACGCGACCTCACGACGTCTCCGAACTCGGCCATCAGCGGACTCGACGGTCCTTGCGGGCCTCCAGTTCGTCATCCTCGACGATGACGAGCATCGGCTGGCCGGGCACACACAGCATGTTGACGAGGAACCGCAGCGGAACGTCGTCGCGATTGTTGGCGTCCGAGTAATGGATGACGTCACCACCGGGCTCCCAGAACGCCTCCCCCGCTTTGACGACACGGGGCGCCTCACCCTCCAACTCGAACAGCATCTCGCCTTCGAGCACGTAACCGAACGCCGGTCCGGCCGGATGCCGGTGTGGCGGCGCCCCGGGCGATCCTGCGGGCCACTCGATGATCGTCGTCATCACCTCGGCGTTCGGCGGGATGAACGGCGGTGTCACGCTGGCGATCACGGTCATCGCATCGTGAAGGGCTTTCTCCTGCTCCGCTGTGACCGGCATGTCAGTGCGCTCCGCTCCATGCCGCCCAACGGGTTTCACCGAGAATCCCGTCGTCACCGGTCACCAGGCTGTTGTCGTCGACCGCGGTACCGAAGTACGTCGCCTGCGGATCGACCACGACACGCTTGTCATCGCCCTGGGCGGCCAGCACCGCGCGCGCCATGTCGGCGAACGAAAACTTGTCCGGCCCACCGATGTTCACGATGCCGTCCAGCGGCGCGGCCTGCGCCACCTTGGCCACCTCGGCGGCGACGTCATCCACCGAGATCAACTGGATCCGCGCATCCGGAACCCGTACCTCGTCACCCACCACCAAGGACGCGGTGATGGCCTCGGCGAACTCCTGGAACTGCGTGGCCCGCACGATCGAGTACGGCAGTCCGGATTCGGTGATGTTCTTCTCCTGGGCCACCTTGGCCCGCATGTAGCCGCTGTCGGGCAGGCCGTCGGTGCCCACGATCGACAACGCGACGTAGTGTCCGACCCCGGTTTCTTTCGCGGAGGCCACCAGATTGCGTGACGAGGCGGTGAAGAAGTCCATCACCGGACCGTCGTCGAACGAGGGCGAGTTGACCACGTCGACGAGTGCGTCGGCACCGCTGAGCGCCTCCACCAGGCCCTCACCGGTCAGGACGTTGGCACCCGTCGACAGGGAGGCAGCCACCACGTCGTGCCCGGCCTCGGCGAGCAGCCGCACCACCCGCGAGCCGATCTGGCCGCTGGCACCTATGACTGTGATTTTCATCGTGCGAATCCCTTCTCTGGCGTGCTGACACGACCAACACTGGCATCGCGGGCCGAGATTCAAACCCTGGAAAGTCCGTAGTCGCCACGTTCCGCCATTCGCCCAGCAGAAACAGAACTGCCCCTTTTCCGAAGAAAAGGGGCAGTTTTGCGTGTGTTCGCGAGGAAATTAACCCTTGCGGGCCTTGATCGCCTCGGTCAGCTGCGGGCTGACCTTGAACAGGTCACCGACGATGCCGAGGTCGGCGATCTCGAAGATCGGCGCCTCCTCGTCCTTGTTCACCGCGATGATCGTCTTCGACGTCTGCATGCCGGCGCGGTGCTGGATCGCTCCGGAGATGCCGAGGGCGATGTACAGCTGCGGCGACACGGTCTTACCGGTCTGACCGACCTGGAACTGGCCCGGGTAGTAGCCCGAGTCGACGGCCGCGCGGGAGGCACCGACGGCACCGCCCAGCGAGTCGGCCAGCTCTTCGACGACCGAGAAGCTCTCGGCACTGCCGACACCACGGCCACCGGCGACCACGACGCTGGCCTCGGTGAGCTCGGGGCGGTCGCCGGCGACGGCGGGCTCGCGCTTGGTGATCTTGGTCGCGTTCTCGGCCTGGGCCGGGACCTCGACGTTGACGACCTCGCCGGCACCGTCGGCCGGAGCGGCCTCGACCGCACCCGGGCGCACAGTGATCACCGGGGTGTCACTGGTGACCTGGGCCTCGACGGTGAAGGCACCACCGAAGATGCTGTGGACACCCACGGCACCTTCGCGGACCTCGACGACGTCGACCAGCAGGCCCGAGCCGATGCGGGCAGCCAGGCGGGCGGCGATTTCCTTGCCGTCCGCGGTGGCGGCGATGATCACGCCTGCGGGGGCGGCCGACTCGGCCAGCCCGGCCAGCACGTCGACGACGGGCGTGACCAGGTAGTTTTCTGCGTCGTCCGACTCGGCGACGTAGATCTTGGCCGCGCCGGCGGCCTTCAGGCCGTCGACCAGACCAGCAGCGGTGCCGGGCTTGCCCACCACGACCGCGGCGGGCTCACCCAGCGCGCGGGCTGCGGTGATGAGCTCGGCGCTGACCTTCTTCAATGCGCCTTCGGAGTGCTCAGCGAGCACAAGTACTTCAGCCATGAGTTTCGATTCGTCTTTCTGCTAGATCAGCTTCTGCGCGACCAGGTACTCGGCGATCTTGTTGCCGCCCTCACCTTCGTCGGTCACCTTCTCACCGGCGGTCTTCGGCGGCTTCGGGGTCGAAGACAGCACCTTGGAACCGGCATTGGCAACACCGACCTCATCGGCTTCCACGCCGATCTCGGCGAGGGTGAGCACGGTGACTTCCTTCTTCTTCGCGGCCATGATGCCCTTGAAGGAGGGGAAGCGGGGCTCGTTGATCTTCTCGTTGACGCTGACCACGGCCGGCAGCGTCGCCTCGAGGCTGAACACGCCCTCGTCGGTCTCACGCTCGGCGGTGACCTTGCCGCCCTCGACGGACAGCTTGCGCACATGGGTGAGCTGCGGCAGACCCAGGTATTCGGCGATCACGGCCGGAACTGCGCCGCCGACACCGTCGGTGGCCTCGTTACCTGCGATGACCAGCTCGGTGCCCTCGATGGTGCCCAGCGCGCGGGCCAGCGCCCAACCCGTCTGGATCACGTCGGAACCGTGCAGGCCGTCGTCCTTGAGGTGCACGGCCTTGTCGGCACCCATGGACAGTGCCTTGCGGATCGCCTCGGTGGCGCGCTCCGGGCCGGCGGTCAGCACGGTGACAGTGCTGTCCCCGCCCTCACGCTCCTTGATCAACAGCGCCTCTTCCACGGCGCGCTCGTTGATCTCGTCGAGCACGGCGTCGGCAGCCTCGCGGTCGAGGGTGAAATCGCCGTCGGACAGCTTGCGCTCCGACCAAGTGTCTGGGACCTGTTTGATCAGGACCACGATGTTCGTCATGACTCTGGTTCGTCCTCCTCGATGAGACCGGTGGCCCGGCTCATATCACGTTCTAAGCAACTAGCACCATGTTACCGGTCGGTAACTTATAGTGGTTCGCAGGAACACCATAGCTGGTCGAACTTTGTATTCCGGCCTCCCCTACCACACGCATGAGGTAAGGGAACCGTTGGTGGATTCGCTACCGACCCCGTCAACCTGGGCAACCCTGGGTTAGCCTGCCTTCCAATGAGCGCATTCGTTGGCGATCCGGATCACGCCCTACCCCTGACCGGCGAGCGGACCATCCCCGGCCTGGCCGAGGAGAACTACTGGTTCCGCCGACATGAGGTGGTGTATCGGCGGTTGGCCGGCCGGTGCGTCGATCGCGAGGTCCTCGAGGCCGGCTGCGGTGAGGGCTACGGCGCCGATCTGATCGCCGACGTGGCACGCCGCGTCGTCGCACTGGACTACGACGAGGCGACGGTGGCACATGTGCGGGCCCGCTATCCCAGGGTCGAAATCCAGCACGGCAACCTCGCCGAGCTGCCACTGGCCGACCAGTCGGTCGACGTCGTGGTGAACTTCCAAGTCATCGAACACCTTTGGGACCAAGCTCAATTCGTCTCCGAGTGTTTCCGGGTGCTACGGCCCGGTGGGGTGTTCCTGGTCTCCACCCCAAACCGCATCACCTTCTCCCCCGGTCGGGACACCCCGCTCAACCCGTTCCATACCCGTGAGCTCAACGCTGCGGAGCTGACCGAGTTGTTGCAGGACGCCGGATTCACGGTCGAGTCGATGCTCGGGGTGTTTCACGGCGCCGGGCTGGCCGCGCTCGATGCCCGGCACGGCGGCTCGATCATCGAAGCGCAGGTGCAGCGCGCGGTGGCCGGTGCGCCGTGGTCCGAGCAATTGCTCTCCGATGTGGCAGCAGTGAGCATCGACGATTTCGACCTGACCTCCGCCGACGAGCGCGACATCGACGACAGCCTCGATCTGGTGGCGATCGCGGTGCGGCCGTGACCTCGAATCCCGACCCCGTACCCGGGTTGTTCACCCTCGTCCTGCACACCCACCTACCCTGGCTGGCCCACCACGGGCGCTGGCCGGTCGGCGAGGAATGGCTCTACCAGTCCTGGGCGGCGGCCTACCTGCCGCTGATGCGGGTACTGCGCAGCCTGGCCGCCGAGGATCGCCGCCACCTGATCACTCTCGGCATGACTCCGGTGGTCACCGCTCAGCTCGATGACCCCTACTGCTTGACGGGCATGCATCATTGGCTGGCCAACTGGCAACTGCGTGCCCAGGAGGCGACGACGTTGGGCGAGCCAGAAGGTTTGCGGCAGTTCGGGATTCGCGAGTATGCCGAAGCCGGCTCGGCCATCGAGGAGTTCACCAGCCACTGGCGTCACGGCGCCAGCGGCCTGCTGCGCCAACTTATCGACGCCGGGACCATCGAACTCCTCGGTGGTCCGCTGTCACATCCCTTCCAGCCCCTGCTCAATCCGCGACTGCGCGAGTTCGCGCTGCGCGAGGGTCTGGCCGACGCACAGCAACGGTTCGCCCACACCCCGGTCGGTATCTGGGCGCCCGAATGCGCATACGCCCCGGGCATGGAAACCGGCTACGCCGCAGCCGGTGTCGGCCATTTCATGGTGGACGGCCCATCGCTGCACGGCGATACCGCGCTCGGCCGGCCGGTCGGAGAAACCGACGTCGTAGCCTTCGGTCGCGACCTACAGGTCAGCTACCGCGTGTGGTCGCCGAAGTCGGGTTATCCGGGCCACGCCGCCTACCGCGACTTCCACACCTACGACCACACCACGGGCCTCAAGCCTTCCCGCGTGACCGGTCGCAACGTCCCGTCCGAGGAGAAGGCGCCCTACGATCCGCAGCGCGCCGACCGCGCCATCGACGAACACGTCGCCGACTTCGTCGCGGTGGTGCGCCGCCGGCTGATCAGTGAGAGCGAGCGGATCGGCCGGCCGGCCCACGTAGTGGCCGCGTTCGACACCGAACTGTTCGGGCACTGGTGGTACGAGGGTCCGGAGTGGCTGGGCCGGGTGCTGCGGGCACTGCCCGAGGCGGGCGTGCGGGTCGGAACCCTCGCGGACGCCAAAGCTGACGGCTACGTCGGCAGCCCGGTCGAATTGCCGCCCAGCTCATGGGGTTCGGGCAAGGACTGGCAGGTCTGGAACGGCGAGAAGGTGGCCGATTTCGTGCAGCTCAACAGCGAGGTGGTCGATGGAGCGCTGAGCACCGTCGACAAGGCGCTCGCTCAGCACGCCGCAGTGGGTGCCCCCACCCCGCGCGACCGGGTGGCCGACCAGATCCTGCGGGAAACCCTGTTGACGGTGTCCAGCGACTGGCCGTTCATGGTGAGCAAGGATTCGGCCGCCGACTACGCGCGCTACCGCGCTCATCTGCACGCCCACGCGACCCGTGAGATCTCCGACGCAGTGAGCTCGGGCCGTCGCGACCATGCCGAGCGCCTGGCCGACGGCTGGAACAAGGCCGACGGCCTGTTCGGTGCACTCGACGCCCGGCGTCTGCCAAAATGACCACCAGCGCGAGCGTGTGCGTCTACCGCTCGACACCCCGCCAAACCCCAGCATCATGCGCACGCTCGCACCGGCACGAAGGCACGCAGTCATGAAGATCCTGATGGTGTCATGGGAGTACCCACCCGTCGTCGTCGGCGGTCTGGGCCGACACGTGCACCACCTGGCCACCGCACTGGCCGAAGCAGGACACGAGATCGTGGTCCTGAGCCGCAGGCCCACCGACACCGACCCGAGCACCCATCCGTCGACAGACGAGGTCAGCGAGGGCGTCCGCGTGGTGGCCGCAGCGCAGGATCCACACGAGTTCGAGTTCGGTACCGACATGATGGCCTGGACCCTGGCCATGGGGCACTCCATGGTGCGCACCGGCCTTGCCGTCAAAGACAATTCGGGTGACCGCTGGGTCCCCGACCTCGTGCACGCGCACGACTGGCTCGTCGCCCATCCGGCGATCGCCCTGGCCGAGTATTTCGACGTACCACTGGTTTCCACCATCCACGCCACTGAGGCGGGCCGGCATTCCGGGTGGGTCTCAGGGCCGATCAGCCGCCAGGTACACGCCGTCGAGTCGTGGCTGGTGCGCGAATCCGATTCGCTGATCACATGTTCGGCGTCCATGAGCGATGAGATCACCCAGCTGTTCGGACCCGAACTGTCCGAGATCCGGGTCATCCGCAACGGGATCGACGCCGATCTCTGGCCGTTCGCCCCCCGGCGTCCCCGGCAGGGTCCTCCCGAGTTGCTCTACCTCGGTCGCCTGGAATACGAGAAGGGCGTGCACGACGCGATCGCGGCCCTCCCCCGCATCCGGCGCGCACACCCGGGCACCACGCTCACCATCGCCGGCGACGGCACCCAACAGCAGTGGCTCGTCGAGCAGGCACGAAAGCACAAGGTGCTCAAGGCAACCCGATTCGTCGGACGGCTCGGCCACGACGAGTTGCTGCAAGCTCTGCAGTCGGCCGACGCCGCCGTCCTGCCCAGCCACTACGAGCCGTTCGGCATTGTCGCGCTGGAGGCCGCGGCCACCGGAACCCCCCTGGTGACCTCGAACGTCGGCGGCCTGGGCGAGGCGGTGATCGACGGTCAGACCGGAATGTCATTCGCGCCAAGGGATGTGGCCGGGCTGGCCGCCGCGGTCCGTGCGGTACTGGATGATCCTGAAGCCGCGCAGCGGCGGGCGATCGCGGCACGCGAGCGGCTCAGCGCAGATTTCGACTGGCACACCGTGGCCGCCGAGACCAGCCAGGTCTACCTGGCCGCCAAACGGGCCGAACGGGAGCCACATCCGCGCCGGCCGATCATCGAGCACGCGCTGCCCGACCGCTGATTCGACCGGCATCGAACTGATCCGCACCTAGCGTGCGGGTATGGCACCACGACGATCTGTCCTCACGCTGATCGCGGCGTATCTCGGCCTGTTCATCGGGCTGGTCGATGCGAATGCCGTCAACCTGGCCCTGCCTGCCATCGGCGAACGCCTGGGCGGCGGGGTCACCGGCGCGCAATGGACCATCGACGCCTACAACGTGACGTTCGCGGCATTGCTGCTGACCTCAGGATCACTCGGCGACCGATTCAGCCGGCGCCGGGTCCTCCGCATCGGTTTGGTGGCCTTCGCCGCGGCATCGGCCGCCTGCGCCCTGGCTCCGTCGCTGACCTGGCTGCTCGTGGCCCGAGCGACACAAGGGCTGGGCGCGGCGATGATGCTGCCCCAGGGGCTGGCCATCGCGGCGGCAGCCTTTCCCGACCCGCGCGGCCGGGCCCGTGCGACCGCTGCGTGGGCGATGGCAGCGGCCGGCAGCACCGCCCTGGGCCCCCTGCTCGGCGGCGCGTTGGCCGAAACGGTCGGTTGGCGGTGGATTTTCTGGGTGAACGTGCCGGTCTGCGTCCTGGCATTGGCCGCCAGCGCCACACATCTGCCTGATTCGCGTGATCCGGACGCGGCCCGCCTCGACCTACCGGGCCAGTGCCTGGCCATCCTGACGCTGGGCGCCACGACACTGGTGCTGGTCGAAGGACACGACTGGCGGTGGCAGCAGACGACGTTGGTCAGCGCGACGGCGGTGGCTGCGTTCGTCACATTCCTGGCCGCTCAGCGCCGCAGCCCGCGCCCGATGCTGCCGCTGGACCTGTTCGGCAGCCGCCAGTTGGTCGGCGCTCTGGTGGCCACTTTCACGATGACGTTCGGCATCTACGGCCTGCTGCTGGTGAACAGCTTTGCGTTCCAACAACTCCGGGGCGCGTCCGCGCTGACCACGGCGGTGTGGTTTCTGCCGATGGCGGTGGTCTATCTGGTGGTGATCCCGGTGGCCAACATGCTCGCGCGCCGCAGTGGACCACGCTTGCCGATGGCGGTGGGCCTGGTGCTGATGGCAGCCGGTTCGCTGCTCTACGCCGCGGCCGGGCCACACGCGGCGATCGGGTGGCTGGAATTGTCGTTTGTGCTGGCCGGCACCGGACTGGCGCTCACCACCGGCCCGGCGGTGACGCTGGCGATGGCGGCGATTCCGGTACGACGGGCGGGTATGGCCGTAGGCGTGGTGAATCTGTCGCGACTGCTGGGTATCACTGTCGGTGTCGCGGTGTTGGGTAGTGCCATGAGCATCGCGGGCGGCTCGGCAGGGGTGCGGGCCGCGCTGCTGTTGGGTGGGCTGTGCCACGTGGTGGGTGCCCTACTGGCCCTACGGCTCACCCGGACGCCCGCGCCCGCACCGACCATCGGGAAGGAGTCATGTCATGCGTGACGCGCAAGAGCTGGCCGCGGCCACCGAGTTGGACATCGCGGCGGTGGCCGCGTTGCTCGCCGATCCGGCCCGCTGCAAGGTGCTGCTCGCGCTCGACGACGGCCGCGCCCTGCCTGCCGGGGTTCTGGCAGAGGAAGCGGGGATCAGCCGCCCCACGGCCAGTAGCCATTTGGGCAAGATGACCGAGGCCGGCCTGCTGGCCGTCCGCACCCAGGGGCGACATCGTTACTACCGGTTGGCCGGGCCGGAGGTCGGCGCACTCATCGAGCAGCTCGGCCGGTTGGCGCCGGCCCGACCGGTCACCTCACTGCGCGAAGGCACCCGCGCGGCACGGTTGCGCTCGGCCAGGACCTGCTACGACCACGTGGCCGGACGGCTCGGCGTACAGCTCATGGGCAGCCTGCTCGAGCGTGGTGTGCTCACCGGAGGAGACGGCCGGTTTCATGACCACGGCACCGATCGGCTGAGCAGCCCGGGCCACGACGTGGATTATCGGCTCACCGCCGACGGCCGTGCGGTGTTGAATCGAATGGGCATCGAATTACCCTCGGGTCCAAGGCCATTGGTTCGGTACTGCATCGATTGGACCGAACAGCGTCACCACCTGGCAGGCGGGCTGGGCCGGGCGCTGCTCGATCATTTTCTGGCCGCGAACTGGCTTCGCCGCACCGCCCGTCACCGCGCACTCACCGTGACCGATTCCGGCCGCACAGCGCTGTCCGATCGCTTCGGCATCGACTGGGCCGGCTGACCGGGATTTGCCGATCCGCTGTCAGTCGCTGGACATACCAAGCACAATCGAGGCGTGGTCCAGACCCGCAGACACCTACGCTCGGCATGCGCGGCGGTGGCCGGCGCCTTCTTCGTGCTGGCATCAGCCGTCCCGGCGGCCGCCGAACCCAACGGCACTGTCCCCAGCCTGCCGGCGTTCGCACCCCACCCCTCGGACTGGGCGCCGAACTACACGGTCTTCCCCTACAACCTGTGGCAGGTGCGCGTCACACCCGAGCAGATCGACGCCCAGCGCGAGTCCTGCCAGTGGTTCAACGCGCAGTACGGCACGTTGATGAGCCAGATCGTGGGCTTCCAGAATTTCCTGGGCGCCCAACACGACTATTGGACCGCGCCCGGGGTGCAGGCCGCCGGCGACGCGGTGCGGGCCAATGTCGATCAGTCGGCGTCGTTCCTCGACCCGCGCGCCCACACCCTCTACATCACCAATTACCCGGACCAGAGCCAGTATTCACCGCTGTACAACGGTGATTCGATCTACCACCTGTGGTACCAGCTGACGCAGATCAGCGACAAGATCGCCAAACAGCAGCCGTCCGGCGTCATCAACGCCAACATCGCCACGGCCAACGTCTACGGCAACGTCATCCGCGACTCCGGGGTGTGCAACGGGGCCTGAGCGGCCGGTCAGTTGCTGTTGGCCGCCTTCTTGCGTTCGATGTCGGCCAGTGCCGCGGCGAGTTCGGCACGCTCGGCGGCCGAGGTCTCCCAGTCCAGCTTGCGGTTCTTGACCACCTTGGCCGGCGCCCCGACGGCGATCGAGAAATCGGGGATCTCTCCCTTGACCACGGCATGAGCACCCAGCACACAGCCGCGACCGATCGAGGTGTTCCGCAGGATGGTGACCTTGGCGGCGATCCAGGTGTCCGGGCCGATGCGCACCGGGCCCTTGATGATGCCCTGATCCTTGATGGGCATCTCGATGTTGTCCATCTTGTGGTCGAAGTCGCACACGTAGCACCAGTCGGCCATCAGGGCGGAATCACCGAGTTCGATGTCGAGGTAGGTGTTGATCACGTTGTCGCGGCCCAGAACCACCTTGTCGCCGATGCGCAACGAACCTTCGTGGCAGCGGATGGTGTTCTTGTCACCGATGTGCACCCACCGGCCGATCTCCATCTGAGCGAGTTCGGGGGTGCACTGGATTTCCACACCCTTACCCAGGAACACCATGCCGCGGGTGATGATGTGCGGGTTGGCCAGCTTGAACTTCAGCAGCCGCCAGTACCGCACCAGATACCACGGGGTGTAGGCACGGTTGTCGATCACCCATTTCAGCGAGGCCTTCGTCAGGAAGTCGGCCTGACGCGGATCACGCAGCCGGGAACCCCGCCAGCGCTTGTGAATCGGGGCGCCCCACATCGTCGTCATGGCCGGACAGCCTACTTGAGGCCGCAGAACGGGTTCTCAGGTCGCCGCCCGTGTACCGCACCCAGGACCACAGCGCCGCCGGGTTACCCTCACGAGGTCACAATTACGGGCGCTCCGCGTGTTCGGCGACGAAAGGACATCGTGTTCCGGCGATACCTTGCACTGGCGGTCGCGGTGCTGTTCACGGGCCTGCTCGCCGGTTGCGAGAACACCGATTCGTGGGTGGACGCGCAGGCCGCACAAGGCTGGTCAGCGCAGTACGGCGACGCCGCCAACAGCAGTTACGTCCGGTCGCGTGGACCGGAGGCGCTCCGGCTGGAGTGGAGCAGGTCGGTCAAGGGTGAGCTCGGGGCCCAGGTCGCACTGAGCGCAGACAACCGCCTGGCGGTCAACGCGCAGACTGCCGGGGGCTGCTCGCTGATGGTGTGGGAGGCCGACAACAACGCCCGCCAGCGTTGGTGCACCCGGCTGGTGTTGGGCGGTGGCTGGTCCAGTCCCCTATTCGACGGATTCGACAATGTCTACATAGGCCAGCCCGGCACCATCCTGTCCTTCCCGCCGACGCAGTGGATCCGCTGGCGCCAGCCGGTGATCGGCATGCCGACCACACCCCGGCTTCTCGATGACGGCCAACTGCTGGTGGTGACCCATCTGGGCCAGGTGCTGGTGTTCAACGGGCATCGCGGCACCGTCGAGGGCACACCCATGGACCTCGTCTCCGGGGTGGACCCCACCGATTCACAGCGCGGTCTCGGCGACTGCCAACCGGCCCGGTCCCGCTGCCCGGTGGCGGCCGCGCCGGCGTTCTCGCACCAGACCCGCATCGTGGTGCTCAGCGTGTGGCAGCCCGGTGCCGAGGCGCCGGTGCTGATGGGATTGCGCTACCACCCAGGCGAGGAAACCTTGCTGACGCAGGAATGGACGAGCACCGCCGTAGGCCGCGGACCACTGGCCAGCCCGGTCCTGTCGGCCGACGGGGCGACGGTGTACGTCAACGGCCGCGACCAAAAACTGTGGGCGCTCAACTCGGCCGACGGCACACCGAAATGGTCGGTGCCCTTGAACTACCTGGCCCAGACCCCGCCGTCGGTGTCACCCGACGGGCTGATCGTGGCCGGTGGCGGGCCGGAGGCGAAGCTGACTGCGGTGCGCGACACCGGGGACCACGGCGAGATCGCCTGGACGCGTGACGACGTCGTACCGCTGACCACGTCAAGCCGTGCGGACGGCGTCGGCTACACGGTCGCCCGCGAAGGCGGACACGGCCAGAGCCTGTTGGTCTTCGACACGGCCGACGGACACACCCTCAACAGTTATCCCGTTCCCGAGGCCACGGGCTGGCCGGTGGGGGTTTCGATCGGCCACGACCACCGGATCGTCACCGCCACCAGCGACGGTCAGGTGTACGGGTTCGCGCCGGCTTGATCGCCCTGGCCGCGCCGCAGATCAGGCCAGCAGAGCCGCTATCGCCGACCGCGGGACATTGGCCTGGCTGGCGCCGGCGGCCTCGGGTAGCAGCTCACCCTGGCCGAAGAAGAAGATGACCGAATCGTCGGTGATCGCGAAGTTCTGATAGTGCGTGGGATCCAGACCGATGGTCGGTGAGATGGCCTGTTCGACACCGGACTGCTTCTGTAGTTCGCGCTGCACGATCGGGAAGACCACGTCCAGCGGCCTGGAGCCGGGCTTGAACAAGGTGTCGAACGTGATCGGCGCCCGGGTCGCCAGGTTGTAGTTGAACGTCTTGTACCAGGTTTGGGGGTGGGCGCCGCCGACGTTTTGATACACCTCGAACACCAGGCTCTGGGTGTGCGGTGGCGTACCGGAGCTGTAGGCGGTTCCTCGGGCATCCAGGACGTACGGCTGATCGCGTGATCCGGGCATGTCCGAAACGTTGACGAAGCCGTCGCGGGTCTGGATCAGGTATGCGGCCACCGCCTGCTGATCGGGGTAGTTGACCGGGAACCTGTAATCCAGGGCGTAGGACGCGTTGGCGGTGTGCACCTGACATACCTGATCACTGTCGACGGTGCCGCCGAGATCGACACAGGCCGACTGCGCCGCCACTACGGGCATGCCGAGCCAGCCGAGCAGCGCACCGGCTGCCAGCAGCGCTGTCACAGAGGGAATTCGCATCGTCAGTCGTCCTCGCAGGCGATCAACTCACACCGATGGATCCACCGGCGTGTTTCGTTCAGGGTACGTTGCACTTATCGAGACGGGCGACAAATGAATGCCGTTGCCCGACTGGCCGCCCCGGAACCGAGCCGCGCGATCACCACCGCCAGGTGCTCGGTGCCCCGCAGCCGCATCCGGGCGCGCAACGCATCGGGATCCACATCGACGCCGCGAACCAGGATTTCCAGCGCCCCTACCGATCGCGCCGCCAGCGCGGCCCGCAACCTGCGGGCCTGGAATTGTAGCTGTTCGAGGACCTCGAAACCGCGCACCCCGGCAGGCAACTCGTCACCGGACAGATAGGCGATGTCGGGGTCGAGCTGCCACAGCCCGTGTCGCGCGGCGTAGTGCCGCACCAGACCGGCACGCACCACCGCACCGTCGGGGTCGACGATCCAGCGCCCGGCGTCGGCGACATCGCAATCGTCTGGTTCGGCGTCGCTGATCTCTTCACCGGTTTCGAGCATGCTGGCGCGGCGCCGGATACCCGGTTCTGTCAGACCCGGTGACCACAGGCAGGCTTCGCGCACACTGCCGCCCAGAGACGTCACCTCGATCTCGCCGGCAAATCCCATCTCGGTGAGCGCATCGAAATCGATTCCCGGAGCGCATTTCACCACCAGGTCCCGGTCGCGGTAGACGTCCAGCACCGCGTCGAGCGCCGGGGTGTAGGCCCGCGGGTCGAAGCGGCGCCGGCCACCGGTGCGGCGGGCCGGGTCGATGATGACGACGGTGTCGCGGGTTATCGGCGCCAGCGCGTCGGCGCGGCACAGTGGGACGGAGGCACCGCCGGCATCGAGGTTGTTGGCGGCCATCGCCAGTCGCACCGGATCGAGGTCGCTGCCGACCAGTGCTGCTGCGCAATCGCGCAGGGCCACAAGCTCACTGCCGATGGAGCAGGTGGCGTCATGTACGCGCGCCCCGGTCAGCCTGCGGGCCCGATGGGCGGCAACCGGTGCGGCCGTGGCCTGTTGCAGCGCCTCGTCGGTGAACAGCCATCGGCTCGGGTCGTCGAACTTGGCCGCGGCCCGGCGCCTCAGCTGTACGGTCTCCACCAGAATTCCGGCGTGATCGCCGAATTGCTTACGGACAGCGGCGATGTCGCTGACCAGACTGGCCCCGGAGAGGTGGCGGCCGGCCACCTCGCCCAGCGCCTGCACGCCCGCCGTCGACCGCAGATACGCCACGGCGGCGGGATCGAAACCTACGACGGTTTAACCCCGGTGACCATCACGTTGTAGAACCAACCCTTGGGAACCACGCGGCGCCAGACGTTGGCGTCGACCCAACTGAGCGTGGTCCAGCTGTTGAACGCGAACTTGGCCCAACCCCAGCCGAGACGCCCGGGCGGCACCGCGGCCTCGAAGGTGCGTACGGGCCAGCCGAGCATCGCTGCGGTGAATTCCTCGCTGGCGGTGCGGACTTCGACCGCTCCGGCGTTGGAGGCCATGCGCTCCAGATCAGCGGGGTCGAAGGTGTGCAGGTCGACGACGGCCTCCAGGGCCGCGGCGCGCGAGGATTCGTCGAGTTCGGCCTGGGGACGGCGCCACCCGCTGAGCCAAGGCAGCTTGGTGAGGTTGGTGGTCGCGTGCCAGGTCAGGGTGGACAGTTCACGGGCGTACTTGTTGCCGACCGTGGTGGGCTCCCCGGCAAACACGAAGCGGCCGCCCGGCTTGAGTACCCGGACCACTTCGCGCAGCGAGAGCTCGACATCGGGAATGTGGTGCAGCACCGCGTGACCGACGACCAGGTCGAAGGTGTTGTCCTCGTACGGGATGCCCTCGGCGTCGGCGACCTTTCCGTCGATGTCCAGACCGAGTGACTGACCGTTGCGGGTTGCCACCTTGACCATCCCCGGGGACAGATCGGTCACCGAACCGCGTCGCGCCACCCCGGACTGAACCAGGTTGAGCAGGAAGAAGCCGGTACCACAGCCCAACTCGAGGGCGCGGTCGTACGGCAGCTCGCGCTGCTCGGATTCGGGCACGATGGCGTCGAACCGGCCGCGGGCGTAGTCGATGCACCGCTGGTCGTAGGAGATCGACCACTTCTCGTCGTAGGTTTCGGCTTCCCAGTCGTGGTAGAGCACCTGCGCGAGCTTGCTGTCGTGCATCGCGGCTTCGACCTGCTCGGCCGTGGCGTGCGGGTTAGGAGTCGGCATGCCGGCAATATCGGCGTCGGTGCCGGAATCCTTGATGTCAGTCATGCAGGGCAGCCTAACTGCCCGGGTGGGGTCGGCGTCAGGGCCGGTCCACCCCTCCGTCGACCGCGGCCTTCGCCGCGGCCAACACCTCAACCGGATGGTCCACGAACCGCCGCGCCCAGGCCAGCGCCTCGTCGTAGACATGGTCGGGTGCCACCATCTGGTCGATCAGCCCGAGCTCCAGTGCTTCCTCGGCGCCCACGAACCGCCCGCTGAACACCATCTCCTTGGCCTTGCTGGCTCCGATCGTCTCGGCCAACCGGGCACCGCCGCCGGCACGGGGCGCCAGGCCGGCCAAGATCTCGGTTGCTCCGAACTTCACGTTGTCGCCGCTGACCCGCCAATCGGCGGCCATCGCGAGGGTCATCCCACTGCCCAGGGCATAGCCGGTGATCGCGGCCACGGTGGGTTTGGGTATGGCGGCGACGGCCTCCACGCACTGCCGCAGTGCGGCGTCTGCGGCAGCCACCTCGGCCCCGTTCAACGTGCGCAGCTCGGGCACGTCGTCACCGGCGCAGAAGATCTCATGTCCACCGAACAGGATCACCACGGAGATGTCGGTGCGTTCACCCAGCTCGTGGGCGGCCGCGACGATCTCGCGGTACATCTGCCGGGTGAGGGCGTTGGTCGGGGGCCGCGACAGCATGAGGGTGCCGACCCCGTCCTGTTCGGGCGTCACCCCGGCGATCACGTTGACGAATTCGTTCACTGGCCGGATTCCCCGGTCGCCGGGCCCCGGCCCAGAGGTGCCCGGTGGTTCCTGGCTGCGTTGTAGCGGCCGCTGTCGAAGAACTCGATCTGCCAGCTGCCCTCCCCGAGGGAGAGGTTCGGCTCGATGGGGACGATCTTGCGCTCGCTGGCCAGTACGTCGGCGACGGTTCGGCCGGCCAGCGAATTCAGCTGGGTCCAGGTCGGTGGCAGCAGGAACGAGTTGCCCTGTTCGAAGTCGTCGAGGCCGGCCTGCGGCGTGCTCCAGAACGCCCGGTCGGTTTCGGTGTTCTGGCCGTCGGCCCGTTGGCCCTCCGGCAGAGCGCCGACGAAGAAGAAGGTGTCGTAGCGACGCGTGCGTTCCTCTTTGGGGGTGATCCAGTTATCCCACGGCCGCAGCAGGTCGGCCCGGAGCACCAGCTTCTCGTCGCGGAGGAAGTCGGCGAAGGACAGCGAGTGGTTGGCCAGCGCGGCACGCGCGTCGCCGTAGACCGACGCGTCACTGACGATTCCGTCAGGGTCGTTGGCGGGCCCGGCGAACAGGACCCCGGATTCCTCGAACGTCTCGCGGGCCGCCGCGCACACCAGTGCCTCGGCCAGTCCGGTGTCGACGCCGAGACGCTCGGCCCACCAGTCCGGTTCCGGACCGAACCAGGCGATGTCGGCATTGCGATCACGGTCGTCGACGCCGCCACCGGGAAATACCATCACTCCGGCCACGAACTCCATCGCCGCGTGCCTGCGCATCATGAAGACTTCGATCGATTCGGCGGCGTCCCGGACCAGCATCACCGTGGCCGCCGGACGCGGCACCAGTGGGTCGGTCGTTGTGCTCATTCTCGCCTCCTATGAGCCGCGCGGCTCCGGGTTCGCCGGGCGAAGTAGCGCCCGTCGATCACATCAAGGGCGATCGACTGGCCGAACGCCTTGGACAGGTTCTCAGCAGTCAACACCTCGGTCAGCAGACCGGATGCAACCGCCTTGCCTTCCGACAGGATCAGCGCATGGCTGAATCCCACCGGAATCTCCTCGACATGATGGGTGACGAGCACCATGGCCGGCGCGTCGGGGTCGGCGGCCAGATCCGTCAACCGTGCCACCAGCTCTTCACGCCCGCCCAGATCGAGGCCGGCTGCCGGTTCGTCGAGCAGCAGCAGTTCGGGGTCTGTCATGAGCGAGCGGGCGATCAGGACGCGTTTGCGTTCGCCCTCCGACAGCGTCCCGTAGGTCCGCTCGGCGAGGTGCTCGGCGCCGACGCTTTCGAGCATGTCGATGGCCTGGGCGTAGTCGACGTCCTCGTAGTCTTCGCGCCAGCGGCCCAGTACGGCGTAGCCGGCCGACACAACCAGGTCGCGCACCACCTCGCTGTCGGGAATCCGCTGTGACAGCGCCGAGCTGCTGAGCCCGACGCGGGACCGCAATTCGGACATGTCGGTGCGGCCCAGCCGTTCACCGAGCACGTATGCGGTGCCCGACGAGGGATGTTCGGTGGCTGCGGCGATCCGAAGCAGCGAGGTCTTGCCCGCCCCGTTGGGGCCGATCACCACCCACCGTTCGTCGAGTTCGACGGTCCAGGTGATCGGCCCGACGAGCGTGTTGCCGCCTCGCCTCAGGCTCACCCTCGCGAAGTCGATCAACAGGTCGGGGTCGGTTCCGTTTCCGTCATCGCCGGTTGTCGAGTCGGTGAGTTCCCCTGCGGCCACTCGCTCATCGTAGTGACCGGTTCACGTTCCGCCCGGGCGCGTCCGCCGCTGAAGTCGTGGAACAGCAGTGACCGTGGCGTGAGCCGCAGGAACAGCTGGACGAGCGGGCCGATCCCGAAGGCGTAAACGACAGTGCCGATCCCGACGGTGCCGCCCATCAGCCAACCGATTGCCAGCACGGTCGCCTCAATTGCGGTGCGCACCAGGCGCACCGACAACCCGGTACGGGCGACCAGGCCGGTCATCAGCCCGTCTCGCGGTCCCGGCCCCAGCCCCGCGCCGATGTAGAGCACCGTGCTGATCGCGTTGAGCACGACACCGCCGAGCAACATCGCGATGCTCGCCGGCAACGCCGAGGGCTCGGGCAGCACGGCCAGCGTCGCGTCCACCGTCACGGCGAGGACGATGACGTTGGCGACGGTCCCGATTCCCGGGCGGTTGCGCAGCGGGATCCAGGCCAGCAGGACGACGACGCCGACGACGGCCGAGGCCATGCCCAGGCTCAGCGGGGTGTGCCGGGTCAGGCCCTGGTGGAAGACGTCCCACGGGTCGAGGCCGAGCCCGGCGCGCACCATCATCGCCATGGACACGCCGTAGCCGCACAGGCCGATCAAAAGGAGCGCGCCGCGGGTGAACGCCGTCCTCATGCGTGGTCGGGGAATCGGACGCGGATCGCGTCGAGTTCGCTGCGCACCCGGCGGGCGTCCACGTCGCGGTCGCCGGTGTAGTTGCCGGGATCGTGCAGACGGCGCAGATTCTCCGCCAATCGGGAAATCCAGTTTGATGCCATGCAGCAATGGTCTCGGCCTTTTGGCTTGTCTATCAATAGCCAGTTAGACCATACTGGCCTCATTATGCCGACAGATATGGCCGCAAGAGCCCTCGATGTGGACCTTTTAACCCGGGAACTGGGTAACTGGCGGACCTCGAGCCAAAGTGGCCCCGCCTACCTCGGACTGGCGGACGCGATCCGGCTGCTGATCGTGGACGGCCGCGTCCCGGTCGGGTCGCGCATACCGTCCGAACGGGCACTGGCCGAATCGCTGCGTGTGTCGCGCACAACGGTCACCGCGGCCTTCGCCCAACTCCGCGAGGACGGTTACCTGCACGCCCGCCGCGGAGCCCGCAGCATCACCGCGCTGCCCGCTGCCGGCCACGTCCAGCCCGACGCCACCACGCCGACGGTCAGCCTGGCCGCGGCTGCGCTGTCCGCGCCGGGTACCGCCGTGTTGGAAGCCTTCGCCGAAGCCGCCCGCGAAATCGCCCCCTATCTGCGCGAGCCGGGTCATGAACTGATGGGCGTCGGCCCGCTGCGGGCCGCGATCGCCGAGAGATATTGCCGCAGAGGGCTACCCACGGATCCGAGTCAGATCATGGTGACCAGCGGCGCCCAGCACGCCATCGGTCTGATCCTGACCAGCCACACCCAGCCCGGTGACCGGGTGCTCGTCGAGCAACCGACCTATCACGGTGCGCTCTCGGCGATCTCGACGTCGGGAGCCCGGGCTGTTCCCGTCGCGCTCACCGAGGACGGTTGGGAGCTGGACGCCGTGCAGGCCGCGCTGCGGCAACTGGCGCCGAGCCTGGCCTACCTTGTCCCCGACAGCCACAACCCGACCGGGTTCACCATGTCCGCCGCAGAGCGAAAGCGGTTGGGACAGATCATCTCCGACACGCGAACCCGCACCATCGTCGACGAGTCGATCGCCGACATGTGGATCGACGAGGCGCCACCGGAGCCGTTGGCCGCCTCGGTCCCCCGCAATGATCTGGTGCTGACCATCGGCTCGATGTCGAAATCATTCTGGGGCGGACTACGGGTGGGCTGGATTCGTGCCGAACGCGGCACGCTGGCCACGATCGCCGCGATCCGGCCGTCGGTGGACCTCGGTACCCCGATCCTCGAACAACTCGCCGCGGCCAAACTGCTCGCCATGCGCGGCGAGGTGCTGCCGGAGCGACGCGAGATCCTGCGCGCCCGTAGGGAGTTCCTGGTGGCATTGCTGTCCCGCGAGCTCCCGGACTGGCAGCCCGGGCACGGTCGCGGCGGGATGTCGCTGTGGGTCAAGCTGCCCTCGCCGATGAGCACTGCTCTGTCGGCCGCCGCGATGCGGCTCGGTCTGGATGTGCCTGCGGGCCCACGGTTCGGGGTGGACGGAACGCTGGAACGGTTCATCCGACTGCCTTATGCGCTGCCGGAACCGGAACTCGAAGAGGCGGTGCAACTGTTGGCGCGGGCCTGGCACAGCATCACCGGCACGCTCGGTGCACAGCCCCAGACGTTGGTGGTCTAAGCAGCGATCACGGCTGCTGCGACATGGCGTAGCAGGTGCTGTAGTGCTCGATGGTGCACGGAATGCCGTTCACGGTCGGCAGCTCGCCGGGCCGGTTCGTGATGTTGGTTCCCCCGGCACTGGGCGCCATCACCGGCGGCGCCACCGCGCCCATGCCGCCGCCGGACGAACCGGCCACGCACACGCCCTCGAACTTGGTCTGCACCGTTCCCGACGGGCATCGCTTGGCCTCGGCCGGGGCCGCGACCACCAACTGTCCCAGAACCGCCGCAACGGCGAACACGCCAACCACGCCCGTGTGCTTCAAGTTCGCCATGCCCCACACCCTACTTCAGGGAGGACCCAGGGGCGGTGTCAGTCCTCGGGGATCTCGACGCGACGCAATACGCCGTCCTGGGCGTCGGCAGCCTCGATCTCGCCACGGGTGACGCCGAGGATGAACAGCACGGTATCCAGGTAGGGGTGGCTCAGCGACGCATCGGCGACCTCGCGCAGAGCCGGTTTGGCATTGAAGGCGACACCGAGTCCGGCGGCCGCCAGCATGTCGATGTCGTTGGCCCCGTCCCCTACGGCCACGGTCTGTTCCATCGGCACGCCCACCTGCTGGGCGAAATCGCGCAGCGCCTTGGCTTTACCCGGCCGGTCGATCACCTGGCCGATGACCCGGCCGGTCAGCTTGCCGTCGACCACCTCCAGCTCGTTGGCGGCGACGTAGTCCAGCATGAGCTCATGGGCGAGCGGTTCGATGACCTGGCGGAAACCGCCTGAGACCACACCGCAGTGAAAACCGAGCCGTCGCAGGGTCCGGATGGTGGTCCGGGCGCCCGGAGTCAGCTCGACCTGTTCGGCGACATCGTCGAGCACCGAGGCGGGCAGTCCGGCCAAGGTTGCCACCCGGCGATGCAGAGATTCGGCGAAGTCGAGTTCACCACGCATCGCGGCTTCGGTGACAGCAGCCACCTGGGCTTCCATCCCAGCGCGGGCGGCCAGCATCTCGATGACCTCGCCCTGGATCAGGGTCGAATCGACGTCGAAGACGATCAACCGCTTGGCCCGACGGGCCAGGCTGTAATCCTCCAGCGCGATATCCACGCTTTCGTCGACCGCCACCTGCGCCAGGGCTGATTGCAGCTGGCCGTACGCCGCCCCCGCCGGCACAGAGACCCGGAGTTCCAGGCCGGTCACCGGGTAGTCGGACACCCCGCGGATCGTGTCGATGTTGACGCCCAGCCCCGCCACCGCGCGGGCCACCACACTGAACGCCTCCGCGGTGATCGGACGGCCCAGCACCACGATGGTGTGGGTCGACGGCTCGCGCATGACGGGCATGTCGCCGCTGCGCTCGATCGCCACCTCAAGACCGAGGCGGTGGATCGCGGTCTCGACGTCGTGGCGCAACGCGTCGCCGGCAACCGTCTCGATCGGTGCCGCGACCAGCACACCCAGGGTGAGCCGGCCGCGGACCACGACCTGTTCGACGTTTTGCAGTTCCACCTGATGGCGGGCGAGCACCTCGAACAGTGCCGAGGTGACACCGGGCCGATCGACTCCGGTGACGGTGATCAGCACCGACGAGCGCTCGCGTGGAGCACTGGTCACCGAAACACCTTCGACGTGCTCACCCCCGGATGCTGTCACCCGTCAGCTGGAACGGTCCGCAGACTCGAGCTCTGCGTGATGCGTGCGGCCCACGTGGGCCTCGGCGCGCATGCGCTCGACCATGTGCGGGTAGTGCAGCTCGAACGCCGGACGCTCCGAACGGATCCGGGGCAGCTCGGTGAAGTTGTGCCGCGGCGGCGGGCAGGACGTCGCCCACTCCAGCGAGTTGCCGTAACCCCAGGGGTCGTCGACCGTCACCGGTTCGCCGTAGCGCCAGCTCTTGAACACGTTCCACACGAACGGCAGCGTCGAGATGCCCAGGATGAAGGCACCGATCGTGGAGATCACGTTGAGCGTCGTGAAGCCGTCGGACGGCAGGTAGTCGGCGTAGCGGCGCGGCATGCCCTCGTCACCGACCCAGTGCTGCACCAGGAACGTGGTGTGGAAGCCGATGAAGGTCAGCCAGAAGTGCAGCTTGCCGAGGCGCTCGTCGAGCAGGCGTCCGGTCATCTTCGGGAACCAGAAGTAGATGCCCGCGTAGGTGGCGAACACGATGGTGCCGAAGAGCACGTAGTGGAAGTGCGCGATGACGAAGTAGCTGTCGGTGACGTGGAAGTCGATCGGCGGGCTGGCCAGCAGCACGCCCGACAGGCCGCCGAGCAGGAAGGTGATCAGGAAGCCGACCGAGAACAGCATCGGCGTCTCGAACGTCAACTGGCCCTTCCACATCGTGCCGATCCAGTTGAAGAACTTGATGCCCGTCGGGACGGCGATCAGGAACGTCATGAAGCTGAAGAACGGCAGCAACACCGCACCGGTGGCGTACATGTGGTGCGCCCACACCGCGACCGACAGGGCCGCGATGCTGATGGTGGCGTAGATCAGGGTGGTGTAACCGAAGATCGGCTTGCGGCTGAACACCGGGAAGATCTCGGACACGATGCCGAAGAACGGCAGCGCGATGATGTACACCTCGGGGTGGCCGAAGAACCAGAAAAGGTGCTGCCACAACAGGACGCCGCCGTTGGCCGGGTCGTAGATGTGAGCGCCAAGGTGGCGGTCGGCGGCCAGGCCGAACAGTGCGGCCGTCAGGATCGGGAAGGCGATCAGCACCAGGATCGAGGTCACCAGGATGTTCCAGGTGAACACCGGCATGCGGAACATCGTCATACCTGGCGCGCGCATGCAGACCACGGTGGTGACCATGTTGACGCCACCGAGGATGGTGCCAAGACCACCGACGGCCAGACCCAGGATCCACAGGTCACCGCCGGCACCCGGCGAGTGGATGGCGTCGGTCAGCGGCGAGTAGGCCGTCCAACCGAAGTCCGCGGCACCACCGGGGGTGATGAAACCGCCCAGCGCGATCAGCGCGCCGAACAGGAACAGCCAGAACGACAGCGCGTTCAGCCGCGGGAACGCCACGTCGGGCGCACCGATCTGCAGCGGCAGCACCAGGTTGGCGAACCCGAACACGATCGGGGTGGCGTAGAACAGCAGCATCACCGTGCCGTGCATGGTGAACAGCTGGTTGAACTGCTCATTGCTCAGGAACTGCAACCCGGGCATCGCCAGCTCCGTACGCATGAACAGCGCCATCAGACCGCCGATGAAGAAGAAGGCGAAGCAGACGACGCAGTACATGATGCCGATCAGCTTGTGATCGGTGGTCGTGATGAGCTTGTAGATCAGGTTGCCCTTGGGGCCCATCCGTTCCGGAAAAGGACGACGTGCCTCGAGTTCTCCGATTGGGGGCGCTTCGGCTACCAAGAGATCCTCCAAAGATTCGTCGGGAAATCCCGCATATCGACCTGAATCCTAACGCTCCCGACGGTCTGTCCGCCCCTGGGTCCTACAAACTGTCGTACTGAGTCGCGCCGCGACGGCGCAACTTTCGGCGGCGAGGCCCTGACCAGCAGCAAAGCTGTGAATGTTACGGTCGCCCGGTGCTGATGAATCGACCTCGCGCCGCAGTCGCGATGATCGCCGCGGCCGCGACACTCGCCAGTGGATGCGGTTCGGCCGAGCAGACGCCCCAGGCGCAGACGTCGATCTCCACGAGCGTCACGAAAATTGCCGACGCGGGCGTGCTGGGTAATCAGCGCAGGCCCGACGAATCCTGCGCGGCCGAGCCCGCTGCCGCCGATCAGTCGGCGCGTGAGGTTCGCAACGCGCGGGCCGAGGGCGGCGACATTCCGGAGTCCACCGAGGTGCGCGGCGATCCACAACGCATCGTCGTGCTGTCGGGCGATCAGCTGGATGCGTTGTGTGCACTGGGACTGCAGTCCCGGATCGTCGCGGCCGCGCTGCCGGACGGTTCTTCCGAGCAGCCCTCCTATCTGGGCGGCGTCGTACACAAGGTCGCACCCGCCGGTACCCGGACCGCGCCCGATCTCGACGCCGTCAAGGCGGCCGACCCGGAGCTGATCCTGGGGTCTGCCACTCTCACCCCTGCCTCGTTCGGTGCGCTGTCGGCGATTGCCCCGACGGTGTTCACCGGTGCGCCCGGCGCCGCCTGGCGCGACACCTTGCGCGCGGTGGGCGCGGCGACCGGTCGGGCGGACGCCGCGGCCGACCTGATCGCGAAGTTCGACGAAGCCGCCCGCGATACCGGCGCGCAGAACGACGCCGCGCACTTCCAGGCCGCGGTTGTGCAGTTGACCGAGAACAGCGTCCGGGTATTCGGCGCCGACACCTTCCCCAGCAGCGTGCTGGCGGCAGTGGGGTTGGACCGTCCTGCTGCCCAACGGTTTACCGATAAGCCCTATGTAGAGCTGGGTACCACCGACGCCGACTACCGCATCGCCGACGCCGACATCGTCTATGTCTCGTTCGCGTCCGCGGCAGCCAGGGACAACGCACCCAAGATCCTGCAGAGCACGGCCTGGCGGGACTTGTCGGCAGCCAAGGACAACCGGGTCTTCGTAGTGAACAACGAGGTCTGGCAGACCGGGCAGAACATCGTGGCGGCCCGTGGGATCCTCGATGACCTGCGCTGGGTCAACGCTCCGATCAACTAATCTCACCCACGTGTTCCACGTCCTCACCACCACGTACACCCAACCCATCGACGTCGTCGACCAGACTCGTCCCGCCCACATCGCGTGGCTCGAGGAGGAAGTCGCCGCAGGCCGCATCGTGCTGGCCGGGCGTCTGGAATCGGCGACGGGCGCGGTGCTCGTCACCGGAGACCTCACTGAGGACGAGGTCGAGGACCTGATCGCCCGCGACCCCTACACCCTGGCCGGGCTCATCAGCTGCGAGCGCACGTCCTTCAACGGAGCGTTCCGCGCGCCCGGGTTGTGACGCACCCCCGACTTGATCGGGGAGATATGTCACAGCTCTCCCTGGGATTACCCTCGCCGCCTGCGTCGTTGCACGCTTCGGACTGCCGTCTCAGGCAGTAGTCAGTTAACCGGACTAATCTTTTCCGGGATACGTACACAGACGACGAGCAAAGAGGGCTTTGATGAGCACTGTTTATGCCTATGCCGCCAACTCGGCGACCGAACCTTTGGCCAAGACCACCATCACCCGCCGCGAGGTAGGCCCGCACGACGTGGCCTTCGACATTCACTTCGCCGGCATCTGTCACTCCGACATCCACACGGTGAAGGCCGAATGGGGTACCCCGAACTACCCGGTGGTGGCCGGCCACGAGATCGCCGGCGTCGTCACGGCGGTCGGCTCCGAGGTCACGAAGTACAAGGTCGGCGACCACGTCGGAGTCGGGTGCTTCGTCGACTCATGCCGTGAGTGCGACAACTGCAAGGCCGGCCTGCAGCAGTACTGCACCGGCGGCGGCATGATCGCCACCTACAACTCGACCGAGCGCGACGGCACGCCGACATACGGCGGGTACAGCGGCGCCATCGTCGTCGACGAGAACTACGTGCTGCGCATCCCCGACAGCATCCCGCTGGACAAAGCCGCTCCCCTGCTGTGCGCGGGCATCACGACCTACTCCCCGCTGCGGCACTGGAATGCCGGCCCGGGCAAGAAGGTCGCCGTCATCGGCCTCGGTGGTCTGGGCCACGTCGGCGTCAAGCTCGCCAAGGCGATGGGTGCACATGTCACCGTGCTGTCGCAGTCGTTGAAGAAGATGGAAGACGGCCTGCGCCTGGGCGCCGACGAGTACTACGCGACCGGCGACCCGGACACGTTCCGCAAACTGCGCGGGCGCTTCGACCTGATCCTCAACACCGTGTCGGCAAACCTCGACCTCGGCGCCTTCCTGGGCCTGCTGGCCGTGGACGGCACCCTGGTGGAGCTCGGCATGCCCGAGCACGCCATGGAGGTTCCGCCGTTCCCGCTGGCCGGAATGCGCCGCAGCCTGTCCGGTTCGATGATCGGCGGCATCCCCGAGACCCAGGAGATGCTGGACTTCTGCGCCGAGCACGACGTGACCCCGGAGATCGAGGTCATCGCACCCGAATACATCAACGAGGCCTACGAGCGTGTTCTCGCCAGTGACGTGCGGTACCGCTTCGTGATCGACACCGCCTCGCTGCGCGGCTAGCCGAAACTCTCGTCAACGCCGAGGATTGCAGTCACCTGTCAGCGATGTCCCGGATCAGAACAAGTCACCTGGTGGCTGCAATCCTCGGCGTAATGCGTTGTCGGCCGTCATTCGGGGCCGGCGT
Organism: Mycolicibacterium fortuitum subsp. fortuitum; assembly: GCF_022179545.1. The sequence goes on along the minus strand of NZ_AP025518.1, from coordinate 2,323,008 downwards.
CGGCCTCCAGATCGACTCCGGCCAGCGGCCAGCCCGCCGCGGCCAGTTTTGCCGCGACCCGCGCGATGTTCTCCGGGCCGGCATCGTGATCGGTGACATCGGCGATGAACTCCGCGATGTCGTCGCGCTTGATCGGATCGTCAACATCGGCAGGCGCTGCCGCCTCGGCGATATTGCGCACCACCTCGGCCACCTGCTCTTCGGTGAGCGGCGTAGCCCTCAGCAGCGCGAGCAGCGGCACCCGATCGGTGCCCGGAACCCCTTCCGGATAACCGGCACGCAACCAGTTCAGGACCGAGATCAGCAGCGACTTTGTTGACACCCGGCTAAGTTTCGCGGCTGCCCGGCCATCCCACCACTGGACGCGCCGACAGTTGGGTGGTCATTCATTCGTGGTTTACCGCCAAAAACAATCCCGCTGAACACAACCGGTGACCGATCGCCACAGTCGCGGAATCCTCGGCACGGTGACCCGCGTGATCCGCTTCAATGCCTTCGACATGAATTGTGTCGCCCACCAGTCCCCTGGCCTGTGGCGCCACCCGGAAGACCAGTCCTGGCGCTACAAGGACATCACCTACTGGACCGAGCTGGCGAAGTTGTTGGAACGCGGGCGTTTTGACGGTCTCTTCATCGCCGACGTGCTGGGCACATACGACGTGTACGGGGCCAGCGACGAAGCGGCCATCCGCCAGGCCGCGCAGATCCCGGTGGGCGACCCGATGCTGCTGGTGTCGGCGATGGCGTTGGTCACCGAGAACCTGGGCTTCGGAATCACCACCGGGACCGGATTCGAGCATCCCTACCCGTTCGCCCGGCGGATGTCGACGCTGGATCACCTGACCAACGGCCGGGTGGGCTGGAACGTCGTCACCGGCTACCTCCCTGCGGCCGCACGCAACATGGGCCAGACCGATCAGCCGGCGCACGATGCACGTTACGACCATGCCGACGAGTACCTCGAGGTGCTCTACAAGTTGTGGGAAGGGTCCTGGGAGGACGACGCGGTGGTGCGCGACGCCGAACGCGGGGTCTTCACCGATCCGGCCAAGGTGCACCACATCGGCCATTCCGGAACCCATTTCAGCGTCCCGGGGGTACATCTGGCCGAGCCTTCTCTGCAGCGAACACCAGTCATCTACCAGGCCGGCTCCTCGCCGCGCGGAGTCCGCTTCGCCGCGGAGAACGCCGAGGCCATCTTCACCGCCGCGCCCACCAAAGCCCTACTGCGCGAAACGGTTTCCACGATCCGCGCCGAGCTCGAGTTGGCGGGGCGGGACCCGTACTCGGCCAAGATCTTCAACCTCACCACCATCATCACCGGTGAGACCGACGAGCAAGCCCACGCCCGGCATGCCGAGTACCTGACCTACGGCGATCCCGAGGGTGCGCTGGTGTTCATGTCCGGGTGGATGGGTGTGGACCTGGCCCGGTACGGCCTTGACGAACCCATCGGCAACGTGGATTCGAACGCCATCCTGTCCGCGGTCAAGGCGTTTCAGTCCGCGTCGGACAAAGGCGGCGAGTGGAACGTACGCGACATCGCCGAATGGGGTGAGATCGGCGGTATGGGACCGCGCATCGTCGGGTCGGGCGTGCATGTCGCCGACACCCTGCAGGAGTGGGTCGAGGAGACCGACGTCGACGGTTTCAACCTGGCGTATGCGATCACGCCGGGCTCGTTCGCCGAATTCATCGACCACGTCGTGCCCGTGCTGACCGAGCGGGGCGCCTATCAGACCGAGTACGCACCGGGCACCCTGCGCAACAAGCTACTGGGCAACGGCGACCGCCTCGCTGATGAGCATCGTGGCGCCAGTTACCGTGTGGGCGGGCGGAATTCGACGATCATCGAGCGTCCCTCGACACTGCCGTCGTCGTCGGCCTCGACGGCTGCCCAACCCGCTCGGGGCCGGTAGATCTGCTCACACGCAGATTCTCAGCGCGGGGCGGCCTGGACGTTCGTAGGTTGCGGCCCGAGCGTCGACGCCGGCAGCTGGGTCTCTTCCACGCCCGGGGTGTTCAGCTGGCCGGCCAACCACGGCAGAGCGGCGCCAAAAGCGTTGTTGGCGAACGCCCAGTCGTGGCGGCCCGGCGCGGTCTGCACCGTGCACGTGATCGCTTCGGCGCGCGCCGCGTCGCACAGCGTGGTCGCGGCGACGTCCTGTGCCTCGGGATTGGCTGCGGGATCGTGCGTCACACCGCCACGGTGCGGCACCTCAAACCATGCCGACACGTCGGAGTACGGACCGTGCCGGTGCATGATGGTGACCGGATCGTAGGACGCCCAGGCCTCGGCGTCCCCGCCGAACAGCCGGTTGATCGTCTGTGTCCTGTCTCCCGTGTTCGGGCGTAGATCACCGGCGATGTCGATGAACGACCGGAACATGTCAGGATGCATGAGGGTCAGATCCACCGCGCAGGTGCCGCCCATCGACCAGCCCGCAATCCCCCAGCCGTCTCGATCCGCGCGCACCCCGAAGTTCGAGATCAGGTACGGGACAACATCCTTGGTCAGATGATCGGCAGCGTTACCCCGGACTCCGTTGACACACTCGGTGTCGTTGGTGAAAGAACCGGTGGCATCGACGAACACGAACACCGGCGCGTTGCCGCCGTGGGCAGCCGCGAACCCGTCGAGGATGCCCAGCACGTTGCCTGCGCGCAGCCAGTCGGCCGGGGTGTTCAGTTGTGAGCCGATCATCATGACCGCCGGAAGTTCGGGTGGCGGGGTGCTGGCGAACCACGCCGGTGGCAGGTAGACGAGCTCGGTGCGGTGGCTGAATCCGGAAGCCTGCGAATCGATGGTCACCGGAACCAGAACCCCGCTCGGAGGCTGAAAGTGGGCCAGCTGCATCTTCGTCACGGTCAGCCGGTCCGTCTGCCCCGGCAGTGGACTCGATGTCAGCTGCTTCCACATGCCGTCCACCGTCGGGAAGTATCCGACCCACATGTTGAGAGTCAGCGCGCACGCCAGCCCGCAGACCGCGATCGCCGCCACTGACGCGGTGCGGCGCCACCATCGGGCACTCACCCAGCCCACCGCGGCGACACCGACCGCCAGGGCGCTCAACGCGATCCAGACCCACAATTCGGGCGGCCCCGCGTTGCCCGCCACTCCGATCGAGTCGATGTACCAGTAGGTCACGCCGGCCAAAACGGCCGCCGCAGCCACCAGCGCCGGCAGGATCCGAAAACGCCACCGGGGCGTGCGCCAGCCCACGGCGGCTCCCAGAAGCAGCGCAGCGATCAGCTGAACGACAACCGGGAACCAGCCGTGGATCAGTGAGATCTGCGCAATGAGCTGGTGCATCAGCTCTCTTGATATCAGCGCCAGCTGTCAGCTCACTGGAGAGACGCTGAGGGGGCAGCGCTTAGAAGTCCCAGTCTTCGTCTTCGGTGTTGACGGCCTTGCCGATCACGTAGGACGAACCCGAGCCCGAGAAGAAGTCGTGGTTCTCGTCGGCGTTCGGTGAGAGTGCGGACAGGATCGCCGGGTTCACGTCGGTCTCGTCCTTGGGGAACAGCGCCTCGTAGCCGAGGTTCATCAGCGCCTTGTTGGCGTTGTAACGCAGGAACTTCTTGACGTCCTCGGTCAGGCCGACCTCGTCGTACAGATCCTGGGTGTATTCGACCTCGTTGTCGTAGAGCTCGAAGAGCAGCTCGTAGGTGTAATCCTTGAGCTCCGTGCGCTTTTCCTCGTCGACCAGGGCCAGCCCGCGCTGGTACTTGTAGCCGATGTAGTAGCCGTGCACCGCCTCGTCGCGGATGATCAGCCGGATCATGTCGGCGGTGTTGGTCAGCTTGGCCCGGCTGGACCAGTACATCGGCAGGTAGAAGCCCGAGTAGAACAAAAAGCTCTCCAGCAGCGTGGAGGCCACCTTGCGCTTGAGCGGCTCGTCACCCTTGTAGTACTGCATGACGATCTCGGCCTTGCGCTGCAGGTTCGGGTTCTCCTCCGACCAGCGGAACGCGTCGTCGATCTCGGCCGTCGAGCACAGCGTCGAGAAGATGTTGGAGTAGCTGCGCGCGTGCACCGACTCCATGAAGGCGATGTTGGTGTAGACGGCTTCCTCGTGCGGGGTGAGCGCATCGGGGATCAGGCTGACGGCGCCGACGGTGCCCTGGATGGTGTCCAGCAGCGTCAGGCCGGTGAACACCCGCATGGTGAGCTGCTTCTCGTGAGCGGTCAGCGTTCCCCACGACGGGATGTCGTTGGACACCGGCACCTTCTCCGGCAACCAGAAATTGCCGGTGAGACGATCCCAGACCTCGGCGTCCTTCTCATCCTGCAGCCGGTTCCAGTTGATCGCTGAGACACGGTCGATCAGCTTCATGCCTTCGCTCACCAGAACCCCATTTCACCAGGTTGTTTTGTTTGCCGGACAGCACCCACGACACTACCCCTGGGGCTACGCCCCGGCGGGGACCCCAGCATCTAGTGTTTTCGTGTCGTGCCCCGCGCGGATGAAATCGAACTCCGAGGGGTCGAGCTTGCGCGTTGCCAGCCAGTACTGCCAGGTCATGCCGCTCCACAGGGTCCGGTTGACTCCGTGGGCGTCCATGTACCAGCTCCGGCAACCTCCGGTGTTGAACACCGTGTGCGCCAGATCGTGCTGCAGCTCACTGTTGGATTCCGCCTGGGCCCGCGGGCTCGGCGAGAGTGCCTGGGCTCCGGCTTTGTCGACGGCGGCGATCGCCTGCCCGACGTAACGGATCTGCTGTTCGATCATGAACACCACCGAGTTGTGGCCAAGGGCCGTGTTGGGTCCCAGCAGAAAGAACAGATTGGGCATCCCGGCGACCGCGATGCCGCGGTGTGCCGACATTCCCTCGCGGTTCCACCGGTCCACCAGATCCTCGCCGCCGGCGCCCTTGATGTCGACGTAGGTGTAGGAATCGGTGACGTGGAAGCCGGTGGCGAACACCACGACGTCGACCGGATGCTCGACACCGTCGGCGGTGACGATGCCGGTGGGCGTCATCCGGGCGATGGACTCGGTGATCACCTGTGTCTTGGGGTTGGCGATCCCGCGATAGTAGGTGTCGGAGTTCAGGATTCGCTTACAGCCGGCACGGTAGGTCGGGGTCAGTTTGCGGCGCAGCTCAGGGTCTTTGATGCTGCGGTTGATGTTGTAGCGGCCCATCGCCTCGCCGATCTTGAGCAGCCGCGGTTGCTGCGTCATGGCGAATCCGACGCCCTCGTGGATCCAGTAGATTGCGGCACGCATCGCCGCGCGGGTACCGGGCACATAGCTGAACATGCGCCGAATCCACTGCGGGAACTTGTTGTTCACCCGAGGCATGACCCATGCGGGGGTGCGCTGGTAGAGGTGCAGCTCGGCGACGTCCTTGACGATCTCGGGCACGATCTGGATCGCGCTGGCACCGGTGCCGATCACCGCGACCCGCTTGCCGGTGAGGTCGACGCTGTGGTCCCACTCGGCGGAATGGAACGCCGCGCCGGCAAATTCCTCGCGCCCCTCGATGTCGGGAATCTGCGGGATGTGCAGGCCGCCAGCTCCCGAAACCAGGAACTGGGAGATGAACTCCTGGCCCGTGTCGCTGAAGACGTGCCAGCGCAGCTCCTGCTCGTCCCAGTGCGCGCGGTCCACGTGGGTGTTGAAGCGGGTGTAGCGCCGCAACCCGTACTTTTTGGCCACACCCAGCAAGTAGTCCTGAATCTCGGGCTGGAACGACCACATGTGGCTCCAGTCCGCCTTCGGTTCGAAGGAGAACGAGTACATGTGCGACGGGATGTCGCAGGCACATCCCGGGTAGGTGTTGTCACGCCACGTGCCGCCGAACTCGTCGGCCTTCTCCAAGATGAGGAAGTCGACACCGCGGCGTTGCAGTTCGATCGCCATCCCCATCCCCGAGAACCCGCTGCCGATGATCAGGGCGCGGGTGCGGATGGGTTGCTGACCCTGTGCGGGTTGGGCAGCCGTCATAGCTCAGGTCCTTTTCTGGGAACGGCGGTACCGGATAATTCCCAGTCTCCGGACGTGGGAGTCAGCTGTCAATGAGGAGGTCAGCTGGCGTGCTGGCGACGCTGCACACCTTCGTGCAGCGGCAGGTCCGGGTCGATCCAGATGCCGAGCAGCTCACAGGTGCCGTTGATGGAACCGACCATGATGGTGGTCAGGTGGTTGACGAACTCGGCGGCAGGCATCCGGCGCGGGCTGTCCTCGTCGGTGCCCAGCCACCAGTCCGTGGCCGACGCGCAGGCACCGAACGTGGCGAATGCCGCCAGTTCGATCGCCGCCCCGTCGAGTTCCATTTCGCGGAGTTCGTTGGAGAACATGTCGGCCATCGCCAGGGTGATGCCGCGGCCCTCATTGAGTGCGCGCATGGTCGATTCGCTCTGTTCGGCGAACCGGCCTTGGATCAGGAACCGCAGCACGTTCGGGTGCTCGTCCACCAGAAGCACGTACTGCTCGACGCTGCGCCGGATGACTTCCCGGGCCGGGTCGGCGCCGAGGTTGATCGCCGGGAAGATCGCCGACCACAACATGTCGCGCAGCCGCTCGCCGATGGCCTGGAACAGGTCCGACTTGTCGGCGAAATGACGGTAGATCTTGGGCTTGGCGGTGCCGGCCTCTTCGGCGATCTCTCGCAGGCTGACCTCGGGCCCGAGCCGGTCGATCGCCCGGAACGAGGCGTCGACGATTTCTGAACGCACCTTCTTTCGGTGCTCACGCCAGCGCTCGCTACGGGCGTCAACCTTGACGCCCGGGCTATCGCTGGAATGTGATCTCGACGTTCGCCGCACGCGATCACTGTACCCGCCCTGATAGCGCTGACCTGCCCAGACCGGCCCACAACACGCGGTTTTGCCGTTTGACCCGGGCGTTCTCCCGTCCAGCCACCGACAGGTTGCTTGGGTACTATCGCAGCGATAGTCAACTGATGAGACGAGGCTCATGACGCAGCGATACGACCTGGTCATTGCAGGTGGCGGCCCATCGGGGTCGGCCGCCGCATGGCAGGCCGCTCAGACCGGCGCCAAGGTGCTGGTCCTGGACAAGGCGGAGTTCCCCCGCGACAAGCCGTGTGGCGATGGACTCACCGCGCGTGCGGTGAGTTATCTGCAGAAGATGGGTTTGGCCGACGAGGTCGCCAAGTTCCATCGGATCAACAAGGTCACCGTGTACAGCCCCAGCCAGTGGGATCTGTACTTCCCGCGTCGCCCCGGCATGCCCGACCACGGCCACACGGTGAGTCGCACCGAGTTGGACACGTTGCTGCTCAAGCACGCCGAGTCGGCCGGTGCCGAGGTGCGCCAGGGCTCCGAGGTCGCCGGGCCCGAGTTCGACGCCAACGGACGAGTGGTCGGCGTGGTCCTCAAGAGCGGCGAGAAGGTGCTGGGTGACGCGGTCATCGCCGCCGACGGCGCTTACTCCCCCATCAAGCGGGCCTTGAAGATCGACTCGGAGTACAACGGCTACTCGGCCATCGCGATCCGGTCGGAGATGCACGCCAACCGCCCTGACTCCGACACTTTCGAGATCTATCTCAAGCTGTTGTTCCAGGGCGATCAGCTGCCCGGTTACGGCTGGGTGTTCCCCATGGGCGGCGGCCGGTTCAACATCGGCCTCGGCTACGTGAACAGCTACAAGAACTGGCAGTCCATCAACGCGACCCAGTTCCTCGGCGACTTCCTGCGAACCCTGCCGGCTGAGTGGGAGCTACCGCCGATCGAGGAGCTCAAGAAGAACAAGAGCGTGCGCGCGTGGCGATTGCCGATGGGCTTCACGGCTTGGCCGCCGTGGCGTCCCGGCGTGCTGTTCGTCGGCGACTCGCTGGGCGCAGGCAAGCCGGTTTCGGGTGCGGGTATCTCCAAGGCACTCGAATCCGGTCTGACCGCAGGCGAATGCGCGATCGCGGCGCTGACCAACGGCGGGCCGGACGACTTCACCAACTACGAACAGCGGATGCGGGCGACGTGGGGGCGCGAGTACCGCCGCGGCCGCTTCTTCCACAAACTGGCCGGGATGCCCGGAGTTGCAGGTGCGGGTTTGAAGGCACTGGACAACCACACCTTCCGTGACCTGCTACTCAAGTCGCTGTACAAGAAGGCCCAGAGCCCGCAGCACACGTAGGAATTCGTACTGTGCGAATGGCCAGTTGTGACACGCTTTCGGCGTGCACAACTGGCCATTTGTCATCAGCGGTCAGTGCGGGTCATCGACCTTGAGGTTGTCACCGGTGTTGGAGATGAAGACCACCAGCAGCTTGGCCCGGTCGGTCTGACTGGGATTCTCGGTGAGCACGTGATGAGCGCCGGGTTCCTCGACCCAGTTCTCCCCCGCTCCATAGGTTTTCGCCGGCGCGTCTCCCAGCTCGCTGCGTACCGACCCTTCCAGAACATACGCATAGACGAACGCCTCGCCGTGCCGATGCGGTACCGCACGCGCGCCGGGCGGGAAGTCGACGATGGCCGAGGTGAACGTCTTGGCCGGCACATTCGGAAGAGCCTGTTCGAGAAGAGGATTCAGAGTTTCTGACGGAGGCAACGACGTCGTGGTGGCTTCGGGCTGGACAGCCTGGACCTGCGTGCCACACGCTGTCGACCCAACCAAGACGCCGGCCAGAACAAATCCGGCCATCCGAGTTCCGATCATGACTGATCCCCCGCCGCCTCGTCAGTCACGCGAATGATCGTCTTGCCGGGGATACGTACCTCCGGGGCGAATGCCGCAGCCGCCTCGACGAGCGGTCGCACGGCACCCACAATCGGCTTGAGCCGGCCATCCCGCAGCCGCGAGGCCAGAGCGGAAAGCTGTGCACGGTCGGGTTCGACGACGAAGAAGACCGCCCGGGCGGCCTCGGGCTGTACGCGCGGCGGCTCCGCGATGGTGACGAGCGTGCCACCGGCCCGCACCAAGGTCGCCGAGCGGTCGAGGACATCACCACCGATCACGTCGAAAACCACGTCAACCTCACCGACACTGTCCAGTGGGTCGGCCTCGAGATCCACGAAGGTATCGACGCCGAGTTCGCGCGCCAGGTCCCGATCGGTAGTCCTGCCGGTGCCGATGATGCGCGCACCCACCTCCCGTGCCAGCTGGACGGCGATCGATCCGACGCCGCCGGCGGCGCCGTGGATGAGCACGGTTTGGCCGGTGGCGAGACGGCCGTGATCGAACAATCCTTGCCAGGCAGTCAATCCCGAGATCGGCAGTGCGGCAGCGACCGTGTGGTCGATATCGGCCGGCAAGGGGGCGAGGTTGCGGGCCTCCACCGCGGTGTACTCGGCGAGTGAGCCGTTGCGGGTCCAGTCGGCCAATCCGAACACACGTTGCCCGACCGTCAATCCCGTTGTGCCGTAGCCCAGCTCAGTCACCACACCTGACAGCTCGTGTCCGGGGACGCTCGGCGTCCGGTCGCGGCCGGATCGGTCGGTCCAGGTGCCCGGCCAATCGAGCTCTCCACGGGTGAAACCCGCAGCGTGTACCCGGACGACGACGTCGTTCTCCGCGGCATGTGGATATGGCAGTTCCTCCAAAGACAGTCCGGCGATACCGGCGTCACGGTTTCGGACAGTGATGGCTTGCACGTGAAGGCCCTTCGTCGAGTTGGTCTCATCAGGGAGACGACGTAGCCCCGTCGAACGTGACAGATCAGAGACGAGAAAGTTTGTCGGGGTTGATCACCCTGCGGTAGGCAGCGATCAACCCGTCGGTGATCTGCAGCGTGTCGACGGAGTAGACACCGCCCTGCCGGTGAAACAGCAGAGCCAGTTCACCGCCGACTTCGATGAAGCCGATGTGGTCGGGACGCCATTGCCGCCCCACCCGCACCATGACCTCGGCGACGCGCTGACCACCGTAAATGGGCTTGCGTGCCGCCGACACCTTGCCGCCGCCGTCGGTGACGTAGACGACGTCCGGGTGGAGCAGGGCGACCAGGCCGGCCACGTCGCCGGATTCGTACGCGGCGCGGAAAGTCGTCAACACCCGTTCGCGGTCCGCCTTCGACGCCTGCGGTGTCGACTCCTTGGCCTTGACCACTCGCGCCCGAGCCCGTGAGGCCAACTGTCGAGCACCAGGCACCGTGACGTCCAAAACCTCGGCTATCCGGGCGAACTCGATACCGAACACATCGTGCAGGACGAACGCGACCCGCTCGGGCGGTTTCAGTTCATCCATGATCAGCAGCATCGCCGAACTGATGGACTCATCGACGAGGACAGGTTCTGCAGCGTCAGGGCCGGTCAACAACGGCTCCGGCAGCCAGGGCCCGACGTACTCTTCGCGACGCGCCCGAGCGCTCTTGAGAAGGTCGTACGAACGCCGCGCAGCAACCGTGACCAACCATGCCCGAAGGTCGTCGATCTTCTCGAGATCAGCTCCGGACGCCCGCAACCACACGTCCTGTGCCACGTCCTCGGCATCGGCCACGGTGCCCAGCAGTCGATAGGCCACACCGAACACCGCAGGTCGGTGCACCTCCCACTCGGACAGGAGAACGTCCTGCTGGTCCGCCATACAGCCACTGTTGCAGATTGCGTTCGTTTGGACTTCGGATAGCGTGGCGAAGTGCATTGGTCAGACGGACCCGGCCGGTACCGCGCATGCGTGGTCACCGTCGTGGCACTCGCCTGCTGTACCGCCTGTTCGCACGTCGTGGGCGGGCAACCGATCGCCGGCAGCGACGTCCACCAGGCTCCGGCCCAGGGGTCATCCACCGCGAAGTGGCGTGACCATGTCCTGCCCTCGGATTGTCTGCTCACCGGGGCTCAGATGTCGGCCCTTGCAGGCGTCGAGATCGACAACGGCCTTGACGCCGAAACCACGAATTCCGACGGGTCCGTCGGGTATAGCTGCAACTATTACGCCACGGCGGGCGGCGTGCTGTCCTTCACGGCGAAGATCAAGGTTCAGTCTCCGTCCACCGGGGTGGTCACCGAGCAGCTCCTCGCCGACGTCGGCAAGCCGGGAGCCACCGAGGTTCCTGGCGTGGGCCTACGCATGATCATCGAACCAGTCACTGCCCCAAGCGATTTCCCGACGATGCGCGTCGCCAACGACAAGTATCTGGCGAACGTCGTGCTCGTAGTCGGCAACATCCCCCGGCCACCGGATGCCGCGGCCTGGACCCGGGCGGCGAATGAGATCCTGAAGGCGCTTCCCGCCTGATCGAGCTGCCTAGCCTTCTGGGTAGAAAACGAAGAGCACGCAACCCTGCGTGGACTGCGGTATGTGCCACGAGCCGGCCGGTGCGTGCAGGAATGTGCCTGCGGCGTAGTCGTTGACGCCGTCGTTGAACACTCCGGAAACCACATAGACCTCTTCTGGCCCTGGGTCATGGAGGTCTTCACCGTCCCAGACAGCCCCTGCAGCAATGGTGGTGACAACGGCTTTGGCGCCGTTGGCGCCCTGCCACAGCGGGTGGACGGTGATTCCGGGAGAGACTTCGATCGGTTCGACGTCTGCGGTGGACTTCCATACGTAGCCAGGCGCGTTCGGGCCGAAGGATGCAACGTCACCGTTGTTTGTCATATGTGCACGAACCGTGCCCGCCGCCAGGTCATTCCCGAACCGGCCGAGACCGTACGGTGCCTCAGCGTCGACCGCGCTTGGCCGAGCCGGGCTTGCGGGCAACCTTGCCGGCAGCGGCGCGGGCAGCCTGCTTGGCGAGGGTCTTCTCCCGCGCGGTGCGTTTCGGCGTCACCTGGGCCTGGCCGCGCGACGAGCCGGGTTTGCGGCCACGCACGATCCCGATGAATTCCTCGACCAGCGCCGGCTGTGGTCCGTCCGGGAATGCAAGCGCAACAGGGCACGTGGGTGCGTCCACGATCGGACGGTAGGTGAGGTCCTTCCGGTGGTGCAGCCGCGCGAGCGACTGCGGAACGACGAGCGCGCCCATTCCCGCGGCGACCAGTTCGATTGCATCACCGGTGGTTTCGGGGCGGTGTTCGACCGGTTCGCCGGGAGCATCGGTCCAGGCGACCACGTGATCCAGGGGCAGCAATATCGGTTCGCCGTCGAGGTCGGCGGCGGTGATCTCATCGAGAGCGGTCAGAAGGTGGTCGGTCGGCACCACGGCCACCGTCGTCTCCTCGTAAAGCGGGATGGTGGCCAGCCCGGAAGTGTCGGACGGCAGCCGGAGCAATGCGACGTCGACGATGCCGTCCCGCACGGCATCGGCGGCGTCTGCCGCGGCGACAGCGTGCAACTGCAACGGCACTCCGGGGTGGCGCTCAGCCCAGATCCGCGCCCACTTCGCGGGCGTCCCGCCAGGGACGTACCCGAGGGTGAGGGACTGCGGGGTCACCGCCTCAGGTTACCGATAGGCTGGGTCCATGAGCAGGCCGAACGCGCAGTCCATGAAACCCGCCACGGCGGCGAAGAAACTGGACGTATATTTGCCGGCCACGCCTGCCGAGTTCCAGGAAAACGCGATCACCCGCGCCGAACTCGCCGCATTGCAGGAGGACCCGCCGCAGTGGCTCAAGGATCTTCGCAAGAACGGCCCGCATCCGAAGAACCTGGTGGCCGCCAAGCTGGGTGTCTCGATCGCTGGGCTCACCCGCGGTGGCGTCACCGATGCGCTCACCACCGAGCAGATCAATCAGCTGCTCGAGGACAAGCCCGAGTGGCTGGTCGCCGAGCGCGAGAGCTACCAGAATGTGCTGCGCGAGGAGCGCCGCTTGAAGACGCTGCGTGCGGAGCAGGCCCGGGAGAAGTGATTCTGGCCGCCCCGGGCTGAAGTACCTCGTCGAGAAGTTCCGTCTGGACCAACTGCCTGGGTGCGGCAGACTGCGTTACATGCCAGATATCGTGCGAGCCACCTACGCGGTCGCCACTGACGCGCCCGAGTACGCCGGCACGACCTACACGTTGAACGACCTCGACGACGGTTCGGTCTTGATTTTCCTCGAGTACCCCGACGGTAGCGCCGTCGACGCCGGCTACCTCTACGCGGAAGAGGTGGCGGACCTCAGTGAGAACGAGCTGCTCGCCGAAATCGATCAGGCGCTCAGCGATGGTCAACTGCCGCCCCGCGGTGAAATCGTCTCATCCAGCTGACCGGCTGGATGAGACGACAATCCACGAGCTTTTCGGCGCCTGGAGTGACGAATACCGGGGTCGGACAGTAACTGTCGACATTGAGTCCGTCTACGACTACGAGCCGCAGGAATGGGTCGAGGATTTGGTGACCAACGCTTTGTCGGTACTGGCGAAGGTTGACATCCCTGTGACCCGCACTCCCCTGCGCACCGCCGACGACAAGATCTATATCGCTCTCGACGGTCAGGAGATCCTGGCACGCGATATCAACGACGACTGCCTCGACGCCGTCCACGCTGTGCTCGGTCGTCTCGAAGAGATCACCGCGGAGCGGGGCCGACGCGAACGCTGGTACGTGTGCGGAGCCCCGGTCGGTTGTGCGTTTTTCGTGACACCTGAGGAGCTCGTCACCTCAGCGGGAGTCGATGTGCGACAGCTGAATATCGGCGAGCACTGGTACCAGATCAGCTCGCGGTGGTAGGCATTCCCGCGTCTACCCGTTCATTCGAGTCAGATCCGCTGCATCTCGGCCGCGATCTCCTCGGCCGATGCCGGCCGCCGATCCCAGGCCTCCAATGACACGCAGATCGACCGCTTCGCCGACCGTCTCTGGTCCGAGTGTGTGTGCCCGTGGATCAACCACATGCCGAGGTTCGGCAATTGGTATTGATCGAAGTTATTGCGCGAGAACCTGTCCGGGACTTCAGCGTATGGGAAGTGGCTGAGCATCACGCCCTCACCGCTGACCTTCGTCCGCCCCACCTGCTGCACGCTCGCGAACACCGCGGCGTAATCGGCGAAATGCTTCTGCGCACCCCGGTACATCGGATGCACGGGGTCATGATTGCCGGTCACGAGGTGCATCGGCACCTGCAGCGTGCTCAGCTGTGCCAGAGCCGATTCTTTGGACGCCACGCCCCCGGCACAGATGTCGCCGAGAACCCACAGCGTGTCTTGGCTCGGATCGAGCTGATGCAGCGGTGCCATCACCGCGGCGTCGTGCGCTGCCACGGTCTCGAACCCACGCAAGCTCGCCAGCTTGGGGTGCGCGAGGTGCAGGTCGGCGGTGAAGTAGTCCACCCGCGGACGGTAGCGGGCAAGTCCGGCACATGCGACCGAGTTTTCGTCCTGGAGTCATGGCTGCACCACGTTTGTCCCCGTCGTTGAACCTGTAGAGCCATCGTCACCATTTCCCGACAGAAAGTATTCACGTTCGAGTAAATTAACGCTGCTTTCCATCAACGACCCTCAAAAGGTCCGCCATGACCGTTCGCCTCAACGGCCTTACGCTTCTCATGCTCGGAACGGTCATCGGCGCAACAATGATCCACGCGCCCGCCGCCTACGCCGAAGTTCCACCCAACTGCGAGAAGCGCCCGTGGGGCTTCCTCGGCTCGGAGACGCGTCAAATATGCGACGAACCGCTCCGGCCCGACGGGTCTTGGACGCGGCACCGACTGATCGGCGTTCCCCGCCACTATGAAAACCCGACCAGCAGCTGCTACAACTCCTATTTCGGCACCAACTGCACCTATTTCCCCGGCGGCTGGGTCGAGGACAAGGTTAGGAGCAACGACACCTACGAGGTGCGTGCCGACACCATCCCACCAGAAGAGCCAGGACACATGCCGGACCCTGCACCGGCACCGCCGGCACCCCCAGAAGCACCGGCGCCATAGCTGCAAGCAGCATCAAACATGCTGTCGTCATTGCGCTTTCGACGAGTCGGGCGATGCCGCTCGGCGCTACCGGTCGAACATGTCGCTGACGCGATCGAAGAAGCGATCGATGCGCTGTTCCAGTCGTGTGCCCTTGCCCCACTTCTCCCATGCGTAGATCAAGCCGAATATGGCGATGACGATCCCGAATACCAGCGCGGTGACGAGGATCGCCTCAACGGTTGCCGACATCGCAACATGGTCTCTGACGTCGCGGTGGAAACACTAACTGCCAGCCTCAGTGTCCACTCGGACCGAATCCTCGTACCGGCCTTGTCTCAATCGTGGATGATTGCGCCGTGAACTGGCGGCGGCTGAGGTTCGTAGACCGGGTCCCGTACTGGCTGGGCTGGTTTGGCCCATTCGTGTACTTGGGGGTCGGCATCTACATGTGCTGGCTGGCGATTCGGTGGATCCCGAGCACTCCCATGCCGGACCAGCTCTTCACGTGGCTTCTTCCGGTCATCGGTCTGGTGTGCCTACGGCAGTCCTACAAAGGGTTTCTCGAAGTTCGCGACGCCGAGCTGCTGTACCCGTCCTCCGACCAGGACCCGTACGATAAGCCCGAGTGGCGGCACCCGCTGACGCCGGAGCTGCGAGAACAACTGCTGTCCATGTTCTCCTTGTTGAAGACCGCCGGGATTATCGGCCTTGACGAGGTGACCGACGAAGAGATGGTCGAGTGCGCCGAACACACCGACGTGTTCAAGGACATGGACATCCACTCCGTGAGCATGGTTTTGGAATCGCTGGCCGACGAGCGAGAACCACCGCTTGACCATTTCACGTTCTTTACCGACCAGGCAGGGCCCTACGACGACGATGATACGTTCGAGATCGTGGGTGAATTCGCTCGCATCAGCGGATGTGACGGTCCATTGCATCAGATCAGCTGCGACATGACCGGCGACTACCCAGACCCTTACGACGTGAACCCCGCACCCAACGCCGTCATCGAATTCGAATTGGGCACTGCCCGGTACTCGCTGCCCTTCGCCATGTATCGCAAGTACTTACCCAGCGGCCTGATCGAACAGTTGGCATCGATCTTCACCCCGCCCGACAGTGCAGAACAGTTCTACGTCTCGCAGGTCGCCACCAACCTGCAGATCACATACACAACCCCGGCCAAGATCGAGGCGTTCAACTCCGCAGTTGGACCGGAACCGACCTGGGTGCCGATCGAGCACACGTCGTGTTCTCCAGGAGGTTGAGCGCGAGTGCCACCGCAAAGCGGTCGCCCAACATCGAATGGCCAGTTACGACACAGTTTTCGTGGTGCTGCGTGCAGCAACAACTGGCCACTCGACCTAAGTGCGTGCAGAACAGGCTTGACTCTCACATGGTGTGAGGCGGCACAGTCGTCACCGTGACCGACACCCCGTCCTTGATGTCGATCGGCAGGTTCTCCTCGCTGAGCCGTATCTCCGTTCGCATGCTGCGCCACTACGACGCCCACGGTGTCCTGGTGCCCGCGCAGGTGGACGCGATCAGCGGCTACCGCCGGTACGCGGCGGCGCAGCTGACCGACGCCGCCGCGATCCGGCGGCTGCGCGACATCGGGTTCGGCGTGTCCGCCATCGGAGCCCTACTCGCTATCCGCGGCACCGCGGCGTTCGACGTAGCCCTAGCGGCCCAACGCATCGAACTGGTGGCGGCGGCCGAGGAGGCCAACGCGCGGCTCCGGCTCATCGACCGCCTACTTTCCGAGAAGGAGCTCACCATGACCGACACCGTCACCGAAGAAACCGTCCCCGCCCGGACCATCGTGTACCTGCGCGACACCGTTCCGAACTATGCCGCCGAGGGGCAGCTGTGGGAGCGGTTCATGCCCGCCATCGCCGAACAGAACATCACGCCGGGCATGTTGGGCGGGTGCATCGAACACGACGACGAGTTCCGGGAATCGGATGTCGACGAGTCGGTGTTCGTCGAGGTTCCCGACGACACCACGGCCCGGGATCCGCTGAGCGCGCTCGTTGTGCCAGCTCGACGGGCCGTGGTGGCCAGCGTCACGGGCCCGTACGCCGAGGCGATCTCGCGGGCGCACGAGCTCATCGGCGCCTACATGACCGAGCACGGGTTGACCCTGACGCGTACCGCCGACGACATCACGACGCACCACTACAACGTCTACCTCGACGACCCGCGCGACGTGCCGGAAGACAGGCTGCGGACAAAAGTGTACGTGCCGGTTCAATAGTCCGGCCTACCGCCACAGCCCGCTGATGCCGAATGGCCAGTTGTTGCACATCTTTTCGGGATTACGTGCAACAACTGGCCATTCGACCTGCGTGCATGGTTCTACGGCGCCATCCCTGACTTAATCTAATGGCCGCGGCGGAGTCGACTGATCATCGCGGCAGTGCTGACACGTGTCTTTGTACACGCCCTTGTTTGTGTGGTATCGCGTGTGAGCACTGCGGCGACTCGACGGCATGGGGCGGCCTTTCCGAACCGCTGACATCTTGGCGCGCGTTTCATCGCTCGCCGTGCGCCCAAAATTCGGATTACCGGAGCCCTTCCGCATTTCCGAAAGCTTGGCCTTGGCCTCTTCTGACATCACGTGGCCGAAACTTGGGTGATCGGCACCGAACTTCCCGTAGTTCGGATTGTTGGCGCCGACGTTGGTGCCCTTACGCGCCGCCGACCACTTCGCCCGCTGCTCGGCGGAGTGCTCTCGCTGATAGAACGGATTCTCCGCACCAAATCGGCTGGGAATCTTGCGGCCGGTCGATCGGATCCTCGCAGCCTCCCGCATCTCGGCTGTCCATTCCACACCCGTCGGTCCAAGTCCGCCGTCCGCGAGGTTCAACAATGAATGCCCCTCCTGTCGGAGAAGGACTATCCAGGCCATTTCAGCCTCACCGAGTTCGTCGAGTCCGTCCGCCCAGTCCAGGGGGACCGCGATGACGTTGTCGCGATCCTGCTTGCGTAACCAGTCGTAAAACGGCGTCTTCCGCCCAGCGGCGGCGACTTTGAAGTGTTGCCGAAGCCGAACTTGGGCAGTTTTCGTAGTGAGACCTACATAGCGATACACAACCTCCGACCGGAGCCTGATTCCGTAAATCAAGCCACCGGTCAGAGGTTCGCCGGTCAAAGAAGGTCCGCTGTCAGAATTGACTTGTCACAACATGCAGCTGACGCAATTTTCAACCTCCGTGCCTTGCAGCGCCATCTGGCGGAGCCTGATGTAGTACAGCGTCTTGATCCCCTTGCGCCAAGCGTAGATCTGCGCCTTGTTGACGTCGCGAGTGTTGGCGGTGTCCTTGAAGAACAACGTCAGCGAGAGACCCTGATCCACGTGCTGCGTCGCCGCGGCGTACGTGTCGATGATCTTCTCGTAGCCGATCTCGTACGCGTCCTGGTAGTACTCCAGGTTGTCGTTGGTCAGATACGGCGCCGGATAGTAGACGCGACCGATCTTGCCTTCCTTGCGGATCTCGATCTTTGAGGCCACCGGGTGGATCGACGACGTCGAGTGGTTGATGTAGGAGATCGACCCGGTCGGCGGGACCGCCTGCAGGTTCTGGTTGTAGATGCCGTGCTCCTGCACTGAAGCCTTCAGTGCACGCCAGTCATCCTGGGTCGGGATGTGGATCTCGGCGTCGGCGAAGATCTGCCGCACCTTGTCGGTGGCCGGCTCCCACACCTGCTCGGTGTACTTGTCGAAGAACTCCCCCGACGCGTACTTCGAATCCTCGAACCCGCCGAACTTCGTACCACGTTCTATCGCAATGAGATTCGACGCGCGCAGCGCGTGGAACAGCACGGTGTAGAAGTAGATGTTGGTGAAGTCGATGCCCTCTTCGGAGCCGTAGTGGATCCGTTCGCGGGCCAGGTACCCGTGCAGGTTCATCTGCCCCAGGCCGATGGCATGCGAGCTGTTGTTGCCCTGCTCGATGGACGGCACCGACCAGATGTGGGTCTGATCGCTCACCGCGGTCAGTGCCCGGATGGCCACCTCGATGGACTGCGCGAAGTCGGGTGAGTCCATCGTCTTCGCGATGTTCATCGACCCCAGGTTGCACGAGATGTCCTTGCCGACCTTCTTGTAGGACAGATCGTCGTTGAACTCCGAGGCCGTCGAGACCTGCAGGATCTCCGAGCACAGATTGGAGTGGGTGATCTTGCCTGCGATCGGGTTGGCCCGATTCACCGTGTCCTCGTACATGATGTACGGGTAGCCCGACTCGAACTGCAGCTCGGCGAGCGTCTGGAAGAACTCACGCGCCTTGATCTTCGTCTTGCGGATCCGGGCGTCGTCGACCATCTCGTAGTACTTTTCGGTCACCGAGATGTCGGCGAACGGGACACCGTAGACCTTCTCGACGTCATACGGTGAGAACAGGTACATGTCCTCGTTCTTCTTGGCCAGCTCGAAGGTGATGTCCGGGATCACGACACCGAGCGAGAGCGTCTTGATCCGGATCTTCTCGTCGGCATTCTCGCGCTTGGTGTCTAGGAACCGGTAGATGTCGGGGTGGTGCGCGTGCAGGTACACCGCGCCGGCGCCCTGCCGTGCGCCGAGCTGGTTGGCGTAGGAGAACGAATCCTCCAGCAGCTTCATGATCGGGATGACGCCCGAGCTCTGGTTCTCGATGTTCTTGATCGGGGCGCCGTGCTCGCGAATGTTGGTCAGCAGCAAGGCAACTCCGCCGCCACGCTTGGACAGCTGCAGAGCTGAGTTGATGGAGCGCCCGATGGACTCCATGTTGTCCTCGATGCGCAGCAGGAAGCAGGACACCGGCTCGCCGCGCTGCTTCTTGCCCGAGTTGAGAAAGGTCGGCGTGGCCGGCTGGAAACGGCCGTCGATGATCTCATCGACCAGCTTCTCGGCCAGCACCGTGTCACCGGCGGCCAGGGTCAGCGCCACCATCACGACACGATCTTCGAAACGCTCCAGATAACGCTTCCCGTCGAAGGTCTTCAGCGTGTAGGAGGTGTAGTACTTGAACGCGCCGAGGAAGGTCGGGAACCGGAACTTCTTGGCGTAGGCCCGATCCAGCAGGCTCTTGACGAAGTTGCGGCTGTACTGGTCGAGCACCTCGCGCTCGTAGTACTCCTTCTCGATCAGGTAATCGAGCTTCTCGTCCTGGCTGTGGAAGAACACCGTGTTCTGGTTCACGTGCTGCAGGAAGTATTCCCGCGCGGCGCGCACATCCTTGTCGAACTGAATCTTGCCGTCGGCGTCGTACAGATTCAGCATCGCGTTGAGCGCGTGGTAATCGGTCTCTCCGGGCAGGGCGTGCCCGGGAGCGGTTACAGGCTCTGCAGCTGTGACGGTTGGTGGCACGTCTGATCCTTCCAAAAGTCTTTCAACCCCACGCGGACTGCTTCGACGTCGTCCGGGGTTCCCATGAGTTCGAAGCGATACAGGTACGGCACACCGCATTTGCGCGAGACCACATTGCCCGCGTACGCGAACTCCGCACCGAAGTTGTTGTTGCCCGCGGCGATGACGCCGCGGATCAACGACCGGTTGTGTTCATTGTTGAGAAATGCGATGACCTGCTTGGGGACATAGCCCCCGTTGTTGATGTCAGGAGTGGCACGGCCGCCGCCGTAGGTGGGAAGGATCAGAACATAGGGTTCGTTCACCTCGATGCGGCCGTGCAGCGGGATCCGGGTGACCTGGTCTTCGGGCCATTCCAGCTTCTGGACGAAGCGGTGGGTGTTCTCCGAGACGCTGGAGAAGTAGACGAGGTGACTCATCGCGTCCTCCGTTCCTCTCCCGTAGTGGTGATGCCTTCCGTTACGCGGTCGCCGCGACCGAGCTCAGCGCCTTGATGCGGTCGGGGCGGAAGCCCGACCAGTGCTCGTTGCCGGCCACCACGACCGGGGCCTGCAGGTACCCGAGCGCCATGACGTAGTCACGGGCCTCGCTGTCGAGGGTGATGTCGACCTTCTCGAACTCGATGCCCTGCTTCTCCAACGCCTTGTAGGTGGCGTTGCACTGCACGCATGCGGGCTTGGTGTACACGGTGACGGTCATCTTCGGTACGGCTCCTCTTGCGGAAAGTGAACAAGTGACTGGCAACTGCTCGGGTCTTACGTTTCGCTTAAGTTCAGCGACCTTCGGGCCGCCAAAATTCCTGCCGGTCGAAGCCGCTCTCCGGCTGGTCTTGAAACCGACTCAGCCGGATTCGCTGCGCTCCGGCCGGCTCCCGAACTGTGGTGGCCTGTCGGTCTCACAGACACTACACCTAGTGGCCGACAGTTCGAAGCCATACAACATGTTCTGAATAACATTTCTGAAATTCCCAGGTCGTAAGCTTGCCAGCAACCAGGCCGACGGCGTGTCGCGATCGACTTGACAGACCGTGTCGCGCCGCCGCCCTAGATGTACCAGCAGCCACCGACAAGTCCGGCCGCCGCAAAGCGCAAGACCCCCCAATAGCAAAGCCGCCGGCGGGGTCGGTACGACCCAGCCGGCGGCAGGAATTTTGCCGGAAAGCGGCGCTTACGGCAAAACGCCAAGACGCGCCCTCAGCGGACCTCGACTGTGAGCTTGCCCACAATGTCGCGCACGGCCGCGGCCACCTCGGCGTTCTCCCTAGGATGCTTGCCGTCGAGCGACTTGGACGGCACCGACAGCTTCAGATCCTCGACCACACGCGGGCCGGCGATGCCGAAGGACTTACGCGTTTCATCGTGCGCCCACACCCCGCCGTACTGCCCCAGCGCTGCTCCGACCACAGCCAGCGGCTTGTCCTTGAGTGCGCTGTTGCCGAAGGGCCGCGACAGCCAGTCGATGGCGTTCTTCAGGACACCGGGGATGCTCCCGTTGTATTCGGGAGTGACGACGAGCGTCGCGTCAGCCCCGGCGGCGGCCGCACGCAAGGCGACCACGGGCTCGGCCACGTCCGCGGTGTCGATGTCCTCGTTATAGAAGGGCAACTCCCCCAGTCGGTCGAAGATCTCCAGCGTCACGCCGTCGGGCGCCTGTTCGACTGCCAGTTCGGCGATCTGTCGGTTCACCGACGCCGCCCGCAGGCTGCCTACCAACACCAGCACCTTCTTATCGGCCATTTGCACGCTCCCTTGTTCGATTCGCTCGATTCTCGCAACCATCAACCGGACTGTGGTCCGATTAATTCCGGCTGAGTTAAAGTGCAGTTGTGGCAGCCTCCGACCGCCCGCCCCGGCTCATGGGCATCGACCCGGCGCCACAGGAACGCGGCCCGGAGCGTGTCGACGCCGCCCGAAACCGCACCTTGATCCTGGATGCCGCACGCCGGCTCATCGCCGAACGCGGTCCCGACGCAGTCAGCACCGACGATATCGCGATCGAGGCCGGCGTCGGGAAAGGAACGGTGTTCCGCAGATTCGGCAGCCGCGCCGGGCTGATGATGGTGCTGCTCGACGAGGACGAGACCGCCGAACAGAACGCCTTCATGTTCGGACCGCCCCCGCTGGGGCCCGGCGCACCGCCACTGGAGCGGCTGCTGGCCTACGGTGCGGACCGGCTGAGATTCGTGCACTGCCATCAGGCGCTGCTGTCCGACGCGATACGTGATCCCGCGCTGCGCTACAGCGGCCCCTTCACGCTGCACCGCACCCACGTCCGGATGCTGCTCGAAACGGCGGGCACCACAGGCGATCTCGATGCCCAGGCCGATGCCCTGATCGCGCTGCTGGATCCCGACTACCTGACACACCAGCTGTCGCTGGGCCGCAGTCTGGACGAGCTCATCGCCGCCTGGCAGGACACCGCCCGCAAGTTGTGCGGCCACTAGCGCCATGACCGCCTGGGTACTGCATGTCGACCTGGATCAGTTCCTGGCCTCGGTCGAGTTGCGGCGCCACCCCGAACTTCATGGCCTGCCCGTGATCGTCGGCGGCAGCGGTGACCCCACAGAACCGCGCAAGGTGGTCACCTGCGCGTCGTACGAGGCGCGCGAGTTCGGAGTGCACGCCGGCATGCCCCTGCGGACCGCGGCACGCAAGTGCCCCGACGCCACCTTCCTGCCCTCGGATCCCGATGCCTATGACGAGGCCTCCGAACAGGTCATGGGCTTGCTGCGCGATCTGGGCCACCCGCTCGAAGTCTGGGGCTGGGACGAGGCGTATCTCGGTGCTGAGGTGAGTGATCCGGTCGAGTTGGCCGAACGCATCCGCACCATCGTCGCCGCCGAGACCGGGTTGTCCTGCTCAGTGGGCATCAGCGACAACAAGCAACGCGCCAAGGTGGCAACCGGACTGGCCAAGCCGACGCGCACGCGAGGAGCAGATCAGGCACCAGGTGTCTACATGCTCACCGACGCCAACTGGATGTCGGTGATGGGCGACCGCCCCACCGATGCGCTCTGGGGTGTCGGGCCCAAGACCACGAAGAAGCTCGCCGCACTGGGCATCACCACGGTGGCCGACCTGGCCGCCACTGATGCCACGGTACTCACTACCGCCTTCGGGCCCAGCACAGGCTTGTGGATTCTGTTGTTGGCCAAGGGCGGTGGTGATTCTGAGGTGAGTTCCGAACCCTGGATTCCGCGGTCGCGCAGTCACGTCGTCACGTTCGCGCAGGATCTGACCGAGCGCGCCGAGATGGATGACGCGATCCGGCAGCTGACCCGGCAGACCCTCGATGAGGTGGTCGAACAGGGCCGCATCGTCACCCGAGTCGCCGTCACGGTGCGCACCAGCACCTTCTACACCCGCACCAAGATCCGAAAGCTGGGTTCGCCGAGCACCGACGCCGGACTCATCACCGAGACCGCACTGGCGGTGTTCGACCAGTTCGAGCTGGACCGGCCGATCCGGCTGCTCGGGGTTCGACTGGAGCTCTCGATGGATGACGTTCCCTCGGCCGAGCCTGTCACCACCCACCAATAACCTCGACCTCATGCTGCAGACCATCGCGATCCGGGGCTACCGCTCACTGCGGGAGGTGATCCTGCCGCTGGCCGAGCTCACCGTCGTCACCGGAGCCAACGGCACCGGAAAATCATCGATCTACCGAGCACTGCGGCTGTTGGCAGACTGCGGGCGCGGTCAGGTGATCGGTTCCCTGGCCCGCGAGGGCGGGCTGCAATCGGTACTGTGGGCGGGCCCGGAACAGCCGTCTGAGCACACCCAGGGAACCACACGTACGCGTCCGGTATCCCTCGAACTCGGCTTCTCCGCAGACGATTTCGGATATTTGGTAGATCTCGGCCTACCGCAGATGGCCGGGTCGGGCGGTGAGCCGTCGGCATTCGCACTCGATCCGGAGATCAAGCGCGAGGTGGTGTTCGCCGGGCCGGTGCTGCGCCCCGCCTCGGCGCTGGTACGCCGCACACGCGAGTACGCCGAGGTGGCCGCACAATCCGGCCGAGGTTTCGATGAGCTCACCCGTTCGCTGCCGTCCTACCGCAGCGTGCTTGCCGAGTACGCGCACCCGGAGGCACTTCCGGAACTGTCGGCGGTATCGGAGCGTCTGCGCGACTGGCGGTTCTACGACGGGTTCCGGGTCGACGCGGCCGCCCCCGCCCGCCAACCACACGTCGGCACCCGCACCCCGGTGCTCGCCGACGACGGCTCGGATCTGGCCGCCGCGGTCCAGACGATCGTCGAGACCACGTTCGACGATTTGGCACGCGCGGTGGCCGACGCGTTCGATGGAGCCACCATCTCGGTGGCGGTCAACGACGGGTTGTTCGATCTACAGTTGCGTCAGCGCGGCATGCTCCGTCCGCTGCGGGCGGCCGAATTGTCCGACGGCACGCTGCGTTTTCTGCTGTGGGCGACGGCACTGGCCAGTCCGAGACCGCCGTCGCTGATGGTGCTCAACGAGCCGGAGACGTCGTTGCATCCTGATCTGGTCCGGCCGCTGGCGTCGTTGATCCGCGCGGCTGCCGGGCGATCTCAGGTGCTGGTCGTCACGCATTCCCGCGCGCTGTTGGATTTCCTGGACACCACTCCGGCCGCCGATGAGCAGCACGGCACCGCGATCGAGGTGGCGCTCTACAAGCAGTGGGGCGAGACGAAGGTGGACGGCTTCGGGATGCTCAACACCCCGTCATGGCACTGGGGAAAGCGCTAGCGCCGCACCGGTTTCGGTCGCAATGCACGGCTGAACAGCACGTTGACCTGACGCATCGCCACACTGTAGGGCCACCACGCGACGCGCTTGAAGGCATACAGCGCACGGATATCGGCCGAGGTGTAGATCAGGAACCGGTTGCGCTGCACGCCGGCCAGGATCTTGTCGGCTGCCTTCTCCGGCGAGATGGCATGGCCGGCGAACCGGTCGACCCATTTCTGCACGTTCGGATCCTCCCGGTCCACACCGGCGATCTGAACCGTCTGCACCAGACCGGTTTTCACCGCACCCGGCACCACGACCGAGACCCCGATGCGGTGGCGCGCCAGGTCGAATCGCAACACCTCACTCAGGCCGCGCAGCCCGTACTTGCTGGCGCTGTAGGCGCTGTGCCAGGGCAAGGCCACGATGCCCGCGGCCGACGACACGTTGACCAGGTGCCCGCCGCGGCGGGCTTGCACCATGGGCGGTAGGAACGTCTCGATCACGTGGATCGGGCCCATCAGGTTGACGTCGATCATCGAACGCCAGTGTTGATGGGTGAGTTGGTCGACGGTCCCCCAGGCCGATATCCCGGCGATGTTCATCACCACATCCATCGACGAGTGCGCCGCATGAATGTCAGCGGCGAACGCCGCCACCTGGTCGTAGTCGGAGATGTCCAGAGCGCGGTGCACCGGCACGTCGGCACCGAGCGCCTTGGCGTCGTCGACCGTCTGGGCCAAACCGACTTCATCGCGGTCGGTCAGATACAGCTCAGCGCCCTGAGCCGCCAGAGCAAGGGCGGTCGCCCGACCGATGCCGCTCGCAGCACCGGTGATCAGACACCGTCTCCCCTGGAAGTTCTCCTGAAGTTTCGCCCGACCGTTACCCGCGGTATCACTCCCCATGGCGCTGACCTTACCTGTGACGCTATCCCTGCTGACCACCCCACAGTGCGTTGAGCCACAGTCGTTCCACCACGTCGAGGGCGCGAGCAGGATCGGCGCTGCGGCCGACGAAAGCCGAGTCGTGCGACAGGGTCATCGCCGTGGTCGCCACCAGAGTCCGGACCAGCGCGGGAAGATCGTCGGAGATGGGGCGGGCACCCTCGTCCTGCTCGACCAGGCCGACGATCTTGTCGATCACGGCGTCCTCGAAATCGTTCATCAGATCGCGGATCTGCGCATCGGTGTTCTGCGCCACGGTGCAGGCAGCCATGATCGGGTCGTTGGTGGCGAAGACGGCTGCCGCACTGCCGACCATCCGCTCGGCGAAGGCAGCCGGTGTCTCGCCGGCCTCCCTGGGCGCGTAGTCGTGAGTCAGCGCGGCGAGTTCTTCCATTGCGTCGGCCAGGATCACCGCCAGCACCGCGTACTTCGAGTCGAAGTAGAAGTAGAAGCCCGACCGGGCCACCCCCGCACGCTCACTGATGGTGCTCACCGACAGGTCGGCGAACGAGTGCTCTTCGAGCAGTTCCCGCACAGCCGTCACGATGGCTTCGCGTTGCCGGTCCCCCCGGCTCCGACGGGACTGCGGACGCCCGGTGGAGTCGTCGCCGCTCGCCGGTATCGATTCGGCTGTCATGGCATTAGACCTTTGCACTCGCGACGCGCCAGTTCAAAACTTGACATGCGTCAAGTCTGGCAGTCAGGATGGCCACAAGTGGTGAGATCGACCACACTTCGTCAGACTTTGGATGGTCAGGAGCGGCCCATGGCAACCATCAGCACCCCGCACTACCTGCTCGATCAGGCCAAGCGTCGGTTCACTCCGACGCCCAACACCCTGCCGGGCATGGGCGCGCTCGAAAAGCGCCTCAAAGCGAAGGAATGGGACCAGTTCGTCTTCGCCGAGCCCCCCGCCGGTAGTGGGCTCAAGCCGATCAGCGGAGACTCCGGTCTGCCGATCATCGGGCACATGATCGAGATCTTCCGCGGAGGTCCCGACTTCATTCTCGAGCTCTACCGCAAGCACGGGCCGATCTATTACGCGCAGTCTCCGGCCCTGTCGTCTGTGATGGCGCTCGGTCCCGACGCCACCCAGGCGGTCTTCTCCAACCGCAACAAGGACTTCTCCCAGCGCGCCTGGGACCCGGTCATCGGCCCCTTCTTCGAGGGCGGCCTGATGCTGCTCGACTTCGACGAGCACATGTTCCACCGCCGGATCATGCAAGAGGCATTCACTCGCACCCGACTGACGGGCTACATCTCTCATATCGATTCGGTGGCCTCGAGCGTGCTGGCCAACGACTGGGTGGCCAACGATCCACGCTTCCTGCTGCACCCGGCGATGAAGGAGCTCACGCTCGACATCGCGTCCGAGGTGTTCATGGGCGTACCGGCCGGCACCGACCGCGCGCTTGTGACCACCGTCAACAACGCGTTCACCACCACCACGCGGGCCGGCAACGCGATCGTGCGGACACCGGTGCCACCGCTCAAGTGGTGGCGCGGCATCCAGGCCCGCAAGACCCTGGAGGAGTACTTCGCCAGCCGCATCAGTGAGAAGCGACAGTCCGAGAGCACCGACATGTTCAGCGTGCTCTGTCATACCGCCGATGAGGACGGCCAGAGCTTCACCGACGACCAGATCATCAGCCACATGATCTTCCTGATGATGGCTGCCCACGACACGTCGACGTCGACGATGACGACCATGTGCTATCACCTGGCGGCCAATCCGGAGTGGCAGGAACGCCTGCGCGACGACTCCGCCCGTATCGGCGACGGTCCCCTGGACTTCGAGTCTCTGGACAAGTTGGAAACCTACGACCTGGTGATCAACGAGTCACTGCGGATGATGACGCCGCTGCCGTTCAACTTCCGCCAGGCGGTGCGCGACACCGACCTGCTGGGCTACTTCATCCCTGCCGGCACGAGCGTGGTGACTTGGCCGTCGATCAACCACCGGCTGCCCGAGCTGTGGACCGATCCGGAGAAGTTCGACCCGGAGCGCTTCGCCGAGCCGCGCAGCGAGCACAAGAAGCACCGCTACGCGTTCGCCCCGTTCGGCGGTGGCGCGCACAAGTGCATCGGCATGGTGTTCGGCCAGCTGGAGATCAAGACGGTGATGCACCGGCTGCTGCGCCGTTACAAGCTGGAACTCGCCAGCCCGGATTACCGGCCCAGCTACGACTACGGCGGCATGCCGGTGCCGATCGACGGCATGCCGATCGTGCTGCGTCCGCTGCACTGAATCAATCGTTGGTCCACTGGCCAGTTGTGGCACGCTTTCGGAGGAATTCGCGTGCCCCAACTGGCCGTTCGGCGTTGTCAGGCTGTCGCCAGAAACCGATTGCTCATCAGCCGATTCGCACACGCGATCACGGCGTACAGCGCCGACCGTTCCGGATCATCGTCGAGCCCCATGGCCCACTCGCTGTGCAGGCCGTCGCAGCCCTCGATGAAAGTCGCGGTCCGACCGCCGGTGGGCAGCTGATGAAACGACATGGTCTCGACGATGATCCCGTGCTCGTAGAGCATCTCGGTCAGCGCGGCGACGGGCCCACACGCGGCCGCGGTCGAAGTGCTGATGTGCTCGCCCAGCGCCAAGGTGGCCTGGTAGTGGCGGGCTTGCGGCCCGAGCTTGCTGGCCGCACGCTCGGTATCGGTACAGGCCCACTGCCCGAGTTTCAGCGTGCCCGGGCCGCCCGCGTATTCGTCCAGGAACTGCTCCCAGGAGGATGACTCGCCGGCTTCCCGCAGACCGCGCGGCAGCGGGTTGGTGAAATGCGCGGCGAACGACGACATTGCGCTCGATTGCGGTGCGGATGTGATGAGTTGCATGTGCCGGTCTTCTCTGGCTAGAGGGAGATTGACCGACGAAGTAGCGAACGACCCACAGCGAGGGGTCGGTCTGATCAGACCCCGCTGCGGGTTGCTACTACAAGTCGCCTTGGCACGTTGGCGATGCTAGACGCAGCCCGGTCGGTCACGCAAACATTTTGTGACTCCGTAGTCTCTGCGGGGTGGAGGCGGCATGAGCGTCGGTGAGGTCGCCTTGCTCGTGGTGGCCGGTATCTGCGGCGGACTCACCGGCAGCATCGCCGGACTGGCCTCGGTCGCCACCTATCCCGCGCTGCTGTTGATCGGGCTACCTCCGGTCACCGCGAATGTGACCAACACCGTGGCGTTGATCTTCAACGGTGTCGGTTCGGTGCTGGGGTCCCGGCCCGAACTAGCCGGACAGCGAGCCTGGCTCAAGCGGATCATCCCCGTAGCAGTGGCCGGCGGAGCTGTCGGCGCAGCCCTGCTGCTGTGTACCCCGGCCGAGGGCTTCGAGCGGGTGGTCCCGGTGCTCCTGGCGTTCGCGTCGGTGGCGATTCTGATGCCGCGGGGCCGCCAGCGGGAAACCCGGGTGTCCAACCACCGCGGCCATCGGATCAAGGTCGCGATGGAGGCCGGCGCGATCTTTCTGATCACCATCTACGGCGGCTACTTCGGCGCCGCTGCCGGCGTGCTGCTGCTGGCGCTGCTGCTGCGTACCGGCGGCGCGACATTGGCACACGCCAACGCCTCCAAGAATGTGATCCTCGGTGTGGCCAACGCCGTTGCCGCGGTCGCGTTCATCGTGGTCGCGCCGGTGTACTGGCCTGCGGTCGTCCCGTTGGGCGCCGGGTGCCTGATCGGTTCGCGCCTCGGCCCGGTGATCGTGCGACATGCGCCCGCTGCGCCTCTGCGTTTGCTGATCGGCGCCGCGGGTGTGGCGCTTGCGGTCAAGCTCGCGCTCGACACGTACTGATTCCCCTTACGCGGGCTACCCGAAGGGATTGTCCCCCTTGGCTACCCGCGTCCCCAGCGCCAGCAGGTTCTCCGCAGAAGCGTGCAGCTGCTCTCCGGCGTCACGGCTGGCCCGCCCGGCCAGGTATCGCGACCAGGTGCCCTCGATCACGATGCCGAGTTTGAAACAGGCCAGCGCCACATACCAATCCAGCTGGTCGGTCCGACGGCCGCCGGCGGCGCGGTAGGCCTCGATGAGCTCACTGCGGTGCGCCAGGCCACCGAGTGCGGCCAGTGCCGATCCCGCGTTGATCGGATTCGGGTCGTCGGGCCAGCACACCAGCATCCAACCGAGATCGAGCAGCGGATCACCGATTGTGCACATCTCCCAATCGATGAACGCGGCCAGCTCGGGCGCCTCCCGGCGCAACAGGACGTTATTGAGGTGGGCGTCGCCGTGCATGATGCCCGGTTCGGCGTCGGGCGGCCGATTGTCCTCCAGCCACTGGGCCAACTCCCCCACGCCCGCCAATGACTCGGGTGAGTAATGCTCGTGCCGGTAGCTGTCGAGCAGACCGAGGAACTGCGGAACCTGGCGGGCCAGAAATGATCCCGGCCGGCGGATGGCGGCCAGTTCACTGTTCTCCCACGCCACGTTGCCCAGTTCGGCCAGGCTCCCGGCATACGACAAGCCGACCCGGTACCGCAGGTCCGCGTCGTTCTGATAAGCCTGGCTGACCTCGGTACCGGGGTTGAACCCGTCGACTTCCTCCATCAGGTAGAACACCACCCCGATCACATCGAGATCGGTACAGGCAGCAATGAATCCAGGATGGGGGACGGCCGAACCGGTGAGCGTGCGTAGTACCGCGATCTCCCGCAGCATGGTCTTGTCGCTGGTCGGTCGGGGGTGTAAGGGCGGGCGCCGCAATACCATTCGACGTCCATCGACGGACATACCGACGACGATGTTCTGGGTGCCGCCGGTCAGCGGTGCCACATCGGTCAGAGTCGTTCCGATCCGCTGCTCTCGCAGCCAACGCCCGATGGCGTCCTGGTCGGTAGCGCTGAGAGTCGGCAATTCCTGTACGTCGTCCGGCATGCAGTCATGGTGCCAGTTGCCCTAACCGCTCAGTGTGTGTTCGCCACTGTCAGCAGGTATTCCCAGGGCATCGTGGTGCCGGTGAGGAACTTGTCGCCGAGAGCGGCGATCTCCGCGTCCAGCTGCGCGACGCGGTCAGCGTCGGCCGCGATGGCCCGGTACGCCGAGATCGTGGGCCCGTAGTCGGCCTTGAAGTGATCGCGGAACGCCGCGCCATCGGGGTATGCGCTGACGTCCAACTGCCTTCTCTCACAGTGGACATCCCGCACCCTGTCCCCGAGCAGGGCACGCACGTACTCCTCGTCGCCCCAGCGCGGCGGCGGGGACACCCCCGGAGGCGGAGCGGGTACGTACCGTTTCATCGTCGCGAACAGCTGCCCGATGAATCCCTCTGGTGTCCAGGAGATCAGGCCGATGCGCCCGCCCGGGCGGGTCACCCGCAGCAGTTCATCCGCGGCCCGCTGGTGGTGCGGGGCGAACATCACCCCGATGCAGGACAGCACGGTGTCGAAGGAATCGTCCATGTAGGGCAATGCCTCGGCGTTGGCCTCGGCCCACTCGATGGCCATCCCGGCCTCCGCAGTCAGCCGACGTCCCTGTTCGACGAGCTCGGGGCACAGGTCACTGGCGGTCACTTGCGCACCCTTCGCGGCCGCGGGAATCGCGACGTTGCCGGTCCCGGCCGCCACGTCCAGCACGCGGTCGCCGGGCCCGATGCCGCTGGCCTCGACCAGCGCGGACCCGAGCGGACGCACGATGTTGGCGGCAATGGCCGCGTAGTCCCCCAACGCCCACAGCGCCCGGTGCTTGGCCTCCAACTCCACGTCGGTGGTCGTGACGTTCATGGCGAGCTCCTCTCGGATGTTCGCTTCATCGTCAACCCGCGCAGCACGCTCAATCCAGTACCGGATCTGTAGTGGGTCAGGTTCTGGATCTGTACTGGCTTCCAGGCCCTGAGCGCGGTGTACTTAGAAAGCCGCGCATCCTCCCGGGAGGTAAACCGCCGATGTCGACATATGGCCAGTTCTGTCCCGTGGCCAAGGCCATGGAATTGCTCGACGAGCGCTGGACCTTGCTCGTGGTCCGGGAACTGCTGCGCGGCAGCGCCCACTTCAACGACCTGCGCCGCGGAGTCCCGAAGATGTCGCCGGCGTTGTTGTCCAAGCGGCTGAAATCGCTGGCCCGCGCCGGAGTCATCGAGCGCTCCGAGTCCGACGGGCGGACAACCTATTCCCTCACCCCGTGCGGCCAGGAACTCGCCGCAGTGGTCGATGCGCTCGGCGCGTGGGGGGTGCGGTGGATCGGTGAACTGGGCGAGCAGGATCTCGATCCGCACCTGCTGATGTGGGACATGCGCCGCACCATCCCCGTCGACGCCTGGCCGAGGTCGCGCACCACCATCGCATTCGTGCTCGACGGTGTTGCCCCCAAGGCTTCGAGGTGGTGGCTCACGGTGAGTGACGGGCAGGCCGATGTCTGTGATTTCGACCCCGGTTACGAAGTAGCCGGCACCGTACAGGCCCACCTGCGCTCGCTGATCGAGATCTGGCGCGGCGATGTCGGATGGGCCCGTGCGGTGCTCGACGGCAGCGTCGCGTTGTCAGGATCGGCTGATGTGCGCCGGGCCATTCCGAAATGGCTGGGTCAGAGCACGGCGGCGGCGATTCCGCGACCGGCCTGAGCGCTCAGTCCAGGATGCGGCGGGCCACGTTGGTGGTGACCAGGTCCAGCAGTTCGTCCGCCCGCCCGGCCAGGATGGTGCGGATCGCATAGAGCGAGAAGCCTTTTGCCTGTTCGACGGTGATCGCCGGCGGTATCGACAGTTCTTGGCGCGCAGTGTGGACGTCGACGAGCGCGGGGCCGTCGTGAGCGAACGCATCGGTCAATGCCCGTTCCAAGTCACCGGGTTCGGTGACCCGGCGGCCGAAGATGCCCATCGATTGGGCCACCGCGGCGAAGTCCGGGTTGACCAGATCGGTGCCGAACGTGACGATGCCCGCAGCCTTCATCTCGAGCTCGACGAAGTTCAGCGACGAATTGTTGAACACGATGACCTTGACCGGCAAACGGTTCTGGATCAGCGTGACCAGCTCACCGAAGAGCATGGTCAGGCCGCCGTCACCGGCCAGCGCGACCACCTGACGGCCAGGAAATGCGGTCTGCGCCCCGATGGCGTGCGGCAGCGCGTTGGCCATGGTGCCGTGGTTGAACGACCCGATCAGCCGGCGGCGGCCGTTCATCGTCACATACCGCGCCGCCCACACCACCGGGGACCCGACATCGCAGGTGAACACGGCGTCGTCGGAGGCGAGTCGGTTGGCAAGGGCAGCAACATATTCCGGCCGGATCGGGGTTTTGTCGCGGTCGTTGACGGCCAGTGAGTCGAGCTGCGCGCGGGTTTTGCGGTAGTGGCGCAGTGACCGGTCGAGGTGCTCGCGGTCGGTCTTGGGACGCAGTAGTGGCTGCAGCGCGGCCAGCGTATCGGCGACGCTGCCGCGCAAGCCGAGGTCGATCGGGGTGCGGCGGCCTAGATTGCGGCCGCGGATGTCGACCTGGATGACGGTGGCGCCCTCGGGATAGAACTGCTGATATGGGAAGTCGGTGCCCAGCATCAGCAGGGTGTCTGCCTCTTTGATGGCCTTGTAACCCGAGGCGAAGCCGAGCAGCCCGGTCATGCCGACGTCGAACGGGTTGTCGTATTCGATGAACTCCTTGCCGCGCAACGCATGAACGACCGGGGCCTGCAGCGTGGAGGCCAGTTCGATCAGCGCGTCGTGGGAACCGGCCACGCCGGCGCCGCCGAGGATGGTGACGCGCTCGGCGGCGTTGAGGATGTCTGCGGCCCGGCGCACCGATTCGTCGTCGGGGCGCACGACGGATCGGGTGGGCCGCACCGGACACGTTGCCCAGGGTGTCTCCCCTACGCGCTGCAAGAAGATTTCGCCGGGGATGACGACGACCGCCACGCCGTTGTCTTCGACGGCCGCTCGCATCGCCATCTCGAGGATGCGCGGCGCCATCTCGGGGGTGCTGACCAGTTCGCAGTAGACACTGCACTCGCGGAAGAGGTCCTGCGGGTGTGTTTCCTGGAAGTACTCCGACCCGATCTCGGTGCGCGGAATGTGGGCGGCGATGGCCAGCACCGGCACGCGGCTGCGCTGCGCATCGAACAGCCCGTTGATCAAGTGCAGATTGCCCGGGCCGCAACTGCCCGCACACACGGCCAACTGGCCGGTCAGCGCGGCGTCGGCGGCCGCGGCGAAGGCGGCGGTCTCCTCGTGGCGGACGTGCTGCCAGGTGATCTCGCCGCTGCGCCGAATGGCGTCGGTGAATCCGTTGAGGCTGTCACCGGGAAGGCCGTAGACGCGACGTACCCCGCTCAGCGTCAGCGCGGAGATGACTTGGTCTGCAATGGTCGCCATCACGCCTCCCGGTATGCGATTCCGGCGTGATCGGTGACGCGGGCGCGCCCTCGATCACGCCGGAACTCACTCTACTTGGGGGCGAACCGCTGACCGGCGTCCAAACGCAGACACTGGCCGTTGAGCATCGCGTTCTCGGCGATCGCCACGGCGAGCTTGGCGTACTCCTCGGGCTTGCCCAGACGCTTGGGGAACGCGGCGTCCTTGGTCAGCACCGCGGCGAACTCGTCGGGAATGCCCTCGGTCAGACCGGTGGCGAACAGGCTCGGCGCGATGGCCAGCACGCGGATTCCCAGACTGCCCAGGTCGCGCGCCATGGTCAGGCACATGCCGGCGATCGCGGCCTTGGACGCGGTGTAGGCGACCTGACCGATCTGGCCCTCGAACGCGGCGATCGAGGCGGTGTTGATGATGACGCCGCGCTCCTCGGCCTCGGCGTCGACCGGCTCGTTCTTGCTCATGTGCCACGCCGCCAGCCGGCTGATGTTGAACGTGCCGATGAGGTTGAGGTCGATGGTGGAACGGAACGAATCCAGGCTGTGCGGGCCGTCCTTCTTGATGGTGCGCTCGCCGATGCCGCCACCTGCGGTGGTCACGATGATGTGCAGACCACCCAGCGCCGCGACGGCCTCTTCCAGCACCTTTTCGGTACCGTCGAAGTCCGTGACGTCGACGGCGAAGAACGAGCCGCCGATCGCGTCGGCCACTTCCTGGCCCTTGGATTGCGGCCGGTCCAGCACAGCCACGCTGGCGCCCCGCTTGGCCAACGCCTCGGCGGTCGCGCGGCCAAAGCCGGACGCGCCGCCGACGACGATCGCCTTCTTGCCTTCGATCTCCATCTAGCTTCCTTTCCAAAAATGACCGAAATCGTAAAGCAACCTATCCCATCAACCCTTCCCGTAAGCCTTTCGGGTTCGTCGCCGTCCGAAAAAACCTCGACGCCACCCGCCCGGCCCGTTAGATTCACCCGCCATGACCCCTGCCCAGCATTGGCGCGACCGACTGCGCGCGTCCCTGCTGGCGGCACGCAAGTCCCGCGACACCGTCAGCGTCACCGCCATCCGATCGGCGCTCAGTGCCATCGACAACGCGGAAACGCCCCAGGCCGATCAGACCGATACCCGCATCGGCGGGACGATCGCGGGGGCCGTGTCAGGGGTGGGCTCGACCGAGGTTGCCCGCCAGGCACTCAGCGATACCGAAATTCGCGCTCTCGTTCAGGCCGAGGTCGACGAGCGGCTCACGGCGGCAGACGAATACATCGCGAATGGACATCATGAGCGAGCCTCGGATCTGCAGTCGCAAGCGGCGGTCCTGACTCAGCTGCTCACCGATGCGCCGGAGGTTGTCTGAGGACCGTGGCACGCTAAGAGCGTGTTACTCGCCGAAGTGGCCGCCGCGTCCGCCGACATCGCCGGCGCCGCGGCGCGGCTGGCCAAAATCGACCGTATCGCCTCCTTGCTGTCCGTGGCCGCCGCCGAGGGTGACGCGCGGGCGGTGGCGGTCACGGTGTCCTGGCTGTCCGGCGAACTACCCCAGCGCCAGATCGGTGTCGGATGGGCGGCGTTGCGTTCGCTGCCGGCGCCGGCCGAGAACCCAACGTTGACCGTCGCCGGGGTCGACACCGCATTCACCGAGATCAAAGCCATCGCAGGCAAGGGCTCGCAAGCCCTGCGCGCCGATTCGGTCCGCGCCCTGTTCGGCACTGCCACCGAAACCGAGCAGACCTTCCTCCGTCGGCTCCTCGGCGGTGAACTGCGCCAGGGAGCTCTGGCCGGGGTGATGGCCGATGCCGTCGCGCGGGCATCTGCCATTCCCGCGGCCGAGGTACGGAGGGCGGCCATGCTTGCCGGTGATCTGCCCGCCGTGGCGGCTGCGGCGCTGACCGGCGGCCGGACCGCGCTGGCCGAGTTCGCCTTGCAGGTCGGCCGCCCGGTGGGGCCGATGCTCGCCCAGACCGCGACCGATCTGGCCGATGCGCTCGAACGGCTCGGCGGTACGGCGGTTCTGGAGGCCAAGCTGGACGGCGCCCGCGTGCAGATCCACCGCACCGGCGCGGAGGTCGCGGTCTACACCCGCAGTCTGGACGATGTCACCCACCGGCTGCCGGAGGTCGTCGCTGCGACGCTCGCCTTGCCTGCCACCGATCTGATCGCCGACGCCGAGGCCATCGCCCTGCGGCCCGACAATCGCCCGCACCCCTTCCAGGTCACCGCCGCGCGGTTCGGCCGCAAGATCGCCAACGACCTCGAACCGTTGTCCGTGTTCTTCTTCGACCTGCTGCATGTCGACGGTCAGGACCTGTTGGATCTTCCCACCGAGCAGCGGTTGGCCGCTCTGGACGCGCTGGTCCCGCACGACCGGCGTGTCGATCGGATCGTCACCGACGACGTCGACGCTGCGCGGCAGTTCCTGGACCGCACCTTGGCAGCCGGTCACGAAGGTGTGATGGCGAAGTCGCCGACGGCGCCGTATGAGGCCGGCCGCCGCGGGGCCGGCTGGCTCAAGGTGAAACCCGTCCACACCCTTGATTTGGTGGTGCTGGCAGTCGAACGGGGGTCCGGGCGCCGCACCGGCAAACTGTCCAACATCCATCTGGGTGCCAGAGATCCGGATACCGGCGGATTTGTGATGCTGGGCAAGACCTTCAAGGGCATGACCGACGCGATGCTCGCCTGGCAGACCGAGCGGTTCCGGGAACTGGAGGTGAGCGACGACGGCTGGGCCGTGACAGTCCGCCCGGAACAGGTCGTCGAGATCGCGTTCGACGGCGTCCAGCGGTCGAGCCGTTACCCAGGTGGTGTCGCACTGCGCTTCGCGCGGGTCCTGCGCTATCGGGACGACAAGCCTGCCGCTGAGGCCGACACCATCGACACCGTGCGGGCTTTCCTGACCTGACGCGAAGGTACTCACCTGGTTAGGGTGCGGAAACCAGGATTCGATGCCGCGCGGTTTGGCTCGATGAAAAGATCGTCACGACGCATGACACTGGGCGAGCGAGGAGAGACCGTGGCAACACCGGATGCCCCACCGGCGGATCGCATCGAGGAGCACGACGGCGACATCACCTTTATCCGGACCGACAAAGATCTGCCGCCGGTGGCGATCGTCGACCGCTCTCCAATTACCGCCAAGCACAAGGCGATCTTCGCGACCGTCGCGGTGCTGGGCGCCGTGGCCTGGGCGGTGATCGCCTTCTTCCGCGGGGAGACCGTCAACGCGGTCTGGTTCGTGATCGCCGCGATCTGCACTTACGTGATCGGCTTCCGGTTCTATGCCCGGCTGATCGAGATGAAGATCGTCAAGCCCCGCGACGACAACGCCACTCCGGCTGAGCTTTTCGAAAACGGTACGGACTACATGCCCACCGACCGAAGGGTGCTGTTCGGTCACCACTTCGCGGCGATCGCCGGCGCCGGCCCGCTGGTCGGTCCGGTACTGGCCATGCAGATGGGCTATCTGCCCGGCACCATCTGGATCATCGTCGGTGCCGTGGTGGCCGGCTGCGTCCAGGACTATCTGGTGCTGTCCATCTCGGTCCGACGCAGGGGGCGGTCCCTGGGTCAGATGGCGCGCGACGAGCTCGGCGCCATCGGCGGCGTGGCGGCAATCGTCGGCGTGCTCGTCATCATGGTGATCCTGCTGGCGGTACTGGCCCTGGTCATCGTCAATGCCCTGGCCGAAAGCCCCTGGGGAGTCTTCTCCATCGCGATGACGATCCCGATCGCGATCTTCATGGGCCTGTATCTGCGCTTCATGCGGCCCGGCCGGGTCTCGGAGGTTTCCCTGATCGGTGTCGTGCTCCTGCTGCTGGCCGTGGTGTCCGGCGGGTGGGTGGCCGAAACCTCCTGGGGTGCAGATTGGTTCACGCTGTCCAAGGTCACGCTGTCGTGGTGCATCATCATCTACGGCCTGGCCGCCTCCGTGCTGCCGGTGTGGTTCCTGCTGGCGCCACGCGACTATCTGTCGACGTTCATGAAGGTCGGCACCATCGCACTATTGGCCGTCGGCATCGTGATCGCCCGCCCCGTGATGGAGGCCCCGGCCATCTCCCAGTTCGCGGGCAGCGGCACCGGTCCGGTGTTCGCCGGTTCGCTGTTCCCCTTCCTGTTCATCACCATCGCCTGCGGTGCGCTCTCGGGCTTCCACGCGTTGATCTCTTCGGGCACCACACCCAAGCTTCTGGAGAAGGAAAGCCAGATGCGGTTGATCGGCTACGGCGGCATGCTCACCGAGTCGTTCGTCGCGATCATGGCGCTGATTACGGCGGCGATCCTCAACCAGCATCTGTACTTCGCGATCAACGCGCCGACGGCAGCCACCGGCACCACCGCGCAGACCGCTGCCGACTACGTCAACGGCCTTGGCCTGTCGGGCCAGCCGATTACCGCACAGGAAATCACCGCCGCCGCCGAGGGGGTCGGCGAGCATTCGATCGTGTCGCGCACCGGTGGTGCCCCCACTTTGGCATTCGGCATGTCCGAGGTGCTGCACCAGGTGTTCGGCGGCGAGAGCCTCAAGGCGTTCTGGTATCACTTCGCGATCATGTTCGAGGCGTTGTTCATCCTGACCACGGTCGACGCCGGAACCCGCGTGGCGCGGTTCATGCTGTCCGATGGCCTCGGCAATTTCGGTGGGCCGCTGAAGAAGTTGCGTGACCCGAGCTGGCGGGTAGGCGCCTGGGTCTGCTCGGTCATCGTGGTTGCCGCCTGGGGCTCGATCTTGCTGATGGGCGTGACTGATCCGCTGGGCGGTATCAATACACTTTTCCCGCTGTTCGGCATCGCCAACCAGCTACTCGCCGCGATCGCGCTGACGGTGGTCACCGTGGTGGTGATCAAGCGCGGTTTGGTGAAGTGGGCTTGGATACCGGGGCTTCCGCTGTTGTGGGATCTCACTGTCACGATGACGGCGTCGTGGCAGAAGATCTTCTCTGCCGATCCGAAAGTCGGTTACTGGAAGCAGCATTCGCAATATGTGGCGGCCCAGGAGGCGGGCAAGTCGTCATTCGGTGCGGCAAAGAACCCCGACGAGATCGATGCCGTCATCCGCAACACCTTCATCCAGGGCACGTTGTCAATCGTCTTCGCCGTATTGGTACTGATCGTGTTCATCGCAGGTGTGGTGATGGCACTGCAGGCACTGCGCGGCACCGGACGGCCGCTGGCGGTGGACGAGGAGGTGCCCTCGCGCATCTTCGCACCGTCCGGACTGATCGCCACCTCGGTCGAGAAGGAGGTGCAGAAGCAGTGGGACGCCTTGCCCGGAGCACACGCCAGGCCGCACGCCACATCGGGTGGTACTGGTCAACATTGATGGGTGACAACCACTATCGGCGCTACGTCGCTCATCGGGAACGCACCCATCCGGGTGAACCTGTGTTGTCGGAGCGCG
Organism: Mycolicibacterium fortuitum subsp. fortuitum; assembly: GCF_022179545.1. The sequence continues at coordinate 2,283,632 of NZ_AP025518.1, read as the reverse complement.
AGTACTGGAAGATGCGACACCGCAATACGGAGGCCAATCCAGGGGCACGTTGCTGCTGATCGTCGAATCTGCCGATGGTCTGGTCTGAACCTGTCACGCCCGGCTAAACTGTCGCCCATACAGTAAGGCCGTCGTGAATGGAGCGCGCCCGTGAACAAAGACGACATGATCCTCATCAGCGTGGACGATCACATCGTCGAACCACCTGACATGTTCAAGAACCACCTTCCCAAGAAATACGCCGACGAGGCACCACGTCTGGTGCACAACCCTGACGGCAGCGACACCTGGCAGTTCCGCGACATCGTCATCCCCAACGTCGCCTTGAACGCGGTCGCCGGGCGCCCCAAGGAGGAGTACGGCCTGGAACCCCAGGGCCTCGACGAGATCCGCAAGGGTTGCTACAACGTCGATGAGCGCGTCAAGGACATGAACGCCGGCGGTATCCTCGGCTCGATCTGCTTCCCGTCCTTCCCCGGTTTCGCAGGTCGTCTGTTCGCTACCGAGGACCCGGAGTTCTCGCTGGCGCTGGTGCGGGCCTACAACGACTGGCACATCGACGAATGGTGCGGCGCCTATCCGGCTCGCTTCATCCCGATGGCATTGCCGGTGATCTGGGACGCCGAGGCCTGTGCTGCCGAGGTTCGCCGCGTCTCGAAGAAGGGTGTACACGCGCTCACGTTCACCGAGAACCCGGCCGCCATGGGCTACCCCAGCTTCCACGACGACTACTGGTCGCCCCTGTGGAAGGCGTTGTGCGACACCAACACCGTGCTCAACGTCCACATCGGCTCCTCGGGCAAGCTGGCCATCACCGCACCCGACGCGCCGCTGGACGTGATGATCACCCTGCAGCCGATGAACATCGTGCAGGCGGCTGCCGACCTGTTGTGGTCCAAGCCCATCAAGGACTACCCCGATCTCAAGATCGGGCTGTCCGAGGGGGGCACCGGCTGGATTCCCTACTTCCTGGAGCGCGTCGACCGTACCTACGAGATGCACTCGACCTGGACGCATCAGAACTTCGGCGGCAAGCTGCCCAGCGAGGTGTTCCGCGAGCACTTCCTGACCTGCTTCATCTCCGACCCGGTCGGCGTGGCCCTGCGCGACAAGATCGGCATCGACAACATCGCCTGGGAAGCCGACTACCCGCACAGCGACTCGATGTGGCCGGGCGCTCCCGAGGAGCTGTGGGACGTGCTGACCGAGAACAACGTGCCGGACGACGAGGTCAACAAGATGACCCACGAGAACGCAATGCGCTGGTACTCGTTCGACCCGTTCACCCACATCGCGCGGGAGCAGGCCACCGTCGGTGCGCTGCGCAAAGCCGCTGAGGGCCACGATGTCTCGATTCAGGCACTGAGCCACCACGAGCAGGGCACCCGCGGCAACGCATTGCACGCCGCAGCCCGCGGCAACTCCGGCTCCGAGTAGTCACCTTCTACCGCGAGCAGACGCAAATGTCTCCGCACGCTCGGCGTGTCGGGGACATTTGCGTCTGCTCGGCGCCCTAGCGCAGCGTGTACCGCACCGGCAGATGCTTGAGCCCGCCGACGAACGTCGTGGCCATGTGCTGCGGTACGCCGGCGAGCTCTACCGAACGCAGCCGCGGTAGCAGTTCGGAGAAGAAGCTGTTGATCTCCATACGGGCCAGCGCGGCGCCGAGACAGAAATGCACGCCGTAGCCGAACGCGATGTGTTTGTTGGGATCTCGTCCGACGTCGAAGCGGAACGGGTCGACGAAGACGTCCTCGTCGCGATTGCCCGAGACATACGACAGCAGCACCGACTCCCCCTTCTCAACCCGCACCCCGCGAATCTCGTAGTCCTGTTGCGCGGTACGCATGAACTCCTTGACCGGTGTCGTCCAGCGGACCATCTCCTCGACTGCCAGCGGCATCAAGCTCATGTCGTCCTGCAGCCGGGCCAGTTGGTCGGGGTTCTGCAGTAGCGCGTGCATGCCGCCGGAGATGCTTGCGCTGCTGGTGTCGTGGCCGGCGGCGGCGATGATGGCGTAGTAGGAGACCGTGTCGATATCGGACAGCGGCTCCCCGTCGAGGGTCGCGTTGGCGATCGTCGAGGCCAGGTCGTCGGTCGGATTGGCCCGACGCGAGGCGGTCAGTTCGGTGAAGTACTGGAACATCTCGAGCAGCGCCATGCCCTGCTCTTCCACGCTGGTGCCGCGTTTGAACTCGTCGTCGTCGCTGCCGAACAGCTCTTGGGTGAGCTTGAGCATGAACGCGAAGTCGGACTCGGGGACACCGAGCAGCGTCATGATCATGTACAGCGGATAGTTCACGGCGACCTGCTGCACGAAGTCGCATTCCGGCCCTTCATCGACCATTCTGTCGACGAACCGCTTGGCCAGCTCGTCGGCGCGATCTTTCAACGCGCGCATGGCCTTTGGCCGGAACCAGTTGGCGCCGATGGCCCGAAGGTCGCGGTGCAGTGGGTCGTCGGTGTGGATCAGCGTACGAATTCCGATCGCGGCCTGCTGCTCGTCGCCCTCGCGGGTGACCAGTACCGGGCGCGGCGAGTTGGTGAAGATGTCGTTGGCGCGCTCGATCTCCATGATGTCCGCGTGCTTGGTGATCGCCCAGAACGGCGCGTACTCGGGTGCCTCGACCCAGGACACCGGGGCGTTGGCCCGCAGGTGGGTCAATGCCGCGTGCAATGCCGCCTCGTCGGTGTATGCCGACGGATCGGCCAACACCCTGGCGACGTCATCGACGGTGCGGACGGTCATACATTGCTCCTCACTGGCGGGCACTCTCGAAACTCCTGCAGCACCGCGTTCACGGTTTCCGGGGATACAGCGGCGGGAAAGCCTGGCAGCACCCGATCGATGACACCGTCGCAGCGGTGCCGCAACGCAGCGGCCAACTCAGGGATCGGTGCCACCACCGCGAAGGTGCCCAGCACCTCGTCGTCGATCAGATCGCCCATCGCGTCCCACTGCCCGTCCAACGACAGCCGGTGCAGCTCTGTGTGCAGCTCACCCCAGCCGTGCAGTTCCAGGACTTTGCGGTAGGCCGGGGTCGATCCGTAGAACGCGAGCTGCTTGCGGGTCGCCACCGACGCCGCGGCCATCTCCCGTTCGTCGGCGCCAGTCACCAGGAACACCGGGCAGGACAGCTCGAAGTCACCGCGGTCGCGCCCGCTGCGGTCCATGCCGCGCTGCAACGCCACCGTGGTCACCTCGTCCAGGTAGCGCCGGGTGGTGAACGCGTGGGCGAGCAGACCGTCGGCCATCTCACCGCACACTTCCGTCATCAGTTCACCAACGGCAGCCAGGAACACCTTCGGAAAGGGCAGCGTCGAGAGTTCGGGGGTGAACATCGGTGTCATGATCTTGTGGGTGTAGAACTCACCCTCGAACCGGAGCTTGGTCCCGCCGCGCCAGCATTCCCAAATCGCTTGTAGTGCTTGGATATATTCCCGCATACGGCGCGCCGGGTGACTCCACGGCATGCTGAACCGCTTCTCGATGTGGGGTTGGATCTGAGTGCCCAATCCGAGAATGAAGCGCCCGCCCGAGTATGTCTGCAAATCCCAGCCCAGCTGGGCCATGGTCATGGGGTTACGGGCGAAGGCCACCGCGATGCTGGTGCCGATCTGGATCCGCTCGGTGTGCTCGGCGGCGACCGCCAAGGGCAGGAACGGGTCATGGTTGATCTCGCCCGTCCAGCAGCCGTCGTAGCCGTCAGCTTCCAGGTCTCGGGCGATCGCGGGCACCTCGGCAAGCCGACTGGGAATACCGCGGTCCACCTTGACGGCGCGGGGAACCGGTCCACTCATCGGCCGGTCGCACCTTTGCCAGCTTCTTCGGTCACGCGCAACCCACCCACCTCATCGACGCTACAGTAAGCAATTCAGTATGGTCAACGGCGGTAGGCTGAGCCACTAGGGCACTGCGCGACGAGTGAGGACAGTGGGATGACGAACGATCCGGAGTGGAAGGAAACACTCGAGGACCTCGCGCGCCGGCGTGAGCACACCCACGGCATGGGTGGCCCCGAGCGGTTGGCCAAGCACCACGGCAAAGGCAAGCTCGACGCCCGAGCACGGATCGCGCGATTACTGGATCCCGACACGTTCCAGGAGTTCGGGACGCTGGTCGGCGGTGACATTGCCGCCGACGGACTCGTCGCGGGGTCCGGCCGGATCGACGGCACCCCGGTGATGGTGGGCGCCGAGGATTTCACCACACTGGCCGGCAGCATCGGCCCGGGTGGCAACGCCAAGCGGTATCGGCTCGCCGAATTGGCCTTGCGCAACAAGATTCCCCTGGTGATGTTGTTGGAAGGCGCGGGTTTTCGCCCCAGTGGCGAGCACTACGGGCGCACACCCACCGATCTGATCGCCCAAGCGAGATGTTCCGGAAAAGTGCCCACGGTTTCTGCGATCCTCGGTCCGTCTGCCGGCCACGGAGCCCTGGTGGCCCCCGTCTGCGACTTCAGCATCATGAGCCAGCAGGGAGCGATCTTCACCGCCGGGCCGCCGGTGGTGAAAGAGTCGACCGGAGAGGACATTTCGAAGGAGGATCTCGGCGGCCCCAACGTGGCGCTGGCCAGCGGCGTGATTCACAACTACGCCGAGGACGACGAAGCGGTCATCGACGACATCCGGCGCTACCTGTCCTACTTCCCCTCCAGCGCATGGTCGTATCCGCCGACCCGGCTCGCCGATGACACCGCGGATCCGAGGCTCACTCCCGAGATTCTCGACATCGTGTCGCGCGACAACCGCCAGATCTACGACATGCGCGCGGTGATCGACGAGATCTTCGACCGTCCAGACTGGTTCGAGGTGCAACCGAAGTTCGGCCGCGCAATCGTTTGTGCGCTCGCGCATCTCGGCGGGTATCCGGTCGCGGTGGTGGCCAACCAGCCACAGGTGATGGCCGGCTCGATCGACGCCGACGCAGCCGACAAGGCCGCTCATTTCATCACCGTGGCCGATTCCTTCCACCTGCCGATCGTGTTCCTCGCCGACAATCCCGGCATGCTGCCGGGCAGCCGGTCCGAACGCAGTGGCGTGCTGCGCAGCGGGGCCCGCATGTTCGCCGCGCAGACCGCCGCCACCACCCTCAAATTGCACGTGACGCTGCGCAAGGCCTTCGGATTCGGCTCGATGGTCATGTCGCTGCTCGGTTTTGACGATCAGGTGGCCACGTTCGCTTATCCCGGCGCCACCATGGGCGCGATGGGGGCGGCCGCTCTCAGCGCCGCCACCCATGCGGGCGAGGACTACACCGAGGTCCTCAAGCGCATGGAACTCGAGGCTTCGTTCCGGTCAGCGGGCCACCTCGGTTTCGATGAGCTCATCTCACCCGAGGAGACGCGAAATGCGCTTCTGGTCACGCTCCAGCACGGCATCTTCAGCCGGCAGGAGGTGGCCGAACCGGTGTCGCGCACGCTGATCATGCCGTAATCGGTTCCCGGCGAGGGGAACCGAACCACGTCGGTAGGTGAGCGGTCAGGTCCGCCTGCCTGTCACCGACCCAGGCCACATGGCCGTCGGGTCGCAGCAGCACCGCGGGCACGTCCAGTTCCTCGCTCGTGTCGACGACGTGGTCGACTCGATCCGTCCAGCCCTCCACGGATAGCCTGCCGGTCTGATCGAGCAGTAGCCCCCGCCCGGCGTGCATCAGTGCGTAGAGCCGTCCGCGTGTGAGCCCAATGTCCCGCAGGCGCCGGCCGAGCAGATCGTGGCCGCCGCCGAAGTCGTAGCGGACCGCAATCGCGATGATCTTCTCGGTCAGGTGGCGGCTCACGCCGGGAAACTCCATCAGCTCGGTCAGCAGCCGGCGCACCGCGGCGCCCGGGTCCGGCGACATCAACTCCATCTGCGCGCGTGTGTTGTCCAACACGTCGGCGGCCACCGGACGTCGTTCGGTGTCATAGCTGTCCAACAGCCCCGCAGGTGCCCATCCCTTGACTTCGGCCGCCAGTTTCCAGCCGAGGTTGAACGCGTCCTGGACACCGAGGTTGAGTCCCTGCCCACCCGTGGGCGGATGGACGTGCGCGGCGTCACCCGCCAGCAGTACGCGTCCGCTCCGGTAACGCTCGGCCAGCCGTGTGCCGTCACCGAATCGCGAGAGCCAGCGAGGAGAATGTGCACCGAGATCACTGCCTGCGGTGATCGTCAGCTGACGCTTGAACTCGTCCAACGTCGGTGCCGCAGAACGGTCTTCTGCAACCCCTTCAGCTGGGACCATGACGCGGTACACACCGTCGCCGAGCGGCATGGCGCCGAATCGCAGTTGCGTCTTACGGACTTCGGCCGTCACGGCGTCGAGTGTCTCCTGAGGCGCTTCCAGTTCGAGCTCGCCCAGCAGCGTCTCGACCCGTGCCGGTTCCCCTGGAAAGCCGATGCCCAGCAACTTGCGGACCGTACTGCGTCCACCGTCACAGCCCACGAGGTAGCGCGTCCGCAGGCGGGTCCGATCGGCCAGCTGGACCGTCACGCCATCGTCATCCTGGTTCAGTCCGGTCACCTCGCATCCGCGTCGGATCTCGGTGCCGAGCTCCTCGGCATGCTCGATCAGCAGACACTCGGTGACCGTCTGCGGGATCCCCAGGACGTAGGCGTGCGCGGTGTCGAGACCTACCGGTTGCGGTTTGGCGATCCCGGCGAAGAACCCGCCTATCGGGTGCTTGCGACCACGCTCGAGGAACCGCTCCAGTAGGCCGCGCTGGTCCAACACCTCGATGCTGCGCGCGTGCAGCCCGAGCCCGCGAACCACTTTGGATGGCTCGGCTTGTTTCTCCACCACGAGCACTTCCACACCGTGCAGCCGCAGTTCGGCAGCAAGCATCGCTCCGGTCGGCCCCGCGCCGGCAATGATCACGTCGCTCATGAATCCCCCTGTCTGCGCAGCTCAGAACTGCGGGAGGCGATTCTGCACCACCCCGGGGGCCTTGCCGCAAGACCCCGGGTGCGCTATATGTTGAAAGTGGCAGGGAGCGGACGACGCCCCTGCTCTTCTATTTTCCGAAGCCCGCGGACGCCTCAGTTGCCCGGTACTCGGTGACGATCGGCTCCAGCTCGTCCGGGGTGGCTCCGTGCATGATCACCGCGTCGGCGCCGTAGTCGAACTCCTTGCGGATGCGGTCGACGCATTGGCGTGCCGATCCGGTGGCCGACGGTTCCAGCCACTCGTCGGGGATGAGCGTGGCGATGTGTTCGATCTGCTCGGCGCTGGCCTTGTGGTCGATGCCACCCAGGATCGAGGTGACCACCGGGTCTTCGCGAAAGCGTTTCAGCACTAGCGGATCCCAGTTGTTGGTGCTCACCATCAGATCGCCGTACCCCTGCAGGTAGGTGGCCAGCCGGGCCACCGTCTTCTTCAGCCGCAGTTCTTCTGGTAGATGGTCGCCCACCGTTGCGAAGCACGACCACACTCGCACGCTGTCCGGGTCCCGGCCGGCTTGTTCGGCGGCTTCCTTGACCGTCTTCACCGCGCGTTGCAGGGTGTCCGGCGTGAAGTAGGTGTGCAGGATGACATCGTCGAACTCTCGGCCACCCAGAGCCAGGGTCTGCGGTCCGAAGGCGACGATTGCCAACCGGATGTCCTCGTCGAAGTCTGGGTCGAGGAACAAGACCTGATATTTCCCGATCGGGCCGTCGTGGTTGAAGATCACCTCGCCATGCCAAAGCCGGCGCATGACTTGCGCGAAGTCCTCCATCTGCGCCGTGGTCACCGCGGGCACCCCGAACGCGTTGTACATCGCCGCGATCCCGCGGCCGATGCCGAGGGTGAAGCGACCGCGTGACAGCCGGTGCATGGTGGTGGCCCACGACCCGGTGATCAGCGGGTGGCGTGTGTTGTGATTGGTTGCCGCCGTGGCGATCTGCATCCTTTCCGTCACCGCGCAGGCAGCGCCGACGAGCGAGGACGCTTCCTTTACGTTCCACCGTTCGGAGATGAATGCGGTACCGAAGCCGAGTTCCTCACCGCGGCGCGCCTCATCCATCAGCGTGGCCGGGCCCTCACCACCCGCGCCGGCCAGCAGGTAGTAGCCAAGTTCATCCAGCACGCGTTCGCTCATGCCCAAACTCCTTGTTTGTAACCGCAGTTCCACACTTCTACGATCCTGCCCTCGACCACCCGGAAGATCTCCATGCTGCTGATCGTCATGGCATTGCCATCGGGAAACGACATCGGGGATTCGTACAGGATGGCCACATGCTCGCCGTCGTCACCGGCCACCACGAGGTTGAGGTCGAATCGGATGGTCTCGAACATCGCCCAGTGGTCGATGATCCGCTGGACGGCCTGCCGGTGCGACAGCGTCTGCGCATCGCCCACGCCGTGGCGAATCACGTTGTCGCCCAAAAGCTCTTCGGCGAGGGCGAAATCCCGCCTGTTCCATACCACCAGGTTGTAGAGCTCGACTACTTCGCGGGCTGAGCGGGTCTTCACGCAAAGACCTCCAGCGCATCGATCTCGTCGATGGCCGCGACGGCGCGGTCCACCAGGGTCAGACAGAGTTGGCGTGAGCGTTCCGGCATCGTGTCCCACCCGACCAAGGTGATGACCGGAAGCACCATCAGATAGGCGACAGCGAATCTGTAGTGCCGCCATGCCTCATCAAAGTGGTAGTCGACAAATCCATGGGTGCCGAGTTTGTCCAGATACTCCCGCACCAGCGCCTCGTCGCGGCCGCGCCGCACTTCGCTGGGCAGGCCCTGGCTCACGAGGTAACCGATGTCGGCCGCGCCTGCCCCGTGGCTGGCGAATTGAAAGTCCACGACCTTGAGGCGATCGCCGTCGAAGAACATGTTGTCGGCTCGAATATCACCGTGCAGCAGCATCGCACGTTCGGTGAGTGCTGTCAGGGCCTGCGGAGCCAACTCGACGAAGCGCTCGGCGAACCGGGCTACCGGCATCGGAACGGTCCGCGACGAGTGCTCACGGTAGACCTGCCACCCCAGGCCGAACACGGGCAGGAACAGATCACGTGCCATGGGTGTGTCCAGGCTCGGGAACTCGTTTATCAACGTCGGATCGGCCACGGTGATCGACCATGCGTGTAGGCCCGCGAGTTGATCGATGGCCACCCTGGCGCGCTCCAACGACAGGCCCGCCAGATGATCAGCGTTGGCCCACTGCTGCAGGTCCTCCATCACCAGGACGAAATCGACTGAGCCCTCAACCATCCGGGCGGCGTGAACATGCGGGGTGGCGATCGGGGCGTGTCCTGCGACGCGCTGGTAGAAAGCGAGTTCGCGACGGTACCCGCCGAGCAGGTCCATGGCACCACGGGCCTCGGACTGGGCCGGGAGTTTGACGATGACGGTTGCCGGTACGTCCTCACCGGCGAGGTGCAAGCGGTAGAGCAAAGACGAGAAGCCGCTGTCCATCGCGATCTGCTCAGCACGCATCTCGGTCACCGTTGCCGTATCGGGCAACGCCGGGTCAGCACGCAGCGCCTCGGTCAGCCAACCAACGGTGACAGCGTCGATTTCGGATGGAATCCGGGCGGGCCCGGAGCCATGGACTTGGGTCACCGTCGCACTCCCAAAGGGTTATTTAACACCGAACAAGCAACATAATTGTCCTGCGTTTAATATGCAATGGTGCCTTCGCCCGAGCGCGGGTTGACCCAACCACAACGCGTCGAACTCTCCAGCCGGCGACTGCTCCAGGCTGCCGCTGAATTGATCGTCGAGAAAGGTTGGGAGGCAACGACAGCCGCCGAGATCGGCCGGAGAGCCGGATACAGCCGGGCCATGGTGCACGCCCGCTACGGCAGTAAGGACGCCATCCTCGATGCCTTCCAGGATGTCTATGTGGCGCGCCTGAACCCCGACCCGGAACCGGGCGCCACCGGGCTGCAGCAGGTGCTGGCACATTTCGATCGCGTGCAGGAGATCCACGCCGAGGATGCTGCGGTGACCCGGGCGATGTTCGTGTCGGCATTCGAGGCGGTGAAGACCACCTCGCCTCTGCGAGAAGGCGTCCGTAGTCAATTGGCCGGGGCCGCGGCGAAGATCGAGGCCGGTCTGCGCACAGGGATCGCCGACGGTTCGTTGCGACCCGATATCGACCTCGATATCGCACTGCGGGACATCACGGGATCGATCTTCGGGATCGCGTTCCAATGGGTGGTCCTGCCAGAGGACCACGACCTCGACCACGAGATCGACTGTGTGCGGGCCCGGATCACGTCAAGCTACGGTCGCTAGAAACCGCTCGGTCGCGTCCTGCACCGCCCCGGAAAACAGATGTCCCACATGGCTGCCGTCGTGCCAGAAGAGTTCCCCGCCCCATTGCTCATGCATCGCCAGCGCCGAACTGCGCATCGCCATTCGGTCGTGCCAGGCACCGACGATCAGGCGGTGACCGGTCCGCGGTCGGGTGTGCAGCGGGTCGATCACCGAGGTCATCGCCGCCACCGTGGTCGACTGCAAGTCGCGCGCCGACTGCCGCCCAGCTATCCCCCAGCGCCCCAAGTGCATCCCGATCATCGCGTTGAGACCCAGGATCGGCGTGTACAGCGCCACCGCATCGACCCGGGCCTCCAGATGCGATACCAGGGCCGCCACCGCGCTGCCCAGTGACAGACCGGCCACCGTGATCGATGACGATTGCGGTTCGAGCCAGCCGATCAGCGCCCGCACCTCCGACACCGCACGCATCATGCCCGCGATGTTGGCCAGCGGATCGCGGGCGGGATACTCAGGCCATGACCCGCGGCGCGGCCCGTGTCCGGGCTGGATCGGCAGGGCCACGTTGAATCCGAGTTCACGCAGCCGTCGGACCCGCGCGACCAGGAGATCCATCGAGTCGCCCTGACCCGCCCCGTGCGTCCAGATCAACCACGGTCGTGCCTCGTCACCGCAGCGATACAACCGCACCCGGGCGGTGGCAACGCCGCCATGACCGTCGGCCAGCACCGAGGTCGGCAATACGGCTTCATGTTCGAAGACCAGTTCCTCGAACGTCAATGCGCCGAAGCGGCGCGGCCGGATGCTCTTGACCTCCAGTGCATCCGGCTCCGCGTGCGCCCCGTCGATACCGAGCGCGCCGAGTTCGTCGGCAGCCCATTGATACTCGCCCAGTGGCCGCGGCAGCTGCGGTGGCGGTCCGCTCAGCGTCAGCCCCGTCACCACGAGCTCGTCGAGAGCAACCTCACCGAGCTGACGCAGACCGGTGACCGACAACGGATTCCACTGCCCAGCCAACGCCCCCACGGAGCGGGGCACCACGCCACCGAGTTCCCACGCGATCCTGCCGGCCCTAAGCAACTGTGAACCCGGTGTACCCGTCAGCAGCGATCTCGTCACACCGGCGACGGTACTCGGGGATGCCCGCGGTGTATCCGAGGTACATCCGCTTCTTGCCGGGTACATTGCCGCCGTTGTACCAGGAGTTGCAGCTCGAATGCACCAGCACGGTCGGTGCCACCAGAGCCGTGGTGTGCGCCACCCAGTCGGCCTGCGCCTGCGGTGTCGCCTCGATGCTCGAGTAGCCACCGGCTCTCAGGTACACGATGCAATCCGCGATCCACTCCACATGCTGCTCCATGGCGGCCACAAAATTCGTTGCTGCCGAGGGGCTTCCCGGGCCCTGGACCGTGAACAGATTCGGGAACCCGGCCACCGCCAGTCCGAGATAGGACAGCGCCCCCTCCTTGGACCAGTACTCCCCCAGCACCAACCCGTCACGGCCACGCACGTCGATCCGGCTCAACGCCCCGGTCATGGCGTCGAACCCGGTGGCGTACACGATCACATCGAGGTCAAAGTCGCCCTGCTCGGTGGAAATCCCCGTCGCCGTCACCTCGTTGATGGCGCCCTTGCGCAGATCGACGAGGGTGACGTTGTCGCGGTTGTAGGTCTCGTAGTAACCCTGGTCGATGATCGGCCGCTTGCAGGCGAACGGGTGGCTGGGTGTCAGTGACGCCGCGGTCTCGGGGTCGGTCACGATGCGGGCCACGGCTTGTCCGTACAACTCGGTGGCGGTCCGGTTGGCATCGATGTCGAAGAAGACGTCTCCCCAGTTGAGCGCACCCATGACGCCGTATTCCTCGACGGCACGCCGCTTCTCTTCGGGCGACGCCGATTTCACTGGCGGCCGCACCAGCATGTCCAGCAGCACGGAGAACGCGCTGAGCCTGGCCGCCCCGACGGGGTGTTCCCGCTGCGCAGCCCTGATGCTCGCGTAGTCAGCCTTGAGCGCGTCGAGCTCCCCCGGCTCGAACTGGCGCACTTGCCATGGCAGCGTGAACGCCGGGGACCGCTGAAACACGGTCAGATGCTCCGCCTCTGCGGCTACCACCGGGATCAACTGCACACCAGTGGATCCGGTACCGATCACCCCGACGCGCTTGCCGGCGAGGTCGACCAGCTCGCGTGGCCAGCGGCTGGTGTACAACGACGTGCCGCTGAACCGGCTCATCCCAGGGATGTCGGGTTCCAGTGGCACCGACAGGATCCCGGTGGCAGCCACTACGAAAGAGGTGTGCAGTGTCTGTCCGTCAGCGGTGGTGACCACCCATGACAAATCACTCTCGTCGAAGGTCATCGCCACGACTTCGGTATCGAATGTGATGTCGCGGCGCAGATCCAGTCGGTCGGCAACGAAGTTCAGGTATGCCTCGATCTCGGGTTGGGCCGGCATCGTCTCGGTCCAGACCCATTCCTGCTGAATCTCGTCACTGAAACTGTAGGAGTACTCGATGCTCTCGATGTCGCAACGAGCGCCCGGATACCGATTGACCAGCCAGGTGCCGCCCACGGCATCGGCCTTTTCCAGCACCCGCACCCGCAGGCCCTGCTCCCGTAGCCGATGCAGCGCATACAAACCGGAGAACCCCGCTCCGACGACGATGACATCAAAATCAACTTTGCTCACAAGTCGATGACCTTCTCGTTGCGGTTCTTGCGGTCGACGTAGAACTGCGCGGCCCGGCGAATCGATTCGGCGGTAGGGGCCGGTTTCCATCCAAGCTCAAGCGTGGCCTTGCTGTGGTCAGCGGGCGAGGTGAGCCACATCAGTCGGGCTGCGGTGAGGTTCATCGGAAAGTCGGTGCCGAACAGCCGGTTCGACATGCCGGCCAGCCATCCCAAGACATACAACGGAGCCATGGGGATGCCGAATCGCGGCGGACGCGCACCGACTGCCTCGGCCGCCGTGGTGAACATCTCCTTCTGCGACATGTAGCGCTCGGAGACGATGTAGCGCTCGCCGATCCGACCGCGCTCGGCGGCCCGGATCAGCGCATCTGCCGCGTCATCGATGCCGACCACCTCCGAACCGACGCCGCGTACGTACACGGGCAGTTTGCCGAACGCCGCCATCGCGACGAGCGCGCCCTGCTTCGGCTGCCAGTCCGGTGGCCCGTAAGGGTTGGACACACACATCGCCACGGCGGGCAAGCCGCGTTCCCTGGCGTAGGTCAGCACGAGGTCTTCGGCCTGCCTCCGCGATTCGATGTAAGGGCCGCCTTTGCCGGCCCAGTTGAATGCCGTCTCCTCATCGACCGTTGCGCCGCCATCACCGACCGCGATCGTTCCGATGGTGCTGAGGAAAACGAACCGCTGCAGACCGGCATTCACCGCCACGTCGAGGACATTGCGCAGGCCCTCGACGTTGGTAGAGAACAGCGGCGCCGGGTCGGCCAGGTGAGCGCGGGTGTCGACCACGCAGTAGAACACCACGTCCCGGTCGGCCATGGCAGCCGCCACCGCCTCGGTGTCGAAGATGTCACCGTAGTAGCGGTCGACATCGAGGCCGTCGATGCCTTTGGTCGAGCTGCTCTTACGCAGCAGTACCCTCACATCGTCACCACGCTCGACCAGCTGACGGGTGACACAGGCGCCCACGTTTCCACTCGCGCCCATGACCAGCACCTTTCGCCGGCGTTCCATCACAACTCCATCCCAGTCGACAACCAACGATGGATGTTACGGTAACGCTTTCAGTAGCGCCTCGGAATCGGGTCGGAAATTGGGAGATCGATGAAGTACACCCTGGAGTACCCCAGCGAACTGCCCTCCGCAGCTGACGATTTCCTGCAACCCGAGGTCATCCGGGCGGTCGCCGTGCAGGCCGAATCGACGGGCTTCTCGGCGGTCGCGTTGAGTGAACACCCGGCTCCCTCGGTCAAATGGCGCAACAACGGAGGTCACAACACCCTCGACCCGATCGCCGCGCTGAGCTTCATGGCAGCGGCCACCTCGCACATCCGGTTGATGACGAACCTCTACGTACTGCCCTTCCGCAATCCGTACCTGTCCGCCAAGGCACTGGGCAGCCTCGATCTGGTGTCCGGCGGCCGGCTCATCGCGGGCGTCGGGGCCGGTTACCTGGGATCGGAGTTCGCGGCGGTGGGCGTCGACCTGCGGCGTCGCGCCGAGTTGCTCGACGAGGCTCTGGCCTCGCTGCGCACTATCTGGACCGAGCCCGAAAAACCCGTAAGTGGTGCTGATTTCGCCGCGGTGGGACCGGTGTGGCTTCAGTGTCCGGCACAGCGGCCCCATCCGCCGATCTGGATCGGCGGGAATGGCACGGCCGCGATTCGCCGTGTGGTCGAGCATGGTGACGGGTGGATGCCGATCATCGCCTCAACCGGCATGGCATCGGCGATGCGTACCGCGGCCATCGAGAACACCGAACAGTTCGGCGTCGCCGTTCAGCGCCTACACCACCGGCTCGCCGACGCCGGACGGGACCCTTCGACCGTCGATATCCAGGTGGTGTGCCCGCCTGTTGATCTGGCGGACCAGGCATCGTTGAGCAATGCCCGTCAGACGCTGGACGAGCTTGCAGGCCACGGAGCAACCTGGGCTGTCGTGCACGTGGACGGCGCCAGCCCGCAGGCCGCACTCGACTACATCAAGGCGTTCGGTGAAGCCATGGATCTTGTTGCAGAACGGGGCGTCTCGGAGACACAGCCGTAACGCAGCCAGTTAAGCACCTTTGAACTTCAACAACGTCCGGGTCAGGTGCAGACTGGTGATCTGCCATGTGCCGTCACGCTTTTCATACGTCTCGTGATAATGGCCAGCACCGTGCAGCTCGTTGCCGTCGGCGAAAAACAGCATGTCCTCCATGGCCCAGATGCCAGTGGCGGTGGTGTCGGAGGTCAACATGATCTCGGGGGTGTGGCAGTGGTGCACCGTCGCCGCATGCTCCACCCCTCCCCATACCACGGGGAAGAATTCCTCGAAGCCGTTCAACGGTGGCGCGGTCTGCGGATCGGCGCCGCCGGTCGAGACCGCCATGTCGAGCTTCACCACGACATCTTCGGCGAACAGACCCCGCCACGAGTCGATGTCCTTGGTATCCAGGTAACGGCAGTATCGAGCCTTGAGCTGCTTGATCGCCTCTACGTCGTCGGACATGCGCGCCTCCTGATGGACTCCGGCGAACTATACGGTAAGCAACTCAGTTTCGACCCGCACCGCCGTCATCCCCGTCGCGTCCGCATTCACGACCATCGGATTGCCCTGCGCACTTTCTATGCAGAAACCACTACTGTAATGTCTTCCGTACCTATCACGAGCGCAGGAAAACGGGAGGGCAGCGAGCATGAAAGTGCCGTTCACCTGGAAGGTCACCGGCTGGTTCATGATCGGTTGGT
Organism: Mycolicibacterium fortuitum subsp. fortuitum; assembly: GCF_022179545.1. The sequence goes on along the minus strand of NZ_AP025518.1, from coordinate 2,268,033 downwards.
CAGCCGAGTACGAGGTCGGCGACGTGAAGGCCCTGAAGTACTTCGGTGAAGACCTCGCCGCCTACCGTGACGAGTCCGGCGACCTGCACGTGCTGGAAGCCCACTGCAAGCATCTGGGCGCCCATATCGGTCACGGCGGCAAGGTCGTCGGCGACTGCGTCGAATGCCCGTTCCACGGCTGGCGCTGGGGCCCTGAAGGCAACAACACCTACATCCCCTACCAACCCGACAAGCCCAATCGCGGGCTGCGGATGCGTTCCTACCCCGTCAAGGAGCAGTACGGCTGCATCTTCATGTGGTACCAGCCCGAAGGCAAGGAACCGCAGTGGGAACTGCCCGATATCTTCCACAAGTTCCCGCAGTTCGAGACCGATCCGAACGCGTACTACCGGCCCTACCCGGAGTTCTCCAGCCGGGCCGACGCCATCCCGGTACACCCACAGATCGTCGCCGAAAACGGCCCCGACAGTTCACATTTCCGCTACGTGCACGGTGCGACCGTGACACCGGTGTGCCTGCATTGGGAACACGTCGACGAGGAGTGGCGGTTCCTGACGGGCTGGCCCGATGCGCGTAGCGACGATCCGAACAAGATGGCGCTTCGGATTCACAGCCACTTCTCCGGGCTCGGTTTCGCGATGAGCGCGTTCGAGGGCTCGTCGAATCACCGGTTGATCTTCGCCTGCACCCCGGTCGATGACGAGGTGTCGGACATGTTCTATTCGATCTGGTGGCCCAAGGTTGCCGGTGAGACCTCCGACATCCCGCCCGAGCAGGTCCGTAGACAGGTCGAGAAGCAGTTCCTCAAGACCGTGTGGGAGGACTGCGACATCTGGCGCTATCAGAAATACGTCGAGCATCCGCCGCTGGCCAAGATCGACGCGAAACCGTACATGGCCATGCGTAAGTGGGCCACCCAGTTCTACGAGGTACCACCGGTTTCCGACGCGCTCACCCACGCATGAAGCCCAACCTGACGGACCTGGTCGCACCCGGGCACACCGCGATCGTCACCCAGGAATGCCAGGGCGCGGTGATCGGTCCCGACGCCGGACTTGCCGCACTGGCCGACGAAGCCCGTCGCGAAGCGCTACCGAACATAACCAAGCTATTGCCCGCGGCACGGGCCGCCTCGGTCAAGGTGGTGCACTGTCTGGTTCAGCGGCGCCCGGATGGCTTGGGCTCCAACCACAACGCCAAGATCTTCACCATCGGTCGCAACGATGTCGGCATCCTGCCCGGCAGTCCCGGTGCCACCTTGCTACCCGAATTGGGCCCGGAGCCCGATGATCTCGTGCTGTCCCGGTGGCACGGCCTGGGTCCGATGGGCGGCACCGATCTGGACGCGATCCTGCGCAATCTCGGGGTGCGCACCATCGTGGCCGTGGGAGTGTCGGTGAACATCGCGATCACCAATCTGGTGATGGACGCGGTCAACGCCGGCTACCGGGTGGTCCTGCCGCGGGATGCGGTGGCCGGAATCCCGAGCGCCTACGCCGACGCGGTCATCGACAACACGCTGTCCCTGCTCGCCACCGTCACCACGACCGACCGCCTGCTGCACGCCTGGCAGCGCTGACCCGCCCGATAGGAGACACCGTGCAGTTCACCGTTCCGGCCGTCGCAGAAGCCGTCGCCGCGGCCATCGGAGACCGCCCCCTGGTCGTCCAAGGCGAGCGGCGGCTCACCTACCGCCAGATCGTGGACCGGTCGAATCGCCTGGCGGCATATCTGCATTCGCGAGGGTTGGGCGTCCAGACCGAACGCGCTGAACTGGCCGGCCACGAGGTGGGTCAGGATCTGCTCGGCATCTACGCCTACAACGGTCCCGAGTTCGTCGAATCCCTCCTCGGCTCTTTTCGGGCGCGGGTCGCCCCGTTCAACGTCAACTACCGCTACGTCAAGAACGAACTGCAGTACCTGCTCACCGACTCCGGTGCATCGGCGCTGGTGTACCACGCTGCATTCGCGCCACGGGTGGCCGAGGTCCTCGCCGACCTCCCGGAATTGCGTGTGCTGATCCAGATCGCCGATAGCTCTGGCCATGAACTGCTCGACGGTGCAGTGGATTACGAGTCGATCGTCTCTGCGGGGGCTTCGGAAGACGTACCGGTCCGCCCCTGCCCGGACGACCTTTATGTGCTCTACACCGGCGGGACGACCGGCATGCCCAAAGGTGTGCTGTGGCGCCAGCACGACATTTTCATGACGGCGTTCGGCGGCCGCAACATGGTCACCGGTGAGAGATCACGGTCGGTTGAGGAGATCGTCGGGCGCGCGGTCGAGAATCCCGGCACCAAGCTGTTGATCCTGCCGCCGCTGATCCACGGCGCGGCGCAATGGGGTGCGATGACGGCTGTGACGACGGGTCAGACCGTCGTATTCCCTTCTGTGGTGGATCGTTTCGATGCCGATGACGTGGTCCGCACCATCGAGCGCGAGCAGGTGTTGGTGGCCACTGTGGTGGGCGACGCGATGGCCCGGCCACTCTTGGATGCTATAAGAGCGGGCGCTGCGGACGTATCGTCTCTTTCCGTCGTGGCCAACGGCGGTGCGCAATTGACGCCCTACGTCAAACAGCAACTCATCGACGCCAAGACCAACCTCATCGTCGTAGACGGAGTGGGGTCATCTGAGACCGGCGCCCAGATGAGCCACATGTCAGCACCGGGTGCGGTGTCGACGGGAACGTTCAACGCCGGCCCCGATACCTGTGTGGTGACCGAGGACTTCACCGCCGTCCTGCCCGCCGGTCACGACGGGTTGGGCTGGCTGGCCCAGCGCGGGTTCGTGCCGTTGGGCTACAAGGGTGACGCCGTGAAGACTGCGGCGACGTTCCCTGTCATCGACGGAGTGCGCTATGCGATACCGGGTGACCGTGCCCGTCACCTGGACGGCGATGCGATCGAGTTGCTGGGCCGCGATTCGGTGACCATCAACTCCGGCGGCGAGAAGATCTTCGCCGAGGAAGTCGAGTCGGCGATCGCCTCACATCCCGCTGTGCACGACGTGGTGGTCACCGGACGGCCCAGTGAACGCTGGGGACAGGAAGTGGTCGCTGTCGTCGCGCTCGCAGACGGCGCCGCCGCCACGGTCGGCGAACTGATCCGGCACGCCGAATCCTCGATCGCCCGCTACAAGCTGCCCAAGGCCGTGGTGTTCCGTCCGAACATCGAACGCAGCCCCGCCGGCAAGGCGGACTACCGCTGGGCGCGCGAGCAGGCTGTCAGCGAAACTTCCTGAGTCGGGCCGCGGTTCGGTTGCGGGCCCGGCGCAGACTGAGGTCCGCGATTACCCGCATGGAGGTGCTGAACGGCCGGGCCGCCTGCCCGGTGACGCTGAACGGCAGGTCGCTGCCTACCACGGTGCGGTAGTGGCTGAACGCATCGAAACCGGCCTTGCCGTGGTAGGCACCGGTTCCGCTACGGCCGACCCCTCCGAACGGCGCGTCGGACGGGATCATGTGCGCGGCAAAGTCATTGCGGGCGACGCCACCGCTGCGGGTATGACCGACGAAATCCCGGAAATCGGCGTCGTCGGGGCCGAACCAGTACGCCACCAGCGGGGACGGTTTGGCGTTGATGTGGTCGATCGGCTCGGCGAGGCGAGAGTAGCCGCGGACCACCAGCACGGGCCCGAACACCTCCTCGTTCGCGATCAGCATCTGATCGTCGACGTCACGCACGATGGTCGGGGCGATCTTGCGTGAGCCCGGATCGGGCAGCACCTCCCCCGCAGGCACCACGGAGTCGATCCGTGCCCCGTGGGCGCGCGCGTCGGCGATGAGACCGACCACACGGTCGAAGTTGGCGGCGTTGACCGAGGAGCAGTAATCGGGATTGCCGACGATGGTGGGAAACAGATTGCTCAGCGTCTTGCGCGCCTGCGTGACGAACCGGTCCACCTGAGCATCCGGCACGAACACATAGTCCGGGCACACGCAAACCTGGCCGCCATTGACCATGCGCGCCTGGGCGATTCGGTTCGCTGCTCGCTCGATGTCGGCTCCGGGCGCCACCACCACGGGGTTCTTGCCTCCGAGCTCCAACGTCACCGGGACGAGATTGGCCGCTGCTGCGCGCGCGACCAACGCTCCGATCGACGGGGACCCGGTGAAGAACAGATGGTCGAACGGGAGTCCGGAGAACTCGGCGGCCACCTCCGGACCGCCTGTCACGACCCGTAGTTCGCTCGCGTGGAAGTACTTCGGGGCGGTGGCGGCCATCAACTCGGCAGTGCGCGGGGTGACCTCGGACATCTTGATCATCACCCGGTTGCCGGCCGCGAAGGCCGCCGCCGCGGGCAGCACCGTCAACTGGATCGGGAAGTTCCACGGGCCGATGATCCCGACCACCCCGAGCGGACACGGCAGCACCTCGGCGCGCAAGCCTGCGAACCGGGCCGCCCGCATCAGTCTCGTCGCGCGCATCCACTGCGGGATATGCGCCCTGGTGTGCTCGATTACCGAGAGCATGCCCAGGATCTCGGCGAAGAAGGCCGCCGAGCGCGATCGCGATCCGTAGTCCGCAGCGGTGGCGGCGACGAAGTCCTCTGAGTTGTCGAGGATCATCGCGAGCAGCCGGTCAATACGGTTGCGGCGCAGCGCGGCATCAGGCGGACCATCGGCGATGAATGACCGGCGCTGGGAGGCCAGCAGCTCATCGAGGCCGTCGCGCTGCGGCTGCACTGCCGCACGCTCTTCGATCGCGCTCATTCGAATCCGTCTCCTCGCCAGGCACGCGCCAGCACGTCGCCGAAGATGCCTCCGGTAAGGCTAACGGTAGCACTCACCACACAGGTCGAAGCCGATTGTCCGACCAGCCTGAATTGTTTACAGTCATCCTTACTGTCGTTCATTCAGTGAGGGGTTGGCGCATGCCGGAGAGCGCACGCAGAATCGTCGTCGTCGGAGCTGGATCCGGAATCGGGGCGGCAACGGCGGCGCATTTCTTCGAGCGGGGCGACCACGTACTTGCGGTGGACCTGCGCGCAGGTGACACCCCGGCTTCCGAACACACGATCTGCGACCTCCGGGATGCCGCCGACATCGCGCGACTACTGGGCGAGATCGGCGGCGACTGGGACCTTCTCGCGCATGTCGCAGGCGTCCCCGGGACCGCGCCGGCCGCCGACGTACTCAAGGTCAATTACCTCGGCATGCGACTGATGACCGAAGGCATGCTGCCACTGCTGCGCCACGGTGGATCGATCGTCACGGTGGCATCCACCGCAGCCCTGGGCTGGCAGCAACGCATCGACATCCTCGACGGCCTCCTCGAACTCACCGACGGAGATGCGGTGGCGCAGTGGCAGACCGGGCAGGATCCGGATTTCCCGGTCTACACCACCTCCAAGCAAGCCGCCATCTTGTTCGTCAAGCGGGTCGCCGGACCGGCCTGGAGCAAGTACGGGGTGCGGGTGAACACGGTCAGCCCGGGCCCCGTCGAGACCCCGATCCTGTCCGACTTCGAGCAGACCATGGGAAAGGACGTGCTGGACCTTGTGCGAGCAACGGTGGGCAGACACGCCACGGTCGCCGACGTGGTTCCACTGATCGCGTTCCTCGCCTCAGACGAGGCGCGCTGGATCAACGGTCAGGACATCCAGGTCGACGCCGGCTTCATCGCGGCGATGAGCAACGGCAACCCGATTGCGCTGTGAGAACGCATCGATTTCTTTACTGTAATGTTTACGGTAATCTACTTCAGAGCGATCGGTCGACACCAACAGGTGGGGTGAGCTGTGGATAGTCAAGTGCAGGACTTCGCGTCCGAGGAGGCCGCCGTCGACACGGCCACACTGTTGCGTGACCCGTACCCGATCTTCGCTCGGCATCGGGCCGAGCACGGCGTGTTCCGCGGCTCGGTGATGGACTGGTCCAAGACCCCGGATTCCCTTCTGCCGGAGCATCAATTCGCTGCTGTGTCGTTCGATGCGGTCAACACCGTCTTCCGGGACAGCAAGTCGTTCAACTCGAACATCTACGACAGCACCATCGGGTTGTTCATCGGCCCGACCATCCTGGCCATGGAAGGCAAGACCCACCGGGACCACCGGAACCTGGTCTCGGCCGCGTTCAAATCGCGCTCGCTGCAGCGGTGGGAGCCCGAGATCGTGCGCCCGATCTGCGAAGCACTGGTCGATGGGTTCATCGAGGCAGGCAGCGCCGACCTGGTGCGTGACTACACGTTCGAGTTCCCCACCCGGGTGATCTCTCGGCTGCTCGGGTTGCCCGAGGAAGACCTGCCGTGGTTCCGGCAGCGCGCCGTCGAGCTGATCAGCTACACCGTGAAATACAAGCGTGCGTTCGAGGCCTCCGCGGCGCTCAAAGACTATTTCCTCGGACAGATCGAGCTGCGCCGGTCGAAGCCGACCGACGACATCATCGGTGACCTCGTCACCGCCGAGATCGACGGTGAGAAACTCACGGATGAGGCGATCTACTCGTTCCTGCGCCTGCTTTTGCCTGCAGGTCTGGAGACCACCTACCGGTCCTCGGGCAATCTGATCTACCTGCTGCTCACTCACCCGGAACAGCTCGCCGCAGTGCAGGCCGACCACGCGTTGATCGATCAGGCCATCGAGGAGGGTCTGCGCTACGAGACCCCGCTCACCACCGTGCAACGTTCGGCCACCCAGGACACTGAACTCGACGGCGTGGCACTGCCTGCCGGCGCCGTGGTCGACGTCTGCATCGGCTCGGCCAACCGCGACGAGAACCGCTGGGAGCGCCCCGAGGAGTTCGACATCTTCCGGAAGCGGGTGCCGCACATCACGTTTGCGGCAGGAGAACACACCTGCATGGGGCTACATCTGGCCCGGATGGAAACCCGGGTAGCGATGCAGAGCCTGCTCGGACGGGTTGGTGACCTTGAGTTGGTCACCGACGATGACCCTCATATCTTCGGTCAGCCGTTCCGCTCGCCGACCGCCATTCCCGTCACGTTCGAACCGGTCCGCTAGCAGGATCGAGATGGTCAGGCCCGCAAGCCCCCGTGGTCGCCAACGCCGTGAGCGTGGCTCGATCAGCATCGACGAAATCCTGCGTGGGGCTTTCGAAGTCGCCGACAAGGTGTCAATCGACAATCTCAGCATGCCGCAGCTGGCCCGTCATCTCGACGTCGGTGTCACCAGCATCTACTGGTACTTCCGTCGCAAGGACGAACTGCTCGATGCCATGACCGAACGCGTGCTGCGCGATTACGACATGAGTGTGCTGAGCATCGAGGCCGGCACCTGGCGCGAGTCGCTTCGGTCTCATGCCCACCGCATGCGCGAGATGTTCACGAGGAACCCGATAGTCTGCGACCTCATCTTGATCCGGGGAACCCGGGGTCTCCCGGCCGCACGCATGGCACTGGAGAAGATCGAAAAACCGGTGGCCGCCATGGTGGCGGCCGGACTCACCGCCAGGCAAGCCTTTGACACCTACACGGCCATCTCGGTGCTCGTACGCAGCTCCGCTGTACTGCAACGGCTCCAGAGCCGCACAGACGACGTTCGGTTCCCCCGCGAATACTGGGAGCAGGTGATCGACGCCGAGTCGATGCCGCTGATCGCCTCAATCTCCGGACGGGGCTACCGGATCGGGATGGCAGATGACATCAACTTCGACCACGTCCTCGACAGCATCCTCGATCGCGCCGAGTTGTTCTGCCGGGCAGACGCATAACGAATCAGCGCCGCGGGAGACGCCAGCCGATCGTCTTGGTCTCGGTGTACTGCGCGAACCCCTCAATCCCGCACTGCCTTCCGATACCGCTGTTCTTGTACCCGCCGAACGGGGCGTCGGCGCCGTAGTACATGCCGCCGTTGACCCCGATCGCGCCGGTGCGGATGCGCCGTGCGATCGCCATCGCCCGCTCCGGTGAGGCCGACACCACCGCCCCCGCCAAGCCGAACGCGCTGTCGTTGGCTATCCGTACCGCCTCGTCGTCGTCATCGAACGGCAGCATCACCAGCACCGGCCCGAACACCTCATCCTGGGCGATGGCCGAGCCCGGGTCGGCACCGACGATGACGGTCGGCGCGACGAAGTGCCCGTCGGCCAGGTGTGCGGGCAGCCCCTCTGGCACCCCACCGCCGACCACGATGTCAGCACCGTCGCGGCGGGCGCCCTCGATCGCGTCGAGTACGCGTTTCTTGGCCGCAGCAGTGATCAGCGGACCGACCAGCGTCGTCGGCAATGCCGGGTCCCCTACCGGCACCGCACCGAATGCCATCGCCACGTTGACGACAGCCTCGTCGAACAGGCTGCGGTGCACCAGCATCCGAGTGTTGGCCGCACAAGCCTGCCCGGCGTGCACGCACGCGCCGATGGCGCCGGGAATTATGTGGCCGGGTTTGGCGTCGTCGAGCACGATCATCGCTGACTTGCCGCCGAGTTCCAGAAACGTGCGCTTCATGGTGTCGGCGCCCACCCGCATCAGATGCCGCCCGACCGCCGTCGACCCGGTGAACGACACCATGTCGACGCGTGGGTCGGTGCCCAGCTGCCCGGCCACCTCGTTGGACGGCGTGGGCACCACGTTGACGACGCCGGGCGGCATGTCGGTGCGTTCGGCGATCAGCCGGCCCAACCGGGTGGCGTTCCACGGCGTGTTCGGGTCGGGTTTGAGTACCACGGTGTTGCCGGCGGCCAGCGCGGGTCCGAGCTTGTTGAGGATCACCTCGATCGGGAAGTTCGACGGGGTGATCGCGGCGACCACACCGACCGCCTCCTTGACCACTGTGCGGGTGTTGCGCTCACCGAAGAGCCCACCACCCTCGAGCGTGCGCTCCCATTCGAATTCGTCGATGAGCTTGGCCGGGTACCGCAAGGCATCGGCCAGCGGCCAATCCAGCTGAGCGTTCTGCGTCGTCATCACCGGGCAGCCCACCTCGGCAATCAACTCCTCACGCAAGTCATCCTTTTCGGACTCGATCGCCTCCTGCAGCTGAGCCAGCACCCGCTGACGCACACCGCGGTTGGTACTCCAGTCGGAGTCGTCGAACGCACGCCGGGCCGCGCCGATCGCGGCATCCATGTCCCGTGCACCGGCGGCCGCGGTGGTGCCCAGGACAAGACCGGTGGCCGGGCTGAGATTGTCGAATTCGGCGCCGGAGGCAGCCGTCACCAGTTCGCCGTCGATGAGCATGCGCTTCTCGGCCCGACCGGCGGCACGCCCACCGATGTCCACACTGGTGACGGCCTCGTCGACAACTTCACTCATACCGCCAACCGTAACACTTACCGTAAGTAAGTCAGCAAGGTTCCACCTGCACCGGCACTCCGGTCAGCCAGGACATCCCGGCCAGCGCCTCGATGTCATCCGGCTCACTCGACATCAGCTGGTTGACGTTGGCGCCGCCGGCCCGATTGGCGATCCGCCACCGCCCACTTCCCTTGTGCCCCCACCCATGAGGTATCGCGACCGTCCCCCGCATGATGTCGTCGGTGAGCGACAGCGCGATGTCGATCTGACCATAGGGCGACCGGACCCGCACAGCGTCACCATCGGACAGGTGCCGCGTCGCAGCGTCGTCGGTATGCATCAGCGCACGATGAATCCTCTTGCCACGCATGAGCAACGGTGAATTGTGCAGCCAGGAATTCTCTGAGCGCGGCTCCCGCATGCCGATCATGCGGAGCGGATAGCCATCGGGCTCGGTACGTCGTGACAGCGCGGCGACCTCGGAGGCGATGTCGTCGTGCACCAGCCGAACCTGTCCCTTCGGATACACCACGACCTCACCCAGCACAGCCGTGCGGATATTCGGCGCCACCACGACGCCGTGCGGATGTTGCTCGGCCAGGCGGCGGAACGTCAGCCCGCCGCGGCGCAGTCCGAAGCGATCCCCGCCGTCGGCCATCCGGATCATCATGTCGATCATCGGCCGCGGGCTGAGTCGGTGTCCGCGTCGCGCGGCCCAATTGGCCGCCAGCCGAAGGGCCGCGAAAACCGGTGTGCGCACATACATTCGGCCGATGAGGTCCACGATGATGTCCCATTCGGTGCGGGCCTGACCGCGCGGCGCAACCACAGCGTCGGTGACCTGACGAAACGGCGTCGCCTGGAACATCTGGAACGTAACCGCGAAATCGTCGCGCTCGTACATCGTGGTCACGGGCAGGACGTAGTCGCAGTGCGCGGTGGTCTCGTTGACATAAAGGTCCAGCCCCACCGACAGATCCAAGGATTCCAGTGCTTGTTCCATTTCCGAGCCGTTGGGGACCGACAGCACCGGATTGCCCGCGCCGATGAACATCGCCCTGACCTGCCGTGGGCCGGGAGTCGCGATCTCCTTGGCCATGAGGGCGGCCGGCTCCGCACCGATGACCAACGGAAACCCACCGACGCGAGTGCGTTTGGTGCGATAGCTGCGGCGCAGCGAGGCGCCCATTGCCATCGATCCCCACTTCTGCCCGGGGATGCCCAGGGTGCTGAACACGCTGCCGCCGGGGACGTCGAGGTTCCCCGCGACGAGGTTGACCGCGTCGAGCAGGTACGTGGTGAGGGTTCCGTGGCGTCCGACGCAGGTACCCAGACGGCCGTACACGGCAGCCCGTTCAGTCCCGGCCAGATCGCGTGCCAACGCGCGCACGGTGTCCGGGCCGATGCCGGTGCGCCGGTGCGTGGCCTCCGGGCTGAACCGTGCGGACTGCGCTTGCAGCCAGTCCAGCCCGTCAGCCTGAGTCCGGGCCCGCGCACTGACGAGTCCCTCGGCGAACAGCACCTGCAGGATCGACAGGAGCAGGTACGCGTCGGCATCCGGGGTGATCCCGAGCCATTCGAACTGGGCCGCCGTCTCACTGCGCCGTGGATCGACGACGACGACCCTTCCGCCCCGCTTGACGATGTCGTGCATGCGGTCCTTGATCCGCGGCGCGGTGAGGAAACTTCCATGGGACACCACCGGATTCGCGCCGAACATGACCAGGAGATCCGTGCGCATCAAGTCGGGAATAGGCACCGGGAACGGCGCGCCGTAGAGGAACTGGTTGGCCAGCAGACGGCTGCTGGTGTCCTGGGTCGATGAACTGAAAAAGTGGCTGTCACCGCCGACCCCTTTGGCGAACGCCATCGCGGCGAACAGGTGCGAATAGCTGAAGGCCGCGGGATTGCCCATGTACCACGCGAACGCGCCCGCTCCATGGCGGCGGTGGATCTCGGTGAGCCGGGCGGCGATGTCGTCGAGCGCAGTGTCCCAACTGACGGGTTCGAACCCGGCCTCAGTGCGCCTCAGCGGCGTCGTCACCCGGTCTGGGTCGTTGACCACCTCGGTGAACGCAATGCCCTTCTGACAGGCGAAGCCGGCCGAGAGCGGATGGTCTTTGTCCGGACGCAGCGCAGTGAGCTTGCCGTCCTCGACGGTGGCGATCATGCCGCACAGCGGCTCGCAGATCCGGCAGAAAGTCACCTTGGACTCGGCCTGGCGCTCGATCACTTGGTCTACATTACTGTAAGAGTTACAGTTGCTAAACATTTTGGTCGAACACGGAGGAATCGGACGCATGCAGAAGGCCCTCGCGCCGGAGATCTCGACCTGGCCCGACGCCGAACCCCAGCTGATCGGTAGCCACTGCACCGACTGCACGGCCACCACCTTCCCCGCCCAGCCTCGCTGCCCCAAGTGCTCCGGAGCCAACACCGAACACGTACACCTACCCCGGCGCGGCACCGTCATCGCCTGGACCACCCAGGGCTTCCCACCCGGCGCCCCCTACAAGGGCCCCACCGGAAAAGCCTTCGTGCCCTTCGGCGTCGGCCTCGTCGAACTCACCGACGACACCGGACCCGTCATCCGCGTCGAAGGCCGCCTCACCGAAAACGACCCGGCGAAACTGCGATTCGGCATGGACGTCGAACTCACCATGATCCCGTTCACCACCGACGAAGAGGGCAACGAAATTGTCACCTTCGCCTTCCAGCCGGCGTAGAGAGGCACAACCATGACCAACGATGTAGCCATCATCGGCGTCGGCCTGCACCCATTTGGCCGATTCGAAGGCAAGTCCGCGATGGCGATGGGTGTCGACGCCATCTTCGCCGCGGTCGCCGATGCCGGAGTCGATTGGAAAGACATCGGCGCCGCGACCGGAGGTAGCTGGACAGTGGCCAACCCCGACGCGATAGTCGGGATGGTCGGACTGACCGGCATCCCGTTCACCAACGTGTTCAACGCCTGCGCCACCGCCGCCAGTGCGACGAAGGCCTGCGCGGACGGGATCCGGCTCGGCGACTACGACATCGGCATCGCTGTCGGCCTGGACAAGCACCCCCGCGGCGCGTTCACCGAGGACCCGTCACTGGTCGGGATGCCCAGCTGGTACGCCGAGAACGGCCAGTACCTCACCACCCAGTTCTTCGGCATGAAGGCCAACCGCTACCTGCACGAGCACAACATCTCGCAACGCACTTTGGCCAAGGTGGCCAACAAGAACTTCCGCAACGGGGCACTGAACCCGAATGCGTTCCGGCGCAAGCCGATCAGCGAGGACGACATCCTCAACTCCACCATGCTGAACTATCCGTTGACCCAGTACATGTTCTGCGCCCCGGACGAAGGTGCGGCCGCGGTGGTGATGTGCCGCGCGGACATCGCCCACCGGTACACCGACAAGCCCGTGTACCTCAAGGCCGTCGAGGTACGGACGCGGCGGTACGGCGCCTACGAGGTCAACACCACCTGCGCACCGGTCGAGGAGGATGTGGCCCCGACGGTGTACGCCGCCCGCGCCGCCTTCGAAAAGGCCGGGGTGGCCCCCGAAGACGTCGACGTCGTGCAACTGCAGGACACCGATGCCGGTGCCGAGATCATCCACATGGCCGAATGCGGATTCTGCGCTGACGGCGACCAGGAGAAGCTGCTGGCCGATGGCGCCACCGAGATCGGCGGTTCACTGCCGATCAACACCGACGGCGGCCTGATCGCCAACGGCGAGCCCATCGGCGCGTCCGGACTGCGCCAGATCCACGAACTGGTGCGCCAGTTGCGCGGCGAGGCCGGTGACCGTCAGGTGCCCGGCAACCCGCGCGTCGGCTTCGCCCAGCTCTACGGCGCCCCCGGCACCGCCGGCGCCACCGTCCTGACGCTCTGACCTTCATGGCCGAGCAGACGCATATGTACCCGACACGCCGGGCGTGCAGGGACATTTGCGACTGCTCGCGGGAGAAAAGGAACCACTACCGTGACTGAAGATTCCACCGAACAGTTCAGGGAAGCACCGATTTTCGATGCCGACCAGCACATGTACGAGACCGGCGAAGCGCTGACGAAGTTTCTTCCGGAGAAGTACTCACGTGCGGTGCAATACGCCCAGATCGGTCGGCAGACCCGGGTGGTGATCAACAACAGAGTCACCGACTTCATCCCAAATCCGACCTTCGAGCGGGTCGCGGCTCCCGGTGCGCACGAGAAGTTCTTCGCCGGCGAGAACACCGAAGGACTGACCCTGCGTGAGATGCAGGGCAAGGCCATCGACGCACCCGCGGCCACCCGCAATCCGGAAGATCGGGTCAGGGAACTCGACCGGCAGGGTGTGGTCGAAGCGCTCAACTACCCCACCCTCGGCAGCCTCGTCGAGCATTCCAGCGCCGACGACCCACAGCTGACCCTGGCGATCGTCCACGCGCTGAACGAGTGGATCCTGGAGCACTGGAGCTTCAATCACGCCGAGCGAGTGTTCTCGACTCCCATCATCAACCTCTCCGAAGTGGATGCGGCGCAACGCGAACTGGAATGGATCCTCGACCACGGCGCGAAGGTCGCGTTGATCAAACCCGGGCCGGTCAACGGCCTGCACGGTTGGCGCTCCCCCGCCCTGCCGGAGTTCGACCCGTTCTGGCGTGATGTCGAGGCCGCCGGCCTGCCCATCGTCCTGCACGCCAGCTATCCGCCGCTGGACGAGTACGTCAACAAGTGGGAACCGCCGTACACCCAGAACTTCATGGCGCAGAGCGCATTCCGCTGGATGGTGCTGGGCCACCGCGAGATCGCCGACATGCTGACAGCCCTGATCTGCCACGGCACCCTTACTCGTTTCCCGAAGCTGCGCATCGCCAGCGTCGAGAACGGCAGTAGCTGGATCTTCCCGCTGTTCCACGATTTCGCGGACCTGTACAAGAAGATGCCGCAGAACTTTCCCGAACATCCACACGACGTCTTCCGCCGCAACATCTGGGTCAGCCCGTTCTGGGAGGGCTGTGTGTCCGACGTCGTGGAGACAGTCGGTTGGGACAAGGTGTTGTTCGGTTCGGACTACCCGCACCCCGAGGGTCTGGCCGAGCCCAAGGGTTTCTGGAAGTACGCCGAAGGCATGGACATCCGGCGCACCTACGACTTCATGGGCGACAACGCCCGCCGGTTCATGGGCCTGCCGATCGCCAATCCCGATCCGGCGGCGATCCATCCCCCGGTACTGACTACGGCCTGAGCAGGTTTGCCAGGATCTTGCCCAGGCAAGGTCCCGAAGTGGCCGAGGTTGTTCGCGCGATGGCCCGAGCGCACAATTCCTGTATTCAATACCGGTGTTTCACTAGCGCCTGAGGCGCATTCGCCGCGGGCGCCCGGCCGATTGGGGGTGCTGCGATGCCGAACACGACAACGACAACATCAAGCCCGCCAAGAACGATCCCCCGGCGAATAGCAACCTCTGCAATGGTTTTCGCCGCTGCAGCCATATTCGTCGTCGTGGCTCCGACCGGGATTTCGCGGGCCGAACCGGGCGTCTGGGACATCGAGGATTTCGACTCCTGCACGGACATTCTCAACGACGGTCTCAATGAGTCGCTGCAGGAGAAGATCGACGATACGAAAGGTTGCTGTCGGCACAGCGGCGGGGTCTGGAACGAAGGCCAGCAGAAGTGCGAGGCCCCACCGGCCGAAGCCGGCGGGGCGGGCCGGATACCACCGGGTCTCGTACCCCGCGGCGATCTTCAGATAGCGCCGTCCACGCCACCACCCGCGATGGTTCCCGTACAACCCAGTCTGGCGCCCACCGGTTAGGGGCTGCGATCCGGCAGCGGCGGAAGCCGAGGCCCGCAAGTAATCGCGCTAGGAAGCCTTGGCCTTTGGCGCCGAATAGTTCGGCTTGCCCAGGCCCAGCACATGCTGGGCGATCATGTTCCGGAATACCTCGAGCGTGCCGCCATAGATGCCGACCAACGGTGCGAACCGGTAGATGTATTCACTGCGGTCATCGGCTCCCCCGTCGGCCCCGATCGGCAGTGCCGCTACGGATCCCGCGATGTCCATCAGATCCGGCGCGATGTCGCGCATGGTCTGCGCCAGCGCCACCCGCCCGAAGATGCTCGGTGAGGACAGGGACGCCTCCAGTCGAGCGACACTGCGCCCCAGGCGATACGCGACGGAGCCGTCGTCGACGGCACCGGACCGGCCCACCAAGGCAGCGACGTTATCGGCCGCCTCGGCCATGAATCCGGCCTGATGCATCATGATCGCGACATCGGCCAGGCCGTCGTCAGCGGCAGCGACCGCCCCGTGCTCGGCGTCGAGCGGTTCACGCACCACCGTCCAGCCGCCGTTGACGTCACCGAGCCGGTATTTGTCGTCCACCCGCACATCGGAGTAGTAGACGATGTTCGTGCGGTCACCGTCGACGGTCCGGATGCCCTGGATCTCGATTCCCTCGGAGTCCAGCGGCACCAGGAACATGGTGAGGCTCTTGTGTTTCGGCGCATCCGGGTCGGTGTTGGTGATCAGGAAGACGTACTGACAGTTGTGTGCACCGGTGGTGAACATCTTGGAGCCGTTGATCACCCATTGGTCGCCGTCGCGCACCGCGCGGGTCTTGCAGGTGGCAACGTCGGAACCGCCCTCGGGTTCGGTGTAGCCAAGGCACAACCGCACGGTGCCGTCGAACACGCCGCGCAGCACGTCATCACGGATTTCCGGGGAAGCGAATTTCGCCACCGAGCGCGCCACCATCGCAGTGGTGCCCCACGTCACCCACGGTACTTCGGCGCGACGCTTCTCCAGCTCCCAGATCCGCCGGCGCACCCGCGAAAAGCCGCCATCGGCTTCGGTCTTCCATTCCTTTTCCAGATAGCCGGCCGCCCCAAGAGCCAGGTGTACACCCTCGTCGAAGTTGTCACCGGTCTCGCGATCCCGCCGGATGACATCCTCGGTCACGACGCCGGCCAGGAATTCGCGCACCTCGGTGCGGAACGCCTCGTCTTCGGCGGACAGTTCAACTGTTGAGAAATCCATATCTAAACCTTGCTTTCGCGAGCCGCGACGATCTGAGCGATGTGGACGGCGGTGGCACCAGGGTCGCCACCGGCGAGCGCCCAGCCGCGGGCCCTGACCAGGTATGCGGTGGCCGCTGCCTCCGCGGACACCCCGAGCCCACCCTGCACGTGCACCGCCATGGTGGCCGCCTTGGCGGCCTCTTCTGCCATGAACACGAACGCCGACGGCGCGAGTTCCGGCCGCTCCTCGGGCTCGTTGTCGAGGAACCAGGCCGCGCGCCGAACCAAACCCCGCCCGCTCTGCACGGTGATCGCGATATTGGCCAGCGGATGCGAGATGCCCTGCAGCGTTCCGATCGGTACACCGAGCGTGTACCGGGACTTGGCGAACTCGGCGGCGATGGTCATGGTCTCCTCGACCAGGCCGACCAGCGCCGCCGCGGTCAGCACCCGCCATTCATCCAGCGCCCGTTGATATTCCGCCAGCGCATCGGGTCCGCTGGCCAGCACCGCCCGGGTATCGGCGGCGGCTGGGTCCACCCAGGCCATCGGCAGCTTGCCGATGTTGTCGACCCGGGCCGGACGCGTGGAGAACTCCAGCTTCACCACATCCTGTCCGTCGCGGACCAGGAGATGATCAGCTATCGACCCGATCGGGATCAGCCGAGTGCCGGTCGGTGCCACCTGTTGCGGATCGAGACCGACGATCTGGGTGCCCTGCAGGATCTCCTCAGAGTCCAGCGCACCGAGACGCGCGAGCAGCCGCGCCGCCACCACATGGTCGATCCACGGCACCGGGGCCAGCGAGCGCCCCAGCTCCTCGGCCACCAAACTCAGATCGACCAGTGTCGCCCCGTCGCCGCCCACAGATTCGGGCAGCGCCATGGTGGTGGCGCCCATGGCGCACAACCGTTCCCAGAGGCTCTTGTCGAATCCCGACGGTTCGGCCGCACGCACGGTCTCGATGTCAGAGTGTGTCTTGAAGAACTGCCGGTACGCGGTCTGCAGGTCGATGTGGTCCTCGGTGAGGCTGTAGTCCAGCCTGCGCAGTTCGTAGCGGTCCATCCGTGCTCCTTTCTCGGCTTCGCCGAGGGCGTCCTAGTCGTCTCTGCCGAAGAAGAATTCCGCGGCGTTGTTGTAGAGGTAGTTGTCGAGCACGTCTGCCGGCAGATCCAGTGCCAGCGCCTCGGGCACCACCCGTTGCATGCGCAGCACCGGGAAGTCCGAGGCGAAAATGATCTTGTCCTTGCCGCGGGTTCGCATGAAGTGCAGCAACGAATCGGGAAGCCGCTTCGGCGACCAGGCAGAGGTCATCAACCGCAGGTTCTGGTACTTGATCAGCATCCGGATCGCGATGTCCCACCACGGATCCGCGCCGTGGATCATGCACAGCTTCAGCTCCGGGAACCGCACGCACACCCGGTCGAGGTGGATGGGGTTCTGCACCTCACCCGGAATCGGTGGACCCGGAATGCCGGTGTTGACGCACAGGGGCAGTTCCATCTCGGCGCACTTGGTGTAGAGCGGATAGTAGACCGCGTCGCTCGGCGGATACTGTCCATCGCCCCAGAAGCTCGGGCCGACAACGGTATAGGCCACTGGCAGATCGGCCACCACGGCGGCCAGCTCACGCAGTGACGGGATGGGCCGCAAAAGGTTCACCCCACCCATGGCCAGTGCGAATCGCTCGGGTTGTGCCTCCACGAACTTCCGGGCCGTCACCGACGGTTTGGCCAGCGAATCCATCAGAATGGCTTTCTGAACTCCGTGAGCGTCCATCTCGTCGAGCAACTCCGACAAGTCGATGGGGTCGTACATCGACTTCGGGCCCTTGAAGTAGTCGTCACGCACCTTCTTCATGAAGGCGGGCTGGTTCTCGGTCTCGCCGAAGTGCACGTTGGCCAGGCAATCGATAACACGGTTCACCTGCTGGGTCATGCCTTGACCTCCGCTTGTTTCGAAGCCAGGCTCTTGGCCCAGCGGTAATCAGCTTTGCCATTGCCGAGTCGGCGAACCTCGTCGACGAACAGCACATCTTTGGGCAGTTTGAACCGCGCCAACCGGGTCGCGCAGTGCTCTCGGAGCGCGGCCGCGTCGACACCGCCGCGGCTGGCAACCACGGCGACCATTTCTTCGCCCCATCGCTCGCTGGGTCGGCCCACCGCGAGCGCGTCGACCACCAGTGGGTGCGCGCGCAGCACGTCTTCGACCTCTTCGACGAAAACTTTCTCGCCACCGGTGTTGACCACCAACGAATCCCGGCCCATCAGGCGCAAGGTGCCGTCGGAATCCAGCGAGGCGCGGTCACCCGAGACCACCACCCGCTCACCCGCCACCTCGGGAAAGGTCTTCACCGTCGCCGCCTCGTCGTTGAAGTAGCCGAGCGGGATCCTGCCGTTACGCGCCACCCAGCCCACCTCGGTGTCGCCGGGATCCAGGAAGCGGGAGTAGTCGTCCGCGAGCACCAGCCCGCCGGCACGCAGCTGGAAGGTCTCCGCGGTCGGGGTCGCGCGCTGGGTGTGGCCGAACCCCATGTTGCCGGTCTCTGAGGAGCCGAACCCGTTGATGATGGTGATCTGCGGAATGTGTTCCAGCAGTGCGCGTTGATGTTTGGGGTTGGTGGCGGCCCCGCCGGTACCGATGGCGAACATCGACGAGAGGTCATAGGTTCGCCGGCCCAGTTCTTCGACAATCGGTCCGGCGTAGGCGTCGCCGACCATCGTCATCAGCCCGATCTTCTCCCGCTGCGCGGTTTCGAGCACGGCACGCGGGTCGAAGCGCGACTTGGTGTCGTACAGCACCACGGTCTGGCCGGACAGCAGGCCGGAGAACGCGGTCCACATTCCGGCGGCATGCATCAACGGCGATACCGCGAACCACGGTGGCCCGGCGTGGGCCACCTTGTCGTGGATCTCGCTGACCTGCTCGTGATCGGCGCCGTTCATCGACGAAACGTAGATGTCGCCCTGGCGCCACATCACGCCCTTCGGGCGACCGGTCGTGCCGCCCGTGCACACCATGAGCAGATCATCGGGCGACGCCGGTCCGACACGATCTGTATCACCTTGAGCCAGGGCATCTTCCAGGGCCACCGCGCCCGGCAGCTCGGCGCCGTCGCCGTCGTCGACCGAGATCAGCACTTCCGCCCGGAGGACGTCGGCGAACTTGGCGCCCAGCGACCGGTGATAGATCACCGCTCGGGGCCTCAGGTACGCCAGCAGGTCGGCGACCTCGCCCGGCGAGTAGTAGTAATTCACGTTGACCGGGACCGCTCGCGCCTTGAGGCAGCCGATCACCATCTCCGGGTACAGGTCGTTGTGCATGACGAGGGCGACCACGTCCTGACCGCATTCCCAACGGTTCAGCTCGCCGCGCTCGCGGTAGGCGCCCAGCCCGCGCGAGGCCAGGAAGTTGGCCAGCCGCCGCGTGCGCTCAGCCCCCTGGGCAAAGGTGGTGCGGCGCGAGCCGCACACCGTCATCTCCCGGTCGGGTACCGCCTCGGCGATCGCATCGACAACGGCACCGATGGTCCATTCGCCCATCTCGGCGGCTACGCCGATACCAGTCCGGCCACACCCGGAGCGGTGCGCGCGGGGTCGCCGAGTAGTTCGAGAGCGTTGTCGCGCATGACTTTCCGGGTGTCTTCGAGGCTGAACTCCGGAAACTGCGGGATATCGGCGGTGAAAGTGGTCGGGTCGGCCAGGCCCTCGCCGTGCGGCCAGTCCGAGCCGAACAGAATCTTGTCGACACCGATGGTGTCGGCGAGCAGCTTCACGTCATCCTCGTAGTACGGCGCGATCCAGACGTTGTTACGCAACTGCTCGACCGGGTCCTCCTTGAAGTGGTACGGGGCATTGTTGGCGGCCTTCTTCAGCCGCTTGATCAGCCGGTAGACGAAGTAGGAGCCGTTCTCGATGCTGCACACCCTGAGCTTGGGATGTCGGGTGAAGACCTGGTGCACGATCATCGACGCCATGGTGTCGTGGATCGCCCGGTCGTCCATGATCACCATGTCGAGCGGGTCCCGTTTGCCGAATCCCTTGAACACCCCGCTTCCACCCCACAGCGCCGGGACCGCCATGTACCCCGAGTCGGACAGGTGGAAGACCACGGCTACGCCCGCCTCGGCCAGTCGGGCCCACACCGGATCGTGCAACGGGTCACCGAGGGAGCGCGGCCTGACCGCGCCCGGCACCGGGGCCGGGCGCACACACACCAGCTTGGCGCCGCGACCGATCACGAACTCGACTTCCTCGACCGCCTTGTCGGGATCGGCCAGTGAGATGATGGGGGCCGATACGAAACGGCCGTCGGGCCGGTCGAAGCCCCAGTCCTCATCCAGCCACAGGTTGAAGGCATGCACCGAGGCCATGGTGGCCTCGATGTCGTGCTTGAGCCCCTCCTCCACGCCGCAGGCGAAAGTCGGCAGCATGAATACGGTTTCGAGGCGCTGACGATCGAGCACCTTCACCCGGGCTTCGCGATTCTGGTATTCGGGATGGTCTGCGAGCCGGTCCACCTTCATCAGGGAGGCCGGATCCACGCCCTCGGGGATCTCGCCACGGAACAACAGGTCCAGACAACCCGGTTCGATGATCGGGTCGAACGTCGGGTTCGGGATGAAGTGGTTGACCGTTCCACCCATCACCGCCAGCGTGCGCTTGCCGTCCTGCACCATCTGCACACCACGGCTGCGAAACTCCTTGGGCAGGTGCCGGGTGAACGCGTCGATGGGCTCGTAGTAGTGGTTGTCGACGTCGACGGCCAGGTACGGAAGCCGCTCGGGAGCTTCGGTCATGTCATCAACCTTCTTTCAGGGGCGGGAAATTCGGGGGCCGTTTTTCGAAGAATGCCGTGATTCCCTCGATCAGATCGGGGCGAACCATGGACTCGTGCATCAGTTTCTCGGCCCGGCCGCTCACATCAGCGACGTTGTCGTGGGCGTCGCCATAGAGCTGACGCTTGATCACCGCCATCGACGCCGGAGAGCAGTTGCGAGCCAGATCCTCGGCGTACTCGAGGGCGCGGGTCAGCAGATCCTCCGGCGCGACAACCTCTTTGACCAATCCGAGCGCGAAGGCCTCTTCGGCGAAGAAGGTTCGTCCGGACAACAGCAGGTCCGCTGCGGCGCCCCAGCCTGCCAGCCGCGGCAGGATCCAGGTGATGCCGTATTCGCCGATCAGCCCGCGGCGCGGGAAGGCGGTGGCGAATTTCGCACCGGCAGCGGCGAATCGGACGTCGCACATCAGCGCATGGGTGAGGCCGATGCCGACGCAGGCCCCGTTGATGGCGGCTACGACTGGCTTGCGCAGCTCGGTGAGGAAATGCGGGTGACGCTCGCCGACGATCTTGCTGACATCGGTGTCTTCGTCGATGCCGGCACCCAGGTCCTGCATGGCACCCATGTAGGCGCCCGCACAGAATCCGCGTCCGCTGCCGGTCAGCACGATCACCCGGACGACCGGATCCGCTTCGGCGCGATCGAAACTCGCGTAGACGCCGGCCGAGATATCCGCACCCCAGGAGTTCAGCCGGTCCGGCCGGTTCAGCGTGATGACCGCGACGCCGGTCTCCGTCGTCTCGTAGAGCACCGCCTCGGTTCCCACGTCATCGGCGAGTGTCATGCGCCGACCACCTCCTGCCGCACCAGCCGCTCAGACATACATACTGTATACCTATCGGTAGTGCATTCCGCAAGTCCGGCACCAAGGCTGCTACCTGCGCAAAGGCGGGTCAGAAGTTGATCAAACCGAGCTTGCGATAAGCGGTTTCGATCTGGCCCTTCGCCAGTTGCGGGAGCAGCGCTTGGGGTGGCCGCGAATGCGGGTGGTCGCCGACGGGCAATCCCAGCACCGAGGCTGCATACTTGAACGCACCGGCCCAATGGGTGAAGTAGTCCGATCGTCCCGGATAGCAGGTGAACCAGGATCCGACATCAAGGCTGAACTGGTCCAACCCCGAGTCTCGGCCGAAGTCCATCGCCTCGATCAGCCGATCCGCGTAGACCAGGTCCCAGTACTCGGTGAAGATGCGACGTTCCGGGGTTTCATAGAGGTAGCCGGCCGTCCCCAATTGGGCCGGGCAGACGATGCCCTCCCTCAGCCAGCCGGCCCGGTAAACCACGGTGTCGCATTCCCAGACCGCGAGATACGGCGCCAGTTCGTGCAGTCGACGACTCGCCGCCGCCCGGAAGGCTCCCTCCTTGGTGGCACACACCGCCGGGATTGCCTCGGCAATTGCAGCACCTTCCTCCGGAGTCAGCACGTAGCCCGACGACGGTGAGTTGAACATTCCCAGGGCAATGTCGGTGCGGTCGGCGATATACGAGAAGAACCGCAGAACACCCTCTCCCCCATGCGCTTCCATCATGGGTGTCTGGATGTAGACGATGTCGGCCCCCACCTGCTGGGCATGCCGCGTCAGCTCCAGGCAGTCCTTTGCCGATGTTGCCGCTGTGCAGGCCTGCACCACCACACCCGGGTTCGCGCGGCGCCCCTCTTCGATCGCCACCTCGAGCAACCGCTTGCGCTCGGTCAGCGTCAAAGCCCAGAACTCGGCGAGGCCGCTGGTACACCACAGCATCTGGTGGCCCAGATCGCCGACGCAGTAGCGCACGAGGTGCCGGTAGGCCTCCCAGTCGATGTCGTCGCCGTCGGTTCCGCAGAACGGGGTGTAGAGCGAGTCACCGATTCCGCGCAATGCCGAGTGTGCCCAGTCCCGCGCTTCGGATGCAGTTGCCATACGGGCCCCCTAGATGAAATCCGATCCACCGTCCACGTTGACGTTCGCCCCGGTCATGTATGAATTGCGCTTGGACGCCAAAAATGCTGCGACGGGCCCGATTTCACCAGGAAGACCGGCGCGCGGCAGATGGGCCGGATGGCCGAAGTGCTCATCGATTGCCGCCATCAACGCATATGGGTCGTTGCCGTCGACGCCCACCGTGTCAGCCCAGCCGCGCAACGCTTCCGACGAGATGCTGCCCGGCGATACCACGTTGACCATGATCTCGTCTTTGGCCAACAGTAGTGACAGGTTCTTGGAGACGCTGTTCACCGCGGCCTTGGCCGCCGTATAAGCCGGCAAGCGAGTGCTTTGCCGCTGAGTGGAATGGGCCGAGAAGTTGACCACGCGCGCCCATTCGGCCTTGCGCAGCAAGGGTAACGCCGCACGCACGCAGCGCACCATGCCCATCAGGCCCGCATCGAATGCGTCCTGCCACTGCTCGTCGGACAACTCCTCGAAGTTGCCCGCGGCGCCAGGGCCGACCGTGTTGATCAATGCGTTGAGCTCACCCCAACGCTCGCCCACCTCGGTGAAGGCTCGCTCGACCTGGGAGCCGTCCGAGGTGTCGGCGACGATCGCCACCGCCTCCGGCGATCCCAGGCCGCTCAGCTCCGTTGCGGCCTTGTCGAGTACGTCACGGGACCGCCCGACGATCGCTATCCGAGCACCGTCCTCGGCCAGACATCGGGCCGTCGCGAAACCCATCCCGCGGCCACCACCCACCACGACGGTGGCCGCACCTGCGAATCCGAGATCCATGGCCTGATGACTCCCCCGGTCGCTTCGCTCCTTGCCGCCGGACTCAGGAACCGGTCCAGTTGGGTGCGCGTTTCTCCGCGAAGGCGATCGCCCCCTCCTTGGCATCGTTGGAGGAGAAGACCGGTCCGAGCAGTTCGCCCTGCTTCTTCCACATCTCGTCGGCCGACCACTCAGAGGACGACGCGATGATCTCCTTCGTCACGGCCACGGCCAGCGGGCCGTTGGCGGTGATCCGATCGGCGAGTTCGAGTGCCCCGTCGAGCGCCTCACCGGGTTCGGTCAGCTTGTTCACGAAACCCCACGCGGCGGCTTCCTCGGCGGTGAAGCTGTCGCCGGTGAGGGCGAGTTCCATCGCCTTCTGGTACGGGATGCGCTGATGCAGGCGCAGCAGGCCCCCGCCACCGGCGACAAGGCCGCGCTTGACCTCGGGGATGCCGAACTTGGCCACCTTCGAGGCGACCACGAGGTCGGTCGCCAGGACCAACTCGGTACCACCGGCGAGCGCGAACCCTTCAACCGCGGCGATCAGTGGTTTGCGCGGCGGACGTTCGGTGAAACCTGCGCCACGGCCGGGAACGTAGGGCAGCTCACCCGAGGCAAACGCCTTCAGGTCCATGCCCGCGCAGAAGTTGCCGCCCGCACCGGTGAGGACAGCCACCGACAGCTCCGGGGTGTCATCGAGTTCGTCCATCGCATCGGCTAGCCCCTGCACCACCGCGAGGTTGAAGGCATTGCGCGCTTCCGGACGATTGATCGTGATGATGAGCGTTCGACCCCGACGCTCCCGCAGAACCACTTCCGACACCAACTGCCCCTTCGCTCGCGGTCCACCAACCCGGAAAAGCCTACTATAGGGATTACAGTACCTAGCCGGAAGGCTCCCCACCGCAGCAGAGCGACGCTTCGGCACCCACTGCGCACGGCAGCAACAGAGAGGCTACCGGTAAGGTTGACAGCGACAAGATCCGCGACACGCGCACATAGGCGCAGTTCAGGTGGAGGCCAGCGGTAAATTCACCTGCGATTGACCCGCGGCACAGAACGGCGTGAGCAGAATCGATTTCGATGGAGGTGCCCGCAGTGGCAAAGCAACCGACCGCTGAAAAGCGTCAACGGCGCGAACGCGGATCCATCAATCCCGAGGACATCATCAAGGGCGCATTCGAACTCGCCGAGCAGGTGTCGATCGACAATCTCAGCATGCCGCTGCTGGGCAAACACCTGGGTGTCGGCGTCACGAGCATCTACTGGTACTTCCGCAAGAAGGACGACCTGCTCAATGCGATGACCGACCGCGCGCTCCGCGAGTTCGTGGTCGCCACCCCTTACGTCGAGGCCAAGGATTGGCGTGAGTCGTTGGCCAACCATGCCAGGACCATGCGAAAAGCCTTCATGGGCAACCCGATTCTGTGTGATCTCATTCTCATTCGTTCCGCGTTGAGCCCGCGCGCCGCGCGCCTGGGTGTGCAGGAGATGGAGACCGCCATCGCCGGCCTGGTGGAGGCCGGGTTGTCGGTCGAGGACGCCTTCGACACGTACTCGGCCGTCTCGGTGCACGTCCGCGGTTCGGTGGTGCTACACCGCCTCTACGAGAAGAACCGGGCCAACGACAACGCCCCCGGAGACTACGAAGAGACCATGGTGATCGACCCGGAGGTCACCCCTCTGCTGGCACAGGTCACCAACGAGGGGCATCGCATCGGGGCCGCCGACGAGAAGAACTTCGAGTACGGCCTGGAATGCATCCTCGACCATGCGGCGGCACGGATCGCACAGCCGCCTGCAGCCAAGGGGAAGCGCAAATTGGGCGCATCCGCCTGACAGGCAGCCACACGCCACCGTTTCAGACGTCGACACCACGTCGCCCGGACTTACCTTCTGGTCCGGGCGATTTGGCGTATTCCGCAGCTATCCGATGAGCCGCGTCCGGCCCACGTGAGCCGGAGTAGCGTCATCCCGCACTGTTACATTGACAAATGTAACAGTCTGTGGTGACGTAAACTCGGTGACCGCAATTGCCTCACCCGATCTGCCGGCGGTGCCCAGCGAGCGTTCTCTGCGCGCCGTGGTCGCGGCTACCGCCACCCGATGGACGCTGGGGTGTCTTACCGGCGTGATTCCGATGAATAAGCCCGGGGTGTGGTTCTCCCGGGGACTGATCGCCACGATCATGGGGACGTTGGGATCCATGCCCGACGGCACCAGGGTCATCCCGGTCCGCGGGCCCGGAGTCCGCGGCGAATGGGTACTCGGTCCCGGCGTGGAGTTCGGCACGCGCGCCGGCTATTACATCCACGGCAGCGCGTACGTGATCTGCTCGGCGCGGACGCACCGCAAACTGGTGGCGCAGTTGTCCGAGGCCACCGGCATCCCCTTCTTCTCGGTCGACTACCGTTTGGCCCCCGAACATCGATTTCCCGCTGCCGCCCACGACATCGAGGCCGGTTATCGATGGTTGCTCGATCAGGGATACGCGACATCCGACGTCGTGGTCGGCGCCGACTCGGCAGGTGGACATCTGGCCTGCGACCTGCTCCTCGCACACGCCGACGAACCCGGCTTCCAGCCTGCGGCAGTAGTGCTGTTCTCCCCGCTGATCGACCTGACCATGGAACTCGCACTGCAGCAGGAGAAGGTGCGCCGCGATCCGGCCATGTCCGCCACCGCCGCGCGGCAGTTGGTCGGTCTCTACACCGCGGCGGAAAACCCCGAACAGCCACGGTTGCGCCTTCGATTCGACAAGGCAGATCGACTGCCGCCCATGCTGATCCAGGCCGGCGAGTTCGAAATGCTCAGCGCCGATGCGCGCTACCTCGATGCCGAGGTCAGCCGGGCCGGAGGGGCAAGCACTCTCGAAGTGTGGCCCGGCATGGTGCACGTCTTCCAGGCCCTGCCCCGCCTGGCACCGGAAGCAGGACCGGCACTGCGCCGCGCCGCGGGCTTCATCTCCTCGGCGCTCGGGAACGACCGGACCGATACCCACGTGGAGGTGTGCTGATGTTCGGAATCGACTTGATATTCAATGCCTTTCGCGGCGAGAAGCGCTGCACGAACGCCAAGGCGGTGGTGACGGGCGCCGGCAGCGGCATCGGCCGGTCGTTCGCTCTTGAGCTCGCCCGCAGGGGTGGTGAGGTCATTTGTGCCGATATCGATGCGGACCGGGCCGACGAGACGGTGGAGCTGATCGGCAAGCTGGGCACCGGAGCCGGCCATGCTGTGGTCTGCGACGTATCCGATCGCAGCGCGGTCGAGCAGTTGGCCAAGCAGGCCAACAGCGTCTTCGGCGGCCCGCCGACTCTGGTGATCAACAACGCCGGCGTAGGTGTCGGCGGCAAGCCCGTCGGCGCCATCGGATTCGAGGATTGGGACTGGGCGCTCGGTATCAATCTGTGGGGTGTGGTGTACGGGTGTGAGGTTTTCACACCGATCCTGCGCGAGGCCGGTCGCGGCGGGATCATCAACGTGGCCTCTGCCGCCGGATTCGCCGCCGCGCCTTCGATGGCTCCCTACAACGTCTCCAAAGCGGGCGTGATGTCACTGTCGGAGACGCTGGCGGCCGAACTTGCCGGTGCAGGCGTCGCGGTCACGGTGCTGTGCCCGACCTTCGTCAAGACCAACGTCTTTCAGGACGGCCGCATCACCCCGGGCTCCATGAATCTCAGCCTGCAGCTCGCCCGGTGGACCGGATTGTCCCCGGACAACGTCGCCGCCCGCACCCTGGACGCGCACGACAGTGGCCGGCTCTACGTGGTGCCCCAGATCGACGCCACTGTCATCTGGCATCTGAAGCGGCACTTCCCCGCCCTCTATGTCCGCGGCGCCGGACTACTCGGCCGCGTTCTACCCAAAGACTGAAGTCTCGCCGACAACTGAACCGCTAATTCGAGAAAGGACGCATCATGGCGATGGATCTCGACAACATGCTGCAGATGATCAAGGATCGACAGTGGGCCCTGGTCGACATCGACTGGGACGCACCGGGAGCCGAGCTGATCGAACCCGAGCTGCATGCCAAGCTCAAGCCGTTCATGACCGACCTGATGTGGATCGAGAACGTCGGCGCCCGGGGCTTTGCCGCCCTGGCGAAGAAAGCACCGAATCCGACCCTCAAGAGCATCTACGAGCATTTCCACGCCGAGGAGCAGAAGCATGCCAATGCCGAGCTCGCCTTGATGCGCAGGTGGGGCATGCTGGAGAACGACGAGATCCCGCCGCCGAATGTCAACGTCCAGCTGGTCATCAACTGGCTCGACAAGCATTCGGACGGCATGGGCCTGACCTTCCTGGGCACCGTCATCCCGATGCTTGAGGTGGCACTGGACGGTGCGTTGATCAAGTTCATCACCGACGAGGTCAAAGATCCGGTGGCCCAAGAGGTGTTCAAACGGATCAACTCCGATGAGTCCCGGCACCTGGCCGTCGACTTCGAGGTGATGGACATTCTGGGCCATGCCGATATGCGCAAACTGCTGATCGAGTTGGTGGGCGGGTGGATCAAGCCCACCTTCCTGGTGGGTGTGCTCAGCTACTTCCCGCTACTGAACAAGATGCGCGACAACATCGTCGAGATGGGTGTCAACGAGGACCGGCTGTACCAGGCCATGCGCAGGTTCCAAAGTGTTGGTGAGCGAAGCGAATTCGCGCGCCGTCTGCCCATGTATCGGATCATCTCGTGGCAGAGCCGCAAGGTGATCGATCGGACCTCCAAGTACCACTGGCTCGCCGATTCGCTGGTCAAGATCACCGGTGTGATCCCGATGTCGTTGGTCCAGAACTCCCCGACTTGGTCGCAGGAACTGACCTACGAACCCGTCGCCTGAAGGGATCAAACGACGATATGACTTCTTCTTCCACGTCTGTTGCCATCATCGGCGCCGGATTCGCCGGCATCGGCGCGGCCATCCGCCTGGCGGCCGAGGGCATCGACGACTTCGTGATATTCGAGCGTGATACCCGCGTCGGCGGTACCTGGCGCGACAACACCTATCCCGGTGCGGCCTGCGATATCCCGTCTCGGCTGTACTCGTACAGTTTCGCGACCAATCCGGACTGGTCGCACACCTACTCGGGCAGCGCCGAGATCCTCGAGTACATCGACGGCATGGTCGAATCATCCGGTCTGGCACCGAAGATCCGGTTCAACCACACCGTCGTCGGTATCTCCTACGATGCGGTTGCCGGTGAGTGGACGGTGGATCTGGAAGGCCGAGACCCGGTGCGGGCCCGGAACGTCATCGTGGCCTCGGGTCCGCTGGCCAACGCCAGCCTCCCGAACATCCCGGGAATTGAAACCTACGAGGGCCACAAGATTCACAGCGCCCGTTGGGACCACGACTACGATTTCACGGACAAACGGGTCGCAGTGATCGGGACCGGTGCCAGCGGAGTCCAGATCGTGCCGGAACTGGTGAAGACGGCCAAGTCGGTCAAGGTCTTCCAACGCACCCCCGGGTGGGTGCTGCCGAGGGTGAACACCCCGACCAGCGGCTGGCTCAAGCGCCTCTACCGAACCCTTCCGCTCACCCAGAGCCTCATGCGCAGCGCCTGGTATTGGGGGCACGAATCGGTCGCCCTCGGCGTGGTCTGGGACACCCCCTTCACTCGCGTCGTCGAGGCGGTCAGCATGGCCAATCTGCGTCTGCAGGTGAAGGATCCGTGGTTGCGGAGACAGCTGACACCGGATTTCTCCGCCGGGTGCAAGCGACTGCTGATGACCAGCGAGTACTACCCCGCCCTGCAGTCCGACAACTGCAAGCTGGTCACTTGGCCGATAGCCCGACTGTCCCCCAACGGAATTCGCACCGTCGAAGGCATCGAGCACCAATTCGACTGCATCGTGTTCGCCACCGGATTCGACGTCTGCAAGGCCGGCACGCCATTCCCGATCACCGGGATCGAGGGCCGGGAGCTGGCCGCCGAATGGAGTCGCGGTGCCTACGCCTACCGCAGCGTCGCAGTATCGGGTTACCCCAACCTCTATTTCACCTTCGGCCCGAACTCCGGCCCCGGACACAGTTCCGCCCTGGTGTACATGGAAGCCCAGATCAACTACATCGTCGAGGCGATCTCCACTGTTCTGCGGTACGACTGGAAATCACTGGATGTCCGCCGGGAAGCCCAGGACCGGTACAACGAGCACATCCAACGCCGTCTACAGTCGACGACCTGGAACTCCGGTTGCCAGAGCTGGTACCTGACCGAGGACGGTTTCAACGCGACCATGTACCCCGGGTTCGCCACGCAGTACGTCAATCAGCTCAAGACGGTGAACCTGCACGACTACAAGATCACCGCACGCCGCGACAACATGAGCGCCCTGGCGCAGGTCAGCGGCGATCCGCTCCCCACCGGATAGGATTCCGTGGTGACCGAGTATCGGATTGACGACCTCGCTCGGGAGGCGGGGACAACAACCCGGAACGTGCGTGTCTACCAGGACAACGGGCTCCTGCCCCGACCCCAGCGTCGGGGCAGGGTGGCCATCTATACCGATCGCCATCTGCGGCAACTGCGTGCGATCACCCGATTGCTCGGTGAGGGCTTCACCCTCAAGCACATCACGAAGTTCCTGACCGGCTTGCAGCCCGGCCAGAACCTCGTCGACGTCCTGGATCTGTCCGACCTCGAAGAGTTGGTCACCGCACCGTGGTCGCAGCCGGAGCCGCGCACCATGTCCCTCGAAGAGCTCGAACAGCGGCTCGGCGAGCTCGACCCGACGATGCTTCGCCGGCTGACCAACCACGGCCTGATTGCCCCGACTGCCGACGACAACATCTTCTCGGTCACCGATGTCCGACTCATCGATGACTTCGGCTCACTCGTAGCCCGCGGAATGCCGCTCGAGATCCTCCTGAAAACCAGTGCGGCGGTCGACAAGTTGCTCGACGCCGCCGCCCGTGAGCTGACTCGCGGCGGCCACACAGAAGTCGTTCGTCAGCGGGGACCCGGCTGGCTGCCCAGCAACGATGCCGAACTCGCCTGGGCCGCCGACCTGGTCGACACCATGCGCAGGGCGGCCCGGCGACTCGCCCACGCAAGTCTGGACCGCGCATTCGACGAAGCCGTGCGCGCTGAATTGCACGAGTACCAAACTGCGGGCAAAGGTGAGCCCGACGGAAAGACCACACCGGATGCTCCCCGTCGGGCTCACACCAAACGCGCTAAACCTCGATGACGACCGCGCCGCCCTGGCCGCCACCGGCACACATCGCAGCCACACCGATACCGCCGCCACGACGCTGCAGTTCGTAGACCAGGGTGGTGACCATACGCGCGCCCGAGGCAGCGATCGGATGTCCGAGGCTGCAGCCGCTGCCGGAGAAGTTCACCAGCTCCTCGTCGAGGCCGTACTTGCGCACTGCGGCGATCGGCACCGAGGCGAACGCCTCGTTGATCTCCCACAGCGCCACGTCCGACGGTTTGAGCCCGGCGCGGTCGAGGACCTTTCCGATCACCTCGACACCGCCGAGGCCCGTGTCACGAGCCGCGACACCGACCGCACCCCAGGCCCTGACCTTGGCCATCACGTTGAGGTTCTCCGCAGCGGCATAGTCGTCGCCGACCAGCGCGACAGCAGCGGCAGCATCGTTGGTGCCGCTGCTGTTGCCCGCGGTGATGGAGAATCCTTCGATCTCCGGGTGCAGGACCTTGAGTTCGGCGAGCTTCTCGGCGGTGGTGCCGCGACGCGGGTGCTCGTCGACGCTGAACTCGATGACCGAGCCGTCGGGCTGGTTCACCTTCAGCGGAACGATCTCGTCGAGAAACTTGCCCGCATCGATCGCGGCGATGGCGCGCTGATGCGACCGCGCCGCCCAAGCGTCCATGTCCTCACGGGTGATGCCCGCGGACTGGGCGGTGTTCCAGCCGACCGTGATCGACATGTCGCGCATCGGCGCATCCGGCGTCTCGACATGCGTCGGGGTCATCCACGGCTCGACGAACTCGAGCTCGGGCCCGAAGCCGGGCACCCGCCACTTCATCAGGGGCGACGACGACAGCGACTGCACTCCGCCGGCCACCAGCACCTGCTCCATTCCCGAGCCGATCTGGGCCGAGGCATTGCCGATCGCGGTGAGGGATCCGGCACAGTGCCGGTTGACGGCCTGACCGGGCACCGACTCCCACCCCAGGGCGTCGGCCGCGTAGCGCGCGATGTCGCCACCGCCGTAGTTGGATTCGGCGAAGATCAGGTCGTCGATGGACTCCGGGTTGATCCCGGCGCGACGAACCACCTCGGGCAGCACCGTGGTGATCAAGGTCTCCGGCGGTGTGTTCACCAAGGTCCCCTTGAAGGCACGACCGATGGCGGTGCGGGCAGCACCGACTATTACGGGTGTGGGCATTCGAATCCGCCTTTACGATATCCAGTGATTATGTAAACGTAGCACCTACTGTAGGTGCGCCGGAATGAGGTTGGCTACTGCGGTTCGGGTACGTGGAAATGCTCATCACGCAGCCGGAACGCTTCCTTCGTGCCATGTTGGGCCCGGGTCTTGACGAAGTTGAACTCCCCGGGCGAGAACTGCAGGTTGGTGCCGTAGGCGTGGAAGATGTAGCTGGCCACCTCTTCTCCCTGGTAGGCCTGGCTTTGTTCGACCAGGCGGAAGGCTTCCTTGGCGATCACCACCCCGTCGGCCGGCATCTTGGCCGCCTTGGCCGCCCAGTACTGCGCCCGCGCACCCACCTGGTCGGCATCGCAGGTATCGGTGAAGATGCCGAGGTGTTCGACGGAGCCCGCCTCGATGATGTCGCCGGTGAGCAGCATCCGCCGGGCCAACACCGGACCGAGGCGGTGGAAGAACATGTGCAGGCTGCCCAGCGCCGGGCCGAGGAACCGGGTGGCAGGCATCCCGATCTTGGTATCGCGGGCGATCACCGAGATATCGGTCATCAGCGCCATCTCGAATCCACCGCCGAGCGCGTAACCACTGATCTCCCCCACGGTGACCTTCGGGAAGCCCATGAAGTTGTGGTAAAAGCCGAAAGACTTGCGGTCCACCGTAAGTCGCCGACGCTGGCTCGGACGTGACTTCTTCTGCTCTTCGCGCGGACGCTCACCGCCGTACCAGCCGTAGGCATTGTTCATATCGGCACCGGTGCTGAACACGCCCTCTGCACCACGCAGCAGCACCACGGTCAGGTCATCGTCTTCGGCCACGACGTCGAGACAGCGGGCGATCTCGTCGCGCATGGCCGCATCGTAGGAGTTGCGTTGCTTGGGATTGTTCAGCGTGATGGTCGCGATACGGTGGTCCGCATCGACCTCGAACAGGACCCGATCATCTGACATGCGAAATCAACCTCGCTTCAATGGTTTTGTCGTTTCCGGCGGCCAGCGTGGTGCGTCGAGCGGCAGTGAGGTGGTCGGCGGACAGCTTGGTCGCCCTGGCTGAGTTGCCGTCTGCGATCGCGTCCACCAGCCGCTGGTGGTCACGCAGCGCTGCCCGCATGGTTTTCTCGGCCATCGCGGCGCCGTCTTCCCCGGTCCATACGGACGACTCATGCGTCGACCAGATCAGTTCCAGCGAGCCGATCAGCAGGATCATCGGCTCATTCCCGCAACGGGACACCAACGCCTCGTGGAACCTCCGGGCGTTCGGCACATACCGCGAAGTGTCCGCGAACTGCCTTGCCTGAAGGTCGATCTCGGCCTGCAGGTAGGGAACGACCTCGGTGGCGCGGTCCTCACGGTCAGCGCACATCCCCGCGCAGATCGGTTCCAACCGCAGCAGCGCCTCGCTCACATCGGCCGGCGTGGCGGCGCGGGTCTGCAGCACCATGCCGAGCATGTGGGCGGTGCGGTCAGCCGAGGGCATCTGCACCACGGCACCGCCGACATTTCCGCGGCGCACCGAAATCAGCCCATCGGTCTCCAGCAGATGGATGGCCTCCCGCAGCGCGGGTGGGCTGACCCCGAATTCCTGAAACAGGCTCTCCTGGGTAGGCAGGACGTCACCTTCACGCAGACGCCCAGACAGGATGTCGTCGCGCAGCTTGGACGCGACGATCTCGGCAACCCGGGGCTGCCGGATGCGCCGTACGCGTCCTTCCATCGGCGACCTTTCCTTGCTAACTTGTACAGGATAGTAACCGCATTGCCTACTGTATGGGCAACTGTATGGACAAGTGAAGGGTCGGGTTCCACGTGAGCGACGGTTCGGTGACCACGTCCCGCGCAGACGCCACCCTGCGCATCACCCTCGACCGCCCAGCACACCGGAACGCGTTGAGCCATCAGATGATCGATGACTTGGTGAGCGCACTGACCGCGGCCGCAAGCGATGACTCGCTGCGGGCCATCTCCATCGCCGGCGCGGGTGACGATTTCTGCACCGGTGCGGACTGGATGGCCACCAACGACTCCGGCCGGCGGCCCCGGACGGGGGATCTGATGCGGCGGATCCCCCACACCGCGCACCGCGTCATCGAGCTCGTCGCCACCATCCAGTTGCCGGTGGTGTGCGGGGTCCGGGGCTGGGCAGTGGGTTTGGGTTGCAACCTCGCATTGGCCGCGGATTTCACAGTTGCCGATACCGGGGCCACCTTCTGGGAACCGTTCCTGTCCCGCGGCTTCAGTCCCGACTCGGGATCTACCTGGCTACTGCCACGTCTGGCGGGCCTGACCCGCGCCAAACGAATGCTGCTGCTCGGCGAGAAGGTCACCGGGGCCGAGGCCGCCGACTGGGGCCTGATCCACAGTGCGGTGCCGGGCGAGGAAGTGGATTCCGCCGCCGACGAATTGCTGGCGCGCCTTGCCGCCGGACCGACTGTCGCGATCGGACTGGCCAAACAAGCCATTGCCTATGGGCAGCACGCCGCGCTGCCCCAATCCATGAACCAAGAACTGTCCAACCTGGAACTCTCCTGCCGTACCAGCGATTTCAAAGAAGGCCTGGCCGCGTTCCGGGAACGCCGCGATCCCGACTTCAAGGGCCGTTGAACCGAGGAAACCGATGACAGCAACTGCTACTTTCGACACCATCAAATATGAGGTGGACGGCCACAAGGCCACCATCACCCTGAATCGGCCGGATGCCCTCAATGCGTTGTCCCCCCACATGATCACCGAATTGCGAGCGGCCTACGCCGAGGCCGAGAACGACGACAACGTGTGGCTGATGATCGTCACCGCCACCGGACGCGCCTTCTGCACTGGCGCTGACGTCAAGGAGATCCCCGGCGACGGAAAGGTGGTCAACGAGCGGCCCTACCTGTCCACCTACGAACAATGGGAAGCACCGCAGGAAGGCACTCCTCCGTTTCGCACCATGGCAAAGCCGGTCGTGGTGGCGATCAACGGGATCTGCTGCGGGGCGGGGTTGGACTGGGTCACCACCGGTGACATCGTGATCGCGTCGGACCAGGCCACGTTCTTCGACCCCCACGTGAGCATCGGCCTGGTAGCCGCCCGGGAGATGGTGCGCCTGGCCAAGGCTCTCCCGCGCTCGGTGGCGCTGCGGATGGCGTTGATGGGCAAGCACGAACGGATGACCGTCGAGCGCGCATACGAACTAGGGCTGATCACCGAGATCGTCGAGCACGACAAGCTGCTCGAACGTGCCCACGAGATCGCCGACACCGTGTGCCTCAATGCCCCGCTGGCGGTCCGGGGTACCCGGCTGGCAATTCACAAGACGCTGGATCTGCCGTTGCACGAGGGCGAGATCCTGGCCGAAACGTTCCGTGAGCGCGTTGTCCGCACCGAGGATGCGCTCGAAGGTCCGCGAGCGTTCGTCGAGAAGCGCAAGCCCAACTGGCAGGCTCGGTGATGGAGACTCTGCTCCTCGACTTCGACCACGAGTCCCGGGTCGCCACGGTCACGCTGAACCGTCCCGAGTCGCTGAACTCGTTCAACCGAACCATGTGTCGCGAGATGCGCGACGCCTGGCACACCATCAAAGATGACGAAGGCATCAACGCGGTGGTGCTGCGTGCCGTCGGCGACCGCGCGTTCAGCGCCGGGCTGGATGTGAAGACCAGTTACGGGCAGCCCGAGATCGTCTGGAACCACGAGGATCCGGGCGAGCTGCTCAGTCCGAAGTGGCAGAAGATGTGGAAACCGGTGGTGTGTGCGGTGC
This sequence comes from Mycolicibacterium fortuitum subsp. fortuitum, assembly GCF_022179545.1. The sequence continues at coordinate 2,232,218 of NZ_AP025518.1, read as the reverse complement.
AGGGCATGTGCACGGCCGGGGCGCTCTACTTCGTAAACGAATCCGATGTGGTGATCTGCTCGCAGGAGGCCACGTTCTTCGATTCTCACGTCAGCGCCGGACTGGTCTCGGCGTTGGAGCCGATCGGCCTGATGCGCCGGGTCGGGCTCGGGGACACGCTGCGAATGGCGTTGATGGGCAACGACGAACGTGTCAGCGCCGAGACCGCTCTGCGCATCGGCCTGGTCACGGAAGTGGTGACCAGAGACAAGTTGTGGAACCGCGCGCATGAGATCGCCGCCACCATTGCCGCGAAACCACCCACCGCCACTCAGGGGACGGTGAAGGCGATCTGGGAATCGCTGGACAAGCCTTACCGGGCCGCCATGGACCAGGGCTTGATCTACACGCGGTTGGGCAATCCGATAGCCAAGGCCGAGTTGACCGAGCGTCCCCTTACCAAGACACCGCCCCGGATCCGCTGATGGCCCACCCGCTCTCACGACGTATCGATGACGTCCTCGATCTCGAACCCAGCGCCAGAGCCCTGGAGTACGAAGGTCAGTGGTTCACCTGGGGCCAGGTCGCAAGACTGGCACGGCACATCGGCGCGGTGTCAGCGGGCACACGGGTCGGAATCATGCTGCGCAACCAGCCCGCCCATGTCGCGGCACTGCTCGGTGTGCTGGGCGCCGGAGGCACCGTCGTGGTGATCAATCCGTCCCGCGGGGATGAGCGCACCCGTGCCGACGTCGAAGCCTTGAACCTGCCGGTACTCGTCGGCCTCGCCGAGGATATCGCCGCCCTGGCTTCGTCCTCCCCCACGATGACCACCGTGACCATCCGAGATCTCCACACCGAGCCCGAAGTGGCCGCCGCCTCGACTCCGGCCCACGACGCCGCTCGTCCGGGGGTGGCGGTGTGGATGCTGACCAGTGGCACCACCGGCCCGCCCAAACGGGTAGACCTCAGCTACGACATGCTGGCCCGCAGCGTCATCGGCCGCGATCCCGAGAACACCGCGGCACCAACCGAACTGCGTCGTGGAGTGGCCATCGTCAACTCGCCGCTGGTGCATGTCGGCGGAGTGTTCCGCGTGTTGTTGTGCATCGCCGAGGCCAGGCCGTTCGTGCTGCTACCCAAGTTCGAATTGCACCGCTGGGCCGCGGCCGTCCGGGCATACCAGCCCCGGGCCGTGTCGCTGGTTCCGGCCGCGCTCCGGATGGTGCTGCATTCTGATCTGACCCGCGACGACCTGGCGAGTGTGCGTGCAGTCACCTCGGGCACCGCACCGCTGTCGGCCGACGACGCCGAGGCATTCACCGAGAAATTCGGTATCCCCGTGCTGACCTCGTACGCCGCCACAGAATTCGGTGGTGGTGTGGCCAGTTGGACCCTCGCCGACCACCGAAAATACTGGAAAGAGAAGCGCGGCAGCGTGGGTCGGGCCAATCCCGGCGCCCGGCTGCGCGTCGTCGACGAAGACGGCCGGCCATTGGAGCCCGGCGAAAAGGGCTTGTTGGAAGTCAAACCCGCACAGTTCGATGCCGATGCGGATTGGTTGCGTACCACCGACCTGGCCCGTATCGACACCGACGGCTTCGTCTGGATTCTCGGCCGTGCCGACCAGGCCATCATCCGCGGCGGGTTCAAGGTGATGCCCGACGAGGTGCGGGCCGCGCTGGAGAGCCACCCCGCGGTGCGCGGTGCGGCAGTGATCGGCATTCCCGATGAGCGACTCGGTGAGACGCCGGTGGCGATGGTGGAATTGCGAGCACTGGCACCGGCCGCCGAACTGACCGACTACCTGCAGGGCCGACTGGCCAGGTATGAGATCCCCACCACGATTGCCATCGTCGACACCATCCCCCGCACCCCGTCCGGCAAGGCGGACCTCGGTGCCGTCCGGGAGTACTTCACTGCCAGTGCCTGACACCGTCCCAGACCTGCTACGCGGATGCACCGACCATCCGCTGCTGATCTGCGACGGCGACCGGATCAGCTACGCAGAGGCCGAGATCCGGTCTGCCTCCGTGGCCCGTGGCCTGCTCCAGCTGGGGGCCGGCAAAGGAACCCATGTCGGGCTGCTCTATCCCAACGGCGTCGAATTCGTGGTCGCCATGCTGGCCGCGGCCAGAATCGGTGCCGTTGTGGTGCCCTACTCGACATTTCTCACCGCAGCCGAGCTGGAGACCCAGCTACGTGACAGTGATACCGCGATCCTGCTGTCGGCACGCACCTACCGCAATCACGACTATGTGCAACGTCTTTCCGGTCTCGGTACCCCATGCCTGCGACATGTGTTGTTCGATCTACCCCACTCCGACGTCCCCGCTCTGACAGAATTCGAGGACGACGTCGACGGCTGTGACCCGCTGGCCATCATCTACACCTCCGGCTCGACCGGGCCGCCCAAAGGGGCGGTACATACGCATGCAGCGTTGATCGGCCATCAACGCAACCTCAACACGATCCGCGGTCTGACCGGCGCCGATCGGCTCTTCTGTAATTCGCCGTTCTTCTGGATCGGTGGTTTCGCATTCGGGCTGCTGGCCACACTGTGCGCCGGGGCAACGCTGATCTGCTCGAACGCCATCGACCCGGCGCTCACCCTCGACCTGCTGGAGGACGAAAAGCCCACCGTCACCAATGGTTTCGTCTCGGCTATCGCTCATCTCACGCGCCATCCGAACTACCCGCACCGGGACTTCACCGCCCGTCGCGGCAACCTCTACCCGATCATGGCGCGTGACGTTCGTCCACAGGACGCCGAGCTACGTCACAACATGCTCGGCATGACAGAAGCCGGCAGCGTGGTGCTGCTCGACGGCGACGAGACCGATCAACCCGAACACCGACGCGGTAGCTACGGCCGGCCGGCGCCCGGGTTCGAAACCATGGTGCTCGCCACCGGTGAACTGTGCCTTCGCGGCCCGCATCTGATGCAGGGCTACTACGGACGCAGTCGGGAGGACTGTTTCGACCCAGACGGCTGGTTCCACACGGGAGACCTGGTACGCGTCGACCCCGACGGGTACTTCTACTTCTTGGGGCGCGCAGGTTCCATGATCAAGACATCGGGCGCCAATGTGACGCCGGCCGAGGTGGAAAGAGCGCTTGCGGCATCCGGTTTCACCGCACACGTGTTGGGGCTTCCTGATATTACACGTGGCCAGATAGTGGCTGCGGTCATCGTCAGCGACGCTGCGGTCGACTTCGACGCGATACGCAAGGAGCTGCGAAGTAGGTTGTCGGCATACAAGGTTCCGCGGACATTCGTGGCCTGCCCACCTGCCCGGCTGCCAATGCTGTCGAGCGGCAAGGTCGACATGGCTGCGCTGGCTGGGCTTTTCGATGCCTGAACCGCCTGACACGATCGATGCGCTCCTGCGCCACCATGGGGTGTCCACCAAGCCCATGGTCATCGATCCGGACACCCGGATCAGCTACGCCGAACTCGACAGCAGCACCCGCGAGCTGGCGAGCGGGTTGATGCCGGCCGGGGTCGGTAAGGGAGCTCGAGTTGGTCTGATCATGCCGAACTGCACGGATTGGGTACGGATAGCCCTGGCAGTCACCAGAATCGGCGCGGTCCTCGTTCCCTTGAGCACCCTGCTCACCGGCCGGGAGCTCACAGCTCAGTTGCGGACCGCGTCCGTGCAGTACCTCATCGCCGTCGAAGAATTCCGGGGCCGCCGCTATCCGCACGGTCCGGTACCGTCGCTGCGCCGCACGTGGACTCCCGAGGAAGTCCTCGCCTGCACCGGCAGCGTGGCGTTGCCAACGGTACGGCCCAGCGACCCGCTGGTCATCATGTTCACCTCGGGTAGCAGCGGCGCTCCGAAGGCAGTGGTCCACTCCCATGCAAACGCTTTGGGCGCGGTGCGTTCCGGTCTCGACGCCAGGTGCATCACCGACCAGACCCGTCTCTACCTGCCGATGCCGTTCTTCTGGGTGGGAGGTTTCGCGGCTGGGGTGTTGTCTGCGCTGGTGGCCGAGGCCACCTTGATCACCGAGCCGGTTCCTGATCCGCAGTCCACGCTGAAACTAATGCAGCGTGAGCAGGTTACGTTGTTCCGTGGCTGGCCCGCGCAGGCCGAGGCGCTCGCCCGTCATCCCGCGAGCGCAGCTCTCTCGGCGCTACGACCGGGGAGCCTCGAAGCCCTGCTCCCGGCGCACCTGCGTGCTGCGCCCGGTGCGCGGGCGTCGCTGTTCGGAATGACCGAATCGTTCGGGCCCTACTGCGGCTATCCGGCGGATACCGACATGCCTCGTTCCGCGTGGGGAAGTTGCGGCAGGCCGTTTCCGGGAATGGACGTTCGCATCGTCGACACTGCCACCGGCGCAATGCGGCCCGCGGGCGTCACCGGTGAGATTCAGATCCGGGGACGGCACGTCATGCGCGGAATCTGCCGCCGCAGCCGTGAGGAGGTCTTCACCCCGGACGGCTACTACCCCACCGGAGATCTCGGCTACCTCGATGACGACGGGTTCCTGTTCTACCGGGGGCGGTCCGACGACATGTTCAAAGTCAATGGCGCCACGGTGTACCCGAGTGAAGTGCAGCGGGCGCTCCGGTCTCTTCCCGGAGTCCGGGCAGCTCATGTCGTGAATGTTCCTGATGGCCAGACCAATCGGGTGGGCGCGGCGCTCGTCGGCGACGACCTCTCGGCGGATTCCCTGCGCACCGCCGCACGCGACCTGCTGAGTTCATTCAAGGTGCCCGCGCTGTGGCTGCTGCTGGAAGACGAAAACGCAGTGCCGCACGGAGCCACGGGGAAGGTCGACAATGCCGCACTACGCGTCATGGTGGCGGAAGGTGACCGACGATGACCGACTGAATCAACACTCCGGACTAACGCCGCCGGCGGTCCCATGGGGCCAGCAGCAGTTGGCACGCATACCGGACGTCGTCCGCTGCGGCGGTGGCGTCGAGTTGACCGGCAGTCGCCCACGTCAAGATCCCGTACATGCATTGCTCGACCATCCGCACCAGTCGATGATCCTCGTCGGTGGGTTCGGTTATCCCCGCCACGGTCAAGATCCGCTCATGCGTGGAGAGATCGGCAGGTACGTCGGCAGAGGACCGAATCGCGTTGATGGAGACCAGCATCGCCCTGGCCAGCAGCGGCTGTGCAAGCAGCCGTTCAGCGGCTGCGCCCAGGAAGTCGCATACCGCGAACACCGGATCGTCCGGTATCTCCGCGGTTTCTGGCATCGCCCGGACGGACGAGGTGAGTACCGCGGCATAGAGGTGGTGCTTGGTCGGGTAGTACCGATAAAGCGTGCCGAGAGCAACGCGTGCCTCGGCAGCGATGTCGGACATCTGGACCCGCTCAAGCCCGTGCAACGCCCCCAGCCGGGCGGCCGCCCGAAGGATGGCGGCGGTGCGGGCCTGTTGACGGGGTGTCGACGCGTGCCCGGGTTCCCTCGGTGTTCCGATGCGCCCCATCCCCACTAACTCCTCACAAAACTAGAATTGCTTCTAGAAATTGATACGCGTCGATGCTACAACAGACGGGTGATCCAAGAAGGTGCCCAGCGCGGCGTGACGGCATTCGACGCGGACAAATACGGTCCATGGGCCGTCATCACCGGAGGTTCGGAAGGTGTCGGCAGGTGCTTCGCGCTCCGGCTCGCCGCGGCGGGAGTCAATCTGCTGCTGGTCGCCCGCCAGTCCGGGCCATTGGACGAGTGCGCAGAACTGTGCCGAGCCCACGGGGTCGAGGTCCGGACCCTCAGCACCGATCTCGCGGAACCGTCCTCGGCCGCCGCCGTCGCAGCAGCAGTCGCCGACGTCGAGGTGGGCCTGCTGGTCCACAATGCGGGCGCCAACACTCACAGCGCACAGTTTCTCGACGGCGACCTCGTGGCCTTTCAACGTGTGATCGACCTGAACATCACCACCCCGCTGGCCCTGGTTCATCATTTCGGGGCCGCGATGCGCAACCGGCGTCGCGGGGGCATCCTGCTGGTCGGGTCGCTGGCCGGATACCTCGGCTCGAACCGGCACACGGTTTATGGCGGCGTCAAGGCCTTCGGCCGGATCTTCGCCGAGAGTCTGTGGCTGGAGTTGCGCGACCACGACGTCGACGTGCTCGAGCTCGTCCTGGGCGTAACCCGCACTCCGGCGATGGACCGGGTCGGACTCAACTTCGACATTCCCGGAATGGTTGTGTCCGATCCTGACGACGTCGCCGCCGAAGGTCTCGCCGCGCTCGGACAGGACCCCGTGCACGTCGTCTCAAAACATGCGAAAGTCGCTCTCGCCCATACGAATCCGGACCGCGCCGCCACCATCCTGCGTACCGACGAGATGATGCGTCGGTTGATGGGCTCGACAGAGGGGTCCGCACAGTGAAGCTCGGACTCTCCACCCCCGTCGTGATGCAACACCCCGGTGAGTTCTCCCCGTGGGAAACCACCGCCGGCCCCGACGAGTTGTCATTGATCGCCGAGAAGGCAGAGGCTTTGGGGTTTCACCACATCACCTGTGCAGAGCACACCGGCATCCCCGCCTCGGCGGCGGCGGTGCGCGGGACGGTGTACTGGGACCCGTTGGCCACGCTGTCCTTCCTGGCCGCAAGGACCCGACGGATCCGACTTGTCACCGCCGTTGTGGTGCTTCCGTACCACCACCCGGTCGCGCTGGCCAAGAGCTACGGGACTCTCGACCGGCTCAGCGGCGGACGAGTCGTCCTCGGCGTCGGGGTCGGATCGCTCACCGAGGAGTTCGAGTTGCTCGGTGCCCCATGGGAAGGGCGTGGGGCCGCGGCCGACCGCGACATCGCCAGGCTGCGTGCCGCATGGGGACAGCCGGTGGTCGACGGATTCGCGATCGAACCGCACGCCACCAGTACTGATCTCACGATCTGGGTGGGCGGACGCACCAAACGATCACTGCGTCGAGCCGTCGACTTGGGCAACGGCTGGATGCCTTTCGGATTGCCGCCGGACACGATCGCCGAGTTCCTCGCGCAACGGCGGCCGCCGGCAGATTTCGATGTCGTGCTGTCCCCGGGGATGCCGCTGGACCCGCAAGGCGATCCGAACGCCACCCACGCTCGGCTGAGCCGGTTGCGTGACGTCGGCGCCACGATCGCCAACTGCACATTGCGGGCCCGCAGCGCCGAGCATTTCTGCGATCAGCTCGAAGCCCTGCACACCATCGGCACCGAACTATGACTGACCCCTTCGAATCCCGGCTGCACACCCTCGAGCGACGACTCCAGCAGCTGACCGACCAGGTCGAGGTGACGCAGCTGATTGCCTCCTACGGTCCACTCGTCGACGCCGGTGCCGCCGATGACGTCGCGGCGTTATGGAGCGAGGACGGTGGCTACGACGTCGAAGGTTGGCAGATGCACAGCCGCGCCGACGTGGCTGAGATGGTGAACTCCGATGCGCATCAAACACTCATCTCCCGAGGCGCCTGTCACTTTCTCGGTCCGGCCCGGGTGAGCGTCGACGGTGATACCGCGACTGCGGCGTGCGAATCACTCCTGGTGGTGCATCGCGACGGGAGGTGGATCGTCGCACGGGCCGGCGCGAACCACTTCACGCTGAGGCGGATAGACGGTCGATGGCAGATCACGCGCCGCACCACACGGGCACTGAACGGAAGCCCCGAGGCGCGCAACCTCCTACGCTAGACGATCGCGTTCGCCCGGAGTTCTGCGATCTGCGTTGCGTCGTAACCGATCTCGCCCAGTACCTCGTCGGTGTGCTCGCCGAGCAGCGGGGCCCGTCGTCGGATCGTGCCGGGCGTCGCCGACATCCGGAACGGGGTTTCGATGATCGGCACGTCCCGCGAGGCCCCGGGGAAGGGCATCCGCTGCAGGTAGCCCATGGCCCGCACGTGCGGATCGTCTAGTACATCCTGAGTGGAATGCAATGGGGCGGCAGGCATTTTCGCCTTTTCCAGCAGTTCCAGTACCTCGGCCTTGGTCTTGTCGGCACACCAGGCGGACATGATGTCGTTGAGGATGTCGCCGTTGGTCCAGCGGACGTCGTCGTTGGCGAACCGAGGGTCTTCGAACAGTTCCTCGCGCCCCACCAGCCGGCACCAGCGTTTGAACATGGGTTGTCCGGCGACCTGCAGCAGTACCCATTGATCGTCTGCGGTGCGATACAGGTCGCACGGCGCGACCGACGCACCCTTGTTGCCCATCCTGGGCTTGTCGACCTGCAGCAGTTCGCGCTCGATCAGGAACGCGTTCGACAACATCAGTGCCGTGGGCAGTAGGGCGCCCTCGACGTGCTGGCCCTCCCCCGTCTTATCTCGGTGGTACAGCGCCATCATGACGCCGATCGCCAGGGTGAGCGCGGTGCCGAAATCGGCATAGGGCACCACCGTTCGGATCGGTAGGTCCGGCAGGCCCTGCCGGTAGACCGCCCCTGACATCACCTGGCCGGCGCCGTCGAAGCCGATCTTGTCGCTGTACGGACCCCCTTCCCCGTAGGCCGTGGCGCTGGCCAGGATGATGTCGGGTTTGACCGCCTTGAGCGTCGCGTAATCCAGTCCGCTGGCGCGCATCCCGGCAGCGGGCATGTTGGCGATCACGATGTCGGCCTGCGCTACGAGCCGTCGGGTGATCTCGGCACCCTCGGCGGTGGTGGAGTCCAGCGTCAGTGAGCGTTTGTTGCGGTTGCACTGGAGGAAGGTGCCGCCCTCCCCGCCTTCGGTGACCGCCTGCACCCAACGGTCTTCCCCGCCTTCACGTTTCTCGACGCGCAAGACGTCGGCACCCATGTCGGCAAGGATCGCACTGCACCACGGCGCGGCGATGAACCGGCCATAGTCGAGTACCCGGATCCCGTCGAGAACACCAGGCATTGCCCCACCCCTTCCCTCGGGTCAAATTCACCTCTACTCGAGTACGCCCATGCGGTGGAGGTGTTCGGTCAGCGGCTTGGAGGCCGCACACAGATGCTCTGCCATGGCCGCGCGGGCCGCGTCTCCGTCCCGTGCTTTGAGGGCAGCCAGGATCCGGCGGTGATCATGGGTCGACTGTGCGGGCCAGCCCTCGACCGTCGGGTAAACCGATTCCAGCGCGTAGCGGGTGATCTGGGACATCAACTGCGCCAGTTTCGGCGACTCGGCCGCGCGGTTGACGCCGCGATGAAAGGCATGGTTGAGCCGTACCGCCGCGTCGTGATCGTTCTGCGCATAGGCGTCTTCCAGCTCTCGCTGGATCCGGCCGAGCTCCTCGAGCTGCTCGTCACTGATCTGGCCCGCGGCCCGTGACGCCAACTGACCGCCGATGTGGGCCTGCACACCGGCCACGTCGTCGATGTCCCGGCGCGTGACCGGCAGCACCAGGAACCCCCGTCGGGGCTGCTGAGTCAGCAGCCCTTCGGTGCGCAGGCCGAACAACGCTTCCCGCACCGGCGTCACGCTGATACCCAGCTCGTCCGCAAGCTGTTCGAGCCTGATGTACTTCCCCGCCGGATAGGTGCCGTCGAAGATCCGCCGACGGATCAGCCGCGCCACGTCCTCGGCGAGTTGAGGCCGCGCAGCGAAATCGGGTATGGACACGGCTCAGACCCGGTAGTCGGAGAGCAGGCGCTTGCTGATGATGTTCTTCTGGATCTCGCTGGTGCCCTCACCGATCAGCAGGAAGGGAGCATCCCGCATCAACCGCTCGATCTCGTACTCCTTCGAGTAGCCGTATCCGCCGTGGATCCGGAAACTCTGTTGGGTCACCTCCGAGCAGAACTCGCTGGCAAGATACTTGGCCATGCCCGCGGCCACGTCGTTGCGCTCGCCGGAGTCCTTGAGCCGCGCGGCGTTGACCATCATGAGATGCGCTGCTTCGACTTTGGTTGCCATCTCGGCCAATTGGAACGCCACCGCCTGGTGCTCGGCGATCGGCTTGCCGAAGGTTTCGCGCTGCTGCGCGTAGCGCACCGCCAGTTCAAAGGCCCGGATACCCACACCGCAGGCACGGGCAGAGACGTTGACGCGCCCGACTTCGACTCCGTCCATCATCTGGAAGAAGCCTTGACCGGTGACGCCGCCGAGCACGTCGTCGGCACTGGCGCGGTAGCCGTCGAAGATCAGCTCGGTGGTGTCGATACCCTTGTAGCCCAGCTTGTCGAGCTTGCCCGGAATGGTCAGACCGGGGACGACTTCGCCGAAGCCCGTGGGCTTTTCGACGAGGAACGCCGTCAGGTTTCGGTGCGGTTTGTCGGCACCCTCGTCGGTGCGCACCAGCGCCGCCACCAGCGTCGAGCTGCCGCCGTTCGTCAGCCACATCTTCTGGCCGTCGATCGTGTACGTACCGTCGTCGTTCTTCTTGCCCCTGGTACGGATCGCCGCCACGTCAGAGCCCAACTCGGGCTCGGACATCGAGAAGGCCCCGCGGGTTTCACCGGTCGCCATGCGCGGCAGGAACTTCTGCTTCTGGGCATCGGTTCCGTGCTGCCGGATCATGTAGGCGACGATGAAGTGGGTGTTGATCACCCCGGACACGCTCATCCAGCCGCGAGCGAGTTCCTCGACGCACAACGCATAGGTCAACAGCGATTCGCCGAGCCCGCCGTACTCCTCGGGGATCATCAGCCCGAACAAGCCCATGTCCTTCATCTGGTCGACGATGGCCTGCGGGTAGGTGTCGGAGTGCTCGAGATCCTGGGCGGTCGGGATGACCTCCTTGTCGACGAATTGCCGCACCGCCGAGACGATCTCGGTCTGGAACTCGGTGAGCCCCAGGGTATGCGCAAGTCTGGTCACGATGACACCCTCTCGAATACCGCCGCCAGCCCCTGTCCGCCGCCGATGCACATGGTCTCCAGCCCATACCGGGCCTGACGCCGATCGAGTTCGCGGGCCAGCGTGGCGAGCATCCGCCCGCCGGTCGCCCCGACCGGATGCCCCAACGAGATGCCGGATCCCCGCACGTTGGTGCGCTCGAAGTCGGTGTCGCCGAACTTCCACTCCTTCATCACCGCCAGCGCCTGGGCGGCGAACGCCTCGTTGAGCTCGATCAGGTCGATGTCGCTGAGCTGCAGATCGGCCTTGGTCAAGGCCACCTCGGTGGCCGGCACCGGGCCGATGCCCATGACGTTGGGTGCGACGCCCGCCGAACCCCACGACACCATGCGCACCAGCGGCCGCAGGCCGAGCTCGGCGGCCTTCTCCGGGGTGGTGACGATGCACATGGAGGCGGCATCGTTCTGACCGCTCGAGTTTCCGGCCGTCACGGTGGCCTCCGGATCCTGCTTGAGCAGAACGGGTTTGAGCTTGGCAAGCGACTCGACCGTGGTGTCAGCGCGTGGGTGCTCATCGGTGTCGACGACCGTGTCGCCTTTGCGCGAGCTGACCGTCACGGGAATGATCTCCTCGGTCAGCACTCCGGATTCCTGCGCGGCCACGGCGCTGCGATGCGAGCGCACCGCGAGCTCGTCCTGCTCGACGCGGCTGATGCCGTACTCGCGGCGCAGGTTCTCGGCGGTCTCCAGCATTCCACCGGGCACCGGGTAGAACTGCCCACCGGCCGTGGTGCGGCCGCGCGCCAGCCCGTCGTGGATCTGGACGCCGGTACGCGCTCCGCCCCAACGCATGTCGGTGGAGTAGAACGCGACGTTGCTCATGCTTTCGGCGCCTCCGGCGACCACGAGATCGTTGTCGCCGCTGCGGACTTGCAGGCAGGCCTGGATCACGGCCTGCAGCCCGGAGCCGCATCGCCGGTCGACCTGCATGCCGGGAACCGTCACCGGTAGGCCGGCGTCGAGCGCGACGACGCGGCCGATGGCCGGGGCTTCACTGTTGGGATAGCAGTGTCCCATAATCACGTCCTGCACCTGCTCGGGTGCCACCCCGGTGCGTTCCAGCAGCCCCTTGAGTGCGGCGACGCCGAGTTCGACGGCGGTGAGTGACGCGAACATGCCGCCGTAGCGGCCGATTGGGGTGCGGACCGGTTCGCAGATAACCGCGTCTCGGGTCATACGTGCCGACCCCCGGTCACCTCGAGCACGGTGCCGGTCATGTACGACGACAGGTCGCTGGCCAGGAACAGGGCCACCTTGGCCACCTCGTCGGGCTCGCCGGCTCGGCCCATCGGGATCTCGGCCAGTTTCTGATCCCAGATCCTTTGCGGCATGGCCTCGGTCATCGCAGACCGGATCAGCCCCGGCTGGATGGCGTTGACCCGCACCCCCAGATGCGCGAGTTCCTTGGCCGACGCTTTGGTCATGCCGACGATGCCGGCCTTGGCCGCCGAGTAGTTGGTCTGGCCGACCAGTCCCACCTTGCCCGAGATCGAGGACATGTTCACGATCGCGCCACGCTTGTTCTCGCGCATGATCGCCGCGGCAGACTTGGTGCCGTTCCACGTTCCCTTCAGGTGTACCGCGATGACCTGATCGAACTGTTCCTCGGTCATCTTGCGCAGGGTCGCGTCGCGCGTGATCCCCGCGTTGTTCACCATGATGTCCAGCCCGCCGAACCGCTCGACGGCGGCCTGCACGAGGGCCTCGACCTCGGCGGAAGAGGTCACATCGCAACGCACCGCCGTCGCCACCTCGGGGCCGCCGAGTTCCTGGGCGGCCGCCTCGGTCGCCTCCAGGTTCACGTCACCCAGCACGACCCGGGCGCCCTCGCCGATGAAGCGCTTCGCGATGGCCAGGCCCAGACCCTGGGCACCGCCTGTCACCACTGCAGTCTGACCGGTCAGCAACGACACCTGATCACCTAACTTTCGACCGTGGGGGCTCTGTCTGAGCGAGATCATATTTCATATACGATATTGGAGATTCATCGCCCCCGCGGATTCCGCGCGACGAAATGGAGCTCACCTGTGACCACGACCGCGGCCACTTCCGAAGTCAGCGCAGAAGACTTCGCCGAGATCCTGGCGCAGACCCGTAGCTTCATCCGCTCTGCTGTGGTGCCGCGCGAGAACGAGATCCTGGCGACCGACAAGGTGCCCGACGATCTGCGCGAGCAGGCAAAAAACATGGGGTTGTTCGGCTACGCGATCCCCCAGCAGTGGGGTGGCCTCGGCCTCAACCTGGCCCAAGACGTCGAGCTGGCAATGGAATTCGGCTACACGTCACTGGCCCTGCGGTCGATGTTCGGCACCAACAACGGCATCGCCGGACAGGTCCTGGTGGGCTTCGGCACCGACGAGCAGAAGTCCCGGTGGTTGGAGGGCATCGCTTCCGGTGACGTCGTCGCCTCGTTCGCCCTCACCGAGCCCGGCGCCGGATCCAACCCGGCGGGCCTGCGCACCAGGGCCGTTCGCGAGGGTTCCGGTGATGACTCAGGCTGGGTGATCAGCGGCCAGAAGCGGTTCATCACCAATGCGCCCACCGCGAATCTGTTCGTCGTATTCGCCCGCACCCGCCCCGCCGACGAAAAGGGAGCCGGTATCGCTGTCTTTCTGGTGCCGGCCGACGCGGCCGGCGTCGAGATCGGGGCCAAAGACGCCAAGATGGGACAGGAGGGCGCCTGGACGGCGGATGTCGCTTTCGACGAGGTGCGGGTTCCCGACAGCGCATTGGTGGGCGGCAGTGAGGATGTCGGCTACCGCGCCGCGATGACCTCCCTGGCCCGTGGCCGAGTGCACATCGCGGCACTCGCCGTAGGGTCCGCCCAGCGCGCCCTCGACGAGTCCGTTGCCTACGCCGCCGCGGCCACCCAGGGCGGTCAGCCCATCGGCAGCTTCCAGCTGGTGCAGGCGATGCTCGCCGATCAGCAGACCGGAGTGATGGCCGGTCGGGCTCTGGTCCGCGACGCCGCGGCCAAGTGGGTGTCGGGCGAGGACCGCCGCATCGCCCCGTCGGCCGCCAAGTTGTTCTGCACCGAAATGGCAGGCAACGTCGCCGATCTCGCGGTGCAGATCCACGGCGGCACCGGCTACATGCGCGAGGTCCCGGTCGAGCGTATCTACCGCGAGGTCCGGCTGCTGCGCCTCTACGAAGGCACGAGCGAGATCCAGCGACTCATCATCGGCGGCGGGCTGGTCAAGGCCGCCCAGCGTCAGCTCTGAATCCAGTTACCCACGAGGAGAATCCATGACGGAGAGGCTTGCCGGGAAGGTCGCCTTCATCACCGGCGCGGCCCGGGGCCAAGGCCGGGCACACGCGGTCCGGATGGCCAAGGAAGGCGCCGACATCATCGCGGTCGACATCGCCGGCCCGTTGCCGCCGAGCGTGCCTTACGACTCGGCCACGCCCGAGGATCTGGCCGAGACCGTGCGCTTGGTGGAGGCCACCGGCAAGCGCATCATCGCCACCGCCGCCGACACCCGCGACCACGACGCACTGAAGTCCATCGTCGGCAAGGGCGTCGCCGAGTTCGGCCGGCTCGATGTCATCGTCGCCAACGCGGGAATCACTGTCCCCGAACCGTGGAACGAGACCACCCCCGAGTCGTTCCGGGACGTCATGGACATCAACGTCACCGGCACCTGGAACACCGTGATGGCCGGTGCCCAGCACATCATCGACGGCGGTCGAGGCGGCTCGATCATCCTGATCAGCTCGGCAGCAGGGATCAAGATGCAGCCGTTCATGGTGCACTACACGGCCAGCAAGCACGCCGTCGCCGGGATGGCCCGGGCGTTCGCGGCCGAGTTGGGCAAGCACAAGATCCGGGTGAACAGCCTGCACCCGGGGGCGGTCAACACGCCGATGGGAACCGGCGACATGCTGGCCGCGCTCAACCGGGCCAATGACACCAACCCCGGCCTGATGCAGATGGTGACGCCGTTCCTACCGGATTACATCGCCGAACCCGAGGACATCGCCGACGCCGCGATCTGGCTGGCCAGCGACGAGTCACGATACGTCACCGCCAGCCGGGTGGCGGTCGATCTAGGTTCCACCCAGTTCTAGGCCGGCATGTCCGTGGACTTCGCCGACAACCTGGCCACCCGTCTGGAGGCCTACGGTGATCGGCCGTTCATCGAGTTCGCCCGAAAGTGGTATGCGGGCAACGAGATAACCGACTTCATCGAGCGGGTCTCGGCCGCCCTGACGGAGGCGGGCGTGCAGTGTGACGAGCCCGTCGGCATCGTCGTGCGCAACCGCGTCGCCCACGCCGCGGCGATCCTCGGGTTCATCGCGTCGCGACGGCCGGTGGTGATGATCTACTCCTATCAGTCGCCCACGGCGATCGCCCGGGATGTGGCCGATCTGGCGCTGCCTGCGGTCCTCGCCGATCTCGACGACTGGACGCCGGAGCTGCACGGCGCGGTGGCCTCGTCCGGCTCGGCCGGTCTGGTGTTGTCCGGCGATCCGTTGCGCGTCGGGGTGACGGCATCGCGGCAACCGGGCAGCCGACACGATCCGGCGCTGGAGCAGTCCGGTCTCCACATTCTGACAAGCGGTACCACCGGCCCGCCGAAGCGAATCCCGGTCGCCACCAATGTGCTTGCCCACACCGTGCTGAGCATGACGATCGGCGCCGGCACCGAATCGGTGCGCCCCGACACGCCGCCGGCCCTGGTGTACTGGCCGTTCGGCAGCATCGGTGTCTGCCAGCTGCTCGCCGCACCGTGTGCGGGCAAGCGCATGGTGCTGCTGGAGAAGTTCAGCGTCGATGAGTGGGTCCAGGCCATCAAGACCTACCGGATCACCCGCGCGGGCGTGCAGCCCGCGATCCTGCGCATGCTGCTGCAGGCCGACGTTCCTCGCGAGGATCTGGCGTCGTTGGAAGCATTGTCCGGGGGTTCGGGGCCACTGGAGCCGGAACTGCGGGCCGAGTTCGAGGACCGTTACGGCATACCGCTGCTGTGGGCTTACGGGGCAACCGAATTCGCCGGATCTGTGTGCAGCTGGACGCCCGAGTTGTACCGCCGCTACGGTGCGGCGAAACCCGACAGCGTCGGACGGCCGCTGCCGGGCGTACGCGTCCGCATCGTCGATCCCGACACCGCCACCGAGGTGTCTCCTGGGACGATCGGTGTACTGGAAGCCGCCGTCGCCGTCATCGGGCCGGACTGGTTGCGCACCACCGACCTGGCGTCTATCGACGAGGACGGATTCGTGACCCTCCACGGGCGCGGCGACGGCGCGATCAACCGCGGCGGCTTCAAGATACTGCCCGAAACCGTTCGGCGGGTATTGATCTCACACCCCAGCGTGCTCGACGCCTGCGTCGTGGGCGTTCCTGATGCCCGTCTGGGCGCCGTTCCCTTTGCCGCCGTGGAGCTTCGGCGGGAAGCGGCTGCTGCACCTACCGAGGCCGAGTTGAAGAACCTTGTCCGCGAAGCACTGCCGAGCCATCATGTGCCGGTGGCCGTGGCGGTCGTCGACGCGCTCCCCCGCAATGCGGCCCTCAAGGTGCGGCCGGGAGACGTCGCAGCGCTGTACTCCCCTTGACGCCGCGAGCCGGACTGAGTCAAGCCGAACCCAACGACTGCGTCAGAAACCTCAGCTGGTCTGAGGCCGCGGTGTCGAACCAGTCGTGACCCGGCCACACGTCGAAGTGGTCGCACGGATAGTGATGGACCTGGGCTCTGGCCTGCACGGCCGTTTTCATCACGGAGTTGGCCGGCACGAACCGGTCGAAGTCGGCAATCTGGATCAGCACAGGGCATTTCAGCGCCTTGGCCGCAGCACCGGTCCGGATCTGCACCAGCTCCATGCCGATAGCCGAATCGACCTCGTTGCGCCACGTCGGTCCGGCGATCGCGGTGTAGCTGTCGTATGCGCCATCCAGCGCCAGCGCACCGGGCTCTCCCGGTGCGGCCGCCAGGGGCATCAGCGTCGGCGGCCGACCGGCGGCTACCGCCACGCGACTCTTCACACCTGCCAGTGTCCAGCGCAGCGCCGAGGCGACGTCGCGGTGCGCCACGGCCGCCCGGCTGGCGGCCAGCCCGCTGGTCAGCGGGGTCATCCCGATCACCGCTGCTACGTCGGAGCACTGCGCAGCCACCCGCAGGACATGGCTACCCGAGAACGACGATCCCCACAGCACCACCCGGCTGCGGTCCACGCCTGGTAGTTGCTGCGCGACCGCGATGGCCGCGCGGTAATCCGCCATCTGGCGATCGACCGAAACACTCTGGCGTGGTTGCCCTTCAGACGCGCCGAAGCCACGGTAGTCGAAGGCCACCACCTCGAGACCGGCCCCGCTGAACCGCTGAGCGAAAGGCTCCAGACCAGAGTCCTTGGTGCCGCCGAACCCGTGCGCCATCACCACCACCGGCCGTCCCGCCGGGCCGGCGAACCCTTCGCCTTCCGCGGCGAAATGCCAGGCACTGCACCGGTCACCGGCCGAGTAGAACGCGAGCTCGGTGTAACTCATGCCGTCGCTCCGACGGTCACATCGGCACTGTCGACCGCTCGCCTTGCTCCCTCGGGCAGTTCACGCGTACGGATGTCGTGCTCGTAGTAGAAGTAGTCCACCTGTTGGGTATGCCGGGGCCGGTCAGTGCAGTGCCCGCCGTGCAGTTGCTGATCGGCATCGATCACCCGCTCCATCTCCGCCACCGAGGGCAGGGCGTAACGGCCCACCGCGTACGCCGCGAGCAGTCGCGACTGGCATTCGACGAACGGGAACAACGTCGGAATCGCTTGCGCGAAACCCATGAACACCAGATCGTTCATCCCCGGTTTGAACATTCGCTTGTAAAGCCGGATGTGGTTGCCGGGTGCGCTGATGACGTCGAGATCGAAGAACGGGAAGGTGATGTTGTAACCCGTCGCGTACACGATCACATCGAAGATCCCGCTGGTTCCGTCCTCGAAATGCACGGTGTCCCCGTCCAAACGGGACACGTTCGGCTTCGGGACGACGTCGCCGGAGCCCAGCCGCAACGGCAACTCGACCGACTGTGTGGGATGCGCCTCGAACAGCTTGTGATTCGGGGCAGGCAGGCCGTACATCGTCGGATCGGTACCCAGCATCGGTCCGATCAGCTGGACCAGCTTGCGCTGCCACGACAGCGGGATATAGGGGTTGGTGCGAAAGTACTTGTCACCTGGTTGTCCCGCAATGTATTTCGGTACGATCCAGGCGCTCGACCGGGTAGACAGCGTGACCTGGTTCTGCAGAGCCTTGGATGACAACTCCACGGTGATGTCGGCGGCGCTGTTGCCGATCCCCACCACCAGGATCCGCTTGCCGGTCAGCTGCAGCGGTTCGGCGGGATCGATGTAGTGGTGCGAGTGGATCTGTTCGCCGGTGAACGTACCGGGGAACGCGGGCAGTCGTGGATCCCAGTGATGACCGTTGGCGACGACCAGTAGATCGAACTCGCGGCGGGCGCCCGCCTGATCTTCGATTTCCCATCCGCCCCCGTCAATACGGGCGGCATGAACCACTCCGTTGTTGAACTCGATGTTCTCCAGCAGTCCGAAGGCGTTCGCGTAGGCATCCAGATAGGCCTTGATATCGGAGTGATGCGGAAACGCCGGGAAGTGATCAGGGATCGGAAAGTCCTTGAACGACAACCGGTGCTTGCTGGTGTCGATGTGCAGGGAGCGGTACGCGCTGCTGTGCCCGTTCGGATTGCGAAAAGCCCAGTTTCCGCCGATCCGGTCCGACGTCTCGAACGTGGTGTACGGAACTCGGTAGTCCTTGAGCATCTTGCCCGCGGTGAGCCCGCTGATACCCGCACCGATGATCGCCGTCCGGGGCAATGAACGCTGCAACTGCGTGCTCCTTCACGTTGTGATGCAGAACACTAACAGCGGGGTTTGACGGACGTCAATGAATTCTGACAACTGTCAGAAACAGCGCGAGCAGACGCGAAATCGCACACGTCTGCTCGCGAAAAACCGGGAAAGCAACTCAGCCGATGAAGCGAACGATCGACTCCGCGACGGCGGCAGGCTTCTCCGAGCCCTCGATCTCGACCGTCACGGTCATGGTGGCCTGCACGGCGCCGTCGAGTTGTGCGACGTCGCTGATGGCGGCGCGCGCACGCACGTTGGCCCCGACCCTGACCGGCGTGATGAACCGAACCTTGTTGTAGCCGTAGTTGACCGCCAACTTGACGTTGTCGACGCGGTACAGCTGGTGGGTGAAATGCGGCAGCAGCGACAAGGTCAGCAGACCGTGCGCGATGGTGCCCCCGAACGGCCCGTCGGCCGCCCGCTCGGGATCGACGTGAATCCACTGATGGTCATCGGTGGCGTCGGCGAACAGATTCACCCGATCCTGGGTGATCTCCATCCAGTCGGTCGGACCGAGCTCACTGCCCGCCGCCGCCACGAACTCGTCAAGACCGTTGAAGACTTTCACGCTCACTCCTCCCGAACCGTGGTCAGAAGACTACGGTCTGATTCCCGAATTGGATTACGCGGTCCTCACAGTGCCACAGCACCGCTCGCGACAACACCAGCCGTTCGACATCGGCACCCAGGCGCCGTAGATCACCGACCGAGTGGCGGTGGTCCACGCGAACCACGTCCTGCTCGATGATGGGCCCTTCGTCGAGGTCGCCGGTCACGTAATGCGCTGTCGCGCCGACCAACTTGACTCCCCGTTCCTTGGCCCTGCGGTACGGCGCCGCACCGATGAATGCCGGCAGGAACGAATGATGGATGTTGATCAGGGGGCACCCGACGGCGTCAAGGAACTCCGAGGTGAGGATCTGCATATACCGGGCCAGCACCACCAGATCGACGTTGCCGCGCAGCAACTCCAGCAGCCGCTGCTCAGCCTCGGCCCGGTTATCACGGGTGGCGGGCACGTAGAGGAACGGCACTCCGAAGGCCCGTACCTGGTCGGCGAGGTCAGGGTGGTTCGAGATGACCATGACCACCGACATGTCGAGCTCACCGCGCCGGTTGCGCCACAACAAATCCAGTAGGCAGTGATCCTCGCGGGAGGCCATCAGTGCCACCCGCTTGGGTTTGGAGGCCTCTGTGAGACGGAAGTCCATCTCGAAGGGCGCGGCCACCTGATCCGTGAAATCCCGCTCGAGTTCGTCGCGCACCGCCGCCAGCCCCGGCAGATGGAAGATGGTCCGTTGCATGAAGGTGCCGCCGGACTGCTCTGTGGAGTGCTGATCCAACGACACGATGTTCGCGCCTGCGCCGGTGAGGAATCCGCTGATTGCCGCCACCAGACCGGGCCGGTCTGCGCAACGCAGCAGTAGCCGGCCGACATCCTGGGCCGGCAGGGCGCTTGTTCCCGGGTACTCCTGTGTCATCGACACCAGAATCTCATCTCGCCCGATCGGCCGACACGCAACCCGTCGAGCCGCCGTGTATCCGAAAGGGCGGGCGCCGCGCCAAGTCGACCGGCATTCATCCCGATGCACAATCACACTATGAGCTGACTGTGGACCCTCACAGCAAAAGCGTGCGGCTGGAGCCAGGCGACGCCCATTCGTCATCGACGTCAATTCAGAATTTTTGCCACAGCCGCCGGATCGGGCACATATTCGGCACAAATGATGAAACTCCTAATTTGCCAAAATTGCATGTACCGGTGAGTAAATCCACGGTGTCCACAGAGAATTAACTTGGCAACTGGACAAGATTTCTCAGCTCGCTGGAATTCCACTACGAGGCGGCGCAATACTCATCACACGCATTCGCAACACCGTGCCGCACACCAATATCAGCTGTCAGTCGCAAGGCACGACTGACCGAAGAAATGGATTCCAGATGACCGCTCCCCAACTCGATGCCACTGCCCGCCGCTGCGTGACTTTGGACGAAAGCCCGAGCTGGTGGGACCCCGACAGCGAGTGCACCATCGTCGTGGCCCGACCGGCCGCCGAGCGCGAACTGTGGACCGAATATGTCCGCGGGGCGCGCGCCAACTACCGCAAGCATGCGGTGGAGCAGGCGCTGGACCCGAAAGCCTTACGGACAGGCGACGATACGGCGCTGTTCTGCGTCGGGATCAACACCGCGGGCCGCGTGGTGGGCGGCCTGCGGGCCAAGGGCCCTCATTCCAGCGTTGACGACAGCCACGCGGTCGTCGAGTGGCATGGACAGCCCGCACTCGCGGCGGTGCGCAAGATGATCGCCGACCGGCTGCCCTTCGGAGTCGTCGAGATGAAGACCGCCTGGGTGTGTGACGACCCGGAACAGAGTCGCGCACTCACCGATACGCTGGCGCGTATGCCGCTGCATGCCATGACACTGTTGGACATTCAGTTCGCCATGGCCACCGCGGCAGCCTATGTACTCAAACGCTGGTTGTCCTCCGGCGGAGTGCTCGCAACCAAGATCCCGGCGACGCCATATCCCGACCAGCGATACCAGACCAAGATGATGTGGTGGGACAGCACGACTTTCGCCGGCCACGCTGATCCCGGGCAATTGTCGCGATACTTCGCCGAAGCCCAGAGAATCGGCATGTACCCGGGAACCGCCGCGTCCGAACCCCTCACCTCGAGCGCTGCGGGACGATGATCTCCGACAATGCCCGGGAAATCGCCCACACCGACGACGGAAATTCCGAATTGAACGAAATCAGCGACCCCGACCAATATCGGGCGATCTTCATCGACGACGAAGATCATTCAGATAGCACCCTTGACCAGCTGCGCCGCGACCCGCGTATCACCGTCATCGACGAATGCCGTCAACAGCGGGCCGCACTCCACACTTTGGTGCCTGCAGTCGACCGGGAATTGATCGACGAGCCGGCGCGCTGGGCCTACTACCCGTGGCGGCGGAGCCTGGTCCGCATATTGGGCCCGGAGTCGTTCAGTCGGCTGCGCTTGGATCGCAACCGTAACCTCATCACCGCCGACGAGCAGCGACGGCTGTCGAGCCTGAAGATCGGCGTCATCGGCCTCAGCGTGGGGCACGCGATCGCCTACAACCTGGCGACCGAGGGCCTCTGCGGCGAGATCCGCCTGACCGACTTCGACGAACTCGAACTGGCCAACCTCAATCGGGTTCCCGGCACCGTGTTCGACCTGGGCTTGAACAAGGCCGTGGTCGCCGCCCGCCGGATCGCGGAGATAGACCCATACATCACAGTTCGTATCGATCGCCACGGTGCGGTACCCGAATCCATCGACGACTTCATGCGAGGGCTCGACATCGTCGTCGAGGAATGCGACTCACTGGACGCGAAAGTCCTTGTCCGCGAGGCCGCCCGAGCTCGTCGGCTCCCGGTGTTGATGACCACCGGGGACCGCGGGTTGCTCGACGTCGAGCGCTTCGACCTGCAACCCTCGCGGCCGATTCTGCACGGTCTGCTCGGTGACGTCGCCGCACGCGACCTCGCGGGGCTCAGCAGCAAGGACAAGGTGCCGCACGTACTGCGGATCCTGGACGCGCCCGAGCTGTCCCCCCGGATGGCCGCGTCACTCGTGGAGGTCGGCAAGACCCTGAGCACCTGGCCCCAACTCGCCGCCGAGGTGGTGCTCGGCGCAACGATCGTCGCCAACGCCGTGCGGCGCATCGGCCTGGGTGAGCCGATGCCGTCGGGGCGGGTGCGCGTCGACGTCGCCGATGCGCTCGACCGCATCGGTGATCCACTGGTGACCGGTTGTGCGCCCGCAGCCGTGCCCACTTCCGCGGATGCCCAGGACGAACCCGCAGGGCTGGCGGGCATCCTCACCACTGCGGCCACGCGCGCCCCCTCGGGCGGCAATGTCCAGCCGTGGCACATCGAGGCAACCGACGACCGGATCAACCTCCGGCTGGCTACGAAGTACACCACCGCCATGGATGTCGGATACCGCGGCAGCGCGGTGGCACTGGGAGCAGCAGCGTTCAACGCGCGGGTGGCCGCGGCGGCACACGGCCTGACCGGGGATGTCGAGTGGTCGCGCGGTGACGAGGGCACACCGCTGTACGGAACCGCGCAGTTCTCCCCCGGCAACGCGCCCGAGCTGGCCGACCTCTACGAACCGATGCTGGTCCGGGAGACCAACAGGCTCCGCGGCACCGGTGCGCCGATCAGCGCCGAGGTGCTCGAGCGTTTGCGGACCGCCGCCCGCACCGAGGGCGCCGAACTGACGCTCCTGCACCAGCCCGCCGAGATCGAAACCGCGGCAGGCCTTCTCGCCCGGGCAGACCGCATCCGTTATCTCACCCCCGTGCTGCACCGCGAGATGATGTCGGAATTGCGCTGGCCCGGCGACGCGGAGCCCGATACCGGAATCGACGTGACGACGCTCGGCCTGGATCCGGCTGATCTGGTGGTGCTCGACATCCTGCGCCGGCCCGAGGTCATGGCGAAGTTGTCGGACTGGGACGCCGGCACGGCGCTCGGCGATGACACCTATGAGCGGGTGACCTCGAGCTCGGCCCTTGCGGTTGTTTCTGTGCGTGGCCGCCGGCTGACCGACTACGCCGTCGCGGGATCAGCGGTCGAAGCCGTCTGGATCCACGCCCAGAACCAGGGGCTCGCGGTGCAACCCGTGTCACCGGCGTTCCTCTACGCGCACGATGATCGGGACCGGCAGGCACTCTCCCCGGACCATGCCGAGACCCTTCGCGACCTGCAGTACGCTTTTCGCAGGTTGACCGGTACCGAGCGCGACCAATCACAAGCACTGGTGCTCAGGTTGTCCTACGCGCCGCGTCCAACCGTACGCAGCAGACGTCGAGCCCGATCGGGTTCGATGCCACAGTACGGCTGAGAGCCGGTGCAGAGGTATATGCGGAGGTATCTGGTGCCAGGCAGCCTCGAACTGCTCGTCACGTCGGTCGCCACCCAGCTCATGGCGGTCGACGCCGCGACGTCGGTCTCGGTGAGCCAGCAGGTGCTGGCCGAGCTGGTCTCGTTCTTCGACGTGGACGTGAGCTTTCTGCGTCACAACGACCACGAGACGCACGCCACCCGCCTGGTCGCCGAGTGGCCGCCGCGCCCCCCGGACGCCCACACCGATCCCATCGCGGTCATCCATTTCGCCGATGCCGATCCGGTATTCGCGATGGCCGAGCACCTCAAGGAACCGGCGGTGTTCCGTCCCGAGCCCGCGACCGACGACTACCAACGCACCATCGAGGCGGGCCGGCACATCCCCAGCACCTCGATGGCATGTGTGCCATTGCTGTCCGGAGACGTCACCACCGGCGTCCTGGGATTCGTCAAGTTCGGTGACCGCGAGTGGCTGCCCGCGGAACTCAACGCGCTCAAGGCGATCGCCTCGTTGTTCGCCCAGGTTCAGGCCCGCATCGAGGCCGAAGATCGGCTGCGCTACCTCGCCGATCATGATCACCTCACCGGACTGCACAACCGCAGGGCACTCATGGCCCATCTCGAGGCACGACTCGCCCCGGGCCAGCCCGGTCCGGTCGTGGTGATGTTCTTCGACCTCGACCGGTTGAAGGCCATCAACGACTACCTCGGCCACACCGCCGGTGATGCGTTCATCAGCATCCTGGCCGAGCGGTTGCAGCGTGGCGACGACTCGCCCAAGCTGATCGCGCGACTCGGCGGAGACGAATTCGTCGTGGTCCCCGCGGCATCGATGACCGCCGAGGCTGCCACGGCACTGGCCTACCGGCTGCAGTCGGTGCTGCGCGAGCGGGTGACCATCGACGGCGAGATGCTCACCCGTACGGTCAGCATCGGTCTGGCCGAAGGTATGCCCGGTCGCGACTCCACCTCCGATGTGCTCAACCGGGCCGACCACGCGGTGCTGACCGCCAAGAACTCGGGCGGCAATCGCGTAGCGGTGTTCTCCGACGCCATGGCCATGGAGATCGACTTCCGCAACGACATCGAATTACACCTGCAGAGCGTGATCGAGAGCGGTGCCCTCGTGCTGCACTACCTGCCCGAGATCGATATGCGTACCGGCGAGGTGCTGGCCGCCGAGGCCCTGGTTCGCTGGCAGCATCCCACCCGGGGCCTGCTGTCTCCCGACTCCTTCATCGGCGTGGCCGAATCCATCAACCTGGCAGGAGAATTGGGCCGCTGGGTGCTGCGGAACGCGTGTGCCGAATTCGCTCGCTGGCGGTCCAACGGTGTCGGCCGCAACATCGTGTTACGCATCAACGTCTCACCGGTACAGCTGGTGACAGACGGCTTCGTCGAATCGGTCGCCGGCGTCATGCAGGAATTCCGCCTACCCCGCGGGTCGGTCTGTCTGGAGATCACCGAGAGCATCGTGGTGCAGGACATCGAAACCACCCGCTCGACACTGGCCGGCCTCCACAAGGTCGGTGTGCAGGTGGCCATCGACGACTTCGGCACCGGCTACAGCGCATTGTCCTTGCTGAAGTCTCTACCCGTGGACACCCTCAAGATCGACCGCAGCTTTGTCGCCGGACTCGGGTCGGACCCCGGCGACCTTCCGATCGTGCGCGCGGTGATCGCCCTGGCCGGGGCCTTCGGCCTTCAGCTGGTGGCAGAGGGAGTGGAGACCGAACGGGCCGCATTGACGCTGCTGCGGCACGGCTGTTACCGCGCGCAGGGATTCCTGCTGTCCAAGCCGATTCTCGGCCACGAGATGGCCGCGTTACTGGCCAAAGGGCGGGTGCCGGTGCATTTCTCGGCCGCGCCGCGCAGGTGAGCGGCCCGGTTCACGCCGTGAGTCGTGTACCCGGCCGGAGCGGCAGTAGTCCGATGCCGAACCGTCGTGATCGACATCCAGCAGTTCCACCCGACCGAATCTGCTCGCGCTGTACCCGACCAGGCCGATCTGGACGGTCTTGCCGGGTTCGACGAGCCGTTCGCCTGACGCCGAACCGGTGTCGTGAAGCTCGGTCGATATGGCCACGCCGTGACGGGCCCGCAACGCCAACGGCCCGTCTGCGGTGTCGATCACCGCACCGAGCACCTCACCCTCTTCGAACACGAGGCGCTGCAATGTCGCGTTGTCCACAATCGGGATCTGGTGGTCGTTCACCTGCGCCGACAGGCACTGACCGAGCGCGGACACGGTGTCTGCGTCCGTCTCGGCCCGCAGCTGACCCAGCAGCTTGACCTGGATCTCCTCACCGGTGCCGGATCTCATCGGGGTGGTTCCCCGATCCGCCAGCCGGGTGTAGAGCACGCCGTAGGGAGACGTCAGGCATCGTCGGGCCCAGTCCTGCAGTCGAGCACCGTAGAACGGCGCGATCCGACCGCGTCCGGATACCGGAATCCACTCACTGACCGTCCGAACCATCAGCGCGGAGTCATACTCGGCTTCCGGGAGCGGCTTCAGGTCCGACGACAGCGCATCGAAGTACTCCCGAGTCTCGGTGTCCTCGATGCCCGCGCCCATCCACGGTGTCTCCGGGCCGGGCGTTACCGATCGAGGAGTGCGCGGCCGCACGATATGGACGTCGAGCCCGGCATCCGCTGCCGCGACCGCCGCGGCCAAGGTCCCGAAGCCCGAACCACAGCAAACGACGTCGACTTCGTCATCCCACATCGGCTAGCGACACTCCGACCGAACCACCGGGCGCCTCATCAAGATCGAATTACCTTGGCGCGCATCCGAAATAAGGGTCGCCATGGCCCGCACCGGGATTCGAGGGGGATTGCCGGTGCAGGCCATGGCAACGTTTCCAGGATAGCCTCTGGCTACCGCCGACCGCCAAGGGGTGGCACTCGCCACAGCGCCCGTGGCCGTGACCTGCGCCACCGCCGGGCGGGCAGCCCGCGACGAACCAGAAGTTATCACCCTAAGCACGATACATACCTTTAGAATGTTATGCACGTACGGTGAAGACTTTGAGTCTGCTGGCGGCGACATCAGATGAGGACACTGCCGCCGGCAGATCAGAGTCAGGAAGGCCCCGTGGTGACTGAGCAGCTCGACCGGCGAGCAGAGCTGACGCGCCTCCAGATCCTGCAGGCGGCGGCGCGACAGTTCGCCCACACGCCCTACAGCCTGGTCAGCCTCGACGACATACTGGCCGACGCCAACGTCACCAAGGGCGCGCTTTACTTCCACTTCCGGTCCAAGCACGCGCTGGCGGTGTCGATCGTCGAGCACCGGACCACGCGGGGCCACAAGGCGGTCGAGGACGTTCTGGCCCGCAACCTGTCCGGGGCGGAGACCTTGATCGACCTGTCGGGCCTGGTTGCCGCCGAAGACATCGGCGATCCTGTCGCCCGGGCGTGCCTGAACCTCGTCGAATCCATCGGCCGGGCCGACGGGCTCGCACGGCGGGTGTTGAACGAATGGGTGCAGGGCTTCGCCGGCATCGCCAAACGGGCGATCGGAGAAGGAGACTTCACCGCCGACTCGGACCCGGAGGGGATCGCCCGGTTGCTGGTGTCGATCTACCTCGGTGTGCGCCAGACCAGCGACCTCGACGATCCCCCACGGTTCCTCAACGATCTCGAGCACAGCTGGCGGCTGGCCATGCCCGGGTTCGTCGAGCCGGAGCGGCTCAGCTACCTCAACCAGTTCATCCGGCGGCGCACCGCGGTGGGTATCAAGAAGGTGGCGCCGCTGTGCCCTCGAACAGAACGACAGGAACGCCACGATGGCACGCCAGGCTCGATCTGAGCTGACCCGGCAGAAGATCATCACTGCCGCAGTCGACCTGTTCAGCGAGCACGGCTATCCGGCAACTGGGCTCGGTGACATCATCGCGCGGGCCGAGATGACCAAGGGTGCGCTCTACTACCACTTCGACTCCAAGGAGTCGTTGGCCGAGGCAATCATCGACGACGGCGGCTCCGCCATGCTGGGGACGTTCCGCGTCATTACCGAAACCTCTTCGCCCGCTTTGGAAAACACCATCCACGGATTGTTCGTGGTGTCCGACTTCACCCGTTCGGACAAGGTCGCCCAGATCGGCATGCAACTACTGCGGACGTTCAGCGGCATCAACGCCGCCGCCACCCGGGTTTACACCAGCTGGCTCGACGAGCTCACGGTGCAGCTGAACCAGGCCGCCGATGAAGGAGACCTGCGAGAAGGCCTGGACATCGCGGGCGCCGCCGAGGTGATCCTGGGCTCCATGTTGGGTGCCGAGGCTCTTTCGCGGGCGACCGCGACCGGTACCGATCTGCGCGAGCGCGTCGCCCGCACGTGGGATCTGCTGTTGCCCGCGGTCGTCAGCCGGGAATCGCTGGACTACTTCCGTGAGTTCCTGGCCCGCGAATCACTGCGGCGGACAAAGGCCGCGGGATAGCCCTACAACTCGTCGGCCCACAACTGTTCGGTGAGGTCCTCGAACGTCGCCAAGGCCACCGGATCGTCGCCGCGTAGTAGCGCCGACTTGCTCATTCGAGCGCGGACGATCGACCCGTCGTGGTGGATGAGTTCGACGAGTAGGCCGGCATTGGCCCGCATCACCGAGACAGCCGATCCATCGGTGGGCAGTGAGTGGAAGACCTCAGCAAACTGCATGCGCTTGACCGCATCGGTGTCGCGACCGACCATCTCGCCGAAGGCAGTGTTGGCGAACAGGATGGTTCCGTCCTCGGCGATCGCCAACACCGGCACCGGGAACCGCTCCAGCACCACCAGCGCAGGAATGTTCTGCAGCAGTGTCATCGGAGATTGGGGGTCCTGACCGCTCTGGCGACGCTCCACGCGTCGATTATCGCCCGCGGTCCGGTGCGGGTGCCACCACCGCCCAGCAACCGGCGAGACGACGACCGTGCCGGGGGAAGGGGTGCGAGCGGCGGGGTGGCCTACGCCACTTGACTAACTAGGTTTACTCTGTGGAGCGAACATCAGAAGACAGGGGCAGGCGATGGACCTGAAGTGGTCGACGAGCGACCAGGAATTCCGCGACGAGGTGCGCGACTTTCTCGCGAAGAATCTGACTCCCGAACTCCGGCGGGCCGGTCAGTTGATGACCAGCGTTTACGCCGACCACGACGCCAGCATGGCGTGGCAGAAGATCCTCAACGAGCGGGGCTGGGCCGCTCCGGCCTGGCCGGTGGAGCACGGCGGCTGCGACTGGAGCCTCACCCAGCACTACATCTTCAGCCGCGAGTCGACGCTGGCGGGCGCCCCGTCGCTCTCCCCCATGGGTATCCGCATGGTGGCCCACGCGATCATCAAGTTCGGTACCCAGGCGCAGAAGGACTACTTCCTTCCCGGCATCCTGACCGGTGAAGTGTTCTTCTGCCAGGGTTACTCCGAGCCCGAGGCCGGCTCGGACCTCGCCGCGCTGTCGATGTCTGCGGTGTCCGACGGAGACGACCTCGTCTGCACCGGCAGCAAGATCTGGACCACCCACGCCCGAGAAGCCAACTGGATGTTCGCATTGGTGCGCACCACCCGAGGCGCCAAGAAGCAGCAGGGCATCACGTTCGTGCTGATCGACATGACCTCCCCCGGCATCGAAATCCGTCCGCTGGTGATGACTTCCGGTGAGGAGGTACAGAACCAGGTCTTCTTCGACGAAGTTCGGGTCCCCAAGTCGAACGTGATCGGCGCGATCGACGACGGCTGGACCGTGGCCAAGTACCTGCTCGAGTTCGAACGCGGCGGCGGCGCGAACGCTCCGGCGCTACAGGTGCTGGGAGAGGAAATCGCCACGGCCGCAGCGCAAATGCCCGGCCCGTCCGGCGGAACTCTGATCGACGATCCGGCCTTTAGCCGCCGGCTCGCCGATGCCCGCCTCCGCACGGATGTACTGGAGATCCTGGAGTACCAGGTGTTGGCCGCGGTCGCCGACGGCGGCCATCCGGGAACGGCGTCGTCGATGCTCAAGGTGTTGAGCACCGAACTCAGCCAGACTCTGACCGAGCTGTCCATGGAAGCCGCAGGGCCGCTCGCCCGCGCTTATCAGCCGCACGCCACCTTCCCGGGTGGCCCCGTGGCCGAGTACGAACCGCCCGCCGACGGCTACCACAGCGGCGCGCCGTGGCAGGCGGTCGCGCCGCTGCGCTACTTCAACGACCGGGCCGGCTCGATCTACGCCGGCAGCAACGAAATTCAGCGAAATATCCTCGCCAAGGCAGAACTGGGGCTCTAGATGGACTTCAACCTGACCAACGAACAGGAACTGCTGCGCGACGGGCTGACCAAGTTCCTGGCCAGTCGCTACGACCTGACATCAAGCCGTGCCGCGGCCAAGACCGGCGCCGGTTGGCAACCCGAGATCTGGCGGGGCTTCGCCGAGGAACTGGGCATCCTGGGCGCCACTCTGCCCGAGGAGGCCGGCGGAATCGGCGGCGGGCCGGTGGAGACCATGGTCATCGCCGAGGCATTGGGCCATGCCCTGGTGATCGAGCCGTTCGTCGACACCGTGGTGGTGGCCGGTGGCCTGCTGCACCGTTCCGGTGACGCAGCGGCTGCGGCCCTGCTGGAAGACGTCGTAGCGGGTTCGGCCATCGTCGCGCTGGCCGCCACCGAGCCGACCTCCGGCGACAACTGGCGCGACGTGTCCACCACTGCGCGCCGTGACGGTGACGAGTGGGTGATCGACGGCACCAAGTTGATGGCCGTCAACGCACCGCTGGCGACCCACCTGCTGGTGACCGCGCGTACCTCGGGGGAACGTGCCGATACCTCCGGGATCTCCCTTTTCCTGGTCGATATCGCCTCGCTGTC
Organism: Mycolicibacterium fortuitum subsp. fortuitum; assembly: GCF_022179545.1. Next base: position 2,201,901 of record NZ_AP025518.1, on the reverse strand, counting down.
AACCGGATTCACCGCACACCCGTACCGTACGGTGGACGACCGCCGAGCCTCGGACCTGACATTCTCCGAAGTCCGAGTACCTGCCTCGGCGCTGCTGGGAGCCGAGGGACAGGCCTGGCCGTCGCTGGACCTGGCCCGCGACGAAGGGGCGGCCGCCGTGTGCGCCGAGGCCGTTGGCGGCATGCGCAAGGTGCTGGCCGACACGGTCGAGTACTGCAAGCAACGCCAGCAGTTCGGCCTGCCCATCGGCAGCTTTCAGGTTTTGCAGCACCGCATGGTCGATATGCACATGGAGGTCGAACAGGCCGCTGCCGCCGTCTATCTCGCTGTGCTGAACCTCGCTGCCGAGCCGCCACAACGGGCCAAGGCGGTATCGGCGGCCAAGGCCACCATCGGACGGGCCGCGCGGTTCGTCGGGCAGAACGCGGTGCAGTTGCACGGCGGCATGGGTATGACCGAGGAACTCGCGATCGGGCACTACTTCAAGCGCCTCACTGCGGTTCAGTACGAGTTCGGATCGACCGACTACCACGTCGGCCGCTACGCGGAGCTGACCCGGAGCTGACCGGCTCTCCGGGTGCTGATGACTCGGGTCAGGCCCCGCATCAGCACCCGGGCGGCGGTGTGCCGGGCCCGTCGTCCGTAGTCTGGACCGGGTGAGTGTGCGGGGCTGGCTGCTACTGGGCGCCATGAGTGTCATCTGGGGCATCCCGTATCTACTGATCAAGATCGCGGTCGAAGGCGTCTCGGTGCCCGTGCTGGTCCTGGCCCGCACCGCTGTCGGTGCGGCCGTCCTTTTGCCGCTGGTGATGTCACGCACCGCCTGGGCTCCGGTGCTGCAGCATTGGCGTCCCGTGCTGGCGTTCGCATTCTTCGAGATCATCGCGGCGTGGTTCCTGCTATCGGACGCCGAACGCCACCTGAGCAGCTCGTTGACCGGTCTGCTGATCGCGACCGCCCCGATCATCGCCGCGGTGCTCGACCGGCTCACCGGTGGAGAACGGCTGAGCGCCAAGCGAATCACCGGACTCGGTGTGGGGCTGGCCGGTGTGGCGGTGCTCGCCGGCCCAGGTCTCGCCGGAGGGCACGGCTGGCCGATCGCCGAAGTGCTGCTGGTGGCAACCTGTTACGCGATCGCGCCGCTGATCGCCGCGCGGTATCTGGGTGAGGTGCCGACCCTTCCGCTGACCGCGGCATGTCTGACGGTCGCGGCTCTGATCTACACCACCCCGGCGCTGCTGACCTGGCCCGCCCAGATGCCGTCGCGACGCGTGCTGATCGCGCTGACCGCACTCGCCGTGATCTGCACCGCGCTGGCATTCGTCGTGTTCTTCGCGCTGATCCGCGAAGTCGGAGGCGCCCGGGCGCTGGTGTTCACCTACATCAACCCGGCTGTGGCTCTGGCCGCCGGCGTGATCGTGCTCGGCGAGCCACTGACGGTGTACAACGTCGCCGGGCTCGCACTGATCCTCGCCGGCTCGATCCTGGCGACGCGCACACCGGTCGACCCGGAACCGGAGACCGAAGCCGAAGTCAGCCGCGCAGGCCCGCGCTGAGCATCTCCTCGACCGACACGAACTTCACCCGTGGCCGCGCCACCTGCACACCACGGTCCCGTTCGGCAGCATCGATCGCGCGCCATCCCGACCAGCCGACAGGCTCGGCTCCCCGGCCGGCCAACAGCGTATCGAGCGACTCGCGGCTCTCGATGTCACGGGTCAGCAGGCCCGAATCGAAGTCCGCCCACAGCTGGGCGACGGTCTGCTCGGCGCACAGCCGGTTCGTGCCGATCACTCCGCGGGGTCCGCGTTTGATCCACCCGGTCACGTACGTGCCGGGCAGCGGTGCGCCGTCGACGACGCGGCCCGACTCGTTGGGCACCGTCCCGGAGTCCTCGTCGTAGGGCAGCCCGGCGACGGGTAGGCCGCGATATCCGATCGACCGCAGGATCAGCCGCGTCTCGATCCGTTCGGTGCCACGCTCACTGATGATCTCCAGTCCTTCGGCACGGTCGGCGCCGAGAATGGCGACCGGGGTGGTGCCGAAGCGGAACACCACCCGCTTGTTTCCGGGAGTCAGGTTGCGCTGCGCGTATTCACGGGCGATGGCGAGCTTGAACGAGGTTTCGACGTCGTCGTGCTCGTCATCGGCAGGAAGATCCGCAGGGTCGACGACCACGTCGACCCCGTCGAGGTGCCCCAGGGCCAAGAACTCCCCCGCCGAGAACGCGGCGTGCCCGATATCGCGGCGGGCCAGGATCACCACCTCCCGGATTGCACTGTCGGCCAACGCATCCAGGGTGTGCTGAGCGATATCGGTGGCAGCCAGCGCGGCGCGGTCCATCAACAGCACCCGGGCGACATCGAGGGCGACATTGCCATTGCCGACGATGACCGCACGTTCGCCCGTCAGGTCGAACCGGTGCGCTGCGTGGTCGGGGTGGCCGTTGTACCAACCGACGAACTCGGCTGCGGCGTGGTGCCCGATGAGGTCCTCGCCTTCGATTCCCAAGCGCCGGCTGGTGGCCGCACCCACCGCGTAGATCACCGCGTGGTGATGGGCCAGCAGCTCGTCGTGGTTGATGGTGCGGCCAACCTCGACGTTGAAATGGCTGGCGAACCGCGGATTGGTGAACACCCGCTCGAACATGTCGACGACCGACTTGGTGTGCTGATGATCGGGCGCCACGCCGGCACGGATCAGGCCGAAGGGCGTGGGCAGCCGCTCGAACAGGTTGATCTCCACCCCGTCCACACCGATCAGCTCGCCGGCGGCATAGCAGGCCGCCGGCCCGGATCCGACGATCGCGACCCGCAGCGATCCCGGTTCGATGCGTGCGCGGGAGGCGGCCACCGGTATGGACGCCGGCTCAAGCGGATGGCGCTCGAAATAGGCGGCGTTGAGCTCCTTGAACCGCTGCAGTTCGCCAGGCAGGTCCTCTTCGTAGTGGATCGCGCCGACCGGGCACTCCTCGAAGCAGGCCCCGCAGTCGATGCACGATTCCGGATCGATGTAGAGCATCTCGGCCGACGCTGATTCCAGCCCGCCCTCAGCCGGCCGGATGCAGTCCACCGGGCACACCGGAACACAGCTGGCGTCCTTGCAGCAGTTCTGCGTGATCACGTAAGCCATCGGACCTCCCCTTTCAGACTGGACAGATCCTACTGGACACTTGTCTGATTTCTCGATTCGAAATCTGCGCCCATCCGCCCACCAGCGCAGGAACAGCCGAAATGACAGAACTAAAAATGTGTTGATACAGGCAGTTTCATCGGACGATTGCCAACAGCGGCGCCGATCTATATCTTGGACACATGTCCAGGCCAGCAGTGGCTACGGTCACTCGCCTACACGACGCATACGATCAGCGCGTCCGCGCGCACCGTCGTGTCTTCGGAGCGGCCACGCAACTTCTCGACGCGCACAACGTCGTCTCGGTACCGGCGCTGGCCGCACGCGCGAAGATGGCCCCCGCCGCGCTCTACGCACATTTCCCATCCATCGAGGTGGTCTTCGCCGAGCTGTACCTGGACCGGGTGATTCAGCTGCCGCTGGACATCGATCCCACAGCCAGACCCACCAGCCGCGTCACCGAGCAACTCACCGCGCTCACGCTGTTGATGGCCGATGAGCCGCGATTGGCCCGAGCCTGTACCCAGGCGTTGATCAGCACCGACGATGACCTGGTCGAGGACGTCCGCTCCCGGATCGCCGCCGAGGTCAACCGCCGGATCTCCACGGCCCTGGGCGGTGGAGCCTGGCCGGAAGTGCTCGCCACCCTGGAGGCGGTGTTCTGGGGCGCGCTGCTACAGGCACAAACCGGAGCCATGAGTTACCGACAGATGGCCCGCCAGCTCGAGACCATGGTGTCGCTGATCGTCCCCGGAGGCTGAATCCGCCAATCAGCTTGCCGCTCAATCCCTTCCAGGGTCAGCCACCCATACTTGCTCGAAATCCAGTACCGAGGAAGCGATTTCGAAGTCGGCGTCGTAGTGCACCACCGTCAACCGGTGACGACTTGCGATCACCGACGTCAACAGGTCGGAAATGCCCACCGCCCGATGCCGGCCAGATTGCGCTAACCGGAACTGCGCGTCGAAAGCCGACTGCCAGTGTTCATCATCCGTCGGAAGATACTCGTACGCATCGCGACGGTCCGCGCGCAACTGCGCATACTCGTCCGCCGACCGGGCACTGAAGAGCGCCTCGGCGTCGAGTACCGCACACGTGGCCACCAGGCCTGCTTCGATCAACGGGCGCAGTCGTTCCGCGACCGCCGGCTGTGCCATCCGGGCGGCTGCGCTGGTGTCAATGAGAAACCGGGCCGTCAGCGCCATACCTCGTCCCTGTCGCGCTTCTCCGCCAGCAATGCCAATCCGCCCGAGGACAGCCAATCCGCCTGCCGCACGCGGGCCGATCGCGTTGCCGCAAACCGCAATGCCGATCGGACCGTGTCTGCAATCCCAGTGGTTTCGAGTTCACGCTGCGCAGCGGCGAGCAAATCGTCATCGATGTCGATCAGGCGCTTCGTCATAGAGGCCTCCCGTATATACATCAGGCACTCTGATTATATACTTCAGATACCTGACTGCAGGCTGACTCGAACAGCGAGTTATCCCAAGCGCCGAATTCATCCCCAGACTCACGCCATCGCAGCCAACCAACCCCGGTACTCGGTGATGTCACGACCTTGGGTGGGAGCCATGTGGTCGCAGCCGAAGCCGGTGATCCAGCGCCCGTCGTCGAGCTCCACCTTCCCCAGCAACATCGGCGCCGGAAGCTCCGCCAGGAACTCCCCCAGCGCCGCTGGAGACAACAGCCACCGCTCACCGACGATCGGTGCCCCACCCGTGTCGACGCGGGTCAGACCCGGCTTGGGCGGAACCGTGTCGAGGGCATACAGCCGGTAGTGCGGTGCGGTGGTGATCGGTCCGGCCCAACGCGCACCGCGACCGGTGAGCTGATGCTCCAGCGGCTGCCCGCGCAGGTGCGCGCCGAACACCGCAAGCTCCGTCAGCGGCGCACCGCCCGACTCCGGCCACGTCTCGGTTGACGGCACATCGAGGAACCGGGCGGCCAGATCGGCGATGACGCCATCGTGGAAACCGGGTGCCAGCAGGGTTATTCCGAACTGCGCACCATCGGACACCGTGCCGGCGGGAACCGCGATGGCACACATGTCGAACAGGTTGCAGAAGTTGGTGTACCGGCCCATCCGGGAGTTCACCGCGACCGGGTCGGCCGCGACCTCGTCGATACGCGGATGCTCAGGAGCCGTCGGGACCATGAGCGCGTGGCATCCTGCGAGCTCAGTCAACGCGGTGCGACGCAACTCCTCGACCCGCCGCCGGTCACGCAACAGATCTGCCGCCGAATGTGCGCCGGCCGCGGTGACGATGGCTGCCACGGTCGGGTCCAGCTTCGCATCGGGGCCGGCCGCGCTGACGAACTCCCCCACCGCATCCCATCTTTCAGCGACCAACGCGCCGTTGTAGAGCAGGCCGGCCGCGGCGAAGAAGTCATCCATCGAGATCGGCACTATGTCGAATCCGGCAGCCTTCGCCTTGCGCACGGCCTCGGCGAACGCGGCCTGCCAAGCGTCATCGAGCCCGGTCAACGTCTCCGGTATGGCGATTCTGGGGGTCACCGGCGCGGCGAAGGGAACGTCAGCCGGCCACTGGCGTTGCGGTGCACCGGCGCTCATCACGGCCATCGCCGACTGGGCAGTGGGCAGGTCGGCCGCGAAGATCGTCACACAGTCATAGCTGGCACATGCCGGCACCACTCCCCCTGTGGATACCACGCCCACAGTGGGTTTGATTCCCACGATTCCCTGCAGCCCTGCCGGTACGCGACCCGACCCTGCGGTGTCGGTGCCGATCGCGATGTCGGCGAACCCGAGCGCAACGGCCACCGCGGAACCGGAACTCGAGCCGCCGGAGATGTAGTCAGGACGGCGGGAATCCCGCACTGCGCCATAGGGGCTGCGGGTGCCGACCAATCCCGTGGCGAACTGATCGAGGTTGGTCTTCCCGATGACGACAGCACCGGCGGCCTTGAGAGCGGTCACCGCCGGTGCGTCGGCATCGGGAATATAGCTGAATTCTGGGCACGCCGCAGTGGTCGGGATCCCGGCGACGTCGACGTTGTCCTTGACCGCCAGCACCACTCCGGCGAGTGCGCCGCCGGCAACCGCCGCGCGGTGTTCCTGTTCGACGTCGGCCTGCGGGCGCAGGTGGATGAACACCTCGTCGCGTCCACTGGCTTCGATGTTCCGGTAGATCTCGGCGATCTTGCTCACGCAGACTCCTTTCGTACAAATTCTCCTGCCGCCGCCCAACGTTCGCGCTCTTCGGACCGCGCCTCCTCCATCGCGGCGCGGGTCGCGGCGATGTCCTCAGCGTTGGCGGCCAAAAACTGCTCATGCTCGGCCAACGAGAACATCCCATCGGTGATGTCGACCCGACCACGGCCGGCGGCCATGTCGGCACGCAGGTCGAGCAGCTCGTCGGCGGACACTGGGTACCACTGGATCCGGTCGAAAAACCGCAGCAGCCAAGGATGTTCGGGCTCGAATCCTTGGGCGGTCAGGGGATGCCGATGGTTCCAGATCTGCGTAGTGCGCCCCACGAACTGATATCCGCCAGGTCCCTCCATGCCGTAGATGCACAGGTATGCCCCGCCGATGCCGACCGCGTTCTCGGGAGTCCAGGTCCGCGCCGGATTGTACTTGGTCGTCACCAGCCGGTGCCGTGGATCCAGCGGGGTGGCAACCGGAGCGCCCAGATATACGTCACCGAGGCCGAGCACCAGATACTCGGCGTCATACACGATTCGGTGCACATCCTCGACCGAGTCCAGGCCGTTCATCCGCCGGATGAACTCGATGTTCCACGGGCACCATGGCGCATCGGCACGCACGCCGTGCATATATCGTTCGATTGCTTCCCGGGTGGCTGGATCGTCCCAACTCAGCGGCAACCGAACCGTGCGACTGGGTACCACGAGATCCTGCGCGGCAGGCAAAGACGCCTCGAGCTCGGCGAGCAGTGGCACCAGCCTCGACTGCGGAAGCCGAGCCGGATCCACTTTGACCTGCAGCGAACGGATTCCGGGCGTGAGGTCGATCAGCCCGTCCGGCCGATGCTGTTCCAGAGCGTGGTGCAGTGCGTGCGCGCGGGCCCGGAGCGCCAGATCCAGCCGCATCTCGCCGTACTCCACCAGAACGTTGTCGTCACCGATCCGGCGGTAGGTAACCGTTGTGCTGCCATCCGATGAGGTTGTGCCGGCGATGATTCCGTCGTCCTCGTCGCCGCCGCGGGAAAACACTGCCGGGATCGAGGCGCGCCGGGCCGGACCGACCGTGGTCGGCGTGGGAGCCTCCGACGCGCGGACCGGGACGAACCGGATGGTGGCGCCGGGAGCGAGCTGGCCCAGCTTCCAGCGGTCAGCGGCGGTAACGGTGACCGGGCAGACGAAACCGCCGAGGCTCGGGCCATCCGGACCCAACAGCGAGCTCACCTGCCGAGCCGAAACCGACCATGACATAGGCCGCCATCAGGCCAGACATGATCCAGGCCCACACGTAGCCGGGCTGTTGTCCGGGGGCGCCGGTGTCGAACACGACCTGCGGACCGCGCTGGGCATGGGTGAAGAACACCCCGATGACGGCGATGACACCGACGATCTCGCAGATCACCCCCGCGCTGTTGACGCGGGACATCCATTTGACACCAAGGCAATTGATCGTTGTGGTCAGCACCAGCAGGACGGTGCCCAGCAGCACCGCGTTGGCCGCGCCGCTGGGTGAGGTCAGCGCCGGGTCATCGCCGATGATCTGAAATCCGGACCAGATGGTGGGCAGCACCACCTGCAGTGCGATCGCTGCGGCTGAAGCGGTGACGATCTGGGCCAGGATCATGAACCAGCCACCGAACCAGCCGATCACCTCGCCACCCATCCGGCGGGACCACTGATAGATGGCCCCCGAGATCGGATAGCGCGCGGCCAGCTCGGCGAAACACAGCGCCACCAGGAACTGGCCGAGGAACACTGCCGGCCAGGTCCAGAAGAAGGCCGGGCCGCCGAAACCGAAGCCGAGGCCGAACAACTGGAAGATCGTCGTCAGAATCGACACGAACGAGAAGCCCGCCGCGAACGATTCGAACTTGCCGAGCCGACGGTGCAACTGCTGGTCGTAACCGAACTCCGCCAGGTCGTCGTGGTCGGCGAATCGGCCGTCCACGTCTCGCTGGCTTTCGGTAGCGCTGCTGGTCATAGGCGTTTCTCTCGGGCTCAGGGGCGGTGCCGCCAGCTCCTTAACTGTCACTCGATAGATAAGCGTCCCGGCGTGTCCGAGCTGTCACCCGCGTGTTTCGTTCATGTAGCGAGCGGTAAGCATTGCGTTGCCGAAACCTCACCGGGCTGGTGTCCTGTCACAATCAGCGGCATGGCTGTGGCTGCGTTGGACGATGCCTGTCGGCGCATCGCGTCAGCGGACAACGAGCATGACCTGGTGACAGCCGGCGACCACGCGCACGAGGTGGTGCGCGCAGTGATCGACGCGCGGCTCGGTGCGGCGTCGGTGGCGGCGGCGTGGTCGTCCGTGGCGCGCGCGGCGCTGGCGACAGCCGCGCGACTGGTCGCCCCTGGCCTCGGTGACTGGTATGCGTCGGGCAGCGTCGGCCGCGGAGACGCACTGCCCGGGTCGGACCTGGAAACCTTGGTGATCCGCAGCGCAGACGTCACACCGGATTCCGCCTTGGCCCAGGCGGCACACGTCCATGAACTGTTGGGATGTTGCGGGTTCCGAGCCGACGACAACGGGGCCGTCGCCTCGCGCGTGCGGTTCAACCGCACCGCACAAGAGTGGGCGATCGGCATCGGAGGGTGGGCCGCAGACCCGTCGGCCGACCGGGGTGTGGTGATGATCGGACTGCTGGCCGACGCCTTGCCCGTTGGTCCAGCTGCCCGCGGGAGCACCGAGCTGCGTGAACAGGCAGGTATCGCCGTGCGGGCACAACCCGCGGCGCTGGCTGCGATGTTGCAGGACGCCACCTTCGCCCGCGCCTACATCCCCTCCCGGCTGCGAACGCTGACGTCCGGGGATGGCCGTGTCGACATCAAACATGCCGCCGTCGACCCGGTGGTGCGGATCGCCCGTTGGGCTGGACTCAGTTGCGGCTCCGATGCGCTGGCCACCGCCGACCGCCTAGGTGCGGCCGCCGGCACCCGGTACCTGGATCCCGACGACGCCCGGGCGCTGGCCAAATGTCACGCGATCGGCTCCAGCATCCGCTGGCGGGTCCGGGCCGCACGCTGGGACTCTGCCGGATCCGATGCCCACGTCGACGAACACATCGAGCTATCGGATCTCCCGCCTCAGGACCGCACCGCGCTGCGCAGCATCGGCCGCGAACTCACGGGCGTGCGGCGCAAACTCGACTATCTGGCGTCGACGTCGACGTTCTCCACGTGGTAGCCGGGTTGACCGAGTCCGGGCGACACGCCCTGACCCAGACCATCGCCGCCGAACGCCTCGAGGGCTGGCAGCCCACGGCCGAACAGATCGAATCGCTGACCACGTTGCTCACCGGCACAGAAACCTACGGCCAGTACCTGGGGCGGCATCTTCCGTCCCCCGCCGTACCGCCGCGGCGGAGGGTGTTGGCACGACGCCGCCCGTATTTTCTGCCCGGAACATCGGTGCTGCGCAACAACTTCGGTGTGCAGGACGGCTCGTTACTCACACACCTGGAATATGTCGCGACGGCCGGCCGGATCCTGCAGGTGCATCTGCGTTGCCAGGACTCAGATCTGGATGTGCGGTCATTGCACCGCCACGTGTTCGGCGATGTGTACGCATGGGCGGGCGAGCCCCGCATCGTCGAACTCCGAAAACACGACAGCGCGTTCGGCTCCTGCGCGCGAATTCCGCGCGCACTGGAGGCACTGCACACCGAGATCAGAGCACTCGCCGGTGAGGGACTCGAGATCGACAACGGCACACTGTCCTACCGACTGGCGCGAATCTATGCCGACTACAACCAGATCCACCCATTCCGCGAGGGCAACGGGCGCACCGGAACCCTGCTGCTACATCTCCTTGCCGGCCGGGCCGGACGCCGGCTGTTCCTCGAGGACATGGCGCGTTCCGAGTGGATCGGCGCCTCGCGAGACTCGATGCCGTTCCGGCGGGACGGGCGCGCCGATCCACGACCATTCGTGGCGGTGCTGCGCGGACGGTTACGGCCGGCGGGGATAGGGGATGTCGATGTCTGAGAACCTGCCCGTGGGTGGCCGGTCGATCAGCGCCGAGGAAGCCGATCGCCTCTGGGCACCCTGGACCCCGACCGAGGTGGCTGACCGGTTGGCCGAGGTCGACACTCGGTGGTGCGTGGCGGCAGGGTGGGCGATCGACCTGTATCTGGGAGGTCCGCCACGGCCCCACGCCGACCTCGAAATCGCTGTCCCCCGCCGCACTTTCCCGCAAATCGCCGGCGCCCTGGCCGGATTCGAGTGGGACGTGGCGGGCGACGGACGGCTGTGGCCCTTTGCCGATGTCGGAGATCACCCCGATCTGCACCAGACCTGGTGTCGCGACCCGGCCACCGGCCAGTATCGCCTGGATGTATTCCGCGAACCCCACGATGGTGATCTCTGGGTATGCCGGCGCGACCCGTCGATCACCCTGCCCTACGACGAACTCATCCGAGTTCGAGACGGGATACCGTACGTGATCCCCGAGGTGGCGCTGCTCTTCAAGGCGCATCGCACGGCGGACAAGGACGAAGACGATTTCCGTCGCGTCGCACCGCGACTCGCAGACGACGCGCGGACACGCCTCATCGGCTGGGTGGCCCGCCTCTACCCGGACCACCCGTGGTTGGACCAGCTACGCGTCTGAGCCACTAGGGATTCGGATCGGTTAGATACCGCTGCACCGTCGGGCCGATCCAGGCGGCCAGGTCATCGATGCTCGCCGAGGCCATCGGTTCGATCTTTAGTTGATAGCGCGCGAACGCCAGACCGACCAGGTGCACGGTCACCAACTCGACGCGCAGCTCCGCATTGTCGACACCGAACTGCTCCGCGATCTGCTGGGCCACGGGACCAGCCAGCGTGTCGTGTAAAAGCTTGCGCGCCAAAGGGTGGATGTCCGCTGACCGGAACACCGTCAGCAAGAGGTCGAAAGACGCTCCCGCGTCCCAGCGCTGAACGACATCGCGTACCAGCCGAGCGCCGATCTCCCCAGGCCCCTCTTCGAGCAGGTTCGCCAGTTGATGCAATGGGTGCTGCGGAGTGTCGAGCACCGACGCGGTGAACAAGCCCTCCTTGTTGCCGAAGTGGTAGTAGACCATCGCCACGTCGACGCCGGCGTCAGCGGCGATGCTGCGCACGGTTGCTTTCTCGTAGCCGTCACGCATGAAGTGCTCGCGGGCCGCGTCGATGATCCGCTGCTTGTTCTGTTGGCCCGTGCGCCATCGGCCGCTACGCCCGGTCTCTGACATGGGCCGAAGTTTAGTTCAACAACCGTTGACCTATGCCGAAGCGCAGGCGTAGCGTTTTCTTCAACAGAGGTTGAAGAAAGGAGCTCGACATGACCCAACGGCGACTCTGGTGGCGGCACACCATCTCGGTGTTGATCGCCCCGGCAACGATGACGATCTTCATTCCGGCTGTGATCATCTGGCTGACCGGCGCGAAAGGACCTGACCTGACCACCACGTCAGGTCTGCTGCTGGCCATCGCCGGCGCTGCCCTGATCGCGTTCGGGCTGTGGTTCCTGGTGTGGACGGTGATCTTGTTCGACCGCATCGGCAAGGGCGCCCTGGCCATCGGCTCCCCGGTCAACTTGGTGGTGGAGGGCCCATATCGACACGTCCGCAACCCGATGATGACGGCGGTCTTCTGCATCCAACTCGGCACCGCGGTGGCCACGGCATCTCCCTGGCTGTACGCCTGGTTCGCGCTGTTCTGCACGCTCGTCGTGATTGCGATCCCGGTCTTCGAGGAACCGCATCTGCGCAAACGGTTCGGCGCCGAATACGACGAATTCCGGCGCAATGTCCCGCGGTGGATTCCACGCCCCACCGCATGGGTCCCCGACTACCGCGGCCTCAATTCCACCCCGGCGCACGGTCAGTCTCGATGACTGAAGAAGTGCTGATCGTCGGCGCCGGACCGACCGGGCTCACGATGGCGATCGAACTGGCCCGGCGTGGGGCGGCCGTCCGTATCGTCGACGCTGCCGCCGCACCGACGACCGAAACCCGCGCTTTGGGCGTCCAGCCGAGAACGCTCGAGCTGTTCGAGAAGTTGGGCCTTGCGGAAGCTACGGTGGCCGACGGGGTCCCGGTCACGGAGTTCAACGTCTTCAGCGAGGGAAAGCGATTCCTGCACCTGAACATCGGGGCACTGACCACACCGCATCCCTACCTGCTGATGCTGCCGCAACCACGGGTGGAGGCACTGCTGAGAGCCCGCCTGGCCGAGCACGGTGTGACGGTCGAACACGGCGTCGAACTGACGGCCCTCACGCAGTCGCCCGACGATGTCCGAGTCACCCTGCACCACCGCACCGGTCTGGCCGAGCGGGCGCACGCACCGTGGGTCATCGGCTGCGACGGTGCTCACAGCACCGTGCGACACCAGCTCGCAGTACCGTTCGTCGGCGCGGCTTTCGAGGAGAACTTCGCCGTCGCCGACGTCCACATGGACTGGACACTGCCGTACGACATCTTCTACTCGTTCCTCAACCGGGGCCGATTCGTCGCGTACTTCCCGATGCCCGGCAACCAGCACCGCCTCACCATCGCGTACCGGCCCGGCCAATCCCCCGGCGGCGACGTGACTTTCGAGGAACTGCAGTCTGCCGTGGACCGGTGCGCGCCCGCCGGAGCCCGCGTCGCCCAAGTCAGGTATGCCGGCCGATTTCGCATCAACCAGCGCAAAGTCGCCCGGCATTCCGTCGGGCGGGTGTTCCTCGCCGGTGACGCCGCCCATGTGCATTCGGTGGTCGGCGGGCAGGGAATGAACACGGGCATTCAAGACGCGTTCAACCTGGGCTGGAAACTGGCGGCCGTGGTGCACGGACACGCTGCGCCCGAGCTGCTGGACAGTTACGCCGCCGAACGCTCCCCGGTGGCGCACCGACTGGTCAAGGGCACCCGGCGAGCCACCCGGATGACGCTGTTGCGCAACCCTATTGCCGCTTTCGGCCGCCGCCATCTGGCACCGCACGTCACCGCGCGACCCATCGTTCAGCGAGTCTTGAGTCGCGCCCTGACTCAGCTCGACGTTTCGTACCGCGACGGCACCGGAGGTACCGAAGATACGCAGCTGGAAGTCGGCGATCGCTTCCCGCGCATCGACGTGCTCGACTCATCCAGGTTCACCCTGCTGCATTCCGGTCCCAAGATGCGCGGACTCCACGACGCCATCGGGCCTCATGCCGACCTCATCGATGTCCGGCACGACACCATCCCCGCATGCGGTGCGGGGCTGACACTCGTGCGTCCCGACGGCTACCTCGCCCTGCTCAATGCCGACGTCCGCGAACTCCGTGACTATCTCGACGACACGTTCACCGCCCCGGCTGCCGGTCAGCACATCGCGTAGCCGATATCCCCAGGGATTTCGCATCACCCTGCGTCGATCTCTTCAGGCAGGTCAGACTGGGTTGGACAGTCGCAACAGCTCCCGCCCGGGATTACCCGGGTGTGAGCTCGCGTTGTCGCCAGAGACCGCGACTGAAAGTGAGAACCGTCGATGGGCACTCCACTGCACCTCGCCGTCGCACTCGATGGCACCGGCTGGCACCCAGCCTCCTGGCGCGAGCCGCTGGCCCGCCCTGCCGAAACGCTGAATCCGCGGTACTGGTCCGATCTGGTCAGTCAGGCCGAAAAAGGCCTGCTCGATTTCGTCACGATCGAGGACGGGCTCACCCTGCAGTCCGATCACCCGTTCCGCGCCGATAACCGCACCGACCGGGTGCGCGGCCGTCTCGACGCCGTGCTGATCGCGTCCCGCGTCGCACCCCGTACCCACCACATCGGCCTGGTGCCCACCGTCATCACCACCTACACCGAACCGTTCCACGCGTCCAAGGCGATCGCCACCCTCGACTACGTCAGCACCGGCCGCGCCGGGGTGCGGGTCCAGGTCGCCTCGCGTCGTGATGCCGCAGCGCATTTCGGTCGTCGTCACCTACCCGAGGACCGTACGGCGATGAGTGCTGAATTGTTCGCCGAGACGGACGAATACGTCGAGGTGCTGCGCAGGTTGTGGGACAGCTGGGAGGACGACGCCGAGATTCGCGATGTGGCCACCGGACGGTTCATCGATCGGAACAAGCTGCACTACATCGATTTCGAGGGCGTCTCGTTTTCCGTCAAAGGCCCTTCGATCACCCCGAGACCCCCGCAGGGACAGCCCATCGTCGCCGCGCTCGGCCACGTCGACCCCGCTTATCGGCTGATCGCGGGCAGTGCCGACGTCGGTTTTGTCACCCCGCACAGCGCCGAGGAGGTCACCGCCCTGGTCGACACGGTCGCTGCACCACGGCCTGCCGATGCCCCTGCGGTGCGGGTATTCGCCGACCTGGTGGTATTCCTTGACGGCACCCTCGATGCGGCACGCGCCCGACGCGAACGCCTCGACGAGCTCGCCGGAACCCAGTACCGCAGTGACGCCGAGATTTTCGCTGGCACGCCTGCACAACTCGCCGACCTGTTGGCAGCCTGGCATACCGCGGGCGCCTCGGGTTTCCGGTTGCGTCCGGCCTCAATCCCGCACGACCTACAGCAGATCACCGATGTGCTGGTCCCCGACCTGCAGCGCCGTGGCCTTTTCCGCCAGTCCTATGAAGCATCAACCCTTCGCGGCTTGCTGGGCCTACCCCGCCCTGCCAACCGCTACACGACCGTCTGAGATCGACAGGACACGCGCATGAGCAAGCCCGTCAAGCAGATTCATCTGGCCGCGCATTTTCCCGGGGTCAACAACACCACGGTCTGGAGTGATCCCGAATCCGGCAGCCACATCGAGTTCGACTCGTTCGTTCGGTTCGCGCGGACCGCCGAACGCGGCAAGTTCGACTTCATGTTCCTGGCCGAAGGGCTCCGGCTGCGTGAACAGGGCGGCCAGATCTACGACCTCGACGTGGTGGGACGCCCCGATACCTTCACCGTGCTGGCTGCGCTTGCCGCGGTAACCGACCGGCTCGGCCTCACGGGCACCATCAACTCGACCTTCAACGAACCTTATGAGGTAGCAAGACAATTCGCCTCACTTGATCACCTCTCCGAGGGCCGGGCCGCGTGGAACGTCGTCACCTCGTGGGATGCCTTCACCGGGGAGAATTTCCGCCGGGGCGGCTTCCTGCCCGAGAACCAACGCTACGAACGGGCCGAGAGCTTCCTGGCCGCCGCCCACACCCTGTTCGATTCCTGGCGGGGCGACGAGATCGTCGCCGACAAGGAAGGCGGTGTGTTCCTGTCTGACCCTGCCGCCGGTGAGTTCACCTACCACGACGATCATTTCGACATCAGCGGTCGGTTCAACGTGCCGAGAAGCCCGCAGGGACGCCCGGTGATCTTCCAGGCCGGGGACTCCGACCGCGGACGCGAGTTCGCCGCCGCAGCCGCCGACGCCATCTTCTCGCGGTACGGGACGCTGGAAGACGGCCAGAAGTTCTATGCCGACGTCAAGGGTCGCCTGGCCAAATACGGCCGCCGCCACGACCAGTTGCTGATCCTGCCCGCGGCCACCTTCGTGCTCGGCGACACCGATGCCGAGGCCGGCGAGAAGGCCCACGAGGTCCGTCTGGCCCAGGTATCCCCCGCCACCGCGATCAAGTTCCTCGAACAACTGTGGAACCGTGACCTCTCCGACCACGACCCCGACGGGCCGCTGCCCACCGTGGATCCGGTCGTCGGTGAGAACACCATCTCCAAGGGGCGCGCCAGTGTGCGCATCCACCGCGACCCGATCGCGGTGGCCAACGAGTGGCGCGCCAAAGCCGAGGCGGAGAACCTGACCACCCGCGAGCTCATCATCGAGGTCACCGGCCGGCAGAACTTCGTCGGCTCGGCGGCCACCATCGCCGAATCGATCAACCATCTCGTGCAGTCGGATGCCAGCGACGGCTTCATCCTGGTCCCGCACGTCACGCCGGGCGGGCTCGACCCGTTCGTCGACCAGGTCGTGCCACTCCTGCAGGAACGCGGTGTCTTCCGCACCGACTATGAGGGCACGACGCTGCGAGAACATTTGGGCCTGAAGCTGCCTCAACCGCGTCAGGAACGTACTGCCGCAACGGGTTAACGGACTACTCGGATGCGTCGGGTTCGGCGCGGCTCTTGTACTCCCAGCTCGCCCCCGCGGTCAACGTACCGGGTTCGAGCTCAGTGCGGCCGGCGTCACGTACATGCACTGTCTGCGCCAGGATCTCGTCGGGCTTACCGCCGATCACGATGACCGGGTGCTCGTATTCGATGCCGTAAAGCTTGAGGGCGGCGTGCACCGCGTGCGCTGCGGCCTTGCCGCGCGACATCTTGGCGTTCGAGTTGACCCTGATCACCAACCGGCGTTCCGGCGCTTCGGTTCCCTCGGCGTCTTCGGCATCCATGGACTTCAGCTTAAGGCCCCCAAGTTGCACACCCGAAGTTGTCGTACCCCTCTGCGATGATGATGTCATGTCTTCAGCCACAGCTTCTTTCGCCGCTGGGGTTTCCCCGGTGGGGCGGTTGGAGGTGTTGTTCGACGAGGTGGCTGAGTTGGTGGGTCAGCGCAATGCGATTGATGGGCGCCTCGTGGAGATTGTTGCTGAGTTGGATCGTGACGAGTTGTGTGGTGCGACCGGCGCCCGGTCGATCGCGGCGTTGGTGGCCTGGAAGACCGGTATCGCCCCACGCAACGCCGAGACGGTGGTGGCGGTGGCGCGTCGGCTCGAACAGTTCCCCCGCTGTGCGCAGGGGATGTGTGAGGGGCGGCTGTCGCTGGATCAGGTCGGGGTGATCGCCGAGCACGCTGCCGATGGCTCTGATGAGCACTATGCCGAGCTGGCCGCGAGCGCTACCGTGCGCCAGTTGCGCACCGCGGTCAAACTCGAACCGCGCCCCGAACCCGAAACCCGGCCCGAACCCGAGCGGTTCATCAGCCGCACCGAAGCCGACGAGCACATCACCTGGCGGATCCGGTTGCCGCGATTGGACGCGGCGAAATTGGACACCGCACTGCAAGCCCACCACGACGCGGTGGTCACCGACTGGAGACGCGACCACGACATCGATGGTGAGGGCGATCAGGCGCCGCCGTTTCCCGACCTGGTGGATGCGTTCATGAGCCTGATCGAGGCCGGCTGGGACACCGAAGCCGCCCGCCGCCCGCACGGACTACACACCACCGTGGCCGTACATCTGAATGTCGAGGACCGCATCGCGGCCCTGCATCTGGGCCCGGTGTTGTCTGAGGATGACCGGCGCTACCTGCTCTGCGATGCCACCTGTGAGGTGTGGTTCGAACGCCAGGGGCAACCGGTCGGGACCGGGCGCACCACCCGCACCATCAGCCGCCGGCTGCGCCGCGCCCTCGAACACCGCGACCGCTGCTGTGTGGTCCCGGGCTGTGGCGCCACCCGTGGATTGCATGCCCATCACATCGTGCATTGGGAAGACGGCGGGCCGACCGACCTGGACAACCTCGTGCTGGTCTGCCCGTATCACCACCGGCTGCATCACCGGGGCGGCATCACCATCACCGGACCGGCCCACCAACTGATCGTCACCGACAGCACCGGCAAACGGTTGCTGGGTGGATCGCTGGCCCGCCCACCCACCACAGCACCACCCGATGTCCCACCGTGTGCCGGCCCAACCGGCGAACGCGCCGACTGGTGGTGGTACCAACCCTTTCAACCACAACCACCACCGGCGACCAACTGAGCATCGAGCGCGATACGCGTCATGACTCCTCGGAAACCACTTCCCTGAGAAACTCCCCGCCGTGGATGGCGGCCAACAGCGAGTTCTCCGAGGTGCGGTTGGCGGTGAACAGCAGCTCGTCACCGGCTTCGAGCACATCATCGGACTTGGGGAACCTGACCTTGTTTCCGCGCACGATGGTGACCAGCGCGGTATCCACGGGCAGGTCCAATCGATCCACCCGCTGACCGACCACCGGATTCTCTTCCGGCAGTGTGAGTTTGGTCAGCTCGACGCGGCCCCCGCGCAACGTCATCAACCGCACCAGGTGCCCGACGTCGATGGCACCCTCTATGCCGGCCACCAACGAGCCCGGCGTCGACACCGCGACATCGATACCCCAGTCCTGTCCGAACAGCCACTGGTTGCGGATGTCGTTGATCCGGGCCACCACCCGCGGCACCCCGAACTCGGACTTGGCCAGCAACCCGACCACGAGATTGGACTTGTCGTCACCCGTCGCGGCGATCAGCACGTCGGCGGTTTCGATTCCCGCGCCCTCCATTGCCGAGAGCTCACACGCGTCGGCCAACAGCCAGTCCGCTCCCGGCACGGTGTGCGGTTCGTAGCGGCGGTACAGCTGCTCGATCAGCAGCACCTTGTGGCCATTGTCGAGCAATTCACGCGCCACGGAACGGCCCACATTGCCCGCGCCGGCAACCACGACTCGCATCTTCCGTTCGCCCACTCAGCCATTTTCGCCTATTCGCATGGCCCACTCACGACCCTTCGCCCTGATTAACTAACTCTCGATGAGCCTGAACCAGCTGTACCTGACCTTGCTCACCGGCGGCATCGTGCTGTTGGCGAGCATCATCGGCACGCGCGTGGCGACCCGCATCGGCTTTCCCAGCCTGCTGTTTTTCCTGGCGGTCGGCATGGTGTTGGGCGTCGACGGGATCGGGCTGGACTTCCACAACGTCGAGCTGGCGCGCAACGTATGCACCACGGCGCTGGCGATCGTTCTCGTCGAAGGCGGTTTGACCACCAGGTTCTCCGACATCAAAGGGGTGTTGGCACCCGCAGGCGTGTTGGCCACCCTCGGCGTGGTGATCAGCACCGCCATCACCGCGGTCGGAGCGCATCTGCTGCTGGGCATGGACTGGCAACTCGCGCTGTTGCTGGGGGCGATCGTGTCCTCCACGGATGCGGCCGCGGTGTTCTCGGTGCTGCGGATCCTGCCGTTGCCCCGGCGTCTGGCCGGTCTGCTGGAGGCAGAGTCCGGCTTCAACGACGCGCCCGCGGTCATCTTGGTGCTGACCTTCAGCGTGGTGCCATTCGTGTTCCACCCCGAGGGCGCCATCACCGACCTGCTCTACGAACTGGTCACCGGCTCCCTGCTCGGCTTGGGCGTGGGGTTCGCCGGCGCCTTCGCCTTACGCCGCATCGCGCTGCCGGCCTCGGGGCTCTACCCGATCGCCACCTTCGGGTTGGGCTTCATCGCATTCGCCGCCGCAGGCAGCGCCCACGCGAGCGGATTCATCGCCGCATACCTGTCCGCGGTGGTGCTGGCCAACTCCGGCCTGCCCCACCGCTCAGCGACCCGGTCGTTCGCCGAGGGGGTCGGCTGGCTGGCCCAGATCGGACTTTTCGTCCTGCTCGGACTGCTGGTGAATCCCCATGATCTGGCCGGAGATATCGTCCCGGCCATCATCATCGGGCTGGTGCTGCTGCTGATCGCCCGGCCCGTGTCGGTGATCCTGTCGCTGGCCGGGTTCCGCATCCCGCTGCGCGAACAACTGTTCTTATCCTGGGCGGGCCTGCGTGGCGCGGTACCGATCGTGCTGGCAACGTTTCCGATCGTTGCGGGCGTGCCGGACAGTTACCGGCTGCTCAACATCGTGTTCGTCCTCGTGGTGATCTTCACGCTGATACAGGCACCCAGCATCCGATTCGTGGCCAACGCGCTCGGGCTGATCACCCGCGACATCACCCGTGAGATCCAAGTCGAAGCCGCACCGCTGGACGTTCTCGACGCCGAACTGTTGACCATGACAGTGCAGCCGCACTCCCGGCTACACAACGTCACCATCCTGGAACTGCGACTGCCCGACCCGGCCGTGATCACGTTGATCATCCGCAACGGTCGCACCTTCGTTCCGCTGCCGGACACCCGCATCGCCGTCGGCGACGAACTGCTCATAGTGACCACCAGCAAGATGCGGACAGCAGCGGAGGCCCGGATGCGCGCGGTCAGTCGGCGCGGCAAGCTCGCCTACTGGTTCGACGAATACGGGCTTGAGGACTGACTGGCCTTTTCGGTGGCATCGGCGGCTGCGCCGGGATCGGCAGACAAACGTCAACGTCAGTGTGCGGCGCCGGCCACTCATGTGCCCGAATGCCACACCCGCACAACGGAATCCCGCGTCAAGCTCATCCGACTGCCGGCGTACAGGCGCGAGTCGTTTCACCTGCGGGTGGATGGGTATACCGCGCGAATGCCTATGTCGAGACGTTTCGCGGTCCTGTTCGACGTCGACGGGACCCTCGTCGACACGAACTACCTACATGTGCATGCGTGGGCTCGCGCGTTTCGCGAGCAGAACATCGACGTGGAGTCCTGGCGGATCCACCGCAGCATCGGAATGGACGGCAGCAGCCTCGTCAGAGCCCTGTCCGGAGACGCCAGTGAGGCTGTGCAGCAACAACTCAAAGACCGCCACAGCAGTCTCTACAAGGAGAGTGCAGAACTGATCGTGCGTCTGCCCGGCGCGCGTGAACTCCTGCACCATCTCGCCGAGGCCGGGGTTCAGGTAGTGCTGGCCAGTTCCGCCCCGGAAGACGAACTCGCCATCACCCGAAAGATTCTCGACAGCGACGATGCCATCGCCGCGGCGACGTCATCCAAAGACGTCGACACAGCCAAGCCTGACCCGGACATCGTCGAAGTGGCGCTGAAACGCGGTGGTGTATCCGCCGAGCAGGCCGTCTTCGTCGGCGACGCGGTGTGGGACGGACAAGCCGCAACCCGCATCGGCGTACCCTTCATCGGCGTACGGTGCGGCGGTGTCGCTGACTGCGAGCTCGAAAAGGCCGGGGCACAAGCCGTTTTCGACGACCCACTCGATCTCCTGCGGCGCCTGGATACGACCGTCATCGGCGCACAGCTCGCCGGCTCGACGAAGTGAGCGTGACACGCGCGCCGACTTGACGGTGAACGTCGAACGTGTGTTCTAATGTTCCTCGCCGCCCATCCCGCTCAGTGCGGGCGATGTTCGAAAAGGAGTTCGCCGTGACGATGACTGTAGACGCTCAGGCCCCAGAAACGTTGACCACCGACTCTGACACTCCTGGCGACTTGGTTGCGCCGGCCGAGAACAACGCACCTGCCGCCGACGCTTCTGCCGAGGAGAAGCCGCGGAAAGCACCGGCCAAGAAGGCAGCGGGCAAGAAGGCCAAGACAATCGAGCTGACTCTTACCGTCACCGGAACCGCCGACGGCGAATGGCACGCCGAGCTCAAGCAGGGCACCACCTACCTGGCACGCAATGTCGCGGTCGCAGCTGCTGCCGTCTCGCGCGCGGCCAAGGAACTGCACGAGGATCTCTCCACGCCCATCGACGAAGTGATCGAAGAGGCGCGCTCGCAGCAGGCCGCCAAGGTCGCCGCCCTCGAAGCAGAGCTCGAAGCCGCGCGAAAGGTCTTGTCCGACTTGGAGTGAGGTCCGCGGAGTTGGCTCTGGGCGGGCACATTGGGAACCGGCCCGAAACTTGCAGAGAGTCTTCGACTATCCACTTGGCTGATCGTCAAATTTTTTGACGATCAGCCAAGTGCAGTGGGTTGTTGCGTAGAGGTCCGCTACTTTGTCTGGCGGAAATAGGGTTCAACCGTGCCGCTGAGCTTCACGACCATCGGATTTCCGCGACGGTCCTTAGCGGTGGGAACTTCAACACGCACCCACCCCTCGGCCACGTCGTATTCGTGAACATTGGTCTTCTCGACGCCATTGAACCGAATACCCACGTCGCGGAGCAGCACCTCTTCGTCATAGAAGGGGCTGCGGGGATCGACGGAGAGGTGATTCGGTGGAACGTCTGCGTTCTGGTCCTCGGGCATGATGGCTTTCGTTGAGGCTCTTGGATGTGACTGCGTAAGAACCTACGCGACCGGTCATGGCGGATTCCGGGTAGGTGGTTACGGGCGTCTCAGCGGGGCTGCCTCACGACCGAACCCGGAGACGACAACACCCGCAAAGCAAAGAACCCGAAGCCTTCGGGCTTCGGGTTCTCAAACGTGGAGCTAAGGGGACTCGAACCCCTGACCCCCACACTGCCAGTGTGGTGCGCTACCAGCTGCGCCATAGCCCCGTTTGTCGTGCCCCACGAAGTTACACCACCGCTACCCCAGGTTCAAAATCGCTGCTCAGGGGACCTCTCCACCGGCCTCCGGGCCTAGCGCGCGGGCCGGCGTGTGCTCGGCGGACGGCCTTCCGCGGGTCTCTGGAGCAACAATCCAGCCGACGGCGGCGACCAGCAGGATCGCCCCACTGATCACGAAGGCCCACGAGAACGACAGGTACTGCGCGATCAGCCCGACCAGCAGCGAACCGCCGACCGAGCCGACGTCGGCCATCATCTGAAATGTCGCCACCGCGGTACCGCCGCGGGCCTTGTTGCCGATGATGTCGGCCACCGCGGCCTGCTGTGGCGCGGTGAAGATTCCGGTCGAGAAACCCGCGACGTAAGCGCTCACGAGGAAGATCGTCAGCCCGTCGGTGAATCCGACCATGACGGTGGAGATCCCGGCCGCGGTCAGCCCCACGATGAGCAGCACCCGGCGCCCCACCCGGTCGGACAGATAGCCGCTGGGGATCACCGCCGAGACATTGCCGACGGCGAAGGTGGCCAGTGCCACGCCCGCCATCCCGGGACCGCGGTGCAGCACGTCGACGATGAACAACGGCACCAAGGCAATTCGGAGTCCGAACGCCGACCACCCGGTAGCGAGATTCGACAGCAGCGCGGCCCGGTAGGCCCGGTTGCGCAGCGCCGCACGCACGGTCACCTTCGGGCCTTCGTCCGGTGCGGGAGCAGCCAGCGACGAATGCCGGAGGCTGATGAACACCACGGCAGCGGCCACCAGCAGGGCCGCGCCGTAGATGACGAACGGCGCGCTCAACCCGAGCCCCGCGGTCAGGCTGCCGAGCACCGGCCCGCCGACGGACCCGACCAGGAATGCCGAGGAGAACATCCCGGCCACGCGGCCGCGGGCATCCTCCGGGCTGACGCGGATCATCAGACCCAGCGCCGAGACGAAGAACATCGTCGAGCCGATACCGCCCAGCGACCGGAACAGCAGCAGCTGCCAGTAGGTCTGCGCGAAGGCGCACGCGCCGGTGGTGACGGCCACGATCAGCAGTCCCCACACGTAGATCCGGCGCTCCCCCAAGCGCTGGATCAGGATCCCGGTCGCCGGCGCGAAACACAGTCTCATCAGGGCGAACGCCGTGATGACGAACGTCGCGGCGCTGATGCTGACCCCGAAGTGACGGGCGTAAGCCGGCAGCACCGGAGCCACCACGCCGTAACCGAGCGCGATGACGGCATTGGCGACGATCAGGACCCAGACCTCACCAGGCAGCTTCGCCTTGGTGTCGCCCTGACAGTCGCCCTCCGTAACGCTCACCCGATGACTGTATTAACCACTTCCTTCGCGGCCTCCTGCACCTCCGCCAGATGGTCGGGCCCGAGGAAGGACTCCGCGTAGATCTTGTAGACGTCCTCGGTGCCCGACGGCCGTGCCGCGAACCAGGCGTTCTCGGTGGTGACCTTCAGCCCGCCCAGCGCCGCGCCGTTGCCCGGTGCGGAGGTGAGCTTGGCGGTGATGGGCTCGCCGGCCAGTTCGGTGGCGCTGACCTGCTCGGGCGACAACTTGGCCAACCGGGCCTTCTGCTCCCGATCGGCGGGCGCGTCGATACGCGCGTAGGTGGGCGATCCGTAGCGTTCGGCGAGTTCGGCATACCGCTGCGACGGTGTCGCCCCGGTGACCGCCAAGATTTCCGAGGCCAGCAGCGCCAGGATGATGCCGTCCTTGTCGGTGGTCCAGGTCGATCCGTCCATGCGCAGGAACGAGGCCCCGGCGCTCTCCTCGCCGCCGAAACCGATGCCACCGCCGATCAGCCCGTCGACGAACCACTTGAACCCGACCGGCACCTCGACGAGCTTGCGATCCAACCCGGTCACCACTCGGTCGATGATCGAACTGCTCACCGCGGTCTTGCCGACCGCGGTCGCCGCGGGCCAGTTCGGCCGGTGGGTGTAGAGGTAGTCGATGGCCACGGCCAGGTAGTGGTTGGGGTTCATCAGCCCGCCGTCCGGGGTGACGATGCCGTGCCGGTCGGAGTCGGCGTCGTTGCCGGTAGCGATCTGATACTTGTCCCGATTCGCGATCAGTGACGCCATCGCGTTCGGTGAGCTGCAGTCCATCCGGATCTTGCCGTCGGTGTCCAGGGTCATGAACCGCCACGTCGCATCCACCAGTGGGTTCACCACGGTGAGGTCCAGGTTGTACCGTTCGGCGATCGCGCCCCAGTAATCCACGCTGGCCCCGCCGAGCGGGTCGGCACCGATACGGATGCCCTCGGCCCGGATCGCGTGCAGGTCCACCACATTGGCCAGGTCCGTGACGTAGGCATCCAGGTAGTCGTGACGCTGCGCCATCTGCAACGCCCGCGACAGCGGCATGCGTTTCACGTCCTTGAACCCGTCGCGCAGGATCTCGTTGGCACGCTTGGCAATCCATCCGGTGGCATCGGTGTCGGCAGGCCCGCCATTGGGTGGGTTGTACTTGAAGCCGCCATCACGGGGCGGGTTGTGCGAGGGGGTGACGACGATGCCGTCGGCCAGATCGGCATCGCGACCGCGGTTGAAGGTCAGGATGGCGTGGCTCACCGCCGGTGTCGGGGTATAGCGGTCGGCCGAATCGATCATCGCCACAACGTCGTTCGCCGCCAAGACCTCCAGCGCCGACGCCCAGGCCGGTTCGGACAGCGCGTGGGTGTCACGGCCGAGGAACAACGGGCCGGTGGTGCCCTGTGCCGCGCGGTACTCGACGATGGCCTGGGTGGTGGCCAGGATGTGGCCTTCGTTGAACGCGGTGTCCAGGCTGGATCCGCGGTGCCCGGAGGTGCCGAACACCACCTGCTGCGCTATGTCGTCGGGGTCGGGCCGTCTGGTGTAGTACGCGGTCACCACCGCCGCGATGTCGATCAGATCCTCGGGTTGAGCCGGTTGCCCGGCGCGGGGATTGGCAGCCATAGTTTCCGATTCTGCTCTCGAACGGATGTCGGTGCCCGGTAGTCGCGCACCAACCGCCATACTTTTGGCTTATGTTCGGCCACGATCCCCGTGAATTGGCCGCAGTTTTCATCGGCGGCGCCCTGGGCACACTGGCTCGGGCCTTGCTGGCCGTGCTCGCTGCCCCGGCGCCGGGACACTGGCCCTGGCCGACCTTCATCGTGAACATCGTCGGCGCGTTCCTGCTGGGCTACTTCACCACCCGACTGCTGGAGCGGCTGCCGGTGTCCAGCTACCGCAGACCGCTGTTGGGTACCGGCCTGTGCGGCGGGTTGACCACGTTCTCCACGATGCAGGTCGAAACTGTGACGATGCTCGAGCACGGCAATTGGGCGCTGGCCGCCGGCTACACCGCGGCCAGCATCGCCGCCGGCCTGCTCGCGGTGGCAGTCGCGACCGCCATGGTGCGCCGGGCGACGGTGCGCGGGTGAACCGGTGACCGCCCTGATCTGGACCGGCGTGCTGGTGCTCGGCGGGACCGGAGCGGTCTGTCGGTTCCTGCTCGACCGCGCAGTGTCCGCGCGTCACACCCGCGGCTTCCCGTTCGGCACCCTCGCGGTGAATCTGAGCGGTGCGTTCCTGCTCGGGTTCCTGGGCGGGCTGGCCCTGGACCGGCACACCGCGCTGCTGGCCGGAACCGCGTTCGTCGGGTCCTACACCACGTTCTCCACCTGGATGCTGGAAACGCAGCGTCTGGGCGAGGAACGTCGGATCTGGCCCGCGGTGGGCAACATCGTCGTCAGTGTGGCGCTCGGACTGGTCGCGGCATGGCTGGGAATGTCGTTGGGGGGTCGCGTGTGACCACCACCGATTACCTCAAGTTGACCGCGTACTTCGCCGAACGGCTTCGCCACGAGCACCGCTTCGTCGCCGACGCGCTCCTGGACCTCTACGGCGGCAGCGACATCGCGATCAGCGTCATGCTGCGCGGCATCTCCAGCTTCGGCCCGCACCACCACCTACGCACCGACGAGACGCTGACCGCCTCGGAGGATCCCCCGATCGCCATCGCCGCCGTCGACGCCGCGGGCAAGATCGCCGCACTCGCAGAACAAACCGTGAATCTCGTTCCCCGCGGCCTGATCACCCTGGAACGCGCCCAGTTGATCCGCCGCGAGTCGCCCGCACCCACGGTGACCGACACCTGCAAGTTGACCGTGTATGTGGGCCGTCATCACCGGGTGGGCGGAGTCCCGGCGTATCGCGCCGTGTGCGACCTGTTGCACCGACGTGGCTTCGCGGGTGCCACGGTGTTCTTGGGAGTCGACGGCACCGCACACGGCCGGCGTCGACGCGCCGCGTTCTTCAGCCGCAACACCGAAGTGCCGCTCATGATCATCGGCCTCGGCACCGGGGCACAGGTGAACGCCGTGCTCGGTGAACTCACCGAGCTTCTGGAGAACAACCCGCTGTTCACCGTCGAGCGCGCGCAGCTGTGCAAGCAGGGCGGCCAACTGCTGACCCGGCCGGCCGAGCTTCCGGACACCGACGCCCAGGGCCTGCCGCTGTGGCAGAAGCTGATGGTGCACACATCCGAGACCGCGCACCACGACGGCTCCCCTGTTCACCGGGCCATCGTCCGCACGCTGATGCAGACCGGCGCCGCCCGCGGCGCCACCGTGCTGCGCGCGGTATGGGGCTTCAGCGGCGGGGACAAACCGCATGGGGATCGGTTGTTTCAGTTCGGGCGTCAAGTGCCGGTGACGACGATCGTGGTGGACACACCGGAGCGGATCGCCGGGGCCTTCGA
The DNA here is from genome assembly GCF_022179545.1 of Mycolicibacterium fortuitum subsp. fortuitum. Next base: position 2,174,872 of record NZ_AP025518.1, on the reverse strand, counting down.
GATCATCGACGAACTCACCGGCGAGCACGGCGTGATCAGCGCCGAGATGGTGCCCTCGGCAACCATCGTGGATGCCGGCCATCGCTTCGGCGGCACCGATCTCGCGCGCTTTAGTTACTAAGCCCACAGCAGGCTGGGTAAGGCTAGCCTAGCTTTCCTTCGCCGTGTACCGTGCGACCCCATGCAGTCGACAACACCCGAAGCGGTCAGCGCCGCCCTCACCGAGATCCTTCGTGACGACATGAACGTCGATGTCCGCCGGGTGACCAGGGAGTCCCGCCTCGTCGACGACGCCGGCCTGGATTCGGTCGCCTTCGCTGTCGGCATGGTGGCGATCGAGGACAAGCTCGGGGTCGTTCTGTCCGAAGAAGACCTCCTCAGCTGCGACACCGTCGGAGACCTCGAGGCGGCCATCCTGGCGAAAGTGCCTGCCGCGCAGAGCAACCAGTGAGCGTTCTGGCCGCGGCGCTCGCCGCATCATTGACCACGAGCGACGCCGACCTCGTGGTGTACGACCAGGAGACCCGCACCTGGACGCGCCAGCCGTGGGGTCAGATGTACGCCCGCGCCGAGAACGTCGCCGAGCAGATCGGCCACGACGGGTCGACAGCGGTCGGAGTGGTCGGTGAACCCACCGTGGAAGGAATCGCGACGGTTCTCGGCGCACTCCTTTCCGGGGCAGCGCTCTCCGTGCTGCCCGGTCCGGTCCGGGGAGCGGATTCCGCCCAATGGGCCCAAGCCACCCTGAAGCGGTTCGCCGACATCGGCGTGGGCACCGTGTTCAGCCACGGCGACTACCTGAATCTGCTGGAGAAGGCCGAGCCCTCGCTGAACCTGCACGACGACGTCGTCGTCGCACACGACCGGCGCTCCACGTCCCTGACGCTGGGTACTGGTCCATGCGCGGTCCTGCAGGGCACGGCAGGCTCCACCGGCACACCACGCACCGCCCAGATGGCCCCGGCGGCAGTACTGGCGAATCTGAATGGGCTGGCCGACCGGATCAGCTTGTCGGCCGGCGACATCGGCTGCTCGTGGTTGCCGCTGTACCACGACATGGGCTTGACGTTCCTGCTCACCGGCGCGGTCCACGGTATCGAGGTGTGGCAGGCGCCGACTGCGGCGTTTGCGGCCTCACCGTTCAGCTGGGTGCGGTGGCTCACCGAGAGCCGCGCCACTCTGACCGCCGCCCCCAACATGGCCTACGGGCTGATCGGCAAGTACTCCAGGCGGCTGACAGATCTGGACCTGTCGCCACTGCGGTTCGCACTCAACGGTGGCGAGCCGGTGGACTGCGAGGCGACCAGCCGGTTCGGTACCGAACTGGCCCGCTTCGGGTTCAACCCCGGAGCTCTCTCACCGTCATACGGCATGGCCGAATCATCCTGCGCGGTCACGGTTCCCGTTCCCGGGCTCGGGGTGGTGCTCGACGAGATCACGGTCACCACGGACGCCGGTTCCAACCAGCAGCAGCTCGCCGTCCTCGGGCAGGCGATTGCCGGGATGGAGGTGCGTCTGCGCCCCAGCGACGACAACGCCGGCATCGTCGGCCGTGAGGTGGGCGAGGTCGAGATCCGCGGCACCTCGATGATGTCGGGCTACCTCGGCCAGGAACCGCTGAATCCCGGCGACTGGTTCGCCACCGGAGATCTGGGCTACTTCGTCGACGGCGGCCTGGTCGTGTGTGGACGCACCAAGGAACTGATCACCGTCGCGGGACGAAACATCTTCCCGACCGAGATCGAACGAGTTGCCGCACAGGTCAAGGGTGTTCGCGAAGGCGCCGTGGTCGCCGTGGGGGCCGGTGAAAAGGCGGTCCGGTCCGGTCTGGTGATCGCAGCGGAATTCCGCGGCGCCGACGAGGCAGGGGCCCGCAGCCAGGTCATCCAGCAGGTGGCCTCTGAATGCGGCATCGTCCCCGCCGATGTGGTGTTCCTGGCGCCGGGCTCACTCCCCCGCACCTCCTCGGGCAAGCTGCGCCGCCTGGAGGTCAAACGACAATTGGAGACAGCGAAGTCATGACCGCCACCGTGCCCACACCGTCGCCGGCCACCACCTCGCTCGACGAATACCGCGAACTGCTGGATCGGGTGTTCGACGACCAGGTCAAGGCATGGACCGCCGAAGCCGAAGAGACCGAACGCTTCCCGCGCGCACTCATCGAACACCTCGGCCGCAACGGGGTGTTCACCGAGAAATGGGGCGACAGTCAGCAGCCCGACGTGGCCAAGCTGATCGAGCTGGCCTTCGCACTGGGCCGCAACGGCTCCTCTGGCATCGGCGTGGGTGTCAGCCTGCACGATTCGGCCATCGCCCTGCTGCGCCGGTTCGGTAAGTCCGACCACCTGCGAACCATCTGCGAACAATCCGTTCGCGGCGAGGCCGTCCTGTGCATCGCCGCTTCGGAGGAATCCGGCGGCTCGGATCTGCAGATCGTGGAGACCGAGGTCCGCACGGCCCGAGACGGTTTCGAGATCAAGGGCATCAAGAAGTTCGTATCGCTGTCACCGGTGGCCGACCACATCATGGTGGTGGCCCGCAGCGTCGACCACGACCCGACGAGCAGACACGGCAACGTCGTCGTCATCGCCGTCCCGACGTCACAGGTCGAGGTGCAGACCCCCTACCGCAAGGTCGGCAACGGCCCCCTGGACACCGCCGCTGTGCACATCGACACGTGGGTGCCCGCCGACCATCTGGTGGCCAGGGCCGGAACCGGGCTTGCCGCGATCTCCTGGGGCCTGGCCCACGAACGGATGTCGATTTCCGGGCAGGTGGCCTCCGGATCGCAACGGATCCTCGGAATCACGTTGGCGCGCATGATGAAACGTCGACAGTTCGGCCATACGCTCTTTGAGCATCAGGCACTGCGGATGCGGATGGCCGATCTGCAGGCCCGTGTCGACATGCTGCGCTACGCCCTCATGGGAGTGGCCACGCAGGGCAAGCTCGACCTCCGAGCCGCCGCCGCATTCAAAGTGACCGCGGCCCGCCTGGGCGAAGAGGTCGCCTCGGAGTGCATGCATATCTTCGGCGGTTCCGGCTACCTCGTCGACGAGACCCCGCTGGGCAAGTGGTGGCGCGACATGAAGCTGGCCCGGGTCGGTGGCGGCACCGATGAGGTGCTGTGGGAGCTGGTGGCCGCGGCCATGAAGCCCGACTACGACGGCTACGCCGAATTCGCCGGGGCCTGAATTCGCCGGAGCCTGAACGAATCCCGCTACCCGGCGGCGCCGAAAGCGTCGTCGGGTGTACGCGGAAGCGCATAGAGGGCCATCCGCCGGTTCGACATCTGGTGCTCGCCCAGGAACTCGCAACCCGCCCACTCGCACAGCCGGCGAGCCCCGGTGTTGCGGTGGTCGGGGTCGAACATAATCCGGCGGCAGTCCGGGTCCAGCTCGAACACACTGGCGACGATGCGCGGCAACAGGATCGGACCCATGCCGCGATTTACGAATCTCAGATCGGCGATCGCGGCGTGCATGCCGATGTCGTGCGGATCGGCGGCATAGCGGGGCGCGATGGAATCCTTGGCGGCGCGGTACAACTCGACGTAACCGGCGGGCTTTCCACGGAAGCTCGCGATCAACGGCCGCGAGTACTTCCCGTCCAGTTGCGCCTGCAGGTAACGCCGCCACCGCTCGGGCGCCCAGTCGTACTCCCAGGCTTCGACCAGATGCGGACGGTTCATCCACTCGGAGATCAACTCGGCGTCAGCATCAGCGTCGGCCGGCCGGATGTCGTACGGCTCGGCCAGAACCGGGATGGGCGCCGCATCGACGGCGCGCACCTCGTCGGTGATGTCGGTCAGCTCGCGTTTGAGGACGGGGCCGTCTGACAAGTCGGCCACGTCGGTATCGATATCGGTCATTTGAGCGCCGAGCCTACCGTAGCGACTGAGGGTAGGTTTACCTTCCTACCACCCCGGAAACTCAGGCGAGGAGCTCGGCCAGCACCGTCAGGTGGCTGAGTTCGACCTCGCGGGTGGCTGTCACCAACGTGACCGGACCCGCCTTGACGAGTGCGCGCAGCTCGTCGAAGGCCGCCGCCTCTTCACCGGACTGCAACTCCTGGGTGTAGCGGGCGGCGAAGTCGTCGTAGCGCTGTGGTTTGTGGTCGTACCAGTGACGCAGTTCCGTGGACGGGGCTACCGCGGGCAGCCACTGACCGACCCTGGGATCGGACTTCTTCATCCCTCGTGGCCACAGCCGATCGACCAGTACTCGCTTGCCCTCATCGGGTTCGGGGTCGGTGTATACCCGGGCCAACCGCACTCGGTTCTTACCGGCCATGCCGTGCCATGGTAGTAGGCATGAGTCTCGATCGGGTCGCAGATCTGCAGCGCTGGGAGGATTCCGGCGCCCACTGGCGGGTACTGACGCGCGGTGCGGACAGCATCACGATTGCCTTGCTGCGTTGCGACGGCGGCGAGGAAGTGGACCGCTTCACCTCCGCCGATCCTCGGCTCTTCGCTTTCGTGGGCTCCCGCACCGGCAGCGACGACTGACGTCCGGCGCACAACATCTCGGGCCCGACCGCGGCGTCACACCGCAGGACCGAAGCGCGCCAACCGGGCCAGGTGATCACGGTCCTCGACACCGAGCTTGGCGAACATGCGGTACAGATGGCCGTCGACGGTGCGCACGGACAGGCACAACCGGCCCGCGATCTGCCGGTTGCTCAGCCCGACGCCGACCAGGTCGGCGATTTCCCACTCTCGATGGGTGAGCGGCAGCGGGTCGCCGGCGCAGCGCAACGCCGGCGTGCGTGCACCGGTCTGGCCGGCCAGCCACAACGCTCGGGCCGCGGATTCCAGTTCGCTGCCGCGGCTGCCGGTCTCGGCGAACATCCGGGCCGCGTCGGCGGCAGCGTCGGCAGCCAGGACCAGAGCACCGAGGGCCTCGAACTTGTCCGCAGCCGCGACAAGTAACCCGGGGTCGTGGCGGCTCCGACCGAGACTGTGCGCGCCGACGGCTTCCGCGACCCGATTACCGCGCCGCCGCACCAACTGCTCGATCCGCCGGTGGCCCGACGAGTCACCGAATCTGAGCGCGGTATGCAGCGCCGTGAGCTCGATCGCATCCATCCCACTCGCCCTGGCGATGTCGGCAGCCCGCACCGCATGTTCGACGGCAAGGCCCGTCTCGCCCGCCGCGGCGGCTGTCCACGCCCGGCCCAGCTCCAGCTCAGGCCGGAACACATCGCGTGGCCCGGCCGCGGCGGTCTCGGCCCGCGCCAGCGCCGCGGCCGCGGCAGCGCCGTCGCCACGCATTCCCTCAGCCTGGGCCAGACAGGCGACTGCCACCATGAGCCACCCCGGCGGAAGTCCCTGCGGCGTGGTCCACATCGCCGACTGCAGCGCGTCACACGCTGACGCCAGGTGGCCGCGAGCCAACTCCACGCGCCCATACAGTGCCGTGACGATGGCCTCGGCCTGCGGTGAGCCCGCCGCGCGCACCGCGTAGGTGTCGCAGATGCGGTGCGCCTTCTCCAGCTCCATGTCCCCGAGCGCCGCTGCCACCTGCGCGAAGACGAACCAGTACCGCGGCGAACCCGCGACAAAGTCTTCGGCTGCCAGCTCACCGGCGCGCGCCACCGCGACCGCCTCCTCCGACCGTCCGGACAGGGCCAACGCGCTCGAGGTGGCCAGGGCGGCCCACACCGCGGCCGTCGGCGTCACCTCCTGGTTCAGTACTGCGGTACCCCGCGCGATCGACTCGGCCAGCTCACCGGTGTGGAAGGCGAAGACCGCTTCCATCGCGGCCACCAGGCTCAGCATCTGTGGGCAGCGCAGCTTCCCGCGGAGGGTGGCGAGCACGGCCCGCGCCGAGTCAGGTCGGGCACACCCGAAGAACAAATTCGACGCCCGCAGGCAGCCCCAACGGGCCAGCATCGCCTCGTCGTCAGGTGCCGGCACCGCACCGGCCAACAGCTCTTCGGCCTGTTCGCCCCGGCCCTGCCAACTCATCGCATCAGCCAGCACGATCACCGCGGACGTCCCGGCGCCGTGATCCACCGCGTACCGCGCAAGCTCTTCTCCGAGAGTCAGATTGGACATGGTGACCGCGCTGGCCGCGGCGTCGGCGATTGCGCCGGGATCCACTGGGACGTCGCCACCCACCATGAAACGAGCCAGTTGGATCCGCCCGCGCACGTCCGCAACCGCTCCGGTACCGGGAGCCTTGAGGTGTGCAGCCAACAGCGACGCCAACTGCGTATTGATCTGCCGGGTTCGGGTTTTCGAGCATCGGCTGCGCGCCACCTCGCCGATGATCGGATGGCCGGGCTGTACCAGCGTGCAGGACGCATCATTGAGCACCTGGATCGCGCCGCGTCGTTCCACACGGGCGATCGCGTCGAGGTCACAGGCTGCGGCCAGCACATCCCAGTCGAGGACCTCTGCGGTGGACACCACCTCGACCACGTCTCGCTCACCGGGTGTGAGGGTGTCGAATCGCGAGTCGATGAGGGCGTGGAGATCTGCGCTCGCCCGTAGGGGACCGCGCAGCCGCCACCGACCGTGATCGGACGCGAGCACCCCGTCGCCGAGTGCCCCATTGACCGCACCCCGCAGGTAGAGCGGACTGCCGGAAGAGAACCGGTGCAGTTCCCCGACCGCACGCGGGTCGACGTCACCGTGCAGCACGGCTGCCACCAACTCACCGGTCTGTTCCCGGGTGAAAGGTTCCAGGTCCAACCGCAACAGCAGCTGTTCCTTCCACAACGCGGTCACCGCATCGGACGTCGGCGCGCGGTTCTGGATGGTGACGATCAGCTTCGCGGAGCCGTGCACTGCCAGTTGCTGGACCAGCAGCGCCGAAAGTTGATCGAGATGCTGCGCGTCGTCGACCACGATGACGAGACCGGGTTCGGCGGCCAGCGCCTCATGCGCCGCGGCGAGCATCACCGTGGGGTCGTGCGCGTCGGTCAGGGTGAGCGCGTGCAGGAATGCCCCGAGCGGAACCGCCTGCCCGGTCTCGGTGCCCAGTACGAACCGCACCGGGTGCCCGTCGGTCTCCATCTCCGCTGCCAACGCGCGAGCCAACGCCGACTTGCCCACGCCGGCGCCACCGGCCAGCACCACACCACGGAAGTCGCCGCGCAACGCCTGCGCGGCCTCGCGCAGTTCGGCGTCACGTGCGACAAATGGCCAGTCCGACAAAAACGACCCCCAGATGCTTCGCCTCGTACCCGGCTGACGGTACGCCGGTACAGGTTTGGCCAACGGCCATTCACCGCGGGACGGTCACCAATCCTTGCCTGCGAAACCACTTCTCGCGCTCGCCGGCGTACGCGGACAGTGCCATCAACCGGTGGGTTCGAGCTCCCAGACACCGCGTCGCAGGACTCCGTTGACGGCGAGTTCTGGATCCAGTACGACGAGATCGGCTGCGGCCCCGGGTTTCAGCTCGCCGCCGGGCAAGCCCAGCGCCCGGGCCGGATTGAGTGAGGCCTGACGGGCGACGAGCATCAGGGCATCGTCGTGGGCCAAACCGCAATGGGCGGCCGCGAATCGGATCACCCGGTCCATGGTGGCCGTGCTACCGGCGACGGTGTCCGTCCCTCCGACAAGCGCCACGCCGCCCGCCACGTCGACCTGCACAGGCCCCAGGTGGTAGCGCCCGTCGGGCATGCCGGTGGCCGCCATCGCGTCGGTGATCAGCGAAACGCGATCGGGCCCGACGCTGCGGCAGACGTGTCGGTACACGGCCGGGTCGAGGTGCACCCCGTCGGCGATGAGTTCGACGGTGACAGAGGAATCCTCCATCAACGCGATCACCGGACCCGGCTCCCGCCGGTCGATCGGGCGCATCGCGTTGAAGAGATGGGTACCCACCGTGGCGCCGGCGGCAATCGCTGAACGGGTCTGTTCGTAGGTCGCCTCGGTGTGGCCGACCGCCACCACCACGCCGGCATCGACGAACTGCCGGATCGCTTCCAGGGCCCCGGGACGCTCGGGGGCGATCGTCACCATCCGGATCGTTCCTGCCGCCGCTGCCAGCAGCCGGTCGATCTCGGCTCGGTCCGGGTCACGCATGAGGGCAGGCTGATGGGCACCGCACCGCACGGTCGACAACCACGGACCCTCGAGGTGAATCCCGGCGAGCAGTCCGGAGCGGACGTCCTCGGCCAGCGCGCCGACCTCTCGCAGCAGATCATCGGGGCTCGCGGTGACCAGCGACGCGACCATCGTGGTGGTGCCGTAGCTGCGGTGCAGCCCCACCGCGGCCGACGTGTCGGCCGTGGCGGCCACCGAGAAACTGCCTCCGCCGCCGCCGTGGGAGTGGGTGTCGACGAAACCCGGCATGATGGTCAGCAGCCCCAAGTCGCGATCGGCGCGCCGGGGCGGCGCTCCTGCCCCCAGCGCCCTCACCTGTTCACCCGACACGTCGATCCATCCGGGCCGCAACAGCTCGGCGCCCGTTATCAGCGTTTCAGCGGTCAGCAGCACTCAGAGGCCCTGCCAATCCGGTTTCGAGCGGTAGGTCTCGCGGTAGTAGTCGACGAGCTGAAGACGCTGCGCCGCTGCATCATCGAGCAGGACGGTCACGTGCGGATGATGCTGCAGGACGGTGGCCGGCCACATGGCACTCACACCACCTTCGACCAGTTGATGTACCGCCTCCGCCTTGGTGCGCCCGAGGGCCACCAAGATCACGTGCCGGGCGGCCATGATGGTGGCCAGCCCCTGGGTGAGGCAATGCGTCGGGACCGCGTCGAGGTCGCCCCCGAAAAATCGGGCGTTGTCGAGGCGGGTCTGCCGGGTCAGTGTCTTGATGCGGGTACGCGAGGCCAGCGAGGACCCCGGTTCGTTGAAGCCGATGTGCCCGTCGGTGCCGATACCGACAACCTGAAGATCGACACCACCGGCCTGCTGGATGGCATCCTCGTACGCCGCGCATGCGGCGGGTATATCCTCCGCCAGGCCGTCGGGGCCCTGCACCGCGCCGGGCGCGAAGTCGACGCGCGAGACGAACACGGTGTCGATGACATTGCGGTACCGCTCGGGATGGTCTGCAGGCAGACCGACGTATTCATCCAGGGTGAATCCCCGGGCCCGCCGGAACGAGATCCGGCCCGCGGCGTATCGCGCGGCGAGCTCGTCGTAGATCGCCAGCGGAGAGGATCCGGTGGCAAGGCCGAGGACCGCATGCGGTTTCCCCTCGAGCAGCGCGGCGAATGCATCAGCGGCCACACCGCCGATTTCGGCGGCCTCGGCCAGGATGACGACTTCCATCTACTTGGTCGCCGTGAAAAGCTCTGCGCCCGAGTCGATATCAGCCCCGACCAGGACGGGCTCGGCCATGGTCACGTTGCCGGGTTCGCGTTCGTCCATGACCACGACAGGGACGATGGGATTGAGGCCCTTTGCCTCGATTGCAGGGACGTCGTAGGTGACGATCACCTGGCCGGCGGCGACGTCATCTCCCTGGCTCACGTGGGTGGTGAAGCCTTCGCCGTTCAATGCGACGGTGTCCAGGCCGAGGTGGACCAGGACCCCGACGTTGTCGGCCGTCATGATGACGTAGGCGTGCGGCATCAGCTTCAGCAACTTCCCACCGACCGGAGCGATCGCCTCCACCACGCCGCGTGGCGGGTCCACCGCCGCGCCGTACCCCACCATGCCGGCCGAGAACACGGGATCGGGAACGTCGTGGAGGGCTACCGCGCGCCCGGCGACCGGTGCGAGTACTCGCGTCAAGCTCACTGTGGTGGCTCCTTTTCTCGATTCCCCACAATACGAGCGCGGCCCGAAGACGGCCGCGAGTTCACGGGTTCTCGTCTAAGCTTCCGCACAGCTTTGCGGCGGTTCGCGCCGGGTGGTCACAAGAACGGTGGTGCGGTGAGCGGCATGACGAAACCTCAAGGTGCACAGGATAAGTCCGGACTCAACATTCCCGCCTTCGCGCAACTGCAACGGCTCGGCAAGAGCCTCATGCTGCCCATCGCCGTTTTGCCGGCTGCGGGCATCCTCCTGCGACTGGGCCAACCCGATCTGCTGGGGCGGATCGACTCCCCTGTCATCGGCGCGTTCTTCAAGGCGATGAGCGCGGCCGGCGATGCACTATTCACCAATCTGCCCCTGCTCTTCGCGGTCGGTGTCGCGATCGGCTTCGCCCGCAAGGCCGACGGCTCCACGGCGCTGGCCGCGGTGGTCGGATACCTGGTGATGGCGGCGGTGTTCAAGACCATGTCGCCGATCGTGCTGGCCGGTGAGGTCGACAAGGCGGGCGACCAGGCACAGATCAACTACAGCGTGTTCGCCGGCATCGTGGTGGGCCTGACGACGGCATGGTTGTTCGACCGCTACCACACCATCCAATTGCCGTCCTATCTCGGCTTTTTCGGAGGGCGACGGTTCGTCCCGATCGTGGTGTCACTGGCGAGTTTGTTCATCGCCTTCGTGATGAGCTATTTCTATCCCCTCTTCGATGCCGGGCTGACCGGCCTGGGCCGGTTCATCGGCGGCAGCGGCGCACTGGGCGCGTTCGTGTACGGATTCGCCAACCGGATGCTGATTCCACTGGGCCTGCACCATATTCCGAACTCATACGTGTGGTTCCTCTACGGCGATTACCAGACCCCCGACGGCAACGTCGTCACCGGCGAACTCACCCGGTTCGCCGCCGGCGACGCGACGGCGGGCATCCTCACCTCGGGGTTCTATCCCGTCCTGATGTTCGGGCTCCCCGCCGCTGCGCTCGCGATGATCCTCGCGGCGAACAGGAAGCAACGCAAGGTCGCGGTCGGCATCCTGTCGGCGGCCGCCCTGACCGCATTTCTCACCGGGGTGACCGAACCGCTGGAGTTCGCGTTCATGTTCGTGGCGTTCCCGCTCTACGTCATCCACGCGGTGCTGACCGGGCTCTCGCTGGCGATCGCCTACCTGCTCGACATCCACCTCGGCTTCTCGTTCTCCGCCGGGCTGCTGGACCTGTTGCTCTACGGCGGTGCCCCTGCGGCGAAGAACATCTGGTTGCTCATCGCGATGGGCGCGGTGTTCTCGATCATCTATTTCGTGTTGTTCTATGTCGCGATCACGAAGTGGAACATGCGCACACCGGGGCGGGAACCAGAGACGGAGTTCGAAGCCGAGGAGCAGGCCAACCTCGGCGAGGGCGCCGATTCCGCCACCACGGTCACGGCCGGTGGGACCGCTACGCTGACCGCCCCCGCCCGTGCGGACACGCAGGCCGAGCAGATCATCGCTGCCTTCGGCGGCCGGGACAACCTCGTCAATGTCGATGCCTGTATCACCCGGCTGCGGGTGGAGGTCACCGACAAGAGCAAGGTCGACCAGGACAGGCTGAAGGCCCTGGGCGCCGCGGGTGTCATCGAGGTCGGCAACAGCGTTCAGGCGGTGTTCGGCACCAGTTCCGAATCGTTGAAGAACGCCATCGTCGACAGCTTGTAACCGCTCACACCGACAGCAGCCGGTTGAAGAAATCGCGATAGCGCGTCAGTGCCACCCGGAGATCTTCGGTGGAGGCCTCCTCGCCGCGCGACCATTGCGCCTCGAGCCGGGACCGGGTGTCGGCGAAACTCGCGGTGAGCTCGTCGACGACTTCCGCCACCAGGTTGTCCGCTTTCTGCACAGACTCTTTCGGGTCGTCGACGAATGCGGCCTGGACGTCGTTCCAACGCGCGTGCAATCCGGACCGATGCTCATCGGCGAACAGCAACGTGTTGTCATCGTTCATCGCTTCGGCCCGATCCGCGCCCCGGGTCTCGGGCACCTGCGCGCGCTCCGGTGGTGGGGCGGTTGTCGCTCGTTCGTCGTGGGTGGTCATGCTCGCGCCTCCTTGGCCGAATCCGTGCCCGCTTCGTTGGCGCCGGCCTCGTGCCTACCGGCGTCACGCTGGGCCGGGGTGTCATGTTCGGCCGGGGCGTCATCTCGCGCCCGCTCGTCCGTGTCGGCTCGTGTTTCGGGCACCGTGCCGACCAACTGCTCGAAGAGCGCCCGGTAGTGGACGATCGCCTCACGTTGCGCCTCGGTACCGATCTCCCCCTGATCCTGGGCGAGGTGCAGGATGTGCGCGGCCCGGTAGTGCTCGACCACCTTGGGATGGTCGACCGAGATGTCAGCCGCACGCTGCTCGAAATCGTCTATCGGATAACCACGTTCGCGCATCACCTCGGTCACCAGACGGTCCGCCTCACCGACCGATTTCGACGGGTCGTCGACGAACCCCGCCTGTGTCACCCCCCAGGCCTCCACATAGCGCGCCCGAGACTCCGGCGACAAGTCACTGATCTTGAGCTTGTTGTGTTTGCGTTCGCGCGCAAGCAGTTCCCGCTCCGCTGCCCGTTGACCGCCCGCTGTTTCGACGGCGTGCTCGTACTCCGGCCCGAACTGTTCCCTGAGCCGTTCACTACGCTTCTGACGCATCATCGACACACCCACGATCACCGCGAGCAGCACGATGACCAGGGCGACCACTGCAATGACGATCCAACTCCATGTAGGCATTTCCTGACCTCCTGCGGCCAGGGATACCCGTCCACGGTCTGCAGAAACGTCAATATGCGGCTGTGCGGATCAGTCAGCGGCAATAGGACGTGGTGGCGTGCTCCAGCGCCCGCCGGTAGAGCGGATCCAGATCTCGGGAGGCGGCCACGCCGTCGACGGCGGTGGCCAGATCCCTCGGGCACGACGGTGAGTGCAGCGTCTGCCATCTGTCGGCGATCTCGTCGACCATCGTGCGATTGAGCGCGTCGATCGCGATACGCGAAGCTGCGAGGTCCGGAGCACTCGGTGGGGCGGTCGCCGGATCGAGCTTCCACTGCGAGAACAAGCCGTACTCCACAGCAACCGTCGCGTCGATCTGGTCCCGGAACACCGCACCCACGTATGCCGGGTCGATCTGGCGACTCCCCGCCTGGGCCTTGGTGGCGTTGATGACCTGTTGCTCGCGTTGCGGGTCTTCGACCGGTCCCCCGGTGCGAAATTTGTTCGCGGCCACCGGGGTAGCGGTCAGTAGGCGTTGCGCGGCGGCGTCGACCAACGGCAGCAGCGGGCTGGGCTCCTGCGCCCGGGCGAGCGGGGTGCCGCACAGCACCGCGAGCGCCAGCGCTCCGGCCGCTGCGACCCGGGTCGGCATCACAGCTGGGCGAAGCAGGCGTCGTTGGAGTCGTCGTTGGGGATGGATGCGTTCTGGCTGGAGAACTTGCCCACCACTCCGGTGTCGGTCACCGAGACACTGTCGGCGTGAATACCCAACGGGTACGCGTCGTTCAACTTCTTGGTGAGACCGTCCAACGCTGATTGCACGGTGTCTTTCGCGAACGGGCCGCTGACATCGATGATCTGCAGATCGAGATTCCCGTCGTTCACGACAGGCTTGGCCGTTACCTTGGTATCCCCGACGGCCTCCATGGTGATGGTGCCCGCGGCCGGGTCGGTGCTGACATCGGTGACCAGGGCTCCGACACCGGGCAGGTTCTCGGCCACCGTGTCCTTGATGCCGGCCGCCGTCCAGGTCAGGGTGGCACTCAGTGATCCGATGGTGCCCTTGGAGTTCTCGGTGCCCTGCAACCGGATGTCGGACAGTGCCACATCTGCGGTCATTCCCTTGGCGGCCTGCACCTGTCTGCCACCGGTCTCCACCGAGATGTTGGTGTAGTGCCCGCTGATGTGCTGCCACAAGAACGGCGGGTTCACCCCGAACGAGACCGAGGCACTGTCCTCCACCACGCATTCGGCGATCGAGACGAGCACGGAGCCGGCCTTGTGGCGGGCGTACAGTTCGCCGCCGGTCAGGCCGATGATCACGAGTGCGACGGCGATGACCGCGATGAGGACGATCGCCTGCGGACTGCGCCATTGTGACGCCGGCTGTGGCTTCTCCGGTGCAGTGGGCGACTTGGCCGGTGGTGGCCCGGCCGGCCGGGGCTTCGAGATTTTCTCGGTCGAGGCCTCGGGCGGCTGCGGACGGGCCCGGATCTGTTCGGTCGCGGGTTCCGGCGGTTGACGGCGCGCGCGGATCTGCTCGGTCGGCGCCTCGGGCCGGCCGGGGCGGGGCAGCCGCCGGGTTGCCGGCTCAGGCGGGGGAACAGGTCCCCGACCGCGGCGGCCGGGCTCGCCGGGGCGTTGCGGCGGTATCGGCATCCCGGCAATTCTGCCGCATCGCCCGTGCGGTCAGCGGCGTGGCGCGCCTGTGGGTTCGCTCCTCATTCTCGGGCGGCTGACGCGCCGGAGCCCACCGCAGCCTCCTGTTCGCGCACGTCAGCGGGATTTACCGTAGCTGCTGCCGCGATCGACAGGCCCGCCACAACCACACAGATCACCGTGTAGGCGAGGCTGCCGACGGGATCTCCGTCGGCGGTGACCCCGTCGACGGCGCCGAAGTACGCCGGCAAGGCGGTCAGCCACAGGACCGTCATGACCACCAGGTACACCGCGGCATACCGCAGGATCAGCGGGTTCGAATAGCGCACGGTGGCGGGGTCGCCGTCCTTGCGCAGGCTCGACCACTGACCGAACAGCACCGGAATCGCCACCACGGTGAGCACGACGAGTTCGGCCGCATATACGAATCCACCCACGGTGGTGCTGCCCGAGATCGAGGCGGCGAGTGTGGCGGGCAGCGGCAGGACCGCCGTGCCGATCGATGCCAGGACGCCGACGACAATGGTGCGGCCAACGATCTGCCACCCGGTGAACGTCTTACCGTCCTGGACGTGCCGGCCGACGAACAGTTGCACGCAGAACGCCAGCGACATCGGCCACAGCGCGGCGAACACCACCACGCTGGGCAGCGGGACCGAATCGAAGAACGGCTGGTTCATCGGATGGTCCAGCGTCCACTCCCACCACCGCAGCTGCGGACCGAGGTGATCGAAGATCTCATAGAAGGCGTGGTGCACGAACCCGACACATACCGCGCCGACCAGCACGCCGCGGCGGCGGAAGACACCGAGGATCCGGACGATCTCGTAGGCCACCGTGGCCATCATCGGGTAGATCGCCAAGATGTACAGCGGCAGCCGTCCCCACAGGAAGTCGACGGTGAACACGTTGTGCGCGAACATCGTGTCGACGTGCTCGGCGATCCCGAACGCGCCGGGGAAATACAGCGGCGGCTCGATGATCAGCAGATACGCGATGGCGCCGAACCACAGCACCAGGTTCGTCGGATCGTTGTGACGGCGCAGCCGAACGATCGCGTACACCAACGCGAGGATCGCACCGGCGATCACGGTGAGCTCCAGCACCGGCAGCGTCCAGTTCTCCAGCCCGAAAGGGTTCCTGAACTCGACCAGACCGCCGGCGGTGTCACACGAAAAGCCCAGGCGTTCAGCGAGACCCGAGAACGTCGGGGTACACAGATCAGACATTGGCCGCGCTCGCCTTCTGCTCCGTCGCCGCACCGGCGGTGTACCACTGGGTGACCTCGTAGCCGTCCTCGTAGCGCCGGAACCATTCGTCGGCCAATGCCGGCAGCTTCTCGTGGGCCGGGTTGTGGCCCGGGACCTGGCTGCGCACGACGCCGGCCAGCGCGGTCAGCATCTCGCGTACCGGCAGGTGCGCGAACGCGTTCTCCACCGGGCCGTCGTACGGGGTCTTGGTGAACGGAAGCTTTTGCAACAGAGCCTTTTTCCGCGCCTGCATGCCGAACATCGACATCGCGTCGATCTGGCGTTCCTCCAGTGGCACATGCTTGTTGAAGCCGTCGCAGGCGACCTTGAGCACCGCCCACACGTGTTTGAAGATCGACGGTGCGACCCGCATCCGGTACCACGGATCGTCGGCCACCGCGTCGTAGATGATCAGGGCCGAGCTGCGGTGCTCGACCTCTTCGACGAAGTGCCAGAGGAACAGGGAGGCCACCCGGTCGTCGCCCGGGGCGAACAGCGTGTCGTCATGATCGAGCATCAGCTTGAACACCGGGGTGAACGTCGCCTCCAGATCGGCGGTGTAGGCCAGCCGGTACTTGAGCGGGGTCTCGGCGGTCAGGTCGTCGAACGCCTTGATCACCTCGTCGAGGGTCTCCTTGAGGCCCGGGTAGGTCTTGATCAGGCCCTTGGCGTGCTGCCGGTGGGCCATCGCATGCTGGCCCTCCTGCCGCACGAAGGCTTGGGCCTCCTCTGCCACCTCAGGGTCGGTGATGAGCGGCATGGCCTCGGTGATCATGTGGCCGATCATCTTCTCGAAGGCGATGGCCAGGAACGACACCGCGTTGGCCATCGACGAGAACGCCGGGTTGGTCTCGTTCCACAGGAACGGGACGCGGTGGTCCGCGAACGCGAACCTCATCTTCCGCACGATCAGATCCGTCATCGGTGCCACCTCGCTTGTCCGAGCAATCATACAAAGAACGCCTTAGTTGTATGATTACTACACGCGGCCGCGACCCGTCAACGGCGGGTGGCGATATCCTGCAAGGATGTTGCCGGCCACGAATCCGCACCATGGCGCGTAGACGCGGGTGGGACGGGCGGCCGCCCGGTAGCGACGAAGAGGCCTCCGAACGCATCGTTGCTGCCGCCGTGCAGTTGATCGCCGAGACGGGGACCGGGATCAGCATCGCCGACGTCGCCGCATCTCTCGGCGTCATCCGCCAGACCGTCTACCGCTACTTCCCCACCGCGGAAGCCCTGATGCACGCCGCCGCGATCGCCTCGGTGGAGGGTTTTCTCGACCGGCTCGCCGAAAGCGTGCGTGGGATCACCGATCCCGCCGAGGCGATGACCGAGGGCGTCATGTTCACCCTGGAAGAGGTCACCCGGATACCGCACCTGCGCATCATGCTGTCCGGACCGCAGGCCGCCGCCAGTTCGGTCAATGTCGCCTCCGACGAAGGTCAGGCCTTCGGCATGCGGATGATCACCCGGTTCGACGTCGACTGGGAGAAGTACGGATACGACGAATCCGCGCTGCGCGAGCTGGTGGAATTCACCTTGCGCACGATGCTGTCGTTCTTCATCGCACCCAATGATCCCGGCCGCGACCGAGAAGAGCTGCGGCGCTTCGTCAGACGCTGGCTGGGCGGCGCGATTCTGGCCCAGCCGGCCGATGGCGGGCGATGACGTCGCCGAACACTGCGGGGATCAGCCGGTTGAAGATGTCGGCGCGCTCCCATTGCAGGAAGTGACCGGCCCCGGGAACCACCAACGGGCCGATCCGATTTAGGAATGCCCGCTCGGCGCGGGGGACGAAATCCTCGCCGACCACATGATCGTCGGGGCCGTAGAGCACCAGGGTGGGCACCTCGACCGCATCCATCAGCGGGATCTCGGACATGGCACGCCCGTAGGCGAGTTGATACGACGCCCACCCGGCCCGCAGCCGCGCCTCCTCGGCGAAGGGTTCGGTCATGAAGTCCACGTCGGACTGGGTGAACGCATACGCCGAGCCCCACAGCCGGTTGGTGTACATCGCGGCCACCCACTGCCGGCGCGCTTCGGGTGTGGTCAGCATGGCTGCGAGTTCGTCGGGAAAGGCGCCCTGCATCCACCGGTAGTCGGCGGTGGGATCCGCTGCGCCGCCGACAAACCCCGGATGTTGTGTGCCGATGCCCGAGTAGTCGACGGCCATGGGCGGCACCGTGTTGAAAACACAGAAGCCCGTGACGAATCCAGGAAAGCGATGGATCAGGTCGGTGCTGACGACGGCGCCGACATCGCTCGCCGCGATCAGACAGGACTCGTATCCGAGCTGGTCGTGGACCAGTGCATACAAGTCACGGGAGTACGTGACGATGTCGTGCTGGTCATCCGGCGGGATCGCGCTGTCCCCCATCCCCCGCAGGTCCGGGACGATGACCTCGAAACCTGCCGCGGCCAAGGCCTCGATGTTGCGCCACCAGATCCGCTTGGTCTCGGGATAGCCGTGCACCAGCAGCAGCGGCACACCGCCGACGCCCTCCCGCACGAACGCCAGCGAAACCCCCTCGGCGACAACGGCAGTGTGGATGGTGAACGCGTCAGCGGCCGGTGCCGGCGGTTGCACCGGACGCTGACGCGGGTCGTAACGGAAATCCGCCATGGCGAAAGACCCTACAGATCAACGGGTCCCACGCACCAGGCGGCCGGGTCGGGCTCCGGTGTCCACACCGTGGCGGCGGGTCACCGCGCCGCTGACGATCGTCGCGTCGTAACCACTTGCGCCCTGCACCAACCGCTTGCCACCGGCGGGCAGATCGTAGACCATCTTCGGCGCGTGCAAGGTCAGCGCGTCGAGGTCGATGACGTTGACATCGGCCTTCTTGCCCACGCTGATCACGCCGCGGTCAGACATGCCGTAGAGCTGCGCGGTGTCGTGTGACTGCTTGCGGATCACGTACTCCAGCGGCAGCTTCTCGCCGCGGTGACGGTCGCGCGCCCAGTGAGTGAGCAGGAACGTCGGGTAGGACGCGTCGCAGATCATGCTGCAGTGCGCGCCGCCGTCGGACAGGCCCAGGACGCCCGCCGGATGAGTGAGCATCTCGCGGATGGCGTCGTGATTGCCGTCGGAGTAGTTGAACATCGGGTACATCAACATCGCGCCGGCTGGGGAACCATCGCTGGCCTCCAGCATCAGGTCGTACATCGCCGCCAGCGGGTCCACGCCGCGCTGCTCGGCGATCGCGGCGACGGTGCGCTCGTCGGTCGGCTCGTAGTCCGGCGGCTCACCGATGTGGTACAGCCGGTTCGCCGCGTTCTGCGCCAGCATGAACATGCCGTCGAAGAGCTTGGTCGGGTCGATCGGCAGATCCTCTTCAGCCAGGATCGCGGCGCGCACCTTCGGATCCGCGAGTCGCTCGGCCAGTTCCTCGCGCGTGCATTCAGCCTGCAGACGCCGGTAGGTCGGACGATGAGTGAAGGCGTGATGGCCGGGGAAGCCCAGCAGCATGCCGAAGGGCCGCGCCGCCACCTGCGGGAACAAGCGGCTGCCCGCCTGGTGTGCGGCGGCCGACAGATCCAGCTGTTCGCGCCACAGATTCGGATCGGCGTCGACCTGGATCAGCGCGAAGCTCAGTGCGCAGTCGATCTCCTCGCCGAGGCGGCGCATCCACTCCAGCTCGGTCTTCGGTGCGACGATGTCCTCACCGGCCGCGCCCTGCGGGGCGAGTTCGAACACGGCGGCACCCCCGGCGGCGGTGGCCCGGCCGAGGGCGAACAACTCGTCCTCGGCGGCGAAGGTGCCCGGCACGGGCTCACCGTCCATGGCCCGGTGGGCCAACGTCCGTGATGACGAAAAGCCGAGCGCGCCGGCCTCGATGGCCTCCTGGACCAGTTCGGCCATGGCCTTGATGTCCTCAGGTGTGGCCGGCTCGTTGCGGGCGCCGCGTTCGCCCATCGCGTATGCACGCACGGCACCGTGGGCGATCTGCGTGCCCATGTCGACGGCCAGTTCACGCCGGCCGATCACGTCGAGGTATTCGCCGAAGGTCTCCCAGCCCCAGGTGATGCCCTCGGTCAGGGCGGTCCCCGGGATGTCCTCGACACCCTCCATCAGCTTGATCAGCCAGTCCTCCTGACCGGGACGCACGGGCGCGAAGCCGACACCGCAGTTTCCCGCCACCACGGTGGTGACGCCGTGGTTGCTGGATGGTTCGAGCACGGCGTCCCAGGACACCTGGCCGTCGTAGTGGGTGTGGATGTCGACGAAACCGGGGGCCACGATCTTGCCTGTGGCATCGATGGTTTCGGCTGCGTCACCCGCCAGCACGGGGTCGGCTGCGCCGCGTCGATGCACCTCGACGATCTTTCCGTCCTTGATCGCGACGTCGGCGGTGAACCGGTCGGCACCGGTGCCGTCGACCACGGTGCCGCCGGTGATTTTGAGATCGAACACGTTTTTGCTCCCTTGAGGCGTGGAGGCCGCTACGGTCGCAATGTAACACCGTTACATTGCGACCGTAGCGAGATTGTCCATCTCAGCGGGAGGCGTTCCATGACCCACAGCTCAACCGACACGCACCGACGGGCAGACGCGATCGGCGACCCACCGGCCCGCCCCACGCTGGTTCCGGCCGATCGCTACATCTCGCCGGCGTTCGCGCAGCTCGAGATGGAGCGCATGTGGCCGCGGGCGTGGCAGCAGGCCTGCACCGTCGACCACGTTGCCGAGCCGGGCGACTACTTCGAATACCGTTGCGGCCCCTATTCGGTGCTCATCGTCCGCGGCGACGACGGCCAGTTGCGCGCCTTCCAGAACGCCTGTCGCCATCGCGGAAACGCTCTGTGCACCGGCGCCGGTTCGTCGCTGCGCGAGCTGAAATGCGGGTATCACGGCTGGACATGGGACTTGGCCGGCACGCTCAAGCGGATTCCGAACCGGAAGGGGTTCGGGACCGTGCACATGTCCGAGTTCCCTCTGGCGCCCGTCCTGGTCGACACGTGGGAGCGGTTGGTCTTCGTCAACCTGGACCCCGACGCCATGCCGCTGGCCGATTACCTCGAGGCGGTCCCTGCCGACATCGCCTGGTGCGGACTGGGCGACTTCCGTTGCTACGCAACGATGACCATCGACGTCGAAGCCAACTGGAAGACCATCGCCGACGGCTACAGCGAGACCTATCATGTTCAGACCCTTCACCCTGAACTGCACCGGTGCATGGACGACGTGTACGCGCCGCAGAAGATCTGGGGCCACACGGGCAAATCTGAATCCCTCTACGGGGTGCCGAGCCCGCGACTCGCCGGCGCACTCAGCGACGAAGAGGTGTGGGACGCCTACGTGTATACGCAGGGCGCCCTGATGGGCATGGCCGAAGGCACGCCGTTCCCGGCTGAGCGGCAGACCCCCGGCCAGCCGGTCGCCGATGTGATCGCCTCGCAGATAAAGGATTTCGCAGCCGGACGCGGGGTCGACATCAGTTGGGCCACCACCGATCAGGTGATGTGCCTGCATCAGTACAACGTCTTCCCAAACCTCACTCTGCTGGCCAGCGCCGACCATCTGACGGTGATGACATCGTTGCCCGGGCCCGACCCCGACCGGGGCCAATTGGTGATGACGCTGATGACCCGCATGCCGGCGCAGGCGCCGCGGATGAAGCCGACAGATGTCCGCATGGGCGCCGACGAGGCGCACCCCGGCGTGGTGATGAGCCAGGACATCGCCGTTCTGACGGGGCTGCAGCGCGGTTTGCACCAGCCGGGCTTCACCCATCTGGTGCTGTCCGCGGAAGAGCGGAGAATCATCAACATGCACCGCAACCTGGAGCGCTATCTCGATCTGCCCGAAGCCGAACGCATCTGTGAGGCGGAAGCCGGCGGATGAGCCCGAAGGCAAAGGCGATCGACGCCGAGGTCATTCTTGACGCGGCCGCCGGCCTCATCGAATCAGATGGGGTGGAGGCGTTTTCGATGCGTGGGCTCGCCGAACGGATCGGCGTTGCCGTCACCTCGATCTACTGGCATATCGGTGGCCGAGATGCGCTCTTCGACAGCCTGGTCGACCGGTTGGTCGCCGAGATGGCCGGCCTTCCCATGGAAGGCGACACTCCGGTGAACCGGATCGCCGCGCTGGCCCGCAACCAACGCCGCCTGCTCATCCGCCGCCAGCACCTGTTGGCCATCGCCCACGAACGGGATCGGACACCGACCTTGTTCCTGCCGGTCCAGCAGAAACTCGCCGCCGAACTGGCCGAGGCGGGCGTCACCGGCGAGCGCGCGGCGCTGGTGCTGCGGGCCGTTCAGGTGCACGTGACCGCCTCTGCGGTGATGCTGTTCTCGGCTGTGCGGGGCCCGCGACATCAGGAGGAGGATCCGTCCCTGTGGACCGCCGACTGGCCCGATCAGGCCCTCGTCGCCGCCCTGCAGTCCCCCACCGACTACGACGCGGTTTTCGACTACGGCCTCGACGCGATGCTGGCGCCGCTGGGACAGAGCAACGGCCGGGTCAGGGCAGGACGGTCTTCATCAGCATGACGTTGTAGGCCGACCACAGCGACAGGTTGTAGTACAGCTCCTTGCCCGTCGACCACGGGTGCAGATACGGCGCGTAGATGCCGCCGGGAATCTGCGACGAGGGCGCGATCAACTGTTCGGGCCCCCACGGACCCTGGGGTGCCGGGGCGGTCCGCATCACGACATCGTTGGCGCCGTTGCCGTACAGCACCAGGTACTGCTTGAGATAGGTGTTGTATTGCGCGGACATTTCGCTCACCGGGCCGGGGATCACCGGCGTAGCGGCCGCCGGGTTACCCGGCACCCAGGCGTTGTTGTCCGCGTTCCAGTATTCGTATTTCGTGAGATCCGGGATGAACGCCGGCGACACCCGTGCGATGTATGCCGATCCGCCGCGCCCGTTCGGGGTTCCGAATGTGTAGATGTAGGGATCACCGGGTCCCGGCTTGAGGAACGCGCCCATCTGGAAGTTCTCGTTGCCGCCGCCGGGTGTGCGAATGGTGCCCGGGTACACGCCCCAGTTTTCGCCGTTGTCCGGCGACATGGCGATCGCCGAGAAGTTGGTCGTCCACGCCCCGGGGCTGTCCCAGTTCCGGATCGACATGAAGTTCAGATATTGATTGCGCCCGACCGAGACTCCCGCCGTCGGGATGATCCCCGTCTCCTCCGGGGCCCGACCGATGCTGTTGATGATCTGCTTGGAGATGCCCTGGCGCCACACCGGAGAGCCGGAGTACTTGTTGGCCACCACGCCGTCAGGCACAGCGATGGTCCGCGAGAGCGAGCCGTCCTGACTGCGGAACAACGCGTTGTACCGCCATTGCTTACCGGGGATACCGCAGTAGCCGTTGGTGTCGCCGAATGCCATCAACACCTGACGGTTCACGGGATCCCCGTTGTCCCACATGATTCCGAGATCGGTACCGGTGATGGCGAAGCGCTTGATGGTCTGATTCGGGCTGTCGGGGCCGGTCACCCACCCGACGATCGATGTGCCCGGAGGTGCCCCGGGCGCCGGCTGTGCCGCTGCCGGAGCCGGGGCAGGTTCAGGCGCTGCCGGGACTGGCGCCGGCTGGGCCACATTCGGGACGGGCTGGGCGCCACCGGGATTGGGTGCCGGAACTACCGCTGCCTTCTGTCTGACCTGCCCCGTGTTCGGGATCAGTGCCTTGAGGATCGCCAACGGCAGTTGTCCGAGTTTGGGCAGTGGCGCTCGGTCATTGGCGCCCACGGGCATGTGCCCGATGGGCCGGTTGAGCGGGGCCAGCCGCGAGGGCTTGGGAATCTGGAAGGCCTGGTTCGGGAGGGGCTGTGCGGCCGCGGCCGCGCCTTCGCAGGGCTCAGCGGAGGCCGAGGGCGCCACGCCGACGGCGACGACGAGTCCGATTGCGGCCGCCGCTGCCATCGTCGAAGCACCTCGAGGACGTCGCGACATGTCACACCTTCCCAATGCAGGGACGTCGACATGACGTCACAGTTGACTGCTGTGACGTTAGTGATCAATGGTGTCGATGTGACCAGTGATGCACTGATAGGTACCGTCCCGTGACCGTGTCGCAACAGACCCCGGCGTGTTGTATTGCTCCCCCGCGAACGCGCATTCCGCACTACGGTGGGAAGCGGTGGAACTATCGAATCGAGCGAGAGGGATCACCATGGCAAATACGTTTGACCCGAAGAAGGGCGGCAAGTTCGAGCCGACCACGAAAGCCAAGCCGCCGCCACCGCCGCGGCCCGGGGGCAACAAGAAGTAGGCAGGCGAAGCTGCCCACGTGCGAGCGTTTTCAGCTCACACGTGGGCAGCTTCGTTTTGCAGGTCGGCGTATCACGCCTGGGTCGTGGGGACGCTCTGCGTGTCACGGTCCTGCTGCAGTGCCGCCAGACGCCGCTTCGATGCAGCCGACTGGATGACCTGCGGCCACCAGAACCATCGCCCCAACATCGCCGCGATGGCCGGCGTCATGAACGACCGCACGATCAGTGTGTCGAACAGCAAGCCCAGCGCGATGGTGGTGCCCACCTGCGCCATGACCTTGAGGTCGCTGAACGCAAACGAGGCCATGGTGAAGGCGAACACGAGACCGGCCGAGGTCACCACCGAACCCGTACCCGCCATCGCCCGGATGATGCCGGTCTTCAGGCCGCCGGGCAGCTCTTCTTTGAAACGGGACACCAGCAGCAGGTTGTAGTCGGACCCGACCGCCAGCAGCAGGATGACCGACATCGCCAACACCATCCAGTGCAGTTCGAGCCCCAGCAGGTGTTGCCAGACCAGCACCGACAACCCGAATGACGCGCCGAGAGACAGCAGGACCGTCCCCACGATCACCGCTGCCGCCACCGCACTGCGGGTGATGAGCAACATGATGATGAAAATCAACGACACCGCAGCGATTCCGGCGATCAGCAGATCGTAGAACGAGCCGTCCCGCATGTCCTTATAGGTGGCCGCGGTGCCGGCGAGATAGATCTTCGACCCTTCCAGCGGCGTGCCCTTGAGCGCTTCCTTGGCCGCCAGCTTGATCGGCTCGACGTGGTTGACGCCCTCCGGCGTCGCAGGATCACCCTCATGACTGATGATGAACCGCACCGACTTTCCATCGGGCGAGATGAAGTTCTTCATGCCACGCTTGAAGTCCTTGTTGTCGAAGGCTTCCGGCGGGAGGTAAAACGTGTCGTCATTGCGAGCCTCGTCGAACGCCTTGCCCATCGCCGTCGAGTTCTCTTGCATGGCGGCCATCTGATCCTGCTGACCGGCCTGGGTGGCCCGCTGCGTCAACATCATGGTCTTCATGGTCTTCATGGATTCGATCTGCTGCGGCATCAACGCAACCAACTGCGGCATCAGTGTGTCCAGACGTTCGAGCTCGGGCAGCAACTCCTGAACATCGTCGGCCAAGGGGTCGATCCCGTCCAAGGTGTCGAACATCGACCGCATCGACCAGCACAGCGGAACGTCGTAGCAGTGCGGTTCCCAGTAGAGGTAATTGCGCAGTGGACGCAGGAAGTCGTCGAAATCGCCAAGATGGTCCCGTAATTCGGCGATATCGAGCGTCATGGTCTTGGTCTTGGCGACCATCGAATGCGTGATGTCGGCCATCTGCTGGGTCAGCTGCGACATCCGCTCCATGGTGTCGATGGTCTTCTGCATCTCGTCGGCCTGAACCAGCATGTCGGCCATCCGGTCCTGGTTGTACTTGCGGTTCATCGTGTTGAGCGTGCCCTGCCGACTGAGCAGGAACGGGATGGACGTGTGCTCGATCGGGCGGCCGTTGGGCCGCGTGATCGCCTGCACCCGGGAGATTCCGGGAACCCGGACGATGCTCTTGGCGATCTTGTCGATGACGAGGAAATCTGCCGGGTTGCGCAGGTCGCGGTCGGTCTCGACCATCAGCAATTCCGGATTCATCCGCGCGGCACTGAAATGCCTTTCGGCGGCGGCATATCCGACACTGGCGGGCAGATCGGACGGCAGGTACTTGCGGGCGTCGTAGTTGGTCTTGTAACCCGGCAGGGTCAACAGGCCGATCAGTGCCAGGCCCAACGTCGCGGCCAGGATAGGGCCCGGCCACCGCACCACAGCGATACCGATCCGACGCCAGCCACGCGACCGGATGCTGCGTTTGGGCTCGAAACGCCCGAACCGGCTGCCGATCACGATTACCGCCGGGCCCATGGTCAGTGCGGCGACGACCGCGACGAAGGTGCCCACCGCACACGGCACGCCCATCGTCTGGAAATACGGCAGGCGGGTGAAGCTGAGGCACAACATCGCGCCGGCGATCGTCATGCCGGAGCCGAGCACCACGTGGGACGTCCCGCGGAACATCGTGTAGTAGGCGGTCTCCCGGTCTTCGCCGGCGCCGCGCGCCTCTTGATAACGACCGATGGCGAAGATCGCATAGTCGGTTCCCGCCGCGATGACCATCAACGTGAGCAGGTTGACCGCGAAGGTCGACAACCCGATGATCCCGGTGTGGGCCAGGAACGCCACGATGCCTCGGGCCGCACCCAGTTCCAGGAAGACCATCAGCAACACCAGGATCATGGTGGCGATCGAGCGGTAGACGATCAGCAGCATCACCGCGATCACCACGAGGGTGATTGCGGTGACCCGCGCGACGCTCTTGTCGCCGGCGTGATGCTGGTCGGAGACCAGTGGCGCTCCGCCGGTCACGTACACCTTGATGCCGGCCGGAGGCGACGACCGGTTGATGATCTCGCGTACTGCGGCCACCGAATCATTGGCCAGAGTCTCGCCCTGGTTGCCGCGCAGGTAGACCTGGACGTAGGCCGACTTGCCGTCGTTGCTCTGGGCGCCTGAGGCCGTCAGCGGATCGCCCCAGAAGTCGGCCACGTGCTGCACGTGGGCGGTGTCGGCCTCGAGCTGGTCGACGACGCCGTCGTAGTAATGATGCGCGTCGTCACCGAGGGGCTGCTCGCCCTCCAGCACCACCATGGCATTGCTGTCGGAGTCGAACTCCTGGAAGTCGCTGCCGATCTTGCGCATGGCGATCATCGCCGGGGCGTCCTTGGCGCTGAGCCCGACGGTGTTCTCCTCGCCGACCTTCTCCAGCGGTGGGACGAACACGTTCGTCAGGACTGTCAGGGCCACCCAGCCGAGCAAGATGGGTAGGGCCAGGACGCGGATGACCCGGGCGATACCCGTCCCGCCCTGCGCACCGCTGCGGTGGCCGCTCATCGCGGGCCGGCGCATGTGTGTGATGCCTTGGTCTGCACAACCCGCCCCTTCGATCAGGCCACTGTCGCCCGGTGGGACAGGTCGCAAGCGATACACATTCGCAGTCGCGCGTAATATACCTAGCCCGTCAAAGTGTAAGTGTCAATAATCACTTTGCCCGTCAACTGACAGGTACTTCACAGCTCCGGCGCATCCGCTCCCACGGCCACGTCATCAGTGCCCACACGATCAGCACGATCGCGACTTCGACTGCCAGGTACACCGGCCAGGGCCCCAGCACGTCCAGCACCGAGGCGGTCGGTGGTTTCCGGTTGAGATAGCCATAGTTGGCTCCGGTGATCGCATTGAAGGCAAGCGTCACGGCCACCCATGCGAGCGTCGCGATGACCGCGAAGCGATAGTCACGCCACCGTGGGCGCATGCCTCTACCCCAGGTCAGATAGATCGCCGCCCACACCACGAGCACGTGCAGTGTGAAGAAGGTGGCGAAGAGGTGGTGCGGAAAATCCGGCGCGCCTTCTCTGGGGGTACCGATGTCGGGCGTGATCAGCGCCTGCGAGCTCAGCACCAGGCCCCAGTAGTAGGTGAGAACGAACGCCCAATGCCGTCGCGACCACAGTGCGTATGCCGCGGCGAGTTCGGCCAGGTCGCACAACTGCAGTGGCACTGAGGTGTCGATGGTCGGCTGGATGAACTTGTAGACCAGCGCCACGAGGAACGCCGCGATGAGCAGAACTGCCAATACCCGGCTCAGGAGCCGGGCCTGCACTTCGGTTTGCCGACGGCCGACGACGACCAGCAGCACCGCGCCGAGCGCGAACAACGTCAGCACCACCAGGTGCGACAGGCCGTATGCCGAGAACTCACGTTGCGCGGACAACAATTGCTCAACTCCCCCGTTCGTCACACGTAGGGACCGGATATCCCATGATCCCAAAGCACCATCGAGCGAGTCGGCCAACTCCCCTAACTTCCGGATAATTCCCGGACCGCTCCGCGGTCGGCGGAAGTTACCAACATCGCGTAGGCCCGCAGCGCAGCTGAAACGGGTCGGTCACGATCACGCGGCCGGTAACCACCGGACGCCAACAGCTCGGTGCGCCGACGCGCAAGCTCAGCGTCAGGCACGTCCAAAGCCACGGTCCGCGAGGGGATGTCGATCCGAATGCGGTCCCCCTCGCAAACCAGAGCGATAGGACCGCCTGCGGCGGCCTCCGGCGACACATGTCCGATCGAGAGGCCCGAGCTGCCTCCAGAGAACCGACCGTCGGTGATGAGGGCACACACCTTGCCGAGTCCACGCCCCTTCAGAAACGAAGTCGGATACAGCATTTCTTGCATCCCCGGGCCGCCCCGTGGGCCTTCGTAGCGGACCACCACCACATCGCCTGCGGTCACCCGGCCCGTGAGGATCGCGTCGACGGCTTCTTCCTGCGAGTCGACGACCACCGCCGGGCCTTCGAAGGAAAGCAGGTCTTCGCCGACGCCTGCGGTTTTCACGACGGCACCGTCGGGAGCGAGATTGCCGGTGAGGATCGCCAGCCCGCCGTCGGGCGAATAGGCATGTGCGACATCACGGATACACCCGGTCGCGGCGTCGACGTCGAGGCTCTCCCACCGCTCGGACTGGGAGAATGCCGTGGCGCTACGGCGCCCGCCCGGTGCGGCGTGAAACAACTCGAGGGCATCATCGGACGGCCCGATTCCCCGGACGTCCCAGGTGCCGAGCCAATCGTCGAGAGTGGCGGAATGCACGGCATGGACCTCCTTGGACAGCAGCCCGGCCCGGTGCAATTCGCCGAGGATCGCGGGAATGCCACCGGCGCGATGCACATCCTCCATCAGATACGTGCCGTTGGGGGCTACCTTGCACAGGCATGGGACCCGACGGGAAATCTCGTCGATCTCGGTGATCGTGAAATCCAGTTCGGCCTCATGTGCCGCAGCCATCAGATGGAGCACGGTGTTGGTCGAGCCGCCCATCGCGACATCCATCGCCATGGCGTTCTCGAAAGCCGGCCGCGATGCAATGGCACGCGGCAGAACCGAGACGTCCCCTCCGTCGTAATAGCGAGTCGTCAGGTCGAGGACAGTGGCGCCGGCCTTCTCGTACAACGCGCGTCGGGCGGTATGGGTGGCCAGCACCGACCCGTTACCGGGCAATGCCAGACCCAGCGCCTCGACCAGACAGTTCATCGAGTTGGCTGTGAACATGCCCGAACAGGACCCGCACGTCGGACAGGCGGCCTCCTCGATCCGGTCCAGGTCCTCATCCGACATCGTCGGGTCGGCGGCGCCGGTCATGGGATCGATCAGGTGCAGGCCGGTCCGTACCCGGCCGTCGACCAGCGTCGCACGTCCACCCTCCATCGGGCCACCGGAGACGAACACCGTCGGAATGTCGAGCCGCAGTGCGGCCATCAGCATGCCCGGAGTGATCTTGTCGCAGTTGGAGATACACACCAGGGCGTCTGCGCGGTGCGCTTCCACCATGTACTCGACCGAGTCGGCGATGAGATCGCGCGACGGCAACGAATACAACATTCCGTTGTGTCCCATGGCGATTCCGTCGTCGACGGCTATGGTGTTGAACTCTCGCGGGATGCCACCGGCCTGCTGGATGGCTGCCGAAACGATCCGCCCGACTGGTTGCAGATGTGTATGACCGGGCACGAACTCGGTGAAGCTGTTCGCGACCGCCACGATGGGCTTTCCGAAGTCCTCGCGGGCGACGCCGGCGGCACGCAGTAGTGCGCGCGCCCCGGCCATATTGCGGCCGTGGGTGACAGTGCGGGAACGCAACGGGATCATCTACCCACCTTCGGTTCATTGACCCCACGCTGGGAAGACGGCGCCAGTACTAGTAGTGGCAGTACTAGTCTTGAGTGGTGCCCACCGACCCCGACCGGCGCGCCGAACTCGGCACGTTCCTGCGGTCGAGCCGCGAACGCCTGCCGCGCGTCGACTTCGGTTTGCCCGCCGGCGGGAGGGGCCGAACAGTCGGATTGCGACGTGAAGAGGTGGCCTACCTGTCCGGGGTGAGCGTCACCTGGTACACCTGGCTCGAACAGGGCCGCGATATCAACCCGTCGCGTCAGGTACTCGATGCGGTCAGCCGCGCGTTGCGCCTCACCGTGGCCGAACACCGTTACGTTCTCGGTCTGGCCGGATTCGCACCGCTGCCCGCACCGGTTGCCGACGACGTGACCATGGTGCCGTCCCACGTGCAGCGGTTGCTCGACGCGATCGGCGAGAATCCCGCATATGCCTTGACCCCCGAGTGGGGCATCGCCGGTTGGAACGCCGCCTACGAACGGCTGTACCCGAATGTGTCGACAACCCCTGCGACAGAACGAAATCTGTTGTGGCTGGTCTTCACCGACCCCGCCGTCCGCACCTTGCTCGATGACTGGCAGGTCACCAGCCAACGTTTTCTCGCCGAGTTCCGTGCCGAAATCGGTTCTCGCATGGGCGACCCCGCGCTTCTGGACCTGATCGCCCGACTATCTGAGGTCAGCTCTGAGTTCCGGGCCGGTTGGGAACGACACGATATCCGAGGCTTCGAATCGCGCGAGCGCATCTTCCACCACCCTCGGTCAGGCACCGTCCGCTACGAACACCACCAACTGCGCCCGTCCGATCAGCCTGAATTCCAGATCGTCGTGTATACGCCGCTGGAGGACGCGCAACTCTCGTCAACGCAACGCTGAAACCAGCCCGTACTCGGGAGCGGGTGTCGCAGGCGGGTATGTCGACGGACCGGGTCCGGCTGGTGGCAGACCGTAACCCGGATCCTGCGGGCTGTAACCCGGTGTGGCCGGCCCATATCCCGGTTGCGCACCGTGCACGGAAGAATCCGGAGGGTATCCCGGTGTGGCCGGACCGTACCCGGTGGTGTCAGGGCCGTAGCCCGGTGACGACGGGGCGTACCCCGGCCCGTATCCCGGCACCGAGGGGCCGTACTGCGACGGTGGACCGAAGCCCGGCACCGACTGACCGGACCCGGCCAGCAACTTCGATGCGATGAAGGCGGCCGCCTGGGTGGTGTACACCGGGACATACCCCTCGGTGTGTCCGCTCCATTCGTTGCCCTGGCCCTCGTGACAGATCGGGTCCATGGGGTTGCACAGGTCGATCGCCTTGGCTCCGTACAGTGCGCTCTGCGTTGCTATCGATTGCTTGGTACGGGTACCCACGTCGCCGAAGGTCGTGATCGCCACGACGTTGTCCGCGTACTCAGACGGGAGCGAATCACCCCACTTGATGCCACCGAGCGGGTTGCCGGCCACGATGTTGATCACACTCGCACCCTGCGAGTAGCCACCCAGGACGATCTTGGTGTCGGGGCAGGACGACAGCGTGGACTTGATGTGGGAAATAGCGTCTTTGGCGCCGTCGCCACCGTGCAGCTGCAGCTTGCTGGCCTTGTAATTGACCCCGTAGGTGTTGATGGTCATGCCGGGAGCCTGCTTGCGCAGCGAGTCGACCAGGGCATCGCCCACTCTGCCCATGCCGGCCGGCTCGTCGGTGCCGCGCGCGAAGACGACCTCGGCGTCCGCACAGTCGGCGGCAGAAGCCACCGGCGGCGCGGTCAGGCCCACGAGCGGAACTCCGGAAGTGAGAAGTGCAGCAGCGCCAAGCCCGACCCAGCGACCACCTGACCGCGCACTGCCCCGCTGAGGGCGACGTTTGCGGTGAGAGAACATGCCTCAATCTAACCCGTGTACAGGGCGGATGGATCCGATGCATCGGGATGGAGTCGAAGTAGCGGCCTTGCGGCAGCGCGGGCACACCACCGTCGACGAGTACCGACAAAGAACCATGCAGGCCAGAGGTTTCCCCCTGACCTGCACGTTTCCCGCCAGCTCTGACGATCAGCTCTTCAGGGCAGAAGGCGCCTTCCAGGTGCCGTTGAGCGCCTCCTCCTTGGGCCAGTACAGCCGCAGGATCATCTGGAACGGCCCCTCCGGAGCCGGCAACCAGTTGGCCTCCTTGCCGGGGCCGGGCGACTGGTTCTGGACCTGGATGGTGATACCTCCGTCCGGGTCGCGAACCAGCTCCGGCAGCATCGGCGAGTTGATCAGGTACCGGTTGATCGGATTGGCCACCAGCAGACTCTGCGGCATCTTGTACATGGTGATCGACCAGAACGAGTTGACCGGAGGCAGCTGCCCGGGCGCGAACCGCAGCGTGTACTTGCCGGCCCCTGTCAGTGGCGCACCGGTCGAGTCCGTGGCGATCACCGGGTACATGGCTTCCTTCGCCACGTTGCCGTAGATGCCCAGCACCGAACCGGCCATCCGGTAGAGGTAGTTGTTCTTCAGCTCGGCGTGGGTGCCGAACAGCTGCCCGGAAGTGACCTCGCCTGTGTTGAGCTTGTCCTTCTGGAAAGTGCTCAGTTCGGCCCAAGCGTCGGCCATCCCATCCTGCACGGCCTGCAGGTTTTCCTTGCTCATGGTGTCGGGGTCGAAGTCGCCGTCAGGTCCGATCCCGATGGTCGCGAAGCGCTCCCGCAGCTCCTTTTCGTCCGGCAGTACGGGTGCGGACTTGAGAACGAAGTTGAGGATCTGGAAGAACTTCGGTGACGTCCTCTGCTCGTCGGGACTCAGCGGAGCCACGAAGTCCATCGCGGGAGCTGTTGCGGCAGGCTTGTTTTCGAAGGCCGACAGCGGTTGCACGGTGTAACCGGACTGGATCTTCTTGACATTGTCGATGTCAGCCGGGTCGAACAACTGGGTGCGGTAGATGACCAGCGAGAAGTCGGTGTCCGAACGGATGACCTCGTTGATCCCGTCGGGCTTTTCCCCGCTCCAGCCGGGCCCGGCGAGCAGGAATTTGCCGCCGCCGTTGCCGGTGGTGCGACTTCCCACATAGGCGTAGTCGTAGGTGTAGCCGTCGACGAACTGCAGCGAGAAGTAGCGTCCGGCGTCGATGGGCGGCACCGTCAGCACCAGCGGCTCGGCCCGCAAATCGGCGCCGAGCATCGTGTACGGGGTATCGGAGTTGGGAGTCTGGATCGTGGTGTCGGCGGGCGTGAACACTCGCGAGATGCTGTGCGCCTGGTTCCAGTCGCCCTTGTACTGCGGGTTGTTCTTGTCCACGAAATAGGAGTGCTGGATGCGGTAGTTGTCGACCATCGGGAAGCCGTACGTGTAGGCCTCCTTGGCGATCTCGCGCACCTGCTGTGGCGTCGGCGCCGAATTGCTCGCTGGCTCTTCGGATTTGCCGTTACAGCCCGCCGTGGCGGCCAGCAACAGCACCGCCAGTCCCGAAACCCACAGCCTCATTCGCTCTCCTCCGTGTCGATACATTTCGATGCCCGGTGCCGTGTCATTCAGCAGGGTTCGCCAGGAGGAGTGAAGTAGGGCACGCCTTCGACTGTGTAGCAAGGAACTTCACCGGACACGTACGGCACGTGCTGCGCCGCGATCGCCGCGCCGGTGGCGACGTCACCGGCGATGTTGGTGCAGCCACCGGCCGAGAAATGCCGGCCCCCGGCGCTGGCACAGACATCGGCCGACGCAGTGGGCGTCGCGATGACCGGGGAGACAGCCAGCGGCGCCGTCACGAGCGCTGCGGCGGCCAAGAGCACGGTGGTGTGTCTGTTCACGGGTTCCCCCTTGTGTCATCTGCGTTGCGGCCCAACAACATCGGACTGGTCACAACTATTCGTGGTCCCCCGACCCGGGCACTAACTGTGCACGGTCCGAGGGTTTCCCGTCTTGACTCTGCTGGACACTTTCTTGACGATCTTGGACATGCACTTGATCCGCGGCTCGTGTCTGACCGGATTCGACGCGCTGACCGCGGCCCACGGCGGCGACGCGCATGCGCTGCTGGCGTCAGCCGGTGTCGATCCCGCAGACGCCGGCCGGCGCGAACGCTACGTCCCGCTGCGTAACGCAATCGCCGCGGTCGAAAGCGCCGCGACGGTGTTGGGCGTCGACGACTTCGGCCGCCGGTTGGCCGCCCGGCAGAACATCGACATCCTCGGCCCGGTCGGCGTCGCGGCGCGTACCGCCACGACGGTCGCCGAAGCCTTCTCGATCCTCGACACGCATATGGGTACCTACAGCGCCGGCATCAGGGCGCGCATCACGCCCGATCCCGACGAGACACTGTGCCGGTTCGAGTACGACTTCCTGCTGCAACCCCTGCCTCCGCAGGCCCAGGCCATCGAACTGTCCCTCGGGGTCACCCTGCGGGTGCTGCACCTGTTCCTGGGCACCGCGTACCGACCGGTGGCCGTGCATGTGCCCCACCCGGCGCTGGGAACCACTGCCGACTACCGCGGGTACTTCGGATGCCAGCCGCGCTTCAACCAGCCGATCGCCGGATTCAGCCTGCGCTCAAGCGATTTGCGGCGTTCACTGCGCCATGACCCGCTGGCGCACCAGCTCGCGATGAGTTACCTGACGAGCGCAGGCGCCCGCGAGCGCGGGATCACCGAAACCGTGCGCAGCATGGTGCGCCAGCTGCTGCCCACCGGGGAGCTGTCCGCCGAGCTCGTCGCCCGCCAGTTCGGCATCCACCCCAAGACCCTGCAACGTCGCCTCCTCGCCGAAGAAACCACGTTTGCCGAAGTGGTAGAGAGCACCCGCCGCGAACTGGCCCACCGCCTCCTGATCGGCACCGACCTGCCCGTGGCCAAGGTGTCCCGCCAACTCGGATACGCCGAACACAGCGTGTTCACCCGCGCCTGCAGGCGCTGGTTCGGTATGCCCCCGACGCAGTACCGCAACCGCTGACCGCCGTCGCGCAAGAAAAAAACCTCCCTGCCGACTTTCGTGTCGGCAAGGAGGTTTCATCCTGTCGGTGGAGCTGCCGGGAATTGAACCCGGGTCCTACGGCATGTCCTCGAGGCTTCTCCGTGCGCAGTTCGCTGTGCCTCTACTCGGATCTCTCAGTCACGCGAACAAGCTGAGATGACGATCCCAGTCGCTGTTTGATGTCCCCACGGGTCCCGCGACCGAACCCGTGGGTGGGTCCCTCTAGCTGATGCCAGGGTCCGGGCCGAGGGCGCTCCCGGTCTGACAGACACGCAGTCGCTTAGGCAGCGAGTGCGTAGTCGCGCTGATTGGAATCGGCGCTTAATTGGTTGCAACGACGCTTACGGTGGTCTCTTGCCTGCACCGGCACGCTTCCCTTGATTCGATGCGCGAAGTCGAAACCGATCAGCCCCTCGCATCCCTGCCGACTTTCGGCAGGACAATCAATGGTACGCGAACACCAACGGCCAACGCCAAGTGATTATTCCGCGACACCTTCGTGTCGCTCACGGGGGCACGAGCAGGGGCCTACATGCCCTTCGCGCGGCGGCCCAACTCGCGAATGATCTCGCGGTCGGCATCACGCTTGGCCAGGTCCTGACGTTTGTCGTGGGCCTGCTTACCGCGGGCCAGCGCCAACTCGACCTTGACCCTGCCGTCGGAGAAGTACATCGACAACGGCACCAACGTCAGGTTGCCGTCGCGGATCTTGCCGATCAGGTTGTCGATCTCTCTGCGGTGCAGCAGCAGCTTGCGGTTACGCCGCGGCGCGTGGTTGGTCCACGTGCCGTGGTGGTACTCGGCGATGTGCACGTTGCGCAGCCAGATCTCGCCGTCGTCGACGGTGGCGAACGCGTCGGCCAGCGAGGCCTGCCCTTCACGCAGGCTCTTGACCTCGGTGCCCATCAGCGCGATACCCGCCTCATAGGTATCGAGGATTGTGTAGTTGTGCCGCGCCTTGCGATTGCTGGCCACAATCTGCTTGTTGCCGGCGGGGCTGGACTTCTTGGTCGCCACTAGTTCACGACTACCTTCGTATGTAGAGCCGCAGCGTCACATACGCGGTTATGCCGGACATCGCCAGGCCGAGGAACAGCATCCACGGTGCGCTGAAGTAGAGCACGTCAGCGTAGTCGACCCTGGCAATCAAATTCGACTGATAAAACTGGTCGAGGGCTTTCTCCAGGAACACCGCGCGCACCACGATCAGCCCGACGATCGCGATCACCACACCGATCAGGGCCGCGATCATCGCCTCCACGAGGAACGGCAGTTGGGTGTACCAGCGCGTCGCACCGACCAGCCGCATGATGCCGATCTCGGTGCGCCGCGTGTAGGCGGCCACCTGGACCATGTTGGCGATCAGCAGCACCGCACCGATCGCCTGCACCAGCGCCACCGCGAACGCGACACTGCTGAGCCCGTCGAGCACGGCGAACAGCCGGTCGATCAAGTCCTTCTGATTCAGGACGTTGAGCACACCGGGCTGGCCCTGCATGGCCTTGTCGAACGCCTCGTGCTGTTCGGGGTCGTTGAGCTTGACGATGAACGACGCCGGGAAGGCGTCCTTGCCCGCGACGTCCTTGTACTGCGGGAACTTCTTGATCGCGTCGTTGTAGGCCTGCTCCCGATTGAGGAAGCTCAGCGACCGCACGTCGTCGCGGTCGTCGATCATGCGGTACAGCGCCTTGCACGCTTCTTCGTCGCAGTTGGGATCGTTGGCCGAGATGTCGTCGGTCAGGAACACCTGGCTCTCGACGCGGTCCAGATAGATGTCGCGCGACTGGTCGGCCAGCCGCACCACCAGCAGACCGCCACCGAACAACCCGATGGAGATGGCGGTGGTGAGGATCATCGCCACCGTCATCGTGACGTTGCGACGAAGCCCGGTCAGAACTTCATTGACAAGAAAGCCGAAGCGCACTTAGCGATCCATTCCGTAGACGCCGCGCTGCTCATCACGGATCAGCCGGCCGAGTTCGAGTTCGACGACCCGCTGACGCATGGAGTCGACGATGTGATGGTCGTGGGTGGCCATCAGCACCGTGGTGCCGGTCCGGTTGATCCGTTCCAGCAGGTCCATGATGTCCTTGCTGGTCTCCGGATCCAAGTTTCCGGTGGGCTCGTCGGCGATCAGGACCAGCGGCCGGTTGACGAAGGCCCGCGCGATCGCGACGCGCTGCTGCTCGCCACCGGACAGCTCGCTCGGCAACCGGTTGGCCTTGCCGGACAGGCCGACCATCTCCAGCACATCGGGGACCACGCGGTTGATCACCTCACCGCGCTTGCCGATCACCTCGAGGGCGAACGCCACATTCTCGAACACCGTCTTCTGCTGCAGCAGCCGGAAGTCCTGGAAAACGCAGCCGATGACCTGGCGCAGGTTCGGGACGTGCCGGCCGGCCAACTTGTTGACGTGAAACTTCGACACCCGGATGTCACCGGACGTGGGCGTCTCGGCTGCCAGCAGCAGCCGCATGAACGTCGACTTGCCCGAACCCGACGGGCCGATCAGGAAGACGAACTCACCCTTGTCGATTTTCAACGAGACGTCGTCGAGCGCGGGACGCGCCGAAGACTTGTAGTGCTTCGTCACGTGGTCGAGGGTGATCATCACGGCACGCCAGTGTAGCGGGACGGAAATACCCGGCAGGTCAGGCTATCGCGGCAATGTCGGGGCCACCGGCTCCTGGCCGGGTAGCGGCTGCTCGGCCGGCGGTGGCGGCGCAGGCGCCGGCCCCAATGGCAACGTGATGGGTGGGATCAATCCTGGGCCGTCCGGATCGATCACCGTCGTTCGCGGAGCACCGGGCAGCGGTGTGGTGGTGGGAGTGGTCGACTCCCCCGGCACAGGTTCGGTCGGAGTAGTGGTCTCGGTCGTCGTCGTGGTCGTGGTCGTGGTCTCGGTCGGCTCCGGGGTCTCGGTAGGCGTCGTCGAACGAGGAGTCTGCAGTTTGGTGCGCGGCACCCAGGTGTAATCGGGATCGGGCACGAAGCCGGGCGGCACGACCTGTGTCCCCGGCGCGGGGGCAGCGGGCTGTGCCGGGCGATATTCCTGCTGTACCCACGACAGCGCCACAAACGCCACGATCAGCACCACCGTCGAGGTGCGCAGCCGGCCCAGCCGACTGCGCCAGAGCTTGGTGGCAGCGTCGGTCACCTTGGTGAAGTCGAGTTTCACTTCTTCGACTCCTGGGCCGCGCCGGCCGGCGCAGTGGTGGTGGCCTGCGTCTCCGCCACGGCCGCTGGGTGAACCACATCGCCCGCCGCGGCGACCGACGCGTCAGATGAGGTCACCACGCCGGCCCGGCGCAGGGCGCGCACCACCCGTACCCGCAAGCGCCTACCCACATCGAACTGTTTGCCCGGCAGGGTGCGTGCGACCATCCGCAGGTTCACGGTGTCCAACCCGATGCTCTCCACACCCATAAGCTGCGGCTTGTCGAGCAGAAGCTTGGACAGCTCGCCGTCCTCGGCGGCCTTCTCGGCGACATCGTTGAGCACATCGTTGACGAGGTTGAGATCGGCGCTGACCGGGACCGGAATATCGACCACCGCCCGCGCCCAGTCCTTGGACAGGTTGAGTGCCTTCACGATCTGACCGTTGGGCACGGTGTACATCTCGCCCTCGGAGGACCGCAGCTTGGTGACCCGCAACGTGACGTCCTCGACGGTGCCCTCGGCCTCGTTGGCGGCGGCGATGGTCAGCCGGACCAGATCACCGAACCCGTACTGCTTCTCGGTGATGATGAAGAAACCGGCCAGCAGGTCCTGCACGATGCGTTGCGCACCGAAACCGAGGGCGGCACCGAGCACCGCGGCGGGGGCGACCAGGGAGGCGATCGGCACCGCGAGCGCATCGGTGACTTCGACGAGCACGATGATGAACAGCACCGCCACCGAGACCCAGGAGATCACCGAGGCGACGGCCTGTCGGTGCTTGGCGCTCTCGGAGCGCACGAGCTGATCGCTTTCCTGGTATTCGGCGTCGATGCGCCGCACCACCCGTTGCGCGGCCCAGTTGATGAAGCGCGCGGCGAGCAGGCCGCCGATCAGCAGCAAGGCGATGTGGAGCCCGGTGGTCAGGATCCACACGCCGATCTCGCCGGCCCAGAAATCGTGCCAGCGGTCGGCAAGGGAAATGGCCAGCACCGTTTCAGTCATCGTCAATCAGTCGTCGTCGTCTTTTCGGTTGCGCCACCTGATTCCCGCTTCCAGGAATCCGTCGATGTCGCCGTCGAGCACCGTGGCCGGGTTGCCGACCTCGTACTCCGTACGCAAGTCCTTCACCATCTGATACGGATGCAAAACATAGGACCGCATCTGGTTGCCCCAGGAGCTGCCGCCGTCACCCTTGAGCGCGTCCATCTCGGCACGTTCTTCCTGCCGCTTACGTTCCAGCAGCCGCGCCTGCAGAACGCGCATCGCCGCGACCTTGTTCTGCAGCTGCGACTTCTCGTTCTGACAGGTCACCACGATGCCGGTCGGGATGTGGGTGAGCCGGACCGCCGAGTCGGTGGTGTTCACCGACTGCCCGCCGGGGCCACTGGAGCGGTACACGTCGACGCGCAGGTCCCCTTCGGGGATGTCGATGTGGTCGGTGGTCTCCACCACCGGGAGCACCTCGACATCGGCGAACGACGTCTGGCGCCGGCTCTGATTGTCGAACGGGCTGATCCGGACCAGCCGGTGGGTGCCCTGCTCGACCGAGAGGGTGCCGTAGGCGAAGGGGGCGTGTACGGCGAAGGTCGCGCTCTTGATCCCGGCTTCCTCCGCATAGGACGTGTCGAAGACCTCGACCGGGTAGTCGTGCTTCTCCGCCCAGCGGATGTACATCCGCATCAGCATCTCGGCCCAGTCCGCGGCATCGACGCCACCGGCGCCCGAGCGGATCGTGACGACGGCCTCCCGCTCGTCGTACTCCCCCGAGAGCAAGGTGCGGACCTCAAGGGTCTCGATCTCCTCGCGCAGCTTGACGAGCTCGGCGTCGGCCTCGGCGACAGCATCGTCGCCTTCTGCTCCGGCTTCTTCAAAAGCGAGTTCGAACAGCACCGGGAGGTCATCGACACGCTGACGCAGGTCCTGCACCCGGCGCATCTCGCTCTGTGCATGTGACAGCTCGCTGGTGACCTTCTGAGCGCGTGACTGGTCGTCCCAGAGGTTCGGGTCGGAGGCCTGCTGCTCGAGCATGTCGATCCGCTGGCGCAGGCCATCGATGTCGAGCACACGCTCCACGGTCGTCAGGGTGGTGTCGAGTGCGGCTACGGCGGCTTGGCGGTCTGGATCCACGAATGTTCAGGGTACCCGGCGGCATTTCGGCGGCAGTTCTCTCCGACTGGCGGCAGCACAGACGATCTGTGTTTAAAGTCGGTTGGTACCCGGCACGTCACACCTCAGCCGGGTCTGTGACGGATTTCCGCTCGTAAGAAGGCAGGGTATGCGCCCATATCACGTAGCGATCGTCGGCTCCGGGCCCTCGGGATTCTTTGCTGCCGCATCGCTGCTGAAGTTCGCCGATTTGCCCGACTCCGATCGCGACGTACGAGTC
This sequence comes from Mycolicibacterium fortuitum subsp. fortuitum, assembly GCF_022179545.1. Next base: position 2,135,013 of record NZ_AP025518.1, on the reverse strand, counting down.
GACATGCTCGAGATGCTGCCGACCCCGTGGGGGCTGGTGCGCTCGGGAGTGGCACCCGATCATCCGAAGATCAAGTCGATCAGCGCCCAGTTCGACAAGACCGCGGCCGATCCGCGATTCCGGTTCTTCGGCAACATCAAGGTCGGTGAGCACGTCACGCCCGCGGAGTTGGCGCAGCGCTACGACGCCGTCATCTATGCCATCGGGGCGCAGTCGGACCGGGCCCTGAACATCCCGGGAGAGGATCTGCCCGGGAGCGTGGCCGCAGTCGATTTCGTGGGCTGGTACAACGCCCATCCGCATTTCGACGGCATGGCACCGAATCTGGCCGGAGGGCGGGCGGTCGTCGTCGGCAACGGCAATGTCGCGCTGGACGTGGCCCGCATTCTGGTCAGCGATCCGCAGGCCCTGGCCAACACCGACATCGCCGATCACGCGCTGGCCTCGCTGGACACCCGCGGGGTGGAAGAGGTGGTCGTGATCGGCCGCCGGGGTCCGTTGCAGGCGACGTTCACCACCCTCGAACTGCGCGAGTTGGGCGACATGGAGGGGCTGGGCGACGTCGACGTCGTGCTCGACCCGGCCGATTTCGCCGGCATCACCGACGACGACCTCGAAGCGGCGGGCAAGACGGTCAAGCAGAACATCAAAGTGCTGCGCAAGTATGTCGACGAGCCACCCCGAGAAGCCAAGCGGCGCATTGTTTTCCGCTTCTGCACCTCCCCCATCGAATTGCGCGGCGAGGACCGGGTCGAGTCGATTGTGCTGGGCCGCAACGAACTTGTGCGCGATGACAACGGCCGCGTGGTGGCCAAGGACACCGGGGAGCGCGAAGAGTTGCCGGTCCAGTTGGTGGTGAGGGCGGTCGGCTACCGCGGCGTGCCCACGCCGGGGCTACCTTTCGACGAACGCTCCGGCACCATTCCGCATACCGACGGCCGAATCGACGGCAGCCGCAACGAATACGTGGTCGGCTGGATCAAGCGGGGACCCTCGGGTGTCATCGGCAGCAACAAGAAAGACTCACAGGACACCGTCGACACGTTGCTCGCCGATCTTGCGGCAGGCGGCGTCGACGAGCGCACGGCAGAGCTCGGCGACGAACTGGCCCAGTGGCTGCTCGACCACCAGCCGAAGCTCGTCACCGGTGAGCACTGGCGGCTGATCGACGCGCACGAGCGCGCCGCAGGCGAGCCGGCGGGCCGGCCCCGAGTGAAACTCGCCAGTGTGGCCGAGCTGCTGCGGATCGCGCACGCCTGATCAGGGTGGCGGCGCGTCCTCGGGTGTGAACGCCCACTTGTCCGGGTTTCCCGGCGAGTAGACAACCGGCAGAAGCGCACCCATGGTCGGCCACTTGTCCACGTCGACGGCCATGCGCTGATACACGACGTGTTCGCTGACCGTGGGTCCGGTGATCACGCCCGTGATGGTGACGAACTGCTCCCCCGTCGCATCGGGGCGCGGGCTCACCCCGGTCACCAGCAAAGTGCCGTGCGCCAGTTCACCGCGAATTCCCCGACGCTGCATGATCCGGGGCGCCAACAACAACACGAGCGCCCCGACAAGCAGGAGGAGTATGCCGATTTCCCACACCAGGCCATGGTAGGACTTCTGCCATGAGCACCATCGCAGATGACATGGCACTGGCCCTCGAACTGGCCGACCAGGCCGACTCCTTGACCATGGACCGCTTCGGCGCGCTGGATCTGCACATCGAGACAAAACCCGACCTGACTCCGGTCACAGACGCCGACCGCGGCGCCGAGGAAGCGCTGCGGGCATCGCTGGCCTCAGCCCGCCCCGACGACACGGTGTTCGGTGAAGAGTTCGGCGGGACAACGACATTGACCGGTCGCCAGTGGGTGATCGATCCGATCGACGGGACCAAGAACTTCGTCCGCGGCGTCCCGGTGTGGTGCACGTTGATCGCCTTGCTCGAAGACGGTGTCCCGACCATCGGCGTGGTGAGCGCACCGGCGCTGGCCCGGCGATGGTGGGCAGGACTGGGCCAGGGCGCGTTCGGCTCGTTCGCCGGATCGACCCGCAAGCTGTCGGTGTCCGGGGTCGCAGATCTCGCGTCGGCAAGCCTGTCCTACTCCGATCTCACCACCGGCTGGGACGACCGTCGCGACAGCTTCGTCGCGCTGACCGACGCGGTGTGGCGGGTGCGCGCGTACGGCGACTTCTGGTCGTACTGCATGGTCGCCGAGGGCGCGGTGGACATCGCCTGCGAACCCGAGGTGAAACTGTGGGACATCGCCCCGCTGGACATCCTCATCCGGGAAGCCGGCGGCACGTTCACCAGCATCGACGGCGCACAGGGCCCGCATGGCGGCAGCGCGCTTGCCACCAACGGACTCCTGCACGACGCGGTGCTGCACCGGCTGTCCGGCAACTGAGCTCACGGCCGGATCACGTACCGGCCCCGCACACCGCCCTTGGCAAGTGCCCGGTGGGCGTCAGCCACCTGATCGAGCGGCAGTACGGCATGCACCCGCGCCTGCAACTGGCCGGAGGCCATGCGGGCCAGAAGATCGGCTAGCCGTGAGCCGTCGGGGTGGGCCACCACGGCTGACACTGCGACGCCGCGTTCGGCCGGCAGCTGAGCACTCGGCTGGACCCCGACGAACCGTCCGCCGTCACGCACCAGAGCCAGCGCCGACTGCTGCATGGCGCCGGCGTCGGCGACCGCGTCCCACCCTGGCTGTGCGTCGGCGGTGAAGTCCGCCCCGAGGCCGCGGACGAACTCCTCGTCGTGGGTGCGGGCCAGGCCGGTCACCTTCCAGCCGCGCTCCTGGGCGAGCGTCAGCAGGTATCCACCGACGGCGCCGGCTGCCCCGGTGACCAAGAGGCGGTCGCCGCCGACGGGCGCATCGCCGAGCAGGTCGAGGATCTGGGTCGCGGTCAACCCGTTGAGCGGCACCGTCGACGCAGCGATCAAGTCCAGGCCGTCGGGCACCACAGCAACGTCGGCGACGGATACCAACAGACGTTCGGCGTAGGTGCCGTAGTCCCGGTCGAACCCGGCCACCATCCCGGCGACCCGAGTGCCCACGGCGAGGTCCACGCCTGGACCGGCAGACTCGACGGTGCCCGCGAATTCCCACCCGAGGCCGGTCCGATCCGGTTGGTGTACCAGCCCGAGGTCATGGAAGACACCGGCCGCCACACCGAGGTCGACAGGGTTGACCGTCGCCGCCGCGACCTTCACCCGAACCTGGCCGGGACCTGCTTCGACCAGCGGGACATCGATGACCTCGATCGAATCCGGTCCGCCTGGAATCCGGACGACCGCGGCGCGAAATGTGGCAACAGACATGAAAAGTCACTCCTTGGAAGAGTCTTGTGGTGAACTGCCTTCTACTCCACGATGGATCGGTAGCTCTCCAATGGGAAGTAGGCACCTCGAAGTGCGTAACTCACCCCGGATCACCCAGACCGAAAGGAGCCGACGTGCCGACGACGACCGCAGCCCAGAAGCGGGCACGAGCAAAGTTGGAGTACGACGCCTTCCTGGCGAACTGCCCGAGCCGTCAACTACTGGACCGGATCAGCGACAAGTGGGTCGCGCTGATCCTGGCGGCACTCGGCGGGGACGGTCCGAACCCCGGAACCGCCGCCACCGGCCAACCGCGGGCGATGCGCTACTCCGAGCTCTCGAGACGCCTTGCCGGAGTCAGCCAGAAGATGCTCACCCAGACGCTGCGGTCCCTCGAACGCGATGGGCTGCTGATCCGGACGGTGACGCCGAGTGTGCCGGTAACAGTCACCTACGAGCTCACTGACCTGGGGATTTCGTTGCAGCAGCTGATGGTCGGGATCAAGTCGTGGGCGGAGGCCCACATGGACGAGGTGCGGGTGAACCGCGAGCGGCACGATCGGCTCTCAGCAGCGCAATCCTGATCCCAGCCGGTGTGAAGTTGGTAACAGATGCCATACCTTACTCCGGAGTAAGATACGGTCAGATGCGTCGCCACGACCAGTAGAGGCAGCAGACATGACCAACACCCTGCCGTCCAAGAACGGCACCCCATCCCGTCCCTCCAGCTCCGGCCAGCAAAGCGCTGTCGGGCTGCACAAGCACAAGCGGACAGCGACCGACATCGGGTTGGCGCTGATCACGCCCATCGTCGGCCAGGAGTTCCTGGACCGTTACGGCCTGCGCGAGCCACTCAACCGCGGCCTGAAATACGGTGTGAAGCAAGTATTTTCGACCGCAGGCGCAGCCACCCGGCAGTTCCAGCGGATCCAGGGCCTGGGCAAGGCCCCTACCCGGCTGAAGGCCAGCGGGGCCGACTACTTCGACCTGACACCCGACGAAGACCAGCAGATGATCGTCGACACGGTCCGGGAATTCGCCGAAGAGATCCTGCGACCCGCCGCGCACGACGCCGATGCGGCAGCGACCTATCCCGCCGATCTCATCGCCAAGGCCGCTGAACTCGGCATCACCGCCGTCAACGTCCCCGAGGACTTCGACGGCATCGCCGAACACCGCAGCACCGTGACCAACGCACTGGTCGCCGAGGCGCTGGCCTACGGCGACATGGGTCTGGCGCTGCCGATCCTGGCGCCCGGCGGCGTCGCGGCGGCACTCACCCACTGGGGCAGCGCCGACCAGCAGGCCACCTACTTGAAGGAATTCGCGGGCGAAAACGTGCCGCAGGCCTGCGTGGCCATCGCCGAACCGCACGCGCTGTTCGACCCGACCGCGCTCAAGACCACCGCCGTACGCACCCCCAGTGGTTACCGCCTGTCCGGCGTCAAATCACTGGTGCCGGCCGCCGCTGATGCCGAATTGTTCATCGTGGCAGCGCAATTGAACGGCAAGCCGGCGTTGTTCATCGTCGAGGCCTCGACACCGGGCCTCACGGTCAAGGCGGATCCGAGCATGGGTATCCGTGCCGCCGCCCTGGGCCAGATCGAGCTCGACAACGTGGCGGTGCCGCTGGCCAACCGCCTCGGCGAGGACGAGGCCACCGATCAGGACTACAGCGAGGCGATCGCGTTGTCGCGGCTGGGCTGGGCTGCTCTGGCCGTCGGCACCTCGCACGCGGTGCTCGACTACGTCATCCCCTACATCAAGGAACGCCAGGCCTTCGGTGAGCCGATCGCCCACCGCCAGTCGGTGGCGTTCATGGCCGCCAACATCGCCATCGAGCTCGACGGCCTGCGGCTGATCACCTGGCGCGGCGCTGCCCGCGCCGAACAGGGTCTGCCGTTCGCCCGCGAAGCGGCGCTGGCACGCAAGCTCGGCACCGACAAGGGCATGCAGATCGGTCTGGACGGTGTGCAGCTGCTGGGCGGCCACGGTTACACCAAGGAACACCCGGTCGAGCGCTGGTACCGCGATCTGCGGGCCATCGGCGTCGCCGAGGGTGTCGTAGTCATTTAGCCCGGGCCCTAACGAACCGAAAGACTAATCATGGCAATCAATCTGGAAATGCCCCGCAAGCTCCAGGCGGTCATCGAGAAGGGCCACCAGGGCGCCGCCGAGATGCTTCGGCCGATCTCGCGCAAGTACGACCTCGCCGAGCATGCCTACCCCGTCGAGCTGGACACGCTGGCCACGCTCTTCGAAGGCATCTCGGAGGCCAAGACCATCTCGTTCGCGGGTGCCGAGGCGTTCCGCGACGACGCCAACACCAAGGGCGAGAAGGTCACCGTCAACGGCGCCAACATGTCCGCACTGCTCAATGCGCTGGAGATCAGCTGGGGCGACGTCGCCCTGCTGCTCTCGGTGCCGCGTCAGGGCCTGGGTAACGCCGCCATCTCGTCGGTGGCCACGCCCGAGCAGCTCGAGCGACTCGGCAAGGACGTGTGGGCCGCGATGGCCATCACCGAGCCCGGCTTCGGTTCGGACTCGGCGGCCGTCACCACCACCGCGGTGCTCGACGGTGACGAGTACGTGATCAACGGCGAGAAGATCTTCGTCACCGCCGGCTCGCGGGCCACCCACATCGTGGTGTGGGCGACGCTGGACAAGTCACTTGGTCGCGCGGCGATCAAGTCGTTCATCGTGCCCCGCGAGCACCCCGGCGTCACCGTCGAGCGCCTGGAGCACAAGCTCGGGATCAAGGCGTCCGACACCGCGGTGATCCGCTTCGAGAATGCCCGCATCCCCAAGGACAACCTGCTGGGTGATCCGGAAGTCCACGTGGAGAAGGGTTTTGCCGGGGTCATGGAGACCTTCGACAACACCCGGCCGATCGTGGCGGCCATGGCGGTCGGTATCGCCCGCGCCGCCCTGGAGGATCTGCGCGCCATCCTGACAGAGGCCGGCATCGAGATCTCCTACGACAAGCCGGCCCATGCGCAGAGCGCCCCGGCCGCGGAGTTCCTGCGGATGGAGGCCGACTGGGAGGCCGGGTACCTGTTGACGGTGCGCTCGGCATGGCAGGCCGACAACAGCATTCCCAACTCCAAGGAAGCCTCGATGGGTAAGGCCAAGGCCGCCCGTGTCGCCAGCGACATCACCCTCAAGGCCGTCGAAATGGCGGGAACCGTCGGCTATTCCGAGCAGACCCTGCTGGAGAAGTGGGCCCGCGATTCGAAGATCCTCGACATCTTCGAGGGGACGCAGCAGATCCAGCAGCTGGTCGTCGCCCGCCGCCTGCTGGGCCTGTCCTCGGCCGAGCTGAAGTAGTTCCTCTTTCTGCGCGAGCAGACGCGAGCACCCCCGAAATCGGCACGTTTCGGGGGTGTTTGCGCCTGCTCGGCCAATAAGGTGAGCGTCATGGAATCGTTTCAAGCGCTCGTGGCGCGCACCGACGGCGATGGCATCGTGGCGGCGGTCGAAACACTGCAGTCATCGGAACTGCCCGCAGGTGAAGTCACCGTTCGGGTGCTCTACAGCAGCGTCAACTTCAAGGACGCGCTGGCGCTGACACCCAAAGGTGGTGTGGTGCGCGACTATCCGATCGTTCCGGGCATCGACCTCACCGGCGAGGTGGTCAGTTCCGAGTCACCGGACTTCGCTCCTGGTGATCTGGTGCTGGCCCACGGCTACCAGATCGGCACCGGCCATCACGGCGGCTACGCCGAGTACGCCCGGCTGCCCGCCGATGAGGTGGTGGCACTCGGCTCGTTGAGCCCCCGCGAGGGCGCAGCGATCGGCACCGCGGGGTTCACCGCTGCGATGAGTGTGCAGGCGCTGATCAGACACGGCATCACGCCGCAGGATGGTCCGGTGCTGGTTACGGGCGCCACGGGCGGAGTCGGTTCGGTCAGCGTCGACTTGCTGGCCGCCGCGGGCTACCAGGTGGTGGCGTCGACCGGGAAGGCCGATCAAGCGGATCACCTGCGCGCGCTGGGTGCCTCAGAGGTGATCGGCCGGCTTCCGGCCGATCCAGAAGCCAAGCCCCGCCCGCTCGGGCGGTCCCGCTGGGCAGCAGCGGTGGACTGCGTCGGCGGAGCCGCCCTGGCCGACGTGCTGAGCACCCTTGAGTACGGCGGAGCGGTGGCGGCCAGTGGTCTGACCGGCGGCGTGGCCCTGAACACCACGGTGATGCCGTTCATCCTGCGTGGGGTGTCGCTGCTCGGCATCGATTCGGTCATGCTGCGCATCGAACCGAGACGCGAGCTGTGGGCACAGTTGGGCGGCGCGCTCAAGCCGCGTCACCTGGAGGCGGTCACCCACGAGGTCGAGGTCAAGGATGTCGTGGGCGTCCTCGATGAGGTCCGCGCCGGGCGCTACTCCGGACGCGCGGTGGTGAAAGTGGCCGGCGGCTTCTAATTCGGGCGATGCCCCTCGAATAGCGAAATCGCCCAGAACACTGAGTGTTCTGGGCGATTTCGTTATCGCGTAGCGTCCGGCTCAGCCGAGCACCCGCTGCAGGTCCGGAACCATGGCCTGCAGTTCGCGAGCCCAGTAGGCCCAGTTGTGCGTGCCGTTGTCCGGGAAGTTGAACACCGCGTTGTTACCGCCGGCCGCGATGTAGTTGTCGCGGAACGTCTCGTTGGTGCGGATGGTCAGACCCTCCAGGAAGGTGGCGGGCAGGTCGCCGCCGCCGAGCTCGTTCGGCTTGCCGTTACCGCAGTAGATCCACAGCCGGGTGTTGTTGGCAACCAGCGTCGGGATCTGCACCATCGGGTCGTTGCGCTTCCAGGCGCTGTTCGGATCCTCGGTCGGACCCCACATGTCGTTGGCCTTGTAGCCACCGGCGTCACCCATGGAGATGTTGATCAGGAACGGCCACCAGCCCTCGGAGGGGTTCAGGAAGCCCGACATCGAACCGGCGTAGATGAACCGGTCGGGGTGGTAGGTCGCCAGGATCAACGCGGCCGAACCGGCCATCGACAGACCGATCGCGGCATTGCCGGTCGCGGCGACATCGCGGTTCGCGGCCAGCCAGGACGGCAGCTCGCTGGTCAGGAAGGTCTCCCACTTGTACGTGGTGCAGCCGGCCTTACCGCAGGCCTGGTTGTACCAATCGCTGTAGAAGCTGGACTGACCACCAACCGGCATGACCACGGACAGGCCGCTGTCGAGGAACATCTCGAACGCGTTGGTGTTGATGTCCCAGCCGTTGAAGTCGTCCTGAGCACGCAGGCCGTCGAGCAGGTACACCGCGTGCGAGCCCGGGCCACCGCTCTGGAACTGAATCTTGATGTCGCGGCCCATCGACGGCGACGGGACCATCAGGTATTCCACCGGCAGACCGGGCCGGGAGAACGCTCCCGCGGTCGCCGACCCGCCCGTCACTCCGATCAAGCCAGGCAGCATCAGCGCTGCCACAGCCGCCACCGTCATGCGGCGTGCCCAATGGCCACGAATCTTGTCAATGAAGGTCATACTGCGAATCCATCCGTTTCCGGTCAACTACGCCATTTGCGCGATCAGCGATCAGCATCGCCAAGCGACATCGCAGCGACCGAGTCACTGCACTGTCACGCCCGCTCGCCTGAGCCGGTGCCTCTGATGAGCGGACCGAAGAATTCAGTTGTTGCGCCATGAGTAAATCACGCGCCCACGACGGGGGAAAACCCGGCGCGCGCCGTCTAACTGCAGTTCTACGGATTCAAAAAAGTGAATTCGGCTTTATCTATCGCCGGCCCGCAGACCATCTAGCTGGGAAAACAGTTCCAACCCCCGGACCGCGCCCGCGGTATCGGATGAACACCGATGCCTATCTGTTCACAACCAGTGTCCGGAGGGTTATCTGATCGTCGCCAACCGGTTTTCGAAATGCCCGCGCGCCGCCTCCACGGACCCCCGCGACGGCGACCATACAAAAAAGTATGGTAACTTTCGGCCATGACCTCGCCCCCCACCACGAACTGCGTCATCACCGCCGAATTCGTCGCTCGACTGGCCGATCGGGCCGGTGAAGCCGAGGAGTTGCGCCAGCTTCCCGACGCGACGGTGACCGACCTCGTCGACTCCGGATTCACCGAACTCCTGGTGCCCGCCCGCTATGGCGGTCAGCAGGCCGATTTCCCGGCCATCCTGGACCCGGTACGCCGGATGGCCCACGGATGCACGTCGAGCGCCTGGACCATCGGCTTCCTGGCCCTGCACAACTGGATGCTCGCGCTGTTCGGCGAGCAGGCCCAGGAAGAGGCCTTCGCGAGCCGCCCGTTCCTGGCACCGGCCCCACTCGCGCCGACCGGGCGCGGACTTCCGGCCGGCGGCGGCATCCGCCTCACCGGCCGATGGTCCTGGGCGACCGGCGTCATGCACGGAAACTGGATCATCGTCGCCGCGCTGTGCGGCCCCGACGACGCGTTGTACCCGGCGCTCGCGCTGCTGCCGATCGGCGACGTGACCGTGGCCGACGTGTGGCACACCGACGGCATGCGGGCCACCGGTTCCAACGACGCCATCGCCACCGACGTGTTCGTCCCGGAGCACCGACTGGTGAAGGTGCTCGACATCTATTCCGGTACCGCCCCAGGCGCGGGTTTACACGACAGCAGCGTCTACCGCTGGCCGATGGTGCCCGCACTGGCACTGCTGGCGGCGATGCCCGCGCTGGGCAGCGCCGAGCGGGTCACCGAGATCTACGCGAAACGCCTCGGTGAACGCGTGCTGCCCTATGAGGGCGTCGTACAGAAGGACAAGCCGATCGCGCAGGCTCACCTGGCCGGGGCGCAAGTCCGGGTGCGCGCTCTGCGTGCCCTGCTGGCCGACACGGTCGGAGAGATAGAGAGCATCGTGGCGACCGGCGACGCAGTGGACAAGCCGGTCCGCGCGCAGGCCCGGCTGGCGGCGGCGCACATCGTCTCCGAATCCAAGGCGGTGATCGGCGATCTGATGGGTGCGGGCGGAGCCAGCATCCATTTCCTTTCGAGCCCGTTGCAGCGGTTCAAACGCGATGTCGACGTGCTGTCCGGCCACGTGGTGTTCGACTACGACACCAGCCGGGAGTTGGCCGGTGCGATGGCGCTGGGGATGAAGATCCCTCGTACATCGATGATCTGACGGGCCGATCTGATGAAGACTCTGTGGATCGAGGCCAGCCCGAAGGGGGACGACGCGTTGTCCTCGCAGTTGGCGCTGGCCTACCTGGATACCGCCGACCCGGTCGGCGAGGTGGAACGCCTCTCCGTGTGGGACGACGATGTGCTGCGGTTCGGCCGGGATGCGGCGATCGCCAAGTTCGCTCAGCTGTTCGGCGAGCCGATCACCGAGGACCAGCAGGCGGTGTGGCAGCAGGTGCTCGCCGAGATCGAGCGGGTGCGTGGCTTCGACCGACTGGTGGTGTCCTCCCCCATGTGGAACTGGCATGTGCCACATGCCCTCAAGGCGTGGATCGACATCATCGTGCAGCCGGTAGCCAGCTTCACCCTCAACGAACGTGGTGAACACGTGGGCACCCTCGGTGAGGGAAAACCGTTGCAGCTCATCCTGACCCGCAGCAGTGCCTACGACGGGCGTCACCCTGAACTGCAGGATTTTCAGAAGCCGTATCTGGAGTATGTGTTCGGAATGCTGGGCTACCGTGTCGACACCCTGGTGGTGGAACCCACCACCCGGTGGACGCCTGCCGAACGGGAACAGATGCGTGCCGAGGCGCTGGAGCAGGTCCGGGACGCCGCACGAGGCGGTGGCGCCTAGCGACGCGGCGGCCGCGGCGGCCGCGGCCCCGCGGTCCCCGTCCGCGGACGAAATGGGCGGGTGGGCGGTTCCGGCGGCGGCTGAGCCACCGAGGCACGCATCCGGGTGGTCGGAGGTTCGGCGACCGGGCGGCGCGCCGGCCCCAGCTTCATCGGCCGGGTCTCGGCGTGCGCCGGATCCCGCTCCATGAGCACACCACGGGCCAGCCGGTCGAGCGCACCCTGCACCTGCAGGCGATCGGGACGGCCCTCGAATTCCGGTGACCGCGCGAGAGATTCGGTGAGCCAGCCAGAGATGACGTTACGGGCCGAGCTGATTTCCGCCGCTCCGGCCGGGGTGAGCGTGTACTCGCGTCCGGTTCGTTCGGCAAGCCCCGACGCGACCAGGCGGTCGAACGTGGGCTCGAGGATCTGGCGCGGCACCCGGCGCTCGTCGGCGATCTCGTAGAGGTTGGCGGCCCCGGTCGCGGCGGCGTGCCGGTAGATCTGGATCAGCGCCCACAGCTGCGCGGTGTCGAGCCGTCCGCGCCCGGACTCGGCCAGCGCCTCCAGGTCGATACCGTGACTGCGCTGCAGCAGCCGGCCGATTGCCACTTCGAGGAGCTTCTCCGGCGGTTCGGTGGTCGGCATACCGAAGCCCTCGCCCATGTCGGTGCTGCCGCTGGCGACGGTGTCGCGCAAGGGAACCTGTTTGAGGAAGAGCGCCAGCACGAAGCCGACGGCGGCGAACGGTGCGGCGAACAGGAACACGCGGGTGAGCGAATCGGCATAGGCATCGATGATGGGTACCGCGACCTCGTGCGGCAGACCGTGCAGCACCCGAGGTGAGGTCGCGGCCTCCGGGGGCGCGCCGCTGCCGGCCATCGCCGACGGCAGCCGGTCCCCCAGAAAATTGGCGAACAGCGATCCGAAGATCGCTGCGCCGAACGAACTGCCGATGGCGCGGAAGAACGTCACGCCGGAGGTGGCGACACCGAGATCGGTGAAGTCGACGGTGTTCTGCACCACCAGGATCAGGACCTGCATGCTGAGCCCGATGCCGCTGCCCAGGACGAGGAGATAGAGAGACTGGGTCAGTGTCGAGGTGTCGGCATCCATCCGCGACAACAGCACGAATCCGATCGCCATGATGGCGGTCCCGGCGATCGGGTAGATCCGGTACTTTCCGGTACGCCCCACCAGGACACCGCTGCCCAGCGAGGTGACCAACAGTCCCACGACCATCGGCAAGGTCCGCAGTCCCGACGCGGTGGCCGAAACGCCGTCGACGAACTGCATGTAGGTCGGCAGGAACGTCAGGGCACCCAGCATCGCGAAGCCCACCACGAACGACAGCACACAACAGACCGTGAAAACCGGATTGCCGAACAACCGGATGGGCAGAACCGGTTCGGCGGCAAGACGTTCGACGAAGACGAACGCCACCAGTGCAACCACCGAACCGACGAACAGCCCGATGATCGTCACCGAAGTCCACGCGTATGTGGTGCCGCCCCAGCTCGTCGCCAGGGTCAGCCCGGCCGCACCGAGACCGACCAGGACGATGCCTGCGTAGTCGAGCACCGGCCTGGCGGTGCGGGTGAATTCGGGAATGGCCACCGCAGCGATCGCGATGACGACCACCGCCACCGGCACGTTGATCCAGAAGGCCCACCGCCAGCTCAGGTGGTCGGTGAAAAGCCCGCCGAGCAGCGGGCCGATGACGGTGGTGACGCCGAAGACCGCACCCAGCGCACCTTGGTAGCGACCGCGGTCGCGCAGCGGAATCACCTCGCCGATCACCGCTACCGCGGTCACCGTGATCGCGCCACCGCCGAGTCCCTGCAGGGCGCGGGATGCGACGAGCATCCCCATCGATCCGGCCGCACCGCACAACACCGACCCGACCAGAAAGAGCAGGATCGCCACCTGGAAGATCTTCTTGCGGCCGAAGGTGTCGCCCAGCTTGCCTACTACGGCGGTAACGATCGTCGACGCGAGCAGGTAACTGGTGACCACCCAGGCCTGGTGCCCTGCTCCCCCCAGATCGGCGACGACCGTTGGCAGCGCGGTGGCCACGATCGTCTGATCAAGGGCGGCCAGCAGCATGCCCAGCACCACTGCCAGGAACACGAAGTTGCGCTGCCGATTGGTCGAGGTTTCACCGACAGCTTCTGAGCCGGCCGTCTCGGCCGTGGCGCGAGGCGTCATGGCTCGACCCGCCCTCAGGTTTGGGCGGGGCTGCTCGCCAATACTTCGGTGATGGCCTCACAGAACGCGGGCAGATCGCCGGGGGCGCGGCTGGTGATCAGGTTGCCGTCGACGCAGACCTGCCGATCCACCACGGTGGCGCCGGCGTTTCCGAGATCGGTGCGGATACTCGGATAACTGGTCAGGGTGCGGCCACGCACCACGTCGGCCTCTACGAGAGTCCAGGGGCCGTGACAGATGGCTGCGACGGGCTTGCCCGACTGCACGAAATCACGGACGAACGCCACCGCAGTCTCGTCGAGCCTCAGTTTGTCCGGGTTCACGGTTCCCCCGGGAAGAATCAGCGCGTCGAATTGGTCGACCTTCGCCTCGGCGACCGTGCGGTCCACCGGAAAGGTGCCCGCGGGTTCGAGGTCGTGATCGCGGGCCTGTATTTCACCGGCCTTGAGCGACAACAGCTCGGCGTGACCGCCCTCGTTCTCGACGGCCGCGCGCGGTTGTTCGAGTTCGATGCGCTCCACACCGTCGGCGGCAAGGATCGCGACCCTGCGGCCCTCCAATTCCTTTCTCATAACAGTCCTTTCGTTGACCCAGCGGGCAGCGGCAAGCGTGGGCGCCCAACAAGGGCTACCCCGGTAAGCCCGGCCCGAAACGCAACAGATCAGTCCTGACCACCTCTTGTCACCCGGCGAAAGAAAAAGTAAAGTCACTTTCAGTTTTTGGCCCGAACCCTCAGGAGCCGAGCATGGAATCATTCGTTCACCTGCGTAAAGGCAAAACCCCCAAGCGGGTGCACGCCGACCTCGACGGACTCAAGGACGACGAACTCGGCCGCGGCGGCTTCGTCGGCCGCACAGCCAACATGTACCGGCGCAACGACCCCACCGCCTACCGCACCGTCGGCCCCCTGCGCCCCACCGACGTGCTGTCCAGCGAGCTCAAGCCCAGCGACGCCACCGACGCCCAGGGCGGACCGCTGCTGATGTTCTCCAACGCCGACTGCCAGGTCCTCTTGAGCCGGCGCAGTGAGGAGATGCCCTTCTTCGTTCGCTATGTCGACGGCGACCTGCTGCTGTTCGTCCACAAGGGATCGGGCCTTTTGGAGACCGAGTTCGGTCCACTGCGCTACCGCGAGGGCGACTGGGTCTACATCCCGAAAGCCTGCACGTTCCGTCAGATCCCGGACAGCGAAAGTACGTGGCTGATGATCCAGGCCACCGACGATTTCCGGGTCCCGCCGCCCGGCACCCTCGGTCGGCACTTCCCGTTCGACCCGGCGCAGGTCACCATCCCCGAGCCGGCTCCGATCGATGATGACGGGCGGGACGAGTACGAGGTCCGCCTCATTCACGAAGGTGGACCGACTTCGCTGTTCTACCAACACAATCCCCTCGACGTGGAAGGCTGGCGAGGCGACAACTTCCCGTTCACCTTCAACATCGAGGACTACACCGTCATCACCTCCGAGAGCGTGCACCTGCCACCGACGGTGCACCTCTTCATGCAGGCCACCGGTGTGTACGTGATGAACTTCCTGCCCAAGCCCGCCGAGAGCGTGCCGGGCACCGAGCGCACCCCCTGGTATCACCGCAACGTCGACTACGACGAGATCGCGTTCTTCCACGGCGGAACCCTCTACGGCATCCCGATGCCGCCCGGCCTGGTTTCCCATGCTCCGCAAGGCGTTCACCATGGGGCGCCGGAGAAGGCCCGGGAACGCGCCCGCCGCAAGTTCGACGACTACGACCGGGTGGACTGGTCGGTCATCGCCATCGACACCCGTCGTCGTCTCGTCCCGTCCGCCGAAATCCTCGCCAACGATCTGGGGCAGCACCAGTGATGAGCGCTTGCGCGAAGAACCAAGGAAAGCGATGACAACAATCGATACACCTGTGAAGCACGAGTACGACCGGATCCCGTATCTGGTCGCCTACCAGAACAACTCGGCCGTGCGCGACGTCTACGGCGGTGTCGCCGAGCTGGTCGTGCTGGAGAGCTATCTGCTGCGCCCGAAGGCTAAACCGTCGGACACCGTGTTGGTCTTCATGCACCCGATCGGTGGCGGTGCCTACCTGCCGATGATCAACGCCCTGGCCCGGGCCGGGCACCACGTCATCTACTGCAACAGCCGGTTCCGCGGCACCGACTCGGCCCTGCTGATGGAGAAGGTGGTCGAGGATCTCGGCGAGTGCATCAAGGACGCCAAGAATCGCCTGGGCTACTCAAAAGTGGTGCTGGCCGGATGGAGCGGCGGTGGTTCGCTGTCGGTGTTCTACCAACAACAGGCCCAGAACCCGACCGTGACGGCGAGCCCGTCGGGCGACGGACCCGACCTGACGAAGCTGGGCCTGATCCCGGCCGACGGGATCATGTTGCTGGCCGCCCACATCAGCCGCCACGGCACCATGACCGAGTGGATGGATGCGTCCATCCTGGACGAGAACGATCCCTCCAAACGGGATCCGGAACTCGACCTCTACAACCCCGACAATCCCAACCAGCCGCCCTACACGGCGGAGTTCCTCGAGCGTTACCACCAGGCGCAGATCGCCCGAAACCGGCGAATCACCAAGTGGGTCAAAGAAAAATTGGCGGAGCTCTCCGAACAGGGTCGACCGGATGACGAGTTCGCATTCGTCGTGCACGGCACCATGGCCGACCCACGCTGGCTGGATCCGTCGGTCGATCCCAATGAGCGCACCCCCGGCACCTGTTACCTGGGAGATCCGCAGGTCGTCAACATGAGCCCAGTGGGCCTCGCGAGATTCTGCACACTGCGCAGCTGGCTGTCCCAATGGAGCTACGACGACGCCAACGGCGACGCCGTCAAGGCCGGGCCGGACATCGCAGTGCCAGCCCTGGTGATCGGCAACTTGGCCGACGACGCCTGCACCCCCAGCCACACCCGCAGGCTCTATGAGGCCATCGGCCACTCCGACAAGGAGATGCACGAGATTCCCGGCGCCAACCATTACTACTCGGGCCCGGACCAACGCGACACCCTGCGCCAGGCCGTTGGGATCTGCACCGATTGGCTGCACCGACACGGATTCTCGCTGTGACTGCCACGGGTGCCCTCGACGGCATCAGGGTGATCGAACTCGGCACCCTGATCTCCGGCCCGTTCGCGGGCCGACTGCTGGGCGACATGGGGGCCGAGGTCATCAAGATCGAACTGCCGGCCACCCCGGACCCCCTGCGCACCTGGGGGCAGGCCGAACTCGACGGTCACCACTTTTTCTGGACGGTGCACGCCCGCAACAAGAAGGCAGCCACCCTGGACCTTCGGACCGACAAAGGAAGCGAGTTGTTCCTCGAGCTGGTCGAACGGTCCGACATCATCGTGGAGAACTTCCGGCCGGGCACCCTGGAGAAGTGGAACCTGGGTTACGACGTTCTGCGCGAACGCAACAAGGGCATCATCCTGGTCCGCGTCTCGGGTTACGGACAGACCGGACCCGACGCCGGGAAGGCCGGCTATGCCTCGGTGGCCGAGGCGTCCAGCGGCTTGCGCCACATGAACGGGTTCCCCGGCGGTCCCCCGCCACGGCTGGCCCTGTCATTGGGCGACAGCCTGGCCGGGATGTTCGCCGCCCAGGGCGCGTTGGCGGCCTTGTACCGGCGAACCGTCACCGGCGAGGGGCAGGTCGTCGACACCGCGCTCACCGAAAGTTGCCTGGCCATACAGGAATCCACCATTCCCGACTACGACGTCGGCGGTGTGGTGCGCGGTCCGTCTGGCACGCGACTGGAAGGCATCGCCCCTTCCAACATCTACCAGAGTGCCAACGGCAGCTGGGTCGTGATCGCAGCCAACCAGGACACCGTGTTCCGCCGGCTGTGCGCGGCGATGGGCAGCCCCGAACTGGCGACCGATGGCCGGTTCGCCAACCACGTTGCCCGCGGTCGCAATCAGGACGAGCTGGACAAGATCATCGGCGAGTGGGCGGGCAAGCGGCAGCCCGAGGAGATCATCGAAACCCTGTCGCAGGCCGGTGTGATCAGTGGGCCGATCAACACTGTGGCCGAGGTCGTGCGGGATCCCCAGCTGCAGGCCCGCGGGATGATCGCCGATCACTGGGATGAACGGGTGCAGCGCAACGTCAAGGGCCCCGGCGTCGTGCCCGTGCTCTCCGAGTCACCCGGCACGATCCGCAACGCCGGCTCCGCCCGGCCCGGGCAGCACAACGACGAGGTGTACGGCGGGCTGCTCGGGCGTAGTGCCCAAGAACTGGAGACCCTGCGCGCAGAGGGGGTGCTGTGAGATGACCGGTGAGATGACATTGCCCGGCAAGGTCGACATCCGCGAGGTGTGCCTGCGGGACGGGCTGCAGATCGAGAAGCCGATCCCGTTGTCAGCCAAGGTCGCGATTCTCGAAGCCATCGTGGCCACCGGGGTTCGCGAGGTGGAGGCGACGGCGTTCGTCTCTCCCTCGAAGGTGCCCGCATTGGCCGACGCGGCCGAACTCGCACAAGAATTGGACCGATACCGCGCTTCTCACGACGTCGAATTCTCGGCGCTGGTAGCCAGCCCCAACGGGGCGAAACGCGCCATCGCCGCGGGTCTGCGCTCGATCGAGTACGTGGTGTCCGCCTCCGACGCCCACTCCCATGCCAACGTCGGGCGTACCTCGGCCGAGGCCACCGGGCAGATCGCCGAGATCGCTGCCATCGCCGCAGACAGCAACACCTCGGTGGAGGTCATCATCGCCACCGCCTGGGACTGCCCGTTCGCCGGTCCGACCGACCCGCAGCGGGTGCTCGCCATCGTCTCGGCCGCTGTGGGTTTCGGCGTCAACCGGATCGCCGTCGCCGACACCATCGGCACCACTACCCCGCGCCGGGTGAGCTCGCTGATCTCACAGGTTCGGCCACTGATCGGGGACCTACCGCTGGGTGCGCACTTCCACAACACCCGCGGCGCCGGACTGGCCAGTGCGTACGCGGCGGTGCAATCCGGGGTCACCCGGCTGGATGCGTCGGTCGGCGGGCTGGGCGGCTGCCCGTTCGCCCCGGGCGCGAGCGGAAACATCGCCACCGAAGATCTGGTCTACCTGCTGCGCGACAGTGACATCGCCGTCGATGTGGAC
Organism: Mycolicibacterium fortuitum subsp. fortuitum; assembly: GCF_022179545.1. The sequence continues at coordinate 2,116,675 of NZ_AP025518.1, read as the reverse complement.
CTGTCAGCCGCGATCGACGCCGCGCGCATCGCACAGGATGCCGTCGGCCACGACCTTCCCAGCGCACTGCTGCGCGCGGGCGACCGGATCCTGGGCTGAGGCGCCGATGACCGCTGCCGAGCTGGGCACCAAAGGTCGTCAGACGCGGTCGGCGATCGAGCTCGCCGCACGGAAACTGTTCGCCGAGCGCGGCTTTCACGGCACCACCCTGTCCGACATCACCACGGCCGCAGGCAAGAGCCCGGCGGTGTTCTACCGGTACTTCAACGACAAAGAAGATCTACTCGCAGCGCTGGCCGAATCCTTCCTGCACGATGTCGTCGAACCGTCCGGGCTGAACCTGCACCTGCCGGATTCACCTGAAGACACCGAGTTCTTCACCACCGTGGTCACCGGATACTGGAACATCTTCAAACAGAACATCGGCATCATGATCGCGGTGGCCCAACTTGCGGCCACCCAGCAGCGGTTCGCCGAGGTGCAGAACAAGTTCCGGCGGTTCGGGATCGACATCGTCATCGCCTCGGTGCATCACGCCCAGGAACAGGGACACGCTCAAGGGCTTCAGCCCGAACACGTGGGCGCGGCGATTGCCTTGTTGTTCGAGAACTTCACCACCGTGTTCGTAGGCCAGTCCGGGCTCGGCATCGAGATCAACGATGCCGATGCCATCGCCACCCTGTCGACCATCTGGAAGAGAACCCTGTACGGCTTCTGACCCGAGCCGGTAACTCGAGAAAGAGAGATCAACGTGGATTTCGCTTTACCCGAACATCTTTCCGGCGTGCTCGCCGAGATGGACGAGTTCATCGAAGCCGAGATCAAGCCGCTGGAACGTGAGCACATGCAGTATTTCGACCAGCGTCGGGAGTATGCCCGCACCGACTGGGAGAACGGCGGGGTACCCGCCAGGGCCTGGGAGGACCTGCTCGACGAGATGCGCCGCCGCGCCGATGCCGCCGGCTGGCTGCGGTACGGTCTGCCCGCCCGCTTCGGCGGTCGCGACGGCAGCAACCTGGACATGGCCGTGATCCGGGAGCACCTGGCGCACAAGGGTCTCGGCCTGCACAACGATCTGCAGGACGAGTCCTCGATCGTGGGCAACTTTCCGCAGGTGATCATGATGGACCGCTTCGGCACCGAGGCCCAGAAGGCCGAGTGGGTCGAGGCGATGCTCACCGGCAAGCGTTCGATGGCATTCGGATTGACCGAGCCCGACCACGGATCCGATGCCACGTGGCTGGAGACCACGGCGGTGGCGGATGGGGACGGCTGGGTCATCAACGGCCGCAAGCGGTGGAACACGGGTGTGCACCGGGCCACCCACGATCTGATCTTTGCCCGGACCTCCGGTGAACCCGGGCAGGCCCGTGGGATCACCGCGTTCCTGGTGCCCACCGATTCACCAGGGTTCACGGTCCCGTTCTACTGGTGGACGTTCAACATGCCGACCGACCACGGCGAGGTCGAGTTGACCAACGTGCGGGTGCCCGCCGATGCGGTGCTCGGCGAGGTCGACCGCGGTCTGGAGGTCGGTCAGACGTTCCTGCACGAGAACCGTATTCGTCAGGCCGCCAGCAGCCTGGGGGCCGCCCAGTTCTGTATCGACCGCGCCGTGGACTACGCCAACCGGCGCATGGTGTTCGGTAAGCCGCTGGCGGTGAACCAGGCGGTGCAGTGGCCGTTGGTGGAATTGCAGACCGAGGCGCAGATGGTCCGCCTGCTCGTTCGTTATGCCGCGACGCAGCTTGACCAGAACCATCACATGGAAGTGTCGGACAAGGTGTCGATGGCCAACTACCGTGCCAACCGTCTGGTATGCGAGGCGGCCGACCGGGCCATGCAGGTACACGGCGGTATCGGCTACAGCCGTCACGAACCGTTCGAGCACATCTACCGGCACCATCGGCGCTATCGCATCACCGAGGGCGCCGAGGAGATCCAGATGCGCCGAGTGGCCCAGCGACTGTTCGGGTTCGGCAAGGCCAAGCGGTGACCACGGCTCTGGTCACCGGCCTGACCGAAGTCCTGCGCCCGACGCTCGGGACCGGCGTCGCGGTGGAGAACCTGCGCGAGCTCACCGGCGGCGCCAGCCGCACCACCTGGTCGTTCGACGCCGTCACCGAATCTGGACGGCGCCCGTTGATCCTGCGCACCGGAGCCCCTGACGAGGTGCATGCCGGGATGGAACTGGAGGCAGGTGTCCAACGAGCGGCGGCGCGGGCCGGGGCACCGGTCCCCCATGTGCTGGTCGCCGATGATTCCGTTGCCGCACTGGGCGATCCGTTCCTGATCTGTGATTTCATCGACGGCCAGACCATCGTCCGCCGGATTCAGCGAACGCTCGACGACGCAGGCCGGGAACGCCTGCTCACGCAATGCGCGCAGGCGCTCGCCGCGATCCACCGCGCCGAGCCGCCGGCCTTGCCCGGTCTCGTCGAGCAGGATCAGACGACCCAGTGGCGCGCACAACTCGACGAAATTGGCGATACCACTGCCACTTTCGAGTGGACCTTCCGCTGGCTGGAGGCCAACCGGCCACCCGCGTCGCCGCTACGGCTGGTGCACGGCGACTTCCGCATGGGCAACCTGATCGTGGACGACGCGGGTCTGGCCGCCGTACTGGACTGGGAGCTGGTGCACCTCGGTGAGGTGTACGAGGATCTGGCCTGGTTCTGCATCCGGGCCTGGCGGTTCGGCGCGCCGGCCGCCCTCGGAGCGGGTGGACTGGGCAGCATCGAGAGCTTTCTGAATGCCTACGAGGACGCCGGTGGCGCAACCCTGGACCGGTCGGCGATCCGCTGGTGGCTCGTGCTGGCCACCCTGCGCTGGGGCATCATCTGTCGCTATCAGGCCGAGCGTCACCTGAGCGGGCAGACCCGATCGGTGGAGCTGGTCACGATCGGGCGCCGCGTCTGCGAGACCGAGTGGGACCTCTTGTGTCTGCTGGACGGGAGCAACTGGTGAGCAACCTGTATGGACGGCCCACCGCGGCCGAGCTCGTCGCCGCGGTCGCGGAGTTCCTCGACACCGAGGTGCGCGACAGCGAATCAGTGGCGGGGCCGGTCAAATTTCAGGCCCGCGTGGCGGCCAATGCCCTGCGCATGGTCGAACGCGAGCTGCTGGCGTCCGACGCCCCGGCGGCCGAGGCGGCCCTGGCTGAGGTCGGGTTCAGGAACGAGACCGACCTGGCAGCCGCGATCCGCGCCGGTGAACTCGACGACCGGGCCGACGACGTCACCGACTGCCTCCGGGTCCTGGTGCGCCACCGGCTCGCCGCAGCACATCCGGGCTACGACGAGCCGTGAGCGCCTCAGAGCCTGCGGATTCGAGCCAGCCACGCCGGCTCGTCGACCCGCGTGCCGACCGGTTCGCCGATCGCCTCGGCGTGCGCCGCACCCACCACACCGCGGTAGGTCGTGGTCTCCAGAGATTCCAGATCCCAGCCATCGGAGAAGGCCTGACGGATGACGTCCTCGCTGACCTGGGGTCCGAAGCCACGGCCCGCATCCGACAGTGCCAGTACGTGCACCCTCGCGCCGGGATTGCACGCTCGGTGGAGGCTGGCGACATAGCGCGGCCGGTCGGCATCGTCGAAAACGTGGAACAGCGCGCTGTCGACGATGGTGTCGTAGCGCGGGCCAGGCGACTCCCCGAGCCGGGTGGCATCGGCTACCGCGAAGCGCGCATCGATGCCGCGCTCGGCGGCGGTCTGGCGGGCCTGGGCCACAGCATGTTCGGAGAAGTCGATACCGAGCACGTCGTATCCCAGCCGGGTCAGCAACATGGTGTGTTCACCGGCGCCGCAACCGGCATCCAGCACCTTGCCGCCCAGGCGACCGGTACGTTCCAAATCGACGATGGCTGGTTGCGGCTCGCCGATGACCCACGGCGCGGTACGGGACTCGTAGGCTTCGTCGAACAGCGAATGTGCGGGCGTGGAGTTCATGATTCGAGTCTGAAACCTGAATAGCCGTTGAGGTCAAGCCCTACCGAGGAGCCGATGATGCCCCCAACCGAAGCCGCAGTGGTCGACGATGTCGCGCACCGACTGTTCGACGCGATCGAGCGCGGCGACAAGGCCGCCGTGGCCCGACTGTGGGCCGACGATGTCGCGGTGTGGCACGCCGGCGATGCCAAGGACAACGACCGCACCCGCGCGTTGAAGGTCATCGACTGGTTCATCAACACGACCAGTGAACGCCGCTATGACGTGCTCGATCGGCAGTTCTTCGACGGCGGATTCGTCCAGCAGCATGTCCTGCACGCCGGCGCGCCCGACGGCACGACGATCGCATTGCGGGTGTGCATCGTGATCAGAGTGGGTAACGACGGTCTTATCCACCGCATCGATGAGTACTTCGACCCGAAGGACATCGCGCCGCTCTTCACCTGACCCGCCTACCGGATCCAGGCCGACGAAAATGGAGGTGCCATGGCCACGACCAGCGACATCCTGACCGCCAGCGCCGGGAACTGGACTCTCGTCCCGGACCGGTCCAAGGTGACGTTCAAGAACAAGACACTATGGGGCCTGGCCACCGTCACCGGGCATTTCACCGAGTTCCGCGGTGAAGGCTCGGCCGGGGCCGGGGTCAACGGCCACGTGGTGATCGCGGCGCGGTCGGTGCACAGCGGGATCCGCAAGAGGGATGACCACCTACGATCCGCAGACTTCTTCGACGTCGAGGCCCACCCCGATATCACCGTGCAGGTGACGGGCCTGGAGCCGTCCGATGACAGGGTGCGCCTGACCGCGGTCCTCACCGTCCGCGGAGTGTCGAAGCCCATCGAGTTGCCTGTCGACGTGCAGGTTCTCGACGACGGCGCGTTGCGATTGTCGGGTCAGTGCGAGGTCCGGCGAGACGACTTCGGAGTGTCGGGCGACATGCTCGGAATGGTCGGTCCCACCACGATCCTGTCCGGTGAACTGGTGTTCACCCGAGTCTGATGCCCCGCAACAGAATTCGCTGAGTTACCCGGCCCGCGACACCGTTCCCAGTAGCATCGGCAGCATGTCCGGCTCCGCGACGCTGCGCATCCTGGTGTACAGCGACAACCCGCGCACGCGCGAACAGGTACGACTCGCACTGGGCAAACGCGTGCATCCGGAACTTCCGGAGTTGACGTATGTGGAGATCGCCACCGCGCCGATGGTGATAACGCAGATGGATGCCGGCGGCATCGACCTGGCCATCCTCGACGGTGAGGCCACCCCGGCCGGTGGCATGGGAGTGGCCAAACAGCTCAAGGACGAGGTCGCCGATTGCCCGCCGATCCTGGTGCTGACCGGGCGGCCCGACGACGCCTGGCTGGCTAGCTGGTCGCGGGCCGAGGCGGCAGTGCCACACCCGATCGATCCGATCCGGTTGAGTGACGCGGTGGTGTCGTTGCTGCGCGCCCCGGTCCAGTAACTTTTCCGCGAATTGCCCTGTTGCCGTTGACTTTCGCGGCATGGCTTTGGCCGCAGCGACACGCTGCCCCGATATGAAACGATACTAACCAAAATGTGTGGCACAGGCCGCAAAGCTCGCTAGGCTGTGGGTTAGCTCACATCGACAAGCCGGCGAGGGAGCGATAAGTGGCATGAATTTATACACGCCCATCTTGGTTCTCGGAGCGATCGCGGCCGCGTTCGCCGTGGTTTCCGTGGGGATCGCGCTCGTCATAGGCCCGCGCCGCTACAACCGGTCGAAACTTGAGGCTTACGAATGCGGTATCGAGCCGATGCAGCCCGGGGCCGCGGGCGTGACCGGCCAGCGCATGCCGATCCGCTACTACCTGACGGCGATGTTGTTCATCGTGTTCGACATCGAGATCGTCTTTCTCTACCCGTGGGCGGTGGCATTCGACAGTCTCGGGCTGTTCGCCCTGGTGGAGATGCTGCTGTTCATGCTCACGGTGTTCGTGGCGTACGCCTATGTCTGGCGGCGAGGGGGCCTGAATTGGGACTAGAGGAACGCCTGCCCGGCGGGATCCTGCTGTCGACGGTGGAGGCCGTGGCAGGGTATGTGCGTAAGGGGTCGTTGTGGCCGGCCACCTTCGGCCTCGCCTGCTGCGCCATCGAGATGATGTCGACGGCCGGACCACGTTTCGACATCGCTCGATTCGGCATGGAACGGTTCTCGGCGACGCCGCGGCAGGCCGATTTGATGATCGTGGCGGGCCGGGTCAGCCAGAAGATGGCGCCGGTGCTGCGGCAGATCTACGACCAGATGGCCGAGCCCAAATGGGTCCTGGCCATGGGGGTTTGCGCTTCCTCCGGTGGCATGTTCAACAACTACGCGGTGGTACAGGGCGTCGACCATGTGGTACCCGTCGACATCTATCTGCCCGGCTGCCCGCCGCGGCCGGAGATGCTGCTGCACGCAATCCTGAAGTTGCACGACAAGATTCAGCAGATGCCACTCGGGGTCAACCGCGAGGAGGCGATCCGAGAGGCTGAGCAGGCAGCACTGGCCATCCGACCGACCATCGAACTCAAGGGGCTGCTGCGGTGAGCACAGCCAACGGGAACGGTCTCGGCGGTGGCGACACACCCGAGGTGATCGGAACGCGCCGCGGCATGTTCGGCGCATCGGGCACGGGCGACACCTCCGGATACGGCCGGTTGGTGCGGACGGTGGAATTACCCGGCAGTTCTCCCCGGCCGTACGGCCAGTACTTCGACGAGGTGGTGGACCGGCTTGCCGAAATCCTCGGCGAGGAGCGGTATGCGGTGTCGATCGAACGGGTGGTCGTCCATCGTGACGAGCTCACCCTGGAGGTGAGCCGGGTGCAACTTCCCGCGGTGGCCAGCGTGTTACGCGACGACCCGCAACTGCGGTTCGAGCTGTGCCTGGGGGTGAGCGGGGTGCACTATCCCGACGACACCGGCCGCGAACTGCACGCGGTCTATCCGCTCATGTCGATCACCCACAACCGCCGGATTCGTCTGGAGGTCGCGGCGCCCGACGCCGATCCGCATGTGCCGTCGCTGTATTCGGTCTATCCGACCACCGATTGGCACGAGCGGGAAACCTACGACTTCTTCGGCATCGTGTTCGACGGGCACCCGGCGCTGACCCGGATCGAGATGCCCGATGACTGGGTCGGCCATCCCCAGCGCAAAGACTATCCACTTGGCGGAATTCCGGTCGAATACCACGGCGCGCAGATCCCGCCGCCCGATCAGCGGAGGTCCTACAACTGATGAGCACCGAATCTCCCGTGGTGGTGGTCGGCGGGCAGGATTGGGACGACGTGGTGTCCGCGGCCCGTGAACATGCCGGCGAACGCATTGTGGTCAACATGGGTCCCCAGCACCCATCGACCCACGGGGTGCTGCGGCTGATCCTGGAGATCGAGGGCGAGATCATCACCGAAGCCCGTTGCGGCATCGGCTATCTGCACACCGGTATCGAAAAGAACCTGGAGTACCGCAACTGGACGCAGGGCGTCACCTTCGTCACGCGGATGGACTATCTGTCACCGTTCTTCAACGAGACCGCGTACTGCCTGGGTGTGGAGAAGCTGCTGGGTATCACCGACGATATTCCGGAGCGCGCCAGCGTGATCCGGGTGATGCTCATGGAACTCAACCGGATCTCCTCACACCTGGTGGCACTGGCCACCGGCGGGATGGAGCTGGGCGCGATGAGCGCGATGTTCTACGGGTTCCGCGAACGCGAGGAAATCCTGCGGGTCTTCGAGTCGATCACCGGGCTGCGGATGAACCACGCCTACATCCGCCCGGGCGGCCTGGCCGCCGACCTGCCCGACGATGCGCTCAGCCAGGTTCGGGCACTGCTCGATCTGCTGCCCAACCGCTTGGCCGACTTGGAGGACCTGCTCAACGAGAACTACATCTGGAAGGCCCGTACCGTCGGCGTCGGGTATCTCGACCTGACCGGGTGCATGGCGCTGGGGATCACCGGACCGGTCTTGCGCTCCACCGGGCTGCCCCACGACCTTCGTCGGGCGCAACCGTACTGCGGTTACCAGGACTACGACTTCGACGTCGTCACCGACGACCGCTGTGATTCCTACGGCCGCTACATCATCCGGGTCAAGGAGATGCGGGAGTCGCTCAAGATCGTCGAGCAGTGTGTGGACCGGCTCGAGAAGATGGGCGACGGTCCCGTGATGATCAACGACAAGAAGCTGGCCTGGCCTGCCGATCTCAAGGTCGGCCCTGATGGACTGGGCAACTCTCCCGAACACATCGCGAAGATCATGGGCCACTCGATGGAAGGCCTGATCCACCACTTCAAGCTCGTCACCGAAGGCATCCGGGTACCGGCCGGGCAGGTATATGTGGCGGTCGAGTCCCCGCGCGGCGAGCTCGGTGTCCACATGGTGTCCGACGGCGGCACCCGGCCCTACCGGGTGCACTACCGCGACCCCTCGTTCACGAATCTGCAAGCGGCGGCGGCGATGTGCGAGGGCGGCATGGTCGCCGACGCGATCGCCGCGGTGGCGTCGATTGATCCGGTCATGGGGGGCGTGGACAGGTGACGGAAGTATTCATTCAGCTGGGGCAGCGCCCCGATGAAGCGGGCCCGCCGATCAACGGGCCCGCGGCATATCCGGATGAGGTGACGGCGCGGCTCACCGCCGACGCCGAGCAGATCATCGCTCGCTATCCCGACGCCCGCTCGGCCCTGTTGCCGCTGCTGCATCTGGTGCAGGCCGAGGACGGTTGCCTCACTCCCGCCGGAATCGCTTTCTGCGCCGGGCTGCTGGATCTGACCGATGCCGAGGTCACCGCGGTGGCCACCTTCTACTCGATGTACCGGCGCACCCCGACGGGCGATTACCTCGTCGGAGTGTGCACCAACACGTTGTGCGCGATCATGGGCGGTGACGCGATCCTCGATGCGTTGCAGGAACATCTGGACATCCACGCCGGCGAAACCACTGCGGACGGGCGGGTGACGCTGGAACACATCGAGTGCAATGCGGCATGTGACTACGCCCCTGTGGTGATGGTCAACTGGGAGTTCTACGACAACCAGACCCCGTCGTCGGCACGGGATCTCGTCGATGGACTACGCGAAGGGACGCCTCCGGCCCCGACGCGCGGTGCGCCACTGTGCAGTTTCCGGGACACCGCCCGGACCCTGGCGGGGCTGACCAACCCGCACACCTCGGGCGGCTCCCCCGGCGCGGCCACGCTGGCCGGGCTGCGGGAAGCCCGCAAACGCGGAATGTCCGCTCCTGAGGCAGGTCCGATCGCATGACGGCGTTGACCCCGGTACTCAGCCGATTCTGGGATGAGCCAGAACCGTGGACATTGGACACCTACCTGCGGCATGACGGGTACCGCGGGCTGCAGCGCGCCCTGTCCATGGGGCCCGATGACGTCATCGCGCTGGTGAAGGATTCCGGACTGCGCGGACGTGGCGGCGCCGGATTCCCGACCGGGACGAAGTGGTCGTTCATCCCGCAAGGTGACGAAGGTGCGGGGGCCAAGCCGCATTACCTGGTGGTCAACGCCGACGAGTCGGAACCCGGTACGTGCAAGGACATTCCGCTCCTCCTGACCACGCCGCACTTCCTGGTCGAGGGCGTGATCGTCGCGGCATATGCCATCCGGGCCAGCCACGCCTTCATCTACGTCCGTGGCGAAGTCGTGCCGGTGTTGCGGCGACTGCAGGCCGCGGTCGCCGAGGCGTACGCGGCGGGGTATCTGGGCGAAGACATCCTCGGCTCCGGGTTCGATCTGAAACTGACCGTGCATGCCGGCGCGGGTGCCTACATCTGCGGCGAGGAGACCGCGCTGCTGGATTCGCTGGAAGGCCGCCGCGGCCAACCACGGCTACGCCCACCGTTTCCCGCGGTCGCAGGCCTCTACGCCTGCCCGACGGTGGTGAACAACGTCGAGTCCATCGCCAGCGTTCCACCGATCATGGTCAACGGGGTGGATTGGTTCCGGTCGATGGGATCGGAGAAATCCCCCGGCTTCACGCTCTATTCGTTGTCGGGCCACGTGAATCGGCCCGGCCAGTACGAGGCCCCGCTGGGTATCACCCTGCGGGAGCTGCTCGACTACGGCGGCGGCGTCCGCGACGGGCACACTCTGAAATTCTGGACCCCGGGCGGTTCGTCGACACCTCTGCTGACAGCCGAACACATCGACGTGCCACTGGATTACGAGGGCATGGCCTCCGTGGGGTCCATGCTCGGCACCAAGGCACTTCAGATCTTCGACGAGACCACTTGCGTGGTGCGCGCCGTTCGCCGCTGGACGCAGTTCTACGCCCACGAGTCGTGCGGCAAGTGCACACCGTGCCGCGAAGGTACGTACTGGCTGGCCCAGATCTACGCCCGGCTGGAAACCGGTGCAGGCACCCGGGCCGACATCGACAAGCTCCTCGACATCGCCGACGGCATCTTCGGAAAGTCGTTCTGCGCCTTGGGAGACGGTGCGGCCAGCCCGATCATGTCGTCGATCAAGTACTTCCGCGACGAGTACGAGGCCCACCTGGACGGGGGTTGTCCCTTCGACCCGCATGCCTCGACGTTGATGGCGACCGAGGGGGCGGGTACCTGAATGTTTCTCACCGCGAGCAGAGGGGGCCGTGAATGACGCTGGCCGAGCCGACCAAGGACACCCCGCCGGTGGAGATGGTGTCGCTGACCATCGACGGTGAACAGATCAGTGTCCCCAAGGGCACCTTGGTGATTCGCGCCGCCGAGCTGATGGGTGTCCAGATTCCCCGGTTCTGCGATCACCCGCTGCTCGATCCCGTCGGGGCGTGCCGGCAGTGCCTGGTGGAGGTCGAGGGGCAGCGCAAGCCGATGGCCTCGTGTACCACCACGGTCACCCCCGACATGGTGGTGCACACGCAGTTCAGCTCGGAGGCGGCCGACAAGGCGCAGCGCGGCGTGATGGAACTGCTGCTGATCAACCACCCGCTGGACTGCCCGATCTGCGACAAGGGCGGGGAATGCCCGCTGCAGAACCAGGCGATGTCCAACGGTCGGCCGGAGACCCGGTTCGAGGACGTCAAGCGGACCTTTCCGAAGCCCATCAACATCTCCTCGCAGGTGCTCCTCGACCGCGAACGCTGCGTGCTGTGCGCGCGTTGTACCCGGTTCTCCGCACAGATCGCCGGTGACCCGTTCATCGAGCTGCTGGAGCGTGGGGCACTGCAACAGGTCGGCATCGCCCCGGGGGAACCGTTCCAGTCCTACTTCTCCGGCAACACTGTGCAGATCTGCCCGGTGGGGGCGCTGACCGGCACCGCCTATCGCTTCCGGGCGCGCCCGTTCGACCTGGTGTCCAGCCCGAGCGTATGTGAGCACTGCGCATCCGGGTGTGCCCAGCGCACCGATCACCGCCGGGGAAAAGTGATGCGGCGCCTGGCCGGTGACGATCCAGAGGTCAACGAGGAGTGGAACTGCGACAAGGGCCGGTGGGCGTTCACCTACACCACGGTCGGGGATCGGATCACCACACCGTTGATCCGCGAAGACGGCGCGCTGCGTCCGGCTTCGTGGTCGGAGGCGCTGACGGTGGCCGGGGCAGGCCTGCTGGCTGCGGGCACAGATACCGGTGTGCTGGTGGGTGGCCGCAGCACCGTGCAAGACGCCTACGCGTACGCGAAGTTCGCCCGAATGGTATTGGGCACCAATGACATCGATTTCCGCGCCCGCCCGCACTCGGTCGAGGAGGCCGATTTCCTGGCCGCCCACGTCGCCGGGCGGCCGATGAAGCTGCGCTACGCCGAACTGGAGAAGGCACCGACGGTCCTGCTGGTCGGGCTGGAGCCCGAAGAGGAGTCCCCGATCGTCTTCCTGCGGCTACGCAAGGCCGTCCGCAAGACCGGCCAGCAGGTGCTCTCGGTGGCTCCGTTGGCCAGCCGTGGGCTGACCAAGATGGCAGGAACACTCATCCCCACCGTCCCCGGGGCCGAGGCGGATGCGATGGCCGCGCTCGAAACCGATGAGCGGCTCCGTCGCCCCGGCGCCGTGATCCTGATCGGCGAACGCCTCGCGACCTCGCCGGGCGCCCTCTCGGCCGCGCTGCGGCTGGCCGTGGCCACCGGGGCCCGGTTGGCCTGGATCCCGCGCCGGGCCGGTGAGCGCGGCGCACTGGAAGCCGGCGCCCTGCCGAATCTGCTGCCCGGTGGGCGCCCTGTTGCCGACGCAGAGGCCCGGGGCCAGACCGCCGCGGTGTGGAACACCACCGACCTGCCCGCCGGCACGGGCCGCGACACCAACGCCATCCTTGCCGCCGCGGCCGATGGGAGGCTTTCCGCGCTGCTGGTCGGAGGAGTCGAGATCACCGATCTGCCCGACCCGGCCACGGCGCTGGCCGCACTGCGTGCCACACCGTTCGTGGTGAGTCTCGAACTGCGCGAGAGCGAGGTCACCGAGCTCGCCGACGTGGTCTTCCCGGTGGCACCGGTGGTGGAAAAGGCGGGCGCCTACCTCAACTGGGAAGGCCGGATTCGTCCGTTCAAGGCCGCCCTGCAGACCAACGCCGTGCCCGATCTGCGGGTGTTGCACTATCTGGCCGACGAGATCGGCGTCGACCTCGGGCTGACCGGCCCCGAAGCCGCAGACGCCGAGCTGGCCCGGCTCGGCACCTGGACCGGGCCGCGTGCCGCCGAGCCGACCATCGCACCCGCAGCGCCCCCTACCCCCGGACCCGGACAGGCCGTGCTGGCCACCTGGCGCCTGCTGCTGGATTCCGGGCGACTTCAAGACGGCGAACCGCATCTGGCAGGCACCGCGGTCAGCCCCGTGGTGCTGCTCTCCCCCACCACGGCCGCCGAACTCGGCGCCGCGGCCGGCGATCCGGTGACCGTGAGTACCGAATCCGGCGCGATCACGCTTCCGCTGTCGGTCGCCGAGATGCCCGACCGAGTGGTGTGGCTACCGGCCAATTCCCCGGGCTCGGCAGTCCATCGCCAACTCGGTGTGACGGCCGGTGCGGTGGTGTCGATCGGGCAGGCCGCCTCATGACCTATCCCGATCCCACCCTGTTCGGCCACGACCCGTGGTGGCTGATCCTGGCCAAGGCACTCGGAGTGTTCGTCTTCCTGTTGCTCACCGTGCTGGCGGCGATCCTCATCGAGAGAAAGGTGCTCGGCCGCATGCAGATGCGGCCGGGGCCCAACCGCGTCGGTCCCTTCGGCCTACTGCAGTCTCTTGCCGACGGCGTCAAACTCGCCCTCAAGGAGGGCCTGACCCCGGCGGGCATCGACAAGCCCATCTACCTACTGGCTCCGATAATTTCGGTGATCCCGGCGTTCATGGCGTTCGCGGTGATTCCGATGGGCGGCGAGGTTTCGGTGTTCGGTCACCGCACCGCTCTGCAACTGACCGACCTGCCCGTCGCGGTGCTCTATATCCTGGCCGTCACCTCGATCGGGGTGTACGGGATCGTGTTGGCCGGTTGGGCGTCCGGGTCCACCTACCCGCTGTTGGGCGGGCTGCGGTCAAGTGCCCAGGTGATCTCCTACGAGGTCGCGATGGCGCTGTCGTTCGCCGCGGTGTTCCTCTACGCAGGCACCATGTCGACCTCGGGCATCGTGGCAGCGCAGGACCGCACCTGGTACGTGTTCCTGCTGCTGCCCTCGTTCGTCGTATACGTGACCTCGATGGTGGGCGAGACCAACCGGGCACCTTTCGATCTCCCTGAGGCCGAGGGAGAACTGGTCGGCGGGTTCCACACCGAGTACTCATCGTTGAAGTTCGCGATGTTCATGCTCGCCGAGTACGTGAACATGACCACGGTGTCGGCCCTGGCCACCACCATGTTCCTCGGTGGCTGGCATGCGCCGTTCCCGTTCAACATGATCGACGGCGCCAACAGCGGCTGGTGGCCGCTGCTGTGGTTCACCGCCAAGGTGTGGACCTTCATGTTCCTGTACTTCTGGCTACGCGCCACACTGCCGCGGCTGCGCTACGACCAGTTCATGGCACTGGGCTGGAAGGTGCTGATCCCCGTGTCGCTGGTCTGGATCATGGTCGTCGCCGTCACCCACAGCCTGCGTGAGCACGGTTACCACAACTGGGCCACCGGCTTGGTGACCACCGCGGTCGTGGTGGTGGCGGTGCTGGCGGTCGCGCTGTGGAAAGCGCTGCGGAGCAAGCCCGTTCAGGCGATATCGCAGCAGAGCACCGGCGCCTATCCGGTGCCGCCACTGCCGCATGCTGGAAAGGAGGCCGTCGATGCCTAAGATGCCCAAGTTCCTCGATGCCCTGGCCGGATTCGCGGTCACCTTCGGATCGATGTTCAAAAAGCCACTGACCGAGGAGTATCCGGAGAAGCCGGGGCCCGTCGCGCCGCGCTACCACGGCCGGCATCAGCTCAACCGATACCCTGACGGCCTGGAGAAGTGCATCGGCTGCGAGCTGTGTGCGTGGGCCTGCCCGGCCGACGCCATCTTCGTCGAAGGCGCCGACAACACTGACACAGAACGCTTCTCGCCAGGCGAACGGTACGGCCGCGTGTACCAGATCAACTACTTGCGCTGCATCGGATGCGGGTTGTGCATCGAGGCCTGCCCGACCCGAGCGTTGACGATGACCAACCAATACGAGATGGCAGACGACAACCGGGCTGATCTCATCTGGGGCAAGGACAAACTGCTGGCCCCGATGCAACCCGGGATGCAGGCCCCGCCTCATGCCATGGCGCCGGGCAGCACTGACGATGACTACTACCTCGGCAGGATCACCCCGCTCCCCCAGGATGCCCGGTGAATCCCGACGTCCTGTTGCTCGCGGCCGAAGGTGCGGCGCGCACGTCGACATCGGAAGCCGTGCTGTTCTGGATCCTGGGGACGGTCGCGGTCCTCGGCGCCATCGGAGTGGTCGCCGCGCCGAAAGCGGTGTACTCCGCGGTGTTCCTGGCCTGCACCATGATCGCGCTCGCGGTGCTCTACATCGCCCAGGACGCGCTGTTCCTCGGCGTGGTCCAGGTGGTGGTTTACACCGGCGCCGTGATGATGCTCTTCCTGTTCGTACTCATGCTCATCGGCGTCGACCTGTCCGAGTCGTTCACCGAAACGCTACGCGGCCAACGCGTTGCGGCGCTGGCCGCCGGTACCGGCTTCGGCGTTCTGTTGATCGCGGGGATCGGCAACGTTTCGGTCGCCGGCTTCACCGGGCTGGCCCAGGCCAACAGCGGCGGTAACGTCGAGGGACTGGCAGCGCTGATCTTCACCCGCTACCTGTGGGCGTTCGAGTTGACCAGCACACTGCTGATCACCGCGGCCCTGGGCGCGATGGTGCTCGCCCACCGGGAACGCTTCGAGCGCCGCAAGACCCAACGGGAGCTGGCTGTCGAACGGTTCCGAGCCGGGGGTCACCCGACACCGCTGCCCAATCCCGGTGTCTATGCACGCCACAACGCCGTCGACGTCCCGGCGCGGCTGCCGGATGGCTCCGATGCGGCGTTGTCGGTCAGCGCCATCCTGCCGCAACGCAAGATCAGCAGCTCCGCCGGTAATTCGGCGAACGGGGAGGAGTGATGCGGTGAATCCCGACAACTATCTGTATCTGTCGGCACTGTTGTTCACCATCGGGGCGTCGGGAGTGCTGTTGCGGCGCAACGCCATCGTCATGTTCATGTGCGTGGAGCTCATGCTCAACGCCGCCAACTTGGCGTTCGTGGCGTTCTCCCGCATGCACGGTCATCTCGATGGTCAGGTGGTGGCGTTCTTCACCATGGTGGTCGCTGCCTGCGAGGTGGTGGTCGGGCTGGCGATCATCATGACGATCTTCCGTACCCGCCGGTCGGCCTCGGTCGACGACGCCAGTCTGCTGAAGCACTGAGGGCACCATGACGATTCCGATATGGCTGGTGATCGCCCTCCCCGCCGCCGGAGCCGCCGTGCTGCTGCTGGGTGGCCGCCGCACCGACCGGTGGGGACATCTGCTCGGCTGCGCGACCGCACTGGCCGCCTTCATCCTGGGTGCCGTGCTGTTCACCCAGATGCTGGGCCGTCACGGCGAGCACCGCGCCGTCACCGAATCCCTGTTCTCCTGGGTCCCGGTCGCCGGACTGCAGGTCGATTTCGGGCTACAGCTGGACCAGTTGTCGGTGTGTTTCGTGCTGCTGATCACCGGAGTGGGCTCGCTGATCCACATCTACTCGATCGGCTACATGGCTGAGGATCCTGACCGGAGAAGGTTTTTCGCCTATCTCAATCTGTTCTTGGCAGCCATGCTGTTGCTGGTACTCGCCGACAACTACCTGGGCCTGTACGCCGGATGGGAAGGCGTCGGTCTGGCGTCGTACCTGCTGATCGGGTTCTGGTCGCACAAGCCGTCGGCGGCGGCCGCGGCCAAGAAGGCCTTCGTCGTCAACCGGGTCGGCGACATGGGCCTGGCCATCGCACTGATGATCATGTTCGCCACCGTCGGGTCGATCTCTTTCGCCGGGGTGTTCGGCGCCGCACCGGCGTTGAGCGAAGCCACGCTCACCGCGATCGGTCTGCTGTTGCTGTTGGGGGCGTGCGGTAAGTCGGCCCAGGTGCCGCTGCAGTCCTGGCTGGGGGACGCGATGGAGGGTCCGACCCCGGTCTCGGCGTTGATCCACGCCGCCACCATGGTGACCGCCGGGGTTTATCTGATCGTGCGGTCGGGGCCGATCTTCGACCTGGCGCCGGGCGCCCAGACCGGCGTTGTCATCGTCGGCGCCGTCACGCTGTTGTTCGGCGCCATCATCGGTTGTGCCAAAGACGACATCAAGAAAGCCCTGGCCGCATCGACCATGAGCCAGATCGGTTACATGGTGCTGGCCGCCGGGCTCGGGCCGGCCGGTTACGCGTTCGCGATCATGCACCTCCTGACCCACGGCTTCTTCAAGGCCGGGCTGTTTCTCGGTGCCGGGTCGGTGATGCACGCCATGAACGACGAGGTGAACATGCGTCGCTACGGCGGCCTGCGCAAGGCCCTGCCGGTAACGTTCGCCACCTTCGGGCTCGGCTACCTCGCCATCATCGGGGTGCCACCACTGGCCGGATTCTTCTCGAAGGACAGCATCATCGAGGCAGCGCTGGGCGCCGGCGGGGTACGGGGCGTGATCCTCGGCGGCGCGGCCATCGTGGGCGCCGGGATCACCGCGTTCTACATGACCCGGGTGATGCTGATGACGTTCTTCGGTGAAAAGCGTTGGGCGCCGGAAAGTCATCCGCACGAGGCGCCGTCCGTGATGACCTGGCCGATGATCCTGCTGGCCGTCGGCTCGGTGGTCTCCGGCGGTGCACTGGCGATCGGCGGCACACTCTCACACTGGCTGGAGCCCGTGGTCGGTACGCACGAGGCGCACCACGCAATCCCGGCCTGGGTGGTCACGGTGGTGGTGCTGGCGGTGGTGGCGGTAGGTATCGCGGTGGCCTACCGGATGTACGCGCAACGGCCGGTTCCGGCCGAGGTGCCCGACGGGTCGGCGCTCACCGTGGCCGCTCGACGCGATCTGTACGGCGACGCATTCAACGAGGCGGTGTTCATGCGAGGTGGCCAGACCCTGACCGCGGCTCTGGTCGCTGTCGACGACAAGGTGGTCGACGGGACCGCGGGCGGATTGGCCGCACTGGTCAGTCGGACCTCGGATGGCTTGCGCCAGATGCAGACCGGGTTCGCCCGTTCCTATGCACTGTCCATGTTGGGCGGAGCCGCGCTGGTGGTGGCGACGATTCTGGCGGTGCGGCTGTGGTGAGCACCTTTCCGTGGCTGACGGTTTTGTGGGCGACCCCGACGGTGGGGGCCGCCGTGGTGATGCTGCTGCCCGCTGCTGCCCGAACGCTCGCGAAATGGCTGGCGTTGGTGGTCTCGCTGGCGGCGCTGGGCCTGGCGGCAGTGGTTGCCGTCGGGTTCGATCCGGCCGGCGCGCAGTACCAGTTCGTCGAATCGCACCGCTGGATCCCGTCGTTCGGCACCGGCTACATTCTCGGCGTCGACGGAATCGCCCTTGCCCTGGTGGTTCTCACTGCCGTACTACTACCGCTGCTCATCGTCGCGGGATGGAACGACGCCGCACACCAGACCGGGCTCGGCGGGCGGGGTGTGCAGGCGTACCTGGCGTTGACTCTGGCCGTCGAGGGCATGGTGTTCATGTCCCTGGTCGCGCTCGACATCCTGCTGTTCTACGTGTTCTTCGAGGCCATGCTGATCCCGATGTACTTCCTGATCGGCGGGTTCGGCGGAGAGCATCGGTCGCGCGCGGCGGTGAAGTTCCTGCTGTACAACCTGTTCGGCGGCCTGGTGATGCTGGCCGCGGTGATCGGCCTGTACGTGGTCACCGCCGGCAGCGACGCCTTCGAATCGGGCACGTTCGACTTCCGGGCGATCGTCGCCGCCGTCTCGTCGGGCGAGTTCGTGATCAACCCGGCAGTGGCGAACTTCCTGTTCCTCGGCTTCATGTTCGCGTTCGCCGTCAAGGCACCGTTGTGGCCGTTTCACCGATGGCTGCCCGACGCCGCCGTGCAGGCCACCCCGGCCAGCGCGGTGCTGATGATGGCCATCATGGACAAGGTCGGCACCTTCGGCATGTTGCGATACTGCCTCCCGTTGTTTCCCGACGCCTCAACTTATTTCCGCCCTCTGGTCATCACGCTGGCGGTGATCGGCATTGTCTACGGCGCCGTCCTGGCCATCGGCCAGACCGATGTGATGCGCCTGATCGCCTACACGTCGATATCGCACTTCGGCTTCATCATCCTGGGCATCTTCGTGATGACCAGCCAGGGTCAGGCCGGGTCGACCCTGTACATGATCAATCACGGAATCTCCACGGCCGCACTGTTCCTGATCGCCGGATTCCTGGTCTCGCGCCGCGGTTCCCGCGTGATCGACGCCTATGGCGGGGTGCAGAAGGTGGCCCCTGTCCTTGCCGGAACGTTCCTGGTGGCCGGCCTGGCAACGTTATCCTTGCCGGGACTGGCCCCGTTCATCAGTGAATTCCTGGTTCTCATCGGGACATTCACGCGCTACCCGGTGATCGCGGTATTCGCCGCCACCGCGTTGGTGCTGTCCGCCGTCTACATCTTGTGGATGTACCAACGGATGATGACCGGTCCGGTACCCGAGGGGTTCGCCGAAGGTGAGCGCCGGATCCGGGATCTGGTGCCGCGCGAACTCGCCGTGGTAGGCCCGTTGATCGCGCTCCTACTGGTGCTGGGCATCTATCCCAAACCTGCACTGGACGTGATCAATCCGGCCGTCCAGCACACGTTGACCACCATCGGTCAGAGCGACCCGCCGCCGCAGATGTTGCCCAGGATCGCCGAGGGGGTTCGCTGATCATGGTGACGCCGAGCATCGAATATGGCCTGCTCTCCCCCATGCTGATCGTGTTCGGGGCGGCAGTGGCCGGGGTGTTGGTCGAGGCTTTCCTGCCCCGGTCGGCCCGCTACCGAGTGCAGATTGTTCTGGCACTCGGTGGGCTGGTGGCCGCCGTGGTCGCCGTCGTGCTGCTGGCCCGGCAGTTGCACGGCACCCCGGGCAAGCCGGCGGTGCTGGGCTCGGTGGTCCTCGATCCGCCGGCGTTGTTCCTGCAGGGGACGATCGCCCTGATCGGCATTCTGGGCATCCTGCTCATCGCCGAACGCCAGTCCGCCACAGAGACTGCTGAGGGCGCCCGCGGTCTGGACGGCTTCACACCGCAGGCCTCGGCGGTGCCGGGAAGTGTGGCCGAGCAACTGGCCACCAAGGCCGGCGTGATGCAGACCGAGGTCTTTCCACTGACCATGTTCGCTATCGGCGGCATGCTGCTGTTCGGAGCCGCCGACGATCTGCTGACCATGTTCATCGCACTGGAGGTACTGTCGCTTCCGCTGTATCTGCTGTGCGGCCTGGCCCGCCGCAGACGCCTGCTGTCCCAGGAAGCATCGATGAAGTACTTTCTGCTGGGCGCGTTCTCGTCGGGCTTCTTCCTGTACGGCGCAGCCATGCTGTACGGCTATGCCGGCACCCTGGACCTGAGTGGCATCGCCACCGCCGTGGCAAGCAGATCACCCAACACCCCGCTCGCACTGATCGGTATCGCACTGCTGCTGGTCGGGGTGTTGTTCAAAGTCGGTGCGGTGCCGTTTCACTCGTGGATCCCCGACGTGTACCAGGGCGCGCCGACCGCGATCACCGCATTCATGGCCGCGGCCACCAAGATCGCCGCATTCGGTGCGATGCTGCGCATCTTCTATGTCGCCTTGCCCCAGTTACGTGATGACTGGCGCCCGGTGCTGTGGGCGATCGCGATTCTGACCATGGTGGTCGGGACCGTCACCGCCGTCACCCAAACTGATGTGAAACGCATGCTGGCGTATTCCGCGGTGGCCCATTCGGGTTTCATCCTCACCGGTGTGATCGCGGCCAACCCGGCCGGGGTGTCCTCGACACTGTTCTACCTGTTCGCCTACGGCTTCAGCACGCTCGGCGCGTTCGCGGTCGTCGGCCTGGTCCGCAACGCCACCGGCGAGGAGGCGACCGGGATGGCCCAGTGGGCCGGTCTCGGGCGGCGGTATCCCATTGTCGGCGTAGTGTTTTCACTGTTCCTGCTGGCTTTCGCCGGAATTCCGCTGACCAGTGGATTCGTCAGCAAGTTCGCGGTGTTCAAAGCCGCGGGTGAGGGCGGCGCGATCCCCTTGGTCATCATCGGCGTCGTCGCCAGTGCCGTTGCGGCGTACTTCTACGTGCGGGTGATCGTGCTGATGTTCTTCACCGACCCACCCGAGGATGCTCCGGAGGTCGTCGTCCCCAGCGGGCTGACCACTGCCGTCATCACCGTCACCGCCGCCGTCACGTTCGCGCTCGGCGCGCTGCCTCAGCCACTGCTCGATCTGGCGAACGACGCCCAGACCTTCCTGCGGTGAACGTCACGGCCTTCCGGTTACATTCGAACGATGACAACTGTCCTCACCGCTGACCACGGCGCTGTCCGGGTGCTCACCCTGCACCGCCCGCAGTCGCGGAACGCCCTGGGCCGTGAGCTGATCGAGGAGCTGTACGGAGCCTTGGACGCCGCCGACACCGACGAGACGGTGCGCGCCATCGTGCTGACCGGGACCGACCCCGCATTCTGCGCCGGTGTCGACCTCAAACAGGCGCAGGCCCTCGGCATGGAGTACTTCGAGAAGTTCCGGTCGCACAACTGCATCACCAAGACCGGAGAGTTGCGCACGCCGATCATCGGGGCGATCAACGGGGCGACGTTCACCGGTGGGTTGGAGATGGCGCTGGGATGTGACTTTCTGATCGCCTCAGAGCGGGCGATATTCGCCGACACCCACGCGCGCGTCGGCATCCTGCCCGGTGGCGGGATGACGGCGCGGCTGCCCCAGGTGGTCGGCGCGGCCATGGCGCGCAGGCTGTCGATGACCGGGGAGATCGTCGATGCCACACGCGCGGAACGCCTCGGACTGGTCACCGAGGTGGTGGCACACGACACGCTGCTGAACCGGGCCCTGGAATTGGCCGGTCAGATCGCCGAGGTGCCTGAGCCGACCATGGCAGGTCTCAAAGAGATCTACACCCGGGGCACCGCGCCACTGATCGCACCTGCGCTCGCCGCCGAGCAACAGATCGCCGGCGCGCAGACCCGCGATTTCGATGGGCTGGGCGACCGCTATCAGGCTGTGGCGCAACGCAACCGGGGACAGATCGGCGGCTAGCCCAGACGAGACGGCTCGATGATCGTCATACCCGGTCCGGTGGGCGCGTCCATGGCGGCCATCGCGACGCCGGCTTCATCGAGCCCCACCGTGCGGGTCACCAATCGTTCAGGATCGAGTGCTCCTGACGCGATCAGGTCGAGCATCGCCGGGTAGTCGACCGCCGGCATTCCGTGCGACCCGAGGATCGCCAGTTCCTGGGCGATCACCCGGTCCATGGGGAACGGGGTCTGCGCCGATTCGCCCAGCAGTAGCCCGACCTGGATATGCCGCCCGCGCCGTCGCAGCGACGACACCGAGGCTGCCGACACCGCCGGGTCCCCGATGGCATCGACCCCGATGTGTGCGCCGCCACCGGTCCGTTGCACGACTTCGGCGGCGGTGTCGGATATATCGGTGGCGTTGATCAGCTCATCGGCTCCGAGACGGCTTGCGGCATCCAGAGCCTGGGCACTGCGATCTACGGCAATGATCCTGGCCCCGAACGCTTTTGCGATCATCACCGCAGACAGGCCTACCCCTCCGCAGCCGTGGACCGCGACCCACTGGCCGCGCCGCACCGCGCCATGGGTGACCACGGCCCGGTACGAGGTTGCGAACCGGCACCCCAACGAGGCCGCCGCCACGAACGAGACGGAGGCAGGCAGCCGCACGAGATTGGTCTGTGCCCGCGGCACGGCCACCCGCTCCGCGAACGATCCCGGCAGGGTGAAACCGGGCTGCTGCTGGTCGGGACACACCTGAGCATCGCTGGACCCGCAGAACTCACAGTGCCCACAGCCCAGAACGAAGGGCGCGGTCACGCGCTCCCCTATCTGCCACCCCGATATGCCTGCGCCGACTGCCGCGATGGTCCCGGCGAATTCGTGCCCGGGAATGATCGGCAAGGCCACCGGATCGTGGCCCCGCCACGCGTGCCAGTCGGACCGGCACACGCCCGTGGCCGCCACCTCGACGACACACCGTCGTCAGGACACTCGGGGTCGGCCACCTCGGCCACGGTGGGCTGCTCACCCACCTCGGAATAGACCACTGCACGCACGGATTCGATGGTAGGCCGACGCCGGGCCCGCTCAGTGGTGCCGCTTCAGGATGAAGCCGACGGTGCGCTCGCCGAATCCCGAGAGCGCGGGTGTCGACATCTCCACCTGTTTTCGTGCCTGTTCGACGACGGAGGTCTGCGGGTCGAGCACCGACAGATAAACCTTGTGGGCGGCAAGGGAACTCACCGCCAGATCGGTGTAGCCGTCGACCACCTCGCAGTGGGTCGGGTCCGGCCCGTTCTCGAAGAGCCAAGCCGGCGGGTCGGGCAGGCTGTCGTACGCCGCCGCGACGGCGTGGGCGAATTCGATGTGGTCACGCTGATTGGGTGCACCAGGCGCCCAGCTGGGCCCGCTGTAGAGGGTGACGACGACGTCGGGACGCACCGCCACGATGGTTTCGGCGATCTTCGCCCGCAGTTCCGGGGTATCGCGGATGTCGCTGTCCGGAAAATCCCAGAACGACACGTCGTCGACCCCGACGATGGCAGCCGACCGCCGCTGTTCCCCCTCCCGCAGCGGCCCGGCCTGTTCGGGCGGCATACCGGCGATACCGACCTCGCCCCGCGAGGCCAGCGCGTACTTCACGGTCTTGCCCGCATCGGTCCACTTGGCGACGGCCGCGCCGACACCGTATTCGGGGTCATCCGGGTGGGCCACCAACACCAGCGCGGTCTGCCAGTCGGAGGGAAACGGTTGGACGTCCATCACTAGCTCACCCGGGTGTTGTGCGCGGAACGGATCAGCCAGCGTTCGTCGTTGTCTACGAGGACGTAGCTGATGATGCCGCTGCGGTCTTGTGCCGGCTTGCCCGGCTGGACGTGGTCGGGCCAGTTCCAGCGGGTGTGCACCAGGGCGACACCCGGCGCGATCTCATCGATGGCCTCGATCCGCTGGGTGTAGTTGCGCTTCTGCCGGACAACGGTTTCCGGAACATCTCGGTGCCCTTCGACATTGTCGTGACGCGAGGTCCACCACAGTCCGCTGTGCGCGACGAAGTCGGCGTCTTCGGTGAAATACTGCCCCCAACCGTCCATGTCGTGCGCTTTCCACAGGTCGGTCGTCGCCGCCATGACGTCCATGATGTCCTGCTGATCCTTGGCGTTCATGATTCCAGTGTCGGACCTCAACAGTGGTTCATGTCAACGTCTCAGTACCAATTCGGTGGGCGGTGGGCCGCACCGGGATGCTCGGGCGAGAGCAATGGCCCGGCCCCACCGAGCCGTTCGCGCAGCGTCGCCCGCTCTCGATGGTCGGGCACCCGGCCCCGCCGTCGCAACTCGGGCACCACGTGGTGGGCGAAGTCGACGAAGGTTCCCGGCGTGGTGACATAAGCCAGGTTGAAACCGTCGACGTCGGCCTCCTCCACCCAGCGTTCGAGTTCGTCGGCGACGTCGGTGGGTGAGCCCACCACCACCGGGCCGCGTCCACCCAGACCGACCTCGTGGGCCAATTCTCCGGCGGTCCAGTTCCGGCCTGAGGTGGTGAACGACGCCAGAGCGGAACGATTGGCCTCGGTCTCGACGTATCTCAAGGGTTCGTCAGCTTCCAGCTCGGCCAGATCGACGCCCGTCCAGCCTCCGAACAGCGCCAAAGCCCCTTCCGCACTGACGAACTGACGGTAATCGGCCAGTTTGGCCAACGCCAGTTCACGGGTCTCGGCGACGATCGGGGTCAGCATTGTGAACACCTTTACGGACCGAGGATCTCGTCCGTGTTCAGCCGCGGCCGCACGCAGTGCTCTCACCGGCTTGGCGACGATCTCGGGCGTCGGGCCCGACACGAACACCGCCTCGGCATGAGCCGCGGCAAACCGGACCCCTCGCGGGGAGGCACCCGCCTGAAACAGCATGGGCGTGCGCTGCGGGGACGGTTCACACAGAAACGGCCCCGGGACACGGAAATAGCGGCCTTTGTGTTCGATGTCGTGGACCTTGGACGGATCGGTGAACACCCCACGGTCGCGGTCCCGGACCACCGCGCCGGGCTCCCACGATGCCTCCCACAGCTTGTAACAGACCTCCAGGTACTCCTCGGCGATCTCGTAGCGCTCGTCGTGCGGGATCTGGGCATCCAGACCCAGATTGCGGGCGGCGCTGTCGAGGTAGGAGGTGACGATGTTCCAGGCGACCCGGCCACCTGTCAGGTGGTCCAGTGTGGAGAGGCGGCGCGCCAATGCATAGGGCTGCTCGTAGGTCAGCGACACCGTGACACCGAAGCCGAGCGTTTCGGTGACCGCGGCCATTGCCGAGACAGCCAGCGTCGGGTCATTAACGGGTACCTGCGCGGCGTCGGCCACCGCGGCATCCCTGGAACCTCCGTACACGTCGTACACACCGAGCACGTCCGCGAGAAACAACGCGTCGAAACCACCCGCCTCGAGCGCGCGTGCCAGATCGGTCCAGTACCCGAGTTCGCGGTACCGGTGGCCCTGATCTTGCGGGTGACGCCACAACCCGGCGGACTGATGACCGACGCAGGCCATGTCGAAAGCGTTGAGATAAATCCTGGTCATCGCGTCTCCCCGATCTCGTCCAAGTGGGTCTCCCGTGCGAAATAGGCTGCCGTGGAGGTGATCACGGTCAGCACCGCGAAATAGCCGACGATCAGCCAGGGGCTGCCCCCTCCCGCCACCAACAGCGCCGCCGCGATCAACGGGGCGAACCCACCGGAGAACACGGCGCCGATCTGGTATCCCAGCGACGCGCCGCTGTAGCGCAGCCGGGTATCGAACAGTTCTCCGAACCAGGCAGCCTGGGGCCCGTACATGGCATCGTGAGCGACGTTGACTCCGAACACGATCGCCAACACGATCGCGACGTGGGATCCGGTTCCGGCCGCGACGAAGAACAGGGTCAGGGCAATCAGTCCGGCCAGTGCACCGAACAGATACGGTGGACGTCTGCCCACCCGGTCCGACAGCATGGCCCATGCCGGTGTGCTGATCAGGCCGACAGCCGAGGCGATGAGGACCGCCGTCAGGCCGACCTGACTTCCTGCCGACGATGAATCTTGGAGATAGGTCAACGAATACGTGGTCAGCAGGACGAACAGAGCGATCTGCGAGAACCGCAGTGCGGTGGTGATCACCACGTTGCGCGGCTGGGTCCGCAACACCTCGAGTACCGGCAGTCGCACCACGTCCCCACGGTCCCGGACCCGGGTGAACACCTCGGCGTCGGTGAGCTTCAGTCTGATCACCAGACCGACGACGACGAGAACAGCACTGAGCAGGAAGGGGATTCGCCAACCATAGGCAAGGAACGCCTCTCCGCCGGTGACGGTCTTGGTCACATAGAAGACCGCCGTCGACAGCAGCATTCCTGCCGGCGAACCCAATTGGGTGAAACTACCGAACAATCCGCGGTGACCTGGCGGGGCGTGCTCCACCGAGAGCAATGCCGCACCACCCCATTCGGCCCCGACCGCCAGACCTTGCAGCAACCGCAACGTCGCCAGCAGCGCGGGCGCGATGAGCCCGACCTGCGCATAGGTCGGCAACAGTCCGATCGCGAAGGTGCTCAGACCCATCCCTACCAATGCGATCACCAGAACCGTCTTGCGTCCCAAGCGGTCTCCGTAATGACCGGAGACGAGCGCGCCCAACGGCCTGGCGCCGAACCCCGCGGCATATGTCGCGAACGAAGCCAAGGTGCCGGCAGTCGACGAAATGTTCGGGAAGAACAACGGTTTGAACACGAGCGCGGCGGCAGTGGCGTACAGATAGAAGTCGTACCACTCGATCGTGGTTCCGATCGCGCTACCCAACGCGACGGTACGCGCGCTCGGATTGGTGGCGACCGTTGAACGTGGGTCGGTTAGAGTCACGTCAGCGCAGGCTATGCGGAGCGCGAACCACCCAGAAGACTTGCTCTCACCGTGATGTAAACGGGTTCGGGCATCACTGCTTGACGGTGGCCCCGTGCACCAGGATCGCCGCGGTCTGCGCCACCCATTCGTCGTCGAGTTCGCGTTCGGGCCACAGCAACATCCGCAGCATGGTCGAACCGCCGATGAGCTCCACCAGGCGGTCCGGGTCGACATCCGGCTGCACCTCGCCGCGGGCGATGCCGTCGATGATCCGGGCGCGCACCGTGACGAAGGTGCCGGCGAACCGCTGCATCACCCGGGCGTTCAGGTCGGTGTCGGCGACGACGTCGGCGACCAGTCCGGGCAGCGCCGCACGCATCACCGGGCTGGTGAACACATCGCGAGCGGCAGCGATCATGGCCCGGATATCGGCGGCGATGTCCCCGGCAGGCGCCGTCAGTCCGGTGGCGGCGGCCGGGAACACCGCCTCGTGCACCAACTCCGCTTTGCTCGACCACCGGCGGTACAACGCGGTTTTCGTGGTCTGCGCCCGCTCGGCCACTGCGGCCATCGTCAGGTTCGCGTAACCGATTTCGACAAGCAGGTCCACCGTGGCCTGCAATATGGCAGCGTCGATACGCGGGTCGCGAGGACGTCCCGCTCCGGCGGTCTTGCCAACCGGTGATGGCTCTGCTTTCATAACGCTACTAACAGTATCGTAATTGTGGCCGTAAGGAACAGTTGAATGGCAAACGAGGCCGTGGACGCTCCTGTCCAGAACGTCGACCACCTGCAACGCTCGAGCCGTGACGTCACCACCCTGCCATCGGTGCTGTCCAAATGGCTGTCCACGGTGATGCCCGGCGGTGTCGCGCCCGAGATCACCGTGGAAAGCGGCGTCGACTCCAACGGCATGTCGTCGGAGACCATCATGCTGACCGGACGCTGGGAAGAGAACGGCGAGTCCAAGGAGCAGCAGTGGGTGGCCCGCGTCGCCCCCACCACCGACGATGTCCCGGTGTTCTCGTCCTACCGGCTCGACCACCAGTTCGAGGTGATGCGTCAGGTCGGTGAACTCACCGACGTGCCGGTTCCGAATGTCCGCTGGATGGATACCACCGGTGAGGTGCTGGGCACTCCGTTCTTCCTGATGGACCGCGTCGACGGCCAGGTGCCACCCGACGTCATGCCCTACACCTTCGGTGGCAACTGGTTCGCCGACGCCCCGCTCGAACGCCAACGCGAACTGCAGGACAGCACCGTCGAGGTACTGGCAAAACTGCACGCGATCCCCGACGCCGCAGAACGGTTCGCGTTCCTGTCCGAGGTCGACCCGCCCGGCGATACCCCGCTGCGCCGGCACTTCGGCTGGCTCAAGGACTGGTACGAATACGCGGTGCCCGATATCGGTCGTTCACCGTTGGTCGAGCGGGCGTTGCAGTGGCTCGAGGACAATTTCCCCGACGACGGGGCGGCGTCGGAGTCCGTGCTGATCTGGGGCGACTCCCGTATCGGCAATGTGCTCTACGACAACTTCCGCCCGTCGGCCGTACTCGACTGGGAGATGGCCACCATCGGCCCCCGCGAACTCGACGTCTCCTGGATCATCTTTGCGCACATGGTGTTCCAGGAGCTGGCCGGTATGGCCGGACTGCCCGGTCTGCCCGACGTGATGCGCGAAGAGGACGTGCGTGCGACCTACCGCGAGCTGACCGGCGCCGAACTCGGCGACCTGCGCTGGTTCTACATCTACTCGGGCGTGATCTGGTGCTGTGTGTTCATGCGCACCGGCGCCCGGCGGGTGCACTTCGGTGAGACCGAGAAGCCCGACGACGTCGAAACGATGTTCTACCACGCGCCGTTGCTGCGGCGCCTGATCGAGGAGTCTTAAATGCTCGGCCCGCTGGACGAATACCCCGTCCACCAAGTCCCCCAACCGATCGCCTGGCCCGGCTCGTCGGACCGGAACTTCTACGACCGTTCGTATTTCAACGCCCACGACCGCACCGGCGACATCTTCGTCATCACCGGCCTGGGCTACTACCCCAACCTCGGGGTGAAGGACGCGTACTTCCTGGTGAGGCGCGGAGACGAACAGACGGCGGTACACCTGTCCGACGCGATCGACCAGGACCGGCTCAACCAGCACGTGATGGGCTACCGGGTCGAGGTCACCGAACCGCTGCGCAAGATCCGCATCGTCCTCGACGAAACCGAGGGCGTCGCCGCCGATCTCACCTGGGATGGGCTGTTCGACGTGGTGCAGGAGCAGCCGCATCTGATGCGTCAGGGCAACCGGGTCACGCTCGATGCCCAGCGTTTCGCCCAATTGGGCGCCTGGAGTGGATATCTGGAGATCGACGGCCAGCGCATCGACGTCGATCCGCAAACCTGGATCGGTTCGCGCGACCGGTCATGGGGCATCCGCCCGGTCGGTGAGGCCGAACCCGCCGGACGTCCGGCCGACCCGCCGTTCGAAGGCATGTGGTGGCTGTACGTACCGATGGCGTTCGACGACTTCTCGATCGTGTTCATCATCCAGGAGGATCCCAGCGGTTTCCGCTCACTCAACGACTGCAGTCGGGTCTTCAAAGACGGCCGCGTCGAGCAACTCGGCTGGCCGCGGGTGAAGATCCACTACCGCTCGGGCACCCGGATCCCCACCGGAGCCACCATCGAGGCCACCACACCCGACGGCACCCCCGTCCGCTTCGACGTGGAATCCAAACTGCCCGTGCCGATTCACGTCGGCGGCGGCTACGGCGGCGACGTCGACTGGATTCACGGCGTGTGGAAGGGCGAGAAGTTCACCGAGCGCCGCACCTACGACATGACCGATCCGGCGGTCGTCGGCCGAACTGCGTTCGGTGTGATCGACCACGTCGGTCGCGCCGTCTGCACCGAAGGCGACGGTGCACCGGTCGAGGGCTGGGGCCTGTTCGAGCACGGCGCACTCGGCCGTCACGATCCGTCCGGCTTCGCCGACTGGCTGACTGTCGCCCCGTAGCCCCCAGTTTGTCACTCTCTAGCTGGCAGTTCGTCACGCCAGAGTGGCTGTCGCCGCCGGCAGCCACTCTGGCGTGACACGGCAATGGGAGCCCGAACCACGGCGTCACGCTGGCGTGACGCTCGGGCTTGAGCGCCACTCTGGCGTGACAATGCGGCGGAAAAGCGCGGCAGAGCGGCTGACTCAGGCCACCCAGAACAGCGCGCCCGCGCCGATCGCCTCGACCACGCAGTAGAACCAGTTGGGATAGAACGACGTACGTTCGTCGAACACCGCCGATACACCGCGGCCGACGGCCATCCCGACCAGCGCGGCGCCGACGGTGATCAGGATCCCGGTGCGGACCTCCCCCGGCGTCACGGCCGCGTAGGTCAGCACCGCGGCGATCGCGATACCGAAACCGCCATACACGCCACGGACTTCCGCGCGGGCGGCGGCGGTTCTGAGGTCGTAGTCGAACGGACGCAGAATCGCCTGCGGAGCTGCCAGTGCGTAGACACCCATGCCGAGGAAGAACACCCCGGCCACGACGATTACTGCGATGACCACGGTAGCCTCCTGATCAATTGATGAGGAGGCCAGCATGCCGCCTGAACCCGGGCCCGCGCTTCCACAAACCTGCTGCCCGACGGTGTGGCTGTGGCCGGGGCAGGCCCTCTACGCCGGGCCGGGGCTCGGCCTTGAGCCGCATTCCGGATCGGTGTGGTGCCTGGCCGTCGGCGTCGACGGACCGCTGACCGTGACACTCCAGGGCAGCGCCACCATCGCACGCAGCGTGTTGATCCCGCCCCGGCTCACCCATCACCTTTCGATGCAGGGTGGGTTGGTGTCGAGCTACCTCGACCCCAGCTCGCAACGCAGTGCGTCGTGCCGGCAGCAGTTCACCGAGTTCCGGGACGGCATCGGGGTAGGCCATGCCGCAGAGACCAGACTGACGGCCATGCCGGAGGACGACGAGGCGGCGCGGCGCTGGCTGGACCTCGCCGCCCCGGATACCCCCCACCGGATCGACCCCCGGATCGAATTGGTGGCCAAGCAGATTCGCGAGAACCCCGCCGCAGCGGTATCCGCACGCGAACTGGCAGCCGCCGCGGGTGTCTCCGAATCGCGGTTCCTACACCTGTTCCGCCGCGAGGCGGGGACCAGTCTGCGGCGCTACCGGATCTGGAGCCGGCTCGTCGCGGCCGGGACTGCCGTGGCGGCCGGTGAGAATCTGACCACCGCAGCTGCCGATGCCGGGTTCGCCAGCCCGTCACACCTGGCCGACAGCTTCAAGACCACCTTTGGACTGTCGGCGACGCAGTTGCTCTCGACGGGTCTTCGTATCCGTACGCCGTGACATGGCCAGCATGCCCAACGTGTTGGGCAGAAGGCCTCATACCACGTATGAGACCACCAGTACGAAGGCTGAGAACAGGAGCATGCCCAGGCAATTGATCCAGAATTCCTGCTTCAGAAATCGGGCGCGGTAATGCGCATAGCAGGCGCACAGGAAATAGACGACAATTCCCACATTGGCCGAGAACGCCACGCCTGGATATTTGAGGCCGGCAATCAACCCGACGCCGGCAAGAAGTTTGACCACGATCAGCACCCACCACCAGTCACGAGGGAGTCCGACACCATCGAGGCATCCTTGGATAAATCGCGGCGGCTTGAGCGAGATCAGCGCGTCCCCGAGGATCACGATCGCCAGAATTGCGGTGAGCCACCACCAGTGCGGCGTGTCGATCACAATCATTCTCCTTGTCGGGTTGGTGCGATGACGCACTCGATGACGTCGCGTAGTTGGTCGGGCACCGACCGGTGTCCCAATGCCTGGTTGTTGCCGCTGAGCACAATGCCCAGGTATGCGAAATAGATGGTGCGAGCGTTGCGCGCGGCATCAGACTCGCCGACACCGACGTGCAGCAGAGCCGATTCGATTTCGCCCACCAGGATTTCTGCCAGATCACCAAAGATGCTCGAAGTGTGATCTCCGCGAACAATGATCGACGCATACCGGCGTGAGAGGGCTGGATCTTCGGCGAAGTAGGTCAGGAACGGTTCGAACAGTTTGGCAATCGCCTTCGGTGCATTCGCGTGAGACGGCCTTCGGGTGAGACCTTTTCGGTTGGCGTGCACCGCTGCGATCCGGTCGTCGAACACTGCCACCAACAAGCCGTCTTTGTCTCCGACGCTCATCACGGTCCCGCTGCTTACTCCGGCATCGGTTGCGATCTGCCGAACAGTCGTCGATTCAAAGCCTTGCTCGCGGAACAGCTTTTCAGCGGTCGCCAAAACCTTGCGCTGGGTGGCGTCTCGCTGTTCGGCCCTTGACTGAACATGTTCAGTGAACATGTTCAGGAGGCTGCCACCTCGTCTGGGCTGTGTCAAGGACGAGATTTTCCGAACAGTGGAAAGGCGGCGCACCAGCCCACACTGCTGGCGCGGTGTGGGCTGCGACTGGAACCGTTTGTCCTGCGCATTCACGTGACGATCGTGCGCAAACCGCTGACGAAATGCGGCGTGTCTGGCAGCAGACACGCCCGCTCGCGGTGCTTAGGAGGCCACCGACTCGGCGGCGGGGGCGCGGCCGAAGACCATCGACTCGTCGATGCGGTCGAAGCGGTGGTCGATGGCATCCAGCACGTAGTTGTGCCGCACGTGCCACGGCCGCTTGGTACCCGAACGCGGCAGTGCATGCTCGGAACGCTGGATGTAGCCGGCCTCCAGATCCCAGGTCCGCTTCTCCGGCATCGGCGCCGCACCCTTGTGCGGATAGGCGTGGGTGTAGCCGTGAGCGCCCATGTAGGCCAACAGGTTTGCGAACGCCCGCGCGGTCATGTCGGCCCGCAGCGTCCACGACGCGTTCGTGTAGCCGATGCACCAAGCCAGGTTCGGGACATCCTCGAGCAGGAACTCCTTGTAGACATACCGCTCGGTCGGCTTGACCTCGTGACCGTCCAGCGACAGCTGAATGCCGCCGAGGGCCTGCAGTTGCAGGCCGGTCGCCGTGACGATCACGTCGGCGTCCACCCGCCCGCCCGACTTCAACACGATGCCCGCGGCGTCGATGTGGTCGATGTGATCGGTGACGACATCGACCCGTCCGTCGCTGATGTGCTCGAACAGGTCCCCGTCGAGCACGAGGCACAACCGTTGATCCCACGGCTTGTATCGCGGCTTGAAATGCACGTCGACGGGATACCCCTCGGGCAGCAGGGCCACCGTCCGGCTGCGCAGGAACCGGCGACCGAGGTCGGGTGCCTTACGGAAGAAGAAGTAGCTCAGCACGTGGATCATCGCGTTGCGGAACCGCACGATCTGATGAGATAGCTTGCGCGGCAGAAACTTACGGATCGCCTGCACCGAGGGAACGATGCGGTCCGCCGACACCATGTAGGTCGGTGAGCGCTGGAGCATCGTCACGTGCGAGGCCTGCTGCGCCAGCGCGGGCACCAGACTGACCGCGGTGGCCCCGCTGCCGATCACCACGACGCGCTTGCCCGAGTAATCCAGTGACTCGGGCCAGAACTGCGGGTGCACGACGTCGCCACCGAACGTCTCGATTCCGGGGAACTCCGGGGTGTAGGGCTCGTCGTAATTGTAGTAGCCCGTGCCGCAGAACAGGTACCGGCACCGGAAGGTCGCGGCCTGGCCGTCCTGCTCGGCGTGCACCGTCCAGGTGTCGGTGTCCGAATCCCAATCCGCCGACAGCACACGGGTGTTGAACCGGATATGGCGGTCGATTCCATGTTCCCGGGCGGTGTCGGTCAGGTAGTCGCGAATATCGCTGCCATCGGCGACGTTCTCGGGCCGGGTCCAGGGTTGATACGGAAAGCTCAGCGTGAAGATGTCGCTGTCCGAGCGGATCCCCGGATACCGGAACAGGTCCCAGGTGCCGCCGATCCTCGCTCGGCGTTCCAGCACGGTGTAGGTCAGCCCGGGACTCTTCTCGTGGACACGATAGGCCGCGCCCAACCCCGAGATCCCGGCCCCGATGATGAGCACATCCGAATAGTCCGGATCCGCCGCATGGCGATCACCGCCCATGGCGAACCTCCTTTGGTCCCGACGAGTACCACCCACCCTAGGCGTTCAGTCGCGCAGCGCGTCGACGATCTGGGCAAGCGATTCCACCGCGATCGGGCCGGGTTGGTACAGGCAGATCCGGTCGGACACCCCGGCCACGCGGTCGCGGATGTGAGCGGCGACATCGGCGGGGCTACCGCATGCCGCGATGGTGTGCAGCACCTCGTCGTCGATCAGCGAACCCATCTCCTGCCAGCGGCCCTGCTTGGACAGCGCGTTGAGTTCCGGCTGCAGGTCACCCCAGCCGTGAACGTCCAGCACCGGGCGATAGGCCGGGGTCGATCCGTAGAAGGCCAGCAGCCGTCGCGTCGCCTCGTGGTCGTCCCCGGCCGACACGATGATCTCCGGGACGATCGCGAGCTCCGCCTCGTCGCGCCCGGCGGCGGCGAGCCCGTCACGCACCGCGGGCAACGTCGCCTCGTGCAGGAACCGCTTCGATCCGAACGGCATGACCAACAGCCCGTCGGCGAACTGCGCGGTGGCCCGGGTGAGCCGCGGGCCCAGCGCGCCGACATAGATGGGCGGCGGACCGTACGGGTTGTCCCGCGGGGTGAACGTGGGTGTCATCAATGTGTGCCGGTAGTAGTCGCCTCGAAAGTCGAGCCGCTCCCCGGTGTCCCAGGCAGCGAAGATCGCCCGCAAGGCCGCGACGAACTCTGACATCCGGGCCACCGGCCGGTCGAAGTCCGCGCCGAACCGCTTCTCGATCTGCGTCCGGATCTGCGTACCGAGCCCGAGCGTGAAC
This sequence comes from Mycolicibacterium fortuitum subsp. fortuitum, assembly GCF_022179545.1. Next base: position 2,082,388 of record NZ_AP025518.1, on the reverse strand, counting down.
CTTCCACCGGACAAGATCTGGTGGTCGATGGCCTGGTGTGCCAGGTGAATCGGGTTACGGGGAAACGCAATTGCCACATTGGTCATCAGGTCGAGATCCCCGACCGTGGAGGCGAGCGTCAACGGGGTGAATACATCGTGGGGTCCCTCGAAGGTGAACACCCCACTGGCACCGGCCTCGCGCAGGGCCGCAGCCCGACCCATTGCGTCGCGCGGCCCGAACAACGCTGTCATGACCTTCACGCGTGAGAGCCTAGACAGGTGAGCATCCCAACGAGCACCGACGTCGTCGTCGTGGGTGCCGGCTTCGCCGGCCTGTCCGCTGCCCGCGCCCTGACCAGGCTCGGACACGAGGTGGTGGTGCTCGAGGGGCGCGACCGGGTGGGCGGACGATCGTCGACCACCACGATCGCCGGGGTGCCGGTCGACCTGGGCGGCACGTTCGTCGGCCCCACCCAGGACGCGGTGCTGGCGCTGGCCGACGAACTCGGGTGCCGCACCGTGCCCACCTACGACCGCGGCAAGAATCTGATTCTCTGGCATGGCCGGGTCCGGGCCTACCGCAGCACGATCCCGCGGCTGTCGATGATGGAACTGTTCGACGTATCCCGCATCCAGTGGCGCTTCGAACGGCTCTGCCGGCTCATCCGGGTCAATGAGCCGTGGAAGAGTTCGAACGCCGAGAAGCTTGACGAGCTCACGCTGGAGCAGTGGCTGCGCTCGGCCGGGGCCAACGCCTCGACGCGCAACCTCATGGCCATCATGTCCCGAGTCACGTGGGGCGCCGAGCCCGACGAGGTGTCGATGCTGCACGCCGCCCGCTACGTCAAGGCCGCCGGCGGGCTCGACCGCATGCTCGACGTCCGTGGCGGCGCCCAACAGGACCGGTTTCCCGGCGGCACCCAGCAGATCGCGCTGAAGATGGCCGAAGAACTCGGCAACCGGGTAATGCTCGGCGCCCCGGTGAGCCGTATCGAACGCCGCAGCGACAGCACGGTTGCTGTGACCTGCCCGTCCGGTGTGGTGCGGGCCCGCGCGGTGATCGTCGCCATCCCGCCGCAGCACCGGACCGGTATCGAGTTCAGCCCGGCGCTGCCCGAGCCGTACGCCGACCTGGCCGCGAATTGGCCGCAGGGCAACCTCAGCAAGGCCTACGTCGCATACGAGAAGCCGTTCTGGCGTGCCAATGGATGCTCCGGGGAAGCACTGTCCGACGACGGTCCCGTTTTCATCACGTTCGACGTGAGCCCGGGCGACGCCGGCTCCGGCGGCCCGGGAATCCTGCTCGGTTTCACCGACGCCCGGACCTTCGATCGCTTGTCCCCGTCCGAGCGCCGCGAGCAGGCCCTGTCCGGGTTCGCCGCCCTGTTCGGCGAGGCCGCCCGGCAACCGACCGATTACCTCGACCACTGTTGGAGCACAGAAGAGTTCGCGCCGGGTGGGCCCACTGCGGCTGTGCCGCCGGGATCGTGGACGCGATACGGCAGGTGGCTGCGGGAACCGGTGGACGCGATCTACTGGGCGGGTACCGAAACCGCGAATCAGTGGACCGGTTTCCTCGACGGTGCGGTCCGGTCCGGGCAGCGTGCGGCCGCCGAAGTCGCAGGGCGGCTTACCGATTGACCTCCTGCGGCGCGGCCACCGATTCGGCCAGCGCCCGCAACTGGGCGTTCACCTGTGACGGGCATTCCAGGATGGCGCAGTGCCCGCCCGGCATCTCGACGAAGGCACGCAGGTTCGGGGCGTCGGCGGCGATCCGGCGGGCGGCGTTGATGGGCAGCAAACGGTCCTTGGTGCTGCCGATCACGAGCGTGGGCACCGACAGGTTCTGCAACGAGATGTGTTGAGGGCCAAGTCCGTTGACCAAGGTCCGAGCCCAGCCGCCACGGCCGGCGGCGGGGGTGTCGGTGAAGAGTTGATAGATCAGCTCGGCCACGTACGGGTCCGCGTCCCGGCCCACCGCCAGACGGGCGACGAAACGTTTGTTGGGGCGCTCGATGATCCGCGGCATCCGCGTTCCGCCGAACGTCCGGATCGCCGTACCCGCCGCCCGGATGCGCGTCGAGGCCAACGGGGCAGGGACCCGCAACAGCTTGACGTCACGCACCAGGTCCCCGGTGGTGGTGTTGATCAACGCGACGGCGTCGGCACGGGCGGCTACCCGGCCCGGATACCGTTGCGACCACGACGTGATCGCAATACCGCCCATCGAATGCCCGGCGACGACGGCCCGTTCACCAGGCCTCAGCGTGGCGTCGAGCACCGCGTCCAGGTCGGCGGCGAGGTGGTTGAGGCTGTACCGGTGACGCCCGCGCGGGGTCTCGCTGCGGCCGTGTCCGCGGTGGTCATACGCGATGACGCGGTAGTCCGCGGCCAGATCGGCGATCTGGTGGGCCCAGACCCCGATGGCACAGGTGATGCCGTGAGCCAGCACGATCGGGTAGCCGTCCTCAGGACCGAATACCTCGGCGTGCAGCCGCACGCCGTCGACGGCGCGCACCTCGACAGGGCGTCCCGGTGGTAGCTGAGGGAGGGTCATGATGCTCCGATCGTTGGCGTCGTTGCCTGGTGAAACAGAGAGATCACGAGCCTACTGCGCCGGTGATCAACACGGGTTTTACCACGTCAGCGGACTTTGCGGCGGCCCATGCCCTGCCGAACTCGTCGAACGGGTAGCGGCTGACCAACTTGTCGAGCGGAAGTTCGCCACGGCGGTGCAGGCCGGCAAGGCGCGGGATGAAGGTGTGTGGTTCGCTGTCGCCCTCGACGACGCCACGCAGGGTGAGCCCCTTGCCCATGATCGCGGCGACGGGGAGTTCGGCCGTCAACGCGCCGAGGCCCAGCAGGGCCAGGATGCCACGCTCGCGCAGCACCCCGACCGCTGTCATCAGAACATCGGGGCGCGCAGTGGTGTCGACCGCGGCGGCCACTCCCCCGGTCAGCTCCAGCACAGCGGCGGCCACATCGCCGGCGGTCGGGTCGACCGTCGCGGTGGCACCCAATTCGGTTGCCAGGGCGCGTCGTTCGGCGATCGGGTCAACGGCGATTACGGCTCGGCAGCCCGCGATGCGAGCACCCATGACAGCCGAGAGCCCCACGGCGCCGGCACCGAACACCACGAGTGCGTCGGCCGGTTGCGGCGCAAGGACATTGAGTACGGCGCCCACCCCGGTCTGCACGCTGCAGCCCAGCGGCGCGGCCAGCGCGGGGTCGATCGGATCGGGCAGAATCACAGCGTTGCGACTGCCGGCGATGGCATGGGTGCAGAAACTGGACTGGCCGAAGAAGCCGCCCCCGATCGGGACACCGTCGGCATGTAGCGCGCTGGACTCGCCGCGGCTGCCGCGCATGTTGAGATCGGTGGAACGTTCGCAGTAGGCCGGGGTGTCCGCCTGGCAGTTGGAGCAGGTGCCGCAACTGGCGAAGGTGAGAACGACCTGGTCCCCCACCATGGGCACGGCGTCCGGCCCGGTCTCGATGACCGTGCCCGCACCTTCGTGGCCGAACACCATCGGCAGTTTGCGAAACCGTGCCGCGACACTCACATCGGTGTGGCAGATGCCCACCGCGTCGATGCGAACCAGCACTTCGTCACCGCGCGGTTGCCGAATCTGCACGTCGGTGAGCTGCGGGTCGGCGCCGGCGTCGAGCACCACCGCAGCGCGGGCGTTGAGCATCCGGTGATGCTAAGCCACCGACTTGACACCTGTCACAATTGGCTGGCGACCCCACCAGAAGGAGACAACGATGCGTGCAGCACAGATCACCCGGCTCGACGGTCCCGACGCGGTGCGGGTGGCCGAGGTGGAGGAGCCGAACGGCAGCCCCGACGAGGTTCTGATCGATGTCCACGCCGCCGGGGTCGCCTTCCCCGACGCCCTGCTCACCCGTGGTCTCTACCAGTACAAGCCGGAGCTTCCGTTCACCCCGGGCGCCGAGATCGCCGGTGTGGTGCGCAGCGCCCCTGACGGCGCCCATGTCCGCGCGGGTGACCGCGTGCTGGGTCTGACCATGCTTTCCGGCGGCATGGCCGAAGTCGTGGCCCTGCCTGCCGAACGCGTGTTCCCGCTGCCGGACGCGGTGTCGTTCGAGGCCGGCGCCGGCATCCTGTTCAACGACCTGACCGTCCAATTCGCCTTGCGCACCCGCGGCAGGCTGGCCGAGGGCGAGACCGTCCTGGTGCACGGCGCAGCAGGCGGCATCGGCACCTCGGCGCTGCGGCTGGCACCGGCAATGGGCGCCGCACGCACCATCGCGGTGGTGTCCACCGAGGAGAAGGCCGAGATCGCCAGGGCCGCAGGCGCATCCGATGTGGTGCTGGCCGACGGATTCCGTGACTCGGTCAAGGAGCTCACCGGCGGGCGCGGCGTGGATATCGTGGTCGACCCGGTCGGCGGTGATCGCTTCACCGACTCGCTGCGCTCCCTGGCCGTGGGCGGACGGCTCTTGGTCATCGGGTTCACCGGCGGTGAGATTCCCACGGTCAAGGTCAATCGCCTGCTGCTCAACAACGTCGACGTGGTCGGTGCGGGGTGGGGCGCCTGGACGTTCTCCCACCCTGGCTACCTGCAGGAGCAGTGGGCCGAACTGCAGCCGCTGCTGGCCTCCGGCGCGGTGCCCGCACCGCAACCCGAGGTGTATCCACTCGAGCAGGCCGCACAGGCCATCGCGTCGCTGGAGAACCGCAGCGCCAAGGGCAAAGTGGTGCTGAAACTCAGGTAGCCGAACTCACGGCAGAGCCCGGACCGCGATCTCGGCAACCTGGTCGAGGGTGGCCCGCGGAACGCGGTCCCGGGCAGCGTGGGCTATGCCGCTCAAGGTGGACATGACGTACTGGGCCAGCGCCTGGGCATCGGTGTCGGCCGGTGCGGCCCCAGCCGCGATGTCAGCACTGACCTTGCCGGCGAGCTCACCGGTTTTCTGGCGACGGATGCGGCGCAGGGCGGCCCGCACGTCCGGGTCGACAGTCCCGTCGTCTCCGCTGACGATGAGACATCCGTTGGGCAGGCCGCGGCGGGTATAGCGGGCCGGAGCTTCGCGGAGAATGCGAGCGAAGGCCTCTCGGGCGGTGGACTCTTCGCTCAATGCGGCGTTGATGAAGCCGCCGTACCGCTCGTCGTATACCTGCACGGCTTCGTTGAACAGGCACTGCTTGTCCCCGAAAGCGGCGTAGATGCTTGGGGTTCCGATACCCAGCGCGCTGCTCAGATCACGCGTGGACGTGGCCTCGTATCCGCGTTCCCAGAACAGCAGGATCGCCTTGTCCAGGGCCGCGTCGCGGTCGAATGAGCGGGGCCGTCCGCGTACCGGGGTCACCCAGCCATTCTATAGCGACCGCTAGTTAATGTGCTAGCGTCAGATTCTGTATCGACCGCTAAAGAAAGGATCGCCACGTGCCCTCTCTGATCGGCAAGACCGCCCTGGTGACCGGTGCCAGCCGGGGTATCGGCCGGGCCATCGCCCTTCGCCTGGCCCGCGACGGCGCCCGGGTCGGCGTGCACTACGGGAGCCGAGTAGACGCCGCCGAGCAGACCGTGCGGCAGATCACCGAAACCGGCGGAGAGGCGTTCGCCATTCCGGCGACACTCGGAGTCACCGGCGACGCATCGCAACTCTGGGAGGCCTTCGACGGCCACGCCGACGGCCTCGACATCCTGGTGAACAACGCCGGGATACTCGGTGAGCGAACCGCTTTCGACGACCTCGACGAATCGTCATACGACGAGATCTTCGCGGTGAACACGCGCGCGCCGGTCTTCATCACCCAGCAGGGATTGACCCGGATCCGCGACAACGGCCGCATCGTCAACATCTCGACGCGGTTCACCCACGGTTCCCGGATACCCGAACTACTCGCCTACGCGATGTCGAAAGCCGCCATCGATTCGTTCACCGCGACCCTGGCCAAACACGTTGCGCCACACGGGATCACGGTAAATGCCGTAGGGCCGGGAAGCACCGATACCGACATGAACGCGGCCCGACTGGCCTCGCCGGAGGGACGGACGGCGGTGGCCGCGCAGTCACCGTTGAACCGCGTCGCCCAGCCGGACGACGTCGCCGACATCGTCGCATTTCTCGCCTCCGACGACTCCCGGTGGGTGACCGGCCAATGGATCGACGCCAGCGGAGGGTCGATGCTCTGATGCCGGTCGCGATCTGGATCATCGGCGTTGCGATATTCGCCCAGGGCACAAGCGAACTCATGTTGGCCGGCCTGCTGCCCGAGATGTCCGCCGATCTCGGTGTGACGGTTCCACAGGCCGGCCTGCTGGTCTCGGTGTTCGCACTCGGCATGCTGATCGGTGCACCCGTCCTCGCCGTGCTCACCCTGCGCTGGCCGCGCCGGCACGCCATGCTGGCATTTCTGGCGATCTTCGTGCTCGCGCACATCGCCGGTGCTCTCACCGGCTCCTATGCGGTGCTGCTGGCGGTGAGGTTCGTCGCGGCGTTCGTCTACGCCGGCTTCTGGGCGGTCGGCGCGGGTACCGCGATGTCACTGGTCACCCCCGACCGGCGCGGCCGCGCCATGAGTATCGTCGCCGGCGGACTGACCGTCGCCACGGTCATCGGGCTGCCCGCAGGCACCTGGATCGGTCAGAATCTGGGCTGGCGCGGCGCGTTCTGGGCCGTCGCAGCCCTGTCCACCTTGGCTGCGGGCGCCGTCCTGGCCGCAGTCCCGGCAGGACGGCCCGGCGCCGCACCGCCGATGGCCGACGAGTTGCGCGGACTTGCCGTTCCGCGGCTGTGGTTGTCCTACGCCATGACAGCGGTCGGGACCGCGGCATTGCTCGGTACCTTCACCTATCTCGGCGCCATGCTGGTCACCACCAGCGGTCTGGGGTCCGAATGGGTGCCGGTGGTCTTGTTCGGCTACGGAGTCGGGGCACTGGCCGGGATGGCGGTGGGCGGCTACGCGGCCGATCGCTGGCCGCGCGGAGTACTGCTGGTGGGGTTCGGCGCGTTGTGCGTCGTTCTGGCCGCGATCGCGGTCGTCAGCCACCATGCCTTGTGGGTCGGCGCGCTGACCGTGCTGCTCGGACTGACCGGATTCGGCACGAATCCAGCACTGAACTCGCGGGTCTTCGCGCTCGGTGCATCTGCCCCGACGCTGACCGCGGCCGGAACCACCTCCGCGTTCAACGTCGGGATCGCTCTCGGCCCCTGGCTGGCCGGGATGGCCTTGACCGCCGGGTTCGGTTACCCGGTGGTGCCATGGATCGGCGCAGGTCTGGCCGTCATCGCCTTGGCGCTGCTCGCCGGTGATGCCGCGCTGGCTCGCGCTGCACGTCCCCGACCGAGTCCCCAGACTCTCGTGCCATGCCGGACCTGAACGGCGGCGCACGGAATAACAGCGCCCGCGCCGGTGTTGCGGGGTGCGTGAGTGAACATGCCGAACTGAGCCCGACCGACTGGGTACGCGAGCAGACCCAACGCATTCTGGAACAAGGCACCACCGACGGCGTCGAGGTGCTCGACCGCCCGATCGTGCTGTTCACGACGACGGGCGCCAAGTCCGGCAAGAAGCGGTACGTCCCGCTGATGCGCGTGGAGGAGAACGGCCGCTATGCGATGGTGGCCTCCAAGGGCGGTGCTCCCGAGCATCCGTCGTGGTACTTCAACGTCAAGGCCAACCCTGCCGTGACGGTGCAGGACGGCGACAAGACCGTGTCGCTGACCGCCCGCGAGTTGTCCGGCGACGAGCGCGAGCACTGGTGGAAACTGGCCGTCGAGGCCTACCCGCCCTACGCCGAGTACCAGACCAACACCGACCGTCAGATCCCGGTCTTCATCGTCGAATGACGACTACCACCATCCGAGGGCGTCGGACATCTGCCGCGCCAACTCGGTGGTGAGCGTGCGTACGTAAGTCGCCGACAGGTGGTGGGCATCGTGGTACACCAACACATTGCCCTCCACCGCGCGGCACGTCGACGGCCCGCACACCGCATCGCTGAGGTCCAGAAGCTTCATCAGCGGATAGTCGGCGAGGTGGTCGAGGGCCGGATTGCGCTGGGACAACGCCTCGCTACGGGGCAATCCACAGGTGTCGGCGTCGCCCCCCTTGGACAGACAGTCCACGGGTGAGAAGAACCACCCGTCGCGGATCATCCACGGCGTGTCACGCATACCTAGCATCGGAATTCCGTTGGCGGACAACTCATCCCAGATACCCAGATAGTAGTCGGGCACATAGTCACCCGGGCCGTTGAGGATCGGGCGCGTGGCGGTGAAGAACACGTAGTCCGGCCGGTCGGCGATGATCTGCGCCAGCGCGTTGTCCGACCACGTCCGACAGGACGGGTATTTGTCGAACGATCCCGCGATGATCGGCATCGCCTTGGTGGTCAGCGGACAACCGAACTTCAGGTAAGTGGTCACCTTGAAGCCGTGTTGGCGCCCGATCTGATGCAGCGCCGTCAACCAGTGCTCGGAATGTGACCCACCCGCCAACGCAATCGTGCGGGTGCCCTTGGGATCTCCGTACACACAGGTAACCACGTCGACACCGGTGAACCCCGTGACGCAACGGTCGATCGAGGACGGCGGGATGTCGTCATCGGCCTCCAGCACGCTCGGCCGCATCGGCAGTTTGGCAACCCGGTAATTCTCGGTGAGCGCCTGGGCGCCCGGATAGTCGCGAACCGCGAGCATGCCCAGCTCCGCTCCGCTGGAGCGGGCCAGCGCGACATGCCCGCGCCACAACAGCGATGACGTCACCAGCGCCGAAGCCACCAGCAATACCGCCGCACCCGGTACCGCCCACTGCCGGGCCAGCCGGTACCACCGCGCGCGCCGGCACGTTCTGGCCGACCACGCGGTGAGCCACGCCAACAGCACTGCGGCCGCGGCCACCGCAGCGCCACCGGTCAGACCGACGGAATCGTCATTGATGGTGGCCAGCCAGAAGATCAGCAACGGCCAGTGCCACAGGTACAGCGGGTAAGCCATGGCACCTACGGCCACCAGCGGCCCGCTGCGCAAGAATTCGTTTGCCCGCGGCGGCACCTGCTGGGCCGCGCTGGCGATCACCAGCACCGTCGCCGCGACCGGGATCACGGTCCAGACGCCCGGCGCCTGCACCGTCCGGTCGGTGAGCACGCCGCACACCAGCACTACCAACAACCCGACCGAGGCAACACCGGCACGCAGCCAGCCGGACCACCGCACCCGGCCGACCGGCCCCGCCACCAAGGCCGCGGCGAGTACCCCGGCCAACAGCTCCCAGGCCCGAGAGGCGGTGCTGTAGTAAGCGAGCATCGGGTTGACCGGCTGCGTCGTGACCGCGTAGTAGAGCGAGGCCGCCATCGCGACGGCGGACACCGCGACGATGATGGCGGGGCGCGCGCCACGACCCCGACGCGCCGTCACCGCCGTGACCACGCCGGCCAGCACAAACAACGCGAGGGTGAACTGACCCAGCACCGACAGCGCCCACAGGTGATGCAACGGGGTCACCGTCTCGCCGGCCTGCACATAGTCATCGGCCGACTGGAGCAATTGCCAGTTCTGGTAGAAGCCCAGGCTGGCCAGGGTCTGATCGGCGAATGGCTCCCACCTGGTCTGCGGCTGGACAAGCAGCGTCAACACCGCGCATACGGCCAGCACCCAAACCAGCGGCGGCACCATCCAACGGACAACGCGGCCCAACTCGGCGGCCAGCGCCTGCGGGCCGGACGCACCGATGCCGCGCAAGACGCGGCGACCGATGAAGAAGCCGGACAAAACCAGTAGGACATCCAGTCCGCCACACGCGCGCCCGAACCAGAAGTGGCAGATGACGACCATGACGACGGCCACGCCGCTCAACCCGATCAGGTCGTCGCGAACCCGCCGCGCAGCGGAGGGAACGACGACCGGATCGCCAACAATCACCTGCACGCTGAACTTTCCCTGGGCTGTCTTCGCCGGTCACTGACGACGAGTTCACCCTGGGGCCACGCCGTTCGCCGCACCGAGCATAGGCCACCCGACCGGGTGGTCAGGACCGCCCGCCACCCCTCCATACGCCCAACGCCGGCCCACGGTGATACCGATCGGCCATAGGCATATTTGCCCGGCAAATCTAGCCTTGAGTCATGACCGCCACCGCCACACCGGCAGCTGAGAAGTCCACCTATCGGCCGTTGGAGTTGTTCGATACCGATCGGTTGCTCGATCAGGATGAGCGCGACATCGCCGCCACGGTCCGCCAGTTCGTCGACACCCGGCTCAAGCCGAACATCGAGGGCTGGTTCGAATCAGCCACCCTGCCCCGGGAGTTGGCCAAGGAATTCGGCACCCTGGGGGTGCTGGGCATGCACCTGCAAGGCTACGGCTGTGCGGGCACCAACGCCGTCAGCTACGGCCTGGCCTGCATGGAACTGGAAGCCGGCGACAGCGGATTCCGCAGCTTCGTCTCCGTCCAGGGCTCACTGTCGATGTTCTCCATCTACCGCTACGGCTCCGAAGAACAAAAACAGCACTGGCTGCCCCGGCTGGCCACCGGTGAGGCCATCGGCTGCTTCGGGTTGACCGAACCCGACTTCGGCTCCAACCCCGCCGGCATGCGCACCCGCGCCCGCCGCGACGGCACCGACTGGGTGCTCAACGGCACCAAGATGTGGATCACCAACGGCAACCTCGCCGACGTGGCCACCGTGTGGGCCCACACCGACGACGGCATCCGGGGCTTTGTGGTGCCCACCGACACCCCCGGCTTCACCGCCAACGAAATCCACCGCAAGCTGTCCCTGCGCGCCTCGATCACCTCCGAACTGGTACTGGACAACGTCCGGCTGCCCGCCTCGGCGCAACTACCCCTGGCCGAAGGACTGTCCGCCCCGCTGTCCTGCCTCAACGAAGCCCGGTTCGGCATCGTGTTCGGCGCCCTGGGCGCCGCCCGGGACAGCCTGCAGACCGCGATCGACTACGCCGGCTCGCGTGAGGTGTTCGACAAACCCTTGTCCAGCTACCAGCTCACCCAGCAAAAGCTGGCCAACATGACCGTCGAACTCGGCAAGGGCATGCTGCTGGCCATCCACCTGGGCCGCATCAAAGACGCCGAGGGCGCCCGGCCCGAGCAGATCAGCCTGGGCAAGCTCAACAACGTGCGCGAAGCCCTGGCCATCGCCCGCGAATGCCGCACCCTGCTCGGCGGCAGCGGCATCACCCTCGAATACTCACCACTGCGCCACGCCAACAACCTCGAATCGGTCCTCACCTACGAAGGCACCTCCGAAATGCACCTGCTGTCCATCGGCAAAGCACTAACCGGCCAAGCAGCCTTCCGCTGAACCGCCTTTCGGCCGCCTGACCGACTGGTCTCGGCGCGACCCTCTCAGCCCGACCGGCGAGACGCCAGCAGCTGCCAGGCCTTGAGCGCGAGCCACAGCTGCGCCCGGGAATCGGCCGACTCGAGGTCATCGCCCAACAGTTGACGGATGCGCCGCATCCGGTTGCGCATGGTGTGGCGGTGGACCGCGAGCTCGGCGGCCGCCGCCTCCATCTGGCCGTTGCGGCCGAGGAAAGCTGCGAGAGTGGGGATCAGCTCGTCTCCGTCGTCCAGTGCATCCAATGATGCTGCCAGCACGCGCAATTCGGCGGTGCTGCGGCCGGCGAGCAGCATGGACATCGGGCTGAGGTCACCGAATTCACTGAACCGCCCGCCGCTGGAATGGGCGGCGATGCGTGCCTGTTCCAAGCCCAGGTGCAGATCGGTCGGCTTCACCGGCCGGCTCATCCCACCGCTGACCGGCGCACCGGTCTGCTGTTCGAGATCCTCGACGACGGCGCGAATCCGACGTCGGCTCCCGGCCGCCGGAACCACGATGACAATCTCGTCCCCCATCGGCGCCATCAGAAATGAGCTCAGCACCCGGCCCAGTACGTGCTCGGCTGCCAGCAGCGGCCCCGCGCCGGTGAACGTGGCCACCACGACCTCGACGTCGGCCTCAAATCCGAAGTAGCGCAACACCGCGCCGTCCACAGCGCCTGCGCCGGAAAGCATCTCGCGGGTCACGGCGGTCCGCAGCAGCTGCTCGGCGTCGACCACCCGGGCCGGTTTCTCGATCGCGATGGAGATCAGGGACACGGCATGGGCGACCAGGAAGCGGTCGGTGTTGGACATCGGGGCAGACGTGCGGACCGCCAGCCGGCCACGAACGGGCTGAGCGGCCCGGAGATTCTGGAAGGTGACGTAGGCATCGCCGTCAGCGGTGACATAGGCGCCGTGCCTGCGCGTCGGGCGATCCTGCTCGCTCAGCACCGCGATCAGCCGCTCCTTGGCGTCGCCCGCGGCCGCCAACACGGTGCCGTCGGTATCGACCACCACCACCGTCGCCGACAGGCAGCCAGCCAGCGCGTCCACCACGCCAGGGATGCCGCCGCGCAGAGTTGCCCGGGCCAGCACCTCCTGGTCGTCGACCACCCGCTGCACCGAGCGCAGTTCGTCGGCCTGCAACGCGTCAATCACCACCCGGGCGATCGCGATGAACGGCGTCGAGGCGGGCACCTCAAGCACCGGAACGCCCAACTTGTCCCCGGCAGCGCGCACCGCCGCCGGAACGTCGGCAATCGTGGTGCCGGTGTCGACGGCCAGCGCCGCGATCCCGGCCTCGGCCAGGCGTGCCACATAGGCCGATTGCGCTTCGGCGTCGGCGCCGATGTTGATGCCCGTCGTCATGACCAATTCACCACCGGCCAGATACGGGGTCGGGTCGGTCAGCTCGATCGCATGCGCCCAGGAAATCTCCCGGCCGGCACCGTCCGCTCCGGCCACAAGGGTCAGACCGAGACTGTCGACCCCGGTGAGATCCCGCACGGTGAGCGCCACAGGAGAAGTCTTACTCCCTTTGTGCGGCCACTGGCATCACCCCGGCAGTCAGCTGTGACCGCGGCCACTTTTCGCACGCGAAACACGTTGAGCTGTAGCGAAACTCACACTCTAAGAATTGCCTTTAGACAATGGCTACGGGGAGCATGGAGGTATCCACGCTGCTCGGGCGATCCCCGGTAGCTGGACGTACCAACACAACGAGTACCCGTGATCCGGGGCACTTTCAAGGAGTGAGAGAAATGTCGTTCGCACAGTTTCGCGCCAACCAGAAGCGCGCCAACATGCGGCGCCGCATCTATGCGCGGATCAACGAACTGCCGAATTCATCGGTTCGCGAGGAGTTGATCGCAGTGGTTCAGCGGTACGAGCTTCAGGACGCACCACACTGAATCACGATTGCGCTGTGCAGAGCCGGTGGCTCAAGGCCTCCGGCTCTGTTGTTCTCGGCGGTCATCCGCGGCCGAAGTACGGCATGGCGCGGGCCATCACCGTCAGGGACGGCACCGACACCTCCAGCGGCAGATCGACGAGGTGCGCCACGGCGCGGGCGACATGCTCGACGTCGAAAGTCGGCTCAGCCGCAAGACTTCCGTCCGCCTGAAGCGTCTGGTGGCTGAACCCGGCGGTCATGTCGGTCGCGGCATTTCCGATGTCGATCTGGGTGACGCAGATGTCGATATCGCGCAGGTCCAACAACATTGATGCCGTCAGCCCACTCATCGCGTGTTTGGTGACCGTGTAGGCCAGGCTTCTCGGACGGGGACGGTGCGCCGAGATGGATCCGTTGTTGATGATCCGCCCGCCCCGCGGTAATTGGGCGGCCATGACGCGGGCGGCTTCCCGCGCACAGAACACCGCACCGTCGACATTAGTGCGCCACGTGGCATGCCACTGTTCATCGTCGAGATCGGCAATCGATGCCGACGGCCCGAACACCCCCGCGTTGTTGAACAACACGTCCACCCGGCCGAACGTCGAGACCGCATCGGCGAACAGCGCCCGCACCGAGGCTGACTCCGTGACGTCGGTAGGCACGACGCGGGCGTTCGGGTGACCGTCGGCGACGGTCTTCAGTGTCTCGGCGCGACGACCCGCCAGCACCACGTGATGCCCGGCCTCCAGCAGCACCCGGGCCGTGGCGCGGCCGATACCACTGCCCGCGCCGGTGATGACGATGACTTTGCCCATGTGCCCGATTGTGCCCGACCCGGCCGCCAGCGCTAATGCGTCGGCGTACCGCCCGCGGGACTCGGGCGCGGCGCGGTGAAGAACGAACCGATCACGGCGAACATGCTGATCACCGCGGCGGCCATGAAGGCCGCATGCACGCCGGGCAGGTCGGGCGCCCCGCCCGAGTGGGACGCCTTGGTCATCACCGTCACGAACAACGCGGTGCCCGCCGCGCCACCCACCTGCTGCAGCGTCGTCAAGATGGCACTTCCGTGCGAGTAGAGCCGGTCAGGCAGGACTCCGAGCGCGTCAGTCATCAACGGCGTGAACATCATCGACAAGCCCACCATCATGATCGTCTGCAGGACAACCAGTTCCCACACCGGTGACGCCGCTGACAGCAAGGTGAAACCGCACAGGGACGCGCACAGCATCAACGACCCGGGCACGACGAGTACCCGAGCACCGTGGCGGTCATAGGCCCGCCCGACCAACGGGCCGGCCAAACCCATCAACAGCCCGCCCGGAAGGGTCGCCAACCCGGCGACCAGTGCACTCTGCTTCAGCACGTCCTGGACATAGAGCGGCACCATGATGATGGCCCCGAACAGCCCCATGAAGCCCAAGACCACCAGACCCAGCGATACCGAAAACCGCCGATAGGTGAACGGCCGCAGATCGAGGAACGCGCGATCGCGTCGTTGCAGCTGGATCTGCCGCGCACCGAATGCCACCATCGCCACCGCACCGATGATCATCGGCACCCATGCCGGTACCAACTGCGGGCCGTGTGCGGATTCACCCAACAGCGACAACCCGAACACCAAGCCCGCGAAAGCGATCGCCGACAGCGGTACCGAGACGGGATCGATCGGCGTCGGTTCCTCCCGTTCGTCGTCGACACGCAGCCACACCAGACCGGCGCTCGCCGCGGACAGTGCGATCGGCAGCACGATCCAGAACATCCAGCGCCAATCGAGCGAACCCAGGATGAAGCCCGACAGCGTCGGCCCGATCGCGGGCGCGACCGCGATGACGATCGAGATGGTGCCCATCATCTGTCCGCGCCGGTCGGCCGGGATCAGCATCATGACCGTCGTCATCAACAGCGGCATCATCACCGCGGTACCGCAGGCCTGCACGATGCGGCCCACCAGCAGCACCGCGAATCCCGGCGCCAGCGCGGCCACCAGTGTGCCCGCGCAGAACAACGACATCGATGTCAGGTAGATGCTGCGCACCGGGAAGCGCTGCAGCAGCGAACCTGACATCGGGATCACCACGGCCATCGTCAGCAAGAAGCCACTGGTCAGCCATTGCGCCGTGCTCGCGGAGATGTCCAGATCGACGATCAGGGCAGGCAACGCGACGCTCATGATCGTCTCGTTGAGGATCATCACGAACGTCGAACCGACCAGCAGCGCGATGATGACATTGGCGCTCGACTGGGTGCGCGGATGCGCCGCAATCTCCCCGGTGCTCGGGCCCGTCGTCATTGCCACTCCTCTGTCTCCCCCACCCTTCTGCGATGCGCAGCCACCCAGAGTAGGTGCGACATACGACCTCTGGAAAACGAGTTTTCGCGGAGCGGGGGCGGTGACAGGATCTGCCCATGAACCGCTTCCTTGCTCGCAGTGAGCGGACTCGGAGATCGTGCTGATGGGATCGCGTCTCGGCGTCGTCGTGCTGAGTGACTCCGGTTACGAGCTGTACTACGACCATTGGGCGGCCCAGACGATCGGCATCGACATCGTGGTCGACGGCTTTGCCGCGACACTCGAACGAGTCCGAGGCATGCAGCCGATGGGCATCGACACA
Source organism: Mycolicibacterium fortuitum subsp. fortuitum (assembly GCF_022179545.1). The sequence goes on along the minus strand of NZ_AP025518.1, from coordinate 2,066,584 downwards.
CCGGCTGAGTGGAGCGGTGCTTCGTGGATCGAAGGTTCGTTGCTGATCGACCTCACACGTAAACGCGTCGTGTGGGCCGAAGAGAGCGATTACGTCTACCTGCCGCGAATCGTGAACCACCTGGTCGAACACACGTGGCCCGGGTGGACGGCGATCTGGTCAGCGGAGGGAGTACGCGGCGTCCTCCGACTCGCAGAGGTGGATCCGGCGACGATCTTTCCCGTAGCGCCCGTCTCGCAGAGGCCGGCTGAGAACGTGAAATGGCTGGCACCCTGGAGCGAACACGAAGGCTACGGTGCCCTTTCGGTCCAATTCGAAGACGGCCGGGTGATCGCCTGGCGCAGTTCATGCTTCCTCGACGAGGTCGCAGAGTTGGGCCCGGCGGCGATCCGGTCAGTTGCCGAGGAGACTCAGGCCCGCGGCGCAGCCGGCGAACCTGTGCTCTGGGATCGCCAGCCTCGTGGCGAACACCCCGATCTAGGTGTCCACGTGAATTTCGGCACCAAGACCGCGCGCTGGTGGGGCCTCGGCGACAACGACGTCCAGATCGACGCGTTCGACGCGTTGTGGCCCGGCTGGTCGGTCGAAACGGTGGGCGACGCTTTCGAGTTGCACGAGGCCATCGTGGGCAGGCCGATGCGCGATTGGGCGGCCGACGTCGTGGCTACGCAGCGCATCATCCAGACGATGATGCAGAAGGGTCCTCGCGAGAACCCCATGATCCACCTGGCCGCGCTGATGGCCGATCAAGGCGAGGCCATCGAAATCAATTCCTCGGCCCTGAGGTTCAAGGCTGCCTCCGACTTCCGTGGCGCCCAGGCCGCCGTTTCGGCACTCGATGACCTGTACGCATCGCAACCGCTGCCTCCGGCCCGGATCGTCAACCGGCACGGCCGCATCTTCATCCCAGAGCTCGGACAGGTGTGATCGGTCATGCGGGCCGGTCGCCGATCTCTGGGCCGTCGAGTTGCACCACGAATTGTGGTGTGAGAGCCCTGATACCCAGTTCTTGTCGTGGGGATGGACTTCGCAAACAGAGGTTTGGAATGCGCGCTCCGCGGGGTACGAGCAGGCAGCGCGGCGCCACAGTGGCGCCCCAGAACGAGAGAGGCCGGTGCTGTGATTCCTTTTATCTGCCCGAGCTGCGGCAAGCTCGACATCGACTCCCCCGAGTGCTCGTCCTGCGCACGCAGTGAGCACGAGGTACACGACGCGGCCTGAGGGCTGGATCACGGCATGAAAATGGCCCCCGGAGAGAATCTCCGAGGGCCATTTCCTCTTGGTAGCGGGGACAGGATTCGAACCTGCGACCTCTGGGTTATGAGCCCAGCGAGCTACCGAGCTGCTCCACCCCGCGTTGCGAATACAAGGTTACCGGGGTCTTACGCGCAGCTCCAAATCGGGTGCTCAGAGGGGTTTCTGGCCCGAAAACGACCGGGAAATCAGCCCATGGATCGAATCACCGGACCGCACCGGAACACCCCTGCCGGGTCATGCCGATCGGCCAGGGCGGCCAACCAGTGCCGGGTCTCTTCGTCATAGACGCGGGCGGCGCGGCCCGCATCCTCCGACGGTGCGAAATTGGCGAGCTGGCCGCCGCTGGACCATGGCGACAGGGCCACGATGAGCGCGCCGGCCTGCGGCACCACGGCATCGGCAATCGGGGGCACCAGGACCCCGATGGTGCTCACCGCGAAAGCGGCGTCGCGATGGCAGAACGCGCTGCGGTGCCGTCCCTCACGGGCCAGCGCCCCACCCAACATCCGGACTTCCACGATCGTCTGCACCGAGCCCGAATCAGGCCCGGCCGCGGCCAGCAGCACCTCGACCGTCTCCGCGGTCAGTTCCCGCAACAGCGTGTGGTGCTCGAAGATCGGCAACGGATCCACCGGATCGGCGTGCACGGCGCCGATAGCGGCATAGGGCATCACCGCGACGGTATCGAGCACCGGGGTCGCGACTGCGCGCATCGGCGCCAGTAACCGCTCGGCCTCGGCGAAATCGCCGACGGCCGCGTACCGCACCGCCACGGTCAGGCGGCCGGCCAACGGTTCCGGAACGCCGGGCATCGGCGGAAGCTGTTGCAGTGCAATGGATGTCGATACCGACTCGGGCAGGTCGGCACACCAACCCGCCCACTCGCGGAGGACAATGCCGGCGTCTGCACCGTCGAAATACACGGCGCCACCGTAGAACTCGGCGATCGGCAGCAGATCTATCTCGACCGAGGTGACGATACCCAGCGTGGACTTTCCGCCGCGCAGACCCCAGAACAGCTCCGCGTTCTCCTCCGGCGTGGCACGCAGCAACTCCCCCGCCCCGGTGACCAACTCGAACGACCGCACGTAGTCCGACGACAACCCGAAAGTGCGGACCAACGGCCCGATGCCTGCGCCGGTGAGAAATCCCACGACGCCGACGCTGGGGGCCGAACCGCCCAGCCCGGCCAGCCCGTGCGGGGCGGCCGCGTCGAGCACCTGTTGCCACGTGGCCCCGGCCGCCACCCGCGCGGTACGCGCCACGGGATCGACGGTGACACCGGTCATCTCAGAGGTCAGCACCAGGATCGTGTCGGGGGCCACCACCATGGCGCCGTGGCCGGTGGCCTGGACGGCGACCCGGTAGCCTCTGGCCGCCGCGAAGCCCACGGTGTTGGCGATGTCGTAGGCGGTGGCCGCCAGCACCACTGCGGCAGGCTGCACGGTGGCCGCCGAATTCCACGGGGTGCCCCGCTCGTAGCCGACTTCCCCCGGCAGTGCCACCGGTGCGGCGACGTGGGCGCGCAGACCGTCCAGGGCGTCGTCGAGGCCGTCGTGGGCGACATCGGTCAGGGTCATCGGGGTCCTCTCAAGATGAGCGCAGAAAGTCGTGCAAGATTCTCGCCACACAGCATCGCCTAGCCGACTTGGCGTTGACTTGGCGGCCAGTTCAGAGAGGCAGTGGCGCGGCAGTAGACGTGTGCCGCATCACTTCTGTTGCGGCCTGCACACCCCTGCGAACTCCTTGCCTTCCTTCTCTGTCACACCCGCGGCGTCGAGCCAACCGACGCCTTCGAAGTAGAAGGTCCCGGCCGGGTGACTGTTCGATCCGGCGGCGACCTCGGCCGTCCGAGCGGTCGCGGGATACCCCCCGGGCGTGGACTGCACATTGAGGAACAAATATTCTTCTGTGCGCCAATCGAAGTCAGGCGGCGGCGCTTCCGTCACGGTCAGACCCGGATAGGGTCCACCGACGGTGAACCGGTCGAGAGTCGCCGTACCGGAGGGATCGGTCAACACGAGCTTCGGGCCAAATCCGAACCCGACCTGCACCGACCGCACCCCGGCGCAGCCCGGCGGCATCCAGATCTCCAGCTTGCCGTCGGTGACCCGGGCACCGAACGCCGGCCGCATCGGGGCGGCGGACGGCGCATCCGACCACGGGCGCTCCCCGCTCCGGCAAGCGGTGAGCCCCGCCGCCACCAGCAGCGCCAACAGCACGGCCAGCCAGGACCTCACGAATAACCCCCGTCGGACAAGCCGGCATCGCGTTCCAGCGGGTTGATGCCGGTCTTCTGTTCGATGATCGCACCCAGCCCGTAATCCCGTGCCATCCAGACGAATCCCTTCTGGGCCCACTGTTCGGAATGGCGCTCCTCGTGGTGCAACAAGCGGTCGAGGTCGAGGGTGCTCTGGAACGGCACACCGCTGTCGTCTTGTCCCCAGTTGGCCCCCGATTGGATGATCTTGCTCAGCTGGTCTGCCGGATCCTTGGACCCGTCGATGTTCATCACGAACACATCGCCGTAGGTCGTCCCACCGTGGACGCCGATCTTGTCCATCACCGGCCCGCCCAACCCCATCAGCATGCCGTTGGGTGTCGTCGCCAATGATCCCCCGCCGCCTTTGTCGAAAATCTGGTCATAACTCCAGGAGTTCGCATTCTGTCGATCGACGATGCGCTGCACCTCGGCGGCCGAGTAGGGCGTTTCCACGAAGTCGTTGCGAACGTCATCGGCGGTACCCAACTTCCCGTCCGCACCGGCCTCGGCGGCGTCGTAGTCGGTGCCGGCGTTGAGGATGTAGGTCATCACCACCGCCTTCTTCGCGTCCTCCTTGCTGGTACCGGGCGGCAGGATGAAGAACGACTTTCCGTCCTTGTCCTTGACCTCCTGCAGTCCGTTGAGCACGTCGAACGACTGCGGGGTGATGTTCTGTGCGCGGGCGATGTCGACCATGGTCTGCGGATCAACCCCATGCTTGGACGCATTCTCCAGCCACTGAGCGTATTTGGATCCTGGCACCACCGGGCCGGTGAGAAGCCCGGCATCACGCAACGCTTTCTCGTAATCGCTGACCGGCGGATGCTCGCCGGCGTCGGGCAGCTCGGCCGTCCCGGTGAAGTCGATGCGTTCGGCCGCCTCGTCGTCGCCGCGCTCGTAGCGGTCGGCAGCCACCCGTAGCTTCTGCGCATACACGGTCACATCGCCCCCGAGCAGCTTCGCCTGCTCGGTCAGGGCGGATCCCACCGTCCCGCACGCCGCCCCGACGGCCAGCGAGGGCATCGACCCGGCGGCACCGGAAATGACCGGACCGGCGCGATTTCCGCTGACGTCATGGCCCGTGCTGTCGAAAGTGGACGCCGTCTCCCGCATTGTCTGTTCATCGACGTAGAGCGTGGCGTCACTCATGTCACGCAGCCGACGGCCCAGGGCGTCATTTCACGAGCCCCTTGTTAATCCGGTCCATCTTGCCGGCCGTCGACTTGTCCGCCGCGTCGAATTCGGCCAAGGCGGTCTGAATGGACGTCTGCAACGCCAGCCGCCGCATCCCCCACTTCAGAGCCAGTACCGGATACACCGCCACCAGGGCCTTCAGTCGCCATCCCAGCGAGACCCGGCCCTCGTCGGAGATGTCGAACAGGTCCGCCTCCGGACTCGACACCAGATCTGACACCCGGGTGCGGATGCTGCCGAGCTCCGCACCGCCGGAGGACATCGCGGTGTGCAGCAATTTGAGCCTGTCCCGGTAGAGCTCCTGATCGCCGAACATCTCGTTGGCGTGACCCTGTGCGGTGTCCGACGCGGTGCCGCGCCAGTCCGACGCCAACCTGGTCAACTGCAGGCGCTCGCGGGCGATCTGATTGTCGATGTCACCCGCCGCCGAGGCCACGTCACCGGCGGCTGACACCAGTTGCTCGGGATGGCTGCCCAGCACTTGCGAAATCGTCACCGCCACCAGCGACTCCCCACCCGCGCGACGTCCACCGAATACTGGTCCATTGTCACCCACCGGAGCGGCCCGGCGATGCACCAATATTCGATGGAGCGCAGACGGCTACTTGGCGTAGCCGTCGCGCCAATCCGCTCCGCTACTTGGCGTAGCCGTCGCGCCAATCCGCTCCGCTACTTGGCGTAGCCGTCGCGCCAATCCGCTCCGCTACTTGGCGGTGTTGAACTTGTTCATCGCATCGTTCAACCGCTGCAACGCCTGCCCGTACTTGCCGAAGTCACCGCTGCGCTGCGCGTCCTGCGCCGCCGTCAGTGCCGACTCGACCTCCTTGAGCGCACCTGCCTTGGCCGGCGACAACTGCACGGGCTCACCCGGCGGGATCGCAGCCGGAGGCGCGGCGACCTGAGGTGCCTGACCGTCGGCCGCGGCCGGTGGCGGCGCCGCCGGTGCTGCCTCCGGCGTCCCGGCGGTCTGCGGCTTGCCGTCGGTGGGCGCCACGTTGGTCGCGGTGGCACCCGCGCCGGGACCGAACAATTCGGTGAGCGCGTCGCTGACGGTGGGGCCGTAACCCACCTTGTCGCCGTAGAGCATGGCCACCCGGATCAACCGCGGATAGGTCGACGCCGCGTCACTGGTTCCCGGTGAGGCGTAAACCGGTGCCACATAGAGCAATCCGCCATCAGCCACCGGCAGGGTCAGCAGGTTGCCCCACCGAATCCGGTTCAGGTTGTCGCGTCCGATCACACCGAGGTCCTGCGTCACCGCGGTATCGGTACTGATCGCGTTGAACGCCTGCTTGGGACCCTTGACCTCACCCGGAATGGTCAGCACCGTGATCTTGCCGTAGGTCGACGGATCCGAGCTGGCACTGACATAGGCGGCCAGGAACTCGCGCTGCAACCAGTTCAGCGCGCTGGTCAACTGGAACGACGGCGAACCATCGTTGTTCACAAGATCTTTGGCGACGATGTAGAACGGCGGCTGATAGCTGCTTGCCGTCGGGTTGGGATCCAGCGGCACGTTCCAGAAGTCGGCGTTGGTGAAGAACTTCACCGGATCGTCGACGTGGTACTTGGTCAGCAGAGACCGCTGCACCCTGAACAGGTCCTCGGGATAACGCAGGTGCGCCTGCAGTTCCGGGGAGATGTCCGCCTTCGGTTTGACGGTGCCCGGGAACACGCTCATCCAGGCCTTGAGCACCGGATCCTGCTCATCCTGCGCGTACAACGTCACGGTGCCGTCATAGGCGTCGACGGTGGCCTTGACCGAGTTGCGGATGTAGGACACCTGCTTGTCCGGGGCCAGCCGGTTGACCGCCACCTCGTTGGAGTCGGCCGTCGCACTCGACAGCGTCGTCAACTCCGAATACGGGTAGTTGTCCAACGTGGTGTAGCCGTCGACGATCCAGACCATGCGTTTGTTGACGATCGCCGGGTACACCGACGTGTCGGTGGTCAGCCACGGCGCCACCGCTTCGACACGCTCGGCCGGGTCCCGGTTGAACAGGATCTTGCTGTTCTCACCGATCACGTTGGACAGCAGGAAGTTCCGCTCGGCGAACTTGGCGGCGAACACCGTGCGGGCCAGCCAGTTGCCGATCGGCACACCGCCGGTGCCCGAGTACGTGTAGTTCTTGGTGTCGGTGTTGGTCTCGTAGTCGTATTCGCGGTCGACGTCGCCGTTCTTTCCGACGATCGCGTAGTCGGCCGAGGTATCGGCGATCACCGGTCCGAAGTAGACGCGGGGCTGGTCCAAGGGCGCGGGCCCGGGCGAGATGACCTTGCCGTTGGCGCCGACCACGCTGGCGAGGAACTCGGGGTAACCGCCGTTCTGGTTGGGGTCGTTGGCGATACCGCGCACCGTGTTGGCCGGTGACGCGATGAAACCGTTGCCGTGCGTGTACACGGTGTGCCGGTTGATCCAGTCACGCTGGTTCTCGATCAAGCGGTCCGGGTTCAGTTCGCGTGCGGCGACGACGAAGTCGCGCAGATTGCCGTCAGGGCCGGCATAGCGGTCGATGGCGAGCTGATCCGGGAAGAAGTAGAAGTTCTTGCCCTGCTGGAACTGGGTGAACGCCGGACTGACGATCGTCGGATCGAGCAGTCGGATGTTGGACGTGGTCGCTCGGTCCGCGGCAACCTGTGCAGCCGTGGTCTGACCGTTGCTCTCGTAATTGCGGTACGTCACCGTGTCATTGGTGAGGCCGTAGGCCTGCCTGGTCGCGGTGATACTGCGACTGATGTACTCGCTTTCCTTCTGGGCCGCGTTCGGCTTGACGCTGAACTGCTCGACGATCAGCGGCCAGCCGGCGCCCACCACCAGCGAGCTCAGCAGCAACAACACCACGCCGATGGCCGGAATCCGCAAGTCCCGCAGGACGATTGCAGAGAACACCGCCACCGCACAGATCACCGCGATGGCAAGCAGGATCAGCTTGGCCGGCAGTACGGCGTTGATGTCGGTGTAGCCGGCACCGGTGAACGGCTTGCCGGCGCGCGTGTTGCTCAGCAGTTCGTAGCGGTCCAGCCAGTACGCGAACGCCTTGAGCACGATCAGGAACCCGACCAGGCTGATCAGCTGGATGCGGGCAGCACGGCTCAGCGCCCCGCTGCGCCCGGTGAGACGGATCCCGCCGAACACGTAGTGCCCCAGCAGGTTCGCGACGAACGCCAGGAACGTGGCGACGAACAGATACGTCAGCACCAACCGGTAGAACGGCAGATCGAACGCATAGAAGCCCAGGTCCTTGCCGAACTGCGGATCGGTGATCCCGAAATCGCTGCCGTGCAGGAACAACTGCACCCGCACCCAATAGCTCTGCGCGATCACGCCGGCCAGCAGGCCGATGAAGACCGGCACGCCGATCCCGAACAGCCGCAGCCGGGCCAGCACGGTGGTGCGATAGCGCGCCACCGGATCATTCGGCCCGGCAGCCGGGACGAAGACCGGCCGGCTCCGATACGCCAGCGCCAGGCCCGCGAACACCACCAGGCCGATCAGCAACCCGACCACGAGGAACACGATCAGCCGGGTGAACAGCACGGTGGTGAACACCGACCGGTACCCCAGTTCGCCGAACCACAACCAGTCGACATAGCCGTCGACCACCCGGGGCCCGATCAACAGTGCCAGCACTGCCACCAGCGCCAGGCCGATCAGTACCCGGCTTCGTCGCGTCAGCTTCGGCATCCTCGCCGCGGGCCGCATCCCCACTCGTGAACTCCCGTTTCAGCCTCGGTGGACTCGTGGCATGCCCGGCGGGGCCGCCCGATTTTCTACAACTCTAGTCATCCACAGGAACTGTGCGGTTCAGCAGCGAGGCGGTTCGCCACCGGCAGAAATCGTGTGCAACGCATCCACGGCCTGGCTCAGGGTGTCGACCTTCACCAACTCCATGCCGTCCTGGGGCGCCGACCGCGCCTCGGTGCAGTTGTCGGCCGGCACCAGGAACACCGTGGCGCCCGCCTCCTTGGCGGCCAGCATCTTGTGCGTGATGCCGCCGATGGAGCCGACCTTGCCCTCCCCGGTGATGGTTCCGGTGCCCGCGATGAACTTGCCGTCGTTGAGATCACCGGTGGACAGCTTGTCGACCACGGCCAGGCTGAACATCAGCCCCGCCGACGGGCCGCCGATGTTGGCCAGGTTGAACTCGATGTCGAACGGAGCCCATGGCGCGTCGAGCACACCGACCCCGAGGAATCCGTAGTCCCGGTCCGGGTTGTCACCGAGGGTGATCGTGGCGACGCCGGGCGGCGCGTTCTTGCGACGGAAGTCGATCACCAGCTGCTCGCCCGGCTTGGTCTTCTTGAGGATGGCCTGGAACTCGTCGAGGTTGGCCACCGGTGTGCCGTTCACTCCGTCGATCGCGTCACCGTCACGCAGCTTGCCGGCCGAAGGGCCGGGATCGGTGACGCTCTGCACGGTCACCGCGACCGGGTATTTCAGGAATGACAACGCCGCATATTCAGCGCTGTCCTCGGACTTCTTGAAATCCGAGTTGTTGGCCTCGTCGATCTCGTTCTTCGACTTGTCCGGCGGGTACACCAGGTCACGCGGCACCAGCTGCTCGCGGCCCGACATCCACAACGCCATCGCCTGGCCCAGGGTCAGACCGTCACGCTGGGACACCGTGGTCATGTTCAGGTGACCCGACGTGGGGTGGACGTGCGCGTCCGGCCCTTGGATGTCGACCACCTGCTTGCCCTCGACCTCACCGAGGGTGTTGAACGTCGGACCAGGCCCCAATGAGACGAAGGGCACCGTCACCACCGACAGCAGGACGCCGAACGCCACAATCGGCACCAGCGCAACCAGCAGCGTCAAAATCCGCCTGTTCACGCCGCCCACAGTAAAGCCTGCGCCTCCGTGTTCACCCACAGCGTGACCCGCAGCCGTACCCGCGCACCCGGCGATGAGTACCGTTGTGGGTATGGCTGACCTGCCCTTCGGCTTCTCCGCCGGGAACGACCCCGACCGAGACAAAGACAAGAAGGACCCCTCCTCGGGGTCCGGCCCCGGCAACTCCGGGCCAGGTCCGGGCTCGGATCCGTTCGGTTTCGGCATGGGCGGAGCCAACTTCGACATGGGCGACCTCGGGCAGATCTTCACCAAACTCGGTGAGATGTTCAGTGGTGCGAGCAGCGCCATGAGCGGCAAACAGTCCGGCCCGGTGAACTACGACCTGGCTCGGCAGTTGGCATCCAATTCGATCGGGTTCGTCGCGCCGGTACCGGAGAAGACCACCGGTGCCGTCGCCGACGCGGTGCGGCTGGCCGAGACCTGGCTCGACGGCGTCACTCCGCTGCCTGCGGGCACCACCAGGTCGGTGGCGTGGACTCCCAGCGACTGGCTGGACAACACGTTGGACACCTGGAAGCGGCTGTGCGACCCGGTGGCCGAGCAGATCTCGTCGGTGTGGGCGTCGGCACTGCCCGAAGAGGCCAAGAGCATGGCCGGTCCGCTCCTGGCGATGATGTCGCAGATGGGCGGCATGGCATTCGGCTCCCAGCTGGGCCAGGCACTGGGCAAGCTGTCGCGGGAGGTGCTCACCTCCACCGACATCGGGCTGCCGCTGGGCCCCAAGGGCGTGGCCGCACTCATGCCCGAGGCCATCGAGACGCTGGCCGAGGGGCTGGAACGTCCCCGCAGCGAGATCCTGACCTTCCTGGCCGCCCGCGAGGCCGCCCACCATCGGTTGTTCAGCCATGTGCCGTGGCTGTCCAGCCAGCTGCTCGGTGCTGTCGAGGCCTTCGCCAAGGGCATGAAGGTCGACATGTCCGGCATCGAGGACTTCGCCCGCGGATTCAACCCCGCCTCTCTCGGCGACCCGTCGGAGATGGAGCAGTTGCTCAACCAGGGCATCTTCGAGCCCAAGGCCACGCCCGAGCAGGAGGCCGCCCTCGAACGGCTCGAGACGCTGCTCGCGCTCATCGAGGGCTGGGTGCAGACCGTCGTGGCCGCGGCGCTGGGCGACCGCATCCCCGGTACCTCGGCATTGGCCGAGATGCTGCGGCGTCGCCGCGCCACGGGCGGCCCCGCCGAACAGACCTTCGCCACACTCGTCGGCCTGGAACTGCGTCCCCGCAAGATGCGCGAAGCCGCGGTGCTGTGGGAGCGGCTCACCGAAGCGGTCGGCACCGACGCCCGCGACGGCGTCTGGCAGCACCCTGACCTGCTGCCGAGCGCGGCCGATCTCGATGAGCCGGCCGGCTTCATCGACCGGATGATCGGCGGTGACACCAGCGGCATCGACAGCGCTTTCGAACAGGCCATTGCGGACCTGGAGAAGGAACAGCGCGACGGCCCGACCAAGCGCGAGGACGACGAAGAGTCCTGAGCCGCGGCCTGTGGATAAGTGAGACGGCGGTACTTGCCGCCATGGCAGAGTCTTTGCATGACGCGCTATGTGCTCGCCGCAGGCAGGCCTATCCTGCTGCGCCCCGACGGGGCGGTTCAGTTGGGTTGGGATCCGCGCCGGGCAGTCCTGGTCCATCCTCCGGCCGGCATGAGCCAAGCGCAGTTGACCGACGTGCTGCGCACCATGCAGGCCGGCGCCGCCCGCGATGAATTGCTCACGGCTGCAGGAGCATTCGACGATACCGATGCCGTTGATGCGCTGATCGGCGCGCTGCTCGGCAGCGGAATGCTCACCGTGCTGCCGACCGATCCCCCTCGGCCGACCCGGTCGGCATCCATCCGGGTGCACGGTCGCGGACCGCTGTCGGAACTGCTGACCAACGGGCTGCGCTGCTCAGGTGCCCGGGTCCGGCACAGTACCCATCCGTCCACCAGGAACGTGGCTCCCTCCACCGACCTGGTGGTGCTGGCCGACTACCAGATCACCGATCCCCGCCTGCTGCAGGAACTGCACCAGGCCGGTGTCGCTCACCTTTCGGTGCGGGTCCGCGACGGCGCCGGACTGGTGGGCCCGCTGGTGATCCCTGGGCTGACCAGTTGCCTACAGTGCGCCGATCTGCACCGCACCGATCGCGATGCGGCGTGGCCCGCCGTGGCCACCCAGCTCCGAGGGGCCGTAGGCACCGCCAGCCGGGCGACCATCCTGGCCACTGCGGCACTGGCCATGCGTCAGGTGGACCTCGTGATTCGTGCGGTCGGGCACACCGACGGTGACCAGCCCATACCCCAGGCACCGGCGACGCTCAACACCACCCTCGAACTCGACGACGACGGGTACTCGATCGTCGCGCGGCGCTGGTCCCGGCACCCCGACTGCTCATGTTGAAAACGAATGTTGCCACTTGGTTGCGGTGGATTCAGCAGCATCATGGATGATGGTCTGGTGACCGACATCAAACGGGGAAGCGTCGCACGGAATGCGAAGCTGGCCGGTCTGGCCGGCGGCATGGCGGGACGGGCAGCACTGGGCTTCGGCAAGCGTCTGACCGGCAAGTCCAAGGACGAAGTCACTGCCGAATTGATGGACAAGGCCGCCCAACAATTGTTCGCCGTGCTCGGCGAACTCAAGGGCGGGGCGATGAAGGTGGGCCAGGCGCTGTCGGTGCTGGAAGCCGCCATTCCCGAGCAATACGGCAAGCCGTATCGCGAGGCGTTGACCAAATTGCAGCGCGAGGCGCCGCCGCTGCCCGCGGCCAAGGTGCACCGGGTGCTCGATGCACAGCTCGGCACCAAATGGCGCGACCGGTTCACCTCGTTCGATGACACTCCCGTGGCCTCGGCGAGCATCGGTCAGGTCCACAAGGCGGTCTGGTCCGACGGCCGTGAAGTGGCCGTCAAGATCCAATACCCCGGTGCTGACGAGGCACTGCGCGCCGACCTCAAGACCATCCAGCGTCTGGTCGGCGTGTTCAAGCAACTGGCCCCCGGCGTCGACATCCAGGGCATCGTCGACGAGTTGATCGAACGCACCGACATGGAGCTGGATTACCGGCTGGAGGCCGAGAACCAGCGTGCGTTCGCCAAGGCCTACCGCAACGATCCCCACTTCTGCGTTCCCGCCATCGTGGCCAGCGCACCGAAAGTCGTCATCGCCGAATGGATGGACGGCATCCCGATGTCGGTGATCATTCGCGAGGGCACCCCCGAACAGCGCGACCTGATGGGTACCCGGCTGTCCGAGCTCACCTTCGACGCGCCCAAGCGGCTGCAGATGATGCACGGCGACGCGCATCCGGGGAATTTCATGCTGCTGCCCGACGGACGGATGGGTGTCATCGACTTCGGCGCCGTCGCACCGTTGCCCGACGGTTTCCCGACCTCGCTGGGTGAGTGCATCCGGCTGGCCCGGGACAAGAACTACGACAAGCTGCTGCCCACGATGGAAGAAGCCGGTTTCATCCAGAAGGGCCAACAGGTTTCGATCGAAGAAGTCGACGACATGCTGCGCCAGTACGTCGAACCGATCGAGGTCGACGTCTTCCATTACAACCGGCGGTGGATTCAACGGATGGCGGCAGGCCAGATGGACAACTGGGTGGCCCAGATCAAGACCGCTCGCCAGCTCGATCTGCCGCCGAACCTCGCCATCCCGCTGCGAGTCATCGCCTCGACCATCGCCATGTGCTGCCAGCTCGACGCACACGTGCCGGTGAAAGCGATTGCGACCGAACTGGTTCCGGGCTTCGCCGACGAAGCGGCCTAGCGCAACGGATTTCGCAGCGCGCACAAGCACCGAACGGCGCCGAGTGTCTGACACTCGGCGCCGTCGGCGTCTTCAGGCGTCATGCGGCGGCCGGGTTCCCCGCGTTCTTGCGCGGACGTCCACGCGGCCGCTTGCGGGCCACGATGGTTCCGCGGTCGAGGATCTCACCGCCCCAAACACCCCATGGCTCCTGCCTTTCCAGCGCGGCGGCCAGGCACTCGTTGCGGATCGGGCAATCCGCGCACAGTGCCTTGGCCTGCTCCAGATCGACTGGGCTCTCGGCGAACCACAGATCGGGATTCCCGATGTGGCAGGGCACCGCCGGTAGCCGCTGCTCGCATGTCACCGGCGCGACGCTCACCTCCGGAGCTGTCATCGCAATGGACATGTGCTGTTCCCCCTACTTCCTGGTCGTAGTTGTCGGCGATCTGTCTCTTGGATGGATCTGCGACCAGGTTTTCTGGGGGATGGAGAACAACTCCCAAAAAATTTGGCCACGGATCCGGTTGACTGCGGGTCCGTGGCCTTTTGGCTGGCGAAGGGAGCTCTACCTAGTAGTGGCTCCGATCCACGGACGCGCCTGTCGCGGCGGCGGGGCGGCGCTTGTGCTGCGGTGCAATAGCAGCAGCGGCGGCCGGCCATCCAGCGGCGGCGGGGGCAGCGGGTGCGGCATGCCGGCGCGCCTCCGGGGCAACCGGGGACACGGCGACGGCGAGCACGGACGACGGCATGCCTGCAACCGCTACACCGCTGAATTCGATGTTGTTATCCATTGCGGGCACCCTCCTTCCGTCTCGTCACCAGAGCTGTGTTACGAGGCTAAAGCCTAACAGCCAAATCGCACAACCTATTTTCTACCTGCGGTTTTGGCACGATCTTTACGAATCTTGGCGGGCCTTCACTCGTCCCACGACCAACTCGAGGACATCGGGCCCGTACTGCTCGAGCTTGCGCGCACCGATGCCGGGCAACGCCACCAGTGCGGCATCGTCGGTCGGCAATGCTTCTGCGATGGCGATCAGGGTGTTGTCGGTGAACACCACGTACGCCGGCACCTTCATCTCCTTGGAGACGCGCAACCGCCACTCCTTGAGCTCGGAGAGCAGCTCCTCGTCCAAATCTGAAGGGCAGGTTTCACAGCGGCGCAACATGATCGCCGGCGGCGTCGTCAATGCGGCGTTACACACCCGGCAGCGCGGCGCCGGGCCACGCTGGCGGCGCGACCGGTCCGGGCTCGAGCCTGCCCCGTTCTGCAGCTGCGGTGCGATGCCGTTGAGGAAGCGTGACGGCCGCCGACCCTGCCGCCCACCCGGGGTGCGGGCCAGTGCCCAGCTCAGTCCGAGATGTACCCGGGCCCGGGTGACCCCGACATAGAGCAGCCGGCGCTCCTCCTCCACCGGCTCACTGTCGGGCCCGTGCGCCAGCGCATGCGAGATCGGCAAGGTGTTGTCGGCCAGACCGACCAGGAACACCGCATCCCATTCCAGCCCCTTGGCGGCGTGCAGCGACGCCAGCGTCACGCCTTGCACCACCGGCGGGTGCCGGGAGTCGGCGCGTTGTCGCAATTCGGCGACAAGGGCCCGCAGGTCGAGTTCCGGGCGCACCGCGACCTCTTCGTCGACCAGTTCGGCCAAGGCCGTCAACGCTTCCCAGCGTTCCCGGGCCTTGGTGCCGGCCGGAGGCTCGGCCGTCAGCCCCAGTGGCTCCAGCAGCTCACGCACGAGCGCGGGCAGGTTGTCCTCGGGGATGTCGCGTTCGGCGAAGCGTTGCATGGCCACCAGTGCCTGGCGGATCTCCTGGCGGCTGAAGAAACCTTCGCCGCCGCGCACCTGGAAGGCGATGCCGGCCTCGGTGAGCGCCTCTTCGTACACCTCGGACTGCGCGTTGATCCGGTACAGCACCGCGATCTCGGCCGGCTCGGTGCCGTTTTCGATCAGCTTCTTGATGGACCGCGCGACGGCGTTGGCCTCGGCCACCTCGTCGGGATACTCGGAAAACGTCGGCTCGGGTCCGGGATCGCGCTGCCCCACCAGATGCAGCTTGCTGCCGGCCATCCGACCGCGGGCAGCCGCGATCACCCGGTTGGCCAACGAGACCACCTGTGGTGTGGAGCGGTAGTCACGCTCCAGGCGCACCACCGCGGCGTCGGGGAAGCGCCGCGAGAAGTCCAGCAGAAATCGCGGTGTGGCGCCGGTGAACGAATAGATCGTCTGGTTGGCGTCACCGACCACGGTGAGATCGTCGCGCTCTCCCAGCCACGCATCGAGCACACGCTGTTGCAGGGGCGTGACGTCCTGATACTCGTCCACGACGAAGCAGCGGTAGCGATCACGGAACTCCTGGGCCACCGCGGCGTCGTTCTCGATGGCCGCGGCGGTGTGCAGCAGCAGGTCATCAAAGTCAAGGAGCGCCGAACCGTCCCGGCGAGCCTTGAGCTTCTCGTAGTTCGAATAGACCGCGGCGACCTTGGCCGCATCGAACGGGATGTCGCGCCCGGTCTTCGCGACGGCCGTGCTGTAGGCCTCCGGGGTGATCAAAGACGCCTTGGCCCACTCGATTTCGCCCGCGAGGTCACGCACGTCGTCGGTGCTGGTCTGCATCCCGGCCCAGTTGGCGGCCTGTGCGACCACGGCGAACTTGCTGTCGAGCAACTCCCATCCGGTGTCACCGACCAGGCGCGGCCAGAAGTACTGCAACTGACGGCGCGCCGCGGCGTGGAACGTCACCGCCTGCACCGCAGAGGTGTTCACTCCCGACTGCTGGCCGAGCAAGCGCAACCGGGTCCGCATCTCCCCCGCCGCGCGGGCGGTGAACGTCACCGCCAGCACCTGGCTGGGTGCCACGTGACCACCGGCCACCAGATGCGCGATCCGGCGAGTGATGGTGCGGGTCTTGCCGGTCCCCGCGCCGGCCAGCACGCATACCGGACCGCGGGCGGCCAGCACGGCCTCCCGCTGCTCATCGTCCAGATCGTCCACTGCGGGCGAGGGAGCCTCCAACGGCATGCCGTCCATGGTGTCAGAGAGCGGTGACAATCCCGGGCCCGGTGTGGCCTGCCCCTACCGCCGGCGGCTCAGCCACTGGTCGAAGCTGGTGGGCGCGATCCGCGCGTCGTCACCGGGCAGCAGCGCATTGCCCGACATGGTCAATCCGAAGATCGACGACCACGTCGGCACCAGCGTCACCTCACGCCCACGCGCCGCCAGGGTCCGGCGGGCCATGTCCACCAGATCCTGTGTCTGCGGGCCGGCCACGTCGACGTAGCGGCCCGCAGGGCCGCCGACCGCGAGCTCGGCCAGCACGGCAGCCACGTCGTCGGGATCGATCGGCTGCACCAGAAGCGGGGCGATCTCCGCCGTGGCACCGTCGGGGCCGTCGTGCTGTGTCCAGCCCACCACCATCTCGGCGAAATCGTGGAACTGGGTCGCCGGCACGATCGTCCACGGCACCGGGCCCGCCTCGACCAGACGTTCCTGCTCACGCTTTCCGGCGTAGTGGGCATTGCCTTCGATGCCGTGAACTCCCACGATGGAAAGCAGCACATGATGTGCCACCCCGGCACGCTCTTCCGCGGCAAGCAGGTTGCCGGTGGCGGTGCCCAGGTATTCCACGGTGCTGTCCCGATCGGTGGGCGGCGCACTGATCGCGTCCACCACTGCTTGCACTCCGGTCAGTGCCGCATCGAGCCCTTCACCGGTGGACAGGTCCACCCCGTTCGAGCGGCTGATCGCCACCACGTCGTGGCCCTCGCCCTTCAAGGCGGCAACCACGCGGGTCCCGATGTTTCCCGTCGCTCCGGCAACTGCGATACGCATGGCGTCTCCATATCCTCGTCCAACAGATAATCTCGGACTATATAGGTCCTTAATATCTGTAATAAACTACGGGTCGTGAAACTTCCCGTGGCAACCGAGTGGGCCCTGCACTGCGCGACGTCGCTGGCGCAGCTCGAGGTCGGTACCACCGCATCGGCCGCCGATCTCGCGGAGTATTTCGGCCTGCCCGCGGCCTATCTCGCCAAACAGCTGCAGGCACTCACCCGCGCCGGAGTGCTGGCCGCCACCACCGGTCCACGTGGCGGCTTCCGACTCGGCCGGGCGCCGGCGGACATCACCCTGCTGCAGATCGTCGAAGCCGTCGACGGCACCTCCGCACCGTACGAATGCCGCGAGATCCGACAGCAGGGCCGCGGCGCCCTACCCGACAGTTGGTGCCGTCACGACTGCATCCTGGCCGTGAAGATGGCGGACGCCCACCAAGCCTGGCGAGCCAACCTGGACGCCGTCACCCTCGCCGACATCCTCGACGAGTTGCCCCCCACCGCGCCGGCGCGCACCCGAAAGCTGCTGGGCAGAAGCCCTTCTCAGGCCCATTGACCGACCGCGAAACCGACGAGCAGAACCGCGAACCCTCCGATCTCCCCCACGATCAGCAGCACCATCGAAATGTGCATCCCAGGACTCGGGTGTTCGAACTGGTTCGTCGTATCGCGCCGGGCACCGTGCACGATGTAGCTCAGGATCGCGGCGAGGAAGAAGAACACCAGCACCATCGCCGCGGTCAGGTCGACCCAATCCGGCCAGGCGCTGAGTTCGACAAAAACCGCGGTCAGCAACGTCGCGAACGCGTAAAGCAGCGACGCCCGGTGGGCGATGTCGACATAGGGATGGGCGACATGCCGATCAGAGGTGACCATCTGCCGGTACTTCCACACGCCGAGGGCCAGTGCCAGCAGGAAGATCAACCCGGCCGCCAGCAACGTCGTTGCGGTGGCAGCACCCAACACCGGTGTCACGCGTTCCATACCGCTGCCCTCAAGACACGGCGAGGAGCCGGCGCAACTCCTCGCGACCGTCACCGTCGAGCGGAAGCAGCGGCAGGCGTGGCACGCCGACCCCCTGGCCCAGCAATTCCAGCCCACCCTTGATGGTGGTCGGCAGGCCACCGGCAACGATGAACTCCAGGAAGGGCTTGAGTTCGGTGTAGATGGCTTCCGCCTTCGTCCAGTCCCCCGCCCGCGCCGCGGCGTAGAGGTCGAGGCACGGCTGCGGCAGCAGGTTCGGCGCCGCGGTGCACCAGCCCTTGGCCCCTGCCTGGAATGCCTTGAGAATCATGGGGTTACTGCCGTTGTAGAACGGCAGCTCACCTTCACTGAGCTCGGCCAGGCGCTGCATGCGGGTGATGTCGCCCGTGGACTCCTTGACCATGGTGACGTTGTCGATGTCGTTGAACATCTGCACCAACAGCTCCGGCCGCATGTCTATACCGCTGGTCGCCGGGTTGTTGTAGACCATGATCGGGATGCCGATCGCAGCGCCGATCGCCGCATAGTGCTGCGCGATCTCTCGTTCGGACAGTTT
This sequence comes from Mycolicibacterium fortuitum subsp. fortuitum, assembly GCF_022179545.1. Next base: position 2,047,895 of record NZ_AP025518.1, on the reverse strand, counting down.
CCAGTACGAGATCGGCAGCACCATGACCGCATCGGCACCGGCCCGCTCGGCGTATTGCGCCCGCCGAATGGTGTTGGCAGTGGTCAGATCTGAGGCACCGATGATGACGGGCACCCGCCGGTCGACCACCCCGATCGTGGTGTCGATGACGGTGTCGAACTCGGCTTCGGTGAGGTACGCCGACTCTCCCGTGCTGCCGAGCGGGACGATACCGTGCGCTCCGCCGGCGACCAGGCGCTCGACCAGGGCGGCGAGCTTGCCGGTGTCGATCTGATGGTCGTCGGTGAAGGGGGTCACCGGATAGGCGAGAATTCCGTGGATCTCAGCGTTGGCAGGCATGCTCATGTCCTTTTCTCGTACGGTCGGGGCTGGTTTCGGGGATCAACTGCTAAGCGCGTCGGGATGATTGCGCAGCGCGCGCCGGGCGTAATAGGCGAAATTGGCCTGGCTGCGCTTGGGCCGCAACGTCCAGTCGTGGGCTTCACGCGCCAGCCTCGGCGGCAGATCGGCGATCGTGCCCGCCGCCATCGCGGCCAGCTGCAGCTTGGCTCCGCGTTCGATCAGCATCGCCAGCGAGCACGATTCCTCGATGCTGGCTCCGGCGATCACATGGCCGTGGTGGGCCAACAGGATTGCCTTCTTGTCTCCCAGCGCGGCGCTGATGATCTCGCCTTCTTCGTTGCCGACGGGAACCCCGGGCCAATCGGCCAGGAACGCACAGTCGTCGTAGAGGGGCGCGATATCCATCTGGGACACCTTCAGCGGGACTTCCAGCATGGACAGCGCCGCGACATGGAAGGGGTGCGTGTGCACGATGCACTGCACATCGGGCCGGGCGCGGTAGATCCAGGTATGGAATCGATTGGCGGGGTTGGCCATGCCCTCGCCCTCCAGGACGTTGAGGTCTTCGTCGACCAGCAGCAGGTTGTCTTCGGAGATCTCGTCGAACCCCAGTCCCAACCGTTGGGTGTAGTAGGTACCGGGTTTTCCGGCCCGGGCGGTGATCTGACCGGCCAGGCCGGAGTCATGGCCGGCATCGAAGAGTGCTCGGCATGTCAGTGCCAGCTTCTGCCGCGTCGTCAGGGTGGACTCCTCGATGTGGGTCGACAACCCCTCGAGAGCACGCTGCATCAGAACTTGTTTCGAATCACCAAGCGTGGTCGTCATCTCGGCCTGCCTTTCCGGGTAGCGGGAACCAGCGACACAAGAATGACCGTAGGACACCTTGTGTCCTGATGTCAACAGCATAGGGCCGATTCGTCACGCCAGAACATTTCGACGCCCCCTGCGGCTAGGCTCGTGAGCGGATGACACCCTGTGTCCACCCATGCATTCACAACCCGAGGAGAGTTCGATCATGGTTCTGGCGGCAGCCGTTCAACTCGAGGCGTCACTGGCCGACGTTGCGGCCAACCTGGCCGCTTGCGAGCGCCTCGGCGATGAAGCCGGGCGCGCGGGCGCGCGCATCATCGCACTACCCGAGTTCTTCTCCACCGGAATCGGTTTCACGCCCGCACTGGCGGACGCTGCGTTGCCACCGGACGGCCCCGCCGCGCAACTTCTCACCAGGCTCGCCCGGCGGCACGCCGCACTGGTCGGCGGTTCTTTCTTGTGCCGCGACGCCGACGGACATGTCCGCAACGCATACCTGCTCGCCGACCCGACCGGCATTGTCGGGCGCCACGACAAGGATTTCCCCACCATGTGGGAGAACGCGTTCTACATGGGCGGCGACGATGACGGAATCATCGACGCCGACGGGTATCAGGTCGGCGCGGCGGTGTGCTGGGAACTGATGCGCACAGGCACGGTCCGCCGCCTACAGGGTCGCGTCGACCTGCTCATGACCGGTTCGGGATGGTGGTCGATTCCCCGCTGGCGACCACGGACCGTGTTCGACCGCCTCGAGCACAACAACCGCCTCACCGCCCGCGCCGCGGCGGCCTCGTTCTCCCGGTACGTCGGTGCCCCCTGCGTGCACGCCGCACACGCAGGCAACCTCGAATGCTCGATGCCCTGGCTGCCGGCGACCTATCGCGGCCACTTCGAGGGTTCGACCCTGATCACCGCGGCATCGGGCGAGATCATCGCCGAGCGACGAGCCGAGGAGGGAGAGGGCGTGGCACTCGGCGAGATAACCGTCGGCCGCCACGATCCCAGCCTGACGGCGCCCGACGGGTTCTGGCTACACAAGCGCGGCCTGCTGCCGAGCGCGGTCTGGCACTATCAGCGCTGGCACGGCCGCCCCTGGTACCGACGCAACGTGGCCGGCGCCCGTCGGTAGCGCTTGCATAAGAGCCGAAACCGTCGAGCAGAAACCGAAGCCAACCAAGAGCCTTTCACGCCGGCGATCCTGACGACAATACGTTTCCGTCATGACACATTGTGTCCTATGATGGAGGCGTATTGCTCAGACCATCGAAAAGGAGTGAGAAGCCATGAAGCACATAGCAACCATCACGGCGTTATCTGTCGCCGTCGTCGTCGGCGGCCTGACGGCAGGAGCCGCAGTCGCCACAGCTGCCCCGACCGGACCGTCGGCAGCCGAGACCATCGCGCAACTACAGGCCGACGGTAAGCGGGTGATCATCAACCGCGTCGGCAGCGGCCCGCTCGACAAATGCACGGTGACCGATGTCCTGTCGGTGGTGCTACGCCCGCAGGCGAGGACGGTCACGATTCACGGTCTGCCCGACCTGGAGCCCATTCCCACCGTGCACGTGAACCTCAAATGCTGACCGTCACACACCCGGGCAGAAGCCATCAGCGATTGCGCCCGTATTCGGTGTGGGTGATCACCAGAACCTCGCTGGGCGTGTTTCCCCGCTGCCGGAGCTGGTGGGGCAAGGAGGCGTCGAAATACGCGCAGTCGCCGGTCTCCAGCGTGACCAGATCATCCTGGTATCGCAGTTCCACAATCCCGGCATGGACGAACACCAGTTCCTGCCCGGCATGCTCGGGGTGCGGGTGCTCGGCGAACTTGAGCGTCGGCCGCACGATGAACGGCGACATCGACTTACCGAGCATCCCCGCGGCGACAGCCTGATATCGGCTGCTTCCGCGCCCGTCGGCACGGTCAACAGACAACGTCGTGACTGCTGGGTCTTCCGAAAACAGCTGTGCCACATCGACCTCGAGTGCCCGCGCCAGTTTCATCGCGACCGCGATGGACGGCGTCGAACGCTGCCGCTCGACCTTGGACAAATAACTCTTGGTCAAGCCGGTCGCATCAGCGAGCTCCTCGAGGGTCATGCCCCGCTGTTGACGCACAGCACGCAACAGAGCACTCATGACGAGCATTCTCCCATAGGACAATCGGTGTCATATCGTCGACATCACAAAATGTCGGCGTCAATCGCCGGAATCGGCCGATCAATCAGCGGTCGCGGTGACCAATGCCCACAGCCCGTCAGAGCCCACCTGCGTGACGTACTCGGTGAGCTTGTCGTCCCAGTGCGCCACCGAACCGTATTCCGAACGCCACGACAGCGCGGGCATCGTGAACTCGTGCAGCCGATGCTCACGGGTGGTGCCTATGGCACCGTGTACCTGGTGGGCGTTACGCACCACCACCGAGGCGGCATGGCCCACGCAGGAACGCGCCACTGCGACAAAGAAATCCAGGTGCGGCGAATTCCAGTCCGAACGGAGCGCCTCGGCCAGCGCACCATCGGTGGCCGCCCGTGCCAGCGCCGACTCCGCCGCGATGTCGGCCACCAGATTCTGGACAGCCTGGAACTTGGCGAGCGGCCGGCCGAACTGCGTGCGCTCGGTCGTGTGTGCCACCGAGAGCGCCAGGATCCGATCCAAGACGGCACACACCTGAACCGCCCGAACCAACGCGGCACGTCGGACGAACTGCTCGACCACGTTGTCGGGCAGCGGGGTTCCGGTCAGATCGGCAAGGCTCGCGCGGACGTCGTCGCGCGGTTCCCCCGCGTTGTTGTGGCCCGAGCTGACCGTCAGCGCCGCGGGGTCTACCTCGGCCATGCGGTATCCCGTGCCGTCATGCCAGAGCAGCACCACCCGATCGGAGTCCGCTGCCCACGGCACCCCGCGCGCCGCACCATCGCTGTCGAGCAGGCAGGCCGTGCGCCGGGCATCGTCAACGGCGTGGCCGGCCGTCTGCAGCAGCCAACATGCCAGCAGGTCGTGTTCGGCCAGCGGGATCCTGACCCCGTGCCAGGCGGCCGCCCGCAGCAGTTCGACCGCCTCGGCCCAGCCGGCGCCACTACCTCCGGACTCCTCGGAACCGGTCAGCCGGATCAATCCGAGATCGCCCAGCCGGCCCCATAATTCGGCCGTGCCCTCACCGGGCGCGTACTGTTCACGGTGCGCGGCGAACACCGCCGACATCATCTCGACCAATTCTGTGTCGACACTCATCTCAACCCCAGTCCCCTCGCGATGACCCCACGCAACACCTCGTTGGTGCCACCACGCAGGGTGAACCCCGGCCGCTGCACCACGGCATCGGCCAGCATCGCGCAGTAGCTTTCGTCATCGGTCTCACCGAGAACGTCGGCGAAGTCTGCGATGTCGCCCTCGGTGGCAGTTCCCAACACCTTGACCACCGCGGCCGCCGTATCGGCCGGCTCGTGACGCTCCAGCGCCCCGGCGACTGCCATCGACATCTGGTGCAGACCGGTGATGCGGGCCAGGTAGCGGCCGAGGTCGGTGTGACGCGGCAGAGATCCGTCGCGCACGTGTTCGGCCATGTCGGCCAGCAGCGGGAACGTCGACAGGAAGCGCTCGGGTCCACTGCGTTCGAAGCTCAGCTCCGAGGTGACCTGCTGCCAGCCGTTGCCGATGGCGCCGAACACCATGGCGTCGGGTACGAACACCTCATCCAGGATGACCTCGTTGAAATGATGCTTGCCGTTCATCGAGATGATCGGCCGGATGTCGACGCCCGGTGCGCGCAGATCGACGATGAACTGACTCAGTCCGTCGTGGCGGTGCGCTGGATCCACCGGCGCGGTGCGGGCCAGGCAGATGAACGCATGGGCCAGATGCGCTCCCGAGGTCCACACCTTCGTTCCGGTTATGGTCCAGCCACCGTCCACCTGCACAGCCTTGGTGCGCACGCTGGCCAGATCTGAGCCGGAATCCGGCTCGCTCATGCCGATCCCGAAATAGCACTCTCCTTTGGCTATGGCCGGCAAGAACTTTCGCCGTTGCTCCTCGGTGCCGTATTTCAGCAACGACGGAACGATCTGACGGTCGGCGATCCAGTGCGCCCCCACCGGAGCCCCGGCCGCCAGCAGCTCCTCGGTGACCACGAAACGTTCCTGATGGCTGCGCCCGTGCCCGCCGTACGAAACCGGCACCGTCATCCCCAGCCACCCGCGAGCGGCCAATGCCCGGCTGAAGTCCTCGTCCCATCCCGTCAGCCAGCTGTCGGCGTACCGGCCGATCCTTCCGGCCCGCTGCTGCTCGGCCACGAACGCGCGCACCTGCAGCCGCAACTCGTCGAGCGCATGCGGGTCGCCGGTCATCGGCGGCACCAACCTGGTCACATTCAGCTCCCGTCCCATTGCGGAATAGCAACTTACCGGCGCGGAGCCGAGACCTGCGTCACTGCGGGCATCAGGCGTCGGTTCAGCTACGTTATGTGCACTATGACTGTTACACCGACTGTGACCATGTACACCACGACCTGGTGCGGCTACTGCTCGCGACTCAAGATGGCCCTCAAGTCAGAGGGCATCGCCTGGACCGAGGTGGACATCGAGCAGGACCCGGCCGCCGCCGAATTCGTCGGTTCGGTCAACGGCGGTAACCACGTGGTACCGACCCTGAAGTTCGCCGACGGGTCGACGCTCACCAACCCCACCATCAAGCAGGTCAAGGCCAAACTCGGCTAGAACGCCCTAGTCCAGCGCCGCCCAGGACTCGATGATCTCGCGAGCGATCGAAATCGACCCTGGCAACAGCAACCGCGATCGCGAATCGCCGTCGGCCGCGCTCCAGTCCCCCTGGTCCAGCGCCTCCCGGATCTCGGCCCGGGTGAACCACGCGGCCTCGGCGATCTCGCCGTCGTTGAACGAGAACGGCTGCTCGGGGTCCCCGATGGCATGGAAGCCGACCATCAGCGATCGCGGGAACGGCCACGGCTGACTCCCCAGGTACTGCACATCGGTCACGGTGATGCCGATTTCCTCGGAGATCTCCCGGACCACACAGGTCTCGAAGGACTCACCGGCCTCGACGAAGCCGGCCAGGATCGAGAACAACCGCTCAGGCCACACCGTCTGCCGGGCCAGCACCGCACGGTCGAAGCCGTCATGCACCAGGCAGATCACCGCCGGGTCGATACGGGGGAACTCCTCGTGCCCGTTGACGGGGTCGACGCGCGACCAACCGCCCTTGGCCGGTTTGGTAGCACCACCGTCCACCGCGCTGAACCGGGCCCGGTCGTGCCAGTTCAGCAGCGCCGTCGCGGTTGCCACCAGTTGAGCGCTGACATCGTCGAAGATCTCGCCCGCCCGGCGTAAATCGAGCACCTCCACCGGCTGATCCGGATCCTCGGGCCCCTCCAGAGCGCTGCGAATGCCCCAGACGTGCCGCCCATCGGCCAACCGGCCCAGGAACACCGCATTCTCCGGCGGCCTATCGGTGCCCAGGCTGGAAGCCTTGCCGAGGACCACCTGGCCGCCGGAGATCAGCACCTGATTGCGCCGGTCGACCCGCAGCAGCAGTGCGTCCTTCCAGCCTTCGATCGCGGCGTCGATATCGGTGCGCAAAACATCGGCACGGTCGGCACCGACCCGCGACAGCAGTGGAACATTGCGCAGACCGAATGTTCGATGTGTCATCGCTCGGCGTCCGCGCTGCGGATGTAGAGCAACCGGTCACCGGCCTCCAGTGCGTCCACCTCCGGCGCGTCCACCCGGACCAACCGGCCCTCACGCACCACACCCAGCACGATGTCGTGCAGATGGCGCGGGGAGCCGCCCTCCTCCTTCGGGGTGACCTCACGCTCGGCGATGGCGAATCCGGCATCCGGTGTCAGCAGATCCTCCATCATCTCCACCACGCTGGGCGTCTGCGTCGCGATGCCGAGGAGGCGACCGGCGGTCTCCGACGACACCACGGTGGAGTCCGCACCCGACTGCTTGAGCAGATGGAGGTTGTCGGATTCGCGCACCGCGGCGATGATCTTGGCCTTCGGCGCCAGCTCGCGGGCCGTCAACGTGACCAGCACCGCGCTGGCGTCGTTGTCGGCGGCGACGATGATCGACTTGGCGTGTTGGGCGCCGGCCAACCGGAGCACAGCGGAATTGGTGGCGTCGCCGTGCACGGTCACCAGCCCGGCGCCTTTGGCACGTTCGAGCGCGGCGACGTTCTCGTCGACGACGACGATGTCGGCGGGCGAGACCTCGTCGCCGACCATTGCCGCGACCGCGGTCCGGCCCTTGGTGCCGTATCCGACGACGACGGTGTGGTTACGCACTTTGTTCCTCCATCGCTGAATCTTCAGCGCCTGCCGGGATTGGGTGGTCAAGGTTTCCACGGTGGTACCGATGAGAACGATCAGGAAGGCCACCCGCAACGGCGTGATGACGATGACGTTCACCAGACGCGCCGAATCCGTATACGGGGTGATGTCGCCGTAGCCGGTCGTCGACAGGGAGACCGTTGCGTAGTACAGGCAGTCCAGGAACGACAGCGGATTGTTGGCATCCGGGACACTGTCGTTGTCGCGGTAGCCGTACCGATCCGCATAGACGATCAGCACCGCGGCGAACAGAGCCCCCAACGCGTAGAGCACCCGCATGAAGATCTTGCGGGCCGGGCTGACGAACGGCTCCGGGATGCGCAGCACGTCCACGAGCGCGGCATCCGGGCGCGAAGTCAGGTTCGGGTCCATCGCGGCGAGGCGGCGCCGCAGCCTGCCTTTAGCCACGCGACCCCATCATCGAGCAAAGCACCCCGGGGCGTGCCGGGATCGTTCCGATCAGACGCACGCCACAATGTAACCATGACCGCACCCGAGGCTCAGCGGATCTCCTCCGCACCCGCCGCCCGACGCATGGCCGCCCTGCTCGTGGGCATGGGCACGCTGCACTTCGTCGCCCCCAAACCGTTCGACTCCATCATTCCGACCGAGTTGCCCGGCACTGCCCGCTTCTACACCTACGCCTCCGGTGTCGGCGAGTTGGCCACCGGCGCCATGCTGGCTGCGCCCCGCACCCGCCGCCTCGGCGCGCTGGCCGCCGTCGCGCTGTTCATCGCGGTGTTCCCCGGCAACCTGAACATGGTCCGGCTGTGGTGGGACAAGCCGTGGCCCATGCGCATCGTGGCGATCGCCCGACTGCCGCTGCAGATCCCGATGATCACCTCGGCGCTGCGGGTCTATCGCAACTCCTAACCGCCACAACAGCTCAGCGCCAACCGGTTTCGCGGGCCCGCGCGAGCCGGCCTTCGCCCGGACCGAAGTTTGGCAAGGCTATCGTTGCTGGTGGCAGGCGGTTTGTGTCGATATCGTCGGGCTGTGTCGAATCCGAGCCATCCGTCCGAACCACATGTGGGTTCCTTGGCCTCCAGGCTGAACTGGCTTCGCGCCGGCGTTCTGGGCGCAAACGACGGGATCGTGTCCACCGCAGGCATCGTCGTGGGTGTGGCCGCCGCCACCGCCGAGCACGCGCCCATCCTCACCGCAGGTGTCGCCGGCCTGGCTGCGGGCGCGGTTTCGATGGCATTGGGCGAATACGTCTCGGTGAGCACGCAACGCGACACCGAACGCGCACTGTTGCACAAGGAGCGACGTGAACTGCGCGACGACCCTGCCGCCGAATTGGAAGAGCTGGCCGCACTCTACGAGGCCAAGGGGTTGTCCACCGCGACCGCACGCACCGTGGCCGAGGAACTCACCGACCACGACGCCTTCGCCGCGCACGCGGAGGTCGAATTGGGTATCGACCCCAAGGAACTGACCAACCCGTGGCAGGCGGCCGGATCCTCGGCATTGTCGTTCACCATCGGCGCGCTGTTGCCGTTGATCGCCATCCTGATCCCGCCGACAACGTGGCGGATTCCGGTGACCGTGGTGGCGGTGCTGCTGGCGCTGATGCTGACCGGGGCGGTATCGGCCGGGCTGGGCGGGGCGCCGAAGGGACGCGCGGTGTTGCGCAACGTGGTCGGCGGTGGCCTAGCCCTGGCGATCACCTATCTGATCGGCCTGCTGGTCGGCACCACCATCACCTGAGCCCGCCGCGGCGGCCGTCGGCTCTGTCAGCAGAGCAACCAATTCGTCCTCGCCGGGCAGCGATTCCGGGCTGACAGTCTGCCCCGATCGCACGTAGTGAAACGCGGCCCGCACCGATTCCGGCGCGCACCCACGCAACGCCGCCCACGCCAGGCGGTACACCGCGAGCTGAACAACCGCGTGCGCCATGGCCTCCGGAGTGGCCGGGGGGTCCCCCGTCTTCCAGTCCACGACCGTGGTCCCGCCGTCCTCGTCTGCGAACACCGCGTCGATACGACCGCGCACGACGGTGGTGCGGGCCTGCCCGATGGCCATGTCGAACGGCACCTCTACCTCGATCGGAGTGCGCGCAGCCCACGGCGATATCACGAAAGCGTCCTGGAGTTCGGATAATTCGGCCGCGCCGGCTCGACCACTGTCACTGTCCACCGCACCGGGTAGATCGTCGAGGTCGAACAGCCGCTCGGAGTGGAAGAACCGCTGCACCCACTCATGAAACGCGGTCCCCAACAGGGCATGCGGATCCGGTCGCTGCGGCAGCCGGCGATGCAGGCGTTGCAGCGCAGCCTGGCGGTCACGACTCAACTCCACCAACGTGCTGACCGACAGCTGGCCGGGCAGCTCAAGCGGCGCGGCCCGAGGCGCGCGCTCCCGCTCGGCCAGAAGCGCGTCGACGTCCGTGGCCCAGCCCTCGGTATCTGCGTCGCGGACTGCCTCTGCCCCGGTGCCGCCGGCCAGCGCCTGCGCCACCAGTGTCGCCCCACGGTCGACATCGGATGCCCTGGCCGGGGCCGCCGGCCAGAGGGCTTCGACGGCCTTGTCCCGCAACGGGTTGACCACTCCGGCGGACGGTTCGGGTGCCCACTGCTCGATCTCCCCGCACGGATGGCCCTGCGCCGCGGCATCGTCGATGATGGCCTTGATCTCGCACAGGAACTCCGAGGGACCCCGTGGCTTGCTCTCGGTGGCGCCCCAGTGGTGTCCGGAGATGAGCAGGGTGTCCTCGGAGCGGGTGATCGCGACGTAGAGCAGCCGGCGCTCCTCGTCGATGCGACGCTGCTCGAGGCTGCGCTTGTGATCAGAAATCTTGTCCGACAAGATCTTCCGGTCGTTGATGTCGGACGTGTCGAGCACCGGCACACCCAGCTCCGATTCCGTCGCGCGATCGCCGCGCAACAGCGGAGGCAGGTCCGACGAATCGGTGAGCCACGTACGGGCCGAAGCGGTCGACGGAAAAACCCGTCCGCTGAGGTGAGGAACGGCGACCACCTGCCACTCCAGCCCTTTGGCAGCGTGCACGGTCAGTATCTGCACCCGGTCATGGGACACTGTCAATTCGGCCGGCGCCAGGCCGTTTTCCACCTCGGTGGCCACGTCCAGGTAGGCCAGCAACGCGAGCACGGAGGCACCTGGCCGCCCGGCGAAATCGGCGACCAGGTCACAGAAGGTGTCGAGGTTCTCCGTCCCCGTCCAGCCCGCAGCCACCGGGCGGGCCGCGCGTGCCTCGGCATCCAACCCGGCGACGCGTCGCACCTCGGCGACCAACTCGGGCAGCGGGTGGCTCAGGTGCGCACGCAGCATGGTCAGCTCACGTCCGAGCGCCTCGATCCGCTGATAACCGGCCGGCGAATAGTGTTCAGCGGCACCGGGATCGCAGATCGCGTCGGCAAGGCAGGCCGAATCGGCATCGGGCGCGGCCTGAGCGACGATCTCGGCCGCACTCGGCTCCCCCGAGGGGCGGTCGTCGAGTTCCCTGGCCCGACGCCACAGCGACGCGATGTCCCTGGCACCGAATCGCCACCGCGGCCCCGTCAGCACCCGCATCACCGCGGACCCCGCTGCGGGATCGGCCACCAGCCTCAACATGGCAACCAGGTCCGCGACCTCGGGCACGGCCAGCAGTCCGGCCACCCCGACCACCTCGACCGGCACCCCCCGGGCGCTCAGCGCCTCGGCCATCGGGGCGGCGTCGGCGTTGCGTCGCACCAGTACCGCAGCCGTCGGCGTGGCCGTCCCCTCGGCCACCGCACCGTGGTAGATCCGGGCCAGATGATCTGCGACCCAGTCGCGTTCGGCTTCGACGTCGTTCAGCAGCGCACAACGGATGGTGCCCGGCTCGGCGTCGGGCCTGGGCCGCAGCTCGTGCACGGTCACCGAGCGACGTCGCGCCTCGGCCGACACCGCGTTGGCCAGATGCAGTGCACCGGGCGGATTACGCCAGCTGGTGCGCAGTTCGAGGGTAGGGGCCGGGGTGCCGTCGGCCAGCGGAAAATCGGTGGTGAATCGGGGCAGATTGGTCGCCGACGCGCCCCGCCAGCCGTAGATCGACTGGATCGGATCTCCCACCGCGGTCAGCGCCAGGCCGTCGTCGACACCTCCGCCGAACAGCGAGGACAGCGCCACCCGCTGCGCGTGACCGGTGTCCTGGTACTCATCGAGCAGGACCACCCGGAAACGTTGCCGCAGTTGCTCACCGACCTGAGGGAAGGTCGAGGCCAGCCGCGCGGCCGCCGACATCTGCATGCCGAAATCCATCACCTTGTCGGCGCGCATCCGCTGGTGCAGCGCGTCGATCAACGGTACGAGCTCGGTGCGTTCAGTCTGGGTGGCCAGCATCTTGAGCAGCCACTGGCTGGGCCCGCGGTCACGCTGATAGGGACCGGCGGGCAGGGTGTGTACCAGCCGCTCCAACTCCACATGGGTGTCACGCAATTGATCGGTGTCGACCAGATGCTCGGCCAGTGCGCCGGCGAGGCGCAGCACCATCCCGGTGACCGCGGCCGGGGTCTTCTCGATGGCCAACTCCCCCGGATGGGCACACACCACGTCGAAGGCCAGCTGCCACAGCTCGGTCTCACTGAGCAGCCGGGTGTCCGGTTCGACCGGGAGCAGCAGGCCGTGCTCACGCAGCAGCGTGCCGGCGAACGCGTGATAGGTGCTGACGGTGGCGATCTCGTCCGCACCATCGGCCGCGGGCGCCAGACCGGTGCCGGCGAGCCGGGCCAGCCTGGTCCGTACCCGGCGCAACAACTGGCCCGCGGCTTTCCTCGTGAAGGTCAGACCGAGAACCTGTGAGGGCGTGGCGTAGCCGTTGGCCACCAGCCAGACGACCCGGGCCGCCATGGTCTCGGTCTTGCCCGCGCCCGCGCCCGCGATGACCACCACGGGCCCGGGTGGCGCGGCGATCACCGCGGCCTGCTCCTCGGTCGGAGGGAACAGACCCAATGCGGCCGACAACTCCGCGGGGCTGTACCGCACACCGGGGCGCGTCGCTTCCGTCATGAGCGGTCCCCCGCGGCCTGCGCCGGGCATGACGAACGCACCGGACAGTTCACGCAGCCGTCGTTGACGCGGGCCACGAATTGCGGGCCTGCGGTGGCAGCCGCCGCGCTGCGGACCGTGCCGAGCCAGTCGGCGCGAGTGTCTGGTGTCATCGGATCCTGTTCGCGTTCGGTGGCGCCCGCCGCCCCGGCCTTGCCCAGGTATACCAACCGGCCGCCGCCCGGCTCATCGCCATGCGGCAACAACCCCGCGGCCACCGCCAGCTGATAGGTGGCCAGCTGCGCGTGCTTCTGTGCGTCGTCCTTGGTCACCGGACTCTTGCCGGTCTTGAGGTCGACCACCACCAGCCGGTCCGCCTGGTCACGCTCGAGGCGGTCCAACCGACCCCGCACCCTCACACCCGGGCCGTCGGACCCCGCCTCGACGATCACGCCCTCGACATCGATCTCGGTGGCGACCTCGGTCAGCTGCGCTCGCGTGTCCGCACGCCACCGGGTGAAGGTCTCCAGCATCTCCCGATGGCGGGACAACTCGTTGTCCGAATACCACTTCGCTTCGAACGGCAGGTCTTCCCAGACCTTTTCCAGATCGTTGACCAGCTGGCTCTCGGTCTTGCCGGAGTCCGAGACCAGAGCGTGCAGCAACGACCCGACCGTCGAACGTACGTCACGCCCGTCGCTGCCGCCGTGCCGCTCCAGCAGCCAGCGCAACGGGCAGTCGGTGAGCATCTGCAGCGTCGACGGTGACAGCTTCACCACATGATCGGGATCCGACCACAGCGGCTCCTCGGTGGACAGGGTGGTCTTGGTGTGCCATTGCGACGGGTCTGCCCCTGGCACTCCCGCCGCGGCCAGCCTGGCCAATTGAGTTGCCGCGCAAGACCGGGACTCGTCATCGACGGCACCTTCGGGCGCGCACACGACGGCCCGCAGCCGACCGACCACCGCCGAGGGCGCCAGCACCCGCGGAGCGGCCAACGGCGGCAGCGGTACGGATTCGGTTGCCACCTCGGCCAGTTCGGCGCAGAACGGCGACGGCAGCAGCGATTCGTCCCCACCGTCGCTGTCGACCGCGGTCACCAGAAGCCGGGTCCGCGCCCGTCCCATGGCGGCCATCAGCAGTCGCCGTTCCTCGGCCAGCAGGGGTGCCCGCGTCGAGACCGCACGGTCATCCGCCGCGGCCACCCCGTCGAGCACATCCACCAGATTCTGTGTGCCCAGGATGCCGCCGCGCGGAATGGTGTTGGGCCACAGCCCTTCCTGCACACCGGCGATCACCACGAAATCCCACTCCCGGCCCAGCGCGGCGTGGGCGCTGAGTACCGAGACCGCCTCGGTCTGCGGGGTCGCATCCGCCGCCGAGATCGACGCCCCGAGCGTCGCGACGTGATCCACCAGCCCGCGCAGCGTAGCTCCCGCGGTACGGTTCACATACTGATCGGCCACATCGAACAGCGTCGTCACCGCGTCCAGGTCACGGTCTGCCTGTGCCCCGATGGTGCCGCCCCGCTCACTGGCCGCCAGCCAGCGCGGCTGCAACCGACAGGCGTTCCACGCCTGCCACAGCGTGTAGCGAGGATCGGCACCGTCCTGCTCGCTGCGGCGGGCGGCGGCCAGTACCGACCGGAGCCGACGCAGCGGCTTGACGTGTTCGGCCGACAGTCCCGCCGGCTCCACATCGATGGCAGCGACCAGCAGATCGGTGAAATCCCTTGGCGGTGTGGAACCGTCGGCGCGGCGCAGGGCCCGCCGCAACTGCCGCAACGTCACCGGGTCGACGCGCCCGATCGGGCCGGTGAGCAGGCTGACGGCGCTGTCACCGTCCAACTCACCCGTCGCCGTCACCTCCAGCACCGTCAACAAGGCGGCGACGGCGGGCTGCTCCGCCAGCCCCAGATCGGGGCCCGTCGCGTGCACCGGCACCCCGGCCCCGCTCAACGCCCGTGCCAGTGCCGCACCCACCCGTGGAACCGAGCGCACCACCACAGCCATCTCGGACCAGGGCACCCCGTCCACGAGATGGGCGCGGCGCAAGGCATCGGCGATGAACGCGTTCTCGGCATGCGGTGTGGCCGCCAACCGCATGGTCACCTCACCGCGGCCGCGCTCCGGGTTGCCTTCCAGCGCACGGCCGGCACCCACACCCGGCAACCGGCGGGCCACGCCTGCGATCGCCGACGCGATCGCAGGTGCGCAACGGTGCGACCGGGTGAGGGTGATGGCCGGTACCGCGTCGCCGTGATCGCGCAGCAGCACCGGATCGGCGCCACGGTAGGAGAACACCGCCTGATCAGGATCACCCGCGATCACGGTCAAACCCGCGCCGGCAGCCAGGACCCGGACCAGCAGGGCCGCCTGCGGGTCGAGGTGCTGGGCGTCGTCGACCAGCAGCAGGCTGATCCGTGCCCGCTCGCCGGCCAGCAGCTCCGCATCGGTGCCCAGCGCCTCCAGCGCCGCGCCGACGAGTTCGGCAGCTCCGAGCGCCGGAATGGTGGCCTGCGGCGCGGCCATGCCGACAGCTGACCGCAGCAGCATGATCTGTTCATAGGCCTGCGCAAAACGGCCCGCCGCCAACCATTCCGGCCGGCCCGCCGAACGCCCCAACCGCTGCAGCGCACGCGGATCGACACCGCGCTCGGTGCAGCGGGCCATCAGATCACGCAACTCGGTGGCGAAACCCGCGGTGCTCAGCGCGGGCCACAGCTGCTCGGGCCAGCCCACGGGCGAATCCGCACCGTCCTCGATATCTCCGGCCAGCAGTTCCCGGATGATGCCGTCCTGTTCGGCGGTGGTGATCAGGCGCGGCGGCGGATCACCGTTGCGCTGGGCAGCCAGCCGCAGCAGCGCGAATGCGTACGAATGCACGGTGCGCACCATCGGCTCCCGCACGACGCCGTGGTTACCGGCCCCGAGCAGCCGGGCGGTGATGGCAGCCCTGGCCTCACCGCGCAACCGCGCCGAACCCGTCAGCAGCAGCACCGACTCGGGATCGGTGCCTGCCGCAATGTGCTCGGCGGCAGTGTTGATCAACAGCGAGCTCTTGCCCGTGCCGGGACCACCCAGCACCCGAACCATCCCACCGCGCCCTGGTACCAGCAGCTCGGTGCCCGAAAGTGCGGGCTCGACATGGTGTGTGGTCATGGGAAGCATGACACCAGAGGGGACCGACAAGTAGCGGAGCGGATTGGAGCGGACAGCCCGACAAGTAGCGGAGGCCGACCTCCTGGCAGCATGAACGAATGTCAGCCGAGAAGTTGCACGTCCATCGCTACGGCCCCACCGAACCTGCCCGGTTGTTGCTCGTCCACGGATTGACCGGGCACGGCCGGCGCTGGAAGACGCTGGCCGAGCAACACCTGCCCGAGGTGGCCGTGCTGGCCCCCGATCTGCTCGGGCACGGCCGCTCGTCCTGGGCCGCCCCTTGGACGCTGGACGCCAACGTCGAGGCCCTGGCCGCACTACTGGACGGCCCGACCGTGGTGGCCGGGCACTCGTTCGGCGGTGCGGTGGCACTCAATCTCGCTGCCGCACATCCTGATCTGGTCAGCAAGCTGGTGCTGCTGGATCCCGCGGTGGAACTCGACGGTGAATGGATGCGGGAGATCGCCGATGCCATGCTGGCCTCTCCCGACTATCCCGACCGTGCCGAGGCACGCGCGGAGAAGGCCAACGGTTCGTGGGGCGAGGTCGCACCGGAGGAGCTGGACCGTGACCTCGACGAGCACCTCGTCGAACTGGCCGGCGGTCGCTACGGCTGGCGGATCAGCATCCCCGCCATGATGTCTTACTGGAGCGAGTTGGCCCGCCCTGTTGCCCTGCCTCGCAAGGGCACTCCCACGGTTCTGGTCCGCGCCACCCGAACCAGCCCGCCGTACGCCGGCGACGGTCTGATCAATGCGCTCAATGCGCACCTCGGCCCGGATTTCACGCTGCTGGATTGGGATTGCGACCACATGGTGGCCCAGGCCAAACCTGCCGAGACCGCGAAGTTGATCCGCGAGCAACTGGGTTGACATGCCTGCCGTCACCGAGGAACAGGTCGAGGCCGTACGGGCGCTGGTCGCCGCGATCCCGCCGGGCCGGGTCTGCACGTACGGCGACATTGCCGATGCCGCAGAGCTTTCCAGTCCACGGATCGTCGGCTGGATCATGCGGACCGATTCCTCGGACCTGCCCTGGCACCGCGTCATCACGGCCTCTGGACGGCCGGCCCCGCACCTGGCCACCCGACAGTTGGAACGGCTACGCGCCGAGGGGGTACTGGCCGTCGACGGCCGGGTGCGCCTGACCGAGTACCGCCACGCCTTCTAGCGCGAGGACGGCGGTTCAGAGGGTCAACCGGACGAGCGCGGCCGTACGGGCCAGCCCCGGGAAGGCCGCCGCAGTCGACCGCGGATGCAGCGCATGCACGGCCAGTCGGAACATCAACGCCCGCAGCAACATCTGCGGCCATTCGGGCAGTGACTGCCAGCGTTCGATCAGTCCGTCGTCGGCGTCGCCCCAGGAGAGCGCATCGACCACCACCACACCCGCAGCCCACGGCGCCGGACGCCAGTACGGCGTGATGTCGGTGATACCCGGCGCCGCCGTGCCGGCGAAAAGCACTGTGCCGTAGAGATCACCGTGCACCAGCTGGCTGGCGCTCTTGGTCGGCCTGCGCAAGCCGGCCAACTGATTGATCAGCTCCACCGAGCGTTGCCCATCCGACGATCCGGGCGAGACCCTGGCACCCGGTGGCAACGAATGCAGCGGCCGGTCTTCCCAGGCGGCCCGGTCGGCGGCGATGAACACGTCGACATCGGCCCACGGCGCGACGGGCGGTTGGGTCAGGAACCGTGGCCGCTCCAACTTCGCGGTGGCCTCGTGCAAGCGCACGGCCGCCGATACCACCTCGTCGTGACGGGGCTCGGGTGTGCCCGCGACAAAGGTGTCGGCCCGCCACCCGGCAACCACATAGCGGCCGTCGGTCGAACGGACCGGCCGGGCCAGCCGTACCCCGTCGACGAACAGCGACTCTCGAACCTTGGCCGACCACGCCGCACGGGCGTGCTCGGGCACCATCGACATCACCACTTCGCCGCAGCGCCAGCCACCCTCCCAGCTCGAGCCGAGCGGTACCGGGCGCACCCCGGACAGGCCGAACGCCGCCAGCACATGTTCCGGCGGCCGTTCCACACTCACCACCTCAGCCTAAGGTGTTGACCGGCAAACCAGCCGTCAGTACATGACCATGTCGGGCTCGAGTTGCTTGGCCCAGGCCACAATTCCGCCCTGCAGGTGCACCGCGTCGGAAAAACCGGCCTGCTTGACGATGGCAAGCACCTCGGCAGAACGTATTCCGGTCTTGCAGTACAGCACCGGTGTCCGGTCCACCGGGAGTTTGGCCAGGGCGTCACCCGATTCGAACGTCGGCTTCGGGATGAGCTCGGCACCCTCGATGTGATTGATATCCCACTCGACGGGCTCGCGGACATCGATCAGCGCCAACGGTTTCCCGGAGTCGATGAGCTCCTTCAGTTCCAGCGGGGTGACCGTCGACCCGGCAGCTGCCTCGGCGGCCGCATCCGAAACCACACCGCAGAACGCCTCGTAATCGATCAGCTCGGTGATCTTCGGGGTGGCCGGGTCCTTGCGGATTCGGATGGTGCGGTAGGTCATGTCCAGCGCGTCGTAGACCATCAGCCTGCCGAGCAGCGGCACACCGATACCGGTGATGAGCTTGATCGCCTCGGTACCCATGATCGACGCGATCGAGGCGCACAGGATGCCGAGCACCCCGCCCTCGGCGCACGAGGGCACCATCCCGGGTGGCGGCGGCTCGGGGTACAGATCGCGGTAGTTCAGGCCCAGACCGTCCGGCGCATCCTCCCAGAACACCGACACCTGGCCTTCGAACCGGTAGATCGAACCCCACACGTAGGGCTTTCCGGCCAGCACCGCGGCATCGTTGACCAGGTAGCGGGTGGCGAAGTTGTCGGTACCGTCCAGGATCAGGTCGTACTGGCTGAACAGCTCCACCGCATTGTCGGGTTCCAGCCGGAACTCGTGCAGATTGACCGTCACCAGCGGGTTGATCTCCAGCACCGACTCCTTGGCGCTCTGCGCCTTGGACCGGCCGATATCGGACTGTCCGTGGATGATCTGCCGCTGCAGGTTGGACTCGTCGACCACGTCGAACTCGACGATGCCGATGGTGCCCACCCCGGCCGCGGCCAGGTACAACAACGTCGGTGAACCGAGCCCACCGGCCCCGATCACCAGCACCTTGGCGTTCTTCAGCCGCTTCTGCCCGATCACGCCGACATCCGGAATGATCAGGTGCCGGCTGTAGCGCGTCACCTCTTCGCGGGTCAGCTCGGCGGCCGGCTCGACCAACGGCGGTAACGACACGTCCAAATTCGCGGACACCGCATGTCTCCTCAGTTTTGATGATCAGCTCATCGTCCCAGCTGCTCGTATCCACAACGGTAATCCGGCCCCGATGCTTCCCGCCCCCGGGTCCCCGGCCACCCGGACTGATCAGGCGATCGGATACGGCCAGGGATTGAACTTGCACGTCAGACCGTCGGCCTTGACGGTTCCCGGGTCGAACTTGGCGGCATCGTCGTTCGAGGTGGAGAACGTCTGCTGCATCATGATCGGGGCCAGCTTTCCGTTGCCCTCGCAGGCCTCGTGGCGCTGGTATCCGATGGCGTGACCAACTTCATGGTTGATCAGGTACTGGCGGTAGGACCCGATGTCACCCTGGAAAGGCACCGCGCCGCGCACCCACCTGGCCTCGTTGACGAAGACGCGGGGCTGATGGCCGTCGTAGGACGGGTTGTAGCACGACGATTCGAGCTCGATGTCGTAGCCACAGCCCTCCCGCACCGTCATCGGGGAGGTCAGCGACACCCGGAAGTCAGGTTCGACGCCGCTGGTCTCATCCACCCGGGTGAAGGCGAACAGTCCGTTGTGTGTCCAGCTCTTCGGGTTGGCCAGGGTCTCGCTGACCATCCGGGCGAAACCGTCATCGCCACCGAACGATGTGGTGTCCACACCGTCCTCGATCTCGACGGTGTAGGTGAACGACTTCGTGGTGCCCTCGCCGACCTTGGGCGTGGTGCCCGGCACGATCCGCCAGGTGCGCGTACCGGCCTCGGTGAACTGGCCTCCGGCGGGCAGGATGCCGGTGGGCAGGTTCGCGTCGAACTGGGTCAGGCCTTTCGGCGGTGCACCGATGATGGCGGTGCTGGCCACGTCGATGGTCGGCGGGCCCTGCACCGGGCCCTCGTCCTCTTGAGCGGAGTGCGGCGCGCTGGTGCCGGTGATGGTCTGGTAGATGACCACCACGGTCAGCACGATCAGCACCGGCAACGCGTAGGCACGCCAGCCGTAGGTCGACACGAAGCGGCCGATCCACGTCTGCTTGCGCCACTGCTGGTGGTCGTCCCTGTTGGATCTGGCTCGTCCTGAATCGGAGGCGATCGGATCTCGCTGAGCGCGCAGTGGCTCCCGCCATTCGTTGCGCAGCGCCGGGACACGGCCACCCCCGCGACGTCCCGGGTCGTAGGTCACCGGACCAGAATGGCACAGACTCCTGAGGATCGGTTCTCAGCGCAGCTATGCCGTGACCTCGCCGGTGTCATTTCGAAATCCGTGCCCGTTTCGCATCGCCCGCACGACGGGAGTGGCGCTTCACGGTAGTAGTGTCGGTGCGATCAGCGGCTCGGATGAACATGTCCAAGTGCGCCAGAGAAATACAGATTGAGGACCTATGAGCGATCTCGCCAACACCGCCGAGAGAAGGGGTGACAAGCCGGCGACCGGTGGTCGACGCGGCAACCGCCTTCC
Source organism: Mycolicibacterium fortuitum subsp. fortuitum (assembly GCF_022179545.1). The sequence continues at coordinate 2,027,570 of NZ_AP025518.1, read as the reverse complement.
TCGTGACGAGCGTCGCGGACAGCTCTTGGCGGCGGCCAGCGAGGTGTTCGTCGAACGCGGGTACCACGCGGCGGGCATGGATGAGATCGCCGAACGCGCAGGCGTCAGCAAGCCTGTTCTGTATCAACACTTCTCGTCGAAGCTCGAGCTGTATCTGGCAGTTCTGCAGCGCCACGTCGACAACCTGGTGTCAGGTGTGCGCCAGGCACTGCGCACGACCACCGACAACAGGCAGCGGTTGCGCGCCGCGGTCGAGGCGTTCTTCGATTTCATCGAGCACGACAGCCAGGGCTACCGGCTGATCTTCGAAAACGACTACGTCAGCGAGCCGCAGGTGGCGGCTCAGGTGAAGGTGGCCACCGAGGCCTGCACCGATGCGGTGTTCGATCTGATCAGCCGCGACTCGGGTCTGGAGGCGCACCGCGCCAGGATGATCGCGGTCGGATTGGTGGCCATCAGCGTCGACTCGGCCCGGTACTGGCTGACCAACGACCGCCCGATCGACCGCAATACCGCCGTGGACGGCACGGTGCAGTTCGCCTGGGGCGGACTGTCACACGTGCCGCTCACGCGGTCGTAGATCTCAGGCGGATTCCGCGCCCACGCCGAAGCCGACCCGGCGCACGTCGGCGGCGCCGATCTCGACATAGGCGATCCGGCTGTTCTGCACGAGGAATCGCCGGCCCTTCTCATCGGTCAGCGCCAGCACACCCGAATCCTTGCTGAGTGCCTCGGTGACCTGCTGCTCCACCTCGCTGGGTGTCTGCGCGCTGTTGAAGGTCAGCTCGCGCGGGCTGTCCGTGACACCGATCTTGACCTCCACGCTGGACCCTTCTTTCTTTCTCACAAGGTTTTGTCGACTTCCCTGAGCAGGCTAGTGGACGGCCCGGTCCGCCCGCCGCGAGCGGGGCCGCGGCGAGGTACGCCGTGCGCGAAACGCAGATATCGAACCGAGTCCGGACCGTGACCGACACGCACCGAGCTCGACCTCATCTGTCACTTCTGCCTCGATAGCATCAGCTTCGATATTGGACGAGACGACTGGGACAGCCACATGACCAGGCATTATTCGCCGTATGACACCGCCCCTACCGAGCGCTTCGGGGACTACCCGTACGAGCCGGGCGGATACTCCGGTTACACCCCCGACCCCGAGTCGGCCTACCACACCGGCCACGAAGCCGACTACGACGCCGACTACGACGATGAGGTCACCTTCTACGAGGATCCGATCGACCGGCGCTGGATCTGGGTGGCCGCCGTGGCGGGCGCGATCCTGCTGGTCGCGGTGATCTGCACCGTGGTGATCCTGGGCGGCGGTGACAGCGGTTCGGTTTCGGCCACCTTGACCTCGCCGTCGGCCCAGCCGACGCAGACCACCCAACCCGCGCAGGACGCCACCTCCAAGCCGGTTCCGCCCCGCGCAGCGCCGACCGCACCGCTCTCGCCAGAAACGGTGACCACCGTGACGCCATCGCCCACCGCTACCGCGGCGCCGGCGCCCGCCGCCCCGCCGGCCGAAGCGGCCCCGCCGGCAGCCGCCGTGAGTCCGAACACCGTCACCTACCGCGTGACCGGCAACCGGCAGCTCCTGGACCTGGTGACCATCGTCTACACCGACGCGCAGGGCGCACTGCAGACCGACATCAACGTTGCGCTGCCCTGGGCCAAGACCGTGGTGCTCAACCCCGGCGTGACCCTCAAGTCGGTCACCGCGACCAGCGTCGCAGGTCAGCTCAACTGCTCGATCACCGATGCCGCAGGGGCCGTGCTCATCGCGCAGAACAACAACACGATGATCACCACCTGCACGCAGTAACGGCTCAACCTCTCAGCAGCGACTGGGTCTGGCGGACTACGCCAGGCCCAGTTCCTGCATCCGGGCCTGGTGCGTGTTCTGCAGCCGGCCAAAGAACTCTGCCAGCTGGGTCAGTCCCTCCCCGCTGGACATCACGAGGTCGACAAGTTCGTCGTGATCGGCGAGCACGAACTGCGCCTGGGTCACGGCCTCGCCGAGCAGACGCCGCGCCCACAGCGCCAACCGATGGCGCTGGCGGTCGCTGGCGGTCACCGCGGCCCGCACCTCGGCGACCACGAACTGTGAATGCCCCGTCTCGGACAGCACTGCCCGCACCACCGCGGCCACTTCCTCGGGCAACGCGTCGGCGATCTCCAGATAGAAATCGGCAGCGAGTGCGTCGCCGATATAGGTCTTGACCAAGGCCTCCAGCCACGTGCTCGGCGTGGTCATCCGGTGGTAGTTCTCCAACACCGAGGCGTACTTCGTCATCGCCGAGACGACGTCAACTCCCCTGTGCTCCAAAGCATCTCGAAGCAACTCGTAGTGGCCCATCTCGGCGGCGGCCATGCTCGCCATGTTGATGCGCCCACGCAAATTCGGCGCCATGCGCGCCTCTTCGGTGAGCCGGTAGAACGCGGCGACCTCGCCGTAGGCCAGCACCGCGAACAGTTCGTTGACGCCGGGATGATCCGCCGTCACGCCCGAATCGACCGGCTTGACGATCTGGTCTGCGGCAGGATGAGGCGAATTCATGAGGCCAACTCTAGACGCCGCCGAGGCGCCGCGAACGGCTGGCAAATCGGCCCACATCCCGCGACCAGCTACAATGGCAGGTGGTAACGGCTTCGAGCCGACTGTTTCAGCGCCCGAACCGCTACCAGGAAATGTGCGTGCACGCAGTTGGCCCGCCCTGTGGAGCTGGGCCCAGCGGATCGGCAGCGCCGACGGATACGAGCCGTATCCGGGTGAACCCGACCGTTTCATCGTCAAACTCCGTGTGCGCTGGATGCCCATGAGGTTTGACAGTGAAAGGCCACCTCTTCCAACCATGACGCATGTAAATAAAACATTTGCCGAACTCGGCGTTCGCGACGAAATCGTCCGCGCTCTCAGCGAGAACGGCATCGAGCACCCGTTTGCCATCCAAGAACTGACCCTCCCCCTGGCACTTGCCGGTGACGACCTGATCGGTCAGGCCCGCACCGGGATGGGCAAGACCTACGCATTCGGTATCCCGCTTCTGCACCGGGTCTCCACCGACGAGACCCGCCCGCTCAACGGCACGCCGCGCGCGCTGATCGTGGTGCCCACCCGCGAGCTCTGCATTCAGGTCTATGGCGACCTCGCCGGCGCCGCGAAGTATCTGTCCGGCCCGGACCGCAAGTTCTCCGTGACGTCGATCTACGGCGGCCGTCCCTACGAGCCCCAGATCGAGGCGCTGCGCAAGGGCGTCGACGTCGTCGTCGGCACCCCGGGCCGGCTGCTCGACCTGGCCCAGCAGGGACACCTGCAGCTGGGCGGGCTGTCCGTGCTGGTGCTCGACGAGGCCGACGAGATACTGGATCTGGGCTTCCTGCCCGATATCGAACGCATCCTCCGGCTGACTCCCGACGACCGGCAGTCGATGCTGTTCTCGGCCACCATGCCGGACCCGATCATCACGCTGGCCCGCACCTTCATGAACCAGCCGACCCACATCCGGGCCGAGGCCCCGCACTCGGCGGCCACCCACGACACCACCGAGCAGTTCGTCTACCGGGCCCACGCCCTGGACAAGTCCGAGCTGGTGAGCCGCATCCTGCAGGCCGAGGGCCGCGGCGCGACGATGATCTTCACGCGCACCAAGCGCACCGCGCAGAAGGTGTCCGACGAACTCGCCGAGCGTGGGTTCAAGGTCGGTGCCGTGCACGGCGACCTGGGCCAGGGTGCCCGCGAGAAGGCGCTCAAGTCGTTCCGTACCGGCGCTGTCGACGTGCTGGTCGCGACGGACGTCGCGGCCCGCGGTATCGACATCGACGACGTCACGCACGTCATCAACTACCAGTGCCCCGAGGATGAGCAGGCCTACGTGCACCGCATCGGGCGCACCGGGCGTGCCGGCAAGACCGGTGTGGCGATCACTCTGGTCGACTGGGACGAGCTGACCCGCTGGGAGACCATCGACAAGGCGCTGGCACTGGGTTGCCCCGATCCCGCCGAAACCTATTCCAGCTCACCGCACATCTACGAGGAGCTCGGCATCCCGAGCGATGCCACCGGCCGGATCGGCGAGCCGCCCAAGGCGGCGGCCAAGCGCGACCCCGACGAGAAGCGCATCTCCTCGGCAGATTCCGCTGATCGCCCCGCCAAGACTCGCACCCGCACCCGTCGGCGCACCCGCGGCGGCCAGGCGGCCACCGGGCATCCCGAGGGCACTTCCGCCCCGGAGACGGAGAGCACCGATTCGGCACCGGTGACCGACCAGGACTCCACCGGTGAGGCATCGACCGCCGGACGACGCCGCAGGCGGCGCCGCCCCCGCAAGACCGAGACCGCGACGGCCGGCTGACCGGCGCACACCAGAGCTCCGGTCAGTGGTCAAACCCGAACGCCGCACTCGCGCCGACATGGCCGCCGCGGCGGCAATCGTCGCGATCGTCGCGCTGGCGGCCGGTCTGATCTGGTGGACCAGTGACGCACGGGCCACCATCAGCAGGCCCGCGGCTGCGCCGGTCCCCTATCTGACTCCGGCCCGCGCGATACCGGCCGGCCTTCAGCAGCTGTGGGTCGCCAACAGTCCGAGGACCGCCGAGCCGGTGCTCGCCGGCGGATCGGTGGTGACCGCCGACGGTTCCACGGTCGAAGGCCGCGATCCCGTCAGCGGAGCGGTCCTGTGGAGTTATGCCCGCGACCTCGAACTGTGCGGGGTGACCGCGGTGTACCAATACGCCGTCGCGGTCTATCCCGACGTTCGCGGTTGCGGACAGGTCAGCACCGTCGACGGCAAGACGGGCAAGCGCGGGCCCGCCCGCACCGCCTTCGCCGACCCCGAGGTCCGGCTGTCTTCCGACGGCACCACCGTGCTCTCGGCGGGTGACAGCCGGCTGGAGCTGTGGCGCTCGGACATGGTCCGGATGCTGTCCTACGGCGCGCTGGACGCCCGCATCAAGCCGGACGTGCCGGCCTCACCGGTGTGCCGACAGCTGTCGGCGGCGGCGAGCTCGTCAGCGGTGTCGGTGCTGGAGTCCTGCCCGAAGAGCAAGTTCATCCGGCTGACCCTGCTGCGCCCAGCCGACGAAGAAGACACTCCGGACACGCGATACGTCGAACTGCAGGACATCACCGACGAGTCGGGCGCCAAGGTGATCGCCGTGTCTGGCACCACCACCGCGGTATACCTGCCCCTCCCGAGGCCGATGGTCAACATCATCGACGAGACGGGTAAGACGCTCGCCAGCCTGCCGCTGGCCAAGCCGGCGGCGCCGCAGTCGACCACCACCCGCGCCGGGGACCTGATCACCTGGTGGACCGGCGACTCGGTGCTGGTCTTCAGCACCACCGGGGCCTCCGGCCTCCAGTACAAGTTCACCGTCACCGCATCGGGGCCGCAAATACCCGTCGGGCCTGCCACCGTGATGGCCGGTCAGCTGTTGGTGCCGGTGAGCGACGGCTACGACATCTTCGATCAGACGACCGGCGCCGGCCAGCGCCACATCGCGCTGCCGCGCACACCGAGCGTCGCACCGGTGGTTCCGGCCGTGGCCGGAGACACCGTGCTCGAACAACGCGGTACCCAACTGGTGGCCCTCGGCGCCGCCTGAGCCGGGCCGGGCTCAGCCGAGGTCGATCACGATCACGGTGGTGTTGTCGCTGCCACCGGCCTCGTTGGCCACCTGCACCAACCGCTGCGCCGCAACCTCGGGTTCGGCCTCCGTGGCCGCAGCGACGATGTCGGCATCGTCGGCCCCGGCGAACAGCCCGTCACTGCTGATCAACAGCCGGTCTCCGGGCCGGCAGTCCAGGTCGAACACATCGGGACGGATGACGGGGCCGATGCCGAGCGCCCGGGTCAGCAGATGCCGGTGCGGGTGGAAGCGGGCCTCCTCGCGGGTGATCTCACCGACCCGCACGAGTTCGCCGGAAACACTGTGATCATTGGTGAGCTGACTCATCCCCCCGTCGCGAATTCGGTTCAGCGGCGAATCCCCGATGTTGACGGCCAGCGGTCCGCCCTGCTCGTCATCGAAGAGGGCCACCAAGGTCAGCGTGGCGCCCGAACTGGTTCCCGACGCGTCGACATGGGCGAACACGCGTTCGTTGGCCTGCTGGACCGCGCCGATCAACCCGTCGCGGTCCGGCGCGGCGGTGAAGCCGGCGGCCAGCGTCTCCACCGCGATCCGGCTGGCATGGTCGCCCTCGGGCCCGAAACCGTCGGCCACCGCGTACAGAATGCCGTCGGCGAGCAATGAGTCCTGGTTCGTCGCGCGGACCGGGCCCTGATCAGTGGCCGTCGCAGCCCTCAACACCGAAACCATCCCGATCGTCCTCTCGTCGGTCCAGCGGCCCCCTGCCACTGGAGAAGCGTGGGCCGGCAACGAGCGCCGGACCACTCCGAGTGCCTCGCAGCGGCGGGCATATTCGTCATCGAGCGCCTCACACCACGCGGCCAGTTGCTGTTCGGTGGGACCGAGCAGGAACTCGGCGATCTCGGCGACCGGAATCTGCGCTCCCCGGAGCAATGCCACCGTGCGCGCCTCCGCAACCTGCGCCCGGGCGTAGTACCGGTATCCCGTGAGCGCGTCGACCGCGGCCGGCACCAACAGTCCCGACGCCGCATATGAGCGCAACATCGTGGCCGACAACCCGGTCCGGGCCGCGAACTCCCCGATGCTCAGCAAGTCCTGCTCGTTCATGTCGCCAGCATCGGGTCTGCCCATAGGTCAAGGTCAAGGTCGAGCCGCGCCTAGACCACCTCGGGTGTGAACGTCGGCAACTTCTTGCCGGATTTCCAATGCTTGAGCAGCGCCTGGGCCAGCTCGCGATAGGCGATGCCGCCTTTGCTCTTACGGCCGGCCAGCACCGACGATCCTGACGCGCTGGCCTCGGCGAACCGGACGGTACGTGGAATCGGCGGCGCCAGCACCGGCAGTTCGTACCGGTCGGCGACATCGAGCAGCACGTCGCGACTGTGAGTGGTCCGCGAATCGTAGAGCGTCGGCAACGCGCCCAGCAGCGCCAGATCAGGGTTGGTGATCTGCTGCACATCGGCGATGGTGCGCAGGAACTGACCCACACCGCGATGCGCCAGGGTCTCGCACTGCAACGGCACGATCACCTCGTGCGCGGCCGTCAGACCATTGAGCGTCAGCACGCCCAGTGACGGCGGGCAGTCGATGATCACCACGTCGAAATCGGATTCCACCTTGGCCAGGGCCCGCTTGAGCGCGTACTCCCGCCCCGCCCGCATCAGCAGCATGGCTTCTGAGCCGGCCAGATCGATATTGGCCGGCAGCAGCGTCATCCCCTCGGCCGTCTCGACCAACGCCGCGCCTGGCTCGACATCGCCGAGCAACACCTCATGTACCGAAACCGGCAGCTTGTCCGGGTCGTGGCCCAATGAAAACGTCAGACAGCCTTGCGGATCCAGATCGACCAGCAGTACGCGCCGCCCCTGCTCGGCCATCGCCGCGCCCAGCGACGCCACCGTCGTCGTCTTGGCTACCCCACCCTTTTGATTGGCGACCGCTAATACTCGCGTCACACCTTCATCCAAGCACGCTCTCGGCGGCATTGCCGGAACGTGCGGCAGAATCGCCGGTGTGAGCGACCGCCTGCACCGTTTGATCCTGCTACGTCACGGCGAGACCGAGTGGTCGGCCACCGGCAGGCACACCGGGCGCACCGAGCAGGACCTGACCGAGACCGGACGGGAACAAGCCGTGCTGGCCCGGCCCGCGCTCGCCGAACTGCAGTTGACCGACCCGCTGGTGATCAGCAGCCCACGACGCCGCGCGCTGGACACCGCCGAACTTGCCGGCCTGCACGTCGACGAGGTCAACCCGGTGCTGTCCGAGTGGGATTACGGCGAATACGAGGGATTGACCACACCGCAGATCCGCGAGAGCGTGCCCGACTGGCTGGTGTGGACACACGGCTGTCCCGGCGGGGAGAGCCTCGACGAGGTCGCCGCCCGCGCCGACCGGGCGGTGGCGTTGGCGCTCGAGCACCTGCCCGGTCGAGACGTGGTGTTCGTCGGGCACGGCCATTTCTCCCGCGCGATGCTGACCCGCTGGGTGGAACTGCCGGTGGCCGAAGGGATCCGACTGTCGATGGTGCCCGCTTCGCTCGCGGTGTGCGGATTCGAGCACGGTGTGCGCCAGATCACCGCGCTCGGTCTGACCGGTCACCCCAACCCGTGCCTGTCGCTGTGAATCCGTCGTTCGTGTTGGCCGGGCCCGACGGAGTCGTCCTCGCCGAAGGCATGCGCACCGGATTCGCCGATATCGCCGACGCGCAGGCAGCGTTACGTTCAGGGACGCCAATAGTGTTGGGCGCCTTGCCGTTCAACCCGGCGGCGGCTGCCGCGCTGTATGAACCCGACACGGTCCGATTCACCGAATCGCTACCGGATTGGACAGCGAGCCCGCCGCCGGCGGTGGTGGACCGCCAAACCCTGCCACCGGGTTCGGTGCACCGCGAGCGCGTGGCCGAGGCCATCCGACAGCTGCGCGACCCCCTGGTCCCGATCGACAAGGTGGTTCTGGCCCGCGCGCTGCGACTGACCGCGAGTTCTGCGTGGGACGTGCGCAGTGTGCTGCGCCGACTCGCCGATGCCGACCCGGCCGCCACGGTCTATCTGGCGGATCTGACCCCAGCTGGGGGCACGTACACCGGCACCGCGCTCGTCGGCGCCAGCCCCGAGTTGCTCGTGGCCCGCGAGGGCGAGATGGTGATCTGCCGGCCCTTCGCCGGGTCCGCACCGCGATCGGATGATCCTGCTGTCGACGCGGCCAACGCGACCGCGCTGGCCGCCTCGGCCAAGAACCGGCACGAACATCAGTTGGTGGTCGACGTCATGCGTCAGGCGCTGGAGCCGTTGTGCGTGGATCTGCAGATCGCCGACGAACCCGAGCTGCACGGCACGGACGCCCTGTGGCACCTGAGCACACCCGTCGTCGGCCGGCTCCGCGAAAAGCGCACCACTGCAATCGATCTTGCCCTGGCACTGCACCCTACGCCCGCGGTGGGCGGAGTGCCCGCCGACCGGGCCGCCGCGCTGATCGGCGAATTGGAGGGCGACCGCGGCTTCTATGCGGGCGCTGTCGGCTGGTGCGACAGCAGCGGTGACGGACGGTGGGTGGTCTCGATCCGCTGCGCGGTGTTGTCGGCAGACCGATACACGGCACTGGCCAGTGCCGGCGGCGGTATTGTCGCCGAATCCGATCCCGATGACGAAGTCGACGAGACCACCACGAAATTCCGAACGATCCTGACCGGACTAGGGGCGACATGAGCGAGTTGATTCGTCGGGCACACCCCGGCGACGAGGTCGAGATCACCGCGATGGTCCGCGAGCTGGCCGAGTTCGAAAAGGCCAGCGACGAGTGCACCGTGACCGAAAAGCAGATGTACACAGCACTTTTCGGTGACAACCCGGTGGCTCACGCACACATGGTCGAGGTCGACGGACAGATCGCCGCGACGGCGGTGTGGTTTCTGAACTTCTCCACCTGGGACGGTGTCGCAGGCCTCTACCTGGAGGATCTCTACGTGCGCCCGGCCTTCCGGCGCCGGGGCCTGGCCCGGAAGTTGTTGTCCACCTTGGCCGCCGAGTGCGTCGAGAACGGCTACTCCAGGATGAGCTGGGCGGTGCTGAACTGGAACGTCAACGCCATCGCCCTGTATGACGCAGTGGGCGGCAAACCACAGACCGAATGGACCACCTACCGGGTATCGGGTCCGGAGCTCAGCGCGTTGGCCGCCGAGCGCCGTACCTAGTCGCGCCCGGCGATCCAGTCCACGGAGGACGGGCTGAACAGCAGTCCGAGGGTGACCAGGGCGAGTAACCCGACCAGCACGCCGTACACCACGTGGTGCGAGGTGATCACATACCAGGCCACCGGTAACAACAGCAGGTTGGCCAGCACTGCGATCCCCCGGCCCCAGCGCCTGGCGGTGATCAGCGCCCACCCGCCGGCCAGCACCCCACCGCCGATCAACACGAACCAGATCGCCGTGCCGTAGCCACTGACGATGTGCTGGTCCGCGCCGCCGAGCCCTCGCACCAACAGCACGACCGCCATGATCAGCCCGGCGATTCCTTCGGCGGCGGTCAGAAAGCCCGCATACCGGATCGAGGGCGGCTGAATCACGACTGCCGCTCCGCCAGGTAGCGCACCGCGTATTCGTATCCGGCCGGGCCTGCGCCGGCGATGACGACCTGCGCGACGGCCGACACGTAGGAGTGATGACGGAAGGCCTCGCGGGTGTGGATGTTGCTCAGGTGCACCTCGACCACCGGCAGCTCCGCCGCGCTGAGCGCGTCGCGGATGGCCACCGAGGTGTGGCTGTAGGCCGCGGGATTGATGATGATGCCCGTGCAGTCGGAGCGCGCCGCCTGAATGGCGTCGACGAGCACACCCTCATGGTTGCTCTGCACGGCGCGGATCTCGAAGCCGAATTCGGCGGCCAGCTCGGCCACCCGCTGCTCGATCTGAGCCAGCGTGGTGGAACCGTAGATCTCGGGCTGCCGGGTGCCCAGCATGTTGAGATTCGGTCCGTTGACGAGCAGTAATCGGCGTGCGGTCACGTCCTGTACCGTACCGGCGCGCAGGACAGACCGGGATACTTGGCCGCGTGACCGACCACCCCTGCCCGTGCGGCACCGGCCTGCCCTACGACGAGTGCTGCGGCCCGCTGCACAGCGGCGCACGGCAGGCCGCCACGGCCGTCGCATTGATGCGGTCGCGGTTCAGCGCGTTCGCCCTCGGTGATGTCGACTACCTGCTGACGTCCTGGCATCCCGACACCCGCCCCGCCGAGCTGTCCCTGGACGAGGACATCGTGTGGCGGCGGCTGCAGATCGTCGACGCAGAAGCCGGAGGCGAGGAGTCCACCGACGGTGTGGTCGAATTCCGCGCCCAGTATGTCCACGACGGCAAACGCCACATCCTGCATGAACGCAGCCGTTTCGAACGGGTGAAAGGTCGGTGGCGTTACCTGGATGGACAGATTTACGAATAACGGCCGTACACCTTGCCCCATTAGGCTCATGCCCCGTGCGTGCCGTGCTGATCGTCAATCCCAACGCGACCTCGACCACTCCGGCCGGGCGTGACCTGCTGGCCCACGCGCTGGAAAGCCGGGTCACGCTGACCGTCGAACACACCAATCACCGAGGTCACGCCATCGAGATCGCCCGCGACGCGGCTCGCGACGGAGTGGATGTGCTGATCGTGCATGGTGGCGACGGCACGGTCAACGAGGTCGTCAACGGTGTGCTCGGGGACTGCGGGACCCGGCCCGACGCCGGCGTGGCGCCTGCGGTGGCCGTCGTACCGGGTGGCTCGGCCAACGTGTTCGCCCGGGCACTGGGCATCAGCCCGGATCCGATCGAGGCCACCAACCAACTCGTCGACCTGCTCGGTGGCTACCGAATGGGACGCCCATGGCGCCGGATCGGCCTGATGGACTGCGGCGAACGCTGGGGCGTGTTCACCGCCGGCATGGGTGTGGACGGTGACGTGGTGGCGGCCGTGGAGGCCCAGCGCGCGAAGGGCCGCAAGGTCACCGCGTCGCGCTACATCCGCGTCGCGGTGCGCGAGTTCCTGACCAGCGCTCGCAGGGAGCCGACCCTGACGCTGCACCTGCCGGGTGCCGAACCCGTCAGCGGCGTGCACTTCGCCTTCGTCTCGAACTCGAGTCCCTGGACGTATGCGAACAGCCGTCCGGTGTGGACGAACCCGGACACCACTTTCGACACCGGCCTGGGCGTGTTCGCCACCACGAACATGAACATCTGGTCGAACCTGCGACTGGTCCGTCAGATGGTGGCCCGCAACCCGCGCCTGGAAGCCAAGCATCTGATCCGTGACGACAACGTCTCGTCGGTCACCGTGACGAGCAACACGCCTGCCGCCTGTCAGATTGACGGAGATTACATCGGCACGCGCGAAACCATGACGTTCACGTCGGTCCCCGAGGCGCTGAGCGTCGTCGCGCCGACTGCGAAAAGTGATTGACCTGCGCAAACACACCGCTTAGGGTGGAATTAGGGCGCAGCTAGATCCAGAGTGTAGTACACAGGACCAGGGGTTCTGGTCACCGCCCCGCCCAGTGACTTTGCCCACGTGTTAACTCAATGCTATTGACATCTGTTCAGCCTGTGAAAGCATCAATGCAACAGTGCAGAAACATTCGTGTGCACGCGTTAACAGCCGAAGAAAATCTGGTGCGCTTCGCCGCGCACGCATACATGTCTAACGAGGAGTTTGATCTTATGGATTGGCGCCACAAGGCCGTCTGTCGCGACGAAGATCCGGAGCTGTTCTTCCCCGTGGGAAACAGCGGCCCGGCGCTTGCTCAGATCGCTGACGCGAAGCTGGTGTGCAACCGTTGCCCCGTGACCACTGAGTGCCTCACCTGGGCCTTGGACTCCGGCCAGGACGCCGGCGTGTGGGGCGGGATGAGCGAGGACGAGCGTCGCGCGCTCAAGCGTCGCAACGCCCGCACCAAGGCCCGCACCGGAGTCTGACCTTCGGTTCAGAACCCGACGCAAGCTACGGCCCCGACAAATGTCGGGGCCGTAGCTTATTTCGGCGACAATTTCTGCAGCAAATTGCGTAATTGTCGTCACATCTTCAATTGACGCAGCCGGGCAATGGCTCTGAACGCTCTGGGTCACTGGGTGCCGCGACTCCGCCTGCCGATCGGCACCCGCAGCACCACATCGGTTCCGCCCGACGCGACATCGTGCATGCCGAGCGACCCGTCCAGTTCCGCGGTGACCAGCGTCCGGACGATCTGCAGGCCCAACCGGTCCGACTTCTCGAGGCTGAATCCGTCGGGCACCCCACGGCCGTCGTCATGGACGACGACGTCGAGCCAGCGGGCCGACCGCTCGGCCTTGATCGTCACACACCCCTGCGGCGTGTTCGCGTCGAAGGCGTGCTCGATGGCGTTCTGCACCAATTCGGTGATCACCATGATGAGCGCGGTCGCGCGATCGGCGTCGAGCACGCCGAGGGCGCCTTCGCGGTTGATCCGGATCGGGGTATCCACCGAGGCGACGTCGTTCATGATCGGCAGGATCCGGTCGATCACCTCGTCGAGGTTGACCTCCTCGTCGACCGACATGGACAACGCGTCGTGAACCAGTGCGATCGAGGACACCCGGCGGACCGATTCGATCAGCGCCTCGCGGGCCTCCAGGTTGTTGGTCCGGCGCGCCTGCAGCCGCAACAGGGCCGCCACCGTCTGCAGGTTGTTCTTCACCCGGTGATGGATCTCCCGGATGGTGGCGTCCTTGCTCAGCAGGGCACGATCACGTCGCTTGACCTCGGTGACGTCGCGGATCAGGACGGCCGCGCCGACTGCGGCGCCGTGCACGACCAGCGGCAGGGTGCGCAACAGCACTGCCGCACCTCCGGCGTCGACCTCCATCCGCATGCTGGAACCGCCGGCCAGTGAGTCGCGCACGTGGTTGGCCAGTTCCTGCGCCTCGAAAGGGTCGGAGATCAACGGCCGGGTGATGGTGACCAGATTGTGCCCGTCGAGCTCGGAGGCCAGGCCCATGCGGTGATACGCCGAGATGGCGTTGGGGCTGGCGAACACGACGTCACCGACCTCGTCGAGGCGGATGAACCCGTCGCCCACTCGTGGGCTGGAACGGGACATCGCCAGATCGCCGACATTGGGGAAGGTGCCCTCGGACAGCATGTGCAGCAGATCGCTCGCACAGTCCAGGTAGGCACCCTCCAGCGGGCTGGCCATCCGACGGGTGGCCAGAGCCGTCTGGTGGGTGAGCACGGCTACCACATGATCGCGGTGCCGCACCGGCACTGCCTCTACGTTCAGACCGGGCAGGTCGGGCGAATGCCGTTGGGTCCCACCGCTTCCCCGCCCGATCGCGCCCGACTCAAAGGCCGTGGTGACGACGGGGAGATCCGCCGCGGCCGCCAGGGTGCCGACCGAGTCGGCCAGCAGGACGGTGGGGGCGGTGTTGGGCCGCACCTGCGCCACACACACCAGCACGCCGTCGTCGCGGCGCACCCACATCAGATAGTCGGCGAACGACAGATCCGCCAACAGCTGCCACTCCCCGACCACCGCATGCAGATGGTCCACCGCGCTGCCGGGCAACACGGTGTGCTCGGCGAGAAGATCACCGAGGGTGGACATCAGGCACCGCGCACGCGAGGAGCAGAGAGACCACCGTCAGCCGGGAGCAACGAAACGAACCGAGTCAGTCGATCACCGCGATGAGATCGCCGGCCTGGATGACGTCACCCTCGGCGACGTTGACCTTGGTGACGGTGCCCGCGACCTCGGCGAGGACGGGAATCTCCATCTTCATCGATTCGAGCAGCACCAGGGTGTCCCCCGCACCGATCTGATCGCCCTCGTGAACCACGACCTCGAGCACACTGGCCACGATTTCGGCGCGAACGTCCTCGGCCATCTTCACCCCACTTCACTCCGGCGCTAACCCGACTACTTGTGCGGCCTATATCGAACCACAACCCCGGGTGGACAGTGCTGCCCCCGGGGCATGAGACACTAGGGAGCAAGTTCTTAGACCATCTGGAGGATCATCATGGCCAAGCGTGGCCGCAAGAAGCGGGACCGCAAGCACTCGAAGGCGAACCACGGCAAGCGCCCCAACGCCGGTTCGAAGTCAGTGCGCTAGCCGCTTCGGCTGACTGTGACCGCCCGACTCCCCTCGGAGATCGGGCGGTTTGTCGTTGGGCAACCAGGTCCGAATCGCCTGGTCAGCCCCGGATGATCGTGGTCTGGCTGATCTGGATGCGCAGCCGCTCCCGCAGCCCTTCCGGGGCCTTCTCGCCGCTGCACTTGGAGGCGATCAGCCGCTTCACGCGCTCCTCCACGCCGTAATGACGTAGGCAGGCGGGGCATTCTTCGAGGTGATGCTTGAGCTTGTCACGGCTTTCGGCCGTGCACTCACCGTCGAGCAGCGTCCATACCTCGGCGATCACCGCGGCGCAGTCCGGGTGCTCGGGGTCGACAGGACCGATCGGCGGGGTCCAGCGCTCGTCCTCATCGTGCTTGTCGCTCACGACGACACCTCCTCCGGCTCACCAAGCTGCTGACCTCGGATGAAGCCGCGGTCCCTGGCCACGTCCGCCAGCAGATCCCGCAACTGCTTGCGGCCACGGTGCAGTCGGGACATCACCGTCCCGATGGGAGTATCCATGATCTCGGCGATCTCCTTGTAGGGGAAGCCCTCGACGTCGGCGTAGTACACCGCCATCCGGAATTCCTCGGGCAGTGCCTGCAGCGCCGCTTTGATCTCGGTGTCGGGCAACGCCTCCAGCGCCTCGACCTCTGCCGATCGCAGACCGGTCGAAGAATGCTCGGCATTGGAAGCCAGCTGCCAGTCGGTGATCTCGTCGGTCGGATACTCGGCGGGTTGGCGCTGCTTCTTGCGGTAGCTGTTGATGTAGGTGTTGGTCAGGATGCGGTACAGCCAGGCCTTGAGGTTTGTGCCCTCGCGGAATGACCGGAAGCCGGCATACGCCTTGACCATGGTCTCCTGCAGCAGGTCCTCAGCGTCGGCCGGATTGCGGGTCATCCGCAGGGCACCGCCGTAGAGCTGGTCCAGCAGCGGGATGGCATCGCGTTCGAATCGGGCGGTCAGCTCGGCATCGGTCTCGGTCGGCTGCGGCGTGTCAGGCTCAGCCTGCTCGACGTCAGTCATCGTGGGAAACACCTTCCCTTCTGTCACGGCGCCACCAAGAGATCCGGAATACCACTGGGTATCCGGTGTCCGTTCCAGGCATGCGGTTGGCACCAGAATCCTCCTTACAGATCCTAGAGCGTGCTACCGACAAGTAGCGCTGAGCAGATGTCGAGAGCAATAACAGCATGTAGGGGCCGCTCTGTTCCCGGCGTGCCCGGCTACCGTGTCCCGATGGCACGCACAGCAACCCCGGCCATCGCC
Organism: Mycolicibacterium fortuitum subsp. fortuitum; assembly: GCF_022179545.1. Next base: position 2,011,611 of record NZ_AP025518.1, on the reverse strand, counting down.
GCCCTGGTCGCCGCCGGTATCGATCATCAGGTCATCCAGTACCACCACGATCCCCGCAACGACTCCTTCGGCGCGGAAGCAGTGGCCCAGCTGGCCGCGGACGGCTTCGCCGCCGAGCAGGTGTTCAAGACGCTGGTGATCGCACTGCCCAAAGGCCTGGCCGTGGCCGTGCTGCCGGTGCCGTCGAAGCTGTCTCTCAAGGCCGCAGCCGCCGCGCTCGGGGTGACCAAGGCCGAGATGGCCGACCCTGCCGCCGCGCAGCGCTCCAGCGGCTACGTGGTGGGCGGCATCTCCCCGCTGGGGCAGCGCAAGCCGCTTCCCACCGTCGTCGACGCCTCGGCACTGGCATTCGACAAGGTGCTGTGCAGCGCAGGAAAGCGGGGCTGGGACATCGCGCTGGCGCCGGCGGACCTGATCCGGGCCACCGGTGCGGTGACCGCCGACATCGCCGTCTGAGCAGCTCCGGCCGCGGCATGTCGCAATCGGAAACGTACCGGTGTGCGAATCCGTGATTTACATCACGACCATGGCCGGATTGCATGGACCCGACGAGGAAGGCGGGTGCCCATGACGATCAGCGTGGCCGAGCGAGCGGAACTGGCCGCCGCGGTCTCCGGGTTGCTCCACGAGGAGTGCACCGAACAGGACGTGCGCCGGACGATGAGCAGCGACGACGGCTTCGACCGCGAACTCTGGCGAAAGCTCGCCGCCCAGGGCGTAGCGGGCCTGCTGGTTGACGCTCGGTACGGCGGCGTCGGGCTGGGAGCCCGCGAGCTCGAGGCCGTCGCCGAGGCGACCGGCGCCGCCCTGCTGCCCGCACCGTTCCTGTCCAGCGCGGTCCTGGCCTCGGCGCTGATCGGCGCGGCCGGCAGCGACGAGGACAAGCAGCGCCTGCTGCCAGGCCTGGTCGACGGGAGCTCGGTGGGCACGGTGGCGGTCACCGGTTCCCGCGGCACCTGGGCGCCAGAGGGCGTGGCAGTGCGCGCTTGCCCCGGAGAAGGCCCGGATTACACGCTGACCGGCACGGCGCACTACGTCCTCCACGGCCAGGTCGCCGACCTCATCCTGGTCGTGGCCCGCACCGACGGAGGCTTCGGGGTGTTCCAGGTCGCCGCCGACGCTGAAGGTTTCGAGCGCACGGCCGCAACGGTTTTCGACCAGACGGTCCCACTGTCGACCTTTACGTTCGACGCCGTTGCGGCGCGTCGTCTCGGCACTGCGGGATGGGACGCGGTGCAGCAGGCGCTGGACCTCGCGGTGATCGCGCTGGCAGGCGAACAGGTCGGCGGGACACGGCGAATCTTCGAGATCACCGTGGACTACCTCAAGACCCGGATCCAGTTCGGCCGCCCCATCGGCAGTTTCCAGGCCCTCAAGCACATGGCGGCCGATCTGCTGCTCCAGGTGGAATCAGCCACCTCGGCGGCCCAGCACGCCGCCGCCGAATACGACGCTGGAAGCGAAAAGACCAGTGGTGCAATCGGTCTGGCCGGATTCACCTGCGCAGAGGCCTACCACACGACCGCGATGTCGGCGATCCAGATGCACGGCGGCATCGCGTTCACCTGGGAGCACCCGGCCCACCTGTACCTGCGCCGAGCCCGCACCGGCCTGCAACTGCTCGGCGGTTCGGGGCTGCACCGCGAGCGCTACCTCTCGTCGAAAGGTGCATGACGATGACCGGCAACGACCTGCCCAGCGCCGATCAGCTGCGCGCCGAGGTGCGTGACTGGCTCACCCAGAACTGGTCCGGGCTGCCGAAATCCACCAATCCGTGGGTCAGTTCGCCCGAGCGGGTGGCGTGGCTGCAGAAGGTCCTCGACGCGGGATACGCCGTGCCCACCTACCCCACCGAATGGTTCGGACGGGACTACCCGAACAAGCTCGCCGCGGTCGTCGAGCAGGAATTCCGGGCGGTCAAGGCCCCCGGTGCGCGTCAGGACAAATACAGCATCCCGGCCAACACCGCGCTCAAGTTCGGCACAGAGCAGCTCAAGAACGATCTGGTGCGTGACTTCCTCACCGAACGCATCCGCACGTGCCTGCTCTACAGCGAACCAGGAGCCGGATCGGATCTGGCCGCCGTGCGCACGACCGCAGTCCGCGATGGCGATGAGTGGGTGGTCAACGGCCAGAAGGTGTGGACCTCGGGTGCCACCACCGCCGAATACGCGCTGCTGATCGCCCGCACCGACTGGGATGTGCCCAAGCACAAGGGCCTGAGCTTCTTCATGATTCCGATGCGCCAGCCCGGTATCGAGGTGCGTCCACTGGTGCAGATCACCGGAGAGTCCCACTTCAACGAGGTGTTCATCACCGACGCGCGGGTGTCCGATGCCTATCTGCTCGGCGGCGAGGGCAACGGGTGGCGGGTACTGCAGACCGCGCTGGCCTACGAACGTTCGCTCATGGGCGACGCCGGGCGCGGCTCACGAAATCGCACCCGCGCCGACGATCTCATCGGACTGGCCCGCGATCACGGTCGGCTCGACGACCCGGCGGTGCGCAAGGAACTGGCCAACGTGCTGGCATTGCGCGAACTCAATTCGCTCAACAACGCGCGGGCCAAAGCCGCTGCTGCGCAAGGAACGTCGAGCTCGATCATGTCGCTGGGCAAGCTGGCGATGTCGAACATCCTGCACTCCGAGGCCCGCCTGAAGACCGAGATCATCGGCGCCGAAGCGCTTTTGGCCGGGAGCGAGAACCCCGAGGCCGATGACATCAACTTCCTCACCCTCAATGCGTTCTTCACCTCGATCGGAGGCGGCACCGACCAGATCCAGCGCAACATCATCGGTGAGCGCGTCCTCGGCCTGGCCAAGGAGCCCGAGGTCGATCGCGACATCCCCTTCCGCCAGGCCCGCCGGAGCTGAAAGGTGGCCAGCCCGAACCACTACGATCCACCGCTGGCCGGGGTCCGCATCCTCGATCTGTCCCGCGGCCCGATGACGGCCGTCGGGCGTCTGCTGGCCGATCTCGGCGCCTCGGTGACCCAGGTGCATCTGCCCGGAGTCACCGACGAACCCCCGGCCCCCATCGCCGAGGGCGCCGGGGTCGATGCCGATTCGGTGGGCATCGCGATCAACCGGCACGGCCTGAGCACCGTGGTGATCGATCCCTCGATTGCCGACGACCGCCGACGCTGGGTGCACCTGCTGGCCGGATCCGACATCCTGATCGAGGACACCCGGCCCGGGTCGGACGCCGAGAAAGCGTTGGCGGCCCGTACCATTCGCGCCGAACATCCCGGCCTGGTGATCTTGTCGATCAGCGATTTCGGCCGCGACACAAGCTACCGCGGTTGGCAGGCCACCACCCCGGTGCTGCATGCACTGACCAGCGAGCTGTCCCGTTCGGGCATCCCGGGGCGGGAGCCGCTGGTGCCACCGGCGGGGCAGCTTCCGTACCACGTCGCGGCCGCGCAGGCCGCGGTGATGACTGTGAGCGTGTATCTGGACCGGTTGCGTACGGGGGAAGCCGATTTGATCGACTTCTCGATTCTCGACGGGGCAATGCAGACCCTCGATCCTCCGCACGGAACCGTCGGTACGGCCTCGGCCGGGGTGGCATTGAGCCGTCAGCGACGCGACTGGAACGCCGAACGATTGCGCTATCCGATCATCGCGTGCAAGGACGGGCATGTGCGGATCTGCCTGCTGGCGAAACGCCAGTGGCACGGCATGTTCGACTGGATGGGCCGGCCCGCCGAGTTCGCCGACCCCTCGTTCGACCGGCTTCGGGTGCGGCTGAGTTCGCCGGAGCTGCTGGCAGCTGTGGGCCGGTTCTGCGCCGGCAAGACCCGCGCCGAGTTGGAGGTCGCCGGTCAGCGCCACGGCGTGCCGACTGCGGCCGTGTTGACGCTGGCCGAAACGCTTGGCACAGAGCAGGTCCGCAGCCGCGGGTGTTTCCGCGAGGTCGAGCTGGCCCCGGGCGTGTCGGCACCGGTGCCCGCAGGCGTCGTCGAGATCGACGGGCACCGGGCCGTTGCGCTCACCCGAACCAGCCACGAGGAGGCCGACGGTCGGCGCCGCCCACGCCACATCGACGTGGCACCGCTGCTCGCGGCGCGCGATCGCCGCAACGAGGGCCTTCCGCTGGAGGGTGTGCGGGTGTTGGACCTGGGTGTGATCGTCGTCGGCTCCGACACCGGACGGCTCTTCGGCGATCTCGGCGCCGAAGTCATCAAGATCGAGAACTCCGCGTTCCCGGACGGTCTGCGCGGCAACCTGACCTCGATGTCGCCGACGTACGCCGCCGGCCATCGCAACAAGCGCTCGATCGGCATCGATCTGCGCACACCGCGGGGCCGGGAGCTGGCGCACCGATTGGTCGCGATGTCCGACGTCGTGCTGACCAACTTCAAACCGGGCGTGGCCGAGGCGTTGGGCATGGACTACCAGACCCTGCGGGAGCTCAACCCCGGCATCGTGGTGGCGGACAGTTCAGCTTTCGGTCCCACCGGGCCCTGGGCGAAGCGGATGGGCTACGGACCGCTGGTACGCGCCGCCGCAGGTTTCACCGACCTGTGGGTGTATCCCGACGAGCCGGAGTCGTTCTGCGACACGGTCACCGTCTACCCCGACCACGTGGCGGCCCGGGTCGGCGCTCTCGGTGCGCTGGCGCTGCTGCTTCGCCGCGAACGCACCGGAACCGGTGGATCTGTCAGCGTGGCCCAGTCGGAGGTGATGCTGAGCCATCTGGCCGCAGAGATCGCAGCCGACGTCCTCACACGTCGCGGCAGCGTCCCCTCGCTCCGACCCCACGACGCTCCCTGGGGCCTGTTCCCGGCCGCCGGTGAAGACGCCTGGCTCGCGGTCACCGTGCGCGACGACGCCGATTGGCACGCGCTGTGCACGGTCATCGACCGTCCGGACCTGGCCACCGAGCCAGACCTGGCCACCCGTTCCGGTCGAGACGCCCACCGCGGTCGCGTCGACGCAGCCGTGCGGGCCTGGACGTCCCGGCGCCCGGCGGCCGAATCCATGGATCTGCTGCAGTCGGCCGGAGTGCCGGCCGGCGCAGTACTACACGCTGACGACGTCGCCGGTTGGGATTACTACGTGCAGCGCCGCGCTTTTCGCGAAGAGCTGCACCCGCACGCCGACGAGCCGTTCACGATGGAGAACGTCCAGATCCATTCGGATCGCATCGCTGACCCACCCCTGTTGCAGGCGCCACTGCTCGGCGAGCAGACCCGTGAGATCGCCGCCGAACTGTTGGGACTCGACGAGATCGCCATCGACGAGCTGATCGCCAACGGAGTGCTCGAAGTGCCGCAGAGCACGCAACTCGCGGGACGCTGATCGCGCGTCTCGTAGCATTCGAAGGTCACCTCGCCCTCGAATCGCCGGAAATGATCGCATGGATTTCACCCGACTCTGCTACTTCGTGGCGGTTGCCGAGGAGCTGCATTTCAAGCGGGCCGCCGATCGGCTGCTGATCACGCCGCCGCCCTTGAGCAAGCAGATCAAGCTGCTGGAGAAGGAACTGGGCGGGCAGCTCTTCGAGCGCAACTACCACGACGTCCGGCTGACTCCGCTCGGCGCCAAGCTACTCGGGCCGGCACGCGAAATCCTGCGCCAGGTCGAGGATTTGAAGGCCACGGCGACCAGACTGACCGAGGGAGCCGCGACGGTCCGGGTGGGGGCCACCGCGTACGCACCCTCGGATTTCGTGGCGCAGGTCCAGGCCGCCGTGACCGATCTGCCGGTGCCGACCGAGTTCAGCGTGCCCGGGTCGGCCGCCGAGGTGACGGCCAAGCTGGTGTCCGGCCACCTCGATCTGGGGTTGATCCACCTGCCCACCGCGGACAAGCGGCTCCAGTATCGCGTCGTGGCCACCTTCGGCGGCGCAGTGGCGGTGCGTTTCGACGATGCGCTGGCGTCCAGGGGCCTGGTCTCGATCGAGGAGCTTCGCGATCGAGACGTGGTGATCGACTTCGCCCGGCCCAATCCGGTGATGCTGGCCGGCCTGACCCGTGCACTCAACGCGCGCGGGGTGACCCGGATCGTGCGTACCACCAACCAGTTCGGCGGCGAACTGGAGATGGCTGCCCAGGTGTTCAACCGTCACCTCGTCGCCGTGGTGCCGTATGCGCCCGAATCGCTGATCGGAAAGATCTTCTCCCCGCCGGAGTTCACCCTGGTGCCCATCGACCAGAGCACCTGGGCACCGGCCCGTATCGCCCTGGCCTGGGTGCCCGACCGGCTGAACGACCCCAACCAGATCGAGGCGCTCGTGACCGAGCTCGCGAACTCCCTGACCGCTGGGCGCGAGCAGTAGTGTGGTCACGGTGATGCCGATGATGATGGGGACGACGGTGGCCTCGGGCGTGGCCGCGTTGGCCGTCGTGTTCGGCACGTCCGCACCGGCACCGACCGGACCGCTGATCAGCCTGGCCGACGACACCGTTCCGATGACCCAGGGCGACGGCTCGCTGTCCGACGGACAGGTGCTGACCCCGTTCGACGTGCAGAATCCCGCCATCGGCCGGTTGGATCCGCGCCTGCTGGCGGCCATCCAGAACGCCGCCGATGCCGCGGCCGCCGACGGCGTCACCATGACGATCAACTCAGGATGGCGGTCGGCCGAGTTCCAGCAGTCACTGCTCGATCAGGCCGTGCAGACCTATGGCAGCCTCGCGGCCGCCCGCCAGTACGTGCAGACCCCGACCGCGTCCCGGCATGTGACCGGTGAGGCGGTTGATGTCGGGGGTCCGCAGGCCGATCACTGGCTGATCGCCAACGGCGCCCGCTTCGGGCTGTGCCAGATCTACGCCAACGAGCTGTGGCATTTCGAGCTCGTGGCCGATGCGGCGGGCAACTGTCCCCCGCTGCAGCCCAACGCCGCAGGCTGATCTATTGGGTGACCGGCACCATGTCGGCGCCGCAGGTGCACTTGTAGCTGCTCTCGGGCCCCTCGCAGTGACATTCGGACTCGACACGGATCCGGCAGCCACAGCCCTCGTGGGCACAGGTCAAGACGGTTCCGGCGGGGACGGCGCTCATGGTTCTCCTCCATTTCCGGTGCAGTTCGATGACGCTGTCTCCATCGTCCGCCTGTCAGAGCCGGTGAACCGTCGATATCGATACAACTCGGTCGGCCTATCGTGTCTTCATGACTCTGTCCGGGAAGACCATGTTCATCTCCGGCGCCAGCCGCGGTATCGGCCTGGCGATCGCCAAGAAGGCCGCCGCCGACGGCGCCAACATCGCGCTGGTCGCCAAGACCGCAGAACCGCATCCCAAGCTCGAGGGCACCGTCTACACGGCGGCCAAGGAGATCGAGGAAGCCGGTGGTCAGGCCCTGCCCATCGTCGGCGACGTGCGTGACGGCGATTCGGTGGCCGCCGCCGTCGAGCAGGCGGTGGCGCAGTTCGGCGGCATCGACCTGTGCGTCAACAACGCCTCGGCCATCAACCTCGGCTCGATCGAGGAGGTGCCGCTCAAGCGCTTCGATCTGATGAACGGCATCCAGATCCGCGGCACGTATGCCGTGTCGCAGGCGTGTATCCCGCATATGAAGGGCCGGGAGAACCCGCACATCCTGACGCTGTCCCCGCCCATCCGGCTGGAGTCCGAGTGGCTCAAGCCGACCGCGTACATGATGGCGAAGTTTGGAATGACATTGTGCGCCTTGGGTATCGCCGAAGAGATGCGTGAGGCGGGCATCGCGTCGAACACGCTGTGGCCGCGCACCCTGGTGGCCACCGCAGCGGTGCAGAACCTGCTCGGCGGGGATGAGGCCATGGGCCGGGCCCGCAAGCCCGACGTGTACGCCGACGCGGCGTATGCGATCTTCAACAAGCCCGCGCGCGAATACACCGGCCAGAGCCTGTTGTGTGAGGACGTCCTGCTGGACAACGGCGTCACCGACCTGTCGGTGTACGACTGCGTGCCCGGCTCGGACCTCGGCGTGGACCTGTGGGTGGACACCCCGAACCCGCCGGGATACACCGGGGCCTGATCCGTGTCGCTCGCCAGGCGTTTGCCCGCCTGGCGAGCGACAAATGAGCGACATACCGAAAAGCGTCGTCGATGCATTGATGCGCGCGTAGTATCGAACATATGTTCGAATTGCTAAATCGGTCGGCGCTCGGTGAATACCCTGACGCCGCACTGATCGACACCCTCGAACACCACACCCGCGCAGAAGCCATCGAAGCCGCCGGGCGCCTGGCCACCATCGCCGAAATCGTGGCCCGTCACTGCGACGACGAAGACGACATATCGGCCATGCGCGCCATCGACGGTTGGGAAACCGCCGCTGCTGCGATCAGCGCCGCCTGCAACCTGACCCGCCGCGCCGCCTCCGCCCAGATGCGCATCGCCCAAGCACTGCGCGAACGCCTCCCAAAGGTCGCTGCCGTCTTTGCCCACGGTGATATCTCGGCGGCTGTAGTTTCCACCATCACCTGGCGCACCCAACTCGTCACCGACGGCGATGCACTCAACCTGATCGACACCGCCCTGGCCGGCGCAGCCACCACCTACGGCGCACTGACCGCAACCAAGGCAGAACAAGCCATCGACGTCTGGGTGGAGAAGTTCGACCCAGACGCTGTACGCAGGACCCGCACCGCCGCCCGCGACCGCGACATCCACTTCGGTGACCTCGACGATCCCAATGGCACCGTGTCCATCTGGGGTCGGCTGTTGTCCACCGACGCCGCCCTACTCAAGCACCTGCTCAACACCATGGCGCGCGGCGTTTGCGACAACGACCCGCGCACCGTCGGGCAACGCCGCTCCGACGCACTGGGCGCCCTCGGCGCCGGAGCCGACCACCTCACCTGCCAATGCGGCAACCCCGACTGCCCAGCCACCGGCATCGGCCCCCGCTCCCGCGCCGTGGTGATTCACCTTCTGACCCAACTCCTACCCCGACCCGCCGCCGACGCAGGCAACGACGAGAGCGAAGACAGTGCGGGCCCGGACACCACGGTTGAGACACCTGCCGACGAGCCCGCCGCACCCGAAGAACCACCCCGCGACCCCCGCATCCACGGCGAAGCCGCCGCCGGCGACCACACCGCTGACCGGACCCCTGCAGTAACCGGCCACCCCGCAATCATTCTCGGCGGCGGGATCGTCCCCGCACCGCTTTTGGCCGAACTGATCGCCACCGGCGCCACCGTCACCAACATCAGCCACCCCGACGATCTCGCCGCCCAAGCCAGTTACCGCCCGTCGGCGAAACTGGCCACGTACGTCCGCCTGCGCGACCTCGTGTGCATGTTCCCCGGATGCGGGGTATCAGCGCACCATTGCGATCTCGACCACACCACGCCCTGGCCGGCCGGCCCCACCCACCCAGGCAACCTCGGCCCCAAATGCCGCACCCACCACCTGATCAAGACATTCGAGGCCGGCGAAAACGGCTGGACCGACATCCAACATCCCGACGGCAGCCACACTTGGACCTCCCCCACCGGCAACAGCTACCGCATCACACCGTTCAGCCAGATCCTGTTCCCCGACTGGACCATCCACACCCCAACCCCGCCCGCAACACCGGCGCCCGCAACCACCACCACCGACCGGCGCACCAAAATGCCGCTCCGCCAACAAACCCGACAACAATCCCGCGCCCAGCGCATCAACACCGAACGCCGACTCAACACCGAACAAGACAAGCCCCCGCCCTTCTGACCGAACCGGTTCCCGTGCGGGCGAGCGGCCACGTACCCGCGCAGCACATCTAGGCTCGTCGATATGCCTGACCCCCAACCCACGAACTGGGCCGCCGGCCGCTACCAGTCCGTCGCCGAACGCATCTCCGTCATCGCACGCGAGGTGGTCGCCGCAGCCGAACGCCTGCAGCCGGTACGCGGCACCGCATTGGCCGATCTGGCCTGCGGAACCGGAAGTGCCGCACTGGCCGCAGCGGAGGCCGGCGCCGAGGTCACCGGCGTCGACTTCACCCCTGAGCTGATCGCCATCGCCGCCGAGCGGCCAGGGGCCGACGCGGTGCGGTGGGTGGTCGCCGACGCCTCCGACACCGGTTTGCCCGACGGCGCATTCGCCACCGTGGTGTCGAACATGGGCATCATCTTCGTCGAGCCCACCAGCCTGGTTGCCGAGGTCGGCCGGTTGTTGGCTCCCGGTGGTGTTTTCGCGTTCTCCACGTGGGTGCGCGATGAGGCCGGCAGCCCGTTCTTCACTCCGATCGTCGAAACCCTGGGTCAACCGCCGGCCTCTGGGTATTCGCCCGATCAGTGGGGCGATCTCGACGTCGTGCATTCACGGTTGGCCGATCGGTTCCATGACGTACGGTTCGAAACCGGTTCACATACCTGGGCGTTCGACTCCGTCGAGTCCGCGGTGCGCTTCATCGCCGACGAATCGCCGATGCACGTCGACCTGCTCGGCCGGCTGGACGAGGCGACACGGGATCGTCTTCTCGATGCGTTCACCGCCGCGCTGAGCGCGGCAACCAACGCTGAGGGACGGGTCTCCTTCGAGGCGCCCTATGCGGTGGTGACGGCCCGGAAGACCGGTTAGCGCGGACGCGTCCCGTCCGACAGCATGGTCTCGACGCTGTCGGCGAAGGCCGCGGTGGTGAAGCAGGTCGGTTCGGCGAACTCTTCGAGGGTGAGCGCATCGTTCCAACCGGCGTCGGCCGCGGCACGCAGCAGCGGTTTCGCCATCGCCACCGCGTGCGGCGGCAGCGCGGCGACCCGGGAACACCATTCGTCGGCGGTGGCAAGCAGTTGCTCGTGGGCGACGACCTCGTGCACCAGGCCCAGCCGCTGTGCGGTTTCGGCGTCGATGTGCTCGCCCTTGAGGTAGTAGGCCAGCGCACCCTGATAGCCGAGTCGCCTGGTCAACGCCCAACTGGTACCGACCTCGGGAATCAGACCGAGGCGGGCGAAGGCAGGCACGATCACGGCCTTATCGCTGGCGATGGTCAGATCGCACGTGAGCGCCCAGGCCAATCCGACACCAGCCGCCGGGCCGTTCAGGGCCGCGACGAAGATGGTGTCCGAACCGGCGATGAGTCGGGCGATGCCACCGAATTCGCGTCGTATCCAACGCCATACGTCCGCGGTGCCTTCAGCGGCATATCGCTGTTCGACGGCGGCCCGCATCATCCGCAGGTCTCCACCGGCGCTGAAACCAGGGTCCGCACCGGTCAGCACCACGGCCCGAACGGCGCTGTCAGCCGCCAGATCTTCCAGAACCCTGCGCAATTGCCGCACCAGGGGTGCGGACAGGACGTTCAGCCGGTCGGGTTCGTCGAGAGTGACCACCGCGCGATCGTCGGTGCGGACAACGCGAACCCGCTGCGGGGCAGCCGGATCGTCACCGTCGGCCACCATGCTGCGGTACAGAGGCTTGTCCATCAGAAATTCTCCTCAATTCGTTTACCACGCAACGCTTTCCAGGCCGCATCGGCGAATGTCTCGACGACCTCGTTGTCCATGTCGGGGACCCGGCCGGCCACCCAGTAGCGGGCGTACTCTTGCGCCGGCCCCAACCACAGCGCAGCCGTGACCCCTGGCTGCATGGCCACCAGGGCCCCGTAGGTGTGGTGCGGCCGCCACCAATCTCGGATACCGGCGAAGAAGTTCCCGTTGGATTCGCGTAGCGCGGCGCTGTCCAGGCGGTCGCCGAGCAACAGCGCGGCCTCGCCGCGATGAGCAGCGACCCAACCCAGATGGTTGCGGACACCACCACGGATCCCGTCCTCGGCGGTGACTTGCTCACGCAGCATCGCCAGGAAACCGTCCTGATATTCGGCCATCACCTGCGCGTAGACCGCCGCGGCCAACGCAGGCTTGTCCGGAAAGTGGTGGTAGAGCGACCCGACGCTCACCTCGGCCTCACGTCGCAGCTCATCGAGCGTCGGGGCGATCATCCCCTCCGCTGCGAAACGGCGACGCGCCACCGACATCAGCCGGTCGCGCGCGCCTGTCGCCCTGGACGCTGGCACGAGAAATACTCTATCAATACCGAGGATTCCTCTAAAGTCTCGTCATTCTGCCTGGTAGAGGATTCCCCGACCGATCGCCTCACGCACCTCCGGCAGCGCAGCCTGCGCCAGTGCATCGGCATCCACGCCGTGGTGCGCCGCCAGCAGCTGGATCAAGGCGCCCAGCGGCACTTCCCCTCGACAACCGGCCAGCAGTGCCCGCAGGACATCATCGACGCCGATGACCGCGGCCGGACCGCCCGGACGGCGCACCGCGGCCCCGACCTCCTGCCACCCATCCGGCCCGGGCAGCGACTGGGCCTCCAGGAAAACCGGCGCCGTCGACAGCCGGGCCGCCAGCAATGCGTCGTCGGAGGTGTCGCGCAAGTAGGCACGGCGGGCGAAGAACGCATCCACTTCACTTCCGGTGAGCGCCTCGTCAGCGCCGGTGATCTCCTCGAGAATCTGTTCCGGTGCTTCCCCGGCGCGCGGAACGCGCAGGGAGATCATGCCCATGCCGATGCCCACGATGTCCTGCTCCGCGAACCAGTCGAGCCATTGCCCGCCGCGTTGTGCCTGCCGTTCGAGATCCTCTCCGGCATCGGCCAGCCACAGAGAGACGTAGCTGACCGGATCGGCAAGTTCACGCTGCACCACCCAGGCGTGCAGGCCGGTGCCGGCCAGCCAGCCGCGCACCCGTTCTTGCCACTCCGCACCGTCACGCACGATCCAGTTGGCCATGATGTGCGCGGTTCCGCCCGGCAGCAGGTGATCACCGACCTGCTCGATCAGGCTCTGGCACACCGCATCTCCGGCCATACCGGAATCTCGATAGATGTAGTCGCGGGCGCCCGATCCGACCACGAACGGCGGGTTGGAGACGATCAGATCGAAGCGCTCCCCGCCCACCGGTTCAAACATGCTGCCGCGCCGCAGGTCCCATGACATGCCGCCCAACCGCGCGGTCATCGCCGCCAGTGCCAGCGCCCGCTCGTTGGTGTCGGTCGCGACGACCTCCTCGCAGTGCGCGTTCAGATGCAAAGCTTGGATACCGCACCCGGTCCCGAGGTCGAGCGCGCGGCCGACGGGCTTACGTATGACCGCACGGGCCAAGGACACCGACGCCCCGCCGATCCCCAGCACATGATCGTGGCGCAGCGGCCCGCGGCGCACTGCGGCATCCTGATCGGAGACCACATAGAACTCCCGGGTTCCGTCGCTGTGCGGGCGGATGTCGAGGGCGGCCCGAACCTTGTCGCCGGTGAACTCCAGGACGCCGTTGGCAGCCAAGGTCTCCAGGCTGGTCGACGGGAAGGCCGACGCGACCAGATCGGGTGACTCCTCTGTGCCGAGCAGCAGCAGGCGCACCAGGACGGCCAGGCGCTGCCGGTCCGCCGGAGCGCCATGGGTGGCGCGCACGACCGGCCACCAGACGCCCCGGCCCAGCGCGGCGTTGACGTCAGGGCCGAGCAGCTCGGCCACGCGAGAGGTGGTGAAACCGGCCGAGCGCAGATCGGTGCCGATGGCGTCCACCACGCCCGGGTCGACGCCTCCGCCGGCCCCGCTCAAAACAGCCCCATCTCTTCGGGTTCGGCCGGTTCGATCAGCTCGGGACCGTTGTTGCGGACGCTGTTGACCAATCGCGACACCTCGCGCACGGCGATCCGGTCCAGGTCCCCGTGCCCGCGCAGCAGCCCCTCGTCGATGGGGGCGTCGGGATCCATCCAGCGGTCCCAGTCGGGTGCGCTGATGGTCAGCGGCATCCGGTCGTGGATCTCGGCGAGTGGACCGGCGGCATCGGTCGTGATGATCGTGCAGCTGAGCAGCGGCGGTGCATCTTTCGGTGCGCCTTGCGGACGCCAGGTGGTCCACAGGCCCGCCATGAACAGCAGCTCACCGTCGGCGCCGTACATGTAGAACGGCGTCTTGGACTTCTTGTCCGCGTTCGGCCGCCATTCGTACCAACCGTCCATCGGGATCAGGCAGCGCTTGTTCTTGGCGGAATTGCGGAATGCCGGCGAGCTGGTGACCTTGTCGGCACGGGCGTTGATCAGCAGCGGGCCCTTGGTGTCGGGACCGCCGTCCTCGGCCGTTTTCACCCACGGTGGGATCAGACCCCACCGCATGGACCGGACCCGGCGGGTCGACTCATCCTCCGGTTCGGTGTGCCGTTTGACGACGCTGGAGATGGTCGTCGTCGGAGCCACGTTGTAGTTGGCTCCCGCGACGTCCTTGTCGCCCGAGCTCGCCGTGCTCTCGTCGATGGCCTGGATTTTCTGCGCCAGCAACGCCGGATCGGTGGTCACCGCGAAACGTCCACACATAGTGCCCATGGTTGCAGAATCCGCGGACAAGGCAGGATGTAGTGCGTGAGCGCACGTGAGGAGCAGATGACACACTGGCCGGCTCCGTCGGCGACAGGCCCCGTCGACGCCACCGTGACCGTGCCCGGTTCGAAGTCTCTGACCAACCGCGCACTCGTGCTGGCCGCGTTGGCCACGCCTCAAGGTTCCTCGACCGTTCACGGCGCGTTGCGCAGCCGCGATACCGATCTGATGATCGATGCCATCCGCACCCTGGGCGTCAATGTCACGGAAGCCGAGAACGACGACACCGAGCTGACGGTCAGCGGCTCGATCGCGCCGGCCGCCGATGCCCGGGTCGACTGCGGCCTGGCGGGTACCGTGCTGCGGTTCGTTCCGCCGGTTGCCGCCCTGAGCACCACCGCGGTGTTGTTCGACGGCGACGAGCAAGCTCGGGCCCGGCCCATCGCGCCGCTACTCGACGCACTGCGCGGCCTGGGCGTGGACGTCGACGGAGACGCGCTGCCGTTCGCCGTGCGCGGCCGCGGCGCTGTGTCCGGCGGCACCGTAGAGATCGATGCCTCGGGCTCCTCGCAGTTCGTTTCCGGACTGTTGTTGTCCGGTGCGACGTTCACCGACGGGCTCACCATCGTGCACACCGGAACGTCGGTGCCCTCTGCCCCGCACGTGGCGATGACGGTGGCGATGCTGCGCGACGCCGGCGTGCACGTCGACGACTCGGTCCAGAATCGCTGGCATGTCACACCCGGGCCGGTCGGCGCACGGGAGTGGAGCATCGAGCCGGACCTGTCGAATTCGACGCCGTTCCTGGCCGCGGCGATCGTCACCGGTGGAACCGTGCGGATCGCCGGCTGGCCGTCGGTGAGCATCCAGCCGGCCGGCACCATCCTGGACCTGCTCGCGAAGGTGAACGCGACTGTCCATCAACGTGATTCACACCTGGAAGTCAGCGGCGCCGAAGGCTACGACGGATTTGACGCCGACCTGCACGACGTGGGCGAGCTGGCCCCCACGGTCGCGGCACTGGCCGCGCTGGCCACCGAAGGCGCCACATCACGGCTGCGGGGCATCGCGCATCTGCGCGGACACGAGACCGACCGGCTTGCGGCTCTGACCACCGAGATCAACGGACTCGGCGGAGACTGCCGAGAGACCGAGGACGGTCTGCTGATCACATCGCGGCCGCTGCACGGCGGGACCTGGCGTTCCTATGCCGATCACCGCATGGCCACCGCCGGCGCGATCATCGGCCTGCGGGTGCCCGGCGTGGAGGTGGAGAACATCGAGACCACGGCCAAGACCCTGCCCGACTTCCCGCTGATGTGGGTGCAGATGCTGGCGGGCGACACGCCGTCGGGCCCGCACGAAAACAGGAAGTAAACCACCTTGGGAGCGCGGGATTACGACGAGTCCGACGTCCGGATCAGGCCGGGTAAAGGCTCACGTCCACGCACCAAGATCCGCCCGGGCCACGCTGATGCCCAGTCCGCGATGGTGGTGACCGTCGACCGTGGCCGGTGGGGCTGTGCCCTGGACCGAGACCCGCACCACCGCGTGGTCGCGATGCGGGCACGCGAACTGGGCCGCACCCCCATCGTGGTGGGCGACGACGTCGACATCGTCGGCGACCTGTCCGGTCGCCCGGACACGCTGGCCCGGATCGTGCGCCGCGGTGAGCGCCGAACAGTGTTGCGCCGCACCGCCGATGACACCGATCCGACCGAACGGGTGGTGGTCGCCAACGCCGACCAACTGCTGATCGTGGTGGCCCTGGCCGACCCGCCGCCGCGCACCGGATTCGTCGAACGAGCTCTGATCGCCGCGTACGCCGGCGGGCTCACCCCGGTGCTGTGCCTGACGAAATCCGATCTGGCCGCGCCCGAACCGTTCGCCGCACAGTTCGAAGATCTGGACCTCACCATCGTCACGGCGGGCCGAGAAGATCCGCTCGACGCGGTCGCTCCCCTGCTCACCGACCAGGTCACCGTGTTCCTCGGACATTCCGGCGTGGGCAAGTCCACACTGGTGAATCGTCTTGTCCCGGAGGCGGACCGAGCCACGGGCGAAGTGTCCGGCGTCGGCAAGGGCAAGCACACCTCCACCCAGTCGGTGGCGCTCCCGCTCGATGGGCAGGGCTGGGTGATAGATACTCCCGGCATCAGGTCGTTCGGCCTGGCACACATCCAGCCGGACGACGTGATCCGGGCATTCTCGGATCTGGCCGACACCATCGAGGACTGCCCGCGCGGCTGCGGTCACATGGGGCCACCGGCAGATCCCGAGTGCGCGCTGGACACCTTGACCGGCCCGGCAGCGGGCCGCGTCGCGGCAACTCGACGCCTGTTGTCCGCTCTGCGGGACGCCTGACCTGCCCCGGCGACCCGGCGACTAGGGTCGCTGATCGTGGCTACTTACGTTCTCACCGGCAGCGCCTCTGGACTCGGGGCAGCGACCAAGAAGCGGCTGGAATCCGACGGACATCGGGTGATCGGGGTCGACCTGCGCGGCGCCGAGGTCAACGTGGATCTGAGCACGCCGGAAGGGCGCGCGGAAGCGATCGTCAAGGTCACAAAACTCGCCGACGGCGGCATCGACGGTTTCGTCCCGTTCGCCGGCGTGGCGGCCGCCACCGGCCGGCCCGCGAATCTGCTCATCGCCGTCAACTACTTCGGCGCCGTCGAGCTCCTCGAAGGTCTGCGCCCGCTGATGGCCAATCGCGAGAACTCGTCGGCGGTACTCATCAGCTCGAATTCGACCACCACCCAACCCAATTGGCCGACCGAGCTGGCTGATGCCTGCTTGGCCGGCGATGAGGTGGGTGCCAACACGGTGGCCTCCGGCTATGGCGATTTCGCTGCGCTGCAGGCCTATCCGGCGACCAAGGCAGCGCTGGCGTACTACGCCCGCACCAAGTCCGCGGAGTACATCGCCGAGGGCATCCGGCTCAACGCGATCGCGCCCGGGCTCATCGATACCCCGATGACCCAGGAAGGCCGCAAGGACCCGCTGACCGGTGAGGGGATGGACCAGTTCCTCAAGACGATCCCCGCCGGACGCGGTGGCCGGCCCGAAGAGGTGGCCGCTCTGGTGGCGTTCCTGCTCAGCCCCGAGGCGAGCTACTTCGTCGGATCGGTCATTTTCGTCGACGGTGGCATCGATGCCGCGTTCCGGGGTAAGGACTGGCCGAAGGTCTGGGAAATCGGCATGTGACGCACGGGCCTCAGTGCTTGGGCTTGGCCTGGTCGGCCGCCGCCTGCTGCTGCTCCTGTTCGGCCTGTTGCTTGGCAGCCGCGATGGCGGCGCGGCCCTCCGCGCTGGCCGCGGAGTTGCCCGGGGTCTTGGCGGTGGCCACCCCGGCGTTGCAGTTCAGGTTGAGCAGCACGGTGTCGGTAACCGGCGCGAAGTCGTCGCCCTTGTGCCAGGACGCCTTCTCCGAGCTGGCCACTACGCAGTCATCGTCGGCCTCGGAATCCCCTGAGCGGGTCGCGACAACACCCTTCATCCCAGCATCGGACAGCTCCGACTGCACGTCGGAGTACTTCTGTCCGGCGTAGTCGTCGGCTGCTGCGACGCCGGTGGCCAGTACGCCCACCGGAACGGCCGAAGCGCCGAGCACCAGGGCCGCCCCAAGTAGCTTCCTCACGAACGAAGAATATGAATCACGGCTGCAAAGACCCTGGGAGTGCGTCGGGCAATTGCTTGGAACCTAGCGATGGCGCCAGCCCCGCACCGTCGCGATGGCCGTCTTCAGTCCGCGACGACGTCCCGTCGCCGGGTCGGTGACGCCGTACCCGTCGAGCTCCGTGAACATCCGCTCACTGCGGGTCTCAGGGGCGTTGTCGGCCGTGTCCTTCAGGAACCGGTCCGGCAGCGACAGTTTGGCGATCGTGCGCCAGGTTTTCGCGTACTGCACCAGGAACGGGCCCGTGGTGTACGGCAGGTCGTACTTGTCGCACAGCGCCCGCACCCGGACCGCGATCTCGGCGTACCTGTTGCTCGGCAGATCCGGGAACAGGTGATGCTCGATCTGGTGGCACAGGTTGCCGCTCATGAAGGCCAGCGCCGGGCCGTTGTCGAAGTTGGCGCTGCCCAGCATCTGGCGCAGATACCACTGGCCCTTGGACTCACCCACCATGTCCGTCTTGGTGAATTTCTCTGCGCCATCAGGGAAATGGCCGCAGAAGATCACCGCGTTGGCCCACACGTTGCGGATCACGTTGGCGACCGCGTTGGCCTTCAGCGTCGACTTGAAGGTCGCCCCCGGCGACAGTGAGGTGAGTGCCGGCCACACCACGTAGTCCTTGGCGAGCTGATGTCCGGCCTTCACGCCGAACTCACGCATCCTGACCAAGGTGGCGTTGCGGTTGTCGCGGCCCTTGAAGATCTTGCCGAGCTCCAGGTGCTGCAGTCCCACGCCCCACTCGAAGCCGATCGCGAGAAGGGTGTTGAACAGCAGATTGCCGTAGAGGTTGAACGGCTTCCACTTGGCATCCCGGGTGACGCGAATGACGCCGTAGCCCACGTCGTCGTCCATACCGAGGATGTTGGTGTACTTGTGGTGCATGAAGTTGTGGGTGAACCGCCAGTGCTTGGACGCCCCGCTCATGTCCCACTCCCACGACGAGGAGTGAATCTCGGGATCGTTCATCCAGTCCCACTGGCCGTGCATGACGTTGTGGCCGATCTCCATGTTCTCGATGATCTTGGCCACGCCCAGGGTGATGGTGCCTGCCCACCATGCGGAACGCTTCGAGCTCGCCGCGAGCATGACGCGGCCGGCGACGTCGAGCGCGCGTTGCGCCGCGATGGTGCGGCGGATGTAGCGCGCATCGCGCTCACCGCGGGAGTCTTCGATGTCTTGGCGGATCGCATCCAGTTCTAGGGCGAGATTCTCCACATCGGCATCGGTGAGATGCGCGAATGCGGGAACGTCGGTTACTGCCATCGTCAGCCTCCTCTCAATTACCTACGGTAGCGTAACCTACGATTCCGTAGGTTACTAGCCAGTAAAGTTTAGACGTCCAGGACGCAGTCGCCGGACGCAGCCGAAACGCATGTCTGGATCCGGGTACCCGGGTCATGCTCGACGCCGGTGCGCAAATCACGCACATGTCCGTCGACCAAGCCGACCACGCACGACTGACAGATACCCATCCGGCAGCCGAACGGCATCTGGATGCCGACCCGCTCCCCCGCGTCCATCAGCGGTGTCGCGCCGTCCACAGCGATCTCCTTACCGCTGCGCTCGAACGTGACAGTGCCGCCTGCGCCGTGCGGCGCCGCCCGCGACACCGCGAACCGTTCCAAATGTAGGTTCTCGACGACACCGGCGGCGGTCCACACTCGCTCGGCGTCGTTGAGCATGCCCTCCGGCCCGCACGCCCACGCCTGACGTTCCCGCCAATCGGGGACGACGTCGCCGATCTGCGAGAGGTCCAGCCTGCCCTCGGTGCGCGTACTGCGCACCAGAAGCCGGTAGCCAGGGTGCTCATCGTGCAGGGTGGCCAGCTCCGGACCGAACATCACATCCGATTCCGTTGGGGCCGAATGGATGTGGACGATGTCGGTGATCTGGTCACGACGCACCAGGGTACGCAACATCGACATCACCGGGGTGATGCCAGAACCCGCCGTCACGAACAACACGGTGGCCGGGGCGGGTTCGGGCATGACGAAGTTGCCCTGCGGCGCGGCCAACCGCACCACGGTACCCGGCCGCAAGCCGTCGACCAGATGTGTCGACAGGAAGCCCTCGGGCATCGCCTTGACCGTGATCGAAATGGTGCGCGCGCCCGTGGTGGAAGCCTCCGGCGTAGAGGTCAACGAATAGGACCGCCAGCGCCAGCGCCCGTCGATCAGCACGCCGATGCCGACATACTGGCCGGGCTGATAGTCGAATGAGAATCCCCATCCCGGCTTGATCACCAACGTCGCCGAGTCCGCGGTCTCCCGCCGGACCTCGACGACCCGGCCGCGCAGTTCCCGCGCCGACCAGAGCGGATTGGCCAGCTTGAGGTAATCATCGGGCAGCAGCGGCGTGGTCACCTGGCCCACGATGCGGCGCAGAACGTGCCAGCCGGGGCGCCGATCGGCGCCCGCGATGGTCGGACGGACCGTGTCGGCCACATTGGCCGAGACCTTGATCGAGTTCTTGGCCATGAACCTACGGTACCGTAGGTTACTGCCCCGTAGCTAGTCGTACGGCTGCCGCCGCACCAAATCCCTGTCTCGTCGATCAGAGCAGTTCGAGCAGGAACGGCAACTCCTGCGGGGCGTACCAGGCCAGGTCGTGATCCTGGGCGTCTCCCACGGTGAGTTCGGCGTCCTCGTCCCCCATGTCCGCCTCGTCGATGACGTCGACGGCGGCCAGCACCGCCGATTCCGCATCGGCGTTGTCGACGTACACCGCGACCACGGCATCGATCGGCAACGGTCCGGACAGGCGCACCACGGCGTCGTCCAGGTCAGGACGCACTGTGACGTCATCGGCGTCGGCCACCACCACCGCCCGCCGCGGCGGCATACCCGAATCCGGGTCCGCTCCGGCGAGCAGCCGTAGCGATGCCAATGCGGCTTCCCGCAGGGCCACCTCGGCGAGTTCGTCCTCGTCGCCCTCGGAGTAGGCCTCCCGCAGCGTCGGGGTGACCGCGAAGGCGGTTCCGTTCACGACGAGCAGGTGGCGGTCGGCGACAAGCTGCTGCAAGGCGACCAGGGTCGTCGGGATGTAGACGCGCACACCGCGACCCTAGCTGTCTTCGGCGTTTTCCCGATCGTCGGCTTGCGGGTCCTTCTCCACCGCGATCACGAAGTCGTCGCCGTGCTGGGTGACTCCGGCGACCACGGCGTCGTTGACGGCCTCCACCGCGTACTGGCGACGCACCACCAACGGGTCATTTCGCAGGTCTCGAACCAACGCCACCGCGAGCCCGATCATCACCAACACGAACGGGACCGCCACGATGATGGTGATCGACTGCAAGCCGTTGAGCGCGTCGGCCCCGCCGACCAGCAGCATCACCGCGGCCACCGCGCCGGTGGCGACACCCCAGAAGATCACCGTGGGCCGGGTCGGCTTGATCGTGCCGCGCTCGGAAAGCGAACCCATCACGATCGACGCCGCGTCGGCACCCGACACGAAGAAGATGGCGACCAGCACCATCACCACCACGCTGGTGACTGTCGCGATCGGATACTCGCCGAGCAAGCTGAACAGCTGCCGCTCCTGGCTGCCCATGCCGGCCAGGTCGACCCCGTTCTGTTGCTCGAAGATGGCCGCGCCGCCGAAGACGCAGAACCAGATCACCGACACCACGCTGGGCACCAGCAGCACGCCGGTCACGAACTGCCGGATGGTGCGGCCGCGGGAGATCCGGGCGATGAACATCCCGACAAACGGGGTCCAGGAGATCCACCAGGCCCAGTAGAAGATGGTCCAGTCCTCCAGCCAGGCGCTCACCTCGGGGCCCTCGGCCCCGGTCCGCGCGGCCATCTGCGCCAACTGATCGACATAGCTGCCGATCGAGGTCGGGATCATGTTCAGCATGAACATGGTCGGACCGACCAGGAAGATGAACAGCGCCATGACCAGTGCCAGCACCATGTTGATGTTGGACAACCACTGGATACCGCGCGCGACACCGGATACCGCCGACAACACGAACGCCACGGTGAGGATCGTGATGGTGCCGATCAGGATTGCATTGCCGGTCTCGCCGATTCCCGCGACGATGTGCAGACCGCTGCGGATCTGCAGCGCACCGAGGCCCAGCGAGGCCGCAGACCCGAACAGCGTGGCGAAGATCGCCAGCATGTCGATCACCTTGCCCCACGGTCCGTTGGCCCGTTTGCCCAGCAGCGGCTCGAATGCCGCGCTGACCAACTGCAGCCGGCCCTTGCGGTACACGCCGTAGGCGATGGTCAGGCCGACGACGGCGTAGATCGCCCACGGGTGCAACGTCCAGTGGAACATCGTGGTCGCCATCGCGGTCTCCGCCGCCCGGGGATTACCGGGCCCTCCGGTTCCCGGTGGCGGCGAGGCGAAGTGCGACAGCGGTTCGGAAACCCCGAAGAACATCAGGCCGATCCCCATCCCGGCGCTGAACATCATGGCCACCCAGGACGTGGTGCGGAATTCGGGTTCGTCGTCGTCGCGGCCCAGTGGGATGTTCCCGTAGCGGCTCATGGCCAGCCA
The DNA here is from genome assembly GCF_022179545.1 of Mycolicibacterium fortuitum subsp. fortuitum. The sequence goes on along the minus strand of NZ_AP025518.1, from coordinate 1,989,183 downwards.
GATCACGAACACCACAAAACCGGATGCGGTCAGGACGAACAGCCAACCGACATCGTCCATCACCCAGCCGAGGGCATGTTTCGAGGCGGTGGCAAGAGAATCGGTGCTGACGAACCCCCAGACCAAAAAGGCGATGGCGATCACGGCGGTGACGCCGAACACGACCCAGTCCATCCCGGCCCGCCGGGTGTACGCCTTCTGCTCGACCGGAACGTCGAGCACGGGGTGACGCGGCACCACATCGCCGGTGGGCGACTTCAGCGCCTTCTTTGTTGCTTCCTTGGCTTCTTGCGCGTGCTTGTCGGATCTACTTTTTCGTATCTCAGTGGCCATGGTGAATTCATCAGATCGCGAACCGAGCGCGAGGTCAAATACTTGAAGTATTTGCCAGAACCTGCCCAGAACCTACTTAGCCGCTTCCAACAACTCTTCGAGGGATTCGCGCAACAGGCTCGGCAGGACGTCGACGTCGCTCATCGCGTCGCGGTCGGCATTGATGCCGAAATACAACATGCCGTTGTACGACGTGACCCCGATGGCCAGCACCTGGTTCTGCAGCAACGGCGGCACCGCGTACGTCTCCAGCAACTTGGTACCCGCGATGTACATCTGCTTCTGAGCCCCGGGCACATTGGTGATCAACAGGTTGAACAGCCGCGCCGAGAAACCTGTCGCCACCCGAATACCCATGGCGTGCAAGGTCGGCGGTGCGAATCCGGACAGCGTCACGATGGTCCGCGCATCGACGAGGCTGGCCGCGGTGGGATGGGACTCGGTGGCGTGCGCGATCTGGGACAGTCGCACCACCGCGTTGCCCTCGCCGACGGGGAGGTCGACCAGGAACGGAGAGACCTCACTGATCGCCTGCCCTGGTCCCGTCGAGTCCAGTTCGGCATCGGGATACACCGACATCGGTGCCATCGCCCGCACCGTGGTGGTGGGAGTCACCGGCTCCCCGCGCGACAACAGCCAGTTGCGCAGCGCACCGGCCACCACTGCCAGCACCACGTCGTTGATGTCGCAGTTGTACCGGGCCCGCACCAGCCGGTAATCCTCCAGCCGATGCTCATCGACCGAGAATCTGCGGTTGCGCGACACCCTGGTGTTCAACGGGCTGCTGGGGGCGGTCCCGCGCGCCACCGTGCGAGCCACATCGGCAACCCGACGGCCCACCGCCGCCAGTTCGCTGGCGCTGGTGGCCACCTCGGTCACGGTGTCACGCAGGGCGGCGAGCTGGGTGGTCGGCCGGGTGATCCATTCCCCGATCGCGCCGAGCACCAGCTGACGGTCGCTGGGTTCGCGGGCCGGGATCCAGATGTCCTCACCGAACTCGGGCGACTTCTGCGTCCGGTCCACGATCACGTGCCCGATCTCGAGCGCGGTCATCCCGTTGACCAGGGCCTGGTGGGTCTTGGTGTAGATCGCGATGCGGTTCTTCGTGAGTCCTTCGACGAGATACATCTCCCACAGCGGCCGGGTCCGGTCCAACGGCCGCGAACCGAGGCGGGCGATCAGATCGTGCAGCTGGGCGTCGCTGCCCGGGGACGGCAGTGCCGAGCGCCGGATGTGGTAGGTGATGTCGAAATCGCGGTCGTCCACCCAGACCGGCCGGGCCAGGCCCAGCGTCACCTCGCGCACCTTCTGCCGGTAGCGAGGGATCTGTGGCAGCCGGTGCTCGACCGTCTCCAGCAGGGTCTCGTAACTCAAGCCGGCCCGCGGCTTGCGCAGGATCGACAAGGACCCGACGTACATCGGCGTAGCGGTGTTCTCCAGGTGGAAGAACGCTGCGTCGGACGCCGACAGCCTGTTCACCATTCGGCGCCAACCTCCCCTTCTCGCTCCCCTTGAACCCGTCACGTTAACCGGCGATTCTGCCGCCGCGCACCACGGGTGGTACCGCGCGTCAATTTCATTCCCCAGCTACCGGCAGTTCATGCCGCAATCACCGAGAGCTCCCATCGCCCGTCGCCCTCGAGCTGTAGTCGCGACCGGTGATGACGGTCGATGGTGGACCGGTGCCCCACGCTGACCACCACCGAGTCGGGTAACCGTTCGCGCACCAACTCATACATCGCGTCCTCGAGGCCCTCGTCGAGCGCCGAGGTCGACTCGTCGAGGAACACCACCTTCGGGCGGACCAGGAGCACCCGCGCGAAGGACACCCGCTGCTGTTCACCCAGGGACAGCACCGACGCCCAGTCGGCCTCCTCGTCCAGGCGGTTCGTGAGGTGCCCAAGTGCCACCGCGCGCAACGTATCCCGTAGTTCGCTGTCGCTCACGTCGGCAATCGGCAGCGGATACACCACCGCCGCCCGCAGGTCACCGAGAGGCAGGTACGGCAGCTGGGGCAGAAACAGCGTCTCCCATCCGGACGGATACTGCGCCAGTCCGGTGCTCTGCGGCCACAACTGGGCCAAGCTGCGCAACAGGGTGGTCTTACCGCACCCGGACGGTCCCTTCACCACCACGCTGTCACCCGGGTTCAGCACCATCGACAGATCGGTGATCAGCGGGCTGCCCTGCAGGTCGTCGACACGCACCTCGGTCAGTGCCAATGAATCGGGGCTCGAGGTGACCGCGATCCGGGGCAACTCCCTGGCCAAGTGATCATGAGCGAGCATCTGGTCGATGCGCATCAGGGCGGCGCGGTACACGGTGAATTCGTCGTAGCTGTCCCGGAAGAACGCCATTGCCGCACAGACGTTTCCGAACGCCGCCACGGTCTGCAGCAGACCACCCAGTGTGATCTGGCCGGTGAAGAACCGGGGCGCCTGCACGATGTAGGGGATCATCCCCGTCGTCACATCACCGACACCCCGGTTCCAGCCGTTGAGCCGCAGCTGGGCGAACACGATGCGCCACATGTTGGCGATGATCTCGGCGAAGCGGGAGTGCAGCAGTTGCCGTTCACGTTCCCCACCGCGATAGAACGCCACCCGCTCGGCGCTGTCGCGCAAGCGCACCAACGCGTACCGGAAACTGGCACTGAACCTCTCGTTGAGGAAGTTCAACCGCACCAGCGGACGGCCGATCCAGAACGCGATGACCGTCACCGTGATCGAGAAGATGAACGCCACGAAGACCATGGCCCGCGGAATCACCCAGCCACCCAACTGCAATGGTCCCGACAGTTGCCACAAAACCCCGGTGAACATGACGATCAACAAAGACTTGCTCACCGCCCCGATGCTCAGGTCGACCGATTTGGTGGTGAACGTCTCGATGTCGGTCTGGATGCGCTGATCGGGGTTCTCCACCGGCGGGTGCAGAAAGCGGTTGCGATAGAACGCATCACCGCTCATCCAGTCGTCGACGAGGCGGGCGTTGAGCCAGACCCGCCAATGGATCGAGAAAACCCGGCGCAGGAACAGGTCCACGACGGTGTAGATCACGGTGAGCGCCACCAGAATCCCGCTGATCGCAAACGACGTCATGAACGCCTGGCGCGCGGCGTCGAGCTTGGCGTCGTCGTGAGTGGCCAGCGCTTCCGATCCGGCCTGCACGGCATTCATCAGATCCGCGTACTGGTAGGTGAAGATCACCACCACCCGCGCCGCATAGACGGTGTGCCACAGGATGACCGCCAGCAGTGCCCAGGTGCGCCAACTTCCGGTGAAGAACGGCGCGTTGACCCGCCAGAACTGTTGTCCCCATCGAGTGAACCTCGCGATCAGAAACGCCACCGCAAGAAACACCACGAACGTGATGACCCACGCCTGCATGGTCCACATCAGCGAGCGCAGGGGCTCGGACGGCCAATCGATGCTGGGCTGAACCATTCCGCTCCCCCTGGTTCGACGACTCTCGTCACGCTAACCGGAGAAAATGAGCGCGGGATTATCCGTGCTTCCGGCACGCCGAACGCGTGCGATCATGGGTAGGTCTGCACCTCTCCAGCAGATGTCGTCCGTGATGCCGACCCGCTGGAGGTTGTCCGTGCCCACCCCGAAACCCGCTGCGCAGTCACTGACCGCCCCGGTCATCGACTGTGAGCCACCGGCCTTGCCTCTGGGCAGCCAACCTCATCTGACTGCTCTCGCGGCATGCCCGGCGCCCACCCTGCTGCGCGGCCACGGCCCGCGCCGGTTGCGCTCGGTGAGCCCCGAGCCGGAACGGCAATTGCAGCCGGGCGCCGCACAGTTCGCCGATATGGCACTGCGCCGGGTCCTTGAGGTCGTCGACCGGCGCCGCCCACCGGCTCAGCTGAAAACGTTCATGAGCCAGCTACTGCTCGACGCGGTCGTCTCTTCCACCGCCGCCCGCCACGGCACCACCGCAAGCCTGCGCCGGGTGGGTTTGCGCCCGGCAGCCTCGCCCGAGGCCGCCGAGCTGTTCGCCACCTACACCCGCGGGGCCCGCGTGCGTGCCATCGCCGGGCGTATCGAATTCCGCAGTGGCCGTTGGCAGCTCACCGCGCTGCAGCTGGGTTAGCCCTTACGGTGCGACTTCGACGGCCGGCCGGTCTTGGCCTGCTTACGGGCCGCTTCACGACGCTCACGCCGGGTACCACCGGCCGGAGCGGAATGCCGTCCACCGCCGCCGCCTGAGCGCTGCACCTCAGCGCTACCGTCCTCGGCGGGACCGGTGTAGGTCAGCGGAGGCGCCTCGTTCTCGATCCCCTTGGCGCGCAAGGCCGGTGCCGGACGCTCCTTGGTGGCCACCGCACCCGACTCGGCATCGGCGGCGGTGGCCTCACCGGCCTTCGCCGCGGCAGCCGCGGCGAATTCGGCCAGACCGCTGGGCGCCGCCACGGGTGCGACTTGAGCGCTCGGGGGCGGCGGCGCCGCCTCGACCTGAACGTTGAACAGGAACCCGACCGATTCCTCCTTGAGCGCGTCGAGCATGCCGACGAACATGTCGTAGCCCTCGCGCTGGTACTCGACCAGCGGATCGCGCTGGGCCATCGCACGCAGGCCGATGCCCTCCTTGAGGTAGTCCATCTCGTAGAGGTGCTCGCGCCACTTGCGGTCGATCACGTTGAGCAGGATATTGCGCTCCAGCTGACGCATGGCGCCCTCGCCGGCCAGCTCCTCAAGCTGCTTCTCGCGCTCGGCGTAGGCCCGGTCGGCGTCGGCGATCAGCGCTTCGAGCAGCTCATCGCGAGTCAGCTCGCCGGGCTCACCCACTGCATCGGAGTCGATCAGGTCGTGGTGGTCGATCCCGACCGGGTACAGCGTCTTGAGCGCCTCCCACAACTTGGCCAGGTCCCAGTCCTCGGCGTAGCCCTCGGCGGTGGCGCCGTCGACGTAGGCGGTGATCACGTCGACGAGCATGTCGTGGGCCTGTTCCTGGAGGTTCTCGCCCTCCAGGAGCTTCCGCCGCTCCTTGTAGATGACCTTGCGCTGCTGGTTCATCACCTCGTCGTACTTGAGGACGTTCTTGCGGACCTCGAAGTTCTGCTGCTCGACCTGGGTCTGCGCGCTCTTGATGGCGCGGGTCACCATCTTGGCCTCGATCGGCACGTCGTCGGGCAGGTTCAGCCTGGTCAGCAACGATTCCAGCGTCGCGCCGTTGAACCGTCGCATCAATTCGTCACCCAGCGACAGGTAGAACCGGGATTCACCCGGGTCACCCTGGCGGCCCGAGCGGCCGCGCAACTGGTTGTCGATACGCCGCGACTCGTGACGCTCGGTGCCCAGCACATAGAGACCACCGGCCTCGACGACCTTCTCGGCCTCCTTGCTGGCCTCTTCCTTGATCGTCGTGAGGGTTTCGTCCCAAGCCGCCTCGTACTCCTCGGGCGTCTCCACCGGGTCGAGGCCCTTTTCGCGCAGCCGCTTGTCGGCAAGGAAGTCGGCGTTGCCGCCGAGCACGATGTCCGTGCCGCGACCGGCCATGTTGGTGGCGACGGTGACGGCGCCGAGCCGGCCGGCCTCGGCGATGATGTTCGCCTCCTGCTCGTGGTACTTCGCGTTGAGCACGTTGTGCGGAATCTTGCGCTTGGTGAACTGCCGCGACAGATACTCGGAGCGCTCGACGCTGGTGGTACCGATCAGGACCGGCTGGCCCTTCTCATACCGCTCTGCCACGTCGTCGACGACCGCGATGTACTTGGCTTCCTCGGTCTTGTAGATCAGGTCGGACTGATCCTGACGGACCATCGGCCGGTTGGTCGGGATCGGCACCACGCCCAGCTTGTAGATCTCGTGCAGCTCGGCGGCCTCGGTCTCGGCCGTACCGGTCATGCCGGACAGCTTGTTGTAGAGCCGGAAGTAGTTCTGCAGCGTGATGGTGGCCAGAGTCTGGTTCTCGGCCTTGATCTCGACGTGTTCCTTGGCCTCGATGGCCTGGTGCATGCCCTCGTTGTAGCGGCGGCCCAGCAGCACACGGCCGGTGAACTCGTCGACGATCAGGACCTCGCCGTCGCGGACGATGTAGTCCTTGTCGCGCTGGAACAGCTCCTTGGCCTTGATGGCGTTGTTGAGGTAGCTGACCAGCGGCGAGTTCGCGGCCTCGTACAGGTTCTCGATGCCCAGCTGGTCCTCGACGAACTCCACACCCAGCTCGTGCACACCGATGGTGCGCTTGCGGATGTCGACCTCGTAATGGACGTCCTTCTCCATCAGCGGCGCCAGCCGGGCGAACTCGGTGTACCAGTTGGACGCGCCATCGGCGGGCCCGGAGATGATCAGCGGGGTACGGGCCTCGTCGATCAGGATCGAGTCGACCTCGTCGACGATGGCGAAGTTGTGGCCGCGCTGGACCATGTCCTCGACCGAGTGCGCCATGTTGTCGCGCAGGTAGTCGAAGCCGAACTCGTTGTTGGTGCCGTAGGTGATGTCGGCCGCGTAGGCGGCACGACGCTCCTCCGGGGTCAGGCCCGACAGGATCACGCCCACGTCCAGGCCGAGGAAGCGGTGCACACGGCCCATCCACTCGCTGTCACGTTTGGCCAGGTAGTCGTTGACCGTGACGACGTGCACACCCTTGCCGGACAGTGCATTGAGGTAGGCGGGCAGCACCGCGGTCAGGGTCTTGCCCTCACCGGTCTTCATCTCCGCGACGTTGCCGAAGTGCAGGGCGGCACCGCCCATGATCTGGACCTCGAAGTGCTTTTGGCTCAGCACCCGCCAGGCGGCCTCGCGAGCGACCGCGAACGCCTCGGGCAGCAGATCGTCCAGGTCCTCACCGTCGGCGATCCGCTTCTTGAACTCGTCGGTCTTGCCACGCAGCTCGGCGTCCGAGAGCTTCTCCATGTCGTCGGACAAGGTGTCGACATAGTCGGCGACCTTCTTGAGGCGCTTGACCATGCGGCCTTCACCGAGACGGAGCAACTTCGACAGCACGCTATTTCCCCTGTGGGTTCGATGGATCCCATAGGTGGGATCGGTCGGGCTTGGTTGGCCTCCATCGTAGGTGACCGGTCGAAGTCGCTGGTTCTGCTGGCGTGAAGAAACAAAAACGCACCCCGGAAAGCTCCGAGGTGCGGTTTTGTCTGTTCGTTCCCGGCCGGAAGGCGTCAGGCCAGGCGGATCAGCCCGTAGTCGTAGGCGTGGCGGCGATACACCACCGACGGGCGGTCGCTCTCTTTGTCGTGGAACAGGAAGAAATCGTGGCCGACCAGCTCCATCTCGTAGAGGGCGTCGTCGACTGTCATCGGCTTCGCGGGGTGTTCCTTGGTCCGGACGATCCGGCCCGGCTCGTGGTCGTCGAGACCGTCGAGCACGGGAGCAGCCTCGTCACGAGCCGGTGTGCTGTCGAACAGTGTCTCGTGCGCGGTGGCTTCGGCCAGTGAGACCGGGGTCTTGTCGCCGTAGTGGATCTTGCGGCGGTCCTTGCTCTTGCGCAGCCTGCTCTCGAGTTTGCCTGCCGCTGATTCCAGGGCAGCGTAGAAGCTGTCGGCGCAGGCCTCTCCGCGCACCACCGGGCCGCGGCCGCGGGCCGTGATCTCGACGTGCTGGCAGTTCTTGCGTTGACGGCGGTTACGTTCGTGGTCGAGCTCGACGTCGAACAGGTAGATGGTGCGGTCGAATCGCTCCAGGCGCGACAACTTCTCCGAGACGTAGATACGGAAGTGGTCTGGAACTTCGACGTTTCGACCCTTGACCACAACCTCTGCGTTCGGCTCCGGGGTGGTGTCGCCGACCTGCTCGTCGGGGTCGACCACCATGGTGGCGCTTGTATCCGGGGAATGGGTTGACATACTCGGCAACTCGTTTCTCTCAGTTGTCACACGCGTTCAGGCGTGCCCTACTTCTCAACGAATCGTGATCGGTGCCGATGGGCCGAATAGTTTGCTCCACCCATCGGCGCAAGGTGTCGGGTACTCACCTCCTACCGTTGTGCGGTGAAGTGGCGCTGTTTTGCTCTGAGCGCCGCCGTGAGTCATTCACGGGTGGTTGCTGCCGACGGTAGTCCGTGTTCACCCACTCGTGCCACCAATTTCAAATACGTGTTCTGAGTTCTTCATGTGGCTTTGATCTCGCCGAAATGACGCGCGCGTCAGGCATGCGAAATCACCAGCACAGCAGACACGTCGGCTCCGGCTGCCATCAGCGTCCGCACCGATTCGGCGGCGGTGGCCCCCGTGGTGACGATGTCGTCGACCAACACCACTTCACCTGCGACCGGCCTGCTCAGACGGACCCGACCGGCGATGTTGCGCTGTCGGGCCGCACCTGACAAGCCCACCGAGTCACGTACCCACGGCCGCAGGCGCAGGGCAGGTACCACCCCAACACCGGGCAGACCGGCGACCGCAGCCGCGGCCATCCGCCGGACCGGGTCACCGCCCCGGCGACGCGCTGCGGCCCGGCGGGTGGGTGCGGGGACCAGAGTCACCGGAGTGTCGATGACACCCCAGGTCAGCAAGTGCTGCAAGCCGGCGTTCAGCGCTCCTGCCAGCGGGGCGATCAGGTCGGCGCGGCCGTGCTCCTTGGCGGCCACGATCGCGCGCCGACGGGCTCCGGCGTGGCGGCCCAGCGCGAACACCGGGACCCCCGGGTCGGTTCGAGGGATGACCAGATGCGGTTCGTCGTCGCCGACTCCGAGTTGTGCGGCACACGCCGCACACCAGCGGGTCGACGGAGCCCCGCACCCGCCGCACTCCAGAGGCAGGATGAGGTCGAGCATGTGGGGCAGTGTGCGCGCCGGGGACGACATTTCCGCGACTCGGGTTGCCGCTTTCTACTGCAGGGTCGCGACGCGCTCCGCAGCACAACCCACAGGTGGAAACGGCGCCGGCCGAACTCAGCCGGGCAGCACAGGCAACGATCCCGGAACCATCAGCGGGCGAACCTCCACCCAGCCGGGGTTGTCGTTGACCGCAGCCGACAACTGCAACACACCGCGTTGGTCGGAGACGTAGACGGTCGACGGATTTGCCGCCACCGTGCCGACCGGGGCCACCAGGTTGCGGCTGGGCCCATCGGAGTTCACCCCGTCGAGGTTGACGTACGACACGGGATGGGCCGGGTCGGTGCGGCTGACCACGATGTCGTCACCGGTTCGCCAGGACAGCGACACCACGGAATTGCCCAGCCCGAAACCGAGACGACGCGGATAGGTCAGCAGGAACTGCCCTTCAGGGGTCCGCTCGACGCCTGCGAGGATCACCTGCCCACCGATCACCATCGCTGCTCGAGTGCCGTCGCGGGACAGCTGCAACTCGGTGATCGGGCCCGGAAATCGGGTGGCCACCGCGGCCGCGTCGACCGGAATACGCGCCGGCACACCGGAGGCGTCACGGATGGCACGCACCACGTTGGCATCGTCGACCACCACCCACACGGCCTGATCCAGCGACCAGCTCGGCCGGCTGAGGGTGCGCCCTTCGATCGCCATGGCGGTGGGTCCACCTAATGGCCCCATCCACAGCGAGGCCGCGGTGGCCTCGGGTGCGTCGGGCAAGACCACCACCGACGCGGCATCCTGACCGTTGCGCGACACCGAGGCCGACATCTGATTGGGCGCCGAGCCGAACGCACCGGGTACACGTGTGGTCTGCTGTCCGTCCAGCGCCACCAATGAGCCGCCGACCAACGCGTGCAGACCCGCGGCGGCGCCGGGCACCGCCCCCGGATCGGTGGCCGCGACATCGGAGGTCTCCCAGCCCTCGGCGAACCGGTCGTCCAACGGGGCGCCGTCGACGTTGATCACGTAGGGCCCACTGATCCCGGCCCGCGATAGCGTCCAGATGATCTGTGCGGCAAGCAATTGCCGACTGTGCGGGTCGGTGGTCGAGAGGTTCTCGAGGTCGATGCGAGCGCCACCGTAGCCACGCCCCACCCCGGTCTTGCCGCCGTCGGCACGGGTGACCGGACCGCGCAGCCGCAGTGGCGCGTCGAGCAGATTCCGTACCGTCCTGGCCATCTCCGGCCGAGGCCCGGCAACCAGTTTGGAGATGAGCTCGGTCGCGAGCTGGTCGGGATCGGACACCGCGACGTAGCGGGGATCGGGAACGACCGTGGTTCCGGTCGGGTCGACGAAGTAGAGGGTGTTGCGCTTGTAGGTGGACTGGAACTGTTGCCAGTCGAGGAATACGCCGTTGGGCAGCCGGTCGATGCGCCATCCACCCGGAGTTTGGACGAGCTCGATGGGTCCGGGATCCGGCAGCGCGCCCTCCCCTGTTTCGAACACCCCCATATCGGACAGGGATCCCAGGATGTCTGCGCGCATGCTCACCGAAACCCGGTCGGCACTGCGAGTTTCGACGAACACCACGCGGTCGAGCAGCAGTGCGCTACCGGCGTCGTCCCAGGAGCTGGACGCCGATTCGGTGAGGAACTGCCGGGCCGCCAGGTGCCGGTTGGCAGGGTCGGCCGTGGCCTTGAGGAACTCGCGCAGCAGTACGTCGGGGTCCATCCCCGGCGCGGGTTTGGGCAGGTTCGGTGGCGCGGGCCGGTCGACCGTGCCGATCGCTTGCGGGGAGGACGAATTCGGTATCCCCGCGCACCCGGACACCAGAAAAACCAGACCGACGACCACCACCGTCAGCAGGCGCTTCACACGTTCTCCTCCGCAGGCTCCCGGTCGCGGCCCGGACGTTGCCGCTGCTTCTGTTGCGGGGCAATCGGTTTGAGCGGCAACGGGCTGGTGGTCACCTTGTGGCCGCGCACCAGCGGCAGGGTGAGACGGAAGCAGGCACCCTTGCCGGGTTCGCCCCATGCCTCCAGCCTGCCCTGGTGCAGACGGGCGTCCTCGATGCTGATGGCCAGGCCGAGACCGGTGCCGCCGGAGCGCCGTACCCGCGACGGGTCGGACCGCCAGAACCGGCTGAACACCAGCTTCTCCTCACCCGGCCGCAGGCCGACACCGTAATCGCGCACGGTGACCGCGACGGTGTCCTCGTCCGCGGCCATCCGGATGCGCACCGGCTTGCGTTCGGCGTGATCGATGGCGTTGGCGATCAAGTTGCGCAGGATGCGTTCCACCCGGCGCGGATCCACTTCCGCGATCACCTCGTCACCGGGCATGTTGACGTCGAGTTCGACCTCGGCATCGGCAGCGAGGTGGCCGACGTTGTCCAGCGCGCTCTGCACCGTGGACCGCAGATCCACCGACTCCACCGACAACTCGGCCACGCCGGCATCGTGGCGGGAGATCTCCAAAAGGTCGGCCAGCAGGGTCTCGAACCGGTCCAGTTCGCTCACCATCAGCTCGGTGGAGCGACGCAGCGCCGGGTCGAGGTCCTCACTGTGATCGTGGATCAGATCGGCTGCCATCCGCACCGTGGTCAGCGGCGTGCGCAGTTCGTGACTGACGTCAGAGGTGAAGCGGCGCTGCAGATTACCGAACTCCTCCAGCTGCTGGATCTGGCGCGACAGGCTCTCGGCCATGTCGTTGAACGACACCGCCAGGCGGGCCATGTCGTCCTCACCGCGGACCGGCATCCGCTCGGTCAGATGCCCTTCGGCGAACCGCTCGGCGATGCGTGAGGCCGACCGCACGGGCTGCACGATCTGGCGGGCCACCACCAGAGCGATCGCCGCCAGCAGACCCAGGAGCACCACGCCGCCGGTCGCCATCGTGCCGCGCACCAGCGCGATGGTGCTCTCCTCGTTGTTCAGCGGAAAGATCAGGTACAGCTCAAGATTGGGCACCGACGAGGACGCCGGACTGCCGACGATCAGCGCCGGTCCGGTGAACGCATCGGTCGAGACCGTGGTGTATTGGTAGCTGACCTGCCCCGCCTTGACGAAGTCACGCAGGGCCTTGGGGACCTGTTGAACCGGGCCCGCCGCGGCGGCCTCGCGTGGCCCGTCGCCCGGCACCATGATCACCGCGTCGAACGCGCCTGCCACATCGGCGCGGGCGTCGGCCTTGCGGTCGATCAGGGTGTTGCGGGCCAACTGCAGGCTGCTGTCCAGGGAACGGCTCTCTTCACCACCGACGATGCCGCCGACGGTGATCCGGGCGCGTTCCACCTCCTCGGTGGCGGCCTTGACCTTGACCTCGAGGATCCGGTCGGTGATCTGGCTGGTCAGCACGAAGCCGAGAACCAGGATGACGGCCAGTGACAGCCCCAGGGTCAATGTCACGACCCGCAGTTGCAGCGAACGGCGCCAGACCAGGCTCACAGCCCGACCGAGCGTGCCCAATCCGCGCAGCAGCGGCCCGGAACTCCCCCAGCGGCCACGGATGCGGCGTCTGGAGCTGAAGATCACGGCCACCGCCGCGCGGTGAAAATTCCGGCCACCGCCGAGCCGTGAACGATCACGGCGGTCCGGCCTTGTATCCCACTCCTCGAACGGTCAACACCACCTGCGGGTTCTCCGGGTCTTTCTCGACCTTGGCCCGCAACCGTTGGACATGCACGTTCACCAAACGGGTGTCGGCGGGGTGGCGATATCCCCACACCTGTTCGAGCAGCACATCACGAGTAAACACCTGGCGAGGTTTGCGTGCCAGCGCCACGAGCAGGTCGAACTCCAGCGGGGTCAGCGAAATCTGCTCGCCCTGACGGGTGACCTTGTGCGCCGGCACGTCGATCTCGACGTCGTTGATCGAGAGCAGCTCGGCAGGCTCGTCCTCGTTGCGGCGCAGCCGCGCGCGGACTCGGGCCACCAGCTCCTTGGGCTTGAAGGGCTTCATCACATAGTCGTCGGCGCCGGATTCCAGGCCGAGCACCACGTCGACGGTGTCGGTCTTGGCCGTGAGCATGACGATCGGAACACCGGAGTCGGCGCGGAGCACCCGGCACACGTCGATCCCGTTCATGCCGGGCAGCATCAGGTCCAGCAGGACCAGGTCCGGCCGCAGTTCACGGACCGCGGTCAGCGCCTGGCTGCCATCGCCGATCACCGCGGTGTCGAATCCCTCACCACGCAAGACGATGGTGAGCATCTCGGCCAGCGATGGGTCGTCATCGACGACAAGGATCCTTTGCCTCATGGTGTCCATGGTGTCACCCGATCGCGATAAAACCGGGGTACCACACGCGGGTTTCTCTGCTTTATCTGCTGCTTAGCCGCCCCGCCAGGCCGGCCGGGTCCACATCTGGGCCCGCGACCGCCCATCGACCGCACCAGTCGGCCGCCGCCAGCGCGGCGTACACCGCGCCGGTGCGCTGTTGGAGCCCGCCGTCGCGCTCATAGGCGTCCTTGGCGCGGTCGGCGTCGGTATTGGCGCGATGCTCGGCGCGCTGCGCGGCCAACTCGGTCGGGACATCGAGCAGAACCTGCCAGTCGGGGCGGGGCAGCTTGAGCCGATCGAACTCGAGCTCGCGAACCCAGTCCACCACGTCGCCGTCGGCGTCCTGGTGCAGTCGGGCCGCGCTGTATGCGGCGTTGGAGGCGACGTAACGGTCCAGGATGACGACGTCATAGGCCGCCTGCAGATGTTCGATCTCCTCGCGGGCGCCGGCGCGGTCGAGCGCGAACAGGGTGGCCATCGCGTAGACGGATTCCGCGAGGTCGCCGTGGGCGCCGTGCAGCGCCTCGGCGGCCAGATCGGCAGGCACCGAGCGGTGGTAGCGAGGGAAGGACAGGCTGCCGACGGAGCGGTGGCCGGCCTCGAACGCCGCCCGCAGGCCGCCCGTCAACGTATGTTTGCCTGCACCGTCGACACCCTCGATCGCAATGAGCACACGGGCAGCGTAATTGGTGGGGCAGCCCGCAACGTTCTCAACCGAGAGGTCCTTGAGGCCGACTAATTCGGTCGCTGCTCCGGCGGCACGTAGCCCGGCGTGAATCCGCGTTCCTGCACGATGAGATTCAGGCCGCCGAGCGAGCATTCCTCGATGTCGTCGAAAGCGATGTCCGGTTTCAGCTCGGTGTGGAAGATGGGGTGACCGTCGGCGTCGTACCCGCCGTATCCCTTGTCGGCATAGACGTCGACGTACTTCACGAGGCCCATGGCATCGGCGGCGCGACGGGCATAGCCTTCACCACCGCCCGACCACAGCATGATCCGGGTGTTCTTCATGCTCGCGAGGGTGATCAGCAGCGTGCGGATGCGCTCGTTGGCCACGTAGGCATCGGTGACGGTGTTGTCACGCAACGTCCCGTCGATGTCGAAGGCGATCGTCACCTGTTCCATTTCCGCTCCCGTCACTCACCGCTCAGCCACCCGTACACGCGCAGGCACACCGCCCCGAACAACAGCAGTGGACCGAAAACTTCTGTCAGCGGAGTCGCTCCCACCACGGCGGTGATCATGCCGGCGATGATCGCGAATGCCAGGAACGCCAGCCGGACTGCCAGGAAGCCCCGCTCACGCAGCACCGCCCGCAATGTCGGACGCGGCACGCTGCGCATCAGCCAGACGATCACCCCCACCAGTCCGAGCGTCAGTAGCGCGATGAATACCCTTGGGACCACGGTCGATTGGGAATTCTCGTGCGACGCCGTCACAGCGATCAACACGATGGACAGAAGGATGACGGAGGCTGTGGAAACACGCAGAACTCGGATCAGCGCTACCCCGATGTTTCGCCGGGCCAACTCGCCCAGCGCCGGATCCAGCCGTCCCGCCCCGAGAAACCCCTTGATCGACGTCGTCAGCTTGCCCCACTTGAGCCGGTTGACCGCCAGATTGTGGACGGCCGAGGCGTGATCGGGTTCCAACCGCAGGGCCGCTTCGTAGTTGTCCTCGGCGGCGGTGAAACTCCCCAACGCCCGGTGGATGTCACCGCGCAGCACCAGAGAATCCGCCGACTCCGGTTGCAGCCGCAGCGCCTCGTCGATGACATCCAGCGCGTCACGTGGACGCCCGGCTTCCAGTAGCAAACTTGCGTAGGTGTAATGCACGGAATGGATGTGCGGATTCTCCGTTGCCGCCCTCCATGCCATCTGCAACGCTTCCTGCCGCCGTCCCTGCCCGTTCAATGCGAGGGCGTACACGCGCATCACGTGTTGGTCGCCGGGGGCGGTGGCCAACGCGGCATAGGCGGCCTGTGCCGCACCGTCGTAGTCCTTCAATCCCAGTTGGGCACGGGCGTACTGGGCGAGAAGTCCGTCATGGTTGGGATCCTCGGCCAGCGCCGACTCCAACACTTCGGCGGCACGCTGGTAATTCCTCGTACTCAGATACGCCTCGGCGACCTCACCGGGCCCCGCACCCGCCGTCACCGAAGTTTGTTCCGCCGCATGTACTTCGCCAGGTCGTCGTAGGTGCCGTCGCGGTTGCTGAACTCGACGACGTTGCGGGCGGTCTCGAACCATGGCCCGGTCGACGGCCTGATCTGTTCGAGCGCGGCTTCGATGTCGGCCATCTGGACCGGCCGCACCTGCCCGCTCCGCAGCGACTCCCGAAGCCCCCGCTGTTCGGCCTGCAACCGCTTGCAACAGGCGACATTCTGAGCGACACGGCCGAAACCGCAGGCGTGGCCAAACTCCGTGCCGCCTTGAAGAGCCTCGCGATCGACAACATCGTCAAGACGCTGCAAGGGGTCGAGACAGCCGCCGAGGAGACCGCCGACGCGGCTGGGACTCCGGTCACGGATGCCGACAGTTCGGTCACCGACAGTTCGGCCGCCAACACCATCGCAGCGGCGAACGAGCTGACGCACACGACCGCGAACAAGACCGTCACTGTATCGTTGGAGAAGCCGACTGCGGTACCCGCGACCGCGGATGCCGCCAAGGCACCGTCCGCGACCAAGGTCGATACCGCTGACGAGGCGGGCACCACCGACGAGACCGCCGGAACGGCAACCGAATCGGCTGACGATGCCGGGACGGTAGTGAAGGCGACACCTAAGGCCCAGACCCGCCTGAAGGCGCCGTCGACCCGGCCGGCCGGCCCGACGGACAAGGCCCCGCGCAGCAATCTGGTCAAGGGCGTCAAGGATGCGGTGAAGAACGTCCGCACCGGACTGGGCCCGAACAGCACCCGTAAGTCCAGCGAATCTGCCTCCAGCTCAAGCGGTTCGAGTGCCGGTGCGTCCAGCTCCGGTTCCGAGGCCTCCAAGCCCGCCAAGAAGGACGCGGGCAGCAAGAGCAAGCACGACAACAAGAAGTAACCGAGCGAGTCACGACGGTGGGCCCCTCTGCGGAGGGGCCCACTGCGCGTTCACGCCTCGACTCGCCTGAGCAGCTCAGCGGTTTCCTCGAACTCGGGCCCCTCAATGCAAAAGTCCCCGAAATCCTTGGATGACGGGGACTTTCGCATCTGGTCGCGCTACCTCAGTAGCTCAGTAGCGGTAGTGCTCCGGCTTGTACGGACCGTCGACGTCGACGCCGATGTACTCGGCCTGCTCCTTGGTGAGCTTGGTCAGCGTGCCGCCGAGAGCCTCGACGTGGATGCGCGCGACCTTCTCGTCAAGGTGCTTGGCCAGGCGGTAGACCTCGTTGTCGTACTCGTCGTTCTTGGTCCACAGCTCGATCTGGGCGATCACCTGGTTGGAGAAGCTGTTGCTCATCACGAATGACGGGTGGCCCGTGGCGTTTCCGAGGTTGAGCAGACGGCCCTCGGACAGCACGATGATCGACTTGCCGGTGTCGCCGAAGGTCCACTGGTCTACCTGCGGCTTGATGTTCAACCGCGTAGCGCCCGAGCGCTCCAGCGCCGCCATGTCGATCTCGTTGTCGAAGTGGCCGATGTTGCCCAGGATCGCCTGATCCTTCATGGCCTTCATGTGCTCGAGCAGGATGATGTCGAAGTTGCCGGTGGCGGTCACGACGATGTCGGCTTGGGAGATCGCATCCTCGACGGTAACCACGTCGAAGCCGTCCATCAGCGCCTGCAACGCGTTGATCGGATCGATCTCGGTGACCTGCACGCGTGCGCCCTGGCCCGCCATCGACTCGGCACAGCCCTTGCCGACGTCGCCGTAGCCACAGATCAGCACCTTCTTGCCACCGATCAGCACGTCGGTGCCGCGGTTGATGCCGTCGATCAGCGAGTGGCGGGTGCCGTACTTGTTGTCGAACTTGCTCTTGGTGACGGAGTCGTTGACGTTGATGGCCGGGAACGCCAGCTCACCGGCGGCGGCGAACTGGTAGAGCCGCAGCACACCGGTGGTGGTCTCCTCGGTGACGCCCTTGACCGACTCGGCGATCTTGGTCCACTTGTCCTTGTCGGTCTCGAAGCGCTGACGCAGCACGCCGAGGAAGACCTTCCATTCGGCGGAGTCGTCTTCCTCGGCAGGCGGTACCACGCCGGCCTTCTCGTACTGCGCGCCGCGCAGCACCATCATCGTGGCGTCGCCGCCGTCGTCGAGAATCATGTTCGCCGGCTCACCCTCCCAGGTGAGCATCTGCTCGGCGGCCCACCAGTACTCCTCCAGCGTCTCGCCCTTCCAGGCGAAAACCGGGGTGCCCTTGGGCTCCTCGGGCGTGCCGTGCGGGCCGACGACGACCGCGGCGGCGGCATGGTCCTGGGTGGAGAAGATGTTGCAGGACGCCCATCGCACCTCGGCGCCGAGGGCCACCAGGGTCTCGATCAGCACGGCGGTCTGCACGGTCATGTGCAGTGAGCCGGAGATGCGCGCACCCTTGAGCGGCTGCACATCGTGGTATTCGCGGCGGAGTGCCATGAGGCCGGGCATCTCGTGCTCGGCCAGCCGGATCTCCTTGCGGCCGAATTCGGCCAGCGACAGGTCCGCAACCTTGAAGTCGATGCCGTTGCGGCTGTCAGCCTTCAACTCGGTCATGTAGAGCCCTCTTTCAGTCGTGATTGCTTGCAAGCGCACGCGGGCGCCAAGCGGCAACGCCACATGCAGATACCTCTAGCCTGCGGGCTCGCGGGACAGGCGCTCATTGCGGTTTGACAGCGGCGGCGCTCTGACAGCTACGGGGTATCTATGACACCGTAGCGCTCGGCGAATGGCGTCATGAGTCGGGCCAGGTCACCGGCCACATCATGGTCGGCCTCGGGCGGCATGGACACGTAGCTCATCGCCAGGCGCACGATCGCCCGGGCCAGTACCCCGGCGTCCTCGTCACTGGCCTTCATCCAACTGTTCTGGAAGGTTCCGGTCAGGCGCGCCGAGCACCGGGAGATGATCGGGCCGCTGCCGGTGGTGATGATCTGCAGCAGGTCGGGCTTGGAAGCACCGGTGAGTAGTGAGATCACCAGCGGATCCGCGGCGGATTCGAGGAAGAATGCCCGGAAACCCTCCAGGAACGCTGCGTGCACCTCGCCGACGTTGTGATTGATCGCGTCGTCGACGGCGTCGACCAGCCGATCGGCCAGGCGCATCGCGTAGCCCTCGGCCAAGCCCTGCCGCGAGCCGAACTCGTTGTAGATCGTCTGACGGCTGATCCCCGCGACCTGGGCCACGTGCGACAGCGTGATGGCCGACCAGTCGCGGGTCAACAGCAACTCCCGCATCCCGTCGAGAATCGAATCGCGCAGCAGCACCCGGGATGCCTCCGCATACGGGATGCGCTGTTTGTCTCGCGGCCGACTCACACGGGCGACAATATCGCTTTCCGGGCGGGTTTCGAGCGCGTCGCTCGAAGCGATCAAGGGCGTGCGACCTCCACCATCTCGAAATCGCTCTTCGCCGCACCGCAGTCAGGGCAGCTCCAGTCCTCCGGGATGTCGTCCCATCGGGTGCCCGGCGCGATGCCGTCCTCGGGCCAGCCCTTGGCCTCGTCGTACTCGAATCCGCATTGAACACAGATGTAGAGCTTGTAGTTTTCGTCCGAATTGCTCACCGGGTCACTCCAATCGGTTCGAAGTCGATCTTCTCGCGTACCGCGCAGTCCGGGCAGCACCAGTCGTCGGGGACATCGCTCCACCGCGTCCCGGCCGGGAAGCCTTCTCGCGGAGCGCCTTTCACCTCGTCGTAGACGTAGCCACACCCGGGGCACTCGAAGGCGCTCATGCGGCTGCCCCCTGTCCCGAAGCGGCAGCGCCATAGCGCGCCAGAACCTTCTCCCGCAGCCGCGGCTGGATGTTGACCTTGGTGATGTCACCGTCGTAGTGCTCCAGCACCCGGTGGTCCATCACCTTGCGCCACAGCGGGGGCAGATAGGTGAGCCCGATCAGCGAGGCGTACCCGCTGGGCAGGTTCGGTGCACCGTCGATGCTGCGCAGGGTCTGATACCGGCGTGTCGGGTTGGCGTGGTGATCACTGTGGCGCTGCAGGTGGTACAGGAACAGGTTGGTCACGATGTGGTCGGAGTTCCAGCTGTGTACGGGGGCGCAGCGCTCGTAGCGACCGCTGGCGGTCTTCTGCCGCAGCAGCCCGTAGTGCTCGAGGTAGTTCACCGATTCCAGCAGGCTGAAGCCGTAGATGGCCTGGATGACGATGAACGGGATCAGCGCGGGTCCGAACACCGCGATCAGGATGCCGAAGAACACCACCGACATGGCCCACGCATTGAGAACGTCGTTGGACCAGTGCCACGGCGACTTGTCCTGCCGGCGCAAGCGCTGGGCCTCCAACTCCCACGACGAGCGCAGGCTACCGAACACGCTGCGCGGCAGGAACTCCCAGAAGGTCTCGCCGAAACGCGCCGACGCGGGATCCTCGGGCGTGGCGACCCGTACGTGGTGCCCACGGTTGTGCTCGATGTAGAAGTGGCCGTACCAGGTCTGGGCCAGCGTGATCTTGGACAGCCAGCGCTCCAACGAGTCTCGCTTGTGCCCCATCTCATGCGCGGTGTTGATGCCCACCCCTCCGAGCACACCCACCGACAACGCGATACCGATCTTGGCCGGCCAACCGAGTCCGCCGTCGAACCCGAGCCAGCTGAGATCGGACGCCGTGAACAGATACGCGCCCATGACGACGCTCGCGTACTGGAACGGGATGTAGAGGTAGGTGCAGTACCGGTAGTACTTGTCGTTCTCCAGCTGCTCCATCACCTCGTCGGGCGGGTTCTGGCCGTCGGGCCCGAACCGCAGGTCCAACAGCGGCAGCAGCACGTAGAGCAGAATCGGCCCGATCCACAGTGGCACCTGGGCGGCGGTGTGCCAGCCGAGCTGGTTGAGCCCCCAGATCAGCGGCAGCATCACGAAGATCGCCGTCGGGGCGATCAGGCCCATGAGCCACAGATGCCGCTTCTTGTCCCGCCACTGCCCGACGTCTGCGACGTCCGGTCCGCTCGAGAGTTCCGCCACCACGATGAGCCTCCTTGTGTGAGTGCTGTCACTGCGATGACTTGACTATAAGCGCGCCTATGTCTCTTGTCTAGACATTGACCTATCTTTTGTAAAGTGACCCAGGCCACGAGGGATCCACTGTGGTCGAGCGTCGATTTCAGCTACTGCGACGGCGTCGCCGCGACTTCCCTACTGGCCAGCGTCGAATGGCTCCGGCCGTACACGGCGTACACCACCACCCCGATCACCATCCAGAGCAGGAACCGGATCCAGGTCAGCCCGGTGAGGTTGAGCATCAACCACAGGCACGCCAGGATCGCGGCGATCGGCAACACCGGCACCCACGGCACGCGGAATCCGCGCTTCAGGTCGGGCCGGGTCCGCCGCAGCACGATCACCCCGGCCGAGACCAGCACGAAGGCGAACAGCGTGCCGATGTTGACCATCTCCTCGAGCCGGCCCATCGGGAACACCGAGGCGGCGATCGCCACCAGCACCCCGACGATCAGGGTGATGCGGACCGGCGTCCCGTGGGTGCCGGTCACGGCCAGCTGTCGCGGCAGCAGACCGTCGCGCGACATCGCGAACAGCACGCGGGTCTGTCCCAGCATCAGCACGATCACGACCGTGGTGAGCCCGGCAAGCGCGCCGATGGAGATCACCTTCGCGGCCCAGTGCACACCGTTGGCTTCGAAGGCAGTGGCCAGGTTGGCGTGGCCGTCTGGTGCATCGCGCAGCACGGTGTAGGACACCATGCCGGAAAGCACCACCGACACCGCGACGTACAACACGGTGACGATCCCGAGTGAGGCCAGGATGCCGCGGGGTACGTCGCGCTGCGGATCGCGGGTCTCCTCGGCAGTGGTTGCGACGACGTCGAACCCGATGAACGCGAAGAACACGATCGAGGCACCGGCCAGCACCCCGTACCAGCCGTAGTGGCTGCCCGCCGCTCCGGTCAACAACGAGAACAGTGACTGGTCGGCCCCGCTGGCCCCCTCGCCGGCCTCGTTCGGCGGAATGAACGGGGTGTAGTTGGCGGCCTTTATATAGAAGGCGCCCACGACCACCACCAACAGCACGACCGACACCTTGATGACAGTGATGACCAGGCTGAAGAGCGCTGACAACTTGGTGCCCACCACCAGCAGAACCGTCACCAGCGCGATGATCACCAACGCGCCCCAGTCGATCTCGAGACCGCCGAAATCCGCGATCCCGCCCCCGAACCCGAACACGGTTCCGAGGTAGCTCGACCACCCCTTGGCCACCACCGCGGACGCGACGGCGAACTCCAGGATCAGGTCCCATCCGATGATCCACGCCGCGAACTCCCCGAACGTGGCATAGGAGAAGGTGTACGCGCTACCGGCCACCGGCACGGTGGAGGCGAACTCGGCGTAGCACAGTGCTGCCAACCCGCACGCGACGGCGGCGATGACGAAGGCAATCGAGATCGCAGGCCCGGTCAAGTTGCCCGCCGTGGAAGCGGTGATGGTGAAAATGCCCGCACCGATGACGACCGAGACACCGAACACCGTCAGGTCCCACCAGGTGAGGTCCTTGCGGAGCCGGGTCGACGGTTCGTCGGTGTCGGCAATCGACTGTTCGACAGATTTGATTCGCCGAAGGGCAGACATCCCGTCATGCTCCCATCACGGTGGCGCTCGGTTGAGTAGGACGCACAAAGTTTCCACCGGAACGATCCCGTCGCGACGAAGTGGGTCCTACGTCACACTCGACGTCGATCGTGATACGGTCCGCGCATGGCTGAGCTTCCCTACTTTGACCTGCTGATTGATGAACGGCAGGACGGTGGTGAAAGCGGCCAACTGTGGAAGAACCAGGTGCACTGGGGATACTGGGAGCATCCAGAAAGTGCGGACGGGACGTCGGCTGACTACGTCGCCGCCATGGAACAGATGAATGTTGTGCTGTTCGAGGCTGCGAAGGTTTCCGACGGGCAGAAACTACTCGACGCCGGCTGCGGGTTCGGTGGAACCATCCAGCAACTCAACGCCATCCGCTCCGGCATGGATCTGACTGGCCTCAACATCGACCCGCGTCAGCTCGAGGCGGCAGAGGCCCAGACACTACCCGCCAACGACAACAAGATTGGCTGGGTCGAAGCAGATGCTTGCCAGCTGCCGTTCGAGGACAATTCCTTCGACCGCGTACTGGCCGTCGAATGCATCTTCCACTTCCCGTCGCGCGAGAAGTTTCTGGCGGAGGCAGCCCGGGTGCTGAAGCCGGGAGGCTATCTGGCGGTGTCTGACTTCGTTCCAACCTTGGCGTTCTTCGGGAAAACACCGTTCTGGATGGTGATTCGGACGCAGATCGCGAAGTCCTACGGCACACTCGGCAGTGTTCCCCTGCGGGGCTACAAGTCGATGGGCAAACGCGCTGGACTCCGGCTCGCAGCGAACCGCAACATCCGGAAGAACACCTTGCCCACGTACCCGTTCATACTTAACTTCTGCCGCGAACAGGGGTCAGCAGATGCCCAGAAGGTCCTGATGGTAGGCACCCGATGGATGAAATGGCTGTCCAAGCTTGGCTTTATTCAGTACCGGGTGTACACGTTCCACAAGCCTGCTTGACAACTTCGGCCCCAATCGAGATCCGAGCGATTGAGCAGCTGCGGTCAGAGGGTCGGCATGAATTCGGCAAGTGCCAGAATCATGAGCACTACCAGAGCGAGACCAATCAGGCCGCCAACGGGAATCATGACTGCGCACGCCACTACCCACACAAAGAGCCTTGGCCATTCGAACGACTGGTTGCCGACCACGCCGCCACGGCGTTCGCGTAGCGCGTGGTAGATGGCCCACACGCCCGCCCCGGCAGCTGCGGCAGCAATAATCCGCAGGCCGACCGGCGTCACCGCCAAGGCGACGGTCGCCATGACTGCTACCGCCATGGCACGCGCCCAAATGATCGTCCGAATCTCGGCAAGCTGTGAAACTGTCGAGCTTTCGAACAGTCGATTCGGCTCGCCGCGGTAGCGCGGGAGTCGGCCATCGATACCCAGTGCCCGCCAGATCCAACGCGACCACACCGTCCGAAGCCCCAGGCGGTCCGCTACGCGACGAGCATCCGCTGCCGACTCCGCCATCATCTGACGCGAGTATGCACTTCGCCAGTAGGCAGATTTGAAGGTTCGGCGCGGCACGCCGAATTCACGGGCGAATGTCCTTGGCGGAGTGAATATTTCACCCATCAGCCAACGCAGGAAAAGCGGGAACATTATCGCGTACATAGCCCGCTTGAGGCGCCCAGAATATTGCACCCGCTCGGCCAAATGGTCATCGGCAAAAGTAATATGCCGAGCTTCCTCTGCCAGATGAATGTAGACAATTCGGTTCAGCAACGGTGGCACCCGCTGTTTACCCCGCAGCATAAGCGTCTGCTGGAAGTGAACTGGCTGTTCACCGCCCAGCACGCCAATGAAGAGCAGGACGCTCAGGTACCCACTGATGAAGCCTACGAGGGGCCCCAGAATCCGCGACAGTCGCCGCATGCCTGGCACATCTTGATCGTTCCGATTGATGAATTCCTGAAACATCTGGATGTGGTTGCATTCGTCGGTCACTTCATGCATGAGGTAGCGGAACACAGGATCAGAATTAGCGAGCTTTCCCGCATAATGTACGACGCCGCGAATCAGTATCATTTCAAACTGAATCCCGACCTTGAACGTGTTGGCCGTGATCCACCGGCCCATATCTACACGCTTCTGAAGTGGTTGCGCGGCATGCCAGTCCGTCGCCGCTAGCGGACTCGTATCAGCCCTCAGCTGCCAGCGGGGGTCGTTCTTATCAAGATCATTTTCGGGAGCGTCCCAGTCGATGTCGATGAACGGGTCGAATCGTAGTCGAGTCGTCGCGAAGGAAAGGGCCTCCACCGTGGCGAGGTGGAGGTCCTCTGATGTGTCGTCCGCGTCATCGACCGTTGCCATTGCCCATCCGTTGATCTGTGAAGTTTCCCGCAGAGAGTACCAACCTGAGAGCCATATCACTCTCACAGCCACGGCATTGTGCCACGAGTTGTTGCAAGTCCGTTAGCCGTCGGGGTCAACGCTCTTATCAGGGGGTGCAGTCCACCGCACAGCAGAGCGACCACCAAGGCCCACACAAATGCGGTTGCCCGCCATTCCGACTCGGATGGACCGTGGTTCGCAGTACCGTAGCCGTCTGATGAGCAGCAATCACCACGTTTCGCCGAACCATGCCGTCGTCGTCGGAGGGAGCATCGCGGGCCTGTGCGCCGCCCGGGTGCTGTCCGACCACTATGGACGCGTCACGCTCTACGAGCGCGACGAGCTGCCGGACGAACCGGTCAATCGCGGCGCCATACCGCAGGGCCAGCACGTACACCTGCTGATGGCTCGTGGGGCCGACGAGTTGGAGGCGCTGTTTCCCGGATTGCTCGACGACATGGTGGCCGCGAACGTCCCCGTGGTCGAGAACCGACCGTCCTCCATCCACTTCGAGGCCGGCGGGCACCTGCTCGGCACCGGACAGACACTCGAGTCCAACTTCACCGCCTACGTGCCCAGCCGCGGACAGCTGGAATGGCAGATTCGCAGGCGGGTGTCGGACCTGCCCAACGTGCAGATCCTCCGACGCAGTGTGAGCGAACCGCGGTACGACCCGGGTGCCGAGCGGGTCACCGGTCTCTTGCTCGACGACGGTGAACACGTCGCCGCCGACATGGTGGTCGATGCCTCCGGCCGCGGCAGTCGGCTGCCGGTGTGGCTGGAGCAGTGGGGGTATCAGCGACCACCCGAGGAGACGATCAAAGTCGGGGTCACCTACGCATCCCAGCGGGTCCGCATCCCAGCCGAGCTGATCAGCGAGAAGATGGTCGTGGTCAGTGCCGCGCATGACAGCGGCCTCGGTATGGGCATGCTGTTCCACGAGGACGGAATCTGGACGGTGACCGCGTTCGGGGTCGCCAAGGCCGAGCCGCCGAGCGATTTCGCCGGTATCAAACAACTGGGTGGCACTGCGCTTCCACCGCACCTCGCGACGGCGTTGCGCGCCGGTGAAGCGGTGGGCGACATGAACTTTCACCGTTATCCGGTGGCCAAGTGGCGACGGTACGACAAGCTGGACCGGTTCCCCGACGGGATCTTCCCGTTCGGCGACGCGGTGGTGAGCCTGAATCCGACATACGGGCAGGGCGTCACCATGTCCACCGTGCAGGCGGCCAACCTGCGTCAGGTACTCGCCGAGGGAACCCAAGACCTGGTTCGCCGGCTGGCACGGCGTACCGCGAAAACCACCTACCCGGTGTGGATGATGAACTCGGTTGCCGATCAGGTGAAGCACGGGGCGGAGGGCGACAAGGCTTTCTGGTACAGCCCGTTGTTCGGTCTCTTCGACCAATTCCTCGGAGCGGCCGAAACGGATCCCGTTCTGGCCGAGTGGTTCTTGCGACGTACGAGCATGCTGGACAGCCTGTGGCTGACGCCACCGCCTCGGATTGTCGGACGTGCGATCCGCCACAATGTCAAGGCGTGGCTGGCCGAACGGCGCCGGCGGCCGCATCGCTCGGAGAATTCGGTCACTGCCGGTAGCCGGACCTCCGGCTAGATACCGATGGTGACGCGGAACAGCTTCGTCGGCTCGGCGGCGGTCAGTCGTATCGGGCCGTCCGCGGCCGCCACCCAGGCCGCCGCGCCGCGCTCCAGGGTGAGCTTGTCGTCGTCGGCGTAGATCACCGCGGCACCTTCGGTACACAGCAGCAGCTGAGGACCGTCGTGGTGGGAGTGGACGTCGATCTCGGCGCCGATGTGTTTCTCATCGACCGTCAGCACCGACACCGCGAATTCCTGCGCGGGGGTCTGGTAGATGGTTTCCGTTCCGGCCGTTGATGTTTCCGAGCGGAGACGATCCTCGGGAGTCGGGGTGAAGTCCAACACCCGCAGCAGTTCCGGGACATCCACGTGCTTCGGGGTCAACCCACCGCGCAGCACGTTGTCGGAGTTGGCCATCACCTCGACACCGACACCGTGCAGATATGCGTGCAGATTCCCGGCGGGAAGATAGATGCCCTCCCCCGGCTGCAGACTGATGCGGTTGAGCAGCAGAGAGGCCAGCACACCGGCATCACCGGGGTAGCGCTCGCCGAGTTCCAGCACCGTCTTGACCTCGGCGGCGAATTTCTTTGCCCCGGAGCGGATGTAGTGGACCGCGCCATCCAGCACCGCAGGCACCAGCACATCGAGGTCGGGTTGCGGGGCGGTGATCCAGGTGGTGAACAGAGCCCGCAGACCGTCGGCGTCGGATTGATCCGAGAGCAGGTTGATGAACGGGTCGAGGTCCGAGACCGCCAATGCACGCATCAACTCGACGGTGCGGGCTACCGGGCGAAATCCGGCCAAGGCATCGAATTGTCCCAGCGCCACCAACAATTCGGGTTTGTGGCTGCTGTCACGGTAATTGCGGACGGGCGAGGACACCGGAATGTCGAGCCGGCTCTCGCGTTCGAAGCCCTCCCGCGCCTGCGCCGCACTGGGATGGGCTTGCAGTGACAACGGTTCGTCGGCGGCCAGCACCTTGACGAGAAACGGCAGTGCATCGCCGAAGCGTCCGATCGCCACGCTGCCCAGTTGCCCCTCGGGGTCGTCCTGGACGGCCTGCAGCAGCGACTCTTCACCGTGTTCGGTCTGCAGCCAGGCCGGGTCCTGCGGATGTGCGCCGAGCCACAGCTCGGCCTCCGGATGGATTGTCGGACTGGGCCTTCCGGTGAAATCAGCGATTGCAGTGCGCGAACCCCAGGCATAGGTCCGCACCGCTCCCCGTAGCAGATGCACGTCTTATCCTCGAACCAGTTTCAAATACACGGCCGTCATCTCCAGGCGGACAGCCAGAACCGCCAGTTGTTGTTCCGGTCGCCCCACCGGCAGGGTCGTCCCAGCCTGGTCCGGCACGTCCTCGGCACCGATCATCGCGATGTCGTCGAAGCCGCTGACCCGCGCCCCTACCAGCTGCCGTTCGGTGTCGGTGACCAGAGCGAACGTCCGCATGCGCCGCGGCAGCGGTCCGTCGATCTCCTCATCGTGGAACAGTGATCGGGCCGCGGGCAGCCCGACCGCTCCGCTGCCGATCGCGGCGAGCACATCGCCCAGCCCGGCTGCGCCGACCACTTCCCCGGCCAGGCGCAGCATCGCCATCGCCCCGTGACGAGCCAGTGCGAGCGTGGCCGGATTGTCACCGGCCAGTACGACGGCACTGTCCGACATCCGTTCGGCCAGAGTCTTGGCCGGGTTGGTGAACAGCTCGCGGCCGGCGCTGTTACGCAGCGCCTCGGCGTCCAGTTCGTCTGCCAGCGCCGCCAGATCTACGCGCATACCCGGATCCACCACGTGCAGCGCGGCCAGGCCGGCAGCCAGGTATCGGGTCAACCCGAAGTCGTCGGGAACCCACAGCCGAGGCGCCAGCACCACCGCACGCCCGGCGGCGACGTCACGCAAGGGGCCCTCGTGCGGTGCCACGACGAGCACCCGCGCACCCCGGCGCACACCGGTCGCCGCAGCGTTCACCAGAGCCGGGTCACCCGGATCATCACCGGCCACGATCACCACGTCGAGGGCACCCAGCCACGGCGGGGTCTCGGAGGCGACGACGACGGGAGCAGCGATCGACGCGCTCAGCGCGCCCACCAACATGGCTCCCGCGCTTTCGGCGGCGCCGCGTCCGGCCACCCAAATCACCGTGCGCGGTGGATGATCGGCGCGCAGCGGGTCCAAAAGCCCTTCCGCCAGTGCCGCGGCGGTCGCCCGGACCTGGGCACCTGCCATGGCCGCCGCCCGCAGCAGACCGTTTCGATCGGCGGCGAGAAGTCCGTCGCCGTCGTCCAGGTCGACCGTGGCGTCCACGGAGTTCACGGCACCGGCTCGCTCACCTCACGGATCTGTGCCGAGACTCTGTCGACGAGTGCCGTGACGTCCTCGACAGTGCGTGCCTCCACGTTGAGCCGCAGCAGCGGTTCGGTATTGGACGTGCGCAGGTTGAACCAGCTGCCGTCACCGAGGTCCACCGTCACGCCGTCGAGATGGTCGATGGACTGGATCGAGCCGGTGAAGGATTTGAGTACGGCCTCGACGCAGGCCGGCGCGTCACTGACGGTGAAGTTGATCTCGCCGGATGCCTCGTAGCGCTGATAGTCCGCCATGAACTCCGAGAGCGGACGGTCCTGCTCACCGAGTGCGGCCAATACGTGCAGCGCCGCGAGCATCCCCGAATCGGCGCCCCAGAAGTCACGGAAGTAGTAGTGGGCCGAGTGTTCACCGCCGAAGATGGCGCCGGTCTCGGCCATCAGGCCCTTGATGTAGGAGTGCCCGACCCTGGACCGGACGGGAGTGCCGCCCCGCTCGACCACCAACTCGGGAACGGCCCGCGAGGTGATCAGGTTGTGGATCACCGTGGCGCCGATCTCCCGCTTGAGTTCACGGGCGGCCACCAGGGCGGTCACCGCAGACGGCGACACCGGGCGGCCGAGTTCGTCGACCACGAAGCAGCGGTCGGCGTCGCCGTCGAAGGCCAGGCCGATGTCGGCCCCGCTGGCCAGCACATGGGCCTGCAGGTCGACGAGATTGGCCGGATCCAGCGGATTGGCCTCGTGATTGGGGAAGCTGCCGTCGAGTTCGAAGAACAGCGGCAGAACGGTGACACCCGGAATCGGCCCCAGCACCGCCGGGGTGGTGTGGCCGGCCATGCCGTTGCCTGCGTCGACCGCGATGCGCAGCGGCCGCAGGGCGCTGAGATCGACCAGCGAGCGGAGGAACGTGCCGTAGTCGGTCAGCACGTCGCGATCCGAGATCGTGCCGGCCGGACCGTCGTGGGCCGGAACGCCGGCGATCACCTCGTCGGCGATGACGGACAGCCCGGTGTCCTTGCCCACCGGCTTGGCCCCGGCACGGCAGAGCTTGATCCCGTTGTAGGCGGCCGGGTTGTGGCTGGCGGTGAACATCGCTCCCGGGCAGTCCAGCAGGCCCGACGCGAAGTACAGCTGATCGGTGGAGGCCAGCCCGATGCGGACCACATCCAGCCCCTGGGCCGTCACGCCCTCGGCGAACGCGGCTGCCAGTGTCGGCGAGCTCTCCCGCATGTCGTAGCCGATCACCACCTGTGGGGCGCCTTCGCCGCGGACCAGTCGGGCGAACGCGGCGCCGACCTCGGCCACGAAGGCTTCGTCGATTTGGCTACCCACCAGACCACGGACGTCATAGGCCTTGATGACATCGTGAACAGCCGCCGCTGGCCTAGACATATAGCTCCTTGTGAAACGGGATCGTTGGCGCCAGCCTAACCGTCGGGCGACCTCGACACGTTCACTACTCTTGGGCCGGCCGTCGTCCGATCAGGTCTGATCAGTGCAAGTCACTGGTCGGGGTCCGGCAGCACCCGCAGGTGCCCGCGACGGCGGCCGTTGGTCTCGGCGGGACGTGCCTGCGGCGCCATCACCGCGCCGGCGCCCACACCGGTGGAGGGATCGGAGAATCCGGCCACCACTCCGCCGTGGGGAACCGCGCCCGGCTGGCCTTCGCGGACCGCATCGGCCAACGCCACCAGATCGTCCTCGTCGGGGTGGGTCGGCAACGGCCCGGCGTGGCGGACCAGCTCCCAGCCTCGCGGTGCCGTGATACGGCCGGCGTGGCCGACGCAAAGGTCCCAGGAGTGGGGTTCGGATACCGTGGCCAGGGGTCCGACTACAGCCGTGGAGTCGGAGTAGACGAAGGTCAGCGTCGCCACGGCATAGTGCGGGCACCCGGGCCGGCAGCAGCGACGGGGAACATTCACGCTCCAGAGATTACTTTGGACGGTCGCTGTGCGGTGCCGGACACGCGCAGCCGTCGGGTCCCCGATCCCGAACCGTTACGATCATCGCCGTGGCTCAGCGCAACCCATGGAGATCGCGGCGCGGTCGCGACATGCGCGGGCCGTTGCTTCCGCGCTCGGTGCCCGGGTGGCGGAGTCGTGCCGAGCGCTTCGACATGGCGGTGCTGGAAGCCTATGAGCCGATCGAACGGCGGTGGGCGTCGCGGATCCGAGAACTCGATGTCGCCGTCGACGAGATTCCGCGGATGTCTCCGAAAGACCCCGACAGTGTGCAATGGCCACCGGAGGTCATCGCCGACGGACCGATCGCGCTGGCGCGGCTGATACCTGCTGGGGTTGACGTCAGAGGAAATCCGACCCGGGCTCGAATTGTCTTGTTCCGCAAGCCCATCGAGCGCCGGGTCAAAGGATCCGATGAGCTTGCTGACTTGCTGCATGAAATCCTGGTGGCCCAAGTGGCCACCTATCTGGGAGTTGAACCGTCAGTCATCGACCCAACGATCGACGACGACTGACGCCTAGCGCCACACCCACGGTGTAGCGCTCTACGCGTAGCGCGTCAGATGATGCCGCGCTTGAGCCTGCGCCGCTCGCGTTCCGACAATCCTCCCCAGATTCCGAAGCGCTCATCGTGCGCGAGCGCGTATTCCAGGCATGCGTCCTTCACCTCGCAGCCCTGGCAGATGCGCTTGGCTTCGCGGGTAGACCCGCCCTTCTCCGGGAAGAACGCCTCCGGGTCGGTCTGTGCGCACAGCGCACGTTCCTGCCATTGGTCGTCTTCGGTTTCCGGATCAACATCAATGTGCTCGGGAACCAGACTCAGCTGGGGACGTCCGGTTTCCCCCATCGGTGCCGGTCCCGTGTTGATGTGCGGTGCGTTGTCTACCGAGCCGAGTAGCCGGCCGTCGAACCGGACCACACGATCGAAATCGCCGCTCTCATAAGACATTATCCCCCGCCTCCTCACTCGGTCTCGTAGATCCTAAGTGGAGCCCCACTATGGTGATGTGCGGTCACCCCATTCGAACAGTTGATCGAATCTCGGTCCGCGACACCGGAATCGGTCACCAACCGGGAAATGACACATCTGTGATTACACACGTGTTAGCTGCCGGGGTCAAGCGCCAGAGCGGGAATTCATACCATCCCGTAATGTCAAATCGGCGCGTCGCGACATCGGCGTGTCCTGCTCGTGACGACGCCGTTTCCATCCGCACGCCCTCAACGCCTAGGGTCGGACGTTGTGAAGATCACCGTTCTGGTCGGCGGCGTCGGAGGCGCCCGGTTTTTGCTGGGGGTCCAGCACCTGCTCGGCCTCGGCCAGTTCGCCGGGTCCGACAGCAAGCACGAACTCACCGCGATCGTGAACGTCGGTGACGACGCCTGGATGCACGGCGTACGGATCTGTCCTGACCTCGACACCTGCATGTACACCCTGGGCGGCGGCATCGATCCCGAACGCGGCTGGGGCCACCGCAACGAAACGTGGCACGCCAAGGAAGAACTCGCTGCCTACGGCGTGCAACCGGACTGGTTCGGCCTGGGCGACCGGGATCTGGCCACCCACCTGGTCCGCACCCAGATGCTGCGGGCCGGCTACCCGTTGTCGCAGGTCACCGAGGCGCTGTGTAAGCGCTGGTCACCCGGGGCGCAGCTGCTGCCCGTCACCGACGACCGCAGCGAAACCCACGTGGTGATCACCGACCCCGAGGACGGAGCGCGCCGGGCCATCCACTTCCAGGAGTGGTGGGTGCGCTACCGCGCCCAGGTGCCCTCGCACAGCTTTGCGTTCGTCGGCGCGGAACAAGCAACCGCCGCACCGGGCGTCACCGAGGCGATCGCCGATGCGGACGTGGTGTTGCTGGCACCGTCGAATCCTGTGGTGAGCATCGGGCCGATCCTGCAGATCCCCGGTGTCCGCGGCGCGCTGCGCTCGACCAAGGCGCCGGTGATCGGCTACTCCCCCATCGTCAACGGAAAACCGTTGCGCGGCATGGCAGATGAGTGCCTGTCCATCATCGGCGTGGAATCCACCTCACAGGCCGTCGGCCGGCATTTCGGCGCTCGTTCTGGCACCGGAATCCTGGACGGCTGGCTGGTGCACGAGGGCGACACCGCCGAGATCGAGGGCGTTCAGGTGCGCGCCGTCCCGCTGCTGATGACAGACCCTCCGACCACCGCAGAGATGGTGCGGGCGGGTCTTGACCTGGCCGGCGTCGCCCTGTGAGCACCGAGCACGGGTCCGCGGACCGCGTCGAGATCCTGCCGGTACCAGGGCTTCCGGAGTTCCGGCCCGGAGACGACCTGGCCGCCGCGCTGGCCGGGGCGGCACCCTGGCTGCGCGACGGTGATGTGCTGGTGGTCACCAGCAAGATCGTCTCCAAGTGCGAGGGCCGCATCGTCGCCGCTCCTTCGGATCCCGATGAGCGGGATACCCTGCGGCGCAAGCTGATCGACAGTGAGGCCGTTCGTGTCTTGGCACGTAAGGGCCGGACCCTGATCACCGAGAACGCCATCGGCCTGGTCCAGGCCGCAGCCGGAGTCGACGGCTCCAATGTCGACTCGAACGAGTTGGCCCTGCTGCCAGTCGATCCCGACGGCAGTGCGCAGGCGCTCCGCAACGGCCTGCGTGAGCAACTCGGCATCACGGTCGCCGTCGTGATCACCGACACGATGGGACGCGCATGGCGCAACGGCCAGGCTGACTTCGCGATCGGCGCATCGGGGCTGACGGTGCTGCACGGCTACGCCGGCGCGCGCGACCGGCACGGTAACGAACTATTGGTCACCGAGGTGGCCGTGGCCGACGAGATCGCTGCCGCAGCGGATCTGGTGAAGGGCAAGCTCACCTCGATCCCGGTGGCAGTGGTACGCGGGCTCGATCTGACCGACGACGGCTCAAGCGCACGCACGCTGCTGCGATCCGGCGAGGATGATCTGTTCTGGCTCGGCACCGCCGAGTCGATCCAGCTGGGGCGCAGCCAAGCTCAACTGCTGCGCCGCTCGGTGCGTGCGTTCTCCGACGAGCCCGTCGACCACGCGCTCATCGAAGCCGCGGTCAGCGAGGCGCTCACGGCGCCCGCACCGCACCACACCCGTCCGGTGCGCTTCGTCTGGGTTCAGGACAACGCCACCCGTGTCCGGTTGCTGGACCGGATGAAGGACAAGTGGCGCGCCGACCTGAGCGGAGACGGCCGAGATCCCGAGTCGGTCGAGCGGCGCGTGAACCGTGGCCAGATCCTGTATGACGCCCCGGAACTGGTGATTCCGTTCCTGGTTCCCGACGGCGCCCACAGTTATCCGGACGCGGCGCGCACCCAGGCCGAGCACACCATGTTCACCGTGGCCGTCGGGGCGGCGGTGCAGGCTCTGCTCGTGGCGCTGGCGGTGCGTGAGGTGGGCAGCTGCTGGATCGGCTCGACGATCTTCGCCGGCGATCTGGTGCGCTCCGAGCTCGATCTACCGGACGATTGGGAGCCGTTGGGCGCCATCGCGATCGGACACCCCGCCGACCCCCAGCCGCCGCGCGACCCGGTACCCACCGACGGCCTGCTGGTGGTGAAGTGAGCGCCGAGAGTCTGCACACTTCGGCGGTCGAGATGCTGACGCATTGGCAGACAGCCGATCCCGGCCAGGACACCCTGCGTCATGCCGTGCTGTCGTTTCTGGCCGCCCGCCCCGACGCCTGCCTTCGGGCATGCGTGCCCGGCCACATCACCGCCTCGGCACTGGTCGTCGACCATACGGGCACCAAGACCTTGCTCACCCTGCATCCACGCTTCGGCCGTTGGCTGCAACTCGGCGGGCATTGTGAGGAAACGGATTCCGACATTCAGGCCGCCGCCCTGCGCGAGGCCGCCGAGGAGTCCGGCATCACCGGGTTGAACATCGAGGCGCAACTGGCCGCACTGCACGTGCACCCGGTGACCTGCTCACTGGGGGTGCCGACCCGTCACCTCGACATGCAGTTCGTGGTGCGGGCACCGGAAGGTGCCGAGATCGCCTGCAGCGACGAGTCTTTGGATCTGCGATGGTGGCCGCTGGATGCGCTGCCCGAAGGTACCGACTTCGGATTGACCCAGCTCGCGGGGACCGTGACGGGAACCGTCTAGCCCGGCGCCTGGGTACAGTACGCCCGGCGCGCAGCGCGCAACGCCACCGCTGCCTGGTCCGGAGCGGCGCCGTACTGGCCCGCCATCTGGTCGATCACTGCCTGCGCCGGCGTACCGGTGTAGAGCAGGCGGCACATCTCCCGGCCGACCATCAGCAACTGGTCGTCGTCGCCGGGGAACACGCCGCGGGTGGCCTTGAGGTACGCGTTGTCTTCCCATGTGAGCGGGATGGGCCACGCGACCGCCTCGGGCGCAGTGACACCGAGAACCCCTCCGAGCACCAACAGCGCCGCGATCGGCGCGATCGGTGCGCGCCGTCGCCTGTTGAATCCGCCCATGAACATTGCCCTCCCCTTTCGCCGATCCGATCCTAAGGGTCGACGGGGGCCGGCAAACACACTTTTCTCAGCGCCGAGCGTCAGACGTCGGTGGAGTACCGGATGCCGCCGTCGGGAATCGACACCCCGGGCCACACCCTGGCGCCGCGCAACAGCTCGCAGCGCGCACCGATGTCGGCGCCGTCACCGATCACCCCGTCGCGGATCAGTGCCCGTGGGCCGATGCGGGCACCGAAACCGATGATCGAACGTTCGATCACCGCACCGGCTTCCACGCGTACTCCGTCGAAGATCACCGCGCCGTCGAGGCGAGCGCCGGCACCGATCTCGGCGCCACGTCCCACCACGGAGCCGCCGATCACCAATGCCCCGGGGGCGACCGCCGCGCCCTCGTGCACCAGGGACTCACCGCGCTGACCGTTGAGTGCGGGTGACGGTGCGATGCCGCGGACCAGATCGGCCGATCCGCGAACGAAATCCTCGGGCGTGCCCATGTCGCGCCAGTAGGAGGCGTCGACGTATCCGCACACCTTCAACCCGTCGGTGAGCAGGCCGGGGAACACCTCGCGTTCGACCGACACGGGCCGGCCCTTCGGAATCTGGTCGATCACATGCTTTTTGAAGACATAGCAGCCGGCGTTGATCTGATCGGTGGGCGGGTCCTGGGTCTTCTCCAGGAACGCCGTCACGCGACCGTCGGCATCGGTGGGCACACAGCCGAACGCCCGCGGATCGCTGACGCGCACCAGGTGCAGTGTCAGATCGGCCTGGTGGGTGTCATGCGACTCCAGCAGCGCGCCGAGGTCCGCCGCCGACAGCACATCGCCGTTGAACACCATGGCGGTGTCGTAACGCAGCTTGTCCGCCACGTTGGCGATGGCACCACCGGTGCCGAGAGCCTCGGTCTCCGTGACGTATTCGATCTCGAGTCCGAGATCAGACCCGTCACCGAACGCCTCCTCGAACACCTCCGCCTTGTAGGAGGTGCCCATCACCACATGCTTGATGCCGGCTTCGGCTATCCGGGCCAGCAGATGGGTGAGAAACGGCACACCGGCCGTCGGGAGCATCGGCTTGGGTGCCGAGAGAGTCAAGGGCCGGAGCCTGGTGCCACGTCCACCGACGAGGACGACGGCGTCCACTTCCGCAGGATTGATCACCTCAGCGCCCTTTCGCCTGTTTACGTCGAGAACTACCGACCACCAGGCCCGCACGTGCTGCCAGCGCGCCCCGAATTGTCCACCGTAACGGCGCCTGCCACGGCGCCGGGTATCGATCAGCCAGGAAAGTGTAGGTACTGCGGTGATGGGCGGCCAAGTTGCGCGCCGGGTCCCGGCCGGTGGAGTGCCCCTTGTGGTGCAGTACCTCGGCCGACGGCACATAGACGTTCTGCCAGCCGGCGCGGGAAATCCGGTCGCCGAGATCGACGTCTTCCATATACATGAAGTAGCGCTCGTCGAACCCGCCGACCGCGTCGAACGCGGCGCGGCGCATCAACAGGCACGAACCCGACAGCCAGCCGACCTCGCGTTCACTGGGGTCCTGGCGGTCCTGACGGTAGGCGGCCGTCCACGGATTGGATTTCCAGAACGGGCCGACCACGGCGTGCATGCCGCCACGGACCAGGCTGGGTTGGTGGCGTGCCGACGGGTAGACCGAACCGTCAGGGTCGCGGACCAGCGGACCGAGCGCGCCGGCACGCGGCCACCGCTGGGCCGCGTCGATCAGCATGTCGATCGAATGCGGACCCCACTGCACGTCGGGGTTGGCCACGATGAAGAACTCTTCGCAGTCACCCTCGGAGATCTTCTCGGCGCCGCGGTTGACGGCGCTGCCGTAACCCAGATTGCTGCCGGTCCGGAGCAGGCGCACGTTCGGGTAGCGCTTCTCGGCCTGTTCGGGGGCTCCGTCGGTCGAGCCGTTGTCGGCGATGATGACTGTCACGGGCCGGTCGGTGGCCAAGGCGAGCGACGCGAGGAAACGGTCCAGGTGTGGGCCCGGCGAGTACGTCACCGTCACCACGACGAGCGGGCGGGCCGCATCCAAAGTCACGGCGTAGAGGGTAGCGGGCCGGAGGGGTCTTCTTTTCCAACCGCTGCCACCAGCGCTTCCCGCCAATCCCGCAGCGGCGTCAGGCCCGCCTCTGCGGACCGCAGCGCCGAAAGGACGGTGTAGGCCGGTCGCGGCGCGGGACGCGGATGCCGGTCGCTGCCGACCGGCCGCACCCGCTCCGGATCAGCCCCGACAGCGGCGAACGTCGCCCGCGCCTGCTCGAACCGGCTGGCCGCTCCGGAGTTGGCGGCATGCAGCACACCGGGCTGAACGCCGCCGTCGGCGATCTGCAGCAGGGCCGAGACCAGGTCACCGGTGTAGGTCGGTGACCCGACCTGGTCGGCGACCACTTCCACCGGGTCGTCTCCGGCCGCCAGCCGGCGCATGGTCGCCACGAAGTCTTTCCCGTCGCCGCCGCGGTACACCCAGGCGGTCCTGACCACATGGGCATCGGGTTTGGCGGCAAGTACCGCATGTTCGCCGGCCAGCTTGGTCTGGCCGTAGACGTTGACCGGACCGGCCACGTCGTCGATCTCATACGGTGTACGGCGCTCACGGGACGCCCCGAATACGTAATCGGTGGAGATGTGGACCAGACCGGCACCGACCTGTGCACACACCGTGGCAAGGTTGCCAGGACCGACGGCATTGACGGTGTGGGCCCTGTCCTGGTCGTTTTCTGCGGCGTCCACCTGCGTGAATGCCGCGCAGTTGATCACCACGTCGCCGGGCTCGACGAATTGCCGGATCGCCTCAGCGTTGGCGATATCACATTCAGCGGAGGTCAGGGCCAGCACGTCCCGGCCCTCATGACGTGCCTGATCAGCCAATACCTGGCCGACCATGCCGCCGGCCCCGGTGATCACAATCCGTTGCGTCATGCGCAGAGTCTGGCACGCCGATCGTCGTTACCCGGCTCACGACCATGCCGCAAGTAGCCTGGGCACGTGCCATTCCCCCTGCTTCGCTCCCTCGCTGTGGCCACAGCGTCGGCTGTGGTGCTCGGAACAGGGGTGGCCTGGACCCAGATCCGCTCCTTCGAATCGGGCATCAACCACATCAGCTCGGCGGCGCTCGGCGGTGGCGGTGACGACGGAGCGATCGACATCCTGCTGGTCGGTATGGACAGCCGCACCGACGCACACGGCAACCCGCTGTCGCAGCAAGAGCTTGAGACGTTGCGTGCCGGCGACGACGTCTCGACGAACACCGACACCATCATCCTGGTGCGCATCCCCAACAACGGGAAGTCGGCCACCGCCATCTCCATCCCGCGCGACTCGTACGTCCAGGCACCGGGTAGGGGAAAGATGAAGATCAACGGCGTCTTCGGCGAGGTGAAGCTCGAGGAGATGAAGCAACTCGTCGAGGTCGAGGGCGAGGATCCGGCCGTCGCGGAGCCCAAGGCCACCGAGGCCGCCCGCGAAGAGCTGATCGAGACCGTCGCCGCTCTCACCGGCGTCACCGTTGACCATTACGCCGAGATCGGCCTGCTCGGCTTCGCGTTGATCACCGATGCCCTGGGCGGCGTCAACGTGTGTCTGAAAGACGCGGTGTACGAACCTCTCTCGGGTGCTGATTTCCCGGCAGGCTGGCAGAAGCTCGACGGCCCGCAGGCGCTGAGCTTCGTTCGGCAACGCCACGACCTGCCGCGCGGTGACCTCGACCGGGTGACCCGTCAGCAGTCGGTGATGGCCTCGCTGGCGCATGATGTGATCTCGACGAAGACACTGTCGAGCCCGGGCACCCTGAGCAAGTTGCGCGAGGCCGTGCAGCGCTCGATGGTGATCTCCGACGGCTGGGACATCATGGATTTCATCCAGCAGCTGCAGAAGCTGGCCGGCGGCAGCGTGGCGTTCGCCACCATCCCGGTCCTTCGGGAGGACGGCTGGAGCGACGACGGGATGCAGAGCGTGGTCCGCGTCGACCCCACCGAAGTCCATGAGTGGGTGTCGAGCCTGCTGCAGGACCAGGACGCGGGCAAGACCGAACAGCTCAGCTACTCCCCCGACACCACCACCGTCGAGGTGGTCAACGGCACCGACATCAACGGCCTGGCCGCCGCCGTCTCGCAGGTGCTCACCAACAAGGGCTTCCAGCCCGGCGCCACCGGCAATCACGAAGGCGCCCCGCCCGCGTCCAGCCAGGTGCTGGCGGCCAAACGCGACGACCTCGGCGCCCAGGCGGTGTCGAAGGATCTCGGCGGACTGCCGGTGAACGAGGATTCGACACTGCCCCCCGGGGCGGTGCGGGTGGTGCTGGCCGCGGACTACACCGGGCCCGGCTCCGATGGCATGGACCCGTCCGCGGTGGGTCCGGCCTCCGTCGGCGACACCTACAGCGACACCGGGGAATCGAGCCCGCCGCCACCGCCGTCGCCGATCCTCACCGCGGGTTCGGACGATCCCAAGTGTGTGAACTGACCGTCCTCGAGTAGAACCAGAGGCATGAGCACAGTCAGCGCCGCGGTGCTGGATCCGTTGTTGGCAGCGGATCCGGCGGGGCCTCGGATCACCTATTACGACGACGCCACCGGTGAGCGGATCGAGTTGTCGACCGTGACCATGGCCAACTGGGCCGCCAAGACCGCCAACCTTTTGCGCGACGAGATGGGCGCCGGCCCGGGAACGCGCGTGGCGGTGCTGCTGCCCGCGCACTGGCAGACCGCCGCGGTGCTGTTCGGGATCTGGTGGATCGGTGCCGAGGTGGTGCTGGCCGGCGCACGCGAGGAGCAATCGGGCATGACGGACGCCGACATGGCCCTGTGTACCCGGGAACGGCTCGACGAGGCCGACGAGGCGGTGGCCGGCGGCGAGGTCGCGGTGCTGTCGTTGGATCCGTTCGGCAAGCCCGCCGAGGATCTGCCCATCGGAGTCACCGACTACGCCACGGCAGTGCGCGTGCACGGCGACCAGATCGTGCCGGAGCGTGTGCCGGGTCCGGCGCTGGCCGGGCAGTCGGTCGCCGAGGTACTGGAATCGGCCCGCAATGCCGCGGCCACACAGGGTTTCACCGGTTCCGACCGGGTGCTCTCCACCGCGTCCTGGAACACCCCCGACGAGCTGATCACGAATCTGCTGGCGGTGTTCGCGGTCGGGGCGTCACTGGTTCAGGTGGCCAATGCCGATGCGGGCGCGCAGGATCGGCGTCGCACCACCGAGAAGGTCACCCGAGGCTAGCGCTACGCCCAAATGCCCAATGGCCAGTTATTGCACAGCCTTTCGGTGAAAGCGTGCATTAACTGGCCACTGGAGCGGCGTTGGATTACTTGAGCAGGGCGCGGCTCATCACCACGCGCTGGATCTGATTCGTGCCCTCGTAGATCTGGGTGATCTTGGCGTCGCGCATCATCCGCTCGACCGGGAAGTCCACGGTGTAGCCGGCACCGCCGAACAGCTGCACGGCGTCGGTGGTGACCTCCATGGCCACGTCGGACGCGAAGCACTTCGACGCTGCCGAGATGAACCCGAGGTTGGTCTCGCCGCGCTCGGCACGTGCCGCGGCGTGGTAGACCATCAGGCGTGCGGCCTCCAGCTTCATCGCCATATCGGCCAGCATGAACTGCACGGCCTGGAAATCGGCGATGGCGGTACCGAACTGTTTGCGGTCCTTGGTGTAGGCGATCGCCGCGTCCAGCGCACCCTGGGCGATACCCACGGCCTGCGCACCGATGGTCGGGCGAGTGTGATCCAGGGTCGCCAGCGCGGTCTTGAAACCGGTACCGGGCTCA
Source organism: Mycolicibacterium fortuitum subsp. fortuitum (assembly GCF_022179545.1). Next base: position 1,948,667 of record NZ_AP025518.1, on the reverse strand, counting down.
CCGATGATCCGGTCACCCGGGATCCGGCAGTTCTCGAAGTACAGCTCGGTGGTCGGGCTGCCCTTGATGCCGAGCTTGCGCTCCTTGGGGCCGACGGTGAAGCCCTCGTCGTCCTTGTGCACGACGAACGCCGAGATGCCGTTGGCGCCCTTGTCGGGGTCGGTCACCGCCATCACGGTGTACCAGGTCGACTTGCCGCCGTTGGTGATCCAGCACTTGGTGCCGTTGAGGATCCAGTCGTCGCCGTCGGCCTTGGCGCGGGTGCGCATGCCTGCGGCGTCGCTGCCGGCCTCGCGCTCGCTCAGCGCGTAGGAGGCCATCGCCTCACCGGAGGCCAGCGAGGGCAGCACCTGCTTCTTGAGCTCATCGGAGCCGCGCAGGATCAGGCCCATCGTGCCCAGCTTGTTGACCGCCGGAATCAGCGAGGCCGAGCAGTCCACCCGGGCCACTTCCTCGATCACGATGCAGGCCGCCACCGAGTCGGCACCCTGGCCGCCGTACTCCTCCGGCACGTGAATCGCGTTGAACCCCGAGGCATTCAGGGCCTGCAGCGCTTCCTCCGGGAAGCGCGCGTTCTCGTCGACGTCGGCAGCGTGCGGGGCAATTTCCTTCTCCGCCAGCGCCCGGATCGCCGCCCGGAGCTCTTGGTGCTCCTCGGGCAACTGAAACAGATCGAATGATGGGTTACCGCCCCAGCCGGCCATGATCTTCTCCCTAGCTCTGCGCTCGTGGCTCTCTTGGATCAATCGTTGCGCGGACTGCACATCGAGTGCATCGTCCTGCTACTTTTGGTACTCAGTACCATAGCATCGGCACTCAGTCCCACGAAAGGTGCGCTCATGCCCGAATTGCCAAGCACCCGGGAGCGCCTGGTCAGCGCGGCATTCGAACTGTTCGAAGAATGTGGGTACGAGGCCACCAGCGTCGACGACATCGCGGCGCGGGCGGGGGTCGGACGCACCACCGCGTTTCGTCAGTTCGGCTCGAAAGAGGCGTTGATCTTTCCCGATCATGAGACGCTGCTGCGGCGCGCCGACGAGAGGTTGTCGGCGGCGCCTGCCGAAGCGCTGCCCGCCGAGGTCATCGCCGTGGCAACCACATCGGTTTTCGAGAACTACCTCGCCGAGGGCGAACGCGCCCGTACGCGGTACCGGCTCACCCGCTCGGTAACTGCGCTGCGCGACTTCGAAACGGCCGTGGTGTCACGGTATGTCCGGCTGTTCACCAAACATCTGCGCAACGCGCAAGCCGGGGATTGGACGGCGGACCTACGCGCCGAACTCTTCGCCAACGCCGTGGTCGCCGCGCACAACTATGTGCTGCGCCGATGGCTGCGCGGCGAGGTGGCCAACCCACGGTCGGACCTGGCCGAGGCGCTGGCCGCAACCTGGCCGATCTACCGGGGCGGCGGCGGCCGCACCGCGGTGGTGGTGATGTCGACCGATGAGCCGGTCGAGTCCCTCACTCCCCGCATTCGCGAGCTGATCGGGGATTGACGTCAGGCGTCGCCCAGCAGGCGATCGCGCAGGGCGGCGTCCTTGGCCAGCACCATGGCTTCCAGATCGGCCTGGAACTTCACCATCCTCGCCCGCAGCTCGGCGTCCGCGGAGCCCAGAATTCGTACCGCCAGCAAGCCCGCATTCCGCGCTCCGCCAATGGAAACCGTCGCCACCGGCACCCCGGCCGGCATCTGCACGATGGACAGCAGTGAATCCATGCCATCCAGCCGGGCCAACGGCACCGGTACCCCGATCACCGGCAGCGGCGTGGCCGACGCCACCATGCCGGGCAGATGCGCGGCACCTCCCGCCCCGGCGATGATCACCTGGATGCCCCGCTCGGCGGCGGTCTTGGCGTAGTCGAGCATGCGCTGCGGCGTGCGGTGCGCCGAGACCACACCGACCTCGAACGGCACCTCGAACTCCGCGAGCGCGGTGGCCGCGTCCGACATCACCGACCAGTCGCTGTCGCTGCCCATGATGAGTCCGACCTTGGGACCCGATCCCGTCGCTTCGCTAGTCACCGTGTTCATCCCATCCGTCAGTCCACTCGCCGTGTGACAACCAGTGCGCAGCCCGTACCGCGCGCTCGCGTAGTTCCTCCATGTCGGCGCCGATGATGTTGACGTGCCCGAGTTTGCGTCCGGGCCGCTCCCCCTTGCCGTACAGGTGCACCTTCGCGTCCGGAATCCGCGCGAAGAGGTGGTGCAGCCGCTCGTCCATCGACATCGCCGGTGCCTGCGGTGCACCGAGCACATTGGCCATCACCGCGGCCGGTGCGATCGCCGAGGTGTCGCCGAGCGGATAGTCGAGCACGGCGCGCAGATGCTGCTCGAACTGGCTCGTCACCGCGCCGTCCATGGTCCAGTGCCCGGAGTTGTGTGGCCGCATGGCCAACTCGTTGACCAGCAATGTGCCATCGACCGTCTCGAACAACTCCACCGCCAACACCCCGACCACACCCAGCTCGTTCGCCACGCGCAGGCCGAGTTCCTGTGCGGCCGAGCCGAGTTCATCGGACAGGCCGGGCGCCGGGGCGTAGACCTCGACGCAGATTCCGTCGCGCTGCACGGTTTCCACCACCGGCCAGGCCGCACCTTGCCCGAACGGAGAGCGGGCCACCAGCGCGGCCAGCTCGCGGCGCATCGGGACCCGTTCCTCGGCCAGTACCGGGACCCCGTCGGCGAGGTAACCGGCCACGACCTCCCGGGCGGTCGCCAGATCGTCGGCCATCACCACGCCCTTGCCGTCGTAACCGCCGCGCACGGTCTTGATCACCACCGGACCGTCGATCTCGGCCACGAACGCCTCGACGTCGGATACCGAGGTGATCTCCGCGAAGCGCGGCACCGGGACGCCCAGGCTGTGCAGCTTGCGTCGCATCAGCAACTTGTCCTGGGCATGGACCAGCGCCTGCGGTGGCGGATTGACCGTGACGCCGTCGGCTACCAGGGTCTCGAGGTGCTCGGTGGGCACGTGCTCGTGATCGAACGTCAGCACCGCTGCACCGTCTGCCGCCCGGCGCAGCGCGTCCAGGTCGGTGTGGGAACCGATGACGACATCGGGACTGACCTGCGCGGCGGATTCGTCGGGTCCGGCGGCCAGCACCCGCAGGGTCTGCCCGAGCGCGATGGCCGCCTGGTGGGTCATCCTCGCGAGCTGACCGCCACCGATCATCGCCACTGTCGGATTCCGCCCGCTTGCGGGCGAAGACGGCTTCTTGGGAGTTGTCGGCACGCCCCTATGGTGTCATGCGCGGATTGATGTCCTCGTCGTGACCGGCGCATTGACCTGCAGTTAAGCTCCGGCATCAGCAGCGATGCGGCATCGGACCGCGCATTTACGTACACTGCCTAGCTGTGTCCTTCGCCGATGCGACAATCGCTCGATTGCCGCGGTTCGTCCGTCCCTTTGCCGAGCGGCATCACGAGCTGATCAAGTTCGCGATCGTCGGCGCGACGACGTTTGTCATCGATTCGGCGATTTTCTACACCCTCAAGCTCACGGTGCTGGAGCCCAAGCCGGTCACCGCCAAGATCATCGCCGGCATCGTCGCGGTCATCGCCTCCTACATCCTCAACAGGGAATGGAGCTTCCAGAACCGCGGCGGCCGCGAGCGGCACCACGAGGCCCTGCTGTTCTTCGCATTCAGCGGTGTGGGTGTGCTGCTGTCGATGTTGCCGCTGTATTTCTCCAGCTATGTGCTGGGACTGCGGGTGCCCGAGGTCTCCCTCACGGTGGAGAACATCGCCGACTTCATCTCGGCCTACATCCTGGGCAATCTGCTGCAGATGGCCTTCCGGTTCTGGGCGTTCCGCCGCTGGGTGTTCCCCGACGAGTTCGTCGACAAGCCTGATCTGGCACTCGAATCCACGCTGACCGGCGGCGGGTTCGTCGAGGCCTTCGAGGATCATTCCGAGCGCAAGTCCGCGACCGTCACTCCACTGCGGCGGCCGAGTCGCCGCTCGAAAGCCCGTCAGCTGGGCGATGATTCGGACCCGGTGTCCAAGAGTTCCTGATTCACCGACGGTCGAGTTGCGGGAAGATCGTCTCGCGCGCCGGTAGTAGGACAATGAAGGTTGGCCGACCCAGTTACGGTGGGCCGCACCGGGATTCAAGCCTCTCGGTTGCGACATGAAGGCCCCGAGCAGGATCAGCATCAGGTCAGCTGGGCGACTCTTCATCTCCCAGGGTGTCGAAGACTTCGTGGTACAGCAGTGAATGCACCTGCTCCACGCGCGGGATGTCGTGGAATTCCAGCGGGTCCTGCGATGCCGATTCGATGATCAGCGTGCCGGTGCGCATCAGCCGGTCGGTCAGGCCATGGCGGAATTCGACGCTGTTGATCCGGGCGAGCGGAATGTCGATCCCCGAGCGGGTCAGCAGGCCGTGGCGGAACATCACCCGCCGGTCGGTGATCACGAAATGGGTGGTCCACCAGCTCAGGAACGGCCAGACGGTCAGCCAGCCGATCACTACCAGCCAGATCACGCCGATCACGATGAACAGGACGTTCTTGGCGGTCGCCTGCCAGTCCATCGTGTTGACCACGGCCGCCACGAACGCCGAGGCCGCGGTGGTCAGGATGAGGACGAGGACCGGACCGATGAGACGTTTCCAGTGTGGGTGCCGATGCAGCACCACCTGCTCGTCCTTGGCCAGCACATTCTCCGGGTAGCCCACGGCAGCACTCTACGACTCCTCGGGCCGCAGGTGCGTGATGTCGCCTGCCGACACCGTGACCCGTTCGGTTCCGGTGTCGATGACCAAGCGGCCGAGTTCGTCGACATCGGCGGCCACGCCCAGCAACGTGTTGTCGCCGGGCAGGATCGCCCGGACCCGGCTGCCGATGGTGACGCTGCGGGCACGGTAGTCAGCGGCGAGCGAGGGATCGTCGCGATGCCAGGCGGCGATACGGGCATCGAGCTGACGCAGCAGGGCGCGCGCCAGGGGTGCCCGGTCAACCGTCGCGGCGCCCAGTTGGGTGAGCGAGGTGGCGCGCGGATCGGGAGCTTCCTCGGCGGTCATCGTCACATTCAGGCCCAGCCCGACCACGATGACCGGAGCAGGTGAGGCCACCTCCGCGAGGATGCCGGCCAGCTTTCCGCCGCCCGGGCCGACCAGGACATCGTTGGGCCATTTCAGGCCGACCCGCGTCCCGGTGACCTCGGCGACCGCGTCGACGATCGCCAGGCCGGTGGCCAAGGGCAGCCATCCCCATCGATTCGGCGACACGGCCGAGCCGTCGACACCGAAGGACACGATCACCTGCGAGCGGGGCGGTGCCGACCAGTGCCTGCCATGGCGGCCGCGACCGGCGTTCTGATGCTCGGCGAACAGCACCGCTCCGACGATGTCCTCGCCCGCCGCCGCCCGCGCCAGCAGGTCGGCATTGGTGGATCCGGTGTCTTCGACGATGTCGACGCGCCGCCACGCCAGGCCCTCGAGCCCGTCGCGCAAAGTCGTCACGTCCAGCGCTGGCCTTGTGTTCATCGCGGCCAGCTTACGGCGGAAAGTCAGTGCGAGGCTTGTGCGGTGTTGTGCGCCGCCATGTTGGCCGCGACCTCCTGCTGCCAGAGCTCGTTGGCGTGCGTGGTGTCGACTTCCTGCTCGAAGCGGTCGGTCATGTCGGCGGTGACATCGGCGACGTCGACGTAGAACTGCTCGTACCACCGGCGATGGTGGTACACCGGCCCGTCCTCCTCCGTGAGCAACGGGTTGTCGATGCGCGTCTTGTTCTTCCAGATCTCGACGTCCTCCATGAAACCGTCCCCGAAGCTCCGGCTCATGGTCGCCGCCAGCTTCTCGGCCTTCTCCGCGGGAAGGCCGGGATTACGCTGAACCGCCACGCCCCACTGCAACACGAACGAATTGTGCGTCACCGGATAGTGGCAGTTGATCAGGGCGATCTCGACGGTGAAGTTCGGCGCGAGGTCGTTGTGCAACCAGTTGATCATGTACGCGGGGCCGAAATACGTTGCCTCCGAACGTAAGTAGGTGCCATCCCAGAGTTCTCTGGTGGCGTAGTCCGGACGCGGCTTGGACTCCATGAACTGGCTGGCGGTATGACCTTCGATGACGTTCTTGAAAAACGTCGGGTAGGCGTGATGGATGTAGAAGAAATGCGCCATGTCGACGTTGTTGTCGACGATCTCGCGGCAGTGCGACCCTTCGATCAGGATCGAATTCCATTGCCACGGTGACCAGATGCCGTCCTCGTAGCCCTCGATGGTGGGTGGGATCAGTTCGTCGGTCGGCGTCGAGCCTTCCGGGTCGTGCCAGACCAGCAGCTGACCGTTGACCTCGGTGGTGTGCCATTTGCGGGTACGCGCCAGCCGCGGCGTCCGCTTGGCGTACGGCACCAGCTTGCATTTCCCGTCGCCGCCCCAACGCCAATCGTGGAACGGGCAGGCCAGGTTGTCGTCCTTGACCGAGCCCATCGACAGGTCGCCGCCCATGTGCCGGCAGTAGGAATCCAGTACGTGCAGTTCCCCGGCGGAGTCGGAATAGATGACGAGCTTGGTACCGAACGCCTCGATGCCGTGCGGCTGCCCGTCGCGGAAGGTGTCGGCGAGGCCGACGCAGTGCCAGCCGCGCGCGAACCGCGTCATCTCGGCGCCGGCGTCGATTTCCCGGATGTCACTCATCGCTACCTCGATTCTTCGCGCAAGCGCTCATCACAAGTCCATCCCTAACATGTCTTTCACCGCGAGGTGGCTGAACAGCATGCTGGTTCCGATCGGATTTCCGCCGCCCGGGTAGGCGGTGCCGCTGGGGGCGGCCATCGTGTTTCCCGCCGCGTACAGTCCTGCGATCACCTGACCGTCGGTGTCGAGTACCCGGGCTGCGGTGTCGGTACGCAATCCCCCCTTTGTGCCCAGATCGGAAATGCCGAACGCAGCGGCGTGGAAAGGGCCCTTCTCGATCGCGACGAGCGGGGACGCACCGCCCGAGAAGGCCCGGTCGTAGGCCTCGTCGCCACGCCCGAAATCCTCGTCGGTGCCGGCGACGACGAATTCGTTGAAACGCTCCACGGTGGCGACCAGGTTCTCGGCGGGGACACCGATCTTCGCGGCCAGCTCTTCGAGGGTGTCGGCCGTGTGCCACAAGCCGGCGTCGACGTATTGCTGTGTGTCGACCATCGATACGTTGGTGGCCTTGACGGGAGGGATTTCCCCCTCCCGGTCGTCGTAGATCATCCAGTACGGCAACGTCATCGACCCGTCGGCCAACCGCGGCAGGATCGCACGGCCGATCCGGTCATAAGCCGCCGACTCGTTGACGAAACGCCGTCCGTTCTGGTCGACGAAGATGCCGCCGGTGAACCACAGCGCGAACGCCGAGCGCCCGTCGGGGTGGGTCATTCCAGGTGACCACCAGGCCTGCTCCATCAGGTCGACGTCGGCGCCGACGGCGATCGCTGCCTGGTGCGCATGCCCGAGGTTGGCCGGCGGCCCCATGGTGTCGCGTGCGACGCCCGGCACACCGTATTCGCGGCGCAGGTCGTCGTTGCCCTCGAAGCCGCCCGCGGCGAGCAGCACACCGCGCCGGGCCCGGATGGCCTTGCGCTCACCGTCGGTTTCGACGATCGCGCCCGTCACGATGCCGTCCTCGACGACCAACTCGACCAACGGGGTGTTGAGCCGAAGCGAGGCATTCTGGTACTGCTCGATGGCTTTGAGGAACCGGGCGATCAACGCCCGGCCGCCGATGAAATAGTCGTCGGGCTGTTCGGCGCCGAGCCGGTCGGCGTCGAGCGGGCCGCGTACCAACTCCCGCAGGTGCGGGGCCTTCTCGACCCTGAGCGGACGCGCCGCGATATGACGTTGACCGTCGGTGCGGGCCTTGGGCGCCTTGCCGAAGTAGTCGGGCCACGGCATCGGGGCGAACTTCAGAAAGGCGTCAGCTTCCAGGTACTCGATCAGCCCGGCGCCGCCACGGACGTAGGTCTCCTGCAGCTCCCGAGGGGTCCGGTCCCCGACGACGGCGTGGTAGTACTCCAGCGCATCCTCGATGGTGTCGTCGGTGCCGGCGCGGGTGAGCACCGGGTTGCACGGGAACCACACCCCGCCACCACCGGAATACGCTGTGGTGCCCCCGAATTTGTCGCTGGCCTCGACCAGGATCACCGACAGCCCTTCGCGGGCGGCGGTGTATGCGCCGGTGACGCCACCACCGCCGGACCCCGCGACCAGGACATCACATTCGTCGGCCCACTTCATAGGTAACGCTGCCTCCCGTACTTCGCGAACTCATCGTCCAGCGACTTTTTGTCATCGTCGCCCATGGCTCGATACACGGGCTCACCGCGTCCCGCCCAGCGGTACACCACCTCGTCGGTGCGCCAGCGTTCCTTCTGCAGCTGGCGTTTCAGTACCTTGTTGGACCCGGTGACAGGAAGGTTCTTCGATACCCGCAGGAACCGCGGAATGGCCTTGGCGCCAAGGTCTTCCTGACTGCTGAGGTAGGACACGAACGCCGCGGCGTCGAAGCCGTCGGGATCGGCCACCTCGATGGCCGCCATCACCTGATCACCCGATCGCGGATCGGGCACGGCGTAGGCCCCTGCCGCCACCACCTCGGGATGGCGGCGCAACACACGCTCGATGTTGAGCGCCGAGGTGTTCTCGCCATCCACCCGGATCCAGTCGCCGCGCCGCCCGGCGAAGTAGATGAACCCCTGCTCGTCGAGATAGCCCAGATCACCCGTCCAGTACCAGCCGTTGCGGATGCGTTCGGCGTTGGCCTCGTCGTTCTTGTAATAACCCTCGAACGTACGGGTGCCGAACTTGTCGACGATCTCCCCCACCGCGTCATCCGGGTTGAGCACCCTGCCATGCTGATCGAAAACCGCTGGGACACAATCCTTCAGCGATTCAGGATCGATGATCGCCACCCCGTCATGGGCCGGGCGACCCAGGGCACCCGGCGGCATGTCGGGAGCCAGCACCACGGCCCCTCCGCCTTCGCTTGAGCCGTAGCCCTCGAACAGCTCTGCGTCGAACCGGCGCCGGAATTCGTTCTGGTCGTCGGGGGATGCTTCGGTTCCGAAGCCGCGGACCAACGGATTGTCGGCATCGTCGGGCCGTTCCGGCGTGGCCATCAGATAGCCGAGCGCCTTGCCTACATACGTGAAGAAGGTGGCACCGAAATAGCGCACATCCGGCAGGAATCCGGACGCCGAGAAGGAGGGCGTCAGGCAGACCGTGGCCCCGACGGACAACGCCGGTGCCCACAGCGCCATGATGGCGTTGCCGTGGAACAGCGGCATGCAGCAGTACTCCACGTCTTCTCGCACGTGGCCGAACTTCTCTGCGGCCGCATAGGCGATGCGGGCCAGCCGGCCCTGGCTGCAGATGACGGCCTTGGAGGCGCCCGTCGTTCCCGAGGTGAACAACAGCAGCATCAGAGAGTCTTCGGTCACTTTCGGTGAAGCCGTGGGGGCGACGCGGTGTGCATCGACCTGCGCTGCGTAGTCCGGGCCGTCGACCACCAGGAACCGCTCCCGCGTCAGACCGAGGTCGAGATCACGCAGACGCTGCGCGCCCGCGGTGTCGGTGACGATCAATTGGCAATCGGCAAGCCGGATTTCGGCTGCCAGCTCGGCGGCGCCCCGGGTCGGGTTGATCCCGACGATGGTCGCCCCGACCAGCGCGGCACCCCCCAGCCAGAACAGGAAGTCCGGCACGTTGTCCAACAGCACGCCGACGTGCAGCGGACCGTCAACCCGCATCGCCTCCGCCAGCGCGCCGCGGGCGGCGGATTCGGCGACCACCTCGTCCCAGGTCCAGTCCCGGTCGCGGGTGCGCAGGCCCAGGTGCTGGTCGCCGACCCGGTCGAGCAGCAGCGAGGCGATGTCGGTCCGAACGTCAGGCATGGGCTTCGGCGGCAGCGCGCTTCTGGTCGATGTAGGCCTGCGGCAGGTCGTCCTGGCTCAGCTTGGTCACGCTGACCGGGCCGGTCTGGTAGGCGTCCTCGCCGATGATCAGGCCGTCGGCGTCGATCGGCCAGTTGATGAGCTGGCGGAACAGCAGCAGGTAGTCGCCGTCCGGGTCGTCGACCTCGACGCCGATCGCCTGGGCGGCCGCACCCGGATAGATCATCTTCATCCAGCCTTCGGTCATCACCAGATCATCGTCGACGGCAAGGCGATCGATCTCGAAAACGAGGTGGTTGGCACCGCTGGCGACGAATGCCTCGTAGTAGGCACGCACTCCCTCGGTGGTCTTGGGGCCCATATCGGCGTTGGCGTACCAGAAGTGGTAATCCGGATTCGGGGCCAAGGTGGCCATCAGGCGTTCCATGTCCGGCTCGGCCTCGGCCTTCATGTGCTCCAGAACGATGCTGAGCACCTGACGGTGACGCTCGTTGGTGGTGACGGCCAGACGCTCCTCCACGGGAACCCACGTCTTTGTCGGGTCGATGATCGCCATGTCGGCTCCTTTGATCGGGCTGTTGTGAGCTGCACCGCAATCTTGGCCAATGGGGTGATGGTGGTCACCCGCCGTGCGTCGGGCGATTGCGCCAGTTCGCCCGACAACCGTCTGGTTGGTGGGGCCCCAGCCGCCGAGAGCATCACTATGGTCGTTCCGCGGCGTTCTGAGCGACCACTGCGTTGTTTTCGAGCGGCCGCGGAGCCGAATCGCGGCGGCTCGCGTCCAACAGATGTGCGTGTTCCGTTACTCGGAAGTGAGGCTGCGGCAGCCGGCCTGCTCACCAGAGGGCAGCTGCGCAGTCGGTATCGGCGGATCTATCGCGATGTCTATGTGCCCCGCGATCATGAGGTATGCCTGCGTGACAGGGTTGTCGGCGCGGCGTTCACATCGGCTGACGCCGTGATTGCGGGCGTGGCCGCTTCTCCGATGCACGGGGCGCGATGGGTCGACGACGACGTCCCGGTCGAACTCATCGCGACGGTGAGGCGTCAGCGCGGGCTCATCGTGCGTCGGGAAACTCTGCACGACGACGAGATCATGACCATCGCAGGAATTCGCGTCACCACACCCGCTCGCACTGTCTTCGACCTCGGCCGTCACCTGTCAACAAAGCGTGCCGTCGAACGAATCGACGCGCTGATGAAAGCCTGCCCGGTCGCCCTTGAGGATGTCGCGCTCATAGCGAACCGTCACGCGGGCGCCCGGGGCATGCGACAGCTGCGGGTGGCGCTGTCATTGGCCGACGCCGGCGCCGAATCTCCGCCGGAGACACGGCTCCGGCTGTTGTTCATCAACGCCGGACTACCCCGACCCACAACACAATTCGTGGTCTATGACGAGTCCGGGCAGTACGTCCGCCGGATCGACATGTGCTGGGAGCAGTTCAAGGTAGGGGCCGAGTATGACGGCGAGCAGCACCTCACGAGTCGTCGGCAGTATGTGCTCGACGTCCAGGTGAACCGGGTGCTGCACAGGCTCGGCTGGCACGTCATCCATGTCATCAAGGAAGACCGAGGCGAGGACATCGTCGCTCAGGTCCACGCCGCCCTAGTATCCCGGGGCTGGCCGCCCGGACGCCGAAAACAACGCCATGGCTGTTTGCCGGCGGCGTGAGCAACCACAGCGTTGATCTCGCGGGATTTCTGGACCCACGCTCTACAGCAGGTCCGCGTCGGCGAGCTCGGCCGAGGACATCGAAATCCGCCGCACCATGAGCACCAGCGTGCCCAGAAAGCGGTCCACCGGATCCTCGAAATCCCACCCCATCGCCGCCTGCACCCGCGCCAGGCGGGCCGCCACGGTGCTGTGGTGCACGTGTAGTTCGGCGGCGGTGCGCCGCAGCGAGCCGTATACGAAGAATGCCTCGGTGGTCTGCACGTCGAGATCCCCGGCAGGAGATGACGCAATCTCGTTGATACGGGCGACATCTCGGTTGCGTCGCACTCGATCGATCGGAAGGTCGGCCAGGAGCTCCAGCGAGCTGAGCCGTTCGTAGGCCACCACGCGCCTGCCGAATCCGGTCGATGAGGCGAACCGCAACGCGCGCACGGCTTCGTGCCAGGAGGTCGACGCGCTGAAAGCGTTGCCCACGGAACCGATTCCGACCCACGGCCCCGACGCCGTGCCGGTGTTCACCACCGTCGGGAATTGTTCGACGATGACGCGCTCCAGGCGATCCGAGAACTCGCGCATGTCGAAGGAGCCCTGGCACACGATGGCCGTCGCATTGCCGATGACCGCAGACCTCACCGCGGGCGCCGGCAGTTCACCGGTGATCAGCCGCACCGTCTCGCGCGGCGAATGACCGGATGCCGCCAGCACGCACGTGGGCCGGGTCTCGTCGAGCCCCAACAACCGGATGGCCCTGGCCCGGTCCTCGCGGTGCTCCTTGGCCGACAGCACGACCTCCAACAGCGCGGGGTCGCCGAGGTGCGGGGTACCACTTACTCCGGTCTGCACTGCGACGCGGCCCAGCACCCGCCTGAGCCGGTCGAGCAGAACCTCGTCCAAAGGATGGCCGGTGTCGTGACGTTCCACCCAGACCACGGTCTCGTGCCCATCTGACGCCGGCGCGGCGGTGGCATCGATCGGATCGAGACGTCCGGACGCGTCGTAGCGGACGACGGTGCCGCCGGGCCAACGGACCCCGACCGGGCATCCTGCCGTCAACGCGGCAAACCGTACGACAGCGTCGGCGTTGACTTCCTGCTCCTCCAGCGCATCGAATTGCGCGACGAGCCGCAGCACCGATGCGGGATCGGTGCCCAGTTCGGACAGCCCGAGCGGCCCGGTGGTCATGGTCGAGAGCGTAGGCGCAAGGCCCGTGCCGACGTCAGGCCACAGCACACAGCACCTACCGGAGTGACGCGCGCCACCCCCACCTCTCTTAGACCAGTCTTAGGGTTACCGATAGCATCGTGACCCATGACGAGCGTTACCGAGCCGTCCGCCGAGCACCAGGTGGACATCCACACCACTGCAGGCAAGCTGGCCGATCTCAAGAAGCGGACCGAGGAGACGCTGCACCCCGTCGGCGAAGCCGCCGTGGAGAAGGTGCACGCCAAGGGCAAGCTGACGGCCCGTGAGCGCATCCTCGCGCTGCTCGACGAGGGTTCGTTCGTCGAACTCGACGCGCTCGCCAAGCACCGCAGCACCAACTTCGGCCTGGAGAGCAACCGGCCGCTGGGCGACGGTGTGATCACCGGCTACGGCACCATCGACGGCCGCGACGTCTGCATCTTCAGCCAGGACGCCACGGTGTTCGGCGGCAGCCTCGGCGAGGTCTACGGCGAGAAGATCGTCAAGGTCCAGGAGCTGGCCATCAAGACCGGCCGTCCGCTGATCGGCATCAACGACGGTGCCGGCGCCCGCATCCAGGAGGGTGTGGTCTCCCTCGGCCTGTACAGCCGCATCTTCCACAACAACATCAAGGCCTCGGGTGTCATCCCGCAGATCTCACTGATCATGGGTGCCGCGGCCGGTGGCCACGTCTACTCCCCCGCGCTGACCGACTTCATCGTCATGGTCGACCAGACCAGCCAGATGTTCATCACCGGCCCGGACGTCATCAAGACCGTCACCGGCGAGGACGTCACCATGGAGGAGCTGGGCGGCGCCCACACCCACATGGCCAAGTCCGGCACCGCGCACTACGTCGCCTCGGGTGAGCAGGATGCCTTCGAGTACGTGCGCGATCTGCTGAGCTACCTGCCCCCGAACAACTACGCCGAGCCGCCGCACTACCCGGTGGCCCCGGCCCAGGGCTCGATCGAGGAGACCCTCACCGACGAGGACATCGAGCTCGACACGCTGATCCCGGACTCCCCGAATCAGCCGTACGACATGCACGAGGTCATCACCCGCATCCTCGACGACGACGAGTTCCTCGAGGTGCAGGCCGGTTACGCGGGCAACATCGTGGTCGGCTTCGGCCGGGTTGACGGGCGCCCGGTGGGCATCGTGGCCAACCAGCCCACCCAGTTCGCCGGCTGCCTCGACATCAACGCCTCGGAGAAGGCCGCCCGGTTCATCCGGACCTGCGACTGCTTCAACATCCCGATCGTCCTGCTGGTCGACGTCCCCGGCTTCCTGCCCGGCACCGACCAGGAGTACAACGGCATCATCCGCCGCGGCGCCAAGCTGCTCTACGCCTACGGCGAGGCCACCGTCGCCAAGGTCACCGTCATCACCCGCAAGTCCTACGGCGGCGCGTACTGCGTGATGGGTTCCAAGGACATGGGCGCCGATGTCGTGGTCGCCTGGCCGACGGCTCAGATCGCGGTGATGGGCGCTTCGGGCGCGGTGGGCTTCGTGTACCGCCAGCAGCTCAAGGAGGCAGCCGCCAACGGCGAGGACGTTGATGCCCTGCGCCTGGAGCTGCAGCAGACCTACGAGGACACCCTGGTCAACCCCTACATCGCCGCCGAGCGGGGCTACGTCGACGCGGTCATCCCGCCGTCGCACACCCGTGGCTATGTGGCCAACGCCCTGCGGCTGCTGGAGCGCAAGATCATCCAGATGCCGCCGAAGAAGCACGGGAACATTCCACTGTGAGCGGGGCGAACGAGGCGACTGTGTCCGACGAGACCGCGATCGACGACGTCAAGGCCGACCACGAGGCACACATCAAGGTGCTGCGTGGCGAGCCCAGCGACGAAGAGATGGCTGCCCTGATGGCAGTGCTCAGCACGGCCGGTGGCGGCGCCGCCGAGCCCGTGGTGCGCGACCGCAACCTGTGGGGCCATCCGGTGGACAAGCTGCGCTACTCGATCTTCAGCTGGCAGCGGGTGACGCTGTTGGAGCGCACCCACATGCGGCGTTAGTGAGCCGCTAGATGACCCGGGTCGTCCTGGGTTCGGCATCGACAGGCCGGCTTGGCGTTCTGCGCCAGGCCGGCCTCGATCCATTGGTGGTGGTCTCCGGTGTCGACGAGGACGCCGTGATGGCGTCATTGGCCGGCTCGCCACCGGAAACCGTGGTCAGCGGGCTGGCCGCCGCCAAGGCCGACGAGGTTTTCGCCCACCTGCCCGCGGCGGTCGCATCGGACTGTGTCGTCATCGGCTGCGATTCGATGCTGCTTCTCGACGGCCAGTTGTGTGGCAAGCCCGGAGACGTCGACACCGCGCGTAAGCAGTGGCAGGCCATGTCCGGCCGGACTGCTCAGCTGCACTCGGGCCATGCGGTGCTCGTCGTCCGCGAGGGCGCCGTCACTCATCGGCTCGCCGACACCGGTGTCACCGCAGTGCATTTCGGCTCTCCGTCGGAAGCGGATCTGGAGGCATATCTCCAGAGCGGTGAACCACTCGGTGTCGCGGGCGGTTTCACACTCGACGGACTCGGTGGCTGGTTCATCGACGGCATCGACGGAGACCCGTCCAATGTGATCGGGCTGAGCCTGCCGTTGCTGCGCCGGATGCTCGCCGAGTGCGGTCTGTCTGTCGCACAACTCTGGGAGAGTTCTGCGCGGCCGTGAAATCCTCAGGCCGGGCGTGCGACCCGCCTTCTTCTGGCCGTGCGAGCCGCGGTGATCCGCACAACCTCCTTTGATGCCCGACGGATCAGCTCCATCTCGACGCGCTCGACACGTTGCCGCCGGCCAGCCCCGATCGATTTGGCTCCGGCGGTGAGCCGATGCACCCACGCACCGGGTTCGATCAACGCCGTCTCCCACGCCTGGGCGTCGCGCCAATCGTTCAGGCCGGCCGCCGTGGCCTCCCGACGCAGGGCTGCACCGAGTTCGCGATCGAGCAGTTGACGCACCGCATCGGCGCCCCGCCACGGATCGTTGATCAGCCAGGAATGGTAGGCGCCGGGTATCCGGTACAGCGTCGCGTCGGCCTCATCCGCCAGTTCCACGGCGCACTCGAACGGCACGATGCCGTCGCTTTCCCCGTGCAGCACCATCGTCGGAACCTCCCGATCCCGCAGCTTTCGCAGTAGGGAGCCACATTTGCCGGATCGCATCAAGGCGCGCGCGGCGCCGACGAAACCGGTGTGCGGCAGCATTCTGCCCATCGACACCGCGGTCAGCATGCGCAGGTACCGGTTGACAGCGGCGACTTTCATCCAGATCGGGTCGCGATACATGTCGGAGACGGCCCCGGCCACGGCGCGCATCATCAGCCGCGGCGACCGCATGGTCGTCTCAAGGGCGGCGTCGAACGACGCCCCTGCCGCAGCGTCGATGAGCAGTGCCGCAAGCACCCGGTCGGGCGCGATCGCGGCGAGTTGTATGACTATCCGACCGCCCATCGAATGGCCGGCGAGAACGGCGCGCCGAATACCGAGGGCATCGAGCGTGCGCAGCACCAAATCGGTGCGGTCGTTCAATTCGTCTGCCTCACAAGGTAAATCGACGGTATCTCCGTGCCCGGCCACGTCGATTGCCACAACGAGAAATCCGAGTGCGGCGATACGGTTGAGCAATCGCAGGTAATGCCGACGGTTGAGGCCGAGACCGTGCAGGAAAACCATGGGCACGCCGTGCCCGCCGATCGAGACCCCGACCTGGAGGCCGTCGTCGAGTTCGAGCACGTGATGCTCGAAGCGCACCCTGCGTCCCGCGAGATCGGTTGCCACCGCGTCCATCCCGGCTCCTTCGTTTTGGAACGGGTGTACCCGGGAAGGGCATTTGTAAACCTGATGGCGGGGAGCAGACTCATTGCGTTGGGGCTCAAAGCACTTCGGTTGCAGGCGGCCCTCTCGACGACTTTCCGTCGCCCATGGTTGCGCGGAGTGATCAAATTGCAACCTTTTTGCCTGGCGCCACGCCGTGTCGATGCCGCGAATAGTCTCAACCATGGGTTGACACTGGGCCGATGCCAGTCGAAGAAACAATGTGGGATGTCCGCGTGGCACGCGACTTCGAAACATGCGATCTGGAGCGGCTGCGCGCCGCATTCGCCGACATCATCGCCAAGCGCCTGGCGCCGGGCAAGCGGCTGCTGCGCGTGGTGACCTGGTCCCAGAACGGTGGATCGCTCTTCCGCGCCAACAACGGCGTCCGCCGCTTCGCCGTGGCCTACGAGGTGGCGTTCACCGCCTAGCTCACCTGATCGGCGGCGCGTCGAGCTTGGGGATCGTGTTGCCGGGCTTGGCGGGTACGAGTACCACGCCGTGCGCGTCGACGATCGGAGAGTCGGTGACCAGTCCCGCCCCGGGGTCGACGTAGACGGACTTCGACTTGATCTCGTGCGACTGGGCGATATCGCGAGTGTTGCATTTGTCGGAAGCGGAGCTGTCGACCTGTGGCACATCGGGTTCCCAGCTCAGATTGGCATGCACCGGAACCGGATTCACGCCTTCGGGGGCATATCCGCGGACCCGGGTGACGCACTGGTAAAGGCCCTTGTGCTGATAGGAGAAGTCTTTGTAATCCGCCGGGTAGACATTCGGCGGTTGCAGGTAGAACACCTCGTACTCGACGCGCGGCGACTTACCCTGCGGCTTGGAGACGTAGCCGATGATCGGAAGCGCACCGCGATCCTCTGGCTTCGGTGGCTTGTAGGCCGCCACCGCCGCATTCCAATCGTCTTTCTTCTTCTGCTCGGCTTCAGCTGCTGTCTTGTCACGTTCGGTCGACCAGGCCAGCCCGGCCAGGATGACGGCCGCGACGATGACGAACAGGCCGCCGAGGGCCTGCATGCCATAGGCCACCTCGCTGGGTTCGTTGGCCTCGGGGTCCTTGTACTTCCAGGACTCTGTCGCCCACCAGATCGTCTTCGGCCGCAGCAACATGAACAGACCGAGTGGTATGCCGATGACCAGGCACAGGATCGCAACTCCCACGGCAGCAGCCTAAGTCCGCGCCCGGGGCCGCAGATGCGGCAATCTGCGCCGATCATGGACACTGCCGCGACGCGAATATCCGGACCGACGGTACGCTCTTGGTGTGCCGCTGCCTGCTGATCCCAGCCCCACTCTTGCCGAGTACGCCCATCCGGAGCGCCTGGTCACCGCCGACTGGCTGGCCAGCAATCTGGGCAGGCCCGGCTTGGCCATCGTGGAATCCGACGAGGATGTCCTGCTCTACGACACCGGTCACATTCCCGGCGCGGTCAAGATCGACTGGCATCTCGACCTCAATGACCCCAATGTGCGCGACTACATCAACGGTGAGCAGTTCGCCGAGCTGATGGACCGCAAGGGCATCAGCCGCGACGACACCGTCGTCATCTATGGCGACAAGAGCAACTGGTGGGCCGCCTACGCGCTGTGGGTGTTCACCCTGTTCGGTCACCCCGACGTGCGCCTGCTCGACGGCGGCCGTGACCTGTGGGTTTCCCACGGCCGCGACACCACCCTCGAGGTGCCCACCCGGCAATCCAGCGGGTATCCGGTCGTGGAGCGCAACGACGCCCCGATCCGGGCCTACCGCGACGATGTGCTGGAGATCCTCGGCAAGCAGCCGCTGATCGACGTCCGCTCGCCCCAGGAGTACACGGGTGAGCGCACCCACATGCCCGACTACCCCGAAGAGGGCGCGCTGCGTGGCGGGCACATCCCCACCGCGAAGTCGATTCCGTGGGCCAAGGCAGCCCGCGACAGCGGTCAGTTCCGCAGCCGCGCCGAGCTCGAGGAGCTCTACGGTTTCCTCAAGCCGTCCGGCGACGCGACTCCGGAAACAATCGTGTACTGCCGCATCGGTGAGCGCTCCAGCCACACCTGGTTCGTGCTGACCCACCTGCTCGGGCTGCCGGGCGTGCGCAACTACGACGGTTCGTGGACCGAGTGGGGCAACGCGGTGCGGGTGCCTGTGGCCGTCGGCCCGGATCCTGGCGAAGCTCCGTGAGCATGCCGGCCGCCCTGGCAGAGGTTGTCTCCGACTTCCAGGAGGTGGCCGGCCAGGACAAGCTGCAGCTGTTGTTGGAGTTCGCCAATGAGCTACCCCCGCTGCCGAGCCATCTCGAAGAGGCGGCCATGGAGCCGGTTCCCGAGTGCCAGTCTCCGTTGTTCCTCGACGTCGACGCGTCCGATCGGGACAACGTGCGCCTGTTCTTCAGCGCTCCCCCGGAGGCACCGACCACCCGGGGGTTCGCCGCGATCCTGGCGGCTGGTCTGGACGGCCAGCCTGCTGATGACATCCTGGCTGTGCCCGATGATTTCTACACCGCGCTGGGATTGGCCGCGTTGATCAGCCCGCTGCGGCTGCGGGGTATGTCGGCGATGCTGACGCGGATCAAGCGCCGGTTGCGCGGGGCCTGAGCGCCAGACCACTTGTTACGGGTCCGGATACATCTTCTCGGGGAGTTTCGGGACGACGTTGCCCGCCGCCGCCGGCAAAATCTCGTTTCCGTACCGATCCACGATGGCCGAGTCGGTGACGACCGGCGGTGGCACCGGGCCGTCGACGAACCGTGACGTTTCGTGGACCTTGCTACCGACGCCCGGATGGCAGCGTTCGGATTTGGCCACCGCGCCGAGTTCCTCAGGCGCCCAGAACAATTCCGGGTTCACGCGCCGTGGTGCGTCCGTGGCCGGGCCCCACGCGGCGGACGTGTAGCACGGGAAGCTCGACTTGAAGGGCCCGTGGCTTGCCGAGTCGCGCACCGCCACGCGCACCGATTCACGGGGCGCCAGGTAGTACACGGTGATCTCGAGGCTTTTGGGGGCCTTTCGGGTGAAATATCCGATCACCGGCAGTTGCCCACGATTCTCCGGCCGCGGCACCACGAAGGCGGCCTCCGCCGCCTTCCGCTGTTGTTCGGCCTCACGTCGGTTCTTCCGCTCGAACTCACTGTGAATGACCGACCAGCCCACGAACAGTGCCAGCAGGATTACGAAAACCCCACCCGCCCGGGTCATCCCGTAAGCCGTGTCGCTCGGTTCGTTGGCTTCCGGGTTCTTGAACTTCCAGGACTCCGTGAGCCACCAGATGCGCTGCGGTGAGGTGACCATCGCCCCGCCCACCAACACGCCCACGACAATGACCAATATCGCCGTACCCACGGGCTCACAGTAATGGCGTCGACCTGTCCGTCGAGCCACCAATTTCGCACGTCAACAGGAGCGATGCGCCCGTCGACGGGTATCAGCCAAAACCTACTCGCCGGTAACCGATACCGGATTGGGAAGCCTCAAGGTGCGGCGCATAAACTGCCCGCGATAGATTCTTAAAGACGTTTCTTAGAGAACTGCCGAGGAGGCACCGTGGCCAACCACGCCAGCTCAAAGATCTCCAAGGTGCTGGTCGCCAATCGCGGGGAGATCGCGGTCCGGGTGATCCGTGCCGCCAAAGACGCAGGACTGGCCAGCGTGGCCGTGTATGCCGAGCCCGACGCCGATGCACCGCACGTACGCCTCGCTGACGAGGCCTTCGCCCTGGGCGGCCAGACCTCAGCCGAGTCCTACCTGGTCTTCGACAAGATCCTGGACGCCGCCGCCAAGTCCGGCGCCAACGCCATCCACCCGGGTTACGGCTTCCTGTCGGAGAACGCCGACTTCGCCCAGGCCGTGCTCGATGCCGGTCTGATCTGGATCGGCCCGAGCCCGCAGTCGATCCGCGACCTCGGTGACAAGGTCACCGCGCGCCACATCGCCGCGCGTGCCCAGGCACCGCTGGTGCCGGGCACCCCGGATCCGGTGAAGGACGCCGACGAGGTCGTCGCGTTCGCCAAGGAATTCGGCGTGCCGGTCGCGATCAAGGCCGCGTTCGGCGGTGGCGGTCGCGGCATGAAGGTGGCCCGCACCATCGAGGAGATCCCCGAACTGTTCGAGTCGGCGACCCGTGAGGCCGTCGCCGCGTTCGGCCGTGGCGAGTGCTTCGTCGAGCGCTACCTGGACAAGCCGCGCCACGTCGAAGCCCAGGTGATCGCCGATACGCACGGCAACGTCGTCGTCGCCGGTACCCGCGACTGCTCGCTGCAGCGCCGCTTCCAGAAGCTGGTCGAGGAGGCCCCGGCCCCCTTCCTGACCGACGCGCAGCGCAAGGAGATCCACGAGTCCGCCAAGCGCATCTGCAAGGAGGCCGGTTACTACGGTGCCGGCACCGTCGAGTACCTCGTCGGCCAGGACGGCCTGATCTCCTTCCTCGAGGTCAACACCCGTCTGCAGGTGGAACACCCGGTCACCGAGGAGACCTCGGGCATCGACCTGGTCCTGCAGCAGTTCAAGATCGCCAACGGCGAGGCCCTGGACATCACCGAGGATCCGACCCCGCGCGGCCACTCGTTCGAGTTCCGCATCAACGGTGAGGACGCCGGCCGTGGCTTCCTGCCCGCCCCCGGCCCGGTCACCAAGTTCGAGGCCCCGACGGGCCCCGGTGTCCGGATGGACTCCGGTGTCGAGACCGGTTCGGTCATCGGCGGTCAGTTCGACTCGATGCTGGCCAAGCTGATCGTCACCGGCGCCACCCGCGAAGAGGCCCTGGCCCGCTCACGCCGGGCGCTGGCCGAGTTCAACGTAGAAGGACTGGCCACGGTCATCCCGTTCCACCGGGCCGTGACCGCCGACCCCGCCTTCATCGGCGACGGCGAGAAGTTCGATGTCCACACCCGCTGGATCGAGACCGAGTGGAACAACACGGTCGAGCCGTTCACCGGTGGCGATCCGATCGAGGAGGAGGACACCGTTCCCCGCCAGACCGTGGTCGTCGAGGTCGGCGGCCGTCGCCTCGAGGTCTCGCTGCCCGGTGACCTGGCGATCGGTGGCGGCGGTGCAAGCGGGGGCGCGAGCGGTGCCCTTCGTAAGAAGCCCAAGGCCCGCAAGCGTGGCGGTGGCGGCGGCGCGGCGGCATCGGGTGACTCGGTGACCGCTCCGATGCAGGGCACCGTGGTCAAGGTGGCCGTCGAGGAGGGCCAGGAAGTGGCCGCGGGCGACCTCGTCGTGGTCCTGGAGGCCATGAAGATGGAGAACCCGGTGACCGCGCACAAGGACGGCGTCATCACCGGCCTGGCCGTCGAGGCGGGTGCCGCCATCACACAGGGCACCGTGATCGCCGAGATCAAGTAAATCGTTCGAGCCGAATGGCCACTTGTGGCACGGATCCTGTTGAATCCTGTGTCATGGGTGGCCTTTCGGCATTCTTGGAGGTGCTGTGGAACCTGTAGAGATCAACAATGGCCAGTGGTACCTGCGCGGGCTGCGCGCCGATGACCGGGTCGATGACCGGCCCGCGCTCACCGACCTGGGCGAGGATGACCTGGATTACGTGCACGACGCCGCCGACGGCTGGGCCGATGACACGCGGTACACGTGGGCGGTCTGCGAACCGACCACCGGCGAGTTGCTCGCCGAGGTCATCCTCGATCCGGTCAGCGGGTTCCTGAGCAGTCGGGGCAGGCCCGGCTTCGAGGACGCCGCCGCGATCTCGGAGGACACCGTGCGGCGCTACGCCGCGCAGGTGCTCGGGCTGGAGGTCCACACGTGACCGTCCCCGCCAACCCCAAGGTCGTCACCGTCACCGGTGCGGCCGGCCAGATCGGCTATGCCGCCCTTTTCCGCATCGGGGCCGGCGCCCTGCTCGGCCGCGACGTGCCGGTGAAGCTGCGGCTATTGGAGCTGCCCTCGGCGGTCCGCGCTGCCGAAGGTGTGGTGATGGAGCTGGTCGACAGCGCCTTCGATCTGCTGGTCGACATCGAGATCCACGACGACCCGGTGCGGGCGTTCGACGGGGTCGACGTCGCACTGCTGGTGGGAGCCAAGCCCCGCAGCAAGGGCATGGAACGCGCCGATCTACTGGCCGCGAACGCCGCGATCTTCGCCGAGTCGGGTAAGGCGCTGAACGCCGGCGCGGCCGGCGATGTCCGCGTCGTGGTGGTCGGCAACCCGGCCAACACCAACGCGCTGGTCGCCGCGGCCCACGCGCCTGACATCCCGTCCGACCGGTTCACGGCGCTGACCCGGCTGGACCACAACCGGGCTGTCGCGGCTCTGGCCTCCCACGCGGGCGTGCATGTCACGGACGTGTCCCGGGTGACCGTGTGGGGCAATCATTCCCCGACCATGTACCCCGACATTTTCCATGCGGTGGTCGACGGACGCTCCGGCGCCGAGTACGCCGCCGACACCGACTGGCTGACCAACGACTTCATCCCGACGGTGGCCACCCGGGGCACCGCGATCATCGAGGCCCGGGGTACATCCTCGGCGGCGTCGGCCGCCAATGCGGCCATCGATCACGTGCGCGACTGGGTCGACGGCACTGATCCCGACGACTGGACCTCGGTGGCGCTGCCCTCCCCCGGCGTCTACGGGGTGCCCGAGGGCTTGGTGGCCTCGCTGCCGGTCCACGCGGTCGACGGCAAGTGGGAAATCGTGGAAGGCCTGGAGATCAACGAGTTCTCCCGGTCCCGGATCGACGCGTCGGTGGCCGAACTGGTCGAGGAACGCCGCGCGGTCGAACAGTTGGGCCTGCTGTAACGGTCAGCGCTCGTCGATGTCGACACCGGTGGCGAGGTCGCCGCATTCCACGGCGATGACGTCGCCACGGCCACCGAGGAACGTGCGGGCACCCTGGTCGCCGTTGAGGGCGTCGGCGAGTTCCCCGAGGTGCCTGCGGGCCACGACGACAGGATGACCGGGGCGGCCGTGGTAGACGGCGCGGGCCAGGCCCGAACCGGAACGGCGTGCCGCGCTCAGCACTCGGGCCACCACGTCGGCAACGACATCCGGGGTATCGACGGTGTGAAGGACGACCCATTCCGCCGTGCCGGCCGCCTTCAGCCCTTCGCGGACCGACACACTCATGCCCTCGGCCCAGCGGGTAGCCACCACGGCGCGAGCGGGCGCGGGCACGTCGACCACAGCGGCGCCGAGCACCACGATCACCTCGTCGCAACCGCCGACGTCGAGCGATGCCACTGCCTGCGCAAGCCAATTACCTTCATCGGCAAGCACTTTCGGCTTTCCGAAACGACTGCCCGCGCCGGCGGCCAGTACTACCCCGGTGACTGCGTCGGCATTCGGCATGCGAACAGTCTGAACTGGAACATTAAGAATCCACTCAGACAAATTGTCCGATGACCTTGATGGCGGTAGGGTTCGGGACAGGTTGAGTTCCCAGCCGCCGCGAGCGTCATCGACATACGCGCGGGAACTCGCTCCAGTCGATTGACGCCGCACCAGCAGTACGAATACGCGTATTACGACTGATGGAGCTAAAAATGACAGTCTTTTCGACGAGCGCATTAGTCGACCGGACCGACGAATCACCAGCCACATTCGCCACACGCTGGCTGCCGCCGTCAACGGCGGTGATCAGCGCCCACGGCGAAATCGACGCCGTCAACGCAGCCGAGTTCGCCGAGTACGCGTTGCGACATACCGCCGAGGCCGAACGGGTCGCGGTCGACCTCACCGATGTCGAGTTCTTCGGCACCGCAGGGTTTTCCGCCCTCAAGGCCGTTGACCAGCACTGCTCGGCCACCAATACCGAATGGGTGCTGGTCCCCAGCAAGG
This sequence comes from Mycolicibacterium fortuitum subsp. fortuitum, assembly GCF_022179545.1. Next base: position 1,924,336 of record NZ_AP025518.1, on the reverse strand, counting down.
CAGTGAACCGGCTGCTGCGCATCTGCGACCCGGATTCGGCACTGCACACCTGCTACAGCGTGGCCGCCGCTCTATCCACGCTGAACGGCAAGACCCCGCTACTGCAGCTGGTCACGAAGTCGCGCTAGCGATTTCGCCAACAGTCGCGAAACGTGCATCTGCGAGACACCGACACGTTCGGCGATCTGCGTCTGCGTCATGGATTCGAAGAACCGCAGCAACAGCACTGTCCGTTCCCGCTCAGGTAGTTGAGCAAGCAACGGCCGCAACGTTTCCCGATTGTCGATCTGATCCAGGCCCGTGTCCACGTCGCCGAGGGTGTCGACTATCGCCGGCGCGTCCTCGTCCCCTCCGCCACCGCTGTCGATCGACAGCGTGTTGTACGAGCTGCCCGCCACCAGGCCTTCGATCACTTCTTCACGGTCCATGCCGAGTTCCTCGGCCAGCTCAGAAGCCGTCGGAGCGCGCCCCATCCGCTGGGACAGTTCCGCGGTCGCGGCGCCGAGCCGCAGGTGCAGCTCCTTGAGCCGCCGCGGCACCTTCACCGACCAGCTGTTGTCGCGGAAGTGGCGCCGGACCTCCCCCATGATGGTCGGGACCGCGAAGGATACGAAGTCCGATCCGGCCTCGACGTCGAACCTGTTGATCGCATTCACCAGGCCCACCCGGGCCACCTGGACCAAATCCTCGCGCGGTTCACCACGGCCGTCGAACCGCCGCGCGATGTGATCGGCGAGCGGCAGACAACGCTCGACGATCCGTTCACGTTGGCGCTCATGAGCAGGCGAGTCCTCAGACAGTCCGCTCAATTCGCGGAACATGTCGCGGACGTCCGCATATTCCGACGTCACCGCAGCAGGCTCGCTCGCCTCGTCGTCAGGGTGATGCCGTGAACCTGGCCGGCATCAGGACCATCGCCGTCGGTGAAGGTCTTCACCTCGTCGGTCAGCGAGCTCAGCACATGCCAACTGAAGCTGCCCGGCTCGACGACCGCGGCGTCCGTGCACCTGGTGGAGGCGGTGATCACGACGGACTCGTCGCGGGGGTCGACGATCAATCGCAGACTCGAGTCGGGCACAGCAGCCCTGATCAAGGCCGTGCAGGCCTCGTCCACGGCCAACCGCAGGTCAGCGACAACGTCGAAGTCAAGGTCTTCGAAAGCTGCTACCGCAGCGACCAGCGTTCGCACCACAGCCAGGTTCTCCAGCCTGGCAGCAACCCGAATCTCCACTGACCGCTCTGGGCGCCCCAGCGTCTCGGGTCGGCCGTGTTCGTCGGCCATCTCACCTCCTGGCATCTCCGTCCGAGAGTATCCCAGGTGGGTTCCCGGCCTAACGACATCACTTTGCTCGACGTGCTCTTGAAGCATTGAACCTCAACGCGCCGAGCAGTTTCCATCCGGCACCGAGACTCCTTCCCGCGCCTTGCTCCGGCCCCGCACGGGGGCCGTCCCGCCAGGTATGCCCATCCTGGACCCGCGGGAAACATCCCCTGGACGTGGGATCATTGTGGGTATGGATCCGGACCGTCCCGAGCTGGATCAGCGCTGGGACCAGACCGCCCGCCACGAAACGGAAGCCGAAAGGCTGGACCGCAACTGGAGCAGCCTGCTGCAGGAGCTGCGCGTCGTGCAGACGGGTGTTCAACTGCTCACCGGCCTGCTGTTGACTCTGCCTTTCCAGCAACGGTTCTCGATGCTCGACGAGCCCATGCGGGTCCTGTATCTGGCGACGGTGGCCTGCTCGGCGGCTGCCACGGCGCTGCTGGTCGCCCCGGTTGGCATGCACCGCATCCTGTTCCGGAGACACCGCCTGAATCTGCTGGTGTCCGCGGCGCACCGATGCGCCTTCACCGGACTGGTGTTGCTCGGGCTGGCGATGGCCGGGGTGACGGAGTTGATCTTCGACTCGGTGGCCGGCCGCGAGGCCGGTGTGATCGCGGGCGCTCTCGCGCTGGTGGCGTTCGTCGGCATCTGGCTGGTGTTGCCGCTGGCGATGCGTAGGGGGCATCCGATGTCGACGGCCGGCTCAGTCGAGTTCGGCGCGCAGCGCCGCCAGTAGCGGTTGCGCTGCCTCGTCGAGGAAGCGTTGCTGTCCCTGATCACCGATCTGGACCAGCGCGATGTCGGTGAATCCGGCCTCGCGGTACGGCGCCACGGCGGCGACGATCGCATCCAGATCGGGTCCACACGGGATCGCCTCCGCCACGTCCTCGGGACGCACGAATCGGGTCGCCGCGGCGAATCCGGCGGGAGTCGGCAGGTCGGCGTTGACCGCCCAGCCGCCGCCGAACCAGCGGAACTGATCATGGGCCCGCTGCACCGCCGCGTCCCGGTCTGGATCCCAGCACACCGGGACCTGCCCGATGACCTTTCCCTCTGGCAATACGCCGGTGCTGTGCCGGCGCTGATGCCAGCCCTCGACGATCTCCCGGTCGGGGGCGACGTTGATCAAATGATCGGCGGCCACGGCAAGCTTCTCGACGGCCCTCTCCCCGGTCATGGAGACCGCGATGGTGACCGGCACCTCCGGTACGTCCCAGATGCGCGCGGAGTCCACCTCGTAGAACTCGCCCCGGAAATCGATGAGGTCTCCGCTGAGCAGCTCACGAATCAGCTTGATGGCCTCGGCGAGCATGTCGAGCCGACGCTCGACGGTGGGCCAGCCCCGACCCACCACGTGTTCGTTGAGGTTCTCACCGCTGCCCAGACCGAGGGTGAACCGGCCGTTCGCCAGGATCTGCACGGTGGCCGCCTGTTGGGCGACGATCGCCGGGTGGTACCTGATCGTCGGGCACGTCACATACGAGTACAGCTCGACGGATTCGGTGGCGTGGGCCACCGCCCCCAGCACGGGCCAGGCGTTGGGCGCGTGCCCCTGGCTGGCCAGCCACGGGCTGTAGTGGTCGCTGCTCACCTCGAAGTCGAAACCCGCCCGCTCCGCTGATACCGCGTAATCCACCAGCTCCCGCGGGCCGCTCTGCTCGGTCATCAACGTGTATCCGAATCTGGCCATGAGGCTGTAATACCCGTGCAGAAGACCGCGAAACTGGGTATGCGGACGCCATGACCGAATCACAGACTGTGCAAACTGAGGGCACCGGCGAGCGGCGGATGAGGATTTCGCTCACCTGGGTGTTGGTGGTGCTGACCATTCCGGCAGCCGTTCTGGTGTTCCTGTACGGCATGGGTGCGGTGATGGGCATGGCCGGGTGCACCGGCGACGTCTGCGCGGACAAGGGCCCGGGAGAGTTCTGGTTCGGGATCCTTTTCTACGGCGCGCCGGTGGTGCCCGTGGTCACGATCGCCGTATCGATACTCACCTCGCGGATGCGGTACGGGGTGCTGGTCCCCGTCATCGGGTTGGCACTGCTGGCAATCGATTTCGCTGTGCTGGCACTTACGTTCTGAGCTCAGCTGCTGGGCCGCTGCCGCATCACGCCGGGATGGTCGGAGTACCAGCGGTCCTCGATGCGGCGCACGCGCAGGTGCTCAAGTGCCAACCACAGCGAACCGATGATGAACCCGGCGGCGGACAACGTGCCCACCATCAGGCCGACATCGGAGTGGCCGGTCGCGAAGGCCGCCAGGGTGCCGACGAACAGCACCAGGCCCACCAGGATCAGGACCAGGGCGGGCATGATGACGTTGTCCTTCATCGACTCGCCGGCATGGGGCCGGGTCGTCCGGGCGTGGTCAACTGGATCTTTTGGACCGTGCATGGCTGCTCCTTCCGCCACTTCTCGCCCCACCTTGCCGTGCATGGGCTGCCTCCACGGTAGAACTCTTGAGCAGCTCTGGCGAGCAAAACAGCCCGATCATCTGCGCTGCAACACCACGGCCCCGCTTCGCCGGAAGCGGGGCCGTTGGTCCGGGAGGTCAGTGGTTCCTGAGCATCCCGATCAGTTCGCGCTTGTTCTTGTCGGAATAGCCAGTCATCCCAAGCTCTTTCGCGCGCTTGCGCAGATGATCGACCGTCCAGTCGTCATAGGAACCGGACTTGCCGCCCGACCGCCCGACATTCGAACGACCTCTGGCGGCAGCGGCATTGGAGATCCGTGCCGCTTTCTCCTTCGAATTGCCCTCGTCACGCAGCTCTTCGTAGAGCTTTTCGTCCTTGATTGACGGATTGGGCATCAGGCACCTCCCTTGTCGTTGATTCGTCCCTGGCTCGACTGCGCGTCAATACCAGGTCCGCCTGCCGGCCACCGGCCGTCCGATGGCTCCGAGCAGCCAGAACACCCCACCGATGACCAGCAGGATCACTCCGATCACCCACAACAGGTACACGTTGAGGACCAAACCGAGGATGAGCAGAATTGCCCCGAGCAGAATCATGGCGACCTCAATTCACTGCGGCGATGGAGTCCATCGCGCTGGGTTGCGGCAAACGGCATTCGTCCACCTTGGGGTTGACGCCCGCGTAGTTGAGCGGGCCGGCGACGACCGTCAGTGCGATGGCGCCTGCGGTCGCGCAGTTCGTCGATCCGCCATGGAAATAGTCGCGCTGCCAGGCCGCCACCACTCCGATGAGCAGCCAGATGAGCACGAGTGTCCCGAACAATCCACCAAGTCTCATGGCATGCGAAGTACCCCGCTGACGCGCGGGTCAAACACTAGGGCAAACCGCCGTGGCAGGTCTCGACGAGAGCAAATTGGTAAGCGTAGACTTACCGTTCGTGGAGACTTACCCATTGGCCGATCCGTGGACCGCCCTGGCCGATGGCAGCCGCCGGGCCATCATCAGACGGTTGGCGCTGGGCCCGTTGGCCGTCGGCGAGCTGGCCCGTGAGCTCCCGATCAGCCGGCCTGCCGTCTCCCAACATCTGAAGGTGCTGAAATGCGCTGGGCTGGTTGGTGATCAAGCCGCCGGAACCCGCCGCGTCTATCACGTCAATCCCGACGCAGTGGCGGCACTTCGCGCGGAGCTGGACGCCTTCTGGAATCAGGCGCTGGACACCTACAAGAACATCGTCGAGCAGGAGGGACAGACGAAGTGACACCCGCAGAAATCGAGCCCATCCGCAAGAGCGTCGTCGTCGGTGCGCCGGTGGAACGGGCTTTCAGCGTGTTCGTCGAGCGATTCGATGCGATCAAACCGCGTGAACACAACCTGCTCTCGGTTCCGATAGCCCAGACCGTCTTCCAACCACGGGTAGGCGGCAAGATCTACGACGTCGGTACCGATGGCAGCCGATGCGAGTGGGCGCGGGTGCTGGTCTATGAGCCGCCCAGCCGCATCGTGTTCTCCTGGGACATCGGGCCCACCTGGCACCTCGAGTCGGACCCCGCTCGCACGAGTGAGGTGGAGGTCCGGTTCATCGCCGAAGACGACGGCCGCACCCGGGTCGAGTTGGAGCACCGGCACCTTGAGCGTCATGGTGACGGCTGGCGATCGGTGGCCGACGGGGTCGACGGCGACGCGGGCTGGCCGCTCTACCTCAGCCGCTTCCTCGACGTGGTCACGCAGGAGGCATCGCGGTGAGCGCCGAACCATCACTGATGGACCTGGCCCGCGACGAGCGCGCCGATCTTGCCGAATTCCTGGCCACCTTGACCCCCGATGAATGGCGCGCGGAGTCGCTGTGCGCCGGCTGGACGGTGAAAGACGTGGTGGCACACGTCATCAGCTATGAAGAGCTGGGTCTGACCGGGTTGTTCAAGCGCTTCGCAAAGGGACGGGTGGTGCGAGCCAACGAAGTGGGGGTTGCCGAGTACTCCGCGATGTCCACCGACGAACTGTTGGCGTTTCTCAACCGGCATCTGCGGCCGCAGGGGCTGACCGCACGGTTTGGCGGCATGATCGGCCTGGTCGACGGCACCATCCACCACCAGGACATCCGGCGCGCACTCAGCCGGCCGAGGGTGGTACCGGTGCAGCGCCTACAGCGAATTCTGCCTCTGGTACCTGGCAATCCGAGACTCGGCGCGGGACGGCGGATCAGAGGACTCCGGTTGCGGGCCAACGACATCGAGTGGGAGCACGGCGACGGCCCGGAGGTCACCGGCACCGCTGAGGCACTGCTGCTGGCCATGACCGGCCGTGAGCAAGCCGCGCGAGAACTCACCGGGCCCGGGGCCACAACGCTGCTCGGCAGGCTCTGACAGGCACCGCGGCAAAGTTACGAGATCGATTGTTCGAGGCCGGCCGGGGGCGTAGAGTCCAGTTCAGGTTGAGTTCACAGCCGCCCCCGGAGCGTCATCGGGTGCAGGGTGGTGAGTCTCCCTGCATCCAGTGGTTTTGAGCCCACAGAGCCTGAAATGTGACGTGACCACAGTATTTCTGCTGAGGAGTCACCGATGTCCACCATGAACGCCGCGAAACCGGCGATATCTTTCGTCAACGACCACCCCCGTGCGCAGTTCTGTGCGCAGTGGCTGTGGCCGGCTACCGCAGTGATCAGCGTCCGCGGAGAACTGGATGCGTCCAATGCCGCTGAAATCATCGACTGCGGAATCCGGCAGAGCAGGCCGAGCGGACAGCTCGTTCTGGACCTCGGTGCCGTCGAGTTCTTCGGCGTAGGCTGCTTCGCCTGCCTGCACACGCTCAACGTGCGATTTGCCGGCGACAATATCGACTGGACGCTGATCCCGAGCACCGCGGTGTCCCGCGTCCTGGGCATCTGCGATCCCGCCTGCGCCTTGCCGGTCTCCCCTGACCTTCCCACTGCCCTGTCCACGCTGCGGGATCAGCCGCGACAGCTGCAATTGGTGAACGTGGACCGCTAACCGGGAGTCGCAGCCCAGCGTCGCCGAACGGACAGCGAGATTCCGAGAGCCGGCCGGGTTTCGCCCTGCTGCCCGAAGCCTGTGTCCTCGACGAAGGTACCGACCCTGTCGGTGAGGGCTTCCAGCACGCGGCGGGTGAAGGCGCTCAGCACAACGGCGTCCGGGTCGTTGTCGACGACTTCACAGTCCGTCGAAACCCGAACGACGAATTCGTCGGCGCGCGGATCTTCGACCAATACGAGAGTCGCTCTGGCCGGGGCCATGTCGATCAGCACCGTGCATGCTTCATCGATCGCCAGTGCCAGATCTGCAGCGGTGTCGTGGTCGAGTCCCTCATAGTGGGCCAGGCAGCCTGTCATGGCCCTCACCACGGCCAGCGCTTCGGCGCGCGCAGGCACCCTGAGTTCCACGGCTCGCGGCCCGCTGGTGTGGCTGGATCCCCAGTGGGGTATTCGCCGACCGTGCAACACAGTGAGCCGAGGCCTCGATGCCCGGCCAGACGATGACATGCTTCCCGCGTACCCACAGTTGTGCGCTCGCAAAACGAATCACGGGTGCGCGGTGAGGCTGCGGAGGAGCGTGGTCGGCGGGCCGGGGCTTCGCCGGGTTCGCCGCGGCCGGGGATTCGGTTATCTCGATCAGGACGGTGTCGCCGTCACCGACCCGGCAACGCTGAAACGCATCGAGGATCTGGTCATTCCGCCCGCATGGAACAAGGTCTGGATCTGCCCGCACCCCAACGGCCACATCCAGGCCGTCGGAACCGATGTCGCCGGGCGGCGCCAATACCTTTATCACTCCCAATGGCAGCAGGAGCGCGGCGAAGAGAAGTTCGACCGCGTGCTGGAGTTGTCGGCCGGGCTGGCGGACTGGCGCAACGACATCACCGGTGATCTGCGCAGGCGCGGGCTCACCCGGGATCGCGTGCTGGCACTCGGTCTTCGCCTGCTGGACCTCGGCTACTTCCGGGCCGGCGGTGACCAATACGCCGAGGAGAACAATTCGTTCGGCATCGCCACGCTCCTATGCGAACACATCACGCTGCGGCCGGATGTGGTCGAGTTCGACTACCCGGCCAAGAGCGGCGTGCGTCGGACGCTGGTGGTCGAGGACCCAGCGGTGGTACGGGCCGTCCGGTCACTACGGCGTGCCCGCGGCAACGATGATCGCTTGCTGGCATACCGCAACTCGGCTGACTGGACCGAGGTGCACGCCGAGGATCTCAACGTCCGGTTCAAAGAAATGGTCGGCGACGACTACACCGTGAAAGACCTACGGACCTGGCACGGCACGGTGCTGGCGGCCGAGGCGTTCGTCGACGCCGATCCCCCGGTGAACGACAAGGTGATCAAACGTGTCGAATCAGCAGTCATGCGCGAGGTCGCCGAGGCGCTCGGCAACACGCCTGCGGTTGCGCGCAGTGCCTACGTGGACCCGCGGGTGGTCGGCGCCTATCGGGAGGGGCTGACCATCGGTGCCGCCGTGCGTCGCGCGGCCCGGGTGAAAAGCAGCGACAAACGCCAGGCGATCCTGGATCGCAGCACGGCCCGACTGATCCGGAAGGTGGGCAGCCAGACATGACCCATGAAACGAAGAACGACAGCCGGGCACAGAGCGTTTCAGGTCCGGTGACGACGGTCCTCGACGCGGTGAGCCGGTGGGCCGGCTCCCGCTGGACGGCCGCAGCGCTGATAACCGTGCCGATGCTGTTCGTGTTGCAGCACACCACGAATCGGGAAACCACGGCGATCCTGATCAAACTCGACGAGCTGATCCAGGCGACGACTGACGCCAAGGAGGACTTCGTCGACCTTGAGGATCAAGAGGTCTCGGACCAGGAGCAGCTGCACGACGAGCTTCACCACCGCACCTGAACAGCGGGGTCAGAAACCACCTGGTCTACCGTTGCCCAGATACCTCAGGCCCGCAGCGGTCACGGTGTCCGGGTCGAGGATGTTGCGGGTGTCGACGACCACTGCCGACGGGGCCCGCTCCGCGACCCGTACCCAGCTCACCTCCCGGAACTCCGGCCATTCGGTGAATACCACGATGGCATCGGCATCCTTGGTGGCCCGGTACGGGTCATCGACTGCCGCGACGCCCGACCGGCGTAGTACACCGTGGTCCATCATGTCCAGTCTCGGGTCGTATCCGGCGATCTGTGCTCCGGCCCCGCTGAGATCTCCACAGATCGCCAGCGCCGGAGAATCTCTCACATCACACGTTCCCGCCTTGAACGTCAGTCCGAGCGCCGTGATTCTCGCCTCGGCCAGCGGCACGGGAACCGCACGGCAGAGGGCATCGACGATGCGGCCGGACTGTGTTCCGTTGGTCCGGCAAGCCGAGGAAACCTCGGCCAGCTCCACGCCGTAGCTGCGGCCGGTGTGCAGTAATTCGGCGGTGTCCTTGGGCAGACACGAGCCGCCCCAGCCCGGCCCGGGCTGAAGAAAGTGCGGACCGATCCTGATGTCGGCTCCCATGCACCGGGTGACATCGCCGATGTCCGCCCCGACCCGCGCACACAACTGCGCCAACGAGTTCGCGTACGAGATCTTGACCGCCAGAAAGGCATTGCTCGCATACTTGGCCAATTCTGCGCTCTCGGGGCTCATGCGGAACGCTTCGCCGGCAGCAGCGCCGTAGAGCTGCTCCATGGTTTCGGCCGCGGTATCGTCCTCTGCCCCGATCAGAATCCGGTCCGGATGCCGGAAGTCGTAGACGGCATGGCTTTCCCGCAGGAATTCCGGGTTGGACACCGCTCGAATCCGGTGGGTGCCCAGTTGCTCGGACAACCGGCGGGTGGTGCCGACGGGGACGGTCGACTTCATCGCCAGGACCGCACCGGGTCCGAGCACTTCGGCCAGGTTGCCGACGGCCGCGTCGACCGCACTGAGATCGGCCGAACCGTCGGCGCCGCGCGGGGTCGGCACACACACGAACACGACCTCGCGGTCCGCCAGCTCGTCGTAGTTTTCGCTGAACCTCAGCGTGCCCGAACGCAGTCCGGAGCCCAGCAGTTCGGGCAGTCCCGGTTCGTCGACGGGCACGACACCCCCGGCCAGCCGAGCCACCCGCCCACTGTCGATATCAACGCACACGGTGTCGTGGTTGCGCTCGGCCAGGCACACGGCGGTAGTCAGCCCGACGTAGCCGGCACCGACCACACCGACCTTCACGTCGTCACCCCCAGCAACCCGTGCACGGCATCGAGCACCCGCGCCACCGTGAGCAGCAGCAAGCCGCTGTCGGGCTTGTCGCCGTGCGGATCGCCGCAGTCTCCGGCCCACAGCGCCACGTGCGGTCCGTCTCCGGGCGGACCCCACCGGCTCGGCGGCGTTGGGCCGAACAGCAGCACCGACGGGGTGCCCGTTGCTGTGGCGACATGGCCGACCCCGGTGTCGCCGCAGATCAACAACCGGCAGTCATTGATGAGGGCGACCAGCTCGAGGAGGTCGAGAGAGCCTGCCAGGATTGCCGATTCGGGCAAACCGTCCTGCTCGCCGACGCAGCGCGCCAGCCCGGTCTCACCGGCATCACCGGTCACCACGACGTCGTACCCGGCCTCGCGGATCGCCGCCGCAACCGCGGCATACCGTTCCGGAGGCCACCGGCGGGAGGGAAATGCCGCGCCGGGGTGGATCACGACCACTCCGGACCGATCCGGGTAGCCGGGTGGCCGCTCGATCGCCAGATCCTGGCGATCACAGCGGATTCCGTTCCATTCCATCAGATTGCACCAGCGGTCGACCTCGTGCAGATCGGCCCGCCACGGCGGCCCTGCCAGTCCGGGGTATCGGGGATGACGATGGCTGAGCATCGATTTGGGCTGCAGCGCCATTAGTTCAGCGATGCTCTCCGGCCCGCTACCGTGAAGGTTCACCGCCACGTCCGGCGCCCGCGGTCGCGGCCGCAGCCGGCCCAGTGCCGGTGTCGGGTCCACATCGGTGATTGCGCCGGACAGCATCGCGAGTTCGCGGAACCGCTCGGGCGCTGCCAGCACGATCCGGGCCTGCGGGTAGGCCCGTCGCAACCCGCGCAGCGCTAGGAAGCCTGTCATCAAGTCGCCCAGGCCCAGTGCGCGTAGCACAAAGATGTCTTCAGCCATCATGGCCACGACGACTCCGTGGACGAGCACACCACCAGTTCCCGCACCTCACAGCCCGCAGGTTGGGAAAGGGCGCACACCACGGTCTCCGCTACATTGGCAGGCTCGTTGAGCTTGGCCTCCGGCGGAGGCATGTACTGCTCGTCGCGCCCATCGAAGAACGAGGTATACATGCCGCCCGGGATCAGGGTGGTCACCCCGACCTCCCCTGCCAGCTCGGCGGCCAATGCCCGGCTGAACCCCACGACGCCGAACTTGGAGGCACAGTACGCCGTAGCGTCACTGACGGCGTTTATGCCGAGCGTCGAGGCGCATGTCACGATGCGGCCCCCGCTGGACTTGAGATATGGCAACGCCGAACGGATGACCGCGACGGTCCCCAACAGGTTGACGTGGACCACGCGCTCCCAGTCCTTGGCAGGTACGTCACCGAGCTTGCCGCAGGAATCGATGCCTGCCGCGGTGAACACGCCGTCGATGACGCCGTCGGCCCTGTCGGCCAAGGTGCGCAGATCTGCATTGGGCCGGACACCATTCTCAGGCCCTGCTGCTGGGACTTTTCAGCGTCTCGGTACTGCACAACCTCGTGCACCTGGCATTCGGGGTGGCCGGCGCGCTCATGGCCCGCCGGGTTGATGCCGCGCGGGCCTACTTGATCTGCGGCGGTCTGATCTACGCAGTCCTCGGCCTCTACGGCGTGTTCATCGACCGGGAGAGTGCGGCCAACTTCATCCCGGTGAACGTCGCCGACAACTGGCTGCATTTCGGTCTGGCCCTGACAATGATCGCGCTCGGACTCGTGTTCGGCCGCACTGCAACGGCTGCCAGCGGGATCGACACCGGAGCCCCCGGCACCATCGAGTAGGCCCGTCGGCACCGTAAACCCACTGCGGCAGAAGGTTTGCCGGGGCCACCGGCGGGGCATACCTCAACCGCCATGACGACGCCTCTCACCGCTCCGCAACCCGGGCTGCCGCCCGCAAAGGGACCCATCTCCGCCGCCCTGATGGAGCGACTCGGCGATCGTGCACCGCACAACCACCTGGAACCGGTGTGGATTCCGCTGCGTGACTCCGATCCGCTGGGACTGGACGTACAGCTCGCGCTCTACATCTGTTACGAGTTGCACTATCGCGGCTTTGCCGGGGTCGACCAGGACTGGGAATGGAATGCCGGGCTGCTGCACCTACGGTCCCAGTTCGAACGGAACTTCCTCGCCGCAGTGCGCCGGGAGGTCGGCACCATCGACCCCGACGACACCGCCGAGCAGGAGATGGAGCGTCTGTCCGTCGAGCCGGTCGACGGCGCCGGGCCGTCGTATCACCTCTGCGACGAGGGCACATGGGAACAGATGCGCGAGTACTTCGTGCACCGATCGTTGTACCACCTCAAAGAGGGTGACCCGCACGCTTGGCTGATCCCCCGCCTCAGCGGGCAGGCCAAGGCCGCCTTCGTCGCGGTCGAGTACGACGAGTACGGGTCCGGCTCGGCGGCCCGCGTCCACCAGAACCTGTTTGCGGACTTGATGAGGGAAGCCGACCTCGACGACAGCTACCTCGGCTATCTGGACGCGGTACCGGCCGAGAGTCTCGCGCTGGTGAACCTGATGTCCATGTTCGGCCTACACCGGCGGCTCCGAGGCGCGGCGGCCGGGCATTTCGCGGCCACCGAGATCACCTCCTCGCCGGGATCGCGGCGCATGGTGGCCGCCCTGCAACGAATGAACGCGCCCGAGGCGTGCGTCCGGTTCTATCGCGAGCACGTCGAAGCCGACGCCGTACATGAGCAGGTGGTGCGCCACGACGTGGTGGGTGACCTGATCCGGCGCGAACCGGAGCTCGACTCCGATGTCGTATTCGGCATGCGGGCCTTCGCCGCCATGGAGGACAGGTTGGCCGACCACCTGATGAAATGTTGGTTGGCCGAGCGTAGTTCGCTGATCCGGCCGCTCTCCTGAATTCCGGATCACTCTGCCTGACTTCGCGGTGGGCTTGTCCCGGACCCGAACGCTCCACGTTTAACGACGCCGCATCCGGGAAATCCAGGGGGTGCGTGGAGAAGCCGCGTGGAATGACCAATCCACTCCAGCAGCGGAAAGGTAAAGCATGACCGAGAAGAACTCAGGACCTGAAGAAGGCATCAAGGGCGTCGTCGAGGACGTCAAGGGCAAGACCAAGGAAGCTGTCGGCACCGTGACCGGCCGCGATGACCTCGTGCGCGAGGGCAAAGCCCAGCAGGACAAGGCCGACGCCCAGCAGGATGCCGCGCAGAAGGAAGCCGAAGCCGAGTCGGCTCGGGCAGGCGCGAAGGCCGCCGAGAAGCGTCAGCAGGCGAGTCAACAGCCCTAACCCGGCCTGATTGAAGAGATGGCCCCGCCAACGTCGGCGGGGCCATCTCGCGTTACACGTCAGCTGTTGGGTGCTTGCCTGATCACGTCGGGATGTTCTGCGTACCAACGTTCTTCCATACGCCGCACACGAAGATGCGCGATGGCCAGCCACAGGCCGCCGGCCAGCAGGCCCACCGCAGCCAAGACCGCCAGCACCACGCCCACCCCGGTGTTGCCCGTCGCGAAGCCGAACAGGCACGCGACGAACATCACGACACCCAGTCCGATCAGGACCAGTGCGGGCATGTTGCGGTTGTCCTTCATCGCCTCACCGGCATGCGGCCGGGTCGTCCTGGTGTGGTCGACAGGGTCGTCGGGACCTTTCATCATTTCTCCCTCTCACTCGTAGCGCGGGTATTGGCCCACCTTGAGCAGCCCGGCCAGGTGCGCCGCGTTGCGGGCTGCCGCGGCGGTGGCATCGGCGACGGGCCTGGGCACTTCATCGAGTTCCAGGTAATCGGTGCCGTGCATGGCCTCGCCGTTCCAGTACGTACAGCCCTGTGCCGGGATGCTGTAACCGATGTCGTTGAGCGCCTGGAAGACGTCGGCCACCGTCTTGTGCGCACCGTCCTCGTTTCCGACGACCGACACCACCGCAACCTTGCCCGCGACCACCGGGCGACCGGCGTCGTCGGTGTTGGACAGCTCGGCATCGAGCCGTTCCAGCACGCGCTGCGCGATGCTCGACGGGTGACCGAGCCACACCGGCGTCGACAACAGCAGAATGTCGGCGTCCAGGATCTTCTGGCGGATCTCGGGCCACTGGTCGTCGCCGCCCATATCGGCTTCCACGCCCGGTTCGATCACGAAGTCGGCGCACCGCAGCGTCTCGGTGCCGACCCCGAGCACGCGCAGGTTCTCACACACCTGCTCGGCGATCAGCTCGCTGCTGGACTCGGCCGGCCGACGCTTCAGACTGCACACAAGGGCCAGTGCGGACAGGGTCGGGGCCGTCATGGATTCAACTCCCCTCAGCCGGCGCGCTGCCGGTCGACGAGCTCAGAGTGCCCGGACTCTCGAGCGCAGTGCGCGCAGCAGTACACCGCTTGCGCGGCCTCCACGCCGTGGCCGAGGATCCGGCAGCCGCAGTGGGCGCACTCCGGGGCGATCCGAACCGCCGCGCATTCCACGCTGTCGAACGTCTCGGTGTGGCCCTCCCACGTCACCGTGAAGGCCTTGTCGTAGTCGTTGCCACAAGTGGCGCACGTCGCCATCGCTCAACTCCCCGTTCGCATTGCATCAGCGCCGGGAGTCTTCCCTGGAAGGGGCCGGATTAAACCTCCGGCTTCACCCGCAGGTGTGCCGTGAGCAGTAATCGGTCCAAGACGGCCCGGCTGGGCAGTGTCTCGGAATAATCGAGATTCAGGAAATCTGTCGCCAGCTGCTCGGCCAACAGGCGCAACTTTGTGTTGGTCTCCTGCGACCGCCATTTCAGCAGTTCGAATGCCGCATCCGCGTTGATCCGGTAGATCAGCATCAACATGCCCTTGGCCTGCTCGATGGCACCTCGGGCCTCGGCGATCTCGGCCACCGCCTCGGTGACCGCATCCTCACGCTCCTGCGTGATCGACGGTGAGACATCGACATAGAAGCCGTGTGTCCCGACGATGTCTCCGGCCTCGTCGAAGAGCTGATCGCCGACCACCACGACGTGATGGACATCGCCGGCCACGTCGATGATCCGGTGGCGGGTACTGAAGGCGCCGGACGTGCGCCGGATCTCCAGCAAGGTCGCCGCAACCTGCCCGTAGTCTTCGGGATGCTTGTGAGAGAGCACCAGCTCGGTGGTCGGATTCGCGGTCCCCGGCTCATAGCCGTGCATCCGCTCAACCTGGGGCGACCACTCCCAGCGCTCGTCGGCGAAATAGAACCGGAACCAACCGACGCGCTGCGCCTCGCCACCGGCGAACGCATGCTCGAGGGGCGATTCCGGGGCCCCCGCAGAGGGATCACTCGTCACGGATTGAGACTAACGCGCAAACCTGATGCTGACTCAATCGATTGTCACAGGTGAGGTCTACATTCGGCGGCGTGAGACGGCTTCGGATCAAGATCATCGTCGTCACCGGAGTCGCGGCTGCGATCGCGAGTCATCTGGCCGGTGTCGACGCCGCCGCCAGCCTGGCCATCGGGTTCCTGGTGCCGTTGATCCTGGCGGTCACTCCCCGCTTCCTGGCGGGCGCATTCCGTGGCGTCAGCAGTCCCACTGCCCGTGAACAGGCGGCCCTGGAGATGACAGGGCTGGAGTTCGAGGACCACGTGGCGCGGGCGGCCCGCAGGTGCGGATTGCCGGTGATCATGACTCCGCTCACCGGCGACTGGGGCGTGGATCTGATCGTCGGACACCGGCCGAACCGCATTGCCGTGCAATGCAAGCGGCTGTCCCGGCCGGTCGGGGCGAGCGCTGTGCAGGAGGTTGTCGCCGGCGCACCGATGCAGGATTGCACCAGGACCATGGTGGTCACCAACAACGAATTCACCCCGGCGGCACGAAAACTCGCCGAACTTCACGGATGCGAACTGGTGAGCGGAGCCGATCTGCCCAGGCTCAAGTCCATCCTGCGCCGGGCAGCGTCGGCAGAAAGTACGCCCTAGCCGCACCTAGCCGTACAAAGGAGATCGCAGGGCATCCCGCACCGCGTCCAGACACGCGTCGATCTCCTTGCACGTCACTGTCAGGGCCGGCCGGAAACGCACCGAATCGGGCCCGCTCGGCAGCATGATGACGTGACGGTCCCACAGCCTCCGGACCAGCTCGTCGCGTGCCGCGGCCGAGGGAAGGCTGAACGCGCACATCAGGCCGCGGCCTCGCGCGTCGAGCACCGTATCGGGGAAATCGGCGGCCAGCGTATCCAGCTGTGCCAGTAGGTGGCCACCAGTCACCGCGACGTCAGCCAGTAGATCGTCGGCTTCGATCACCTCCATGATGCGTCGTGAGCGCACCATGTCCACCAGGTTGCCTCCCCAGGTCGAGTTGATCCGCGAGCTCACGCTGAAGACGTTGTCGGTGACCTCGTCGACTCGCCGGCCGGCCATCACACCGCATACCTGGGCCTTCTTCCCGAAGGCGACCACATCCGGGGCGACCCCCAACTGCTGGTAAGCCCAGGAAGTTCCGGTGATGCCGCATCCGGTCTGCACTTCGTCGAAGACCATCAAGGCGTCGAATTCGTCGCACAGTTCGCGCATCGCGGCGAAGAACTCAGGCCGCATGTGCCGGTCGCCGCCCTCACCCTGGATCGGCTCTGCGATGAAGCAGGCGATGTCGTGCGGGTCGGCCTCGAATGCGGCTCGGGCCTGCCGTAGCGAATCGGCCTCCAGCGCAGCGATATCCACGCCGCGTCGCAGGTAAGGGGCGTCGATGCGCGGCCAGTCGAACTTCGGGAAGCGGGCCACCTTGACAGGGTCGGTGTTGGTCAGTGACATCGTGTACCCACTGCGCCCGTGGAAAGCCCCGCGCAGATGCAGCACCTTGGTTCCCAGTGCGGGGTCGATCCCGCGGGATTCGTTGTGCCGGCTCTTCCAGTCGAACGCCACCTTGAGCGCGTTCTCCACGGCCAGGGCTCCGCCGTCGACGAAGAACAGGTGAGGCAGGGCCGGGTCGCCGAGCACGCGACGGAAGGTGTCGACGAACCGCGCGAGCGGCACGCTGTAGATGTCGGAATTGCTCGGCTTGTTCACGGCGGCCTGCGCCAGTTCAGCCCGGAACTGCTCATCCTCGGCCAGCGCCGGGTGGTTCATGCCGAGCGCGGATGAGGCGAAGAAGGTGAACATGTCCAGGAAACGTTCGCCGGTGCGCGCGTCCACCAAGTACGAGCCGCGGGATCGGTCGAGATCCAGGACGAGGTCGAAGCCGTCGGTCAGAATGCTGCGCGCCAGGACCGCACGCACCCGGTCCGGCGTTACCTGCGGCGTAGGTGTCAAGACTGCAGTCATGGCACCATCCTAGCGAAATCTTTACGGGCTAGACGGGCCATGACCGTAATTGTTACGGGATATAGTCCCGTCCGCTGTAAAATGTCTGCAAAATGATGGTGCTGCGCGTCCGGACATCGGCGGCGGTCCTGATCCGCTGGAGCAGGTCCTCCAACGCCCGGGCCGAAGCGACCCGGACCAGCAGGACGTAGCTCTCCTCGCCCGCCACCGAGTGGCACGATTCGATTTCGGGGATGTGCTGCAACCGCGCGGGTGCATCATCGGGTTGGGACGGATCGAGAGGAGTGATCGCGACGAACGCCGAGAGCATGTTGCCGAGCGCCTCGGGATTGAGCCGCGCGGCATACCCGGTTATCACCCCCCGCGACTCCAATCGACGCACCCGCGCCTGCACCGCCGATACCGACAATCCCGCCGCTGACGCCAGCTGCGCCAGTGTGGCCCTGCCGTCGGCGGCCAGCGCGCGGACGAGGATCCGGTCGGTGTCGTCCAGCACCTGTTCGTCGGCTTCACCCATGGCCCGCACTGTAACTCTTCGGGGACCCCAGAAAGGCACGCGATGACCACCACCGAACGCACCGATCTCCCGACCGCAAAGGAGCTGCGCCGCAGGGTCCGCCAGGCTCTCGACGCCGTGGGCGCAAGGGCCGAACTCGGCGAGCCGACCGCTCCGGGCCCTGGCCTGCATGCCAGCACGCCGATCAGCGGTGACGTCCTGTTCACCCTGCCTGAGGACAGTGCCGACCAGGTCGATGCGGCGATCGCCGCTGCGGCGCAGTCCTTTTCGTCCTGGCGCACCACACCGGCTCCGGTGCGCGGGGCGCTGGTGGCCCGCCTGTGCGAGCTTCTCATCGAACACAAGGCTGATCTGGCGACGCTGGTGACGGTCGAGGCGGGCAAGATCACCTCCGAAGCGCTGGGCGAAGTGCAGGAGATGATCGACATCTGTCAGTTCGCCGTCGGGCTCTCCCGCCAGTTGTACGGCCGCACGATCGCTTCCGAGCGCCCAGGGCACCGTTTGATGGAGACCTGGCACCCGCTGGGCGTCGTCGGTGTGATCACCGCGTTCAACTTTCCGGTTGCCGTGTGGTCATGGAACACCGCCGTCGCCCTGGTGTGCGGCGACACCGTGGTGTGGAAGCCCTCGGAGCTGACTCCACTCACGGCGATCGCCTGCCAGGCGCTGATCGAGCGTGCCGCCACCGACGTGGGGGCACCTGCGGAGGTGAGCCGGCTGATCCTCGGCGGACGCGAGTTGGGCGAGCAGCTGGTCGACGATCCCCGCGTGGCACTGGTGAGCGCGACGGGGTCGGTGCGAATGGGACAGCAGGTGGCCCCGCGCGTGGCGGCCCGGTTCGGCAAGGTGCTGCTGGAACTGGGCGGCAACAACGCCGCGATCGTCGCCCCCTCTGCCGATCTGGATCTCGCGGTGCGGGCCATCGTGTTCTCGGCGGCGGGGACGGCGGGACAGCGGTGCACCTCATTGCGCCGCTTGATCGTGCACTCGTCGATCGCCGATGATCTGGTGTCCCGAATCGTCTCGGCCTATCAGAGCCTTCCGATCGGCGATCCGAGTGTGGACGGCACCCTGGTCGGCCCGCTCATCCACACCCGCGCCTACCGCGACATGGTGGGGGCGCTGGAGCAGGCCCGCGCCGACGGTGGCGAGGTGTTCGGCGGCCAGCGTCACGACCTCGGTGACGAGGGTGCGTTCTACGTGGCTCCCGCTGTGGTCCGGATGCCGGCCCAGACCCCCGTGGTGCATACCGAGACGTTCGCGCCAATCCTCTACGTCCTGACCTACGACGACCTCAATGAGGCGATCGACCTCAACAACGCGGTCCCGCAGGGTCTTTCGTCGGCCATCTTCACCACCGACGTACGCGAGGCCGAGCGGTTCATGGCCGCCGACGGTTCCGACTGCGGTATCGCCAACGTCAACATCGGAACCTCGGGAGCCGAGATCGGCGGCGCGTTCGGCGGAGAGAAGCACACCGGTGGTGGCCGCGAGTCGGGCTCGGATGCCTGGAAGGCCTACATGCGTCGCGCGACCAACACGGTCAACTACTCCTCCGAACTCCCGCTGGCCCAGGGCGTCCACTTCGCATAGCCGGACCGGGCCGGCTCAGCCCTCCGGTTCGCACTCGACATCGACGTACACGGTGGTGAACTGCAACGCGGTGATGCGCGTGGCCGGCACCCCGTGCACATCGGTCACCGTGCACTGTGACAGTGGAACTCCGTTGTCCCCGTTGATCTGTACGGCATAGCCCGCAGCACTCAGCTCCCGCACCACATCCGGAGCCTTGGTGTCACCGGTCGGTGCGGCAGCTGCCGGTGCGGCAGCTCCCAACAGCCCCAGTGCGACTGTCACAGCGCATATCGATCGGTTCATCTGAGGTCCTCCTGCGGTTCAGGCCGGCCGGGTCGGTGACCGGGGCGCCAACACCTCGATGTTCCCGTCACGCTCGCGGACATCGAAGTGCGGCAAAGACTTTGGTGCGATCGGCAGTTGATGTGTGAGCACCTGGCCGGCCGGAGAGAACGATGTCACGTGACACGGGCACCGCAGGCGGTCCGCGGCGCCGTCGAACCACAGCTTGCATCCCTGATGGGTGCACACCCCCGAAACCGCGTCGGCCTTGCCTCCCACCCGCCGGACGAAACCCGACACCGTGCCGAGGTCGAACGGCAGCACCGAACCCTCACCCAGATCAGCGCTTTTGGCGACCGGCACCCATTCCCCGTCGCTGGGTACCAGTTGCGGACCGTCGGCCTGCGAGGGTTCCCCTGGCCGCTCACCATCAGAGACCACATGGTCGATCGAGACGGCCGCGACGGCTGCCGTCGCTGCCGCAGCGGTGCCGACGATGACCTGTATCGGTTTCCACGGACCCGCCAACCCCGATGTGGCCGGTTCGTTCGCCCGGGCCATCGACCAGATCAATTCACTGGACTACATCCCGGATTTCGTCATCCACACCGGTGATCTCACGCACCTGTCCACGCCCGCACAGTTCGATCAGGTCAAGCAGATGACGCGGGACATCAAGACACCGCACGTGTTCACCGTGCCCGGCGAACACGATTCAGTCGACGACGCCGGCCAGAAGTACCGGTCCGTGTTCGGGGCGGACACTCGCGGCGACGGTTGGTACAGCTTCGACCTCGCGGGAGTCCACGTGATCGGGTTGGTCAACACGTTGAACATGAAGAAGCTCGGCCACCTGGGCGCCGATCAGCTCGACTTCGTCAAGAAGGACGTCGCCGCGTTGTCGTCGGACACTCCGATCGTGGTCTTCAGCCACATCCCGCTGTTCGCGATGTACCCGGACTGGGGCTGGGGCACCGACGACGCCACCGAGGCTCTCAGCCACCTGCGCCGATTTTCCTCGGTCACCTGCCTCAATGGTCATGTCCACCAACTGTTCTCGAAGACCGAAGGGAATGTGACGTTCTACAGCGGCACCACCACCGCCTACCCACTACCCCGGCCCGGTGAGGGGCCGGCCCCCAAACCGCTCACCCTTCCCGCCGGCCGCCTGCACGATGCCCTGGGTATCCGAGAAGTCAGCTACACCACAGGCACCACGGCACTGGCGCTCAAGGAAGACCGGCTGTAAGCAGGAGGCATGCAGATTGAGAACTCGGTTGCGATCATCACCGGCGCGGGATCGGGAATCGGCCGGGCACTGGCCGAGGCGTTCGCGGCGGCCGGAACCCGGGTGGTGGCCACCGACCTCGACGCGGAGTCGGCCGAACAGACCGCCGCACAGATCCGTGCCGATGGAGGACAGGCGCTCGGCATCCGAGCCGACGCCTGCTCCACTGCCGACATCGAGGCACTGACCGCCACAGAGTTCGGTGCGGCCGACATCTACGTCGCCAACGCCGGGATCCTTGGCGCGCCGGGCCTCGGCACCGAGGAGAGCTGGGACGGCATTCTCGAGGTCAACCTGCGCGCACATGTCCGGGCTGCCCAGGTGCTTGTCCCGCAATGGTTGTCGCGCGGGCAGGGGTACTTCGTGGCGGTTGCTTCGGCGGCCGGACTGCTGTCGCAGATCGGCGCGGCCGGATACGCCGTCAGCAAGCACGCCGCCGTCGGCTTCGCCGAATGGCTGGCCATCACGTACGGCGACGACAACATCGGGGTCAGCTGCGTGTGTCCGCTGGGTGTGGACACCCCGCTGCTCGATGCGGTGCGCGCTTCGGCTGATCCAGAGGCTGCCGCCGGCGCCGCCTCGATCGTGCAGTCCGGCGAGGTCATCACCGCAGCACAAGTTGCCTCCGCCACCGTCGAGGCCGTTCGGGCGGACCGGTTCCTGGTACTACCGCACCCACAGGTGCTCGACATGTACCGGCACAAGGGGTCGGATTACGACCGGTGGATCGCCGGGATGCGCCGCTATCAGCGGTCACTGCGCGCCGGCCGGTGAACGTCCGGAGGGCAGCGATTGCGGCGGCACATAGACGCCGAGCGAGATGCGGTGCCACCACACGTGATCGCGGAGTAACTCGGTCCAGGAACTGAACTCGTACCGGTACAGCTTGGCACGCACGTATCGAGGTGGGTCGTCGGGGAATGGATTGGACCGCAGTAGTTTCAGCGTGTCCCGGTCGTTCTCCAGCAGCCGGGTCAGCAGCACGCGAAGCCAGCCCTGGGCATACGCCGGGGAGATGGCGGCGAACCACATCAGCCAGTCCAGCCGCAGGTGATAGGGCGCGAACTGTCTCGGCCACCGGCGGACATCCCCTGGCTTGCCCTTGAACTCGTATTCCTTCCACACGGTGTGCTCGCCGAGGGCGGCGTCCGAGGTACCTTCGAGCACCACCTCTTCGCGGGTCCGACCGACCGTGCCGAACGCGCCGTAGGAATTGACCAGGTGATACCGGTTGTACGAGGCGTTCATCCGCTGCCGTTTGGAGATCAGGTTGCGCGCCGGCCAGTAGCTGAGCGTCGCCACCACCGCCGCGAATCCGAGCACCACGACGACGAACCACGTTGGGGTCTGGCCGAATTGGTGCGCGGGGATCGGGTGCAGCGCGGCTGCGGTGGAATCGGAGACCGCGCTGAAGGCCAGCACGATGGTGATCCAGTTCAACCACGCGAAGTTACCCGATGCGACGAGCCACAACTGGGTGACGATCACGACGACCGCGGCCCCGCTTGCCACCGGCTGCGGGGCGAACAGGGCGAAGGGCACAACGAGTTGGGCGAAGTGGTTGCCGGCCACCTCGATTCGGTGCAACGGCTTGGGCAGGTGGTGGAAGAACCAGCTCAACGGCCCCGGCATGGGCTGCGTCTCGTGGTGGTAGTACAGGCAGGTGAGTTTGCGCCAGCACGGATCACCGCGGAGTTTGATCAGCCCGGCGCCGAACTCGACCCGGAAGACGAGCCAGCGGGCCAACCACAGGACCAGCAGCGGCGGGCCGACATCGTCGTTGCCCAGAAAAGTCACCAGCAACCCGGTTTCCAGCAGCAGAGACTCCCAACCGAACGAATACCACGTCTGGCCCACGTTGACGATCGAGAGGTACAGCACCCACACCAGCAGCCAGGTCAGCATCGCGGCCCACAGCGGCACCATGTCCCCGGCGCCGGCGAGCAGCGCCGCAGACAGCAGCGCGCCCGTTGCGCACACGCCGGCGAAGAAGCGGTCGGAGTAATGGAACTGAAACAGGCTCGGGGCACGCCGGAAGGAGTTGACGGCCAGGAACCGGGGTATCGGCAGCAGCCCGCGCTCCCCCAGGAGCCCGCGGAATTGGCGGATCGCCACGATGAACGCGATCAGGTAGATCGCGGCGGTCCCGCGCTGCAATACCTGCCGGGCCAACCAATATTCGTCTGCGATGAACCATTCCATACGCGGACCTGACGACGTTGCGGGTCTGTCCAGACAGAACGGTACCCCGAATCGGGGCGTTTCACTCCTGGTATCCGACGCTAGCGGCGCCGCAGGGACAACCGGAAGCCGGACGGCATCATCGTCAGGCGCTCCTGAACCCGCAGGCGGTACTCGGGATCGGCTGTGAGATCGTAGCGACGGATCAGCACCGCCAGCATCAGCACCGCCTCATGGAGCGCGAACTGTCTTCCGATGCAGGATCTTTCGCCGGTGCCAAATGGCTTGTACAGGCCGCCGGGCCGGGTCCGCAACTGTTCTGGCGCGAAGCGGTCGGGGTCGAAGGCATCAGGATCGTGGCCCCAGCGCGGGTCACGGTGCAGCGTGGAGGTCAACGCCAGCGCCCAGTCGCCCTTGCGCATCGGGTGGATTCCGGCCAGCACGGTGTCTTGCCGGGCAGCGCGGTAGTAGGCCGGAACCGTCGGCTGCAACCGCAGTGACTCGTCGAGAACCCGCCGGACATATCGCAGTTTGGCGATCTTCTCGAACTCGGGCCGCGGATCCTCGCCCCACACCGCATCGACCTCGGCGCGAGCACGGGTGAACACCTCGGGATGCCGGGACAGAAAGTACAAAGCGAATGACAGCGCACCGGAAGTGGTTTCGTGCCCTGCGATCAGAAAGTTGATCAGCTGATAGCGGATGTTGGCGGCGTCGAGATCGGACTCCAGCATGATCTGCAGCAGATCATCGTGGTTGCCCGAAGCGCGGGCCCGACGCGTGGACACGATGTCGTCGGCCAACTCGTGCAGGTACTTCGCATCTCTTCGGACCCGCCGTTCGTAGCGCCCGTAGACGAAGGCGGGCAGGAAGGTCTCGCGCAGCACCCCGAGGCGGTCGGAGCCCAGCAGTGCCGACACCATGTGCGCGACGAACGGGTGCATCGTGTCGCGCTCGAAGCATCCGAACGAGTAGCCCGCCGCGCACCGCCCGATGGTCTCCAGGGTGACCCTGGTGGTGTCGGCCGAGACATCCACGGTGTCACCGGCATCGGTCCGCTGATCCCAGCGGTCGGTCAGCTCGTCCGCGACATCGAACATCACGCCGTGATAGCGACGCATGGCGGCCTGGCTGAACGCCGGCATCAGCAGCTGGTGAGCCTTTTGCCAGTTCGGTTCGTCGTTGTAGGCGGTGAACAGCCCGTCGCCGCCGACGATCCGGAGCGCCTCGATGTCGGGGCCCACATGCTTGCAGAACCGAGTCTCGTCGTTGAGATCATTGACCGCGTCGGCGCCGGCGGCCACCACGTAGCGGGCGCCGAGAAAGCGGAACTCGCAGATCGGCCCTAGCTCGGCCATGCCCATCGCGTTCTGCATCGACGAGTCCGGCTGCAGGCTGAGCACGTCACCGAGCAACGGCACCCGCCGGGGTGGGTGGGGCAATTTCGGATACTTCGCACCTTCGGGTGAGGTCCGCGCGCCCACGACGGTCATGACACCACGATTCCGGCTTGTTATACATGTGTCAAGTAACGGCTCAGCGTTAGGCTGCAGGCGTGGGTGCCGAGTCCAGACGCCGGTTGTCCCCTGCCGACAGACGCAACGAGCTGTTGGCGCTGGGCGCCGAGGTGTTCGGCCAACGCCCGTACGACGAGGTTCGCATCGACGAGATCGCCGAGCGTGCCGGCGTATCGCGGGCCCTGATGTACCACTACTTTCCCGACAAACGGGCCTTCTTCGCCGCGGTGGTGCGCGCCGAGGGCGAGCGCCTTTTCGAAGCCACCAGCACGCCTCCCGAACCTGGGCAGAGCCTGTTTCTCCAGCTGCGGGCCGGGGTCCTGGCCTATCTGCGCTACGACGAGGAGCATCCGCACGGCGCCTGGGCGGCGTACATGGGTCTGGGGCGCACCGACCCGGTGCTGCGTGGCGTCGACGACATCGACAACGACCGCCAGGCCGATCGGATCATGAGCCGGATCGACGAGGCGGTGTCCGCACCGCTGGATGCCAAGGTCGAGCGTGACCTGCGGGCCACTGTCTACGGCTGGCTGGCGCTGACCTTCGAGATGTGCAGGCAACGGCTCAAGGACCCGTCGATCGATGCGGGATTCGTCGCCGACACCTGCGCACATGCGCTGCTCGATGCCATTGGCCGGGTACCGGGGCTGCCGGCCGAACTGGTGTGTGCGGCGTCCCCGGAACACCGCTGACGTCCGCTTGTCGGTACTGCGCGGCAGTATGGCTAGGTGACCACCACGCCGGCAGATCCGCTGGCCCGGTTCAGCGGGCTGACCCGGGAGTGGTTCACGGCTGCTTTCCCAGCTCCCACGGCGGCACAGGCCCAGGCCTGGTCAGCGATTGCCGAAGGTGACAACACCCTGGTCATCGCGCCGACAGGGTCCGGCAAGACCCTCGCCGCGTTCCTGTGGGCCATCGACGAGCTGGCCCAGTTGCCGCCTGATCCACGCTCAGGCACGACGGTGCTCTACGTGTCCCCCCTCAAGGCCCTGGCGGTCGATGTCGAACGCAATCTGCGCACCCCGCTGACGGGGATCACGAGGGTGGCAGAGCGTAACGGTGTCCCGGCCCCGTCCATCAGCGTCGGCGTCCGGTCCGGGGACACCCCGCCCAACCAGCGCCGGGCGATGCTGGCCAAGCCACCCGACATCCTGATCACCACGCCGGAATCCCTGTTCCTGATGCTCACCTCGGCGGCCCGCGAAACGCTCGCCACCGTTCGGACGGTGATCGTCGACGAGGTCCATGCCGTCGCCGCCACCAAGCGTGGCGCACACCTGGCGCTTTCCCTCGAACGGCTCGACCAGATGCTCGCCAAGCCCGCCCAGCGGATCGGGTTGTCGGCCACGGTACGTCCACCGGAAGAGGTGGCCCGGTTCCTGTCGGGGCAGGCTCCGACCACCATCGTCGCTCCACCGTCCGGTAAGACCTTCGACCTCTCGGTGCAGGTCCCCGTCCAGGACATGGCCAACCTCGACAACAACAGCATCTGGCCCGATGTCGAGGAACGCATCGTCGATCTGATCGAGGCACACCAGTCCTCGATCGTGTTCGCCAACTCCCGGCGGCTGGCCGAGCGGCTGACCTCGCGGCTCAACGAGATCCACGCCGAACGGGCCGGCATCGAGCTCTCGCTGGACCACAATCCGCAGGTGGGCGGAGGTGCGCCGGCCCAACTCATGGCCAGCGGGCAGGCCAACGGCGCACCGGCTCTGCTGGCCCGGGCACACCACGGCTCGGTCAGCAAGGAGCAGCGGGCCCAGGTCGAAGATGACCTCAAGAGCGGCCGGCTGCGCGCCGTCGTCGCCACTTCCAGCCTGGAACTGGGCATCGACATGGGAGCCGTCGATCTGGTGATCCAGGTCGAGTCGCCGCCGTCGGTGGCCAGTGGCCTGCAGCGGATCGGCCGTGCGGGGCACCAGGTCGGTGAGATCTCCCAGGGCGTGCTGTTCCCCAAGCATCGCACCGATCTCATCGGCTGCGCGGTGGCAGTGCAGCGCATGCGCTCGGGCGACATCGAGACCATGCATGTGCCGGCCAATCCGCTCGACGTGCTGGCCCAGCACACGGTGGCGGTCGCCGCCCTGGAACCGGTCGACGCCGACGCCTGGTTCGACGCCGTGCGACGCAGCGCGCCCTTCGCCACATTGCCGCGCAGCGCGTTCGAAGCCACGCTGGATCTGTTGTCGGGCAAGTACCCGTCCACCGAGTTCGCCGAGCTGCGGCCTCGCCTCGTCTACGACCGCGACCACGGCACCCTGACCGCCCGCCCCGGCGCGCAGCGCCTGGCCGTCACCTCCGGCGGAGCCATCCCCGACCGTGGCCTGTTCACCGTCTACCTGGCCACTGATTCCGAAAAGCCATCCCGCGTCGGCGAACTCGACGAGGAGATGGTCTACGAGTCGCGCCCCGGCGACGTCATTTCCCTGGGCGCCACCAGCTGGCGGATCACCGAGATCACCCACGACCGGGTGCTGGTCATACCGGCCCCGGGTCAGCCGGCCCGGCTGCCGTTCTGGCGCGGTGACAGCGTGGGCCGGCCGGCCGAGCTGGGTGCCGCAGTCGGAGCATTCACCGGAGAACTTGCCGCACTCAGTCGCACTGAGTTCGACGAGCGTTGCCAGACAATGGGTTTCGCCGGGTTCGCTACCGACAACCTCTACCAGCTGTTGCACGATCAGCGCGAGGCCACCGGCGTCGTACCCAGCGACAGCACCTTCGTGGTGGAACGTTTCAGGGACGAGCTCGGTGACTGGCGGGTCATCCTGCATTCTCCGTACGGCCTTCGGGTGCACGGACCGCTCGCGCTGGCGGTGGGCCGCCGGCTGCGAGAACGGTACGGCATCGACGAGAAGCCCACCGCCTCCGACGACGGCATCATCGTGCGGCTGCCCGATACGGGCGAAACCCCGCCCAGCGCAGACCTGTTCGTGTTCGACGCCGACGAGATCGAACCCATCGTCACCGCGGAGGTCGGCGGGTCTGCACTGTTCGCGTCCCGGTTCCGCGAATGTGCCGCACGCGCCTTGCTACTTCCCCGCAGGCACCCCGGCAAGCGTTCCCCGTTGTGGCATCAACGCCAACGCGCCGCGCAGCTGCTCGACATCGCCCGCAAGTATCCGGACTTCCCGATCGTGCTGGAAACCGTGCGTGAATGCCTGCAGGACGTCTACGACGTGCCTGCGCTGACCGAGCTGATGCGCAGGGTCGCCCAACGCCGGCTGCGGGTGATCGAGGTGGAAACCGCCACCCCGTCACCGTTCGCGGCCTCACTGCTGTTCGGCTACGTCGGTGCATTCATGTACGAGGGCGACAGCCCACTGGCCGAGCGGCGCGCCGCCGCGCTGGCCCTGGACACCGTGCTGCTGTCCGAACTGCTCGGCCGGGTCGAGCTTCGCGAACTGCTGGACCCTGCGGTTGTCGCCTCGACCTCGGCCCAGCTGCAGCATCTGACCGAGGAGCGGGCTGCGCGCGACGCCGAGGCAGTGGCTGATCTGCTGCGGATGCTCGGCCCGCTGACCGAGGCCGAGATCGCCGCGCGGGCCACGACCGACGCCATCGGAGGCTGGCTCGAGGGGCTGCGCGCCGCCAAGCGCGCACTGCCCGTCACCTACGCCGGCCAGACGTGGTGGGCGGCAGTCGAGGACATCGGCCTGCTACGCGACGGGGTCGGCGCCCCGGTTCCGGTCGGAGTACCGGCGGCATTCACCGAATCCGTCGACGACCCGCTCGGGGACCTGATCGGCCGCTATGCCCGCACGCACGGGCCGTTCACCACCACAGAGCTGGCTGCCCGGTTCGGGCTGGGGCTGCGGGTGACCGCAGATGTTCTGGGTCGCATGGCCGTCGACGGTCGACTGGTGCGCGGCGAGTTCATCGATGATCTGCCCGGTGATCAGTGGTGCGACGCCGAAGTCCTGCGGATCCTGCGTCGACGTTCCCTGGCTGCGCTGCGTGCGCAGGTGGAGCCGGTCAGCACTGCGGCCTACGGTCGCTTCCTGTCGTCCTGGCAGCACGTCGGCTCCAGCCACAGCACGGGCATCGACGGGTTGGCCGCGGTGATCGAGCAGCTGGCCGGGGTCCTCATCCCCGCATCAGCGCTGGAGTCGCTGGTGCTCGGCCAGCGCGTCCGCGATTATCAGCTGTCCATGCTGGATGAGCTCCTGGCCTCGGGTGAGGTCATGTGGTCGGGCGCCGGGCAGATCGGCGGGAGCGACGGCTGGGTGGCGCTCCATCTGGCCGAGACGGCGCCGCTGACGCTGCCCGCACCCGCCGAGATCGAGTTCACCGATACCCATCGGGCCATCATGGAGACGCTCGGCCACGGCGGCGCGTACTTCTTCCGCCAGCTGACCGAGCAGGCCTCCGAGCCTGAACTCAAAACGGCTCTGTGGGAACTGATCTGGGCCGGGTGGATCACCGGCGATACGTTCGCCCCGGTGCGTGCGATGTTGTCGGGTCCGCGGCGGTCGGGAGCACCCGCACACCGTCAGCGCCAACGCCCGCCCCGGCTCAGCCGCTACAGCGTCGCACGCCCGCACAGTCGCGCGGCCGACCCCATGGTGTCCGGTCGCTGGTCGGCCTTGCCTGCCGCAGAACCGGATTCGACCGTACGCGCGCATTTCCAGGCCGAGCTGCTGTTGAACCGGCACGGGGTGCTGACCAAAGGGGCGGCCGCGGCCGAAGGGGTGCCGGGCGGGTTCGCCACGTTGTACAAGGTGCTGAGTGCGTTCGAGGATGCCGGCCGCTGCCAACGTGGGTACTTCGTGGAATCGCTGGGTGGGGCGCAGTTCGCGGCGGCATCGACAGTCGATCGGTTACGGTCCTACCTCGACGGGGTCGATCCCCAACGTCCCGAATACCACGCCGTCGTCCTGGCGGCCACCGATCCGGCCAACCCGTACGGTGCCGCATTGGCCTGGCCCGACCGCGCGGGCGATGCCGACACGCACCGGCCGGGACGCAAGGCCGGAGCCCTGGTGGCGCTCGTCGACGGCCGGTTGGTGTGGTTCCTGGAACGCGGCGGCAAGACCCTGCTCAGTTTCACCTCCGATGCCGAGACACAACGCGCCGCCGCGGCCGCGCTCGCCGATCTGGTGAGTACGGGCCGGATCCCGTCGCTGCTGGTGGAACGGATCAACGGGGTGGCGGTGCTCGATCCCGGGGTCGACGCGGAACGTACCGCCGTGCAGGAGGCGTTGACCGGCGCCGGATTCGCTCGCACACCTCGTGGGTTGCGACTTCGGTAGGCGGGCTCACATCAGACCCGCCACCTTGTACAGCACGAGCGATCCCGCAACAGCCACGTTGAGGCTGTGACCGGAACCCAACATCGGAATTTCGACCGCGAGATCGAGCAATTCCATTGCGTCCGAGGGTATGCCGCTGCCCTCGTTACCGAGAACCACCACGGTGCGCCTACGCGCCGCGGGGAGTTCCGCCAGCCGGATCGACTCGTCGGTGAGTTCGACACCCACGATGTGCGCCGACCGCTCGCGTTGCTTTTCCAGCCACCGGATGACGTCTCCGTATATCCAGTGGACGCACGATCTGTGCCGCAGCGTGTTTCCTTTGCGCAGAGCTTCAGGAACCCATGGCAGCCGCGGTACGGCCAGACAGGCGCCTACAGCGTCGCAGGTACGGAGCAGCGTTCCGAGGTTCACTCCGTGCTTGGGCCACAGCGGGGTGACGATGATGTGGTTCCAGCACTGGTGACGCCCTGAGCGCCGCTGCTTGTGGATCTCTTTACGGGTACGAATGCGAGGCGCCGAATGCGACGCCGCGCCGCTCACTGGAGGGCGGGAACGCCCTTCCCGCGGAGTCGAGAAATGATCACCGGGCGATTATGCCATCGAGCCACGGTCAACTTCCATGACAACTGGTTGAATGAGAACATGCCCGAGGGCGATACCGTCTTCCACACCGCCACGGCACTGCGCACCGCTCTGGTGGGAAAAACGCTGACGCGCTGCGACATTCGAGTCCCGCGCTACGCCACCGTCGACCTGACCGGACATGTGGTCGACGAGGTGATCAGCCGCGGCAAGCACCTGTTCATCCGGGTCGGTCCGGCCAGCATCCACTCCCACTTGAAGATGGAGGGTAGTTGGCGGATCGGATGGTCCAAGGGTGCGGCGCACCGCATTCGCATCGTGCTGGAGACTGCCGACAGCCGCGCCGCCGGGATCGATCTCGGCCTGCTGGAAGTACTCGATCGCGAGACCGATATGGCAGCGGTAGCGCACCTGGGCCCCGACCTGCTCGGCCCGGACTGGGAGCCGCGCACTGCAGTAGCCAATCTGACCGCCGATCCCGACCGGGCCCTGGCGCCGGCCCTGCTGGACCAACGGGTGATGGCCGGTGTCGGCAACGTCTACTGCAATGAGCTGTGCTTCGTCTTCGGACGTCTACCCACTTCGCCGGTGAGTTCGCTGACCGATCCTTTGCGCGTCGTGCAGCGCGCCCGGGACATGCTGTGGCTCAACCGATCCCGATGGAACCGCACCACCACCGGGGACACCCGTCCGGGGCGGCAGCTGTGGGTGTACGGCCGAGCTGGCGAACCATGCCGGCGATGCGGAACTCTGGTCGAGACGGACACCACCGGCGATCGGGTGACGTACTGGTGCCCGGTGTGCCAAACCTGATGCACCGCTACAGAAGCGGATCGCTCCCGACTAGCACGGGGTGAGCCTGAATACCGGGATGCGGCGTCCACCCGTCGCCGCCATCTTGGCGCGGTAGTCCCCGAAGCCCGAATAGACGCGCTCGGCAAGCTCGTAGAGTCGCGCGTATTCGTCAGGATCAGTGACTTCCGTTGCGATGTAGTCTTCGTCGCCAAATCGACATTCGGGATGCGCCTTGAGGTTGTAGTACCACTGAGGATTCTTGGGTTCGCCACCGTACGACGCGATCACGATCGGAGGCTGACCTGTTTTTGCTCCCGTGGTCAGTAATGGCGCGTTGAGAACCATACCCATGACCACCGGATAACGGCCGTGGGTAATTCGGTACAGCCAAGGGTCAATCCGCGGAGCGACGTGCATGCCCCACCTCCGGCCCACGCGAGTACGGGCGAATTGCTCCGATGCCCGGTACAAGCGACTGCGTTTCGCGTTGGGATCGACATACTCGACGGGCACGATCCGGACCTCCCCTGCGCGACGCCTCGCGACCAGACTCTTTGCGAATCTCTACCGCACGATCCTGCTCGTCAACCCGAAAACACAATTTTTGTCGCCCAGTGGTGGCATAATCGAACACATGTTCGAAGATGATTCCGATGCCGTACTGATCGATCGGATCAGTGCCGCGACGCGGGCCGAGTCGGTGGCCATCGCCGCCCGACTGGCCGCGATCGGAGCACTGGATTCACTGCGCGAACAAGAATTGGCCGAATCGATTTTGTGGCGGACCGATCCGTTCGAGGAAGTCGCTGCCGAAATCTCGGCGGCGATGCGGATCGCCCGGGGGCGTGCCGCCACCCAGATCCACCACGCCCGGGTACTACGCGACAAGTTGCCCCTGGTGGCGGCCCGCTTCGCGGTCGGGGACATCGACTATCGGGTGGTGCGGATGATCATCGCCCGCACCGGCATCGTCGATCCGTCGGTGTGGGCCGGGCTGGATGCCGAGTTGGCCGCCCGAGCTCACCGTTGGATGCGGTTCTCCGAGCGGCAGTTGCGGGATCGGGTCGATCAGTGGATCGCCAAACTGGACCCCAACGGGGTGCGGGTGCCGCCGGATATCAGTGAGCAACGGTTCGTGCAGATCGAACCGAGCACACCGGGCATGGCCTCGATTTGGGCCAATATTGATGCTGTCGAGGCGGCGGCGTTGGATCAACGCCTGGATGCGGTGGCCAACACAGTGTGTGAGCAGGATCCACGCAGCCATGAACAGCGCCGCGCGGATGCGGTCGGGCCGCTGGCCCGCTTGGAAGCGCAGTTGGTGTGCCGGTGCGGGCGCGAGGAATGCCCGGCCGCCCAGAACCGCGCCGCCGCCGATGCAGCCGTGGTGCATGTACTGGCCGGAAAGTCCACGGTCGACGGCACCTCCGATGCGCCGGGCTATCTGCCCGGCCATGGGATCCTGCCCGCCGAATCAGTACGGGATCTGGCCGGGCGCGCCAAAATCAAACCCGTCCGGCTACCCGGGGACACCGCCGACGCCGGTCCCGGCGGAGAGTCGAAGCCTAGTCATTCCGGCGACTCGCCGGAGGCGGCCGAGCAGGCCGACAATGCAGAGCCTGGGTATCGACCCTCCGCGGCACTGTCGGAGTTCATCCGCTGGCGGGATCTGACCTGCCGGTTTCCTGGGTGTGATGCCCGTGCCGAGCGTTGCGATATCGACCACACCACACCGTGGCCTCTGGGTCCGACGCATCCGTCCAACACCAAGCTGTACTGCCGGGCCCATCACCTGATCAAAACGTTCTGCCCGGGCTGGTCAGACCGCCAATACCCTGACGGCACCGTCGAAGTCACCACCCCGACCGGGCATACCTACACCACCGAACCCCACGGCGGCGCCCTGTTCGACGACCTGGCCACCCCCACCGAGGACCTCAATCTCACCGACCCGCCACCAGCGCCGGGCCCCAATCGCAGTGCGAAGATGCCCAAACGCTCCCGCACCCGCGAACAAGACCGCCAAGACCGCATCACCGAAGAACGCCGCCTACGCGCCGAATTCAACAACGACCTCGCCCACGAACACGCCTACCAAGCCTGGCTCGCCGAAGAACACGGACCACCCCCACCATTCTGAACGGGCCGGACCGCACGCAGGGTCGTTCCCGGCACACTGTTCGTGACGCTCGGTCGCCTTGACGTAGGCCATCGGAATCTCTCCCCTCGACTGAGCGTCAGCTTAGGGTGAAAACATGACCAACACCGTCGTCCGCGCTACGTCACCGGATGACCTCGACGCAATCAGCGCGATCTACGCTCAGCACGTCGAGACCGGGGTCGCCACCTTCGAATTGATTCCCCCGCATCGCGAGCAGTGGGAGCACCGCCTGGCGACGGCTCGGATGAGTGAATTACCTTTCCTCACAGCGGCACTCGACGGTGAGATCGTCGGCTACGCCTACTGTTCGCCTTGGAAGCAGCGTCCGGCCTACCGGCACACCGTGGAGAACTCCATCTACCTCGCACCTCGGGCCGCCGGCCGCGGCATCGGAACCCTACTGTTGCAAGGGCTTCTAAACGGGTGCACTGCAGCAGGCATCCGTGAGGTCATCGCCGTGGTGGTGGACACCGACGAGGCGGCGGCGTCGCTGGCGCTGCATCGCAAGCACGGCTTCGTCGAGGCCGGGCGACTGCGTGCGGTGGGCTACAAGCACGGACGATGGCTGGACACGGTGCTGCTGCAGTGCAGCCTTGCGGTCAGCAGTTGACGAGCTCCGGCTCGCAGATCGGCTGCGAAGCCGGTTCCGGTGCAGGCTTCTTGGCAGCGGGTTTAGGGTCCTTGGGCTTGCCTCCCCACGGGAATGCCAGTCGCACGATCTTGCGCACCACCGAGGCGAACTGCTTGTGGATCGGTCCGGTGTTGTACGGCAGCCCGTAGCGCTGGCAGATCTCCTTCACCTCGCCCGAGATCTCGGCGTAACGGTGCGCCGGAATGTCAGGGAATAGGTGATGTTCGATCTGGAACGACAGGTTGCCACTGAAGATGTGGAACCACTTGCCACCGCTGAGGTTTGCCGAACCGAGCAGCTGCCGGAAGTACCACTGGCCGCGCGTCTCGTTCTGGGTTTCCTCGATGGTGAACTCGTGGGTGCCCTCCGGGAAGTGCCCGCAGAAGATGATGGTGTAGGACCACACGTTGCGCATCAGGTTCGCAGTCATGTTGCCCGCGAACACGAATGGCGCGAACGGCCCGGCCAGCAGCGGGAAGGCCACGTAATCCTTGACGGTCTGCTTGCGGACCTTGGCCCACATCTCCCGCAGCATGTCCTTCTTGTCCCGCAGCTTGATCTCGCCGGAACGGATGCGCTCGGTCTCCAACTCGTGCAGGGCCACGCCGTACTGGAAGAACACCATCAGCAGGAAGGCGTACAAGGGATTGCCCAGGTAGTACGGGCTCCACTTCTGATCCTCGCTCATCCGCAGGATGCCGTAGCCGATGTCGCGATCCATGTCGACGATGTTGGTGTAGGTGTGGTGCATGTAGTTGTGCGAGTGCCGCCACTGATTGGACGGGCAGGCCGAATCCCACTCGAAGTTCTGGCCACGCAACGCCGGATCGCCCATCCAGTCGTACTGGCCGTGCATGACGTTGT
This sequence comes from Mycolicibacterium fortuitum subsp. fortuitum, assembly GCF_022179545.1. The sequence goes on along the minus strand of NZ_AP025518.1, from coordinate 1,889,534 downwards.
GGCCGATCTCCATGTTGTCGAGGATCTTCGACAGCCCGAGCATCACGGTGCCGACCGGCCAGGCCGGCGGCAGGAACAGCAGTGCGCGCCCACCGACCTCAAGCTTGCGTTGCATCTTGATGATTCCGCGGATGTAGTCGGCGTCGCGCTCACCGAGATCGGCCACCGCCTTCTCGCGGATGGCGTCGAGTTCGCGGCCGAACTCTTCGAACTGCTCAGGGGTCAGGGTGTAGCTCTTGTCGGACATTGCACGTCCTTTCGTCAGAGAACTCAGAGGTCTACTGCGACGTCACCGACGGGAGCGGTGACGCAGATCTGGATTTCTTCACAGTCGGCGGTGGAAACCGCGCCGGTGATCAGGTTGCGCACTGCGCCACGGCTCTTGAACCGGGTGCAGCTGTGGCAGATGCCCATGCGGCATCCGCTCTCGGGATTGAGGCCGGCCGCCTCGGCCTGCGCCAGGAGGGTCTGACCGTCGTCGGTCACCTCGACACCGCTGCCCGTGAAAGCGACCGTGCCCCCGGCGGCTTCGGCCGGAAGGCTGAACACGGGTGGGACGAAACTCTCCGACCGGGCCTGCGGGCACTGTTCGCGGACAGCGTCGACGAGGGCCGGCGGACCGCAGACGAACACCGCATCGGGCGTGCCACCGGGGAAGGCGGCCGCAAGATGCGCCGCGCCGAAGTAGCCGTCGAGGTCACCGGCGCCGTCGCGGGTGTAACCGTGCAGCACCCGGACGCCGGGCATGGCCGCCAGCTCGCTGCGGTAACAGGCCTCCTCGGCGGCGCGCGCGTAGTGCAGGAAGGCGACCTCGCCGGTGAACGCCTGTGCACGCAAGGTGCGCAGCATGGACAGCACAGGGGTGATGCCACTGCCGCCGGAGACGAACAGGATGCGCTGCGGCAGCACCTCGGGCAGGACGAAATCTCCGCCGACCGAGTCGAGGCCGAGCACCATTCCCGGATATGCGTGGTCGCACAGGTAGGTCGAGACGAGGCCACCGTCGTGACGGCCGATGGTCAGCTCGATCGAGCCGGACCCCTCGGCACTGGCCGGCGAGTAACACCGGGTGCGACGTCGGCCGTTGATCTCGACGGACAGGTTGATGTGCTGGCCGGCCCGGAATCCGGTGAACGCATCGTTCGGTTCCAGGGTCAGGGTGACGCTGCGCGACGTCTGTCGCCGCACCGCGACCACCTTGGCGCGGGCATCGCCGCGGGTCCAGGTCGGCTCGACCAGCTCGGTGTAGCGATCCACCCCGTGCGGTCCGGTGAGCAGGTTCGCGAGCGCACTCATCCGCGGTGCCGCTAGCACCCGCTTCGTCAATGTTTGAGTGAACATGTGTACACAGTGCGCGTGCACACCCGAGTCTGTCAACGACAAAAATGCAGCAAGTGGTAGGGTTCACATCAGTGAACAGACGTACGCCCAATTCACGAACATCGACGTCACGAACGCGGAAGCCCGAGTCGGCATCGCGTTCGCGGGACACGCTGTCCCGGGAAGAACGCAAAGAGGCCACCCGCCGCGCGATCATCACCGCGGCGCTGACCCTGCTGGAAGACCGCAGCTTCAGCGCGCTGTCCCTGCGGGAGGTGACCCGGGAGGCTGGCATCGTCCCCGCCGCCTTCTACCGGCACTTCGACTCGATGGATGCGCTCGGCCTGGTGCTCATCGACGAGTCGTTCCGGTCTCTGCGTGACATGCTGCGCGGTGCGCGCGCCGGCAAGCTCGACCCACACCACGTCATCGAATCCTCGGCCGAGATCCTGATCGGCAGTGTCAACGACCGACGCGAGCACTGGCGGTTCATCGCCCGCGAACGCTCCAGCGGGGTGTCGGTGCTGCGCTACGCAATCCGCACCGAGATCCGGCTGATCACCTCGGAGCTGGCGATCGACCTCGCCCGCTTCCCCGCTCTGAAGGACTGGAGCAGCGAGGATCTCAACATCCTGGCCAACCTGTTCGTCAATGCGATGATCTCGATCGCGGAGTCTCTCGAGGACGCGGCGGATGTCCAGTCGGTCGAGGCCATCCACCGCACCGCGGTCAAACAACTACGGATGATCGCCGTTGGCGTCAACGGGTGGCACAGCACCGGCTAGGGTCCCGCTCATGTCCCTCGCAGAGCCACTCGACCTGGCCTACCCTCGGCCCGATATCGCCGTCATCACCCTCAACCGGCCTGACAAACTCAACGCCTTGTCGTTCGAACTGGTCGAGGCCCTGCACAGCACTCTCGACGGGATCGCGGCGAACAACGAATGCCGTGTCGTCGTCCTCACCGGCGCCGGACGCGGATTCTGCTCGGGCCTGGATCTGAGCAACCCCAATCCGCCAGAGGCCGGCGGCGGCACCGAGTTTCCCCGCTCCGGCATGCGCTGGCAGGAACGCATCGCCAACCTCACGGTCAAGCTGCACCGGCTGCGCCAGCCCGTCATCGCCGCAGTCAACGGCGCCGCCTACGGCGGTGGTTTCGCGCTCGCCGCGGCCAGCGACATCCGCATCGCGGGCCCGGCGGCGAAGTTCTGCACGCAGTTCATCAAGCTGGGCATCGGCGGCTGCGACATCGGGGTGAGCTACACCCTGCCCAGGATCATCGGCGCGGGTCCGGCGTTCGATCTGATCCTGACCGCGCGGGCGGTCGACGCGACCGAGGCGCTGCGGCTCGGTCTGATCACCCGCATCGTCGACGACACCGCCAACCTGCTGGACGCCGCCCTGGAAATCGCTGAAACCCTGTGTGGCTACGGCAAATTCGGGCTGGAATCGACCAAGCAGGTGCTGTGGGCCAACCTCGATGCCGGCTGCCTGGAAACGGCGCTGCACGTCGAGAACCGCAGCCAGATCCTGTCAGTCGGCACCGGCAGCCTGAGCGGGTCCGATCGGTTCACGAAACACGGCTGAGCGTCACAGCATCTTCCCGTTGATCGGCACGAGCGCCAGAAAGCCGACCACGAGCAGCCAAGCCAGCATGACGGTGATGAAGATTGCACCCGCGATCCGAAAACGCCGAGGCGAAGTGAACGGGAACGTGAGCACGACCATGGCCGCCATGATGCCGAGTCCGCCCAGAAACGATTTGGCCGCAATGAACGAGCCCACGAGCCCGGCTACCAAAGCGAACGGGATGACCCACCGGTAGTACTCACGCGGTATGCCGAAGGGCAACATCGCTCCGTCGGCCGGTAGCACCAGATCGGGCCGGTAGTGCGCCAACCAGCGCCCGATCTGCCCGGTGGGCCAATCCTTCTCGAACTCGTGCGGGTAGATCGCGTCGACATCCTGCGCGCAGATGGCCCACGCGTTGAAGACGATTCGAAAGGACCCGCTCATATTGACCATGTCGATGCCGGTGATATCGCGCCACTCGAGCTGCACCGTCTTCCCGCGACGTTCGAACATGATCCCGGCCGGCGACATCGTCAGAGTCTGACCCCGACCGCGCCACACGCGCGTGCTATCCGCGCCCTGCAGCACGACCGGCACGGTGAAGTCGTCCTGCACCGGAACAGTCATCGCGGAGTACCGCCTCCGTCGACGATGACCACCTGCCCGGTCATGTAACTGCCGGCATCCGAACACATCAGCAGGGCCGCGCCCACCATTTCGTCGGGGCTGGCCAGACGCTTCATCAAAGTTCCGCCCTTCATGAGGTCGATGGCCTCCTGCGGGTTGTTGCGCATCATGTCGGTGTCGACCGGTCCCGGGGCCAGGGCGTTCACCCTGATGCCCAGCGGGGCGAACTCGGCCGCCATCGAGCGCGTCACCGACATCAGCGCGGCCTTTCCCGAGGCGTAGATCGACAAGGCCGGCGCGAAGTTGAACGCCCCGACCGACACCATGTTCAGCACCGCAGCCTTCGAACTCGCCTTCAGATGCGGCAGCGCGTGCTGCACCAGGAACACCGGCCCGCGCAGGTTCACCTCATAGGACTTGGCCCAGGCCTCCGGCGTCATCTGTCCCAACGGCTGCGCCAGCGCATTGGCGGCATTGTTGACCACCACGTCGATCCCGCCGAACTCCGCGACCGTGCGCTCCACGAGGGCACCCAGATCGTCGATGTTCCCGCTGTGGGCGGGAACTCCGACCGCCTGTCCCCCGAGGTCACGCAGGTGCTGCGCGGCCCGCTCGCACGCGTCGGCCTTGCGGCTGGCCACCACCACCCGGGCGCCGGCCAACGTAAAGCCCTCGGCGAGGGCCAATCCGATGCCTCGGGTGCCGCCGGTGACGATCACGGTCCGGTCGGTCATGTCGAACAGATGGTCAAAGGTCTCACGGTTCACCCCGTCAGTAGACCATCACCCTGGTCCGCTCATGCAAGGCTTCAGCCCAATGTTCGGGCACTCACGAATTCGCGGTCCTCACCGGTGACCGGGTCGGTGAACTGGAGGCGGTGGGCCAACAGTTGCAGGGGATGGTCGAAATCGTCGGGCGCCACCTCAACCACATTGGGGTACAAGGAGTCACCGAGGATCGGCAACCCGATCGAGGCCATGTGCACGCGCAACTGATGCGTCTGCCCGGTGCGGGGCGACAGGCGGTAGAGCCCGCCGCCGATCTCCTCGACGTAGGTCTCGGCGTTGGGCTCCCCCGGTTCCTCGAAGGCCTGTAACCGGCCGCGGTGCTTGACGATCCGGCTCCGCAGGGTGGCGGGCAACGACACCGTGGCGGTGCCGGCGGCACGAGCCAGGTAGGTCTTGTGGGTCTTGCCCTCGGCGAACAGCCGTTGATACCTTCCCCGGACCTCAGGGCGCACGGTGAACAGCAGCACGCCCGCGGTCAGCCGGTCCAGGCGGTGCGCCGGGCTCAGTTCCGGCAGGTCGAGTTCCCGGCGCAGCCGCACCAGCGCGGTCTGTGCGACATGCCCACCGCGCGGCATGGTGGCCAGGAAGTGGGGCTTGTCGACCACGACGATGTCGTCGTCGCGGTACAGGACCGGAATGCCGAACGGCACCTCCACCTCGTCCGCCAGGTCTCGATAGAAGTAGACGTGCGCTCCTGCGGGCAGGGTCGTCGTCGCATCGACGGCCGTCCCGTCGGGCAGAACCACTTCACCGGCAAGCACTTTCGCGCCGATCCCGAACCGCACCTGCAGCTCGTCGTACACGTTGCCACCCAGCAACCGCAACCGGGCCGGGCCCAGGCCGTCCCGCACCGGCAACGGTGGGCGTTGTCTCAAGTCAGCGGCACGGGTTCGAGGATCTCGGCGCGCGCCTCGGGCGCGGCCTGGCGCAGTGCATCGGCGGACTCGTCGTCGGGCTGGGTCTGCGACAGCACCTCCGCCTCCACCCTGGCGATATAGGTGGCAACCTCACGGTCGACGTCCTCGGCCGTCCAGCCCAGCACCGGCGCAACGACTTCGGCCACCTCACGGGCGCAATCGACGCCGCGGTGCGGGTATTCGATGGCAATCCGCATCCGGCGCGCCAGGATGTCCTCCAGGTGCAGAGCCCCTTCGGCCGCTGCGGCGTAGTAGGCCTCGACCTTGAGATATACCGGCGCATCGGTGATCGGGGCCAGCAGCTCGGGCCGCCCCTCGGCCATCTTGAGCACTTCACCGATCAGCGAGCCGTAACGGTCCAGCAGGTGCCGGACACGGTACGGGTGCAGCCCGTATTGCTTGCCGACGTATTCGGTCTGATTGATCAGGGCGAAGTATCCGTCGGCACCCATGAGCGGGACCTTCTCGGTGATCGAGGGTGCCACCCGCGCCGGGATGAACTGTGCCGCAGCGTCAATCGCGTCGGCCGCCATCACGCGGTAGGTGGTGTACTTCCCGCCGGCGATGGCCACCAAGCCAGGAGAAGGCACCGCCACAGCGTGCTCACGTGAGAGCTTGGAAGTCTCCTCGCTCTCGCCGGCCAGTAGCGGACGCAATCCTGCGTAGACACCATCGATGTCGTCATGGGTCAACGGGGTCGCCAGCACGGTGTTGACATGGCCGAGGATGTAATCGATGTCGGCCTTGGTCGCGGCGGGGTGGGCGAGGTCGAGATTCCAGTCCGTGTCGGTGGTGCCGATGATCCAGTGCGTACCCCACGGAATCACGAACAGCACCGACTTCTCGGTGCGCAGGATGATCGCGACCTCGCTGACGATCCGATCGCGCGGCACCACGATGTGCACGCCCTTGGAGGCGCGCACCCGGAAGCGGCCGCGCTCTTTGGACAGTGCCTGAATCTCGTCGGTCCATACTCCGGTCGCGTTGACCACGACATGGCCCCGCACGTCGGTGGTGGCTCCGTCCTCGGAATCACGCAGGGTCACTCCGACCACGCGATCACCCTCACGCAACAACGCCACCACCTGACTGGACGAGCGCACCACCGCGCCGTAGTGGGCCGCGGTGCGCGCCACCGTCATCGTGTGACGGGCATCGTCGACCACGGTGTCGTAGTAGCGGATACCACCGATCAGCGAGCTGCGCTTGAGCCCAGGAGCCAGCCGAAGTGCGCCGGCTTTGGTCAGATGCTTCTGTGCGGGAACCGATTTCGCTCCGCCGAGCTGGTCGTACAGGAAGATCCCGGCCGCAATGTAAGGCCGCTCCCACCAACGGTTGGTCAACGGGAACAGGAACGGCAACGGCTTGACCAGATGCGGCGCGAGGGTGGTCAGGCTCAGTTCCCGCTCGTGGAGGGCTTCGCGGACCAGGCCGAACTCCAACTGTTCGAGGTAGCGCAGACCTCCGTGGAACATCTTGGAGCTGCGGCTGGATGTGCCGGAAGCGAAATCGCGGGCCTCGACGAGGGCCACGGTGAGTCCACGGGTCGCCGCGTCCAACGCAGCACCGGCGCCGACGACACCGCCGCCGATCACCACCACGTCGAATTGTTCGCTGCCGAGTCGTTGCCAGGCTTGCGCCCTGTGCTGCGGACCGAGGAAGGTTTGCCCGTCGCCCGGTGCTGAGATCGGGTCAGTCACGATTCCCAGGCTACGTGAATGATGTCGGATCCGCCCGATTCTGTCCGTCCTCGGTAGGTTTCCTGTCGTGTCCATGCAACCACCTGGCTGGTCGGGCCAGCCTTTGCCCGCACCACACCCGTTTCCCGGTTACCCGCCACGGAAAGCGCCACCGAAGAAGCGGTGGTACGGCGTCGGCGCAGCATTGCTCCTCGTCGGATTGGCGGTCGTGGGGTTCGGGGTCTTCGGATTGGCCACGGTTTTCGACGTAGCGCCCGATGCCGAACACACCTTCGCGAACGGCGAGATGAAGACGGTGCATTTCGACGCCGGTGAGACCAAGGTCATCTTCGTCGCCGATCGCGGTGAACACGACACAGGGCAGTGCAGCATCAGCACTCCAACCGGGTCCGACGACGACATCAAGATGGACAACTACGAGGGCAGCCTCACGATCAACCAGTGGCAGGCCCTGTTCACCGTGACCGCGCAAACGGCATCCGACTACGCCATCACGTGCGACGGCGCTAGTTCAGACCAGTTCGGTGTGGGCGGCGACGCCAAGGCCACACCGCTCGTCGGCGGAATCTTCGCCATCATCGGCGGCGGGTTCCTGTGCGTCCTCGGGATCGTGACGCTCGTCGTCATCGCCCTGCTGCGGTGGCGCCGCAAGGCCTGACACCTAGTCCAGGTCGTCGTGCTTCATCAACTGGCGCGCGGCCTCGGTGATCGAACCTGACAACGACGGATACACCGAGAAGGTCTGGGCCAGCTCGGTGACCGGAATGCCGTTCTGAACCGCCAGCGCAATCGGCAGGATCAGCTCGGAGGCGATCGGCGCCACCACCACGCCGCCGATCACCACACCGGTGGCCGGGCGGCAGAAGATCTTGACGAAACCGCGGCGCAGGCTCGACATCTTGGCCCGGGCGTTGGTGTTCAGCGGCAGGGTCAGGGTGCGGGCCGGCACCGATCCGTCGTCGATCTTGGCCTGCGGCACCCCGACAGCGGCGATCTCAGGGCGGGTGAACACCGCCGCGGCGACCGTCCGAAGCCGGATCGGGGAGACCGCTTCGCCCAGCGCGTGATACATCGCGATGCGTCCCTGCATGGCCGCCACCGACGCCAGCGGCAGCAGGCCGGTGCAGTCGCCGGCCGCGTAGATGCCGGGAACCGTGGTGCGCGAGACCCGATCGACGTTGAGGTAGTTGCCCGGCCCGAGTTCGATGCCGACGCGGTCCAGCCCCAGGCCGGAGGTGTTGGGCACCGAACCGACCGTCATCAGGGCGTGGCTGCCGTCGACGGTGCGACCGTCGGCCATGGTGACGCGCACCCCGTCCGGCGTACGGGTGACCGACTCGGCGCGCGCGTTCTTGATCAATGTCACACCGCGCTCGGAGAACACCTCCTCCAGCACGGCGGCCGCGTCGGAGTCCTCGTGCGGCAGGATCTGATCGCGGCTGGCCACCACCGTCACCGTGACCCCGAGCTCGGTGTAGGCGTTGACGAACTCCGCGCCGGTGACACCCGAGCCGACCACGACGAGGTGGTCGGGCAGCGTGTCGAGGTCATAGAGCTGGCGCCAGTTGAGGATGCGTTCCCCGTCGGGCGCGGCGTTGGGCAGCACCCGCGGGCTGGCGCCGGTGGCGATCAACACCACATCGGCCCTCAGCTGGCTCACCGCGCCGTCGGCACCGGTGACCTTGACCCGATGCTGGGCCATGCCGGGGACGTCGTCGATCAGCTCGCCGCGGCCGGCGATCAACTCGATGCCCTCGCTGCGCAGCCGCTCGGCGATGTCATCGGACTGCGCGGTGGCCAGGTTCTTCACGCGCTCGTTGATCTGCGGCAGCGAGATCTTGGACTGCTCGAAGTCCAGCGAATACCCCAGGTTGGGGGCCCGTCGCAATTCGGTACGTACCCCCGTGGAGGCGATGAACGTCTTGGACGGCACACAGTCCCACAACACGCAGGCACCGCCGATGCCGTCCGAGTCGACGACGGTCACATGCGCGACCTCAGGGCCGCGGGCAGCGGCGACAAGTGCCGCCTCATATCCGGCGGGTCCGCCGCCGATGATCACGATGCGGGTAGCCACGGGACCAACCTAACCAACTTCGCCGATTAAGCTGTCTTACCGTGCCGCTGTACGCCGCGTATGGATCGAATATGCATCCGGAGCAAATGCTCGAACGAGCTCCGCACTCGCCGATGGCGGGTACCGGGTGGCTGCATGGCTGGCGGTTGACGTTCGGCGGTGAGGACATCGGCTGGGAAGGCGCGTTGGCAACCGTCGTCGAGGACCCGCTGTCGAAGGTGTTCGTGGTGCTCTATGACATGACACCGGCCGATGAGCATTCGCTCGATCGGTGGGAGGGCTCCGAGCTCGGGTTCCACAAGAAGATCCGTTGCCGGGTGGACCGGTTGTCGTCGGACACCAACACCGACCCGGTGCTGGCCTGGCTGTATGTGGTCGACGCGTGGGAGGGCGGACTGCCTTCGGCGCGCTATCTCGGGGTGATGGCCGACGCCGCGGAGATTGCCGGGGCGCCTGAAGAGTACGTGCACGACCTGCGTACCCGGCCCGCCCGCAATATCGGGCCCTAACCATTCACCGCGAGCGTGCGTGTTTGCCGCCCGACACGCCGCATTTCGCCGGCATTTTGCGCACCCTCACGCAGCGCGAGCGTGACTCAACTGACGATTGATCCTCGCCACCATTTCCCCGCCTCGGTGCCGCACGTCGTCGAACACGATCGAGATGACGGTCCACCCGACGTCCATCAAAGCCGCGGTACGCCTGCGGTCGTCCCGCAACGCGTCGGGATTGCCATGCCAGTCCAGGCTGTCGTACTCGACCGCCACTTTGCCCTGTGGCCAGGCGAAGTCGAGCCGCCGCACCTGGCCGTTGCCGTCGATGACCTCGTACTGCAATTCGGGCACCGGCAAGCCACCGTCGACCATGACCAGCCGCGCCTCACTTTCCATCGGTGACTCGGCGCGCCCGTCGGCCAACGCGATCAGGTTGCGGACAGCGACGATGCCTCGACGCCCGGCTTGATCAAGGGCTGCGCGCCAAAGATCAGTGCGGGTACAGGTCCCGCTGCGTAGCGCGGCGTCCAAGGTGGCCAACGCGCGCGGGCGACGTAACGCTCGTGCCACCTCGATGGCCGTCCATGCCGGGGCGGTGACATATCTGCCGTCGACGGAGATCAACGGCGCACCATCCCGTCGATGCACCACCAATCCGTCTGCTGAACGTAGCTGACAGCCTGGCGGATTGAGGATGTGGAGGTCAGGTGACCCTTCGGTGTCGAATTCGTGCAGGGCTGCGGCGCTGGCCAGACAAAGGGGTACCTTACGGCCACAGGCGAGATCCAGACCGTGCAACAGGAGTTGCTCGGTGGGTTCGCCCCGGCAGTATATGCCGTGCCAAATCCTTTCCAATGCACCAGAGTTCACCGCAGATTCGAATGCGTGGCGGGTCATGTGGGCCAGGATCTGACCGCTGGTGGCCACGCCGTTCTGTGCCTCGAACGTTTGCAGCAGTTGAAGGTCCATGCCGACGAGCTTCGTTGGTACGCAACACCTTCGGAAGACGCAATGTGCCTACCTGTGGATAAACCGCGCGCTGTGCACAACCGATGGGGACAAGTGTGCGCACAACGCCGGAGATACAAGCGTTGCGGCCAACAGACACGCACGCTCGCGGTGCGACGAGCTACGCGAGCAGGATCGGCAAGTTCGGTGGTGAACCGCTTGAGGTCGGTGTCAGCGGAACGCAGCGACATTGCCACACTCGACATCACCGAACGCCGCGAGGCGGCCGGTCAAGTCCTCGACGTGGTGCTGGTCGGCGTCAGCCCGAGCCCGTTGGGTGCGATCTTCGTACTCGGCCGCCCGGCGCTCGGCGGATTCACGGGCCATATCGTCCTCAAGCGGACGTTTGAGCTGCGACCAGATCCCGGTCAGCGAGAACGATTCCAGCTTGGGAACGTCGCGGGCCTCTGTTTGCAGCCGACCCTCGGCCGCTTCGGCACTCGCCGCGGACTCGCCGACGTGCGACTGTGCTGTGTTCAGCTGGCGTTTGGGGATTCAGCCTCCCGCAGTGCGGCGGCCGCCGCAGCCAGCTGATCGTCAGGCGCAGATGTCATATCGACAGCTTATGGGCGCTCGCGAGGGACGAGTGACGCCAAAATGTGGGTGATGCGCGGCGTGGCGGCCGACAGACACGCACGCTCGCGGTGCTGAGGTCAGGCGGAGGCCTCGACGATGTTGACCATCGTGCGCACACCGACGCCAAGGGCCCGCTCGTCGATGTCGAATGTCGGCTGGTGCAGATCGAGTTGGGGCCCTTGGCCGCTCCACACGCCGAGTCGGCCCATCGCGCCGGGGACATCTTCGAGGTACCAGGAGAAGTCCTCGCCGCCGCCGGACTGATGTGTGTCGGCGAGGACGTCCGGGCCGATCGCCTCGATGGCGTGGGTGAGGATGCGGGTGGAGACCTCTTCGTTGACCACCGGCGGCACACCGCGCCGGTAGTTGAGGCTGTGTGAGATGTTGAGCGGCGCAAGCAGCGCGGTAACCGTCTCTTCCACAATCGATTCCAGCGTCAGCCAGGTATCGCGACTCGCGGTCCGGATCGTCCCGGCCAGGGTGCCGATCTGCGGGATGGCGTTGGCAGCCACGCCGGCATTGACTGCGCCCCACACCATCACGGTGTCGTGGCGGGGATCGATGCGGCGAGACAGCACGCCGGGCAGCCCGGTGATCAACGTTCCGAGCCCGTAGACCAGATCGCCGGTCAGGTGCGGACGTGAGGTGTGCCCGCCCGGCGAATGCAGGGTGATCTCGATGGAGTCCGCCGCCGAGGTGATCGGCCCGGGCTTGGTCGCCACCTGCCCCACGGCCAGTCGAGGATCGCAGTGCAGCGCGAAGATTCGGCTCACGCCGTTCAGCACGCCCGCGTTGATGGCGTCGATCGCGCCACCCGGCATCAACTCTTCGGCGGCCTGGAACAGCAACCGGACCCCGACGGGCAACTCGGGCACCGACGCCAGAGCCATTGCCGTGCCCAGCAGTACCGCGGTGTGCGCATCATGCCCGCAGGCGTGCGCGACGTTGGGCACCGTGGAGGCATAGGAGGCACCGGTGCGGTCGGCCATCGGCAAGGCGTCCATATCGGCGCGCAGCGCGATCCGCGGACGGTCCTCCGGCCCGAAATCACACGTCAATCCGGTGCCACCGGGAAGCACCTTGGGGTTGAGCCCGGCATCCGCGAGGTGGCGCGCCACGAACTCTGTGGTGGCGAACTCCTGGCGGCCCAATTCCGGATGCGCATGCAGATGCCTGCGCCACGACACCATCTCGTCGTAGTTGAGTGACAACCAGCGGGCGGCCGCGTGCTGCAGCACACTCATGAAGCCCGCCTCCTCTGCTGTGCCGCCAATACGCGGTCGCGCTGGGCGGGCGTCTCGGCCAACTGAACGACGCTGCGAGCCAACATGATTGCGCCTTCCACCACGGCCTTGTCGGCGCTCGGGCCTGCTGCCGCGGCGGTGAAGGCGGGCTGGTGGATGGCTGCGCCGCCAGAGTCGATACCGATCACCGGGTGGATGCCGGGCATCACCTGACTGATGTTGCCCATGTCGGTACTGCCCAGTGGCACACTTGCCTCCACATTCTCCGGCAACGGGTTACGGCCGAGGCGCAGCATCTCGGCACGGATGGTCTCCGAGAGCCACGGATCGGGAATCAGTTCTGCGTAGGCCGGGGCAATCTCGGTGACTCGGTGTTCACACCCGGTCGCCAGCGCGCCGGCCGAAAAACACCCGGCCATGCGGTCTTCCAGCTCACGCAGCGCGGACATGTCGGTGGCCCGCATGGTGTAGCGCATCTCGGCCCGGCCGGGGATGACGTTGGTGGCCTGCCCGCCGTGGGTGACGATGCCGTGCACCATCTGTCCCGGCATCAGCTGCTGCCGCAGCAGCCCGATCGCGACCTGCGCGACGGTGACCGCATCGCCGGCGTTGACGCCGAGATAAGGCGCCACCGCGGCGTGTGATTCCCGGCCCGTGTAGTTCACCGTCACCTCGGACAGCGCCAGCGAGCGGGCTGCGGCGATGTCCACGGGACCGGGATGCAGCATGACCGTCGCGGCGATGTCGTCGAAGACGCCGGCTTCGAGCAGCAGGACCTTGCCACCGCCGAGTTCCTCGGCCGGCGTGCCGACGAGTACCACGGTCAGGCCCAGTTCATCGGCGACATCGGCCAAGGCCAGTGCGGTGCCGACCGCCGACGCGGCAATGATGTTGTGTCCGCAGGCGTGCCCGATCTCGGGTAGTGCGTCGTACTCCGCGCAGATCCCGACCACCAGCGGACCACTGCCGTAGGTGGCCCGGAAGGCGGTGTCCAATCCTCCGGCAGCTGTGGTGATCTCGAACCCGTACTCGGCCGCCAGCACCTGCGTCTTGGCACAGCTGCGGTGTTCGGCGAAGGCCAGCTCCGGCTCGGCATGGATCGAATGCGAGAGTTCGACGAGGTCGCCACGACGCCCGTTGATGGCGTCCTCGACGCGCAGAGAGGCGGTGGCAGACGGCATCCTCGCAGTATCTCACTGCCAGTTTTCGGCGGTTAAGCTCGCCTATCGTGACCGATCCCCAGGCATCCAGCCAGGCCGCCGCCGCCATCGCCGAACGAACCGGCGTCGAACGCCACGATGTCGCGGTGGTGCTCGGTTCGGGCTGGGCTCCGGCGGTGGCCGAGCTGGGCGATCCGGTGGCTACGGTGCCGATGGCCGATCTGCCCGGCTTCACCCCGCCGACCGCCACCGGCCACGGCGGCCTGGTGCACTCGGTGCGCCTCGGCAGTCACCGGGTGCTGGTGCTGGCCGGGCGTATCCACGCCTATGAAGGCCACGATCTGCAGCACGTGGTGCATCCCGTCCGGACTGCCGCGGCCACTGGCGTATCGACCGTGGTGCTGACCAACGCCGCCGGCGGGCTGCAGGGCGAGTACCAGGTGGGCCAGCCGGTGCTGATCAGCGACCATCTCAACCTCACGGGTCGGTCACCGCTGGTCGGCGCGCAGTTCGTGGACCTGGTCGATGCGTACTCCCCCGCACTTCGAGCGCTGGCTCGCGAGATCGAGCCGACCTTGGCCGAGGGCGTATACGCCGGGTTGCCCGGTCCGCATTACGAGACCCCCGCCGAGATCCGGATGCTGCGCACCCTGGGAGCCGATCTGGTCGGCATGTCCACGGTGCACGAGACGATCGCCGCTCGGGCCGCCGGCCTGCAGGTACTGGGCATCTCGATGGTGACCAACCTGGCCGCCGGGATGACGGGCGAGCCGCTCAGCCACGCCGAGGTCCTCGAGGCCGGGCGTCAGTCGGCCACCCGGATGGGTTCCCTGCTGGCTTCGGTGATCAGACAGATCTAGCCGACGAGATACCGCTGCAGTGTGGGTCCGATCCAGTCGACAACCTCCTGGCGAGACATGGTGACCAGGGGCGGGAATTCCAGTACGTAGCGGCACAACGCCATGCCCAGCACCTGCGACGCCGCGAGGCTGGCGCGTTGCGGGGTGTCGGGAGCGTTGCCCGTCGTTTCCGCGACCGCCGGGGCGAGCTGACCGGCGAAGATCGTGCGCATCCGTTCCGCGACTGCCTCGTTGGTGACGCCGGCGCGCAACAGGATCAACAACGCTTCGTCGCGCTCCCAGCGTTCCAGAAAGTGCGCGGCCAGCGCGGCGCCGATCTGGGCGCGGGGCACCTGGGTCAGATCGGGTAGCTCCAGGTCGAATTCGGCCGCCGCGGCGAACAGCCGCTCCTTGTTGCCGTAGTACCGCATCACCATCGACGGGTCGATCGCGGCATCGGCGGCGATGGCCCGGATGGTGGCCCGCTCGTAGCCGTCGGCGGCGAATCGCTCGCGGGCCGCGGCGAGGATGACGGACTTGGTCTCAGCTGCCGGTCGACGCATGCCAACAAGTGTAGGCCAACAACCGTTGACTTTGGCTACAGACCGGCCTACCTTCAAGTCAACAGTTGTTGACCAACGGTTGTTGACAAAGGAGATGAAGATGCAGACCACCACTACCGACGTGCTGATCGTCGGAGCCGGGCCCGTCGGCCTGACCGCCGCCATCGTTCTCATCCAGCACGGCCACGATGTGACCGTGGTCGACCGCCAGGCCGAGGGCGCCAACACCTCGCGCGCCGCCGTGATCCACCCGCACACCCTGGAACTGCTGGAGCCCTACGGCGTGGTCGGTGACTTGGTCGCGCGAGGGGTCCACACTCCGACCTTCACCATCCGCGACCGCGACGATCTGCTGATCGCGGTGCCGTTCAGCCAACTGCCGACCCGCTACCCGTACACGCTGATGATTTCGCAGTCCGACACCGAGGCGTTCCTGCTCGGGCGACTGGAGGAGCTGGGTGGCAAGGTCATCCGTCCAGCGTCGGTCATCGGGATACAGCAGTCCGCCGACCGCGCGATCGCCACGTTCGCCGACGGGCAGCAGATCCGGGCCAGGTACCTGATCGGGGCCGACGGTATGCACAGCACGGTCCGCGACCAGGCCGGTATCGCGTTCACCGGCGGCACGTATGGCGAATCGTTCGCACTCGCCGATGTCCGGCTGTCCGGTGGTGTGCCCGCCGACGAGGTGATCCTGTACTTCTCCCCCGCCGGGCTGGTCGTGGTCGCACCGTTGCCCGACGGGATGTACCGCATCGTCGCCACGGTGAACGAGGCGCCGCAGCACCCAGACATCGCGTTCGTGCAATCACTGCTGGACGAACGGGGCCCGGAAGCACGGCCGGCAGTGGTCGAAGAGATCGTCTGGGGTTCCAGGTTTCGCGTGCACCACCGCGTTGCCGACGCGTTCCGCGCCGACCGGATCCTGCTGGCGGGCGACGCCGCCCACGTGCACTCGCCCGCCGGCGGACAGGGCATGAACCTCGGGATCGAGGATGCCGTGGTCCTGGGTGAGCGACTCTCGCAGGTGCTGGACGCCGGAGGCGACGAGGCGCTGCTCGACGATTACGCCGCTACCCGGCGCCAGACCGCGCGGGGGGTCGTGTCGATGACGGGGAAGTTGACCGAACTCGCCACCGCGTCGGCCCGGCGCCGTCCCGTCCGCAACCGCATCATGCGCCTGGCCGGCAAGCTGCCCGCCGTTCGCCGAGCTCTGGCCTGGCGGTTGTCCGGGCTGAACCGGCGCTGAGCCGCCTCATCGGCGCGCCGGTCCTGCGCAAGCTGGCGTACTCGGGCGCCGCTACGGGCACACTTGGGTCATGACCACCATCGCGACCGCCGCCGCCGAATGGATCGCGCATGACCCCGACCCGCAGACCGCAGCCGAATTATCCGCCTGCAGTCCCGAAGAACTCGACCGCCGGTTCAGCAATCCGCTGAGATTCGGTACCGCCGGTCTCCGCGGACCGTTGCGAGGCGGCCCCGATGCGATGAACCTCGCCGTCGTCGTCCGCGCCACCTGGGCACTGGCTCAGGTACTCAAGGATCGTGGCCTGGGCGGGTACCACGTGGTGGTGGGTCGCGACGCTCGACACAGCTCCGACGAATTCGCCCTGGCGACCGCTGAAGTCCTTGCGGCCGAGGGCTTCAACGTGCTGCTGATGGTCGCGGCCGTCCCGACGCCGGTGACCGCCTACACCGTCCGGCACTTGCCCGCGGCGGCCGGCGTCCAGATCACCGCGTCGCACAACCCCCCGACAGACAACGGCTACAAGGTGTTTCTCGACGGCGGGGTGCAGATCATCTCCCCTGTCGACCGGGAAATAGAGGCCGCGATGGCCCGGGCTCCACATGCCGACGAGATACGCAGGGCGCCAGTGCAAACCGGCGGTCTCGGACAGATCCACCACTACACGGAGCGCGCGGCCCGGGTCCGCCGCAGCTCCGGATCCGTACGGGTGGCACTGACACCCCTGCACGGAGTCGGTGGCGAGTACGCGCTTGATGCGCTGGCCCTGGCCGGATTCGACGACGTGCATGTGGTCGAGGAGCAGTTCAGCCCCGATCCCGACTTTCCCACGGTCCGCTTCCCCAATCCCGAGGAACCGGGTGCGGTCGACGCACTACTCGCGCTGGCCGACGAAGTGGACGCCGAAATCGCCATCGCCCTGGACCCCGACGCCGACCGCTGCGCCGTGGGGGTGCCCGGACCGGACGGCTGGCGCATGCTCACCGGCGACGAAACCGGCTGGCTGTTGGGCGATTACATCTTGTCCCAGTTCGAACCCGGACCGGTCAGCGAAGCCGCCCTGGTGGCCAGCACCGTGGTTTCCTCGCGGATGCTGGCTGCCATCGCGGCAGCGCACGACGCCCAGCACGCCGAAACCCTCACCGGGTTCAAGTGGTTGGCCCGCGCCCAGTCGCCGGGCAACACCCTGGTCTACGCGTACGAGGAGGCCATCGGGCATTGTGTCGACCCGGCTTCGGTCCGCGACAAGGACGGCATCAGCGCCGCCGTTCTGGCCGCTGACCTGGTGGCTGCGCTGCGCGGTCAGGGCCGCACCATGCTCGATGCCCTGGACGCACTGGCCAAGGTGCACGGCGTGCACGTGACAGGAGCGGTCAGCCGCCAGGTCGACGACGCCGAAGCGGCCATGACGCGCCTACGTGGGGCCCCTCCGACCGAACTAGCCGGCATCGCCGTCACTGTCGAGGATCTGCTGGCGCGGGACGGGCAGCAACGCACGGATGCGCTGATCTTCACCGGCGAGGACGCAGGCACGTCGGTCCGGGTCGTGGTGCGCCCGTCGGGAACCGAACCGAAACTCAAGTCCTACACCGAAGTTCGGTGTGCACCGACCGATGACCTGGATTCGGCACGGGCGCACGCCAAGATGCTGAGCCAGGTCCTTGCCGACGCCGCCGCGCGCTGGTAACCGGAAACTCGGGTAGCCGGAAACGCAATGCCGGACTGGACTTATCAGCCGCTGCGCCCAATCGCATCCGCGGTCATCGGAGAACGTCGAACCCAACGCTGGGCGCTACGGTTTCTGGCCACGCTGGTCGAGGCAGGTGGCCACCGTTGGATCCCGCGGGTGTTCGACCACCCGCCGGTTCCGCCGGAGTGGCTGGGCCGCTTCGGGGCAGTGGTCCCGCCCACGGCGGCCCGTGACGCCGTGCTGGTGTTACCGGTTCAAGGGGCGAGCATCATCGAAATCTCGCCGGTGACCGCCGCCGACGTCGAAACCGTCCGGCGGGCCGCCGCAGGCCGCCGCTGCCATGTGGTGGCCCGGGTGGATTCCGCCGAGGTGGCCGACCTGCTTGCCGCTGACGTCGACGAGGTGGTCATCGGCGCCGCCGATGAGGATCGCTACCTGTCCGATCCCGACGTGGCGGCCGCCGTTGCGGCGCTACAGGATCGTGACGCTGTCGTGCTGGCCAGGCCGAGCGTGCTGTTGGCCAGCGGGCCCGGCTGGTTCAACCGGGTGATCGAGGCCGCCTCGCCGACATCACCGCCGCCGGGGCTCGCCGATGCCGGACTCAACCCGTTTCGCTGGCCGGGTTGGCTGTGGGGTGTGCTGGCCGGGGTCGGCTTGATCGTGGCGGGGATCGGCGCCGCAGCCATCACGCTGGGCCCGGTATTGCTGAGCTATGACCGTTCCTATCTCGGTCTGGGTGTTGATGACCTGCGTCAGATCAACGGCAACCTGGTCCACTTCATCCAGCATGACCGGATCAGCATGGCGGGCAACATGATCGGTCTCGGCGCGCTGTACACCGGATTGTCCTGGGGCGGCATCAGACGCGGCCTGGCATGGGCACGGACCGCCCTGCTGCTCTCGGGGCTGGTCGCGTTTCTCACCCTGTTCTACTTCGTCGGAACGGGTTTCGTCGATCCTCTCCACACGCTCGTGGTCGTGACACTGTTCCCGATGCTGCTGGCCGCGGTGTGGAACAAACCCGACCCGCCCCAATGGCGTTCACTGCCCGACGGTCCGGAGTCGCAACGCCGGCGCGCACTGTGGGGTCAGTTGCTGTTCATCGGCCTGGGCGGCGGGCTCGCCGTCGCCGGGGCGACCATCTCGTTCGTCGGGCTGACCGACGTGTTCGTCAGCACCGATCTGGGCTACCTGCACACTCATGGCGCCACCCTGCGGGCCGCCGACCCGCAACTGCTCGGATTCATCGCCCACGACCGGGCCGGGTTCGGCGGAGCCCTGATCGGTTCAGGACTGGCGATCGTGTTGATCGCGTTGTGGGGGTTCCGGCGCGGCGAGCGCTGGGTGTGGTGGTCGTTGTTGAGCGGGTTCGTGACGGGCACTCTGCCGGCGCTGGCCGTGCACCACGCGATCGGTTACACGACCTTCATCCATCTACTGCCGGTCTATGTGCTCGTCCTCGTCACCGCGGCGGCACTGATCTTGTCCCGGCCATACCTGACGGCCGAGTCTTAGCGCGGTCCGAACTGCCTGTCCCCGGCGTCACCGAGACCCGGGACGATGTAGGCGATCTCGTTGAGCCCCTCATCGATGGTCGCGGTGATCAGCCGGATGTCGGGAGCGGCCTCCTCCAACGCCTGGATCCCCTGCGGCGCGCACACCACGCATACCGCGGTGATGTCCTCGGCCTTGCGCTCCTTCAGCAGGCCGAGGGTGTAGGCCATCGATCCGCCGGTGGCCAGCATCGGGTCGAGAACGAAGACAGACCGCCTGCTCAAGTCGTCGGGCAGCGATGCCAGGTAGGGCGTCGGCTGATGCGTCGACTCATCGCGCGCCATACCGACGAAGCCGACCTGCGCCTCGGGAATCAACGCGTGCGCCTGGTCGACCATCCCGAGGCCGGCCCGCAACACCGGCACCAGCAGAGGTGGATTGGCCAGCCGCGAACCGGTGGTATCGGTCACCGGGGTGCGCACGGCGATCTGCTCGCAGGGCGCGTCCCGGGTCGCCTCGTAGATCAGCATCATCGTCAGGTCACGCAGCGCCGCGCGGAACCCCGCGTTGTCGGTCCGCTCGTCCCGCAGCGTGGTCAGCCGCGCGGCGGCGAGGGGGTGGTCGACGACGCGCACATCCATGGGCTGACCTTAGCGGTCGCCACCGGCCCCACGCAGACCTATGCGGCGCCCACGCCACGGACTACGGAGACCACGGATTGTCAAGGGTCCGCTACGGGGTGCGGCGATCCAGGCTGAGGTGGCGTTCGCCTCTTTCCCCAAACCCCGGAGTTCTGACATGACGACAGCCGCAGCCGCCCCAGACTCCGACGCTGTGTTGGCGGCGCGGTTCGTGCGCGAGGCGATGCCGTTCCACACCGTGCTGCTGCGCACCGCACGGCGGCTGACCCTCAGCCAGGCCGATGCCGAGGATCTGGTGCAGGACACGTTGATGAACGCTTACACGGGTTTCCATCGGTTCGAGCCCGGAACCAACCTGCAGGCCTGGCTGTTTCGCATCATGCACAACCGATGGATCAGCACGCACCGGATGAAGCAGCGTCGGCCCGATACATTCTCGGTCGCCGAGTTCACCGACAACGACATGCTGGGCAGCGCGGGCCATTCCGCGATCGCAGAACGCTCTGCCGAGGACCGGGCGCTCGACCTTTTCTGCGACGACCGGATCCGAGACGCGGTGCTGACACTGCCGGAAGGTTTCCGAACGGTGCTGTACTACGCCGATATCGAGGGCTTGACATATGCCGAAACCGCAGCCCGTATGGACATCCCGCTGGGAACCGTGATGTCGCGTATCGCGCGCAGCCGCGAACGCCTGCGCGCCGCGTTGGCCGAGATCGACGACGACATTCGCAATGTCGCCTGAAAAGAGAGAGGACACAATGGAATACGCGTCGACAGAGCTCGAAGGATACCGCGCGCTGGTCACCGGGGGCACGGCGGGCATCGGACTGGCCTGCGCCGACCTGCTGGCCCGTGCGGGCGCGACGGTGACCATCACCGGGCGGGATGAACAGCGGGGACGCGATGCCGCGGCGGCGCTCGGCCGTGACGTCCGGTTCATCAGAGCCGACCTCGCCGACCTGGCCTCGGTGCGCTGGCTGGCTCAACACTTCGATCAGCTCGACATCCTGGTCAACAACGCCGCGGCATTTCCCGGTGCGCTGACCGTCGACCAGGATGTCGCCTCCTTCGAGCAGACCTTCGACACCAATGTGCGGGGCACCTACTTCCTGGTCGCCCAGTTGGTCGGCGGCATGCTCGAGCGCGGCCGCGGCAGCATCGTCAACGTCACCTCGATGGTCGCGTCCAAAGGCGTGCCCGGCGCCTCCACCTACAGCGCATCCAAGGCCGCCGTCGAATCGCTGACCCGTACCTGGGCCGCCGAATTCGGTTCCGGCGGGGTGCGCGTCAACAGCGTGGCGCCGGGACCGACCCGCACCGAAGGGGTTGCGGCCCAATGGGGCGACACCAACGAGGAACTCGGCCGCGCCCTGCCGCTGGGCCGCACGGCCACGCCCGAGGAGATCGCCCACGCGGTGCTGTTCCTGAGTTCGCCTCGGGCGGCGTTCATCACCGGATCGACACTGCACGCCGACGGAGGTGGCACCGCCATCTGAGACCCGTCCCGCTAGCCCGCCTGGCGCCTTGCCCGCCTGCCCGCCGATTTCTACTGCAGGGTCGCGACCCCTGCGGTAGAAACAGCCCTCAGGTAGAAACCGGCGATTGACGGGAACCGATCAGGGACGACGCGCGTCCTAACCACATGACCGCCGAACCCCTGCACGCCGACATGGCGGCCGTCCGCTCGCTCGGCGGCGCCTTCGACGCACACGCCGCCGAGCTGGGCGCCGTGGCCGCAGCGCTGCGGTCGGTGCCGTCATCGGAAAGCGCCCTCGGCCCGATCGGTGAACGGTTCATGACCGCGCTCCACGCGGCAGTCGGCACACACATCGATGCGGTGACGGCGGCGAGCGTCCGAGTCGGCGCGGGCGCCGTGAACGCCGGTGCCAACGCCTCGAGCTACGACGTCGCCGGTCAGCAAGCGGCTGCACGGTTGCCTCGGGTGTAGCCGTGCCCGCATCCGCCGCTGCGCTGGCCGCGCCGCTCTACGAGTTGCGGGATCTGGTGGGCACCGGCCGGCCGGAAACCGGTCCCTCCGTGGCGGCACTGGATGCCGCCCATTCGGCACTGTCGGGTATCGCGGCGGCGCTCAGCCAATCGTGGCAGCGTGCCGCCGTCGATTGGTCCGGCACGGCCGCAACCGCGGCGGCCGGATTCGCCGCCGCCACCGTCACCGAGGTGGCCGGTCTCGCTCTGGATGCACAGGCACTCAGCGCCGCCGCCGGGCGCGCGGGCACGGCGGTGGCCGAGGCCAGGTCACGGCTGCAGGCCATCATCGACCACTTCGAGGAGCGCGCCGCGGCCCTGGCGCCACACCTCGACGAGCCCGGAGTCGCCCAGCAACTGCAGGCCGAGGCGCGGCGCGCGATCGCCGAGGCGTCTGCCGTGGTCGATGCGCTACGGGTCGAGCTGGACCGCCAGGCCGGTGCGGTGACCGTGCCGGTCACCGGCCCAGGATTGCAGCCCAGCCCAGGCTTCTCGGGCGCCGGGTTCTCGGGAGGCGCACCCACCGGGGCGGGGCTGTCCGGGCCGGGATCATCCGGGGCCGGTTTCTCGGGAGCCGCCTTCTCGGGAAGCGGCTTCTCGGGAGGCGCTGCCGACTTGTCCGCGGCCCCGGTCGGCCTGCGTGATCCGGGCATGTTCGGTGACGGTGTGGCGGTACGGCTGCCCGACGGCACCACGGCGGTGGCACCCAATGCGGTAGCCGCCGGCGCCGTGCGGCACGCGTTGACCCAACTGGGGGTGCCCTACCGCTGGGGCGGCACCACACCAGGCGTCGGGCTGGACTGCAGCGGGCTGACACAGTGGGCCTATCACCAAGCGGGACTGGATATTCCGCGACTGGCCCAGGAACAGGACATCGGTAAGGCGGTCTCGCAAGCAACGCTGCGCCCCGGTGATCTGGCGGTGTGGGACGGCCACGTGGCGATGATCGTCGGAGAGAACACCATGATCGAGGCCGGCGATCCCGTGAAGCTGTCACCCATTCGGACGACGAATGCCGGTCAGGGCTTTCAGGGATTCTGGCGGCCGACGGCCTGATGAGTTCCACAGACCTTGGCTGTAGCGGCCAACTCCGCACCGCACCACGAGCACGACGCCGCAAGATCGTGTCACCGCAGGTCAGAGATATCTGCGATATCGCGTCGCCGGAACCACCAGGTGGCACCCGCCGTGAACCGGAGACAACCTGACTGGCGTCCAGAGCACCCCATTAGGCTGTGCCGCATGGCTGCTGACATCGTGCCGATCCGGCTCGGGCTGACCAAGGGCGATCTCTACACACTGTGGGCTCCGCGTTGGCGTGATGCCGGCGACGAGTGGGAGGCCTTCCTCGGCGAGGGTGACGCCCTCTTCGCGTTCGAATCGGTCGCTGACCTCGCGGCATTCGTCCGCACCAACACCGACAACGATCTGGCAGACCACCCGGCGTGGGACAAGCTGGTGGCGGCCAACGCCCACAAGCTGCAGCCGGCCGACGACCGTGAATACGACATCGTCGGATTGCCCGAACTGGTCGCCGAAAAGCCGACCGAAGAGTCCGTCGCGACCGTGCACCGCATCCTGGTGGTGGTCTCCTCGATCGGCTCGGTCTGTGAACTGCCGGCCATCAGCAAGTTCTTCAACGGCAACCCTGTGCTGGGCACGGTCGGCGGCGGGCTGGAGGGCTTCACCGGCCGCTCCGGGCGCAAGCGCTGGGCCGAGATCGAAGCCGTGATCGGCCGGGGCTGGGACGGTGTGGTCGACGCCATCGACGAGATCGTCACCATTCCGGATGAGATCGACGCCGACGCGGTGAAGAAAGCCGAGGCCGAGCTCGAGGAAGACGCTCCCGAGGAGGATGAGGACGACCTCGCCGTCGACACCGAGGACGATGCCGACGACGACAACGAGGACGAAGAGGGCGCCGAATCTGCGCGCAGCGTTGCCGACACCGCTGTCCTCGGCGATGACGAGGACTTCTGGCAGAAGGTCGGGATCGATCCGGTGCGGATCATGACCGGCTCCGGCACCGTCTACACCTTGCGGTGCTACCTCGACGACGATCCGGTCTTCCTCGGCCGCAACGGTCGCATCAGCGTGTTCAGCTCCGAGCGCGCGCTGGCCCGCTACCTGGCCGATGAGCATGATCACGACCTGTCGGATCTGGCCACCTACGACGACATCAGGACTGCCGCCACAGACGGCTCCCTGCGGGTCGAGGTCTCCGAGGAGAACGTGTACGTCCTGTCCGGCATCTCCGACGACATCGCCGACGGGCCCGACGCGGTCGACCATGACCAGCTGGAGCTGGCTGTCGAATTGCTGCGCGATGTCAGCGACTACTCCGAGGACAAGACGGTCGACGAGACGCTGGCCGAGACCAAGGCCCTCGGCAAGTTCGTGGCCTACGTCCTGGGCAACGACAACGCCAGCAAGCCGGAGGCGCCCTACGCCCAGGCCGTCGAGCAGTGGGACGCGTTGGAGCGTTTCGTGGAGTCGCGCCTGCGCGCGGAGTAGAGGGAGCCGATGAGTTCTCGCCGCGCAAGCGGTCAGAACCCTCATGACCGCATCGACCAGTCTGTCCACCCACACCGTCACGGTTGCCGGCGCCCGTCTGCACTATGAGGTGCGCGGAGAAGGCCCGCTGTTGCTGCTGCTCGGCGCTCCGATGGCTGCGGCCGAGTTCGCCCCGCTGGCACACGCGCTGGCCGGTGACCACACCGTGGTGACCGCCGACCCGCGCGGCGTGGCCCGCAGTACGGTCGACGATCCGACGGAGAACTCCATCCCGGAACGCCGCGCAGACGACGTCGCGGCGATCCTCGACGATCTGGGCGCCGCCTCTGCCGATGTGTTCGGGTCATCCGGCGGTGCGGTGACGGGCCTGTCGTTGGTGGCCCGCCACCCCGATCGGGTGTGCACGCTCCTCGCACACGAGCCTCCGCTGCTGGAGTTGCTACCTGACGCGGCCGCGCAACGTGCCGCCACCGAGGACATCATCGCCACCTTCAACCACGAAGGGATCTCGGCTGCCTGGGGAAAATTCATGCTCAACGCAGGATTCGACGTCCCGCCCGTCCCACCGGAGGTGCCCGCGCCGAGCGACCAGGAGCTGCGCGACGCGGCGCATTTCTTCAATCATGAGCTGCGGCACACCACACGCTATCTACCGGATGTCGCGGCGCTGAAGAGCGGGCACGTCGTGCTGGGCCTCGGCGAGGAGTCCGGGCGGTTGTTGACCAGGCGGACCACGATGGCCCTGGCCGATCTGCTGGGCGTGCGTCCCGTGAAATTTCCCGGCGACCATGGTGGATTCATCGAGTCGCCGGGCGCTTTCGCGGATGTACTGCGTGGCGTGCTCAGCCGACCAGCACGGCGTACCGGGGCTTGATCACCTCGTCGATGATGGCCAGCCGTTCATCGAAGGGGATGAAGGCCGATTTCATCGCATTGATGGTGAACCGTTCCAGATCACTCCAGCCATAACCGAAGGCCTCGACCAGACGCAGCATCTCCTGGCTCATGGTGGTGTCACTCATCAGCCGGTTGTCGGTGTTGACCGTGACGCGAAACCGCAGGCGCGCCAACCGGTCGAACGGATGCTCGGCGATACTCGGCGCCGCGCCGGTCTGCACATTGCTGCTCGGGCACATCTCCAACGGAATTCGCTTGTCCCGCAGGATTGCTGCCAGCCGGCCCAGCCGCTGGGTACCGTCGTCGAGTTCGGTGATGTCGTCGACGATGCGAACTCCGTGCCCAAGCCGGTCGGCCCCGCAGAACGCGATGGCCTCGTGGATGGACGGTAGACCGAACGCTTCGCCGGCGTGAATGGTGAAGCGCGCGTTGTTGCCTCGCATGTACTCGAACGCGTCCAGATGCCGAGTGGGCGGATACCCGGCCTCGGCTCCGGCGATGTCGAAACCGACGACTCCCTTGTCGCGGAACCGGATTGCCAGTTCGGCGATCTCCCGCGACCGGGCAGCGTGACGCATCGCGGTGACCAGACAGCGCACGGTGATGGTGCGACCCTCGGCCGCGGCGGCCTTCTCCCCGTCGGCGAAGCCGGCCAGCACCGCGTCGACCACATCGTCGAGTGACAGTCCACGATCGATGTGAAGTTCGGGAGCGAATCGGATTTCGGCGTAGACGACATTGTCGGCGGCGAGGTCCTCGACACACTCGTGGGCGACACGGTGCAGCGCCTCGGGTGTCTGCATGACGCCGACGGTGTGGGCGAAGGGCTCCAGGTAGCGCACCAGGGAGCCGCTGTGGGCGGCCGTGCGGAAGAACGTGGCCAGCTCGTCGACGTCGGTAGCAGGCAGGTCGTCGTAGCCGAGCTGACCGGCCAGGTCGAGCACGGTGGCCGGACGCAGACCGCCGTCGAGGTGATCGTGCAGCAGGGCCTTGGGAGCGTGTTGGATCTTCTCCAGACTCAGCGGCGTACTCATGAACCCATCATGCGCGACACCGGGCGGTCAGCGGCGCTCAATCAGGCTGCGACTCCCTCAACAGCCGGTGACGAAACAGGGTCGGCGCCCGGGCCGCCGCGCGGCGGATTAGCCGATGCGGTCGATGACCAGGGGCCGCTGCGCCGGTGCGGAGTCGCCAACCGACCAGGCGCCGTCCAGTTCGGCGAGTGCGCCGGGCAGGCGCTCGGCGGTCTCGGTGTACAGCGTGAACAGTGCCTCCCCCGCGGCTACCGGCTCGCCGGGCTTGCGGTGGATCCGGACGCCCGCGCCCAACTGCACCGGCTCACCCGGCTCGGCACGGCCGGCGCCCAGCCGCCAGGCCGCCAGCGCCACTCCCATGGCATCGAGGTCGCCCATGATGCCGCCACGCGGGGCCGTCACGGTCTCTGTCGCCGTCCCCAGCGGCAGCGGACGGGTCAGGTCTCCGCCCTGGGCCGCCACCAGCGCACGGAAGCGATCCATCGCGCTGCCGTCGCGCAGCGTCTCGGCGGGGTCGGCGCCGTCGATGCCTGCGGCCTCGAGCATCTCCGCCGCCAGCGCCAGCGTCAGCGCAACTACGTCCGAGGGTCCGCCGCCGGCCAGCACCTCCAGCGATTCGGCGATCTCCACGGAGTTGCCGACGGTGCGGCCCAGCGGGCAGTTCATGTCGGTCAGAAGCGCCCGGGTCGGCACGCCGTTGGCATTGCCCAGATCGATCATGATCCGCGCCAGTTCGCGGGCCTCGTCGTCGCTCTTGAGAAATGCGCCGCGTCCCACCTTCACGTCGAGCACCAGAGCCCCGGTGCCCTCGGCCAGCTTTTTGCTCATCACCGAGCTGGCGATCAACGGTGTTGAGTCGACCGTGGAGGTGATATCACGAAGCGCGTAGATCTTTCGGTCGGCGGGAGCAAGTTCACCTGCGGCGAAAATTGCGCCACCAACTTCGGAAAGTTGCTGGCGGATACGGTCTTTGGACAATTCCGCGGTGAACCCGGCGATTGATTCCAGCTTGTCCAGGGTGCCGCCGGTGTGCCCCAGCCCGCGGCCCGAGGCCTGTGGAACGCTGGCGCCACAAGCGATCACGACCGGCAGCAGCGGAATGGTGATCTTGTCCCCCACCCCACCGGTCGAGTGCTTGTCCACCAGCGCCGCAGGTCGGCCCGGAGAGCCCGGGCGGTACAGATCGGTGAAGTCGAAGCGCTCCCCCGAAGCCACCATGGCAGAGGTCCAACGGGTGGTCTCGGCCACCGTCATGCCGTTGAGAAATATCGCCATCAGCAGAGCCGACATCTGTTCGTCGGCGACGCGTCCGTGCGTATAGCCGTCGATCACCCAATCGATCGCGGCGTCGGACAGTACGCCGCCGTCGCGTTTGGTCCGGATGACAGTCGGAGCGTCGAGACGAGGCATGGACGTAAACCTACTCGCCAGTAACCCGGAGTTGTTGGACCACTTGGACTTACCTGCGCTCCAGATCGTCGGGCCCGAAGGCGTCGGGTAGCAGCTCGTGGAGCGGCCGCGGGCCGTTCCGGTGGTCGATGAGCAACTCGGGACCACCGTGTTCCAGCAACACCTGCCGGCACCGCCCGCAGGGCATCAACACGTCGCCGTCGGGGCCCACACACGACAGCGCGAGGAGCCTCCCGCCGCCTCCGGAATGCAGGGCACAGACCACAGCG
Source organism: Mycolicibacterium fortuitum subsp. fortuitum (assembly GCF_022179545.1). The sequence continues at coordinate 1,861,462 of NZ_AP025518.1, read as the reverse complement.
CACTCGGCACAGAGACCTAGGCCATATGAGACATTCTCCACATTGCATCCGGTCACGACGCGACCGTCGTCGGCGAGAGCGGCAGCGCCGACCGGAAACCCCGAATACGGCGCGTAGGCGTGGGCCGAAACCTCGATTGCCTTGTCCCGCAACAGATTCCAATCAAGATCTACAGTCATACGAGGACCTCCGGCGTAGGCTCTGAATGCATTCCGAAACCCCAATTCCCGACCCGCACAGTAAGATAGGTAAGCCTAACTTTTGCGGCATTTTGAGGTAGAACGGCTCAACCGTAATTCCTTCGCCAGTACAAATGGGTTTAGAGTCGCCCCGAGGTTTGGGGCTAATACACAGGCAGTCCCGAACGTCCACCGATGACGTTGGAGGGCGAGATGAGTACTCAGACGGAGGTGCCGGCTCCGCAACCCAGGAAAACCCGTCGGCGCACCCTGTACAAGGGTGACCCGGGAATGTGGTCCTGGGTGTTGCACCGTATTACCGGTGCCACGATCTTCTTCTTCCTGTTCGTACACGTCCTCGATACCGCGCTGGTCCGGGTGAGCCCGCAGGCCTACAACGAGGTCATCGAGACGTACAAGACGCCCATCGTCGGATTGATGGAGATGGGCCTGGTCGCCGCGGTGCTCTTCCACGCACTGAACGGCATCCGCGTCATCCTCATCGACTTCTGGCAGCAGGGCCCCCGCTACCAGCGGCAGATGCTCGCGGTCGCCGTCGGCGTGTTTGCCGTGGTCCTCATCGCAGCACTAGGAGTTCTCGGTATGCACATGACGGAGCGGTTCCTGTGAGCGCGCCAGGAGCGGGCGAGTCTCGGCTGGGCCGTCCGGCACCGGTGATGGAACGTGAGCACGACCGGCCCGCCGCGCTGGACCACCCGCGTGCGCCCCGTCGTCCCCGCGGGATCCCGTACTTCGAGAAGTACGCCTGGCTGTTCATGCGGTTCTCGGGTCTGGCCCTCGTTTTCCTCGCCCTCGGCCACCTGTTCATCATGCTGATGTGGCAGGACGGCGTGTACCGCATCGACTTCAACTACGTCGCACAGCGCTGGGCCTCGCCGTTCTGGCAGATCTGGGACATGGCTTTGCTGTGGCTGGCGATGATCCACGGGGCCAACGGCCTGCGCACCATCATCGGCGACTACGCCCGTAAGAACGTCACGAAGTTCTACCTGAACTCGCTGCTTCTGCTGGCGACAGGGTTCACGTTGGTTCTGGGTACCTACGTCCTGGTCACCTTCGACCCGAATATTGGGGGTTAACCAATGATTCAGGAACACCGCTACGACGTCGTCATCGTCGGCGCCGGCGGCGCAGGCATGCGTGCCGCCGTCGAGGCCGGCCCCCGCGTCCGCACCGCCGTGCTGACCAAGCTGTACCCGACGCGCTCGCACACCGGCGCGGCCCAGGGCGGCATGTGCGCCGCGCTGGCCAACGTCGAAGAGGACAACTGGGAGTGGCACACCTTCGACACCGTCAAGGGTGGCGACTACCTCGCTGACCAGGACGCCGTCGAGATCATGGCCAAGGAAGCCATCGACGCGGTGCTGGACCTCGAGAAGATGGGCATGCCGTTCAACCGGACGCCCGAGGGCCGCATCGACCAGCGTCGCTTCGGCGGCCACACCCGTGACCACGGCAAGGCCCCGGTGCGCCGGGCCTGCTACGCCGCCGACCGCACCGGCCACATGATCCTGCAGACGCTGTACCAAAACTGCGTCAAGCACGACGTTGAGTTCTTCAACGAGTTCTACGCACTGGACATCGCGCTGACCGAGACCCCGGCCGGCCCGGTGGCCACCGGCGTCATCGCCTACGAGCTGGCCACCGGCGACATCCACATCTTCCACGCCAAGGCGATCGTCTTCGCCACCGGCGGTTCGGGCCGGATGTACAAGACCACCTCCAACGCCCACACCCTGACCGGTGACGGCCTGGGCATCATCTTCCGCAAGGGACTTCCCTTGGAGGACATGGAGTTCCACCAGTTCCACCCGACAGGCCTGGCCGGCCTGGGCATCCTGATCTCCGAGGCCGTGCGCGGCGAGGGCGGCCGGTTGCTCAACGGCGAGGGCGAGCGGTTCATGGAGCGCTACGCGCCGACCATCGTCGACCTCGCGCCGCGTGACATCGTCGCCCGCTCGATGGTGCTCGAGGTGCTCGAAGGCCGCGGCGCCGGACCGAACAAGGACTACGTCTACATCGACGTGCGTCACCTCGGCGAGGACGTGCTGGAGGCAAAGCTCCCCGACATCACCGAGTTCGCCCGCACCTACCTGGGTGTGGACCCGGTCAAGGAACTGGTGCCGGTCTACCCGACCTGCCACTACGTCATGGGCGGCATCCCCACCACCGTCCACGGCCAGGTGCTGCGCGACAACACCAACGTCATCCCCGGCCTGTACGCCGCCGGTGAATGCGCGTGTGTGTCGGTGCACGGGGCCAACCGTCTGGGCACCAACTCGCTGCTGGACATCAACGTGTTCGGCCGGCGTGCCGGTATCGCCGCCGCCGAGTACGCCGCCAACCACAACCACGTCGACCTGCCGGAAAACCCGGCCGACATGGTGGTCGGCTGGGTCGGCGACATCCTGTCCGAGCACGGCAACGAGCGCGTCGCCGACATCCGCACAGCCCTGCAGCAGTCGATGGACAACAACGCCGCGGTGTTCCGCACCGAGGAAACGCTCAAGCAGGCGCTGACCGACATCCATGCGCTCAAGGAGCGGTACAGCCGAATCACGGTGCACGACAAGGGCAAGCGCTACAACAGCGACCTGCTCGAAGCCATCGAGCTCGGCTTCCTGCTGGAGCTGGCCGAGGTCACCGTGGTCGGCGCGCTCAACCGCAAGGAGTCCCGCGGCGGGCATGCCCGCGAGGATTACCCCGACCGCGACGACACCAACTACATGCGCCACACCATGGCGTACAAGGAAGGCCCCGGACTGCTGGCCGACATCCGGCTCGATTACAAGCCCGTGGTCCAGACCCGCTACGAGCCGATGGAACGGAAGTACTGATCATGAGTGCACCTGTCATCGATAAGCCGGAAGCCGGCGACCCGCCCCTGCCTCCCGTGCCCGAGGGCGCGGTCATGGTCACCCTGAAGATCGCCCGGTTCAACCCCGAGAACCCCGACGCCGCGGGCTGGCAGAGCTTCCGGGTCCCGTGCCTGCCCTCGGACCGGCTGCTCAACCTGCTGCTGTACGTGAAGGGCTACCTGGACGGCACGCTGACGTTCCGGCGCTCCTGCGCTCACGGCGTGTGCGGTTCGGACGCCATGCGGATCAACGGTGTCAACCGGCTGGCCTGCAAGGTGCTCATGCGTGACCTGCTGCCCAAGAAGGCGGGCAAGCAGCTCACCATCACCATCGAGCCGATCCGCGGCCTGCCCGTGGAGAAGGACCTCGTGGTGGACATGGAGCCGTTCTTCGACGCCTACCGCGCGGTCAAGCCATACCTGATCACCAGTGGCAACCCGCCCACCAAGGAGCGCATCCAGAGCGCCACCGACCGGGCCCGCTACGACGACACCACCAAGTGCATCCTGTGTGCGTGCTGCACCACCAGCTGCCCCGTGTACTGGAGCGAGGGGTCGTACTTCGGCCCGGCCGCGATCGTCAACGCGCACCGGTTCATCTTCGATTCGCGTGACGAGGCGGCCGCCGAGCGACTGGACATCCTCAACGAGGTCGACGGTGTGTGGCGCTGCCGCACCACGTTCAACTGCACCGAGGCCTGCCCGCGTGGCATCCAGGTGACGCAGGCGATCCAGGAGGTCAAGCGTGCGCTGATGTTCGCGCGTTAGGTCTTCTTGCCGACGCTGCTTACCGGGCGTCGATTCTGCGCTCAGATCGTGTTTTCGAGGGGAATCACGATCTGAGCGCTGAGTCGGCGCCCGTTTTGCATTCTCGAGCCATTCGGCGTCACACATTCAGGGGTCATCTCGTCTAACCGGTATGACCGAGACCAAGACCCGAATCCCTGCCGTAACCCCCAAGCAAGCCGGCCTGCTGACCCGCGCCATGTACTGGTATGCCAAGCGCCAGTTCGGCGAGGTGCCCGAGCCGTTCGCGGTGGCCGCACACCATCCGCGTCTGCTGGTCGCCAACGGTGTCCACGAGATGCTGTTGCAGGGCGGCTCCAAGAAACTGCCCGCCACGGTCCGCGAGCTCGCGGTGTTCTGGACCGCCCGCACCGTCGGCTGCTCGTGGTGTGTGGACTTCGGCTCGATGCTGATGCGGCTGGAGAACCTCGACATCGAGCGGCTGAAGTCGATCGACGACTACGCCAGCTCGCCGTTGTTCACCGATGACGAGCGCGCCGCGATCTCCTATGCGAACGCGATGACCACCGACCCGCACACCGTCACCGACGAGCAGGTGGCCGATCTGCAGCGCCGCTTCGGCGACGACGGCGTGATCGAACTGACCTACCAGATCGGCGTGGAGAACATGCGATCGCGGATGTACTCAGCTCTGGGGATCACCGAGCAGGGCTTCAACTCCGGCGATGCCTGCCGGGTTCCGTGGGCCGACACTGAGTGATCACGCGGTGAGGCCGGGTGGTAGAACACGTTACAGAAATCACCCGCTCACCTAGGGACCGTCCATGCATTGGTACACCGGCAACACGTTCTACGACACCGTGCTGACCGCGGCCTTCGCGTTCGCCGCATTCGTGATCATCGGCGGCTTCTTCGCGCAGAGTTCCTATGGGCGGTTCTCGACGACGAAACTCGGCCTGAACCTCAACCCGAAGCTCGGCTGGTGGCTGATGGAGATCCCCGCGACCGTGGTGTTCTTGATCAGCTACCTGGCCGGGCCGCATCGTTTCGAACCGACATCGTTGGTGCTCGCCGGAATCTGGATGCTGCACTACGCCAACCGGGGCTGGTTCTTCCCGCTGGCCATCCGTCAGGCTCCGGGCAAGCGCGGCACGTTCAACGTCTCGGTGATCGTGATGGGCATGCTCGTCACCTCCATGCACGGCTACCTCAACGGAACTCTGTTCAGCCACGACTTCTTCGGGCAATACACCACCGCCTGGTTGACCGACCCACGATTCCTGGTGGGCCTGGTGGTCTACCTGTGTGGTTTCGCGCTGCTGGTCAACTCCGAGTCGATCGTGCGGAACCTGCGGGACAAGAAGAATCCGGGTGCTGCCGAGTATCGGATTCCGTTCGGCGGCGGCTTCCGCTTCGTCACCAGCCCCGCCTATCTGGGAGAGATCGTCGCCTGGTCGGGCTTCGCACTGCTGACGTGGGCCTTGCCCGGCGTCGCCATCCTGCTGATCACGGCAGGCAACCTGGTTCCCCGCGCGCTGGGCACCCACACCTGGTACCAGGAAAAGTTCCCCGAGTACCCCACCGACCGTAAGGCTCTCATCCCCTACGTCCTGTGAGGGCTCACGCCTGAGCAGGCGTGATCTCGAGGTATGCCGTTGGTATCCCGGCCAGTTGGCTGCCGTAGTCCAGGCTGCGCTCGAACAGCTTCATCGGCGCGCTCCAGTTGGCGGCGATCACCGCTTCGGCGTGCGCGTGTTCGGCCTCGGGCAGGATACGTGCCACGCCGGCAACGACGGGGCCAGTGGGTTTGCCACGCAGATTGCTGGCCACCACAAGGACTTTCGGGTTGTTGCGGATCCGCTTGACCTTCCCGGTCGACGGGTCCGTGCGCACATAGATCTTGCCGCCGGCCACGCCGTGGTTGATGGGGCTGGGCATCGCCTCACCTGATTTCTTGAAAGTCACCAACACGATCTGGCGGTACTTCTCGAATCCGGTGAAATCCGATCCGGTGGGCGCACCGATGTCGAAGGCATCACGGTGACGCATCTTGTCCATGCCGCGGAACATCATTCGGCTGAAGGTCTGTGAAAGAGTTCCGTGTTCGTTCGGCATCACTGGGCACCTCGCAGCGGGGATCCGGTGAACTTGTCGGGGTTGGCGATGTCCCACACCGCGGAGACCAATCCGTCACGGACTGTGAAGATCGTGACCCGAGGCATCATCTCGGGGTACCCATCGCCGGCGGGGGCGCCTGTCGTGTAGACGCCCAACTGGCCGTTGACGAGAGCAAATTGACTGCCCGCCAACCAATTCGGACCGTACTTCTTGGCCAGGCCGAGGATGAACCGGGCCACCTTGTCCGGACCGTGGATGACACGGGCGGCGGTCGGCGCGCGCCGGTTGGAATCGCCGGTGAACGTGACGTCGGGATGGAGCAGCCGGACGACGGCATCGAGCTCCCCCGACGCCAGGGCGGCCATGAGCTCGCCCGCGACCTGGTTGTGCAAATCGTCGGGCGAGGACGGCGGAGGGTTGTCGGCGACCGCGCGGCGGGCCCTCGAGGCCAACTGGCGGGCCGAGGCGTCGCTGACGCCGAGCACTGCGGCAATCTCGCTGAAGGGCACGCCGAAACCGTCGTGCAACACGAAGGCCACGCGCTGATCAGGGGTGAGCCGCTCCAGCACCACCATCGCCGCGAACCGCGCGTCCTCGCCTGCCACCACCGCGTTGAGCGGATCGTTCGCGTCGAGCCCGGTCACGACGGGCTCCGGCAGCCACTCCCCGTAATAGGCCTCGCGCCGATGGGTAGCAGAACGCAACCGGTCCAGCCCCAACCGGCTCACCACGGTGGTCAGCCAGGCCCGCAGGTCGGCGATGGTGGTCTGGTTGGATTCCCAGCGGATCCACGCGTCCTGGACGATGTCCTCGGCGTCGGCGAAGGTTCCGGTGAGGCGATAGGCCACGGCTAGCAGGTGTGGCCGCAACTCCTCGAACTCGCCGACCCGAGCGCTCGCGGTCATGCCCCCAGTTTAGGGCGCGCCCTCAGGTACCGACCATGACGTACGTCTTACGGATCGCCTCCGTGACGAACCACGTCCCGCGCCACCCTCGGGGCAGGACCAGCAGCGTGCCCGGCCCGATGTCGGCGCTCGTTCCGTCCTCGCCGACCACGGTCCCGGAGCCCGAGATGATGTGGCACACCTCTGTCGCGGTCGAACGGTCCGCGGTGAACTCCCCCGGACCGCATTCCCACACCCCGGTGTCGGTCACCGCGTCGGCCCAGACACTGATCGCAGATTCGAGCTGACCACTGAGACTCGTCGGTTTCGGTTGCGGCTCGGGCAGTTCGGCAGTGGTGGCGTCAACGTGCAGCAGGTTCACAGTCGTCTCCATAGCGTCAGCGTCCCGTGATCTTGTTGGCCACCCGTGCCAGCCCACTGGTACCGGCCAGCCCGCGGGTGGACTCGCGACGGTCAGCGGTGCGGTACAGCGCATACATCGCCTGGACCCCGAGCCACCGGAACGGCTCCGGTTCCCACTTGCGGACCCGTCGCCCCACCCAGGGCAACCGGGTGAGCGCGGTGTCACGCTTGAGGACGAGGTCGGCAAGGGTGTGCCCGGCGAGATTGGTGGTGGTCAGACCACTGCCGACATACCCACCCGCGGTGCCGAGTCCGCTGGCCTGGTCGAAGTCCACGGTGGCGGTCCAGTCGCGCGGCACTCCGAGCACGCCGCACCAGGCGTGCTCGATCGGAATATCGCGGGTCGCGGGGAACATGTCGCGAACCAGCGCCCCGAGAGCTTCGATGGTCCACTGCTGGGTGGCGCCGCGATGGTCGAGCGCTGAGCCGTACCGGTAAGGAATCCCCCGTCCGCCCAACGCAATTCGATTGTCGGCCGTACGCTGGGCGTACATGTAGCCGTGCGCGTAGTCGCCGAGGAGCTCGGCTCCCTTCCAGCCGACCTCCTGCAGCACGGATTCCGGAAGCGGTTCGGTCACCACCATCGACGAATTCATCGGCAGCCACACGCGGCGTTGTCCCGGCATGGTCGCGGTAAAACCTTCGAGACAGCGCAGGATCACGGGGGCGCGGACATCGCCTCGGGCCGTGATGGCACGACCGGCCTTGATGTCGGTCACCTCGGTTTGCTCGTAGATGGCGACGCCCATGCCCTCCACCACACGGGCCAGGCCGCCGACCAGCTTGGCCGGCTGCACCCGTGCGCAGTGCGGGGTGAACAGCGCACCCATGGCGCCTTCTACCCGGATGCGGGCGTTGGATTCGTCACCGGTGAGGACAACGAAGTCCTCGTCGGTCGCACCCCAGCTCCGCTCGTAGTCGAGCGACTCACGCAGCCGGCCCATCTGGGCCTGGTTGCGTGCCACGTGCAGCACACCGTCCTTAACGATGTCGGCCTCGATACCCTCGGACTTCGTGACGCCGATGACCTCGTCGACCGCACCCCGCATGGCCCGCATGAGTTCCACGACGCCGCCGTGACCGTGCGTGGAGGCATAGGCGTCGCGGGACCCGGCGAGTTCGGCAGACAGCCATCCGCCGTTACGACCGGACGCCCCGAATCCGGCGAACTCCTTCTCCAGCATCACGATTCGTAGGTCAGGCTGTTCCCGCTTGAGGTAATACGCTGCCCACAAGCCGGTCAGCCCGGCCCCGACGATGCAGATGTCGGCTTCGAGCGAACCCGGCAGCGGCGGTCTCGATTTCGGAAAACCCGCCGCGCGATACCAGAACGACACACTGCCGTTCACGAAGTCATTGGCGAGACCGCTGGTCGTGCGACCGTCGGGGGACATCTTGGTTCTCCTGTACTCGTGGCTGTTGTCAGTGATGGATACGCCGGCCGATGTCACGTGTCGGCGGGCAGGATCGTGGCGACATCCGGATCGAAGGTCAACCAGACCTTCTGCCCTGCCTGGGTCGGCGTGATGCTGTCCGCACTTTCCCGGACGAGCGCGACGGTGCCGTCGGGCAGGCTGACCTCGACCTTGCGGGAGTTGCCGAGGTAGATCTCCTGAATCACGGTGCCCGGGACCGCATTCACGGCCTCGGGCTCCGCATCTCCGGTGAGGATGCGGATCCGCTCCGGGCGCACCACCACGGCCACCGCGTCACCACTGGCAGCATCACCTCGGCCCGCCACGATCCGCCGCCCATAGGCGTTTACGGCAAGCCCGTCTTCGAGCTTCCCGTAGAACAGCGACGACTCCCCGAGGAACCGGGCCACGAAGATGCTCTTGGGACGTTCGTAAAGATCTGTGGGCGAACCGATCTGTTCGATTCTGGCCTTGTTGAACACCGCGATGCGGTCCGACAGCACCAGGGCCTCGTCCTGGTCGTGCGTGACGTAGACGAACGTGGTGCCGAGCTCGCCGTGGATACGCTTGATCTCCAGTTGCAGCGAATCGCGTAGCTTCTTGTCCAGCGCACCGAGCGGTTCGTCCATCAGCAGCACGCGCGGTTCGTAGACCATGGCCCGGGCGAACGCGACCCGCTGCTGCTGACCACCGGAAAGTTCCTTGGGCATCCGCTTGCCGTAGCCGTCGAGGCCGACCGTCCGCAGCGCGGCGGCCACCTTCTCGCGGCGCTGAGCCTTGGCCATCTTGCGTTGCCGCAGCGGGTATTCGACGTTGTCGATCACCGTCATGTGCGGGAACAGCGCGTAGTGCTGGAACACCATGCCGATGTTGCGGCGGTGCGGCGGCAGATCGGCCACCGGCCGGCCGTCGATCAACAGCTCACCCTCGGTGACGTCGGCGAAGCCCGCAATCATGTTGAGCGTGGTGGTCTTTCCCGAGCCGCTGGGGCCGAGAAGAGTGAGGAACTCACCCGGCCGCGCGTCGAGGTCGATGGCGTTGACGACGGTCTCCGACCCGTAGGTCTTGGTCAGGCGCCGCATGGTGATCGACGCTCCGTGCGGGGTTTGGTCAGTGGACACGGTTCCTCCTGCGCGAATAGATGCCCGCGACGACGGTCAGACACGTCGTGAGGGCGAGGATGAGGGTGGCGGCCGCAGCGATGGTGGGATCGGTGTCACGGGTGACCGAGGCATACATCTTGACCGGCAACGTCTGCAGATACGGGTTCTGGATGAACAGCGACAACACCACTTCGTCGAAGCTCGTCGCGAATGCGAACAGCGCACCCGAGAGCACGCCCGGGGCCACCGACGGCAATGTGACGGTACGGAAGGTGGTCCAGCGACCGGCACCGCAGATCGCCGCGGCATCCTCGAGGCGCCGGTCGAACCCCTGCAGACTCGCCATCACCGGCACGATGACGAACGGCAGCGCCAACATGCTGTGCGCGACGACGAAGCCGAACACCGTCCCGAGCAGGTTCAGCCTCAGGAACAACGCGTACAGGCCGACCGCTACCACGATCACCGGGACAACCATGGGAGCCAACAGGAATGCGCGTATCCCCTGCCGCCCGGCCAGCGAAGTACGGCTGAGCGCCACCGCCGCGGCAGTGCCGAACAAGGTCGCGAACACGGCCACCAGGATGCCGACTTCCAGGCTCGCCTTCAGGGCCGAGATCCACGCGGGGTCCTCGAAGAACGTGTGGTACCACCGCGTCGACAATCCGGTCGGCGGGAACGCGAACGAGGGCCGGTCGGTGAAGCTCAGCGGCACCACGATCAACGACGGTGCGACCAGCCATAATCCGACACCCGCACAGAACAGTCCGAGCAGAACGTTCCAGAATGTCTTCATGTGCCGTGTCATGCCGTGCGCTCCTTCCGGTTTCGGCGCAGCAGGTACATCAGGGCCGCGAGGACCAAGAAGGTGACGAGCAGCAGGACCACACCCATCGCTCCTCCCCTGCCCCAGGCCAGCAGGCTGGTGACCTGCACGTAGACCTGCTGACTGATCAGGGCGTCATCGGGAGCGCCGAGCAGCGCCGGGGTGACGTAGAAGCCGAGGCTGCTGATGAACACCATCAGACAGCCGGCTCCCACACCGGGCATCGACAGCGGAACCCAGATCCTGGCGAACGAGATCACCGGTCGCGCACCGAGACTCGACGATGCGAGCACGAGCCTGCGGTCGATACCGGACATCACCGCGTACAGCGGCAGCACCATGAACGGCAGCAGGATCTGGCTCATGCCGATGACCACACCCAGATTGGTGCGCAGCAACGGCACACCGCCCAGCCCGACGAAGGACAGCAGGGTTTGGATCGGTCCGCCGTCCTCCAGCAGGATCACCCAGGCGAAGGTGCGCACCATCAAACTGGTCCAGAACGGCACCAGCACGATCAGTGTCAGCGCGATACGCACCGCCGGTCCGAACGCGACCATGGCATACGCGTACGGGTAGCCGAGAATTAGGCAGATCGCGGTGACCTCAAGGCCCGTCGTGAACGTGCGCAACAGAACACTGCGTTGGACGGAATCGCCCAGGTACCAGGCGAAGTTGCCGAAGCCGAGTTCCGGATCGCTGAAGGCCTGCCAGAACATGATGACCAGCGGCAGTCCGAACACCCCGACCACGAGCAGGATCGACGGCAGCAACAACCCGACGTCGCCCAATCTCCGACCCGAAGGCGGGGCGGTTGTCCGAGTCTTGGGTGGCGCTCCGCCCGCCAGAACATCGACCATCGACATGCGACGAAAACCCTTCCTAGCCCGCGAGCCAGGCCGTGTACTTGGACGAGATCTCTTCCTGGTGTGCGGCCCAGTACGCGAGATCGAGTGGGAACCGGTCCTTTTCGCGCTCCGGAGTGGTGGTCAGATACGACCGGGCGAGATCGTCGAGCTGCGGCTTGGCGTCAACGTTGATCGGGCTGTAAGACGTGAGCTCGGCAAGCTTGGCCTGCTGCTGCGCACCGAGGTAGAAGTTGATGAACGCCATGGAGGCCTTGGGGTTCCTTGCCCCGACGGGCACAGCGATCGTGTCGGCCTCGGGCATCCACTGGTCCCACATCGGAGCGAACGGCGCCCCGTTCTTGACGGCCGAATACGCCCGGCCGCTCCATACCAGCGCCATGTCGACCTGGCCGGATTCGATGAGCTGCTGGGACTGCGCACCGGTGGTCCAGAAGATCGTGTCCTTGCGGATGCTGTTCATCTTGTTCAACGCCCGGTCCAGGTCAATCGGGTAGACCGCGTCGGGCGCGACCCCGTCGGCGAGCAGTGCGCCTTCGAGAACACCCGGGTCGAGCTCGCCGGGCACGCCCTCGATGGCTCGCTTGCCCGGGAACTTCGCGGTGTCGTAGAAATCGGCCCAGGTCTTCGGCGGGTTGGCGCCGTACTTCTCGGTGTTGTAAACCACGATCAGGCCGTAACCCATTGCGGGGACCGAACAGTCATCGGTCTTGGTGCCCGCAGGCAGCTTGCTGATGTCCACGATGCTGGTGTCGAGCGGCATGAACAGGGTGCCGCAGTTCTTGGCGGTGAAGACGTTGGTGCTGTCGACGACGTCCCAGGTCACGTTCTTGGAGTCGACCTGGGCTTTGATCTTCGAGTTCTCGGTGGGACCGTCCTGCAACACTTTTGCCCCGGACTGCGCCGCGAACGGTTCGATCGCGGCTTTCGCCTGACCGTCCTGGAAGATGCCGCCGTAGGAGACGAATGTCATCGTGGTCCCTTTGAGAGCACCCTCTTTGACGGTGCCCGCCTGCGGCGGTCCGCTGCCCAGATCCACATCGGCGGCCTGGCCGGGACCTGCCGGCGTACATGCGGTGGCCAGGAGAACGCCTGCGGCGATCAAGGCGGGCACACTGCGGGCTACAGGTGGGGTGTTCATTTGCGGATCTCCTTTGATCTGGGCGGAAAGGTGTTCGCGGATGCGGTCATCCGCAGCGGGCGAGCGGCCCGTCAGGTCGGCCAGTCAGTCGGGGGGCTGACGATCCAGATGAGTTCGACCGGCGCGTCACTCAAGTTGTGGACGGTGTGCGGCATGGATGTCCGGTACTCCGCGCTGTCGCCCGGTTCGAGCAGGTAACGCTCGCCGTCGAGCTCAAGGGTCGGAGTGCCGGCGATGACGATGAGGATCTCCTGCGCGTCACCGTGCACATATGCCTCGCCCGCGCTGGAACCGGGCGACAGTTCCCCCGCGTACACCTCGAGGTTTCGAAGCGGCTTCTGCGACAACAGGTACTTCGAGCTCAGCTCCGACACCTCGATGGTGGGACGAGCCGCCTTGCGGAGAATGCGGACATCGCTGACCTCGTCGTCGGTGAACAGGTCGGGCAGGACGATGCCCAGTGACTGCGCCAATCGGCGCAACGTTCCGACACTGGCGTTGACCTGGCCCCGCTCGACCTGGCTGAGGAAGCCCGGGGAGATGCCGGCCCTATCTGCCAACTGCCGAAGAGACATCTTCCGCGCGGCGCGGAACTGCCTGATCCGGGCACCGACCACGGTGTCTGCCGTCGTCCCAGCGGGGTCAGGCTCGACAGTCGCACTCATATCGAAACTTCCGTTCGTCTCATAAGAGCAGGAGGATTGTTTTCAGCGAACACTTTGTTCGCTGAGGCCGAACCCTATGTCTGCTTTGATTGCACACGCAAGGGTTGAATCACGTCTCTCCCACTTTGTGAGATGGGGCACACAGAATTGTTATCGGCAGCCTTCGACCGGAATGCCTTCGATCTGCGCGGCGAAAACGGTCGTCAACGACTGATTTCGTAGAACCGTGACAGGCCTTCTAGTGCCTGCCCAGCACATGCGGGCCGGTGCGCGCAGGCACGCCCTGAGCGAAGCGCGCCAACGACCATGCGGCCACGTCAGCGTCCGGCACGCGCCCCTCGGCCAGATCGGCCAGCACCTCGCCCATCAGCGCGGAGTACTTGAAGCCCTCTCCCGAGTCCCCGCAGGCGACGACGATTCCTCCGGCGAGCCGATCGACGACGAAGGTGCCGTCGGGAGAGTCGGTCCAACTGCACACCTGGGCGCCGAGGACCGTCGGCTCCACCGAGGACATATCGGTGCGCACCCGGTCACGCAGGACAGCGGTGCGCCCGGCATCGGGCGTCCGGTCGAGGTCGCCGGCCCGGTAGTCCCGCAAGGGCTTGTCCAAACCGATCTTGTAGCCCGCGCCCGGCGAGGGCATGGCGTAGATGCCGGGGCGGTCATCACCCGGCCCGTCGAACAGGCACGGAAAGTCGTCGGTGGCAGCCGGATCGGCCGGATCGCCGAAGTACACCACCTGTTCCAGATATGGGTGCAGCGACAGCTCGAGGCCGAGCGGCGACAACAGCGGCCCCGCCCCCGGCCCGGCCGCGATCACCGCGACGTCGGCGTCAATGGCGCCACCGCCGTCCAGTACCACCCGGACACCGTTGGCGGCCTGCTCCACAGCAGCCACATCCCGTTCGAGAACCGTTGCGCCGGAAGCACTCCGGAACAGCTTCAACTGAGCCTTGAGCGACTCCACTGCCAGGACCACACCCGCCACCGGCTGCCACAGCGCGTCGCGCCCGTCGCCGCGCAGACCTGGGAAGAACCGGTCCACATCGCCAGGCGCCACGCTCGTGTACGTCACCCCGAGAGCGTCCAGCGTCGACTGCACGGCAGGCAGTGACTTGTCGTCACGCCACAGCAGGCCACGGGTGAGGAACACCGGGGTGCCGGCGCGTTCGGCGAGGCGGTGCATCGCGTCAACCCCGCGCTGCGCCAACCGCACCCGGAGCGGGTCGGGATCGGCCAGCCGCCACAACCGGGTCGAACCCCCGGACGACGCCAGTGTGTTGAGCGGGCCGTGGCGATCGATCAGCGTCACCGCGTGCCCTCGGCGGGCGAGTTCGGCCGCAGCGGGCAGACCCCAGGCACCCGCGCCGATCACCACGCATTTCATGGCCACGGCAGCATTCCCTCCGGATCGGTCAGCGCTTGTTGAAAACCGTTCGGTGCCATTCTTTTTCGGCAACCCCGGTGATGTCGCTCATCACATGCTTGATGGTGAGGTACTCCTCGAACGAGTAGTCGCTCATGTCCTTGCCGAAGCCCGACGCGCCGACGCCACCGTGCGGCATCTCGCTGATGATCGGGATGTGGTCGTTGACCCACACGCATCCGGCGTTGATGTCGCGTGAAGCCCGCTGGGCGCGGTACACGTCGCGGGTCCAGGCCGAGGCCGCCAGACCATAGACGGTGTCGTTGGCTTGCCGGATCGCGTCGTCGTCATCGGTGAACGGCCGCACGGTGAGCACCGGCCCGAAGATCTCGTCGCGGTAGACCTCGGAGGTCTCGGCGACATCGGCGATCAGGGTAGGCCGGTAGAACGCACCGGGCAGCTCAGGTGCCACGCCGCCGGTGACGACGCGGCCACCCTGCTCTTGGGCGCGCGCCACCATGCCCGCCACCTTGTCACGGTGCGCGAACGAGATCAGCGGGCCGAGGTCGGTGTCCGGGTCGTGCGGGTCGCCGACGACGATCTTGCTCATCACCTCGGCGACGCCGGCGACGAAGTCGTCGTAGAGATCCCGCGCGACGATCGCCCTGGTCGCGGCGGTGCAGTCCTGGCCGGTGTTGATCAGCGAACCGGCGACCGCGCCCTGGATCGCGGCGTCCAGGTCGGCGTCGTCGAACACCACGAACGGCGCCTTGCCGCCCAGCTCAAGCTGGGTGCGGTGGCCGTGGACTGCGGCGGCCGCCATCACCTTGCGGCCGACCGCGGTCGAGCCGGTGAACGTGACGACGTCGACGTCGCGGTGGCCGGCCAAGGCGGTTCCGACGTCGGCGCCCCCGCCGGTGACCACGTTGAACACGCCGTCGGGCAAACCGGCCTCGGTGGCCAGCCGGGCCAGCGTGAGGGTGGTCAGCGGGGTGATCTCGGCGGGCTTGATGACGACGGCGCAGCCGGCGGCCAACGCCGGGATGACCTTCCAGACCGCCATCTGCAGCGGGTAGTTCCACGGCGTGATGGTGGCGACCACGCCGACGGCTTCGCGCCGGATGCTCGACGTGTGGTCACCCGAGTACTCCGCGGTGGCCTTGCCTTCCAGGTGCCGGGCCGCCCCGGCGAAGAAGTCGATGTTGTCGATGCTTCCCGGGACGTCGAACTCGGTGGCCAGGCGTACCGGTTTCCCGGTCTGGCTGACCTCCTCGGCGACCAGCTCATCGGCGTGTTCGTCGGCCAGCTTGGCCAGCTTGGCCAGCACCGCGGACCGTTCGGCCGGCGTGGTCTTGGACCAGCCGGCGAACGCCCGGCGGGCGGCAGCAACAGCATTGTCCACGTCGGCGGGGGTGGCCAGGGAGTAGTCGGCAACGGTCTTCCCGGTGGCCGGATCGATGATCTGGTGGACCGGTCCGGCTGTCGCCACCGGTGCACCGCTGATCCAGCTGCTCATCACATTCAACGCCACGCTCATGGAGCCCCACGGTAACCGATGACACATTTGTTCTCTACGCAATCCCGCGTCGGACCGGTTCTAAACGAGGGATTTCATCGATTCGGTTGCCGCAAACGACGGATTCCGTGCACAATCTGTGCATGAGCAACCCTGAGGGTGACGACCTTCAGCCCGTGCCCCTGCGGGTGAACAACAATTCTCGCACCGCCTTTCAGCTCGATGACCTGTCAAAGGCGATCATCGAGAAGCTGCAGGCCGACGGGCGCCGTTCGTATGCCGGGATCGGGAAGGCAGTAGGCCTGTCCGAGGCGGCAGTGCGTCAGCGGGTCCAGCGCATGGTCGACGCCGGGGTCATGCAGATCGTCGCGGTGACCGATCCGCTGCAACTCGGGTTCGCCCGGCAGGCGATGATCGGCATCCGCTGCACCGGCGACACCCTCAAGCTGGCCGAGAAACTGTCGGCCATCGACGCCGTGGACTACGTGGTGCTGACCGCCGGATCCTTCGACGCCATCTGCGAGGTGGTCTGCGAGGACGACGACAGCCTGCTCGAACTTCTCAACACCCAAATCCGCTCATTGCCGGGAGTGATAACCACCGAAACCCTCGTTTACCTGAAACTCGTTAAACAGCAATACAATTGGGGAACTCGATGAGCGTCACTGAAAAATCCGATCTAGCAAGCAAGGCAAACCGCCACCTGTGGGGACACTTCGCCCGGCACGGCGAGGGCATCACTCCGCCCATCATCACCCGCGGCGAGGGTGTCCGAATCTTCGACGACAAGGGCAAGAGCTACATCGACGGCCTGTCCGGCCTCTTCGTCGTGCAGGTTGGCCACGGCCGTAAGGAACTTGCCGAGGCCGCGGCCAAGCAGGCCGAGAAGCTGTCTTTCTTCCCGTTGTGGTCTTACGCCACGCCGCCGGCCATCGAGCTGGCCGAGCGGGTGGCCAACTACGCACCGGGCGACCTGAACCGGGTGTTCTTCACCACCGGCGGCGGCGAGGCCGTAGAGAGCGCCTGGAAATTGGCCAAGCAGTACTTCAAGCTGACCGGAAAACCCGGTAAGCACAAGGTGGTTTCGCGAGCCATCGCCTACCACGGCACCCCGCAGGGCGCACTCGCGATCACCGGCATCCCGGCGTTCAAGGCACCGTTCGAGCCACTGACCCCCGGTGGTTTCCGCGCGCCGAATACGAACTTCTACCGGGCGCCTGCCGAATACGCGCATGACGAAAAGCTTTTCGGCCGCTACTGCGCCGACCGCATCGCCGAGGCCATCGAGTTCGAAGGGCCCGACACCGTGGCTGCGGTGTTCCTCGAACCGGTGCAGAACGCGGGCGGCTGCTTCCCTCCGCCACCCGGTTACTTCGAGCGGGTGCGCGAGATCTGCGACCAGTACGACGTGCTGCTGGTGTCCGACGAGGTGATCTGCGCCTATGGCCGCATCGGATCAATGTTCGCCTGTGACGACTTCGGCTACGTGCCCGACATCATCACCAGTGCCAAAGGACTGACCTCGGGGTATTCACCGCTGGGAGCCATGGTCGCCAGTGACCGGCTGTTCGAACCGTTCAACGACGGCAAGACCACCTTCGGCCACGGTTACACCTTTGGCGGGCATCCGGTTTCAGCCGCCGTCGCCCTGGCCAACCTCGACATCTTCGAGCGCGAGGGACTCAACGACCACGTCAAGGAGGCCGCGCCCGCGTTCCGCGCCACCTTGGAGAAGCTGTATGACCTACCGATCGTCGGCGACGTCCGCGGTGAGGGATTCTTCTACGGAATCGAGTTGGTCAAAGACAAGGCCACCAAGGAGACCTTCAACGACGAGGAGTCCGAGCGGCTGCTACGCGGGTTCCTCACCCCGGCGCTGTGGGAGGCCGGTCTGTATTGCCGCGCCGACGACCGTGGCGACCCAGTGATCCAGCTGGCGCCGCCGCTGATCAGCGGGCAGGCCGAGTTCGACGCGATCTACGAGATCCTGCACGGCGTTCTGACGGAGGCTGGGAAGCTGTTGTAACAGCCCATGCGGAACGCAGGCCGTTGACAACAGGTCTATCGTTTGGGCAGGGGGACGGTCCCTTTCGGTGGTGTGATCTTGGACAATCGCGCTCAGCTGCTTGGTTCCGTCCCCCACCCACGTCACACTGGCAACGTGCCTCGGAAACCCCCGATCGATCCCGTCCGTTGGACTCCTCCTCCCGTCGACGAGTTGCCACCGTTCGGCCCGGCCGCGCTGACCATCGTGCCGATGCCCGGCGAGGGACCGGAGGACGTCGTGAGCGACGCATCCGGGCAACTGTGGACCGGATTGGTCGACGGCCGCATCGTGCGGGTGTCACCCGACGGGGCCTCGACGGTGGTGGCCGATACCGGCGGACGCCCGTTGGGCCTGCACGTCGCCCGCGACGGACGCGTGTTGATCTGTGACAGCCACCGCGGGCTGCTGGCGTTGGATCCCGCCACCGGAGCGTTGTCGGTACTCGTGGAGTCCGTGGGAACCCGCCCGCTGAGGTTCTGCTCGAACGTGACCGAGACTGCGGACGGCACAATCTATTTCACCGAGTCGACCAGCCAGTTCCATTTCGAGCACTTCTCCGGCGCGATCATGGAAGCGCGTGGGCGGGGCAGCCTGTTCCGACTGAATTCCGACGGCTCCGTCACCACCTTGCTGGACGGCCTGTACTTCGCCAACGGCCTGACCGCCACCGCCGACGAGTCCGCGCTGGTGTTCGCCGAGACCCAGGCCCGGCGTTTGTCGAAGTACTGGCTGACGGGGCCGCAGGCCGGAACGGTGACGCCGCTGGCAGTGCACCTGCCCGGCTATCCGGACAACATCTCCACCGGTGCCGACGGTCGGATCTGGGTCGCGATGGTGTCCGCGCCGAACGCCGCGGCCGAGTGGCTGGCACCTCGGGCACCGGTGATCCGAAAGCTCTTGTGGCGGTTACCTGACCGGCTCCAACCCAAGATTCAGCCGCAGGTGTGGGCGCTCGCCTTCGATGCCGGCTCGGGCGAGGTGCTCGCCGGACTGCGCGCCACGCGGCCAGATTTCGGAACGGTCACCGGACTGGTCGAATCCGGAGGCCGGCTGTGGATGTCGACGATCGCCTTTCCGGCGCTGGCATACGCAGAGCTGCGCGACCTGCGCTAGCCGTGGTTCTTCAGGGCCTCGCCGATCCGACGGGCACTGTCCCCGAGAGCGGTCATCTGCTCTCGCTCCAGCGGAGCCAGATAGAACTGCCGGACCAGCATGGCGTAGGTGCGTAGTGCCGGCCGCAGTCGATCTTGCCCCTGCCGGGTGATTCCGACAGCGATCCCTCGTCTGTCCTCGAGGCTACGAAACCTGCGGACCAATCCCCGAACTTCCAAGCGCTGGACCTGCCATGTCACCCGGCTCGGCGCGAGGACCAATGCATCGGCCAGAGTGCCCATGCGAAGACGCCGGCGAGAATCCTCGTTGAGGAGATTGAGCAGGTGCACGTCGGGAACCGCGAGACTGTGCCGGGCGACAAGCGCGGCATTGATCTCCCGGTAGAGCAGTTCGGCAGCCTCACCGAAGCGTCCCCAGTGCTGCCACTCTTCATCACTGACAAGGGGTTCGACCGCCGGCATCGCTTCGCGCTGTCTCCTTCGTCGGTCAGTCGCCGGCGGCGACCGCTGGAAAGATCACAGCCCAGCCAGAAATATCGGTCTATGCAGAATGGGACAGTCCGGTGGCGTCTTACACTGCTGCGTCATGGACGTGCCGTTGGTCCGGACCCGGATCACGCAACTCGAGGACCTGCGCAACGCGGTCAAGGATGCCGGCCTGAGCGCGTTCCAGATGTCACGCGAACCGCCGCGCGGCAGTCTGATTCATGCCTCCGACGGCGGCATCGCGTTCAGTTCGGGACGGTTCGACAGCCGAGTGCAGATCCGCGGTCCGTTGTCTGCCGATGCCGTCTCGATTGCCGTCGGCCTGCGGATTCCGCCCCGTAACCGGCTGCTGTTGAAGGAGATCGACTCCGGCGTGGTCACAGTTTTTCGCCCCGGCGACGTGCAAGAGGCATTCCACGACGTCAACTCGCTCTACGCCGTCGTCACCCTGCGCGAGGAAACGCTGGAACGCGAAGCCGAACGCCATGGAATCAACCTCTCCCCCAACGCTTTCCGCCACACCGGCATCCACCCCCACCCACTCGCCCAAGCACATCTCAGCGCGATATCCGCTCACCTGGCCCAGGTGCACCGGGACAGTCGGACGGAGCTCGGCTCGGCGGCGTTGGCCGACATCGTCGCGGCATTCATCGGCCACTTCGCCCGCCAACCTGCACCGCTTCCAGCCTTCACGCTGCGGCAATGTCAGAGAATCGTCGAGTCGACCCGTGCGCACATCGACCACAACCTCGACAGACGTCTCGACATCGAAAACCTGGCCCGGCTGGCCGGCGTTTCCCGCCGCACCCTGGCCCGATCGTTCCACGAGACGCTCGGCGAATCGCCACAGTCTTACATCGCGCGGATGCGTCTGCACCGCATCCGCGCCGACCTGCTCGCCTGTGACGGTCCGAAGCCGACGATCGCCGAGGTGTCCAACCGGTGGGGCATCAGCGAGCTCGGCCGGATGGCGGCGCGGTATCGCGATTTGTTCGGCGAATCGCCGTCGCAGACGCGGTCACGCTGCTCGCACTAACGAGCGGCTGACCTAGGACTGAAACGGGTTGCAGTCCTGACCGTGCACGCGCCCGTGAAGCCCCCATATTTGAATCTTGAACGTCTGAGAGCTTTGCCGCAACGACGGACGCAGAGCTATAACAGCATTTCAAAGCGCATTACAACGCCGCGTCACCCGTCGCATTTTGAATTGAACTTTCCACGAGACTGCTGCCTAGACTCTCTCGTTCCGCTACTTTTCTGGTCGTTCAGCCACCTTCCAGGAAGGATCCCCCGATGCAATTGGCTTTACGGCCGTTCACGACGGCCGGTGTAGCACTAGTAGGGGCAGGCGTCATCGCCGTGTCACCACTCGCGCCACCACCGGTCAGTACATCCGCAACCAGCACAACAATTTCGACGGCTCAGGTCTCGCTCACCTCAACCGTGGACCCGTTTACCCGCTTGGAACAGGTCGCAGCTCTGACCACCGAAAACCTCGGCGAACTCGCCAATTACTGGATGAAAAATCCGGCTCCCGTGACCCGCCAAGTGCTTTCCAACTTGCAGACCTATGCCGGGTGGGTGGCCTCCGGCATCCAAGAGGCCATACCGCTCCTGCAGGCTCGATTAACTGATGTAGCCTCAGCGATCACTCAGGCGGGGGCCCTGATACAGGCAGGACAACCGCAGCAGGCTCTCACCAACGTCGCAAACGCAATAGGGGGCCTTATGTGGGCGGGGTTTCCGCTCATGAGTCTGCTGAGCATCCCGAATTACGTGGCACAACACTTCACCGCGACCGTCGGACAAGTATTCAACATAGCGACGATGTCCAGCCTGGTCGGCGTGGCCCTAGGAATACCCTCGACGGCGCTGACGTCATTGGGAACTAGCGCACAGCAGGCCGTCGACGCCTTCAACGCAGGCGACGTCGCTGCTGGGGTTTCCGCCATCATCAATACGCCGGCCGACGTGGTCGACACCCTGCTGAACAGCACAAGCGGCGGCATCATCGACGTTCACTATTGGGGGGCGTGCGGATGCAAGGGCCCCGTCGGCGGCCCCGCCTTGAATCTCTTACTCAAGCTGCCCGAACGGATCGCTGCCGCGATCGCGTTGCCCGCGACTGCAGCGGTTAACACCAGCGAACTTGCCGGCACGCCCGAAGACGTTCATATCGAGCCTTCGATTGCAGCCGATCCAGGATCTGAGACAACGACAAATCGGCCATTAGCAGAGACTTCGGCAACGGATTCGGACGCGTCGCCTCCAACTGAGCCCGCCACCGGCGATGTCGTCGCTACACGGGATGCCGCTGTTACGAACAGCATTTCGGCACGAAGCACAATCGAGGCCCATTCCGTTGTCTCGCGCCCGGCTCAGAACATCAGGACCTCCCTGCCGGAAGCCGGCGACCAAGTCGGCAAGAGTGCCAAGCAGATGCGCAGCGGCATCGAGAAGTCCGTCAAGAAATTCACCGACAGCTTCTCGAAGTCCGCCAAGACGAAGGAACGTGCCAACAGCGGCACCTCTGCGAAGAAGGGCAACGCCGCCAACGGCGGTGCCGCCTCAGCCGACAAGAAAGACAAAGCCGGCAGCGACGACTGAGCCGCTCAAGGTACCCGTAGCGGAACTTCCTCCGGGTCGGGGGGACGCCGGGTGGACCGGCAAGCATTCGGGCCCCATCCTCCGTGGGGCCCGAATGTCTGCCCGGAGCACATTCACAGTCGTCACACAAACCACACACGTCACAGCGTGGCAAACGGGAAAACCGGCCCGAATCGCCTAACCTTCGGTCACGATGGCGACCTTGCGGAGGACTACCCAGCGCGCTGTGTCCGCGTTCGCGGCACTGGCGATGCTGACGGCACCCTTGATGACGGCCGGTGTCGCGAATGCGGACCCGGCACCCGAATGCCCCTACAAGGTGACGACTCCTCCGGCCGTGGACGCCTCCGAGGTGCCCAAGCCCGGAGAGGTCGCCCCCGGGCCACTGCCGGTCCCCACCAAGACGATTGGCGGCGAAGCACTTTCGAGCTGTGGCGTGATCACCGCGCCCGACACCCCGCCACTGCCCAACGACGTTTCTGCAGAGGCCTGGCTGGTCGCCGATCTGGACACCGGCGACATCATCGCCGCGCGCGACCCGCACGGGCGACACCGCCCGGCGAGCATCATCAAGGTCCTGGTGGCCACTGCCGCACTCAACGAACTCAACCTCAACAAGTTGGTCGCCGGTACTCAAGAAGACGCCAACTCGGAGGGCACCCGCGTCGGCGTCGGGCCCGGCGGCCGGTACACCATCAACGACCTGCTGCACGGCCTGCTCATGCACTCCGGCAACGACGCCGCGCACGCGCTGGCGATGCAGCTCGGCGGGTGGGACCCAGCACTGCAGAAGCTGAACATCCTGGCGGGCAAGCTCGGCGGCCGCGACACCCGCGCTGCCACACCGTCAGGGCTGGACGGCCCGGGCATGAGCACGTCGGCCTACGACATCGGACTGTTCTACCGGTATGCCTGGCAGAACCCGGCGTTCGCGGACATCGTCAGAACCGAGACCTACGACTTCCCCGGGCGCGACGGCAATCCGTCCTACCCGGTGGAGAACGACAACAAGCTCCTCTACAACTACCCGGGCGCCCTCGGCGGGAAGACGGGTTACACCGACGACGCCGGCCAGACCTTCGTCGGCGCCGCCGAGCGCGACGGCCGCCGCCTGGTGGCCGTCCTGTTGAAGGGCACCCGGGTGCCGATCGCACCGTGGGAACAGGCCGCCCATCTGCTCGACTACGGTTTCGCCACCGCGCCGGGAACCAAGGTCGGAACCCTCGTCGACCCCGACCCGTCGCTGATCGCCCCCAAGCGTGAGGAACCGAGCGCCGCACAGGCCGCCGCACTGCTCCCCCCGGCGGACGCCCTGCCGGTCCGCGTCGGGGTGGCGATCGTCGGAGCCGTGATCGTGTTCATGCTCATGATGGGCGCGCGGTCGCTGAACCGTCGCACCATTCGCTGACCCGCGATCTCCCCGCCTGCCGCGAAACATCTGCGGCGGCAACCTCTTCGGACCTCACACGGGGTCAGACGCGGTCAGAGTCTCATCTGCCGTGAAGATGACGATCATCGAAAACATTCGTTGGATGTGATGACTCGATCGTGTTCGACTAGTTGGCGTGAGTCGTCGGGCAATGCCCGCTGCAGCAGGAGGAGCTTCAGAAGTGTCGATCAAATTGCCTGACGCCGAGAACGCCACACCGCCCATCCAGACCACCCTCAAATCCGTCCTGTCGGGCTGGAAGTTGACCTGGCTGCTCATCGCGGCGATCGTGGTCGGCTCGACCATCGCGGCGTGGGCGGTAGGCGGTGTCAACGGGGCCAACCTCGGCATCCGCATCACGGCCCGGACATCGGCGATCCTTTTCCTGCTGGCCTTCACCGCGTCGTCGCTCTACCAGTTGTGGCCGAACGACACCACCAAATGGATCCGCCGCAACCGACGCTATCTGGGCGTGGGGTTCGCCGGATCTCATTTGGTCCACGCCGGATTCATCGTCGCGACAATCGTTCTGAACCAACAGCGGTTCGAGACCCGCGTCGTCGATCCCACCCCGCACGGCGTCTTCGTCCTCGATTTCATCGCCTACGGGTTCATCATCGCGATGACCATCACCTCGTTCGACCGCGTCGCCAAACGCATGCGGTACTCCACATGGAAGGGCTTGCACCTCACCGGCAGCTATGTCATCTGGTTCACGTTCTTCATCGCCTACTGGCGGCGGGGCGTCACCTACACCGAGTTCTACGGACCGTTCCTCATGATCGTCCTTGCCGCGCTGATCGTCCGGTTCATCGCAAAGGCGAAGCGAGGCACGGGGAAGGCCACACACCCATAGCGAAGACGCCGCCTTGCCAAGTTCTGACCGATCGGTCTAATCTCAGACCATGCGGTCAGAACGTGCCAAGACGTTTACCGAACAGGCCCGCCGCCGGCAGATTGTCGAGGGCGCGGTGGAAGTGATCGCCGAGCAGGGTTACCCCCAGGCCTCGCTGGCGCGCATCGCCGAGCACATCGGTATCGCGAAAAGCGCTGTGCTGTACCACTTCACCAGCAAATCTGAAGTCGTCGAGGCGGTCTTCACCGAAATCTTCACCCGCGGCGTCGCAGTGATCGTGCCGGCGGTCAACGGCGAAACCACCGCGGCGGCAAAGCTGTCTGCCTACATCCGGGCCCATATCGGCTTTGTCGCGGCCAACCGGTCGGCGGCCGTGGCGATGCTCGAACTCGTCTCCGGATACCGCGACGCGGACGGGCTGCGAGTCGACCAGGCTGCAGCCAAAGCCGTCGCAGAGCATCCTCCGACCGGCGATCTGGCGGCCCTCGACCCGCAGGCCATCTTCGCCGAGGGCCTGGAAAGCGGCGAATTCCGCGAGCTGTCACCGCTGTTCATGAAGAACATCCTGCGCGGCGCACTCGACAGTGCAGCCCAGGAGTATGCCCGGGACCCGGACTACGACGTCATCGCCCATGGCGAAGTGCTTGTCGAGATCTTCGAGAAGGCTACGGCACCGTGAGCACCATCGCGATCGTCGCGATCGGCAGTCGGGGCGATGTGGCACCGCTGACCGGGGTGGGGCTTCGTCTCCAGCAGGCCGGACATCGCGTGATCATGGTGGCCTACCAGGCTTTTGCCGACCTGGTGACCGGATGCGGGCTCGAATTTCGCGGCGTTGCAGATGATCTCGCCGACGCCCCAGCGGACCTGGCGGACATATCGCCACGCCAAGCCGCCAAAGCCATGGCAGCTTTTCTCTCGCCGCGGGGTATGCAGGTGCTCGGTGATCGGGTGCTGGCGGCTGTCCGTGACGACCCGGTCGATCTTTTGCTGCTGTCACCGTTTGCAGAATTGGTGGGACATCCGCTGGCGGATGCACTCGCCGTCCCGCGTATCGGCGTGCGGTTGCAGCCGATATCTGCCACGGCTGATCACCCGCCCGCCCTGTTGGGAGCCTGGACCGCAGGCCGATACGGCAACCGGGTGGCAGCGCGAGTCAGCGAAGCGCTGGTTGATGCGCTATACGGCAAGGCTGTCAATCACTTTCGGGCACAGCTCGGCCTCCCGGCGGCCGATGCCCGGTCACTGCGGCGACGACGCACGGAGGCCGGTTGGCCGATTCTGTACGGCTATTCACCGGCGGTATTGCCGCGTCCGGCCGACTGGCGATCGGGCATTGAAGTCGTCGGCTATTGGTGGCCTGCCCGGCATGCAGATTGGCATCCGCCAATCGAGCTGGTGAGGTTCCTGGAGGCCGGGCCTCCACCGGTGGTGATCGGGTTCGGCAGTACCGTCAACAGCCTCGCCGCGGCCGAGAAGATGTCGGCCGCGGTCATGCAGGCCGTTCGCACCGCAGGCACACGTGCCGTGATCCAAGCAGGCTGGGCGGGTCTCGACGCCGGCGGTGACGACGTGATCACCGTCGGCGATGTACCGCACGACTGGTTGTTCACGCGGGCGGCAGCCGTTGTGCACCACTGCGGCGCGGGCACCACGGCGGCGGGACTCCGCGCAGGCGTACCAACGGTCGCGGTCCCGGCCGGCTACGGAGACCAGCCGTTCTGGGCACGACGACTTTTCGAACTCGGAGTGAGCCCGCAGCCCCTTCGGCAAAGCCACCTCGACCCGAAGAGTCTCGGCGTGGCGATTCGAACGGTGCTGTCGAACAATAGGTTTCGGGACAATGCCGAGGTTCTCTCCACGCAGATCGACGCCGAGGACGGCGCTGGGCAGGTGGTGTCGACGGTGGAGAAGGTGCTCAGCTATCGGTGATGAATTGGCCGATTCGGCTGAAATGTAATTGCCACACGGGTTAAATACACTCCGGGCCTGCCAATCCGCCGCCGCTCTCGGCGGATTGGCAGGCCTGTCAGTGCCAGCGCCGGAGTAGCCGCTCGGCACCTTCGGCCAGCGACCTCACGAGTTCTGCCGCGGACTCCTCGCGGCGTACCGCCCCCACGCCCTGGCCGGCATTGACCGGCGATCCACGCAGCACGCGCTCCGGAATGCTGGGCGGCCATCGGTATCCGGCGGCGACATCGTGCTCGGTGGTGAGTTCGGTGGCGTCACCATCGGCCGCAATCAACGCATCGCGCGCCGGAGACGGCGTCAGCGCTTCAGAACACGCGGCGAAAGCCGTGCCCACCCACGCCGCACCCGCCCCGGCAGCCAGCACCCCGGCCACCGCCCGAGCCGACGAGACCCCACCCGCGGCGAGCACCGGCACGTCGATGGCATCGAGCACGTCTGCCAGCAGCGGCAGCGTCCCGATGGTCGGCTCACCGTGGCCGCCGCCTTCAGCTCCCCGTGCCACCACCACATCGACACCGGCGTCAACCGCTCGCCGAGCGGCATCGACGGTCGCGACCTGAGTCGTCACCGTCAGGCCTGCTTCATGCGCCCGCCGCACCCACTCCCAGTCCTCACCGAAGCTCACGCTCAACAACGCCGGCCGGGCGGCCAGCGCCACCTCGAACAGGTCGGGACGATCCTGGACGACCCAGTGCACCAGGCCGATTCCGAAGATCCGCCCGTCGAGTTGCGCCAATTCGGCGGTCAGCTGATCGGCCGTCGCCGAACTGCCCATACCGATCATGCCCAGGCCTCCGGCGGCGGAGACCGCGGCAGCCAACCGGCCGCCTGCGGCACCGCCCATCGGCGCGTTGACGATTGGTACTTCGATGCCGATCGACCGCGACCAGGTGGTTGCCAAGCTCACAGCCTGCAATGTTACGTCGTTGTTACAATGGCTGATGCCAGCACATGGCACCGGACGAGGCGCACCCGTACCCGGCCAGCGAAAAGACGGGGTGTTTGGAGGTGTGCCATGGCATGGCTGATTCTCGTCGTCTCAGGCGTTCTGGAAGCGGTGTGGGCGACTGCCCTGAGCAAGACCGAAGGCTTCACCCGGCTCTGGCCGTCGGTGATATTCGGTGTGGCCCTTGTGTTGTCGATGATCGGACTAGCCATCGCGATGCGCAGCCTGCCGCCCGGAACCAGCTACGCGGTATGGGTGGGCATCGGCGCCGTGCTCACCGTCGGTTTCGCCATGATCACCGGTGCCGAATCCGCGTCAGTGGTCAAGGTACTGCTGATGCTCGGCGTCGTGGGCTGCATCGTGGGCCTGAAAGCAGTGAGCCACTAACGACGCAGCAAGCGCGAAAGCCCGAGCGCACCAATGGCTCCCATGGCCGCGGCGGCCAACGCGCCGGACACCCCGACTCCCTCGCGGACCTGCACCCTGGTGATGATCTGCGCGGGGTCGGGGGGCAGCACCGGCGCCTCGGCCAGGCTCTCCTCGGACGTCGCAGCCCAGGCCGTCGCGAACAGGATCAGGCGCGCGGTGACATAGGCGAACACCATCAGGCCCAGCACCGGGCCGAACGTCGCCCCGGCTGGGCCGTTCAGGACGGACTGCAGATAGATGGACGCCACCTGCTTGAACAATTCGAAGCCCACCGCAGCCAGCAGCCCGGCCCGCATCGACCTGCGGAAGGGAACCGGTTCGCGGGGTAGGCGCGAGATGATCCAGCTGAACAACAGCCACGAGATCGAGATCGACACCGCTATCGAGATGACGCGCAATCCGCCGCCGAGTACGGCGCCGTCATGAAGGCCGATCCACCGCAACACCTTACGCATCAGCGCAGGGTCGCCGAGGACGGTCAGCCCGATGGTGATCACCATCGCCAAGAACGCCGACACCAAGGCGAGCAGATCTGAGAGCTTGTTGCCGACGAAGTTGGACTCGGCGTGTTGCTCCCACATCTGACTCAGCGCCTCGCGCAGGTTGGCCATCCAACCCAGCCCCGCCCACACCGCGGTGGCGAGACCGATCACGCCGACCGTGCCGCGGGAGGCGATAGCCGAATCCATCAGGGTGACCAGTTGCTGGCCCAGGTCACCAGAGACCGCTTGCCGAATGCGGTGTTCGATTTCTTCGAGCAGGTCCGGACGACGCGACAGCAGGAAACCACCGGCGGCGAAGCCCACCATCAGCAACGGGAACAGCGCAAAGATCGTGAAATATGTGATGCCAGCGGCATAGAAGTTGCCGTTGCAATCGTTGTAGCGCTCCTGCGCCCGCATCACATGGTCGAACCAGGGAAAGCGGGCGCGCAGCCGGTCCAGGAATCCCGGCTTCTCCGGCTCGTCCACCGCCAACCCCTCCCCAGTGCTTATGGTGTTTGCTGGAGAAACCCTATCCTGTCGTAAACCCGAGCGAGGGTCTTCCCGGCGACCTCTCGGGCGTGTTCCGCCCCTGCAGCCAGAACGGACTGGAGTTCGGCCGGGTCAGCCAGCAATTCGTCGACCCTGGCCTTGATCGGCGTGACGAACTCCACCACTGCCTCGGCGGTCTCCTTCTTGAGATCGCCGTAGCCGCGGCCGGCATATCCCTCGACCAGCTTGTCGACCTCGGTGCCGGTCACCGCGGACTGGATCGTCAGCAGATTCGAGATGCCGGGCTTGGCCTCCGGATCGAACCGGATCTCGCGCTCGCTGTCGGTCACCGCGGAGCGGATCTTCTTGGCCGTGGCCTTCGGGTCGTCGAGCAGGCTGATCAGCCCGGCCTCGGACGCCGCCGACTTGCTCATCTTGGCCGACGGGTCCTGCAGGTCGTAGATCTTGGCCGTCGCCTTGGGGATCATCGCCTCGGGCACCACGAAGGTGTCGGCGAACTGGGCGTTGAAACGTTGCGCCAGGTCGCGGGTCAGCTCGAGGTGTTGGCGCTGGTCCTCTCCGACGGGCACCAGGTCGGTGCCGTAGAGCAGGATGTCGGCCGCCATCAGCACCGGGTAGGTGAACAAGCCGACAGTGGTGGCCTCGGCCCCCTGCTTGGTCGACTTGTCCTTGAACTGCGTCATCCGCGAGGCCTGGCCGAAGCCCGTGAAACATCCGAGCACCCAAGCCAATTGAGTGTGCTCAGCCACGTGGCTCTGGACGAAAACCGTGCTGCGCGTCGGGTCGATGCCGAGGGCCAGGTACTGCGCGGCAGTCACCAGTGTGCGGCGGCGCAGGATCTCGGGGTCTTGGGGCACGGTGATGGCGTGCTGGTCGACGACGCAGAAGAACGCCTCGTAACCATCCTGGAGCTGCGCCCAGTGCGTGACGGCACCCAGGGCATTGCCCAGGTGGAGAGAGTCAGAGGTGGGCTGGGCGCCCGAGAACACGACCTGTTTGCTTGCGCTACTCATGATCTTCTGATTTTCGCACTGACGTCATCCGGATTATTCAGGGGTCAGCCGCTGCAGAACCCGTAAGAACACCGCGCGCTCGTCGGCCGACAGCTCACCCAGCCAGCGCTCCTCCCCCTGCTGGATCTCGCGCTGCGCGGAATCCTTGACCGCGCGGCCCGCTTCGGTGATGGCCAGCAACCGCACACGCCGGTCGTCGGGGTCGGCCTCCCGCTCGATGAACCCTTGCCGCTGCAGGTCATCGAGGGTGCGGATGATCCGCGTCTTGTCGGCGCCGATCGCCTCGGCCAGCGCTGCCTGTGTCCGTACCGATGACCGGTCCAATGCGAGCAGGACGACATAGCCCCACATCGTCAGGCCGTGAGCGTCGAGCACGGGCTGCTCGGCCGCGATCAGCTCCCGCATCAGCGGGGCCAGCATGGCCGCCAGGTCCGGGCGCTTCGACACCGGATCAGCGTAAGCGTTGCCAGATGATGTGCTTATGCTTATCGTAAGCTCATGCCTACTATTGAAGCCGACCTCCGTCCTCTCCACCGCACCGTCGTTCTGCGATCGGCCCAAGTCGTCGACAGGGTCCGCGGCAGCGATCTCGATCGGCCAACCCCCTGCGCCGAATGGACACTCGCCGACCTGCTCGCCCACATGACCGCCCAACATCGCGGCTTCGCCGCGGCGGCACGCGGACACGGCGCCGACGAGTCCGTCTGGGATGCCGGGACCGTGGCCGACGCCATACGCGCCGATCCGGCCGGCACGTACGCTGCGGCCGCACACGACGTGCTCGACGCCTTCGCGGCCGACGGGATCTCCGAGGCGACGTTTGCCCTACCCGAGTTCGGGCCGGACGCGACGTTCCCGGGAGCGTTGGCGATCGGTTTCCATTTCGTGGATTACGCCGTCCACGGTTGGGATGTCGCCGCCACGCTCGGCATACCGTTCGAACTACCGGCCGATGTGATCACCGCGTTGCTG
This sequence comes from Mycolicibacterium fortuitum subsp. fortuitum, assembly GCF_022179545.1. The sequence continues at coordinate 1,830,472 of NZ_AP025518.1, read as the reverse complement.
CCGCTGGTGATGGCGATCCCCGACGGCGATTTCCGTGACAGTTCGCCCTCGCCGTTCGCGCGGGCCGTCACTGCCTCGCCCGCAACGGATTTCGAGAAGATCCTGGCCCACCTGGGCCGTCGGCCGGATTGGCGTCAGCCGTAGCTGACGGTCACCGGTGAGTGGTCGGACCACCGCAGCGCGTAAAGCTCAGCCCGGTCCACCCGAGCCGATGCCGCCCTGACCGCCAGCGTCGGGCTGGCCAGGTGATAGTCGATGCGCCAGCCGGCGTCGTTGTCGAATGCCTTGCCGCGCCACGACCACCAGCTGTAGGGCCCGGCCACATCGGGATGCAGTACCCGCACCACGTCCACCCAGCCGGTGCCCAGGAGCTCGGTGAGCCAGGCCCGTTCACTGGGCAGGAAGCCGGCCTTCTTCAGGTTGCCCTTCCAGTTCTTGATGTCGTTCTCGGTGTGGGCGATGTTCCAGTCACCGCACAGCACCGCGTCACGGTCTCGCAGCTCGGCCATCCGGGCGGCGATGGTGGCCATGAACCGCTCCTTCTCGAGCTGACGGTCTGTCTCCGCCTCGCCTGTCGGGACGTACACGCTACCCACCGTCACGCCCGCGGTGTCCACCTCGAGGTAGCGCCCGTGGGCCTCGAATTCGTCGGAGACCAGCAACCGTGCCGCCTCGATGGGATGCCGGGACAGCACCGCGACGCCGTTGCGACCCTTGACGTGCGGAACCGCCGAGGCCAGATTCCAGCCGTCGGCCAGGGCGGGGGCCAGGGCATCGTTGAGCTGCTCGTCGTCGGCGCGAGTCTCCTGCAGACACACCACATCCGCCTCGGTCTCCTTGAGCCAGGGCAGCAGGCCCAGATTCTCGGTGGAGCGCTGCTTGACCGCGGCGCGAATGCCGTTGACGTTGATGGTGCTGACGGTCAGGGAAGCCGGAGATGCCACGCCCAGACCCTACCGATCCGCACCGACAGGCCCTTGCGGTACCGGCGGTATCACCTTAGTGTCTGGCGGCATGGCTGAACGTGCTCCCATCCACCTGGGATCGGGCGAACCGATTCTGTTGCTGCATCCCTTCCTGCTGTCACAGAGCGTGTGGAAGTACGTCGCACCGCAGCTCGCGCAGACCGGGCGCTACGAGGTGTTCGCGCCGACCATGGCCGGCCATCACGGTGGCGCGCACGCACCGATGCTCCTCGATGTGGCGACGCTGGCCGACGACGTCGAACGCCGGCTCGACGAACTGGGCTGGTGCACCGCGCACATCGTCGGCAACTCGCTCGGCGGCTGGGTGGCCTTCGAGCTGGAACGCCGCGGCCGGGCCAGGACGCTGACGGGCATCGCGCCCGCGGGCGGGTGGTCGATGCACACGCTGGCGAAGTACGAGATCATCGCCAAGTTCATGGCGGCCCTGCCGATCGTGCTGTCCACTGCGGTGTTGCGACAGCAGTTGCTGAAATTCCCACTGACCAAACAGATCTCATATCTCGCGGTGAGCGCCACGCCCGAAGTGCTCAACGACAGCGACCGTCGCGATCTGATCGAGGACCTGGCACACTGCCCCGCGTACTTCAAGCTCATGGTCAAGGCACTGACCACCGCAGGCCTGATGGAGATCAAGAACTCGCGCACTCCGACCCAACTCGTGATCTGCGAGAAGGACCGCGTGCTGCCCGCGCCGCGCTTCACTCGGCACTTCACCAACAGCCTGGCGCCGGACGCCGTCGTCACCACCCTCAAGGGGGTCGGACACGTCCCGATGTTCGAGGCACCCGACACCATCACCCGGTTGATCACCGAGTTCGTCGACCGGCACACGGACCAAACACGCGCGACGGGCTAACCGACTACGCGCGCAGGGCGTCCAGTCTGCGCTCAGATCGAGAAAACACGCGTTTCGACGATCTGAGCGCAGACTCAGAGAGCTGAGCGCAGGCTAGGCCTTCTCGGTGGCCGCCAGCAGGTCGTTGAGTGTCTTGCTGGGGCGCATCACCGCAGCCGTCTTGTCCGGGTCCGGGTAGTAGTAGCCGCCGATGTCGGCCGGCTTGCCCTGTGCCGCATTGAGTTCGGAGACGATGGCCTGCTCCTGCTCACCGAGCGCCTTGGCCAGCGGTGCGAAGTGCGCAGCCAACTCCTTGTCCTCGGTCTGCTCGGCCAGCGCCTGCGCCCAGTACAGCGCGAGGTAGAACTGGCTGCCGCGGTTGTCCAGCTCACCGGTCTTGCGGGACGGAGACTTGTTCTCGTTCAACAACTCTCCGGTCGCGGCGTCCAGCGCGGCCGCCAACACCTTGGCCTTGGCGTTGTCGGTCTTGTTGCCCAGATCCTCCAGGCTGGCGCCCAGCGCGAGGAACTCGCCGAGCGAATCCCAACGCAGGTGGTTCTCTTCGACGAGCTGATGCACGTGCTTGGGCGCCGAACCACCCGCACCGGTCTCGTACAGACCGCCACCGGCCATCAGCGGCACGATCGAGAGCATCTTGGCGCTGGTGCCCAGTTCCAGGATCGGGAACAGGTCGGTCAGGTAGTCACGCAGGATGTTGCCGGTCACCGAGATGGTGTCCTTGCCGCGGATCAGCCGCTCCAGGGTGTACCTCATGGCCCAAACCTGCGGCAGGATGGTGATCTCCAGGCCCTCGGTATCCTCTTCCTTGAGGTACGCCTTGACCTTCTTGCGCAGTTCGTTCTCGTGCGGACGCTCATCGTCGAGCCAGAACACCGCAGGCATTCCGGACAGCCGGGCCCGGTTGACTGCCAGCTTGACCCAGTCCCGAATCGGGGCGTCCTTGACGATCGGCATCCGCCAGATGTCGCCCTCTTCGACCTCCTGGCTCAGCAGCACCTCGCCGGAATCGATGTCGACGATCTTGGCGACACCGGCCTGCGGGATCTCGAATGTCTTGTCATGGCTGCCGTACTCCTCGGCCTTCTGCGCCATCAGACCGACGTTGGGCACCGTGCCCATGGTGGTCGGATCGAACTGGCCGTGCGTCTTACAGAAGTTGATCACTTCCTGGTACATCCGGGAGAACGTCGACTCCGGGTTGACGGCCTTGGTGTCCTTGGTGCGGCCGTCGGCGCCGTACATCTTGCCGCCGAGACGGATCATCGCCGGCATCGACGCGTCGACGATGACGTCGCTGGGTGAGTGGAAGTTCGAGATGCCCTTGGCCGAATCCACCATGGCGAGCTCGGGCCGGTGCTCGTGGCAGCGGTGCAGGTCTTCGATGATCTCCTCGCGCTGCGAGGCCGGCAGTGCCTCGATCTTGCTGTAGAGATCCGACAGACCGTTGTTGACGTTGACACCGAGTTCGTCGAAGAGCTTCTGGTGCTTGGCGAAGGCGTCCTTGTAGAACACCTTGACGGCGTGGCCGAACACGATCGGGTGGCTGACCTTCATCATGGTCGCCTTGACGTGCAGCGAGAACATCACGCCGGTCTTGTACGCGTCTTCGATCTGCTCTTCGTAGAACTCGATCAGCGCCTTGCGGCTCATGTACATCGAATCGATGACGTCGCCCTCGTCGAGCTTGACCTCAGGCTTGAGCACGATGGTCTCGCCGGATGCGGTCTCCAGCTCCATCCGCACGTTGCGGGCCTTGTCCAGGGTCATCGACTTCTCACCGTGGTAGAAGTCGCCGGTCTTCATGGTGGCCACGTGGGTGCGGGAGGCCTGCGACCACTCGCCCATGCTGTGCGGGTGCTTGCGCGCGTACTCCTTGACCGCCTTGGGGGCGCGGCGGTCCGAATTACCTTCGCGCAGAACGGGGTTCACCGCGCTGCCGAGGATCTTTGAATAGCGATCGCGGATCGCCTTTTCTTCGTCGGTCTTGGGATCGCCCCCCGGGTAATCGGGGACGGCGTAGCCCTTTTCCTGCAACTCTTTGATCGCGGCAGTGAGCTGCGGGACCGAGGCGCTGATGTTCGGCAACTTGATGATGTTGGTCTCCGGCAGCTGGGTCAGACGGCCCAGCTCGCCGAGGTTGTCCGGGACCTTCTGGTCCTCGGTGAGGTAGTCGCCGAATTCGGCCAGGATGCGGGCCGCCACCGAGATGTCACTGGTCTGGATATCGATACCCGCCGGTTCCGCGAAGGCCCGGATGATCGGCAGGAAGGAGTACGTCGCAAGTAGCGGCGCCTCGTCGGTCAGCGTGTAGATGATGGTCGGCTGCTGGGCAGTCATGGTTGCTCTCCCGGCGTGAGTCTCGGTTCAACGAGGATCACTCGTTGTCACTCGTGGTTATTCGCTGCTCTTGTATTCGCGGCCAGACTACAAGGACGGCTACCGCATCGAAGGGGCAGCTTTCATTACTGACCAGTAACTTTGGCTTACGACCGGGCGTCCACCAGGTCCCTACACCACAGAACGGGCAAACGCCCCGGGCAACCGACTGGCATGGCCTCAACGCGTTGCGATAAGCTGCAGGCCGGTCATGAGTGTCAGCATCAAGCCCCGGCTTGCTGGCCGGCAACCCTCCAACCGCGGTGGGGTGCCCCGGGTGATGACCAGGTTGAGCAGTCGTTCGCGGCTGTAAGGCAAGCGCGGGTCCGACGGTACGGGCCCCCAGACAGACAGGGAAACCTGATGGAGGCCACCCATGTGTATGTGTCAGTGAACCCTAGGTGTCAGCCGGTCGTCGTAGACGGCAAGCCCGACGCCTGGTAGCCGACCGCACCCCTGACCTTCCTCGTCCCGTCACCGGAGGAGATACCCCAGCCATGACAAATCCTGAGATCGTCGCCAACTGGTCGTTCGAGACCAAGCAGATCCACGCCGGCCAGACGCCCGACAGCGCCACCAACGCACGGGCCCTGCCGATCTACCAGACGACGTCGTACACGTTCCGCGACACCGACCACGCCGCCGCGCTGTTCGGCCTGGCCGAGCCGGGCAACATCTACACCCGGATCATGAATCCCACGACCGACGTGGTCGAGCAACGGATCGCCGCGCTCGAAGGGGGCGTCGCCGCGCTGCTGCTGTCCTCGGGCCAGGCGGCCGCGACGTTCGCCATTCTCAATCTGGCCGGCACCGGCGACCACATCGTGTCCAGCCCGCGGCTGTACGGCGGCACGTACAACTTGTTCCATTACACGCTGCCCAAGCTCGGCATCGAGGTCAGCTTCGTCGAGGACCCGGACAGCCTGGACAGCTGGCGCGCGGCCGTCCGGCCCAACACCAAGGCCTTCTTCGCGGAGACCATCTCCAACCCTCAGATCGATGTGCTCGACGTTCCCGGGGTGTCCGCCGTGGCACACGAGAGCGACGTCCCGTTGATCGTGGACAACACGATCGCCACGCCGTACCTGATCCAGCCGATCGCACTGGGTGCCGACATCGTGGTGCATTCGGCCACCAAGTACCTCGGCGGCCACGGCTCGGCGATCGCCGGGGTGATCGTCGACAGCGGCAACTTCGACTGGGCGGCAAGCGGACGCTTCCCCGGATTCACCGAGCCGGACCCCAGCTACCACGGGGTGGTCTTCGCCGAGCTCGGCGCGCCCGCCTACGCCCTCAAGGCGCGGGTGCAGCTGCTGCGCGATTTGGGCAGCGCCCTCTCGCCGTTCAACGCCTTTTTGATCGCGCAGGGATTGGAAACGCTGTCACTGCGTGTTGAACGCCACGTGGCCAATGCGCAGAAGGTCGCCGAGCATCTCGCCGGGCACTCCGGCGTCACCTCGGTGAATTACGCCGGACTCCCCACTTCGCCCTGGTACGAGCTGGGTCAGAAGATCGCCCCGAAGGGCACCGGCGCCGTGCTGGCCTTCGAGCTGGCCGGCGGTGTGGAAGCCGGCAAGGCGTTCGTCAACGCACTCACGCTCCACAGCCACGTCGCCAACATCGGCGATGTCCGCTCGCTGGTGATCCACCCGGCCTCGACCACGCACGCACAGCTGTCCCCCGAGGAGCAGCTGTCCACCGGTGTCACACCGGGCCTGGTGCGCCTGGCGGTGGGTATCGAGGGCATCGACGACATCCTGGCCGATCTGGAGCAGGGGTTCGCCGCCGCCCGTCCGTTCAGCGGCGTCGCGCAGACTCCGGCGACGGTGTAGGACGGCGAGAGAAGACCGGCATGACGATCACCGAAGAACCGGCCGTGTCCACCGTGCCCTTGCCTGCCGAAGGCGAGATCAGCGTGGTGCACATCGGCGCCCTGAAACTGGAGAACGGCACTGTCCTGCCTGACGTGTCGATCGCAGTGCAGCGCTGGGGCGAGCTGTCCCCCGCGCGCGACAACGTGGTGATGGTGCTGCACGCGCTGACCGGCGACTCTCATGTCACCGGACCCGCGGGCGACGGTCATCCGACCGCCGGTTGGTGGGACGGGGTGGCCGGACCCGGCGCCCCGATCGACACCGACCAGTGGTGCGCGATCTCGACCAACGTCCTCGGCGGCTGCCAGGGGTCCACCGGACCGGGATCACTTGCTCCGGACGGAAAGCCTTGGGGCTCAAGGTTTCCCCAGATCACGATCCGGGACCAGGTCGAGGCCGATCGGGCTGCGCTGGCCGCGTTCGGTATCACCGAGGTGGCTGCTGTGGTCGGCGGCTCGATGGGTGGGGCCCGGGCGCTCGAATGGCTCGTCGGGCACCCCGACGAGGTCCGGGCCGGACTGGTGCTGGCCGTCGGGGCACGCGCCACCGCCGATCAGATCGGTACCCAGAGCACCCAGGTGGCCGCGATCAAGGCCGATCCGGACTGGCAGGGCGGTGACTACTACGGCACCGGCCGCGCGCCGCTGGCAGGCATGGAGATCGCCCGGCGCTTCGCACACCTGACCTATCGCGGTGAAGAGGAACTCGACGACCGCTTCGGCAACGACGCGCAGGGCGACGAGGACCCGACCGCAGGCGGACGCTACGGCGTGCAGAGCTACCTCGAATACCAGGGCGGCAAGCTGGCCCGTCGATTCGACCCGGGCACGTATGTGGCGCTTTCGGACGCCCTGTCCACCCACGATGTGGGCCGGGACCGTGGCGGGGTGGCCGAGGCGCTGCGCGGTTGTCCGGTGCCCGTCATCGTCGGCGGAATCACCTCCGACCGGCTCTATCCGATCCGGTTGCAGCAGGAACTGGCCGAGTTGTTGCCCGGCTGCAACGGCCTGGACGTCGTCGACTCGGCCTACGGCCACGACGGCTTTCTGGTCGAGACGGAAGTGGTGGGCAAGTTGATCCGCCGCACACTGGAGTTGGCACAGCGGTGAGCTCGCCCAAGGCGCGTTCCCTGTCCTTCGGCTCGGAGGCCGCGGCTTACGAACGCGGCCGGCCGTCGTACCCGCCGGAGGCGATCGACTGGCTGCTGCCCGAGGGTGCTCACGATGTGCTCGACCTCGGTGCGGGCACCGGCAAGCTGACCACCCGGCTCGTCGAGCGCGGGCTGGACGTCATCGCCGTCGACCCCATCCCGGAGATGCTTGAGCTGCTGTCGAACTCTTTGCCGGACACCCCCGCACTGCTGGGCACCGCCGAGGAGATCCCGCTGGCCGACAACAGCGTCGACGCAGTGCTGGTGGCCCAGGCCTGGCACTGGTTCGATCCCGAACGGGCCGTGAAAGAGGTCAGCCGGGTGCTGCGCCCCGGAGGTCGGTTGGGCCTGGTGTGGAACACCCGCGACGAGCGGTCCGGTTGGGTCAAGGATCTGGGCCGCATCATCGGGCCCGAGCATGATCCCAACAGCGAGGTGGCACTGGGTGAACCGTTCGGCGAGATCGAACGCCACACGGTGGAGTGGACAAGTTATCTCACCCCGCAGGCGCTCATCGATCTGGTGGCCTCGCGCAGCTACTGCATCACCTCACCGGAGAAGGTGCGGACGCGAACGCTGGAGCAGGTCCGCGAACTGCTGGCCACCCACCCGGCGCTGGCCAACTCGTCGGGCCTGGCATTGCCCTACGTCACCGTGTGCATCGGGGCCACACTCGACTGAGGACGCCAGCCGAACGTTAGCTAGGCGTCGCGGCCCAGGATGAACTCGCCGATGACGGCGGTGCCCGGGCCGGGCCGCGCACCCGGACCGGCCGTGGCGGTGGCGGTGTCGGCCCTGAGTTCTCCGCCGCACCGGGCGCATACCGTCTTCGCTGTTGTGACACAACCACATTCGTCGTGAACAAGCAGGGCAGGCGGTCCATCCGGTCCGGCCCGCCACTTGTCCCCCCACGCCAGCAGCGTCGCGATCACCGGGTAGAGGTCACGGCCCTTGTCGGTGAGCAGATACTCGTACCGCGGCGGTGCGCTCTGATACTGGCGCCGTTCCACGACTCCATGGACTTCGAGGTCGTCGAGACGCGCAGCCAGGATGTTCGACGCGATACCGAGGTCGCGGCGGATGTCCTCGAACCGCGTCAGCCCCGCGAACAGGTCACGCAGGATCAACGGGGTCCAGCGTTGCCCGACCACATCGACCGCGCGCGCAATCGAGCACGCGATATCGCCGAAGGACTGTTTGGGCACACGTCGACCGTAGTCCATTGCGAATTGCAATGAACAGGCATTAGCGTGGGTTGCAATTCGCAAGTGACGGAAGGATGGGCCGATGACGACGTCGACAGACTCGATCAACGTGTTCTGCGAGGCCACCCGCACCAACGACATCGACCGAGCGATGGCCACGCTGGCACCAGACGCGGAACTCATCTCGCCGTTGTCCGGCCACATGGTGTTCCGCGGACACGACGATCTCCGCTCGCTGCTCACCGCGGTGTACGGCGGCCTACGGCAGCTGTCTTGGCAGGAGCCGATCGGCGAAGGCAGGACGCGCGTGGCGGTCAGCGAGGGCCGAATCGCGGGCCTCACCATCACCGATGCGCTGATCATCGAGGTCGACGGCAACGGCCAGATTCGGCGACTGCGCCCGCACCTACGGCCATGGCTCCCGACCACGGTCTTCGCACTCCTGCTCGGACCGAAGATCGCCCGCCACCCCGCTGTCCTGCGCCGCGCCCTCAGGCGCTGAGGGCGTCGAGTTCCCCGTCCGGACGGAACCAGCGCTGCAGCGCATCGCGCAGCCGATCACGGTCCGCGTTGGCGAATTCATCTGCCGCCCAAGCGACATAGCCGTCAGGACGGATCAGCAGAGCAGCGGCGGGCCGCTGCGCCGAGGTTGCCACCGTCACCTCCAACCGCTCGCGCCACCCCGCGACCGCATCGGCGCAGCCACCACCGGACAGGTCGAGCAACATGGGCCGGCCCGAGTGCAGCAGCTCGGCAACTCGGCGGCCGTCATCCAGGACGAAATCCGGGACGAAGTATCCGGACAACCGATGACTGTCACCGACCTCGTACCGGACATCTGAACCTGCCAGCACCCCGGCGATATGGGCGGAACCGTCCGGCGTGCCCAGTAGTTCGCCGAAAAGTGTTCGCAGTGCGGTCACTTCGGGCCCCGCGGCCATCAGCGCGGCCTGTGCCATCGAGTGCATCATCACCCGCTGCCCGGCCGGCCAACGCTCACTGTGATAGCTGTCCAGCAGTCCGTCGGGTGCCCGGCCCTGCACGGCGGCAGCCAGTTTCCAGCCGAGGTTCATCGCGTCCTGCAGTCCCAGATTCAGCCCTGGCCCGCCCATGGCCGAATGCACATGGGCGGCGTCTCCTACCAGGAATACGTTGCCTGCGCGGTACTGTGCGGCCTGACGGGTGTTCTGCCCGTTGATCCGTCGCAGAGCATGCGGTCCAGGCCCTTCGGGGGGCCGGATCGGCAAGTCCGCACCGACCACCCGCCGCACGCTCTCACGCAGCTCATCGAACGTGAGTTCCGGCGCGTCGTCGGGCAAGAGCGAACCGTACTCGATGGTTCCGAGCATCGACCGGCCCGCCTGAAATTCTGCATAGATCAGCACTCCGCCATCGAATCGGTTGTGTCCGAACGGGATTAGACCCACCCCAGGGATGCTCAGCTGGCCGTAGCCGGCACGCAATTCATCCGGCAGGCTGATGTGGGCCACCCGGGCGACCACGTCGGTGGTCAGCCCGGGAAACTCGATGCCCGCCTTCTTCCTCACCGGACTGCGGCCACCGTCGGCGCCGACGAGGTAGGAAGTCGACAACCGGTAGTTGCCCGCAGATGCGGCGACGTCCACGACGACGCCGTCGGATACCTGCGCCAGGTCGAGTAGCGCGTGCCCCCAACGAATCTCGACACCCAGGCCCTGCACCCAGTTCACCAGATCGCGCACCACCCGGGGCTGCTGGATCAGCATGCCGTACATCGGGTTGTTCTCCACATCGACGAACGGCACCTGCATGCCCGCGAAGATGTAGCCGCTCATCGGCTCCGGAGCCTCGTCCGTGCCGCTGAGCGTGCGATACAGACCCCGCAAGTCGAGGACGCGGTTGGCCTGCCCGACAATGCCATTGGCCTTGAGTTCCTCGCTGGGCTCTGGCAACTGTTCCAGCACAACAGGACGCACCCCGGCCAGCGCCAGTTCACCTGCCACCAGCAGGCCGTTGGGACCTGCCCCCGAGATGACGACGTCGGCCTTGTTCTCGTTCATGAATTCCCTCCCGGTTCGGGCAGGCCCGCAGCCACGGCCGCGAACCCCTTGCGTAGCAGTGACGTGAAAGACACCGGCGGATCGGAGCTGCCGTACTCGTCCATCGCGACATCGCCGACCGCGCGGATCACGGCGGCCACCAGCCGCGGATACATGTCGCGTTCGGGGTCGGTGCCCGTCCTCTCGGCGATGGCGGCCACCCACTCGTCGACCATTCCGCGGAAGGTGGCGTCGCGAATCTCCTGGATCATCAGCAGCTTTCGGACCTCTGCCAGCTGCTGACGGGTCGGCAGAGCGTTCTCCGCACCATAGACGTCGGACATGTCGGCGTCTACCGGATTTACCACCGACTCGGCGATGGCGGTCCACAGCGGTTCGTCGGCTGGGCGCGAGCGCAGCAGGTCGATGCTGCGGCGCATACGTTCCTGCTGCCGATACGCCAGCGCATCGTGCTTGCCCGCGAAGTAGTTGGTGAAGGTGCGCAGCGAAACCCCGGCCAGGTTGGCGATGTCTTCGCGGGTGACGTTCTCCAGCCCGCGCTCGAAGGCCAGGGCCAGAGCCGCGTCGCTGAGCGCTCGTCGGGTGTCGAGCTTCTTGCGTTCACGCAATCCCGGTGCCATGCCGGCCAACGGTAGCCGCAAAGTTGCCCGATGGGCAAACTTGCCTCCTGGGCATTTCCTGTGAAGTTTGGAATGGTCGAAATGGCCAAAATGGCTAATATGGGCACATGGCTACTCTGACTTTCCGTAACCGCGCCGGTGAGCTGGTCGACGTGCCGACCGTGGCGGCCACCCAGTTCAAGAACGAGTTCGCCGCCATCGTCGAACAGGCTGCCCTCGGCGGCGCCGTGGCGATCACCAAGCACAACGCCCCCAAGGCGGTCCTGGTCTCCTATGCCGAGTTCGAGGCCCTGACCCGGGCCAATGCCCCGGTCCTCGACGAGCTCACCGACGAATTCGACGACCTGCTCGCCCGGATGCAGACACCGGAGAGCAAGTCGGCTGTCGCATCGGCCTTCGACGCCACCCCTGAACAGCTGGGCGCCGCCGCACAATCGGCACACCGAGGCTGAGCCCGCCGGGTGCCCCGCATCTACGTCCTTGCCGGCGTCAACGGAGCCGGCAAGAGCAGCATCGGCGGTGCCGCCATCCGCTCCTTCGGTGGCGACTACTTCAACCCCGACGAGGCGGCCCGTAAGTTGATGGCCGCCAATGCCGAGCTCGACCAGGGCCGGGCCAACAGCCTGGCGTGGCACCAGGGCAGGCGGCTGCTGGAACGCGCCATCGCCGAAAAACTGGACCTGTCCATCGAATCCACGCTCGGCGGCAGCACCATCCCGAAGCTGCTGGCCCAGGCCGCCGCAGAGGGATTCGAGGTGCGCATCTGGTTCGTCGGCCTGGCCTCCCCCGAGCTGCACATCGAGCGGGTACGCCATCGAGTGGATTCCGGCGGACACGACATCCCGGAGTCCTCGATCCGGCGCCGGTGGCGGCACAGCAGGCAGAACCTCGTGCAGTTGCTTCCCGTGGTCACCGAGCTGCGGGTGTACGACAACTCTGCCGAGGCCGATCCCGCCGGTGAGCACGCACCCCTGCCGGTTCTGGTGCTGCACGTGGCCGGCGGCGAGATCGTCGGCCCACCCGACCTGTCGAACACCCCGGAATGGGCCAAGCCCATCGTCGCAGCCGCGCTGAAATTGAGTTGAGCGTCCGGCCGCGGGCACCTACCGTGGCAGCCATGTCAGTGACCTACATCCGCTTGCGCATCACATAGCGGCGGATCCTCACTTCTCTCGGACCTTCCGCCGCAGCAGCTTTGTCCCTGCGACTGCGGAGCTCCCGTGTCTTCAGTTCATCACGGCCGGCATGAGAACGGCCAGAATTTTCTGCGCGACCGTCGAGTGGTCGGCGACATCGTGAGGATGGTCTCGCACACAGCGGGTCCCATCGTCGAGATCGGGGCCGGAGACGGCGCCCTCACCCTGCCGTTACAGCGGCTGGGCCGACCGTTGACCGCCATCGAGATCGACCTCCACCGTGCCCGACGGCTCGCCGACCGAACCACTGCCGAGGTGATCGCAACCGACTTCCTGCGGTACCGGCTGCCGCGCACGCCGCACGTGGTGGTGGGCAACCTGCCGTTCCATCTGACCACCGCCATCCTCCGGCGCCTACTGCACGAGAACGGCTGGACCGATGCGATCCTGTTGGTGCAGTGGGAGGTGGCTCGACGGCGGGCCGGTGTCGGCGGCGCCACCATGATGACCGCCCAGTGGTGGCCGTGGTTCGAATTCGGCCTGGCGCGAAAGGTTTCGGCCGACGCGTTCCGGCCGCGGCCGAGTGTGGATGCCGGGCTGCTGACCATTCAGCGCCGAGCTGAGCCGCTACTCCCGTGGGCCGACCGTCGTGCGTATCAGGCGCTGGTCCACAGGGTTTTCACCGGGCGCGGGCGTGGTCTGGCCCAGATTCTGCGGCCCCACGTGCACCCACGGTGGCTGTCTGCCAACGGAATTCACCCGTCGGCTCTGCCCAGAGCGCTGACGGCTCGACAGTGGGTGGCGTTGTTCGATGCCGCCGGCTAGCTAGCTGGTGCCGAGCGGGTCGATGGTCCAGGCGATGTAGAGCACCGCGGCACTCACCGTCGCGGTGGTCGCGAAGTCGATGGTCCGCGAACGCACCACCAGAAGACCGGCCCGCTCGTCGGTCAGAGCCAGCCGCAGTGCTGCAGCTGCCCCTACCCCGATGCCGATGATCAGCGCACCGCGGCGCCAATAGCCCGCCACCACCAAGACGAACGCCGCGATGAAGATCAGCCCGACCACCAGGATCGGCCACTGCCCGGCGAACACCTTGCGGACGAACTCTTGCACTGTCACGCCAGTTTCGACTCTTCGAGCTCGACGACGTTGGTCAGCAGGAACGCCCGGGTCAGCGGGCCCACCCCGCCGGGATTGGGCGAGACGTGTCCGGCGACCTCCCACACATCCGGCGCGACATCGCCGGTCAGCTTGCCGTCCACCCGGCTCACGCCGACGTCGACGACGGCCGCCCCAGGCTTGACCATGTCCGCGGTCACCATGTGGGGAACCCCGACCGCGGCGATGATGATGTCGGCCTGACGGGTCAGCGCCGGCAGGTCCCGGGTGCCGGTGTGGCACAGCGTCACGGTGGCGTTCTCCGAACGCCGGGTCAGCAGCAGGCCCATCGGGCGGCCGACGGTGACACCGCGGCCGATCACCACGACGTGCGCTCCGGCGATCGGCACGTCGAACCGGCGCAGCAGGTGCACGATGCCGCGCGGAGTACAGGGCAGCGGCGCGTCCTTGCCGAGCACGAGCCGACCCAGGTTGGTCGGATGCAGACCGTCGGCGTCCTTGGCCGGATCGATGCGCTCCAGCGCGGCGTTCTCGTCGAGGTGCTTGGGCAGCGGCAGCTGCACGATGTAGCCCGTGCAGTCCGGGTTGGCGTTGAGCTCGTCGATGGTCTCGTCGAGCTGCGCCTGGGTGATATCGGCGGGCAGGTCCCGGCGGATGGAGTTGATCCCCACCTTGGCGCAATCGGCATGCTTACCGCGTACGTAAGCCTGCGAACCGGGGTCGTCACCGACCAGCACGGTCCCGAGGCCGGGCGTCCGGCCCGCTTCGGTCAACTTCGCGACGCGCTGCTTGAGATCGACGAAGATCTCGTCACGCGTGGCCTTACCGTCCAACACAATGGAACCCACGGGTGCCATTGTGTCAGGTGGCGTGGCAAGCTCCATCTATGAACACTCAGCCCAATGTGTTCACTGATGTTTTCAGTGAGGCCAAGCTCGGCCCGGTGACGCTGCGCAACCGCATCATCAAGGCCGCGACATTCGAAGCGTCCACCCCTAATGCGCTGGTCACCGAGGATTTGATCAATTATCACCGGCTGCCCGCGGCAGGCGGGGTCGGCATGACGACCGTCGCGTATTGCGCGGTGTCCCCCGGTGGCCGCACCGACGGCTGGCAGATCTGGATGCGGCCCGAGGCCGTGCCCGGACTGACCAAGCTCACCGAAGCCATCCACGCCGAAGGCGCGGCCATCAGTGCCCAGATCGGCCACGCCGGGCCGGTCGCCAACTCGCGCACCAACAAGGCCAAGGCACTCGCGCCGGTGCGGTTCTTCAACCCGCTGTCGATGCGGTTCGCCAAGAAAGCCAGCATCGACGACATCCGCGACGTGACCGAAGCCCACGCCAATGCCGCCCGGCTGGCCATCGACTCCGGGTTCGATGCCGTCGAGGTGCACCTCGGCCACAACTATCTGGCCAGCTCGTTCCTGTCACCACTGATCAACCGGCGCACCGACGAGTTCGGCGGGTCGCTGGAGAACCGGGCGAAGGTGGCCCGCGGGGTGGTGCGCGCGGTGCGCGACGCCGTCGACAAGCACGGCGACCGAAAGATCGCCGTCATCGCCAAACTGAACATGAGCGACGGTATCCGCGGCGGCATCCCGATCGACGAGTCGCTGCAGACCGCGAAATGGCTCGAGGAGGACGGCGGGCTGGACGCCATCGAGCTCACCGCGGGCAGCTCGCTGGTCAACCCCATGTACCTGTTCCGTGGCGGGGCCCCGGTCAAGGAGTTCGCGGCGAACTTCAAACCCCCGATCAGCTGGGGCATCCGGATGAGCGGCAACAAGTTCTTCCGCGAATATCCCTACCACGAGGCGTATCTGATGCGCGACGCCGAGAAGTTCCGCGCCGAGCTGAGCATGCCGATCATCTTGCTCGGCGGCATCACCAACCGCGACACCATGGACCGCGCGATGGCGGCGGGCTTCGATTTCGTCGCGATGGGCCGCGCGCTGCTGGCCGAACCGGATCTGCTCAACCGGATCAAGGCCGAAAGCGAAAAGGGTTCCGTGAAATCGCTGTGCACCCACTGCAATGAGTGCATGCCCACGATCTACAGCCACACTCACTGCGTGGTGACGGGAGCTCCGGACTCACTCGTGAGCTAATAGCTTCCATGGGTGGCAACGACCCCAGCGACACCATGGTGACCTACCGCTACGTGCGGGTCGGACTTGTTGCGCTGGTGGTCTTCCTGTTGACCTCACTGGCGTTGACGTGGGCGCACAGCTGCCCGCAGGGGTCGATCAGCGCCTTCTTCTACACCCGCACCCACGCGGTGTTCCTGGCCTCGCTGTGCGCCATCGGCATCTGTCTGATCGCCTACAAGGGCAGCCGGGTAGGTGAGGACGCGCTGCTCAACTACTCCGGATTCATGGCCTTCATCGTGGCGCTGGTACCGACCGGCCCCGGTGACGACCTGTGTCAGCCCTGGCTTCCGACCGTGGCCGACCCCTTCGGCGGCGTCGCCAACAATGTCGCCGCGTTGTTCGTGGCCGTAGCCGTCGGCACCGGCATGTACCTGGCGCTCGATCGCTGGCGGCGGCCCCAGCAGGCCCCGGTCGCGTCCGAACCGTCCTGCGCCGAGGCCGCGTCCCTGTGGAAGACCATCGCCACCGCGCTGCTTGGGATCGAAAAGTGGCTTCCGGCAGCGCTATTGGCCATCTCCGTTGCCGGAGCCCCACTGATGCTGTGGGACTGGTTCGCCCAACACGCACACGTGATCGCCGCGGTGGCGATGTTTCTGGCCATCACGCTGGTAGCGGTCTACCACGCGTGCTACGCCAGGGCAGCCGTCCGCCGGCATCTGGCCCGGTTCTACGCGACGATCGCCGCACTCATGCTCGTCACGGTCGTGGCCGGCGTCGTGCTGCTGATCCTGGGCTGGCACTTCGGTGTGATCACCGTCGAACTCATCCTCATCGTGCTGTTCGCCATCTTCTGGGCCGTGCAGACCGCCGACGTCTGGGACGCCCAGGACCGCTATCCATCAGAAGCGGTACCGGCGCTGGCCAACGCCAGGCCGTGACCGGCCTCATCGACGACAGCTAGGCGGTGTACCCGTCGATCTGCAGCGTCTGTCCGTCCCGACGCAGCACCAACACCGCGCCCGGCGCCGGCACCAAGCCATCCACCGATGCGGCAGGCACCGCCGCGGTCTGGGCGCAGCTCTTGGCATCGAAGGTCCGCAGTGCACCCGCAGCACCCCGTCCGCCACGGTCGGCGACGACCACGGTGTCAGGGAACGCGACGTAGGCCGGTTGATCAGCACGCAGGCTCGGCACATTCATCCGAACCGGTTCAAGACCGTCGGGAAGCTGGCACCGTTGGCGCCCGTCAGCGCCGAACAGAGTCAGCCGAGTAGTCAGATCGTTCAGATACCACACCACGAAATCATCACCGGGACCGTATGATTCGGCGAGACGCCCATCTGCCGGCAACGGGCTGACATTCCGGTGAACGACATCGGCATACAGTGCCCTGCTCGGCGAACCGGCACCCGTCATCGAAACGAACACCCCGATACCGTTGGCCGGCCGGGTCGAGAGCCTGAGGTAACGCTGATCCATCGGCGCCGTCGGGTCTACCTTTGCTTCCGTCAGCAGTGTGTCCCAACCGATTTGCCCGGTTTCGGGATCGAGCGCGCTCAACCAGACCTTGCCGTCCTCACATTGGACCGTGGACACGACACCGGAAGCCGTCACCACGGGTTCGGTCATGCCGCAACCGGGATGGGGTGCGGGCACACTCCACAAAGTCCGACCGGTCCGGCTGTCGTAGCGCGTCCAGGTGCGCTCGTCGTTCCAGCCCACGATGAATGGGCCGGTCGCGGCACGAAAACGTCCACGCGCCGCCTCGACCAGGTCCGTGTCGCCACTGCTCCACAGGCGTTCTCCGGTAACAGCGTCGAGCCCGATCACTGCACCGTCGATGAACGCCAATACCGTGGCGCCGTTGTCGACCACCCGCATCCCGCCCACGCCGACATCAGCCGGCCCGGTCCGCGCGTAGTGCCAGCGCTCCTTGCCGTCGGCGCCGTAGGCCGTGATTCGGCCGGCCCGGTGCACAGCGAAACCGGCCCCGGCCGAACCGATGTCGTACACCGGCAGGCTGGTGTCGACGAATGCATCAGGCACCGACACGGTGAACGTCCGCTTCCCCAGCGCGGCGGGCATCGCCGGCGCATCGGTGGCAGCCGCCGTCGTCGCGTCGACGAAGCGCCCGTCGTCACCGGCGCGCACCGCACCCACCGTCACCACCGATGCGACCACGACTGCGATCGCTGCACCGACCGCCAGCAACTTCACCGAGGCGCGTTCCAGCCGCGGGAAGGCCCGGGCCGCCACGAGCGCCGCCGCCGCACCGGCCAGACACAACCACCAGGCCGCCGCGCCGAGAGGCAGGGCCGTGGTGACCGGAGCACTGTCCATCACCCTCCGGTAGAACGCCGGGATGCCCTGGCTGAGGTAAGCGATGACCAGGACCGCCGCCACGCTCGCCGCGCCGACCGGGGTGGCCGCCAGATCGCGGTCGGTGTGTCCGCGCCACACGCTGTAGACCATGGCCGCGATCACCACCACCGCGATCACCACCACCACCAGCGCCATCCGGTTCGGCAGCGCGTCGCCCCAGCGGTGCACGCCGGATACGTACCAAGCGCTTTCACCTGTGCTGTGCGGTGAAACCAGCCGCGCCCAGGCGCTCAGCGCCGCCGCCCACACCAACCACACCACAGCCGCGCCGGCCAGTACCGTGCCCACATACCGCAGCACGCCGAGCACCCGGTCGGCCGCCTTCTGCGCCCCTTCAGAACCCATGCGTGCCATCGTCACACGCCGCGACACCACCGCAACGGCCCAGCCCCGGTCAAAACAACCGATACAGTTGAGCGCGATGAGCCCTGCGCTGACCGTTCGTTACGACGGGTCGACCCGTACCTTTGCCCCAGGCAACGATGTCGTCATCGGCCGAGACCTCCGCGCCGACGTCCGCATCGCCCACCCGCTGATCTCGCGTGCCCACCTGGTGCTGCGCTTCGACCAAGGTCGATGGATCGCGATCGACAACGGCAGCCTCAACGGCATGTACGCCAACGGCCGCCGCGTACCCACGATCGACATCCATGACGGCCAGGTCGTCAACATCGGCAACCCCGACGGCCCGCAGCTGACCTTCGAGGTCGGCCGCCACGAAGGCGCCGTGGGGCGCACGCCCACCGCAGCGGTGCCGATCGCCAACCGGCCCAGTGGCGCCTGGCCCACCCAGGCCGCGCCCGGCCGGCAGGCCTACGGCCAACCGCCCTCGGCCCCACGCTCCGGCTACTCCTCGGGCCCGCAACCGCGCTACCCGACGCCGCCCACCGGTTATCCCAGCGGTCCGCAGAGCGGCTACCCGAGCGGTCCGCAAACCGGTCATCCCAGCGGGCCGCGGTCCTATCAGCCCCAACCGGTTCGCAACTCGAACCCGGCTGCCGCGCCGACGACGATGGGCCCGGCCGCCACCCCGGACCGCGGTAGCAGTGAGTCCGGCGGCAACATCGCGACCAGCATGCTCAAGATCCTGCGGCCCGGGCGTCCCAGCCCGGTGCCGGCAGGTGCGGTCAAGATCGGCCGCGAGACCGACAACGACATCGTCATCCCCGATGTGCTCGCCTCGCGGCATCACGCGACGCTGATCCCGATGACCGGCGGCACCGCCATCCGCGACGAGCGCAGCATCAACGGCACGTTCGTCAACGGCACCCGGGTGGACTCCGCCGTTCTGCACGACGGTGACGTGGTCACCATCGGCAATGTCGACCTGGTGTTCACCGGCGGCACGCTGGTCCGCCGCAGTGAAACCGAGGCCGACACCCGCACCGGCGGGCTCGAGGTGCGGGCTCTGACCTGGACCATCGAGGGCAACAAGACGCTGCTCGAGAACATCTCGCTCGATGCCCGGCCGGGTATGTTGACCGCCGTGATCGGCCCCTCGGGTGCGGGCAAGTCGACGTTCGCGCGGCAGGTCGCGGGCCTGACCCATCCGACCAGCGGCACGGTCACCTTCGAAGGCCACGATGTCCACGCCGAGTACGCCTCGCTGCGATCCCGCATCGGCATGGTGCCGCAGGACGATGTGGTGCACGGTCAGCTCACCGTCCGCCAAGCGCTCATGTATGCCGCCGAACTGCGGCTGCCGCCCGACACCACCAAGGCCGACCGTGAACAGGTCGTCATGCAGGTGCTCGAAGAGCTCGAGATGACCAAGCATCTCGACACCCGTGTCGACAAGCTGTCCGGCGGGCAGCGTAAACGCGCGTCGGTGGCGCTGGAGCTGCTGACCGGCCCGTCGCTGCTGATCCTCGACGAACCCACCTCAGGCCTGGACCCGGCGCTGGACCGCCAGGTGATGACCATGCTGCGGCAGCTGGCCGACGCCGGCCGCGTCGTGCTCGTGATCACCCACTCGCTGACCTATCTCGATGTGTGCGATCAGGTCCTGCTCCTGGCGCCCGGCGGGAAGACCGCGTTCTGCGGGCCGCCCAGCCAGATCGGCGAGGAACTAGGCACGACCAACTGGGCCGACATCTTCAGCACCGTCGCCGGTGACCCTGAAGGCGCCAAGCAGCGTTACCTCGCCAAGCACGGCCCCCCGCCGCCGAAACCGCCCGCCGAGAAACCGGAAAGCCTCGGCGAGCCGACCCATACCAGCCTGTTCCGCCAGCTCTCCACGATCGCCCGCAGGCAGGTCCGGCTGATCGTGTCCGACCGCGGCTATACCGCGTTCCTGTTGATGCTGCCGTTCATCATGGGTGTCCTCTCACTGTCGGTGCCCGGTGATGTCGGGTTCGGTCTGCCGGTGCCCGCCGTCCAAGGCGGTGAGGCGCCCAACGAACCGGGCCAGATCCTGGTGATGCTCAACGTCGGCGCGATCTTCATGGGCACCGCGCTGACCATCCGCGCCCTGATCGGTGAACAGGCGATCTTCCGTCGTGAGCAGGCCGTGGGCCTGTCGACGACGGCCTATCTCATGGCCAAGATCGCGGTCTTCGCGGTGTTCGCGGTGATCCAGTCCGCCATCGTCACGGTGATCACGATCCTGGGTAAAGGATGGGGTCCGAACGCCACGGACAGCGGCGCCTTCATCGGCAGCCGCAACTTGGAACTGTTCATCGACATCTCGATGACCTGTGTGGCCTCGGCGATGGTCGGTCTCGCCCTCTCGGCGCTGGCCCGCTCGGCCGAGCAGATCATGCCGCTGCTGGTCGTGACCGTGATGAGCCAGCTGGTGTTCTCCGGCGGCATGATCCCGGTGACCGACCGCGTCGTGCTGGATCAGCTGTCCTGGATCACCCCGGCCCGCTGGGGCTTCGCGGCCTCCGCATCCACCATCGACCTGACACGTCTGGTGCCGCCGCCGCTGCTGCCCGCCGACTCACACTGGAAGCACACCCCGACGGTGTGGCTGATCAACATCGGCCTGCTGGCCCTGCTGTGCATCTGCTACACCGGTTTCGTCCGCTGGCGGATCAGGCTGAAGTCCTCCTGACGCCACGCCCCCGGGCGCTCAGCGAGGAGCTAGGCGCCGTGGACGTCGAGGCCGTGGGCGGCCGAGTAGGCCAGCGCCTGGGCGATGTCGATCTTGGCGCCGCGTAGTTTCGCCGTGGTCCAGAAGGTGGGGTCGACGCGCGCGCCGCGCAGGTCGGCCTCGTCCAGCTTGGCGTCCTGAACCCGCGCACCGGTCAGATCGGCTTGCCGCAGAATGGCCTTGCGCAGGTCCACGCCGACCAGACTGGCTTCGCGCAACCGGCAGTCCGACAGGTCGACGCCACGCAGATCACAGCCGCCGAGCACGGCCAGGGTCAGATCCGATTCCACGATCTTGATCGGTCGCAACCGGCACTCGGTGAACACCGAACCCAGCAGGCTGCAGTTGGTGAACGTGCTGTGCCACAGCGTGGCGCGACGGAACGTGCAGTTGCGGAACGCCGAGCCCGAATGCTGTGACTCCGACAGGTCGACGCCGCTGAAATCGCACTCGGTGAACACCACCCGCTCGGTGGTCAACCGGCTCAGATCTTCCTCGCGGAAGTCGTGACCAGTGAATTCCCTGTCCGCCCAGGCGGTTTCGTCAGCTACCACGCCTCAGCCGGGCAACGCCGACATCGTCGTCAACGAGTACTCGGTGACGGCGATCAGCGCAGCCTTGGCCGAGTTGCGGTCGCGGGCGTCCACGGCGACCACCGGAATGTGCTCGGGCAGTGCCAGGGCCTTACGGACCGCCTGGGTGGGATGCTTTGGCGCGTCGTCGAACTCGTTCACCGCGACGATGAACGGCAGCTTGCGGGCCTCGAAGAAGTCGACCGCCGCGAAGCTGTCCTGCAGGCGCCGCACATCGACCAGGATGATCGCCCCGATCGCGCCGCGCACCAGGTCGTCCCACATGAACCAGAACCGTCGCTGGCCGGGGGTACCGAACAGGTACAACACCAGATCCTCGTCCAGCGTGATGCGGCCGAAGTCCATCGCGACCGTGGTGGTGCGCTTGTCCGGGGTGCCGTCCAGGGCGTCGACGCCCTCAGACACGTTGGTGACCAACGCTTCTGTGCGCAGCGGCATGATCTCGGAGACCGCGCCCACGAACGTCGTCTTCCCTGCGCCGAACCCGCCGGAGATGACGATCTTCGTCGAGGCGGCCCCTCGTCGGGGGGCGCCACCGCCGGAGGCCGAGCGGGGTTCAGAGTGCTCGTAGGCCACGCAGGGTCCTTCCAATCAATTCGCGGCGTTCGTCGAAGCTAGCCGAATCATCAAGGGTGGCTTCCACCCGTAGATAACCCTGCGTCACCAGGTCCCCGATCAGCACGCGCGCCACGCCGAGCGGGAGAGATAAATGAGCGGCAATTTCGGCGACCGAAGGACTGCCGGTGCACAACTCTACGATCTGTGCGCGCACATCGTGGCCAGTCCAGCGCGGTTCACGTGTCGTGTCGGTTTTTTGCACCGGCGCTTCCAGCGGAAGGTGTACGCGGGAGTCGGTACGGCCGGCCGTCAGGGTGTACGGCCGCACCAAACTCGGGCGATCGGTGGGTTCCGGTTCGTCCACAGGCACCTCGCGAAGGGCAGAAGGGGTCGGGGACTCAGGACGGCTGCGGCGTGCGGCGCGAAGACTGCACCACCGCGCCGACGCGTTCGACCAAAATGGCCATCTCGTAGCCGACCTGTCCGATGTCACACGACGGGGCGGTCAGGGTGGCCAGGTTGGAACCGTCGCCCACCCGCATCAGCAGCAGGTAGCCGTTCTCCATCTCGACCACCGACTGCATCACGTGACCGCCGTTGAACAACTGGGAGGCGCCGGTGGCCAGGCTGGCCAGACCGGAGGCCACCGCGGCGAGCTGGTCGGCCCGCTCGATCGGCATGTGTTCGCTGGCAGCCATCAGCAGTCCGTCGGCCGAGACCAGCACCGCGTGGGACACCCCGGATACTTCGCGGGCGAACTTGGACACGAGCCAGTCCAGGGAGTCGCGCTGCGTCGGACGGGTCATTCGTTATCGGTTCCTCTGGTCTCACGGGCGTGCGACCGCCCCGCGTGCACGCCTCCGAAAAGGTTGCTGGTGCTCGCACGGACAGCCTCGGGATCACGCGGCTTGAAGGCCGCGAACATGCCGCTGTCAGGTTCGTCTGCCGATGCTACCGCCTCGAAGCCGTCGTCGTTACGGTGTACTCCACCGTTGCGGTGACGGCCGTTGGGCTCGTCGGCCACGCCGACGGCGGCAGCCACGCCACCCGGCACGAGGCGCGCACCCGGCGTACGCATGGGCAGTCCTTCTTCTGTGTGCTGCTCGACGGGTGCATCCTGCGCCGCAGCCGCCACCGACCAGCCCTTCTCCCAGACCGTCTTCCAGTCCAGATCTGCGCTGCGCACATGCGTGGTCGGGTCGATGTCGAATTCCGACACCATCGACTGATAGATCGAGTCACCCTGGACCTCGTCGCTGTCCATCGGCGCCGGAGCCGAGTCGACCGGTTCTTCAGGCTGCGGGGCAGGTTCCTGGCCGGAGTCATGCGCCGGTGTGTGAGCACCGTTGAGGCCACTGGTGCCGTTCAAGCCGCTGTGCCCGTTCAGACCGTTGTGGCCGTTCAGACCATTGAGCCCGTTGACACCGTTGGTAGCGGCCTGCCCGCGAGACGCGAAGAACGACGAGGTGTTGGTCGGTGACGGACGCCCGGACTCGACATCTTCGTCGGCTGCCGCGTCGGCCGCGGCCGCGCCGATCTGGCCCTTGGCCAGGGCCGCACTCTCTTCGGTATGCACCGGCCACTGCTGCGGCCACTCGCTGACCGATTCGTCTGCGTCGTCCGCTTCGCCTGCGGACTCCTCGACCGGCTCGTCGGCCACCGGTTCCGGTTGTGGTGCCAGCGTGCCGGGAAGCTCCGAGATGCCGCTGGCTCCGGGACTGCGCTGCGGCAGCAGATCGAACGGAACATCGGCACCGTTGACGTGGGGCTCGTCAAGCCCGGATCCGAACACCGAGGCGTCGGCCGGGTCGGCATCGAGCGACAAGGCCGTGGCGATCCCGGCATGCGCGTCCACCGGCATGCCGTAGGAGGGTTCGTCGGCGACATCTCCGCCGTCCCTGGCCAGCAGGGTGGCCGGAACATAGACCCCGGCGGTGGTGCCCGAGCTCGGTTCCTCGGCGACGGTACTGCGCAGCCGCACGACGAGTCCGTGTTGGGTGGCCAGCCGCCCGACCACGAACAGACCCATGTGGCGCGCGGTGTACGGGTTGACCTCGCCGCCGGACTGCAGACGGGTGTTGGCGACCCGGAGATCGGCTTCGGTCATGCCCAGACCGACGTCGCTCACCTCGATGACCAACGCACCCTTGGCCGCGTGCACGGCTGACACTCTCACCTGCGAAATCGGCGGCGAGTACCGCAGCGCATTGTCGAGCAGCTCTGCCAGCAGGTGGATCAGGTCGCCCGCGACGGCACCGGCGATCTCGACGTCGGCCACGGAGGCGGTGACGACGCGCGTGTAGTCCTCCACCTCCGATGCGGCGGCATTGATCACCGTCGCCAGCGGCACCGGGCGGCTGTGCTCGCGGGCGAGCTTGGAGCCGGACAGCACCAGCAGGTTGGCGCCGTTGCGGCGCATGCGAGCGGCCAGGTGGTCGAGCCGGAACAGGCTCTCCAAGCGCTCGGGGTTGTCCTCGTTGCGTTCCAGCTGATCGATCAGCGTCAGCTGCTGGTCGACCAGCGAGCGGCTGCGGCGCGACAGCGTCTCGAACATGTCGGAGACCTGCAACTGCAGCTGGGCCTGCTCACCGGCGAGGAACACCGCCTGCTCGTGCAACTCGTCGACGGCGTGGGCCACCTGGCCGACCTCTTCGGTGGTCTGCACGGGAATCGGGGTGACGGGGACCAGCTCTCCCCCGGCGCGGACCCGTTCGATCTCCTTGGCCAGGTCCTGGTGGGCCACCTTGAGCGCGCTGTCGCGAAGCGTCCGCAGCGGGCGCACCAGCGAACGGGCCACCAACAACACGATGACCAGAGCGCTGATGATCGCGGTCGCCACCAGGATGGCGTCGCGGATCGCGTCGTTGCGGGCATCGTTGGCCTGGGCCTCCACCGCGGCCGGAATGGCCGCGGTGGTCTTCTCGATGATCTTGCCCGCGATGGTGTTGGTGGCCTGTAGCGACGCCAGCATGTCCGGGTTACCGACCAGCGGAACTCCGGGGTTGGACATCATCGCCATGCGCTTGACCATCTCGGCACGAAGCGTGGCCGCCTCTTCGGAGCCACCACCGAGCACCTTGGTGAGAGCCGCGACCGTGGACGGCTCGGTACCGGCCATCGTGATCATCGACGTGCGCAACAACGGCTCGGGCTCGGCGCCGCCGGCCGTGACCAGCATCTGCTGGATGGCCATCTGACCGCGGGCGCCGACCGCGCGAGCCAGCGCCTCGACCTGGGCTTGCAGCGACTGCTGGTTGCTGTGCACCGAACCGGTGATGGCAGCTTCCCCGGTGAGCAGCAGCGGGCCGTAATCGAGGATGCGCTGACGCAGGTCGATCGAGTTCGACATCACCGCATCGACCAGTTGCGGCCCCTTGGTGAGCAGGCTGCCCACGGCCTGATCGACATCTTCGGCCGCGTCAGTGACTTCCAGTCGTTGCTGCAGGTCCGATTTCCGCTCATTGAACGTGGACATCGCCGCCTGCCCATCGCCGCCTTCGGTGGCGGCCAGAAGCACACCCTCCATGGCGGCCATGTAGCTGTCGATGTCGGGAATCAACTCGGCCCGGTCGGCGGCCAGCCGAAGATCTCCGGCGGCGCTGGCACTGGCATAGATACGCAAACCACCGAACGTCGCCGCCAGGATCAATGGCACGGCAACGATGGCGAGAACCTTCCGGTTCACCGGCCAGTTGGCGGGCGACCAGCGAGAAGGACGCTTGGCCGGAGCCGATGGGGTTGGCGAGAATTCGACGAGGGTGCCGTCAGCCTGTTTCAGCTGCGTGAAGGCAGTCATCGGCGCCCAACCGCACTACCGGCTGCGTGGCCGCAATTCACTCGTGGGGCGTGATTCATAAGACTTCCTGCTGTTTCCGCCCACACCGGGGCGGGCGTCAAACGCCTTGGCAATTGCACGAGTATGACAGCAGCTCGCGAGCGTTTCCACAATTCTTACTGAACAGACAGAGTTCGTGACCGAGCCGTAGCGCAGTTGTGTGGTAATCGAGCAAACAGCGATGTCCTTGCCGAATCGCACGGCGATTTCGCGCTTCGATTCGACGACCGATTCACGGCTGTATTTGCATCCCGATTCGTCACGGAGTGTGCCGCCATACGATCATCGTCGGATGTTCCGGGTGATGTTCTTTTCTCCCCGCATCGCACCCAACACCGGCAATGCGATCCGGATGGTGGCGGGGACGGGATGCGAGCTGCATCTGGTCGAGCCGTTGGGGTTCGACCTGTCCGAGCCCAAGCTGCGTCGGGCCGGCCTGGACTACCACGACCTGGCATCGGTGACGGTGCATGCCGACCTGGCTGCGGCGTGGCGCGCGCTGATGCCGGCCCGCGTTTATGCCTTCACCGCTCACGCGTCGACGTCGTTCACCGATGTCGCCTACCAACCGGGCGACGTGCTGATGTTCGGTCCGGAACCCACCGGACTGGACGCACAAACTCTGGCCGACCCCAATATCACCGCGCAGGTGCGCATTCCGATGCTCGCGGGCAGACGGTCACTGAATTTGTCGAATGCGGCAGCCGTCGCCGCCTATGAGGCGTGGCGCCAACACGGATTCGCCGGCGGCGTCTAGTTACGCCGCGGGCGTGGACCGGCAAGCGGCCCACGCCCGAATCTCACAGAGAGTTCATACTCCGGCTTCACATTTTCACCGGAGGCAACATCCGCCCCAGGGTGCCCGCCTCACCAACTGTCCCAGTGCGAGAACTGCTCGGCGGGAAGGCGCTTGGCCTTCTTGAAATCGGTGCCCACCGTGTAGGCGACAGGGAACAGACCCGCCTGGGAGTACCCATCGAACGGAATCCCGAGCAGCTCGGCGGCCTGCTTCTCGCCCTCACCGAGCAGATGCAGCGTCGTCCAGGCCGAGCCGAGACCCCTCGACCGCAACGCCAACATGAAGCTCCACACCGCAGGTAGCAGCGAACCCCAAAATGATGCGCTCATGCCCGCCGGAGCACCGTCGGGGCGGCCCTTGAGGCACGGGATCAGCAGCACCGGCGCCTTCTCGAAGTTCTCCGCGAGGTACTTGGCGGAGCTCATGACCGCGCCGATCTGCTCGTCGCGGATGTCACCGCGTTGCGGCTTCGGCTGATCGAGATAGGGGTTGGCGTTGGACCGGTAGATGTCGGCCAACGCCTTTTTCTTTGCCGGGTCCTCGACGAAAACCCATTGCCAGTCTTGTGCATTCGACCCGGTCGGAGCCTGTAGCGCCAGGTCGAGGCACTCCATGAGCACCTCGCGCGAGACCGGCTTCTCGAAGTCGAGGCGTTTGCGCACCGAGCGCGTGGTGGTGAGCAGTTCGTCAACGGACAAGTTCAGCGGCGGTTCGACTGTCATGCCGCGTGACTCTACAACCGCCCACGTGCGCGGTGGCGGAACAAAGAAGCTCCCCAGCTTTGCTGGGGAGCTTCAAACATCGTGCGCTGCAGGAAAACTCAGCTAACCGATGAAGGTTGCGCGCCGCCACCCGATCAGCGACGGCGCGCCCGGTGAATCAGCCGGCGTTCTCGGAGACCAGCACCGGCTCCCAGCCGTTGGCCTGCGGTTCGTCGGTCGAGGCGTACTCGACCGGGGCCGGGACGGCGTGGATGCCGTGATCGTCGCCGGGCAACCCACCCAAGGCGGCGATCGTCTCCCGAATCTTTGCGGCCTCGGCGTCCGTCGGGGTTGCGCCGGCCTCGAGTTCGTCGAGCAGACCGTCACGCAGGCCGGCACCGTTGGCCACTTCCTGCGCAGACAGCTTGGCGTGAATCCGGGTGACGTAGATCTGCTGTCCCAGAGAGGAACCCGGCGCCGACGCGGCGTGGGCCATCAGCGAGTCATACCGCTGACGGACGCCGCTCAGCGCCACGATGACCGCCGGGGACGGCCGGTTGCTGCTGGCCGCCTCGGTCAGCGAGGCACGCAGCTTGCGCAGGCCGGACAGGACGACGTCGGCGCGCTTGTGGAACTTCTTGTCCTCGGGGAAGGGCAGTGCGTCGATCGCGGCGGAATACATGTGCATTGCCGCTTCCGACAGACTGACGATGACCGCCGAATCACCTTCCAGCGTCGCGTTTTGTCCCATGGGCCCTCAATTCTCAAGCGAACAGATCAACAGAAGCGAGCAGCCGATTGCCGAACCTGTCGGTTCCGAATCCACCGGCGCTCGCGGTGAGCACGCCGATGACACTAGCGGTTTCGGAGCGGCCCGTCATCGCTAGGGGCACTTGAAGAATGACGAAAAACAGGGTATGCGAATGCCGATGGCACCGGCCGGTAGCACGCGCCGATGAGGGTGGCCCTACTCTGAACGCCGGCACGGTGGCAGGCTTGGCCGACAGGAGGTCGACATGGCCGGACTAACTGAATCGACAAGGGCCGCTGAGTCTTCAGAGGGCGCCCCGGTGGACTACGGCCAGGTGGGCGAGGTAACCGAGCCGATGCGGGTCGCCGTGGTGGATCAGCCTGCAGCCCCCGAGGCCACGTCGAGCGGCTCCAAACCCGGCGTCGGGTGGCTGGTGTGCGGCGGCGTGGGCGCCCTGGCCATCGTCGGCTATCTGGTGTTCGGGCCGGGGGCATCCGGCAGCAAGGCCGAGTGGTTCTTCGGCGCCGTCGTCCTCGTCGCCATGATGTTGACGATGTGGCTGACCCTCACCATCCAGCGTCAGTCCAAGAACGACGTCGCCCGAGCCGACGAGCGCCTCCGCCGTGAACTCGCCGCCGCCGACGAGCGCTCAGCCCTGGAACTCGCACTGACCCAGAAATGGCATCGGGCCCAGATGGAGTCCCAGCAGAGGCTGCACCACGCCGAGCTGGCCGCCCAGCAACAACTCGCCCGCATCGAACGCAACAACCTGCTCGAGCAACTGCAAAAGCAGGCGATGATCGAGGTGTCGCGCGCGGTGGGCGCACACACCCGGATGCTCGCGACGCTGTGGACCGAATGCGCGACGCAACTGCGCAACCCGGATCGCGGCGAGCGGGAAACCGCGATGAACGCGATCTTCGAACAGATCAGCCAGGTGGTGAACGACGTTTCGGTCGAACTCGACAACGCCCATCTGCTCACCCAGGACGACCGCTTGCAGGACGCGCTGAACCGGGTCAACGACACGGTCCTGATGGCGATTCAGGTCGCCGAGGATCTACACGCCGACGTGGTGGAGGGCCGCACTCCCGAAACCAACCCGATCCCGGCCGTTCAACGACTACTGCACGAGCGGGCCACCGCGGCGCGCCGGCTGGCGTGGTCGCTGCTGCGGACCGGGCTTGAGGACAGCACCCATGGCACCGAAGGTCAGGGCGACAACGCCTGACCCGATCGCAGGGACCGTCGCGCGTAGTCGACCAATCGGGCCGCACTGGTACTCGGTTTCCTGGCGTCGTTCCACACCAACGCCAAGCTGCCGCGCAGATCCACGTCCGCGATCTGCATGACGTGCAGCCTCGAATCACGCGCACGCGCATACGGCTCGGGAATCAGAGCCACACCCAATCCCCCGCCCGCCAATTCGGCGAGGACGTTCGGGTCACTGGCCTCGATGGCGACATGAGGTTGGATGCCGGCGGCCGCGAACGCGGCATCGATGGTGCTGCGAGTCCCGATCGTCGACGAAAAGGTGATCAGCTGGCAGCCGTTCAGCTCCTCGAGTGTCACGCCCGAGCGTCCGCACAGCGGATGGTCGGAACTTACCGCGGCGACGATCTGCTCGTCCGCCACCAGCTGCAGGCGAAGATCAGCAGGCACCGTCGCCGGCGGCGAGATGATCGCCATGTCATGGCGTCCGTCGAGCAACCCGTCGACGAGATCATCGGTGTTCGCCTCCAACAGGGCGATCTCGACCATGGGGTGGGCGCGGTGAAACTCCGCCAACATGTCGACCAGATCGAAAGCGAGCGACGACGATGCCGCGAGGCCGACGCTGACGTGGCCGCGCAAGGCAGCGCCGTACTCGTCGGCTACCTGCCTGGCGTCGGCCACCGCGGCGAGCGCGGCATGCGCGTGCGTCAGCAAGGCGGTACCGACCTTGGTGAGCCGCACCGGAGAACGTGACCTGTCGAAGAGCCGCTGACCGAGTTCACGCTCCAGTAGCAGGATTTGAGCGCTCACACCCGATTGAGCGATGTGCATGCGCGCGGCCGCCTTGGTGAAGCTGCCCTCTTCCGCGACGGCCACGAAGTACTCCAGCTGTCGCAGCTCCATAACGAAAAATGATAGCAGTCAGCATGTTTCGATGTTGGACTCAGGTGGCCGCGCTGACGCATTGTGATTCAGGTACGCAAAAACACTTCTGAATGATTTGCCGTAGCGGGAGGCACTTGTGACAGGAAAAACGAAACCGGCGATTATCGGTGGCGTCGTAATCGCCGCTTTGGCCGCCGCGGGTCTCGGCGTCTGGCTTTTCACCGACGGTCGCGGCGGCCGGAGTACAACCGAACCGGTCACGATGACACTGGACGTGAAGAACGATCAGGTGGCCAAGCATGACTTCGGTAAACCGGGTATGGATGTCGGAGACATGGACATCTTCTCCGACATCCTCTCGGTAGACGGTAAGCAGGTCGGATATGACGGCGGCGCGTGCTTTTTCACCAATGTGACGCCGGATAATCCAATGACCTATTGCGAACTGACCATTCACCTCGATGCAGGTGAGATCTTTGCCCGTAGCCTCACCCCGCACACACTCGCACCTTTCACCATGGCCATTACCGGTGGCACCGGAGAATATGCGAATTCGAAAGGCGAGCTGACCGTATCCGGTGTTGCGACTCCCGATGAGAAGTACGAATTGAAACTGACGAAATGACGACGGCGGGCGCGACGTTCAGTCGGCGGAACTTCTTGGTCGGTGGCGGGCTGGCTCTCGGCGCGGTGGCGATGGGTTGCTCGGACACACGGGCCGAAGGGCTGGCCGGGCTCCGCTCAGCGGTGCGTGGCCGGGTGCTGTTGAGTGGTGATCCAGGCTTCGATGCCGCCAGGGCACCGTGGAACCTGGCCGTCGACCAGTCGGTCCGAGCGGTCGTCGACGTGGCCGACATCGATGATGCAGCGGCACTCATCCGCTTCGCCCGCGATGTCGGAGTGCCGATCGCTGTGCAACCCAACGGCCACGGAGCCTCGAACGCGATGGACGGCACGATCCTGGTCCGGACCGCGGCGCTGAACTTCACCCAGGTGAACACGGCTGCCGGCACCGCCCGGGTCGGACCAGGAGTCTCGTGGGCCGACGTCCAGGCCCTCGCCAGTCCGGCCGGTCTGACCGGGGTCGCAGGCAGTGCCCCGATCGTGGGCGTCACCGGGTACATGCTCGGCGGCGGACTCGGTTGGTTCAGCCGCAAGTACGGCTGGGCAGCCGAAAGCGTCACCGCGTTCGAGGCCATCACCGCCGAAGGCGACCGCTTGACCGCCACCGCCACCACCGAGTCCGATCTGTTCTGGGCGCTACGCGGCGGGGGCGGTGACTACGCGTTCGTCACCTCGGTCGAATTCACCCTCGCACCGGCGCCCTCGGTGTACGGCGGCACCATGACCTGGCCGGCCGGCCGGGCAGCGGCCGTCATCTCCGCGTTCCGTGACGTCACCGCGGCAGCGCCCGACGAATTGACGGCCTGGTGCAGCGTGGTCCGTTTCCCCGGCGCGCCGGCACTCGTGCGCCTCGACACGACCTATCTCGGAAAGGCCGAGGCGGCTGCCGCTCTGCTGCAACCGTTCGACCGCATCGATGGAAAGCTCTCTGACACAAGGCGGTTGCTTCCGGTCTCCGAGCTCGGAAAAATCACCGACGAACCCACGAAACCCGCGCCTTCGCGGCAACAAGCCACGCTCGTCAACGGCTTGACCGACCAGTTCGTCGACGCGCTGCTCACCCAGTCGATCGAACCGCTGATCACCGTCCAGATCCGTCATCTGGGCGGCGCCCTGCAACGTTCGCCGGACACCCCCTCCGGGCGGGTCACCGCTCCCTACCTCGTAAGTTTCCTTGGCATGCAACCGGATCCGGGAAGCGAAGCCACCTTGGTGGCTCGCACCAACGCGTTCCTCGACACATTGGCAGCGGTGAACACCGCCAAAGTTCCGTTCAACTTCCTTACCCCAGAACAGAATGTCGCCGACGTATTCGACGCAGGCACACTCGCACGGCTGCGCGCGGTCAAACGCGACCGCGATCCCGATGGGGTGTTCCGGAGCAACCACCCGGTCGCCCAGGAGTGAAATCCGTTGTTTCTGAGCACTATCCGCTCGGCCGGACCGCCTGCCGGAACACCGAGCTGGCGATCAGGATCGACTGCCGGAGATTCTGAACCGT
Organism: Mycolicibacterium fortuitum subsp. fortuitum; assembly: GCF_022179545.1. The sequence goes on along the minus strand of NZ_AP025518.1, from coordinate 1,798,081 downwards.
TGTCCGGCCGGCGGTTCGACGCCGGCATCGAGGTTTCCGGGAGGTTCGCATGAATGATCTGGCATTCCGCTCAGCGGGTGAACTCGCGACTGCCATCGCGGCAAAGGAGGTGTCCAGCGTCGAGCTTCTCGATTGCTACCTCACGCGCCTGGAGCAGTTCGACCCGCGGGTCAACGCGATCGTCGCGCGCGACGAGGAGAACGCGAGGGCAGCGGCGCGAGAGGCAGACCGTGCGGTCTCCCGGGGCGAAGCGCTCGGGCCGCTGCACGGCGTCCCTGTGACGATCAAGGACAGTCTCGAAGTCGCCGGCATGCGAACCACCGGTGGTTCGCACCGCTGGGGACATCACATTTCGACAACCGATGCCGAGGCCGTCACCAGGCTCAAGCAGGCCGGCGCGATCGTGTTCGGCAAGTCCAATCTGCCTGCGGACGCCCGGGACTGGCAGACCTACAACGAGGTATACGGGACGACGAACAACCCGTGGGACGCAACTCGCGGTCCGGGTGGTTCATCGGGCGGTTCGGCGGCCGCGCTTGCCGCCGGCCTGACCGGGCTTGAACTCGGCGGCGACACCGCGGGCTCGATCCGGGTGCCCGCCCACTTCTGCGGGGTGTACGGACTGCGCCCGTCGTACGGGGTCGTACCGCGGCACGGGAGCGTCTCCGGCCACTCCCCCGGCTCGCTGGCGGAGTTCGACATGGCGGTGCTCGGTCCGTTGGGCAGGCACGCCGGCGATCTCGACCTGGGCCTCGACGTCCTTGCCGGACCGGACCGTGACAACATGTCAGCCTGGCGGTTGGACCTGCCGCCCTCGAGGGCGCAACACCTCGGAGAGTTCCGTGTCGCGGCGTGGCTCGACGACTCCTTCTGTCCGGTCGACCGCGAGCTGGTCACCGCCATGGAGTCGGTGCTGACGGCGGTGCGGTCCGCGGGCGCGGTGGTGGAGGAGCGCAAAGGGCCGGTCGGCCTCGAGGAAACGATGGCGCTCTACCGGCCATTGCTCATGGCCCAAAGCGGGTTGATCGAACCGGACGAGTCCTACGCAGCACTCATCGAGCTCGCCACGGCAGAACGATCAGAAGGGGCGGAAGCCGGATTCGCCTCGCAGATAACGGTTCGCTTCCGCGATTGGCATGGGCTCGACGAGCGTCGCCAGCAGTCACGCCGTCGCTGGGCCGAGTTCTTCGGCGACTTCGACGTGCTGCTCTGCCCGGTGAGCCCGACCGCCGCCTTCCCGCACGATCAGCGTCCGGATCCAGGGTGGTCGGTCCGGACCCTTCAGGTCGACGGTGAGCAACGTCCGTACCGGGAGATGCTCACCTGGGTGGCGCCGGCGTCGCTCAACCATCTGCCGGCCGCGGTCGCGCCGATCGGAGCGACCCGCGATGGTCTCCCGATCGGCATTCAGGTGATCGCCCCGTACCTGCACGACCGCACCGCCATCCGATTCGTGCGGTGTCTGTCCGAGGTGCTCGGTGGTTTTCGGCGCCCACCCGGATTCTGAAGCGCGACAAAGCCGGTCCTGGGCGGGTGCGGGCCCGCCCAGGACCGGCGCTCCGGACTACTCCGCGCCGAGCGCGACGGTGCCGAGGTGGGTGAACTCGGCGCTCACCTGTTGGCCGGGCCGGATGAACACCGCATCCGTCAGCCCGCCGGTCAGCACCGTCCAGCCGGCCCGCAGCACGACGCCACGGCGGCCCAGCGCATTGGCGGCCAACGCGAGGGCTTCGGCCGGATGCCCCTGGACGGCCGCACCCGTGGCGGTGTCCACCACCGCCCCGTCAACCTGCAGCACACACGCTTCCAGGGCCAGATCGAGATCGGCCGGCCGTTGTACTCGGCCACCGATCACGAACCGTGCCGAGGAGGCATTGTCGGCGACGACATCGGGCAGGGTGAACTTGAAATCGGTGTACCGGCTGTCGATCACCTCAAGCCCCGCATACACCGCATCGACCGACTCCATCGCCTGGGCGGCGGTGATCCCCGGTCCGCTCAGCTCCCTGCCGAGGACGAAGACGATCTCGGGTTCGACCCGGGGGTGGATCAGCTCGGAGGTGTCCAGCGGCACTCCGATCGGCAGGCTCATCGCATCGGTCAGCCAGGCGGTCAGCGGCGAATCCACCCCCATCCGTAGCTGTTTCGCCCGTGAGGTGAGCCCCAGTTTCACCCCGACGATGTGTTGCCCGGCCGCCACCTTGCGGGCGATCAACTCGGCCTGCACGTCGTAGGCCGTACTCAGGTCGAGACCCGGCCAGTCGGCGGTGATCGGGCCGCGGTCAGCCCGGCTGGTCTCCGCATCGAGCAACACACCCGCGGCCGTCGAGACACTCCACTGCGTTGCGCTGGTCACGTCAGCACCTCCTCCGGGCGAGCCGCGGCAAGCGACAACGCCACGTCCATGATCATGTCTTCCTGTCCTCCCACATAGCCGAGTTGGCCGACCCTGCTGAGAATCGCGTGGGCGGGAACGCCGTACTGTTCGGCCGCACGCTCGGCATGGAACAGAAACGAGTTGTACACGCCGTACCGGCCCTGGACGATCGAATTCCGGTCGCACACAGGCAGCCTCGGGATCATCGGTCGCGCGATCTCCTCCGCGACCGCGAGGATGGCGTCCGCGTCGACCCCGGTCGGCACGTTCATTCTCTCGAACGCGGTGACCAGAATCTCGATGGGCGCATTGCCTGCTCCGGCACCGAGCGCACACAGCGTTCCGTCGATCTGCCGCGCTCCGGCACGGTATCCGGCGATCGAGTTGGCCACTCCCAGAGAAAGATTCTGGTGTGCGTGCACACCCACCTGTGCATCGGCGCCGAGTTCGGCGACCAACGCCGCGACCCGGTCGGCGAGTTCGTCCGGCATCAGCGCACCCGCGGAGTCCACGACGTACACACACTGACAGCCGGCATCTGCCATGATTCGCGCCTGCCGCGCGAGCTGTTCGGGCGATGCGCGGTGCGAGAGCATGAGGAAACCGACTGTCTCCATCCCGAGTTCGCGCGCGGCGCCGAAGTGCTGAATGGACACATCCGCCTCGGTGCAGTGGGTGGCGATGCGGGCGATCGACGCGCCCGCGTCACACGCTGCGCGGAGATGACGAACCGTGCCCAGCCCCGGCAGCAGCAGCACGGCGATCCGCGCCCTGGTCACCGTCTCGGTGGCGGCGCGGATCAACTCGAGCTCATCGGTGCCGCTGAAGCCGTAGTTGAACGACGAGCCGTCGAGCCCGTCTCCGTGGGTGACCTCGATGACCTCGACACCGGCAGCGTCCAGGCCTGCGGCCACCGCCCGGACCTGCGCCACCGAGAACTGATGCTTCACCGCATGACTGCCGTCACGAAGGGTGGTGTCAGTCAGCCGAACGGGTGCGTTCATCGAGCTCCTACCTTCGAATCACCCTGACGGGCAGCGGAAATGAGTTCACCGACCCGCATGGCGGCTGCGGTCATGATGTCGAGATTGCCCGCCCATGGCGGCAGATAATCACCGTTTCCCCGGACTTCGAGGAAGATCGACACCCGCATGTTCTGGCGCCATGCGTCCTGCGGATCCTCGAACTGAGGGTCGGCAACCAGCCGATAGCCGGGGACGTACCGCTGCACCGCCGCCACCATCTGGTGCACCGATTCGGTGATGGCGTCGCAGTCCGAGTCCGGCGGTATCGCACAGAACACCGTGTCCCGCATGATCAACGGCGGCTCCACCGGATTGAGGATGATGATTGCCTTGCCGCGGCGGGCGCCTCCGACGCTCTGCAGGGCACCCGCCGTGGTCTCGGTGAACTCGTCGATGTTGGCCCGGGTGCCCGGTCCGGCCGAGCGTGACGATATGGAGGCGACGATCTCCGCGTACGGGACGTCGACCACTCTGGAAACGGCGCGCACCATCGGAATGGTCGCCTGGCCCCCGCAGGTGATCATATTGACGTTCTCGGCATCGAGGTTGAGGTCAAGGTTGACCACCGGGCACAGCAGCGGGCCCACCGCCGCCGGGGTCAGATCGATGGCCGTGATCCCGGCTTCCGCATATCGCGGCGCGTTGGCGATGTGCGCGGCCGCCGAGGTTGCCTCGAACACCAGATCGGGAAGTTCGTCCCGGCCGAGCAGCCAGTCGACTCCGCCGGCCGAGGCCTCGACCCCGAGCTCTCGCGCCAGCGCGAGCCCGTCGGACGCCGGATCCACCCCCACCATGTACCGAACGTCGATGTTCTCGGCCCGCTGAAGTTTGAGCAGCAGGTCGGCGCCGATGTTTCCGGGGCCGACGATCGCGGCAGTGGTCATTGTCATCCTTCTCCGTCAGCAGCGAAACATGCGGTTACCGAGCCGATTCCGCTGAACGAGGCGGTGACGGTCGATCCTCCGGCGACCGGCACCGCGGTGGTCAGCGAACCAGGAAGGATCACCGAACCCGCCGCCAGGGTCACACCGAGTGACCCCAGGGTGTTCGCCAGCCAGACGAGTGCGTTGATCGGGGAACCCAGCACCGCGGCGCCTGCTCCGGTGGTGACGGCCTGGCCGCCAGAGGACAGCACGCAGCCGGTCAGCCGTAGGTCGACACCACTCAGGGCAACCGGCCTCGATCCCAATACCACACCGCCCGACGAGGCGTTGTCGGCAATGGTGTCCGGCAACGTGATTCGCCAGTCGCGGATCCGGGAATCGATGATCTCCAGTGCGGGCAACACGTACCCGACTGCGCGCAGCGCATCCACGACCGTGACGCCGGGGCCAGACAGATCCCGATCCAAGACGAACGCGATCTCCGGTTCGACTTTTGGGCTGATGAAAGCGGCGGTATCGATCGGCATCGACTCCAGATGAAACATGTCACCGAACAGGTGGCCGTAGTCCGGCTGATCGACGCCGAGTTGACGCTGCATCGCCGCCGACGTCAGGCCCACCTTGTGACCTTTGATCACCCTGCCCTGGCTGACCCAGTGGTCGACCTGCTGCAGCTGCAGCTCATATGCCCGCGCGACGGTGAGTTCGGGCTCGTTCTCGCTCGGCGGATCGACCGGTATCCGGGTGTCGTAGGCGTCCAGTAACGCCCTTGCGATCGGTGAACTGTGTTGTGGCATCTGCTGGGATATCTCCTTACTCGGCCGGCCTGTCACGCCGGGATTGCCGTGCAGTTCGGCGTCGTCGGTAGGCCGTTGAATCGGTCTGCAAGCCACTGCATCCCCTGCTCTCCGTCGACGAAGTAGGGCAGCAGGTTGTTGATCGCCAACTTGTTGAGGAACGGCGGCTGCTCGTTGGTCCAGAACTGGACGTCCGCGCCTTTCGCGCACCAGTCCAGCGCCAGCTGGCGTGCGCCGCCCCACGGTATGAACGGGTCGAACCGGTTCGAATCGATGAACACCGGTGCCGTGGGTTTCAGCGTGCCGATCCGCTGCTCGTTCAGGACGGTTCGCAACGGCTCGGAGTTGATCAACTCGGCGACGTCGGCGGTGAAATACTGCTGGTAGTGCCGGAATCCGAACCTCATGACGGTCTCGCCGACGCATTCGTTCTGGGTCCGGGACAGCAGGTTCACCCCCTTGTCCGTCAACACACCGGTCAGCCCGGGAACCAGCTCGGGGTACGCCGCCCCGACGCCGTTGAGCAGATAGCCCAGCCCTCCGGCGAAGATGCTGCCGTCGGCGAACGGTGGTACCAGGGCGAGGTCGGCGGCGGGCGCACCGGCCCAGGCTCCGACGACCTTGAGCTCGGGGGCATACCGTGGCGCAAGTTCCACCGCCGACGCCGACGCGGTCCCGCCTTGGCCGTATCCCCAGAACGCCACCGGGCCACGAGGTTCGAGTGAGGTGTCCGGCAGTGCGAACGCTGCCCGGGCCGCGTCTATGAGGGCGTGACCGGCATTGAGCCGCATGAACGACGGCGGGACACCTGGTGTGCCGACCCCTTGATAGTCGGTGACCACGACGGCGAATCCCCGCGCGACCATCGTCGCGACGAACATCTCCTCGTACCCGAAGGTGAGGTCCAGTCCCCCGCCGTAGTGGATGCCCTGATTGAACAACCTCGACGGAGCGCACTGATCGCCGATTCCATAGACGCCGGTGGCGAATGCGACCAGGGGGCGCGGGCCGCCGCCGGGCCACGGGTTGTCCGGTTCGAAGTAGGTACCGGTGACCGCGACCTGGCCGCCGCGATTGTCGGTGCTGCGGTACATGATCCGGGTCCCGGTCGCGACGTAGGCCCCGAGCTGTCCGGAGGGCTCCAGTACCAGGCGGGAAGGTTCGGAACGGATCAACTGCCCGGGCGCGCCGTCACCCAGCGGGTCCGGTGGGGTGTAGAACGCCTCGTACTGGCTTTCGTCGGCGTACGCGATCGGCAGGGCTGGGTTCGCCGACCACCCGAGGAGGCACAGCACCGCTGCCGCCATGACTTTCTTCGATGAAGCTCTGGGGTGGGCCGAACATGGCCGAACAGCACGATGACACAGCGCCATCGGGTCTCCTCTTCGTTGAGTGTCCTGCAGAGCGCCGGCCGGACGGCCACGCCTGAATCAAGACAGCACCCGGTGGTGCTGACGCCGTGTCTGCCGCAACGTTGGAACCGCCGAGCGCGAAGCTCAGCCGGTGGTCGCGGCCAATCCGCTGGTGACCGAGGGCGCGGCCAGACTCCGCATACACACCTCACGACCGACGGTGCGCAACTGGAAACCCACCCGGTCCTCGGGCTCCTCCCCGTACGAGATACGTGTGGTGGCCGAGTTGATCGCCGCGCCAAGGGGAGTCGGCCAGCCGCGCAGGGCATGCACGATGCTGCGCAGTGTCTGCAGCGTGGTGACCGCCGCCTGCCAGCCGTATGCGGTCGTGACGCAGCCGACCGACCGGCCGGAAAGGTACGGGCTCGCGTCCTCGCGCAAGTCCTCGATGTAGTCGAGTGCGTTCTTGACCAGCCCCGAGACGGACCCGTGGTACCCGGGCGAGGCGATGATCACCCCGTCGGCACGCCGCAGGGATTCGACCAACCGCACCGCCTCGTCGACGTTCTCCGACTCCGGGTCGTACATCGGCAGCCGCGCGAGGTCATCCCCGCCGAACAGCTCGGTGCGCGCGCCGGCGGCCCTTGCCTCGTCCAGGGCGATCCGCAGCGCCGACTCCGTCGACGAGCCGCGCCGCAGTGTTCCGCCGAGCCCGACAATGTACGGCTGTGTCGCGGATTCCATCGTGGTACTCACACCATCCTCATCAATCCGTCATGACCCCAGGCGAAACCTGGTTTGAGTGTGTAGTTCTCGGGTGTCCAGGTCTGCGGATCGACAGTCCGTGAGCCCCAGCCGTATTCGAAATGCCAGCCGGACGGATTGCGGAAGTAGAACGAGAACACCCGGTCGTTGTGATGGCGGCCGGTCGACGTACTGGTGATCCCCCGATCCAGACACACGTCGTAGCTGTGACCGACATCGTCCATGGTGACCGTCTCGAACATCACATGCTGAATGCGCCGCGGCGCCCCGGGAATGTTCATGAACGCCAGCGAGTGATGCCGGGAATTGCAGTGCAGGAACACGGCGAACGGATCGGAGTTGGGCAGGTGGGCGAAATCGGTGACCCCGAACTCCAATATCCGGCAGTAGAATTCGGCGGCGCCGTAGAGGTCGGCGGTGTAGAGCACGACGTGGCCCATCCCCAGTTCGCCGGTGTTGAAGCCCGCGAGGTCCCTGGTCGGCCGGAACGGCGGCCGGAACACCCGCTCGTGCCCCAGCACGAGTTCCATCCTCACCTGCGAGTACGGACAGGTGAAGTGGACGAAGTCCATGACGCGACGGTCGGCCGCCTCGTCGGGCTTGCCCGCCGTCACGGGTACGCCGGCCTCCTCCAGACGCGCAGCGGCCGATTCGAGCGCTTCCCTCGATGTCATGTCCCAGCCGATGTACGCGACATCCTCGTCGTGACCGGCTCGCACCCCGATCCGGTGATGGCGATCGTCGGCGCGCACGTACAGCAGCTTGTCGTCGCTGTCGCCGGACACCTCCATTCCCAGCACATCGGATGCGTACTTCTTCCACGCCGGGACGTCACTCGACGTCCCGACCACATAACTCAATTGGGTGACTACAGCCATGGATGATCCTTCGGGAGCGCTGTGGGCAAGACTCAGAAGACGGTTAGCTTGGGGTCGCGTTCCAGACCGAGCACCATGCGGCCGTAGTGCTGGTAGTTGGCCCGGGTGAACGACACGTGGCTCGCCATCATGTGGACGTCGCGCCACTTCTGCTGCATGGGACTGCTGTCCCGAAAGCCGGAGGTGCCGCTGAGTTTGAACAACCGATCGACCGCGTCGGTCAGCAGTTCGGCCACTCGGTCGTAGTCCCGCAGCGTGGCGGCCCGGTCCGCGAGTTCCATGCGCCCGGACACCCGCGCATCCGCGAGAACCCGCTCGACGGCCAGCTGAGCCAGCTCCAGGTCGGCCGCCGTGCGGGCGATCGCTTCCTGCACGACTTCGGATGCCGCGGTGGCGCTCCGACCGCGCGCCCACTCGACGAAGTGGTCGTAGGCATCCAGAGCGGTGCCCACCATCGGGCCCAGGAACGTCAACCCGGCGTGCAGCGCCAGGGGCTGCCGGTAGAGCGGGCCTCGGTTCACTTCGCTTCCCGGACCGTCGCCGGCGACCAGAGAGGCTGCGGCAAGAGCGAATTCATCCGGAACGAACACGTCGTCGATGACGATCGTCTTGCTCCCGGTCCCCCGCATGCCTGCCGCGTACCAGTCGTCGTCGATCGAATACTCACCCGGCCCGATCAGGAAGTGGTGATTCGCCGCGCGATCACTCTCCTTGATCAGCCCGCTGACGATCACCCACGAGGAATGGTCGACCCCGCTGGCGAAGCCATGCCTGCCGGTCAGCCGATAACCTCCGTCGACCTTGCGCACCGTGGCCGCGGGCGCCAGCGACGCCGCGATACAGGTGTCGGGACCGTCGGACCACACCGCCTCCTGCGCGGCCTGCTGGAAAAACCCGACCATGTGTGCGTCATGCGGCAGCAACGCCGCACACCAGGCCGTGGACGCGCAGGCCCGGCCGAGCTCGACAGCGACCTCGTACATGGTGTCGAGCGTCAACTCGTCACCACCGAACCGTCGCGGCGCGAGCATGCGGCCGCCCAGCCCGGCGTCGATGATCTCGGTGATCGACTCGGACGGCACGCGCCGCAGATCCTCGGTGCGGGTGGACCGCTCGCGGATCGCCGGCGCCAGGGCCCGGGCACGCTCGACCAGAGCGGCATGCAACTCGGCTGCCGAAGGTACTTGAAGTTCGGTGGTTACCATGGTTTTTCGTATCCTCTCAGCGGATCAGAACAGGACGCTCAGGTTCTTCGACTGCACGACGTTCTGATCGAGCAGAATGGTCCGGCGGGCGATCTTGAAGCCCGTGTCCACCACCCGCAACACATCGCGACGCTCTCCTGCCCAGATATCGGTTTCGGACTCGAGCCGATTGCGGTGGACGAGGAAGTTCAACCAGACGTCGTACTCGACGGCATCACCGGAGACCTCGGACCGCGGCTGCACGATCACGTTCGTCACCAGATGCCGGCACCGGGACGGCGGGTCTTCTGCCCAGTGCGTGCCCGAGTGCATCTGGTTCACTCGCATCTGCAGCGACGAGTAGTCGTCGTAGAAATGCGCCATCTCGATACCCTCGGGAACCTCGTCCTGCCCGCGTTGGCGGCGAAGCCGGTTCCGGCGCACCGGCATCCAGTAGAGGATGTCCTCATCGAACAACTCCAGCCAACTGGCCCATTGCCAATGGTCGAGCAGCTGGGCCTCGCGGTAGAGGAACTGTTCGACGCGGTGTTGCAGCAGAACCTGCTCGAGCTCACCGACCTCGGTGGGTTGCACCATCTCTCCGACGCTCATCGGGCACCCGCCACATCGCTCATGGCGACCGCGGGCACCGCGACACTGCGCTCCTCGGGTGGGATGACCGGCCAGGACTCGGTCGTCATGAACTCCAGCCAGCGTCGGTAGAAACCGCGTTGTCCGGCCTCGCCGAAGAACGAATCATGGTATTCACCGGGGAAGTCCGGGTTCTCCCGCTCGCTGCCCAGCCCCATCTCGTAGTTCCATGCCATTTTCCGGGCCTGGTAGCCCTGCTCGAGCACGCCGCCGATCATCCCCCAGTTCTCGCCGTCGTCGGTCTCGACGACACCGGCCGCACCCTCGGTGAACGATGCGGAAATCTGTTGGGCCCGACGGGCTTCCTCAGGGGCGTTTTTCTCGACGACGGTGAACGACCAGATCTCGAACTTCGTCGGCCCTTTCGGATGCCACACGCGGATGTTGGCTGAGCCGGGTAGGCCGGCGAAGTTCGGGAACGCGTTGAAGTTGGCCACCATGTCGGCGCGATCGCCCACCCGCTCCCGCGCGATCCGCCGCTTGTTCTCGTTGTACTGCCCCAGCGGGTCGTCGGAGAACCGGGTGTGTCGCTCGAACAGGAAGCTCTCCCCGTGGCCTTCGCGCAGCGACACATGTGCGCCGTCCTTCGCGTCGAACCCGGGCCCGAAAGCCAGCAGCGAGGACAGGTGGCTGGTCGTCGCGTGGTAGGTGTCGCCGGCGAACTGTTCGGCGGCCAGTTTCCAGTTGGCGTTGATCGTCCACTTGATGGCGCCGGGCAGGATTTCGACCCCGCCCTCGGCATGGTCGACCCAGCCGTCGATGTAGAACTTCAGCGCGCCGAGGTACTCGTCGAGGGGTGGCGCCGCCGGGTCGAAGTTGCCGAAGATCAGCCCTTTGTAACTCGCGATCTGAGCGACCTGTACCAGGCCGTTGTCGCCGAGGGACAGCTTGTTTTCGTAGGCGTCGTCGAGGTTCGGAACACCGACCAACTCACCCGCACTGTCGTAGGTCCAGCCGTGGTAGGTACACATGAACGACCGTGCATTTCCCTCCTCGGCCCGGCAGACCCGCATGCCCCGGTGCCGGCATACGTTCAGGAACGCCTTCACGCTGCCGTCGGGCTGCCGCGTCACGAGCACGGGGTCTCCGCCCATGTAGGTGGCGAAGAAGTCGTGGGGCTTGGGGATCATGCTGTCGTGCGCGAGGAAGAGCCAGGATCGCCCGAAGATGCGCTCCTGCTCCAACCGGTAGATCTCGTCGCTGACGAAGATCTCGGGCCCGATCTTGCCTTCCTCCCAATTCACCAACGAGCGCAGATAGCCGGCATCAATGGCCACGATCATTTCCCTTCAGTTCACATTCGAGGACTGTTGTTGAGCTAATCAGCATGCGAAATGCCCGTCGATGCAACCGTTCTGGACGCCGGAACGTCACTCAGCCGGTTACGTCCACGTACACCACGTCATCGATCACCTGGACCGAGTAGGTCGCGAGCGGTTGGACCGCAGGCGGCGCGGTGACCGCGCCGGTGCGCACACAGAACTTGGCGAAATGCCAGCCACATTCGACCTGGCCGTTCTCGATGAAGCCCTCGTCGGCCAGCGACGACCTGTCGTGTGTACACCAGTCGGCGGTCGCGTAGAACGAGCCGTCGATGTTGTACACCGCGATCGGTGGATCGACATCGACCCGTTTCACGTTGCCCGGCGCCAGGTCTCCGACCGGGCACACCCGGACCAGGTGTTCGGACTCTGCCATTGCCGTCATTGCCGATTCCTCCCTCACTGTTGCCCCGCGGGTGTCGCGGCGTCGTCGATCGAGCGCAGATCGACGGCCGGGTCGGACAGCAAGGCCGGCTCCGGCCTGGCCCGCCGCTCGATCAGGCTCATCGCCATCCGGACCTCCCGCCGCCGGTTCACCCCGACGGCTCCGACCAACACACTGTCCCGCAGGTGAAATGCCGTGAATTGCATGGATTCCGGGCTGCCGCGCCATACGACGTGATCTTCCGGATGCAGCCGCCCGGCCACCTGGATGTTCGTCTGGCCCTGGTCCGACCAGAACCACGGCAGGTCGCGGTAGGGTTCCCGCCGTCCCACCATCGAACGCGCGGCGGCGATGCCCTGATTCTGTGCGTTCTGCCAGTGTTCCAACCGGATTCGTCCGGAGTCGTGGCCGCATGGGGAGCTCGCCACGTCACCCGCGGCATACACACCGGGCACCGAGGTCTCACAGAACTCGTCGACCACGATGCCGTTGTCGACATCGATTCCGGAATTGACCGCCACATCGACCGCCGGCGCCACGCCGACCCCGACGACCACCAGGTCAGCCTCGATGTGCGTCCCGTCGTCCATCGTGACCCGCCGCACCCGATGGTCACCTTCGACGGCGGCCACCTTGGCACCGGTCACCATGCGCACGCCCTGTTCGACGTGGAAACGCACCAGACACTGGGCGATTCGCTCCGGCAGCACCCGGCCGAGCACCGCATCGCTTCGCTCGAGCACGGTCACCTGGTTGCCGAGCTGCAGTGCCGATGCGGCCAGTTCGATGCCGATCAGCCCGCCCCCGAGGATCACCACGGCAGCACCGGCGCGCATCCGATCACGGATCGCGATCGCGTCGTCGACGGTCCGCAGGAAGTGCACGCCGTCGAGGTCCAGCCCCGAAATCTCGGGGCGGCGGGGCGTCGTACCGGTACACAACAACACCTTGTCGGCCTGGATCGACACCCCATCGTGCAGCTCGACTCGGCGGCCGTGCGTATCGATCCGCCGGGCCCGGGCCCCGAGCAGTAATTCGATGTCGTTGCGGGAATAGAAGTCCGACTTGTGAATCAGGGTGTCGGTCGGGTCTTTTGATCCGAGGATCACCTCTTTCGACAGCGGTGGCCGGTCGTACGGCAGGTGGTACTCCGCGCCGACGAGGATGATGCGGCCGTCGAATCCCTCGTTGCGCAACGCCTCTACCGCGCGGGCTCCGGCCAGACTGGCTCCGACGACCACGTAGGTCTCCGTCATCGGAGTGCTCCCGTCGGCGAAGACGGCTTCGGTGCATCAGTCACGGTGATGCCCCCACAAACTGGTGGCGTCGTAACTCGACACCCGCCACGTGGAGTCGTCGACCAACCGCCCGTCGTAGCCGTACTCGATCTCCGAGCCGGACGGATTCTTCATGAAGAACGAGATGGCCAGATCGTTGGTGTGCCGGCCCAGGGTTTCGGTGAGCTGAACCCCACCGGCGTGGACCGCGTCGAGCGTCCTCCCGACGTCGTCGATGTCGGTGACCTCGAGCATGAAGTGCCCCAGGGCCGGCGCCAGGTTGTCGTTCTCGACGAACGCGAGGCTGTGATGGCGGGGGTTCACGTGCGCGAAATGGACTTTGCGGCCGTGGAATTCGATGGTGTCTGTGAGGCGGAAGCCCAGCACTTCGAGGTAGAACCGCTTCGCGGCGGCGAGGTCGGTGACGAAGAAGAACACGTGCCCCAAGCCGAGGTCACCGGTCACGAACCGGATACCTCTCGGGGAAACGAAGGGCCGCTTCGGTACCCGGGCACCGTAGAAGAATTCCAACCGGTGACCATCGGGATCGGTACACCGGATGAGAGCCTCGACCTGACGCTGGGCGGCACAGTCCGGATCGTGGTGGATCTCGACGCCGGCGTTCTCCAGCCGCCGGGCCAGCCGGTCCAGTGCGGCGTCGTTCGGCACTTCCCAGCCGACATAGGCCGCTCCACCGGTATCGGCCTGGTGAATTGCCAGCCGCCAGCCGCGCTCGTCACCGCGCAACAGAACCGTCTGGTCATCGCATTGCTCGTGCGCCGAGACGTCCTGCAAGCCCAGAATCTCGGTCCCGTACTTGCGCCAGGCACGCAGATCAGTGGCGCGGAGGCCCAGATAGCCCAGTGCGACAACTTCATTCATGAATTTACCTTCCCGGCCCGCCCGCGTCAGTCGCGCGGTTCGGCCTCGGTTACGCAGCTTTCGTGATCGCACGGGCCACCGGCAACGGCACCGATCCGCCTACCGGAACACCTGGAAACGTTCACGTGGAAAGGAATGTGCGAACGGCGCGGGCGAAGTCCCACGGGCGTTCGAACGGCGGCCAATGCCCGCACTTGTTCAAAACCATCAGATCCGCCGAAGGCAGATGGCTCAGCAGCTGCAGTGCCCCCTCCATGGGCACCATGCGGTCATGGCGTCCATGAATCACCAGCGTGGGCGCGACCACGGCCTGTAACGCGGCCAGATTGCTACGGGCCACAATGGTCGAGCGGGCCCAGGCTTCGGCGTGGCGCGGTTCGTCCACCCGCCATCGGTACATCTGCTCGACGAGACCGTCATCGATCTGCCCAGGATCGAACACGAGACTGCGAAGCAACCGCGCGATGCGTTCGCGGTCCGGCGGTCGCGATTGGCATTCTTCGAACAGACGCCCAACCTCGGTCGGTGCCGTAGCCAGCAGGTACGGATCACCGCCGGTCGAGGCGGTGCACCCGCCGACGATCAACCGTTCCACACGTCCCGGTGCGGCGAGCGCCAAACCGATCGCCACAGTTCCCCCGGTGGAGACACCGAGAGCAGTGATCGTGTCCAGCCCGAGTCGGTCCAGTATCCCGAGAGTATTTCGCACATAGAGGTCGTGCACCGGCTCGTGGAACTCTCGCGGTCCGCTGCGCCCGAAGTTCGGGTAGTCCACGAGGATGCACCGATGACGCGCAGCCAGCTCACCGAGGGTGCGGTGGTAGGTGAGCCAGGCCGTCGTGCCGGGCAGCGGACCGAACGCCTGCGGCATGACCAGCGGCGGGCCGGCACCGACATCGTGATAGTGGACCGGATGCCCGTCGATCTCCACTGTGTGGCTACTGCTGTGTTCCCAGTGCATCCGAGTAGTGACCGTCAACTGATTGCCCCTCCACCGATGCGCAGGTCTTCTCCCTGGTGCTCGGCAGAGATCGAAACTGCCAGCCTTACCTGATGTTCGAGAACTTCGACCGGGACAGACGGCAGCGGCGGTGTACTCGCGGTCGACCGGGCAGGCGTCACGGGCAGGTGCACCATCCCGACCCGCGCGCCCGGGACGCGACACAGATGCCGGGCCAGGTAAAACACCTGGTTGCACAGATAGGTCCCGGCCGTGTTCGAGACGTAGCCGGCCAGCCCCGCACGCCGCCAACCGTCCACGATCGCCTTGACCGGCAACGTGCTCAAGTAAGCGGCCGGACCGCCGTCGACCACCGGTTCGTCGATCGGAACCCGCTGCGCGGTATCGGGAATCGGAAAGTCCCGCACATTGACCGCCACGCGTTCCACCGCGGGTGCCGTGCGGCCGGGTGCGACGCCCGTCAGCACCACGACCGCAGGCTTGAGTGACTCGATGGCCTCGGCCAACACGTCGTGCACCAGTTCGGTGTCCACCGGCAGCACGCGGGCGACCACGTCCAGGCCTGCGATCTGCTGTCCGTCCAACCGTTGCGCGATCAGACCGCTGGGATTGTCGGTCTCGGTTGCGTATGCGCCGAATCCGGTGACGAGCGCTCGGGTCATGCCGCGGATCCGAGCGCGCAACGCGCCTGGAATGCCTCGAATTCGGTGACGAAGTTCGCCGCCCGCTCCAACATGATCGATGACTGGGTCAGGCCCGGAGCGATGAACAACTGGGTGTCGGGCGCCTGCTTGTGCCAGATGAACGCGTCGTCCACCGGGTGGATCGCATCATCGAGGTCACCGCGGCAGATCAGGGTGGGGACGTCGATGTCCGCCAGATGCGGTCGCAGGGTTAAGTACTCCTGGAACTGTTCGGTGCTCCGGGTCTCGGCGTAGAACCGGACGGCATCGCGCCAGTCGTCCCCGTGCAGATCATTCCACTCGCGGGCCTGAGCGCTCTCCGGGTCCACGGCCGTGAAAACCGAATTGAGCGAAGCGTTTCCGCTCTTGCTCAATCCGATGATCGGCGCGTCCACGGTCAGGGTCGTGATCCGTGCCCGGTTGTCGAGCACCATCCGCCCGGCGATCCGTGAGCCGAGCGACACACCGGCGAGATGGACGCGGTCCAGGCCGAGTGAGTCCAGCAGGCGCCAGAGATCGGCCACCCACACTTGCGGGCGTTCCAACGGCGCCACCCGCGCACTGCGTCCCAACCCGCGCAGATCCGGAACGATCACCCGGTACTTGGCCGCGAGTTGGGGAATCAGGTCGCCGAACCATCGCCCCGACGCCGCGGCGCCGTGCACCAGTAGCAGTGGTTCTCCGCTCCCGTGATCCTCGTAGTAGAGATCAACGCCATCGACCGTCAACGTCGCCATGCACCGTTTCCCTTCCGTGTTTCGAACAGGCATCGGCACAGCAGGTTTCCGCCTGGTTCGGGGATGGGCAACGGCACCGTTCCGCAGAGTGGCATGCCGCCGGCGTTCCACGGTTCAGACCGCGCACATTCCCCTCGATCGCGACCAACCGTCACGGTGAACACCCGGCACACCCGACGATTCAGGAGCACCTGCAGGTGAACATCGAATTCAGCACCGCAATCCAGCCCACTGTCGACTCCATTGCCGGAAGGCTGCTGAGCGCGCAGGCCAAGAAGCAACGGATGCCGTCACTTTCGGCGGAATGTCGCGATCTGAACTTCGATCTCGCCTATCGGATTCAGGACGAGGCCTTGAGCCAGCGGATCGAGCGCGGCGAGCACGTCGTCGGTATCAAGGTGCAGTCCCGGTCCTCGGTGACTCCGCTGACCGGGTGGCTGACCGATGCGATGGCACTGCGTACAAGCGATCACCTGCCCACAGAGTTGCTCGTCGATCCCGGTGTCGAACCGGTGATCGCGTTCGTCACGGGGCGGCGGCTCTGCGGTCCCGGGGTCACCGCCGCAGCGGCGCTGGCGGCGGTCGATCTCGTGTTCGCCGGATTGGAAGTCACCGACAGCCGCTACTCGGACCGCCGGTGCACTGCGCCCGACCTGGTCGCCGACAACCTGTCGTCGTCCTATTACCTCACCGGACCGGTCGGGTTCGCCCCCGCCGGCCTGGACCTGTCGCGGGAAGAGGCCGGCATCACCGTCGCCACCGGGGCAGCCACCGTGACACGTTTCGATGCGGTGGCCAGAAGCCACCCGAGCGAGGCACTCGCGGCGGCGGCGAACTGTCTTGCCCGGCGCGGTCACGCGATCGAGGTGGGCTGGACAGTCCTCGTCGGGACGGCGCCGGTACCGCTGCCCGTCGGCTTCCCGGTCACCGCCCGGTTCTCGTCGCTGAGGTCCGTCACCCTGGCCTGCTGACCGCGGCACCCGCCCAGCTCACGGTGGGTTCACCGCGCCGCAGCGAGCCGTTAGGTAGGTGTCTTTCGGTAATTCCCCGGATGTGACCCGCGCCACTGCTGCCATACCGTCGGGCCCCAGGCCGAATGCGCCGGTGCCGCAGATCCGGGCCGCTCACCGCCGAACTGAAGCCCCAGGAGGCAACGATGACAACGATCAGCCCCACCGTGGTATCCCCACCGACCCGCTCACTGCATCGGGCACCCGCCGTGCAATTGGTAGCCGACCGTCCGCTGGATCCGGACTCATCGACCTCGGTTGCCAAGGCTCTCGCACTGCTGAGTTGTTTCACGCCGAATCGCCCGGCCATGGGGGTCTCGGAGATCGCGCGTCAGGCACAGCTGCCGAAATCGACAGCACACCGCCTGCTGGCCGTCCTCGTCGACTGGGACATGGTGACCAAACGCGGCACCGAATACTCCCCTGGGGCACGGCTCAACGAGCTCGCCGCGCTCGGCAGCCAACCGGACAACCACGAATTGCGCCGCGTCGCACTGCCACATCTGCTCGACCTTTACGAAATCACCCATGAAACAGTGAATCTCGGCATCCTGACCGGCCAGGACGTCCTGTACATAGACAAGATCCACGGCCACAACGGGGTGAACTCGCCTGCCTGCGTCGGGGGCCGGCTGCGCGCCGCGAACACCGCGATCGGAAAGGCGCTGCTCGCATTCAGCGACCAGAAGGTCATCGCCCGCGTCTCGGCGAACCTTCGGCCCGCCACGTCGTTGAGTGTCTCCTCGGCCGCGCAACTCGATCGCGACCTGGCCGCCATCCGGCGTTGCGGCGTGGCGTACGACCGCCAGGAGAGCCAACCTGGCCTGACCTGTATCGCAGCTCCCATCCGGAGCTGGTCAGGCGCCATCGTCGCGGCGGTCTCGATCTCGGGTCCGGTACATCGATTCCGGCCCGCCGACGCGGCACCGGCAGTCCGGACGGCAGCGGCCGGCATTGCGCGACATGTCCAAGAAGCCGCCTGGCGTCGCGCCACGCGGTGACTTCCCCTCGAAAACCTCTGTGCTCCAACGCTCTGCCCACCCATCAGGTCTCGACCGAGGCCAGTCGACAGTCAGGACACCCATGCCCCAACTCACCTTCACGCTGCGCGATGACGAGACAGTCACTGTCGACGTCGACACTCTGCTCAACGCCGGATACGCGGGTCGCAGCCAAGCCGACGTGACCGCCCACATCAACGAGCTCGCCGAGTTGGGTGTGCCCGCTCCCACCCGCATCCCGTGCATCTACCCCATCGCCTCCTACCTGGCGATGCAGACCGAAGAGATCGACGTCCAGCACGAGCTCACCTCGGGCGAGGCGGAATGGGCGCTGGTGGTGGCCGGCACCGGACCCGGCGATCTGCTGCTCACCGCGGCGTGTGACCACACCGACCGGCGTCTCGAACAACATGGGGTGGCCTGGAGCAAACAGGCCGCGCCCGATGTGCTGGCCCACCGGGCCTGGCGTCTGGCCACCATCGCCGACCGGCTCGACGAGTTCACCCTGACCGGCACCGTCGAAACCGAGTCCGGCATCGAGGTGATCCAGCAGGGCACCCTGACCGAGCTGCTGTCGCCGCTGTTCTGGGTCGAGGAGCTGCGCTCGCGCGACCTGCTCAACCCGGGCACCGTGCTGATGTCCGGAACCATCCCGATGCGCCCCGACGTGAACCAGTTCAGTACCGGATGGGGTGTGGAACTGCGCGATCCCGTCGCAGACGAGGCCATCTCACTGTTCTACTCGGTGCGGCAGACGCCCCCGGCAGTCGATTGAGGAGACCGTGACTGTCCGACGCTTTCCAGCAGCCGTGCCACAAGGAGCCGCCATGCGCACGATCACCGATCCCTGGTCGCCACTACGCTTTACGTCCGGGGCAACCCTGCGAAACCGATTCATGCTCGCGCCGATGACCACCAACTCGTCGGACCCGCAGGGACGCGTGACCGACGACGAGTTGCGGTACCTGGGCCGCCGCGGAGCCACCGAGTTCGGCGCCGCCGTGACGTCGTGCGCATATGTCCACGAGGACGGCCGGTCCTGGGAGGGCATCGGGGCTTCGACCGATGATCACCTGGAAAGCCTTCGGGCCGTCGCGCAAGCGATCGGCCGCGGCGGTGCGCTGACCCTGCTGCAGCTCTACGACGGCGGGCGGATCGCGCTGCCAGGCCTGGTCGGCCCCAGCGGGATCCGCGGGCCGTCGCCGATTCCGTCCGCGCGTCCCGATGCGCGCACTCCCCGCGAACTACAGAGCGGCGAGATCGATGACCTCATAACGGCATTCGGGAGGGCCGCCGCGCTCGGTGTGCAAGCCGGGTTCGACGGCATCGAGATACACGGGGCCAACCACTATCTGATCCACCAGTTCTTCTCGCCGCGAGCCAATCGACGCGACGACGAGTGGGGCGGTGATGCGGCCCGACGGGCACGCTTCCCACTCGCGGTCGCCGAAGCGGTACGGTCAGCGGTCGGCCCCGCTGTGACAGTCGGATTCCGGGTAACACCGTTCGAGTCCGAGGCCGGCGGCTACACCCTCGACGACTCGGCACTGCTCTGCGACCAACTCGCCGAGACCGGGGTCGACTATGTCCACATCTCCATGGACGACTTCCGCAAGAACTCGCCACAACCAGAAGATCGTGACTGGACCAAGAGTCGCGAAGCCGTCGAGTCCCGCAATCCGATCGCCGCGATCGCCACCGCGGTCGCGGGCCGCAGTGCCGTCGTGGCCAGCGGTGGAATCCGAGGGCTCGACGACGCTACCGAGGCGCTCGGCGCCGGTGCCGATCTCGTCGCGGTCGGCCGCGCCGCCCTGATCGACCCGGAATGGGTCGACAAGATGAAAGCTGGTCAACACCAGAGCGTTCGGACGCATCTGCCGGCCGATCGCCATGACATCGAGACCGCGCTGACGATCCCAGGGCAGATGGTGAAGTACCTGTTGAGCCGACCGGGGTGGATCCCGCGTATCGAAGGAGAAGACCGAACATGACCGCCACCCCGCTTCGTATCGCGGCATGCCAGATCACCTCGGTGGCCGACCCCGCCGTCAACCTCGCCATCATGGAATCCTGGGTGCGGCGCGCCGCCGATGTCGGTGCGCGGGTCGTCGTGTTTCCCGAGGCCACCATGGCGCACTTCGGTACCCCACTCGCCGCGGTGGCCCAGTCCGTCGACGGTCCGTGGGCCACCGCTGTCGCCGAGCTCGCCGATGTGCACTCGGTCCTCATCGCGGCCGGCATGTTCACCCCCGACGGCAACCGCGTGCGAAACACCGTGCTGCTCAGCGGGCTCGGACACCACATCGGATACCACAAGATCCATCTGTACGACGCGTTCGGCTACCGCGAATCGGATACGGTCGCACCGGGAACCGAGCCGGTGACCGTCACGGTCGACGACGTGGTGCTCGGTGTCGCCACGTGTTACGACGTCCGCTTTCCTGCACTCTTTCAGCAGCTGGCCATCGCAGGCGCCACGGCGATACTGCTGCCCGCGTCATGGGGGGCGGGTCCGGGCAAGGCCGAGCAGTGGGATGTACTGGTGCGCGCCCGCGCCCTCGATTCGGGATCGTGGATCGTCGGCTGCGATCAGGCCGACCCGAAAGCCTCAGACGTGCAGGTAGATTCGGCAGCCCCGACCGGCGTCGGTTGCTCGTTGATCGCCGACCCGCTGGGCCGGGTGACAGCCGCCCTGGCCGCGGCGCCGGGGCTGATCTTCGCCGATGTGGACCCCGCGGCTGCGATACACACCCGCGGTATCACCGGTGTGCTCACCAATCGAACGGAGTTCTGAGGCTCAGCGCGGCGGCTGGCCGGCCGCGTAGAGCACCGCGACCTGGGTCCGGGACCGCACCCCGAGTTTGGCAAAGATGTGCTCGACATGACTCTCGACAGTGCGCAGCGACAACACGAGCGCCTGAGCGATCTGCTTGTTGGTCATGCCTTCGGCCACCATGCCCGCCACCTCGGCCTCCCGGCGGCTCAGAATCGCCAGAGGCCGGTCCGGCCGAGCAGGCGCGGCAGGTGCCGGCTCAGGATCGCCCATGGCCTCACCGACGGCCTTGTCGACGCTCATCGCGCGACCTTCGGCCAGCAGCGCCTCGAACTCATTGTCGCCCATCGCGGCCCGCAACTCCGCTGAAATCTCGTCATTCCAGTTCGGCAGTTCGAACCCGCCGGGATAGTTGCCGATGGGTTCCCATGCGCGTTGCGCCGCGCCGAGCAGCCGCGCCGCTCGGCGCGGTTGATCTTGTCTGGCGGCCAGCCATGCGCTCAGTTCGATGACCACGGCAGTGCCCAGGGAGTCGTGGAAGCGGGTCTTGCCGGCCAACGCCTCCCGCAGTTGCCGTTGCGCAAGATCCAACTCGCCCAACATCCAGTTGGCCAGGCCCAAGAACGTCAAAATCCATGACCGAAGCCAGCGTTCGTCCCGCAGATCGCATTCCGCCAAACATCGGCCGAGCACCTCCACCGCCTGTTGCGGGTCGCGGCGCCGGCAGTGCAGCCAGCCGACCTGCTCCTGAGCGAGCACGTGGTGCAGGCTCGGCCCCCCTGCTTCTTCCAGCACCGAACCTTCCCGGATCAGCTCGGTGCCCAGTGTGGTGTTGCCGAGATTGTGTTCGGCCACTCCCCTGAAATGCGTGGCGTGCGCCAGATTGGCCGTGTCGCCCAGGGATTCGGCAAGCGACTGGCTCTCCCGCAGCATCTGCAGCGCAACCACGGTCTTGCCCTCCGCGATCGCGATGTACCCGTTCGCCCACAGCGCGGCCGCTCGCTCGGAGCTCGGCGAGGCATCGGCTGCCAGCGCACGGTCCAGCCAGTGCCTGCCTTCGCGAAGCTGGCCACAACCCAGCCAGTACCAGAACAGGTCTGCCGCCATCTGCAACGCGGCCCGTCCGCCATCCGGATCATCGAGCACCGCGCCGAGGACGGCCCGGACATTGACCTGTTCGTTCCTCATCCGCCCGACCAGGTCGAGCTGGTCGGGTCCGAACCAGTGGCTCTCGAATTCGTGTGCCAGCCGGCAATAGTAGGCGCGGTACCTCCCGCGCACGGCCGCTTCTTCACCACGGCAGCGCAGTTGCTCCCTGCCGTACTCGGCGACGGTCTCCAGCAACCGGTAGCCCTGGTGCCCCTCGGCGATGTGGCGCGCCACGATCGACTTGTCGACCAGTGCGGACAAGTGCCCGGCGATATCCTCTCGCGGAAGCACGTCGTCACTACAGATGCACTCCGCGGCGCTCAGCATGATCCATCCAGAGAACACCGAAAGGCGTTCCCACAACCGCCGTTCCGGTTCGGAGCACAGCTCGTAGCTCCATTCCAGCGCGGCTCGCAACGAGTGGTGCCGTGGCGCGGCCGAGCGGTCGCCGACGTTGAGAAGATCGTGACGATGGTCGAGCCGGTCGAGCAACGCCGCCGGCGTGAGCGCGCGCATCCGAACCGCGGCCAGTTCGATCGCCAGCGGCAAGCCGTCCAGACGGGAACACAGTTCCACGATGTCCGAGGAGTTCTCGGCGGTGATCCGGAAGTCCGGGTCCACCGCGACCGCACGCTCGCCGAACAACTGGACCGCCTCGGTCGGAGCGGTGTCCCGATCGCCCTCGCTGCGGTGGACGGCGAGCGGCGGAACGAGGAAGACATGCTCCCCGCTGACCCGCAGCGCTTCGCGGCTGGTGACCAGGATGCGCAGCGTCGGGCAGGCCGACAGCAAATTTCGCGCGAGCACCGCGCACTGGTCGAGGAGGTGCTCGCAGTTATCGAGAATCAGCAGC
This sequence comes from Mycolicibacterium fortuitum subsp. fortuitum, assembly GCF_022179545.1. The sequence goes on along the minus strand of NZ_AP025518.1, from coordinate 1,775,135 downwards.
AGATCGCGCGCCCGCAGATACTCGGTGAGCGCCCATACGACATCCTGGTGTCGCACCGCGAGGCCCAGCGACTCCGCGACCGCAAGCGGGACCAGCCCGGGATCGGTGACGCCGGCGAGCTCCGCCAAGGCCACCCCGTCGGCGAAGGCCCGCTGCGACTTGCGGGCCACCTGCGTGGCCAGACGGGTTTTCCCGACCCCACCGATTCCGATCAACGTGACCAACCGCGAGGACCCCAGCAGCCGGCGCACCTCGGCCGCCTCGGCCCGGCGCCCGACGAGGCTCGTCAGGTCGGCGGGCAGCAGGTGGCGCGGCCCCGAAGGCGGCGTGTTGTCCATGGACTGACCTCGTACATAGGTGGTGCATTCGGTTGAAAACCATAGCCAACAATGCGCACTTCGCGACGCGAATCGAAGCTGGCAAACGGAGATTCGGAAAATTCCGACGATGTTCCACGGTCCGGACCACACCACTTGGGGCCGCTGCCGTTGCGCTCGTAGGTTACCCGGCATTCGTCGACAACCGTCCCCACTCAAGGAGAACCAACATTGATCGAGCAGTTACGCAATGGCGATTCGGCGGTTCGGCCCGCATCAATGGACCCGATATCGGAGTTTCTCCGTACCGCCGCTTCCGACCTCGCCGGCGGCGTGATATCGCCACGTATCTTCAATGACCCTGAGCTCTACGAGCGGGAAATGACACGTATTTTCGCGCGCTGCTGGTGTTTTGTCGCGCATGAATCGGAGATCCCCGAACCGGGCGACTACGTGCTCCGCTACATCGGACAGGACCAGTTCATCGTCGTGCGCGACGAGGATGGCCTGATCCATGTCCTGTTCAACAAGTGCACGCACCGAGGCAGCACAGTGTGCCGAGTAGAGAAGGGAAACAGTTCCCATTTCCGATGCCCTTATCACTCATGGGTTTTCAAGAATACGGGCGAATGGAGTGGGGCGCCCTACCGGAAGAAGGCATACAAGAAGCTCGATGCCGGCAGCTGGGGCCTCGCCGCGGCCCCGCACGTGGATTCGGTGCACGGCCTGGTGTTCGCCGCGCTCGATCCCGACGCTCCCACGCTCGACGAGTACCTCGGTGATATGCGTTGGTATTTGGACGTTCTGCTCGGCCTGAACGACTCGGGAATGACGACCATCGGTGAACCGCACCGCTGGCGGGTGCCCGCCAACTGGAAGTCTGGCGCGGAGAATTTCATGGCCGACGCCTACCACGTGCCCTCACTACACCGCTCTGCCGAGGACGTCGGCATGTTCCCCCGGATCGAGACCGGAGGCGCGGGCCCGCAGGGCGTGTCCCGGCATGTGTACTTCGAGCACGGCCACGGCATGATCGTCAACAACGGCTTCCTTCCCCCGCCGTGGCACACATCCGGATACCCGCCGGAGGTCGCCGAGACCTTCCAGCTGGAGCGGTTGACGCCCTTGCAGCGCCATTTCGTCGAAAACCACTCGGCCACAACGTTCCTCATCTTCCCGAACTTCGGTCTGGTCCGCGTGCCCGCGGCACCGCATCCAGATGCGCCACCCATGGTGTTCACCCACCTACGCCAATGGCAGCCGGTCGGGCCTGATGGCATCGTCAACTGGAACTGGACCCTCGGCTGGAAGTCCGCACCCGCCGGGTTGAACGAGGACGCCTACATCGCCGGACTGAGCATGCACGGCCCGGCCGGCATCCTCGAGCAGGATGACACCGTGGTGTGGGGCGGCGCACCGCAGGCCGGGAAATCGGTGTTCGCCCGGAAGTGCGGGATGCGCTTCAATTTCCAGCTCGGTCTGGACGGGATGAGCGACTATGCCGAGGACACGGACTGGCAGTACCCCGGTATCGCCACGACCACCGCGCTCGGCGAGGCACCGCAGCGTGCGTTCTACCGTCGCTGGCTTCGCGAGATGACACCTGCCGCAGAAGAACTGACCGAGAAGGGAGCACGCTCGTGACCATCGATGCCCCGGTCGGCCTGACCCGCGATGTCACCGCCGAATGTGCCCGGTTTCTGTACCTGGAGGCCGAACGGCTGGACCACCACGAGTTTGACCTGTGGCTCAGCGGCCTCGCCGACGATCTCGAGTACCTGATGCCCATTCGGGTGACCAGAGGTCCGGAGGCTCGCAACCTGGAATTCTCCCCGACCGGATTCCACATGAAGGACACTCTCGCGTCGATGAAGATGCGAGTTGCGCGGCTCTACACCGAGCACGCCTATGCCGAGGATCCGCCGTCGCGCACTCAGCGTCTCATCACCAATGTGCGAGTCGACCCACTGTGCGACGACGAGTACAAGGTGCGCAGCAATTTCCTCTGCTACCGGGCACAGGGAGATCTCGCTGACTACGACATCCTGGTCGGCGAGCGTTTCGATGTGCTGCGCGAAACCGCCGACGGTTGGCGCCTGGCCCGGCGCACAGTTCACCTGGCCCACACCACCTTGTTGACGGCGAACCTGGGGATCTTCTTGTGACGATGCGTTTGAGCAACGAGTTCGCCGACGTCGTCCTGGAGATCGTCAGTACCGGCAACGGGGAGCGCCTGCAGATCTCGTCGCCCCGCCGCGGTACCACCATCCGGCTGGACCCGGTCGAGCTGGAGGCGCTGACCTGGCAGACCACCGATACCTTCACCCGGATGCTGGAGGGGTCGATCGGCCCGTGCCAGCGCGAATTAGGGGTCGAGGAGCCGGATTTCCTCACATCTGACGATCGGACATCGCTATGACCGATGGCTGGCTGACGGGAAAGACAGTGGTGGTCACCGGCGGCGGCACCGGAATCGGCCGGGCGGTCGTCGACCGGTTCGTGGCCGAAGGCGCATGGGTTTCGGTGCTCGACCGCGACGGTGATGCGGTCACCGAACTCCGTGCTCAACATAACGTGTGGGCCACCGAGGGTGATGTGCGACGGTATGGCGATCACCAGCGATGTGTCGCAGAGACGGTGCGCGAGTTCGGTGGCGTCGATGTGCTCGTCACGGTCGCGGGCGTCTTCGACTACTTCGCATCACTGGAAAGCCTGCAGGAGGACAGCCTCGATGCGGCGTTCGGCGAGATATTCGACGTGAACGTCAAAGGGACGCTGCTGGCGGTGAAAGCCGCGTTGCCCGAACTCAGGAAGGCGCACGGCAATGTCGTCCTGACCATCTCCAACGCAGGCTACCTGCCAGGAGGTGGCGGACCGCTCTACACCGGGTCGAAGTTCGCTGTACGCGGCCTGCTGGCGCAGCTGTCCTTCGAGCTGGCACCGGATATCCGGGTCAACGCGGTAGCACCAGGCGGCACCGTCACGCCTCTGCGCGGGCTGGAGGCGACAGCTACCGGACAACAGCGTCTGACCGACATGCCGGACCTGCCGACGCTGATTCGCCGCACCAACCCACTGCAGGTCGCGTCCGAACCCGCCGACCACGCCTGGGCCTACGTGTACCTCGCCTGCAAGGAACGCACGAAGTCGGTCACCGGTTGCGTGATCAATTCGGACGGTGGGCTGCACAGCAGAGGTCTGGTTCCGCTTGGCGGCGAACTGATCTCCTGAATCGCTTTGGTAGACTCGGGGGCCTAATGCCCCCGGCACGGCTTGAGTCGGTGTCACCGACCGCTACCTGGGCGTAATCCCTTTCATTTTCTCACTTCTCATCCCGCGACTGGATGCAGTCATCCCCACGCATGCGAGAAATGCGATCAGCGCGCACCAATTCGCGGTACAACACAGGAGATCAGAAGTTGGTTCAATACCTCGTCAATGACCCCGCAGCCGTGGCGGAGGTGCTCGCGCAGTACCCCAGGATGAAGGAGGCGATCGTCAACCGCGACTACGCGGCACTGGTGGATCTGCATGACCCCGAATTCCTGGGCACCGAACTGCCCGGGCAGCTGATCACAGCCGATGAGCACATACAGACCACGATGAACTCACGTGACCTCGAGATGGAGTACTTCGACCTGCAGGTCAAGACTTTTGGCGATATTGCCCTCTGCTGGGGTAAACAGACGCTGAAGGGAAAACTGGATGGTAACGACCCGGGCACCTCACCGTCAGTAGCCCACAAGGTCAGCGGCGGTGTGTTCTGGTCGATGCTGGTGGTATGGCGACGTACGAACGGGCGTTGGCGCCTGCTGTCCTACCAGGTGACGCCGTTGTCCGAGGCGCCACCGGAAGCGGATTCTGGCGCTAAGTTTGGCTGAGCATGGACTTTCACCAGTTGCAGTGCTTCGTCGCGGTGGCAGAAGAGGGAACCTTCACCGCGGCTGGGTTGCGCCTGCATCTCGCGCAATCCGGGGTCAGCGCGCACATCAAGGCTCTCGAACGTGAGGTCGGGCAACAACTATTCGAGCGACACCCGCGTGCAGCGAAGCTGACCGCCGCCGGCGAGGCGCTCCTACCCCACGTGCGTGCGGCAATGGAGGCGCTTGCGTCCGGACGTGCCGCCGTCGACGGCCTCACCGGTCTGCTGCGCGGCCGTGTGGCCATCGGCACCATCACCTCGATCTCGCCGCGCAGCATCGACCTTCCACAGCTGTTGGCCTCATTTCATCGCATGCATCCCGGTGTCGACCTGTCCCTGGTCGAGGACGCCGCATCCATTCTCACTCAGCGCATCGCCGACGGACGACTGGATGTGGCGTTCACCAGCCTCACCGATGCGACAACGCGCGGCATGCAGGTTCGCGAACTGCATAGGGAGGCGGTGATCGCCATACTGCCGTCATCGTCCGCGCTCGCCGACCACCGCGAGATCTCGCTGCACGAGTTGGCCGCTGACCCGTTGATCGCCTTGCCCGAAGGTTCCGGCCTACGTTGGCAACTCGACCGCGCTCTCGAGCAGGCCCGGGTTCGGGCCAGAATCGCCTTCGAGGCCAGCGATCCCGACGTGTTGGTGGCACTGGTCGAGCAGGGCCTCGGCGTCGGCCTGGTACCGGAATCGGCACTGGTGCAAAGTGATCGGTTGACCGGCGTACCGGTGCCCGAGCTGCCGCCCGGGCGGCTGGGAATCATCTGGCGGGATCGCCCCGCCCTCAGTCCCGCCGCGCGGGCCTTCGTCGAGCATGTCGGTGCCTACTCGGTGCCGGCAGCTTGACTGAGGTCATGGCCGGCGTGGGTCGGCCGGTCGCGCCGCGCCGCGCCCAGTCCGCGCCACCGTTTCGCCTGCGGGGCATCCAGCCCGAACTGATCGAGAATGCGCACCACGACATGGTCGACGATGTCGCCGATGGTCTGCGGATGGTTGTAGAAGGCCGGCATCGGTGGCACGATGCGTGCGCCCATTCGGCTCAACGCAAGCATGTTCTCCAAATGAATGGTGTTCAGCGGGGTTTCGCGCGGCACCAGCACCAGCTGCCGCCCCTCCTTGAGCACCACATCGGCGGCCCGGCAGATGAGATTGTCCGCCATCCCATAGCGGATGGCGGACAGTGTCCTCATGCTGCACGGCACGATGATCATCCCGGTGGTACGGAACGAGCCGGACGAGATCGCCGCGCCCTGCTCACCGAGCTTGTACGTCACGTCGGCCAAGGCGACGACTTCGGACACCGTGCGGTCGGTCTCCACCTCGATGTTCGATTTACCCCAGGTGCTCATCACCAAATGGGTTTCGACATCGGGCATCTCGCGTAGCGTCTCCAGTAGGCGCACCGCGAACGGTGCGCCGCTGGCGCCGCTGATCGCGACGATGATGCGCGTCGGCGTATCACGCATCACGGCTGCTCGTATCCCGCGCGGAGTCGCGCGAAAAGATCACGAGTCCTCGGCCAGTCCTCCTGTTCCGCAAGGTCCGCGGATGTGCGGAATAGCATCGGCTGCAGTGGTATTCCGAGGTCGTCGCGTTTGTGGTCGACCACGGTGAAGATGCAAGCGAGCAGCCCGCGGTCGGCCAGCGACCCGGTCATGCGCAGCTTCAGGTGATGACAGGTCGTGCCATCGATCGCGATGAGGCCGGCGGTCCCCGTACGTCGAAGGTTGGCCCTGGTCCGCGGACTCGCCACCACCGCGAACAGCACCGCTTCGTCGGTGCTGGGTTCGAGCTCGGTGCGAGACAGCAGTGCACTGTGGGGATATCCGCCGGTGTCGACGGTCAGGAATGCGAACGCCTGCTCCTGCACATCGACATCAGGAAAACCGCGCAACAACTCGGCGATCTCGCCGGGAACCTTCGACGTCATCACTTTCCACCTTCCTCGACCCCGTCAGAGCGGCAATGTCGCCTTCCACCGATCGCGGATCTCGGCCCGGTACGGCTCGTCGAACCGGTTCGCCCGTGGGTAGGAGTCCTTCCACGCGAACGGCTTACACGCGTCGATCAACACGATGCCCATCGACATGTCACCGGCTTCCCGCTTGGCCGGCGACAAGCGCGGGTCGATCGCGGTCGTAGGCGTCCGCAGCACGTGGATCGATTCGGCCGGATCGACACGGGTGAACAGCGCCCACAGCACGTGGTTGATGTGGGTGATGTCGATGTCCTCATCCACGACCACGAAATAGCGATCCACACCTCCGGTGCGCTTACGGCCCGCGGCGGCGAGCAGCGCATGCATGGCGTCGCCTGCACCCGTCTGCTCGATCGAGATCACCATCATGAGCTGACGCGCGTAGGCCCAGACCCCCTTGATGTTCTGCACACCGGAGGCCTCCAGGTGATCCCAGGTGACCGAGGCCGAGTACAGCGGCACCGCCTGGTCGCCGGCGGGCACGGTGGGGATCATAGGCGGCGCGCCGAGGATGATCGGCGAATCCCGATGCAGGATGCGCTGCACGCGCACGACGGTCTCGTCGCCGGCGTGGGTGAAGTAGCCGGTCCACTCCCCGAACGGGCCTTCGTGCACCGACTCCTCTTCCACCGGCGGCATCTCGCCCTCGAAGACGATCTCGGCGTTGGCCGGAATCGGCAGCCCGGTGCCGGGCGCGGAGATGACCTCGACGCCGACGCCACGTAGACCACCCGCGACGTCGTACTCGCACACCCCCGATGGGGCGGCGATGGCAGCGGCAGTGGTCAGAATCGGATCGCAACCGACAACCACCGCGATCGGGCAGGCCGTGCCCCGATCCCAGTACTTCTTGGCGATCGCGAGCGCGTGCCGGTTCCCGAGCATCCACAGCGACAGCCGGTCCTTGCCCTGCACGCATCCCCGGTAGGTGCCGACGTTGACCCAACCGGTGTCCGGATCACGTGTGATGACCATGCACGCGGTGCCGATGTAGCGCCCGCCGTCGCCGTCATGCCACCGCGGCGTCGGGAACATCTCCAGGTCGACATCATCGCCCTCGAGCACGTTTTCCAGGATCGCGCCCTCGGAAACCTTAACCGGGGGAATGGGTTCGATGCGCTTTCCAAGATCCTTCCAAGCGCGGATGATGTCCATCGCGGAGGTGTCAGCAGGCAGGCCGAGGGCGACCGCGCAGCGCGACACGGTGCCCATGAAGTTGGTGAAGACGCGATGTCCCGACGGGTAGCCGGGGATGTCGTCGAAAAGTAGTGCCGGGCCCTCTTTCTCGGCCGACAACTCGGTGATGCAACCGATTTCGAGATCCCAGTTGGCGCCCTTGATCGTCTGCACCTCATCGGCTCCGAGTTTCTCCGTCAGAGTGTCGATGTAATGCCGCAAGTCACGGAAAACCGCCATGTTGCCTAACCCCTTGCATCCGAATGTATTTCGCAGGCCCGACGCGTGATGGCTCTGCACTTCCACCTTGCGCGCCGAGCCCCCATATGTCCAATAGATGGTTCGGATATCCATCATCCGATTCACAGATGGCAGCCCGTTCCGGCTGCCGGACCGACGGCGTTGCTGCGCTTACCACGGATTCATACGGTCATGACCGGAAAGCCGATGGTCCGAAACCACACCGGACCACGACGAAGTCCCATCACCACCATTGGAGGAGACGGAATGGCGGCACGAACCGGCAAGGAGTACATCTCGGGGCTGCGTGACGGACGCGAGGTATGGATCGGCGGCCAACGAGTGTCGGACGTAACGGAATACGAACCGTTCGCCGGTGCGGTGCAGTCGGTGGCGGGCCTGTACGACCTGCAGCACGATCACGCCGATGACTGTCTGTTCGCACACCCGGAAACCGGCGAGCTCACCAACATCAGCCACCTGATCCCGCGCTCGCGCGAGGACATCGCCCGTCGCGGAACGGCGTTGGCGCACGCGGCCCGGTATTCAGTCGGACTGCTCGGGCGGTCGCCAGACTACGTAAACGTCTCCCTCGCCGGCCATGCCGGGCGGTCCGACGTCTGGTCGCGTAACGGAAACGAAGAGGGCGCGGCCAATCTCGTGCGATTCCAAGCCGATCTCGCCCGTGACGATCTGGCTCTCACGCACGCGATCATCCGGCCGACCGTCGACAAGGGCATCGGAGACCTCGCGGCCGCCGACGGCCAGATGGCGCTGCACAAGGTCGCCGACACCGCGGACGGCATCGTGGTGCGCGGCGCGATGGTGCTCAGCACACTCGCCCCGTTCTCCGACGAGGTCGCTGTCTACCCCGGCCAGCCGTTGCCCAAAGACGCACAGAAGTACGCGATCGCTTTCTCCGCGCCCATTGCCTCCCCCGGCCTCAAACTCCTCTGCCGAGACGCGTTCTCGACCGACATGGCCCATTTCGACGCGCCCTTCTCGGGACGCTTCGACGAGCAGGATGCCTTCCTGATCTTCGACGACGTCGAGATCCCGCGCAGCCGGGTGTTCATCGACGGCAACACCGAGGTGTGGAACGCGGCCATGATGAACGGTTGGACCGCCAACATCATGCAGCAGACCACGATTCGCGCCGAGGCCAAGTTACGATTCGCCTACGAGCTGGTCAGCAGGTTCTGCAAGTCGATCAATGCGTCAGACCCGCGCACCAAGGAGTTGCTCGGCGAACTGTGGACATACGCGGAGATGACCCGCGCACTGCTGGTGGCCGCCGAGGCGGGTGCGCGCGAGTGGGGCAACGGCATCTGGTTCTGCGACGAGCGACCGTTCCGGGCGCTGCGTCCGACGTTGCCACAGTGGTTCCCCCGGGTGAACGAGATCATCAAGCTGCTCGGCTCCCACAACCTGCTCGCCACCCCATCCGAAGCCGCCTTCGACAATCCGGAACTACGCCCCTTGCTGGACAAGTACCTGCAGGGCGCGGACCGGTTCGACGCGAAGGAACGTGTGCGGCTGTTCCGGGCCGCCTGGGATTTCGCCGGGACCGCACTGGGCGGACGCAACGAACTGTACGAACGGTTCTACCTCGGCTCGGCCGCACGCTCCTATCAGCTTGACCACGACGTCGCACAGTTCGAAATGTCGGAGTCACTGGTCGATCCCCTGCTGCGAATTGCCGAGGCCGCCGAAAAGGACGAGCAGGCTCCAGCTTTCATCTAGGTCAACTATCTCGGCGCGATCCCGGGCAGGATCAGGCGCACCACCCGTTGGGGCAGGTCCGCCGGGGTCGCTTCGCCGATATGGCTCACATAGAGGTGCACCAGACCACCGAGGGTCAGCACCACCAGTTGCGCGTCGGCATCGGCGGCGACCTCGCCGCGGGCGATCCCGCGCTTGATGATCTCCTCGGCAGCCGATAACCGCTGCAGCCAGAATTCGCGCCGGGCGGCCTCGACTTCGGGGTCGGTGTCCGAAACCACGGTGCTGCGGATCATCGCCGTCCCGGCGGGGGTCTGCGCGAACCGGGCGAGATCGGCCGTGAAGGTCTCCAGGTCCGATTCGACCGATCCGGTGTCGGGTATCGGAATCTCCTCTGCGGTACGCGACACCAGGGCGTCAACCAGCAGGCGCGACAACGTCTTCCATCGTCGATACAGCGACGTCTCGTGAACTCCGGCCGCTTCGGCGATGTCGGCGATGCGGACGTTGTCGATACCCACCGCTTCGATTCGGGCGATCGTGGCGTCCAGGACCAGCGTGCGCAGCTTCGCGCCACGCACCTGCCGGTCAGGATTCGCTCGATCAACCATGACGCAATTATCGCAGTTCGACTTGCGATATGCGAGCGCGCCTCCTACCGTGAAGCTATCGCAAGTCAACTTGCGATAGAAGGTGGGAAGGTATGCACGACGAGGTGCTGACCATGTCGGGCCGATGGCGCGGCCACCGGCGCGGCGACATCACGGTCTTTCGCGGCATCCGCTATGCCCAGGCGGACAGATTCGGGCCGCCTCGACCAATCCCCTTGGCCGACAGCATTTTCGATGCGACTGCGCGCGGTCCGGCCGCACCTCAGTTGCCGTCGCGGCTGGAATCGATCATGGGCGCACCAGCCCCATACCAGCAGAGCCCGGACTGCTTGCGCGTCACGGTCACCGCGCCCGCCGGAGCTGAACCGGCCTCCCGGCCGGTGCTGGTCTGGCTGCACGGTGGCGCCTACCTTTCGGGCAGTGGCGAGTGGAACCTCTACGACGCCGACCACTTGGTACGGGAAACCGGCATCGTGGTGGTTACCGTGAGCTACCGCCTCGGCGCCTTCGGTTACCTGCACGCCGCCGGGGTATCGCCCGGGAATCTCGGTCTACTCGATCAGATCGCCGCGTTGGAATGGGTGCGCGATCACATCGCAGAGTTCGGCGGAAGTCCCTCCCGGGTCACGGTCGCGGGCCAATCCGCCGGCGCACAATCCGTCGTCGCGATGCTCGGAATCGCGCACACCCGGACACTTTTCGACCAGGCCATCATCCAGAGCGCACCGCTGGGTATCGCATTCCACAGTCCCGATCAGGCACAGCGAGCAGCCGACGTCGTCCTCGGTGAACTCGACAGCGATCCCCGGGCGGCGACCGACGCCGACCTTCTCGAGGCACAGTCCCGAGCAGCCCGACGACTCTCGGGGCGGTTGGGTCTGAATTCCGCTCCCCCGTTGCGGCCGGTCAGCGGTGTCACTCCCCTACCCGATGCGGCCGAATGGCGGCAGGCCACGATCGAGCGGGCGCCGAACCTCCGCGTCCTGATCGGCACCACCGCCGACGAGATGGCGGCCTTCTACGGTCCGCACCCGTTCTTCTCGGCGTTGCGTCGCGTGCCACTGATCGGCAAACCCCTCTCTGTGATCGCGCAAAAAGTAGTACAGGCCAAGGCCTTCGACAACGCGACAGATCAACTCGCCGGCCTGCTCGCCGACGCCGGCGCAGACGTGTACCGGTATCGCTTCGGATCGCTGCATCCGGCGAACCCCTTCGGCGCCTGCCACTGCATCGAACTTCCGCTGCTGTTCGGCGTCGGAGAGTCCTGGCAGCACGCGCCCATGGTGGAGCCGCTGACCGCCAGTGAGATCACCGCGATCGGCGCCCGCACCCGCGAGCGCTGGGGACAGTTCGTCCACACCGGCGAGATCACCGGATCTCGGACTTTGAATGTGCTGCCCTGACCACCCAATCGACACAGAGAGGCCACCATGAGCAATGCCACCGTCATCGGCGGCGGCATCGGCGGATTGACCGCCGCCACCGCACTCGCCCGACGCGGCTGGACCGTCCGTTTGCACGAGCGCCAACCCGAGATTCGCGCGGTAGGCGCCGGCATCTACGTCTGGGACAACGGTCTGCTCGCACTCGAATCGATCGGCGCCTTCGCCGAGGCCACCCACGGCGCACACATCGGTCCGGCCGCCGAAGCCAGGTCACACCGCGGAAAGACGTTGTACCGCATCGCCATCAACGGCGACGGCCAGGCCCGGTGTTACACCCTGCTGCGAGAGGTACTGATCCGCGCGTTGGTGAACGCCGCGCACGATGCAGGCGTCGAGCTCGTCACCAACTCGGTCGCGACCGCCGTTCACGCGAACGGGACAGTCGATTTCGACGACGGGCACACCGAGACCGCCGATCTGGTGGTCGCCGCCGACGGCGTGCACTCGCGGCTGCGTGACAGCCTCGACCTGGCCTACCGCCGGATCCGCATGACACAGGGGGCAGCACGGCTGATGATTCCGGCTTCGGCCGACTATCTGTCCGACGAGGATCGGGTGAAGCACCTCGAGTTCTTCCAAGGGCGTCGTCGGCTGCTGTACACGCCGTGCACCCCGGAGTGGGTCTACCTCGCCCTGGTATGTGACGCGGGCGATCCGGCGATCAACGGCTCGCGCGTGAACGTGGCGCAATGGCAGAAGAGCTTCCCGATGCTGTCGGCGCTGCTCGACGCCACCGCCGACGTACCGATCCGTTGGGACACCTTCGAATTCGTGCAGTTGTCGACGTGGTCGCGCGGCGCAGTGGCGTTTGTCGGCGACGCCGCGCACGCTCAGCCGCCCTATCTGGGTCAGGGCGGCGGGACGGCGATGACCAATGCGATCGCGCTGGCCGCGACGGTGAGCCGTCCCGGCACCGGGGTTCCCGAGGCCCTGGCGGACTGGGAGCGAAACACCCGCCCGGAGATCGATCGGACACAACGCACGTCCTATGGCATGCGCTTGCTCAATCACATCCCGGATGGGCTGCGGGTACCGCTGCTGTCCACGATCGGCCGCGTGCCCGGTTTTTCCGACCTGCACCTGTCCACCGCCCGGCGGCAATCGGCCGCCACCGTCTAGATGGAGGAGAACAACATGACCAACACGATGACCGTGAACGGCGTCCAGATCGCGTTCGTCGACGAAGGACTCGAACCGGGCCCCGTGATCGTCCCGCTCACCGGATGGGCACACGACCACCGCGCCTTCGACCGGCTGGTGCCGCATCTGATTCCGAAACACCGGGTGGTCCGGGTCTGCTGGCGCGGCCATGGCCCCGACCGCACGCCGGTCGGCGACTTCGGGGTGGCCGAGCAGGTCGCCGACACCATCGCGCTACTCGACGCATTGGAGATCGAGACGTTTGTGCCGGTCGCACACGCCCACGGCGGCTGGGCCGCATTGGATATCGCCGAGCAGCTGGGTCCCGACCGAGTACCGGCGGTGATGATCCTTGATCTGATCATGACGCCGGCACCGCCTGAGTTCGTCGCGGGCCTGCGCGCGATCCAGCAGCGCGAAACATGGTTGGCCGGCCGAGACGGACTTGTGCAGTCCTGGCTGGACGGCAGCGACAATCCCGCGGTCCGCTACCACATGCAGCATGAGGCGGGCGGATTCGGTTTCGACATGTGGTCGCGCGCGTGCCGAGTCATCGAGAACGCCTACGACACCTGGGGCTCGCCCATGGGGCGGATGGAGAAACTCACGCAGCCACGCCCGATCCGGCATGTCTTCTCCCATCCGAAGTCCGCTGACTACGACGCCCTGCACGACGAATTCTGCAGCCGTAACCCCTGGTTCAGTTACACCCGGCTGCCCGGCGAGACGCACTTCCCCGGAATCGAGATGCCCGAGCACGTCGCCGCCGAGCTGTCCGACCTGATCGGCGAATGTTCATTGAGCTGAACCAGCTTGCGGAACCGGTCGACCGTCAACACTTGACGTCGACATAGACGGTTTTGTTCGTGACCGTGGTGGTGCGATCGCCGCCCGGCACACCGTGGTCGGTGTGTGAATAGGTCTGCCCGACGCGGACCGACACGACCACACAGCGATCCGGGGGCGTATCGCCCACCCGGCTCACGACGACCGTATATCCCTGATCTCTAGACAACCCAGCAGCACCGCAACAGGTCTCGCTCTTGACCTGACTTCGCAGCAGTCCTTCGCAAGCCATTTCCATGATCATCACCAGCTGGCGATGGCCCGCCAAGGTGTACTGGTCATGAGCGCAGGCCAACGCACTTGGGTGCTGCCTTCCCAACGGGCCCTGTGGATTCCGTCTGGCGTGGCACATTCGGTGGCAGTGTCCGGCCCTACCACGATGCTCAGCGTTTACATCCCGCCCGGTCGGTGCCCACTGGACTGGAGCGAACCCGTGGCGGTGGAAGCGTCCGGTCTACTCGGCCCCCTGGTGTGTCATCTGGCGCAGGACCAGTTGGATCCACACCAGCGGCGACGTGCCGAAGCCGTGTTGTGGGATTGAGCACTTTGACCATATCACCAGCGTGTCCGTTGCAGTAAGGGTTACCTAACTCACACGGGTCATCGGAAGTCACGCGAGCGGGAGCCGACCCTCAGCTCGACCGGCCCCATCCGGTCGGCGATCACGGTGACGGCGCCGCTGGCGTTCTGCACGATGCCGCGGACCACCAGGGCCGGCGCCGTCTGCGCCAGTTTGCGATAGCGCGCCCAGACCCCGGGCGCGCACAGCACGTTGACCATCCCGGTCTCGTCTTCAAGGTTCATGAACGTCACCCCCTGCGCGGTGGCGGGACGCTGCCGGTGAGTTACCGCGCCGGCGACCAGGATTCGGGTGCCGTCGGCGACATCCAGCAACTTGTCTGCGGGGATCACACCGAGGGCGTCGAGGTCGGCGCGCAGATACTGGGTGGGATAGCTGTCCGGCGAGATGCCGGTGGCCCACACGTCGGCAGCCGACAGCTCCAGAGCACTCATCCCCGGCAGCGGCGGCACGTGCGAGGAAGAGCCGACTCCCGGCAGCCGGTCCGGGCGCTGAGTGGCCGCCGCACCCGCTGCCCACAGCGCCTCGCGCCGGCTGATCCCGAAACATCCCAGCGCACCGGCGGTGGCCAGCGCCTCGGTCTGCGGCACCGACAGCTGCACCCGGTTGGTCAGATCGATCAAGGTGGTGAACGGCCCATCGGCATTTCGTTCGTCGACCAACCGCTGGGCCAGCTCGTCACCGATATGGCGGACACTGCCCAGCCCCAGTCGCACATCCATACCGGCGTTCTCCAGCGTCGCGTACGCCAGGGACGCGTTGACATCAGGGCCGTGCACCGTCACCCCGTGCCGCCGCGCGTCGGCGACCAGGGACTGCGGGGAATAGAAGCCCATCGGCTGGGCCCGCAGCAGCGCCGCGCAGAACGCCGCCGGGTGGTGCAGCTTGAACCACGACGAATAGAACACCAGTGACGCGAAGCTCAGCGAATGACTCTCCGGGAAACCGAAATTCGCGAACGCCTCCAGCTTCTCGTAGATCCGCTCGGCCACCTCGCCGGTGATGCCGTGAAGCTCACGCATACCGTCGTAGAACCGGCTGCGGAGCCGTCGCATCTTCTCGGTGGAACGTTTGGAACCCATGGCCCGGCGCAACTGATCGGCCTCGGCTGGGGTGAAACCCGCACAGTCGACCGCCAATTGCATGAGCTGTTCCTGGAACAGCGGCACCCCGAGGGTCTTTTTCAGCGCCGCTTCCATCGAGGGATGGTCGTAGGTGACCTTCTCCAACCCGTTGCGCCGCTTGATGTAGGGGTGCACGGAGCCGCCCTGGATCGGGCCGGGACGGATCAGCGCCACCTCGACCACCAGGTCGTAGAACTCGCGTGGCTTGAGCCGCGGCAGGGTGGCCATCTGCGCACGCGACTCCACCTGGAACACCCCGACCGAGTCCGCTTTCTGCAGCATCTCGTAGACCGCCGGTTCGGACAAGTCCAGCTTGGCCAGGTCCACGGTGATGCCCTTGTGCTCGGCCAGCAGATCGATGGCATAGTGCAGCGCCGAGAGCATGCCGAGGCCGAGTAGATCGAACTTCACCAAACCTATTGCCGCACAGTCATCCTTGTCCCACTGCAACACACTGCGGTTGGCCATACGGGCCCACTCCACCGGACACACGTCGGCGATCGGGCGGTCGCAGATCACCATGCCGCCCGAATGGATGCCGAGGTGCCGCGGCAGGTTGGCGATCTGGGTGGCCAGCTCGATCACCGGCTGCGGGATGTCTTCGGCCTCCGGCGAGTCCGGGCGACCGTTCCACCGGCTGAGCTGCTTGCTCCAGGCGTCCTGCTGCCCCTGGGAGAAACCCAGCGCCCGGGCCATGTCGCGGACCGCACTGCGCCCGCGATAGGTGATGACGTTGGCGACCTGAGCGGCGTAGTCCCGGCCGTAACGCTCGTAGACGTACTGAATGACGTTCTCGCGCAGGTCGGATTCGATATCGATGTCGATGTCGGGAGGCCCGTCGCGCGCCGGGGAGAGGAACCGCTCGAACAGCAGCTCGTTGGCGATCGGGTCGACGTTGGTGACCTTGAGCGCATAGCAGACCGCCGAGTTGGCCGCCGAACCCCTACCCTGGCACAGGATGTCGTTGTCGCGGCAGAACCGGGTGATGTCGTGCACCACCAAGAAGTAACCCGGGAACTTCAGCTGCTCGATGATCCGCAGTTCGTGTTCTATCTGCGCATAGGCCTTCTCGGCGTCGCAGACCGGGCCGTACCGCTCGGCCGCTCCCGCCATGACCAGATGCCGCAGCCAACTGTCTTCGGTATGCCCGGCCGGAACGTCGAATGGTGGCAGCTGCGGGGCGATGAGTGCCAGGCCGAAAGCACACTGCTCTCCCAGATCGGCTGCGGCCGATACGATCTCGGTGCCGAACAGCCAGGCCATCTCCTCTCCCGAGCGCAGATGGGACCCGCCGAGCGGCGCCAACCATCCAGCCGCGGTGTCCATCGAGTTGCGGGCCCGGATCGCCGCCATCGCCATGGCCAACCGGCCTCGGTCAGGGGCGGCGAAGTGCGCCCCGGTGGTGGCCACCAGCGGCAGACCGAACCGCCGCGCCAGACCGGCCAGGGCGGCATTGCGTTCATCGTCACACGGATGGCCGTGATGGGTGAGCTCGACGCTGACCCGCCCGGCCCCGAAGCGGTCCACCAGGTCGGCCAGTGCAGCAGCTGCCGCTTCCGGACCATCTTCCGAGAGTGCTTGACGGACATGCCCTTTACGGCAACCGGTGAGGATATGCCAGTGCCCGCCGGCGGCCTCGGTGAGCCCGTCGAAGTCATAACGAGGTTTACCCTTCTCCCCACCGGCCAGGTGTGCCTTGGCGATCTCGCGGGACAACCGTCGGTAGCCTTCCGGCCCGCGGGCCAGCACCAGCAGATGGGGACCGGGCGGGTCGGGGTCTTCGGTGCGGGGAACGTTCCCCAGCGACAGCTCGGCACCGAACACCGTGGCCACATCCAACTCCCGAGCCGCCTCGGCGAACCGGACCACGCCGTAGAGCCCGTCGTGGTCGGTCAGCGCGATCGCCCGCAGATTCAGCCGGGCCGCCTCCTCGACCAACTCTTCCGGCGTGCTCGCACCATCGAGGAAGCTGTAGGCGCTGTGCGCATGCAGCTCGGCATACGGCACCGAGCCGGGCGTGCGGGAAACCTCGGGCGGCTGATAGCTCCCGCGTTTACGCGACCAGGCCGGACTGTCCCCGCCGTCACCGACGGGCTCCAACGGCAGGCCGGAACGGCGCGGCTTGCCGGTAAGCACCCGCTCCATTTCCGACCAGCTCGGCGGCCCGTTGTGCCAACCCACCCGACCAGTGTATCGAACATGCGTTCTATATTCGGTCGGGGTGGCCCATCCGCAGCGACTGGACCGGCCACCTCGTGATGCCGATCACGCCGCCGCCTTCTACGATGCCCGTGGGCTGGGGATCTGCTGTGAAAGGACGGGCATGGCCTCAACGAAGTACGTCGGCTACATCGGTGGTGTCGCGGTAGCGGCGGGAGTAGGGGCGGCGATTGCCGTGGCCGGCCAAGGCACCGCCCACGCCGATTCGACCGACGGCGCGGCCAAGGGGTCGACGAGCAGCACCTCACAGCACACCAAGGCCGGGCCCAAGCGCAGTGCGGCCAAGACCAACGGGGTCAAGGCCGGCGAGGTCCAACGCCCCAGGCCTCTGTCCAAGGTCAAGGATGCCGTCAGAGACAACCTCGAGAAGCAGACCGGCAAGATCGAGAAAACGGCCGCCAAGGTCACCGACGCCGCCAAGGCCGCCAAGCCGGTAGCCGCCAAACCCAAGCCCAAGCCCAGCGCCGAGGAGTTCGAGGCCGAACAGGTCACCAAGCTCAAGGGTCTGTTCACGCCGAAGCAGGCGGCGGCTCCCGAACCGGACTCAGTGACACAGCCGGAGAGCAAGACCGTTGCGGCGCCGAAGCTCGCCGCGGCGCAGACCCAGGCCGACACCACTGACGGCAGTCAGGCATGGAACCCCAATCCGTTCCGGCCCGACGATCCGGAGCCGACCGACATCCCTGACGCCATCATGAACCTGCGGAATGCACTGATGGAGGCGTCGCCCAACGAGTTCGACCCGCTCGTGCGCGAGGCCACCGAGCAGATCTATCGGGGCAGCCAGATGATTCCGTGGGTCAACGCCGTCATTCCGATCGGCAAGATCGTGACGAACCTGGCCCCTGCTGTCGGAAGTGGGCCGGAAGCCCTCGACGCCCGCCAGACGATCATCAACGAGTTGATCAAGACCACGCCGCCGGGATCGTTCATCTACTACGGCTACGACCTCGTCGCCGACGTGATCAACCTGGAGCCCCAGGGCGCCCAACTCAAGGACACCGCGGTGGCCACGGTGTGGGATCTGCTCGACCCGCTCCACGTCGCGCACAATCCCGGCAAGTCCGGCATCGGCAACGCCGCCGGCTAGACGTCCGCACCGGGAGCTACTCGACGAGCGACGGTGTGTCGTGCCGCAGCGTCTCGCCCTGGAAGAACACCGGGTTGACCGATCGCCAGACGAACATGAGCACGGCCCCGAGCAGCAGGATGCCGAAGCCCATGAAGAACACCAGGCCGATCCCGCCGATCGCGGCGCCGCTGCCGTTCTCCGGGTTCATGCTCTCCTTGATCGCGATCACGAACACCAGGGCCAGCATGATCCCGCCGAGCAGCGGGAACAGGAATTTGAACACCGTGTTGTGGACGCTGGTGAACAGCTCGCGGCGGAAGTACCAGACACATGCGAATGCCGTGATGCCGTAGTACCAGCAGATCATGATGCCAAGGGCGGCAATGGTATCCAGCAAGGCGCTCTCGGACAGCAGGTTCACCACGGTATAGAACACGCCGGTAACCACGCCGGCGGTGACCGTCGCGAAACCGGGCACCAGGTAGCGCGGGCTGACTTCGGCGAAGCGCGGCGGGAACGCCTTGTAGGCACCCATGGCCAGCATCGCCCGGGCGGCAGGCAGGAATGTGGTCTGCAAGCTGGCCACAGACGAGGCCAGGATCGCCAGGAACAGCAGCGGCCCGGCCCAATTGCCCAGCACCGGATCGGCCAGTGCGGCGAACACATTGTCCTGGTGGTCCTTGTTCCCCAGGCCCAGGCCTTCTTGCCCGATGCCGGCGTACATCATCACCGAGACCGCCACCAGTAGGTAGGTGGCCAGGATCGACAGGACGCACAGCAGCCCGGCCCGGCCCGGAACCTTCTGCGGGTCCTTGGACTCCTCCCCCAGCGTCAGGCAGGTGTCCCACCCCCAGAATGCGAAGATCGATCCGGTCAGGCCGACCGCGAACACGCCGAAGGTCAGCCCGGTGAACGGATCGAACCAGTCCAGGTCGAAGGACAGCCCTGCCGGTGCGTCGCCGCGACTCACGTGCACGAAGGCCATCACCGCGAACGCCAGCAGTACCACCATCTGGAATCCGACCATCACGTACTGCACCCGTTCGCTGGTGGTGATCCCGCGACTGGCGATGGCCGTGGCGATGGCGAGGAACACCAACGTCGTGAGGATGTTGACGGCCTTGTTGCCGGCCAAGTCGGCGATCGGTGGATGGTTGGTGATCCTGGCGATGAACAGATAGAAGTATTCCACCGCGATGGCCGCGAGGTTGGACAGCACGATGATCGAGGCCATCACCATGCCCCACCCGCACATCCAGCCGACATATGGACCAAATGCCTTGGTGGACCAGGTGAACGACGCCCCGCAGTCGGGTGCGCGCGAGTTCAGTTCACGGTAGGCGTAGGCGGTCAGGAACATCGGGATGAACCCGGCGATGAAGATCGCAGGCATCTTGAGTCCGACTGCGGCGACGATCAACCCGATGCTCGCGGTCAGCGTATAACCGGGTGCCACACATGAGATGCCGAGGATCGCACCGGAGAACGTGCCGACCTTGCCCGGCGCCAGCCCCTTGGAGACCAGGCCCGCAGAATGCTCTGCAGCCTCGAGCTTCTGATGCGACGTGGATTCCGATGCCGACTCCGTCATGAGTGATCCTCGCCGTCTTTGAGTTCATCCCGGGGCACAACCACCATGGGGACATCCAGCACGCGCAACATCTTGGCCGCAGTGGAACCGAGGAAGATCCGGCGCGGTGCGCTCAGCCGGCTGGATCCGACCATGATGATGTCGCCGTCGTCCCACCCCAGCTGTTCGACAGCGGCCTCGACGCTGGGGCCGTTGACGATGGTGGAGGTCACCGGAAAATCGGCGGGCAGTTCATTTTTGGCGGCCTCCAAGGTGCGTTCGGCATGTGCAAGCGCGTGGGCTCGCACCGCCTCGCTGTCGCCGCGCAGCGAGCCGAAGGTCGGGTCGAGCGCGACGAGCGACACCAACCGCAGCGGAACGCCCGCGACGCGGCTGGCCCGAACAGCGGTGGCGAGCAACAGGTCCGAACCCTGACGTTGACCGATGGCACAAGTGATCTCATGCACCCGCTCGACCTTGGAATCGCGGGTTCCGCGCGGGGCCACCGCGACCGGAACCGGCGAGGAATGCAACAGCTCGTTGACCACCGACCCCAGCGAGTAGCTGCCGACCAGTCCCCCGCCGGAGCCGCCGACCACGATCGCGATGGCCTGCAGTCGCAACGCTTCGCGGATCAGGCCGTCGGTGAACGACTCGTCGAAACTCAGATGTGTGTGCGCCACAACGTCGTCGGGCACCAGAGCCAGGGCGTCGTCCAGCCAACCCTGTGCCTGCTCGGCCAGCACTTCCTCGTAACCGCCCTTGGGGACGGTGCCCGGAGGCGCGTTGTCGGGTGGTAGCACGATGCAGATGTGGACCTCGGCCACCAGCGTTCGGGCAAACCGAACCGCCAAGGCCAGCGCATCGGCGCCACCGGGGGTGGCCAGATATCCAACGACCAGGTTTACCTGCACCTGCCACCACCCATCCCGCACCGCGCCGTGCGCGCGTAGTGGTTCGATCCTGTCAACCCACCACCTGGCGCGCGACCGCTTCTAAGAAATTTCCGCGACTACCCGATCAGTCCGAATACTCGGCGACACCGTCCTCCAGCACGAGCCGGGCGTCAGCCCCGTCGGGCCCGGCCGCCTCGGTGCGGAACACCGCCCGCCCCGGTTCGGTGCGCCAGATGGACGTCGTCAGCGTCTCGCCGGGAAACACCGGCGAACTGAACCGCGCGGCCACCGCATGAACCTTCGTGGCGTCACCGCCGCCCAGTTCGGCGACCAGGGCGCGCCCGGCCACACCGTAGGTGCACAGACCGTGCAGGATCGGCTTCGGGAACCCGGCGAGATTCTTCGCGAACCAGGGATCGCTGTGCAGCGGGTTACGGTCCCCCGAGAGGCGATAGATCAGCGCCTGGTCCTCGCGGGTGGGCAACGCCACCTGGGCGTCCGGTGCACGGTCGGGAATCTGCGGTGCCTCCGGGCGCTTCCCGGGCTGGCCGCCGAATCCGCCTTCACCCCGAATCACCACGGTGGTAAGGGTTTCCGCGACCACCTCGCCGGTGGCCGGATCGGTGCCGGTGCCCTTGAGCATGACCACCGCGTTCTTGCCCTCACCCTTGTCCTGGATGTCGGCGACCTCGGAGACCACGGTCAGTTTTCCGGCGGGAGGCAACGGTCGGTGCAGGCGGATCTCCTGAGAGCCGTGCAGCAGCATGCTGAAGTTGAACGTGCCGATCTTCAGAGCGGCCGGGAACGCCGAGCAGGCGATCACCGCATACGTCGGCAGCACCTGCTGCTCGACCTCGTGGCTGTTCTCGGTGGTGAAGGCGAGGTCGGCGGTGCCCGCACCGACACCGATGGCATACAGCAGGGTGTCGCGGTCGGTCCATTCGAACGGAATCGGATCGGTTGTCTGGCCAATGGCGTCCGGATTGAGTGGCATGGGTGCCGACGATAGCGGGTTCGGCGGCCGAGTTGACCGGCCTTGTTGACGTTTGCCCGATCTCAGGCCACGATGGCTCGCATGCGCTATGTCGTTACCGGCGGTACCGGGTTTATTGGCCGCCGCGTGATCACCCGGATCCTGTCCAACGAACCCGACGCCGAGGTGTGGGTGTTGGTACGCCGCGAGTCGTTGACCCGGTTCGAGCGGCTGGCCCAAGATTGGGATGACCGCGTGAAACCACTGGTAGGCGACCTGACGGGAACTGACCTGGGGCTCTCCGACACCGACGTCGCCGAGCTTGGCGATGTCTCGCACGTGGTGCACTGCGCGGCGATCTATGACATGACCGTCGGTGAATCCGAGCAACGGGCCGCCAACGTCGATGGCACCCGCGCGGTGATCAGCCTGGCCCGGCGCCTGGACGCTACGTTGCACCACGTGTCCTCGATCGCGGTGGCGGGAAATCACCGGGGCACCTTCACCGAGGACGATTTCGACGTCGCCCAGGACCTGCCCACGCCGTATCACCAGACCAAGTTCGAGGCCGAACTGCTGGTGCGCTCGACGCCGGGACTGCGCTACCGGGTGTACCGGCCTGCCGTGGTGGTCGGCGATTCGCAGACCGGCGAGATGGACAAGATCGACGGTCCCTACTACTTCTTCGGAGTGCTGGCCCGGCTGGCCGCGCTGCCCAGGTTTACGCCGATGATGCTGCCGGATTCGGGCCGGACCAACGTCGTGCCGGTGGACTTTGTGGTTGACGCGATGGTCGCGCTGATGCACGTCGAGGGCAAAGACGGTGAGACGTTCCACCTGACCGCGCCGAAAACCGTCGGGCTGCGCGACATCTACCGCGGCGTGGCCGCCGAGGCCGGCCTGCCGCCGCTGCGCGGCTCGCTGCCGCGGGCGACCGCGGCACCGGTGTTGCGCGCGCGGGGGCGGGTCAAGGCGGTGCGCAACATCATCGCCACCCAGCTGGGCATCCCGGGCGATGTGCTCGACGTGGTCGAGTTGCGGCCCACCTTCACCGCGGACAAAACCGCCGCCGCACTGCGCGGTACCGGGATCGCGGTGCCCGAATTCTCTTCGTACGCACCGAAACTGTGGCGGTACTGGGCTGAGCACCTTGATCCGGACCGGGCCCGTCGCGATGATCCGGCCGGGCCGCTTGTCGGCAAACACGTCATCATCACCGGTGCCTCCAGCGGCATCGGCCGGGCCTCGGCCATCGCGGTCGCCGAACGCGGTGGCTGCGTCTTCGCACTCGCCCGCAACGGTGAGGCACTCGACGACCTGGTCGCCGAGATCCGCGCGGACGGCGGGCAAGCCTACGCATTCACCTGTGACGTCACCGATTCGGCGTCGGTCGAGCACACCGTCAAGGACATCCTCGGCCGGTTCGGCCACGTCGACTATCTGGTGAACAACGCGGGACGGTCGATTCGCCGTTCGGTGTCGAACTCGACGGACCGGTTGCACGATTACGAACGGGTGATGGCGGTCAACTACTTCGGTTCGGTCCGTATGGTGCTGGCGCTGCTGCCGCACTGGCGCGAACGCCGGTTCGGCCATGTGGTCAACGTGTCCAGCGCCGGCGTACAGGCCAACACCCCGAAGTACAGCGCCTATCTCCCGTCGAAGGCGGCACTCGACGCCTTCTCCGAGGTGGTCGGCACCGAGACCCTCTCGGATCACATCACCTTCACCAATATCCATATGCCACTGGTGAAGACGCCGATGATCGCACCGTCGCGCAAGCTCAACCCCGTGCCACCGATCTCGGCAGAGCATGCCGCAGCCATGGTGGTGCGCGGCCTGGTCGACAAGCCGGCCCGGATCGACACCCCGCTGGGCACCGTGGCTGATTTCGGTAATTACCTGACCCCGAAACTGTCTCGCCGCGTCCTGCATCAGCTGTATCTGGGCTATCCGGACTCGGCGGCTGCGCGCGGCGAGGTAGGCGAGGCCCCTCAGACCGCGGCAGCCGAACCGACGCAACGACGGCCGAAGCGCCCAGTCCGCAGCACGCGAAGCCTGCGGGTCCCGCGCACGGTGGCCCGTCCGGTCAAGCGGGCGGTGCGCTTGGTGCCCGGTGTGCACTGGTAAGTCACGGCGTACCAAGCACCTGCCGGTCGTGTCGCCATCGCAGGAGTGGTGGTGTTCAGCGCGATGATCGTGGTGGGCCTTGTCGGCTGCGATTCGTTGAGTCGTGAGCCGGTTCGCCATGGCGTTGGCATATCGTTGACGACGTGACGCCACCGCCACTGAGCGGCGAATCGATGCTGCCTGTCTTCGCCGATGTCGACACCGGTGTCGACGACGCGATGGCGCTGGCATACCTGCTGGCCAGTCCGGAAGCTGAGCTGGTCGGCATCGCCTCGACCGCGGGAAACGTTCCGGTGCATCAGGTCTGCGCCAACAACCTGGGGTTGCTGGAACTATGTGGGGTCAGCGGGATCCCGGTCTCAAAGGGAGCCGAGCAGCCGTTGAGTGCACCGCTGCGGACCGCCGAGGACACCCACGGGCCGGAGGGCCTCGGGTATGCGCAGTTGCCGGCCGGCGACAGGCTGCTCACCGCGCACGACGCTGCCGAGGCGTGGATCCGCGCCGCACGCGCGTACCCGGGTGAGTTGACCGGGTTGGCCACCGGACCGCTGACCAACCTGGCGTTGGCGATGCGCGCCGAACCCACCCTGCCTAAGCTGCTGCGTCGCCTGGTGATCATGGGCGGGGCCTTCGACTACCGCGGCAACACCACCCCGGTGTCGGAGTGGAACATCAGCGTCGACCCTGAGTCCGCGGCCGAGGTGTTCAGCGGCTGGAACGCCGCCTGGGGTCTCGACGAGGCCACCCATGTGCCAATCGTGCTGGGTCTCAACCTCACCGAGAACATCGCGATGACTCCCGCGCTGCTGAACCGGCTGGCGAGCGCGGCTGCGTCACCGTCGACGCCGATGAGCGTGCTCGATGAGCGCGGCACCCGGTCGACGGCGGACAACCCGCTGATCCGCGTGCTCGAGGACGCCATGCGGTTCTACTTCGAATTCCACTTCGACACCGGCGACGGGTACCTGGCGCATCTGCACGACCCGCTTGCCGCCGCGGTGGCCCTGGACCCGGAACTGGTGAGCTACCGGGAAACCACGGTCGATGTCGAACTGAGCGGCACACTGACCCGCGGCATGACAGTGGCCGACTGGCGCGGGCACTGGGGCCGGAAACCGAATGCGCTCATCGGCACCGAGGTGGACCCGACGGTGTTCTTCGACCGGTTCATCAGCCGCGTCGGGGCTTTCGCACAACGCCTGAGCTGATCAGATCTCATTCATAGGCACCCTCCAGATACCACCGACGCTGCCGATAACACAGCAGCAGGGCAAGATCGTCCTCTTCCCTGTCTCCAGAGCGCAGCAGCACCTGAACCCGAGCGGTGCGCCCTGCCCCTCGGTTCTCCGGATCCCACCACCGCTCGTCGACCGGCCACGGCCCCGCCCACCAACGCAGCCTGCCGTCACGACGGCCCGCACCGGCCAGCTGCGCCGGATCGGCCGAGAACAACCCCCGACCGGTAACTCGCACCGGGTTTCCTTGTCCATCAAGTAATTCCACCGGGTCATCGAGCAGCACAGTCGGCGAGGGCTCGGGCAATTGCCCCGGCCAGGGCTGCCGCGGATCGGCGCGCGGCACCGGCTCGTCCCCCAACGGCGTGAGGGTGATGCGCTCGGCAGGCCCGCGTCCGCCGCTGAGCACCGGAACCTGTACCGCCTCAGGGCCGAGTAGCCCCTGAACCCGCAGCAGCGCACGCCGGGCCCGCAGCCGATCCTCCTCCCCCAGCCCGCCCCACAAGGGCAGTTGCAGCGCCGCCGCCGACACCACCTCCACCGGACGTAGGCGAAGCATGACGAGGGGC
This sequence comes from Mycolicibacterium fortuitum subsp. fortuitum, assembly GCF_022179545.1. The sequence goes on along the minus strand of NZ_AP025518.1, from coordinate 1,749,363 downwards.
GCACTAGGTCGATCAGCGGTGCGGCGGTTCAGCCAGCCGTCCAGTTGCCAACGCACCCGGTCGGCGGTGGCATCCTCGGTCAGCGGTTCGGCACAGCGCCAGACTCGTTCCAGCTCTTCGCCATTGGCAGTGACGGCGTGGACGGCCAACCGGGTGCAACCCACCCCGGCCGCTTCCAGATTACGATGCAGATCACTGGCCAGCGACCGCCCCGCGAAGGCCGCAGCGTCCACCCTTTCGATCGGCGGGTCACAGTTCATCACCGCATCGAGTTCAGCGGCCGGATCCCTCCCGGAGGGGCCGCGGTCCGGCTCCCCGCAGGCGAACCGGTGCGCCGTCACCGCGTCGGCACCGAACCGGGAGGCGACGTCGGTGCGGGACAACTCGGCGAACTGCCCGAGAGTTCGGATACCCATCCGCCACAACAGGTCTGCCAGGTCTTCACGACCCGGGGCGGCCAGGGCCGGTTCGGTGGACAACTGCCGGATGGACAACCCCGACAGAAACCGCGCGTCGTTCCCGGGTTCGACGATGCACCCAGCCCGGGCGGCGAAGACCGCGGTGGAAAGTTGATCGGCGATCCCGACCTGGCATTCGGCCCCTGCCGCGGCGACGGCGTCGATCAACCGTTCGGCCGCAACCGGTTCGGACCCGAAGTACCGTGCCGCACCGCGCACCGAGAGCACCAGCAACCCCGGCCGCAGCACCTCGGCGCGTGGCACCAGATCGTCGACGGCAAGCGTCACGTTCTCGAAATGCCGGGCGTCTCTGGCCGGATCAGCGGTGACGACATGCAACTGCGGACACCGAGCCTGCGCTTCGCGCCGGCGCAGACCGCGCCGGACCCCGACCGCCCGCGCCGAGGCCGAGCAGGCGATCACCCGGTTGGCCAGGGTGACCGCGACCGGCGCCGTCGACGTCAAACCTGCCGCCGTCGCCGCGGCCACCGCCGGCCAGTCCATACACCAGAGGGCAAGCACCCTGGAATCAGCAGGCACGCGCTATCCGCCTGCCGCACAGGCCGATCCGATGCCCCGCCCCCTGGCCCGCATGGCCAGCCGGACCCGGCTGATCCGGCCGCGCCCGGGCGTCGGTGGGTCCTGACCGGCACCGGCCACCTCATAACCGCATACCCGGGCCTCCAACCGAGCCGATGCTCCCTGCCAGTCACCGTCGGTGACCAGCAGGGTGCAGCCTTTCTGCCGGGCCCGCGCCACCATCACCCGGGCCCGACTCGGCGGCACCGAACGCCCACCCAACCCGAGCACCACCAAGTCCATTCCGTCCATCAGCACCGAGGCCACCTCGACAGGGTCGGCACCCGGATCGGGAATCACCGCGAGCCGGCTCAGATCGGCGCCCATCTCCACCGCGGCCAACAGGCCGACATCGGGCTGGCCGATGATCACCGCGTGCCCGCCTCCGGATGTCACCGCCGCCACCATGCCCAACGACAGTGACCGGGCACCCGCGGCCACCGCGACAGAGCCGCGTGGCAGCATCGCCGGCAAGCCTTCTGGCAACGCCTCAACTAGGGTTTCGGCTGGTTCCAGCAAAGACTCTTGGGCCGGTAACACCGCTTCACCCCGAGGGACGCCGCGATGCACCGGACCGACCTTCCCCGACACCGAGGCAATCTTGCGGCGGAGGTGTTCTACCTGTTCAGAACGGGTAAGAAGGCGCAGATCAAGCTCGGCCGCAACAGTCACAACAACACCTCCCACACCATCAGTAACGGATCATTTTCGAATATATGTTCGATGGCTCGAGTAAACACCCACCCCCCGACAGCGTCAAGCCACGGCCAACGACGACCAGCCCGGAGAGCCAGGGCCGACAGGGACCGTTCTGCGGCCGTGCCGACTCTGAGTTAGAGTTCGCCCCACCAGCACCCGCTTCGGGATGGGACTGGGCCGCCATTTGCGTTGCAGGTAGCGGGAATCCGCAACGATTCGCCGAAGACAGAATCTGTAACAGCACGGGGGACAGTGAGGACAGCATCATGAAGTCAGGGCAGTTGACTCGTCGGTTCACCGTCATCGCGGGCGGTGCGGCAGTCATCGGGATGATCTCGTTCACCGCCGCGTGCGGCACCGAGGAACAGAAGGGTCCCGAGACCACCACACCGACCACCACGACGACGACCACGACCACCCCGGCCACCTCTACCCCGCCGCCCTCGGTCGAACCGACCGAGAAGTCGATCAACCCCACCGGCGGCAACCTGTTCACACCCGGCGTGAAAGCTCCGGCAGCACCCACCGCCATCCCCGGCAACAGGTCAAACACCGGGTAGACCACTGTTTCTGCAGCAGTACCCGCAGCTAATGGCCCTGCGACTGCGCGGACCTTGAGTTAAAGTTCGGTTCACCAGAACCCGCTTCGGGATGGGACTGGCCACGACTTTGCGTTGCAGGTAGTGGGAATCCACCGGGATTCGCCGAAGGCCAAGTTCCGTAACAGCACGGGGGACAGTGAGGACAGCATCATGAAGTCAGGGCAGTTGACTCGTCGGCTCACCGTCATCGCGGGCGGTGCGGCAGTCATCGGGATGATCTCCTTCACCGCCGCGTGCGGCACCGAGGAACAGAAGGGTCCCGAGACCACCACACCGACCACCACGACGACGACCACGACCACCCCGGCGACCCCCGCCCCGCCGCCCCCGGTCGAACCGACCGAGAAGTCGATCAACCCCACCGGCGGCAACCTGTTCACACCCGGCGTCAAGGCACCGCCGGCACCCACCGCCATCCCCGGCGACCACTAGACCCGCAGTAGGAGAAAGTCGGTCGGTCGTGGCCGGGATGAACATCGCCCCCGGGCGGGTGATACTCGCGCTGATCGTATTCAGCACGCTGCTGGTCTCCGACCTGCGGACTACGCCTGCCTCAGGCGGATCGGCGTACGGACCCACTCACATCACGGGTCCGTACGCCCAACTACTCTCCGCTTCAACCGATCTCGGCCCAGCCGAGAGCGGTTCGGCACAGCTCACCATGACGCTGCACAACACCGATCGGCCGACTGCACTGTTCAGGTGGGCCAAGGAGCATTCACTGTCGGTCCGGTGGCGGCCCGGCAACGCCTGGGCCATCGCCGAAGGCCAATCCGCCGATCTGGCAACCGCTTTCGGGGTCGACATCCATGACTACCTGGGTCGGCGCGGCCAGCAGTTCTACGCCTCACCGCAGCAGCCGTCGGTACCCGAACGGCTGTCCGGAGAGGTCACCGAAGTCGGCCGCATCCTGGGCTACACGCCCTACCGGATGTCGCTGCCCGACCTGCGGAACCTGCCCACCGATGTTCCGGATCAGGGGCTTACGCCGCAAGGCGTGCTCAACACCTACAACCTCGCCAATCTGGCCGGGCAGGGGTTCACCGGCAAGGGCACCACCATCGTGTTCTTCGCGTTCGACGGTTTCGCTCAGGCCGACCTCGACACCTTCGCCGACACCTTCGACCTACCCAGGTTCACGCCGGTCGTGGTCGGCGGGCAGCCGAGCGCCCCGCACGGCGAGACCACCATGGACCTTCAGCTGGCCCATGCCATCGCCCCGGATGCACAGAAGGTCGTGGTCAACGCCCGGCCCACAGTCCAGGGTGACGGCGCCTACGAGAAGATCGGCAAGATGCTGGAATCCGCCGACCAGCAGTTCCCCGGCGCCATCTGGAGCTTCTCGATCGGCTGGGGCTGCGACAAGCTGATCACCGCCGCCGATCTGGCCCCGGTCCGCTCCGCCCTGGCCACCGCACACACCCACGGCACCACGGCATTCGATGCCAGCGGGGACCTGGCCGGTCTGGAATGCAAAGGCGGACAGGACTGGTCATCGGCGCCCAGCGAGGACGACATCGGCCTCGACTCGGTGGCCTCCCTTCCGGAGATGACCGATGTCGGAGGCACGACACTGTCCACCGACGCCCACGGCGGTTGGCTGGCCGAGCAGGCCTGGTTCGACGTCCCGTTGTCGCAGGGCACCGGCGGTGGTGTCTCGGCGATCTTCGACCGTCCCGAGTGGCAACGCAACGTATCCGCACCCGGCGCCGACGGGGCCGGGCGGCGGCTCACCCCAGACGTGGCCGCGGTGGCCGATCCGTTCACCGGCGTGAAAATCGTTCTGAACAACCAGGTTCTGGTCGGCGGCGGCACATCGCAGTCCGCACCGCTCTGGGCGGCGATGGCCGCAGTGATGAACCAGTACCTGATCGCCAACGGCGGGCGGGCACTGGGCGACCTCAATCCGACGCTGTACAAGATCGCCTCGGGCGCTCCGCTGCCGGCTTTCCGTGACGTCGATCTCGGCGGCAACGCGGTGGCCACCGCCGCCCCCGGCTACGACCTGGTGACCGGGCTGGGCTCACCCGACGTCGAGAACCTCGTCAAGAACATCCTTGTCCTCCAGAAGGCACACCGATGACCGACACACCCGACGACAACGACGTGCCGACCACCGAATGCCGGGTCTGCAAAGTCGACGTACCCGACGGCAAGTACTGCGGACTGTGCGGGGTCCCGATCGACAAGGAGCGAGGTGACGGCCCGGAGTGGTTGCGCCTGAGCGCATCCTGCGTAGCCCCCGACGAACACCTGCTGCGCCCGTCGATCGCGAGTTCACTGTTCCCCCATCTGTCGCACCAGTCCCGCACCCCGTTCCGTATCGCGATGCTGGTCCTGCTGGCGGGCTTGGTGGCGTGCGCCGTGCTGAGGTTGCCCGCGGCCCTGATCGCGGTGGCCGCACTGGGGCTCCCGCTGCTGTTCCTGATCTATCTCTACGAGTCCGACGCCTTCCGCGATCTGCACCGTGTCAACCTGGCGCTCACCATCGTGCTGGGAAGTGTTCTGGGGATCGGATGGGTGCTCCTCACAGGGCACATGATGGCCAGGTCCTACGGCGTCCCACTCGGTGCAGGGGTGACCGGATTCCGGATCATGCGCAACGGCTTGGGGATTCCGCTGGGCGGTGCGGTTCTGATGCTGGTGCCCGCTGTCGTGGTCCGGCTGACCAACCGCTCCAGCCGGGAGTCGTTGGACGGCTTCATGATCGGCGCCCTCGGTGCCACGGCCTTCACCGCGGCGGCCACCCTGACCCGGCTGGCACCGCAGCTCACCACCGGCATGGTGGCGCGAAACCGGCCCATCTCGGGCCTTGTCGTCGAGGCCGGGATCCGCGGGGTGGCCATGCCGCTGACCGCAGCAGCCATCGGCGGGTTGATCGGCGCGGCACTGTGGTTCACCCGCCCGGCCACCAAGGTCGACAAACACGTCGGTTACGTCCGGTTGGTGATGTTCTCCTGCGCCTTTGCGGTGTTGATCGTCTATTGCTCGCTCGGTCTGGTCGATGTCGCGCGCGTTCCCCAATGGATCCAGTTGGCAGTACACCTCGCCGTGGCGGTGATCGCATTGCTGGCGCTGAGGGTCGGTCTGCATCTGGCGCTGCTGCACGAGGCACAGGACGACATCGCCTCCGACCAACCCATCTTCTGCGCCCGCTGTGGCCATATCGTGCCCGACATGTCGTTCTGCCCGCACTGCGGCGCAGCCACCCATGCGTCGTCGCGCACATCCAGACAAGAGCGACGCGAGCACCGGCCGGTGCGTGACTCGGGGCCCGATGCCGGGTGAGCACGTTCTTTCCGGGGTATGCGGTTCCCATCTCCACGGGCCGTACCCGGGCCATTCGCGGGACCTCGATCCTGAAAGTGCTGGCGATTCTGGGGACCGGCATCGCCCTGGTTGCCGGCGTCCTGGCCTGGGTCTCACATGCCACGAGCGAGCCACCGGCCCGCTACATGTGCCCACCGGACTGCGGGCGGCCCCCGACCGGTCAGCCCGTGGCGATCAATCCGGTGTTCACCGCGGCTGACGGAAGCTTCTCGGTTTCCTACCCGGTGGCGTCGTCGGCGTACAAGGTCACCACGAGCCGGACCGGTGTCACAGCGGAATTCCAGGCCGGTGACGGCGGCATGCTGCAACTGTTCAGCGAGCCCGCGAATGGCCGCAGTGCCGAGGACATCGCCCATTCACTGGTCGAGAAGACCTATCCGGATACCAAGACCGCCTACAACATTCCCAATGCCATGGTCGGTTACCACCCCGGATTCGGCCTGGTCGCCGACAACTGGCCCCAGGGCGCGACGAGTAACTACATGCGGATGCGGGTGCTGGTGTTGGTCGCGGTGAAGAACGACCTCGCACTCGTCGCGTCAGCTGTCGGACCGTATCGGGAATTCGGCCCCGGCTCGGGAGCCAGTAAACCCTCGGGCGCCAACCTGCAGTTGGCCCTGGACATGGGCAAATACGTCAACAGTTTCCGGTGGCGCGGAGATCCTGACCGCTGACCCGGCCGGCTGGCCTCCGCGCGGAATCCCACAATTGACGCCCACGCCGGACTGCACTGGGCTAGAGTTTGCTGGCAGGCCGCTTCCGGGGCCGTACCTGTTCGTCCGCGGGGGACAGTGAGGACTAATCATGAGGTCACGTCGATCAACTCGTCGCCTCGCAGCTGCCGCAGCCTCCGCCGCGATCATCGGGATGGTCGGGCTCAGCGCTTGCGGTACCGGCGAGAAGGCACCAGAGACCACCACGCCATCCACCACCACCACGACGACCACGACGCCGTCGGCCCCGCCCCCTGCGGCTCCCACCGAGAAGCAGGTCGCCCCCGGTGGCGCCAACAGCTTCACGCCCACCCACATAGAACCGCCGGCGCCCCCCACCGGGCGTCATGGCATCGGCAGCCCTCATAGGCAATAGCGCCGGGACGGGTCCAGAGAGCCCGGCACCCGTCATCGAATGGCGGGTGTGCCGGGTATGCCGCGCCGAGGTGCCGGCCGGCACATTCTGCGGAGTGTGCGGCAGCTACCTGGACCCACAACGCTCTGGATCGAGGTGGTTACGGCCGCAGGCGTACTGTGCGGGACGCGAACATCTTTTCCTGCCGTCGGTGGTCAGCTCACTGTTCCCGGCACTTCCGCACCGGTCCCGCACGCCCTACCGTCTGGGAATAGCAGCGCTGGCGGTCGCGGTGCTCGCCTGCACACTGTTGCGGGTGCCCGCAGCGATCACCGCGCTGGCCGCGTTCGGCTTGCCACTGCTGTTCGTCAGTTATCTCCGTGAAACCGCTGCCCTTCAGCACCTTCCAGCGCGGATGCTGCTGCTGACCGGTGTCCTGGGTGCGGCTTTGGGTGCGGGTTGGACGCTGCTGACCGGAACCGCCGTGGCGCGCGAGTATGACATGCCGATGGGTGTCGACGTGCCGGAGTTCCGGATCGTGCGGGACGGCCTCGGTGTTCCGCTCGGCGCCATGGTGTTGATGCTCGCACCGGTGGTGGCGATCCGCCTGTTCGGGCCGCGCACACGAGAACCGTTGGATGGCTTTGTGATCGGCGCCATCGGGGCCCTCACCTTCGGTGCGGCAGCCACATTGAGCCGGCTGGCGCCCCAACTCGACGACGGGTTGGTGGATCACGACCGGCCCTTGAGCGGACTGTTGGTCCAGGCCGGCATTCAGGCGGTGGCGGTGCCTTTGACGGCCGCGGCTGCCGGAGCTCTCGTCGGGGTGGTGTTGTGGCCCGCGCATGTTCGCCCAGCATCGGCACTGACGGTCTCCGCTGTCCCCGTCTGTTTTATGGCTCTCGGCCTGACCGATGTCGCACCCATCCCTGAGATATTCGTGCTGGCAGTGCATTTGATCGTCGCGGTGCTGGTCTTGCTGGCGTTGAGAGTCGGTCTGCAGATCGCCTTGCTGCACGGACCGCGCGGCAGCACCCGCACCGACGAACCGCGGCAATGCCCGCAGTGCGATCACACCGTCGGGGATATGGCCTTCTGTCCGCGTTGCGGTGTGGCGATCCGCGCATTGCAGCGGGCCGCCCCTCGTGCCGGCCCTGCCCGATTGATGATGTGGGGTTCCGGCGTCACGGTGCTGACGGTCGCACTCGTCGTGGTGTCGGCCGTGGTGAGCAATCCACCCGCACGGTACATATGCCCACCGGACTGCGGCCGTCCGCCGACCACGGATCCGGTAGCGACGAATCCCCGCTTCACTGCCCCGGACGGTGCGTTCTCGGTGTCCTATCCCAGCAGCGGCGCGGCCTATGCGGTCAGCACTGCCGACGACGGAGTGACAGCAGATTTCCTCGCGGGAGACGGCGGCACCATGCAACTGATCGGTAGAGCCGCAAACGGGCAGACCCCAAAGGAAATCGCCGAGTCTCTGGTCGCCGAAACCTACGCGGACACCGAGATGGACTACGAGATTCCGAATGCCATGGTCGGGTATCAACCGGGATACGGCATGGTGGTCGACAGTTGGCCGCAAAACACCACCGGCAATTACATGCGGATGCGGGTCGTCATACTCACCGCGGTCAAGAACGACCTGGCACTCATCGCTGTGGCGACAGGCCCGTACCACGAATACGGTCCGGGATTCGGCTCGGGCAAACCCTCGGGCGCCAATCTCGATCTCGCGCTGGATATGGGCAAGTACGTCAACAGTTTCCGTTGGCGTTCAGACCCGCCCCGCTGATCACTCCCATTCGATGGTGCCGGGCGGCTTGCTGGTGACATCCAGCACCACGCGGTTGACCTCGGGCACCTCGTTGGTGATCCGGGTCGAAATCCGTTCCAGCACTTCGTAAGGCACGCGAGTCCAGTCCGCCGTCATGGCGTCTTCACTGGAGACCGGCCGCAGCACGATCGGGTGGCCGTAGGTACGCCCGTCGCCCTGCACGCCCACCGAACGCACGTCGGCCAACAGCACCACCGGGCACTGCCAGATCTGCTGATCCAAACCAGCCGCGGTCAGTTCCTCGCGGGCGATCGCGTCGGCGCGACGCAAGGTGTCCAACCGGTCGGCCGTCACCTCTCCGACGATGCGGATACCCAATCCGGGGCCCGGGAAGGGTTGGCGGGCAACGATTTCCTCAGGTAGGCCGAGCTCCCGGCCCACCGCACGCACCTCGTCCTTGAACAGCAGCCGCAGCGGCTCGACGAGCTTGAACTTCAGATCGTCGGGCAGGCCGCCGACGTTGTGATGGCTCTTGATGTTGGCCGTGCCCGCGCCGCCACCGGATTCCACGACGTCGGGGTACAGCGTGCCCTGCACCAGATATTCGATCTCGCCCTCGCTGGCACCCAGGGTGTCGCGCACCACGCGCTCGAACGCCCGGATGAACTCGCGGCCGATGATCTTGCGCTTGCCCTCGGGATTGGTCACCCCGGTCAGCGCCTCAAGGAAACGGTCGGCGACGTCGAGGGTCACCAGCTTGGCCCCGGTCGCGGCGACGAAGTCACGCTCGACCTGCGCCCGCTCCCCGGCTCGCAGCAGGCCGTGGTCGACGAACACACAGGTCAGCCGATCGCCGATGGCGCGCTGCACCAGCGCGGCGGCCACGGCGGAGTCGACGCCGCCGGACAGTGCGCAGATGGCCCGGCCGTCGCCGATCTGGGCGCGGACCGCCTCGATCAGCTGCTCGGCGATGTTGGCGGCCGTCCACGTCGCGCCGATGCCGGCGAACTCGTGCAGGAACCGGCTCAGCACCTGCTGGCCGTGCGGGGAGTGCAGCACCTCCGGGTGGTACTGCACGCCGGCCAGGCGACGCGCCCGGTTCTCGAAACCGGCGACGGGGGCTCCGGCGCTGGAGGCGATCACGTTGAACCCGTCGGGTGCGGCGGTGACGGCATCGCCGTGGCTCATCCACACCGGCTGGGTCTCGGGCAGTTCAGCGTGCAGGTCACCACCGGCAACGCGCAGCTCGGTGCGCCCGTACTCGCTGGTCCCGGTGTGTTCGACGGTGCCGCCGAGCGCCTGGGCCATGGCCTGGAAGCCGTAGCAGATGCCGAACACGGGGACGTCGAGATCGAACAGCGCGGGGTCCAGTGACGGGGCGCCGTCGGCGTAGACACTGGCCGGACCGCCCGAGAGCACGATGGCCTGCGGATCCTTGGCCTTGATCTCCTCGACCGTGGCGGTATGCGGGATGACCTCGGAAAACACCCGCGCCTCACGGACCCGGCGAGCGATCAGCTGTGCGTACTGAGCGCCGAAGTCGACGACGAGGACAGGACGGGGAGATGCAGATGTCACCGCAACAGTCTAGTGGCCTGGTCAGCGTGTGCCCGAGGTGCCGGAATAGTTGGTTGCTACCAGGAGCGTGTTTAAACCCAACCCTTGCGCGGCGACTAAGCATGATGGAGAAGACGTCGGCGAAAGCGAGGACGCTGTGCTGGGCCTGCCCGAGCAGATCACCGCGTGCCTGTTCGATCTCGATGGAGTGCTGACCGATACCGCGAGCGTCCACAAGAAGGCCTGGAAGGCCATGTTCGACGACTATTTGCGACATCGGGCCGAACGCACGGGTGAACCGTTCGTCGCATTCGACATCGACGCCGACTACCTGAACTACGTCGATGGCAAGCGCCGTGAGGACGGCGTCCGGTCCTTTCTGGTCAGTCGCGGCATCCACCTCCCCGAAGGCACACCGGACGACCCCGCCGAGGCCGACACCATCGAAGGACTCAGCAATCGGAAGAACGCGATGTTCCACACGACCCTGCAGACCGAAGGTGTCCACGTCTTCCCTGGATCGCGTAGGTATCTGCAGGCCGTGAGCCAGGCTGGGCTGCGCCGCGCCGTGGTGTCATCCAGCGCCAACACCGAGGAGGTGCTCAAGATCACCGGACTGGACACATTCATCGAGCAGCGGGTGGACGGGGTGACCATGCGGCGGGAGAACATCCAGGGCAAGCCGGCCCCCGACAGTTTCCTGCGCGCTGCCGAACTACTCGGCGTCGCACCCGCGCACGCCGCGGTCTTCGAGGACGCGCTGGCCGGGGTGGCCGCCGGCCGGGCCGGGAAGTTCGGTTTCGTGGTGGGCGTGGACCGGGTAGGACAGGCCGCGCAGCTTCGCCACGACGGCGCCGACACCGTGGTCACCGACCTGGCGGAGTTGATGTAGCGCCATGATGATCACCCACGAGGCATATCCGGTGGAACCGTGGCAGGTGCGCGAAACCCGTCTGGATCTGAACCTGCTGGCGCAGTCCGAATCACTTTTCGCGCTGTCCAACGGTCATATCGGATTGCGCGGCAATCTCGATGAGGGCGAGCCGTTCGGATTGCCGGGCACCTACCTGGCCGGCTTCTTCGAGGTGCGCCCACTCCCCTACGCCGAAGCCGGGTTCGGTTACCCCGAGGCCGGACAGACGGTCGTCGACGTCACCAACGGCAAGGTCATGCGACTGCTGGTCGACGACGAACCCTTCGACGTGCGCTACGGCGACCTGCTCGACCACGAGCGCACGCTGGATCTGCGCGCAGGCACTCTCAAGCGTCATGCCCATTGGCGGTCCCCGGCCGGAAAACAGGTCAAGGTGGATTCCACCCGGCTCGTGTCGTTCGCGCACCGCGGAGTCGCAGCCATCGAATACGTCGTCGAAGCGATCGACGAATTCGTCCGCGTGACAGTCCAATCCGAACTCGTCACCAATGAGGACCAACCGGAGACCTCCGACGATCCCCGGGTCTCGGCAGTGCTCAAACATCCACTGCATGCCGTGCACCACGAGAACACCGACCACGGTGCGCTGCTGGTGCACCGCACGATCGGCAGCGGCTTGATGATGGCGGCCGCGATGGACCACGACGTCGACGTGCCCGGCCGCGTCGAGGTCAGCACCGAATCCTGGGAAGATCTGGCCCGCACCACCGTCATCTGCGGACTGCGGCCGGGCCAGAAGCTGCGAATCGTCAAATACCTCGGCTACGGATGGTCAAGCCTGCGCTCACGTCCGGCGCTGCGCGACCAGGCCGCCGCGGCCATCACGGGCGCCCGCTACAGCGGGTGGCAGGGGCTGCTCGACTCGCAGCGCGCGTATCTCGACGAGTTCTGGGACTGCGCCGACGTCGAAGTCGAGGGCGACCCCGACAGCCAGCAGGCGGTGCGCTTCGGGCTGTTCCACGTGTTGCAGGCCAGCGCGCGGGCCGAGCGACGTGCCATCGCGGGCAAGGGCCTGACCGGAACCGGCTACGACGGCCATTCGTTCTGGGATACCGAGGGTTTCGTGCTGCCGGTACTGACGTACACCAAGCCGCAGGCAGCTGCCGATGCGCTGCGATGGCGGGCCTCCACCCTGGAACTGGCCCGCGAACGCGCGACGCTGCTCGATCTGAAGGGCGCCAGTTTCCCGTGGCGAACGATCCGCGGTGAGGAATGTTCGGCCTACTGGCCCGCGGGTACAGCGGCATGGCACATCAATGCCGACATCGCCGCGGCGTTCGAGCGCTATCGCATCGTCACCGGTGACGATTCGCTTGAGCAGGAGTGCGGGCTCGAAGTCCTGGTGGACACCGCGCGACTGTGGATGTCACTGGGTCACCACGATCGCCATGGGATCTGGCACCTGGACGGCGTGACCGGCCCGGATGAGTACACCGCGGTGGTACGCGACAACGTTTTCACCAACCTGATGGCCGCACACAACCTTCGGGTGGCCGCCGACGCGTGCACCCGTCATCCCGATGCGTCCTACGCGTTGGGTGTGACCACTGAGGAGACCGCGGCCTGGCGTGACGCTGCCGCTGCCGCCCACATCCCCTACGACGAAGAACTCGGCGTGCATCCCCAGTGCGCGGGGTTCACCACGCTGGCCGAGTGGAACTTCACGGCCAACACCTCCTACCCGCTGTTGCTCCACGAACCATATGTCCGGCTGTATCCGTCTCAGGTGATCAAGCAGGCCGATCTGGTGCTGGCCATGCAATGGCAGAGCCACGCGTTCACCCCGGAAGAAAAGGCACGCAACGTCGACTATTACGAACGGCGGACCACTCGGGATTCGTCATTGTCGGCGTGCACCCAAGCGGTGATGTGTGCCGAGGTGGGACATCTGGAGCTCGCGCACGACTACACCTACGAGGCCGCACTGATCGACCTGCGAGATCTGCACCGCAACACCCGAGACGGCCTTCACATGGCTTCGCTGGCCGGTGCGTGGACGGCACTGGTGGGCGGCTTCGGCGGGCTACGCGATGACGAGGGGATGCTGTATCTCGACCCGCATCTGCCCGAAGGCATATCGTGTCTGCGGTTCCGGCTGCGCTGGAAGGATTTTCGGGTCACGGTCGAAGCGAACCACCACGATGTAACCTACATCCTGCGCGACGGGCCGGACGGAACTCTGGCCATCCGTCACGCCGGAGAGGAGATCGTGCTCACCACCCAGGAGCCGACCACCGTCGCCGTGGTTCCCCGCCAGCCGCTGCTGCCACCGCCTCCGCAGCCACCCGGGCGGGAACCCTTACGGCGCCGCTCCGGCCAAACGAGCTGACAGGACTGCCTTCTACCGGGTTTGAAGCCCGAACGCCGCGGGGTACCCGACTTCGACAGGTGACAGCGGAGTATCGCGCTGCCAGCGATTCATCCGCTGAACAGCGAAAGGAGCGACGGGGTGACCGGTACCCAGCCCAAGCCGACAACCACCGACGCCGGGATCCCGGTGTACAGCGATGAACATTCGTTGACCATCGGTCCCGACGGCCCGATTCTGCTTCAGGATCACTACCTGATCGAGCAGATGGCGATGTTCAACCGGGAGCGCATCCCGGAGCGCCAGCCGCACGCCAAGGGGGGCGGCGCCTTCGGCCACTTCGAGGTCACCAACGATGTCAGCGCCTACACAAAGGCGGCGCTGTTCCAGCCCGGCGTCAAAACCGAGACCCTGACCCGGTTTTCGACCGTGGCCGGTGAGCGCGGCAGCCCAGACACCTGGCGCGACCCTCGCGGGTTCGCGACGAAGTTCTACACCACCGACGGCAACTTCGACATGGTCGGCAACAACACCCCGGTGTTCTTCATGCGCGATCCGTTGAAGTTTCAGCACTTCATCCGCTCCCAGAAGCGGCGTGCGGCCAACAACCTGCGCGACCATGACATGCAGTGGGATTTCTGGACCTTGTCCCCCGAATCGGCTCATCAGGTGACGTGGCTCATGGGCGATCGCGGCATCCCCCGCGACTGGCGACACATGAACGGCTACTCCAGCCACACCTACAGCTGGATCAACGCCGCCGGGGAGATCTTCTGGGTCAAGTATCACTTCAAGACCGACCAAGGCATCGAGTTCCTCACGCAGGAGGAAGGCGATGAGATGGCCGGTATCGACGGCGACGCCCACCAGCGCGATCTCTACTCTGCGATCGAGCGCGGCGAGTTTCCGAGCTGGTCGCTGAAGGTGCAGATCATGCCGTTCGAGGAGGCCAAGGACTACCGGTTCAACCCGTTCGACCTGACCAAGGTGTGGCCGCACGGCGACTATCCGTTGATCGACGTCGGCACCCTGACGCTCGACCGCAATGTCGAGGACTACCACACCCAGATGGAGCAGGCCGCATTCGAACCGAACAACCGGGTTCCCGGTACCGGCTTGAGTCCGGACAAGATGCTGCTGGCGCGCGACTTCTCGTATGCCGACGCGCACCGCCACCGCCTCGGCACCAACTACAAGCAGATCCCGGTCAACGCACCGAAAGTCGAGGTGAACAGCTACTCGAAAGACGGCGCCATGCGGATCAAGAACGTCTCCGACCCGGTTTACGCGCCGAACTCTTATGGCGGCCCGCAGGCCGATCCCGCCCGCACCGCCGAATCGCTGTGGCACGCCGACGGTGACATGGTTCGCGCCGCCTACACGCTGCACGCCGAGGACGACGACTGGGGTCAGGCCGGGACGATGGTGCGCGACGTGCTCGACGACGCGGCGCGGGCCCGGCTGGTCTCCAACATCGTCGGTCACCTGTCGAAGGGCGTGTCCGATCACGTGCTGGAGCGAGCCTTCGAATACTGGAAGAACGTCGACAAGCAACTCGGCGAGAAGGTCGAGGCCGAGTTCAACAAGGGCGGGTGACTAGTCCGCGGCGGCGCCGGGTTCGAGGATCCGTGAGACCTCGGCGCCGACCGCGTCCCGCACTTCGTCGTCACTGATCGGGTCCAGACCGGCTGCCGACCGCAGGAACGGCTCGAAGAAGCGCCAACCCAGCTTCAGGGCAACGGCATTGGCGACGGCCAGCCGGCCTTCCCGCTCGTCGTCGAACCGAGGGAGTACCTCGTCGAGCAGCCTGGTGACGCCCGGAAACCGGGTCTGCAGTTGACCGATCGGATAACCGTCGAGCAGCGCCCGGGCCATCACGCGCATGTGCTGATCCATGTTCTGTTCGATCTCGGCGTCGGCTACGTCCCCGTCCAGGAGTGCAGTGAGCCGGCCACCGAGATGCTCGAGCACCGCGCCGACGAGTTGCTCTTTCGTGCCGAAGTGCCGGTAGATCAGCCCGTGGTTGACCTTCGACCTGGCGGCGATGTCGCGAATCGACGTGGCGCCGGGACCGCGTTCGGCGAACAGCTCTGCGGCCGCCGACAGCGCGGCCGCCACCACCTCGTCCTTGCCGACCGGGCCGGCCGCAGCGTTGTCCGGTGGCGTCGGTGTAGTCATGTGGCTACACTAGCCCACATGCAGCTGTAGTCACTCGACTACACCTGTCCCAACCAGCGAAAAGGACAAGCCGATGACTGCTTCCACCACCACTTCTCTCACGGTCGAGAAACTCGGGAGCCGCATCGGCGCGCGCATCGAAGGCGTGAAACTGCGCGGCGATCTCGACCAGGCCACGGTCGCCGAGATCCGGCGCGCGTTGCTCGAGCACAAAGTCGTCTTCTTCGGTGGCCAGCACGATCTCACCGACGAGGAGCAGCACGCCTTCGCCCGATTGATGGGCAAGCCTGTCGGGCACCACGCCCTCAAGCAGGAGGACGCCCCGCTCATCACGCCGCTCGATTCGGAGTACGCGAAGGCCACGCGCTGGCACACCGACGTCACCTTCGTCCCCGACTACCCCGCCATCTCGATCCTGCGGGCGGTGACACTGCCCGCATACGGCGGATCGACCCTGTGGGCCACCACCGCGGCGGCCTATGACCGGCTGCCCGCACCGCTCAAGGCGCTCACCGAGAACCTGTGGGCTGTCCACAGCAACCGCTTCGATTACGCGGCAGCACAGGCGATCGCCCTCAGCGAGGAACAACAGCAGATGCGGGCGGCCTTCGAAAAGCCCGATTTCCGTACCGAGCACCCGGTGGTGCGGGTGCACCCGGAGACCGGCGAACGGACCCTGCTGGCCGGCGATTTCACCCGCGGCTTCCTCGGCCTCGACAGCCACGAATCGGCCACCCTGCTGGAATTGCTACAGCGCCGGATCACCGTTCCGGAGAACACCATTCGCTGGAACTGGGCACCGGGCGACGTCGCCATGTGGGACAACCGGGCCACTCAGCACCGCGCGGTCGACGACTACGACGACCAGCGCCGGGTGATGCACCGCGTGACGCTGGCCGGCGATGTCCCCGTCGACATCCACGGACAGCGCAGCCGTCCGCTGGCCGATGCGGCTCTGCTCCAGGCGGTCTGACTCACATCTTGATCGCGGGCATCAGCCTGATCATGTTCCACTGTCGATTTCGCCTCGCCGACAAGGCCGAGATGGTCAGCGCGCCGATCCAGATCACCACCAACGTGATGATCGCCTGCCATAGCCGGTGATCGATCCCACCGAGGATGAGCTGGCGTAATCCGTTGACGCCGTATGTCATCGGGTCATAGTTGTGGAACATCTGGAAGGGCCGCGACGTGGTTTCCACCGGATACATGCCGCCGGCGCTGACCAGCTGGAGCATCAGCAGAGCCATCAGCAACACCCGGCCCACCGCGGGACCGACCAAGGCGTTGATCGCCTGCGTCGCGGCGACGAAGGTGCACGACACCAGGACCATGAAGGCCAGCATCGCGACCGGATGCTCCACCTGCATGCCGAGTGCGAAGCGCACCACGCAATACAGAATGACCGCCTGGAACAATCCGATCACCGCGGCGGGCAGGTAGCTGGCGAAGACCACCCGGATCGCCGGCACCTCCGCCGCGATCGGGCGGTTCTGCAACGGGCGCAACACCATCCACAGCACCAGCGCTCCGAAGAACAGCGCCAGCGTGATGAAGAACGGCGCCATGCCGGTACCGAAGTTGGGCGCGGCGTTCTCAGAGGAGTTCTGCAGGTGAACCGGGCCGCCGATGGTGTCGGCGATCGCCTCCTTCTGCGCAGGCGTCCAATCCGGCACCTGGCCGGCACCGTCGGCGAGCTTGGTCGCCAGCTCGGCAGAGCCGCTTGCAAGCTGGGTGGTGCCGGCTTTCAGCTGCCCGGCGCCCGTGTCGAGTTTGGCGATGCCACCTGCCAGTTCGGCATTGCCGGTGGCGAGCTGCTGGGCTCCGTTGCGCAACTGGTTCAGCTTGGCGTTGAGGTCGGAGTTCTTGCTGCCCACCTGATCGAGCGCGGAGTTCAGTGGACTGCCGGGGTTCCGCAGTGAAGAGGTCATCGAGATCGCCGCGTTCTCGGCATCGGTGAGCTGTTGGCGGATCTGCGGCGTGAACTGGTGGGCCCGCAGGTCGCCCTGGACACCGCGCAGAGTGCCGGCAGCGTTGTTTGCGATCGGATCCGGGCTGGCCGACAACTGGTCGATCACCGATGTCAATGCAGCGGCAGCGGAATCCTGCGCACCGGTGATGGCGCCGATCTGGTCGTTGGCCTGACGCAGCGCTACGGTGCCGTCTTCCAGCTTCTGGGTGTCGCCGCCGACCTTCGACAGCGCAGAGGTCACCGCGACGAGCGGATCGGTCGCCTTCTTGATCCCGTCGGAGAGCTGCTTGGCGCCGGTGGCCAGCTGCGCCGAACCTGACCGCGCCGTGTGCAATCCGGCCGCCAGTTGCCCGGCGCCGTCATCGACTTTCACTGCGCCGTCGGCAAGCTGGGCCGCGCCGTCCGCGGCCTGCTTGATCCCGGCTCCGGAACTGACCACCACGGACAGCACCTGGTTGACAGCCTGGCCTGAGATCCGCGTCGACACCGCGTTGAGCACCTGGTCGATGGCGGTGCGGCCGATGTTCGACGAGATGTAGTTGTTGGCGTCGTTGTACACCGCGTTCAAGTTGGCCTGTTTGGGCTGTCCGGTCAGCGGAGAGGCGATCGCCTCACTGAAATCCGGGGGCAGCTCAAGCATGAAGTAATAGGTGCCGTGCTCGACGCCGTCGCGCGCCTCCTGCTCGTCCACGACGTGCCAGTTCAGGCTGGCATCGTCGGTGAGGCTCTTGGCGATCTCGGCGCCGGCGTTGAGATGTTGACCCGAAACCTCCACGCCCCGGTCCGAATTGACCAGCGCCACCGGCATCTTGTCGACCTGACCGAAGGGATCCCAATAGGCCCAGAGGTACAGCGCGCCGTACACCAACGGCAGCAGCATCAGCACCACGATCGCGGCCCGGGTCATCCGGCTGCGCCCGAAGCGTTTGATTTCCGAGCCGAAGGCGAGACCGGCAGCTGGGGATGTGCCGCGTGCGCGAAGACTTTTCACGCTCGTCATTCCTTTCCGGTCAAGATGCGGTGGTCGTGCAGATTGTGTTCGGGAGCTTCATGGCCGAGCGGATTGGTCACTCCCACAACCACACTGCGCTGCATCGCGATGGCGCCGAGCCGCTCGACCGCGATCGCGCGCCTACCGTTGTCCCGGACCTGTTCGAGGTCGCCGACCACCAGGATCGGACGATTCGAGAACAACGCCAAGGTGACCTTGAGCAAAAACAGGTCGAGATCGGACAGTTCGCTGATGTAAGTGTCCGGAGCAGGCGGAGTGAGGTCTCCGAAGACCTCGCGCAGGGCGGATTCGCCTGCCTCGAGCGGGATCCGGCGATACCAGGGAGCAAGCCAACGGCGCTGCTCGGCGAGCACCGTCTGGACGGTGACGGAGTCCTCCAACTCGTCGATGTCGGCGAACGCCGCGATGGCGCAGTGCCGCCGGATGTCGCGTGGGCGAGTCTCGCCGCAGACGGTCACGGTGCCATGCGTCGGCGCCAGCCGTCCGGCCAGTGTCAGCAGCAGCGCTGTCTGCCCCCAGCCCCCGGGCATCTGGATGGCGTGAAAGCCCGGGGTGAGCTCCAGGTCGATACCGGAGAACAGCGGGCCGTGCTCACCGTCCACGCCAAGCCCGGCGGCGGTGATCTGCGGCGAGCCCTGCGGGTCGTCCTCCGGGGTATCCGCGACCTCGTCCTTGTCTTCCATCTCCGACCTTTCGATACCTTTCGATACTCACTGGTATCCATTCGATACTAGCGAGTATTGTGTTGGTCATGCCGGCTGTCAAACCCACCCGCATCCGCCCCACCCGCGACGAGGTGCGCGATCGAATCCTCGATGCGGCACTCAAGGTTTTCGCCGCAGAAGGGTTCGCCGGGGCCACCATCGACGCCATCGGTCACGCCGCGGGATTCACCAAGGGCGCGGTGTACTCCAACTTCGAATCCAAGGACGAGTTGTTCCTGGCTTTGTTGGACCGACAGTTCGAGAGCCGCGGCGCCCTGATCGCGACCGCACTCGACAGCGGGCAGGGCGACACGGCCGCGATCGCCGCCTCCTTGAGCCGGTCAACGCTGGATTCGATCCACGACCAGAACGAGTACCAGATCGTGCTGATCGAGTATTGGTTGCGCGCGGTACGGGACCCCGAACTGCGCGAGCGCTTGGTCGCCCGCCGCCGCGCGGCCGCCGATCAGGCCCTGCGCATCGTCGAACAGGCCGGCACGTCACTGCCCGGAAAACAATTGGCGGCACTCGCCCAACTGGTCGTCACCATCATCTCGGGCATCGCCACCGAAGAGGTGCTCCAACCGGGGACGGTCGACGTGGACACTCTCACCCGGTTGTTCACCGCACTGCTGGAATCCAGTCCCGACGGACAGTAACGGGCTCAGGCGAGTTTCTTGTGCAGCGGCCGCCCGCCCGTCGCCTCGAAGATGACCCGCTTTCCGATCTCGACGGCATGATCGGCGAACCGCTCGTAATAGCGGCCAGCAGTGCGACGTCGACAGCCGAGCACACCCCGTCCTCCCACTGACGGTCCAGCAGCAAGGTGAACAGGTGACGATGCTCGGCGTCGACGGCGTCATCCTCATCACGCAGGCGGGCAGCAGCCTCGGGATCCCGCGACACCAGCACCTCCTGCGCGGTCTGCGCCAGCCTCACGGCCTGAGATCCCATGTCCGTGAAACTCGCACGCACCTCGTCGGGCAGTGCGCAGTCAGGATGGCGCAACCGCGAGATGTCGGCGACGTGCACCGCAAGCGCGCCCATCCGGTCGATGTCGGCAGCGATGTGCATCGAACCGACCACCGTGCGCAACTCACCGGCGACGGGCTGCTGGAGCACCAGCAGCCGAAACGCCGACTCCTCGATGCGCCGGTTATAGGCGGCGATGTGTTCGTGGTCGGCGATCACCTGCTCTGCCAACGACAGGTCGGAGTCGAGCAGAGCCTGATTGGCCCGCTCCATCGCGCTCACCGCCAGTGCACACATCTCGGCGAGCTGGTCGCACAGTGCCGCCAACTCGTCGTGGAACGCCTTCCGCATGGTCACCCTCCCGGCCCCCTCGCCACCAAGCCGAGGGTTAGATACCCGGAAAGTGGCCCGGGCTAACCGCTCGTGTTGACCGGTTCGATCGGCAACCGCCGCAGCCCGGCGGGTGCGTCGGCCGGCACCACCGGATGCTCGGGTGCGATCGGCGCCAGTTTCCGGTATGGCTCGTTCTGGCCTGGACGCTGGTCCTCCTGACCCTTGTTCGGCCACAGCGATGCCGCGCGCTCGGCCTGTGCCGTGATCGACAGCGACGGATTCACCCCGAGGTTCGCCGAGATCGCCGCACCGTCCATGACGTAGAGCGTCGGGTAGTTGTAGACGCGCTGGTACGGGTCGATGACGCCGTGCTCGGCACTGTCACCGATGGCCGCCCCACCGAGGAAGTGTGCGGTGAGCGGGATGTTGAACAGCTCGCCCCAGGTGCCGCCTGCGACGCCGTCGACCTTCTCCGCCATCCGCCTGGTGAACTCGTTACCCACCGGGATCCATGTCGGATTCGGTTCGCCGTGGCCTTGTTTGGAGGTCATCACGCGCCGGCCCCCGGGCCCGCGTTTGGTGAAGGTGGTGATCGAGTTGTCCAGGTGCTGCATCACCAGCGCGATCACCGTGCGCTCGCTCCACCGCTGCGGGTTGAGGAGCCGGACCAGCTTGGCCGGATCCTCACGGGCCTGGTCGAGGAACTGCCGCCAACGCGGGACATCGGTGCCCTGCGGCCCGGCGCCGTCGGTCATCAGGGTCTGTAGCAGGCCCATCGCGTTGGAGCCCTTGCCGTAGCGCACCGGTTCGACGTGGGTGTCGGAGGTCGGATGCACCGACGAGGTGATCGCGACCCCGTGCGTGAGATCCATTCCGGGCGTCACGGTCAGAGTCTGTGCGCCGACGATCGACTCGGAGTTGGTCCGGGTCAGCACGCCGAGACGAGAGGACAGCTTCGCCAATTTGCCGCTGTCCCGCATCTTGAACAGCAGCTTCTGGGTGTTGTACGTCCCGGCCGCCAGGATCAGATGCGTCGCGGTGAAGGTCTTGCGGTGGCGACGCAGCTTGCTGCCGGTGCGCACCGTCGTCACCTCCCACAGGCCGTCGGCGCGCTGTTCGAAGCTGGTCACCGTAGTCATCGGATGCACTTGTGCGCCCGCGGATTCCGCGAGCCCCAGGTAGTTCTTGACGAGAGTGTTCTTGGCGCCGTGCCGACAGCCGGTCATGCATTCCCCACACTCGATGCACCCGGTGCGGGCCGGACCGACTCCCCCGAAGAACGGGTCGGGCACGGTCTTGCCCGGGGTCATCTCACCGTCGAGCCCGAAGAACACCCCGACCGGCGTCGAGACGAAGGTGTCTCCGCAACCCATGTCGTCGGCGACCTCTTTGACGATGCGGTCGGCGTCGGTGAAGGTCGGGTTCTTCACCACCCCCAGCATCCGCTGGGCCTGGTCGTAGTGCGGCATGAGCTCGGCCCGCCAGTCGGTGATGTCCTTCCACTGCGGGTCGTTGAAGAACGGGTCCGGCGGCACATACAGGGTGTTGGCGTAGTTCAGCGATCCGCCGCCGACACCGGCGCCGGCGAGGATCATCACGTTGCGCAGCAGATGGATGCGCTGGATGCCGTACATGCCCAACTGGGGCGCCCACAGGAACTTGCGCAGGTCCCACGAGGTCTTGGCGAAGTCGGCGTCGGTGAATCGCTGTCCCGCTTCGAGTACACCGACCCGATAGCCCTTCTCGGTCAGGCGCAGCGCACTGACGCTGCCGCCGAATCCCGAACCGATCACCAAGACGTCATAGTCAGGCTTCATGTGATCAGTATGACGCTACCGGCAGGTAACTTCTAGACAGGAGGCCCTAACTTGTAAAGACGAGCACTCCAGACCGCCGCCGATTTCCGACACGAGGGCAGCGACCTCCGCCTGAGCGCAGCCCAGGTGTGGAAAACGGCAGAGAGAATTCGGCGAGCGTCAGGAACCGACCGACAAGCCGACCTTCTGGAACTCCTTGAGATCGCAGTATCCGGCCTTGGCCATCGACCGCCGCAGACCACCGACGAGGTTCAACGACCCGAACGGATCATCGGACGGCCCGTTGAGCACCTGCTCCAGCCCGGGCCGGTCTCCGACCGCCACCTGCAGCAGCGCACCGCGCGGCAACGACGGGTGCGCCGCCGCCGACGGCCAGAACCAGCCACCGCCCAGTGCTTCGTTCGAGACGGCCAGCGGGGTGCCCAGCACGACGGCGTCGGCTCCGCAGGCGATCGCTTTGGCCAGATCACCGGAAGTGTGGATGTCGCCGTCGGCCAGCACGTGCACGTAACGGCCGCCGGTCTCATCGAGGTACTCCCGGCGGGCGGCTGCCGCATCAGCGATCGCAGTGGCCATCGGCACGCTGATGCCGAGCACCTCGTCGCTCGTGGTGACGCCGGCCGTCGAGCCGTAGCCGACGATCACGCCGGCCGCGCCGGTGCGCATCAGGTGCAATGCGGTGCGGTGATCGAGCACGCCACCGGCCACGACCGGCACATCGAGCTCGGAGATGAAGGTCTTGAGGTTCAGCGGTTCGCCGTCGGACGCGACGCGCTCGGCGGAGATGATGGTGCCCTGGATGACCAGCAGGTCGATGCCCGCGGCCACCAGGGTCGGGGTCAGAGCCTGGGCGTTCTGCGGGCTGACGCGCACCGCGGTGGTCACCCCGGCCTCGCGGATCCGGGCCACCGCCGCACCGAGCAGATCGGGATCCAGCGGCGCGGAATGCAGCTGTTGCAGCATGCGGGTTGCCGCAGACTCGTCGGTTGCCGAGGCGGCAATATCGATGACCTGGGCGATCTTCTCCTCGACATCGGCATGCCGGCCGATCAGGCCCTCGCCGTTGAGCACGCCGAGACCACCGAGCCGGCCCATCTCGATCGCGAACTCCACCGACACCAGGGAATCGGTGGGGTGGGCCACGACCGGAACCTCGAACCGGTACGCATCGAGCTGCCAGGCCGTCGAGACGTCCTTCGACGACCGGGTGCGCCGCGAAGGCACGATGGTGACGTCGTCGAGCTCATAGGTGCGGCGGGCGGTTCTGCCCATGCCGATTTCAACCATGTCGCGCATGACTGTGCTTTGTCTCCTGCCCCACCGATTCAGCGGGTGTAGTAGTTGGGGGCCTCGACAGTCATGGTGATGTCGTGCGGGTGGCTTTCCTTCAACCCGGCCGCCGTGATCTGGACGAACTGCGCCTGCTGCAACTGCTCGATGGTCGCCGAACCGGTGTAGCCCATGGCCGCCCGCAACCCACCCGTCAACTGATGGATGACCGAGCCCAGCGGACCGCGGAACGGCACCCGGCCTTCGATGCCCTCGGGCACCAGCTTGTCCTCGGAGAGGACATCATCCTGGAAGTAGCGGTCCTTGGAGTAGGACTTACCTCCCCCGCGACCCTGCATGGCGCCCAGTGAGCCCATCCCGCGGTAACTCTTGAACTGCTTGCCGTTGACGAAGATCAGGTCGCCGGGCGATTCGGCGGTGCCCGCCAGCAGCGAGCCCAGCATGGCCGTCGACGCACCGGCAGCCAGCGCCTTGGCGATGTCGCCGGAGTACTGCAGGCCGCCGTCGGCGATCACCGGGACGCCGTAGGGCTTGCATGCGGCCACTGCCTCCAAGATGGCGGTGATCTGCGGGGCGCCGACACCGGCGACGACGCGGGTGGTGCAGATGGAGCCGGGGCCGACACCGACCTTCACGGCGTCGGCACCGGCCTGGACCAGCGCGGCGGCCGCGGCCCGGGTCGCGACGTTGCCGCCGACGACCTCGACACGGTCGCCCACGGTCTTCTTCACCCGCGCCACCATGTCGAGCACGCCCCGGTTGTGGGCGTGGGCGGTATCGACGACCAGCACGTCGACACCCGCGTCGACCAAATTCATGGCCCGGGCCCAGGCGTCATCGCCGACACCGACCGCGGCGCCGACCAGGAGCCGGCCGTCGCTGTCCTTGGTGGCCAGCGGGAACTGCTCGGTCTTGACGAAGTCCTTGACCGTGATCAGGCCGGTCAGCTTGCCGTGCCCGTCGACGATCGGCAGCTTCTCGATCTTGTGGCGGCGCAGCAGCCCGAGGGCGGCCTCGGCGGACACGCCTTCCTGAGCGGTGATCAGCGGCGGTTTGGTCATCACCTCGGCGACGGGCTTGTTCTCGTCGACCTCGAAGCGCATGTCGCGGTTGGTGATGATCCCGACGAGTGAGCCAGCGTCGTCCACGACCGGGAGACCGGAGATCCGGAACCGGGCGCACATGGCGTCGACCTCGGCCAGGGTATTGGTGGGCGAGCAGGTGACCGGGTCGGTGACCATGCCGGCCTCGGACCGCTTCACGGTCTCGACCTGGGCGGCCTGCTCGACGGCGGGAAGGTTGCGGTGCAACACGCCCATGCCGCCGGCACGGGCCATCGCGATGGCCATCCGCGATTCGGTGACGGTGTCCATCGCGGAGCTGACCATCGGAACGCGCAGACGGATGTTCCGGGTCAGCTGACTCGAGGTGTCGGCGGTGGCCGGAACCACATCGGAGGCAGCCGGCAGCAGCAGCACATCATCAAAGGTGAGACCGAGCATTGCGATCTTGGTGGGATCGTCGCCGCCGGTCGACACCGGGACGGCGATGGGAACGCTGCTTTCAGCGATCGACATGGGTGGGGCCTCCAGTGGCAGGCGTGGGGCTTATTACCCGATTCTATCGGCTCTGATATTTACGTTGATGTTGCCGCTCCTTGCACCTCAGGGCGTACATCGCTACATGCACGAGGACGGCTGGCGCGATACCTGTGCGGCTGCGTAGTGTGGGACCCGTGCGTGACCACCTCCCCCCTGGTTTGCCGCCCGATCCGTTTGCCGACGATCCATGCGATCCGTCGGCTGCGCTGGACGCGATCGAGCCGGGCCAGCCTCTGGACCCCCAGGAACGGACGGCTGTCGAGGCTGATCTAGCCGATCTCGCGGTGTACGAAGCATTGTTGGCACACAAGGGAATTCGTGGCCTTGTGGTGTGCTGCGACGAATGCCAGCAGGACCACTACCACGACTGGGACATGCTGCGCGCCAACCTGCTGCAGCTGCTCGTCGACGGCACCGTGCGCCCGCATGAGCCGGCCTACGACCCCGAGCCCGACGCCTACGTGACCTGGGACTACTGCCGCGGCTACGCCGACGCATCCCTGAACGAGGCCACGTCGGACACCGACGGCTACCGCTGAGAACCGCCTAGCCCCGGCAACAGGGGCACTTCGATTCCCGGCAATGCCGGGGCCTCTCCCCCGTGTCCGCGCGGGGCGCTTTCGTGACCTCCGCCACTGCTGGGTTCCACAGGTGCGGCCGACGTGCCGCGCACCGGCGGTGCTGACGGGACAGATGTCGGCTCTACGGACGGGACGATCGTCGTGCTGGTCACCGCCGGCACCTCGGCCGCCGGCGCGGCCGAGGTGGTCGGAGCAGACGATGTGCGAGTAGCCGAGGGCGATGGCGCAGGAGAGGTCTCCGTCGCCGTGGCCGGCGCGCTCGTCGTCTCATTGCTACCGGACGGTGCCGTGGTCGAGGGCGACGGCGTCGACGGCTGAGTGGTGCCCGGTTGCGACGTCGGGTTCTCCGACGGCGACGTGGGTGTCTCCGAACCCGAAGTGGGCTCCGTCGGCGAGATCGAAGGCCCGGTCGTGGGTGTGGACGTCGGGGTTTCACCCGGCGTGGACGGGGACGACGGCGTCGTCGTCACCGTCACCTCGGGCAGCACCACCGGCGGCGCATCGGGCGGCACGGTCGCGTTCGGATCGCGGTTCTCCACCTTGACCGACAACTGCTGCCACTGGTCGACGAGTTCCTGCTTGCGCTGCTCGTCGTCGACGGTCGCAACCGTGGTGGTGATCGTCTGCAGCTTCTGCTGGGCCTGTTCCCACTGCCCTTCGTCGATCAGCTGCTGGACCTGCTTGAGCTCACTGGACGCCAGTTCGACACCGACGTCACGAGTCACCGGCGCGGACCCGAAGACCAGCCCGCGCACGCCGTACAGCGCATCGCCGGGGCCCGAGCCGTACACGGCCGCACCGAAGCCGCCGAGGCACAGCACCGCTGCGGCCATCGACCCCACGAGTGCCATCGGCAAGCGCACACGGCCTTGCCCGGTCGCCTTGTCGAGCGCTTTGACCGCCTCGCGCGGTGTCGCGATACCCGCCATCGGGGCGCGCCGGGCATCGTCACGCCATCCGGCCAGCAGGACGGCCAGTTCGGCTTCCTCCCGGTCGGTCGCGTAGACCTGCCTCTCGAGGGACAGCGCCTCGATGAATTTCTCGGACCGGTTGATCTCGTTGAGGGACGGATCACCACCGTTTGAGGTCCAGCGGCCGAAGTCAGGCATGATCCCGCCCCGTCGCCATGATCTCGTTCTTCAGCCGGGCCAGTGCGCGGTGCTGCGCCACGCGCACGGCGCCCGCGGTGCTCCCGACGGCCTCCGCTGTCTCCTCGGCGCTCATGCCGACCACGATGCGCAGGATGAGGATCTCGCGTTGCTTCTCGGGAAGTACGGACAGCAGCCTGGCCATCCGTTCAGAGGACTCGGTGTCGAGAGCGGTCTGCTCGGGCCCCGCGTCAAGGGAAAACCGCTCGGGCACCACATCGGTGGGCTCGGCACGGTTCCTGGCTGCCGCGCGATGCGCGTCAGCAACCTTGTGCGCAGCGATGCCGTAGACAAAGGCCAGGAACGGTCGTCCCTGATCCTTGTAGCGCGGCAGCGCCGTAATGGCGGCCAAGCACACCTCCTGCGCAACGTCATCAGCTGAAAGACCACTGCGCTCGGTCGCCCCCACCCTCGCCCGCACATACCGGACGACGATCGGCCGAATGATCTCCAGCACTTCCGAGAGCGCGTTCCGATCACCTGCCACTGCCTCAGCAACGACAACGTCGAGACGGTCTCCCGAACTTGTCATCGTGGGCGATCTCTCCAGCGTTACGTTGCACCGACACTCTCGGTGATATGGCCGAGCTAAACAATAACGATCGATCAGATGCGACCTGGCCAGCGCTAGATCAGACGCCCGACCACAGACCACCTCTGCGACGCACTGTATCCGCGCTGAGGTCGCGGATCCGCCGGATTTGTTCAGGGTCGTGCGCGGCGCTGCCGATGTCGGCCAGTACGCAGGCCAACGCCCAACGCAGCGGAACCAACCCGGCCTTCTCTGCGGCCAGCAGCGTCGCGTCGGCGACCTGCCGCGCGGCGTCGATCTGACCGGCGCTGCACAGCGCCGCGGCCAGCACGACGTCAGATTTGACGGCGTGGCGTGTCGAGGGGTGACCGGCTGCCGCCGCGGCGCCGCGCCGGGCGTGTTCGACTGCCTCGACACCGTGCCCCTGCACCATCGCCAGCTCGGCGCTCACCCACGCCAGCCGAATGTGCTGGCGGGTGTGAGTGCCCGATCCGATGGCCCGAGCCCGGTCCAGGAGCCGGGCCGAAACTCCGAACCGCCCCATCCCGAGGGCATCGGCAGCCAATCCGACAAGTGCATCGGCAGCGGCCTCGTCATCGCCGCCGCTGTGCGCCCACGCCTGACCGTCGGCGCCGCGCGCCGGCGCGTGTCCGCCCAACTGGCGAAGAAACGAAGCACGGGTGCTGTGCGCCAACGACACCAGAGGGCCGGAGGGCTCCGACCGCAGGACCGTCTCCAACTCGGTGAGGGCGCAGGCGTAGCGCCCCTGACCGCCTGCGGCCACCGCACGCAGCCAACGCTCATGCGCAGTACTCGCGCTGGGAAGCGGCCAGCGTCCGGGGTCGGCCCCGAACGCGGCGTCGGCCAAGCCCTCGGCGGCCCCTGCGATTGCGGTCATCGATGAGCGACGCTATCAATACCGGCGGTATTGCAAACCCGCGGGCAACCCCACATCGATGGATACGTGGAAATTCACATTGCCGGAGGACGATTAGTTAACAATTGATGGCTCCAATGTTAATGACAGGTCAACTGACCATCGAGCACCTGGAATAGCGCGAGAAGACCTGGTGAGTCCGAGCAGGGAAAACGTGAACGGCTCTAGCAGATCCTCAACACCAATGTCTCGGTCACCGCGTCACAATGATGAACGTGATGTAAATTCTCGACCTGCGGTTATGTCCTTTAGCACATCGGCGAGGTATTGACTCTCTTTATCGGACCCCCCTAGTTTGTGTGCACGAGCGGTCATCGGCGACATGTGCTCAGTTCGGTTCCACCGACTCAAACCCGTCCACTTTTGGCGAAATGGGCGAGCAGAGAGGGGTTTTCCAAATGCCGCAGCCGCAGCAACTTCCCGGACCCAATGCGGATATCTGGGATTGGCAAATGCAGGGACTTTGCCGTGGAGTCGATTCGTCGGTGTTCTTCCATCCCGATGGCGAGCGGGGGCGCGCCCGGGCGCAGCGCGAGTTGCGCGCCAAGGAGATGTGCCGCAGCTGCCCGGTGATCACCCAGTGCCGGTCCCACGCGCTCGCCGTCGGTGAGCCCTACGGCATCTGGGGCGGCCTGAGCGAGTCGGAGCGCGAACTCTTGCTCAAGCGCGGTATCCGCCGCAGCGCCTGAATTTCGCAGCAAACTTCACACGCCGAACTGCAGAGGCTCCACCCCACGCGGGTGGGGCCTCTGCAGTTTTGTTCGACGCCATTGGGGGTCAGCCCGCCAGGAACGCACCCAACGCCAGAACCGCGACCACGAGAAAGGCGGCGGGAAAGGCGATGTTGTAGAACACGCCCGCGCGGATGTGGGTGACGATGGCGCCGATGAAGAACGCGGTCAGCCCGATCGCCGCGGCCACGCCCAGGGGCGGGAAAGCCACCAGGCCCACGAGCAGGCCGACGGCGCCGGCCCCCTTGAGCAGGCCGAGCATCGGTACCCAGGTCCGCGGAACACCCACCTCCGCGGAGTTGGCCAGCACGAACCGCGCTCCGGCGAGGTCCGCAAGTGCCATCGCTCCATTGGCCGCGATGGCGATCGCGACGATCACGACCGCGATCATGCCGAGTTGTAGGGTCATGGTGGTCGTCTCCTATGTCTCCTGTGACGGTCGTTTCGGGTGGTGGTTCACCTTGTTGACGCCGGCCGCGGGTGAAAGGTGACGCCATGACTGACCTGGAGGCTCTGGCTTCCCGATTCGAAGAGGACCGACACCACCTGCGCACGGTCGCCTGTCGGCTACTCGGCTCGGTCCACGACGCCGACGACGCAGTCCAGACCGCGTGGCTGAAGATCAGCCGCCGAGGCATCGCCGACGTGGACAATCCGACCGGCTGGTTCACCACGGTGACAGCACGCGAATGCCTCGACCGACTTCGTGAGCGGAAACGACGTGCCGAAGTGTTCGGCGCCGACGAGCACATTCCGACCGCCGTTGCGCCCGCCGCCGAAGAGCAGGTGGCGATGGCCGAGTCGGTGGGCCGCGCCCTGCTCGTGGTGCTGGACCGACTCTCCCCCGCTCAGCGGGTGGCGTTCGTCCTGCACGACGCCTTCGCAGTGCCCTTCGACGACATCGCCGCCTTGCTCGATCGCACACCGACGGCAGCCAAGAAACTGGCCAGCCTGGCCCGCCGGCGAGTCCATGGTGCGGCGGTCGCCGCCCGCCCCACCGCCGAGCACCTCGACGTCGCGCGCACTTTCCTGGCTGCCTCGCGAGACGGCGATCTCGATGCACTGCTGGAAATTCTCGACCCCGACGTGGTGCGCCGCGTGGATCGTGTGCTCGTCGGCAAACACATTCCCGTCGAGCTACACGGCGCACGGGAGTTCGTCGAAGAGTCCAAGATGTTCGCCGCGACAGCGCGCGGCGGAGAGGTCGCCGTTCTCGACGGCGCCGCCGGCATCGTCGTCGCACCCGCCGGTCAGCTCAAGTCCATACTGCGCCTTGACATTCGGGACGGCCGGATACATGCCATCGACATCATCGGCGATCCCGATCGCCTGGCTTCGGTCGACATATCGTTGGCGCGCTAGCTTCTCGACGAGCAGAGGCGGAAACGCCCAAAAATACAGATTTCCAGCCACTTTTACGTCTCCTCCCGGAGACTCGTGGGTATGACCACTGACGTCACGGTGACCGAGACAGGCGCAGGTACCTACACACAGCAGATCACCGCGGGAGGCCACCAGCTCATCGCCGACGAACCCCTCCCGGTTGGTGACGACGCCGGCCCGAATCCGTATGACCTGGTCCTGGCCGGCCTGGGCGCATGCACCTCCATGACCGTGCGGATGTATGCCAACCGCAAGGACTGGCCGCTCGAGCAGGTACGAGTGACGTTGCGGCACTCCCGTATTCATGCCAAAGACTGTGCCGACTGTGAGACCACCAAGGGCATGATCGACCACATCGACCGCGAGATCGAGTTGATCGGCGACCTGGACGACGCTCAGCGGGAACGGCTGATGGGTATCGCCGAGCGCTGCCCGGTACATCAAACCCTGACCTCTTCGGTCCACATCACCACGACCGGCATTTCGTGAAACGAGGAAGGTGTCATGGCCAACAACTGGAATGATCAGATCATCGCCGAGTTCCGCGCCAACGGCGGCAAGGTGGGTGGCCCGTTCGAGGGGGCGACGCTGCTTCTGCTGCACACCACCGGAGCCAAGTCCGGCAAGGAGCGTGTCAGCCCGGTGATGGCGTTCGACCTCGACGGGAAACTCGCCATCGTCGGGTCCTACGCGGGCGCTGACGTCGACCCGGCATGGTTGCACAATCTGCGGGCCCATCCCGATGCCCACATCGAGATCGGCACCGACGCCTACGACGTGCGTGCACGAGAGATGCCGCGGGAAGAGCGGGATGCCGCCTATCCTCGCATCGTCGAGAAGGCACCGGGCTTCGGTGAATACCAAAGCAAGACCGACCGGGTCATCCCGGTCATCGAGCTGCAGCGCCGCTGACACGACCCAGACTCGCGTCCCGGTGAGCGGAACGGCGCTCCGGCAGTAGGGTTCTCGCCCCTACCGTCGCCCCATGACCTCACGACCGACGATGCGTGCGATGGTGCTGGACGAGTTCGGCGGCCCCGAGGTTCTGTACGCCGCATCGATCGACCGGCCGTCGGCCGCTCCGAACGGCGTCGTCGTCCACGTCGCCTACGCCGGGGTGAACCCGGCCGACTGGAAGAACCGCGAAGGGTGGCTGGCGCAGTTCTTCGAATACCGGTTCCCGTTCGTGCTGGGTTTCGACGCCGCCGGCGTGATCGCCGAGGTCGGCGACGGAGTTACCGACCTATCCGTCGGCGACCGGGTCTTGACCGCGTCGAACATGGGCCGCGGTGAGCGCGGCACCTACGCCGAGTACGTCGCCTCCGACCGGGAACGGGTCGTCAAACTGCCAGACTCGGTGAGTTTCATCGAGGCTGCCGCGATTCCGACCGCAGGATGCACCTGCTGGGAGGCGCTTTTCGACGTCGGCGGTATCACCGAAGGCTCATCCGTACTGATCAACGGCGGCGCCGGCGGTATGGGCAGCTACGCGATCCAGCTTGCCGCGACGGCAGGCGCCAAGGTCGCCGCCACGTGCGGGCCCTCAAATCTCGACTACGTCCGCGATCTGGGTGCCGAGCTGGCCATCGACTACCGACGTGGCAGGGTCCGGGAAGAGGTGCTCGAGTGGGCCCCCGATGGTGTCGACCTCGTCGTCGATACGGTCGGGCAAGGCACCCTGATCGACTCGATCGAGATGGTGAGGCGGGGTGGGATCGTGACCCCGATCGCGACCCTGATCGCGAATGAGCCGATGCCGGATCCGGTTCGGGCAGCCGAGCTCGGCGTCTCAGTGGTCCCGACGATGTCGAACTACGTCAATCAGGAACGCCAGCTCAACTCCTTGGTCGATGCGCTTGCGGCAGGCCGAATCCGGGCTCCACACATCGAAATCCTCCAGTTGGAGGACGCCGCGGAGGCACAACGCCGCATAGCCGCAGGACACGTGCGCGGCAAGATCATCCTCGAAGTCAATGCCCGCCTGATGCCGACCACGCCGGCGGACGCTTGTCGATGAAGGCCTGCACACCTTCCAAGGCAGCCGGATCCATCATGTTGCAGGCCATCGTGGTCCCCGCGTCGGCATAGCCGGACTCGATGTCGACGTCAATCTGCCGGTAGAACAACGCTTTTCCCATTGCCACAGCGACACGGGGCTTCGCGACGATGCTCGAGACCAGCGCCTCGATCTCGTCGTCGAGGCCCTCAGCCGGAGCCACCCGATTCACCAGTCCCAACGCGCGGGCCTGCTCAGCAGAGACGAACTCGCCGGTGACCAGCATCTCGAAGGCTGCCTTGCGCGGAACGTTGCGAGACAGTGCCACTGCAGGCGTTGCACAGAACAGCCCGACGTTGACACCGCTGACCGCGAAGCGGGCGTCATCGCTTGCCACCGCGAGGTCGCACATCGCGACGAGTTGGCAACCCGCTGCCGTGGCGAGGCCGTGGACTCGTGCGATCACCGGAACCGGCAGCCGCTGAACCGACAGCATCACCTTGGTGCACTGTTCGAACAAGCGCTCGTAGTACGCCAGTGAAGGCTCGGCCCGCATTTCCTTGAGGTCATGGCCCGCGCAGAACGCCTTGCCGGATGCGCCGAGGACGACGGCCCGCACCGAATTGTCCTCGGCCAGTGCACCAACGGCCTCGCCCAACGCGGTCAGCATCGCCTCGGACAGCGCGTTGAACGCCTGGGGGCGGTTGAGGGTGAGGGTGACGACGCCACGGTCGTCGCGGTCTTGCAGCAGCAGTGTCATGGCTCGATCAACACCTTGAGTGCCTCGCGGTCGGCCATGGCGCGATAGCCGTCGGGCGTTTCGTCGAGGCCGATGGTGCGGTCGAACACCCGTCCGGGTTCGACAATGCCCTCGAGAACGTCCGGCATCAGTTCCTCGATGTAGGCACGCGCCGGGGCGACCCCGCCGGTGAGGGTGACATTGCGGA
Source organism: Mycolicibacterium fortuitum subsp. fortuitum (assembly GCF_022179545.1). Next base: position 1,715,914 of record NZ_AP025518.1, on the reverse strand, counting down.
AGAAGGTGCCGAAACCCATTGGCACCTCGGTGTATTGGGAGACCCCGAGCCGGCTGACGCGCCCGCCGGCACGCACCACGTCAAGAGCAGTGACGAGCGACGGTTCCGTCCCGACACATTCGATCACCGCGTGCGTCCCATCGCCTCCGGTCAGTCCGCGAATCTTCTCGACGGCTTCGTCGCCGCGTTCCGGTACGACGTCGGTGGCGCCGAACTCACGCCCCAGGTCGGTGCGGACGGTATGCCGGCCGTTCAAGATGATCTGCTCGGCGCCGAGCCTCTTGGCCGCCAGCACCGCGCACAACCCCACGGCGCCGTCACCGATGACGGTCACCGACGACCCGGGTCCTACCCCGGCGGTCACCACACCGTGATGGCCCGTGCAGAACACATCTGAGAGAGTCAACAGAGACGGCATGAGCGCAGAATCCTCTGCGACCGGAAGCTTCACCAAGGTGCCCTGCGCCTGAGGAACCCGCACGGCCTCACCCTGGCCGGCGTCGACGCCGGGGGCGCCCCACCCTCCGCCGTGACGACAGGAGGTCTGCAGACCCTCCTGGCAGAAGTCGCACGTGTTGTCCGCCCAGACGAACGGGGCGACGACGAGATCACCGCGCTCCAGACCCGCGACGTCGGCGCCGACATCCTCGACGATGCCGATGAACTCGTGCCCCATCCGCCGGCCACCATCCTTGTGCGGCATCGACTGGTACGGCCACAGGTCACTACCGCAGATACAGGCCCGGGTGACCCGCACGATGGCGTCGGTGGGTTCCTTCACGACGGGGTCGGGCACGTTCTCGACCCGCACGTCACCGGCCTCATACATCACGGTCGCTCGCATGTTCGGTTCCTTCGTCAGTTCAGAGGCAGAATCAGACCCAACGCCTCGAGGCTAGGCCTGTGGCCGCGCCGCCACGCTCAGAAGTTCAAACCCGAGAACATGATCCGGGCCGGGTCATACTTCTGCCGGGTGGCGGCCAGCCTGGCGAGGTTGGCACCGAAGTACCGCGACGCCGGTTGGTTCGCTTCCAGATAGTTCACATAGCCGCCGGCCGAATATGACGCCACTGCCTGGTGAGCGGTGTTGAGCCAGTTGGCTGCCGGCGCGGGCGAACCGGACGTTTCCACGTACCACTGCACGAGAGCGGACTGTCGCCGCCACGGAAAGGCGGTGTCTGCCGGTCCGACAGTGGCCAGCGCACCGTCGAGCGCATGCATGATCACGATGGGGCGGCCCGCTCCGGCAGGGAAGGCGTTGAATGCGGCGGCGATCCCCTGGGCTGCGGCCGGGGTGATGGTCGGGAAGACATCGGATCCGCCGACGTATCCGAGCGGCGACGGATTGAGATTCTCGGCGGCCAGAAACTTCACCAGATCGAGGTAGTTGAACGTGCGGTTCTCTGTGCCCGCAGGTTGCAGCCCAACCGCCTTGACCACGGCCGCGCCCACGCTGTTGCCCGCCCCGGCCGGACAGGTCGCCAGGATGCGGCAGTGCGCGCCCTGCGGATCGGTGATGGTGTCGGCCAGTGCCCAACTGCTGCGGTCGGCGGTGCGCAGCCAGTTCTGCCAACCGAGTAGGACCTGCGCGAAAGCCTCCAGCGGGAAATGCAGGCCGACGACATCTACGTCGCCGATCGGGAAGGTGGCGAAGGTGAGCGCCGTCGTCACCCCGAAATTGCCGCCGCCTCCGCCTCGCAATGCCCAGTACAGATCGGGATTCTCGGTGGCCGACGCCGTAACCCCCGTACCGCCGGGCAACACGACGGTCGCCGAGACCAGTTGATCACTCATCAGACCCGCGTGCCGCGATTGGGCACCCAACCCACCGCCCAGGGCGTGCCCCGCGGCGCCCACCGTCGGGCAGGTGCCGGTAGGGATTCCCCGGCCTGCTCCGGCCAGTGTTTGGTGGATCGCGTACAGACCGGTCGCCGGCGTCACTGTGACGTGTCCGGTCGCCGCGTCGTAGTCGATGTCGCCGGGGAGCTGGCGCAGATCCAGGACCATCGTGCCGTTGGCTGTCGACGCGCCCACATAGGAGTGGCCACCGCCGCGTGGCGCGACCTTGAGGTTGTGCGCCGCAGCGAATTCCATCGCCTTCTGGACGTCCACTGCCGACGACGGGGCGACCACCGCCGCGGGCGTCAGCCCGTTGAAGTTGGTGTTGAAAACGCTTTTGGCCGAGGAGAATTGCCCGCCGCTGTCCGGCAGGATCACCTGGCCCTTGATCGCGGAAGCCAGGTCGCCCCAGCCGGAAGGGTCGGCACTGGCGCGGCTGGACCCGAACACCGCGCCGGCAGCCAACGCCCCGACTGCACCGCGCAGGAATGTCTGACGAGAGACCCCGCGCGGTTCCGTCATATCCGCATTGTGAGCTGCAGGGGATCAAAAACCCCGTTCATGCATGGCGTGTCGCACCAATGGTCCTTGCCGAGCGGAGCCGATGCCCCGTGTCAAATCACCCGAATCACGATATTGCGATCGGAGAGATACGCTCCGCCGGACACCCACGCTACGTAAGACCCCTGGTCGAACTTCTTGCGCCACAACTCGTTCCCGCTGGCCCCGTCGATGCAGATCACATCGCCCTGATCGACGACGGCCAAGAACCGAGCGCCATCGGATCCGAGGAAGCGGCCCATCGGCACCTTCGCGGATGGCGCCGCGTTGACATCACTGCAGGTGCCGGCCCTCATTGTGGCGTCTGCTCCATCCTGCACGCCGATCATGCAGAGTTCGCCACTGCCGAATCCCCCGATCATGTTGGCAAGCGTGATATCTGCGCCAGCGGGGAGCGTCCAAAGAACACGTCCGGAGTGCCCGTCGAACGCACGGAAGTCACCAGTAGATCGGTTGTAGGCCAGAGGGTAGTAGAACCCGGACGACCCGTACCGGGTGTTCCCGACATGTGCCAAGGGAAATTGGTACATTCTGGAGCCCTCATTGCCCATCAAGGTGTATCCCTCGCTGGGCACGGTGGCGGTGTTTCTGCCGCTGAAGTCAAAGAACTTGAACGAGTTTGCAAATGCCACCGCGAATCCCGATGCAAAAGCGGTATTTGAAGTGCTCGGTTCGCTCACGATGGGCTTTCCTGTGTAGGCGTCAAGCACCTCGTGCTCGGTGATGACGACCCCTTGATCGCCGAACACCGAGACGCCGTCATGCCGAGCACGCCATGCCTCGGTGCCGTCCGCCCCATACGAGACCAGTTCATTGCGAAAAACGACAGCGATGCCGTCACCGCTTCCTTGAAGATTGGTTATCCGGTCCGACGGCAACGAAGGCTGGCTCAGTATGCGTCCGGTTGCCACATCGAGGAACACCAGCACTTCGGGATCTCCACAGCAGAGATTCAGATTGAGTCCACATCCCATGGTCTTTGCCAAGCGGGTGATGACGCACTTGGCGCTCCCGAAACGGTTGATATTGACCTTCGGCGGCTTGACCCCTTGCGACCAACGCGGTTCGCCGGTTTCCTTGTCCAGTGCCATCACACCTTGATCCGACCCGACCACCACGGTGTATGCATCGCCACCGAGCACATACGCATCAATGCCGGTCTCGTAGGTCCAGCGCGGTTCGCTGATCGGTTGCTCCAGCGAGGGCAATGCAACATCGGCCGGCGGCCTCAAGTCGCCCAGTGGCGGCACGGACGCCGGCAGCGGTCCCCCGCCGGTCGCGGTCATCTCGCCGCCCCCGCCACCGCGGTTCAACCACCACAGGAGCGTGCCGATGCCTGCCGATGCGATGAAGACTGCTGCCACCACAGCGAGCACCAACCACACCTTCCGCTTCTCGCGCGGAGGCTCAGGCGGAGGGCCCGCCGGTGGATAGCCGGCCTGAAAGACCGGAGGAAATTGGCCGAACGACGGGTCCCCCGGCGCGAATTGATGACCACCCTGAAACGGACTAGCCGACGGGGGCTGGTTGCCGACGGGGTTCGAGTAAGGATTCGGCGTGCCCCCCGCCGACGAAAACGGGTCGTTCGGAAACGTCACTGTCATTCCGTACCACGACGTCAGGCCGGCAGCAATCTTGCGCTTTGCCGGACGTGCTGTCATCGCCCGCCTTTCGTGCGCGCGTCGAGTCGTAACCGCGGTTACGATCGCCCCGCCGGGCCGATTCGCCCGGTTCCGACAACATCTGGAGGCCAGCGCCGTGAGCGCACCGTCGAACCCGAACGTGATCCCCGCCTATGCCGTGCTTCCCGATCTCCCTTTGGACGACGAGGACCGCGCCACCTTGACCTCTGAGATCTGGAGCATGTTGGTCACCGGCAACGACGACGCCGAGGAGTTCCTCGAGATCTATGCCGAGGACTATGAGCTCACCGACGAGCAGCTCACGGCCGCCTTCACGGCCTTGCGCGAAGCGAGACTGCGCCAGCAGACCGAGATCGGCGACTACCGGTCGCGGACCCAGGCAGCGTTCGACGAACTCAACGCCAACGGCGTCATCGCCCGCGCCGACTTCTCCTGCTGCGGAACCTGCGCGTCGGCCGAGATCGGCGACGAGCGCAACGACAGCCGCCACTGGACCGGCTACATCTACTTCCACAGCCAGGACACCGACAGGCTGGTCGAGGACGGCTCGACCTACATCGGCTACGGCGCGTTCGAGCCGGAGAACTTCGACGAAGAGGCCTACAACCGGCTGAGCGATCAGGCGAAGCAGGACCTGTACACCAGCGATGTGACCCGGATGCTCGACGAGGTGGTCTTCCCCGTGGTGCGCCGCCATGGCATCGAGCCGGAGTGGAACCGTGACCTCGGGACGCGGGTGCTGCTCACCAACGCCGACTGGTACTCGCCGATCGAGCGCTGACGATGTGTAACTCCCTTGGCGGGCGCGCCGACATACAGTTCAGTGCGTCCGAAGGGGGTTAGCCCGATGCCGAATCATCGTCGCCGCGCAATGACCGCCGTCGTTGCTGCGATTGCCGTTCCGGCCGTCCTGAACATCGCCGCTGCTCACGCGAACCCGCTGCCTGATTTCTGTGTGCCGCCCAACGTCGTCGACAACGTGTGTACAGCGCGGCTGACATCCGTGACGGCCGATGTGGTCGACGGGACGATCACCGGGACGCCGGTCGGCGGCGGGCCGGCGATCACCCTTGCGGGACAAGCGGATGCGTACCTGAAATCGGAGGGCTTCGGCGACACGCCACCAGGTCCCGTTCAGCAGTGGGACACCGAAATCGACAACATCAGTGGCCTCGACACGTCGCCGTCAAACCCCAATTGGTACGGCAACGCGAAGGCTCGGGTATTCCTGCCCAGGACCCTCAACGACCTGGCCACCAAGTTTCCCCACGACAGCCTCGTCGTGCGGTTCGTGTCCGACGACGCACGGCCCGAAGCGTTCCGACTGGTATCGATCCAGCCGACGGCTATGCCCGGTCCTGCGCCAGCCCGGCCAGGTGCTTGAGCGAGTTGTCCAAGTGCTGCCGGTCGAACGGCGGGAACTCGATGTGTTCACGAAGCGCCTGCGGCACCGCCGACCAGTCGTAGGTCAACGTGACCTCCGTCCTGTCGTCGCCGAGGGGCTCGAGGTCGTATCGCCAGATCCAGCCGCCGGATTCGAGGTTGGTGTCGTCGGCGCCCTGGCCCGGTAGCCACGCGATGGCACGTGGTGGCTCGAAAACCTCGACCCGGTTGGCCATCTCGTAGTGCATACCGCCGAAGTTGTCGTGGTACATGGCCATCCGGAAGACCTGGCCGACATCGGTCAGCGGCTTGCCGTCGAGCGACTCCCGGACCCAGCCCGTGCCGTCGATCGCCTGGTGGGTCGTCGGGTCGGCCAGCACCGCGAACACGGTCTCGGCCGGCGCGTTGACGGCGCACACGGCGCTCATGGTGTCGTCAGTCATATCTGTACCGACCGGTGACGGCTCAAAAACTCATCGAGCGTGGCTCCACAGCTGATGATGGCCGCCTGGGCGTAGCGGTCCCAGACCCGCTGGAAGATCCGGCCGGCGAGTCGGGGCGAGGCTGCGCCCAGGTCCGCGAGGCTGCGCGTAGATCGTCATCTCGTCGAAAATTGCGATCTCACCGCAGACTCGGCGCGCAGTGCGCCATCTCAGACGAAAACACCCCCGGCCCAAGAGGACCGGGGGTGCTTTACGGAACTACCTAGTGAGCGTGGCCGTGGTGATGACCGGCGTGCTCGTCTTCCTCGGCAGGCTTGTCCACGACGGCCGTTTCGGTCGTCAAGATCATGCGCGCCACGGACGCGGCGTTGAGCACCGCTGAGCGGGTCACCTTCGCCGGATCCACGATGCCCTCGGCGACCAGGTCACCGTAGGACAGGGTGGCGGCGTTGAAGCCCTGACCGTTGGACTGCTCGCTGACCTTGTTCACCACAACGGAGCCGTCCAGGCCGGCGTTGGTGGCGATCCAGTACAGCGGAGCCGACAGGGCCGACGCGAACACCTCGACACCGAGGGCCTCGTCGCCGTTGACCTCACCGCGCAGCTTGTCGAGGGCAGAGCGTGCCTGCACGAGGGCGGCGCCACCACCGGTGACGATGCCCTCCTCGACGGCAGCCTTGGCCGCCGCGACGGCGTCCTCGACCGCTTCCTTGCGCTTCTTCAGGTCGGTCTCGGTGGCCGCGCCGACCTTGATCACCGCGACGCCACCGGACAGCTTGGCCAGCCGTTCCTGCAGCTTCTCGCGATCCCAGTCGGAGTCGGTGGTCTCGATCTCGGCCTTGAGCTGCTTGACACGGTCGGCGACCGCATCCTTGGAGCCGCCACCGTCGACGATCACGGTGCTGTCCTTGGTGACCACCACGCGACGGGCGGAGCCCAGCACGTCCAGGCCGGCCTCGCGCAACACCAAGCCAACGTCGGGGTTGACGACCTGGCCGCCGGTGACGATGGCGAGATCCTCCAGGAACGCCTTGCGTCGATCACCGAAGAACGGCGCCTTGACGGCGACGGCCTTGAGCGTCTTGCGGATCGCGTTGACGACCAGCGTGGACAGGGCCTCGCCCTCGACGTCCTCGGCGATGATCAGCAGCGGCTTGCCGGCTTCGGCGACCTTCTCCAGCAACGGCAGCAGGTCGGGCAGCGAGCTGATCTTGTCGCGGTGCAGCAGCACCACGGCATCCTCGAGTACCGCTTCCTGCGAGTCGAAGTCGTTGACGAAGTAGGCCGAGATGAAGCCCTTGTCGAAGCCGACGCCCTCGGTGACCTCGAGCTCGGTGTTCAGCGTCGAGGACTCCTCGATGGTGACGACACCGTCGTGACCGACCTTGGTCATGGCCTCGCCGACCAGCTCGCCGATCTGCTCGTCACGCGAGGAGACCGTGGCGACCTGGGCGATGGCGGTCTTGTCCGACACCGGGGTGGCCGCGGCCAGCAGGGCCTCGGACACGGCGTCGGCCGCCTTGCTGATGCCCAGACCGAGTGCGATCGGGTTGGCACCGGCGGCCACGTTGCGCAGACCGGCCTTGACCAGCGCCTGCGCCAGCACGGTGGCGGTGGTGGTGCCGTCGCCTGCGACGTCGTTGGTCTTGGTGGCCACCGACTTCACCAGCTGGGCGCCGAGGTTCTCGAACGGATCTTCCAGGTCGATCTCGCGCGCGATGGTCACACCGTCGTTGGTGACCTGCGGGCCGCCGAAGGCCTTGGCCAGCACCACGTTCCGACCGCGCGGACCCAGCGTCACCTTGACCGCATCGGCGAGCTTGTCGACACCGGCCTCCATGGCCCGGCGCGCAGTCTCGTTGAACTCAATCTGCTTGCTCATAAGTCTCTTTCATGACTCCTAACGCATACCGCCCCGGAAACCGCCCGTGCTGGACACGGGGATCTCCGGGGCGGTCGCACGAGTACTTACTTGGCGACGACAGCCAGCACGTCGCGAGCGGACAGGATCAGGTACTCCTCGCCGTTGTACTTGATCTCGGTGCCGCCGTACTTGCTGTAGATGACGGTGTCACCCTCGGCAACGTCCAGGGGGATCCGCTTCTCGCCGTCCTCATCCCAGCGGCCGGGGCCAACTGCGACGACGGTGCCTTCCTGCGGCTTTTCCTTGGCGGTGTCGGGGATGACCAGACCGGAAGCGGTCGTGGTCTCGGCCGCGTTGGCCTGAACGAGGATCTTGTCCTCGAGTGGCTTGATGTTGACTGCCACGATGGAAGCCCTCCACTTTGTTTGGGTTCGAGTCCCGGTGTGCTCCGGGGCCCTCGGGTTAACCAGGTGTTCGGCATGCGCCCGTGCCCCTCGCTCCGTCGTCGCGGGTGCCGGCGCTGGGGGTTGGCCGCGTGCCACCTAGCACTCTATACATGCGAGTGCTAGCACTCAAGGGTGGGTTGTGCCTGTTGCCCACTCTTGCAAACTCGGACCTGTCGACCGTTGCGGAGGGCACCACGAACGCATTAATATCGAACGTATGTTCGAAACAGGCTTCGTGATCGATCTCAACGCCGGCGAAGAGGCGTTGGTCGATCAGCTCGCCGCGATGAACCGGGCCGCCGCCGGCATCGCGGCCGGGCAGGCTCGCGTGACGGCGATGCTGGAAGCCAAACGCCATGCCCGCAAGGCCGCCGAGGGCGTCCCGGCTGACCAGCGAGGCAGAGGTCTGGCCTCCGAGGTCGGCCTGGCCCGAAAGGCCTCGCCGTGGCACGGAGCCAGATACCTGAAAAGCTCCCGGATCCTGGTCGACGACATGCCCTACACCCTCGCCGCGCTGGAGTCCGGGGTGCTTACCGAAACCCGGGCGATGATCATCGCCGAGCATGCCGCCTGCCTGACGCCGGCGGACCGCCGCACGATGGACGCCGAACTCTGCGCGGACCCGGAACGGCTGGACGGCCTCGGGGACCGGAAAGTCGACGCCGCAGCCGGGCGCGTCGCCTTTCGACTCGACCACGACGCCGTCATGAATCGCATCAGCCGCCACCAGTCCGACCGCACCGTCACGGTTCGTCCCGCCCCGCACAGCATGGTCTACGTGACGGCCTTGCTGACTGCTGCCGAAGGCAGCGTGGTGCATCAGTCGCTGCAGGCACTGGCTGATGCCGCTGCCTCCGACGCCGTCGCTGCCGGAACGGGATTGGGCGGGCGCGGCCAGTTGATGGCCGATGCCTTCTATCAACGCATCACCGGCCGTGAAGTCAACGCCCCGGTGCCAGTCACCGCGAATCTGGTGATCTCGGACGAGAGCTTGTTGGCCCAAGGCACCGAACCGGCCATTCTCGACGGATATGGCCCGATCCCGGCGGAAGTGGCCCGGCAGATGACCTGGGCGGCGGTACTCGACCCAGAGGTCGAGGCGGCGGTTCGCCGGCTGTACGCCGATCCCGGCACCGGCAAGCTGGTGGCCATGGATTCCGCGGCCCGCAAGTTCCCCAACGGCCTGCGCTGGTTCATCAAATTGCGCGACCAGACTTGCCGCACCCCGTACTGCGACGCCCCGATCCGGCACATCGACCACATCAGCCGGCACGCCGATGGCGGCACGACCAGCGCTGTGAACGGGCAGGGGCTCTGCGAACGGTGCAATTACACCAAGGAATACGGGGACTGGAAGACCACGACGGTCTACGACCGTTACGGCCGGCACAGCACGGAACTCACCACTCCGACGGGCCGGACCTATCGAAGTACGGCTCCCCCGTTGCCGACCGGAGTACGCGTGTTGACCAGCGACATCCACGTCGTGCGGATGCACGCGGCCGCCTAGTTTTGTCAGTACAGCTAGTTGTCGCTACAAGGCGACGTTCAGATGCGCGGACACGTCTCCGACCATCTCCACATCGACCCTGCGGTCGCAGAAGTACCAGCCGGTGTCGTCGCGGGCGAACGCATCGAAATAGCGGCCGACCACGATGGGCTGCAGCGGAACGGTTTCGGTGGTCTGCACCACGCAGAAGGTGGAGCGCGACGTGGCGTGCTCGCCGTCGATGTCGATGACCGGGTTGAGCACGAGATGCCGCGTCCGTGGGGTGTTGCCGTGGTCAGGGAAGCGGCGCGTGGTCGACTCGAACAGCTTGGCAATCGCCGAAGCTCCCGCCACGCCCATGAACTCACCGCGGCCGAGCAGCTCGCCCACCCCGTCGAAGTCGCCGGCGTCGATCAGCTCGGCATAGCGGTACAGCAGCTCGGTGACCTCGAGCTTGTCCGCGACGCTCATGCCACCTGCCCTTTGACCACCGGCAATCCCGGATCGCTGGCCGCGTCCAACGGCGAGGGATCTGCCCCGGCGGCGATCAGATGTGCCGCGAACGAGGCGATCATCGCACCGTTGTCGGTGCACAGCCTCGGCCGCGGCACCCGCAGCGTCAGACCCGCTGCCGCGCAGCGTTCCTCGGCGAGTTCACGCAGCCGCGAGTTGGCCGCCACCCCGCCCGCGATCAGCAGGGTGGATACCCCGAGGTCGGTGGCGGCGCGGACGGCCTTGGCGGTCAGCACATCGGCGACGGCCTCCTGGAAGCCGGCCGCGACATCGGCCTGGGAGGCCTCCGGATGTGCCTCCACATACCGGGCCACCGCAGTCTTGAGGCCCGAGAAGCTGAACACGTACGGGTCGTCGCGTGGCCCGGTCATGCCCCGCGGGAAGACGATGGCGTCGCGGTCGCCGGTGCGGGCCAGCTCGTCGAGTACCCGTCCGCCCGGGTACCCCAGGCCGAGCAGCCGGGCCACCTTGTCATAGGCCTCTCCCGCGGCGTCGTCGACGGTGCTGCCGAGCTCGATGATGGGCTGCCCGAGCGACCGGACATGCAGCAGATGGGTGTGCCCACCGGAGACCAGCAGACCCACACTCTCGGGCAGCGGCCCGTGGTCGTACACATCAGCGGCCAGATGCCCGCCCAGGTGGTTGACCCCGTAGAACGGGACGTTCCAGCCGGCCGCGTAGGCCTTGGCGGCGGCCACCCCGACCAGCAGTGCGCCGGCCAGTCCGGGGCCGATGGTCGCGGCGACGACGTCGGGCCGCTCGATGCCGGCGGCATCGAGGGCGCGGCGCATGGTGGGCCCCAGCGCTTCCAGGTGGGCGCGCGAGGCGATCTCGGGGACGACGCCGCCGTAGCGGGCGTGCTCGTCGACGCTGGAGGCGACCTCGTCGGCGAGGAGCTTTACGGTGCCGTCGTCGGCGAGCTCGGCGATGCCGACTCCCGTTTCGTCACAAGAACTTTCGATGGCGAGGATGATCACGTCAGGCCCCCTTGGGGAAGGCGTTGCATGGTGTAGGCGTCGGCTCCGCTGGCGCGGTAGTAGCGTTTGCGCAGGCCGATGTTGACGAATCCGGCGCTTTCGTACAGCGCGATGGCCGGTTCGTTGTCGGTGCGGACCTCCAGGAAAACGGTTCCGCCAGAAGCGAATTCGAGCATGTCGTCGAGCAGTCGGCGTCCGATTCCCTGCCCTTGGAATTCAGGGTCGACGCCGATGGTGTGGATCTCGTACTCGTACGGCCGCATGCGGCCCAGCCGCGCGATTCCGGCGTAGCCGACGAGCACGCCGTCGCTGCGGGCCGCGATGTAGCGATTGTGCTTGGCGTCGAGTTCGGCCAGGAACGCCCGGGCCGGCCACGGATCGTCGCCGGCAAACAGTTTGGCCTCCAGCTCGGCGCACCGCGTCGCATCGGCGCGGGTGAGTGCATCGAACACGGTCATTTCCGCACCGCCACAGAAGTTTTGGACACAGAGGGTTTCGCGTCGGGACGGCGCAGGTATAGCGGCACCAGCGGCTGTGGATCGCCCCAGTCGGAGACTGCGCGGACCAGTCCGGCCGGGGTCGGGTAGACCACATCGAGGCGTGGCAGCGCGAACAGTGCCGCATGGTCAGGTGAGCCGGCCACCGCAGCTGAGGAATCCGGTTCGACGTCGGCAGGCGCATTGACAGCGGGACCCTCGACGCGGACGCCGTCGCGGTAGCGCGCCCAGTACACCTCGCGGCGGCGCGCATCTGTGACCACCAGCACCTCGCCGTCGGTGTGGACACCGATGGCGTCCAGACTGCACACCCCGTGCACCGGAACGCCCAGCGCATGACCGAACGCCGCAGCGCTGGCCATCCCCACCCGCAGCCCGGTAAAAGGGCCCGGTCCGCAGCCGACGACGACGGCCTCGAGGTCACCCACGGTGATTCCGGCATCGGAGACAGCACCGAGCACGTTCGGGGTGAGCTGTTCGGCGTGGGCGCGGGCATCGACCGTGACCCGCTCCGCCAGAGTCCGCACAACACCGTCCTCGGCGCGGTGGACCACACCGGCGGTGACCGCCGGGGTCGCGGTGTCGATGGTCAAGATGTTCATGGGGCGCTCCACTGCCAGATCACCGTGCGCGTCTCGGTGTCGGTATCGCGTTCGATGCGGATGTCCAGATGATGATCGGAAAGCCTTTCGGCGAGCCCCTCGCCCCACTCGACGACCACCACGGCGTCGTCCAGGTCGGTGTCGAGGTCGAGCGCATCGAGCTCACCCAACAGGTCCACACCTGGATGGTCGAGCAGCCGGTACATGTCCACGTGCACCATCGCCGGGCGGCCTGCCTGCCGGGCGCGATGCACCCTGGCCAGCACGAACGTGGGTGAGACCACCGGCCCGTCGACATCCATCGCCTGAGCGATGCCCTTGGCCATCACCGTCTTGCCTGCACCCAGCGGCCCCGACAGCACCACCACGTCACCGGCTTTTAACCCGGCGCCCAGCGTCGCGCCCAGGGCGATGGTGTCCTCGGCAGTGGCCAGCTCGGCGGTGCCGCCGCTGCGCTCAGCCACGGAACCGGACCCGATCGCGGACCCGGCGGGACAGCGTGACCAGTTTGGAGGGCGTGGCCCGCTCCACCAGGCGGACCAGTGCATCGTCGATCACCAGGGGCTCCTCAAGCTGGACCAGATGACCGGCTCCCCCGACGATCACCAGTTCGGAGCGGGGTAGCTGTGCGGCCATGGCCTTCGAGTATTCCATTGGCGTGAGCAGGTCCCGGTCACCACAGGCGATCAGTGTCGGCACCTTGGCCAGCACCCGCAAGGCACCGGCCTCGTCGTGCACTTCGAGGGCGTGCAGGAATTCGACCAGGGTGGTGATCGAGGTGCCGTGCATCATCCGTTGGGAGAACTCGACCACGCTCGGGCTGACCGCCTCGTCGCCGTAGGACGCGGCTCGCAGGATCGGCCCGATCACCGACCGGGCCGCGCCGCGAGTGCGGTGCACCGCACCGGGGGCGTAGCGGGCCAGGAACCGCACCGCCTCCAGTGCCGGGTTGCGCAAGATCTCGCCCAGCGGTGAGCGCGCCACACCTTCGACCGCCGAGGAGATCACGGCGGCACCGACGATCTGCTTCGGGTAGCGGTGCGGGAACTGCCGGGCGTGCGAGAGGACCGTCATGCCGCCCATCGAATGCCCGACCAGCACGGCCGGGCCTCGTGGAACCGTCACGGCCAGAACGGCTTCCAGGTCACGTCCGAGTTGTTCGACGGTGTAGGTGTCCGGCGGGGCAGTCCCCGACTGACCATGGCCGCGCTGGTCGTAGAACACCATCCGCACCTGCGGACCCCACTGTTCGGCCAGTCGGGTGCGCTGAAAGTAGAAGGCGCCCATGCGCAAACAGAATCCGTGGGCGAACACAACCGTCAGCGGCGCGTCGTTGGGGCCGACCTCACGCACGGCCAGCGGCACCCCGTCATCTGTCGTCACCACCGAACTGCGGTCGGCGTCCAGACGCTCGAAATCCTCACCCAGGTAGGGATCCTCACCGGTGCTGCGCCGAGTCAGAGACCGCGCCACCGTCCGACCGGCCACCGTGCCCACGGCGGTGAGCCCAGCCGCACCGGCCAGCCACTGGGCATTGCGACTCAACGCTCGCGACCTGCCTGCACGTAGCTGCGGGTGATCCGTCCCCGCGGGCTGGTGACCACTTCGTAGTTGATGGTGCCGAGCAGTTCGGCCCAGTCCTGGGCGGTCTGTTCACCGGATGTGCCGGGCCCGAACAGGATCGCTTCGTCACCTTCGGCCACGTCGGCGGCATCCGGACCGAGATCGACGACGAACTGATCCATGCAGATCCGCCCGACGGCCTGTCGACGTCTGCCCTTGATCAGCACCTCGATCCGCCCGCTCAACGAGCGGAAGATGCCGTCTGCGTAGCCCACCGGCAGCAACGCCAGCATGGTGTCGCGGTCCGCGATCCACCGGTGACCATAGGACACTCCGTCACCGGCGCGAATCGAACGGACCAGTGCGACAGGGCATTTCAATGTCATGGCGGGGATCAGTCCCATGTCGCCGCGCTCGGGGATGGGGCTGAGCCCGTAGACCGCGATACCGGGCCGGACCATGTCGAAAGCCAGATCCGGACGCGTCATCGCAGCGGGCGAGTTGGCGATGTGCGCCACCTCGAACACCACACCCTGCTCGGCGGCCTGCTCGCGCATCGCGGTCAGGCGTTTGCCCTGCAGCTCGTTGAACGGGTTGTCGGGATCGTCGCCGTGCACCAGGTGACTCATGATGCCGCGCACCCGGATCTCCCCGTCGGCTTGGGCGCGGCCGAGCGTGGTGACCATCGCGGGAAAGTCGGCCGGACTCACGCCGTTGCGGCTCAGGCCGGTGTCGACCTTCACCGTGATGGTCGCGCTCCGACCCGTCCGGCGTACAGCCGTCAGCACGTCGTCGAGCTGGCGCGCCGAGGACACCGCGATCTGTACATCGTTTTCCAGCGCCGGCGTGAAATCGGTGCCCGGCGGATGCAGCCAGCACAGCACCGGGGCGGTGATGCCTCCGGCTCGCAGTGCGACTGCCTCGGCGACCGTCACCACCCCGAGCTCGGCGGCACCGGCGGCCAGTGCGGCCTTGCCCACCTCGACGGCGCCGTGTCCGTACGCGTCGGCCTTGACCACGGCCATCACCCGCGCGTCACCGGCATGTTGACGCAGCAGGCGGACGTTGTGGTCGATGGCGCCGAGATCCACCACCGCCTGCGGCGATGCGTGCGGGATCAGCGATGTCTCGCGTTCGGTCGTCTGCATGTCATATCACCGCCGACCATTGTCCCAGAGGCACAAATCCCGCCTGCTCAGCGGACCGGCCCGGCCCATCTAGTGCGCAAACGGCTGCAGGTCGTTGAACGCCCCACGCGGCTTGAGTGCGTCGAGTCGCCCGAGCACCGTGATGGTGTCCTCCTTGAGCGCGCGGGCCAGATCGGCCGAGAATCCCTCGCGCACGACCACCCGCAACACCACGACGTCGGTGGCGCCCTCGGGCATCGTGTAGGCCGGCACCTGCCAGCCGAAGGAGCGCAGCCCCTCCGACACGTCGAACTCGGTGTAGCCCGGCTTTCCCTTGAGCCGGAAGCTGACCACCGGGATGGCCGAACCATCGGTGATCAGCTCGAAGTGCTCACTGTCGCGCAGCTCGTCGCCCAGCCAGCGCGCCGTCTGCGACAGGCACTGCATCACCTGGGTGTACCCGGCCCGGCCCAGCCGCAGGAAGTTGTAGTACTGCCCCACCACCTGGTTGCCGGGCCTGGAGAAGTTCAGGGTGAAGGTCGGCATGTCCCCACCGAGGTAATTGACCCGGAAGACCAGGTCCTCGGGCAGGTACTCCTTGCTGCGCCACACCACGAAGCCGATGCCCGGGTAGGTCAGGCCGTACTTGTGACCGCTGACGTTGATCGACACCACGCGCGGCAACCGGAAATCCCACACCAGGTCGGGGTGCAGGAACGGGACGACGAATCCGCCGCTCGCGGCGTCGACGTGCACGGGGATGTCCAGGCCCTTGTCTTGCGAGAGCTGGTCCAGGGCCGCGCAGATCTCGGCGATCGGCTCCAGCTCGCCGGTGTAGGTGGTGCCCAGGATCGCGACGACACCGATGGTGTCCTCGTCGACCGCGTCGAGCACCTGCTCGGGGGTGATCACGTAGCGCCCGTTCTCCATGGGCAGGTAGCGCGGTTCGACGTCGAAGTACCGGCAGAACTTCTCCCAGACCACCTGGACGTTGGCACCCATCACGAGGTTGGGGGTGCGCCCCTTCCAGTCCTTCCCCACCTTCTCGCGCCACCGCCATTTCATGGCCAGCCCGCCGAGCATCACCGCCTCGCTGGATCCGATCGTGGAGACTCCGCATGCGGCCGACGCATCGTCGTCACTCAGCCCTTCGGCATGGAACAGGTCGGCAACCATGCTCACGCAGCGCGCCTCGATCGCCGCGGTGGCCGGATACTCGTCCTTGTCGATCATGTTCTTGTCGAACGTCTCGGCCATGAGCTTCTCGGCCTCGGGGTCCATCCACGTGGTGACGAACGTCGCGAGGTTCAACCGCGAGCTGCCGTCGAGCATGAGCTCGTCGTGGATGAAGCGGTACGCCGCACCGGGTTCCATCGCGTCGTCGGGCAGGCGCAGCGAGGGAACCGGCGCCATCGCCAGCCTGCCGGTGTAGGCCGGTGAAATATGCGGGGCGCGATGGTGCTTGTGCGGCATGGAATTCCTTTTCTTCTACAGCGCGGCGATCGCCGCGCGGACGTGGGCGAGGATGCGTGACGCCGAGGTCGGCGCCGGGTTGGGACCGGGATCGGACGCCGACAGGTTGGCGGCGCGGGCGTGGACGAATGCGGCTGCGGCGGCGGCTTCGCCGGGTGGCAGTCCGGCGGCCAGCAGGGATCCGATGATCCCGGACAGCACGTCACCGGATCCGGCTGTGGCGGCCCAGGATTGGCCCGCGGGGTTGAGATAGGTCGTGGCGCCGGGTTCGGCGATGACCGTGACATTGCCTTTGAGCAGCACGGTGGCACCTAGTCGCTCGGCCAGACCGCGTGCGGCAGCGACACGGTCGGCGCCCGGCGGATCTCCTGCCAGCCGTTCGAATTCCCCGGCATGCGGGGTGAGCACGGTCGGCGCGGTACGTCCGGCGAGCAGGCCGGGGTCGGCGGCGAGCAGGGTGAGACCGTCGGCGTCGACGATCACCGGCAGCTCGGACTCGAGCGCGAAGCGCAGCGCGGCCTTCGCGGTGTCATCGGTGCCGAGTCCGGGCCCGACCACCCAGGCCTGGACCCGCCCGGCGTCCTGCGGACTGGGTGCGGCGATCACCTCGGGCCAGTGTGAAAGCACCTGCGGGCCGGCGCTTCCCGCATACCGGACCATGCCGGAGGTGGCGGCCACCGCGGCGCCGGTGCTCAACACCGCCGCACCGGGGTAGGTCGCCGAACCCGACACCACGCCAGTGACACCTTGGGTGTACTTGTCGTCGTGCGGGCCGGGTATCGGCCACAGCTTCCGGACGTCGGCTGCCTCCAGGCCGGCCAGATCGGTCGGCGTCAGATCCAGACCGATGTCGACGAGCTCGACGCGACCGCACTCACCCAATGCATGCACGGGTTTGAGGCCGCCGAACGTGACGGTCAGGACGGCATGCACATGCGGGCCGTCGGCGGCGCCGGTCTGTACATCGAGGCCACTGGGTATGTCAACGGCGACCACAGGTGCGGTGTTGGCTTCGAATACCGCTGCGGCGTTGGCGCGCAGCGGACCGCGCCCGGAGATACCGACAACGCCGTCGATCACCAGATCGGTTGCCGCAAAGATGCCGGACACCACCCGTCCCCCGGCGTGCCGGAACGCCGCCAGACCTTTGGCGTGAGTCTTCTCGGGGTTGAGCAGGACCGCATCAGCTGCGGCTCCGCGTCGGCGAAGGAACGTCGCCGCCCACAGCGCATCGCCACCGTTGTCACCGGAACCCACCACCGCACAGACCCGTCGGCCGGCGACACCGCCGGTACGCAGCTTCAACTCGGTCGCGATCGCCGTCGCCAGCCCATAGGCGGCGCGGCCCATCAGCACTCCGTCGGGCAGTGATGCCAGTAGCGGCGCTTCGGCGGCACGGATCGCATCAGCCGAGTAGTAGTACCGCATCAGCTCCCGTTCCGCTCGATGTATCGTCGACTTTGCCGCGCGCCAACAGGTTACGTGTGTTTGCTCGGCGTGGGCACGAAAGTGACGTCATGGCTGCTACCGAGTCTCGGCAGCGACCGCTGCGTCACTTTCGTGTGATCCGCGCGATCGTCGCCGCGGCCTCGCGCAACCGGTCGGGAGGATGCGATGCGTAACCGAGAACCAGGCCGGGCGGTCCGGGTAGCCGCCGGTGCCACGACACGGGATGCACGAGCACACCGGCGTCACGCAGATCGTCGGCCAGCGCCGCGTCATCGACGTCGTCGGGCAACGTGACAAGTAGGTGTAGGCCCGCGGCGACACCGCTCACCCTCGCGGCGGGCATCACCGCAGTCAACGCGTCCAGCAGTGCGTCACGCCGTGCCCGGTGCCGCGTGCGTACCAACCGGACGTGCCGGTCGTACTCACCAGATTCGAGTAGTCGCGCGAGCACCAGTTGCGGCACGGTCGGGCTGCCGAGGTCGGTGGCATGTTTGGCCGCCACCAGCTCGGGATGGCGTCGCGGGGGCGCGATCACCCAACCCAGCCGCAGCGCGGGCGCCAGGCTCTTCGAGGTGCTCCCGGCGTAGGCGATGCGATCGGGCGCTGAAGCGTGCATGGCCGGAACAGGTGCTCGGTCGTAACGGTATTCGGCGTCGTAGTCGTCCTCGATGATCAGAGCGCCGTCCCATTCCAGCAGCTCGCGGCGCCGATGCGGACCCAGCACCACACCCGTCGGGAACTGATGCGCCGGGGTCAGGAAGACAGTCGGTGCGCCGCTGGCGGCGAGTTCGGTGACGAGAATTCCGTCGTCGTCGACGGGGACGGGCACCGGATGCAGACCCCAATGCTCGAGTTCGTCGACGGCCCCGCGCGAACCAGGGTCCTCGACGGCGATCGTGTCCAGGCCTTCGCCGCGCAACTGCTGGGCGAGCAATGCGACGGCCTGGGCGACACCCGCAACCACCAGGATGTCGTCGGGAGCGACGCGCAGTCCGCGAGTCCTGCCGAGCCACGGGGCGAGTGCGGCCCGTAACCGCGGATGGCCCCGGGGATCACCGTAACCGAGGTCGTCGGGCGAGGCCTCGGCCAGCACCGCACGTTCGGCACGCAGCCAGGTGCTGCGCGGAAATGCCGACAGATCGGGCACGCCCGGCGACAGGTCGATGCCCTCACCGATCGGCAGTCGGGGCCGGGGCAGACGCGCCACCAGCGACGTCAGGGGTTCAGCCCGGGGCGGCCGGACCGGCTGCGTCAGCACCTGGGTGCCGCCACCCGCGTGCCCGCCGACCAGACCTTCGTCCGCCAGCCGCCGATAGGCCTCGACGACTACCCCGCGCGATATCGCCAGTTCTGCGGCCAACACCCTGGTCGGTGGAAGCCGGGTGCCCGAGGACAGCCTCCCGTCTGCGATCGCAGTGCGCAGGGCATCCGCGAGCCAGTTGGTGAGCCCGCGTGCCGGAGCAGTCGACGGGTCGAGCTGCAGGAAGTCCGCCCCCGCATTTTGGTCCATGACAGATGTCCAAACTTGGTTCTACTGGTTGGACCATGTTGGCGTCAGCATGGGTACATGTCCAGCCCCACCCGAGCCGGCTTGTCCGGCGCACTCGGCATGACCTTCGTCGGTGGCAGTGTGGCCGTTTCGGGCGTGCTCGCCGACGCGCCCCTACACACCGCGCAGGCAGTGCGCTACGCCGTGGCGTGCGCGTTGTTGCTCGCGTGGGCCCGGGTCACCGGCCAATCCTTGCGCCGCCCCAGGGGTTCCGAATGGCTGTGGCTGCTGAGCGTGACCGTGAGCGGCCTGGTGCTGTTCAACGTGGCCCTGGTGCACGGATCACGCCATGCCGAACCGGCGGTGCTGGCGGTCGCGGTGGCATGCGTGCCGGTCGCGCTCGCGACGATGGGGCCGCTGCTGGAAGGCCACCGGCCGCGCAGCCGGTTGCTGGCCGCGGCGGTCGTGGTCAGCGTCGGAGCGGTGGTCGTGGAAGGGCTGGGACGGGCGGACGGAATCGGATTGTTCTGGGCCACGGTGGTATTCGCCTGCGAGGCAGGATTCACGTTGCTGGCTGTGCCGGTGCTCGGTTCACACGGTCCAGCGGGAGTTTCGGTGCACACCACCTGGATGGCCGCCGCGATGTTCGCGGTGCTCGCGTTGGTCACCGAAGGATGGAGAGCGGCAAGCAGTTTCGGCATCTCAGAGATCCTGGCGATCGGCTACCTGGCTGTCGGAGTGACGGCGATCGCGTTCGTGCTCTGGTACACCTGCGTGCGGACGCTGGGCGCCGGACGAGCCGGGTTGTTGACCGGAGTGGCTCCGGTCGCGGCCGCGGCGATCGGCATACCCGTCACCGGGGCGCTTCCCGCCGCAGCGGTGTGGGCCGGCGTCGGCCTGATCGCCTGCGGGCTGGCACTGGGACTGAGCGACAACGGCGCCGCCGGTCACGCAGAAGAGTCACCGGAACGCATGCCCGACATGAGCAGGTTCAACCCGAACTCGAATCGCGCGTCGAAGTCGAGCAAGTGCTCGACGGGACTGGACGCCAGGTGCGGGTAATCCCCAGCGCGGACCACACTTTCGAGCGTCTCGGTCTCACCGCCGGCGGCGCCCTGCTGTTCGAGGACTTCACCGAGGACGTAGCAGAAGAGTGAGCTGGCAGCCCACAGCGCGTTTTCCCGGGCGAGACCGCCGGCCTGGATACTTCCGACGAGCGTGTCGACGAAGGTGAGGTTGGCCCGCTTTGCCGCATAGTTGCCGCCGACGATGCGGGCTCCGTCCCGCTGAGCCAATAGTGCCGAACGCAGCCCGGAGGCAAGGCTTTTGACGCGTTGTGCCCACTGCGGGTCGTCGACGTGAGCGTTTTCGAGTGCCTTCGCCAGGATCGTCTCCGCCATCTCGTCGATGAGGGCGTCCTTGCCGTCGACCAGTCGGTAGATCGTCGGGAGGTGGGCTCGCAGCCTGTCAGCCAGCCGGCGCATGGTCAGCGATTCCAGTCCACCCTCGTTGACCAGCGCCAGAGCTTCTCCGACCACACGGTCCACCGACAGATTCGCCAGCGCCACCCGATCGTGGCCAGTCGAGGCGGTTGACACGTTAACAACGTTATCACTACCCTCTGAACTGGGATTAACATTGTTAATCAGGAAGGAGGGCGCGGCGTGAGACGTGAACTGGCAGCCGAGGGCATCGGCGTCGCCGTACGCCAACTTCGATGGGAGGCCGACGGCGTGGTGTCCGTGCAACTGCAGCCGCGTGCCGGCGGGTTACTGCCGGCATGGGAGCCCGGTGCGCACATCGACCTGGTCCTGCCGACCGGTATCCAGCGCCAGTACTCGTTGTGCGGGCCGGTCGGTGAGCGGTCGTACTACCGCATCGGGGTCCGGCGGGAACGCACCAGCCGCGGCGGCTCGGAGTACGTGCACGCATTTCTGCGCCCAGGACAACAACTCACGGTCGCCGGGGTGCGGAACACCTTCGAGCTACATCGGGCCGCCTCATATGTGTTCGTGGCCGGCGGCATCGGGATCACACCCATCCTCCCGATGATCCGTCAAGCCGAATCCTGGGGTCTGGACTGGACATTGCTCTACGGCGGGCACACCGCGACCTCGATGCCGTTCTCCGACGAACTCCGCGGATACGGAACGCGAGTGAGCTTCTACGCCTCTGACGCCGACGGTCGCATCCCCCTGAGCCAGCACTTCGCCGAGGTTCGGCCCGGGGCGAAGATCTACGCCTGCGGCCCGCCCGCACTGCTGTCGGCGCTGCAGGACGCCACCGAACACTGGCCTGCGGACAGTCTGCATCTCGAGCGCTTCAAGCCGCGTAAACGGACCTCGACCGCCGAAGAGAAGCCGGTCGAGGTGGTATGTGCGGCCTCGGGCACGACCGTCAATGTCGAAGCGGGCCAGAGCATTCTCAGCGCGCTCGAAGGCGCCGGCGTAAACGTGCCGTCGTCGTGCCGATCAGGCATCTGTGGGGCCTGCGAGACCACCGTCATCGAGGGCGTGCCCGACCACCGCGACGACATCCTCTCTGAGTCCGAGCGGGCCGCCAACGACCGCATGTTCGTCTGCGTTTCCCGCGCGAACACTCCGCGACTCGTTCTCGACGTGTGAAGGAACCCCGATGATCAAAACGACAGGCACAGCCGCGGACTCGTATTCCCCCGTCTCGATGGAGCGCATCAGGGAGATCGTCGGGCACCCCGAACGGTTCATCGCGGAGAAGAAGGAGCCGAAACTCGGCGAGTTCTCGGCTCGGTTCATCGCGCACAGCCCGTTCTTCTGCATGGCCACCGTGGGCGCCGACGGTCAATTGGACACCAGCCCGCGAGGTGACCCACCGGGCTCCGTGCGGATCCTCGATCCGTGGACGCTCGCCATCCCCGACCGGCCGGGCAACAAGCTCGCCGACTCCCACGAGAACATCACCAAGCATCCCGCGGTGGGGCTGGTGTTCTTCGTGCCGGGCATCCGCGAGGTGATCCGGGTCAACGGCGACGCCTTCGTCACCGACGACCCCGAATTGCTCGAGATGCTCAGCGCCGACGGCAAACCCGCGGTGCTGGCCACGATCGTGCGTATTCGCGAAGTGTTCGGGCAATGCGGTAAGGCCGTGATCCGGGCCAAGCTGTGGGAAGGTGACAGCCGGGGACTGGCCGAAGCCGTGACGTTGGGCGGGGACTTCTACACGCTCTCGATCACCGAGAGCGCGGCGAAGATGGCCGAGAAGCTGGGCGACCTGGCCGGCTCGCTTCACGCGGTGATCGACGACCACTACCAGAACGAGCTGTATTGACTCAGTCTCGGCCGTCGACCTCGTCCCAGAAGCGGCCCGCCCGCTGCGCAATCTCTTGCGGGTACTCACCGTTGACGGCGTGCGAAGCGTCGGACCACAGTTCGATCTGACCGTGTACCAGTAACTGTCGTGCCCGTGCCACGGCGCGTCGCGGGTCGAGCATGACGCTGCGGCCCGCGATCAGCGCCAGCACCGGCACGGCGAGGCTGCGCAACTGGTCATCTGTGAACCGTTTCGGCATCGGTGTCCGTAGCGTGAAATCCTTTGCTCCGGCGTCGATCAGCGCTGATTCGATCTCGGCGTCCCCCACATCGGCGCCGCCCGCGATCCAACTGTGCACCCGCTGCCGCCAGCGTTCCGGCACACCCGGCGCGAACAATGCCACCGAGGCCAGAATGGCCTTGGCGGGGACAGCGGTGAAGGTGAACACCGGATCGAGCAGGGTCAGCGACGCGATCCGTCCGTGCCGGTGCACCGCAGCGTTGACGGCGGTCCAGCCGCCGATCGACACCCCGAGCAGATGCGCCTGTTCCACACCGAGACCGGCCAGCGCCTCGTCGAGCCACTGGGCCTGGTCGCGGGCATCGCGAATCCTCTTGTGCTGGACCGAAAGGCCGGCCTCACCGAGCAGATCGATGCCGTACACGGTGCGATGCGCCAACAACGGCCCGAGGTTTGTCAGGTACATCGGCGTCGATGCGTTGCGACCGGGCAACAACACCGCCGGGGCGCCGATGTCGGGCCCGGCGAACCGGTAGGCCCGCACGGTGCCGAATGAGGTTGATACGTCGAAGAGTTCGAAGGGCGGCAAGGCCGCCATCCCCGCCCGGTAGGCGGCCAGAAAATGCTCGAACGCCGATTCGGAGACGAAAGCACCCAGCCTGCTGTGATCCCAGCGTCCGGCGATGTTGACCGTGGGTACACGTAGGTCCATCAGGGCAACCCCGTCACCGACGTCAACGCCGACATTCGAGGGGCAGCCCTATTCGACCGTGACCGACTTCGCCAAATTGCGCGGCTTGTCGACGTCATATCCGCGGGCGCGGGCTACCCCGGCCGCGAACACCTGCAGCGGGATGGTCGACAGCAGCGGCTGGAAAAGCGTCGACACCGCCGGGATCTCGATGAGGTGGTCGGCGTAGGGCCGCACCGTGTCGTCGCCCTCCTCGGCGATCACGATGGTCACCGCGCCGCGGGCCTGGATCTCCCGGATGTTGGACAGCAGCTTGGCGTGCAGCATCTGCGCGTTCTTGGGCGAGGGCATCACCACGATCACCGGCAGGTCGTCGTCGATCAGGGCGATCGGGCCGTGCTTGAGCTCGCCGGCGGCGAAGCCCTCGGCGTGCATGTAGGCCAGCTCCTTGAGCTTGAGCGCACCCTCCAGCGCGACCGGGTAACCGACGTGGCGGCCGAGGAACAGCACCGTGGGCGACTTGGCGAACCGCTGCGCCAACTGCCCCACCGACTCGATGCCGGCCAGCACCCGCGCGATCAGATCCGGCATGGCCTCCAGATCGTTGTACTCGCGCTCGACCTCGTCGGGGTACTTGGTCCCGCGGGCCTGCGCCAGGGCCAGCCCCACCAGATAGTTCGCGGCGATCTGGGCCAGGAACGTCTTGGTGGCGGCCACGCCGATCTCCGGCCCGGCCCGGGTGTAGAGCACCGCGTCGGCTTCGCGCGGGATCTGGCTGCCGTTGGTGTTGCAGATCGCCAGCACCTTGGCCTTCTGCGTCTTGGCGTGCCGCACCGCTTCCAGCGTGTCGGCGGTCTCGCCGGACTGTGAGATGGCGATCACCAGGGTGCTGCGGTCCAGCACCGGGTCGCGGTAGCGGAACTCGCTGGCCAGTTCGACCTCGACGGGCAGCCTGGTCCAGTGCTCGATGGCGTATTTGGCCAGCAGGCCCGAGTGGTACGCGGTGCCACAGGCGACGATGAAGACCTTGTCGATCTCGCGAAGCTCTTGATCGCTCAACCGCTGCTCGTCCAGCACGATGTGGCCGTCGACGAAATGTCCGAGCAGGGTGTCGGCGACCGCGGCGGGCTGCTCGGCGATCTCCTTGAGCATGAAGTAGTCGTAGCCACCCTTTTCGGCGGCGTCGAGATCCCAGTCGATGTGGAATTCCCGGTAGTCGCGGCCGGTCTGCAGATCGTCGCGGCCGAAGAAGTCGGTGATGCGGTAGCCGTCCGCGGTCAGCACCACCGCCTGGTCCTGACCGAGCTCCACGGCTTGCCGGGTGTGCTCGATGAACGCCGCCACATCGGAACCGACGAACATCTCGCCGTCACCGATGCCGACGACCAGCGGGGTGGACCGACGCGCGGCCACGATGGTGCCCGGGTCGTCGGCGTTGGCGAACACCAGGGTGAAGTGCCCTTCCAGGCGCTGCAGCACAGCCAGAACGGAGGCCGGGAAGTCTCCGGCGGTGTCCCCGCTGGCGTACTGACGGGCCACCAGGTGCACGGCCACCTCGGAGTCTGTATCACTGGCGAATTCCACCCCGGCCGCTTCGAGCTCGGCGCGCAGGACGGCGAAGTTCTCGATGATGCCGTTGTGGACGACGGCGATCTTGGCCGCGGCGTCACGGTGTGGGTGGGCGTTGCGGTCGGTGGGGCGACCGTGGGTGGCCCACCGGGTGTGGCCGAGGCCGGTCGTGCCGGTCAGGATGCCGTCATCGGTCTCGGCGAGAGCGGTCTCCAGGTTGGCCAGCCGGCCGGCGCGGCGCCGTACCGTCAACCCGCCGTTGCCGTCGATCAAGGCGATTCCCGCGGAGTCGTAGCCCCGGTATTCCATGCGGCGCAGCGCGTCGACCACGATGCCGCGGGCCGGGCGCGCCCCGACGTAGCCGACGATTCCACACATAGGGTCCCAGGGTAGTGCAGTCGGCGCCCTGGCCCGATTCCGCGCGACGGCGTTTGACACATATCACCGTGCTCGCACCTGGACGCAGATTCGGCGCCGTGGGCTACGGTCAACGCGTGGCCAGCACAAAGAAGCTCTTCGCACGGTTGACCCGCCGCGGACCGCATCGGGTCCTGCGTGGTGACCTGGCGTTCGCCGGCATGCCAGGAGTGGTGTACACACCGGAGTCCGGCCTGAACCTGCCCGGCGTGGTGTTCGGCCACGAATGGATGACACGGGCGGACAACTACACGGGAACCCTCGAGCACCTGGCGTCGTGGGGCATCGTGGCGGCAGCTCCCGACAGCGAGTCGGGTCTGGCTCCCTCGGTGCTCAATTTCGCCTTCGACCTGGGAGCGGCCCTCGAAATCATCACCGGGGTGCGGCTCGGCACGGGCAAGATCAGCGTCCACCCCGGCAAGCGCGGCGTGGTGGGCCACGGTTTCGGCGGGTCGGCCGCGGTGTTCGCCGCCGCGGGGATGGGCGGTGACGCGCACCGTCCGAAGGCCGTCGTGTCACTGTTCCCGACGGTGACCAAGCCGCCTGCCGAACAACCGGCGTCGACGCTGAAGGTGCCCGGCCTGGTCCTGACCGCCCCCGGCGACCCGATGACGCTGCGCTCGAATGCCGTGGAGCTTTCTCGGGCATGGGACGGCGCGACCCTGCGGACGGTCAGCAAGGCGCAGGCCGGAGGCCTGGTCGAGGGACGCCGGCTGGCCCGTTTCTTCGGTCTGCCCGGCGCCGACAAGGACACCCAGAAGATCGTGCGCGGCCTGCTCACCGGGTACCTGCTGGCGGCGCTGGCCGGCGACAAGACCTATCGCGACTTCGCGGACCCCGAAGCCGAGCTGCCGCACACCGAACCGGCCGACCCGAATGCCGATCCGGTCGCTCTGGAGGACAAGGTGGTCGCGCTGCTCAAGCCGTAGCCGGGCATCACACCAGGGTTGTGCCGCCGTCGACGGTCAACACCACCCCGGTGCCGAACTCCTGTTCCATCAGATAGACGTACGCCAATGCGGTGTCGGCCGGCTGACCGATCCGGCCCGCGGGCAGATTGCTCGCGAACTGCTCGTACACCGCGTCGCGATCGGCGTCACCGAGCGCCGACCACAGCGGCGTCTCGATGGGCCCGGGGGCGACGGCATTGACGCGCAGCGGTGCGAGTTCGACGGCCAGGGCACGGGTCATCGCGTTGATCGCACCGCAGATGGCGGTCGGCAGCACACCCAGTCCGGGCTTCTCGGCAGCCGTGCCGCTGGTCAGCGTGACCGAGCCGCCCGCGGTGATCTTGGGGGCGAACTCCCGCACCGCCTGCAACTGGCCGACGAAGCGGGTGCCGGTGAAATCGGTGATCGCCTCGGCGGTCAGATCCGCCAGGCCGACCATGGTGAGGGACTCCCCCGCGGTGAACACGAGATGCTCGATCTGGCCGACCTCGTCGGCGAGGTGACTGAGCGACGCGGGGTCACGGAGGTCGACGGTCATCCCGCGACCGTTCCCGCCAAGTCCGGCCAACGCTCGATCGACGTTGGATTGACTGCGCGACACCACGATCGGGACGCCGCCTCTGTCGGCCACCGCTTCCGCAACGCCCAGACCGATACCGGAAGTGCCGCCGATGACGAGGACCCGTGCGTTCTTGAGGTTCATGAGTCCACTGTGAGTTCTCGGCCACTCAGTCGTCCAAGACTCTTTTCGTCGTCCGGCGATACCCTCAAGGCATGAGCCGGCCCGACCTGAGCCCCTCCCAGGTGACGCTCATCTGGAACGCAACCACCGATAACCCGGTGCGGGATGAGTTCGTGGCGGCTGCCCTGGCGTGCCGGGACCACACGACGTGATCAGTTGGGCAGGTGCTCCCCCAGCCGGGGTGGTGCACTGCGGTACTGCACCGGCGTGGCCGACAGCGACACGGGATTGGCGACCTGAGGGGTGCTGCTCCCAGGAACCGGGACGGTCACGGCCAAGCCCAGCTTCTCGGCGAAAGCGAATGCCTCGGCCATGTCGTTGATGGGCCCGGCGGGCACCCCCACCGCGGTGAGCACGCCGTACCAGTGATCGGCGCCATGGTTGCTGAATTCGGCCTCTAACAGAGCGCACAGCTCGTCTCGATGGCGTACCCGTAAGGCGTTCGAGGTGAAGCGTTCGTCGTCGGCGAGCCGGTCGAGCCCGAGTGCGGTGACCAACAACCGGAACTGTTTGTCATTGCCGACGGCCACTGCGATGGGACGATCCGCGGTGTTGAAGGTCTGGTAGGGCGCGATACTCGGGTGGCGATTTCCCATGATCGTCGGAACGCTGCCGGCGCCCAGGAATCCCGAGGCCTGGTTGACCATGGAGGACAACAACACTGACAGCAGGTTGGTGTCGACTCGCTGTCCCTGCCCGGTGCGGTCGCGGTGGGCCAGTGCCACCAGGATGCCTGTGATGGCGTGCATGCCGGTGAGCACGTCGACCATCGCAACCCCGACCTTGGTGGGGTCGCCGGGCTCGGTGCCGGTGATGCTCATCAGACCGCCGACGGCTTGGACCAGCAGGTCGTAGCCTGGCAGGGCGGCGCCGCCGTCCTGGCCGAATCCGGTGATGGCGCAGTAGATCAGGTCCGGCTTGACCTCGCGGAGAGTGTCATAGCCCAGACCGAGCTTTTCCATGGTTCCGGGCCGGAAGTTCTCGACGACGATATCGGCGCCGCTGACCAATTCGCGGGCCCGGGCGACGTCGGCGGGATCGGTGAGATCGAGCACCACAGAGCGCTTGTTGCGGTTGACGGAATTGAAGTAGGTGGCGACGCCGTCGGCGTCATACGGCGGTCCCCACTCGCGGGTGTCGTCCCCGACGCCGGGCCGTTCGATCTTGATGACGTCCGCCCCGAAGTCGCCGAGCATCATGGTGGCGTACGGTCCGGCGAGCACGCGGCTGAAGTCGACTACGGTGATTCCGTCGAGGGCACCGGCGATCATGAGCGCGGCGCTCCGCCGCGCAGGTACACCGTTGTGGTGTGGGTGAAGAACTCCCGGGCTGCCGAGCCCTGTTCCTTGGGCCCCAGCCCGCTCTTCTTGGCGCCACCGAACGGCACATGCGGGTCCGCACCGGCTGATTCGGAGTTGACGTGCAGTACCCCGACGTCGATGTGCTCGACCGCTTGCAGTGCGCGGGTCAGATCCTGGGTGAAAACCGCTGCCGACAGGCCGAATTCGCTGTCATTGGCGAGCGCGAACGCTTCCTCGGCGTCGGCGGCGCGGCGCACCGCGAGCACTGGGCCGAACAACTCGTCGGTCCACAGGTCGGCAGGCTGGTCGCCGAGTTCGATGACCGTCGGCGCAATGAAGTAGCCGTGAGCCCGCAGCTCGTCCGCATACGGCTGCCCGCCGGCCAGCACTGTGGCTCCCTGGGTCCGCGCGGTGTCGATGCCGGTTGTGATCGTCTTGTAGGCCGCCTCGCTGACGACCGGACCCATTTGCGTTGCCTCGTCAACCGGATCGCCGACCACCAGTGCCCCGGCGCGGTCTGCGAGCGTATCCAGGAAACGGTCAGCGATATTCTCGGTGAGGATCAATCGTGATGTGGCCGTGCACTTTTGCCCGGTCGAACGGAACGCACCCAGCATCACCTGCTCGACCGCCAGGTCCAGATCCGCGTCGTCGAGCACGACGGCGGCGTTCTTGCCGCCCATCTCGGCTTGCGCCGGAACCCCGCGGGCGGCTGCCATGCTCGCGATCCGCCGCCCGATGCCGGTCGACCCGGTGAACGTGACGGCATCGACGTCGGGATGGTTGACGATCCCGTCGCCGATGGCCGAGCCGCCGATGAGCAAATTGAGCACACCCGCTGGCAGGCCCGCGGCGTCGAGCGCACGCGCCAGGTGCGTCGCCAGCAGGGGCACGGTGCTGGCGGGCTTCCACACCACCGCGTTGCCGTAGATCAGGGCCGGTGCGATCTTCCACGCCGGGATGGCAATCGGAAAGTTGAACGGGGTGATGACCCCGACGACCCCAACGGGCTTGCGGGTGACCAGGATTTGTTCACCGGCACGCGGGGAGGAGTAGATCTCGCCGGCCTGCCGGTCCCCCTCGTTGCCGTAGTAGCGCAGGATCTGCGCCGCACGACGCACTTCACCGACGCCTTCGGCCAGCGTCTTGCCTTCTTCGACCGACAGGTCGCGGCCCCATTCGGCGGCGTTGCCGTCGAGGATCTCGGCCGCGGCCAGCAGCACACCACCGCGCTCGGCCATCGGGGTGGCCGACCACGCACGAACCGAGTCGCCGGCCGCGGCGACCGCCGCTCCGAGGTGGTCTGCGCTCGCGGCGCCGCCTTCGGCGACGACCGACTGTGGCCGTGAAGGATCGACACTGCGGACGCGATCACCCTCGCCGGAAATCCATTGCCCGGCAATGAGGTGCTGAAGCCGTGCCGGTGTATGCGTAGTCATCCGATTGCTCCAATCAGGTTGCGGCGGTTCAGCGGAAGGCTGCTTGGCCGGTCAGTGCTTTGCCGATGGACAGCAGGTGCATTTCGGAGGTGCCTTCGTAGGTGAGGACGGATTCGAGGTTGTTGGCGTGGCGCAGTGGTGAGTATTCGAGGGTGATGCCGCTGCCGCCGAGCAGGGTGCGGCATTCGCGGGCGATGGCCAGGGCTTCGCGCACGTTGTTGAGCTTGCCCAGGCTGATCTGCTCGGGCCGGGCGCCCTCGGCGTCTTTGATGCGGCCCAGGTGAATGGCCAGCAGCATGCCCTTGCCGAGTTCGACGGTCATGTTGGCCAGCTTTTCCTGGGTGAGCTGGTAGCTGGACAAGGGTTTGTCGAACACCTCACGCGAGCCGGCGTAGTCGATCGCGGTCTGCAGGCTGTCCCGGGCGGCGCCCAGGGCGCCGAACACGATGCCGAACCGGGCTTCGTTGAGGCAGGACAGCGGGGCGGACAGTCCTTCGGCCAGGGGTAGTTGCGCCGAGGCGGGCAGCCGGACGTTGTCCAGTACCAGTTCGGAGGTGATCGAGGCGCGCAGGGACAGCTTGCGGTGGATTTCGTTGGCGGTGAAGCCGGGGGTGTCGGTGGGCACCACAAAGCCCCGGATGCCGTCGTCGGTGTGGGCCCACACGGTGGCCACGTCGGCGAGGTTGCCGTTGGTGATCCACATCTTGGTGCCGTTGAGCACCCAGTCGGTGCCGTCGCGGCGGGCGCGGGTGCGCATGCCGGCGGGGTTGGAGCCGAAGTCGGGTTCGGTCAACCCGAAGCAGCCGATGGCCTCACCGGTGGCCAGCCGGGGCAGCCAGTGCTGTTTTTGTTCTTCGGAGCCGTAGCGGTAGATGGAGAACATCGACAGTGAGCCCTGGACGGAGACGAAGCTGCGGAATCCGCTGTCGCCGGCTTCCAGTTCCATGCAGGCCAGGCCGTAGCTGACGGCGTTGGTGCCCGCACAGCCGTAGCCTTGCAGGTGCATGCCCAGCACCCCCAGGGTGCCGAATTCCTTGGCCAGTTCCCGAGGCAGGGTGGCTGATTCGAACCAGCCCTCGACATTGGGCCGCAGCCGGGTGTCGACGAACTGGCGGACCGTCGCGGCGATATCGCGCTCATCCTGATCCAGCAACCGATCGGTATCGAACAACTCCAACGGCCGATAGGTGGACTTCTTGGCAGCCGGAGCGGCAGCGGTGGTCGTCATGAGGTGACTCCTAAGCGAGATTCGGTGGGTGAATTAGAGCGGCAAAGGCATCGCGTACGACGCCCAATGCCTCGATGAGCAGATCATCCGAAATCGACAGCGGCGGCAGGAATCGCAGCACATTGCCGAATGTTCCGGCGGTCAGCGTGAGCACGCCGTTGTCCAGGCAGTGACGGCTGACGGCGGCCACCGCGTCGCGGTTGGGCGTTCGGGTGCCTGGAACGACGAGTTCGGCGGCGATCATCGCGCCCCGTCCGCGGACATCACCGAGAACCTCTGTGGTGCCGACGATCTCGCGCAGTTCACGGACCAGAACGTCACCGATGGCTCGGGCGCGATCGAGCAGTCGGTGCTGCTCGATTTCATCGAAGACACCCAAAGCGGCCGCGCAGGCCACCGGGTTGCCGCTGTAGGTGCCTCCGATTCCGCCGGGATGCGCGGCGTCCATCACGTCGGCGCGTCCGGTGACCGCGGCCAGTGGCATGCCACCGGCCAGACCCTTGGCGGTGACGATCATGTCGGGCACCAAACCGTCATGCTCACTGGCGAACCACGTTCCGGTGCGGGCGATGCCGGCCTGCACCTCGTCGGCGACCAGCAGGATGCCGCGGTCGCGGCAGAAGTCGGCCAC
The DNA here is from genome assembly GCF_022179545.1 of Mycolicibacterium fortuitum subsp. fortuitum. The sequence goes on along the minus strand of NZ_AP025518.1, from coordinate 1,684,060 downwards.
CGCGGGCAGGAATCCCTCGGCGGGAACGATGAATCCGCCTTCACCCTGAATCGGTTCGACCACGACGCAGGCCACTGCATCGGCGCCGATCTGGGCGTCGATGAGTTGCGCGAATTGACTGAACGCTTCGGCGGCGCAGTTCTCCGGACCGGACGGCCAGCGGTACGGATAGGCCATCGGCGCGCGATACACCTCGGGAGCGAACGGCCCGAAACTGTGCTTGTAGGGCTGGTTCTTGGCGGTCATGGTCATCGTCAGCAGCGAACGGCCGTGGAACGCGTGGTCGAACACCACCACGGCGGGCCGCTTGGTGGCGGCGCGGGCGTACTTGACGGCGTTCTCGACGGCTTCGCTACCGGTGTTGAACAGTGCGGTCCGCTTGTCGTGTGTTCCGGGGGCGAGCTGGTTGAGCCTTTCTGCGACCTCGATGTACGGCTCGTACGGGGTCGCCAGGAAGCAGGTGTGGGTGTAGCGGGCCAGCTGATCGGTGGCGCGCGCGACCACGGCCGGCGCGGCATTGCCCACGGTGGTGACCGCGATGCCACTACCCATGTCGATGAACGAGTTGCCGTCGACATCGATGATCACTCCCCCGCCGGCGGCGGCCGCGTAAACCGGCGCACCGCTGGACAATCCCGCGGGCAGGGCGCCGGCGCGCCGGGTGGCCAGCTCGCGCGAGCGCGGCCCCGGCACCTCGGTGATCAATCGGCGTTCCTGGCGCAGTTCCGGGCCGCCCACCACCGTGTCGAGCATCGTCATCTCGCTCGTTCCTTCCGTCGATGTGGGCGCCAGCCTATGAATCAACCACCGGGAACACCCATGGCCGGTTTGGACAATATTGATGCCGGTGTTGTCCACATCGGCGATTGAGTATCGCGGGCGAGATCCTCGGGCCCGCGCGGCAATACTCGTCGGACTGGGGTGTTAGCCCTTCACGTCTCCGAGCGAAGTGACACCAACGACCAGGGTGTCGCCGAAACCGGCAGCGCCGTCAGCGAACCCGGGTCCTCGAGCTTGGACCCCGCGACGTGCTCGGCGTCGTTGGCGACGATCACCCGCCCCTCGGAGTTGGTGAGCGCCAGCGGTGTGCGATGGGCCGCGAACGTCGGCAACAGCGCGGCATCAAGCCGGGCTACCGGTACATCGGCCCCCGCGACGCCGATGAACTTCCCTCGCCCGGAGGTCACCGGAACGGTGAAGGTACACACGTAGAGATCGACGCCGGTGTAGTCGAGATACGGTCCGTGCACCCACGGGACGCCCCGGTCGCGCGGGCCCGAATACCACTCCATCGTGGAGTAGTCGTAGAAGTACTCGCTGCCCGGACTGAGATCCAGCTCAAGCCGTTGTGCCTCACCACCCGGTTTGACGTCGGGACGCCACCACTCGAGGTAACGGGGAGCGTCGGCCAGCGCGCCGTCGGCGACGACAAAGCCGACCCCGTTCACCAGTTGGGCCTGCCGCTGCAATTCGCCGATCACCGGGTCGCGCAGCGCTGCCAGGTCCGATGAGCCGGGCCTGTCGCCGGATTCCTCGATGCGGTCCCACAGCGCACGGGTGGCCGCTGCGACGGTGCGCAGCGAGGCGAAGATGTTCTCCACGAGTGAGGTCACGGCCGCAGAGACCAGCTCGAGTGCCGCATCGCCGTTATCGGCGCGAAACGACCGGTCCGTTCCGTTCGCCTTCATTCGAATGCCCTTCCGTCTGTGTCGGCGTCAGCCCAGGCACCGGCGCCCGGCAGGATGCCGGATCAACCTGCGGACTCATGATCTGGCGAGCTCCATCCGCAGGCCGATCAGCCGTCGGATGGTCAGCGCGCTGTACTCCTCTGCCAATGATCGCGCGCCCGCTTGATCGCCGGTCTCGATCGCGTCGACGAGTTGCTGATGTCGGGCTGCTTCATCCGCCGGATTCAATCCCAGGCGTGGTAGCCACACCATCGCCGCCAATTCGGCCTGAATGTTCACCTCTGCGCGGGTGAGACGAGCGGACTGCGAACACACCGCGACCTCGATCTGAAAGCGGCTGTCGGCCCGACGGCTGGAGATCGCGTCTTCACTGGCCGCAAGACGGTCCGCCAACGTGCGCAGCCTCGCGATGTCGGCTGCCACGGCCCGGCGGGTCGCGAGAACCGCGGTGGCGCCGGCGACCGCGAAGTGTTCGTCCCCCAGGTCACGCAACCCCTCGACGGTCAGCTCCTGCAGCAGCGCCAATGATCGTGCGTGGACGTCTTCAGCTGAGGCACGCACGAAGCTTCCGCCGCCGCGACCTCGCTTGGTCACCACCAGCCCCTGCTCCCGCAGGATGGCCAGCGCTTCACGCAGGGTCATGGTCGATACGCCGAGTTGGGTGGCCAGATCGATTTCGCTCGGAAGCTGCTCGCCGTCGGAGATCACCCCCAGGCCGATGGCGGCCGAGATCCGCGCGACCACGGCGTCTGTGCGGGGGCCGCTGCCCGCCAGTGGCGACAACACTGCCCCCACCGCGGTCAGGCCGCGCAACTGTTCGACCGCCACTTTCCCTCCTGCCAGGGCAATTTCGACGATGGTACGCGATAAGTCTTGAACTATGAACTATGGTCCTTTATGTTTTAGGTCTATGGCTTGTCTCACAGCCCGCCCCTGAACATGGCCCCTGACACAGAAAGCCGGCCGCCTATGTCGACATCTCCCGAGCCGCACGACGAGGACCACGCGCAACTCGCCGCGCTCGGTTTCCAGTCCGAGTTCAAACGAGACATGAGCCTTTGGGCCAACTTCTCGCTCGGCTTCACCTATCTCTCGCCGGTCGTCGGCATCTACACCGTCTTCGCATTCGCACTGGCCGCGGCCGGCCCGCCGATGATCTGGAGCCTGTTGATCGCCGGCTTCGGCCAGTTGCTGGTCGCGCTGGTGTTCAGCGAGATCGTCGCCCAATTCCCGGTCGCCGGCGGCGTCTACCCGTGGGCCCGCCGGCTGTGGGGCCGCAAATGGGCCTGGATGACCGGCTGGGTGTACATCTTCGCGCTGCTGGCCACGATCGCCGGCGTGGCCTATGGCGCAGGTCCGTTCGTGGCGACCGTGTTCGGTTTCACCTCAACGGTTTACACGACCATCGTCTGCGCATTGATCGTGCTGCTGCTGGCCACCGTCATCAACCTCACCGGTACCAAGATGCTGAGCTACTTCGCGATCTTCGGCTTCACCGCCGAACTGATCGGCGCGCTGATCGTCGGCGGCTGGCTGTTGCTCACCCAACGCCACCACGGATTGGGCGTACTGTTCGACAGCTTCGGAGCACAGGGCGAGCACAGCTTCCTCTACGCGTTCCTCGCGGCCAGCCTGATCGGCGTCTTCCAGTACTACGGATTCGAGGCCTGCGGTGACGTAGCAGAGGAAGTCCGCAACCCAGGAGTGCAGATCCCGAAGTCGATGCGACGGACGATCTACATCGGCGGCGCCGCAGCCACTTTCGTCTGCCTCAGCCTGGTGCTGTCGGTCGTCGACATCGGCGCGGTGATCCGCGGCGAGGACGTCGATCCGATCTCGACCGTGCTGGCCGCGGCCTTCGGCCCAGTCGGATCCAAGATCGTGCTCTGCATCGTGCTGATCTCGTTCGTGTCGTGCGCCCTGAGCCTGCAGGCCGCAGCCAGCCGACTGCTCTACTCCTACGGGCGCGACGGCATGATCGTCGGCTCCAAGCTGTGGGCCCGGTTCGACAAGAAACGCCATGTGCCGCCGTATGCGTTGCTCGCCGCGGCCGTCGTTCCCGCCGCCCTCATCATCGGATCGATCGTCTCCGCCGACGCGCTGACCAAGCTCATCAGCTTCGGTTCGGTCGGTATCTACATCGCTTTCCAGATGGTCGTGTTCGCCGCCCTGCGGGCACGTGTCAAAGGATGGAACCCGAGTGGGAAGTACCGCCTCGGCCGCTGGGGGTTGCTGGTCAACCTCGGCGCCCTGATCTACGGCGTAGCAGCCATCATCAACATCTGTTGGCCCCGCACGCCCGAAGCGCCCTGGTACGACAACTACATCGTGCTGTTGATGTCAGGCATCGTCATCGGGCTCGGTCTGCTCTACATGGCCATCGTCCGCTCCCATTCCAACGGCACCACGCCGCACGCCGACGCGATCCCCACGGCCCCGGCCGTATCACCGGATGAACCCGTTGTGGCACAGCCGGTTTAGCTGCCCTGCCAGATTAGGATCACCAGAGGAGAGTCACCGTGACTCCGAACACCATCACCACCGGCACCGAGGCTCCGCGCCTGCACGTGACCGATCCCTCGTTCTCGATCACCTCGGCCGTGGTCCACGAGGCCCGCGAGGCCAGCTGGTTCGCCCACACCGAGTACGGGATCGCCGTCCTGCGCTACGCCGAGGTCAGCGAGCTCATGCACCATCCGAGCCTGCGTCAGGGCAGTGTGCACTGGCCGGCCCACAACGGGGTCACCGACGGTCCGTTCCTGGACTGGTGGAACAGCTGGATCCTGAACAAGGAGGGTCAAGAGCACCGGCGGCTGCGGACGCTGCTCAACCCGGCGTTCTCCAAGCGATTGATCAAAGGCCTGGTGCCTCGATTCCAGGCGCTGGCAAGCGAACTCATCGACGCCTTCGGCGACAGGGGCGAGTGCGAGTTCATCGGCGAATTCGCCGATCCATATGCCGCCCGGGTCATCGCCATCATGCTCGGGCTGCCCGAGTCGGAATGGGAGATCATCGCCCGTGAGTCCGCCACCATCGGGCTGGCGATGGGCATCACCTTCAAGCAGGAGCTGCCCCGGATAGAGGCAGCGCTGGCCACGCTGTTCGACTACGCCGACGCCGCGATCGCAGACCGCGAGGCCAATCCGCGCGACGACTTCACGACGACGCTGGTGCAGGCGAAGAACGACGGAGGGCTGTCCACCGAAGAACTGCGCGACGCGTTCGTCCTGATGATCTTCGGCGGCTACGACACCACCCGCAACCAACTGGGCCTGGCGATGCAGAGCTTCATCGACAACCCTGCACAGTGGAATCTGCTCGCGCAGAACCCCGCTCTCGGCGGCAAGGCCGTCGAGGAAGTCATGCGGACCAACCCGACGGTCCGCTGGGTCACCCGCGAGGCAACCGAGGACTTCGAATACCAAGGACTGGCGATCAGCGCCGGAACCACCGTTCACCTGTTCAGCGAGTCATCGGGCACCGATCCACGGGTGTTCGGGCAGCCCAGCTTCGACATCGCCGCAGAACGCAAGCCGCACTACGGTTTCGGTGGCGGCACCCACCACTGCCTCGGGCATTTCGTCGCCCGTGCCGACATGGCCGAGGCGCTGCCGCTGCTGGCCCGCCGGCTTCGGGATCCGAAGATGCTCGACGGTGCCGACTGGATGCCCGACTCGGGCAACACCGGCGCGAACAAGCTCCCGATCAGCTTCACCCCGGCCTGAGCGGGCCATCCGTCCCAACCCCCACCACACTCATCCCGAAAGGTCCGCGTCCATGAGCACAACAGCGCTCGACCAACACCGTGAGGCCAATTCCACACCCGGAGCCCTCGATGCCGCACTCGCGGCGATCAAGCAGTACGGCGTGGAGTTCGTCTACTTCCAGGCCGTGACGATCACGGCGAGAGTCGTCGGAAAAGTAGTTCCCGCCGACCAATTCGCGCGGCTGGCGACCCGCGGTGTCATGCAGCACCGCACCGCCATCGCCAACCTGCAGACCACCCGCGAGGGCGTACTGCTCGGCGGCGGCGTCGGCGCGCCCGAGTACTGCGCGATGCCCGACCTCGACACCTTCTCAGTACTGCCGTGGGACCACAAGACCGCACGCGTCTTCTGCAGCCTGTACGAGCCCGACCACGTGATGGTCGATCCCGGCGCGCCCCTGCCGACCGACACCCGCGGCCTGATGAAGCGACTGCACGCGGCGTTCACCGATCGGACCGGGCTGGAGCTGCGCACCGGCACCGAGCCCGAGATGACCTGGGAGGGACCCGGGTTCACCACATCGTCACGGCCAGACTCAAGCCCGGCCTATCACATCGAGCACCTTGAGCGATACCGCGCGATCTACCAGAAGGTGATCTCGTACGCGAAGTTCATGGGTTTCCAGATGGTCGAAGGCGACTTCGAGGACGCCGGCCAGGTCGAGCTCAACTGGATGTTCGACCACAGCGACGCAACGGCCGACCGGCTGATGACCTACCGGCAGATCTGTAAGCAGGTCGCCCGGGAGCTCGGCATCGAGGCGAGCTTCATGCCCAAACCCGGCCAGGGCTACATGGGCAACGGCTGCCACCACAACTTCAGCCTCTGGCGCGGTGACGTAAACATCCTGGCCGACGAAGGCCGCCACGATCTGCACCTGACCGAGGAGGGGCAGTACGCCCTGGGCGGGCTGCTCACCCATACCCCGGGCGCGATGCTGATCATGGGGTCAACGGTCAACTCCTACAAGCGATACTGGGACGCGGGACAGTTCGCACCGTCGAAGATCAACTGGGGGCTCGACAACAAGACCTGCACGGTGCGCCTGTCGGCCAACGGCCGGCTCGAGTACAAGCTCCCCGATGCCGCATGCAACCCGTACCTGACCCACGCGGCGATGCTGGTGTCCATCGACGACGGCTTGAAGAACCAGATCAGCCCCGGTGCACCGACGGTCGGCTCGAGCTACGAGTCCACGGAACCCGAGTTGTTCGGAGAGCTGCCGCTCACCCTCGGCGATGCGCTGGCGGCGTTCAAGGCCGACGACTATCTGATCAACGCGCTGGGCGCTCCGCTGGGGAACCTGTTGCTGGAGTACAAGACCGACGAGTGGGCCCGGTTCAACAGCTCGATCACCGATTGGGAGCGCACGATGTACTGGGAGGACACCCCGTGACCGAGCCGCTGCGCCTGGCCTGCATCGACGCCGACGCTCCCCCGCTGTTCGGGCTCGCGTCGTCACCCGGTGGCCGGGCGGGATACGAGCCGGCTGTGGCCGACCTCCTTGCGGCCGAGCTGAACCGGGAACTGGAGTGGGTCATCATGCCGTGGGGCGACATGCTGCCCGCCGCTCGCGACCATCGGGTGGACGGTGTGCTGTGCGGCCAGGGCATCATCCCAGCCCGCCTGGAGCAGGCCGATTTCACCCGGCCCTACGGAATTTTCCACGAAGGCATCCTGATGCGCCGGGGCGAGGCTGTGCCCGACCCGGCGGGTCTGGCCGGCAAGCGGATCGCCGCCATCCGTGCCTCGGCCAACTACAACCTGGCCGCCTCCTTCACCGGTGCGGAGGTGGTCGAGTTCGAGTCGGAGCACGTCTACGAGGACATGCTGGCCGCACTGCGCTCGGGCGAGGTCGACGCTGTCTGTGACGACGATGTCGTATTCGTACCGCTCGGCGACGCCGATCCGGACTTCGAGCTTGCGTTCGTCGTCAAGACCAACAACCCGTGGGGCATCGCCGTCGCCAAGGATCGCCCGGAAACCCTTGCGGCCCTTGATGGTGCCCTGAGCCGGATCATCGCCGACGGACGGCTGAAGTCCGCATGGGCGCAGTGGCTGCCGACGCTGGACTACCCCTTCGAGGTGAGCTGACATGCGACCGCTCATCGCGGTGCCGGGCCGGCGCGCCGCCCGCGTGCCGATCCTGCGCTTCAGTGCGACCCTGGCCGCAGAGGCCATCTGCGAGGCAGTGTGGGCAGGCGGTGGTGAGCCGCTCGTGCTGCACGGCCCGGACGGTGACCCTGCCGCGGAACTGGCCGACCGGCTGACCCGGTTCGACGGCATCTGCATGCCCGGAGGGGCGGACCTCGATCCCCGGCACTACGGGCAGCAGCCTGTCGCGCAGACCGAAGACCCGGTGGCACACCAGGATGCGTTCGACATGGCGGTCATGTCCTGCGCCGTGCGACTGGGCATCCCGACCCTGGCGATCTGCCGCGGGATGCAGATCCTCAACGTGGTGCAGGGCGGCGACCTGATCCAGCACCTGCCGGCGAGCAGCGTCGCGCACGGTAACGCCGTCCACGACGTGATGGTGGCCGAGAACAGCCGACTCTTCCAGATCACGGGGTCCACCCGCATCCCGGTGTCGTCGTATCACCACCAGGCGGTCGGTGCCATAGGTGCCGACCTGCGCGTGGCCGCCACCGCAGACGACGGGTGTGTGGAAGCCCTCGAACACACCGGCGGGAATCTGCTTGCCGTGCAATGGCATCCCGAGGATCTGCACGCCTCCTCGCGCAGCGACGCAGCGCTTTTCGCCGACCTCTCCGAACGAGCCGCCAAATCGAGAATGGAGGCCTTGGTATGAACAACCCCGTCGTCCTGCGCGACGAGGTCGAACCATCCGGAGCCCGCACCCGGGCACCGGGACGGCCGCACGTCGCGGTGCTGGTATCCCTCAACTTCCCCGATCTCACCGCACCGGTCGCCGCACTGCACCGGCGCTTCACCCGCACGGTCTTGACAGCACTGGCCGAGCTCGATGCCAGCTTCGAGCTGGTGGACACTACCGAACCCGGATCCGTCGACGTGGTCGTCGACGCCGACGGCCTGTTGGTGCTCGGGGGTGGCGATATCGCCGCGACCTGCTACGGCGGACCGGACGGCGTCCTTCCGAACTCCTACGGGGTCGATGCGGAGGCCGACCGGGTCAGCATCGACATGATCCGGGCGTATATCGACGCCGGTCGGCCGGTGTTGGGTATCTGCCGTGGTTCACAACTGATCAACGTCTGCTACGGCGGCACGATCATCGGCGACATCACCGACTACCAGCTCCACCGCGGCGGGCCGGGCGAACACCTCTTCATCGACGAGAAGGTCGAAGTGCTACCCGAGACCCGGCTGGCCGTCATCCTCGGGGCCGGCCCCCTCGTCGTCCGGTCCGGTCACCACCAGGCCGTCGACGACGTGGCAGATGAACTCGTCGTCGCCGCCCGGGCCCTCGACGGCATCGTCGAAGGCGTCGAGCACCCCACGGACTGGGTGCTGGGCGTGCAGTTCCACCCGGAAGATGACGATGGGCCGCTGGAACCGCTCTACCAACTGCTCGCCGGCTTCATCGCCGCCGGCGGGCCTGACCCCGGAGCCCGATGATGGAAAACAGCATCGTGGTCCGTATCGCCGAGATCCAGGTCGAGACACCGGATATCCGGGGATTGCGCCTGGAGCAGCTCGACGGATCTCCCTTCGGTGAGTGGCGGTCCGGCGCGCACATCGACGTGACCGGACCCACCGGGGTGCTTCGCCAGTACTCACTGGCCGGCTCACCCAAAGACGACTCGTCGATGTGGGTCGCGGTCAAAAAAGAAGGGCCGCAAGGCGGCTCAGCGGCCATGCATGCGCTCAAGGTCGGCGATCATCTCAAGATCAGCAAGCCGCGCAACATGCTCGGCATCGTTCCGGACGCCGCCAAGCACATTCTGATCGCCGGCGGCATCGGCCTCACGCCGCTGATGAGCATGGCCTTCGAGCTGTACAGCTGGGGTGCTGACTTCGAGCTGCACTACTTCGGGCGGTCACGGGAGGAGATGGCATTCGACGACTTCCTCACCGAACGAGTCGAATACCGCGACTTCGTCACCCTGCACATCGGGGTACCCCGCACCGGGCAACCCGTGCTGTTCGAACAGATGGCATCGACCATCTCGACCGATACCCACGTATACACGTGTGGCCCAGAAGGGTTCATGAATCAGGTAGTTGCCGCCTTCACGCCTGCGGTCGGCGCCGAGAACATCCACCTCGAAGCGTTCACACCGAAGGAAGTCGACACCTCCGGCGACAAGGCGTTCACCGTCGAACTGACCACCGGTGAGGTGTTCGAAATCCCGGCCGACCGCTCGATACTCGACGTGCTCGAGGAAGCGGGCTGCGACGTGTTCAGGTCGTGCGGGGAGGGAATCTGCGGGTCCTGCGTCTCCGGTGTCGTCGAGGGCATTCCGGATCACCGCGACAACTGCCTGTCGGCGACCGTCAAGGCCAACAACGAAGAAATGGCGCTGTGCGTATCGCGCTCTCTCAGCGACAAACTCGTCATCGAACTCTACTGACCACACAGACTGGAGAACAGCTATGAGCTTGTACATCGTTACCGATCCGGCCACCGGCGACGTCGTCAAGGAGTACCCGACTGCCACCGACAACGAGATCGACAACGCCCTGTCGGTTGCCGTGGCCGCGAGCAGGACGTGGGCACGCGAGACCACTGTCGCCGAGCGCGCGGCCCTCATCCGTCGGGTCGGTGAGTTGCATGCCGAGCGTGCGGACGAACTCGGCGCAATCATCGTGCGTGAGATGGGCAAGCCGCTGGACGCGGCCATCGGTGAAGTCAAGTTCAGCGCCTCGATCTACGAGTACTACGCCGACCATGCCGAGTCGCTGCTGCGCGACCAGCCAATTGAATTGCTCGACGGCACAGGCGAAGCGGTGGTCACGAACAGTCCCTACGGTGTCCTCTTGGGGATCATGCCGTGGAACTTCCCGGCCTACCAGGTCGCCCGGTTCGCCGGTCCCAATCTGTGTGTGGGCAACACGATCCTGCTCAAGCACGCCCCGCAATGCCCGGAGTCGGCGGCCGCGATCCAGCAGATCTTCGATGACGCCGGTTTTCCGCCCGGGGCGTACGTCAACATCTACGCCACCAACGAACAGGTGGCCAGGCTCATCGAAGACCCACGGGTGGCCGGGGTTTCGCTGACCGGCTCAGAGCGGGCCGGTGCCGCCGTGGCCGAGATCGCCGGACGCAACCTGAAGAAGGTCGTCCTGGAGCTCGGTGGGTCGGACCCGTTCATCCTGCTGTCCACCGACGATCTCGATGACACCGTCGCCAAGGCGGCGGCGGCCCGCCTGGACAACACCGGGCAGGCGTGCAATGCGGCCAAGCGTTTCATCGTGGCCGACGAGCTCTACGACGCGTTCCTGGAGAAATTCACCGCCGCCGTCCTCGCCGCCGCCGACGACATCACCCCGCTGTCATCCGAACTGGCCGCCGATCGGTTGCAGGCACAGGTGGACAGCGCGGTCGAACAGGGTGCGACGCTGACCAGTGCCGGGGAGCGCAACGGCGCCTTCTTCCCGACCGGAGTGCTGACCGACGTCAAGCCCGACAACGACGTCTACCACCAAGAACTGTTCGGGCCTATCGCGATGGTCTTCAAGGCCGGTTCCGAAGACGAGGCCCTGGAGCTGGCCAACGACACCCCGTTCGGCCTGGGCTCCTACGTCTTCACCACTGACGCGGAACAAGCCAAGCGGGTCGCCGCGAAGATCGACGCCGGCATGGTGTTCATCAACGGAGTCCAGGCCGACGGCGTGGAACTGCCGTTCGGCGGCATCAAGCGTTCCGGCTTCGGCCGCGAGCTCGGCACACTCGGCATCGGTGAGTTCATCAACAAGAAGCTGATTCGCACCGTGGGGTGATGAGCGGCGCGGTCATGACGCGGTGATGTGCTGAGTCAGTTGCGCGGCGATGGCCTCGATCGCCTGGCTGAGGTCAAGATACGGGATGCTCGGGTCACGTTCGTGGTAGATCGCGGTGACGATGATCGGCAGCGTCGCCATGGCTTCCGGATAGTTACGGATGTCCATTCGAGCGACCGCCTCGGCCACCGGCACACCTTGGTCGTAGAGCCGCGTCGCGTCGGTGTGCAGGTTCGACCAGAATCGGATTCCGCGATCAATGGCCGCATTGATCGCTTCGTCGACGAGTACGGGACCGTGGCCCGCGACTACCTTCTGGGCTCCGAAGGCGCGGATGCGCTCCAGCGCTTTGATCCAGTTCGGGATCGAACCAGACCAGGTGACCGCAACGACGTTATGTGTCAGCAGATCTCCGGCGTACAACACGCCCAACTCGGGCAGGTAGGCGATCGCGTCGCCGACCGTGTGCGCCGGTCCGAGTTCGTGAAGCTCCACATCGAGATTGCCCACTCGCAGGGCCTTTTCACCGGTGAACGTGGTGTCCGCCGGCCGCACCCGCACCTCGGAGAAGTCGAACGGCCGCCCCAGCGGTTCCAGTACATGCAACGCACCGCCCGGGTCGGTTTCTGTGCCAAGCAGTTTCGCGGTGAGGTCGGCATGCTCTTGTGTCATCAGTGCACTGGCAGCTTCGCTGGTGATGATCTCGGTATCTGCGGAGAACACCTGGTTCCCGAAGAAGTGGTCACCATCGGTGTGGGTGTTGAAGACATACCGCACCGGCGCAGCTGCTGTCAGCTCATCCATGGAGGCGCACATTGCCCGCGCATGCTGCACGTCATAGAGCGTGTCGATCACCAGGGCCTCACCGGCGCTGACCACCAGACCCGCATTGGCCAGGCCGAGCGCCTCGTTGCCGGAGAGAAATACGTGCGCTCCCCCGCCGAGATCGAACAAGCCTTCCCGAAAAGGAATTTCGTCGCTCATCGTCCACCCTTCACTGGTTCTCCGTGCAGCTTGGCGGTGGCTTCAGCCAGACTGCTCGCGCCGTCGACGTCGCCCTCCTCAGGGACGATGCCGAGGGTGCCGATGAACAGCGCAGTCATCACGTAGTGCCCCACGAGCAGGGTGATCACCGCGATCTCGTTATCGGAGTAGAACTCCTGCATATGCGTGGTGTCCGCTCCACCACCTTTGATCCGTGCCAGCACGTCATCGACGAAGGCGATGAGTGCATCGACCCGCCGGTCCCCGAACGACGTAGCCCCGGACACCACACTGTCGATCCTTGAATCCGAGACTCCGACATCTCGCGCTTCGCGCCAGTGGTGATGGATCTCGTATGCGGCGCCTGTCACCGCGCCGACTCGCAAGATCACCAACTCCCGCGTTTCAGGCAACAGGGCACCCGTACGAAAGGAAAGGCCCAGCGACAGGTAGGGCTTCGCGCTCGACCCGGTCATGGCCAGTCCCCTGGACAGATTGGCCGGAAACAAGTCGTAGACCTCACGCCCTGCCGGATCGAGGTCGGCGACATCGGGCAGCCGAACAGCCATGAACCCTCACCTTCACGTCAACAGAAAATAGGATACGGATCGTTCCCTATAGCGGCGATGCTAGCGTGGGCGGTTAAGATACGCAACGTGCCTAACCGAAAGGTGACTGCGGAATCCGAACCGGCAACACGTCGCCGGGACGACGTGCTGATGTCGGCGATCCGGGATGCCACCTGGGCCGAGCTGACAGACCGCGGATACTCCGGCGTCACTTTCGAAGGTGTCGCCCGCCGCGCCAGGACCGGAAAGCCAGTCCTCTACCGTCGCTACAGCTCTCGGTCGCAGATGGTCGCCGACGCCCTCCCGACCCTCCGCACCCCACCGGCCGAAGTGCCGTCCCGGAATCTTCGCGACGACATCGTGGGCATGGTCCAGTCCCTCGTGGACCAGTGGCACGAAATCGGAATCGACACCTTCCGCAGTCTCGTCGCCGAAGCCGACGATGCCACCCTGCACACTTTCCAGACGAAGGTGGCCGCGCAGACCGACCACACGATTCGCCGGGCACTGGCCGCCGCACGCGAGCGCGGCGAGATAGGACCGGCTGAGATTTCGGACCGGGTGGCACTGAGCATTCTGGCACTCATGCGCAACGAATTGCTGTTCGGCCGCAACACGAACCAATCGAGCACGGTCGCCGAGTTGGTGGACGACATCTACCTGCCGGCGATCGATGCGGCATCCCGCAAGCCGTCGTAGATTCGCGGCTCAGCCGCGACGGGCCGGATTCAACAGCCAGCGCGCGGCAGCGTCGAGCAGGAATCCCAGCAGGCCGATGACGACGATGACCGCGACCACCTGGTCGTAGGCCAACTGGTCGCGGGCATTGAGGATCTGATAGCCCAATCCCGAACGCACCCCGAGCATCTCGGCGGGCACCAGGACAATCCACGCGACACCGAGCGCCAGCCGGATCCCGGTCTGCACGTGGGTGCGGATGGCCGGCAGGACCACCGCGAGCAACAATTCCCAGCGCGTGGCGTGAAATGAGCGCGCCACGTTGAGCAGCCCCGGGTCCACGCCGCGCACCCCTGCCGCGGTGTTCAGCAGCACCGGCCACACCGCAGCCACCGCGATCAGGAAGATCACGGGCTGGTTGCCGATGCCGAACACCGCCAGCGCAATCGGTGTCCAGGACAACGGAGAGATCATCCGCAGGAAAGCGATGATCGGACCGCCGGCGCGCTCAGCGACGCCGGAAGAACCGATCAACAAACCCAGCGGCATCCCGATCACAGCTGCGACGGCCAGGCCGATCAACAACCGCCACATGCTGACGCCGAGATCACCGAGTAGCACACCGCGCTCGAGAAGCCCGGCCAGCGCCGGAAAGACGTGCTGTGGCGCGGTCTGACGCAGTACCGATTCTGGTGCGCTGAGCACCGAGGTTGCGAACCACCACAGCACGACGGCAACCATGGTGGCGACGGCCGGCGGCGCGTAACGGCCCGACCAGCTCGAAGCACCGTCGGATGTCGGGGCTTTGTTGGCGAAGGCGATGGTCATAGCGGTTGCACCTGTTCGGTTCGGGTGAGGTCGGCGGTCAGTCCGAAGGCGCTCGGCCCGCCGTGAATAGCGAGGGCCCGGCGGACGAATCGGTCTTCCACGAGATCGGTGTGCACTGCATCGGGGTCGAGCCGGTCCAGGAACCGGCGGTCGCCGTCGACCACGGTGTCATGCATGGCCTCGGCGAGGCGGCGGGTGAAGCTCGGATACGGGAAGGGTTGAAACCCGAGGCGCTGTGGCTGCCAATCCGGATGTGCCAGTGGATAAGGCGGTTTCGGATAGGTCAGCGCCAGTGCGATCGCCGGTGTGGGCTGTGGTAGATATCTGCCGCCGGTCAGCGCCGTCGCCGCGGCCGCGCGGTCGCCATCGATGCGCTGCTGCGCTCCCACCACCGCATCGGCGACGGCCTGCACGGCCTGCGGTCGGCTCGCGATGACGTCCTCCCGGGTGACCAGGGCGCAACAGGCGTGATCGCGCCAGACGTCGCCGAGGAAGGTGTGGATGTGGCCGATCTTCTTGATCTGCGCGACAGCGTTGAACGGGTCGGCCACCACATATCCGCCCAGCGTGCCGTTGGCCAGGGCGGGCACCATGTCCGACGGGCTCATCACGATCAGTTCCACGGTTCGGTCCGCCCGTGAAGCGCTACGCCGCAACACCGGTCGCAGGCCATGGGCCCGAAGTAGTTGCTGCAACACGATGTTGTGGATCGACCACCAGAACGGGATGGCCACCTGAGTGCCGGCCAGATCGCTCAACTCCCGGATGTGCGGCGCCACCGTCAGCGCCGATCCGTTCGTGTGGTTCCAACCCAGCACGCGGACCCCGGCGCCCAGGGTGTAGCGCAACTGGACGGCCATCGGCATCAGCAGGTGTACGACGTCGACCTGCCGCGTGATGAATGCCTCGGCCAGCGCGGCCCAGCTGCGGAACAGCACCGGCCGTGCCGAACTCACCGCCCCGGCGGGGTACAGCCCGGCACTGTGAGCCATCAACAGCGGCGCGGCATCGGTGATGGGCAGATAGCCCACCCGCAGCGCACCCTCGTCGCCCGGTGCACTGCTCACGGCACTGTGCGCCAGCCCGCCGAGGCCGAAGAGTCCACCGGCAGCGGTCAATCCGGCCGCTCCGGCCAGTAGGGACCGCCGGGTCAGCACCGTCACGGCACCTCCACCGCGGCATCGGCCCGATACTGCGCGAGAATCTCACCGCGCGTGGGTGTTCCGTCACTGCCGACCGTCCAGTCCGCGCGGATCCGGCCCCCGTCGAGCAGCACGATGCGCTGCGCCAGCGACAATGCCTCGTCGACATCGTGGGTGACGAGCACCACGGTGACGTCCAGTTCCCGTGCCAGCTCCCGGAGCCAGCCGACCAGATCGGTACGGGTGGCCGGATCCAACGCGCTGAACGGTTCATCGAGGAGCAGCAGCTGCGGGCGGGTCGCGACGGCACGCAGGATCGCCACTCGCTGGGCCTGCCCACCCGACAGCTCGTCGGGGTACCGCGCGGCCAGGTGGTCCAATCCGAACCTGGTGATGAGCTTCGCGGCGTCCTCGGCGTCGAACCCGCTGCGTTGCGCGGTGAACCGGCGCGCGAAGGCCACGTTGTCCGCGACGCTCAGCCACGGCATCAGCAGCGGCTGCTGGAACACCACCCCGGTACGCGGCCGGCTGCCATTTCCCGACCAGGTCAGTGTGCCGGAGCTCAGAGCGTCCAGCCCGGCGCAGATCCGCAGCAAGGTCGACTTGCCGCTGCCGCTGGGACCCAGCACCGCGAGAAACTCCCCCGTGCGGATCTGCAGATCGATGCCGGTCAAGGCCGGTTCCGCCCCGAAATGTTTGCCGCCGTTCGCTATTCGTAGCGCGTGAGTTCCCACCGCAGTTGTCCTTCCGAAGGTGATTGCACGGGCAGGAAGGCGGTTTCCCGGAACCGCCGGTTGGCGGCACTTCCCAGGGTGTAGCCGGCACCGCCGGTCAACGAGAGCTCCAGCCGGGTGACGTCGACAGCCACCCGTGCCGCATTCAGCCGCAACCGGATCAGGTCAGGCACCGTCGCCGCATCGGGGTCCGCAGCCCAGCCGTACAGCCGCGATCTGACACCCTCGGCACGGGCGACCGCATCTTCGAGTTCCGTGCCGAACCGGGCCAGCGGGCCGGTGTGCGCCGCGGTGGCCGCGGTCAGCGCCGCCCGAGTGACGCCGACGCAGAACGCGGTCTGCAACAACAAGAACGCGGGCCGGATCCCGGCGACGAACGCATCCAGGTCAGTGGTGAGCACCTGATGTGCCGGGACCCGCACCCGGTCCAGACGCAATGACGTCGACGCGGTCGCCCCGAGTGCCGTGAGTGCTGGGGCGGGATTGACCGTCACACCGTCGGCGCCGACGTCCACCGCGACGACCAGCGTGCGCTCACCAGTGCGGACCGGCGTCACGATCAGGGCGTCGGGAAACACGTTGGAGGCCCAGCGAATCGGTCCACTGACGATCAGGTCCGCGCCGTCGGTACCGCCGGTGATCGGTACCTGCCCGAGACCGGCGACCTGCTTGAGTCCGGCCGCCATGGCGGTGACGCCGATCCGGCCTGCCGCGGCGAGGACGCTGATCTGCTCGCCGAACCCACCGCCGGGCGCGGCGTGCAGGTACCGGACGGTCATGTGGTGCGCCCAAGTGGAGAAGCCGACGGCCAGGCTGTGGACCGACACCTCGTCGATGACGCGCACCATGTCGGACAATTCGAGGTCGAGCAACCCAGCCTGGCCGAGCTCGACCAGATCGGTGCGGACATCGGTGCGCTGCTCATCGAGATCGGCGGCGCGGGCGGCGACGGTGTGCGCCACCCGGTCCAGGGCGGACTCCGCGAGCACCGCGGTCACGTTAGCGGTCCGTCCAGTCCGTACAGCCGGTCGATCGGCGTGCTCACCGCGTCGCGGGCCCGCCGCACAGCGGCCTCGTCGGGCGCGTCGTAGAAACACAGGCACTTGTCCATGTCCTCGCGGACATAGGTGCGCAGGAACTGGACCTCGGGCACGTCGGCGTACTTGGGGGCGTTGGCCTTCTTGCGGGCCAGGTAGGAATCCATGTCGAGTTCGGCCGGCAGGTCCCACTCCACCAGGTAACCGGCCTGCGGGCGGGCGGCTTTGAGATCCGAGAGGTCCGCACCGACCAACCGAACCTGATGCGGGCCCGAGACAGTGGCGGTCGCCAGTTGCGTGGCATCCAGGGCGTGCGCGTCCTGTCCGAATTCGGCGATCGCGAAGACCCTCCGGCGCTGCGCGGTGACCTGGGCCTCGATCAGTTCACCACCGCCGCCGGCGATCTCGGCATCGAGCGTCTTGAGAAGCTGGCTCACCGCAGCGGCATCGGTGGCGTCGGGGGTGATTTCGTAGAGGTACAGAGTCACGTGGGATTCCTCGGCATCGCAGGGGTGGAACGGCACCGACGGTCCCATAGACAGACAGGTCTGTCTATGCGACGTTTCAGGCTACGCTGACCGGTATGAGCACGCCCCGAACCGTCACCGCACCCAAGGCTGAGCCGACCGCCGGCACCGTCCCGCCGGCTCAGCGATTGCTCGACACCGCGGCCGAACTGTTCGCCAGCCAGGGCATTCGGGCCATCGGCATCGACACGATCCTGCGGGAGGCCGGGGTCGCCAAGGCGAGCCTCTACAGCACCTACGGCTCCAAAGACGCCTTGGTGATCGCCTACCTCACCGATTTGGATCACGCTGATCGCAACCGCTGGGAACAGGCGGTCGCCGGAGTGCACGATCCGGTGCGACGCATCCTGAGCTTTTTCGACCTCGCCTCACAATCGGCGGTCCTGCGCGACTACCGCGGCTGCCTGTACGCCAACGCCGCCACCGAATACCCCGGTGTTGAGCTCGAACCGGTACGGGCACACCGCAAGTGGCTGCGGGCCACACTGACCGCCCTGCTGAAACAGGCCGACACCGACTCCCCCGCGACACTGGCCCGCAAAATCCAGTTGATCTACGACGGCGCGCTGCTGGGTTCCAAGCTGGAGCGCTCCACCAAGCCGATCACGGCCGCTCGCGCACTGACCGAGGAGGTGATCGCGCTGAGGCAACGCTGACGCGTTCGCAGCTCGCCCGCGGGCGTACTCCCACACCGGCCACGCGCCCTGCTCGACGAACAAAAATTGCCCACGCGGACGCGGTCGTCCGGGAGTAGCCTCAGCTCACCGAGCGAACCCAGGGGGCGATCATGAGCCAGGCCGACGACAACTATCTGCCAGCAGTCCCACCACAACCGACGCCGCAACCACCCCCGCCGATGTTGCAGCCCGAACTGAGCCCGCCGCCCGGCTACTTCGCCGCCGGTCCGAACCCCTATCCGTACCCGGGGACAGCCCCAATCCAGGTCAACATGTATGCGCCGGCCATGCCGACGAAGAACCCTGGGCTGGCCGCACTGCTGGCCGGGCTGTTCGGTTGCCTCGGCATGCTCTACGCGACCGTCCCGGGCGCCTTCATCATGTTCGGCATCAACATCCTGTTGTTCTTGATCGGGTTCTTCACACTCGGTATCGCGTGGTTCCTGTGGTTCTTCACCTGGATCGGCGGCATGGTCTGGGCCTACTGGGCCGCGGATCAACACAACAAGAAACTGCTGCCACCCTCGCTTCAGTACCCGCCGACTGCCCCTTACTGAGACCTCGCCGGTAGTTTCCATCGCCTTTGGTAGCTTCGTTCAGATGGCGAATGAGCCCCGCGCTACACGTACATTCGAAATGAGTCCGTTTGGCACGATTGCGTTCGCCCAGACCTCCGACGGTCGCCGCCTGCAGTACATGACCACGCATCCGAGCGGTGATGGCCAAGAGCTCATCGTGGTCTTCGAATCGGGTTTAGGTGTCGCGCACACATTTTGGGGCCTCGTCCAACCCGAGGTGGCCGAGCGAACACAGACTGTCGTGTATTGCCGGGCGGGCTATGGCCGCAGCGATGTCGATTTCGAACTGCGCACTGTTGAACGGATGGCCCGTGACCTTGGGGCGGTCATCGATGCAGTCGCGCCTCGACCCCAAGCCAAGGTCATCCTTGTCGGCCACAGCGTCGGCGCGGCGATCATCGAAGCCTATGCGGCTCAAGACACTTCTGCGCGGATCGCCGGACTGGTCTTTGTCGACGGTGCGTGCACTGACGTCGCCTCACTGCGTGGCCCCGGCTACCGACTTGCCCTCCAGACCTACGCGGTGGTGACACAGGTATTTGCACGTATCGGCGCCACGCGGTGGATGGTTGGCAAACTCGTCGACCCAGTCCTGCCAGCTGCCTATGCCGCAGAGGCCAAAAACTACGAACTCACCACCGCCGCAACCCAAAACCAAGCACGCGAAACTCGCGGCTGGCTACAGGCGCTCTCCGCGCCACACATCCACCGCCCTCTGCCTGACGTGCCAGTGACAGTTCTCAGCGGCGACCGCATCTCACGACTTCTTCCGAAGACACACCGCGCCATCCTCGCCAGCCACAGAAGGCTGGCATCTCAAGCCCCTCAGGGTCGGCACATCGTCATCGATTCCGGCCACAACATCCCACTGGACCGGCCTCATGCCATCACAACCGCAATCGCCGACATCATCGATACCCTGACCACCCTCGACGACAAGAACTGATGCTCCGGGATAAGTGAGTGGTTGCTCCACACCCGTTTCACCAAGACCCAGCTGACGGCAGATCGGGGGTCCGGCCCGCCATCGGGACCGCCCCTCCCAACCAACTGGTTGGGTTGCTACACTCCTGCGATGCGCACTGGCATCTTCCTGAGTTACGCCGGCGGCTTCAAAGAAGCTGCCGACCAAGTCGTCGAACTGGAGAAGGTGGGCGTCGACATCGCCCTGGTCGCCGAGGCGTACTCCTACGATGCGATCAGCCAGCTCGGCTACCTCGCCGCCAAGACCTCCACCATGGAACTCGGCACCGGCGTGGTCCCGATCTACACCCGCACACCCGCCCTGATGGCCATGAGCGCGGCGGGTGTGGACTACGTGTCCGACGGTCGCTTCCGCCTGGGCATCGGCACCTCGGGCCCGCAGGTGATGGAGGGCTTCCACGGCGTGCCGTTCGACGCACCGCTGGGCCGTACCCGCGAGGTGGTCGAGATCTGCCGGAAGGTGTGGCGCCGCGAGAACCTGGATTACGACGGCAAGTACTACCAGCTGCCACTGCCCGCCGACCGCGGCACCGGACTGGGTAAGTCACTGCACCTGATCAATCACCCTGTGCGGGAGCGCATTCCGATCACCATCGCTGCACTGGGACCGAAGAACGTCGAGCTGACCGCCGAGATCGCCGAGGGCTGGCAACCGGTGTTCTACCTGCCCGAGAAGGCCGACGACGTGTGGGGCGATGCGCTGCGGGCCGGCGCCGCCAAACGAGATCCAGAACTGGGCCCGCTGGACGTGATGGTCAGCGCCAGCCTGGCCATCGGCGACGACGTGGACGACCGGCTGGCCTGGGCGAAACCCCAACTGGCGCTGTACATCGGCGGCATGGGCGCGCGTGGGCAGAACTTCTATCACAAGCTGGCCACCCGGTACGGGTACGGCGAGGTCGCCGACCACATCCAGGACCTGTTCCTGGCCGGTAAGAAGGCCGAGGCCATCGCGGCCGTGCCCGACGACCTGGTGCGCAACGTATCGCTCGTGGGGCCGAAGGGATTCGTCAAGGAACGCCTGGCCGCCTACGCCGAGGCCGGCGTCACCACGATGCTGGTGCACCCGCTGGCCACCGATAGCGCCGAGACCGTGAAGTTCTGCGAGGAGCTGGTTTCGCTCACGCGGTAGGGCTGCAACGTCATGCGCTCAGCCTGGATCGCGGTCCGCGCGCTTGCCGATAGTCGCCGCCTCCAGGAGCAGCGATTCGAACAACCGATTGACGCCGTCCATCTCACTCGGCTCGGTTACGGCCGCCGCATGCGCAAAGCCGTCGACGATCGCACCGATCACGCGGGCCACCTGAACCGGGTCCAGATCGGCCGGGATCAATCCGCCACGCTGCCCCTCGACGACGGACCGGGCCAGTGCATCGGTCATTCGCGCACCCTGCCGGGCGAAGGCGGGGGCCAACTCCTTGTGCCGACGCGCATCGATCGGTGCGGTGGCGACGAAACCGGCCAGCTCGGGAAACTCGCGGTTGATTCGAATCGATTCGCTCAACGCCGCCCGCAGCAGATCGCGCATGGAGTGCGGTCCAGACATGGCAGGCGCCGCATTCGCCAGGATCTTGCCGTAGACGTCATCGCAGACCGCCTCGAACAACTTGTGTTTCGTACCGAAGTGGTAGTACACCGAACCCGCTGTCACACCGGCCATCTCGGCAACCTGGTTGTTGGTCGCGGGTCCATAGCCGAACTGGGCAAAGCACCGGCAGGCAGCATCGATGACACGTTGGCGGGTATCACCGCTGTCGACGCCTGCGGGCCGTCCGGGACCCGCCTTCGCAGTCATGTGCGCGCTCATCGAACCATCTTCACCCAGAGTGGGGTCAATCCGGTGACCACGTCAGTTGTCAACCTCGGCAGGCATCCGCGACAACATCATGCCGCAGCTGCGGCAGGTCACCGGCGTCATCGGCAATTCTTCAAGCCGAGGATCGACACGGCGCGTCATGGCACCGAGTGGGCGGCGCGGGCAGCGATGTTGTCTTCGATCTCGCGTGTCCACGTCTGCCGAGCGCTCGTGGTGTCAACTTCATATTCGAAGCGATCGACCATGTCGGCGGCGACATCGGCCGAGTCGACGTAGAACTGTTCGTACCAGCGGCGCAGCTGGTACACCGGCCCGTCCTCCTCGCACAATAGCGGGTTGTCGATGCGGGCCTTGGTTTTCCAGATCGCCACGTCCTGTTCGAAGCCGATCTTCACCCAGTCGCCCAAGGCGACAGCGCTCTGCATGGCCAGCTCATCGGAAACGCCCTCCGGCTTCTTGACGATGATGCCGTACTGCAGCACAAACGAATTCGTGTCGATCGGATAATGGCAGTTGATCAAGACGCTGTGGTGGTCAGCCTCTGGATAGTGGTACGTCAGGTCATCGATCATGAAGGCCGGTCCGTAATACGACGCCACCGAGGTGGTGCCCAGCATGGTCGAGCCACCGACGTCATCTCGGTCGGCACGGGTATCGGCATTCATGTATTGGGTTGCGATGTGGCCTTCGAAGATGTTCTTGAAGTGGGTAGGCATTGATCCGTGCACGTAGAAGAAGTGCGCCATATCCACCACGTTGTCCACCAGCTCACGACAGTTGGCGTTGACAACCGTTGTGTACCAATGCCAGTCCGTCCAGTCATCGCTGCCGGCGCCCTCGATGCGCGGAATCGTCACGTCATCCGGCGGAGGGTTGCCCTCAGGGTCGTTCCAGACGAACAGCATCCCGTCCTGCTCGAGGGTGGTCCACGTGGCAGTGCGCGCCAGCCGTGGTGTGCGCTTGGCGTACGGCACATTCTTGCATCGGCCGTCACCGCCCCAGCGCCAGTCGTGGAACGGGCAGGCGATCTCATCACCCTTGACCTTTCCCTGTGCCAAGTCACCGCCCATGTGCCGGCAGTATCCGTCGAGCACATTGATCCTGCCGTCACCACCACGAAATACAACCAGCTTCTGGCCGAACACCTTGATCCCGTGCGGCTTCCCGTCACCGAGCTCGCGGGTCAGACCAAGGCAATGCCAGCCTCGGGCGAACCGCGACGGCGGCGCTTCCGACTCGATCTGACGGATTTCGCAATCGGATTCCACAGTCATAGGACCACCTCCGAAGATGTCGCGGCGACTGACGTTGACGCCCCAAACAAGGACTAACACTCATACCGTCACTGCGACGCTCAGAATCCCACTGGCAGGGACCGCCCCCTATTCACCCACCTGGGGTAGCTCGTCGGCGGCGATCTCACACGGGGTGCCACCAGTGGGTGCGGCGAGCGGGTCTGCTGCCGGTCCGGGCACGGTGGTCGCCGGGTCGGGCACCTCGAGTTTCTGCGGGTCCGGCGACGCCTCGTCCACCGGTGGAGAATCAGATTGCGGCTCGGTCAGCTCCCCTTCTGCTGAGTCCACGGGCTCGTCTTCATCGGCCCCGTCTTCGTCTGTGTCTTCTGAGCCGTCTTCGTCAGCGGTGTCCTCGACGTCCGGGTCATCTGCATGATCCGCCTCCTGCTGCGGACCATCGTCTGGATCGACGTCGCCGCCCTCGCCGGACGGCAGGTCGCCGATCCGGTCGGGCAGACCATCAGCAGACGAACCGAGCAAGCCGCCGAACAGGTCGGCCAATTGTTGTCCGGCACCGGCCAGTCCGGAGCCCACATCAGGCAGGCCACCCAGACCGGGCATTCCACCGCCGGCCATACCCGGCGCCGCGCCGGCGGGCAAGGTCGGTGCCGGGGCCGCCGACCCGACCGGCTCTGCCACCGCAGCCAACGGCTCGGCGGCCGGCGACGGCGCCGGAGGCGGTATCTGAGAAGGCGTGGTCGACATCGCAGCGGGCATCGCGGCAGGACTCGGCTGCCACGATGGCG
This sequence comes from Mycolicibacterium fortuitum subsp. fortuitum, assembly GCF_022179545.1. The sequence goes on along the minus strand of NZ_AP025518.1, from coordinate 1,660,085 downwards.
CGGCCGCCGAGGCAGCGGTGGTGCCGGCGGCAACGGGCGGCGGCACCGGTGCAGCCCGGACCGGCCCCAGCTCCCCGGGGATACCGAACACCGGAAGCGCCTCGGCACGCAGGCCCGCGAGCGCCTGCCCGTACGCGTCGGCAACCGCGCGCGTAGTGCTGCGCATCGCCGCCAACCAGTCCCCGGCGATGTCGTTGACCACAAATGGTTTCACCTGCGTGTCGATGAGTTCACTCGCCGCCGAGCGGTCCCCCAGTCCGGTGCTCACCGTGCGGGCAGCGGCCAGCCAGGCGCCGCGCTGCCCGCCTTGACGCCCCTCGATCTGCAGCGCAGCGGAGACCTTGGCCTCCAGCGCGGCCCACAGGCTGTCCCGTAATCGCGTCAAAACCGCTGCGGCACTGCGGACTCCGGCGGCGACCTGCGCCGACGATGCCGCATGCCTGGCCAGAAAATCCGTCGATGCCCGCGCCCCGGTACCGTGCCACGCCTCGACAAGATTCTGAAAGTTCTTGTCCTGCAGCGCTAATTCCTCTTCGGCCACGGCCGCGGCTGCGGCCAGCGAAGCAGATTCCACATCCAGCACCCGCAGATCGAGGCCTTCCTCGGCGGAGTACCAGTCGTGGACCTGGTAGCGGTACCGCGTCAGGTCGGGGTGGTCGAAACCCAGTAGATGGCAGGCCCACACGTACTCGGCGATCGTGTCGACGGCGGCCTGCCCCTCGTCCAACCGGGCCGCGACATCGAGGCTGGCCGCCACGCTCAACCCACCCGGGCCGCGGCATGCGCATCGGCAGCCCCGTAGCGCTCGATCGAGCTACGCAGCACCACCGCCACCTCGGCACTGGCCCGCGACCACCGGCGCAACCCGTCCGTCAGCTCGTCCACGGCAGTCCGCACCGCGTCACCGGCGGCGACGTGCGCATGCCCGGCGGTGGCACCGTCGAACACGGGGCCGCGCAGGCGGTCGCGCACCAGAGAATCGAGATCGGCGGCAATGGCGTCATATCCGGCGGCCACTGACGACAGTGCCGCACCGTCGACCCTGGCGGCAGTTACATCTCCCATGCCCGGTTTAGACGCAGCCAGCCCTTATCGGGTTCCCACGGGTTTGAATGTTCCTCGCGCGAGCGCTCGTCAGGCCGACTGGCCGCTGACCGAATCGGCGACCCGCACCGCGACCATTCGGGCCGTGTTCTCGTCGGCGGCCTCGACCATCACCCGAACCACCTGTTCAGTGCCCGAGGGCCGCAACAGGATTCGACCGGTGTCACCCAACTCCGCCTCGGCCTGGGCCACCGCCGATTGCACGGACGGCGCCTTGGCCACGGCAACCTTGTCATCGACCGCCACGTTGATCAGCACCTGCGGCAATGTGCACATCGGTTCGGCGAGGGCGGCCAACGTCGTACCGGTCTGCGCCATACGAGACATCAACCGCAGGCCGGTGACGATGCCGTCCCCGGTGGTGCCGAATCCCGGCAACACGATGTGACCGGACTGCTCTCCACCGAGCGAGAACTCGCCCGACCTCAGTTCCTCCAGGACGTAACGGTCACCGACACCAGTGGTGCGGACCTCGATGCCGGCCGCCCGCATGGCCAGGTGCAGCCCGAGATTGCTCATCACCGTCGCCACCAGGGTGTCGGAAGCCAACTCGCCGGCCTCCTGCATGGCCAGCGCCAGCACCACCATGATCGCGTCCCCGTCGATGACGCGGCCCGCGGCGTCCACCGCCAGGCACCGGTCGGCATCGCCGTCATGCGCCAACCCCAGATCGGCACCATGCTCGACCACAGCGGCCTGCAGCACCTCCATATGGGTGGACCCGCAACCGTCGTTGATGTTGAGGCCGTTGGGTTCGGCGTTGATCGCGATGACGTTGGCGCCTGCGGCCCGGTAAGCCCGGGGAGCCGCCGCCCACGCCGCACCGTGCGCGCAATCGACCACGACGGTGAGCCCGTCAAGCCGCGTCGTCACGGCCTTGCCGGCGTGCCGCAGATAGCGGTCCAGCGCGTCCTCGGCGTCGAGCACCCGGCCGATTCCGGCTCCCGTGGGGCGCAGTCCCGGGCCTGCGTTGACCAATTCCTCGATGCGGTCCTCAGCGGTGTCGCCGAGCTTGTGTCCGCCGGGACCGAAGATCTTGATGCCGTTGTCCGGCATCGGATTGTGCGACGCGGAGATCATCACCCCGAAATCAGCGTCATATGCACTGGTCAGATATGCCACTGCGGGCGTCGGCAGCACACCGACCCGCAAGGCGTCGACACCCTCGCTGGTGATGCCGGCGATCACCGCGGCTTCCAGCATCTCGCCACTGGCCCGCGGATCGCGGCCCACGACCGCCACCCGACGGCCGGGACCCGTGGAGTTGCCGAGACGCCGAGCAGCCGCCGAACCGAGTGCCACTGCCAGCTCGGCAGTCAGATCGCGATTGGCGACTCCGCGCACCCCATCGGTGCCGAACAGTCGACCCATGCCCTTAAACTTCTCATAATTGGCCGCCGTAGACACAACCGGCGAGGTCAGCCGCCATGTCGCGGCCGAATCGATACCCCGCCGTGACGGCCGGTGAAGCTCGCAGGGTCACCGCCCGCGGGTCGGGAGCGAGCGGTGACCGTCGCGGCAAGCCCTTAGCTGGAGCCGGTGTCGGACGACGAATGGCTGCCTCCCGGCGCCATCGGAGCCGCCGTCGTCGGCGCCACGCTGCGCGGAGCCGTGCCCTGGGCGGCGGTCCCGCCCGGGCGCTCAGTGGTCCCGTTCTGGCTGAACGAGATGGTCCCGAGGTTGTTGGTGCAGACCACGTGCTCGGTGCTGTTCGCATCGACGCCCTGGACGGCGGTGGTCAGCGAAGCCGTGTCGGTGTTATTGCACACCCCGGCCGCGATCTGCGCGGCGGCAGCGTCATCGACGTTCTCCAGAACCGAGACGTTGCCGAGGGTGAGGTTCACCTTGCCGTCACCGGCGGTCTCGGGCGCTGCATTGGCGATACCCATGCCGACGGTGAACATGAGCGATCCGCCGAGCATCGCGCCCGCAGTCGCTGTCTTGACGAAGTTCCCCACAATTACTCCTTCCGATGGGACAGCGGCATCCGGTCCCCCGACGTCGATACGACGTCCACCGGCGGCAGGAAGGTCCTGCGGGCACAACCCTGCTGACACAAAGCGGCCCCCTGCTCTCCGCGCAGTTGGCTTCCACATCGTGAGCGCGCTCAAACCCCAATCTGCGAAAAAATTCTGCGAAGGCAGGCGCCGCTTTCGACGCCAGGGTCGCGAAATGCCGCTCAAAGTCAAGTGGTTAGCGCAACATCGGCTATGCGGCTTGGTTGATGAGTGTGGCGAGGCGTTGGGCGGGGGTGTCGTAGTCCAGGGTGGGCCGGGGTCGGGTGTTGAGCTTGTCCTGGACGGATTTGAGGTCGGCCTTGGTGTAGCGGCTGAGGTCGGTGCCTTTTTCGAACCAGAACCGCAGCAGCCTGTTGGTGTTCTCGTTGCTGCCCCGCTGCCAGGGTGAATGTGGATCGCAGAAGTAGACCGGGGCCTGCAGGGCCATGCTGATGTCACACCAGCCGGCCATCTCCGAGCCGCGATCCCAGGTGAGGCTGCGCCGCAGATGCGCCGGTAACTCATTCATCGCCGCGATCATCGCCTTGGCCACCGAATCCGCGGTGTGATCGTTGGGCAGGTGCAACAAGATGGTGAATCGGGTGCTGCGCTCGACCAGGGTCCCGATCGCACTGCCCGAGGCGGTGCCCACGATCAGATCTCCTTCCCAGTGCCCGGGCACGGCACGGTCCTCAACCGTGGCGGGGCGCTGGCTGATGGTGATCACGTCACTGAATCTGCCGCGGCGCTCGCTGCCACGGGGTTTACGGGCGGTGCGTTTGGTCGACAGGCACTTGTTCAGATCGGCGCGCAGCTGGCCACGGCCTTGCACGTAGAGGCACTTGTAGATGGTTTCGTGGCTCACCCGACCCAGCCTGTCATCAGGGTGAGCGCGGGCCAACATGTCAGCGATCAGCTTCGGGCTCCACCCATCGTCCATCCACCCTTCGATGGCCGCGCACAATCCGGTGTTGTTGAGCTTGAACGCTTTGGGCCGCTTGGCTTTCTGACAGGCTCGGGCATGGGCCATCCCGGCGTGATAGTCCCCGTCGGCGTTGCGGTTACGTTGCACTTCGCGCCAGATGACGGTGCGGTCGCGGCCCAATTGCTGCCCGATCTGGGCGTGGCTGAGGCCACGATCCAGGCCCCGCATAATCGTCACGCGTTCGTCGTAGCTGATCCGGTGGCCCGGGCCGCCCTCGCGGGTCCGCTCTCCCGGGCAGGCGATACCGCGAGTGCCCTTGCTTCCTTTGAGCAGAGTCATGCCGCCAGCCTGATACCACCAGTACCGTCCAGCACCGTTGGACACACCGATCCGACGCTCGGCATCACGCATCGCGACACCGTCACACACCAGGTCAAACAACACCCGACGCATCGAACGATCAAACACCGCAACCTCCCAAACCAGTGGATGTTGCAGTGACCGTATGAATCCGCCCCGCCAGAGCAGCCCATATGTAGAACTCGGCGAAAGCAATGCGGACAAAAACAAACCCGCCGGATGCGTACAAGACGCACCCGGCGGGTTCGTTGGCCACAAAGGCGGCAGATCAGCGCTTGCTGTACTGAGGCGCCTTGCGGGCCTTCTTGAGGCCGTACTTCTTGCGCTCGATGGCACGCGGGTCACGCGTCAGGAAGCCGGCGCGCTTGAGGGCGGGCCGGTCTTCCGGCTGCACCAGGATCAGCGCACGGGCGATGGCCAGGCGCAGGGCGCCGGCCTGACCCGAGGGGCCGCCACCATCGAGGTGGGCGTAGATGTCGAACTGCTCGAGGCGGTCGACCGTCACCAGCGGGGCCTTGATCAGCTGCTGGTGGACCTTGTTCGGGAAGTAGTTCTCCAGGCTGCGGCCGTCCAGGTTGAACTGGCCGGTGCCGGGAACGAGGCGCACCCGCACCACGGCCTCCTTGCGGCGGCCGACGGTCTGGATCGGGCGGTCGATGATGACCGGCTCGCGGTGCTCCTGCTCCACCTCGACGCTCTCGGTCACGGCTTCGACGACGTCGCCGTTCTCAATCGTTTCGGTCACTGGGCCACCTGCTTGATCTCGTACGGAACCGGCTGCTGCGCGGCGTGCGGATGATCCGGACCGGCGTAGACCTTGAGCTTCTTCTGGATCTGCCGACCGAGCTTGGTGTGCGGCAGCATCCCGATGATCGCGTTCTCGACGACGCGGGTCGGGTGCTTCTGCAGCAACTCACCGATGGTGCGCTTGCGCAGACCGCCCGGGTAACCCGAGTGGCTGTAAGCGAACTTGTTGGTCAGCTTGTTACCGCTGACGGCGATCTTTTCGGCGTTGATGACGATGACGAAGTCGCCACCATCGACATTCGGCGTGAATGTCGGCTTGTGCTTGCCGCGCAGCAGGTTGGCAGCTGCAGCGGCGAGCCGGCCGAGCACCACGTCTTCGGCGTCGATGACGTACCACTGACGCGTGGTGTCACCTGCCTTCGGCGTGTACGTAGGCACAGCGCTTACCTCTCGTTTCGGGTATATCCCGGGTTTGGGTGCCGGTCAGGCGAGTGCGCTACGACATCCCGGCGACCGACGTTGACCCGGGACCCGCATGCCCATGAGGGCAGCGCACACCAACGGAGCAGCTTACCGGTGCGCGTCCTCGCAGGTCAAAACGCGCCTTGTGGGGCCGAACGTCGGCTTGTGTGCGAGTTCTTCGAGAAATCTCGCACACAAGCCGACGCTGGACACGACGGGAACCGGAAACCTGGCCGTCTGCGTCCTATTCGCATGCCATTTCTGGGCACCGAGGCACTGGCCGCAGGCAAGCTCAACCGCTACCAACTGCGCACCCGGTATGAGGCGGTGTTCCGCAATGTCTACGTACCGAGGGGCACCGTGCTGACGCCGGCGGACAAAGCCGTCGCGGCATGGCTGTGGTCAGGCCGGCAGGCCACAGTCATGGGGCTGTCCGCGGCGGCCGTCCACGGGTCCTTGTGGATCGATGCCAAGCACCCGGCCGAACTCAACCAACCCAGCCGTTCGCAGCCGCCGGGCATTCGCATCCACAGCGACACGCTCGCCGATGACGAAATCTGCATGGTGCGGGGTGTCCGCACGACCGCGCCTCAACGCACCGCATTTGACCTGGGCCGCCGGCGCGGACTCACTGCGGCGGTGATCCATGTCGACGCTCTCATCCAGGCCACCCGCCTCAAGATTCCCGAGGTGACACCGCTCGTCGATCGGCATCGTGGGGCTCGGGGCATCGTGCAACTGCGGCAAGTGCTCGACCTGGCCGACGAAGGCGCCGAGTCACCGCAGGAGACGCGGCTCCGCCTCCTCTATACAGAGGCTGGGATGAGTCCGTCGCACACCCAGATCGAGGTGTTCGACCACGGCCAACAGGTTGGGCGGATCGACATGGGCTGGCCGGAGTGGAAGGTGGGGGTCCAGTACGACGGTATTCAGCATTGGACCGATCCCCGGCAACGCACACGGGATATCGATCAGACCGTCGAGTACCAGGACCTCGGCTGGCGCATCGTCCGCGTCGGCGCCGACCTTCTCAGGTATCGCCAGGGCACGGTCATCGGTCGCACTCGCGCCGCATTGCGCTCCGCAGGAGCTCCGTACTGACGAAAGTTGGCTTGTGTACCAGATTTTCGAGAAATCTCGCACACAAGCCAACACTCGACTCTCAGGACACCGCGTCCTGCTGGTCAGGAACCACACTTCCGTCCGCACGGTGCAGTGGGGCGTCCTTGCCGCTGGGCTCGATGTAGCCCTCCGTCGCGCAGTCGTACGGGTCGCCCTGCTTCTTTTTGGGGTCGATGAACATCGGGTTCACCAGCCAGCGGCCGTCGGCGTTGTCGTACGCCGTGCACATCAACTCGGTCTTGTTTCGGTTGAGCACCAGACGCAGCGCGGTGGCGTCGGTCAGGAATGTGACGTCGGTGTCGGAGTCCCCCGCGCCGAAGGCGGCACGCTTGGGTTCAGCCTGCTGCTCGAACGCGGCGGGTCCCTTCACACCGAAGATGTCCTCGTTGACCCGGCATCGCTTGCCCTCGATGTACGGGATGGCCGTCTCGCCGCCGCACGGCACCAGCTTCGAGGTCAGCACGTCACCGTCGCGCTCGGTGCGCACACCCATCACCTTGTCGGGGGTGAAGCCCAGCTCGGCGGCCCACACCCGCACCACCGGCTCAGCCGACGCGGAGATGATGCGGACGTCGAAACCGTTGGCGCGCAACGTCTCCACCAAATCCTTCATCTGCGGGTAGTACCGCACCCAACCGGTCTCGTCACCGCTGCCGACCTTCTGCTCGGTGCCCTCGGGTGCGTCGAGGTTCTCTTTGCGTGCCGCCTCGGCGAAGCCGGTCAGGTCGGATTCGCGCCAGCCGGCCAGCATCTGGGCGGCCCATGCGTACGACGGCTCGAACCGGCGGGCGTTGAACCCGGCGAACGCCGGCTCGTCCGCCCGCGTCTCGCCGTCGGTGTAGACCGACAGCAGCTCGTCGGCACAGCCCAGATCGGTGTTGGTCGGCATCGGCTCACCAGGCTTGGCCGCGGCGCACGCCTTGGACAGCGCGGCGGTGGCCTGCGGGGTCAGGTACGGGCTGGTGGTCGACCAGTCGCCGCCCGCGGGTGCCCGCAGCTTGCCGTTGCGCACCATCCAGAAGAACGTCGCGTCGCCGATGTCGTTCTTGACCACGGTGTTGTCCCAGTCGAACAGGGCCAGCGGCGCGCCGTCGGTGACCGAACCGTCGGCCCCGCAGGTGCCCAGCTCCGCCAGCATCGCATCGATCCGGTCCCGGTTGACGCCGTACCAGCCGGGGTTCTCGGCCAGCGTGCGACAGCCGGAGGCAGGCGTTTGTGCCGACGGCTCCGAATCGGTGCCCGAACCACAACCGGCGAGGACCGACACCGCGGTGATCGCAGCGGCAAGGAGGGACAACGGTGCGCGTGAGGTCATCAAGGGGTTCCTGTCAGGTGAGTTCGACGACACCGGGCGTCCCGAGTGCCGAGTTCCGTGAGGTGTCCTTCAGGTCGACGCCGGAGCGGCCGAGCGCCAGTGCGCCGTCGACCAATCCGGCCGCCACCCGCGCGGCTTCCGCGTATCCCAGTCCGTCCGGCGGATGGATGTTGGAGATGCAGTTGCGGTCGGCGTCGGTACGGCCGGGCATCGGCAGGTGTGTGAGGTAGATGCCGAGACTGTCGGCGACACTCAGACCGGGCCGCTCCCCGATGATCACGAGCAGAGTGCGGACGTGCCCCTGTGCCCCTATGTGATCACCGAGCGCGACGCGGGCCTGCGTCGCGATGACCGGCGGAGCGAGTGTGTAGCGGTCCTTCAGTTGTTCCACCAGAGCGGCAAGCAGCGTCGCGCCGTGACGATCCAGCGCCGTCGGCGACAAACCGTCGGCCAGCACGAAACCGATGTCGGCGGGAGTGTCGGGCACCGACGTACCGTCGGCGGGTTCGCGCCCTAGATCGGGCCGACGCAGATACTCGTCGCGGGAGGTGGCTTTACTGGTCACCACGGTGGGCTCGCCGATGCCGACGGTGCGGACAGCTTCCCTGAGTCGATCTACGTCCAGCGGCACGTGCACGGCATCGCGAGCAGCGGCGTGCGCTGCGGCCAGCTCGAGCGCTCGGCGGGTGGGCAATGCGTTGCCGGCCCTGCCGAGCCCGATCCGGGCCTGGGTGGTCTTGCGCAGCTCATCCCAGAACTCTTGAACCGCAACCTCGTTGGAACTCATGATGTCTCCGCGGAAGTTAGCGAGCGCAGCACCGAACGCTCCAGGTCGAACGGGGTCAGCTTGCCGGAGTCGTCGACCATGCCGACGCTGCGCAGCCACGCCTCGAACTCGGCGGCCGGCCGCAAGCCCAGGGTGCGCCGGGTGGTCAGCACGTCGTGGAACGAGAGGCTCTGGTAGCCGAGCATCACGTCGTCGGCGCCCGGCACGGTGATGACGAACGCCACCCCGGCCGCCGCCAACAACGTCAGCAGGGTGTCCATGTCGTTCTGGTCGGCCTCGGCATGGTTGGTGTAGCAGACGTCGACACCCATCGGCAGACCCATGAGCTTGCCGCAGAAGTGGTCTTCCAGGCCGGCCCGGATGATCTGCTTGCCGTCGTAGAGATACTCGGGCCCGATGAACCCGACGACGGTGTTGACCAACAGCGGCTGCAGGTCGCGAGCTACTGCGTAGGCGCGAGCCTCCAGCGTCTGCTGATCCACCGGCTTGCCCCCGACGCCCAGGTGCGCGCCGGAGCTCAGCACCGAGCCCTGCCCCGTTTCCAGGTACATGACGTTGTCGCCCACGGTGCCGCGGTTCAGGCTGCGCGCCGCCTCGTTGCCCTCGCGCAGCAGCTGCAAGTTCACCCCGAAGGCGGAGTTGGCACCTTCGGTGCCGGCAACCGACTGGAACATCAGGTCCACGGGCGCCCCGGCCTCGACCAACCCAATCGTGGTGGTGACATGTGACAGCACGCAGGACTGGGCCGGGATGTCGTAGCGCGTGCGGATCGAGTCGAGCAGATACAGCAGATCCGCGGTGGCCTGCGGCGAATCGGTGGCGGGGTTGATCCCGATCACCGCGTCCCCGCAGCCCAGCAGCAGCCCGTCGAGCACCGCCGCGGCGATCCCCCGCGGGTCGTCGGTGGGATGGTTGGGCTGCAGCCGGGTGGCCAGGGTGCCGCGGGCGCCGACAGTGGTCCGGAACGCCGCAGTCACCTCCGCGGCCGCCGACACCGCGATCAGATCCTGGTTGCGCATGATCTTGCTGACCGCTGCAACCATTTCCGGGGTCAACCCCGGGGAGACGGCAGCCAGCCGCTGCGCGCTGTGGTCGTGCGCCGCGGTGTCCATCAACCAGTCCCGCAATCCGCCGACGGTCAGATGCGAGATCTCTGAAAAGGCCTGGCGGTCATGGCTGTCCATGATCAGCCGGGTCACCTCGTCGGTGTCGTACGGCACCAGTTCCTCGTTGAGAAACACCTCCAACGGCAGGTCCGCGAGCACCCAGGCGGCCGCGGCGCGTTCACCGTCGTGCTCGGCCGCGCAACCGGCGAGTTGATCGCCGGAGCGCAGCGGGGTGGCCTTGGCCATCACCTCGACCAGACCGTCGAAGCTGTAGTTCACCCCCGAGACCTGCTGGTGGTACTTCATTTCAGGGCACTCTCCGCCTCCGCGAGCATCGCGAACTCCTCATCGGGCGAGTTGGCCACCAGGCGGTGACGGCTGTAGAGCGCGAAGTAGAGCATGAACGCGCAGAACACAGCCAGGCACAGGCCCGCGGCCACCGGGCTGACCACGAAGGTCGCGATGAGCGCCACGACCGCGATGACCAGGGCGAAGCCCGTCGTGGCGATACCGCCGGGAGTGCGGTAGGGCCGCGGCATGTTGGGCTCGCGGACCCGCAGCACGATGTGGCTGACCATCATCAGCACATAGCTCAGTGCCGCGCCGAACACCGCCATGTTGAGGATGAGGTCGCCGTGACCGGTCAGCGAGAGCAGGAAGGCGACGACACCGGGGACGATCAACGCCAGCGTCGGGGCCTTGCGCTTGTTGGTCACCGAAAGCCCGGTGGGCAGGTAACCGGCCCGCGAGAGCGCGAACGTCTGCCGGGAGTAGGCGTAGATGATCGAGAAGAAGCTGGCGATGAGCCCGAAAAGACCGATGTAGTTGACCGCCTTGGCCGCGAAACCGGTGCCGCCGAGAGCCTGCACCAGCGGATCATCCACAGTCGACATCGCCTCTGCGCCACCGGCTCCCGTGGTGAGGAACAGCACCGTCACACAGGTGAGGATCAGGACGGTCATCGCCGCGATGATGCCGCGCGGCACGTTGCGCTCGGGGTTGGCGGTCTCTTCGGCGGCCAGCGGCACACCCTCGACGGCCAGGAAGAACCAGATGGCGAACGGGATGGCAGCCCAGATACCCAGGTAGCCGTGCGGCAGGAAGCTCGAGGCACCGGCCGCGGCGGCGTCGGGGGCGATGTCGGTCAGGTTGGCCACGTCGAAGCTGCCGATGGCACTCACCGCGAAGATGACCAGGCCCAGCAGCGCGATCGCGGTGATGACGAACATCAACCGCAGCGCCTCACCCACACCGGCGAGGTGGATGCCGATGAAGATGATGAACGCCGCCAGGTAGATCCACCAGCCCTTGTGAATGCCGAACAGGCCCAGTGATTCGACGTAGCCGCCGATGAAGGTGGCGATGGCCGCAGGGGCGATCGAGTACTCGATCAGAATCGCGGTGCCGGTGGCGAAACCGCCCCACGGCCCGAGCGCGCGACGGGCGAAGGTGTAGCCCCCGCCGGCCGCGGGCAGCGCGGAGGACAGCTCAGCCAGGCCCAGCACCATGCAGAAGTACATGGCGGCGATGATCACCACCGCGATCAGCAGGCCGCCGAAGCCGCCGTGGGCGAGGCCGAAGTTCCAGCCCGAAAAGTCGCCGGACACCACGTAACTGACGCCGAGGCCGGCCAGGAGCAGCCAACCCGCGCTTCCGGATTTCAGCTGACGTTTCTGGAGATAGTCAGCGCTCTCCAGGTGTTCTTCCACACCCGCCATTTCAAACTCCTTCATTGACAACGCTATTGGTATGTGACGCCGGTTCGTGGCGGCCAAGCCCCCTCCACCCGTCGGCGTGAGGTTAAAGGTCGGTTTGTCGACCTTTGATAGATGAGTATCACCCCCGTCGACCGGTCTGTCCACCCCAGCGGGAAACTCGGTCAGGCGCGCGGCGATGTGCGCGATATTTCTTGCAGCACAAAATCTTCCGACGTACTCACCGGACGCCGGGATTCACATGTTCAGGACAAGGACCGCGAGTGTGAAGCTGTTGCGAGCGTGCGGGTCAGATGTCGCAACAGCTTCACACTCGACGGCGGATCAGAGGGCTCTAGAAGAAGCCCTGCGCCTTGTTGGCGTAGCTCACCAGCAGGTTCTTGGTCTGCTGGTAGTGGTCGAGCATCATCTTGTGGTTCTCGCGGCCGATACCGGACTGCTTGTAACCGCCGAACGCCGCGTGCGCGGGGTAGGCGTGGTAGCAGTTGGTCCACACCCGGCCGGCCTTGATGTCCCGGCCGGCCCGGTAGGCGGTGTTGCCGTTGCGGCTCCACACCCCGGCGCCGAGGCCGTAGAGGGTGTCGTTTGCGATCGAGATGGCGTCGTCGTAGTCCTTGAACGAGGTCACGGCGACGACGGGACCGAAGATCTCCTCCTGGAACAGTCGCATCTTGTTGTGGCCGGTGAAGATCGTCGGGGCCACATAGAAACCACCGTTGAGGTCGCCGCCCAGATCGGCCCGCTCACCGCCGGTGATCAGTTGGGCGCCTTCGGTTTTCCCGATCTCGATGTAGGACAGGATCTTCTCCAGCTGATCGTTGGAGGCCTGCGCACCGATCATCGTCTCGGTGTCCAGCGGGTCGCCCTGACGCACGGCCTTGGTGCGGATGGCGGCCAGTTCCAGGAACTCGTCGTAGATGTCTGCCTGGATCAGCGACCGCGACGGGCAGGTGCACACCTCACCCTGGTTCAGGGCGAACATGGTGAACCCTTCCAGGGCTTTGTCCTGGAAGTCATCGGCAGCTGCCAGCACATCGGAGAAGAAGATGTTGGGGCTCTTGCCGCCCAGCTCGAGGGTCACCGGGATGAGGTTCTGGCTGGCGTACTGCATGATCAACCGGCCCGTGGTGGTCTCACCGGTGAAGGCGATCTTGGCGATCCGGTTGCTCGAAGCCAGCGGCTTACCGCACTCGACACCGAACCCGTTGACCACGTTCACCACGCCCGCGGGCAGCAGATCACCGATCAGCGACATCAGGTAGAGCACCGAAACAGGGGTCTGCTCAGCGGGTTTGAGGACGACGGCGTTGCCTGCGGCCAGCGCCGGAGCCAGCTTCCACACCGCCATCAGGATCGGGAAGTTCCAGGGGATGATCTGACCGACCACGCCGAGTGGCTCGTGGAAGTGGTAGGCGACGGTGTCCTCGTCGATCTGCGAGAGCGAGCCTTCCTGGGCCCGCAGCACGCCGGCGAAGTACCGGAAGTGGTCGACCGCCAGCGGGATGTCGGCGTTCAGCGTCTCGCGGATCGGCTTGCCGTTGTCCCACGACTCGGCCAGAGCGACCGATTCGAGGTTCTCCTCGATGCGGTCGGCGATCTTGTTGAGGATGACGGCGCGCGCAGCCGGCGAGGTCTTGCCCCATGCCGGCGCGGCGGCGTGCGCGGCGTCCAGCGCCTTCTCGACGTCGGCCTCGGTGGAGCGGGCCACCTCGCAGAACACCTGGCCGGTGACCGGCGTCGGGTTCTCGAAGTAGCGGCCCTCGGCGGGGGCGACCCACTCGCCGCCGATGTAGTTGTCGTAGCGGGCCTGGAACGACATCAGAGCGCCGTCGGCGCCCGGACGTGCATAAACAGTCATGGCAATCTCCTGCATCGGACACCCAGATGTGTCGGTCATCACTAAAGGTAGTGAGCAGTAGGTTGCAGCACAGTTGCACCGTGGGAATGCAACGTTGCACGCCTCGGCGCGGGGGCATCAACCCAGTTCGGAGTCGATTCCCGCCAGGTGACCACGCGCTTGCGCCCTGGCCACGGGATCGGCCTGGGCATGGTCGTGCAACATCCGCCAGCCCTGTCGGTCGTCGCGGCCGTCGGGCAGCGCCAGCCACCGCCGCAGCAGCGCCAACTCGCCCCCGGCCAGTACCGCTTCGCGCAGGCTGGCACTCAGCTCGGTGCGTAGCCGCGCGATCGCCGGTGAGACCGACTGCGGCAACAACGCGCCCGAATACGCGTCCAACGCAGCCGCGACATCGCCGGCCTGCAGCGCATCGAACACGTCGCCCATGTCGCTGGCGACGGGCTTCATCAGGCGGTAGGGCCGCGACTCGATGTACGTGCCGCCGATGACCCGACGCAACCGCGACACCTCGGCCCGCACCGTCACCACGTCGAGGTCCTTGTCGTCGAGCAGCATCGCCAGGTGATCGGCGCTCAGCCCCTCGGGGTGGCGGATCAGCAGGACCAGGATGTCGGCGTGGCGCCCGGTCAGCACGCTGTCCTGGGCCCGGCCGGCGGCGTCGGGCACACGCCAGCGTGGGCGGTCGGCGCCCAGCACTGTCAGCCGCGCACCTTCCTCGGTGGCGGGGGCGACAGGCGCGGTGAGCCGTAACAGGGCCAGCTGGTTCTCGACCGCCGCTGCGGTAGCTCTGACCAGCGCCAACGTCTGTGGCAACGCCACCTTGGAACCACCGGTCAGGTCGATGGCACCCAACAGCGCTCCGGTGGCCGGGTCGTGCACGGGTACCGCGGTGCAACTCCAGGAGTGCACAGTGCGGGAGAAGTGTTCGGAACCGAGGATCTGCAGCTCCCGGTCCAGCGCCAGCGCAGTGCCGGGGGCATTCGTCCCGGCGGTCCGCTCGCTCCAGTCAGACCCCGGCACGAAGTTCATCGCCTCGGCTTTGCGCCGCACGCCCGGATCCCCCTCGACCCAGAGCAGGGTGCCGTCGGCGGCGGTGATCGCCACCAGCACCCCGGAGTCGACGGCGTCATCGACCAGGAGACGACGGATCAGCGGCAGCGTCGGGGCCAGCGGATGCGCGTTACGCAGCTCGGTCAGCGCCGCGGCGGCGGCCGCCGCCCGGGTGCCCAGATCGGGGTCGACGCCGGTGGCCAGGCTGCGCTGCCAGCTCTCGACGATGATGCGACGCACCGGCGTGGAGTCCAGCGAAGCAGCATCCACCTGGCCCTCGACGAACAGATCGTGGATAGCGCGCACCTTCGCGGGCAGTGCCCGGGGCGAAATCCGGCCTCCCGCGTTTCTCGATGCGGCCACGGCGATCATCTCTCCCGGCGTCGGGCCATGGGGTATGGCATTCACGCGTAACCGCCAGGATAGTTGACCCGCCCGACCTGTGATGGATACCACCCGCAGGTCAGCCGCCAGAAATCGAGGAATCCACCCCGCTACCGGTATGGTTGGAGCCGTCGCGGCTTGCCTGTTCTGCCTCTGCCGCAATCTCGATCCTCGATCTCAGCGCCGCGGGATTCACCCGCGCCGGGCAGGACAACGCCCTTCTTTCTTCGGAGTTTGTTTTTGTCTGCCCAGATGTCTTTTGCTGACCTCGGCCTGCCCGCAGAGCTCGTTTCCGCGCTGGCCGCCAACGGGGTGCACAACCCGTTCCCCATCCAGGCCGCCACCCTGCCCGACTCGCTGACCGGCCGCGATGTCCTCGGCCGCGGCCGCACCGGCTCCGGCAAGACCTACGCCTTCCTACTTCCGCTGGTGGCCCGCCTGGCGACCAGCGGCACCCCGCGCGCACCCAAGCGGCCTCGCGCACTCATCCTGGCGCCGACGCGCGAGCTGGTCACCCAGATCGAGGCCTCGCTGACCCCGCTGGCCGCGGCCACCGGACTGCGCTCGATCAACATCTTCGGCGGCGTCGGCCCCAACCCGCAGATCGCCGCGCTCAAGCAGGGCGTCGACATCGTGATCGCCTGCCCGGGCCGCCTCGAGGACCATGTGAAGTCCGGGCACGCCGACCTGTCCTCGGTTGAGATCACCGTGCTCGACGAGGCCGACCACATGGCCGACCTCGGCTTCCTGCCCGGAGTGAAGCGGCTGCTCGACCGCACACCGAAAAACTGCCAGCGCCTGCTGTTCTCGGCCACGCTCGACGCAGGCGTCGATGTCCTGGTGGATCGCTACCTGCACGACCCGGTGGTGCACAGCGTCGACTCCGCACAGTCTCCGGTGGCCGCGATGGTGCATCACGTGCTGCACGTGGACAACTCGACACGGATCAGCGTGGTGGCCGACCTGGCCGCCGCACCCGGCCGCACGATCGTCTTCGCCCGCACCAAGTACGGGGCGAAAAACCTCACGCGTCAACTCAATTCGCGGGGTATCGCGGCAGTTGAGCTGCACGGCAATCTGTCCCAGAATGCCCGGACCCGCAACCTGACCGCATTCTCTGACGGATCGGCGGGTGTGCTGGTCGCGACCGACATCGCCGCCCGCGGTATCCACGTCGACGACGTCAGCCTCGTCGTGCACGCCGACCCGCCGGTCGAGCACAAGGCCTACCTGCACCGGTCCGGCCGCACCGCGCGCGCCGGCAACGAGGGCACCGTGGTGACGCTCATGCACGACGCGCAGGTTTCCGATGTACGCAGCCTCACCCGCAAGGCGGGGGTGAAGCCCACCATCACCCGCGTCAACGGCACCGACCACCCGGTGCTGCGCGAAATTGCCCCCGGCGACCGGGTTTTCGGTGATCCGATCCGTCCCGAGCCGGTGGCTCAGGCCGCACCTGCACCGCGGCGCCAGGGCAACAAGTCCGGGCAGCCGGGCAAGTCGGGCCAGCAGCAGCGCCGCAACCGTCCGAGTGGATCCTCGCGCAACGGCGGTGGCCCCTCGGCACGGTCCGGGGCCGGCGGCGGGCAACAGCGCAGTGGACACCGCCGCCCCCGCCGCGGAGGAGATTCCGGCTCGGGCCGCTGACCCCAACCGGCCGAAAGTGTGCGGTCCCGCCCGGACCTCTCCTCCGAACGGGACCGCACCGGCTCTTTCAGGGCTGCCGGTCAGGCTCCCCACGCATTGGCCGCGCTGCGGTCTGTCGCGGCCACCTCGTCGGCACCGTCGCGTACCGCGTTGCCCAGCGAGAACAGGATCTCGTTGAGGGCTGCGGCCGCCTGGTTCCAGCGGGCCTGCTCGACGGCGTAGGCCTGTGCCGCCTCACGGGTCCAGACCTGCTGTAACGGCGCGGTGTGCGAACGCAATTCATCGAGGGCCGCATTGAACCGGCTCGAGGTGGTGTGGATCTCCTGACGGACCGAGTACTCGATCTCGCCGAAGTTGTAGGACAGTACGTGATCCATGGCCGGCCCCGATCAGATTCCGTCGCCCACAGCGCCGAGCCGCTGGGCATGGCTGTCCGCCGCCGAGCGCAGCGTGCGCTCGTTGATCCGGATGGTGTCGGCAATACGCCCCAGCGAGGTATGCAGCGTCAGTGATTCGCTGTTCCAGCGGTCCACCACATCACGGAACCTGGTGGCAGCGACACCACCCCATACCGACGGTGGCACACTGCTCATCTTTCCGATGAACGATTGCAGCATGGCCCGGACATCGTCGTTGAGTACGTCGATCCGGCCGGCCACGCTCGTCATTACCTCGAAATCGGTGCCCAACGGCCCCGTCAGTCCTGGTGACATGTCCTCTGGCCTTCCGGTCTTGTCTTGCGGGATATAACAATTCGACGCAGCGACACCCGGTTTGGTTCCATCCGATTTCAGGGGATCGCATGCGCGGAGCGGATGGCGGCCTCACATGCCGGGCGAACGGCCTCACCGCCTCCCGGCGCGCTCTGACAGCCGATCGCAATCCGCACCGCTGCGTCGGAGAACACCGCCCAATGAACTTCCCGTCCGGGCCGAACCTCGCGGTACCCGACCACCGGCCGATCAGCGACCACCGCCGACGGATCGAAGTCGACGAACACGCCCGCAGGCTGTTCGCGCAGGGCGCGATCCACGGTGTCGGACACCGTGCCGGGCCCGAGGCCGGATTGGGTCAGGTGAATCACGGCCAACGGGTCGAACGGTGAAACCACCTCAACCCGAGCCGAACCCGGGCCGTCCGTGATCCGCCGAACGGTCCACCCGGCCGGGATCTGTAGTCCTACCCGGCCCTCCACGAGCACAGTCATCGCTTGCTCGTCCGCGGGCGCTTGGCGACCGGCCACGGCGATGCCACCCAGCACAGCGGCCAAAGCCGCTGCGGCACATATCGTGACCCATGTCGCGCGCCCGCCATGGCGTACCCGCTCTGCGATTCGCTCGTCGTCCCGAGCGGCCGGCGCACCGAGGGGTTCGCGCCATATCCGGGAATCAGCCACAGCCGCCGCGACACCACGATGGTGCAGGGCAGTCACCACCGCGTTTCCCAGCGCAAGCGCCCCCGGCACGTCTTCCGGTGCATCGACAACGACCTCAGCCGATGGTTCGGCGGCGGCGCACACATTGCGTACCAACGCGTCTGGATCCTCATTCAGCTGGGCGTCGCGGACCATCGCGACGCCCGCGGCATGTGCACCCGACACCATGACGAGCTCGTCGGCTATCTCGACCACTACCCACGGCACGCCCGCCAGAGAGGCAGTCAGAGCCTCGGCCCTGTCCCTCACGACAACGTCAGCACCACGTGCGGCCTCCCGCACGC
Source organism: Mycolicibacterium fortuitum subsp. fortuitum (assembly GCF_022179545.1). The sequence continues at coordinate 1,641,787 of NZ_AP025518.1, read as the reverse complement.
GGTCACAACGAACTGCTGACCACCAGGTCGGGCATACCAGTGTCAGCGCCCGGGCGCCTGCGGCGGCCGCATCGAGCACCTCGGCCCACAACTCCGATACGGCCACCGGTTCGTCTTCCACCAACGTGATCTCGTCGTCGATGCCGGCCACCGCGATGACAGCGAGGTCCACCGGCACATCACCGGGTCCACGCACCGTCACCGGCCCCACTTCAAGGACAGCCGACGTCATCACACATCTTCCCGGCCCCGCAGCACGACCTGAACCAGCTGATCGGGCGCCGAACGGGTGACCAGTGTGCCGCGTCCCGGCGGAAGCCGAAGCGGGCGCGTCGATCCGAGCAAGATGCCGTCGTCGGGGCTGGCACTCATCATCAGACCCATACATCCGAGGTCTTTGACCCCGGCCATGATCGGGTCGAACATCGCTCGCGCCGCACCACCGGAACGGCGGGCCAGCACCAGATGCAGCCCGAGGTCACGGGCATGCGGTAGGTACTGCAACAACGGCGAGAGTGGATTCACCCCGCCTCCGGCCACCAGGTCGTAGTCGTCGACCATGACGTAGAGTTCCGGACCGGTCCACCAAGAGCGGTCGCATAGCTGCCGCTGGGTCACCTCAGGCCCGGGCATCCGGCTCCTCAGTGTCTCAAGCACTCTCGGCAACGCGACGTCCAATGCCCCGGCCGACGGTGCATACCCGACGAGATGCCCGGAGTCGATCACTCCGAGCAGGGCTCTGCGGAAGTCCACGAGCAGCAGTTGCACGCCCGACGGATCGTTCTCGGCCACCAGGTCGCAGCACAGGGCGCGCAGCGCGGTGGACTTGCCACAACCGGTATCGCCGAGAACCACCAGATCGGGCTGCGCATAGAAATCGACCACTACCGGCGCGAGTTCGTGTTCACCGAGGCCGAGCAGCGCCTGCGTGGCGGGCCTGCGGCGAGGCACCGGGCCTATGTCGTGCACCTGAACTCGGTCCGGCAACAGCCGAACGGCGGGCGCATGGTCAGCTCCGTGCTGGGCCTGCAGAATGCCGCCGATGCGGGCCAGCGCTGCACCGATCCCCGCATCGGTGGGATTCCCGTCCAAACGGGGCAACGCCAACAGCAGCTCATGCCCGTCCTGGGTGAGCCCCCGGCCGGGTGCGCCGCGGCCCAGCTGTCGGGCTCGCTTGCGGTCCATCTCGGACTCGGCCGGATCGCCGAGCCACAATTCGATGCGAGTGCCCAACTGATCCTTGAGCGCGGGGCGGAAGTCGGCCCAGCGCGACGCAGTCACCACCACGTGGAGGCCGAGCGAAAGCCCCTGCACGGCAAGCGCGGTGATCGAAGGCTCCAACGAGTCGTACTCTGTGCGCAGAGTCGACCATCCGTCGATGATCAGGAACACATCACCCCACGGATCATCGACGTCTCCGTGATCACGGCGCGCCCGGTATTCGGCCATGGAGCCGATACCGAGAGCGGTGAACCGCTCCTCACGAACCCGGACCAGGGCCTGCAGCTCAGCGATGGTGCGCCGGACCAGGTCAGGATCGGCCCGCCCGGCAACCGCGCCGACGTGCGGCAATACCTGTAGCGCACCCAGCGCCCCGCCGCCGAAGTCCAGGCAGTAGATCGCGACCTCCCGGGGATGATGAGTGGCGGCCAATGCCACCGCCAGAGTCTTGGCTGCCGTGGACTTCCCGGATTGCGGGCCACCTACGATCGCCACGTTGCCGCGGCCTCCGCTCAATGACACCATCAAGCGGTCCCGACGCTGCTCGAACGGACGGTCGACCAGGCCGATCGCGACTTCGAGTGGTTCGGGATCCGACAGCAGGACGTCACTGAGCGGGATGGCGCCCGGTAGCGGAGGCAGCCAAACCTGGTGGGCCGGCGTGCCGCATCCGGCGAGTCGATCGACGACCTGCTGCAGCACGGTGGTCGTCGCGACGGTGGCGTGGTGCTGGTCGGCCGACAGCCAGGGCACCGCAAAGCGACGAGGCTTGGGCGCCTCGCAGACCGACCTCGGCAACCGCTCGGACACCGCCCGCTGTTCCGAGACGAAGGAGGTCTGAAACCTGATGATCTCCCCGGACGGCGTCTTCAGATAGGCCGCGCCCGGAGAATTCGGCAACTCGTAGGCATCGGCAATACCCAGCACCGCTCGGGACTCGCTGGGCGAGAAGGTCTTCAGGCACACCCGATACGAGAGGTGACTCTCCAGCCCGCGCAGCCGGCCTTCGTCGAGCCGCTGACTGGCCAGCAACAGATGGATCCCCAGCGAGCGCCCCAGCCGACCGATCGCCACGAACAACTCGGCGAAATCAGGGTGCTGCTGGAGCAGTTCGGAGAACTCGTCCACCACGATCAGCAATGCCGGCAGAGCGGGCAGATCCGCGCGGCGGCGGTACTCGGCGATGTTGGCCAGATTTCCCGCAGCCCGGAGCAGTTCCTGACGGCGGGTCATCTCACCGGCGAGGGCATCGGCCATCCTGGCCACCAGGTGCGCCTCCTGCGCCAGGTTGGTGATCAGTGCGCTGACATGGCGCGCCGTGTGCAGGCCGAGAAATGTTGCCCCGCCCTTGAAGTCGACGAGCACCAGGTTGAGCGCCTCGGGCGGATGTGTGGTGATCAGCCCCAGCACCAACGCGCGCAGGAATTCGGATTTCCCCGAACCCGTGGCACCGACGCACAGCCCGTGGGGTCCCATGCCGTCGTGGGCGGCTTCTTTGAGGTCGAGGTGCACTGCTGAGCCGTCGGAGCACCGACCGACGGGAACGCGAAGGAACCGCTGCGGGTCCCGTGTCATCCAGACGTTGTCCACCTCGATCCGGGCCGGATCGTCGATACCCATGAGCGCTGACCAACCGGAGGTTTCGGGTACCTGCGTGCCGCCGTAGCGCGCCAACCGCCGGGCACACGTGACGGCCTGCCCATACGTCATCTGGTCGAAAAGCGCCCGTTGCCCACCGCATCCGACCGTGCCGGCCCCGAGATCCAGATGCAGATCACCCGTGGCGATTCCAGCCCTCGCCGCGATGGTCAACACAGTCACGCCTGCACCGGCGACCGGAATCACCGCGGAAGCCGCGGCGGAATCGACGATGACGACGGTGTGCACCGGTGATTGTGTGGCAGGTAGCGCCGTGACTGCGTGCAGCCGCAACGCAGCCGGCCCACTGCGACCATCGTCATTCCAATGGTGGTCAAGCCATTTCAGCCAATCCCATTCGTCTGCCGCCGAGATGTCCACGACTGCGGCGATGCGTAGATGTCGCGGACCGTGCGCCGTGGCCAGTTGGCAGATCATCGCGCGCACGAGGGCTCGGGCCGCGTCCTTCTGCCCACCCACCGTCACGTGGCCGAGACCACGGAGGTCCACCGTCACCGGCGCGCCCACGATCGTCGACCGGCGCCGGATCAGTTGCGTCAGAGCCGATACCGTCACCGGATCGACATCGCGGTCCGAGCCGGCGCTGCAGGCGATCAGCCTGGTCGACGCCGGACGCTCCCCCACCCCGATCCGCACCTCACAGAACCCATGAGCGTCGGGGCTCAGTCGCCACATCTGCTCACCGCCGGCCAATGCCCACAGGCATGCCGGGTCGGGGTGCGCCAACTGCAGGCTCAACCACTGGGTGCGGGCGGATTCTGCGGCCACGGAGTCGATCCCGTCCAGATAACGCAGGTATTCCCCGCGGTCCCGGTGAAGCTGTTGAGCACGGCCTCCGTTCTTCAGGCTGTAGGCCGCAGTACCGATCGCCGATACCGCCATCATGACCGGGAACATCATCGCGACCGGGCCACGTGTGGCAACCGCACCGGAGGTGAGGTACACGGCCACCATGCCGACCATCGCGACCACGACCACCAGCGGCAACAGTCTGCTCAGTGGGCTGGCCGGATTGTGACGTGGCAGCGGAGGCGGGGCGTCGACCGCCACCTCGGCGGCCGGTGGCATACGGATGGGTTCCATCGACGTTTGGACGCACGGCAGGGCCGCTCGGTTCCCTGTCCACCCCACCAAAAATTGGTGCGTCGGCCGGCGCGCCGAGTCGGTTAGCGTGACTGGTATCGGCGTCAACCGGGGGGTGATGCGATGCCGGATTCCTTGCGCCACGTGTCGATTCACTGCGGTGCGAGTGACGAGGAGGGGCACGGCGCCACCGTCGATCTGTCCTTGCCCGCCGCGATGACCGTGGGGGAACTCCTGCCGTGGATCGTCGACGCGCTCGACGCGGGTCACGGCCACCCGCGGCGCTGGCAGCTGGCTCACGTCGGGGGACCGCGTCTCGACGAGTCGGCAACCCTGGTGCAGAACGATGTTCACGACGGCGATCTGCTGGTGCTGGCCGGGGTAACCGAACAGCCCCCGGCGGGTAGGTCACTGACAGCCGCGCTGAACACTGCCATGTTGAACGCTGGCTCCGCCGACGACGGCTTACCCACCGGATTGCGAGTGGCCGGCTGTCTATGGGCATGCGCTCTGGGCCTCGTGGCGTTGGTCTGGTCCGGACTGGCCAATCACGGGCCGGACCGCATCGCCGTGGCGGCTGCGGTGGCGGTGGCTGCGACCGCTGTGGCAGTGGCCGCACCACGTTTCGGTCTCGGGCCGGCGATGGTCACGACACTCAACGTCGCTGCCGTGGCGCACGTGGCGGTTCTCGGTTTCCTCGTGGTTCCGGCCGGCCCCGCGCCCGCGAACGTCTTTCTGGGCGCCACCGCCGCGGGTTCACTGGGTGCGGTGCTGATGCGCGTTTCTCGTGGCGGCGTGGAGATGCTGCTCACGTTCGTGACGGTCGCCGCAGTGGTCGCCGTCGTGACCGGATGTGCCGTGTTGTGGCCGCTTACCCCAACGGTTTTGGGCTCGTTGGTGAGCGCTCTCGGGGTGGCACTGCTACCCCTGACCCCACGGCTGTCCATCGCCCTGGCCGGTCTGACGCCGCCGGTGCCGGGGTACTGCGGTGACCAGGAAGAGACACCGGATGAGGACGAGTTCGACGCCGACGCCAGGATCAGCGCCGGCCACCGGTTTCTGGTGAGTCTGGTAGCCGGTTGTTCGGCTTCGGCCGCACTGGGAACCGCAATCCTCACCGCCACCAGCCTTCAGCGAGTCATGGCCGTCGAGGTCGCGTTCACCGCGTCGGTCGGCGTCGCGCTGCTGCTCCGCTCGCGTTCGTATGCGTCGGGCTTCTGCCGCATCGCCACCAGTTCCTGTGGATTTCTTGCTCTCTCTGCGACTTTCGTGCTCGTCGTGGCCTTGGACCCAGCGCGTGGCAGCTGGACCGGACTGCTCGCTGTCGGCACCGCGGTCGTCCTGGTCTGGCCGATCACCGTTCAGAGCCCCGCGGTTGCGCGAGTCGCCGAAGTCCTCGAACTCGGCGCGCTGGCCGCCGTCGTGCCGCTGGCCTGTTGGCTCGCCGGTGCTTTCGATGCCGTTCGGGACCTGGGGCTGAGGTGAACCACTCAGGCCGCTTGGCCGCCGCACTGATCGCGAGCGTCCCACTGCTGCCCATTGCCTCGGCCGCAGCCGTCGTACCACCGGCCGTCGATGCGGCCCTCCTCCCTAAGCCGGCACCGGCCGGTCCCCTCAGGCCAACGGAACAGCGCCAACCGTGCTACCAGTCCCCAGCCGACGGCACGACAACAGGCGGTAACCCATTGGGCCTTGAGTCGGTGTGGCCGCTCACTCGCGGCCAAGGCCAGACGATCGCTGTGATCGACACCGGGGTCGCCCGGCACCGACTGTTACCGAACCTGCTCGGCGGCGGCGACTATGTGTCCCATGGGGACGGGACCGCCGACTGCGACGGCCACGGCACCATCGTCGCCGGAATCGCCGGCGGCGCACCGAGTGACGGCTTCAGCGGAGTGGCACCCGATGCCGCTATCCTGGCCATCCGGCAATCGAGCAACAAGTTCGCCGAAGACGGGGGCTCGACCGGCGTCGGCGACGTCGACACCCTTGCCATGGCGGTGCGGACCGCTGCCGACCTCGGCGCCACCGTCATCAACATCTCATCGGTCGCCTGCGTAGCTGCCACTGCCGCACCCGACGACCGTGCCCTTGGCGCCGCGCTCAGCTACGCCGTCGATGTCCGCAATGTCGTGGTGGTCACCGCGGCGGGCAACGTGGGCGCGGGCTGCGAGCAGCAGGACAGCCTGGCCGGAGTCGCCGGGGCCCCCGATTGGGACAGCGTCCGCTCGATATCGAGCCCGGGTTGGTACGACGACCTGGTCCTGTGCGTAGGTTCAGTCGGATCCGGCGGCGCCGCATCCGTTTTCAGCCTGGCGGGTCCGTGGGTGGATGTCGCGGCGCCAGGTGAGAATCTCGTGTCCCTTCACCCCGACGGCGAAGGATTGATCGATACGGTCGGGCGGGAAACTCCGATCTCCGGGACCAGTTATGCCGCACCGGTGGTGGCCGGGATCGCCGCGCTGGTGCGGAGCCGGTTCCCCCACCTGAGCGCGCGAGAGGTGATGCGCCGCATCGAAGACACCGCCCGCACTCCGGCCGACGGCTGGAATCCGTTGGTCGGGCACGGCGTCGTCGATGCGCTGGCGGCCGTCAGCGGTGGCACACCGTCATCCGCGGTACTGCCGGCCGTACCGGTCGCGGTGCGACCGTCCACCCCGGCTGCGACCGATCCTCAACCCCGGCGCATCGCTTTCGGCGGGGCCGCCGTATGTCTCGGTGCGACGGTGTTGACCGCGCTGACGGTGGCGGCCGGTCGATTACGCCGGCGTGTCCCGCACGGTTGATGCGCTACCTCGGTTCAGTTCGGGGCCCCGCGGCAGCATGGCCAGCATGGGCCAAGGCGCGGGAACGGCATTTCTACCCAGACCCAACATCTCGGCTGTCGCCGAATCCCTGACTCCGAACAAGACTCCGAGGTCGTTCAACAGGTACAGCGGGCCGCCGGCGGCGTCACGGGTCACGCCTGCGGCCTGCAGCAGCACGCTGCGGCCGACGGGCATCTGCACGCGGTCGATATTCGGTCCGTCGCCATCGGACTGAGCCAGTTGCACGCTACGGTCCGGTAGGGAATCGGCCATGGCTACAACGGTATTGGTACCGGCGCCCAGCTGTCGCGGATCCCAGCGCGCACAAACCACCGCACGCGCGTACGGCAACACCCGCTCTGGGAACCGGGCCACAGCAAGGCTGTCTGCCACCGGCACATCGGCCACCACATCGGCCGGCAGGACAGGCGGTCCGCCACGCGGCTGCGCCACCCTGAAGCGAATGACGTCGGCGGCCACCCGGCCGACACGTTGGAGGCCATCGGTGAGCACCACGTAGAACTCGGCGGAGCCGGTACGCACCACCCTCACCACAGTGCCCACCGAGAGCCCGCCCACAGCGGCCGGCCCCGGCGTCCCCACCCCGGCAATAGGGGGCGCCTGCAGGGCGGGTGCTTCGGGTATCGAGTCCAGCAGAGACTGCGAAACCGGCCGAGCTGGAACACCTTCCAGGTGAAGCGCCCGGACAACGGCGATGTCGCGGAGATCGACTCGCGCCCGCCAGCCGTCGGCCAGCAGATAGGTCGCCTCTCCGAGCGCGCGCGTCGAGACCAACAACGCCTTGCCGCTGTCCAGGGCGGCCATCTCCCGGTCAGCCCGACCCGCCACCAGCATGGTCTCGGCGGATTCGGCCCCGTCGCAGATCGCCCAGTCCGCTTCGTCGAGGCCCAGAGGTCGACCGAGCTGCGCCGGTGCTCCGGGGATACCGACCAGTGGCCCGCGCCGAACCTTCGCCAGCGCAGCGTCATTGACGGTCACCGGGTTCGCCGGTGCGCCGACGATCAACCGCGCCGAGGCGAGGTTGGGCACCGGATGCACGGTGTCGTCGATCCGGACGTACAGGCCACCACTGTCCCGCGCCATCAGGACCTGCGCATCGCCCGGCACCGAGCCCGAGCGCATCAACGACAGCACCGCGACCACCGCAACCGCGACGGCCGCCAGCACGCAGCCCGTCCCGTAGGCGGCTGCCTGTGCGCGCAGCGGATCGTCGAGCATCCGCGCGTCACCTCGAACCAGCGCATGAGCGGTGCGCCGCAACAGAAATCGATGACCGTTCAGCTGTAACCGAGTGGCCGCTCGCCGTGCCATATGTCCCCCGTGCGCCACCCTAACCCGGCCGGAGACAGCGCGATTACACCGATTTGGGCAACCTACTAGTCGGCACGCCGCCGTTGCCGGTAGGCCGCCACATGCTGGCGGTTACCGCAGTTGCCCGTGTCGCAGAAGATGCGCGAGCGATTACGCGACAAGTCGGTCAACACTGCCTCACAGTCGGGTGCCGCGCAGATCTTGAGGCGACGCAGCTCACCGCCGCGGATCAGGTCGGCCAGCGCCATCGCCATCTCGGCGCCCATCCGCTGCGCCAGCGGGTCGTCGACCGACGCCAGGTGCAGGTGCCACTCGGGCATCTCGTTGTGCCGGGTCAGCCATGGCGACGCCTTGGTATCGCTCAGCAGGGCATTGACCCGGCGGACGGTCTCCTCCTCGTCGTCGGCCACCGCCCAGATGTCCCCGAGGCGCGTGCGTAGTGCCCGGACTGCCGCCAGCTCGGCGTCGTCGCGGTCGCGTCGTCCGGTCCAGCCGAAGTCGTCCAGGTAGGCACTCAGGTCGGCCTGGTCAGACAGTTGTTCGCCTTCTACCCGATCGGTGTTCACCAACACCATCGCAGCCCGGAGCGTCAGCTCCGTGTCATAGGTAAAAAGCATTTGACTCATGACCCCCTGTAACCGTAAGTTCGTCACTGCCGTCATTACCATAATCAATTTTACTCATGACATGCCCCTGGGGAGGTGTACCGATGACTGCCGAAGCCCAGCTCGACCGCACGACCGACCGTGACCACTTTCGGGTCGGCCTACTGTTCGCCGTCAGCTCCGCGCTCGCGTTCGGCTCATCGGGTCCGTTCGCCAAAGCCCTGATGGAGTCGGGCTGGAGCCCCACGGCCGCCGTGACGGCCCGGCTGGCCGGTGGCGCACTGATGATGGCCGCCTTCGCCAGCGTGGTCCGGCCCGGCTGGCTACGCGAGGCGCTCGGGCATGCCAAGACAGTCGTCGGCTACGGCCTGATCCCGATCGCCGGCGCCCAGCTCTGCTACTACAACGCCGTCGCACACCTGTCGGTCGGCGTGGCCCTGCTGCTGGAGTACACCGCGCCGATCCTGGTCGTCGGCTGGGTGTGGGCCACCACCCGTCGGCGCCCCAGCGTCATGACGTTCGGCGGAGTAGCCGTCGCGATCGCCGGCATCATCCTGGTGCTCGACGTGTTCAGCGGAGCCCACATCAATCTCGTAGGGGTGAGCTGGGGTCTCGCTGCCGCAGTATGCGCGGCCTGCTACTTCATGATGTCCAACAAAGCCAGCACCGACGGCGACGGGCTCAATCCCATCAGCCTGGCCGCGGGCGGTCTGATCATCGGGACCACGGCCGTGGCACTCCTGGGTGTCGCCGGCATCATGCCGCTGACCTTCACCACCAACCCGGTGACCATCGCCGGCCACACCACCGCCTGGCTGGTACCGGTGATCGCGCTGGGCCTGATTCCCACCGCGCTGGCCTACACCCTCGGCATCATCGGGATCGCACGGCTCAAGCCGCGGTTCGCCTCGCTGGTCGGCCTCTCCGAAGTGCTCTTCGCGGTCCTCATCGCCTGGATCATGCTCGGCGAAGCCATGTCGGTGAGCCAGGCGATCGGCGGAGCCGTGGTGCTGGTGGGCCTGGCCGTGGCCCGCCAGGGTGACCGCAGCGAGCAGGCCAGCCCGCGGGAGGCGACCCGGATCGAGCGGGCGACCTGGCCCGATATGGCACTTCAGGAGACGTCCGAACGCGCAAACGATTAGCCGCGGCTAACCATTTTGTGTGAATATGTCCCCCGTGAGTCTCCTCCGGAAGTCGGCCCGGGTGGCCGCGATTGCTTCAACCCTGGTCAGCGCGGCTTTGCCGCTGGCGTTCGCCGCGCCCGCCACGGCAGCGCCGTGTTCCGACATCGAGGTCATCTTCGCGCGCGGAACCAACGACGCCCCTGATCTGGGCCGCCCGGGACAGGCATTCGCCGACGCACTGCGCTCGCAGGTCGGTGGCCGGACGGTGTCCACCTACGGGGTGAACTATCCCGCCAGCTACGACTTCCTGGCTGCCGCCGACGGCGCGACCGACGCCGCCAATCGGATCGCCACGCTGGCCGCGACCTGCCCGTCCACCCGCGTCGTGCTCGGCGGTTACTCACAGGGTGCCGCGGTCGTGGACATGCTCGCCGGCATACCGCCGCTGGGCAACCGGGTCGGAGAGATCGGATCGGCACCGCCGCTCGCCGGCGAACTGGTGCCGCAGGTCGCCGCTGTCGTGGCATTCGGAAACCCGTCCACCAAGTTCGGGATCCCGCTCACCTCGTCGGTCTTCGGCAGCAAGGCCATCGACCTCTGCAAAGACGGCGACCCAATCTGCTCGCGCGGCCGGAACCCGTTCGCACACAGCGATTATGTGACGTCAGGCATGGCCGAACAGGCGGCCAGCTTCGTCGCGGGAATCGTCTAGCCGGCAAACACGTTAGGATTTGGCGTGGCCATTGATCTTGTTCGTCGCTGCGCCGTTTTCGCGGCGGCAGCGCTCACCGCTGCCGCCGCCGTCGTCGCACCGGTCGTCGTGCCGTCCTCCACTGCGGGGCTCGGCGGAGCCCTCCCGGTGGCCAAGGCCGCGGACTGCCCCGACATCGAGGTGGTCTTCGCCCGGGGCACCAACGACACTCCGGGTCTCGGCCGGATCGGCGATGCCTTCGTCAGCTCGCTGCGGAACAAGGTCGGCGGGCGTTCCGTCGGCGCCTACGCGGTGAGTTACCCGGCCAGCTTCGACTTCCTGGCCGCGGCCGGCGGAGCCAACGACGCCTCCGGCCACATCCAATGGATGGTGGACAACTGCCCCAACACCCGATTGGTGTTGGGCGGCTACTCCCAGGGTGCCGCGGTGATCGACGTGATCGCGGCAGTTCCATTCCCAGCAGTCGGTTTCAACGCGCCGTTGCCTCCCAACGTCCCTGAGCACGTCGCCGCCGTGGCCGTCTTCGGCAACCCGTCAGCCAAGCTCGGTTTGCCACTGACCTCCAGCCCCGTATACGGCTCGCGTGCCATCGACCTGTGCAACCCCGGCGACCCGATCTGCGGCGATGGCAACAGCGTTCAGGCACACAGGGCTTACGAGGGCCCGGCAAACGACGCCGCGAACTTCGTCGCCGGGCTGCTGTAGCCGGCGTCCGCTACGATCGCTTAGGTGGTCGAACTTTCCATCCAAAGCCACGTAGCCCGGCTGCTCCGGCGCTGGCTCGGCGTGGTTGCCATCATTGCGGCAGCGGTGGCTGTGCTGCCCTTCGCTTCGGTTGTCCTGCCCGGTTCGGCGGGGGTGGCCACTGCTGCCCCCTGTCCCCCGGTCGAGGTCGTCTTCGCTCGAGGCCGCACCGAGCCGGCCGGGGTCGGGACCCTCGGCAACGCGTTCGTCAACGCGCTGCGCTCCAAGTCCAACAAGAACATCGGGGTCTACGCCGTCAAGTATCCGGCCGACTCCGAAGTCGACATCGGCGCCAACGACATGAGCCAGCACATCCAGTACATGATGGACAACTGCCCGGACACGCGGTTGGTCATCGGCGGGTACTCCCTGGGGGCGGCGGTCGCCGACGTGGTGCTGGCCGTGCCGTTCACGGGTTTCGGCTTCAAGACGCCGCTGCCTGCGGGCGCCGACAACCACATTGCCGCGGTCGCCCTGTTCGGCAACGGCGCCGCGTGGGTAGGTCCCATCACCCGCTTCAGCCCCATCTACGCCGACCGGACCATCGAGTTGTGCCACGGCGCCGATCCGATCTGCAATCCGGCCGATCCCAACACCTGGAAGAACAACTGGCCCGACCACCTGGCCGGCGCCTACATCGACGGCGGAATGGTCAACCAGGCCGCGGATTTCGTCGCGGGACGCATCTGATCTGAGGTCGGCGACTCAAGGCACTATCGACCTGCGCCACAGCGCTACATATCCCTTCGTGACGCTGTGACGAACGTGCAGCCTGCTGCGGCGGGACTGCGAAACCGCGACGAAAGCCTGCACGTTCGTCACAGCGTCTCCCGATGCACATCGTCCGGGGCCTGTGGACAGCCGCTCGCCCAACCACCCGAAATGTCGGTGTCTCCGCCGATGCTGGCCGGCATGGAAGAAGGATTTCTGGGCGCTTTTCCCGGCCGACAGCCCAGCCCGTTTCTGGGCAGCCAGGCTGTACGCGCGGGGCTGTGTACCGCCCACGAGCTGCGGACCACGTGCCGGGCGGTATTCCGCAACGTGTATCTGAGCGATGGGGTCACTCTGACGGCCAAGCTGCGGGCCCAGGCGGCATGGCTCTTCGCCGGTCCCGACGCGGTGCTCAGCGGTGTTTCAGCGGCAGCGGTACACGGCACCAATTGGCTGGACCCCGACGCACCGGCCGAGGTCGTCCGCACCAACCGTCACGCGCCACCTGGACTCCTGGTGCATTCGTATACCCTTGCCCCACAAGACGTTTGCACGATTGACGGGATGCGCGTCACGACTCCGGCGCGGACGGCGTTCGACCTTGGGCGGTTGCTACAACACACCGAAGCGATCCCGATCTTGGATGCGCTGATGAACAAGACCGGCCTCAGCCCGGAGCACGTCTGGCGGTTGGCCGACGCGAACTCGGGCATTCGCGGTGTCGACCGCCTGCGAACGGCACTGGCAGACGCCGACGGAGGCGCCCAGTCACCGCTGGAGACGCGTACCCGACTTCTACTGTGGAACACAGGAGTTCCGGGTCTGCGGACCCACATCCCGTTCTACGACCAATGGGGTTTGGTGTGCACCACAGCCGCGATGGGCTGGCCGAGACGGAAGGTGGCCGTCGAATGTGACGAGGAGCGGGACACGGCAGGCTACCGAACCTGGGTACACCTGCACACGGCCGAGCTCGAATCGTATGGCTGGACTGTGGTGTGGGTGACCGCGGCGATGGTCTCCGGCCAGAACGACATCGCCGAACGGGTGCGGCAAAAGCTCTTCTCAGAGCGTACGCACGTCCCGGGTGACCGTGTTGCGGCTGACCAGTTGATCGTCGGGCGGGTAGTCGACCTGCACGAGGGTGAGCCCGCGGGCCGGGGCGGCAGCGAAATCACTGGATCTGCCGGTCTCGCTCAGCAGTCCCGCTGTCCATTCGGCTGAACGCCTGCCCTCCCCCACGGCCAGCATCGCGCCGACCAGCGACCGAACCATGTTCCAGCAGAAGGCGTCTGCGGTGACATACGCAGTCACGTAATGACCGTCGCGCACCCATTCCAACCGCTGCAGGTCGCGAATCGTGGTGGCACCCGGGCGGTGACGGCAGAACGCCGCGAAATCGTTGAGCCCGAGCAACTTCCGCGAGGCCTCGGCCATCGCATCGAGGTCCAGAGATTTGGACCACGGCGTGACGAACCGCGCCTCGGCCGGCTCGACCCCGTAGGGGGCGAGGCTCAGTCGATAGGTGTAGTGCCGTCGGAGTGCGGAGAACCTGGCGTCGAAGCCCGTAGGGGCTCGCACCACGTCGCGGATCCGGACGTCGGTTGGCAGCAACCGTCCCAAACGCCGTACCAGCGGGGTGAATTCGGCGTCGCCTGCCCGAGTGCTGCGCGGGTAGGCGTGCGGAAGTGCATCGGCCGGGACATCCACGTGGGCGACCTGACCGGTGGCATGGACACCGGTGTCGGTTCGGCCCGCGGTCCGCGTCACCACGGGTGTGCGAAACACCGTGGAGAGCGCCTCGTCGATCACCCCGGCGACCGTGCGTTGACCGGCCTGTACCGCCCAACCCGCGAAATCGGTGCCGTCGTAGGCCACGTCGAGCCGCAGGCGGACCAATGCGACATGCCCGCCACCGGAATCGATGACGGGCATGTCGTTAGGTGCCTCGTTAGGACTTGGCGTCATCCTCGGAAGCCGCCTCGTCGGCCGGAGCCTCTTCGGCTGCCTCGACCTTGACTTCCTCGGCTTCAGCCTTGGGAGCCTCTTCGGCCTTGGGAGCCTCGGCCTCGGCAGCCTTGGCCTGCGCAGCAGCGGCGCGGCGAGCGCGGTCTGCCTCGGAGGTCACGGTCTTCTCCCGCACCAGCTCGATGACCGCCATGGGGGCGTTGTCGCCCTTGCGGTTCTCGACCTTGATGATGCGGGTGTAGCCGCCGTTGCGGTCAGCGAAGAACGGTCCGATCTCGGCGAACAGAACGTGCACGACGTCCTTGTCGCGGATCTTCTTCATGACCTCGCGCCGGTTGTGCAGCTCACCCTTCTTGGCATGGGTGATCAGCTTCTCGGCGTACGGACGCAGCGCCCGTGCCTTAGGCTCGGTCGTCTTGATGCGACCGTGCTCGAACAGCGAGGTGGCCAGGTTGGCCAGGATCGCCTTCTGGTGTGAGGACGACCCGCCGAGGCGAGCACCCTTGGTGGGCTTGGGCATTGCGACTATCTCCTAAATGGGGCCGGCCCCCGTATCAGGTAGGACCGGGACGACTGTTCTTCAGAGCTGGTTCAGAGCTGTTCGGTCTCGGCGTAGTCCTGGGTATCATCCAGGTCGTAGCCGGCGTCGCTGGTCCAGGTGCCGGTTGCGGCGTCGTAGCCGGCGACCTCCGACGGATCGAACGTGGCCGGGCTGTCCTTGAGCGAGAGACCCAGCTGGTGCAGCTTGATCTTCACCTCGTCGATGGACTTCTGGCCGAAGTTACGGATGTCCAGCAGGTCGGACTCCGTGCGGGCGACGAGCTCGCCCACCGTGTGCACACCCTCGCGCTTGAGGCAGTTGTACGAACGGACGGTCAGGTCCAGATCGTCGATCGGCAGCGCGAAGCTGGCGATGTGGTCTGCCTCGGCCGGCGACGGCCCGATCTCGATGCCCTCGGCCTCGACGTTGAGTTCCCGTGCCAGACCGAACAGTTCGACCAGGGTCTTGCCTGCGGACGCCAGGGCGTCACGCGGGCTGATCGAGTTCTTGGTCTCGACGTCGAGGATCAGCTTGTCGAAGTCGGTGCGCTGCTCGACACGGGTGGCCTCCACCTTGTAGGTGACCTTGAGGACCGGCGAGTAGATGGAATCGACCGGGATACGGCCGATCTCGGCGCCCGACGCCTTGTTCTGCACTGCCGGGACGTAGCCGCGGCCGCGCTCGACGACGAGCTCGACCTCCAGCTTGCCCTTGTCGTTCAGGGTGGCGATGTGCATGTCCGGGTTGTGCACGGTCACACCGGCCGGTGGCACGATGTCGCCTGCGGTGACCGCACCCGGGCCCTGCTTGCGCAGGTACATGGTGACCGGCTCATCCTCTTCGGAGGACACGACCAGGCCCTTGAGGTTCAGGATGATGTCGGTGACGTCTTCCTTCACTCCGGGGACGGTGGTGAACTCGTGCAGCACACCGTCGATGCGGATGCTCGTGACCGCTGCGCCCGGGATGGACGACAGCAGCGTGCGCCGCAGCGAGTTACCCAGCGTGTAACCGAAACCGGGCTCCAGCGGCTCGATGACGAACTTGGAGCGGTTGTCGGCGAGGGTTTCCTCGGACAGTGTGGGTCGCTGAGAGATCAGCATGGTGTTTCTTCTCCTTCTCGGCACCCGCTATTTGATGCCGTCTGGGTACCTACCGGCCGGGCGGCCGGATAGGTCATTACTTCGAGTAGAACTCGACGATGAGCTGTTCGGTGAGCGGCACCTGGATCTGGGCGCGCTCGGGCAGCTGGTGCACGAGGATGCGCTGACGCTCCCCCACGACCTGCAGCCACGACGGGACCGGACGCTCACCAGCGGTCTGCCGAGCAACCTCGAACGGCAGGGTGTTGAGCGACTTCTCCTTGATGTCGATGATGTCGTACTGCGACACCCGGTAGCTCGGGATGTTCACCTTGACACCGTTGACGGTGAAGTGGCCGTGGCTGACCAGCTGACGGGCCATCCGGCGGGTGCGCGCCAGGCCGGCGCGGTACACCACGTTGTCCAGGCGGCTCTCCAGGATCTGGAGCAGGTTCTCGCCGGTCTTACCCGACTGGCGGTTGGCCTCTTCGTAGTACTTGCGGAACTGCTTCTCCAGCACGCCGTAGGTGAAGCGAGCCTTCTGCTTCTCCTGCAGCTGGGTGCGGTATTCGCTCTCCTTGATCCGCGCGCGGCCGTGCTGGCCGGGCGGGTAGGGGCGCTTCTCGAACGACTGATCTCCGCCGACCAGGTCGACGCCGAGACGACGCGACTTGCGGGTGGCGGGGCCGGTGTAACGTGCCATTTTCTAGAATCCTCCCTAGACCCGGCGCCGCTTGGGCGGACGGCAGCCGTTGTGCGGCTGCGGGGTGACGTCGGAAATCGCGCCCACCTCGAGGCCTGCGGCCTGCAGCGAGCGGATGGCGGTCTCGCGGCCCGAACCCGGACCCTTCACGAACACGTCGACCTTCTTCACGCCGTGCTCCTGCGCCTTGCGCGCAGCGTTCTCGGCGGCCAGCTGTGCGGCGAACGGGGTCGACTTGCGCGAACCCTTGAAGCCGACGTGACCCGACGACGCCCAGGCGATGACGTTGCCCTGGGGATCGGTGATCGAGACGATCGTGTTGTTGAACGTGCTCTTGATGTGCGCAGCGCCGTGCGGGACGTTCTTCTTTTCCCGGCGACGGGTGGTCTTGCCGCGCTTGGCGCCCGCGGCCTTCTTCGGTGGTGCCATCGGGGTTACCTAGCCTTCTTCTTGCCGGCGATGGTGCGCTTCGGGCCCTTGCGGGTACGCGCGTTGGTCTTGGTCCGCTGGCCACGCACCGGCAGACCGCGGCGGTGCCGCAGGCCCTGGTAGCAGCCGATCTCGATCTTGCGGCGAATGTCGGCCTGCACCTCGCGGCGCAGGTCACCCTCAACCTTGAGGTTGCCTTCGATGTAATCGCGCAGAACGGTCACCTGATCGTCGGTCAGGTCCTTGGTGCGCATGTTCTTGTCGATGCCCGTCGCGGCGAGGATCTCGTTCGAACGGGTACGGCCGATGCCGTAGATGTAGGTCAGCGCGATCTCCATGCGCTTGTCGCGCGGAAGATCAACGCCTACGAGGCGTGCCATGTGGCGGTGTTCCTTCTTCTCTGCGGAGGTCTGGTCCCAGCCCGTTCCCTTCAGCCCCTAAGGGCTCCAAGGGGTCCGGCCTCCGTGCCGGACGTGGATGAGTGCTCATCGCGGATGAGCGGCGTATCCGCTCAGTGGTGCTGGGAGTTCATCATTCAGTTGTGTTGTGATCCGTCAGTTGAACGGATCAGCCCTGCCGCTGCTTGTGGCGGGGATCGCTGCAGATCACCATGACCCGCCCATGCCGGCGGATCACCCTGCACTTATCGCAGATGGGCTTGACGCTCGGGTTCACCTTCACGGCTGTTTCGATCCTTCTGGCTTGTTGGTGTCATGCGCATGCGCACGTCACCGTTCTCGTCGTTACTGGTCGGGCTTCTATCGGGTCACTTGTACCGGTACACGATGCGGCCCCGGGACAGGTCGTAGGGCGAGAGCTCCACCACTACGCGGTCCTCGGGCAGGATGCGGATGTAGTGCTGCCGCATCTTGCCGCTGATGTGGGCCAAGACCTTGTGTCCGTTCTCCAGCTCAATGCGGAACATCGCATTGGGCAGAGGCTCGACCACGCGACCCTCGACCTCGATGGCACCGTCTTTCTTGGCCATACTTTTCGGCGATCCTTGCTTTCGTTTCGTAGCTTCATCAGTCTCAATGCAGCCCGTCGTGGTGCTGCAACCGACCAACTTCAAAACGTGAGCCGGATCGAGGCGAAGTTGCAGAAATTCAGCAGTTCCAAGACGGGGCACGCAAAAAGTCGGCGCGATAGTCGCACCGTTGGTCCACAATACCCGCTCGGCGGCCAGTACCAAAATCACGGCTGATCAGCTCCGGCGACCTCGATCTGCCCCGAATATTGGTGCGCCGAGAAGCCACGAATCAAGCGAGAATGGTACGGACTGATCCGCGCACCCGGCGAATGGAGACACAAGCACGTGATGGCTGTGTACCTGGCCGCGTTCGTCGTCGGCGGCATCGCTGTACTGGCCGCCCTGCTGCTCGCCGATGTCGGGCACGGCGACGGCATGCCCTTCCTGAGCCTGACCGGCCTGTCGGTCGCCCTACTCGGCGCCGGCACCGGCGGCCTGATCGGCACCTGGCTGGGCCTGGGCACCATCTGGTCCGCGGCCCTGGCCGCGGCCTGCGCGGTCGTGCTGGTGTTCACCCTCAACGGCCTGCTGTTGCCCTACATGCGCCGCCAGCAGTCCAACTCGCACAAGGGCCGGTCCTCTTATGTCGGCCTGCTCGGCACGGTCACCCTCGAAGTCCCGCCGGGCGGATGGGGCGAGATCTCCTTCGTCGACGCCGACGGCAACCGGGTGTTCTCCCGTGCCAAGAGCGACGAGGCCGACGCCCTGCCCAAGGCGACGCGCGTCTACATCGCGGATATCGATCCGGATTTCGTCCACATCGTCGCAGTTCCAGAAACCTGAGCTTCCAGCAACCTGAGCAGTTCCAGAAACCTGAGCTGCACCCGAGCGCTGCCCCACCGAGAAAGGCACCACAGTGTCCCTGCTGCTCATCGTCGTCCTCGTCGCCATCGCCGCGATCCTGATCCTGGTGGTCCTGCCGCTGGTCTACGTGAAGAACTACATCAAGGTGCCGCCCAACGAGGTGGCCGTGTTCACCGGACGCGGCACCCCCAAGGTGGTCCGCGGCGGCGCCCGGTTCCGGATGCCCGGCATCGAGCGGGTGGACATCATGAGCCTGGAACCGTTCAACGTCAGCATCAACCTGCAGAACGCGCTGTCCAACAACGGTGTGCCGGTCAACGTCGAGGCCGTCGGACTGGTGCGCATCGGTTCGGCCGACGAGGCCGTGCAGACCGCGGTGCAGCGCTTCCTGACCTCCGACCTCAACGAGTTGCAGCGTCAGATCAACGAGATCCTGGCCGGCAGCCTGCGCGGCATCACCGCGACCATGACCGTGGAGGACCTCAACTCCAACCGCGACAGCCTGGCCCGCAGCGTGGTCGAGGAGGCCGGCGGTGACCTGGCCCGGATCGGCATGGAGGTCGACGTCCTCAAGATCGCCGGCATCTCCGACGCCAACGACTACCTGAAGTCGCTCGGCCAGCGCCGCATCGCCGAGGTCAAGCGGGACGCCACGGTCGGCACCGCCGAGGCCGAGCGCGACGCCCAGATCCAGTCGGCCAAGGCCCGCCAGGAGGGGTCCATCGCGCAGGCCGAGGCCGACACCGCGATCGCCACCGCCAACCAGAAGCGCGACGTCGAGCTGGCCCGGCTGCGCGCGCAGACCGAGGCCGAGAACGCCCAGGCCGACCAGGCCGGACCGCTGGCCAACGCCCGCGCCCAGAAGGACGTCGGCATTGCCACGGAGCAGGCCGAGGCGGCCCGGGTGCAGGCCCGCATCGAGGTGGAGCAGCGCCGCGCCGAACAGGCCCAGGCTGCCCTGCAGGCCGACGTGATCGCACCTGCCGAGGCGAAGCGACAGGCCGACATCGCGATCGCCGAAGGCCAGCGCCAGTCCACGATCCTGGCCGCCGAGGCCGCAGCCGAGACCGAGCGGCGCAAGGGTCAGGCCGAGGCCGACGCCCGCAAGGCGGCCGCCGACGCCCTTCGGGTGGAGAAGCAGGCCGAGGCCGACAGCCTGCAGGCCAAGCTCGTCGCCGAGGCCGCCGGTAAGAAGGAACTGGCCGACGCCCTGCGGGTCGAGCAACAGGCCGAGGCCGCCGGTATCGAAGCCAAACTGCTGGCCGAGGCCAACGGTAAGAAGGAGATCGCCGCGGCGCTCAACGGCTACACGGCCGAGGCTGCGCGCCTGCTGATGCTTCCCGACGTGCTCGCCTCGGTGGTCAAGGCGACCGAGGCGGCGGCCGCACCGCTGGCCGAGATCGACCGGCTGTCGATCATCGGCGGGTCTGGCGACACCCAGGGCGCGGTCGGGAGCCTGCTCGGCATCAGCCCGCTCGCGGTGGCCAACATCCTGGAGTCGCTCAAGGCCTCGGGCATCGACGTGGCGGCCATGCTCAACCGGAATGCTGACAAGGCCGACGCGCAGGACTGATCGCGCAGGACTGATTCAGCGTCGAGGAAGCGAACCGACTTCGGCTACCGGGACGCTGAGTCAGGCGGGTTCGGGCCCGATGGCCACTGGCCGGTCGGGCGCGCGCCCGCGTACAGGACGTCGTGGCGCACCGTGACGTCCCCGCCAGCGGGGTGTGCTGGTCGGCACGGTTGCCTCAGGTGTTCACCCAATGAGCGACTCAAGTTGGCGGGCATGGCCGGAGGTCAACTCCCGCAACAACGTTCCAAAGGCAGATCGGTTGGGCGATCGGGCGACGCGCGCGTCAGCTATTGCATCTTCCAGTGACATGCGACAATGCCCCGGTACGGCAACGATGGTGCAGGAAGCCGGTGTAAATCCGGCACGGTCCCGCCACTGTGATCGGGGAGCGACCCTCAACAGCCACGGCTCTCAACAGAGCTGGAAGGCGAGGCGAGCGTTGATCCGAGAGTCAGGACACTCACATCGTCGCATCCTTCGACGCGGGGCGGTGTACCCCGAAGAGAGCTGGTCCCCTTGCCTGCCCCGGTCTGGGCGGCGTCGCCGCCTGAGGTCCATTCGTCCTTGTTGTCCGCCGGCCCCGGCGCCGGCTCATTGCTGGCCTCCGCCGCAGCGTGGTCCACATTGGCGGCGGACTACAACTCCATCGCCGAAGAGCTGACCGCAGTACTGGGCGCAGTCCAGTCCGAGATCTGGATGGGCCCATCCGCGGAGGCGTACGTGGCCGCCAACGGCCCCTATCTGGCGTGGCTACGACGCGCCGAAGCCCAGGCCACGTCGACGGCCGCCGCGCTGCAGACCGCCGCCGGGGCCTATGCCAGCGCCCTGGCGGCCATGCCGACCATGGCTGAGCTGGCCGCCAACCACGCCGCACACGCGGTGCTGGTGGGCACGAATTTCTTTGGTGTCAACACCATTCCGATAGCGCTGAACGAGGCCAACTATGCGCGGATGTGGGCACAGGCCGCCGCGGTGATGACCACCTACGAGGCGACGGCGGACGCCTCGGTGACCTCGGTGCCACAGCTCGAGGCGGCGCCCCCGATGCTCAAGGTAGAGCCCGCGATGCTCAAGACGCTGGACAGTGCGGACTCGGCCCCGGAAACCGCGCCGGAGGCCCCGCAGTGGTTCACCGACTTCGCCAAGTGGCTCGAAGGCTTTGTCCCCCAAGCGCCTTATCCCGACAGCAGCCAGTATCCGCTCTACGTCGAGCTGCAGGAGTTCTTCAACAAGATCGGCTACACCGGTATCCCGGATCCGCTGGCCGATTTCTTCGCCGGGCTGCAGAACGGATCGAATCTGCTGCCACCAATCGGGGTGCCAGGGTCGTGGCTGGGTTGGACCGGCAACCCGTTGAGCTATCTCAACCCCGCCACCCTGGCCTATATCTTCTCGGTGCCACTGGACCCGGTGTCCTATATCGTGTTCACCAGCAAGGTGATCATCGACGACCTGATCGCGGTCCTGTACACCGCGCTGTTCAATCCCCAGGCCCTGGGTGTGGTCATCCCCCTGGTGATGGTGGAGATCATCGGGTCCACGATCGGCAACACCATCCAGTTGCTCAACTACACGATCACCCAGACGGCGTTGCTCCCCGTGTTGCTGCCGGCGCTGGCCGCCACGACCGCGCTGGCCCCGGTCGGAGTGGTCGGCGGCCTGGGAGTCGGGGCGCTGGCGCACCATGCGACGACGGAGGCCGTGGTGCCGCCGCCTTCGCCCGCGCCGCCGTCAGCCGGCCTGACAATGGCTCAGCCGTCGCCTTCTGCACCGGCCCCTGCCCCGGCCCCCACGCCGGCCCCGCCGCCGACGCCGACGCCTACCCCAGCTCCCGCACCGCCGCCTGCCCCGCCGCCGACGCCGGCTGGCCCACCTTCGGTGTCCATGCCCGCCTACGGGTACATGGTCGGCGGCTTGGACATGGGTGCCCGTCGCGCGGCGGGGAGCAGAACCCGCAAGAAGGCGGCCTCCAAGCCGGCCGCCGACGAAGCTGATGTGGCCGAGCCTGAGGAAGATGCTGCGGCACCGCGTCATCGCCGGCGCCGGGAGAAAGTCGGGATGCACGGGCGCGGGCACAAGTACATGTACCTGGATCAGGACCTGGCGCCCGATCCGGTGGCCATGCCCTCGGACCGCGGCGCCGGAAGCCTCGGCTTCGCCGGTTCCGCCCCGCGCGAGGGCACCGCGCCACCGGCCGGGCTTGCCAAGCTGGCCGGGGACGAGTTCGGCGGTGGCGCTGTCAGTCCAATGCTTCCGAACACCTGGCCGGCCGACGGGGACAACGGCTAAGCGGTGATCAGCCCCCGCAGCGGATCTGTTTTCCGCTGCGGTCCAACGGGTCTGGGCCCAGCCCGAGGTACTTGTCGCGCAGCTTGTCCCACAGTTCCAGCTGGCCCCACTCGGGCTCGTCGCGGATCTGCTGGTCGTTGGTGAGGAACGGGTTGGGCAGCATCACCGTCATCATCTGCTCGTCGCGCCCGTTGTAGAGCCGCACCCCCCACGACATCGGGTTGCCTTCCTTGCCGATCGAGCGGTACAGCTCGGCGCGGCTGCAGCGGCGGATCTGGCCCAGCTCGCGGCCGCTGGCGCGGTGCTTGCCGATGCACAGGTGGAAGTGCCAGCGACCGAAATCGATGGTGGCATAACCGTCGAGCATCGCGATCTTGCGTGGTGCGTTGGGCGCGGCCACTTCCCAGGCGGCACCCTGCATGATGATCCCGAACCAGATCTCGTCCCAGTACTCGTCGAAGCACAGGTGCAGCAGATCCAGCAGGCTGTCCTGATCGGTGGGCAACGGCCACACCTGTTCGCGGCCACGGTCTTCGGTGTCGACGATCGGCGGATCGGCGACGATCTCAGCGGTGGTGTCAGTCATGTGGATCCCTTCTCCAAACGTGAATCGGTCTCGGGTTTGTGGGTCAGCGTGCAATCACCGCACAACCCGGCGTCGGGCGTGCGATAGAACAGGCAGCAACTGGTGCGCCGATAATCGGTGCTCGATCCATTGAAAGATATTGTGCCGCTCAGCCGTTCGTCGTCGAACAGGCCGCGTGCGAGAATCCAGCCCGGCTCGGCCGCGAGTTCACCGCCGCGATGCCGGCTCAGCGCACGGGCGGCGCCCAGGAGCGCGGAGGCGGCATTGCCGAGCAGCAGCCGCTGCGATATCGGGCCGAGCCGTCGGACCGCGGCGGCCAGCGGTGTCAGGTGATCACGCAAGACCATGTCGACCAGCAGTCGTTCGGAACCGGCTGCCCGCCAGGCGATGGGATGGCGCAGGTGCAAGCGCACCGAGCCGCCGGATTCGCTGAACCAGAGCTGATCACGATGCAGGTCCACCAGCAGGCCGTGTTCGGCGAGCCCGCCCAGACCGATCGACCACAGCCGGGCGGCGAAACCTAGGTAGAACGTCGACACCGCGACGCGCAGATCCGGTGCCCCGATGCGCTCCCGGACCCGCTCGACCACGCCGGCCAGCAGCTGCTCGTCGGTGTACAGCTGGGCGACCGGGCGCCAGTCGCCGTCCGGGATCTGCCCGGTGGACACCGCGAAATAGGAACTGACCGTGGATAGTTGCGCCAGCGCCGACGCCACCTGGTCGGCCTGCACGCAGCGGTGCGAGCCGGCGGGCACGCTCCGCAGCAGCTGCGGCAGGTCACGCAGTGCCACTATCTCGGCACCGGCCATGGTGCGCACGGCAATGGTGTCGACATCGGTTGCGGTGAGGATGATCTCGGCGCTGTCTCCGTCCCGCCAGCCCTCCCGGGACAGCACGCGCGTCACTGCCGAACGCAAGGGTTCAGCGGCTTCGATGCGAGCGGTGCGATGGTCGCCGTCGTCGACGATGGTGAACATGCCGCTGGCCGGGTCGAAGTGCAGCGTGTCGTTGCCGAACATCGCCGAGATGCGCCCGGACACCATGAGCTCCTCGCCGATGGTGTCGGTGAGGGTGCCCGACCGATCCATCAGCCACACCCGGTCGGCGACCCGCAATGCCAGTTCCAGGTCGTGGGTGCTCAGCACCACCGCCAGCTGCTGGTCACGGGCCAGCTTGCGCAGCAGTCCGAACAGCGCGGCCCGCGCGGACACATCCAGGAATGCGGTCGGCTCGTCGAGGATCAGCAGGCCGGGTTGTTGGGCCAGCGCACGCGCGGTCAGCACCCGCTGGCACTCGCCGTCGGACAGTTCCGCGGCCGACCGCGACGCCAGGTGCCCGGCGCCGGTGGCTGCCAGTGCCCAGTCCACGATCTCCTCGTCGGCGCGACCCAGCCGGGCGGCCAGGCCCAGGTGCGGAATTCGGCCCAGCCCCACCAGTTCCCGCGCCGACAGCAAGCCCGGGTCGATCCGTTCGGTGAGGACCACGCCGACCCGTCGGGCCAGTTCGTCACGAGGCAGCTTGGTCAGGTCGGTCCCGTCGAGCAGCACCTGGCCCCCGAGCGCCGGCTGCAGCCCGGCCAGGGTCCGGATCAGGGTGGATTTGCCGGCGCCGTTGGGGCCGATCAGCACGGTGAGCTCGCCGCGGCGGGCCTGCGCATCGAGTCCGGTGGCCACGGTGCTGACCTGGCGGCGGTGGCGGTATCCGATGCTCAGGTCGGCCAATTCGACTGCAGGATTGGTCATGCCAGCATCCCCGAGCCTCGCCGGGCCCGCAGCAGCACGGTGATCACCACCGGCGCCCCGACCAGCGCCGTGACCGCGTTGACCGGAATCACCAGATCGCTGCCCGGCACCTGGCTGACGATCCCGCAGGCCAGGGCGGCCACGGCACCCAGCAACGTCACCGCGGGTACCACCACGCGGTGGTCGGAGGTCCCGACGGCGATGCGCGCCAGGTGTGGGACCACCAGGCCGAGGAACGCGATCGGTCCGCAGAATGCCGTCGTCACGCCCGCCAGCACCGATGCCGACCCGACCGTGACCATCCGGGCTCGCCGGACGTTGATACCCATGGTCACGGCGTAGCTCTCACCGAGCAGCAGCGCGTTGAGCGGCCGGATCGTCAGAGCAGCGGTGGCCAGCCCGCCACCGACCAGAGGGAGTAACAGTCGCAGGTCGCCCCAGCCGGTTCCGGCGAAACTGCCCAGTCCCCACAGCAGAAATTGCTGCACCCGTTGCGGGTCGGAATAGACCATCGCAAGGCTCACCAGTGCGGTGCTGGCTGCGCCCAGCATCACCCCGATCAGCAGCAGGGTGGCCGGCGAGCGCGTCCAGCGCGATAGCGCCAGCACCAGCGTCAGCATCGCGGCGGCACCCAGCGCGGCCGCGACCACCGACCCGGCGCGGCCGACCCCGGCCATCCCGGCGCTGAACCCGGCGCCGGCGCTGCCGCCGACCAGCACCACCAGCGCCACGCCGAGGCTGGCACCGGAACTGACCCCCAGGATGTAGGGATCGGCGAGGGTGTTGCGGAACAGTGTCTGCAGTTGTAGCCCGGCGACTCCGAGCGCGGCCCCGGCGGCCAGCGCGGTGAGCACCCGGGGTAGTCGCATGTTCGCCACGATCACCTGCCAGCGCGGGTCGGAAGCCTCGGCGCCGAGCAGTACCCGCACGGTGTCGGCGAGCGGCACGCGGACCGGGCCGAGCGCCAGGCTCAGCAGGACCAGCACAACGACCGCGACGACCAGGCCCGTCAGAACCAGCGGAGTCCGGGCCCTCACCGAGGGACCTGGCGGTAGAACGCGAAGTCGTGGCCGGGTGCCAGCTCGGGATGCAGGATGGCCACCAGGTCGCCGAGCAGAAGATCCGGCCGCGCCGTTCCGCGCTCCCAGTAGGTGTTGCGGCCGTTCTGGTCGACGGCCTTCGTGGCCGACCACACCTGACCATCGCGGACGGCAGTGAGCTCGCCGTAGCGGCTGTCTTGGGATGCCGCGTCGCTCACGGTGTTCCAGTTGTCGGTGACCAGCCACAGTGGTGCGTTTCCGGCGCGGGCGTAGACCGATTCGAAGTTCAGCTGCCGGTTCTGCGCGCCGGTGTCGCTGAGCCAGGGGTAGGTCCCGCCGGCGTCGGCGACCAGCCGGCCCGGGTAGCTGGCGCCGGTGGGCATCGACCAGTTGCCCGAATACATGGCGCCCACCAGGACATCGACCGATCTGGCCGCGGCGGCCCGGGCGCTCAGCGCGTGGTAGCCATCACGGATCTGGCGGTAGGTCTGCTCGGCCTGGCGTTCGGTACTGGTCAGTGCCGCAAACATTTTGATCCATTCGGCGCGGCCCAGCGGGGTGGGCTCGAGCCATTCGGCGTCGGCGACCACCGGGATTCCGGTCTCACGCAACTTCGGATAACCGGGGTCGTCCACGCCCTCGGTGACCAGCACATCGGGGCCGGCCTGCAGCACCGACTCGATGTTGAGCTGCCCGCCCGGGGCGTAGCCGACGATCGCGCCGGCATCGATGCGGCTACGGATCTGCGGATCGGCAACCTCGGCAGGACTGGATACCCCGGTCACCACATCGGCCTGACCGAGTTCGGTGATCATCGCCAGATGGGTGGTGGAACCCGAATACAGAGTGCGTACCGGGACGGTGATTTGCTGGGCGTGTGCGAGTTCGCCGGTCAGCTCGGGGGCCGGGGCGCCGCAGCGCACCAGCACATACGACACCGGCTGTCCGCCGAGGTAGGGGCGCTGCACGGTCAGGATCTGGTAGCTGCGGTGGTATTCGAGGCGGAAGTTGGTGGCCTCGGACAGGGTCGATTTGTCCGGGAAGTAGTCGGCGGCCGGATCGAAGCCGGTGATGCAACCGGGACGCGCGCCGTCGGTGACGGTGGCGTGCTCGGCCGAGCAACCGGCCGCCGAGGCGACCGCAATGGTGACCAGCGCCGTCATCAGCGCACGTGCCACCCACAACGCACGGGGCATGGGCGTGCATCAGCTTCCTCGGGGTACACCGCCCCGGATCGCAGGACGCGATGACGTGAGTCTCCTGGCTTTCGGATCACCGTTCGCCTCGCCTTCCAGCCCCTTTGAGAGCCGTGGCCGATGAGGGTCACTCCCCGATGACAGTGGCGGGACCGCGCCGGATTCGCACCGGCTTCCTCACTGTCGTCATCGCCTTACCGGCGACATTCTTACATGCCGTGCCGGCGCAGGCCTTTGACTCATTGGCCGACACCCACAGTGTTGCCTCGCGTAGTTGGCTCGCGTCGTTGGCTCGCGTCGTTGCGTCGCGTAGCCACAGGCCACCGAGGCGGCCGACGCGCCGCTGCGGCGGGGCGCATAATTAGCAGCGATGACCGGCCCCGCCTCCCAGCCCCGTAAACCCGTAATCCTGACCGTCGACGACGATCCCGCGGTGTCCCGCGCAGTTGCCCGGGACCTACGCCGTCACTACGGCGAGCGGTACCGGATCGTGCGCGCCGAATCCGGCCCGGACGCCCTGGAGACCCTCAACGAACTGAAGCTGCGTGGCGACACCGTCGCGGTGTTCGTCGCCGACTACCGGATGCCGCAGATGAGCGGCATCGAATTCCTCGAATCCGCGATGGACCTCTACCCGATGGCCCGGCGGGTGCTGTTGACGGCGTACGCCGACACCACCGCGGCCATCGACGCCATCAATGTCGTCGACCTGGACCACTATTTGCTCAAGCCGTGGGATCCGCCGGAAGAGAAGCTGTACCCGGTGGTCGACGGCCTGCTGGAGGCCTGGCACGCGGTCGGCGACCGGGCCATCCCGCACACCAAGGTGATCGGGCACCAGTGGAGTTCGCGGTCCTGGGAGGTGCGCCAGTTCCTGGCCCGCAACCAGCACACGTTCCGGGCATTCACCACCGACGAACCCATGGGTCGTCAGCTGCTCGATGCCGCCGGGCTGGACGGCCTGCAGCTGCCGGTGGTGATCACCGAGGGCGGCGAGACGCTGGTCGAACCGAACGACGGCGAGCTCGCCGACATGCTGGGATTGTCGACCACCCCGTCGCTGACCATGTACGACCTGGCCGTGATCGGCGGCGGCCCGGCGGGTCTGGCCGCTGCGGTGTACGGCGCTTCCGAAGGCCTCAAGACGGTGTTGATCGAGGGCACCACAACGGGCGGGCAGGCCGGCCGCAGTTCCCGGATCGAGAACTACCTCGGCTTCCCGACCGGGGTGTCAGGAGCCGAGCTGGCCACCTCGGCCCGCAGGCAGGCCGAGCGGTTCGGCGCCGAGGTGATCACCACCCGCGAAGCCGTCGCCCTCGACATCGCAGGCGCAGCCCGCACCATCACCTTCGCCGACGGCGAGACCATCGGCGCCCGGGCGGTCATCCTGGCCACCGGCGTCGAGTACCGCCAGCTCCCGGTGCCGGGGTGTTGGGCCGATCCCGACAACCCGAACAACTATGTCGGCCGCGGTGTGTACTACGGCGCCTCGGTGTCGGACGCCTCCGAATGCAAGGGCGAGGACGTCTACATCGTCGGCGGCGCCAACTCGGCCGGGCAGGCCGCGATGTTCATGTCCCGTGAGGCCAAGTCAGTGACGCTGCTGGTGCGCGGCCCGTCGCTGGAAGCGTCGATGTCGTACTACCTGATCCAGCAGATCGAGCAGACCCCCAACATCTTCGTGCGTACCTGCACCGAGGTGGTCAATGCCATCGGCGAGGACGATCACCTCGTCGGCCTGGAGTTGGTGAACCGGCAGTCCGGCGAGCACGAGGAGGTGCGTGCGACGCGGCTGTGCTGCTTCATCGGCGCCACCCCGCGCACCGAGTGGCTCGACGGCGTGGTGGCCCGCGACGACCACGGGTTCATCCTCGCCGGCCCCGACCTGCGCGACGTGTGCGGCTGGACCCTCGAACGCCCGCCCCATCACCTGGAAACAAGTGTGCCCGGTGTGTTTGTTGCAGGAGATGTGCGTGCCGAGTCCGCCAAGCGGGTGGCTGCCGCCGTCGGCGAAGGGTCGATGGCCGTGATGCTCGTACACCGCTACCTGGCAGAAGCGTGATGGCCGGCGAGGCCTGAGGAGTTGAGGACGGATATGGGCGAGACCTGCGTGCGGGACGAACTGAGAACACTGTTCCTGTTCGAGCACCTGTCCGACGATCAACTCGACACGTTGTGTCAGGCCGGCAGCATCGAGACGTTCCCGGCCGGCCCGATCGTCACCGAGGGTGACCCCGCCACGTGCTTCTACGTGATGCTCGACGGCGAACTGGTGATGTCGAAGCGCTCCGCTGGCGTCGACATCCAGACCAACCGCACCTCCATGCGCGGCGTCTACTTCGGTGCCTGGTCGGCCTACATCCCCGGTGAAGAACACATCTACGAAGCGTCGGTGCGGCTGACCAAGCCGTCGCGGGTGTTCGTGCTGGACGCGAATGCGTTCGCGGGTTTCATGCAGTCGCAGTTCCCGATGGCGGTGCACCTGCTGGAGGGACACAAGGTCGGCGGCCGGCGCCAGAGCCAGATCATCGGTCAGCGCGAGAAGCTGCTGGCGCTCGGCAACATCACCGCGGGCCTGACCCACCAGCTCAACAATCCCGCGGCAGCCACCGCGCGCGCCGTGGCCGACCTGCGCGAGGGCGTCGGCAAGATGCGTCACAAGCTGGCGATGCTGGCCGACGGCAAGTTCACCCCGCAGGCGCTGCGGATGCTGGTGACCATCCAGGACGAGGTCGCCGAGCAGGTCGCCAAGAACAAGGGGCTTGAGCTGACCGCGCTGGAGACATCCGACCGCGAGGACGAGATGGGCGACTGGCTCGAAGACCACGACATCACGTACGCGTGGGACTACGCCCCGACGTTCGTCGAAGCCGGCCTCGACATCGACTGGCTGGAACGCATCTCGGCATCGGTCGATGACGCGCTCAAGGACGGGGAGGCCTCTGCCACCCTTCAGGCCGCCCTGGGCTGGCTGAAGTACACCATCGACACCGAGCTGAGGATGAACGAGATCGCCGAGGCGAGCCGGCGAATCTCGGCGCTGCTGGCCGGGGCCAAGCAGTACTCGCAGATGGACCGCGGCGACTATCAGAGTGCCGACGTCCACGAACTGCTGCGCAGCACACTGATGATGTTCGGCGACAAGATCGGCAAGGACAAGCCGGTCAGCCTGTGCAAGGACCTCGACAAGTCACTGCCCGAATTGCATTGCTATCCAGGCGATCTCAACCAGGTCTGGACCAACATCATCGACAACGCCATCCAGGCGATGGACGGCCACGGCAC
The DNA here is from genome assembly GCF_022179545.1 of Mycolicibacterium fortuitum subsp. fortuitum. The sequence continues at coordinate 1,611,521 of NZ_AP025518.1, read as the reverse complement.
GCTGACCCTGCGCACCAGCCGGGAGACCGACGAGATGATCCGGGTGGAGATCTGCGACGACGGGCCGGGCATCCCCGCCGAGGACATCAGCCGGATCTTCACCCCGTTCTTCACCACCAAACCATTCGGGGAAGGCACCGGCCTTGGCCTGGATCTGGCTTGGCGCATCGTGGTCGAAAAGCATCACGGCGATCTGCGGGTGCAGTCCAAGCCCGGCGATACGCGCTTCATCGTGCTGTTGCCCCTGCAGGCCCCAGCGCCCGAGGGCCAGGCCGCCGAGGCGCAGGCCGCAGAGTAGCGACAGATCCAGAATCAGCGTGATTCGCCAGGAATAGCCCCAGCACGCACTCCGGTTGAGACGTTCATGACCCGGACCCCAGCGGACACCAAGCCCGATCTCGGCACATACGGCGCGTTCGGCCACTACTCGCAGTTCCAGCAGCTGTCTCCGCAGCAGCTGCGGGACATCGAAGGGCTGGGCTACGGCGCGATCTGGGCCGGCGGATCCCCACCCGCCGAGCTGGACTGGATCGATCCGATCTTGGCCGCCACCAACACTTTGCAGCTGGCGACCGGCATCGTGAACATCTGGAGTGCTGCCGCAGGCCCGGTCGCCGAGTCTTTCCACCGCATCGATACCGCTTATCCCGGCCGGTTTCTGCTGGGCATCGGGGTCGGACATCGCGAGGCGATCGGCGAGTACCGCAAGCCGCTCGACGCGCTGACCGACTACCTCTACAAGCTCGACGAGTACGGCGTGCCCGAACACCGTCGGGTCGTGGCCGCGCTCGGTCCCAAGGTGCTGCAACTGTCGGCGGCCCGTTCGGCGGGTGCGCACCCGTACCTGACCACACCTGAACACACCGCGCAGGCTCGGGAATTGATCGGGCCGGGGGCATTCCTGGCTCCCGAGCACAAGGCGGTGCTCACCACCGACGTGGACAAGGCCCGCCACATCGGGCGCAAGGCCCTCGACATCTACCTGGGTCTGAGCAACTACCTCAACAACTTCAAGCGCCTCGGCTTCACCGACGAGGACCTCGCCAAGCCGGGCAGCGACCGGTTCATCGACGCCGTCGTCGCGCATGGCACGGTGGAAGAGGTGGCCGCGCGGCTGCGGCAACACCGCGACGCCGGCGCCGACCACGTGCCTGTACAAGTGCTGACCTCACCGGACAAACTGGTACCCGCACTGGCCGAACTCGCCGGGCCGCTCGGCCTGGCCTAGAGGACCAGAGACAAGGACTCGCAGATGACCGAATCACTTTCGCTCAAGCCCGATCTGGGTCGCTACGGGGTGTGGACGTTCGGGGCGGTGCAGCCCGAGCAAGCCGCCGAGATCGAGAAGCTGGGCTACGGCGCGCTGTGGGTGGGTGGTTCTCCCGCCGCCGACCTCGCTTTCGCCGAACCCATCCTCGAGCAGACCGAGAGGCTTCAGCTGGCCACCGGCATCGTCAACATCTGGACGGCCGACGCCAATGCCGTCGCCGAGTCATTCCACCGCATCGAGGCCGCGCACCCGGGCCGGTTCCTGCTCGGCATCGGTGTCGGACACCCGGAGCACACCGACGAATACCGCAAACCGTATGACGCGCTGGTGGAATACCTCGACACCCTCGACGCGGCCAAGGTACCGACCAGCCGGCTGGTGATCGCAGCGCTGGGCGACAAAGTGCTGAAGCTCTCGGCACAGCGCAGCGCCGGTGCCCACCCCTACCTCACGACGCCGGAGCACACCGCGCATGCGCGCGACGTGCTGGGCGAGACGGTGTTCCTGGCCCCCGAGCACAAGGTGGTGCTGACCACCGACGGTGCGGCCGCCCGCGCGATCGGACGCGAAACCGTCGACTTCTATCTGAACCTCAGCAACTACCTCAACAATTGGCGCCGCCTCGGATTCACCGAGGACGACATCGCCAAACCCGGCAGCGACAAACTGATCGACGCGGTCGTCGCGCACGGCACCGCCGAGGACATCGCCGCACGTCTGAAACAGCATGTCGCCAACGGCGCCGACCACGTCGCGATCCAGGTGCTGGGCGGTCCGGACAAGCTGATTCCCACTCTGGCCGAACTGGCCCGGCCACTGGGCCTGGAAGGCTGACCGGGGCCGGTTAGGGTTGGCCCCATGCGGCTACTGGTCACCGGCGGCGCCGGGTTCATCGGGGCGAACTTCGTGCGTCTGGCGGTGGGCGAGGCACTGACCACTTCGGTGACGGTGCTCGACGCGATGACGTACGCCGGTAGCCAAGAGGCCTTGGCGCCGGTGGCCGGCCAGATTCGGCTGGTACAAGGCGATGTGGCCGATGCGGCCCTGGTGAGCCAGTTGGTCGGCGAGGCGGATGCCGTCGTGCACTTCGCGGCCGAAACCCACGTCGACAACGCCCTGGCCAACCCGGAACCTTTCCTGCACAGCAACGTCGTCGGCACCTTCACGGTGTTGGAGGCGGTCCGTGCGCACGGGGCTCGGCTGCACCACATCTCCACCGACGAGGTGTACGGCGACCTCGAGCTCGATGACCCGGCCCGGTTCACCGAGGGCACGCCGTACAACCCGTCCAGCCCGTATTCATCGACCAAGGCTGCCGCCGACCTCCTGGTGCGGGCCTGGGTTCGGTCCTACCGCGTGCGTGCGACGATCTCCAACTGCTCCAACAACTACGGTCCGTATCAGCACGTCGAGAAGTTCATCCCGCGCCAGATCACCAACATCCTCACCGGGAGGCGCCCCAAGCTCTACGGTGCCGGCGCCAATGTGCGTGACTGGATCCACGTCGACGACCACAACCGCGCGGTGTGGCAGATCCTGACCGACGGCCGCATCGGACAGACATACCTGATCGGCGCCGAATGTGAGCGCAGCAATCTCATGGTGATGCGCACGTTGCTGAGGTTGATGGGCCGTGACCCCGACGATTTCGACCATGTCACCGATCGGGAAGGGCACGACCTGCGCTACGCGATCGACCCGTCGACCCTGCACGACGAATTGGGCTGGGCGCCCAAACACACTGATTTCGACGAGGGCCTGCAGGCCACCATCGACTGGTATCGCAACAACGAATCATGGTGGGGCCCACTGAAAAATACGGTGGAAGACACGTATTCGGAGCGCGGCCAGTGACCGCCCGCGAGCTGACCGTCCCCGGAGCGTGGGAGATCACACCCAAGCTGCACGGCGACGCACGCGGGCTGTTCTTCGAGTGGTTCACCGACGCCGGGTTCGCCGAGATGACCGGGCACCGGTTCGATCTGCGCCAGGCCAACTGCTCGGTGTCGGCGGCCGGAGTGCTGCGCGGGGTGCATTTCGCGCAACTCCCGCCCAGCCAGGCCAAGTATGTGACCTGTGTACGCGGCGCTGTGCTCGACGTGGTGGTCGACATTCGGGTGGGTTCACCGACCTTCGGACAATGGGACTCGGTGCTGCTCGACGAGCACAGCCGACGGTCGATCTATCTGTCGGAGGGGCTGGGTCACGCGTTCCTGTCGCTGGAGGACGCCTCGACGGTGATGTATCTGTGTTCGGCTCCGTACAACCCGCAGCGCGAGCACACCATCTTGGCCACCGACCTGGGGATCGACTGGCCGATCGACGAGCCGGTCTTGTCGGAGCGCGACGCAGCCGCCCCGACGCTGGAGCAGGTGCGCGCAGCCGGTCTGTTACCCACGTGGGAGCAAGCCCGCGACTTCGTCGGCGCGCTGCGCGCCCGTGCCACGGACTGAATTGAGGTAGTCCGCTACTGCATCCGGGTCTGCCGCCGGAGGTGAGGATGGCGCTGTCAGCACATCGTTGCCGGCGCGCCGTGGTCGGTGCGCTCGCCCGACGAAACGAGACCACCATGAACCGAGCTTCACGGTTGGCGACCATCTTGGTCGTGTCCGGCGGCACCACGCTGGCCGGGCTGGTCGCCGGTGCGGGAATCGCCCAGGCCGCCGGGCCTTACCAGTGGTGTCCGGGCGACGACCTCGGCGGTTATGGCGGCGGTTTCAACACACCGGTGGACGGCAGGCCGAATTGGGACTGGAACGTCTGCCACAGCTACCACTACGTCAATCGCGGGCAGGGCAACGTCTCGTCCACCGTGTGGGAGGGCGACAACCCGCCGCCGCCCTATCCGTGGCAGCCACCGAACATGTGCTGGTCGCTGTTCCTGCCGCGGCCCTGCGGACCCGCAGACTTGGGTCAGTGACCTTCCAGCACCAGCGCGCTGTGCAGCAACTTGTGGTCGAGGGCGTGAGCGATCAGCCCACGGCGGCCGGTCATGGTGTCAGCGGCCACCAACGCGTTGACGATCGCCTCTTCGGTGGCCTCGATGGCCAGGTCGAACAGCCGGGTCATCAGCTGCGGCGCCACCATTCGCACCGCGATCTCGGGCCGGTTGGCGTCGGGGTTCTCATCCCAGCCGTAGGGCGGGATCCCCCGGTTCCCGGTCGAGAAGGCCAGCATCATGTCGCCGCTGTATTGTTCGCCGCTTCCGCCGACCCTACCGACCGCCAGAGCCGAACGTTGGGCGAGGCGGGCGCACTGGTGCGGCAATAGGGGTGCGTCCGTGGCGATGACGACGATGATCGACCCGGACCCTGCGGGGTAGGGCATCGGCAGGTCGGGAGTCGGCACCAGCTCGGGGCCGACCATCTCCCCCACAGGTACACCGTTGACCCGAAGGCGTTCCCGCCGACCATGATTCGCCTGCACCAGCACGCCGAGCGTGTACCGGCCCGCCACGGTGTCGGTGACGCGCGAGGCGGTGCCGATGCCGCCCTTGAAACCGTGACAGATCATGCCGGTCCCGCCACCTACATTGCCTTCGGCAACCGGTCCGTCCGTGGCGTCGGCGAGCGCGGCGAACACGTGCTCTGCCCGAACATGATGGCCGTTGCAGTCGTTGAGCAGCCCGTCGTAGGTCTCCCCTACCACCGGCAGAGACCAGTACAACCCGTCGCCTCGGGCCTGCACCTGCGCGTCGACCAGCGCGTCGCGGACGACGCCGACGCTGTGGGTGTTGGTCAGCCCGATGGGCGTGGTGAGTTCGCCGGATTCACGAATCCACTCCAGCCCGGTGAGCTCTCCGCTGCCGTTGAGCCGGTGGGCGCCGGCGAAGACCGGTTCGGTGAAGATCTGCGGGTGAGGCACCACGACGGTGACGCCGGTGTTGACGGGGTTGGGTCCGGGCCGCTGGACGGTGGTGTGCCCGACGTGGACGCCGGCGACATCGGTGATGGCGTTGTTGGGGCCGGTGGGGTGCTCACCGATGACGACTCCGATGTCACGGGCGCGCGGGCGTGCGGAGCATTCAGGCATGCCGCCATCCCCTTCTGGCAAGTTGCGACGAAATTCTTTTCAAGATTGGAAAATAATGGCTGCACACGCCGCTCGATGCAACCTGATCGGCGAAAACGGGTAAGGATGTGACCTGTGGGACGGCCGAATCGACAAGCAGAGCGACGCGAAGAGATCCTCGACGCCGCGATCGCCCTGATCGAGCGCAACGATCTGAACACCCTGCGGATCGCCGACGTTGCATCCGAGCTCAAGCTGACCCCCAACGCCGTGCGCTACTACTTCCGGGAGATGGACCAACTGCTGTCGGCGCTCGCGCAGCGCTCGGACAGCAAGTTCTATGACGACCGGCTCGCAGTGGTGGAACGCACTGACGACGCGCGGGATCAGATCGCTTTCATGATGGCGGCAGGTCTGCCCTCCGGACCCGAGGACGCCGAGTGGCGGGCAATCTGGCGGGCGGTGCTGGCCGCGGGGTTCGTACTCGACCAACGGCGCGACATCCAGCACATCTATCACCGACAGGTGGACCTGTACGCTCAGATACTCGAAACCGGCTCCACCGCAGGCATATTCACACTGGCCTCGCCGGCACGGGATATCGCCATGACGCTCATGGCGATGGAGGATTATCTCGGGTACCGGATCGTGGCACGGGATCCCGACGTCGACCGCGCGACCGCACTGCGGCTGATGCGCGGCTATGCCGAACTCGCGACAGGGGCGCGGCTTCCGGTGACGGCGTGACCACCCGCGCCCCGCTCGGGGCTGCACTGTTGGTGGTGATCGCCGCGGTCAGCCAGGAACTCGGCGCGGCGTTCGCGGTCGGCCTCTTCGCCGCGGTCGGCACCGTCGGAGCGTTGTTCGCCCGCTTCGCGGTGGCCGGTGTCATCTTGTGTGCCGCAGTGCGCCCGAGGTTTCGCGGTCTGACCCGGCAGGCATGGGGTGCGGCGATCGCGCTGGCGGCCACGCTCGGAGCGATGAACTTCTGTTTCTACCTGGCCATCGACCGGATCCCCCTCGGCATCGCGGTAACCGTCGAATCCCTTGGCCCACTGATTCTCTCGGTGGTGACGAGTACACGCCGGATTGCCTGGCTGTGGGCGGCACTGGCCTTTGCCGGCGTTGCCGCGCTCGGCCTTCCTCAAGGGGCCGGCGGGCATTTCAACGCCACGGGTTTCGCGTTCGCGGCCGCTGCGGGCGTGGCCTGGGCCGGTTACATCCTGGCCTCCGCCCGCACCGCCGCGGAGTTCCGTCGCGTCGACGGGTTGGCTCTGGCCACCGCGATGGGGGCACTCGCCGTCGCTCCGTTTGCCATCGCCTCGGTGCGCCTGGACACACTGGATTGGCGCGTTCTCGGGGTCGGCGCGGCGGTCGGGGTGTTGTCGTCGGTGATCCCCTACTCACTGGAGTTGATCTCCCTGCGCCGCCTGCCACCCGCCACGTTCGCGGTGTTGACCTGCCTGTCTCCGGTTACCGCCGCACTGGCGGGGCTGGTGGTGCTCGGCCAGCAGATCGGTGTGCTCGGCTACCTGGGAGTGGCGCTGGTGACGGTCGCAGGCATGGGCGCAGTGCGATCCGCCCATGCCGGGCCCACCGAACCTCTCGGTTAGCCCTCGGGCGCACCGCCGCTGCGGTGGAACCTCATGGTCAGCTGACGGTGAGCACCAGTTTCCCCTCGACAAGGTGCGCCTTCAGGGCCACCGGACGCGGCGACGACCGGTTGGTGAGGACTGTGCGCGCGACGGGTTCGGCGAGTTCGGTGCGGATGGCCCGCCGCAGTCCCCTGGCCCCGTACACCGGATCGAATCCGCTGCGCCGGACGAACTCGATGACATCGTCGTCCACGTGGAGCTCCACCCCGCGACGTTTGAGCCGGCCGACGAGATCCAGGACCTCCTTGCGGGTCACGCGTTCTGCCGTGTCGTCGTCGAAAGCGTCGAACACGACGGTCTCGTCGATCCGGTTGAAGAACTCCGGATCGAAGAACGATTCGACCGCCTCACGCACCAGATCGGAGGTGGTGACTGCCGGCCGAAACCCGAGGCGCCGCCAACGCTTCCGCTTCGACCGCTGCAGCGCCGCAGCTTCCGAAGAGCCGATGTTGGAGGTGAGGAAGATATAGCTGTTGCGGAAAGAGATCTTCTGCTGGCCGTTGGCCAACCGCAATTCACCGGTGTCCAGGACGTGCAGCAGCGCTCGCAGCACGGTGGCGTCGGCCTTCTCGACCTCGTCGAACAACACGATGCCGGGCTGATACGGTCCGCCCTCGATCTTGGCCTTGTCGAACAGCGTGAACGATTCCTTGCTGCCCGCGTAGCCAGGGGGCGCACCCGAGAGCGATGCCGCGTAGTGCTCCTGGGCCAGTGCGCTCATGTCGATTCGGCACATATCGTCCGGACCGGTCCGCAGTGCGGCCGCGACCTGCCGCACCAGTTCGGTTTTCCCGACTCCGGTCGGCCCCACCAGCAGGACACTGGACAGGGGCCGACCGGGGTCGGCCACACCGATGTGCGCGATCGAGACCGCGCGCACCACCGCGTCGACTGCGGCACGCTGCCCGAGAACCGCCGCGTTCAGCCTCCGCGACAACGCGTCGGGGTCGAACCCACCGGCGGAATCTGGTGGGGCGGTGGGTTCTTCGGCCACCCGCGCCGAGTTGCGGTTCTGCTCGTGGTACATATCGGTGAGGTATGGCAACGCGTGGCCCCTCAGGCTTCGATGGTCTGCTCGACCGGAAGTGAACCGACCCGGCAGTCGGCGACTCCGACCGTGGTCCTGGTGATCGACTCGACCCGCTCCTGGGCCTTTTGCGCGTCGGTCACCCACAGCTTGTAGAACTCGAAGGGGCAGTCGGCAACACCCTTGTCGCCGTCGCCGGCCGCATGCACGCCGGAGTAGCCACGGTGCAGCAGTTTGAACAGGTGATTCTGCGACTGGTCGTTCTCCCGCGCATCACGGATCGCGGCCAAAGACAGTTGTGCGTACTGGATTCCGTGCTCTTCCTCACCGGTTTCACCGAGGGTCCGCCCGTCGAACCCGATGATGGCCGAATGGCCGAAGTAGGAATAGACCCCGTCGAAGCCCGCCGCATTGGCCACTGCCACATAGCAGTTGTTGGCCCAGGCCATGGCCTTGGCCATCAGCACCTGTTGCTCTTTGGCCGGGTACATGTAGCCCTGGCAGCGCACGATCAGCTCGGCACCCTTCATCGCGCAGTCCCGCCAGATCTCCGGGTAATTCCCGTCGTCACAGATGATCAGGGAGATCTTGAGGCCCTTGGGGCCGTCGGTGACGTACGTGGTGTCGCCCGGGTACCAACCCTCGATCGGGCACCACGGCAGGATCTTCCGGTACTTCTGCACGATCTCGCCCTTGTCGTCGATCAACACGAGGGTGTTGTAAGGGGGCTTGTTCGGGTGGTCCTCATGGCGCTCACCGGTGATGGAGAAGACGCCCCACGTTCCGGCTTCCCGGCAGGCGGCCGAGAAGATGGCGGTCTCGTCGCCCGGGACGGTGGCCGCCGTGTCATACATCTCCTGCTCGTCGTACATGATTCCCTGCGTCGAATACTCGGGGAACACAACAAGGTCCATGCCGGGCAGCCCCGACTTCATGCCGATCAGCATGTCCGCGATCTTGCGGGCGTTGTCGAGCACTTCGGCCCTGGTGTGCAGCCGGGGCATCTTGTAGTTCACCACGGCGACGCCGACGGTGTCGTTGCTGGACGAGATATCTCCGTGCCTCATTGATTACTCCTTGATGTGGGGTGGTGATGATTCAGCTGAATACGGGTTCGTTTGCGGCCGTGCGTGGTTGGTGTGTCCGATGGGCGCTGAGCACCCTTGCGACCAACAGCAGTGCGGCGAGTCCCACCGCCCAGATCGCCGCGATTCCGGGTGAGGTGCGGTAGTTGCCGCTGAGCATCAGAAACGCGGGAAGCGTGCACGTCGGCTGGCTGAGCAATACCACCGACCAGCCGGTGAAGCGGGTCAGCCGGGCCCGGCGAAGCCCGAGCACCAGGAAGAACAACAGCCACAGCACTGCCCAGGCGAGCCAGATGACCCCGAACACGGGATCGTTCACGACGGTGAACGACAGGGCGGAGTAGACCACCGCTCCGCCGGCGACGAAGAGCGAAAACCAGCCAATGCCTTGGGGTTCCAGCCCGGTCAGGTTGACAATCCCGACGTAGAGGTAGGTGAATCCGAACAAGTACAGCCCCGATGCGGCCAGGACGGCTGCGGGATCCCCGGCTGCCATCACCAACATGACGGTCGGCAGCACACACTGCAGAGCGCCGACGAACAGGTTCAGCACCGCCGCGGAACGCGCGGGTACGACATCCAACAGCATCAACCCGTTGACGAAAAGCACTGCGCCGACGTAAAGGAGACCGACGTTGCCCATCGACACACCTCAATTACTTCCAGATGGAATATGTCCAAATGAAAGTAAGTGACGGCCGCCACACTGTCAACAGGTGGCGCGGATCAGTCACACGGGTGAGCCGGCAGCGTTGTGACGATCTCGAAATCGACACCGTCGGCAACCGCGAGGTGAACCGGCTGGCGGGTGCGGTGCGCGCTGAATTCGACCGTGCCACGGGGACTGTCGTAGGCGGCGCCGTCGGCGACCGCGTCGATGTCCATCCGGCTGCCGGACCGGCGGATCATCTCGGCGAGGAAATATGCTCCCTCATAGCAAGATTCGGCCGCACTGCCCAGCGCAGGGGCACCCGAGCCGTTGACCGCCAGATACCGATCGAGAAGCTCCATCGAGTTGCGGCCCACCATCGAACGAAAATAGGACGCCGCGACGAACAGCCCCTTGGTCGCGTCGTGACCGCTCGCGATCAACATGTTCTCGTCCATCAGCGGACTGAACCGCAGGAGTTCCTCATACAACCCCCGCTGCGTGAACGCCCGATTGAACTCGACCGCATCCTGACCGACCAGCAACATCAGCACGGCCTCACACCGCGACCGTGCGACCTTGTCGACGAGTCGGGCGATGTCGCCCTGACCGAGTGCTACGAAGGAGCCGCCGACCAGATCCAGTGACAGCTCCTGGACATACCGACGAACCTCGGACAACGAGGTCCGCGGCCACACGTAGTCATCTCCGACCACGAACCATTTCCGGATACCGAGGTTGTCGCGCATCCAGCGCAGCGCCGGCGCCAGCTGTTGGTCGGGTGTCTCACCACAGCAGTAGATTCCAGGCCTTCGCTCACCGCCTTCGTACAACGCGGGATAGGTGTAGGGCACCCGGCCGGCCACCACCGGTGCCAGCGCGTGACGCACCGATGAGATGTGCCATCCGCTCACGGCGTCGATACGCCCCTGATCGATCAACCGCTTCACCTCGGCTGCCACCGCCGTCGGATGCGCGCCCCCGTCGACCACCTCGATGTGGACCTCGCGGCCCATCACTCCTCCGGCCGCATTGAGGTCGTGCGCGACCAGGTCCGCGACCGCTTCGCAGGACGGCCCGAAAATCCCGGCGGGCCCTTGCAGCGGCACCACCATCGCCAGCCGCCATTCGGCATCGCGGCCGACGGTGCGTACTCGTACGTTCACCCCCGCAGTCCAATCCTCGTTACCGGGCAGACGAGATGGTCGGCTAGAATCATTCCAATTGAAAGTATCCTCGCGTGGGCGGTACGAGGCAATCGCCAGTTGGGAGGGCGGCCGCGATGACAGACGCGCCGACGAGCAGCGAGGTCGTCCGCGCGGCGCGCATGCTCGGTGCCGTCATCGAACGCCAGGTCGGCGATGAGGACCTGACGCTCGACGACTGGCTGGTCTTGGCGGCACTGGCCGACTCCCCTGGCCTGACGATGGCGGAGTTGCGCACCCACACCCAGGCCGCCGCACCCACGCTGACCCGCGTGGTCGACCGATTGGCAGGCCGCGCGTTGGTGTTCCGCGAGGTCGATGCCGACGACCGGCGCAAGGTGCGGGTGTATCTGAGCAAGCGCGGCGCCGCCCTGCACACCCGCCTGCTCGCGACGGTCCGTCCCGCCGAGCAGGCCTGGTTCGACCAGCACGGCGTCAGTCCGTGGATGCGAGCGGGCAGCTGACGCGTCAGCTGTTCTTGGCCAGGAATCGCCGGAACAACAGCCAGGCTGCGACCCCGTTGTAGAGCACACCGCCCACCAGGTACGGCCACCAGGTGCCGTGCGCACTGGCCACCCAGAATGCCTTGGCCGCCCAGTACGGCGGCAACACTCCGAAGGCCAGGCCCCACGGCGAGTCGATGAACCACGGCAGGCACGGCAGCCCGGCAATCAGCATTCCCAACGCCCGCAGCATCGCGATGCCCTGAATCTTGTTGCTCGCCATGGTGACGATGAGCAGCAGCGTCACCACCGCCGACAATCCGGAGACCAACCCGATCGGAACGAGTGCTCCGGTCACCCCCGGCTCAAGAAGGCCGCTGAACGACAGGGTCGCGATCACATAGATCGTGGTGACCGCCATGACGGTGCCTGCGCGATACGCGAAGAACGTCGACATCGGCACCGGCGTCACTCGCAGTGCGGTGAGCGTGCCGGCATCGACCTCGTCGAGCATCAGGAAAGCGCCCAAGCCACCGGCGATGATGATGCTGGTCAGCAGCAGAAAGGCGGTGAGGACCAGTGGGTAGTACGGCGCCAGGTCGAAACCGTGACGCCGCTCGAGCATCTCGGCGACCCGCGGCGTCAAGACCGCCACGAGCGAAGTCCAGATCACCGGAGCGAGGACGACCATGACCAACAGCGGATCCCGATAGGTACCGCGAATGTCGTTGCGGCCGAACGCCACCAGCGCTTTCCGGGCTACGGAATGAGACGGCGTGGTCACTGCGCACCTGACCTTTCGACGACGTACCGGCCGAACAGCACATGGGCGGCCCGCCACAGGACGGTCAGCGACACGACGGGGTACAGCACCGAATAGAGCAGCTGCCAGTTGGTCAACGCCACCTGGTCGAAGGCCGCACCCAACAGCAGCAGCGGACCCTGCGTGGGCACGATGTACCAGACCGGGTTGGGCCACAGCCCCGAGTAGTAGATCAGCGGCGGCACCAGCATGAGCGCCAACGGGATGGTGGCGGCCAGGAACCAGTCGGTGACCGAGGCGAACGGCAGCGACGTGATGAACCCGACCAGCAGCATCAGCAGCGTGCCGAGCACCACCCCGAGGACCAACGGCACCGGGTGGTAGTCGAAGCCGTCGGCGATGGTGGACACCACGAGCGCCACGAACAACGAAATCGCCAGCAGCACCGAGAGTTTGGCGGTCAGATACTCCCAGAAGCGCAACGGGGTGGAGATGATGGCGCCGAGTGTGCGTTCCTGCTTCTCGAAGAACACCGAGCCGCCGACGAAGAAGAAACCGATGATCGCGATGTCACCGGAGAGCACATAGGGTTCTGCGACGGGACGCAGTTCGCGCGGCGTCGGCAACAGCACGGCCAACCAGATAAGCCCGGAGAAGACACCCGCGTGCAGGAATTTCTGCCGGTTTGCCACCGTCCGTTCCAGTTGAATCGCGGTGAGCAAGCGCCTCATGACAACCGCCGCCCGGTGACCTCGACGAAGACGTCGTTGAGGCTGGCTTCGCGGCTGTGGATCGTCTCGACGTGATGCTCCCGCAGAATCGCATGGAACTGCGGATCGTCGGCCAGCCCGTCCATCCCGTAGTCAGCCGTGGCGAGTCCATCGGGGGTGCGGTACTGCACCCGGACCCGACGTTGACTGCGGGCGATTTTCAGTTCGGCCGGAGAGTCGAGCGCGACGATCGTGCCGTCGACGACGAAGGCCACCCGGTCACACAGTTCGTCCGCGGTGGACATGTCGTGGGTGGTGAGGAAGATCGTGCGGCCGCGTGCCTTGAGGTCCAGGATGATGTCCTTGACCTTGCGGGCGGTGACGGGATCGAGCCCTGAGGTGGGCTCGTCGAGGAACAGCAGCTCAGGGTTGTTGATCAGCGACCGTGCAAACGTCAGCCGCATCTGCATTCCCTTGGAGTACTTGGCAACTCGGGTGTTGGCCGCATCGCCGAGACCGACCGCCTCCAAAAGCTCCATCGGATCTGACGTCGGCCCGTCGTAGAGGGAACCGAAGAACCGGAGGTTCTCCAGGCCGGTGAGCTTGTGATAGTGGTTGGGCAGCTCGAAGGAAACACCCACGCGCTGGTAGTAGTCCGGCCCCCAGTCCACCGGATCACGTCCCCACACCGTGGCTTGACCACCGTGCCCCCGCAGCAGCCCGATGAGCAGCTTCTGGGTGGTGGATTTTCCCGCGCCACTCGGCCCGAGAAAACCGAAGATCTCTCCGTTTCCGACGGCGAAGTCCATTCCCCGCACCGCGGGTTCGGTCGACCGGGGATAGGTGAACGTCAAACCCCGAACGTCGATGACATCGGTTGATGTGCGCATCGGTGCCCTTTCCGTGCAGACGAAAAACTCATCTCCGACCAGACTTCCCGGAACACCGGATCAGACTGTACTAAACTTTCAGAAATTATTGAAGACTATTTCGGGCGAGGAGGTTTGACGGTGCCCGAGGCCGCGGATATGCAGCATGAAGCAGAGCAACTCGCCTTGGTGCTGAGCAGTCACGGCATGCAGAAGATGCCCGCGCGCGTACTCGCCACACTGCTGTTCACCGACCAGCCGAGCGTCACGATGGCCGAGTTGGCCGACACCCTGCAGGCCAGCGCCGGGTCCATCTCGGGCTCACTCAAGATGCTCACGTCGGTGGGGCTGGCCGAGCGAGTGCCGGCCCCGGCGAGCCGGCGCGAGCACTTTCGCTTGCGCGACGACGCGTGGGCCGTTTTGTTCACCAGCCAGAACGAGACGATCGCGGCGATGCAAGCTGCCGCGGACACCGGGATCGCAGCCACCGACCACACCAGCCCGGCCCACCACCGGTTGGCACAGATGCGGGACTTCTACAGGTTCTTGATGGCCGAGCTTCCCGCGGTCCTCGACCGCTGGCGGCAGCAGAACCATCAGGGAAGCAAGCCGACCTGACGGTAGACCGCGCGCAGGTAGCGCCGCATCTCCTCGACGTCGGGCGGGTCGGGTTGCAGTACCCGGTACGTGATCGCACCGACCATCATGTCGATGGCCACGTCGAAATCGGTATCGGCAGCGACCGTTCCACGCTCACGAGCGCGTTCGAGCAGTCGAGCGGCGATCTTCCGGCGGGGCACGATGTAGCGGTCCCAGTACACCGCCATGAGTGCCGGGTGGCTGACCGCCGAGCCGAGGACTCGCGCCACCAACGCACGGTAACCGGGAGTGGTTGTCGTGACCGCGGCACTTTCGATGGCCGCCTCGACGAGCTCGTATGGCGACTCGACATCGATCTCGTCCGACGAGGCCCAGCCCACCTCCTCGGCGACCAACGTCTCCATCGCCGCAGCGATCAACTCCTCCTTGGTGGACCACCGGCGATAGATGGTCGGCTTACCGACGCCGGCCCGCTTGGCGATCTGCTCGATGCTGGATCCTTCGACCCCGCGTTCGATGAACAGATCCAAAGCCGCCTGCAAGATCGCGCGATCAGTGCCCGGATCACGTGGGCGACCGCGCCCGGCCGGTGCGGTCATCGTGTCGTTCCTGAGCCCAAAGCCCTTGCCAGCCAATGGTCCAAGCCGTCGATCTGTGCCGGACTCCCCCGCCACGCCAGGTGCGCATCGGGCCGGATCAGCATGATCTCCGAGCCTTCGTGGTGCAGGGTGACGATGAACTCGCCGAGCCGCCGGACCGGACCGGCGTCGGTGGCGGCACCCTCGGGGAGCAGTAACGCCCACCGGCCTCCGAGCTCGCCGTGCAGTTGCGTGGGTGTCCCGTCCGAGCGCGTGCATTCCAGGTCGGCTACCCGATCTCCCGGCCGCGGCTTGTGGCCGCGGCCGCCGAGCGGCCCCTTGCGATAACTCACCCACAGTTGCGAGGCGGTGTAGGTGGTCCATCGTTGGATGAACGGCAGGCCGAAGAGCCGAGTGGCCACGTGATCACGCAGGAACCGGCCGATCGGGTTGCTCGCGACGTTGACCCGCGTGACCGCGCTGGTGCTACGCAGCACGTCGGTGGCCAGCGGCCTGCGTTCGGCCTCATATGTGTCGATCAGCTTGGCCGAGGCGAGGTTTCGTATCACCAGGGCAAGTTTGAACGCCAGGTTCTCGGCGTCGCCGATACCGGTCAACATGCCCTGCCCGCCGAACGGCGCATGGGCGTGTGCGGCGTCGCCGGCAATGAGGATGCGCCCGCTGCGGTACGTGTCGGCCAGGCGGCGGTGCACGGTGAACACCGACAACCATTCGGCGTCACCGACTGTGACGCCGCGCCCGGTCCGCTGTGGCACGATCCGCCTGATACGGTCCAGAATCTCTTTGTCACCAGGCTTTTCGCCGGGCGTCGGGTCGTAGATGAACAACCGCCACAGGTCGTCACGACCGTTCGGATCCGGCATCGGCATCGCGCCGACGATCCCATCGGGGTGGATCCAGCCGGACGTGCCGCTGCGGTCCACATCCCAGTCCAGGTGCACATCGGCCAGCAGGAACCTTTCGGACAGTTTGACGCCGGGAAAGGCGATGCCCGCCTGTTGCCTGATCACGCTGGCGGTGCCGTCGCACCCGACGATCCACTGCGCACGGATCTCGTCGCCGCCCTCGAGTTCGGCCACTGCGGTGGGTCCATCCTGGCGAGCCGCGACCACGGCCCGGCCCCACTCCGGCTCCACACCGAGTTGCGCCAGCCGCGCCCGTAGCGCCGCCTCGACCCTGGCCTGCGACACCACCATGGGCGGTGCGGCGGTCCGCATGCCGGGGTCCCCGAATTCCAGGGTCATCACCGGCCGATCGCCCAGGTAGTTCGTGATGCGCATGGCGCGCAACGACTCGGCAGGCAACGTGTCCAGGGCGCCGATCCGACCCAGCACCTCCGAGCCACGGGCGTGCAGGAAATTGGCGCGCGACGTGGTCGCCGGTCCGGCCGCGCGGTCGACGACGCGGACCGAGAGACCGTGCAGCCGCAGCGCACAGGCCAATGTCAGGCCGGTCGGCCCGGCACCGACCACGACGACATCGGGACCGGAAGAAGTCATGCGATTATATTAACGATACGGAGTCGTAATTTAAAGAGGCCCGTCCCGCGCTCACCCGGCGCGGCTATCGTCAGTCCATGAGCGTCGAGGCAGTCGAGCACATGCAGGTTGCGCACCTGTACCGGTACCCGGTCAAGTCGATGCTCGGAGAGCGCGTGGACACGTTGTTCGTCAACGCCGGCGGCGCCGAGGGTGACCGGCAATTCGCGCTCATCGACGAATCCAGCGGCCGGGTGGCGAGCGCGAAGCAGGCCCGGCTGTGGCGGGGCCTCCTGTCGTGCGGTGCCGTCACCGAACAGCGTCACGTACGGATACACATGCCGGACGGCAGCACGACGACTACCGACGAGGACGACATCGATGAGGTGTTGTCACAATTTGTGGGGCGGCCGGTCCGCCTGATCGGCAGCAGGCCCGCCGGCGCGTCGATCGAGCGGGCGGATCCCGATCAGGTGCTCGACAAGGGCGTCGACGCAGAGGTCGACGCTCCGATCCTCGAACTGGCGCTGGCAACCCCGGGGAACTCGTTCACCGATCTGGCTCCCGTGCATGCGATCACCACCGCGACCCTGCAACGCATCGGTGCCGAGGCCGCGCGATATCGGCCCAACTTCGTGATCGCTACGCCGCCCGACTATCCCGCGTATGCCGAGAACGGGTGGACCGATCGGATTCTCAGCATCGGCGGTACGAAGCTGCGAGCCATGGGCCCCACACCTCGCTGCGTCATTCCGACCCTCGAGCACGGTCAGCTCCCCCGGGCTCCGCACGCCCTCCGTACACCCGCCGCCGAGAATCGGGTCGATGCCTTCGGGCTCGGTCTTTTGCCATGCGCCGGCACGTACCTTCAAGTGCTCTCCGAGGGCACCTTGCAGATCGGCGACCGGGTCTCACTCGACTGACCCAGTCCACCCGGTGAGGCCGTTTCGGCCCGAGACCGCACCGGCAGACCACGAGAACTCTTGCCAAAGCTTCCGGCCAATTACTAGGATATCCAAGTATCTCGGGTGAGCCCCGAGCCACTCACTGTGCACATCCTCTTTGGACGGAACGCCATGACCACTCAGATCCCCCACTTCATCAACGGCCAGCGCACCACCGCCGGCTCGACCCGCACCGCCGATGTGCTCAACCCCAGCACCGGCGAGGTCCAGGCGCAGGTGGTGCTCGCCTCAGCTGCCGATGTAGACGCTGCCGTGAGCGGCGCCGCCGAAGCCCAGAAGGAATGGGCCGCCTACAACCCGCAGCGGCGCGCCAGGGTGCTGATGAAGTTCATCGAGCTGGTGCACCAGAACGCGAACGAGCTAGCTGAGCTGCTCAGTTTGGAGCACGGCAAGACCGTGGCCGACTCACACGGCGACATCCAGCGCGGCCTTGAGGTCATCGAGTTCGCGGTAGGTATCCCCCACCTGCTCAAGGGCGAGTTCACCGAGGGCGCAGGCACCGGTATCGACGTGTACTCGATCCGCCAGCCCTTGGGCGTGGTCGCGGGCATCACCCCGTTCAACTTCCCGGCGATGATCCCGCTGTGGAAGGCCGGCCCCGCGCTGGCATGCGGAAATGCATTCGTGCTCAAGCCTTCCGAGCGTGACCCCTCGGTGCCGCTGCGGCTTGCCGAGCTGTTCATCGAGGCCGGTCTGCCGGCAGGCGTTTTCCAGGTGGTGCAGGGCGACAAGGAAGCCGTCGACGCGATCCTCGAGCACCCCGAGATCAAGGCTGTCGGCTTCGTCGGCAGCTCCGACATCGCGCAGTACATCTACTCGGGCGCGGCCGCGCACGGCAAGCGCGCGCAATGCTTCGGCGGCGCGAAGAACCACATGATCGTGATGCCCGACGCCGACCTGGACCAGGCCGTCGACGCGTTGATCGGCGCCGGCTATGGCAGCGCGGGCGAGCGCTGCATGGCCATCAGTGTCGCGGTGCCCGTAGGTGAGGAGACTGCCAACCGGCTCCGCAATCGGCTCGTCGAACGCATCAACCAGCTGCGGGTCGGGCACAGCCTCGACCCCAAGGCCGACTACGGCCCGCTGGTCACCGGTGCGGCCCTCGAGCGAGTGCGTGATTACATCGGCCAGGGCGTGGCGGCCGGGGCCGAACTTGTGGTCGACGGCCGCGAAAGGGCAAGCAACGAGCTCACTTTCGGCGATGCCAGCCTGGAGAAGGGCTACTTCATCGGTCCCACCCTGTTCGACAACGTCACCACCGACATGTCGATCTACACCGACGAGATCTTCGGGCCGGTGCTGTGCATCGTGCGGGCGCACGATTACGAAGAGGCCCTCAAGCTGCCGTCCGAGCATGAATACGGCAACGGCGTCGCGATCTTCACCCGCGACGGGGACGCGGCGCGCGACTTCGTGTCCCGCGTCCAGGTCGGCATGGTCGGCGTCAACGTGCCGATCCCGGTTCCGGTGGCCTACCACACCTTCGGCGGTTGGAAGCGGTCCGGGTTCGGCGACCTCAACCAGCACGGGCCGCACTCGATCCTGTTCTACACCAAGACCAAGACCGTCACCGAGCGGTGGCCGTCGGGCATCAAGGATGGCGCCGAGTTCGTCATCCCGACCATGAAGTAGCACACCTGTGAATCCGAACGACCCCTACAGCCTGAGCGAGGACGACCGTGTCATCATCGACACGGCGGCCGCGTTCGCCGAAAAACGCATCGCGCCATACGCGTTGGAATGGGACGAGACCCACCACTTCCCCACCGACGTGTTGCGCGAGGCGGCCGAACTCGGCATGGGCGCCATCTACTGCAGCGAGGATTCGGGCGGCAGCGGGCTGCGCCGTCTGGATGCCGTGCGCATCTTCGAAGCACTCGCTGCCGCCGACCCCACCCTGGCGTCGTTCCTGTCCATCCACAACATGTGTGCCTGGATGGTGGACACCTTCGGCACCGAGGAGCAACGCAAGGCCTGGGTGCCCAGACTGGCGTCGATGGAGGCCATCGCCAGTTACTGCCTGACCGAGCCAGGAGCCGGCTCCGACGCGGCCGCACTGCGGACGCGGGCGGTGCGCGACGGTGACGACTACCTGCTCGACGGGGTCAAGCAGTTCATCTCAGGCGCAGGCAGCTCGGATGTGTATGTGGTGATGGCCCGAACCGGTGCTGATGGCCCGAAAGGCATCTCGGCGTTTGTCGTCGAGAAGGATGCTCCGGGACTGAGTTTCGGTGCGCAGGAGCAGAAGATGGGCTGGAACGCCCAGCCCACTGCGCAGGTGATCTTCGAGGGGGTCCGGGTTCCGGCCGACGCGTTGCTCGGCGGCACCGAGGGCACTGGGTTCGGCATCGCCATGAACGGGCTCAACGGCGGGCGGATCAACATCGCCGCCTGCTCACTGGGCGGAGCACAGGCCGCCTACGACAAGGCGTTGAGCTACCTGGCCGACCGCCAGGCGTTCGGCGGGGCCCTGCTCGACGAGCCGACCATCCGGTTCGCCCTCGCCGACATGGCCACGGGTTTGGAAACGTCACGAAACATGTTGTGGCGTGCGGCGTCTGCCCTGGACGCCAATCACCCAGACAAGGTGACGTTGTGCGCCATGGCCAAGCTGTATGTCACCGACAAGTGCTACGAGGTCGCCGATCAGGCACTGCAGTTGCACGGCGGTTACGGCTATCTGCGCGAGTACGGTCTGGAGAAAATCGTCCGGGATCTGCGGGTGCACCGCATCCTTGAGGGCACCAACGAAATCATGCGGGTGGTCATCGGGCGTTCCGAGTCGTCCCGCATCCGCAACTCTGCATAGGGAGAGACATACGTGACCACGATCGCGTTCCTCGGTTTGGGACACATGGGCGGTCCGATGGCGGCCAACCTGGTCGCAGCAGGCCATACGGTGCACGGCTTCGATCCCGTGCCGGCGTCGAAGGCAGCGGCTGAAGCCAAGGGTGCCAAGGTCTTCGACACCGGCGCCGAGGCCGTGGCCGGCGCCGAAGTGGTGATCACGTCACTGCCCAACGGCAACATCGTCAAAGCGTGTTACGCCGAGGTGCTGCCCGTTGCGCCGAAAGGCACGTTGTTCATCGACACCTCCACCATCTCGGTCGACGACGCCCGCGAGATTCACGCGAAGGCAGGCGAACATGGCCTCGCCCAACTCGACGCGCCGGTGTCCGGCGGCGTGAAGGGCGCGACCGCGGGGACGCTGGCCTTCATGGTGGGCGGAGAGGACGAGGCGGTCGAACGCGCCCGCCCGGTGCTGGAGCCCATGGCGGGCAAGATCATCCACTGCGGCGGATCGGGCACCGGTCAGGCCGCCAAGCTGTGCAACAACATGGTGCTCGCGGTGCAGCAGATCGCCGTGGGCGAGGCCTTCGTCCTGGCCGAGAAATTGGGTCTGTCTGCGCAGTCATTGTTCGACGTGATCACCGGTGCGACCGGCAACTGCTGGGCCGTGCACACGAACTGCCCGGTGCCGGGCCCGGTTCCGACGTCGCCGGCCAACAACGACTTCAAGCCGGGGTTCGCCACCGCACTGATGAACAAGGACCTGGGTCTGGCGATGGCCGCGGTGATGTCGACCGGGTCCTCGGCCCCGCTGGGAACCCACGCGGCTCAGATCTACGCCGCCTTCGCCGACGAGCACGCGGACAAGGATTTCAGCGCGGTGATCGAGACGCTGCGGGGCTGATTCGGGGCCGCGTTCGTAACACCGCGGCGGGGCCGCGTTTCGTAACATGGCGGCGGCAGAATTCACGCTTGGCCGCCCCCACGTTACGAACGCGACGCCCAGCCCTTGGCGAGCCTGCCGAGAACATTTGCTTCGCCATCGCGGCACGTGACCCGGATGACGATCCAACCCATTTCGATCATTGCGTCGAAGCGAGCGACGTCCCTACGGAGGACATCGGGATCGGTGTGGTGCCGCCCCTCGTATTCCATGGCTATCTTCAGCTCGGGCCAGGCCATGTCGACCTCCCCGATCAACGCGCCATACTCGTTGTAGATCGGGTGCTGCGTCTGCGGTGGCGGATAGCCTGCCCGAACGACCAACAGCCGCAGCCAGGTTTCCTGCGGAGACTCCGATCCGGGATCGACCAGTGCGATGCTCCTGCGTGCCTGTTTGATGCCTTTGCTTCCGGCGCGCCGCAAGGCCGCGAATTCGATGTCGGCGACTTTCAGTCGCGTGGCCCGAGCCAGTGCGTCGACAGCAGCCACTGCCGTGTCTTCGGGCAGCCGGCATGCGAGGTCCACTGCGGTGCGAGCTGGGGTGGTGAGACGGATATCGCCGATCTGGCAGATCTCGTCGTCGTCGACCATGTCGGCCCAGGCTACGACACCTCGGGCCGGTCGTCGGTTGGTGTCCAGAATGTTGGCCGGTAGCGCGGGTTCAATCCAGCGGGCTCCGTGCAGCGCCGCCGCGGAGTACCCGGCCAGCACTCCTCGTCGCCGTGATCGCAGCCAGGCGGCTTTGGCGCGCAGCACCGCGGTGGGCCGGCTGCCGCGCGGTACATAGACGTCCTTGTGGACGGCGACGAACCGGTCACGCAGCTGGTGACGGGTCAGCTTTCCGGCGGCTAGGGCCTCACTGCCGATGAACGGTTCCGCCATGCGGGAGAAGTCTGCCCGCACCGACCGACAGGCCCGCGTATGTAACGTGGTGGCGGCAGAAATCGCGTTTGGCCGCCGCCAGGTTACGAACGCGACCGCGCTGAAAGCTATGCCGCAGTCGGGCTGCGCTGCGCCCACCACTGGGTGTGCAGCCGCTGGCAGGCGGGCAGGCGCAGGGCGTCGGCACCCGCGAAGTCCGGCCGGACCGCGACAGCGCCGGGGGCAGCGGCACCGGCGTTGGGATCGATCAGCACGCCGGCCATCCCAGCGCCGTCGGCATTCCGCAGACCCGTGGCCGAGCCGACCATGGCCAGCGCATCGTGGCCGGCGACGCCCAGCTCGGCCAGGGCGTGCCGGTACAGCTCGGCGCCGGGCGCGCTCACGTCGTCGGTGGTGACGACGGTTTCGACCAGGCCGTCACCGATCAGTTGACGCACCAGGGGCTCGGTCCAGCGGCGCCGGCCTGCGGCGACCACGCCTACCGGCAGCCCTGCCAGGAACGCGTCGTTGACCAGATCCTCCAGACCCGGCCGCGGCGTCAGGCCCGCGTCGAGGATCATCTCGTCGAACATCATGTCCTTGGTCATGCAGATCTCGTCGGCGAGCACTTCGGTCAGCACGTCGCAGTCGGGCCCGACGCAGCGCTTGCGCAGCTCGGCGGTGACCCGCTGGCGTTCGTCATGCAGCGCGAGAAGCTGACGGTAGCGCGCCACCCCCCATTGGATGGGCAGGCCGTGCGCGGCGAATGCGGCGTTGAAGACGACGCGATGCCCGTCGACGTCGATGTTCGACAACGCGTCGAGATCGAGAATCAGCGCCCGCAGCGGATGGGGACTCGTATCAGGCTGCGAACAGTCCCACCAGAACCGTCCGGCCCGCCATGACTTCTCCTGAGGTGACGACACCCAATGAGAGTGGCCCACGTCACACCGCTCGCGCGTCCCCCGTAGGGGGGATTAAAGAGTTGGTGTTCATCTGCCCTGCCCTCGCGAGGCCCTCACCCCCTCTAGGGTGATGCCATGGCGCCCTCCAATCCAGTGCGCCTTGTGCTGGTCGACGACCATGAAATGGTCATCGAGGGTCTCAAGGCCATGCTTGCTGCGTTCAACGACCGGGTCGAGGTGGTCGGCCAGGCCGTGGGGGCCGAGCGGGCGTTGAACGTGATCGAGACGCTGGACCCCGACATCGTGCTGTGCGACGTGCGGATGGAGGGTTCCAGCGGGCTGGACCTGTGCCGGGCGCTGCGCGAGCGCGACCCGGACCGCAAGGTGGTGATGCTCTCGGTCTACGACGATGAGCAGTACCTCTTCCAGGCCCTTCGGGTGGGCGCGTCCGGTTATCTGCTCAAGAGCATCAGCAGTGACGAGTTGGTGCGTCAGCTGGAATTCGCCCACAGCGGCCAGACCGCCATCGATCCGGGGATGGCGGCGCGGGCGGCCGGCACCGCGGCCAGGCTGCAGCGCGACGAGTTCTGGCCCGGTGTGCGGCAGGGCCTGACCCAACGCGAGAGCGAGATTCTGTCCTTCGTGGTCGCGGGACTGTCCAACCGCGGGATCGCCAACAAGCTGGTGATCGGCGAGGAGACGGTCAAGACCCACCTGCGCTCGATCTACCGCAAGCTCGGGGTGAGCGACCGGGCGGGGGCGGTCGCGACCGCGTTGCGGGAAGGCATCTACCAGTGACCGAGCCCATCGAGCTGACCGCCGACCGCGAACTGGCCCTGCTGCGCGAACTCATCCGGGCCGCATCGAGCGGCCCGGGAGTGGAGCCGCTGGCCGCGGCGGCGGCCCGGATGATCACCGAGGCCACCGCCACCGATGTGTGCTTCGTGCACGTGCTCGACGACTCGGAGCGGGCATTGACGCTGGCCGGGGCCACACCGCCGTTCGACGCCGAGATCGGCAAGATCCGGCTCCCCCTCGGCCAGGGCATCTCCGGCTGGGTGGCCAGCCACCGCCAACCCGTGGTGATCAGTCACGACAAGGAATCCGATCCCCGCTACAAACCGTTCGAGTCGTTGCGCGGCCGCGACTTCACCTCGATGGTGTCGGTGCCGATGGAGACCGGTCCGGGCGGGCTGGTCGGCGTGCTCAACGTGCACACCGTCGACCGCCGTGAGTTCACCCCGCGCGACATCGAGTTGCTCCTGGTGATCGGCCGGTTGATAGCCGGCGCGCTGCATCAGGCGCGGCTGCACCGTCAGTTGGTGGCCCGGGAGCGCGCGCACGAGAATTTCGTCGAGCAGGTGATCGAGGCGCAGGAACTCGAGCGGCGCCGGTTGGCCGGTGACATTCACGACGGCATCTCCCAACGACTGGTGACGCTGTCCTATCGGCTCGACGCGGCGGCCCGAGCGGTCGAACCCGATGCGGTGGCCGAGCAGTTGGCCGCCGCACGCGAACTGGTCGCGCTGACGCTGCAGGAGGCCAGGGCCGCCATCAGCGGGCTGCGTCCGCCGGTGCTCGACGATCTCGGCCTGTCGGGCGGGCTGGCCAGCCTGGCCCGCTCGATCCCGCGGATACCGATCGACGTCGACCTCGCCGAGACCCGGGTACCCGACCACATCGAACTGGCGCTGTACCGCATCGCCCAGGAATGTCTGCAGAACGTCATCAAACACGCTGAGGCAGACCGCGCCCGGCTCACCTTCTCGGTCGACGACGGCGTGGCGCGGCTCGAAATCGTCGATGACGGGAAGGGTTTCGACACTTTCGAGCATCCGTTGGGTAGTGACGAGATGGGCGGTTACGGGTTGTTGTCGATGGCCGAGCGAGCCGAGATCGTCGGTGGGCGGCTACACATCCGGTCGAGGCCGGGTGCGGGCACCACGGTGACCGCGTCGATTCCGCTGCCCACGAGCATCGAGTAACGAATTCCTCAGCCTGAAGATCGCGGACTAACCGCCGAGCTTCCCCGCCAGTTCGGGACACTCGTATTTCAGCGCGACGTTCACGATCGTCATGAGCGCGTCGGGTGGGAGCCTGCTACCCATCTGGATCAGCACGTCGACGACATCCTGCTTGGTCCTGTTGAAGCTGCCACCCGCCATGATGCAGGCCATCATCAACTGATCGCCGATGGCGCTGTCGGAGCCTTCGATTCCGGCGGCGCGAACCTCGGCGAACGCTTCCGGCGGCAGCCCCGCCGACCCACGCGGTGACCCTGCGGTCGGTTTCGGACTCTTCGGTGCGGTTTGCCTGGGCGCCTTTGACGTCGTCGTGAACGGGGTGACGTCATCGGGGGCGGTCGCCACCCCGGTGGTCGTGGTACTGCAAGCCGCCATCAATACGACGGCGGCGGCGCCGAGCGCCGCACCCACCCGCTTGGCGTTCATCCGCACTCCCCTCAACTGCGTTCAACAGTAATTGGGGGGTAACCGGAAACCAGACTCAGAAATCACCGGAGTTTCGGCGCAGCGTCTCGATCGAGGACACCAGCGCTTGCGATTGCACCTCCGACATCCCTACATCGGCGAACACCTGCCGGTTCAGGGTCACCGTGGCATCCTCGACCGTCGACCGTCCGAGGTCGGTGATCCGTACCAGGGTGGTGCGGCCGTCGGTGGGATGCGGAACCCGTTCCACCAGTCCGTTGGCTTCCAGCCGCCGGATCGCGTGCGTAACGCTGGTGACGTGCACCTGCAGGCGGTCGGAAGCCTTGGTGATCGGCAACGCACCGGCCCGGCTGAAGGCCAGCAGACGCAGCAGCTCGAACCGCGAGAAGCTCAGGTCGTACGGCCGCAGCGCGGTCTCCACCCGGGCCAGCAGGATCTGGTGTGCCCGCATCACCGACGTCACCGCCACCATGCCGCCGGCCACCTCGCCCCAACCGGCCGCCTCCCAGTTGGCGCGGGCCTGCGCGATGGGGTCACGCTTTTCCGATGGCGAGGTCACGCCTCTTCTTACCGCATCGCCGGCCGGGTGCCGCGCATTGCCCGGACATCGGGTCAAGCCGGCCGAACCTCAACAGGCCGCCGTCACCGCGCCCAGCACCGCCCGGGTGGACAGCCGAGATCCCACGGTGATCCGCACACCGCCGTCGGCATAGTGACGCAGCTGCAATCCGGTGCCCTCGAACACCTCCGGCCACGGCACGGACCGCCCGGGCAGGTACAAGAAGTTCGCCTGCGCCTCGGTACTGTAGACGCCGAGCGCCCGCAACCGCATCTGCAGATAGCGACGTTCCGCCGCGATCATCCGGATACGTTGCTGCAGCTGTCTTTCCGCGGAATAGGACGCTGCGACAGCCACCTGGGCGTTGAGTCCGATCCCGAACGGCAGTTGCATCCGCCAGAGGTCCCGGCCGAGATCGGGCGCACAGAAGCCGTATCCGATCCGCAGCCCGGCCAGTCCGTACGCCTTCGAAAAGGTGCGCACCACCACGACATTGCCGAACCGGGAGACCAGGCTCGACCCGTCGATACGCTGCGCTGCGTCCAGGAACTCCACATAGGCCTCGTCCAGTAGGACGACCGTGTCGTCGGACAACCGGGTGAGGAATCGCTCGATCTCCGAGGCGGATTCGATGGTGCCCGTCGGGTTGTGCGGCCGGCACACCGCCACCACCCTGGCATCGTCGGCGGCCTCGGCCATCGCATCGAGATCGTGCCTGCCGTGCTCGTCGAGCGGCACCGTGACCGTCCGCAGCCGCGCCATCTGCGCGAAGATCGGATAGCCGTCGAAAGTCGGCGTCGCCATCACCATGGCGTCGCCCGGACTGGTCACCGCGTGCAGCACCTGCATGATGACCCCTGTCGCACCGGCGCCGACGATGACCTGCTCCTCGGCTATCCCGTCGTGATCGGCGATCAGTGAGCGCAGACGCTGCGGCAGGAATTCCGGGTACCGGTTGGCGGCCTCATCGCATGCCCGCAGCGCCGAACGCACGGCGGGCAGCGGCGGAAATGGGCATTCGTTGAGCGACAGCGCCAGCGGGTTGACCGCCTGGGGCAGCGCCCCGACCGCGTCGAGCAATGCCGTGCGGGGAGCCACCATCATGCATTCCCTGAGTCGGGGCGGCCGCCCCAGCGCACTGCCGCGGCCCCGGCGAAGTCACCGGCGTGGGCGAAGGCGGCCATCAGCACGGTGTCGCCGGCCTTCACCCGTCCGCCGGTGACGGCCCGGTCGAAGTTGACGGGGATGCCTGCGGCGAAGAGGTTTCCGCAGTCGTCGAAGGAATCGACGTGACGTTCGGGGGGCAGTTCCAGCGCTTCGCGCCAGTTGCGCAGGAACACGCGGTTGGGCTGGTTGGTCACCAACAGGTCGAGCTCTCTGGGCGGCACGCCGATCCGGTCGCAGACGGCATAGGACACCTCGGGCACCTGGCGGTTGCCCCGCGCCAGCACCTTGGTGATCTTGCTTTCGGTGAAGCCGATGCAGGCCTCACCCGGGCCGGCCTGCCACCATTTTCGCGGGGGATCCATGACGACGGTCATGTCTCCGGCGTACTCGCCATAGGTACGGCATTCGATGTCGAGGATGGGCGATTGATCGGACAGTGTCACCAGACCCACTGCCGCGCCGTCCCCGGGAACTGCGGCCTGCGCCTTGCGCCGGATGGTCTGCTGATCGAAGACCTGGCCGGCCGAGTTCTGAGCGATGGCGACCACCGCGGTCCTGCCCTCTCCCGAGCGCAGCAGCGTGCGAGCCACTTTGAGGCCCAATACGAATGCGGCGCAACCGCCGTTGTGCAGGTCGATCACCCAGTTGGGTTTCATTCCGAGCCGGTGAGCCATACCACCGCCGCCTCCGTAGAACGGCATGTCCGGCAGCTGGGTGTGGGTGATCAGCACGTCGGCGCCGGTGATGACATCGGCGCCGTGCCGCTCGATCAACCCGGCGGCGGCCCGCTCGACCATGTCGATGGCGGTTTCGTCCGGGCCGACGTGATGACGGAACCGCGGTGCACGGAACATCACGTTCTCTGCCAGCTCGTCGGTTTCGGCATACCCGGCGTAGTAGTCGGCACTGATCGGGTCACCCGGTAGATAGGTGGACACGTCGATGAGGCTGACGGGGTTCGTCGCAGACTGATTCACACTCATGACCGGGCCCTCACTTCATCCAGGCCGGGGTGACCGGCAGTCCGTTGCGGTGCCGGTACTCGGCTATTGCCTTGAGGTTTCGCAGCTCCAGCAGATGGCCTGGACCGAACATGTCCCAGAAATCGCCCACCCAGACCGGTCGTGCCGGCGGCGCGGTCTCCGGGTAGGGGTTCTCGTCGTAGAACGGATGGTGGCAATTCGTCCACAGCACAACCGAACCCGGCTTGTCGAAAACCACCTGCGCATCGACGATGCGCATCAGGTAGATCATCCAGAGGTGCTTTCCCTGATCCCAGGCGCAGTGATAGTCGACGGTGAGCGCGTCGCGGTTGGCCACGGTTCGGGTGTAGATCTCACTGCCGGGCCCCGACGGCCCGGCACCGAGCCGGTCATGGGCCAGCCACAACCCGGGCTCCTCTGTCGGGGTGAAACCGCGCAGGCTGTAGGTCCACTCCTCGAGGCAGCGCGTGTCGGAGAGGTAGTCGAAGAGTTCATCGGGCGGACACTCGATGTAGTCGTTGACCGTGCAGTACTGGCCGAACACCTGATCGTGCGGGTAGACCGACCGCATCATGTCCATGATGATCGGCGTGGCCTGCTCCTTGGGCGAGGTCTCGATCCTGATCAGTCCGTCCAGCGGTGCGCTGGTGGACCGATGGGCGGTGATGTCTTCAAGCGCGGGCAGTGACATGGGATCTGTTCTCCTCTGGGATGGAAGGGGTGCTGTCTGTGGTGGCGAGAAACGCTGCGAAAGGCGGGATTTCGTCGGCTGAGCACTCGATGCTGAGCACCGAAGGACCCTCGGTGTCCAGTGCCATTCCCAGCGCCTGGGGCAGTTGCCGGGTTTCGGTGACGTCGTAAGCGGGAAGGCCGGGGAACATCGCCGCCAATCCGGCGCCCAGCCGGCTCGGGCCGAACCTGTTGTAGGAGTATCGATCCTGGTAGAACAGTTGCTCCCGGGTGACGCACATGGCGTGGGCGTGGTTGTCGAACAGCACGAAGGTGATGGGCAGCCCATACTGCATCGCGGTGTGGATTTCCATGCCGTGCATGAAGAATGAGCCGTCACCGGCGATCACCACGGTGCGGCGGGCAGTGCCGGACACGGCCCGGTGAAACGTCATCCCGATCCCCGCGCCGAAGCTGTAGCCCATGCCGCCCATACCGAGCGCCACGATGAAGCGGCCGTCCCGGCGGGCAGGCAGGTAGTGGATCGCCGAGGCGCCGACATTGCCGGCGTCGACAACGATGTCGGTGCCGTCGGTCAGGGCGCTGTCGAGAACCGCCATCGCGACGCGGTACCGGATACCCGGACCGTGATGAGCCGGTGGGCGCAGCTCGGTACGCGGCAGGTGGTCCGGCACCCGGACCTGAGCCGGCCGCCCCGTCCCGGACAACGCTCGGGCCAGCCGCGTCAACGATTCGCGCAGGTCGTCAGAACGGACGTGGGTGCATGCGGGATAGGGCACCTGGGCGCCGATCGAGTAGGTCGGCACCGAGCCCAGCACGCTGTCGAGGCCGGCCCGTGCGGTCACCGTCATGCGGGTTCCGACCAGCAGGCACAACGCACTCTGACGTGCGGCGGCAGCCACACCGGGATGCCCCATGACCCCGGCTACCCCCAGTGCGGAGGACGAGCCGAATCCCGGTGTCCCTGCCACGTCCTTGGCATCCGGCACGGTCGCCACCCGGGCCCGCAGCGTGGCGCGCAGCAGTTCCAGTTCGGCGCGGGCGTCGTCGCGAGCCACCTGCTCACCGGCGATGATCGTGATCGGCCCGTCGACGCGGCGCAATGCCTGTTCGAGCACCTGAGGATCGTCGTGGAGTGCGGTCGGCACGGCCGTGCCGGCGCCGCTGCCGTTGACCGCCGGCTCCTCCACACCCGCCTGTTGAATGTCCTTGGGCAGCAACAGCACCGCCGGTCCCCCGGTGCGTGCGGCCGCGAGTGCTTCCGGTAGCGCGGTGAGAATATCGTCAGGGCGCAGCAGTCTGCGGCAGTACAGCGAGACCGAGGAGAAGAGCGCATGCGCGTCCAGGCTCCCGTTCTGGCCGCTCGTGTCCTGAAAGGCGCCATCACCGTCGAGCGTCGTCGGCGCCTGTCCGATCAGGGCCAGCACCGGGACCCGGCTCGCCAGCGACTCCCCGAGGCCCGGCACGGTGTTCAGGCAGCCGCCGCCGGACGTCGCCGCCACCACACCGATCCCGGCGCCGCTGCGGCTGTAGCCGTCTGCCATTGCCGCAGCGGAGAATTCATGTTTGGCCAGCACCGCGGTGATGTCGTCGCGGAAGTACGCCGCATCGTAGAGATCCTCGATGTTGGCGCCGTCCACACCGAAGATGTGCGAGACCCCGTTCGCGGCCAGCTGACCGACGATGTGGTCCACCACCCTGTGCGCCTCGACCATGTGCCACCTACTTCCGTGCTCTGCCAGTGACACGACCGGTGGGCGGGCCAGGTTCACCGCGAGCACGGAATTCCGGAAACTCCCTGCTACACCCCAGGAGACGGCCAGCCAGTGGCGGCGGATCCGGGCATAGTGGGGATAAGAGTCGCGATACCGGCTCCCGCAGGATCGGAGGTCTCAGGTGACACAACCGCAGATGGATTGGGAGAACGCCTATCGACAGGAGTCCCCGCCGCCGTGGAGCATCGGCGCCCCGCAACCCGAGCTTGCCCGACTCATCGAGCAGGGCAAGGTACACGGCGAGGTGCTCGACGCCGGATGTGGCCATGCCGCACTCTCGCTGACCCTGGCGGAGCGGGGACACAAAGTCGTGGGTCTGGACGCCAGCCCGACGGCGATCGCAGCGGCAGTCACCGCCGCAACCGAACGTGGTTTGACCACAGTCAGTTTCGCGCAGGCCGACATGACGGCCTTCACCGGTTACGACGGCAGGTTCGACACCGTACTCGACAGCGGGCTGCTGCACTCTCTACCTGTCGACGGACGCCAGGCCTACATTCGGGCGATCCACCGGGCAGCGGCACCGGGTGCCGACCTCTACATCCTGGCCTTCGCGACGAGACCTTTCGGCGGTCAGGCTCCCGGTCCGAGCGGCTTCACCGCCGACGAGTTGCGTGACACCGTCGCCACGTGTTGGACCGTGGACGAGGTGCGCCCGGCCAAGCTGTACGGCAACGACAGTCCGGGTCCCGGCGGGCCGGCATCGATGCCAGGGGTCGAGCGAGACGGCGCCGGCCACATCACGATGTCCGGCTTCCTGCTCAGCGCCCACAAGGATGGCTGAACCGGCCGAGCTCAGAGCTGCTTTTCCAGCAGCACCTTGCCGTCCGGAGACGTAACCAGTTGCACCGCAGCGATATCCGCCTTCGACATCTGCGTGTTGCCGCTGGGCAGCGCGGTGGCGCCGGACAAACCGAGCCACGTCGCGATCTCGTTGCGGCTGCCGTCGTGG
The DNA here is from genome assembly GCF_022179545.1 of Mycolicibacterium fortuitum subsp. fortuitum. The sequence goes on along the minus strand of NZ_AP025518.1, from coordinate 1,580,118 downwards.
CCGATCACCACCATGCCGAGATTCTGCGGCGGCGCATCCTGCTTGCCCCAGCTCCCGTAACTGCAGGCCATGTCGATCCTGGTACCCCAGGAGTAACTGGTCATCGAGATGCTGGCGTTGATCGGGGTATCCGTCATCTTGGACATGGCCATCATCTCCCCGGTCTGCTGTTCGGTCCCGCTGTGCAGGCCGAACACCTCCGGACGGATTCCGACCACCACTGCCAGCGCCAGCAGGGCGGCAGCCACACCGACCGCGGCCGTGGTCACCCAACGCGCACGGCGCCGCCGCCAGCTGACCTTGGCCAGGACCGACTGCAGAACCTCGGGCCGCAGCGGGGGGTCGGGCTGTTCGGATTCCAGGGCGAGCACGTCGTCGAGCTCAAGCATGGCCAGCAGGGCGGGCATCCCGGACAACTCCGCCACGGCGGACCGGCAGTGCGCGCAGCCCTCCAGGTGGGCCTCATACTCGCGTCGCTCGCCACTTTCCAGCGATCCGAGTACATAGGCCGCATCCCAAGTCCGGTACTTGTCGGATTCCACCGGGTCAGGGATGTGGGGTACATCGAACTGTGTCATCGTGTCACCCCCATCTCTTGCAGGTTAAGTCTCAGTGCGCGCACCGCGTAGTGCAGCCTCGATTTCACGGTGCCCTCGGGTATCTGCAGATCATCAGCAATCTGCCCGGTGCTCCAGCCTTGGTAGTACGCCCGCCGGACCACAGCCCGGTGTTCGTCGGAGAGTTGGCTCAGCGCCGTACTCAACAGGATTCGGTCCAAGGCGGTGTCCACTTGGTCAGGGGCGGCAGCAGACCGGCCGTGGTCTGACACCTGTTCGGGGTCGGGCACGCCGGTCTCGTTTCTGAACCGGGCGCTGCGACGTTCATCGATGATCATATTGCGCGCCACCGTGAACAACCAGGCCCGCGCCGATCGATCGTTGTCAGCGGCCGGGTCGGGTGTATGAGCGCTCGGGTGAAGACCGTCGGGCTTGTGACGCCACGCACGCAGCAACGTTTCCTGCACCACGTCCTCGGCCCGGGCACGGTCACCCGTGAGCCGCAGGGCGTAGCGCCACAGCGCCGCAGCATGCTCGTCGTAGAGCACCCGCATCATGGCGGCCTCCGGATCCTCCATTTCGTACCTCCGTCAGTGATACGACGTTGGTGGCGATCCGGTTCAATTAGAACCTTTGCGCGCCGGCGCAGGCCAGCGTCGGCGCACGATTCGAAGAGTGATTGCTGGCGTTAATTACTGGGTGAGAATTCGGGGGCCGTCTTCGGTGACGGCGACGGTGTGCTCCCAATGCGCCGCTCGGGTCCCGTCGGCGGTGACGACGGTCCACTCGTCCTCGAGGATCACGGTCTCCGTGGTGCCGAGCGTGAGCATCGGTTCGATCGCAAGCACAGAACCCGGCTGCAGGTACGGACCGCGACCGGGCGCGCCCTCGTTGGGCAGGAACGGGTCCATGTGCATCTGACGGCCGATACCGTGGCCGCCATAGCCTTCGACGATCCCGTACTTGCGGTCATTGCGGGCTTCGGCGGCATGGGTCTCGACCTCGATCGCGTGCGAGACATCGGTCAGCCGATTTCCGGGCAGCATCGCGGCGATCCCGGCTTCCATCGCCGATTTTGTTGCGGCAGAAAGGGCTTCGTCGGCAGCGATCAGTGTGCCCACCCCGAAGGTGACGGCCGAGTCGCCGTGCCATCCGTCGACGATCGCGCCGCAGTCGATGGACACCAGATCACCTGCGGCCAATTTCTCGTCGGCCGACGGAATGCCATGCACCACACGGTCATTGACCGAAGAACAGATGCTGGCCGGGAATCCGTGGTAGCCGAGGAACGACGGAGTACCGCCGCCGTCACGAATGACGGATTCGGCGATCTGATCCAGCTCGAGTGTGGACACACCCGGGGCGGCGGCCGCCCGTACGGCGCGCAGTGCCGAGGCGACGAGCGCCCCGGCCACGGCCATCGCGTCCAACTCTCCGGCGCTGCGCTGCGCAACGACCTTGCGTCTGCGCAACCCCGGCAATCCGATCACTTACCCAGTGCGTGCAACGCGCGGGCGAACACCTCGTCGAGGGCACCCACCGCGTCCACGGTCTTCAGGTCGTCGCGGTAGTACTCCAGCAGCGGCTCGGTCTCGTCGCGGTAGACCTTCATCCGGTTGCGGATGACCTCGTCGGTGTCGTCGGCGCGACCGCGGCCCTTGAGCCGGGTCAACAACTCGTCCTCCGACACCTGGAACTCCACCACCGCGTCGAGCTTGGTGTTACGCGCGGCGAGCATGTCCTTGAGCGCCCCGGCCTGCTCCACCGAACGCGGATACCCGTCGAGAATGAAACCGTCAGCCGCATCAGCCTGATCGATACGGTCTTCGACGAGGCGGTTCGTCAGCTCGGCCGGCACCAGATCGCCGGCATCCAGGTAACGCTTGGCCTCCAGCCCGAGCGGAGTGCCGTCACCGATGTTCTTGCGGAAGAGGTCTCCGGTGGAGATTTGCGGGATGCCGAGCTTCTCGGACAGCTTCTCTGCCTGCGTGCCTTTGCCCGCGCCGGGCGGTCCGAGTAGGACGACTCTCACTTCAGGAACCCTTCGTAGTTGCGTTGCATGAGCTGGCTCTCGATCTGTTTGACGGTATCCAAGCCGACACCGATCATGATCAGAACCGCGGTACCACCGAACGGCAGATTCTGTACCGAGCCGGTGTTGCCGATCTGCAGGAACATGTTGGGCAGAACGGCGATGACACCGAGGTAGATCGAACCGGGCAGGGTGATCCGGCTGAGCACGTACCGCAGATAATCCGCGGTGGGCTTGCCGGGACGGATGCCCGGGATGAATCCGCCGAACTTCTTCATCTCGTCGGCACGCTCATCGGGGTTGAAGGTGATCGACACGTAGAAGTACGTGAAGAACACGATCAGGCCGAAGTAGATCGCGATGTAGACCGGATCAGCCGGATTCGTCAGATAGTCGGCGACGAACTTGTCCCACCATCCGGTGCCCGGGTTGGAGCTGCCACTCTGGATCAGCTGGGTGATCAGGTGCGGGATGTAGATCAGCGACGACGCGAAGATCACCGGGATGACGCCGGCCTGGTTGACCTTCAGCGGCAGGTAGGTGGAGGTGCCGCCGTACATCTTGCGGCCCACCATGCGCTTGGCGTACTGCACCGGGATACGGCGCTGGCCCTGCTCGACGAACACCACACCGACGATGATCAGCAGCGTCGCGGCGACGACGGCGGTGAACACCAGCCCGCCGCGGCTCTCCAGGATGGTCTGGCCCTCGGACGGGATACGGGCGGCGATACCGGCGAAGATCAGCAGCGACATGCCGTTGCCGATGCCGCGTTCGGTGATCAGCTCGCCCATCCACATCACCAGCGCCGCGCCCGCGGTCATCACCAGCACGATGACGATCAGGCCGAAGACCGAGCTGTCCTGGATGATGTCGAGGCTGCAGCCCTGCAGCAGGCCGCCGTTGGCGGCCAGCGCGACGATGCTGGTGGCCTGCAGGATGGCCAGCGCGATCGACAGATAACGCGTGTACTGCGTCATCTTGGCCTGCCCGGCCTGGCCCTCCTTCTGCAGCTGCTCGAAACGCGGGATCACCACGACCAACAGCTGGACGATGATGCTGGCGGTGATGTAGGGCATGACGCCCACCGCGAACACCGTCAGCTGCAGCAGCGCGCCACCGGAGAACAGGTTGATCAACGAGTAGATCTGCGCCGAATCGCCGCCGCTGACCTGCTCGATGCACTTCTGGACGTTCGGGTAGTTAACCCCCGGCGACGGGATCGACGCGCCGGCCCGGTACAGGATCACCAGACCCAACGTGAAAAGGATCTTGCGTCTGAGGTCGGCCGTCCGCAGCGATGAGATGAAAGCCGAAAGCACTCTTCCTCCTGCGCAGCCGACCTCTCAGCGCGGCGTGCCAAACGGGGCTGGTGGAGCCAGCATCAATGGTCAAGTCATGTACGGCCGCCCTGCAGGCGCGCAGCCTGCGAACTCAGCCGTCAAATCAGTCTACGAGAGTAACAGTTGCCACCCAGTGCCCCCGCCCTGCATCCGTGTGCGCCGCACTTCGGGCGTCGAGGTCGGGCCCGAGCTGCGGAGTAAAGCTTCCCTTCAGAATCGGAGCGTACAGTCGGCGACAGCTCGTTACACCACCTAACTAACACGTTGATTTCCACTGAACAAAGGGGGATGTGCATGGCCCGCACTGCGGACGACTCGTGGGATCTGGCGTCCAGCGTCGGAGCCACCGCGACCATGGTCGCGGCAGCGCGCGCGATGGCCACCAACGCCGATGACCCGGTGATCGACGACCCCTTCGCCGCTCCCCTGGTTCGCGCCGTCGGGATGGACTTCTTCACCAAGCTGGCCGACGAGAACTTCACGACCGAAGGCCTCGACGAGGAGGCCGCGACCGGTTTGATCCGGTTCGCCAACGGGATGGCTGCTCGCACGCGGTTCTTCGACGACTTCTTCCTGAGCGCCTGCCGCGCCGGCATCCGCCAGGCCGTGATTCTGGCGTCCGGGCTGGACTCCCGGGCATACCGGCTGCCATGGCCTTCCGGCACCGTCGTCTACGAGATCGACCAGCCACAGGTGATCGAGTTCAAGACCGACGCCCTGGCGAAGCTCGGCGCGGTCCCGACGACCGATCGGCGCGCCGTGGCGATCGACCTGCGTTTCGATTGGCCCGCAGCACTGGCCGAGGCCGGTTTCGATCCGTCGCTGCCGACGGCGTGGATCGCCGAGGGGTTGCTGGGCTATCTGCCGGGTGACGCCCAGGATCGGTTGCTGGACCAGGTGACCGCGCTCAGCGCGCCCGGCAGCCGGCTCGGTGTCGAGGGCGTGCCCGCCACCGAGGCAGGCGACGAAGAGACCATCCGCGCCAGGATGCAGGAATTCACCGACCGGTGGCGCGCCCACGGCCTGGAGATGGATCTCAACGAGCTGATCTTCCTCGGCGACCGTGCCGACGTGACGACCTACCTGGAAGGTCATTCCTGGCGGACCGACAGCATCTCGTCCAACGACCTGCTGGTCCGTACGGGCCTGCCTCCGGTCGAAGACGAGGCCCATGCGGCATCGGTCCTCTACATCAGCGCCGAGAAGTGAGGTAGGCGGGCGATGGCACGGTCCGACACCGACAGCTGGGATCTGGCCTCCAGCGTGGGCGCGACGGCGACGATGGTCGCCGCGGCCCGCGCGATCGCGAGCGCGGAGCCCGATCCGCTGATCAACGACCCCTATGCCGCCGATCTGGTGCGTGCGGTGGGAGTGGAGTTCTTCAGCAAGCTCGTCGACGGGGAAATATCCCTCGACGGCGAATTGGCGGACGGGGCCGCGCTGATGACCGGCATCATGGCGGTGCGGACGAAGTTCTTCGACGACTTCTTCACCAGTGCCGGCGACGCCGGGATCCGGCAGGCGGTGATCCTGGCCTCCGGACTGGATTCGCGTGCCTACCGGCTGCCGTGGCCGGACGGCACCGTGGTCTACGAGATCGACCAGCCCGCGGTGGTCAGCAGCAAGACCGCCACCATGGCTCAGATCGGCGCCACGCCCACGGCCGAACGCCGCACCGTGGCCATCGACCTCCGCGATGACTGGCCCGCGGCGCTGCAGGCGGCCGGCTTCGATCCGACCGCACCGAGCGCGTGGAGCGCCGAGGGCCTGCTCGCCTACCTACCGCCGGACGCCCAGGACCGGCTGTTCGACAACATCGCCGAACTCAGCGCTCCGGGCAGCCGACTGGCCACCGAGTTCCATCCCGACATCGCGGCAAACCTGCGCGAGCGCGGCAACGAGATGAGCGAGCAGTGGCGCAAGCATGGGCTCGACCTGGACCTGGCCAACCTCTGGTACGACGGCGAGCGCAACTCGGTCACCGAGTATCTCGGTGGTAGCGGCTGGTCGGTGACCGCGCGGCGGCGGCCAGAGCTGTTCGCGGAATACGGCCGAGAGTTCCCGGCCGGCGACGCGGCGGCACCGCAGCGTAATTCGCAGGCCGTCATCGCCATCCGAGACTAGGAGCAACATGATCCGCACCGAAGGCGACACCTGGGATCTGGCCACCAGCGTCGGGGCCACTGCGACCGGTGTCGCGGCCTCCCGCGCGCTGGCCACCAAACAACCCGACCCGCTGATCAATGATCCGTACGCCGACGCGCTGGTGCGCGCGGTGGGTCTGGAACACAGCATCCGGGTCGCCGACGGCGAGGTGTGCGTCGAAGGCGATCTGATGCTCGACCGGCGGCGGATGTGCGAACAGATCGCGGTCCGTACCCGTTTTTTCGACGACTTCTTTCTCGCCGCTGCGGCAGCTGGAATCCGTCAGGCCGTCATATTGGCCTCCGGGCTCGACACCCGCGCCTACCGGCTGGCCTGGCCGGCGGGAACCGTGGTGTTCGAGGTGGACCAGCCCGCAGTGCTGGAGTTCAAGACCCACACGCTGGCCGGGCTGGGCGCCGAGCCCGCTGCCGAACTGCACAGCGTGCCCATCGATCTTCGCGACGACTGGCCCAAGGCGCTGCGTGACAACGGCTTCGACCCGGCGCTTCCGACCGCCTGGATCGCCGAAGGTCTGCTGATCTACCTGCCGCCCGACGCGCAGGACCGCCTGTTCGACAACATCACCGCGCTCAGTGCCCCGGGCAGCCGGTTGGCCACCGAGCACATGGACGCCGCCTCGCTCACGGAGAAATGGTCCGAGCTCATGAGCCAGTGGTCCAAGAAGATCGGCTCGGACGTGGATCTGATGGACCTGTTCTATTCCGGTGAGCGGACGGCCGCCCGCGACGACCTGACCGGGCACGGATGGGACGTGAGCGTGCAGCCCACCCGGGCCGCTTACGAGGCGCACGGCTTCCCTTACCCAGAGGAGCTTGCCGATCTCGCGGGCGATTCTGGTTATCTGTCAGCAACACTGAAGGCACAGAACTAGACGACCTGGAGGCGCACGATGGCACGTACCGATGACGACAGTTGGGATCTGGCTTCCAGCGTCGGCGCCACCGCAACGTTGGTGGCGGCCGGACGGGCGATCGCGAGCCAGGATTCCCACGGGCTGATCGACGATCCGTTCGCCGCTCCATTGGTCCGAGCGGTCGGTATCGACGTGTTCACCAAGATGGTCGATGGCGAACTCAGCCTCGACGCGCTGGCCCAGCTCGCGCCGGATGCCGCCGAGCGGGCCCGTTCCAACATCGACGAAATGGCCGTGCGCACAAGGTTCTTCGATGACTTCTTCATCGACGCCGGTAAGGCGGGCATCCGCCAGGCGGTGATCCTGGCCTCCGGGCTGGATTCGCGCGCCTACCGGTTGCCGTGGTCGGAGGGCACGGTGGTCTACGAGATCGACCAGCCCGAGGTGATCGAGTTCAAGACGCGCACGCTGGCCGAGTTGGGTGCCGAACCGAAGGCCCGGCGTCGCACCGTGGCCATCGATCTGCGGAACGACTGGCCCGCCGCGCTCAAGGCAGCGGGATTCGATCCGGCAAAGCCGACCGCGTGGTGCGCCGAGGGTCTGCTGATCTACCTACCGCCCGAGGCGCAGGACCGGCTGTTCGACAACATCGCGGCGCTCAGCGCACCCGGCAGCGCGGTGGCCACCGAATTCGTCCCCGGCCTCAAGGATTTCGATCCGGAGAAGGCACGGGCCGCCGCCGAGACGTTCAGCCAGATCGGCCTGAACATGGACATGCCATCGCTGATCTACCACGGTGAGCGGCATTCGGCAGCCGATTACCTGAGTGCCAAGGGTTGGAAGATGACGGGGGTCGGCCGGTCCGAGCTGTTCGTCCGCCACAGCATGCCGGTTCCGGCTCGCGACGACAACGACCCGATGGGTGAAATCGTCTACGTCAGCGGCACTCTGGACTGAGGCCGGCGGGCTCGCTCTCAGGCGGCCTTGCCCGGCGAGGGCTCATCCTCCTGGTCGTATTCGACCGGCGGCGGCGCCTCCGGTGTGCCCGGGATCTCGGTGCCGCTGATGGGACATCGCGCGGTCTCGGGAACTTTCGCCAGAGCCACCGCACCGATCACGCATGCTCCCATCATGTAGTAGGCCGGCACCAGGTTCTCACCGGTCAGGTTGACGAGCCAATCGTTGACCGCCGGTGCGGTACCGCCGAATATCGACGTCGACACGTTGTAGGCGATCGCGAAGCCCGCGTACCGGACCTGCGTGGGGAACATCGCCGGGAAGGTCGCCGAAATGGTGGCCAGTTGCGGCACGTACAGCAGACCCAGCACAGCGAAACCGATCACCGCACCCGTCACGTTGGTGCCCATCAGAAGGAACATGGGAACCCCCGCCACGAACAGGCCGATCAGCGAGAACCACCACATCGGTTTGCGCCCGACGCGATCCGAGATGTGACCGGCGAAGGGCACGAACACCATCATCGCGAGCATCCCGATGATCGGCACCACCAGCGACTCGTCGGTGGACAGGCCGATCGTGCTCTTCAGGTACGTCGGCATGTAGGTCAGCAGGGTGTAGTTCACCACGTTGAGCGCCACCACCAATCCGCCCAGGCGCAACACCGGCCCCCAGTACTGCAGCAGCAGATCCTTGAGCTCGGTGGTGGGTTGGGGCTCCTCCTCCCCTGCCTCGGACAGCTCACGGAACACCGGGGTCTCCGACAGCCGGGTGCGCAGGTAGACACCGATCAACCCGAGCGGGGCGGCAACCAGGAACGGCAACCGCCAACCCCACGAACCCATCTGCTGATCGGTCAGGACCGCCGAGAAGCCCAGCATCATCAGAGCACCCAGCGAGAACCCCGCCAGTGTCCCGAATTCCAGGAAGCTACCGAGGAATCCGCGCCGCCGCGACGGCGCGTACTCGGCCATGAAAGTCGCGGCACCGCCGTACTCCCCACCCGTGGAGAAGCCCTGGATCATCCGCAGCAGCACCATGAGCAGCGGTGCCCAGATGCCGATCGACGCGTAGGTCGGAACGAGCCCGACGCACAGCGTTGAGCCGGCCATCAACAGAATCGTTATGGCCAGCACGTGTTTCCGGCCGATACGGTCTCCCAGTGGACCCCAGACGAATCCGCCGAGGGGGCGCACCAGGAAGGACACGGCGAAAGTCATGAGCGCCAGCAGCGTCGCGTCCTGCGCGTTGCCGGGGAAGATCGCCGCGGATATGTAGGTCACGCCGTAGGCGTAGATACCGTAGTCGAACCATTCGGTGGCGTTACCGATCGCCGATGCGGCGACGGCACGCCGTTGAACTTCGGGAGGCGTTTCCTCCACAGTGGCCGGCTCGGCCGTCTCCGGCGAATCGGATGTCTCGCCTGAACCGTCCGTACTGTCCGAACTGTCGGTACTGTCCGAGTGCGCGGTGCCCACGGGAACCCTCCTCGTGTCTGACGACACTGCTCCCGCCGGATGACATCTCCGACGTCGGCTGATTCAGATCAACACCGCAGGGCCAGACCGTAGTTTTATTGGCTACCTTCTGCTCCTCAGCCGACGTTACCGCGCCACGCCCGCCGACGCGAATCACCGCCGTCACCGGCGGGTCTACCTCAGAACCGGTGTCGCCCCAGCCAAAGTGCGTTCACGCCGGTGATGCTGCGTTCGGCCTGATCGAGCAGGCCGAACACCGACTGGCCGAGCAAGCTGCCGACGGCCTGCGGCAACGACGCCGCTGCCGGTTGGGAGGAAGGTTTGGGTCGCAGCATGTCCAACCACGACGAGCCCGGATAGCTCAGTAGCCGCACCTTGGTGTCGGGATCCAGCCCGGCCAGGACCTTGGCCCGGTTGATCGCCGTGCGCAATCCGCCGAGTTCGTCGACCAGACCGCGATCCTTGGCATCCGCCCCGGTCCATATCCGTCCGCGGGCCACCTCGTCGACCTGCTCGACCGAGAGTTTGCGGCCGTCGGCGACCCGTGAGATGAAATCGGTGTAGAGCAGTTCGGTCTCGGTTTCGATCTGGGCATGCTGTTCGTCGGTGAACGGTGCGTTCGACGACCAGGCGTCGGCATTGGGGTTGGTACGCAAGGAATCCGATGCGACACCGAGTTTGTCCTTGAGCTCGCGCGAGACCAGCTTGCCGGTGACCACGCCGATGGACCCGGTGATGGTGCCGGCGTTGGCCACGATCTCGTCGGCTGCCATGGACACGTAGTAGCCGCCCGAAGCGGCGACCGCACCCATCGAGGCAACGATGGGCTTGCCGCGCTCTCGAATCCGAACCACCTCGCGCCAAATGGTTTCCGAACCGCTCACCGAGCCACCGGGGCTGTCCACCCGCAGCACGATCGCAGAGACGTCGTCGTCGGCCGCGGCTTCGCGCAGGGCCGCGGCGATGGTGTCGCCGCCGGCGCTGGAGTTACCCAACGGCAGGCCCTGAGGGCCACCGCGACCGCTGACGATCGGGCCGTGGAGAGTCACCACCGCGACGGTGGGCTTGGACTTGCGGCCCGGGATCTGTGGCGCGGGAACCTTGGGGGTGGTTCGCGCATAACGCGAAAGGTAAAGCCGCGGAAGGGCATCCGGGTGGCTGTCGGCGTCGGCACCGGCCTCGGAAGGCCCGCCGGCCAGTGCGCCGATTCGCGAATAGGCCTCGTCACGGAACCCGATCCGGTCGATCAGACCCGCGGTGAGCGCCTCCTCCCGCAGCACCGGCGCCTTGTCGGCCAACGCATCGACTGCCTCCGTGGTCAGGCCCCGCGACTCGGCGATCGCCTGCCAGACCTGCGATCGCAGGCTCTCGATCATTCGACTGTCGGCCTCACGTTGCGCCTCGGTGTACCGGTCTTCGGTGAAAACGTTTGCCGCAGACTTGTATTCACCACGAGAGATGAACTGCGCCTCGATCCCCACCTTGTCGAGCGCATCGCGCAAGAACATCGCGTTGGTGGCGAAACCGACCAGCCCCACCGAACCCGACGGCTGCATCCACACCTCGCGGAACGCCGATGCCAGATAGTAGGACAGCGTGCCGGGGTAGGTCTCTGCCCAGGCCAACGTCGGCTTGACAGCGCTGAACGCCACGATGGCGTCGCGCAGTTCCTGGACGGGACCGGGCGCGGCGGCCGGCAGCTGCACCCGGGCGATCAACCCGGCAACCCGATCATCTTCGGCGGCACGATAGAGCGCCGCCACCGCCTGCCGCAGCACCAGCGGACGGCCCCCGCCCGCGATCATCGCCAGCGGATCGAAGCCGGCGGTCTCCTGCGGAACCGAGGTCAGATCCAGCTCCAGCACACACCCATTGGGTACTCCGTTGTGCCGTGCGGTGTCCACGCGCCGGACCAACGACTTGAGATCGTCCTGGCCGGGCAGTCCTGGGAGAAAGGCGAGCATGAAACCGAGCCTACCGACCGGCGGATTCTGCGCGCGCCGACGAGAAATCGACGCCCACCGGCGCGGCCGTCGTAACGTGAGATGGGTGACGTTTTCCATCTCGCTGCCCCAACTCGATCACGACGGTTTCGACGATGCGGGCTTCAAGGCATATCTGGCCCGTACCGAGGAGCTCGGATTCGAGGGCGGTTGGACGATCGAGCAGACCGTTGGCCCTGCACCCACCATCGCTCCGCTGGAATTGCTGTCGTACGCCGCGGCAGTCACCACGAGGCTTCGGCTGGGAGTGGCGGTGCTGGTCACCTCGCTGCACGACCCGCTGCAGTTGGCTTCGGCGATCACCGCGGTGGACCGGCTCAGCCATGGCCGTCTCGATGTCGGGGTGGCGCCTGGCGGCAGCTTCCGGCAGTTCCCCGCCTTCGGGGTGGACTCCTCGACTTTCATCGCCAGCTTCACCGAGGGGCTGGAGTTGATGAAGGCTGCCTGGTCGGACGAACCGCGCATCACCTTCCACGGCCGCTTCCGCGATGTCGACGATCTGGCCATCAGCCCCAAACCGGTCCAACGACCACATCCGCCGATCTGGTTCGGTGCCAATGCGCCGACGGCTCTGGCGCGAGCGGTCCGTTACGGTGACGCGTTTCTGGGGGCCGGCTCCTCGACCACGGCGGCATTCGCCGAAGCGGTACGCACGGTGCGCCGCGAACTCGACGAGCAGGGAAAGGACGCGGAGAATTTCCGGATCGGCAAGCGGGTGTATCTGATCGTCGACGACGACCGGGCGCGTGCGCGCGAGCGGGTGGAGTCGGGGCTGAGCCGGATCTACGGCGACCGGGCCGGGCTGGGCGATGTGGCGCTGGCCGGAACCGCCGACGAGGTGGCGCGGGGTCTGCGTGAGGTGCTCGACGCGGGTGCGCAGACCATCGTGCTCAATCCGACGGGTGCCACGATCGCCGAGGACCGCGAACAGTTGGAACGCCTTGCCGCAGACGTGATCCCGCAACTCACCTAGCCTGGCGAGCAGACGCGAAAACCCCCTAAACCGCGTGGTTTAGGGGGTTTTCACTCTGCTCGCGCAGGAAAAATTACAGCTCGGTCGCCGAACCGCCGGCAGCGGAGATCGCCTCACGGGCGCTACCGCTGAACTTGTTGGCGGTCACGTCGACCTTGACAGCCAGCTTGCCGTCGCCGAGCACCTTGACCAGGCTGTTCTTACGAACGAGGCCCTTGGCAACCAGCTCGTCGACACCGACGGTGCCGCCCTGCGGGAAGGCCTTGGCGATGTCGCCGACGTTGACGACCTCGTACTCGGTCCGGAAGCGGTTCTTGAAGCCCTTGAGCTTCGGCAGCCGCATGTGGATCGGCATCTGGCCACCCTCGAACGTCGCGGGGACGTTCTTGCGCGCCTTGGTGCCCTTGGTACCACGACCGGCGGTCTTACCCTTGGAGCCCTCACCGCGACCGACGCGGGTCTTGGCCTTCTTCTCCCCGGGGGCAGGCCTCAGGTCGTGAAGCTTGATAACAGACATCAGGACTTCACCTCCTCCACCTCGATGAGGTGATGAACGGTCTTGATCAGACCGCGGGTCTGCGCGTTGTCCTCACGAACCACGGACTGACGAATCTTCTTCAGCCCCAGCGTCCGCAGGCTCTCGCGCTGCTTCCAGCGTGCACCGATGGTTCCGCGCACCTGGGTGATCTTGAGCTCTGCCATGGTTATGCCGATCCCTCACGCGCGGCTGCGGCAGCCAGCGCTTCGCTCTCACGCCGGGCCTTCAGCATGCCGGCCGGCGCAACGTCCTCCAGCGGCAGACCGCGACGGGCCGCCACCTCTTCGGGACGCTGGATCATCTTCAGCGCGGCAACGGTGGCGTGCACCACGTTGATCGCGTTGTCGCTGCCCAGCGACTTGGCCAGGATGTCGTGCACGCCGGCGCATTCCAGCACCGCGCGAGCCGCACCACCGGCGATCACACCGGTACCGGGGCTGGCCGGACGCAGCATCACCACACCGGCAGCGGCTTCGCCCTGAACCGGGTGAACGATGGTGCCGCCGATCAGCGGAACCCGGAAGAAGCCCTTGCGAGCCTCCTCGACGCCCTTGGCAATGGCGGCCGGAACTTCCTTGGCCTTGCCGTAGCCGACGCCGACCATGCCCTTGCCGTCACCGACGATGACCAGAGCGGTGAAGCTGAAGCGCCGACCACCCTTGACCACCTTGGAGACGCGGTTGATCGACACCACGCGCTCGATGTAGTTGCTCTTCTCGCCGCTGTCGCGGCCGCCACGGCCACCACGGTCGTCGCGGCGGCCACGGCCACCACGGTTGTCGGAAGCGCCTGGGCCGCCGGCACCAGTTGCCTGCTCGGCCATCATGCAGTCCTCTCGTTGACAGTCATCAGAATTTCAGCCCGCCCTCGCGCGCGGCATCCGCCAGCGCGGCGATCCGGCCGCCATAGGTGTAGCCACCACGGTCGAACACCACGGTGTCGACGCCGGCAGCCTTGGCGCGCTCGGCGATCAGCTGACCGACCCGAACGCTGTGCGCCTTCTTGTCGCCCTCGACGGCGCGAACGTCGGCCTCGATCGACGAGGCAGCCGCCAGGGTGACGCCTTCCAGGTCGTCGACGAGCTGCACGTGGATGTGCCGTGCCGAACGGTTGACCACCAGACGCGGGGTCTGCGCGGTGCCGGAGACCTTCTTGCGCAACCGGGCGTGCCGACGCAGCCGGGAGTTACGGCGGGTCTCAGAGATGTTCTGCCCCACCGGCTTGCGGGCGGCGGCAGCTGCGGCGTCAGTCTTTGTAGTAGCCATGACTTACTTACCTGTCTTTCCGACCTTGCGGCGGATCTGCTCACCCTCGTAACGCACACCCTTGCCCTTGTACGGGTCGGGGCGGCGCAGGCGGCGGATGACCGCGGAGATCTGACCGACCTTCTGCTTGTCGATACCCGAGACCGAGAACTTGGTGGGCGTCTCGACGGCGAACGTGATGCCCTCGGGCGCCTCGATCACCACGGGGTGGCTGTAACCGAGCGCGAACTCCAGGTTGGAACCCTTGAGCTGGACGCGGTAGCCGACGCCGAAGATCTCCATCTTGCGGGTGTAGCCCTCGGTGACACCGGTGACCAGGTTGGCCACCAGGGTCCGGGACAGCCCGTGCAGGGAGCGGCTGCGCCGCTCGTCATCGGGACGGCTGACCACGATGGCGCCGTCATCGTTGCGCTCGACGGTGATCGGCTCGGCGACGTCCAGGGTCAGGGTGCCCTTGGGGCCCTTGACCGAGACGTTGCGGCCGTCGATCGTCACATCGACCCCGGCGGGAACCGGGACCGGCTGCTTACCAATACGCGACATGTTCTGCTGCCCCCTACCAGACGTAAGCGAGGACTTCGCCGCCCACGCCCTGTCGTGCTGCCTGGCGGTCGGTGAGCAGGCCCGAGGACGTGGAGATGATCGCCACGCCCAGGCCGCCGAGCACCCGAGGCAGATTGGTGGATTTTGCGTAGACCCGCAGGCCGGGCTTGGACACCCGGCGCAGGCCGGCGATGCTGCGCTCACGGCTGGGGCCGTACTTGAGCGACACCACCAGAGACTTGCCGACGCGAGCATCCTCGGTGCGGTAGTCGTTGATGTAGCCCTCTTTCTTGAGGATCTCGGCGATGTTCGCCTTGAGCTTCGAGTGGGGCAGAGTCACCTCATCGTGGTACGCCGAATTGGCGTTGCGCAGACGTGTCAAAAAGTCTGCGATCGGGTCAGTCATCGTCATGACAACCGGCTCACCTTCCTCGCGGCGGTTCCCTGTCTCAGGGCCTTCCGCAACCTGTTTGGATTGGTCTGTGGTCTGCTGCGCTCGCGCGCGGCGGGTGCTGAATTACCAGCTGGACTTCTGCACGCCGGGCAGTTCACCCGCGTGCGCCATTTCGCGCAGGCAGATACGGCACAGCCCGAACTTGCGGTAGACCGAGTGCGGGCGACCGCACTTGTTGCACCGCGTGTACGCGCGAACCGCGAACTTGGGCTTCTTGTTGGCCTTGTGGATCAACGCCTTCTTTGCCATGTGCTCAGTTCTCCTTGAAGGGGAAGCCCAGCGCCTTCAGCAGCGCACGGCCTTCGTCGTCGTTGGTCGCCGAGGTGACGACGGTGATGTCCATGCCGCGGGGACGGTCGATGGAATCCACGTCGATCTCGTGGAACATCGACTGCTCGTTGAGGCCGAAGGTGTAGTTACCGGTGCCGTCGAACTGCTTGCCGTTGAGGCCGCGGAAGTCGCGGATACGGGGCAGGGCGATGGAGATCAGCCGGTCCAGGAACTCCCACATGCGGTCGCCCCGAAGGGTGACGCGGGCGCCGATGGGCATGCCCTCGCGCAGCTTGAACTGGGCGATGGACTTACGCGCCTTGCGGATCTCCGGCTTCTGGCCGGTGATCAGGGCCAGGTCGTTGACCGCGCCGTTGATCAGCTTGGCGTCACGGGCGGCGTCGCCGACACCCATGTTGACGACGACCTTGACCACGCCCGGGATCTGCATGACGTTGTCGAACTCGAACTGCTTGTTGAGCGCCTCGCGGATCTCTTCGCGGTAGCGCTGCTTCAGGCGGGGCTGAACCTTCTCTGGTGCGGTCATCAGATGTCCTTGCCATTGGTCTTGGCGATGCGGACCTTCTTGCCGGTCTCTTCATCGACGCGGTAACCCACACGAGTCGGCTTGCCGTCGGAATCGACCACCATCACGTTGGAAACGTGGATGGCGGCTTCCTGGGTGACGATGCCACCCGACGACGCGCCACGCTCGTTCTGCGACTGGGCAGTGTGCTTCTTGATCCGGTTGACGCCCTCGACGAGGACCTTGTCGCGGGTCGGGTAGGCCTCGATGACCTTGCCCTTCGCGCCCTTGTCCTTGCCCGAGACCACCAGCACGGTGTCGCCCTTGTGGACCTTCATCACAAAACCTCCGGCGCCAGCGAGACGATCTTCATGAAGCGCTTCTCGCGCAGTTCCCGGCCGACGGGCCCGAAGATGCGGGTACCGCGCGGGTCGTTGTCGGCCTTGATGATGACGGCCGCGTTCTCGTCGAACTTGATGTAGCTGCCATCGGCGCGGCGGCGCTCCTTGACGGTGCGCACCACGACGGCCTTGACGACATCGCCGCGCTTGACGTTGCCGCCGGGGATGGCGTCCTTGACGGTCGCGACGATGACATCACCGATGCCTGCGTAGCGTCGCGATGAGCCACCGAGCACACGGATGCACAAGATCTCCTTGGCGCCCGTGTTGTCGGCGACCTTCAACCGCGATTCCTGCTGAATCACTCGATCTCCTGACCTGGTTTTGTATGCACGCCAGATACCGACCTGGACGTGCGCGGTCTTTGTTTCCGAAGGGCACGCGGGGCTGACTCGTTACAGCAGTCAGCCGAGGTCTGCCCAAGGCAACCCCTACATAGTAGGTGAGCACGGCGAATGCTCCAAATCGCCGTAGAACCGGTTCTGCGGGCTTCAGCCTGCCACGCAGCGAAATCCGATGTGTGTGGTGGAGCTGTCCTGCGACTGGGGTGACCGCGCCGCCGGCCGGTAGCGATGACAATACTCCGGGGCACACAGGTGAGAACCGCCCTTGAGCACCTGGTTCACCATCGGATCAGGGTCTGCGGGGGGCGGGCAGCATGCCGGCGCATCGGCCTGCGGACGGTGCTGCCCGGCGAACAGCGTCGTCGTCCACTCCCACACGTTGCCGATCATGTCGAACAGGCCGAACGCGTTGGGTGGGAAGCTTCCGACCGGTGAGGTACCGCGCCATCCCAGAGCACCGTCGTTGCGATACGGGAACCGGCCCTGCCAGGTGTTGGCCATGAGCGCTCCACCCGGGTTGACCTCGTCACCCCAGGCGTAGGTCCCCTCGACTCCCCCACGCGCGGCGTACTCCCACTCGGCCTCGGTGGGCAGCCGACGTCCGGCCCAGGCTGCGTAGGCCGCGGCGTCCGGGTAGGCGACCTGCACCACGGGATGGTCGGGTGCGGCCGGGTCCCGGTCGGGCCCGAAGGGATGCCGCCAGTTGGCTCCCGGCGCCCAGTCCCACCACTGGCGCCAGTCCCTCAGATCGACGGGGCCGTCGGTGGGTCTGAACACCAGAGCGCCGGGTACCAGGTCGGCCTCGTCCACACCGGGATACAGCGCGGGGTCCATCGGTCGTTCGGCGATCGTGACATATCCGGTGGCCTCGACGAATGCACCGAACTCAGCGGTGGTGACCGGATGTCGCTCGATGGCGAACGCGCCGACGGTCACGGTGTGTACCGGGGCCTCTTCGGGGTAGAACGCCGTCGAACCCATTCGGAAGGTCCCGCCGGCAAGCTCGATGAGTTCGGAGGCCACGGCACGAGGCTAGTTGTTGGTCGGGCCGATCATCGATCAGCTCAGCCCGGCATGGTGATTCCGAAGTCGGCCAGCATCGCCGAACTGGTCTGGTCGAAATCCGCGGTCGCACCCGGGGCCTCGACCCGCACTGCACCCAGGAATGCGCCGTTGTTGGTCCAGATGTGGACGATCCGGTCGGCATATCGGATGCCTCTGCCCGGCTGTTCGGCCAGCGTGCCCATCAGTTTCTGCCCGCTGTAGCCGCACAGGTCACCGGGCAGCACGCTGACACTGTTGATCGGGTATTTCGAGACGCGGTCGTCGCTGTACTGCTTGAAAGCAGCCTCAGCGTCCCGGTCGGTCGGAGTGAGGGTGAGCTCGACGGTCAGCCCGGCGGGTCCGGCCAGTCGTACCGCTTGCGCATGCGGTGGCAGCTCGGTGAATCCTTCGGGAACCCGCATGGTCAGTACCGGCGAGCCGGGTACGGCACTGCGCACCGTGACCGTCGGCCCACCTGGGATCGGGCAGGTGACCTCACCCGGGGCCAGCGCCCGCGTCGTGGTGGGTTCGACGCCGTACGCCGGCAGCGCGAACTCCGGCACTGGTTCACTCGGAGAAGTAGTCGTCGAGGGCAACGTCGTCACCGGTGCTGCCACTGTCGTGGCGGGGGCGGTCGAGGTCGTGATGGTGCCACCGGCTCCGCAGCCCGCGATCGCCGCGACGGCCAGCACTCCGACGCTCAGCGCTGTCGCCTTCACCTGATCAGTCCTTGGCGAACGCGGCCGCGAGGCTGCGCTCGAGATTCTGGTACGGCTCACCGGACAGATCGACGCTGACCTGGCCGATGGCGCCGCCGGTGAAGGCGAACGGTGCCCGATACTGTTGCGAGACGGCTGATCCGGTGTTGCGGCCGATGCAGATGCCGCCTCCGGCGAGGGCGAACATGCCGGGGTGGGTCTGCATCCCCGCCAGTTGCGCGACGGCGGTGTCGTCGACGAACAGCGTGGCGTCCCCGACCGGGGTGTGGCTGCCCTCGACGGTGCCTGCCCGCTGATATTGCACTCCGAAGATGTGGCGCCCCAACGGAACCGGCTCCGGTGAGACCAACGACTGCTCATGCTCGCCGAGAAAGTTATAGACGTAGTGCAGTCGCCCGCCCACCAGAAAGAGCACGTGACCTCCGTGCGCACCGCCTTGCTTGAACAGCACGCCCTGCGCGTCGGCACTTTTCACGGTGACGTCGGCGAGCACGGTGAAGGACTGACCGCGCAGTTCCGCGGCGGCCCCGAGGCCGACCTCGGCAGTGTGCGGATAGTAGGTATATCTGGTCCGCTCCCCGACCAGATATGGCCGCCAACGGGTCATCGTCTCGACGATGTTGAGATCTGCCAGCGGCAGCCCGTTGTACTTGTCGGCCTCGCTGAACCACAACTCCGTCAGTTCGGCGAGCTTGTCCGGCTCCGCGTCGGCGAGATCGTGGCACTGGCTGCGGTCGGCCTCGATGTGGAACAGCTCCCACCGGTCGGAGTCGAAGTGGGACCAGCCCGACGGGGTGGCGGCGTGCACGGTGTTGGCGAACCAGCCCTTGTGCCAGATGCCGCGGGTGCCGAGCATGGTGTAGAACTGGGTCTCCTTGCCGGTCGGTGCATCCGGATCATCCAGCGCCACTTTGAAACTCACTCCGTCCAATGGCTTCTGCGCAACGCCGCGAACGGTGGCCGGCGGCGTGATGCCGAGCAGGTCGTAGATGGTCGGGGTGATGTCGCAGACGTTGATGTAGTTGTCCCGCACCGCTCCGTGGGCACCGATCCCGTTGGGCCACGAGATGATTGCGGTGTCGGCGATTCCACCTTCATGGGAGGCGTAGCGCTTGAACAGCTTGTACGGGGTGTTGAAGGCCATCGCCCAGCCGATCGGGTAATGGTTGTAGGTCTCGGGCGATCCCAGACGGTCTATGAACTTCAGCCCCTCCTCGGCAGTGTCGATGTAACCGTTGAAGAACTTGGTCTCGTTGACCGAACCGTTCGGCCCGCCTTCTCCGCTGGCGCCGTTGTCGGAGATCACCACGATGATCGTGTTGTCGAGTTGCCCGGTCGCCTCCAAAAAGTCCAGCACCCGTCCGATCTGGGCGTCGGTGTAGGACAGGAACCCGGCGAACACCTCGGCCATCCGCGCGAACAACCGCTTCTCCTCGGGCGAGAGCGAGTCCCACGGCCGGACGGTGTCCTGGGTGGGCCACGGTTCGCCGTTGGGCCCCTTGGCATCCGCATACGGGTTGATCGGTGACAGCTCGGTGCCGGGGGGCACGATGCCCAGTCGCTTCTGATTCTCCAGCACGGTCTCGCGGTAGGCCTCGTAGCCCATGTCGAACCGGCCCGCATAGCGGTCGGCCCACTCCTTGAACACGTGGTGCGGGGCATGGCCGGCACCTGGGCACAGGTAGGTGAACCAGGGCTTGTCAGGAGCGATCACCAAGGCGTCACGGATGAACTCGATGGTCTTGTCGGCCAGATCCTGCGACAGGTGATAGCCCTCCTCCGGCGTGGCAGGCGGATCGACCGGATGGTTGTCGTACACCAGGTCCGGATACCACTGATCGGTCTCGCCGCCCATGAATCCGTAGAACCGTTCGAAGCCGCGCGAGCACGGCCAATGCCGTTTGGTCGCAGCGAGGTTGGACTCCTCCAACGGGGTCAGGTGCCACTTGCCCACGCAGTAGGTGTTGTAGCCGTTCTCGGCGAGCACTTCGGAGAGCAGGGCCGTCTCGAACGGAATCCGCCCGTTGCAGTTGGGAAACCCATCGGTGAATTCCTCGATGGTGGCCATCCCGACCGTCGTGGCGTTGCGGCCGGTGAGCAGAGAAGCGCGAGTGGGCGAGCACAGCGCTGTGGTGTGGAACTGCGACAACCGGACTCCGCGCTCGGCGATACGGCTCATCGCAGGCATCTCCACCAAACCACCGAAACAGTCCCAGGTGGCGATGCCGGTGTCGTCCCACACCAGGTACAGCACGTTCGGGGCATTCTCGGCCGCAGTCGGCGCGGCGTAGGGTCCCCAGTCCGGCTCGGAATCACGGATGTCCAGCTCGATCTTGCCGTTGAAAGCAGCCATCGCGACCTCATTCCGGTTGGCGATTCGACCCCGGTAAGACTGATCGCGGTGGAGATTACACCCGCTCGCCAGCGTTTGCTGAAGAAACTGACGTTCCCTTCAACACCGATCCTGACGTGGTCGGAAAATGCTCAGTCGCGTTCGTGTCGGTTCGCGTAGGCGGCTGGCCGGCGAGCCCCGGGAGTGGACCCCGCAGCCGGGCAACGAGCGGGCTGCTGGCCGCGAGGCATGCCAGTGATGTCGCGACCACGATCGGGCCAGCAGCCCCGTGCATGTCGGTGGCCACCCCGGCAAGCGCGGTCCCGCTCGCCCCGCCCACAAACGCGGCGCTGTTGAGCCAGCCGAAAGCCTCCGTAGCGGAATGGTCGGCGATCTCGGCCGACACCATCACATACAGCGCGGACATCGCCGGCGCGAAGCCCAGTCCGGAGACGAACAGTGCGGCGAACTCCGCCCCGCGGTGGTCGATGATGCCGAACACACCCGTCCCCACGGCCACGGTCGACAATGCCGCTACGAGCCCAACGAGCCCAAACCTTCTGTGCCCGAATGCGAGGCCACCGATGAGTGACCCCACGCTCGCCACGGCGATGGCGAGACCGGCGGTCAGACCGGAGCTGCCGAAGGCGGCGACGATGCCGACTTCCAGCGCCATGAAGGAGGCGACCAGCGCAAGGCTGGCAGCCATGGCAAGAATGACTGCCCGATTCGCGATCACCCGCCCGAAAGCTGATGTACCCGGAGACGCAGCGGGCCGAAGGCGCCGTGCGCTCAGCAGAAACCACCCGGTCCCCACGACGGTGACCACCGCGGACGCGAACAACGGCAGCGCAGTCGACAGCGACGAGGCCAGGAAGGTGGTGGCCACCGGACCGACAACCCAGATCAGTTCCTGCGCAGTGGTATCGAAGGCGAACAATGCGCGCACACCGTCGCGGGGAACCAGCTGCGGGTAGAGCGCCCGTACCACGGGCATCAGCGGCGGCACCGAGGCGCCGATCACCACACCCAGCATCAGCACCAGCACCGGTGAAGCACCGGCGAACGCCATGGCGATCATGGCGGCGCCGTTCGCCAGGGCCGCCGTAACCAGAGTGGGCGTCATGGCCCGTCCGGCCAACCGGGCGGTTAGCGGCATCGCGACCGCTTCCCCGACGCTCACGCATGCCACCGCCGCTCCGGCCAACGCGTAGGCCCCGGTCTTCGACTGGACGTGCAACAGGATCGCGAGGTTGAGCATGCCCAGCGGCAGCCGGGCGAACAGTTGGGAAGCGGTCACGTTGAGCACACCCGGGACTCGGAGTACGTCGCGGTACACCCGCATGACACCTCCTCCACTGGGAGCCGAAAGAACCGAGGCAACTATACCGTCCAGACGGTACAGTTATTTGCCCATTGTCGTACCCTCTGGGAATGGCTTCGTCGCGGGACCGCATCCTGGACGCCTATGAGGATGTGTTGACAATTGAGGGCGAGCGGTACGCCACCCTTGAAGCAGTGGCGGCCAAGGCGGGAGTCTCAAAAGGCGGACTGCTGTATCACTTCCCCTCGAAGGACCGGCTCGCCGAGGCGCTCTGCGAGCGATTGCTCGCGCTGGCGGCAGACGATGTGGAAGAGATGCGGAGAGCTCCCGACGGCCCCGCGCGGTACTACATCAGGTCCTCGCATTACGCCGGAACGCCACTCGATCGCACCCTGGTGGCGGTCTCCCGGTTGCAGCAGTCCGGCGACAGCCACGCCCGGTCGGTCATCGAGGCGGTGTCGGCCGACTGGTTGAACCTGCTCCACGAAACACTCGGCGACCTCGATGTGGCCCGCGCGGTGAAACTGATCGGCGACGGGCTGTACTACAGCGCGCTGCACCGTGCACTCGGCGGCCACGCGACAGAGGCACAACAGGACAACGGATTACTGGCGATCATCGACCGCATCACCGCCAAGTCAGACGCCATTCAATGATCGGCCGGTGGCCGGAACCGACTGGCGCCGCAACCACATTTGCAGCAGCAGAAGTGGAATAGTCCAGCCCAGCCATCCGCCGGCACCTGCGACCAACCACAAATACTTCTCTTCGTTACCGCCGAAAACACTGGCGCGCAATGGATCGAATACCACGTACAGCACCGGCGTCCAGATCCGGTTGGAAATGATCGATAGGGCCAGCGTCACACTGCGCAGCATCTGACGGCGATGGTCGCCGAAACGGCGTTGCCGCGCCGCGATGACGCCTTCAACGGTGAAGAGCAGCCACAGCAGCCCGAGGACCACGTTGCTGACCGCCAGGATCGGGCCGAACGGTGTCGCAGCGCCGATCACGATTGCGGATGCCGCAGCCGGAAGTGCCGTGGCGGCATAGACCCGCCCGGTCCGGCGGTGCCACGCCGGGTTGCGGCGCCGCATGGCCGGCCATAACTGCGCGACGGCACACGCCATCGCCATGCTCGCCAACAGAACATGTGCCACCAACAACGGGTAGTGCAGCCCGAACGTCGCCGGTACGCGGGTACCGCCGGTGAGGTACGGCGGGAGCGAGTAGGCCAGAAACGCCATGACCAGCCCGGCCAGGACCGCGGCCAGCCGGGTCGAGCCCTGCGATGCGTATGCCATACGCAAAAGGGTATGGCATACGCATCGGTCTGTCACTGGTTACTCTGAGCACTGATGACCAGTGCCGACGACCCACTCCCCCGCGCATTGCGCCTGCTCTGGCAGCAGGACTCGGCGGCGCCCCGTCGGTCGCGCGGACTGACCCGCGAGGCGATCGTCACCGAAGCGATCGATCTCGCCGACGCAGACGGTCTCGCCGCCTTGTCGATGGCGCGGCTGGCCGAACGACTCGGGTGCGGCACCATGTCTCTGTACCGGCACGTGGCCAACAAGGATGAGCTGCTCACCTTCATGCTCGCTGCGGCGCCGGGTCCGGCGCCGCCTGCACCCGAAGATGCGGATTGGGCTGAGGCACTGACCAATTGGGCCCGGCAGCTGTGGGAGGTCTACCACCGCCATCCGTGGATCCTGCGGGCAGCGTCCGCCGGCCTGCCTGCCGACCCCGGCCAGCTCGCGTGGCTCGATGCTGCTCTGGCCACTGTGTCCGACACCGGCCTGACCGAACGTGAAAAGCTCACCGCCGTGATCGCCGTGCTGATCTTCACGCGGGGCTCGGCGGCACTGGCCATCGAAGCCCACGACGTCGAGGACCGCCAGTATCCCGAGTTGCTGCGCCGCCTGGTGACCCCGGAGCGCTTTCCGGCCTTGGCAGCCGCCATCGCCGCAGGCGCACTCGACCAACCCGACGAGGATCCGCTGACCGAATTCCGTTCCGGCCTTGATCAACTGATCAGCGGCATCGCCGTCAAGGTGCGCTGAGGCCGGAATTCAGCCGCGCGGCAATGCCATCCAGAAGAAGCTCCAGGGCGGACTCACACGCACTCCGCCGCATCGATTCGTCGAGCAGCCGACTGGCGGCGGCGATGTTCGGATGCGTTTCGGCGGGCAGCCTCGCATAGGTGTCGCGCCAACGGTCTTCGTCGCGCCGCTGATGCTCGACGGGCAGGGCTTCGAAGGCGGCATCGAGTGCTGCGAACCCCAGCATCTGGTCGATGAAGGCGTGGTACACCTCGACGGCTTCCCGGTCGGGAAATCCGGCCGACCGCAGCAGACCCAAAACCGTTTCGATGACCCGGATCTCGTGAGCGCTGCCGGTAACACGGCTGGCAGCCAGCACCCCGGCCTGCGGGTGCTCGACATAGACTCGGTGCACGCGCAGACCGAGTTCCCGCATGTCCTCCCGCCATCGGCCGGTCGGTTCCCAACCCTCGACCACCCGTCGTAACAGCTCGTCGGTGATGGCCAGGACCACGTCCTCGATACCGCGGAAGTAGCGGTACAGGGCGGTCGGATCAGCGCCCAGTGCGACGCCCAGGCGCCTGACAGTCAACCCGGTGGGACCGTGATGCTGGAGCACCCGCAATGCGGCCTCGACGATGAGCTGCTCGGACAGGACCACACCCTGCTTGGTCTGCCGCCTGCGGCGCCGTGGCGACTCAGACTTCAACGTTCGGCCCATCAGTCCTGCCTCCGGCACTTACGTCAACGCGCTTGCCTCATTGTGCGCGGCTTTGCCGTCACGTCACATGTTGCCCTTCGACCAGGCCCAGGCCGTGAGTCGCCAGCCTCCTGCAACCGTGCGAAGTGCCACGGTGAAGACTGCGTCGGTCTGGTCGACCGGCGTGCCCCGGACCTTGTAACTGAAGGTGGCGGGCACGACGACGTAGGCGTTTTCGCCGGTGACATCGACATGCCTCGGCTCGGCCAGCCGGATGCAGTAGTCGGTGACGCCGAGGTGTTCTCCCTCTGCCAGGGCGTCGGCGTACCAGTCTTCGGCGGCAGTGGGCCCCTGCCACACGTGCGGTGCCATACCGTCGAGGATCTGCATCGGGTTCGCACACACCGCGGCCATCGCCGCCGCATCGCCCGCGTTGAACGCCTCGACGTATGCCCGCACCGCCACCATCGCATCGCCGGAGTTGCTCACACAGGGGACACTAAGCGTGGGACTACGCGTTGTACACCTTTCTCATACGTCGTGGCTCAGGAATCAAACCCCAGCCCCACCGCATCGAGCGCTTTCAAGAGCACGTTGCGCCGGCCCTCGTGATGGTCGGCGCGGTCGAGTGACCAACGTGTGGCCTGAATTCCCGCCGAGGCCAAGGGCTCTGGCGGGAACGGCAGCGGCATCGACTTGACCATCTCCAGTTCCGTGCGGGCTGTCGGTACGCCCGAAAAACGGTCGAGCATGACCTCGGCGGCGAAGCGGGTGGCGGCCACACCGAGTCCGGTGAACCCGG
The DNA here is from genome assembly GCF_022179545.1 of Mycolicibacterium fortuitum subsp. fortuitum. Next base: position 1,554,452 of record NZ_AP025518.1, on the reverse strand, counting down.
CGGCGTATCCGATGCGACCTCGGCAGGCGGAGCCGAAGAACGCGCAGAACCGCGTCGAGGTGTCGATCATGCCCGCCCAACGATGGGTGAATCTGACGTCCTCCAATTGCGGGAACGTCGTGAAGAAGTGGCCGGCGAGCCGGCGATACGTGACATCGCGGTCTTCGTACTGCGGCCGGATCTGACCGCCGAAGTGGTAGACGGCGTCGTATCCGCCCCACAGGATCCGGTTGTCCTTGGACAACCGGTAGTAGTGGAACTGGTTGGACATGTCGCTGATGCCCTGCCGGTTGCGCCAACCGATTTCGGCCAGCTGGGCATCGGTGAGCGGTTCGGTCATCAACGCGTAGTCGTACACCGGCACCGTGTGATATCGGTACCGCTTCAGCAGCGATGGGAATCCGTTGGTAGCCAGGATCACTCGGCCGGCCTTCAACGACGCGCGTTCAGTGTTCAGCGTCAGAGGTGCGCCGCGGCGGCCCGGGTCCACGCCGAGCACCTTGCTGTGCTCGTAAATCTCCACACCGAGTTCCCGTGCGGCACGAGCGAGTTCGTTGACGAGCTTGGCAGGGTGCACGAGCGCGGCGCTGTCCTTCGCCCAGATGCCGGCCAGATAGGTGGGCGAATCGACCTCGGCACGGACGCCCTGACCGTCGAGATGGACGTGCCCGGCCCTGGCCGGGGCGGCGGCCAGTTCGGCGGCCTGGTAGTCCTCGAGCGCGACCGCGATGGTTCCGGTCCGCTCGAAGTCGCAATCCAGAGCGAGTGCCCCGACGGATTTCTCGATGGCGTCGAGGTTTTCCATCCCCAACCGGTCGATGACGTCGATCTCATCGGGCCAACGACTTCGGCCGTTCTCCTCACCGTGGGTCAGCGAGGCTTCGACGAATCCGCCGTTGCGCCCCGAGGCGGCCCACCCGAGCGTCTGCCCCTCTAGGAGGGCAACCCGCATGCCCGGGTCTCGCTGTTTGGCCAAAAGGGCAGACCACAGGCCGGTGTAGCCACCGCCGACCACCACGAGGTCGTACTGTGCCGACGGTCGCGTCAGCGCCGGGTAGCCGGGCTTCGCCGGCACATCGTCGAGCCAGAAAGGCTGCAGGACGGTGGTAGCCAGCGACCGTTCTATCAGGCTGCTAGCGGGCGCGGTTCGTTCGAAGACAGTTTGCACGAGTTCTTCCTGGATGGCTGTGTACCCACCCAGTAAGACGCATCTGCAGTACTAGCTCAAGGGTGTTGACGTAAGGAGCTGCGGGATCAGAACGCGGGTATCGGGGACGAACGGCCAGCGCTGGTCGGCCAGGTGTCGCGCGAGGACGTCGTCGGTCCACCACCACCCGTCGGCAACCTCGTCGGGCTGGTGACGGATCGGACCATCCCAACGTGCTTCGTACGCGAACAGGTGACAACGCATCGGCTTACCGGCCCACTGCCCGTCCCACGCCGCAGATGCCAACGGCGCCAGCGCGACACCGGTGACGCCGAGTTCTTCGGCAAGTTCACGGGTGGCCGTCTGCAGGGGCGTCTCCCCTGGGTCGATGACACCGCCGGCCAAGCAGTCGTGCATACCGGCGAACACCGCCTTGGTCGGGGTGCGGCGGTGCACATAGATCCGGAAGCCGTCGGTGGAGCGCAACAGCACACCGGAACTGGCATGCCACAATCCTTCTGCGTAAACCCGGGACCGGGAGGCGGTTCCGGTCACGTTGCCCCGCGCGTCGTACACCGCCACCTGTTCGTCAGCCACGGTTCGACACTAACGGCCGGCGAGCTTGATGGCCTGCCTGCGGTTGGCCGCACCGAGCTTGCGATAGATCGCCCGCTGATGTGTCTTGAGCGTGTTCACCGATATCGCCATCTTGTCGGCAATCTCCTGCATGGTCATCGGCGTCCGCAGGAAGGTGAGGATCTCCCGCTCGCGCGGGGTCAGGCTCGCGGCCCTGGTGCCCGCAGCAGAGTATTCGTTCGCCAGCAGGGTTTCCTCGACGAAGTCCGGGTAGGCGGTGTAGGACAGGTGCGCGGCCAGCAGCTCCTTGCCGGCCGGGTCGGGGTTGTCGACGAACTGGTAGCGCACCCGTTCGGGACGAGCGACGACGAGCATCTCTTCCAGCTGCCGGTGGGCCTGCTCGGCCTGCCCGCGCTCCCAGGCTGACAACGCCAGGGTGTAGCGGGCGTAGGCCGCGATGTACGGCGGCACCTCTGGCTCCAGCGCCTGGTTGGCGAGACGTTCCGCCAGTTCCACCGCGCCCAGCCGACGGCACATTCCCGAAAGGACGGCCGACATCAGCGGCAGATGCGCGGAATCGACTATGCCCTCGGTCAATTCGAGTGCACGCTGATGATCGCCGCGGGCTTCGGCCAAACGAGCCCGCGCCGCCGCGCGGTAGCTGACCCATGGCACACCGTGGGTATCGGCATCAGGCATCCGGGTCAGCGCCGACTCGGCGCGGTTCAGCACCTCACCGTTGCGAAGCGTCGAGGCGCCGAATGCCAGGAACATCCGAGCGGTGTCGGGATATCCGATGCCCGCGGCTGCATCAGCAGCGGTGAAATCACCGATTGCCAGGTCGATTTCGCCACGCCAGAAGCGGATGTACCCGGAGGTGAACCGGTCGATACCGTCGCCGTCATGCGACAGCCACAACTCGGGGGTGGATCCCCCGGCCTCGACGGCGAGGTGTAGTGCCTGCTCCGCCCGACAGAAGTCGCCGGCGTGGGCCAGGGCGAATGCCAGATTCTGTCGGGCCCGGTAGGCGACCTCCGGTAGTCCCAACGCCGTGCACTCGTGAATGGCCGCCTCCAGCAGAGCCGAGCCACGCGCCGGACCTCGCCGCAGCCGCGAATCCGCCCACCCGAGCACGAAGAGTGCGCACGCGTAGACGCGTGGGGCCACGGCATCGCGGTCGGTGAGCGCTGCCTCCGCTCGTGCTGCAGCACAGGACATCTCGTCCCGATCGGCGGCGACAAGCAGCGTGGTCATATCAGCGATGAAGTCCAGTCGGCGCTGATTCACCGCCGGTGTCTTCACCGTGGCGGCCCGCTGGTACAGCAGCGCCGCCGTGATGTCATCCCCGGCTATTGCCCGGCAGCTCGACCGGATCATCAGGGTCTCGGGGTTCTCGCCGAAGGCCTCGGTCAGCCGAACACAGGCCAGTTCGAGTGCGATGGAGCGGGATTGGAGTAGCAACTCCAGCCAATGCTCGGCCACGATGTCGTTCCCGGTGCGGTCCTGCCCGCGAACCGACAACTCAACCGCTTCCAGCGGATACTGGTGCGCCAACTCGGCTGCCGCCAGCCGGTTGAGTCGCCTCCACTGCTCAGGGTCGCGCCGGCGCAAGATCTTCTGGCAGTGCTCGACGAATATCGAATGCCATTGGAAAATGACGTTTTCCCCAGAACCGATGCGTTCGAGGAACAGGCCCGCAGCAACGCAGTCGTTGAGCAGCTCGCCGCTGTCCGGTCGACCCGTGAGTGTCCGGGCCAGTTGTTCGTCCACCCGTGGACACACGGTGGCCTTCAGCGTGAAATCGGCGAGCTCCGGCCGTATTCGGCCCAGCACCGCAGTGTCGATGTAGTCGGTGAGATCGAGGTCGACGGTGAAAGCCGGCGCTCTCTCACCGCTCACCAAGATCATCCTGACCGCGCCCGGCCATCCACCGGTGGCCGTGATGATCTGATCGACCTGCTGGGACTCAAGCCGCCTGCCGGTAGCCTCTGCCAGGGCGCGCACATCGTCATGGGTGAAGGCCAGCTCCGCCCCGCCCAAGACCGCGACCTTATCGTGCACCCGCAGCCGTGCCCACGACGCGCTCACCGGATCGGTCGTGACCAGAACGAACCGCAGCCATTGCGGCCCGTTCTCGACCAGCTCCACCAAGTCGGAGTCATTCCACGCCGTGCGGGCCAGTTGGAAGTCGTCGATCACGATCGTGACGGGGCGGCGCGGCTCTATGGCCATCAGGGCAGCGACGGCCGCATCGTATGCCGCCACATCGAACACGGCAGACAGCGACTGGGCCAAGGTGACGTCTCCCGCGTCGCGAGCCGCGTTGAGCAGCGCGGTAAGCAGTCCTCGCAGCACGTCGCGACGATCATCCGCGCGTTCGGTCAGCGTCAGCCACGCAACCGAGCCGGGATCCGCAGCGCGAACTTCGCCCGCCCATTGCGATACCGCCACTGTCTTGCCGAACCCCGAAGGCGCCGCGACGAGCACCGCACACTTGCCCCCCAGATGCTTGTCGAGGGTGCACGCAAACGCCCTGCGCTGCAGCATGTCCGGGTGGGCCGACGGCGTGGTGGCGAGAAACCACGGCACCGGGTGCATCCCGGACGTTTCAGAAGACTGCACGGCGGTTCCTATCCGTTACTCCCGACGACAATGTGGCGCCTCGGCCAAACACCGCGGCACCACATTGTCGCCCTCACGGAGTGACGATGTTGAACCAGAACGGGAAGGTGTCCATCAGACCGATGAAATCGCTGACCGAATCCCGGTTTCCGTCCACCTTCACCTTGTTCTGGTTGATGCCGTCATCGAGCTTGAGCTTGCCCATCTGAATCTGGTTCATCGTCGCCTTCGACAGTGTCAGACTCGCATCGGCATCGCCGATCTTGCCCGGCGCGTAGTTCAGCACACCGTTCTCGACGAAGAGGGTGTAGTCCTGCTTCAGGTCATCGAACGTGACGTTGAGCTTGATGTTCTTGCCCGCGGCTTTCGGACCGTTCAGCCGTACACCCAGATAGTCGAACATCATCTCGGGCGGCATGGCCTCGATGGTGTCCGGGCTGGCGGTGTCGGTCTGGCCGGCGCTGGGCACCCCATTACGCAGTTCGTAGGCACCCTGGAGATACACCGAGCGCCATGGTCCGGACTCTGCCTGGTATCCGAGCTGTTCGTAACTGTCCGCCAAGAGGTTCTTGCCGTTGACGCTGTCAGGATTGGCGAACACGACATGCTTGAGCACCATCGCTGTCCAGCGATAGTTGCCATTGTCGAAGTCGTTCTTGGCCTTGTCGAGAATGGCGTCTTCGCCGCCCATGTATTCGACGTACTTCTTGGCCGCCTCCACCGGCGGCAGGTCGTCGAGATCCGACGGGTTGCCGTCGTACCAACCCATATAGCGTTGATAGACCGCACGTGAGTTGTGCTTGAGCGTCCCGTAGTAGCCGCGGTCCGGCCAGAAGTTGTTGATCTCCGGCGGAAAGGCGATCTCTTCGGCGATCTCCGAACCGACCAACCCTTGGTTCATCATCCGCACCGACTGGTCGTGCATGTACTTGTACATGTCGCGCTGTCGTTTCCAGTAATCGATGATCTTGTCGTGTCCCCACATCGGCCAGTGGTGACTCTGGAACTTCACCTCGGTGTTCGGGCCGTAAACCCTGATCGTGTCATCGAGGAACTTCGCCCAGATCCGGGCATCGCGCACCTGGGCACCACGCAGCGTCAGCAGGTTGTGCATCGTGTTGGTGGTGTTCTCCGCCATCCACATGGCTTTGAATTGTGGGAAGAACGTGTTCATCTCGGTGGGCGCCTCGGTGCCCGGAGTCATCTGGAACTCCATGTCCACACCGTCGATGGTCATCTTGGTGCCTGTGGTACTGACGATGTCGGTCGGAATGATGAGTGTGGGTACACCTGCCGACACGGTCATCCCGAGGCCACCGTTGACGCCACCTTCGGCGTTGCGGGGCAGAAGCGCCCCGTACATGTAGACCGCGCGACGGCTCATCGCGTTGCCTGCGATCACATTCTCGCTGACCGCGTCCTCCACGAAGGCTTGTGGAGCAATGATTTTCACCTTGCCCGAGTCGACGTCGGCCTGGTTGACGATGCCGCGGACACCACCGTAATGGTCGACGTGGGAATGACTGTGGATCACCGCGACTATGGGGCGGGCTCCGAGCTTCTGATTCGCCAGGTCCAGTGCGGCCTTGGCCGTTTCAGGTGAGATCGCCGTGTCGACCACGATCCAGCCGGTGTTGCCCTTCACGAAGGTGACATTGGACAGGTCGTAGCCGCGAACCTGGTAAATCTTGTCGGGTACCACCTCGAACAGGCCGTACTCCATGCACAGCTGCGCGTTGCGCCACAAGCTCGGATTGACGGTGTCGGGGGCGGGCTTGTCGTCGGTGATGTACTTCTTGTACTCCTCAAGGTCCCAGATCACGTCGCCGTTGGCGTTCTTTATGGTCAAGGTCTCCGGCCGCTCGAGAAGCCCGCGCTTGGCGTCCTCGAAGTCTGCTTTGTCGTTGAACGGCAGGGTGTCGAGCACTTTCTTGTTCGCCGCCTTGGTGGCGTCGGTAGCACCCTTGACACTGTTGTCCGTCTTCAATCCACCACTGCCGCCGGGTGACCCACCACCGGGACTGTCGTCACACGCGGCAACCAGCGTGGTCGCGAGACCTGCGGCTGCCAGTCCACCCAACATCCAGCGCCGTGGCAATTGCGCAGGCAATTCGTGAGGCTTATCGGCTTGATATGACTTCGAATTGGGATCCATGTCAGTGAATTATGCCGCCGCCCCCAACCAATTCGCGGGTAATTCAGGCGAGCGACTCAATTTGCGAAGCAGCCATACCCGCCACCAGGCTGTTGCCGACCAACTGAATTACACAGCAAGCAAACGGGTGTCAGCGACCAGGGTCGTTGAATACTCGAACCGCGCAACAGCCCAGTGAGAAATGCTCACCGCAGCGCCCGCCTCGGCGACTCGACAAGTAACCATCGGATTGCCCACACACTCACCCAAAATAGGTGAGGGCGCTGACCACATTCTCTATTGAGCAGACCCGCCTGCATCGACGAACAATCGCAATGCCCTACCCAGGCATAAAGGTTCGTCGACATACGGGCGAACCGGCAATCACCGTGACACCATCGATCTCATGGCCGCCGATTCGAGTTCCGAATTTCCGCTGCACCTCGACCGCTATCACCTGCCGGAGCCGGAGTGGACGTTCCCCAACGCCACCATCAACCTCTACGCACAGGATTCGACGCCGGACTTCCCGCCGGTGCGCCGGGCCCCGGAAGGCTCTCCCAACATCCTGCTGGTCCTGCTCGATGATGTCGGGTTCGGCTGGCCGAGTGTCAACGGCGGGTTGGTCCGCATGCCGACAGCCGAACGCCTGCACAAGCGGGGCCTGTTCTACAACCAGTTCCACACCACCGCGCTGTGCTCCCCCACCCGTGCCGCTCTGCTGACCGGTCGCAATCATCATTCGGTTGCCACCGGGGTCATCCAGGAGATGGCGACCGGGTATCCAGGCTATTGCGGCATCATTCCCAAGAGCTGCGCGACCATGGGAGAACTGCTCAAACAGGCCGGCTACACCTGCGCGTGGTGGGGCAAGAACCACAATGTCCCCGACAACCAGACCAGCCCCGCCGGGCCGTTCGAAAACTGGCCGACCAATCAGGGCTTCGACTACTTCTACGGCTTCATCTCCGGAGAGACCGACCAGTTCTATCCGTCGCTGATCCGCAACACCACACCGGTCGAACCACCGGCACGACCCGAGGACGGCTACCAACTCACCCGCGACCTCGCCGACGACGCCATCGCGTGGATCCAGGCCCAGAAGACCATCGCCCCCGACCGGCCCTTCTTCGGGTACTTCTCGACCGGGGCGGCGCATGCCCCACACCAACCGCCGCTGGACTGGCGGGGACGCAACCAGGGCCGTTTCGACATGGGCTGGGACGAGTACCGCAAGACCGTCCATCAGAACCAGCTCGACATGGGCATCATCCCCGCCGGGACCCGACTCACCGAACGTCCCGAGCAGATCCCTTCGTGGGAGAGCCAGCCGGCCGAACACCGAGCACTGTTCGCCCGCCAGGCCGAGAACTTCGCCGACTTCCTCGAGCACACCGATTACGAGGTCGGCCGCGTTGTCGACGCGATCGACAAGATCGGCGAACTGGACAACACCATCGTCATCTACATCATCGGCGACAACGGATCGTCGGGCGAAGGCTCACTCATCGGCACGCCGAACGAGCTCATGAGCCTCAACGGTCAGCAGCCGTCCATCGAGGAGTCCTTGCGGTTCATCGACAAGTGGGGACTGCCCGGCACCTCTCCGCATTACGCGGTGGGTTGGGCACATGCCGGTGACACCCCGTTCCAGTGGACCAAGCAGGTGGCATCGCACTTCGGTGGCACCCGCAACAGCATGATCATCTCCTGGCCCGAGAAGATCTCCGACCACGGTGCGGTGCGCTCGCAGTTCCATCACGTGATCGACGTCCTGCCAACGCTTTTGGAGATCGTCGGAGTTCGGGAACCGGTCGAGGTCAACGGGTACATCCAACGGCCGATCGAGGGAACCAGCTTCGCCTACTCCTTTGCCGACGGCACCGCCGAGAGCACCCACGACAAGCAGTACTTCGAGATGATGGGCAACCGCGCGATGTACCACGACGGTTGGATCGCCTCTGTCCGGCACGGCCGGTTGCCCTGGGAAACCGCGGGCACGTTCTCCTACGACGACGACAGGTGGGAGCTGTACAACATCACCGAGGATTTCAGTCAATCGGTGAACCTGGCCGAGCAGGAGCCCGCGAAGCTTGCTGAGCTACAAGACATGTTCCTGGCAGAGGCCGCCAAGTACAACGTGCTGCCGATCGACGACCGGTTCGCCGAACGGCTCGATGTGACCCTCCGACCGAGCTTCTTCACCGACCGCAAGGTGGTCACCTTCTATCCGGGCATGATCCGACTGCCGGAAGGCTCAGCGCCGAAGATGGTCGGAGTTCCGCACGAAATCACCGTGCCCGTAGAGATTCCCGCCAACGGGGCCGAGGGCGTCCTGGCCGCTCTCGGCGGCGATGCCGCCGGCTTCGCGCTGTTCCTGTGGGAGGGAAAAGTCCGCTATCACTACAACTATTTCGGCCTCGAACGCTACGACGCAACGGCCGAGGAGCCGCTGGCCCCCGGCAAACACACCATCGTCGTCGACTTCAAGCCCGACAGTCCCCAGCCCGGATGCCCTGCATCCGTTACGGTCTCGGTCGACGGCCACCAAGTGGCGCACACCCGCGTCGAACGGCAGGTGCCTCAGCGCTGCGGAACGGAGTGCTTCGACGTCGGGATGGACAACGTGTCACCGGTGTGTGACGACTACGCCGACAGGGCACCGTTCCCCTTCACGGGAAAGTTCGAATCAGTGACGTTCACATTCGGCGACCACGACCAACCGTCGGGCATGGACCGCCTGGAGATGGCGACAAAACTGGATTAGCCACCAAACGCAAAAGTGCCCCAAACCCGAGGGTTTGGGGCACTTTTCGTGTCTGTTCGCGCGGAGAGGAAAGGGCCTTTACTTGGCCTTCTCCAGAACCTCGACCAGCCGCCACCGCTTGGTGGCCGACGTCGGCCGGGTCTCCATCAACGAGACGCGGTCGCCGATGCCGGCGTCGCCGTTCTCGTCGTGCGCCTTGACCTTCTTGGTGGTCCGGATGATCTTGCCGTAGAGCGGGTGGCTCTTACGATCTTCCAGCTCGACCACGATGGTCTTCTGCATCTTGTCGCTCACCACGTAGCCGATGGCGGTCTTGCGACGGCCGCGGGGCTTCTCGGTGCGCGGAGTGTGCTTGGGGCCCTTAGTCTCAGCCATTAGCTTTCCTCACCTCCGGGCCCGGAAGCCAGACCCAACTCACGTTCACGCAGCACGGTGTAAACCCGTGCAATCTCCTGGCGCACGGTGCGCAGCCGACGGTTGTTGGCCAGCTGACCGGTAGCCATCTGGAAGCGCAGGTTGAACAGCTCTTCCTTGGACTCGCGCAGCTTGGCCGTCAACTCGGCGTCGGTCAGTTCACGCAGTTCACCAGGCGTAGTTCCCACTGCCATCAGAACTGCTCCTCTCGACTCACGATGCGTGCCTTGATCGGCAGCTTGTGGATTGCGCGAGTCAGCGCTTCCCGGGCGATCTTCTCGTCGGGGTAGCTGATCTCGAACAAAATGCGTCCCGGCTTCACGTTGGCGACCCACCACTCCGGCGAACCCTTACCGGAACCCATGCGGGTCTCGGCGGGCTTCTTGGTCAGCGGGCGGTCCGGGAAGATGTTGATCCAGACCTTGCCGCCACGCTTGATGTGCCGGTTGATGGCGATACGAGCGGACTCGATCTGCCGGTTGGTGATGTAGGCGTGGCCGAGGGCCTGGATGCCGTAGTCACCGAAGCTCACCGACGTGCCGCCGCTGGCGATGCCACGCTGACGCGGGTGATGCTGCTTGCGGTGCTTGACCTTACGGGGAATCAGCATGGTTTAGCTCTCCGTGCTCTCAGCGGCCGGTGCAGCCTCGACAGCAGCGGCCTGCGGAGTAGTGCCTGCAGCGGCGTCGTCTCCGCCCGTCGCAGCGCGGCCGGCCTCGGTGCTCGTCGCCGTGGTGCCCGAGGAACCGCTGCGACGCGGCCGGGTGCCCGACGGACGCTCACGGCGCGGCCGATCGCTGGCCGGCGCGGCGGCGGCGAGCTCACGCTTGCCACCGACGATGTCGCCCTTGTAAATCCAGACCTTCACGCCGATCCGGCCGAAGGTGGTCTTGGCCTCGTAAAGGCCGTAGTCAATGTCCGCGCGCAGCGTGTGCAGCGGAACCCGACCCTCGCGGTAGAACTCCGAGCGGCTCATCTCAGCACCGCCGAGGCGGCCCGAGCACTGCACCCGGATGCCCTTCACGTTCGGCTGACGCATGGCCGACTGGATCGCCTTGCGCATCGCGCGGCGGAACGCCACACGGTTGCTCAGCTGCTCGGCAACACCCTGGGCGACGAGCTGAGCCTGCGACTCAGGGTTCTTCACCTCGAGGATGTTGAGCTGAACCTGCTTGCCGGTCAGCTTCTCCAGGTCGGCACGGATGCGGTCGGCCTCGGTGCCGCGGCGACCGATGACGATGCCGGGACGCGCGGTGTGGATGTCAACGCGAACCCGGTCACGGGTGCGCTCGATCTCCACGTCGGCGATGCCGGCACGCTCAAGACCCGTGGCCAGCAGACGCCGGATGGCGACGTCTTCCTTCACGTAGTCCTTGTACTGCTTGTCGGCGTACCACCGGGACTTCCACTCGGTCGTGATGCCGAGCCGGAAGCCGTGGGGATTGATCTTCTGGCCCACTACTCCGAGCCTCCCTTCGTCTCGGCAGACTTCTTCGTGGCGGTCGCGGCCTTGCTGCCCTGAGCACGACGGCTACGCGCCGACGCGGCGGCCGCACCCTTCTGCTTGGGCGGACGGCTTTCTACGATCACCGTGATGTGGCTGGTGCGCTTGCGAATCCGGAACGCACGCCCCTGGGCACGCGGACGGATGCGCTTGGCGGTCGGACCCTCGTCTGCGTAGACGGTGGCGACCACCAGGGTCGTCGGGTCCAGCCCTTCGTTGTTCTGCGCGTTGGCGGCAGCGCTGGCGATCACCTTGGCGACCGGCTCGCTGGCGGCCTGCGGCGCCCACCGCAAGATGTCGAGGGCTTCCTCGACGCTCTTGCCGCGGACCAGATCGATGACGCGGCGCGCCTTGCTGGCCGAGACGCGCACGAAGCGCGCCTTCGCCTGCGCGGACGGATATTCAGTGACAGTGCTCATCGACGCTTGCTCTTCCGGTCGTCCTTGATGTGACCCTTGAAGGTTCGCGTCGGCGCGAACTCGCCGAGCTTGTGCCCGACCATCGCCTCGGTGACGAACACCGGGACATGCTTGCGGCCGTCATGCACCGCAAAGGTGTGCCCGATGAAGTCGGGGAGGATGGTCGACCGACGCGACCAGGTCTTGATGACCTGCTTGGTGTTCTTCTCGTTCTGGACGTCGACCTTCTTGAGCAGATGGTCGTCGACGAACGGACCCTTTTTGAGACTACGAGGCATCGCTGCTACTCCTTCCGCGGCCTAGCGCTTCTTGCCGGTGCGCCGGCGACGGACGATGAGCTTGTCGCTCGGCTTGTTGGGCTTGCGGGTGCGGCCCTCGGGCTTGCCCCACGGGCTGACCGGGTGACGGCCACCGGAGGTCTTGCCTTCACCACCACCATGCGGGTGGTCAACCGGGTTCATCACGACACCACGGACGGTCGGGCGCTTGCCCTTCCACCGCATACGGCCGGCCTTGCCCCAGTTGATGTTGGCCTGCTCGGCGTTGCCCACCTCACCGACCGTGGCGCGGCAGCGCACGTCGACGCGACGGATCTCACCGGACGGCATACGCAGCGAGGCGTAGCTGCCTTCCTTACCCAGCAGCTGGATGCTCACGCCGGCCGAGCGGGCCAGCTTGGCACCGCCACCGGGCCGCAGCTCCACAGCGTGGATCACGGTGCCGGCGGGGATGTTGCGCAGCGGCAGGCTGTTGCCGGGCTTGATGTCGGCGTTCGGCCCCTGCTCGATGACGTCGCCCTGCTTCAGCCCCTGCGGCGCGATGATGTAGCGCTTCTCGCCGTCCAGGTAGTGCAGCAGCGCGATGTTCGCGGTGCGGTTGGGGTCGTACTCGATGTGCGCGACCTTGGCATTGACGCCGTCCTTGTCGTGGCGACGGAAGTCGATGACGCGGTAGGCACGCTTGTGGCCGCCACCCTTGTGCCGGGTGGTGATGCGGCCGTGGGCGTTACGACCACCCTTGCCGTGCAGCGGGCGAATCAGCGATTTCTCCGGAGTCGAACGAGTGATCTCGGCGAAATCGGAGACGCTGGCACCCCGACGACCGGGGGTCGTCGGCTTGTACTTGCGAATTCCCATATCAGTTAAATCCTCTTAGTTCCCGGCCGTTACGCCGAGGCTCCGAACAGTTCGATCGGCTTGCTGCCGGCGGCCAGGGTCACGATCGCGCGCTTGGTGTCCTTGCGCTTACCGAAGCCCGACCGGGTGCGCTTGCGCTTGCCCTGCCGGTTGGCGGTGTTCACCGAGCTCACCTTGACGTCGAAGATCTTCTCGATCGCGATCTTGATCTGCGTCTTGTTCGAGTCCGGGTGCACGATGAACGTGTACACGTTGTCCTCGATCAGCCCGTACGACTTCTCCGAGATGACCGGGGCCAGGATGATGTCGCGGGGGTCGGTCACGGTAGCCATCAGGCCGACACCTCCTCTTTCGTGTTGGACGAGATGTACGCATTGAGCGCCTCGACCGAGAACACCACGTCGTCAGCGTTGAGCACGTCGTAGGTGTTCAGCTGATCGGGCGAGATCACATGCACGCCAGGCAGATTGCGAACGCTCTTGGCGCCCACCTCGTCCGCGCGGCCGATGACCACGAGCACCTTCTTGTTCTCGGTCAGGGTCGCCAGGAACGCCTTGGCGCTCTTGGTCGACGGGGTCTGACCCTCGATCAGCTCGGTGATCGCATGGATCCGCTCGTTGCGAGCCCGGTCCGAGAGCGCACCGCGCAGGGCGGCGGCGATCATCTTCTTCGGGGTCCGCTGGCTGTAGTCGCGCGGCTGCGGGCCGTGGACGGTGCCACCGCCGGTGAACTGCGGTGCGCGGGTCGAGCCCTGACGCGCCCGGCCGGTGCCCTTCTGCCGGTACGGCTTCTTGCCGCCACCGGAGACCTCACCGCGGGTCTTCGTCGAATGGGTGCCCTGGCGCTTGGCGGCCAACTGGGCGTTGACGACCTGGTGCATCAGAGCGATGTTGGGCTCGACGTCGAACAGCGCGGCGGGCAGCTCGATGGAGCCGTCCTTCTTGCCTGCCGGGGTCTTGACGTCAATCTTCAAAGTCATTACTTCTCGCCTCGCTTGATTGCGCTGCGGACAACCACCAGACCACCGTTGCGTCCGGGGATGGCGCCCTTGATCAACAGCACGCCGTTCTCGGCATCGACCTTGTGAACCTTCAGGTTCTGCGTGGTCACCCGGTCGTTGCCCATACGGCCCGACATCCGGGTGCCCTTGAACACGCGGCCCGGGGTGGCACAGCCACCGATGGAGCCGGGACGGCGGTGCACTGCCTGAGCACCGTGCGCGGCGCCCTGGCCGGCGAAGCCGTGACGCTTCATGGTGCCGGCGAAGCCCTTGCCCTTGCTGGTGCCGGTCACGTCGACGTATGCACCGTCGGCGAAGATCTCGGCGGTCAGCTCCTGGCCCACCTCGTATTCGGCGGCCGCAGCCTCGTCAACCCGAAGCTCGGCCAGGTGGCGGCGCGGGTTGACGCCCGCGGCAGCGTACTGGCCGGTGACGGGCTTGTTGACCTTGCGCGGGCTGATCTCGCCATAGGCGAGCTGCACGGCGCTGTAGCCGTCGCGCTCGGGGGTACGGATAAGGGTCACCACGTTGGGGCCGGCCTTCACGACCGTCACCGGGACGACTTTGTTGTTCTCATCGAACACCTGCGTCATGCCCAGCTTGGTGCCCAAAATGCCTTTTCTAGCCATTTTTCTCGGGTCTCCTACTGGATGTTGACGTCGACACTGGCCGGCAGGTCGATGCGCATGAGCGCGTCAACCGTCTTCGGCGTCGGGTCGAGGATGTCGATCAGTCGCTTGTGGGTGCGCATTTCGAAATGCTCCCGCGAGTCCTTGTACTTGTGCGGCGACCGGATGACGCAGTACACGTTCTTCTCGGTCGGCAGCGGCACGGGGCCCACCACGCTGGCACCGGTACGGGTGACCGTTTCGACGATCTTGCGCGCCGAGGCATCAATGGCCTCATGGTCGTAGGCCTTGAGCCTGATGCGGATCTTCTGTCCCGCCACGCTTCTCCTACCTCTACTTCGTTCATCGGCCGGCCGTATCGGAGCCCGATGCGATCACCGCATCGAAACCCGTCGGGCCTGGTGCCCCGGCGCGGATGCGCCGAGTATTGCCGCCGCTGTTTACCTGTCTGTGGTCCACCGACCCCCGCGGTCGGGCGTGTCGCCCTCGCGCACATTTTCTCGCCCTGAAAATCAGCCGCGATCTAATGTTGGGACCGGATGCGCCCGTTGGGGCGCCGATCGTATGCCCGGCCAGGAATACCCGGCGCAAGGCAACCCGAACAGTATGCCTTAGATCCGGGCGTGCTCCAAATCCGCGATCGAGCAGGTAGATGCCCGTCGATATGGCCGGAAGAAACAGGGCCCGCGTTCCTCGTTCCGAGGCGATTTTCGCGCGCCACCAGGGCAGCCGTCGGCGGATTCATACGGTCACTGCAACATCCACTGGTTTGGGAGGTTGCGGTGTTTGATCGTTCGATGCGTCGGGTGTTGTTTGACCTGGTGTGTGACGGTGTCGCGATGCGTGATGCCGAGCGTCGGGTCGGTGTGTCCAACGGTGCTGGACGGTACTGGTGGTATCAGGCTGGCGGCATGACTCTGCTCAAAGGAAGCAAGGGCACTCGCGGTATCGCCTGCCCGGGAGAGCGGACCCGCGAGGGCGGCCCGGGCCACCGGATCAGCTACGACGAACGCGTGACGATTATGCGGGGCCTGGATCGCGGTCTCAGCCACGCCCAGATCGGGCAGCAATTGGGCCGCGACCGCACCGTCATCTGGCGCGAAGTGCAACGTAACCGCAACGCCGACGGGGACTACCACGCCGGGATGGCCCATGCCCGAGCCTGTCAGAAAGCCAAGCGGCCCAAAGCGTTCAAGCTCAACAACACCGGATTGTGCGCGGCCATCGAAGGGTGGATGGACGATGGGTGGAGCCCGAAGCTGATCGCTGACATGTTGGCCCGCGCTCACCCTGATGACAGGCTGGGCAGGGTGAGCCACGAAACCATCTACAAGTGCCTCTACGTGCAAGGCCGTGGCCAGCTGCGCGCCGATCTGAACAAGTGCCTGTCGACCAAACGCACCGCCCGTAAACCCCGTGGCAGCGAGCGCCGCGGCACATTTAGTGACGTGATCACCATCAGCCAGCGCCCCGCCACGGTTGAGGACCGTGCCGTGCCCGGGCACTGGGAGGGAGATCTGATCGTGGGCACCGCCTCTGGCAGTGCGATCGGGACCCTGGTCGAGCGCAGCACCCGATTCACCATCTTGTTGCACCTGCCCAACGATCACACCGCGGATTCGGTGGCCAAGGCGATGATCGCGGCGATGAATGAGTTACCGGCGCATCTGCGGCGCAGCCTCACCTGGGATCGCGGCTCGGAGATGGCCGGCTGGTGTGACATCAGCATGGCCCTGCAGGCCCCGGTCTACTTCTGCGATCCACATTCACCCTGGCAGCGGGGCAGCAACGAGAACACCAACAGGCTGCTGCGGTTCTGGTTCGAAAAAGGCACCGACCTCAGCCGCTACACCAAGGCCGACCTCAAATCCGTCCAGGACAAGCTCAACACCCGACCCCGGCCCACCCTGGACTACGACACCCCCGCCCAACGCCTCGCCACACTCATCAACCAAGCCGCATAGCCGATGTTGCGCTAACCACTTGACTTTGAGGTCCGCGTTCGTGACGTGAGGGCGAAAAAGTCGCATCGGAGCACCACCAGGTTACGAACGCGGGCCACGCGGAGCCGAACTTACTCTTGAGTAAGGTTGGGTCCATGACGCAGCTGACCCCGACCTACCGCGCTTGGAAGAAGATGTCGCCATTCCCTGGCGGCAGCTGGGCGTTCTCCGCGGCGGCGATGGCCCGGGTGCCCTATTTCGCCTCGATCCTGCCCCATGTCGTTCGCATGGAGCCGGGCCTGGCCGAGGTGACCGTGCCGAAGTGGTTCTACGTCTACAACCACCTGCACACCGTGCACGCGATCGCGTCGTGCAACGCCGCTGAGATGGCAATGGGCATGTTGATGGAGGCCACCGTGCCGACGACGCACCGCTGGATCCCCAAGGCCATGAAGGTGCAGTATCTGGCCAAGGCCACCACGTCGCTGCGGGCCAGGGCCGAGCTCACCGCGCCGGATTTCGGCACCCTCACCGAGGGAACAGACATCGTGGTGCCGGTCAGCATCACCGACCGCCACGGTGTCGAGGTGGTGCACGCCGACATCACCACCTGGGTGACACCGGCCTGAGTCGCTAGTCCAGATAGGTCCCGTGGCCCTCGCGCACCAGGTCGCCGTCGAACAACAGCACCTCGTTGACCAGCCCGCCGCGCTGGTTGCGGTAATGGATCACCAGAGCCGATTCGCCGCGGTAGGTGTCCAACACCTCGAAACGCAGGTCCGGCATGCCGGCCAGGGCCGTCGTCCAGTAGTGCCGCAGTGCGTCCTTGCCGCGCACCACTCCCCCGGTCTCGGGAAAGAGACGAGCTGCGACCGGCGAGCTGAACACCACGTCGTCGTGGAAATGCGCCAACACCGCCTCGACGTCGTGGGCATTCCACGCCTTCACCCACGCTTCGGCGAAGGCCAGAGGATCCGGCGTCGACATCGAGTTCACTTCTCCCTCAGCCCGGCCCAGAACGGGCATTGATGCTCCTGTGCGTAGCCATTGTCGACACGACTGCCGTCGGCCCGCAACGACATTCGGCCGCCGCCGCCCGCCGGGTCGAACCCTGGCCAGCTCGGTTGCCCTTCGGCAGCAGGATCACCGGTGCGGACGAACGCACTCCAGTAGTCGATCATCTGATCCGAAAGCCGCTGCTGCGCGGGGTTGAGCGGCGGGGCTCCACCCACGTCGAACAAGTAGCGAAGCTCGAGTGAGTGACTCGCCCCGACCGGGAAGGGCAGCGTCCGCATGACCTCGGGCGCCGGCGCGGCGCGATCGTTGAACTCGTAGGCGTAGACCGGTCCGCCGCGGGACAGGTCAGCAGCCATCCGCTCCGATACACAGGCGAATTCACCGTCGGTGACGGCCGCTGAATATGCCTGTGCCACACCGCCGTACCGATCGATGGGGTATTGAGCGCCGACGGCCCCAGCATCGGTGCCGAACGTCTCGGACAGCAGCCGCGGGTAATCTCCGGCGACGTAGCGCTGGCCCTGCCGTAGGTAACGCAATGCCACGAAGAGCGTGAACTCGTCGCGGGTGGTGCCGATGAGCACCGGCACCCGCTCACCGCGGCCCGATCCGAACGCCACCGGCGGAGCTTGTGGGACCACTGCCGATCCGGTGACCGGACCCGTCAGCGCGTCGCTGCCGATATTGAAGTACCACACCGGTTTTCGCAAACTGTCCACCGGCAGTGACCGCAGGCAGGCACTGGCCACCACGAGATCTGGACACCCGACCGCGGCCGCGTAGTCGAGCGACCTAGGGGTTGCGGCGGCGAGGTCGGCCTGCGCCTGGCACGGCGCACTCATGAGGATCGCCGCCTGGAACAACCCCGCCGAACCGGGTGAGACCAGATGGTCGCACACCGACATCCCGCCCGCGGATTCACCGGCGACGGTGACCTTTTCCGGATCGCCGCCGAAGTCGGCGATGTTGTCACGAACCCACCGCAGTGCCGCCTGCTGGTCGATCAGGCCGTAGTTGCCGACGTCACCGCCGGTCCCGAGGGCCGGGTGAGCCAGGAACCCCAGCGCGCCGAGGCGGTAGTTGACCGTGACCACGACGATGTCGCCGCGTGCGGCGAGTCGGGCCGCGTCGTAGATCCCGCTGCTGCCGCCCGCGAACGCGCCGCCGTGGATCCACACCATGACGGGCCGCTTCTGGTCCGAGACGGGCGGCGTCCAGACATTCAGACTCAGACAGTCCTCGGCCGTATTGGCTCCCTGCTCGGGGTCTGAATCCGGGTCCTGGATGCACCGCGGCCCGGGACGGGTGGCGTCACGCACCCCTGTCCAGCCCGGCGCGGGAACCGGCGCCGCGAATCGCATCGGGCCCACCGGCGCCGCGGCATACGGGATGCCCGCGAACAGCCGTTGGCCGGATGCGACTGTGCCGCGCAGGGTTCCGGCTGCGATCTGCACCAGCGCCGAGTCCTGACCCTGCACGCGTCCCGGCGGAGCGTCGGCTGAACGGCCGGGTATCAACGTCCGGCCGCCACCTTGCGCACAACCTCCCACCAGCATCGCCAGCACTGCCAGCAACGCGACGACGCAACGCCCCGACCGCATGGCTGCGAGCGTACGGGGCCGATCCGCAAAATCAGGCCCCTTACGTGGCGCCGATCACATATGGTGCCAATTGACACCCGTCAAGTTCTGCCAGCAAGGAGTCTGTATGAGCGCGCCGACGATGGATGATGCCGCGAAGGTACTGGCCGATCCGACGGCTTATGCCGACGACACCCGCCTGCACCGCGCGCTGACCCATTTGCGCGCCAACAACCCGGTGGCCTGGGTGGACAACCGGCCCTACCGACCGTTCTGGGCGATCACCAAGCACGCCGACATCATGGCCATCGAGCGCGACAACGAACTGTTCATCAGCGAGCCTCGGCCATTGCTGGCCACCGCGGCCGCCGACGACCTGGCCAAGCAACAGCTCGAGGCCGGAATGGGCTTGCGCACCCTGATCCACATGGACGACCCGCACCATCGCAAGGTGCGGGCCATCGGAGCAGACTGGTTCCGCCCCAAGGCAATGCGTGCTCTCAAGGTACGAGTGGACGAGCTCGCCAAACGCTATGTCGACAAGATGCGGGACATCGGGCCCGAGTGCGATTTCGTCACCGCCATCGCCGTCGACTTCCCGCTCTACGTGATCATGTCGCTGCTCGGGCTGCCCGAAGAGGACTTCGCCCGCATGCACATGCTGACCCAGGAGATGTTCGGCGGCGACGATGACGAGTACAAGCGCGACGGCGGTTCTCTCGAAGACCAACTCGCCGTGCTGATGGACTTCTTCGCCTACTTCTCGACGCTGACAGCGTCGCGCCGCGCCAACCCGACAGAGGATCTGGCGTCTGCCATCGCCAACGGCACCGTCGACGGAGAACCGCTCTCCGATGTCGACACCGCTTCCTACTACGTGATCGTCGCCAGCGCCGGACACGACACCACCAAGGACGCGATCTCCGGCGGTCTGCATGCGCTCATCGAGAATCCGGACCAGTTGGCCAGACTGCAGGCCCAGCCCGATCTGATGGGCACCGCGGTCGAAGAGATGATCCGATGGTCCACCCCGGTCAAGGAGTTCATGCGCACCGCGACCGCCGACACCACCGTGCGTGGCGTGCCGATCGCCAAGGGCGAATCCGTCTATCTGGCTTATGTTTCCGGCAACCGGGACGAAGAGGTGTTCGCCAACCCGCACCGCTTCGATGTCGCGAGAGATCCGAACAAGCACCTGGCCTTCGGCTACGGCGTGCACTTCTGCCTGGGAGCGGCGCTGGCCAGAATGGAGATGAACAGCTTGTTCGCCGAGCTGTTGAGCCGCCTGGATTCGATCGAACTGGCCGGAACCCCAGAGCTTTCCGCGACGACATTCGTCGGCGGGCTCAAGCACCTGCCGATTCGCTACTCGCTGCGCTGAGCCGCTTCGGTCCGACGATGGGTGGCCAGAAAGCCATCCACCGCGGACTGCGCACAACTGGCGTAGTCGAACTTTGCCAGAGTGCTGAGCTTGCCCAGCACGATCGGGCCGAGGAGCAGCGCGGCGGCCATGGTGCGATCGACCTCGCCGAGCTCGGCGATGGCCTCGGGGCTGTCGAAGATCGCCTCGAACGGCAACGCGTACTGTTCGGCGACCCGCTCACGCAGCGTGCGCACCTCGGGGCTGTCGTCCGTGCGCCACGGCAGTTGCTCCATGTCGCCGCCGAGTGCCAGCCATGACA
Organism: Mycolicibacterium fortuitum subsp. fortuitum; assembly: GCF_022179545.1. The sequence goes on along the minus strand of NZ_AP025518.1, from coordinate 1,533,882 downwards.
TTGCGGTGATGCTGATCGGCGCCTCGGCGATCGAGTCGGCCTGGGCCTTGACCAGCGCGATCAGCCGGTCACGCAGCGTGCCTTCCTCCGGCGGCATCGGCGCCGCCGGGATCAAGGCGCGAAAAGCGGCTGCCAGCAAGTCATTTCCGCTCGGAAAGTGCCGGTAGAGCGTGGCCCTGGCCACATTGGCCGCCCGGGTGACCGCATCGACCGTCACCGCACTGGGTCCGCCTGACCGCAACAACGACGTCGCCGCTTCAAGCAGCCGGGCCCGGGACCGGGCCGGCCGCGGGTCACGGCTTTCGGCAGTCATGCGCCAACACCTCCACAAAACAGACTTACCGTCTCGCTCCGAGACTGTTAGTCTCGAAACTTCATCGACGAAGGAGGTGGCCGGATGTCCGACACCCTCGTCGAGTCTGGCCAGGATATCGACCCGGGCCTGGCCTATCTGCCGATCCGCAAGCGGTACTGGTTGCTCGTGGTGGCGTGCATGGACGTGTCCATCGTGATCGCGTCGATGGTGGCGCTGAATGCCGCGCTGCCCGACATCGCCCGCCAAACCGCGGCCACCCAGGCCCAACTCACCTGGGTGATCGACGGCTACACCCTCGCGCTTGCCTGCCTGTTGCTGCCCGCCGGCGCGCTCGGCGACCGCTACGGTAGACGCGGTGCCCTGCTGACCGGGCTCGCGGTCTTCGTCGCCGCCTCGGCGTCACCCTTGCTGTTCGACGCCCCGGTGCACCTGATCGCATCGCGCGCGGTGGCCGGCGCGGGTGCCGCCTTCATCATGCCGGCGACACTGTCCCTGCTGACAGCCGCGTTTCCAAAATCCGAGCGTAACAAGGCTGTTGGGATCTGGGCCGGCGTGGTCGGATCGGGCGCGGTGTTCGGCTTCCTGATCACGGGCGGGTTGCTGCACTTCTGGGGATGGCAGTCGATCTTCGCAACCTTCGCCATCGCCGGAATCGGGCTGTTCATCCTGACCTGCACGGTGCCCTCGTCCCGGGATGAAGACGCCACACCGCTGGACTGGACCGGCGCGCTCCTCATCGGCGCGGCGGTGGCGCTCTTCGTCCTCGGGGTGCTGGAGGCCCCGATGCGGGGCTGGACGCACCCGGTGGTGTGGGGTTGCATCGCCGCCGGAATCGCCCTGGGGGCCGCCTTCACCGTCGCTCAGCTCAAGAGCCGGCACCCGCTGCTCGATGTCCGGCTATTCAGAAAGCCTGACTTCGCCACCGGCGCGGTGGGCGTGACGTTCCTGTTCTTCGCGAACTTCGGCTACTTCTTCGTCAGCATGCAGTACATCCAGCTGGTCATGGGATACAGTCCGATTCAGACAGCAATCGCCCTGTGCCCATTGATGATTCCGGTGCTTGCGCTCGGCGCCACCACGCATTGGTATCTGCCCCGGCTGGGTTTGCGGCTGTGCGTGTCGCTCGGCCTCCTGGTGATCGCAGGTGGCCTGATGTGCATGCGGTTGCTCGAAGTGGATTCCAGCTACGTCGACTACGCCTGGCCGCTGTTCATCATGAGCACTGGCATGGGATTGTGCACCGCGCCAACGACTTCGGCGATCATGGGCGCGGTCCCCGACGAGAAACAGGGCGTCGCCTCCGCGGTCAACGACACCACCCGGGAAGTCGGCGCGGCGGTCGGCATCGCGGTGGCCGGCTCCATCCTGGCCGCCCAGTACCAGAATCACCTGGGGCCCGAACTGACCGGCCTTCCCGCCGAGGTACGCGAGCCCATCCTGAGCTCACTGGCCGAAGCCCTTGCCGTAGCCGGACAACTCGGCCCACAGGGTGCGGCCGTCAGCGAGCTGGCCAAGCAGGCGTTCCTCGACGCCACCAACTCGGCCCTGCTGGTGATGGCGGCGGTGCTCGCAGTTGCCGCGGTGTTCGTCGCGATCTGGGCACCGGGCCGCGACGGTGAGCAGCTCCGGGGGATCCGGCGGCTCAGGTCGCGAGAAACTCCGCCGCCCGATGACCGATCATGGCAATGGTCGCGTGCGGGCCGCGGCTGGTGATGGCGGGCATGATCGACCCGTCCACCACCCACAGGCCGTCGACCCCGAGCACGCGGCAGGTCGGATCGAGCACTGCCTCCGGCCCGGATCCCATCGGCGCCGTACCAGCCAGATGCTGCGATGTCGACCACGATGCCTCGCCGACTTCAGCTGTGTGGCTGACCAGTTCGCGTGCCAGCTCCGCACCGCGGCGCAGCGCCTGGACATCGTGCGCCACGGTGTCGTAGCGGTGCTCGATCACCGGCGCAACCCTCGGGTCGGCCGACACCAACCGGACCCGGCCCCGAGAGTGCGGACGCATCAGCGCCACCCCGAGGTGTGGAAGCTCGGCAGGGTCATGCCCGGGCCCGTGCACCATCGCCGCGAAGCCGGCCGTGTACGGACGCACCTCGATACCGTCGGCTGTGGTCAGCACGGCCTCCAGCGGCGGCAGATCGTGAGTCGGTGTCCAGGAGACCGGGAGGACCCATTCCGGATGGTCGACGGTGTGCATCCCGACGGGCAGGTCGGTCACCACTTCGAGGCCCAGCGCCTCGAGCTCGGCCGACGGCCCGACGCCCGACAACAGAAGCAAATGTGCCGATCCGATTGCTCCGGAGCACAGGACAATTCGATCGGCCAGCAGCGTCGATCCGTCGTCACAAATCACGCCGACCGCCCGATGCCCGCGAAACAGCACCCGGGCAACCCGGGTATCGGTCACCAGACGGAGGTTCGGCCGCCCCAGTGCGGGTTGCAGATACGCGCCGCCGGGGCCAACTCGGTTGCCGCCGTTGATGTTCAGCGGAACCGCCCCCACTCCGGCCGGCAGCGCCGCCATGGCCTCGGAACCGTTCAGGTCATCGATCCAGCCGAAGCCGGCATTCGTCGCGGCATCAACGAACGACGCTGTGCAGCCATCGAATTCACGAACGCGACGGACGGTGATGGGCCCGTCACCGCCGTGCAGCGCCGAGGTGAAGTCCAGGTCGGTCTCGATGGCGCGGAAGTGCGGCAGCACGTCGTCCCAGCCCCATCCGGGCACCGCCCACCGGTCGAAGTCCGTCGGCAAGCCGCGGCAGAAATAGCCTCCGTTGACGGCGCCGGAACCACCGACAACCGATCCACGGATGATCTCGGTATGGCGCGGCGGATTCTCGGTCAGCACCGACGCGTAGTGACGCACCACTGAGCTGGCCGCCCCGATCGGCAGCCGTAGTGCATCGGTGATCTGCGCCGCCACCCGAGGGTCGCTGGGCGCCGGGCCGGCCTCCAACACGGTCACCCGACAGCTTGGGTCACCGGAAAGCCGTTCAGCCAGAATGGATCCGGCGCTTCCGGCTCCGACGATCAGCACGTCCGTCCGCTCGTGAGGAGGACAAGATGGCAGGGTCAACTGGATTTAGCTCCGCAGCTGCGGCTTGAGTGCGCCGAGCTGGCGCTCACGGACCACGCCGGTCCACAGGCCGATCCCGTAGGCGAGATCATCCAGCCGCTTGAGCAGGATGTGGGTCAGCAGGCCGACGGGTTTGGTGTCGTCATCGGCATTGCCGCGCCGGGTCGCCCAGTCGACCACGCCGTCGAGCACCGCGGCCACCAGCACCGCGTGTCTGGCCCGCCGGAACATCAGGGCCGCGACCAGCGCCACCGGCCAGTAGTGCCGGCAGATCGCCGAACACAGCTGCAGTGCTGCCGACCACAGCCCGCGGGCGGTTACGGCGGCGACCTCGGTGGGTTCGGTGTCGACCGCACTGAGGGACCGGGCGATGCGCCTGCCGGTGAAGATCGCGATCACCACCGAGCCCAGATACCCGAAACACGATCCCATGGCCAGCAGCAACCACACCATGAGCGTCCAGCCGGAGATCACCACCGGGGCCGTCTTACCCGGATGCCGGACGGTCAGCGGCGCAGCCGAAGTACCGTAGAAAGCCTTGCGGTTGAACCACTCTCGCAGATCCGTTCGGTGATCGTGGGCAACCAGCGCGATAGGCTCGTATCGCAGCCGAGCCCCCGATTCGACCAGCCGCCAGCACAGATCGACGTCCTCACCGGACTGCATGGTCTCGTCGAACCCGCCCACCGCGGCCAGCGCGGAGCGCCGGCAGATGATCGCGGCGCTGGGGACATAGGACACGGGGCCGTAGGGCACCACCGGCGCCTCCCTGACCCCCAGGTCCAACGACGAGCGCACCGCCTCGTACCTGGCCACCACATTGTCGGCGGTGTGCAGACCGACGATGCGGGGTGCGACCAGTGCCACGGCCGGGTCGCAGAAGTGGCCGAGCAACGCCTCCAGCCAGCCACGGCGCGGCACCACGTCCGAATCGAGGAATGCCACGAAATCGGTCTCCGTGGCCGCCAGGCCGGTGTTGCGGGCGGCCGCCGGACCGTTGCTGCGGAAGTGCCGCAGCACCTGGACATCGCAGTGCATACCGGCGAACTCTGATTGCGATACAGGCACCGCGGACCCGTCGTCGACCACGATCACGCGCAGGCCGCGCAGTGCCGCGATCAACCGGTGTAGACCGGATACGTTGTCGCGCACCGGAATAATCACCGTGACGTCGCGGTGTGACGGCCCGCTGGGAGGCCGAGGATGGGCGACGGTGGCGTCGAGCAAAGTCCGGGCCAGTTGCGCGCTCTGCGCGTCGTGCACCTCCAGACGGCCACCGTTGAGCATGGTCTGCGCCGTCGGGGCCAGCCGCAGCAACCGGGTCGGCGACCCGCCGAGCAAGGCCGCGCCGGCTCCCAGCACCTTGACACGGCGATCCACCTGCACGGCAAAACCGTCGGGCAGTCTCGGTCCGGTCATGTCAGCAATCCGTTCCGGTCCGGCTCCCACCGCCGTATCCGACCGGCGCAGCCGTTGACCATCTCAGCAAAGATACGCTCCCCCTCGGCGGCCGTGGCAGTTGTCGGGTCACCGAGTACCCCGACTTCGCTGACCGCCGCGATCCCGCCACGACGCATTGCCGGCATGAGCTCCGCCAGCGGGGCGGTGTTCCCCGGAGCCAGCTCGTCCGCCCAGACGTCACCGGGCGAAATATGTAGCAATACAGATGTTTCGGTATGCCCCGCATGCGCATCGGCCCCCTCAACCATGCACGGAACCCAGCCGGCGTCGCGGCCCTCCTGGCGCAGCAGGGCCGTCGCAGCGGCCAGCGCCTCCACATTCCCGCCGTGACCATTGACGAAGACCAGCCGTGATGCCCAGCTGGATGCAGAACGTCCGTACTCCAGCAGCAACAGTCGCAGAGCCTCGGTACCGATCGACACGGTGCCCGGGAACCCCTCGTGCTCGCCACTGGCGCCGTAGGGCACGGCCGGCGCGACCACCCAGTCTGTCGCAGACACGCCGTCGAGGCGCTCAAGAAGCGCATGCCCGACGGCGGAGGCGATCCGCGTGTCGGTGTCCAGGGGCAGGTGCGGGCCATGTTGCTCGGTAGAGCCCACTGGGATGATCAACATTGGCGACATGCTGCGTAGCTGTCTCGACGTTGAGTTCCCGAGCCCGCTGGGGAAAGCCACGTGCCGATGGTAGGCCGAATTCACCTACTGTGCGCCAATTGTTGGAGCACAGGCAGCAATTGATTTCCCGTAGCTTTCCCCGCACCGGCCGTGAACATCACGTACGTCTCTTCCGCCACCCCTGTCACGCTGCACCTCAGGGTGAAGGTAAGCCGGTCAGGCTCCGGCGCGCGGCACGCCGAGGGTCCGGGTGAACCCCTCGGGAACTAGGATGTCGTCGGGCGTGAGGTCGTGGATCGAGGACTTCCCCAACCCGCGCAGGGCCGAGTCGATGCCGCCGCTGAGAATGTCCAGCACGTTCTCGACACCCGCCTGGCCGTTGGCGGCCAGGCCCCACAGGTAGGCCCGACCGATCATGACGGCGCGGGCGCCCAGCGCCACGGCCTTGACGACATCGCTGCCGCGGCGTATCCCGCCGTCCAGCAAAACCTCGACCTGATCGCCTACCGCCTCGGCGATGGCGGGCAGGCAACGGATCGCCGCGGGAGTACCGTCCAGGTTGTTGCCGCCGTGGTTGGACACCGTGATGGCCGAAACACCCGCATCCACGGCACGTTTGGCGTCGTCGACGCGCACCATGCCCTTGAGCAGGAAAGGACCGCCCCACTGCTCACGCAGCCAGGCGATGTCCTCCCAGGTCGGAGGCGGGGTACCCATCCACTGCCCGTAGGCCTCGAAGAACGTCGGGCCCGGCTCGCCGCGCCGCCCCTGGTTGGGCACGCGCAGGTCCGGCGGACGCAGGTGCTTGCCGAAGCTCCAGAGCCAGCGCGGCTTGGTGAGCACCTCCGGAGACATCCGCAACATCGTGCGCAGATCCATTCGCTCCGGGATCTTCGGGCTACCCCAGTCGCGGCCGTGGCTGAAGCTCCAGTCGGTGGTGGCGATGAGCCCGACCGCGCCCGCGTCCTTGGCCCGCTGCACGCGTTCGGCAATCTCGTCGCGGGACCCGAGCCAGTAGATCTGGAAGAAGACCTTGTCGTTGACGGCGGTGACTTCCTCCATCGGCTTGCTCGCGAAGGAGGACAGCCCCATGGCCGTGCCGCGCGCAGCGGCCGCGCGGGCCACCGCCACCTCGCCGTCGGGGTCGACAGCCTGCACGCCGGTCGGCGAGATGATGACAGGCATCGAAATATCTTGGCCCATCACGGTTGTCGCCATCTCACGCTTCTCGGTGGCACCGATGACGTGCGGCGCGAAACCGAGTTCGGCGAACGACTCCACGTTGTCGGAGACCGTCACACCCTTCTCACTGGCAGAGATCAGCGAGGAGTAGGCGGACTTGGGGAGCCGCTTCTTGGCCCGTTGCTGGGCAATGGCGACGGTCTCGAACCAGGTATCACGGGCCATGGATTACACCGGACTTTCGTTACAGATGCGGGCGGGAGGCTTGGTCAGCAACTTGAGTGCCACCGGCCCTTGCTTGGTGCCGCGGGAGTGGTCACCGCTGGGCTTGGGTATGACGCGCTCGGCCGCCAGGGCCGGTTCGCCCCAGCCCTCGACGCATTCGGGGTCCGGCCCGTCCATCGGCAGACCGGTGAAGAACTTGGCCGCCATGCACCCGCCGCGGCAGGCATCGTAGTGCCCACAACCGCTGCAGGCGCCGGCCGACTGAGGCTCGCGCAGCTCGCGGAACAACGTGGAGTTCTGCCAGACGTTCTGGAAACCGTTATCTTCCAGGATGTTTCCGGCCAGGAACTTGTCGTGGATGGCGAACGGACAGGCGTAGACGTCGCCCACCGGATCGATCAGGCAGACCACGCGGCCTGCCCCGCACAGGTTCAGCCCGGCCAGTGCGCCGGGCTCGCCCAGGCCCGACAGGTGGAAGAACGAGTCTCCGGTCAGCACGCGCTCACCATGGGAGACCAGCCAGTTGTACAGCTGGCGCTGCTGGTCGGCGGTCGGGTGCAGCTCGTCCCAGACATCGGCGCCACGGCCCGACGGACGCAGCCGCGTGATCCGCAGCGTGGCGCCGTACCGGTCGGCCAGCGCCTTGAACTCGTCGAGCTGGTCCACGTTGTGGCGGGTCACCACCACCGAGATCTTGGCATCGGAAAAGCCTGCGGCAGCAAGGTTTTCCAGCGCACGCACGGCCATGTCGAACGAGCCCTTACCCCGCACCGCGTCGTTGACCTCGGCGTTGGCGCCGTCCAGGGAGATCTGTACGTCGACGTAGTCGCTGGCAGCGAGCTTGGCGGCCACCTCGGGGGTGATGCGTACTCCGTTGGTGGAGAACTTGACCCCGACGTGGTGCTCGGTCGCGTAGTCCACCAGTTCCCAGAAGTCCGGGCGCACAGTGGGTTCGCCACCGCCGATGTTCACGTAGAACACCTGCATGCGTTCCAGCTCATCGATGATGTCCTTGCACTGCTGCGTGGACAGCTCGCGCGGATCGCGCTTGCCCGAGGAGGACAGGCAGTGCACGCACGCCAGGTTGCAGGCGTAGGTGAGCTCCCAGGTCAGGCAGATCGGGGCGTCGAGTCCGTGTTCGAACTGCTCGACGAGCCTCGGCACGGGGGCAACAGAAGTCATTTTGAATTCCCGGGGATGAGCATCTTCGAGGACACCAGCACGCTCAGCGCGTGCAGGTAGGGACCTTGGTCGGAATCTGCGATACCGGCCGCGCGGCACGCGGACCGGGCGTCGGGGTGATCAGCCAGAGAGGTGACCACCTCGACGACCGTCCGGTTCTTCAGAAACGACAGCTTGCGGGTTCCGAAGTGATACAGCAGGGCACCGAACGGCTCCGGCCGCACCGCCACCTGATGGTGCAACCGCCAGCTGGCATTCGGGTCGAATACGACACCGGCGGGTCCGGCCGTATCGGCAACCTGTGTGGACACCGTCAGTAGACCCCGCACATACCGTCGATCGAGACCTCTTCGACGAGCGTCTCGGTGACGAGCTGGGTTTCGGTTTCAGCCTGCGGATTCTGATCCATGAATCGCACCTTTCTTCCAACTGTTCCTGTAACTGTGGGTCTCGACAATTGTGACCTGAGTCGCAAGAATATGGCATCGAGTGCACAAATGGAAGGGCGGGTTTTATGCGACAGGCATCCGGACCCCGGGTCGGTCGGCGCCCGTCCACCACGCAGGACCACATCACCGACGTCGCGCTGGCACTGTTCGCCACCCACGGCTTCGACGAGGTCAGCGTCGACGACGTGGCCAAAGCCGCGGGCATCGCGCGTCGCACGCTGTTCCGCTACTACGCCTCCAAGAACGCCATCCCCTGGGGCGACTTCGACGCCCATCTGCAACACCTGCGTGAGCTGCTGGCGGCGCTGAGCACCGAGATACCGCTGGCCGACGCGCTGCGCGAGGCCCTGCTGTCGTTCAACACCTACGACGAGAAGGAGATGGCCCAGCACCGGATACGCATGCGCGTCATCCTGGAAACAGCTGGGCTCCAGGCCTATTCGATGACGATGTACGCCGGCTGGCGCGAGGTCATCGCCGATTACGTGGCACAACGGATCGGCGCCGCCGCCGGTGACCTGACGCCGCAGACCGTGGGCTGGCTGATGCTCGGAGTCGCCCTGTCGGCCTACGAGCACTGGCTTGCCGATGAGTCGGTCGCACTGGCAGACGCCATCGGCCAGGCTTTCGAACTCGCGCGCCCCGGGTTGGAGGCGCTAGCCGCGCGGTAGCGCGTCCCAGGCCGCGGCCAATGCCGCCGGCCCGCGCGGACCGAGTTCTTCGGTCAGCATGATCGGTGCCTGTGACATGAAACGCGGTGCGCTGCCGCGATGTACGTCGGCGGCATGCACCGTGAACGGGTGCAGCACGTACATGTCGCCCGGCCGGCCCGTCGCACGGGCGACCGGACATCCACGGCTCGCCTCGTCGACCACGGCCCCGGCCTCGATGAAGTCGATCGGGTCCGGCCCGAGCACGCGGGCGACCTCGCGATGCGAACCGACCCGGATCCGCGTCGGCGCGTCGGCGGACCCCACCTCGGACAGCAGCGTCAACACCAGCACGGTGTGCGGACGGCCGCTGACGGCCCATTGGCCACTCGCCAGCGGGGTGTTGGCGTCGATGTGCCAGCCTCGGTCCTCTGCGGGCGGATCAACCGGAAACCGGACCGGGATGTTGCCCAGGGCGCCACGCGGCAACCAGCCTCCTGCACCACAGATCGCGTCGAGAGCATCGGTGAGCGCGGCGTTGCCCACCAGGTGCCGAAACGGCCCGGCGCCGGTCAGGTCGGCCGTCCACACCACCGGACCCGGCCAGGATTCCGGCTCATCAGGCGAGAGCCCGATCTGCGTCCACAGCAAATCCCTGGCAGCATCGGCAGTTTCGGCCGATGCGGCCTGCTCGACCTTGACGAACCCGTCCCGCGCGAATGCCTCGACGTCCACCACGCCGACCACCATGACGCACCTCCCCTGACCGGCGCCAATGGTTTTCCGGCGAAAAAACTTCGCCCAAGGCCGTCGGAGTTCGGTGCCCGACGGCGACGATAAGGGTGTGAGCGCCGAAACAGACGCTCCGCGGGCGCTGCTGAACCTGTACGACGAAGCCCTGCCGGCGGTATACGGGTACTTCGTGCGACGCTGCGGTGACCGCGGAACCGCCGAGGACCTGACGTCGGAGACGTTCCTGGCCGCGATGGACGCGGCCCGCAAACCGTCGCCGCCGCCGATGTCGGTGCCCTGGCTCATCGGAGTGGCACGGCACAAACTCGCCGACCACTACCGGCGTCGCCATGACCGGTTCGATGTGCCGGTGGCGGAGATACCCGAACCGGCGGATCCCGTCGACGACTGGGACGCGGAACTGGATCGCATTGTCGCCGAGGCGGTTTTGGCCCGTCTGCCCCAACACCACCGGACGGTACTGGCGCTGCGCTACCTCGACGACTGTTCGGTGGGCGAGTGTGCCGAGCTGATCGGCCGCACGGTGCACGCCACCGAGGCCCTCCTGGTGCGCGCCCGCCGCGCCTTCAGATCCGAATACCCGACACCGGAGGGAGGGACGCCGTGACCAACAGCCACGATCCGCTGACCGTGCTCAACGGCAACGACCAGCCGGTCTCCCCCGACCCCGCGTTCGCGGCCCGGCTGCGCGCGCGGCTGGAATCGGCGCTCACCCTTCCCGAACGCACCCAAGGAGTTGACATGAGTGGAACCGAAACCGCCATCGCCGAACTGAACGAGCCGTCTGCTGCCACGGCTCCCCCGCGGTCCGCAGTCGTGCCCTACCTGACCGTGCCCGATGCCCGCGCCGCGATCGCCTGGTACGTCGATGCCCTCGGCGCGGTAGAGATCGGTGAACCCATCGTGATGGACGACGGGCGCATCGGGCACGCCGAACTCGAACTCGCCGGCGGCGTCTTGTACCTCGCCGACGAGTATCCCGAGATAGGCCTCAAAGCACCGTCACCCCAGGCCAATTCGGTCAGCCTGATGCTGGAGGTCCCCGATACCGACGCAGCGCTGGAGCGAGCCAGGATCCTCGGTGCGCAGGTCCAGAGGGAACCGTACGAGAATTACGGCACGCGCAACGCCGCGATCATCGACCCGTCGGGTCACCGCTGGATGCTGTCCGGACCGGCGACCGGGGCCACTGTTCAGATCCAGCACGGCGACGTCGGCTATGTCTCGGTGTGGGCTCCCGACGCCGAACGGGCCGCCGCCTTCTACGGCCACGTGCTGGGCTGGACCTACGACCCTGCCACCGGCCAGGTCACCAACACCCGGCAGCCCATCGGAATCTCCGGTGTCGCCGGAGCCGGAACCTTGTTCTGCTGCTACGCGGTGACCGATCTGGACGGGGCCCGCCGGGCGATCGTGTCCGGCGGCGGCGAACCCGGCCAGACCCGGGAGTTCGACTTCGGCACCGTGCTGGAGGCCACCGACCCGACCGGCGCACCGTTCGCGGTGTTCCTGCCTGCCGGGGAAACCCCGCGGCCCGAGCTCAACGGCAGTGGGCCGGGCGAACTTTCGTACATCACCTACGAGGTTCCGGATTCGACGACGTTCAAGCAGTTCTACAGCCGAGTGCTGTTCTGGACCTTCGAGCCCGGCCGGATCGACGACGGCTGGGGTGTCCAGGGCAGCCGGCCGATGTCGGGGATGGCCGGCGGCGCCGAGCAGACCACCACCGTGCCGATGTGGACAGTCGCCGATATCGACGCCGCGGTCAGCCGGGTCATCGAAGCCGGGGGCACCGTACTGCAGCAGCCGTCACGGCAGGACTACGGCGTGATGGCCGAGTGCACCGACGATCAGGGATGCCGGTTCTACCTCGGCCAGTTCTGACGCGATTTGGGTGCATTCAGTAACGGCAGGCGTTACCGGATGCACCCAAATCGCAGGGGAAGTCAGCCCAGGACGTCGGAGATGGGGGCGCCTGCAGCGATCTTGCTGCGGGCCTTCATCACCTTGCCGGGCATGCCGCCACCGACCACGCCGACCACCACGCCGTCACGCTCGTAGAAGGCCAGGAACTTGCGTCCGTCGTCCTCGACCACGTGCACGACATCGTCGGCCTCGGGCTCACCCAGGCACTGAATCTTGACGTCGTACTGATCGCTCCAGAAATACGGCACCGACACCACAGGCGAAGCCTCCTGGCCAAGGATCGCGGGCACCATGGCCCGCGCCTGGTCGGCGACGTTGCTCCAATGCTCAACGCGCGCTTGGTCGCCCACGTGATCGCGCCAGGACGCGACATCGCCGATGGCCCACACATTGGCTGCGCTGGAGCGACCGACCTCGTCGCACACCACGCCGTTGTCGAGTGCGATCCCGCTGCCTTCGAGCCAATCCACGGCCGGATGCGAACCGATGCCGACCACCACCAGATCGGCATCGAGTTCGGTGCCGTCGCCCAGCACCACCCCCTCGACCCTGTCCGAGCCGCGCACCTCGTTCACCCCGACACCGCACCGCACGTCGACACCCTCGGCCTGGTGCAGCCGGGTCACCAACGCACCGATCTGCTCGCCCAGCACCGAAGCCAGCGGTGTCGGCTGCGGCTCCACGAGCACCACCTCGACGCCGAGCTTGCGCAGGCTCGCGGCCACCTCGCAGCCGATGAAGCCCGCACCGACCACCACGGCACGGCGGGCGTTGCCGGCCTGCTTGCGCAGGGCCATGCTCTCGTCGTACGAACGCAGCACATGGATCCCGGCCAGATCGCCGAACGACCGGATGCGCTTGGGTACCAGCCCGGTGGCGATGATCAGCTCGTCGTAGGCGACGTCGCTGCCGTCGGCGAGCTTCAGTGTCTTGGCGGCGGTGTCCACCGATTGCGCCGCAGAGCCGAGCCGCAGCGTGATGTCGTTCTCGGCGTAGAACTCGGCGGGCTTGAGCGTGACGTCGTCCGTCTCGGCGCGCAGCACTTCCTTGGACAGCGGCGGCCGGTCGTAGGGCAGATGGTCCTCGTCGCTGACGATCGTGATGGGCCCGGCGTACTCCGACCGGCGCAGCTGTTCGGCCGTCCGGGCCGCAGCCAAGCCACCGCCGACGATGACGATGCCCGCCGCTGATCCCGTTGAAGTAGTCACGTGGGGTTTTTACACGATCGAGGTTGAGCGTTGTGCGCCACCCTACGTTTGCGCAGGCCCCCGCCTCAGATCACAACTGTGCTCACGACCGGCCCCGGTCGATGACATTGGTGAGAACCACGATGCTCTCGCTGCGCTCGATGCGGGCAGTTGAGCGGATGCGTTCCAGCGCCTCCTCGAGATGGCGCATGTCGCGGGCCAGCACGTGCAGGATGGCGTCGGCGGTGCCGGTGACCGTGGCCGCGCTGACCACCTCGGGGATGTCGATCCAGGCTGCCCGCAACTGATCCGGGGCGATGGTGCCCTGGCAGAACACCTGCACGTACGCCTCGGTGCGCCAGCCCAGGACGTTGCGGTCGACCACGGTCGTGAATCCCCGGATCACCCCGCCCGCCACCATGCGATCGACCCGGCGCTTGACCGCCGGCGCCGACAGATTCACCCGCTGCCCGATCTCTGCGAATGTCGCCCTGGCGTTCTCGGTGAGTTCGGCGAGGATCCGTTCGTCGGTGTCGTCCAGACGCTCCATGTCGACCTCCACGCAACAAACCGCCGCAATACGATGGTTCATGCAATATATCCCTGACTTAGACGCAACAGAGAGCGATTGATTGCGTCACACCTGCTTCCTATCGTCGATTCATGACGATTTTCGAGGAAGTCATGCCCCAGGCTGTGCCCGAACCCCGGGCCGCAGAGTCATCCGCACGGACCGCGACCACCCGCCACTACGCCATGACCGCCCCGGAGTACTTCACCGTCGAATACGCCATCAATCCATGGATGGACACCTCCACGCCCGTGGACACCACGCTCGCGCTGACGCAGTGGGAAGTACTACGCCAGGTGTATGTCGACCTTGGTCACACCGTCGACCTCGTGACGCCGCGCAGCGGCCTACCCGACATGGTCTACGCCGCCAACGGCGGCTTCCTGCTCGGAGACACTGCCGTCGTCGCGCGCTTCGCCTATCCACAACGCGCAGGCGAGGCCGCCGCCTACGCCGAGTGGATGTCTGCAGCCGGCTATCGCACCGTGTTCACCGACCACGTCAACGAAGGCCAGGGCGACCTCTTGCTGGTCGGGTCAACCCTGTTGGCCGGGTATGGTTTTCGCACCGATCGCCTTGCCCACGACGAGATCGCGCACGCCACCGGCCTCCACGTGGTCAGCCTGGAACTCGTCGACCCGCGCTTCTACCACCTCGACACCGCGCTGGCCGTGCTCGACGATTCGACGATCGCCTACTATCCCCCGGCCTTCAGCGACGACTCCCGAAAGCGGCTGACCCACCTGTTCGGCGACGCGATCGAAGTGAGCTCCGCCGACGCCTATGTCCTCGGCCTCAACGTGGTTTCCGACGGGCGGCACGTCGTGATGCCGGCGGCCGCTACGGGATTCGCACACCAACTGCGCCGGGCCGGTTTCGAGCCGGTCGGCGTCGAGCTCACCGAACTGCTCAAGGGCGGTGGATCCGTCAAATGCTGCACCCTGGAGCGCTATCGATGACCATCCTGGACAGTGTGGACAGCGAGGCCACCTCAGACCCTGCGACCGCCACCGCGATCGCGCTCGACGCTCGCCACGTCGCCCACAACTATTCACCGTTGCCCGTCGTCGCGAAAAGCGCCGAGGGAGCCTGGATCACCGACGTGTCCGGCCGGCGCTACCTCGACTGCCTGGCCGCCTATTCCGCCGTCAACTTCGGTCACCGAAACCCCGAGATCATCGCGTCCGCCCACGCCCAACTGGACCGGCTGACCCTGGTGAGCCGCGCATTTCACTCCGAGGCGCTCGGCCCATTCGCCCAGGCACTGGCCGAATTGTGCGGAAAAGACATGGTCCTGCCGATGAACAGCGGCGCCGAGGCGGTCGAGAGCGGAATCAAGGTGGCCCGCAAATGGGCCACCGACGTCAAGGGCGTCCCGGCTTCAGAGTCCAATATCGTGGTGGCCCACAACAACTTCCACGGCCGCACCACCACGATCATCAGCTTCTCCGATGACGAGACGGCACGCCGCGGCTTCGGCCCCTACACCCCCGGCTTCCGCTCGGTGCCCTTCGGGGACCCTCATGCACTGGCCGACGCGATCGACACGAACACGGCCGCCGTCCTGATCGAGCCGATCCAGGGAGAAGCGGGCATCATCGTCCCGCCCGCCGGCTATCTGCCGCGCGTCCGCGACATCTGTACGGACAACAACGTGCTGCTGATCGCCGACGAGATTCAATCCGGCCTGGCCCGCACCGGGCGGACCTTCGCCTGCGAGCACTGGGGCGTGGTCCCCGATGTGTACCTGCTCGGCAAGGCCCTGGGCGGTGGCGTGGTGCCACTGTCGGCGGTCGTGGCCGACCGCGACGTGCTGGGCGTGTTGCACCCAGGCGAGCACGGCTCCACCTTCGGAGGCAACCCGTTGGCCGCGACCATCGGCACCACCGTGGTGCAGATACTGCGGCGGGGCGAGTTCCAATTGCGCTCAACCGAACTCGGAGCCCACCTACACGAGCGGTTGACCGCGTTGATCGGGCACGGCGTGACGGCCGTGCGGGGCATCGGCCTGTGGGCGGGAGTGGACATCGACCCGAGCCTGGGCACCGGCAAGCAGTTCGGGCTGGCCTTGGCCGAACGCGGCGTGCTGGTGAAGGACACGCACGGATCGACCCTGCGGTTCGCTCCGCCGCTGGTGGTGACAGCCGACGAGCTCGACTGGGCCGTTGCCCGATTCGCCGACACCCTGGCCGAGGCGCGCCGATAATCGGTTGACCGGCAGCAAGGAGGCACCATGTCCGCCCCAGCCAACAACCTGGCCGGCCAGATGCTTCGGCGAAGGCCCGTCACCGGAGCTCCCGTCGCCCACGGCGCATCCGACCATCTCCGCCGAAGCATCGGCACTTTCCAGCTGACACTGTTCGGCGTGGGCGCCACGGTGGGCACCGGGATCTTCATCGTCCTGCAGCAGGCCGTCCCCAAAGCCGGCCCCGCAGTACTGGTGTCGTTCGTGGTGGCCGGGATCGCTGCCGGGCTTTCTGCCATCTGCTATGCCGAAATGGCCGCGACAGTGCCGGTTTCGGGTTCCACATACTCCTACGCCTACACCACCATGGGCGAGTTCATCGCGATGGGTGTGGGGGCCTGCCTGCTGCTGGAATACGGTGTCTCGATGTCGGCCACCGCGGTCGGCTGGAGCGGCTATCTCAACCAACTGCTGGAGAACGTGTTCCACTGGCGGTTACCGCACGCTCTGTCCGCGGCCCCGTGGGGTGACGACCCAGGGCTGATCAACCTGCCCGCCACGATTCTGATCGTCATGTGTGCGCTGCTGCTGATCCGCGGCGCCAGCGAGTCCGCGGCCGTCAACACGGTCATGGTGATCCTGAAACTGTGCGTGCTCGGCATGTTCGTGGCCATCGCTCTCACCGCGTTCACCACAGACCACTTCGCGGGATTCTGGGACAAGGGATTCACCGGTATCACCGCGGCGGCCAGCACCATCTTCTTCACCTTCATCGGCCTGGACGCGGTGTCCACCGCGGGCGACGAGGTGAAGAACCCGCAGAAGACCATGCCGCGCGCGATTCTCGGCGCGCTGATCGTCGTCACCAGCGTCTACATCCTGGTCGCTTTCGCCGGCCTGGGCACCCAATCCGCCGACGAATTCGGTTCCGACGCACAGGCCGAGGCCGGACTGTCGGTGATGCTCACCAACATCCTGCACGGCCAGACCTGGGCCAGCACGGTGCTTGCCATGGGCGCCGTCATCTCGATCTTCTCGGTCACCCTCGTGGTGATGTACGGCCAGACCCGCATCCTGTTCGCCATGGGTCGTGACGGCCTGCTGCCTCCGATGTTCGCAAAGGTGAACCCGCGCACCATGACCCCGGTGAACAACACCATCGTCGTGGCCGCGGTGACCGGCACGTTGGCCGGACTGGTGCCGTTGGACTACCTCTGGGATCTGGTGTCGATCGGCACCCTGGTGGCATTCATCGTGGTGTCGATCGGCGTGATCATCCTGCGGGTGCGCGAACCGAACCTGCCCAGGGCGTTCAAGGTCCCCGGTTACCCGGTGACACCGGTCCTTTCGGTGATGGCCTGCCTGTTCGTGCTCTACGGCCTGCCCCGTATCACCTGGCTGTGGTTCAGCATCTGGGTCGCCTTCGTCCTGGTCTTCTACCTCCTGTGGAGCCGCCATCACAGCGCCCTCAACGACGGGGGCGACGGCTACATCCCGGGCGCGGCGGCCGGTGAGGACGACGTGATGATCACGCCCGGAGCCGAGGAGACCTGATGACCGTCGTCGTCGGATACCTGGCGGGCAAGGCAGGGGCGTCTGCGCTGCACCTCGCTGTCGGCGCGGCCCGTACCCTCAACACCTCACTCGCGGTCGCCACCGTCGTTCCGCGACCTTGGCTGAACCCGTCACCGGCCCGCGTCGATGCCGAATATGCCGAATACGCAGCACAGTTGGCGGCATCGTCGGCCGAGCAGGCGCGGCAGCACGTGACCGCGCTCGACGATGGTCTCGCCGTCAGCTTCCACAAATTCGCTCACCGGTCGGTGTCCGGCGGGCTGCTCGAGGCGGTCGTGGCGCTCGATGCAGAAATACTCGTGCTCGGCTCGGCTTCGGAGGGCCAACTGGGACAGGTCGTGGTCGGCTCGACCGCCGAGCGACTGCTGCACTGCTGCCCGGTTCCACTGGCGATCAGCCCGCGCGGCTACCGGCGGCCGAAAGCCGGTGCCCTGGCGCGCATCACGTGCGCCTACCCCGGTTCCCCCGAAGCAGTCGCAGTGGCGCAGCAGGTCGCCGATCTGAGCCGGCGGTTGAACACCCCGATGCGCCTGGTCACCTTCGCAGTCCGCGGACGCAACATGTACCCGTCGACTGTCGGTCTGCACGCCGAGGACGCGATCCTGCAGGAGTGGGCGAAACAGGCCCAGCAAGCGTTGATCCGGTTGAAGGACGAGAAGATCGTCGGTGAGGAGGTAGACCTGCAGGTCGTCACCGGCAACGACTGGAGCGATGCCCTCGATGCCGTCGACTGGCTGGAGGGTGAGATCCTGGCGATCGGTACCTCGCCCGGCGGCGCTGTCGCTCGCGTCTTCCTGGGCTCACACGGATCAAAGATCCTGCGGCACAGCCCGGTTCCGGTCCTGGTCCTGCCGGGCTGAGCGCGCCGGAAAGATCAGTACTTGAGCACGCCGCGGTCCACGGCGATCTGGCTGCCCGACAGGGTGGCCGACCCGTCGCCGGCCAACCAGGCCACCACGTCGGCGACCTCCTCGGGCGCCATGAACGCCGCGAGTCCCTCGTTCTTGCCGTCGGTCACCTTGTGATACGGCATCGGGGCGAAGCTGTGCAGGAAGCTGGGGAACTTGGAGAAGATCTCGGCCATCGCCTCCGGCTCGATCATCGGAGTGTCGATCGAGTAGGGATGGATCGAGTTGACCCGGATGCCGTACTCACCCACCTCGAGCGCCAGTGTGTTGGTCAGGGCGACCAGACCGTGCTTGGAGGCCGCGTAGTGACCGTTGCCCGGAGTGGCCTTCACACCGGCCGAAGAGCTGACGATGATGATCGACCCGCCGTTGCCGGCCTCGATCATGGCGGGCACCGCGGCCCGGATGGTGCGCCACGTACCGTTCAGGTTGACGTCGATGACGGTGTCGAACTGCTCAGGGCTCAACTCCCACAACCGGCCCCAGCTGAGCACCCCGGCGTTGGCCACCACGATGTCGAGCCGGCCGAACTGCTCGACGCCGTCCGCCACCACCTGCTGCTGGGCAGCCAGATCCCGGATGTCGATCTCGCGGGCGAGGACCTTGCGGCCCGCGGCCTCCACGGCGGCGACGGTCTCGGCCAGATCCTCCGACGTCGCGGCCGGGTAGGTGATCGTGTCATCGATCGGGCGACACGCATCGATGGCGATGATGTCGGCGCCTTCGTTGGCCAACCGCACCGCGTGTGCGCGTCCCTGTCCGCGCGCAGCGCCGGTGACAAACGCCACCCGACCTTCCAGTGTTGCGTTACCTGCCGCCATCCCAGGGTCCTTTCAGTGAGCCTGGCCACAGGCTAACAGCCGAAGTAGAACGTGTTCCTGGCCCATACCGGTGAATGGGAATCCGCCTGATCGGGCAGGTCATGTGCGGGCTGTCCGCGTCCGTCGGGCCCCGATCAGAGGTCGGCGATGATCTGCTGTCGTTTGGCGGCGTACTCGTCCTCACTGACCGCACCCGTGGCCCTCAGGGTCTCCAACTCCTGGAGGCGTTGCGCGGTTGACGGGGCCGGCGGTGCCATGAACTGAGCCGACGACGCAGGAGCGGGCGCCGCCGGTGCCGGAGCCGGGGCCTGCTGAGCCGCCGCACGCCGCACGACGGCCTGGACCTGCTCACGGACGCCCGGGTTGGACCGCAGGTCCACCATGTTGTTGATACCGATGCCGTTCGCCTTGAGGATCTGCAGGATCTCCATCAGCGGGCCGGACTGCCCGGTCAGGTCGTAGGTCTTGTTCTCCTCGGCGAGCGTGAACGTCGCAGGCATCAGACCACTGACCAGACTGCTTCTCTCCCAATCGATCCGGTATTCGTTGGTGGCCGGATCCACCAGTGCGACCAGCTTGCGGTTGGTGATCATGGGAAGTCGCGACATCGAGGCGAGCACCCGGTCCTGAGTGGCGAACGGTGCGATGCCCGGACCCGAGATCTGCAGATCCAGCTTCACCAACGGTTGCTCGTTGATGCGGGTACCGGTCTCGTGGATGCCGGTGACCTGGGCCAGCGCCAGTGCACCGACCTGTTCGAGTTTCGCGTTCTGCGCCGCAGACTTCGACCCGACGGCCGTGATCCCAAGCGCGATCAAGATGTCGATCGCTGTGATCAACAGGCCCATCCAGAACATCCACTTCATCATCGGATCGCCACCGCTGACGAAGTAGATGGCCAGGAAGATCGGACCGACGATGCCACACAGCAGCACGAAGGCCTGGATGCGCACATACCGCCAGAAAGTGGACATCACAAGCTCCTGTCGTCGGTCGGGCGCCATCAGATTAGCGCCCGAGACCGCTCGATTCAGGAGTGAACGACGCCATCCGTCGACCCGGACACCGGCACTGTCTGCTGCTGCACCGGCGACGGGCCGAGCATCCGGTACAGCGGCCAGGTCCACCGGTATCCGCCGCTGCTGGACCGGGCGTAGCTGGTGTGCACCGCGATCGCGGTGGCGGTCACCTCGTCGGCGTCCTCGTCGTAGTCGCAGACCGCGTCGCCACGATCGCACACGCTGATCGTGCGGCTGCCGATCGCCGGTGTCAGGGGCGCCGGGGCGTGGGCCAGGATGGGCCAGTCCTGAGCGACGCCCTTCCTGGTGCTCGCCGTGGCGGTACCCAGGTTGACGGTCGGATCGGCCGGCAACCGGTCACCGTCGGCGACCAGCAGAGCGGCGGCGAGATTCGGGCTGCCCGCCAGCGGGGCCAGATTGCGGTGGACCACCATCGCGCCCTGCGAGTAGCCGGCCAACACGACCTTGCTGTCCGGGCACTGCTGGGTGAAGGCCGCGTACTGGTTCCCCAGCGCCGCCACTCCGGCATCGACACTGCTCATGAAACCACCCCAGCCAAGCAGGTCACCGTCTGCGGGGACCGGTGCGGCCGGGTAGACCACGGCCTCGGCTGTCATGGTGCGGCCGTCTTGCTGCACCCATCGGCCCAGGTCCTGCAGCGAGTTGTAGACCACGCGGCCCATTCCGGCATCGACCGTCGGATCGTCACGCTCGCCCGAGCCGGCCACGCCGATCCAGTGCACGTCCGGGCATCCCGGCGCGGCCTGCGCCGAACCGGCTGCAAACCCGACTGCCGTGGCCGCCAGCACTGCGGCAGAAGCCACCGAAGCCCATGCCCGAATCCGTCGCACTCGTACCATGTCCGTCCCCAACCCGTGTAGCTCACCTATGCGATGAAGATCGTCTCACCTATCACAGGCGTTACAGCTTCCCCGGCAGGAACACACCGGAAATACAAGAGCGGCGCTCACCCGAAGGTGAGCGCCGCTCTCGCGTGCAGAGTCAGATCATCACTTGATGATCTTGGTAACGCGGCCGGCGCCGACGGTACGGCCACCCTCGCGGATCGCGAAGCGCAGGCCCTCGTCCATGGCGACGGGCTGGATCAGCTTGACGGAGATGTCGGTGTTGTCACCGGGCATCACCATCTCGGTGCCCTCGGGGAGGGTCACCACGCCGGTCACGTCCGTGGTACGGAAGTAGAACTGCGGGCGGTAGTTGTTGAAGAACGGCGTGTGGCGGCCGCCCTCGTCCTTGGACAGGATGTAGACGCTGCCCTCGAACTCGGTGTGCGGGGTGGTGGTGCCGGGCTTGACCACAACCTGGCCACGCTCGACGTCCTCGCGCTTGATGCCACGAACCAGCAGACCGACGTTGTCGCCGGCCTGGCCCTGGTCGAGCAGCTTGCGGAACATTTCCACACCGGTGACGGTGGTCTTGGTCGTGGTCGGGCGGATGCCGACGATCTCGACCTCTTCGTTGACGTTGATCACGCCACGCTCGACGCGACCGGTCACCACGGTGCCACGACCGGTGATGGTGAAGACGTCCTCGACGGGCATCAGGAACGGCTTGTCGGTCTCGCGAACCGGATCCGGGATCGACTCGTCGACGGCCTCCATGAGGTCCTCAACCGACTTGACCCACTTCGGGTCACCCTCCAGCGCCTTCAGCGCGGAGACGCGGATGACCGGGGCGTCCTCGTCGAACTCCTGGGCGGCCAGCAGTTCGCGGACCTCCATCTCGACGAGCTCGAGGAGCTCCTCGTCGTCGACCATGTCCGACTTGTTCAGCGCCACGAGGATGTAGGGCACACCCACCTGACGGCCGAGCAGCACGTGCTCGCGGGTCTGCGGCATCGGGCCGTCGGTCGCGGCGACCACCAGGATCGCGCCGTCCATCTGGGCGGCACCGGTGATCATGTTCTTGATGTAGTCCGCGTGGCCGGGGGCGTCCACGTGTGCGTAGTGGCGCTTCTCGGTCTGGTACTCAACATGCGAGATGTTGATGGTGATACCGCGCTGACGCTCTTCAGGCGCGTTGTCGATCTGGTCGAATGCGCGCGACTCGTTCAAATCGGGGTACTTGTCGTGCAGAACCTTGGTGATTGCTGCGGTGAGCGTGGTCTTGCCGTGGTCAACGTGACCGATGGTCCCGATGTTGACGTGCGGCTTCGTCCGCTCGAACTTCGCCTTCGCCACTGTGGTGTCCTCCTGGACTTGTTGGTGCTTTGGTTTAAAGCAGGTTTGGATTCTTCAGTTGTGGTCCCGACGACCGCCGACCTACTGGCCGGTGGCCTTCGCGATGATCTCCTTCGACACGTTCGCCGGCACTTCGGCGTACGAGTCGAACACCATGGAGTAGTTCGCCCGGCCCTGGGTCTTCGACCGAAGGTCGCCGACGTAGCCGAACATCTCCGACAGCGGCACCTGCGCCTTGACGACACGCGCACCGCTGCGCTCCTCCATGGCCTGGATCTGGCCACGGCGGGAGTTCAAGTCGCCGATCACATCGCCCATGTAATCCTCGGGCGTGATGACCTCGACAGCCATGATGGGTTCGAGGATGACCGGCTGAGCTGCCTGCGCGGCCTTCTTCAGAACCTGCGAACCCGCAACCTTGAACGCCATTTCCGAGGAGTCGACCTCGTGGTAGGCGCCGTCGAGCAGGGTCACCTTCAGGTTCACCAGCGGGTAGCCGGCCAGCACGCCGTACTGCATGGCGTCCTGCGCACCGGCATCCACCGACGGGATGTACTCGCGCGGGATGCGGCCACCGGTGACCTTGTTCTCGAACTCGTAGGTGGCACCGTCCTCGCCGACGAACGGCTCGAGGTCGATGAGCACCTTCGCGAACTGGCCGGATCCACCCGTCTGCTTCTTGTGGGTGAACTCGACCTTCTCCACCTTGCGGCGGATGGTCTCGCGGTAGGCAACCTGCGGCTTGCCGACGTTGGCCTCGACCTTGAACTCGCGACGCATGCGGTCCACCAGGATGTCCAGGTGCAGCTCGCCCATGCCGCCGATGACGGTCTGGCCGGTTTCCTGGTCCAGGTGCACCTTGAAGGTCGGGTCCTCTTCGGCGAGCTTCTGGATCGCGGTGCCCAGCTTCTCCTGGTCACTCTTGGTCTTGGGCTCGATGGCCACCTCGATGACCGGATCCGGGAAGGTCATCGACTCCAGGACGACCTGCTGGTTCGGATCGCACAGGGTGTCACCGGTGGTGGTGTCCTTCAGACCGATCACGGCGTAGATGTGACCAGCCGACGCCGACTCGACCGGGTTCTCCTTGTTGGCGTGCATCTGGAACAGCTTGCCCAGACGTTCCTTCTTGCCCTTGGTGGCGTTGACGACCTGGGCACCGGACTCAACCTTGCCCGAGTACACGCGGACATAGGTGAGCTTGCCGAAGAAGGGGTGCACGGCGATCTTGAAGGCCAGCGCGGCGAACGGCTCGTCGACCGACGGCTTGCGCAGAACCTCTTCGTCCTCCTTGCCGGGGACGTGGCCCTTGACGGACTCGACATCCAGCGGCGAAGGCAGGTAATCGATGACGGCGTCCAGCATCGGCTGCACACCCTTGTTCTTGAACGCGCTGCCGCACAGCACCGGGTACAGCTCGCTGCTCACGGTGAGCTTGCGGATGGCGCCCTTGATCTCGTCGATGGTGAGCTCTTCGCCGCCGAGGTACTTCTCCAGAAGCGCCTCGTCGGTCTCGGCAACCGTATCCAGCAGCTCGCTGCGGTACTGCTCAGCCTTCTCGGCCAGATCGGCCGGGATGTCGACAGTCTCGTAGCTCTCGCCGAGCTTGGTCTCGCCGCGCCACACCTTGGCTTTCATCTCGACCAGGTCGACGATGCCCTCGAAGTCGTTCTCGGCACCGATCGGCAGCTGGATCACCAGCGGCTTGGCGCCGAGGCGGTCCTTGATGGTCTGCACGGTGAAGTAGAAGTCCGCACCGAGCTTGTCCATCTTGTTGACGAAGCAGATCCGGGGCACGTCGTACTTGTCGGCCTGACGCCACACCTGCTCGGACTGGGGCTCAACACCCTCTTTGCCGTCGAACACTGCGACAGCGCCATCGAGGACACGGAGCGAACGCTCCACCTCGACGGTGAAGTCGACGTGCCCGGGGGTGTCGATGATGTTGATCTGGTTGTTGTTCCAGAAACAGGTGACGGCTGCGGAGGTGATGGTGATACCACGCTCCTGCTCCTGCTCCATCCAGTCGGTGGTCGAGGCACCGTCGTGCGTCTCACCGATCTTGTAGTTGACGCCGGTGTAATAGAGGATGCGCTCTGTCGTCGTCGTCTTGCCGGCGTCGATGTGCGCCATGATGCCGATGTTGCGGACCTTGTTCAGGTCAGTCAGCACGTCCTGTGCCACGGAAGTCTTCCCAACTCTTTCGCTTGCTTGATTAGGTGTTCGATTGCGCGCTTACCGGCACCCGACGCTGGATGCCGGGCGCGGGTGTCACCAGCGGTAGTGCGCGAAAGCCCGGTTCGCTTCGGCCATCTTGTGAGTGTCCTCACGACGCTTCACAGCGGCACCGAGGCCGTTGCTCGCATCCAGGATCTCGTTGGCGAGGCGCTCGATCATGGTCTTTTCACGGCGGGCTTTGGAGAAGCTGACCAGCCAACGCAGGGCGAGGGTGGTCGAACGATCGGGACGAACCTCGACCGGAACCTGGTAGGTGGCACCACCGACGCGGCGGCTGCGCACCTCGAGCGCGGGCTTGACGTTGTCGAGCGCGCGCTTGAGGGTGACGACCGGGTCGGTGCCGGTCTTGTCGCGAGCCTGCTCCAGCGCACCGTAGACAATGCGCTCGGCCAGTGACTTCTTGCCGTCCAGCAGAACCTTGTTGACCAGCTGGGTGACCAGCTGCGACCCGTAGACCGGATCGTTGACCAACGGACGCTTCGGCGCGGGACCCTTGCGCGGCATCAGCTCTTCTCCTTCTTGGCGCCGTAGCGGCTACGGGCCTGCTTGCGGTTCTTGACACCCTGGGTGTCGAGCGACCCGCGGATGATCTTGTAACGGACACCGGGGAGGTCCTTCACACGACCGCCACGCACCAGCACCATCGAGTGCTCCTGCAGGTTGTGACCCTCGCCGGGGATGTACGCGGTGACCTCAACGCCGCTGGTCAGCTTCACGCGGGCGACCTTGCGAAGCGCCGAGTTCGGCTTCTTCGGGGTGGTGGTGTACACGCGGGTGCACACGCCACGGCGCTGCGGGCTGCCCTTGAGGGCCGCGGTCTTGACCTTCGCGACCTTGTCGCGGCGACCCTTGCGGACCAGCTGGTTGATGGTTGGCATGTACCGGCTTTCTCTGTGTTGCTCTGCTGCTTTTTGCTGTTCTAAGTCTCTGTACTGCAGTTATCCCCCGACCGCGTACCCCGCGCCCGGGCGTGTCGCACGTTCTTACACCGGTGGAATTCCGATGCGTGATAGACATGCAAATTGGCCCGGCGTGCGGGCACGCTTGCGAAACACTCAGCCAGCATGCGCCTTCCGGCCAGGCACGATCTACCACAATACCAGGGCTGGCCGCGCCGAACCAAACCCGCTAGCAACGACCTAATCCCAGGTCAGACGCTACGACCCGAGTTGCCCCATACCAGAGGCCAACCGTCGCAGCATATCGGTGAACACCGCATCGGTGTCGATGTCGTCCATCACACCGGTCATTTCCAGCAGTACGAAGCCGTGCAGAGCCGACCAGAACTGCAGTGCGGCATAGAAGGCGTCCTCGCCCTCCAACCCATAGGACGCCAGCACCTGGATCACGGGTCCGGCGGCCGCTCTGGTGGCAGCCGAGTACTCGGGGTCGTCCCCGCCGAACGGCATCCGGGTGAATGCCGAGTAGCGACCGGGATGGTGGTGCGCGTAGCTGCGGTAGGCACTGGCCATCACCGAAACCGCGTCGTCGCGGGTGCGACCCGCACCGACGGTGTTGAGCATCTCGATGATGTCGTCGATCACGCGCATCCGGACGGTACGCCGCAGATCGTCGAGGCTGTCGACGTGGTTGTAGAGCGACGGGCCCTTCGTGCCGAGCTGATTGGCCAGCGCATTGATGGTCAGCGCGTCCCAGCCCTCCCGGTCCAGGAACGTCAACGCCGCATTGACGATGGCCTCACGGCTGAGCTTGGTGGTCCGCGCCGGCCGCGACTGGGACCGTCGGGTGCCAGCCGCCTGTGGCTCCGGCCGAGCTGACATGTACGCACTGCCTTCGAGTCGATGTGATTGACGCCGCCGTTGGGGTCGCCGTGAAACTGTAGCCCCTCAGACAGCGCAGATCAGTTGACCCGGCCCTGACTGAGCCTGGCGAGTTTCTCCGTCACCTGACACAGATCGGGCAGCGTGGCCGGATTCATCGTCTGAATCGACCACGTGATGACATCCTCACCCTTGGTCACATAGATGCTGCACACATTCGAGTCGGCCGCCCGGAATCCCTTGTTCCCGTCGATCGACAACTCGGTCAGCGTCCGACCGGCCCGGGTCTCCAGAGTCCGTTCGGTGTCCATGTCACTGCCCCGGTACCACCAGGTGGAGATGCCCATACCGGCACCGAAGGTCCCCAGCACCGAATTCTCCTGCCAGAAACACCCGGTGTCGCTGACCACCGCCTTGGTGAACATCGAGGATCCGACCGCATCGGCGATGTCGGCGTCGGTGACGCCGTTGCAGTCCGCCCCGTGAAAGCCGCCGCCGACGGGCACCGAGTCGGGAGCAGCCGGCTCATCTGTCGACCCGCACGCCGCGAGCAGCGCGCCTGCTGCCACGGCGAGGATCACATACCTCGATGCGAGGTGACGGTGCGCCACGGTCAGAGCTCCGATTGAAGGGTGGCCGACAACAGCTTCTTGGCGTCCTGGCACGGGTCGCCCTTGGCGGCAGATCCGGCCGCACCCGCCGCGCGGAACTGCACCCACCAACTGATCACACCCGACCCCGCCGAAGCCGTCGCCGAACACGAGGCGCCGGTGACATCGCGGCGCGCGAGAAACGCCTGATGCCGCTCGACGACGGTGTCGGTGATCTCCGCGTCACGGCTGCGGGAGACCGCTCGCTCCCGTTCCAGGGAACCCTTCTCGAACCAGGAGAAGATCACGTCGAGCATCGCGAGGGAGTCCGAACCCGGCTCGGCAGCGGGCCGCGCCTTACGCGACAACACGTACTGGCAGACCGCTCCGCTGTACGGGCGCACCAGATTGTCGGCGGCCAGGATCTCCTGGATCGTGCTGTCGGCCAACAGCCCGCACCGGTCGTCGACATACCCGAAACTGCGGTCGGGATCTTGACTGTCGGCCGATGCGCGCTGGGCAGCCCCGTCGATGGTGTGCGAACACCCCGCGACGGTCACCACGGCTGTGACCGCCACGGCAGCAGCCTGAACAACACACCGACGCATTGCTGAATACGGTACCGAGCACCGGCAGCGCACGCGACCTGTCGGTAACCGCCCGTCAAACTGATGAACACTTGCCGACACGGCGAGCGCGCCACGTACTCTTCTCGCAGCGGACCGGAAGGGGATCTCACCGTGAATTGGACAGCTGTCGGCCGGATACTGACTGCCGGACTGCTCGCGTTGCCGTTGGCGCTGACCGTCGGTGCCCCCGGCGCGGCAGCCAAGAACGGTGACACCACCATCACCGGGCAGGGCATCGAACAGACCATCGACTGCAACAACGCCACGCTGTTCGTCAACGGAACCGGTATCCGGGTCAATGCGTTGGGGACCTGCTGGGGCGTGGCCGTGCAGGGGTCGTCCAACGTCATCGTCGTCGACAACGTCATCAACGACGTCACCGTGTACGGCTATGACCAGACCGTGTTCTACAAGAACGGCGATCCGATCGTCGTCGACCGAGGCCGCGAACTGGGGATGACCAACCAGATCAGCCGCGTCCCCGCCTGACGAAGCCTGACGAAGAAAGCAGAGAAAACGTGCGCACCCGTTTCCCCCACACCGAGCTGATCGTCGGAGCCGGCGCAATCGCCGCGGCACTCAGCCTGGCGGCCTGCGGTTCTGAAAGCTCGGATACCAACACCCCGAGCGCCACCGCCGGACAATCCGGGGTCAACGTCGAGGTCGGCAACACCATCAACTACATGTCCGTGGGCACCACGACCGACATCGACTGCGCCGACGGCAAGTCACTCACGGTCGGGGGCACCAACAACACGCTGACGGTCAAGGGCACCTGCGCCAATGTGAACATCGGCGGATCCGACAACAAGGTCACCTTCGAGCGGATCGACAAGACACTGACCATCATCGGGCTGAACAACACCGTGAGCTACGCGGCGGGTGACCCGAAGGTCAACAACACCGGCAGTAACAACAAGGTCAGCAAGGGCTAGTCAGCTCGCACTGGCGCCGTGCCGGCCCGCTCCCCCGGCGAACCGGCCGGCGCCCTCGGCCGCCTCACTGGCCACCCGCTCGATGCTGGCGAACTCGAATTCCATTGCCGCCTGCTCGGATTCACCCCACTGATGCAGAGCCGAGAGCCGATCGGCCCGCAGGCATTGCTGCGGTAGCCGGGAAAGTTCGCCGGCAAGCTCTTCAGCATGCCGGCGCGCCTGACCTTTCGGCACCACCCGGTTGGCCAGGCCGATCGCATGGGCTTCGGCGGCATCGACGGCGCGCCCGGTCAGGATCAGGTCCATGGCCCGGCTCTGCCCGATCAGGCGGGGCAACCGGACGGTGCCGCCGTCGATCAGTGGTACCCCCCACCGGCGGCAGAACACGCCGAGCACAGAGTCCTCCTCGACCACCCGCAGGTCACACCACAGGGCCAGCTCCAGACCACCGGCCACGGCGTAACCGCTGATCGCCGCGATCACGGGCTTGGACAACACCATCCGGCTCGGCCCCATCGGTCCGGGCCCAGAGGGGTCCAACCGGTTCACCCGAGGTGTGCCGAAAGCTTTGAGGTCTGCACCGGCGCAGAAATTTCCACCGGCCCCGGTCAGCACCGCGACCGCTGCGTCCTCATCTGCGTCGAACTGCTCGAATGCCGCGAAAAGGGCCGCAGCAGTGGGTCCGTCGACCGCATTGCGGGCATGCGGACGGTCGATGATCACCGTGGTCACCGCACCGTTGCGTTCGACCCGGACAGCTTCGGTCACGTTGCCTCCATCACTTCGTTCTGGTCGCGCCGGTCGACGAGTTCGGCGGCGAAATCGTTGTAGGCCCTACGCAGATGCGCGCCCGGCCAGCCCTCCGGCAGGAGCTCGTCGGGCAACACCGGGTCGGCGAGAAGGTGCCGCACGATGCCGGCGGCAGCGACGAATCTTCCCGGCACATCGGCCGCGGCAGTCATCTCGTCCAACAACTGCTCGCCGGTACGTCGCCAGCCGGGAAGATCCCACAGCTCGGCGGCCAGTCCGGCCGGATCGTCGTCCCGGGTGTGCAGCAGCCGCACGCGGCCGGTGATCTCTTCGGGTAACGCCTGCTCGAGATTGTCGGGCCGCATCCACACGCCCTCGCGCAGTTCACCGAACCGGAACTGCTGCAGGGTGTTCCGCAGCGATGCCCTGGTACGGGCATCCGTGCCGACACTGGTGATGACCAGCGTCAGCCATTGGCCGTCGTACGCCCGCAATCGTGGATCGATCGCGTCATCCTGGCGGCGCTGCCGGTTCAGCAGCCGGTCCGACAACCGATACCCGTCTTCCGAGCGAACCAGATCGCCCGCACTGACCATGCGGGTCAGCGCCACCCGCAGCGTCGGCTCCTTGATGTCGAAATCTGCTGTCAGCCGGATCAGTTCGGCCGCACTCGCCCAGGCCGGATGCGCACCGAGCAGCACGCTCAGCACCACCGAGCGAGCCGTCATCCGTTTGAGCCCGGGCATGTCAGACCCCGGAAGGCCGGCGTCCGTAATCACCCATCGGTTCGTCGCGGTGGCGCACCGCCTCGCGGAAGCCGTGTTCAACCGCGTCGGCGACGAACGCGTGCCCTTCCGGCGTGTGCCGGGCGATGCCGTCGAACACCGTGCTCACCATCCGACTGGTCGCCACACCCTGCTGCAGCAGCGCGGAGTTGCAGGCGAGTTTGGCCATGATGAGCTGATTGACCGGCATGGCCGCGATCCGCGCGACGAGGCGTTCGGTGCGCTCATCGAGATCTTCGGGCTCGGGGGCCTCGACCGCCACACCCCACTCGGCCGCCTGCGCACCGGTGATGCAATCCCCGGTGAACAGAAGGCGTTTGGCACGTTGATCCCCCAGCCGGTGCGCCCACAGCCCGGCCGCCGGAACGCCCCACACCCGCATGGGCGGGTAGCCGATCTTGGCATCGGAGGCGGCGATGACCTGGTCGGCGTGCAGCGCGATGTCGGTGCCGCCGGCCACGCAGTAACCGTGGATCTTCACCACCGTCGGCTTGTCACAGTGCATCAGACTCGAAAAGCCGCGCACGAAGCGGCTCATCATCTGATAGTCGACCATCGGATCCCACGGTTGATCGGGAAGGTGGTTGATCGCCTGGGTCCTGCCGGACAGCACGGTTCCTTCGTAGCGGCCTCCCCCGGCCTCGCCGGTTCCGTCGGCGTAGGCCGACAGGTCGAATCCCGCACAGAAGCCCTCGCCCCGGCCTGACACCAGGATCACGTGGACGTTGGGATCCAGATCCGCACGTTCGACCAGAGACTGCAGTTCCACCGGGGTGTCGGCGACGATCGAGTTGCCTTTTTCGGGACGGTTGAACGTGATTCGGGCGATCCGGTCGGTGACCTCGTAGGTCATCGTGGACAGCGTGTCGACCGTCATCCCTTCACCAGGACTCGCTCGAGGATCGGCGCCAGGTCCAGGCCGGTCGGCAGAGTGCCGAAGGCCTGGCCCCACTGCCCGCCCAGCCGGCTGGCCAGGAACGCCTCGGCCACGGCCGGGTGACCGTGGCGCACCAGCAGCGCACCCTGCAACGCCAGCGAGATGTCCTCGGCGACCTTGCGGCCGCGGTACTGGATGGTCTCGAAGTCCTGCAGTTGCGTCTGCAACGTGGTGACGTGGCGATCCAGCCGGGGGTCTTGCCCGGCGGTCTTGGCGAGCTCGTCGAACAGCACCTCGACGGACTCCGGACGGGTTGCCATGGCGCGCAACGTATCCAGTGCGCTGACGTTGCCCGAGCCTTCCCAGATGCCCATCAGCGGGGCCTCACGGTACAACCGCGGCATCCCGGAATCCTCGACATAACCGTTACCGCCCAGGCACTCCATCGCTTCGGCGGCATGCGGGGTGGCCCGCTTGCACACCCAGTACTTGCCTGCCGCCAGACCGATCCGGCGCAGCAATGCCTCACGGTCGTCACCGCGGACGGCCTTGTCGGTCGCGCCTGCCATCCGCATCGCCAGCATGGTCGCAGCCTCGGCCTCCACGGCCAGGTCAGCGAGCACGTTGCGCATCAACGGCTGGTCGATCAGGTAGGCGCCGAACGCCTTTCGATGCTGGGCGTGGTGCACCGCACGGGTCAGACCGGTGCGCATGCTGGTGGCGCTGCCCAGCGTGCAATCCAGGCGGGTGAGATTGACCATCTCGATGATGGTCGGCACACCGCGGCCTTCCTCGCCGACCAGCCAAGCGGTGGCGCCGTCGTACTCGACCTCGCTGGAGGCGTTGGCGTGATTGCCGAGTTTGTCCTTGAGGCGCTGCAGGAACATCCGGTTGCGGCTGCCGTCGGGCAGGATGCGCGGCAGGAAGAAACAGCTCAGGCCGCCCGGGGCCTGGGCGAGCACCAGGAAGATGTCACCCATCGGTGCCGAGGTGAACCACTTGTGTCCGCGCAGCGAGTAGGTGCCGTCGCTGTTGGGTGTGGCCTCGGTGGTGCCGGCGCGGACATCGGAGCCGCCCTGTTTCTCCGTCATCGACATGCCCGCCGTGATTCCGGCTTTCGTGGTCGCGAGCTTGAGTTCGGGGTCATAGACCCGGCTGGTCAGCAACGGCTCGTAGATGGCGGCCAGCTCCGGGTTGAACCGCAGCGCAGGCACGACGGCGTAGGTCATCGAGATCGGGCACATGTGCCCGGGCTCGACTGTCCACACCGAAGTCTTGGCTGCGCGCACGACGTGCGAGCCCTCGCGGTCATCTGCCCACGGGGCGCCGTGCAGGCCGTGGGTGACGGCCACGTTCATCAGCTGGTGGTAGGCCGGGTCGTACTCGACCTCGTCGATACGGTGCCCGTAGCGGTCGTGGGTGTGCAGCACCGGCTGGTTGCGGTCGGCCAGTTCGCCCCAGCGCTGCGCCTGGACACTGCCGTTGATGGCGCCCAGTTCGTGGACCTCGTCGATGCCCCACTCGCCGCCTTCGCGGATCAGCGCCTCGGCGAGCACAGGTGAGGTGGCGGGGTTGTAGTCCTCCAGCGGGGGGACCTGATTGGTGACGACATGTGTATCGACCATGACCCCAGTGTTACAAATTTCCGACAACCGCACAATAGTTGTAATGATGCCGTCGATCTCGGCCCGTCTCGCCCGCCACGTTGTCACGCTGGATGACCGTGGATGTCCGCAGCCATCCAGCGTGGCAAAGCGAAAGGCGCTCAGGCCGGGTCGAGTTCGGCGCCGGGCGCCGCCGGCTGCACGTTGTCCCGTCGGACCGGGACAGGCGGGCTCGACCGCCACGCTTCGTAGCGATTGAGCGCGAACATCACCACGGCCGCCAAAGCCCAGCCGAGCAGAATGTCGACCACGTAGTGCTCGGCGGTGTAGACCAGCGTGAAGGCCATGATGAGCGGGTAGGCCACCAATAGTGGCCGCCATCCGCCGTTGACCCGGCGCCACAGGAAGACCGCCACCGCAGCGGTCAGACCGGCATGTAGTGACGGGATGGCCGCCACCAGATTCACGCTGGCCTGACCCTGATCGATCAACGCCGTCGCGGTGTGCAGATGAAGCTTGCCCCAGCCGCGGGTGACGATGCGTTCGATCCACTCGTGCGCGCCGTCGCGGCTCTCCTGCATGGCGCCGAGCAGTCCGCCGTCGACCGCTTCGCGCGCCGATCGGAACATGCACCTTGGATCGGATGGGCCACCGTCGACGTCATCGGCGCTGCATCGGGCCGCAGCCCACGGCGGTGCGGCGGGCAGTAGAGCGTAGATGACCAGCGCGGCGAACGAGAGCCCGACGAACAAGCGAACGAACCGTTTCCACTCCTCGCGGTCCCGCAGCCACAGCACCCCGGCCACCACGTAGGGAAGGATGAAGAACGACATGTAGACGGTGCTGATGACGACTTCCCACCATGGCGGATGCAGCATTTTCAGCCGCTCCTGAAGCCACACGGTGGGCACGGTGCCGAAGAACAGCCATCGGTCGGCGTCGACCTGCCACTGCCACAGGGTCGGCCTGCCGACGAGGGTCGCCGCACCGCGGCTCAGGTCGTAGGCGGCCAGCACCACGGCGAAAGGCAGCCAGTCCCTGATGACGTAGAGCATCCGCCGCCCCTGACCGATGCTCGCGGCCAGCAGGCCGGTCGCGATGTAGAGCAGCAACAGTTCCCGGTTGAACGCGAACCCGTCGGTGACGGTGCGGTAGATGACCACCGCCGCCCACACCGCGATCGCGCCGTAGCGCAGAACGCGGAGCCGACGGCCACGGGTGTCGGCGCTCGATTGCGCTGGAGCTTCGTCGGTTACCGAGTCATCAACCGCGGTCACAGAGGTGACGTTAGTTCACCTGTGCGCCATGGTGCCGTTGAAAACGGTTCAGGTCGCCGAGCGTGTCAGCCCGCGTGCTCGCGGAGAAATGCGATGTCGTCCTTGCGCCCGGCTTCCGCGGTCTCACAGATCACCGGTGCATCCGCGGCTTTGACGACTGCCGCCAGCAACTGCGGATCGATCTGGCCGGCACCGAAATTGGCGTGCCGGTCAGCACCCGAACCGGCCGCGTCGCGCGAATCGTTGCAGTGCACCAGGTCGATGCGTCCGGTGATGGCCTTGATCCGGTCCACCGCGTCGATCAACGCCTCCCCGGCCGCCCACGCATGGCACGTGTCGAGGCAGAAACCAATTCCCTTGTCCCCGATGGAATCCCACAACCGGGCGATGGTGTCGAAATGCCGCGCCATGGCGTGGTCACCGCCCGCGGTGTTCTCCAGGTACACCGGCACGTCAGTGTTCAGATAGTCCAGCGCTTTGGCCCACCGCTCGAACCCGGCCTCCATGTCGTTGTCGTCGGCATGGCCGCCGTGGACGATCACCGCGGTGGCGCCGATCTCGGCGGCGGCATCGCAGGTGTCCTGAAGGATCTTGCGGGACGGAATCCGCACGCGGTTGTTGGCCGAGGCCACGTTGATCAGGTACGGCGCATGGACGTACAGCGGAACGCTCGACGCCTTGAGCACCTCGGCGTCATCTCTGGGCTTGGGTTTCTTCCAGCTCTGCGGGTTGCCGAGAAAGAACTGCACCACGTCGGCGCCGTCTGCGGCGGCCGCGGCCAATGGATCGGTGTTGTCTACATGCGAGCCGATGAGCACGTCGCCAAGTCTAGAAAGTTTTTTTGTCCGCCGAGCAGACACATATGCCCCTCATTCCGCGGCGTGTCGGGGACATATGTGTCTGCTCAGCCCGCGAGTGAGGGGCGCTCCAGATGGTGGCGAATCCTGGCAACCAGGTCCGATGGACGGCGTCGTACATCATCGACCACCAGCGGGACTGACATCCAACCGCACTCCTGCAGCCGGGCGACCTTCAGCCGGTCGTGCTTGAGCGCCTCGCGGCTGGCATGCCAATCCATGCTCTCGTACTCGGCCACCACCATCGCTTCCGGCCAAGCGAAATCGACGCGCCACAGTTGCCCACGCCGATCGACGATCTCGTACTGCAACTCCGGCAATGGCAATCCGCCGTCGATGAACGCGAGCCGTGCTTCACTCTCCATCGGAGACTCCGCGCGGCCGTCGGCGTGCGGCAGCAGCTCGCGGACCTTGACGATCCCGCGCCGACCCTTCTGCTGCCGTATCGCTGCGTCGAGTTCCGCTGCACTGCAGGTGCCGCTACGCACAGCGGCGTCGAGCACCGCCAAGGCACGCGGCCGGCGCAAGGTTCGCGCGACTTCGATGGCTGTCCATGACGGAGCCGTCGCCAACCGACCGTGCACACGCTGTAACGGCGCCCCAGTTCTCTGATGGACCATCAGCCCCAGACGCAAATGTCCCCGACACGCCGGGCGTGCGGGGACATTCGCGTCTGCTCGCGCAGCTACGCGCTAGCGGTAGTCGCTGTATCCGTAATCGTCCAGCGGCACCGCGGCACCGGTGGCCTGGCCGAAGTCCGGGCTGTAGTACTGATCCTCGTAGGACGGGATCGTGTACGCCGCAGCGCGGGCCTCTTCGGTCGGCTGCACCTGGATGTCGCGGTAACGGGCGATGCCGGTACCGGCCGGGATCAACTTACCGATGATCACGTTCTCCTTCAGACCCTGCAGCTTGTCGCTGCGGCAGTTGATCGCCGCATCGGTCAGCACGCGAGTGGTCTCCTGGAACGACGCCGCCGACAGCCACGAGTCCGTGGCCAGCGATGCCTTGGTGATACCCATCAGCACCGGGCGGCCGGCCGCGGGCTCGCCGCCCTCGGCCACGACGCGACGGTTCTCGGTCTCGAACTCGGCACGCTCGGTGAGCGAGCCGGGCAGGAACTCCGTGGCACCCGAATCGATGATCGTGACGCGACGCAGCATCTGCCGGACGATGACCTCGATGTGCTTGTCGTGGATCGACACGCCCTGGGCCCGGTAGACCTCCTGGACCTCCTTGACGAGGTGGATCTGCACCTCGCGGGGGCCCTGGACACGCAGCACCTCGTGCGGATCCGCGGAGCCTTCCATCAGCTGGTCGCCGACCTCGACGTGGTCACCGTCGGACAGCACGCCTTCGGAGCCGTCCTCGTGGGTGATCACGCGCAGGCGCTGACGCTTGGAGAGCTTGTCGTAGACAACTTCCTCGCCGCCATCGTCGGGAACGATGGTGATCTTGAAGAACTTGTCGCTCTCCTCCAGCCGGACCCGGCCCGCGACATCGGCGATGGGCGCCTTGTTCCGCGGAATACGGGCCTCGAACAGCTCCTGGACACGAGGCAGACCACCGACGATGTCGGCGCCACCGGTAACACCACCCTGGTGGAAGGTACGCATGGTCAGCTGGGTACCGGGCTCACCGATGGACTGGGCGGCGACGATGCCGACGGCCTCGCCGATGTCGACCAGCTTGCCGGTGGCCATCGAACGGCCGTAGCACTTGGCACACACACCGGCGGCCGAGGCGCAGGTCAGCACGGAGCGGACCTTCACCTGCGAGACACCGGCAGCCAGCAGCGCGTCGATGGCCGGGTCGCCCAGGTCATGGCCGCGCTCGATGACAACGTTGCCCTTGTCGTCGACAGCGTCGGTGGCCAGTGTGCGAGCGAACGCCGAGGTCTCGACGTGCGCATCGCGGATCAGCGAACCATCCGGGCCGCGCTCGGCCAGCGTGACGATGATGCCGCGCTCGGTCTCACAGTCGGTCTCGCGAACGATGACGTCCTGCGACACGTCCACCAGACGACGGGTCAGGTAACCCGAGTCGGCGGTACGCAGAGCGGTGTCGGCCAGACCCTTACGAGCACCGTGGGTGTTGATGAAGTACTCCAACACCGTCAGGCCCTCACGGAACGAGGACTTGATCGGGCGCGGGATGAACTCACCCTTCGGGTTGGTCACCAGACCCTTCATGCCTGCCAGGGTGCGCGTCTGGGTGAGGTTACCCGTGGCGCCGGACTTCACGATCGTGATGATCGGGTTGTCAGCCGGGTAGTACTCCTCCAATGCCTTACCCACCTCTTCGGTGGCGTCCTGCCAGATCTTGACCAGGGACTCGTTGCGCTCGTTGTGGTTCAGCGCGCCGCGTTGGTACTTGCGCTCGATCGCCTCGGCCTCGGCCTCGTGCCGCTCCAGGATCTCCTGCTTCTGCGGCGGCACCAGAACGTCGGCCATCGAAACCGTGACACCCGAACGGGTGGCCCAGTGGAAACCGGCGTCCTTGAGCTTGTCGACGGTCTGCGCCACCACGATCATCGGGAAGCGCTCGGCCAGATCGTTGATGATCCTGGCCTGGACCTTCTTGTGCATCTGCTCGTTGACGAACGGGTAGCCCTTGGGCAGCAGCTCGTTGAAGAGCACCCGGCCCAGCGTGGTCTCCGCGGTCCAGGCATCGCCCGGCTTCCAGCCGTTCTCGAACAGCTCGGCCTCGATGTTGGCCGGCGGACGCGCATCGGTCAGCCGCACCTTGATCTTGGCGCGCACCGAGAGGGCACCGCGGTCCAGAGCCATGATGGCCTCGGCCGGGCTGCTGTACACACCCTGCTCCGGCGAATCCTTGCCGGCCGGCACGTACTCACCCTTGTCACCCTCGACGAGGGTGGTCAGGAAGTACAGACCGGTCACCATGTCCAGACGCGGCATGGCCAGCGGCTTGCCCGACGCGGGCGACAGGATGTTGTTCGAGGACAGCATCAGGATGCGGGCCTCGGCCTGCGCCTCTGCCGACAGCGGCAGGTGCACGGCCATCTGGTCACCGTCGAAGTCGGCGTTGAACGCCTCACACACCAGCGGGTGCAGCTGGATGGCCTTGCCTTCCACCAGCTGCGGCTCGAAGGCCTGGATACCCAGGCGGTGCAGCGTAGGTGCACGGTTCAGCAGCACCGGGTGCTCGGCGATGACCTCTTCGAGGACGTCCCACACCTGGGGACGCTGACGCTCCACCATGCGCTTGGCGCTCTTGATGTTCTGCGCGTGGTTCAGGTCGACCAGACGCTTCATCACGAACGGCTTGAACAGCTCGAGAGCCATCAGCTTCGGCAGACCGCACTGGTGCAGCTTGAGCTGCGGGCCGACCACGATGACCGAACGGCCCGAGTAGTCGACGCGCTTACCCAGCAGGTTCTGACGGAAGCGGCCCTGCTTGCCCTTGAGCAGATCGGACAGCGACTTGAGCGGACGGTTGCCCGGCCCGGTGACCGGACGGCCGCGACGGCCGTTGTCGAAAAGCGCGTCCACCGACTCCTGAAGCATGCGCTTCTCGTTGTTGACGATGATCTCGGGCGCACCGAGGTCGATCAGTCGCTTGAGCCGGTTGTTGCGGTTGATCACGCGGCGGTACAGGTCGTTCAGGTCGGAGGTGGCGAAGCGGCCACCGTCGAGCTGAACCATCGGACGCAGCTCCGGCGGGATCACCGGGACGGCGTCGAGCACCATGCCCAGCGGGGAGTTGCCCGACTGCTGGAAGGCCGCGACGACCTTGAGGCGCTTGAGGGCGCGCAGCTTCTTCTGCCCCTTGCCGCTGCGGATGGTCTCGCGCAGGCTCTCGGCCTCGGCCTCGATGTCGAAGTTCTCGATGAGCTTCTTGATCGACTCCGCGCCCATGGCACCGGTGAAGTACTCGCCGTAGCGGTCCTGCAGCTCGCGGTACAGCACCTCGTCGACGATGAGCTGCTTGGGAGCCAGCTTGGTGAAGGTGGTCCAGATCTCGTCGAGCCGGTCCAGCTCACGCTGGGCGCGGTCGCGGAGCTGACGCATCTCACGCTCGCCACCGTCGCGCACCTTGCGGCGCACGTCGGACTTGGCACCTTCGGCTTCGAGCTCGGCCAGGTCGGCCTCGAGCTTCTGGGCCCGGGCTTCCAGGTCGGCGTCGCGCTGATCCTCGACGGCCTTGCGCTCGACGGCCATCTCGGCCTCGAGCGTGGACAGCTCGTTGTGGCGCATCTCGTCGTCGACCGAGGTGATCACGTAGGCCGCGAAGTAGATGATCTTTTCCAGATCCTTCGGAGCCAGGTCGAGCAGGTAGCCCAACCGCGACGGCACACCCTTGAAGTACCAGATGTGCGTGACGGGTGCGGCCAGCTCGATGTGGCCCATCCGCTCACGGCGCACCTTGGCGCGAGTGACCTCGACGCCACAGCGCTCACAGATAATGCCCTTGAAGCGGACGCGCTTGTACTTACCGCAGTAGCACTCCCAGTCGCGAGTCGGTCCGAAGATCTTCTCGCAGAACAGGCCGTCCTTCTCAGGCTTGAGCGTGCGGTAGTTGATGGTCTCCGGCTTCTTGACCTCGCCGAAGGACCAGTTACGGATGTCGTCCGCGGTGGCGAGGCCGATGCGGAGTTCATCGAAGAAGTTGACGTCTAGCACGTAACTCCCTTTCCCCTTGCGGGTGTTGAAACTAAATGGCTGGCGGTCTTAGGCGAGGTCTTCGACTGAAGCGGACTCGTTGCGCGACAGGTTGATTCCCAGGTTCGCGGCAGCGCGCTCCAGGTCCTCGTCGTCACCGTCACGCATCTCGATCGCGGCACCGTCAGAAGACAGGACCTCGACATTGAGGCACAGCGACTGCAGCTCCTTGAGAAGCACCTTGAACGACTCCGGGATACCGGGTTCGGGGATGTTCTCGCCCTTGACGATGGCCTCGTACACCTTGACCCGGCCGACGGTGTCGTCGGACTTGATGGTCAGCAGCTCCTGCAGGGTGTAGGCCGCGCCGTAGGCCTGCATGGCCCAACATTCCATCTCACCGAACCGCTGGCCACCGAACTGCGCCTTACCACCGAGCGGCTGCTGGGTGATCATCGAGTACGGGCCGGTGGAACGGGCGTGGATCTTGTCGTCCACCAGGTGGTGCAGCTTGAGGATGTACATGTAGCCGACCGTCACCGGGTACGGGAACGGTTCGCCACTGCGGCCGTCGAACAACGTCGCCTTGCCGTCGGCATTCACCATGACGTCGCCGTCACGGTTGGGCAGCGTCGAGCCGAGCAGACCGGCCAGCTCCTCTTCGCGGGCACCGTCGAACACCGGGGTGGACACGATGCTGTCGACCGGGGCCGAGTACAGCTGCTCGGGCAGCTTCGACGCCCATTCCGGAGTGCCCGCAGCCACATCGATGTTCCAGCCGGCCTTGGCCACCCACCCGAGGTGGGTTTCCAGGATCTGGCCGATGTTCATACGACGCGGCACACCGTGGGTGTTCAGGATGATGTCCACCGGGGTGCCATCGGGCAGGAACGGCATGTCCTCGACCGGCAGGATCTTGCCGATGACGCCCTTGTTGCCGTGGCGTCCGGCGAGCTTGTCGCCGTCGGAGATCTTGCGCTTCTGGGCCACGTAGACGCGGACCAGCTCGTTGACACCGGCGGGCAGCTCGTCGTCGTCCTCGCGAGAGAACACGCGGATGCCGATGACCTTGCCGGACTCGCCGTGGGGCACCTTCAGCGAGGTGTCACGAACCTCGCGGGCCTTCTCACCGAAGATGGCACGCAGCAGGCGCTCCTCCGGGGTCAGCTCGGTCTCACCCTTCGGGGTGACCTTGCCGACCAGGATGTCGCCGTCGCGGACCTCGGCGCCGATGCGGACGATGCCGCGCTCGTCGAGATCGGCCAGCACCTCGTCGGAGACGTTCGGGATGTCCCGGGTGATCTCCTCGGCGCCCAGCTTGGTGTCGCGGGCGTCGATCTCGTGCTCTTCGATGTGGATCGAGGTGAGCACGTCCTCTTCAACCAGACGGTTGGACAGGATGATCGCGTCCTCGTAGTTGTGGCCCTCCCACGGCATGATCGCCACGAGCAGGTTCTTGCCCAGGGCCATCTCACCGTTCTCGGTGCACGGACCGTCGGCGACGACCTGGCCGGCCTCGACACGCTGCCCGGCGTCCACGATCGGACGCTGGTTGGCGCAGGTGCCGTGGTTGGACCGGGCGAACTTGCGCATCCGGTAGGTGTGCCGGCTGCCGTCGTCGGCCATCACGGTGATGTAGTCGGCCGAGACCTCCTCGACGATGCCCGCCTTCTCCGA
The DNA here is from genome assembly GCF_022179545.1 of Mycolicibacterium fortuitum subsp. fortuitum. Next base: position 1,492,944 of record NZ_AP025518.1, on the reverse strand, counting down.
GACGATGACATCGCCGGCGTCGATCGCGGCGCGCAGCTCCATACCGGTACCGACCAGCGGGGCCTCGCTGCGCACCAGCGGAACCGCCTGGCGCTGCATGTTGGCACCCATCAGGGCGCGGTTGGCGTCGTCGTGCTCGAGGAACGGGATCATCGCGGTCGCGACGGACACCATCTGGCGCGGCGAGACGTCCATGTAGTCGACGTCGGACGGGGCCACGTTCTCGACCTCGCCGCCCTTACGACGAACCATCACGCGGTCCTCGGTGAACCGGCCGTCCGGGTCGATCGGCGAGTTGGCCTGCGCCACGACGTGGCGGTCCTCCTCGTCGGCGGTCAGGTAGTCGATCTGGTCGGTGACCACACCGTCGACGACCTTGCGGTACGGGGTCTCGATGAAACCGAACGGGTTGACCCGCGCGTACACCGAAAGCGAACCGATCAGACCGATGTTCGGACCCTCAGGGGTCTCGATCGGGCACATGCGGCCGTAGTGCGACGAGTGGACGTCGCGGACCTCAAGGCCGGCGCGCTCACGGGACAGACCGCCGGGGCCCAGCGCCGACAGACGACGCTTGTGGGTCAGACCCGACAGCGGGTTGTTCTGATCCATGAACTGCGACAGCTGCGACGTTCCGAAGAACTCCTTGATCGCCGCCACGACGGGACGGATGTTGATCAGGGTCTGCGGGGTGATCGCCTCGACGTCCTGGGTGGTCATGCGCTCACGCACGACGCGCTCCATGCGGGACAGGCCGACGCGGATCTGGTTCTGGATCAGCTCGCCCACGGTGCGCAGACGACGGTTACCGAAGTGGTCGATGTCGTCCACCTCGACCGGGACCTCGACGCCGCCGGGGACGGTCATCGTGGTCTGGCCCTCGTGCAGGCGCACCAGGTACTCGATGGTGGCGACGACGTCTTCCTCGGTCAGAGTCGACGACGTGATCGGCTGGCCGGCGTTCAGGCCCAGCTTCTTGTTGACCTTGTAGCGGCCCACGCGGGCCAGGTCGTAGCGCTTCTCCTTGAAGAACAGGTTCTCCAGCAGGGTCTGCGCGGACTCCTTGGTCGGCGGCTCGCCCGGACGCAGCTTGCGGTAGATGTCCAGCAGCGCCTCGTCGGGACCGGCGGTGCTGTCCTTCTCCAGGGTGCCCATCATGATCTCGGAGAAGCCGAAGCGCTCGGTGATCTGCTCGTTGGTCCAGCCCAGCGCCTTCAGCAGCACGGTGACCGGCTGACGACGCTTGCGGTCGATACGCACACCGACGGTGTCGCGCTTGTCGACGTCGAACTCCAGCCACGCACCGCGGCCGGGGATCACCTTGACGCTGTGCAGCGTCTTCTCGGTGGACTTGTCGATGCTCTCGTCGAAGTACACACCGGGAGAGCGCACGAGCTGGCTCACCACGACACGCTCGGTGCCGTTGATGATGAAGGTGCCCTTCTCGGTCATCATCGGGAAGTCACCCATGAAGACCGTCTGGCTCTTGATCTCACCGGTGTTGTTGTTGATGAACTCGGCCGTGACGAACAGCGGGGCTGCGTACGTCATGTCCTTGTCTTTGCACTCGTCGACCGGAGCTTTGACCTCGTCGAAGCGCGGGTCGGAGAAGCTCAGCGACATCGAGCCCGAGAAATCCTCGATCGGGGAGAGCTCTTCGAGCACCTCTTCGAGGCCGCCCTTGGGGTCGGTCTCGCCGCGATCGACGGCCTTCTGCCGCCATTCATCCGCACCGACGAGCCAGTCGAAGGAATCGGTCTGAACGTCGAGTAGCCCCGGAACCTCAAGCGGTTCACGGAGCTTGGCAAATGAAACTCGGTTCGGTGCTCCTGGGACGGAGTTATTGGTGATAGCGTTCGCTGACTTGCTCTGGCTAGAGACTGCCAAGATGCATCCTTCCAGCACCTCATGCGACTTTTGAAAAGACGAGCGAGGGCCGTCCTTCTGAGCCGCGATTCTGCGTCGGTTCGGCTGGCTTTGACCTGTCCAGAACCCCATACGCACGGCACAGGACTAGATGCTGAGCAACGCTCAGGCTAGAACATTATGTGCAGATCAGGTGAGGGTGGGCAGGGTGCAGCCAGCGCAACGTCCAACAATAGCGCAAGACCGCCGCTTATTCAACGTGCATCCACCAACCACTACGTGCCCACCGCATGAATCGGGTGTCCGGCGCTGGCTGGCGTCCCTAAACCCTTCACACATGCTGCCCAACAGATTGGCCTGTCCATGGCCGTCCGTCAAGAGGTGACGCGCGGTTTGATGGGGTGAACTATCCCCCAGAACCGCAGCTCGCGCCACTGCTGAGCAGCCTGAGTTTCGCTTCCTGTCATGGCGCACCGAAATGCACGAACAGCCCGGAGACCACCTCCGGCGGAACCAGCTGCTCCGGGATGACCAAACCAGCTCCGAGGCCACGGACGACCACGTGAAATACCTGGTCGGCGTGCCAAATGTGCTCTATCGTCCCGAGGTCCACCGATTGCCGGTGGCCCCCGAGACGAAGGCTGATGTGCTGTGGGCCGAACTCCGCCGCGATCGGCGCGCCGGGCGGAACCAACTGGCGAAACTTCGTCGGCGTCGCGATGCACACGACATACCCGATCGCGCCCGTTCCGGCGGCCAGCAGCGCCGCGGCGGAGAGCATTGAAGTCCGGGTCAACTCCCCGTTCTCGACATACGAGTAGCCGAGCACCAGCACCGTCACCAGGACCACCACCACGAGGCTCAGGCGCGTCATCAAGCTGCGTCGAACCGCCGAACTCAGCCGGTCGGCCAATCCTTCGTCGGCGATGGCCGCCGTGCGGGTCACCCCGTCGCTCCCGAGACCCAGCAGCCCGTCGGGCGCGGCGTGCTGCGGACCCGACGGACTCACCGCCGCCGGCCGCCGGCGCGTCCCGTAGCTGGACACCAGGCCCGCCGCAACCTCGGGCGGGGCGAGTTCGTCGGGGATCAGCAGCTCGACGTCACCGAGACCCTGCACCACCAGCACCGAGGCGATGTGCCGGACCTGAACTATCTGGTCGAGAAAGACCGTGTCGAAGTTGCCCCGCCAGCCGATGCCGACGGAGTCCGGCGTGAACTCGGCGCATATGGGAGTGCCCACCGGAAGTTTCATAAACCAACTCCGCGGCCCCGCGAGGTAGAGCACGCCGACGCCGAAGACCACGAAGCATCCGACGCCCATGGCAACGCTGAACGCCAGCCCGTAGAGCAAGTACTGAGAGGTCTCAGCCGTGAAGGGTGCGGCGCCGAAAAGTACGGCGACCACGGGCGCCCCCGTGGTCGCCAGAGCCATCATCAGCCACAGCCCACGCTTGGACAGGTATTCGGCGCGGGCCAGCTGGTAGTGCATGCGCGAGTGCGCCACACCGTACGCCCGGGTGGTACTGCTGCCGATCTTCTCGAATCGGACCCCCTGACCGGCCTGCGGCAGCATCGTCAGCTCCTGCTCTCGCGATACAAACAAATCAGGCCGGACCCTCGGGGTCCGGCCTGATCGATGAAACTCAGCTCTGGTGAGGCACCTCGATGGCTCCGGTCGGCGCGTCGTCCTCGACCGGCCGCTGGTGGCGCGCGGTGGGCTCATCACCGAACTCGTGCACCGCGTACTTGTGGGTGCCCTCCAGGTCGTCGAGGATCGCGGCCTGGGCGGCGGGCGGCAGGGTGTGCAGGATCTCCCGCACCCGGGCCTGGCGCCGGGCCACACCCTTGCGCTCGGGCATACCCGGGGTAGCGGTCAGCTGCGGCGGCACGCCTTCGATCTCCTCCACGCCGCCGTCGTGCTGGCCGGCATCCAGCATGGCCTGCTCGGCGGCCGCGGTCGCCTCGTCCTTCTCCTCCGACATACCGATCGGGCCGATACGACGGCCGTTGAGGAACTGCTTGACGACGGGCTCCTCGCTGGTCAGCAGCACCTCGCGGGGGCCGAACATGACCAGCTGCTTGCGGAACAGCATGCCGATGTTGTCGGGCACGGTACGAGCGATGTTGATGTTGTGCGTCACGATCAGCACCGTGGCGTCGATCTGTGCGTTGATGTCGATCAGCAGCTGGCTCAGGTAGGCGGTACGGACCGGGTCCAGACCGGAGTCCGGCTCGTCGCAGAGGATGATCTGCGGGTCGAGCACCAGGGCGCGGGCCAGGCCGGCACGCTTGCGCATACCGCCGGAGATCTCACCGGGGAACTTGTGGCCGTCGTTGGGCATACCGACGAGCTCGAGCTTCTCCATCACGATGTTGCGGATTTCGCTCTCGCTCTTCTTCGTGTGCTCGCGCAACGGGAAGGCGGTGTTGTCGTAGATGTTCATCGAGCCGAACAGCGCGCCGTCCTGGAACAGCACACCGAACAGGGTGCGGATCTCGTAGAGCTCCTTGGCCGAGCACTCCAGGATGTTGGTGCCGTCGATGACGATCGAGCCGCGCTCGGGGCGCAGCAGGCCGATCAGCGACTTCAGGAACACCGATTTACCGGTACCCGACGGGCCCAGCAGCACGCTGACCTCGCCAGCGGGAATCGACATTGTGACGTCTTCCCAAATCTTTGACGATCCGAAAGATTTGCTCAGTCCCGTCACATCGATCTGGACGCCCATCAATGATCCTTCCGCCTACGGCTCACCCCGCCACCTGCTGCGGCCTGTGGCTTGAGTCACCATAGCGCACGGCGCATCACACCCACGCTCGTCTCCCAATATTCGGGAGTACCCGGGCCCGGAACGAACCAATCGTGCCCATACAAGCAAAGAACCCCCGAATCCGTAGGGATTCGGGGGTTCTTGCGGTCCAGGTATGGACTACTTGACGGTGACGCTGGCGCCGGCGGCCTCGAGCTTGGCCTTGGCGTCCTCGGCGGCCTCCTTGGAGACCTTCTCCAGCAGCGGCTTGGGAGCGCCGTCGACCAGATCCTTGGCTTCCTTCAGGCCCAGGCCGGAGACGATCTCGCGGACGACCTTGATGACGCCGATCTTCTTGTCGCCGGCACCCTCGAGGATGACGTCGAACTCCGACTGCTCCTCGCCGGCCTCGGCGGCAGCGCCACCGGCGGCGGGGGCGGCGGCGACGGCGACCGGAGCCGCAGCGGTGACCTCGAAGACCTCTTCGAACTGCTTCACGAACTCAGAGAGCTCCAGCAGGGTCATTTCCTTGAACGCGTCGAGCAGTTCGTCGGTGGACAGCTTGGCCATGTTTATGGTCCTTCCTGATTTTTCTTACGGATGTCGGGTGGTTTTGTGCGGTTGCGGTTAAGCGACAGCGGTTAAGCGGCTTCTTCGCCGGCCTTCTTCTCCTGCAGCGCCGCGGCGAGGCGGGCCACCTGAGAAGCGGGCGCGTTGAACAGGCCGGCGGCCTTGGACAGGTTGCCCTTCATGGCACCTGCCAGCTTGGCGAGCAGAACCTCGCGCGACTCGAGGTCGGCGATCTTCTCGACCTCGGCCACAGACAGCGCCTTGCCGTCCATGTAGCCGCCCTTGATGACGAGCGCCTTGTTGTCCTTGGCGAACTTCTTGATCGCCTTGGCGGCGTCAACCGGCTCACCCTGGACGAACGCGATCGCCGTGGGACCGGCGAACAGCTCGTCGAGACCTTCAATGCCGGCTTCGGACGCAGCGCGCTTCACCAGAGTGTTCTTGGCGACGGTGTACGTGGCGGAGGCGCCGAGGGAACGACGCAGCTCAGCCAGGTTCGCCACAGTCAGCCCGCGGTACTCGGTGACGACGGTGGCCGTCGACGCCTTGAACTGCTCAGCAATGTCGGCAACCGCCGTGGCTTTGTCAGCCTTGGCCATGCATGCCTCCTTGTGGTGGGTATCGGGCGTCCCGCCTCGAACCGCCAACCGGGCTGCTGCAGGTCCGGAAATGACGAACGCCCCGACGCAGACAGGTCGGGGCGCACAAATACCCAGCACGAAACTGGTCTAGCCTCGTCCTCCTGCGTGGGCCGCCCGGGCAATCCCGGGACCTTCAACCGATTGCTCGGTGACCGACGGTCTTCGGTGGAACTCGACCACAGTAGCCGAATACCTACCGATCAGCCAAAACGGTGCCTCAGCCGGCCACCGCCACCAACACGAATGCCACGGCCAGCAATCCGACCCTCACCCAGTGCAGGCGGTCCCAGCGACGGACCAGCTCATGGAACCGATCGGGGCCCTCACCTGCGCCATCTCCGCTGAATCCCGCTGCCACGCGGTTGTTGATCGGCACCAGCGCGGTGAGTGACAGCAGCATGACCAGCCCCATCAGGACAACGGCCGCGATCAGCAATGGTCCCGGATTCCACACGGCCGTGGCGATCAGCAGCGCCGCCGCCCCGATGTACCAGAACGGCATCACGGTGCCCAGGATCCGGCTGCCGGTGCCGCGGGCCTGCCGGTAGGAGGCCTCGGGCAATCGCTGCAGGATGGGATTGGTGAACGCGGCAACCCCGAATTCGACGCCGACCAGCGGGCCGATGACGATCAGGGTGAGGATTTGCACTATCTGTTCCATACCATCGAGCCTGGTCAGTGCGCTGACAGAAAACAAGGTACTGACAAATTAGTCAGCTTAGGTGGAAGATGCCGGCATGGCGGTTTCCAAGAAAGAGATCGGTGAGTGCCCGATCGACGCGACGTTGTCGGTCATCGACGGGCGCTGGAAGGGGACCATCCTGTGGCGGTTGACCGACGGGCCGATGCGCACCGCCGAACTGCGCCGCAGCATCCCCGACATCACCGAACGGATGCTGATCCGGCATCTGCACGATCTGGTCGATGCGGGGATCATCGATCGCCATGACGCGGGAACCGTCCCGCCGTGTGTGCACTATTCGATCTCCGAGTACGGCCAGACGCTGGCACCGGTGCTGGCCGCGTTGTGCGAGTGGGGTCGCACCCACATGCAGATTCAGCAGCAGAGACGTCAGCCCCGAACCAGCGCCGCCGCCCCGACCAGGCCGGCATCCCCGCCGAGTTCGGCCGGAACCACCCGAAGGCCGCGCAGGAACTCCAGCCCGGCGTAGTCGGTCAGCGCCGCGCGCAGCGGACCGAACAACAACGGTCCGGACTTGGCCACTCCCCCGCCGATCACCACCAGGTCCAGGTCGCATACCGCGCCCACCGAGGCGATCATGGCCGCCACCGCTCGAGCGCCGCGGTGAAATGCCTTGAGCGCCACATCGTCTCCTTGAGCCGCTGCCTCGCCCAACGCCTTGGCGTCGGTACCGTCCCAGCCGTGACGACGGGCCCAGCGCACCATGCTGGGTCCGGATGCGATGGTCTCGACGCAGCCGTGCCCGCCGCACGTACACGGGGCACCCCCGTCGGGGTCGACGACGACATGGCCGACGTGCCCGGCGTTACCGGTGCGGCCGTCATACGGCGCACCGTCGAGCACCAGACCACCGCCGACGCCGGTCGACACCACCATGCCCAGCAGGAACTGCGCACCCCTGCCGGCTCCGCACCATTGCTCGCCCAGCGCCATGCACAGCCCGTCGCCGCCGAGCCGGACCGGTAACCGGGTAGCCGCGACGACCCGCTCGACGATCGGAAAGTGTTGCCACTCAGCGATATTGATCGGGCTTACGGTGCCGTTGGGCAGGTCGATCGGCCCGGCCGAGGCGACGCCGACGCCGGTAGCTGCACCATCCGCCGTCCGCATGGCCTCGCCGAGCAGCTTGTCGACAACTTCCCACACCGTCTCGGCGTCACCATCCGGTGTCGGCAGTTGGGCTCGGTGGACCAGGCGAGCGTCGGCATCCACTAGTGCGGCGGCGATCTTGGTGCCGCCGATGTCGAGCGCGAGGGTGAGAGTCACGTGGCGCTCCTAATGCTTGTGGGTGTTGTCCGGTTGCCGGGGGTCGCCGGGATGCTCGTAGCCGGGTGCGAGCACCACCACCGACGCACAGCGCGCGTCGAGCCACTGCCGGAACAGCTTTCTGCGGGCGGCCGCCCGCAGGTGCGCGGCGATAGCCGAGCGCGCCTGCTCCAGCGACGGCGCGACCGGACGGCCAAGCCAACCGTCGGCCCCGATTTTCCTCTGCGCGAATCGCATTGGGTTCCGCGCGTGGTAAGCAGCCACGTCGGCCTCTGAAACGTCGACCGCAGCGGTCACCGCCGCGAACACCGCCCGGGCCCGCTCGGAATCCAGCGTGGCGGCGGCCACGCTGCCGATCTCGAGCCGGGATGCGGTGTCGGGCAGCAGCTCGTCCAGTCCGGGAGCATCGGGCCCGGTCAGCCCGCGTGCGGAGGCCTCGTCCTCGACCACCCGCTCGGCGACCGCCAACTGCGTGAGCCAGCGGCGCAGCTGCCGCCCCTCACTGGTGCCCGGTCGTGGCAGCGCCGAGGCTCGGTTCCCCGCCCGCAGCGCAGCCTCCCGCGCATCGATCTCATCGACCGGCACCGGTCTTCCGTCCACCAGGGCCGCATAGCCCACCGGGTTCATCGGACGGTCACCTTCACCGCCGGTGAGTAGATCAGTCGCCCGGCGCAACCGACCCGGATCAAGGCCCACCACTGCCCCGGTTCGGTCCACGGCGGCGGCGAGACGTCGAATTCCACCTCGGCGGTACCCGCTGCGGGCACCTCGACGCCGGCCGCAGCCGGACCCATCCACTCCCAGGTTCCCCATGGGCTGATCAGGTGGGCCTCCGCCGTCAGTCCCGCGAGCGCGTCGGTGCCGATCGTCATCGACAGTCGCGCGGTCTCACCGGCCTTGACGTCGACGGCCTGGGGTTCGGACACCAGTTTGAGCAGGTGGCCTCCCGGTTCGCCGACCGTGACGGTGCAGACATCCTCGACCACCTGACGCCACGACGGCGGCAGCGCATCAGCTCCGCTGCCGGTCACCGCGAGTTCGGCGCGCAACGGGTACAGCCCCGGTTCGGCCGAAGACGGGATGCGCAGCACCACATCGGCTTCCAGATGTTCTCCGGGGGGCAAGACATAGGGCAGCTCAGCGGGCTGCACCTCCCACCCCGATGGGCCGCACAGCCGGACCCGGCCGTGCAGCGCGGCGTCGGTGCAGTCGCTGGCGACGGTCAGCCGGATGACCGCCTCGGTACCGGCTTGCCCGGCAACGCTTTCCGGATGCAGGTAGGCGACGGCGGGCAGGCCCCCCAAGGGCGCCGGGCCACGATTGTGCAGCCAGTACCTGGCGTACAGGGGCTGTGCCGCCTCGGCGTCGGGCGCCAATCGTCGATGCTCGCCGCGCAACACCTTCGGAAGGTTGAATTCAGTCGATACGGTGGCGATCTGGTAGCCGTGCAGGCTCAGCCGTGAGGGCTGCTCGGGCGCAGGTTCTTCCAGCAGATTCAGGTTCGCCGCGGCGGAGACGGCCCGCAACCCCGAGCGGAGCGTGACCTCGGCAGGGCTGCCGGTGATCTCGACCAGACGCGCGGTGACCCCCTCGGCCGGATCGGCACCGCGGACGCTGCCCGAGGCGAGCGGGTTGCCCGAAGCCTTGAGCGCGCCCAGCTGCACCGCACCCGCGGGCTCGATCTCCAGCAGCGACCCCCACGACGGCAGTCCGCCGCCTGCATCCGAATCGGCCACCACCGGCTGCAACGGCCGGTTGAACTCGGCGGCACTGGATGGGATGCCTGCGGCCCGCCAGTCGCCGGCCCCGGTCACCAGCGCATAGTCGAAAGTGTGTGTCCAGTGCTGCAATTGGAAGTTGGATCCGTCCGGCGCCGTGCGGCGTGGCGGATCGATCCAGGTGCCCGACGGCCAGCCGGTGCAGGATCGCATCAGCGACGTGTGCAGGGTGCCGTCGGGCTCGATGGCGAAGCTCGGCACACCGCGGTTCAGCAGCGCGACGGTGCGCGCCTCGAAAGGCTCGACTGCCGCGGGTGCCTGCTGGGTGACGCCGATCTCGGCGTCGACCAGATCATCGACCACCGCATCGAGGTCACCGGCCAGGATCAGCACCGGCAAGGCTCGCACTCCACGCAGGTCGGCACCCGGCACCCACTGTTCGGTCAACGGCGCGGCAGCAGGCACCCAGACGCGGGCCGACCCGGTTGCGTCGATCTGACGTTTCAACTCGTCGGCATAGGCGATGTCAGCTTCGGCGAGAACCGCTGCGGTGAATGGGTTCTCGTCAGGCCCGCCGAGCGCGAACCGGGTGTCGGGCAGGTTGGAGTCCACGCTGAGATCGCCGTAGCGGGGCTTGTCGGCGGCACTGCACGTGGCCGTCACCCCGGCCCGTACCAGGGCAACCATCAGATCCCTGGGGTCGGCGCCGTCGTCGGCAACGACCACTTCGGCTACCGACACCGCCCGGACGAGGTCACCGATGCGCACGCGTACGGCCGACGACAGCCCGAACCAACCGTACGCGGGGTTGTCCAGTGTCCACGGGTGCACGGCGGCGTCGACTGCGCCGCCCTCGTGACCGGTACCGCGCTCGTGCAGCAGTCCGAAGCCGCGGCCGATCACCGCGTCACCGACCTCGCTCACCGGCAACGCGCCCGGCACGGGACAAGGCCACCGCAGCCGTACCAGTCGGTCCTCCCCGACGAACTCGTCGATCACGGTGCGGCAATCGACCCGGTCGACGCCGGTCCACAACGTGATGATCTGGGTGTAGCGCAACAGATCTCCCATGCGCCCCCGCACCACCACCCGTTGCCCGAGTGCGCTCTTGTAGCATTGCGTCTGCTCTGCGGGAGCGGCCGACGAGCACACCACCGGCCCCTTCGGCAGCAGGTGCCACGGCCCCTCGCCGGCCTCGGGGTGGGCCGGGTACTCCTCGTAGACGGCCAGTTCGTTGCCCACACCACCGGCGGAGATGAGTTCTCTGCCGTGATCGACGAGCGAGCACACCCCGCCGCCGCGGGCTGCGTCGACACGTAACCGGTAGCGCTCGTTGGCGATCACATCGCCGGCCGTCGGTTGCCAGCCGCGCGCTGTCCCTGAGGCGAACCGGTAGGACCGCCAGCCCAGCGAGGGGACGTCACGGGCCAGCCAGCTCACGGTTGCTCCGTCGTGCTCGACCAGAACGGGTATCTCATCGCCGTCGCTGTCGAGAAGCCTGCCGGGGAACGGTTGCTCGAGGTGAACTGTCACGATGTCGGACCGGTTGTGCGCCAAGGCGTTCCACACCACGACCGAGTTGATTCCCGAGTCGCTGCGCTCCTGCCCGCCGAAACCCTCCACAGCTCCGGTGAGCAGGTTCAGCGCGTTGTCGCGCGCGGTGACGCCCAGCTCCCAGGCATCGCGCCAGCCGGTCAACAGGTCGAGGTAGACCTGATCTGACTCTGAACCGGTGATGGCGTCGTGGTGTGCGCCGTAGGCCAGCTGGACCCAGGCCTTGGCCATGGCGGCCTGCGGGTAGTCCGCGCCGCCGAGCAGCCCGGCGAACACCGCGAACCGTTCGGCGTCGAGCACCGCGTCCTCGGCTGCCCGGTTGGCCTGCTTGGTGTCGATGTAGGAGACGTCCTTGCCGGTGTAGATGGGGTTCATGTCGCGGGTCTGTGGCGACGGCGTGATGCCGCGCTCATCGGCCTCGGCCCGGACCGCGGCGAAGAACTCGGACGGCAGCGCGCACACGAACTTCGGCCAGACGTACCGCGAATTCCAGTCGCGGTGAATCTGGGTGACCCATTTGTTGGGCGGGGTGTAATCGGTGCCGACCGGCAGGAGCACGTTGCGCGTCAACGCAACTCGTTTGAGTTTGGTGAACAGCGTGTAGGTGGATTCCTCGGCCTCGGCCAGTGAGGCCGAGGAGTCCATCCACCAGCCCGCCGAGTAGTGCGCGGGCATGTAATGGGTGAGCAGCCCGCGCCCCGATGGTGCGATCCACTCGAACTCGCTGGCGAACTGCATGCGCTCGGGGTCACCGTCGTTCTGCATCGGCCCCCACTGGTGGTGCGGCCCACGCGCCCACGAACTGGAGGTCAGACCGACGTCGGCCGCCATTCCGGGGAACTGCGGGTCGTGCCCGAACACGTCGAGCTGCCACGCGGTGGCCGGATCCGCACCCATGACATCGCGTTGAAAACCCATACCTGACACGAAGTTCCGTATCGCGGTCTCAGGGCCGGTGAGGTTGGTATTGGGCTCGTTGTAGGTGCCGCCCATGATCTCGATGCGCCCTTCGGCGATGAACCGGCGCAGGTCGGCCCGGTCCTCGGGGCGGGCATCCCAGTAGGGCTTGAGATAGTCGACCTCGGCGAGGACGAATTTGTATTCCGGCTCACGACGCGCCATTTCCAGGTGTGCGTGCACCAGGTCGAAACCGTTGGTCTGCCGGCACTGGCCGGGCGGATCCTCGGTCCACACGCTGGTGTAGGCGGCCTGGGTGTTCCACCAGACGGGGTCGTAGTGGAAGTGGCTGATCATGTACATCGTCCAGCCCGGTTCGGCGACGGTGAAGTCGAACGCCGTCTCCCCCACCCACGCGCGTCGGACCTCGCCGGGTACGCCGCGCTCGACGTCCACGGGCACCTCGACGATGCCGCCACCCACCGGGGCGAGCACCTCACCGGAAAGCCCATCTCCGCTCACGCGAACGGGCGTCGGCGAGGTGCAGGCCTCGTATCGCACCCGAACCAGCTGCCGAGGGGCGTCCTCCGGCCCGGCAAACAGCTCCGTCGTCTCCACTGACGTGACGTGCATTTCAAAACCCTACGGCGTCACGGCACCGAAATGTCGACGACGAGCGCCCGGTGATCCGAAACCGGCAGCCGTGGCGCGGCGCAGTCCTTGACCGACAAGCCGGCGTCGTCACTGAGGATGTGATCCAGCTGCACCGTCGGGTCGTCGGCCGGGAACGTCAGCGCGGTTCCGAGCGGATGCCACCGGCCCGGTTGGCCCGGTCCCATGTTCAGGTCCCCCATCAGCAGCCTCGGCCCAGGAAAGCCGCTGACATCGCGGACCAGGTGACGCAACTGCACGCGGTTCCACCATGGGACGAACGACAGGTGGGTGTTGGCCACCGTGATCGGGCCCAGCGGAGTGTCGACGCGGCCGACGACCGCGGCCCGGGGTTCCTCGTGGATGACCCGGACCCGGCGGATCCCCGAGACGTACATGGGAAACCGGAACGGGATCCGCGGGAGCCTCAGCACCTGCCAGTTCTCCACCGGGAACCGAGACAGCAGGGCGATTCCGTAGGCGGCGGTGCCGGGTTGTTCGCTACCGGTCGCCGCCATCCACGTCGCGCCGGGGGTTCCGGAGATGGCCGCGACGAATCGATGGTACGGGGCGTTCATCGCGTCGGCGGCCACAGCGGTCAGATCGGCCTTGCCGGATCGCGGCTGATCACAGTCGACCTCCTGCAGAGCCAGGATGTCCGGGTCCAGTTCGCTGACCGCAGCCGCCAGCCTGCCCAGGTCGACGTCGCCATCGTGAACACTGCGTCCGTGCAAAATGTTGAAAGTGGCCAGCCGCATGGGTACTCAGTACCCACAACGGCGTCGCCCCATCATGACGATGCCCCGAGAACCCGGGATGGCACGTGCTCGACCGCAACGACGAGCTGCGGGACGCGCTCAAACGCGCGGCGTCGGCGTTCAAGGCGCACGGCCCGCAGTTCGCCCTGGCCGGAAGCTATGCGCTGTGGGTCTACGGCGCTCCCGAACCCGTGCACGACGTCGATTTCGTGGTTGCCGAGACCGACGCGGAAGCGGCTGAGGCGGCGTTGCGCAAAGCCGGGTTCCCAGATCGTCCATGTACCCGAGGACTGGTTGTTCAAGGCCTATCCCGACGATGACGTACTGGTCGACGTCCTCTATCAACTCAACGGGGTATCGGTGGATACCGAACTGCTGGGTAGCGCCGAGGTGATCGATGTGCTGGCGATCCGGATGCCGGTGCTGCCGCCGACACTGGTGGTCGCGGAGAAGCTCAGGTCACTCAACGAACACCACTGCGATTTCGCGGCGCTGCTACCGGCGGCCCGTGCGGTACGCGAGCAGGTCGACTGGGAAGCGGTACGGATCGCCACCGCCGACAACGACTTCGCCGCCGCCTTCCTGATGCTCATCGACCGGCTCGGCATCACCTAGTTCCGGTGAGCGGCCGCCTGCAGACGTGTCGCGACGGCACCGACGGCGGCAACCACCTCGGGCGGCTCGATCACCTCGAACTCGTGGCCTACGGTCGCGAAGTACAGCACCATGCGCTCGGGATCGTCGGCGCCGGCGGTGACGATACAAGCATCTGGTCCGTCTGCCTCGACGGTGGCCGCCGCCGGAGGAAACCTCTGCGCCACAACCTCTTTCGGGGCGTGATACCGGACTCGAGCGATGTAGCGGTAGGGCGAAGAACTGATCGAACGCCCCACGTACTCGGCGGCGTCGGGCGCTTCGCGCGGCATGAAGGTGGTGCCGCGAGCGGCCACCGATGACATCCGGTCCAAGCGCAGACTGCGCCAGTCTTCGCGGTCACGGTCGTAGGCCATCAGGTACCACCGCCTGCCGGTGGTCACCAGCTGGTAGGGCTCCAACCGCCGCTGGGTGTGGTTGCCCCGGATGTCGGTGTAGTCGGTAGTGACGTGCTCGCGGTCGCGGCAGGCGCGGGCCAGCACCATCAAGACCTCGGGTTCCACCGGGGAGTCCGACGGGTTGGGATCCAGGGTGACGGTGGCATCGTGCACGGCCGAGACCTGCGAACGCAACCGCGCCGGCATGACCTGGTCGAGTTTGGAAAGGGCCCGTAGGGCGGATTCGCCGACGCCGGCGACGCTTCCGCCCGCGGCCAGGCGGAGGCAGACGGCCATCGCCACGGCTTCGTCGGGATCGAGCAGCAGCGGTGGCAGGGCCGCGCCCGCACCCAGCTGGTAACCCCCGCCCTGCCCCTTGCTGGCCTGAACGGGATACCCGAGTTCGCGCAGTCGCTCGATGTCACGACGGACGCTGCGGGTGGTGACACCGAGCCGCTCGGCCAGTTCCTCACCGGTCCAGGTCCTGCGCGACTGCAACAGCCCGAGGAGTTGCAACACGCGGCCGGTGGTTTCGCTGCTCACCGTCATGCAAGAAGTGTGCCGTAGTTTTAGGACCGAATCTGTCCTATACAGGTGTCACAGTAGTCCCATGTGGACAAACCTTCTGGCCGAGCAACTGGACTTCCACTGGACGCATCAACTCCGGCCGCGATTGGACGGCCTGAGCGACGACGAGTATTTCTGGCAGCCGGTGCCCGACTGCTGGACAGTCCACCCCGACGGCGGCATCGATTTCAGTTACCCGCCGCCACAACCGGAACCGTTCACCACCATCGCGTGGCGGCTGGCTCACGTGATCGTCGGCGTGTTCGCCATGCGCAACCATTCACACTTCGGCGGCCCGCCGGCCGACTACCAGTCGTGGCCGTACGCCACCGATGCGGACACTGCCCTGGCCCAACTCGACGACGCGTACCGGAATTGGATCGACGGAGTCCGGGGACTGAGCGAAGATGACCTGGCCAAGCCCGTCGGTCCGGCCGAAGGTCCGTGGGCCGAGCATTCGATGGCCGTGCTGATTCTGCACATCAACCGGGAGGTCATCCACCACGGCGCCGAGATCGCCTGCATTCGCGACCTTTACGTACACACCAACAAGAGCAAGGAGAACTGAACGATGCCCGGTATGCCTGCCCCCGCCGCCGACGAACGCCAGACTCTGATCGGATTCGTCGCCTTCCAGCAGAACGCCTTCTTCGCCGTGGCCCACGGCCTGACCGACGAGCAAGCCCGCTCCACCCCGTCGGTGAGCGCGCTGTCGATCGGCGGGCTGATCAAACACGTCACCGGGATGCAGCAGGGGTGGACGGCCCGCGCCCAGCACGCACCGCAGTTCCCGCCGCCGGATCCCCGGCCCATGGAAGAACAGATGGCCGACTATGCCGACCAGTACGTGATGCACGAGCACGAGACACTGGCCGGCCTGCTCGACGCACTCAAGGCCCAGAACGCCGAGACCCTGCGCGTGCTCGCCGAAACAGATCTCGAGACCCCGGTCCCCGTACCCCACCACGTGCCGTGGTTTCCGCAGGACGTCGACCACTGGTCGGTGCGCTGGGTGGCCATGCACCTGATCGAGGAGCTCAGCCGGCACGCCGGGCATGCCGACATCATTCGCGAATCCATCGACCGCGCAACGATGTACGAGTTGATGGCGGCCGAGGAGCAGTGGCCCGAGACGGATTGGATCAAGCGCTGGCGTCCGGCCGCCGTCTGATCCGGACGCCAGATCTAGCCTGCGGCACCGGCGCCCAGAACCAGCCGCAACGCATAGTCCACCACGACCTCGAGGTCGTCGCCCAGGTTGCCGCTCAGCCACTGCTGAGCGAGCTCGGCCATCGCACCGGTGTACATGGCCGCGCCGACCTGGGCGGCCACCGGGTCCGAACCGGGATTCAGCCGGCCGCCCTCGGACAGCACCGCTTCGCGCAGCAGGTCCTGGGTCACCGTGCGCCGGGCGGCCAGGACGGGGTTGGCCCTGGCGTCGGTGAACAGCACCCGTCCCCGCCGAGGGTCGGCTGAGCTGAAACCCAGCACCGCGGCGATCCCGGCGCGGGTTCTGGCCCGCAGAGAATCGCCTGCCCCGGCCGTGGCCGCTTCGACGTCTGCGGCCAGGGCCGCGCTCACCTCGTCGTACACCGCGCCGAGGAGGTCGTCGGTGTCGGCGAAGCTCTCGTAGAAGTAGCGGGTGTTCAACCCGCATTCGCGACAGACCGACCGCACCGAGAGCGCTGCCTCTCCGCCGTCTCCGAACAGCCGGAACGCCGCATCGACCAGCAGGGCGCGACGTTCGGTCCTGCGGTCGGTCAGCGGCACACCGGCCCAGCGGGTCGGGGTGGGTGCTCCGGTCATTCCTTCAGATTAGATCTGGTCACACCCGTACCCAAAATGTATTCTGGCTACAGACGTAACCAGAAAGGGGTATGCGGTGGACATGCCACATCAAGTGCTCGAGCAGATGCTGCAGCGGAAGTTCGACAAGGACATCCGTCAGCACTACTTCCGTGGCATGGAGTTCGCCGGCCCGGTCGGCGATCCGGGCTGGTTCGGCCCGGGCAGTGCGGTCTGGCATGTCCACTCCCACACCGAGGCCCTGATCTTCGGCCTGCAGTGCGCCGCCTACATGGAGCGGCTCGACCCCTCCATCTACTGGATGGGCATGCACCATTCGCGTCTGGTCAAACGTGATCCGGAAACCGGGGTCGCCGTACCGCAGATCGATCCGCAGGGTGCGGCCGTGCGATTGGGCCACTCCATCGCGTTCTTCATCGGCACCGCGTACGGAAACACCGAAACCGCCGAGCGGGTCGCGAAGACCGTCCGCGCCATGCACCACACCATCAAGGGCACCCGTCCCGACGGCGCGGCATATGACGCCGACGATCCGGACTGGCTGCGCTGGAACTACGCGACCGTGGTGTGGGGGCTGGCGACCGCGCACGAGATCTACCATCCGAAACCGTTGCGCGGCAAGAAGCTTGACCGCTACTACGGCGAGTTCATCCGGGTCGGGCATGCGTTGGGCGGCACCGACCTGCCCACGACCAAGGCCGAGACCCTGGAGTGCCTCGAGTCCTACCTGCCCAAGCTGGCCCTGACCCACGGTGCGGCCATGGCCACCGGCCCCAATCTGCCGATGCCGCAGAGCGCGGTGGACTGGGCCATCCGCGACACCATGCCGAAGTGGGCCAAGCAGCTGATCGGGCACACCGATCCGAATCCGATCGAGCGCGCCGCACGGCGCGCCCTGGTGTGGTCGATCATCAACGGGCTGCACACCGCGGCCGGCAACACCCTGGAATTCCGGGCCGCGCAGAAACGCGTCGCCGCCGGAACCACCGTCCCGCACACCGAGCCCACCTACGTGCCCGGAACCGACCCCACTCTCAGCCGTGCAGAGGTCGAGGAAAGTTTCGCGTCGGTGTGACTCACGGCACAGATGTTTTTGGCCCCACCGTGGCCTTTGAGACACTTCAGCTATGAGCACTACGCCGCCGAAAACCAAGCACCGTGAGGTCGCCAGGTTGAGCCGGGTGCCGCTGCCCGTCGAAGCCGCTCGTATCGGCGCCACCGGATGGCAGATCACCCGCACCGGGGTCCGTGTCGCTGCCAACATGTTCGGGCGCGGATCTCTGCAGCAGAAGATCATCAAGCAGGTGCCGCAGACGTTCTCGGACCTGGGCCCCACCTACGTCAAGTTCGGCCAGATCATCGCGTCGAGCCCGGGGGCCTTCGGTGAGCCGCTGAGCCGCGAGTTCCGCGGCCTGCTCGACCGGGTGCCACCGGCCGACACCGATGAGGTGCACAAGCTCTTCGTCGAGGAGCTCGGCGAAGAGCCCACCAAACTGTTCAAGAGTTTCGACGAGAAGCCGTTCGCGTCGGCCTCGATCGCCCAGGTGCACTACGCCACGCTGCACAGCGGCGAGGAGGTGGTGGTCAAGATCCAGCGTCCCGGGATCCGCCGCCGCGTCGCTGCCGATCTGCAGATTCTCAAGCGCGGCGCACAGCTGGTGGAGCTGGCCAAGCTGGGCAGACGGCTCTCCGCGCAGGACGTGGTGGCCGACTTCGCCGACAACCTGGCCGAGGAGCTCGATTTCCGGCTGGAAGCACAGTCGATGGACGCCTGGGTGTCGCACATGCACGCCTCTCCGCTGGGCGAGAACATCCGGGTCCCTCAGGTGTACTGGGACCTGACCAGCCAGCGGGTGCTGACGATGGAGCGGGTCACCGGGGTACGCATCGACGACGTGGCCGCCATCCGCAAGAAGGGCTTCGACGGAACCGAGCTGGTCAAGGCCCTTTTGTTCAGCGTGTTCGAGGGCGGTCTCAAACACGGCCTGTTCCACGGCGACCTGCACGCGGGCAACCTCTACGTCGACGACGACGGCAAGATCGTGTTCTTCGATTTCGGCATCATGGGCCGGATCGACCCCCGCACGCGGTGGTTGTTGCGCGAACTGGTCTATGCCCTGCTGGTCAAGAAGGACCACGCGGCGGCGGGCAAGATCGTGGTGCTGATGGGGGCCGTAGGAACGGTGAAGCCCGAGGGCGAGGCCGCCAAGGACCTCGAGGCGTTTGCTACCCCGCTGAC
The DNA here is from genome assembly GCF_022179545.1 of Mycolicibacterium fortuitum subsp. fortuitum. The sequence continues at coordinate 1,473,927 of NZ_AP025518.1, read as the reverse complement.
CATGAAGTCGCTGGGCGATATGTCATACGCCGAAATCGGCAGGCAGCTGTCGGCGCTGGCCGACGCCTATGACGTCAAGTTGCCCCGTGAACTGGTGTTGATCGGCAAGCAGTTCCTCTACGTCGAGCGGTACATGAAGCTGCTGGCCCCGAAGTGGCAGATGATGAACGATCCCCAGCTCACCGGGTACTTCGCCAACTTCATGGTCGACATCAGCCGCGAACACAAGGAAAACGGCGACGGGATCGAGGCCTGAGTGGCCGGCATGAAGGTGCGGTCCGGCTTCGCCAAGTCGTCCGCGGCACCCGGCGACGTGGACCTCTTCTACGAGGACATGGGCGATCCCAATGATCCGGCCGTCCTGCTGATCATGGGTCTCGGCGCGCAGATGTTGTTGTGGCGCACCGGTTTCTGCGAGAAGCTGGTGAGCCAGGGGCTGCGCGTCATCCGCTACGACAACCGCGACGTGGGCCTGTCCACCAAGCTGTCGGGCCAGCGCGTGGATTCCCCATTGTCGCTGCGCATGGCCCGGTCGTTCCTCGGGCTTCGGAGCCCGTCGGTCTACACACTCGAAGACGTCGCCGACGACGCGGCCGCCCTGCTCGATCATCTCGAGATCGACAGTGCCCACATCGTCGGCGGGTCGATGGGCGGAATGATCGCGCAGGTGTTCGCGTCGCAGTACGCGCAGCGCACCAAGTCGCTGGCGGTGATCTTCTCCAGCAACAACCAGGCGCTGTTGCCGCCTCCGGGCATCAAGCAGCTGCTGTCGGTGATCACCGGTCCGCCCGCCAATTCATCGCGAGATGCCATCATCGACAACGCAGTTCGGATCAGCCGGATCAACGGCAGCCCCGGCTATCCCACGCCCGAAGAGGAAATCCGGGCTCAAGCCGCCGAACTGTACGACCGCGCTTACTACCCGGCCGGGATCGCCCGGCATTTCGATGCCATTCTGGGCAGCGGTAGCCTGCGCCACCACGACAAGCGGATCAAAGCCCCCACCGTGGTGATCCATGGCCGTGCGGACCGGTTGATGCGCCCGTTCGGAGGCCGGGCGGTGGCCCGTGCGATCGAGGGCGCGCGGCTGGTGCTGATCGACGGGATGGGTCACGAGCTTCCGGAACCGGTGTGGGACGAGGTCGTCGGCGAGCTCAAGACGAACTTCGCGTGCGCCCGCTGATTTTGTCGCCTTCGCAAGGTTAATTACTTTGCCGACGCCGTAACGCTCGGTAGCTGGCCGTGCTCGACCTACAGTGGCTGACAGCAGTCTGGGGGGGGCGGCTAGGTCAAGACGTGGCTTGGTGCGGCTCTGCCCGGTCGGTATCTGCCCCGAGAGGTGCCTCCGTGGCCAACCATCCGGTAAAGCTAAAACCCCATTTCGACGACGTACAGGCCCACTACGACCTGTCCGATGATTTCTTCGCCCTGTTCCTGGATCCGTCCCGGACCTACAGCTGCGCCTACTTCGAACGCGATGACATGACGCTCGAAGAGGCCCAGCTCGCCAAGATCGACCTGGCGCTGGGCAAACTGGGGTTGCAGCCGGGAATGACTCTGCTCGATGTCGGGTGCGGTTGGGGTGCAACGATGCTGCGCGCTCTGGAGCGTCACGACGTCAATGTCGTCGGGCTGACGCTCAGCCGCAACCAGGCCGCTCACGTCCAGCAGTTGCTCGACCGCTCCGAAAGCACCCGTTCCAAGCGGGTGCTGCTGGCCGGCTGGGAGGAATTCGACGAGCCGGTGGTGCGGATCGTCTCGATCGGGGCGTTCGAGCACTTCGGTCCCGACCGCTACGACGATTTCTTCCGCTTCGCCCGTCGTGTCCTGCCGGCCGACGGCGTGATGCTGCTACACACCATCACCGGGATTCACCCTCGGCACGCCCACGAGATGGGCATCCCGCTCACTTTCGAGCTGGCCAAGTTCATCAAGTTCATCCTCACCGAGATCTTCCCGGGCGGGCGGTTGCCCACCATCGAGATGGTCGAGGAGCATTCGCAGCGGGCCGGTTTCACCTTGACCCGGCGGCAATCATTGCAGCTGCACTACGCGCGCACCCTCGACATCTGGGCTGCCAACCTGGAAGCGCATCGCGACGAGGCGATCCGGATCCAGTCGCAGGAGGTCTACGACCGCTACATGCGCTACCTCACCGGCTGCGCGAAGCTCTTCCGCCAGGGCTACACCGACGTCAACCAGTTCACCCTGGATGTCGGGGGTTGATTCCTTCGCCAGCACAGTACCGGCCGGAGATATCCGCAGGCACCGATAACCATTCTCGCGGTGCAGGATGACAGATTTGTTTGCCGGCGAATTTCATTGACCGTGGCGCTTGCGGCCTGGTGGCAGTCGGCTGCTGTACCCTGAGATTCGCGGGAGGAACTCTACAGCTTGGAGCATTTCGAATATGTCCAAATTGACACCGAAATACGAAGAACTGCAGTCGATCTACGATATTTCTAACGAATTCTACGAACTGTTTCTGGGCCCGACAATGGGCTATACGTGCGGCTATTTCGAGCGCGAGGACATGACCGGCGACGAGGCTCAGATCGCGAAGTTCGATCTGGCACTGGGCAAGCTCGGGCTGGAACCTGGCATGACGCTGCTCGACATCGGCTGTGGCTGGGGCGCGTGCATGGCGCGGGCGATCGAGAAGTACGACGTGAACGTCATCGGGCTGACACTCAGTGGTGAACAGCGCGAATACGCCATCGACAAGCTCTCGAAGGTACCGACCCAGCGCAATGTGGAGGTTCGGCTCCAGGGGTGGGAAGAGTTCGACGACAAGGTCGACCGCATCGTGTCGATCGGCGCGTTCGAGCATTTCGGTTTCGAGCGGTATCCGGCGTTTTTCGAGACGGCCTACAACGCGCTGCCTGACAACGGCATCATGCTGCTGCACAACATCACCGGTTTCGACCTTCGGCAAGGCCAGAAGCTGGGCCTGCACATGACGTTCGAAGACGCCCGGTTCGCCCGGTTCATCATGACCGAGATCTTCCCCGGTGGCCGGCTTCCCTCGGTGGAGATGGAACGGGAAAAGGCACTCGAAGCCGGTTTCAAGCTCACCCAGTTGCAGGAGATCGGCCCGCACTACGTGCGCACGCTGAAGATCTGGGCCGACGCACTCGAGGCTCACAAGGACGAGGCCATCGCGATCCAGGGCCAAGAGGTCTACGACCGTTACGACAAGTACCTCAACGGCTGCCAGAAGTACTTCGCGTCGGGCCACATCAGCGTGCACCAGTTCACGCTGCAGAAGTAGTTCACGGCGACCTGTCGGATCAGGGCATCGTCGTTCGTCGGATAGGTAGAGAGTGGAACAGACGGTTCCCACTCGCTGACCACCCGGAGGCGACGATGCACTACTTCGCACTACTGATCAACCGAGAGAACGCGCTGACCCCCGAGCAGGGCGCCGACGAGTTGGCAGCGTATCTGGCGTTCCACGCCAAGGCGGCTGCGGCAATCCGCGCGGGTGACGCGCTGACCCCGGCGGCCGGTGCCGTCCGTATTTCCGGCGGCCCCGACAATCCGACGATCACCGATGGCCCGTACGCCGAGGGCGCGGAGGTGGCGGGTGGCTACTACGTATTCGAGGCCGACAACCTCGACGAGGCGCTCGCCCTGGCCCGTGACATCCCGGCGGCGAAGTACGGCGCGGTGGAAGTGTGGCCCATGGTCCACTGGCAGGCTCCCGAGCAGCCGCTGGGCAACGACTGGTTGGCGCTGCTGCTCGAACCGCCGCAGGAGGTCAACACCCCTGGCACCGACGAGTGGAATGAGCAGGCGGCCAAGCACGGCGAACTCGCAAAGACGATCGGGGAACAGACGCTGGCCGGAGCGCCGCTGCATCCGCCGTCAACGGCCACCACGGTGCGCGTACGCGACGGCAAGGTGACGCTCACCGACGGTCCGTACGCGGAGGGCGCCGAGGTGGCCAACGGCTTCTATGTGTTGCGGGCCTCGGATCGCGACGAGGCGGTGAAGATGGCGTCGATGATTCCGGCGTCGGCCATCGAGGTCCGTCAGTTGTCGGGCGTCTCGGGCCTCTAGTCCCCCGGTGACTGCACTGGACGGCGTCTTTCGGCGCGAGTGGGGACCGGCCGTGGCCGCACTGGCGCGATGGTCGGGAGATCTCTCGGTGGCCGAAGACGCCGTCCAGGAGGCCTGCGCGCAAGCGCTGCGGGTTTGGCAGGCCGAGGGTGTCCCCGCCAATCCGGGCGCATGGTTGACCACCGTGGCGCGCAATCGGGCCCTGGACCGGCTGCGGCGTGAATCTGCCCGTCCCGGAAAGGAACTCGCAGCGGTGTACGAGCAGGTGAACACGTCAGACACCGCGCCGGAACTGCACCCGGTACGCGATGACGAGCTGCGCATGATGTTCACCTGTGCACATCCCGCGCTGGACCGCAGCTCGCAGCTGGCGCTGACGCTGCGGCTGATCTCGGGGCTGACCGTCCCTGAGATCGCCCGCGCCCTGCTGCAGTCAGACAGTGCGATCGGACAGCGAATCACCCGGGCCAAGAACAAGATTCGCAAGGCCAACATCCCGCTGCGGGTCCCGCCACCGGAGCTTCTCGGGGAGCGAACACCACACGTACTCGGCTGCATCTATTCGGTGTTCACCGAGGGTTACTGGTCCACTGGCGGACCTTCGGCGATCCGCGACGAACTGTGTGACGAGGGTGTCCGACTCGCCAGGGAGTTGTGCGCGTTGATGCCGGGCAACCGCGACGCGCATGCCCTCGCCGCCCTTGTGCTGCTGCATGATTCGCGACGGCGCACCCGGGTGGACGAGGGCGGAGCGTTGATACCTCTGGACGAACAGGACCGCAGCCAGTGGGATCGGGGGCGTATCGCGCGGGGCCTGGAGCACTTGCGGTCGGCCGAGGGAGCGCTCGGCTCGCATCTGCCGCAAGCGGTGATCGCGGCGCTGCATGCCACGGCGCCGTCGTGGCAGCACACCGACTGGGCCACGATCTGTGTGGCCTACGACCGGTTGGTGGCGATGACGGACTCGCCTGTAGCGGCGGCCAATCGTGCACTGGCCGTTGGCTTTCGAGACGGCTTCGCTGCCGGGCTAGCCGCGCTTGACGCGGTGGCCGATGATCCGCGGTTGGCGCGGACGAATACCGTCGCGCCGATCCGCGCGGACCTACTGCGCCGGGCCGGCCGCTTCGACGAAGCTCAACGGTGGTATCGGGTCGCACTCGATGGTTCTGGGTCGGAGCCGGCCGCGGCCTTCCTGCGCCGCCGCCTCGCCGAATGCGCCACCTCTTGATTGCGAGCAGTCCCCCGCAAGCGGGTGGAGCCCCCAGTAAAAACCCCCGAAATCCGTGGATTTCGGGGGTTTTTGCGTCTGCTCGCGCAGAAATAACTACGCCGCTATGCCGATGGTCGGCTCCGCTGCGCTACGCCTCGGTGAAGTTCCGGGTCACCGACGGGTCAACCGGGATGCCCGGGCCCGTGGTGGTGGAGACGGTCACCTTCTTGAGGTAGCGACCCTTCGAGGACGACGGCTTGGCGCGCAGCACCTCGTCGAGGGCGGCGCCGTAGTTCTCGGCCAGCTTGGCCTCGTCGAAGGACGCCTTGCCGATCACGAAGTGCAGGTTGGCCTGCTTGTCGACGCGGAAGTTGATCTTGCCGCCCTTGATGTCGGCCACAGCCTTGGTGACATCGGGGGTGACGGTGCCGGTCTTGGGGTTCGGCATCAGACCGCGCGGGCCCAGCACGCGGGCGATCCGACCGACCTTGGCCATCTGGTCCGGGGTGGCGATCGCGGCGTCGAAGTCCAGGAAACCGCCCTGGATCTTCTCGATCAGGTCGTCGCTGCCGACGACGTCGGCGCCGGCGGCCAGCGCCTGCTCGGCCTTCTCACCGACGGCGAACACGGCGACGCGGGCGGTCTTACCGGTGCCGTGGGGCAGGTTGACGGTGCCGCGGACCATCTGGTCAGCCTTGCGCGGGTCCACACCGAGGCGGATGGCGACCTCGACAGTGGCGTCCTGCTTCTTGGAGGAGGTCTCCTTGGCCAGCTTCGCCGCCTCAAGCGGCGTGTAGAGCTTGGTCCGGTCGACCTTCTCCGCGGCTTCGCGGTATGCCTTGCTGTTCTTGCTCATTGAAATCCAATCGTGTCTGTTGGAGTCGTGGTCCTCTCGGGCCGATGCCAGCCCTGCCACGCGTTCCGATTATTCGACGGTGATACCCATCGACCGGGCGGTGCCGGCGATGATCTTCGACGCAGCGTCGATGTCGTTGGCGTTGAGATCGGCCTTCTTGGTCTCAGCGATCTCGCGCACCTGGTCCCAGGTCACCTTGGCAACCTTGGTCTTGTGCGGCTCGCCAGAACCCTTCTGCACACCGGCTGCCTTCAGCAGCAGCTTGGCGGCGGGCGGGGTCTTGAGTGCGAAAGTGAAGCTGCGGTCCTCGTAGACGGTGATCTCCACGGGGATGACGTTTCCGCGCTGCGACTCGGTCGCGGCGTTGTACGCCTTGCAGAACTCCATGATGTTGACGCCGTGCTGGCCAAGTGCAGGACCGACCGGCGGGGCGGGGTTGGCCTGCCCGGCCTGGATCTGCAGCTTGATGAGCCCGGCGACCTTCTTCTTCGGGGCCATGCTTCTGGTGTTCCTTTACTTGCTCATCCAAGGGCGTGAGACGCCCGTTGTTTCTAGCCGCTGTGGCGACTAAATCTTGGAGACCTGGTTGAAGGTCAGTTCGACAGGAGTCTCGCGGCCGAAGATGGACACGAGCACCTTGAGCTTCTGCTGCTCGGCGTTGACCTCGCTGATGGAGGCGGGCAGCGTCGCGAACGGGCCGTCCATGACGGTGACGGACTCGCCGACCTCGAAATCGACCAGGATCTCGGGACGTTCCAGGGTGGCCTCGGTGCTGGCACCGGCGGCCGCGGCGGCGGCGCTGGACTTGGCGGGCTTCTTGGCCGCGCCCTGCGGCAGCAGGAACTTCACCACGTCGTTCAGCGACAGCGGGGACGGACGCGAGGTGGCGCCGACGAACCCGGTGACGCCGGGGGTGTTGCGCACCGCGCCCCACGATTCGTCGTTGAGTTCCATGCGCACCAGGATGTAGCCCGGCAGCACCTTGCGGTTGACCTGCTTGCGCTGGCCGTTCTTGATCTCGGTGACCTCTTCGGTGGGCACCTCGACCTGGAAGATGTAGTCGCCCACGTCCAGGTTCTGCACGCGGGTCTCGAGGTTGGCCTTCACCTTGTTCTCGTAGCCGGCGTAGGAGTGGATGACATACCAGTCGCCGGGCTTGAGCCGCAGCTCCTTCTTGAGCGCGACTGCCGGATCCTCGTCTTCGTCGGCAGCAGGCGCCTCGTCGGCGGCCTCTTCGGCCGGAGCCGCGTCGGTCTCGTCGACCGTGTCGGCCGCTGCAGCCTCCTGGCCCTCGGTCAGATCGTCGGTCTGCGACTCGACGCCGTCGACGTCAACGATCTCGTCGGCGAACGTCTCGTCGCCGTCGAACGTGGTCACGTTGTCAGTCCTCTCTCAAATTCCAGATCAGGTGCCGAACACCAGCGACACCAGCCGCGCCAGGCCAAGGTCGGCGCCGGAGATCAGCGCCACCATGAACACCAGGAAGACCAGCACCACCGAGGTGTAGCTGACCATCTGCTTGCGGTTCGGCCAGATCACCTTGCGGAGCTCGGCAACGACCTGCCTCAGGTAGTTGACGACGAACATGATCGGGTTACGCGACGGCCCGGTCTTCTTGGCCTTTGCGTTCTTCTTGGCCTTCTTCGACTTGCCGGAGTCGGCCTTCGCGTCACCGTCCGACGTGTCGCCCTCGGCGGCCTCGTCACGGTCGGCCTCTGCAGCCACGCCGCGACGGGTCCGCTTGCCGGTCGGGCGAAGCGGCCTGGTCACCACCGCGGTCTGGCCGTGGGAGGTGTCCTTGGCCCCGGTGTCGGTGCCGGCGTCAGCTCCAGTGTCGTCTGCGGAGCCGGCACCTTCGCGCTCGTCGCTCACCGCATGCTCCGTTCATTTCCTAGCGGACTGTTTGTTGCGGTCACCTTCCAGTGTCCACACCTTGTCGAGTATTCAGTTTGAGCAGGGGCGACAGGACTTGAACCTGCAACCTGCGGTTTTGGAGACCGCTGCTCTGCCAATTGAGCTACGCCCCTCTGTTGGTGACTTGCTTGCGCATTTCATCACCGTACTGCGCCGAGGCTTACACAATTCGCGCGCGGCCCGCTCGACTGGTCAAGCCGACGGACAGCGCGCTGAAATGGGAAAAACCCCGAGTGCCGAGTGTACCCCGGCGTAGGTGCCATCTACTAATCGACCGTTACTCTCCGGCCGCCTTCCGCATGACCTTGCCGGTCTCCGGATCCCACTTCACCTGGATGGAATCGTCGGCGTCGTGGCCCATCATGGTCGTGATGGCTTCCAGGACCACCTCACCGTCGTCATCGGTGCACACGTTGTGCGTGACGACGATGTCGGCGCCGAAGCGCTCCTCGACCGAGGTGATCTCCATGACGGCGTGCAGCTGATCCCCGGCCTTCAGCGGCTTGCGGTACAGGAACTTCTGGTCGACCTGGACGATCTGCTTGGTTTCCATGCCGACATCGACGTTCTGGAAGAAGTGCTCCTGCACCAGCAGCGCCAGAGTGGAAGCGAACGTCAGCGGCGCGACCAGGGTGTCATGGCCGAGTTCGGCAGCGGCCGCCTCGTCGTGGCTGGCCGGGTCCATGGCCTTGACGGCCTTGGCGTACTGGCGGATCTGCTCGCGGCCGATCAGGAAGGGGTGAGGATACTTCCAGACCATTCCCCGAATGTCAGCCTTGAGTGCCATGGCCCAGAACTCCTTACGCCAGTTTTGCGGTCGCTGTGGCCCGCCCGAAGATCTTCTTTCCGCCTGCGGTCGCCGAGATGGCGATGGTGACCAGTTTCTGCTCGGGATCCACGGACTTGACGCGTCCGTTGAAGACGATCTCGGCGCCCACACCGTCGTTGGGAACAGGCACGACGGCGGTGAACCGGACGTTGTACTCGGTCACGGCAGCCGGATCGCCGACCCATTCGGTGACGTAGCCGCCGCCGACGCCCATGGTCAGCATGCCGTGGGCGATCGCGGTGTCGAGACCGACCTGCTTGGCGATCTCGTCGTCCCAGTGGATCGGGTTGAGGTCACCGGACACGCCGGCGTAGTTGACCAGATCACCACGGGTCAGCGGGATCACGCGCTCGGGAAGCGTGTCACCGACCTTGACCGAACTGAATTCGCGCAGCGCCATCAGTTAAAACCCTCTTCTCCGTCACCCGCACGCCCGGCCAGGGTCGTGTAGGCCTCCTGGACCACGTCACCTTTGTCGTCGGTGATGATGTTCTTGGTCACGATGATGTCGGTGCCGTGCGCCTTGCGCACGGAATGCACATACACGTCGCAATAGAGCTTGTCCCCCGCCTTGACCGGCTTGAGGAACTTGAGCTCCTGATCGACCTGGACGATCTGAGCGTCCTGGATGCCGATCTCGGCCCACTCGAAGAAGGCCCACTGCGCCTGGTATCCGAAAATGCAGATAAAGGTCAGCGGTGCCAGCAGCGAGTCGTGCCCCAGCTCGGCTGCGGCAGCCTCGTCGAAGTAGTAGGCATCGTTGTTCTTGACCGCGGTCGCGTGCTCGCGGATTTTCTCGCGCCCGACCTCGTAGTGCTCAGGATGCCGATAATGCATCCCGACGATGCTGGTCGAAAGAGCCACGGCGAATGGCTATCGCGACTCTTTGTGCGGCTGGTGGGTGCCGCAGTTGGGGCAGAACTTCTTGATCTCGAGCCGGTCGGGATCGTTGCGGCGGTTCTTCTTGGTGATGTAGTTGCGGTGCTTGCACACCTCGCACGCCAAAGTGATCTTCGGCCGTACGTCGGTACTCGACGCCACGTCAGTTCTCCCTGCTCAAAATCACGCTCTGCTTTTGATGTTCCTGTAGCGGTGGGGAGGCTCGATCTCCCGACCTCACGATTATGAGTCGTGCGCTCTAACCAGCTGAGCTACACCGCCCCGGAGGGTCCCAGGTGGGGCTCCACGTCCGGATTCTCCCGCGTCGCTTCGCTCGCCTGGCGTCCACCGAGCCCCCTAACGGAATCGAACCGTTGACCTTTTCCTTACCATGGAAACGCTCTGCCGACTGAGCTAAGGGGGCTTGTCCCGCGGCGTTGCGGCTGCGGGGCCTTAAAGAGGGTACAACCTCCCCGGCAGCCAAACCAAACCGCAGGTCAAAGCGGCCGCCGGGGAGCTGTTTTGCCTGGTCGGCTAGTCCAGGAGCCAATCGTTGGGTGCGAACAGCTCGCAGTGCACCCGCTCGTGGGCGATGCCGCGGTCACTCAGCTGGGTGCGAACCGCCTCGACGAATCCGGCCCCGCCGCACAGGTAGTACGCGGCGTCGTCGGGCAGTTCGATGCCGTCGAGCTTGAGCAGTCCGGCGTGCACGCCGGGAGCCCCACCGGTGACGCCGTCCTCGTACCAGAGGTCGAGGCTGGCGTTGGGCAGCGCCTCGATCAACTCGTGTTGACGCTCCCGCAGCGGCTGACCGCTGTCGCTGCGGTCGGCGTGCAACACCCGGAGCTGGGTGTCGGGAGCCTCGACTGCCAGGAACTCCAGGATCCCGACCATCGGGGTGATGCCGATGCCTGCCGACACCAGCACCACCGGGCCGTCGGGCCGTCCTCCGGTGTACAGGTCACCGAACGGCAGCGTGACATCCAGCAGGTCGCCGATGCACAGATTGGCCCGGATCCAGGAGGAGACCTCGCCGGCGGGTTGGTCGGCGACGGCGTCGACGGGCTTGACCGCAAACGTCAGATCGGTGGAACCGGGCGCGCCGACCAGGCTGTACTGACGTAGCTGACGGGCGCCGTCGGGCAGGGTCACACCGACCGAGACATATTGTCCCGCAATAAAGTTGACGGGCTCGGCGGCGCGGACGGTGACCAGGACGGCACCGGACGGGTCGTCGACCCGCGAGACGACGCGCAGCCGCCGGAACACATCACCCGGTTCCACGCCGGCTCCGGCGTAGAGATCCCGCTCCAGCGCGATCAGGGTGTCGGCCATGATCCAGTAGACCCGGTCCCACGCCTCGGCCACCTCGGGTGTCACGGTGTCCGCGCCCAGCACCTCGACGATCGCGGCGAACAGGTTGTCGTGCACGATCGGGTACTGGTCGGCGGTGATGCCCAGGGACGCGTGCTTGTGGCCGATACGCGCCAGCAGCGCCGACGGATGCGGCAGGTCAGGGTTGACCAGATGGGTCGCGAATGTGGCGATCGAGGCCGCCAGCGCGCGCTGCTGGGCACCTTGGGCCTGGTTGCCGCGGTTGAACAGGTTGCGCAACAGCTCGGGGTGGTTGGCGAACAGACGGCGGTAGAACTCCGAGGTGATCTCGTCGATGTGCGCGCCGATCAGCGGCAGTGTCGCGGCGACGATCTCGGCGTGCTTGGGCTCCAGTTCGTCGCGTACCGCAGACGGCTCGGGGCTGGTGACGGTCATCGGGGATTCCTTTCAGAGGTGGTGAGTTGCAGAACGATCGGTAAGCGGTTGTCCGCCGTCAGGTCGGTGACGGTGTAGCGGTCGAGCTCGCGATAGAACGCCTCCTTCGCGTCGGCCAGCACCCGGCGTAGCCGGCAAGCAGCGATCAGCGGGCATGGGGACACCCCGCCGCATTCGACGACCTCGCGGTCCCCTTCGAGTTCGCGCACCAGCCAGCCGATCGAGGCGTTGCGCCCGGCCTCGGTGAGCACCAGTCCCCCGACCCGGCCCCGCCGGGCATGCACCATGCCGAGCTCGGACAGCTTGGAGACGGCCTTGGCGACGTGATGTTCGGATGCGTCTGCCCCGGAGGCGATGGTGCGGGTGGTGATGCGCTTGCCCTCGGTCTCACCGGAGGACAGCAGCATCATCGTGCGCAGTCCCAGGTCGGTGAATCGGGTGAGGTGCATGCCGATGACGCTAGTAATTCCGCATTTTTGATGCGAGTTTTATCGGTGTGGGTTCAAACACGTCGTGACGTGCGGTTTTTGGACCTGCGGGGATGTCTTGACGGAGCCGCAATAGGCTTGACGCATGTCCGAGCCCAAGGCCCAAGACCGCTTGTACTTCCGGCAGTTGTTGTCGGGTCGCGACTACGCGTCCGGCGATCCGATCGCGGCGCAGATGCGCAACTTCTCCTATCTGATCGGCGACCGCGAGGCAGGCGAGGCGGTGGTGGTCGACCCGGCGTACGCGGCCAACGACCTCGTCGACGTGATCGAGAACGACGGGATGCGTCTGGCCGGCGTGCTGGTCACCCACCACCACCCCGACCACGTCGGCGGCACGATGGCGGGCTTCTCCCTCAAGGGCTTGGCCGAGCTGCTGGAACGGCAGAGCGTGCCGGTGCACGTCAACACCCACGAGGCCGATTGGGTCTCGAAGGTCACCGGGATCGCGCCGAGCGAGCTGACCGGGCACGTGCACGGCGACAAGGTTTCTGTCGGCGAGGTGCAGATCGAGCTACTGCACACCCCCGGCCACACTCCGGGCAGCCAGTGCTTCCTGCTCGACGGCCGCCTGGTCGCCGGTGACACGTTGTTCCTCGACGGGTGCGGGCGCACCGACTTTCCCGGCGGCAACGTCGACGACATGTTCCGCAGCCTGCAGGCGCTGGCCAAGCTGCCGGGAGATCCGACCGTCTTTCCGGGGCACTGGTACTCGGAGGAGCCGAGCGCCCCGCTCGACGAAGTCAAACGCAGCAACTACGTATATCGGGCGTCGAACCTTGAGCAGTGGCGCATGCTGATGGGCGGCTGATGAATCGTTTCAGTCGCACTGACTGCGGAATCCGCTGAACTTACGGTTCCGTAACAGATTGATTCCGCCATCAGACCGCGCATCTGCCACGGATTTCGTTGTAGAAACCGTTGCAACAGGAAGTAAGCTCCGTTCCGCGCGATTCGAGTAGTGCAATACTCAGGACATCGTGGCATGGACCCGGCAAAGTAACTGTCAGCAATTGTTGAGCCGTAGTTGACAGTCCCGCCGGGGGTCGCCGTGAAGAACATCGTGCTGTGCTTCGACCACACAGATGAACATCCCGGACTCCGTGACGCATCGAATACCGAGATGCTCTTTCGGTTGCTGGACGGCACCGAACAGCTGATCTGGTATCACAGCGGCGCGGCCATGCGACCCGGCAGACGAATCACGCCGGGCCGGCGCGGCGATGCCGTCAGCGAAGCCCGGGCAGCCATCGTCGAGGCGTACCGGTTCTTGGGCGATGCGTGGGATCCAGGAGACCGGATCTTCTTGTTCGGCGGTGGTGAGGGCGGGCACCGCGCCGGCGAGCTGGCCACTCTGCTGGGCACTGTCGGCCTGTTGCCGGCCCATTCCGATGACGTACTGGACTACGCGCTGGCCACCTATGTGCTGCCCCGCACGGCACGCACACCTCAGGACTGGCGGCAGATCAGAGTGCTGGCAGCGCAATTGTTCGGTGACCGCGACCCTGCCGTGCCCGTGCGGTTCGTCGGGTTGTGGAACGCGACGGCTACCCCGGGCACCAAGCATCACATGGGTCCGCTGCCGACCGTGGAGTCCGGCAGGCACGCGGTGGCCGTCGACGGAGGACGCCGGACGATGCGGTATCCGGAGAGCCTCGATGAAGTCTGGTTCCGGGGCAGCCGCGGCGACGTCATCGGCGGCACCGGGGCCTGCTGGCCCCTGGCCGACATCGCCCTGGACTGGATGCTGGACGGGGCGATCGCCGCGGGGTTGCAGGTTCACGACCACGGCGCCTGCCCCACCGACCTCGACGCACTGGCCGGGACCGCACCGGCGATCGGGCGGCGCCGGGCGCCGCTGGACGCGAAGGTGCATGCCAGCGTCGAGGTCTATCTGCGTTCGCATCCGCACTATTGGCGGCGGCTGCCCGCGCGGATCGAATGGACGGACGTCGAGTGGCTGGCCCGCGGCGAGCGGCTGGTACACACTCCCGTCACCGAGGCAGTCCAACGCGACATCCTCACCGCCGTCGCCTCGTGACGGGCGGGTTTTTGCTCGGAGTTTGCTGAGATTGACCGCCGCCCCCGTCCTGGGTCCGTGATATACCCACTTGGTGGGGATCATCGATTCAGTCACGGAGCGGGGGCGTGAGTTGGCTAGTTTCGAACCGGGTGCGTGGACTGCGCTCGCAGCATGGGTGGCGATCGTCGTCGTCGTCATCGCGCTGATCTATGCCTGGCGGCAATATCTCAAGGCCAAGGAACGCCAGGCCGAACTGACTCAGCCGAATGTGTCGATGTTCATGGAACCCAGCAGTGCCGATTGGCATCTGATCGAACTGGTGGTCCGCAATTACGGGCAGCGGCCCGCCTACGGTTTGCGGTTCGAATTCGCGAACCCGCCCACGGTCGGCAAGTACGAAAGTTCCTACGACGACAACTTCGTCGACATCGTGCCGTTGAACCTGCCTGCCGAGATCCCGTACCTGGCGCCGTCGCAGGAGTGGCGCATCGTGTGGGATTCGGCGCTGGACCGCAAGCAGCTCGGCGAGGCGATCGCGTCCCGCTTCGACGGAGCGGTCACCTATTACGACGAGCCGGGCTCCCCCGGCAAGCCCAGCGGCCGCAAGCTGCGCAACACCGCGGTGCTGGATTGGGCGACGCTGCCGCCGGTGGACCGCATGGAACTGCTCACCACGCACGACCAGGCACGCCGGGAGAAGCAGAAACTGGAGTTGTTGCGCGCGGTCCTGACCTATTTCCAGTACGCGGCCAAGGAGACCGACGAGCAGAAATTGCGCACGGAGATCAACCGCATCAACGCGCTGGGCGCCGAGGTGCGGTCCCGCTGGCGCGACCGGTACGAGGCCGCCGATGACGATGACGACGACGATTACGACGATGACGAGCCCGAGACCGATCTGATCAAGCCGGCGCCTTCGTCCGGCAGGCGTCATCGAGCCTGAGCTCACTCGCTACCATCGTGCGATGAGCAGCCTGGTGAGCTACGAGCTCAACGATGCCGTCGCCACGATCACGATGGACGACGGCAAAGTCAACGCACTATCCCCTGCGATGCAGGCCGAGATCAACGCGGCACTGGATCAAGCGGCCGCCGGTGCAGCCGCCGGCGAAGTGAAAGCCGTGGTGCTGGCCGGTAATTCGAAGGTGTTCAGCGGCGGGTTCGATCTGAGTGTGTTCTCGTCCGGCGACGTGGCGGCCACCCTCGGCATGCTCGCCGGCGGCTTCGAACTGTCGGTGCGGTGCCTGAGTTTCCCTGTGCCGGTGATCATGGCGGCCACCGGGCATGCCATCGCGATGGGCTCGTTCCTGCTGTTGTCCGGTGATCACCGGGTCGGCGCGGTGACGTCGCGGTGCCAGGCCAATGAGGTGAAGATCGGGATGACACTGCCGATCGCCGCCATCGAGATCATGCGGATGCGCTTGACCCGTGCGGCTTTTCAGCGCGGCATCGCCATGGCGGCGGTGTTCACCGGTGACACGGCGATTGCGGGCGGTTGGCTCGATGAGGTGGTCGAGGCAGATGCGGTGCTCGAGCGGGCCCAGCAGGTGGCGGCCGAGGCAGCAGCGACCCTGAACACCGGCGCCCACGTGGCCAGCAAGCTCAAGGCCCGCGCCGAGGCCCTGACTGCGATCCGTGCTGGAATCGACGGCCTGGCACAGGAATTCGCGGGCTGACCGCTCACGTTCGTAACGCCACGGCGGGAAAACACGGGTTTCGTCGCCCTGGCGTTACGAACGCGGAGGGACCGGCGCGGCGCGTCGCCGAAAGACCTTGTCGACCTGTCCGCCTGTCAGCGACTTTTCAGCGACAATCACCTCATAGACATCGTGGGTCGCGTTGGGCCCAGAAGCGATCGGCACTCGCCTCACTCCGGATGGCTGCAGCCTCTTCAGTAACAGAATTTGGCTTGCCCGCCTACGAGCGACAGTGTCGCTGATAAGTGGGCACGGGACTGACGAGCCCGGTGAGGCCACTGGTGCCGAAGTGCCTAAAACCGCCAGCGACAATGTGTTTGGCGATGCCGATGTTGCCCAGGTGTCGATTGTCGCTGAAAAGTCGCTGACAGCCGGGCACAACGCCCAGACCCCGGGAATCAGGGGCCGGTGTGACCGCTGTGACTAGGCGAAGCGCTTGGTGTACTTCGGCGGCAGCAGCCGCATCACCTGCGTGAGCGGTGCCCACGGCCAGCGCGGGACCACGGCCCGGCCCTTCTCCTTCTCGATGGCCTCGACCATCGCGCGCACGCCCGTCTCGTTGTCGACCATCAACATCGTCGTCGCCGACTTGGCGGTCATCTCCGATTCGATGTAGCCCGGCTCGATGACGGTCACCCGGATCGGGCCCTTGTCGTACTCGGCGCGCAGCGACTCACCCAGTGAGGTCATCCCGGCCTTCGAGGCACAGTATGCGGCCTTGCCGCCGGGCACCCCCGTGTTGCCGAGCACCGACGAGATCAGCACCAGGTGTCCGCTGCCGGATTTCTTGAACATCTCCAGCGCGGTCTCGATCTGCACCAGACCGGCGATCAGGTTGGTTTCGATCGTGGCCTTGTTGGCCCACGGCTTGCCCTCGCCCAGCGGCCAGCCCTTACCGATGCCGGCGTTGACGATCACGCGGTCGATGCCGCCCAGTTCCTCGGACAGCTCACCGAACACCCGCGGCACGGCCTCGTGGTCGTTGACGTCGAGCGCAGCGACCGCAACCTTGATGTAGGGATGCCTGTCGGCCAGCTCGGCCTTGAGCTCGTCGAGCCGCTCGGTGCGGCGCGCACACAACGCCAGGTCCCGGCCCTTGGCCGCGAATTGACGGGCCATGCCGGCGCCCAGTCCGGAGCTGGCACCGGTGATGAGGATCTTCTGGCGGGTCATGGCAGCAGAATAACCGAGTTAGACAACTGTCAAGAACGCGGTCTACTTGAGCAAGCGGGACATCCGCCGGTCGGCCAGCACCTTGCCGCCGGTCTGGCACGTCGGGCAGTACTGGAACGACTTGTCGGCGAAGGACACCTCCCGCACCGTGTCCCCGCAGACCGGGCACGGTAGTCCGGTGCGGGCATGCACACGCAGGCCGGACCGCTTCTCCCCCTTGAGGGTCGCGGCCTGCTGCCCCACCGAACGCGTGACCGCATCGGTCAGCACGGAGATCATCGCGTCGTGCAGCGCGCCGAGTTGAGCATCGGTCAGCTTGCCGGCAGTGGCGAACGGAGACAGCTTGGCGACGTGCAGGATCTCGTCGCTGTAGGCGTTGCCGATCCCGGCGATGACCTTCTGATCGGTGATCACCGTCTTGATCCGCCCGGAATTGCCCGCCAGCACGCCGGCCAGTCCGGCCGAGTCCAGCGACAGCGCGTCCGGCCCGAGTGAGGCGATCTGCGGTACGGCCATCGGATCGGCGACCACCCACACCGCCAACCGCTTCTGCGTTCCCGCCTCGGTGAGGTCGAAGCCGACTCCCTCGTCAAGGTGCACGCGCAGGGCGATCGGGCCCTTTCCCGACGGCTTGAGCGGCGTCGGCGACAGCTTGTCCGACCACCGCAACCAACCCGCCCGTGACAGATGCGTGATGAGGTGCCAGGGGCCGACCTCGAGGCCGAGGTACTTGCCCCAGCGGTTCGCGCCGGTCACGGTCTGGCCGTGCAGCGCCGTCGTCGGCGGATCGAACGTCTTGAGCACCGACAACGCGGACACGTCGATCCGGGTGACCTTCCGGCCCGTGGCATGTCGGCGGAGGTGATCGGCCAGCGCCTCGACTTCGGGCAGTTCAGGCATGGCTCCAGTGTGTCAGCGAAACGCCGAGCATGCTGTAGACATGTCCGACGGGCCTGCTCCCAGAGCGTCCAATCCGCTGCGGCACATCTTCGTGATCAACAGCGTGCCGCGCAGGTGGCCGTTCGCATTGCGCGCCGGAATCTGCATGGCCGTGCCCGTTCTGGTGGGCTGGCTGGCCGGCGACACCACCGCCGGATTGATCGCCACGATCGGCGGATTCACCTCGCTGTACGGCAGTGGCCGGCCTTATCTGAATCGGGGCCTATATCTCGGTGCGGTCGCGGTCTGCTTCGCCGCGGCGGTGGCCCTCGGCGCCTGGGCCTCGTCGACGCCGTGGCTGGGAGTGCTGACCGTGACATTGATCGCGGTGGTGGCCACCCTGGTCTGCCACGCCCTGAGCATCGGCCCGCCCGGGGCCTACATGGTGGTGCTGGCCTGCGCGGCCGGTACCGGCACTGCGGCGACGCTGCACCTGAGCCCGGGCCATCACGCCGCATTGGTGCTGGCCGGTGGCGCGTTCGCCTGGCTGGTGCACATGTCCGGCGCGCTGATCCGGCCCCGCGGACCGGAGAAGGCCGCGGTCGCCGCGGCTGCCACCGCCGTCGCCGCCTACATCGAGAACCCTGCGGCCGACACCCGGCACAGGGCCGCACTCCTGTTGCACACCGCGTGGGTCACCCTGGTCACGTATCAACCGGTGCAGCCCAAACCCGACCGGGCGCTGTATCGACTGCGGGTGGTCAACCGTCGACTGCACGTGCTGTTCGCCGAGGCCATGCGGGCCGCTGAGACCGGCGAGCCGCTGCCGTTCGACGGTGCGGCGTCGGCGCGTCACCTGGCCACGGTGCCGGCCGACGCGGTCACCGAAGAGCTTGGCGCCGAAGGGATTCCACTCGGCCGGCCGAGCACGTTGCAGCTCCTGCGCCGGGCACTGACTCCGGGTTCGGTATCACTGCAGCTGGCGGCGCGGGTGGGTATGGCGGTCGCGTTCTCCGGTGTCATCGCCGTCCTGATCTCGCAGGCCCTGACGATGACGCATGCGTATTGGGCGATGGCCGCCGCGGTGCTGATGCTGCATCAGGGATTCGACTGGCAACGCACTGTGGTGCGCGGCGTGGAACGGACACTCGGCACCTGGGTGGGCCTCGGCGTCGCCGGTGCGATCCTCGCGCTCCACCCGCAGGGCCTGTGGCTGGCCCTGGTGATCGGCACGCTGCAGTTCGTCATCGAGATGTACGTGGTGCGCAACTACACGCTGGCCGTCATATTCATCACGCCCGCCGCACTCACCATCGCCTCCGGCGGCCAACCGGTCGACGATCTCGGCGAACTTCTGCTGACACGCGGCAGCGACACGTTGATCGGCTGCGCGGTGGCTCTCGCGGTCTACTGGGCAACGCAACGCCTGCGCCATCCGACCGGTTTGCGCACCGCGGTCGACGCCACGCTCGACGCGGTCAGCGCCACCCTGCCGCACCTGGCCGCCGATGATGCCACGTCGCCGGCGGCCCGTACCGATCGGCGCGATCTGCAGTTACGCGCCATGGAGTTGCTGCCGGCCTACGACGCGAACATCGGCGGATCGCACGCGCAACGCCTTGGCGCCGAACGCATGTGGCCGACCGTCGTGGCCACCGAACAGCTCGCATACCGAACCCTGGCGGCGTGCTGGGGTGCCGAGCGCGATCGCGACACCCAGACAGGCGCCGAGGCCGCCGCAGACACCGCGGCCGCACTGGCCGAGCAGGCAGCGGCCCTACGCGAGGGCCTTGACGAGCGACAGTAGCCAGCTCACCAGCGACAAGACGATCGCCGCCCAGATCGCGGTCCACCAGAACTGGTCGATGTGCAGACCCCAACCCGTGGTGTTGTCGGTGATCCACGACGTGATCCACAACATCAGCGCATTGATCACGATGTGGATCAGCCCGAGCGTGAGGATGTAGAGCGGAATCGACAGGATCTGCACGATCGGCTTGATGAAGGCGTTGACGAGCCCGAAGATCACCGCGACGACGAAGATGATGCCGGCGCGGGCAAGGGTCGTGTCACCTCCGATGAAGTAGATCCCCGGCACGATGAGAGTGACGACCCAGAGCGCGAATCCGGTTATCGCGGCGCGCAGGAGAAATGAGCTCATGGCGGTCTAGTCTGCCGAGCGCAGCAGGTAGGTGTCCATGATCCAGCCGTGGCGCGCTCTCGCCTCGGCACGCGCGGCAACGATTTCGTCGCCGATGTCGCCGACCGTTCCCGCGTAGAGCAACTCATCAGGAGTGCCCAGATACGCTCCCCACCAGATCCGGGTCTGCGGCCCGCACTGCTGGAATGCGCAGTCGGCGTCGAGCATCACCACGGCGCTACCGGTCAACCCGTGCTCGCGCAGTTGGCGGCCAGTGGTGATCAACACCGGTTCGCCGACGTCGTTGAGCGGGATGCGATGCCGGGCCGTCAGCACCTGGATCGCGGTGATGCCGGGAATTACGTCGTAGGTGAATTCGACGTGCTCCCCGACCATCTCCAGGATCCGCAGGGTGCTGTCGTACAGCGACGGATCGCCCCAGGCCAGGAAGGCCCCGACGCCGTCAGGCCCCAGTTCGGTTTCGATGGCCGCGGCCCAGATGCGGGCCCGCTCGGCGTGCCAGTCCGCCACCACCTGCCGGTAGCCCGGCGCATCGCCGGCAGCGGCGCGCGGCGGGTCGACCAGTTCCACGAAGCGGTAGCCGGGTTTTCCGGGCTCGGTGCGGATGAAGCGATCGCAGATCATCTTGCGCACCGCGACCAGCTCATCGGTCGCTCCTCGGCGCGGCCCCTTGTCCATCGCGAAGAACACCTGGGTGTCGTTGAGCGCGGAAATGGCCTGGGCCGTGACGAAGTCCGGATCACCGGCCCCGATTCCGATGACATGGATGCGACGCACTGTCGAAGGTTATCCGAAGCAAAACCGGGTACCCCAAGTATCCGGTACCCGGGGTATTGACATCACGCATTGTCGCTACCTAACGTCGGAGTGAGGGGGACCACAAACGAAGGGAACGTCAACGGTGACAACTTCGGTCAGACCCGGCGCAGGCTCGTCCAACGCCGCCCGGCGCGATGCGTTTTCCGAACGCCTGCTCAAGGGTTCGGTTCGCAAATCCTATGCGCCGGTGGTGGACATCGACTGGCAGGCACCGATCGATCCGGACAAGTTCTTCCTGCCACCGCGGGTCGTATCCCTGTACGGAACCCCGTTGTGGGACAGCATGTCTCGCGAGGAGCAGATCGAGCTGTCCCGTCAGGAGCTGGCCAACACGCTCTCGGCGGGCATCTGGTTCGAGAACATCCTCAACCAGGCCCTGCTGCGCAAGATGATGCACCAGGATCCCACCTCGAATTCGACGCACTATGAGCTGACCGAACTCGGCGACGAGACCCGCCACATGGTGATGTTCGGCAAGGCCATCGACAAGATCGGGGCCAAACCGGTGCGTCCCCGGCTGTACCAGCGCATGATCATCAACACGCTGCCCTTCTTCTTCCGCGGCTCGGTGTTGTGGGTGGCGGCGTTGGTCGGCGAGGAGATCTTCGACTCGCTGCAGCGGCAGATGATGGACGACCCCGAGTTGCAGCCGATGGTGCAGCGCCTCATGCGCATTCACGTCACAGAGGAAGCCCGCCACATCCAGTTCGCCCGCGACGGCCTGCGTCAGCGCACTCCGTCGATGCGCTGGTACACGCGGGCCTGGGTGGCCAACCTCAACGGCGTCGGCGGGTACTTCTTCCGCTACCTGTTCACCAACAAGGTGCAGTACGCGCGCGTCGGCCTCGACGCCCGCGCTGCCCGCCGGATCGCACGCGCCAGCGCGCACCGTCGGGAGGTGCAGGTCTCGGGCTTCGCCCCGCTGGCCGCTTTCCTCGAAGAGGTCGGGTTGATGGGCCGCATCGGCCGGCGCATGTGGCGGCGGTCCGGGTTCCTGCCGGCGCAGACACCCCCGCGTCTCACTGCCGGCGCCGGTGACGCCGCGGACTCCGGACAGGGCGTCACCGAAGAGGTGTTCGACGGGTTCGCCATCCTCGACAACGGTGAGGGCGATCGCCGCGTTCATGTGCGGTTGACCGGGCATCTGGATCCGATCGACGGCAAATACCACTGGCGCGGAACGATTCTCGATGCGCCTACCACCGTCGCGGCGGGGCCCGTTCGGCTGACCATCGGCACGCGCACCGTCGACGCCCGCATCACTGAACGCACGTCACAGGGCATGCACTCGATCGCCGGTATCGGTGCGCCGCCGTTCGAACTCGACGAGGTGGAAGTCAGCGCCGCCGGGTGAGCACCGAGCGGCCGAGCAACCCGACCGCGAACACCGCCCCGCCGATGCCGGAGATCAACAGTGGCAGTTGGCCGGGCTGGCCTGGAACAGCAGTCCACGCCAGCCCGGCCCACACCCCGGCGCCCAACACGGCGAATCCGCTGAGCCCCTGGAAGACTCCTTGCGCGCTGCCCTGCAAGTCGGCCCCGACCAACGAGGAAACCCAGGCCTTGCCGACCCCGTCGGTGCAGCCCGTGAAAAGCCCGTAACACCCGATCAGCAGCCAGGCCGGCAGCGGATCGGTGGTCAGGCCCAGGCCGGCGTAACCGATGGCGAAGAACACCAAGCCGATGCCGAATACCGGTAGGCGGCCGATCCGGTCTGCCAGCAGCCCGGCCGGGAAGCTGGAGACGGCGTACACCGCGTTGTAGGTGACGTAGGCCAGGATCACCTCGACCACCGAGAAGCCGATCTCGTTGAGCCGCAACAACAGCAGCGCGTCAGGGAAGTTCACCAGACCGAATGCCACCAGCACACCCGTCACGCGCCAGTACCGACCGGGCAGCTCGCGTACGCGGGAGAGTATCGATTGGCGCTGGCTTCGTGGCGCTGAGCGACGCTTTTCCCTTCCCCTTTCGGAGACCAGGAACACCAGCGCAACGCTGAGCACAGCCGGCACCACGGCCACCCACAGCAATGGCGCGATCTGATGGTCCAGCAGCTCGTAGCCGGCCAAGCCCAGCAGGGGGCCGACGACGGCGCCCAGGGTGTCCATGGCCCGGTGGAATCCGAAAACCCGGCCACGGGCGCCGTCATCGATATCGGCGACCAGCAGCGCGTCGCGGGGCGCGCCGCGAATGCCCTTGCCGAGCCGATCCACGACGCGGCCGGCGAGCACCCCCGGCCACGCACTCGCGGCGGCGACCATCACCTTGCCCAGGGCCGCCATGCCGTACCCGGTGGCGATCAACGGACGCTCGGCGTAGCGATCACCCAGTGGCCCGGCGGCCAGTTTGGTCATGGCGGCCGCACCTTCGGCAGCACCCTCGACTGCGCCGACCACCGCGGGCGGGGCTCCCAGGACGGCCGTGAGATAGATCGGCAACAGCGGATAGAGAAGTTCACTCGCGGCGTCCTGCAGAAAGGACACCGCCGACAGCACCCGAACGTTGCGGGACAGCCAAGCCGGCATGCGGTCATCATGCCTGGCCGCGCCGTGTCCCACAGTGATTGCCGAAGCGTACGTTGGGTACACGTCAGGTGGGCCAGTGATGACAGACAACGATGAGAAGGTTGGACTGATAGCCGTCGGTGCATCGGCCGGCGGTGTGGAAGCGCTGACCCGATTGGTGTCCGGCCTACCTTCTGACTTGGCCTATCCCGTGGTCGTCGTACTGCACCTACCCGCCGACGCCCCCAGTGCGTTGGCGCGCATTTTGGACCGGGCCGGACCACTGCCGTCGACCACCGCCACAAACGGTGTCGAGCTCAAACCCGGCACCATCTATGTCGGGGTGCCCGACCGTCATCTGCTGGTCGAAGAGCACCGAATCCTGTTGACCGAGGGTCCCACCGAGAACGGCCACCGGCCCGCCATCAACGCCCTGTTCCGCTCGGCAGCACTCGCTTACGGCTCGCGCGCCGTCAGCGTCCTGCTGTCGGGGGTGCTCGACGACGGTGTCCTCGGCTCGGCAGCGATCAAGTCCAGGGGCGGCGTCACCATTGCCCAAACTCCGTCCGATGCGCTGTTTCCCGCGATGCCGGCCAACGCGATCGCAGCAGGGGTGATCGACCACCAGGCCCCGGTGGCGCGAATGGGCGACCTGATCGCCACATTGGCCAACCGAAGTGTCGAGGAGCACGAGATGGAACCCGACGCATCCATGGAGTTGGAGAACCGTATCGCCAAGTCGGCCCGTTTCGACACCGATTTCGACACGGAGACGCTCGGCCCGCCGTCCGGCTATATCTGCCCGGACTGCAACGGTTCGTTGGCGTCGGTCGGTGAGGGCAACTACCGGTGCCGAGTCGGACATGCCTGGACACCCGACGCGTTGCTGAGGGCCTGGGACGAGGAGGTCGAGCGGGCGCTGTGGATCGCGCTGCGGAGCCTGCAGGAGAAGTCGAAGCTCTCCCGCCGGCTCGCCGACAAGGCCGGTCCGGGTTTGATCGCCGACCGGTACATCGATCTCGCGGCCGAGGCCGAGCATGCGGTTGCGGTTCTCAGCGACCGGTTGTCGGCGGTCAGCCAAACCCAGGAGGACAGCGGTGGCTAGAGCTCCAAGCACCATCGCGGTGACTGGGCGGACGCATGATGGGGCCGCCGAGCTGACCGTCGACGGCACCCTCGACGGCACCACCTATCGCGAGTTGCGCGACACCATCATCAAGTCCGCGCTGGATGAGCCGAGCGCGGTGATCGTGGATGTCACCGAATTGGCTGTGCCCGCCGAGTCCGCGTGGTCGGTGTTCACCAGTGCCCGCTGGCATGTCAGCGTCTGGCCCGACGTCGCCGTCGTACTGGTCTGCAGGCGCTTGGCGGGCCGCGATGCGATCACCCGCAACGGCATCACCCGCTATGTCGAGCTGTTCCCGACCATCGAGGCGGCGAGAGCAGCGGTCCGTCACGGTGATGCTGGGCTACCCCGCCGACGCGCCCGCGCCCAACTTCCCGGCGTGCACTCGAGTTTGCGCCGCGCCCGGGCGCTGACCAGTGAATGGCTACTGGCCTGGTCGTGCAGTGAGATGATCGCAGTCGCTTCCATGATCGTCGACGTGCTCGTCGAGAACGTCCTGGAGCACACCCAGAGCGCTCCCGCACTGGTCGTCGAAAGCCGGGGATCGACGGTGACAATCGCCGTCGAGGACTGCAGCCGGGTGCCGGCCACTCGACACGAGCGTCCCAGCCGGGGCGCCGACACCGTTTCCGGGCTCGCGGTAGTCGCGGCCCTCGCGCGTGCGTGGGGCAGCACGCCGACGTCGAGCGGCAAAACCGTGTGGGCCGTCATCGGTCCCGAGAGTTGCCTCTAGTTCCGAGTAGTGTCAGCCACGACATTCCAGCAGCGCGGCGACGGTGGATGAGGCATGAAACAGGGCGACATGGAGACGACCGACGAAGCCTTCGAGGCGCTGCTGCGCTATATGCGGGATTCGCGCGGATTCGATTTCACCGGCTACAAGCGCACCTCGCTGATGCGCCGGGTCCGCCACCGCATGGACCATGCCGGCTACGACACCTTCGAGCAGTATCTCGACGTGCTACAGGCCAGCTCCGACGAGTTCTCGGTATTGTTCAACACCATCCTCATCAACGTCACAGCCTTCTTCCGGGACCCTGACGCTTGGGAGTACATCCGTACCGACGTGATCCCGCAAATGCTCGCCGAACGGGGGCCCGACGACCCCATCCGAGTATGGAGCGCAGGATGCGCCTCCGGTCAGGAGGCATACACGCTGGCAATACTGCTCACCGAGGCACTGGCCCCGATGCCTTCCGCCAGCGGGTGAAGATCTACGCCACCGACATCGACGAGGAAGCCCTCACCGAAGCCAGGGCCGCCTCCTATGACGAGCGTGCCGTCGAGTCCGTACCGCCCGATCTGCTGGCGCGCTACTTCGAACAGCTCAACGGCCGCTACGTCTTTCACAAAGACCTGCGCCGGGCCGTCATCTTCGGCCGCAACGACTTGGTCAAGGACGCTCCGATATCCCGCGTCGACCTGCTGGTCTGCCGCAACTCACTGATGTACCTCAATGCTGAAACTCAACGAAATGTCCTGGGGCGCTTGCATTTCGCCCTGGCTGCGCAGGGAACACTGTTCCTCGGACACGCCGAGATGCTGCTGAGCCACGCCGACCGGTTCACCCCGCTCAATCTCAAACATCGGGTGTTCCGTAAGGCGGCAGGCTCCCACACCGGTCTCGACCGTTACGACCCCGCAGCGTCGATGTACGACCGACATGGCGAGCTTCACGGGCTTACCACCGTACGCGAGTTGGCTTTTCGGGCCAGCCCGGTCGCCCAGATCGTGGTCACCGGCGAAGACACCGTGGCCATGCTCAACCAGCAGGCCGAGTCGATCTTCGGGTTGTCTGCACGCGACATCGGACGTCTTCTGCGTGATCTCGAGGTCTCCTACCGCCCGGTGGAGCTGCGTGCCTACATCGAGCAGGCCAAGGTCGAACGCCGGTCGGCCCGGATCCAGGACGTGAAATGGCAGCGCCCCGGTTCGGAGACGGTGTGGTTCGAGATCCACGTCAATCCCTTGGTGGACGCCGAGAACGGTCTGCTCGGGGTATCGATCGTGTTCTTCGACGTCACCGCCACCCGCGCCTTGGTGGACAAGGTGGTGCAGACCAACCGGCAACTCGAGGCAGCGTACGAAGAACTCCAATCCACCAACGAAGAACTCGAAACCACCAACGAAGAGCTCCAGTCGACGGTCGAGGAACTCGAAACCACCAACGAAGAACTCCAGTCGACCAACGAAGAACTCGAGACGATGAACGAGGAGCTCCAGTCGACCAACGACGAGCTCCACACCATCAACGACACCCTGCGGGAACGCAGTATCGAACTCGACGATGCCCGGACCTTCCTGGATTCCCTGGTGAATTCGATTCGCCTCGGCATGATCGTCGTGGATCGTGAGATGCGGGTGGTGGTGTGGAATCGCTACTGCGAGGAGCTCTGGGGCCTGCGGGCCGACGAGACCACCGGCGTTCCACTGACCTCGCTGGACATCAACCTGCCGCTCGACACCGTCCGGCCATTGATCGGTAACGCCTTCGTCGACTCCGATCAGACCGGGGAAGTCGTCGTCGATGCGGTGAACCGGCGAGGCCGCGCCGCCCGAATCAGAGTGACGTGCACGGCTTTTCGCTCCGCCGAGGGCGGCGTCAAGGGCGCCCTGCTGCTGATGGAGGACCAGACCTAGCCAGCCGCGCCTTCGTCATCGGCGGCCGCAATCTCGTCAAACGCGGCTGCATCCTCGTGGCGCGCGGCCTCGGCGCGATGCCTCTCGGCGGCGTCCTGGTGTCTTTCGGCGTCACCATTGTCCGCGAGCATCGCGGCCTGTTCATGGGCCGCCGCGGCACGTCGATGCGCCTGACCGGCTTCGAGATGCCGCAGCGCGGCGGAATGGTGCGCAGTCGCCGCCTTCTGGCGCGATTCTTCTGCCCGCAACCTTGCCATCTCGACGTCTTCGGCGGTCGGCGCCAACCCTTGGGCCAGCTCGGCACGCCGCTTGGCGAGCTGGCTGCTTCTCAAGCGGGCCGCCGCCGCACGGGCCTGCGGGCCGACGGCATTGGGCCCGTCAGTTGTTGCCGGCGCAGCCATGATGTTCCGACCGGACGACCTCATGCGCAATATCGACCAAAGGGGTGTTCGAGTTCTGAGACAGCCGCTTGAGCACTTCGAACGCTTGGACGGCGTCGATCTTGAAGCGCTCCATGAACATGCCCTTGGCCTGGCCGATGATGTCCCGAGTGGCCAGAGCGCTGCGGAACTGCTGGTCGCGCCGAGCCAGATTCCAGGCCAGGGCGACGTGTGTGGCCACCACCATGCCGGCTTCGACAGCGGCACTGTCGAATACGTCAGCGGTTTGGGCGTAGAAGTTCAGCGCTCCCATCGCGCGGTGGTCGGCGAACAGCTGGAAGGACAGGACCGAGCGGATCGGCGTGGTGGTGGCGACTTCACGGCAGTAATCGGGCCAGCGGACCTCATCCTGAATGTCGTCGATTTTGATCACTTGGTGTTCCCACGCGGCGCTCAGGCGGGGGCCCTGCTCCCAGCGTTGCTGGATCTTGTCGAGGATCTTCGGATACTCGTGCGTGGCGGCGGCCGTACTGACGTCGCCGTGGCGTCCAGCAATCGTGATCCCGGCGTATTCGGCGCCGGGCACGTATTCGACGGCGCTGTCGACGAGGTCCACCAGCACCCCTTCAATGTCGGTCAGCGCACGGGACTGGGTCAACCGGATCAATTCGTTGACCTGCGACGCGATTATTCCTGGACGACCGACTGACATCAGCTGCGCTCCGTTCGGATCAAGTTCGTGGAGCTGAACTCATCCTGCGCCGAAGCTGCCACGCCCGCAACCATTCGAAGATTCTCCAGCGACAGGATCCGCCGCTCGACGGCACGTTGCCGACCGCGGGCGCGGCGCTGCGCCTCCAATGCCGCAGCCATGCGTTCGGCGGCGGTGCGACCCATCTCCCACACACTACTGACGCCGGCCATCGCACCATTCGCCCACGACCGAACTAGAACACGTTCTAGTGTGTACGGCATGCGGTTCACCTATGCCGAAGCCATGACCGACCCCACCTACTACATACCGCTGGCCCAGGCGGCCGAGGCGGCCGGCTATCACGCCATGACCATTGCCGACAGCGTCGCGTACCCCTTCGAATCCGACTCGAAGTACCCGTACACCCCCGACGGCAACCGGGAGTTTCTGGACGGCAAGCCGTTCATCGAGGCCTTCGTCATGGCGTCTGCCCTGTGTGCGGTCACCACCACGCTCAAGTTCAACTTCTTCGTCCTCAAGCTGCCGATCCGCCCGCCGGCCCTGGTGGCCAAGCAGGTCGGCTCACTCAACGCGCTGTTCGACAACCGACTGGGTCTCGGCGTCGGCACCAGCCCGTGGCCCGAGGATTACGAATTGATGGGCGTGCCGTTCGCGCGCCGCGGCAAGCGGATGGACGAGTGCATCGACATCATCCGTGGACTGACCAGCGGTGACTACTTCGAGTACCACGGCGAGTTCTACGACATCCCCAAGACCAAGATGACCCCGGCACCGTCGAAGCCGGTGTCGATCCTCGTCGGGGGGCACGCGGAGGCAGCCCTGCGCCGTGCGGCCCGCAACGACGGCTGGATGCACGGCGGCGGCACCGATGACCTCGACGTGCTACTCAAACGACTCGACGAAATTCGAGTGGAGGAAGGCCGGACGGGACCGTTCGAGGTCCACGTCATCTCCGCCGACGCGTATACGCCCGACGGCATCAAACGGCTTGAGGACAAGGGCGTCACCGACGTGATCGTGGGCTTCCGCCTGCCCTACATCAAGGGCGATGATCCCGAGCCACTGGACCGCAAGATCCGTCATCTGGAGAAGTTCGCCGAGAACGTCATCGCCAAGGTGTGAGCCCCAGCCGCTCCCCTTCACCGTTTTCGACCCCTGGGTCGTGCGCGGCGCCTGCCAACAGCCGACGCGTGGAAAACGGTGCGTATTGCGCTGCTGTTTGAGGGAACAGCGGGCGCGCCATTAGCGTTGCACCCGCCGTTCTCGCCAACGCTGTCCGAGAGCTTTGGTCCGTGCCCCTCGGAAAGCCTGCGAATGACGACTTCCCTCGAACGCGCGCGCTCTGTCGTCGCGCCCGACCCCACCGTGCGGACGCTCGCGGTGCTCGCCCTGGCCCTCGGCGGCTTCGGTATCGGCACCACCGAGTTCGTCGCGATGGGGTTGCTGCCCGACATCGCGACGGGCTTTCGCATCAGCGAGCCCACCGCCGGTCACGTCATCTCCGCCTATGCGCTGGGCGTGGTGGTCGGTGCACCGGTGATCGCCGCCCTCACCGCACGCTGGCCCCGCAAGGCCCTGCTGCTCTCCCTGATGGCGGTGTTCACCGTCGGCAACCTGGCCAGCATGCTGGCGCCGAGCTACCCGACCCTGGTGATCGCCCGGTTCGTCGCCGGCCTACCGCACGGTGCGTTCTTCGGCATCGCCGCGCTGGCCGCCGCCCATTTGATGGGTCCTCAGAACCGGGCCAAGGCGGTGGCTTACGTGCTGTGCGGACTGACCATCGCGACCGTCCTGGGCGTCCCGCTGGCCTCCTGGCTCGGCCAGGCACTCGGTTGGCGTAGCGCGTTCGGCCTGGTGGTGGGCGTCGGCCTGATCACGTTGGCCGCCCAGTGGCGGTGGCTGCCCGAACACCTGCGGACCATGCAGGTCAGCAGCCCGCTGACCGAACTCGGTGCGCTGCGCCGTCCTCAGGTGTGGCTCGCGGTGTTGGTCGGGATGATCGGCTTCGGCGGCATGTTCGCGGTGTACACCTACATCAGCACCACGATGACCGATGTGACCGGCCTGTCCCGGTCGATGGTGCCGGTTGCGCTGATGGTTTTCGGCCTCGGCATGGTTGCCGGCAACCTGATCGGTGGCCGGCTGGCCGACTCCTCGGTGGTCCGGGCGCTGTACCTGTCCTTGGGCTCCCTGGCGGTGCTGCTCGCAGCGTTCTCGCTGGGATCACACAGCCCGTGGACCGCGCTGCCGCTGCTGTTCGGCGTCGGTGTGGCCGGCTCGGCAGTCGGTCCCGCGCTGCAGACGCGGTTGATGGACGTCGCCCACGATGCCCAGACACTGGCCGCCGCTCTCAACCACTCCGCGCTCAACATCGGTAATGCCACCGGCGCCTGGGTGGGCGGCCTGGTGATCGCAGCCGGCCTCGGCTACACCGCACCGGCGGCCGCCGGCGCTCTGCTGGCAGTCGGCGGGGTGCTGGTGTTCACCGTGTCTGTGGCGCTGCAGCGCCGGAGCTCTACTCCTCGATGATGTGGACCGCGGCCTCTTCCGCGGAGGCCGCACCACCGTTGATGCCGACGTCGGTGCCGAGCAGCTCTGCTTCGTCGTCCTCACCGAAGCCGGCATCGGGGGCGACCAGCCGGCCCGAACGCCGATCGCCGACCTCGTCGTCACCGGCCTGCTCATCGGGAACTTCAGAGTCATCGAGCTGCATCGCGGGATCAGGCTCTTCCTCGGCCAGTTGCTCATCGAGGGTCTCGTTGTCGCGCGGCTCGCGCCAGCGGTCCGGCGGCGAGTAGCCCTCGTCGAGCAGGTCGTCGACACCCCGGTCGATCAGGGTGTCTTCCTGAGTCAACTGGTCTTCGTCGTCGATGCTGTACTCGTCAGGACTCATCTTTCAACGATGGCACAGGTTGCGACCGTCGATGTAGGACTGAACGCAGTTTGCCGACAGCTGGACAGATCGGAGTCCGAGCTCAGACCGCGCCTCCGCATCACCGTCGAGGAGAGTTGAACCGCCATTACTGAGAAATTCATCATTCCCAGCTGAGAATTCCGGAATTTTCGAACTGGATTCCCAATTAAACGTAGTAGGTAGCAACCGGAAGTTGCGGGACTCCCGGTGCGGCCTGCAACGGAGGGTTGGGAAATGAAGTCATATGCCATCGCCACATTAGCCGCCGGCGCACTCGCCGCCGGAACGTTACTCGGAGGCGTCGCCGCTGCCGCTCCGACCGGACAATCGGCCGAACAGACCGTTAAAAGCCTTCAGACCAGCGGTTACCACGTCATCGTCAACCGCACCGGCGCCGCTCCCCTGGCCAACTGCACCGTACTCGGCGTACGCCAGGGCCAGACCATCGCCACCAATGACTCCCGGGGTGGCAGTTCGATCAATACGACCGTCATTTCCAAGACGGCATATGTCGACGTCGCCTGCTGAGTGGGGAATAAAAGAAGATCCATATCCGTTACAGCCGCCAAACCCAATTAACAGGTTCGGCGAATAGTCGGCATCCGCAATCGGTCGCACGATATGTGCGGCCGATTGTTTT
This sequence comes from Mycolicibacterium fortuitum subsp. fortuitum, assembly GCF_022179545.1. Next base: position 1,442,248 of record NZ_AP025518.1, on the reverse strand, counting down.
GGGCCGCCGGCACCTGGGCTCCGCGCCACACCCCGGCACTTGTCAGTGGGTCGGCGTACGGTTCCGAACATGAGTTCGATAATGGTCTCCGAAAGAGATATCGAGCGGACGATTGTCGGTGAGGCACTCGATCACCTCAACGCCGCCTGCAAGGAAATCGACGCACTGTCGGTACACGCCCTCACCCGGGCCGAGCTTCACGAGGTCTTGTGCCGGCTCGACGCCGGGGAGAAACGGTTGGCCACCGCCCAACAACGGTTGCTCGGGCGGATGGTGGCCACCGAGACCGCAGCGCCGCCCCGGTTCGATCCGGCCGCTGTACTGGCCCGACGGCTTCGGATCTCTCCGGCCGAAGCACGGCAGCGGATCGCGGCGGCCGGGCAGTCCTCCGACTGAGGTCAAGCCGAAAGTTCGGCAACCGGCTCAGTGGGTACCCCACTCGCTGTGGCCTTCGACCTCACCCCCACCGCAGCGCAGCACAACCTGGCCCGGCGGACGCATGAGTTCGCCGAACAGGTCGTCAGACCGGTCGCCGCCGAATACGACCAGCGGCAGGAGTTTCCGTGGCCGGTCCTCGAAGAAGCGGCCGCCCAGGGCTTCTACAGTCCGCTGTTCTATCGCGACCTGATCGGTGACCCCACCGGACTGTCCCTTCCGATGTTCATGGAGGAGCTCTTCTGGGGCTGTGCAGGGATCGGCTTGGCCGTCGTCATGCCGGCACTGGCGTTGTCGGCCATCGGCCAGGCCGCCTCGCCGGAACAGATGCTGCAGTGGGCACCGGAATGCTTCGGCACCCCGGGAGATCTCAAGCTGGCCGCGCTGGCGATCTCCGAACCCGAGGGCGGCAGCGACGTACGTAACCTGCGCACCTATGCCACCCGGAGCGGCCCGGGCCCGGACGCGGACTGGATCATCGACGGCCACAAGATGTGGATCGGCAACGGCGGCATCGCCAATGTCCACGTCGTCAACGCCGTCGTGGACAAAGACCTCGGGCACAAGGGGCAGGCCCTGTTCGTGGTCGAAGGCGGCACGCCGGGGCTGGAAATGGTGCGCAAACTCGACAAGCTCGGCTGCCGCGCCTCACACACCGCCGAGCTCAAGTTCGACGGCGTCCGCGTGCCGGCCGATAATCTGCTCGGCGGTCACGAGAAGCTCGAGCACAAGTTGGCGCGGGCTCGCGAGGCGGTCGAGGGCGCCGCGCATTCCGGCTCTGCCACCCTCGGGACCTTCGAGCAGACCCGGCCGATGGTTGCCGCCCAGGCCCTCGGGATCGCAAGGGCAGCAATCGAATATGCCACCGAATACGCGAACCGCCGCGTCGCCTTCGGTGGCCCGATCATCGACAACCAGGGTGTCGCATTTCCGCTCGCCGACCTCGCCACGCAGATCGATGCCGCCCGGTTGCTCACCTGGAGGGCGTCGTGGATGGCCGCCACCGGTGTGCCGTTCGAGCGTGGCGAGGGTTCGATGTCGAAGCTGGCCGCCAGCGAGGTTGCCGTGCGGACCACCGAGCGGGCCATCCAGACGATGGGGGGCTGGGGTTACGTGACCGATCACCCTGTGGAGAAGTGGTACCGGGACGCCAAGCTGTACACGATCTTCGAGGGCACCAGCGAGATCCAACGCATCGTGATCTCGCATGCGCTGGGCGCCGCCGACGGAAAGCCTCCGCTGCACGTGGACCTGGAGCCGTCCGGCGGACCGTTGAACCGGTGGTTCGGTCGCGGCACGCCGCTGCGCACCCGCGCGGCCGGCGCGGCGCTGTCCGCGAAAGACAGCGTGCCCGAGCCGGTCATGCGCCTGGCGATGAGGGTCCTCCGCCCACCGCGCAAGTAGAGCAGGCCCGATAGATTCGGCGTCCATGACCGTCACCGTCGATGAGATCGAGGTCGCTGACCCACCGGAGGCTTGGGAGCGCGCGGGCTTCAGGGTCGAGCCCGACGGAGGCGACGGCCCGGTGTGCCGCATCGGCCAGGTTCGTATTCGGCTGACCGGAGCCGGCCGCGGCACCGGCATCATCGGGTGGTCGTTGCGCGGCCTGCCGGCGGAGGGGTCGTTCGCAGACCTCGACGGCATTCCGACAGCGCGATCGACAACTGACGTCGCACACCCTGCCACGCACCCGAACGGCGCCACCGCGATCGACCATGTCGTGCTGTTGTCCCCCGACTTGGGCCGCACGGTCTCATCACTCGCCGCTGTGGGACTGGCTCCCCGACGCGAACGCGACGCCGAACTCGGCGGGCGTCGAGTGCGCCAGGTCTTCTTCCGGCTCGGGGAGGTGATCCTCGAGGTTGTCGGCTCTCCGGAGACCTCGAGTGACGGTCCCTCGACGCTGTGGGGCATCACCTATGTCGTCGACGACATCAATGCGAGTGCCGCTTTCTTCGGCGTCCACACCGCTGCAGTCAAGGACGCCGTGCAACCGGGCCGCCGCATCACCACGGTCCGGCACAAGGACTACGGAATGTCGGTCCGGACAGCGGTGATCTCGGCGACTCCTGCCCGCTGACGTGTGTCGGGGCGGCGACCATCGCGCCGTGTTGCCTATCCTCAGCGCATGACCGACCCCGCGGACCGCGGACCCGTCTTCGACGGTATCCGGATCGGCCGGCCCGCGACCGGCGCGCTGATCGACGCCGGGTACCGAATTCTCGCCGATCTCCCAGCCGATTTGGACGAGCTTCTCGTCCTGCACGGCGTCGGCCCGAGGGCAGTGCGCCTGCTCCGTGAAGCGCAGGAGAAGTGATGGACAGCAACGTAGTCGTCATCCACACCGACGGCGGATGCCGCCCGAATCCGGGCCCCGGCGGCTGGGGCGCGGTGTTGCGTCACCGCGAGAGCGTGCGCGAGATGTACGGCGGCGACCCGGGCACCACGAGCAACAACCGGATGGAGCTGATGGCACCCATCATGGCGCTCGAGGCGCTCACCAGGCCCGTGGTGGTGCACCTGCACACCGACAGCACCTATGTCCGCAACGGCATCACCAAGTGGGTGCTCGGCTGGGAACGCAATGGCTGGCTGACCGCCGCGAAGCAGCCGGTGAAGAACGTCGACCTGTGGCAGCGGCTGCAGGCCGCGTGTGCACAGCACCAGGTCGAGTGGTTCTGGGTGAAAGGTCACTCGGGTATCGCCGACAACGAGCTGGCCGACGAGCTGGCGACACGGGGGCTGCGGGAAGCGCTCGACGGTTCAGGCGATCTGGTTCACTGACCCTGGCGTCAGCGGCCGCTGGTTTGCCGGCCGCCGGCAATTCGGGTCACTCCCACACCACCTCGTCGGGCGCTTTGTCCGGCCGCAGGCCGCGCCAGCTGGGCTGGCGCAGTCGATGGTCGGTGGTGCGTTCGCTGTAGCGAACCTCTCCCACCAGCTCGGGCCGGACGAACGTGACCCCTTTGGCGTCGAGCTTCGGCAATGGCTTGTCGAAGGGCGATTCCTTGGTATGCAGGGGCTTCAGCATGCCCTTGAGCTTGGTCAGCTCTTTCTCGGTGAACCCGGTGCCGACCCGCCCGGCGAACTGCAGCCCGTGGGGGCCCGGAACCCCCAACACCAGTGCACCGATGCCGCTGCTGCGCCCACCTTCTCCCTGGCGCCAGCCGCCGATCACCACTTCCTGGGTGTTCCAGATCTTGTCCTTGATCCAGGACGCTGACCGCCGGCCGGGTTGATACGTCGAGTCCCGTTTTTTCGCGACGACGCCCTCGAACTTGTGCTCGCGGGCATGCTCCATGGCCTCGGGGCCGTCACCGGCCAACTGCTCGGGCACGATCAGGCCGCCACCGGCGGCCAACGCCTCCAACAACTTTCGCCGATCGGTGTACTTGGCACGCAACAATGACCGGCCGTCGAGCCACAGGATGTCGAACGCCCAGAACTCGACCCGCGTGGAGCGGGCCCGATTCTGCATCTCGCGGAAACTCGGCATCCCATGGTCATCGAGTGCCACCGCCTCGCCGTCGAGCACCACGTGGTGGTCGGCGAGATCGGCGGCCAGCGCTTCGAATTGGGGGTATTCGGCGGTCACATCGCGCCCGCGGCGCGAACGCAGTTGCAGCCGTCCGTGCTCGGCCTCGACCAGCAGTCGGTAACCGTCCCATTTGCCCTCGAACGCCCATTGCGTGGCCTTGAGCTTGTCCACCGATCCCTCGGTGGCGAGCATGGGCGCGAAATCCTTGGGCTCGGGTGCGGCCGAGGACTGGTCCTTCATCCGGTGCGCCAACCAGTTCTTGCCCTCGGTCTGGATCAGTGCATAGCGGCCGTCTATGCGGTTGCCGTTGAGGGTGAAGATGACTTCGCCCTTGGGCGCATCGGAATCGTCGGGATCGGCTGGGACACGGAACTTCTCCGCTTCGTAGGTGCCGGTGTCCCAGATGACCATGTTCCCGGCGCCGTACTCTCCCTTCGGGATGGCGCCGTGGAATGTCAGGTACTCGATCGGGTGGTCTTCGGTGTGCACGGCAAGGTGATTCACTGCCGTGGTATCGGGCAGGTTCTTGGGAACAGCCCAACTCACCAGTACGCCATCGCGTTCCAGCCGCAGGTCGTAGTGCAGGCGTCGCGCATGGTGCTCCTGGATGACGAACCGGTCGTTGTTCCCCGTCACCGGGATGTCACGGGGCACGGGTTCGGGGGTCTTGGTGGCATCGCGCATGCTCCGGTAGGTGGTGAGCTTGTCGGCTACCGGTGCATCATCGTCCAGGCCGGCCAGCAGGTCGCCGTCGTCGGAAATCCGCTGCAACACTTCGTCGAAACGCAGATGGCGCAGATCCGGGTCTCCGATCTCATCCCAGGTGCGGGGTGCGGCGACGGTCGGGTAGTCGCGGCCACGTAGCGAGTACGGGGCGATGGTGGTCTTGGCCGCGTTGTTCTGACTCCAGTCCAGGAACACCTTCTGCGCGCGCAGGCTGCGAGTCATGGTGGCGGTGACGAGTTTGGGCATCGCCTGTTCGAGTTGCACGGCGACCCGCTTGGCCAGCACCGAGGCGCCGCGGGAGCTGATCGGATCGGCCAGTGGAACATACAGGTGCAGCCCCTTGCTGCCGCTGGTGAGCGGGTAGGTCATCAGGCCGATATCGCTCATCAGTTCACGCACAGCCTGGGCGACCTGGCACAGCTGGGGCATGGTGACGCCTTCGCCCGGATCGAGGTCGAACACGATGCGGGTGGCCGGGCCTTGACTGCCGTCAGATGAGAATCGCCATTGCGGCACATGCACTTCCAGCGAGGCCTGCTGCGCGATCCAGGCCAGGCCCTCGCGGGTGTTGACGATCGGGTACGTGGTGGTGCCGGACTTGTGCACGATAGTGCCGCGCTCAAGCCAGTCCGGGGCCGACGACGCCAGCTGCTTTTCGAAGAACGACGCCTCCGCAACCCCGTTCGGCCAGCGCTTTCGGGTCACCGGGCGGCCCGCGATGTGAGGCAGCATCACCTCGGCGATGCTGAGGTAGTAGTCGAACACCTCGGCCTTGGTGGTGCTCGATGCGGGGTAGAGCACCTTGTCGGGGTTCGTCAGCCGAACCCGTTCATACCGCTCCATCTGCCCAACCTATACGTGACCGTGAACAGCCAGTTCTTCTCCGGTTGTGTACCCAAAAGTGATGTACCCGAAAGCGCATCAGTTTCAGTGCCCACGCGCCGCCATGCCTGAGCCTAAGATGATCACGATCGACACCCGTGCCGGACATGACATTCGGACACGGACGCGCCCTGGGGGATGGCCGAGATGGATCGATGCAAGTCCGTCGTAGCACTGATAGTGGTGCTCCTGGCATGCGCGGCTGCCTTGATCGCGGCTCCCGCAGCGTGGGCCACCACGACGAAGATCGACATCTGTCCGGACCTTGTTGCCGCCGAAGCCAGCCATGATCAGCGTAGAAGTCAGCACAACAGCCACCAGCCCAACCCTTACGACCACGCAGCGGTAGCCGCTTACAACGCTGAAGCCGACGCACTGAACGCCGAGCGGGCGGTGCTTCAGCAGCGCGATCGCGGATGCGTCGAGGCCGTCCGGCTGATCAACGACGGAAATCCCGACGGTCCGTCGTTCAAATCACCCAGCCCGGGCAAGATACGAGATGTAGAGGTGCAACGGCAGAACCTCGCCGGATCCGGATGGACTCCGACTCCCCTGCAGAGTGTCAAGGACATGGAGCGTGCGCGCCACTTGGTTCCGAAAGAGCTGTCGGGGTTGTATCGGGAGATCCGCAAGGACAACCCCCTATCGGCGAGGGCGATCGGCGACGTCCCGCTCAACGGTGCGGCCCGGCCCAGCGGAACCGATACCAATCGGGCATACCCGGACCAGACGTACGGGTTCCTGGCTGACGGCAAGACACCCAGGGTTTCGGCAGACCACATCGTTCCCCTCGCCGCCCTCATCCAGATGCCCGGCTTCACCGATCTCAATGCCCGCAACATGATGATCGTCGCGACCACTCCCGCAAACATGCAATGGATGGGCAGTGGCCCGAATTCGGGCAAGAGTTCCGGTAGCCCTCTGCGACTCCTGCCGAAAGCCGATTCGGCCTGGGTGGAGGAACAGGTCGCGCTGCAGACGCAGAAGATGACCGACATGCAGAACCTGATAGATGCCCTCCTCACGAGCCAGGGCCGTTAGGAGATATCAGTGGCAGAGCATGCAGTCGAAGCAATCCTCGCCGAGGTGGGCGGTGGGGACGCCACGTGGACGCCCGTCGGTTCGCAATCGCCGGAACTGGCAGAGATACCGCAGAATTGGCGACCGATCGCCTCCGCGTCCACCTCATCGGAGAGATGTCGTCACGCCATGTCCCTGTGGGGCCCGGATTTCACGGAGCTACTTCCCGACTTTTCCCGCCGATTTCAAGACGAACTCTCGGATGTCAGGATCTTTCGACGAGAACTTGGCGGTGTATTCGAAAACGTTCTCATCTATGCGGCGGGAGAAGCCAGAGATGGCTTTCCGGCATTGTGGCTCGGCTGGGATCCGGCCCTGTTCGGACAGCCCGAGGCGGAATTCTTCGATTGCTTTCCCGCAGCCGTACAGACGTTCCTGCGCGACGTGCACCCGGGATTCACCGCCCAGGATTGGGAGTCTTATGGCATCAAACGCCCAGACGCCTGGGAGAGCTTCGAAGGATACGACTGGTTTCCGAGCGAGAGTTTTGACGAGATCGAGACCATGCCCTCGCAATTGATGTGGTTCACGAAGGATTCCGGCCAACTGTATTACTGCGTGAACAGCCGCCTCCCCGGGAAGGTGACTCTCGCCTACGAAGGCAATTTCGATCCGCCCGGCGACTTCGCCGCAGAACTCGACGAACTCCTGACACGTCGCTGGGATGAGCAATGACGACGCCACCCTCGGGGCCGCCGCCCTGGCCGCCGCCTCAGCCGCCGTACTGGCCGCCGTTCCAACCGCCCAATGTGCCTTACGCGCCACCGCCCTGGCCGCCCACCGAACCGGCCGTCAAGAAGTCCCGAACCGGATGGTTGATCGCCTCGGTCGTGGTGGTCACGTTCCTCGTCGCCGGCGGGGTGTTGGCGTACTTCACGCTGCTGGGTGGCCCGAAGTCGACAGAACGGGAGATCAGTTCCAGAGCAGCCAGTTTCGCCGAGGCGGTCGACACGGACGATCAGCGGAAGGTTCTGGACATGATGTGTGCGGAGGAGGCTGACGAGCTTCTGGAGCTCGACACCTGGGACCCTCTGGGCCCCCAGTCGCCTGACCCGTCACGAAAGAAGCCGATCACCATTACCGGGGTGACCGTTCGGGGAGACGTCGCGCAGGCTGAGTTCACCCGGACCGATCCGCCTCTGGAGGGGGCGCTGTACTTTCTGAAAGAAGACGGGGCGTGGAAGGTGTGCGACAGCGTCTCAAAGCAGTTCGACGATGAACCGAACTGATGCGCCGTCAAGGTGTGACCATGGACGGATGTCGCTGAACACCGCAGTCCTCAGGTCCGCCGTGGCGGTAACGATTGCGGCGGCCGCCGTGGTCAGCGGACCGTCGCCCGAGGCGGCAGCCAATCCGTGCCCAGACGTCGAACTGGTCTTCGCCCGCGGTACTGGAGAGCCGCCGGGGATCGGGCGGGTGGGTCAGGCACTGGTCGACCAACTCGCGCCCAGGATCGCGCCCCGCGATCTCGGGGTGTACGCGGTGAACTATCCGGCCGGTCTCAACTTTCTGACCACCGCCGAGGCCGCGAATGACGCGGCGGGGCACATCGCCTGGCTGGCTGACCAATGCCCGGGTACCCAGGTGGTGTTGGGCGGGTTCTCACAAGGCGCGGCGGCGGTCTCCATGCTGGCCGGGGTACCCCCGGTCGGTGACCGGATCGGCACCATCGGCTCGGCTCCCCCGCTGCCGCCGGAGGGCACCGACCGGGTGGCGGCGGTAGCGGTGTTCGGCAATCCCGGCAACCGGTTCGGCACCCCGCTGTCGGGCAGCGGGCAGTTCGCCGGACGCGCCATCGACCTGTGCAGCCCCGGTGATCCGATCTGTGTTCAGGGTGGCCGCCTGCGCGCAGCCCACAGCGCCTATGAGCTTCCGCCGTATCCCGACCAGGCGGCGGGATTCATCGCCGGACGCCTCTAAGCTGTCCGCGACCTACCTACAGCCACCTACCATGGAAACCATGAGCCGGGCCCTTGTCATCGGCGAGGCACTGATCGACATCGTCGAGCGTGACGGCAACGTCGTCGGCGAGTACGTCGGCGGCAGTCCGCTCAACGTGGCTGTCGGTCTGGGCCGGCTGGGCCGTGGCGTCGACTTCCTCACCCACATCGCTGACGACGCCCGCGGCCGGCGCATCGTCGAGTACGTGGAAAGCTCTGGGGTACAGCTGGTTTCGGGAAGCATCGGCGGCAGCAAGACTTCCACCGCGATGGCCACCCTGGACGGCGCAGGGGCGGCCCGCTACCGCTTCGACATCGACTGGCAATTGAGCGGCACGCCCGAGGTGGCGACTCCGCTGCTGGTCCACACCGGTTCGATCGCCACGGTGCTGGAGCCGGGCTGCCGTGCCACAGCCGCGCTGCTGGATGCCTACCGCATGTCCGCGACCATCACCTTCGACCCGAATGTCCGCGCGGACGTGGTGCAGGACGACGACATCGCCCGAGGACGCATCGACCGGCTCGTCGAACGCGCGGACATCGTCAAGGCCTCCGAGGACGATCTGCGCTGGGTTGATCCGCGTCATTCCCCCGAGCAGATCGCCCGGGCCTGGTTGGAGGTCGGCCCGTCGATCGTCGCGGTGACCTCCGGCGAGCGGGGCGCCTTCGCGGTGTGCCGGGCCGGTGTGGTGTCGGTGGCCGCGCGGCCGGTGCGCGTGGTGGACACCGTGGGCGCGGGCGACGCGTTCATGACGGGGTTGCTCGACGCACTGTGGTCACGCGACCTGCTGGGCGCCGACCACCGCCGTGATCTGGGCAGGATCAGCACGGACGCTCTGACCGAGGTGTTGTCGACGGCGGTGCTGGCTTCGGCACTGACCGTGGGACGTGCCGGCGCCGATCTGCCTGACCGCGCCGCATTGACCACGGTGCAGGGTTCCCCGCCGGCTCAGCGGTGACCGGCTGCCTCTGCGATGGCCTGGGCGACCAGCTCGGCCACCGCGTCCGCCCGGGTTTCGGGCAGCCGCGCATAACCGCACACCAGCCCGCTTGCAGTGGCCGGTCCCGTGAAGAACGAGGACAGCGGCGACACCGCCACCCCACGGTCACGCAGTGCCGCAGCGACGGTGAGGTCGTCGGTGCCGTCGCGCAGCCGCACCACCAGGTGCAGGCCCGCTTCGACCCCCGCCAGTTCGTCGCCCGCAGAATGTCGGCCGAATGCGGCGACGAGCGCTGACCGTCGCGCCGAGTAGGTGCGCGCCGCGCGGGCAAGGTGGCGGGTCAACGCTCCCGATTCGATGAATCGGGCCAACGCGAGAGTGGTCACCGTACAAACCGATTCGCCACTGCGTTCCAGTGCGTCGGCGACGGCATCGCGTAGCGCCGGCGGCGGCAGCAGCCAGGCCACCCGGAGTGCCGGCGTGAGCATTTTCGATGCCGTCCCGACGTAGGCCACACTGTCTTGCCCTCCGTCGATACCGCGCAAGGCCGGCAGGGCCGACACGTCGTAACGGAACTCGCCGTCGTAGTCGTCCTCGATGAGCAGACTGCCGGTCCGAGCAGCCCACTGCACCAGGCGCGCGCGGCGCGCCACGGGCAGCCGTGCCCCGAGAGGATATTGATGCGCCGGAGTGCAATACACGGCCGAATCGGTGCTGCGCAGCGAGCCGGGGTCCAGACCGTCGCCGTCGACCACCACCGCACGGGTTCGCACCCCGCACATCTCGAACACCTCCCGGGCCTCGACGTATCCCGGCTCCTCGAACGCGATGTCGCGGCCGGCCAGCCCGGCCGCCGAGGTGATGGTGCGCAAGGCCGAGGCCACACCGGGGACGACGACCAGTTCGCTCGGGTCGACGACGATTCCGCGGGTGCGTCGTAGGTGGCCGGCCAACGCGTGGCGGAGCTCAGGGTGCCCGTACGGCCCCGAGGCCGCCGACGCGATCGGTGCGGCGGCGGCCGCTCGCCACGCGCGGCGCCAGTCGGTGGCCGAGATCAGGCTTGGGTCGGGGTGCCCAGGTGTGAGGTCCCAGGCAGGCGATGGTTCGTGCGAGGCCCTCCGCATCACCGGGGCCACACCGCTGGAAGTGACGTGCGAAGCCGCGCCGGCGCGCGCTGCGGTGTCTGCGCCGGCGGCGATCCGCGTGCCCGAACCCGGCCGGGCGGTGGTGTAGCCGGCCGCGGCGAGCTCGTCGTACGCGTCGACCACCGACGAGCGGGCGACGCCGAGTTCGGTGGCCAGGCTTCGGGTCGACGGCAATGCGTCTCCGGGCCCGAGCCGGCCCATCCTGATCTGCTCGACGAGCGCCGTCGCTATGCGCTGGCGTAATGGAGATCGGCCGGCCGGGATGTGCAGGGCCAAGTGCAGGTCGGGTGCGTGGCGGGCCATGGAACCACGATAGTGGTCTACCGATATCAGCTTTTTCTGGACCTTCTAGACATGCCGGAATGTTCGCAGAATCTGACCTGTGAAGCAGATCAGAAGAGAACATCACCTGGCCCGCACCGACCGCGCCGCCCTCGACTCGGTGCTGGACGCCGCCGCGGTGGGCACCCTCGCGACGGTGGTGGACGGGCTGCCATGGGTCGTCCCGATGCTCTATGCCCGTGACGGGGATCGGGTGGTGCTGCATGGCTCGACGGGCGCCGGCGCCCTACGACATGTGGCGGCTGGAGCTCCTGCCGCTTTCTGTGTCACCCTTCTCGACGGAATCGTGGTTGCGGAAACGCTTTTCGAGTCCACCGCCAATTACCGCTCGGCGGTGGTGCGGGGCAATCTGACGGTGATCGACCAACCCGACGCGGCGCATGCACTGGACCTGATGAGCGATGCGCTGATTCCCGGCCGCAGCAGTGAGGTGCGGTCCAGCACGAAGAAGGAGCTGGCCGCGACACTGGCGATTGCCCTGCCGATCGAGCCCGAGGGCTGGACGGTCAAGGTCCGCGACGCACCGCCGCCGCGCCCCGAGGCGCAGGCCGACCACGGCGGATGGGCCGGCGTGGTGCCGCTGCGGACGGTGGCCGGCGATCCGGTTCCTGCGCCATGGGTGACCCCCGAAACCGACACGCCCGAATCCGTGCGCCGCCTGATCAAGGGAACTTGATCGGGCGCCTCGCGCGCCAGGTTCTTCGCACCGGGGCCGATATCAAGCCATACTGGGCAAATGCGATCCATCTGGAAGGGTTCGATCGCCTTCGGCCTGGTGAACGTGCCGGTCAAGGTCTACAGCGCCACCGAGGACCACGACATCAAGTTTCATCAGGTCCACGCCAAGGACAACGGGCGCATCCGCTACAAGCGGGTCTGCGAAGTGTGCGGCGAGGTCGTCGAGTTCCGAGACATCAACAAGGCATTCGAATCAGACGACGGGCAGATGGTGGTGATCACCGACGAAGACATCGCCACGCTGCCCGAGGAGCGTAGCCGTGAGATCGAAGTCGTCGAGTTCGTCCCGGCCGATCAACTCGATCCGTTGATGTACGACAAGAGCTATTTCCTGGAGCCCGACTCCAAATCGTCGAAGTCCTATGTGCTGCTGGCCGAGACACTCGCCGAAACCGAGCGGGTCGCCATAGTGCACTTCTCGCTGCGCAACAAGACGCGGTTGGCCGCGTTGCGGGTCAAAGATTTCAGCAAGCGCAACGTCATGGTGATCCACACCCTGCTATGGCCGGACGAGATCCGCGACCCCGATTTCCCGGTGCTGGACAAGGAGGTCGACATCAAGCCGGCCGAGTTGAAGATGGCGGGCCAAGTCGTCGAGTCCATGACCGACGACTTCAAGCCGGACCAGTTCCGCGACGACTATCAGGAACAATTGCACGAACTGGTCCAGGCCAAACTCGAAGGCGGAGAAGCATTCTCGGTTGAAGAGCAGCCAACGGAGCTCGACGAGACCGAGGACGTGTCCGACCTGTTGGCCAAACTTGAGGCCAGCGTGAAGGCCCGGGGAAGCGCCGACAAGGAGCCGGACAAGAAGGAACCGGCCAAAAAAGCAGCCGCAAAGAAAGCGCCGGTCAAGAAAACTCCGGCCAAGAAGGCGGCGAAGAAGGCTGCCGCCAAGAAGTAGCTCAGCGCCGGCAGTCCAGGTCCACGTATACGGTCGTGTACTGCAGGTTCTGCCCCGGGTTGAACGACGTGATGCTTGCCGCGCCGGCAGGTACCTGCGGCGCAGTGACCGAACGCCCCTGACGTACGGCACTCACCGTGCAATCGTCGATGGCCTTGGTGCCGACCTTGCTCAAGATCACCCGGTAGCCCTGACTCTCGAGGTCACTGATGGTCTGGCTTGCGGTCGACTCCGTGGGCGCGGCGGCAACCGGTGCGGCCACCGCCAACCCCAGCCCGCTCAGCCCGACACCGGCGATACACATGCTCCTCATGTTCGGTTTCACTGGGTTCAGCCCGCCTTTCAGGTTCGGTGAAGTGGGCTAACCGTAAAACGCCGAAATCCGTTGTCGGACAATCTCATACCGAATCCACACCGGTTAACACCCAGCGAATGCTGCCGAAACACGGCGTTAACATGAGCGCCCGCCGAGCGCCTCTACGCTCGCACGTCGACGCGCAGAGCCTCGTGTTCGTCCAAGATCCGGCGCAGCGCGGCATCCATGGGATGAGCCGATTCGAGGTCGTGACTGCAGCGCCGATCGACGGCGACGACCGCGCCCGGGCGCAGCGGTGTGTGCTCGATCTGATCGACGAACGCATCGAACATCGTGCGCGGCGTGGCGAGGTAATAGAGCCCGTGGCGGGCATCGGCGAACCGCGCACCGTACATCAGGCCGCACTGGGTGAACACGAACAGTTCTGAGGCGGGCTGCACGTGGCCGGGATAACCCATCTCCTGCTCCCCCCACGTCGCAGCCGCCAGACGGGCCTGGGCCAACCTGTCCTGCACGTCGTCGGTACACGCGAGCAGGCGGTGGACGAGGACGCCCGCCGTCGATGGGTACCGATCGATCGCGGGACTGAAATATCGCGCGAACAGGTCGCCGAAGAAGTCATATCGCTGCTGGGTCATCGCGGCTCCCACCTTGAGCTGACTCCTCGATTGTGCTCCCGCCGGCGCAGATGCGGAGGGGCTTTGGGCATAGTCCGCGGCACGCATGGGCGGACAACAACCCGACTAGAACGTGTTTCAGAAACCGCTCACCCGGGCCCGCCGACCCTGCTAGCGTGACGCCGAGCAAGCGAATGGAGTGCACGTGATTCTGGACAGATTCCGACTGGACGACAAGGTTGCGATCGTCACCGGAGCCGGCCGCGGACTGGGTGCCGCCACAGCCCTGGCATTCGCGGAAGCCGGTGCGGACGTGGTCATCGCGGCCCGTACCAAGTCGCAGCTCGACGAAGTTGCCGAGCAGATCGCCGCGACCGGGCGACGGGCACACGTCGTGGTCGCCGATCTCGCCCACCCGGAGTCCACAGCAGAGCTCGCGGCCACCGCCGTGGAGGCGTTCGGGAAACTAGATATCGTCGTCAACAACGTCGGCGGCACCATGCCTGCGCCGCTGATGAACACCTCCGCCAAAGACCTGCGTGACGCCTTCACGTTCAACGTGTCGACAGCGCACGCGCTGACCTGTGCAGCCGTACCGCTGATGCTCGAACATTCCGGCGGCGGCAGCATCATCAACATCACGTCCACGGTCGGCCGACTGGCGGGGCGTGGGTTCGCCGCCTACGGCACCGCCAAGGCTGCCCTGGCGCACTACACCCGACTCTCGGCGCTCGACCTGTGCCCGCGCATCCGCGTCAACGCCATCGCCCCCGGCTCGATCCTGACCTCGGCGCTCGACATCGTCGCCTCCAACGACGCCCTGCGAGACCCGATGGAGAAGGCCACCCCGCTGCGCCGCCTCGGTGATCCGGCGGACATCGCCGCTGCCGCGGTGTATCTGTCGTCCCCGGCGGGCAGCTATCTGACCGGCAAGGTGCTCGAGGTCGACGGCGGCCTCAACATGCCCAATCTCGACCTCCCGATCCCTGACCTCTGAGGAGTGAAATGGCCATTCGCGTAGCGGCGATCGGTACCGGAAACGTCGGCAAGCACGCTCTCGCGCAGCTCGTCACCAATCCGGACTACGAACTCACCGGTGTGTGGGTCTCCTCGTCGGCCAAGGCCGGGAAGGACGCCGGAGAGCTTGCCGGCCTTGACGTTTCGACAGGAATACTGGCCACTGACGACCTAGACGCGATCCTGGCGGCCAAGCCGGAATGTGTGGTCTACACCGCGCTCGCCGACAACCGGCTGCCCGAGGCGCTTGAGGACTACCGTCGCATCCTGTCGGCCGGGGTCAATGTCGTCGCCAGCTCCGCGGTGTTTCTCCAGTACCCGTGGGAGGTGCTGCCGGCTGAGTTGATCGAGCCCATCGCCACTGCGGCCGAGGCCGGCGGGGCCAGCATCTTCGTCAACGGCATCGACCCTGGCTTCGCCAATGATCTGCTGCCCCTGGCCCTTGCCGGCACCTGCCAGCAGATCGAGCAGATCCGGTGCATGGAGATCGTCGACTACGCGACCTACGACAGCCCGGCGGTGATGTTCGACGTGATGGGCTTCGGTAAGCCCATCGACGAGACCCCGATGCTGCTGCAACCAGGCGTGCTGTCCTTGGCCTGGGGTTCGGTGGTCCGGCAGCTGGCCGCCGGACTCGGCATCGAACTCGACGCGGTCACCGAGGAGCACACCCGGGTTCCGGCGCCGGAAGACTTCGACATCGCAGCCGGGCGCGTCCCCGAGGGAACCACCGCCGCATTGCGTTTCGAGGTGCGCGGTATGCGCGACGGCAAGGCGGCCGTGGTGTTGGAGCACGTGACGCGGCTGCGCGACGACCTGTGCCCCGAGTGGCCACAGCCGGCGCAGGAGGGCGGTTCCTACCGCGTGGTGGTGACCGGTGAACCGTCTTACACCCTGGACTTGTGCCTTAGCAGTCCGAACGGAGACCACAACCATGCCGGTCTGGTCGCCACGGCGGCGCGGGTGGTCAATGCGATTCCGGCGGTGGTGGATGCCAAGCCGGGTATCCGGACGACTCTGGATCTGCCGTTGATCACCGGGAAGGGTCTGTACGCTGCCGGATAAACCCCCCGCAGGAAGGAGCGCCGCGATGAAGATTCGCCTCACCACGCTGACCGGTTGTCTGATGGTCGGGGGTGCTTCCGCGGCGATCGCCCTGGCCCCACTGGCCTCGGCCGAGCCAAGCGCTCCGAGCGAGCCTCGGCTGCTGCCGCAGTGCGAGGTGACCGGTGGCAGTTCGGTCGAGGGTGGCCAGACCACCGAGTGCGCGTCCGAGGGCAACGTTCAGATCGACTCGACACCGCCGCAGCCCGGATACGGGATGTTCCCCTGGGATGACGACTTTTTTGTCCTCTGACCAGCGCTGACGGCGCAGTTCGGACGTAGACTTGCTCCAGCGATCGGAGCAGGTCATGAGCAATACATTTCGGGGCCTGGCGGCGTTGCCGGCCGTGCTGGCTCTGGCGATTCTCACGGCGCCGCTCGGCTCCGCTGCACCCAGATGCACCACCACGTCGCCGCACACCACGCAATGCCAGACCAACGGCAGCACCGCGATCGTGACGTCCCCTCCCGCCTTGAACACCGGCCCCTGGTACGGGCCGGTGTTCGGGTTCAGCGGCATGGGTGTCGGATGGTGACAGCCCGGGTTCGCGCCCCGTGGCTGATTGCCACCACAAGGTTTCGGGTACCCTAACTTTTCTATTCGCATACCCGGATAGAAGGTGGGGCGTTGTTAGAAGACACCAAGGCGCACACGAGGGCGCCGAGTTGGGTGCTGCTCGGGCCGGCGTTCGTCGCCGCCATCGCCTATGTCGACCCCGGCAATGTCGCTGCCAATGTCAGCGCGGGTGCCCAATTCGGGTACCTACTTGTGTGGGTCATCGTGGTGGCCAACGCCATGGCCGGCCTGGTCCAGTACCTGTCGGCCAAGCTGGGTCTGGTCACCGGTCGCTCGCTTCCCGAGGTGGTCGCCGACCACAGCCGCACCCCGACACGCATCGCTTACTGGATCCAGGCCGAATTGGTCGCGGTCGCAACAGATCTCGCCGAGGTGGTCGGCGGAGCGATCGCCCTGCACCTGTTGTTCGACCTGCCGCTGCTCCTCGGCGGTCTGATCACCGGGCTGGTGTCGCTGCTGCTGCTGAGTGTGCAGAACCGGCGTGGGCAACGGGTCTTCGAACGGGTGATCACCGGCCTGCTGATGATCATCGCCGTCGGCTTTCTGACCAGTCTGTTCGTCGAGACTCCTCCGGCAGCCGAGGTTGCCGGCGGGCTGATTCCCCGGTTCCAGGGCGCCGAGAGCCTGCTGTTGGCCACCGCGATGCTCGGTGCGACCGTGATGCCGCACGCGGTCTACCTACACTCCGGGCTCGCCCGCGACCGTCACGGCCACCTTCAACCGGGCACTGTCCGGCGCCGCCTGCTGCGGATCACCCGCTACGACGTCGGGCTCGCGATGTTGCTGGCGGGTGCCGTCAACCTGGCCATGCTGTTGGTCGCGGCGACCAACCTGCAGGGACGCGACAACACCGACTCCATCGAGGGCGCCCACGCCGCCGTCCGCGACACCCTGGGCCCGACGGTGGCCCTGCTGTTCGCCATCGGGCTGCTCGCCTCCGGGCTGGCGTCCACGTCAGTCGGTGCGTACGCGGGCGCGATGATCATGCAGGGGCTGCTGCGCCGCTCCTACCCGCTGCTGCTGCGCCGGATGGTGACCCTGATCCCGGCGCTGGTCATCCTGGCCATCGGCGTGGACCCCAGCCGCGCGCTGGTGCTGTCCCAGGTGGTGCTCTCGTTCGGCATACCGCTGGCGCTCATCCCGCTGGTGCGCCTGACCAGCAAAGCCAACCTGATGGGCGAGGACGTCAACCACCGGCTCACCACGGCGCTGGGCTGGGGGGTTGCCGGGTTGATTAGTGTGCTCAACGTGGTGCTGATCTATCTGACCGTGAAGGGCTGAATGCTTCACCCGTACTTCGCCTACGGCTCGAATCTGTGCGTGACACAGATGGCCCGGCGCTGTCCGGGCGCGGTCGATCCCAGGCCCGCTCATCTTGAGGGCCACAGCTGGCTGATCAACCAGCGCGGCGTCGCCACCATCGAACCGCACGGCACAGGAGCGGTGCACGGCGTTCTGTGGCAGGTCACCGACCACGATTTGGCCGCCCTCGACGTCGCCGAGGGCGTTCCGGTGCGCTACCGCCGGGACCGGTTGACCGTGCATACTGCCGCCGGCGCTGAACGGGCCTGGGTCTACATCGATCATCGCGTCGAACCCGGGCCACCGCGACCGGGATACCTGGAGCGCATCCTGTCCGGCGCGGTGCACCACGAGCTCCCCGCCCCGTGGCTGGAATTCCTGCGGCGCTGGGCGCACTAGTCGCTGACCGCAGCGGCTGCCAATTCCCTTATCACGTCGGCGATTTCACCGCGTCGTCGCCAGGCTTCACGCTGGCGCATCGCGCCGTTGCCCTCAGCCGCGATGCGGGCGATCTCACCGCGCACCATCTCGTAGTCGTCCAACAGCGACAACGCGGGGCGCACCGTTTCGACGAATCGGTCGAGCAATTCCCGTAACGGCACCGTCGACTGGTCGCCCAACAGATCGATACCGTCGCCGTCCAGGCCGTCGTGAGCGGCCTTCCAATGTGCGGCGCGGATCTGGCTGTCCGCCAGACGCGGAACGGATTCGCCTTCGTCGTAACCGCGCAGCGCCGTCATGACGCCGGCGCGGATCAACGTGGCCACCAGGACCGTCTCGGCCACGGTGGCGGGCACATCGCAGACCCGCACCTCCACGGTCGGGAAGTTCGCCGACGGCCTGACATCCCAATAGATCATGCCGTCGTCCAGCGCAGCGCCGGCGCGCTCCAGCATGGCGACGCTGGCGTCGTACTCTGCCACCGAATCGAAGTGCGGCGGCGGACCGGAACTCGGCCAGCGCGACCACAGCACGCTGCGGAAGCTGGCGTAGCCGCTGTCGGTGTTGCGGTAGATCGCCGAGTTGGCGGTCAGCGCCAGCAACACGTGCAGCCATGGCCGCAGCCAGTTGCTGACGTGGATCGCAGACTCGCGGTCAGGCACCGCGACGTGCACGTGGCAGCCACAGATGCCCTGTTCGTGGGCGATCATGCCGAACCTGTGGGCGATCCTGCGGTAGCGCGCGGTCGGTGTGACCGGAAATTTGTGCGGCACGGTCGGCGGCAGGCCGACGGCCAACAACTGCGTCCCGGCGGCCGCGGCCGCCTCGGTGGCGGTCTGCCGCAACCGGGTCAGTTCGCGGCGCAACGCAGCGCTGGTGTCCATCACGTCCGTGGTGGTTTCGACCTGGCAGCTGGTCAGCTCCAATTGCAGGTCGACCCCGTGCTCGGCGGCGTGCGCGGCGACCTGTTTGTTACGGGCGATCGGCTCGCCACTCTGCGGGTCGATGAGCAGGAACTCTTCCTCCACGCCCACCGTCGGATGACTTGTCACGGCTCAGAATTGCCCGCAGCAGACGCCCCCAAACCTGCGGTCACCGTGCTTAAGATCGGGTGATGCCCAACGATTTCCGCTTTGGTGTCAGTCTGCGCGCCACCGGATCCCAATCGCAGATCGCCGATACCGCGCGCCGAGCCGAAGACCTCGGCTTCGACGTACTCAACGTGCCCGACCATCTCGGTGCCCCCGCCCCGTTCCCCACCCTGACCGCGATCGCAGCGGCGACCAGCACGCTGCGCATCGGGACATTCGTGCTCAATGCCGGCTTCTACAAGCCGGCATTGCTGGCGCGCGATGCCACCGCCCTACGCGATCTGTCCGGAGGTCGATTCGACCTCGGCCTCGGGGCCGGCTACGTGCGCGAGGAGTTCGAGGCCGCCGAACTGCCGTTTCCCAGTGCCCGCGACCGCATCGACTATCTGCGCCACACCACCGAGTACCTCAAAGAACACGCTCCCGACATACCGATCCTCATCGCGGGCAATGGTGACCGACTGCTGACGGTGGCAGCCCGCACCGCAGACATCATCGGCCTCACCGGCGGGGATCACGTCGAAGGTGACCCTCTGGCCGACCGAATCTCCTTCGTGCGCAACGCCGCCGGTGACCGGTTCGACCAACTGCAACTCAACATCGCTGTCACCGCGATGCCGGCGCCCGGCAGCGAGATGCCCATCCTCAACGTCCCCCGCCATTTTCTGCCCGGGCTCAGCGACGAAGAACTCCTGCGCCACCCCGGAGTGCTGTCGGGGTCGGTCAGTGCCATGGCCGACCACATTCGCGGCCTGCGCGACAAGTACGGGATCAGCTACGTCATCGTGCAGATCGCCCACGCCGAGGCATTCGGGAAGGTGATAGCCGAACTCCGGTAGAAGTTGTTCCCATCCGGACCTCGATCAGCTCCGAATACCGGATGTGGAACACATTCATCCCCGTGGGCGCACCGTTGCGGTGATCGGTAGCGGCGTCGCCGGTCTCACGGCCGCGTATGTCCTGTCCGCACGTGACCGCGTCACGCTGCTGGAAGCAGATACCCGCTTCGGCGGTCACGCCCATACCCAGCACGTCATCGAAGACGGGCGCACCGTCGCACTCGACACCGCCTTCCTGGTGCACAACGACCGCACATATCCGACTCTGTGCCGGCTGTTCGACGAACTCGGGATCCGTACGCAGGACACCGACATGTCGATGTCCGTGCGCGACGACGGCACCGGGCTTGAGTACGCCGGAGCGCGTGGCCTGAGCGGGCTGTTCCCCAGCTGGTCCAATCTGGGCCGGCCACGCTATCTGCTGATGCTGGGCGAGATCACCCGATTTCACCGGCTGGCAACCCAATTGCTGCGCACGGCAGGCGAAGACGAGGTCACCCTCGACGAGTTCCTGCACCGGCACGGATTCTCCCGGTATTTCACCGACCGATTCATCACCCCACTGGTGGCCGCGGTGTGGTCCTGCCCGCCGGGTGAGGCCCTGCGCTACCCAGCACGGTACCTGTTCGTCTTCCTGCAACACCACGGCATGCTGTCGGTGTTCGGTTCTCCGACATGGCGCACCGTGGTCGGCGGATCAGCCAACTATGTCGACGCCATCGTGTCCCGGCTGCCCGAGGCGGTGACCGGCGCACGGGTGCGATCCGTGCGGCGATGCGTGGACGGCGTGCTGGTCACCGTCGACGGGCAGCCGCCGCGGCGGTTCGATGCCGCGATCATCGCCACCCATCCGAACCAGGCGCTGCTGATGCTCGACCCCCCGAGCGAGAACGAACGGCGCATCCTCGGAGCCATCCCCTACAGCCTCAACCAGGCTCAGCTGCACACCGACGATTCGGTGCTGCCCCGCCTGCCGAAGGCGCGTGCTTCCTGGAACTACCTGATCGACTCCGAAGACCACGCCGTTACCGTCAGCTACGACATCACCAGACTGATGAGGCTGGGAGGCTCCCGCAGGTACCTGGTGACCCTGGGCGGCGCCCATCTGGTGGATCCGTCGAAAGTCGTCGCCGAGATGGTCTACGAACATCCGGCATACACCGCCGAGTCCGTGGCCGCACAAGAACTTCTGCCTCAGCTCAACGATGATCGCATCGTCTTCGCCGGGGCGTACCACGGCTGGGGATTTCATGAGGACGGCGCGGCATCGGGACTGCGGGCTGCGCAACGACTGGGTGCCCGGTGGACCGGCGGCACGGTGGCGGAGCGGCTGACATGCTGACACCTGCGCTGTACCGCACCAGGATCACTCACGTCCGGCGCGCTCCGGTGCACCATCGCCTCAGCTACCGCGGATACAGCTGGTATGTCGATCTCGACCGGATGCCCTCCTTGCCGCGTTGGCTGCGTCCGTTTGCCCGATTCGAGGTCGACGACCATTTCACCGGTGAACCGAAAGACTCACTGCGCCAACGTGTGGACGGTTTCCTGGCGTCCCGCGGCGTTGACCTCGGCGGCGGACGGGTGACCGCGCTGCTCCAAGCGCGCGTGCTGGGGTACGTGTTCAACCCACTGAGTCTGTACTGGTGTCACGACGCCGGCGGCACACTGCGCTGTGTGGTCGCCGAAGTCCACAACACCTACGGCGGGCGCCATGCCTACCTGCTTCCCGCCGACCAACCCGCGGTCGTGCCCAAGCGCATGTATGTCTCCCCCTTCAATGCCGTCGAAGGCCACTACCGCGTGCTAGCTCCAATGCCCGGCGAACGCGTCGCCGTCACGATTTCTCTTCATCGTCAAGGACATCCGGCGTTCGTCGCCACCCTGCGCGGTGACCGCAGGCCGGCGAACACCTGGGAGATCCTCCGCCTGCAGCTGACCGCGCCGTTGGCTCCGCTGGCCGGAGCGCTCGCCATCCGGGTCGAGGGGATCAAGTTGTGGCTGCGCCAAGTTCCGATTATCCCCCGCCCCACCGAAGAAGCCGAGAACCAAGGAAGGCCGCTGTGAACACCCGGACCGGAACGTCCCCCACCATCGACCCGGCACGCTGGCCGGACGTGGTACATCCACCGCGTGGGCCGCTGGCCGCGATATCCGGTGCGGTGGCCGACCATCTGCTGCGACGGGCCGTCGCGACACTGCCGATACGGCTGGCGTTTCCCGACGGAACCGTGATCGGGGCGGCCGATCCCACCTTGCCCACCATGGTCATCGAACGGCCGCAGGCCCTGGCCCGCCGGATCGGCTGCCACGGACTGATCGGCTTCGGCGAGTCCTATATGGCCGGCGAGTGGCATTCCACTGATCTTCCTGGGTTGCTCACCGAGTTCGGCAGGTCGATGAACGATCTGGTTCCCGCAGCGCTGCAACGTTTCCGGACTTTCGCCCTCCCTCGCTCGCCGCGCTCCGCACACAACGACCCTGCCCAGTCCCGGCGCAACGTCTCCGCGCACTACGACCTGTCGAACGAGCTGTTCTCGGAGTTTCTCGACGAGACCATGACGTACTCCAGCGCACTGTTTCCGCGACTACCCGCGACAGCAACCGAGCTGTCCGACGCCCAGCGCCACAAGATCGACCGACTGCTCGACACCGCACGCGTGGGGCCGGGCAGCCGGCTACTCGAGATCGGTACCGGCTGGGGTGAGCTCTGCATCCGTGCCGCCGAGCGCGGCGCGCAAGTCCGCTCGGTCACCCTGTCGGCCGAGCAACAACGGCTGGCCCGAAAACGGGTGGCGGCGGCCGGCCTGTCGGACCGGGTCAGTATCGAGCTGCGCGACTACCGCGACATCGATGGCTGCTACGACGCGGTGGTGTCGGTCGAGATGGTGGAAGCGGTGGGATACGACTTCTGGCCCACCTACTTTCGGGCGCTGGACCGGCTCGTCACTCCGGGAGGCAGGGTTGCGATCCAGGCGATCACCATGCCGCACGACCGCATGCTGGCCTCGCGCGACACGTACACCTGGATCCAGAAGTACATCTTCCCCGGCGGGTTGTTGCCGTCGATCGAAGCGGTCATCGGTCTCACCGAACGACACACCCGGCTGCGCACCGTCGACATGTTGTCTCTGCGGCCGCACTACGCCGAGACCTTGCGGCTGTGGCGGGAACGTTTCGTCGCGCGCCGTGACGCGGTGACAGCACTCGGCTTCGACGATGTCTTCGCCCGCATGTGGGAGCTGTACCTGGCCTACTCCGAAGCGGGTTTCGCCTCGGGCTATCTCGACGTATACCAGTGGGCATTCGCCCCGACAGGAGGTCACCGGTGAACCTACTCGCCGTCACAGCGATCTCCCTGGCCACACTCGCAATCGTGCACGGGGCGACGTTTGTGATCGGCCGACACCTCGGGCGGTACAACGTCGTCGACGTGGCATGGGGCGTCGGGTTCATCGTGGTTGCCGCAGTCAGCGCCGTTCTCGGAACCGGCGACCCCTTCCGGCGCATCCTGCTGTTGGTACTCATCACGCTGTGGGCGGGCCGGTTGTCGTGGCACATGGTGCTCAAGTCCGCGGGCAAGGGCGAAGATCCGCGCTATCAGGAGCTGCTGGGTGGCGACTATTCGGTCGGCCACGTGCTGCGCAAGGTGTTCGTGATCCAGGGAGCGGCAACCTGGTTCGTTTCACTGCCGGTGCAGCTGTCCTCGACCTTGGGGCCGACGCCGGCAGCTCTACGACCGGTCCTGATTGCGGGCGTCGCCATCTGGGCTGTCGGGCTGGCCTTCGAGGCAGTGGGCGACCACCAGCTGCGCCGGTTCAAATCCGACCCGGCCCACCGGGGCGCGATCATGGACCGCGGATTGTGGGCCTGGACCCGCCATCCGAACTATTTCGGCGACAGCTGCGTGTGGTGGGGGCTGTGGCTGGTGACCATCTGCAGCTGGCTGTCGCTCGCCACGGTGCTGTCCCCGGTATTGATGACGTATTTCCTGGTGTACGCAACGGGAGCCCGATTGGCTGAGAAACATATGGCAGGCCGGCCGGGCTTTGCGGAATACTGCTCGCGCACTTCGTTTTTCATACCGATGCCACCGAGATCTGGATAAACGCGACGGCGCAGGCCCTGGTGACTAGGCTGCTGTGGGTGACCGCCGAACTCGACGCGTTGCTGCGGCGGGTGGCCCGACGCGATGTCGACGCCTT
Organism: Mycolicibacterium fortuitum subsp. fortuitum; assembly: GCF_022179545.1. The sequence goes on along the minus strand of NZ_AP025518.1, from coordinate 1,418,068 downwards.
CGCCGAACTGTACGACCACACACGGTCGCGGGTCTTCGGCTTGGTCACTCAGGTACTGCGGGACCCGGGGTACAGCGAGGAAACCACCCAGGACATCTACCTGCAAGTGTGGCGCTCTGCGGACAGCTATGACCCGACGGCCGGATCGCCGATGGCCTGGCTGATGACACTCGCCCACCGACGGGCAGTCGACCGGGTGCGTGCTGAACAAGCTGCCACCCGGCGTGAGTCCCGATACGGCGCCACCAGCGTCGATCCGCCCGCCGACCATGTCGCAGACTCCGTGATCACTCAGGACGAACAGCGCCGGGTGGCTGAATGCCTCTCGTCGCTGACCGATGCCCAGCGCGAGTGCATCCACCTCGCCTACTACGACGGGCTGACCTACAGCCAGGTCTCTCAACGGCTGGCGGCCAATCTTGCCACCGTCAAATCGCGAATGCGCGACGCACTCCGTGGCCTGCGCAATTGTCTGGGGGCGGCATGACCGAACCACTTGACTCCGAACTTCTCGATCTGGCAACCCCGTACGCACTGCACGCGATATCCGACAGCGAGCGCGCCGACATCGAACAACGCCTGGCCGCTGCTTCTCCCGAGGTCGTAGCCCAATTCACGACCGAGGTGCGGGATGTGCGGGAAACTATGGCCCGCCTGGCGGGATCGACCGCTCTCGAGCCGCCGCCGCAACTGCGCGAGCAACTGTTGGCGGCGGTCTCCGTACCCGAACTGCGCCCACGGCCCACGGCGCGCTAGCGAACCATCGGGTTGGCGGCCGCGGCGGCGGTTGTCATCGCTCTGGCCGGCGTCGGCATCGGCGTCGCGCTGCGCCCGAGTCCGCAGCCCACGACAGCCGAGCAGGTCTTCGCCGCTCCCGACGTGCGAACGGTCTCCGGGGCCATCCCCACCGGTGGCACTGCGACCGTGGTGTTCTCCCGCGAGCGCAACGCCGGCGTGCTGGTGATGAATGGTGTGACGCCCCCGCAGACCGGCACGGTGTATCAGATGTGGCTGCTGCAGGAGGGCACGGCGACGTCGGCCGGCACCATGGACTCTGCCGCCGTCGCGCCCTCGACCACGGCGGTGCTACCGGACCTCGGCGATGCGTCGGCATTGGCCTTCTCGGTGGAGCCGGGCGTCGGCTCGACCACACCGACCACGCCGATCTTCGCCGAGCTGCCATTGCAGTGACACGCATGAGGTGGCTGCACGCCGGGTATCACTGACCTCACCGCACCAGCCGGCAACAGGAAGTGGTGAGCCCGATGTCACAGACCACAGATGACCTCAGCAAGATCCCCACCCCCGATCGGACCGAGGACAACGCCTTCTTCCCGTCGCCGTACTCGTTGAGTCAGTACACCTCGGCCAGAACCGACTTCGCCGGTGTGGAACACGAGGGCGCCTATACCGAGGGCCGGTGGAAGGTGCTGATGATCGCCACCGAAGAGCGATATGTGTTGTGCCAGAACGGAAAGATGTTCTCCACCGGCAACCATCCGGTGGAGACGCTGCTGCCGCTGCACCATCTGATGCAGACCGGGTTCGACGTCGACGTCGCGACCATCTGCGGGTACCCGGTCAAGCTGGAGTTGTGGGCCATGCCCCACGAAGACCAAGCCGTGTTGTCGACCTATGAGGCCCTCAAGCCCAAACTCAAACAACCCCTCAAGCTGTCCGAGGTGGTCACTGATCTGCATGCATCCTCGGACTACCTGGCGGTGTTCATTCCGGGCGGTCACGGCGCCGTCGTCGGACTTCCGGGCAGCGACGCGGTGGGTCAGACGCTGAACTGGGCGTTGGACCACGGCCGGTTCATCGTCACGCTGTGCCATGGTCCGGCGGCACTGCTCGCCGCCGGACTCGGCAAGTCGCAGTCACCGTTCACCGGTTATTCGGTGTGCGTGTTCCCCGACTCGCTCGACGAGGGCGCCAACATCGACATCGGTTACCTGCCCGGGCGCCTGCAGTGGCTGGTCGCCGACCTGCTGGCCAAGCAGGGGCTCACCGTCGTCAACGACGAGATGGCCGGCACCGTGCATCAGGACCGCCGCCTGCTCACCGGCGACAGCCCGCTGGCCTCTGATGCGCTGGGCAAGTTGGCAGCCAATTGCCTGCTCGACGCGCTGGGGCGCGAACATCAGCCTTGACCAGCGTCTGTCTCAGACGCCGACGTGCCCGTCGATGCGCTCGCGGACCAGATCTGCGTGTCCGCAATGGCGGGCATACTCGGCGATCATGTGGATGTAGATCCAACGCAAGCTGACCTTGCCGCCCATGAATGGCGCGGTGCCGTCGAGTTCTCGCGTCGCACAGTTGAGACGGGCCTGTTTGATCTCGTCCTGCCAGATCTGTACCGCGTCGCGGAACGACGGGTGTGACGACACCTCGAAGCCCCCGTCATGGCCGTCAGGGTCGCGCGGTCCGAAGATCGGTGCCGCGTCCTCGCCCGTCAGTACCCGGCGAAACCAGTTCCGTTCCACTTCGGCGGCGTGCTGGACCAGACCCAGCAAGGTCAGCTCCGACGGCGGCACCGGGGCCGACCGCAGCTGTTCCTCGTTCAGGCCCTCACATTTCAGCGCCAGCGTGGCGCGATAGAACTCCAGCCAGCTCTCCAGCGTCGTACGTTCATCGGCATTCATCGGCGGCATGGGCCGCTCCGTCGACGTCATACTCACGATGCTGCCATCACTGCGGGGGTGGAGCGGGTCACCGAATGCGCCGTTTCAGACGGGCGCTGCGGAGTATCTGTATCGCCATGTTGGTGGAGGTGAGCATCGGAAAGACGCCGAGGAAGGTTCGCTCCGACGGGGTACGCCCGTGCAGTTGTTCGAGGCTGCCGAAAACGTAGAAACAACCGATGCAGAACAGCGTGGCGGGAACCGCGAGCGCCAGAATGCTGCCACGGTCGGCCAGGACCTGTCGTGCGAGGGTCAGCTCGTCGTCGGTGAGAGCCTCGCGTTTCCGGACCTTGCGCAAGGTGGCCGACAGCGTCCCGACGGCCAGCCTCGATGTGACATGGGCGTGGCCCCTCATCCGCCGCGTGAACACGAAAGCCACGACGGCGAAGACCCAGATCAACGCGAAGGAGATGATCGACAGGATGCCGTAGAGAGTCGACGTCGTCACGTCAGGCCTCCACTCGCTGCTGCCGGGACAGCACCGGCTGCCGTAGCGGCCGCTGCCGGATGAATGTCGGCCACCAGAACCACGGACCGAGAAGACGCAACAGACACGGCACGACGAACGATCGCACGATCAACGTATCGAGCAGCAGCCCGATGCACACGGTGGAGCCCACCTGGCCGATCGTTCGTAGATCACTGATCAACATGGCCAGCATGGTGAACGCGAACACCAGCCCCGCAGAGGTCACCACGCCGCCGGTGCTCCCCAGAGCGCGGATCAGTCCGGTGTTCAGGCCTGCTCCCGATTCCTCCTTGACCCGCGAAATGAGCAGCAGGTTGTAGTCCGAGCCGACTGCCACCAGGATGATGAAGGTCAGCGGCAACACCAGCCAGTGCAGGTGCAGGCCGATCAGGTGCTGCCACACCAGGATTGACAGCCCGAAGGCACCGGCATACGAGAACGCCACGGTGCCGGGAATGACCATGGCCGCGACCAGGCTTCGAGTCAGGTACAGCATGATCAGGAAGATCAGGACGAACGCGGCGATGGCCACGATGAGCAGATCGGACGCGGCGTAGGCCTTGATGTCCTTGTTGTTCGAGCCCGCTCCGCCGATGTAGATCTTGGAGCCCGCCAGTGAGGTCTCCTTGAGCGCCGCCTTGATCGCGTCGGGGAACTGTTCGACGTGGTCGATTCCTTCGGGACCCATGGCGTTGCCTTCGTGGGTGACGATGAACCGGGCGGCCTTGCCGTCCGGCGACATCATCAGTTGCATGCCGGTCTTGACGTCCTCGTTGTCGAACGCCTCTCGGGGGATGTAGAAGAAGTCGTCGCTGCGGGATTTGTCGAAGTCGTTGCCCACGTTGATGAGGTCGTAGTACGTCTGGTCGGTCTGGGTGGACTGCAGATGCGCCGGACCGTAGTTGTTGGTGATGACGCCTAGTAGGGACCGGCTGTCGGCCATCATCCGCTCCAGTTGCGAGATCATCTGCGGCAGCAACCGGTCGATGGCCTCGAATGACGTGACGGCATCAGCGATCTGGGCATCGAGGCTGTCGATTCCGTCGAGCGAGTCGAACAGCGAGCGCATCGCCCAGCACGCGGGGATGTCGAAACAGTGTGGCTCCCAGTAGAAGTAGTTCTTCAAGGGCCGCAGGAAGTCGTCGAGGTTGGAGATCCCGGCGTTCATGTCATCGGTGACCTGTTTGAGGTTTTCCAAAGTGAGTACCGTGGAATGCAGTTCGTCGGCCATCTGCTGGGTCAGCCCGATCACCTTCTGCAGCACCTCGACCGAACGCGCCTGGATCTCGGCCTGTTTGTCGGTGTTCTCGTTCTGCCGCTCGGTGAACGGCAACTGCTGACCGCTGCCACTGCCCTGGGTGGTGAACAGGTAGGGAATCGTGGCGTGTTCCAGCGGCCGGCCCAGTGGCCGGGTGATGCTCTGCACCATGGCGACGCCGGGGAGCCGGATGAGGCTCTTGGCGACCCGGTCCAGGGAGATGAAGTCCGCTGAGTTGCGCATGTCGTGGTCGCTTTCGACCATCAGCATCTCGCTGAACAGTTTGCTCTGCGAGAAGTGCCGGTCGGAGGCCTCGAAGCCCAGATTGGCTGCGCCATCAGCAGGTTGGTAGGCGCGATCGTCGTAGCTGACCTTGAAGGTGGGCACGAATACGGCACCGATCATCACTACGGCGGTGCTTGCGACGAACACGGGTTTGGGCCAGCGCACGACGCTGGTCGCGATCCGCCGGTACAGATGTCCCTTGGTCATGCGCTTGGGGTCGAACAGACCGAACAGACTGCCGAGTGTGAGAATCGCCGGCGCGAGCGTGAGGGCCGCGGCGATGGTGAACAGCATGCTGATGGCGACCGCCGGCCCCATCGTGTGGAAGTAGTCCAGCCGGGCCAGGCTCAGGCAGTAGCACGCTCCGGCGATCGTCAGACCGGAGCCGATGATGATCGGGGCGACGCTGCGGTAGGCGGTGTAGAAAGCGTCTTCGCGGCTCTCACCGTCCTGTCGGGCCTCCTGGTAGCGCCCCATCAGAAAGATGCCGTAGTCGGTTCCCGCGCCCAATGTCAGTGCCACCACGATGTTCACCGCGAAGGATGACAGCGGGATGATGCCGAAGTGCCCGAGTGTCGCGATGACGCCCTTGGCGACAAGCATTTCGATCAGCACACTGACCAGCGGCACCAGCACGTTGGCCAACGACCGGTAGACCACCAGCAGCATGTTCACGATCAGGATGATCGTCAGGATCGTGATGTTGTTGAGGCTGGAGTTGGCGATGGTCAGGGTGTCCGATGCCAGCGGCGCGGCGCCACTGACGTAGACGTTGAGCCCCGGCGGCGGAGTATCGCCGGCGATGATGTCCCGAACCGCGTTGACCGACTCGTTCGCCTGGAGCTGGCCGATGTTTCCGGCCAACCGCAACAGCACGAAAGTCGCCTTGCCGTCCACGCTCTGGGCTCCGGCCGCCGTGATGGGCTTGCCCCACAGGTCCATCACGTACTGCACGTGCTCCGGGTCCTGCTTGAGCCGGTTCATCAGGTCGTCGTAGTAGCGGTGATCGCCGTCGTCGAGCGGCCGGTCGGCCTCGAACACCAGCATGGTCAGGCTGGTCGAGGTGGACTCCTGGAACTTCTCCCCGATCCGCAGCATCGCGACCTGCGACGGCGCGTAGCTCGGAATCATCGAGCCCGCCAACTGTTCGGCGACGTGCTCGACCTGCGGGATGAAGGTGTTGGTGGTGACGGCCAGCAGCGCCCAGAACACGATGATCGGCACGGCCAGGATGCGCACGGACCGTGCGGCGAGCGGTCTCGCCCTATGCGCACTCACGCCGACTTCACCCGGCACGTGACGTCGGCTTCGGCGTGGGTGGAGGATTGTTCGTCGCGCACAACGCCGTTGACGAGCATCCGGCACCCGACGTCGCCTCCGTTGACCTGTACCGAGATGCTGCCGGAGACCACGGTCAGCGTCGTCGTCTCGGTATGCGTCCAGGGCAGCTCTGTGACGTCAACCTTGTGTGGGTGCCCGTCGATGTCGACGTAGCTCAGCATCCCGCCGTCGCCGACGGAGCCGAACACCTCGTACGTGAGCTGTTTGGGCGTGAACTGCTCGGGTGCCTGTGCGGTGAGCACGGTGGGGACCGGGCCGGGCTCGGACATCTGGTGCACCTTCCAGACACCGAGTGCGCCCACGCCGAGCGCGATGACGGTGACGAGGGGAAGCCATCCCTTGTCCAGGACGGTGAGGCTGCGCGGTCTGCGGCCGCCCTTGGGCTGCTCCCCGATCATGACGGACAGATATATCCCACACAGGATGCACTTCTCAAGGAGTGATCCGACACCGCTGCCGAATTCACAGCAGATTGACAGCGTAGTCCCCACCGCCTACCACTCGGATCACGGCTCAGCACAGTCTCAATGCGCCTCCATGCACCGGCCGCCGCCCGGGCTGCTCCACCGGGGACGAGCAGCGCCGATGCCATCCATTTACTTCCTATAACTGATATAAATGGGGAGTGAGCAGCGCACCCTCGGACAGCAGCGTGGAAGCCGTCTCGTCGATGCTGGTCTCGAGTGCCGATCTGATGTGGCGGCATCTCGCCGACCGCAAGGGCTTGAGCGCGAGTGCGACGCTGGTACTCGTCCGCCTCAATCGAGAGGGACCCATGCGGGTCACCGCGCTCGCGGAGGCGGAGGGGGCCAGCCAGTCGGGCATGACGCAACTGGTCCAGCGCCTGGAACAACAAGGTCTGGTGGAGCGGTGCAGCGACCCCGATGACGGACGGGCGTGCCTGGTCAAGGTCAGCGAGGGCGGCCGGGACCTGTGGGAGGAGCGCGCTGTGCTGCGCAAGCAGCGCATCGCCGAACTGTTGGCGGGGTTGTCGGATGACGACCGGATGACGCTGTGGCTCGCCGCCCAGGTAGCGGGGCGACTGGTCGACCAGATGCGTGAGATCGCCGACACCCGGGCCGGCAGCGATGCCTAGGGTGGTCAGGGAATCGCTCATTCGTCGACGATCACACGGCCGTCGGACACTACGGACCCTGGAAAACCCGTAGTCCCACATTCCGGCGGTGCTACGTTGACGCCAGTGCCACGAGGAGGCGGGACGCCATGTCCATGGAAGGCTCGGTAACCCTGCGGATGTCCGCGCCGGCGGACCGCATCTGGAATCTGATCGCCGACGTCCGTAACACCGGGAAGTTCTCGCCCGAGGTGATGGAGGCGGAGTGGCTCGGCGGCGCCACCGGTCCTGACCTCGGCGCACGGTTCCGCGGACACGTCAAACGCAATGAGATCGGCCCGGTGTACTGGACCACCTGCGAGGTGACGGCGTGCGATCCCGGTCGTGAGTTCGGCTTCGCCGTGCTGGTGGGCGACCGAGCGGTCAACAACTGGCATTACCGCCTGGAATCCGTCGGCGCCCAGACCGACGTCACCGAGTCCTTCCGGATGACGCCGGGGGCCTTCACCACCGTTTTCTCCCTACTCGGTGGGCAACTCCGCCGGCGCCGCAACATCCGCGACATGCGCAAGACGCTCGAACGGATCAAGGACGTCGTGGAGGCCGGCGAGCAATAGCCGCAAACACCGCCTTCCTGTGAATCTCTGTGCGCCAGCTATGAGTTGATGTGAAGGCCGCGGCGATGCCGGCGTGGGTGACGGAAATAAATAACATTTAGTTGCGCTTATCAGTTGTGGTAGGCATTTAGTACCGGGCAGAACCACGCAGCACCGGGACATCTGAATCCGCGCGGTCGGGAGCGGCGCGAGCACGGCCCAAAGGCCGTAGTTGAGGAGGGCGACATGACGATCCTCGGGCCCCGACCGGTCCGCGAGAATGTTGTGGAACCTTTCGACCCCTTGCCGAGACGGCGCAGGTTCGTACCCCGTTCGCGCCGAGGCAAGGCTGCAGTGGCCGCGGCGATGACCGGGGTGCTCGTCGCCGGCGTTCTGGGCGCCGCGTACGAGACCTCACCCGGCGGAGCCCTGTGGGGAGTCACGCGGACGGTGTTTCCCGGGCACGCTCAAGAGGTCGCCCTGACGGCCGTCGTAGAAGATCTGAAGAAGGCGCAAGACATTCTCGGCAGTGGGCTGCAGCCCACTGCCGACCAACTGACCGACGCGCGTACCGCGCTCAATCAAGCCAAGCAGGACCTGGACTACCTGTCCCCGTCACCTGAACGGACCAGCCTGCAGAACCTCTATCTTCAACTGACGCAACAACTTCTGCAGTACACACCCGAGTCGGTGCAACGCTTGGCCCCGTTGCCCGCCGCACCGCCGGCGCCACCGGCACCCGAGCCGCTGCAGGACGATGTGGCACTGACCAGCGCGACCGCGCCGACGTGGGGATATGGCGCCCCCGACGACTACGTCCCACCGCCACCCGGCGTTCCGGACTCCCCGATGGCCGACTGGCCGCAGCCCGCCGATCCGCCGCTGACGCCGAACCTGGCAAACCTGGGTTACTACGACCCGTCCTGGGGCCAGCTCTACGGCTATGACCGTGGCGGCTGGTACAACTACGACCTCAGCGGCTACAACCAGTACGGCTACGACTTCATCGGCTTTGACCGGTGGGGCTACGACCGCTGGGGATACGACCGGTGGGGCTATGACCGCTGGGGATACAACTGGGCGGGCTATAACTGGGCGGGTTATGACCGCCACGGCTGGGATCGCAACGGCTGCAACGAGTGGGGCCAACACCGCGATCGCCCGGGCGATCCGCGCAACCAGCGCTGGTACGACCGTCACCATCCGTATCGGCAGTACTATCTGTGGAAATTCCGCAACTACAACCCGGTGTACCGCCGCACGCAGTGGAATCGGGCCCACGGATTCAACCCGCACCTGTACCGAGACTGGAACCGGAACCGGGACTGGCACAATCCGCGCAATCGCGACTGGGCGCCACCGGCGATTCCCGTGCGCACGACCATCGACATCCGCATCTCGTCACCGGTGGTGAACCTGAATGCCTCACTGACACAGTTCATCTCCGATGACAAGGTGACACGCACCTCCAAGTCACTGATGAAAGACCTTGCGGACAAGTCCGCCCGCAACTTCGCCCGCGAGCTCGCCCCGCGAACCAACCCCCTCGACGAGTGGCGGGCGCCGTCGGTGCCGGGTCAGCGCGCTGAGGCACCCAAGGAAAGCCGCAAAGCACCGCTTGAGCCAACGGCATTGGCCGCACCACCGGCGTTGGCGACTCCCGCACCGGCTGCGCCGCCGTCGAAGGTGCCGCCCACATTCAAAGCTCCCGAGCTTTCGCCGGCACCCGCCTACACGCCGCCGACGATCGACAAATCGGATCGAAAGCCGGAGACCGCACCTGCGCCGGAAGCCGAACCAGATATTTCCGCGGGCCTCCCGCTCACGCCGCCACGGGCCGGCCGGCCGAACCCGGCTGAAGCATCGCCGGACCAGCCCGAACCGGCCAGCCCGCCCAGCCCGGCGCCGGATCGTCCCCGCGAGGCCCCGGCGCCGCGCGAGGCCGCTCCAGATCCGCAGGTGCCGGCGGCCGAGGCGCCCACACCTGCGGAGGCACCGCGCCAACAGGTGCCTCCGCAGCAGCGGAATGCACCGGAAGAGGCTCCGGCGCAGCGTGATCAGGTCAAGGTTCCCGAGCCCGAGGCACCGGCCCCGAAGACACAGGCGCCTGTTCGCGAGGCACCGGTGTGGCAGGAGCCCGCGCCCCAGGCTCCGGCCCCTGCTCCGGCTCCGGCTCCCAAGGAAGAACCGGCCCCCACGTATCAGGCTCCCGAACGCCAAGCCCCGGTCTGGCAACCGCCCGCTCAGCAAGCACCTCCGCAGGAGGCGCCTGCGCGTCAGCGACCCACTCGAGAGGCACCCGCACGACAGGAACCGCCGTCCCGCGAGGCGCCGTCCCCGCGGCAGGCTCCTGCGCAACGTTCAGAGCAGCCGCGCTCGGAGCCCTCGTCACCGAAGGGGCCGAAGTGTCCGCCGCAGATGTGCTCGGGTCGCGGGTAACCGATACCCGACTACCGCGCTTCCTTCTCGCCGGACCGGCCGGCGGGAGCGAACGGCGCGAGCAGAAATTCGTCGACGAACCTGGCGAACGTGTCGTCGACGAAGGCCGGATCGGGCGCGGTGAAAAATTCGATGATGAAGCCCTGGAACGCGGCGAGCGCTATGCGTGAGCGGGTCTCGGCGACGTGATCGGGCATGCCGAGCGCGATGAGGCGCGCCTTGGAGTTTCGCGTCAACAACGACAAGGTGTCCCAGGTGTATTCGCGGTACGGGCTGTCGACACCACACGCGGCGCCGAAGATCTGCAGCACGATGCGCAGACTGTCGCGACGCTCTCCCCGGGTGCACTCATACCAATCTTCGAAACACCACTCGCGGTGTGCCGCAATCGACTCCGGTAGATCCAGGTTTTCCGTCTCCGGTATCGCCGCCCGCTGCTGGCGGTTGAGCACCTCGAGCATGAGTTGTTCTTTGGTGCCGAAGTAGTACACCAACATCCGAGCGCTGGTTCCCATCTGGGACGCGAGCTCGCGCAGGGAGGTGTCAACCACCCCGGTGCGCGCCAAAATCGTGCCTGCAGTGGCCAGTAACTCTTCGCGCTTGTTGTGGTCGAACGGTCGTGGCACGCTTGACTGTAACACTTGTTTCAGATATTGATGATGCGGTGCGTGCGAACACGAGGGCGAGGGGCACTCGGTGAGCCTGGTCGAGGATGTCGCCTCCACGACCGGTGGCGGATCCCCCGAGGCACAGACAGCACCAACAGGCCGGCCGCTGCCCGCGACTCGATGGGTCGCAATCATTGCGGGGTTGGTGGGATTCGTGGCCAGCATGCTGATCCCCGTGCTACCGGTGGTGCAGACCACCGCGTCGTTGCAGTGGCCGCAGGATAGTCAGCTGGGCAGCGTGACCGCGCCGCTGATCGCCCTGGCCCCCGTGTCGTTGGAAGCGTCGGTGCCCTGCACCGTGTTTCGCGATATGCCGGCCTCGGGTGGGGTGGTGTTGAGCACGGCGCCCACAGACGCTAAGCAGGCGATGCTCAACGGGCTGTTCGTCATAGCCACCGCGCAGCGGGTCGATGTGATCGCCCGCAATGTGGTGGTCCTCAGCGTGCCGCGCGGTCGAATGAGCGAACCGCAGTGTCAGCGGCTGCAGCTGTCCTCCTCGACATCGGGGACATACGCCGGCGTCGAAGGATTGACTGACCCGGACACCGGCACGACAGTGCGCGGTGGCGCCGAAGACCCGAACTTGCGACCCCAGATCGTCGGCGTTTTCACCGACCTGACCGGCCCTCCCCCGCCCGGATTGTCGTTCACCGCGACAATCGACACCCGGTACACCAGCTCACCGTCAGCGCTGAAAACCGCGGCGATGATCGCCGGCATCCTCGGCACGGTTGTCGCGCTGTTGGCGTTGTGGCGTCTTGACCGGCTCGACGGGCGACGCGCGCGGCGCCTCATTCCTACCCGCTGGCGCAGCTTCACCGCTGTGGACGCCACCGTCATCGTCATATCGGTGGTCTGGTTTATCGGCGGCGCTGGATCCTCCGATGACGGTTATCAATACGGCATGGCCAACACTTCCAGCCACGCCGGTTACATGGCCAACTACTTCCGCTGGTACGGCAGCCCAGAAGACCCCTTCGGCTGGTACTACGAGCTGATCGCGGCGATGACCCATGTCAGCCATGCCAGCCTGTGGCTGCGTCTGCCCGACTTGCTCTGCGCGCTGGTGTGTTGGCTGCTACTTTCTCGCGAAGTTCTGCCCAGGCTGGGACGAGCGGTCGTGAGGAGCAATGCCGCGGTGTGGGCGGCAGCGCTGGTGTTCATCGCGGCATGGATGCCGTTCAACAACGGATTACGTCCCGAAGGCCAGATCGCCACGGGCGCCCTCATCACGTACGTCCTTGTCGAACGCGCCATCTCGACACGCCGCGCCACACCGGTCGGGCTGGCGATCGTCGTGGCGGCCTTCACCCTCGGCATCCAGCCCACCGGGATCATTGCCGTGGCGGTCCTGCTGGCCGGTGGTCGCCCGATCGTGCGAATCATCGTCACCCGCGCTAGGACGGCGGGTATCTGGCCCGTGCTGCTGCCCTTGGCCGCGGCCGGGTTTGTGGTCCTCACCGTGATCTTCGCCGACCAAACCCTGGCCGCGGTACACGAAGCCACCACCGTGCGCACCGCGATCGGCCCCGCGCAGCCCTGGTACACCGAGAACCTGCGCTACTTCTACCTGTTCTTGCCGACCACCGACGCCGCCCTGTCGCGACGGTTCGGGATCTTGATCACCGTGGCCTGCCTGTTCGCCTCGATGCTGCTGTTGTTGCGCCGCAAGCGAATACCGGGCATCGCCGTCGGACCGGTATGGCGATTGATGGGCGTCATCTTCGCCACCCTCTTCCTGCTCACGTTCGCCCCGACCAAGTGGATCCACCATTTCGGGCTGTTCGCCGCTGCCGGCGCGGCGATGGCGGCGGTGGCCACCGTGCTCTTCGGGCCGACGGTGCTGCGCTCGCGACGCAACCAGGTCGCGTTTCTCTCCGTCGTCCTGTTGGTTCTGGCATTGTGTTTCGCCTCCACCAACGGGTTCTGGTATGTCTCCAGCTACGGTGTGCCGTTCAACGACAGCAGCCCGCACTGGGGGCCGGTCACCGCGAGCGCGGTATTCCTCTGGCTGTCGTTGGCAGCCGCCGGATATGCGGGCTGGCTGCACCTGGTCCCACCGAAACAACCTCCCGCGCGGCTGTCTCGGATGCTCACCGCGGCACCGGTGCCCGTAGCGGCGGCGGTGATCGTGCTGGTATGCGCCGGATCGATGCTGACCGGAGCGGTCAAGCAGTACCCCAGCTATTCCAACGGCTGGGCCAACCTGCGCGAGCTGACCGGTGGTTGCGGACTGGCCGACGATGTTCTCGTCGAACCCGACGCCAATGCCGGATTCCTCGCGTCGCTACCCGCGGGTTACGGACCCCTCGGCCCGTTGGGTGGCACCGCGCCGATCGGCTTCGATCCGAACGGTGTTCCCGAACACACACTGGCAGAATCCATTTGGCAGAGTCAGGCGAAATCCGGGACCGATTACGACTGGGACGCGCCAACCACTCTCGATCAGCCCGGGGTCAACGGTTCCAGCGTCGTGTTGCCCTACACTCTCGATCCCACCCGCGTGCCGGTAGCCGGCAGCTTCACCACCGGCCCTCAACAAGTCAGCACGCTCACCTCCGCGTGGTATCGACTGCCGGCCGCCGATGCCGCCCACCCGCTCGTGGTGGTCACCGCCGCGGGCACCATCACCGGCAACAGCGTCCTCTCCGGCCACACGGCGGCCCAAACCGTCGCTCTGGAATACGGCGCAGCCGGCCCCGACGGCACACCGGTACCCGGCGGGCAGCTCCTGCCCTATGACATCGGCCCGCAACCCGCCTGGCGCAACCTGCGCTTCCCGCGCTCGGCCATCCCCGCCGACGCCACCTACGTCCGGATCGTCGCCGACGACCGTTCACTGGATCCAGGCGACTGGGTCGCCGTCACCCCACCGCGGGTGCCCGAGCTCCGCTCCGCGCAGGAGTACCTTGGCTCCACACAGCCGGTGCTGATGGATTGGGCTGTGGGACTGGTATTTCCGTGTCAGCAGCCCATGTTGCACGCCAACGGCGTCGCCCAGATTCCGAACTATCGAATCTCGCCGGACTACCCGGCCAAGATCGAAATGCCAGATACCTGGCAGTCCGGTGACAACGGCGGTCCGTTGGGTATTACCGATCTCCTGCTGCGCGCGCACGTCATGCCCACTTACCTGTCCCGCGACTGGGGCCGCGACTGGGGCTCTCTGCGCCGGTTCACCCCCGTCGTCGACGCCCCCGAAGCCCACCTGCAGCTTGGAACCGCTGTCCGCTCTGGGCTCTGGAGTCCCGGGCCGATCCGCATCGGGCCGTGAGCGGGCGCCGGCAGTTGCTCAGACGGACATTGACACGGCGGGCCCTCCGCGGCTGTCGGTGACAACCAGGCCCACCGGAAGAACACAGACCATGGCCAGCGTCGCAACGATTTTCACCCACGATCGGTGGCGTCGGATGAGAAACACGACTACGCCAATGATCAAACCCGCGACGGCCGGCACAGCCAACCACCGCGGGGTGCATCAGCTCTCCTTCGCCAGAACTGTCGCTGCATAGTCTGCGCCTCGTCAACGGCAGTTGGCGTTCAACACCGCAGCCAATTCGTGAAGCGAATCCACGCGCAGATCAGCAAGTGACACTTCGTCTTTGAGAGCGTGGAGATATCCCCACGGACCGCGCCGGACAAACACCGTGCGCATCCCGGCCGCATGGGCGGGCAGCACGTCGTTGTCGAGACGATCGCCCACGTACAAGATGTTCTCCGCCGGGACACGGGCTTCGCCGACCAGACGGGCGAAAAACGCCGGATCGGGCTTTGCTACACCCCACCCCGCCGACGACGCGACGAAGTCGACCTCTAGGCCCGCCGCAGCCAATACCTGGTCGATCGCCGCGGGCTGGTTACCGGCGACACCGACAGCCATTCCGGCCCGACGCACCGCCGCGACGCAGTCCGCGGCGTCCGGATACAACTCGCACTGACCTGGATCTACACCCACGGCTGGGCGATCCGCACCAACCACGTCCCACAGATCGTGATGATCCTTGCCCACGGCGATCAAGGCCCCCACCAAGGCGCACAACGTGAACGGCGGCAAACCCAACCGTTGCGCCAGCTCAGTCCACATCCGGGTTTCATCGACCAGCGTCTCGCCCACGTCGAATACCACACACCGAATCTGGGCCATGAACCCTGAGCTCACGGTCCCAGGATTTCATACCCGCACATTCCGCGAGTGCTGCGCCTGAGCGCGAAACGGCCTCTCCGCGGAGTGCCATCCGCGCAAGGATCTGGTGCGAAGACCGCGTGTCCTAGAGAGTGGCGATATGACGTCGACACAGAGCAGCCCTCTCATCCGGACCTTCTTCGCCCTGCGATTCGCCACCGGCGCCGCGGCTTGGTTGGCCCCGAACAAGACGGGTCGCCTCATCGGGCTCAACGCTGGCCGCGACCAGCCGTTCACGACTCAACTATTCGGGTCTCGTGAGCTGACACTGGCCCTGGCGATCACCGACTCTGGCTCACCCCAGCTGCAAAAACGCGCCCTGCAGATGGGCTTGCTCACTGATCTGCTCGATGTCATCGCCGCCGCCCGGGGCATTCGTGCCCGCACCCTCTCGCAGACCGGCGCGGTCATCGCCGGTGGCGGCGCAGCGCTGTTCGCAGGTCTGGGAATCGCAGCCCTGCGCCGCGACGGACGGTCCACCGGGTAGTTGTGGGGCGCCGCATCGGAGGCCGTGGCGCTGGCACTACACCTCGTCTGAAGCGTCAAAAACCTTGACGACGGCCCCGACGTGTACCGGCATCCCCGAACCCCATGCCACGGGGATGCCAGCGGTCACCGAAGCGGAGTAGGCAGCGGCTCGAAATTCGCGGTGCTGTCAGCTGCAGAGCGGAAAGTTCGCAGCCGCAGACTGTTACTGACGACGAAAACGCTCGAGAACGCCATCGCCGCGCCGGCGAGCATCGGGTTGAGCAGGCCGAGCGCCGCCAGTGGGATGGCGGCGACGTTGTAAGCGAACGCCCAGAACAAGTTGACCTTGATCGTCGACAACGTCTTGCGTGCCAACCGAATGGCGTCGGCGGCCGATCGGAGGTCGCCCCGCACCAAGGTCAGGTCGGCTGCTTCGATTGCGGCGTCCGTTCCGGTGCCCATCGCCAGGCCGAGATCTGCTTGTGCAAGGGCGGCGGCGTCGTTGACGCCGTCGCCGACCATCGCGACGACTTTGCCCTCCGACTGCAGGCGACTCACGACCTCGACTTTTTCCTGTGGCAAGACTTCAGCGATGACGTGCTCGATGCCGACCTGTTCGGCGACCTGACCGGCGACGGTTCGGTTGTCGCCGGTCAACAGAACTGGGGTCAATCCCAGCGCCTTGAGCTGGCCGATGGCTTCGGCGCTCGTGCCCTTGATTGCGTCTGCGACCACCAGTACCCCACGGGCGACTCCGTCCCAGGCCACGACAACCGCCGTCTGACCGGCCTTCTCAGCGATTTCTTTTGCCGCGGCCAACTCTGCGTCCATGGTGATTGACCAGTCTTCGAGCAACGACACTCGTCCCACGACCACGAGGTGCCCGTCGACGATTCCCTGCACGCCCCTGCCTTCGACGTTGTTGAACGACTCCGGGGTTGGCAGGGTGCCGACCCGCTGCGCTGCACCCCTGGCGATCGCCTGAGCGATCGGATGTTCAGACGCGTCCTCAACGGCTCCGGCGAGCCGCAACACTTCGTCATCGCTGGTGTCATCGGTGGTGGTGACTCCGAGCAGGGTCATCTTGCCGGTGGTGACCGTCCCGGTCTTGTCGAGCACTATGGTGTCGATCTCGCGGGTGGATTCGAGCATCTCGGGGCCCTTGATCAGGATGCCGAGTTGAGCGCCGCGCCCGGTCCCGACCAAGAGTGCCGTCGGGGTCGCCAAGCCGAGTGCGCAGGGGCACGCGATGATCAGCACCGCCACCGCAGCGGTGAATGCGGCCGAGATTCCGAACCCGCCGCCCAGCCATACCGCGAGGGTGGCAACGGCGATACCGATCACGATCGGCACGAAAACGCCGGAGATCTTGTCCGCCAAGCGCTGGACCTCTGCCTTGCCGGATTGAGCCTCCTCGACAAGCTTGGCCATCTGCGCGAGCTGGGTGTCCGATCCCACCCGGGTGGCACGCACGACCAGGCGTCCGCCGGCGTTGACAGTTGCGCCGACGACGGTGTCGCCTTCGCTGACTTCGACGGGTACCGATTCGCCGGTCAGCATTGATGCGTCGACAGCGGAGGCGCCGTCGACGATCACGCCGTCGGTGGCGATCTTCTCGCCCGGCCGCACGATGAACTCGTCGCCGGCTGCCAGTTCCTCGGTCGGGACCCGGGTCTCTACGCCATTGCGCAGTACCGCAACATCTTTGGCGCCCAGCTCCAGAAGTGCTCGCATGGCCGCCCCGGCCTGGCGCTTAGATCGCTTCTCGAAGTAGCGTCCAGCCAGGACGAACGTGGTGACGCCGGCGGCGACCTCCAGGTAGATATTGGCCGATCCGTCCCCAGGGGCGATGGTGAACTCGAACGCGTGCGTCATTCCGGGTACCCCGGCGGTGCCGAAAAACAGCGCATACAGCGACCACAGGAAGGCCGCGGAGGTGCCGACCGAGATGAGTGTGTCCATCGTCGCGGCGCCATGCCGGAGATTCGCGAACGCAGCCTTGTGGAACGGCCATGCGCCCCAGACGATCACCGGTGCCGCGAGCACCAGCGACGCCCACTGCCAGTAGGTGAACTGCAGCACGGGAGCCATGGCGAGGACGATCACCGGCAACGACAGCACGGCCGACCCGACGAGGCGGTTACGCAGCGCCGTCAGCTCCGGGTCCTCCTGCTGTTCATCAGCGTCCGACGAGGAGTTTCTGGCTGCCGGCAAGGTAGCGCCATAACCGGTTTTCTCGACCTCGGCGATCACAAGCTCGATGTCGAACCCGCGTGGGGCACTGACGCGGGCCTTCTCGGTGGCGTAGTTCACCGTTGCCGAGATTCCGTCGAGTTTGTTGAGCTTCTTCTCGATTCGCATGGCGCACGACGCACAGGTCATGCCGCTGATGTCGAGTTCGATACTGTCCGGGTGCTCCGGCGGGTGAGCTGACGAGGTCGTCACGATATGACTCATTTCATTGTGTGCTGCCGGTCAGTGACCGGCGCCGGAGTGTTCGGGCTCGGGCGAGCCCGCGGTGGCATTGCCGGGAGCTGCGGCCGGTGCTGCGGTGACGGTGAACTCTGCGGTGTGGACCCGTCCGTCCACCTTGAAGTCCAGGTACAGCAGGTAGGTGCCGTCGGTTGGTGCTGCGGCCATGAACTCAATGTCGGGGCCCGGCTTGGTGATTCCGTCGCCCGGCTCACCCATCGGGTGCACATGCAGATAACCGAGGTCGCCGGTCCGAAGCGCCACCAGATGCCCGTAAGCGCCAAGATATGGCTCCAGGGTCTCGACCGGCCGTCCTGCGCGTGTGACGGTGAACGTCAGGGTGGAACTCGCGCCGACGCCGAGCGATCCGTCGAGGGTGACGGTGAAATCGCCGACCGTGGCAACAGCGGATTCCGGCGGCAGTGGCCGCGGGACCAGATTTCCGGCAACCGACGTGGTTGAGGTCAGTGTCACGTTGCTGCCGAGATCTGTGGGAACGGCGTCGGCGAAGACCCGGTAGGAACCCGCCGCATCCCACCGCCACGGCATCGACCATCGGCCGTCACCGTCGTTGTTGGGATGCACGTGCCGGAACTCTGCGCCGTCGGTACGGACGACGATCAGGTGGAGGTCTTTGTCGTGGGCGGTGTCGTACTCGGTGAGCGCAACGCCCCCAGGACCGGTCAATCGGAACGACAGCGTGCCGTCCTCTCCGACGACGCCGGGTGCTGACACGTCGCGGATCTGATACCCGCTACGTTCGATCGACAGGCCCGGCATCTCAGTCGATGAGACTGATCCGTTGTGGCCGTTGTGGTGTGCTCCGTGATCCATTTGTGTTGCCTCCGTTTGTCTTTTCCACGACGCGGATGCGTCTGTGGGGATGAGCGCTCGGGCCCCGACGAAGCCGCCGACGAATATCGCAACCAGAGCTACGACGTACAACCCGAGCCTTAGCGGTGCGCGCATGTCAGGCGCGCACTCCGCTGTATCCGGCTTCCTCGACAGCAGCCAGGACCGCAGCGTCGTCAAGTTCGCCCGCGCTGGTCACCGCGAGTCTGCCGGTGGCTGCGGAAACGTCGATTCGCTGAACGCCGGCCACCTGGCTGACTTCCCGCGTGATCGCTCCTTCGCAATGGCCACAAGTCATTCCGGTCACCTGGTACGTGGTCGTTGTCATAACTCCTCATTCGTTCACATATACCCCCTGGGGGTATCTGCTCAAAACAATACCCCCCCACTGCATTTCGTCAAGTGCTAGCGCCCGCAGTGTGATCGACCTACTGCACGTGCTGGGCATCGCGCAAATCCGTCCCATACGCGCTGGGTGGGCTCATCGACGAGCCCACCGCCTTCGGACACTGCGGTGGTTCGGCCACCCCCGGCCGTGAACCACGGCCGGGGTCCAAGGCAAGACCGAGCTGGCCATGCCGTTTGGCGGAATCCGGGGAAGGACTCAGTGGGCAGGGACGGGGATCTCAGTGGTGTCCTCACCGGCGGAATCGTCCGGTTTGGGAGTCCTCCGATTGATCGCCGAGGTGGGAAGCACCTTTATCGGCCACCAGAACCAGCGACCCAAAAGCGCTGCAACTGTTGGGGTCATGAAAGCACGGATCACGAAGGTGTCGAACAACAAACCCAGACAGATCGCAGATCCGACCTGGCCGATGGCAATCAGGTCGTTGGTGACCATCGAGCCCATGGTGATTGCGAACACCAGACCCGCCTGCGTGGCCACGCTCCCCGAACCTGCCACCCCTCGGATGATCGAGGTGTTCAGGCCCGCGTGCAGCTCTTCCTTGAACCGCGACACCAGCAGCAGGTTGTAGTCCGATCCCACCGCCAACAAGATGATGACCGTGATCGGCAGCACGAACCAGTGCAGTTGCTGGCCGAGGAGGTGCTGCCAGACGAGCACGGAGAGCCCGAATGACGAACCCAGCGAAATCGCGATCGTGCCGACGATCACGGTGGCCGCCACGATGCTGCGCGTCATGACCAACATAATGATCAAGATCAGGCTGAGCGCCGCGATCGCGACGATCATCAGGTCATAGCGGACGAACTCCTCGATGTCATGGAAGGTCGCGGCGGTACCGCCGAGGTGGATTTCCGATCCCTCCAGCGGCGTGCCCTTGATGGCCTCCTTGGCCGCAATCAGCTCTCTCGGTGTCGTGGCGAGCGCCTGAGTCCCCGCTGGATCACCTTCATGCGTGATGATCATCTGGGCGGACCTGCCGTCCGGTGATACCAGTAGCTTGAGGCCCTTCTGGAAGTCCGCGTTGTCGAAGGCTTCCGGCGGAAGGTAGAAGTAGTCGTCGTTTTTCGCTGCGTCGAACGCCTGGCCCATCACGGTCGCCGTGTCGGTCATGCGGCCGATCTGGTCGATCATCCCGTTGAAGCTGCTGTGCAGGGTCAGCATGGTGGACCGGATGTCTTTTGAGATTGCGATCATCGGTGGCAACTGAGCGACCTGCTGCGGCGTCAGTGCGTCCATCTTCTCCAGATTGACCAGCATCGAGGTCATGTTCTCGCTGAGCTTGTCGATCCCGTCAAGGCCGTCGAACAACGACCGCGTCGATGAGCAGAGCGGAATGTTGGCGCAGTGCGGTTCCCAATACAGATAGTTGCGTATCGGTCGCCAGAAATCATCGAAATTGGCCATGTGGTCGCGCATTTCGTCAGAGGTCGATTTCAGATCCCTCGAATCGCCGACCATGTCGTGCGTGATGTCGGCCTGTTGCTGCATGAGGCCGTGCATGCGTTCCATGATCGCGATCATCGCGCCGAGTTGGTCGGTCATCTTCAGCATGTCACCCATGCGGTCTTTCATGTACTGCAAATTCTCGGTCATGGACACCGACTGCATGCTCACCTGGAATGGGACCGAGCTGTGGTCGATCGGAGCCCCAAGTGGCCGGGTGATGCTCTGCACCTTGTTGATTCCTTCAACACGCAGGACGTTTCTAGCGATCCTGTCCAGGATCAGCATGTTGGAGGGAGTGCGCAGATCCTGGTCGGCCACGATCAGCATGATGTCGGGGTCCATCTTTGCCTTCGAGAAATGCCTATCCGCGGCTTGATAGCCCTGAATGGAAGGGAGGCTCTCGGGGATGTAGTACCGGTCGTTGTAATTGACCGTGTACGAAGGCAGGATCGCCAGACCGATCAACGAGACGATCATCGTCACGACCAGAATAGGTCCCGGCCAGCGCACGAGTCCGGTGCCGATCCGGCGCCACCTGCGGGTCTGGATCTTGCGCTTCGATTCGAGCAGACCGAATCGAGTGCCGACTACCAGCACCGCCGGCATGAGCGTAAGTGCCGCCGCGACCACGACGATCATGGCAACGGCGGTAGGCACACCCACCGCAGCGAAGTACGGGAGCCGGGTGAACGCCAGACAGAAAGTCGCGCCGGCAATCGTCAAACCCGAACCCAGGACCACATGCGAAACGCTGTGGTATGTCGTGTAATAGGCCGCCATTCGGTCTTGCCCCGCCGCCCGCGCCTCGTGGTACCGGCCGAGAAAGAAGATCGCGTAATCGGTGGCTGCGGCAATCCCCAGCATCGTCAGTAGGTTGACCGCAAGGTTCGACAACCCCATGACCTGGTGATGCCCAAGGATGGCGACGACTCCGCGCGCGGCACTGAGCTCGATGAAGACCGTTATGGTGATGAGCAACACCGTGGCGATCGAGCGATATATGAACAAGAGAATGAGTGCGATGATCGCGAAGGTGATCAACGTCATCTCAAGCTGACTATCGTCGGCTGCGGCGTTCAGGTCCATTGTGAGCGCGGCCGGACCGGTGACGTAGACCTTCAGCCCGGCAGGCGGATTGCTTCGATCGACGATATCGCGTACCGCTTCAACGGATTTCTTTGCCGGCGTCGTCCCCTGGTCACCGATAATATTCAGCAGGACGTAGGCCGCCTTGCCATCCATGCTCTGGGAGCCTCCGGCGGTGACCCGGTCGCCCCAGAAGTCCTGAACATGATCGACATGCTCGTGGTCATCCTTGAACTGGGCGACCAGCCCACGATAGTAGTCGCGTGCCTCATCACCAAGTTCTGTATCGCTTTCCAGCAGCACCATGAGCATGCCGTCGTAGTCGAACTGTTCGAACTGGACGCCCAGCTTCTTGATCGCCTTGTAGGACGGCGCATCCTCGGATGCCAGCGATACCAGGTTCGCTTGCCCGACCTTTTCGAGCGGCGGCACAACGACACTCACCGCCACCATCGCCACCATCCAGGCAACGATGATGAGAACGGGCACCCGGCTGATGATCATCGCGGTGCGGGATGGCTTGGCAGCGGCCATGATTGTTCTCATGCGGATTTCACCAAGCAGAAGACCTGAGCGTTGTGAGCGGTCACCGACTGCTCATCGCGCACCTCGCCGTTGACGGTGATTCGGCAGCCCAGCGCGCCGCTGTTCCCCTGCGCAACCACATTCGCGAAAACCGACATCAGTTTCGTCGAGATGGTGTACGACCACGGCAATGTCGCGAAATCTGCGCGCTGTGGCTGAGCATGCTCATCGAGGAAGTTCGCCTGGCCCGTCGTTCCAGCCGGGCCGAATACTTCATACGTCACGTCTTTGGGAATGACAGGCTCAGATCCATCCCTGATGGCGCTCGGAATGTGAAGAGGCGAACCGGCCACACCCTGCAACCGCGACACCGCGAACACTGCGATCGCGGCCACCATCACCACCACCATCGGTATCCATATTCGCTGCACGACCCTAAACATCTCTCGTCCCTTCAATGCGTCGGCCATACCGACGTGAACAACAGCAGTATTGGCGCGCCGTTCTCCGGCGCCATGGTGTGTCAACGTCCGCTGGGAGCGTACACCCCATACCCCTAGGGAGTATATGGCTAGCCGTCATTTCCCACTACCGTCGGATCCATATCCGTCCGTGACCATTGCCGATACGGCGCCCCGGTCACCCGATAGCGATTACAGCAGACGAAGACTGTGCGGGACTCTCCGCTCGCGTCGCGAGGTCAAGGACCATCGGCAGACGGGCATGTTTCCGATTCGGCCTCGATACATGTTGCACTGCAATGCTTATCGCTGCCGGGCGCAGGCCCCGCCGCACGGCCGATACAGCGTTCAATCGAGCCATGCAACCGCCGATGACGCGGCAACCTCGCTCCACGGTCGCCGTCACCCGAGGTTCAGCTGCCCAGACCCTCATGTGCTCTCACAAGTGCCCTGCGCGTGCGGACCGACATTGGGAGACAACTTACGCTCTGGCCTCTGTATACCCGGTATGGGTATTTTTGTCGGAAGACGTTTTCGCCGCCGGCAACCTCCTACAGGCGCGTCGACCGGCACCGGCCAGGGCGTCAGTGTCAACTGAGTGGTCGTTCGACCGCGCTGTGCATCTGCGAGCTGGGAACTTCGGCGGGTTGAAGGCCTGCGACGAGGTTGAAGGCTCCAGTGAGGACGTTGATGGCGACGATGCCCACGACGTCGATGATCTGCCGGTCGGTGTAGCCGTACCGGCGCAGGCCCGTGATCTGGTCATCGGTGATGGTCGCGGGTGCCGCGTAGACCTGAAGGCCGAACGCCACGATCGCGGCAATTGCAGGGTCGGCGGAGGTGCCTTCACGCGCATCTGCGATCTCAGAGTCGATCACTCCTGCAGCGCGCGCTGCGCTGATGTGCGCAGCAAGGCAGAGGTCACACCCTTGGCGTTGTTGCACCGCAAGGGAAATGCGTTCGGTAATGTGCCGGGGCAGCTTGGATCGCTTCATCGCCCGGTTCAGGTCGAGGTAGCCACCCAGGACGGCAGGTGAGTGGGCCATCGTGGCAACCATGGCGCCGATTTCGCCGTGCCGGGCAACGAGGTCGCCGAGAAGGCTCCGCGCGGCGTCTTGGGCGGTGTCCGGGGTGAGCGAGGGAAACCGTGTCATCAACTTGTCCTTCGAAACTGGGCGTCAGGGACGCAACGAGTGAATGCTGCTACGAGACCCGAACCAGCCGACAAGACCGGCATCGCCGGTGTCTGCGGCTCCGTTCGTGTCGAATTGGCGAGGCAGCGTCCAGAGGGATCTTTCAAGCTCTTGAACGCGGTCAGTGAGGTTGGCTCAGCGGCAGTCATCGGGCGAGCAACGACCCTGCGTCGGACGCTCGGCCACCACGATGTTGACGGCGCAAGCGGCCACGCAACGCAGGACGCGCCGAGTGGTGTTGGATCGCCCGACGGCGATGAGAAAAGAACGAATAGTGCCCATGCGAGGTCCTTTCGGAGAGTTGCCAACGGTGGTTCGGCTGGGTTCTTGGCGGGCAACACCTCTCGATCGTCCTGGTGGTCATAGTCAGCGGCGGTCATCGATGCGGCGTTTCAGGTTCGAAGGGGTTGTCCTGCAGCGAGATCGCAGGTCGCGCTTCGCCTGGATACCCCGGCCCAGGGACCCGAGTTGTGCACACCAGCTTCTCGACACCCGAAGGGGGCAAACGGATGGTCAGGCTCGCGTTTGGATTCAGTTGGAGGGCTGGTCGGATTCGGTTTGGGGGACGGAGCCACTGCCAATCCTTAGTACCATACCTTGGTAGGGTATGTATCGTAATGCCATAGGAGGCTTACGGTGTCGCGGTACGGCTACGGCATGACCGACGAACGAGAGGCAGCAGATGCAAGCCCGCGAAACACCACATCTCGCACGAGCACATCCCCGCACGGAGGATTAGGGCGGCGGATACGGCGAATTGAGCGTCAGGCAGTGGTCCAGCGCACCGCAGTCGGCTTCCCCCACAGCCGCGCACCCGCACCGGCCGCGTACCTGCCGTCGCGAACAGCTGACTTCATCACGGCACCACCAACGGCTTAGGACCCTGTCATGTCGACAACCCAACGAAGCACCTCGCCGGACACCGTCGGCCGCCCCCATTGGGCACTGATCATCAGCGCCCTGCTGGTGCTTGGCACCTTATGGGGCAGCGCCTTCCCGCTGATCAAGGTCGCGGCACCAGCTTTCGGTCCCGTTGGCACTACCCACATCCGACTGGCGGTGGCTGCGGTCGTGCTCGCCCTGCTCGCCGCCGGCCGCCGCGACCTCTGGCGCGGGGTGCCCCAACGCTTCGAAGCATTTGCACTGCTGGCCGCCCTCAACGTCGCGATCCCCCTGACACTGGTGGCCACCGCAATCGTTGGACTCAACGCCTCGATGGCAGCGATCCTGAATGCCACCACCCCGATGTTCACCATCCTGGTCGCAGCAGCCTGGCTCGGCCAGCGCGTTACGTGGAGCCGGACACTCGGTGTCGCCGCGGGCGTCTTCGGCGTTGCCATCCTGCTCGGAGGAGCGCCATTGCCGTCAGGTACCGGCACCACCTTGGCCGCGGCAGCGTCCCTGACCGCAGCACTGTCCTATGCACTAGGCGGCACCTATGCCCGTCGAGCCTTTCCTGACACCGCGCCGATGACCCTGGCGCTCGGCCAGCAAGTAGCCGCCGCTCTTCTGCTGATTCCGGTGACCGTGGGCGCCACCTGGGCGGCAGCACCGACAGGCCCAGTGACAGCAGGGGCCATCACGTCGGTCGCGGTGCTCGGACTGGGTGCCACCGCGGGCGGCTACCTGCTCTACTTTTGGATCATCCGCCACGCCGGTCCGGTCGCCGCTTCCACCGTTACTCTCCTGGTTCCGGTGGCCGGCACCGCACTCGGCGTGGGTTGGCTCGGCGAACCCCTAACCCCAGCCCTGTTGCTGGGACTACTGATCATCAGCACCGGCGTTGTTCTCCTCACCTTCGACAAGCCGCGCATCACACCGACGCCCGCTGGATCACCGGCTGGCCGCGCGGCTGCCTCAGCAATCGGCCAAACTGCGCTGCCCAAGCAGTCCTAGGCCAAAAACAGAGCCGCACAACGTAAAAGACGACCGACAGCCCGATAACGTCGTGAGTCGTCCCGGCTTGCCGGGAGGGGCGCAATTGGCGTCCCTATTGAAAACTGGTGCCTGTCGCGGCCTTACCCCCCGGATTGTCGGCCAGCTGTGGCGACCTGCTGCGCGAGCACCGGCACCAATCACCTGCCAGCCGGCAAGTCCGATGCTGGGCGGCTGAACGTCAGCGCACCAAGGACTTTGGGCCCTACCTACTACATGCGGCATAGACAACTGCATTCGCATGACCGCACAGGGTCCACCGGTAGCAAACCCTTGCCTTGGTACCATACCCTGGTAGGGTATGAACCGCGTCGTCCTACGAGTTGTGATCGACGCAAACACACACCTTTTCGCACTCCCGGTATCTGGCCAGCGATGGCCGCATACCCATTACCGGTACGAGGTAACGGAATGTCAGTCGAAACACCACCCCACTCACGACGTTGGTGGGCGCTCGCATTGATCGCCACAGCTCAGTTCATCGTCATCATGGACACCTCGATCATCGGTGTCGCATTGCCTCGCATCCAGGAGGACCTCGGCTTCTCGCAAGAGAATCTGTCCTGGGTGTTCAACGCCTACGTGGTCGCACTCGGTGGTCTGCTCCTACTGGGCGGTCGACTGTCTGACCTCTTCGGGGCACGCCGGATGTTCAGCGCGGGGTGGGGCATCCTTCTGATCGGATCGGCGGTGGCCGGCCTCGCCGGCAACGTGGGCGTCGAACTCGCCGGTCGTGCCGTGCAGGGAGCCGGCGCGGCTCTCATCGCGCCGTCAGCCCTGACTCTGTTGATGATGTTCTTCGGTTCAGACCCGCGGGAGCTGACCAAGGCCCTCGCCCTTTACGGCGCTGCGGCCCCGGCCGGCGGCACGGCGGGCGTGTTTCTCGGCGGCGTCATCACTGAGTACATGTCGTGGCCATGGGTCTTCTATCTCAACATTCCAGTCGCTGCGCTCGCGCTGGTCGCCGTACCGATGTTGATGCCGGCTGGTGGCACCGGAGCCAGGGGCACCGTGGACGTCTCAGGTGCGCTCACGGTCACCGCGGGACTTGGCGCGGCGGTGTACGCCATCGTCCGGGCGCCGGAGGTCGGATGGGACTCTGTTGAGACGTGGGGCGTGCTCGCCCTCTCCGTCGTCCTGCTCGGAATTTTCGTCGTAATGCAGGCATCCCGTCGTGAACCACTGATGCGCCTGACCATCTTCCGTACGCCGAACCTGGGTGCCGCCAACATCGCACAGCTGCTGCTCGGCGGTGCGTGGATCCCGATGTGGTTCTTCCTGAACCTGTATCTGCAGCAGGTTCTCGGCTACAGCGCCTTCCCGTCCGGGGCCGCCCTGCTGCCGATGACCCTCCTCATCATGGTCGGAATGATCGCCCTCGCACCGCGAGCGATCAACCGCTTCGGGCCCAAGGCAATGATCGTGGCAGGCCTGGTGATTCTCGCCATCGGCATGGGTTGGTTGTCCTTCATCCGGCCCGATGGCAACTACTGGGCCGACGTGCTGCCCGCATCGCTGGTGGCGGCACTTGGTATGTCGCTCGCCTTCATTCCCTCGCTCGGAACCGCCATTTCGTCCGCCCGGCCCGAGGAGGGCGGCCTCGCGTCCGGGATCGTCAATACCAGCTACCAGATCGGTTCCGCACTCGGTCTGGCGGCCATGACTGCCGTCGCTGCCTCCTACGGGGCCGACCAGCTCGGCAACCCATCCGCGCTCACTGACGGCTTCTCATCCGCATTCCTGGGAGCCGGGCTGATAGCCCTGGTGGGCGCGGTGATCGCTGCGCTGACGCTCCGCACACCACAGCTCGAAAGTCCCGTTCCTGACGGCAAATCGGCTGAAGAGCACGCCTGAAGAACACAGCAGACCAGACCCAACACCTCTGAAGACAGGATCACCATGACCACAGCGTGTGTTCTCATCGCCTACGACGGCTCTCCTGACGCGCGCACGGCGATCACGGAAGTTGCCAGGCTGCTCCCGGGCGTCCAAGCGATTGTCTTGTATGCCCGCCAGCCGCTTGAAGGCCTCGCCGCCCACCTTGATGGACATCGCGCTCTGGAGGATCTTCAGGGCGTCGAAAAGGCCAGCCTCGACGCCTCCGAACGAATCGCGTTCGAAGGCGCGGAATATGCGCGCGCCGCCGGCTTGGACGCTGAGCCACGAGTGCTGTCCCGAATGTCCACCGCATCGGAGGCGATCGTGCAGGTTGCCGACGAAATCGACGCAGCCCTAATTGTTCTCGGCTCGCGCGGCCGCGGTGGGCTGTGGTCGGCCGTGCTCGGCAGCACATCGGTAAACGTCCTGCATCATGCCCGTCGGCCAACCATGGTCGTACCGTCCGACGCAGTGGTTTCGGCGCGCCGGCGGTCGAGCCAGCCGGTTGCGCCGGAAGAAACGAGTTGATGATGTCGAAGAAGACATGGGGCGTCTTGCTCGCCGGTGTGGCTGCGTTTGCCTTCGCGACACCTGCGCAGGCCGATCCCGACAGCGACTTCGCCAAGGAATTGCATATCTACGGGATCTACGGACAGAAGGACTTCAACGCCTGGATCGGCAAGATCGCCTGCAAACGCCTCGACCGCGGCGTCGATGTCAGTGCCGGGGACTCGGCCAAGTTCGTCGCCGACCAACTGCCGCGCGGCTCCAGCACCGAGCAGGCCTACCAATTCCTCGGTGCGGCAATGAACTACTACTGCCCGGACAAGCGCGTCCTGCTCACCCAACAGTAGGGAACACACCATGAAACTCGAGAAGCTGAGCCTGGCCGCACTTGCTGCGGCCGCCGCGGTGACCCTGGCCCCCTCCGCATCGGCCGACGCGACCGAAGATTATCCGATCCCGCGCAGAATCCTGCATACCCCGTGCACGGCCGAGCAAATTCTGGCCGCCACCCGCGACACCAGCCCGGTCTACTACGAGCGCTACATGATCGATTACAACAACAAGTCCCCCGAGGTGCACCGCGCAGTCCAGGACCGCATCCACTGGTTCTTCTCAATGGACTACGCCGGCCGGCGCCAGTACTCCGAGGACACCGCCACCAACGCCTTCTACGAACAGCTGGCCTGGAACTGGCCCAACTGGGCCAAGGTCTTCTTCAACAACAAGGGCGTCGCCGCCGCGGCCACCTCGGTCTGCACGAACTATCCCGCCGACGACATGTCGGTCTGGGTCTGGTGAGGTTGTAGCTTGCCCCTATCGGCGGCAACGTTCAGGAACGTACGAGGCGTGCGATGGCAGCGGAAGCCTCGGCCAGCTTCTCGTTGGCCTCGTCACCGCCTCGGGCGGCCGCCCTAGTCACACAGTTGTCCAGGTGCTCATCCAGCAGACCCAGCGCGACCGCGCGCATGGCCCTGTTGACCGCGCTGATCTGGGTCAGGATGTCGATGCAGTACTTGTCGTCATCGATCATCTTGGAGATGCCGCGAATCTGGCCTTCGATACGGCGCAGCCGCCTAGCGTGGTTATCCTTCTGCGCCGAGTATCCGTGCGTGGTTCCCATTTAGCCTCCCGGCGTTTCTCTCTACCCACCGCATCATCGCCCCGGCAGGGCCGGGTCGTAACCGATCACCGACTGCACACTCCAACGATGACCGGCCAGGACCCAAGGTCAACGGGTAGCGCAAGAGGTCAGCCGGCGTCGCGTGGCCATGTTACCTAGCGCGCGGGGCCAGACCCGCGGCGGTTGCATCCTGGATCGGCATACCATCGAATAATCAAGCAAGACAATGCGTTAAGACCATCACGCAGCCCGCACGGCTGTGCGCCGTCACTGGGGCAGCCCACCCCACGACCAGCCGTCGGTGGCCTGTTGCAGCGCGGCAACCGCACGAGTTCCACCTCACGTCGGCCCCGATGCCGCCGACTGACGGTTGGCCGACTATCATGAATCGTCCATCGGTCTATTTCGACGGGTCCCCGCCCCCGTAGCTCAGGGGATAGAGCACGGCTCTCCTAAAGCCGGTGTCGCAGGTTCGAATCCTGCCGGGGGCACTTTTTGTTTGTATTAGCTCGGGTGATGCTTGACGTTTTGTCTCCGGTTGATGGGTGACAGTGTTTCGGCCGATGCCTTACACCTGCTTCGGTTGATCCTTGACACTCGCGTAATTCGACTCACCCGTCGGCGCGTTGCTCGACGCGCCTGAGGGTTTCGTCGACGAGGCCGCGCATTTTCGATTCAGGGACGGAAGTACATGCGGTGCTCGAATTCTGCCCGTACGTCACTCAGCAGAGCCTTGGGCAACCTCAACTGTTGCTCGTCGGCGAGCGCAATGGTGTCCAGCAGCGCGAATTGAAAATCACCGATTTCCCGTTCTTCGCGGACGTAGGCGTCCAGGCGCACACCGGCAGCAGCGAGCGCGTCAATCAGCGCCTCAGTCGTATTCGTCATACCCCTCAGCCCCCCGCCAGCGGTCGGCCGCTGGCCTGCCAGGCCTTCATTCCACCCTGGAGTTCGACCACGTCGGTGTATCCCAGCGACCTCAGCGCCTCGGCGGCTGTCGCACTCATGGGGCCGGTTCGGCAGTAGATCGCGATCGGCACAGTGCGATCGGCGGGCAACCGGTCAGCCTGCTCGGCGATCCGATCGAAAGGTACAGACAGGTCCGTGCCGGCGATGTCGCCTTCGAATGGCACATGGACGTTGATCGTCACCCGATCGGATTCGGCTACGGCAGTGGCGAATTCGTCAGCGCCGACCAGCCGGTGGAGGGTGATACCCGCCGTCGTCGGTCCGGCAGTCGCGGCCGAGGGCGACTCCGCGGTTGCGCCGCACGATGCCAGGGACATGGCGGCGACAACCGTCAGTGCACCGATGCAGATCCTGGTGAACATGCTGAAAGGATACCCCCATAGGGTACCCACTCTCCACCCTTGAGTGGTGCTCGGCGGCGCTGTTGCCTTCGCAGAAGATGGTGCTCCGATGTGTGCCGCTGCGGGCTACCTTGCCCCGTGCGGTTTCGCCCAGGAGCCCCACGCACCGGAGCGGCCCCGCCGGCATCAGATCACGTTGTGCTGCGGGCCAATTCAGCCCGTTGCACAGAATCATCGACGCACCAGTCTGCAGCCGACCGCGCTCGGACACCAGGTACAGCACGGCATCGGCGACTTCTCGCGGCTCAAGCAGACCGGGGCAGGGGCGACCCTGGGCGAATATCTCCTCGACATCGTCGAGGCCAGGGTTTTCCCGGTCCCGTCGGATCACCTTGTGGTCGCCGGGTCGTGGATCATCGGGGTGTTCACGCCGGACGGCAGCACCGCGTTGACCGTGATGCCATGTTCGGTCACCTCGTGCGCCAACGATTTCACCAGCGACGATCGAGGTGGTCGCGACGTCGCACACCACGATGTCGGCGCCTTCGCGAGCGAGCCTGAGGGCATGCACACACCCCCACCCACGCGCTCTCCCGGTGGTCAAGGCCGTCCTGCCGTCCAGCGCTCCCATACCGATCCTTACCCGTCGATGCGGTCCTGGAACGGGGACTACCCGTGCCGGCAAAACTCGTCGACACCGTCGATCGCATCACGCGACACGCGTGTCACAGTCACTGGCTGGCAACACTCCGAAAAGATGCCGACGGACCCTGTTTTCCTTGGCAAATGAATTCAATGCCCTGACCGGGAGGATTTTCTTGTGAGCAAATCCGCTGCACCAGGAGGTTCCAGGCGATTCCCAGGAACATCGTGAGATGCACTAATGTTATCTATAGACGGGGGTCTTGAGCTCGAACACAGCTAACAAACCCGGAGGCAAGAAAGATGCGTTCGAAACTGAAGAAGGTCGCGGCAATCGGGCTGGGCACGCTGGCGGTGCCGGTTGGCGTGGCGGTCGCTGCAGCCGCTCCTGCGTCGGCAGGTCCCGAAATCTGCGCGACCGGACCGTACGGCTACGTCCAGGCTTGCGTGGAGGGTCCCGGCTGGGGCCACTGGAACGGCTGGGACAACGGCTGGCGCGGTCGCGGCCATGGCCACGGGCACGGCGGCTGGGACGACTGATCCGGTCTTGACCACGGGTAACGCCGTGGCGGAATCCACGCTCGGATTTCCGCCACGGCGTTATTTGTTTCAATCTACGTAGTCACTCTCTTAGTTGTAGTACCGTCGCCGCCATGGAGGACGTGTGGATTCTCGGCGGCTATCAGAGCGATTTCGCCCGCAATCTGAACCGCGAGAAAGTCGACTTCGCCGGTCTCACGCGCGAAGTCGTCGACCACACGCTGGAACTCTGCCGGGTGGAGGCCGGCGACATCGGCGTCATCCATGTCGCAAACGCTTTCGGCGACTTGTTCGCCGGCCAGGCCCATCTCGGCGCCATGCCGGCCACCGTTCATCCCGACCTGTGGGGAACTCCGGCGTCTCGCCATGAGGCCGCGTGCGCGTCGGGCAGCATCGCGACCCTGTCGGCCATCGCCGACCTGCGCTCGGGCGCCTACGACAGCGCCCTGGTCGTCGGGGTGGAGCTGGAGAAGACGGTGCCTGGCGACACCGCTGCCGCCCACCTCGGTGCGGCCGCATGGACCGGGCATGAAGCCGCCAACGCCCGGTTCGTGTGGCCATCGATGTTCTCCGAGGTGGCTGATGCCTACGACGAGCGCTACGGCCTCAATGCCGAGCATCTGCGCGCCATCGCCGCGCTGAACTTCCACAACGCGCGAGCCAACCCCCGTGCCCAGACCCGAGGTTGGGCATTGCCCGAACCGATCGGGGCTGACGACGCGACCAATCCTGTGGTGGAGGGACGGCTGCGCCGGTTCGACTGCAGCCAGATGACCGACGGCGGCGCCGGGCTGGTGCTGGTCAGCGATTCCTATCTGCGAAGCCACCCGAACGTCCGGCCCGTCGCCCGCATCGAGGGCTGGGGTCACCGCACGGTCGGCCTCGGCCTGCGACAGAAGCTCGACCACAGCGCCACGGACCCGTACCTGCTCCCGCACGTGCGTCACGCGGTGCTCGACGCCTTCGACCGCGCCCACGTGAGGCTGGACGACCTCGACGGATTCGAGGTCCACGACTGCTTCACCCCCAGCGAATACCTGGCCATCGACCACATCGGGTTGACCGGCCCCGGCGAATCGTGGAAGGCCATCGAGAACGGCGAGATCGAGATCGGCGGACGGCTCCCGATCAATCCCAGCGGCGGACTGATCGGGGGCGGGCACCCGGTAGGCGCGTCCGGGGTGCGGATGCTGCTCGACGCCGCCAAGCAGGTGAGCGCCACCGCGGGGCCGTATCAGGTCGAGGGTGCAAAGACTTTCGGCACCTTGAACTTCGGCGGCAGCACCGCCACCACCGTCAGCTTCGTCATCGGAGGAGCCCAGCAGTGAACACCGAAGTTGTGACCAAGTTTCTGTCCACCCTGCCCGAGGACGACGACCACCCCTACCGCACCGGGGCATGGCGGCCGCAGACCGCCGAATGGGATGCCGACGACCTGCGGGTCATCGACGGTGAGATCCCCACCGACCTCGACGGTGTGTATCTGCGCAACACCGAGAATCCACTGCATCCGGCGCTGCAGACCTACCATCCGTTCGACGGCGACGGCATGCTGCACATCGTCGGCTTCCGTGACGGAAAAGCCTTCTACCGCAACAGGTTCATCCGCACCGACGGATTGTTGGCGGAAATCGAGGCGGGCGGGCCGCTGTGGCCGGGTGTCGCCGAGCCGATAGAGCTGGCCCGGCGCGACTACGGCTGGGGTGCGCGCACCCTGATGAAAGATGCGTCCAGCACGGACGTGACGGTGCATCGTGGCGTCGCGCTCACCAGCTTCTACCAGTGCGGTGACCTGTACCGCGTCGACCCGTACACCGGCGATGCCCTTGGCAAGGAAGACTGGGGCGGCGCCTTCCCCGCCGAATGGGGAGTCTCCGCGCATCCCAAGGCCGACGACGCCACCGGGGAACTGTTGTTCTTCAACTACGGCAAGCAAGCGCCGTACATGCACTACGGCGTGGTGGATCCGGACAACCGCCTGGTGCACTACGTCGACGTCGAACTACCGGGTCCCCGGCTGCCCCACGACATGGCGTTCTCCGAAAACTACGTGATACTCAACGACTTTCCGTTGTTCTGGGACGCCGATTTCCTCAAGAGCAACGTTCATCTGCCCAAGCTGCATCGCGACTTGCCATCGCGCTTCGCAGTGCTCCCCCGGCGCGGCGCCGCCGGCGACGTCAAGTGGTTCGAAGCCGACACCACCTATGTCCTGCACTTCACCAACGCCTATGAGGACGGCGACGAGATCGTGCTCGACGGCTTCTTCCAGGGCAACGCGGTGCCCGCCCTGGCGCTCGACAAGATGCAGACCCGGCTGCACCGCTGGCGGTTCAACCTGGTCACCGGACAGACCAGCGAAGAGCAATTGTCGGACAGCATCACCGAATTCGGCATGATCAACCCCGCTCACGCCGGCCGCGACTACCGTTACGCCTACGCCGCCACCGGGAAGCCCGGGTGGTTCCTGTTCGACGGACTGGTCCGCCACGATCTGCACACCGGCTCCGAAGAACGCTACGCCTTCGGTGACGGCGTCTATGGCAGCGAGACCGCCATGGCGCCGCGAGTGGGCAGCACCGGTGAGGACGACGGCTATCTGGTTACCATCACCACAGATATGAACGACGACGCCTCGTACTGCCTGGTATTCGACGCCGCCCGCGTTTCTGATGGGCCGGTGTGCAAACTCGCTCTGCCGGAACGGGTTTCCAGTGGAACGCACTCTACCTGGGCACCCGGTGACCAGCTGCGCCGATGGCTGGTGCGTGACTGACGCCACCGCCGGTGGCGTCAACGCCGTCGGCCAGGTGCTGGGGTTGGTCGGCGACGAATGGACGCTGCTGGTAATGCAGCAGGCGCTGCTGGGCGCCACCCGTTACGGAGAATTCCGGGCCCGGCTGCCGATCTCCAACTCGGTGCTGACCCGCCGACTCGGCGCTCTGACCGAAGACGGGCTACTGCAGCGGCACCGGTACCAGGAGCGGCCTGCGCGTGACGAATACCTGATCACCGCGCGCGGCAGAACCTTGTGGCCGGTGCTGGTATCGATCTGGGAGTGGGAACGTCACTGGGTGACCGAACACCGCGAGCCGCTGCCGGCCATGCGGCACCTGGGCTGCGACGCGGATTTCAGCCCGGTCCTGACGTGTGGTAGTTGCGGCGCCCCAACGGCTTCCCCCGAGGTGACGGCAGCTTGGGGTCCGAGCGGAGGCTGGTCACGATCCCTGCCCGCGGTGGTGACGCGGCGCCGCTCCGAGGAGGACCGGCACGATTCCCCTTCGGGACTGTTCCCGCAGACCATGAGCGTGCTGGGCAACCGATGGGCGTTCGCGATCCTGGTCGCCGCCTTCACGGGGACCAGTAGGTTCTCCGAGTTTCAGCGAACTCTCTCTGCCCCGCCCGCATCTATCGCAGACCGCCTACAGACGTTCCGCGACAACGGAATTCTCACCACGACGGACGGGGACCGGCAGTACCGACTCACCCCAAAAGGCGCCGCATTCCTCCCCGTGCTCGTGACGGCACTGGCGTGGGCACAACGTTCGTTCCCGGCCCCTGAAGGTCCTGCCGTGATCCTCACCCACACCGGCTGTGGCCGCGGTTTCTTCCCGGTGCTGGTATGCGATCAATGCGGTGAACGGCTCACCGGGCCGACGGTGTCCGCTGTCGGACTGCCATGAGCGGGGCCACCAACATCGCCGGCGCGGTGAGCACGACAGTGACCCACACTGGTCCCAGATTGCCGACCAGGCCGAGCGAAGCCGCCGCCAGCGCAGGCCCACAGGCGGCCCCGACGTTGAGCGCCGCGGTGGCGTACGCGCCGCCCATCGTGGCTGCGCCGGATGCCGCATAGAGCACCTGCGCGATGAGCGTGCTGCCCACGGCGAAGGCCGACATGCCCTGGATGAACAGGATAATCAGCACGGCCACAGGATGCGTGGCCACCACCGCCAACGTGATCCAGCCTCCGATCAGCAGAGGACCACCCGCTGCGAGGAGCAGGCCGGGACGCTCGTCCGAGAAGCGACCCGCCACCGTCACACCGAGAAACGATCCGATCCCGAACAGCACCAAGGCCACCGATACCCACACCTCTCCCAGGCCCGCCGCATCCGTCACGATCGGTGCCAGATAGGTGAAGGTGGCGAATGTGCCCGCGTTGACCAGGGCCGCGAGCAACATGGCCGATGCGAGTGTCGGCGATCTGAGTTGGGCCAACTCGTCGCGCAGCGAAGGAGCCCCAGGCGCACCACCCGGATCACCCACAGATGCACGCGAAATCCCGCGCAGGATGCCGACTGCGGCAGGCACGCACAGCACGGCGATCGCCCAGAACGTCGCCCGCCATCCCAACAATTGACCGAGCATCGCACCACCCGGGACGCCCGCGACGGTGGCTGCTGTCGTGCCTCCGAGCAAGATCGACAGCGCTCGCCCTTTTCGATCCGCCGCCACCAGAGTGGCGGCCGTGCTGAGCGCCACCGCCAAGAACCCGGCGTTGGCGAGCGCGGCGATCACGCGAGTCGCGAAGAGCACCACAAAGTTCGGTGTCATCGCACCGACGACGTGACACAGCGCGAAAACGACCACACAGCTGAGCAGACTGCTCCGCGGCGGCCAACGACGGGCGAACGCGGCCATGACCGGCGCCCCGATGACCATCCCGACCGCGAACGCGGAGGTGAGCAGGCCGGCAGCCGCTACGGTGACGCCGAGGCCGGCGGCGATGTCCGGAACCAGTCCGGCAAGCATGAATTCCGAAGTGCCCATGGCGAAAACCGCCAGAGCAAGCAGGTAGAGAGCAAGAGGCATCGAGAACTCCGAGGCGAGGAAACGAACAGGACGCGTCTCGTCACCACGGCCAGCACCCCACAGGCGCGACAGACCGGAGAGTCAGGGGTTATGGGGGCTGACGGTGTGACCGAAAGCCCCCGACTTGTGCGCTTCCGGGCTCGACATGCCGCCAACCCTACTAAAGGCTCACACCCGGCGGGCAACCCGATTTGTCCGGCCCGGGACTGCCAGTCCGCTAGAGATAGGTTGCTGACGACACCACCGAACCCCGCAGGCGATCCCACGACGGCCGCCGACACCCGTCATCGGCGACTCCCACGAAAGGCCCGTCCTATTGCCGACCGGCAAGTGGCGACGCTGGTCGCTCCCCGCCCGTCAGGCCCGGCGAGTCGAGCGATCAGGAACCGGTCCGACACCGATGACATGGAGAAACTACGGAAAAACACCGTCAAAAATATTCTGGCACTCTCTGGTGTCGAGTGCTAATATCGGCGATGCACAGTGATTGGCTGCCCGCCAGGGTGGCGGGCTCTGAGATCGCACGGGAGGTGAATTACTGTGCTTCGTTTTGATCCTTTCAGCGACCTTGATGTGTTGACCAGGAGTTTGCTGTCAGGCGATACAGGGTCAACGCGTACACCGCGGTTCATGCCGATGGACCTCTGCAAGATCGGCGACCACTACGTCCTCACCGCCGACCTTCCCGGTGTCGATCCGGGCTCGGTGGACGTCAACGTCGACAACGGCACACTCACCATCTCGGCGCATCGAACCGCCCGTTCAGAAGATTCCGCGCAGTGGCTCACCAATGAGCGGTTCTTCGGCAACTTCCGACGTCAGCTGTCGCTCGGCGACGGGATCGATACGTCGGCGATCTCCGCCACGTACGAAAACGGTGTCCTCACCGTCACCATCCCGATGGCCGAACGCGCCAGGCCGCGCAAGATCGAAGTGGCTCACGGCGCCGACCACAAGTCGATCGAAACCACCACAGTTGACGCGGACTAGTTGATCCCGCCACGGCGGTCCAACCTGAACTTCAGGTTGGACCGCACTGCGGGCCATTCGATGTCCAGGATCGAGTAGACGACGGTGTCCCGACGGGAACCGTCGGATAGCAGTTGGTGGCTGCGTAGCACGCCGTCGAGCTTGGCGCCGAGCCGCTCGATGGCTGCGCGGCTGGCAAAGTTGAAGAAGTGCGTACGCAATTCGACTGCTATGCAGCCCAACTCATCAAATGCGTGACCCAGCATCAGCAGCTTGGTCTCGGCGTTCACCCCGGTGCGTCGAACGTCGGCGACATACCAGGTGTGCCCGATCTCCAGCCGGCGGTTGGGCCCGTCGACATTCAGATAACTGGTGGAGCCCACCAACCTGCCGTCCAAGGTGCGGACCACGAAGCTGACACCGTGGTCTGCGTCCCGCAGCGCAAGCAGCTGCCGCACCCACTCGGCAGCAGCCCCAGGTCGGGGCGGGGCGGTGTACCAGAACGAACCCAGTTCTCCGTCGGCGGCGACGTCATCGATCTCTGGAATGTGCGCCGGACTCAACGGCTCCAACCGGACCCACCGTTGGCCCGTCATCTCCACCGGCGTGACGAAGTCGGTCATCTCTGCCCCACCGTCGACAACAGCGACCACACCGAGAACAGCCCGGCCAGCACCGCCATGGCACCGCCGAGATACAGCCCGTAGCCGGCGGCCACCGGTCCTCTGACATTGAGCGTGTAGAACCACACCGCCAGTGCCACCAGTCCCAGTGAAATCACCAGCCCCGCAACCGAAGCCCAGCGCTGCGACAGACCGCGCCCGGCCATCGCACCGGCCACGATCAGCCCGGCGCCAAACAGAACGATCAGCTGGCCGGCCCCGAAACCCCTGGACATCGGGACACTACCGACCACGCCACCGATAGCATTGGCCCGGCCACCGCCGTCGGCGCTGGTGGTCAGCCACGGCAACCAGGCGACCACCACCAGGACCGCGGCACACAGAGCTATCAGCCACCCAGGGGCGACGCGCCACCCTGGACGCAGACGAACCATGACGACGAGACTATCGGGTGTGACCGAACTTCCCGACTGGGCCAGACAGCTGGACCTGGCGCCGCACCCCGAAGGCGGCTGGTACCGAGAAACCTGGCGTAGCGAACTGACGGTGAGCCAGGCCTCGCTGCCGCCCGGCTACTCCGGACCGCGCAGCGCAGGTACCGCGATCCTGTTTCTGCTGATGCCCGGCCAACAATCGGCCTGGCACACGGTCCGCAGCGCCGAGCTGTGGTTCCACCACCGGGGTAGCCCGCTGATCCTGGAGGTGGGCGCGGACAGAACTTCAGCCGACGAGTGGCTACTCGGCCCGGACATCGAAGCCGGGCAGCACCCGCAAGTGCTCGTGCCGCCCGGCCATTGGCAACGCGCCAAGCCGCGCGATGACGAGCCCGTTCTGGTCAGTTGCGTGGTGGTGCCCGGCTTCGATTTCGCCGACTTCGCTCTCAGCCCTGCAGCGACGACAGATTGAACCCGGCTCCGGTCGGATCTGTCACCGCAGCCAGTCGTCCATACGGAGTGTCCTCGGCTCCGCGCACCACTGCCCCACCGTTGGCGACGACCAGCTCGATGGTCTTGTCCACATCCTCGGATCCGAAGAACGTGGTCCAGGCCGACGGTGCTCCTTCGGGCATGAACGCCGATCCGTCCATCACACCCACCAGCGCCTGACCATCGAATGAGGCTGTGCTGTACCTGAACTCATCGGTATCGGACACCACCTGCGTGGCCCAGCCGAACACTGTCCGGTAGAAGTCCAACGCCTTGGCGTAGTCGCTGGTGGTCAGCTGGTGATAGACCGGCGCGCCGGCCTCGTTGAACAGTGCGAAGCCGTCGTGCCCGGCCGGCTGCCACAGACCGAAGAACCCATTGGCGGTATCGGTCATCATCGCCATCCGGCCCTTGGCCGGGATGTCCATCACGCCACCGCAATTGCTGCCGCCCGCAGCGACGGCGGCCGCCATCGTGGCGTCGGCATCAGCGGTGTGCAGGTAGGTGGTCCAGGCATCCGGTGCGTTCCATTGCGGGTCATTGCGCATCAGCCCGGCGACCACCTGGCCGTCGACCGCCGCGGTGACATAGCCGCCGTACTCGGGGCCGCCGGTTTCGAATTCCCAGCCGAACACCGCACCGTAAAACTGTTGGGCGCGCTCGACGTCGGACGTGGCCAGGTCGATCCAGTTGGGGGCGCCCAGCGGGGCGCTCTGACGGGTAACCACGATGGTGTCTCCTTCACGGTGAATGGTCGGTCGCTAGGTCTGACCGCCCCCGCGCGGAAAACTCATCGCGGTTCAGCAGCTGATCGTCTGATCGGGTCGTCCACGATCGTCGAGCGTGATGGTGGTCGTCCCGCCACGCAGCAGCTCGACCCGTACCGTCCTCGGGCCCGTCCACTCAACTGCCTTCAGCCCGTCATGTTCTCCGTTGACGCAGCCCAGGTAGTTCTCCCGTGACAGCAGCCCCCTGTCGGTGTACACCTGCACCGAAGTTATCGGGTCGATCGTGATCCCGCCGCCGCTGAACACCACCATCTCCATGTCACCGTTCGGCGATGGGAGCCGTTGGCTCTCGTGCCCACGTCCGCCTCCGGCGAGCGCCATCGCAAACCACGCCATGCCGCCCCACACCACCCCGACCACGACGATCAGCACCACGCCCAGCCATTTGACCACCGGTTGACGAATCCCCAGCCCCCAGGCGAGGGCCAGCGCCACGCACCCGGCGACACCGAAGATCACCGGGTGGAGCAGAAACGGACGCAACCGGTAGTAGTCGAGCAGCAGAAACCCGGATGCGACGAGTCCGCAGAAAAATACGCCGACAATCGCCGATAACCCCGCCGCCACCCGCACGCAGTTACTGTACGCAGCTCACCGGTAGTGTTGCGCGATCCTGGTGCGGTGTTCCGCGGGCGAACCGTAGAGCGAGCGGTTGAGCGCGGCCCGTTTGAGATAGACGTGCAGCCCGCTCTCCCATGTGTAGCCGATGCCGCCGTGCAACTGCATGGCCTTGCCCGCCACCGCCACGGCTGTCTCTGTGGCATACGACTTGGCCATCGAGACCGCGCGGGGTTCGGGCTTCCCGATGGCCGCGCTGACCAGTTGGCGGGCCACCGAGATCGTCACGAGCGTGTCGGCACAGGCGTGCTTGACCGCCTGGAACGAGCCGATCGGACGGCCGAACTGCTGACGGACCCCGGTGTAGGACACCGTGGTGTCGAGCATGGCCTGCGCGACACCGAGGCTGTCGCATGCCACGGCGAGCGCGGCCCGTTCGGTGAGTGCGCGCATCCCGGCCTCAGAGTCGCCGTCGAAATGCCAGACCGCGTCCGTGTCGACCTCGACACCCTCGGCCGTCACGGTGGCGAGCCTGCGGGTCTCGTCGAGCACCGGTTGCTCGGTGACCGTCAGCCCGGGTGCATCGGCGGCCACGTCGACGAGCACCGCAACGCCGTCGGCGTCCCGGGCAGGCAGAAGCAGTCGCTGGGCCCCGGCCGCGTCGGGGACAAAAGATGCACTGCCGTGGATGCGCCAGCCCAGCCTGGTGGTGGCCAGATCGAACGGTGCGGGTTCGCCGGCCCCCGGCAGCGCGAGCACGGCACGGGTGTTGCCGGCCACCACTGCCCGCAAGAGTGCGTCACCGGACTCGTTGGGTTGCACGGCGTTCAGTGCGCCGACGGCCAGCACGGCACCGCCCAGGTAACCGGTGACCGCGGCGGCCCGGCCCAATTCCTCACAGATCACCGCGACCTCGGCGAACGTGGCGCCGGCACCACCGGCGTGCTCGGACGCGTCCAATCCGACCCACCCCGCCGAGATCAGCAGCGGCCAGTCGACAGTGTCCTTGGCGAGCAGATCAGTTGCCACCGAACGTAGCTCGTCGT
The DNA here is from genome assembly GCF_022179545.1 of Mycolicibacterium fortuitum subsp. fortuitum. Next base: position 1,376,504 of record NZ_AP025518.1, on the reverse strand, counting down.
GCAACTCGGAGAATTCGCTCATCTACACCGCACTCGGTTCTCGGGGCAGGCCCAACCCGCGCTCACCGATGATGGTGCGCTGGATCTCGCTGGCTCCGCCGGGGATGGTCCATTCCCACGATCCGATGAAGTCGAGCATCCACGCACCCGACTCCCAGCCGCTGGAGGCCGGTTTGGTCAGCACGGTGTGCGCGTCCAGGCCACTGATCTCCGCGCCGAAATCGGTCAGCCGCTGCAGTAATTCGCTGTAGTAGAGCTTGACGATCGAGGCATCGGCCGGCCCGGCCCGGCCCGCCTCGGTCCGCTCCACCAGATCCCGGCACAGCCCACGCAGGCCGGTCAGCTCGATCTCGAACTGCGCCATCCGGTCTGCCACCACCGGATCGTCGGTCGGCGCGGCCTCCAGCAGCCAGGTGAAACCCGCATTGCCCAGACGTTCGGAAAGCTCCAGCATGGTCATGCCACGTTCAGCACCGAGGGTGGCCTGGGCGACCTGCCAGCCTTTGTTCACCGGGCCGATCAGATTGGCCGCGGGCACTGTGACGTCGTTGAGGAAGATCTCGCAGAAATGCGAATCCCCCACGGCGTTGCGGATCGGTCGCACGTCGATACCGGGTGTGGTCATGTCCATCAGAAAGTAGGAGATGCCATGCCGTTTGGGCGCCTCCGGATCGGTACGCGCCAGCAGCAGACACCAGTCCGCGTGCAGAGCACCACTGGCCCACAGCTTCTGGCCGTTGACGACGAAGTTCTCGCCCTCGGCCCGGGCCGTGGTGCGCAGGGCGGCCAGATCCGATCCGGCCTCCGGCTCCGAGAAACCCTGCACCCAGATCTCACCGTCGAGGATGGCCGGTAGGTGTCTCCTGCGCTGCGCGTCGGAGCCCGCGGCCAGCAGTGTGGATGCGGCGTGGTGGATCCCGACGAAGGCCAACACCAGCCGAGGCGCGTCGTGCGCGGCCAGTTCCTGGTACAGCACGATCTGCTGGGGTACCGACATACCGCCGCCCCATTCGGCAGGCCAGTGCGGCACGGCGTATCCGGCGGTGTGCAGCTCGGCGAACCAGGATTTTTGGAACAACACGAACTCGTCGTCGCCGACGCCGGTCTGTTTGGCACGCCAGTCTTTCGGGACGTGCGTCGCACACCAGTCTCGGACGGTGGTGCGAAACTCCTCGAGCTCGCTCACGAGAACAACCCGGTGAGTCCACGCCGGCCCAACCGCGCCGTCAGAGTATCGCGGGTCTTGGATACTCCGAAGGGCAAGCGGCGCAACGGCTGGCTGTACCGAGACAGCCAGGACAGCGTGGTTTCGTCGCAGAATCCGACCGCTCCGTGCAGCTGATGACACACTCGGAACACCACTTCCGCGGCCTCGATCGCGGCCAGTCGCAGCGCCAGTGCATCGTTGATCGCCTCGTCCGCCGGGTGGGTGGCCACGCTCCACAGCGCGTGCTTGGCCAGCATGTCGACGCCGCTGCGCTCCACCTCGGCATCGGTCAGCTGGAATTGCACCCCCTGGAAGGACGACAGTGCCTGGCCGAACTGCTTACGGAGGCTGACGTGTGCGACCGTCAGATCGATGGCCCGGTCCAACATGCCGAGTAGAGTCCACGACGGCAGCACCAAGGCCAGCGCGACGTCGCTCAGGCCCGTACTGTCCACGGCGGCCAGCTCGAGTGCGGTGGCGAACGACGGGCCCGACGCACCGAGTTCGGCCACGGTGCAGCGTGTACCGTCCAATGTGACGGTGGCCCAAGGGTTGTCCAGCCCGTGCAATGCCGCCGCCGGGGCGTCGGCGTCGATGACGAACAGGCCGTCGACATCCATGTCTTCCGGGCGCGACAAGCGCTCGGCCACCGGGTACGGCAGTGCCCAATAGCCTGCGGCGCGGCACAGTGCTGCCGCGGCCTCCAGAGAGTCGGCATCGGAACGGGGTTCCAGCTCGAAGGCGCCCAGGCCGTCCAGTACCGGCGTGACGAGGCCGGCCCGGGTATCCGGTTTGGCGTCGGCCTGGACCAGCAGCTGATCGCCCCCTGCGCCCTCGAAAGCCTTGAGAGCTTGGCGGCCGAATTCTTTGGCGTCGTCGCTGAGATCGAGGATCATCGGTGTCACGCCTTTCCGGCCAACATCGTCCGCGACAACAGGATGCGCTGCATCTCGATGCTGCCCGAGGACACCGTGGACGCCTGTGAGTACCGCCAATGATCTTCGACCTCGGCGCGGAAGTACTCGGCTTCCGACCTCCCGCCTCGGGGAAGGGCGGCGGCAATCTCCATGAGCACCTCGGCGCTCTCCTGGTCCAGCCGTGTCACCGCGATCCGATATGCCGCTGAGTCACCGGGATTCACCCGGCCGGTGGCCTGCATCGACACCACGCGGTAGGCCATCAGCCGAGCCCGGCGGCAGTGCGTCAGCATCCGGGCCCACCGGCCGCGCAGCTCGGCGGGCAGTTGCTCCCACTTGTCGCCGAGCACGTCGGGTGCGGCCTGCAGCAGCCGTTCGCAGCGGGCGTAGCGGGCAATGCCGACACGCTCGAAGGACACCACGTCCTGCACGATCGACCAGCCCTGATCCACCGTGCCGAGCACGTCGGCCTCGGTGACCAACAGGTCGTCGAAGAACACCTCGTTGAGATGATGCGGGCCCATCATGGTCCGGATCGGGCGCACCGTGATGCCCGGGGAATCCATGGGCACCAGGAAGATCGTCATCCCCTGTTGTTTCTTCTCGCCTTTGGAGGTGCGGGCCAGCAAGAAGCACCACTGCGCCATCGTGGCGTAGGAGGTCCAGATCTTCTGCCCGTTTACCCGCCAGCCGTCGTCCACCCGCCGCGCGAACGTCCGTAGCGACGCGAGATCCGAGCCCGCCTCGGGCTCGGAAAAGCCTTGGCACCAGATCACTTCACCGTTGGCGATCGGCGGCAGGTGCTTGCGCTGCTGTTCTTCGGTGCCGTGTCGCATGATGATCGGCCCGACCCAATTGACACCCATGTACTGCGCGCCACGCGGCTCGTGGTGCGCCCACATCTCCTCGCGCACCACGGTCTGCTCCCACACCGACGCATCGCCGCCACCGAATTCCTTCGGCCACGACAGGCACAGCAGGTGCTGCTGGGCCAGTGTCCGGCAGAACTGCTGGGCCACCGCCAGATCGGCAGGGTCATCGGTGAACGCGCCGAGGTAGTCGGCGGGTATCTGCTCGTCGATCAGCGTGCGCAACTCGGCGCGCAGCGAGTCGGCCGCCTCACCAAAGTCGAAATCCACTCCTGGCCTTTCTATTCCGTTGTTGCCGCGCCGAGCTCGGCCAGCACCTCGGCAGTGTCGGCCCCGAGTTCGGGTGCGTACCCGGCGACCCGGCCCGGGGTTCGCGAGAACCAGGTCGGCACACCGGGCATCCGTACCCGGCCGTGCGGGGTGTCGACGGTCTCGAACAGTCCGACCGCGTTGAGGTGCTCGTTGTCGAACAACTCATCCGGTGTGAGCATGGGCGCCGCCGGAATCTCCAATTCCGCGAACAGGTCCAGCCACTCGGCGGTGGTGCGTTCTTTGAGGGTTTGGGCCAACAGCCCGTACACGGTGTCGATCTGGCGGGCCCGCTGCTCCAGCGTCGCGTAATCGGGGGTGTTCCAGGCCGGCTGCACCCGGTCGATGAAGGCGTTCCAGTGCTTGTCGTTGTAGATCAGGGCGGCGATGTGGCCGTCCTTCGTCTCATACGGCCGGCGGTTGGGCGTGACCGCGCGGGGGTACACCGCAGGACTCAACGGTGGGTCGAACATGGCGCCGTTGGCGTGTTCGACCAGCATGAAGGAGGCCATCGTCTCGAACATGCTGACCTCCACCTCCTGCCCCTCGCCCGTGCGTTCCCGATGGAACAACGCCATGGTGGTGGCATAGAGCGCGGTCAGCCCGGCCACCTTGTCGGCCATGATCGTGCCGACGTAGGAGGCCTCGCCGGTCAATTGCTGTTGCACGGCAGGCAGTCCGCATTCGGCCTGGATGGTGTCGTCGTATGCGGGGCGGTCCGCATCAGGGCCGCGGCGGCCGTACCCGTAGCAGTTGGTGTAGACGATGCCGGGGTTGATGGCCGCCACATCGTCGTACCCGAAACCGAGCTTGCTGACGGCTTTGGCGCGCATCGAGTGGATGAACACATCGGCGTCGGCGATCAACGCGCGCAGGTCGTTCTTGCCCTGTTCTGTCCGAAGGTCGAGCACCACGCTGCGCTTGCCGCGGTTGACGTTGACGAACACGCCACTCATACCGGCGGCAGGTCCGACCGAGATGTAGCGGGTGTTGTCCCCGGCCGGGGTCTCGACCTTGATCACGTCGGCACCCATGTCGGCCATGATCTGCGTGCAATACGGCCCCATCACCATCGCGGTGAGGTCGATGACCCGAACACCCTGCAGCGGACCGGATGTCATGCGGTCACCCCCTCGGCGGCTCCGAAGCTGTACCGGATGTGGTCGGCATGACCGTCGGGCACCACGGGGAACACCACCGGTTCGCTGAGGTCACGGATGCGGGTCATCTGCTCGCCGACTTGTTCCATCGACCACGATGGCTGGTACACCCCCGGGCTTTCGACCACAGCGGCACGCGCCAGCCTTCCGGCGATCGCCACGAAGTAGTCACCGGTGACCGAACAGGTTTCATGGGCCAGCCAGCCCACCACGGGAGCAACCAGATCCGGTCCCATCGGCGGGTAGGCCGAGGTATCCCGGCCTTCGGCCATCCGGGTGACCGCACCGGGAATGATCGCATTGCACAACACACCATCGGCGGCGCCCTCCAGCGCGACCACATTGCACAGACCGAGGATTCCGGCTTTGGCCGCAGCGTAGTTGGCCACCTCATGATTGCCGTACAGTCCGCCGATCGAGGATGTCAGCACCACGCGGCCGTATCCGGAATCGCACATCAGCGGAAATGCCGGTCGCACCACGTGAAACGCGCCACGCAGGTGCACGTCGAGCACAGCTTCGAAATCGTTGTAGGTGAGTTCCTTCAGCGACCCGCGGCGCACCGTACCCGCGTTGTGGATCAGGATATCGACGCGGCCGAACCGCTCGACGGCCTTGCCGATGATGGCCTGTCCGCCTTCGACGGTCGCCACCGAATCGGTGACAGCGATGGCTTCTCCACCTGCCGTGGTGATTTCATCGACCACCTGCTGGGCAGGGGCGGTGTCGGCACCGTCTCCAGAGAGGCTGCCGCCTGGATCGTTGACGACAACCTTCGCGCCTTTCGATGCCAGCAGCAGGGCGTACTCACGGCCCAGCCCCCGGCCGGCGCCGGTGATGACGGCGACTCGCTCGTCGAATCTGAGGGTGCTCAAGCGAAGGGCTCCTCACCCTCGAGCTTGGTGCGCTGCAGCAACCGGCCCGACGTCGGGTCATACGGTGTGGCCCGGTGCATGGTGCCGGTGTTGTCCCAGATGACCAGGTCGCCGACAGTCCATTTGTGCCGGTAGGTGAAATCGGGCTGGGTGGCCCAATCCCGCAGCCGCACCAGCAGTTCGGCGCTCCGCCGGAAATCCACGTCGACGATGTGCCGCGCGGTCGCACCGAGCACCAGCGATTTGCGGCCCGACTGATGCGTCCACACCAGCGGCAGTTCCCGATCACCGATCGCCATCATGCGCTTGAGTGTCTTGGCACTGGGCTCAGGGTCGTAGTAGAACAACGTGTTCCACGCCGAGTGCATGACCCGCAGGCCCTCGATCTCGGCCTTGTCCTCGTCGGGCAGGTCGTCGTAGGCGGCGTAAGTGTTGCAGAACTCGGTGTCACCTTCTTCGGGGTTACCCAATGCGATGCTCTGCAGCAATGAGGCCAGGATCGGCACCTCGTTCATGGTGCCGTCGATGTGCCAGTACAACGAGCCCTTCAGATAATCGGCCTGCTTGTTCACCTCGGTGTCCAGGGAAACCTTGTACAGCTTCTCGCCCTGGTGCTCGGCGGCGAACGTCCCGAGGGTCTCGGTGAACGCGATCTGTTCGTCATCGGTAAATCCGATCTGCGGGAACACCAGCACGCCGCGCTGCTCCAGCAGCTCCCGGATCCGCCCGGCATGTTCCCCGGAGAGCAACGTGGTCTTGTCGGCCCGGATCTCGGTTCCGATGCGCGGCTTGATGTCCCGGGTATCGAGCGCAGTGGTGGTCGTCATGTGGTGAGCTCTAATCCGTCGAGGTCGCCCTTGTCCCGCCATTGCGCGATCAGCTCGTCGAAGGCGTAGAAGCCGGGCGAGTAGAAGTCACCGAGGAATGCACCATTGCGTTCCGCGCCACCCCGGCCCTCGTTGTTGTAGTAGCCGGGCGTGCAGGACAGTTCGAACGCGGAGTTGTCGATCGCCAGCTCGCGGACCGTGGACACCCAGGCGTCCTGTCCCTCCTGGCTGGGTTCGACGGTGGTGGCACCGCGGTTCTGCGCCTCGGCGATGATGTAGGCGATGTGCTTCGCCTGCTGTTCGAACATCGCCGTCGTGTTGGCCGATACGCCGCCCTGGATGAAGCCCATGAAGAACTGATTGGGGAATCCGCGGCTGGTCATGCCGTGCAGAGTCTTGTAGTCGTTCTGCCAGTAGTCGAACAACGACAATCCGTCGCGGCCCTCGATGCGCTCGATCGCGAACCGTCGGCTGATCTCGGTGGAGATCTCGAAACCGCTGGCGAAAATCACGCAGTCGACCTCGTATTCGACGCCGTCGGCGACTATTCCGTTCTCGGTCAGCCGCTCGACACCTTTGGACGCCGACACGTCGACCAGCGTCACATTGGGGCGGTTGAACGTTTCCAGGTAGTGCTCGCTGGACGTCGGCCGCTTGCACATGAAACGGTAGTAGGGCTTGAGCGCCTCGGCGGTCTCGGGATCCTTGACGATCTCGGCGACCAGGCGACGCAGCCGCTCCATGATCTTGAAGTCTTCCTCTTCCCGGAAGGCCATGATCTGCTCGACGGTCACCTCGGCGGGGTTCTCGCTGGCCGCGATCCGTGCCGTGAGGTTGCGTCCGAGCTCGGTCCAGAAGTCGCACACCAGGTCTGGTTCACCGAACACCACGCCGACGAACGGCGACCAGTTGTGGAAGTTGCGTTTGCGTTCTTCCTGCCACCCGGGTTGCAGGGAGGCGGCCCAGGCCGGGTCGGTGGGTGGGTTGGTGCGCGCGTCCACCGATGACGGCGTGCGCTGGAAGACGAACAGTTCTTTGGCGTCGCGGCCCAGGTGCGGTACGAGCTGGATACCCGTCGCGCCGGTGCCGACGAGGGCCACGCGCTTGTCGGCCAGTTTGTGCAGACCGCCATCTGCATCGCCGCCGGTGTAGTCGTAATCCCACCGTGCGGAATGGAACACGTGCCCCTTGAAGTCCTTGATGCCCGGGATTCCCGGCAGCTTGGGCCGGTTGTAGGAGCCTTGGGCCATGACCACGAACCGGGCCCGGATCTCATCGCCGCGGTTGGTGTGGATCTGCCAACGCTGGATCGCGTCGTCCCAACGCAACTCACGCACCTGAGTGGAGAACAGGGCGCCGTCGTACAGGCCGAAGTGCTTGCCGATGTTGCGGCAGTGCTGGAAGATCTCTGCCCCGTCGGCGAACTTCTTGCTCGGCATGAAATCGAGTTCTTCGAGGAGCGGGATATAGCAGTAGGCGTCGTTGTCGCACTGGATTCCGGGAAAGCGGTTCCAGTACCACACCCCACCGAAGTCGCCGGCCATCTCGATGACTCGGATGCCCTCGACACCGGCCTTCTTCAGGTACGCCCCGGCCAGTAGACCGGCGAAGCCGCCGCCGAGGATGACGACATCGGTGTCCTCGATGACCGGATCCCGCTCCGTCGGAGTGGTGTACGGATCGACCTCGTAGAACTCGGCGAACTCACCGTCCAGCTCCAGATACTGGTCGGCGCCCTCGGGCCGGATCCTCTTGGCGCGCTCGGCGGCGTACTTCTCCCGGATCGCGTCGATGTCGATGTCGGTCGGGGTATCGGTGGGTCCGCAGGTACCTTCGGTCATGCGTTGGCCTTCTCCGGCAGCGCCGCCGGGTGCAGCGGGGCAGGCATGTCGTGCACCGCGGGCAGCACTTCGGCGGCGAACAGCTTGGTGGACTCCATGGCCTTCTCATACGGCATGGTGCCGAACTGCGGGACGATGGTGACCTCGCAGAACGAGCAGGCCTCCTGAGCGGCCTTGAGCTTTTCGAACACTGTCTCCGGCGTGCCGATCAGCAGGTTGGAGGCGTGGTATCCAGGCGGGCCGCCCTTCTTCTGGTTGCCGACCTCCGAAGCCAGCACCGCCGTCGCGCTCGCTTCCCGGGCGGCGTAGGCCTCATAGCCCTTGACGCCCTTGAAGTTCGACGCGTCGGCAAAACCGTAGTGCACGTTCACGTCTCGGTTGGCGGTCCAGATCCATTCTTCGGTTTGAGCCACCTCGTCTTCGGAACCCACGCAGTACATGAACATCACGTTCTTGGGCTGACAGGGCCCCAGACCTTCTTCGGCCCGGAAGGTGTTGACCTTGCGCACCTCCTCACCGGCATCGGTGATCGGTTTGTTGCCCACGAACAGCGGGACCATGCCGCGCCGCGACAGGATCTCCAGCGACTCGGCCGTCGAGGACGAGCTGTAGATGCGGTCGAACAGGTCGGTGCTGATCGGCTCGGGGCGCAGCGACATCTCCGGGAAGCTGAAGATCTTGCCGTCATAGGAGAAGCGTTCGCCGGAGAAGGCGAGCTTGAGGATGTCCAGCGTCTCGTTGAAACGGTCTCGGCTCTCCTCGCGGGGGACGCCGACCGCGGCGAACTCGCCCTTCGACACGCCACGGCCCAGGCCGATCGTGGTGTAGCGACCGTTGGAGACGATGTCGAGGTAGGCGATCTGGGTGGCCAGCCGGATCGGGTTCCACCACGGCACCACCGCGACGAACGTTCCCAGGCTGACCCGCTCGGTCCGCCCCGCGAAATAGGTCAGGGCCTGAATCGGGTTGGGTGTCATGCCATATGGCGTGCCGTGGTGCTCGGGGAACCAGATCCCGTCGAAGCCGAGCGGCTCGGCGAGGTCGCCCAGGGCCAGCGCGGCTTGCACACACTTGTAATCCGGCGTGGCCGGCGGGGTACTGAAGTCACCGGCGAGCACGCGCTCCCAGTCGTGGGAGTTCTGCGCTCCCGTGCCCAGATTGACCTTCATGTTGTCTCCTTACTCGGCGATTTGGGTGCGATTGGCGGCGGTGACCGCCGCTGGACGCACCCAAATCACTGGATGTCTCGGGGTTCTCCGGTGCCCATGTACTTGGAAAGTTGGTAGTGCAGGTTGACGGTGCTGCGTTCGCGGTAGGGGTTGGGCAGAGTCCCGGGGAAACCAGCCGATTTCATGCCCTGTTGCACTGCTGCCATATTCGAGAAGTCCTGCGGCAGCACCGACAGCCAGTTGGGTGAGTCCTTCGGGGTGTAGGCCCACTCGGTCTGCGGCTCTTCACCTTTGGGGTACAGCTCGAAAACGGCCACCTCGAAGATGCACTTGTCCGGGTTGTAGCTCGGATCGGGGCGCGCGCTGTAGCACAGCGCGCTGGTCAGGCCCTGCCCCACTTGGAAGTTCGGGAAGATCTGCCAGGCGGTGCCGCTCTGCCCGAGGATGTCCGGCGGGATGGTCGGCCAGATCACGCCTCGTGCTTCGTCGTCGCGGCGGGCCGAAGCCAGCCAGTGCTGCAGCACCTCGTCGGCCGGCGTGCCCTCGGGCAGTTCGTCGACGAGCCGCTTGGCGGCGTTCACCAGAGTCTGCGTGGTGGTCGCGTTGGTCTCTTCCATGGTGTACACCTGCATCTCGGCGGTCGAGATGCGCGGATCACCGGTCCCCAGACGGATCTTGGACTTGGTCTCATCCATGCCCTTCGGCGCGTCGTAACCGATGTTGCTGTGCTTGCCCTGCGCCTTAGCCCAGCCCTTGAACTCACCGAACTTGTTGAACTCCGGGTGCGTGGTGAATACGTGGTAGGTCTCGTTGAAGGCCTCCATCGCGACCTTCCAGTTGCAGTCGAAGTACAACCACTTGCGCCACTTGTAGCGCATGTTCTGCAACCCGAACGGGTCGAGGATCTTGGCCGCCGGATAGAGGTAGTCGATCAGCGGTTCGCAGTGCGGGTCCATGTTGATGAACAGCCATCCGCCCCAGGTATCCACCTGCACGGGGGCAAGGTGCGTGTTACGTGCGGTGAGTTTGCCCTGCCAGTCGTCCTGTTCCCGGATGTGCGTGCAGGCTCCGTCCAGACCGTAGGTCCAGCCGTGGAATCCGCAGACGAAGGACTTCCGGGCCCGACCGGTGGCGTTCTTGGCCCCCTCCGGGTTGTCGATCAGCTTGCGGCCACGGTGCATGCAGACGTTGTGGTGGGCCGCGAACTCATGCGGGCCGGTTCGTACGACGATGATGGAGTCGTCGAGGATGTCGTAGGTCAGGTAGCTACCTATCTCCGGGATCTCCTCGACCCGGCCGACCTGCTGCCACACCTTGCGCCACAGCCGATCCCGTTCAGCGCGTGCGTAATCCGCCGAGATATAGGCCTCGACCGGGATGGTCGTCGGCGCAGAGAGGTCCTCGGCGATCACTCCGGTCGAGTCGTCCGGTGCGGCGTCGACCTCCATCGCGGCATCGAGATCGGATTCGGTGTGGGCCATTAGGTCCTCCTGATGGCTTCGCGGAAGGATTCGTCTTTGAGGAACAGCGAGGTGTTGTCGGCGCCGAGATGGGTCCAGCGCAGGTTGAGCCCGCCGTCGACCAGGATGGTCTGGCCGGTGATATAGCTCGAAAGATCCGAGAGCAGGAAAAGAATGGCCCCGGCCTGTTCCTCGGGAGTTCCACGGCGGCCCATGGCGATCGCCCGCTGGTCGCGATCGGGGTCGGCGTCGACATAGGTTGCCGAGGCGGCGGTTTCGGTCACTCCCGGGGCGACGGCGTTGACCCGGATGCCTTCGGCGGCAAGCTCCGCGGCCATGGTTCGGGTGGCCGCCACGATCGCGGCCTTCGCGGTGCCGTAGGCGACGTGATACGGCGCGGTGTTCATTCCGCTGATCGAGGACACCGAGACGATCGAGCCGGGGTTGCCCTGCGACCGAATCTCAGCAGCCACCGCCTGACTCATGAAGAACATGGTTTCCAGGTTCGCGGTGAACAATTCGCGCCAGTCCGACCGTGACACCCGGGTGGCGGGCATCCATGTGGACGGTGCCGCACCGCCGGCGACATTGACCAGTCCGTACAACGCGCCGTCCGCACTCCGGGCCGCATCGAGCACCGTGGCGATGCCGTCATCCGTCGATGCGTCGGCGGCCACCGTCACCACATTCAGCCCCTTGTCGGCCAGCGGAGCGACGTGGGTGTCGAGGTTGTCCTGCGAGCGGCTCACTGCCACGACCGTGGCCCCGGCCTCGACCGCCATCCGCGTGACGGTGGTGCCGATACCGCCACCGCCGGCGCCCGACACCACCACGACGCGGCCGTCCAGGCTGAGAGAACTGTCCATTCGCGAACCCTTATCGGCCTAATTGTCCGGACAACATATTGCGATCTTCATATTGGAGAACACTATTCCCCAGCAGTTATGCAGCGTCAAGGGCAGAGCCATCGCCGATGTAACGCTATTGTCTGGACTACGACGAGTTGCTAACGTCCGAGGTCATGAGCGCGCCTTTGGTATCTGATGCGAGATACACCGCAAACCCGACAACCGCCGGGGGCTGGGCGTTGGAGCAGGTCACCGCCCCCAGCCGACTGTTCGGCGCGAACGGCCTGCGCACCGGACCGGACGGCCGCATCTACGTCGCGCAGGTGACCGGCAGCCAGATCAGCGCCCTCGACCTCGGAACCGGAGCGCTGGAAACCGTCAGCGCCAAAGGCGGCGACATCATCGCGCCCGACGACGTGGCATTCGACCCGAAAGGCAACCTGTACGCCACCGAGGTGATGGACGGCCGGGTCAGCGTGCGCGAGGCCAACGGCACCACCCGCGTGCTGCGTGACGACATCCCGTCGGCCAATGGCATCACGTTCCATCAGGGCCGGCTGTTCGTGGGCGAATGCCGCGAGGGCGGCCGGCTCATGGAGCTCGACCTCGCCGGTGGCACCCCACGCATCCTGTTGGAGGACGTGCCCTCCCCCAACGCCATGGAAGTCGGCCCCGACGGGCTGCTCTACTTCCCGGTGATGGGGGCCAACGAGATCTGGCGTTTAGATCCTGCCGAAAAAGGACAAGCCGAGCCCCAGGTGGTGGCCGGCGGGCTCGGCGTACCGGACTCGGTCAAATTCGACGCCGACGGCTACCTCGTCTCGACTCAGGTGGCCAGCGGCCAGGTGCTGCGCATCGACCCGCGCAACGGCGAGCAGACACTGCTGGCCCAGTTGAATCCCGGCCTGGACAACTGCACCTTCGTCGACGGCCGGCTGTTCGTCTCCAACTTCACCGGCGAAATCACCGAGATCTCCTGTGGCGGCAATCAATCGGTACTTCCGGGCGGGCTGAACTGGCCGTTGGATCTGACCGTGGGCACCGACGGCAACCTCTACGTCGCCGATGGCACCTACTTCTACCGAGTCGGTTCAGACGGTGACCTGCAGACCGTCGCGATGCTGTTCTCCCCCGGTTACCCGGGCTTCCTGCGCGGGGTGATCGCCGCGGGGCCAGGAGAATTCATCGTCACCACCGCGGCGGATACGGCCGCACGCTTCCGCCCCGGAGCAGCCGACGACGAGGTGAGCCAGGTTCTGGCCAGTGGCATCGACCAGCCCTACGGTGTGACGCAGGCTCCCGATGGCTCCGTGGTGGTCGTCGAACAAGGTGCGGGGCGGCTGCTCTCCGTACGTGACGGTTCCGTGAGCGTGCTCGCTTCTGGCCTGGACACCCCGGTCGGTGTGGTGATCGGACCCGACGGCGCGCCACTGGTGTCAGTGGCCGGTGCGGTATTGCGGGTGACTGGCGGGACGGCGCAGCCACTTGTCGACGGATTGCACACGCCACACGGCATTCTCGTGCGTGACGGCGCTCTCTACATCGTCGACTCAGGCAACAAGGAACTGATCAGCTACGACCTGAGCACTTCCACGCGCACCACGATCGCCACCGGGCTACCGGTCGGGCCGCCACCCGGCGTGACCCCCAAGCCGCTCAAGGGCATGCCGCCGTTCTCGGGCCCGCAGGGCCCGTTCGCCGGGATCACCGCAGGACCCGATGGGACGCTCTACATTTCAGGTGACGGCGACGGCAGCGTGCTGGCGCTGCGCCGGAGCTGAGCCGTCATGACCGTCTCGGCCGACCATCGCTACCTACAGGTGGCTCGCACCCTGCGCAAGGAGATCGTCGACGGGGTGTATCCCGTGGGCTCACAGTTGCCCACCGAACACGAGCTGTGCGAGCGCTTCGAAGTCAGCCGTTACACCGTGCGCGAGGCGCTGCGCCGGCTTCGCGACGACAACCTCGTCACGTCGCGGCCCCGGGCCGGTACCACAGTGGCACCGCGGGCCTCGACGAGTACTTATGCCCAGGATGTGGTCTCGATCGACGACCTGTTGGCCTTCGCCACCGGCGCCCAGTTCACCATCGAGTCCAATGCCATGGTCACCATCGACGGTGAATTGGCCGAACGCACCGGCCTCCCACTCGGTGAGCAATGGCTGGCGGTCCGCGGCTACCGCCGGGCCGATGACGACTCAGCGCCGGTGTGCCGCACGGAGTACTACATCAACCGCAGCTTCGCCGGCGTCGGTCGGCTGCTGCAGCGGCACTCCGGACCCATCTTCCCGTTGATCGAGGATCTGTTCGGCGTCAGCATCGTCGAGGTGCACCAAGAGATCACAGCGATCGTCACCTCCCCCGAGCTGGCGGCGGGTCTCAAGGTCACAGCGGGCAGTCCGGCCCTGCAGATGCAACGGACGTACACCACCTCCGACGGAGAAATAGCCCAGGTCACCGTCAACACCCACCCCGCGGATCGATTCCGACATGCCATGACCATGCGCCGGGTCAAGGGGTGACGTGATCCAGCGCGATGAGGCGCGCGCGGCCGACGCCTACGACCGCGGACTGTGGGTGTCGACCACCCTGGCCGATGCGCTGGCCGCTGCCGAACACGACAGTCCCGACCGGGTGCTCCTGGTTGACGGCGAGACCAGCCTGACGGCCCGCGATTTGCACAGGCGGGCAGCGGCACTGGCGGTGCGACTGATCGAGTGGATGCCTGCGGGCAGCGTGGTGTCGTTCATGCTGCCCAACTGGCACGAGGCCGCGATCATCTACCTGGGTGCCACCCTGGCCGGCATGGTGGTCAATCCGATCCTGCCCTCACTGCGGGACCGTGAGTTGAGCTTCATCCTCGACGACGCACAGAGCCGGGCGATCTTCATCCCCGCCGAATTCGGTAATCACGACTACGCGGCGATGCTCACCCGGGTGTGCGCGCAGTTGGACACGCCACCGGAGGTAGTGGTGCTGCGCGGGGAGCCGGGACCACACCGTGAATTCTCCGCGCTGTCTGACGCGGTGCACCGGGACCTGCCGGCCCTGGACCCCGATGACATCCGAATGATCATGTACACGTCGGGTACCACTGGACGGCCCAAAGGCGTACTGCACAGCCACAACTCGATCCACGCCCTCATCCAGCAGCTGCGCGAGCACTGGATGATCGACCCCGGAGACACCTTCCTGGTGCCCTCCCCCATAGCGCACATCGGCGGCTCCATCTACGCCTTCGAATGCCCTCTGCTGCTGGGCAGCACCGCGGTGCTGATGGAGCGGTGGAACGCCGAGAACGGCGTCGCGCTGATGTCCCAACACCACTGCACCCACATGGCCGGGGCCACACCGTTTCTGGAGCAGCTGCTGGGAGCCTCCGAACGGGCCGGCACCCGGTTGCCCGATCTCAAAGTGTTCATCTGCGGTGGCGCTTCGGTGCCTCCGTCACTGATCCGGCGGGCTTCGGACTACTTCGACAGGGCCGTGGTCAGCCGGGTGTACGGCTCCACCGAGGTGCCGGTCACCACCGTCGGCTCCCTGGCCCCGGGTAGCGTCGAACACGCCGCCGAGACCGACGGGCGGCCCGGCATCGCTGAGATCCGTCTGGTCTCCGGGGAAATCCGGGCCCGGGGTCCGCAGATGCTCCTGGGGTATCTGCACCCGGAGGACGAGATCGAATCCTTCGACGAGAACGGCTTTTTCCGCACCGGGGACCTCGGCCGCTGGGTGGACGGCGACTACCTGCAGGTGACCGGACGGGCCAAGGACCTCATCATCCGCAACGGCGAGAACATCTCGCCCAAAGAGGTCGAGGATCTCCTTGTCGGACAGCTCGGCATCGTCGAGGCGGCTGTCGTCGGCCTGCCCGACGAGCGCACCGGGGAACGGGCCTGCGCGGTGCTGGTCACCGCCAACGGGCAATGTCCCGACGTGGCAGCTGTGGGGCAGGTCCTGGCCGAGCACGGCCTGGCCCGGTTCAAAGCGCCCGAGCGGGTGGAGATCTGGGACGCACTACCGAAGAACGACGCGGGCAAAGTGTTGAAGCATCAGATCCGAGCGACGCTGAAGGGGCACGACTAATGCAGGTTGCGATCGTCACCGGAGCCAGCAGCGGAATCGGATTCGGCTGTGCCACCATGCTTGCCGAGGGCGGAATTGCGGTACTCGGCACCGGCCGCGACACCGACCGGCTCACCGAACTCGAGCGCGCCGTAGACGACCCGGACCGGATCGCCACCCTGGCCGTCGACCTGACCGACGATGACGCCCCACAGCGTATCGTCGAAGCCGCATTGTCCCGATGGGGCCGCATCGACTTCCTTGTCAACAACGCCGGCATCGGCAGTCCCAAACCCCTGCACGAGACCGATGACGAAACCCTCGACCGCTTCCTGGGGGTCATGCTGCGAGCACCTTTCCGGTTGGCCCGCGACGTGATCCCACATATGGGGCCCGGCTCGGCCATCATCAACGTCACCTCCACCTTTGCCGTCGTCGGCGGATTGCGCGGCGGCGCGTACTCGGCGGCCAAGGGCGGGCTGACCGCGCTGACCACCCACATCGCCTGCCAGTACGGTGCGCAGGGCATCCGGTGCAATGCGGTGGCCCCCGGTGTCACCGTCACCCCGATGGTCGAGCAGCGGCTCAACGATCCCGGCTTCCGCAAGATGCAGACCGAGATGACGCCGCACACCCGCCTGGGCCGGGTCGAGGACGTCGCCGCCACCGTGGCCTTCCTGTGCTCCGAGGGCGGCAGCTTCATCAACGGCCAGACCATCGTCGTCGACGGCGGCTGGAGCTCGACGAAGTACCTGTCCGAGTTCGCACTTCAGTCGGAATGGATTGCCCGATGAATGTTTTCGCCGTGCTCGATCAGGCGGCCGCACGTTTCGGCGACCGGGGTGCGGTGTTCCTGGGCGAGCGTCAACTGCTCACCTGGGCCGAGCTGCGCGACCGAGTACTGCGACTGGCCACCACATTGAAGGCCCTCGGTGATCGCGGCACCCGCATCGCCGTCGCCAGCGAGAACCGGCCCGAGATCGTCGAGCTGATGTTTGCCATCTGGGCGGCCGAGTGCGTGTTCGTGCCGATCAACTACAAGCTGCATCCTCGCGAGATGGCCGACATCCTGGCTGATTCCGGTGCGGCGCAGGTGTTCGCGTCGGCCAAGATCGCCGGCGACCTCGCCGCCGCCACCGAAACCCCCGTGGAAACCATCGGCGGTCAGGAGTACTCGGACCGGTTCGATGCAGCACCCACGGCTGCGCCGACCACCGACCCGGGCGCCCTGGCCTGGCTGTTCTACACCAGCGGCACCACCGGAAAATCCAAGGGCGCCATGCTGTCCCACCGCAATCTGATGGCGATGACGGTGGCGCACCTCGCCGACTTCGACGACCCGGACGAGAACTGCAGCCTGATCCACGGTGCCCCGATGTCCCACGGCTCCGGTCTGTACATCCCGCCCTACGTGCTGCGCGGCGCTCGCCAGGTGGTGCCGGAATCCGCCGCGTTCGAACCCGACGAGTTCCTGGACCTGTGCAGCCACCACCCAGGCAGCAGCGCCTTCCTTGCTCCGACCATGGTGCAGCGCCTGATCCAGACCGGCCGGCCGCGTCCGGAGAACCTGAAAACCGTGGTCTACGGCGGCGGGCCGATGTACGTCGACAGCCTCAAGAAAGCGCTGGCGGCCTACGGCCCGATCTTCGTTCAGCTCTACGGGCAGGGCGAGGCACCGATGACGATCACCGGGCTGCGCCGTCGGGACCACATCGGCGCCGACGACGCGACGCTGGGCTCGGTCGGGTACCCCCGCTCGGGCGTCGAGGTGGCCGTGCTGAACGCCGACGGCACCCAGGCTGCCGTCGGCGAGATCGGTGAGATCGTCTGCCGCGGCGACGTTGTGATGTCGGGTTACTGGAACAACCCGGCCGCCACCGAGGCCACGCTCAAGGACGGTTGGCTGCACACCGGGGACATGGGTTCTTTCGACGCACGCGGCTACCTCACCCTGCGCGACCGGTCCAAGGACGTGGTGATCAGCGGGGGCAGCAACATCTACCCCCGCGAAGTCGAGGAAGCCCTGCTCGAACACCCCGATGTCGTGGAGGCGGGCGTGGTGGGAGCCCCCGATGCGGACTGGGGTGAGGTGGTAGTCGCCTTCGTGGTCGGCGATGTCGAGCCCGCCGCCCTCGACGCGCATCTGCTGGAACGCATCGCGCGGTTCAAGCGGCCCAAGCGCTATGAGTTCATCGACTCACTACCGAAGAACAGCTACGGCAAAGTGCTCAAGCGGGAGTTGCGGGAACGGTTGACTCCTTAGCGCGAGCAATCACCACATCAGGCCACGGATCAGCGCGGTCGGCGGGATGTCCTCGGCGGCAACCAGGCCCGCCGGAGCGTCACACACCCAGTCGATCGCGTTCACGACGCGCGCCGCGGTGGACAAGCATCCGGCGTCGGTCACGTCGAGCGTCGGATGGGACAGCTCAGTGCTCAGCTCGATGCGTGGCTCGCCCTCCACGATCACCTTGTGCACGCCGGACTGGCCCTCGGGCGGATACTCCCAGTCCGGCGCCGCCGCGGGGGTGAGCCGGGTGGTGTGCTCGACAGTGATGACCGGAACGCCGCCGCGGATGCCTTCGGCGGCGAATCGGGTGCCGGCCAATTGCCCTGGTTCGACGGTCATCATCGTGCACTCGATGCGCTCGGTGGCGTACCACGGCTCGAACCGCTGACGAACCTCGTCGAGCTCCACGCCGAGATGATGGGCTAGATTGCGCACCAATCCGCCGAACATCGCCGTGATCACTCCCGGCTGGAATGCCATCGGCAGCTCGTCGTCCGGAGTGGTGCCGAAACCCATGGCGGTGCCGGTGTATTCGTAGTCGTCGTAGTTGCCGTAGTCGAAGATCTCCTTGACCGTCACCGACTCGGCGCGGGTGACCAGACTGAGCGCAGCGTATACCGCGGTGTCCCCCGAGTATCCGGGGTCGATGCCGTTGACGTACAGCGAGGAGTTCCCGACCGAGCACGCCTCCTCAAGCGGTACCCGCAACCAATCGTCGGCCTGGTGCGGTGTCACCAACCACACCATGGAGGTGCCGACGACGTTGATCCCAGCGGCCAGGAACCGCGACATCTGCTCGATCGCCTCCATCGGCCGCGTCTCACCCAACGCCGTGTAGACCACGCAGTCCGGCGCCAGGGCGATGAGCGCATCGATGTCGTCCGTGGCGATGACGCCCGTCGGCTCGCCATGCCCACATAGTTCAGCAGCGTCACGGCCGATCTTGTCCGGGCCGGCGGCATGGACACCCACCAACGTCAGGTCGGGCCTACGGATGATCGCCGCCAGCGAATGCCTACCGACATTGCCGGTGGAGAACTGGACCACTCTGCGCATCGTCGAACCTGCTCCAGTTCCCCCGAATGGTGGTGAGACCTTTCGGCGCCGTCGAAGTAGCCGATTGACCACCCAATTTCATTGACTATAGTCAGCCTGCATGAACATGCCAACGTTCAATCTGAGGCGCGGCAGCAGCGGGGCCGAGGTCGCACGCCCCTCGGCCGGCGGACTCGACGAACACCTGGACGCCTCGCATCGAGCACAGCGCCAGGCCGACAAATGGCTCATCTCCGGCAGCCTGCTCATCGGCACCGCGACCCTCGGCATCTTCGGCCTGCCCCTGTTCCTCCGGGGCGTCTGGCTGCTTCGCAAGGCGCAGCGCGACGGACTGTCCGTCCGGCCGATGCTGGTCACACTGATCGGCTATCTGGTCATCATCGACGCCGCGATCAACACCGTCGGCTGGGCCCTCGACGTTGCCGCCAATCACACCATCCTCGCCCGAATCCTGTTGAACGGCTGGGGCGCAATGTTCGACGCCGGATACTTCTGGCACTACAACGAGCTGTGGATCGGCGGAGCCGCCGGCCCAGGCGAAAAGGCGATGGAAGTCGGCATGATCCTCACCGTCTTCACCATGCGGATCGCCGCGGGCATCGGCTTCCTTCAGATGAAGAGATGGGGCCACCAGTGGATGATCATCACCTGCTGGATGGGGATCGTCATCTGGTGCCTGTACGTGTTCAACATGACGATGTACGCCGACGTCCGGTTCGCCGGGGTCGTGCTGCCGGTCGTCGGGTGGTGGCTCTACGACATCTTCTACATCACTCCGTTCCTCGCGATCCCCTACCTGCATTCGGTCAACCGCGAGATCTTCTCCGATTAGATGAATGACTTAACTCATTGACTGAAATCAGTTACTGAGTTAGAAATGAGCGGACCATGACCCCACAGATCAAGCAGTCGGCGCGGGAATTGCGCCGACTGCAGACGCGGGAACGGATACTCGGCGCGGCCATCGCCGAGTTCCGGGCGTCGGGCATGGCCGGGGCGGACGTCGGTGCGATCGTCGACGTCGCAGGCGTAGCCCACGGAACCTTCTTCTTCCACTTCCCGAGCAAGGAGCACGTCCTGCTGGAACTGGAAAGGCGCGAAGAGACACGCATGGCAGCCGAATTCACGCATTTCCTCGACAGCCCGCACGATCTCGCGTCAGCGTTGACCGAGCTCGTCCGGCTGATAAGCAGCCTGGAGCAACGCTTCGGACCGCTCCTGTTCAAAGAACTTCTCGCGCTGCACTTCTCGCCGACACGTCCCACCAAGGACGAATGGAGCGACCACCCGATGATCGTGCTGCTCGTCCGCGAGATCGAGCGTGCCCGCGGCGACGGCGAGGTGCATCCCGAAGTCGACGCCTTCTACAGCGCCGCGTTCTTCCTCCTTGGGATCTACGGCGTCCTGACCACCACCGCCAACAGCCGGCACCGCGACGCGATGCTGGCCAACTTGGTCATCACCGCACGACGAGGACTGGAGGTCCGATGAAACACCCCTTCTGCGAGGAGCACTGACGTGGCCGGCTGGATCTGGGAGATACTCCGCTATGTGGCCGCCTGGGGCGGCACCGGTTTGATCATCTGGTTCTGGTACTGGATGTTCTCCAACATCGGCACCTTCTGACGACGTGACGCAGCAGATGCCCGAACTCGACGAAGCCCGCGCCATGGCGACCGAGCGCAGTTGCGCCGTCACCGCCGTGGCGTTGAGTGGCCAGCGCCGCACCGGCGCCCGCCTGGTCAGCGGCCAGCACCGCGGCTTCGGTCTGAGTTCCCTGCTCGACGTCGTGCACGTGCCCTATCCACCGCGTCGTGACTGGACGCGGCGAACACTGACATGCGGTGTGGCACTGCAGTGCTCGCCATCCAAAGAACGCATCCTCGACTACCGGCTCAACGAGCTCTCGACCTGCGAACTGGCCGCACTCACCCTCGTCGAGGCCGGCGTCGCGCTTGGCTGGGTCGCCGAGAACTGGCCCGGACTACTGGCTGACCTTCGCTCGACGCTTCCGCACCTGGAACCGGCCGCCGCGAACATGGACGCCGAGGAGATGCTGAACCGGGCCTTCGCCCTGGCGCGTACCTCACAGCAGTTCTCCATCGACCCGCTGCTCGGCAGCCTGCCGCGGGCATACACCCAGCCGCAGGGCCTGTCCGACAAGCTGCGCCGCACGTTCGGGCGGCTGCCGTGGACCACCAACCAGAAGCGTTCACCGGCACCACATTCCGTCCCTGCCGGCGGGGACGGGGGCGTCCGCAACTCGAACCTTCCGCCACCCAGCCGGCCTCAGGACAACGACCTCGACATCACCCCCGACCACCGGCCGGGAATCCCCTACCCGGAATGGAACGCATGGACGAAGAGCTTCATGCCGGACCACGTCGCGGTTCTCGAGCAGACCCGCTCCAGCCGCGACCGAAAGCCGGGCACAGTTACCGTCGACGTCCGGAAGTGGTTCGAGGAGAACACCCACCGGGCCATGAAGAATCGGCTCGAAGACGGCTCCGACCTCGACGTCGACCAGTACGTCAACCACTTCATGGACCTGACCACCGGTGAGGCGGTCGAACCGCGCCTCTTCCGTGAACTGTTACCCGCCAGCCGCGACGTGACAACCGCGCTGCTCCTCGACGGCAGCTCGTCGCTGGGTGTGCACGGGGGCCGGATCTTCAAACTCGAGCTCGCCTGCGCTGACGCCCTGTCCCGCGCGATGACCTCGGCGCGGGAACGCCACGGCATATTCACGTTCACCGGCAACACCCGCCATCGCGTGGAAGTCAGCTGCCTCAAGGACTTCGCGGACCGCCGTTTCGTCCCACCCGGCAGTCTGGGTCTGTCCACCGGCGGCTACACCCGACTCGGTGCGCCGCTGCGGCATATGACCAGCCGCCTGCTCGCGCAGCCTTCGGAGCGCAGGTTGCTCATCGTCATCGGTGATGGCCTGATCTCGGACGAAGGCTACGAGGGCCGCTACGCCTGGGCTGATGCCGCCCACGCCGTGGAGGAAGCCAACGACGCGGGCGTCTCCATGTACTACCTCGGCGTCGGCCCCGTCCGCGTCGATCCGCTGCCCGAAGTGTTCGGACCCAAACGGTCCCAACGCATCCGCCGGGTCGAAGAACTACCCCGCGTTCTTGCCCATGTCCACCGGGAGCTGGTATCCGCATGACCGACACGTATTACGCCAATGCCAACGAAGTTCAGCTGTTCGAACAGGCCTTCCGCCAGCGCCTGCCGGTGATGCTCACCGGCCCGACAGGATGCGGCAAGACCCGCTTGGTCGAGCACATGGGACTGCTGCTCAGCCGTCCGGTCGTCACCATCAGCTGCCACGACGACCTGACCAGCTCGGACCTCGTCGGACGGTTCATGGTCACCGGCGGGGACGTGGTCTGGACCGACGGGCCCCTCACGCGAGCCGTCAAGGCCGGGGCGATCTGCTACCTCGACGAGGTTGTCGAGGCGCGTCACGATTCGTTGGCCGTCCTGCACTCACTCACCGACCACAGGCGCACGCTCTATCTGGATCGCGCCAGTGAAGTCGTCCATGCGCCAGAGACTTTCATGCTGGTGTGCTCCTATAACCCCGCCTACCGCAGCTCGCTCAAAGAGCTCAAACCGTCCTTCCGGCAGCGTTTCGTCACGCTGCCGATGCGGTACCTGCCGCCCGAGCGTGAGGCCGAGGTGATCGTCGCCGAGGCGGGCGTCGGGCTGCCCACCGCACAGCGGCTGGTCCGGTGCGCCAGCGCGATCCGAACCGCGGACGAGGCATTCCACTTCGAACCGCCCTCCACTCGGGTACTCGTCACGGCGGCACACCTGATCGCCGCCGGTGCAACGGAACTCGAAGCCGCAGAGGCATGTGTCCTCGCCCCGCTGTCCAGCGACGGCGCCATCACCGAAGGGCTGCGGGAGGTCGCTTCCGCGTGTCTCTCGGGAGCCGATGCCGACAGCTCAAGCGCCTAGGAAGGAATCGCGACCATGGTGGATCAGAAGGAACGCAACCGCAAGAAAGCCCTCATCGTCCTGCAGATCGTCATCTACGGATACCTGCTGGCGATGTTCGGAATCCAGCTGTACATGTCGTTCACCCGAGGTTGGTGGGAGCTGTGAAGGTCGCGACATCCGTCCCGGCAGAGGGTTCGCTCAACCTCGAGGAACACCACGAACAGTCCCGGCTGGCACAGCGGCGGGCCGACAAGTGGATGATCGTCGGTGCGGCGCTGATGGGCATGTGGGCACCTGGCCTCATCGGTTTCCCCGTCTTCATGCGCGGCGTGTGGTTACAGCGCCAGGCACTGCGGGCGGGGTATTCGGTCCGGCCGATGATCGTCACGCTCATCGGGTATCTCGTGCTGATCGACGGCATGCTCAACAGCCTCGGGTGGGCCCTCGACCTTGTCGCCAACCACACGCTGATCAACCGGGTGTTGATGGTCGGCTGGGGCGCCATGTTCGACGCCGGGTACTTCTGGCACTACAACGAACTGTGGATCGGAGGCGCAGCCGGGCCGGGCGAGAAGTCCATGGTGTTCGGCATGATCCTCACCGTCTTCGCGATGCGGTGCGCCGCAGCGATCGGCTTTCTGCAGATGAAGCGCTGGGGCCACCAGTGGATGATCATCACCTGCTGGATGGGCGTGCTCATCTGGTGTCTGTACGTGTTCAACATGACGATGTACGCCGACGTGCGTTACGCGGGCGTCGTGTTCCCGGTCATCGGGTGGTGGCTCTACGACATCTTCTACATCACCCCGTTCCTCGCGATCCCGTACCTGCACACGGTGAACCGCGAGATCTTCTCCGACTGAACACATTCGAGGAGCGACTGTGACAACCACACCTGAAGCCACCGAAGACGAGAAGTCCGAGGACCTGCCGCCCGGCACCACGCCCTACTACGCGCGCATGCACAAGTGGATCAAGCGTGCGGTGCTGGTGTGCCTGGTCGCCCTCGTCGTCGAGGGCGCCTTCACCCTGCCGTTCATGGCGGTCTACTACGGCTACCCCACCTTGAGCCTGACCGAGATCTGCAGTGAACTGCTCAAGGTTCGCTATTCCGACGACACCCTCGAATGCAAGGTCCCGTACCCGGCGTTCGGGCCGCCCGAGGGAGCCGAGGGCAAGGACACCGCGCAGGACGACTGGGGCATCCAGCCGGTACCCAAATACCACCGGATCGGTTTCCGTGAGCTGGTGCGAGTCCACGACGAACGAGAAGCACGTGAGTCAGCCCAGCAACAACAGCAGAGCCCGTAGAAACTACGACGACGCGTAGAGCTCCTTGAACTTGTTCAGCGACTGCTGGATATCACCCTTGAGCGCGGCGGCGACCACCATGCCGATCGGCCCGAACAGCGCGGGCCCACCCAGATGCACGTCGAAAGAGACCTTCGCACCGTCTCCACCGTCAACGGCGGCCGGCGTAATCTTTCCGATCAGCTTGACCTTCACCCCGCCACGACCGTCGCCGTTGAGGGTCAACGACTGCGGCGGCTTGTAGTTCACCAGCGTCCACTTCACGCGGTTCAACATGCCCTTGACCTCGACGATCGAGTCGATCACCGTGCCCTTTTCCAGGGTTTCGGGCAACTTCGACCGCCAGGCCCGGTGGATGCTGAGCCACTCGTCGTACCGGGACAGATCAGAGGCGTACTCCCACGCCTTCTCCGGCGGCAACGGAACTTCGACGGAGACAGACAATTTGGCCATGAGCTACTGCTGCGGTTCTTCCTTGTTGATGGCGTTCTTCGCCGCTTCCTGTGCCTTGTCGACCACGCCCGAGTACTTGCCCTGAGTCTTCTCGTCGACGATGTCGCCGGCCTTCTCGATGGCCTGCTCGACCTTGTCGGCGTTCTGCGACAGAAGGTCCTTGGCCTTGTCCAGGAATCCCATCAGCCCACCCTATCGTTCTCGATTTTCAACCGAACCCCCGACATTCTTCCCTCTGCCAGCTATCTCCACAACTGGCGCTTCTCGCCCAACACCCTGCCCTGCGCCCACCACAGCACCTCGATCAACGCGGCTCCGACCAGGCCAATGCCCAGCGCAACGCCGGTGACCTTGAGATTCGACGGATCCAGCATGAACAGGCGCTGAGCCAGCGGCAAACAAAAGATCAGCACATACGCCAACCCTGAAAGCACGACCAGGCACACCCGCCACCACTCATACGGCCGGGCCACCACCGACAGCACCCACAGCGAGGACATCAACAACGTGATCAGCGCGGCCGTCGAGGCCTGGGTCTGCTCGGTCAGCGAGGCTTCCCGACCTTGATAGGCCACCAGGTAGGAGATGAATGTGACGGTGCCGACCACAAGACCCGAGGGCAGCGCCGCTGTCATCACCCGCCGCACGAAACCCGTGTGCGCGCGCTCGTTGTTGGGCGCGAGCGAGAGGATGAACGCCGGGATACCGATGGTGAACCAGGCCGCGATGGTGACGTGGATCGGCTGGAACGGGAACAACAGCGGATCGGTACCGAACCACTTGGAGGACAGACCCGCCAATCCCACCAACACCGCCAGCAGCACCGAGTACACGGTCTTGGTGAGGAACAGGTTCGAGACCCGCTCGATGTTGCCGATCACCCGCCGGCCCTCGCCGACCACATAGGGCAAGGTGGCGAACTTGTTGTCCAGCAACACGATCTGGGCCACCGCTCGCGAGGCCGAACTGCCCGAACCCATCGCGACACCGATGTCGGCGTCTTTGAGGGCCAGCACGTCGTTGACTCCGTCACCGGTCATGGCCACCGTGTGACCGCGGGACTGCAGTGCGTGCACCATGGCGCGCTTCTGGTCCGGACGCACCCGGCCGAACGTGGTGTACTCGTCCAGCGTCTCGGCCAGCTGATCAGGCTCGTGGGGCAACTTCCTGGCGTCCATCGTCTCGCCGTGCAGTCCGAGCTTGCCGGCCACCGCACCCACCGACACGGCATTGTCGCCGGAGATCACCTTGACCGAAACATGCTGGGAAGCAAAGTATTCAAGTGTGTCGCCGGCATCAGGCCGGATGCGCTGCTCCAGCACCACCAATGCCACAGGGGTGACGGCGCCCGGGGCATCCGGTGCGTTGACGGCCCGATCGGAAGATCCAATCAGCAGCACCCGCAGCCCTTGGGCGCCGATCTTCTCGGCCTGCTCCGCCACTGGCGAACTGGAGTCCAGCAGCACATCCGGGGCGCCGATCACCCAGTTGCCGTGCTCGCCGTACGACGCGCCGCTCCACTTCGTGGCCGACTTGAACGGAGCCGTCGCGGTGGCCTTCCAGCCCGGTGGCGTGGCGAAGGCTTCGGCGATGGCAAGCATGCTGGCGTTCGGCCGGGCATCATCGGCGGCCAGCTGCGCGAGTGCCGACGCGACCTCGGTCGTCGCACTCCCGTCGCACGCCTTCAGATCGCTTACCCGCATGCCGTTTTCGGTCAGGGTGCCCGTCTTGTCGGCACACACCACGTCGACCCGGGCCAAGCCCTCGATCGCCGGCAGCTCGTTGACCAGACACTGACGCCGGCCCAGTCGCACCACCCCGACCGCAAATGCGATCGAGGTCATCAGCACCAGGCCTTCGGGAACCATTGGCACCAAGGCACCCACCATGCGCAGCACCGGCTCGTGCCACACCGCATCGGTGGTGAAGATCTGACTCATGATGATTCCCAGCGACTCTCGCCAACCACCCTCGTTGGCAACGATGTCGCGGTAGGTCTGCTTGAGGGAATCCAGGATGCGCGGATCCGTGGTGAACAGCTGCGTATAGATGGTGAGCAGGCCGGCAGGCACCAGCAGATAGGTGATGAACTGCAGGATCTTGTTGATGCCGTTGCGAAGTTCGGATTTCACCAGGGTGAACTTGGACGCCTCCTCGGCGAGCTTGGCGGCGTACGCCTCGTGCCCCACCTTGGTGGCCCGGTAGGCACCGGAGCCGGCGACGACGAAACTGCCCGACATCACCGCATCGCCCGCGGTTTTCACGATGGGATCGGCTTCACCGGTCAACAACGACTCGTCGACCTCGAGGTTGGAATCCTCGATGATCTCGCCGTCCACCACGATCTGATCGCCCGGGCCCAGTTCGATGATGTCGTCGAGCACAACCTCGCTGGGCAGAACGTCGCGGCTACCGGATGCCCGGCGCACGGTGGGCTTGGCCTGCCCGACGATGGCCAGCTTGTCGAGGGTCCGCTTGGCGCGGATCTCCTGGATGATGCCGATGGCACTGTTGGCGATGAT
The DNA here is from genome assembly GCF_022179545.1 of Mycolicibacterium fortuitum subsp. fortuitum. The sequence goes on along the minus strand of NZ_AP025518.1, from coordinate 1,349,377 downwards.
CAACAGCCCGAACGCGCCGTTGATCACCGACCCGGTGGACATCACGATCAGAAACAGCACACCCAGGATCGCGTTGATGCGGGTGAACACATTGCCGCGGACGATCTCGGAAATGCTGCGTGCCGCCCGCGTCGGGACGTCGTTGGTCTTACCCTCGGCTACCCGCTGGGCCACCTCGGCATCGGTGAGACCAGTGACAGTGATCGTCGTCATCCGCGAAAAGTCCTCGTCCCGTCGGTGTCGTGCAGCTCAAGACGACAGTTTGCCATCGGAAGCCGGTCAGAACTCCCACCACGGGTCGAGTGCTGCCGACTGGTTGTCCACCCGCTGTCCGGGACGTGGCACAGCGATCTGCACGCCGGCCGGGTCGGCCGCTGACAGCAACCGGCGCACCGGATCTGCCCACGGATGCGGAGCGAGCCGGAATGTCGCCCAGTGCACCGGTACCAACAATCCGGAATCGGTGACGTCCAGGTGGGCGCGCACCGCTTCCTCTGGATTCATGTGGATATCGGGCCAACTCGGGTGGTAGGCGCCCACCGGCAGCAGCGTCAGATCGAAAGGCCCGTATTCCGAACCGATTTCGGAGAAGCTCTTGGTGTAACCGGTGTCTCCACCGAAGAACGCCCGATGCTGCGGGCCGATGAACGCCCACGAGGCCCACAGCGTGGTGTTGCGCTGGAACAGCCGCCCGGAGAAGTGCCGCGCCGGTGTGCACACCAGCGTCAGCTCCCCGATCCGGTGGCTCTCGTTCCAGTCCAGCTCGACGATGCGGTCTTCGGGTATCCGCCACTTGCGCAGGTGGGCCCCGATACCCAACGGCACGACGAACGGTGCCCGCTGAGTGCGGGCCAACCCCAGCACGGTGTCGATGTCGAGGTGGTCATAGTGATCGTGGCTGATCACCACGGCATCGACGGCGGGTAACGCCTCCAACGGCAGCGGGGGTTCATGCAGCCGCTGAGGACCGACCACACGCGAGGGCGAGCAGCGACGGCTCCACACCGGATCGGTAAGCACCCGGTAGCCGTCGATCTCCACCAGGGCGGTGGAGTGCCCGTACCAGGACACCGCGCACGATCCGGCCTCGCCGTCGACAGGATCGACCAGCGGGATCGGGCCAGGCGGCCGGCTGGCCGAGCCCGATCCGAGCATCTCGGTGATCAGCATGCGCCACTCCTCGCGGCTCATGCTGATACCGGGCGAGGCCAGTTCGATGTTGACGAACGTCCCGTCGGCGTACTGCAGAGACCGCTGCGCGGACGGCCGGATAGCGCTGGGTAGGGCCCCGACCGAGGCGTAGGTCCCGTTCAGCGCGCGCAGCAACCATCCGCCGGCCAGCAGCGAAGCCGACCGGGTACCCAACCGCAGCGCCGCGCGCAGCATGTCAGGCCCCGGTGAAGTTCGGCGGCCGCTTCTCGATTCGGGCCACCTGGGCCTCGATGACGTCCTTGGACGCCCATGCCTTGTCGAACAGCGCCTTGTGCTCGGGCCACGACTCCTCGTAGGCACCGTCATCGTTGAGCACCCGCTTGGCGTGCTGCAGTGCCAGCGGCGCGAACCCGGCCAGCTCGGCCGCCCACTTCTGGGCGTCGGCCAGCGTGCCGATGCGGTTGGCCATCCCGGTCTGCAGCGCGGTTTCGGCGGTGAGCTTCTCCGCCCCGAGCAGCATGCCGCGAGCCCGGCCGTAACCGACCAGCGAGGTCAGCCGACGGATGCTCCAGTTGTCCAACGCCAGGCCGTACTTCGCGACCGGGAACTGGAAGTAGGCGTCCGGGGCGACGACCCGCAGATCGCAGATCATCGACAGAATGACGCCGGCACCGATCGCAGGGCCGTTGATCGCGCCGATGACCGGAACCGGGGCCTTGTCGATCGCCAGGTTCAGGGCCAGCGCCTTGTCGGGAAGCTTCTCGGCCATTCCCGCAGCATCGGTGAGGTCAGCTCCCGAACTGAACACCGGACCGGCACCGGTCAGCACGATGGCCCGGATGTCCTGCTCGGCGGCATGCTCGACAGCCTCCCGAAGGGCGTCGACAAGCTCGCAGTTCAGCGCGTTGCGCCGCTCCTCGCGTTGCAGTTCCAGGGTCAGGACACTGCCGTCTCTGGTCACACCAATCATGTGGCCAGCCTATATAGGCTGACGCCGTGAGTCGGATCGGCGCCCGCGCGCTTCGTGATGCAGTGCTCGACGAGGGCTCGTTCCGCAGCTGGGACGCCCCGCCTCTAGAGGTCGCCCGCTCCGAGGATTACCAGCGCGAACTGGCAGAGGCGAAGGCCTCGACCGGGCTCGACGAATCCGTGCTGACCGGCGAAGGAACGATCTTCGGCCGCCGTGTGGCCGTCGTCGTCTGCGAATTCGATTTCCTCGCCGGATCCATCGGGGTGGCCGCGGCCGAGCGGATCACCGCCGCGGTGACGAAAGCCACAGCCGAGGGCCTGCCGCTGCTGGCGTCGCCGAGCTCGGGCGGAACCCGCATGCAGGAGGGCACCGTCGCGTTCCTGCAGATGGTCAAGATCGCCGCCGCCGTCGAACTGCACAAACAGGCTCATCTGCCCTACCTGGTGTACCTGCGTCACCCGACCACCGGCGGCGTGTTCGCGTCGTGGGGTTCGCTCGGGCACGTCACCGCCGCCGAACCGGGAGCGCTGATCGGCTTCCTCGGCCCGCGGGTGTACGAGCACCTGTACGGCGAACCGTTCCCGTCCGGCGTGCAGACCGCCGAGAACCTGCATGTCCACGGCGTGATCGACGGTGTGGTGCCACTGGCGCTCCTGCGCGACACCCTCGACCGCACCCTGCGGGTGATCTTGGATACGCCCATCGCGCCTCCTTCCGCTCCGGAACCCGAGCCGCTGCCCGACTTGCCGGCCTGGGAATCGGTGCTGGCTTCCCGGCGGCCGGACCGGCCGGGTGTCGGGTATCTGTTGCGGCACGGCGCCACCGACCGCGTGCTGCTGTCCGGCACCGAACGCGGTGAGGCCGCGACGATGCTGCTGGCGCTGGCCCGGTTCGGCGGGCAGCCCGCCGTGGTGCTCGGGCAGCGGCGCAGCGAGGGCGGGCTGGTCGGACCAGGCGCCCTGCGTGAGGCCCGGCGCGGCATGGCGTTGGCGGCCGGACTGCAGCTGCCGCTGGTGCTGGTGATCGACACCCCCGGACCGGCCCTGTCGATCGAGGCCGAGCAGGGCGGGCTGGCCGGTGAGATCGCCCGCTGCCTGGCCGAATTGGTCACGCTCGACACGCCCACGGTTTCGGTGCTCATGGGCCAGGGCAGCGGCGGGCCCGCGCTGGCCATGGTGCCCGCCGACCGGGTGCTGGCCGCCGCCAACGGCTGGCTGGCACCGCTGCCGCCGGAGGGCGCCAGCGCGATCGTCTACCGCGACACCGCACACGCCGCCGAACTGGCTGCCGCACAAGGGGTTCGCTCCGTCGACCTGGTGCGGGCCGGCATCGTCGACGCGATCGTGCCCGAACATCCCGACGCCGCCGACGAACCGCGGGCCTTCACCGAGCGGCTGTCCAGCGCAATCGCGAGCGAACTCGCTGCGTTACGTGCCGTGCCCGGCGAGCAGCGACTGCGGACCCGGCTGCAGCGTTATCGGCGGATCGGGCTCGGCTGAGTTTCGCTGTATGTAACGCCACGGCGAAAATCAGGCGGAAATCTCGCCGTGGCGTTACGCAGCGAACCTGTCGGTGGCGGTCGGCACACTTCGGCCGTGGGGGAACCATTCATCGGCAGCGAAGCGCTGGCGGCGGGCCGACTGACCCGCTACGAGTTGCGGAGTCAGTTCGTAGCGGTGCACCAGGACGTGTATGTCGCGAAAGGCACCTTGCCCAACGCGGTTCTGCGTGCCAAGGCCAGCTGGTTGCGGTCGCGGCGTCGTGGCGTGCTGGCGGGCTTCTCGGCGTCCGCTCTCCACGGTGCGCGCTGGATTGACGCAAACAAGCCCGCGTACATCATCGACAGCAATCGCCGGCCCGCACGCGGAATCGTCACGTGGGCAGACGCAATCGATGACGACGAGATCTGCCTGATCGGCGGGATGCGGGTAACCACGCCTGTGCGTACCGCCGTCGACCTGGCGTGCAAGTTTCCGGAGGACACGGCGGTAGCCGCGATCGACGCCTTGGCAAGAGCTGCCCGGCTGAAAGCCGCTGACATCGCGTTGGCCGCCGAGCGTCATGTCGGACGAAAAGGCATCAGGCGGGCGCAGGCCAGCATTGCGCTGGTCGACCCCGGCTCGGAGTCCCCACGTGAAACATGGTTGCGGCTCTTGGTGGTTCGTGACGGCTACCCGGCCCCACAGACCCAGTGCCCCATCTTCAACGAATACGGCGCACTGATCGGCGAAGTTGACATGGCGTGGCCGGAGCTGAAGATCGCTCTGGAATACGAGGGGCGCCACCACACCGACCCTGACCAGTTCCGAAAGGACATAGCGCGAATCGATGAGATGACCGACATGGGCTGGATCGTCATAAGAGTCACCTCTCGTGACGGTGAAGCGTCGGTTCTCGGCAGGCTCCGTAAGGCCTGGGCATTGCGTACGTAACGCCACGGCGAAAATCAGGCGGAAATTTCGCCGTGGCGTTACGCACGCGACGTCACACTTCTATCGGCGGGTGCAACCTGTCCATGGTGTACTGCCGATCTCTTCGCGCCGCCCATGAGCTGGCGGCCAATGAGACCACGAGCACGCCGAGCAGCACGGCGATCGCGATCCACAGCCGCGAATCGATCCCGCCCACGATCAACTGGCGAAGGCCGTTGACCGCGTAGGTCATCGGATCGACCGGGTGCAGGATCTGGAACGGTTTGGCCGTGGTCTCCACCGGATAGATGCCGCCGGCGGAGACGAGTTGCAGCATCAGGAACGCCAGCGTGACCACCCGGCCCACCGACACCCCGAACAGTGCGTTGAACGCCTGGATCAGAGCCAGGAAAGTGCCTGCGACCAACAGCAGGAACGCCACGGTGGCCAGCGGGTATTTGGCTTGCAGGCCGACCCCGAAGTGCACCACCACGTACATCACGACGACCTGGCAGAACACGATCAGCAGCGCGGGCCAGTACGAAGCCAGGACTACCCGCAGCGCCCCGAGACCGTTGACCACAGGCCGGGACTGCAACGGCTTCAACAGCATCCAGATGATGAGCGCGCCGATGAACAACGCCAGCGGCAGGAAGAACGGCGCGAAACCGGTACCGAATGTGGCGGCCGGGTTGTGGGTCTGGATGTCGAGCGCCACGGGCGCGGCCAGCGTGCGGGCCACCTCGGTGCGCTGCTGCGGCGTCCAGGACGGGACCCGGGTCGAGCCTTCCTTGAGGGCGGTCGCCAGCTGTTGATTGCCGGCCTGCAGCTTCTCCGTGCCTGCGGCGAGCTCACTTGCCCCGCTGGATAATTGACGCCCGCCGTTGGTCAACTGCACCAGGCCGCCGTTGAGCCGCTGGGCACCGTCGTTGAGTTGGTGCGCACCGTCGCGCAATTTGACGACGTCGGAGCGCAAACCACCGGTGAGTGCCTTGGTGATGAACGTCCGTAGTTTGCTGTTCGGATCACCCAGCTCGTTCTCCAGCTGTGCGGCGTTGTCACGCAGCCGGATCAGACCCTCGTCGGTGGTGGGGTCGAGGCCGCGGGCCTGCAGCAGGCGCTGCGCGCCGGCCAGGAACTCCCCGGTGTCGCGCACCGCGGGATCGGGGCTGTTGCGCAGGATCCCTACTGCCTGGTCGACGATCGCCGCGGCCTGGGCCTGGTCGACGTTCAACGCGGCGATCCGGTCGGTGGTCGAGCGCACCGCACCCGAGAGTCGCTGCGCGGCCATGCCGACCTCGTTGGGATCGAGGCCGAGTCCGCTCACCCGGTCCAGCACCGTCAGCAATGGATCGGTGGCCTGGTCGACCGCCGTCGACAACTGCCTGGTGCCCGCGGCCAACTGGGCAGACCCGTCCCGTGCGGTGACCAGGCCCGCGGTCAGGGCATTGGCTCCGGTAGCCAGCCGGTGCGCACCGTCATTGGCCGCGGAGCTGCCCGTGGCCAGCTGCTGGGCACCGTCGGCGGCCTTGACCAACCCGGCGCCCGCGTCGGTCAACCCGGTGAGCACGGTGCCCACCGTGCGTTCACCGATGTTGGCGTTGATCTGGTTGATCACCTCGCGAGCCGCATTCTGGCCGATGATCGAACCCAGATAGTTGTTGGCGTCGTTGAACGTGAACCGGATGTTGGCCTGGTGCGGGGACCCGCCCGAGGGCGAGGAGATGCTGGTGCTGAAATCCTCGGGCAGCGTGATCGAGAAGTAATACTTGCCGCTGGCCACGCCGTCGGCCGCCTCCTGCGCCGAAACCCGGTGCAGCTGAAGCTGGCCCGAATCCACCAGCGCATCGGAGACCTCGTCGCCGGCCTTGATCTGCTGGCCCTCCGCGACGGTGCCCTGATCCTCGTTGACCAGCGCCACCGGAACCTTGTCCACCTCACCGAACGGATTCCAGAACGCCCACAGGTACATCGCGCCGTACAACAGCGGCAGCAGGATGACGGTGACCAGCGCGATCCGCGGCATCGTCCCACGCGAGAAACGTTTCAGGTCAGTGCCCAACGACATTCCGGCTAGCACGGTTACTCGCCACCTTTCTGCAGACCGGCCAGCTCGGCCAGGGTCGTGTTGGGCACTGTCAGTTGAGCGCGCACCGCGGAGGCCAGATGGTCGGGCACCCCGTTTACCGTCGCGGTGATGACGGTCTGTCTCTCCCCCAGAGCGAACAGCCGCCCCAGGAGGATGTCCCGGTTGCGGTCATCGGTGAGGTGATCGAGGTTGCCGACCACCAGCAGCGGCGGGGTCGAGGTGTTGGCCAGAGCGATGCGCAGCAGGATCTGATCGAGTTCGGTGAGCCCGTCGAAGTACGAGGTCAGCGACGGCAACGGCAGCTCACCGAACACCGGTGCGCACATCGCGGCCAGATCGGCCTCGTCGGACCTACCCACCAGGGTGTACCAGGGCGCATCCCATCGACGCTGCTCGGTCACCAGATCACGCACCGTCACCGACTCCGATACCGTGTCGAGCTCGTCGATCCCGGCCAGCGCCGCGGTGCGGAAGATGTCGGTGGCCCGGGTGCGGCCGAACACGGTCAGCTGACCACGCGCCGTCTTCATCCGCCCGGCCAACGTCATCAGCAAGGCCGTGCGGCCGGTGCCCGCCGGGGCGACCAGTACGGTGACGCCGCCTTCGTCGATATCGAGGTCGATGGGGCCGTACACCGGGCCCCACGGTCCGTGCATGGCGATCGCGCGCGCGGTGATGGCAGGTGGCTTTTGCTCGTCCTCGCGAGTGTCAGGCTCGGGACTTTGCTCAGACATAGGCACATCACAACACATCGGGCGGGTGCGCACAGGCAACCGCAAAGCCCGGCTGCTGGGATATTCATGGGTGAAGGCTCCGACGTTTCAGGTGACGGTCGTCACGATCATGAGCTCGCAACTCATTGCCGCACTGCCACAATCGATTTGGCGGCGCAGGTCCGACAGTGAACTGTGTTGACAATTTCGCCGTGTAGGGTTTCTAATGAAACCGCGCTTCGTTAGGTGAGGCTCCTACTCGAACACAGGCCACTGATCCGACGACGTCGAGAGACGCCCAGGGTTAGGACAGGTCTTCCCGGCCTAAGGGATGACCCGAAGTGGCTTCCCATCTTGGTGGGACACGTCGTGTAGTGCCAAAGCTCTGGTGAGGGAGTGCCCGCGCCGACCACGGTATGTGGTCATGGCGCCCCACTTCCTCGTCAGCGCGTCCTCATCTGACGCCCCGGCGCCCGACAGCGAGGAGGTGACGACGACATGACGTCAAGTGACAGTCCGTATCCCAGACCGATACCAAAACGTCTGTCCATAAACGCCTTTCCGCTGTCGAAGACTGCGTAGATCCCCCACCACGGACAACCGCGGTGGCCGGACGCCGCATGCCTGCCGACACGGAGAGCTCCGATTTCACATGGAGATGATCCGATGCAGCACAACACTTTTCTTCGTCATGCCCACGACCTGATCAAGGGACCGATGGCCTGGATCCACACGCGGGCTTCGCTGACCCCACAGGAACGTCACAACCTGAGGATGAGCAACACCCCGGTAGCGGTACTGACCGCATCGCTGGGCGGCGGCTCGCACCACGCCGGTTGACCGAGCCACCCAAAACAATTCGATCCGAACACCTTTCAATCCGCGCACCACCTCAAGTCCACCGAATCCTTCTTCCCCCAGGAGGTTCGGTGCGACTTGTGGTGCGCGCCCGCCACCGTCCGGAGCAGCCAGATGAACAACGCTGTCGCACCAGCCACGCTGACACCCGCCAAAGCCGCCGACCGCCTTTCTGTGCGCGCGGCCGCTGAAGCCCGCAACGACGTCGAGGTCACGCTGACGAACGTCAGAGGTCATCACGACGGGCTGACCGTCGAGGACGCCGCCCAACGCCTCGCCGTCGACGGCCCCAACGAGGTCGCCCACGACCAGGCACCGCCGGCGGTCCTCCAGTTCCTGCAGGCCTTCCAGAACCCCTTCATCGCGGTCCTGGTGGTGCTGGCCGCCATCAGCTCGGTGACCGACATCTACCTTCCGCTGCGCGCCGGACAGGGCGCGGACTACACCGGCGTTTTGATCATCGTCACCATGGTCGCGCTCAGCGCCCTGCTGCGGTTCTGGCAGGAGTACCGCTCGGGCAAGGCGGCCGAGACGCTCAAGGCGATGGTGCGCACCACCGCGACGGTGCGACGCCGGGCCAGCCCGGATGCCACGCCGGAACTCATGGAGATCCCGATGGCCCAGGTCGTCACCGGCGACATCGTGCACCTGTCGGCAGGCGACATGATCCCGGCCGACATCCGCCTGCTCGATTCTCGCGACCTGTTCGTCAGCCAGGCGGCGCTGACCGGCGAGGCCCTGCCGGTCGAGAAGTACGACACCGCGATCACCGACGACGAGACCGGCCCGCTCGATCTGTCCGGCATCTGCTTCATGGGTACCAATGTGGTGAGCGGCACCGCCACCGCCGTCGTCGTCTCGACAGGCGCAGACACCTATTTCGGGTCGCTGGCCAAGGAGATCGTGGGCTCTCGCGCCGAGACAGCCTTCGACCGTGGGGTCAACAGCGTGAGCTGGCTGCTGATCCGCTTCATGTTGGTGATGGTGCCGATCGTGTTGCTGATCAACGGCTTCACCAAGGGCGACTGGCCCGCGGCCTTCCTGTTCGCGCTCGCGGTCGCGGTAGGGCTCACCCCCGAAATGCTGCCGATGATCGTGTCGTCCAACCTGGCCAAAGGCGCTGTCGCGTTGTCACGTCGCAAGGTCGTGGTCAAGCGCCTGAACGCGATCCAGAACTTCGGCGCGATGGATGTGCTGTGCACCGACAAGACCGGCACGCTCACCCAAGACCGGATCATCCTCGAGCATCACACGGATATCCGCCGCGACCGCGACGACAACGTGCTGACCCTGGCCTGGCTCAACAGCTTTCACCAGAGCGGCGTCAAGAATCTGATGGACCGCGCTGTCCTGCACTTCGCCGAAGGGTCACCCGAGGCGTTGCTGGCCGCGTCGACCTACCGCAAGGTCGATGAACTTCCTTTCGACTTCGAGCGACGCCGGCTGTCCGTCGTCGTCGCCGACCTCGACCGCAATCACCTGCTGGTCTGCAAAGGCGCGGTCGAGGAGATGCTCGCCGTATCCAGCCAGGTGTGGGACGGCACCGCGGTGCGGCCGCTCACCGCTGCCGACCGCGAGACGCTGGCCGCGACTGCCCGCGACTACAACCGCGAGGGGTTCCGGGTGTTGTTGGTGGCCACCCGCGAGATCCCGCGCATCCAGCGCACCCACCGCTACCGCATCGAGGACGAGCGCGATCTCGTCGTCCACGGCTTCCTCACCTTTCTCGATCCGCCCAAGGAAACGGCCGCACCGGCCCTCACGGCACTGGCCGAACACGGCGTCACCGTGAAGGTCCTCACCGGTGACAACGAAGTCGTCACGACCAAGATCTGCGCTGAGGTGGGACTCGATCCGGGGCAGCCCGTCCTGGGACCCGAGATCGACGGGCTCGACGACGGCGAACTCCGAGGCGTCGTCGACCAGACGACCGTGTTCGCGAAGCTGACGCCGCTGCAGAAGTCGCGCGTGCTGCGGGCACTGCAGGCCAACGGACACACCGTCGGTTTCCTGGGCGACGGCATCAACGACGCACCGGCACTGCGCGATGCGGATGTGGGCATATCGGTGGACACCGGCACCGACATCGCCAAGGAATCGGCTGACATCATCCTGCTGGAGAAGAGCTTGATGGTGCTCGAAGAGGGCGTGGTCAAGGGCCGCGAGACCTTCGGCAACATCATCAAGTACCTGAACATGACCGCCAGCTCGAACTTCGGCAACGTGTTCTCGGTGTTGGTGGCCAGCGCCTTCATCCCGTTCCTGCCCATGCTGGCGATCCACCTGCTGATCCAGAACCTGTTGTACGACATCTCTCAGCTGGCCCTGCCGTGGGACCGCATGGACAGAGAGTTTCTGCTCAAGCCACGGAAGTGGGATGCCGGAAACATCGGCCGATTCATGATCTGGATGGGGCCGACGTCCTCGATTTTCGACATCACCACCTTCGCGGTCATGTGGTACGTCTTCGCGGCCAACTCACCCGAGATGCAATCGTTGTTCCAATCGGGCTGGTTCGTCGAAAGCCTGCTGTCGCAGACCCTGGTCGTGCACATGCTGCGCACCCGGAAGATCCCGTTCATCCAGAGCACGGCGGCGTTGCCGGTGCTGCTGACCACCGGGGTGGTCTGCGTGGCCGGGACCCTGATCCCGTTCTCCCCGCTGGGCGCGGCCGTCGGATTGCAGCCGCTGCCGTGGCAGTACTTCGGCTGGCTGGCCGCGACGTTGGTGTCCTACTGCGTTGTCGCCCAGACCATGAAGACCATCTATATCCGCAAGTTCGGTCAGTGGTTCTGAACATAGAACCGTGGCGTGCGCGTGGTGGGTGCGACGATGGGCAGATGACCGAGTCACGGATCTATCCGCCCGGGGTGCCCTGCTGGGTGGACACCGACCAGCAGGATGTCGCTGCCGCCCAAGACTTTTACGGTCGGTTGTTCGGCTGGACGTTCGAGGACGTGCTGCCCGAGGATGCCGAGGACAGTTATCTGATCGCCACGCTGGAAGGACAGGACGTGGCAGCGATCGCATCCGCACAGTCCGGCGACGAGATCGTGTGGAACACCTATGTCGCGGTGGCCGATGCCGATGCCACGGCCGCCGCGGTGACGGACGGCGGCGGGACGGTCATCACCGGGCCGGTCGACGCGGGACCCGGTGGGCGCCAGGCCGGTTGTGTCGATCCGCGTGGCGCCCACTTCAAGCTCTGGCAGCCGCGGCGGCGTCTCGGTGCCCAACTGGTCAATGTTCCCGGGACCTGGAACTTCAGCAATTTGCAGACCAGCGATCCGCAGGCCGCGGCGAGGTTCTACGAGTCCTTGTTCGGCTGGGAATTCGACGGGGCCGGCGCCGCGACGATGATCCGCCGGCCCGGATACGGCGATCACCTGGCAGCTACCGTCGACCCTGACATCAAGAACCGTCACGCCTCCGGCAGTACCCCGCCCGGATTCTCCGACGCGATCGGCTGGACCGGGCAGCTGAAAGACGAACAGCAGCAAGAGCACTGGCAGGTGGTGTTCGCCGTGGCCAGCCGGGACGACTCCGCGGAACTCGCCGAAAAGCTCGGGGCCGCCGTGCTTTCCAGCGCCGACACCGAATGGGCGAACACCGCACTGATCCAGGACCCACAGGGTGCTCGGCTGGTCCTGAGCCAGTTCACCCCGCCGGCAGGCTGATCACCGAGCGGTTGCGAGTGCGGACGGTGAGCACCGCCGCGGCGATGAGCACCTCGAGCAGAGCCAACAGCGTCGCGGTCGACATCATTGTCGAGGTGTGGACGGGAGCCGCCATGCCGTGATGATGTGTAGGCATCGGAGTGTGCAGGGCGATCATCGCCAGGCTCATCAACGCGATCGTGCACCAGACCCCGGACGTGCCCCGCCGCCACAGATGGCCCGCGCAATACAGGCAACCCACGATCATCACCGCGAGCACCGCGGCGGCCACCGGATTGGCGCTCGCGCCCAACATCACCACGTGCAGACCCGCCGAACCCACGGCCAGCAGCGCACACATCCGCCGCCCGAGCACACCGCAGGCTTGTCCGGCCGACATGCTCACCATCGTCGCAGCAATCGCGCGCCGGCGCTGACGAAACACCGATGAGCTGCAGAAAAGCCCGATGCGTGGTCGCCGATCGCCGTAGCGTCTGCCGTATGACGCACTTCGCAGCCCGCCGGGCACGGTCGCTACTGACGATGGGCACCGTCGCACTCACCGTGACGCTCATGACCGCGTGCTCCACCACCCCGAACTCGACCGAGGCCACGACAAACCCGGACAGGGGCGAATCGGCGCCGGGTCGGGTCGTGGTGATCACTACTGGCGGGACCATCGCGACGAGCACCGATGCCGGCGGAGTGCGTCGCCCCACCCTCAGCGGCGCCGATCTGGCCGCAGGCCTGGACGTCCAGGTCATGGACGTGATGAAGAAGGACAGTTCGCAGCTGACGCCGGCCGACTGGGATGTGATCGGGGCAGCCGCCAAAAAGGCAGTGGCCGACGGAGCCGCAGGTGTGGTCATCACCCACGGCACCGACACCATGGAAGACACCGCGATGTGGTTGGACGTCACCTACAACGGCCCTGCTCCGATCGTGCTGACCGGGGCACAGCGCAGCTCCGATGCCCCCGATGCCGACGGGCCGACAAACCTGCGGGACGCGCTGACCGTGGCGTCCAGTCCCGCCGCCCGCGACCAGGGCGTGATGATCATGTTCGCCGGAGACGTCTTCCAGGCGTTGGGAACCCACAAGGTGAACACCCAGGATCTGCACGCGTTCGGCGGCACCCCGCCCATCGGGACGGTCGCCGACAACACCTTCACGCTGGACCACCCCGCGCAGCGGCCCTTCCTCGGCGAGGTGCCCGCCGTCAGTGCGCCGAGGGTCGGTGTCGTCGCGGCCTACCCGGGCGACGGCCCGGGCCCCATCGATGCGGCCGTGGCCGCGGGAGCCCGCGGAATCATCCTGGAGGGCTTGGGTTCCGGCAACGCGGGTGACGGCGTGGTGGATGCGGTGCGCCGGCACGCACCGGCCGGGGTTTCCTTCGGAATCTCCAGCCGGGTCCCCACCGGGGAGGTCATCGCCGAATACGGTCCAGGCGACGACATGGTCAAGGCCGGCGCGGTCATGGTTCCGCACCTGCGGCCGAGCCAGGCGCGAGTGCTGATGATGGCGGCGCTGGCCACCGGCCAGCCGGTGGGCGACGCGATGAAGCGCTGGGGCTAACCCTCACTGAGCCCGAGCAGCTTGACGCTCTCATCGCGCATGTCGACCTTGCGGATCTTGCCGGTGACCGTCATCGGGAATTCGTCCACCACAACCACATAGCGCGGAATCTTGTAGTGCGCCAGCTTTCCGGTGGCAAACGCCCGCAACGACTCGGCGTCCAGCGGCGCACGTCCTGGCTTCATCCGGACCCAGGCGCAGACCTCCTCGCCGTACTTGGCGTCCGGCACGCCGATCACCTGCGCGTCGTCGATGTCGGGATGGGTGTAGAGGAACTCCTCGATCTCGCGGGGATAGACGTTCTCGCCGCCGCGGATCACCATGTCCTTGATCCGCCCGACCACCGCGCAGTAGCCGTCCTCACGCATCACCGCCAGATCCCCGGTGTGCATCCAGCCGTCGGCGTCGATGGCCTCGGCGGTTTTCGCCGGCTCATCCCAGTAGCCCAGCATCACCGAGTAACCGCGGGTACAGAATTCACCGGGCTGCCCGCGCTCCACCGTCTCTCCGGTGTCCGGATCCACGATCTTGACCTCGATGTGTGGATGCGCCCGGCCGATGGTGGCGGTGCGGCGCTCCAGATCGTCGTCGACCAGGGTCTGACACGACACCGGCGAGGTCTCGGTCATGCCGTAGCAGATCGCCACCTCAGCCATGTGCATGTCGGCCACCACGCGCTTCATCACCTCGACCGGACACACCGAGCCCGCCATGATCCCGGTGCGCAGCGAGGACAGATCGAACTGGGCGAAGTCGGGGTGGCCCAGCATCGCGATGAACATCGTCGGCACGCCGTACAGGGCTGTGCACCGCTCGGATTCGACTGTGGCCAGCGTGATGCCGGGGTCAAAACCCGGCGCGGGAATCACGATGGTCGCACCGTGCGTCAGCGCACCCAGATTGCCCATCACCATGCCGAAGCAGTGATAGAACGGCACCGGGATACACACCCGGTCGCCGCGGTCGAACTTGATCAGGCCGCCGACGAAGAACCCATTGTTGAGGATGTTGCGATGGCTGAGCGTGGCACCCTTCGGGAAACCGGTTGTGCCGGAGGTGTACTGGATGTTGATCGGGTCGGTGTTGGACAGCTCGCCGATACGGGCCCGCAACGCGGTGTCGTCGGCCTGCTCGGCGCACAACTGATCCCAGTCCAGGGTGCCCAGGAACAGGACATCTTTGAGCGCCGGACAGTCCGCCTGTACTTCGGCCACCATCGTCACATAGTCGGAGGACTTGAACGCGGTGGCCGATACCAGCGTCCGGATGCCGGATTGCTTGAGTACATAGGCCAGTTCGTGCGTGCGGTACGCCGGGTTGATGTTGACCAGGATCGCGCCGATCTTCGCCGTCGCGAGCTGCAGCATCACCCATTCGGCACAGTTCGGTGCCCAGATCCCGACCCGATCGCCCTTCTGCACCCCCGAAGCGATGAGACCCCGGGCCACCGCGTCGACTTCGGCATTGAGCTCGGCGTAGGTCCAGCGGCGCCCGGTCTCCACCTCGACCAGCGCGTCGGCGTCCGGTCCGGCCGCCACCATGCGCTCGAAATTGGCCCCGATGGTCTCTTCGAGGACAGGTACATCAGTGGGACCGGAATCATAGGAACTCATCGCCGTGTTCATTCCACAAGATCCTCATATCGGTATTCGGTGGAAATCGGTTCGCCTGCTTCATGAGCCGCATCTTCACGCTTGCGCAACTCGACGCGGCGGATCTTGCCCGAGATCGTCTTGGGCAGGTCGAAGAACTCGACACGACGGACCTTTAGATAAGGCGCGAGGTGATCCCTGGCATAGGTCATGACGTCTTTTGCCGTGTCCACGTTGGCTTCCCACCCCTCGGCCAGGGCCACATAAGCCTTCGGCACCGAGAGCCGGGTGTCGTCCGGTTGCGGCACCACCGCAGCCTCGACGACGGCCGGATGCTCGATCAGCACGCTTTCCAACTCGAACGGCGACACCTTGTAGTCACTGGACTTGAACACGTCGTCGGTGCGGCCGATGTAGGTGATGTAGCCGTCCTCGTCACGGCAGGCGACATCACCGGTGTGGTAATAACCGCCGGCCATCACGGCCTCGTTGCGTTGCGGGTCACCGAGGTAGCCGGTCATCAGGTTGTGCGGGTGCGCCGCCAGATCCAGGCAGATCTCCCCCTCGTCGGCGAGATCACCGGAGATCGGGTCCACCAGCACCACCGGGACGCCGGGCATCGGCCGTCCCATCGATCCCGGTTTCACCGGCTGGCCGGGAGTGTTGCCCACCTGCAACGTCGTCTCGGTCTGCCCGAACCCGTCACGAATCGTCAGACCCCACGCCTTTTCGACCTGGGCGATCACATCCGGGTTCAACGGCTCACCGGCGCCCAGGATCTCGCGCAACCCCTCGGGGCGCTCGCCCAGTTCGGCCTGGATCAACATGCGCCACACCGTCGGCGGTGCACAGAACGTATTGATCTTCACCCGGCGCAACTGGGCCAACAGCGCCGCTGCGTCGAACCGCGCGTAGTTGTAGACGAAGATCGTCGCCTCGGCGATCCATGGCGCGAAGAAGCAGCTCCAGGCGTGCTTGGCCCAGCCGGGTGAGCTGATCGCGAGATGCACGTCGCCGGGCTTGACGCCGATCCAGGCCATCGTGGTCAGGTGTCCGACCGGGTAGCTCACCTGGGAATGCTCGACCAGCTTCGGCCTGCTGGTGGTGCCGGAGGTGAAGTAGATGAGCATCGGGTCATCGACCATGGTGCACGCCTCGAACCGACGTGGTGCCGCCTCGTAGGCATCGGCGTAGCGATGCCAGCCCGCCGGAGCCGAACCGACCGCGATGCGGGTGTAGTCACCGGGGACCTCGGCGAACTTCACCGTGTCGGAGGTGTTGACGATGACGAACCTGGCTCCGCCGCGCGCTATGCGATCGGACAGATCCCCCGGTCCCAGCGCCCCGGTGGTAGGCATGATGACCGCGCCCAGCTTCGCTATGGCCAGCATGGACTCCCACAACTCGACCTGATTGCCGAGCATCAACAGGACGCGGTCCCCCTTACCCACTCCGAGCCCCTGTAGCCATGCCGCGACGCAGTCGGAGCGCTGCGCCATCTCGGCAAAGGTCACCTTCTGTTCGGAGCCGTCCTCCTCGACGATCCACAGCGCGGTGCGGTCATTACCCCTGGCGATGGCATCAAACCAGTCGATCGCCCAATTGAAGGTGCCGCTGATCTGCGGCCACACGAATTCCCGGACGGCCCTGTCGTAATCCGCAATGGTGGCTACCAGCTGGTCACGGGCACCGCGGTAGCGGTCCGTGTTGCTCGCGACGTCTTTCATGACCGTTATGCTCTACGTCACACTTGCCCGCCCGCTACCCCCGAAAGGGTGTACCCCCGATGCGCCCCTGGTTGCTGCGCCCTCGCGATGCCGACGCGGTACGGGCCGAGCTGCGCCGCATGGCCGCCGACACCGGGCTTCCGCTGGCCTTCGGCGGCCAGGTGCACGACGACACCTTGCTGCTGAGTGAGTTCTTCGGCACCCGCACCGGCGCCATGCGCGGGCTCGCGGTGCTGCCTCGCGCCGGGTTGGGCGGAGCCAGCGTGGCCTCCCGCCGCCCCATCTCCGTGCCCGACTACCGGCGCGCCTCGACCATCACCCACGACTACGACGAGCCGGTGCTGTCCGAGGGCATCCGCTCGATCCTGGCGGTCCCGGTGGTCGTCGACGGCCAGGCCCGGGCCGTCCTGTACGGCGCACACCGCACCAGCGCCCCGATCGGCGGACGCACCGCCGCCGCGATGGTGGCCGCGGCTCAGCGATTGAGCGACGAACTGCGGGTACGCGACGAGGTGGACCGGCGCATGCGGATGCGCGAAGCGGCGCTGACCAACTTCGCCGACCAGCCGGCCGATACCGAACAGATCCGCGAAGTGCACGCCGACCTGCGCCGGCTCGCGGCCGACACTCCCGACCTGGCCGGCCCGCTGCGTGAGCTCGCCGACCGCCTGGCGGTAGCGCTGCGCGGCGACCCGCCGGCCAGCGCTCCGCTGACCACCCGTGAGATCGACGTGCTCGCGCAGGTCGCCCTGGGCTGCACCAATGCCGAAGCTGCGCAGCGGCTTTCGCTCAAGCCGGAAACCGTGAAGAGCTACCTGCGCAGCGCGGCGGCCAAACTCGGAGCCCGCAATCGCCACGAGGCGGTGTCCAAGGCCCGCCGGCTGCGACACCTTCCCTGATCTCTGGCAGATCGCCGAACCACTTGCGCTGAAGATTGCGGTCACCAGCTAGCCACGATCTTCAGCGCAACACCCAGCACATCGCGCCACCTCGCGCTGGCAGTATGGCCTGCATGACCTCCAGTGACCAATCGATCAATCCATTCCGCATCGCCATCCCCGACGCCGACCTCGACGACCTCAAGGCGCGGCTGAACCGGACCCGATGGCCTGAGGCTGAATGTGTCGAGGACTGGACCCAGGGCATTCCACTCGACTACACCAAGGAACTGGCCGCCTACTGGGCCAACGAGTACGACTGGCGTGCCCGCGAGGCCGCCCTCAACCGGTTCAACCACTTCACCACCGAGATCGACGGATTGGACATCCATTTCATCCATCAGCGGTCCGGGCGCGAGGACGCCTTCCCGCTGCTGATCACCCATGGCTGGCCGGGGTCCGTCGTCGAATTCCACAAGGTGATCGAGCCGCTGACCGAGGCGGGATTCGATGTGGTGTGCCCGTCGCTGCCCGGTTACGGGTTCTCCGGCAAGCCGAGCACGGCGGGCTGGGGAATCGAGAAGATCGCGCAGGCCTGGGACCAGTTGATGACGCGGCTCGGCTACGAGCGCTACGGCGCCCAGGGCGGAGACTGGGGTGCGGCGGTGACGACGCAGATCGGCCGCAACGTGGGTTCGTGCGTGGCCATCCACGTCAACATGCCGATCGCGCAACCGCCGGCTGACGGTATGGGTGAGATGACCGAAGACCTGCAGAAGGCCCTGGCCCGGATCGACTATTACCGCAAATGGGATTCGGGCTACATGAAGCAGCAGTCCACCCGACCGCAGACCCTCGGGTACGGGCTGGTCGACTCCCCTGTCGGTCAGCTGGCGTGGATCGTGGAGAAGTTCTGGTCCTGGATGGACTGCGACGGAAACCCCGAGAACGTGGTGTCCAAGGACGAGATGCTCGACAACGTCATGCTCTACTGGCTCACCGCCTCAGCGGCTTCGTCGGCTCGGCTGTACTGGGAGAGCCACAACACCTGGGGCGGAGGCGAATACGTCAGCCTGCCGACCGGGATCGCGTCGTTCCCCCTGGAGATCCTGCGTGCCCCGCGTAGCTGGTGCGAGACGGGCTATAACGTCACGCACTTCACCACGATGCCGCGCGGCGGACATTTCGCGGCGTTCGAGCAGCCGGAGCTCTTCGTCGAGGATGTGACGACGTTCTTCAACACCGTGCGCTGAGGTACTAGCGTCAGGGCATGGATCCGCTGGTGCATGCGCGCGCCGTCCAGGCCGTGATCTGGGGTATGCCCGCCGTCAACTTCGAACTGCTGCGCGAAGCGGCGGCCGGAGTCGACGCGGGCGACAACCAAGTGGTGTTCTGGTCGAAACTGCTGGACTGGAAGAACCAGACCCTGACACCCAACCCCGACACCCTGTATTTCTTCCCGTTCTACAACACCCAGGACGGGCCCGTCGTGCTGGAAATCCCGCCGGCAGAAGGCGGTTCGATCACAGGTTCGGTGGACAACAGCTGGCAGGAAGCACTCGAAGACGTCGGACCGGCGGGGGCCGACAAAGGTGACGGCGGCAGGTACCTGATTCTGCCGCCCGGATTCGACGGCGCGATTCCCGACGGCTACATCGTGCTGCCGTCGGCGACCTATACGGGGTTCGGGGCGCTGCGGGCGAACATCGCGTCCAGCGCCGACGCCGACGTCGCCGCGGCTGCCGAGTACGGCAAGCGCATCAAGTGCTACCCGCTGGCGCAACCCGACCTGGAGACCAGGTTCGTCGACGCATCGGAAACCTTGTACGACAGCACAATTCCCTACAACCTGCGATTCTTCGAACTGCTCGACCAGTTCGTGCAACGCGAACCGTGGCTGCAGCGCGACCGGGTGATGATCTCGGTGCTGGCCTCGATCGGCATCGAACAGGGCAAGCTCTTCGAACCGGACGACGAGTTGAAGAGAGCGCTCGAGGCGGCCGCCGTCGAGGCACACGAGTGGTTCGACACCAACTATCCGCGCTTCTTCACCCCTCCGTACTTCGACGGGACCCACTGGGCCCTGCCCGCCTCACCCGAGGTGGTGCAGGGCATGCAGACCGGTTTCGCCGACCCGACCAGCTACCCGGTCGACGACCGCGGCCTGCTGTACTCCTTCATCTACTTCAGTGCGAAACATCTTGGCCAGGGCCAGTTCTATGTGATGACCATTGCCGACGCCGACGGCGCGGCCTTCGACGGCGCAGCCACCTACCGGTTACGGGTGCCTGCCGATCCGCCGGTCTCGCTGTACTGGTCGGCGACGGCCTACGACCGCGCCACCCATGCCTTGATCCGGGACCAGCCGTACGGCAGCCGGTCGTCACACCGGCCCGACCTCGGCGTCAACCCGGACGGCTCCGTCGACGTGTATTTCGGCCCGGTCGCCATTGAAGGCCAAGAGTCCAACTGGATCCCGACAAACCCGGACGGCCAATTCGAGGTGTTGTTCCGGCTGTACGGGCCGAAACCCGAATTGTTCGACAACACCTGGGCACTGCCCGACATCGAAAAGCTGTAGCCGAACCATGAGACGCCTGCAGTGGGTGGGCATCATCGTGATCGTCGCCGCGGTGGGCGGCGGCATGCTGTGGCTGCTGTGGCCGCAACCGCGGGCCCCGATCGTCGCCGAGGCCACCGCAGGTCCGTACCTGGTGCGCTTGAAGGACCAGCCGCCCAAGGTGGGAGTCAGCCCACTCACCGTCGAGGTCCTGGGCAGCGCAGGCGAAACCCCGACACCGGATTCAGTGCGGTTCGAACCACGCATGCCGCAGATCGGCCTGAGCGCGCCGGCCGTCGTGGCCACGCCCATGGGTGGAGACGACTACCGCGGCGTAGTCGACCTTTCCACTCCGGGTCGATGGGACATCGCGGTGCGCGTCGGCGCGGGCGCCCAGAGCTACGACGCAATCCTGCGCGTCACCGCAGAGCGATAACCCCGCGTCTACTCAGGCCAGCGAGTCCACCCAGGCCCGGTGCAGCGCCGCGTAGGCACCGCCGGTGCGGCCGATCAACTCCGCCGGTGCGCCGTCCTCGATGATGCGGCCGTGCTCGAGCACCAGCACCCGGTCGGCGATCTGCACCGTGGAGAGCCGGTGTGCGATGACCAGGGCGGTGCGATCGGCCAATACGGTTTCCAACGCGCGCTGCACCATGCGTTCACTCGGGATGTCCAGTGAGGACGTCGCCTCATCCAGGATCAGCACCGCCGGATCGGCCAGGAACGCCCGGGCGAACGCCACCAGCTGACGCTGCCCGGCCGAGAGCCGGCCCCCACGCTTGGCCACGTCGGTGTCGTATCCGTCGGGCAGCGTCTCGATGAAGTGGTCCGCTCCGACCGCCGCGGCGGCCTCGCGCACCTGCGCATCGGTGGCATCGGGGCGCCCGAACCGGATGTTGTCGGCGACCGTCCCGGAGAACATGAAGTTCTCCTGCGTGACCATCACGACGTGGCGGCGCAACTCGGACTGAGCCAGCTCACGCAGGTCCAGTCCATCGAGCGTCACGGTTCCGGCCGTGGGGTCGTAGAAGCGGGCGATCAACTTGGCGATGGTGGTCTTGCCCGCACCGGTGGTGCCCACCAGTGCCACCGTCTGGCCGGCCGGCACTGAGAGTTCAAGTCCCGGCAACACCGGACGACCGGGCGTGTACTCGAATCGGACATCGCGAAACGCGATGTCGCCCTTGGGGTCCGACAGGGAGACCGGCTGCTCCGGATCGGCGATCGCGGGACGCTGGGCCAGCACTCCGGCCAGCTTCTCCAATGCCGAGGACGCCGACTGGAAGGTGTTGAAGAACTGCGAGATCTCCTGCATCGGCTCGAAGAACATCCGCAGGTACAGCAGGAACGCGGTCAGCGTGCCGATGGTCATCTCACCGTGCAGCACCCGGTAGCCGCCGTAGAGCAGCACCACACCGGTGGTCAGGTTGCCGACCAGCTTGACCCCGGGCATGAAGATGGCCAGCAGCTTGAAGGTCTTCTCGTTGATGGCGCGGTACTCGTCGGCGACGTCGTCGAAGATCTCCTGGTTGCGTGGCTCGCGCCGATAGGCCTGAACGGCTTTGATACCGGTCATGGTCTCGACGAACTGCACGATCACCAGGGCCGCACTCTCGCGCACCAGCCGGTAGGTCTTGCCGGACTCGTTGCGGAACCACCACACCAGGGCGACCAGGATCGGGAACGCCGCCAGACACATCAGGCCGAGCCGCCAGTCCAGCGCCACCAGTAGAACCGCCGTGCCGAACAGCGTCAGCACCGCGGTGATCAGGCTGTCGAAGCCCGTTTCCAGCATGTCCTGGATGGCCTCGACATCATTGGTCGAGCGGCTGACCACCCGCCCCGACGTATACCGGTCATGGAAGGCCACGTCGAGCCTGCCGAAATGGCGGAAGACCCGGCGACGCAACTCCAGCAGCACCCGTTGGCCGATCCGGCCGGAGCGCCGCAGGAAGAACATCCGGCTGACCGCCTGCACGATCACCACCGCGCACAGCGTGCCGACGATGAGCATCAGCTCGCGGGCCGGGCCGCCCTCGAGGATCGGCGGGATGCCGCGGTCGATGCCGCGCTGCACCAGGATCGGAACCGACAGCCGGGCAGCGTTTTCCACGATGACCACCAGGGCCAGCACCGCGACCGTCCAACGGTAGGGCCGCAGCAGTGACATGAGGAGTTCGCGGGCCTCACGGCGCCGGGGCAGGCTTTCGTCGATCGGAAGAGCGGACGTGCCGGAGCCGCCGGCTTGATCGCCGTCGTCATCGGTGACCTGTCCGCGCCACTCGGTAGCTGTCATCGGCGCTGCACCTCCGCACCGAAACGCGGCGGCTCGCCTACTTCGTCGATGGCCGTGCGTTCATCGAGCCCGCGCTGCAGCCGGCCCAACTCCTCCTCGTCCTCCCACTCGCAGCTGCGCTCACAGGCGTCATCGAGCTGGTCATCGGCGGCCAGCAGGTAACGGTATTGCGGTACCTGCGCGAGCAATTGGGCGTGGGTGCCGATGTGGGTGATGGTGCCGTCCTGCAGCAGCGCGACCTTGTCCGCCAGCAACACCGTCGACGCCCGATGCGCCACGACGACGCCTGTCACCCCACGCAGGACCCGCCGCAGCGCTTCGGTGACCACCGCCTCGGTGTGCACGTCCAGGGCCGACAAGGTGTCGTCGAGCACCAGGATCTTGGGCGCGGCCAGGATAGCGCGGGCCAGCGAAAGGCGTTGACGCTGACCACCGGACAAACTCATGCCCTGCTCGCCGATGCGGGTGTCCAGGCCGAACGGCAGGTCGTAGACGAACTGCGCGGCCGCGATCTCGATGGCCTCTGCCATCTGCTCGTCGGTGGCATCTGCTCGGCCGAGCCGCAGGTTCTCGGCCACCGACATCGAGAAGAGCGTCGGATCCTCGAACGCCGTGGCCACCGTCTGCCGCAGCGCCTGCAGGCTCAGCTCCCGGATATCGCGGCCGTCGATCAGGATCTGACCTTCGGTGACGTCGTACAACCGCGAAAACAGCGCAGCCAGTACCGATTTGCCCGAGCCGGTCGCGCCGACCAACGCCACTGTCTCACCGGGCTCGACCACGAGGTCGATATGGCGCAGAGCCCAGTCCTGCCGGCCGGCGTCGGGGAATCTGAATCCGACATCGCGCAGCTCCAGCCGGCCGCCTCGCGGCGGCTCCGACACCGGGCCGTCGGCGATATCCACCGGGGCATCGAAGATCTCGGCGATCCGGTTGGCCGCGGTGAACGACTCCTGCGTCATCGACAACAGAAAGCCCAGCGACGCGATGGGCCACACCAGCGACAGCATCATCGTGATGAACGCGACCAGGGTGCCCATGGTGACATGGCCGTGGCCCGCCGCATACGCACCGAAACCCAGCACCACGATCAGGGTCAGGTTGGGGATGACCTCGAGCAGCATCCAGAACTTCGCCGACACCGTCACCCTCGCGAACTGGGTGTCGTACAACTGCGTGGCCTGCTCGTCGAACCGGTCGAACACGTAATCCTCACGGCCGAACGCCTTGACCACCCGCAGCCCGAGCGCAGCCTCCTCGACATGGGTAGCCACGTGGCCGGTCTGGTCCTGCGCGAGCCGGGACAACCGGGTGTACTCCCGCTCGAAATGCAGCACGGTCAGCGTGATCGGCACGATGGACACCAACACCACCACACCGAGCGGCCAGTACATGGTCAGCAGGATCGACGTAACCACCACGATCTGCAGGGCGTTGAGGATCAGGAACACCAGCCCGAAGGACAGGAACCGGCGGATCGTGGACAGATCGTTCATCACCCGCGACAGCAGCTGCCCCGACTGCCAGCGGCCGTGGAAACTCATCGGCAGGATTTGCAGCCGGGCGTAGAGATCCTTGCGGATGTCGGCCTCGACGCCCATGGTGGCCCGGGCCACCATCCAGCGCCGGATGAACCACAGCACCGCCTCGGAGATACCGACCGCCACCGCGGCCGAACCGAGCACCCACAGCCCGTGTTGATCCTGGTGACGGACCGGGCCGTCGATCACGGCCTTGGTCATCAGCGGAATCGCCACCGTGGCGGCCAAGCTGACCACCGCGACCACGACCATCACGATCCACCGGGCCCGGTATGGCAACAGGTATGGCAACAGCCGCCACAAATCTGAACTGGTCCGGATCCGCTTCGGAGATGGGGCGATCGCGGGTTGGCTCACTGAATCAATCTTCCCATCAGGGGCAAACGAATAACCTCACGCCGCGAGAACCTCCTCGGAGAACTGCGTGTCGTACAGCTCGGCGTAGCGGCCGCCACGGGCCAGCAGATCGCGGTGGGTACCGCGTTCGACGATGCGCCCGTCCTCGACGACCAGGATGAGATCGGCAGCACGGACCGTGGACAACCGGTGGGCGATGACGATGGACGTCCGCCCATCCAGTGCCTCGGCCAGTGCCTGCTGCACGGCGGCCTCCGAGGCCGAGTCCAGCGATGCCGTCGCCTCATCGAGCACCACCACCCGCGATCGCCCCAACAGCAGCCGCGCGATGGTCAGCCGCTGCCGCTGCCCTCCGGACAGACGGTATCCGCGCTCACCGACAACCGTGTCCAACCCGTCGGGCATCGCCGCGACCACGTCGTCCAGCCGGGCCCGGCGCAGGGCCGCCCAGAGTTCAGCTTCGGAGGCACCGGGAGCGGCCAGCAGCAGGTTCGACCGGATCGACTCGTGGAACAGGTGCCCGTCCTGGGTCACCATGCCGACGGTGTCCTTGAGCGATGCGAACGTCACATCGCGCACATCGGCACCGTTGAGCCTGATGGCACCGGAGTCGACGTCGTAGAGCCGGGCCAGCAGCGACGCGATGGTCGACTTGCCCGCACCCGACGATCCGACCAGCGCCACCATCTGCCCCGGCTCGGCCGTGAACGACACGCCGTGCAGTACCTCATCCCCGCCGCGGCGGTCCAGGGCGGCGACCTCCTCCAGCGAGGCCAGCGACACCTTGTCCGCCGAGGGATAGGAGAAGCGGACGTCGTCGAACTCGATCCGGACTGCGCCTGCGGGCACGTCGACGGCATCGGGCTTCTCGGCGATCAACGGCACCAGATCGAGCACTTCGAAGACCCGCTCGAACGACACCAGCGCACTGGCGATCTCGACCCGCGCATTGGCCAGCGCCGTCAGCGGCGCGTACAGCCGGGTCAGCAGCAGCGCCAACGACACCACCGCACCGGCCTGCAACTGCCCGCCGATGGCCAGCACCCCGCCCAGCCCGTACACCAGGGCCAGGGCAAGCGCCGACATCAGCGTCAGCGAGTTCATGAAGGTCGCTTGCAACATGGCCGTGCGGACCCCGATGTCACGCACCCGATCGGCCCGCACCGCGAACTCGCCGGACTCTCGCTCCGGGCTGCCGAACAGCTTGACCAAGGTGGCACCGGGCGCCGAGAAGCGTTCGGTCATCTGGGTGTTCATCGTCGCGTTGTGGGCGGCCGCCTCCCGCGACAACCCCGCCATGCGGGCGCCGATACGGCGCGCGGGCAGCACGAACAACGGCAGCAGTGCCAGGGACAACAACGTGATCTGCCAGGAGATGCTGAGCATCACGACCAGCGTCAGCGTCAAAGTCACCACGTTGGCGACGATGCCCGAGAGCGTGTCGGAAAACGCCCGCTGCGCCCCGATCACGTCGTTGCCCAACCGGCTCACCAGGGCGCCGGTGCGCGTACGCGTGAAGAACGCCACCGGCATCCGCTGCACATGATCGAACACCGCCGTGCGCAGATCCAGAATCAGACCCTCGCCGATGTTGGACGACAACCACCTGGTCACCAAGGCCACCGCCGCCTCGGCCACCGCCACCGCGGCGATCACGACAGCGAGCAGCAGCACCGTGGAGGCCGGGCCGCCCTGCGTGATCGCATCGACCACGCGGCCGGCCAGCACCGGTGTCGTGACCGTCAGCAGGGCACTGACCACGCTGATCGCGACGAACCAGCCGAGCCTGCGGTGGTGGCGCGCAGCGAACCGCCAGATCCGGGACAACAGCTTCCGGTCGGCCAGTGCGCGCAGGTCTCCGTCGCGCGCGTGCGTCTGCCGGTACAGCGCCTGTCTGGCCACTGTTTCCATACTCATGGGCATCACCGTAGAACCTGAACAATTATTGAGGTCAAAAACATCCCCGGGGACTTCCCTGGGAAGCCTGCGCGATTCACCGCCGATCATCGGGCAAGATGGCGGTCATGGATAGCGCTACCGGTGGCATGGCCTCGCCCCGGGTCCTCGTCGTAGACGACGACCCCGACGTGCTCGCCTCGCTGGAACGTGGGCTGCGGCTGTCCGGGTTCACCGTCTCGACGGCCGTGGACGGCGCCGAAGCGCTGCGCAGCGCCACCGAGACCCGACCTGACGCGATCGTGCTCGATATCAACATGCCCGTGCTCGACGGCGTGAGCGTGGTGACGGCCCTGCGCGCGATGGACAACGACGTGCCCGTCTGTGTGCTCTCGGCCCGCAGCAGCGTCGACGACCGCGTCGCCGGGCTCGAAGCCGGCGCCGACGACTATCTGGTCAAACCGTTCGTGCTGCAAGAGCTGGTGGCCCGGGTCAAGGCCCTGCTGCGCCGTCGCGGCGCCTCGGCCACCTTCTCTTCCGAGACCATCCAGGTCGGCCCCCTGGAGGTCGACATCCCGGGCCGCCGCGCCCGGGTCAACGGCGTCGACGTCGACCTGACCAAGCGCGAGTTCGACCTGCTGGCCGTGCTGGCCGAGCACAAGACCGCCGTGCTGTCCCGGGCACAGTTGCTGGAGCTGGTCTGGGGCTACGACTTCGCCGCCGACACCAACGTGGTGGACGTGTTCATCGGGTACCTGCGCCGCAAACTCGAAGCCGGTGGCGCGCCACGGCTGCTGCACACCGTCCGCGGGGTCGGCTTCGTGCTCAGGACCCAGTAACCGGGATAGCCATGAGACCGCTGACCCGGATCTTCCGCCGCACACCCTCGCTGCGGACCCGGGTCGCGTTCGCCACCGCCATCGGCGCGGCCATCGTCGTCGTCATCGTCGGCACCATCGTGTGGGTCGGCATCACCAACGACCGCAAGGAACGGCTCGACCGCCGCCTCGACGAGGCCGCCGGTTTCGCGATCCCGTTCCTGCCCCGCGGCCTCGGCGAGATTCCCCGCTCCCCCAGCGATCAGGACGCGGTGATCACGGTGCGCCAGGCCGGAAACGTCTCGTCGAACTCGAACGTGATCCTGCCCGAGCTGCCCGACGGCTATGCCGACACCTACATCGATGGTGTGCGCTGGCGCGTACGCACCGTGCAGATCCCCGCACCGGGGCCCATGTGGGTGGCGGTCGGGGCGACCTACGACGCCACCATCGCCGACACCAACAACCTGCACCGCCGGGTGATCATCATCTGCGTGTTCGCGGTCGGCGCCGCCACCGTGCTGGGCTGGGTGCTCGCCGCCTTCGCGGTCCGCCCCCTCAAACGGCTCGCCGAGCAGACCCGAGAGATCGAGGCGAGCGACGAGGCCCCCGACGTCGAAGTGCGGGGCGCCAGCGAGGCCGTCGAAATCGCCGACGCCGTCAACGGCATGCTGCAACGGATCTGGTCCGAGCAGGGCCGCACCAAGGCCGCGCTGGCCTCGGCCCGCGACTTCGCCTCGGTATCGGCGCACGAACTGCGCACCCCGCTCACCGCGATGCGGACCAACCTCGAGGTGCTGTCCACCCTCGACCTACCCGACGACCAGCGCAAAGAGGTGGTCAACGACGTGATCCGCACCCAGTCGCGGATCGAGGCCACCCTCGGCGCCCTGGAACGGCTCGCCCAGGGAGAGCTGACCACCACCGACGATCACGTCACCGTCGACATCACCGAACTGCTCGACCGCGCCGCCCACGACGCCATGCGCGTCTACCCCGACCTCGAAGTATCCCTGGCACCCTCGCCGACGGTGATCATCATCGGACTGCCGACCGGGCTGCGGCTGGCCGTGGACAACGCGATCGCCAACGCCGTCAAGCACGGCGGCGCCACCCGGGTGCAGTTGTCAGCGGTGAGCTCGCGCGAGGGCGTGGAGATCGCGGTCGACGACGACGGAGTCGGCGTACCCGAGGAAGAACGCCAGATGGTGTTCGACCGGTTCTCCCGGGGGTCGACGGCGTCGCGGTCAGGTTCGGGTCTCGGCTTGGCACTGGTGGCGCAGCAGGCCGAGTTGCACGGCGGCACGGCCACACTGGAAGCGAGTCCGCTGGGCGGAGCCCGCCTGCTGCTGCGCCTGCCCGGCCCGCACTAGTTGTTTCGCGCGAAAGGCTACTTCTTCTCGCGCTGGGACTTACCGCTGTCCCATCGGTTGAAGCCGGCCTTCTCGGCCGATTCGACATCGGCGAACCAGATCTCGGCGACGGTCACCGAATATGACGGGCTCTCCGGCGAGTGGTACAGCATCGAATCCTCGTTGCCCTTGATCAGATAACCCGCCGGCGTGCCCGCACCCGAGACCCGGACCGAACCGGCGCCGTACGGCGTCTCCTCGACGACCTTGACGTCCTCACCGGCGCTGTCCTCGGCAGCCTCGTGCGCACCCCCACCGGAGGCGAACGCGGCCGCCCCCGCCGCACCCGCGGCCGCCGCACCCGCCGCCGCGGCACCCGCACTGGTGGCCTTGGGCAGCTTCGTCGTGGGCTCATCACCCGTGCCGGCCTTGGGCAACTTCGTGGTGGGCTCGTCGGCCACAGCCGTTGCCGCAGCGGCAGTCCCGCCGCGGGCCGCCGGCGTCGGCTCAGGGCGACGCCCCAACGCGCCGTACACCGGCACCTCTCGTTTGACCCTGCGCAGGGTCAACGCCAGCGTCAACACCAGGCCGAGCACGAAGGCCAGGGCCATCAACCACCAGTTCACATCGCTCATGGTCATGCTCCGATCTCACGTGAGCCGGGAAGCTCGGCGAACGCCTCTTCCTCACTGGTGGGCTTGACGGTCACGACCGAGATCAGCCAGGCCACCAGCGACCCGACCACGAACGCGAGCAGATACCACAACCATTGGATTACGAAGTCCATGTCGAATCTCCCTAGTTGACCGTGATCTCGACGCGGCGGTTCTGCGCCATGCCTTCAGGGGTGTCGTTGCTGGCGATCGGGTTGGCCGACCCGGCACCGGAGGACGTCACGTGGTCGGCCGCGATCCCCTGCGAAACCAGGTAATCGGCAACGGCTTTCGCACGGTTACCGCTCAGCGGGACATTGATGGCGTCATTGCCCGAGCTGTCGGTGTATCCGGTGACAGCCACCCGCGCACCCACGCAGGACTTGAGCTTGTCGGCGACCTGAGACAGCAACTGCTGCGAGGCCGGGGCCAGTACGAACCCGTCGGTGCTGAAGTTGATCGGCGTGCGCAGCAGTGCGCTCACATCGCCCTGCAGCACCGCGCAAGGCCCCGGCGTACCGGGAGCTCCCGGCGCACCAGGCGTACCAGGAGCCGGAGGGGCGGGCGCAGCCGGTGCGGCCGCAACCTGAATGTTGTTGACCAGCTTGATGTTCGGCCATGCCGCCTTCGCAGCCGCTTCGACCGCGTCGCGTACCTCCGCCGACGGCGCGGTACCGGTCAGGGTCAGCGTGTCACCGTCGATGCCGAAACCGAAATCCGGAATACCCGCAGCCGCGGCGTCGAACACCTTGCCCACCGCCGACACGTCGGGCGTGCTCACGCCCGGTCGCAGATTCAGGTTGTCGATCAAATTGACGTCCGCGCCGAACTTTCCGCGCAGCCAGTCCAGCAGCGACGCTTTGGCGGCCGCGTCCGGCAGATCACCGGTGAGGGTGAAATCGTTGCCGCTGCGGGAAATAGACAACGGCGCGAACAACAGGGTCGGCGAATTGACGTCGGGGCCGTTGACGTCCGGGGCGTTCACGTCCGGAGCGGTCATCGTCGCCGTCGGATTCACATCGGGAACGCTGAGTTCGGCATCCTTGTTCGACCGGTCGAGACCACCCCATCCGATCAGCCCCAGCAACAACGGAACTACCGCCAGCGCCAACAACCAACCCAATCCCGGTGGTCGCCGATATAACTTGGAGGCAGTTTGCCAGCCTGTGATTGTCCGAGATTCGTCCGAACCCGACATTATGGGTACTCCCTGAAGTCGACGAACAGTTATCTGCAGCAGCGAAACAGGTTGACGGTAGCAGCAAATGGAATTCGACGGTTAGGTTCGGCTAACACTGTTCGAACCCACGGCAAATCAGCGAGTGGCGAGCAGATCGATCACGAAGATCAGCGTCTTGCCCGAAAGCCGATGACCCGATCCCGCCGGACCGTAAGCCTGGGCAGGCGGGATGACGAGCTGACGGCGACCACCGACCCGCATTCCCGGAATGCCGTCCTGCCAGCCCTGAATTAAGCCCCGCAACGGAAATTCGATGGACTCTCCGCGATTCCACGAGCTGTCGAACTCCTCACCGGAGTCGTATTCGACGCCCACATAGTGCACCTCAACGGTGCCGCCGGGTACTGCCTCGGGACCGTCGCCGACCACGAGGTCGGTGATCACCAATTCGGTGGGCGCGGGTCCGTCCGGAAACTCGATCTCAGGTTTTGTACTCACCTGATCAACGGTAGTCCGGCACACTGGGTGTGTGGCCACAGATCAGGACATCCTCGCCGAAGTTCACCGGCTCGTTGCCGAAGAGCAGGAGCTCCGGTCCAAACTGCAACATCACGAAATCGAAGAAGCCGAAGAGCAACAACGCCTGAGAGCGTTGGAAGTCGCCCTCGACCAGTGTTGGGACCTGTTGCGTCAGCGTCGCGCGCTGCGTGACACGGGACAGGACCCGGGCTTGGCGCAGAAACGCGGGGCCGACGAGGTCGAAGGCTATCGAAGCTGACCGGACCGGCGTGACGTGACAGAAGAGGCGTTGGACGCCGTCATCATCGGCGGCGGGCACAACGGCTTGGTCGCCGCTGCCTACCTGGCGCGTGCGGGACGGCGGGTGCGCGTGCTCGAGCGGCTCGACCACGTCGGAGGCGCAGCGGTTTCGGCGCACGCCTTCGACGGAGTGGACGCCCGGTTGTCCCGGTACTCGTACCTGGTCAGCCTGCTACCGCAGCGCCTCATCGACGATCTGGGCGCGCGAATCCGGCTGACCCGGCGGCGGTATTCGTCCTACACGCCGGATCCGGCCACCAGCGGCGCCACCGGCCTGCTGATCGGGCCGAAGCCGACGTTCGACGCGATCGGCGCCGGTACGGACGCGGCCGCTTTCGCCGACTTCTACCGCCGATGCGCGCTGATCACCACCCGGATCTGGCCGACACTGCTCCAGCCGCTGCGTAGCCGGTCGGCGATGCGCCGCGATGTGTTGCGAGGACAGGGCGCCGAAACCGCCGCGGCCTGGGAAGCGCTGATCGAACAGCCCATCGGCGCGGCGATCACCGCCGCGGTATCGCACGACCTCGTCCGTGGCGTGATGGCCACCGACGCCCTGATCGGCACCTTCGCCGGCATCGACGATCCGACGCTGATCCAGAACGTGTGTTTTCTCTATCACCTGATCGGCGGCGGGACCGGCGAGTGGGACGTCCCCGTCGGCGGAATGGGCGCGGTGAGCGGAGCGCTGGCCGCCGCAGCCGCCGGGTTCGGCGCCGAAATCATCACCGGTGCAGATGTTTACGCGGTGAGTCCCGACGGCGAGGTGCGCTACCGACATGGTGGGTCGACGCGTCGCGTAACCGCCGAACGGGTATTGGCCAACGTCACCCCCGCGGTGCTGGCCGGCCTGCTGGGCGAACCCGCACCGGAGACCGCCCCGGGCGCGCAGGTCAAGGTGAATCTGATGTTGCGGCGGCTCCCCCGCCTCCGCGATGAACGCATCACGCCCGAGCAGGCATTCGGCGGTACGTTCCACATCAACGAGACCTTCAGCCAGCTGGCCGGGGCATACGAGCACGCTGCGGCCGGGCGGGTTCCCGATCCGCTGCCATGCGAGATCTACTGCCATTCGCTGACCGATCCCAGCATCTTGTCCGACGATCTGCGCGCGTCGGGTGCGCACACGCTGACGGTGTTCGGTCTGCACACCCCGCACTCACTGACCCTGAAAGATCCCGACCGGGTGCGGGACAGACTCACCTCCGCGGTCCTCAACTCACTCAATTCGGTTCTGGCCGAGCCTGTTCAGGATGTCCTGTTGGAGGACGTCGCCGGCCGGCTGTGTATCGAGACCAAGACCACCGCGGATCTGGAACAGGCCCTCGGGATGACCGCGGGCAACATCTTCCACGGCGCTCTGCGGTGGCCGTTCGCCGAGGACGACGTCCCGCTGGAAACGGCTGCCCAACGGTGGGGTGTGGCCACCGGACATGACCGGATCCTGTTGTGCGGTTCGGGTTCGGTGCGCGGCGGGGCCGTCTCGGGCATAGGCGGGCACAACGCCGCGATGGCGGTCCTCGAAGGCTGACGCCGCGCGCTCACTTCGCGTCGATGAGCACTGCGAGGCCGTCCAGAACCCGCGCCAGCCCGAACTCATAGGCATGCGAGGCGCTGTAGGCCGCGTCGAAGGCCTGACCCGTGGCGGTGCCCACCCGTGAGGCCAGCGGGTAACTGCTGCCGTCGAAGGCACGCTCGAGCAGCGGGCCGGCCTGCTCCCACCACTGTCCGTCGCTCACACCGCTGTCGGCCGCTGCCCGGTTCGTATCGATGGCTATCCGGGCGACCGAGTTGACGAAACCGAGGACGTAGGTCAGAGCGGAATCCATCTCCAGGTCACTGAGACCGAGGCCGTCGAAGGCACCGAGCTCGTAGTCGTACTTCCCGATCGTGCCCGGGCCCAGCGGCGGGCGGGTGGTCGGCAGGTAGGTGATCCACGGATGGCGCTCGAACATCGCCAGATTCTCCTCGGCGACCAGGGAAACCTTTTCCCGCCAATGCTTTCCGGCCAAGTCGGGGCGCGACATCTGCCGATAGACGGTATCGAGCATGAGGTCCAGCAGCTCAGCCTTGCCCGGCACGTAGGTGTAGGTGGCCATCGGGGTCACACCGAGTTGTTCGGCGACCGCCCGCATGGTGAGCGCTTCCAGACCGTTCTCATCGGCAAGCCGGATGGCCGCGGCGATCACGGCGTCCACCGTGGTGCGCTGTTTGGGGCCGCGGGTGCTGCCGCCCTGACCCGGCTGCCGCCACAACAATTCGAGTGTCCGCACCGGGTCACCGGCGCTACTACGGTCGCCACCTGCACGTTTTCCCACCGGTCCAACCTCTCCGTACTATGTACAGTGTACTTCGTACAAAATACGCCGACCCCAGGGAGATTCATGGTCACCATGCCGCAGGCCGCCACGTTCAGTCCCAGCGCCGCCGATGTCGACTCGGTGTTGGCGTGGTTCGACCGCTACGACGCACTCGCGGTGGACAAGGACGCCGAAGCGATGGCCGACGAGGCGATGTTTCCGCTCAACGAAGTCACCGACGGCAGTGCGCAGTCCGTCGACCGCGCCGGATTCATCGCTCAGATGACCGAGCAGTTGGGCCAGAGTGCGGATTTCGCGATGGAGTCCACGCGCACGCCGCATTTCATCAACGAGAACCTGGTGTTCGTCATCACCGACGCTACGTTCACCGCCGACGGATTCAGCCAACGCGTGCGTTACGGCGACCTGCTCGTCAAGTGCGACGGCGACTGGAAGTTCCAGACGATGGTGCAGGGCGGGTGGTGACCTTCCGCAGGATCACCCGAAGCGCCTCGAGGTCATCGTCATCGAGCGCGGCCAGCACGTCCGGCGCCGGATCCTCGATCTCATCGATGTGCGCCAGCAACGCGCGCCCGGCATCGGTCAGCGACACCACCTTGCACCGACGGTTGGCAGGGTCGATCTCGCGCACCACGAGCCCGCGTTCCTCCAGATCGTTGACCGCGACCGTGGCCGCCGGGGCGTCGACGGTGGCGGCATAGGCCAGCTGCTTGACCGTCAACGGTTCGCGCGCAAGCCGTTTCAGGATGCGGATCCGGCTGAACGGCAACCCGGTCCGGTCGATCACCGCACGCCGCCAGCCGTCGCGGTGATCGAACACCAACGCGGTCAGGTCCCGCCACACCTCGCCGGCCAAGTCACCCTGTCGATCACCGGACACGGCTCACCTCCGCGGGATGGTGCTGACCGATCAGGGGAGCCAGTCTCTGCGCAGAACGCATCGCCCACGGCGTCGTGGAGACGAGACCAAGGGCGAAGATCACCAAACCCAGTGCGGCACAGACGAACCACAACGGGCGGGCCGCCGCGGCGAAGTCAGCACCGGTATTCGCCAGGGCCCCGCCTGCCACCGAACCACACAGTGCCACACCGACACTCACGCCCACCTGGCGGCTGGTGGAAGCCACTGCCGAGGCCGCACCGGCGCGGTCGAGTGGCATCCCGCTCACCGCCGTGGTGGTGATCGGCGCGTTGACCATCGAGAAGCCGATGCCGAACACCGCGAACATGATCAGCAGCTGCCATACCGGGGTCCGCCCGGTCAGGGTGGCCAGCATTATCGTGGCCA
This sequence comes from Mycolicibacterium fortuitum subsp. fortuitum, assembly GCF_022179545.1. The sequence continues at coordinate 1,314,675 of NZ_AP025518.1, read as the reverse complement.
CGGTGATCGTGGCGCCGGCCACCAGCAGCGAAGGGCGGCTGCCGTACCGGCCGACCAGCCGGCCCGACAGCGGCGAGAAGATCAGCGCCCCGATGGCGACCGGTAGATAGATCAGACCGGTGTGCATGGCCGAGTAACCCCGCTCCGTCTGCAGATACAGCGACATCATGAACAGGAACGCGCCGTAGGCGGCGAACGCACAGACCGCGATCAGAGTGGCCGAGGCGAACGGCACGCTGCGGAAGAACCGAAGATCGATGAACGGGTCGATGCGGCGCGATTCGTAGCGCAGGAAGGCCACCAGAGCCGTCAGCGCGATCACCGCGACCGCCAGGCTGCGCGGGTCGGTCCAGCCGAACCCGGGCCCCTCGATGAGCACGAAGACGACACCGAACAGGAACGCCACGCCCAGCGCCTGACCGACCGGGTCCAGATCCCGCATGTTCCTCGATTTGGATTCGGGGACGAAGATCGCGGTGAGGAGGACCGCCAGGGCACAGATCGGCAGGTTGATCCAGAACACCGCACGCCAGTCGACGTACTCGATCAGCGCTCCACCCACGATCGGTCCGAGGGCCATCGAGATGCCGACCACCCCACCCCAGACGCCGATGGCGCGGGCCCGCTCGACCCTGCCGGTGAACACCTGGGTGATGATCGACATCGCCACGGGGTTGAGCATCGAACCGCCGATGGCCTGCAGGAAGCGGGCCGCGATCAGAGTTTCGATGTTGGGGGCGAGGCTGCACAGCAGCGAGGCCACCGCGAAGATCGTCAGGCCCAGCTGGAAGGTCCGCCTGCGGCCGAACCGGTCGCCGGCGGCGCCGGACAGCAACAGCAGCGAGGCCAGCACCAGGGTGTACACGTCGACGATCCACTGCAGCTGCGACGGCGAAGCGCCCAGATCATCACGGATGCTCGGGAGGGCGACGTTGACGATGGTGGCGTCCATCGACACGATCAGCAGACTCAGGCAGCACGAGACGAGGATGATCGCCTTGCGCCGCGCGCTGAGCGGGTCGACAGTTGTATTCACACAACTATTGTGAAACTACAACGATCGGTCAGGCAACTCGAAATCACCCCCGAAACTCAGTGGAGTGCCGCATCACGTCAGCCCTACTATTCGCCTTTGGCCTGAACGTCGCTTTTGACTTGAACGTCGCTTTTGACTTGAACACGGAGGGGAAGGCAAACACGGTGATGACGTGGAGGACACGAGTCGAACGTCCAGAGGACGCCCGCGCCGTTCACTCCGTGAACGCATCCGCTTTTCCTACTGAATTCGAAGCTGATCTCGTCGACTCGCTCAGGGCGGATCCAACGGCCTGGATCGAGGGATTGTCCGCCGTCACCCTCGACGAGAACGGCGCCATCGTGGCATACGCGTTGCTCACCCGGTGCACAGTCGGCGGTCAGCCCGCCCTTGCGCTCGGCCCGTGCGCGGTTGTCCCCGGCGCCCAGCGCAGCGGCGCCGGATCCGCGGCGATTCGCGAAGTACTCGAGCAGGCACGACACCGGGGAGAGAATCTGGTCGTGGTGCTGGGTCACGCCGAGTACTACCCGCGGTTCGGGTTCACCCCGGCTTCTGAATTCGGCGTCACCGCACCATTTGCGGCACCCGACGAGAACTTCCTCGCCCTTGCCCTCAAACCCGATCAGACCACCCCACGCGGTGAGATCGCATACGCGGAAGCCTTCGGCGTATGACGTGCACGCTCCGGGCTACGACGGTGAACGGCGTTGTCCGCCAGTAGAAATAGGCTTGCGCCGTAGGAGACACTCGGGACTGTGAACGAACGGAACACACTCGTCGCCGCACAACTGGGCTGCGAAGTCGGGGCGATCGCCAACAGCCTGGTGTTCGAATGCGACGGCGAACCACTGCTGGTCATGGCCAGCGGCGCCGCCCGGGTGGACACCGGCGTGGTCGCCGGCCATCTCGGGGCGACCGAGATCCGCAAGGCCGACCCCAAGCTCGTCCGCAACGCGACCGGACAGGTCATCGGCGGAGTGGCGCCCGCGGGTCATCCGGAGCCGCTGCGCACCGTCGTCGACCAGACCCTGGCGTCCTACCCGGTGATCTGGACCGCGGCGGGCACCGCCGATTCGGTGATGCCGCTGACTTACACCCAGCTACTGACCCTTACCGGCGGCGTCGCCCTGCCCGTGCGCTGACCCGGCATGGCAAAAGCCCGGGAGCGCAGTGCCCCCGGGCTTTCGACAGATGATCTCAGCGCTTGTTGATGTCGACGTAGCCGCGCTCGGTGTAGCCGGTGTAGATCTGGCGCGGGCGGCCGATCTTGTTGGGCTCCGAGTGCATCTCCCGCCAATGCGCGATCCAGCCGGGCAGCCGGCCCAGCGCGAACAGCACGGTGAACATGCGCGTCGGGAAGCCCATCGCCCGGTAGATCACGCCGGTGTAGTAATCGACGTTCGGGTACAGCTTGCGCTCGATGAAGAAGTCATCGGTCAACGCGATCTCTTCGAGCTGCTTGGCGATGTCCAGTAGCTCGTCGTCGCCGCCCAGCTTGCCCAGGATCTTGTCGGCCTGCTCCTTGACGATGCGCGCCCGCGGGTCGTAGTTCTTGTACACCCGGTGACCGAAACCCATCAGCTTCACGCCGTCTTCGCGGTTCTTGACCTTCTTGACGAAGGTCTTCACGTCGTCGTCGCCGGTGCGGATCTTCTCCAGCATCTCCAGCACCGCCTGATTGGCGCCACCGTGCAGCGGGCCCCACAGCGCGTTGATGCCACCGGAGATCGAGGTGAACAGGTTGGCCTGGGATGAACCCACCAGGCGCACCGTCGAGGTCGAACAGTTCTGCTCGTGATCGGCGTGCAGGATCAGCAGCATGTCCAGCGCCCGCACGATCTCCGGATCGACCTCATACGGCTCGGCCGGGAACCCGAACGTCATCCGCAGGAAGTTCTCCACCAGCGTCAACGAGTTGTCCGGGTACAGGAAAGGCTGACCCTCGGACTTCTTGTACGCATAGGCCGCGATGGTCGGCAACTTGGCCAGCAAGCGGATGGTCGACAACTCGACCTGCTTCTTGTCCAGCGGATCCAGCGAATCCTGGTAGTAGGCGCTCAGCGCGTTGACCGCACTGGACAGCACCGGCATCGGATGCGCGTTGCGCGGGAAGCCGTCGAAGAACCGCTTCAGGTCCTCGTGCAGCAGAGTGTGCCGCTGAATCTGGGTGGTGAACGCGTCCAACTGCTCGGCAGTCGGCAGCTCACCGTAGATCAACAGATAGCTGACCTCGATGAAGGTGGAATTCTCGGCCAGCTGCTCGATCGGGATACCGCGGTAGCGCAGGATGCCGGCATCACCGTCGATGTAGGTGATCGCCGACTTGGTCGACGCGGTATTGACGAAACCACCATCGAAGGTGGTGTAGCCGGTCTTGGCCAGCAACGGGCCAAGCGCGATGCCGTCACTGCCCTCGGTGGCCTTGACGATCTCCAGATCGATCTCGCCACCGGGGTACTTGAGAGTGGCAAGCTCCTGCCCACTCGACGGGTTTTCGGCCACGGGAATCCCTTCATCGTCCTGGAACCGACTGACTGCTCTACAAAAGGTAGTCGCAATCGATCGGCGCTGCCCGCGGGGGGTTACCAACCGGTCACCACAATATGCCCCGCGCCTGTTGGAAAGCCTGCTGCGCGGGGCCCCGATTTGGCTGAGATCGCAGCTCAGTGACAGTTCCAAATTGCCGCGCGGACGCCCGCGTGCTCCCACTTATACTGCTCACGGCAACCCCGCGCGCATGCCGGTGTGGTGCCGCACACAGGCAAGGAGGGGGCCGTGGCCGATTGGTCCGGGGGCCAGTTCGGCAACAGCGGGCAGCCGTCCGCGCCGGGTTGGCCGACGACGAATCCCAACTTTTCGTCAGCTCCACCGCCGCCCTTTTCCGACCATCCGCTGTCGACACCCCCACCGGTGTTCGGCGCGCCGCCCGGGGCGCCCCCACCCAAACGCCGCAAGGGCATGGTCATCGGATTGGTGGCCGCTGCGGTGGTCACGGTGCTGGCTGTGCTGGCGGCGCTGACCGTGGTGATCACCCGGTCGGATTCGAGCGACGGCACCGGTGCAGGCGGCGATAGCCCGCAAGCCGCCGTGGTGGGGTACCTGGAGGCGCTGGCGCGCGGAGATGCGGCCACTGCCCTGTCCTACGGCAAGTCCCAGCCGGTGTCCGCCGAGCTGCTGACCGACGAGATCCTGCGCCGGCAGATCGCGAAGTGGCCGATCACCGATATTCGCGTGCTCGACACCACCGACAACAGCGTCATATCCCAAGTGCATGTCACCGCCAAGTTCGGCAACGAGGTATCTGAGGCCAAGCTGCTGGTGGAGAAGCAGGGCGGCTGGAAGATCTCGAACGCATTCATCAAGATCGACAAGACCCAGATCGGGCAGAAGGACGCGGAGACCGTCACCGTGTTCGGCAAGCCGATCGACCAAGCCCGCTATGTATTTCCCGGCTGGGTCGACATCGGTAGCAGCAGTCCGTATCTCAGCGTCACCTCCAAACCGATGCTGCTGCAACAGCTCGCCGCCGGCGCATCGGTGATGTCGATGACTTTCAATCTCAGCGACGCCGGCGAACAGGCGGTCCGCGCGGCGATACCGGCTTCACTCGCGCTGTGCACCGATTCCAACCTGATCAGGCCGCCGGGCTGCCCGGTCCATATCACGGCGACGAATTACGTTGACGGCACAGCAAAGTGGGGCCCGATCGTGGGGGCCGAGACGTTCAAGATCATTCCCTTGACCAGCGCGATGACGGCCTCGGTGGTCGGCACACTCACCGCGACGATCACCGTGCAGCACAACAGCGGCGCCGTGGTGCCGAACACCGTGACGGTGGCGGTATCCGGCAGCGCAGACCTCTCGACAAGCCCACCGAAGCTGACCTGGAACTGAGACCTCGACAAGCGGGGAGGACACCGATGACATATCCACCACAACCACCACCCGAGTGGAATCAGCCCTCGGGCAGTCCATTTGGCTCGAACAATCCGTTCGGACAGCCGCCGCAGTGGCCGGCCTACGGCCAACAGCCGCCGACGTGGTCAGGGTACGGCGAAGCACCACCCGCCGACGCTCCGCCACCCAAACGAAACAACACCGGCTGGATAATCGGCACGGTTGCCGGAGTTCTCGTTGTCGCACTGCTGCTCGGCGGCCTGCTGTGGAAACTGAACTACGGCGACAAGAACGACACGAAGAACACCGCCGACTCCACCACGACCTCGTCGGTGACCAAGTCCGCGCCGAGCACCACCAAGACGACTACCTCCTCGGCAGCGCCCAGCGCACCGCCGAAAGCGGCACCCGCAGGGTGTGAGGGCCGCACCGCCGCTCCCGGCCCGCAGACCCCGGCCGGATGGTCGACGGTGACCACGCCGCGGGGACTCGCCTATGACGTACCCGCAGACTGGACCGTCGAGGAATGCAGCACCATTGTCGGCTGGGAAAAACCTTGCGCTGATGGACCGTTCGGCTACTGCCCGGTGCGAGTGCTGAAAGGCGCGGCCACCATGCCCAGCAGGGCGTGCCCGAAGAGCAGCAGTGCCATCAGCGGAGTGACGGTGGTCACCGATCTCACGGACGTCACCGAATCCGCGACGCTGGAAGCAAAGTTCGCGACCAAGATCTTCACCTCGGACAAGGGTGCGGTGCCATCGGTCTCGCTCGGAGCACCGCGCAACCTGACTGTCTCCGGAGCACCCGCAACCCAGGTCGTCGCCACCGTGACCGGCATCCAAGACAACTGCGCCGGCACCTCGGCGGTCTATTCGGTGGTGTCCACCACCGTGCCGGGTCAACCCGGCACCGTGAACTTCATCATCGACCTGGAGCAGGGCGCTGACGGCGCGGCCGATCCGGGTGTCGTCGACCAGATCGTGGGAACGCTGCGCCGGATCGACTAGGCACCGTTATCCCGGTATCCGGGACAGGATCTCGATGGCGGCCGCTTCCGCGCGGCCGCCCGGGTCCGGCGCGAAGACCACCACGTCGACCACCACGTTGGACTTCACCGCAACGGCGCGCGAGCTGCGGCTGCCGACCATCAACTTCGGCCCGTTCTGCACCGTGCTGCTCAGCAGCACGATCGAAGGATCGGTCGCGGACCGGGTCACCTCACCCACGTCGAACACAACCGGGCTGCCGCTCGGCCCGTTCTGGGTGATATTTCCGTGACATCCCTGCCACGTCTTCTCGATCGCGTCGACCTGTCGGCTCGCCGCGGGCGCATCGGCATACAACGTCGCTCGTTCATCGAAATTGCCCAAGGCGAACATCGTCTTCACGTCCAGGTTGGTGAAGGATCGGGACAGTGTCGCGGTATGACCGCTGTTCCCATAGCTGACCGGTAATCCAGGGGCTATGGCCGAAAAACACTCCGGTGGCGTCATCGACAGATCGGTAACGTTACGCAGGGTTGTCTCTTCGTACGGGCTGTATCCGTCGTTCAAACCGACGAGCCGGATGGAATCGTCGAGGTTGAGCAGCAGACCGGGCAGCTGCGCTTCGGTGACCAGCGGCGGCGGCTCCGGCGTCGTCGTGGTGGTCGTCGGCGGCGGGGCCACCGGGCTGTTCGTCCCCGGCGCGGTCGTCTTGGCCTCGGTCGTCGTGGTGTTCGACGAACTCGGGATCACCGCCCAGATGACCAGCGCCGCAACGGCAACCACGATCAACGTGTAAGAAAGGCTCAGGCCGACGAGGGCACGGTCACGTCCGCGCTGGCCGGTGCGCTTGATCTGCGACAGCCCCAGATGCCCCAACACCGCGCCCGCGGGCGCGAACAAGAACGCGAACACCACCGACAACGTCGCGAACGTGTTGGTCTCATCCTGCGACGACGGTGGCGGCGGACCTGCCGGGACCACCGGCGGCGCCATATACGGCGCCTGACCCGACGAGAACTGCTGATCCGGCGGATACTGCCCGAAAGGCGTACTGCCGAACGGAGAACCACCGAAAGGATCCTGCGGACCCCCAAAACCACCCTGCGTCATATCAACCCGGAATTCTGTCGAGGATTCGCTTGACCACGGTGACCGCCTCATCGGTCAGTCCGATTCCCAGAACATGCACGTCGACCACAACGTTGGCTTTGGCACCGATCGCACGCAGCATCCACGATTCCGATCCCTGATTGCTGCTGCGCAGCGCGATGATGCCGTCTCGTTGATCCTCTGGGCCGCCCAGGACGAAGTGCGTGGACCGGCCGTCTGGGATGGTCCAGGTGAACGTCTTACCGGCGCACCCGCGCCACAGTTCGAGATACCGGGCGAGTACCCGCTCTGCCGCCGCGGCATCAGCGAACATCGCCACCCCTTCGTAAGCCTGTAGGTCGGGCTTGGGGCTTTGGTACTGCGTGGCTGACGCAGTCTTGAGGTAGCCGCTGTTCTCGTACGGGAGTGGGGTGAACATGCTGAACGAACTGGCGCACTCGACCGGATCGTAACGATGGGGCGCCGGCGGTAAGCCGATCTCCTGGGGCTCGTCATCGACGACCAGCTCCGTGTTCTTCGTGATCTCCTTCACCTCGGCCAGACTCGGGAGCAGTCCCGCCAACTGAGCCTCGGTGACCAGCGGCGGCGGCGCCGGTGTGGTTGTCGTCGCGGGGGCCGATGTTGTCGGGGCCTTCGTCGTCTCCGCCGTCGTGGTACTCGACGAACTCGGCACGACTGCCCAGATCACCAGCGCCGCAACCGCAACCACGATCAACGTGTACGACACGGTCAGGCCCACCAATGCACGGTCACGCCCTCGCTGGCCGGTGCGTTTGATCTGCGACAGCCCCAGATGCCCCAAAACCGCGCCCGCAGGCGCGAACACGAATGCGAACACCACCGACAACGTCGCCAACGTATTGGCCTCGTCACGCGGCGGCGGGCCCGCCGGGACCATGGGCGGCCCACCAAATGGCGGCTGCCCCGGCGGCGGATACTGTCCCGGCGGATACTGCCCGAACGGGGAACCCCCGAACGGATCTTGAGTGGCCACCTACAGCACCCCGAAACTCGAGGTGACCCAGCGGATGGGGTCGGCGCAGCGGAACGGCGCGATTCCCCTGGAGTGCAGTTTGTTGCCGCTGGGCGGCTGCCCGAGTGCGGACACCACAAAATAGCGGTGCGGCAAGACGATTCCCGTCGAGGGGTTCTCCACTGCGGCCACGATCGCGCCGCCGTGCAGCCGGGTCAACAGACTGCGCACCTCTTCGTGCAGCAGTTGCCCGCCGAGTTCGTCATAGCGGGGCGAGTCGGAGGTATCGCGAAGATAGGCCGCACCGGTGTTGGACATGATCATGCTCCATTCGGAGCCCTCGACGTTCCGCAATGTCCGCAGCGCGTCGAACTTCGACAGGATCACCGCGAGCTTCGGCTGCCCCTGCCCCACTGCCATCAGCAGGTTGTTCAGCACCGACCGCGGATCACCACCGCTGAACTGCTGGGCCGGCAACAGGTCTCGCAACTGGTCGCGAATCGTCTGGACCCGCAACGGATCGAACATGAAGAACACCGCGTCGGCGTTGGCGAAGAACCGGAACGGCGGCGTGTGCAGGTCACCGGACTCCATGTCCTCCCCGGCCACATCGCGCAGCACGAGGAACCGCCGGACCCCGTGCCAGCCGCCGATCGAGAACACCAACGGCTCCCGCTGGCTGGACGCCTGGGTGTGCATCGTAGGCGTCGGAGGGATCAGTCCGCGCTGGACGTACAGCGGCGTCTCGTAGTTCGCCTCATAGGCCTGCGCCGTGGCTCGGGTGACGGGTTCCATTGACACGCCGAGCCGTTCGCACAGCAGCTCCAGCTGTTTGACCAGGACCGCGATGTAGAGGCTCTTGCCGGTGGCGCGAGCGCCGGCCATCGCGATGCAGATCGCATGCCCGTGCCGCCATCCCTCGGGCAGCGTGTAGTGGCACACCGTGCAGATCTCGACCGCCGGCCCTTGCAGCGCGCGGCTGGCGTCGGCCGTCGACGGCGGACCGCCTTGGCCGGTGTTGGTCCAGGTGTAGAGCGGACCGCACTCTGCCGGAGCGCCGAGATAGGCCGACGCCACGTCGTCACGATAGCGAGGTGCTCCCGGCTGAGGAATCAACGTCCACAGGAAGTGATTCGGATTCAGCACCGAGAAGCAGCGCGGGCACTTCGTCACGTCAGCGTCCGCACCAACGCCGCAGTGATCCGGTCGAGCACCGGCGGATGCGCCAGCAATTCGGCGCCGGCCTCATTGCCCGGCCGCGGTGACGGCAGCCGTGCACCGTCGGCGTCGAGGCGCCGGTCGTTGGACAGTGCCAACACCGGAAACTTCTGCCGCACCGCAGATGTGGGGAAATCCGAACAGATGACGGTGCGCGCCGGACCGGCCGGCAACCGCGACCACTTGGCACCCGCCGACCACCGCGGTTCGGCCTGACGAAGCGCCTCGACCAGCGCGCCGGCGTCGCCGGCGGGAACCGGCGTCACCTCGGCGCCGACCAACACCGCCGACACATCCTTCACGCCGAGGGCATCGGCCACCCCGATGACGATGTCAGCCGCCGCAAACGCGCTGCCGTCGGCGAACCATCGGCGCATCGATGCCGACGTGTCGATGGCGAGCAGCACCGAGCCATCGGAATTTCCGGGCCCGCGGCCGGTGACCTTCCGCGCGGACGTGCGAGCCGCTGATGCCAACGGGCTTAACGGTGTATCGGCCACCGCACTGACGGCGACCTCGATCTGGGTGCCGTTCGGGGTGAGCGCGGCGAAGGTCACGACGGTATCGCCGCCGACATCGACGGGATCGAACATCACCTGTACCGGGTCGACGTCGCCGGGGTTGTCGTGGGCGATCGCCAGATGGATGAGCGTGCCGGCACCGAAGCGGTCCGTGCCGACCGGGCGCACCACGACGGTCACCGGTCCGGTCAGACTCGGCAGCACCGCCTGGTGCGCTGTGGAGCGCACCACCGGTTGGTCCGGACCACCCTGAACCTCCAGCGCGGCACCACCGACCGCACCGGTAATCGACACTGTCAGCGCCTGATTCGGAATCTGGACACGCTGGTTGCGCGCACCCACCACATAGATCGGCATCAGCGGCTCCCCCGCAGTCGGGCTGCCAGCGACGGTTGCGCATCAGCGCGGCGCGTCAACAGCCTGCTCACCATTTTTCGGTACCGGCGCAACGCGCCGTCGGACATGTCTCCAGACATCTGCGCCATCAGAGTCGCGATCCCCTCGACCTCGTGGTCGTCGTTCTGTAGCGGCGCCGCCACCTGCTCTGCCAGTTGGGCCAACACGGCCTCGACACCGCTGACCGGAATCTCGGTGTCCTCGGCGGTCACGGTGTGCAGCAGGCTCACGGCCAGCACCACCTGCGGCGAGATCTCGTAGCCATCCACCAGCGGGAGCACCCGGCGCACCGCCTCGACGGCCAGTTCCGGATCGGCAGCCAGACTGTGGCAAGCCTCCGGGAAGGGTTGACCGGCAATGGTTCCCAGCACCGCCAGGGTCAGCAGCCCCGCTGAGAAATCGCGGTGAACGTCGCCCGGTCGAGCCGTGGCCAGCGCCTGTTCCCAGAACGGGAGGTAGGCCCGCTGATGGGTATCCACATAGCGTTGCTGCATCCACTGCTGCGGGGTGATGTGCCTGACCGCCGCCTGTGCGACAGCGGCACTGTCGTCATTGCCGTCGATCACCTTGGCGGCCAGCCGATCCAGGTCGGGTGAGTCAGGAGCGCCCAACAGCGTGCGGAAGGCCGCGGCGCCTGGCAATGCGCCGTCGCCCACGACGGCCAGCAGATCGGCCGGGTCCCACACAGAGTCGCCGGCGATCTGGACGAACCGCGGCGAACCTGACACACCGAGCCACCAGAGTTCGGCAACGCGATCACCCGGCGCGTAGGGGCCTCGCCGCACTGCCCGCACCCCACGCACCGCCGCTCGGGTCCATCCTGAATCCCACGGTCGCGCCTGCGAAAGCTCAGCGACAGTAGGCATTTCGACGCCCTCGGCCAGCCAGTCCAGCAGCCCGTCACCGATCACGCCGGCCGCCACATCACCGGCCGAGGTGCGCAGGAGTGCCGCAGCCAATGTCAGCTTGCCCTCGGCGCCGAGACGCCGGCTCAATTCGGCCGCGCGCGCCGGGTCGTCGAGTGCCGCCACCACCTCGGTGCGCAGCGACGCCACCAGCCGGTCGTCCTGCACGCCGGCTCGCAGCAGCAGATCCACCACCTTGAGCACCCGCTCGGGGCCGGCTTCCCGCGCGCGCTGCAGCGCGGGACCGATCGCCGACCGCACCTCCTCCGGCGGCGTCACACGGTGAAATGTCCTCGGCCCCAACGGAACCGGCCCCGCCTGGGTCAACCAGGCGTCATCGGCCAGCGCCCGGCACAGATAGCTCACGTCGGCGTAATCAGCGGCAGCACCATTGGGCAGGCTCTGCACCGCCCGCCAGGCCTCCGCGGTGCTGGTCCCCACCACGTCGCTCAGCACACCGGCAATGACCTGGGCCGCAACAGATCCCGCGGGTACTCCCGGCGGCGAGAACGTGGTGATGACCTCGTGCGCCTCATCGATCGCATCGGCAAACTCCGCGTTGGCCGCCACCGCCATCGCCATCGGCCATGCCGGGTGCAATCCGGCATCGGAGACCTCCGCGGCGAACCGGTCGATGTCGTCGAGCAGCGGCCGCGCCGAGTCCGGGTCCAGCAACACCACCTGCGCCATCGCCGACCAGGCGGTGACCTCGATGGGCTGCCCGGACGAGGTGCGGTGCGGCTCCCCGCCCAGTTCGCCGAGCGAGATCAGATCCGTCTCCCCGATGCCGACCACTCCGGCCGGCACCGCGCCCAGATCGCCGAGCGGCACCGCGGTCAGGTGTTGGCCGCTCTGCAGCGCCAGGGCCACTTGATCAGCGCGGTCGAAGGTCGAGAAACCCAATTCGGCCGCGGTTCCCGACGACATGAGGAAACTGACCAAACCGATCCACTGCGCGGCCGATTCGACCGACTCAGCCCCCAACACCACCGGGGGTCCACCGGCGAGCGCGGCGACGACCGCATCGAGAAGCCCGAAAAGCGTGGTCAGCCGCCAGGTGCTGGGATCGAGCGCGAAGGCGATCACGCTGTCCTTGGTCACCACCGAGCCCGGCTCGGGCGCGTGCGGCGGCAAGGCGGCACGGGCGACCGCCGCCGGCCCGTACGGCCGCAGCCATTGGGCCGACCGCCACCACTCGATCGGCCGCCGAGCGGCATCGGGCTGACGATCCAGCAACACGTGGGCGAACACATTGCCCGGGCGGCCGGTGCTGTCGGACCCAGCCGGAATCGAATGCCAGTAGCCGGCCGCGCCGCTGTCGAGCGGGCGGTAGGCCAACCGGCGCGGACCGCCCTCCAGTTGCTCAGGAGTCGGATAGGAGGGCAACGGCTGCACGGGGTTGAACACCGTGCGCACGCCGGCGATCAGCTGCTGCGTCTCGTCGTCGGTCAACCCTCCGGTCGACTCTTTCACCTGCCACCCGCCCGCGGATCCGACCTTGTCGAACGAGGTGTAGGCCAACTGGCCGTAGCGCGTGGTCATCGCGCCGGCGGGGTGAGTCGCAGGGTCTCCACCGGCGGGTCGAGCAGGGCGATGACCCGCAACCGCGCGGGCGTGGGGGTGTTCACGAACAACCTGATCCATCCTTGCAGGCCACGCACATCAGCGGCCCACAGCTCGCCCGTGCCGGTGGTGGTGAGCGCCGTCCAGCGCAGTTCCTTCGACGGCCGGTCGGCGATCTGACCCTGCTCGGTCAGAGGCGCCACGTCGACGGCCTGGCCGTCGTGCACACCCAGCGGAATCCGCTGCGGATTGTTGACCAACACGAACGCCGGAGACCCTGGCAGGTCGTGTTCGGAGCGCATCGCGATGGTGGCGGAAACCGGAAAACCGTTGGGGTCGCGCATGATCTGGACGGCGTACTGCAGCCGGAGCAGACCGGCGTACTCCGTGCTGGTGACCGCGCCGGTGACCCGCCGCCCGCCGGAAAACGCCACCGGCGCCAGGTGCAGTGAGCAGCCACCCACCGGTAGCTGCCCGGTCAACTGCATGCCGCCGTACTTCTCGTACTCCTGCAGCGAGATCTCGAAAGACTTGCCGGTGAGCCCGTCTCGCGGATCGTGGCCCTTCGGGGCCAGGTACATCACAACCCCGGCGGCGCCGTCCGGCCAGTCGAATGTCAGCACCTGCTTGTTGCAGTACTCGGCCAGTTCGATGTCGGTGATCGTGCCGGTGCGCACCGATGACAGCGTCTTGCCCAGCAGGGCACGCCCGCCAAGCAAGGTCACCGGGGTCAGGTAGGCACGGCTCCAGTCCGCCGGCCAGGACACCGCGACCAACACCGACTCCGGGCGGCCGTCGGCGGCACGGCGCGTCACCACCGGCTGTGTCAGCTGCAGCTCCGGGGTGAGTCCCACCTGCTCGAGCGCGTCCTCGGAGAGTTCGGCGGAATCGGCACCCGCGTTGGGCCCGTTCTCGCTGCGGTAGATGACCACCCGTCCGGCGGGCGGAGGCGTCCAGGTCAGGTCGAACACCGAGCCGTCACCACCGGCCACCACCGCCAGATCGGTGACCGGCTCCAGCACCGCCGATACCTCGATGTCGGCCTCGACTGCCTCCGACAGCCGCAGCACGCCGTCCACCGTGGCCGCGCAGCGCGCGCGGTACAGATAGCGCTGGCCGCGGACGGTGTCGGTGTCGATGAACCCGGAAAGATTGGGACTGTCGGCCAGGATCCGGTACTGGGGTCCGTCGCGCCCGGCGTCCTCGGCCGGGATTCGGTAGATGAACACCGCGCTCACCCCGGGCGGCACCGCCCACTGCCCGATGACGCGCCCGGAGTCCTCCCGGATGTCGAAGTCGGTGAGGGGGCTGACCAGCACTCCGGCGGCGTACAGCACCGGCTGGGCGGCGAGCGCCTCGGCACGCGACGGCCCGACGTTCACCCACACCTGGTAGTGGCGGGCCGCCGATCTCGCCGGCCTGGCGTCCTCGGCGTACGGAATTGCGGTGGCAGCCACCAGATCCGCCCGGTCCGGCGAATACGGCGCGTCCCCCTCGGCGCTGACCAGCCGGTAGAGCACCACCGCGCCGGCCGATTCGTAGGCCGGCCAGCTCAGGTCCAACGCGGCACCGTCCGGGCGGCGCCGCAACGCGATGTTGTGCTGCGGCGGCTGCTGTGCGGCGAACGTGAAAGCCGCGAAATCGGCTGCGCTCAGCGGTGTTTCGGCAGGAGGCGGCGCAGCGGGAGGCGTAGCCACGACCGGCGGCTCCTGCGCTACCGGTTGTTCCACGGTTTCGGTCGCAGACTCTGCCGTGGCTTCGGGCTCGGGCCTCGGCTCGGGCCTGGCCTCGGGAACCGACTGACCAGACCGGTGCCGCCCGGACGCGGCGTCGGGCTCGGTACTCCCGCCACCCAACTCGGCCAGCACCCGGGCCATGTCCTCGGCGTGCTCGGCCACCGACCCGGGCAGCATCGCCCGGATCCTCTCGACGTCGGTCAGGCCCGACCGCAACACCAGCCGCACATGGGCTTCCTTGAAGCTGCGGGGAGCCACTGCGCCCGAGTCGAGCAGCTGCTGACGCCACGCCAGCAGCGGCGCCAACCGCGGATCATCGTCCGGGTCGGAGGTGGGACGGGGTTCATTCATCGCTAGAACACCATGTCCTCCCCGGGCGGCACGTCAAAGTCGGCCCGGCTGATCATCGTGGTCGGCTCGTCCTCGACCCCGGGCATCACCGACACCGGCGTCTCGAACAGCGCGAAGTCATACGGCGGCAGACCGTCGCTGGCCTGCACGACGACGGCCCGGTAGCCCAACCCACGGCGGCGGACGGTCACCTTGTCGACCGCCACCGCCGAACGGCCCGCAGTCACCGCGGCATGGGTGAACAGCGACGCATCGAACGGGGCGGCATGGCCCGGACGGTGGTCGGTGATGCCCGCGCTGAACTGCTGGGCGGGTATCTGACGACCGAGCGTGGGCACCAAGACGTTTCGGGTCAGCGCGTCGCTCACGCCGCCCTGCGGCGCCCCGCTCTCCTCGTTGAACATGTGCTCCACCCGGGCCCACAACGCGTCGGCACCGGTGGGCTTCACCCGACCGCTGATCACCGCATGAGACCACTGGTCGAGCCCCGACGAGGAGCCGACACCGGGCAGCTTGAACAACGCGGCCGGTTCCTCACGCAACCGCGCGGCCGCCTCCCCCACCATGTCCTCCCACGGCTTGGTCAACCAGCCCAGTGCGTACAGCCGGCTCTGGATGCCGTGAATGGCGTTGTCGGACTGCTCCGACGACGTCGTGGCCACACCCACCTGAGTGGACCGGGGCAGACCCGCCACGAGCTGGCCGGACGGCGGGCGGACCGGAGGCGGCGAACCGAACGGCGCGCGCAGCACGGTGCCCAGAGTCCTGCACCAGGCCAGCAGCTGACCGTAGGCCGTCGACAACCGGCTCACGTCCTGCAATGCGGTTCGCAGATTGGCCTGCATGGCCTCCAGCTCGGCCGCTTGAGATTTGCGCATGTTCATCTCGGCGAACAGGTCTCGTTGACCGAGCAGGAACAACGCCAGCGACACCACGATGTACAGGCCGATCAGGGCACCACCGGTGGCCAAGGCGAACTTCCAGCGCACCCAGTCCATGGCCGCCACACCGATCAGGATCAGCAACACGCCCAGCAGCGCCCAGGTGAACGTCTTGAGAATGGTGCTGATGGCCTGCTGCCGCGCCTTCAGCCGCTCGTCGACCGCGCTACGGTTCGCGAGCGTCTGGATCTGGGACACCAGATCGGCCACCTCCGCGCGGCCCCGGTGCATGAAATCGGCCAGGATCGAGCTGACCTGCCAGGCATAGCTTTTCGTCACAGAAGCCTGCCAGCGATCGAGCTCGGTGCCGGTGTTCCGAGCTTCCACCCCAGCCGCCGGGTCCGAATAGGCCCGCTGCAACCGGTCCCGCAGATTGGCCGCCCCGAGCACGTCGGCGCCCTCCACCGCGCTGACCCCGATCACCGCCGCAAGCGACGTCGGAATGCCCTGGAACCGCTCAGCCGCGCTCGGCACCACGTCGGCCGCGTTGTAGACCACCCCGATGGCCGCGCCGACCTGGATGGGTTCGAGCCCGGCAGCGCGGCGGCCACCGTCGGCCAACGTCAGTGCGCCGTTGACGAAGTCGGTCCACAACCCGCTCATGTCCTGCTGCGCGAAATGTTCTGGCTGCCCACCGAGCGCGTTACTGAGTGTTTCAGCGCTGCGCCCCAGGTCCTGCCAGTCGGATTGGGTGGTGTCGGCGACGACGGCGAACGCCGAATCGGTACGGCCGAAGACGGTGCTCTGCACGGTCGTGACCACCGCCGAGGTGACCGTCCCCATCACGGCCGACCACCACGCCGCCGGCGCGCTGCGCACGGCCGCACCCATGAACTTCAGGAACATCTTCATCGCAGCCCAGACCGAGATCGCCTGCTCCTGGCCCGCGGTGGCCGCAATCCTGGGGCCGCGCAACACATCCCGGTGCTTGGTCCACAACGCGCGCGCCATCGACTGCGCAGCCGTCGGCACATCCTCGATATAAACCACCGGCACCTGCCCACCGCGGGGCAGCGGCAACCGGCCGGTCGGGTCGAACAGATGCGCCCGCAGGCCTTCTTCCACGCTGTCGGTGTCGAGCCAGCGATAGAACGCCCGCACTGCCCGCACCGTCTGCCCCGGCAGGATCTCCAATGTGTCGAAGGGACCCTGGTCCACGCCGGCCCACAACCCCGTCACCCCGGCCACCACCGGGGCCACGAACTGCGCCACGTCCAGTGGATCGGTCAGCCGGCCCCACGCCACCGCGCCGAGCCCGGGTGCGGCCGAATCTTCCGGCGCGATCAGCAGGTTGTGCCAGCCTTCGAGCACGAGCGCCAGATCAGGAGTGGTGGGGATCGCGTCGCCGCGGGTGAACAACAGCCGCAGCAGGTTGATCGGGGCGCCCATCGAGCTGCTGCGCACGGTCTGCTCCACCGCCTGCTCGACTGCCAGCGGAACCCGTTCGGCGGCCGGCACATCCACGGGCACGAGCACCGCGATCCGGATTCGGTCATAACGTTCACCGGTCAGCATCTGCTGCAACACCACGGGTTCGCTCTGCCCGTCGCGCACCAGGCTTCCGTGGGTGGCGGTGCCGCCCACATCGGCGGCGTCGACCCACACGAACGACCCGATCAGACCGACCGCTGAGTAATCCACCAGCACCGAGAGGATCTCCTCGGTCTGCGGGCGGGGCGCCAGCAGCACCGTCAACGCGCGCGTCGGCGCCGCAGTCGGAGTTACCCCAGGCGACACCATCGTCAGAACGTCCCCCCGTCGGGGATGACGACCGAGCCGCCATCGTCGAAGAATGCACCCGCACCGGCCGTTTCTCCCTGTGCCAGCGCCTCGGCTTCGCGCTGCAACAGCTTGATCAGCGTCTCGGTCGCCCAGAACACATCCGGAGCCAGGTCACGGAAGATCGGCGTCTTGGCCGCCTTCGAACGGGTGGTGATGGTGGTGAACGCACCGTCGGGTGTGGCGCCGGGGGTATCGGCCGGCAGGTACTGGGCCGCCACGTCGCGGACGTTGCCCAGCCACGTCTCGGCAGCGGCCTGCCGGTCCTCGGGAGTCTGCGCGGCCGCGATCGGCCCGACCCGGGAACTGATCCCAGGACCCGACGTTCCGGTCTTGAGGAATTCCCGCACCAGTGCCGACGCGGACAGCTCGACGATGCCGCTCGCCGGGTCCTGGCTGTGCGAATCGTAGAGCGACCGCAACACCCCGTAGGGCCGCAGCGAGGTCATCACCGGAGGCTCGTGGGAGGTGGCGATGGCCAGCAGGCACGACTCCAGGACTGCGGGCAGCCAGTCGTAGGACGCGGTGAACGCCGACGGCGGGGTCAGCAGCGGATTCGGGAAGCTCAACCACTGGTTGTCGTCACCGTCGTAGATGCGCACCGGATCGGTGAACGGCGATGCCGGGATCTGGATGCGTCCGAGCATCTGACCGAGGAACCAGCCTGCGGTCATGGTGCGCCGTTCGGCATCGGTCATCGGCAGCGACGCCGGCAGCGGCCGCGAGCGGCGATACCGCCAGAACGCGCCCCGGCCCGGACCGGCAGTCTGCGCCCATTGCTGGGCAGCCGGCTTGAGCACCGAATCGAACGCCAGCGGCGAGTAGTTCGGGTAGGACCCGAAGATGTCGATGCGGGTGACACTGTCCTCATCCGACAGCGACCGGCCGTAGTTGTCCTTGGTGGCCTGGTCGATGCGCGGGTTGGCGCGCAACACCTCGGCCAACGTTTCGGCCACGGGCTGGCCGGCGAACGGGATCTCGGAGAACTTGTACCGGTACTCGACCTGTTGGCCGGGGTGCACCCGCTGCAGCGCCTGATCGTTGACGCTGGCCAGCGGCCGGGCCAGGGACAGCGCCTCGGCGAACTTGGTGTCGATGTCGCGGCGGCGATTGGCCAGTTCCGATTCCGAGGCCCCCGCGCCCTGCACGTAGTCCCGCAACGAGACCTTGCAGAACTCCTCGAACGATTCGCCGGGGCGTCCCACGTACAGCCGCGCGCGGGAGAGCAGTTCGGCGGGCCTCGTGTGCACGTCGAACTGCGCCATCGACGGCACCCGCGGCCGCCCGTTCTCGGGATCGGTGCCCAGGGCCCGGGTCACCCACGTCGCGGTGCGCTCGATGAGCCCGCCCGGCGCGGCCGCACCGCCGGTGGTCTGCCACAGACCCAGGATCACCCGGGTGGTGGCGTCGTCGACGGCAGTGCGCAGCGGGATCATCGCGTTCGCACCGCCCACCGCCTTGGGCAGGTCGGTTTCGTAGCGTTGCTTGAACGCCGACGAGCTGATCAGCAGCACCTCGTTGTTGGCTTCGGCGAATCGCGCGGGCACCAACTCGTCGGCGTCGGACGGCCACGCCACGTACTGGTCGGTGGACAGCCGGGCCAGACCGACGTCCGACGGCGGCTCGGACCGGGCCTTCTCCAGCAGGACCATCGCCTCGCCCAGCGCATCGCGCAGCGGCGCCAGCAATTCGGCGCCCATCACCCGCAGCACATCGGCCATCCGGGCGGCGGCGTCGGCGTAGAGCTGACGGCGCACCGTGGACCGGAAACCGTCCAATGCGATGCCCAGCACCTGGTCGGCGTTGGTCATCACGCCACGCAGGGACCGCAGGGCGGCGTCGACCTGCGGAGGGATGGCGACGATATCGGGCGGCCCCATGGCACCGAGTTGTGCGATGCCAGGCGCCAGCACGCTGTCGAGGTGCAGGCGCAGCCGGTCGATCAGCTCGCGGGCATAGGGCAGGCCGAGCGTGGCGGCCGCGGTGCCGACCATGTGCTCCACCTGATCGGCGAACTCCCGATGCCAGGTGAACACCATCGCGTACGCGGTCTCCGAGCAGGCCCGGGCCAGGTCGGCGCGCCGGTTCATCACGGCCTGGCGGAAGACCGGCACCCACTGCTCAGCGGACATGCCCTGCGGGTTGGGCAGGTAGCCGCGCAGTTGCCGCTCGATCAGTCCGTTGACGGTGGAGGCCACCATCTCCGGCGGGAAGGCGCCGTTGGCGATCCAGTTGCCCAAGATCCCGACGCGCGCCTGCTCGTCGCCGGCTGCCGCCGGCATGCGCAGCTCATTGCAGTGCGCCTGCCACTGGCTGCTCAGCAGCGTGTCCAACTGCTCATTGCTGGAGGCCGGGTTGCCTGCCTGCATGTGCCCGAACAACAACTTGTCGGCGGCGCTGCGGGCCAACCGTTGCGCGGCGTACTCGGCGTAGCGGTCCCGTCCCATGCTGAGGCTGGAGAAACCATAGGTGCCCCACGGCAGCACGTCCCACGATGAGATGCCCCAGCCGAGCACGTCACGGTCGCCGACCGGGGACGCGGTGTTGCCGAGGTCGTAGGACACGAACTGGTCGCTGGCCTTACCGCTCATCATCAGGCCGGCCAGACCACGGGCCAGACCGCGATACACCGCGTACTGCGAGCCGTCGCCGAACAGGGTGCGGTCGGCACCGATGTAGCGACCCACCGGGAAGACGCGGGCGAACGGGATCGGCTCACCCTCGCCGTGGTGCTGGCCCAACGCCCGCAGGATGCGCACGTCATGTTCGCGGGCGGCGCCGGTCTGGCTGGCGACGATCTCGCCGAGCATGGCCAGCGCGTTGGCCCGCACGCCGATCCGGGCGCTTTCGGGGAGCGACTCGAAGATGTCGGGGGTCACCATGAAGACACCCATCAGCTTCGGGTCCAGACCGGTGACCAGGGTCAGCAGCCGGCAGATGTCCAGCGCCATCGATGCGCCCGCACCACCGGCCATCGACGACACCACCAGCACCAGCGGCGGCTCGTTCGGATCGAACCGGCCCATGCCGGGCACGCTGACCGTCGACATCTCCGAGATCGTCTCCACCCGGAACAGGGCGTCCCAGGCCGCCTGCAGCCGGGCGTGGATCTCACTGGCCTTGCTCAGCGTGATCATGCGGCCGATGGCGCGGTACTGCCCGGCACCCGCCGAGATCGGGTTGGTCACCTCTTGTGGGTTGCGCGGCGCCCACGTCGCGATGGCATCCAGTGCACCGTCGGCGGCGAGCCGCTGCGACAGTGCGCCGTCGAGGATCGCGTAGCTGCTGCCCTGCGGACCGCAACCGATGTAGCTACCGCCCTGCGCGGGCACGTTGGCCAGGCCCTCGGGCCCCGACTCGGCGGCGCTGGGCACGTCGATGTGAACGAACTGCCAACCCGACAGCACCTTGTCGACGCCGGCGGCATGCAGCTCGGAGCGCAGCTGGTCCATCATGAACGCCAGCGTGGCGCCACCCGAACCGCCGCATCCCACTACCAGGAATCGTCGCATCAGGCTCCTTCTCCAAACGGATTGAACGGATCGCTGTCATACCGCGGTTGCTGGGCCGGGCCAGGCTGTCCAGGCGCCGGTCCAGGGCCGGGTCCCATCGGCTCAGGCCCCCTCGGCGGGGGCGCCATCGGCGGAGGACTCATCGGCGGAGGACTCATCGGCGGAGGAGCGGACGCCTGCCCGCCGTCGGCGAAGGGGTCGTAGCCGACCGGTGCGCCCACCGCCGTCTCGCCGAATGGGGATGCGCCCGGTCCGGCGTCGTCGTGCGGTGACGCCAACCCGGCCTGGACGGCCTGCAACCGGAGCCCGTTGAGGACCTCGGGCAGCCGGCGCGCCACCTCTTCGTAGAGCTGTTCGCGAGCCGCGATGTCGGTATTGCCGCTGACCAGCAGCAAGACCTCAGCGTCCGTCGACGGTCCGCGCGGATCGTGCAGCACCACCCAGGTGTTGTGCACCGCCAGCGGCAGCACCGCATGCAGGCCCGTGTCGTCGGTGGCGGGCAGTTCGGAACCGGTGCTGACCAGATGGCCCGCGTCGACGCGGACGTGGCCGGCACCGAACGGGCTGCGGCCCAGCACCACCGTCAGCGTCGTTCCCAGCACCGAGAGCCGGCGCGTGCCGCCTGCCAGCCCGGGTACCGGATTGACCAGGTCGGTGTCGACCATCGCGAACGGCTCGCCATCTCGCAGAGCGATGTCCGAGCGCACCTCGACCCGGATACGTTCGGCCAGCAGCGGGATGTCGGGGATCTTGCTCACCCACCACTTCGACAGGTACAGCAAGCCCAGCGGGATGCCCGGGCCGAGCAGCAGCGCGGCGATGAGCACCAGCACGAAGTTGACGGTGCTCAACGGCTTGATCAACGACGCGGAGAACGGCACCTGGACGGTCTGCGAATCATCGGGGTTGTCCAGCGCGGCAACATGCAACGGCACGGTGCCGTTCAGCCCGCCGTGGCCGTCCTGCTCGGTGCGCAGCGTGACGTCGAGCTTCCCGGTCTGCCCCTCCTGCACCTTCAGGCAGTTGCCCGGCGAGTTCGCCGCCGAGGTCACCTTCGGCGTACCGATGCCCTCCGGGCCGGCGTCCACGGTCACGGCGTCGGAATCGGCGATCCACACGCAGCCCGGGCCGGTGATGTTCAGCGACGCCGTCGCGCCCTGTGCCGCCTGGACGCTGCCGAAGTCGATCCGCTCACCCGGCGACGGTAGGCCCAGCTTCGGCAGGATCTGCAGGTTGACGTCGACGTTCTGCGGCGACAACTGGGTACCGGGCGCGACCTGCACACCCGCCAGATCCACTGCCGGTGCGGTGGTGACGACCAACGACATCTTCAACGTGGCCGGGCCTGGCTCGACCTGGCTCAGGTCGACCTTCACCGGCTTACCGATGTCCTCCTTGGGCACCTCGCGCAGCAGCTCGATGGGCGCGGCGCCGGCCGGCACCAGTTGCGCCGACAGCGTGGCCGAACCAACGAGGTCGGTGGGCGTCACCGGCTTGTTCTGCCCGTCGACCAGGCCGAAGGTCAGCCCGTCCAGGGTCTGGCCGCTGTGCCAGGTGACGTCGGGCCCCTGCTTACCGCCGCTGCCGACCAGGGCCGGGAAGATGTCGGTCGAGATGTGGATGCTGACCTTCGACACCGCGTCAGGGTGCTTACCGGCGGTGTCGACGTAGACGATGCCCCACTGGCCGATCCATTCGCCGCCACCGGTGTTCTGCATGACGATGTTCTGCCCGGTTTCGGACAGCCACTCGTAAGTCACTTTGACACCCGCGACGTCGACGTCGGTCGAGCGGTCTTTGCGGGGCAACTCGACGGTCTGCCCCGACGGTGACACCAGGTAGGGCACCACGCCGGGCACGTCGCCGGAGCCGAGGATGGTCACCGACTTGATCGAGCGGTCCAGCACGAAGTTGTGCTTGGCCTCCGGGCACACCTGCAGCTGACACACCGCACCCTGGCTCTCGATACCCGGGTCAGGGTTGAGCGCGTCGAACGCGAACAGCATGTCGTCGATGTCGGCCACCGAATAGAAGTCGCCCGGCACCGGATCGGTCTTGTCCCCACAGGTTTTCCCGGCCAGCCCCTTACCCGTGCTGATCGCGCTCATCACGTCGAAGTCCGCAGGCGCGGTGGTGGCACCCAGGCCGATGCCGAGCATGACGATGCCCGACGACCGCACCTGATCAGCCACACCGCCGGACCGGCAGATCGACTCGATCGCGCGCTGCCGGGCCTGATCGACCCCTTCCTGGCTGCTCAGGTCGACGCCTTCGGCATACGGCTTGGCCACGTCGCGTGCGGTGAAGTCGATCTTGCCGTCGGAGAACCATGCGATGGCCTGGCAGCGCTGGCCGCCCTCGCTGTTCTTCGCGCGAGCGGCCAGGGCCTGGCGTGCCCCGTCCAGGGCTACCCAGTAATCGGTGTCGATGCCGGTGTTCTTGGACTCCAGGCTGCCCAGCTGCTGCGCCAGTTCACCGGCGTTGGCGTCGGTGAGGCGGGTCCAGTCGTGTTCCGGGGTGTAGGTGTCGGAGAAGCCGGCCGAGGCGACCTCAAGATCGGCATCCACCCGCCCGACATAGCGCCCGAGGGTCTCCAGCAGATAGCGGGCGGCCTGCACACGAGCGCCCTGTGGGTCGCTTTGCTGCAGGCTGCTCGACTCGTCGAACAGCAACAGCAGGTCACCGGTCTTCTGCGCGGCCAGACATGCACCGAACCGCTTCGCCCCGGTTGCCGATTCCTGGGCCGCCGCGGTGGGCAACGTCAATCCCGCCAGCACGGTCGCCAGCCCGGTCAACACAACCAGGGCCATCGTGGCGACGACGCGCACAAATCCCCTGTGCAATCCCCTCGTCATCCTTCTAGAGCCTGCCCGCCCATAGTGCGATCTGCCAGGCCCCGACGGCGATGCCGATGAGACACACCGCCAGCACCGCCCAGTACAACGTCGAGGTCCAGTTGGGTGCCGAGTAGATGGCGTCGGTGCGGCGCCGGGTGTCCACGCGCGTGTAGACGGCCAGGGCGCCGATGGCCACGGGACCGGCCAGCAGCCAGCCCGCCACCGCAGTGACGATCATCGGCCCCATCACCGCGCCGATCACCGCGATGATCACCCCGGCAAGCGCCAGTGCGAGCGCCACGGCAAACCAGATCAAGGGTGGTCCGGTGGTCCGCAACGCCGCCGCGCCGGGCCCCACCGTGATGGGCTGACCGAACGCGTCCTGCCCGCCCATGGGGTGCGCCGACGGGGGCGCACCGAAGATCTCGTGCGACGCGCTCTGGGGCTGGGCCGCCGGCGGTTCGCCCGCCCACGGATCGAAGCCCGACGAGGGTCCGCCCGGACCCGGTGCGGGACGGCCGCCAGGGCCGGGTGCCGGTCCAGGAGGGCCAGGCCGCGCGGGGGGACCGAAGTCGCTGAAATCGAATGGACTCGGGGTGCTCAAACGCCACCAATCCTTCCGTCTTCAGTTCTCGGTCGAGCCAGGTCGGCGCAGCATGGGGTACGCACCGATGAAAGCGAAACCAGACCCCCGAACCACACCAGGTGATGCTATCGAAGCGGGCGGTGCAGCCACCTCATGGTTCGCCGAAGCGATCGCCGGTCGTGGGCTACCGAATGGGTTGTTGCCGAATGGATCAGCCGGGCTGCCCCCGTGCCAGCCGTATGTCATCTACGTTCCCCACCCAATTGTTCGTCGACCCGTCGAAAAGCGAACGCCCACCGACAGCGATCCGAGGATTCGATGGTAATCGGGTCCGGCGTCACTGTGCGCAGCGGCGTTCGCTGTGCTGCGCCACCGAACTCTGCCAAATACTGCCGATATTTCGCATTCATACGCGGCTGATTGAGCCTAACCGCATCAGCGGGGTCCACCGTGCGCCAATCGGGAGCGACCGTTCCGGGATTGCCGGAATCAGGCCGAGTTATCCCGCGTTCGCGATGATCGCCCGGAAATCGGCGTACGTCGCCTCGATCCGCCCGACGATGTCGTCGACGCTCACCGAGGCCCAATCGGCGTGAGATCCCAGCTCACCGATGGCAGTCATGATGATCGAACCCCACACCACCGCCGTCAGTTTGAGCCGGCGATCGTCACCGGCCACACCCATCCGCCGGGCCAGGGCCACGTTGACCGCATCGGCACGGAACTGCGACGCCGTATGCATCAACGCCGGCGAGGAGGTGACGATGCGCGCCGAGGCCAGCAGCCGGTCGGCCGTGAGTTGAGTGGGGGGCGCTGTCTTGGTCTTCAGGAATGCCTGCACGTGAGCTCGATACAACGCCTCAAGATGGCCGATGTCGGCCGGCTGCGCCGCCAGTTCGACCGCCACGCTCTCGATCACCTCGTCGACGAACGCCAGCACGACCGCATCCTTGGTGGCGAAGTAGCGGCTGAACGTGCGAGGGGAGACATCTGCGACCGCCGCGATCTGCTCGACGGTGGTTTGCTCGAACCCTTGACGGTCGCAGAGATCGATCGCGGCCTCGATCAACATCGCCCGGGTGCGCTGCTTCTTGCGCTCCCGCAAACCGGCCTCTGCCTGCCGCATCACGTCCACCACGAGATCGGATGTTAGCCCTCAAAGGCCTGGTCTTCGGTCCTTCTCGGCAACTATATGGCGCTCAATGCCATTCGCCGGTGGTCATACTTTGTCAGCCTCGGACGGTTCCTGCCGAAGGCCGGCCCCGTCACCGCTCTGGCCCACCCGATAGCGCACGAACGCCGGCACCGCGAGCGCGGCGATCACCACGCCGACCACCACCAGAGCGCCACCACCCGCCGCGGCGACCGTCGTGCCGACCGCTGCGGCCGCCGCACCGTGCAGGGTATCGGCCAGCCTCGGTCCACCGGCGACGACGACCGTGAAGACCCCCTGCAACCGGCCACGCAGCTCATCAGAGGCCGCCTGCTGCAGGATGGTCGAACGGAAGGCGGCAGACACCATGTCGGCCGCACCGCCAACGGCCAGGAATGCCAACGCGATCCACAGCACCAGCCCCGCGGTACCGCCGGCCGCCCCGCCCGCGATCCCGAACCCGACCATCGCCACACCCCACACCACGATCGCCAGCACCACGGCCAATCCCTGCCTGCGGATGCGCGGCAGCCAGCCCGAGAAGACGCCACCGGCCACCGCGCCCGCCGACATCGCCGCCGCCAGCAATGCCATCGCTGTGCCGCCACCGACCGGACCGCCGAAACTCTCATGCGCCATCTGGGGAAACAGGGCGCGCGGCATCCCGAAGATCATCGCCACCAGGTCGACGACGAACGACATCAAGACCACCCGGTTGCCCGCCAGGTAGCGAAAGCCGTCGAGCACGGCCGTCAGGCCCCAGCGGGAGGAGCCCTGCTCGGTGCTCACCGGCGGGATCGGCGCCAGCCGGAAGGTGGCCCAGATCGGCGCCAGACACGTGACGGCGTCGATCAGGTAGAGCGTCGAGAGGTCCACCCAGTTGAGCAGGAATCCGGCCAGCAGCGGGCCGACGATCGCGCCGAACTGCATGACCGTCATGTTCAGCGAGTTCGCCGCGGGCAGCTGCTCCCCCGGCAGCATCCGCGGAATGGCCGCCGAGCGCGTCGGGCTGTTGACCGCGTAGAACGCCTGCTGTACACCCAGCAGGCACAGCACCACCCACACGTTGTTCAGGGCCAGCGCGGCCTGCAGCCACAACAGCACCGAAGCGCCGGCCAGCCCGACCGAGGCGATGATCAACAACAACCTGCGGTCCATCGCGTCGGCCCAGGCACCGCCCCACAGCCCGAAGACCACCAGCGGCACCAGCGCGAACAGTCCCGACAATCCGACGTACCAGGAATTCTCGGTGAGCACGTACAACTGCACCGGTACCGCGAAGATGGTGAGGTTGGCGCCGATGACCGTCGGAATTCCGGCCAGCCACAGCCGCCGGAAATCCGGGGTGCGCAGCGGTGTGGTGTCGGCGAAGAACCTACGCACGACGGCGGGCGAGGCTACGGGGGAAATTCATGGCTGCAGGCGCTCGGCACGCGCATCGACCGCTGCCGGCCCGCCGGAGAAGGTCACGCGAATTCGGTTGTGTACCCGGTTTTCCCGCCCCTGCCAGAACTCCACGGTCTCAGGCATGATCAGATAGCCGCCCCAGTTCGGCGGTGCGGGAACGGCATCGAGATCGGCGAACCGCTCGGTCACCTCGGCGAGCTGCGCCATCAACGCCTGACGCGACGCGATCGGGCTGGACTGCTGTGACGCCCAGGCACCGAGCTGAGAACCGCGGGGACGCTTGGACCAGTAGTCCTGTGTGGCCTCCCGGCTCACCTTGGTCACCGGGCCACGCACATGCACCTGACGCCCCAGCCGATACCAGGGAAACGTCGCCGACGCGTAGGGATGCGCGGCCAGCTGTATCCCT
Source organism: Mycolicibacterium fortuitum subsp. fortuitum (assembly GCF_022179545.1). The sequence continues at coordinate 1,287,359 of NZ_AP025518.1, read as the reverse complement.
TTGGCGGAGTCATAGTTCGTGAAGAACGTGATGCCGGTCTGGTCCATGCTCTTGCACAACACCGTCCGGGTGACCGGTCTTCCCACCTCATCGGAGGTGGCGACCACCATGGCATTGGGTTCGGCCACCCCGGCCCGGTACGCGTCGGCCAGCCAGGTCCGCAGCAGCGTCAGCCAACCGGTCGCCGGATCGTCGCCGAGTGCGTCGACGTCGAGGTCGCCGCAGCCGTCCTTCTCCACATAGTCCACCCGCATGGCAGCCAGGTCATGGTGGTGCTCGGGGGTCTGTCCGGGGGGTATGGCCACCGCGGTAACGCTACGCCTGGACTTGGTGCAACAATCTGGCCATGCCAGCTGTACCGGAAGACTTCGTTGCCGGCCTCGAAGGCGTCGTCGCCTTCACCACCGAGATCGCCGAACCGGACAAGGACGGCGGTGCGCTGCGCTACCGAGGCGTGGACATCGAGGAACTGGTGGACCGCCGGGTCACCTTCGGCGATGTGTGGGGACTGCTGGTCGACGGCGATTTCGGCACGGGGCTGCCCCCGGCCGAGCCGTTCCCGCTGCCCATCCACAGCGGCGACGTGCGCGTCGACGTCCAGGCCGGGCTGGCGATGCTGGCCCCGATCTGGGGATACGCGCCACTTCTGGACATCGAAGACGCCATCGCGCGCGACCAGCTGGCAAGGGCATCGGTGATGGCGCTGTCCTACGTCGCACAATCCGCCCGCGGCATCTACCAACCTGCCGTTCCACAGCGCAGGATCGACGAATGTTCCACTGTGACAGCACGTTTCATGACGCGCTGGCAGGGCGATCCCGATCCCAAGCACGTCGAGGCCATCGACGCCTACTGGGTCACCGCCGCCGAGCACGGGATGAACGCGTCGACGTTCACCGCGCGGGTGATCGCCTCCACCGGTGCTGATGTGGCCGCCTCCCTGTCGGGTGCGGTTGGCGCGATGAGCGGCCCGCTGCACGGCGGAGCCCCGGCCCGGGTGCTGCCGATGATCGAAGAGGTGGAGAAGACCGGCGACGCCCGCGCGGTGGTGAAATCCATCCTCGATCGCGGTGACAAGCTGATGGGCTTCGGGCACCGCGTGTATCGGGCCGAGGATCCGCGGGCCCGGGTGTTGCGGGCCACCGCGAAACGCCTTGAGGCACCCCGGTACGAGGTGGCGGCGGCCCTCGAGCAGGCCGCACTGGCCGAGCTCCGCGAACGCCGGCCGGACCGGGCCATCGAGACCAACGTCGAATTCTGGGCAGCGGTCATCCTGGACTTCGCCCAGGTGCCCGCCTCGATGATGCCTGCGATGTTCACCTGTGGGCGGACCGCGGGCTGGTGCGCGCACATCATGGAGCAGAAACGGCTGGGCAAGTTGGTGCGCCCGGCCGCCATCTACGTCGGCCCCGAACCGCGCAGCGTCCAGTCGGTCGCCGGATGGGACAAGATCGCCACGTCCTGAGCGACGGGTTTTGTCAGACGGTGGTGGTTGCATGGGTGGTGTCCGCGATGAGATCCGCCCGCCGCGCGGGTCTGCATTGAACCCGCTCACCAACACCAGGAGAAAATCATGGCGATCGAAGTAACTCCCGCAGTCCTTCCGCATCTGGTTGTCGACGACGCCGCAGCGGCAATTGACTTCTATGTCAAGGCATTCGGTGCCACCGAGCTGGGCCGGGTGCCCGGTCCCGACGGCAAGCTCGTCCATGCCGCGCTGACCATCAACGGCTCCACGGTCATGCTCAACGACGACTTTCCCGAGTACAACGACGGCAAGCCGTCGACCCCCAAGGCGCTGGGAGGCAGCCCGGTGACCATCCACCTCACCGTGACCGATGTCGAGGAGAAGTTCGCCAGGGCGGTCGATGCCGGCGCCGAGGTCGTCATGCCGCTCGAAGACCAGTTCTGGGGCGACCGCTACGGCCAGGTGCGCGACCCGTTCGGGCACCTGTGGTCACTCGGTCAGCCGGTCCGCGAGGTCAGCCCCGAGGAGATCGCACAGGCCATGCAGTCGGGCCAGTAGCCGGTAGCGACGAGCGCGCGGCGCGGTGAGGTGCGCAGTTCATACTGATCTCCTGTCCCGAAGGAGAGCGATGAACACCCAGCCCACCGACACCACGCCGGGCGCCCGCGCACTGCGCTGGCGGGTCGTCGACATCGTTGTCGCCAGCGTTCTCGCCACGGCGGCAGGGCTGGTGTTCGTCGTGTGGAACATCGCCTCCAACCCGATCAGCGCACCGTTGACCGCCGCCCTGCCGGGCCTGCAAGCACTGCTCGCCGGCGGCTGGCTGTTCGCCGGAGTGCTCACCGCCCTGGTGATCCGCAAGCCGGGCGCGGCGCTGTACGGCGAACTCGTCGCGGCCACGGTGTCCGCGTTGGTCGGCAACCAGTGGGGCGTGCTCACGCTGGAATCCGGACTCGTGCAGGGCCTCGGCGCGGAACTGGTTTTCGCGGTGTTCTTCTACCGCCGCTGGGGGCTACCGGTCGCACTGATCGCGGGCGCCGTCGCCGGCCTGGCACTGGCGATCAACGATCTGATTCTCTGGTATCCCGGTTCGGCCAACACGTTCGCGTTGATCTACACGGTCTCGGCGATCGCGTCCGGCGCGCTGGTCGCCGGACTCCTGTCGTGGTTCGCGGTCCGGGGTCTGGCGAAGACGGGAGCGCTGAGCCGGTTCGCCTCGGGGCGGATCGGCCCCGACGCTCGATGAGTTCACCGCAGGGCACCGGTGCTTCTGTCACGGCGCACAACTGGGGTTGGCGCCATGCCGGACGCGCCGCGTGGGCCGTGCGCGACCTCGATCTGCGGATCGAGCCGGGTGAGCGGGTGATGCTGCTGGGACCGTCCGGTGCCGGGAAATCGACTCTGCTGCACGGCATCGCAGGGCTGCTCGGCGGCGCCGATGAGGGTGAGCAGGCGGGCACGCTGCGGGTCGACGACGCCCCGCCGGCCGAACAACGCCACCGGATCGGCATGGTGCTGCAGGACCCCGACGCCCAGGTGATCCTGTCGCGCGTCGGTGACGACGTCGCCTTCGGCATGGAGAACCTCGGCGTGGCGCGCGATGAGATCTGGCCCCGCGTCCGCACCGCTCTGGACGCCGTCGGGCTCAATTTGGCCCTCTCCCAATCCACCTCGGAACTTTCCGGCGGACAGAAGCAGCGCCTGGCGCTGGCCGGAGTGATCGCCATGGACCCTGGGCTGATCCTGCTGGACGAACCAACGGCCAACCTCGACCCCGCCGGAGTCCTCGAAGTGCGGGACACGGTCGCAGCTTCGGCAGCGCGCAGCGGCGCGACGCTGATCGTCATCGAACACCGCACCGAGGTCTGGATGCCCGTCATCGACCGCGTCGTCGTACTCGGTGCCGACGGTCAGGTGATCGCCGACGGACCGTCGGACGCGACCATCCGGCACCACCACGACTACCTGGTCCGATCGGGTGTCTGGGTTCCCGATACCCCGCTGCCGGCGATCACCCGGCACCGGCCCATACCATCCGAAACACTGCTGCACGCAAAAGATCTCGCGCTGGCCCACCCGGGCGACCCCCCGATGCACATCGGGCTCGATTTCGAGATCGCGGCGGGCCAGACCACGGTGATCACCGGCCCGAACGGAGCCGGCAAGTCGACGCTCGCGCTCACCCTCGGCGGACTGTTGCCCGCGCCTTCCGGACGTCTCGAGGCAGGCCCCGACTTCGCGCCGTCGCCGGCGCGACGCAACCCGATCAGGTGGCGGTCCAAGGAACTCCTGACCCGGATCGGTAGCGTGTTCCAGGACCCTGAACACCAGTTCCTCACCGCTACGGTGCGCGACGAACTCGCGCTGGGTCTCAAGGCGATCAAGCGTCCCGCCGCCGAGGTCAAGGCCCGCACGGACGAACTCCTCGAGCGTCTGCGCCTGGCGCACCTGGCCACGGTGAACCCCTACACGCTCTCGGGCGGAGAAAAGCGCCGGCTGTCCGTGGCCACCATGCTGGCCACCGCACCCAAGGTGATCATCCTCGACGAGCCGACGTTCGGCCAAGACCGTCGCACCTGGGAAGAGCTGACCCGGTTGCTGGCCGAAATCGCCGACGGCGGTACGGCCGTCGTCGCCGCGACGCATGACCTCGACTTCGCCGACCTGCTGGCCGATGCTCGGATCGTGTTGCCCGACTGGGAGACCACCGGGGAGACGACGCCGTGACCGCGCGGACGCTCAACCCGGTCGCCCGGCTGCTCACCGCGCTGATCATGGCGTGCGCTCTGGTGCTGTCGGTGGACTGGGTGTCGGCGCTGACCGCCCTGGCCGGTGAGGTGCTGCTGTTCGCCGCGATCGGAGTGAAACCGCGCGCGGCGCTCAAGCGGGGCGCCGTGGTCACGCTGGCAGCCACGCTCACCGCGGTCACCATCCTGCTCTACGGGCAGGTCAGCGGAACGGTGTACTGGCACTTCTTCCTCGTCACCGTCAGCGACGGGTCCATCGCCCTTGCCGCGGCCACCTTCTTGCGGGTCCTGGCCATCGCGCTGCCGTCGGTCATCCTGTTCATCGACGTCGAATCGACCGAGCTGGCCGACGGTCTGGGCCAGGTCCTGCGCTTGCCTGCCCGGTTCGTGCTCGGTGCTCTGGCCAGCCTGCGCCTGGTTGGACTGCTCGGACAGGACTGGCAGTACCTGGGTTACGCGCGACGCGCCCGTGGCGTGGCCGACCATGCCAGGGTGCGCCGGCTCGCCGGGCAGACCTTCGCCCTACTGGTGTTCGCGGTACGCCGAGGCTCGAAGCTGGCGACCGCGATGGAAGCCCGCGGCTTCGGCGCCTACCCCACGCGGACCTGGGCGCGGCCATCACCGTTCGGTGCCCGCGAATTCGCCTTGATCGCGGCGGGATTCGTCATCGCAGGGGTTGCCATCACGGTGTCGGTAACCATGGGAGCGTGGAACTTCATTGGCACTCGATGAGGTCTTGGGTCGTCTCGGCCCGACGGCGACGACAGTCCTGATCGACGGCCGCTCAGGGTCGGGCAAGTCCACGCTGGCGCTGCAGCTACGGGAAAACTGGGCCGACAGCGTGGTCGTCCGTCTCGATGACATCTATCCCGGCTGGGACGGATTGTCCTGGGCCGCAGATCATGTACAGCAGTCCCTGCTGCAGCCACGGGCGGCCGGGGTCACCGGGCACTGGCGGCAGTGGGATTGGGCTGCCTGCGCTCCGAAGGGTCTGCATCCGGTCGAGTCCGGACAACGCCTCATCCTGGAGGGCATCGGCGCGCTCACCCCGGCCACCCGGGCGCTGGCCGATCTGGGCATCTGGGTCGACGCCGATGACACCGAGCGCAAGCGCCGGGCACTGGACCGCGACGGCGAGACCTACCGGCCGCACTGGGACCGGTGGGCCGCCCAGGAGGACGAGTTCATCGCGCGACACCGGCCGAGGGAATGCGCCGATCTGATCGCGGTGCTGACCGCAGGCAGATTCGAATTCACCGCTCCCGGTTAGGGTCGACGCGAAACAATCGGAGGGGAGATTCGATGCTGGACCGGCTGGCGCAGCTTGTGCAGCCGCTCAACACGACGCTGTTCGTGCTCGGCGGTGACGCGGTCAGTTGGGCAGAGCTGCTGGGCTTTGTCACGGGCGGGTTGTGTGTGGCACTGACCGTGCGCCGGCACATCGCCAACTTCCCGGTGGGCATCGCCAACTGTCTGTTCTTCCTGGTGCTGTTCGCCTCGGCCCGGCTGTGGGCCGACGCCGGTCTGCAGGTGCTCTACATCGCGCTGGGTTTCGCCGGGTGGTGGCAGTGGCGTTACGGCAATGCCGGCCGCACGCCTCTGGTGGTCACCCGCGCGCGTCCGGACCAAATCGGTTGGTGTGTGGCCGTTGTCGTCGCGGGAACAGCATTTCTGACGGTCGTGCTGCGCGCCGCGCACGATGCGGCTCCGTTCCTCGACGCACTCACCACCAGCCTGTCGCTGGTCGCGCAGTGGCTGCTGAACGGCAAGTACGTGCAGACGTGGTACTTCTGGATCGCCGCTGATTGCGTGTACATCCCGCTGTATCTGAGCCGGGATCTGAACCTGACGGCGGCGATCTACGCGGTGTTCCTGGTGCTGTGCGTGTCGGGCCTGCGGTCCTGGCGGAAGGTCCGGGTGCCATGAGCGAATTCGGTCACGGACTGTTCATCGGCAAGTTCTATCCGCCCCATAGGGGACACCACGCCGCGGTCACCGTCGCCGCGGACCGGTGCGACCGGGTCAGTGTGCTGGTGATGGCGGCGGCCCCCGAAACCGTACCGCTGGCCGATCGGGTGGCGTGGCTGCGCGCTACGCATGCGGCGCAGACCAACGTGACCGTCGCCGGAATCCCTTGTGATGCACCGCTGGACGTCACCGACGAACGAGTGTGGGCGGCGCAGGTGGCCGCCATGCGCGTCGGGCTGCGGGCGGCAGGTTGCCCCGCCGACGTCGACGCGGTGTTCTGCGGTGACGATTACGGTGACGAACTGGCGCGCTGGTTCGACGCCGAGAGTGTGCGGATCACCCGGAGTCCGGTCAGCGCGTCGGCCGTCCGCCGCGATCTGGCCGGCCGGTGGCTCGAATTGGCCCCTGCCACGCGGGCCGGGCTGACCACCCGGGTCGTGGTGGTGGGCGCGGAGTCGACCGGGACCACGACGGTGGCGGCACAGCTACAACAGCACTACGCGGCGCGGGGCGGTATCTGGGCCACCACCCGCAACGTCGAGGAGTACGGCCGCGAGTACACGTCTGCGCTCTGGGACCGCCAACCTGGACGTGAGATCGACGAATTGGTTTGGCAGCATGCCGATTTCGATGCCATCGGGACCGAACAGAGCCGCCGCGAAGAGATCGCGGCCCGTGACGGCTCACCGATCCTGATATGTGACACCGATGCGTTCGCCACCGCGGTGTGGGAGCGGCGCTACCTCGGGCCGGCCGCGCGCAGCGGTCAACCGTGGACTCGGGTGCCCCACCGCGCGGTGTATCTGCTCACCGACCACACGGACGTGCCGTGGCACGACGACGGCATGCGGGAGGGCGACCTGGACATGCGGGCGGCGATGACCGGCTGGTTCACCGACGCGCTGACGGCCGCCGGGCATTCCTGGGTGTTGCTGACAGGTTCCCTGCCGGAGCGGTTGGAGCTGGCAGTGCGGACCGTCGACCCGCTGCTGGATCTTTCGATGCGCTTCGGGGAACCGTTGCACGGGCCCGGCTTCGAGTAGACCCGAGCCGGGCGCCGGCAACTCAGTGGGCTTGCAGGCTCGCGGTGAGACGCTGGCGCACAGTGGGTTTCGGCGCTGTCGCGGCAACCGCCACCATCTCTGCCACCGACGTGAACTTGTCGCGCGGCCGGTCCTCGCCACCGCGGGCGATCTCGGCGGCGTCGATCGCCTGCCACCCGGCGGCGTCGACCATGGCGGGCTGGCGCGTACGCACCAGCTTGTCCAGGGCGGACGCCTTGTGCACCGGATCGGTCAACAGACCGGCGTTGTAATCGTCGACCAACTGGTGCACGGTCTGCGCCGCGCAGGACTTGTTGGTGCCGATGAAGCCGGTGGGCCCGCGCTTGATCCAGCCGGCGACGTAGGCGCCTGACGCCCCGCGCACGCGTCCGGCATCATTGGGCACCACGGCGACATCGTCATCGAACGGCAGATCGGCAATCGCCTTGCCGCGGTAGCCGATCGACGTCAGCACCAGGCCGGCGTCCAGCGTACGCACCTGATCGGTTCCCGTGACGCCGAATTCGATGCCGGTCACCCGGTCCTCCCCCAGCACCCGCTGCGGGGTGAGGCGGTAGGCCAGCCGGATCCGCGGGCGGGTCAACGGCGCGGACGTATTGCCCAGCTTCGCCAGGATCTCCAGCTTGTTGCGGGTCAACGGATCGGTCTCACGGGCCAGGTCTGCGACCACCAACTGATGGTCGGCCTCGTCGAGCACCACATCACAGGTTGCGGTCAAGCCGATCAGCTCGGGCAGCGTGAAGGCCGACTCGGCGGGGCCTCGGCGGGCCGCGATGACCACCTCGGAGACCTTCGAGTTCCGCAGGACCGCCAACGCATGATCGGAAATGTCGGTGCGGGCCAACACATCCGGATCAGTGGTGAGCACTCGGGCGACGTCGAATGCGACGTTGCCGTTGCCGACGATGACCACCCGCTCGTGGCTCAGGTCCACCGGCAGATCGGTGAACTCGGGGTGCCCGTTGATCCAGGCCACCATCTCGGTGGCGGTCCCGGTGCCGGGCAGATCCATGCCGTCGATGTCGAGCCGGCGGTCGTTGGGCGCGCCGACGGCATACAACACGGCGTGATGGTGCTCCAGCAGGTCCGCGTGCGACAGGTGCTTGCCGACCTCGACGTTGAGGAAGAACTTGAACCCCGGCTGCTTGGCGATGACGTCGAACAGCCGCGTCACCCGCTTGGTGCTCTGGTGGTCCGGCGCCACGCCGGCGCGCACCAGTCCGTAGGGCGTCGGCAGCTTCTCGAAGACGTTCACCCGCACGCCGCGCTGGGTCAGCAGCTCGTCGGCCGCGTACATGGCGGCCGGACCCGACCCCACGATGGCGACCGTCAACGGCCCACCGGGCCGTGCCGTCACGTTGGGCGCCGCGATCACCGGGGCCAGTTTCGAAGTCGGCGGCAGCTTGCCTTCCCGCTTCGGGTAGAAGGCCGCGTTCAGCTCGATGAACGGTAGCTGTTTGTCCGTCAGCCGGGTATCGGCCGCGATGGCGCCGACCGGGCACGCGCTCACGCACGCGCCGCAGTCCACACAGGCCTCGGGGTCGATGTAGAGCATCTCGGCCGTCGCGAAACCCGGCTCATCCGGTGAGGGATGAATACAGTTCACCGGGCACGCGTAGACGCAGGACCCGTCGCTACAACACGACTGGGTGATCACATGGGGCATCTAGAACCTCTGCAGACCTTGCGACTTTCCGGGGCGAGCTTCAGGCGACCGAGACCAGGTGCTCACGCTGAGGCTCGCTACGGTAGCGGCTCGGCGGGCCGTCGATCTTGCAGATGCGCCACATCAGCTTGGCGATCGGGTTCATCAGGCCGGTGTCGTGGCACAGCATCCGGACGTCGCCGAACATGTCCCGCAGCATCTTGCGCGACTCGGGCGATCCGAAGAACAGCTCCTTGCGCACGGAACGCGGGATGTCGAATTCCTTCCAGAACGCACGCGGCGGCACGATGATCGCCGAGCACAGGATGCGCATGGTCAACGGCACGAACAGCGACAGGATCCAGCGCTGACGGCGGCGCAGGTTCGGCACCCGCTTGTGCAGGTACTGGTGCGCGAACGAGATGTGCCGCGCCTCCTCGGCGACGTGGATGGCCATGACCCGTTCCATGATCGGGTGCAGGGCCTTGCCCTCGCGCAGCACGTTCTTCTGCGTGTGGTCGATGGGCTCCTCGCCGGCGAGCACACCGAAGAAGAACGGGATGGGAAGCGGGCCTGCGGCCAGCGGGATGAGCGGCTGCAGCCACTTGAGCAGTCGGGGCATGCCCGGCACATCCTTGCCGATGCGGTTCACCATCTCCTGGAACATCAGGGTGTGGTTGCACTCTTCAACCGATTCGTGCAGGCAGTACCGGTATTCCGGCGATCCGTTGGGCACCCAGAAGGAGTACTCCATCAGACCGCGGATCAGGATGTTCTCGAAGTGCAGGCCGACCTTGGCGACATTCGCCTGACGCCACATGCCGATCTCGATCTGCCGCTCGACCGGCTGCGCCTGGTACCACGGGTGGCCGCCCATCGGGTCGGTCGCGGGCAGGATCCAGCGCGGGTCGTTGGGGATGACGGCAAATTCCGGCGAATCCCACTCGATGTCCTTGTAGGGGTTGAAATTGCGCCGCACCGACCCCTCGGACAGCGTGGAGAGCATTTCGACGTACTGCGTGTCGTCGCTGACGTCCATGTTCTTGCGCCAGCGCCTGACCATCTTGGTCCGAGCCATGTTGCAGACCTCTCTATACTCGTCTGAGGTTTACATCTACCCACCTGTTGTACAAACGGTACCGCAGGTATCGAGTAAATGTCCATGCCTGTTTCGAATTGTTTGCCGGTAGGTTCCCTCACGTGGTCGATTTGAAAACCGAAGACCAGGTAGAGGCGATGGCCGCAGCCGGAGCTGTGGTGGGCGACACACTGCGCGCGCTTGCCGACCAGGCGGCTCCGGGCCGGTCCACCGCCGACTTGAACCGGATCGCAGCCGAAATCTTGGCTTCCCGCAGCGCCACCTCTCCATTCCTGCACTACCACCCGCGCTGGGCATCGAACCCGTTTCCGGCGGTGCTGTGCGTGAGTGTCAACGACGCGGTGGTGCACGGCATCCCCGATGACACCGTTCTGGCCGACGGCGACCTGGTATCGGTGGACTTCGGGGCAATTCTGAACGGCTGGTGCGGCGATGCCGCCCGCAGCTTCGTCGTGGGCACCGCAAGCCCGGCCGACACCGCGTTGATCGAGGCGACGGACGCGGCTCTGGCCGCCGGAATCTCCGCCGTCCGGCCCGGCAACACGCTCGGTGACATCGGACACGCCATCGCCACCGTGGCGCGCGAGGCCGGCTACGGGCTGTTGGCCAACCACGGCGGACACGGCATCGGACGCACCATGCACGAGCCACCCCACGTGCCCAACGTCGGCCGGCCCGGGGAAGGCATGAGATTGGAGCCAGGCCTGGTGATCGCGATCGAGCCGATGCTGATCGCCGACGGCACGACCGGCTACATCCACGACCCCGACGGCTGGACACTCCGCACCGCCACCGGCGCCCGAGCAGCACACAGCGAGCACACTGTGGCCGTCACCACCGGCGGTGCCCGAATTTTGACGCGGTAGCGGCCGACTTTAGGCTGGTCGGTATGGCTGAACTGATCATCCCCGCCGATATCAAGCCCCGCGACGGCCGATTCGGATGTGGACCCTCCAAGGTCCGCCCCGAGCAACTGACCGCGCTGGCCGCCGCCGGGGACCTGTTCGGCACCTCCCATCGTCAGGCACCGATCAAGAATCTGGTGGGCCGCGTCCGCGACGGGTTGCGTGAGCTGTTCTCGGTTCCCGACGGCTACGAGGTGATCCTGGGCAACGGCGGTTCGACCGCATTCTGGGACGCCGCAGCCTTCGGCTTGATCGACAAGAAGTCGCTGCACCTGACCTATGGCGAGTTCAGCTCGAAGTTCGCCTCGTGCGTCGCCAAGAATCCCTTCATCGGCGATCCGATCATCATCAAGACGGACCCGGGCACCGCGCCGCAGCCTCAGTCGGACCCGTCGGTCGATGTCGTGGCCTGGGCCCACAACGAGACCTCCACCGGCGTCTCGGTGCCGGTGCAGCGCCCCGACGGCGATGCGCTGGTGCTGATCGACGCCACCTCGGCCGCCGGCGGCCTGCCCGTCGACATCGCCGACACCGACGCGTACTACTTTGCGCCGCAGAAGAATTTCGCCGGCGACGGCGGCCTGTGGCTGGCCATCGTCAGCCCCGCGGCGCTGGCCCGCATCGAGGCGATCGCCGGCTCGGGCCGCTGGGTGCCGGACTTCCTGTCGCTGCCCATCGCGGTGGAGAACAGCCTCAAGAACCAGACCTACAACACCCCGGCCATCGCCACGCTGATCCTGCTCGCCGAGCAGCTCGACTGGCTCAACGGCAACGGCGGCCTGGACTGGGCGGTGAAGCGGACGGCGGACTCTTCCGAGCGCCTGTACGCGTGGGCCGAGGCGGCGAGCTTCGCCACCCCGTTCGTCACCGACCCGGCACTGCGCTCGCAGGTCGTCGGCACCATCGACTTCAGCGATGCGGTGGATGCCGCCGCGGTCGCCAAGGTGCTGCGCGCCAACGGGATCGTGGACACCGAGCCCTACCGCAAGCTCGGCCGTAACCAGTTACGGATCGGCATGTTCCCGGCCGTTGATCCCGACGACGTGAGCGCGCTGACCAGCTGCGTCGACTGGGTCGTCGAAAATTTGTGAGCAAACCTTCATCCCCGGCGCTCTCCCGCCAGCGTGTCAGCCCGGTAACGGGCGGATAACGCAGTAGGGTTCGCGCAGGAGGTTTGGTCGGTATGCGAGAACTCAGAGTCGTTGGTTTGAACGTAGACGGCAGACGCATCATCTGTGAATCCGACGACTCCGCCAAAGACATGTTCAGCTTGCGTGTCGATGACCGGCTGCGTGCCGCCATGCGCGGTGACAAGGTCGCCTCGAATCAGACCGAAACCGATGCAGAGGTGCAGAACGTGCTGCGACCCAAGGAGATTCAGGCCAAGATCCGCGCCGGGGCATCGGTTGAGCAGTTGGCCGCCGCAGCCGGGGTGCCTGTCGAACGGGTCGAGAGATTCGCCCATCCGGTGCTGCTGGAACGCGCGCGAGCGGCCGAGCTGGCCACCGCGGCGCATCCGGTTCTCGCCGACGGCCCCTCGGTGCTGACGCTGCTGGAAACCGTCACCCAAGCCATCGTGGCCCGCGGCCTGGACCCCGATTCGATCGCCTGGGACGCGTGGCGCAACGAGGACAGCCGCTGGACCGTTCAGCTGGCGTGGAAAGCCGGCCGGTCGGACAACGTCGCACACTTCCGCTACAGCCCGGGCGCCCACGGCGGCACCGTCTCCGCGTCGGACGATGCGGCCCGCCAGCTGATCAATCCCGATTTCGCCCGGCCGCTGCGCCCGGTCGCCGCCGTGCCCCACCTGTTCGATCACCACGAGGCCGACGAGTCCCACGACGTGCCGGCCGCGGCACCCGAGCAGTTCAGCCGCCCCGCCGAGCCCGCACCGGCGCCGGCTCCCCCGGCACCCAAGCGCAGCCGCAAGGCCCGCGCGACGGTTCCGGCCTGGGAGGACGTGCTGTTGGGCGTGCGCTCCTCGGGCACTCAGCCCTGATCGATCTTCGAGCAGCCTGTGCTGAAGATTGCGGTCATCAGGTGACCGCAATCTTCAGCGTTGCCACTGCCGACGTCAGGCGGCCAACTCAGCGCGGGTGAACTCGCAATCCGGACCGCACACGCGGCCATTCACACTGATCCCGTGTCGCCGCATCACCCGCGCGATCTTCGCGGCGGTCCGGCACGGTCGGTCAAAAACCTGACGGTAGGACAGTCGCACGGTCGTGCGGCCGTCGACCGCAGCGTCCAGATCACGCTCCGCATCCCTGTTTCGCGCCGATGCCGTGTTGTGGAACAGGAGGCCATCGAGTTCGACCACGAGTCGTTGAGCGTACTCAGCGTCGCGGTACGTCACACCCTCCGACGAGGTCGACCGCATCTGACGAGCGGCCCGGGGCAACCCGTGCGCCCGTTCCACACGATTGAGGTACCCATGCTCGAGAACTGAGCAGGTGCCCTCGGCAAGGTCAACCAACACCGCCCGTAGCCAACGTCGTCTGCGTACCCGCTGGCGAGCGTCGAGGGCCTGCAGTAGACGTGGCGCGGTAGTGCGTCGCGACTGGCAAGCGTCGGCCAGCACCGCAATCGCATCGAACTCCGAGATGGCCTGGCATGCGACGTCGAGGGCGGCTTCTTCGACACGCAGCCGAGGCGGACCGACGTGCCAGAGCGCCCGCTCCTGCAGGTGCGTCAGATGGTGGATGCGCACTCCGGGCGGTTCGGCCAGCTCGCCCCGGTCGCGGGAGACTGCGACATGGATGACCGCGCCCTCGCCGGTCAACGCCGATTCAAGGCACAACGCCGCCGGAGCCGCGTAAAGCACTGCGGCCCAGGCTCGTTGCAGCCAGGTCAACGGTCCCGTGTGATCGACGTATACGCCGTCGTGGACCCGCGCCCACTCATTGCGCCGCAGCAACCTTCGAATGTCGTGCGACTGCAACCCCGCTTCCAGGGCTTGCCGACGCGCAATCACCCCCGACTGCAGGCGAAGCACGTCGTCGATGTCCACGCCATCGATGCTCGCCCACCAGCGCCGACACGGCCAGAGTCGTTCCGCGCACCTGTGGACAACTACCTACGCTGAGGATCGCAGCTACCTGGCGCCGGCAATCTTCAGCGCTGACGATGTGGCGCAAGCAACCCTTCAGCACTTCCGCAGTTTAGTTATAGTGGCTAATAACTAGCTTTACTATACATCTGGAGGGCCGATGCCACGCACCGACAACGACACCTGGGATCTGGCCACCGGCGTCGGGGCCACCGCCACCGGCGTAGCGGCTTCACGCGCGCTGGCCTCGACCGCCGCCGATCCCCTGATCTCCGACCCGTACGCCCGCCCCCTGGTCGACGCCGTCGGCGTGGACTACTACGTCCGCCTGGCCCAGGGCGACCTGGTCGCCGACGGTGCCGACGAGCCACTCGATCCGCACGTGCTCGCCGACGGCATGGCCATCCGCACCCGCTACTTCGACGACTTCTTCCTGGCCGCCGTCGACGCGGGCATCCGCCAGGCCGTCATCCTCGCCTCCGGACTCGATGCCCGCGCCTACCGGCTGCCTTGGCCGGCCGGGATGACGGTTTTCGAACTCGACCAGCCGGCGGTCATCGAGTTCAAGGGCCGTGCACTCGCCGAACTGGGCGCCGCCCCGGCCGCACAATTGCACGCCATCGGCATCGACCTGCGCCAGGACTGGCCGGCAGCTCTGCGCGCCCACGGCTTCGACCCCCGAACCCCCACCGCGTGGATCGCCGAGGGACTGCTCGGATATCTGCCTCCAGACGCCCAGGACCGGTTGTTCGACAACATCACCGAGCTGAGTGCCCCGGGCAGCCGCGTCGCCACCGACTGGATGGCCGAGCACTCCGAGTTGGCCGAGAACCGGATACGTGCCCTCACCGACCACCAACGCGAGCAGGGCCTGGAGCTCGATGACCTTTCGGACCTGATCTTCTCCGGCGATCGGAACGCCGTCGCGGACTATCTGGCCGGTACCGGCTGGAAGCCCGAAACCACTACGGCCGAAAGGATGTTCGCTGTCCACGGCAGGCCCTTCCGCCGCGAGGAGGCCGTCGCCGGGTTGCTCGACGCCAACTACACCGCCGCGGAACTGGCGGCCTGAGCGGGCCCGGTCAGCCCTGCGTCAGTCCGATCGCCAGCAGTGCCAGCCACCCACACGCCACGCCGACACCCGACCCCAGCACGAACCAGCGCCACACCGGACGACGCCGCCAGCCCCATACCGTGGGAGCCAATCCGCCGACGGCCACCATGTTCAGCCCGACCGCCAACAACGGGTGCACCCGCAGCAGCCCGATGCCGAGCACCACGATGGCCGCGCCCAGCACAACGGCCACGAAACCGGCCACCGTCAGGCCGGTCCCCCACGGCGTGGAATCGTCGGTCACGGTGTCAATCTAACGCGATCTCAGTGCCCGAGTCGGGCGCGCTCGTAGAACGCGAGCGCCGCGGCGGTGGCGACGTTGAGCGAATCGGTGCCGCGTGACATCGGGATGCGCACACGCACGTCGCTGGCGCGCATCGTCCGCTCGGTCAGCCCGGGCCCCTCGGCGCCGACCAGGATCGCCACCCGGTCGCCGTCGAGCTGCGTCATCGCTTCAGAAAGCGTCGCAGCGGCCGGATCGGGCGTCATGGCCAGGAGCCGAAAGCCGTTGTCCCGCAGCAGCTCCAACTCATCCGGCCACGAGGCCGCCCGGGCGAACGGAACCAGCAGGGCGTGCCCCATCGACACCCGCACGGCCCGCCGATACAGCGGATCCGCACAGCCCGCGCCGAACACCACCGCGTCGACCGCCAATCCGGCGGCGTTGCGGAAGATGGAGCCGAGGTTCTCGTGGTCGTTGACCCCTTCGAGCACCGCCACGGTGCGCGCCTCGGAGATCACCTCCGCCACCGACAACTCCGGCGCTCGCGAAGCCGAGGCGAGCACCCCGCGGTTCAGATGAAAGCCGACCGCGGCGGCCATCACGTCGGCGCTGGTCCGATAGAACGGCACGTCCACACCGTCGAGGTCGGCCGCCAGTTCGGTCAGCCGCCGGTCGGTGCCCAGTAGTGCACGGGGGATGAACCGCGAGGCCAACATCCGCTGGGCCACCAGCACGCCTTCGGCGATCACCAGGCCCTTGCCGCTGGGCAGATCGGGACGGCGGTCCACGCTGTTGAGGTCACGAAAGTCGTCCAGCCGGGCATCCGCCGGATCATCGATGTCGATAACGCGCAGCAGACTCACACGCCTTCGAGAACCATGGCCGACATCAGATCGGCTGCGGTGACCAGAGTCCGGCGTTCATCGGGATCCAGCCGGGACAGCTGCGTCTTGAGCCATTCCTGGCTGGCGCGGCGCTCCGCCTCGACCAAGCTCATCCCGGCCGGCGAAGCAGACACCACGATCTGGCGTCCGTCCAGCGGATGGGCGGCGCGGGCCACCAGTCCCTGCTCGGCCAGCGAGGCGATCACCCGCGTCATCGACGGCGGCCGCACCCGCTCGCGCAATGCCAGGGCGCCCGGGGTCATCGCGCCTTCCTTGGCCAAGGTGGCCAGCGCTGAGAACTGCGTCAACGAAACCGGGGATTCCGCACGCCGAGTTCGTAATTGACGCGCGAGACGGACAACTGCCAGTGCCAAATCATTCGCGAGCCGCGCCTCCGGATCGTTCACATCGGAAATAGTACTGAGGCGCCGAAGGTAAAGGGCTAAAACCAAGACCAATGAATACGGACCGCATCGGATACGTTGGTCACCGATGACCGAGGATCCCGACGACGCACCGGCGCCCCAGCCGCCGCCCCTGCCTGCCGGCCTGCTGGAACCGTGGCCGGTGATTCTGGTGATCGCCACGGGCTGGCTGATCGCCACCGTGCTGACCTTCACCGTCGGCGGTCTGCAACACTGGCGCCCGTTCGCACTCGCCGGATTGGCGATCGGCGTACTCGGCACGACTATCTTTCTAATCCAGCGCCGTGCCGCACGCCGCGGATCCCGCGGTGCGCAAAGCGGATTGACCTGAGGAGGCACCATGGCCGCACCACTACTGCAAGCCAGCATCGACATCGATGCACCCGTCGACAAGGTGTGGGGGTTGATCTCCGACCTGAGCCGCATGCCACAGTGGAGCCCCCAGTGCCGGCTGATGAAGCCGCTCGGCCCGCTGCGTCCGGGCACCCGCACGTTCAATCTCAACCGCCGCAAGTTCGTGTTCTGGCCCACCACGTCACGCCTCACCGAGGTCATCGACAACAAGAAGCTGGCCTTCCTGGTGGAGGGCAACAACACCGTGTGGAGCTACGAACTGGAGCCGACCGCCACCGGCACTCGCGTGACCGAATCCCGTCATGCCGAGAACGGCACCACCGCGGTGTCCAACGCCTTGGTCGGCGCGTTGTTCGGCGGCGTACCCAGTTTCGAGGACGAACTCGTCGACGGGATGAACGCGTCGCTGGCCAAGATCAAGGCCGCCGCCGAGAACTGAGCGGCATTCACTCAACCACGTCGAGCACACCGTCGTCGTACGGCTCGTACATCGGCGATCCGGTGCCGGGCGGTTGCGGGGTGTCCGAATGGGCCCCGCAGCCGTACTCGGCCTCCACCACATGGCCGTCGGCCGACAGGACGTTGGCGCACACGCCGAACATCACGCCCAGTGCACCGCCCAGCGGTAGGTAGAAGCCACAGTCACGGCAGACCCGACGCGTCGAGCGGGCCATCGCCGAACCCGGCCCGTAGTCACCGTCGTGCCAACGCTGCGCGGCCTCGGCCCGACCCCACTCGCTGAGCACCTGACGCCGGCCGAAGCCGAGCTCCAAGGCGGTGTCGTCGATCAGCGGATCGCCGGTAGCCACGTACCCGGGAACAAGGCGAGGATCATTGGGCGGCGGCGCCAACAGGTCGCCCGGCCCGAGGTCGCCGGGACGGACCCGGTCCTCCCACGGCACCCACTCCGGCGCCAGCAGCGCCGTCGGCCCGGGAATCAGGACCAGCTCGCTGATCGTGGCGTGGTCGGCACCGGGGTAGGCAGCAACCACGACGGCCCACTGCCACCCGCGGTAACCGGGCAGGTCAGCGAGGAATCGATGCGTGGCCGAGGAGGCGTCCTCGATGGTCACGCCGAGGTATTCGCCCACGGCGCCCTCGCCGCTGAACTCGATCAGGGCCGCGCGAGCCTGGTCGGCGGCACCCGAGAGCACTGCCTCCTGCTCCTGCGACGGCGCCGCCGGGCTGGTCTCCCGGCCGGATTCGTAGGCCTGCTCGGCTGGTTCGGTCACGCTTTCCATCGCCTCCATAGTGCCTGATCGGGGCAACCGCGGGCCACACCGGTCGGCCGTCGGCCGCCTGCGTGCCGGATAGGAGAGAATCGGGGGGTGACCTACTACCCGCCGCGGCCGCCGGCCGACCACGGTGCGGAACATCCCGGAATGGCCAACTACCCCAGCGATGAGACGCCGCGCCGGCCGCGCAGGCAATCGGTGCCCAGCTCCAACCGTTGGCTGCCACCGCTAGACGAGCAGCGCACCGCCGCGCACCCGAGGAACGACGAGTCGCCACGCTCCCACGGAGTCGGGTCGGCGGCCGGGGAAAAGGTCACCGTCACCCGGGCCGCCGCAGCCCGCAGCCGCGAAATGGGTTCGCGGATGTACGGTTTCGTGCACCGCGCCGCGACCGCCGACGGCGCCGACAAGTCGGGGCTCACGGCACTGACCTGGCCGGTGGTGGCCAATTTCGCCGTCGACGCGGCCATGGCCGTCGCACTGGCCAACACGCTGTTCTTCGCTGCGGCAAGCGGCGAATCCAAGAGCAAGGTGGCGCTGTACCTGTTGATCACCATCGCTCCGTTCGCGGTGATCGCCCCACTGATCGGGCCCGCACTCGACCGCCTGCAGCACGGTCGTCGCATGGCGCTGGCCGCGTCGTTCGCGTTGCGCACCGTGCTGATCGTGATCTTGATCGCCAACTACGACGGCGCCACCGGGAGCTACCCGTCCTGGGTGTTGTATCCCTGCGCGCTGGGCATGATGGTGCTGTCGAAATCCTTCTCGGTGCTACGTAGCGCGGTGACCCCGCGGGTGCTGCCCCCGTCGATCGACCTGGTGCGCGTGAACTCCCGCCTGACCACCTTCGGCCTGCTCGGCGGCACCGTCGTCGGCGGCGGTATCGCCGCGGGAGCCGAATACCTGTTCAACGTGGCGCAACTGCCCGGGGCGCTGTACGTGGTCGTCGCGGTCTCGGTGGCCGGTGCGGTGCTGTCGATGCGGATCCCGAAGTGGGTCGAGGTCACCGAGGGTGAGGTGCCCACCACCCTGAGCTACCACGGGCAATCGGGCGACCCCGGCGAGCTGCGTCGTCAGCCCCGCAAACCCAAAGCCATGCGTCAGCCGTTGGGCCGCAACACCATCACCGCGCTGTGGGGCAACTGCACCATCAAGGTGATGGTCGGATTTCTGTTCCTCTATCCGGCGTTCGTCGCCAAATCCCACGATGCCAGCGGCTGGGAACAGCTGCTGATCCTCGGATTGATCGGCGCCGCGGCCGGTATCGGTAACTTCGGCGGCAACATCGCCGCCGCCCGGCTCAAACTCGGCCACCCCGCCCAGCTGGTGGTGCGCGCCGCGGCCGCCGTCACCGTTGTCGCCCTGGCGACCGCGATCACCGGGAACCTCCTGGTGGCCGCCGGTGCGACGCTGGTGACCTCGGGTGCCAGCGCCATTGCCAAGGCCTCACTCGACGCCTCCCTGCAGGACGACCTCCCGGAGGCCTCGCGGGCCTCGGCGTTCGGCCGCTCCGAATCGGTTCTGCAGCTGGCCTGGGTGGCCGGCGGTGCCACCGGGGTGCTGATCTATACGGACCTCACGGCCGGGTTCACTACGATCACGGCCGTGCTGATACTTGGTCTGGCTCAGACGATCGTGAGCTACCGCGGTGAATCACTGATTCCCGGCCTGGGCGGTAATCGCCCGGTCCATGCCGCACGAGAAGGCGGCAGCCGTTCCGCTGCGGCCCCGACAGCACAGTGGGGATCCCGATGAAGCGTGTTCTGGCGGCCCTGGGGGCCGTGATCGTGCTGGCGATCGCCGGCACCGCGGTAGGGGTCTGGCGGCTCCACGATGCGCAAGGCGACCGGCTCCCGGAGATCAGCGCATATTCGCACGGACACTCGGTGCGGGTCGGCCCGTTCCAGTACTGCGAGGTGCTCAACCTCGATGACTGCAAGGAGCCTCGCGATGCGGGTGAATTGAGGGTCGACGAGGACAACCCCGTGCAGCTCTCGGTGCCGAGCGCGGTTTCCCGCGCACCGTGGCGGCTGCTGCGGGTGTACGAGAACCCGATCGACACCACCGTGACGTACTACGCGCCCAAGACCACCCTGGCCGTGACCATCCCGACGCTCGATCCCAACCGGGGCCGGCTCACCGGCCTGGCGGTCCAGTTGCTGACGCTGGTGCAGGATCAGGACGGCCAGGAGTTCGCGTTGCCGCACGCCGAATGGTCGATCAGCACCGTCTGGCCCTGACCTGCCGGACGAGCCTGCTGCTTGCCATCACAAGCAACCCCGAGCCGGTTTTCGCCACCCTCGGCTTTCCGGCGTTGTGCAGCGATAACGTACTTTCATGAAACCCATGATCGTGGGGCTGGCAACCACGGCATTGGTATGCGGCGGTATCGCGGTAGCCCTGGGAGCGGGCACCGCTCAGGCCTATACCTACGGTCCCTTCCAGTGGTGCCCTGGGCAGCCCCTGCCGAACGACCCACCCCGGTCGGATGCGGACCTGGCGTGGGACATGGGCGTCTGCCACACCTACTACTTCGAATACGACGTGCGTACCCACGCCCCGGCTCATTACTGGGAAGGCCCCAACCTGTTCCCGACGCCGATCCCGCCGCCTCCACCGCCGGAGAATCCGCCCAACGTCTTCGAGCAGTGCCCCGGGCTCATTCCCTTCGTCAACTGCCTGCCCGGCCTCTGACCGTTCCCGACGACTAGGACGCGCCGTGCCCCTTTGGGACACGTTCGCCCTCGGGCGTCGGACCAGGCGGTGTGCCGTCGCCGAAAGGCCTGCCGCCCAAGGCTTCCCGGCCGTGTGGGCTGAGCCAGTTGGACAAGTCGGGTCCCTTGGGCACGATCTGTGTCGGATTGATGTCCGAATGCACGATGTAGTAGTGCTGCTTGATCTGGACGAAGTCGATGGTGTCACCGAAGCCCGGCGTCTGGAACAGATCGCGGGCGTACGCCCACAGCACGTCCATCTCGGCGAGCTTGGACCGATTGCACTTGAAATGCCCGTGATAAACCGGGTCGAAGCGGGCCAGCGTGGTGAACAGGCGGACATCGGCCTCGGTGATGGTGTCGCCCACCAGATACCGCTGTGTGCTCAGCCGCTCGGTCAACCAGTCCAACGCCGTGAACAACCGGTCGTAGGCCTTGTCGTAGGCCTCCTGTGAGCCGGCGAAACCGCACCGGTACACCCCGTTGTTGACCTCCGTGTAGATCCGTTTGGCCACCTCGTCGATTTCGGCCCGCAGCGGCTCGGGATACAGCTGCGGAGCACCTTCGCGGTGGTATGCGGTCCACTCGGTGGAGAAGTCCAGCGTCATCTGGGCGAAGTCGTTGGTCACCACCGCGCCGGTGGCCACCTCGACGATCGCGGGCACCGTGATGCCCTTCGGGTAGTTCGGGTCACGCTTGAAGTACGCGTCCTGCAACCGCGGGATCTTGAGCACCGGGTCCAGCCCGTCTGGATCCAGATCGAACGTCCAGCTGCGCGCGTCATGCGTCGGGCCGCAAAAGCCAATGGACAGAACGTCTTCCAGGCCCAGCAGGCGCCGCACGATGATGGTGCGGTTGGCCCACGGACAGGCCCGCGCGACGATCAGCCGGTACCGGCCCGGTTCGACGGGGTAACCGTCGCGTCCGTCGGCCGTGATACGGGTGGTGATGTAGTCGGTGTCGCGATTGAACTCACCGCTACCGGTCGCAACATAGGAGCCCTGGGTCATATCCCCAGTCTCCACGTCGAGAGTTGGCTTGTGTTCGAGAAAACAGCGCATTCTCGAACACAAGCCGACGTTGGGCGCGGGCAGTTAGGCGTCGAGCTCCTGCGCGACGGCCTTGACCACCTCGGACACCCGGCGCGCGACCTTGCGATCGGGGTAACGCCCCTTGCGCAGCTCGGGCTGGACGATGTCCTCGAGCAGCGTGATCATGTCCGAGACCATGCCGTGCAGCTCGTCGGGAGTGTGCTTGTGCTCGGGACGCTCGGCTTCGCGCCGGGCCCGGCTCAGGCTCGGCGGCGGATCGATGAGCTTGAGGCTCAAGGCCTGCGGGCCACGACGCCCGGCAGCGACCCCGAACTCGACGCGTTGACCGGCCTTGAGGCCCTCGACACCCGCGGGCAACGCCGAAGAACGCACATAGACGTCCTCGCCGTCCTCCTGGGACACAAAGCCGAAGCCCTTTTCGGCGTCGTACCACTTCACCTTGCCGGTCGGCACTGCTACTCACCCGCTCGTCTTGTCAGAACTACGTACACACATAAAGTTCGCGTCCCGTCAGCGCCGGGACGCGATGGGGAGATCTTACTCGGATCCCGGCGGGTGCTTCACCCCTATTACTCGGTAGGCTTGCAACCACCTCTGGAAGAGAGATGCGCCGGTAATGCGAGTGATACTGAACATCATCTGGTTGATCTTCGGCGGCCTGTGGTTGGCACTGGGTTACCTGCTGGCCGCGCTGATCTGCTTCGTCCTGATCATCACCATCCCGTTCGGGTTCGCCTCGCTGCGCATCGCCTCCTACGCCCTGTGGCCGTTCGGCCGCACCATCGTGGACAAACCCGGGACCCGGCCAGGTGCCCTGGTCGGCAACATCATCTGGATCGTCCTGTTCGGCTGGTGGCTCGCGCTCGGCCATCTCGTCAGTGCGGTGGCCATGGCGGTCACGATCATCGGAATCCCACTTGCGCTGGCCGATCTCAAGCTGATCCCGGTCTCTCTGGTGCCGTTGGGCAAGGACATCGTCCCGGTCGACTCGACGAAGGTCGCGGTATGACCCTGACCTCTCTCGGGCTGCCCACGGTGAACCGGTCCGCTGCCCGGCCCCTCGAACCCGCCCCGGCCAGCGGCCCCCTGGTGGACACCTACGGCCGGGTGGCCACCGACCTGCGGGTCTCGCTGACCGACAAGTGCAATCTGCGCTGTACCTATTGCATGCCCGCCGAGGGCCTGGACTGGCTGCCCGGCGATGCGCTGCTCAGCAGCGACGAGTTGGGCCGGCTGTTGCGCATCGCGGTCACCCGCCTCGGCATCACCAGCGTGCGGTTCACCGGCGGCGAACCGCTGGTCACCCGCCATCTTGAGGACGTGGTGGCCGCCGCCGCGGCGCTGCGCCCCCGCCCGGAGATCACGCTGACCACCAACGGCGTCGGGCTGGCCCGCCGGGCCGCAGGGCTCAAAGAGGCCGGGCTGGACCGGATCAACGTGTCACTGGACAGCGTCGACGCCGCGCACTTCGCCCGGATCACCCGTCGGGACCGCCTGAGCGACGTGCTCGACGGACTGGCGGCCGCCAAGGCGGCAGGCCTGAGCCCGGTGAAGGTCAACGCGGTGCTCGACCCGGTGTCGGGCCTCGACGACGCGGTGAACCTGTTGGCCTACTGCCTGGACCACGGCTACCAGTTGCGGATCATCGAGCAGATGCCGCTGGATGCCGGACACACCTGGCAGCGCGGCACGGTGATCGACGCCGACACGATCCTGGCCACCCTGCGAGCGCACTTCGATCTGCGGCCCGATCCGAAGCCACGCGGCTCGGCGCCGGCCGAACTGTGGCAGGTCGCCGCAAGCACCGAGCATCCGGCGGGCAGCGTCGGGGTGATCGCCTCGGTGTCTCACGCCTTCTGTTCGGCCTGTGACCGCACCAGGCTGACCGCCGACGGTCAGATCCGCAGCTGCCTGTTCTCCACCGAGGAGAGCGATTTGAGGGCGCTTCTGAGAGGCGGCGCCGACGATGCCGCGATCGAGGCGGCCTGGCGGACGGCCATGTGGGCCAAGCCGGCCGGACACGGCATCAACGATCCGGATTTCGTGCAGCCGGTGCGGCCGATGAGCGCGATCGGCGGCTAGATGACAGTGGCCACCGTTCCCATCACGGTCCGTTATTTCGCCGCTGCGGCCGCCGCAGCCGGAGTTGATACGGAAACGTTAGATTTGGCAAAGAATTCGACGATCGCGACGCTCGTCGAGCATCTCAGCGATCGCGATGAGGAACTGGCGCGCGTACTAAAGCGCTGCTCATACCTGTTGGACGGGGTCGCTGTCCGAGATATGGACAAGCCGGTATCAACGTCTCAGACCGTTGATGTGTTACCCCCATTCGCCGGCGGCTAACGTGATTTGCATCACATAACGAAATGGTCACGAGCTGGCTACAGCACGGTGGAGCGACTCGCCCACCTGCGAGAACGCAGAAATAACCTGCACCTTTAAACAACTTTTAGAGTTTGCTCAAACCCAAAACGCCCGAGGCCGCAAAAGGTGACGTGCTTGCGGGGAGCCGTTACCGTTCATTCCCAAGTCAACGGACCCTAATCAGTTGACCCACCCCAACCGGTAGCGCCGAGCTCCATCCATCGGGCAGGGGTTAACGACGAACAACAAGGATGGAGGCGGGGGACCCAACCGGTCCACCGATTTATTCAGGACCAGGAGCCGCTTGCGGCCCCTTGGGGTGAAGCCGTCGCCGTTTCGACGACGCCGGCCGGGTGACCTCTCCCACCCGAACCCGACAGCTGACCTCGTGGGCGCATACGAGAGGACCTTCACGCTTATGAGTGGACGGCATCGCAAGCCTGCTTCCTCGTCTTCAGCAAAGAATGTCGCCAAGATCGCCTTCACCGGCGCTGTGCTCGGTGGTAGCGGCCTCGCCCTCGCCGGGCAGGCCATGGCCGCCACCGACGGCGAGTGGGACCAGGTGGCCCGCTGCGAGTCCGGCGGCAACTGGGCCATCAACACCGGCAACGGCTACCACGGCGGCCTGCAGTTCTCGCCGAGCACGTGGTCTTCGAACGGCGGCGGTGAGTACGCACCGTCGGCCTTCATGGCCACCAAAGAACAGCAGATCGCTGTCGCCGAGCGAGTCCTGGCCCGCCAGGGCAAGGGTGCCTGGCCGGTCTGCGGGCGCGGCCTGTCGGGCTCCACCCCGCGCAACGTGGTCGCCGAGCCTGCTCCCGCCCCGCTGGATGCGCCCGCGGTCAACGGTGAACTGCCGCCGCCGCCCGAGGCTCCGGCTCCCGAGGCCGCTCCGATGGACGCCCCGCTGCCGCCCGCCCCCGAGAACCTGCCGCCGGCCCCTGAGGCCCCGGCTCCCGAGGCCGCTCCGATGGACGCCGCGTTGGCCCCGGCACCCGAGGCCGCCCCGATCACCGATGCCGCCCTGCAGGTGCCCGCTCCGGCGCCTGAGGCACCGGCTCCGGCTCCCGAGGCCCCGGCCCCCGAAGCGGCGCCTGCGCCCGCTCAGCCGGTCAGCTACGTCGATCAGATCCAGCAGGCCATCGAGAATCAGGGTCTCGACGGCAACATCGTCATCAACAGCTGAGTATCAACGGCCTGGTTTCAGGCCGAACCGACCCACTCGTCGGTGCCGTCGGAGAAGTACTGGTGCTTCCACACCGGTAGCCGCTCCTTGACGGTGTCGACGAGTACGGCACAGGTTTCGAACGCCGCCCTGCGATGGTCCGCTGCCACAGCGGCCACCAGGGCGGCGTCTCCTATCTGCAGGGTGCCGATGCGGTGGCTGACCGCGATCGCCCGTACCCCGGTGGCCTGCGCGGCAACTTCGGCGGCCACTTCTTCCAAGGTCTGAAGTGCATTGGGATGCGCGGAGTAGTCCAGCCGGGTGACCGAACGGCCACCGTCGTGATCACGCACCACCCCGGAGAACCCGACCACGGCACCGGCCGCCTCATGGGCGACCAGCGCCTCGTATTCGGTCAATGAGATCGGCGTCTCGGTCAATTCGACACGGATGACGGATGCGCTCACCGGGCATGATCCTTACCGCTGAGCTGATCCAGCGCATGCTCCAGCACGCCGGCCAGCACACCCAATCCGTCTTTGACCCCTCCCGGCGACCCGGGCAGGTTGATGATCAGGGTGCGGCCGGCAACACCGCAGACGCCGCGAGACAGCACCGCGGTAGGCACCTTGTGCACGCCGGCGCGGCGGATGGCATCTGCCAGGCCGGGGATCTGATAGTCGAGTACCGCCGCAGTGGATTCCGGCGTGGCGTCGGTCGGCGAGATGCCGGTGCCCCCGGAGGTGATGATCAGGTCGACGTGCTCGGCCAGGGCGGCGCGCAGCGCATCACCCACCGCATGTCCGTCGGCCACCACCACCTGCTCGGTCACGTCGTAGCCGCGATCGGAGAGCCAGCCGACGATGAGAGGGCCGGTCCGGTCGTCGTATACCCCTGCTGCGGCACGGGTGGAAGCGATGATGACCCGCGCCGAACGCGTCACTGAGTAGTTCTTTCCCACAATCCCGTTTTACCGCCTTCTTTGCGCATCACCTTGATGTCGTCGATACGCGCGGCGGGGTCGACGGCCTTGATCATGTCGTACAGCGTGAGCGCGGCGACGCTCACCGCGGTCAGGGCTTCCATCTCGACGCCGGTGCGGTCGGTGCTGCGCACGGTGGCCGTCACTGCGACCTCGGCATCGCGGGCGTCGAACTCCACGTCGACGCCGGTCAGCGCCAGCTGGTGGCACAGCGGGATCAGCTCGGGAGTCCGCTTGGCAGCCATGATGCCGGCCACTCGGGCCGTGGCCAGAGCATCACCCTTGGGCAGACCGCCCGAAGCGATGAGGGCGACCACGTCCGGCCGGGTGTGCAGAGTGCCCACGGCCACGGCGGTGCGCAAGGTGGCGTCCTTGGCCGAGACGTCGACCATGTGCGCCGCGCCGGATTCGTCGAGGTGAGAAAGCCCCACCGTTACCTGTTGACGACGGTGGCCGACTGGATGAAGGGCAGTTCCTCTGCCGGCAATGGGAAGGTCACATCACCGAATGGGGAGAGCGCGCCGGTGCGGTCGGTGGCGAGCTCGCTGACGGCGTGATCATCGCCGTCGGAGAGCACGGGCCAGCCGTTGTCGACGTATTGGTTCTTCTTCTTGTCAGCCACGCCCCACATTGTGGCAGGCTCCTCCACCGGAGGCGAGACCGGCGGGCCGGGGGTCCCTCCCGCTTGCCGGGGAGAGCCGGGAGAGGTATCGCCCGGGCTGCTTTACGCTGGTCAGGATATGACCGCCGCACAGACTCCCGGATTCCCGCTGGGCGCCTGGCTGTCCGACCTCGACGACAAGGCCCTGATCCGCCTGCTGGAACTGCGGCCCGACCTGAGCCAGCCGCCACCGGGAACCATCGCCGCACTCGCCGCGCGCGCCACCTCGCGGCAGTCGGTCAAGGCTGCCACCGATGCCTTGGACTTCCTGCGGCTGGCAATCCTGGATGCGCTTCTGGTCCTGCACGCCGACACCCATTCCGTCCCCGTGTCCCAGCTCAGTGAATTGTTGGGTGACCGGGTCGGCGCGGAAGAACTGGCAGGTGCGCTGGAAGATCTGCGCGAGCGGGCCCTGGTGTGGGGCGAAGCCGAGGTTCGGGTGGCGCCGGAGGCGGCTACCGGTCTCCCCTGGTATGTCGGGCAGGCAACCGTCGAGGCGTCCTCGCACAGCGCCGAGGAGATCACCGCACTTCTCGACGGGCTGGACGACGCGCAGAACGATCTGCTTGCCCGATTGCTGGAGGGCTCACCAGTGGGCCGCACCCGCGACGCGGCACCTGACACCCCGCCCGATCGACCGGTGCCCCGCCTGCTGGCGGCCGGCCTGCTGCGCCGGATCGACGACGAGACGGTGATCCTGCCCCGGTTGGTCAGCCAGGTGATGCGTGGTGAGGCGCCCGGCCCGGTGGAGTTGACCGCCCCGGTGCTCCACACGACCTCGACCACTCCCGCCGATGTGGACGCGGTGGCTGCCGGTGCAGCCATCGATCTGCTGCGCGAGGTCGACCTGACCATCGAAACCCTCGGCAGCACACCGATTCCCGAGCTGCGCAACGGCGGGCTCGGGGTGCGCGACATGAAGCGGCTGGCCAAGACCACCGGCATCGACGAACCGCGCCTCGGCCTGCTGCTGGAACTGGCCGCCGGCGCCGGGCTGATCGCCGCAGGCATGCCTGAACCCGACCCGGGTGACGGCACCGGCCCGTACTGGGCGCCGACGGTGGCCGCCGACAGGTTCATCGAATCCACGACGGCCATGCGGTGGCAGCTGCTGGCCTCGACCTGGTTGGACCTGCCCGCCCGCCCAGCGCTGATCGGCAGCCGTGGGCCGGACAACAAACCCTTTGCGGCACTGTCGGATTCGCTGTATTCGACGGCAGCGCCCCTGGATCGCAAGCTGATGTTGAGCGTGCTGGCCGAGTTGGCCCCGGGCACCGGCGTCGACGGCGCCGAGGCCGCCCGGGCGATGGTCTGGCGGCGGCCGCGCTGGGCGGTGCGGCTGCAGCCGGCCACGGTCAGCGGCCTACTCGCCGAGGCACATTCGCTGGGGATGGTGGGCCGCGGCGCCATCAGTACCCCGGCGCGCGGCATGCTGGCCGGTGACCCCGACGAGGACGTGCTGGCGGCGATGACCAAGGCGTTGCCCAAGCCGCTCGACCACTTCCTGTTGCAGGCCGATCTGACGGTCATCGTGCCCGGTCCTCTGGAGCGCGAATTGGCCGAGCATCTGGCCGAGGTGGCCACCGTCGAATCGGCGGGCGCGGCGATGGTCTATCGGATCAGCGAAGCGTCCATCCGGCGCGCGCTGGATGGCGGCCGAACCGCCAGCGAGCTGCACACCCTGTTCGAGAAACACTCGAAAACCCCGGTGCCGCAGGGGTTGACGTATCTGATCGATGACGTGGCGCGTCGGCACGGCCAGCTGCGAGTCGGGATGGCGACGTCGTTCCTGCGCTGTGAAGACCCGGCCCTGCTGGCGCAGGCGGTCGCCTCGCCGGGTGCTGACCGGCTTGAACTGCGGTTGTTGGCCCCCACCGTGGCGGTGTCGCAGGCGCCCATCGCCGATGTACTGGCAGTGCTGCGGGAGGCGGGGTTCGCACCTGCCGCCGAGGATTCCACCGGCGCTGTCGTCGACATCAGGGCCCGCGGTGCGCGCGTCGTCGCACCGACCCGGCGTCGCGTCTACCGTCCACCCACGCCGCCGACGGCCCAGACCCTTGGTGCGATCGTCGCGGTGCTGCGCAAGGTGGCCGCGGGCCCGTTCGCCAGCGTGCGCCTGGATCCGGCCATGGCCATCACCCAGTTGCAGGACGCCGCGATCAACCAGACCTCGGTGGTGATCGGCTATGTCGACCCGGCCGGGGTGGCCACGCAGCGGGTGGTCTCTCCCATCAATGTGCGCGGCGGTCAGTTGACCGCCTTCGATCCGGCCGCCGGGCGGGTCCGCGAGTTCGCGATCCACCGCGTGACCTCGGTCGTGTCCGCTGCCGACGACTGAGGGTGCGGATTGGCGGCGCTTTCGCTGAAGATCACGGTCGCGAACTCTGTGCTCGGCGCAGTGGGTCGGGCAGCGCCGTCCGCGGGTGCCTCGCTGCAGGGTGCGCACCGCTGACCCTCGGCTAGTCGCACCGATTCGGAATAATGGACGGGATGACTTGCCTACGAGGAGCCCGGGATGACTGACGGCCCACTGATCGTGCAGTCCGACAAGACGGTGCTGCTCGAGGTCGACCATGAGCAGGCCGGGGCGGCGCGCGCCGCCATCGCACCGTTCGCCGAGCTGGAACGCGCCCCCGAGCATGTGCACACCTACCGCATCACGCCGCTGGCATTGTGGAACGCCCGCGCGGCCGGCCACGACGCCGAGCAGGTGGTGGATGCACTGGTCAGCTTCTCGCGCTACCCCGTTCCGCAGCCGCTGCTGGTCGACATCGTCGACACCATGGCCCGCTACGGGCGGCTGCAGCTGATCAAGCATCCGGCCCACGGATTGACGCTGGTCAGCCTGGACCGAGCGGTGCTCGAGGAGGTGCTGCGCAACAAGAAGATCGCCCCGATGCTGGGCGCGCGCATCGACGACGACACCGTGATCGTGCACAACAGCGAGCGCGGCCGGGTCAAGCAGATGCTGCTCAAGATCGGCTGGCCGGCCGAGGACCTGGCCGGCTACGTCGACGGCGAGGCGCACCCGATCGAGCTGGCCCAGGATGGCTGGCAGCTGCGCGATTACCAGGAGATGGCGGCCGATTCGTTCTGGGCGGGCGGCTCCGGTGTGGTGGTGCTGCCCTGCGGCGCCGGTAAGACGCTGGTGGGTGCGGCCGCGATGGCCAAGGCCGGCGCGACGACGCTGATCCTGGTCACCAACACCGTGGCCGGGCGGCAGTGGAAGCGCGAGCTGGTGGCCCGCACCTCGCTGACCGAGGACGAGATCGGCGAGTACTCGGGCGAGAAAAAGGAGATCCGCCCGGTCACGATCGCGACGTACCAGGTGATCACCCGTCGTACCAAGGGCGAGTACAAGCACCTTGAGTTGTTCGACAGCCGCGATTGGGGGCTGATCATCTACGACGAGGTGCATCTACTGCCCGCGCCGGTGTTCCGGATGACTGCCGACCTGCAGTCCCGGCGGCGGCTGGGCCTGACCGCGACGCTGATCCGCGAGGACGGCCGCGAAGGTGACGTGTTCTCGCTGATCGGGCCCAAGCGCTACGACGCACCGTGGAAGGACATCGAGGCCCAGGGCTGGATCGCTCCTGCCGAGTGCATCGAGGTGCGGGTGACGATGACCGACAACGAGCGCATGCTCTACGCCACCGCCGAACCGGAGGAGCGCTACAAGCTGTGCTCGACGGTGCACACCAAGATCGCGGTGGTCCGCTCGATCTTGGAGCGCCACCCCGGTGAACCGACGCTGGTGATCGGCGCCTACCTGGATCAGCTGGAGGAGCTGGGCCAGGAGCTCAACGCCCCGGTGATCCAGGGCTCGACGAAGAACGCCGAGCGTGAGGCATTGTTCGACGCCTTCCGCCGCGGCGAGATCTCCACCCTGGTGGTCAGCAAGGTGGCGAACTTCTCCATCGATCTTCCGGAAGCCTCTGTGGCCGTTCAGGTTTCGGGCACCTTCGGCTCCCGCCAGGAGGAGGCGCAGCGCTTGGGCCGGTTGCTGCGGCCCAAGGCCGGCGGCGGCGGCGCGGTGTTCTACTCGGTGGTCTCGCGGGACTCGCTGGACGCGGAGTACGCCGCCCACCGGCAGCGCTTCCTGGCCGAGCAGGGTTACGGCTATGTCATCAAGGATGCCGACGACCTGTTGGGGCCGGCGATATGACGGTGCGCCGGGTGATGCCCGTGCTCACGGTGCCCGACTTGTCTGTGGCCGAGGCCTACACCCAGACCCTCGGCCTGACCGAGGTGATGAACCACGGTTGGATCGTCACACTGGCCGATTCGGAGCTGCGCCATCAGGTGAGTCTGATGACCAAAGATGCGACAGCACCGGTCAACCCGAACATCTCGATCGAGGTTGACGATGTCGACGCCGCGTATGCCGACGCCGTCGCGGCCGGCTTGGAGATCGTGCATCCGCTCAGCGACGAGGAGTGGGGTGTGCGGCGGTTCTTCTTCACCGACGCGGCGGGCAACGTCGTCAACGTGCTGACCCACCGCTGAATCGACACCGATACTTCGTTGAGATTGCATCCAGGGCCGTAGATCCGCGTGGATCACGACCCTGAGTGCAATTTCAACCGGGATAACCCGTCTCCAACCCGACGGCTCAGGTGTTCGGACCCATCTCTTTGACGACGGTCAGCAGCACCACCGAATCGGTGAGCGCCTGCAGGCTGTGGCGGGTCCGCGGGATCACGATGTGGTCGCCGGGCGACCCTTCCCAGCTGGCCTGAGAATTGGCCAACTTCACCCGGCCCTCGATCACCTGCAACGTGGCCTCGCCCGGGCTCTCGTGCTCGTCGAGCCCGTTTCCCTCGGTCAACGCGATCAGGGTCTGGCGCAGCTGGTGTTCATGCCCGCCGTAGACGGTGTGAGCACTGCGTCCACTGTTCGCCGTGCGGGCTGCGGCCAACTGCTGACGGGCAATCGCGGTGAGCGAGATCTTCTCCATACCCAGAATCGTGCCACCTCCGGCGGCCGCATGGGCGTGGGTCGCGATATGTATCCGCACGCTGGCAGCACCTCGACGGACACCCAGGCTTCATCGACCGGCATGCCACCGACCATCGGTGCATAACTAGCGTCCCGACTGAGCGTTGATCGACCGCGCAGCCGACGTAGGTGAGCAACGAGATCACCTACGTCGGCTCGATGGGATATCCGGACGAAATCGTCGAGGTGACAAAGGATCTCACTGCCAACTGCCAACTCATGACGGCATCGACCCCCGGTGCCGCCGACAAGATCGTCGTGATGTTCGACTGACCACCGCCGGACTTCAAATCACCCGGAGTGAATCTCCCTCGTAACCGAACCTGGACCGCAGCTGAACGAGCAGTCGCTCGGCCTCGGCAACACGCGCATACAGGCGAACGAGAGCTTCCGGCACGGGGGCTTCGGCCACCCGACTGCGTTCCCGAAGGCGTCGCCACCGGAGTTCGGTGGCGGCGACAAGGTCCCGCAGCTCGGCGATTTCGTCGAGCAGGATGTCCTCGAACAGGCGCGATTGGGCGACGTCAGCGCTGTGCGCGGGCCGGGAACACTCAGCCGGCGCGGCCGCGCGAGAAGCCGTGCGCGGCAGGGGGTTGAAGACCGCGGCCACATCGGCCCCGACTGTCGGGGCAGACACGTTTCCGCTCCCGAATTCCCGTGATATCAGCGTCACGTGGGGATCATGAAGCACATCGCGAAGCCGATCCAGTGCAAGTTTCACCGGGCCTACCTTTTTAGGCCATCTACCAGTTACGCGATGTACATTTGACGACTTTTTCGGCGGCCGTGGTCCGTGCCCGCCTTGAGAGGATCAGCCTCTCAGCTGCGAGGTGATCGGACGTGGCAAATCCGGCCGCAGTCGGCAGACCATGGGGCAATGCCCACAGCACCCTGGATGCACGTCGCCCGCACGGCCGCAGTGCTGGCCGCCGCGATGGGGATCGGACGGTTTGTCTATACCCCGATCCTGCCGTTGATGACGTCGGAGGCCGGTCTCACCCCGCAGGCAGCCGGACACCTGGCCACTGCCAACTATGTCGGTTATCTGGTGGGTGCGCTCGCCGGGGCATTCTCGCCCCGCTTGTCCCGTTCCATGTGGGCCTGCCGGCTCTCGCTCATCGTGCTGGTGATCAGCTTGGCGGCCATGCCGTTGACCGGCAACGCCCTGGCATGGATGGCGCTTCGACTGGCCGCCGGGGTGGCCAGCGCCCTGGTGTTCGTCATCGCCGTCAACACCGTGCTCGATCATCTCCACGGACACCCGCCGCATCTCCCCGGGTGGGCGTTCGGCGGTGTCGGTATCGGCATCGCGCTGTCCGCCGGCCTGGTGTTCATCCTGCCCGCCCGGACAGGATGGCAGGGCGCGTGGTGGCTGGCCGCCGCGTGCACTGCGGTGTTGAGTGCAGCCGCCTGGTTCATGAGCACCGCTACTGCGGAGTCCGACACGAAATCTGCTGGCGACCAACGCAAGAAGCCACACCGTCCATTTGCCTTCCTGTTCGGCAGTTACACCCTCGAAGGCATCGGGTACATCATCGCCGGCACCTTCCTGGTGGCGGCCATCGCGCAGCATTCTCCTGGGCGGCTGGGCACCGGCGCGTGGCTGCTGGTCGGCTTGGCGGCGATTCCCTCGTCTGCCGTGTGGGCGCGGCTGAGCTCCCGCTTTTCCCATCCGACGCTGCTCACCGGGGCATTGCTTCTGCAGTCCGCTGGAATAGCGTTGGCATGCACGGGAAGCGGCGCCGGGGCGCTCATCGGTGCCGTCTTGTTCGGTGGAACCTTCATCGGAATCAGCACCCTGGCGCTGGCCGCGGGACGGCTCATGCGGTTCCCGGGCGCGGTGGCCCTGCTGACCGCAGGCTATTCCGTCGGCCAGATCATCGGACCGGTGGCCGTTTCCCCGCTCGTGCACAACGGTTTTCGCACAGCGCTGGCCGCCGGCGCGGTGGTGGTGCTAATCGCTGCCCTCGCCGCGATGACGATACGGATCGTCGGCGGGCAGCCAGGTTCCGTCCTCGCGGACACCGAGATCCCCGATGCCGCGGGTGAACGCGTCGATCACAGCGCGCACCGCCGGACTGCCCTCGTCCCGACGCCAGACCAGTGACCAGGTCCACAGCGGCGTCGGAGCCACCACCTGGCGCCTGACCAGGTCCTTGGGCAGCACCGCGTCCTGCCCCTTGGGATTGTTGAGCACCGGCCGACGCAACTCACGGACGTGTTCGAAGAAGGTCGGCCCGGTCACGCCACCGTCGTCGGTACGCATGACGCGCGCCCCGACGTCGGCGGCGAACTGCTCCCCGTACCGGTTCCAGGAAGACCAACTCGAGGCATCGGAATCCACCAGTACGAGCACATCTGCCGCGTTCACCGGCGACTCATCCGACCCGGCCGACAGTGCGTACAGCCGGTCGACCCCCATCAGCCGCGCATCGAGGCCCAACCCCTCGAGGTCGCCACTCTGCACCCAGCAGATCGCAAGGTCCAGGGTGCCGTCGGCCACCCGGGCGGCCTGGGCATGCGAGGGCATCACCCAGGTATCCACCCGCACCTGCGCGACACCGGCGGCCCGCTCGGCCCAATCGGTCGGGCACCAGTTGACATAGCCGATCCGCACCGGTTCTGACACCGCCAAACCTTGTGCCCGCCTGCGTAATTCGTCAGCCTGCTGGATCAGATCCCGCGCCCCGGGCAGCAGCGCGGCACCGGCCTGGGTCAGCGCCACCGAGCGCCGGTCGCGATCGAACAGCTGCACCTTGAGATCGCGTTCCAGCGCCTTGATCTGCTGGGACAACGACGGCCCGGCGATACGCAGCCGCTCGGCCGCACGGCCGAAGTTCAGTTCCTCGGCGACGGCGACGAAGTAGCGCAACTGCCGCAGCTCCACCACCGCAGCCTATTAGGCAGAACCTCCCAGCAATGAGCCAACCCGTCGGATCTGACGGACATGGACCCGTCTTCGGCATGCGTTGAGCGGTGCATCAGACCAGAAAGGACCACCCAATGAACACCACACCGCACGTCGCAGTCATCACCGGCGCATCTCAAGGTATCGGCGAAGGCCTGGTGGCCGGCTACCGCAAGCTCGGCTACGCCGTGGTCGCCAACTCCCGCACCATCGGCGACAGCCACGACCCGATGGTGCTGGCGGTACCGGGCGACATCGGCCAACCCGGTGTCGGCCGTCGGCTGGTCGACGCCGCGCTGGAGCGTTTCGGCCGCGTCGACACCATCGTCAACAACGCGGGCATCTTCGTCGCCAAGCCGTTCACCGAGTACACCGACGAGGACTACGACGCCGTCACCGGCGTCAACCAGCGCGGCTTCTTCGAGCTGACCCGGGCCGGCATCCCCGCGATCGAGTCGCACGGCGAGGGCGGCCACGTCGTCACCATCTCCACCAGCCTCGTGGACCACGCCAACTCCCAGGTGCCCTCGGTACTGGCGTCGCTGACCAAAGGCGGCTTGAACGCGGCCACCAAGGCCCTGGCTGTCGAGTACGGGTCACGCGGGATCCGGGCCAATGCGGTGGCGCTGGGCATCATCCGCACCCCGATGCACGCGCCCGAGACGCATGAGTTCCTGTCGGCTCTGCATCCGATCGGCCACCTGGGCGATATCGACGATGTCGTCAACGCGGTGCTGTACCTGGAGCAGGCCGGATTCGTCACCGGCGAGATCCTGCACGTCGACGGAGGTCAAAGCGCCGGGCATTGAGAGCGCTCAGCCCAGCGCCGGGATGACCTCTCGCTCGAACAATTCGATGCCGGACCGGTCGTACGCGGCCTCCGGGAAGTACAGAATGGCGTACTCACACCCGAGGTCGCGGAGCCGTTTGAGCTTCTCGATGACCTGCTCGGGCGTACCGCTCGCCGATTCGGGCGCGGTGACGTTGGCCAGCATGGCGTCGACGGCAGCCTCCCCGGCCACCGGGACTTGCCGGGCCCGCAACCGTGCGACACGCTCGGCGACATCGGCCTCGGATTCTCCGATCACGGCGTTGAAGTTGGCGGATCGCACGATCGCGCCGTAGTCGGTGCCGACGTCGCGGCAATGCCCGGCCAGGACCTCCGACTTGTGGGCGAAACCCTCGGGCTCGGAGGTGAAGTTGGTGTACTGCGCATACTTGGCCGCGATACGCAGGGTGACCTTCTCCCCGCCGCCGGCGATCCACATCGGAATACCGTTGTCCTGCAGCGGCTTAGGTGCGACGATCGCACCGTCAACCTGATAGTGCTTGCCGTCGAAGCTGACCCGACCGTCCCGCCAGGCGTCGCGCATGATCTGTACGCCCTCGTCGAGCCGGCCCAACCGCACCCCGGCAGACGGGAACCCGTAGCCGTAGGCGCGCCACTCGTGCTCGTACCAGCCACCACCGATACCCATCTGTACGCGACCGCCCGAGATGATGTCGGTGGTGGCGGCGATCTTCGCCAGGTAGACGGGGTTGCGGTAGGACATCGCGGTGCACATCTGACCGAGCTTGATGCGCGATGTCGTCGCCGCATACGCAGCCATCAGCGTCCAGGCCTCGTGGGTCGCCTCATCGGTCGGCACCGGAACGGTGTGGAAGTGGTCGTAGACCCACAGTGAATCCCAGGGGCCCGCGTCGGCGTGCGCAGCCAGGTCACGCATCACCGACCAGTGGTTTTCGGTGGGAATATCGACGAGATCAAGGCGCCAGCCCTGCGGGATGAAGAGTCCGAAGCGCATGGACCCCGACTCTACGACCCCGGACGCCCAGTGACCAGACATACCCCAGATTTTGACTGAAACCGTTGACCGGCAAGTACTTTCAAAGTCGGTCTAGGCTGTGATCATGGCCCTTTCCAAGGAAGAAC
Source organism: Mycolicibacterium fortuitum subsp. fortuitum (assembly GCF_022179545.1). Next base: position 1,250,399 of record NZ_AP025518.1, on the reverse strand, counting down.
GCGAACAGTTTCTGGCAGAACCGCACATCGCCGCACTGTCGGTGTATGCAGGCGACAAGCGCGGTCCGCTGACCGTCCCGATCTGGTACCAGTACACCCCGGGAGGGGAACCCTGGGTGCAGACCGGCCTGGGTTCCCGCAAGCACCGGTTGATCGAGGCTGCCGGGCATTTCTCGTTGATGGTCGAGCGTCTGGAGCCGTCGGTGCGCTACGTGGCGGTCGACGGTGCGGTGAGCCGCATCGAACCGTCCACCGACGATCAGCTCGTCGAAATGGTGAAACGCTATCTGCCGCCGGAGAAGGTGGAGCCGTATCTCGAGTTCGCCCGTCGCGAGCACGGTGAGGGCGTCACCATCTATCTCAAGCCCGAGCATTGGCTGTCTGCCGATCTGGGGGCACTGTAGCTCCATGAGCTCGCGCCAACGATTGTTCCGGTGGCTGTACCGGCTGGGGTTCACCCCCTGGGACGGCCACCCGTTGGCGCACAGCCTGACCGGCCTCGTGGAAGGCGGCGGGCTGCGCCCGGGTGCCGCACTCGATCTCGGGTGCGGCACCGGGGACAACGCGGTGTACCTCGCCGGCCACGGTTGGCGGGTGACCGGTGTGGACTATGTGGCCAAACCGCTGAAGAAAGCCCGCGCCAAAGCCGCCGGATTGCCCGTGCTATTCGTCAAAGCCGATGTGACACAACTGAGTACGTCTGGTATCGGTGCCGGTTACGACCTCATCATCGACAGTGGTTGTCTGCACGGCATGAGCGCCGACGATCGTGACGCCTATGTCCGGGAAGTCAGCGCCGTGGCCGCCCCTGATGCCCAGCTGCTGATCGTGGCATTCATACCCGGAGCGTCGATGGGCGTGCCCGGCATCGGGTTCGACGAAGTGCAGCGGCGGTTCAGTGCCGGCTGGACGCTGCTTTCCAGCGGCGACGAGCCCGCGATGGACCAGAACGGCGCGAACGCGGCGCGGTTCTATCTGTTCCGGCGCGCTGCATGAGGTTTCGCACCAGAATGGCCAGCCAGTCATACACCCGGCAGCATCAATCCGCACCACTCCGCAGGAACCCCACAGATCCTTCACAGCTACTCTGCCGCAACGGAATTCGTGTCATGACCGGGCCCGCAGCACCATTAGGCTTCCGATATGACCTCGCCGCTGCGCGTGAATCCGTCTGCCCTCCGTTCGGCCGCAGGCGATTTTGACCACCTGGGCACCGACAGCGCCGGCACGGGCGCAGCCCTGCGATTCTCCGCACTTCCGGCCCAACTTCCCGGTTTGACCAGCGGTGACGCCTGCCAGCAGGCCGGAACAGCAGTGGAAACCGCATGTCGGCGGGTGGCCGACCAGTACGCCAAGCTCTCGAACAATCTGAAGTCGGCGGCCGACACATACGAGAAGACCGACGCCGAACTAGGCAAGAAGGTCAAGAAGGCCGGCGACGGTACCGGTGAGCCCGGCGACGGAGGCGACGGTACCCCTCCCCCGCCGTCAGGCAGGCAGGCAGCTGAGCCCATCCCGGTGGATCAGGTGACCTACGACAAGGGGTCGTGGCCATCGGGGCAGGACGCCACCCGCAACTACATCAACCAGGCGTTGGACCAGCGCGGGGTCACCGACCCGGCCGCCCGGCAGCGATGGACGGAGGCGTACCTGACATTGACCGAACACGAGTCGTCCTACAACCCGATGGCGATCAACGATTGGGACGTCAACGCCAAGCCACCGAACTCGACCTACAACGTGTCCGACGGGTACGGCAACGGGTGCTCGCGCGGACTCGCCCAATGCGTCCCGGGAACCTTCGCCCAATACCACCAGCCGGGAACGTCGAACAACATCTACGACCCTGTCGCCAACATCGCCGCGTCCATGAATTACCTCGAGGGCTACTACCACGTGGCGCCCGACGGATCAGACATTCGGGCGAAGATTCCGCAGACCAACCCCGGCACCCATCAGGGGTACTGACCGATGGCAGGAGAACAGTTGAAGCTCACGCGCGCCGTCTCGATCGTCCTCACCGCAGGCGCCATGGTGGCGGGCCTGACGGCATGCCAGAAGGCCCCGGTCCCCGGCACCCCCAGTCCCGACGCGTCTTCCGCGATCACCGGCGTGACACACCCGGCGACGAGTCCCGCGGCCGGCCCGGTGTCGACGACGGCTCCGCGCGCCGCGGCGGTGCCCACCGCGGCGTGGGTCCACTCGAACCGTCTCCCGCTCAACGACGCCGCGCACTGGCCCAATTTGGCTGATTCGGCAGAACCGCTGGGGAACAACACTTTCCAGACCAGCTCCCTCTGCGCAGGAACACCGACACAGGTCGGCGGCAGCGAGAACGCGCGCGCCCTGATCGACCGTGGCGCCGGCAACTGGTCTGTCCAGCAGGTGCTCGTGCACTATCCCGGAGATCCCTGGACGATGGGACAGACCGCGCACGCGATGTTCAACGAGTTGCAGAACACCCTGAAGGGGTGCCAAAACAGCTCCAGCGGAGCTTCTTTGACCCTGACGACCCCGCCGAACTCGGCCTGCCCGAGCGTCGAACGGGGTGGCTGCAACCAGGTGGCCGCCGAAGTTCATTCCCCCCAGGGCGACGTGACGGCGCACATCTATCTCGCGGCAGTCGGAAGCACGGTGACCGAACTGAGCCTGTGGTCCACCGGAACACCCACCGCACAGTGGCCGGAGCCTGCCGACGAGGACGTGTTCGCCGCCATGAACCCCCAGCTGTGCTCGGTCTGGGAATGCTGAGGAACTGACCGAACATGACGACGACCATCTCGGGGGTGAGCAATGCTCACCCCGAGCAGCTGACCGACGCCGGACGCCGTGCAGCCGACTCCGCCGGCAAGGTTTCCCAGCAGATCGCCGACGGACACGGCACCCTGAAACGCCTGGATGACGGGTGGCAGGGTTCGGCCGCCGATGCCGCAAATGCCAGCGCAAACCGCACTTTCAGCGATCAGCAGAAGGTGGCCGACACGCTGCGGCGGCTGCAATCGGTGCTCACCGACGGCGGAAGCCGTTTGTCGGGGACCAAGAACAGCGTCACCGAAGGGGTGAACACCCTCAAACAGCAGGGTTTTCAAGTAGCCGACGACGGCACAGTATCCGTCCGCCCCGGCAGCGCGCTGGACGTGATGTCGAAGAAGAACCCCGTCATCGCCATGCAGCTGCGCCGGCTCACCGCGGCCAACTCGGTCAAGCTCAAGACCCTGCTGGCCCAATTCGACAGCCAGGACCGCGAACTCGCCGACGCGATACGCAAGGCCACCGACGGCCTCCACCCGGCAGAGGACAAGCCCAAGGACCCGAACACCCCGCAGCCACCGCCTCCCGAACAGCCGAAACCCACTTCCGACGACACCGACGCGCCGGTTCCTGGACCGGACGCCAAACCGGGCGATCCCGGGTACAAGGTGCCCCACGCGCCAGGCGACCCGGCGGAGGTGCCCCCGAAACCCGGGTGGAAAGTCGACGCAAAAGGCGAAACGAACCCGCCGGGATATCCCCCGCAGCCGCCGGGCGAAGCGCGCGACCAGAACTGGCGCGACTACCTCAACGGCAAGAACGGCGATGGCACCCGACGTCCCGCCGGACAACCTCCCGAGGCCTACCCACTGCCCGAGGCGGTCACCGACAAGAAGCTCAAGATCGTCGGTGCGGCGGAGAACCAGCAGGGCACGCGCTACGTGTGGGGTGGCGGAAGCAAGGACGGCGCCACCTCAGGGGCGCCTGCAAAGGGAACAGATCCGTATGCGGACAAGATGCACGACTACGAACACACGGGTTTCGATTGCAGTGGTCTGTCCGAATACGCCATCTATCAGGCCACCGGGTACGACCCGGGCAAGGGCACGTCGGTGCAGTACCCGAACATGACGGACGGTGCCGGGGCGTTCGGGTCGGTGGTGCAGACCGGGCCCAAGTTGGACACCTCGCAACTGCAACCCGGCGACGTCATCTACTACGACGGCGGCCAGGGCGTCGCGGGGGCACACGTCGCGATCTACATGGGCAACGGCGTCACGGTCGAGACAAATGAATCCGGCACGCCCGTACATTCACAGGCAGCGACCACATCCAACGGCCCCGTCCGCGTAGTGCGGCCGAACTGATTCCTCCACGATCCGAGCCAGGAGACCACCATGAGATCGACTGCCTTCAGCGCCCTTTGCGTAGCGGCCTTGCTCACCGTGAGCGCCTGCCAGTCGCAAAACTCGTCGACAGTCGGAGCCACCCCGGCCGCGACCCCTTCCCACGCGGCCTCCGTCACCGCGATCCCGGTGGACACCACAACAGCACCTACCGATCCCGCAGGCCTGACCTTGCCGATTGATGCCCTGAACAGGGTTGTGCAGCAAGCAAACCCCGGTGCCGCAGAATTCGATTCACTGGACCCAGCCGAAACCACACCGCGCGTACCGGACCCGGGGCCCATGGCGGTGTGCGACTCGGTGAACACGCTGTACTTCGCCGCGGGTGACCCCGCGACAACCAAGTACGTCTCGCAATGGGCAGGCGCACCGCAACAGCACTCCGTCAGCCAGGCAATCGCCGTCTACGACAGTGCTGCCACCGCATCGCAGAAGTTCGGACAGCTCACCGCGGGGGTCCCGGAATGCGCCAAAGCGTCAGCCGGACACGATATCCCGTTCACCGTCACCCCGGGTGGCATCGGATCTGACGTCGTGCGCTTCACCCAGAAGCGCAAACCCAATCCCAGCCTGTCCGGCGGGAGCTCCGGCTACGCCACGGAATACCGACTGACGGGCTCCGCGATCGTGGGAGTTTCATCCACCGAATCGGCCGCTGTCGTTACCGCGGTCGTCGACAAGCTCGTCGACAAGCTCGGTTAAGTCACAACCCGAGTGCGGCCATGGCGCCGTCGACGGTGGCGGTGCGCAGCTGCTCATAGGGCACATCGGGGAACTGCAGGCAGCAGTCCTGCAGGCCGCCGAAGGCGATGACCGCGCGGGCGGATTGTTCCAGCGTGGGCTTGCGGCCGAACACCAGCACACCGAGCCGAGCCCGCCAGGCCAGCAGTTGGTCGATCAACCCAAGATCCACCAACGTGGTCAGCTCGGAGACGATCAGGATGAGATCGGCGCGGTGCCGGAAGTGGAAGTCGAAGTAGCCCTCGAGAAGTTCTCGCGCCGAGGCCCGGGCCGCTCCGCGCTTGCGCTCCTGCTCGGTGATGAAGGCCTCGCCGTCGTCGATGAGGGGCTGCAGGATGCTGCGGATCAGGTCCTCCCGTGACCGGAAGTGGTAGTACAACGCGGGTTTGGTGATGCCGAGACGGTCGGCGATGTCCTGCAGGCTGGTGCGCACCACGCCTTTCTCGGCGAACAGTTCGCGCGCCGCATCCTGGATGCGCTGCCGGGTATCCAATGCAGGCTTGGCCACGTAGCCACCCTAACTTACTTAACGATAGGTAAGCTCGTGGCAGGAGCACTTACCGACCGTTAAGTAAGGGAGCATCGTGAAGATACTCATCTCCGGCGCCAGCATCGCCGGGCCCGTACTCGCCTACTGGCTGTCGCGGCACGGATTCGACGTCACAGTCGTCGAACGCTCACCGGCACTACGCAAGACCGGCGGCCACGCCGTCGATCTGTTCCGGCCCGCCATGGAGATCTCCGAGCGCATGGGCGTGCTCCCGGATATCGAGGCACACGCCACCGGCACCACCCGGATGTTCATTCACCGGCCCGGCAGCTCCCGTCCTGCCCGGTTGGACTACGTCAAGCTCATCGGTGCCATGTCCGACCGGCACGTCGAGATCATGCGCGACGATCTCAGTGAGATCTACTACCGCGCCGGCCGCGATGACGTCGAATACCTCTTCGGCGACACCATCACCTCGATCTCAGCCGACGGGGACGTGACGTTCGAGCACAGCCCGCCCCGGCGTTTCGACGTGGTGGTGGGAGCCGACGGCCTGCACTCCGGAGTGCGCCGTCTGACGTTCGGCGACAACGTGGCCGAGAGCTTCCTCGGCGGCTATCTGTCAGTGGTGTCGGTGCCGAAAGACCTGGCCCGCGACGGCGAGATGACCGGCTATCTCAAGCCCGGCCACATGGCAGGCATCTACACCGCCGACCATCTCGACGACGCCCGCGCGGTGTTCATCTTCCGCCCCACCCAACCGCTGGATTACGACTATCGGGACGTGGACCGCCAGAAAACCCAGCTACACGCGGCATTCGAGCACACCTCACCGGAGGTGGACCGCTGGCTCGAGGAGATACCGCGGACACCGACCTTCTACTTCGACGCCATCACCCAGCTGCAGATGCGGACGTGGTCGCGCGGCCGGGTGACTCTGGTCGGGGATGCGGGTTACTGCCCCGGGCCCGCGGTCGGCGGCAGCACCAGCCTCGCGGTGTACGGCGCCTACGTACTGGCCGCAGAGATGGTGCGGGCCGGTGATGATCACGCCGCGGCGTTCGCCGCCTACGAACGCACTCTGCTGCCGCGGGTGGAAGGCAGCCGGAAGCTGGCGGCGGTCAACGCGAAAACCGTGGTGCCCATGAGTGGTTGGGGCATCCGCGCCCTGGTCGGCGCAGGTCAGCTGATCTCATTGCTGCCACTGTCGGTCACCCAGGCGCTGGCCCGGCTCAACACCAAGGGAGTACGGCTCTACGACACCATGCCGCTGCCTACCTGGCCGGCCCCGCTTTCGTGATCAGCGCCGGCGCCCGGGCGTAGCGTGGCGGCATGGGCGAACTTTCCGAGGATGTGATCGCTTTTCTGTCCGAAGGCACCCGCACCGCCGTGCTGAGCTGGGTGGCAGCTGACGGCCGACCCTTGTCGGCGCCGGTGTGGTTCGTGGTTGATGACGGCGAACTCGTCTTCAACACCGGTAAGAACACCGCCAAGGGCCGGGCCCTGGCCCGGGACTCGCGAGTGGTGCTGTGTATCCACGACGACACCCCGCCGTTCTCGTTCGTCCAGGTCCAGGGTGTCTCGACGGTCAGCGAGGATCCCGACGAATTGCTGGGTGCGGCCACTCGCATAGGCGGCCGCTACATGGGCGCCGACCGCGCCGAGGAATTCGGCCGCCGCAACGGCGTGCCCGGCGAACTCGTGGTGCGGGTCAAGCCGACGAAAGTCCATGCCGCATTCGATGTGGCGGACTGAGGTGGCAGCCATGACCGACATATCCACGTTCGCCGACATGCTGTCCCGCGATCACGGGCTCTGCGTGCTCAGCACCTTGCGAGGCGACGGCAGCATCCAGTCGTCGGTGGTCAACGCCGGGGTGATGGCCCATCCTCACACCTGCGATCCCGTCGTCGCCCTGGTCGCCATCGGCGGGAGCCGCAAGCTGCAGCACCTGCGCGCCGATCCTCGGGCCACCGTCGTTGCCCGCTCCGGCTGGCAATGGGTGACGGTCGAGGGCACCGCCGAGATCATGGGCCCCGACGATCCCGCTCCTGATACCGACGCCGAGAAGTTACGGCTGCTGTTGCGCGCCGTCTTCGAGGCCGCCGGCGGCACCCATGACGACTGGGACACCTACGACCGCGTGATGCGCGAGGAGCGTCGCGCCGCGGTGTTGATCGCGCCCACCCGGGTGTACTCGAACCCCGGCTGAACGCTTCAGCGGCGCCTCACTCCGCGCGGCCACCCAGATGCCTGGCCAGGAAGCGGTCGATGCGGTGGTAGAAGTCCAGCCGGTTCTCCGGCTTGGCGAAGCCGTGACCTTCGTTCTCGTACATCACGTATTCGTGGTCGATGCCGTGCTCGGCCATCGCCTCGACGATCTGCTCGGATTCGGCCCGCTTGACCCTGGGATCGTTCTCGCCCTGCCCGATCAGGATCGGGATCTTGATCGCGTCCACCCGGGACAACGGCGAACGGGACCACAGGAAATCGGGGTCTTCCCCAACTCGCTTGTGCCACAGCTGAATCATCGGCTTCCAGTACTCCGGGAACGACGCGATCAAGGTGTTCAGGTTGGACGGACCGACCGCCGAGACCGCGCACGCGAACACGTCCGGTGTGAACGTCGCACCGACCAGTGCCGCGTAGCCCCCGTAGGAGCCGCCGTAGATGCCAACGCGTTTCGCGTCGATGTACCCCTTGCCCACCAGATGGTCGACGGCGTCGAGCAAGTCGTCGTGCATCTTCGCGGCCCATTCACGGTTGCCCGCGTTGAGGAACTCCTTGCCGTAACCGCTGGAGCCGCGAAAGTTGACCGACACGGCGACATAACCCCGGTTGGCCAACCATTGCGCCTCGGGGTCGAAGCCCCAGCCGACACGAGTCCATGGCCCGCCGTGCACGTTCAGGACAGCGGGCAACCCGGAGCGCTCCACCCCGGGCGGGAACGACAGGTAGCCGTGGATGGTGAGGCCATCGCGGGCCGTGAAACTGAACGACTCCATCGGCACCAGTGGATAGTCGTTGAGCTCGGGGCGGTGGTCGAACAGGAACGTCGCGGTCTGCGAGGCCCGATCCCAGCGGTAGTACTTCACCGGGCCGGCGTCGTTGTCGAACGCGGCCAGCCAGGTGCGGTCGTCGGCGCTGCGGTCGGTGATCATCAACTCACCCGGGCTCAACTGTTCCAGCGCCTCGATGTCACCGCGAATCCGGTCGTCGAAGATGCGGTACTGCACCCGATCTGCGTACACCGTGACGCCTTGGATCTCGCGGGTGTCCGGGTCGATGATGGTCCCGCTGACGTCATACACCGGGTCCTCGGCCATCACCTCGACTGCACCACTGGCGATGTCCATCCTCACCAGCCGGGTGGTGTTCGAGTCCACCGAAGACAGCAGATACATCGCGCTGCCGTCCAAGCTGAAGCTGACCGGGCCCGTCGTCTCGGCGTCCTCCGGCCCGACGTCCAGCAGCACCCGCCAGTCCGCGTCCTCGTCGTCGCGCACCATGATCGTCATGCCGCCCTCGGGTGTGGGAGCCAACGCGCCCCGCACCCGCAGCTCAGTGTCGACCACCCAGCCCAGGTAGCCCGGGTTCTCCAGAATCTTGCGCAGCTCACCGGTTGTCAGATCCAGGTGGTAGACGTCGTGCAACTGCGGATTGTCCTTGTTGATGCCGAGCAGCACCTCATTCGGAAATCTCTTGCGGTGCGCGATGATTCGGCACTGGACGTCGTCCATCGGGGTGAGGTCGCGCTCGACGCCGGTGCTGGGGTCCACGTCATAGAGTCGGAAGTTCTCACTGCCGTCCTTGTCCATGACGTACATCAGGTGCCGGTTGTCCCAGGCCCAAAAGTAGTTCTGGATCCCCCGGTCGGTGTCGTGGGTGACCGGCTTTGCGGTACCGGCCCCGACGTCCCCGACGAACACGTTGAGCACGCCGTCGAGGGGTGCCAGGTAGGACAGCCGCGTCCCGTCGGGCGATATTTGCGCACCCACGCGCTCCGGATTGCCGAACAGCACTTCGAGCGGGATCAACGTCGCATCCACCATTACGCCCCCTTGTCGTCGGTATTGCGACCTCAATCTACTGGCCCAGCAGACGCGAAAACCCCCCAAATTCTCGGAATTTGGGGGGTTTCGCGTCTGCTGGGAGTGTGGAGTTAGCCCTCCAGCGAGGCCGGGGGCAGGAAGCGGTCGCCGTAGCGGGCGGCCAGTTCCTTGGCCCGGGCCACGAAGGCCTCCTTGCCGACGCCGAGCTCACCCTGGTAGCCGACGATGAACTGGGCCGAACCACCGGTGTACGGCGGGAAGCCGATACCCATGATCGAGCCGATGTTCGCGTCAGCGGTCGAGGTGAGAACGCCCTCGTCGATGCACTTCTGGGTCTCCAGAGCCTCGGCGAACAGCATGCGGTCGATCATGTCCTGCAGCGGGATCTGCGAGGTACCCGAGTTGAACGTCTCGCGCAGGCCGGGCCACAGCTGGGTCCGCTTGCCGTCGACGTACTCGTAGAAGCCGGCACCCTTCAGACGCGACGGGCGACCGAGCTCGATCATCTTCTCCACGACGGCCTCGGCCGGGTGCGGCACGTGCGTGCCACCGGCGGCCTCGATGCCTTCCTTCGTGGCGACGGCGATCTTGTGCATGAGCTCCAGGTTGAGCTCATCGCTCAGCTGCAGCGGCGCCGCCGGGTAACCGGCCTGCGAACCCGCCTGCTCGATCGACGCGGGCTCCACACCCTCGCCCAGCATGGCCAGCGCCTCGTTGACGAAGGTGCCGATCACGCGGCTGGTGAAGAAGCCGCGGCTGTCGTTGACCACGATGGGGGTCTTCTTGATGGCCAGCGTGTAGTCGAACACCCGGGCCAGCGCCTCGTCAGAGGTCTTCTCGCCCTTGATGATCTCCACCAGCGGCATCTTGTCGACCGGCGAGAAGAAGTGGATACCGATGAAGTCCTCCTGGCGCTTCACGCCGGTCGCCAGACCGGTGATCGGCAGCGTGGAGGTGTTCGAGCCGAGCAGCGCGTTGGGCTCGACGATGTCCTCGATCTCCTGGAACACCTTGTGCTTGAGTTCCTGGTTCTCGAACACGGCCTCGATCACGAAGTCGACGCCCTTGAGATCCTGCGGATCGGCGGTCGGGGTGATGCGAGCCAGCAGCGCCGCGGACTTCTCCTCGGTGGTCTTGCCGCGCTTGAGCGCCTTGGCTTCCAGGCCCTCCGAGTACGCCTTGCCCTTCTGGGCGGCCTCGATGCTGACGTCCTTGAGGACGACGTCGTAGCCGGCCTTGGCCGACACGTAGGCGATACCGGCGCCCATCATGCCCGCACCCAGCACGCCGATCTTCTTGATCTCCTGCTTGGCGATGCCCTCGGGACGCGAAGCGCCGCCGTTGATGGCCTGCAGGTCCAGGAAGAACGCCTGGATCATGTTCTTGGCGGTCTGGCCGGTGACCAGCGAGACGAAGTAGCGGCTCTCGATGCGGCTCGCGGTGTCGAAGTCGACCTGCGCACCCTCGACAGCGGCGTCCAGGATGGCCCGCGGTGCCGGCATCGGCGCACCCTTGAGCTGCTTCTTCAGCAGGGCCGGGAAGGACGGCAGGATCGCGGCGAGCGCCGGGGTGGACGGGGTGCCACCGGGGATCTTGTAGCCCTTGACGTCCCACGGCTGGGTGTGGGCCTCGGGGTTGGCCTTGATCCACGCCTTGGCGGCGGGGACCAATTCCTCGACGCTGCCGACCAGTTCGTCGACCAGGCCGGTGTCCTTGGCCTTGCTGGGGTTGAAGCGGGTGCCCTGGCTCAGCACCTCCATGAAGGCCTTCTGGATGCCGAACATGCGCACGGTGCGGGCCACGCCGCCGCCACCGGGCAGCAGGCCCAGGGTGACCTCGGGCAGGCCGATCTGGCTGCCCTTGACGTCGGCGGCGATGCGGTGGTTGGTGGCCAGCGCGATCTCCAGGCCGCCGCCGAGCGCGGCGCCGTTGATGGCGGCCACGACGGGCTTGGGCAGGGTCTCCAGCTTGCGCAGGTCGGCCTTGATGGTCTCGACCATCTCGAACGCCTCGGCGGCGTCGTCAGGGCCGATGTTCATCATGCCCTTGAGGTCACCGCCGGCGAAGAAGGTCTTCTTCGCGCTGGTGATGACCACACCGGTGATCGAATCCTGCTCAGCAACAAGGCGTTCCACGGCATTGTGCATGGATTCCTTGTAGTGCTCGTTCATCACGTTGGCCGAACCGGTCGGGTCGTCCAACGTCAGGGTGACGATGCCGTCGGCATCCTTGTCCCACTGAATGGTGTTCTCAGCCATTGTTGTTCAGCCCTCTCAGACGCGCTCGATGATGGTGGCCACGCCCATGCCGCCGCCGATACACAGCGTGATCAGGGCACGCTTGGCGCCGCGACGCTCGAGCTCGTCGACCATGGTTCCGGTGATCATGGCGCCCGTGGCGCCCAGCGGGTGGCCCATCGCGATGGCGCCACCGTTGACGTTGAGCTTCTCGTCGGGGATGTTGAGGTCCTTCTGGAACTTCAGCACCACGGAGGCGAAGGCCTCGTTGAGCTCGAACAGGTCGATGTCGTCGACGGTCAGGCCGGCCCGGTCCAGCACCTTCTGGGTGGCCGGGGTGGGGCCGGTGAGCATGATGACCGGGTCGGCACCGCTGGTGGCGGTGGCCACGATGCGGGCGCGCGGGGTCAGGCCCTGGCTCTGCCCGGCTTTCTCGCTACCGATGAGCAGCAGGCCGGCGCCGTCGACGATGCCCGAGCTGTTGCCGCCGGTGTGGACGTGGTTGATCTTCTCGACGTAGTGGTACTTCTGCAGCGCCACGTCGTCGAAGCCACCCATCGCGCCCAGACCCTCGAACGCGGACTTGAGCTTGCCGAGGTCAGCCACGGTGGTGCCGGGACGCATGTGCTCGTCGTGATCGAGGACCACGAGGCCGTTCTGATCCTTGACCGGGACGACCGACTTGGCGAAGTAGCCGCCGGACCAGGCTGCCGCCGCGCGCTCCTGCGACCGCGCCGCGTAGGCGTCGACGTCCTCGCGGGAGAAGCCCTCGATGGTGGCGATCAGGTCGGCGCCGATGCCCTGCGGGACGAAGCCGATGCGGTAGTTGGTCTCCGGGTCAGAGGCCCAGGCGCCGCCGTCGGAGCCCATCGGAACGCGGCTCATCGACTCGACACCACCGGCCAGCACCAGGTCGTCCCAGCCGGAACGGACCTTTTGGGCGGCCAGGTTGACGGCCTCCAGACCCGAGGCGCAGAAGCGGTTGAGCTGGAAACCACCGGTGGTCTCGGGCAGCTTGGCCACCAGGCCCGCGGTCCGGGCGATGTCGCCGCCCTGGTCGCCGACCGGCGAGACAACACCCAGGATGACGTCGCTGATCAGCGTCTCGTCCAGGTCGGGGTAACGGCTGCGGATCTCCTCGATCAGGCCGACAACCAGGTTGACCGGCTTGATCTCGTTGAGTGCGCCGCCGCGCTGCTTGCCACGCGGCGTGCGGATCGCCTCGTAGATGAAGGCTTCTTCGGACATGTCTGCTCCCCTGCCGTATCGGCGTCCAGGTTCAGGTTGGGTTGTGGAACCGCCCAACGCGTGGACAGTCCTCTGAACGGCAGCGTAGCAGCCTCGCCCAACCCGTTGGTTGGGCCTGTGCTCAGCATCTCCTGGAACCGGCGGTCGACCGACTCGTCGCGGATTTCGACATGGGGGTTGTTCACCACGCGGCGCAACGACCCAGGCGTAGGAGACGAGGCCTGAAGCGGCGCCGGGGCCGGGGGGCCTCGTGCTCGCGACCGGCCCAGCCTCGCCGCCGTTTTCGACATGGGGGTTGTTCACCACGCGGCGCAACGACCCAGACGTCGGAAACGACGAGCACCTCAGGCCGAGCGGGGCGCCTCGATCTCGATCAACGACGGGTAATCGGTGTAGCCGATGGGCCCGGGCGCGTAGAAGGTCGACACATCGGGCTCGTTGAGCTCGGCGCCCAGCACCAGCCGGTCGATCAGGTCCGGGTTGGCCAGGAAGGCACGCCCCACCGCGGCCGCGCTGATGGCGCCCCACTCCGCGTAGCCCTCCAGTGCGCAGAAATCTGTGCCCGTGCCACGGCCGGTGTTGAGGACGAAGGTTCCCGACCACAAGGCGCGGATGACGCCGAAGGCGTGTTCGGCCGGGTCGATCACGACGTGCAGGTAGGCCAGGTTCAGCGGCGCGATCCGCTCCAACAGCGCCTCATAGGTGCTGACCGGGTCGTTCTCGTGCATGTCGCCCGCGGTGTTTCCGGGTGAGATCCGCAGGCCCACTCGGCCGGCACCGATCTCGTCGACGACGGCCTCGACCACCTCGGCGGTCAGCCGGGCGCGGTTCTCGGGGGAACCGCCATAGGCGTCGGTGCGCTGGTTGACCACATCTGAGGCGAATTCATGCAGCAGGTAACCATTGGCGCCGTGGATTTCCACCCCGTCCATGCCGGCATCGACCGCGCGGCGGGCGGCGGCCCGGAACTGTTCGACGATCACCGGAATCTCCGCGGCTTCCAGTGCCCGTGGCGTCTGCAGTGGCTTCTTGCCGGTGGGTGTATGAGTGACCATGTCGGCCGCGATCGCCGAGGGTGCGACGGGCTCGAACCCACTGATGTCGGGGTGGGCCATCCGACCGACGTGCCACAGCTGGACGAACATCTTGCCGCCGGCGGCGTGCACCGAGTCAGCGATCTCGGCCCATCCACTCTGATGGCGGTCGGTGTAGATGCCCGGGGTGTTCATGTAGGCGCCGTTGGCGGTCTCGGCGATGGCGGTGGCCTCGCTGATGATCAAGCCGGCGCCGGCCCGCTGCGTGTAGTACTGCGCGGCCAGCGGCGAGGGGGTGCCGTCGGCGTCGGCGCGCGAACGCGTCAGCGGTGCCATGAACAGACGGTTGGTCGCGGCGGTGTCGCCGACCTGGATCGGCTGCAGCAGTGCGGCGTCGGCGTTCAGTTTGTAGGTCACGCCGCGTTAAAGCGTCGAGAGCGCGGCAATCATTCCCGCCGACGGACAACTCCGAGCCTGCGCTCAGGCCACTGAGCCTGCGTCCAGACCGCGGATTCGCCCGAATTTGCGATCTCAGCGCAGCCTCGACGAGTCGCCGCGCCTACGCTCGACGCTCATGACCGTGCGCAGACTGCAGCCCTTCGCCGTCACCATCTTCGCGGAGATGTCGGCGTTGGCCGCCCGGCTGGGCGCGGTCAACCTCGGCCAGGGTTTTCCCGACGAAGACGGGCCGGCCGAGATGCTGAAAGTGGCACAGAACGCCATCGCCGAAGGCCACAACCAGTACCCGCCCGGTCTCGGCATCCCCGAGTTGCGCCGGGCCATCGCCGCGCAGCGCAAGCGCCACTACGGGATCGAATACGACCCCGACATCGAGGTGCTGGTGACCGTCGGAGCCACCGAGGCCATCGCGGCATCGGTGCTCGGTCTGGTGGAGCCGGGTTCCGAAATACTGGTGATCGAGCCGTTCTACGACTCGTACCCCCCCGTGATCGCCATGGCCGGATGCGTGCGCACCGCCGTACCGCTGGTGGCCGATGGTGCCGGATTCGCGATCGACACCGAGGGCCTGCGCCGCGCCATCACGCCAAGGACCCGGGCACTGATCCTCAACTCACCGCACAATCCCACCGGTGCTGTGGCCTCCGACGCCGAATTGCGTGCCATCGCGGCGCTGGCCGTCGAACACGACCTGCTGGTGATCACCGATGAGGTGTACGAGCAGTTGGTGTTCGGCGTCGAGCACCTCCCGCTCGCCCGGTATCCCGGCATGGCGGGGCGCACGGTGACCATCTCCAGCGCGGCCAAGATGTTCAACGTCACCGGCTGGAAGATCGGCTGGGCCTGCGGGCCCGCCGATCTGATCGCCGGAGTGCGGGCCGCCAAGCAGTACCTGAGCTATGTGGGTGGCGGCCCGTTCCAGCCCGCGGTTGCCCACGCGCTGGACCACGAGGACGGTTGGGTCGCCGATCTGCGGCAGTCATTCGAGGCCAAACGTGACCGCCTCGGTAACGCACTGGCCGACATCGGGTTCGAGGTGCACGACAGCCGCGGTACCTACTTCCTTTGCGCAGACCCACGGCCGTTGGGATATTCCGACAGCACGCAGTTCTGCGCCGAGCTGCCTCACCGGGCAGGGGTGGCCGCGATCCCGATGTCGGCGTTCTGCGATCCCGAGGCCCCGCACGCCGATCTGTGGAATCACCTGGTGCGCTTCGCTTTCTGCAAGCGCGACAACACCATGGAAGAGGCGATCCGCCGGCTCGGTGTATTGCGGCCCTAGCCTTCGGCCTCCATCTTGACGGCACGCTCTCTGGCGGTCATCGCACCCCAGATGCCATAGGGCTCGGGAGCCGAGAGTGCGTGGGTGCGGCACCGTTCCAGTACCGGACAAGCCAGGCAGATCGCCTTGGCCGCGTCCTCTCGCCTGCGCAGCGGCCGTCCCCGAACCTCTTCCGGAAAGAACACCTCCGCCGGATGGTCCCGGCAGAGGCCGCGTAGCTGCCAACTCCACTCATCGAGCGCAGGCGGCGGCAGGTTGCGAGGTGAGCGGTAGATCGGAATCGCCGGACGCGCAACGAATTCCAGCGGTGGCCGGCTGTCGAAAAGCGTACGGGTCAAGGCGTTCACCCCTTTGAGCGACGTGGCGTGTGGCCTGCCATGCTGCCAGTCCGGGCGGACGCCACGGGTTGTCAGCTTGTAAGGAATCGGCCGCAGATCGCGACACTTTGCTGCGCCATTCCGCCCCGCCGCAGACGATCGAGTGGTATGTCCCGTCGCGGGTTGAGACGTCTGCGAATCGAGTAGTCCGGTACTCGCGCACAACCGCCCCCAATTTGCCACCATCGTAAAGACACTGGTGGGAGGGCTGATGGACGTCGTATCGACAGTAGGACGCTCGGCAGCGACGACGGCGATCGCGTTGTCGGTGGCGCTGACGGTGGCCTGTGGCGGTGAGACCCACAGCGACCCGCCACCGCCGCCTCCGGCGAGCGGGAGCGCGACGTTGCCGTCGACCACGACCACGACGTCAGGACCGGTCGCCACGTACAAGGCCCCGACAACCACGCAGAACCCAGGCGGCTACACCAGCACGACGACGTCGACCAGCACGACGCTTCCGCTGCCGTCTTCGGAGACGCAGACGACATTGCCCACCCCGACGGTCACCACGGAACCGCCGACGACGAACAGCGTTGCGGTGACGTCGGCTCCGCCCACCACGCAGGCGCCCCCGGCGTGAGCGACGAGACGAAGTCACTGACGCAATCGGCCGAACGATGGCTGAGCCTCGCCGCCCTGGTGGTGGCACCGACCTCGCTGGTCACCGGGTTGTGCTACTTCTTCGGACTGCTCGCGATCCGCAACCGACTGCACTACTTCGGTGTGGACCCGGCGACCGTTGGCTACACGTCGGCCGACTATGTCGTCTCCACCATCGGGACGTTCTTCTTCGCATCACTGCGGGTGCTGATCATTCTCGCGGTGCTGGTGTTGCTGGCCGCGGCATTTCGCCATTGGGCGGCCACGGGACGGCGAATTGCATTGCTGCGCAATATCGGATGGCTGCTGGCCGGCTTGGGCACTGTGTGCTTGACCGTCGCCGTGGTGTGGCTCGTGTCCGATCGCAGCCTGATCAAATCGGTGTTCGACAACCCTCCCGACATGTACATGGCGGTGACGATCACGGGCGGAATCGCTCTGCTGGCCGCCGGCTATTGGACCCTCGCCCTCGCAGGCGCCGGTCGGCTCCCCAAGGCAGCCGAGCGGGTGCTGCTGGCACTGGCAGCCGCCGGCCTGGTGGTGGCCCTGTTCTGGGTGACCGACCTGTACGCCGTCGACCAAGGTAAGCGCAACGGCCAGGACGCCGCGGGCAAGCTGTGGCCGGCCGACGGTGAATACACCGCCGTGCAACTCGATACCACCGAGGCACTGAACATTCCCGACAATCTGGTGAAGATGACGGTACTGCCCAACCAGGGGCCACCGTCGGCGCCGGTCTACCGTTACGAATGTCTTCGCGTCTTGGAAGCGCATGCAGGCCGCTACGTGCTGGTGCCGGCGCGGTGGTCCCGTGAGCAGGGCTACGCGATCAGCGTGACTCCCGACGCGACGCACCGCGTCACCGCGGTGGTGGACTCGACGCCCGTCGCGAAGGGATCCACCGTCGACGAGTTCTGGCAATGCCCGGAAGTGGTGCGCACTTACCAGAAGCCTGACCTCGAACCGCTCCTGATCGGACCCGAGAGAGCGCAGACGCTGGTGGGCGTCACTGGTCTCAGTGCTGGCGGGCCGGACACCAGCAGCGACGCCGCACCCGCCGACGGCAATGCTGGTTCATCGAAAGGTTGTGCACCCGAAGGGGATCCGTCGGCGCTCCCGGCGGCACTGCCGGCATACCCCAAAGACGTGTCCGCGACGCGGCAACGCGAGATCACGGGTGACGGAGCGTCCGGTCGAGTGTGGTTGCAGCAGCGGGTCATGCTCTTTCCCGACCCCGCGGCAACCGAGAACTTCATGGCCGCCGTCGGAGAACACTGGGGGTACTGCACGAACAAGACCGTCGCGGTATCCAGACGTGGCGAGGCACAGCCGCGCACCCTCGGTTCCCGGGTGGTGCAAGAAAGCGTTCTGTCAGTGCCTGATTCGGCACCATCGAACTCAACTCCGGACTGCGCACGGGCCCTGGCTGCCAAATCCAACATCGTCGTTGCAGTCGACCTGTGTGGCACGCGGGATCCATCTCAGGCAGCTGCAGTCGCCTATGACGTCCGGAATCGGATTCCCACCGTCTAGGGCAGGGTTGCGGCCACCGCCCACAGCGCAGCCAGATCCTCCGGTTCGGTCCGGATCGGGCTGAGTGCCACATCCGTGGCACCAGAGTCGAGGTAACGCTGCAACTGTGCACGCACCTGCTCGGCCGTCGTCCCGACCGCCGCCAGGTCGGCGACACTGGAAACCTGTTCGCGGGCAATCACTTTCTGATACGACGGGATGGTCGCATAGAACTCCAGCCGCTGAGCCGCGGCGGCTCGGGCGGCATCGGCGTCAGTGTCGACGAGCGTCGGCACCATGGCCACCACCTTGGGTTGCGGCCGCCCCACCGCTGCGGCCGCCGCCGTGATCGTCGGCACGATGAACTCCCCTACCGTGCGCGGCCCGGCCAGATAAGGCAATGTCCCGTCGGCCAGTTCACCGGTCACCTGAAGGGCTTTCGGCCCCATGGCGGCAACGTATACCGGAACCGGGGCGCCGCCGGGGACGTGTACCGGCCACTCCGGGCTCGCGGTGAACTCACTGCCGTGGAAGTCGACCGCACCGTCGTCGAGGATTGCCCGCAGCACCTGGAGGTGCTCACGTAACCGGCCGACGGGGTTCGGCCACACCGTGCCGAACGCCCGATGCTCCGGCGCATGCGAACCGAGGCCGATCCCGAGCGTGAAGTTGCCGTGCGTGCCGGCCTGCGCGGTCTGTGCGGCGGACGCCACCACCAGGGGGTGACGGGGATTGAGCGGCACCACCGAAGTGCCGACGCCGAGTCCGGGCACCGCGGACCCGACCAACGCGGACAGAGTGATGGCATCGACATCGAATTGCTGGGCCACCCAAACCTGGCGGACACCAGCGGCATACGCCGCGCGAGCCTGCGAGATCGCGGCATCGACGACGTTGGGGGCGGACGGGTTGAGGGCGAGGACGACTCCGGTCGGCATACCGACACCAACCGGCACGACGGCGCCACCATTCCGTTCGGATCACCGTGCGCGATACCCACGACAAGGCCGCAGCAAACTTCATAGACCGACTTCCGCTACGCCTCGGGAAGGCTTGGCTAAGTGACCGAGAACCGCGCTGATTGCCACACCGGTCAGCAAAGGGTTTGCCATTGACTTCACAGGAGGACGGGGCAGGTCCGACCTGCAGTTCACCTGACCAAGAGCTACAAAGCTTCCCAATGCAATGCTGCGATCGATCCGCTCGACGCCTGGGTCAAGCTGTTCACCAACACGGTGACGAATGCGACGACCCTGGGCCAAGCAGATCGCCGCCGACCCGGCACCGATCCTGGCGCAGATCCTGGAAAACGGAGCCGGCCACGCCCAGACGGTCGGCACCATCGTCAGCGGCATGGGCAACGGTGTGGTGCAGTGGATCAACGACCTGCCCGTGTTTGAGGACATGGTGAAAGTCGCACTGGAGAACGGCCAGTACGACCAGGCCATCATGGGCGCGGTGATGCCCCTGTTCATGTTGGCGATCAATACCGCCATGCCACTGATGTCGCTGTCGTCGATCACCGTCGGCATCACCGGGAACCTCTACAACGTGGCCCAGACCATCGCCAACCCGATGACGCTGTTCGGCACCGTGCTCGGCACGCTGCAGATCATGTCGAGCACCGCAGGCAACCTCGGCATCGGCGTGCAGTCCTTCGCCGACTCGGTCAAGGCGGGTGATGTGGAGAATGCGATCAAGGCTCTGATCGCCACCCCGGCCCTGGTCCTCAACGGCCTGGTCAACGGCACCGTAAACACGCCGGGAATCCTGACCCCGGAAAGCCCGACGAGTCCCCATTGCCCGGCCCCATCGCCGGTGTGATGGTGCAGGTTCGCCGGGCCATCGCGCAGGCGCTCGGCGCCCC
This sequence comes from Mycolicibacterium fortuitum subsp. fortuitum, assembly GCF_022179545.1. The sequence goes on along the minus strand of NZ_AP025518.1, from coordinate 1,230,340 downwards.
GGCGCCCACGTCGACGACGGCGTTGCGCGCCGCGCCCGACGTAGTAGCCCCCGACGGCCCGGCGGCCCTGCCGTCCGCCGCGGCCACCGCAGTCGCCGTCAACCTGACCACCGGCACGAAGACCACGGTCGAAGCTCCGGCCGCCGAGGCCGCTCCGACGACCGACACCACCGGCGACACCGTGACGAAGGCGGCGACCGACAAGGCGGCGGGCACTGAAACCGCCCAAACGGCAACGGTTCCGGGTGAAGCCACCGCCGCCGCCGAGACTGCTACAGATGCCACCAGCACCCGTGTCTCGGCCAAGGCAGCGTCCGGCAAGCCCGCCGCGAACGTCCGCGGTGAGATCAAGAAGTCGGTCGACTCGGTCGGCAAGAAGGTGAACTCGACGGTCTCGAAGATCCGCGATGGCCTCAAGAAGAGCGTGTCCAAACCCGCCAAGCCCAGCAAGAAGGCTGACAGCGGCGCAGGCAGCTCCGGCTCCACCAAGGGCGGCGAGTAACCGCACCCCCTAGCCGTCGGCCCCGCCATCCTCCACCGGCGGGGCCGACTCGCTGGAGCAGTTCGGTAGGCCAGCGATCACCGATGCCGTGAACGACTCATGACGCGTCGCTGCAACCGCTCGATGGCGACATCGAGGACAAGGGTGCGTGCGCGCTTGATGAGGAACTCCGGGACCGGCATCGCGAGATCGACGATGACGTCGAACCGCACCCGCGTCTTGTCCACCTCGGGTGTGAGGTTGTACTCGACATGCTGCCCGCGTTGCTGCAGGTTGGGTTCGGCGTCCCACACCATCCAGTGGTCGCCCCAGTGGAACTCGAGCAGTTCCTTGTCCGTGATCCCGAGCAACCGCATGGTCGCCCTCACGTGGTGGGGCTTGCCGTCGGGATAGCGGTCGATGACCTTGATGCGCCGATGCAACGCAGACCAGGACGGTAGCGCGTCGACGTCGGCGAGCACCTCCATGATCGCCTCCGGCGAAGCGTCGAAAACCGCCTCGCGTGATGCCTGCACGGCCACGCTCCAAATCTAGCGAAGTGTGGCGCCCGATGTTGCGATTCGTCGCATTGCAGACCGGCGATGATCAGTTGGGTTGCCGCGCAACGATCACCGGCGCGGTAGCGGAGTGCACGACCGCGGAACTGACCGAGCCGAGCAGCATCCCGGCGAATCCCCCACGTCCCCGGTTACCGACCACCACGAGCTGGGCGGCCTCGGCCTGGGCCAACAGTTGCCGAGCGGGCTCGTCGGGCATGACGACCCGGCGGACCGCGACATCCGGATATCGCTCGCACCAGCCGGCCAGCTGCTCGGACAGGGCGCGCTCGGCTTCCTCGCTCAGATCGTTCCACCTGATGGCGGGGAACTCGAAGTTCAGGTCTGTCCAGGTGTGAAGGACGATGAGTTCGACGCCGCGGCGCGACGCCTCGTCGAATGCGATCTCGGTCGCGAGCTCCGAGGCGGGTGAGCCGTCGACTCCGACCACCACGGGCGCCGTCGACGGGCGTTCACCTTCGGGGATCACCGCCACCGGACCATGGGCATGGTGCGCCAGGCTCGAGCTCACCGAGCCCAGCAGCCGGCGTCCCCACTTACTCAGCCCGCGCGATCCGACCACCACCAGATCAGCACGCCGCGAGTACTCGATCAGAGTGGCAACGGCATGTCCGGGGACGGATTTGGCGACGATGCGCAGCGCGTGTTCCCCGGCGGCCTCGCGGGCGACCTGTTGGGCAGCATCGAGGACCTTTTGCCCCGTTTCGTTCTGATAATCCCAATAGTCTTGGGGCAGAGCGACATCCAACCAGACCGGCGACGCGGCGCCTGGCAGCGCATATATCAGCGTGAGCTGCACGCCCCGCAAGGCCGCGTCGCGCGCGGCCCAGGCCACTGCGTTGTCCGAGGCCGGGGATCCGTCGACCCCGACGACGATGCCGTGCCGGACATCGTGGTCACTCATTCGAATCTCCTTGTGGCTGAGCGCGACAGATCATCACCGGTACCGGGCTGTGGTGCAGCAGATTCAGACTGGTCGATCCGAGCAACACCCCGGCCAGGGCATTCCGGCCCCGCGACCCGACCACCACGAGACCCGCATCGTCAATGTGCTTCAACACGGCTTTGCCGGGTGAGTCCGGCTCGATGAAGCACTTCGCGGTGACTGCGGGGTGGCGCTTGTTGTGGCTGTCGACGGTCTCGGTGAGCGCCGCCAGTTCTGCGGACTCCACGCCGTCCCAATCGATGAGCAGCGGGATGGTCACACCGGTCTCAGCCGGGGCCGCCAATGACAACGACCGCACCGCGTTGAGGCTCAGCTCGAACCGATCGGCGAATTCGAACGCTGTCTCGAGTGCGGCCTGGGCGGCAGGACTGTCGTCTACGCCGACGACGACCCGGCCGTCTCCTGGCGCGACCTTGTCTCCGCGGAAGGCCACCACCGGGCAGGCGGCCCTGGTCGCCACGGCCAGCGCCGTCGACCCGAGGAGCAGCGCGGCCGCGGGGGTCACCGTCTTTCCGCCGAGGACGACCAGGCGGGCCTCGGCGCTGGCCTCGATGAGCACCTGGTCGGCGGGTTGGTTGAACGAGACCGTGGACACCGACAGGTCGGGATGGTCTGCGCGCACGGCCTCGTCGACAGCCTTGAGGAACGCCTCGGCCATGTCGCGCTGATACGACATCATCGCCGCGGTCAGGGCAGCCGCGGTCTGGGTCAGGTTGCGGCCGATGGAAGGTAGGGCATGAACGACGCGGAGCGGCACACCGAAGCGCGCCGCTACCGCACCCGCCCAACGTGCCGCGTTGAGCGCGCCGTCACTGCCATCGATTCCGACTACTACTGGTGCATCCGAGGAAGTCACACCCTCATCGTGGCCGCTTCGGGCCGCGATGGCCAGGGTCCAAGGGCCCTAGTCGCCGGTCAGTCCCACCCGATGTCCGCGATATCGGTACTCGCCTGCGGTGGCCGCCCGGGCGTTGCCGGCGAGGTCCGAGAGAACCGCGGCGCCGGAGCGGCCTGCGCGACCCCGTCCACGGTGACCAGTGTCGAACGGGCCACCAGGTGCTCTCCCTCGGCAGCCTCTCCCCAGGTGAGCACCGGTGTCACGCACGCGTCGGTTCCGGCGAAGATCTTGGTCCACTCGTCGCGGGTCTTGGTGGCGAACCGCTCGGTGAAGATGGCCCGCATCTCGTCATAGCGAGCCAGTTCGAACTGCCCGGGGATCTCGGCGGCGTCCAGACCGAGACCGGCCACCAATTGCGCGAAGAACTGCGGTTCGATCGAGCCGACTGCCATGTAGCCACCGTCGGACGTCTCGTAGGTCCGGTAGTACGGGGCGCCGCCGTCGAGCAGGAACGATTCGCGTTCGTCACGCAGCGATCCGGTGGCCCGCATGGTCCACATCATCTGGGCGAGCATGCTGACACCGTCGACCATCGCGGCGTCGATCACCTGCCCCTTACCCGACTTCTCGCGCTCGTACAGCGCCGTGACGATGCCGACCAGTACCAGCATCGAACCGCCGCCGAAATCGGCGACCAGGTTCAGCGGAGCCACCGGCGGGCGGTCGCGGTAGCCGATCGCGCTCAGAGCGCCGGTCTGTGACAGATAGTTGATGTCGTGGCCGGCCGTGGTGGCCAACGGCCCGTCCTGACCCCAGCCGGTGATCCGCGCGAAGATCAGCCGAGGATTGACGGCCTCGCAGTCGGCCGGTCCGATGCCGAGCCGCTCACAGGTGCCCGGACGGAAACAGTCCAGCAGCACATCGGCTTTGGCGACCAGGTCCAACAGCTTGCCGGGCTCGGACTTGACGTCCAGGTCAACAATGCGTTTGCCGCGGTGCATCAGGTCGACGTTCTCGGCAGGCATGGTCAGGCCACCGGGACGGCGCACGCGCACCACGTCCGCGCCGAGGTCGGAGAGCATCATCGCGGCGTGCGGTCCGGGGCCGATGCCCCCGAGTTCGATAACTCGCACTCCGGCGAGCGGTCCGGTGTTGGTCATGCGAGGCACACTAAGGCATGAGCGAAAACGGCTACACCGTCGCCGACTACCTGCTGGACCGGCTTGCCGAACTGGGGGTGACCGAGGTTTTCGGTGTGCCCGGTGATTATCAGCTGGAATTCCTCGATCACATCCTGACCCACCCCACACTCCGGTGGGTGGGCGGCGCCAATGAGCTCAACGCCGGCTATGCCGCCGACGGCTACGGCAGGCTACGCGGGATGGCCGCTCTGGTCACCACGTTCGGGGTCGGCGAACTGTCGGCGGCCAATGCGATCGCGGGTAGTTACGCCGAACATGTGCCTGTCGTCCACATCGTCGGCGCACCGTCGAAGGACTCACAAGGCGCGCGGCGCATCGTGCACCACACACTCGGCGACGGCGATTTCGAACACTTCCTCCGGATGAGCCGCGAGATCACCTGCGCCCAAGCAAATCTCGCACCCGCAACGGCAACCCGAGAGATCGACCGGGTGCTCTCGGAGGTGCGTGAGCAGAAGCGACCCGGCTACCTGCTGATCGCCACCGACGTGGCCCGGTTCCCCACCGAACCGCCTGCCACACCACTGCCCCGTTACGCCGGCGGCACCAGTCCGCGTGCCCTGTCCATGTTCACCGCGGCGGCCGCCGAGTTGATCGGAAAGCATCGGTTGACCGTGCTCGCGGATTTCCTGGTACACCGTCTCGGCTGTGTCGACGAACTCGGTGCGCTGCTGGCGGCCGACACCGTCGGCCACGCCACCTTGATGTGGGGCAAGAGCCTGGTCGACGAGAGCTCACCCAACTATCTGGGTATCTATGCGGGTGCGGCAAGCGAGGATTCGGTGCGCGAGGCCATCGAGGAGGCCCCCGTTCTGGTGACCGCCGGAGTGTTGTTCACCGACATGGTGAGTGGATTCTTCAGTCAGCGCATCGACCCGGCCCGCACCATCGACATCGGAGTCAACCAGAGCGTGGTGGCCGGACAGGTTTACGCCCCGCTGGACATGGCGGCCGCACTCGACGCGGTCACCGCCATCCTCACCGAGCGGGGCATCACCTCACCCGCGCTGCCGCCGCTGCCCGCGCGGACAACCGCCGCCCCGCCCGTCCGCGATGCCGCATTGACCCAGGAAGCCCTGTGGGACAGGCTTTCTCAGGCCCTGACCCCGGGCAATGTGGTACTCGCCGATCAGGGTACGTCGTTCTACGGAATGGCCGGACACCGATTGGCCTCGGGGGTTACGTTCATCGGCCAGCCGCTGTGGGGTTCCATCGGCTATACGCTGCCTGCCGCGCTCGGGGCCGGCCTCGCAGACCGGGACCGTCGCACCGTGTTGCTGATCGGCGACGGCGCCGCCCAACTCACCGTTCAAGAACTCGGGGCGTTCGGCCGTGAGGGTCTGGCCCCGGTGGTCGTGGTGGTCAACAACGACGGCTACACCGTGGAACGCGCAATCCACGGTGTCACAGCCGAATACAACGACATCACCGGCTGGCGCTGGACCGAGCTGCCCGCCGCGCTGGGCGTCCCCGATGCACTCACCTTCCGGGTGAGCACCTACGGCGAACTCGACGACGCGCTGAGCACAGCGGCGGCCACACCCGACCGCATGGTGTTCGTCGAGGTGATGCTGGGACGCATGGACATCCCGCCGCTGCTGACCGAGTTGGCGCAGTCCGCCTCGGACGCCAATTCGAGCTAGCGGACGCGCTGGAGGCTCAGCCCTTCTTGACCTTGAGCACCTGCTTACGCAGACCTTCGGTGGCGGTTTCGACGCCGCCCTTCATGGTCCGCTTCAGAATGAATCCCGGCAGAGGCACCGAGAGGTCGATGGTGATGTCGAACCGGACCTTGGTCTTGTCGCCGTCGGGAGTGAGGGTGTAGCTGGCGTCCTGGGCCTTGAGCTGGCCGGCACTCACCAGCGTCCAGCTGACCTTGTTCTCACTCCAGGTGTACTCGATCACCTGCTCGTCGGTCAGCCCCGCGGCCTTGACCGTCATCTTGACCTGCTTGGGCCGGCCGTCGTCGTAGCTCTGGAGGATCTCGGCGCGCTGGTACTGCGGCGACCAGGTCGGCGTCGCCTCCACATCGGCCACAACGTCGAGGATCTCCTGGGGGGTGGCCTCGATGACTACTTCACGGGAATCGCTGGTTGCCATGCGGCGAGATTACTCGGGGCTAGGCTCACGGATATGAGCAATGCCGTTGATCCGACCGCTCGCCCCAGCGGACCCGGATGCGCGGAGTGCACCGCCGACGGAGGCTGGTGGGTACACCTGAGGCGCTGCGCGGCATGCGGCCACATCGGGTGCTGCGATGATTCGCCGGCCCGCCATGCCTCGGCGCATTGGCGCGAGAGCGGGCATCCCATCATCCGCTCGTTCGAACCGGGCGAGGACTGGTTCTGGAATTTCGAGACCAACCAGTACTACGACGGGCCCGAGCTCGCGCCGCCGCAGCACCGTCCGGAAGATCAGCCGGTACCGGGACCGAAGGGCCGCGTGCCCGAGGACTGGGTCGACCAGCTGCGCAACCGCTAGCCGCCCAGTACCGCCTCGGCGGCGTTGTAGCCGGGGATGAACGTGATTCCGGGTCCGCCGTGGCAGCCCGCGCTGCCCAGATACAGGCCGTCGATGGGAATCGGTTGACCGACATATCCTTTGGGTCCGGGTCGGTTGGGGCCCATCTGCTCGGGATGGATCAGGCCGTGGCAGTAGTCGCCACCCGGAGCGCCGAACATGGTCCCCATGTGGCGCGGGGTGAAGGTGGTGTGCCGGATGATCCGGCGTTCGAAATCCGGTGCCAGCCGGGCGATCTTCTCGATGACGCGCCGGCCCATCTCCGCCTTCGTCTCTCCGTATCCGGATGCGGACTGTTCGACCGGGAACCACAGCGCGAACGCCGAGGCCGCGTGTTTCCCCGGCGGGGCCAGCGCCGGATCGTGTGCGGACGGGATCTGGAAGGCGATCGCCGGATCGGCCGGCACGATGCCCCGGCGGGCATCCTGCCACTGCTGCTGTAGTTCCTCCGGGGTGCTGAAAAGGCCGATGGCGGCCTGCATTTCAGGATCGTTCAGCATCTCGTACGGCGCCTCGAACACAGGCGCGCCGTCGAGGGCGAAATGCATCTGCAGGTAACTGCCGCGGTGGTCGACGTGGGTGAACCGCTCCCGCACCTCTGCCGGCAGGACCTCGGGGTCGACGAGTTCGGTGACGGTGGTATCCGGGGCGATCGCCGATACGACGACGGGTGCGGTGATCGAGGTACCGTCGGCCAGCGTCACGCCGCTGATCCGCCCGCTGTCGACGCAGATGCGCTCGACAGCGCTGCGCAATCGCAATTCACCGCCGGCGGCGGTGAACAGCGTCTGCAGGTGTTCGGTCAGAGCGCCGATCCCGCCGGCCAGCTTCTTCATCAGCATGGCGTTCTCGTCGGGCACTGCCAGGCCGTAGGCCAAAGCGGCCGCGCTGCCCGGCGTTTCGGGCCCGCGGTAGGTGGTGTTGACCGCCAGAAAAGCCAACATACCGCGCAGTGCACCGTGCTTGTCCCGGTCCGGCAGGTAGCGGTCCAAGACGTCGCTCACCGATCCGAACAGCAGGTCGTCGATCGCGGCACGCTCGGATTCCGTTGCAGCGCAGGCATACATCTCGTCGAGTGAGCGGGGCCCACGCCCAGCGTCGAACCGGCCGAGCGCTCGCGTGGGCGCCAGGCTCCAGGCCATCAGGCCCGCCATGCCGGCCACCGCGTCGGCGCCGTGGACCTCACCCAGGTGGGCCAGCATCTTCATCGGGTCGGAGTAGTAGACGACCGGAGCGTCACCGACTCCCCGCAGTGATACCGACATGACCTCGAGGTCGATGGTCGGCAAGGTGTCCAGGCCGAGTTCGGCGCTGACCACCGCCGACGTGGGAAATTGCAGCGACCCGGCGATCTCGAACCGGTAGCCGTCGAACAGTTCCACGGTCGAGGCCATACCGCCGGCATATCGCCCGGCCTCCAGGCACAGGGTGCGCATACCGGCCCGGGCCAACAGGGCCGAAGCGGCCAGCCCGTTGTGCCCGGCGCCGATCACGATCGCGTCGTAGTCCGCCATCGACTGAGGCTGACACCGCGCCCGCAGCTTTGTCAATAATGACAAAACATTGAGCAGGTCGTTCCTGGACCCGGACTCAGTCCAGCCCGGATCGCAGCGCTTCCAGAGCCGTCCGGCACATCCGTGCCAACTCGGGCAGTGATCGCTCGCCCGCCTCATTGCCGACCATCCACAGCTCCATGGCGCCGAACACCGACGCCGCGACGCATCGGGCGGTCACCACGATCCGCAGCCGGTCATCCCCCGCAGGCACCTGACCCGCCCGCGCCACCAGCAGTTCGGCCACAGCGTCGGCGAAATCGGACTCGACCTGGCGGATGTGGCGCACGATCCGATCGGGGTCGAGCTCCACCGCCCGCATGCTGGCGATCTTCGTCACCGCGTCGACGTCGTACGGGAAGGCCAGGATCGCCGACTGCACCGAGTCGAGGATCGATTCGGATGCGGGCCGTTCGGCCAGCGCGGCCCGAAACCAGTGCAGGCCGGCGTCGTAGTCGGCAAACAGCAGGTCGTGCTTGGAGGTGAAGTGCCGGTAGAACGTGCGCAGGGAAACCCCGGCGTCGGCGGCGATCTGTTCGGCCGAGGTGTCCTCGACGCCCTGGGCGAGAAATCGGACCAAGGCAGCCTGACGCAGCGCCTCGCGCGTGCGCTCGCTGCGCGCGGTCTGCGCGGGCCTGGCCATGCAAGTGAAATTACCCCATCACCCGCCGATCCCCGGAGCCGCCAAATGTCAATATTGACAAAACTTCGGAAGGCGAGTGTGCTCACGCCATGGTGTCGCTCATCGTTCATGCAGTACTGGGCGTGGCCGTCGTCGCGCTCGTCATCCGACTCAACCCCGGGATCTTCGCCCGCCCGCCGGGGCCGGCGCTGTCCGCCGTCGAACTGGCCTTCTACGTCGTCGGCCTCGCGTCCATCCCGATCTGCTGGTACTTCAACATGCAGTTCGTCGCGCAGTACGCCCAACCGGACGGCAACCCGATCTGGGGGCCGGGAAGTTGGCAGGAGTTCATCGCGCTCGGCTACACCAACCCGGCGGCGGGTTCGGCCAGTGCCGACTACACCATCGCCAATGTCATTCTGCTACCGCTGTTTACGATCATCGACGGGCTGCGGCGCGGTATCCGTCATCCGTGGCTGTTCTTCGTGGCGAGCCTGTTCACCAGCTTCGCGTTCGCATTCGCCTTCTACTTCGCCACCATCGAACGCCAGCGCCGCCACCAGCTGGCCGAGGTCGCCGTCAGCTGAGCGGGGTCAACATCGCGGTACAGGCCAGCACCGCGTCCTCGGTGATCTCGCCGATCTGGCCGCCGCTCTCCACTGTCATCGCGGTGAGCTCTCGCAGCCCGCCGAGCAGCATGATGGTGCGGCGCCGTGAGATCGACACTCCGGCCGCGCGAAACACCTCGTTGTTCGTCATGACCTGAACCATCGCGATGAAGTTCTCCATCGACTCACGCTGCAGCGCCCGCGCCGCGGCGCCCAGGGTCGGAAGATCGCGGATCCAGGCCAGCATCAACTCGGGATGGGCCTCATACGAGCCGATCCACGCCTCGACCGCCTGGCGGACCTGGGCCTGCCAGGGCGCACTCTGGTCGACCCCGCGAGCCACTTCCCGCACGTGCTTGGTGTTGACGCTCGTCAGCAGCGCGACGAAGCACTCCTCGCGGCTGGCGAAATGTTCGTAGAACGTGCGCCGCGAGGTCTTGGCGCGCCGCACAATGTCGGCAACCGTGGTGTTCTGATAGCCGTCCTCGACGACCGACTGAATCATGGCATCGAGCAGCCGCGACCGGAACGCGCTCTTGTCGGCCTCAACCGACGTCGTGGGACTGTTCATCTCGGCCTGCCATGGTAATGCCGGTCAGCGACGCACGGTGGGGCTATGGCCGACGCTGGACCGTGCTTCCGGGCTGGCGGCCGGTGGCCGGTTCTGCCGGAAGCTCAGGCAGACGCCGAGATTGCCGCCCACACACGGCACACCGTTGACCGTCGGGGCGGGCCCTCCGGAACGGTTCCCGGTCGGATCCAGTGCCGCCGGTTCAGCGAGGGCAGAAGGCGCAAAAGCGACGGCGGCGGCGCAGCAACACCCAACCAGCAACCGGGACATCCGGACAGTCCTGGGCATGGTCGTCACACTTTCGTCGGTACAAACCCAGCCTAGTCGCGCGGCGATCAACCGATCGGCGTCACCGGGCTCAGGACGTCACGTACGAACTGCGCGATGTTCACCGAGGGATTTCCGTCCGGGAAGCTCACGGTGGCCAGCACATTGCCGCCCGCGTCGGCGAAATTCTGGTCTGCCCGCCCCTGATGCGTCGACGAGGTCACCACGATGATCCCGGTGGCGCCCGCCTTCTTGGCCAGCGGTACCGAGAACTGCGCGTTCTGCACCGTGCTGTTGGCCTTGTCCTCGACAATGATGCGGTTGGCCGGAAAGCCAAGCATCACAAGCAGATTGCGCATCTGCGCCGCCTCGGTCTGACCGTTGCGGGGGTTGCCGCCGGTGACGATCACCGGCGACTGCGGGAACGACTGAGCGATCGCGAGCCCCGTGAGCACGCGGTGGTACAGGATCGGGCGCATCGACCCGTCGGGCTTCAGCCCATAGCCCAAGATGACGATGGCGGGCTTGGTGAAGTCCTTGCCGGCCACCGGCGGCACGGCCTGGGCGATTGCCGGGCTCAGCCCGCAAAACGCCACCGTCACCGCCAGGACGGCCGCCACCAACCCTCGGCGCACAGTTTCACCCCCGGTTCACCCAGAAAATTGCGACACGCGTGATTATCGATGCCTCTGAGGGCGATGTTACAGATAAGGTCCGTGAGGCGCAGTGTGCCTGCTGTGACATTCCAGCCACCTCGTGAGCATCCCCGCCGAAAACTCCGGCTTTCGGGATCACGCCGAGGGCGCGAATTTTCCTCATTCAACAGCCAATGGGTCCTCACCAACTCCTTTCTCGCGCCGTGCACGCTGGCTGATTCAGCCGGGCCGAACGACGTGAGGACCGACTGAAACTTGTGACCGGTAACGGGCACAGCCCCTGCAGGGTGGTCAGAACCGAACACCAGGAGGTGACTGTGATGTCGATCGAGCAACTGATGGAGAGATTCGCGACAGCCATGACCGCAGAAGCGAATTGGTATCTGGCCGCACTGGTCGCAGCGGCTGCGTTCGCGGTTCTCTGGCGGATCATCACTACTCCGCGGCGACAGGCGAGCGCGGACCCGATCAGCCCGACGGAACTCGCCTTCCTACGGTCCCACGTCGCACCGGTGGTGGCGGCCCTGGCAGGGCTGCGTGCCGGCGGACGGATCACCGGCGACGGACGGGTGGACCGCGCCGTGCCGGCTGGTGCGCAGGACGACCGGTTCACCGAACAGACACTGGCCCGCGTCGCGGCCGACCCCGAACACACGGTGCCGGGTCTGTATGCGGCATCCGGCGAGGACCTGGCCGCGTTGGAGGAACAGCTGAGCCGGCGCGGTCTGCTCCGCACCCAGTCGGAGCGGAGCCGGATGCGGTGGGGTGTGGCGCCGTCGTTCCCCATCCTGGTGGCCGGGATCGGTTACTGCGTGTACCTGGCGACCCACGCCGACCAGCATCCGAGCTACGTGGCGCCGCTGGTGGTGTTGATCCTGGCGACGCTCGGCTACCTCGTCGGAGTGCTGCCCCTGCTGCTCAAGGTCGACCGGCTGACGCGGGCGGGACGACAACTGCTCGCGGCGGAGAAGGCGCGCCTGGCCTATCTGGACCCCAGCAAGCGCCCGGCGTTCGACACCTACGGTCCGGCGGCGGTGGCGCTGTCCGTGGCCCTGTTCGGCACCGGAGCACTGTGGGCCGTCGACGCCGACTACTCCAGTTCGGTGCAACTGGCCGGAGACTCCTCCGGCGGGACCGACGGCGGCGGATGTGGCGCCTCCTGCGGCGGCGACGGCGGCGGAGGTGGGTGCGGAAGCGGATGCGGAGGGTGCGGCGGTTGCGGAGGGTGCGGCGGATGACGACCGCGACCCGCGCGGTGCCCGCCCTGGGCGACGTCGGCCTGGGGTGGCGCCGCGAAATCGCCGGCCTCATCGCAGACCTCACACCCGGCTTCTGTGAGGTGATCGCCGAAGCGGTGCCGATGCGGCGGCGTCGTGCCCGGCCCGATCCGATGCTCACCACGCTCGCCGACGCCGGGGTGCCGGTGATCCCGCACGGGGTGGCCTTGTCACTGGGCGGTGCGGATCCGGTGCAGCCGGCGCGGGTCCGCAGGCTCGCCACATGCGCCGAGGCGCTCGGTTCCCCGTTGGTCAGCGAGCACATCGCCTTCGTGCGGGCCGGCGGGATCGAGGCCGGACACCTACTGCCGGTACCCCGCACCCGGGAAGCGCTGGAAGTGTTGGCGCGCAACATCACCCGGACCGCCGCGGAGCTGCCGGTGCCGTTGGCGGTGGAGAACATCGCGTCGTTCGTGGAATGGCCCGAATCGGATCTCAGCGAGTCGGAGTTCCTGACCGAGCTGGTCGAATGCACCGACGTGCTGCTGGTGCTCGACGTGGCGAATGTCTATGCCAACGCCCGTAATCGGGGGCTCGACCCGCAACAGGAGCTGGCCCGGCTGCCGGTTGAACGCGTCGCTTACAGCCATGTCGCCGGTGGCAGGCAGGGTGAGGACTTCTACCACGACACGCACACCGACCGGACCCCGCCAGAGGTGCTGGACCTGGTCACCGCGTTGCGTGAGCGGGCCGACGTCCCCTTCATGTTGGAGCGCGACGGACGATACCCGCCGGCTGCCGAACTGTTCGATGAGCTCGACGCGATCGCCGCGGCAGCGGGGGCCGAGCCGATCACCTCACGCGCACGAAAGATGTGGGCATGAAAGAAACGTTGGCCCAGCGGCAAGCCGCCCTGGTCCGCGCCTTGGTCGCCGACGGGCCCGTACCAGCGGGTTTCGATCCGGCAGCCGTGGCCGCGGCAGGCGAGGTGTGCCGGCACAAACGCGACGCGCATTCGGGTGCCACGACTCGTCGGCGCCGGTGGTGGCCGCGTTACCGGACAGGTCTGACCAGCATGACACGATGGTCAGATGACTGAGTGGACGAGGGGCAGGCTTTTCGGCGCGTTGAGGGCGGCCGGAGCGGCTGCGATGGTGGGATGTGCGTTGGTGCTGGGTGCCGGTGCCGCACAGGCGGATCCGGCACCGTTCGAGCCGCCGCGCCTCGTGCCCGCTGACGGCGCGACCGTCGGTGTGGCCCAGCCGATCATCATCAACTTCCCTGGGCCCGTCGACGATGCGGGTGCCACCGAGAACTCCATCCACATCTCGTCGGTCCCGGAAGTGCCCGGCAAGTTCTACTGGATCACGCCCACGCAGCTGCGTTGGCGTCCGCTGAACTTCTGGCCGGCCCACACCTCGGTCACCGTCGACGCCGCTGGCACCGTGTCCAACTTCACCATCGGCGACGCCCTGGTGGCCACGGCCAACGACAGCACCCACCAGCTGACCGTCACCCGCAACGGGACCGTGGAGAAAACCATCCCGATGTCGATGGGCATGGCATCCGGCGGCCACCAGACACCGAACGGCACCTTCTACGTTCAGGAGAAGATGCCCTCGGTGGTGATGGATTCGTCGACTTACGGTGTCCCGGTCAACTCGCCGAACGGATACAAGCTGAACGTCGATCTGGCCGTCCGGTTCGACGACAGCGGCGACTTCGTCCACAGCGCCCCGTGGTCCGTGGCCGATCAGGGCAAGCGCAACGTCAGCCACGGCTGCATTAACATCAGCCCCGCCAACGCGAAGTGGTTCTTCGACACCGTCCGACCGGGCGATCCCATCATCGTGCAGAACTCCGGCGGCGGCACCTACACCCGGTACGACGGCTCCAACGACTGGCAGATCTAGGTTTCGAGAAGCGCCACGACCGTTCCGACGATCGTCGTCAGCAGTCGGTCCGCGGCCGGTTGCCACACGCCGTGGCGCTTCTTCGGTGTGATCTCGACCGGGTCACCGTCCTTCGTGACACGGCCCGTGGCCAGGCTGATCCTGAATCCGTTGACCACCAGGTGCCTTTGACCGATCTGGACCGGCTCGGCCGACCTGAGTTCGGCCAGGATGTGCTCGAGAACCACCCGCCGCGTGGCGAGCACTCCCGCCGGTGACTGAGTCGAGGCGCCGCCGTCGTGCGCGACCGTGGAGGCGCTGAGGATCAGATCGGCCGAACGCAGGATCTCCGACACGGCAGCCGCGTCATCGCTCCCCTCGGCAGCAAGTGTCACCGAGCCGTCGGCGGCCATCCCCAAGGCGCCCACCCGCAGACCTACCGCACTGCACGTCTCCACGCCCGAGCCCGGGTACACCGGGCTGTCGAACCACATCTCCGCACCCACCGCCCCGACCCGTCGGGTGATGGTCTCGTGGCCTTCGCTGGTCCACCCCTCTGCCCGATACAGACCGGTCAGCTGTCGCACGTTCAGAACCGCGTGAGCCGCCACCAATCGGTCGGCGTCAGCACCGGAGTAATGCTCGCGGAACGCTTGCGCGAAAGGCTGTACCAGTTGCAGGCTTCGGACCCGAAGACGCCACGCATTCCGTTCGGCGGGAGCCGCCGCGGCGGGGTGCCAGAGCCGGATCCTGGCGGTGGTCGGGACGGTTATCGGGCGGCCCTCTGCGTCGGCGAAGTCGCCCGGCGCGCCGAGGAACGCCGGCCCGTCGACGACCCGCCAGACCAGGCCGGCGCTGATCGGTGCGACCGGCGCGGCGAAGGCAGCGTCGACCCAGGTCTGATACGGCCACGATGCGCCGACGAGCCACCCCGCCTCCAACGCCTTGGTCCAGGTCGTCAATTGGGCCTTTGTGGGCGCGGTTTCGAGGGGCAGGCGCAAGGCGACGTCCGGGCGCCCGCCGATCGCCCGGCGAGCCTCCTTCGTGTACCTGGTGAACTTCTTCTTGAGCCCGGCGTGCCGTACCTCGCGCGTGGTGTCCGCGAGGCCCGCCACACTCTCGGGTGTCGGCGCGGCCATGATGGCCCGAGCCAATGCGAAAGCGACCGCCTGCGACGGCGCCGATTTGGCTGTCGCCTGGGGTGCGATGGCGGCTCGGGCGAGTATTCGAGGGATCGGCGCGGCCCAGTCGGCGTCCAGATTGAGCGCGACGAGCGCAGCGCGCTCGATCACCCGGGCGTCGGCCGCGGTGAACGCCTTGTCGGCGACGAACGGCTCGGTCCCCTCGTGAACAGCCGCCAGTCGCGAGTCCGCGAGGGTGAGGATGCGCTGCGCGAATTCACGGTATTCAGGGTCCTTGCCGAGCTGCTCGGTCAGCGCACGCAGGACATCGTGGCCCTCCCCGACGAACACCCACCGATCCCGCAACATCCCCAGTGCGTTGGCCGCAGGCAATCCGAGACGACCTTCGGCATGGGCTTCCAGTTCCTCGAGGAACCCGTCGGTCATGGTGCAGAGCGTACGACGATGCGGCGACGGAGAACCGCGCCAAAAACTGGCCCAGGGGCGGTTCCGTCAAGGCTCGAGGAGGATCGCGCGTGCGGTCCCGCGAGCTGGTTGCGGTGGTATACACAGCTGTGCGAGTGCCTGATGCCATTGCCACGCTTCCCGCTACGCCGGGAATCACCTACCGCGGCATGAGCGGTCCGCCGCCGCGGGAGTCCTTTACGGTGTCGGCGGTTCTTCCCACGTCGGCTGATCCACGGATCGCCACAGAGAACTTCACCGCAGACCGGGTCGCGGCGATCGTCACTGTCACAGGTCGGTTCGTCGGGCCGCTCTCACGCCACCCTGAGGAACGTGAGGTTGCCATCCTGCCGGGCACACTACTGACACCCGTCGGAACCGTGACCGTTACGGGGCTCACCAATCCTGTTGTGCTGCTTGCCGAACCCGGGCATGCGCCGGGATTGCCGCCTGGCCGTGACGAGTTGGAGCGGGTGGTGCGCGAGCAGGTCACCCATGCTCTTGCCGGCCCGCCGGCGCCTGTCCGCTCCCCTGGTCGCTTCACACCATCGGCGGGGACGCCCGTTCCACCCGCCGACGACGCTGATGTCTGGCGGCTGAAGGTGTTCTATTCCACGCCTTTCGGGGACACGAAGGACGGCCGGCAGAAACTGTTCCTGCTTGAACGGGATGGTGTGCGGTATGTCCCGGTTTTTCGGAGCTTGGACTCGATGAAGGCCTTCTACGAGCGGATGAACCGTGCCGCCTACATGGTGCTCGAGGGTGACGTGAAGACCGTGATGGACACCAACCGCTCGATTGAACTGATGAGAAGTACGGGGATCGTCATCGATCCCTTCTGTGACGATCCGGTTGAGATTCCCCCTACCGCGTGAGGGGCGCCGCACGCCAGGCCCATCGCGTCAGTCGACGAGGCCCTCGAGTGCCGGATCGGCGAATAGCGCCGTCGGGATCCCTAGGACCTGCTTGGGCCGTACCCGCAGCACGATCAGCGCACCGGCCGCGCGGACCGAGATGATGTTGTCGCGGTCGATGACCAGAGTGGTCGCAGGAGTGTCGATACGGATTCGGGTTTCGTCGCCGCCGGCGGCCCACCGCGAACCGGTGCGCAGGACGCGCCGGTTGGGGATGTAGGCGCACACCAGACTGACCGCGACAGCGAAGGCTGCGTACACCCCGGCCGCCCCCGCGAATATCACCAACCCGACCAGCCACCCGCTGCCGTTGACGACGCACACGCCTGCGGCGATCGCGGCGACCACCGTGGTGAATGTCAGCAGCCGTTTCCACATCGCGGGTTGCCGCAGAATTGACAGTGTTGCCCGGCGGGCGTCGCCGGGTTGAGCGGTCCACTCGGTGGTGGCCTTGGGGATCTGATCCACGCTGCCGGTCACGAACGAAGTCTGGCACGGCGGGCAGAAAGGCCGCCACGCCGTAGCCTCGACGCATGGAGCACCGGATCTTCGGCACCGCCGTGGCGGCGGTGTACCCGCACTACCTGGCGAAGATACAGCGCAAGGGTCGCACCCAGGCCGAACTGGACGAGGCCATCTGCTGGCTGACCGGGTTCGACGAGACGACGCTGCGGAACCACCTCGAGGACGAGACGACATTCGCGGAGTTCTTCGCCGACGCCTCGCTGAACCCGAACGCCTCGCTGATCACCGGTGTCGTCTGCGGCGTCAAGGTGCAGGAGGTCGAGGATCCGCTGATGCGCAAGATCCGCTACCTCGACAAGCTCGTCGACGAACTGGCGCGCGGCAAACCGATGAACAAGGTGCTGCGCACGGGGTAGCCCGCCAGGTAGGCGACCAAATCCCGAACGGGTCGCTCTCGGTAATCGGTATGTCGTGTCGCCTGGCCCCTGATCGGGGCCGACAGGGCGGATTCGCGGCGGTCGAGAACTGGTTGAGCTGGAGGATCATGCGGACGACCCGCGAACTATCCGCGGGCGGCGACCGCTTGCTTGGCTGCCTCGACCAGGTGCTCGGCGGCGCGGTTCATCTTCTTCAACTCCGCAGAGGTCAGATCCTGATGTGTGTAGGCAGCCCTGTTCTTGAAGTTGAGCAGGGTGTTCAGGTGCCGCTCCGATCCGCTGTCCGCTCGCTTGAGCAAGGCGACGGCCTCGCTGTGGTTGCCGGTGTTCGAGTGCACACCGAGGCGCACGCAGCAGAGCACGTCCGAGGCCGCGATGCCCGCGTCCACGTACAGGTCGCCGGCGGCATTGGGCATTTCCTCGCCGGAGATGCTCGGCACCCTCGAAGAACTCGATCGCCTTTGACAAGCGCCCGGCGTTGACCACGGAGTCACAGTTGCGTTGCCCCGCCATCAGGACTTCCTCGCCGCGCGCAGCTGCGCGTTGAACCAGGCCCGCGTCCCCGCGACGGTCTGGCCTTGCTTCGACACCTCGTGGAGCAGAGGCTCACCTGCGGCGGCCGCGGCGCGGAACTCATCCTCGTTGTACTCGACGATTCGGCCGTCGTTTCCGGTCCACGCGGTGAGCAGCCGGGCAAGTTCGGTCAACCGCTGGTCCCACACATCGTCGTCTTCTGATTCGGCACCGCGGACCAAGAACAGGTCGATGTCGCTGTCGAGCTTCATGCGCCCGGTCGACGCGGAGCCGAACACCGCGGCGTACTTGAGATCCTTGCCCCACTCCTCGTCAAAGTGCTCTTCCAGTCTGCTGAGGAACGTGGAGTTCAGCCGCGACAGCATCCTGATGGGCTCGGCCGCGAGGTGCTCGGCATTGAGGCGGTAAGTGTGGGTTCTACCCACCTCGTCATGCAGCACCACGCCCTGCGCGGTGAGCCGGTTGAGTACCTTGCGGATGCCTTCCCCCGACGCCTTGGTGAGGATGCGTTGGACCTGGCTTATCGTGAACGTGACGTCTGCACTCGCCAGGACGGCAAGCACGTCGCCGTCGAGCGTCGGCGTCACCGTTGCGAACGGCTTGTTCAGCTGCATGATCCGCGTGCTTCTCTAACTAAAGTTAGAGTAACGCAACTATAGTTGGAGTAGGTTGAGCGGCAATCCCGCCTGTCACGCCAACGTACAGCCGATGTGTCACATATCAGATTCGGGCTTCCGAGCAAACATGCTCCAGAAACAGAAAAACCCACCGTCGCCGGTGGGTTCTCTCAGTGGCCAGGGCCGGGATCGAACCGGCGACCTTCCGCTTTTCAGGCGGACGCTCGTACCAACTGAGCTACCTGGCCGGAAGGCCGTCGGCCTTTGACCGAAGTGCCTCGCCGTGATGGCGACCCTGACGGGACTCGAACCCGCGACCTCCGCCGTGACAGGGCGGCGCGCTAACCAACTGCGCCACAGGGCCTTACTCTTTCCAGCATGCTCCACGTTTCCGTGTTGCGTACCCCCAACGGGATTCGAACCCGTGCTACCGCCGTGAAAGGGCGGCGTCCTAGGCCACTAGACGATGGGGGCCTAATCCGAATCTCTCCGGGGTACTCATCAACCTCGTTCGTTGGGAGCTTCGATAGCTTAGGGTACGGATGCCCAAATCTTCAAACCCGGTGGTCGCAACACCAATTTCGGTCATCTTGTACCCTGTCATCTCGCGCCCCTATAGCTCAGTTGGTAGAGCTACGGACTTTTAATCCGCAGGTCGTAGGTTCGAGCCCTACTGGGGGCACCAGACACCCGTCGCAAGGCGGGTCACGGTGCGGTTCACGCGCGCTGGCGGCACCGGTCTAGGCGGTCCGCGCGGTCGCGATCTCGTCGGCCAGCGGCGCGATCGCAGCGATGATCTGGCCCACGATCGGTTCGGGCACCCCAGCACCGGCGAGGCTGTCGGAGAGGTGACCGGCGACCAGGTTGAAGTGATGCATGCCGATGCCGCGGCCCTGGTGGACCTGACGCATTCCAGCGCCGCTGTACGGCACAGGGCCGCCCAGCGCCGCGGCGAAGAATTCCACCTGCTTGCCCTTGAGCCGGGCCATGTTGGTTCCGGTGAAGAAGCCGGCCAGTTCGTCGTCGGCCAGCACCCGGCGATAGAAGTCCTCGACGACGGTCTCGAGTGCCTCGGCGCCGCCGATCTGGTCATAGATGGTCGTCATCGCCCCAGCCTCACCCAACATCGTTGCGGCCCAATTTCGGACGCGTAGCCCGCCCGCTACGCCCGTCTCACCGGCGCGACGCTCTCCGCCCACGCAGCGCGAGTCAGGGCCGTTTATCGTGGTGCACTGAGGTCGGACGGACCCGCGTGGAGAAGATCGTGAAATTTTCGAGAAATTTCGCCATCATGTTCACGGTCGGGGTCGACAGCATGAAGGAGCCAGAAGCATGTTCTCCCGGCGCCCGGGCGCTCGCGCCATGGCGACCGCGATCGGCACCGTCGCACTTGCGGCGGCCGCCGCATTCGGGGTCGCACCCGCCCACGCGGATGCTCAGGACGACCAGTTCTTCACCATCGTCAAGGACCTGAACATCCCGACCACCTCCGCCGAGGAAGCCGGGCAGGTCGGGCGCGGAGTCTGCGAGGCGCTCACGAAAGGCAAGATCGAGCCCGCGCGCACCGTACGCGGAGTCATCAGCCAGCTGAGGAACCAGGCAGGCATCGACAAGCACCAGGCGGCGAACCTGGTCCGGGGTGCGGTCAAGGTCTACTGCCCGCAGAACGCCCCGTTCATCGGGCGCTGAGGCGGCCTGCTCACACCTTCGGGCAGTAGTGCATCCCGTTGTCGCGGTGGCCGATCGGCGGCAGGTTGCGCGCCGGGGTGTGCACCAACGGCGCATCCGCCGGAATCCGGCCGGTGACGCGATCCCAGGCACTGCGAGCCCGCGGATGCATGCGGCGGCGACGGGGCACCACCATGAACACCTTGCCAATCACCTTGCCCAGCAAGCGATGTATCTTCTCGTCGCGCTCCGACCAGGTGTAGCCCATCAGCTCGCGCACCGCCGGGTGGTACAGACCGACGGTGAACCACAGGAACAACGGGTACACCACGTACTTGCGCTGCAGCGCCCACATCCAGTCGGGCATCTTCGACGCGAACGGCGGCTTGGGCAGCTCGGACAGATCCAAGACGTCACGAGCCGCCTTGTTGTTCTCCAATACGTTGCGGCACATGTGATCCCAATAGACCTGGAAGTCCTCCCAGGTTTCCGGAACGGGCCGCATGCTCATCCCGTACATCGAGTACCACTGCTTGTGCTCCTCGAAGAGCTGCCGCTTTTCGGCTTCGGAGATACCGCCCGCGAGCCGGTCGGCCACGATGATCGTGCCGACGAAGAACGTCGAGTGCGCCCAGTAGAAGACCTCGGGATTCAACGCGTGGTAGCGGCGCCCCTGGGAGTCGACGCCCTTGATGTTCACGTGATAGTCGCGAACCTCGGCGCCGGTCTGGGGCGCGCGGTCGCCGTCGAATACCACCCCGCCGATCGGGTACAGCGAGCGCAGCAGGCGGGGCCACCGCTCCTGGAAGAAGATCGAGTGTTCCTCGACGGCCGCACCCAGTTGCGGATGCATGTTCTGCATCGAACCGGCCCATGGCCCCTGCAGCATGCCGCGCCAGTCACCGAAGTACTTCCACGTGAGCGAATCGGGGCCGAGCGGCATCGGCGGCGCCTCATACCCGCCCGGGGCGGCCGGGCAACCCGCCGCCACGACATCGGAACCGCTGGTCACAGGGCATGTCTCAGAAGTATCTTGTGTCACAGGTGCGCTTTCTGCCGGCAGGACGACGGTCCCGTATCAATTGTGACTACACATGTTGTCATCAGAGCTTAGGAGTAGATGTGCCATCCGGTCAACGACGCGGCCGATGGTCAGGCGTTCCCCTGCCGGAACGCGCGGCCCGTCGTCGTGACGAACTGATCGCAGCAGGGGTGACCCTGCTGGGCAAAGCCGAAGGTCCGGCGCTGACGGTCCGCGCCGTCTGCCGTGCGGCCGAACTCACCGAACGGTATTTCTACGAGAGCTTCTCCGACCGCGACACGTTCGTCCGCGCGGTCTACGACGACGTCTGCGCCCGAGCGATGTCAGCCCTGACGACCGCGGCAACTCCCCGTGATGCGGTGGAACGATTTGTCGCACTCATGGTCGACGACCCCACCCGGGGTCGGGTGCTGCTGCTGGCCCCGGAATCCGAACCCGTGCTGACCCGCTCGGGCGCGGAGTGGATGCCCAACTTCATCGGCCTGCTGCAGCGCAAACTGACCCGCATCGCCGACCCGGTCCGCCAGGCCATGGTCGCCACCAGCCTGATCGGCGCGCTGACGGCCCTGTTCAGCGCATACCTCGACGACAGGCTGCCCGCCAGCCGGGAACAGTTCATCGACTACTGCGTCGACATGCTCGTCGGGCGGGCCGGCAGTTTCTGAGACTCCTCCCGCGGCCGCACGCTATTCGTCCGGAGTGCTGGCCTCGGCGATCGGCTCCTGCTCGGCGGCCGCGGCCTCCTCTTCGGCGGCCTTGGCCTCACGCCCCTCCGGGCTGGCGATCGATGCGCCCGGGTGTGTCTCCGTGGCGTGATCGCCCTCGCAGTTGAGCGCCACCTGCGTGACGTCTTCTCTGTATTCGTAGTAGGTGTCGGAGGTCTGCGGCACCAACTGCCGGACGGTCCAGGCATTGGTGACGATGCACTCATCGCGGGGCAACCGGCTACCGACGGACACGGCGACATGCGCCGTGCCACCGCCGTCCTCGATCGCACTCACCGCGTCGCTGTATTTCTGTCCTACGACGTCCGGCGCCGCGTGGGCGACCCCCGAACCCAGCACCGCGAACGCAAAACCCGCCGCGGACATACCGATAGCGCTTCCGAACCCGATCGCGATCTTCATCTGGCCCGACCTTCCCAGTCCGGCGATCTCTCCCGGCGAGGTGGGGCGACGGCGCTTCGGGCCGTGCGTGTCAGCAACCCCGTGGTCCGCGACAAGGTGTCACGGCAAACACTCTGTGGGAGCTGACCTGGATTTTAGTCGCCGAAAGGGCGAATGACCAGGAAGAACGGCCCTACTCGTCGGGAGTGCTGGCCTCGGCGAGCTCTTCCTGCTCGGCGAGCTGGGCCTGCTGCTCGGCATAGGCCTGCTTCGCAGCCTCCAGATCGTCGGCAGCCTTGGCCTCGCGACCGGCCGGGCTGGCGACCGAAGCGCCGGGGTGGTTGGCGGTGGCGTGGGCACCGTCGCAGTTCAACGCGACCATGACCTCGCCGGAAGCGTGGCTGCCGTCGCGCACGAAGGGGGCGTCCCACGCGTTGGTGACGATGCAGTCGCCCTGGGACAGCTTGCTGCCCACGGTGACGGCGACCTTGGCACTGGAACCGCTATCCTCGATCGCGCTCGAGGCGTCCGAGTAGGTCTGCCCCACCACATCAGGGGCGGCGGCCGCAACGCCGGCACCGAACAACAGGGATACGGCCGCACCAGTGGCAGCCGCAGCTCCGGCACCAACGACAAGCATCTTCACGTGTGCCCAACCTCCGAGCGTGGTATCCGACAGATGTTGCCGCGGATCCTACCGCCGTACCACAAACGGCGCAGGACACGCGAAACACGAACGGGGGCAACTTGATGTCACCGGGTTACACAGATATATTGACTGCTACCAACAGGTACAGATAACTGAGCGTCCCTGAGACGCGAGGAGGGTGGAGCACATGACGCAGGAATACACCGACCTGCAGCTCCTGCATGAACTTGAGCCTGTCGTGGAGACCAGCATCAACCGCCACATGCGGATGCGTAAGGACTGGAATCCGCACGACTTCATTCCGTGGTCGGACGGCAAGAACTATTACGCGCTCGGTGGTCAGGACTGGGATCCCGAGCAGTCGAAGCTGTCCGAGGTCGCCAAGACCGCGATGGTGCAGAACCTGCTCACCGAGGACAACCTGCCCTCGTACCACCGCGAGATCGCGATGAACATGGGCATGGACGGCGCCTGGGGCCAGTGGGTCAACCGCTGGACCGCCGAGGAGAACCGCCACGGCATCGCGCTGCGCGACTACCTCGTGGTGACCCGCGCCGTCGATCCGGTCGAGCTGGAGGAACTGCGCGTCGAGCAGGTCACCCGCGGCTTCTCCCCCGGCCAGAACCAGCAGGGCGATCTGTTTGCCGAGAGCCTGTTCGACTCGGTGATGTACGTGTCGTTCCAGGAGCTCGCGACCCGCGTCAGCCACCGCAACACCGGTAAGGCCTGCGACGACCCGATCGCCGACCAGCTGCTGCAGCGCATCTCGGCCGACGAGAACCTGCACATGATCTTCTACCGGGACGTCTCGGCGGCCGGCCTGGATATCGCCCCCAACCAGGGCATGGCATCGCTGCACCGAGTGCTCGACAACTTCAAGATGCCCGGTTACACGGTTCCGGACTTCCGCCGCAAGGCCGTCGTCATCGCCGTCGGCGGCGTGTACGACCCGCGTATCCACCTGGACGACGTGGTCATGCCGGTTCTGCGCAAGTGGCGCATCTTCGAG
The DNA here is from genome assembly GCF_022179545.1 of Mycolicibacterium fortuitum subsp. fortuitum. The sequence goes on along the minus strand of NZ_AP025518.1, from coordinate 1,206,362 downwards.
CGCGAGGACTTCACCGGTGAGGGCGCACGGCTGCGTGACGACCTCGGCCGCATCGTCGAGGAGCTCGAGGACGCCTGCGACAAGTTCGAGGTGGCCAAGGAACGCCGCCTGGAACGCGAGCGCAAGGTGGCCGAGAAGAAGGCCATGAAGAACCTGTTGGTGTCGTCTTCGTCTTCATGACCCTGACCGCCACGCCTCCTGCAACTGCAGCGTCGGCCCGATCCCAACTGCGGATCGGGCCGTTCGCGTTGCCCAGTCCCGTCGTGCTCGCCCCGATGGCGGGTGTGACCAATGTGGCGTTCCGCACACTGTGCCGCGAACTCGAGATCGCCCGCGCCGGAACCGTCAGCGGCCTCTATGTGTGCGAGATGGTCACCGCGCGGGCGCTGGTGGAGCGCCATCCCGTGACCATGCACATGACGACGTTCGCACCCGAGGAATCACCGCGATCGTTGCAGCTCTACACCGTCGACCCGGAAACCACGTACCTCGCGGCCAAGATGATCGCCGACGAGGGCATGGCCGACCACATCGACATGAACTTCGGCTGCCCGGTACCCAAGGTCACCAAGCGCGGCGGCGGATCGGCCCTGCCCTACAAGCGGCGCCTGTTCGGACAGATCGTGGCCGCCGCGGTGCGTGGTGTTGCGGGCACCGACATTCCGGTGACGGTGAAGTTCCGGATCGGCATCGACGACGCTCACCACACTCATCTGGATGCCGGGCGGATCGCCGCCGAGGAAGGCGCGGCGGCTGTCGCGCTGCATGCTCGCACTGCGGCCCAACGCTATTCGGGCACGGCCGACTGGGATCAGATCGCCGCGCTGAAAGCCCATGTCACCAGCATTCCGGTGCTGGGCAACGGTGACATCTTCGAGGCCGACGACGCGCTGGCCATGATGGCCGCGACCGGCTGCGACGGCGTGGTGATCGGCCGGGGCTGCCTGGGCCGGCCATGGTTGTTCGCGGAACTCTCGGCGGCCTTCAACGGGCGCCCCGCCGCTACCCCGCCGACCCTGGGCGAGGTGGCCGACATCGTGCGTCGCCATGGCGAGCTGCTCAGTGAGCATTTCGGCGAGGACAAGGGCATGCGCGACATCCGCAAGCACGTGGCCTGGTACATGCACGGGTTCCCCGCGGGCGCCGATCTGCGGCGCGCGCTGGCACTGGTCAAGACTCGTGCCGAGCTCGACGAGCTCCTGGACCAACTGGACGGCGACGCCCCGTTCCCGCCGGCGGCCACCGGTCCGCGCGGCAGGCAGGGCTCGGCAGCGTCGGTGTCGCTGCCCGAAGGATGGCTCGATGATCCCGACGACTGCGCAGTGCCGGTCGGCGCCGATGTGATGCATTCGGGAGGCTGACCGGGCGCTGACCGAGATGACATCGAGATGTCTCTGTCACCGGGTTGGGTCTAGCTCAGCCTCAGGGTGTCTCAGTACGATGAAAACCCTGCCGCGGCCGGCTCAGGTAGCCAGCCCGGCACAGTGCTGCTAGAAGAGATGAGGAGAAAAACCTCAGCAGCACCCATTCACACCGCGGGGGCGATGCGCACCGACGCGCACGCGAGAGTTCGACGAGTCGGAGGCCGGTAAGGACATGAGTGACGGTGATAACGCCACTCCCGGCCGTCGGCGCCGCTCCCCGGAGGATTCGTCGGACAACCAATGGATTACCCGATCCCGGCAGCCTTTGCCAGGCGCCGCGCCGTGGGAACGCCAGGATGCGTCTCTACCCGATGATTTGGCCTCCGACGAGCCCACCGGCAGCCACGCCGACGGCGTAACTGTCGCCGATCTGATCGCCAAGGTCGCCGGGACCGGATTCACGCCGACCCGCCACCGCCTGGAGCCCGACGACCTCGATGATGCGGAAGCTGACGTCGAGGTCGGCCCGGAACCGGAACCAGAGCCCGACCCGCTTCCCGAACCCGCATACGTCTTCGAGGCGGAGCCCGAGCCGGCCTACCTGGAGGAACCGGCGGCCGAACCGGTGTACACCCGGCCACACGTACCCGACCCGACCGACGTCATCGAAGCGGTCCGGATCGATCCCGAAGACCTCGATCAGGAAGCCGAGGAACCTCAGGATTTCCCGGAGGCCGAGGAGTACCCGGAGCACTTCGACGACGAATTCGAAGGGGCGTTTCACGAACCCTTCGACGACGAACCCTTCCATGACGATTCGGTCGACGAACCGACCGATGCTTCGGTCGAGGAGTCACGCGAGCCCGGCGAGATCGAGACCGACAACACCGATACCGACGTGCTGCCCGCCCTGCCTGCGGTCTACGAGTACGACGCACCGCAGGAGCGCCCGGCGTGGCGAGTTCGCCCGACCCCGCCGGACGAGCACGATCCCGAAGAGACCACCGTGCTGGAGGCGGTACGCCCGCCGATCAACCACAGGGTGATGCTGGCCGGCAGGGCCGCCGCGGCGATGCTCGCAGTCCTCACCCTGGTGCTGACCGGCGGAGCCTGGCAGTGGCAGAGCTCGAAGAACAACAGCCTCAACAAGGTGGCCGCGCTCGATCTCAATTCGCGCGACATCCTCGACCCCAACGCCCAGTTCGGTGACGAAAACTTCCTGATCGTGGGCACCGACAGCCGGTTCGGCGAGAACGGCGGGATGGGTGCCGGCGGCACCGAGGATGCCGGCGGTGCGCGTTCGGACACCATCATGCTGGTGAACATCCCGGCCAACCGGGAACGTGTTGTCGCCGTGTCGTTTCCGCGTGACCTGTCGATCACCCCGATGCAGTGCGAGCCCTGGAACGCCGAGACGGCGACCTACGGCCCGTTGTACGACGAGGAATCCGAGACCTACGGCCCGGACGAGGTCTACACCGAGACCAAGCTGAACTCGGCCTTCGCCTTCGGCGGTCCGAAGTGTCTGGTGAAGGTGATCCAGAAGCTGTCCGGCCTGTCGATCAACCGGTTCATGGCCGTCGACTTCGCCGGGTTCTCCAAGATGGTCGACGCACTGGGCGGGATCGAGGTCTGCAGCACCACCCCGCTTGAGGACTACGAGTTGGGCACCGTCCTGGCCAACGCCGGGCGGCAGACGGTCGACGGCCACACCGCGCTCAACTATGTGCGGGCCCGTCAGGTCACCACCGAATACAACGGGGACTACGGCCGCATCAAACGCCAGCAGCTGTTCCTGTCCTCGCTGTTGCGCACCCTGATCTCCCGCGACACGTTCTTCTCGCTCAACAAGCTGAACAACGTGGTCAACATGTTCATCAGCGACAGCTTCGTCGACAACATCAAGACCAAGGACCTCGTCGACCTCGGCCAGTCGGTCCAGGGTGTCAACGCCGGCCGGATCACCTTCGTCACGGTGCCGACCGTCGGTTATGCCGACGAGTACGGCAACGAGGTTCCGCGTACCGACGACATGCGCGCCCTGTTCGACGCGATCATCAACGACGATCCGCTGCCGGGTGAGAAGAACCCGGACAACACCCCCGTGCCCGGCACCCCGGAATCGGCGACCTCGTCCGTGCAGGCCGCCGCCCCGTCGTCGACACCTCAGTCGACAGCGCCTGCGCCTGCACCGGCATCGACCGACAGCGGCGAGATGGTCAACGCCATCACCACCGAACCTCAGCAGGTCACGGTGCAGGTATCGAACTCCACGGGCCAGAGCGGCCTGGCTTCCACCGCCGCCACCGAGCTTCAGGAACACGGCTTCAACGTCAATACCCCGGATGACTATCCGAGCACGCTTTCGGCGACGACGGTGTTCTTCTCCCCCGGCAACGAGGAAGCCGCCGCGACCGTGGCCAGTTCCTTCGCCAACCCAACCATCGAACGGGTGTCGGGCATGGGCAATGTCGTGCAGGTGGTGCTGGGCTCGGACTTCTACACGGTAAATCCGCCCACCCCGAGCGGGTCCGAAGTGCAGGTACACGTGCTGAAGGGCACCGGCGCCAGCCCGACCCATCTGCCCGAGGACCTCACCGTCACCAACGCGGCCGACACCACCTGCGAATAGTCCGGTTGAGCCGGGCGGAGGGCATTCACCGTTCGTTCATCGTTGCATCGTGACGACACCGCCGCCGACCGCCTAATCTTGCAGCATGCGTACCCAGTACCACGAGAAGCTGCATTCCCTGACGGACCAACTCGGCGCGATGTGCGAGCTGGCGGGTACCGCAATGGAGCGCGCCACGCAGGCGTTGTTGCAGGCTGATCTGGCCCTTGCCGAGCAGGTCATCAGCGATCACGACCAGATGAGCACGCTGAGCACCCAGGCCGAGGAGTCCGCGTTCGTGCTGCTCGCGCTGCAGGCGCCGGTAGCCGGTGATCTGCGTTCGGTGGTGGGTTCCATCCAGATCGTCGCCGACGTGGACCGGATGGGCGCGCTGGCCCTGCATGTGGCCAAGATCGCACGCCGCCGCCACCCGCAGCACGTGCTGCCCGAGGAGGTCAACGGCTACTTCGCCGAGATGGGCCGGGTGGCCGTCGAGCTCGGGCATGCCGCGCGCGAGGTGCTGCTCACCCAGGATCCGGAGAAGGCCGCCCGGATCCAGGAGGAAGACGATGCGATGGATGACCTGCATCGCCACCTCTTCTCGGTGCTGATGGACCGCGAGTGGAAGCACGGCGTGACCGCTGCCGTCGACGTGACGTTGTTGAGCCGCTTCTACGAGCGCTTCGCCGACCATGCCGTCGAGGTGGCTCGGCGGGTGATCTTCCAGGTCACGGGCTCCTACCCGGAAGACGAATCGGTTCCCTCGAATCAGTGACTCAGGGTCGGTCGGCGGGCGGTACCAGGCGGACCCCGTCTTTGTGTGCGCCCGCCAGATCGCCCAGGACCTTGACCAGCACCTGCAACTCCGCGCCGCTGTAGCGCAGCAGGAACTCGCGGGCGCCGCGGTCCATCTCCTCGTGCAGCCGGCGATGTAGGTCGACGACGAGTTCGCCGTCGGCGGTCAGGCCGAGCTCGATCTCCTTGCGGTTGTCGGGCAGTGGGGTGCGAACGACCAGGCCCGCCTCGACCAGCCGCTGCACATGCTTGGACACCGTGCCCTTGAGCCGGCCGGAACGCGCTGCCAGCCCCACCACACTGACCGGACCTTCGGCGATCTCGGCCAGCAGGTGCATCGTCGGCGTCGGCAACGTCCGCACCAGCTGCTGAAGCCGCTCCGGGCAGGCAGCAGCCATGAAATCGCGTTCGGCGTCGCCTTCCCCGTCATTCCTGAGCCGGTCGCCCACAGTGGACACCAGCCCGGTGATGGTGTCGATCAGCTCAAGTTTGGTTTTCACGGAAACCATCTTGCCACCCACCGCCACGTTGAGTAGATTGTTTCCGAAGAAACCATATCCATGGAAACCAAAGGAGCTGCCATGCTGGCCGCACTGGTCACCGAATGGGGCCGGCACCCCGTCTACACCGAGGTACCCGAGCCCGAACCACGCGACGGCGCCGAAGTGGCCGAGGTCGAAGCGTCGGCCCTGACCAACCTCACCCGAGCCCTGGTGTCAGGAAAGCACTACGCCAGCAAGGAGATTCAACTTCCCGCCGTTCCGGGCGTCGACGGTGTCGCCCGGCTCGCCGACGGCCGCCGTATCTACACCGGAGCCATCGGATACGGCGGAATGATGGCACAGCGTGCGCTCGTCGACCCCACCGGCGGCGTGGAGGTACCCGAACACGTGGACTCGGTGACCGCGGCCGCCCTGCCCAATCCGGGCATCTCGGCCTGGACTGCACTGTCACACGCCGCGGCCGTCAAGCCCGGCGATCACGTACTCGTCCTCGGGGCCACCGGCGTAACCGGCTCGATGGCAGTGCAATTAGCGGGCACCCTGTTCGGCGCCGGGACCGTGGTGGCCGCCGGGCGCAGCACGCAGAGGCTGGCGTGGCTACGGTCTGCGGGCGCTCACGACACGATCGCCATGGGCGAGCAGGATCTCGGGGCCCGCATCGCCGAGATGCACGCTGAGCACCCGTTCGACGCGGTGCTCGACTACCTATGGGGCCAACCGGCCGCAGAGGCACTCACGGCCCTGGCGGGCAGCCACCCGGCCGCGCACTACCACCCGACCCGGTTCGTGCAGATCGGGTCGATGGCCGGGCCGACCCTGCCCCTGGACGCCGGAGTGTTGCGGGGCACCGGAATCACACTGTGCGGGGTCGGTATCGGCAGCGTGCCACCCGAGGTGCTGGCCCGGGCGCGCACCGAGGCACTGCCGACGTTGTTCGCCATGGTCGCCGACGGGCGCCTGGAACTACGCACGCAGCCAAGGGCATTGGCCGACGTAGCCGAGGTGTGGGACGGCGGCGAGCCCTCGGGCACCCGCGTCGTGCTGACGCCCTAGCCGAAGAAACTCAGCCGAAGCGACCGGAGATGTAGTCCTCGGTCGCCTTCTGGGTCGGGTTGGAGAAGATCTTCTCGGTGTCGTCGATCTCGATCAGCTTGCCCGGTTTACCGGTGGCCTCAAGATTGAAGAACGCGGTCTGATCACTCACGCGGGCGGCCTGCTGCATGTTGTGGGTGACGATGACGATCGTGAAATCCTGCTTGAGCGTGGAGATCAGATCTTCGATGGCCAGCGTCGAGATGGGGTCGAGCGCCGAACATGGCTCATCCATCAGCAGCACGTCGGGCTGCACCGCGATGGCACGCGCGATGCACAAACGCTGCTGCTGACCACCGGACAGACCGCCGCCGGGCTTGTCCAGCCGGTCCTTGACCTCGTTCCACAGGTTTGCCCCACGCAGCGAGCGCTCGGCGACCTCGTCGAGGGTCTTCTTGTTGCGCACGCCCTGCAGCTTCAGCCCCGCCACCACGTTGTCACGAATCGACATGGTGGGGAACGGATTCGGACGCTGGAACACCATGCCGATGGTCTTGCGTACCCCTACCGGGTCAACGCCGGCACCGTAGATGTCCTCGCCGTCGAGCAGCACCGAACCCTCGACGCGGGCACCGGGGATCACCTCGTGCATACGGTTCAGCGTCCGCAGCACCGTCGACTTACCGCAACCCGACGGTCCGATGAAAGCCATTACGCTGCGCGGCTGCACCGACAGCGACACCTCGGAAACGGCGTGGAATGCGCCGTAGTAGATGTTGACGTCCTTGAGATCCAGTCGCTTGGCCATGAGTCGCTCCTACACCTTCTTGGGGGCAAACAGTTTGGCGACGGCGCGGGCGCCGACGTTGAGCAGGGCGATCAGCAGGATCAGCGTCAGCGCCGCTCCCCAGAGCCGGTCCGTGGGCACCGGATTGGCGCCTGCCCCAGCCGAGATCTGGTCGTACATCATGCCCGGCAGCGATCCCATGAAACCGCCGAACATGTCGAAGTTCATCGCCTGGGCGTAACCGACGAGGATCAGCAGCGGCGCTGTCTCACCCATCACACGGGCCAGCGCCAGCATGATGCCCGTGACGATGCCCGACAATGCCGTCGGGATCACGATGCGGACGATGGTCTTCCATTTCGGCACGCCCAGCGCATAACTGGCCTCGCGCAGATCCATCGGTACGATGCGCAGCATCTCCTCGGTGGCCCGCACGATCACCGGAATCATCAACAGCACCAACGAAAGTGACACCGCGAAACCCGACCGGCCGAACCCTAGCGTGGCCACCCACAATGCGTAGATGAACAGCGCCGCGACGATCGAGGGCACACCGGTGAGGATGTCCACCATGAATGTGGTGACCTTGCCCAATCGGGTGCCGCTCCCGTATTCGACGAGATAGACGCCGACCATCACGCCGATCGGAATGGAGATCAGCGAGCACACCAAGCCCTGCAGCAGGGTACCGACGATCGCGTGGTAGGCACCGCCGCCGGCGATGAACGTCGTCATCCCGGCCTGGGAGTTGGTGAACCACGTGGCCGAGGTCAATGCGCCCCAGCCACGGACGATCACCGAGTACAGCACCCAGGCCAGCGGGACCAGCGCGACGAGCAACGACAGGGTCACCAGGACCGTGGCGAGGTGATTGGTCAGCTTGCGGCGCATGCTCACGCCCTGGAACGCGGGCGCCTTGACCGGCCGCTCGAGCGTGGAGGTCATGAGCGGCCCTTTCCGGAGACTGCGGCGCGAGCCAGCGAGTTCACCACGAAGGTGAGGATGAACAGCACCAGGCCGGCAGCAATGTAGGCGCCCGCCTTGAACTGGTCGTTGAATTCGCTTGCGGTGGCGGCGATCTTGCTCGCGAAGGTGTAACCACCGTCGAACAGCGACCAACTGAACGCGGTCTGCGTGCCGCGCAGGATGATCAGCAGCGCGATCGTCTCCCCGAGCGCGCGGCCCAGGCCCAGCATCGCGCCGCTGATGTAGCCCGACAATCCGAAGGGCAGCACCGTGGTACGCACCACTTCCCACCGGGTGGCGCCGAGAGCCAGCGCGGCCTCGATCTGCCCGCGCGGGGTCTGGGTGAACACCTCTCGGGTCACCGCGGTGATGATCGGCAGGATCATCACCGCCAACACGATGCCTGCGGTGAAGATCGTGCCGCCGCCGGCCACCGAGGCGTTGCCGGTCTTGAACAGGAAAAGCCAGTCCAAGTGCGTATTGAGCCATACCGCAAAGGGTTTGATGGCCGGGGCTAACACGTAGAGGCCCCACACGCCGTAGACGATCGACGGCACGGCGGCCAGCAGGTCAACCAGATACCCCAGCGGACCCGCCAGTCGGCGTGATGAGTACTGCGTGAGATAGATCGCGATGCCCAATGCCACCGGCATCGCCAGCACCAGCGCGAATACCGAGACGAACACCGTCACCTGCAGCAGATCGAGGATGCCGAAGTGCATCGCCGAGGTGTCGGTGGTGATCCAGTTGCCGCCGTAGAGGAAGAAGTTCTCCTCGTTCCGGGCCAGTGCCGGAATCGCGCGCCAGAGCAGGAACACCCCGATCGCCGCGATCAGCGCGACGATCAGGATGCCCGAACCTTCGGCGAGCCACTGGAAAATTCGGTCGCCCAGGCGAACCTTGGCTCCCTTGGACGGATTGGTCGAGATAGGCGCTGGCTCGGGGTGGGGACGCAAGCGTCTCCCCCCGACCCCGAATCAGCTGGATTCGGCGTTGTCACTGTCGTCCCGTCGGGGCCCCTGGTCGTCATATGGTCGGTAAACCCATCCTCGCCCAAATCCCTCGTCCAAAGCCAGTCCGGCTACTACGCGATGGCCTCGACCGAGGTCAGCAGGCGCTGCTTGAACTCGTCGGGCAGTGCGATGTATCCGGCCTGAGACAGGCTGGCCTGGCCCTCGTTGGCGGCCACGGTCAGGAAGGACTTCACGGCTGCGGCGGTGTCGGCGTCGTAGCCCTTGGAGCAAACGATCTCGTAGGTGGCCAGCACCAACGGGTAGACACCGGCCTCCTTGGAGGCGTACAGCGCGTTCAGATCCAGGACGAGGTCCTTGCCGTCACTCTTGAACTTGGCGGCGCCGACAGCCTTGGTGGTCGACTCGTCGTCCAGCGGGACCGCGCCGGCACCGCTGTCGATCTGGGCGTAGGGCAGACCGGCGGCGGCGGCGGGGCTCTTCTCGACGTAGCCGATCGAGCCGGGGGTGGCCTGGACGGCCTGCACGACGCCGGAGGACTTCTGGGCGCCCTCACCGGCGCCGCCCTGGAACTCCTTGCCGGCACCCTTGGTCCAGGTCTGCGGGGCAGCCGCGGCCAGGTACTTCTGGAAGTTGTCGGTGGTGCCCGATGAGTCCGACCGGTAGATCGGCTTGATGTCCAGGTCGGGCAGGGTGGTACCGGCGTTCAGCGCCGCCACCGCAGGGTCGTTCCACTTCTTGATCTCGCCCTGGAAGATCTTGGCGAGCACCTCGGGGCTCACGACGAGCTTCTCGACGCCCTCGACGTTGTAGGCCAGCGCGACGGGGCCGAAGACCAGCGGCAGGTTCCAGGCCTCGTTGCCACCGCAACGCTCGGCGGCCTTGGCCACCTGGTCGTCCTTGAGCGCCGAGTCCGAGCCGGCGAAGTCGACCTGCTTGGCGATGAACTGGTCCACACCCGCACCCGAACCGGTCGGGTTGTAGGACAGGTTCTTGCCGGAGCAGACCTGGCTCCACACCTTGTTGAACTCAGCAATGGCGTTCTGCTGCGCCGTCGAGCCCTCACCCGTCAGAGCATTCTTGCCGCCACACTCGGCCGACGCAGCCGAGCTGCTGCCGGCGGCCGAGGAGCTGGTGCCGGTAGCGTTGTTGTCGCTGCCGCACGCGGTCAGAGTGAGCGCCGCAATGGCCGTCGCGGACAGCGCGACACCGAACGGCTTACATGCACTCTTGCCAATGCTGATGAGCTTCACTTGTCCCACTTTCAGTTGACGGCTTCGAACTCTCCGGCAACGTATTAGTCCGCAGTGGACGGCTCACGGACATTAGGTAAATCAGCAGTGAATAGGTTCGGCGTGTTCACAGCTAAACGGGTTAACCGGCGGCGTACGCCACGTCGACGCCGAACACCTCAAAACCCAAGTTTCGGTACGTCGCCACGGCCGCCGAGTTATCTGCCTCGACGTAAAGCAGCACCGTCGGCAGCGACCGCTCGGCGAGGTGGTGCAGACCGAGCAGAGTGAGCACCGAGCCCAGTCCGCGTCCCTGCGCGGCCGGATCGACGCCGACGACGTAGACCTCGCCGAGCGCAGGCTCATGCACTTCGCCGCGCGACGCGGGATGGACTTTGGTCCAGTGGAAGCCCAGCAGTGCGCCGGTCTCCTCGTCGAACGCCTCGAAGAGCCCCTCGGGGTCGAACCACGGCTCGCCGCGCCGTTCGGCGATGTCCTGTTCGGTCCAGCCGCCCTGTTCGGGATGCCACGAGAAGGCGGCGTTGTTGACCCGCAGAAGCTCGGCATCGTCCTGCGGACCGGCATACGTACCGATCCGCACCCCCTCGGCGGTGCGCAGCGGCGGCAGGTCGGTCAGCGGGCGACGCATCTGCAACAGTTCGCGGACCGGCTTGAGGTCCAGCGATGCCGCGAGCGCACGAGCCGCTTCCAGGTTGCCGTGGGCCCAGATACGCGTGCCTGCCGCCCCCTCCGCCAGCCCGGCCCGGGCGAGCGCCGCGCCGGTCCCGCGGCGGCGGGCCTCGGGATGCACCACCACCTCGGCCATCGGCGGATCGTCGTCACCGCCCGGGGCCAGATTCAGATACCCGACGAGAGCTGCCCCATCGGTGGCCAGCAGGTGACGGGTGCGGTCATGGCTGAGCTCACGCAGCACCTGATCACCGACCGGGGCCACGCCGTCGACCGCAGTAGCAGCGGCGATGAGTTCACGTATTCCGGTCTGTTCGGCGTCCGACAGTCCGGTACGCCAGTCGAGTTCTGTCACTGGCTGTGCAACCGCCCGGCCAACGGCTCATCCGCATCGTCGGTCGCGGGGTCGAAGTCGCCGTCGTGCTCCTCGGCCTCCTCGGCCTCAGGTTCGGCTTCACCGGCCCCGGCAGGTCCACCGGCCGGGGTGCGACCGCGCGACGGGCGCACCGCCTTGTACCCGACGTTGCGGACGGTACCGATCAACGATTCGTATTCGGGGCCGAGTTTGGCGCGCAGACGACGAACGTGCACGTCAACGGTGCGCGTACCGCCGAAGAAGTCGTAGCCCCACACCTCCTGCAACAGCTGCGCACGGGTGAAGACGCGGCCCGCGTGCTGGGCGAGGTACTTGAGTAGTTCGAATTCCTTGTAGGTGAGATCGAGGGGGCGTCCGCGTAGCCGTGCGGTGTAGGTGCCCTCGTCGATCGCGAGCTCACCGAGGGTGATCTTGCCCGCATTCTCCTGGCTGGCGCCCCCTACGCGCCGCCCGACCAGCAGCCTCAGCCGGGCATCGATCTCGGCGGGGCCGGTGCTGGGCAGCAGGATTTCGTCCAGGCCCCATTCGTGGTTGACCGCCACCAACCCGCCCTCGTTGATCACGGCTACCACCGGGACGGAAGTGCCCGTCGTCCCCAGCAGCCGGCACAGACCGCGAGCGGCCGCCAGATCGGTCCGCGCGTCGACGATCGCCACATCGGCGCTACCGGCCTCCAACAGCGACGACACCTCGGTCGGCGCCGTGCGCACGGTATGCGCCAGCAGCGTCAGGGAGGGCAGCACCGACTCCGGATGCGGGTCGACGGTCAGTAGCAGTAGATCCAACGGGGTCCTCCGGCGCGCCGGGCAATCACTTCCCACGATCGCCCGGACCCCGATGTCCACACGGTCGGATTCATGACTGACATGTAGCCGTTACCGGCCTTTTGCGTTTTAACGATAACGCCTCACCTGCTGATCAGCCGCGCCGAACGCTTCCATCTGATGGCCGTGGGCGACAATGTGCCGGTGCGCAAACTGCTGATCGGGCTCACCGCGACCGTGACCGCGCTCCTCGTCGGGGTCGTCGGCACGGATTTCGGTTCGGCGATCTACGCCGAGTACCGACTGGCCCGCAACGTACGCAGCGCGGCCGGCCTGAACTGGGACCCGTGGGTGGCCATCCTGGGTTTCCCGTTCCTGACCCAGGTGCGCAACGATCGCTACCGGGAGATCGAGATCCGCGCCTCCGGCGTCGACCACCCCGTGGTGGGCAAAGCCTCTCTGGAGGCCACCCTGCACGGCATCGACATCTCCGGCTCGTCGTGGCTGATCCCGCCTGACGCGAAACTGCCGGTCAGGAAGGCCGAGAGCCGCATAATCATCGACTCCACCCACATCGGCAGATTCATGGGCATCGACGACCTGCTGGTCGAGGCTCCCTCGCGAGAGACCAACGATGCGACCGGCGGCACCACGGAGTCCGGCATCTCGAGCAGCCAGGGACTGGTGTTCACCGGAACGCCCAAGGGCTCAGGTCTGGACAAGCGGGTCAGCGTCTCGGTCGATCTGTCCTTCGCCGACCGCGACGACACCACGCTGGTACTGACCGCCACCGGGATCCTCACCGGGCCCGGGACCGCCGACGAGCCGGTGCCCGACGACAAGACCGCTGCGGTACTTGCAGAGTTCAGCAACACCATCACCGGGCAGAAACTGCCGTTCGGGATCGCGCCGACCACTGCCGGCGCCCGCGGCTCGGACGTGATCATCGAGGGCATCGCCTCGGGAGTAACGATCGACCTGGCGGAGTTCAGACAACCATGAGCTCGTCGATGGTGTTGGTGATCGTGGTGCTGATCGCAGCACTCGGGGTGGCCTATGTGATCGGCCGCCTGATCACGCTGCGCGCCGGCTTGATCAGGGCGGGTGAGGAGGCCACCGACATCGACACCAGCGGCCTGGGGTTGTCCGACACCGGCCCGACCGTGCTGCACTTCTCGGCCGAATGGTGCGGGCCGTGCGCAGGCGTGCGCCGGGTCGTCGACCAGGTCTGCGCCGAGCTGCCCCAGGTTGCTCACGTCGAAATCGACATGGACGCCAATCCCGAAGCCGCCAGGCGGCTTTCGGTGCTGTCGCTGCCCACCACCATCATCTTCGACCGGGATGGGCGGCCCCGATACCGCACCAGCGGCGTCCCCAAGGCCGCTGACCTGCGCTCGGCGCTCGAACCACTGTTGGCTTGACTCGACGGTTATTGGGTAAGCTGTCGGTCGTGTCAGCCCGCCTTGAGCTTCTGCTCACCAAGCGCCGCGCAGTTGATCTGTGCCGCGTCGCGGGTTGCTGCTGTTGTTGTTGCTGTTGAGGGCAGCCGCGCGCCTTTGCGCGCCCGCTCAGGCCTCGTGCCTGCGCCTGCACACCATCAGACCTTCTACAACAACAGGAGTTCGTTCTCATGTCATCGACATCAACCCGACCCATCGCTGATGGTCGGCCTGCGCAGGTGGACGTCCGTGGGCCGCGGTTCGCGGCCTGGGTCACCACCGCAGTCCTGATCGCCACCGTTCTGGTTGCCGGGGTGAGTGAGCCCGTGGCCGCCGCGCTGCTGGGCGCTCAAGCAGTGGTGTTCGCCATCGGTGCAGTCGGCGGCCCCCGCAGGCACCCGTACGGCCGGATCTTCTCGATCTTCGTCGCGCCGCGCCTGGCCCCGGCCACCGAACGTGAGCCGGTCCCGCCGCTGAAGTTCGCCCAACTGGTCGGCTTCGTGTTCGCCGTCGTGGGCGCCGCAGGGTTCGCCTTCGGAGTCACCGCGCTCGGCCTGATCGCCACCGCGTTCGCGTTGGTGGCGGCCTTCCTCAACGCGGCCTTCGGCATCTGCCTGGGTTGCCGGCTCTACCCGCTCGTGGCGCGGCTCCGTCGCGTCCCCAATCCCGCATGACACCCGCCTGACAACTCAAATCTGAAGCAACCGAAAGGAATTCGTACATGGCACGTTCCGACGTCCTGGTCTCGACCGAGTGGGCCGGGAACAATCTCGACACCCCCGGCGTGGTGTTCGTCGAGGTCGACGAGAACACCAGCGCCTACGACGACGAGGGGCACATCCCCGGCGCCGTCAAACTGGACTGGAAAGACGATCTGCAGGATGCCGTCAAGCGTGACTTCGTCGACCAGCAGCAGTTCTCGAAGCTGTTGAGCGACAAGGGCATCAGCAACGACGACACCGTGATCCTGTACGGCGGCAACAACAACTGGTTCGCCGCCTATGCCTACTGGTACTTCAAGCTGTACGGCCACAACGACGTGAAGCTGCTCGACGGCGGCCGCAAGCGCTGGCAGCTCGACGGCCGCCCGCTGGTCACCGACGCCGTCAGCCGCCCGGCGACGTCGTACTCCGCCAAGGCGCCCGACAACAACATCCGCGCCTTCCGCGACGAGGTCATCGCCGCCATCGGCGAGAAGAACCTCGTCGACGTGCGCTCCCCTGACGAGTTCTCCGGCAAGATCCTGGCCCCGGCACACCTGCCGCAGGAGCAGAGCCAGCGCCCCGGGCATATCCCCGGCGCCATCAACGTTCCGTGGAGCAAGGCAGCCAACGAGGACGGCACCTTCAAGTCCGACGAGGACCTGGCCAAGCTGTACGCCGACGCCGGCCTCGACGGAAACAAGGAGACCATCGCCTACTGCCGGATCGGTGAGCGTTCCTCGCACACCTGGTTCGTGCTGCAGGAGCTGCTGGGACACCAGAACGTCAAGAACTACGACGGCAGTTGGACGGAATACGGCTCCCTGGTGGGCGCCCCGATCGAGTTGGGAAGTTGATATGTGCTCTGCACCTAAGCAAGGACTGACGTTGCCGGCCGGCGTCGACCTGGAGAAGGAAACCGTCATCACCGGTCGCGTGGTGGACGGCTCCGGCCAGGCCGTCGGCGGCGCCTTCGTGCGTCTGCTGGACTCCAGCGATGAGTTCACCGCTGAGGTCGTGGCCTCGGCAACCGGCGATTTCCGCTTCTTCGCCGCCCCGGGCACCTGGACGCTTCGCGCCCTGTCCCCCGCGGGCAACGGCGACGCCAGCGTGGCCCCGACCGGTGCGGGTATCCACGAGGTCGACGTCAAGGTCGCTTAAGGCCGACATGCTCGAACGTGGGCTTGTGGACGAGGATCTGCACGGATCTCGCACACAAGCCCACGTTCGACGTGTATAGGGGCGTCCCGACCCGGGGCGCCGACACCTTCGACAAGGAACTAGACTCACTCCCGTGGTGCTCTTCTTCGAGATATTGCTCGTCGCGGCCGTCGTGGTCATCACGTGGTTCGCGTTGTACGCGCTGTACCGCCTCGTCACCGACGAGTCGTGACCTCCGACCGAGACATTCCAGCCGAGGCCCCGGTCCCTGAGCGGGGTTCCGGTGACCGAGCCATCGCGGCCGCCGCCGAACGGGCCAAGGCCACAGCCGTCCGTAACATCCCGGTCTTCGAGGATCTCCCGGTTCCTGCCGACACCGCCAATCTGCGCGACGGCGTAGAAATCAACGACGCGCTGCTGGCGCTGTTGCCGTTGGTCGGCGTGTGGCGCGGGGAGGGTGAAGGTCGTGACACCCATGGCGATTACCGGTTCGGCCAGCAGATCGTGGTCTCCCACGACGGCGGCGACTATCTGAACTGGGATTCGCGGTCATGGCGGTTGACCGAGTCCGGTGAGTACGACTCTCCCGGGCTGCGGGAAACCGGTTACTGGCGTTTCGTGACCGACCCGGAAGATCCCGCCGGACGTGACGAGTCGCAGGCCATCGAACTTCTGCTGGCCCACTCCGCCGGCTATGTCGAACTTTTCTACGGCAAACCCCTGACCCAGGCGTCCTGGGAACTGGTCACCGATGCCCTGGCCCGCAGCAAGTCCGGGCTACTGGTGGGCGGCGCCAAGCGGCTGTACGGCATCGTCGAAGGCGGCGACCTGGGCTACGTGGAAGAACGTGTAGACGCCGACGGCGGCCTGGTGCCGCACCTTTCGGCCCGACTATCCCGGTTCGTCGGCTGATGCGCCGGCCGATCATCGTGGCAGGTCTGCTTGCCGCGGCCGCGATTCTCGGAGCCTGTTCGTCTCAGGGTCCGCAGCCGGCACCCACGGCACCGCCTGCCGAGCACGGCACCTACGCGCACTGCTTGTCCGAGCACGGCGTCCCCATGGCACCCGGCCCGGTCGCCGGTCCGCCGTCAGGTGTCGACGAGCAGACCTGGCAGCAGGCCACCAAGGCGTGTTCGACGCTGGCGCCGGGCCCGAGCTAGGGCTCAACCGGACGCAGCGGCCGCACAGCGCACACATAGCCGGCAACTAACCGGTGCTCAGCGGGGCCTCATACGGTTCATCGCATGAGACAAACCTTTGCGCGAGCCGCATTTCCGGGCCTCGTCGCGCTCGCCGTGTTCGGTTCGGTGGTGGCATGTTCCGCCGAAGAGTCGGCCGGCTCCCCCGCCCAGACGTCCACCACAGCGGTCTCTTCCACGCAGTCCTCCGCCGAGTCGTCCGCGCCCGTGACCCCGGATGCGTTCGGACAGTGCATGCAGGAGCACGGGATTCCGGCGCCACCCGAAGGCGCGCCCGGAGCCCCGGGCGGACCTGAGCATCCCGGCGGACCCGGGCATCATCCGGACGGTCCGCCGCCCGGCACTGGTGCGACACCTCCGGCGCCCCCAGGGGTCGACCAGGATCAGTGGGACCAGGCGATGCAGGCCTGCCAGTCGCTGGCGCCCCAGCCGCCCGGTGGTTTGGGCGGCCCACCGCGGTAACAGGTTGGGGCCTGGCCCCAGACATGGAGCGGCCCCCGAGCCTTGGTACCTGGTTGGACAAACCGAGGAGCTCGGGGGCCGGGTGGCTGCGGGGAATTCGCCAGCGCGCGCAGGCTTTACCCCGGTGCTGCTAGCGGGCAGCCACCTCACATGTCCATAAGTCACTCAATTTGACGGACCACCTCCTTCCCTGTGTGCCCACGAAGGTACCCCCGTCTGCGCACCCCGACAAGCGATTTATTCGCAGCTCAGCGATCGCTGACGATGGCCGCGTCCACCAGGCCGGAGATGTCGGCAGCCAGCGGAGCATCGGGGAGCCGCTGCCCGTCCAAGGTGTGGACCCGCGCCGCCAGCGTGATACTGGAAACCAGCCAAACCCCTTGTGCGGTAAGTAGATCCGCCGGTTTAAGTGCACGAAAATCGCAGTCATAGCCTTTGTTGCGCGCCACCTCGAACAGTGCCTGCTGAGTGGTGCCACGCAGGATCGGGTACCACGGCGGCGGCGTGAGCAGCAGCGGCTGGCCATCGCGCTCTTCGGTTGCGATGACCACGGTCGAACGTGGACCTTCCAGCAGGTAGCCGTCGGAGCTCACGAAGATCACGTCGCCGGCACCGTGACGTTCCGCGTGTCGCAACGCGGCCATGTTCACCGCGTAGGACAACGTCTTGGCGCCCGCAGCCAGCCACGGCATGTCCCCGGCTCCGAGCGGCAATCCGCGGTCCAGGGTGATGGCCGCCAATCCGTCGCGGCGTACGCCTGTCACGCGGTCGGCCAGCGCACCGACGGTGACGAACGCGGTCGTGGGCCCGCCGCTCTCCCGGCCCCGGCTGTACACCAGGCGCAGCACCCCGTCGCCGTCGTTCGCCGACGCCCAGAGCTCGGCTGCCAGCGCCACCGCCGTCCGCCAGCCGTCCAGTTCAGGCTCGGGCAGGTCCAGCATCTTGGCCGACTGGGTCAGCCGGGCCAGATGCGCTTCGAGCAGGCACGGCCTGCCGTCGCGCACCAGCAGCGTCTCGAAGACACCGTCGCCGCGCACCGCGGCCAGGTCGTCGGCGTGCAGCAGCGGGGCGTTGGGGTCGTGGATCTTCCCGTCAAGGGTGACCAGCACGGCTGGTGAGCTCGCCATGGGCTCCCAGCGTAGTTCGCGCCCGCGATCAACTTGGGCGAAGAACGACAAACGTAGAGTTGGCCTATGACTGCACTACCGTCGGCGGTTCCGGCGCCCGAGGCAGGCCCCGATGCCGGCGCCGTCTGGCATTACGGCGATCCTCTGGGTGAACAGCGCGCCGCAGCACGCGCCGCGGTCCTGGTCGACCGGTCGCACCGCGCGGTCCTGACCCTGACCGGCAAGGATCGTCAGACGTGGCTGCACAGCATCTCCAGCCAGCACGTCAGCGCGTTACCGGACGGCGCGGTCACCGAGAATCTGAGCCTTGATCTGCAGGGCCGTGTCGAAGATCACTGGATCCAGACCGAGCTCGGAGGCACCACCTACCTCGACACCGAACCGTGGCGGGGTGAGCCGCTGCTGGCCTACCTGCGCAAGATGGTGTTCTGGGCCGACGTCCAGATCGAACCGGCCGATATGGCCGTGCTGTCACTTCTCGGGCCCGCGCTGGCCGATGAGCAGGTCATCAAGGCCTTGGGCATCGAGAAGCTGCCGCAGGAGGCGACGGCGGTGACACTGCCAGGCGGGGGTTTCCTGCGCCGGCTGCCTGCACCGGGCATCGAGCTGGACCTGGTGGTACCGCGCGAGTCGGCCGCCGAATACACCCGGCGGCTGATCGGTGCGGGCGTGCAGCCGGCCGGGGTGTGGGCCTACGAGGCGCACCGGGTCACGGCGGGACGGCCACGGTTGGGGGTCGACACCGATGAGCGGACCATCCCCCACGAGGTCGGTTGGATCGGCGGCCCAGGTGTGGGGGCCGTGCATTTGGACAAGGGCTGCTATCGCGGTCAGGAAACTGTCGCTCGGGTGCACAACCTGGGCAAACCTCCTCGGATGCTGGTGATCCTGCAACTCGACGGTTCCTCGGAGCGGCCGGTGACCGGCGATGTGGTGACCGCGGGCGGACGCACTGTCGGCCGCGTCGGCACGGTCGTCGAGCACGCCGACGAAGGCCCGATCGCGTTGGCCCTGCTCAAACGGGGGTTGCCGGTCGACACCGAGCTGGTCGCCGGAGCGGAGGCCCAGGCGCCGGCTGTGATCGACCCGGATTCGCTGCCCGCGGCCGATGCCAGTGCCGGAGCCGGTCGCGCGGCAGTCGAGCGGCTCCGGGGCCGTTAAGCCGTGAAACGGCTCCTCAGCACGTAAACTCACTCGGTCAACGACGACGTGACGACCGTCTCTTCCCGGATGACGGGATCCTGGTGACGGTCGTGCTGCCGTGCAACGACGCAGGGCAGCCGGGCCCCCAGCCACTCACCGTGAGGCAGGGCCTGACAGCACTTCGCGGACGGGCACGGTAAAGTGTTGGCAGGACAATAAAGACACACAGATCGGAGCCGCCTAGCAATTGGGCCGCTCCGTTATTGCGCGAGGGGGTCCCCCCATGGGCCGCGGCCGGGCGAAGGCAAAGCAGACCAAGGTGGCACGTGAGTTGAAGTACAGCTCACCGAACACCGACTTCAGTCAGCTCCAACGTGAGCTGTCGGGATCTCCCGATTCCGGTGACGTCAATGACGACACCGACGAATGGTCGGGTGAGGATGACTGGCGGCGCTGAGCCGCCCGTACTCCATCCCGGAACTTAGACACAGGTCGCGCTGGCTGCGCAGAACGCTCACCAGCGCGACCTTGTCTACTGTCTAGAACCGCGGATGCTGTCCGACCAGCTGGGCGCGCACACTGTCCTTGCCGCCCTTCTTGACGGTTCCCAGCGTCCAGCAGTCCAGGTGACGTGCGGTCAGGATGGCCAGCGCGCGATCGGTGTCCTCCGGGGCCACGACCGCGACCATCCCGACACCCATGTTGAACGTCTTCTCCATCTCGGCACGCTCGATGCGTCCGCGCTGGGCGATCATCTGGAACACCGGTGCCGGCGTCCACGTGCCGCGATCCAGTTCCGCGGTCAGTCCGTGGGGCACGACGCGTTCCAGGTTGCCCGCCAGACCACCACCGGTGACATGGCAGAACGTGCGGACCTGGGTCTCGGCGGCAAGCGCCAGACAGTCCTTGGCGTAGATCCGGGTCGGCTCAAGCAGCTCTTCGCCGAGCGTGCGGCCGAATTCCTCGACATGGCCGGCCAGGTTCATCCGGTCGATCTCCAGCAGGACCTTGCGGGCCAGCGAGTAGCCGTTGGAGTGCAGACCGCTGGAGGCCATCGCGATGATGACATCGCCGGGGCGGACTCGGTCCGGCCCGAGTACGTTGTCGGCCTCGACGATGCCCACTCCGGTCGCGGAGATGTCGTAGTGGTCGGGTTCCATCAGCCCGGGGTGTTCGGCCGTCTCGCCGCCCAGCAGGGCGCAGCCGGCCTGGATGCAGCCCTCGGCGATACCTGACACGATCGCGCTGACACGTTCGGGGACGGTGCGGCCGACGGCGATGTAGTCCTGCAGGAACAGGGGCTCGGCGCCGCAGACCACGAGGTCGTCGACCACCATGGCCACCAGGTCCAGCCCTACGGTGTCGTGCTTGTCCATTGCCTGCGCGACCGCCAGCTTGGTGCCGACGCCGTCCGTCGAGGCGGCCAGCACCGGCTCGCGGTATCCGCCCCGCAAGGCGAATAACCCGGCAAAGCCGCCCAGGCCACCCCTGACCTCAGGACGGGTCGCCTTGGCGGCGAGGGGTTTGAAGAGTTCGACGGCGCGGTCACCGGCTTCGATGTCCACTCCGGCCGAGGCGTAGGAAATGTTGCTGTGTTCGGCGATGCCGTGCTGTTCGGCGCCCTTAGTCATCGCAAGCTAGGCTACCGCCCCGCTGTTGCGGGGGTACAGCGCAGGAGGCGTTAAGGACGCCTCAGGGCCGTCGCGCCGTCAGGGCCTGCGCAGCGCCGATGCGTTGTCGTTGTCCGCCGCCTGCAGCGGGACGCCGGTGCGGGCCGCGGTGGCCAGCATGTGCTCGACGACGTTCTTGCCCAGTGCGGTCTCGCCGGGCAGTTCGATCGGGTAGTTGCCGTCGAAGCACGCCGAGCACAGCCGGGTCGGGGGCTGCTCGGTGGCCGCGATCATGCCCTGTTGGGAGATGTACCCCAGGCTGTCGGCGCCGATGGCATGCCGCACGGCCTCCAGCATCTCGCCCTCGTGTTCGGCCGATGCCGCGTTGGCGATCAGTTCGGCCGGGGTGGCGAAGTCGATGCCGTAGAAGCACGGCCATTTCACCGGCGGCGAGGCGATGCGGACGTGGACCTCCAGCGCGCCGGCCTCCCGCAGCATCCGAACGAGTGCTCGCTGGGTGTTGCCCCGCACGATGGAATCGTCGACGACGATGAGCCGCTTGCCGCGGATCACCTCCCGCAAGGGGTTGAGCTTGAGCCGGATGCCCAGCTGCCGGATGGTCTGTGAGGGCTGGATGAACGTGCGCCCCACGTAGGCGTTCTTCATCAGGCCCTGCCCGAACGGGATCCCTGACTCCTGCGCGTACCCGACCGCAGCGGGCGTTCCCGATTCCGGGACGCCGATCACCAGGTCGGCGTCGACCGGGTGCTCGCGGGCCAGCCTGCGGCCGATGTCGACGCGGGTGGCGTGCACCGAACGACCCACCAGGGTGCTGTCGGGGCGGGCCAGGTAGACGTACTCGAAGACACAGCCCTTGGGTTCGGGGTTGGCGAATCGGGTGGAACGCACCCCGTCGGCGTCGATGGCCAGCAGTTCACCGGGTTCGATGTCGCGGACGAAGGAGGCGCCGACGATGTCGAGGGCGGCGGTTTCGGAGGCCACCACCCAGCCGCGGTCGAGGCGGCCCAGAGCCAGCGGACGCACACCGTGCGGGTCGCGTGCGGCGTAGAGGGTGTTCTCGTCCATGAAGGTCAGGCAGAAGGCGCCGCGGACCGTGGGCAGCAGCTCCAGGGCGGCCTGTTCCAGGGTGGCATCGGCCGCGCCGTGCGCCAGCAGCGCACCCAGGATGTCGGAGTCGGTGGTGGCTGCCGGGGCGCCCTTCATGTCGATCAGGCCGGCGTCGCGGGCGCGGGTCGCCAGTTCGGCCGTGTTGACCAGGTTGCCGTTGTGGCCGAGGGCAACGCCGGTGCCTGCGGCGGTGTTCCGGAACACCGGCTGGGCGTTCTCCCACGTGGTCGACCCGGTGGTGGAGTAGCGGCAGTGCCCGACGGCGACGTGGCCCGGCATCGCGGCCAGGGTCTGCTCGTCGAACACCTGACTGACCAGGCCGAGATCTTTGAACACCAGGATCTGCGATCCGTCAGAAACCGCAATGCCTGCGGCTTCTTGGCCACGGTGCTGCAACGCGTACAGGCCGTAGTAGGTGAGCTTGGCGACGTCTTCGCCCGGGGCCCAGACCCCGAATACACCGCACTCCTCGCGCGGTTCGTTCTCGTCGAGTTGCTGACCAGTCACGATAGGGCTGCTCCCGGGGCGGCGGTTGGTGACATAACCGAGTCTACGGTCCCGCCGGACCTGCAAAAGAATCGAATGGCCGGTCGGATACCGGTTTTTGTAACAGCGAACGCCGCCATCGCATTTCCGCGTCCTGATCCCGAGGGTGCGCGAGGCGGTCTCCGCGATGGTGGGGTTAACCCGGTCGACGTGCCACATGCCAACGGCAAGGATGGATTTCGTGACGCGTCAACTCTCGGACAACCCGGTGACCGATCCTCTCGATTCCGATTCTGCGGTGCAGCGTCAACCGTGGCCGGAGGTGACGAAGATCGCATTTCGGTTCTGCTTCCTGTACTTCGGGCTGTTCTGTCTGTTGTTCGCCCAGATCACCTTCGCCTTCCTGGGGATCGTGGGCCACTGGCTGCCGGATCGTGCGGTGATGTGGCAGATGACGGTCTTGGGCCCGGTGGTCGGCTGGGTCGGCCGGCACGTCTTCGGCGTCGAGGCGGTGCTGCATCAGGACTCGGGCAGCGGGGACCAGGCCGCGATCTGGGTGATGATCTTCTGCCTGCTGGTGTTCTCGGTGGTCGGTACCGCGGTGTGGTCGTGGGTGGACCGGCAGCGGCAGGACTACTCGAAACTGTGGGCCTGGTTCCTCACGTTCGTGCGGCTGTGCGTGGCCGGCCAGATGCTGTTCTACGGATTCGCCAAGCTGATCCCGACGCAGATGCCTGCTCCGCCGTTGGCGGCCCTGCTGCGTCCGTATGGCGAGTTCAGTCCGGCCTCGGTGTTGTGGCTGCAGGTCGGCAGCTCCTACCCCTACGAGATGGCGCTGGGAGCGGTCGAGGTCGTCGCCGGGCTGCTGCTGTTCCTGCCGCGGACCGCGACGTTGGGCGCGCTGCTCGGTGTGGCCAGCATGGTGCAGGTGTTCCTGCTGAACATGACCTTCGACGTGCCGGTCAAGATTCTGTCCGGACACCTGCTGTTGCTGGGTCTGGTGCTGCTCGCGCCGCAATACCGGCGGCTGGCCGATTTCCTGGTGCTGCAGCGCACCACCGAACCGGCTGTGCAGCCCGAGCTGTTCGCCGATGCCCGCGCCAACACCATCGCGACCCGGGTCCAGGCGGTCCTGGGCATCTGGATGGTCGCCGGCTGTGTCCTGACCGGCTGGCAGAGCTGGAGTGAGTACGGAGGTGGCCGCGACAAGCCCGATTTCTACGGGATCTGGACTGTGAGCCGCTTCGACGTCGACGGCCGAACCGCAGCGCCGCTGACCACCGATCAGTCCCGGTGGCAGCGCGTCGTATTCGACCTGCCCGAGGTACTCACCTACCAGAGGATGGACGGCAAGTTGGTGGATGCACCGCTCAAGGTCGAGGACGACAAACTCTCCGTGTCAGGGCCGGACGGCTCCGCCCTGGCCACGTTCACCGCATCCCGGCCGACAGCTGACCGGCTGCAATTGACCGGAGAGTTGTCCGGCCGCGACGTCGAGATCTGGCTGGATCGTCTCGACCCTGACCAGTTCACGCTGCGTAACCGAGGCTTTCACTGGGTTCAGGAGTACCCGTACTTCCGCTGATCCGTCAGGGCCCCGATAGCCTCGTCGGGCATGTCATCTGCTCTGCACAGGAGGATTTGGTGGGAGTTTGGGGTCCAGGGAACTTCGACAGCGACACCGTGGCCGACGGGCTCGGCGAGCTGACGAACCGGATCATCGGCCAGATTGCGCAAGAGTTCGAAGACGAGTCCGATGATTCCGCTCTGCAGCCCGACGAGTGGGGTGGGGAGATGGTGCCCGCCTGGCTCGAGATCCTGATCGAGATGGTCGAGCCGCCAAGGGTCGGCGCGACGTTTCCTTCGGTGGCGACGCTGACCGACTGGCGGGATCGTTACCTGCGGGTGTGGGACGAGTACATCGACGAGCTCGAACCGGAGGACGAGTACAAGGTCGAGCGGCGCGCGGTGCTGGTCAGCACCTTCGAGCGGGCGGTCGCGCTGGCCGGCAGGCGCGAGCGGGACTAGGGCGCAGCTGACCGACGTCGGGTTCAGTCGGCCAGCGGCACCAACGGCAGCCAGCGCGCCACCTCGCCGGCCCGCGATCCCGACATCTGCACGGCGACACCGGCGTCGTCCAGGCCGAGCAGTCCGGTGGCCAGCAGCAGCCAGGTCCGGGGATCGGTCTCGACGACGTTGGGCGGGTTGCCTCGGGTGTGGCGGGGCCCTTCGATGCACTGCACCGCCACGAAGGGCGGCACCCGCACCTCGACGCTGGCGCCCGGTGCCAGCGCCGCCAGCGTGCGGGCGGTCAGCCGGACCGCTTCGGCCAGTTCGGCGCGGGCTGGCTCGGGATGTGCCGGTGCGCGCAGCCAGTCCGCCACGGCGTCGACCGCCGCCCTGGTCTTTTGCGGATCGACACTGCCTCGCGCGGCCATGCCATAGAGTCTCGCAAAATGTCTGCCGATCACCGAAATCCGCCGTACCGCTTGGCTGGTGCCGTGTTTCTGGCGATCCTCGCGCTGCTACTGGGGTTGATCGTCGCGCAGTTTCAGGGCGCTTTCGAACCCAAGGCACCGCTGACCCTGCTGGCGTCCCGGGCTGGCCTGGTCCTTGATCCGGGTTCGAAAGTGACCTACAACGGCGTCCCGATCGGACGGGTGGCCGCGGTGGCCACCGACAACAGTGATCCGGTACGGGCACGGGTGCGGCTGGACATCGATCCGCAGTATCTGGACCTGCTGCCGGCGAACGTGCAGACCTCGATCCAGGCGACCACGGTGTTCGGCAACAAGTACGTGGCCTTCACCTCACCGGAACATCCGAGCCCGCAACGAGTTTCGACTTCGACTCCGATCGACGTCACGGCGATCACCACGGAGTTCAACACGCTGTTCGAGACGATCACCGCGATCTCCGAGCAGGTCGACCCGATCAAGCTGAACCAGACCCTCTCGGCCACCGCCCAGGCGTTGAGCGGGCTCGGCAGCGCCTTCGGGCAGTCGCTTGCCGACGGCAACACCATTCTCGACGACGTGAACCCGCGCATGCCCGCGCTGCGCCACGACATCGCCGCACTTGCCGAGCTCGGCGAACGCTATGCGGCGGCAGGCCCCGACCTGTTCGACGGCCTGGGCGACGCCGCGCGCAGTGCCAGGACCTTCAACTCCCAGCGCGGCCGGCTGGACGCCGCGCTGGTCGCGGCGATCGGTTTCGCCGGCACCGGTTCGGACATCCTCGAGCGCGGCGGTCCCTATCTACAGCGCGGTGCACAGGATCTGATCCCCACGTCGCAGCTGTTCGACAAATACCAGGGGCAGCTGTTCTGCACCATCCGCAATTACCACGACGTCGCGCCCGCGTTCTACGAAACGTTCGGCGGCGACAACGGATACTCACTCGACAGCACAGGAACCTTGTCGAGCATCGGCGTCGGCAACACCTACGTGTATCCGGACAATCTGCCGCGGGTCAACGCCAAGGGCGGGCCGGAAGGCAAGCCCGGCTGCTGGAAGCCGATCACCCGCGAGCTGTGGCCGGCGCCGTATCTGGTGATGGACACCGGGCTGTCGATTGCGCCCTACAACCATGTCGAACTCGGCTCACCGATTTTCACCGACTACGTCTGGGGGCGGCAGATCGGTGAGCCCACGATCAATCCGTGACCGCTCTACGATCTTGACCCAGGGGAATCGGGCGAGAGGGGACTTTGTGAACGGCAGGGCGGATGCCTAAACGCGCGGTATCGACGAGCGCTCAGCCGCCCGCAGCCTGGCCCCCGGCACTCCCCGCATGGCGCGCCGTCGGCCTGTCGCTCGCCCCGATCGGGGCCGCGGCCTTCAACGGGGTGGCCGCGCTGAGCGCCGCGGCGATCGCCGCGGTCTTGGTCTTCACGTTCGCCCGCCTGCACCGGCATGCGCCGCAGGCGGCCTCGACGGGCGATCTGGTCGCCGCCGTCATCGGTCCGGCGGCCGGGCGGTTCACCAGTCTCGTCCAACTGGCGGCGTATGCGCTGTTGGGTGTGGGCGCAGCCCTCATGCTCGCGCTGCAGCCGTTGGCCGGCGCCCCCGATCCGGAGACCGCACTGGCCGGATGGTGGTGGCCGGGTTGGTCGGTGGCCGTGGTGGTCATCGCAGGCGCGGTCGTGGCCTACCTGCCCACCAGAGCGGTGGGTGCGACCGCCGGCGCACTGGCCGGTGTCGGCCTGTTGGTGTTCTTCTATCTGGCGCTGGCGATCCTGGCTCGGGTGGCGGCGGGCACGCCACCGATGGTGATGGGTGGCTCACACGTCGATTCGGCGCTGCTGGCCACCGCGGCAGCCATTCCGCTCGGCCTCGGCCTGGTCGGTTTCGAGGCGGCCACCGTGGTGAGCGGTCGTCTGGAGTCGGTGGCGCGTCCGGTGGGCACCGCGGTGGCGGTCACGGCGCTGGCCGCGGCGACGCTGCTGGTGGCCGCCAACGTGGGCGCGACCGGTGGGTTTCACAGCACCGCCGTGAATCTGTCACTGGTGATCTCGCAGTTCTTCGCCGACGCCGGGTACTACTGGTTCACCACCGGGGCGTTGTGCCTGGGTTCGGCCGCGTTGCTGGCCCTGATGTGGGCGGCCACCCGAGTCGCCGGTCGGTTGTTCGGCGCCGGTCCGGAGGTGGCGATACTGGTTCCCGCGGTGATGTGCGTGCTGGCGTTGACGTTCTCCCGGTTCCAGGATCACATCGGCAGGCTGCAGATGCTGGTTCCTGCCCTGCTCCTGCTGGTGGTCTATGTGATTGTCGGCGAAGCCAATTCGCGCATCGAGGGTTCGGCCGCAGCGCAGCAGGCCCCGCGGGTGCTGCTGGCGGTGGTGGCGGTCTGCGTGGTGCTGATCCCGCTGCGGGTCACCGATTTCTCGATGTCCGCCCTGTGGCCGGTGATCATCACGGTCGCGATCCTCGCGGTGGCAGCGCTGCTGACCCGGCTCGGGAGGCCAGTGCAGCCAACGCCCCCGCTTCGTTGATCGCAAGGTGCGCCAGCATCGGCGCGACCAGGCTCGCCGAGCGCCGCGCCAGCCAGCCGAACACCCATCCGGCGGCGCCGGTGGCCAGCACGGTCGGGATCACGGGTTGGCCCGCGGCGCGGGCGTCTGCAATGTGTGACAGCCCGAACGCGGTCGCCTGCAGCACCTGACCGCCGGTGGGGCCGAACGCTTCGGCACCCACGGTGCCCAGTGCGGCACGGAAGGCCGCCTCCTCCGGCCAGACGGTACCGAGCGGGATCCGCAGCGCCAGCCAGCGCCCGGGCGCATCGGGCAGGGTCTTCCTGCGCATCTCGGTGCGCACGATCGGCACCGCCGAGGTCGCCGCCACACCGGCGCTCACCGCGGTCGCGGCCGCCGTACCCAGGCGCAGACCTGACCACAACGCCGGTGGCCGTAGCCCGGGCGCTGCCCCGGTTCCGAGCAGTAACGCACTGCCGAGTCCCGCCCGCACCAGCGGCTGCCACCGGGCCGGCAACCGGGGATCCACCAGCCCCTTCCACGCGACCAGGCCTGCGGCCAGCGTCACCGCGCGAATCCGGCCCGCCGCCATCAGTATTCGGGTCCGTCGTTGGCGACGGTCTTGTCCAGCGCGACGCGGATACGCTCGGTGTCCTCAGGCGTCCATCCCGGCGGCGGTGCCACGGCTGCCCAGCCGTCCAGTACCGACTCACCGTAGTTGTGCCCGTGCCCGTTGGGAACGCTCGACGCGTTGGTGATGTCTGCGGCTACCTGCCAGAAGGTGATGATCGGATACCAGCGCATGGAGGCGGTGCGGTCCCCTCCTGGTGGCTCTACCAACCAATCCGGTTCGGAGAACAGCAGATCCGTCGACCACCAGACGATCGGGTCCGACGGATGCTGCAGGAACAGCACCCGGGTGCCCTCCCACGGCGGGGCCGCGTCATGGGCGATCTCGGCGGCGTCGGCGGCCTCGGAGAACCGGACGGTACGGCCGTTGTCGTAACGGGGACGAACTTCGGGGGTACCGGGATCGCGGCGTACGGTCAGGCCGCGCCACAGCGGGCTGGCGTTGGGCGGGCCGACCCACAGCACCGAGGAGAAGCCCATCCTGGAAATGTCGGGCAGCCAGCTGAACGCGCCCTGGCCGGCCATCGATCCCAGGCTCTCCCCGTACAGGACGAGCTCGGGGCGGTGCTCGGGCGGCAGCTGTTCCCACCGCGCATGGATCGCGTCGATCATCAACCGGCCGTTGTTCATGGACTTCTCCCGGTCGCCCATGAACGAAATCCAGCTCGGCAGATAGGAATACTGCATACCGACCATGGCGGTGTCACCGTTGTACATCAGCTCGAGCGCGCGGGCGGCCACCGGGTTGACCCAACCGGTTCCGGTGGTGGGTACGATCACCAGCAGCTTGCGGTCGAAGGCATGGGTGCGCTCGAGTTCGCTGAGCAACACCGCGATCCGTTGATCGTCGGTGTCGCCGGTGTGCAGGCCGGCGTACACCCGGATGGGCTCCTTGGCGGGCGCGCCGTTGACCTCTTCGAGTTCGGCCGCGCGCGGACCGGTGGCCACGAAGTTGCGGCCCTGAAATCCCAGCGAGTCCCAGTCGGCGAATGAGGCTGGGCTGCCGGACCTTTCGGGCTCGGAAGGTTGGCTGACACCCTCGCGGGTGGTGGAGTTCTGTGGTTGGAAGACCCGGCTGGCCCCGGCCAGAAAGCCGCGGTAGAGCACGCCGTTGACCAGCGTGACCACCAGCACCACCACGATGGCGGTACCGATGAACTGGGCTACCTCCCGGTGCAGATGCCAGCGGCGGATGAACATCCTGGCCAGCAGTCGCACGATGTCGCGCAGCAGCCGGGCGGTGGCGATCAGCCCTGCCGCCACCGCGACCGCGATGATCAGGGTGCGCAGATAGCCTGTGGTGGCCGGACCTTCCATTCCCATCAGCGCCGAGACCTGCCGCTGCCAGGCCGCTGCGGGGATGAGCATCAGGATGGACGCGGCGATGGCCCCGATCACCACGACCGATTTGAGGCCCAGCAGGACCCGCTTGCCCGGCGGCCACCATGCCCGGCGCCGCAAAGCGAAGCGGTACAGACCTTTTCCCAGCAGCACCCCGATGCCGTAACCGATGGCGGCGTTGATGCCACCGATCAGCCCGGCGAACAACCAGTCGCGCGGCAGCAGCGACGGGGTCAGGGAGAGACAGAAGAACAGGGCTCCCACGGCGATGCCGGTGAAGTCCAGCCGCACCAGGCCCCAGGCCCAGCGCAGCACGGGATGACGTTCGTCGAGGGTTTTCGCCGTCACCCGAACAGACCGGGCAGCACGCCTTCCGACGTACTCCGCAGCTCTTCCAGCGTGATGCTGAACTGGCCCTGGACCTCGACACTGTCGCTGCCCTGGTCTGTCACGCCGATCCGGGTCACGGGCAAGCCCCTGGCCTCGCACATCGACCGGAACCGGCTCTCCTCGGTGCGAGGCACCGCCACCAGCACGCGGCCCGCAGACTCCGAGAAGAGCATGACAAACGGGTCCGAACCTTCGGGAAGGATTACCCGGCAACCGGTTTCACCGGCCAGCGCGGCTTCGACCACAGCCTGGATCAGCCCACCCTCGGACAGATCGTGCGCGGCCGAGATCAGTCCGTCGCGCGATGCCGCGGTCAGCACCTCGGCCAGCAGTTTCTCGCGGGCCAGATCCACCTTCGGCGGGACGCCGCCCAGGTGGTCGGCGGTCACCTGGGCCCAGACCGACCCGTCGAACTCGTCGTGGGTGTCGCCGAGCAGCAGCAGCGTCTCACCGGGTTCGGAGCCCAGGCCGGTGGGGATCCGCCGCTTGACATCGTCGATCACGCCGAGCACGCCCACCACCGGGGTCGGCAGGATCGCGGTGGACCCGGTCTGGTTGTAGAAGCTGACGTTGCCTCCGGTGACCGGAATACCAAGGGCCGCACAACCGTCGGCCAATCCACGGACGGCCTGACTGAACTGCCACATCACGCCGGGATCTTCGGGCGAGCCGAAGTTGAGGCAGTTGGTCACCGCCACGGGGGTGGCCCCGGTGACCGCGACGTTGCGGTAGGCCTCGGCCAGGGCCAGCTGGGCCCCGGTGTACGGGTCGAGCTGGGTGTAGCGGCCCGACGCGTCGGTGGACACCGCGATGCCACGGCCGGTGGTCTCGTCGATGCGCAGCACACCGCCGTCGGCGTTCTCGGCCAGCACGGTGTTGCCGCGCACGTAGCGGTCGTACTGCTCGGTGATGAACGCGCGGCTGCACAGGTGCGGGCTGCCGATCAGAGCCAGCAGCGTGGCCTTGAGCTCGTCGCCGGTCTTGGGGCGCGGGAGTTTGGCCGAGGTGTCGGCGACCAGGGCGTCCTGGCTCTCGGGGCGGGCCACCGGGCGCTGGTAGACCGGGCCCTCGTGGGCCACGGTGCGCGGCGGCACGTCCACGACGGTATCGCCGTGCCAGGTGATCTCGAGCCGGTCTCCGTCGGTGACCTCACCGATGACCGTGGCCAGGACTTCCCATTTGCGGCAGACGGCCATGAACGCGTCGACGTTCTCCGGCGTCACCACGGCGCACATGCGTTCCTGCGACTCGCTGGACAGCACCTCGGCCGGGGTCATGTCCTTGGCGCGCAGCGGCACCTGATCGAGCTCGATACGCATGCCGCCGTCACCGGCAGAAGCGAGTTCGGAAGTAGCGCAGGACAATCCGGCACCACCAAGATCCTGGATTCCGACCACCAGGCCGGCCGAGTACAGCTCGAGACAACACTCGATCAGCACCTTCTCGGTGAACGGGTCACCCACCTGAACGCTGGGGAGCTTCTTGCGGCCCGCGCCGCTCTCGTCGCCGCTGAAGGTGTCCGACGCCAGCACCGACACCCCGCCGATACCGTCCAGGCCAGTGCGCGCACCGAACAGGATGATCTTGTTGCCGGTGCCCGACGCGAAGGCCAGGTGCAGGTCTTCCTTGCGCAGCGCGCCGACGCACAGCGCGTTGACCAACGGGTTGCCCGCGTACGAGGGGTCGAAGATCGTCTCGCCGCCGATGTTGGGCAGGCCGAGCGAGTTGCCGTAACCGCCCACCCCGCGTACCACGCCGTCGAGCACGCGACGGGTATCGGGGGCGTCGGCCGCACCGAAGCGCAGCTGGTCCATGACTGCCACCGGGCGGGCACCCATCGCCATGATGTCGCGGACGATGCCGCCGACACCGGTCGCCGCACCCTGGTAGGGCTCGACGTAGGACGGGTGGTTGTGGGACTCGACCTTGAAGGTGACGGCCCAGCCGTCGCCGATGTCGACGACGCCGGCGTTCTCACCGATACCGGCCAGCATCCCGGCGCGCATCTCGTCGGTGGTGGTCTCGCCGAAGTAGCGCAGGTGCACCTTGGAGGATTTGTAGGAGCAGTGTTCGCTCCACATCACCGAGTACATGGCCAGCTCGGCGTCGGTGGGGCGGCGACCCAGGATCTCGCGGATGCGCTCGTACTCGTCGTCCTTGAGGCCGAGTTCGCGGTACGGCTGGGGCTGATCAGGGGTGGCGGCTGCCCGCTGCACCGTGTCGATATCGTGGGTGAGCTCAGACGTCACGCCAAGAGTCTATCGTTGCCGATCGCGAACGGTCCGACCGGCGATTGCTGACTGCGCCTTCACCGGCCCGCCCGGCGGGCATTCTGCTCGGATGCACACGGCCCGATCACGTGACCTTCCCTGCCTGCGATCTCGCATAGGCACGGGCGGCGGCGGGCGCACCCACCCCGTGCAGCACCACACTGCCCAGCACCGCCAGCACCAGCACCTGCGCGACAGTGTGCTCGGCCACTCCTTCGAGGGCATTGAACGCCAGCAGTCCGAACACGATCGAAGGCGTGCCGCGCGGCCCGAGCACCCCCAGCAACAACCTCTCGCGCCGGCCCAGCGACGATCCGACCATCGACACCAGCACCGCGCCGATACGCACCGCGGTCAGCGCGAGCAGGCAGAACACCACTGTGGCCAGCGGCACCCCGGCGCCCAGCGCCAGTACCGCGGTCAGGCCGAACACGAACCACATGACGGCGGCGAGCAGGAACCCGACATCGTCGACGAGTTCCAGTTCCGCGGCGAACGTGTCCGAGGTCCGCAGGTAGTTGAACGTGATGCCGCAGATGAACGCCGCGACGAATCCGTTGCCGTCGATCGAGAGGCTGGCACCGAAGGCCAGCAGCGGTGCGGCCACCAGGATCACCCGCTTGGCCTGATCGGTCATCAGGTCTCGACGCTGCGCGTGATTGGCCGCGACGGCCAGAGCCCCGCCGACCACGACACCGACGACGATGGCCTTGACGGCATCCGGCACGGCCGAAGCCAGTGCGTCGACGAACGTCTCGGCATGTGTGCCGTCGGCCGCGAGTGCCACCGCGAAGATGAAGACGGGCGAGACGATGCCGTCGTTGTATCCGGCCTCGACGTTGAGCAGGCTGCGGATCCGCTCGGGCAGTCGGGTGTCGCGCAGCAGCGTGGAGGTCGGCGCGAAATCGACGGGCACCACGATGCAGGCGATCACCAGAAGGGCGGCCCAGGGCAGGCCGGGTAGCAGCCACAGGCCGATCAGTACAGAGAAGGCCAGCCCGATCGGCAACGCGATGAACAACAGCCGCAGGGCCGAACGCGGATCGGTGCCGAGGAAACCGCCGCGGACGTCGGTGGCGTCCACGAAGAGCACGACGGCGAGGATGATCTCCGCCGCATGCTGTGCGCTGTCGGCGTTGAGGGTTTCGGCCAGCACATCCTGTGTGGTGAAGCCGACCGCGATCCCCACCAGCACCAGCACCATGGGTGCCGTCAACCGCCGGCGGGCCAGCCCCTTGGACAACAGCGACCACCCGGCGAGAACCACCGATACCGCGATGAGAGCCGACAGCACGGCGGTGATCTTTCCAGCCTTGTGCTCGTGCGGTTCTGGTTTGTGGCTTCGAGCCCACGGGTAGGCCGACAGGGTCCAGCAATCGGACGATGAAAGGGAGTGAACCGATGACCGCGAGCACCGAAACCGGTCACGTGACTGGGACCAAAGACAAGAACTACAACCTGATCTGGTACACCGAGCAGTGCCTGGAGAACGCGCTTCGCATGGAGACCTACATCGCCGACGCCGAACGTGACGGCGATACCGAAGTGGTGGAGCTGTTCCGCAAGGCGCAGGCCGACAGCCGCAAGGGCGCCGAGATGGCCAAGCACATGCTGGCCAACCGGATCAGCTAGTCCTCGCCAGGGGCGATACAGAACGCATTGCCCTCCGGGTCGGCCAACACGACCCAGTTGAACTCCGGGCCGAAACTGTGTCGCCCGGTCTCGGTGGCACCGAGACCGACGAGTCGCGTCACCTCGGCTTCTGCGTCGGCCGCCGTGAAGTCGAGGTGTACGCGGTTCTTACCCGGAGTCGGATCGGGAACCTTCTGAAAGCCCAGCCGCGGCCCGTCAGGACGTATCAGCACCACGAATTCGCCTGGGGCGAAAACATTTACCTCCCCACCCAGGGCCTGGGCCCACCACTGGGCCAGTGCGTCGGGATCGGTGCAGTCGAACGTGATCATTTCCACCGAAAGCGTCATGGCGCCGACCCTAGACCGAGACGGTGACACCGCGTCAGTGTGGCGAGAGAAACGCCTGCAATGCCGCGGAGTAGGCCGCCACATCCTCGGCACCCATGAACTCGCGCGCAGAGTGCATCGCCAGCTGCGCCGCACCGACATCGACAGTCGGGATCCCGGTGCGCGCCGAGGTCATCGGTCCGATGGTCGATCCGCACGGCAGGTCCGCGCGGTGCTCGTAGCGCTGCAACCGCACCCCGGCCTGATCGCAGGCCAGCGCGAACGCCGCCGCGGTGCGGCCGTCGGTGGCGTAGCGCAGATTGGGCTGGACCTTGAGTACCGGTCCGGCGTTGACCTGTATCAGATGGCCGGGTTCGTGCCGGTCCGGGTAGTTCGGGTGCGTCGCGTGCGCCATGTCACCGGAGGCCACCATCGAGCCGGCCGCCCGGCGCAGGAAATCCTCGCGGGAACCGCCCGCGGCGAGCACGATGCGCTCCAGCACGGTCGGTAGCAGTTCGGACTGCGCGCCGTGGTCTGACGTCGAGCCGACCTCCTCGTGGTCGAACAGCGCCAGCACCGGCACGTGGGTGTCCGAGACCGCCGCCAGGAAGCCCTCAAGGCCGGCGTAGCAGGTCGCCTGGTTGTCCAGCCGAGGTGCGCTGACGAACTCACAGTCGGCGCCGGTGACAGCTGACAGCGCCAGGTCGTGAGTCATCAGGTCGAAGCCCAGGACGTCGCGCTCCTCCACCCCGGCCCGCGCTGCGACAAACCGCAGGAACGATCCAGGCCGCTCCCCCAGGCCCCACACCGCGTTGACGTGGCGCTGCGGGTCAGGGCTGACGCCCTTGCGGTCCTCGGACAGGTGGATGGCCAGCTGCGGCACACGCAGGATCGGGTCGTCGATCCGCACCAGCCGATGTTCGATCCGGTTGCCGTCGCGGACCGACAACCTGCCGCTGATTCCGAGGTCGCGGTCGAGCCAGGAGTTCAGCCAGGCCCCGCCGTACGGCTGCAACGCGACCACCTGCCAGCCCGCGACGACACGGTCAGGGTGCTGTTTGACCCGCAGATTCGGGCTGTCGGTGTGCCCGCCGACCACCCGGAACGGTGCGCCGGCGCCGGCGTTTTCTGTGTTCCACGCCACCAGCGAACCTGCCCGCACCGTGAAGAACTTCCCCGTGCCGGGCCAGGCGTCCGTCTCGGCGAGCTCGGTGAAACCGGCGTCACGCAGCCGTTGCGCAGCGGTGGCGCATACGTGAAACGGGGATGGGGACGCGTCGATGAACTCGCACATGCTCTGGGCGCTGGCTGCCATATCTCTATCTTGACCGGGATTTCAACGCGCGCCGCGTTAGGGTCGATCTTGTGCCCGCACCCCAGCCCCAACCGGTCCTGGCGCCGCTGACACCGGCCGCCGTGTTCATGGTCGCAACCATCGACGAGGGCGGCGAGGCGGCCGTTCACGACACTCTGGCCGATGTCTCAGGCCTGGTACGTGCCATCGGTTTCCGCGATCCGACCAAGCACCTGTCGGCCATCGTGTCGATCGGCTCCGATGCCTGGGACCGATTGTTCTCCGGTCCCCGCCCCGCAGAACTCCACCCGTTCATTCCGCTTGAGGGCCCCCGGCACCGGGCGCCTGCGACTCCGGGTGACCTGCTGTTCCACCTGCGCGCGGAGTCCATGGACGTGTGCTTCGAGCTCGCCACCAAATTCGCCGACGCGCTGGCCGGCGCCGTCACCATCGTCGACGAGGTGCACGGCTTCAAGTTCTTCGACAACCGCGACCTGATGGGCTTCGTCGACGGCACCGAGAATCCGAACGGCCCGGTCGCCGTCCATGCCAGCCAGATCGCCGACGAGGACCCGGATTTCGCCGGGGGCTGCTATGTCCACGTGCAGAAGTACGTGCATGACATGAGCTCGTGGAATTCGTTGTCCACCGAGGAACAGGAGCGGGTGATCGGCCGCACCAAGCTCGATGACATCGAACTCGATGACGCGGTCAAGCCACCCAATTCACATGTGGCGCTGAATGTGATCGAGGACGACGAGGGCAACGAACTCAAGATCATCCGGCACAACATGCCCTTCGGCGAGATCGGCAAGGGCGAGTTCGGCACGTACTACATCGGCTATTCCCGCACCCCGTCGGTCACCGAGCGGATGCTGAACAACATGTTCATCGGAGATCCGCCCGGCAACACCGACCGCATCCTGGATTTCTCCACCGCTCTCACCGGAGGGCTGTTCTTCACCCCCACCATCGACTTTCTCGACGATCCACCGCCGCTGCCGTCGACGGACGCGGCGTCCGAAGCAGCAGAAGACGTTTCACCGGATCAGGGCCACCGCGACGGCTCGCTCGGCATCGGCAGTCTGAAAGGAATCCCGCAATGAACAACCTGTACCGCGAGCTCGCCCCGATCACCGAGTCCGCCTGGGCCGAGATCGAACTCGAGGCCAGCCGGACCTTCAAGCGGCACATCGCCGGACGGCGTGTGGTCGATGTCAGCGAGCCCGGCGGCCCGGTCACCGCGGCGGTCAGCACCGGCCATCTGCTCGACGTGAGCCCGCCCGGTGACGGCGTGGTCGCCCATCTGCGCGATGCCAAGCCGCTGGTCCGGCTGCGGGTGCCGTTCACGGTGTCGCGCACCGCAATTGACGACGTCGAGCGCGGCGCACAGGACTCCGACTGGGACCCGGTCAAGGACGCCGCCAAGAAACTGGCCTTCGTCGAGGACCGGGCGATCTTCGAGGGTTACCCGGCAGCCTCGATCGAAGGCATCCGCAGTTCCAGCTCCAACCCGGCGCTGGCCCTGCCCGACGACGCCCGTGAAATTCCCGACGTCATCGCCCAGGCACTTTCGGAGCTGCGGCTGGCCGGTGTCGACGGACCGTATTCGGTGCTGCTCTCAGCGGAGACCTACACCAAGGTCAGTGAGACCACCGCGCACGGCTACCCGATCCGCGAGCACCTGAGCCGGCTGGTCGACGGCGAGATCATCTGGGCACCCGCGATCGACGGCGCGTTCGTACTGTCCACCCGCGGTGGCGATTTCGACCTGCAGCTGGGTACCGACGTGTCCATCGGCTACCTGTCCCATGATGCCGAGAGTGTGCAGCTGTACCTGCAGGAGACCATGACGTTCCTGGCCTACACCGCCGAGGCATCCGTCGCGCTCACCGCCTGATTTCAGTGACGTTCCCACCGCAGGGCTTCCCGCCAACGGGAGGCCAGAACCCGTGGCCCAACCACGATCCATTCGGTGGTGGATCGGCCAATTTCCCTCCAGGAGGCAATGATCCGTTCGCGACGGGCCAGCCCACTGTTTGGCCCGGCCAGGCACCGTCGCCCGCCGCACCACCGCCGGGCGGAAAGAACAACAAAACACTGTTGATCCTGCTGGCAGTGGTGGCAGTGCTCGTCGCGACAGTTGGCAGCGGCGCCCTGCTGTGGGGGTTGAACTCCAGAGCGAAAGCACCGGCGGCCGACTCACGAACGACATCACCGATGGCCGCGCCATCGCCCACGGCCACGCAACCGACAGGCACACCAACCACGGCCGAAGCGCCGCCCGGTAGCCTGCGCCCGCCCCGGGACGTCACGTTGTCGTCTCTTGAGCGGGCGCCCGGTGCTCCTATGTGGACGTATGGAACAGGCAGCCCGGCGCAGCATGCCGGTGGAAATTCGAACACGGTAGTCGTCGAATCCGACCGAGGAATCATCGCCCTCGATGCCTCAACCGGGACGCCGCGGTGGCCGCAACCCTTCATACCGCCAGGCATCGACCTGGACGACGTTCTCGTTCAGTGTGTGATCGAGTCGGGTGAATCAACCGTCGCCTGCGCCATCGAGGACATGACGACCCAGGATGTTGGATTCGTTCTGTTCGCCGATGTGCAGTCCGGCGCTCAGAAGGGCTTTGTAGATCTCGGTGCTCGACCTCGCGATATACAAATAGCAGGCAACAACTTCGTGGTGGCAACCTGGGCCGACGATCTCATCGGCTACGGCGCCGACGGAACGGTCTCGTGGCGCGACACTGGCTACCCAGCGGTCATCTACGGCGACCAACGAGTGATCGTCATGAACGACGGACGCGCCCTGGATGCCAGCAACGGTCGCGTTTTGGCCCGCGTCGACACCAAGGTGCCGGACAGCATCGCCTTCGCCGCTGGTTTCGCCATTCAGAATGGGCGAGACATCGAGTTTTACGACTTTTCCGGAAACAAGACATGGACGATGTCAGACACCGAATTCAAACCGGTCAAACAGAAGACGACGGGAGTTTCTCCGAACAACTCCACGGGCTTCTACCATCCAATTTTCTATAGCACCGCCAAGATGAAAGCCATCGACGGGATTTCGCACGAGGAGTTGTGGACTGCGCGGGTCGAGTACAGTTCGACGCAAGTCATCCGGGGAATTGGTTCAGCAGAGACCTGCAGCGCCTTTGCTCGAAAGAAAAACAACGTCGGTATGCTTCTCCAACGCTGCGACAATCAGGGCAGCGATTTCACCGACATTCAGCCGAGTCTCGACAATGGCGATGTGGGGCCACAGGAGGAGGTCGTGGGCTTCGATGGCAAGCACGTCCTGCTCTACCACGACGAGAAAATGATCTGTGTCGACGCCGCGGATGGACGGGAATTGTGGGCGGTGCCGAACGTTCGATATGCACCCGTCTGGGTAGGTAAAGGACTCTATGTAGATGGGCGCGACGGTGTCGCGCGGTTGTTCTAGCTAAACCGAGAGCACCGCGTCCAGCGCGGAGTAGAACAACCCGAGCCCGTCATCCGACGGACCGGTCAAGGCCTCGGTGGCATGTTCGGGGTGGGGCATCAGGCCGACGACGCGTCGGTTTTCCGAGCACACGCCGGCGATGCCGCGCATCGAGCCGTTGAGGTTCTCGCGGTAGCGGAAGACCACGCGATCCTCGCCCTCGAGCTCGTCGAGCACCGCTTCGGAGGCGACATAGCGGCCCTCCCCCGACTTCAGCGGGATCAGCAGGTCGGCGCCGGCGTCGTACCGGGTCGTCCACGCGGTGGTGTTGGAGGCGACCTCCAGCCACACGTCGCGGCAGATGAAGTGCAGGCCGGCGTTGCGAGTCAAGGCGCCGGGCAGCAGTCCGGCCTCGCACAGCACCTGGAAGCCGTTGCAGATGCCGAGCACGGGCATGCCCTTGCCGGCTGCTTCGACAACCGAGCCCATGACGGGGGCGAACTTCGCGATGGCGCCGCAGCGCAGGTAGTCACCGTAGGAGAAGCCACCGGGGACGACGACGGCGTCGACGCTCTTGAGGTCGGCGTCGGCGTGCCACAGGCTGACCGCCTCGGCCCCGGCCAGACGCACGGCTCGGGCCGCGTCGACGTCGTCGAGCGTCCCGGGGAAGGTGATCACCCCGACACGGGTGCTCACGCGTCCTCCCGGCTCACCGAGAAGTCCTCGA
This sequence comes from Mycolicibacterium fortuitum subsp. fortuitum, assembly GCF_022179545.1. The sequence continues at coordinate 1,166,798 of NZ_AP025518.1, read as the reverse complement.
TAACGGTATTGGCCAGCAGAGATTCCGCGATCTCGGCCAGAGTTTCGTCAGCTACGGAGTCGTCGACTTCGAGCTCGAAACGCTTGCCCTGACGGACGTCCGCGATACCACCATGTCCCAGCCGGCCAAGTGCCCCGACAATCGCCTGACCCTGCGGGTCGAGGATCTCTGCCTTCGGCATGACGTGCACAACCACCTTTGCCACGGCGCACACTCTACCGGCACGACCCTATGTAAGCCGTGCACAGTGGGTCCGCCAGCGCATCGAGCACCGCCCGATCCGATGGTGCCGACCATGGAACTTGCGGTGGCGTGCTCGCCCACATGGCCAGCTCGACCACCGTGCTGTTGTCCGGATCGGCGAGCAGGTACTGGTGCAGCGTCCTGGTGTTGCCGAAGTTGATCGCTGCCGCGAGCCGGCCGGGCCGGTCGGTGGTGATCGATATCCCGGCCCCCGGGCAGCCGCGCAGCGCACCGGCCGCCCCCTGCACGACCGCGAGCGCGGTCTGACCGCCCTGCCACGTCTCCCCGCGCCAGTGGAGGACCTGGACCCGCAGTTGCCAATGCCCCTCGGGTTGCGAGACCTCGGACCGCGCCGCGACGGCGTATCCGCGGGGGTCTCCGGGGATCGGCGGTGACGCGCATTCCTCCTCGAACCGGAAGCGCGGCGCCACCGAGGTCACCGCCAGGCCGGCCAGCCCGGGCCAGCGGTATTCGCGGGCGAGCGGGAGTTGCGATGCGCGAACCCACGCCGAATCCGGGATGCGGTCACACAGCGGTGGGCAGTCGAGACTGGGTTCCGACCATGCCGAAGGCGGCGCTGCGGTCAGCCCGCAGAGCACGATCGACATCGCCACGATCACCCGCCATAACCCCACCGAGCGCCACAATATAGGCATGCAACTCACGCATTTCGGACATTCGTGCCTACTGGCCAACATTTCGGACACCACCGTGCTGTTCGACCCGGGCAACTTCTCGCACGGTTTCGAAGGCATCACCGGTTTGTCGGCCATCTTGATCACCCATCAGCACCCCGATCATGCCGACACCGCCCGGTTGCCCGCGCTGATCGAGGCCAACCCACAGGCGGCGCTCTATGCCGACCCGCAGACCGCGGCGCAGTTGGGCGAGCCGTGGAAGGCGGTGCATCCCGGTGACGAGTTCCGGGTCGGCTCGTTGAATGTGCGCGGCACCGGCGGCAGACACGCGGTGATCCATCCAGAAATCCCTGTGATCGACAACATTTCGTATCTGCTGGGCGACGACGAGCATCCGGCCCGGCTGATGCACCCGGGCGACGCCCTGTTCGTGCCCGGCGAGCCGGTCGACGTGCTGGCTACCCCCGCGGCCGCACCGTGGATGAAAATCTCAGAGGCCGTGGACTTTTTGCGCGCGGTCGCCCCGGCGCGGGCGGTACCGATCCATCAGGGCATCATCGAACCGAATGCCCGCGGCATCTATTACGGCCGCCTGGCCGAGATGACCAAAACGGACTTTCAGGTCCTCGCCGAGGAAAACGGAACGCAATTCTGACTCAGGCGATGTCGGCCGCGGCGCCCCGTCCGGCCGCCCGGCCGGAGAAGATACAACCGCCCAGGAAGGTGCCTTCCAGGGACCGGTAGCCGTGGACGCCGCCGCCACCGAATCCGGCTGCCTCGCCTGCGGCGTACAGGCCGACGAACGCGGTGCCGTCTGCTTTGAGAACCCGGGAATCGAGGTCGGTTTCCAAACCTCCCAACGACTTTCGGGTGAGGATGTGCAGTTTGACGGCGATCATCGGGCCGGCTTTCGGGTCGGTCAGCCGATGGGGAGCGACGACGCGGGTGAACCGGTCACCGAGGTAGTTGCGGGCCGCCCGGATCGCGGTCACCTGTCCGTCCTTGGTGAACTTGTTGACGACTTCGCGGTCCCGTGCGGTGACCTCGGCGGCGACGGTGGCGTAGTCGAGTTCGACCACGTCGGGCACGTCGTTCATCGCCGCCACCAGTTCGCGCAGGGAGTGGGCGCTGACGAAGTCGACGCCGCGGTCGACGAACGCCTGCACCGGCGCGGGCGCACCGGGCCGTACCCGGGCCAGCACATCGCGCACGCTGCGTGAGGTGAGATCGGGGTTCTGTTCCTGGCCGGACAGCGCGAACTCCTTGGCGATGATGCGCGCATCCAGGATGAACCACGTGTAGTCCTGCCCGGTGCGGCAGATGTGCTCGAGCGTGCCGAGGGTGTCGAAGCCGGGATACAGCGGCCCCGGGAGCCGTTTTCCGTTGGCGTCCAACCACAATGACGACGGCCCTGGCAGTATTCGGATGCCGTGGTCGGGCCAGATCGGGTCGTAGTTGGTGATGCCTTCGGTGTAGTGCCACATCCGGTCGCTGTTGATGACGCGCGCCCCGGCGGTCTCGGAGATGCCGATCATCCGTCCGTCGACGTGTGCGGGTACGCCGCTGAGCAATTGCTCGGGCACCCGGCCCATGCGGGCCGGCCAGTTCTTGCGCACCAGATCATGGTTGCCGCCGATGCCGCCGCTGGCCACGATCACCGCCGACGCGCGGAACTCGAATTCTCCGACGGTGTTTCGCGACGAGGCGACCCCTCGGGGCGCGTCGGAGGGCTCCAGCACCGAACCGCGGACGCCGACAACGGCACCGTCGGAGACGATGAGTTCGTCGACGCGGTGCCGGTGGGCGAACCGCACCCGCGGCTCCCCTACCAACCGGCGGGCGAAGACGTCGACGATCGCCGGGCCCGTTCCCCAGGTGATGTGGAAGCGCGGCACCGAATTACCGTGCCCCAAAGCCCCGTAACCGCCGCGCTCGGCCCATCCGACCAGGGGGAAGGTCTGCAGTCCCCGAGCACGCAACCAGCTGCGTTTCTCCCCGGCGGCGAAGTCGACATAGGCGTGCGCCCACTCCCGCGGCCAGTGGTCCTCGGGCCGGTCGAACCCGGCGGTGCCCAACCAGTCCTGCAGCGCCAGTTCCTGACTGTCGCGGATACCGAGCCTGCGTTGTTCGGGGCTGTCGACGAAGAACAGCCCGCCGAACGACCAGAATGCCTGTCCACCCAGGTTGGCGGCGTTTTCCTGGTCCAGGATCAGCACGCGATGGCCCCGCTCGACGAGTTCGCACGCGGCGACCAACCCGGCGAGACCCGCCCCCACGACAATGACATCGGCGTCTGCCATGAGACGCAACACTAGCGCGTGTCAGGCAGCCTCGGTCAGTGCCGAGAATCCTCGCCACCGGTAAATCGTGGGCGCGCACCGGTGCAGCAAAGCCAGGTCGATCGCGTCCAACATGGCCTGCCGGGGGCCCGGCCGGCGGAGGTGCTTCGCAGCGACCGCGACCCGCACCATTCCTTCGCGCCGCGCCGTGCGCTCAGCCGCGAGCACCACGGTCCGGCACCACCACGGCTCGGAGAGAAATCCTTCGCCGATGCCGACCACCCGCGCCCGCGTGGTGGTCTGACGGACCAGGTCGGTGATGCCGTTCAAGTCGGCAAGCAACCGAAAGCCGTTGCGCGGCAAAGCCGTCACAGTCCCCTGCGAGACTGTCCAACCCGGAGCGGCAAACAATCGGGTGCGCAGGCCCAGGTGTTCGAGCACCCGGTCGGCACCCATCAGCCGCAAATTGGCCTCATGGGCGGGCAAAGAGGCGAATTCGCCGCGACGCTTCTTGGTCGCGGCTTCGTCGTAGCCGTGGAGCACGATGGCGTCACCGCCGCTGCGGCGCCGGGCCAGCCATTCCACCGTCTCGGTATCGCGGTCCAACCGGTAGCCGCCCTTGAGCCGCGGCGCCACCAACATCGAGACGGGCACGCCGCGGGCGTCGAGCTCGGCGCAGAAGGACTCGATGTCGGCCATCGTGCGATCGCTGATCTGCGATATCGAGACGATGAGTTGTCCGGTCACGCTGCCAGTGTGGCAACGTCACATGACGGGACGGTGTCGAACACTCTGACGCCGAGTGTCCATTGGGCCAGGGATCAGGCCGGCAGAACCGCCTCGATGGCCGCGATCACCTCAGGCGCGTCCGGCTCGGTGCGGGGGCGGAACCGGTTGGCCACCGTGCCGTCCGGCGCCACCAGGAACTTTTCGAAGTTCCACTGGATGTCTCCGGCCTGCCCTTCCGCGTCGGTGGCCTGAGCCAGCTCGCCGTATAGCGGGTGGCGTTCGGCGCCGTTGACGTCGGCCTTGGCGAGCAGGGGGAACGTCACGCCGTACGTGGACGAGCAGAAGCTCTGGATCTCCTCGGCAGTGCCCGGCTCCTGACCCATGAACTGGTTGCACGGCACGCCGACGACGGTCAGCCCGCGCGCGGCGTAATCCTGGGCCAGTTTCTCCAGCGCGGTGTACTGCGGTGTCAGCCCGCATTTCGAGGCCACGTTGACCACCAGTGCGGCGCCGTCGGCCAGCTCGGCCAGTGTCGTCGGCTTGCCGTCGAGGGTTGTCAGCGGAATGTCCTTGAGGCTCATGCTTGGGACGCTACCGGACCTACCCGTCGAACAGGATCGCGGCCAGACTCTCCACCTTGGCGATCGGATCGCCCGCGGTGTCGATCGCATCGTTGAGCCACAACATCGAAAAGCCATGCACCAGAGACCAAGCCGCCAGCGCTGCGCCCGCCGGGTCGGCAGCGGCCTTCGGGTCGGCCAGGGTCCCGACGCCGCGGTTCAGTTCGGCCCCCGCCGCCGACGAGGCGGCTACCAGGTCAGGGTCGGTGTCGTCATAGAGCGACTTGTCGAACATCACCTCGTAGTGGCCGGGGTGGTCGAGGGCGAATCGCACATAAGCCTTGGCGGCATCGATGAATTGCGGCCTGGCGTCGGTCAGGGCCGCGGCCAGCAACTCGAACCCTTCGGTGGCCAGCGCGGTGAACAGCCCGCGCCGGTCCGTGAAGTGGTGGGCGGGGGCGGCGTGGGAGACGCCGGCCGCGCGCGCGAGCTCGCGCAGTGAGATGCCGTCGGCTCCGCGCTCAGCCACCAGGGCGGCGGCCTGCGTGAGGATCGCGGCTTTGAGGTCGCCGTGGTGATAGCCCATGCCGGCCATCCTAATCCGCCGATCTTGACAGCGACTAGATCAGGCGTAGCGTGTCGATCTAGACAACGACAAGATAGGAGCCGCGGTGGCCGTCTTTCTGACCCTGATCCTCGTCAGCGCCGCTGCCCGGGTGGCCGGCCTGCTCGGCGTGGACTACGTCGACACCTGGCCCGCGGCGGTCGCAGTCGGACTGGCGGTGATGTTCGTCATGACGGGCGTCGCACACTTCGTCAACCCGCTACGGCGGGACATGATCGCCATCGTGCCGCCCGCTCTCCCCGCACCGGCATTCCTGGTGACGGTCACCGGCGTGCTGGAGCTGGCCGGCGCGGCGGGACTGTTCTACCCACCCACCCGCGTCACAGCCGCGGTGTGCCTGTTTCTGCTCATGCTGGCGATGTTCCCGGCCAACGTCTACGCGGCCAGGATGCCCGACCCGCCGAAGTCGATGACCTCGCGGTTAGGTGCCCGGACCGCCGAAGAGGCTGTCTACCTGGCCGCTGCCGTAGTTGTCGCGGTCGGCGGCGGCTAGCAGCCAGGCGTACTGGAACGCGGCTTCCTTCCACCTTTCGTACCTGCCGGACAGACCGCCGTGGCCGGCCACCATCTCGGTCTTGAGCAGCACGGGGTGACCATCGGTCTTCGTATGCCGCAGGGCCGCAACCCATTTGGCCGGCTCGACGTAATACACCCTGGTGTCGTTGAGTGAGGTCATCGCCAGGATGGGCGGATAGTCCTGGGCCGCCACATTCTCATAGGGCGTGTAGGACTTCATGTAGCGGTACACCTCGGGGTCCTCCAACGGATTTCCCCACTCGTCCCACTCGGTCACCGTCAGCGGCAACGACGGGTCCAGGATCGTCGTCAACGCATCGACGAACGGCACCTGGGCCAGAATTCCGGCGAACAGTTCCGGGGCCATGTTGGCCACCGCGCCCATCAACAAACCACCGGCACTGCCGCCGAGGGCCACCAGGTTCTGCGGTCGGGTAACCCCGGTGTCGACGAGATGCCGTGCGGACGCGATGAAATCGGTGAACGTGTTGGTCTTCTCCAGCAGCTTGCCGTGCTCATACCACGGCCGGCCCAACTCGCCGCCGCCACGCACGTGCGCGATCACGAACACCATGCCGCGGTCCAACAACGACAGCCGGGCGATCGAGAACCGCGGGTCCTCGCACGACTCATAGGCGCCGTAGCCGTAGATCAGCGCGGGCGCCGGGAACTGCAACCCGGCCCGGTGAATGATGGAGAGCGGGATCCGAGCCCCGTCAGATGCGACCGCCCAATCCCGGCGCTCCACATAGTCTTCCGGCCGGTAGCCGCCCAGCACCGGTTGCTCGCGCAGTAGCGTGCGCTCACCAGTGGCGAGGTCCAGGTCGTAGATGCGTGCCGGGGTGATGAACGACGTGGCGCCGATCCGCAACTTCGGGGTGGACCAGTTCGGGTTGCCACCCATCCCCGCGGCGGTCAGCTCCGAGTCGAAGGTCAGCTCCTCGCGCGTGCCGTAGCCGTCGGCGGTCAGCGGCCACAGCGCCATCTTCGGCAGTGCCTCGCTGCGGTAGCTGACAACCAGAAAGCCGTCGAATGCGTCGACGCCGTCCAGGCGCACGTCGGACCGGTGCTCGATCACGGTGCGGAAGTCGCTCGGGTTGCCGACCGGCGCGTCCACCAGCATGAAGTTCTCGGCGCCGTCGTTGTGCAGGATCAGGAAGCGGTCCTCACCCCCGATCACGGCGTGCTCGACGGAGTACTCCACCAGATCCCGGCGCTCCCACACCGTGGTGAGCTCGGCCGTCGGGTCGTGGGCATCGACGTAGCGAACCTCGGTGGTGACGGCGCTGCCCGAGGCTACGAACAGGAACTTGTCGCTGCGGCTGCGTCCGATCGCGACCCAGAACCGTTCGTCGGGTTCGTGATAGACCTTCCCGGACGGCAGGCCCGCCGCCAGCCGGTGCCGCCACACGGTGTCGGGCCGCCAGGCGTCATCGACCGTGGTGTAGTAGAACGTGCGACTGTCAGCGGCCCAGGTGCCGCCTGCGCCGATCCCGATGACCGTGTCGTCGTAGAGCTCACCGGTCCGTAGATCCTTGAACTTCAAGGTGTATCGCTCGTCGCCCTTGACGTCCACCGAGTAGGCCAGGACGTTGCCGTCCAGGCTCACCGTGGCCGCGCCGAGCGAGAAGTACTCGTGGCCGTCGGCCTCGACATTCTCGTCCAGAAGCACTTGCTCGCCGGGGATCTCGGCGCCCTCGTCGAGTTCTGGTGGCGTCCAGTCGTCGGGATCACCGATCGGACACCGGCAGTGGACCGCGTACTGCTTGCCCTCGAAGCTTCGGGCGTAATACCACCAGCCGTTGCGACGCATGGGCACCGAGAGATCGGTTTCCTTGGTGCGCGCCTTGATCTCATCGAAGATCTTCTGCCGCAACGGCTCCAGATGAGCTGTCGCTGCATCGGTGTAAGCGTTCTCGGCCTCAAGGTGCGCGATCACCTCGGGGTTGTCCTTGGCGCGCAACCATTCATAGGGGTCGATGAACACGTCTCCGTGGTGCTCGCGGCGGTGATTGCCGCGCTTGGCGACGGGCGGCTGGGCGGACTGGCTCATGCACCGATCCAATCAGCGAACCGCAGACCCGAAATCCGTTCGTATGCCTCGATGTACCGGTCCCGGGTAGCAGTCACGATCTCCTCTGGCAACGGTGGCGGCGGGGTGTCGCCGTGCCGGTCCCAGCCCGAGTCCGGCCCGGTCAGCCAGTTACGGACGAACTGTTTGTCGAAGCTGTCCTGGACCACGCCCTGCTGATAGGTCTCGGCGCGCCAGTACCGTGACGAATCCGGGGTGAACACCTCGTCGGCCAGCACCACGGTGCCGTCCTGGTCGACACCGAATTCGAACTTGGTGTCGGCGATGATGATGCCCTTGGTCAACGCGTGGTCGGCACCCTGGATATAGGTCTGCAGCGTGCGTTCCTTCAGCTGGTTGGCCAACACCGGACCGACCAGCTCGATCACGTGATCGAACGAGATGTTCTCGTCGTGTTCGCCGATTTCGGCCTTGGTCGCCGGGGTGAACAGCGGCTCGTCGAACTTGCTCGCCTCACCGAGTCCCGGCGGCAACGGGATACCGCACACCGAACCCGAAGCCTGGTAGTCGAGCAGCCCGGAGCCGGTCAGGTAGCCGCGGGCCACGCATTCGACGGGCAGCATCTTCAGCTGCTTCACCACCAGTGCGCGGCCCAGCACCTCCTCCGGAATGCGCTCGTCGTCGGGAGGGCCTGCCAGATGATTGGGCGCGCTGATCAGGTCGAAGAAGAACACGCTCATGGCCGTCAGGATCCGGCCCTTGTCCGGGATCTGCGAGTCGAGCACATAGTCGTAAGCCGAGATGCGATCGGTCGCCACGAACAGCAGGTGGTCGTCGTCGATGCGGTACAACTCGCGGACTTTGCCGCTGGCCAGGTGCTGGTAGTCGGACAGAGCAGGGCGCATTGGGCCAGCCTATGTGTTGGGATCGGTCTCATGAGATCGCGGTACCTGCCCTATGCCAGCAGACCCGGCCGCTTGTTGGCCCAGTTGTTCAGCGATGTGGCGGTGATCACCTGGATCGCGGTGTGGATTCTGGTCGGGATGGCCGTGCATTCCGCGGTATCGACCATCGCCGAGGTCGGTCGGCAGGTGGAGAGCGGCGCCAACGGGGTTGCCGACAACCTTGGCTCTGCCGGCGACAGCACCGACCACGTTCCGCTGGTCGGCGACACGCTGAGCAAGCCGTTGCGCGCTGCCAGTGAGGCGGCGCTGGACATCGCCGGCGCCGGCCACAACCTGGACAGCACCGCCAGCTGGCTGGCCTGGGTGTTGGCCTTGGCTGTGGCCGCGGCGCCGATCCTGTTCGTGGCCATGCCGTGGCTGTTCTTGCGGGTGCGGTTCTTCCGGCGCAAGTGGACCGCGATCACCCTGGCCTCGACTGCGGCCGGAGAGCAGCTCCTGGCGCTGCGGGCCCTGGCCAACCGCCCGTTGGGCAAGCTCACCGCGGTGTCCGACGATCCTGTCGGTGCATGGCGCAATCAGGATCAGCGCGCCATTCGCGGCCTGGCCGCACTCGAGCTGCGTTCCGCCGGCATGCGCCTGCGCCGCATCGAGTGATTTCGGTGCAATCAGCGGCGCCCACCGCCGCCTAACGCACCGAAATCGCAGGAGGGGGAACCGTTTGGTGGCCCCACCACATCCAATCGGATGTGCTTGAGGACTTTCTCCGGGATCACGATGGGGTGATTACCCTTGCCCACGCCAAGCAGGCAGGGCTCAGCCAAGATGCAGTCAATCGCAGGGTCCGCTCCGGGAAATGGCTCCGGTGCTCACGCGGGGTCTACTTCGCCGACGATCGGCCTTTCACCGACGCGGCGCGCATCCGCGCAGCCGTCTGGTCGGCAGGTCCGAACGCAGTAGCGAGCGGACTCGCCGCCGCCTGGTGGCATGAGGTCACGAAATACCCTCCGGACACCGTTGAGGTGACGATCCCGAGAACCGGCCACCACCCAAAGCAGCACGGCGTCAAACTCCGCAGGCGTGACCTCGACCCGCACGACATCGTGGAACGCCGGGGCCTGCGAGTGACGGCGCTGCCGCTCACGGTCGTGGAAGCCGCAGCCCGCCGTGGCGGCGGCGCCAAGCTCATGGACAGTGCGCTGCAGCGCCACACCGAGCTGCGTGACCTCTGGCGGGCGCATATGCGGAACAAAGGCCGACACGGCTCCCCCGCCGCCCGCCGATTGCTCACCGCAGCGGCCGACGGCGCCCGCTCGGAGGCCGAACGCCTGTTGATCAAGCTGATCAGGGCAGCCGGCATCACCGGCTGGAAGGCCAATTATCGCCTGGGCCGGTACGTGATCGACGTAGCCTTTCCCGCCGACAAGCTGGCGATCGAAACCGACGGCTGGGCATTCCACCACGACCAGGAGGTTTTCCAGAAAGACCGGGTCAAGCAGAACGAGATCGCGCTGATGGGCTGGCAGGTGTTGCGATTCACCTGGCTGGATCTGACCGAGTATCCGCAGCGGGTGATCGCCGAGATTCGGTTGGCTATCCGCTCAAGCGCCGTAGCCAGCTTCCGAAGGGGTGCCGCACCGTGACAGAACCCATCCGCACGCGGCCGCGCACGACGAGGTGCAGCTGCTGCGATGGCGGGCTGGTGCGCACCTTGACGGTGGCGCTGCCGGCGATGGCGTTGACGCCGTTGAGATCGGCGGTGGCCGACGCCGGCACGATGAGCTCCGTCGAGCTGCAGTAGTCGTCGATGAGAATCTCCACCGCCCGCCCCGGTAGCACCGCCGAGGTGAAGTCGAGGGTGGTGCTGCACAGCCGAGTGTTCAGCTGAAGTACGGACGGCACCGTCCACTGCCCACGCCGCACGACCGAGGACATCAGCCCGCGCAACTCTTCCGGGGCCGCGCCCCGCGGCTGCATGGCCGGCCGCCCCATCGGCAGATCCGCCAACACCGCATTCAGCTCGCCGCGCGTCCGCGCGGCCAGGGCAGTGTCGTAGCGCTCGCTGAACTCGTCGAGCGTGATCATGCCTTCGGCTACCGCACGTTCGAGGAGATGCCCCACCTCGGCACGTTCGGCATCTGAGACTCGGAGATGGTCATTCGGGCCTGAGTCCATGTTTCGAGGTTAGGCGAATGACGCGGCCCGCCAAGACGCCGACCACCGCCAGCCACGCCGCGAAGGCAATCCAGAAGAACCCGAGCGATACGACAGACAATGCATGCCAACCGGTTTCGAATGCCAAGCCGTACCCGGCCACCGAGTACATGCCCAGTGGGAACACCGCGGGCCAATCGAGTATCTGACGCCAACTGGCGAGAGCCAGCGGGACGATCTGCACAGTGGCGACGATGAAGGTCACGACGGTGAGGACACGCACGGCCTCCGCTGCCGGACCCGGAGGCAGCTCGACGAAGATGCGCTCTCCGGCCAGCGTCGCGATGGCGGCGCCACCCATCAGGATCCAGTGATCGGCAGGCACATTGCGCCGCACCTCTCGATCCCCGAGTGCCCGCCATGCGATGAGCGCCGTCATCAGGCAGTACAGAGCCAGTGCCGCAACCCAGAAGGCGAACGCCCAGAACATGATTCCCTCGGCCATGAAGATCATCGACACACCTGAGGTCCCGACACTGGCCAGTTCCCAAGTGCCGCGGGCCCGGTCCCGCAGGCCGGTCGGGCCCAGCTGCCGCATCCGCACCAGCAGCGTCGGGATCAGCGCCATCCAACCGGCCAGAGCCATTGCCCCCAGAATCGACAGCGCAGGCCCGTGCTCGGCGAACCGGGCGGCCACCACCGCACACGCCGCCACGTAGGTGAACAATCCGACGATCGTGTCGATGCTTCGCAGATCGAAGGATCGCCAGCGGGTGGCCGCCAGGTACATCAGCACCGGCAGGCCCAGCGCCGCGAGCACCGCCAGCGGCCAACTGATGACGCCGTACCCATGATCAAGCGCGGAGATCGACACGATGCCGGTCGCCATCACGACGGCGAACACCTCGGGCTTCACGCCCCGAGCTCCACCACCAGATGTCGGATGCCGGTATGACGGTTACTGCGGGTCCATTCGACAGGTTTGACCAGACGAGCCGACGAGAACCGCGAAAGCAGCTCCTCGAACAACACCCGCAACTCCAGCCGGGCCAGGTTGGCGCCCAGGCAGTAGTGAATGCCGTAGCCGAAACCCAAGTGGGGATTGGGTATACGCGTGATGTCGAAAACGTCCGGCTGCTCGAACACCAGCGAATCACGGTTCGCCGACCCTTCCCAGACCTGGACCTTCTGCCCGGGCTCGATGTCGCAGCCGCCCAAAGTGACGGCGCGGGTTGCGGTGCGCCGTTTCGACGGCGACGGAGAGGTCCAGCGCACCATCTCCTCGATCGCCGTGGGCAATGCGCTGAGATCATCACGCAACAACGCCATCTGCGCGGGGTTTTCGATCAGGGCCAGCAGACCACCGGCCACGGCATTGCGGGTGGTCTCGGCGCCGGCGCTGAACAGCAGGGAGAAGAACAGGTACAGCTCGAGGTCCGACAGCGAAGGATCCGTCGCGTTGGCCACCACCGAGAGCATGTCGTCGGTCGGCTCGGCCCGCTTGGCCGCGATCAGTTCGGAGCCGTAGGTGTACATCCGCGAGCCGGCTTCCTCGGCGGACATCTGCGGCATGGCCGCCGACCGCGAACCGCCGAAATCGAATTGGGGTTCGATCGCGTGGAACAACCAATGCCGTTCGGATTCGGGCACTCCCAGCAGGATGCAGATCATCTGCATCGGCAACTCCGCGGCCACGTCGACCAGGAAGTCAAAGCCCACGCCGGGTTCGACCCCGTCGAGCAACCGGCGCGTGCGGGCGCGCAGGTCATCCTCGACGCGCCGGATCATGCGCGGGGTCAGCCCGGAGCTGACCAGCCTGCGGATCTCGGCGTGCCGCGGGTCATCCATCATGTTGAGCACCTGGCCGGCGATCGACAGGTCCTGCAGCAGGGTGCCGCCGTAGGGCCGTTCGCCACCGGTCACCGATGAGTAGGTCTCCGCATCGCGCAGCACCGCAAGGGTTTCGGCGTGGGTGGCCACCGACCAGAAGCCCTCACCGTCGGGTGTGTGCTCGGTCGGTTCGTGCCAGTACACCGGGGCTTCGCGGCGGTGCGCGGCGAACAACTCGTGCGGGAAACCGGCGGCGAAGTTGTCCAGGTCGGTGAGGTCGGCCGCCAACGTCACAAGATGGCGCCCGAGGTGTACTTGGCGGCTTCGGGGTAGCGGCTGACCAGTTCGTCGACGGCGGCGACGACCCCGTCGACCTGGGCTCCTGCGGCACCGGTGAAGGCCTGTTTGTCGGCCAGCGCAGCTTCCAGGGCGGCCCGGTCCAGCGGGAGTCGCGGATCGGCGGCCAGCCGGTCCAGCAGGTCGGGCTCCAGCCCGCGTTCACGCATGTCGAGTGCGACGGCCACGGCGTGTTCCTTGATCACCTCGTGCGCGGTTTCGCGGCCCACCCCGGCGCGCACCGCGGCGATCAGGATGCGGGTGGTGGCCAGGAACGGCAGGTAGCGGTCCAGCTCGCGCTGGATCACCGCCGGGTAGGCACCGAATTCGTCGAGCACGGTCAAGAACGTCTCGGTCTGCCCGTCGATGGCGAAGAACCCGTCGGGCAGCGCGACGCGGCGCACCACCGAGCAGAAGACGTCGCCTTCATTCCACTGTGCACCGGCCAGTTCGGCGGCCATCGAGGCGTAGCCGCGCAGCACCACCTGCAGGCCGTTGACCCGTTCACACGACCGGGTGTTCATCTTGTGCGGCATGGCCGAAGAGCCGACCTGACCGGGCGCGAAGCCCTCGGTGACCAGCTCGTGGCCGGCCATGAGCCGGATGGTGTGCGCCAGCGAGGACGGCCCGGCACCCACCTGCACTAGCGCGGAGAGCACGTCGTGGTCGAGCGAGCGCGGGTACACCTGACCGACACTGGTGAAAACCTCTGTAAATCCCAGGAATTGGGCGACCCGACGTTCCAGTTCCGCCAGTTTCTCCGTGTCCCCGTCGAACAGGTCGAGCATGTCCTGGGCGGTGCCCATCGGCCCCTTGATGCCGCGCAGCGGGTACCGGTCGATGAGCTCCCGCAAACGCTGCAGGGCCACCAGCGTCTCTTCGGCTGCCGAGGCGAACCGCTTGCCCAGCGTGGTGGCTTGCGCGGCCACATTGTGCGACCGGCCCGCCATCACCACGTCGCGGTAGACGACGGAACGTTCGGCCAGGCGGGCGACCACGGCGACACCGTGGGCGAACACCAGCTCCAAAGAGCGGCGAATCTGCAGCTGCTCGACGTTCTCGGTGAGATCGCGGCTGGTCATGCCCTTGTGCACGTGCTCGTGGCCGGCGAGCGCGTTGAACTCTTCGATGCGCGCCTTGACGTCGTGGCGGGTGACGCGCTCGCGCGCAGCGATCGAGGCGAGGTCGACGTTCTCCAGGACTCGCTCGTAATCGTCGATCACACCGTCGGGTACCGGGACACCCAGCTCGGCCTGCGCACGGAGCACGGCGAGCCAGAGTCGGCGTTCGGCGACGATCTTGGCCTCGGGCGACCAGATCGCGACCATTTCGTCGCTGGCGTAGCGGTTGGCCAGAACATTGGGGATCGTCACGAACACACAGCTTACGGCCCGCGCCGGGGTACCAATGAGACAGTGGATGGATGTACTTCGTCGGGCTCGACCTCGCATGGGGCGAGAAGAATCAGACGGGCGTCGCTGTCATCGACTCCGGTGGGCGGGTGCTTCATGTCGGCGTGGCGCAGGATGACGACGACATAGGCGCAGCTATCGAGCCGTATATCAGCGGCGACTGCCTGGTGGCGATCGACGCACCGCTCATCGTGGAGAACCCGACGGGCCACCGCCCGTGCGAGCGGGATCTCAACCGGGACTTCCAGCGCTTCGACGCGGGAGCGCGGCCGGCGTTCACCGAGCGTCCCGAGTTCAAGCATCCGCGAGGCGCGCGTATCGCGTCGGCGCTGGGCCTCGACATGGATCCTTCGTCCGGTTCGAATCGGCGCGCGATCGAGGTCTATCCGCACCCCGCGAGCATCGTGCTGTTCGGGCTCGACAAGACTTTGAAGTACAAGCGCGGCTCTTTCGGCGACCGGCAGCGCGAGCTGCTCAGGTTGATGACGCTGATCGAGGAACTCGACACCGCGACACCGCGGCTGAGGGCCAACCGCAATGTCAACTGGGTCGAATTGCGCAAGCGGATCGAGGCGGCCACCCGGCCGGGCCAGCTCGACCGTGACGAGGACCCGGTCGACGCCATGCTGTGCGCCTACATCGCGTTGTACTGGTACCACCGGCCCGAGGACGTGACCGTGTACGGCGACTTCGCCTCGGGGTACATCGTCACCCCGTCACTGCCCGCCGACCGGCTTCCGCGACCGCGTCTCGCGCAGCCGGTACGCAAGGCCGCACCCTCGACCGCGGTGGCCGAATACGCCGCGCGACGCCCGGACCTGGTGGCGGCCACCGAGCAGTACCTCAAGCTGATCACCGGGCTGCTCGACGACGCGGGCATCAACTACCTGAGCATCACCGGCCGCACCAAGAGCGTCGAGTCCTTCGCTGCCAAGGCCGACCGCCGTGCCGCCGACGGCACCCGGCTGTACAGCGACCCGCTGGTGGAGATCACCGATCAGGTGGGCCTGCGCGTCATCACCTACCTGCGCGAGGATGTCGACGCGGTGGCCAACCTGCTGGCCGAGGAGATGCGGCTGCTCGACGACCAGGACATGGGTCTGCAGACTGCCCGACAGGGCCGCTGGGGGTATGCGAGCCGGCATCTGTTGTTCGGGGTCGAAGGCGAGCAGTACCCGGCGTCGATCCAGGTGCGGACCGTGTTGCAGCACGCGTGGGCTGAATTCGAGCATGACGTGCGGTACAAGGGCTCGATACCGGCCGAGCACGTCAGCGAACTGGATCGCCGTTTCACCCTGGCCGCCGGGCTGCTGGAGCTGGCCGACCGGGAGTTCACCGAGATCCGGGAACGATTGCGCCTGACCATGACCGACGAAGAGAGCGCCGAACCCTCTGAGTTCTCCGCGCCTTCTTCGGACGCGCGCATCGCCACCCCGGTGCTGGCCACCTATCTGGGCAACCGGTTCCCGGACGCCGGCTGGTCGCGCACCGACCACTACGGCTGGATCTCGGGGTTGCTGCTGGAGCTGGGGATCACCACGCTCGATGGGCTCAAGGACGTGCTGGACTCGGTGAACACCGACGAGGTGAACCGCCTGATGGATTACCGCTTCCCGCCCGGTGCGGTGCGCCGCCTCGACGATGCCTTGTTGGCCGTGTTCGGCGACCGCTACATCGGGCTGGACGGCAATGCGCACCGGGTCGCGTTGTTGCAGAACCGGATTGCGAAGCTACGCACCGACTCCTAGGGCGCGTCGGCCAGGTGCGTCGGGTCGGTGATCCCGGGGCCCCGGATCCCGAGTTGCCGGTTGATGGTCTTGGTGATCAAGAACAGCACCACACCGGTGGCCACCAGCGCGAGTGCGAGCACATACTGCACGGCCGGCCGTCCCGACGTCGGCAGCACCAGGTACAGCGAAGCGATGAAACCGATGACGGGTAGTGCGGTCGGGGTCTTGAAGTGCCCGCCCTCTTGCTTCACGTCGCGGCGCAGCACCAGGACCGCGACATTGACCACCGAGAACACCGCGAGCAGCAGCAACGAGGTGGTTCCGCCGAGGATCGCGACAGTGTCCCCACTCGCGAACGCGGAGACGTAGAAGATCAGGCCGAACGCGATGAGCGTGGTGAAAATGATTGCCACCCAGGGCGTGTGGCGCTTGGGGTGCACCGCGCCGAGCATCGGGGGCAGCACGTGTTGACGGGCCATGCCGTAGATCAGCCGGCTGGCCATCAGCATGTTGATCAACGCGGTGTTCGACACCGCGAACATCGAGATGATGGGCAGGATGTTTGCGAACGGGAGCCCGGGCGCGGCCGCCTCCATCACCCGTACCAGCGGCGACGAGTCCGACTCGGCGAGTGTTCCGACCGGCACCAACGCGACCGCGATGACGGCCACGACGACGTAGACAAGCCCGGCGATACCCAACCCGGTCAACAGGACCTTCGGGAAGATCCGCACCGGATCCTTGGTCTCCTCGGCCATGTTGACCGAGTCCTCGAAACCGACCATCGCGAAGAAGGCCAACGACGTCGCCGCGGTAACCGCGATGAATGCGTTCTTCTCCCCTGAGGTATCGAATGCGACGACGCGGGAGAAGTCGACGTCGACCCCGCTGACGATCGCCCACAGGCCCACCGCGATCACCAGCACCAGGCCGGTGATCTCGATGAACGTCAGTACCACGTTGAGCTTGACGCTCTCGCTCACGCCCCGCAGGTTGACCGCGGCGATCAGCGCCATGAACAGCAGCGCAAGGAGGATGACGCCGATGACCTTCAGGTGGGCGACGTTGTCGGCGTAGAACTGTCCGAAGTTGACCTCGATGGCGTCGAAGAAGCTGATCGCGAAGAACCGCGAAGCCGTTGAGGCCGAGGTGATCCCGGAACACATCACGATGAACGCCACCAGGAATGTGATGAAGTGGACACCAAAAGCCTTGTGCGCGTATAGCGCTGCGCCCGCCGCCTGCGGATATTTGGTGACCAGTTCCAGATAGCTGAATGCCGTGATGGTGGCGATCAGGAACGCCGCCAGGAAGGGTAGCCAGGCAGCTCCGCCGACCTCTTTGGCCACCTGCCCGGTCAGCGCATAGACACCGGTGCCGAGGATGTCGCCGACGACGAACAGCAGTAGCAGGCCTGGTCCCATCACTCGCTTGAGCTGTGGCTGCGCCGCGGTTGCGGGTTGCGACATTCCCCCTCCTTCACCGGTCAGACGCGTACCGCCCGTTCGTCGACAGGCGCCAACACGTCTATGACATCGATCAGCGTGGCCCGGGCACTGGCTCTGGGCCCCTCCCCTTCGTCGCCCAACGATGCCACAACAGCCCCGTCGACGGCGCACACGAGTGCGGTGACCAGTTCGGCGCGCACCGAGCGGCCCGAGCGTTCCACCACCTCGACGACGGCGTCGGTGCGCTGCTGCAGGATGCGACGTTGGATGTCCCGCAGCCCGGGTTGGCGCGCGCAGGCGATGTAGCGCTCGTAGCGCGAGATCAATTCCTCGGTGCCGCGCCGTTCCGGGGACTCCCCGAGCAACAGGTCGACAAGGACATCTGCCGTCGATTCGGCGCCGCGCCGGCGCCGGGACAGCGCAGCGACACCGGCGGTCAGTTGTTCGGCTTCTTGGGTTCCGATGTATTCGACGGCCTTCGCGATGAGGTCGTCCAGTGAGGAGAAGTAGTACGTCGTCGAGGCCAGCGGGAGGCCGGCGCGGCGGGCGACGGCGCGGTGCCGAACGGCGTCGAAACCGCCCTCACAGAGCAATTCAGCGGCCGCCCTGACGAGGGCGTACCGCCGACGCTCCCCTTTAGGGGTGACCGCTGCCGTCACGATTAGCATGCTGCCAGCCGAGGCCCCTCGGCATGAGGCTTTCGGCCAATCATCAGCCTTTACTCAGGTTTTGCTGGCGTGTCAGCGAAGCCGCGAGAATGCCACCGGCCGATGCTCTTGTCCGGCGATGGCAAGATGGCCCGCATGCCCAACTTGAGCCGTCGCGCAGTCTTGCGTCTCGGCGTCGGTGCAGCCGCCGGCGCCGCCGGAGCCCTTGCCCTCGCCTCGGCCCCGGGGTCGGTGGCCAGTCCGGTCGTGGCGCCCACGATGACGACCGGTTCGTTCACCTCGGCTGCGCGCGGCGGGACGAACACCAACTGGGCCATCGCCCGCCCGCCGGGCCAGACCGGCAAACTCCGCCCGGTGATCGCCCTCCACGGCAAAGGCCAGGACGCCGCAGGCGTGATGGCCGGCGGCGTCGAGCAGGGCCTGGCCGAGGCGGTGGCAGCAGGGTTGCCACCGTTCGCGGTGGTAGCCGTCGACGGTGGTGGAAGTTACTGGCACAAACGCGCATCCGGTGAGGATTCCGGCGCGATGGTGCTCAACGAGCTCATCCCGCTGCTGGGCGATCAGGGGCTGGACACCTCGCGGGTGGGTTTCCTGGGCTGGTCGATGGGCGGCTACGGCGCGCTGCTGCTGGGTTCGCGGCTGGGGCCGGCACGCACCGCGGCGATCTGCGCGGTCAGCCCGGCGCTGTGGACGTCCTCGGGTGCGGCAGCGCCCGGCGCCTTCGACAGCGCCGAGGATTATGCCGCCAACAGTGTCTGGGGGCAGCCCGCGCTGGGCTCGATCCCCGTCCGGATCGATTGCGGCAACAGTGATCCGTTCTATTCGGCCACCAAGCAGTTCATCGCCCAGCTGCCCAACCCGCCGGCCGGCGGCTTCTCCCCCGGCGGCCATGACGGCAGTTTCTGGAGCTCGCAGTTGCCCGCCGAGATCTCGTGGATGGCCCCGCTTCTGGTCGCCTAGAGACTGATTCGCCCCTCGGCGGCGGCGAGACCGATATCGGTGCGGAAGTGGCTGCCCGGCAAGCGAATCGACTTGGCGAGCGTATATGCCGCATCGCGCGCCGCGGGCAGATCGGCTCCGGTGCCCACCACCGAGAGGACCCGACCGCCCGAGGACACCACCGCGCCGTCCTCGCGACGCGCGGTGCCGGCATGGAGCACGCCGTCGGCTTCGGACCCCTGGATGACGTCGCCGACGCGCGGCCGGCCCGGGTAGTTCTCTGCGGCCACCACAACGGTCACGGCGTAGCCGTCGCGCCACTGCAGGTCACCGAAGGAAGCGAGCTCGCCGGTGGCCGCGGCCTTGAGCAGCTGCCCAAGCGGTGAATCGAGCAGTGCCAGAACAGATTGCGTCTCCGGATCACCGAAGCGACAGTTGAACTCCACTACCGCCGGGCCGTTCGAGGTGATCGCCAGGCCGGCATAGAGCAGGCCCGAGAAGGAACTGCCACGTGCAACCAGTTCTGCCGCAACGGGTTTGACGACCTCATCGACGATCTGGTTCTTCACCGAATCCGGCAGCCAGGGCAGCGGGGCGTAGGCGCCCATGCCACCGGTGTTGGGTCCGGTGTCCCCGTCGCCGACCCGCTTGAAGTCCTGAGCAGGCAGCAGCGGCACCACGGTGGCACCGTCGACCACGCAGAACAGCGACACCTCGGGGCCGTCCAGGAAGGATTCCAGCAGCACCGGGTGTCCGGAGTCGAGCAGGCTTGCGGCATGCGCCCGGGCGGTGTCGCGATCGGCGCTGACCACCACACCCTTACCGGCGGCCAGTCCGTCGTCTTTGACGACCCAGGCTGCCTGCCCGGCAGGCGGCCCGAAGCGGTCCAGCGCGGCGTCGAGGTGGGCCGGGTTGTCGACGATCTCGCTGCTTGCGGTCCGCACCCCGGCCGCGGCCATGACGTCTTTGGCGAAGGCCTTGGAGCCCTCGATACGCGCGGCGTCCTTGCTCGCGCCGAAGCACGCGATGCCCGCCGCCCGGACGGCGTCTGCCACTCCGAGCACCAGCGGAACCTCGGGGCCGATCACCACCAGGTCGCTTTCGAGCCGCTGAGCCAGCTTCACCACGGCTTCACCTGAGGTGATGTCGACGTCGTACTGATCGGCGATGGACTGGGTGCCGGCGTTGCCCGGAGCCACCGCCAACTCCTCCACCTGCGGATCGCGGCGCAGAGCCAGCAGCAGGGCGTGTTCACGGGCACCGGATCCGATAACGAGGACGCGCACGGACGTAGCGTAGCGGGAAAGTTACGGGCATACACTTGACGCCACAGTGTATGGTCGAACGCAGGAATGTGCCCGCCGTCACACAAGGAGATGACCCCGGCATGACAACGATGAGCGCCTGCCCGTTCGGCGCCGGCTACGACTTCACCGATCCCGACGTCCTGCTTCGCGGCATCCCGGTCGACGAATTCGCCCAACTGCGCAAGACCGCCCCGGTGTGGTGGAACGAGCAGGGCGAATCGATCTTCAACGACGGCGGCTACTGGGTGATCACCCGCCACGAGGACATCAAGACCATCTCCCGCAACGGCGGTGACCTGTGGTCCACCAACGCCAAGGGCGCTGTGATGCGGTTGCCCGAGGGCGTCACCAGCGAGCAGTTGGACCTGACCAAGGCGCTGCTGATCAACCATGACGCTCCCGAGCACACCCGGCTTCGCAAGATCGTGTCCCGGCTGTTCACTCCGCGGGCCGTGGCCGCACTCGAGGAGAAGCTCGCCGTCGCCGCCCGCGAGATCGTCGCCGCGGCCGCCGAGAAGGACAGCGGAAATTTTGTCGATGACGTGGCGATGAGCCTGCCTCTGTTGGCCATCGCCGACCTGATCGGCGTGCCCGAGGCAGACCGGGAGAAGTTGTTCCACTGGACCAACGCAATCATGAACACCGACGACCCCGACTTCGACGCCGACCCGACCATGGCCAACGCCGAGTTGATGGGCTACGCCTACAACATGGCCGAGGAACGGCGGAAGTGCCCGGCCGACGACATTGTGACCCGCCTCATCCAGGCCGACCTGGAAGGCACAGATGGTGAGGGCATTTCGGATGTCGAGTTCGCGTTCTTCGTGATCCTGCTCGCCGTGGCTGGCAACGAGACCACCCGTAACGCCATGACGCACGGCATGAACGCATTTCTCGAAAACCCGGACCAGTGGGAGCTTTTCAAGCGGGAACGGCCCGAGACCGCGGTCGACGAGATCATCCGCTGGGCCACACCGGTGCACTGTTTCCAGCGGACCGCCCTGGCCGACGTCCAGGTGGGCGACGTCACGGTCAAGGCCGGACAGCGCGTCGGGCTGTTCTACAGCTCGGCCAACTACGACGAAGAGGTGTTCGAGTCCCCGTTCCAATTCAACATCCTGCGCAACCCCAACCCGCACCTGGCGTTCGGCGGCAACGGCGCCCACTACTGCATCGGCGCGAACCTGGCGCGGATGGAGATCAAGCTGATGTTCAACGAGATCGCCGATCAGATTCCCGACATCGCCAAGCTGGGTGAGCCTCAACGGCTGCGGTCGGGGTGGATCAACGGCGTCAAGGACTTGCCGGTCTCCTACCGCGGTTGACCGGCAGGCCGACCGGCCCGTTGTTCTAGGATTCGCCCATGCGTACGCACGGGTGGTCCGGTTCGGCGCCGGCCAGCGACGAGGAGGCGATTGCCCGCATCCTCGTCGCTGCCGGCAACGCCATCGACGAGCGCGGCGCCGACTTTTCCATCGCGGACGTGGCGCGCACCCTCGGGGTAACCCGCCAGACCGTGTACCGCTACTTCCCGAGCACCGACGCCTTGCTGGTGGCCTCTGCGGTACACGCCGCCAGCGATTTCCTGGACCGCGTGGCCGCCCACCTACAAGGGGTGACCGACCCGGTCGAGGCGGTCGCCGAGGGCATCGCCATCGCACTGGAGTGGCTTCCCGAGGACAAGCGCATCGGTTTGCTGGTCGCCCCCGGCCGCGCGGATGCCCACACCGAATCCGTGACGTCCGACGTCGCGGTCGACTTTGCCCGGGCGCTTCTGCGCAAGTTCGACGTCGACTGGGCCGGCCTCGGCTACACCGACGCCGAGCTCGACGAACTCGCCGAGCATCTGCTGCGGATCATCCAGTCGTTCGTCATCGACCCGGGCCGGCCGCCACGCACAGGTGAAGCACTGCGCAGTTACCTGCGCCGGTGGGTCGGCTCGGCCGTGGTGGCAGGCAAATTGGCGCCCGAGAGGCCGTCTGCCGGGATTTAGACGGGGTCGGCTCGTCAGCGCCGTTCGAAATGCTGGTAGTCGATCGGATCTCGCCAATGCCCGCCCCACCGCCAGCCACGCGCGGCGAAGGTGCGCACCACCACGTCACTGTCGCGAATCATCCCCTGATCGGTCCGGGTGCGGTCCAGATACGCCCGCGCGGTGACCGGCTGCAGGTCACCGGTAGCTGAGATGTATGGGTTCACCAGCGGGTTGATGTCAACGGCGCGGCCGTAGGCGTGCATTGACCACGATCCGCTCGGCAACGGCCGGCAATTGAACGCCGAGGTGTTGTTGTCCTCCATGGACAGTTCGTCGGCAGCACGCGGGTAGTGGTCCACGGTGCGCATCTTCTCGACCGGGAAACGCACCGAATACAGATCTTCGAAGATCGCGATCACGTCGCTCACCACATCACGGTGAACCACCAACTCATCCCGGTGCGATCGGCCGTCAAAACCGATGTACGACAGGGTGATCCGCCGAAGTTCCGTAGGAGCGACCGGGCATCCGGGTCGCCAGCTGGCACCCAGGGCCGCCGCGTCGACCGGCTGAACCCGCGCGGGTTGCTCCGGCTGAGCGCTGGGCTGCGGATTCTGCGGCGAGGCAGAGATGGTCTCAGGTGCCCCCACGGGCTCCGGCGGGCCACCGGCGCACGCCGCCGCGCACCCGGCGAACAGGCCCACCACCAGGGCACATACGCGGACGGTTGCGATGCCCACCCCGCGACTGTAGATCGCCGGACTCGAAGACCTGCCGTCAACCCGGGCGAAAAATTGGCGCCTTAGGTGGAGTTTGCCGGGACATAGACTTGAGACCTCGATCCTGCCGGGGGTGAGCCGTGGGCGCACTCGACGCCTTCTATACAACGTGGTCGCAGGCGCGCACCACGTTCGGCGAGGGTGCCCCGACAACGGGTGACTCGTTCGACGGCAGCGCACGGCTCCGCGAGATGCAATCCACGATGGAGTCCGCAGCGCCCGACGATCGATGGCAGGGCACAGCCGCACAGGCCTACGCGGCAAAGAACGCCGAACATGCCGCCGTGTACGGCAAGCTGGCTGATCTCGACCAGCGCATGGCTGCCGAGGTCAGCCGGGCAGCGGGGGTGGTCAACGCCGGTCGGCAGAACCTCGAACAAATCCAGAGTTGGGTAACCAGCATGGACGCGTCGATTCCGCCGGGTCAGTCAGCCGAAACGATGCGAATGATCCTGGCCCGTAGGGGCCTCGGCCAGGTGAGCGACACTGTGCAATGGTCCACTGAGGAAATGGGCGCCATCGGCGGTCGTGTCGACGACATCCGAAGGGAATACGACGAGGTCGCGGGTGAAACCAAGAGCTGCGGGCTGGAAGGAGAATCCTCCGCCGGTCACTGACGAAGACGATCGGACCCACGACGAGAAAGTCGCAGACTGGCTTCTCAAATGGAAGGATCTGCAAGCAGAGGTCCAGGATCTCTGGAGAACTCGGCCGCCTGACGGAACACCAGATGGCCCGATCGTGGAGGCCTGGCGAGAACGCAGGCGAGAACTCATGAAGAAGCAGGGCGAACTGGCAGAGGAGGCAGCTGAACTCGGAATCGAGATCGGCGGCACTCCCCCTCCAACCGCACAGACACCGACTCCGAGACCCGGCACAAGCAACATCGCACCGGCCGGCTTGCCAACCACGCCTCGCCCCGGCCGCACCTCAGTGCAAGGGTTACGGTTGCCATGAATCGCACAGTGGCGCTCCTCGCCTGCTGTCTCGCAGCACTGGCAACGGGCTGCATGAGGGATTCGTCGGCGTCACCCTCGCCGACCCCGACTGATGTTGGGCCAGTTTTGGTTTCAGTCGAAGACGTCCGAGCCATGTCTGGGATCCCCGAATTCCAGATCGCGCCGGAGTCGCAACGAACCAGTCCTGAAGCATCCCCGAACACGCCTGAACCCTGCCGCTCGGTGTATGACCAAACGTCTGTGTTCGGCACCGACTGGACTCAGTTCCGCAGTGTTGTCTACAGCGCCACGATTGATGATCCACTGATTCCGGAGATCTTGAATGTCCGACAGACAGTCGCCGTCTACCCGGACGACGCCGCCGCCCAGGCCACTTTCGACCGGCTCCAAGCAGCGATACCGCACTGCGCAGCAGCACATATCGACTACTACAGCAGGACTCCGCAGCGCCCCGACCCATCGACAATCGTGTTCGACGGCGAAGAGGCGAACTACATCTATCGTGTCGCGCAGACGGCCGTGATCTATGCGTCCGTGATCGGTCCGTTCAACACCGATGACGTCGCACACAAGATCGCTGACCAGCTCGCCGGACAGCGAGATTGACTTGAACTGCCGACGGAGGCGGCTGTGATTCGCACCCACCTCGCCGCTCTCTGCGGATTGACAGTTCTGGTCACCGCTTGTGGAACCGACTTGTCCACCGAGCCCGCAAGAACACCGAGCGCGAATTCAACGGAGGCCACGGTGCTCAGCGTCGAAGAAGTGCGAAGCATCTCCGGAGTCGTCGGATTTCACGAAGTACCGGAATTGAATGCCACGGCGCCGCCTACTGTTCCGGACACACCCGAACCATGTCGTGCGGTGTTCGACCCGCCCACCGTGTTCGGAACCGACTGGAAGCGGTTCCGCGCTGCCGGCTACGCCACCCAGCTCGACACACCCATACTCCCGACCCTCACTGATGTGCGCCAAATGGTTGCGGTCTACCCCGACTCGGCTGCCGCGCAGGCAACCTTCGACCGGCTCGCCGCGGCCGTGCCCAACTGCATTGCGACAGGCATCGACTTCTACGACCGCGCCGTCGCAAAACCTGATCCGAACACCCTGCTGCTCAACGACTATGAAGCGGACGGAGTCTACGATGCGTATCGGCTCACCGGCACCATGCTGATCCACTCAAGCGCATTCGGACTGCCCGACAGTCAGCGCGTCACAGTGGCGGTGCTCGACGGGCTCGAAGATGCTCAGCGCTAGTGGGCACCGACCCTCCCCGCGCAAGAAATTTGCTCGAGCTCATCGATGAGCTCAGGACCGACATTCAGTTTTAGACTGAGCCAAGGCTGCGACCAGGAGAGGAGCGCATGAGCGCAATCGACGCGTTCTACTCGACCTGGTCACGTGCCCGGGAGACCTTCGGCAGCGGGGTGCCCCAGGATGGCTCGCAGCTCGGCGACGGCAGCCGGCTCCGTCAAATGCAGTCCACCATCGAGTCCGCAAAGCCCGACGACCGCTGGCAAGGGGCTGCCTCCCAGGCCTATGCCGCTAAGAACGCCGAGCATGCTGCGGTCTACGGCAAGCTCGCTGACCTTGATCAACGCATGGCTGCCGAAGTCACGCGGGCAGCTGACGTGGTGACCGCTGGTCGGCAGAACCTCGCGCAGACCCACAGTTGGGTACAGAGCATGGAGGCGTCCATACCGCCCGGCAAGACCGGCGACATCGTGCGTGTGATCCTCGCCGGCAAGGGCATCGGCCGGATCAGCGATGTCATAACGCAGTCCACCAGCGACATGAGCGACATCGGTCAACGCATCGAAGATATCCGGAGAGAATACGAGGCGATTGCGGGCGAGAAGGCGGGCGTCGGTACGTCGGACTTGCCGGAAGGCGATCCGCCGCCGGTGGATCCATTGGACGAGCTCAAGCGCAAATACCAGGTCGACGAGGACCCTGATGGCAAGCTCGATTGGGAGCCGGCTTGGCCGTTCAGCGAGCTAACTGACCCCAAGCAGGTCACAGCCACCGAGGGACGAATGCTCGACCGTCTTTCGTTGTTCGAACTGCGAGATCTCGACCAGCTAACGGAAGCCGCCAAGTCTGAAGCGATCTCAAGATTTCCTCCCCCACATCATCCGGACGACACGGCCGACAATCACACCGATGCATTCCGGCATGCGTATTGGAATGCCCTGATGACCCAACGCTTCGGCGAGGATTGGACCCGCGATTTCACAACGGCGCACGAACGCCTCCCCAACAACCCTTCCACGGCCGAAGCGATGGACCTCTACAACAACGAGGTAGGGCGAAACATCGCCAAAGCGCATCCCGACGCTACTCCTGCTGAGCTCGCCGACTATGTCGAGCAGGCGGTCCGACAAGGCGATACCGTCGTGGTGGCGCCGAACAGCGATGGAGAAAAGCTCGCTTGGAGCAATACCGTCCCAGAAGGTGGCGCAGGCATCACCTCGAAGTCCACAATTCCGGGGCAGGCGCCCACGCCAACTGGCGCCGGACCTGGAGGAGTTTACGACCCCGGTCAGCCGGGAGGCTATGGAACATCAGCAGGAGGGTACTGATAGTGACCGGATCGTCAGCAGGACGCGTCGCACTTTGCGTGTTGCTGCTGTGTTTCTCCCTGACCAGTTGCGATCTGGCCAAACAAGCGATGAGGCAGTCAATGGACATCGACTACAACGACCAGAAACTCAACGATGGCTTGGAAGGACTTCTTCACGACAAGAAGTCGGGCCGCCTCAGCGACTTCACCAGTTGGGAATGGGACGAGGTACATGTCTTCCACGAGAATTCCGAACGGGCATTCATCGAAAAGACCGTTGGCGCACCCGTAATCAAGGACCGCTTCTACAACTCCAAAGCCAGCCTGCTGATCTTCGAACTGAACGGAAATCCGGTCAAGGCCGCAGGAATCAGCGGCGATTACGTGCGCGGTGAGAATTTCCGGGTGACCTGGCCGGCCGACGTGATGCTGCGGCCGGAAGGCGGCGGTTATCTGACGCTGACGCTGCCGAACTAGTCTCCTCGCCGCCACACTCAAAGTCGCAGACCGAGTCGATGGATCTCAGACCTATGAGACCCCTTTTGTCGCTTGCACTTACCGCACTCGCATTTTTTGTAGTGGTTGCCTGCGCCTCACATGACGATCCGGTCGGCCGCGCGCTCGGCTCCCGTGACGAGAGTTCGACCAGTCCCGAATTGATCAAGCAAGCAAGCGAATTCGGAGGCGTCGCGATACCGACCGGCGCGGAAGTACTACAGGCTCACGTCGACAGCGCCATGGATACCAGGTATCAACTGGTGCTCAAGATGTCTCCCGCCGACCTGCCGACGCTTCTGACGGAGTCGCATTTCACCAAGCCGCTCACCCGGGACTATCCCCCGTTCGAACCGATCATCGCCGGCCCGGATCTCGCAAGTTCTCCGTCGGTTGTCAGAGCGCAGGATCGTTATCGCAACTCTGCGGGCAAGTCGGTGTACCGCACGGTCATCGTTGACGAGCGGGAACCCGACGTCCGCTTCGTCCACCTGAACATGAACACCACGTAGCCGGACGTGTGCGCGTCACACCACCGTCAGCGGCAACGACTTGCGCGGCTCGAACACGAACGACGCACCGCCGCTGAACTTCGTCACCGCTACCTCGTCGAATTCCTTTGCCGCCGCCTCAGTCTCGATCACCCGAGCCGTCCATTCCGCGTCGGAACCGATGACCTCGACAGACAGGTGCGGGTTGACTGCGGCGACGACGGCCCGCAACGGCCGGGTTTCGGCGGGCCCGGTCAACGCCACCCAGGAACCGTCTTCATGCGCCGGCGATCGCCGCACCGACACCGTGTCGGGACCGAACTCGGCGTCGACGTATGCCGAGGGATTGAACATCGGATGCAGCTCCAGCACCCGCACCGCCCCCTCGATCCCGCCGGGCAGATCCAGCGCCCGGTGAATGCGCTCGGCCCCCAGCCCGGCCACACCGATCAGCTGTTTGGTGCAGATCTCGGTGGCCAGTTCGGTGTTCGCACCAGCCCGGGCACCCACTGCCAGAATGAACGACAGGTTGAGCAGGTGCATCTGTAGGCACACCTCGTCGGCGATGCGAACCAGCGCCGAGTGTGAGAAGGCCGCGAAGTCGAAGTCCGACAGCAGCGGCCCCGAGTAGTCGGACGCGCCCTCATCGGACGGGTCGATCGGATCCAAAACCGTTTGGGCCGCCCGGGTCCGGCCGATCACCTCGAGCGCCGGGATGTCATCGACCTCCGGATAGGACTCGTCGATGATGACAGTCCAGGCGCAATGCGGCTGCCGGTCGGCCGGGGTCCGGGGCGGCCGGTGGATCGGACGCACCTGGCATTTGCGGTTGGTGGCCAGCGCGGTGGCGTCGAAGGTGGGGTCCTCGATGTCGTGGCACATGCCGCGCACGTAGTCCTCACCCATCGGCTCGACGTCGAGCAGTGCTCCGCAGTGATCGAGGTGGAACTCGCCGTGCCAGCGGTCATGGACGGTGTAGCGGAAGTCCATGAACTGCGGCGGTGCCCCGATGTCGAGCTGCAGCCCCTTGAAGATCGTGATGATGTCGACGCCCTCGTACTTCAGCGCCTTCTGCATCCGCCTGGTGTAGATCGGGCTGGACGCGGCCCACTCCTCGATCGCGATCTGCAGCATTTCCGGCCGGCCGAAATTGCTTATGCACCAAGCCATCCCGGAGCGGTCGATCATCTGCCCCATGAGCAGCAGCTCAGGTACCAGCTTGACCAGCTCGTCGCGGGACAGCGAGGCATACCTACTTGTCATCGAGCTCGCTCCCGGTGTTCATCTTGACCGCGGCATTCACATTGGCCTTTCGATCCTCGGCCAGCCCCTTCTCGGCGGCCTTGCGGCGCTTGGCCACCACCTTGGACACCGTGCCGTTGAGCGCAGAACCGAGCGGGAAGCCGAGGTACTGGGTCAGGAAGATCGCGATGTCCTTGAGCTCTTCCTCGGTGAACTCCCCGTTGAGCAACGCGGCATTGACCTGGATCTCCGCGAGGTCCTGCGAGCCGACTGCGGTCACCGCCGACAGCGTCATCAGCCGCTTCTCCCGCATCGACAGCCCGGGCTTGGTCCAGATGCTGCCGAAGAGGTGGTCGACGGTGAGATCGAAGTAGGGATCCCCCTCGATGTTCGGCATCTCCCAGCCGTAGACCTCGTTCATCTTGGCCAGGCCCTTGGCGCGCAACTCATCCATAGAAAGTTCTCCTAGTCGTTCTTGTGCGGTACGCCGAGGCCCTCAGCGAGGCGTTGCAGGGCCACCTGGGCCAATGGAAGGTCCACTCCCACAACCTCACCCAACCCGAGAGCCAGGCTCAGGTCCTTCTCGCCGAGCCCGCGGGTGTGGGTGAAGGCGTCGTAGAGCCAGTGGTCCGGGGTCAGCTCGGTCATGTTCTCCCGGACGATGATGGCGCCCGGCCCGCTGGTCAGCGCGTCGGTGTGACGCACCACGCGCCCCAGCGCACCCAGGTCCAGTCCGGCGGCCTCGGCCAGCTTCATCGCCTCGCACGCCGCGGCATAGGAGGTGAAGGTCAGCATGTTGCGGGCCAGCTTCATGCGAGTACCGGCACCCGGTTCGCCGGCGTGGATCACCATCGAGCCGAACTGCTTGAGCGCCGGCTTGATCCGCTCGTAGACGGGCCGCTCGGCGCCGACCATGATGGCCAGCTCACCTTTCTCGGCGGCCGCACCGCCACCGCTGACCGGGGCATCGACGATGTGGATACCCTGGGGCTTGTACTGCTCGGCGAGCTCCGCAGCGGTGGTGTCGCTGATCGTCGAGTGGATCACGATCACGGTGTCCGGCTTGACCTTCGGCGCCAGGTCCGCGATCACCGATCGCACCTGCTCGTCGTTGAGCACCGTGATGCTGATGATGTCGGCCTGGGCGACATCGGCCACGTCGCCTGCCAGTGTCGCGCCGAGTTCCTCGAACGGCGCCATGGATTCGGCCCGCACGTCGTACACGACGAACCCGCCCGGCCATTCGGCCAGGCGCTTGGCCATCGAGGCACCCATGTTTCCCAGGCCGATGTATCCGTACTTCACGGGGCTGGCCGGCTCCTCGCGCAAGCGCTCGTCGGTGCTCATGACCGGATGATCTGTCCGCCGTCGACATTGAAGATCTGGCCGGTGATCCACTTGGCCTGATCGCTCAGCAGGAACAGGCACATGCCGACCAGGTCCTCGGGCTGGCCCATGCGGGACAACGGGATTCCCTTGACGATGTCGTCCACCATCTCCTTGGGCGTGGTGGTGCGGTTGGCCTCGGTGTCGATGGGACCTGGCGCGATGGCGTTGATCCGGATGTTCTGCCCGCCGAGCTCACGGGACAGCTGCTGGGTGAGGCCGTTGATGCCGACCTTCGCCAGACCGTAGTAGTTGGCGTACAGCCAGGCCGCGGTCGAGGACTGATTGACGATCGCACCGCCGCCGCGCTTGGCCATCTTGCGGTACACCGCGCGGGTGCACACCAGCGCGCCGTCGAGGTTCACGCTCATGAACTTCTTGTAGTAGTCCCAGTCGACGGTGAGCAGGAAGTCCAGCTTCATGCCGCCGAAGATCGCGGCGTTGTTCACCAGGTAGTCGATGCCACCGAACTCCGAAAGTGTCTGGGCGGCCATATCCTTGGCCGAGTCGATGTCTGAGACGTCGACCCGCACCGCCAGCGCGTTGCCACCCTCGCCCTTGATACCGTCGGCGACCTTCTGCGCGCCCTCGGTGTTGATGTCGGCCACCACCACTGCGGCGCCTTCGCGTGCCAGCGCCTCGGCGTAGGCCTGACCGATACCACCGCCGGCCCCGGTGACAATCGCGACCTTATCTGTGAACTGTCCCATGTCTATTCCTTTCCCGCCGAATGGCCAGTTGTTGCACGGTATCCGCGAGATTGCGGGTCATAACTGGCCACTCGACACCTTCCTAGTTGGCCAAGGTCGCGATGCACTTGATCTCGGTGTATTCCTCGAAGCCGGCCAGGCCCATCTCGCGGCCGACACCGGATTGCTTGTAACCGCCGAACGGGGCATCTGCCGAGTACCAGATGCCGCCGTTGACGTTGACGGTGCCGACGCGCATACGCGAGGCCACGGCCTGGGCACGGGCGTCGTCACCGGAGAACACCGTGCCGGACAGGCCGTACGGCGAGTCGTTGGCGATGCGCACCGCATCGTCGTCGCCGTCGTGGGCGATCACGGTCAGCACCGGCCCGAAGATCTCTTCGCGCGACACCCGGGCATCGTTGTCCAGACCCGCGATCACCGTCGGCTCGATGAAGAATCCGGTGTCGAGGTCAGCGGGACGCCCACCGCCGCAAGCGAACCGGCCGCCCTCTTGCAGCGCCAGGTCCAGGTAGGACTGCACCCGGTCACGCTGACGCGCCGAGATCAGCGGGCCGCACACAGTGCGCTTGCTGTTGGGATCACCGGGCTTGATGCCGCCCAACGTGGCCGCGGCGGCCTCGACCGCTTCGTCATACCGCGCCCGCGGGACCACCAGACGAGTGGTGATCGCGCAACCCTGTCCGGCGTGCATGGCCACCGTGAAGGCGGCCATCGAGCAGGCACCGGCCAGGTCGGCGTCGTCGAGTACCAGGAATGCCGACTTCCCGCCCAGCTCGAGGAACACCTTCTTGAGAGTGAGCGACGCATCCGTCATCACGGCGCGACCGGTTGCGGTCGACCCGGTGAACGAAACCATGTCCACCCGAGGGTCTTTGGACAGCAGGGCGCCCACAGCGTGGTCGTTGGAGGTGACGATGTTGATCACGCCGGCCGGGAAATCGGTCTGCTCGGCGATGATCTGTCCGACGGCCGCGGCCGCCCACGGGGTGTCCGGGGCCGGCTTGAGGATCAGGGTGTTACCAGCGGCCAGGGCCGGGCCGACCTTGGCCAAGTTGATCTGGTGCGGGAAGTTCCACGGCGTGATGGCGCCGACGACGCCGACGGCTTCGCGGGCGATCTTACGGTTGGTCGGGATGCCCTGCGGGGTGGCGTAACCGAGATCGGTTGTCCACTCGTAGTTCTCGGCGGTGTCGGCCGAGAAGGCCAGATCGTCGATCGGACCTTCCAGCTGTGCACCGGCGGTGAGCATGCGGGGTGCACCGACCTCGGCGATCGTCAGTTCCCGCAGTTCTTCGACATTTTCGCGCAATGCGTCGCGTAGCTGGCGCAGGCAGCGCACCCGCAGCGCGTGATTCGTCGACCAGTCGGTGTCATCGAACGCCCGGCGGGCCGCCTCGATGGCGTTGCCCATGTCCTCGGCGTTCGCGTCGGCCGCGACGCCGAGGACCTCCTCGGTTGCGGGGTTGACGGTCTCGAATACTCCGCCACCGCCGGCGACGAGCTTGCCGTCGATCAGCAGTTGACTCTGGCGATCGGCCAGTACCGGCATCGGTGAACTCCACTTCAGAAGATTCTGGACAACTGTCCGGCTGTCTCGTCTCGAACGATAGCCGCAGACAATGTCGAGCCGCAAGGGCGGCCCCCACCCATACCCGCAATCTGGCCAAACCTGCAGTTCAACCTGCCCTTTTCGGATCCACACTTGCTCAACGGCGATATCGTCGGATAACTTGGACATGTGTCCAGCGATGCCGTGTCCGCAGTCACAGAACCTGCTTCGGAGCCAGGGAAGGAATCGCCGCGCAACCGCCGGCAGGAAGAGACCTTCCGCAAGGTCCTGACCGCCGGGACGGAGATGCTGCGCGAATCGTCGTACGCCGATCTGACGGTGCGTGCGGTCGCCGCCCGCGCCGGGGTGGCACCGGCCACCGCCTACACGTACTTCTCGTCTAAGAATCACCTGATCGCCGAGATGTACCTGGACCTGGTCAGCCGGGTTCCGTACTTCACCGACGTGAACGACACCATGACCACCCGCGTCGATGCGGCGTTGCGTGCGCTGACCCTGGTCGTCGCCGACGAACCCGAAGTCGCCGCGGCCTGCACCACCGCCCTGTTGGGCGGCGGCTCCGATCCTGCCGTGCGCAAGGTGCGAGACCGGATCGGCGCGGAAATCCACAAACGCATCCGTTCGGCCGTCGGCCCGGACGCCGATTCCCGCGTCGTCTCCGCCCTGGAGATGACGTTCTTCGGCGCGCTGGTCAATGCCGGCAGCGGTGCCTTCACCTACCACCAGATCGCCGACCGACTGACCTACGTCGTCGGACTCGTCCTCGGAGAGGACAAATGAGCTTGAGCCTTGGAGAGGACAGATGACCTTGAATGCTGTCGAGCTGATCTTCGACCCGTACGACTACGACTTCCACGAGGATCCGTACCCGTACTACAAGCGGTTGCGCGACGAGGCCCCGATCTATCACAACGAAGAACTCAAGTTCTGGGCGCTGTCTCGGCACAAGGACGTGGTGCAGGGTTTTCGTAACAGTGTGACGTTGTCCAACAAACACGGGGTCTCCCTTGACCCGATCTCACGCAACGACGAAGCACATCGCGTGATGTCGTTCCTGGCGCTCGACGATCCGGGTCACCTCCGGTTGCGCACGCTGGTGTCCAAGGGCTTCACCCCGCGGCGCATCCGCGAGCTCGAGGGCCGCGTCACCGAGATCGCCCACCAGCACCTGGACACCGCCCTGCAGAGCACCACATTCGACTTCGTCGACGAATTCGCGGGCAAGTTGCCCATGGACGTCATCTCCGAGCTGATGGGTGTCCCCGAGGAGGACCGGGTCCGGATCCGCGCGCTGGCCGACGGTGTCATGCACCGCGAGGACGGCGTCGCCGATGTCCCCGAGTCCGCGATCGCCGCCTCCGGCGAACTGCTGGTCTACTACGCCGACATGGTGAAGCAACGCCGCAAGAACCGCAGCGACGACCTGACGTCGGCTCTGGTGGAGGCGGAGATCGACGGTGACCGGCTCACCGACGACGAGATCATGGCCTTCCTGTTCCTCATGGTGGTCGCCGGTAACGAGACCACCACGAAACTGCTTGCCAATGCCGCATATTGGGGCTACAAGAACTCCGACCAGCTGGCTCCGGTGTTCGACAACCACGACTTGGTCGTGCCGTGGGTCGAGGAGACCCTGCGCTATGACGCCTCCAGCCAGATCCTGGCGCGACTGGTCACCGAGGACCTGACGTTCTACGACACCACGGTTCCCGCGGGGGATGTACTGGTGCTGCTGATCGGTTCGGCCAACCGCGACGAACGCGTCTTCGAAAACCCCGACGACTACCGGATTGATCGCGAGATCGGTCCAAAACTGGTGAGTTTCGGCAGCGGCGCCCACTTCTGCCTCGGCGCACACCTGGCGCGCATGGAGGCGCGGGTGGCACTGACCGAGTTGTTCAAGCGAATCCGCGGATACGAGGTGGACGAATCCGCGGCTGTGCGGGTGCATTCCAGCTCCGTCCGCGGATTCGCTCATCTTCCGATAACCGTCCAGCACCGCTGAAAGAGCGAGAGGCCTCGTTGCATGCCCAGATTTGATCCTCTGCCCGACCGTCGGCCCGCCCTGGTCGCCGGCGCCTCATCCGGAATCGGTGAGGCGACCGCGATCAAGCTCGCCGCCAATGGATTTCCCGTCGCCCTCGGCGCCCGCCGGGTGGAAAAGCTCAAGGAGATCGTCGACAAGATTCGTGCCGACGGCGGCGAGGCCGTCGCGGTGCACCTCGACGTGACCGACCCCGATTCGGTGAAGGCCGCCGTCGAACAGACCACCTCCGAACTCGGCGATATCGAGGTGCTGGTGGCCGGTGCCGGCGACACCAACTTCGGAAAGCTGCACGAGATGAGCACCGATGAATTCGCCGACCAGCTGCAGATCCACCTCGTCGGCGCGAACCGGATGGCGACCGCGGTGCTGCCCGGCATGTTGGAGCGGCAACGCGGCGACCTCATCTTCGTCGGCTCCGATGTGGCGCTGCGCCAGCGTCCACATATGGGCGCCTACGGGGCGGCCAAGGCCGGTCTCGTGGCAATGGTGACCAACTATCAGATGGAGCTCGAGGGCACCGGCGTACGCGCCTCGATCGTGCATCCCGGCCCCACGCGGACGTCGATGGGCTGGAGCCTGCCCGCCGAGAAAATCGGCCCCGCACTGGAGGACTGGGCCAAGTGGGGCCAGGCACGTCATGACTACTTCATGCGCGCGTCCGATCTGGCCCGCGCCATCACATTCGTCGCGGAGACGCCGCGCGGCAGTTTCATCGCGAACATGGAGCTGCAGCCCGAAGCTCCGCTCGCCGATACCAAGGACCGCCAGAAGCTCGCCCTGGGTGAGGAAGGGATGCCGAACCAATGAGCAGCACCCTCAAAGAAGTACAGCGCGTCTCCGGTGGAGAAGAAGAACACGGCCACCTTGAGGAGTTCCGCACCGACCCGATCGGTCTGATGCAGCGCATCCGTGACGAGTGCGGCGATGTGGGCTGGTTCCAGCTGGCCGACAAACAGGTGGTTCTGCTCAGCGGCGCGGAAGCCAACGAGTTCTTCTTCCGCTCCAGCGACAGCGAACTGAACCAGGCCGAGGCCTACCCGTTCATGACCCCGATCTTCGGTGAGGGCGTGGTGTTCGACGCCGACCCCGAGCGCCGTGCCGAGATGCTGCACAACACCGCGCTTCGCGGCGAGCAGATGAAGGGGCACGCCGCCACCATCGAGCGCGAGGTGCGGCGGATGGTCGAGAATTGGGGCGAGAGCGGGGAAATCGACCTACTGGAGTTCTTCTCCGAGCTGACGATCTACACCTCGACAGCCTGCCTGATCGGGCCGAAGTTCCGCAACCAGCTCGATTCCCGGTTCGCCAACTACTACCACCTGCTGGAGCGCGGCACCGATCCACTGTGCTACGTCGACCCCTACCTGCCGATCGAGAGCTTCCGCATCCGCGACGAGGCCAGGGCCAACCTGGTGGAGCTGGTCCAAGAGGTGATGAACGGCCGAATTGCCAATCCACCCAAGGACAAGAGCGATCGGGATCTGCTCGACGTCCTGGTG
Organism: Mycolicibacterium fortuitum subsp. fortuitum; assembly: GCF_022179545.1. Next base: position 1,130,731 of record NZ_AP025518.1, on the reverse strand, counting down.
TCGATCAAGGACGAGGAGGGCAATCCGCGCTTCTCTGCCAACGAGGTCACCGGCATGTTCATCTCACTGATGTTCGCCGGCCACCACACCAGCTCGGGCACCTCGTCCTGGACCCTGATCGAGCTGCTGCGCCACCCGGAGTTCTACGCCAAGGTGCAGAACGAGCTCGACGAACTGTACGCCGACGGCCAGGAGGTGAGTTTCCATGCGCTGCGCCAGATTCCCCACATCGACAATGCGCTCAAGGAAACCCTGCGTCTGCACCCGCCACTGATCATCCTGATGCGGGTGGCGCAGGACGAGTTCGAGGTCGCCGGCTTCCCGATCCACAAGGGTCAGATGGTGGCCGCGTCCCCGGCGATCTCCAACCGCATCCCCGAGGACTTCCCCAACCCGGACGCCTTCGACCCGGATCGTTACGAGAAGCCGCGCCAGGAAGACCTGATCAACCGGTGGACCTGGATCCCGTTCGGGGCCGGCAAGCACCGCTGCGTCGGAGCCGCGTTCGCCCAGATGCAGATCAAGGCGATCTTCTCGGTCCTGTTGCGCGAGTATGAGTTCGAGATGTCACAGGCGCCGGAGACGTACCAGAACGACCACTCCAAGATGGTGGTGCAGCTGGCCCGGCCGGCGAAGGTCCGCTACCGCAAGCGCGTGAAGGACTGACCCCAAATGGGCTGCTACCGCGTCGAACTCGACGAGGATCTGTGCCAGGGCCACGCGATGTGCGAGTTGGAGGCGCCCGACGTGTTCCGGGTGCCCAAACGCGGCGTCGTCGAGATCCTCGACTCCGAACCCCCCGACGAACTCCGCGATGCCGTGGAGATGGCTGTCGAGATGTGTCCTACCCGCGCTCTATCCATCACAGAGAAGGAATGACAATGGCGTCAAGAAACGAACTGGAAGCCTGGTCGGATCGCTGGCTCAAGGCCAATCAGGAAGCCGAGAAGGCCGGCGATTGGAAGCCGCTGGCCGACTTCTACACCGAAGATGCCACCTACGGCTGGAACATCGGTCCCAAGGAAGACGTGATGTGCGTCGGCCGCGACGAAATCCGCGACGTGGCACTGGGCCTAGAGATGGAAGGCCTGGAGAACTGGGTCTACGAATACCAGCGGGTGCTGATCGACGAGAAGCAGAACGAGATCGTCGGTTTCTGGAAGCAGATCGCCAACAAGAGCGACGGCAGCCGTGACGAGATCTACGGCATCGGCGGCAGCTGGTTCCGGCTCAATGATCAACTGCTCATCGAGTGGCAGCGGGACTTCTTCGACTTCGGCCATGTTGCGAAGGGGTACGCGAAGCTCATCGAGTCCGGCGACCTCACCCCCACCATGCAGAAGCGTATCGAGCGCAGCCTGGCCGGCGAGAAACTGCCGGGTTACTACCCGCTCGGCGAAGCTCCCGTGAAGATCTGGTAGTTCCCGGCCAAGCAGTTGCTTGGGGGTGGGTGTGACCCACGCAACTAATGGCTCTAGTCTGTGATCACCGGCTCTAGTGGAAGGCACGTACGGATGAAGACAAAAGGCGCTCTCATCTGGGAGTTCAATCAACCGTGGACGATCGAGGAGATCGAGATCGGCGACCCCGTCAAGGACGAGGTCAAGATCCAGATGGAAGCCTCGGGTATGTGCCATTCCGACCACCACCTGGTGACCGGCGACATCCCGATGGCAGGGTTCCCGGTGCTCGGCGGCCACGAAGGTGCGGGCATCGTGACGGAGGTCGGCCCCGGCGTCGATCACATCCAGCCCGGCGACCACGTCGTGCTGTCGTTCATCCCGTCATGTGGTGAGTGTCCGGCTTGCCAGGAGGGTTTGCGCAACCTGTGCGACCTGGGTGCCGGTCTGCTGGCGGGCACCGCGGTGTCCGACGGCACCCACCGCATCCACGCCGTCAAGAACGGTCAGCCCGTCATCCCGATGACGCTGCTGGGCACGTTCAGCCCGTACATGGTGGTGCACAAGAGCTCGGTGGTGAAGATCGATCCGTCCATCCCGTTCGAGGTGGCCTGCCTCGTCGGCTGCGGTGTCACCACCGGGTACGGCTCCGCCGTGCGCAGCGGTGACGTCCGCCCGGGTGACGATGTCGTCATCGTCGGCGTCGGCGGTGTCGGCACCGGTGCGCTGCAGGGCGCACTGGCCGCCGGTGCGCGCAACGTCTTCGCCGTCGACCCGGTCGAGTTCAAACGCGACAACGCGCTGAAGTTCGGCGCCACCCACGCCTACCCGGACATCTTCTCGGCCATGGCCGGCGTCGCCGAGGTCACCCAGGGGCGGATGGCGCACAAGACGATCGTCACCGTCGGTGAACTCAAGGGCGAGGACATCGACCACTACATGAACATCACCGCCAAGGGCGGCACCGTGGTGGCCACCGCTGTTGCCAACATGGCCAGCAATGACGTCAAGCTCAACCTGTCCATGCTGACGCTGCTGCAGAAGCGCCTGCAGGGCACCATCTTCGGCGGCGGCAACCCGCACCACGACATCCCGCAGCTGCTGAGCATGTACAAGGCGGGCCGGCTCAACCTCGACGACATGGTGACTCGGCAGTACAAGCTCGAGCAGATCAACGACGGCTACGCCGACATGCTCGAGGGCCGCAACATCCGCGGCGTCATCCGCTACACCGATGCAGATCGGTAACGGCGGGCGCGATCGCTGAACCAATCTGCGTTTCGTGAAGCCGCAGCCGTTCTCCAGAACGGCTGCGGTTTTCACAATTACGAGTAGGGAAGGAAACTCGTGACCGAAACCGCCACTGAAACACCCGTCGTCCGCGCCTCCCGAGCGTCATGGAAATGCGTGCAGACCGGTGACCGCGAGGGCTGGCTGGCGCTCATGGCCGACGATGTACTGGTCGAAGACCCGATCGGTGAGGCCGTGACCAATCCCGATGGCACCGGGGTGCGCGGCAAGGAAGCCCTCGGCGCGTTCTACGACACCAACATCGGACCCAACGAGCTGACCGTCACCTGCGAGGAGACGTTCCCGTCCAGCTCACCGAGCGAGATCGCCTACATCCTGGTGCTGCGCACCAAGTTTCCCAACGGGTTCACCGCGACCGTCCGTGGCGTCTTCACCTACAAGGTGAACGACGCAGGGCTGATCACCAACCTACGCGGTTACTGGAACATCGAGGCGATGCAGTTTGCCGAGGCAGACGCCGATTAGCGGCCCGCTCGCCGGCCGCGGCGCGATCGTGGTCGGCGGTACCCGCGGCATCGGCCTGGCGGTCGCCGAACTCCTGGCCGCCCAGGGTGCGGGCGTGGTGGTCAACGGCCGCGACACCGAGGCCGCACACGCTGCCGCACAGCGGATTTCCGGTGTCGCCCATGCCGGTTCACCTGCTGACCCCGACGTGGCCGACGCGCTCGTCGACACGTGTGTGGCCCGCTTCGGCCGCGTCGACATCCTGGTCAACTGTGCCGGTACCGCCGAACCGGTGGGGTCCTCCATCTTGAACGTCACCAGTGCCGAGTTCCGCGACCTCCTCGATGCGCATCTGGGCACCGTGTTCGAGACCTGTCGTGCAGCGGCGCCCAAGATGGTGGCGCAAGGCGGCGGCGCCATCGTCAACACCAGTTCCTTTGCGTTCCTGGGTGATTACGGCGGCAGCGGCTATCCGGCCGGCAAGGGTGCGGTCAACGGGCTGACCCTCGCCATCGCCGCAGAACTCAAGGAACACGGCGTGCGCGCCAACGTGGTGTGTCCGGGTGCCCGCACCCGACTCTCCACCGGATCGGACTACGAGCAGCACATCGCCGAACTCAACCGACGCGGCCTGCTCGACGACGCCAGCATGCAGGGCGCACTGGATGCCGCCCCGCCGGAGTACGTCGCTCCGACCTACGCCTACCTGGTAAGCGACGCCGCGCGCCGGGTGACGGGACGCATCTTCATCGCCGCCGGCGGGTTCATCGGCGAGTTCGCCCGGCCCGCACTGGGTTTCATCGGATACCGCGACCACCACGCCTCGCCGCCGTGGACCGTCGAGGAACTGCACGAGGCCATTTCGGGGAGCTGACCTGAGATCAGGACGCCATCCGCTCGCGTTTGGCGGCCTCACGGGCGAGCAGGCGGTCGCGCTGTTCCTCGAACTTGACCACCTTGGTCTGCAGGTCTTCGAGGAATGCAGCCAACTGGTCGCGGCGGGCCTCACCGACTGGACTGAAATCGGTGCGCTCGAAGATCCGCCACTTGCGCAGGTTCGGCATGACCACTTCTTCGAGATGCTGACGCAGGTCGTAGATGCCGTGCTTGGCCATCAGCACACCGTTGCGGCGGAAGTCCGGCATGCCCTGTCCCGGCATCCGGAAGTTCTCGACGACAGCGCCGACGGCGTCGAGGGCCTGGTCCGGTGAGAGTTCCAGGGCGGCCTCGCACATGTTCCGGTAGAAGATCATGTGCAGGTTCTCGTCGGCGGCGATGCGCTGCAGCAGGCGGTCGGCGATCGGATCGTCACAGACCTTGCCGGTGTTGCGGTGACTCACGCGGGTGGCCAATTCCTGGAACGTCACATACGCAACCGACATCAGGAATTCGGAGTTGTGCATCGCGCGCTCTTCGTCCGTCGACGTGAAGCCATTGGTGACATGCTCCATGCGGGCCTGTTCCAGCGCGACGACATCGACGCCGCGGGTGACCACCAGGTAATCCCGAATGGCGATGCCGTGCCGGTTCTCCTCGGCGGTCCAGCGATTCACCCACGCGCCCCACGGCCCGTCCTGGGAAAAACTTCCGGCCGCCTCGCGGTGATACGACGGCAGGTTGTCCTCGGTGAGCAGGTTGGTGATCATCGCCGCGCGGGCCACGTCACTCAGTTGCGACTGCTCGGGGTCCCAGTCGCAGCCCCCGGCGGCGGCAAAGTTGCTGCCCGACTCCCACGGGATGTAATCGTGCGGATACCAGTCTTTGGTGGTGGCCAGATGCCGGTTGAGGTTTACCTCGGCTATCTGCTCGAGTTCGGCCTGCAAAACCGCATCGGTCAGCTCCAGCTGCATGAATCCCCTTAATGCCGATGTGAAAACGACATCGGACTCGCCAAAATCCCCCGCCCCAGTTCAGCAAACGATAGAGCACGATCGGCGATAACAACGATTCGGCTCGTCCGACCAATGGCCAGCCGGTCCGGATCGCGGGCTCACTATGCTTGCGACATGGCGTCCGTCTTCACGAAGATCATCAACGGAGAACTGCCCGGGCGATTCGTCTACGAAGACGATGACATCGTCGCGTTCCTGACCATCGCACCGATGACGCAGGGTCACACGCTGGTGGTTCCCCGCGCCGAGATCGACAACTGGCAGGACGTCGAGCCCGCGGTGTTCAGCCGGGTGATGGAGGTGTCACAGCTGATCGGTAAGGCTGTGTGCCGGGCATTCGGCGCGCAGCGCGCCGGGGTGATCATCGCCGGTCTTGAGGTACCGCACCTGCACGTGCACGTGTTCCCGGCCTACAACCTGGCCGACTTCGGCTTCGCCCACGTCGACAACAACCCGTCGGCAGAATCTCTCGATGAGGCTCAGGCCAAGATCAAAGCCGCACTGGCAGATCTGCAATCCGCGGCAGGCTGACGGTGAACCGGCAGCCCTGACCGGGCACCGTGGTGACCTTGACCGTGCCACCGTGGGCCAGCACCAGCGAGTGCACGATCGACAGGCCGAGACCGGTGCCACCGCTGGCACGGGTGCGTGAGGTGTCGGCGCGGTAGAACCGTTCGAAGACTCGCCGTGCATCGTCCGGGCTCATCCCGGGTCCCTCGTCGCACACCTCGATCACGGCGTCGTCGCCGACGGTCCCGACGCGCACCGTGATCCCGGCGGCATCCGGGGTGTGCTGCACCGCATTGGCCACCAAGTTGCTCAGTACCTGACGCAACCGCGCCTCGTCCCCTAGCACCTCCGGGGTTCCGGGTCCGTCGAACACCTCCATGCGAACCTGACGGTTGGGGGCGATCGACTGGGTGTCGTGGACGGCATCGGTGGCCAGCGTCAACAGATCGACCCGGTGCTGATCGAGCGGCCGTTGCGCGTCGAGCCGAGCCAGTAGCAGCAGATCTTCGACCAGCAGGCCCATCCGCCGGGATTCGCTCTCGATCCGGCCCATGATCATCTCGACATCACGCGCCGCGCCCTGCCGGTAGAGCTCGGCGAATCCGCGGATCGTGGTCAGTGGCGTCCGCAGCTCGTGGCTGGCGTCGGTGATGAAGCGGCGCATCCGCTCCTCGGAGGTACGCGCCTGCTCGGCCGAGGCATCCGAGGACGCCACCGCGCGCTGGATCTGCGCGAGCATGCCGTTGAGCGCCAGGGACAACCGTCCCACCTCGGTCCGCGGATCACGTTCGGGGACACGGCGATCCAGCTGTCCGGCCGCGATGGCAGCGGCGGTTTGCTCCACCTCGACGAGCGGACGCAGGCTGCGGTGCACGACGGCGTAGCCGACGACGCCCAGAATCACCAGCACGACGGTGCCGATGCCCACCTGCGACCAGATCAACGCGCGCACCGACGACTGGACGTCGGACAGGTCGATCGCGACGGTGGTGAGCTCGCCGTTGGGACCCCGCACAGTCATGGCCCGCCATTGCACGTCGGAGGATCCGACGGACTCGAGTGTCACCGGCACCGGACCGACGTCGTTGTCATCGGGTAGTTCGGGTTCCGCCTCGCGGTCGTTGACCGCGATCCAGGTCCTACCGTCCTCGTCGACACCGCGGACATAGAAGTTCGAGGGCGGGCGCGCCGGGTTCGGCCCCTCCAGCGGAGTCGACGGCTGTTGACGCGGCTCCTGGGCCCAACTGCCCGCGGCGTCGAGAAGTGTCTGATCGATACGGCTGACCTCGGTGTGCCGCATGATCGAGGTCACCGCGACGCCAGACGCGAGCAGGCCGCCGGCCACGAGGACCAGCGCGACCGCGACCAAACCGACGCGCAGCGGCACACCATGCCGCTCTACCCGGTCGAACACCCCAGAATTATGCCGCCGTCAGCACGGACGTCAGCGTGGCTCGCGCAAAACGTAACCGACGCCGCGCAGTGTGTGCAGCAGTCGCTTGTCGCCGGTGTCGATCTTGCGGCGCAGGTAGGAGACGTAGGACTCGACGACGTTGACGTCACCACCGAAGTCGTAGCGCCACACGTGGTCGAGGATCTTGGGCTTCGACAGCACCGTGCCGGCATTGATGATGAAGTAGCGCAGCAGCGTGAACTCGGTGGGCGACAGTGAAACGGGCTCGCCGGCCTTCCACACCTCGTGCGTGTCCTCGTCGAGTTCGATGTCGGCGAAGGACAGCTTGGCGCTGCGGGGCTCCTCGACGCCCCGGCCGGACCGCCGCAGGATCACCCGGAGCCGGGCCACCACCTCTTCCAGGCTGAACGGCTTGGTGACGTAGTCGTCGCCGCCCAGGGTCAGGCCGGCGATCTTGTCCTGCAAGCTGTCGCGGGCGGTGAGGAAGAGGGCAGGTGCGTCGATACCGTCGGCGCGCAGCCTGCGCAGCAGCCCGAAACCGTCCATGCCCGGCATCATCACGTCCAGGATCACGGCGTCGGGCCGGACTTCCCTGGCCTTGTCCAGGGCGGCGGCACCGTTGGAGGCGGTGTGCACTTCGAATCCCTGGAACTTCAAGCTGACGGAGAGCAGCTCCACGATGTTGGCCTCGTCGTCGACGACGAGGATGCGGGCTTCGGGGACGCTCTCAGGAACTGCAGGCATGGCCATTCCCTGATGTTGGTGGTGCCTGTTGAACTCAACCTGCATGCACACTGTGCACTTCCTGTGAGTTTAACTGTGATCGGGGTAACTACACTGACGCCATGAACCTCGGCAAGACGCTCGTCCAGGTTGCTACCGCTCCCGTCCGCATCGGTCTGGCGGTGGCCGACCTCGGCCTCGGCATCGCCAACGAGACGCTCACCGCGGTGCAGCGCGGCATCGGCGAGGCGAACCCATTGAACGGCAGGTCATCGATGGCCTCGCTGTTCGGCATCGATGACGCGGTCGAGCGGGCGAACCGGTTGGCACGACTGTTGGACGACGACGCTCCGCTGGGTCGGGCCCTGGCACCCGAAGGCCCGATCAACCGTTTGCTGCGACCGGGCGGGATCATCGACCAGCTGACTGCCGAGGGTGGCCTGATGGATCGGCTGACCGCAGACAACGGCGCCGTGGCCCGCGCTGTCGCCCCTGGCGGCCTGGTCGACCAGATCACCATGGAGGGCGGTCTGCTGGACCGGCTGACCACCGAGGACGGTGCCGTGTCGCGGGTGATCGCGCCCGGCGGACTGGCCGATCAACTGCTGGCCAACGATGGCCTGTTCGAACGGGTGTTGCGTGAGGACGGGGTGGCCGATCGCCTATTGGCCGAGGGTGGCCTGCTCGACACCTTGACCGATCCTGACGGTCCGCTACTCAAGCTCGCCGATGTGGCCGACACCCTCAACCGGCTGGCGCCCGGGCTGGAGGCCCTCGCGCCCACGATCGACGCTCTGCACGAGGCGGTCATCACGCTGAGTCAGGTGGTCAACCCGCTGAGCAACATCGCCGACCGCATCCCACTGCCCCGCCGGTCGTCGCGGCGGAGCTCCCCGCGGCCTGTTGTCTCACAGCGGATTGTCGACGCCGACGAGTGACCCGCTAAACTGGGCGCGTTCGACCCGCCTCCGTAGCTCAGTGGTAGAGCAACGCTCTTGTAAAGCGTAGGCCGTCAGTTCAATCCTGACCGGGGGCTCCAGTTTTGGCATCGCTGCTTGTCGGTGCCTGCCCGTAGCTTCCATCCATGAGGCTCTGTCGCGGTTGCGGTGCACCGCTGTCGAAACGCAGCCAGAAGGTCTATTGCGGTAATGCATGCCAGGCAGTGGCCCGACGCGAGGCCATGACCGAGCTCTGGCTGGCGTCCGGCGAAGCGCGGGTCCGCGGCGAGCAAGGCAACTACATCCGGCTTTATCTCATCGAGGCTCAGTCGGGCTGTTGCGCCATCTGCGGCGGAGCCAGCGTGTGGCAGGCGCTACCCCTGACCTTGATCATGGACCACATCGACGGGAACGCGACGAACAACCGACGGGAAAACCTGCGCCTGGTCTGCCCGAACTGCGACTCCCAACTGCCGACATACAAAAGCCGCAACCGTGGCAACGGTCGTCACTATCGCCGCGAGCGCTACGCGAACGGACAGTCGTTCTAGCGTTTACGTCTCGTCGGCGATGTTCTCGTGACTTTCGTGCAGTCCCGGCCCCTCGGGATCCTCGCCCCGACGGTCGAATTCGCCTTGCAGCTCCTCTTGCCCCTCGGTCACCTTGCGAGCGTCTTTCGGAATCGGCCGGCCACCATGTTGGTCCATAGCCTGTTGAGTCACCCGCATCGTCGGTGGCTAAACGCCTATACCCGGGTGGTGAGCTTTCGGAACGCCTGGTATTCGCTTTCCTTGTACGGCCGTCCGTCCGGCTGCAGCAGATCACTGAACCACACGTTCGGCACCTTGGTGTAGGGCTTGTCCCACGAATCCCATGGGAAGTACGTCTGAGTCTTGCCGGCCACCAGACCCCAGCTGTAGGCACCGACGTTGTGCCGCTTGGCAACCGGAAGCACTCCTTCGACGGTGCTGCCCTGGTCTCGCGCCAGGTATTCGGTGCACAGGATCGGCCGGCCCAGCGGAGCCAGTTCTGCGATACGAGCCTCGAACTCCGCGGGCCCGGCGTATGAGTGGAACGAGATGACGTCGGAGTTGTCGAGTTGGAAGCTGTCCATCTCACTGCGGCTGCCGCGGTCCCAGCTGCCCTGCCACACGCCACTGGTCAACGGCTGCACGGCATTGACCGAGCGCGCCCAGCCGAACACCTGCGGCAGCAACCCTCCGACGGCGTCGATCTTGTCCTTGCGCTCGACCTTGCGATATTGCTTGGCGGGGTTGTCCGGCTCGTTCCACAGGTCCCAACCCAGGACCCGGTTGTCGTTGCGGAACTGACTCATCACGCCGACCACGTAGTCGCGCAGTACAGGCCGGTAACGCGGGTCGTCGATGCGTTGCGCACCGGGGCTCTGCACCCAGCCCGAGTTGTGCACGCCCGGCGTCGGTGCCCGCTGCGCGCCCAGCTGCGGGTTCGGGTCCCAGCACGAATCGAAGAACACGAACAGCGGCTTGATGCCCTGACGCGCCGCGATCCCGACGAAATTCGCGAGCCTGCTTTGGAATCCGGCGCGATCCTGCGCCCACAGCAGATCGTGCAGGAACACCCTTACCGTGTTGAACCCGAGTAGGCGGCACGCCTGCAGCTCACTGTCGATGCGCCGCGCGTCATAGGTGCCGGCGCCGAACATCTCGATCTGGTTGATCGCATTCGAGGTGATGAAGTTGGTGCCGACCAACCAGCCCTGCGCCTGATACCACGCGTTGGCTCGCTCCACCGGCCACTGACCGGGTGCGGCGCTTGCCCGCGGGATCACCGAAAGCGGGGCCAGCACCTGAGGAAGAGCGGCCGCAGCTGCCATTACCAGCGGGATCTTGAGGGCCGTTCGACGGTGCACCTAGTGAACATAGTGGCGCTCAGCAAAGACCTCGGCCTCACGGATGACATTGCAACCATTGAGGTTTCAGATTGTTATCAACTCGGCACCGTCAGAGCCGGCCCACCGTGAAATCGGCGGCCTGACCGGGCATGCCATTGAGTACATATGCGGTGTGTGCGAAGTTGGGAACCCCGGCCGGCGTTCCGTCGCAGATCGTGTCGCCGGGCTCGCACAGCTCGATCGTCTTGTCCTTGTATCGCTGGCCGATCACCATCGGCGGCGCGCCGATGTCGCGCATGAACTCGTCGGACGGTGTGCCCAGCAGCACCACCGATGCCACGTGGTCGGCAATTTCCGGCGCCATGGGCTCGGGGATGTACTGCTTGTACTCAGCGGGGATGCCGTCGGGAACGGTGGCGGCAGTGGTGTAGCCCGCTACGACGGCGCCCTGCGAGTAGCCGCCCAACACCACCTTCGTCTTGGGGCAGTCCCTGGCCATCGCCTTGACATGGTCGGACGCGTCGCGGATACCGTCGACGACGGTTCTGGCGAACTCGATCCGGTCACCGAAGTTTCCACTGGCCTGGTAGTTCACCGGATACACCTCGACCGAACGTTCCCCGGTGCGCGCACGCAGCGCATCGACGAAGGACTGTCCCGGGCCACCGACGCCGGGCGGCTCGTAGGTGCCGCGAGCGAACACCACCTCGACATCCGGACACGGCGGCTGCGCCGACGCGGCCGGCATGGGTGCGAACGGGGCGGTGCAGGCAGCGATCAGCGCCGCGCCCTGGAAATATCTGAAGACGTTCATTTCGACTCCACGCCTACCGGATCGTGACGAACGTTACGGTTCCCCATGCTGGCACATTCCAAACGCGGAGAACAGGGCCCGGGACTTATCCCAGCGGAACATCCAGGTAGGGCCGCGGGTCGGCCGCGCCGGGTCCGTCGAAATGCCACCACTCCCCCGAGTACACGTTCAGCCCGCCGGCTTTCATGGCCTCGCGCAGTCGCGCCCGATTGGCCTGGGCTGCAGGGCTCACCCCGTCGGTGGCGTACGCGAGGCTGCGCGGCGTGAAATCGTCGAACCCGGTGCCCATGTCGACGAGCGACCCCCCTCGGGCGATCGTGACGTCGACCGAGCGACCGGCCTCGTGACTGCGGGCATAGGCGCTCGGGCGGGCCACCCAATTCGGGTTGGACACCACCTCGAACATCCTGACCTGAACCTCGTGTGGCCGGTAGCAGTCCCAGAAGACCAGCTTGTCGGGCCGCAGGGCGGCCGCCGCCGCGGCAAGGCCGGGGGCCATCGACTCGTGCACGAGACAGGGAGCACCCGCTGGATAGAGCTGCCGGCCGACGAAGTTGTCACTGGTTGCGTACCGCAGGTCGATCACCGCGTCGGGCACGACCGAGCGCACGTCGACCAGCCCGGCTTCGGCAGCGGGCCGGGCGGACGCCGGTGGGGCCCAGAGGACACCGGCAAGCAGAACCAGGGCAGCGAATGCGATGCGCACGGACAAATTGCACCACATCCACTTAATTGCCTGCTCAAGCATCATTTCAGCCATCCCGTCAATTGCCTGGGAGGTGAGCGACCGCGGCGATAGGCTTTGCCCGTCTGCGCAGGAGGATCACATGAGCCTCGACGGGAACCAGACATCGATCGACGAGCTGCTCGATCGGGCTGTGCGTGCCTGCAATCGCGGCGACCGCGCTGCCGCGAACTCCCTGGCCGAGCAGGTCCTGGCGGTGGACCGCGGCAACGCGGACGCCGAAGATCTACTCGCCGCCTCCGACGGTCACGGGGAAATCCGACGCCTCACGTTGATGTTCATCGATCTCGTCGACTCGACGGTGCTGTCCACGCGCGTCGAACCCGAGACCTACCGCACGCTGGTCGGCCGGTATCGCCAGGACGCGATCCGCCTGGTCAACCACTATGAGGGCCACATCAGCTCGACCAAGGGCGACGGACTGCTGGCCGTGTTCGGCCACCCCAAGGCCCACGAGAACGATGTCAAACGAGCCGTCGCCGCAGGGTTGGAGATCACCCACGCGGTGGCCCGAATCAGCGAACAGGCAATCCGTAGATTCGGCGTCACCATCGACGTGCGGGTGGGCGTGCACCGTGGAGTCGTCTACCTCGACACCGCGCAAGACGACGTCTACGGTTTCGCCGCGAACCTGGCCGCCCGCATTTCCTCGCTGGCGGCACCGGGAACCGTCGCCGTGTCGGACGCGGTGGCGGCTCTGATCGGCGGCACGTTCGAACTCGCGGCCTGCCCGGCCGCACCGGTCAAAGGTGTCGACGAACCTGTGACCCATCATCGGGTGCTGTCCGACTATCCGACCGCGGTAGCGACCCGCACCGCTGCCCTGGTCGGACGGCACCGCGAGCGGGACTGGTTGGAGTCCGCCTGGCAGCAGGCCGAAGACGGCACGTTGAGGTGTGCCGGCGTGGCGTTCCGTGGCGAAGCGGGCATCGGTAAGACCCGGTTGGGCCGGGTCGCTGCGGATCTGGTCACGGGATCGGGCGGAACCGTCATCGAGCTGAGGGGCTCCCCGCTACACGTCGACGCCGGCCTGTATCCGGTGCGCCGCCTGCTGGAACGCCGTTGTGGCATCGACCGGCTCACCGAAGCCGCTGAGCGGATCCGCCTCCTGGAGTCTGAATTACGTTCGCACGCAATGGATCCCACGGCAGCTATTCCGTTTCTCGCGCCGGTGCTGGGCGTGGGACCAGAACACGGCTACCAACCCGCGATCGCCGAGGGCCGCACCCTGTATGAGCTCATCGGCGCGACCGTGCTCCGATACCTGCTGGCATGCCTGAACGGTGCTGCCGGCCTGGTCATCGCCGAGGACATGCACTGGTTCGACCCCTCCACCATGGATGTGGTCGACGCCTTGCTCACCGGGGCCGACGGGCGGCGGCTGATCGTGCTCACCGGACGCGAGGGCAAGTGGCTCAGGCCGGGCTGGCCGGTCAAGCTCTTCGAGCTCACGGCGCTGAGCACCGACGAGTGCAACGAGCTGATCGAAGCGTTGGACCCGGCCGTGACCGATGCGCAGAAGGCGGCCGTGTGCAGCCGATGCGATGGGATCCCGTTCTACATCGAGCACGTCGTGGCCGGTCTGGACGCCGCGGCCTACGACGAGCAAGTACCGGAGGCGCTGTACGAACCGTTGTTCGCCCGGCTTCACACCCGGCCAGATGTGGTGCCGGTGGTCGAGGCCGCGGCCGTCATCGGGCGAAGCGGTGACCTCGCGTTGCTCCGGTCCGTGGTGGGCCCGGACGTCGACACCGACACCGTGGTCGCCGCGCTGGCCGAGGCGCAGGTGTTCCAGATCGAAGACGAGCGTTGGCGATTCCGCCACGAGCTGCTGCGCGAGGTGGCCGGCGAGCTGGCGCCACCGACTCTGGAACGAGACCTGCATGCCCGGGTGGCACGCGAGCTGGTTGACGAGGCCGCGGGAGTGGAACCCGATTGGCGGCTGGTGGCGCGCCATTTCGAGTGTGCGCAGCGTTTCCATGAGGCCGTCTCCGCGTACCGGAAGGCGTGCGTGCAGGCCCGGCGACGCGCGTCGGCGTCGGAAGCCTGTGCATATCTGACACATGCACTCGAGCTGCTGAACCAGTGCGCCGCCGGGCCCCAACGCGACGCGGTGGAGATCGCACTGCGCCTGGAACGGGGATTTCTGATCGGGGCCGCGCACGGAAGCATGAGTGGCGATGCCCCCGCCGACTTCGAGCGCTGCCTGGAATTGACCGCCGACGGCCGACATCAGGACGACATCTTCGCAACGCTGACCGCGTTGATCAGCTACTACGTCCCCCGGGCAGACCTGCGCCGGGCCCACGAACTCCTGGACTCCATGGCCGCAGGCATCATGACGGAGCGGCCGTGGTTCCATCGGGCGATCGCCTCCTCGATGGGTTCCATCACCTGGCTCGAGGGCAGCTTCACGGTGGCCCGGGAACACCTGTTGACCGCGCTGGCCGGCTCGTCTCCGTCGAATCCCGGCGAACTGGACGACACCTGGCGGGGCAACACGGATCCGATTTCGGGTGCCTACACCTACCTGGCTCTTACCCATCTCATCGCCGGGGATCTGCCGGAAGCGAAAGCCGACCTGGCCGCCTCGGTCCGCCGCTGTGGACAGCTGGGCTTCCCGCTGAACGCCTTCAACCGGGCACACACATATTTCAAGGAGATCTGGGTGTGTCTGGAGGCCGGCCAACTCGACGAGGCGCTCGCGCTTTCCGGCGAAATGCGCAGCTGCACCGAAAACTCCGGCTTGGACCTGTGGCGCTTCGTCAGCGCCACCGAGTACGCCACCGTCAAGGCGGTGTCGGCCATGAACGCCGGCGCCGACCCCGGCACCTTGGCGGTCGCAGCCGCCAAGATCGCCCGCCGGGTCGACGAATCACGACTCATGCACCTCAACGTCTATCTGACCTTTCACGACTCGATCATCAGTCGATTGCTGATCGCGGCGGGTCGGCCCGACCAGGCTCGCGAACGGCTGGAACTGTCACTGAACCTCGCGGAGGAGACCGGAATGCACTTTCACGATGCGGAGCTGATGCGGCTGCGAGCCCATACCGTGCCGCCGGACCAGCGGCGAGCCGCTCTGGCCGATGCGTTGGACTTCGCGCGGCGCCAAGATGCGCTGCTGTTCGAATTGCGGTGTCTGATCGACTCTTTCGAGATGTTCGGCGACGGGGACCGGGAAGGTCTGAACTCGGTGGTGAACCGGCTACCAGAGAACGCCGGCTGGCCCGAACAGGCACGGGCCGAACGGATTCTGTCGTGACGACGGTCGCGGTACTCGGCGGCGGTATCGGCGGGTTGACCGCGGCCCATGAACTAGCCGACCGCGGATTCGACGTGACGGTGTACGAGCGGCATTCGGCCTTCGGCGGGAAGGCCCGGTCCATGCCGTTCCCCGGGTCGGCCACCGGAGGGCGCAAGGATCTGCCGGGCGAACATGGATTCCGGTTCTTTCCGGGGTTCTACCGACACGTCCCGGACACGATGGTGCGAATCCCCCACAATGGTCAGACCGTCGCCGACCATCTCGTCACGGCCACGCAGATGATGCTGGCGCAGCACATGGGCGCCAACGAGATCATCGTGGCCACGCAGGTCGCGTCTGCATTCGACGATCTGTCGGCCACCATGAAGGCCATCTGGCAGCTGGGCGTCGGGCTGGGTATCCCGCCGCAGGAGATGACGGCGTTTGTGGAACGTCTGCTCACGCTGCTGGCCTCGTGCGACGAGCGTCGCTTCGGCCAGTGGGAACAGACGAGTTGGTGGGACTTCATCGGTGCGGCCAACCGCTCGCCGCAGTTTCAGAAGTTTCTGGCCAACGGGATGACCCGCACGCTGGTGGCGGCGAAGGCCACCGAGATCTCGGCACGCACCGGTGGCTTGATCCTGTGCCAGTTGATGTTCGACCTGGTACGCCCGAACGGGAAGATGGACCGGGTTTTGGACGGGCCGACCAGCGACGTCTGGATCGATCCGTGGCTCACCCATCTCGCCGGCCTCGGGGTGAACCTGTGTGACGGCTACGAGGTCACCGGGATCGATTGTGACGGAGCGAAGATCACCGGTGTGTCCATGTCTGTCGACGGCCACACCGAGCAGATCGTGGCCGACCATTACGTGGCGGCGATGCCCAAGGAGCGCCTTCAGCTGCTGCTGACGCCTGCGCTGTGCGCGGCCGAGCCGCGGCTCACCGGCCTACCGCAGCTGAAGACCGACTGGATGAACGGCGCGATGTTCTACCTCGACGTCGACAAGCCCCTGGTCCACGGCCACGCCATCTTCATCGACTCCAAGTGGTCGTTGACCGCGATCTCCCAAGGGCAGTTCTGGCGCAACTTCAACTGGGCGAATCGCGGTGACGGCCGGGTGGAAGGCATTCTCTCCGTGGATATCTCGGCCTGGGATGTGCCAGGGAGCACCTCGTACCAGGCCAACGTGTGCAGCCGGGACGAGATTCGTACCGAGGTGTGGAAGCAGATCACCGACCACATCGACGACGGCTCCCTGACCGAGGCCAACGTCATCGGCTTCTTTCTCGATCCGGCGATCACGTTCGGCACCGGACCGAACCGGCCGAAGTCGAAGAACGACGAGCCCTTGCTGATCAACACCAAGGGCTCGTGGGCGAACCGCCCGGACGCCGTGACGGCCCTCCCCAACTTCTTCCTGGCCGCCGATTTCGTCCGCACCTACACCGACTTGGCGACGATGGAGGCCGCCAACGAGGCCGCGCGGCGCGCGGTCAACGGGATACTCGACGCCACCGGGTCGCCCGCTAGCAGGTGCCCGGTGTGGCCGCTGCACGAGCCGCGGGCATTGGAGCCGTTCCGCCGATTGGACAAGCTGCGCTGGCGACTGGGTCAGGGACCCGTCAAACCGCCGATCAAGATCGACTTGGCCGGGATACCGGAGACTACCGGCGCCCTCGCACGCGGCCTGCTCGCGCTGCTGGGCGACTCCGGCTGAGACTTCCCGCGCCGGACTGCGCCGACATGTGCGGCTGCTCGGTGATGCCGGCAAGGGCGCGCAGGTTGCCTGCGACGTCCTGGTTCTCACCTGTGGTGATACTTCGCAGCACGAGCGCGATCGGCGGCCACTTCGCCGGCGGCTCCAGATAGAAGGCGCCCAGGCCGGCCGCCCAGGCGAGCTGGTGGACCCGTTTCTCGTGCGCAGCCTCCGGAAATACGGCCAGACTGGTCGCGAAGTTCCAGGCTCCCTCCCGGAACTTGATCAGAGTGTCCTTGATGAACACGTCTTCCTTGGGGATCGCCCAGCGCAGCCACCGCACCCCCGGCGACCGGCGTTGGACGATGTCGAGCATGTCCGGCGTCTGTAGGGACACCAAGTCGTTGACGCGTTCGAAATCGGCATGGATGTCGGGCAGCCGGTTCGC
The DNA here is from genome assembly GCF_022179545.1 of Mycolicibacterium fortuitum subsp. fortuitum. Next base: position 1,113,272 of record NZ_AP025518.1, on the reverse strand, counting down.
AGCGAGGTCGACCACCGCGATTCCCAGGTCGAAGCAGATGTGGGCGTTCAGGCTGGCGACCATGTGCTGCAGCATCGACGCTTTGCGGTTGTGTTGGTTGAGGAACGCGATCTCCCACGGCAGGGTCAGCGCCTCCGGGTCGTGGGAGCTCGGATGGAAAAAGGCGTTCAACGCATCGAAGTACCGCCTCGCGAACACACAGTCGAGTTGCTCGATCCACTGCGCATCGGTGAACTCGCCGGCGCGGGTTGCGCGCTGGATGGCGATTGTGCCGCGCTTGTACAAGGCGGCGAAGTAGCCGATCGTGCTGTTCGCCCGGATCGACCAGTCGATGACGAGGTCCAGATTTCGGACCACGTCATCGAAGGTGGAAGCGTCTTCCAGGGGTTCCATCACCAGAGTTTGTGTGGTCATCGTCAATGCACCGCCTTCGTCCGACCGTCTCCAGATTCGCGCGGTTCGGAGTGGGCGTCGTGAGTAGCCGCCTACCCTAGTTCGAAGTGGAAATGTGCCTCTCTTCTTCAGGCATATTGCTTTCCGATGTACGATAATCCCACTCTTGATGTGGCCGCGGAGTCCTCCGATGGCCAGGTACTTACGCGCAGAAGTAACCGACGGAATGGAGCGACCCTATGGCGTCAGCCGTACCGGAGACCGTCGCGACCCGCTATGCCGGCAGACGAGTCGAACGAGTGGAGGACACTCGCCTGCTCACCGGACGCGGAACCTACGTCGACGACATCTCAAGACCCGGCATGCTGCACGCCTGCTTCGTGCGCAGCCCGTATGCGCATGCCAGGTTCACCACCGTCGACGCCACCGCGGCACTCGCCCTGCCCGGGGTGCACGCAGTGCTCACCGCGGCCGATCTCAACCCCGAGGTCAAGGAGGCCTGGCACGCGGTCGCCGGCAAGGACGTCCCCGACACTCCGCGTCCGCCCCTGGCCGAAGGTGAGGTGAAATTCGTCGGAGATCCGGTGGCGCTGGTCATCGCCGAAAGCCGCTACATCGCCGAGGATGCCGTCGATCTGGTCGACGTCGACTACGAGCCGCTGCCCGCCATCGCCGACTTTCGGCAGGCGCTGACCTCCGACGTGTCCGTCCACGAAGCCTTCCCGGACAACAACGCCGGCGGTATGGCCGGGATGCCGCCCGACGAAGAGGTCTTCGGCTCGGCCGCACACGTGGTCAAAGAGCACATCTATCAGCAGATGCACGTGCCGGTACCGATCGAGTGCCGCGGAATGGTCACCGAATGGTCGGCAACCTCAAGCGAACTGACCATCTGGGCATCCACCCAGACCCCACATGAATTGCGGGCATTCGCGGCCCGCCTGCTCGGCATCCCGGCCCAGCACGTGCGGGTCATCATGCGCGATACCGGCGGCGGATTCGGCCAGAAGGTCGTGCCGATGCGCGAGGACATGTGCATCATGTTGGCGGCGCGCAGAGTGCCGGCCGCGCTGAAGTGGATCGAGGACCGCCGCGAGAACCTGATGTCGGCCGGCCAGTCGCGCCACGTCGACGGCGACGCGCGGATGGCGTTCGACGACGAGGGCGCCATCCTGGCCGCCGACATCGACTTCATCCAGGACGTCGGCTCCTACCCCACCCCATATCCGGTGCTCACCACCGCGGCCATCGGCATGTTCTTCCCCGGCCCGTACCGGGTGCCCAAGGCGAGCTTCAACTACAAGACGGTGTTCTCGAACACCGCGGGCCTGCATGCCTACCGCGGGCCGTGGCAGTACGAGACCCTCACCCGCGAAATACTTCTCGACATCGCCGCCCGCAAGATGGGTGTGGATCCGGTCGACCTGCGCCGCAAGAATCTGCTCCGCCGCGACGAGATGCCGTACTTCAACCCCAATGGCATGCCCTATGACCACGTGGCCCCGATCGAGACATTCGAACAGGCAGTCAAGATCCTCGACCACGAGGGCTTCCGCAAGGAGCAGGCCGAGGCGCTGGCCCAGGGCCGCTACCTCGGGCTCGGTTTCTCGGCCTACATCGAGCCGACCGGCGCAGCCACCGGACACCTGGCCAGCGAGGGCTGCACCATCCGGATGGAGCCGACCGGCAAGATCAATGTGTACGTCAACGGCGGGTCCACCGGAAACAGCTTGGAAACCACCGTCATCCAGCTCACCGCGGACGCACTCGGCGCCGACATCGACGATGTCGCCACCATCCAGGGCGATACCGCGGTGACCCCGTACGGGGCCGGCACCCAGGGCAGCCGCAGCGCCCCGATGACAGCGGGCGCGGTCAACGAGGCGGGCACCATCTTGCGCAAACAGCTGGTCGCGATGGCCGCGGCCCGGCTCGAGGTGGAAGAGACCGAGATCGAGCTCGGCGGGTCCAGGGCCGTCGCACGCAACGATCCCGAGAAGAGTGTCAGCTTCGCCGATCTGGCCTACCGCGCCCACTACGAGCCACAGATGCTGCCGCCCGGCATGTCGGCCAACCTCGAAGCGACTGCTCGCTACACCGCGCCGCCCACCGCTCCCATCCACTGGGCCAACGCCACCCATGCCTGCACCTGCGAGGTGGATATCGTCACCGGCCACGTCACCCTCACCCGCTACATCGTCAGCGAGGACGTCGGCCCGATGATCAACCCGAACGTGGTGGAGGGCCAGATCGCCGGCGGCACCGTCCAGGGCATCGGCGGAGCCCTGTTGGAGAAGCTGTCTTACGACGACGCCGGAAACCCCTTGTCCTCAACGTTTGTCGACTATCTTCTGCCCACCGCCACCGAGGTCCCGACGATCGAATACGGCCACGTCGAGATCCCCGGCCCCGGCGTCGGCGGGTACAAGGGGGCAGGTGAGGGCGGCGCCATCGGCTCGACACCGGCGGTGATCAACGCCGTCAACGACGCCTTGGCCCCGCTCGGCGTCACCCTGACCACGCTGCCGGCCACCCCGGCAGCCATCGTCGAAGCCATCGAGCAGGCCCGCTCACAGGAACAACAAGGAAGGGACCACTGATCGTGGAGCTCAACAACGAATTCCGGGTCGCGGTACCGGTGGCGAAAACCTGGGAGGTGCTGACCGATGTCGAACGTGTCGCGCCATGCCTGCCCGGGGCCACCCTGCTGAGCGTCGACGGCGACGATTTCACCGGTGCGGTCAAGGTGAAGGTCGGCCCGATCACCGTGTCCTACAAAGGCGATGCCACGTTCCAGGAGAAGGACGCGGCGGCGCAGCGGGTGGTACTCAAGGCCAACGGCAAAGAAACCCGCGGCAACGGCACCGCATCGGCGATCGTGACGGCCCAACTGAAGGACGAGGGCGCCGACTCCACGCTCGTGGTGGTGACCACCGATCTGGCCATCTCCGGCAAGGCTGCCCAGTTCGGCCGGGGCGTACTGGCCGACGTCGCGGGCAGCCTGATCGACCAATTCGCCCGCAGCCTCGAGGCCGAGCTTCTCGGCGGGGCCACGGCAGCAGCCGAAACCGGTTCCGCGGCAGCCGCTCCCGAGCAAGCCGCACAGGAGGCTGCCCCGATCAACGCACTGGCATTGGCCAAGGTGATGGCCGTGCCGATGGCCAAGCGTTTCGCACCTGCCATCGGCGCGGTCGCAGCCGCCGGGGTGCTCGGGTTCCTCGTCGGCCGATCCGGACGCAGCAAGAACAAGAGCACCGGGCTGAGCACCGAGGATCTGCACGCCGCGCTGCTCCGGTTGGTTTCATGAAGCCCGCGCCGTTCGCCTATCACCGTCCCGCCACGGTCACCGAGGCGGTGGCCATGCTCGGCGAGTACGGCGAGGAGGCCAAGATCCTGGCCGGCGGTCAGAGCCTGGTTCCGATGCTGGCGATGCGCCTTACACATTTCGAGAACCTGATAGACATCTCGCGGCTACCTGAACTCAACGACATCGCGCTGCAGGACAACGAGGTTCGTATCGGAGCAGCCACCCCGCATGCCCTGGTCGGACTGGACGACGAGATCGCCGAATCCGTACCGCTGCTCACGCTGGCCACACCCCACATCGGTCACTTCCAGATCCGCAGCCGCGGCACCCTCGGCGGCGCGATCGCGCACGCCGATCCGGCCGCCGAGTACGCGGCCGTCGCACTGGCACTCGACGCGACGATCGAGGCCACCTCCGCGCGGGGCGTCCGCCAGATCCCTGCCGCTGAGTTCTTCACGGGACTGTGGGAGACCTCGCTGGCCCCCGACGAGATCCTGACCGCCGTGCGTTTCCCGGTGGCATCGGGGCGCAGCGGTTTCGGCATCGCCGAGTTCGCCCGTCGTCACGGCGATTTCGCCATCGCAGGTGCTGTCGTCGGGTTCGAGCTCGATGAAGACGACCGGATCACCCGTTGCGGCATCGGCCTGCTCGGACTCGGTTCCACGCCATTGCGGGCCGCCCCCGCCGAGGCGGCGGTGCTCGGCACCCCGATCGGCGGCATCACCGCCGACGAGATCGGCCGGCTGGCCATGTCCGAACTCACCGACATTCCTTCCGATCTGCAGGGTTCGGCGTCCTACCGGGCGCGGGTCGGCGCCGCCATGGTGTCCCGAGCCTGGAACCAGGCCGCCACGCACGCCACCACCGAGGAGACCCTCAATGCATGAACTGCCGGTTGCACTTTCGGTCAACGGTCGTGATTACCAGGACATCGTCGAACCCCGGGTGACGCTGGCCGACTTCCTGCGGGAAAACTGCGGGCTCACCGGCACCCACCTCGGCTGCGAGCACGGCGCATGCGGTGCCTGCACGGTGCTGCTGGACGGCCAGGCGGTCAGGTCCTGTCTGGTGTTCGCGGTCCAGGTGGACGGCCAGGAGGTGACGACGGTCGAAGGTATCGCCGGTAGCGACGGTGAACTGTCACCGGTGCAATCTGCGCTCAAGGAGTGCCACGGCCTCCAGTGCGGCTTCTGCACACCGGGATTCGTCACCTCGATCACGGCGCTCTTGCGCGACAACCCGAGCCCCACCGACGAGGAGATCCGCGAGGGCCTGTCGGGCAACTTCTGTCGCTGCACCGGATACCAGGGCATCGTCAACGCCGTGCACCGGGTTTGCGAGGCCGGGTCGAACGACGCCGAGCTCGACCCGGCGGGCCTGCAGTAACTTCTGATCCCTCCGCCGGCCGGCTCCGACCGGTAAGAGTGGAGGCATGAAGATCGGATTCATCGGCCTGGGCAACATGGGCGCGGCCATGGCCGCCAACCTGCTCACTGCCGGACACGAGGTCACCGCATACAACCGCTCGCCCGAGAAGGTGACCGCGCTGGCCGCCCAGGGCGCCCACCCGGCTGCCTCCATCGCCGACGCATGCCGGGGCGACATCGTGGTCACCATGCTGGCCAACGACACTGCGGTCGAGGCGGTCACCTTCGGGGAAGGCGGGATCTTGGCGGCGCTAGGTGAAGGCGCCACCCACGTCTCGTCGTCGACGGTGAGCACGGCGCTGGCCCAACGCCTCGCCCACGCACATGCCGACGCCGGACAGGGTTTCGTCGCCGCCCCGGTATTCGGACGTCCAGAGGCCGCCGCAGCCGCCAAGTTGTTCGTCGTCGCGGCCGGAGCCCCGACCGCGATAACCGCCGTGACCCCGGTGTTCGACGCGATCGGGCAGCGCACCTTTGTGCTCGGCGACCAACCGCAGGCCGCCAACCTGGTGAAGATCAGCGGCAATTTCCTGATCGCCTCGGTGATCGAATCCCTGGGCGAGGCAATGGCACTGGTGAGCAAGGCCGGCGTCGACAAACAGCAGTACCTCGAACTGCTGACCTCCACACTGTTCGACGCCCCGGTGTACCGGACCTACGGCGGGCTGTTGGCCCGTGAGGAGTTCAGCCCGGCCGGATTCGCCGCCACGCTCGGGCTCAAGGACGTCAAGCTGGCACTGGGCGCCGGCGAGGAGCTTGAGGTACCGCTGCCGGTCGCGAGCCTGTTGCGCGACCGGTTCCTGACGCTGCTGGCCACCGGGGGCAGCGAGCTTGACTGGTCTGCGGTGGGTGCGCTCAGCGCCTGGGAGGCCGGCGCTGAGCACCCAGCTCAGAACGTGTAACGCGCCGGCGGACTACTCGCTCGGGACAACCCCGCGCAGGCCGTCGGCCCCGTACAGCGGTTCCAGCATTCCCGAGATGTCGGGGCCACGGCGCAGGCTGTGCCCACCGTCGACACCGATGGACTGGCCGGTGATCCAACCGGCGGCGTCGCTGAGCAGGAACACCGCCAGGTTGGCGATGTCCTCGACCTCGCCGAACCGCGGCATCGGTGTGCAGGCTTCGTAGTCTTCCCGGGCTGCCGGGAGTTCGAAGACAGGGCCGACCATCTCGGTGCGGGTCAGTCCGGGCCGGATGCTGTTGAACCGCACCGAGGACGGACCGAGCTCATCGGCCGCCAGCTTGAGCAGATGGTCGAACGCCGCCTTGCTCACGCCGTATGCGCCGAACCAGCGATGGGTGTTGGTCGAGGCGATCGAGGAGATGCCGACGAACGAGCCGCCACCGCCACGGACCATTTCGCGGCCCGCGTGCTTGATCAGGTACATGGTGCCGTTGACGTTCAGATCGACGGTCTGCCGCCACAGTTCGGAGTCGATCTGTGTGATCGGACCGATGGTCAGCGACCCACCGGCGCTGTGCACCACGCCGTGCAGCCGGCCGTGCCAGGCGGTGGCGGCGTCGACCGCACGGCGAACCTCGTCCTCGTTGGTGACATCGGCAGGCTCGTAGCGCACCTCACCGGGGCCGTCTGCGGCCAGCTCCTCGGCGGCCGCGCTCAGCTTGTCGGCGTTGCGGCCGAGCAGCATGGCGTTACCACCGGCGGCCACGATCGCGGCCGCGGCGGCCTTACCGATACCGCTACCGCCACCGGTGACCAGGTAGGTGCGGTCCTTCAACGACAGTTCCATTTGCGTCATCCTTACGGTGTATCTCGCCGGGCCGGTTTCGGGGCGCCCAGCGTCCGCCAGTCGGGAACATCGGGCGGCATACCCACCGGCCAGCGGTTCTCATTGGCCGACGCCCAGTGCGCGTGCCCGAGCTCGTGGATGTGGAAGGCATGGCGCAGCGCTTCGGTGAAACCCATCGCGTCGCTGGCCGCGTTGACAGAATCCTTGACCAGCAAGGCCGCCATGGTCGGCCGCTCCGCGATGCGCCGGGCGAATTCCAGTGTCTTGTCTTCGAGTTCGTCGCGCGCGAAGATCTTGGACACCATGCCCAACCGGTAGGCCTCATCGGCGTCGATCGAATCACCGGTCAGCAGTAGCTCTTTGGCCTTGCGGGGGCCGAATTCCCAGGGATGGGCGTAATACTCGACGCCCGGCATCCCCATGCGCACCGCGACTACGTCGCTGAACTTGGCGTCGTCGGCGGCCACGATCAGATCGCAGGCCCAGATCAGCATCAGGGCTGCGGAGATCGCGTTGCCCTGTACCTGCGCGATCGTGATCTTGCGGAGATCTCGCCACCGCCGGGTGTTCTCGAAGTAGAAGTGCCACTCCTGCAGGTAGGTGCGCTCGGTGATGCCGGCGGCGGTGGCACCGTGGGAACGGAATGTCGAGTGCTGGGCGGGACCCGGCTCACGCTCGGCCAGCGCCTCTTCGGAACCGAGGTCGTGCCCGGCCGAGAAGTTCTTTCCCCGCGCCGCCAGGATCACCACACGGACCGCGTCGTCGGCCTCGGCGCGACCGAACGCCTCGTCGAGTTGCACCAACAGAGTCCGGGACTGGGCGTTCTGCGCATTCGGACGGTTCAGCCAGATCCTGGCGATGCGGCCGTCATCGAGCGTCTCGTATTCGACCTGACGGGTTGCGTCATCGGGACCGGCCATATCGGACCACCTCTTAGTCAGGGTAAGTAAGTTACGAACTGCACATTACGTGTATCACGTAACCGAGCTCACACCGGGATCACAGCTACTGCCCAGCCGCTTCCCAGGAGTGCAGCGCGCACACCTTCGCCGAATCATCGGTACCGATGTTTTGCCTCGTAACGAGTAGGATGGGCAGCGCACGACGACGTCATGGAACACCATGATCGACCCCCTTCGGCCGAGGGTACAGCAAACCTTTCAAGGCCCCGAAGCGAAAGCATGACCATGCCCAACTCCCCGTCTCGGACCCGTCGCTTCGCCGTCGCGGCAGGTGTCGCCGCAGCCATCGCGGCGGCTCCCGCCCTCACGGTGCTGTCGACGCCCGCACAATCACTGGCCTCGTGCCCGAACGGGGAAACCGAGGACACCTTCACCAATGTGTGTGTGCCGGACATCGTGCCGAACTCGCCCGGCAATTTCAGCAGCGTCGCGGGCAACCCGAGCCTGCCCGCGGTGAACGAGCCTGATGGCGGCGGATCCATCCCGTGCACCGGCGCCAACTCCGGCGAGTGCATCGGCCTTGCCGAAGAGCAGCAATCGCAGGGCCCTGAACCGGTCCCGCAGTCGACGGTCGGCAGCAGCCCGACGGTGCACGGTTCGATCGGCTGACCCAGGACGATCGCAGACACCGCACAGTAAACCCTCAGCAGTCCTAGACTGCTCGGGTGAAATCAGTCGTTGTGCCCGCTGCACTGTCCGGTGTCGGTTGCGCGCTGTTCCTTCTGTTCGGCGCTCCGGTCGCCCAGGCCACTTGCACCTCCGGCGAAGAAGAGGACGTCTACACGACGACCTGCACGCCATTCCTCGTGCCGAACTCACCGTCACCGTTCAGCGGTATCCCGGGCAATCCCGATATGCCTGCGGTCGACCTGCCCGGCGGAGGCGGAGCGATCCCGTGCACCGGCCACAACGCCGGGGAATGCATCGGCCTGGCCGAGGAAGACGAAGCAGAGGGTCCCCAACCCATTCCGCGCTCGACCATCAGCGCCAGCCCATAGCTCCTCAGAGGTCTCTTCGGAGCGCTTGCTCAGCTACCTCATAGATCGAATGCAGATCTTTCCCAGCTTCCTTAGAATCCATGCAACGAAACAATCGAATAACTAGAGAAAGCGTGACGATGGCGACCTTCCCAATCTCGATGCGACGACTGATCTTTGCCGGCGGATTCGCAGTCGCTGCGGCCGCCGTCCCGGCGCTCGCCGCGTTTTCCGCACCCGTGTCGTCCGGCCCGGCGATCGCCTGCCCCTCGGGCGAAGAAGAAGACCTCTACACCAACATGTGCGTCCCGCACACCGTGCCCAACTCCCCCGGAAATTTCGGCAGCGTCGCAGGTAACCCCAGCCTGCCCGCCGTGAGCGAGCCCGGTGGCGGCGGCTCCATCCCCTGCACCGGCGCCAACACCGGCGAGTGCATCGGTCTGGCCGAGGAGCAGCAGTCCGAAGGCCCGCAGCCGGTCCCCGAGTCGACCGTCGGCAGCAGCCCGACCGTGCACGGTTCCATCGGCTGATGGCGTGCGGCGACCGGGGTTCTCCCGGTCGCCTACAGTTGTGTCATGCCTGCGAAAACTGATACCGCCGACATCGACGACGTCGAACCTCTCGCCGACAGCACCGCCAACCAGGCTCGCCGGGTTGTCGCGACCTACGCCGCCGACGCCGACGAGTGCCGCATGTTCCTGTCGATGCTCGGCATTGGGCCTTCGAAAACCGAGGCGTAGATGAGTCCGGAAGGCGGCCCCTCAGCCGCCTCCGGTAACTCCGACTTCGTCGTGGTCGCCAATCGGCTGCCCATCGACATGGAGCGGTTGCCGGATGGCAGCACAACCTGGAAGCGCAGCCCCGGCGGCCTGGTCACCGCGCTGGAGCCGCTGCTGCGCAAACGCCGCGGTGCATGGATCGGCTGGGCCGGGATCCCCGACAGCGGCGAGGAGCCGATCGTCGAGGACGACCTGCAGCTCTACCCGGTGGAGCTGTCGGCGCAGGATGTCGCGGATTACTACGAGGGGTTCTCGAACGCCACCCTGTGGCCGCTGTATCACGACCTCATCGTCAAACCCGTGTACCACCGCAAATGGTGGGACAGCTACGTCGACGTGAACCGGCGATTCGCCGAAGCCACGGCCCGAGCCGCCGCACCCGGTGCGACGGTCTGGATCCAGGACTATCAGCTGCAGCTCGTCCCCAAGATGCTGCGCATGCTGCGGCCCGACCTCATCATCGGCTTCTTCCTGCACATTCCCTTCCCGCCGGTCGAGCTGTTCATGCAGATGCCCTGGCGCACCGAGATCGTCGAAGGACTCCTCGGCGCCGATCTGGTCGGATTCCATCTGGCCGGTGGCGCACAGAACTTCCTCGTGCTCGCCCGGCGTCTGGTCGGGGCCAACACCTCTCGCGCCTCGATCGGCGTTCGGTCACGCTTCGGCGAGGTCTCCTACGGGTTCCGCACCATCAAGGTGGGTGCTTTTCCGATCTCGATCGACTCGGCCGACCTGGACTCCAAGGCCCGTAACCGGTCGGTGCGGCAGCGCGCCCGGCAGATCCGCACCGAGCTCGGCAACCCGCGCAAGATCCTGCTCGGAGTCGACCGGCTCGACTACACCAAGGGCATCGACGTCCGCCTGCGCGCCTTCACCGAACTGCTGGAAGAGGACCGGATCAAGCGCGACGACACCGTCCTGGTTCAGCTGGCCACACCCAGCCGCGAGCGCGTCGAGAGCTACATCGCGATGCGCGAGGACATCGAGCGTCAGGTCGGGCACATCAACGGTGAATACGGTGAGGTGGGGCATCCGCTGGTGCACTACCTGCACCGCCCGGTGCCGCGTGACGAGCTCATCGCATTCTTCGTGGCGGCCGACGTCATGCTGGTCACCCCGCTGCGCGACGGCATGAACCTGGTGGCCAAGGAGTACGTAGCCTGCCGCAGTGACCTCGGTGGCGCGTTGGTGCTGTCCGAGTTCACCGGCGCGGCGGCTGAACTTCGCCAGGCCTACCTGACCAACCCGCACGATCTCGAGGGCGTCAAGGATGCGATCGAGGCGGCGCTGGAGCAGAGCCCAGAGGAGGGCAGGCGCCGGATGCGTGCGCTGCGCCGGCAGGTGCTGGCCCATGACGTGGACCGGTGGGCCCGCGCGTTTCTCACCGCACTGGCCGACGCGAAAACGGACGACTAGATCGGGTTGATCGCGTTGATCAGCCAGTCCCCGCCGACCTTGCGATAGTCGACCTTCAGTCGGCTGCCGTCGTACAGCGGTTGGCGGGACTGGTCGGTCACCGTGCGGTTCATGTACACCAGCACCGATCCCGATTCGCGCTCGGCGGTCATCACGCCGACGCCGACGACGCTGATCTGGACCACCAGTTGACGCTTGCGGGCCTCGGGGATCACCTTGGCGGCGGCGTCCTGTTGGAACTGCTGCCGGAAGCCCGGGGCGAGCAGCGGATAGGTCTCGGTCAAGCTGCGCTCGACGGTCTGGTAGTCGTAGCCGAACACCTTCGGGATCTGCTCGGCCGCCACGGCGGGCAATTCGGCCCTGGTGGCCTCCTGACCGCGCTGCAGCACGCGGTTCCAGTAGAGCGAGCCACCGATACCGGCGAAGGCGACGAACACCACCGCCAGCAGGCCGATGACGAGGCCTGTGAGTTTAGAGCGCATCAGTTTCCACCGTCGGGGTACTTCAGGTCGTATCCGGTCATATGGCCGTTGTCGTCCTCGTGCACGATCACCCGCAACCGGTAGGGGCGGGTGGGCGAGTTGACGCCATCCATGTCGGCGACCGTGACCCGCACCGCCACCAGCACCGAGGCGTTACCGGCGATCTCGTCCACCTTCTCCAGTGCCGCGCCGTTGACCACCGCTTCCGAGCTGGCCTGGGTGTCACGGAACAGCGCCTTGAGGTTGTCGGCGTTGTTGCCTTGGCTCATCATGTCGCGCAACGGGCCGCTCGTACCGTCGATGAAGCGGCTCACGCTCTCGTCGATGGTGTCCTGGGTGTAGCTGAACATGTTGATCACGGTCTGTTTGCCGGTGTCGACGAAGCGCTCGTTGCGAGCCTGTACGTCATCGACGGCCCGTTGCTGACCGAGCATCACGTACCCGAGCACACCCAGCGTCGCGGTCCCCAGAACGAGTACCACGGCCGCCACCAGCGCGACGAGCTTGCCGTGCGCACGCCGGCGAGGCGGCGCCTTCACCGGTGTCGGTTTGGGCGCCTTGGGCATTGTCGCCGTTGACGCGCCGACCGCCACGGTGGTTGTCGTCACCTCGCCCGGCGTGGCCCCGGTCGGACCAGCCGCCCTGGACGCGCGCCTGCGCACCGGCCTCTGGTTCGAGGCCGTTTCTTCCGTCATCAAGCCTGCCTTGGATCCAGCATCAGATCTACCCAGGTCTCCGCGGGTGCCAGGTTGTCGGCGCCGGCTGCGTACACACCGGTGCCACCCTCTGCGTCAGCGAAGACCCCACTGTGCTGATCGTAGGTGCCCGTCATGGGTGCACTGGCCAGAGGTGGTGCCTCGGCCGGCAACGGCCCTTCGGGAGCAGGCGCCGGTGCGGGCGCCGGCGCTTCCGCGGCCGGCGGCTCGGCGCCGGGCGGAGCGGTCCGGCCGTACGGCGGCACCAACTGGTCCGGCGGCGCGAAGTACGGCCACGGCGGCGGCTGCGGACCCGGCTTGTTCGGCGGCACCGGCAGCGGGAACGGCGCGTGCGGCGCCGGGCCCGGCCCCGGCTCCACGCCCGGCGGCAGCTGTACCACCGGCGGGCCCGGATCGGGATCCACCTGGGGCGGGATCATCGGGAACTTGTTGGGCGGCAGGATGTTACGCCCGTCCTCGATGGGGGTGCCGTAGGGCACTGGCGGGCCGCGCCACGGGTTCGAGCCGACCGGGATGTAGCCCTTGGGGTCGCGGCACAGCTGGATCGTGGGCGCCCGCTTGCCGGGGAACTCCTGGCACGGGTAGTTACGCGCACCGCGCACCACTGCCGGATCGTTCTGGGCGGTCTTGCAGTACAGGTCGGTCGGCAGGTCCCGCAGGGTCAGATCCGCCGGCGACCGGATCTGCGTGGGCGGGATGAAGCCCGTGAGGCATGGTGGCGCGTCACCCAGGTCGACCTTGAAGTCGAGCTTGCCGCCCTCGTCCGAGGGCACGCCACCGGCCACTGTGTTCAACGCGGCCATCAGGGCCGGGAAGATCACCAGCGCCTGCTCGAGCGACTTGCTGTAGATCACGCCGATTCGGCCGAAGTTGGCCAGGTTGGCCGCCAGCACCGGGAACGACGGCCGGATACCGCTGAACGCGGTGTTGGCCGCCTCGGTTGTGCCGGGAACGGTCTTGAGCGTGGTGCGCAACTGCGGATCGGCCTTGTTCACCTCACCGGTGAACCGAGCCAGCCCGTCGGCCAGCGAGCGAATGCTGTCCCCGCTGCGCATCTGCGCCTCCAGGAACGGCCCGGCCTGGTCGATCAGCTGCGTGGTCTCGCCGGAATTGGCGTTGGCCTCGTCGATCAACAACCGCGACGACTCGATGAGGCGCGCCAACTCGGGCCCGGAACCGTTGAAGGCCTTGAAGGTTTCGCGCAACAGGTCCTGCAGCCGGCTGTTTCCGATGCTGCTGACCAAGGTGTCGGCCTCGTGCAGCATGCCCGCGATGTCCTGGCCGATCCGAGTATTCCTCTGATCGATGGACGCGCCGTTGCGCAGCTTGTCGGGCGACGGTGAGTCCGGCGGGATCAGGTCGATGTACTGCTCGCCGACGGCCGAGACACTCTTGACGGTCGCGGTGACGTTGCTGGGGATCGCCGTGCTGCTGTTGAGCTGCATTCTGGCGACCACCCCGTCAGGGGCCAGCCCGACAGAATCGACCCGACCGACGGTCACGCCGCGGTAGGTGACGTTGGCGTTCTCGTAGATCCCGCCGCCGGCGGCGAAATTGGCGTTGACGTGATAGGTACCGATACCCACCGCAGCAGGCAGATGCAGGTAGAACAGCGAGATCGCGCCGACGGTCAGGACGGTGACGACCCCGAAGATCATCAACTGCATACGGGTAAGCCGGTCGATCATTACGGCTTCTCCTCATGCTGGGTGGCGGTCCCCGCGGGGATCTTGAACGGATCAGCGGCCTGTCCGGACAGATTCGCCATCGATCCGGTCAGCCAGTCAGGCGGATTGATCACATCACTGAGGTGCTTCATGTTCGGGTCGAATCCACCTGTGGTGAAGATCGACTCACCGAACCGGCGCAGCGTCAGGTCGAACGTGACGAAGACGTTGAGGTAGTCGCCGCGGACCGCGTTACGCAGGTACTTGTAGTGGAACGGGAAGGTCGGCAGGAACTCCAGGTCCTTGATGAAATCGTCGGCGTTGTCGTTGAGCGCCTTGATCGACGGGTAGAGGTCCTTGAGATCGGCCGCGAAATCGTCCTTGGTCTCCGACAGGATCCGCGAGCCCACCTCGGCGAAGCCCCGCAGCGCGGTGAACGCCTCGACGATGTTGGACCGGTTCTCGTTGAGCACCTTGAGAGCCCCGGGCAGCGTGTCGAGCGTGCGGCCCAGATTGTCCTTGCTGCGCGCCAGGATCGAGGCGAAGCGGTTGAGCCCGTCGGCCGCGGCGATGATGTCGTTGGTCTGCTGGTCCAGCGAGGAAGTCAGCTCAGCCAGCCGCGGAATCAGCTCCGCGAAGCTGCCGGCCCGCCCCGCCACGGCGGCGTAAGCCTCATCGGTGATGTCTTGCAGCGCACCGAGATTGCCCTTGTTGACGACCATGCCGAGGGAGGACAGCACTTCCTCGGTCGTCGGGTAGCGGCCCCGCTGCGCCAGCGAGATGTTCGAGCCCTGTCGCAACTGCCCCTGCGGGGGCTCGTCGACCGGCTCGGACAGTTCGACGTGCTGCGACCCCAGCAACGAGGTCTGGGCCACGCGTGCAACGGCATTCGCCGGGAGCTTCACGTCTCCGTCCAGCGACAGCTGCACAGCCGCATAGAAGGTTCCGTCCGGACGCTGCATGGCATCCAGGCCGGACACGCTGCCCACCGTGACATCGTCGACCATCACCGGCGAGTTCTGCGGCAGGGTCGCCACATCGGGCAGCTGCACGGTGACGGTGTAGGAACCCTTCCCGTGCCCGGCAGTACCGGGCATGTTGAGCGAGTTGAGCCCGCCGAACTGGCAGCCGGCCAGCAGCATCGCGCCGCTGCCGATGGCCAGCGTACGTCCACCCAACCGGGAAGCCTTACCCCTCAATGCTTTACCCCTCATCATCCGCCGGCACCAGCCTCAGCAGGAGCAGATGCGGGCGCGGCCTCGGGTCCCGGCGCCGGCGCCGGCCCGGGTGCGGGGCCGACTCCTGTTCCGGGTGCCGGTGCGGGTGCATCCGGCGGCAGGATCAACGAGCTGAGTGTCGCGTCCGGCGGGATCTGCGGCGGCGTCACCCCAGGAGCGTTCTGCCACTGCAGGTACGGCACCGGGGTCTCGGACTTGGCTTCGGTCGCCGGGGTGTCGTAGATGATCTGTCCCTTGTACGCCGTGATGCTGTTGATCGGGTGGAACAGGACCGGCGGGTAGTTCATCGTGATACGGCGCAGCACCGGCCCCATCCGCTGCCGGCAGATCTCCGCCCGCTTGAAGTTGTCCGCGTTGGCACCGGTGTCGAACGTGCCGCCGCAGATGAACTGCGTCGGGTTGGCGAAGTTGGGCAATGACAGCAGACCACCGACGGTGCCCTGGGCCGGGTTGTAGATGTTGTAGAAGTTGGCCAGGCCGTTGGGGGTGACGTGCAGGATCTGCTCGATGTCGTCGCTGTGATCGGTCATGATCTGGGTGAAATCGGCGAGCTTGCCCACCTGGGCGATCAGCGCGTCGTTGTTCTCGTTGAGGAAACCGCGAACGTCACCGAGCGCCTGATTCAGCGTGGCCAGCGTCTGGTCCAGACCGTTGGAGCTGTCGGCGAGCACCTGCGATACCGATGCCACGTGATTGGTGAACTGGACGATCTGCTCGTTGCTGTTGGACAGCGCGTTGACCAGGACCTGCAGGTTCTTCACCGTGCCGAACAGGTCGGTGCGGGAATCTCCCAACCGGCCTGCGGTCTGGGACAACTCACGCAGGGCGTTGCGGAACGAGTCGCCGTTGCCGTCGAACGTGGTCGCGGCCTGATCGACGAACGCCGCGATCGGGCCCTGAACCGAGTCGGCCTGCGGCCCGAGTTGCGAACTGAGTTGGGTGAGTTGCTCTTTGACCTCGTCCCACTCGACGGGCACTCCGGTGCGGTCCAGGCCGATCGACGCACCGTCGGCCATCACATCGCCTTCGGTGTAGGCCGGTGTGAGCTGGATGAACCTGGCGGACACCAGGTTCGGCGAGAGGATCAGTGCCTTGGCGTCGGCGGGCACCTTGATGCCGCGGTCCAGCGTCATCTCGATCTTGACGTCCGAGGGGCGCGGCTCGATCGAGTCGATCGTTCCGACCGGCACCCCGACGATCCGCACCTCGTCGCCGGGGTACAAGCCGACCGCGTTGGTGAAGTACGCGGTCAGCTTGGGGCCGGTACGCGAGGGCCACACCTGGTACACGCCGACGGCGAGCACCCCGACCAACACCACGGCCAGCGCGATCCGCAGCCACCGGTTGCGACCGGACGGGACCGAATTTTCTTCTGGAGCAGGCACTGTCATGGCGATTTCGGCCTAACGATCGTGCGTTCGGAGATGTATCCACGAAGCATGTCGGCGAGGCTGTCAGGCAGCTTGCCCGGCTGGAAGTAGGTATCGAGCAGCACCTCGGACATCGCCGCAGGCGGCAGGCCGTAGAGGTTGATGTTGAAGCCGGGACCGTTGCCGACCACCTCGGCGAGCGCGGTCGCGTACGGCGGCAGCCGTTTGAGGGCCTCGCCGATGTGCTCACGGCGCTCCAGCAGGTTGTCCATCACCAGGTTGAGCTTGTCGAGCGCCGGCTTGAACTCTTTGCGGTTGTCGGCGACGAATCCCGAAAGCTGTTTGGACACATCGTCGATACCCGCGATCAGGTTGCTCAGTGCCTGCCTGCGCTCATCGAGAGCGGCGAACAGTTGGTTGCCGTCGGTAACCAGTTGGTTGACCTGCCCGGCCCGCGCGGCCAGCAGATCGGACACCCGCTTGGCGTGCGTCAGCAATCCCTCGAGGGCCTCGTCGCGCTTGTTGATGCTGCGTGACAGGTTGGCCACGCCGTCCAGGGCACCGCGCAACTGCGGTGTGGCGTCGCGCAGAGTGTCGGTCAGGGTCTGCAGCGCCTGCTCGAACTTCGGCTTGTCCAGTTCGGACACGTTCTGCCCGAGGTCCTGCAGGGCGGTGTTGAGCGTGTACGGAGTGGTGGTCCGCCCCAACGGGATCACCGTCGACGTTCCGGTGCCCTTCGGCGTCACTGATAGAGACTTCTGGCCCAGCACCGTCTCGGTCTTGATCGCGACCAGTGACTGGTCGCCGATCTTGATGTTGCGGTCCACGGTGAAGGTCACCTTGGCGGTGTCACCGGCCAGCGCCACGTTGGTGACCTTGCCGACTGCGATGCCCGAAACGTTGACGTCGTTACCCGGGTCGATTCCGCCGGCGTCGCTGAAATACGCCTCGTACTTCTTGCCCTGCGGGAAGAACGGGAGCCCGGTGTAGCCGAAGGACACCAGCACCACGCACACCACCAGGGCGATCCCGAATATCCCGGTGCGCAGTGCTGTGTCGCCGTCACGCTTAGCCATTCTCCGAACACCTCCCCTTGGACGGGTCCGGCGGACCGCCGAACGGAATCAGAATGTCGCTGCCGGCCGGACCGTTGACCTTCATCCGGATCGAGCAGTAGTAGATGTTGAAGAACGAGCCGTAGGCGCCGAGTGCGTTGAGCCGCAGGTAGTTCTCGGCCAGCGGTTCGATCACCTTGTTCACGTCGGCCTTGCGTTCATCGAGGCGCTGCGCCAGCGGGCGGGTGTTCTCGATGACGGCCTGCAGCGGACGACGCGACTTCTCGAGCATGTCGGTCAGGTCGTTCTCTGCCGAGGCCAGCGGGGCGATCGCGCCGGCGATCGGGTCACGGCCCTCGGACAGCCCGCTGATCAGCTTCTGCAACTCGTCGACGCTGCTGTCGAATTGGGCGCCCTTCTCATCGACCGTGCCGAGCACGGTGTTGAGGTTGGTGATCACGTCGCCGATCAGCTGATCGCGGGCGGCCAGGTTCTGGGTGAAGGCGCTCGTACTGGTCAGCATGTTCGCCAGTGCGCCGCCCTGGCCCTGCAGCAGCTCGATCACCGCGTTGGAGATCTCGTTGACCTTGTTGCCGTCCAGACCCTTCATCACCGGGCGCAATCCGCCCAGCAGTGCATCGAGATCCAGCGCCGGCTGGGTGTTCTGCTGCGGCAGCGTTCCACCGGGCGGAAGCTTGCGCAGTTCACCGGGGCCCGAGGTGATCTCGAGATACCGGTCACCGACCAGGTTCTCGTAGCGCACCTTGGCCTGGCTCGACGTGTAGAGCTGGTAGCGCTTGTTGACCAGGAACTTCACGTCCACGGTGTTGTCCGCGTTGAGCTTGACGTCCTTGACCGTGCCCACCGGCACACCGGCGATGCGGACGTCCTGGCCGGCCTTCAGTCGCGAGGCCTGACTGAACGTGGCGTGGTAACCGTTCTCCGAGGCGAACCGGAATTCCCCGAACACCACGACGAGCATGGCCGCCACCAACAGCATCACGATGGTGAAGATGCTGACCTTGAGCATGGTCCGGTCAGGACGCGCACTGGACACCATCAGAAGCGATCCCTCTCCGCGAACGCGCCATTGAACAGGAACTGCAGGGTCGCCGGAGCGTCGAACTGCACCTCGGTGTTCGGCTGGAACGGCACGTAGGCGTTGTCCGTCACCAGGAACGGCGAGTGGAACCAGCTACCGCCGAACTGCTTGGACGGGATGTCCGGCAGACCACGGCAGTTGGGGCCACCCGAAGCGTTGACGATCGGCAGGCTCTCCGGGTAGGTGTACGCCGGCGCGCCGGGCAGGAAGTTCGATGACACGAACAGACCCGGACGGATACCACCGATGATCGGCGCGAACCGGTCGACGGCATTCGAGGTGCCCTTGAGGATGCAGCCGAACTCCGGCGAGTACTCCCCCGCCACCTTCAACGGGGCCCGCAGCCGCTGGATCGCGGCGATGTAGTCGTCGGCGGCCGGCTGCAAGGTCGCGGTGCCGTTGTTCGCCAACCCGGTCGCGGCGAGCAGCGTGGCGTTGAGATTGGTCTTCTCGTCGACGATGGTCTTGTTGAGGGCGGGCACGTTGTCGACGATGCGGGCCAGGTCCGGTCCGGCGTCACCGTAGATGTTGGCCACCGCGGCGGCCTTGGCGAAGTCGTCCTGCAGTGTGGGCAGCTTCGGATTGATCTGCGCCAGATAGCTGTTGAGCCCGGACATGGCCACGCCCAGATCGTCGCCGTGCCCACGCAGGCCCTCACCGAGGGCGCTCAGCGTGGCGTTCAGGCTGACCGGGTCGATCTTGTTGAGCACATCTGACAGGGTCTGGAAGAGGGTGTTGACCTCCAGCTGCACGTCCTTGGCAGCCACGGTGCTGCCCGGCCGCAACGAGGTCGGCTGCGGTTTCTTCGGCGGCAGGAACTCCACCGACTTCGCGCCGAAGATCGTGTTGCCCGCGATCCGCACCGTGGCGTTGGACGGGATGTACCGCATCTCGCCGCGCTTGATGGACAACGTCAGCTTCGCCTCGTTGCCGGCGTAAGCGATGTCGGAGACCTTGCCGATCTGGATGCCGCGGTACTTCACCTTCGCGTCGCGCTCCATCACCAGGCCGGCGCGCGGCGCCGTCAGGCTGACGGTGTCGGTCGGCGTGAACGCCGCCGTGTACGACAAGTAGGTGAAGACCACCGCGGCGGCCACGATCGCGGCCAGGATCGCCGCGGCGATCCTGACGTGACGCCGATGCTTCGAGGGTTCGTCTGACATAGAGATTCCTGCCACCTACCCGGAAAGGTTGAAGTTGCCGGACGCGCCGTAGACGGCCAGGGAGATGAACAGCGTGATGGTGACGACGACGATCAGCGAGGTGCGCACGGCCTGACCGACCGCGATGCCCACGCCGACCGGACCGCCGGAGGCGTTGTAGCCGTAGTAGGTGTGCACGAGCATCACCGCAACCGCCATGACGATCGCCTGTAGGAACGACCACAGCAGATCGCTCGGTATCAGGAAGGTGTTGAAGTAGTGGTCGTACAAGCCGGCGGACTGGCCGTTGATGAACACCGTGGTGAACCTCGCGGCGAAGAACGCGGCCAGCACCGACAGTGAGTACAGCGGCACGATCGCGATCAGGCCGGCCAGCAACCGGGTGGACACCAGGTAGGACACCGCGTGCACGGCCATCGCTTCGACGGCGTCGACCTCCTCGGCCACCCGCATGGCGCCGAGTTGGGCGGTGGCGCCTGCGCCGATGGTGGCGGCCAGGGCGATACCGGCGATCACCGGGGCCACGATGCGCACGTTGAGGAACGCCGACAGGAAGCCCGTCAGGGCCTCGATGCCGATGTTGCCCAGCGACGAATAACCCTGCACCGCGATGACACCACCGGAGGCCAGGGTGAGGAATGCGGCGACGCCGACGGTGCCGCCGATCATCACCAGGGCACCCGCGCCCATGGTCATCTCGGCGACCAGTCGGATGGTCTCCTTGCGGTACCGGTTGAGCGCGTTGGGCAAATACCGGATGGTCTCGCCGTAGAAGAGCGCCTGCTCCCCGATGTTGTCGACGGCCTTGGGCACGCCGCGGAACAGGCGGCGGAAGCGGAGTGTGGCGTCATAACTCATGGCTGGACCTTCTTCGCGCAAGCGCTCATCAGTTCCATGTTCTTCGCGCAAGCGCTCATCAGTTCCATGTTCTTCGCGCAAGCGCTCATCAGTTCCATGTTCTTCGCGCAAGCGCTCATCAGTTCCATGTTCTTCGCGCAAGCGCTCATCAACGCACCAGCACTCTCACCCCGATAGCCGTCATGATCACGTTGATCACGAACAGGCAGATGAAGGCGTAGACCACCGTTTCGTTCACTGCGTTACCGACACCCTTCGGGCCTCCCTTTACGGTCAAACCGCGGTAGCACCCGACCAAGCCGGCCACGACACCGAACAGCAGCGCCTTGATCTCGGCGAGCACCAACTCGCCGAGACCGGTCAGCACCGTCAGGCCGTTGATGAACGAACCCGGGTTGACGCCCTGCAGGAACACGGAGAACACATAGCCGCCGGCCAGACCGATCGCACAGACCAGGCCGTTGAGCAACAGCGCCACGAAGGTCGAGGCCAGCACGCGGGGCACGACGAGCCGCTGGATCGGATCGATGCCCAGCACCCGCATCGCGTCGATCTCTTCGCGGATGGTGCGGGCACCCAGGTCTGCGCAGATCGCTGTGGCACCGGCGCCGGCGACCACCAGCACGGTCACGACCGGACCGAGCTGGGTGATGGTGCCGAAGGCGGTGCCTGCGCCGGACAGGTCGGCGGCGCCGATCTCACGAAGAAGGATGTTGAGCGTGAACGCGACCAGGACGGTGAAAGGGATGGCGACGAGCAGGGTGGGCACCAGCGAGACGCGTGCGATCATCCAGGTTTGATCAAGGAACTCCTTGAACTGGAACGGTCGACGGAACATCTTGGCGAAGGTGTCCAAGGACATCTCGACGAAGCCGCCCACGGCCCGGGCCGGAACCGCAAGCTGTTCGATCAACCTGGGCTCCGTTCTCGGGGTACTCGCGGGTGGGGGAAATTTCGCGGAATCTCGCGTTAGCGAAAAATTGACAGCCACATGTCGTGGCTGCCCTCCCACCCCTTTGTCTTATCACGCTCTTAGTGAGCCGGATCATATTAACTAGAACATGTTCGCACTGTCAAAGAATTCAAAATATCGGCTTCAACAGCGGTTTTCCCAGCTCAGGACATGTTAGGCCGACTATCAACTGAAACATGTTCCAGTCTCGTTGAGCGACCCTCCACGAGACTGTCAGTCTCGTGACGCCATCAGCTCGGTGGCCGAGAATCCACGCGCCGCGTCACGATCAGCAAAGTAATCGTGCAGTGCCCCGCTGAGGTCTGCCGGATCCCACGCGTCGGAGTTCGCGGTGAAGTGCTTCTCCGCGGTGGGGGGCGCGACCAACGTGACAGTTGGACCATAGACGATGAACAGCTGAGCGTTGACAGCTTCGGACGCCGGGGCGGCCAAGAATCGCACGAGGGTGACGACGTGATCGGTCGACAGCGGGTCGATCTGACCGTCGGGCGTTTCGGGAGCATCCCCGAAGACGCCGGCGGTCATGGCGGTGCGGGCACGCGGGGCGATCGCGTTGGCCCGCACGCCGAAGCGTTCCAGGGCCCGGGCCGCCGACACCGTCAGCGCGGTGATACCGGCCTTGGCGGCTCCGTAGTTGGGCTGTCCGACCGGACCTGACAGACCGGCCTCCGACGACGTGTTGATGATCCGGCCGTAGACGGTCCCGTCCCCCGCCTTGGCCTTGTTACGCCAATACACGGCGGCGTTGCGGGTGAGCAGGAAGTGGCCGCGCAGGTGCACTGCGATGACGGCGTCCCACTCTTCGTCGCTCATGTTGAACAGGATCCGGTCACGGGTGATGCCCGCGTTGTTGACGACGATGTCCAGACCGCCCAGACCGTCGGCGGTGGCGACCAGCTCGTCGGCGGTCGTGCGCGCACTGATGTCCCCGGCCACGGCGACACCCTTGGAGCCTGCGGCCGCGATCTCGTCGAGGACGTCGGAGGCGTCCAGCGCGCCGGCCATGTCGTTGACCACCACGGTGGCGCCGGCCTTCGCCAGACCGATGGCTTCGGCACGGCCGAGGCCCGCGGCGGCACCGGTGACCACGGCCACCTTTCCGGACAGATCGATCTGAGCGTCGTCAGTGGTCATTTCGCTCCTCGCGTGCGCGGCGTCATTTATGAATACCTCTAGTCTTTTCGGATCAGGGCTGCACGGGGGCATTCGGCGATGGACTGCTCGGCCAGACCTTCCTGGTCGGCAGGCACCGGATCGGCCTTGACCACGGCGTAGTCGTCGTCATCAAGATCGAACAAATCGGGGGCAATACCCACGCAGACCGCGTTACCTTCACAGCGATCACGGTCAACTTCTACTCGCATGGCGACCTCCTCACGACGTGTGCACGCACGGGGCTGCGTGCGCGCAGCCACAGAATACGACCACACCTGACGAATACCAGTCAGACACCGGCCTGGATCCTAAGACTAGAACGTGTTACAACCAGGTGAGAACTCAGGTCTATCAAGCAGTGAGGATGCAACGCAATGCGGATCGGTTACACCCCCGAGCAGGAGGAGCTACGCCGCGAGTTGCGCGCGTACTTCTCCAAGTTGATGACCCCCGAACGGGTCGAGGCGCTCAGCTCGTCCGAGGGCGAGATGGGACGCGGCAACGTCTATCGCGACACCGTCGCGCAGATGGGCAAGGACGGCTGGCTGACCCTGAGCTGGCCCGAGGAATTCGGCGGCCAGGCCCGTCCGCCTATGGACGGCCTGATCTTCACCGACGAGGCCGCGATCGCCGGTGCCCCGGTGCCGTTCCTGACGATCAACAGCGTCGCGCCGACGATCATGCACTTCGGCACCGAGGAGCAGAAGAAGTTCTTCCTCCCCAAGATCGCCGCGGGTGAGCTGCACTTCTCCATCGGCTACTCCGAGCCCGGCGCGGGCACCGACCTGGCAGCGCTGCGCACCACGGCCGTCCGCGACGGTGACGATTACGTCGTCAACGGCCAGAAGATGTGGACGTCGCTGATCGCCTACGCCGACTACGTATGGCTGGCCGTGCGCACCAACCCCGAGGCCAAGAAGCACCGCGGCATCTCGATGCTGATCATGCCGACCACTGCCGAGGGCTTCTCCTGGACGCCGGTGCACACCATGTCCGGTGTCGACACCAGCGCCACCTATTACCAAGACGTGCGCATCCCGGCCACCAACCTGGTGGGTGAGGAGAACGCGGGCTGGAAGCTCGTCACCAACCAGCTCAACCACGAGCGCGTCGCACTGGTGTCCGCCCAACCGATCTACGTGGCGCTCGACGGCGTGCGGGAGTGGGCCCAGAACACAAAGGACGTGCACGGCAAGCGGGTCATCGATTCCGAGTGGGTGCAACTCAACCTGGCTCGCGTGCACGCCAAGGCCGAGGTGCTCAAGCTGATCAACTGGGAGCTGGCCTCTGCCGACGGCGCACCTTCTCCCGCCGATGCGTCGGCGGCCAAGGTGTACGGCACCGAGTTGGCCACCGAGGCCTACCGCCTGCTGATGGAGGTGCTCGGCACCTCGGCGACGCTGCGCCCGGACAGCAAGGGCGCGCTGCTGCGTGGCCGCATCGAGCGGTTCCACCGGTCAGCGCTGATCCTGACCTTCGGCGGCGGCACCAACGAGATTCAGCGTGACATCATCGGCATGGTCGCGCTCGGCCTGCCCCGAGTGAACCGGTAAGGACAGCACACCAATGGATTTCAAGACGACCGAAGAGGCCGCCGACCTGGGTGGCCTGGTGCGCACGATCACCGAATCGGTGTGCACGCCAGAACGTCAGCGTGAGCTCGACGGGCTCGAGCAGCGTTTCGACACCAATCTGTGGGCCAAGCTGGTCGAGGCCGACGTGCTCTCGGCCGCGGCTCCCGAGTCGGTGGGCGGCGGTGGCCTGGGTGTGCTCGAGCAGGCTGCCGTGCTGACCGCACTGGGACGCCAGCTGGCCGCCGTGCCCTACCTGGATTCCGTGGTGCTCGGCGCCGGCGCGCTGGCCGCGTTCGGGTCCGAGGAACTGCGCACCGAGTGGGCCCAGCCCGCCGTGGCCGGCGACAAGATCCTCGCGGTGGCCCTCGACGGCGAGATGGGTCAGGGCCCGGTGCAGGCTCAGGCCGACGGCACCGGTTACCAGCTCACCGGTACCCGCACCCAGGTGAACTACGGTCCGATCGCGGACGCCTTCCTGGTTCCCGCCGAGACCGAGTCCGGTCTCGGCGTCTTCCTGGTCTCCGGCGACGATCCCGGACTGACCGTCAGCGTGCTGAGCACCACCGGCAAGGGCAGCGTCGCCCATCTCGAGCTGCAGGGCACCACGATCGAGGGCGCCCGCCTCGTCGGCGGCGCCGATGTCGCGCAATGGCTCACCACGCATGCCGCGTTGGGCCGCAGCGCTTTCCAGCTCGGTGTGCTGGAAAGGGCGCTGGAGCTCACCTCGGAGTACGCCCGTGAGCGCGAGCAGTTCGACCGGCCGATCGGCAGCTTCCAGGCCGTCTCGTCGCGACTGGCCGACGGCTACATCGACGTCAAGGGCCTGCGGCTGACGCTGACCCAGGCAGCCTGGCGGTTGTCCGAGGACCTGCCGGCCGACATCGACGTCGCCAGTGCGGCGTTCTGGGCCGCCGAGGCCGGCCATCGCGTCGCTCACACCGCGGTCCACGTGCACGGCGGTGTCGGCATCGACATGGATCACCCGGTGCACCGGTACTTCCTGGCCGCCAAGCAGACGGAGTTCAACCTCGGCGGGGCGACCGGTCAGCTGCTGCGCATCGGCCGCGAACTCGCCGACACCCCGGTCTAGGGATGGGGGGTCCAACCGTCGGTCCGACGGTCACCGAGCTGCTGATCCCGCTGGCAGATGTCACTGACCGTGGTGTCCACCAAGAGGATTCATTCGTCAGCTGGGCCGACCACATCGCCGCGGGTGCACAACTGGCCGCGGCGTTGCGGGCACGGTTGGACCCCTCCCAGCCGCCACACATCGGGGCACTGCTGGGCAACACCACATTTTTCTCCAGCCTGCTGGTGGCGGCGGGCCTGACCGGGCTGGTGCCCGTCGGGCTCAATCAGACGCGCCGTGGCGAGGCTCTGACCCGCGACATCGCCAAGGCCGACTGCCAGCTGGTGCTGACCGACGATCCCGCCGCGGTCCCGCCCGGCGTGGATTTCATCGACGTCCAATCCGCTGAGTGGGCAACCGAACTCGCGTCATATCGCGACACTCCCGTGTCCTTCGCCGATTTGTCGGCCGATGACCTGTTCATGCTCATCTTTACCTCTGGGACCAGCGGTGATCCCAAGGCCGTCCGGGTCACACACGACAAGGTGGCGTTCCCGGGACGCATGCTCGCCGAGCGTTTCGGGCTCGGCCCCGCGGATACCGTCTACCTGTCGATGCCGCTGTTCCACTCCAACGCGATCATGGCCGGCTGGGCCGTCGCAGCGGCGGCAGGGGCATCGATCGCCTTGCGGCGCAAGTTCTCCGCTTCGGGATTCATGCCCGACATCCGACGCTTCGGCGCCACCTACGCGAACTACGTCGGTAAACCGCTGTCCTACATCCTGGCCACCGATCCGGCGCCCGACGATGCCGACAATCCGTTGCGGATTCTGTATGGCAACGAGGGTGCGCCGCGTGATCTGCGCCGGTTCGCCGAGAGGTTCGGCGTGACGGTGGTCGACGGATTCGGTTCCAGCGAGGGCGGTGTCGCGATCGCCCGCACACCCGATACACCGGAAGGAGCGCTCGGACCGCTCACCGATCAGGTGGCCATCGTCGATGTGGAAACTGGCGAACCGTGCCCGCCCGGAGTGGTCGGCGAGTTGGTGAATCCCACCGGTGCCGGCTGGTTCCGCGGCTACTACAACGATCCCGACGCCGAGGCCGAGCGGATGGCCGGCGGCGTTTACCACACGGGCGATCTGGCCTACCTCGACGAGGACGGTTACGCGCACTTCGCCGGACGTCTCGGCGACTGGATGCGGGTGGACGGCGAAAACTTGGGTACCGCGCCGATCGAGCGAATCCTCTTGCGCTATCCCGATGTCACCGAGGTCGCGGTCTACCCGATCCCCGATCCCAACGTGGGCGATCAGGTGATGGCGGCACTCGTGCTCGCGGCGGGAACGCCGTTCGAAGCGGACAAGTTCCGGGCCTTCCTGGCGGAACAGCCGGATCTGGGTCCCAAGCAGTGGCCGTCCTATGTGCGGGTCGGCACGGCCTTGCCGCGCACCGAGACGTTCAAGGTGATCAAGCGGCAGTTGTCCGCGGAAGGCACCGAATGCGCCGACCCGGTCTGGCCGATCTCGCGCTGACCTCCACCTGAGCGAGGACTCCGCCACCCGTTTCGATACCATTGGCATCGAAATTTGGGAGGCGCGGCATGCACATCGCAGTGACCGGAGGCACCGGCTATCTCGGTGCCCACACCGTTCGAGGCCTGTTGGCCGCGGGTCATCGGATCCGGCTGTTGGTGGCGCCGGGTTGCGGCGGTGACGAGGTCATCGGCCAGCTCGCCACGCTGGGCGAGATGTCCGTGCTCGAGGGCGACATCCGCGATGACGGCACCGTCGGGGCCCTCCTGTCGGGGTGCGACGCCCTGATCCACGCGGCGGGCATCGTCGGCACCGACCGCCGGCGCGAGCAGCTGATGTGGGAGATCAACGCGCACGCTACCGAGACGGTGCTGAACCGGGCCGTCGAGGCCGAGCTCGATCCGATCGTGTCGGTCAGCAGCTACAGCTCGCTGTTCCCACCGCCGAACGGGGTCATCTCCGCCGACACCCCGCCGGCGCCGGGCCGCAGCCCGTACGCCCAGACCAAGGCCTACGCCGACCGCGTGGCCCGACGCTTGCAGGACGCCGGGGCCCCGGTCGTGGTCACCTACCCGTCGAGCGTGGTGGGGCCCGCCTACTTCACCGCCGCCGGGGTCACCGAGCGCGGATGGGCGCCCATCGCCAAAGCCGGTCTGGCGCCCCGGATGACCGGCGGCATGCAGATGATCGACGTACGCGACGTCGCGCTGGTGCACGAGCGACTCATGGTTCCCGGGCGTGGCCCCAAGCGCTACGTCTGCGGCGGCGTGATGGTGTCGTTCAACGAGATGATCGATGTGCTCGAAAAGGGAGCCGAGCGGCCGATCCGCCGGATCCCGTTGTCGGCGAACCTTTTCCGTGGCATCGGCTGGTGCTCGGACCTGCTCGGCGGGGTGCTTCCGCTCGGCGACGGCATCAGCTACGAGGCGGCGCTGCTGCTCACGGCGGCGACGCCGACCGACGACCGCAGCACCCTCACGGATCTGGGTATCGATGCGTGGCGCTCGCCGCAGGCCGCCATGCTGGCGTCATTCGGCCGGTGACACACCCAGGGCATCGCTGAGCAATCGCACCAACTGCTGCTGAAGCCCGGGCGAATCGTCGTCGGCCGCCACCGTGGTGGTGAACAACGCCGCGCCGGCCGCCATGGACAGCACAGCCTTCGCAACCGATTCCGAGCCGTAGCCCCTGGCCGCGAACAGCTCGATCGCCGGCCCGCTGAACCCCTCCCACAGCGCCTTGCGCATCGCGGCGTTCTCCCGCAGGGCCAGCAACAGACCGGGCACCGCCTCGCTGACGTCCGGTCGGATGAACAGCTGATGGCTGCCGCGCACCACCCAGGCGATCCAGCCCGCGAGATCGGTGCCAGAAAACGGTGACATGTCGGGCGATTCGCCGAGTATCGCGTGCAACACCAGTTCGGCTTTCGAGTTCCAGCGCCGGTTCAGGCTCGACCTGCCCACCCCCGACCTCGCCGCGACCAGCCGAACGCTCAGATCGTCCCAGCCCACCTCGACCAGCAACTCGCGGGTGACCGCGAGCACGCGCTCGTCGATCGACGTGTCGCGTGGTCGCCCGGTCATTCCCCGATTCAACCGCATGGTGGCGCGGGTAGCGTCGACGACGTGGGCTACCGCGAATACGCTCCACCACCACAGCTGGTCGGACTCGTCGAATGCCGGTGGGTGCGCACGGGCCCGGCCGAACCGAGCCGGGTACTGCCCGACGGTTGCATGGACCTGATCGAGATGGACGACAAGATCGTCGTCGCCGGGCCCGACACCAGGGCGTTCATCACCGCACGAAGTCCAGACCCGGTGCAGGCGTTGCGGTTTCGGCCCGGAGTGCTGCCGCGTTTACTCGGCGTCCCGGCGTGCGAGCTGCGCAACACACGGGTCGATCTGCTGGAGCTACGCAGAATCACCCGTGGCAGCTCACTCGAACAGCTCGCCGCAGAACTGGCCGCAGAGCTGCCTCGCGTCGAGACCGCACCGTGGACCCTGCCAGTGCTTGAAAACGTCACCCGCCGGCTGGCGGCCGGAGAATCGGTCGCCGCGACGGCACATGCCGCGGGCTGGTCGAGTCGAACCATGCAACGACAGTGCGGGGCGGTCTACGGCTATGGGCCGGCTACGCTGCGCCGCATCCTCCGGTTTCGTCGTGCGGTCGGGCTGATCGGCACGGGCGCGAGCCCGAGTGCGGTCGCGACCCGCGCCGGCTATTCCGACCAGCCCCATCTGCACCGTGAGGTCCGCGCCCTCGCCGGGGTCGGTTTGCGTCAGCTGCGTCAGTCGTCCAGTGCCGCGAACAGGTCCACCGAGATCCCGTCGGGGTCTTCGACGGTCGCATAACGCTGCCCCCACGGCGCATCGAATGGTTTGAGCGTGCCGGGATGTCCTGCACCGGTGAGCCGTTCATAGAGTGCGTCGACGTCGGCGGGTGAATCAAGCCCGAACGCCAGCGCTACCCGACCAGGGCCGCTCGGAGGTGTCCAGCCCGCATGCATTCCGCTGATCACTTCCTCGGTGTCGAACGCGAGGCGGTTCCCTCCCGGCAAGGCCACCTCGACGTGCGGACCGTCGGGCTCGGGGACCGCCAAACCGACCAGCCGGTAGAAATCCAGGGCTCGCGGTAGGTCTTTGGTGACGATCTCGATGACCGCCGAGTTCAGATTCAAGGCCATAACCGCAGGTTAGAGTGCTCGACCGAGCACCGTCGTGAACAGATCGGACAAGCTGTGCCTTTGTCGGACTGCCGGTACCGAGTAGGTTGGCCATGACTGTTAGTTACTTGCCAGTAGGGAGTCCCTGATGCCCGCTCCGTCCGCCGCCGACTTCGCCCGCCTCCGCGCGCTCGTCGCCATCGACGACGTCGAAGCCCGGCAGTCCAAGCCGATCGACGAGGTCTTCACCGGCAAGGAGCTGACCACCATCCCGGTCGGCACTGCCGACGACGTGTCTGCCGCCTTCGCCAAAGCCCGCGCTGCTCAGGCACAGTGGGCCAAGCGTCCGGTCAAGGAACGCGCCGCCATCATCAAGCGTTTCGGCGCGTTGCTGGCCGAGAATCGCGACTTCTTGATGGACGTGGCCCAGGCTGAGACCGGCAAGGCCCGCTCGGCCGCGCAGGAAGAGATCGTCGACATGATCCTGAACGCGGGCTACTACGCCCGCGAGGCACCCCGGCTGCTCGCGACGAAGCGGGTCCAGGGCCTGTTGCCCGGTTTCGTCAAGACCGTCGTCAACCACCACCCGAAGGGCGTCATCGGCGTCATCTCGCCGTGGAACTACCCCATGACCCTGTCGATCTCCGATTCCATCCCCGCGCTGCTGGCCGGCAACGCAGTGGTGGTCAAGCCCGACAGCCAGACCCCGTACTGCACCCTGGCCAATGCCGAGCTGCTGTATCAGGCCGGCCTGCCGCGCGACCTGTTCGCGGTGGTGCCCGGCCCGGGATCGGTCGTGGGCACCGCGATCGTCGAGAACTGTGACTACATGATGTTCACCGGTTCGACGGCCACCGGGCGGGCCTTGGCCGAGCAGTGCGGCCGCCGGTTGATCGGCTTCTCCGCCGAGCTCGGAGGCAAGAACCCGATGATCGTCACCAAGGGTGCCAATCTGAAGGTGGCAGCCAAGGCCGCCACCCGCGCCTGCTTCTCCAACGCCGGCCAGCTGTGCATCTCGATCGAGCGGATCTACGTCGAACGGGCAGTCGCCGACGAGTTCACCGCCAAGTTCGCCGAGCAGGTGCGCAACATGAACCTGTCGGCGGCTTACGACTTCACCGCCGACATGGGCAGTCTTATCTCCGAAGACCAGATCAAGACCGTGTCGGGGCATGTCGATGACGCAAAAGCCAAGGGCGCCAAGGTGGTTGCCGGCGGCAATGCCCGTCCCGACATCGGCCCGCTGTTCTTCGAGCCGACCGTGCTGACCGGGGTCACCGACGAGATGGAATGCGCACGCAACGAGACCTTCGGCCCACTGGTCTCGATCTACCCGGTCGATTCCGTCGACGAGGCCATCGAGAAGGCCAACGACACCGAGTACGGCCTCAACGCCAGCGTGTGGGCCGCGTCGAAGGCCGAGGGTGAGGCGATCGCGGCCCGGGTGAACTCCGGCACGGTCAACGTCGACGAGGGCTACGCCCTCGCGTTCGGCAGCACGGCGGCCCCGATGGGCGGCATGAAGGCCTCGGGTGTCGGACGCCGCCACGGCGCCGACGGCATCCTCAAGTACACCGAGTCACAGACGGTCTCCACCGCGCGGGTGATCAACCTCGATCCGCCGCTGGGGATTTCGCAGACGGTGTGGCAGAAGGCGCTGACGCCGATGATCCGGGCGGTGCAGAAGCTGCCGGGACGCTGAGCCTGTTACCGGGGACGCCGCGCGACGACCGCGAAGTTCAGCGGGATCCGCGGGGCCCCCGGAGGCAGCGCCCAGCCCTGGTCGCAGGGCACCAGCGCCGGGAAGGCCTGCCAGTCCATGTAGGGCAGTTCGACCAATGCCTCGATGACGAGGCCGGCCTGCAGCAGGGACGTGACGATTTCGGACAGGTCGTGGCGCCACTCGTGGTTGCGCACATTGGTGATCTGACCGGCTGAGTTCTCGGTGTACGTCCCTGCGTCGTCGTAGGTCCGGGCTCCCCCGCCGCTGAGGTAGTCGTCGGTGATGTCCCACGGCTCGTAGTCCATGGCGCTGAGAATCGGATGGTCGTCGCGGATCATGAACACGCCGTCCGGCTCGAGCAGATCGTGGATCGACCGGGCCCAGTTGGCGAGTTCGGGCAGCCAGACGATGGTTCCGGTGCTGGTCACCACGATTTCGAAGCGTCGGTGGATCAAGCTCGACGCGAACCGCGCATCTCCCTCGACCCAGGTGATGTCACGCCCGTCGGCCTCGGCGATGCGGGCCGCGTGCCGCAGCGAGTTCGGCGACAGGTCCACGCCGTGGACATCGCGGGCACCCAGCCGGGCCCAGGAGATGGTGTCGGTACCGATGTGGCACTGCAGATGCAGGAGCGAGCGGCCCTTCACCCCGGTTTCGGGCAGGTGCGGTGCGAGCACGTCGAGGTCGTTGCGCACCACCCAGGAGATGTCGGTGGGGTCAGCGAGAAAGCCTGCTACGTCGTACATCTGGGACCGGGCGTGCACATCGGCCCGGTCATCCCAATTGGCCCGATTGGCGGCCAACGCATCCTGAACGTTCACCGGCTCAACCATACCGACCAGAAACGCGGTCGAGCCTGCGCCCAGATCGTGAAATCGTGCGAAATCGCGATCTGAACGCAGGCTCGGCGCGCTGTGCGCAGACTCAGCTCTCGGCGATGCCGTCCAGACGTTTGGTGGCCGCCTCGAAACCGGAGACCAGTTCGGCGATGATGTCGGCGACGGGGCGGATCTCGTTCATCCGGCCCACGATCTGACCGACCGGCATCGAAACGGTGTCGGGGTTGTCCGACTCGTTCATCCGCTGGTGGGCCTCGCTGACCAGGATGTTCTGCAGCGGCATCGGCAGCGGCTCCGGCGCATCCGGGGCGTCCCAGGCGTCGGTCCACTTGGTCTTGAGCAGCCGGGCCGGCTTGCCGGTGTAGATCTTGCGGCGCACGGTGTCGGCGGTGGTGGCCTTGAGCAGCGCCTCCTGAATCGTGGAGGTGCCACCCGGCAGGCGGTGACCCAGGTCGTACTCGGCTGAGGTCAGGAACGCCGAGCCCATCCACACGCCCGAGGCACCCAGCGCCAGGGCGGCAGCCACCTGCTTGCCGGTGCCGATACCGCCGGCGGCCAGCACCGGGGCCTTACCGTCAAGCGCATCAACGATTTCCGGCCACAGCACCATCGAGCCGATCTCGCCGGTGTGGCCACCGGCCTCGTGCCCCTGCGCGACGACGATGTCGACGCCGTTCTCGACGTGCCGCAGCGCGTGCTTGGCGCTGCCGGCCAGCGCGGCCACCGGAACACCGGCGGCATGTGCCTGTTCGATCACGTCGACCGGCGGTGATCCCAACGCGTTGGCGATCAGCTTGATCGGGTGCTTGAGCGCGACCTCGACATGGCTGCGGGCCACGGAGTGCAGCCAGCCCAGGACGCCCTCGTTTCGCTCCTCGTCCTCGGGCAGCGGCGGAACCCCAAGATCGGCAAGGGTTTTCGCGACGAAGTCGCGGTGGCTCTGCGGAATCAGCTTGTTGATGTCGACGGCCGTACCCTCGGTGGGGATCTTGGCCGGCATCACCACGTCGACGCCGTAGGGTAAGCCGTCAGTGTTGGCATCCATCCACTGCAGGACCTCTTCGAGGTCGTCGGCGTCGTTGAACCGCACACAGCCCAGCACACCCAGACCGCCGGCCCTGCTGACCGCGGCGGCCACCTTTTCCGACGGGGTGAAAACGAAGATCGGGTATTCGATCCCGAACCGTTCGCAGAGTTCGGTCTTCATCTATTTGGCTCCCACGTGATTGGCGTGCACGTCGTCGGCGGCACGCTCCTCGGTGGTGTCCTTGGCCCACCGGTAGTCGGGCTTGCCCGCCGGCGAGCGCTTGACCTCGTCGACCAGCCAGAGGCTGCGCGGCACCTTGTAACCGGCAATCTCGCTGCGTACGAACGCATCGAGCTCGGCCAGGGTCGGGCGGGCCCCCTCGCGAGGCTGCACCACGGCCGCGACGTGCTGACCGAACCGCTCGTCGGGAACGCCGACCACGAGCGCGTCGAACACGTCCGGATGCCCCTTGAGCGCGGCCTCGACCTCTTCGGGGTAGATCTTCTCGCCACCGGAGTTGATCGACACCGAGCCGCGGCCCAGCATGGTCACGCTGCCGTCCGCCTCGACCTCGGCGTAGTCACCGGGGATGGCGTACCGGACACCGTTGTAGGTGCGGAACGTCTCGGCGGTCTTCTTCTCGTCCTTGAAGTATCCGACCGGAATGTGGCCGCACTTGGCGATGATGCCGCGCACGCCGGATCCGGGCTTGACCTCGTTGCCGTTCTCGTCGAGCACCTTGGTGTTCTTGTCGATGGTGACGCGCGGACCACCGGTGTGCGACTGGCCCTTGGCCACGATGCTGGTACCGCCGAAGCCGGTCTCCGACGAGCCGATCGAGTCGGTGATGATGCGGTTGGGCAGCAGCTCGAGGAACTTCTCCTTGAGGCTGGTCGAGAACAACGCGGCGGTGCTGGCGAGCAGGAACAGACTCGACAGGTCGTACTCCTTGCCTGCGGCCTGCGCGGCGAGCAGCGAGTCCAGCAGGGGGCGGGCCATCGCGTCGCCGGTGAAGAACAGCAGATTGACCTTGTGGTCGTGGATCATCTGCCAGACCTCGTCGGCGTTGAACTCCGGTGCCAGCACCACGGTCTGGCCGGAGAACAGCGACATCCAGGTGGCCGACTGCGTGGCACCGTGGATCATCGGCGGGATCGGCAGCCGGATCATCGGCGGGTTGGCCACGGCCTGCTTGGACAGGTCGTACTCGTCGGCGACAGGCTCGCCGGTGGCGAAGTCGGTGCCCCCGAACAGCACTCGGTAGATGTCTTCGTGACGCCACATGACACCCTTGGGGAATCCGGTGGTGCCGCCGGTGTAGAGCAGGTAGATGTCGTCGGCGCTGCGCGGACCGAAGTCACGCTCGGGCGAGCCCTGGGCCAGCGCATCCTCGAAGGCCACGCCGCCGTAGCGCTGGAAGTCGTCGTCCGAACCGTCCTCGACCACGAGGATGGTCTTCACGTTCGGCGTCTCGGGCAGCACGTTGGCCACTCGGTCGGCGTACCGGCGCTCATGGATCAGCGCGACCATGTCGGAGTTGTCGAACAGGTACTTCAGCTCGCCCTCGACGTAGCGGAAGTTGACGTTGACCAGGATGGCGCCCGCCTTCACGATGCCCAGCATCCCGATCACGATCTCGATGCGGTTGCGGCAATACAGGCCGACCTTGTCGTCCTTCTTGACGCCCTGGTCGATCAGGTAGTGGGCCAGGCGGTTGGCCTTCTCCTCCAACTGCCCGTAGGTCAGCTGCTCGTCGCCGGAAATCAGCGCGACACGGTCCGGCACAGCGTCGATGGCGTGCTCGGCAAGATCAGCAATATTCAGAGCCACAGAACCTAAACTAGAACGTGTTACATTTCGAGACAAGTCTGGGTCGAAAATGTAGAGAGGCAGACACCAGTGACTGAGTCTGAAAAGGGCCCCGACGCCCTCATTGAGCAGCGCGGACACACCCTGATCTTGACGCTGAACCGGCCGGAGGCGCGCAACGCGCTTTCCACCGAGATGCTCTCGATCATGGTCGAGGCCTGGGACCGCGTCGACAACGACCCGGAGATCCGCACCTGCATCCTGACCGGCGCCGGCGGCTACTTCTGTGCCGGCATGGACCTCAAGGGCGCCACCAAGAAGCCGCCGGGCGACTCGTTCAAGGACGGCAGCTACGACCCGTCACGGATCGACGGTCTGCTCAAGGGGCGCCGGCTCACCAAGCCGCTGATCGCAGCGGTCGAGGGACCGGCCATCGCCGGCGGGACCGAGATCCTGCAGGGCACCGACATCCGTGTCGCCGGGGAGAGCGCCAAGTTCGGTATCTCCGAAGCCAAGTGGAGCCTGTACCCGATGGGCGGCTCGGCGGTACGCCTGGTGCGGCAGATCCCCTACACCATCGCGTGCGACATGCTGCTGACCGGCCGGCACATCACCGCGGCGCAGGCGCTCGAGTACGGCCTGATCGGTCATGTCGTCCCCGACGGCACCGCTCTGGAGAAGGCCCTGGAGATCGCCGAGGTGATCAACAACAACGGCCCGCTGGCCGTGCAGGCCATCCTCAAGACCATCCGTGAAACCGAGGGCATGCACGAGAACGAGGCGTTCAAACCCGACACTGCCAACGGCATCCCGGTGTTCCTGTCGCAGGACGCCAAGGAAGGCCCGCTGGCGTTCAAGGAGAAGCGCGCACCGAAGTTCCAGATGCGCTGATACATCGCGCCGGCGCAGACAGCCGTCATCGCGCTTTTGCCCCGCCAACTGTCCTCGTCGTGGCACTGAGCAGCCCTATACTCGTGCCAACTTTGCCGGGACGGGAGCCGGGCATGCCCGAACGCGATGCGGCGTCTGCGCCGACCGTCGATACCTCGGTCCACCGCGGCCTGCTGTTGCAGCTCGCCCTGCGCTCCCTCATGGCGACGTTCATCGGCGCCGCTCTGCTGTCGCAGCCTCCACAGGCCAACCTGTGGCTGCACTGGGCGATCCTGACCGGCTACGTCGTGGCGGTCTCGCTGTGGAGCTGGTGGGCGCTGCGCTCCGCCGGCGGGTGGAAGGCCCGAACGCAGCGATCGGTGGCGCTGCTCATGCTGTGCGTCGATCTTCTTGCGGTAGCCGTCATTTCGACGGAGACAGGAATCAGCTCGGCCGAAACCTGGACGTCCGACGTGGCACAGCACGGGCTTTTCCTGATTCCCCTGATCGCCGCGGCGCAGCTCGATCCTGTTGTCAGCGCTTCGATCGCGGTGCCCACCGTGGTCACCTTCTTCGCGGTGAGCTGGGTCGACAAGGCTGCCAACGGGAATGAACCCTGGGGGTCGATCCTGTCCCGGACCGCCGTGCTGTTCGGGCTGGCCGCAGGTTCGGTCGCGTTGTCGTGGATCCAGCAATCCAAGACCAGGACCATCACCGCGCTGGCCCGGGAACGCACCCGACTGCTCGAAGAAGTCATCAGCCTGGAGAAGCGTGAGCGCCAATCGCTGTCCGAGCGCCTGCACGATGGTGCGCTCCAGTACGTCCTGGTGGCTCGACGCGACATGGAGGAGGTCCGGGACGGATCGGTCGACGGGATGGACCGCGTCGACTTCGCGTTGGCGGAGTCCTCGCGGCTGCTGCGCGACGTGGTGCGCGAACTGCATCCCGAGGTGTTGGCCCGGGCAGGCCTCAAGGCGGCGATGACCTCACTCGCCGACGGCATCGCGACGCGCACCGAGCTCGCGGTCCATCTGGACGCCGACAGCTGGCCCGACGACGCACGTACCGACGCCGATCACCTGATCTACAGTGCGGCTCGGGAAATCTCGACGAATGCCATCAAGCATGCGAAGGCGGACAACTTACGGTTCACCCTGGCGTACAACGGTTTTCAGGCCACATTGCGAATCGCTGACGACGGCGTCGGCATTCCACCCGAGCGGCTCGTACACAGCGTCGAGGACGGCCACATCGGGTTCGCCTCCGTCTGCGCCAAGGTTTTGGCCGCCGGGGGCGCCTTCGTGGTCACGAGCCCACCCGGCACCACCGTGTCGATTTCGGTCCCGGCCAAGCGCACCCAACGTTCACCTGAAGTAGCCGGCGCCGAGAACTGAGGCCCTGCCCGATATTTCGGACAGGGCCTCAGTTTCACGGGCTCACCACGCCATCAGCGCCAGTGCCTCGGCGGAGGCGGTCCCCAGTGTCCGGGCGGCGGTGGCGGCGGCGGTCCCCAGAACGGCGGAGGTGGCGGGGGTGGCGGCGGAAACTGCGGTAGGGGAACCACGGACATCACGCCAGGCCGGCGCGGGTGCCATTCCTTGCGCCGGCGCCGCATTGGCCGCACCGGCCGAGCCGATGGCTCCGGCCAGAAGCGCCCCGCCCAGCACCATTGCGCTCAACGCACTTCGCCCAGGTAAATGTCGTGCCATCTCGTGCACTCCTCTAGTCATCGCGTCACATCCCCGATGTTGCGAGACTATCTAATTAGACTGCCTATGCGAAGCCTGTGGGCCGGTTACACAGCGGACGCTTAACCAACGCATAGGAGTACACAGCGGCCCGCCTGGCCGCTAGGCGCCCACCCGCGCAGTCGGCGTGAATACGACCGGCATGGCCTCCGGACCGCTGACGAAGTTCGCCGGACGCAAGGGCACGTCTGCACCGTCTGCCAAGCGCAGGTCGGGCAGCCGGGCGAGCAACCGCTCGACCATCAGCTTGAGCTCGAGGCGGGCCAGTTGATTGCCCAGACAGAAGTGGGTTCCGAATCCGAATGCCAAGTGACTGTTGGGGTTACGGTCGATCCGGAATTCGTCGGGGTTCTCGAAGACGGCTTCGTCGAAGTTCGCCGACTCGAACATCAGCATGATCTTCTCGCCCTCTTTGAGGTCGGTGCCGTGGAATGTGGTGTCCGCGGTCAGCGTGCGGCACATGTTCTTCACCGGCGACGTCCAGCGCAACATTTCCTCGATCGCGCTGGGCAGCGCGTCCGGGTTCGCGACGAGCGTCTCCCACTGATCGTGGTTGCGCAGCAGTTGTTCGACGCCTCCGGACAACGTGTGCCGCGTGGTCTCGTCGCCGCCGATCAGGATGAGCAGCGTCTCGAAGACGATCTCGTCGTCGCTCATGCGCTGGCCCTCGACCTCGGCGTTGACCAGGATCGAGAACAGGTCATCGGACGGATCGGCCCGGCGCTTGGTGATCTCCTCCTTGGTGAAGGCGGTGTAGGCGGCGAAGGTCTCCATGAGGTTCTGGATGACGGTCTCGTCGACGTGGGAGGACAGTCCGCACACCAGGTCGTCGGACCACTTCAGCAGCATCTCGCGCTCGCTGGGCAGCACTCCGAGCATGTCGCCGATCACCGCCATCGGCAGCGGGGCGGCGATGTCGCGGACGAAGTCGCATTCACCGCGTTCGCACACCGCGTCGATCAGGGTGTCGCAGAGATTCACGATCGACGGCACCTTGTCCATCACCCGCTTGCGGGTGAAGCCTGAGTTGACCAGCTTGCGGCGCAACAGATGTGCCGGATCGTCCATGTCGATCATGTACGGCATGCCGGGCTGGTCCGGGCGGATCCCGCCGGCGTTGGAGAACAGTTCCGGGGTGCGCTCGGCGTCGAGAACGGCCTGATACGTCGTCGCGGCCGCCTGACCGTTCCGGTCACGGAACACCGGCTCGTTGGCTCGCATCCAGCGGTACGCCTCACGGGCCCCGCCGTCCGAGTAGAACCTCCCGTCGGCCAGATCTACATCGGGCTTGGTGGTGGGCAGGGTCTGGGTCATGAGATCTCCTTGGCGTCAGCGAACGTCATCTGCACATTGCAAACCGAGCTGGACAGCATCGCCCGTTTGGGCAGGCCCAGGGTCGACAGTTCCCGGCCGTACGGGTGCTCCCCCAGCCGCACCGTCACGCCGCCAGGTCGGTACCGCACGCCGGAAAGCCGCATCTGGCCTTCGGTTTCGCGCAGCACGCCGTCGAGGTAGGAGTACGTGGATTGCACCTGCGGCTTGGCGGTGAACGCCGACGGCACAGGCAGGCCAGGCTTGAAATCCATCCCGACCGCCAGCTTGCCGTCGATGTTCACGTCGAACCCGAACGGTTTTCCTTCTCGGACCCCAGCCACATTGTCCGCACCGCGGACCCCGGCCCCATTGTCCGCACCGCGGACGGTGAAGTCCGCCAGGACTTTCGGATAGCCCCAGATCTGCCTACCGGCCTGCAGCGTGAACTCGCCGTCGACCGGGAGGTGGTGCACGAAGGCTCCTGCCGAGCCCAGGCCACGCAGCCCGGCGTCCTCGGACCCAGGCCGGTTCACCATCACATTGGTGCCGTACTCCAGGTACGGCCCCAGGTCACCGTCGACGTAGCGCATCAGCATCAGCACGATGACGGCGCGGCGCGGTCGAAACCGATACACGCGCAGGCCGCTGTAGTCGATCATGCGCTGCGCGGCATCGGCATCCACCGAGAACATCGCCATGTGCTGTTCGGCGGTACGGATCTGCACCGGCATCGTCAGCACGGTGCCGAGGATGGTGTGTTGCGAGGGCCCAGAATCGGAAGCGCTGTGACTCACGCCATAAATCTAGAACCTCGAGTAGACAGGTTGCAAGAAAGTGTCTACTCGGGTCAGTGATCCGCCGCGAGAGCCGCAAGGTCACGGATCTGCTCGACGGAACGGGCTCCGACCACCATCATGGTGACGCCCGCGGCCTCCCAGGCCTTGATCTGCTCCTTGACGTAGTCGAGGTTGCCGACGATCGCCGAGTCATCGACCAATTCATCGGGAATGACCTTGGCAGCCTCGTCTTTACGGTCACTGCGGAACAGTTTGGTGACGTCGTCGACGACTTCCGCGTATCCCATCCGGCGGTAGACCTCGGCATGGAAGTTGGTGTCCTCGGAGCCCATGCCGCCCATGTACAGCGCCAGGTGCGGCTTCATGAGCTCCATGATCGCCGGCCGGTCATCGGTGACCACCACCTGTGCGGTGGCACAGATCTCGAAGGTCTCGCGGGTGCGCCGCGCGCCGGGTCGGGCGAACCCCTCGTCCAGCCACTCGTTGTACATGCCGGCGATGCGCGGCGAATAGAAGATCGGCAGCCAGCCGTCGGCGATCTCGGCGGCCATCGCGACGTTCTTGGGCCCTTCTGCACCCAGCATCACCGGGATGTCAGCGCGCAACGGATGAGTTATCGGCTTGAGGTTCTTGCCCAGCCCGGTGGTGCCTTCGCCGGTCAACGGCAACGGGTAGTGCGGACCGTCGCTGTGGACCGGGGCCTCCCTGGCCCAGACCTGACGCAGGATGTCGATGTACTCGCGGGTGCGGGCCAGCGGCTTCGGAAACTTCGCGCCGTACCAGCCCTCGACCACCTGAGGCCCGGACACGCCGAGACCGAGGATGTGGCGGCCACCGGAAAGGTGGTCGAGCGTCAGCGCTGCCATGGCGCAGGCCGTGGGGGTCCGGGCCGACATCTGGATGACCGAGGTGCCGAGCCGCATGCGGGTCGTCTCCCTCCCCCACCAGGCCAGCGGGGTGTAGGCGTCCGAGCCCCAGGCCTCCGCGGTGAAGACGGTGTCGAAGCCTTCGGCCTCGGCCGCGGCCACGAGTTCGGCGTGATTGGTCGGGGGCTGCGCGCCCCAGTATCCGAGTTGCAGACCCAACTTCATTTAGATTGCCTTCCCACGTGTCCTTGCCACGATTGTTAGAACCTGTTCTACTCGATGTGTGACAGCCAGCCAAAGCCGCCCGGCCTCGACAGATCACCGTGAGCCGCCACTTTCCGCGCCACTGAAACTGTCGTTTGACTACACCCGTTCAGTGGGCTCACTGCTCAGTCAGTTCTTCACCGCCCTGCGCGAGCGCCGGATCGTCGGCGTACGCGGGTCAGACGGACGCGTGCACGTGCCACCCGCTGAGTATGACCCGATCACCTACGAGCCGTTGACCGAGGTCGTACCGGTCTCCAGCGTCGGGACCGTCGTGTCCTGGACCTGGCAGCCCGAGCCGCTCGAAGGCCAGCCGCTGGACCGGCCGTTCGCCTGGGCCCTGATCAAGCTCGACGGCGCCGACACCCCGCTGCTGCACGCCGTGGACGTTGCCGAAGGCGAGCTGACCACCGGTGCCCGGGTCCACGTTCACTGGGTCGACGAGCCAGTTGGTGCCATCACCGATATCGCGTACTTCGTTCCCGGCGAGACCGCCGAGGACGTACCCGCGGTGGCGACCGATGATCGTGAACCGGTGACCATGCTGGTCGTGCCCTCCTCCATCGAGATCCAGCACACCGCCTCGCGTCCCGAGAGCACCTATCTGCGGGGCCTGCGCGACGGCAAGCTGCTGGGTGCGCGCACCGGTGACACGGGCAAGGTCTACTTCCCGCCCAAGGAAGCCGATCCGGCCACCGGCCAGGAGCTCGACCAGTTCGTGGAGCTGGTCGACAAGGGCACGGTCACCACGTTCGCGATCATCAACATCCCGTTCGCGGGCCAGCGCATCAAGCCGCCGTATGTCGCGGCGTACGTGCTGCTCGACGGCGCCGACATCCCGTTCCTGCATCTGGTCACCGACATCGATGCGTCCGAGGTGCGGATGGGCATGCGGGTCGAAGCGGTGTGGAAGCCCCAGGAGGAATGGGGCCTCGGCATCGACAACATCTCGCACTTCCGGCCGACGGGTGAGCCCGACGCCGATTACGACAGCTACAAGCACCACCTGTAAAGGGAAACCCCACATGACTCTTCGTGATGTCGCTGTCGTCGGTTTCGCGCATGCGCCGCATGTGCGCCGTACTGATGGCACCACCAACGGCGTCGAGATGCTGATGCCGTGTTTCGCCAGTCTCTATGAAGAGCTCGGGCTGCAGCAGACCGATATCGGCTTCTGGTGCTCCGGCTCTTCCGATTACCTTGCCGGCCGGGCGTTCTCGTTCATCTCGGCGATCGACTCGATCGGCGCAGTGCCGCCGATCAACGAGTCACACGTCGAGATGGACGCGGCCTGGGCGTTGTACGAGGCCTACATCAAGATCCTGACCGGCGAGGTGGACACCGCGCTGGTCTACGGCTTCGGCAAGTCCTCGGCCGGCGTGCTGCGCCGTGTGCTGGCCCTGCAGACCGACCCCTACACCGTGGCGCCGCTGTGGCCGGATGCGGTGTCGCTGGCCGGACTTCAGGCTCGGTTCGGACTGGACGCCGGAAAGTGGACCGCCGAGCAGATGGCCCAGGTCGCGCTGGATTCGTATGCCGCGGGCGGCCGCACCGACCATGAGCAGGTCACCGGCACCGTCAGCGAATTGCTGGACCGGCCGTTCTTCGCCGACCCGCTGCGCCGCCACGACATCGCGCCGATCACGGACGGCGCCTCGGCCATCGTGCTGGCCGCAGGCGACCGGGCTCGCGAGCTCCGCGAAAACCCGGCTTGGATCACCGGTTTCGAGCACCGCATCGAGACCCCGGTGCTCGGCGCACGTGACCTGACGGTCTCGACCTCGACCGCCGCCTCGGCTCAGGCCGCCACCGGTGGAGATGTGAGCTCGATCGAGGTGGCCGAGATCTACGCGCCGTTCACGCACCAGCACCTGATCCTCACCGAGGCGATCGGGCTGGGCGAGAACACCAA
Organism: Mycolicibacterium fortuitum subsp. fortuitum; assembly: GCF_022179545.1. The sequence continues at coordinate 1,070,472 of NZ_AP025518.1, read as the reverse complement.
GATCAACCCCTCCGGCGGCGCGCTGGCCGCCAACCCGATGTTCTCGGCAGGTCTAGAGCGCATCGGTTTCGCCGCGCAGCACATCTTCTCCGGCTCGGCCGGGCGCGTGCTCGCGCACGCCACCAGTGGCGCTGCACTGCAACAGAATCTGGTCACAGTCCTGGAGGGTAAGAACTAATGGCACAGAAAGCCGCCGTCCTCGGAACGGGCCAGACCAAGTACGTCGCCAAGCGACACGACGTGTCGATGAACGGGCTGGTGCGCGAGGCCATCGACAAGGCGCTCGCCGATTCCGGGTCCACCATGGCCGATATCGACGCTGTCGTGGTCGGCAAGGCACCGGACTTCTTCGAGGGCGTGATGATGCCCGAGCTGTTCATGGCCGACGCGACCGGTGCCACCAACAAGCCCCTGATCCGCGTGCACACCGCGGGCTCGGTCGGAGGCTCGACCGCCATCGTGGCGGCCAGCCTGGTGAAGTCGGGCAAATACCGCCGGGTGCTGACCATGGCCTGGGAGAAGCAGTCAGAATCGAATGCCATGTGGGCGTTGAGCATTCCGGTCCCCTTCACCAAGCCGGTCGGTGCGGGTGCGGGCGGTTACTTCGCCCCGCACGTGCGGGCCTACATCCGCCGCTCAGGCGCGCCGAATCACATCGGTGCGATGGTGGCGGTCAAGGACCGCCTCAACGGCGCCAAGAACCCATTGGCTCACCTGCATCAGCCCGACATCACACTCGAGAAGGTGATGGCGTCGCAGATGCTGTGGGATCCGATCCGTTTCGACGAGACGTGCCCGTCGTCGGACGGTGCGGCCGCCATGGTGATCGGTGACGAGGCAGCCGCCGACGCCCGCGTGGCCGAGGGGCATCCGGTCGCCTGGGTCCATGCCACCGCACTGCGCACCGAACCGCTGGCCTACTCGGGACGTGACCAGGTCAATCCACAGGCCGGTCGGGACGCGGCCGCCGCTCTGTGGCGCGACGCCGGTATCACCAGCCCGATCGACGAGATCGACGTGGCCGAGGTGTACGTGCCGTTCTCCTGGTTCGAGCCGATGTGGCTGGAAAATCTGGGTTTTGCCGCCGAGGGCGAAGGTTGGAAGCTCACCGAGGCCGGCGAGACGGCGATCGGCGGGAAGATCCCGTTCAATGCCTCGGGCGGTGTGCTGTCGAGCAACCCGATCGGCGCCTCGGGCATGATCCGGTTCGCCGAATCGGCGATCCAGGTGATGGGCAAGGCCGGCGACCACCAGGTCGAGGGTGCTCGCAAGGCTTTGGGTCATGCCTATGGCGGTGGCGCACAGTACTACTCGATGTGGGTGGTCTCGAGCGACAAGCCCGCGGACAAGTGACAGCACCGCACCGCATGAAGTACACGCTCAGCGTGGCCATGGGCCCGCTCGAGCATCTGACCGGATTGGCCCGCACCGCTGAGGAAGTCGGGTTCGATTCGATCGCGCTGCCGGACTCGCTGTTCTACATGGAAAAGCAGGCCGCGGACTATCCGTACACCCCGGACGGCTCGCGGATGTGGAATGCCGAGACCCCGTGGGTGGACCCGCTGATCGCGGCAGCCTCCATGGGTGCGGCGACCTCGACGTTGCGGTTCTACACCAACGTGATGAAGCTGGGTTCGCGCAATCCGCTGCTGTTGGCCCGTCAGGTCGGCTCGGTGGCCAACCTGACCGACAACAGGTTCGGCTTCGGCGTCGGAATCGGCTGGGCACCGGAGGAATTCGAGTGGTGCGGCGTCCCGTTCGCCAAGCGCGGGGCCCGCGTCGACGAGATGATCGAGGTGCTCAAGCTGGTACTCGGCGGTGGCATGGTCGAGTTCCACGGTGAGTTCTACGATTTCGAGCGTCTCCAGATGAGCCCCGCTCCCTCGAAGCCTGTGCCGTTCTACGTCGGCGGACACACCCCGGTCGCCCTCAAACGGGCGGCCCGGGTCGGCGACGGCTGGACCAGCGCGATGATGACGTGCGCGCAGCTGGCCGAGACCGTGACGGCGATCAACAAGCTGCGGGCCGAATACGGCCGAGCCGATGAGCCCTTCGAGTTCCAGGCCGTGTGTATCGACAAGTTCGATCTCGACGGGCACCGCGAACTGGCCGAGGCCGGGATCACCGACAACATCGTGATCCCGTGGATGCTCGAAGGCCTCGGTTTCGACGCTCCGCTGGAGCGCAAGCAGGATTCGCTCAAGCGGTTCGCCGACACCTACATCCACTCCGGCTGGCAGGACTGACATGACGATCACCGACCCTGCACACCCAGCCCACCTGGCGGGCAAGCGTTCCCGAGACGCGGTAGCAGCACGGGACAAGCAGGCCTGGCTGGACAATTTCGCCGACGACGCGATCGTCCAGGACCCGATCGGGCCGTCGTTCTTCGATCCCGAAGGCAAGGGCCACCAGGGCAAGGAAGCCATTGCGGCCTTCTGGGACAAGGCGATCGCCCCGACCGACAACCTCACGTTCAACTTCGTCGACACCTACCAGTGCGGCAATGAGGAAGCCAACATCGGCAGCATCGTCACCACCATGGGCGGGCACCGGATCACCACCCCCGGTGTTTTCACCTACCGGGCGAACGAAGCGGGACAGCTGGTCGCGCTGCGCGCCTACTGGGAAGTGGACCGCGCGAGCGCCGAGAAGATCGAGAGCTGAGCCCGGCGATCCGATGACGGCAGGGCTCCGGGCACGGCGATGGTGCCGTACCCGGGCCCAACCGAACGCGTCGTCAACCCCAGTGTTCTGCAGCCCGCACCCGGAGCAGGTCGCGGAATTGTTTGGTGGTGTTCGGGAGCAGTTCACCGGTACCCCAGTCGACCACGACGCCGTAGCGGCGCACCAGATCGAACGTGTCGAGCTCTCGGTCGCGGAATCGGGCGGCGACTTCCGCAGGGTCGACGTCGAGCCACTGTTTGCGAGCTGCGCGGATTTCGGCGCGCAGCGCAGTGGTTGCAGTGTGGTCGATCTCGTACTCGTCGACCTCAGGGTCGATCGGCGTGATCACCACACCGTAGTCGCGTGCGCCGCCCGCAATGGTCACATAGCCGTCGATCACGTCCTCCAGGACCGCCTCCGGAGCGCGGTCGAGGGGATCGCCGAGTCCTCCGCCGCCTGCCGACGGCCGCTCGAAGGTGTCGCCGGCCTGCAGCGCAACGCTGGAGAACACCGATCCCAGAAAGGCCTCTTCGGCCGTTCCACGGTTGAGCCAGACGCCGTGAGGTATCGAGGGCAGCCCGCCGTTGATGCCCCAGGTAACCGAGCGGGATCGGTCGCAACAGTAGGACATCACGGTGTTCTCGCAGTCGGTCAGGATGCCGCCCTTGGTCACGCCGCAGCCTCCGCGGTACAAACCCGGTCCGCCGGAGTCGGGAATGATCGCATGCTTGGTCGTCAGCACCGGAGTCAGGCGTTCTTGCCCCTCGCACGGCTGGACGGCCAGTCCCACACCGAACACCGGCGCCGTTGCCGTGGATCCGTCCTTGGTACTGCGCCCTCCCCAACCGCCGGCCATCCAGTCGTACCACATGAAGAACGGGCGTTCGTCGCCCCGAGCGTCGCGGCCGCCGACGAGAAGGTACTCAAGGTTGAACGAGCATGCGATGGCACGCTCGGGCATGATCGCCGACCATAGTTCGAAGATCGCGTTCATGATCTTTTCGTAAGGGCCAGAACAGAATCCGGTCACCGCGATCGGCCAGCCGGCGTTGACCACGGTGCCTTCGGGACCGATATCGGTGTTGATGGCGGCGTAGAGACCGGAGTTCAGCGGAACGTCGGGAAAGAAGGTCTTCGTTCCCGCGACGATTCCGGAGAACGCCGTGCCGTACCCGCAATTGAGGAAGCTCGCCACTGCGGGGGCGCTGCCGGACAGGTCATAACTGAGCTGATCGCCCTGGATGGTCATCTTCACCCGGATCGGCACCATCCCTTCCGGTTTCGAAGGATCCGAGTCGAGATAGTCCTCGGTCACCCACTCGCCGTCGGGCAGTTCTGCGACGCGTTGCCGAACGATGCGCTCCACATAGTCCTGTACCTCGGCCATGGCTTCGACGACGGTGTCCCGGCCGTACTTGGCGACCAGTCGTTGAATCTCGTGCTCGCACACGCCAGTTGCTTCAGCCTGAGCGTGCAGGTCGCCCAAGCTGATCTCCGGAGCCCGTGTGTTGGCCACCAGTAGTTTGGCGACATCTGCGAGAAATCGGCCCTCGTGCCAGATACGAACGGGTGTTATGCGCAGTCCCTCGGCGAAATGCTCAGTGGCGGTGACGTCGAAAGATCCGGGGACGCTGCCGCCGATATCGGCCCAGTGCCCCTTGTTCTGGGCGAAACCGATCAGCTGACCGTCGGCGAAGATCGGCCGGATGAAGCTGACGTCGTTGAGGTGGGTGCCACCGCGGTAGGGATCGTTGACGCAGAACACGTCGCCGCGGTTGATGTCGTCGCCGAACTCGTCGAGCACGGCTTTGCATTGGAAGTGGAGCGTTCCGACGTGCACTGCGATGTCTTGGCTGCCCTGCATGACGGTATTGCCCTGCGCGTCACACAACGCCGAGGAGAAGTCTCGGCTGTAGATGACGAAGGAGTAGCAGGTGCGCAAGATCTGCTCACTCATCAGGTCGACCGAGGTCACGAATGCGTTCTTGAGGACCTCGAACGTAACCGGATCGAGGCGGCGGCGGGTGGTGTCGGCGGCGTTCACTGCTGCTCCTGATGGATGTGGATTCGGATGTTGCCCCATTCGTCGACGATTGCGGTGGTCGACGGCGGTATGACGGTCGTCGAGTCGAGCTGGTCGATGATGGCGGGCCCGTCGACCGAGTTCCCGGCGACGAGTTCGTCCCGGTCGAAGACCGGCGTCGGCATGCGCCCGCCCGTCTCCTCGAAGTAGACCTGACGAACTGTCAGGGGCGACGGCGCCGGCGAATCCGACGCATTCTGCTGGGGGAACCGCGGTTTCGGGGTCTCACCGATGGCGCGGACGCCGATTTGGTAGATCTCGACGTCGACGTCGTCGCGGCGGAACGAATAGTCGCGTTCGTGTTCCTCGTGAAAGAGTTCGACCGCACGGTTCAAGAACCCATCCCGGTTGTCTGCCGTAACGCTCAGCGACCGCCATTGTCCCGCGTAGCGCATGCTGATCGACCGGTCGATACGCATGCGATCCTCGTCGACGCCCTCGTGCCGGAGCCGGGCGAGGCCCTCCTTTTCGAGCTGCGCGAATTCGGATTCGAGCTCTGCCGGGTTGACGTCGGAAGCGATGCGCTGAAACATCGCCGACAAGTCGTGCCGGATATCTACGAGCAAACACCCTTGCGCCGAGGTGATTCCAGGATGAGCGGGCACCACGACCGTGGGGATCGACAGCTCCTTGGCCAGAGCGGCTCCGTGGAGAGCGCCGGCCCCGCCACACACCACCAGGACGAAGTCCCTGGGGTCGTATCCGCGGCGGATGGACAACAGCCGCACTGCGTCGGCCATGTTCGCATTGGCGACCTGGATGACATTCGACGCGGCGGTATCGACGTCGAGGTCGAGACGCTCAGCGATGCAGCTACGCACGGCTTCACGCGCCGCGTCCACGTCGAGCGTCAGTTCACCGCCGATCAGCGACTCACCCAGCCGGCCGAGTACCAGGTTGGCGTCGGTGTTGGTCGGCTCGGTGCCGCCGCGTCGATAGCAGGCCGGGCCGGGTGCCGCCCCTGCGGATTGCGGTCCGTTCCGCAGGGAGCCGGCCTCGTCGATCCAGGCGAGCGAGCCGCCGCCTGCGCCGATGGTGAGCACCTCGATGCTGGGGAAACAGATCGGGAAGCCGTACTCGACCTGCCAGCGTTTGGTGGTGCGGATCTCGCCGTCGTAGACCAGCGAGATATCCGTACTGGTCCCGCCCATGTCGAGGCCGATTGCATTGGGATATCCACAGCGGGAAGCAATGTCGGCTACCGCGATGGCGCCCGCGGCGATGCCCGAGGCGGCCAGCCGCACCGGATACCGGTCCACCATGGCCGGCGTCATCGATCCACCGCCTGAGTGCAACAGCAACAGGTCCCCGTCGTAGCCGTCGGCGCGCAGGGACCCTTCCAGTCGATTCACATAACCACTCACCAGCGGGGCGAGCACCGCATTGGCGACCGTCGTGGACGCGCGGTCGTATTCGAATATCTCCGGCAGGATCTCACTTGACGTCGACACGGTGACCCCGGGGATCTCGTCGATGAGAATCTCGCGCATTCGCCGTTCGTGGGTGTCGTTGACATAGGAGTTCATGAAGCAGACAGCCACGGTCAGTACACCTTTGCGCCGCAGGATGCGTGCGACGTCTCGCGCGCTGTCTTCGTCGAGGGGTGTGACGATCGATCCGACATAGTCGATTCGTTCCGGCACCTCGTACCGGTTGCGCCGCTTGATGTACGGGGCGCCGACGTCGACGTAGGAATCCCAGAGTTCGTCTTTCGTGCCGTCGCGTATCTCCAGGATGTCGCGGAACCCCTCGCTGCACACCATCGCGGCGGCCGGAAAACGACGCGTGATCAACGCGTTGGTGGCGACCGTCGTGCCGTGCGAGAACAGGGTCACCGCCGAAAGGTCGACACCCGCTGATCGCACCCCGGCCACGACCGCTTCCATCGGGTCGTGCGGGGTCGACGGCACCTTGGCGACACGCGTGCTCTGGTCACGCTCGTCGAAGATGCACACGTCGGTAAACGTCCCACCCACGTCGACAGCAACACGAAGGGTCTTCGTGGCTGTGTTCTGCTTCATTGGCAAGCCTCCTCTGGTGAAGTGGGGTCAAGTATTGAACTGCACTAATCCGCAGCCAATTGGAGAAAGTGACTGTCGACTACACTGATGTTGGAGTTTTCAACCGTCCGGGGTGAGGTCGCCGCAACCAGTGGAGAAAGACGATTTCCGCCTAGTTGATCTGCTGTTGGATCAGTCCCTCGGCCTCGCGCTGGTGAGCGACTGCAATCCGCACGTACCACTGTCGGGCGCGCACGCGATCGAGATCGCCCATCCATCCGAATGGCTGCAGCCTGGAACCGTCATGCTGACGACGGGTTCGCTGTACGGCCATGAGGCCAAGAGCGGGAAAGCAGCGCAGGCGCTCCGGGGCCTGGTGCGCGAGCTGGTCTCGGCCGGCGTCGCTGCGCTCGGGTACGGACTCGGGGTTGTCACCGATGAAGTTCCTCGGGCATTGGTGGACGAGGCGAACCGTCATCACTTCGCGGTGTTCACCGTGCCCCGCGAGGTCGCCTTCATGACGGTGATCGATCGTGTTGCGGAACAGACTCATTCAGTCGAGTCGCACTCGTTGCGGCGGGCACTGCAGATGCAGGATCAGCTGCTCGACGCGCTGGGCGCCGCCGATCCCGAGCAGGAGCTGATATCCCGCCTGGCCGCGATATTGCGTTGCAGCGTACTGCTGTACAACGAGCTGGGCGACGTCGTCGCGTCCTCCGGCAAGGCACCGTCACATCTGATGCGGTCCCAACTGCGTGGCCGCAGCGGCCATCTACGGTTCAGCGTCGGCAAGTGGTCGGTTACCGCGGATCCGATCGAGCCTGGCGGAGAACCGCACTGGCTGGTGGTCGCCTCGACCCGTCACGAGGTTCCCGACGCTCTGGCCCGGTCGACTCTCCAGGTCTCCGTCCGCCTGCTCAACGCGATCGAGCGGTCGCGCTATCGGGCGGCGGTGGAGAACCGGGCACGCCAGGCGGCGTTCGTGCGCGAGCTGGTTGCCGGTGAGATCATCGATCAATTCAGCGCCGAAGGGCATTTGGAGTCGTTGCGGTTCGGGCACCGGCCCCAGTTGCGCGTGTTCGCGATGTCTCCCTCGGATGGTTACGACGCCGGACGCTGGGTGACCCGAGCCGCGACCGCGCTCGACGCACTGGAGGCCGACGCGCTCGATCTCGCCAGGTTGATGCGCCTGCCGGTGATGTTCGCACAGCTCGCCGATCAGCTGATCGGCGTGCTTGCTGCCGATGTGCCCGCCGTCAACGGCTGGATCGCCAACCAACCGGAAGGCGCCGTCTGCGGTTTCTCCGAACCGTTTCAGGATGTGCGCACCGGTCCGGAACGTCTCAGAAACGCACAGCGCGCGCTGCGGGCCGCACAGACCCGAAACCTTCGCCACACCAAGTTCGAAGATGTTGGTATCGCCGACTGGCTCTTGACCGGACAGCACCGGGAGACCACCGTAGCCAAGGCCACCGAACAGCTCGCCGTGCTCGGGCAGCACGACGGCTACCTGGACTTCATTCGCACCTTCTTCAGTCATGACCTCGATGTCGTAGCCACGGCGAAGGCACTCAATGTGCACCCGAATACCGTGCGGCACAGAGTGAAACGCGTCGAGTCGATGTTCGGCGAATCTCTGCGTTCACCGACGCTGATCACCGCAATCCACTTGAGCCTCGAGGTACTCGCGCTCGAGGACGACCTTTCCGCGACCGGCGAACCTAGAGCTCGACGAGCCCCGTGAGATAGCGCTGGGCCAGCTCGCGGTACGCCGCGGGATTACTCTGCACCCAGGTGTGGGCGCCGGTGCCCGCGATAGGCCCTCGGATCTTCGCGGGTGCACCGGTGACCAGCACCTCGTCCGGAATCTTGGTGCCCCCGACTACGAGGGAATGTGCGGCGATCAGGCTGCGCCGGCCGATGATCGCCCCGTCGAGCACCGTGCAGTGGTTGGCGATCAGCGCCTCCTCGCCCACGTGGGCGCCGTGTACGACGCACATGTGGGCAACCGTCGCGCCCGGTCCGATGTCGACCGGGATGCCCGGGGGCGCGTGCAGCACGGACCCGTCCTGAACGTTGGCGCCCTCACGGATGACGATCGGGGCGAAGTCGCCGCGCAACACGGTGTTGAACCACACCGAGGCGCCCGCCTCGACCGTCACGTTGCCGATCAATGTCGCCGTGGGGGCCACGAAAGCGCCCGGGTCGACCACGGGCGCGCGGCCCTCGAACGAATACAGCGGCATCGTCCACATATACCGCAGGAAATCGGCGCCGGCGCGACGACGCGTACCCTGAACAGTAACTATGTCGCTCACGACAAATAATCACCCCAGGTTCTTGCTCACCATCGGGCTTGCCACGGCCATTGTCGGTACCTCCGCAGCGTGCTCCCCGACCAACGATTCGCCGGCCACGCCGTGGGCTGCCACGCCGTCCGCCACGTCATCGGCGGCAGCGCCGAAGTCGCCGAAATCGGAGGCCGCCGACTACAGCCATCTGCTGCTGCAGGCCGAGGATGTCAGCATTCCGCCGGACACGTTCACCGCGCGCTCCAACAACGTCAACCCCGACGGTCAGTCCGGAGCCAGCGCATTGTTCGTCAACGCCGACGACACCAGGGCGATCGCCGACACGATCCTGATCTATCCGGACGCCGCGACCGCGTCGGCCACGCTCAAGCAGGCATCGGCGGCCGTCAGCACGATGGTGACCGGCGGCCAGCCGCAACCGGTTCCGGTGGGTTCCAACGGCACCGTCATCTCGGGCACCGCACCCGACGGATCCAAGGCGGTCACGCTGTTGATGTACACCCAGGGGCGCGCGGTGGTGCGCCTGGAGTTCGACAGCAACCCCGATGATCCGGTGTCACCGCAGACAGTGGCCAGTGTCGGCCGGATGCAGCAGATTGCCCTGCGGATCGGACTTCCGGAGCGAGAGTAAAACCTGTTCACCACGGGTATGCCCCAGGTCACGCCTCAATTATTGCCAGAACGACGCAAAAAACTGTAACGTGTTCTAGTTAAGAGCACCGATACGGGAGGCCCACCGTGACTACCGAACATGCCGGCATCAGAGAGATCGACACCGGCGCCCTGCCAGACCGCTATGCGCGGGGTTGGCACTGCCTGGGACCGGTCAAGAACTTCCTTGACGGTCAGCCGCACTCTGTCGAGATCTTCGGCACCAAGTTGGTCGTGTTCGCCGACACCAAGGGCGAGTTGAAGATTCTCGACGGCTACTGCCGGCACATGGGCGGTGACCTGTCGCAGGGCACCATCAAGGGTGACGAGGTGGCCTGCCCGTTCCACGACTGGCGCTGGGGCGGCGACGGCAAGTGCAAGCTGGTGCCCTACGCCAAGCGCACCCCACGCCTGGCCCGCACCCGGGCCTGGCACACCGATGTCCGCGGTGGCCTGCTGTTCGTATGGCACGACCACGAGGGCAACGACCCGCAGCCCGAGGTCCGGATTCCCGAGATCCCCGAGGCCGCCAGCGACGAGTGGACCGAGTGGCAGTGGAACTCGATGCTGATCGAGGGCAGCAACTGCCGCGAGATCATCGACAACGTCACCGACATGGCGCACTTCTTCTACATCCACTTCGGTCTGCCGACGTACTTCAAGAACGTCTTCGAGGGGCACATCGCCTCGCAGTACCTGCACAACGTCGGGCGTCAGGACATCGGCGGCATGGGGACGCAGTACGGCGAGTCGCACCTGGACTCCGAAGCCTCCTACTTCGGCCCGTCCTTCATGATCAACTGGCTGCACAACAACTACAGCGGCTACAAGGCAGAGTCGATCCTGATCAACTGCCACTACCCGGTGACGCAGGACTCGTTCATGCTGCAGTGGGGCGTCATCGTCGAAAAGCCCAAGGGTATGGACGAGAAGACCACGCAGAAGCTGGCCAACGCGATGACCGACGGCGTCAGCCAGGGCTTCCTGCAGGACGTGGAGATCTGGAAGCACAAGACCCGCATCGACAACCCGCTGCTGGTCGAGGAGGACGGCGCCGTCTACCAGATGCGCCGCTGGTACCAGCAGTTCTACGTCGACGTCGCCGACATCACGCCGGACATGACCGACCGGTTCGAGATGGAGATCGACACCACCGCGGCCAACGAGAAGTGGCACGTGGAGGTCGAGGAGAACCTGAAGATCCAGGCCGAGCAGAAAGCGGCCGAGAAAGAAACCGCGCAGTCAAGCTGATGACGACACGCAACGAGCGGAGCCAGGCGCCGGATGTCGAGGACCTGGCCCGCTCGATGCTGCTCCTGCACGGTGGTCACGATGACGACGACCACCACGGCAGCGGTGCCGGCGCGGGTCCGTCCAGCGGGTCATGGGCCAAGGCACCGAGTTTCGCGTCCGATCCAGAACGCGCCGCGGCGGTCCGCGAGGCCAGCGCCCGCGACCGCGAGCGCTACCTGACCTCTGGCTTGGTATCGGTGGACTGCCGGTTCTGCCATGTGGCCGTCCAGGTGAAGAAGCTCAGCGCGGAGCACACCTCGGTGCAGTGGTCTTCTGAGGCCGTGCGGCGATGCGCGACTTTCTCCGAGATCCGCGCCACCGGTGGGGATCCCGCCCGGGCCCGGTCCTGCCCGCGACTGACCGACAGCATCAAACACGCCGTGGCCGAAGGGTGCCTGGAAGAGGTCTCCTCGGCCCCCTCCCCCGGCGACGGCTGATTTTTCTCTGCCGAGCAGACGCAAAACTGCCCTTTTCCCACGGGAATCGGGCAGTTTTGCTGGGGCCCTCCCGCTTGCCGGGGGGACTGCTCGCGGTGGACTAGAGCCCCTTGAACCGCTCCTTGACCGTCTCCGAGGTCAACCCGTAGTCGGCCAGCGAGTAGGTGTGCTTCGGTGCCCGCGGACCCTGCTGGCTGGCGTTGTGACTGTCGACCATCGCCTGCCGGGCGGCGTCGGTGAAGTCCAGCCCGAACGTGCGGTAGATGCCCTCGACCGCGCCGATCGGATCTTTGATGAACTCGAAATAGTCCACGTCACAGAACTGGGCCGGATCATGCTTGGCGCGTTCGGTATTGAACAACTCAAGCCCACGTGACCAGGTTTCCATGGCATCTTCGCCGATCACGTTCCCGGTGAACGTGTTGGACCACCCCGCCGTGGTGTGCTGCGACAGTGAGCACATCGACGCCATGATGGTCTCGGCCGGTCGGTGACATTGGACCACCAGCGCGTCGGGATACGTTGCGAACAACGCGTCGAGGGCGAACAAATGGCTGGGGTTCTTGAGCACCCAACGCTTTTCGGGCTCGTTGAGGCCGATGAGCTGCAGGTTCTTACGGTGCCGCTGGTAGGGCTTGGTCCAGTCCTGACGGGCCAGCCACTGCGAGTAGGTCGGCACATGCGCCAACGTCTCGTAGGACACCGAATGAAGCGACTGACGCAGCAGCTGCCAGCATTCCTCGACCTCGTCCGCTGTCATGTAGTGCAGGCCCGTGTAATCCGGGTTCTCCTCGTGAGCCTGCTTGAACCGGGCGTCGAGTGAACTGAAAACCGGGTTGTCCGGCCAGGTTTCACGCGGTGGCCGTGGCTGCGGGAACTCCGCCAACCACATCTCCAAACCCTGATGCATCGGGTCCGCCGCCAGCAACCGGTGGATCACGGTGGTCCCGGTACGTGGCAGGCCGGTGACGAAGATCGGCCGCTCGATCGGCACGTCGACGTGCTGCGGATGCTGCTTGAACGCGGCTTCCGACACCAGGCGTGCCACCAGCGCGTTCCGGGTGAAGAAGCGCTGCATCTTGCTGCCGAGCTCGGTCAGATCAGCGTCGCGCTGGTAGGACTCCAACAGCACGCCGAGCGCTTCGATGTAGTTGTCGTCGTCCGTGCCGAAATCGTCCAGACCACAGGCCTTCACCGCCGAGGCGTGCAAGTCCTCGACAGTGCCCACATTGGTACGCGGCGAGCTCATGCTTTGTATTCTCCGCAGTTCACATCGAGGGCCTGGCCGGTGATGCCGCTGGACAGGTCACTGGCCATGAACAGGATCGCCGAGGCCACCTCGTCCTCGGTCGGCAGCCGCTTGAGGTCCGACCCGGCCGCCGAGGCGTTGTAGATCTGTTCGACGGTGGTGCCGTACTTCTGGGCCTGATGGTTGAAGTACCCCTCCAGGGTCTCACCCCAGATGTAGCCGGGCATCACGGAGTTGACCCGGATACCCTTCTCCCCCAACTCGGTGGCGAGGGTCTGTGACATGGACAGCAGAGCCGACTTGGCCATCTTGTAAGCGCCGTACTTGGCCTGCGAGTGCCGCACGACCATCGAGTTCACGTTCACCACAGAGCCTTTGGCGGCTTCCAGGGCCGGAGTGAACCCCTGGGTCATGCGCAGGGCACCGAACACGGTCAGCTCGATGGCATCCCGCATGTGCTCGAAGGTGGTGTTGGCGAACGGCTTCATGGACGGCACCCGGAACGCGTTGTTGATCAACACGTCGGCCTTGCCGTACTCCTCCATCGTACGGGCCACCACATTGGCGACCTGCTCCTCGTCAGTGATGTCGGTGCCCACCGCGAGCGCGCGACGACCCAGTGCCGTCACCTCTTTGGCGACGTCCTCCAGGCGCTCCACGGTCCGGGCGGCCAACACGACATCCGCGCCGTTCTCCGCGCATCGGCGCGCCAGCGTCGTCCCGAGGCCGGGCCCGACGCCGCTGATGACGACGACTTTGTTCTCCAGAAGACCTGACATGGCTACCCCAGCATCCGATTGGCGATTTGATTCTGACGCAGCGCAATTCGGGCCCGCCAGTCCTGCTCTGAGATCTTGTTTTGCTCGTAGTAAGGAAGTTTCGAGGCCACCGCGTCCAGATCGACGAGTTCGACCGTCGGGCCGTCCGCCTCGGTGAGTTCACGTGAGAGGCGCTGCCACCGGAACTGCAGGTAGCCCTTACCGTGGCCCAGCGTCTCACACCAGTTGGTCACGCCGGGATTGGCGTCCGAGACGACGATGCGGATCTTTCCGTCCGGATCAGCTTGCGCTTGAGTGCCGTTGAGCGAGGTCTGGTGGTTGATGTAGTCCAGCGAGATGTACCAGAGGCTACCGAGCTGGAAGCCCAGATACGGCGCATCCGGCACCGGAAGCGTGAGGATCATGGCCTGGTCCGGCGTCATGTCGTAGTGCCCGACCGACGAGTACTGGGTGGCGAGCCCGCCCGGCGTCAGCCGCGGCGCCACCATCGTGTTGACCGGCAGGTTGTTGTAGAACCACTGCGGGAACTGCAGCCACGTCTTCACCCGCTGCACCAGTTGCTTGCCCGCCACCGCGTAACGCTTCTCGATCAGCTCCTTGGTCAGGGGCGCCGGCGCGGTTCCTGCCGTGTCGGTGCGCGAGACGCTGATGTAGCCGCGTTCTGCCGACCAGTCGTTGTAGACCTCGCGGATCAACAGCTGCGACGGTGAGGACGGGGTGAAGCGGTACTCGAAAGTGCCGTCGGCGGCAATGTCGAGTTCGCGGTCGTCGAATGCGGCCTGGCTGACCGGCACGTTGTCGTCGGTGTACTCACCACCGAGGATCTGGAAGCTCAGATCGGTGGTGGTACCGCGCTTGCCGGTGACGACGTACTCGTGCCCGGGCTGCACGCGGGTACCGAAGTACAGGGTGTCGGGATTGTCGAGCGCCATCTTGGTGAACGGCCCGGTTCCGCTGTGCAGGAACGGATGGTCGCGGTCGTAGTCGAAACCGACGTGCGTGCACGCCGCGATGCATCCGGCCAGGTACTGCAGACCTTCGAGGAGATCGGCCTCCGATGAGATGAAGGGTGCGGTGGTCACCAGGTGTTCAGCCTCGGCGATGGCGTCGGCCAGTGGTTGTGAGTACATCTCAGCATCTGCTCTCTCGGTCCAATAATGGACCGCAGTGGTAGAGTTTCCTACCTGACACTAGAACGTGTTCCAATTCGAGTCAACGCCAGATCGCAGCAGCCCGGGAGGTCGAAATGCCTGACGCCGAACCGGCAGGCCGCGCATCACCACCCACTGCTCGCGTGGTGGCCATCCTGGAGTTCCTGTCGCGCCATCCGCAGGAGCGGTTCGGCCTCTCCGAACTCACTCGCCGGGTCGGGCTGAGCAAGCCGACGTGCCTGGGCATCCTGAGCACACTCGCCGACTCCGGCTACCTGATCCGGGACAGCGGCGACAAGACGTACCGCCTCGGGCCGGGCCTGATCTCGCTCGGTCACGCTGCCCAGGAGTCGATGCGCGTCAACCCGGCCGCCCGCGCCGAGTTACATGCCCTGTCAGCCACATTCAACACTTCCGCGGGCCTGACCGCGGTGGTCGATGACAGGATCACCGTGCTCGAGCTGGTCGGCCCGCCCGGCCGGGACCCCGGGGTTCGGGTCGGGCAGAGCTACCCGTTCGCCCCGCCGGTCGGACTGATGTTCGTGCTGTGGGACGACGAGGCGCTGCAGGCCTGGCTGGCCAAGGCTCCGACGATCCCGCTGCGCACGGAATCGACCCGGCTCCAGCGAGTGATCGAGAACTGCCGCGATGACGGATATCTGGTGGAACGCTTGACCCCCGGCGGCCGCAGGCTCTACGCGCTGATGGCGGGCATGTCGACCAACCTGCCCGACGAGCTGCGCGCGCTGCTGAGTGAGCTCGTGTCCGACATCGGCGAGCGGGTGTATCTGCGCGACGAAGGCGGGAGCGACGGACATGACCGCTGGGACATCAGCGTCATCTCAGCACCGGTCTTCGACCACTACCGACGTCAGGTCATGGCCGCGTCGCTGCACATCGGCACAGCCTTGACCGACGACGAGATCTCCGACCGGGCCCGGGCACTGGTGGCGACGGCTGACGCGCTGACCGAGCAGCTCGGCGGCATCAAACCGACGCGCTGAAGCCGGTCAGAAGTTGTTGCAGGTGTCGAAGACCGTCTGCAGCAGTCCCAGATAAGGCTGGTTGGCCGGTTGAGCGGCGATACCCTCGGCCATGCGCTGGCGTTGATCGCGCGGCGATTCCAGGAACTGCCCCAGAACCGACTGCACGGCAGGCGATGCGCCGGCCATGGGACTCTGCGCATTGAGCGCACCCATCACCTGCGAGTAGCTACAGGTGGTGTTGACGGCCGAATCGAGCCTGGGGTCTGCAGACGCTATTCCCGCGCCGGCGGACAGGGACATTGCCAATGCGCCGGCGGCTGCAGCGACTTTGATCGGCGATAGTTCAATCATGGGTAAAACCTCCTCCCCCCGATGTCCGGACTCTACCCGCCCAAAGTGAATGCGCTTGGGGTTTTGGCCATTTGCTACGCAGACCGCCAATTAATCCATTTGCTGAATTCGGCGATATGCGCGTCCGGCGCAGAACGGGGGCAGTCAAATCAGTGTTCGTCCGGCGGAAGCAATAGCGAACGCGCCACCGGCCGAGGAGCCGTGTCCCTCAACAGCGCGCTGGCCGGCCGCTGACGTACCTGCTGCGGCCACCAGAACCAACGCCCCAGTAGCGCGGCGATGGCGGGCGTCATGAGCGCGCGCACGACCAGGGTGTCCAACAGCAGGCCGATGCCGATCGTGGAACCCACCTGCCCGATGATCCGCAGGTCGCTCACCACCATCGACATCATGGTGAAAGCGAACACCAGGCCCGCAGCCGTCACCACTTTGCCGCTGCCACCCATCGCGCGGATGATCCCGGTGTTGATCCCGGCGCCGATCTCTTCCCGCATCCGGGACACCAGCAGCAGGTTGTAATCCGAACCGACCGCCAACAGGATGATCACGGACATCGCGAGCACGAGCCAGTGCAGGTCGATCCCGAGAATGTGCTGCCAGATCAGGACCGAGAGCCCGAAGGCTGCGCCCAGCGAAAGTGCCACCGTGCCAACGATGACGAGCGCGGCGATGAGGCTGCGCGTCACCAGCAACATGATGATGAAGATCAGGCACAGCGCGGCGACTCCCGCGATGAGCAGGTCGTAGGTCGAGCCGTCCCGCATGTCCTTGAAGGTCGGTGCGGTGCCGGCCAGGTAGATCTTTGCGCTCTCCAGCGGAGTCACCTTCAGCGCTTCTTCGGCCGCCTTGACCACCGCGTCGACGCGCGAGATGCCTTCGGGCGTCGCCGGGTCTCCCCGGTGCGAAATGATGAACCGGGCTGATTTGCCGTCGGGCGAGAAGAACAGCGTCATGGCACGCTTGAAGTCCTCGTTCTGCAGGACTTCCGGTGGCAGGTAGAACGAATCGTCGTTGCGGGCGGCGTCGAATGCCTGGCCCATCGCAGTGGCGTTCGCGCTCATCTCGTCCATCATCGAGAAGGTGCCGGCCATTGTGCTGTGCATGGTCAGGATCGCCGTGCGCATCACCTTCATGCTCGCGATCATCTTCGGGAACTGCGCCATCAACTGGGGCATGAGCACATCGAGCTTGTCGGTCTCCTGACTGAGCTCACGCAATTTGTCAGAGACGGCGTCGACCCCGTCGATCGAGTCGAACAGCGATCTCGTCGACCAACAGAACGGGATGTCGAAGCAATGAGGTTCCCAATAGAAATAGTTGCGGATCGGCCGGAAGAAGTCGTCGAAATCAGCGACGTGATCACGGAGCTCGTCGGTGGCGGCTTCCAATTCACGCGTGTCCTGCGTCATTCGATGCGTCGTGGTGGCCATTTGCTGCCCCACGCCGTACAGCCGCTGCGTGATGTTGATCAGCGTGGTGATGTCGTCGGCCTGCTTCAACAGGTCCTTCATGCGGTCCTTCTGGAACGGCATCACCTGTTGCTGATTGGCATTCTGCAAGCTGAGCAGGAACGGTATCGAGGTCCGGTCGATCGGGTTGCCCTCCGGCCGGGTTATCCCCTGCACACGCGATATGCCGGGGACGGCGAAGATCCCCTTCGCCACCTTGTTCAATATCAGCAGGTCTGCCGGGTTGCGCATGTCGTGGTCGGCTTCGAGCATCAGGATGTCCGGCGTCATCCGGGACTGCGGGAAGTGTCTCTCGGCCGCTGCGTACCCGACGTTGGCAGGAATGTCGGCGGGCACATACAGGCGGTCGTTGTAGCTGGTCTGATATGCCGGTAGCGCCAGCAGCCCGGTCAGCGCGATCGCGCAGGCGGTGACGAGTATGGGTGCCGGCCAGCGCACGATCGCCGTCGCCAGCCGCCGCCACCGCCGGACGATGATCTTGCGCTTGGGTTCGAAAAGGCCGAAACGGCCGCCCACCGCGAGCACGGCGGGAACCAGTGTCAGTGCGACTGCGACGGCGACCACCATCGCGACGGCGGTCGGAATACCCATCGTCTGGAAGTAGGGCAACCGGGCGAAGCTCAGGCAGAAGATCGCTCCGGCGATGGTCAACCCAGAGCCCAGGACGACCTTGGCCACACTTCGGTATGTGGTGTAGAACGCGGTTTCCCGGTCTTCGCCGGCCTGCCGCGCCTCCTGATATCGGCCGAGGAAAAATATGCCGTAGTCGGTTCCGACAGCGATTCCCAGCGACACCAGCAGGTTGACTGCGAATGTCGAAAGCCCGATGACCTGATGCAGACCCAGGAACGCGACCACCCCACGGGCTGCCTGAACCTGGACACCCACCATCGCGAGAAGCAGGACCGCGGTGACCACCGAACGGTAGACCAGCAGCAGCATGCCCAGGATCACCACGAGGGTGACGATGGTGATCTTGATGATGGATTTGTCACCGGCGTGGTTCATGTCGGCGACCAACGGTGCGGGACCGGTGACGTAGGCCTTCAGCCCGTCGGGAGGCGGCGTCCGGGCCACGATGCCGCGGATCGCTTCCACCGACTCGTTCGCCAGCGATTCGCCTTGGTTACCAGCCAGATTCAGCTGGACGTAGACCGCCTTGTCGTCTGCGCTCTGGACTGCGGGAGCGGTGAGTGGGTCGCCCCAGTAATCCTGCACGTGCTGCACGTGGCGGGTGTCCGCCTTCAACTGCCGCACCAGGTCGTCGTAGTAGCGATGCGCCTCGTCGCCCAGAGGTTGTTGGCTCTCGACGACGATCATCGCGACGCTGTCGGAATCGGACTCCCCGAAGTTCTTGCCGATGCGCTGCATCGCGTGGAACGCCGGGGCGTCCTTGGGGACCAGCGACACCGAGTACTGCCGGCCGACATGTTCGAGCGACGGGATGGCGAAGGTCGCAATCGCGACGAACACCAACCAGCCGAGGATGATCGGCACCGAGAACCGGTGAATCATCCTCGCAATGCGCGGTGGATCGTTGCGCACCACGGTCAGCGTTCGTCGGGATTGAGCAACAGGGAACGGACCAGCGGTCGGGGACCGATGGGCCGCAGCAGCGCGCTGGCCGGCCGCTGCCGGACGTGCAACGGCCACCAGAACCACCGGCCCAGCAGGGCCGCGATGGACGGTGTCATGAACGCACGTACGACCAAGGTGTCGAAGAGCAGACCGATGCCGATGGTCGAACCGACCTGGCCGATGGTGCGCACATCGCTGGCCAACATCGCCAACATGGTCGAGGCGAACACCAGACCGGCGATCGTCACCACCTTTCCGCTTCCCGCCATCGCGCGGATGATTCCGGTGTTGATACCCGCCGGGATTTCCTCCTTCATCCGGGATACCAGCAACAGGTTGTAGTCGGAACCGACCGCCAACAAGATGATGAGCGCGATCGCGAGCACGATCCAGTTCAACTGGATGCCGAGAATGTGCTGCCAGATCAGGACAGACAGGCCGAACGCCGCCCCCAGAGACAGCGCGACGGTTCCCACGATCACCATCGCCGCGACCAGGCTTCGGATCATGATCAGCATGATGATGAAGATCAGGCACAGCGCGGCGATTCCGGCGATCAGGAGGTCATAGGTTGACCCGTCGACCTGATCTTTCGCCATCGCTGAACTGCCGGTCAGATAGAGCCTGGCGTTCTCCAACGGTGTTCCCTTGAGAGCTTCCTCGGCTGCGGTCCTGATCGGATCGACCCGCGAAATGCCTTCGGGTGTAGCCGGATCCCCGCGTTGCGAGATGAGCAGACGCGCCGTTTTCCCGTCCGGCGACAAGAACACGTCCATGACGCGCTTGAAGTCCGCGTTCTTGAACACGTCAGGCGGGATGTAGAAGGAATCGTCATTCTGGGCATCGTCGAAGGCACGGCCCATAGCGGTTGCGCCATCGGACATTTCGTCCATCTGCGCCAGGATTCCCGCCATGGTGCTGCGCATCGACAGCATCATGGTCCGCGTGCTCTCCATCGTCGCGATCATGGCCGGGAACTGGGCGATCATCTGCGGCATCAGCGCATTGAGCTGATCGAGGTTGCCGATCAACCGGTGCATGGAGACGGTCAGCTTGTCGACCCCGTCGAGCGCCTCGAACAGCGATTTGATGGACCAGCACAGCGGGATGTTGAAACAGTGCGGCTCCCAGTACAGGTAATTGCGGACGGGACGCCAGAAGTCGTCGAAATCCGCCATGTGGTCCCGCAGCTCGAGCGTGGTGTCTTCGAGTTCGTGCGTCTTGCCCACCAGGTCGTTGGTCGTGATGGCGAGTTGCTGCATCAACCCGTACATGCGCTGCATCACCGCGATGGTCTTCGAGATCTCGTCGGCCTGGGTGAGCAGGTCGTTCATGCGAGCCTTCTGGAACGGCAAGAGCTGCAACTGACTCGCATTCGAGGAACTGATGATGAACGGAATCGTGGTGTGCTTGAGGGGGATACCCTCCGGGCGGGTTGCGGCCTGTACGCGGGCCACCCCGGGAACCGCCAGAACTCCCTTGGTCAGCTTGTTCAGCACCAGAAAGTCGGACGGGTTCCGCATGTCATGGTCGGCCTCGACGAGCAACACGTCGGGTGAGGCCATCAGCGACTGCTGGAAATGCCTGCCGGCGGCCTCATATCCGGCATTGGCCGGGATGTCCTTGGGCAGATAGTTCTGGTCGTTGTAGCCCGCCTGATAGGCGGGAAGCGCCAACAACCCGATCAGTGACACCGCGCAGGCGGCGACGAGTATGGGGGCAGGCCACCGAACGATCGCAGTGCCGATGCGCCGCCAGCGGCGCACGATGATCTTGCGTTTGGGTTCGAACAGCCCGATTCGGCTGCCCAGCGCGAGCACCGCCGGAATCAGCGTCAGTGCCACCGCTACCGCCACCACCATGCCTAGGGCACATGGGATACCGAGTGTCCGGAAGTACGGCAACCGGGTGAAGCTGAGGCAGAAAACGGCGCCGGCGATGGTCAGACCGGACGCCAGCACCACCTTGCCGACGCTGCGATATGTGGTGTAGAAGGACATTTCACGGTCTTCGCCGGCCTGCCGGGCCTCTTGGTAGCGCCCGACGAAGAATATGCCGTAGTCCGTTCCGGCCGCTATTCCGAGTGTGACCAGAAGGTTCACCGCATAGGTCGAAAGTCCGATGAGGCCCTGATCGCCGAGAAGTGCCACCACACCTCGGGCCACCTGGAGCTGGATGCCTACCAGGAACAGCAGGATCACGGCCGTGAAGATGGAGCGGAAGAAGAACAACAGCATCGTCAGGATCACCGCAAGGCTCAGGCCGGTGACCAGAAGGACGGTCTTGTTGCCGCTCGCGCTCAGGTCGGCGACCATCGCCGCGGGACCGGTGACATAGGCCTTGACCCCCGGGGGAGGTGTGCTCCGGTCGACGATGCCCCGGACCGCTTCCAAGGACTCGTTCGACAGCGCCTGGCCGAGGTCGCCCGCAAGGCCCATCTGGACGTACACGGCCTTGTTGTCGGCGCTCTGCGCCGCGCCGGCCATCAGCGGATCTCCCCAGAAATCCTGCACATGCTGTACATGGGCCGGGTCGGCCTTGAGCTGACGAACCAGATCGTTGTAGTAACGGTGCGCCTCGTCGCCGAGTGGTTGCTCGCCCTCCAGCACGATGATCGCCGCGCTGTTCGAGGTGGCTTCGTTGAAGTTGCGGCCCATCCGCTGGACCGCCTCGAACGACGGTGCGTCATTGGGGATCAGCGATACCGAGTGCTCTTTCTCCACCTGTTCCAGCGGAGGGACGATCGCACTCAGCACATAAGCGATCACCAACCAGCCGATGATGATCGGAATCGCCAGCACGCGGATCATCCGCGCGATGAACGGTGGTTTGGTCCCGGTGACCGGGCTTGTCGGGCTGCTCATGCGGCCTTCAGGAGGCAGTAGGTGAAGGCGCTTTCGCCGTTCTCGACCCTCTCCGACTTGACCTTGTCATCGATGATGATGCGGCAGCCGATTCGGTTACTGTCTCCCTGCGCGATCACATTGACCATCGAGGTGGCCTCGGACATGGGGAACTTCAACGACCATGGCAGGCTTGCCCCTTCGACGAACTGCGGTTCGGCATCGACGTCGAAGTAGCTGATGTTCGCGACTGTCCCGGGCGGCCCGAACACCTCGTACACCAACTGCTTCGGGTCGTACGGCTTGCGTTCCTCGAGTTCGGTGTCAGCGTAGGCGGGCCGGGTCTCGGAGCCGAACACGCGATGCAGTCTCAGCACCGTGAAGGCCCCGGCACCGAGGACCACCAAAACCAACAGCGGAATCCACACCCGCTTCAGAACCCCCACTTTTCAAGTACCCCCTGAATCCGCGGTCTAGACCGGACCATCCACGCCGAAGGATCCGGCGACATACATCGACCGCAATCCTCGGCGAGGCATCGGCAATACTGATGCGGTTGGCGTTCGAATCCAGCCGGGCAGTGTGTTCACGGCAGCCACACAGTAGCTCGGGCAGGACAGTTCGAACCTGACAAGTAGATCATTCAGGTCACCTCCATATCGGTCCATTCCCAAGGTGATACGGGATCGTAATCCATATCGCACCCGGTCGAAGCGGGAACGGAATTTAATGCAGCTAATAGCCTCGGGCATCTGAGCGACCGCTGCGGGATAGCTGTGAGCCATGGCATTTGGGCAGTTTCTAGTCATGAGCACGGGTATCGGCGAAGAAATCCAGAATTGCCGCGTTCACCGTGTCGGGCCGCTCCAGGAAACCGAGATGCCCGGCAGCGGCGATTTCGAGATATCGCCCGTTGGGCAACGCGTCTGCCACCTCGGCTCCCAGATGCGGCGGCATCACGAGATCGTCTGCGAATCCGATCACGAGGACGTCGGTCGTGACCGACCGGTAGGCCGGTCTCCGGTCGCTCTGCGGCGCGACGCCGTACTGGGCGCGAATACCCGGCGTCACCTTGGCCGGCCACCGCGTGAACATGTCGATCCAGTCACGAACAGCATCCTCGTCATTCAGTGTTCTCGGTGAAAAGCTTTCAAGTAAGCGCAGTTTCGCATCATAGGTGGCCGGTAGTCGCAGCCCTGAACCGGCCAGATCCTCTTCGGCGGTACGGAAGAATTCCCGCGTCCGATCGTGACGTGCCCGGGTCGCCATCAGGGCCGCCTGCGAGACCAGTTCGGGGCGGGACAGCATGAGTTCCTGTGCGATATATGAGCCCATCGAGACGGCCACCACCCGTACCGGGGCAATGCCGAGTCGCTCGATCAACTCTGCCGTGTCGGCGACCATGGTCGCCGAGGTGAAGCCGTCGGCGTGCGACGTCGCACCCACTCCCCTGTTGTCGAACGTGATGACCCGATATCCCGCGGCGCGGAATGCGGGGACCTGATGGAGGTCCCACGTGCGCCCCAGGCCGCCCTGACCGGCGATGAACAACACCGGCTCCCCGTCGCCGCCATGATCGGCGTAGGCAAGGTTCACTTTCGGTTCCCTGGACAGGACTCAGGCGTCCAGCCGGGCGAATTCGCCCTGCCGGTACTGGTCGACACAGGCCGCCCGCCGGACTTTGCCACTCGTGGTGATCGGGATGGAACCAGGTGGCACGAGCACCAGGTCTGCCACCCCCAGGCTGTGCGTGTTGAAGATCGCCGAGGTCACATCTCGCTTGACGGCCGACAGTTGCTCCGCAGGCGCCTCAGGGGACTCGGACGGCTTCCTGAATTCGATTATCACAACCAGTTTCTCAGTCGGCCCGTCGGGCACCGCGATGGCCGCGCAGCGGCTCCGGCTGATCTCTTGGATCGTCGCCTCGATGTCGTCGGGAGAGTGGTTGCGCCCGTAGACGATCAGCAGGTCCTTGATCCGGCCGATGACGTACAGCTCACCGTCGAACATGAATCCCGAGTCCCCCGTGCGCAACCAGGGCCCTTCAGGTGTGCCAGCCGACGGCGCCACCAGGCGCGCACCGAAGGTCGACTCGCTCTCGTCGGGCCGGTTCCAATAGCCACTGGCAACGTTGTCACCGTGCACCCAGATCTCCCCTATGGCACCGGGAGGGCACTCGGTGTGGGTCTCGGAGTCCACGATCCGGACGGAAGGCGCAACGGGGATGCCGTAGC
The DNA here is from genome assembly GCF_022179545.1 of Mycolicibacterium fortuitum subsp. fortuitum. Next base: position 1,046,389 of record NZ_AP025518.1, on the reverse strand, counting down.
TGACAAGGGGTGTACCCGCTCCGTTCAAGCAGCGCTGAGCGGTACCGGCGGTCAGCGGTTCGGATTCGAAGCGAACGATGGCCGGCGCCTCGCCCGATTCCCGGGTCGCGATGTACACCGTGGCTTCGGCCATTCCGTACGAAGGCCGGATCACCGCCGGGTCAAGGTTGAACCGGGCAAACCGCTGCGTGAACCGCTCCAGCGTTGCCGGATGCACACGCTCGCTGCCGGTGATGATGACGAGCACGTCGGAGAGGTCGAGCCCTGCCATGTCGGCATCCGATGTCTTGCGGACCGCCAGTTCGAACGCGAAATTCGGTGCGGCCGTATACGTGCGGCCGTGGGTCGCCAGCATCTGAATCCATCGCGCGGGCCGCTGCAGGAACGCCACCGGGCTCATCAGCACGGCGGGGACGCCCGCCAGCACGGGCCCGCAGACACCGAGGTACAAACCCATGTCGTGGTAGAAGGGCAGCCACGAGACGATGGTCGAGCCCTCGGGAACGACGTTTCCGAACTCCGCGAAGTAGCCCGACATCAGCTGTTCGAAATTTGCCAAGAGGTTTCGGTGGGACATCATGACCCCGGCCGGCAATCGCGTCGACCCGGACGTGTACTGCAAATACGCGGTATCCGTGGGGTTTTCACTGTGCGATCCGGAGCCGGCCGGAGCATCGAGGTCCAAGGTGTCCACCTCGACGATCGCCGGAGCAGCCAGGGAATTCGTCTGCAGGTAATCGGTTACCGCACCGGAGACCGCCGACGTGGTGAGGATGACCGTCGGCTCCGCGTCTTGCAGTACCGAGCTGACGCGTTCGTCGCTGACACCTCCCATCGGCACCGCCAGCGGGACCGCGATCCGGCCCGCCTGTAGCGCGCCGAAGAAGGCGACGATGTAGTCCAATCCCTGGGGCGCCAGGATGAGGGCGCGATCCCCGGGTGCGCCGAAGCTGCCGAGTTCCCTCGCAACATTGCACGCACGCCGATACAGCTGGGAGTACGTCAGGCTCTCAGCCGAGCCTTCCAAATTACGTTCATAGTCAACAAACGTCACCGCCGTGTCGTCGCCCTGCAGACCAGCTCGCTCTTGCAGCAGCGTCAGAATAGATGCCTCACCCACGGCAGTCAGAGTATCGCGGTAAGCACGCCTACATATCCGGAACAGCCAGCAAACTATATTTGAGTAGCCTTATGAATCACATCCACGTCATTTCGCCCCAATCGGTCGAAAAGAGCGAAACCGTGAATCGAACCCGGCGAAACGCCTCTGATCTTGACTGTTAAGGCCTGACCAGCGGATAAGGCCGGAAGTAGTTGAAATCGCCCGCATCTCACCTGTGGTTTGATCAGATCGCGAGACAACTTTGCGCAGCGAACATACTGTTAATGATTGTGAGCGCCCGCGACGGGCGTTGAGCAGCTTATGGACGCCCGCTTACCAGCGGTCGAATTCTGCGGCTCGGCGTACGAATGCAGGCATCGGGTCTTGTCGCGGATGAAACCACGTAAAAGCTTGCCGGGAGGAGTAGCAATTGAATGCATTCGAAATCGCGGGCGGGGATTTTCCGGGAGCGGGCGCCGGTACCAATGCGACCCACACGCCGTCCACTCCCGTCACGCCGGTGGCCGTCATCGGAATGTCCTGCCGGCTCCCCGGCGGCATCGACTCCCCCGAACGCCTCTGGGAGGCACTGATCCGAGGCGACGACCTCGTCACCGAGGTTCCGTCGGACCGGTGGGACGCCGACGAATACTACGACCCCGAACCAGGGGTGCCCGGCAGGTCGGTGTCGAAGTGGGGCGCATTCCTCGACGACGTCGCGGGGTTCGACGCCGAGTTCTTCGGCATCAACGAACGAGAAAGCGCCGCACTCGATCCGCAGCAACGGTTGTTGCTGGAGACCGCCTGGGAGGCGATGGAGCATGCCGGACTCACGCGGGAGGCGCTCGCCGACTCGCTGACCGGTGTGTTCGTCGGAATGACGCATGCCGACTACCAGATGCTGGCAGCCGACGCCCAGGTACTGGAAGCGGCATATGGCTTCAGCGGCAACAATTTCAGTTTGGCGTCCGGCCGGATCGCCTATGCACTCGGAGTGCATGGTCCCGCGCTCACGGTGGACACTGCGTGTTCCTCGGGTCTGACGGCGGTGCACCTGGCGTGCCGCAGCCTCCACGAAGGTGAGAGCGATTTCGCCCTGGCGGGGGGCGCCACGCTGGCGCTGGATCCACGCAAGTTCGCTTCGGGTTCGGCAGAGGGAATGCTTTCGGCAACCGGGCACTGCCACGCGTTCGACGTCGCGGCCGACGGATTCGTCAGCGGCGAAGGCTGTGTCGTGGTGTTGCTCAAGCGGCTGTCCGACGCCGTGCGGGACGGCGATCGGATCCTCGCAGTCATACGTGGAACGGCCGCCAATCAAGACGGTCGTACCGTGAACATCGCCACGCCCTCCGATGCCGCTCAGACCGCCGTCTACCGGGCGGCGCTGGCGGCGGCCGGCGTCGACCCCGGCACCGTCGGAATGGTCGAGGCCCACGGCACCGGGACCCCGGTCGGGGACCCGATCGAATATGCCAGCCTGGCCAAGGTTTACGGCATCGAAGGCCCCTGCGCACTCGCATCGGTGAAGACCAACTTGGGTCACGCGCAGGCGGCCTCGGGGGCGGTCGGGCTGATGAAGGCAGTGCTCGCCGTGCAGCACGGCGAGGTTCCGCAGAACCTTCATTTCACCCGCCTACCCGACAAACTCGCCGAGATCCAGACCAACCTCTTCGTCCCGCAGGCGACGACACCGTGGTGCACCAACGGTGACCATCCCCGGCGCGCAGCAGTGTCCTCCTACGGACTTTCGGGGACCAATGTTCACGCGATCGTCGAACAGGCGCCGGTCCCCGCCGCCGCACCGGCAACCGGCTCGGTGGATTCGTCTGCGCTCTTGCTGTTTCCGCTGTCATCCACTTCTGCCGAGGAGCTGCGCCGCACCGCGAACCGGCTGGCCGACTGGGTAGAGGCACACGATGACGTCGATCTGACGGATCTGGCATACACGTTGGCGCGCCGCCGGGTACACCGTCCGGTGCGTACCGCCGTCAGCGCGGGCAGCCGAACGGAACTTGTTGCGGCCCTGCGCGAGGTCGCCGAGGGCGACAACCCGCATCAGGCCTCCGTCGGACGCGACGACCGGGGGCCGGTGTGGGTGTTCTCCGGCCAGGGTTCGCAATGGGCGGGAATGGGCGCCGAACTTCTCGCGACCGAGCCGGTGTTCGCCGCCACCGTGGCGCAGGCCGAGCCGATCATCGCCGCAGAATCGGGGTTTTCGGTAACCGAGGCGATGTCGGCGCCGGAGACCGTAACCGGCCAGGACCGGTTGCAGCCGACGTTGTTCACCATGCAGGTCGCCATGGCCGCCACCATGAGGGCCCACGGGGTCCACCCCGGTGCGGTCATCGGCCACTCATTGGGCGAGGGCGCCGCCGCCGTCGTTGCCGGAGCACTTTCGCTCGAGGACGGGCTGCGGCTCATCTGCCGCCGGTCGCGGCTGATGACCAGAATCGAGGGCAAGGGCGCCACTGCGGCCGTGGAATTGCCTGCCAAACAGGTACTTTCGGAGTTGACCGGTCGCGGCATCAACGATGTCGTGGTGGCAGTGGTGGCCTCACCGCAGTCCACGGTCGTCGCGGGTACCACTCAGACGGTGCGAGACCTGGTGGCCGACTGGGAACAGCGCGGAATCATGGCCCGCGAGGTCCCCGTCGACGTGGCCTTCCATTCGCCTCAGGTGGAACCGATCGTCGGCGAGCTGACCGAGGCACTCGCGGATCTCAAACCCATGACGCCAGAAATCCCGTTCTATTCTGCGACCCTGTTCGACCCGAGAGAGCAGCCGGTGTGCGACGCCGGCTACTGGGTGACCAACATGCGCAAGATGGTGCGCTTCGCCACCGCGGTACAAGCTGCGCTCGAGGACGGCCACCGCGTCTTCGCCGAACTATCGCCGCACCCGCTGCTCATGAGGGCCCTCGAACAGACCGCTGCAGGTCGAGAGACGCCGATGGCCGCCCTGGCTGCGATGCGTCGACAACAATCGATGCCCAACGGTTTGCGGGGGCTGCTGATCGACCTGTACAGCGCCGGCGCCGAGGTCGATTTCTCGCTGCTGTGCCCGAGCGGTCAGTTGGTGGACGCGCCGCTGCCGACCTGGACGCATCGGCGGCTGTGGCTCAGCGGCGGTGGTCAGGAAGCTCCGACGCACGGCGGTTGCACCATCGCGGTTCACCCGCTGTTGGGCGCCAACGTCCGGCTGCGCGAGGAACCGGAACGCTACGTGTGGCAGGCCGATGTCGGCACTGCCGCCCAGCCGTGGCTCGCCGATCACCAAGTTCGTTCGGTCGCAGTGCTTCCGGGTGCCTCGTACTGCGAGATGGCGCTGGCTGCGGCGCGGACCGTGGTGGGTGAGGTCTCCGAGGTCCGCGACATCCGGTTCGAACAGGCGCTGCTGTTGGACGAGGAGACGGTACTCGGGGCGTCGGCGACGATATCGTCTCCCGGCGTCGCCGATTTCACCGTCGAGACCGACGAGGAGGGCCAGCAGGCTAGGCACGCGACCGCTGTCCTGCGAGCCGCAGCGGATGAGATTCCGCCCAGCTACGACATATCCGCGATCCTGGCCGCCCATCCCTGCGCCGAGGATGGTTCCGAGGTACGTAACCGGGTGGGACAGCACGGTATTCAGTACGGCCCGGCGTTCACCGGTCTCCTCACCGTGTATACCGGCGAAGCAGAGGCGCGCACGGTACTCGCCGAGGTGGCGCTGCCCCGTTCCATCCGCTCACAGCAGGACGCATACGGAGTGCATCCAGCGCTCCTGGATGCGTGTTTCCAATCGGTTGAGGCGCATCCCGACGTGCAGGCCCTCGGCGGGGACGTGCTGGGGTTGCCACTGGCGGTGCGACGGCTACGCACGTACGGCCCGGCCCGCAACGCGCGCTACTGCTATACGCGATTGACCACCGCTGACGCCACTGGTGTCGAGGCCGACATCGACGTGCTCGACGGGGCAGGGGCGGTGCTGCTGAGCGTGCAGGGTCTGCGCCTGGGCACGGGCGCATCGGTAGGTGCGCACGATGATCGGGTTCTCAGTGAGAGGCTGCTCGCCGTCGAATGGCGTCAGCGAGAGTTGCCGGAGGTGGAATACGCCGATGCCGGCTCCTGGCTGGTGATCAGCGCCGCCGCCGGACCGGACGTCGTTGCCGACAAGCTGTGCGACGCACTGAAAGGTCGCGGCGCGCTGTGCACCAGCATGAGTTGGCCAAACCAGGCCGATGACTCACTCACCTGCGAGCAGCTCGGCAACCATCTGCGAGCCGGCCGTTTCACCGGCGTGGTCATCGTGACCGCACCGAACGACGGTGACCACGCCGAGCAGTCTCCTGTGTTGGGGCGCGAATACGTTCGCCATCTCGTGCACATCACTCGGGAGTTGCCCGAGATCCGTGGTGAGCTTCCGCGGCTGTTCGTCGTCACCCGCAACGCGCAGACAGTGGTGGCCGGCGACGTGGCCAACCTCGAACAGGCCGAGCTGCGCGGGCTGATCCGGGTGATCGGGACCGAGCACCCACATCTGGCCGCCACCCAGATCGACTTGGATCAGACCGTCGACGTGGATCAGTTGACCGCCCAGTTGCTGAGCGGGTCCGAGGAGGACGAGACCGCATGGCGTAACGGCCGGTGGTACACCGCGCGGTTGTGCCTCGCGCCGCTGCGTCCCGAGGAGCGCCAGACCACCATCGCCCATCACGAACGCGACAGGATGCGGCTGCAGATCCGCACGCCCGGGGATCTGGAGTCCATGGAACTCGTGGCTTGCGAACATGTTCCGCCGGGGCCGGGCCAGATCGAGGTCGCAGTCACCGCGTCCAGCATCAACTTCGCCGATGTGCTGGTCGCCTTCGGCCGCTACCCCGCCTTCGACGGCCGGCTTCCCCAGCTCGGCATCGACTTTGCCGGGGTGGTCACCGCGGTCGGCCCCGATGTCACCGACCACCAGGTGGGTGACCACGTCGGCGGCCTGTGCGCCGACGGCTGTTGGGGCACGTTCGTCACCTGCGACGCACGTCTGGCCACCACCCTGCCTGCCGGATTGTCCGACGCCGAGGCGGCGGCGCTGACCATCGCGACGGCGACGGCCTACTACGGACTGAACGACATGGCCCGGATCAAGGCAGGCGACAAGGTGCTGATCCACTCCGCGACGGGAGGCGTCGGTCAGGCCGCGATGGCCATCGCCCGTGCCGCCGGTGCGGAGATCTTCGCGACGGCCGGAAGTGAGCAGCGCCGGCAGTTGTTGCGGGACATGGGTGTCGAGCATGTCTACGACTCACGCAACCTGGACTTCGCCGATCGGATACGCGAGGACACCCAGGGGTATGGCGTGGACATCGTGCTCAATTCAGTGACCGGCGCCGCGCAGCGGGCCGGCCTCGAATTGCTGGCGTTCGGTGGACGATTCGTGGAGATCGGCAAGCGCGACATCTACGGTGACACCCGGCTGGGCTTGTTCCCCTTCCGGCGCAATCTCTCGTTCTACGCCGTCGATCTCGCGCTGATGTCCGTCAGCCATCCGGACCGGCTCCGGGAGCTGCTGTCCACGGTGTACCTGCTGACTGCCGAAGGCGACCTGCCGATGCCGGAGTTCACCCGCTACCCGCTCGCCGACGCGGCGACCGCCATCCGCATGATGAGCGGCGCCCAACACACCGGCAAGCTCGTGCTCGACATCCCGCACACCGGTTCCAGCAGGCTTGTGGTTCCGCCGTCACAGGTGCAGGTGTACCGGCCCGACGGCGCGTACATCGTCACCGGCGGCCTCGGTGGACTCGGCCTGTTCATGGCCGAGAGAATGGCAGCCAACGGATGCGGGCGGATCGTGTTGTCCTCACGTTCGCAGCCGAGCGCATCGGTGGCCGAGATCCTCGATCGCATCCGCGCGACCGGGGTCGACCTCGTCGTCGAGTGCGGCGACATCGCGGAGCCCGAAACGGCGGAACGGTTGGTTGCGGTGGCGACCGCAGACGGGCTTCCGGTGCGGGGCGTGTTGCACGCGGCCGGCGTGATCGAGGATGCCGCGCTGACCAACATCACCGATGAGCTCATCGAGCGGGACTGGGCTCCAAAGGTCTACGGCGCCTGGAATCTTCACACCGCGACCGCGGACCAGCCGCTGGACTGGTTCTGCTCGTTCTCGTCGGCGGCAGCGCTGGTCGGTTCCCCCGGGCAGGGCGCCTACGCCGCGGCCAACAGCTGGCTGGACGCCTTCAGCTTGTGGCGCCGGTCGAAGGGACTACCCGGAACGGCGATCGCGTGGGGAGCGTGGGGACAGATCGGCAAGGGGACCGACCTGGCCGAAAGTGCGGGAGTCGCCATCACCCCCGACGAAGGGGCGTATGCGTTCGAAGCGCTGTTGCGTCACGACCGCGCGTACACCGGCTATGCGCCGATCACGGGCGCACCGTGGTTGAGCGTGTTCGCCGAACGCAGCCCGTTCGCCGAGGCGTTCCGCTCGACCGGCCAGAGTTCCACGGGCACAAGCAAGCTGCACGCCGAGCTTGACGAGCTGCCCCCGGAAGAGTGGGCAGGAAAGTTGCGGCATGTCATCTCCGACCAGGTCAGCGTGATCCTGCGCCGCAGTGTCGACCCGGACCGGCCACTCTCGGAATACGGCATGGATTCACTGGGAGCACTTGAACTCCGCACCCGCATCGAGAACGAAACCGGAATACGGATCTCGGCAACAGGAATCACGACCGTGCACGGCTTGGCAGATCTGCTGTGCGAAAAGCTCCTGCCCGCAGGGGCTGCCTGACATGCCGGGCGGGAAGCGGTTGGGTCAGATCGCCCATAGCAAATTCGAAAGCCGGCTCATCGAACGCCAGGGCCACAGGAGCACCAGGGGTGAGTCCGAGCCCTGTGTGGCGATCGGCCGCCATCGTCGGCACTCACATCCGGATCCCGCGGAAGGCCCCGAGCCGTTCGCCCTCGACCATTCCCCGGTTCGGCGAATGCGGACCGACTCGGGACGAAATAGCTTACTTCACAGTCAATTTGGATGATTCGTTGCCGAAACGGCGGGGAAGAACAACAGAATAACGCCGATAGCAGCGGGAGCCGATGCGGAGAGGGACGTGCAGTCGAGAGTCTGCGCACCATGACTCGCACAGCCCCGCAAATCCGCACGGCCGAACGCGTCAAAAATTGACATGATCAAGTTTCAAGAATCCCCGCAGCAAATAGCACACAAGGTAGGATTCCCGTCATGTGGGGCTCGTTGGTAGTACTAGCGCTTTTGACCACCATCAATCCGGTACGCCTCGGAATCATCCTCTTGGTGCTCTCGCGTCCGCGGCCCGTGCAGAATCTGCTCGCCTACTGGGCCGGCGCAGTGCTGATCGGAATGGCCAGCCTCGTCATTCCCCTGATCGTGCTCCACTCCACTCCGGCGTCGTCCGCATTCGCCAAGAAATTCGCTCATCCCACCGCCGACCCGCTCACGCAGCGCATCACCATCGGCATCGGCGTGCTGCTCCTGGCGATCGCCGCGTTCATGGTGGCCCGCGGCTTGATGCGCAAACCGGTTGCCGTGGGCAGTCATCGGAGGGTGGCGGGAGACGGAGCGGGCGCCACCTCGACGCTCGTGGATGACTCGGGCGCACCCCCGGCCATCACCCGGCTGTTGTACTCCACCCCAGCCGATTCCGATGCCGATCCGAAATCACGGCGGTTGATCGGGCGCTTCCGCGAGGCCTGGCAGAACGGCTCTCCCTGGATCCCGTTCGTCATCGGGATCATCGTGGTCCCTCCGCTCGACGGGATTCTGTTCGCGCTCGCCATCGTTGTCGCCTCAGGTGCTTCGTTCGAAGTTCAGTTGATCGCTCTGATCGCCTTCGTCTTCGGCGTACTGCTCGTGGAGGAGTTCATCCTCATCAGCAACGTCGTCGCACCTGCGAGAACCCAGGCGGTACTCCGGCGGTTGCACGAATGGGCACACACCCACCGCCGAAAGTTCGTTGCGGCCATCCTCGCCGTGGTGGGGCTGTCACTCATGGCCAGGGGCATGGGAGGCCTCTGAGCGATCACGGCGGCTCGGTATTCTCCTCGTTGGTAGCCAACGTAGGTTGATCTGTGGGGATGGAATCACATGTCTGCACGTGTCGAACAGTTGGAGTTTCAGGCGGAGGCACGCCAACTCCTGGACCTGCTGGTCCACTCGGTCTATTCCAACAAGGACTCGTTTCTTCGAGAGCTGATCTCGAACGCGTCCGATGCCTTGGACAAGCTCCGCCTCGAAACACTGCGGAACAAGGACCTGACGGCCGACATCTCCGACCTCCACATCGACATCGAGGTCGGGCGGGATCCGCGAACGCTGACCGTGCGCGACAACGGCATCGGGATGACGCGCGAAGAAGTGGTCGACCTGATCGGCACCCTCGCCAAATCCGGCACCGGCGAGCTGCGCCGGCAACTACAGGAAGCCAAGAAAGCAGCCGACTCCGAGGAATTGATCGGGCAGTTCGGCGTCGGTTTCTACTCCACGTTCATGGTCGCGGACAAGGTCGAACTGCTCACCCGCAAGGCAGGCGAGAGTGGGGCCACTCGCTGGGTGTCGAGCGGTGACGGCACCTACACCATCGAATCGGTCGATGACGCACCGCAGGGCACGTCGGTCACGCTGTACCTCAAACCCGAGGACACCGAAGACCAGCTTCACGACTACACCGCTGAGTGGAAGATCCGCGAGCTCGTCAAGAAATACTCCGACTTCATCGCCTGGCCGGTCCGCATGCAGGTCGAACGACACACGCCGGCTGACGAGGACGGCAGCCCGGACACCGTCACGGTTGAAACCCAGACGCTCAACTCGATGAAGGCGTTGTGGGCCAAGCCCAAAGACGAGGTTTCCGAAGAGGAATACCACGAGTTCTACAAGCACATCGCCCATGCCTGGGACGATCCGCTGGCCGTCATCTCGATGCGGGGCGAGGGCAGTTTCGAATATCAGGCTCTGCTGTTCATCCCGTCACATGCCCCCTTCGATCTGTTCACCAGGGACGCCAAAGCCGGTGTCCAGCTCTACATCAAACGCGTCTTCGTGATGGGAGATTGCGAAGAGCTCATGCCCGGCTATCTGCGCTTCGTCAAGGGTGTCGTTGACGCACAGGGCATGTCACTGAATGTCTCTCGCGAGATCCTGCAACAGGACCGGCAGGTCACCGCCATACGTCGTCGGCTGACCAAGAAGGTCCTGACGACCATCGCGGATCTCCAGTCGAGCAAGCCCGAAGACTATCGCACCTTCTGGACGCAATTCGGCGCCGTCCTCAAAGAGGGTCTGATGTCTGATATGGACAATCAGGACACGCTGCTGCGAATTTCGTCCTTCGCCTCGACATTCTCGGACGCCGAGAACGGCGACGGGGGCGTGACGACGCTGCCGGAGTACGTCGCGCGTATGAAGGACGGACAGGAACAGATCTTCTATGCGACGGGCCCCTCGGTAGAGCAACTCCAAAAGTCCCCACATCTGGAAGCGTTCAAGGCCAAAGGCTACGAGGTGCTTCTGCTCACTGACCCGGTCGACGAGGTCTGGGTTGGCTCGGTACCCGAATTCGACGGCAAGGCACTGCAGTCGGTCGCCAAGGGTGAGGTGGATCTGGACTCCGAGGAAGACAAGGCCGCCAATGAGGCCGAACGCGAGGCCCAGAAACAGGAGTTCTCCGAACTCATGGCCTGGCTGAAGGAGGCGCTGAGCGATCGGGTCTCCGAAGTGCGCTTGTCCAGCCGCTTGACCGAGTCTCCGGCCTGTCTGATCACCCCCACGTTCGGAATCACGCCGGCATTGGCGCGCATGTACCGGGCCTCCGGACAGACCGTTCCGATCGGCAAGCGGATTCTCGAGCTCAACCCGAGCCATCCGCTGGTCATCGGCCTACGTCAGGCACATTCGGCGAGCAGCGATGACGCCGGTTCTCATCGGCTCACCGAGTCTGCCGAATTGCTCTACGGCACAGCTCTTCTTGCCGAAGGCGGGGTGCCCGACGATCCGGCCAAGTTCGCCGCAATACTCGCCGACCGCTTGGCCGGCACGGTGTAAAAGGTGAAATGGCAGCCGGTTCCGGGACATTTCGCGGCAATTGCCAGGCAAATCGGCGTTCGGCCTCGTACCGTACAAAAATGAGCAACGTACTCGATCTGCTCGATCAGACCATGTACGACATCAACCAAGCCACTCGATCGAGCACTCTGCTGCAGTCTGTCTGGGAGTACGACCATCCGATCGACATCGCCGGTCTGCAGCGCTTCCACGGCCACATCCAGCGAGGACGGCTTTCTCGCTGCATCGCCCGGTCGCCATTGCCGTTCGGGCGCAGCCGGTGGGTGAAACCCGAGAACTCATCGGAGTTGGAGATCGTCGAGTTGGCGCGCCCGCGTGAGGCATTCGATGATTGGCTCGACGAGCAGGTCAACCGCCCGCTGGACTCCGAGCACGGTCCGGGATGGCATCTCGCTACCGTGCCGTTCACCAACGGCGGGGCGGGCGTGAGTTTGGTCGTCTCACACTGTCTGGCCGACGGTGTCGGGCTGTGGCAGGCGATGGCGGAGGCGGCGCTGGGCCAGGACGACCCGATCAACTGGCCGTCTGCCGGGTCGCGTGGACGGTGGAAGGCCATCCGGCAAGATGCCGGCCAAACTGTGAGGGATATTCCGGCCATAGGCCGTGCGATCGTGGGAGCGATACGTCTGGGGCAGCAAGGGCGCAACGCCGCCGGTGCAGCGACGCCACCCACCACTGCTTCCCCTGCGCCTGCGGAAACTGACGAATCTCATCTTCTCCCTACGGCAACCATCTTCATCGACGTCGACAAATGGGACGCCTGCGCCCACGCACTCGGCGGCACTCGCAACACGCTGCTGGTGGGACTGGCGGCTCGTCTCGCCCAACGTGCCGGACGTGTTGCGTCGGACGGTTCGGTGGTCGTCACGCTCCCGGTCAACGAACGCACCCCGGGAGATACCCGCGCCAACGCTATCGGCGGCGTCCGCGCCACCGTCGATCCCGCATCCGCGACGACTGACCTGCGCAATATCCGAGCTGCAGTCAAGCAGGAACTCATTCGGCACTCGCAGGAGCCTGACCCTCAGCAGGTCCTGAATGCCTTGGTACCCCTGATGTCTGAAAGAGTCCTCAGAGCCGCCCGGGGGGCGACCAGAGGAAACCCCTTCAATCTCGTCGGAGCGTCGAACGTCGGCGAGGTGGATCCCGCCGCGGGCCGGGCAGATGGAACCGACGCCGCGTTTTTCGCCTTGAGGTTGCATCACCTCGGTGTGTCCGCGTCGACGCTGCACCGGTACGGCGGTGTTCAGACCATGCTCTCGGGAACCGTGAACGGACAGTTCTTCATCTCGCTGATTTCGTACCTACCCGGACGCGCCAACTCGAATGACGAACTGCGCCTTGACCTTTCTACCGCGTTGAAGGAGTTCTCACTCAGCGGCACTTTTCTGTGAGGGGCGACGCCACGACTTACCAAACGCCTGGCACCAGGCGATAGCGAACCTTCTGCATATATTCGCGATAGCCGGCCAACTCTTCTTGAAGCAGCGCTTCTTCGTCGTGGATGCGGAACGCGAAGACGAGTACGGACGGGACGATGAAGATCAACCCCCAGTAGGATCCGAGCGCCAGAGGCACGCCTACCAGAAGAAATGCGTTGCACGTGTACATCGGGTGCCGCACCAGCCCGTAGAGACCCGTGGAGACGAGTTGCTGGCCGGCTTCCACCCGCACCGTGACCGCCGCATGGCTGTTCTGGACGAGCACCACTTGGACAATCGTGATTCCGATCGCGACCAGGATGTTTCCGACTATGGACATCGCTGTCGGCACTGCGGACCAGCCAAATCGGTGGTCGAGGGCACTGACGATCAGCATTGCCGCACCGAGCAGAAACACTCCGCTCACGACCACTTTTTGAAACGGGCGGCTCTCAGCAGTCGGTATTCGCCGCTCCAACACTTCGGGGTTTGTCCGCAGGAAATAGATGCTCGAGACCCATCCGGTGGTTGCGATGACGGCCAAGAGAACCCAGGCCTGCCAGTAGTTCGGCGTGCCGGCCGGCACAAACACGAACAATGCGTAGGACACCAGCCCCAGCGTGCCCGTGAACAGCATTCTGAAAATGTTCCTCATCACCCCTCCTGGGTCGACGCGAGAGTTGGACCGGCTGTGTCAGCAATCCAGTGAAGTCGAAAGGTGCCGGCCATACTCACTCAGCGACTCGGCATTGAACATCTGAAAGTGCGTGCAGTCGACAGTGGTCACCTCGATATCACCGTCGACGAATGGTCCCCAACTCTTCAGACAGGACCTGATGGCCACCCGACTCCGGAACCTGCTCCATCCCGAGCGTGAGCGGGTACCGGCGTTTCCGTGGCTCACCCGCCGCAGTGCGGAGAAGGCGACCACATCTCCGTGGAATACCTCGGGCACATGCTTCAACAGGCATATCTGGTCGGTGCTGACACTCTGCGCCATGAATTCGATCAGCGCCTTCGGAGGTAGGCTGAATCCAGACGCGTTCTGGCGCCGAACAAGTTCTTCAGCCCGTCGGTAGGTGAGCGGGCCCCAGTGCAACGGCACGGCGATATTGTTGGTCTGCAGAAGATAATCCAGTACCCAGCCCTCGATCGCGTTGCGGTTGTTGGCTATTGCCCGCACTACGCTGGCTCTGAATTTGCTGGTACTCAATACCGCATCGACCAGTACCAGACGCCGGACCTCGCAACCTCTGCGCTGGAGTTCCACTCCCAGTGCATGCGCGACGATTCCGCCGAAAGACCAGCCAAGGAGCGTATACGGCCCACGCCCGTGAAGGGTCTGGAGTCTGTCGGCATAGCTTTCGGCCATACTCCGAATTGTTGAGTCTGCGGCTTCACCGACTCTGGAAATCTGGTTCACACCGATGATCGGACGGTCCACGTAGTCACCCAGCGCCCGATAAGACCAACTCAGGCCATAACCGTCATGGATGCACCACAACGGAACACCGCTGCCTTCCTTGAGTACTTCGACAGGTACCACCTGCTCGGTGCCGCCTGCCTTACCGACTCGCTGTGCGAGCTGCCGCACCGACGGTGCGTCAAATATGGCGCTTACTGCCAGATCGGCGTCAAGGCTGGCGTTGATCGCATTGATCAACCGCATGGCGGACAGCGAATCGCCACCCAGATCGAAGAACGAATCATCGACACCGACGCGCTCCAACCCCAACACTTGGCCGTAAATTGCGGCCAGCATCTCTTCGACAGGATTCGACGGCGCGTTGTATCCGTCACTGTCGCTGTATTCGGGCGCAGGCAGAGCACGCCTGTCCAGCTTGCCGTTGACGGTCAGCGGCAGGGAGTCGAGCTGCACCAACGCTGCCGGCACCATATAGCCGGGCAACCGCTCAGCCAGGAGCGTCCTGACCTCTACCGGATCTGCCGTGCCAGTGATGTAGCCGACGAGACGTCTGTCGCCCGGACGATCTTCCCTGGCGATCACCGCTGCTTGCTGCACACCTTCGAGATCGGCCAGCGCTGCTTGGATCTCGCCCAATTCGATGCGGTAGCCGCGGATCTTGACCTGCTCATCGGCGCGTCCGGCATACCGCAACTGCCCATCCGGACCCCACGACACCAGATCCCCGGTCCGATACATCCGCGAACCCGGGGCTCCGAACGGGCATGGCACAAACCGTGATGCGGTCAAACCTGGCCGGCGTACGTAGCCCACGCCCACACCGCGGCCGGCCACATACAGCTCACCCACCACCCCCGGAGGCACCGGATGCAACCATCGATCCAGTACGAACAACGCCGCACCCGGGACCGGGAACCCGATCGGCACAACGGCCGGACCAGCTGAGCCGGCCTCCTTCAGCGGCGCGCTGATCGTGGCATACACCGTCGTCTCCGTCGGACCGTACCCGTTGATCATCACCCGCCCCGGCGCCCACCGATCCACCACATCCGGCGGACACGCCTCAGCAGCCACCATCAACGCCGACACCGAACCCAACAGCTTCGGATCCAGAACGCCTACCGCAGAAGGTGTCTGGCTCAGCACCGACACCTGTTGCTCAACCAACAGCGCCTGCAGGTCCTCAGGCGATCGGGTGACCGAATCCGGCACCACCACCAGACGACCGCCGTGCAGGAGAGCCCCCCAGATCTCCCACACCGAGTAATCGAATGCCAACGACGAACACGCTGCCCACACCTGCTGGGGGCCCATCTCGACACCGATGTCCAATCCGTCGAACAACCGCGTCACGTTCTGATGGGTAACCGCAACACCTTTCGGTATGCCGGTCGTGCCCGACGTATAGATGACGTGGGCGACGTCATCAGGTGCGGGCGCCGGCAACGGCGTAGCGGGCTGATCAGCGATACGCGGATCGCAGACGTCGATCACAGGCACATCGCATTCGGCCAATCGGCCGGCAGTACCACCTGAGCACAGCATCACCACCGGTTCGGCATCAGCCAAGACGAACTGGACTCGGTCGTCGGGTACCGCCGGGTCGATCGGCACGTATGCTGCTCCGGACTTGAGCACACCCAGGATCGCGACTATCGCATCAGCAGAACGTCCCAT
Organism: Mycolicibacterium fortuitum subsp. fortuitum; assembly: GCF_022179545.1. The sequence goes on along the minus strand of NZ_AP025518.1, from coordinate 1,030,694 downwards.
CAACAAACCCACATACCGGCCGGCCTGTGCGCCTTGCGAGACCAACAGGTGCGCCAGCCTGTTCGACGCCTCATCCAGCTGCTCATACGTCAAAGAGCGGCCTTCAAAACTCACCGCCACCATGTCGGGCGTGCATGCCGCTTGCCGCGAGAACACCGCCGGAACAGACACCGGCACCACTGACTCCGCGAGCACCGACCGGTTGCCCATGGCATCCAACCGGTTGTATTCGTCCTCGTCCAGGAAGTCCACAGAAGACAAGCGGCGGTTGGGATCCACTGCCATTGCCGCCAGCATTCGATTGAACCGCTCGACCAGCACCTCGATACTGGCGGTGTCGAATACGTCGGTGCGGAACTCGACGCTGCCGCCGATGCCTGCGGGTTCACCGGCGTCATCCCAGCGTTCCGAAAGCGAGAACGTCAGATCCATCCGGGCAGTTCGCGTCGTCGTTTCCAGCGGCTCGGCCTGAATGCCACCGGAGGTAGAGCGAGCTGCAGAGTCGTCGATGAAGTTCTGCCAGGCCAGGGCGACCTGGACCAACGGATGATGAGCCAGCGACCGGGTCGGGTTGAGACGGTCCACCAACACCTCGAACGGCACGTCCTGATGCTCAAGCGCAGCCAAGCTCCGCCGGCGAACCTGGTCCAACAATTCACCCACAGTGAGATCACCGGTCAGGTCGACCCGCAACACCAACGTGTTGACAAAGAACCCCACCAGTTTGTCCAGAGCCACATCCCCGCGACCGGCGATCGGAACACCCACCGCCACATCAGAACTCGCGCTCATCTTCGACAACAACATCGTCAGTGCCGCCTGCACCACCATGTACGTCGTCACGTTGTGTTCACGAGCGACTGCACGAACGCGTCTGTGCAGTTCGGCGGGCAACGACACCGGGATGCTGGCCCCCCGATGATCAGCCACCGCAGGATAAGGACGATCAGTGGGCAACTCAAGGCGCTCAGGCAACCCAGCCAACGCCTGCTCCCAATACGCCACCTGTCCCGAAATCCTGGACTCAGGATCAGCAAGATCGCCCAGACACTCACGCTGCCACAACGTGTAATCGACATACTGCACCGGCAACGGCGACCACTGCGGCCCCCGGCCTACCGCACGAGCGGCATACGCCAACTGCAAATCAGCCACCAACGGAGCCACCGACCAACCATCAGCAGCAATATGATGCACCACCGCAGCCAACACGAACTCATCAACACCAGTCCGCAAAAGCACTGCACGAAGCGGGATCTCACAACTCAGATCAAACGCATGACCAGCCACACCTTCAATGATCTCGGCGACTTCGGCCGCCGACGCACCACACACATCGACAACCTGCCAACCGAAGTCAACATCCTCTGACCGCACCACCACCTGCCGCGGCACACCGTCAACCGATCTGAACAGCGTGCGTAACGACTCATGGCGTTCCACGACATCTGACAACGCGAGACCCAGCGCATCGGTGTCCAGGGGTCCGCTGACTCGATAAACCGCCGGCATGTTGTAGATCGACGACGGGCCCTGCAGCTGCTCCAGGAACCACAACCGCTGCTGGGCATACGACAACGGAATGACGTCCGGCCGCCGTTGAGCCACCAGCGGCCGGCGCTGTCCTGAACTTTCCACCGCCCGTTCAGCGAGCGCCGCGACCGTCGGCGCCTCGAACACCGCACGAACCGCGAGATCAGAATCCAGGTCACTGTTGATCGTGTTGATCAAGCGGGTCGCAGCAAGAGAGTCGCCGCCCAGGTCGAAGAACGAATCGTCGACCCCCACCCGATCCAAACCCAACACCTGGGCATAGATCCCGGCCAGTACCTCCTCCACAGCACTGACCGGAGCACGATACCGCTGCCCCTCGGCATAATCCGGAGCCGGCAACGCACGCTTGTCCAGCTTGCCGTTCACCGTCAACGGCAAACTGTCCAGCACCACGATCGCAGCCGGCACCATATAACCAGGCAACCGCGCCGACAACGCAGCACGCACAACCCCGGCATCCACCACACCGGTCACATAACCCACCAGACGCCTATCCCCCGGGCGGTCCTCCCGGGCGACCACCGCAGCTTGGTCCACGCCATCCAGATCGGCCAAGGCTGTTTGGATCTCGCCCAGTTCGATGCGGTAACCGCGGATCTTGACCTGCTCATCAGCGCGACCTGCATACCGCAGCTGCCCATCGGAACCCCAGGACGCCAGATCACCGGTCCGATACATGCGCGCACCCGCACCGCCGAACGGACAGGCGACAAACCGCGACGCGGTCAATCCACCGCGACGCCAATACCCACATGCCAGCCCACCACCGGTCACATACAGCTCACCCACCACACCGACCGGCGCAGGATGCAGCGACGCATCCAGCACAAAGAAGCCCAAGTGCGCCAGCGGCACACCGATCGGGCTGTCACTGCCCTGAGCATCCTCAGCACCGATCTCCCGGAACGAGGCATGCACCGTCGTCTCGGTGATGCCATACATGTTGATCAACCGCGGCGAATCCGAATGGCTGTCCATCCACGGCTGAAGACGCTGCGGCTCAAGAGCTTCCCCGCCGAACACCACCGTCTCCACCTTCAGCTGGCGGCCTGCCGCGGGCAGCAGGGAATCAACAGACTGCAGTGCGTAGAACGCCGACGGTGTCTGACTCAACACAGTTACCTGCTCGGTGACCAGCAAGGCCAGCAGCTCTTCTGGAGCCCGCGTCACCGCCTCCGGCACCACCACCAACCGGCCACCGAACAACAACGCACCCCAGATCTCCCACACCGAATAGTCAAACGCCAACGAATGACACTGCGTCCACACCTGCCCCGCCAGACCCAACTCCGCATCCAACGTCTCCAACAGCCGAACCACATTGGAATGCGTAACCGCCACACCCTTCGGACGCCCCGTCGTCCCCGACGTATAGATCAAATACGCCACATCATCAGCCGACGGCACAGGCAAGCTTGCACTCTGTTCGTTGTGCTGACGTAACTCGGCGAAATCGACGACGTGGATATCGCAACCGTCCAAGCGACCAGCCAATTCCGTAGTCGTCACCGCTACGGTCGGTTCAGCATCGGCGAGCATGAACCGAATGCGCGCATCAGGATGCAGCGGATCGATCGGCAGATACGCCGCCCCCGACTTCAACACCGCCAGAATCGCCACAACGGAATCAGCCGATCTGGGCAAGAGCACCGCGACGCACCTGCCGGGCCCGGCGCCTTTGGTTACCAGCAAGCGGGCCAAACGGTCTGACGACTCATCGAGCTGCGCGTACGACATCGATCGGCCGTCAAATGACACTGCGACCGCTTCGCGGGAGCGAGTGACCTGCGCAGCGAACAAGTCCGTAATCGAAGCCGACGCGGCCACCGATTCGTCCAGCACCGCTCGGTTGCCCCATCCCAACAGCTCGGTGTGCTCGTCCTCGTCCAAGAAGTCCATCGACGACAGCCGCTGGTCGACGTCGGCCGTGATCGCCGTGAGCACGCGCTCGAGCCGGCGGATCAGGGTTTCGATGCTGGCCGTATCGAAGATGTCCGTCCGGAATTCCGCCATCCCTGCTATTCCGGCGAGTTCGCCGGCCTCATCCCACCGTTCCGACATCGACAATGTCAGATCCATACGCGCGGTTCCGGTCTCGGCTTCCAAAGGAGTTGCCTCGACATCTCCCAACGCCGATTCAGCACCTTCAGTTCTGGTGAAGTTCTGCCAGGCCAGTTCCACCTGCACAAGCGGGTGATGGGCCAGGGATCGAGTCGGGTTGAGTCGATCTACCAAAACTTCGAACGGCACGTCTTGATGCTCGAGTGCGGTGAGGCTGCGATGGCGAACCTGCTCCAGCACCTCCCCGACTGTCGGATCGCCGGACAGATCCACCCGCAACACCAGAGTATTGACGAAGAAACCGACCAGTTCGTCCAAGGCAGGGTCCACCCGGTCTGCCACCGGGAAGCCCACAGCCACATCAGGACTCGCACTGAGTTTCGACAGCAAAACAGCCAGGGCGGCCTGAACCACCATGAACGGTGTCGCACGATACTCCCGGGCGACGCTGCGGATCCGGCGCTGCAATTCGGCCGGCCACGAGACCGGCACCCGGGCGCCTTCGTGACCGGCAACCTGCGGATACGGCCGATCCGTTGGCAGTTCCAACCGCTCCGGCAGGCCGGCCAGCATCTCTTCCCAATACGCGACCTGCCCGGATATCCGACTGTCGTGATCGGCCAGGTCACCCAGATACGAACGTTGCCACAGCGCATAGTCCACGTACTGCACCGGCAGAGGCGACCAATCCGGTGCCCGCCCCTGGCAACGACACGCATAGGCTGCACCGAGACCTGCCAACAACGGACCGACGGAAGCGCCATCACCCGCAATGTGATGCACCACCGCCACCAAGACGTCATCGCCCTCTCCGATATGGAACAGCTCTGCGCGCAACGGGATCTCGCTGGCCAGATCGAAGGCGTGACTGGTCACACGTTCGATCGCCTCGGCCAATTCGGCGCCGGTCCAACCGGTGGCATCAACTACCCGCCAACCGAAGTCGGCCTGCGCTTCGGGGATGATCACTTGTCGAAGCGCCCCGTCGGACTCGGCGAACACAGTGCGCAGCGATTCATGCCTGCCCACCACGTCCATCAGGGCATGGCCCAGCGCATCGGTATCCAAACGGCCACGCAACCGCAGCGCCACTGGCATGTTGTACACCGGTGAAGGTCCCTGCAAATGATCAAGGAACCACAACCGTTGTTGCGCATAGGACAACGGGAGGACCTCTGGGCGCGGCTGGGCCACCAATGGATCGCGTCCGCTCCCATTCTCACCGAGACGTACCGCCAGTTCAGCCACGGTAGGCGCATCGAAGACGGCTCGAACGGGAAGACCGGCATCCAAGCTTGCGTGAATCGCATTGAGCAGTCGCATGGCGGACAGCGAATCGCCACCCAGATCGAAGAACGAGTCGTCGATCCCGACCTGCTCCAATCCCAGGACTTGGGCATATATCCCGGCCAGGATCTCTTCTTTTGGCGTGCTCGGGGCGCGGTAGGCGTCGGCGTCGGCGTACTCCGGTGCTGGTAGCGCACGCCGGTCGAGTTTGCCGTTGACGGTCAATGGCAGAGCGTCGACCAACACCACCGCTACGGGCACCATGTAGCCGGGCAAGCGTTCGGCCAACGCCAGTCGGACGGCGGCCGGATCCGCTGTCCCGGTCACATATCCGACCAGGCGCTTGTCACCCGGCGCGTCTTCCCGCACGATCACGGCGGCTTGCCGGACGCCTTCCACGGCAGTCAACGCCGTTTGGATTTCACCCAACTCGATCCGATATCCGCGGATCTTGACCTGCTCATCAGCACGTCCCAGATACCGCAACTGCCCATCGAGCCCCCACAATGCCAGATCACCGGTGCGATACATCCGCGAGCCCGGCACCCCGAACGGGCAGGGCACGAATCGCGAAGCAGTCAACCCCGCGCGACGGGCGTATCCGTAGGCCACTCCCTGACCGGCCACATACAGTTCCCCGACCACACCGACAGGAACCGGCCGAAGCAGCCTGTCCAGCACGAACAACGCCGCGCCCGGGACCGGCGAACCTATCGGAACGACATTCGAACCGGCCTGCAGCGGAGCGCTGATCGAGGCATACACCGTGGCTTCGGTCGGTCCGTAAGCGTTGATCATCACCCGCCCACCGGATGCCCACTGGTCCATCACCTCGGCGGCGCAGGCTTCGCCTGCTACCACCAGCGCCGCCGATTCCAGCCCCTCCGGCGAGAGAACTCCCACCGCAGAAGGGGTTTGGCTCAGCACACTCACCTTCTCGGCCATGAGTAGGGCGTGGAAATCGTCCGGTGAACTCGCCACTGTCTCCGGCACCACCACCAGTCGTCCGCCGTGCAGAAGAGCGCCCCACACCTCCCACACCGAAACATCGAAGGCATAGGAATGCCACTGTGACCACACCTCTGGTGACAAGTTTCGATTCAACGGCACGAGCAGTTGCGCGACGTTCCGGTGTGGAACTGCGACTCCCTTCGGGACACCTGTGGTTCCCGATGTGTAGATCAGGTAGGCGATGTCATCGCCAGCGGGCATCGGCAACGCGGTGCTTGGCTGCGTCTCGATCCGCGGATCGCCGACGTCGACGACATGCACCTCGCATTCCGAAAGCCGGTCGGCCCAACTCACTGAAGTCAAGACGGCGACAGGTGCGGCATCATCGAGCATGAAACGGATCCGGGCATCGGGATGCATGGGGTCGATCGGCACATACGCGGCTCCGGACTTCAGGACCGCGACGATTGAGATAATCGCTTCGGCACAACGCGAATGGAACAGAGCCACGCACCGGCCGGGCCCCGCTCCAAGTCCAACCAGCCAGTGTGCCAGGCGGTTCGACGTCTCATCCAGTTCGCGGTATGTCAGCGAACGCTGCCCGCAGACCAGTGCCACCGTGTCCGGGGTGCGGACGACCTGCTGCGCGAACATCGCCGGAACCGACGACGCTGTGGTCGGCCTGGCCAACGCAGCCCGGTTACCCATTTCGTCGAGGCGGGCGTGCTCGACGACATCCAACACATCGATCGACGACAACGACCTCCGCGGATCAGTGGTGACGGCATCCAACACGCGGTGCAACCGCTCCACCAGCAGTTCGGTACTGGCGGTGTCGAATACGTCGGTGCGGAACTCGACGCTGCCGCCGATGCCTGCGGGTTCACCGGCGTCATCCCAGCGTTCCGAAAGCGAGAACGTCAGATCCATCCGGGCAGTTCGCGTCGTCGTTTCCAGCGGCTCGGCCTGAATGCCACCGGAGGTAGAGCGAGCTGCAGAGTCGTCGATGAAGTTCTGCCAGGCCAGGGCGACCTGGACCAACGGATGATGAGCCAGCGACCGGGTCGGGTTGAGGCGGTCTACCAACACCTCGAACGGCACGTCCTGATGCTCAAGCGCAGCCAAGCTCCGCCGGCGAACCTGTCCCAGTACCTCGGTTGCAGTGGGGTCGCCGGTCAGGTCGACCCGCAACACCAACGTGTTGACAAAGAACCCCACCAGTTTGTCCAGAGCCACATCCCCGCGACCGGCGATCGGAACACCCACCGCCACATCAGAACTCGCGCTCATCTTCGACAACAACATCGCCAGTGCCGCCTGCACCACCATGTACGTCGTCACGTTGTGTTCACGAGCGACTGCACGAACGCGTCTGTGCAGTTCGGCGGGCAACGACACCGGGATGCTGGCCCCCCGATGATCAGCCACCGCAGGATAAGGACGATCAGTGGGCAACTCAAGGCGCTCAGGCAACCCAGCCAACGCCTGCTCCCAATACGCCACCTGTCCCGAAATCCTGGACTCAGGATCAGCAAGATCGCCCAGACACTCACGCTGCCACAACGTGTAATCGACATACTGCACCGGCAACGGCGACCACTGCGGCCCCCGGCCTACCGCACGAGCGGCATACGCCAACTGCAAATCAGCCACCAACGGAGCCACCGACCAACCATCAGCAGCAATATGATGCACCACCGCAGCCAACACGAACTCATCAACACCAGTCCGCAAAAGCACTGCACGAAGCGGGATCTCACAACTCAGATCAAACGCATGACCAGCCACACCTTCAATGATCTCGGCGACTTCAGCCGCCGACGCACCACACACATCGACAACCTGCCAACCGAAGTCAACATCCTCTGACCGCACCACCACCTGCCGCGGCACACCGTCGGGTGCCGCAAACAGTGTTCGGAGGCTCTCATGGCGGTCCACGACATCGGCGAGGGCGAGACCCAGCGCGTCAGTGTCCAGACACCCACTGATCCGTAACGCCACCGCCATGTTGTAGATCGACGACGGGCCCTGCAGCTGCTCCAGGAACCACAACCGCTGCTGGGCATACGACAACGGAATGACGTCCGGCCGCCGTTGAGCCACCAACGGCGCCCGCCTGCCCGAACTCTCAGCGACACGCATCGCCAGCTCCGCGACCGTCGGCGCCTCGAACACCGCACGAACCGCGAGATCAGAATCCAGGTCACTGTTGATCGTGTTGATCAAGCGGGTCGCCGAGAGCGAGTCGCCGCCCAGGTCGAAGAACGAATCGTCGACCCCCACGCGATCCAAACCCAACACCTGGGCATAGATCCCGGCCAGTACCTCCTCCACAGCACTGACCGGAGCACGATACCGCTGCCCCTCGGCATAATCCGGAGCCGGCAACGCACGCTTGTCCAGCTTGCCGTTCACCGTCAACGGCAAACTGTCCAGCACCACGATCGCAGCCGGCACCATATAACCAGGCAACCGCGCCGACAACGCAGCACGCACAACCCCGGCATCCACCACACCGGTCACATACCCCACGAGACGTTTGTCGCCTGGATGATCCTCGCGCGCTATGACCTCGGCTTGTCTCACTCCGTCCAGTTCCGCAAGCGCAGACCGGATTTCCCCCAGTTCGATGCGATATCCGCGGATCTTGACCTGCTCATCAGCGCGACCTGCATACCGCAGCTGCCCATCGGAACCCCAGGACGCCAGATCACCGGTCCGATACATGCGCGCACCCGCACCGCCGAACGGACAGGCGACAAACCGCGACGCGGTCAATCCGCCGCGATGCCAATACCCACATGCCAGCCCACCACCGGTCACATACAGCTCACCCACCACACCGACCGGCGCAGGATGCAGCGACGCATCCAGCACAAAGAAGCCCAAGTGCGCCAGCGGCACACCGATCGGGCTGTCACTGCCCTGAGCATCCTCAGCACCGATCTCCCGGAACGAGGCATGCACCGTCGTCTCGGTGATGCCATACATGTTGATCAACCGCGGCGAATCCGAATGGCTGTCCATCCACGGCTGAAGACGCTGCGGCTCAAGAGCTTCCCCGCCGAACACCACCGTCTCCACCTTCAGCTGGCGGCCTGCCGCGGGCAGCAGGGAATCAACAGACTGCAGTGCGTAGAACGCCGACGGTGTCTGACTCAACACAGTTACCTGCTCGGTGACCAGCAAGGCCAGCAGCTCTTCTGGAGCCCGCGTCACCGCCTCCGGCACCACCACCAACCGGCCACCGAACAACAACGCACCCCAGATCTCCCACACCGAATAGTCAAACGCCAACGAATGACACTGCGTCCACACCTGCCCCGCCAGACCCAACTCCGCATCCAACGTCTCCAACAGCCGAACCACATTGGAATGCGTAACCGCCACACCCTTCGGACGCCCCGTCGTCCCCGACGTATAGATCAAATACGCCACATCATCAGCCGACGGCACAGGCAAGCTTGCACTCTGTTCGTTGTGCTGACGTAACTCGGCGAAATCGACGACGTGGATATCGCAACCGTCCAAGCGACCAGCCAATTCCGTAGTCGTCACCGCTACGGTCGGTTCAGCATCGGCGAGCATGAACCGAATGCGCGCATCAGGATGCAGCGGATCGATCGGCAGATACGCCGCCCCCGACTTCAACACCGCCAGAATCGCCACAACGGAATCAGCCGATCTGGGCAAGAGCACCGCGACACGCTGACCCGGCCCAGCGCCAAGGCCAACCAGATGGTGGGCCAGACGATTCGACAATTCATCGAGTTCGCCATACGACATCTGCCGGCCATCGAATGCAACCGCCACCGCATCCCGTGAACGGGTTGCCTGGGCCGCGAACAACTCCGTCACAGGAGCCGACACGCGCGCCGCGTTGGTCAGAACAGCCCGGTTGCCCCAGTCGAACAGCTCAGCGTGCTCATCCTCATCCAGAAAGTCGATCGACGACAATCGTCGCGTCAAGTTTGCAGTCACGACAACGCCTCCCGCAGTGTCTTGGGGACGCACACCGACGAGGCGGTGCGGAGGCGGCTCTTGGCCGAGTACTCGTCGAGCTGCACGCGTACGGCAGGCAGTGACTGTTCATCGATCTTCATTGGAATCTCCCACCCGCGTGGCCTCCTGCGACCGGTTGCCCGGCCTACGGGGATCTCGGCGGCGGTCGCCGACAGGCAGCGTTGTTGGTCAACGTTCACCCGGCCCCCCATCGTCGAGTCGACCAGTGAAAACGTTCGGGTATCCGGAAGCAGGGACAATCCCGCCCCGCGCCCTGCCCAATGCGATCTTGTTTCCTGTGGCCTACTCCAGCTATGGATTCAGTAATTGCAGAAAATCAGCATATCCAGTCGGCGTCGAGTGGACGTAGAAATTGTGAATCCAGGAATGTGAGCCGACCGCAACCTGACGGTGTCGCACCGTCGTTGACGAACCAATCAAGTTCAGCAAATGCCGATGGCAAACTCAGACAGCATGAGGACTGACGCCCCCGCGGGTCACCCCAACGGCTCGCGCCGACTGGAACGTGGACCGTTGTCGCCACCTCCAAGACCGTCACGGCACTCTGATCTGCATGTCCGCGCTCGAAAGCTCCCCAGAAAGACCGCCGACCACAGGTTTGTGCATGACGCCGATGTAGTTCACTTCAGCGAAGTCGACTGCACCGCTACCCGAAATCAGCCGACCTCACTCCGTCGACAAGAGATGACAGACGTCGAGAGCGCAAGGTATTTGCAATTTCAGCAAATATTGTTCAGCACGACCTTCCCGCGCGCGCGGCGACGAAGAGCGACTTGGTGACGCACCCCCGGAACGAGTGGGCATTCGGCCGCGATTCAAAGTTCATTAGTTTGCGATTGCAATCAGTAGCGAATTTTCAAGATCTTGCGAAAAGCGCAGGCGAACGACAACGCACCGCCGGTGCGGATGCACGGCGGTCACCGGGATCCTGTCGCCGGCTGGAGAGCGGATTCTGCCAATGGGTCTGCATCCGACCGGCCATAGACAAAGGACTACCGCACCGTCTGGACTCAGTTCGGTGCGGTAGTCCTCAACAGTTGGCGGTCTAGGAAGATGCAGCCGCCGTGACGATCAGCTTCATCGTCACCAAACGAGCGGCACCAGTCGATAGTGCACCTTCTGCATGTACTCGCCGTAACCCGCGAGTTGCTGTCCGAGCAGCTCTTCCTCATCGTGGATACGGAAGGCGTAAAGGGCCAACACGGGAATGAGAACGGCCAGGCCCCACCATGATCCGAGGGCCAGAGGCATCCCCGCGACCATGATCAAGGCGCCCATGTACATGGGGTGTCGCACAAGCCCGTAGAGCCCGGTGGAGACCAGTTTCTGCTCCGACTCCACGGTGATGTTGGCCGACGCATAACTGTTCTGGAGCATGGTGAACATCGTGATGCCAAGGCCGACGGCGAACATCGCGTTACCGATCAGGGATACCGCGGTGGGCACCGGAGACCAGCCGAAGCGGTGGTCGAGCGCACAGAACACCGGCAGGGCGATGGACAGGTTCACGATGACGAGCACCACGACCTTTTGCACCGGTCGCGATTCGGCCTTCTGCCCGACCCGCATGCGCCGCTCGACGATCGCCTTGTCTTTCCTCAACAGGTAGACGGTGGAGGCGATTGCCAGTACCGCGTACACCGACAGGAAGACCCACGCCTGCCAGTAGTCGAGCGTCCCCGCCGGTATGAACAGCAGCGCTCCCAACGCAACCAGGCCGAGTACGGATTGAATCGCCACCCGAAGATCGGTGCTCATGCCATCCTCCTGAAAGTTGATCCAGTGTTCAGAAAAGTGTTCCGGTAAGGGAGAAGTCATTCAGCGCATTCGAAAGGTTCTGTTGCAGGCGCTCGTTCGAGTTGGTTCCACCCGGGAGGTATGAATGCGCCGAAACGAACACTCGCCCGTTCGCTCTCCCGGACAGAAATGACTGGGTCCCGCCGAACCGGCGGAGCATCGCCTCAGTCAATCCCAGGTACGGGAGAACCTTCACGGCGAAGTGGTCGGCCTCCGTACCATCGGCCCGGGTGGCGGCCGGGTTGACCACACCGAGGTTCGATGAACCGACTTGGTTGGGTGAACCGACACGCGATGTGGCTCCGAGGAACCGCTTCGGCAGCAGGGGGATGATGGCATTCACCGCGTGTTCCTCATCAGGCACCTGCCCGTGACGGATCAGCGTTTCTTTGACAGCAGCCCGGATCTCCCGCAGATCCGTGGTCGCCAGTGCGGGATCCACCGTGACGGCGACACTGCTTCGCGCGTTGGCACGGGTGTCTCCGTCGGCGCGCTGGTTGACCGGCATCATGACCATCACCGACCCGTCTGCGCCGACACGTCCTGCGCGATGGGCCAGCCGAGCCGCCAATCCCACAAGAAGGGTGTTACTGGTCCCCCCGAGCGCCTCTGCGCGAGAATCCCATTCGTCCGCATCGACGAGGATCGTCGCCATCGGGACCGGTATCGATTCGTCAGAAAGGGCGGCCGGCGCAGGTGAGGTGGTGATCGTCGAAGTGGCCGGGGCCGTTGCCCCTTCCCGACTGCGCCGAGCCAGCCGAATCGCCGCGACAACACCCCGCGCCATGGCGGGGATGTCGCGCACGGTTTGCCAGGCGTCCTGGCTCACAGCTCGCCAGCGACCGCGCGTTTCGGCAGCAGGCCAGCTGATCGGATCGTCGCGGCCGAGTGCGGCATCAGCCAGCGCCTCACAGAGACCGACTCCGTCGATGAGGCAATGTGAGACGACCAAGCTCACACCTGAGCCGCCGTCGGTGAACGGGAGCATTGCGAGATGCCAGCCGGGTCCGCGCTCACAATCGAGCGGAGTGTTGATCTGCTCGCCGAGCCAGTCATCGAACTCTTCACGAGGCCTGGGTGTCTCGACGATCTCCAGCTCGGACGTATTGTCCGACGCCACCCAGCGGTGCCGACCGAAGGGCAGCGGTGAACGCTCGATGCCGCGGGACAGCCGTCCCCGCCGAAGGTGGTCGTGGAACTGGCGAAGGCCTTCGATATCGACCGGGCGGTCATATATCCAGGCGCTCTGCAGGAGACTGTTGACGCCGATCGCCAACCCGAGATCGAACGTGCGCTGGTCGAGTACGTCGAGGACGTTGCTTGTTTTCAGAACTGTATCCGTGTTGGATTCGCGCGCCTCGTGCTCGTAAGTGGTACCCATTTGGCGATCACCGTCCCCACGTCAGCCGCTCAACGCTGGTGCGCAATAGCATCGTCACGCATCTATTCCGATCTATTCCGAATCACTTTCCAGGACAGACTTCAGCTGTTCGACGTATTCACTCAATGCTTCGGGGGTGAACATCTCGAAGTGGGTGCAGCCAACCGGTAGCACCGTGATCTTCCCGGAAACGTAAGGGCGCCAACTGTGCAGCAGTGCTCCGGCTGCCCTGCGGTTACGCAGACGCGCCACCCTCGGCATGAGCCCGTTCCCGTCGGTCTCCTCGCATCGAGGTCGGGCCGCTGAGAACATCACGACATCACCGTCAAAAACTTCAGGCTGATGATCGAGAAGGAACAACTGCCCCGCACTCACGCTGCGGGCCATGAATTTCACCAACTGTCGCGACGGCGGACTGGCCCCGTGCCGGGCAATGATGTCGGCCACCCGCGAATAGGACAGCAACCCGAAATGCACGGGCACCCGGACCTTGTTGGTCCGCAGGATGTAATCCAGAACCCACCCTTCGGCCACCGCCCGATTCTTCGCAATCCTGCGGGTGATGCGTTTCCAGAACCTGTTCGGGTTCAGCAAGCCATCGAGCAGCACCAGACGCTGAACCTCACACCCACGCCGCTGAAGCTCAACGGCCAACGCATGAGCCACCACTCCACCAAACGACCAGCCCAGAATCCGGTATGGCCCAACGGGATACAGCTTCTGAAGCCGGTCAGCGTAGCTTTCCGCCATGGCGTGGATCGACTGTGCCTCGGATTCGCCATCGGCCGGCGCCCGGTTGATTCCGACGATCGGGCCCTCCACGTACTGGCCCAACGCCCGGTACGACCAACTCAACCCGAATCCGTCGTGCACGCAACACAACGGCACGCCGTTGCCCTGCTTGAGCACCTCGACCGGGACCACTTCCCGCGAACTCTCGGCACGACCCACTTGCTGGGCCAAACCACGCACCGTCGGCGCATCGAACATGACTCGCACCGCCAACTCGGCGCCGAGGCTGGAGTTGGCGGCGGCGATCACCCGCATCGCCGACAGCGAGTCCCCTCCGAGGTTGAAAAACGAATCGTCGACCCCGACCCTCTCCAGGCCGAGGACTTCGGCGTAGATACCGGCCAGAATCTCCTCGGTGAGCGTTTCCGGGGCACGGTAACGCCGAGCATCTACATACTCCGGCACCGGGAGTGCGCGACGATCCAACTTCCCGTTCACCGTCAACGGCAAACTGTCGACCGCCATCACCGCCGCAGGCACCATATAGGCCGGTAACCGTGCCGCCATCGCAGCCCGGATTTCGGCCGGGTCTGCCTTACCGGTGATGTATCCGAACAGCCGCTTGTCGCCGGGGCGATCTTCTCGAGCGATGACGGCCGCCTGATCCACCCCCTCCAGACCGGCCAGCACCGCTCGCACGTCACCCAACTCGATGCGATACCCGCGGATCTTTACCTGCTCATCAGCCCGGCCCAGATATTGCAACTGACCGTCGGCACCCCAACGCACCAGATCCCCGGTGCGATACATCCGCTGCCCCGCTGCGAACGGACACGCGACGAATCGCGACCCCGTCAACCCACCCCGACGCTGGTACCCGGCGGCCAGGCCGGCCCCGGCCACATACAATTCCCCGACCACACCGGCGGGCACCGGACGCAACCACCGGTCCAACACGAAGAACGCCGCACCCGGCACCGGCCTTCCGATCGGCACCACACCCGACCCTGCCACCAACGGGGCACTGAACGACGTGTACCACGTCTCCGTCGGGCCGTAACCGTTGATCATCAACCGGCCCAGTGCCCACCGATCCACCAACTCGGCCGGGCACGCCTCACCGGCCACCACCAACGCCGCAGACTCCAGACTCTCCGACGACAGCGCCGCAGCTGCCGACGGCGTCTGGTTCAGCACCGTCACTTGCTCTGCAACCAGCAAGTCGTGCAACTCATCTGGTGAACCCACCAGCGCATCAGGCACCACCACCAACCGGCCACCGCTCAACAGCGCACCGAAGATCTCCCACACCGACACGTCAAAGGCATACGAGTGCCACTGCGACCACACCCCCGCGGTCGGCAACCCCACATCCAACGACGTCAGCAACCCGGTGACATTGCTGTGCGGGACGACCACTCCCTTCGGCACCCCCGTCGTGCCCGACGTGTAGATCACGTACGCCACATCATCGGCAGCCGGCATTGACAATGCGCTGCTCGGTTGCATGGCGATCCGCCGGTCCGCCACGTCGACAACGGACACACCCAGCTGGTCCAGCCGCCCCGCCAACGCACCTGCCGTCACCGCGGCCACCGGTCGGGCATCGCCGACCACCACGGCGATCCGTGCATCCGGATACGCCGGATCCAACGGCAGATACGCCGCCCCTGTCTTCAACACCGCCAGAATCGCCACAATCGCGTCAACCGAACGATTCAGCACCAACGCCACACACTCACCGGGCCCGGCACCGTGGCCGGCAAGGAGGTGCGCCAACCGATTCGAGGCTTCGTCGAGTTCTCGATACGAAATGGACCTGCCGTCGAAGGTCACGGCCGGGGCATCCGGCACCCGAGCCACTTGCTGGGCGAACACCTCCGGAATCGAGGCCGCCACCCTAGCCGGTGCGGTCAACGCGGCCCGGTTCCCGAGCTCATCGAGGCGAGCACGCTCGTCGGTGTCCAACACATCGATGGACGACAAGCGCTGCGCCGGATCGGCCGTCATGGCCGCCAGAATCCGCTCCAACCGCCCGACGATCACCTCGATTGTGCCGGCGTCGAACACGTCAGTGCGAAATTCCACCGACCCGCCGATCCCGGCCCAAGCGTCCTCGGCGTCGTACCTTTCTCCGAGAGCAAAGACCAGATCCATACGGGCGGTATGGGTTTCGGCCATCTGCGCCGCAGCGTGCACATCTCCCGCCACCGGCTCGGAACCGGTTGCATTCGCAGGGTTCTGCCAGGCCAACATCACCTGGATCAATGGGTGATAGCTCAGGCTACGGCTCGGGTTGAGCCGGTCCACCAACACCTCGAACGGCACGTCCTGATGCTCGTACGCGGCCAAACTGCGCTGACGCACCTGCCCCAGCAGCTCACCTACGGTGGGGTCGTCGGCCAGGTCGACTCGCAGCACCAAGGTGTTCACGAAGAACCCGACCAGATCATTCAAGGCGGGATCATTGCGCCCTGCAATCGGGAAACCCACCGCCACATCGGAACTTGCACTCAAACTCGACAACAGCACGGCCAGCGCAGCCTGCACCACCATGAAGCTGGTCGCATTGTGCTCCCTCGCAACCGCGGCCACCCGCTGCTGCAATTCCGCCGGCCACTCCACTTCGACGACAGCCCCGCGGTGATCGGCGACCGCCGGGTACGGGCGGTCCGTCGGCAACTCGAGGCGGTCAGGCAGGCCCGCGAGCGCGTCCTGCCAGTAAGCCAGTTGCCCCGAGATCCGGCTCTCGGGGTCGGAGAGGTCACCGAGCTGCTCCCGCTGCCACAATGTGTAGTCAACGTACTGCACCGGCAGCGAGGACCACTGCGGCGCCTGGCCGCCACAGCGCGCGGCGTAGGCGACGGCCACATCACGGGCCAGCGGTGCGAACGACCAAGCGTCCCCGGCGATGTGGTGCACCACCGCAACCAGCACATGCTCATCTTCGGATACGCGGAAAAGCCTTGCCCAGATCGGGATCTCGTTGTTCAGATCGAAGGGGTGCCGTACTGCTGCATCGATGGCACTCGCCAACTGGTCGACCGGCCAATCCGCAGCGTCCACCTCCTGGCACCCGAAATCCGCCTGGTCGGCAGGGAGGACCAGCTGCCGGGGCACACCGTCCACCTCGGGGAAGACGGTACGCAGACTCTCGTGCCGGGCTGCCACATCGGCCAGGGCCAGGCGGAGCGCATCGACGTCCAATCCGGTGACCCGGTACATCATCGGCATGTTGTAAATCGGGGACGGACCGTGCAGCTGGTCCAGGAACCACAGTCGCTGCTGGGCGTATGACAACGGCACCACAGCAGGCCGAGGCATGGGGGCCAACGGCGTCCGTCCGCCTGAACCCGCCGCGATTCGCGATTCGAGCTGCGCCACAGCCGGTGCGTCGAATACCGCGCGGACTGCCAGATCACTGTCGAACGCGGTGTTGACGGCATTGATCAACCGTATGGCTGACAGGGAGTCACCGCCGAGATCGAAGAACGAGTCGTCGACTCCGACCCGGTCCAAACCCAATACTTGAGCGAAGATGCCCGCGAGGATCTCCTCGGTCGGGTTGGTCGGGGCACGATAGCTGTGGGCATCGACGTATTCCGGTGCCGGCAGCGCGCGTCTGTCCAGTTTGCCGTTGACAGTCAACGGTATTGCCTCGACCACCATCACGGCGGCAGGAACCATGTACGCCGGAAGGTGCTCAGCCAGCTGGGCTCGCGCCTTACCGGAGTCGATCAAGCCGGGCGCCGTCTCGGTCACGTAGCCGACGAGTCGCTTCTCGCCGGGGTGGTCCTCGCGGGCGACGACGACAGCCTGTTCCACACCGTCCAGGTCAGCCAGCGCGACTTGGATTTCGCCGAGTTCGATCCGGTAGCCGCGGATCTTCACCTGCTCGTCGGCGCGGCCGAGATACTGCATCTGTCCGTCACTGCCCCAGCGCACCAGATCGCCGGTCCGGTACATCCGCGCGCCCGCGCCGCCGAATGGGCAGGCGACGAAACGAGATGCGGTCAATCCGGACCGACCGACGTACCCCACTCCGACGCCGCGGCCCGCCACATACAACTCGCCAACGACACCAGGAGGCACTTGCCGCAGCCGGCGATCAAGGACGAACAGTGCGGCCCCGGGTGCCGGCGAACCGATCGGAACGATGTTGGGCGCCGCCGGTTCGGCTTTCAACGGCGCACTGATCGTGGCATACACCGTGGCTTCGGTCGGCCCATAGGCGTTGATCAGCACCCGACCCGGCGCCCACCGTTGTACCAACTCGGTCGGACAGGCTTCTCCGGCAACCACCAACGTGGTGGATTCCAGGCCGTCCGGCGAGAGCATCCCCGCCGCCGACGGTGTCTGGCTCAAGACGCTGACCTTCTCGCTCACCAGCAGGTCATGCAGATCCTGCGGCGAACGAGCCACCTCCTCCGGCACCACCACCAACCGGCCGCCGTGCAGCAGGGCGCAGAAGATGTCCCACACAGAGACGTCGAACACCAGTGAATGCCACTGCGACCAAACGGTTCCCGGTCCGACCAGGGACGGATCCACGGCGCCGAGGAACTGCGTCACATTCTGGTGAGTGATCGCCACGCCCTTCGGAACGCCGGTGGTTCCCGAGGTGTAGATCAGGTAGGCGAGGTCATCGGCAGCCGGGCCTGGCAATGCCGTGCTGGGTTGCGTCTCGATCCGCGCGTCAGCGATGTCGATGACGGTCAGGTCGCACCCATCCAGCCGTGTCCGCAACGCAGCGGTGGTGACCGCCGCGACCGGGCCGGCGTCGGCCAGCATGAACTCGACCCGTGCGTCCGGCACCATCGGATCGATGGGCAGATAGGCTGCCCCTGACTTCAGCACCGCCAGGATCGCGACGATCGCCTCTGCCGAATGGTTGAGCAGCAACGCCACACATTCGCCCGATCCAGCACCCTGGCCGACGAGCAAGTGCGCCAAGCGATTCGACGCCTCGTCGAGCTCCCGATATGTCCATGAACTCTCACCGCACACCACGGCCACGGCGGCCGGGTCCCGTGCCACCTGTTCGGCGAACACGGCCGGAATCGACTTGGCGGCCACCGACTCGGAAAGCACCGCCCGATTGCCCCATCCGTCGAGGCGGGCATGGTCGCCTGCCGCGAGCAGGTTCACAGACGACAACGTCGCTGAAGGATCAGCTGTCAGGGCTTCGACCGCGCGGGTGAGCCGCTCGACAAAGCTCTGGATGGTGGAGGCATCGAACACATCGGTGCGGTACTCCACGGCCCCGGTGATGCCCGCAGGCTCGCCGGCACTCCAGCGTTCGGCCAGCGAGATCATCAGATCCATGCGTGCGGTCTGAGTGTCTGCTTCCAGCGGGGTGGCCTGCAGCCCGCCCAAACTCGTCGACGCCGTGTGATCGTCGTTCTGCGCGGCCAGGTTCTGCCACGCCATCATCACCTGGACCAGCGGGTGGTGGGTCAAACTGCGCGCCGGGTTGAGCCGGTCGACAACCATCTCGAAGGGCACATCCTGGTGCTCGTAGGCAGCCAGACTGCGTCGCCGCACCTGGGCCAGCAGCTCAGCGACGGACGGATCGCCGTCGAGCTCGACTCGTAGCACCAGGGTGTTGATGAAGACGCCGACCAGCTCATCCAATGCCGGATCGCTACGCCCCGCGATCGGGAACCCCACTGCAACATCCGAATTCCCGCTGAGAGTCGACAACAACACGGCCAGGGCGGCCTGTACCACCATGAAGCTGGTGGCGTTGTGCTCACTGGCTACCCGCGCGATCTGCTGCTGTAACTCGACCGGCCACTCCATCGTGAGACTGGCGCCGTGGTAGTCGGCCACCGGCGGATACGGCCGGTCGGTGGGCAGCTCCAGACGCTCGGGCAGCCCGGCCAGCGCATGCTCCCAGTACGCCAGCTGACCAGAAATCCGGCTGTCCGGATCGGTCGGATCACCGAGATACGAGCGCTGCCACAGCGTGTAATCCGCGTATTGCACCGGCAGCGGCGCCCAGTCCGGCGCCTGTCCCGCACACCGGTTGGCGTAGGCGATCCCGATGTCACGCACGAGCGGACCGATCGACCAGCCATCACCGGCAATGTGATGGACCACTGCGACCAGCACATGCTCACCCTCGCCCATCCGGAAAAGGGTTGCCCTCAACGGGATCTCCGCGGACAGATCAAAGTTGTATCCGACGGTCTCGCGAATCGCGTCGTGGAGTCGATCCGCCGACCAGTCCTCCGCGTCGACGACCTGCCACCCCGGATCGGCCTGCTCCGCAGGCACCACGACCTGTCTGGGCACACCGTCGACCGCCGGGAACACCGTGCGCAGAGACTCGTGGCGCTCGACCACATCCACCAGTGCCGCACCGAGGGCATCGACATCAAGCCCGCCGGTGATCCGGTATGCGGTCGGCATGTTGTAGATCGGTGACGGTCCCTCGAGCTGGTCGAGGAACCACAGTCGCTGCTGGGCATACGACAGCGGCAGGGCTTCGGGGCGTTGTCGGGCCACCAGCGGTTCACGCCGCCCCGAACTCTGATGTGCATGTGACGCAAGCTGTGCCACCGTGGGCGCCTCGAACACTGTCCGCACTGCCAGATCGGTATCCAAACTGGCATTGACCGCGTTGATCAACCGCATCGCCGAGAGCGAGTCGCCGCCCAGGTCGAAGAAGGAATCATCTGCCCCGACCCGTTCCAGACCGAGCACCTGCGCATAGATGCCGGCCAGCAGTTCCTCCACGGGAGTCGCCGGAGCGCGGTATTCCTGACCGTTGGCATAGTCGGGGGCAGGCAGAGCGCGTTTGTCGAGTTTGCCGTTCACCGTCAAGGGCAAGGCGTCGAGCACCACCACCGCCGCGGGCACCATATAACCGGGCAACCGCTCCGACAATGCCGCACGAACCGCGACCGGGTCCGCGCTGCCGGTGATGTAGCCCACCAGGCGTTTGTCGCCGGGGCGGTCTTCTCGGGCTATGACCTCGGCTTGTCTCACCCCGTCCAGATCTTCCAGGGCAGATTGGATTTCGCCCAGCTCGATGCGGTACCCGCGAATCTTGACCTGCTCATCAGCACGTCCCAGATAGCGCAACTGGCCGTCAGGGCCCCACGAGGCGAGATCGCCGGTCCGATACATCCGGGTCCCTGTCCCGCCGAACGGGCACGCCACGAATCTCGTCGCGCTCAGTCCACCGCGACGCCAGTAACCGAATCCCAGCCCGGCTCCGACGACGTACAACTCACCCGTCACACCAACCGGCACCGGTTGCAGCGATGAATCCAGGACGAAGAACCCGAGGTGGTCCAACGGCACACCGATCGGGCTCGCGCTGCCCTCGACGTCACTGGCCATGATCTCCCGGAACGACGCGTGCACCGTCGTCTCCGTGATGCCATACATGTTGATCAACCGGGTGGAACCTGAATGTCCCTCGAACCAGGGTCGAAGGCGTTGTGGTTCAAGGGCTTCTCCGCCGAAGACGACCGTCTCCAACTTCAACTGACGGCCCAGTTCGGGTTGCAACGCGTCAGCCGACTGCAAGGCATAGAACGCCGACGGCGTCTGGCTCAGCACCGTCACCTGCTCGGCGACAAGCAAGCTCAGCAGGTCCTCCGGGGATCGAGTCACCGACTCTGACACCACCACCAGGCGGCCGCCGAACAGCAGCGCACCCCAGATCTCCCACACCGAATAGTCGAACGCCAACGAATGACACTGCGTCCACACCTGACCCGCCAGGCCCAACTCGGTATCCAAGGTGCCCAGCAACCGAGCCACGTTGCCGTGGCTGATCGCCACACCCTTGGGAACGCCCGTCGTCCCTGAGGTGTAGATCAGATACGCGACGTCATCTGAAACCGGCCCCCGCAGTGCGGTACTGGGTTGCGCATCGATCGCCGCATCGGCGACGTCGACGACTGTCAGGTCGATACCTTCCAGCCGCATGCGCAATGCGGCGGTGGTCACCGCGACAATCGGGGCCGCATCGCCGAGCATGAACTGGATCCGGGTATCAGGATGCATCGGATCGACCGGCACATATGCCGCCCCCGACTTCAACGCGCCCAGAATCGCGACGATCGCCTCGACCGATCGTGGCACCAACACCGCCACACATTCACCCGGGCCCGCGCCGAAGCCAACCAGCCAGTGCGCCAGCCGGTTCGACGCCTCGTCGAGCTCGCGATAGGTCATCGAGTGACCATCGAAACTCACCGCCACCGCCTCAGGCGCGCGAGCCACCTGAGCAGCGAACAGCCGCGGGATCGACAGCGCAGGCACCGGGGACTCGGCCAGCACAGCCCGGTTACCCACATCGTCGAGACGGCCATGCTCGACGGCATCCAGCACATCGACCGACGACAACCGCCGGGCCGGATCTTCGATCAACGCCTCGGCGACCCGCGCCAGCCTCTCGATCATGGTCTGGATGCTGGCCGCGTCGAACACGTCGGTTCGGAACTCCACCGTGCCGCTGATCCCTGCGGGGTTGCCGGCGTCGTCCCACCGCTCCGCCAACGAGAACGTGAGGTCCATTCGGGCCACCTGGGTGTCCACCGGCAGTGGGCTGACCTGTGCCTCACCCAGAGTGGCTTCGGTCGGGGTGTCGGTGGTGAAGTTCTGCCAGGCCAGCGCCACCTGGACCAGCGGGTGATGGGCCAGTGACCGGGTCGGCTTGAGCCGATCCACAAGTACTTCGAACGGCACATCCTGGTGCTCGAGCGTGGCCAGGCTGCGCTTGCGCACCTGGGCCAGCAGCTCGGCAACAGTCGGGTCGCCGGCCAGGTCCACCCGCAGCACCAGGGTGTTGACGAAGAATCCCACCAGCTGATCCAGCGCCGCATCGCCACGACCCGCGATCGGAACTCCGACCGCCACATCACGGCTCGCACTGAGCTTCGACAACAACATCGTCAACGCGGTCTGAAGCACCATGTACGTCGTGGCGTTGTGTTCGCGCGCCACTTCACGCAGCGCCCTGTGCAATTCGGCCGGCAATGACACCGGCATGCTGGCACCGCGGTGATCAGCAACCGGCGGGTAGGGACGGTCGGTGGGGAGTTCCAGACGTTCGGGCAGCCCGGCCAGCGCCTGCTCCCAATACGCCACCTGACCCGAGATGTGGCTGTCGGTGTCGGCCAGGTCGCCCAGCTGCGCGCGCTGCCACAGGGTGTAGTCCACATACTGCACCGGCAACGGAGCCCAGCCCGGCGCGCGTCCCGCAGACCGGCCGGCGTACGCCGATTGCAGATCGGCGACCAGCGGGGCCACGGACCAGCCGTCGGCAGCGATGTGGTGCACCACGGCCACCAGAACATGCGCGTCGTCGTTCAACCGCAAAAGCGCCGCCCGTAACGGTATCTCGCTGCCCAGATCGAAGGCATGGCCGGCCATCTCGCCGATGGCCTCGCGCAATTCGGTCGTCGACCATCCGCCGGCGTCGATCACTCGCCAACCGCAATCGGCATCCTGGGCGGGTATCACCACCTGCTCCGGAACGCCCTCGGACGACCGGAACACCGTGCGCAGAGACTCATGGCGTTCCACCACGTCGGCCAGCGCCGCACCGAGCGCGTCCGTGTTCAGCTGTCCGGTGATCTGCAGTGCGACCGCCATGTTGTAGATCGGTGATGGTCCCTCCAGCTGGTCGAGGAACCACAGCCGCTGCTGGGCGTAGGACAGCGGAATGACCTCTGGGCGCTGCTGGGCGACCAACGGTTCACGCCCACCCGCACTCTCACCCACCCGGGCGGCAAGCTCGGCCGCAGTAGGGGTCTCGAATACCGCCCGCACCGCCAGATCAGCGTCCAAACTGGCATTGATCGCATTGATCAACCGCGCCGCCGACAGCGAATCCCCACCGAGGTCGAAGAATGAGTCATCGACCCCGACCCGTTCCAGACCCAACACCTGCGAATAAATCCCGACGAGGATTTCCTCGTTCGGTGTGCTGGGGGCCCGGTAGCGATCGACGTCGACGTACTCCGGCGCAGGCAACGCTCGGCGGTCGAGCTTGCCGTTCACCGTCAACGGCAAACTGTCCAGCACCACGATCGCGGCCGGCACCATGTAACCGGGCAAGCGCTCCGACAGGGCCGCACGGACCTCGAGCGGGTCTGCGCTGCCGGTGATGTAGCCGACCAGGCGTTTATCGCCGGGACGATCCTCCCGGGCGATCACCGCCGCCTGGCCCACCCCGTCGGCCTCCGCCAAAGCGGTCTGTATCTCCCCCAACTCGATCCGATAGCCACGAATCTTGACCTGCTCATCAGCACGCCCGCCATACCGCAACTGGCCATCGGCACCCCACGACGCCAGATCGCCGGTCCGATACATCCGCGCACCGGCCCCACCGAACGGGCACGCCACAAACCTCGTCGCACTCAGTCCACCACGGCGCCAATAGCCGCACCCCAAACCCGCGCCGACCACATACAGCTCACCGACCACACCGACCGGCACCGGCTGCAACGACGAATCCAGCACAAAGAACCCGAGATGAGCCAACGGCACACCGATCGGACTGACACTGCCCTCGACATCACCGGCGACGATCTCCCGGAACGACGCGTGCACCGTCGTCTCCGTGATGCCGTACATGTTGATCAACCGCGGCGAACCCGGATGACGATCCAACCAGCCTCGAAGCCGCTGCGGCTCAAGAGCTTCCCCGCCGAAGACCACCGTCTCCAGCTTCAACTGACCGCCTGGCCCGGGCTGCAATGCATCCACAGCCTGCAACGCATAGAACGCCGACGGCGTCTGGCTGAACATGGTGACCTGCTCGGCAACCAGCAGGGCGTACAAGTCCTCTGGTGCCTGCGTCACCGTCTCCGGCACCACGACCAACCGGCCACCGAACAGCAGCGCGCCCCAGATTTCCCACACCGAATAGTCGAACGCCAACGAATGACACTGCGTCCACACCTGACCCGCCAGGCCCAACTCCGCATCCAGCGTCTCCAGCAGCCGGACCACATTACGGTGGGTGATCGCCACACCCTTCGGACGCCCCGTCGTCCCCGACGTGTAGATCAGATACGCGACATCGTCATCCGCCGGTGTGGGAAATTCCCGCCTCTGCCCGTCGTGCTCGCGTACCTCGTCGAAATCGAGGACTTCCAGATCACACTCCGCGAAACGGCCCGTCAACGCGGTTGTCGTGATTGCCACAGCGGGTTCGGCATCGGCGAGCATGAACTGAATACGTGCATCGGGATGCATCGGATCGATCGGCAGATACGCCGCACCTGCCTTCAATACCGCGACAATGGAAACGATGGCCTCGATGGAACGGGGAAAGAGCAACGCCACTCGCTTACCCGGGCCCACTCCGCGACCGATCAACGTCTGCGCCAGCCGGTTCGACGCCTCGTCGAGCTCGGCATAGGTCATCGAGCGGCCATCGAAGACCACCGCCACCGCCTCAGGCGCCCGAGCCACCTGGACTGCGAACAACCGAGGAATCGACGCCGACGCCGTCACCGGCTCGTTCAGTACCGCGCGATTGCCCCATGCGTAGAGCTGGACGTGCTCGTCTTCATCGAGGAAATCCATCGACGACAACCGCCGGCTCAGGTCGGCAGTCACGATGAGGCCTCCACCTCGGCCGTCATCGCCACCAAGACTTTTCGCAACCGATCGATCAACCGCACAACAGTGGCCTCGTCATAAACGTCGGTGCGAAATTCCACAGTCCCTCCAATCCCGGCAGGCTCGCCGGTCTCAGTCCAGCGTTCTCCCAACGCAAATGTCAGATCCGTACGTGCAGTGTGGGTCTGAGCGGGCAACGGCGTCACCCGCACGTCGCCCAGCGTCAGACCACCTGCGGTGTCCGCGCTGTGCTGCCAGGCCAGGTTCTGCCACGACAGCATGACCTGCACCAACGGGTGATGGGTCAAGCTTCGGGTCGGGTTGAGCCGGTCCACCACAAGCTCGAACGGCACGTCCTGGTGCTCGAAGGCTGCCAGGCCTCGTTGTCTCACCTGCTCGAGCAGCTCACCGATCGTCGGGTCTCCGGAGAAGTCGACCCGCAGCACCAGCGTGTTGACGAAGAATCCCACCAGGTCGTCCAACGCAGGATCATTACGACCGGCGATCGAAATACCCACCGCGACATCCGAAGTCGCGCCGAGTTTCGACAGCAACAGCGCCAACCCGGCTTGCACCACCATGAAACTGGTCGCGTTCTGCTGACGGGCCAGCCGGGCGATGCGCTGCTGCAGGTCAGCCGGCCAATCAACCATCAGGCTCGCGCCCCGGTAGTCGGCCACCGGCGGGTACGGCCGGTCCGTCGGCAACTCCAACCGCTCCGGCAGTCCGGCCAACGCATTCTCCCAATACGCCAGTTGTCCGCAGATGCGGCTGTCGCGGTCGTCGAGATCTCCCAGATACGAACGCTGCCAGAGGGTGTAGTCCACGTACTGCACGGGCAACGGTGACCAATCGGGCGCCTCGCCCTCGCTCCGCCTGGCGTAAGCGGCGCCGAGGTCCGCCACCAGCGGGGTTACCGACCAGCCATCGGCAGCAATGTGGTGTACCACGGCAACCAGAACATGCTCGTCGTCTGCAACCCGGAACAGCGTTGCCCTCAACGGCAATTCCGTTGACAGGTCGAACGAATGGCGCGCTACTGCGCCGGCCGCTTCGGCCAGGCGGTCCGCCGCCCAGCCGACTGCATCCACCACTTCCCAGCTCATGCGGGCATCTTCGGCCGGCACCACGAGCTGCTGGGGTGCCTCACCTGCGAGGGTGAACAGCGTGCGCAGACTCTCGTGCCGACCCACCACATCGACCAGCGCCTGGCCGAGCGCGGCGGTGTCGAGATCGCCGCTCAGACGCAAGCCCACGGCCAGGTTGTAAACCGGTGACGGGCCGTTCAATTGGTCGAAGAACCACAGCCGCTGCTGGGCGTACGACAAGGGGATGCTCTGCGGACGCGGCATCACCTGCAGCGGGGGCCGTGCCGCGTCGCCCTGTTGCCGGTCCAGGCAGACCGCCAGCCGTGCCACTGTCGGCGCATCGAACAGGTAGCGGACCGGCACGTCCTTGCCGAGAGCAGACTGAAGGCGTGCGCTGACGCGGATCGCGATGAGCGAATCCCCGCCGAGGGCAAAGAAATCGTCGTCGAGCCCGACCTGATCCAGGCCCAGAACCTCGGCGAAGACCTCGGCGACGGTCTTCTCCGTCGGCGTCTGAGGTGACCGGAACGTGGCAGCGGTGAAGACCGGTTCTGGAAGCGCCTTGCGGTCCGTCTTGCCAGAGGAAGTCAGCGGGAACTCGTCGAGCACCACGATCTGGCTGGGCACCATGTATTCGGGCAAGCGAGCCGCCAACCATTGGCGCACCTCGCTGACCTTGCTGTTGGTATCAGGATCGTTGGCGTAGGTGCTGCGCTCGCGGGAACCGGCCGGCGGCAGATAGAGGTCGGTCAGTACCGGAACGTCCCCGTCCTCGGTGCCGGCGACGAAAACCGCGTCGACGGTACCGGGTTCAGGTCCCCACGTGACCGCCACCCGGTATCCCGCATCCTCACCGAGCCGGTACAGCAGTTCGGGTGTGACGGCGTCGGCGGGGTTGGCGGCAATCTCCGCCTCAGCCAAGGCATCGGTGACCGAACGCCCAGCAGCAAGGGCTTGTTCGATGATCACGTCGGCCATCACGCCGGCACGCGGAATCGCGGTGACCCGCACGGTGTCGGGTCGCCGGGCCGCCAACTCTGCGTGCAGTCCGCTCAGCCCTGCGCACTCGGCCCAATCCCACGTGGGCGCCTCCTCGAGCGAGAGGACTCCGTCGGCTGACCGGTGGATGATGACGTCATAGCGGTAACGGGTCAGCTCATTGTCGGCTTCACCACGTTTGACCTGGATGCCTATCCCACCCACCGACGGGTTCTCAGCTGCCCAGGTCGTGAAGAACTCGGGGGCCAGCAGCAGCTCCGGCTCACCGAGGACTGCGCGTTGAACTCGCTGACGGAGATCGTCGGTATCGGTGTCAGGTCCGGTGCGCGCCAAAGCGATACCGGTCTGGAAGGCGCCCTGCAGGCTGTGATTGCGCACGTCGCCGACGAACAGCGTTCCGCCAGGGGCCAACAGACCCATGGCGTTGTCCATCACCTCGGTGAGGTACACCGAATTCGGGAAGTACTGGATGACCGAGTTGATGATGATCGTGTCGAAGTACCCGGCAGGCAGCCCGTCGACCACGTCCGCCGGCTGCACCCGCAACCGGACCCGGTCCCCCCACGGTTGTCCGGCCACTGCCGATTCGAGCGTCCGTATGGTCGGCGCGGAAAAGTCTGTGCCCCAGTACTCCCCGCACTTGGGAGCGATCTGTGAAAGTACCAGGCCCGAGCCGACGCCTAGCTCCAGTACTCGCTGTGGTCGCAGTGCCAGGATCCGGTTCACCGCCGCAGAGCGCCACTCCTCCATCTGATCCAGCGGAATCGGATCACCGGTGTAGCTGCTGTTCCAGCCGCGGAAATCGCTTCCGAATTCCACCGCGTCGAGGTCGGCATCGTAGAGCTCGTCGTAGACGTGCTGCCACTGATCGACGACTTCCGCATCGTGGTCAGCATTGCTGGCCCGCTCTAGTGCGACATACGCGACCAAGTGGTCCGCCGCGTCCGTGTGGAATACCGCGGCGGCAGCCCGATTCACCTGCGGGCAGGCCAGCAGGGTGTTCTCGATCTCGCCCAGCTCCAGGCGCTGCCCACGCAGCTTGACCTGAGCGTCCGCGCGTCCGAGGTATTCCAGGCTGCCCGATTCGGTCCAGCGCACCAGGTCACCGGTGCGATACAGCCGCGACCCCGGAGCCCCGAACGGGTTGGCCACGAAGCGATCCGCAGTCAAATCGGGACGACCAACATAACCGCGAGCCAGCACCGGTCCGGCCAGGTACAACTCGCCCACCACCCCGACGGGAGCCGGATTGAGCCGGGCGTCCAACACCAACGCACACGTGCCGGGAACCGGGGCGCCGATGCGCACGGGCTGCCCAGCCGACAGCGCACTCCAGGTGGCCCAGATGGTCACCTCGGTCGGACCGTAGGCATTGAACATCCGTCGACCGGGGGACCACGCAGCCACCAACTCAGCCGGGCACGCCTCGCCACCGGTCACCAACGTTGTCAATCCGGACAGACGGCTCCGATCCAGAGTGGCCACCACGGTCGGGGTGATCAACGCGGCCTCAACCCGCTGCTCCTCGATCACCGCCGTCAGCGCGTCCCCGGCGTACGAATCCGGCGGAGCCACCACCAGCGCCGCCCTCGAGGCCACTGCCCACAGCCATTCGAAGACCGAGGCATCGAACGTCGGCGCGGCCACCATCAACACCCGAGCTCCCGGAGTCACACCGAACAACTCACGATGAGCCGCAGCCACTCCCAGAACACCGGCGTGGCTGATCGCCACCCCCTTCGGCGTACCGGTGGATCCTGAGGTGAAGATCGCGTATGCAGCATCGTCAATAGTCAACGGCGCCAAGCGATCAGCGTCGGTAACCGGCTCCGCGGACCTGCTCGACAGGTCCAGCGCCTCGACGTCGATCACCGGGCGAGCCCCGGTTCCGGCCACGGGGTCACCGCCACGAGTCAGTACACACACCGCTTCGACGGTGTCCAGCACCGTGGTGATCCGCTCGGCCGGGTGGGTGCGGTCGACCGGCACATACACGCCGCCGGCCTTGAGTACCGCCCACCAAGCGATCACCAACTCGGCAGATCGGCCCATCGCCACTCCGACCGCGCGCTCGGGGCCAACGCCTGCTTCGATCAACACCCGTGCCAACCGGTTGGAGATCTCGTCGAGTTGGCGATAGGTGTATTCCCGCGGGTGATCCACCACCGCCAGCGCGTCAGGATCCGCGGCGACGGCTGTCGCCAACAACTCCGGAGCCAGACCCACCTGCGCATCGATCCCGGCACCAGACCACTGGTGGAGCACCAGATTGCGCTCAGCGTCATCGAGCAAGCCGACCTCGCCTACCACCACCGACGAGTCAGCCACCACGGCTGAAACCACCTTGCCGAACCAGCCCACCAGACGCTCGATGGTGGACCGGTCGAACAGGTCGGTGGCGTAGGTCAGCACACCTGCAGCCATCGGGGCACCCGAAAGCTCGTCGGGAACCTCCCTGATGTCCACGTCGAGGTCGAACTTGGCGGTGCGGGTGACCATCGACATCGGCTCGATGCCGGCGCCTTCCAAGGCCACCTCGGGGCGCACGTTGTTCTGGAACACCAGGGCGACCTGGAACAGCGGATGGTGCGATGTGGACCGGGTCGGGTTGAGTTGCTCCACCAGCAACTCGAAGGGCACATCCTGATTGCTGTATCCGTCCAGCGCTTTCTGCCGCACCTGATCGAGCACGTCGCTGAACCTCTGCTGCGAGTTCAGCCCGACCCGCAGCACCCAGGTGTTGACGAAGAACCCGACCAGCTCCTGCAGAGCCTGATCGTTGCGTCCGGCGATCGGTGTCCCCAACGCGATGTCCTCACCGACACCGGCCCGGTGCAGTACGACGGACATGACGGCCTGCAAGACCATCGATGTGGTGACGTTGTGTTCTGCGGCAACCGCTTTGATACCCGCCCAGGCGTCGGGGTCGATACGCAGGTCGACGCCGTCGCCGCGGTAACTCGGCGCTGGAGGACGGGGCCGATCGGTGGGCAGTGATACCACCTCGGGCAGGCCCGCCAGCTCTTTACGCCAATAGGACAACTGCTCGGCGATCCGGCTGCCGGAATCCTCCAGGTCTCCCAGATGCTCGCGCTGCCACAGCGAGTAGTCGGCGTACTGCACCGGCAGCGGCGTCCAGGCGGGGACCTGTCCCGCGCAGCGGGCCGCGTACGCGACACCGACGTCCTTGACCATGGGCGCCATCGACCATCCGTCGAAGGCGATGTGGTGCAGGACGATTCCCAGGACGTACTGCTCGGGGCCGACGGAGTAGATCTGGGCGCGGATCGGGATCTCGGTTGCCAAATCGAACCGATAGCCCGCCAAGGCGACCAACTCGCGCATGACGGCATCTTCTTGGTCTGCTGCCACCGTCACCACTGCCGCACCCCCGCGGCGCCACAGCCCCGGTTGTGCGGGCAGAACCTTTTGTGAGGGCACCCCGTCGATGTCGGGGAACACGGTGCGCAGCGACTCGTGGCGATCGATCACATCATCAAGCGCCGATTCGAGCGCGCCGAGGTCCAACGCCCCGTTGATCCGGAACGCGATCGGCATGTTGTACGTCGCCACTCCGCCCTCGAACCGGTTGAGGAACCACAGACGTTGTTGCGCGTATGACAACGGGATGATGTCCGGGCGCTGTTGGGGCACGAGCGGTCGACGTCCGCTCGAGCCCGAAACGAGGCGCAGCGCGAGTTGGGCGACTGTCGGTGCGTCGAACAAGGTGCGGACACCCATATCGACGTCGAGGTGACTGTTCACCGCCGCGAGTAGTCGCATGGCAGACAGGGAGTCGCCGCCGAGGTCGAAGAAGGAGTCGTCGACACCGACGCGTTCCAGGCCGAGCACCTGGGCGTAGATACCGGCCAGGATTTCCTCGGTAGCGGTGCTGGGCGCCCGATAGTGATCGGTGTCGGCGTATTCCGGTGCGGGCAGGGCGCGCTTGTCCAGCTTGCCGTTGACCGTCAACGGCAACGCATCAAGGACCACGACGGCTGCGGGCACCATGTAGGCCGGCAGCCGCTGCGACAGCTGCGCGCGGACCACCGCGGGCTCAGCTGAACCGGTGATATAGCCGACCAGCCGCTTGTCACCAGGCTGATCCTCCCGAACGACCACCACAGCCTGCTGAACACCATCCAGATCAGCCAACGCTGCTTGGATCTCACCCAACTCGATGCGGTAACCACGAACCTTGACCTGCTCATCGGACCGACCGGCATACCGCAACTGCCCATCCGGACCCCACGACACCAGATCCCCGGTCCGATACATCCGCGAACCCGGCGCCCCGAACGGACACGCCACAAACCGCGACCCGGTCAAACCAGGCCGGCGTACGTAGCCCACGCCCACACCCCGGCCGGCCACATACAACTCACCCACCACACCCGGAGCAACCGGACGCAACCACCGATCCAACACGAACAACGCCGCACCAGGCACCGGCACACCGATCGGCACCACACCCGAACCAGCCTGCAACGGAGCACTGATCGTGGCATACACCGTCGTCTCCGTCGGCCCATACCCATTGATCATCACCCGCCCCGGCGCCCACCGATCCACCACATCCGGCGGACACGCCTCAGCAGCCACCATCAACGCCGACACCGACGACAACTTCTCCGGATCCAAAACACCCACCGCAGAAGGCGTCTGGCTCAACACCGTCACGCCCTCAGCAACAACCAACGCCTCCAAATCCTGCGGCGAACGGGTCGTCTGCTCAGGCACCACCACCAAACGCCCACCGTGCAGCAGCGCACCCCAGATCTCCCACACCGAAAAATCGAACGCCAACGACGAACACGCCGCCCACACCTGCCGCGGCCCCAACTCGACACCCACATCCATGCCGTCAAACAACCGCGTCACGTTCTGATGAGTAACCGCAACACCTTTCGGCGTCCCCGTCGTCCCCGACGTGTAAATAATGTGCGCCACATCATCAGGAGCCGGAACCGGCAACCCAGCACACGACTGAGAATCAATCCGAGGATCATCAACCTCCACCACCGGCACACCCGATCCAAGCAACCGCTCGGCAAGCCCACCCGCAGTCACCGCCACCGCCGGCCGTGCATCAGCCAACATGAACTCAACCCGAGCCTCAGGATGGGCAGGATCAATCGGCAGATACGCCGCCCCCGACTTCAACACACCCAAAATCGCCACGACAGCCTGCGCCGAGCGCTCCAACATCAACGCAACACACTCACCGGGCCCAGCACCATACTCGGCCAGCAAGTGCGCCAACCGATTCGACGCCTCATCCAACTCCCGATAAGACAACGAACGACCCTCAAACCGCACCGCCACCGCATCGGGCGCACGCTCCACCTGCACCGCAAACAACGCCGGAACCGACGACTCCACCACCGGCCGCAACAACACCGACCGATGACCAACCTCATCCAGCCGCGCACAATCGGCAGCATCAAGAAGATCCACCGACGACAACCGCTGAGCAGTGTCAGCCGTGATCGCCGCCAATACCCGTTGCAGCCTCTTTACGAGTGTGCGAACGCTCGCCGCGTCGAACACGTCCGTGCGGAACTCCACCACGCCACCGATCCCGGCCGGAGCGCCGGCATCGTTGAAGCGTTCAGCCAGCGAGAACACCAGATCCATACGGGCCGTGCGGGTCTCCGCATCCAGCGGTGTGGCCTGGACATCACCCAGGCGCAGACTCGTAGCTTGCTCGGCGGCGAAGTTCTGCCATGACACCATCACCTGCACGAGCGGATGGTGGGTCAGACTACGGGCGGGGTTGAGTCGCTCCACAAGTGCCTCGAACGGCACGTCCTGATGCTCGAACGCCGCCAAGCCGCGCCGGCGTACCTGGTCGAGCAGATCCGAAACTGTGGGGTCCCCGCCCAGGTCCAGCCGTAACACCAGAGTGTTGACGAAGAAGCCGACCAGTTCATCGAGGCCCGGATCGCTGCGGCCCGCGGTTGCGATTCCCACTGCCACATCGGAACTGGCGCTCAGCTCTGCGAGCAACGCTGCCAGCGCGGCCTGGACCACCATGAAGCTGGTCGCACCGTGCTCCCGGGCGACACGTGCGACCTGTTGCTGCAATTCGGCCGGCCACTCCACCGCCACACTGGAGCCCTGGTAGTCGGCCACCGGCGGATACGGCCGATCGGTTGGCAGCTCGAGACGCTCGGGCAGATCGGCTAGTTCTTGTTCCCAATAGGCCAGCTGCGTGGCGATCACGCTGTCCGGGTCAGATGTCGACCCCAACCACTCCTGCTGCCACAACGTGTAATCGGCATATTGGACTGACAACGGCGCCCACTCTGGCGCCCGGCCGGCACAGCGGCTGGCGTAGGCCGAGCCCAGATCCGCCACGAATGGCGTGATCGACCAACCATCGGCAGCGATGTGGTGAACCACCGCCACCAGTACGTGTTGCTCCTCAGCGACCCGGAAGAGTGTTGCCCGCAAGGGGATTTCCTGCGTGAGGTCAAAGTGCCGCCGCCCGACAGCTCCTGCTTCCTCCTTCAACCGATCCGCAGACCACCCACTGGCGTCGACAACCTGCCAGCCGAGTTCCGCTTGCCCGGCGGGCACCACCAACTGCTGAGGAATCCCGTCGACGGCCCCGAACTTCGTGCGCAGGCTCTCGTGCCGCCCCACCACATCGGCCAATGCCTGTCCGAGCGCGGCGGCGTCCAGGTTGCCGTCCAGCCGCAATGCCACCGCCATGTTGTAGATCGATGACGGCCCCTGCAATTGCTCCAAGAACCACAACCGCTGTTGCGCGTACGACAGCGGAATGACGTCTGGTCGCTGTTGGGCGACCAACTGCGGACGTCCACCCGAACCGGCCTTGATGTGCGGCGCCAGCTGGGCGATGGTGGGCGCGTCGAACAAGGTACGGACACTGACTTCGGCCTCGAAGCCGGCGTTGACGGCTGCGATCAGTCGCATCGCCGTCAGGGAGTCGCCGCCGAGGTCGAAGAAGGAGTCGTCGACGCCGACGCGTTCCAGGCCGAGCACCTGGGCGTAGATGCCGGCCAGGATTTCCTCGGTAGCGGTGCTGGGCGCCCGATAGTGATCGGTGTCGGCGTATTCCGGTGCGGGCAGGGCGCGCTTGTCCAGCTTGCCGTTGACCGTCAACGGCAACGCATCGAGAACGACGACGGCTGCGGGCACCATGTAGACCGGCAGCCGCTCGGCCAAGGCCGCACGCACGTGCACCGGGTCCGCGCTACCGGTGATATAGCCGACCAGCCGCTTGTCACCAGGCTGATCCTCCCGAACGACCACCACAGCCTGCTGAACACCATCCAGATCAGCCAACGCTGCTTGGATCTCACCCAACTCGATGCGGTAACCACGAACCTTGACCTGCTCATCGGACCGACCGGCATACCGCAACTGCCCATCCGGACCCCACGACACCAGATCCCCGGTCCGATACATCCGCGAACCCG
Organism: Mycolicibacterium fortuitum subsp. fortuitum; assembly: GCF_022179545.1. Next base: position 995,778 of record NZ_AP025518.1, on the reverse strand, counting down.
GCGCCCCGAACGGACACGCCACAAACCGCGACCCGGTCAAACCAGGCCGGCGTACGTAGCCCACGCCCACACCCCGGCCGGCCACATACAACTCACCCACCACACCCGGAGCAACCGGACGCAACCACCGATCCAACACGAACAACGCCGCACCAGGCACCGGCACACCGATCGGCACCACACCCGAACCAGCCTGCAACGGAGCACTGATCGTGGCATACACCGTCGTCTCCGTCGGCCCATACCCATTGATCATCACCCGCCCCGGCGCCCACCGATCCACCACATCCGGCGGACACGCCTCAGCAGCCACCATCAACGCCGACACCGACGACAACTTCTCCGGATCCAAAACACCCACCGCAGAAGGCGTCTGGCTCAACACCGTCACGCCCTCAGCAACAACCAACGCCTCCAAATCCTGCGGCGAACGGGTCGTCTGCTCAGGCACCACCACCAAACGCCCACCGTGCAGCAGCGCACCCCAGATCTCCCACACCGAAAAATCGAACGCCAACGACGAACACGCCGCCCACACCTGCCGCGGCCCCAACTCGACACCCACATCCATGCCGTCAAACAACCGCGTCACGTTCTGATGAGTAACCGCAACACCTTTCGGCGTCCCCGTCGTCCCCGACGTGTAAATAATGTGCGCCACATCATCAGGAGCCGGAACCGGCAACCCAGCACACGACTGAGAATCAATCCGAGGATCATCAACCTCCACCACCGGCACACCCGATCCAAGCAACCGCTCGGCAAGCCCACCCGCAGTCACCGCCACCGCCGGCCGTGCATCAGCCAACATGAACTCAACCCGAGCCTCAGGATGGGCAGGATCAATCGGCAGATACGCCGCCCCCGACTTCAACACACCCAAAATCGCCACGACAGCCTGCGCCGAGCGCTCCAACATCAACGCAACACACTCACCGGGCCCAGCACCATACTCGGCCAGCAAGTGCGCCAACCGATTCGACGCCTCATCCAACTCCCGATAAGACAACGAACGACCCTCAAACCGCACCGCCACCGCATCGGGCGCACGCTCCACCTGCACCGCAAACAACGCCGGAACCGACGACTCCACCACCGGCCGCAACAACACCGACCGATGACCAACCTCATCCAGCCGCGCACAATCGGCAGCATCAAGAAGATCCACCGACGACAACCGCTGAGCCGAGTCGGCAGTCATCACCGTCAGCATTCGCTGCATACGCTGGATCAAAGTCTCGATCGTGGCGGCGTCGAACACGTCGGTGCGGAACTCGACCGATCCGTCGATCCCGGCCGGAGCGCCGGCATCGTTGAAGCGTTCAGCCAGCGAGAACACCAGATCCATACGGGCCGTGCGGGTCTCCGCCTCCAGTCGCGTCACGCCGACGTCACCCAGTGTCAACGCGGCAGCTGGGTCGCTGTGTTGCCATGGCAGGTTCTGCCAGGTCAGCATCACCTGTACGAGTGGATGATGGGTAAGACTCCGAGTCGGGTTGAGCCGATCCACCAGCACCTCGAACGGCACGTCCTGATGCTCGAACGCCGCCAGGCTACGCTGCCGCACCTGGCCCAACAGGTCGGCAACCGTGGGGTCCCCAGCCAGGTCCACGCGCAGCACCAGGGTGTTGACGAAGAAGCCCACCAACTCGTCCAGTGCGGGCTCACCGCGTCCAGCCGACGCGATACCCACGGCCACATCGGTGCTCGCGCTCAGTCGAGCCATCAGCGCCGCCAGCGCCGCTTGGACCACCATGAAGCTGGTCGCGCCGTGCTCCCGGGCCACGCGGGCGATCTGTTGCTGCAATTCGGCCGGCCACTCCACCGCCACACTGGAGCCCTGGTAGTCGGCCACCGGCGGATACGGCCGGTCGGTCGGCAGCTCCACCCGATCGGGCAGACCGGCCAGCTCGCCCTCCCAATAGCGCAACTGGTCGGCGATCACACTGTCGGCGTCAGATACCGAACCCAGCCACTCCTGCTGCCAGAGGGTGAAGTCGACATACTGCACCGGCAGCGGTTCCCAAGCGGGGGCGTGCCCGGCGCACCGACTGGCGTAGGCGGTCGCCAGGTCCACCACCAGCGGTGTCACCGACCAGCCGTCCGCGGCGATGTGGTGTACGACCGCCGCCAGTACGTGCTCATTCTCGCTGATACGGAAAAGCGTTGCCTTGATCGGTATTTCACGCGTGAGGTCGAAACTGTGGCGTGCTGCCGCGCCGATCTCCTCGTCGAGCCGGGCCGCCGGCCATCCGGCGGCATCGACGATTTGCCATCCCAGATCAGCTTGCTCGACGCCGAGAACCACCTGCTGCGGTACCCCGTCAACCGAGGTGAACACGGTGCGCAGGGTCTCCTGCCGGCCCACCACATCCGCCAGTGCAGCACCCAGGGCATCTTCGTCGAGGTGCCCGCTGAGGCGTAGCGCCACCGCCATGTTGTAGATCGGTGACGGCCCCTGCAGCTGCTCCAGGAACCACAGTCGTTGCTGTGCATACGACAATGGAATGGCCGCCGGACGATGCCGCGCAGTCAGCGGCGGTCGGGCCACACCGTCCTGATGCCGGTCGAGATAGTCAGCCAGCCCGCCCACCGTGGGCGCGTCGAACAAGTAACGAACCGGCACGTCCCGGCCGAGAGCTGACTGCAGACGCGCGCTGACCCGGATGGCAATCAGGGAATCACCACCGAGGACGAAGAAGTCGTCATCGAGCCCCGCCCTGCCGAGTCCGAGGACCTCGGTGAACACCTCGGCGACGATTTTTTCCGTATCGGTCTGAGGAGCCCGGAAAGACGTGGCGACGAAGGTGGGTTCAGGTAGCGCCTTGCGATCGATCTTGCCCGAGGACGTCAACGGGAACTCATCGAGCACCACGATCTGGCTGGGCACCATGTATTCGGGCAACCGCTCGGCCAACCACTGGCGGACCGCCGTGACCTTCGAGTTGGTGTGCGGATCGTTGGCGTGGCCACCGCGCTGGCGAGCATCCGAGGCGGGCTGGTAGAGCTCGGTGAGCGCCGGCAGCGCCTCACCGTCGGAGGCGATGAAGAGGGCATCAAGGGTGCCGGGTTGGCTACCCCAGGTCACCGCCACGTGATATCCGGCTGCTTCACCGAGCCGGTACACCATCTCAGGTGTGACGACGTCCTCGGCGACGGAGTCGGCATGAACGAGCGCCTCGGCGAGTGGGAGCCCGGCGCCCAATGCTTGTTCGGTCACCACATCGGCGATGACGCCGGCGCGAGGAATGCCGCTGACGCGCACGGTGGTCGGCCGCTGAGCTGTCAACTCGGCATGCAGCCCGCTCAGACCCGCGCAGTCCGACCAGGCCCATGTCGGGGCGCCGGCCAGCGAGCACACCTGCGTGGGTGACTTGCGAACGATCACGTCGTAGCGGTACCGGCTCAGCTCGTTGTCGGCCTCACCGCGCTTGACCTGGATGCCAATCCCGCCCACCGACGGGTGGTCGGCTGCCCAGGTCGTGAAGAACTCTGGTGCCAGCAGCAACTCGTGCTCGCCCAGCATGGCGCGCTGCACACGTTGCCGGATCTCGTCGGTATCGGCCCCATTCCGGCTGCGCGCCAAGGCGATACCGGTCTGGAAGGCACCTTGTAGGCTGTGATTTCGCACATCACCGACGAACAGCGTGCCCCCCGGGGCCAGCAGTTCCACGGCCTTGTCGATGACCTCGGCGAGGTAGCCGGCACTCGGGAAGTACTGAACTACCGAGTTGATCACCACCATGTCGAACTGGTCCTGCGGCAACGCCTCGGTGATGTGGGCCGGTCGGGTCAGCAGATGAACCCGGTCTCCCCACGGCTGGCCTGCCACCGCTTTCTGCAGCTTCTGAATGGTCGGCGCGGAAAAGTCTGTGCCCCAATACTCGACGCACTCCGGAGCCAGCTGAGACAACAGCAGGCCTGAACCGACGCCTAGCTCGAGCACCCGCTGCGGGCGCATCGACAGAATCCGATCCACGGTGGCCGAGCGCCACTCCTCCATCTCGTGAAGGGGAATCGGATCGTCCGTGTAGCTGCTGTTCCAGCCGCGGAAGTCGTTGCCGAACTCGACCTCGTCGAGGTCCGCGTCGTAGAGCTCGTCGTAGATGCCTTGCCACTGGTCGACGACGTCAGCGTCGTAGTCGGCGGTGCTGGTCTGCTCGAGAGCGACGTAGCCGACCAGATGATCGACACCGGTGCTGCCCCGATGCACGGCCGCGGCCGCGCGGGTGACCTGCGGGCAGGCCAGCAGGGTGTTCTCGATCTCGCCCAGTTCCAGGCGCTGCCCACGCAGCTTGATCTGTGCGTCGGAGCGTCCGAGGTATTCCAGGCTGCCCGATTCGGTCCAGCGCACCAGGTCACCGGTGCGATACAGCCGCGACCCCGGAGCCCCGAACGGGTTGGCCACGAAGCGATCCGCAGTCAAATCGGGACGACCGACATAACCACGGGCCACGGCAGGTCCGGCCAGGTACAACTCGCCCACCACCCCGACGGGAGCCGGGTTCAGGCGTGCATCGAGAACGTAGGCATACGTACCCGGAACCGGAGCACCGATACGCACCGGCCGGCCGACCGACAACGCACTCCAGGTGGCCCAGATCGTCACCTCGGTAGGCCCATACGCATTGAACATCCGCCGCGGTGCCTTATTTCCCGCCTCACCCGGGGAGGCAGCCCACGCAGCCACCAACTCAGCCGGGCACGCCTCGCCACCGGTCACCAACGTGTCCAGCCCATCGATCTGGGCTGGGTCCAGCGTCGCCAGAACCGTCGGCGTGATCAATCCTGCATCGACGCGCTGGCCCGCCAACACCTCGGCCAATGCGTCACCGGCGTAGGAGTCCGGCGGGGCTACCACCAGTGCCGCGCCCGACGATGCCGCCCATAACCACTCGAAGACCGAGGCATCGAACGTCGGCGCGGCCACCATCAACACCCGAGCCCTCTCGGGCACACCGAGCAGATCGTGATGCGCGGCCGCTACTCCAAGCACCCCGGCATGGCTGACCGCCACGCCCTTCGGAGTTCCGGTGGAACCCGACGTGAAGATCACGTATGCCGCGTTGTCGACGCTCAACGGCGCCAGCCGATCCGCGTCCGACACCGGGCGCGGACTCTGCTCAGACAGGTCGACGACATCGAGCGGAATCACGAGTCGGCTGCCCGTCCCCTCGACGACGCCTGAGCCACACGTGAGAACGCAAACCGCCTCGGCGGTGTCGAGTACCGTGGCGATCCGCTCGGCTGGATGGCCGGGGTCCACCGGCACATAGACGCCACCGGCCTTGAGTACCGCCCACCACGCGATCACCAAGTCCGCGCAGCGACCCATCGCCACACCGACGGCGCGCTCAGGGCCCACCCCGGCCTCGATCAACGCCCGAGCCAATCGGTTGGATGCCTCATCCAACTCCCGGTAGGACAACTCGCGGGTGCCGTCGACCACCGCAACGGCTTCTGGATCCGCGGCCACCGCCGCAGCCAACAGCTCCGGGGCCAACCCTGACGGGCCGGTAACCTCGGCACCAGACCACCTGCGCAGCAACAGATCCTGCTCGTCGCGATCGAGCAGGCCGACTTCGCCGACGACCACAGTGGGGTCGGCCACCACAGCCTCGACGACACGGCCGAACCAACCCACCAACCGCTCGACACTGGATCGGTCATACAGATCGGTGGCATAGGCGACAGTGCCTGCCGCCATCAGTTCACCGCGGCCCTCCACCGGCACCGAGTGCAGATCGAACAGCGCACTCGCGTCCCCGCTGGACAGTTCACGCAGGTCGAATTCGAGGTCGAAGCGGGCGGTGCGGATGTCGGCGGACACCGGTTCGACGTCGAGCGCGTCGAGCTGGATCTCGGGGCGCACGTTGTTCTGGAAGGCCAAGGCCACCTGGAACAGCGGATGGTGCGATGTGGACCGGGTCGGGTTGAGCCGCTCGACCAAGAGTTCGAACGGCACATCCTGGTTGGCGTAGGCATCCAGTGCCTTCTGCCGCACGCGATCCAGCACCTCGCTGAACCGCGACGCGGGGTCGACGCCCACCCGGAGCACCCAGGTGTTGACGAAGAAGCCGACCAGTTCATCTAGGGCCTGGTCCATCCGCCCGGCGATCGGGGTGCCCAACGCGATGTCCTCACCGACGCCGGCGCGGTGCAGCGCGACCGCCATCGCAGCCTGCAACACCATCGATACGGTGGCGTTGTGCGCGGCGGCCACGGCCTTGAGCCCGGCCCACGACTCGGGGTCTATACGCAGGTCGACCGCATCGCCGCGGTAGCTCGGCACGGGAGGACGAGGCCGATCGGCGGGAAGAGAAACGATCTCGGGAAGATCCGCGAGCTCCCGACGCCAATATGCGAGTTGATTGGCGAGCACGCTGTCGGGATCGGTTTCCGAACCGAGCCAATCCTGCTGCCACAGGGTGTAATCGGCGTACTGGACAGGCAGCGGTGACCAATCGGGCTCCTGGCCGAGGGTCCGCGCCCGATAGGCCTCGCCTACATCCCGGGCCATGGGCGCCATCGACCATCCGTCGAAGGCGATGTGGTGCAGGACGATTCCCAGGACGTACTGCTCGGGGCCGACGGAGTAGATCTGGGCCCGAATCGGAATCTCACCGGCCAGGTCGAAGGTGTAACCCGCCAGTGAGATCAGCTCGCCGACCAGATCGTCTTCCGTCACCGGCACCATCGCCGGGCCTCCGCGGCGCCACAGCCCCGGTTGTGCGGGCAGAACCTTTTGTGAGGGCACCCCGTCAATGTCGGGGAACACGGTGCGCAACGACTCGTGGCGGGCGATCACATCATCAAGCGCCGCATCGAGCGCGCCGACATCCAACGCTCCGTTGATCCGGAACGCGATCGGCATGTTGTACGTCGCCGCTCCGTCCTCGAACCGGTTGAGGAACCACATCCGGTTCTGCGCGAAGGACAACGGGATCAGGGCGGGACGCTCGCCCGCCGCCAACGGCGCACGCCGATCCGAATCCTCGCCGACATGTGGTGCCAACTGCGCGACCGTCGGCGCGTCGAACAACGTGCGTACCGCCAGTCCGGCATCCAGATCGGTGTTGACCGCGGCGACCACCCGCATCGCGAGAATGCTGTCGCCGCCGAGGTCGAAGAAGGAGTCGTCGACACCGACGCGTTCCAGGCCGAGAACCTGGGCGTAGATGCCCGCGAGGATTTCCTCGGTAGCGGTGCTGGGCGCCCGATAGTGATCGGTGTCGGCGTATTCCGGTGCGGGCAGGGCGCGCTTGTCCAGCTTGCCGTTGACCGTCAACGGCAACGCATCAAGAACGACGACGGCTGTCGGCACCATGTAGGCCGGCAGCCGCTGCGACAGCTGCGCGCGGACCACCGCGGGCTCAGCTGAACCGGTGATATAGCCGACCAGCCGCTTGTCACCAGGCTGATCCTCCCGAACGACCACCACAGCCTGCTGAACACCATCCAGATCAGCCAACGCTGCTTGGATCTCACCCAACTCGATGCGGTAACCACGAACCTTGACCTGCTCATCGGACCGACCGGCATACCGCAACTGCCCATCCGGACCCCACGACACCAGATCCCCGGTCCGATACATCCGCGAACCCGGCGCCCCGAACGGACACGCCACAAACCGCGACCCGGTCAAACCAGGCCGGCGTACGTAGCCCACGCCCACACCCCGGCCGGCCACATACAACTCACCCACCACACCCGGAGCAACCGGACGCAACCACCGATCCAACACGAACAACGCCGCACCAGGCACCGGCACACCGATCGGCACCACACCCGAACCAGCCTGCAACGGAGCACTGATCGTGGCATACACCGTCGTCTCCGTCGGCCCATACCCATTGATCATCACCCGCCCCGGCGCCCACCGATCCACCACATCCGGCGGACACGCCTCAGCAGCCACCATCAACGCCGACACCGACGACAACTTCTCCGGATCCAAAACACCCACCGCAGAAGGCGTCTGGCTCAACACCGTCACGCCCTCAGCAACAACCAACGCCTCCAAATCCTGCGGCGAACGGGTCGTCTGCTCAGGCACCACCACCAAACGCCCACCGTGCAGCAGCGCACCCCAGATCTCCCACACCGAAAAATCGAACGCCAACGACGAACACGCCGCCCACACCTGCCGCGGCCCCAACTCGACACCCACATCCATGCCGTCAAACAACCGCGTCACGTTCTGATGAGTAACCGCAACACCTTTCGGCGTCCCCGTCGTCCCCGACGTGTAAATAATGTGCGCCACATCATCAGGAGCCGGAACCGGCAACCCAGCACACGACTGAGAATCAATCCGAGGATCATCAACCTCCACCACCGGCACACCCGATCCAAGCAACCGCTCGGCAAGCCCACCCGCAGTCACCGCCACCGCCGGCCGTGCATCAGCCAACATGAACTCAACCCGAGCCTCAGGATGGGCAGGATCAATCGGCAGATACGCCGCCCCCGACTTCAACACACCCAAAATCGCCACGACAGCCTGCGCCGAGCGCTCCAACATCAACGCAACACACTCACCAGGCCCAGCACCATACTCAGCCAACAAGTGCGCCAACCGATTCGACGCCTCATCCAACTCCCGATAAGACAACGAACGACCCTCAAACCGCACCGCCACCGCATCAGGCGCACGCTCCACCTGCACCCCAAACAACGCCGGAACCGACGACTCCACCACCGGCCGCAACAACACCGACCGATGACCAACCTCATCCAGCCGCGCACAATCAGCAGCATCAAGCACACCCACCGACGACAACCGCAGTCCCGGATCAGAAACGAACGCGATCAGGATCCGCTGCAGACGCTCGGCCAGATCGGTGACGCCGAAACTGGAGAAGGGTTGCCCAGCCCCCATCGTGCTGAGGACCAATTCGTCTCCGGCACTGGAGAAGACGAGACCGAAGCCACCGACGACGCCCGCGTTGGTCAATGACGCCGAGGCCTGCGCACCGCCGAAATCCAACGTAAACGTAGACGGCAGAAAGTTGACACTCACCCGATTCGCCATCTGGCCCGCCGCCCGCGGGTTTACTTTGCGCTCCAGTGCGTGCACCGGAAACCGCTGATGCTGCAGCGCTTCCTGAATGTGGCTCTCGACGTTGTCGATGAACTCGGAGATCGATGTTGCGGGCGAGGCTTTCACCACGAGTGGCACCACACCGGCCACCATGCCGGGCAGGGTCCGCGACTCAGGGCTTACGCGCCGGCTGACGGGGAAGTCGAGCACGACGTCCGAGCCCTCGGCACACCACCCACGGACCAGCAGGGCACACGCCGCGGTGATGACCGTCGATCGTGCCACATTCTTCGACCGGGCCAGTATGTCGACCTGGCGCAGCAGATTCGAGTCGAACGGCACTGCGGCAGAGGGCCAATGCGCGTCCTGGCTGTCGAGGGACTCGGTCTCCCAGGAGTTCGGCCCGGCTTCCGGCGGAAGGTTCCCGGTCCAGTAGGCCTCGTCGTCGAGATACTCGGCGGAGGCCTCGTACCTGGACTCGTTGTCGATCAGATCGGCCAACGATCCGAAGATCGGCGGGGGTATCGGCGCACCGGAGAAAACTGCCGAGTACACCGACGCAAGGCGGGATCCGACAAGCGCAATGCCGGTCCCGTCGAGCACGATGTGGTGACAGCACGCCAGGAGGAAATGTTCATCGTCCCGTGTCTGGAACAGCGCAAACCTGAACAGCGGTTCGGTGAAAGACATTGGCGCGCGCTGGATCGCGGCTGCCATGTCGCGGGCCTCGGCCACAGGGTCGCCGGCGCTGCGCAGATCGTGGAAGGCCAGCTGCACCTCCGGATTTTCCGCCGCCTTTTGGTAGACCTGCCCGTCCACCTCGAAGAAGGTGGCCCTGAGCGGTTCGGCCTCTCGCACCACTCGGCGGATCGACCACTCAAGAGCGTCGCGGTCGAGCGTGCCCGCGATTTTCACGAATAGACCGAGTAACCACTCCGTGCCGGTGCCGGCCACGTCGTGCGCCAGCCAGATATCGAGCTGTGCGCGTGTTACCGGCAGCGACTGTTCATCAAGCTGCATCGGACTCTCCCACTGCAAGTTTTCGGGGCCCCCGCGCCGCCTGCGATCTGTCAGAGTCCCGCCAACCTGTCGCGCAGGCTCTTAGGACGGATGTCGGGCCAGTGCTGTTCGATGTAGTCCAAACAGGAAGCTCGATCCGCTTCGCCGTATACGACCTTCCAGCCGGCAGGGACGTCAGCGAATGTCGGCCAGAGGCTGTGCTGTTCCTCGTCGTTCACCAAGACGCGAAAGCTGCCATTGTCGTCGTCGAACGGATTGATGCTCACTTGGTCCTCCCCATCGTCGAGTAGACCAGTCAAAATCGATCGACAACTCGGCGAGGGCACCCAGCCCCGCCGGTTGCTTCACGATGCCTGTTTCCTGCGGCCCACTCCAGCTATGACGTTCTCGTTGCAGGGCGCCAGCATATCCACTTATCTTGACGAGAGTGCAGAAATTAGAAATCAAAGAATTTCCCGTTGCTGCCACTTCGCCATTCAACTTCTAACTTGTCATGAGTTCCGCGATTCGGCAAATAATTCTCCGGTCCTGTCCAGGCTCAGCACAGGCTGGCCCCAGCCACGTTGGCCTGCGGATTGGGTGACGTCGCCTCCCCGACGAGGGAGTCCGGCCGCCCACGAAACGCGATTACGGCGAAAAACCTGCAACTGACGGGCTACCCGGACCGTCGATCCGCCGCCGTCGTCGGGGCGCGCAAACGGAAACCGGCACTGCCCGCTGCGGGGTCCAGCCGTCCGACGGCGGCGGTTGTCGCACCCGGCACGGCGGCTGCATCCGACTGCGGACGGGTCGTGCCGACACGAAGACGAGGTCCTTACCGCGGCTAAATGCCCAGCGAATACCCAGTTTCGAACAGTGGGGACCGCAGGTCCCGCCGGATCGACCACACACCGCCTACGCAGGCGCAACACGCGCGTGATGCAACGCTTCGCAAGATGGCGAGCCGGACCGGCGGGGCTAACACAGCAGCGCCGCCTGACGGACATGTCGACGCGCCCGGCGGCGGCGACTCGCCCGGACATCTCACCTATGACCACGGGTACGACACGTCTGTAGTTCAATTCAGCGAAGGGAAACTTCAAGGCCGCGAACCCGGCAGGCGGGTAGCAGCGCAGTAGACGGCACCGCCACCGAGCCAGCCGCGCCGGTCAGCAAATTCTGTCGTTCACGTAAGAGGCATTCGACGCAGACTAATGGCGACCAACGGCGAAGCAGATTGAGTTAGCCAGCCACAGAAGCCATGATCTTGAGTATGCAAAATCAAGATCGATTGTATTAAATTTGCAATCGCAAACAGCCACCGGATCCGGACAGGTGCAGCGAAGCACTTAATACGCCCATTTTTGGCTAGTTTGGCAAACAACCGGCCGCCGAATATGTGTGTGCAATTGATTAGACGCCCATATGAAAGCTCCGGCGAAGGCCGGAACAGTCAGCTGACGGTCGCAAAAACGAACGGCAGCACTCCGGGCGCTCCGGCGTCGCGCAGTAGCCGCGCGGCCATGGTCAGCGTCCAGCCGGTGTCTGTCATGTCGTCGATCAGAAGCACCGGACCCTGCCAGTGTCCGCCTGTTCCCTCGTCCGCGACACCCCATTGCGGACGTTCCCAGGCACCGTCCAGGGCCGCCACGCGATAAGCAGAATTCGCCGCCGTGACGGGCCGGCTCTGCGGCGTGTAGCGCAGGACGCCGAGATCGGTCAGCCGGCCGATCTGCGCGAGGCGCTGCACGGTCGAGGAGATCAGCTTCGGGTGTGTCCGGGAATCCAGGCCCATCACCGCCACCGGCCGGCAGTCCCAGTCCCAGGCCTTGAGAACCTCGATGGCAGCGGCGACCACGTCATCGGGAACGTCACCGTCAGGCTCGGCCAGCAGCCTCCGCAGCCGTGCTCCCCAGCCCAGATCGGTGAGCCTTCCGATCGCGCGCCCCGGTGCGGCACCGTCGGTGATCCGGCCGGACAGCGGCACACCCAGAGCCGCCAGTCCCGACGGCCACTGCTTGCGTGGGGCCACGAGCACGCCCGGGCGCGACAGCCGCTGCGTGGTATCGATGAGAACGTCCTGGGCGACCGTGCCCTCGTAGCGCCTCCCGTTGCAGTTGTCGCATCGTCCGCAACGCGTGTTCGGAACCAGCTCGGGATCATCGAGCTGGCTCCTCAGGAAGGCCATGCGGCAGCCGTCGGTGGCCTGATAGTCGAGCATCGCCTGCTGCTCCCGGCGCCGCGCCTCGTCCAGTGCTCGATACCGCGCCTCGTCGTAACTCCACGGCACTCCGGTACCGATCCAGCCGCCCTTCACCCGGCGCACCGCACCGTCGACGTCGAGCACCTTCAGCACCATCTCCAGGCGGGACCGGTTGAGATCCACCCGGGGTTCCAGGGCCTGAGTGGACTGAGCCCGGTCGGTTTCCAAAGCGCCGATGACATGGCGCACCATGGATTCGGACGGAAACGCCACTGACGCGAAGTACCGCCAGACGTCCTGATCTTCGGTGCCGGGGAGCAAGATCACCTCGGCACTGTCGGTGGCGCGGCCCGCGCGGCCGACCTGCTGGTAATACGCGATCGGGGATGACGGCGCACCCAGGTGCACGACGAAACCGAGGTCGGGTTTGTCGAATCCCATGCCCAGAGCCGATGTGGCCACCAGGGCCTTGACCCTGTTGTCGAGCAGGTCGGCTTCCAGTTGTTCGCGTTCGCCTGCGTCGGTGGATCCGGTATAGGCGGCCACCTTGTGGCCACGCTCGGCCAGCAGGGCCGCCACATCATGCGCCTGTGCCACCGTCAGGGTGTAGATGATGCCCGAACCGGGCAGAGAATCCAGGTGCGCGGCAATCCAGGCGGCCCGCTGGGCCGGCGTGCCCACCTGCACCACCGACAGCCGCAACGACTCTCGGTCCAGCCCACCACGCAGCACCAAGGTATCCGATCCGCCCACCCCGAGCTGTGCGGCGACATCGCTGACGACGCGATCGTTGGCAGTCGCCGTCGTCGCGAGAACTGGTATCTGCGAACCCAATTCGGCGATCAGGGTACGAATGCGGCGATAGTCCGGCCGGAAGTCATGGCCCCAGTCGGAGACGCAGTGGGCCTCGTCGACCACCACCAGCCCCGCATCAGCGGCCAGGGCCGGCAGAACGTTGTCGCGGAAGTCCGGATTGTTGAGCCGCTCGGGACTGACCAGCAACACGTCGAGTTCGCCATCGTTGACCTGCCGGTGGATCGCGTCCCATTCGGTCACATTGCCGGAGTTGATCGTGGCGGCCCGGACCCCGGCTCGCTCGGCGGCCGACACCTGGTTACGCATAAGTGCCAGCAATGGGGACACGATGACCGTCGGCCCCCGGCCCGCCGCCCGCAGCAGTTTGGCCGAGATGAAGTAGACCGCTGATTTTCCCCACCCCGTGCGCTGTACGACCAGGGCGCGCCGTCGCTCGACCACAAGGGCCTCGATGGCGGCCCACTGATCGTCGCGCAGCACCGCCGCGGGCCCGGCCAGTTGTTCGAGGATCGATTGGGCCTGCTCGCGGGTAGTCATGGCCCCAATCATGCCGGGCACGAACGACACCCCCGCAAAGCACGCTGGGCCCTCCGATCCCGGAGAGCCCAGCGCGGCAGTGCTTACGAAGTCAGGCCTTCGCCTTCTCGGCTTCCTGTTCGCGCTTGATCTCGAGTGCGATGTCGATGAGCTGGTCTTCCTGGCCGCCGATCAACTTGCGCTGACCGACGCGGAGCAGCAGCTCGTGGGCGGGCACCCCGTAGCGCTCGCCCTGGCGCACCGCGTGCTTGAGGAAGCTGGAGTACACCCCCGCGTAGCCCATCACCAGTGCGTTGCGGTCCAGCAGGCACTCGGCCGGCATCGCCGGGGCGACGACCTCTTCGGCGGCATCGGCGATGTCGAAGAAGTCGATGCCGGTCTTGACGCCGATCTTGTCGAACACGCCGACGAGCGCCTCGACCGGCGCGTTGCCCGCACCTGCGCCGAACCGACGACAGGAGCCGTCGATCTGCTTGGCCCCGGCACGTACCGCCTCGACCGAATTGGCCACGCCCAGACCGAGATTCTCGTGGCCGTGAAAGCCAACTTGGGCATCCGATCCCAATTCGGCCACCAGCGCCGACACCCGGTCGGCGACGCCTTCGAGTACCAGGGCACCCGCGGAGTCCACGACGTAGACGCACTGGCAGCCGGCGTCGGCCATGATCCGCGCCTGCTTGGCCAGCTTCTCCGGAGAGATGGTGTGGCTCATCATCAGGAAGCCCACGGTCTCCAGGCCCAGCTCACGGGCCAGCCCGAAGTGCTGGATCGCCACATCGGCCTCAGTGCAGTGGGTGGCGATGCGGCAGATCGAGCCACCGTTGTTCTGTGCTTCCTTGATGTCTTCCTTGGTGCCCACGCCGGGCAGCATCAGGAAGGCGATCTTGGCTTCCTTGGCCGTCTCGGCGGCCAGCTTGATCAGCTCCTGCTCCGGGGTCTTGGAGAACCCGTAGTTGAAGCTCGACCCGCCGAGCCCGTCACCGTGGGTCACCTCGATGACCGGGACGCCCGCGGTGTCCAGGGCGGCCACGATCGCGCCGACCTCGTCCTTGGTGAACTGGTGGCGCTTGTGGTGCGACCCGTCGCGCAGCGACGTGTCGGTCATCCGGACGTCCCACACCGGGTTGAAGAAAATGTCACTCATGCCTGAGCTCCTTGCGATGACGACAGGGCACACGCACCCGCCATTTCCCTGGCGATCTCCTCGCCGACCTTGGTCGCCGCGGCGGTCATGATGTCCAGATTTCCAGCGTAGGGCGGCAGGTAGTCACCGGCACCCTCCACTTCCACGAACACGGTGACCAGGTGGTTTCCACCGTTGACCACCGACGGTTCGTCGAACTGCGGTTCGTTGAGCAGGCGGTAGCCCGGCACATATGTCTGCACCTCAGCGACCACATCCTTGATGGACTGAGTGATCGCGGCGTGGTCGGCGTCCTCGGGGATCGCGCAGAAGATGGTGTCGCGCATGATCATCGGCGGCTCGGCCGGGTTGAGGATGATGATCGCCTTGCCCTTTTGGGCGCCACCGATGTCGCGCACACCCGCGCTGGTGGTCTTGGTGAACTCGTCGATGTTGGCACGCGTGCCGGGACCGGCCGAGGCCGACGACACCGACGCCACGATCTCGGCGTAGGGAACGTCGACGACGCGACTGACCGCGTAGACCATCGGGATGGTGGCCTGGCCACCGCAGGTGACCATGTTGACGTTGGGCGCGTCGAGGTGCGCGCGAAGGTTGGCCGGCGGGATCACGCCGGGACCGACGGCAGCCGGGGTCAGGTCGATCGCGCGGATGCCGGCTTCTTCATAGCGCGGCGCCGCATCCCGGTGCACGTAGGCACTGGTGGCCTCGAACACCAGATCCGGCTTCTCGTTCTGTGCCAGCAGCCAGTCCACACCCTCGTGGCTGGTTTCCAGACCCAGCTTGCGTGCCCGGGCCAGACCCTCGGATTCCGGGTCGATGCCGATCATCCAACGCGGCTCAAGCCACTCCGACCGCAACAACTTGTACAGCAGGTCGGTGCTGATGTTGCCCGACCCGACGATGGCGACTGAAGCCTTATTGTCGGCTCCGCCGACGGAAGCCTTCACAGGCATTTCCACTCCCTTATTCGAAACTCAGTCTTACTGAACCTAACCCGGCGAAGTCCGCGACGAAATCGCTGCCGGGAGGTGCATCTATCGCACGCGTGCACGAGCCCGGCAGCACGATGTCACCGGCCTTCAGACGCACCCCGAAGCTCTCCACCTTGCGGGCCAACCAGGCCACCGCGGTCACCGGATTTCCCAGCACCGCATCGCTGCGTCCCTCGGCCACCACCTCGCCTCGGTTGGTCAGCACCGCGTCGATGTTGCAGATGTCGATGTCCTTGGGCGAAACCCGCGCCTCGCCCAGCACCCACCCCGCGCTGGAGGCGTTGTCGGCGATGGTGTCGCACAACTTGATCTGCCAGTTGGTGATGCGGGTGTCGATCAGCTCGATGGCCGGGGCAAACGCGGCCGTCGCGGCGAGCACGTCCTCCTCGGTGCACCCCGCTCCGGGCAGATCGTCGGCCAGGATGAACCCGACCTCCACCTCGACCCGCGGGTACAGGAACTTCGAGGAGGGCACCGGGACGTTCTCGAACACCTCCATCTCATCGAGGAGATGGCCGTAGTCCGGCTCGTCGACGCCCATCATGTCCTGCATGGCCTTGCTGGACAGCCCGACCTTGTGGCCGATGACGCGCGCGCCCTCGGCGACCCGCTGCCGGATGTTGATCAGCTGGATCTCGTAGGCATCCACCACGTCGATGTCGGCGTACCGATCCGTCAACGGCTTCATCGGAACCCGGCTCCGCTCGGCCTGAGCGAGATCGGCCGCGAGCTCGTCGCGCACCTCGACACTAAGCATTTTGGTGAATTCCCCTCGCTTCTTTGACCGGCGCAGTTGTCCACACGCCCGGCAATTCTATAACGTGTTCTACATGACTGGACAGGAGTACGACGTTGTCGTGGTCGGCAGCGGCGCTGCCGGCATGGTCGCCGCCCTCACCGCAGCCCACCAGGGCCTCTCGACAGTAGTCGTAGAGAAGGCGCCGCACTATGGAGGTTCCACTGCGCGGTCAGGTGGTGGGGTGTGGATCCCGAACAACGAGATTTTGAAGCGCGACGGCGTCAAGGACACCCCCGAGGCTGCCCGCACCTATCTGCACAAAATCATCGGTGACGTGGTGCCCGCGGAGAAGATCGACACCTACCTCGACCGCTCGCCGGAGATGCTGTCGTTCGTGTGCAAGCACTCGCCGCTGAAGCTGTGCTGGGTGCCCGGATACTCCGATTACTACCCCGAGACCCCCGGGGGCAAGCCCACCGGCCGCTCGGTCGAGCCCAAGCCGTTCAACGCCAAGAAGCTCGGGGCTGACGAGAAGGGCCTGGAGCCGCCGTACGGCAAGGTCCCGATGAACATGGTGGTCATGCAGCAGGACTACGTCCGGCTCAACCAGCTCAAGCGTCATCCCCGCGGCGTGCTGCGCAGCATCAAGGTCGGCGTCCGCTCCGTCTGGGCCAACGCCACCGGCAAGAACTTGGTCGGCATGGGCCGCGCCCTGATCGCCCCGCTGCGCATCGGCCTGCAGAAGGCCGGCGTTCCGGTCCTGCTGAACACCGCCCTGACCGATCTGTACGTCGAGGACGGTGTCGTCCGCGGCATCTACGTGGTCGACCCACGCGACAGTTCCGCTGAGCCGCAACTGATCCGGGCGCGTCGCGGCGTGATCCTGGGTTCCGGCGGGTTCGAGCACAACGAGCAGATGCGGGTGAAGTACCAGCGCGCACCGATCACCACCGAGTGGACCGTGGGCGCGGCGGCCAACACCGGCGACGGCATCCTGGCCGCCGAAAAGTTGGGTGCGGCTCTCGAATTCATGGAGGACTCGTGGTGGGGCCCGACGGTCCCGCTGGTCGATTCACCGTGGTTCGCGCTTTCCGAGCGCAACTCCCCCGGCTCGATCATCGTCAACATGGCCGGCAAGCGGTTCATGAACGAATCGATGCCGTACGTGGAGGCCGTGCACCACATGTACGGAGGCGAATACGGCCAGGGCGCGGGCCCCGGCGAGAACATCCCGGCCTGGCTGATCTTCGACCAGCAGTACCGCGACCGCTTCATCTTCGCGGGTTTGCAGCCCGGACAACGCATTCCGAAGAAGTGGATGGAATCCGGCGTCATCGTCAAGGCCGACACCCTGCAGGAGCTGGCCGCCAAGACCGGTCTGCCCGCCGACGCGTTCGCCGCGACGATCGACCGGTTCAACGGCTTCGCCCGGTCGGGGGTGGACGAGGACTTCCACCGCGGCGACAGTGCCTACGACCGCTATTACGGCGATCCGACGAACAAGCCCAACCCCAACCTCGGTGAGATCAAGCACGGCCCGTTCTACGCGGCCAAGATGGTGCCCGGCGACCTGGGCACCAAGGGCGGCATCCGCACCGATCTGAAGGGCCGCGCGCTGCGCGACGACGACTCCGTGATCGAGGGTCTCTACGCCGCGGGTAACGTCAGCTCACCGGTGATGGGGCACACCTATCCCGGCCCCGGTGGCACCATCGGACCCGCCATGACCTGGGGATACCTGGCCGCACTCGACATTGCAGGGAAAAAGTAGATGCCAATCGATCTCGACAAGGCGCTGGGCGCCGAGCTGGAACCCATCGAGTTCTCCTGGACCAGCAGCGACATCCAGCTTTACCACCTGGGCCTCGGCGCAGGCGCCGATCCGATGGACGAGCGCGAGCTGCGTTACCTCGTCGACGACACCCCTCAGGTGCTGCCGACGTTCGGCAACGTGGCGGCCAGCTTCCACATGACCGAGCCGCCCAAAGTGCAGTTCCCGGGCATCGACATCGAGCTGTCCAAGGTGCTGCACGCCAGCGAGGCCGTCAGTGCGCCCGGCCCGATCCCGACCAGCGGCACCGCGAAGTCGGTGCAGCGCTTCACCGAGATCTGGGACAAGGGCAAGGCCGCCGTCATCGTCAGCGAGTCCACCGTGACCGACGAATCCGGCAAGGTGCTGTGGACCACCAAGCGGTCGATCTTCGCCCGCGGTGAGGGCGGTTTCGGCGGAGAGCGTGGCCCGGCCACCTCCAACGAACTGCCCGACCGCGCACCCGATGTCGAGATCGCGCTGCCCACACTGCCGCAGCAGGCCCTGCTGTACCGGTTGTGCGGCGACCGTAATCCGCTGCACTCCGATCCGGCGTTCGCCAAGGCTGCCGGCTTCGACCGGCCGATCCTGCACGGATTGTGCACTTACGGCATCGGCTGCAAGGCCATCGTCGACAACCTGCTCGACGGCGACGTCTCCCAGGTG
This sequence comes from Mycolicibacterium fortuitum subsp. fortuitum, assembly GCF_022179545.1. Next base: position 976,826 of record NZ_AP025518.1, on the reverse strand, counting down.
GCTTCCTACGGCGCCCGGTTCGCCGGCGTCGTGATCCCCGGCGAGACCTTGCAGGCCAACATCTGGAAGGAAGACGGCAAGTTCATCGGCGTGCTGACCGCACCGTCGCGGGACAACGCCGTCGTGCTGTCCGGCGTGGAGCTCGTTCCCGCCTAGCTTTTGCCTCACCGCTCGGTCACCGCTGGAGTGGCTGTCGAACACTCGACAGCCGCTCCAGCGTTGTATAGGGCGGCTACTCGGCCAGTGAGGCCAGGCGGTCGATCGATTGCTGCAGCTTGTCCGCGGTCGTCGCACGCGCACGTACCAGCCGCTTCTCATCGGTGAGCTGCGACCAGTCGTAGGTATGCGTGACGCGGGTCCGGTTGTCGCCCAACGGTTCCAGCTCCCAGCGCCAAAGGTGACCGGGCGGCTCCTTGCCGACTTCTGATGGCCGCCACGCGATACGCCGGCCTTCCTCGAACTCGACGATGCGGTTCTCGCGGTCACCGCCTTGCTTGATCGTCATGGTGAAGACATCTCCGACCGCACGCACCCGTTGGCCGGACGGAGCCTGTGCCAGGTTCTCATTACCGTCCCAGCGCGGCTGCTGGGACGGATCCGCGATCATCTCGAAGATGACTTCCGCCGGTGCCGCGATCTCGCGGCTGGCTGCGACCACCTTTGAGCCGTAGGCCTCATCGTCCATGGGCCAGACGATACTCCCGCAACCAATTCATCTAACCGTCAACAACTTCCGCACAGCATCAGCCAGGTCTTCCTCCATCCAGACCGGGAGCTCGGCATCGTTGGCGTGGCGGCGCACCACGGCGTAGGGCAGGTCGACGACGGCGCGCGACATGGCATCCATGCTTCGTTCGTCGTCCTTGCCGTAGATGGCCCGGGCCAACTCGCGCAGCCGTTCGATGAGCGGAGCGTTCATCGCCGCCAGCGTCGCGGTGAACTCCGGATCGGGGGCACCGTCGAGCAGGTCGCGGGGGCGGATGGTCAGCAGCAGGCGGGCATCGTCGGGAACCGAACGCGCGAAGTCCACGGCCGCGACACCCATCCCAACCGCCGCTTCTACCGCATTTTCGCCCGTGGCTGCCAGCGCCCGGGATTGGAACCGTTCCAGCGCCCGCAGCCAGGCTGCGGTCAGCACACCATTGCGGTTACCGAACCGGTGATACAGCGTCCCGGCCGGCGCCCCGCTGACCTTGGCAATCGCCGCAACGCTTGCGGCCCTGGGCCCTTCGGCGAGCACCAACGCCCGGGTCGCATCCAATATCGCGTCGGTTTCATGCTTCCGAGGAGGCGCCATGTTCTAGTACAGTCCTTCTATATGGAACGCTTACCCTATATCGACGAGCATGCCATAACCCTCGACGCAGACGCGGCCACGACATGGGCGGCGGTCCTGCGCACGCTGTGCGGCAACCCGGCCGAGCCCCGCCCGCCGTTCGGATTCGTGATCGGCGAGTGCACGCCGCGTCGCCGCCTGATCCTGAAGGGTCGTCACCCGTTTTCGATCTACAGGTGGATCTTCGAACTGGACGACCTCGGACCCCACAGCACGCGAGTGCGGTCACAAACCTGGGCCGCTTTCCCCGGCCTCCACGGAAAGATCTACCGCGCCCTGGTGATCGGCTCGGGCGGCCACAAGGTGGCAGTGCGCTACACCCTCAAACGCATTGCAGGACAGTTGCGTCCGCGACCCGAGGTGCCGGCATGATCGCGAACTGGGGCGCGACGATACGAGAACGCGAGACGCCCCTGCCGTGCGACACGTTGAAACCCGGCGCCGCGGTATCGGCGGACCGGGCGATCAGCATCGCCGCGTCACCGTCCACCGTGTTCGATTGGCTCTGCCAACTGCGCGTCGCGCCATATAGCTATGACCTGCTGGACAACTTCGGCCGGCGCAGCCCACGAACCCGCGACCCTGCCCTGACCGATCTGCACACCGGTCAACGCTTCATGCAATTGTTCGAGCTGCGCTCATTCGCCGACGATGAACACCTCACACTGCAATCCGGCAACGTCGCGGTCAGCTACTCCGTGCGCGGCGAGGCCGACGGCACCCGATTGCACGTGCGGGTCCGATTCGGCGGCCCACGAATCGTCGGCTGGGCACTCGCCCTGGGCGACGTGGTGATGATGCGAAAACAGCTGCTCACCCTGCGTGACCTTGCCGAACGCGAAGCGGCAGGCCTTAAATCTTGACGCTGACAAGTTGCGGTGGGATAGTTCAACTAGTCACTGACTAGATTCAGGAGCTGAGATGGCCGACACCGCCGTACCCACCGTTGAAACTGCCCGCGCCGGCGACCGGGAACGCGAACGGACCGCCGACGTCCTCGGCCGGGCCCTCACCCAGGGCTACCTGACCATGTCCGAATACGAAGACCGGGTGCAATCGACGTTCCAGGCACAGACCGCTGCCGAACTACGCCAACTGGTCGCCGACCTTCCCGCCCACCGTCTCCGACGTCACGATCCCCGCCGCCGTGCTGCCCAGCAGCGGGCCGCCCGGCTGAGCGTCAGGATCCACCTCGCCGCCTACCTCGCCGGCTGCGTACTGATGCTCGGCATCTGGCTGGCCGTCGGAGTCGGTGGCGGCGGCTGGTACTTCTGGCCGGTCTGGCCGATCATGGGGTGGGGCATCGGTGTGGCATCACATGCCATTCCCATATGGGCTCATGGTTCGTCGGGGCCCGCGCGGACCGCATAGCCCCATCAACGCCGATCGGCACGGAGGTTGGCCCACCCGGGCCTTTCTTTCCGAGCGCCTGCGTCAGCGTCAACGGCTCCGCCATCACGGCGAGCGCAACGTGGTGGCCATCGGCATCGTCGAACGGGCCGGCCACCCGATCAGCTTCTGGCCGTTTGCAGGCTGCGGAATCGTCGTCACCGCTCTCTCAGCACCGCTCTGGCCTGCAAAGCCACATTTCTGAACCCGTGTTTTATCGGCTCGCCATGGCCGTCGCGGGTCCCGCGGCCGCCACGTCCCGAGAACACCGGCGCTGACGGTAGCCACAACGGCCCACGTAGAATGGGGTGACACCAGTCATTAGCCAGTTACGCCGATGCTTTTCGCGCAAGCGCGCATCGGTGGCCGACACCCCGACCCCAACCCGATCGGAGTGCCATGCTCGCCGTTTTGCTCGCCCACGCGGTCGCAACCGCGCTGGCGCCGCTTCTGGTGGCCAAGTGGGGGCGGATGGCGTTCTATCCCCTGGCCCTGGTTCCGCTGGGTTCTTTGATCTGGGTCGCGCTGAACTGGCCCACCGACGATCACGTTCCCACCGTGAACATCCCATGGGTGCACGAGTTGTCGATGGACATCACGCTGCGCTTCGACTCCCTCGCGGCGATCATGAGCGTCCTGGTGCTCGCCATCGGGGCGCTCGTGCTGTTCTACTGCGGCGAGTACTTCCACCACCACGGCGACCGGATCGAGAAACGGCTGCCCAGCTTCGCGGCCGAGCTGGTCGCGTTCTCGGGCGCCATGTTCGGCCTGGTGATCAGCGACAACATGCTGATTCTCTACATCTTCTGGGAAACCACCACGGTGTTGTCGTTCCTGCTGGTGGGCCACTACGCCGAGCGGGCCACCAGTCGCCGGGCCGCCACCCAGGCGCTGTTGGTGACCACGTTCGGCGGGCTGGCCATGCTGGTCGGCATCGTCGTGCTGGGCAACATGGCAGACACCTACCTGCTGTCCGAGCTGATCGCCGCACCGCCCACGGGAACGGCGGCCGCGGTCGGCGTGGCGTTGATACTCGTCGGCGCCCTGTCGAAATCGGCCATCGTGCCCCTGCACTTCTGGCTGCCCGGCGCCATGGCCGCTCCCACCCCGGTGAGCGCCTACCTGCATGCCGCGGCCATGGTGAAGGCCGGTGTCTACCTGGTGGCCAGGATGACGCCCGGGTTTGCCGACACCTCGTTCTGGCGCCCGATGGTCGTGGGTTTAGGCCTGGCGACCATGCTGCTGGCAGGCTGGCGCGCGGTTCGTGAGTACGACCTGAAACTGATCCTGGCGTTCGGCACCGTCAGCCAGCTGGGCCTGATCACCGTGATGGTCGGTGCCGGCGGTAGCGACATGATGCTCGCCGGGCTGGCGATGTTGTGCGCGCACGCGATGTTCAAGGCCGCACTGTTCATGGTCGTGGGTGTGATCGACCACGCGACCGGCACCCGCGACATCCGCCGGCTGGCCGGCCTGGGCCGTCACCACCGGCCACTGTTCCTCATCGCCCTCGGCGCCACGGCAAGCATGGCGGCGTTGCCCCCGTTCTTCGGCTTCGTCGCCAAGGAGGCCGACCTGGAGACGGTGTTGCACAGCCCCGCGCTCGGCACCGCCGCACCGTACGTGCTGGCGTGCATCGTCATCGGGTCGGTGTTCACCACGATCTACAGTCTGCGATTCCTCTGGGGTGCGTTCGCCGGCAAAGGGGAGGATCAGCCCAGCCCCCGCGTGGCCGAAATGCACCGTCCCTCAGTCACTTTCCTGACCGCTCCGGCAATTCTGGCCCTCGCGGGCCTGGCGTTCGGATTGTGGCCCGCCGGAATGGATGCGGTGCTCGACGAATACGCCAACACCATGCCGGGCGGGTCGGGCTACCACTTGGCCCTGTGGCATGGCCTCGGCCTTCCGCTGTACCTGTCGGCACTGGTGCTCGCGGTCGGCATCGCGGCGTTCCTGGTCCGCCGTCGTCTGCCCCGCACCCGCTTCGCCTACCTGCCGCTCGGCAACGCCGACCGCATGTATGACGCCACCATCCGCGGACTGGACGTCCTTTCCCTGCGGCTGACCGGCTCCACCCAGCGCGGTTCGCTGCCCGCCACCCAGTCGGTGATCCTGTGCACGCTCGTGGCGTTGCCGGTCGCAACGCTGGTCCTGGGCCCTCGCAACCAGCCGGCTTTCGCGCTGTGGGACTCGCCTCTGGTCGTGGTGGTCGGGTTGCTGATGCTGGCCGCCGCGATCGGGGCCACGATGATGCGCAACCGCCTGGCCGCGGTGCTGCTGGTCGGCGTGACCGGTTACGGGTGCGGCGCGATCTTCGCCTTCAACGGCGCACCGGATCTGGCGCTGACTCAATTCCTGGTCGAGACACTGGTTTTGGTCATCTTCGTGCTCGTGTTGCGGACCTTGCCGGCCGAGGCTGACGCCACCAACATCAAGAGCCACCGCATTCCCCGGATCCTGCTGGCCCTGGCCGTCGGTGCGGCCGTCACATCATTGGCGGTCTACGCGATGGCTGCACGCACCGGCGCCGGTATCGCCGAGTTGTTGCCGGATGCCGCCTACTACCGAGGACAGGGCGCCAACACCGTCAACGTCCTGCTGGTCGACATCCGAGCCTGGGACACCATGGGCGAGATCATGGTGCTGCTGGTGGCCGCGACCGGTGTCGCCTCCCTGGTGTTCCGGCACCGTCGGTTCGGTGCGGCGCCGCGGCTCAGTGCCGCCGCGGGGCAGCCCGACATCGGGCCGGTCGGTGCCTATACGCCGGCCATCGGTGACGTCACGTGGCTGCGGGGCTCGGAAGTGCGCGACCCACGGCACCGGTCGCTGGTACTGGAAGTGGCCACCAGAGTGATCTTCCCGCTCATCATGGTGTTGTCGGCCTACTTCTTCTTCGCCGGGCACAACACCCCCGGCGGCGGTTTCGCCGGTGGACTCACCGCCGGGCTGGCCCTGGTACTGCGCTATCTGGCCGGTGGCCGTTACGAACTCGGCGAGACGCTGCCTCTGGATGCGGGCAAGATCTTGGGCACCGGGCTCGGGTTCTCCGTCGGAACAGCCGTCACCTCGATCCTGTTGGGTGCGCCTGCCCTTTCCTCTGCGGTGCTGCAGTTCGACATTCCGGTGTTCGGCCACGTCAAGCTCGTCACCGCACTGTTCTTCGACCTTGGTGTGTATCTCATCGTGGTCGGCCTGGTGCTCGACGTTCTGCGCAGCCTCGGTGCACGGGTGGACGTGGAAACGGCCGGAGCTCCCGCGACCTCGAAACCGGCGGTGGCGCGATGACAACCTTCCTGATTCCGTTGATCCTCATCGGCGGACTGACCAGTGCCGGGGTGTACCTGCTGCTCGAGCGCAACCTGACCCGAATGCTGCTGGGACTGTTGCTGATCGGCAATGCCGTCAACCTGCTGATCCTGACCGTCGGTGGAGCGGGCGGCAATCCCCCGATCCGCGGGCGCACCAGCAACGGCGCCACCACCACGTCGGACCCGTTGGCACAGGGCATGATCCTGACGGCGATCGTCATCAGCATGGGCATCGCGGCTTTCGTCCTTGCGCTGGCCTACCGATCCTACCGTTTGACCACCGAAGAAGAGGTCATCAACGACCCAGAGGACACCCGCGTCTCGCAGCAGACCGGTTCAGAAGATGAGGACGAGGAGATTCCCCAACCCGACACCGCACGCGACACCGATGCACCCGACGAACTCGACGCGCTGCCGGGATTCGAGGGATCCAAATGACGGCCCAGGCGTTGATCCCGCTGCCGGTGCTGATCCCGGCACTGGCAGCCGCGCTCACGCTCGTCGCCGGACGCCGTCCGCAGTTGCAGCGGATCATCACCCAGGTCGCACTCGCGGCGGTCGTGGCGGTCTGCGCGGCGCTGGTCTACCTGGCCGATCGCGACGGAACCCTGGTGCTGCACGTCGGCGGGTGGGGCCAGACCGTGCCCGGCATGGGCCCGCTCGGCATCACGCTCGTCGTCGACCGGCTCTCGGCCCTCATGCTCGTGGTGTCGTCCATCGTCCTGCTGGCAGTGGTCGCCTACGCCATCGGGCAGGGTATCCGCGACGGCGATGAACGCCAGCCCGTGTCGATCTTCATGCCCACGTATTTGGTGCTCTCGGCCGGTGTCTGTACCGCGTTCCTGGCCGGTGACCTGTTCAACCTTTTCGTGGGTTTCGAAGTGCTGTTGTCCGCGAGCTTCGTACTGCTGACCATCGGGGCCAGTGAGGAACGGGTCCGGGCCGGCATCTCGTATGTGATGGTTTCGATGGTGTCGTCGCTGATCTTCCTGATCGGCATCGCGCTGGTGTACGCCGCCACCGGCACGCTGAACCTGGCCGAGCTGGCGCTGCGTCTCGACGATGTGCCCGCCGGTACCCGCAACGCGCTGTTCTCTGTCCTGCTGGTCGCCTTCGGCATCAAGGCCGCGGTGTTCCCGCTGTCGACGTGGCTGCCCGACTCCTACCCGACCGCACCGGCGCCGGTGACCGCGGTGTTCGCCGGGTTGCTGACGAAAGTCGGTGTGTACGCGATCATCCGGGCCCATGCGCTGCTGTTTCCCGGCGGCAGCCTGGATTCGGTGCTGCTGGTGGCAGGCCTGCTCACGATGGTCATCGGCATCCTGGGCGCCATCGCGCAGAGCGACATCAAGCGGTTGCTGTCGTTCACGTTGGTCAGTCACATCGGCTACATGGTCTTCGGCGTCGCGCTGGGCAACCAGCTGGGTATGTCCGGCGCGATCTACTACGTCGCCCACCACATCGTCGTGCAGACGACACTGTTCCTGGTGGTCGGGCTGATCGAGCGTCAGGCCGGGGCGTCCACGTTGAACCGGCTCGGCGGGCTGGCCGCGGCGAGTCCGCTGCTGGCTTTCGTGTTCGTCGTCCCCGCCCTCAATCTGGGTGGTATCCCGCCGTTCTCGGGCTTCATCGGCAAGGTGGCGCTCATGGAGGCCGGTGCCGCGAACGGGTCGGCGCTGGCCTGGACCCTGGTTGCCGGTGGTGTCGTCACCAGCCTGCTCACCCTCTACGTGGTGGCGCGGGTGTGGACAAAGGCGTTCTGGCGGTCCAGGGCCGACGCGCCAGAAGGGCATCTGGCCGGGGCTGCGCCGGCGGTGCTGCTCGACGACATCGAGGATGTCGAGTTCGCCGATCGCGACAGTGTGGGCCGGATGCCCGCGGGCATGCTGGTGCCGACGGCGGCACTGATCGCGGTGGGGTTGGCCTTGACCGTCGCTGCCACCCCGATCTTCGCCTACACCGAACGCTCGGCCACCGAAGTGCTCGACCGCGGCCAGTACATCTCGGCGGTTCTTGGAGGCACGTCAAGATGAGACACCTCGCGCTTCGGATCTGGCTGCTGTGCTTCCTGATGTTGGTCTGGGTGCTGCTGTGGGGCCATGTCTCGGTGGCCAATGTGGCGAGCGGGCTGATCGTCGCGGCGGTCATCACGGTGCTGCTGCCACTGCCGTCGGTGCCCGTCGAGGGCAAGCTACATCCGCTGTCCCTCCTCAAACTCGTTGCGCTGGTGGGCTATTACCTGGTGCTCTCGTCGTTCCAGGTGGCCTGGATGGCGATCCGGCCGGGCCCACCGCCGCTGGTCGCCGTGCTGCGCGCCAACCTGCCTGAGCTGAAGTCCGATCTGGTGCTGGCCCTCGCGGTCAACATCTTCAATCTGATCCCCGGCTCGATCGTGCTGGAGATCGACCAGGCCCGCCGCATTCTCTATGTCCACCTCATCGATGTCGGCTCGGAGGCCACCGTGCAGCGGTTCTACCGTCAGGTCGAGCAGGTCCAGCGGCTGCTGGTGGCGGCGTTCGAGCGGGAAAGCGACTGGCAGCCGTCCCCCGACCGGGAGGCAGGGCGCGCATGACGGTTGTCTGGATCATCGCCGCGGCCATGCTGACCGCGGCCGCGGCCATCACCATGTTCCGCGTGCTGGCCGGTCCGAGCACCCTGGACCGGCTGGTCTCGCTGGACACCCTGATCGCGGTGACGATGTGCGGCATCGGCACGTGGGCGGCGTTCAGCCTCGACACCACGGTCACCTACAGCCTGACCGCGCTGGCGTTGATCAGCTTCGTCGGCTCGGTCAGCGTCGCCCGCTTCCGCGTGCCCGACACCGACGATCCACGACCACGGCTCCGGCCACGTCGGGGGCAGCGATGAACATTCTCGACATCCTCACGGCCGTACTGATTCTGAGTGGGTCAACGCTGGCACTGACGGCGGCCATCGGCGTGGTCCGGTTTCCCGACACGCTGTCGCGCATGCACGCTGCCACCAAGCCACAGGTGCTCGGACTGCTGCTGGTTTTGGCGGGTGCGGCGATCCGGCTGCGCGGACACGCCGACATCGGCATGGTGATTCTCACCGGTTTGTTCACCTTGATCACCGCACCTGTGGTGGCCAACCGGGTCGGGCAGCTGGCCTATCACGAGCAGAACATCCGCGATGACCTGTTGACCCGCGACGAGATGGCGGAATTCGGGGACACTGGGGGCGATGGCCAGAACTGACGACGACAGCTGGGATATCACCGAGAGCGTGGGTGCCACCGCCCTCGGCGTGGCGATGGCACGCGCCAACGAAACCGCCAGTGATTGCCCGCTGTTCACCGACCCGTATGCCCAGATGTTCCTCGACGCCGCGACCGCTCGGGGATGGCATCCACCCACCGGCGTGATGTCCCGACGCATCCGGGCCATCGGCAATTACGCCGCCTCGCGCACCAAGTGGTTCGACGAGTTCTTCGTCGCCGCGGGCGCAGCAGGTATCCGCCAGGCGGTGATCTTGGCGGCGGGCCTCGACGCCCGCGCCTGGCGGTTGCCGTGGATCCAGGACACCGTGGTGTTCGAGATAGACCAGCCGCTGGTGTTGCAGTTCAAGCAGGAAGTGCTGGCGGCCCATCAGGTGACGTCGAAGGCGCGGTACGTCCCGGTGGCCGTCGACCTGCGCCAGGACTGGCCGAAAGCGCTGGAGGACGCCGGCTTCGACATCACCGAGCCCACGGCATGGTCAGTCGAGGGGCTGCTGCCCTATCTACCGGCCGACGCACAGGATCGGTTGTTCGAGCGCATCACCGCGATGTCGGCGCGGGACAGCCGGATCGGCGTCGAGGCCTTCAGCGCCGACTTCTTCTCCGAAGACCACCTGGCGCGCCGCCGTGAGCGGCTCGAGCAGATGCGGGCCGAGGCCGTCGAGGCGGGCGAGAGCGCCGAGGACATGCCCGATCCCGCACAGCTGTGGTTCAACGAGGACCGCCCCTACGTGCCCGAGTGGCTCAGTGAACATTGCTGGGATGTGTCGGCGCTGCCTGCCGAGGATCTGATGGCGCGCTATCACCGTGCCCTGCCTGCCGATACCACCGAGGGCACCATGCCCACCGAGTTCGTCGAGGGTGTCCTGGCCGACAAGTTTTCGCAGTGAGGGAGATTCGAGTACGGCCTCCGCGTTCGTAACCTGGTGGCGGTGCAATCGCGAAATCTCCGCCGTGCGGTTACGAACGCGACGCATCACACGGTGGCGAAGAAGCGCTGAAGCTCCTGGGCAACACGTTCGGGCACCATCGCGGTGGCGAAGTGGGATTGGTCGGGCCAGACGACTCGCTGAGCATGCGGGAGCACCTGCGCCAGGCGGTCCATCCCGTCAGGCAGAGGCGGCCAACTCAATCCGCCCTGCATGAGCAACACCGGCACGCCGATCGCCGCCCACCGGTCGACGTCACGCCCGTCACGGGCCATCGCTTCGAGGTCGGCGCCCGAAGACAACGTGGTGACCCGGCCGATTTCTTCGCTTTCGACCTCGAACGAGGCCGCCGCCACCAGTTCAGAAGGAACGCAGGCCACCTCGCGGGCGAAAAGCTCCACCGCGTCCGCATAGCGGGCATCGGCGCACAATCGCCGGTAGCGGTCCAGTACTGGCAAGAGGTGTCGACCGGACAACAGCAAGGGCGGCTCGAACAGCGCCAGCGAGGCAATGCGATCCGGATCTGCGACCGCGGCGTGAAGCGCGACCGTCGCCCCGTAGGAACCGCCGACGACGTGCGCATCCGTTCCTGACGCGTCCGTCACCGACCTCAGCACGCACCCCAGATCCGTGGCCTCCACGGCAAAACTGTTGGGGGACGCGCCGACTGCACTCGGCGGGTGGTTCCGGCGCGCATACCGCACGATCTGGAAGCCGCTGAGGCGTTGAGCGACATCGGCCCAGGAGTCGAGACCGCCGTTGGACCCGTGCACGAAGATCACCGGCGGGCCGGTTCCCGTCGTCTCCAGCGCGAGATCGGTGCCGTCCGAGGTTGTCAGCACGGAAGCCATGCCCCGAGTATTCCGGGCTGCTACTCCGAGAGCTGGAATTCCACCATTGCGGTGACGGAATCCACGGCCTCGCTGAGCACCTCGACGCGCTCCGCTTCCGACGGCGCGGCCAGCAGCGAGTAGCGGTCGGCCTGTCCGATCGGCAGCCGAGACGCCAAGGCGTACAGACGGTTCTGCGGGTCGACGCCGGCGGATTCCACGATCTCGCGGCTGCGGATCGGCGTACCGCGAGCCTCACCGATCTTGTCGAGCAACGCCACCATCCGGTCTTCGACATCGCCGATGCGGGCGGAGTCGGCCGGGCGTCCGGGCTCGTCGGGCCACAGTTCGATCTCGGCGCGCGGATACGGATCATCGTCGAGCCAGCGCTGCACCCGAATTCGTTCGCCCATCACGCACAGCAACCGGTACTTGCCGACTCCGAACTCCTGACAGTCCACGATCCTGGCCAGCGCCCCGACGTCGCACCGGCGGTCACCGCCGCCCACCTCGCGGCCGGCCGAGATCAGCACCACCCCGAAAGACGGCTCGGAGGAGGCCATACAGTCGCCCACCATCGCCACGTACCGTGGTTCGAAGATCCGCAGCGGCAGTTCCTGGCCGGGCAACATCGCCACTTCGAGTGGAAACATGGGTGAGACCGTCATGGGGCCAGAATCGTCCTCGCCTTCGGTTTGGTCAATGCACCCGAGCCGGTAACCTCGGGTGATGCCACCGTCAGCGGAGCTTGACAGCGCCCGCACGCTGCTGTCTGATCCGGGGTACACCGAACTCGACGCGGTGGACCGCCAATTGATCGAACTGCTGCAGGCCGACGGCCGCATTCCCTACGCCGAGCTCGGCCGCCGGGCTGACATCACGGAAAAGGCTGCGCGCCGCCGTGTTTCGCGGCTGTTGAGCGAGGGCTACATTTCCATCGCCGCCGTCACCGATCCGGCTGTCCTCGGATACGGGGCGCTGGGCCTGGCGCTGCTCACGGTGGACGGCGCGCGCACCCCGGTCGAGCTCGCCGCTGAGCTGGCGCTGTTGCCCGAAGCCGACTACGTGACGGCGACGTCCGGCCCGTACGGGGTGGTGCTGGAGCTGGTCTGCACGGACGCCCGCGAGCTTCACGATGTGGCGTTCGGACGGATAGCAGCCCTGCCGGGAGTGGGTTCGGTCGAGCTTCTCCCCTACCTGCGGCTGCACTATCAGCAGGCTCGGCTGTCGGGTGCGTTGGCCGACGGTGCGGTACGCCCCCGCCCGCTCGACGACATCGACCGGGCGATCCTGACGCGGCTCGCTGTCGACGGCAGGGCCGCGTTCCGCGACTTCGCTTCCGCCCTGGGCTTGTCCGAGAGCACCATCCGGTCGCGGTACAGCCGAATCGTGGACACCGGCGCAGCCCGGGTGATGTGCATAGCCAACCCGCTGCGCCTCGGTTATCGCCACAGCAGTTGGGTGGCGATCCGCACGGACGGGCGGGCCGGCGCACAGCGGGTGGCCGAGGCGCTGACGCGTGTGGAGGCAGTCTCTTACGTGGCGCTGACCGCCGGTCGCTGGGACGTCCTGGCGGAGGTGCTCACCACCTGCGGCGAGGATCTGCTCAACGTGCTCGACGAGAGCATCCGCGGCCTGGACGGTGTCACCGCGATGCAGGCCTGGCCATATATCTCAGTGCACTACAAGGCAATTCATCCCAGGGACGTCAGGGATCTCAGCCAGGCACCTTTTTGTTGATGGCCTCGACGACAGTGGCGTCCCGATCGCCGAGCACACACATGGCTCCGATGAACGAGGTCCAGATGTACGGGTTCTTCTTCATGCCCGCGTAGCCGTTCTTGGCCAGCAGCTCGACCATGCCGAGCTGGGTGGCCTCGTCCATCGACGCGTACTCCCGGCAGGTGGTCGACATCCCGTTGGGCGGCGGCGTGCTTGCCCTGCCGCTGCTGCCCGGTGACGGGAAAGCCGGGGTCGACGGTGACGCGGTGCTGCTGGGCCGCCGCTTGGTGGTCGTCGTCGTGGAGATCCCGGTCTGGTCGGGATCGGCCATGGGCGTTCCGGCGGTGACGTTGCTACAGCCCGAGAGGACCACGCCTGCCACCACAATCCCCGTCACGATCCGCAGCCGCATATCCCTCATCCTCACAGTTGGAGTTCACCGACCAGTGCGTCGACGACTTCGCGCAGGTCGCCGTCGTTCTCCTCAGCCACGCGACGCTGCCGTTGATACGAGCCGCCGCCGTGATAGATGTCGGTGACCGATGCCAGCTCGTCAGCGCATCCCAATGACTTGGCCACCGGCTCAAGGTGATTCAGTAGTTCGTCGAGGTCCTCGGTGACCAGCCGCTCGTTGCTCTCGGCGTCCAGGATGATCACGGCGTCCAGGCCGTAACGGGCGGCGCGCCACTTGTTCTCCTGGACATGCCACGGCGGCATGGTGGGCAGCTGTTCACCCGCGTCGAGCCTGCGGTCCAGATCGACGATCAGGCAGTGGGTGAGCGCGACCAGCGCACCGAGCTCCCGCACATTCGACACCCCGTCGAAGATGCGGACCTCGACGGTGCCCAGATGCGGCGAGGGCCTGATATCCCAACGGATCTCGTTGAGATGGTCGATGATGCCGGTCTTCTTCTGGTCGTGGACGAAACCCTCGAACTCCGGCCACGTCTGGAACTGGAACGGCAATCCCGCTGTGGGCAACTGCTGAAACATCATCGCCCGGTTGCTGGCGTACCCGGTGTCCTCACCGTCCCAGAACGGTGAGGACGCCGACAGCGCCAGCAGGTGCGGATACTGGTTGAGCAGTGAGGAGATGATCGGCATCACCTTGTGCGCCGAGGAGATCCCGACGTGCACATGCACGCCCCAGATCAGCATCTGCCGACCCCACCACTGGGTGCGCTTGATCAGCTCGGCATATCTCGGTGCGTCGGTCAGCTGTTGCGCCGACCATTTCGCGAACGGATGGGTGCCCGCGCAGAACAGCTCCATGCCGCGGTCGTGCACGATCTTGCGTACGGGCCCAAGGGTGCTGCGCAGGTCATCCATCGCCTCACCGGTGTTGTCGCAGATTCCGGTGACGATCTCGATGGTGTTGCGCAGCAACTCCTTGTGCACGTGCGGGCTCTCGCCGACCTCGGCGATCACCTCGGCGGCTCCGTTGCTCAGATCACGAGTGTCGGCGTCGACGAGAGCGAACTCCCACTCGACGCCGACGGTGGGCCGGGGCGACCCGGCGAAATCGATGCGGCTGTCAGCCGGCGCCGATAACACCGCACGCCACCCGACTTCCGGCGTCGCCGGTGGCCAAGGTCGCCTGATCGGGGCCGGGTGCACCACCGATGACCTGCTGGTACTTCTCCGGCGGGATGTTGGCGAAGTTGTCCGACTTCTCGTGGATGATGATGGCGGTCTTGGCGCCGCCCAGCAGATCCTGAGCGGTGAACGCGTCGGTGGTGGTCACCAACTTGCCGGACCCGTCAGCGCGGATCTGCAGCGAGCTCAGGTCACCGCTGGAGGGATGCCCGCTGTGCCCGGACACCTGGAAATGGCCACCGGCGGAGTTGAAGTCGCCGGGCGCACCGCCGGTGGGAGCCACGGAGTTGGCCTCACACTTGCCGACGGAGTGGATGTGCAGGCCGTGGAATCCCGGAGCCAGCTTGCCCGGGGCGGTGGTCTCGACGGTCACGGTGGCGAAGCCGTCGGCGAACTGGAAGTCAGCGGTTGCCACCGACGTGCCGTCGGCGGTCTTGAGCTCAGCGGTCAGGGTCTCGCCGCCGCTGGTGGCCGGCGCACCGTGCCCGCTGCCGTGCTCACCGGGAGCGGCCGAGGGCGAGGGCGACCCGGTCCAGATTGCCGGGGTGGTACCGGGCGTGTCGGACGGGACCTGGCCGGGAGGGCTGCAGGCGCTCAGTGCGACGACAGGGGCGGCGAACAGGACGGCAACACCGACGGACTTAAGCATGGCCCAAAGCCTAGCCGGTGACTACCACGATCACGCCCGGTGGTTGCTCGAGAAGTTCGGCACGTCGGGGTTCGACGGGAGCCTGGATCGCCTTACCTACGGCTTCGGCGGCTTCCTTCTCCCCCGCGGTCTCACCGAAGAACACCGTGGTGCCGGCGACACCCTCCATCGTGAGGTTGCCGGTGTCGGTGACGTTCCAGTGCGCCTCGCGCAGGCGGTTGGCCGTGGTCTCGGCCGCTCCGGCGACATCGGAGACGTTGTACACCCGGACGTCGGCCTTGACCTCGGGTGCGGGTTCGGCCTTTGCCGATGTCTTCGTGGCGGTGGTCGTCGTGGTCGTGGTCGCCACGGGCGACGACTGGTCCGCGGAGTCGTCGTCGGAGCCGATCGCCTGGAAACCGACCAGCAGGAAAACCACCCCGAGGAACAACAGCACCATGACCATGGCGCGCAGGGGCAGCCCGGAGGAGTCTCGCTGATTCATCGCCACCACTGTATCGAGCGAACCGCCCGATCCCTCACTCCGCCCATTTGTCCTCCTCGCGTGCGGGAAGACCTTTAAGTCGTGATATCGAAGCCGAGCCGCCGCGCGGCGCGTGCCTTCTGACGGCTGGCACGCAGCCGCCGCAGTCGCTTGACCAGCATGGGGTCGGCAGCCAGCGCCTCGGGCCGGTCCACCAACGCGTTGAGCACCTGGTAGTACCGCGTGGCAGACATCGAGAAGAGCTCCTTGATCGCGTCTTCCTTGCTGCCGGCGTACTTCCACCACTGGCGTTCGAAGGCCAAAATATCGTGCTCGCGGCGGGTGAGGCCATCACTCAGGCCAGAGTCGTCCCCGGATTGCTCAGCCCGCGCCATGGCGCCGTCCATATCGCTCCTTGGACCCTTCCGACACTTGAGAAATTACATCGCTGTGGTTCGGCGATTATTCAACCACGGCTTGCTGGGTTGAGCTGACACATAAACCCGCGAGTCGGGCGAGAAGCATTGCCACCTTAAGCTTCCCCCATGGCCGTCGTACCGATTTGCATCGTCGGGGATCCCGTTCTGCACACGCCGACCGAGCCGGTGCCCGTCGGCCCGGACGGTTCGCTGCCCGCAGATCTGCCCGAACTCATCCAGAACATGTTCGACACGATGGACGCCGCGAACGGCGTTGGCTTGGCCGCCAACCAGATCGGCGTGGCCAAGCGGTTGTTCGTCTATGACTGCGCCCCGACGCGCGGTCACACCACCCGCCGCCGCGGAGTCGTCATCAATCCGGTGCTGGAGACCTCGGAGGTTCCCGAGACCATGCCCGATCCCGACGACGACGAGGAAGGCTGCCTCTCGGTGCCGGGCGAGAATTTCCCGACCGGCCGGGCCGACTGGGCGCGCGTCACGGGCCTGGACGCCGACGGTTCTCCGGTCACCCTCGAGGGCACCGACTTGTTTGCCCGGATGCTGCAGCACGAGACCGGACACCTCGACGGGTTCCTCTACATCGACCGCCTCGTGGGGCGCTACGCGCGGGCTGCGAAGAAGACCGTCAAGCGCAACGGATGGGGCGTTCCGGGCCTGTCCTGGATGCCCGGTGAGGTGCCGGACCCGTTCGGGCACTGATGCCCGACTTGCCCGTCCTCGGGTCCCGCGTCAGCCTGCGCTACCGGCTGCCCGCCGGTTCGGCCAAGCCGCTCACCGACGTCATCGGACACCTGGAACGCCTCGAGCCGACAGTGCTGATCCGTACGAAGGACGGCGAGCTGGTCGATATCGCCCCGGCCGACGTCGTCACCGTGCGCGAGCTGTCGCACACCCCGGTGCGCGCCTCGGAGATTCGCGCGCTCGAACACGCGGCCGCCCTGGCGTGGCCGGGTGTCGAGCAGCAATGGTCGGGTGGGTGGCTGCTGCGCGCCGGGCATGGCATCACCAGCCGCGCCAATTCGGCTATCCCGTTGGACGTGTCGGCGCAGATCGCCCACCTCGCCCTAGTGCGGGACTGGTATCGCGAACGTGATCTGCCGGCCTGGCTGGCCCTGCCGGAGCGCCTGCTGCCGATTCGGACTCCCGGTATCAAGCCGGCCCGGGTCATGGTGCGTGAGCCGGCAGCGGCGCCCACGACACCGACCGCCACGCTGGCGCAGCAACCCGACGCCCAGTGGCTGGCGATCTACGAACGCGACGTCCCCGTCGATGTCCTGACGGCCGTGATCGACGGACGGCTGACGTTCGCGACAGTGTCCGGATGCGCGGTCGGCCGCGGCGCGGTGACGACGGCCCCGGACGGCACGCCCTGGCTGGGTATCTCGTCGGTCCGGGTCTCTCCCGCCCATCGGGGACAGGGGCACGCCCGGGCGGTGTGTGAGGCGCTGCTGGCCTGGGGTGCCGAGTCCGGTGCTCGGCGGGCATACGTACAGGTGGAGGTCGACAACCACGCAGCCATCGCGCTGTACACCACGCTGGGTTTCCGGTTGCACCACCAAACCCGTTATGTCGCAGTCGAAGACGTACTCACGCCGCGCTGACGCTGGCACCGCCGTCGACCCGGATGAGCTGTCCGGTGAGATAACCGGCGCCCCGGCATGCGTTGCTCACGTTCTGAGCCCTGCGGGCTTCTGCCCGCCCCTGGGTCTGGAAGCGGGCGAGCTCGGGGTCGACGTGATGACCGCGGTCATCGACCTGGTCCGGGCCGGTCCGGCCATCGGCAGGGACCCCGGTCCTGCCGCCCGGGCGTTCCTGGGTCAGGCCGCCGCCCGTAACCTCTAACCCCATGCGCCTGGCCACCTGGAACGTCAACTCGATCCGAACCCGCGCGGACCGCGTGATCGACTGGCTGGAGAGAGCCGATGTCGACGTGCTGGCCATGCAGGAAACCAAGTGCACCGACGCGCAGTTCCCGATGATGCCGTTCGCGGCCCTGGGCTACGAGGTCGCCCACGTCGGGCTCAACCAGTGGAATGGCGTGGCCATCGCGTCCCGGGTCGGACTCGACGATGTCGAGATCGGGTTCGAAGGCCAGCCGACCTGGAGCAGCAAGCCTGAAGAGGAGGCCACCGCCGAGGCCCGCGCCCTCGGGGCGACCTGCGGTGGGGTGCGGGTGTGGAGCCTGTATGTGCCCAACGGCCGCACACTGGCCGATCCGCATTACGCGTACAAGCTGGATTGGCTTGCCGCCCTGCGGAATACCGCTGCCGGGTGGTTGAAAGAAGATCCGGAGCAGCCCATCGCACTGGTCGGCGACTGGAACATCGCCCCCAAAGATGAGGACGTGTGGGACATGGCAGCCTTCAAGGGCAGCACCCATGTGTCCGAGCCCGAGCGGGCCGCCTTCCAGGCCATGCACGACGCCCAGTTCACCGATGTGGTGCGGCCTTTCACCGAAGGCCCCGGGATCTACACCTACTGGGACTACACCCAGCTGGCCTTCCAGAAGCGCCGCGGGATGCGCATCGACTTCATCCTCGGCTCTCCCGGCCTGGCCTCGCGCGTCACCGGCGCCGAGATCGTGAAGGACGAACGCCGCCCCAAGAAGGGCACGACGGCGCCCAGCGACCACGCGCCCGTCGTGGTCGAGCTCGCCTGAGCCTCTCTGCCAGGGTGGGGCGGCTAACATTGGCCCGACGGGAGGGGGCCGGATGACGACCAGGTGGAGCGCGGTATCCAAGTCGCCGACCTTGCCCGTCGGACACTCTCCGGCTGCCGGGCTCACCGCCGCCGACCTGTTCACCCCGCCGGCGGCGCAGACGGTCACTCTCGACGAGAAACTCCGCCGCGTCTACTTCTGGCTGATCAACAAGGCCGTGATCTCCCCGTTCTACGACGTCGAATTCGGCTCGGACACCACGGTCAGCTACCCGCTCGGTGATGCCGGCGCGTCGTTGAGCCTGCCCAAACAACCCGCCTACTCCTCCAATGTCCTTGTCCCGCTGTTGACTTTCGCCGTCGGCGGAAGGTGTCTGCTGATCGGAGGTCCCGGCCGCGGCAAGACCACACTGGCTGTGTTGATGGGCGTGCTGGCCGGGTCCTCCCCCGCCGATGTGCGCCGCCATGTCCAGCAGGGCCAGCCGCAACTGACCGTCGGCGACCTGGTCGGGATCCCGTTGCCGCGCGACCTGGTACAGGCGGGAAGCCTGACCGAGATCACCATCGCCTGGAAGAGCTGGCTGACCGCACCGGTCAAGATCCTCGACGAGTACAACCGGATTCCGACCAAGACCCAGTCGGCGCTGCTGACCGTGGTCGCCGAGGGTTATGTGGAAAGCCACGACCAGATGCACGTCACCGCACCGGAACACGGGGTGGAGAGCTGGTTCTTCACCGCCAACGACGACGGCGGCGGTGGCACCTTCCCGGTGATCCAGGCGCTGCGCGACCGCATCGACGTGACCGTACAGGCTTTCGGCTTCAACAGCCGGTTCCTCGATGAGCTGGTGAGCCGCGTGGAGGCCGGTGACCGTCCGGAGGACAATGTGCCGCCCGAGCTGGTGTTCGGCGCCGCCGAGCAAACGGCGATGGTCGAGCAGATCCGTGCGGTTCCGGTGCCTACCGACGTGCGCCGTAGGTTGGAGTTCTTCGTCAGCCACTTCGAGTTCGTCCAGCACGGCGGTCGCCGCTTCGAGTACCGGACCAAGGATGTGGTGGCCACGGCCGGACTTGAGGTCGAGCAGATCATCGACGCCAATTCGGGTGCCGACCTGCAGGTGGATCTCGGCGCGCAGACCGTCAACGGGGTGTCGGTCCGCTCGCTGCAGAACCTGGTGCTCTACGCCAAGGCGCTGGCCTGGTTCCGGGGCAACGACACCGTCACACTCGAGGATGTGCGGGCGATGGTGCCGTTCGCCTTGCGCGGCAAGCTGTTGCCGAATACTGCCCATCCCCGGTTCGACACAGGCGCCGACCGGGAACTGGCATCGGACCCGGCGAGCTGGCTGACCGACCTGTTCGACACCTCGTGCCGGGAGTTCGTCGCGCTGGCGCGTGAGGACGAGGATCCGGTGGCCGAGCTGCTCGACCAGTTCGGCCGCGGTCTCGACGGATTGGACGCCCTCGAGGTGTCGCGGCGGCTCACCACGATCGAGGCCCGCATCTCCGCGGTCTCGGGCGTCGGCAAGATCTACGGCCGTGATTTCGATGATCTGGTCGCGTTGAAGTATCTCTACCAACGGTATTCGAACTATCTGCACTGGCTGGAGAGCGGCCGGTGATCGCCCGGGCGTACCACCAGGTCAACCTGGAACCGGCCGCGCCCGCCGACCTTCCGACGGTGCCCGGACTCGATCTGGCCCTCTCGGCCGACAACGTGGCGCGCTTCGGCGGCGACCCGCACCGCTACCGGTACGCGCTCAGCGGTATCTCGGTGCCGGCCGAAACCATGGTCGATGCCGCGGCGGTGGCCGCGTGGCGCGCCGGGGTGCTGGGTATCCGTGACGACGCGTTGTCCCGTTTACAGCTGCTGCCCATCGATCTCGCGGCCTCGGTACTGGGCCTGCCGGTAGACGCCGTCGTCCCCTTCACCGACGGGCAGGCGGTCGATCGGTTCTACTGGCCGTTGCGCCAACCTGGCCAATTGATCGCCCGGATAGGGGGTTTCACGGGGCTAGGCGGAAAATGGGACCAACCGCCGACCGATCCCGCACCCCATGGTCCGGGTCGGTGGACGGTGAATGTCGGTGCGCAGCGGCGGCAGATCGATGCCGACGTCTTCGGCCACGTGATCTCCGACGTGTCCGCATCCGGCTTGCTCCACGACGGAGCCGGCACGGCGCAACTGGTGGTGCGCCCGACGTCCTACCTGGCCGAGATCTGGCCGGCATGACCGGACGGGCACTCACCGATGCGGAGCTGGCGGCCTGGC
Organism: Mycolicibacterium fortuitum subsp. fortuitum; assembly: GCF_022179545.1. The sequence goes on along the minus strand of NZ_AP025518.1, from coordinate 955,996 downwards.
AGTCCGCCCTCGATCTGTGGGGTGTGCAGCTTCATCCGCCGAACATGGTGCGCGACAGCGCAACCGGTACGTTCGCCTGGTTCACGTTTCCTCCGTCGATCTCAATCGACCTCGACGAGCTGACCCGTCAGGGCGCCGAGAACCACCTGATCAGCGTCTTTGCTCACGAGATCGGCCATCATGTGCTGTCCCCGAGCACCCGCATCGTCTCGTTCAAGCTGGCGCAGCAGATGGCCCGGGCGATCGTGGCGAGCGATCCGCGCCGGGCCGTTCCCGTCACCAGCATGGCTTGCCACCTGTCCAATCTGTGGTCGGATCTGCTCATCAATGACAGGGTGGTCCGGATGCAGCGCCGCCTGCACCCCGGCGCCGAACCAGACATGATCGCCTTGTGGCGCACGCTGACTGCCCGGGAGCCGGTGACGAATGCGGCGTGGTGGGTGCTGATGCGCGCCTATGAGCTGCTGTGGTCGTTGCCGTCGAACACACTGTGCCCCAACGATCCTCCCTCGGTGCCCGAAGCGGTTCGAGAAGACGTGCGAGCCCGTCAGGACGTCGACCCGGCCACTCTCGACGTGTCGATGGTCCGCGAGGATCTGCGGGAGAAGGAGCGCACCCACCGGGCCGCAGCCATGCGCGTACGGGCCATCCAGGACGAACTACTGCTGAGTCAACCGGTGCAGCCGGTCGCCGACGCCGAGTACGTGGCACAGGCGGTCCGGACCTTCGGAGCGGACCCGGTGAGCGGAGCCCTCACCTTCGGCATGGTCCTGGTGCCCTATCTGGTGCTGGAGTCGATGATCCCCGACCGCGCCGACCTCCCCGCCGGCGGATGCGCTGAGCACGGCGGAGCACCCGCGACCGCGGCCGAATTGGCGCAGGTGCTGGCTGACCCACGGCTCGACGAGCCGCCGGTGCACCCCGCCGCGGCCGCAGTAGGCGCCTCCGTATCGGAGCAGATGTCCGGCCAAAGTTACGGTATCGCAGAGACATTGGCCCTGTTCGCCGGTTCGGATCCCAATGCTGTGATGCTGGCCTGGTACGAGGCGCAGGCCCGCCCCTGGATCCGCCCGCTGTTGCAGTCCGGGCGCGGCGTCGCGGACCACGGAATCCCGGGACCGCTGGAGACATGGGAGCTCGGTGACGACGCCACCGAGCTCGACTGGCCGGCCACTCTCGCAGTGAATCCGGTGGTGGTGCCCGGGGTTACCACGCGTCGTCGCACCCAACTGCCCGACGATCCGGTCACCACCACCGAAGCAGTGACCCTGGACCTCTACATCGACTCATCCGGGTCGATGCCGCGTCCCGAGCGGGGATCCCCGGCCGTGCTGGCTGGGATGATTCTCGTGCTGTCCGTACTCAAAGGGGGTGGGCGGGTTCGGGTCACGTCTTGGTCGGGCCGCGGCCAGGTCGCCGGAGACAGTGTGTACACCCGCGACCGGTTGGAGATCATGCGTCAGTTGACGACGTTCTTCAGCGGCGGCACCGTGTTCCCCCTCGATCTGCTGGCCCGTCGGTATCCGTCCAGCGACCAAGGGTTTTCAGGCGACCGTGACGAGCTGCGCCACCTTGTGGTGCTGTCCGACGACGGTTTGACGTCGCTGTTCGGCGCCGGTCAGGAGGAGTACGCCGGAGTCGCGGCCGCGGTGCGGGGCCAACTTGCCACTGCCACCCTGCTGGTGCAGGACCGGTCCCGGTCGGTGGCTGCCCCGGCCGCCGAGGCCGGCTACCGCGTCGACTATCTGGACAACATGTCCGACGCGCCGGCGGTCTGCGCGAGGTTGGCGGCGCACATCGCCGGATATCGGCGAGAGGCACTGCATGGCTGAACAACTGACCAACTGGTTCGCCGAGGAACTGGATGAGCAGGCGGTGTGGTCGACGCTCAAGCCCGGTCCCGCGGTCGACGAGGTCGCGGCGCGGACGGCGAGTACGCCGCAGCCGTTTCTCGCCGACACCGTCGACTTGGTGGCCTTGGCTTGCGACGTGTTCAACCACACCGGTTGTGCGGCAGCCGCCCAGCGCATCGCCGAGCGGGGCTCACCGGCATCCCGGCGGGGTGCGGCCATCGGGTTGTGGTTGTTCGCCAGCGCCGAGCTCATCGGTCCGTTCACCGCACCGCTCGACGAACGCAAAGCAGCGACAGCACTGTTGGCGTTGGCTTTTCGGGTGGCTCCGCTGGTCGATCCCGGCCGCTGGCTCAGCGATGCCGAGCGCCGCGACGAGGCGGTGCGCACCTTCCTGCTGTGGAACGGTTTGTTGCCATCCGGCGAAGATGCCGTGCAGGCTCGGTCATTGTTCGAGATGCGGGATTCGGTGCGACGCGAGGGGGCCCTGGCTCAGGCATTGGCCGATCACGAGCACCGGATGGCCGTACAACGCCGCCTGGCCGACGCCCGGGCGAAAGAAGCTGCGGCGCGGTACAACAGTGAGTGACGATCCGCTGCGGCTGGCCGATTATGTCCCGTTCGGCCAGGTGGCGCTGACCGACGAGCAGCGCTGGCCGGGCCTGTCTGCGGCCGGCCGCCGGCGGCTGAACGCCCTTGAGCAGCACCGTCACGCACCGGCCTGGTGTCACCGGGTCGGGCACCGTCTCACCCTCGACGAACAGCAGGCTGCCACTGAGCAACTGCCCCTTGATGATTGGTTGCCACAACACCTCGCGCTGGCGCGGACCCTGTCCGCCTACCGCCGCCACGCGGGCCCCCTGAACAGCCTCACCGACTTCCCGTTGATCGGACGTGAAGATCTCGTCGACGACATCGCGGCATTCGTTCCGCCGGGTGCCGACCTGGGCCGGATGCTTCACGGCACGAGTTCGGGCAGCACAGGTGCCGCCTTGGTGATACCCGACGACCCGGACGAGCTGGCCCGTGGGTTCCACTGGTTGCGCGGGCTCGTGGGCTCCCACTGGGAACCGGTGGATCATCGGATGGCATTGGCGCAGACGGTGTTTCAACGGCAGGCATTCACCTATACGTCGGTGATCCCCGGCTTCGACGAGGCACTGATGGCACGGCTCAACCTGCACCCGGCCACCTGGGCCGGCGGCGGTGCACAGCGCGACGCATATCTGCAGGACACCGATCCACAGGTGATCAGCGGCACGCCCACCTCACTGGAGGTGCTGCTGGAACCCAGGCTGGTCGCCACGCTGCACCCGCTCGCACTGATCTCCGGGGCGATGACGCTGACCGCCCCCTTACGGCGAGCGCTGGAGGCGGCTTACGACTGTCCTGTCCTGGACGTCTACGGCTTGCACGAGACCCGGCCCATCGCGGTCAGCGACGACGGCGGACCCTTCGTGGTGGCCGAACGCCGCGTGCACGTCGAGGTGCTGGCAGGCGAGGTCGTGGTGACGTGCGGCGAGAACCAGTTTCTGCCACTGGTGCGCTACCGGACAGGCGACTACGCACGGCTGGTCACCCATCGGGGCCGGCCGGCGCTCACCGACCTGGAAGGAAGGGAGGCAACGGTTTTCGTGTCGGCGCAAGGCGTCGCGGTGCCGTGCGTCGACCTCACCCAGCAGCTGCAGGCCGCGGGCGCGCGTGGCTGGAGCGTCAACCAGGACGCAGAAGGCCGCATCGCAGCGGTGATCGCGTCCGGCGATCAGGACCGGGTGACCGAGACACTGAACCTCTTGTTGGGACAGCCGGTCCAAGTCACCCGGGTGACGACGTTGGCCGAACTGGGTCCCGGCAAGCCGCGGCGCTACTCCTCGGCGGCGGCTATCGCGCCGAGGCGACGATGAGTTCCACGGCTTCGGCCACGCTGTCGGTGCAATGGAGCAGGGCAAGGTCCGACTCTGAGATCTTTCCGCCGCGCAGCATGGTGTTGCGAATCCAGTCGATGAGACCCGACCAGTAGTCGACCCCCAGCAGGATGATCGGAAACTCGGTCACCTTGTGGGTCTGCACCAGCGTCAACGCCTCGAACAGTTCGTCGAGAGTGCCGAATCCTCCCGGCAGGCACACGAATGCCTGCGCGTATTTGACGAACATGGTCTTGCGGACGAAGAAGTAGCGGAAGTTGATGCCGAGATCGACCCAGTGGTTGAGGCGCTGCTCGAACGGCAACTCGATACCCAGTCCGACGGAGTAGCCGCCGGACTCGCTGGCCCCGCGGTTGACCGCCTCCATGGAGCCCGGACCACCACCGGTGATCACCGCATAGCCCGCCCGCACCAGCGCGATGCCCAGCTCCTCACCCAACCGGTACTCCGGCGAATGCGGTTCCGTGCGAGCTGATCCGAAAACGGTCACAGCTCTGGGCATTTCGGCGAGAGCGTCGAATCCGTCGACGAACTCGCCCTGGATGCGCATCACCCGCCACGGGTCGGTGTGCACCCAATCGGTCGGGCCGCGACGGTCCAGCAGCCGCTGGTCGGCCGTTGAGGTGGCACAGCGGTCCCGGCGCAGCTGCACCGAACCGCGGATCTGAAGCGGGGTGTCGTCGTTCTCGGTCATGCGGGTTTGACGCCCACGGTGATCACGTCGGAGAGCGGCGTCCACACGGGTCGATGTACCCGATGCTGTTCGGCGACGGTGAATCCGGCCGTCTCGAACAGCGCGCGCATCTCCTTTTCGGTGGGGCTGTGCGCGGGTGCACCCAGGTCGGCGGACAACGCGTGCAGCGGCAGGAAGGTACGACGCGGACACATCGTCGTCACCGCCACCATTCCCCCGGGCGCCAGCACTCGATGGAACTCCGCGAGCGCGGCGGGCTGGTCGAAGAAATGGAAAGCCGATGTGGTGACCACCGCATCCAGGAAGCCGTCCTGGAAGGGCAGCTCCTCGGCAGGGGCCGACTTCCAACGCACGCGGTCAGAACGCGTGCGGGCCTGGGCCAGCATGCCGTCGGACATGTCCAGGCCGTAGACCTCGTCGGGGCGCAGTTCCCGCTGGATACGGTCGGCCAGGATGCCGGTACCGCAGGCGATGTCGGCGATCGTGCGGGCACCACGCTCCTGCAACTGGGCGATCACCTCGTCCTGGGCGGGTCGGTAGACCCACCGCTGGAGGCAGCCCTGGTCGTAGGCCGGTGCGGCGAAGCTCCAGAAGCGCGTGATGGCGTCGTTGAACCCGCGGCGCTGTGTGGTGGTCACGAGCCCGAGTGTAGGTGGGCTACGACGGCGCCTCCGCGCAGTAGACCCGCGCCGGCTCGGGGAAGGCCACCGCCCGCGCCCCGGAATCACACACGGAGGTGTCCGTCGATCCGTCGACCCGCTTGACGATCTTGGTGACGGCGTTCGGGTCGGAGCATTCCACCGGGGCGACGCGCTTGCTCGCCTCATTGATGTCGAAGCACTCGCCCTCCTCGACATCCAGGATGAAGCAGTAGGTCCGGGATTCGTTCATGAGCACGGCGTAGTCCGAGTTGCTCCGTTCACCATCGGGGCAGGTCGCGGATCCGCCGCCTTGGGACGCCAGCTCGTAGACGGCGTCCGCATCGCTGCAGCTGACCGGAGTGAGGTCCATGTCCGCAGCGGCGTACTGGTCACCGGTGATGCACGCTCCCACCTCCAGGCCGCCAGAATCACCCGAACTCGAAGACCGGGAATCCGAACTCGAGCTCGACTCCGACGCGCGGGTGGCCATCCGCCCGGCCAATCCCAACAGGCCGAGCACCAGCAGAATCACACCGATCACGATCATCACCGTGCCCGACTTCTTGGGTGGCGCGCCGTAGGCCTGTGGCGGCACCGTCGGGTAGCCGGGCTGCTGCGGATAACCCGGCTGCGGATAGCCCTGCGGGTATCCCGGTTGCGGGTATCCCTGCTGTGGATAGCCCTGCGGGTACCCAGGTTGCGGATGAGCACCCGGCGGGTACCCGGGCTGACCGCTCAGCTTCGACCGGGACGACGACCGCCGAACCAGGCCGAGGATCAGCAGCAGCAGTCCCAGCCCGGGGATGAACAGCGCGCCGACGAGATAGCCGGCCGAATATGCGGCGCTTCCGGCGGCGGCCAGTGGGTGAGCGATCATGGCGGCGAGTATTCCACGTCTTGCGACGAAAAATCGTTTGCTGACCGGGCCACTCTGAGCCTCGTTACGGCGCCCGCCTCTCAGGCCTGATTGTCGGCTCCCGCCCCTCAGGCCTGATTGTCGGCTCCCGCCTCCGTCCCATAGCGGCCCGCGCTGAACATCGACGCCACCGCACCGATCACCATCATCACGGCAGCGGCGGTGAACACCACCGTCAGTCCGGAGTGGAAGGGTTCGGTGATCAGCTGCGGGAAGAACGTCTGGCCGGTGATGACATCGGCGTTCACGCCCGGCTGGTGCAGCGCGTCGTAGGGCGCGAGCAACTCTGCCATCGGGTTGTAGCCGAGGAAGGCCGCGAACAGACTGCCGACCGGGGGCAGGTTTGCCACGTCGTGGGCCACAGAGGCCGAAACACCTTGCTGCGTCAGGCCGCTGGTCAATGCCGACGGCAGCGTGTTGGCCAGCCCGACGATCATCAGCGAGAAGAAGATGCCGATCGACAGCGAGTTGCCGGCGTTGAAGAACGTGGACCGCACTCCCGATGCCGCACCGCGCTGATCGGCGGGCACGCTCGACATGATCGCCGCGGTGTTGGGGGCGGTGAAGATGCCGCCACCGAGACCGTTGAGGAACACCAGGATGGCGAACACCCAATAGTCGAAATTGACCGGAATGAGCAGCAGCGCCACGAAGGTGGCCGCCATCAGCAGCATGCCGCCGACGGTCAGGGGCCTCGCTCCGATGCGGTCCGACAGCGACCCTGCGATCGGTGCGGCAACCAAAAATCCGACGGTGACCGGCAGCAGGTAGATGCCGGCCCACAGCGGAGTGGACTCGAAGCTGTAACCGTGCAGCGGCAGCCAGATGCCCTGCAACCAGATGATGAGCATGAACTGCAGACCGCCACGGCCCACCGAGGACATCAGTCCGGCCAGGTTGCCCATGCCGAACGCCGCCGATTTGAACAACCGGATGTCGACCATCGGTGAGGACACCTTCAACTCGACGAGGCAGAACGCCACCAACAGCAGCAGACCGACGGCGATCGAGCCCAGCACCCACGGACTGGTCCACCCGGTGGTGGAGCCGCCGTACGGCTGGATGCCGCAGGTGATCCCGATCAACAGCACAGTCAGGCCGAGCCCGAAGGTCAGCGTGCCGGCCCAGTCGAGCCGCCCAGCGGTGCGGACGCCGAGTTCTTTGAGGGAGCGGTAGCTCCAGATCGTGCCGAGGATGCCTATGGGCACACCCACCCAGAAGACGGCCTTCCAGTGCCACTCGGACAGGAAGCCACCGATCAGCAACCCGAGGAACGATCCGGCGACGGCGGCCACCATATTGGTGCCCAGCGCCATTCCGCGCTGATTGGCCGGGAAGGCATCGGTCAGGATGGCCGACGACGACGCCATCAGCATCGCGCCGCCGACGCCCTGGATGACGCGCCAGCCGATCAGCCAGACCGCACCGCCACCGAGCTGGAACGGGTCGAAGGACAGGGCGATCGCGGCCACGGTGAAGACCACAAAGCCGAGGTTGTAGATCCGGACCCGGCCGTACATGTCGCCGAGACGCCCGAACGGGACGACGAGCACCGCGGTGACCACGAGGTAGCCCATCAGCATCCACAGCAGATAGCTGACGTTGCCGGGGGCGAGCGGGTTGAGCCCGATGCCACGGAAGATCGCCGGCAGCGAGATCAGCACGATCGAAGCATTGATGGACGCCAGCAGGATGCCCAACGTGGTGTTGGACAGCACGACCCATTTGTAGAACGGATGATCGTGATCCATGCGTGTGCGCCGGTCGGCGATCTCCGCCTGGGCGGTGTCGCCCGCGCCCCGCGGACTGTTGAGTTCAGCTTCAGTCGTCATCTCGTATTCGCATCTCATCAGGGCTATATGTGCAAAACACATATATTAGCTATGCAAATCAAGCCGCGGCAACTCCCAGAGGGGAAACCAACTCGGCAGCCCGGCAGAAAGCTGCACGCTCGTCACAGCGCCCGGCTCACCACATCGCCGTCAGACACGTTTTCCTGGCAATTGACCGGCTCCCGGTACCCCTCCACATCCGTCTGCGCTAGGTTGGGCCCTGCAAACCACACGCGGGAGTGCGCACGAGCGCACTGAGAGGACGGGTACGCCCGTCGACCGTACGAACCTGACCGGGTAATGCCGGCGTAGGGAGATGAAAATGAGTAGTTCCGTTCTCGACCCATCAGTGACGACCGGCCCGATCACGGGAAGCACCAAGGTCTATCGCGAGATCAACCATGAGGGCACGTCGATGCGCGTGCCGTTCCGTCGGGTGAACCTCACCAACGGCGACCATCTGGATCTGTACGACACCTCGGGCCCGTACACCGACGACGATGCGGCGATCGACCTCAACGCAGGCCTGCCGGCCAGGCCCGGGGTATACGACGATCGCGGCACCCAGCTGCAGCGGGCTCGCGCCGGAGAAATCACCGCCGAAATGGCATATATCGCTGAGCGCGAAGGCGTTTCACCCGAATTGGTGCGCGATGAAGTCGCGGCAGGCCGTGCGGTCATCCCGGCGAACCACAAGCACCCGGAGAGCGAGCCGATGATCATCGGCAAGGCATTCGGCGTGAAAGTCAATGCCAACATCGGCAATTCGGCCGTCACCTCCTCGATCGCCGAAGAGGTCGACAAGATGGTGTGGGCCACCCGGTGGGGCGCCGACACCATCATGGACTTGTCTACCGGCAAGGACATCCACCTGACCAGGGAATGGATCCTGCGCAATTCTCCGGTCCCGGTCGGCACCGTTCCGATCTATCAGGCGCTGGAGAAGGTCAACGGCGATCCGACCAAATTGACCTGGGAAATGTACCGCGACACCGTGATCGAGCAGTGTGAGCAGGGCGTCGACTACATGACGGTGCATGCCGGCGTACTGCTGCGCTACATCCCGCTGACGGTCAAGCGGGTCACGGGCATCGTGTCTCGCGGGGGTTCGATCATGGCGGCGTGGTGCCTGGCGCATCACACCGAATCGTTCCTCTACACCCACTTCGAGGAACTCTGCGAGATCCTGGCGCGCTACGACGTGACGTTCTCGCTGGGTGACGGGCTGCGCCCCGGGTCGATCGCCGACGCCAACGACGAAGCTCAGTTCGCCGAACTGCGCACCCTTGGGGAACTCACCAAGATCGCGAAATCCCATGGCGTGCAGGTGATGATCGAAGGCCCGGGCCACGTGCCGATGCACAAGATCGTCGAGAACGTGCGACTGGAAGAAGAATGGTGCGAGGAAGCGCCGTTCTACACGCTCGGCCCGCTGGCCACCGACATCGCCCCGGCCTACGACCACATCACCTCGGCAATCGGCGCCGCCATCATCGCCCAAGCCGGTACCGCGATGCTGTGTTACGTGACGCCCAAGGAACACCTGGGCCTGCCCGACCGCAAGGACGTCAAGGACGGGGTGATCGCCTACAGGATTGCCGCACATGCCGCAGATCTGGCCAAGGGTCACCCCCGGGCCCAGGAACGTGACGACGCGCTCTCCAAAGCACGTTTCGAATTCCGTTGGCACGACCAGTTCGCGCTGTCGCTCGACCCCGACACCGCTCGCGAATTCCACGACGAGACACTGCCCGCCGAACCGGCCAAGACCGCACACTTCTGCTCGATGTGTGGACCCAAGTTCTGCTCGATGCGCATCACGCAGGACATCCGGGATGCCTACCCGGACGGAGTGGCGCCCGAGGACATCGAGCGCGGCATGGCCGAGAAATCCAGGGAGTTCGCCGACCACGGCAACCGCGTCTATCTACCCTTGACCACGTGAGGTCCAAGTGAACTTCCTGCCCTTGCCCGCCGCGGGAGAGACGCCGCTGCGGGTATTGACCATCGCCGGATCCGATTCCGGCGGTGGTGCCGGGATCCAGGCCGACATGCGCACCTTCGCGATGCTCGGCTTGCACGGCTGCGTCGCGATCACCGCGGTGACCGTGCAGAACTCGGTCGGCGTCAAGGGTTTCCACGAAATCCCGCTCGACATAGTTTCGGATCAGATACGGGCGGTCGTCACTGACATCGGCATCCAGGCCGCCAAGACCGGGATGCTGGCGTGCTCGGAGATCATCACCACGATCGCCGAGACCTGGCGCGCCGAAGGACTGGGAAGCGTGCCACTGGTCGTCGACCCGGTGTGTGCGTCGATGCACGGCGATCCGCTGCTGCACCACAGTGCCCTCGAGGCAATGCGGAAGGAACTGTTCCCGCTGGCCACTCTCGTTACCCCGAATCTCGACGAAGTTCGGTTGCTCGTCGACATCGAGGTCGTCGACGAAGCCTCGCAGCGGGACGCGGCGCGGGCGCTGCATGCGTTGGGCCCGAGGTGGGCTCTGGTCAAGGGCGGGCATTTGCGCTCGTCGTCGGCCAGCCCGGATCTGCTGTTCGACGGCACCGAGTTCCACGAGTTCGCCGCGCCGCGAGTCGACACCGGAAACGACCACGGAGCCGGAGACACCCTCGCCGCGGCGACGGCTTGTGCGCTGGCACACGGGTTCTCGGTTCCCCAGGCCGTGGAGTTCGGCAAGGCGTGGGTGACCGAATGCATCCGGGCCAACTATGCGCTGGGCCACGGCCACGGGCCGGTGAACGCCCTGTTCCGGTTGCAGTCGTGAATCTCGAGGAGATCGCGGGCGTCGCCCACGAACCCGCGACCACCCCGACCGGCGTCGTGGTGCTCACCCACGGCGCAGGTGGCAACCGCGACTCGGCGATGCTGGTCAAGCTCTGCGACGAATGGGCCTCCCGCGGATGGCTGGCCGTCCGCTACAACCTGCCCTATCGCCGGCGCAGGCCGAAAGGGCCGCCGTCGGGATCGGCAGCAGGCGACCAGGAGGGCATCGCCGAGGCGATCACGCTGGCTCGGTCGATGACCGACGGGCCCGTCATCGCCGGCGGGCATTCCTACGGCGGGCGGATGACGTCGATGGTCACGGCAGACGGAGCGGGCCCGGACGTCCTGACGCTGTTCTCCTACCCGCTGCATCCACCCGGCAAGCCGGAACGCGCCCGCACCGAGCATCTGCCCGCCATCACCGTTCCGACCGTCTTCACCCACGGCACATCCGATCCGTTCGGAACCATCGAAGAAATCACCGCCGCCGCCGCTCTGGTGACCGGACCCACCGAACTCGTCGTCGTCGACGGGGCTCGCCACGACCTCGCGTCCAAGACACTCAATGTGCCGGCCCTCGCGGTGGACGCCGCGCTCCGCGCAGTCGATATCGTCGAACCATGAGCTACCCGCCCGGCCCGAGCGGTCGCCCTGGCCCACAGAGCCCGCCGCCCCATGGTTACCCGCCTCCCCCGCCGCAGCCGTATTCCTCCGGCCCCGAGCAGTTCTCGGCGGCACCGAGAAAATCCCCGGCACTCAAGTGGGCGCTCTTGGCGGTCGTGGTGCTGGTCGCCCTGGTGGTCGCCGCCGGCGCGGTGTTCTATCTGGCCCGGGACCGCGGCGCCACCGAGGCCAGTCAGGTCCGCTCGGGTGATTGTCTGGCCGAGATACCCGACAGCAGCCGAGTGTTGTACGTCAAGGCGGTCAGTTGCGACCAGCCGCACAAAGGTGAGGTGTTCAGGGTGCTGCCGTTGCCTGACGGAGACTTCCCGGGCGACGCCGCCGTGGTGAAATACGCCGACCAATGCGGCCCTGCGCTGGCCCAGTACGCCCCCGACGCGAATGGCGAAACCGGGATCCAGCTGTTCGTCCTGTACCCGACGGCGGACTCCTGGCAACGCGGTGACCGCAGCGTGACATGCATCGCTACCAGCAAAAACCCCCGCACCGGGAAACTCGGGTAACGCACTACTCTATTCGCCGAGGACGGGGCGGGCAGAGACTCGGCACATGGTCGAGATCCAGCCCGCTCCGGCAACAGCCACCCTTCCGCTGGCACCTGCCAACCCGCTGCCGTACCGGCAGAAGCTGAGGTCGCTGCGGGATTTCGCCGCCGGCCAGCAGCGGCTACACGACGCGGGCGGCCCGGTGACCCGGGCCGTGCTGGGTCCGCGGTGGCTGATCCCTCCGCTCGTGTTGGTCGCGTCCCCGCAGGGGGCACGCGATCTGCTCAGCCGGCGCGACGGAATCGTCGACCGCGGCGGCGTCACCACCATGGTGCAGATGCAGCGTCTGATGGGCGGCAACCTGCTCGACCTGCCACACGATCGCTGGCTGCCGCGCCGGCGCACTCTGCAGCCCATGTTCACCAAGCAACATGTCCCTCGATATGCCGGGCACATGTCGGCCGCGGCGCAGTCTCTGACCGACGGATGGATGGATGGTCAGACCGTCGATCTCGACAACGCATGCCGCGTTTTGACGTTGCGCGCCTTGGGATGCTCGGTCCTCGGTCTGGATCTGGATGTACGTGCAGAGGAGGTTGGACCGGCATTACGCACCGCGCTCTCATGGGTCGCCGATCGCGCGGTGCGTCCGGTCAATCTTCCGCAGTGGTTCCCCACCAGAGGACAGCGCCGGGCACGGACTGCCAATGCCCAGCTTCATCGGCTGGCCGCCGAGATCTTGTCTGAGGCGCGCAGCGATCTGGATCGCGACGCGCCTTTGGTGCGAGCCCTCATGGAGGCCCGCGATCCGGACACCGGCCGGCAGCTGACCGAAGACGAAATCTGCCACGAATTGGTACTTTTCATGCTCGCCGGTCATGACACGACGTCGACGACCCTGTGTTACTCCTTGTGGACGCTGGGCCGGCACCCTGAGGTCCAGGCCCGGGTGTTCTCCGAGGTCGCCGGGCTCGGTGAACGCATGCTCACCCCCGAGGACGTCCCCCACCTCGACTACACCGTGCGGGTATTGCACGAAGCGCTACGACTGTGTCCTCCGGCAGCCGGAATCATCCGTCAGCTCAACGAAGAGTTGACGATCGACGGCTATCGGGCCGAGGCCGGCTCGATGGCCAGTGTCGACATCTACGCGATGCATCGTGATCCGTTGCTCTGGGACGATCCGCTGACCTTCGATCCGGACCGGTTCACCCCAGAACGTTCAGCCGGCCGAACCCGTTGGCAGTACCTGCCTTTCGGCGGCGGTCCCCGGTCCTGCGTCGGCGACCACTTCGCCATGCTGGAAGCCACCCTGGCGCTGGCGACCATCGTGCGCGAGGTGTCCGTGACCTCGTTGCGCGACGACTTCCCGGTGGAGACACCCTTCACCGTCATCGCCGCCGAGCCCATCCCGGCTCGGATCACAAGGAGGAGAACGCCATGAAATTCATCCTGCACTGGACGCAGACGAAGGCGGATTACCGCGGCGCCATCGACAAGTTCAAGAAGACCGGTGCCCAGCCACCCGAAGGCGTGACGATCCTGGGGCGTTGGTGGGGCATGAACGGTCAGGGTTTCGCGGTCGCGGAGTCCGACGATCCCAAAGCGATGTTCGAGTCTGCGATCGAGTGGGGTGAGTTTCTCGATATCGAGATCACTCCCTGTGTGGAAGACGCCGAGGCCGGAGAGGTGATCCTCAAAGTGTTCTGACCCGGCGCAGTGCCATCATTCCGCGGCTATCCTCGATGACGCGCAGCTAGGCTGGCGTCACCGAGGTTGGAGATCGACGAATCGTCAGCGGCGGAAGGGTGGCACCTGTCCCATGAGCACTCCCACCGACAACCCTTGGCCGGCATTGCGGGTGGCGGATTGGGAGCCCACGCGCGACACGCTGCACATGTGGACACAGATCGTGGGAAAGATCCGCCTGACGCATTCCCCCCTGGTCAACCATTGGTGGCAGGTGACCTTCTACGTGAGTCCACGCGGTCTGACCACTTCGTCGATCCCGTACCGAAACCGGTTGTTCGACATGGAGTTCGATTTCGTCGACCATGTGCTCGCCATCCGCACCAGCGACGGCGGATCCGGGAGCGTCGCCCTGGCTTCTAAGTCGGTCGCCGAGTTCTACGACGAGACCTTCACCGCTCTGAGACAACTGGGCATCGATACGCGAATTTCGGCGACCCCCAATGAGGTCGACCCCGCCATACCGTTTGCCCAAGATCACCAACACGCCTCATACGACGCCGAGGCGGCCAACCTGTTCTGGCGTCAGCTGATCCAGGCGCATCGGGTGATAAACGACTTCCGTTCGCATTACATCGGCAAGGTCAGCCCGGTGCACTTCTTCTGGGGTTCATTCGACATGGCGTGCACCAGGTTCTCCGGCCGACCCGCTCCGGAGCACCCCGGCGGAGCACCCAATTGCGCCGATTGGGTGATGGTCGAAGGGTATTCACACGAGTTGAGCAGTTGTGGTTTCTGGCCGGGAGGCGGTGAGGAGGGCGCGTTCTACGCCTATGCCTATCCTGAGCCGGAAGGCTTCGCCGACTATCCCGTCGGCCCCGACGCCGCGTTCTACAGCAAGGATTTCAGGCAATTCCTGCTCCCGTACGAAGCGGTGCGGACGTCCCCCGAGCCCGACCGCGACCTGATGAACTTCCTGCAATCGACCTACGCGGCCGCAGCCGATCTCGCAGGCTGGGACCGGGCGGCCCTGGAATGCGATCCGCAGCGCTGGTGACAGCCATACCGAGACGGGAGAACTTCATGAAGCCCTACATCGTCGGAGGCCTGGCCGCTGCGCTGGTGACAGGAGGCCTGGTCTTGGCGGCGCCACCGGCCGGCGCCGGTTGTCAGTACGGCGGCCCGGTGATCAGTAAGTGCGACGGACCTGTGCAACCCGACGGCACCTGGCAGCGGTGCATGGGAACCTGGGGCTACGTGCCCAGCGGCTTCAGCTCTCACCTGGTGCCGGTCAAACGCTGCGACGTGATGGGCCCCGGCCACGACTTCGCTCCGTGGGACACCCCGTTCGCCGACCCGCCGACGCGCATCGAAGACAACTGACCCCTCGACAAAGTACCCGGTACCTGCGGTACTGTCTGCAGCATGAGCCCGGGGGAATACGAGGCAGTCATCGTCGGCGCGGGATTCGCCGGGATCGGCGCCGCCATCCAGCTCAAAAGGTTGGGCATCGAGAACTTCGTGATCCTCGACCGCGAGGATGATCTGGGCGGCACCTGGTACGTCAATCACTACCCCGGCCTGGCCGTCGACGTGCCGACCACCACCTACTCGTACTTCTTCGAACCGAATCCGAACTGGTCACGGCTGTTTTCCACCGGTGCCGAAATCAAGCAGTACGCCGACGACGTCGCCGACAAGTACGACGTGCGCCGCCACATCCGGTTCAACACGACCGTCGACGGCGCCTGCTGGGATGAGGAGTCCTCGCGCTGGCGCATCGACCTGTCCGGTGGCGACGCGCTGAATACGCGCTTCCTGATCACTGCCACCGGCTTTTTGTCCCAGCCGCACACGCCGGACATCCCCGGTATCACCGACTTCGCGGGGAAGGTCATTCACACCACCGACTGGGACGACGCCTACGACGCGACCGGCCGGCGGATCGCGGTCATCGGGACCGGCGCCACCGCGGTTCAGCTCATCCCCGAGCTGGCCCGCAAGGCCGCGGACCTGACCGTCTACCAGCGCACCCCGATCTGGGTGGTGCCCAAGATCGACCTGAAGTTCTCCGCACCGGTCAAAGCGCTGTTCGCGCGGGTACCGCTGGCCCAGCGCGCGGTGCGCGCCGTCACCGACGGCATCTATGCGTTCATGGTCGACACCGCGGTGCTCAAACACCGGTACTTCCGTCGGTTCAACATCGCCGCGGCCGATCTGGCCAAGCTGCACCGGTTCGCTTCGATCCGCGACCCCGAATTACGCCGCAAGCTGACCCCGGACTACGACTTCGGCTGCAAACGCCCGACGTTCTCCAACGGCTACTATCGCGCCTTCACCAAACCTCACGTGCACCTGCAGGCCGATGGCATCGAGCGGATAGAGCCGGGAGCGATCGTCAACGCCGACGGCACCCGGACCGCCATCGATACCCTGGTGCTCGCGACCGGATTCGACTTGTGGGAGGCCAACTTTCCGGCCATCGAGGTGATCGGGCGTGGCGGACGCAACCTCGGCAAGTGGTGGCGGGAAACCCGGTTCCAGGCCTACCAGGGTGTCTCGATGCCGTTCTTCCCGAACTACCTGAGTCTGGCCAGCCCATACGCGTTCCTGGGTCTGAACTTCTTCAACACCATGGAGTATCAGATGCACCTGATGGACCGGTTGTTCAACGAACTCAAGCGTCGGGAGGCGACGACGTTCGAGGTCACCGAAGAGGCCAACGCCCGCTACCTGGACCGGATGACGGAGTTGCTGGGTGACTCGTTGTTCACCCTCGGCAACTGCGCATCGGCACGGTCGTACTATTTCAATCCGAGCGGCGAGGCAACGCTGCTCCGGCCGATGACGACCCGCCGGGCCGTCGCGGAAGCTTCACGATTCCCGTTGAGCGACTACACATTTGCCTGATCAGAGAGGATCACACATGGCAGAAGGCAAGAACTCGAAGCTGGTCAAGCTCGTCGGCCTCAGCGTGGCCGGCGCCGGCGTCTCACATTTTGTGAAGCCGCAGCTGTTCGAGTCGATCACCAAGCCGGCGTTCCCCAAGGACACGCAGAAGCACATCTACACCAACGGCGGCATCGAGACGGCGATCGGGCTGGGTCTCCTGCTGCCCAAGACGCGCAAGCTGGCCACCATCGGCACGCTCGGCTACGTGGCCTACCTGGCCGGCAACGCCGTCCGCAACCGGTAACGGCCCAGCAACGTCATATCGACCATGACAGCGACGACGGCTCGGGCCTGCTCTGAATTCTGATAATTCATGAGCCGGCCCAAGTCGATCACCAACGCCATCGCCGCATGAACGGCGAAGCGCGCCTGCCCGGCACTCCAGTTCGGACGGACCGGCATGACCACCTCGACCCACGATTCCACGGCCGCCCGCTGCAGGTCGCGCAGGATCTTCTGGTCGGCGGGCGTCATGTTCAGGCGTTCGGTGTAGTAGACGTAGTCAAGTTCTGGGTGGTCGAAGGAGCGGGCCACGTAGTCGTCGATGAGGGCGCCGAGGGCCTGCTCGGGATCCCCGGCGGCACTGAGCAGTTCGGCCATGTCCGCCGACAGCCGGTCGGCGGCGCGGCGGAACCCCGCGGCCAGGATGTCGGACTTGCCGGAGAAGTACCGGTAGATGCCCGAGGCCGGCATGCCGACGGCGGCGGCGATGTCCTCCATCGTGGTGTCGCGATAACCGTTCTGATTGAACAGCCGCATCGATTCCGTCAGCAGCGCTTCGTATTTGGTTGCGCTCACGGCGGGTGGCGGCACCGCCGCCGGGTCGGTCGCAGCGGGGATTTCGGGCAGCTCGGCCGCCAGCACGGCATCGCAGATGTCGGCCAGCAGGGCGCGGATCTGCCCGGCGGGCAACTTGGACCGGTGGTCGACGACGCTGCCGATCACGCCGAGCACCGCGGTGGACAGCGTCCAGCGGGCCCGCGAGCTGAGCTCGGGCCGCAATTCCATCAGCGGACGGTGAATCCGCCGGTGCACCGTACGCACCTGCGCATCCAGCGTGCTCTGATCGTCACCGCGCAGATAACGCGCTTCCCAGCGGTACAATCCACCGGATTCGCGGTTGGCCAACGCGGTGTCACTCAGCGCGGCAACGAGCCTGCGCAACCGCTCCCGCGGGTCACCGTCGGCCTCGTCGGCGAACGCGGTGCCGTCGACAAGTTGCTGACTGAGGTTGAGCACGGCATCGCGAAACAATTCATACTTGCTCGAATAGTGCCGGTACAACGCGGCTGCAGAGATCCCGACCCGCGAGGCGATGGCCTCCATGCTCACACCGTGGTATCCCAATGCGCTGAAAGACTCGGCCGAGGCCCGCGCTATCTGGGCCTTTCGGTCTTTCGGACGGCGTCGCACACCATTGGCACCACTGTCGACCGACCGGGGCGAGATGCGCGCCATTCCGTCACCATAACGGACCGAAGTGCCGGGTCAAAATGGTAGTTCAGGAGAGAATAGGCGTTAACATAGACGGCGTTGAGGCCAGATGGGGGTCACGTGTTTGCCAGGTTGCGGAGGTTGCTGGCCTACCGCGTCGCACTCGGCGAACTGATCGTCGTAGCTGTGGTGCTCGGGGTGCCGTATCTGCTGATCGGCACTGTCTGGTCGGGCACGCACACAGATCACCTGCCGGCGATGGGCGGCCTCGACGCCGTGGTGTCCTTTCTCGGGTCGATCGTCTCGTGGCCGGTGTTGTTGTTCACCGACGTATGCATGACCTGAAGGGGGAGAAATGAGTTTTCGCGCCGTCTATATCGGCATCGCCGGTGCCGTGGTGCTGGCCATCGGACTGTATCTGCTGAGCCTGCCGGTCTACCTCGACGACTTCGACCAGTTCGGCATGCAGATCCCCTGCGGCTCTGGCTATTCGGCCCACCTCGTACAGGCCACCGCCGCCGGGCAGGAGTACGTCGACAAATGCGGTTCCGCGGTGATGACCCGCCGGTTGTGGACCATCCCCGTCGTCGCGATCGGGGCGCTGGCCCTGATCGCGGTGTTGTTCAAGGCTGCAACGTCTTCGGCGCACGAGACCCTTCTGCCGAACCGCGACACGCCCTGATACATCGCACGGCCGAACTTGTCGGTGTTCGAATGTATGTTCGAGTCATGCAGGTGGGTGTGGTCGACGCGGTGGCGGGGTTACGCGCTGCGTTCGATGCGTTCGCGGCGTGTGATTTCGGTGCGTTGTCGCGGGCTGAGCTGCTGGCGGTGCTCGATGAGTACGAAACCCTGCTGTGTCGGTTGCCTGCTGTGGGGCATCGGCTGTTGTCGCAGTTGCAGGTCGAGGCCACACCTGGGGAGTTGGGTGCCAAGTCGTGGAATGAGGTGTTGCGGACGCGGTGGCGGTTGTCCACTGCTGAAGCCGGTCGGCGGTTGGGTGAGGCCGCCGAGTTGGGGCCGCGGCGCGCGTTGAGTGGTGAACCCCTGGCCCCGGTGTTGCCGGCGGTGGCCGCCGCGCAGGCGGCGGGGTTGCTCAATGGTGAGCACGTCAAGGTGCTGCGCGATGCGGTGCACCGGTTGCCCGGGTTTGTCGATGCCGCCACCGCGGAGCAGTTCGAGGCCGATCTGGTGCGGGTCGCGGTCGGGGTGGGTCCCAAAGAACTCAAGGACACCGCCGAGTTGCGGTTGTTTCTGCTCGATCAGGACGGGCCCGAACCCGACGACACCGAACGGGCCCGCAAACGCGGGTTGTCCACCGGCAAGCAGGGTCGTGACGCCATGACCCCGTTGACGGCGAATCTGACCCCGGAGGCGGCTGCGGTGTGGGAAGTGTTGTTCGCCAAGTTCGCCGCCCCGGGGATGTGCAACCCGGATGACGAGCAACCGTGCACGTCTGGCACCCCGACTCAGGCTCAGATCGACAATGATCACCGTAGTCTGGCGCAGCGTCAGCACGATGCGTTGCTGGTCGTCGGGCGGATCGCGTTGATGACCGATCTCGGTCAGCTCAACGGGTTACCGGTCTCGCTGATCATCCGCACCACCGTGCAAGACCTCGAATCACGGGCCGGGATCGGGATCAGCGGTGGGGGCACCAAGATTCCCATCAAAGATGTCCTGCGTATGGCCGCCCACGCCCACCATTTCTTGGCGGTTTTTGATCAGGCCAGCGGATCGGCATTGAATCTGTTCCGGGCCCGGCGTATCGCCAGCCCGGCCCAACGCATCATGCTCATCGCCCGTGACGGCGGGTGCACCAAACCGGGCTGCACGGTGGGTGCCTACGGCTGCCAAGCCCACCACGCCACCGCCGACTGGGCCGCCGGTGGGAACACCAACGTCGATGACATGGCCCTGGCCTGCGGCCCCGACAACCGCCTGGTCGATGACGACGGCGGGTACAGCACCACCATCACCTCCGACGGTGTCGTGCAGTGGCACCCGCCGCCCGAGCTGGATCACGGCCAACACCGCATCAACTACCTTCACCGCCCCGAACTTCTGCTCACCCCACCCGAACCCGAACGCGACGGGGAACTGAACTCCACCTCGGCGCCCGAACCGCTCCAGCAGCCAGCACCCGCACCACACCCACACCCCGACCTTCGGCCCCAACCCGAGCTTGACCCAGACCCGGACTGGGACGTGCAGCCAGGCCCCGACTTCGATCCCGATACAGAGTGGGACTTCGATTGGAACGCGGACTGGGACAACGACTTCAACCCACCCACACCGTCCACACCCAGCGTCGAACACCTTTGGGACCCAGAACCATACGCCCTAGAAGCCGTCGAACCGGAAATCCCGGCCGGCTGGACACTGCTCGACACTCCCCACCCATGGCAACCCATAAGCACTGGCAACGCCGTCAGCGGCAAAGCAGTACGCGGACCGTAGCCAGATGTCACGGCTCGGGTGCCGTCGACTCCCCCGTCGTATCCGCTAGATCGGGTCGAACGACGAGATCAGCCAGTTGCCATCCACTTTGGCAAGGCCGACCTTCACTGCACTGGCAGCCTGCGCGGGTTCAGGGTTGTCGCGACTGGTCGTGGCCTGGTTCAGGAAGACCAATACCTGTGCAGTGTCCGATTCCACGGTGATCGGAGCGGCGCGGACGACCGATGCGGTGGCGTGGATGTCTTTCTGTTTGGCCGCCGGCACGACGAACTTCTGTGCGAACTCGCTGTAGTAATCCAGGAAATCACCCGTCAAGTGGGATCGTGCACCGGCAATGTCTTGATCCAAACTGTCTGGCGCATAGGACAATAACGCCACTGAACCTTCGGACGCTGCGTCGATCACCACCGTGGACGCTCCGGCACTCCCATGGTCGATGCGGTACATGCCGAAATAGAGACCTGCCGCCGCACCTGCCGACGCGAGGAGTACGCACACGGCGGCAATCGGTCGCCATCGTCGCGCGATCCGACGAGTCAAGGACTCCGTGGATTCAGGGCCCTCGTCTGCGCCGGCCTCCTCGGAACCCATGCCGTCGACGTCGTCGACTTTTGGCTCGTCGACGGTCGATTCCTCGTCGGAGGCGCTCTCGATATCTACTTCTGCTGTCGTTGCACTCACGGGACGAACTCCACTTTCGACATCTTGATCTGTCCCCCGTCTTCGACCATGGTGAGGCTCAAGCGCCAGTTTCGCGGCTGCTGATTCGCTCCGGCCGAGTTGCTGACCGTGGTCGCCGAACTGACGAGGACCACTGCGGAGTCGGCATCCATGGACTGCACTGCCGAGGCCCGGACCGTCGCCTTCGTGGTTGCTTTCGAGTCCTGCGCCGCCTTGACCAGATCCTCAGCGGAGGATTGGATGTCGTCCTTGAATTGACCGGTCGAGTTGTCGATGATCTGCCGCACGTTGTCCTGCGCGGTCGCGCTGTCGATCGACATCAATGTGACGGCAGCTTGCGACGCGGCGGCCGCGAACTCCGCTCGGCGCTGCTGCTCATGATCCGTCTGCCGGTGAAACCAGAGCATGTATCCGCTGGCCGCAAGTAACACTCCACTGAGGAGGATCGCGACGGCCACGAGGACAGTTGCGAGTTTCGGTCGCCATCTACGTTTTTCGTCCACGACGGGTGGTTGGTCGTCCGTGCCGTCCTGTTGCGAGTCGAGGTCATCGGCCTCGTCCAGCATGGCTGTCTCAGTTTCCTGGTCGGAGCGGCTGAGTAACCGCATAACGCACCTCCGGTTGGTCTCGGCCAGGCACGGATGGCACCGGTAGCGGCGGTCGTCTCATAGCCGATGTGACTTGCCGCACGCTAACGCCGCCTGAGCCGACGCCGACGCTGCTGTCCCACCCAGCGGACAAATCCGTGCCGGACGGACTTGCGCGATCACCAGTTGCGCAGTGAGCACAACGCCCCTTTGGGCCCGTCGGCCCGGTCTACGACGATTCCGTCGATGGCCAGTTCACACCGCAGAGTCTGGGTAGGTTGCGGAGCCAATCCGGCCGTGGTGACGGTGACCATGGCCCACTTCATCGGGTCGGCGAGCATGGTCTCGCGGACCCAGGGCTTGCCCGGTTCCAGAGTGAGATCGTCCCTGGGGCTGAACTCGTACGGATTGTGGCTGTAGTCGGCCCATGTGGGCGGATCGACCTCGCGGTAGTAGATGCCGACCGTCGTCGGCTGCTCGGCAGTGACCGTGTACGTCACCCGGTGCACCATCGGTGCGTCATCTGCCTGTGCCGGGACCGCCGCCGCCACACCGGCACCGAGGCCGAAGGTCACAAGCGCAGTGACCACGCCTGTGCGGTACCGCGCGTCAGAGGTCACCACGAAGCCACCTGCTGGTTCCATCGCTCGACACACAACTCAGGAACAGCCCATCGGGCGCCTGTGCGACAGAATTCTCGAAGCCGGTACATGGTGTGTTCTCCTCGCGGACGCCCTTCAGTGGCGGTGACCGGAAGTAGCGCGGCTCGTAGCGACGCGGCGACCCGCAGAACACCAAACGGCCCCAAGAAGTGGTGCCGAAGACGTAGTAGGCCGTATCCGCGCACGGCGCGCCCAGGACTACACCACCGGTGATCCCGGGTACGCACGAGGGTTCACTGCATCCGACAGGTTCCGCGTTGGCTGACGTTGGAGTTACCACCGCCGCCGCAACGAGCAGCCCTGCTGTGACTGCCACCGGTATTCGCACGTACAACACTGTGGCACGGCTGAATCCGGCCGCCAGCTCATGGCCCACTAGGTGGGACATCGTCCGTCAGAATGCCGAAGAAGTTGCACAGTGAACACTGCCGCGGCGACCACCGGTGGCCGGCGTACAGAGGAGTTTGGTTATGCGGGTGTCGACGGCATTCATGGGGGCAGCAAGTCTCGCTGCCGCGGCGGTCGCCGGCTTGTGCAGTCCGGTCGCAAATGCTTCCCCGAGTTGGGGCCTCAACGGGACCTACACTGCCACGTCGAACGGTGAGTGGGCGAAGACGAACGATATCTTCCACGACGAGGCCAGTATTCGTGGTACCTGGACGATCTCCACGACATGCAGTTACCCCAGCGAGTGCACGGGCACGGTCGATACCGACTGGGGATGGAGCGCGCCGATCTACAAGAAGAGTGGCGTCTGGTACGTGAAGAAGACTGTGGACAACTGGCAGCCGTGTGGTGACGGCACTGCGGGCCCGGGCCTGCAGGTGTACCGGTTCTTCCCCTCGAACGAGAGTGCCACCGCAGTCGATCCGGCGTCGACAACATTGCTGGGCGAGGATTCGACCACCGGCGTCAGCGGGTCGTGCGGCAGTAGCAAGGTCGTCTTCATCACGATGCCGTTCAAGCTGGTGAAAACGGCCTGACCGGAACGGTTTTCAACCTGCACCGCCCCGGCCGTGTCGAGCCCCCGCAACGGGAACATTGCGGGGGCTCTGTCCATCGGGCGATCAGGTGGTGAACAGGTCCTTCCACGTCGCGTCGCCGGTGTGCGGCACGAGATCGGTCTGCCGGTACACCTTGCCGTCCGGTGTCGCGTACCGCCCCGTCTTCGGGTCGTAGGTGGCGATCGCAACCGACGGGCCATGAGATCCATTGGGGGTAAACGCACTCGGCGCCGCCGTCGGTCCGTCAGGGCTTGGCGCAGCCTCAGCCGGCGGCGCCTCAGTGGGTACCGCAGCCGGCGGCATCGGGGTGCCCTCGACAGCACCATGGATGGCCTGGTCGTGGTCGACGCGCGAATCCGGCGCTATTCCCTGGGCGAGCAGATTGGGATCGATCGGATAGGGACCGAGCGGGTGCTGACGCATCGCCAACGGCTCGTAAGGCCGGTCGCTGTCACAGATTTCGACTGTGGGGGCCCGCTTGCCGGGCTTGCCCATGCATGGGTAGTTGCGTGCTCCGCGGACGCCGATAGGCGAATCCTGCGGTAGCTTGCAGTACAGCCCGTCGGGAGTATCGATATCGCTGGTGTCCTCAGGAGATCGCCACGCAGACGGCGGCAGGAATCCGACGGTGCATGCCGGCGGATCCCCGATGTTGAGAGTGAAGTCACCCAACGACATTCCCACCGGGTTGTTCTTCGGCGCACCGTAGGACTGTGTGGAAGCCACGACTGGGGGAAGCAACACCAGAAGCTGTTCCAGCGAGGGGTGATAGGTGACCCCGACCTGACCGAGGCTGCTGAGGTTCGCCAGCAACAGCGGCAGCGTGGGCTTGACTTGATTGAACAAGCGAGAAGCTTCGTCGGCGGTTCCCGGCCCCTCCTTCAACAGTGTGCGCACATGTTGGTCGTCGTCGGCGATCTGCTTTGTTATTCCGGCCATGCTGCGGGCCCAGGTACGGATCGCGTCGACCGATTCGGCCTGGCCATCGAGGAGCGGCGCGCCGTCGTCGATGAGCGCACGGGACTGATCAGACGCCGCGTTCGCCTCTGCGATCAGCCTCGACGAGGAGTCGAGCAGTGCTCCCATGTCGCTACCGGAACCGTTGAAGCCCTTGAACGTTTCGTCGAGCAGCGGGCTGATCTTGTCCTTGGGGATACTGCCGATGAGGGAGGAGACCTGATCGAGCATCGGCCCGACGGCCTGCGGAATCGATGTTTGGGATGCCGGGATCACCGATCCGTCATGGAGATACGGCCCGGAATCGGTGCGAGGTTGGAGGTCGACGTATTGCTCACCGACGGCGGACACGCTCAGCACCGCGGCGTGCAGATCCGCGGGCACCTTGGGTGAGGTGTTCAGCGACAGTGTTGCCTCGGCGCCCTCACGGGTGGGCCGCACTTCCGTCACCTTCCCCATCTGTACACCCCGGTAGGTGACGTTCGAGAACTGGTAGAGCCCACCGGTTCCGGGTAGTTGCAGGGTGACCGTCATGCGTCCGATGCCCAACAACGTCGGGGCCTGAAGGTAGACGATGCCCATCAGGGCCATGCCGATCACCGAAGCCACCGCGAAGATGGCCAGCTGAATTCGGACGAAGCGGGTAAGCATCAGTTGCCACCTTCGTTCGGCGCTGCGGTGGGATCGCTGGGCGATACCGTGGCGGGCGGCTCCCCGGCCGGCGCTTGGGGCGCCTGTTCATCACCCGGTTCCGGATCGATCAGCGGTGGCATCGTCGCCACCGCAGGTGGTGTCGGTGTCAGCGGCATGTTCAGGGGATCCTTGGTGTAGTTCGAGAACCAGGGATCACCGGGCGCAGGTGTCAACGGCAAGCCCTCCTGACCCCAACGTGTCCCCAGGAACAATCCACGCTTCAACCGCGGGACCGTGAAGTCGAAGGTGATGAACTGGTTGAGGTAGTCGCCGCGGATCGCCCGGTCGATGAAGTTCTGCGGATAGGGGAAGGTCGGCGCATACGCCAGCACCGTGCCGAGGTTCGGCCCGACATCGGCCAGCGCCCGCACTGTGGGTTCGAGGTTTCGCAGATTGGTGAGCAGATCGTCTCGCGTTGCTCGGACAAGGTTGGTCGCGGTGTCGCTGAACTGACCGAATTTCTCCAGCGCGGTGGTGATGCGGGGCCGCTCCTTCACCAAGACGTCCAGGGCGGGGGGAATCCGTTGCAGAGCCGTGGTGATCACCTCCTGTTGACCCGAAAGCGTCCCGGCCAACCGGTTCAGCGCCGTGATCGAAGCGTTGATGTCGTCACGCTGGTTGGCGAACATCCCGACGATGTCGTCGAGTCGCGTGAGTAGATCGCGGATCTGGTCTTCGCGGCCGTTGAGCGCGGCGTTGAATTCGGTGACCAGGTCACCGATCTTGCCCAAGCCGCCGCCGTTGACGAGTACCGACAGTGACGAGAGCGTCTGTTCGGTCGACGGATACGTCGAACTCTGGTTGAGCTCGAGGGTCGCACCCGGGGCCAGCCGCCCCGACGCGGATTGCCCCAGCGGTGGATCGAGCGCGATGTGCATCGAGCCGAGCAGGCTGGTCTGACCGACGGTGGCGATCGCGTTGGCCGGGACGACGACGTCGGGCTTGACCGAGACCTCGACGTCCGCGTGCCAGCCCTTGACCACCATGCGCGAGACACTGCCCACGATGACATCGCCGATCATCACCGGTGAGTTCGCCTCCAAACTACCGATGTTGGCGAGTTCGACGTGATACACCGTCGCGTCCTCCCCGCGGCCCACCGTGCCGGGCAGCGGCAGCGAGTTCAGCCCGTGGAACGCACAGCCCGTCAGCGTCGCCACCGAGCAGGCGGCTACCGCGGTCAGGCGCGTCAGGGACGGCCGAGTGATCATGGGGTGCCTCCTGGGGCCGGCGGAGCGGGGGCGGGCGCAGCTTCAGCTGGAAGCAACATGTCCCGCAATGTCTTTGGAGCCTCCACAGGTGCGTCAGAGACGACGGGCGATCCGGGATACGCCGCGGGCGACGTGTTCGCCGGCAGTCCGTTAGGTGCATACGCACCAGGGGGTCCTGCCGGAGGCGCGCCCCACCCGGCCGGCGGCGCCACGTCGTTGGCACCGGTGTAGGCCGACACAGCCGGCGGCTGATCCGCGTAGGGCTGTGGACGTCCTCCGGCTCCACCCGGGGCAAGGTTGGGATCGGTGTACACCAGGTTCTCGGGGCTGGGCGCCTTGCGTAGATAGGCATTGAACGGCATCGGCAGATAGTTGAAGTTGATCAACGAGAGTGCCGGTCCGAGGTACTGGGCGCACAGTTTGGAGGACTCGGCGGCGGTGGCATTCTTCACCGCTGAGATCGCCGAGCACACCACCGAAACCGGGTCAGCGAAGTTCGACAGAGCGAAGGCACCAACTGCGGTCCCGCTGTCGGGGTTGTAGATGTTGTACCCGTTGGCGATCGCGTTGGGTGCGACGTGCAGAACGTTCTCCAGCTTCGCCTTGTTGTCCACCAGATTCTGGGTGACGTTGTTCAACCGCTGCAGTTGCTCAGCGGTCTGATCGCGACTGCCTTCGATGAATCGCCGAACCTTGCCGACTGCATCAGCGAGGTTGGTGAGGGCGCCGTCCAGATCCGAGCGGCTGCCGTCGACGACACTGGTGACGTTGGCGAGCTGCCCCTGGAATTCGACGATCTGGGCATTGCTGTCCCGCAGCGCCGTCACGAAGACCTGCAGGTTCTTGATGATGCTGACGACATCCCCGCTGCCTTGGCCCAGTATCTTTGCGACTCCGGAGAGTTGGCTGATCGCTTCGTGCAGTTTCTCGCCGTTGCCGTTCATCGCAGCGGCGGCGCTGTCGACAAAGCGGCTCAACGAGGTGGCCGAGGCCCCGTTGATCGGCCCCAGGTCACTGGCCAAGCGCATCAACTGGTCCTTGACCTGGTCCCACTCGACAGGCACGGCGGTGCGCTCGACACCGATCTGCGCACCGTCGGTCATCGTCGGACCGGAGTCCTCATAGGCCGGGGCCAACTGAACGTACCTGGCGGCAACCAGGTTTTGCGCCATCAGGATCGCCTTGGCATCGGCCGGGATCTTCACATCGTGATCGACGGCGAGGGTGATCCGCGCCTGTCCGCCCACGGGTTCGATGCTCTTGATCGAGCCCACTTTGACTCCGGCAACACGAACCTCGTCGCCTGGATAGATCGCGGTAGCCGAGGTGAAGTACGCGGTGATGGTGGTCGGCTTGAAGATGGTCTGGCGCACGATCACCACAGTGCCGGCCAGTGCCAGCACGGCGAGCAGCACCAGTGCGGTGCGGCTGATCCGCTTCCGATTACGGGCGATCATCGACTTCCTCCAGGAATGCCGTTGTGGGGCCAGGGGAATTCGGCGCGCGGACCGGCATTGTCCGGTGGTTGTCCCGCGTTGGTTCCGCGTCGGAATCCGAACGCGTAGTCAAGGAAGGGCTGCAGTGTCTGCGCCGGCAGGAGGTTACCGACGAACGCGTTGTAGTACCAGCCATTGTTCACCGATTCACCCTGGGTGACTTGATATTTGGCGAGCCCTGCCAAGGCACCGGCGATGTTGTCGCGGTTCTTCTCCAGCATCGCCGTCACCGAGTTGAGCTGCTTCAGGGTGGGTGCAAGCTCTTCCTCGTTGTCTTGAACGAGTCCCGAGAGCTGCTGGGACAGCGCTGACGTATTGGCCAGCAGGTTCACGATCGCGTATCGGCGTTGGTCGAGCACGCCGGTCAACGCGTTCGCGTCCAGCAGCAGAGTGTTGACCTGCTCGCTGCGTTTCGACAGGATGCCGGTCACGTCGGCGGCACTCTTGAGCAGATTCGAAAGAGATTCGTTGCGGCTGTTCAGCGTCTCCGACAACCGGGACAGGCCCTCGAACGTGGGTCCCAACTGCGGTGCCATCCGGTCGATGGTGTCCGACAACGTATCCAGAGATTGCGTGAGTGCAGCGGTGTCGGTGCCCTCCGTGTTGTGGGTGAAGTCGCCGACGGCGTTGGTCAGCGAATACGGCGACGCCGTCCGGGTGATGGGGATCGTTTCCGACGCGCGCATGGTGCCCGCGCCGGCCGGCTCGAGCGTCAGCATGCGGGCGCCGAGCATCGTTCCGGTACGGATGTGCGCGGTGGTATCGGAGCCCAGCCGTACCTTGCTGTCGAGGGTGAAGGTCACCAGTGCCTTGCCGTGACTCAGGCTGACACCGGTGACGAGGCCTTTGGTGACGCCCGAGATCTTGACGTCGTTGCCGGTGGTGAGTCCACCGGCCTCGGCGAACAGTGCGTTGTACTTGACCGATGTGGCCCAAGACCACAGCGCTTGTGGCTGGAGGCCCACAGCGATGATCATCGCGATCAGCACAATGCCGATGAGTCCGCTCCGGATGAGGTGCGATCCACGGTATTTCAGCATCAGGGCTCCCCACAGCGTCCGGTGTTCTGCATGATCCACGGGAAGTACGCGGTGCGCCCCTGCAGGTCTGTGACCCTGACATTCATGCCGCACAGGTACTGGTTGATGAAGCTGCCGTAAGCCCCCAACCGGACCAGCTTGCGGTAGTTCTTGGGCGCGTTCTGCAACGACAGGTCCAGCCGTGCCATGTCGTCGGTGTTGGACAGCAGGGGCGCCAGCCGGGTGAGTTGATCGACGGTACCCGACAGGGGTGGCCGAGCCTGGGTCATCAGATCCGTCAGAGATGCCGTTCCGTTGTCCAGGGCGGTGATGGCCTCCCCGATCGGGTCGCGCTCCTGCGACAGTCCGGTGATGAGCTGTTGAAGCTGCTCGACAGCGCCTGAGAACTTGTCACCGTCTTTGGCAACTGTGGCCACGGTGGTTTTCAGGTTGTCGATCAGCTGTTGCACCGTCTGCCCGTTGTCGGCGAGAGCCTGGGTGAACGAAGTGGTATGCGACATCAGCGATTCCACAGTGCCACCCTGGCCCTGCAGGATCTGGATCAGCGAGTTCGTCAGCGCGTTGACATTCTGGGCGTTGAGTCCCTGAATGACGGGCTTGAGCCCGCCGAGCAGCAGATCGAGATCCAGCGCCGGTTCGGTCCGGTCAACCGGGATCTGCGAACCGGGTGGCTGGATCTTGGTCGATCCGGGACCTTCCAGCAGCTCGAGGTAACGATTGCCGACCAGGTCCAGATAGCGCACCGCGATCTTGGTGGCGGTGGTCAGTACGACTTCGCGGTCGGAGTCGAAGTGCACCAGCACGGTGTTGTCGGGTTGCAGCGCAACGTCATTGACCGTGCCCACGCGGATGCCCGCCACCCGGACGGAGTCGCCGGCCTTGAGGCTGGACGCGTCGGTGAACACTGCCGAGTAGCCGTTGGTCGACCCGGTCCGGTACTGCCCCATGATTGCGAACAGCGCTCCGGTCAAGAGCAGCATCGTCACTCCGAACACGCCGAACTTCAAGGCGGTCCCGCGGCTGCGCGTCATCCCGGTTGTCCTATCTGCGGTGTGTTACGTGGCGGGCCGTCGAGCGGGCCGTACAGCGCCTGTTTGAGGGCATCGGAGTTCAACAGGATCCCCTGATTCCCGTATTGCGCCGGGTTGGCGTCGATGTCGGTGACCACAAACGGTGGGCGTTGTTCAAAGCCGACCTCGGGCAGGCCCTGGCATTGCGGTCCGCCCGTGGCGGCGACCTTCGGCAGGTTGCCCGGGTAGCGGTAACGTTCGGTGCCCAAGAGGAACGAGTCCAGCAGCATGACGCCCGGGAGCGGCTGTGGCGGCCCCATGGCCAGCGGCTCCATCCCCTTGAGAACACAGTTCAGGGCCGGGTTGTATTGGTTGAGCAGGTTCGTTGTCGGCACCAGCAGGCGCATGGCGTCGATCACCCCGGCGCTGTTGGTCGCGACCACGTCATTGCCCACGTCGGCCAACCCGATCGTACTGATCAACAACGCATCCAGGTCATTGCGCCGATCGACAACGGTGTCGCTCAGTTGCGTCGCACTGCGAACGGTTTCCATCAGCTGCGGAGCCACGTCGGCGTAGGCGTTGAGAACCTGGGGGGCCACTGCCATCTCATGACTCAGCGTCGGCAGGCTCGGCGAGATCTTGGCCAGCATGGCGTCGAGATCGACCAGTGTCTGCCCCAGCTTGTCGCCGCGGCCGTCGATGGCCTGGGCCATCGCACCGAGTGTTTCGTTCAGCTTCTCAGGTTGGATCTGCGCCAGCACCGAAACCAGTTGCTCGAAGACCGTGTTGATCTCGACGGTGGTATGGGTGGCATCGAGCACCTGGCCTGGGTACATCGATTCCGGCGACGGCTGCGCCGGTGGGACGAGCTGTACGAACTTGGCACCGAACACGGTGCTGGAAGCAATCTCCACACCGGTGTTGGCGGGAATGAGTTGCAGGTCATCGGGATTCATCGCCAGCTTCAGAGCAGCCTGGCCGTCCGGCAACGCCTGGATTTCGACGACCTTGCCCACCTGGGCGCCGTGCAGTTTCACCTTGGCGTCGGGGTTCATCACCAGACCGGCCCGCGGCGAGATCACGGTGACCGAGGCAGTGGGTGCGACCCCGCCGCGGAACAGCACGATCGAGCCGGTCACGATCGCGGCGATCACCGCGACCGTGGTCAGCCCGGTCAGAAGACGTATTGCGTCACGCGACATCAGATGCCTTCTCTAGCCGGAGAGGTTGAAGTTGCCGTTGGAGCCGTAGACAGCGAGCGAGATCAGCAGGGTGATCGAGACGACGACGATCAGTGACGTCCGGACCGCGTTGCCGACTGCCACGCCGACACCGGCGGGACCACCGGTGGCGAAGAAGCCGTAGTAGGTGTGCACCAGCAAGATGGCCAAGGCCATCAGCAGTGCCTGAAGGAACGACCAGAGCAGGTCGATCGGATTGAGGAACGTACTGAAGTAATGCCCGTACAGACCACCGGACTGCCCCAACAGCACCACAGTGGTGAACTGGGAAGCCAAGAAGGACAAAATCACCGCAATCGAGTACAGGGGCGTGATGGCGATCATCCCGGCCACGATGCGACTGGACACCAGGTACTCGACCGGCCGGATCGCCATCGCTTCGAGCGCGTCGACCTCTTCGTTGATCCGCATCGCGCCCAACTGTGCGGTGACGCCGGCACCGAAGGTGGCGGCCAGACCGATTCCGGCGACGATGGGCGCCGAGATCCGGACGTTGATGAAGGCCGCCAGGAACCCGGTCAGGGCCTCGATGCCGATGTTGCCCAGCGAGCTGTAGCCCTGAATCGCCAGGACTCCGCCCGTGGCCAGGGTCAGAAATCCGACGATGACGACGGTTCCGCCGATCATCGCCAATGTTCCCGCACCCATGCTGATTTCGGCGATCAGCCGCACGACTTCCTTGCGGTAGTGCACGGCCGCATGGGGCATGCCGGCCAGTGCACGCCCGTAGAACAGCACATGGTCACCGATGCCACTCAGCGTTGCGCCGGGCCGTCGCACCGCCCGGGACAGACGCGGGTAGACGGACTGGAGTGCCGCCGTCATCGTGTCGTCATCTGGATACCGATGGCGGTGACCACCACGTTGACCACGAACAACGCCATGAATGCGTAGACCACGGTTTCGTTGACGGCATTGCCCACGGCCTTGGCACCACCGCCTGAGACGGTGAGGCCGCGGTAGCACGCGACCAGTCCGGCGATCAGGCCGAACAATGCCGCCTTGACACAGGAGATGACGACCTCCGGAATGCCGGTGAGCAGGGTGATTCCGGCCGCGAACGCGCCGGGGTTGACGTCTTGGACGAACACCGAAAATAGGTATCCGCCAAGGATTCCGATGATGACCACCACGCTGTTGAGCAGCAGCGCCACCAGCCCCGAGGCCAGCATGCGCGGGGTGACCAGCCGCTGGATCGGGTTGATGCCCAGCACCTCCATCGCGTCGATCTCTTCACGGACGGTGCGCGACCCCAGGTCGGCACACATCGCCGTTGCCCCCGCGCCGGCCACGATCAGCACCGTCACCATGGGACCCACCTGGGTCACCGCGCCGAATGCCGCACCGGCCCCGGACAGGTCTGCGGCACCGAGTTCGCGAAGCAGGATGTTCAGGGTGAACGACACCAGCACCGTGAACGGGATCGCCACCAGCAGGGTCGGCGCCATGGACACCCGTGCCACAAACCAGGACTGGTCAAGGAATTCGCGCCATTGGAAGGGTCCGCGCACCGTGAATCTGGCGGCATCCACCGACATGGCGAACAACCCACCCACCCCCTCGAGTGGGCCGGCGAGTTGCCGCTGCAGCATCGAGTTCTCCATTTCTGCGTGTGAGTCATCCGGGCATCGGTATGACCTGGAACACGTCTCGACCGGGAACAATCGCAGTTCACACCCGGGCGCACCATTGCGTGTCCCACCCACCGGGAATACCGCCCCGCTGTCCACGGCGATCGCTAGTCACCGGTGAGCGGAACACCTCATTGCCGACCGCCGCGAGTGGGTGTGAGGCTGGATTCAACGAGCCCAGCGATAGGAAAGAAGACGCATGTCAGATTCTGCTGCGATCATCGACGGCGCCGGTACGACGGATGCGGTGCGTGAGATCAACACCAGCGCAGGCGCTTTGCGGTACTACGACGTCGGCCAGGGGCCGACGGTGCTGTTCCTGCACGGATCGGGCCCGGGAGTCACCGGCTGGCGCAACTTCCGTGGGGTACTGCCGACGTTCGCAGAGTCTTTCCGGTGCCTGGTCCTGGAATTTCCCGGCTTCGGGGTGTCAGATGACTGGGGTGGGCACCCCATGATCACGGCGCAGGGCGCGGTAACCCCCTTCCTCGATGCCCTGGGTGTCGAACGGGTGGACATCGTCGGCAACTCCATGGGCGGTGGTGTCGGCATAAACACCGCGATCAACGCACCCGACCGCGTAGGACGTCTCGTGACGATCGGTGGGATCGGCACCACGATCTTCTCCCCCGGCCCAAGCGAGGGAATCCGCCTGCTGCAGGAATTCACCGAGGACCCCACGCGCCAGCGCCTCATCGACTGGCTGCATTCCATGGTCTACGACAGGTCGCTGGTCACCGAGGAGCTGATCGAGGAGCGCTGGACACTGGCAACCGACCCAGAGACGTTGGCCGCTGCACGCCGCATGTACGGGAAGGCCGCGTTCGCGGCGATGCTGGCATCAATGGCCTCATCCGACCTGCCCATGCCCTGGGCACGGATGCACAAGGTGTCGGCACCGACACTGCTGACCTGGGGACGCGATGATCGCGTGAGTCCGCTTGATATGGCGCTGATTCCGATGCGGACCATCCCCAACGCCGAGCTTCACGTGTTCCCCAACTGTGGGCACTGGGCGATGATCGAGGCGAAGTCCGCTTTCGAATCCGTCGTCACGACCTTCCTGACCAGAAGTTAGCGACCACCGTTCATCCGTTGTAGTCCTGCCAGCACCATGCCGATCCCGGACCGGTGCGCAGCGACCAATTCGTCGAGCTCGTGCGGCTCCTTGGCGTCGGTCCACCAGATGTAGGCGTTGCTGCTGACGTGGACGATGAGCCGACTCGGCAGTGAGCGGGTGAACACGTCGTCACCCAGGTCGAAGTGCCCCGCCAGGAACTCGGTGATGGCGTCGGCCAGGTTCTCGCTCCATTCCATCCATCGCAGTCGGTACTGCGGAGTCTCGGCAACGAGGGACATCAGCTTGCGCGCCTTGTCCACCGACTGCCGATGCTGGGCCCCAGCTGACCGGCGATGCCGGACCTCGACCGTGAACATGTCGACAAGAACATCTACGGGGTCTGAATCCGCTGCAGCACAGGACAACAGTTCCCGCATGTTGGTCTCGCTTCGCCCGAACAACGGCCCCAGTACGTCTTCCTTCACCGGGAAGTGGCGGTAGAACGTACGCGTCGCGATGCCGACTTCGGCGCAGATGCGCTCCACGGTTGCCGTGGTGTCGCCGTCGGCGATGAAGATGTCGCATGCGGTCCTGGCGATGTTGAGCCGCAATTCTTCGGCGCGACGCTCGGTGAGCGTCGGTCCCTTACCTTTGGGCATTCGCTGATTGTCGTCGCACCGGTTCGCGGTCTCCTTTACTTCGCAGACACGCTGTGTCTAGACTCACACCTGTCACGTTGTGACAGGTGTACAGAGTATGACAGGTATGGAGGGATTTGTGCCAACGTCGGATGACGACGCTGCTCCCATAGCGCTGCTCAATCGGGCGGCTGCGCTTCTGGAGGTTTTCGGCGCACGCCAAACACTCACCCTGGCGGAAATCACCCGGTATTCGAACGTTCCCCGCTCGTCGACTCATCGCATCCTGCAGGGACTGGTCCAGCTCGGCTGGATCGAACGCCATGGCGCCGAATACACACTGGGGCTGAAGATGTTCGAACTCGGCCGCCAGGCAGTGCGGCAGCGTCGAGTTCCCGAAGCGGCGCTGCCCGTGATGGCGGACCTACACCGTCGCACCGGCCTGACGGCGCATCTCAGCGTCCTGACGGGTACGCACGTGCTGCACATCGAACGCTTCGGCATGTGGCCCAGCTCCGGCAGTTGTTGGCAGGTCGGTTTCAAGCAGCCCGTGGAACAGAGTGCCCCCGGCCGCGCGCTCCTGGCGCAGATGGACGAGTCCGCCTGGCCAGAGTTGCGGTACGCGGTGACATCGCCGTACGGAGTTCGCAACCGGGCGGAGTTGGATCGAAGTCTGGCCGCCGTACGCGCTCGCGGCGGGGTTGCCGTCGATGCCGAAGGTTGTGAGCGGGGAGTCACCGTCGTGGCCGCGCCGATCAGTGCGAGCGAGGGAGGCAATCAATTTGCGCTGTCGCTGTGCGGACCCGCCAGGTCGACTCGGATCGAGCCCGTCGCGGCGGCCGTTCACAGTGCGTCATGGGCTATCTGCCACAGCCTTTCGGATGTGCCCCGCAACGGCGCGCGCCAGTCACGAGCGGCGCATCGAGTGGTCACGCCGGCCATGATCCGTCGGAATGAGGTCACCGTGGCAGCCGCAGGCGGTAGGTGACGAGAACCTAGCGGCGCATGTACTTCACGGCATAGTTGAGAATCCGGGATGTGGGTACCCGCCGAGGCCAATCATCCGGCCGGAAGTGGGCATCTGATCCACCATCGACGAAGATGACGCTGCCGCAGAGAAACTCAGCCGCGTCGGACAGCATGAAGATCATCCATTCCGCAAGATGGTCCGGATCGCCGAAGCCCCCGACCGGGACCGGGAAGAACTGCACAGCCTTGGCTTCTCGTGGGGAGGCGAGCTGCTTCTCCAGAAGAGGAGTCCGTACCGCGCCAGGGGCAATCACGTTCAGTCGAATCCCCGCGCCTGCCCAAGTCCGCTGCACCGCAGTGCGCCGCACCCATCGCGATACCGCGATCTTCGATGCACCGTAGCTGAGCGACGGTGCAACCGCACGGTAACGATGCAGGGTCTTGACCGCGCGATCTAGATCGTCGCGCAGCAGAGCCCGCACCGCACGCACGGGCACCATCGGCATCGTGGTACTCGAATTGCTGCCGACGACGACCACTTTTGCGTTGCCTGCGGCAACGAACGCCGGCCGCCACTTCTGTAGCAGGTCGACCACCCCGAGATAGTTGACCGACAGGATCAGCCGTACGGCGTTGCGGTCCGGCAGCGGACCGACACCTGCCGCCATCACTGCGCCGTCGAGCCGCCCTTCAGCCAACGCAAGCACCTCAGCAGCGGCGTCCGAACGGCCCTGTGGTGTCGACAGGTCAGCGATCACCTCGGCATCGCGCAGATCGACACCGATCACGCGGTGCCCGTCGGTCCGCAACCGCTCGGCCGCCGCGCGGCCCATCCCGGATGCCGATCCGGTCACTGCATAGGTACCCATTTTCACCAGTCCTGCCAGGGAATGATCGTGTTCAGCGGTGTATCGACAACACACTCGCCTGGCGCGTTGTGAAGCGCGTTGTCAGCAAGGCGCTCCCTTATCCGACCGGTAGTGCGGACCGGATCGTCATCGAGGTACAGCAGGCGGATCCGCAGAGCGCCGGACGGATCTGCCGCCTCCGAGGAACGCAGCCCCAGCCCGTTGTTCTGGTGGTGGTCCAGCGCGAAAGTCCACGCCCCTGCCACACCGTCCAACTCCAGCAAGCCCGGAATCGCCACTCGGTCCTCCCACTGATGGTGCTCGTGGGCGTCCGCGCCGTAGGGTTCGGCGAACCGGGTCATGGTAAGGTGCAGCCCGCGGTTGGGCCGGTACGGGATCACCCCCGGCGACACCAGCGCCGACGCCGCGGCATAGCCCTTGACCGGCCGGAAGAACGCCAGCACCGTGCGACGCACTCCGGGGATCATCGGCCCGCGACCCCACTGAAAAGAATCGGCACCGAGTTGCTCCCACTCGCGTACCGATTCTTCCACCGGCGACCGAAACCAGTACATCGCGACATAGTCGGTGTCGGCCTGGCCGGGTTCGGCCGTGGAGACCTCACGACACGCGGCAGGACGGCTCCACCTGTCGCCCCAGGCGATTCCGGGTAGGGCGAGATTCTCCGGCCGATGGTCCAGTTGATGCCATTCGTTGTACCGTCGATGTTCTTCGACTCCCCCATCGCCGAGTGAGACGAACGAGAAGAACACCAGCGGGCATTCGGTAGCGGACATGGCGCGTTCTCAGATCTGCTCGGGGACAGGCGCTCCCGCCAATCCAAGGTTGAGTAGAGTGTGCGCGTATGGGTTCCCGTTGAGCAACCGGCTGGTACGCATCGTGATCTGCCACTGCCCGCCACGGCGCTCCAATGCGAAGTGGTTGGCCGTCGCCCGCCACACTCGATAACCGGATTCGCCGTCGCGCAAGAGGACCAGCGATTCACAGACCGCGACAGCGGTGTCGCCGTCAACCGTGACCACCGCAGGCCCGAGGAAATGGCAACAGCCTGAGGCGACGAGGTCCTGGTGGCTCGCCGAGCTGACCATGTCGTGCACGCCTTTACGGCCGGCCATCAGCCAATCCTCGACGTCGTAGGTTCCGTCGGTCGCCCACATTGCCGCGGCATTGTCGGCGTTGCCGGCATCCACCGACGGACCATACGAGGCAAGCAGTTTCGCGATTGCCAGTTCATCTTCGAGGCGTTGCAGCCGAGTGAGAATCTGTTTATCGGTGCTCATAGCTCCTCCTGAATGTCACGCAGCCTGGCCAGCTGATCGCAGTAGTGGTGGGAACTGTCGGCACGCACCGCGCAGGTGATCGCGGTAGCACCCGCATCTCGCAGCGCGGAGATGGATGTTCGAACACCCACCGGATCGACCTCTGGGTCCACGCCGGCCGACAGCACCACTTCGAAACCGGCAGGCAGAGCGACTCCGGACAGCAGACTACGTACTTCGCCGGACGTCAGGCCGAACGGCATCCAGCCGTCGGCCAGTTCGACCGCTCGGCGCAACGATCCTGCGCTGCGACCACCGACCCAGATCGGCACCCTCGCTTGCTGCGCGTGGGGCAGGACGGTCATGTCCCCGTAATCGAAGAACGTGCCGTGGTAGCGCGGTGTGGGGTTGGACAACGAGGTGCGCAGTGCGCGCAGTGCATCGTCGGCCCGCGCGGCACGCTGCTGCCACGGCGCACCGATCAGGTCGAATTCCCTTTTCAGAGAGCCAATTCCGACGCCCAGAACCAGCCGACCGCCGCTGACCCGGTCCAGTGTTCCGTAGCGTTTGGCGATCTCGAGCGGGTGGTGATAACCCAACACCAGCACCGAGGTGGCCAGGCGGATCCGTCGGGTGCGCGCAGCCAGGAATCCCAGCGTGGCCAGCGGGTCCCAATACACCGCGCCACGGTCGGCCGCATCTACCGACGGGATCGCCACATGTTCCGAACAAGCCAGGTATTCGAAACCGAGTTCGTCTGCCGCGGAGGCGATCCTGGACAGATCCTCGATCCCAGCCTCACCTTCCCAATGTGATGCCATGCCTGGGACCTGGACTACCACTGGCGTCGACAGACCCAACCGCACGGTCAGCGTGCTCCCTCGATGAGCGCCGAGATCGCCCGATGAGTTTCCAGCACCACACGCGCCCTGTCGGGAGCACTGTTGGCCTCGGCGCGGTCCGCATTACCGCCGGCCACCCACACCGGACCGTCCGCCAGGTGGGCCAGCCCCTCGGCGGCTACCTCCGCCGGCTCGTTGACCAGGATTCCGGGCGCATCGAAGTTCAGCCCTACCCGCTCCATCGCCGGGGTGCGGGTCACGCCCAGCACCAGCTCGAGCACGTCGACGTTGCGTTCCCGCAGTTCCAGCCACAGGCTTTCGGCGAACATCCGGGAGAATGCCTTGGCCCCGGCATAAATGGAGTGCCGCCAGGAACCCATGTAGCCCGAGAGTGAACCGACGATCATGATGCCGCCCCGACCACGGTCGGCCATCAGGCGCCCATAGTGCTGCACCAGCTCAAGCATCCGGGTCACGTTGAGGTCGGTGACCTTCTGAAACTCGGCAAGATCGGTATCGAGGAACAACTCGTTGCACGTGCTCGCACCGGCGTTGTAGATCAGCAGCCCTACCTCGAGATCAGCGGTGTCTTGAGCGATCCGCGAAACTGACTGCGGGTCCAGCAGATCCACCGAGATTGCACGCACCTCGACACCCAGGTCACGGCATTGCTCAGCGGTATCGGACAGCGGTCCGGGCTTGCGGGCGATCAGGACGAGATTGAACCCGGCTTCCGCGAGCTGGCGGGCGAACTCCGCACCCACTCCTTCTGAACCTCCGGCGATGACGGCCCACGGCCCGTACTTGGCCAAATCAGTCATTGTGGCTCCTAACGTTGTGTGCTTCCGGCGTCAACCGGCAGGCTGACGGCGGTGATATAGCGGGCTTCGTCTGAAGCCAGGAACAGACTTGCGTTCGCTACGTCGACGGGTTGCACCCACGGGACGGCGAGCAGGTTCATACGACTGGCAGCCGCGGCGAATTCGTCACGGGTGGGTGGACGGTCCAGGTCTGGCCGGAACCCGCTGCGCACCAGGTCGTTCTGGATCAACGGTGTGTCGACATTGGTCGGGTGGACACAGTTGACCCGGACGCCGTGTGGAGCCAGGTCGTGGGCCAGGCTGCGCATCAGCCCGACGACACCGTGCTTGGCAGCCGTGTAGTGGGCGACCCCGATCAGCCCTCGAAGTCCCGCGATCGAGCTGACCAGCACCATCGACCCTGCGCCACGGCTGATCAGATGTGGCGCCGAGGCCGTGCAGGTGTTCCACACTCCGGTCAGATTGACGTCGAGCATCGTCCGCCACGCGGCCTCGGAGAGCTCGACGGCATTGCCCCGCGACGTAACTCCCGCTGTGGCGCAGACGATGTCGATTCCACCGAGCTCGGCGGCCCCGCGGTCGGCAGCCGCTCGCAGTTCTTCGGAGTCGCGGACATCGACGATCTCGGTGACAACCCGCCCGCCGGCGCGCTCGACGAGACTCGCGGTTTCGGCCAGGTCGTCCGGTGTGCTGGACGGCACGTGCACGGTGTCGATCGGCCCACACACGTCGACTGCGACGATGTCCGCGCCTTCCTCTGCGAAGCGCACTGCCTGCGCCCGGCCGATGCCCCGCGCGGCACCGGTGATCAGCGCGATCTTGTTCGTCAGTCGGCCGGTCATGTCGTCTTCTGGGTCAGGCCTGCGTCGACCACAAGTTGGGTACCGGTGATGTAGCGGGCTTGATCGGAGGCCAGGAACACGGCGGCGTTGGCCACGTCGACGGGTTCGACCCACGGCACCGGGATGAGGTTTCGGGCGGTGAGCACTTCGATCGCATCAGCCTCGGTGGGATTGTCGAGATCCGGCCGCAGTCTTTTGTAGGTGGCGGGATTGCGCACCATGGGGGTCGCCACCGCGCCGGGATGCACGGTGTTCACCCGGACACGTCGTGGTCCGAGTTCATTGGCGAGGGTGCGGGCCAATCCCACCACCGCATGTTTGGTAGCGGTATAAGGCGCAGTACCGGAAGTACCGCGTAAGCCATTGGTGGAGCTGATGATTACCACCGCCCCTCCGTCGGGCCCAAGATGGGGCACGCCTGCCTTGACCGTGTGCCAGACGCCGGTCAGATTGACATCCAGATTTCGTTGCCATTCCTCGGGACTGATCTCCCACGCTGATCTGTTCGGCGTGTGGATGCCCGCATTTGCGACGATGACGTCGAGGCGGCCCAACTCATTCACGCCCGAATCGACCGCGGATGCGACCTCGGCGAGACTGCTGATATCTGCTGTCCCCGTGGCACAGCGCCGGCCACGCCGTCGCACCCCGTCAGCCGTCTCACCAAGGTCATCGACAGCCTCGGGACGGTCGAGCGCGATCACGTCCGCCCCGGCGTCTGCGAAACGTTGACAGTGCACCCGCCCGGTGCCGCTCGCCGCGCCGGTTACCAGGACGACCTGGTCTGTCAGATCCGGCACTATGGTGCCTTCAGTAGATCGAACCCCTTGTATCCAGCCGCCGCGGCCGCGTCGCAGATGTCCAGGTATGTCCCGAAGCCGCCGATGAACAGCATGAACATCCGGGGCTTGCCGGGCACGTTGGCGCCCATGTACCAGGAGTTGGCCTTGGTGAACAAGGTGGCTTCGGCGCGCTGGGCGCACTCGGCGATCCAGCTGTCCACGGCATCGGCCGTCGGTTCGATTGCCGCGTAGCTGTTCTGATCGAGATAGGCGATGGCGTCGGCGATCCAGTTCACATGCGCTTCGGCATGCAGAACCATGTTGGCCAGTACGGCGGGTGCGCCGGGGCCGGACACCAGGAACAAATTGGGGAAACCGTCGGTGCCCAAGCCGAGGTAGGTACGTGGACCGTCGGCCCAGTCGTCCACCAGCTTCTCTCCGCCGCGGCCAACGATGTCGATCTTGGCCAGCGTGCCGGTCATCGCGTCGAACCCGGTGGCCAGTACCAGCGCATCGATGTCGTAGTGCGCGTCAGACGTGTTGATGCCGGATTCGTCGATCGAATCGATCGGCGTTTTCCGGACGCTCACCAGCGTGACATTGCGCCGGTTGAACGTCTGGAAGTAGTTGGTGTCGGTGCAGATCCGTTTTGTGCCGATCGGGTGATCGTCGGGAATCAGCAACTCGGCCAGGTCCGGATCGTCGATCACGGCACGGATCTTGTTCTCGTAGAACTTGCGGGCTTCTTCGTTGGCTTCCAGTGAGACCATCTGGTCGGTGAATGTCTTCGAGAACAGCACGCCGCCTAATTCCCAACGCTTTTCGAAGGCTTCCTGACGTTCTTCAGGCGTGGCTTCCATGGTCAGCTTGGGATGGGCGACGTGGGGCGAGCCGCCACCGCTGTGCCAGGACATCCGGCGACGCTCGGCATAGGTGGCCTTGATCTCCGCGATCTCCTCGGCGGTCAACGGCCGGTTGCCGGCCGGCACACTGTAGTTCGGGGTTCGCTGAAACACATACAGGTGCTCCGCCTGTTCTGCAATGATCGGAATGGACTGGATACCAGACGATCCGGTTCCGATCACGGCGACTCGCTTACCGGTGAAATCCACGCCCTGGTGTGGCCAGTGCGCGGTGTGGTAGACGTCGCCTGCGAAGGTATCCAGGCCGCGGAAGTCAGGAGTCATCGCCGCAGACAAGGGCCCGGTGGCCATGACCACAAACCGCGCGTCCACCGATTCACCGGTATCGGTGGTGACGGTCCAGCGCAGCGTCTGCTCGTCGAGCACCGCTGAACTCACCCTCGTCTCGAACGTGATGTCGCGACGCAGATCGAGCTTGTCGGCGACCCAGTTGATGTACTTCAGGATTTCGCCCTGCGTCGCATACTTCTCCGTCCAGGTCCATTCTTGTTGGAGCTCATCGGAGAACGAGTAGCAGTAGTCGACGCTCTCGACGTCGCAACGCGCACCTGGATAGCGGTTGAAGTACCACGTGCCGCCCACTTCCGGCGCGGCCTCGAAGACTCGTACCGACAGGCCCTGCGACCGAAACTTGTGCAACGCGTACAGGCCACCGAAGCCGGCGCCCACTACTACAACATCTACGACGCTCATCGATCCACTGCTCACCCGGCGTACGGTAGGCGCTCGTCGGGCACTCGACCGCCGCGATTCCCGGTCACCGGACGGCGAGACTCGGTGTCCCGGCCACCGGAAGATCCGGGTTGGCGTCGTCGTCTCCTGCATCAGAATCTCCGCCCATGACCGACGCGAGCCTCCAGACCAGACGGAGCGTCCTTGTCACGGTGGCCGATGTCATCGATGAAAGCCCCGACGCTCGTTCTCTCGTCTTCACCGTGCCCGAGGACCAGCAGGAGCGGTTTTCCTATCGCCCCGGACAATTTCTGACGTTGCGGGTGCCCAGTGAGCTGACCGGATCGGTGGCCCGATGCTACTCATTGGCCAGCTCACCGCACACCGATCCCGCGCCCAAGGTAACGGTCAAGCGCACCGTCGACGGATACGGTTCGAATTGGTTGTGTGACAACGTCAAGGTCGGTGACACCGTCGAGGTGCTGCCACCGTCGGGGCTGTTCACCCCGGCAAGCCTGGACGCCGACTTTCTGTTGTGGGCAGCCGGCAGTGGCATCACCCCGGTGATGTCCATACTCAAATCGGTGTTGGCGGCGGGGACCGGTCGGGTGGTCTTGTGCTACGCCAACCGCGACGAGCGCTCGGTGATCTTCGCCGGCGAACTTCGTGAACTAGCCGCCCGCTACGCGGGCCGGCTGACAGTGCTGCACTGGCTGGAATCGATTCAGGGCCTACCGACCCGCGCTCAGCTGGGCGGGTTCGTCCGGACCGTATTCGCCGGGTCCGCGGGATTCGAGTCGTTCGTGTGCGGTCCGGCCCCGTTCATGGCGGTCATCAAAGAAACGCTCGCCGAAGCCGGTGTCGCGCGGGACCGAGTCCACCTCGAGGTGTTCCAATCGCTCACCGGTGACCCGTTCGACGACGAGACCGCAGCGGTCACAACAGATTCCGACGATCACGACGCCGCCACGCTCCAGGTCGATCTCGACGGCGTCAATCACCGGCTGCGGTGGCCACGTCAGGCGACGCTGGTCGACGTACTGATCCGCTCGGGTGTCGATGTGCCGTACTCGTGCAAGGAAGGACAGTGCGGATCGTGCGCGGCCAGGGTGGTACGCGGCGATGTGGACATGGCCGCCTGCGACATCCTGGAACCCGACGATCTCGCCGACGGCGTCATCCTCGGCTGCCAGGCGCGGCCGGTCTCCGACGACATCCACATCGAATTCTGAGCCGGTGTGGTCGGCACGTTTCCACTGACCGGGATTGGCTCCCGCCATCGGCATCAAAGCGGTACACCATCACTACAGCCCTCGACGATAGGACCGAACCATGACTGAGCGCGTAATCGACCGGGTGCGCGACCTCGCCGACCAGTTGCGCCACCAGGGCGCCGAAGCCGAGAAGATCGGCAAGCTCACCGACGAGACCGTCAAGATGATGAAGGCGGCAGGCAATATCCGCCTGTTGCAGCCGAAGTCTCATGGTGGCTTGGAGGTGCATCCGCGTGAGTTCGCCGAGACCGTCATGGCCACCGCGGCGCTGGATCCCTCGGCCGGCTGGATCAACGGCGTTGTCGGCGTGCACCCGTACCAACTCGCGTACGCCGACCCGAAGGTCGCCGCCGAGATCTGGGCCGAGGACGTCGACACGTGGGTCGCCTCTCCCTACGCACCTCAGGGGGTAGCCAAGCCTGTCGACGGCGGCTACATCTTCAACGGCCGCTGGCAGTTCAGCTCGGGCACCGATCACTGCGACTGGATCTTCCTGGGCGCGATGCTCGCCAGCAATGAACCCGGCGCCGAGTCCGTACCCATCATGCCACCGCAGA
This sequence comes from Mycolicibacterium fortuitum subsp. fortuitum, assembly GCF_022179545.1. The sequence goes on along the minus strand of NZ_AP025518.1, from coordinate 911,928 downwards.
TGCTGCACATGATCCTGCCGCGCCAGGACTACGAGATCGTGGAGGACTCGTGGAATGTCGTGGGGCTGCGCGGAACCGGCTCCAAGGACGTCATCGTCAAGGATGCGTTCGTACCGACGTACCGGACGATGGACGCGATGAAGGTCATGGATGGCACTGCCCAGCGCGAGGCCGGGATGACCGAAACGCTGTACCTGATGCCGTGGTCGACGATGTTCCCTCTCGGCATCAGCTCGGCGACCATCGGCATCGCCGAGGGCGCGCTGGCCGCTGCACTCGATTACCAGCGCGAGCGGGTCAACTCCAGCGGTGTGGCGATCAAGGACGATCCCTACGTCATGTACGCGATCGGCGAGGCGGCCGCGGACATCAACGCGGCTCGGCAGGAACTGCTGGCCAACGCCGACCGCATCTACGACATCGTCGACTCAGGTAAAGAGGTCTCCTTCGAAGACCGCGCCGCGGGCCGCCGCACCCAGGTTCGGGCGGTGTGGCGCGCGGTGTCAGCGGTCGACGAGATCTTCGCCCGCTGCGGCGGCAACGCTGCGCGGATGGACAAACCGCTGCAACGCTATTGGCGCGACGTGCACGTCGGCCAAGCTCATGCCATTCACGTGCCCGGCACGGTTTATCACGCTTCGGCCCTCAGCTCACTGGGTGTGGACCCGCAGGGCCCACTGCGGGCGATGATCTGAGAGGACAGCCACATGGGATTGATCAAGAGCCTCGGCTACGTCACCGTCGCCGCCTCTGATATCGAACGCTGGCGGCACTTCGCCTTCAACGTGCTCGGCTTCGCGACCGGCACGGGACCGGACGAGTCCGCGCTGTACCTGCGGATGGACGAGCGTGCCGCGCGCATCATCGTCGTGCCCGGAGAGGTAGACAAGATCGTGACCGTCGGCTGGGAAGTGCGCGACCACGCCGACCTGGAGTTGGTGAAGAGCGCACTGGATGCCGCTGGCGTTCCGTTCAAACAGCTGTCATTGCAAGAGGCCGACGCGCGCCGGGTGGAAGAAGTCATCGCTTTCGAGGATCCCGCCGGTACCGCGCTGGAGGTGTTCCACGGACCCGTACTCGACCACTCCCCCGTCATCACGCCGTTCGGTGCGAAGTTCGTCACCGGGGCGCAAGGCCTCGGCCACGTAGTACTGCCCGCCCTCGACGTTCCGGGGTTGTTCGAGTTCTACACCGAGGTACTGGGTTTCAAGTCCCGCGGAGCATTCCGCGTCCCGGTGCCGCCGGAGTTCGGCCCGGTGCGGGTCCGGTTCATGGGCGTCAACGAGCGCCATCACAGCCTGGCCATCTGCCCCGCGCAAACGCTGCGTGATCCCGGTTTGATCCACCTCATGGTCGAAGTGGATACGCTCGACGCGGTCGGTCAGGCCCTGGACCGGGTGAACGCCGAGGGCTTCCAGTTGTCCTCCACGCTGGGCCGGCACACCAACGACAAGATGGTGTCCTTCTATGTGCGTGCTCCGGGTGACTGGGACATCGAGTTCGGCACCGAAGGCATGCGGGTCGACGAAACCTATTACACAGCAGAGGAAATCACTGCCGACAGCTACTGGGGACACCAGTGGGTCACCGATCTACCGAAGGCCATGCAACCATGACAGTCACCGACGACATCCGACCCATCCCGGCCGGCACGGTCACCGAGTGGGCCGACGAGGCTGACGTGGTGATCGCCGGTTACGGCGTTGCCGGCGCGGCCGCTGCGGTAGAGGCAACACGTGCGGGAGCCGACGTACTGGTTCTGGAACGCACCGGCTCATGGGGCGGAGCCGCCTCCATGGCAGGTGGCTTCATCTACCTCGGCGGTGGGACAGAGATCCAAAAAGCTTGCGGCTTCGATGATTCCGTCGACAACATGACCGCGTTTCTCAACGCGGCCATGGGACCCGGCGCGGACGCCGCGCGCATCGCCGACTACTGCGAGGGCAGCGTCGCGCACTTCGATTGGCTCGTCGGCTGCGGCGTACCGTTCAAAGCGGAGTTCTTCGGCGAGCCAGGCTGGGAGCCGATGGGCGACCAGGGCCTCATGTACAGCGGTGGCGAGAACTCGTATCCGTTCAACACCATTGCCACACCGGCTCCGCGCGGGCACGTCCCGCAGATGCAGAACAAGAAGCAGGGCGAGTCCAGCGCGGGTTACATGCTGATGAAAGGCCTTGTCGACACCGCAACCGCGGCCGGAGCACGTTCGCTCTATGACGTGCGGGTGGTGGCCCTGATCGTCGAATCCGACGGCCGGGTCGTCGGCATCCGGACCCGCCGTTACGGCACGACGATGGACATCCGGGCGCGCCGCGGAGTTGTCCTGGCCACCGGCAGTTTCGCCTATAACGACGCCATGGTCTCCCAGTACGCGCCGCGCATCGCGGGGCGCCCGGCCGCCTCGATCGAGCAGCACGATGGGCAGGCCATCCGGATGGCGCAGGCGCTCGGCGCGGACCTGGCACACATGGACGCCACCGAGGTGGCGTTGTTCATCGATCCCCAGCAGTTGGTGCGCGGCATTTTGGTGAACGAACGTGGGCAGCGTTATGTCGCCGAGGACACCTATCCCGGTCGCGCCGGCCAGTTGACGCTGTACCACCAGAACAACACGGCGTATCTGATCATCGACGGCGACGCCCAGGAGGAGGCGATGGCCTCGCTCTCTCCCCAGCTGATGATGCGGCCGCCGACCTGGGTGGCCGACACCGTCGCCGACCTGGAGGCTGAGATCGGGCTGCCACCGAACTCACTGCAAGCCACCGTCGATGCCTACAACGAGGGGGCTGCCCGCGGCGAGGACCCGCTGCTGCACAAGAAATCGCAGTGGCTCAAGCCGATCAAATCTCCTGTGGGCGCCATCGATCTCCGCGAGAGCACCGGCGGTTTCACCCTCGGCGGGCTGCACACGACCCTCGATGCCGAGGTGCTCCATGTCAGCGGCAAGCCTATCCCGGGTTTGTTCGCGGCCGGGCGCTGTACTGCGGGCCTGGCGGCCTACGGCTATGCCAGCGGGGTGTCACTGGGCGACGGAAGTTTCTACGGTCGCCGGGCAGGACGGGCCGCGGCCAAGGCGTAGCCGCTGCCCAACGTGAAGAAGGTCGCGAGATTCTGGAGAAATCTCGCGACCTTCTTCAGGTTCGGGCTGTTATACCTCGGCGAGGTCCGCGGGCGCGAAATAGCTTCGCACCGAGGTGATCTTGCCGTGCCCGTCGAATGTCATCGTGTCGATCGGCTGCAGGCGCATCGGGGTGTCGCCGACCTTGAAGGTGATGGTGAACGAGAACGCTGCCTCGTTCCCGACCACACGGAGCAGGACCAGCTCGGTCTGACGCTCCAATTGCTGCAAGGTGGAGAAGAATTCGCGGATCTCATTCCGGCCGGCGCGGACATCACTGCCTACCGGATCCTCCACGGTCGCGTCTTCGGCGAACAGCTCCAGGAGATCATCGGTGCTTCCGGTCGCGAGCAGCGAGACGTAGCGACGAATCGTATGGGCAATCTGGTCATCTTTGGTTGACGGCATCATTCACCGCGCATCGTGATGACGACCTTGTCGGCCGCGCCCGGGGTGGCCACACACTGCAATGCCTGGTCCAGATCGACGAAATCGAAGGTGTGGCTGATGATCAGCTGATATTTCTCCCAGTTGTCGATGATGTCCTTGGTCACCTCGAAGATCTCGGTGGGATAGCCCATCGAACCGATGATCGTGAGTTCGTTGCTCATCAGGTTCATGAAGTCGATGCCGATCGGCTCTTTGTGAACCGCCACGATGCCGAGCTTGGCTCCTCGCTTGGCAGCGGCGAGGGCGGTTTCGACTGCCGCCGGAACGCCAGCGGCGTCCAGGAACACGTCCGTGCCGGCCTTGTTCGGCCACATCGAATCCCCTGGACCGTGCAGTTCGATCAATCGCGCGACGACGTCCTCGTCCCTGGAGTTGATCACCGCATCCGCGCCGACTTTCAGTGCTTTCTCCAGGCGCGACGGCAGAATATCCGCCACCACAACGTGTTTGACTCCCCTCGATTTCAAGGCGATCGTGATGCCCAGGCCGATGGGCCCGGCTCCGAGCACGAGCACCTGGTCACTCGGCTGAGGAGCCACCTGGTTCACCGCGTGAAGGGCAACCGCCATGGGCTCGTTGAGGGCCGCGACCTCGTACGGGATGTGGTCGGGCACCACCTCGAGGCTCTGACCCCGAACGGCATCCTTGATCAGCAGGTAATCGGCCAGCGCACCGGTCGAACCGCCGTTGCCGATGATGTCATCGGCGATTGCCATGGGATTGACCACCACCCGGTCACCGACCGCGATGTCGCGCACCTCGCGGCCGACCTGCAGCACCTCACCGGCCGGCTCGTGGCCGATCGGCATACAGCCGTGCCGTGGTGGTAATCCACCGATGGAGATGTAGAGCGTGTCGGAACCACAGATTCCGCAGGCTCGGATCCTCACCAGAACGTCATTGGGCCCTATCTCGGGCGTCGGTACGTCGACGATCTCCGTTTTGTCGGGGGCGGTAATGATGGCTGCTCTCACGAAAAGTTCCTTCCCATCGATGTCGTTGAATCACTCAGAGCACGCTGTAGCCACCGTCGACGACGAGCGCCGATCCGGTGTTGTACGAGGCGTTTCCACTGCACAGGTAGAGGATGGGACTGGCGATCTCCTCCGGCGTGGCGAACCGTCCGAGCGGAATGTGGTCCACCTGTTCCTGTTTGATCTCCGGCACGTAGTCCATCGGCGCCGTCATGCGGGTGGCCACGAGTCCTGGCACGACGGCGTTGACGCGGATGCCGTCACCCGCCCATTTCACGGCCAGGTTGCGGGTGAGCGCGAGCACTCCCGCCTTCGCCGATCCGTACCCGGGCACCACCGGTACCGACCGGATGGCCGCCATGGAAGCGAACATGATCACGCTGGCCCCGCCCGGCGCGTTCGACGATTTCAGTGCGCCGTACAGCCGTTCGGTCAGCCGGAATGGCGCCAGCAGATTGACGGCCACCGACTCGGTGAAACCCTCCGGCGTCGATTCGTCGAGCCCACCAGGGAAGTTGGCCCCGGCGTTGTTGATCAGGACATCCAGTTCGGTGAATTCTGCTGCCAACGCATCGATTCCGTTCGCATCGGTCAGCGCCAGCTGTCGATACTTCAGTCCCGACAGGTCGACGTCGTACTCTTCTGGCCCGCCTCTCGTGCCGGTGATCGTCACCTCCGCGCCACTGTCTCTGAGAAGCGATGCGGTGGCATGGCCGATCCCGCTGGTGCCTCCGGTCACGAGGGCAGTCGTACCGGAGAAGTCGAACAGCACACGGTTTGTCATGAGAGTTCCTTGATCTTTTCGCGCAGCCAGGCCGCTTCCCAGAAATTCGTGCTGCCCTGCAGGAGATCCTGATGAGCAGCGATCAACACCTGCTTGGCCTCCCCGTCATCGGGCTCGGCCCGATGCACCATCTCGGCCAGACGGATGGCACGCACCGGTTCACCGGCGTCGCGCAGTGCGCGGGCGCGGCCGAGAACTGCGGCTGTGCCGACGAGTTCGAGCAGATCGGCCTCGGTGACGCTCGGAGCCTCGGCATAGAGTTCGGCCGTGGAGCGATGATGGAACCAGCCGGCGTAGTTCTCCCAGATGGCCCGCACGTTCCACCGGACCATGCCGTAGCCTTGGCCCACATCAAGTTCGGGCGGCAGTACCACTTCCCGCATCAAGGTGTGCACGTCCTTGCCTGCGTTCATCCCCGCGACAGTTTGATCGTGCAGGTACATCACCGCGTCACGCAGTCGCGTCAACTCCCACTCGATCCGGTCTTTGCCTACGATCGGCCCGAAATGTCCGGTGAGCAACGTCTCGGCACCCAGCGCGCGGACCCGCTCGATGGACTCGACCACCGTCAGCGCATCCCGATAGCGGTCCCCGCGCATCGTCACCAGGTTCGGAATGTGCCCGAACAACGCGCCGAAGACGTTGCCGCACAGGCAGACCCCTTCTTGTGGAAGCCACACCACCATGCTGTCGGTGGTCTCACCACCGGGGGTGGCATAAAGCTCCAAACGGCGCCCGCCGAGTTCGATGACGAGTTCGTCGTCGACGACGATCGTCGGGGCAGGAACGCTCTGCGGTGGCGGAGGCCCGAATCGTGCCGCCGTGCGCTCGATCGTGTCCATCACCTTGTCGACCCACGCGAACGCCGAGTTCCTGGCCCGGAAGTCGGCCAACAGGTCGTTATCGCGCCGCCACGTTTCCCAGTTGGCCTGGGCGACGATCTCGCTCTCGGAGTCGGCGACGGTGTCGAGGCCACCGACGTGGTCGACATGCCCTTGGGTCAGGATGACGTAGCGGATCGGCGCGGTGTCGATGGCGTCATAGTTGGCCCGGTGCACGGGCCCCTCGAAACCCATCCCGGTGTTCAGCACGATCCGGCCGGCATCGGTCGTCAGCAGATAAGAGTTCGACAGGCCTGGCGAGAGCCAAATACCCGGCGCTACTTCCGTTGCCGGCGCACCCGCCCCGACGATGTCGTCGGCCCCCGGGCGGCTCAGATATGCGGGTTGGTAACTGGTCACGCTTCCTCCCGTACGTCGAATCGGTCGAAGTAGAACCCGAAGCGTGACCGGACCTGGCCCGGTGTCCGGCCGAAGTGGCGTCGGAGGTCATACCGTATTTGGCCGTGTTTGCCCCGCGGGTTGTCATGCAGGTAGCGGGCAAACGCCGCCCGGGTATCTTCGGTCAACGCAGTCCCGTTGTAGCCGTACAACGTTTCGAGAATCGGAATCTCGTTGCCGTTGAGCTGATGGAACCCGATGTCGACGCTGCGGTCCGGGCCGATCAGATCCCGGTCGCGCACACAAGCCCGCAGCAGCCGCTCGATCCGGTCGATCCAGTAGTCCACCAGCCCTTCCGGATCGATCTCCGTACGCCGCATCCGATCTCCGTACGCCAGCATCGTGACCGCGGATTGGATGACGGCGACGGGGTCCCGGTGGGTGAACGCGACGGTGGCATCCGGGAACGTGCGTGTCAGCGGTCCGAGTTGCTCACAGTGTTGCGGCGACTTCAGCACCCACTGACGCGGACCGCGTAAGAACGTCAGGGCCTTGAGAACCGTACGTAGATAACCGTAATGCTGGTCCTGATCCAATCCCAGATAGACATCGCGCCATTGCGGCACTCGGCAATGCCACTCCAGCACATAGCTCGCGAAGTCCAGATCGAGGATCTCGACTTCCTCCTCGATCGCCTGCGGAAATCGGTCGTGCATGTACTGCACCAGTGGCGTCATGACCATTGCCGACTCGTGCTCGGCGACACTGCGCGCGAATCTCGGGTCCACGCCGTTGACGTCAGGACCTTCACCGTGCATCGGGAAAGGTTCCTGGCTCTCCCAATACGGCAACGCGCGCCGCCTGGGATCGGACGCGATGAGGTTGACGAGATGCGTTGTCCCCGAGCGTGGTAGCCCGACGACGATGATCGGACGTTCGATTTCGACGTCGTGGATCTCGGGGTAGCGACGCAGCAGATCTGTCAACAACAACCGTTGCGAGAGCAACCGAACAATTCGGTTTCGCAGAATGAAGCGGTTGAGATTCGTGTTGCCGCTGTCTACATCCACTGCCCCGGCGTAGGCGCCGAGTCGCGGGTGGAAATCGTCAGACCCGAAGTCGTCCAGCCCCGTCTTCTCCATCGCTTCGGCGATCATGGCGGCCGGATCGAGGTCCACCGAGAGGTTCTCCAGCCCTACGAGAACCTCTCGCTGCATCGGGGTGAGCTCGGGAACCGTCAGATCCTCGATGCTCAGTGCACTGTTAGGCACGCTGCTCCTTCGCTGCGACAATTTGAGATGACGAATATTCGTTGTAGTGTCCGAATATATGAACGCCAAGCTAGGCCAGCCTGACGAACGGGGTCAAGACCCGTCACCACCGACTCGCCGCGTCGTCGCCGTCGTCGAGTTGCTCGCCGACCGAGCGGACAGTCACCTGACCCTGGCAGAAATATGCCGCGAGCTGGATATCAGCCGATCCACCGGTCATGCGATCTTGACCACGCTGTGCTCGTGCGACTGGGTCTTGCGTGACCCGCTGAGCGGGAAGTACAGCCTGGGCGCGGGCCTTCCCACGACCACCCCACGGGCGGCACCGCTGTCGCGAATGCTGCGCGAGCCATTGCGGCAGCTGTGCTCGGCCATCGGTATGGCCGCATGCATTTCGGAACTCAGCGACGGCCGGCTGGCCGTGATCGAATCGGCCGCCCCCGGTGCAAGCCGCCCGCCGGTGCAAGCCGGGGTGCGGCTGCCGTTCGTGGCGCCGTTCGGTCGAGAGTTCGTGGCGTGGGCGCCGACGACCGTGCGCGAAGAGTGGTTGGCCGCAGCCGGTCCGGTCAATGACGTCTATCGGGCGCGAATGCCCAAGGTCCTCAAGGAGGTTCAGCGGCGCGGATACGGCATCGAACGACTCAGCGATCCGCTACTCAAAGTGTTCGCAGCCCTGCTCGCACTCGAAGACACCACCGCGGAAGATCCTGTGGCAGCACGGCTGGCAGGCGCCGTCGCCGACTTGACGATCATCGACTTCTTACCCGGTGAGCTGAACAAGATCGCGCAGCACCCACTCGCCACGATCTCTGCGCCGATTTTCGATGCGGACGGCGACGTTGTGATGTCGGTGTCCGCACAGCCGTACAAGCAGCTCACCGTCGAAGAGGTGCGGAACATCGGCGCCAGCGTTGTCGGGTTTGCCGAATATGCCAGTTCGCTCGTCGCGCGACACGCACCGGCCATCCAAGCGCACCACCGAGCGCACAACGAGGCAAGAACGTGACAGCCACCACATAGTTATGGTAGGCATATGACTATTAGTCATATGCCAGACCGGCATGTGACTCTTTCACTGGAGGTGCCTCATGACAATGGCTGTCGAAAAGGCGGGCGAGACGCCCAGCGCCGTCATTGACCGGGTGTCCCTGGTCCTCGATGTCTTCGACGGACCCGGCCGGCTGACGTTGGCCGAGATCGTGCGCCGGACTGGTCTGCCACGCTCCTCGGCCCACCGCATCCTGGAGCGTCTGGTCCAATTGCGGTGGCTGCGTCGCGACGGGCGCGACTACGAATTGGGCATGAGGCTGGTCGAGCTCGGATCTTTGGCGCTGCACCAGGATCGCATCCACCGCGCGGCGATTCCTTTGCTGCGCGACCTGCACCGCGCCACCGGGCTGGTGGTCCACCTGGCTGTCCTCGATGGCTCCGATGTGGTGTACCTGGAGAAGATCGGCGGCCAGATGGTGGCAGCCATCCCCACGCGGATCGGAGGACGGCAGCCGGCGCACTGTACGGCGGTCGGCAAGGCGATCTTGGCCGACAACCCTCCGGCCGACATTGACCTGACCTCAGGCCGGACGCGTTTCTCGATCTCCAATGAGCGGCAACTCGCCGCCGAACTGGCGAAGGTCCGCGCCCATGGCGTCGCATTCGAACGCGAAGAATCGTTGGTCGGGTTCGGCTGCGTGGCCGCTCCGATCGGGCCCGCCGGAGCCGCGGTAGCCGCGGTTTCGGTGTGCGGTCCCATGAACCGGATCACCTTCGACCAGCGGCTGGCGGCACCGGTACGTATGACGGCTATGGGCATCTGGCGAAATGCCGAAGACGGACCTCAGCGAGTGGTCCCCACCCTGCAGCCCCTCCGGCCTTTGCGCGGCGGCAGCATTGTCGGGTCTCGCACCTCGGCCACCCTGCTCCCGGCATGACGCTTGATCCACAGATCGCGGGCCTGATCGAAACCCTCGATTCAGGGTTCCCACCGGTCCACACGATGACCGGTGCACAGGCCCGCACGACCATCCGCAGCCGGTTTGTCGCCAACCCCGAGCCTGAACCGGTGGCCTCCGTCACCGACCATCAGGTGCCGGTCGACAACGGGCGCATCGATGTCCGGATCTACCGTCCCGACGCGTCGGAACCGCTGCCCATGCTGGTGTATGCCCACGGCGGAGGGTTTGTGTTCTGCGACCTCGACAGCCACGACGCGCTGTGCCGAAACCTGGCCAATCTCATTCCGGCCGTGGTGGTTTCAGTGGCCTACCGGCTGGCCCCCGAGCACCGCTGGCCTACGGCCGCCGAGGACCTCTATGCCGCCACCCGGTGGGCGTCCGAGCGTGCCACCGAGTTCGGCGCCGACCCGTCACGGGTGGCGGTCGGCGGCGACAGTGCGGGCGGCAACCTCGCCGCGGTGACGACGCTGATGGCTCGCGACCGCGGCGAGCCGCAACTGGCCGGGCAACTCCTGCTGTACCCGGTGATCGCCGCGGACTTCGACACCGAGTCCTACCGGCTGTTCGGCAGAGGCTTCTACAACCCGCGCCCAGCACTGCAGTGGTACTGGGATCAGTACGTGCCCCAGGTTGGAGACCGGCAAAACCCTTACGCTTCACCGCTACACGGCGACCTCAGTGGATTGCCACCAGCCGTCGTGGTTCTCGCCGGTCATGATCCCCTACGCGACGAGGGCATCGCCTATGCGAGCGCTCTCGAGTCGGCGGGTGTGCCGACTACCCGGTGCACCTTCGACGGTGGCATCCACGGCTTCATGACGATGCCGATGCTCGACATCGCCCATCGGGCCAGGCGGCAGGCCAGCAGCGCGCTAGCTGACCTGCTCCGCCTCTGACGCGACCCCGTAGCGTTGATCGGGATCGAGCACGCAATGGGTGCGGCTGAACACTGTCACCATGCACTTGTTGTTGTGCGTGCAGCGGCTGCGTGAGGCGGGTTCGGCAATCATCGTGTTGACCCGGTCCGGTTCGCGCAGCAACGCCCGGCCCATCGCGAAGAAGTCGAATCCCTCCCGCATTCCCGTCTCGAGATGGTCCCGATCATTGATGCCGCCCAACAGAATCAGTTTCGTGTTGCGCATGACGGGCACGAATTGCCGAGCGGCCTCCAGCATGTATAGGTCTCGGTAGGGATAGACACCCATCGTCTGCTTGCCGACCAGCCTGACGGCCGGCCGCAACGCCGGCGGCATCACCTTTGCGAATTCCTTGACAGGAACGTCGCCACGGAACAGGTACATGGGCTTGTACACCGACGAACCCTGAGTCAGTTCTATGGCATCCAACGTGCCATCGGCGTCGAGGAGTTGAGCGGTGCGCAACGCCTCGTCGATCCAGATGCTGCCCGGAAGCCCGTCGTCCATGTCCAGCTTGGCGATCACCGCGACCCGATCACCGACCACCTCACGCACTCTTGCCGCGATCTCCCGCACGAACCGCGATCGGTTGTCGATGTCGCCACCGTACTCGTCTTTACGGCGATTGATCAGCGGACTCAGGAACGAACTCGGCAGGTAGAGATGTCCGAAATGCAACTCGACGGCGTCGAATCCGGCGTCGACCGCAACCTGCGCCGCGTCGCCGAACTGGTCGATCACCTGGGCGATTTCGCTGCGGGTGATCTCACGACAATAGGCGAACGAGGTGGGGTTGATGAACTTGCTCGGCGCCACCGCGGTGACACCGGTCAGCTTCTTCTGTGCCACGACACCGGCATGCCCGAGCTGCGCCGAAATTGCCGCTCCCGCACCGTGCACGACGTCGGTGAGCCGGCGCAGTCCCGGCAGTGCCTTGCCGTTCATGACGATCTGACCGGGCGCACTCGCGCCCTGGGGAGATACACAGCAGTAGGCCACCGTCGTCATCCCCACACCGCCCTCGGCGAAGCTTCGATGAAAGTCGATGAGGTCGTCGGTGACCAACCCATTGGGCGAGCGGCCTTCCGACGTGGCGGCTTTGATCACGCGGTTACGCAGTGTTACTGGTCCGAGCTGAGCTGGGCTGAACGGATCGGTCATCGCCACACCATCGCCCCGATCCCCACTGTGGTCAACGGTGCTTTCCCGATGGTCGGGAAAGCCCGGCATTGATGGTGACCCTGCAACGTAATCTCGCGTCATGGCCGAGGTTTTCGTCATCGACCGGGTGGTCACCACGCCGGGCTGCGCCCAGAAATTCATCGACGCGTACCTGACGGGATATGCCCCGGGGGCACGTGAACGTGGCATGACGCTGCGCGACGTACTGGTCAGCCCACCCGTCTGGTTCGACGACAGATCCAACGTCGTCACGATCACCTGGACGCTTCCCAGTCCAGAAGCGTGGTGGCAGATGACCTGGCAGGGCAGGCCCGACCCGAGCATTGCGCGCTGGTGGGACAACATCACCGATCTGGTGGTTGAACGCACACGCAATGTCGCGGCCGCCGCCGACGAGATCACCACCGATGCACCCGCATTGGCCGGGATATCGGCCAGTGCAGCCACGGTCGGAGTCACCCGCTTGATCGATGTCGTCGAGTCCGAGCGGGGCCGCGTCCTGAGCGCGCTACGCGATGCGGCCGAACACAGCGGGGCTTTGAGCGCCGTGGTAGAGCCGACCTTGCCGGGTTCCCGCAACGGCGGCGACATCCTGGTCCATCTGCGATATTCGTGCCGCGATACCTGGGAGAAGAGCGGTTTCGACGATGTGCTGGCTGACCCGGCGATCTCGCGCGTGAATGGCGCACTGTACCGGGGCGCTCCGATCCGCCGCGGCAGCGGCACCGTGTACCGCGCACTGCTGCTGCGGGTCCCCGCCGAGGTAGAGGCCGAGACCGTCGCGGCATTTGAGAGTGAACTGCTGATGATGCCGCGATTTGTGCCGACCATCGCCGCGTGGCAACTCAGCCGCGTCGAGCAGGCCATCGGAAGCAGCAACTGGACCCACGTCTTCGAACAGGAATTCACCGACGTGGACGGTTTGATGGGCCCATACCTCATGCACCCGATCCACTGGGCGGTGGTCGACCGCTGGTTCGACCCCGAGACCACCGACATCATCGTCCGCGATCGCGTCTGCCACAGTTTCTGCGAAGTGAACCACCCGGTACTGCCGGCAGCCCTCTGACGCGATCTTGCCTCGTCGCGCCGCTTCGGCGTGTCGCGCTGAGAGAGCGGGTGCCGACTTGCCCGCCTGTCAGCGACTTTTCAGCGACAATCGCCACCTCAGCACCATGCACACCGTTGGCCACTGAGTAATTCGGTACTCGCGTCACTGCAGCCCCAAAGTGCGCATCCACCACGGATTTTGGGTTGCCCAGCTATCAGCGACAAAGTCGCTGACAGCTGGGCACTGGACGGATGATGCTGATGTGACCACAGGGGCATATGAGTCAAACCAGAGCAGCCGCCCTGGGTTCAGTGAGTCCCCAGTTGCCCATGTGGCGATTGTCGCTGAAAAGTCGCTAGCAGGCGGGCACATCGGGTGTGCAGCCGAATTCTGTGACCCGTGTGACCACAACGCATTTCACCCCGGAGAGGGCACCGGACAGCCGGCCTATACCCCCGCAGGCAGGATGTTCGGGTTCGCCGCGGCCGGCGGCTCCAGCGGCGGCAATACCGTGCCGCCGTCGAGCGAGTGCACCGGAAGTTGCTGCGACCACGGATAGTGCAGGCTGAATGCCACCAGGCCAGTCCGATCCGCGGCGGGAAGGTGACACATCGCCAGTACCGTTTCGGCCAGATACTCAACAGGTTCGGTCGGAAAGCTCTCCGGAATCAGCGACGCCGCGCCCGGCGTGCGCACTGCGGTCGACGGCCCGACGCAGTTCACCGCGATGTTGGCGTCCAACAGTTCGGCGGCCACCCCCTGGGTGAACCGGTGCAGCGCAGCCTTGCACGATGCGTAGATGACGTCGCCGGCGGTCTTGTTGTAGTCCCGGTAGGGCCGCACCGGCGCAACACCGGTCACCGATCCGATGTTGACGATCCAGCCGGCTCCCTGTGAACGCATGTGTGGCACAGCGGCTTTGGTCAGCGCGAACGGCGTCTTCAGATAATGCTCCACCGTGCGGTCGAAGGTCTCCACCGGCATGTCCTCGACCACCGCGTAATCGGCGAACCCCGCGTTGTTGACCAGAATGTCGAGCCGGCCCGTTCGTTCCACGACGGCCTCGATCAATCCGTCGCGCGCGGTGGCATCCTCGAGGTCGGCCGCGAGGCCGAAGGCCGAGCCCCCGGCTCCTTCGATGAGGGCGATCGTTTCCTCGATCGTGCCCGGGATCGCCTCGGTGACTCCGGCCCGCGTGGACGGCATGGGAGCGTAGGACCGCGCGGTCACCGCCACGGTCGCACCTTCGGCCGCCAGCCGCTGCGCGATGGCGCGTCCGATACCCCGGCTGCTGCCGGTGACCAATGCTGTTCTTCCAGCCAGCATCTGGCTCATCGGAGGTTGAAATCCTGCTCGATGGGCGCCCGGTGTTGGTGCCACAGATCCACCAGACGATACGGCGTGGCCACCACGACGCGACCGGACCCCGAGCGGTAATAGGTGTGGGCGTTGGGCGTATGGCACCACACCGTACCCTGCATGGCCTGGTCGATCCCGTCGACATAGTCCTCGAAGGCCTTCTGAGTGACCTCCATCGTCGACGCACCGCGTAATGCCATCAGTTGCAGGCACTCCACGATGTAATGCGCGAGAATCTCCATCGAGAAGTTCGCTCCTGCACCATGGCCCGGGCTGTAGTTCGGCGCGGAAGTGATGAACAAATTCGGGAAGCCCGGTACGGTGCCGCCCCGGTACGCCCGGGGACTGTCACCCCACACCTCGACCAGAGCCTTGCCGTCACGGCCCCGAATGTCGACGGTGGACAGGAAATCCAGGTGGTAGCCCGTCGCGTAGATGATGACGTCGAGATCGATCTGCCGCCCGTCGACGGTGACGATCCCTGCTTCGTTGACCTCCGCGGGTTCACTGGCCTCCACGTCAACATGGTCGCGGGTCAGTGCAGCGTAATAACCACCAGGATCGCGGATGATCCGCTTGCCGTACGGCGCGAAATCAGGGGTGACCTTCTGCGCCAATTCACTTCCGGCGCCGAACATCCGGTCGATGTACTCCAGGCACATCTGCAGCAGCACGTCGTTGGCAGGCGAGATCGACAAGTGGGTCTTCGACCACTCCGGGTCCTGCAAGATGATCGGGTAGTTGTTGTCTGCGGTGGCCCAGTAGGACTTGAGCCGATGCCACATCGCGTAATACGGCAGCACTCGGCCCAGGTAACGCCGGTGTTCGGGGACCTCGTCGGAAAGACGCTTACGGGGGGCCACCCAGTGCGGCTGACGCTGGAATACCGTCAGATGTTCGACCTCGTCGACGCTCGCGTCGACGATCTGCACCGCAGTGCAACCGGCACCGATCACTGCGACTTTCTTACCAGCCAGGTCGATCTCCGGGTCCCATTGTGCGGAGTGAATGCTCGTGCCCGCAAAGCTGTCCCGTCCCTTCAGGTCCGGGAAGCGGGGGCGGTTCAGATAACCAGCAGCGGTGACGACGACAGCGGCGTAGTCGATGTTCTGGGTACCGTCCGCCGAACGGGAGCGGATCTCCCACTGCTGTCGTTCCTCGTCCCACCACAACGCCTCGACCTCGGTTCCGAACCGGATGTGGCTCCGCAGGTCGTGCTTGTCGGCCAGTGAGACCAGGTATGCCTGGTACTCCGCACCCTGGGGGTAGTAGTTCGACCAATCCGGGTTCACCTCACGCGACAACGAGTAGTACGCCGAAGGGGTGTCCACACCGATCCCCGGATACCTTGTGGTCAACCAGGTTCCGCCGACCTCGTCGTTGCGGTCGAAAATCTGGAATTGCACGCCTTCCTCGGCCGCGGCCAGTGCCACCGCCAGACCTGCGATGCCCGCACCGATGATCGCCACAGTCGTGGTCTCAGGAATCGGCGTAGTACGGGGCAACGTGGGCTGCGACGGGCGAAAACCCCCTTGTTCCAACAGCAGGTCGACATGCTCGTCGTCGACAGGGCCGCCCAAAGCGATCGGCAGTAAGCGTGCGAAGAAGTCGCGGTCATCGACGGGTAACGCATTGGCAGGACGTCGGTCGCCCAGCGCCGCAATGATTTCGTCGGCCAGGTTCTCGGCGGTCTTGCGATCGGTCGATCCGGCCCGCTCGGGCGGATCGGGAACATGGTCGATCTTGGCTTCATATCGATCGATGACGGATGCGTCGCCTGTCATCTGCGCCAACACTGCAACCAGGACACCGGCGTCCGCCTCCAGAAGATGGGTGCGCAGAACATCGGGGTCTGGGGAACGATCCGCGAGTGACGAGGATTCAGTGGTAGCGGTCATGTGATCGAGTATCGAAGGATCAGCCCCTCGCCCGCGCCCATCCTGTCTACTGAGCGGGAGACAAACCACCGCGGCCGCCTCTCGCGTGCCTACTCTGCCGATCATGCATTCTGACGACCTGGCCGCCGTCATCGCCCGGGCCCGCAGTCACAGTCTCGCCGACATCCCCCGCAGATCGGCGCGAAAGCAGCCGGACAAAACGGCGATCATCGACGGCGACGTGGTACTGAGTTTCGCCGAGTTCGATCATCTGGTGGACCGCGCGGCGGCCGCATTGCACGAGAACGGCCTGCTTCCCGGTGCCCGGGTCGCGCTGTTGTCACGCAACTGCTGGCAGTACGCGGTGCTGGCATTCGCCACCGCCCGCGCCGGTGTGGTCCTGGTGCCGATCAACTTCATGCTGACGCCGGAAGAGATCTCCTACATCCTCGGGCACAGTCACGCCACCGGATTCATCGTCGAGGATGACCTGGTGCCCGTGGCCGAACAGGCCATGGTCTCCTCGGCCGTGACCAGGAAGGTCGCGCTGACGTCCACCGGCGGATCCAGCCCCTCGGGTTGGGCGAGTTTCGACGAATGGCTCACCACCACCGCGGATGTTCCCGATTGCCGGATCGACGACGACCAGCTGCTGCGGGTGATGTACACCAGCGGCACCGAGTCGCGCCCCAAGGGTGTGATGCACAGCAGCCGCAGCTTGATGTGGCAGTACATCAGCACCATCGTGGCGGGCTCGATGTCCGGCGATGATGTCGAAATCCATTCCCTGCCGCTGTATCACTGCGCCCAGCTGGACAACTTCCTGGCCACCGACGTCTACCTGGGTGCTACCAGCATCATCCTGCCGCGCCCAGATCCGGAACTGGTGCTTCGCACGATCGAACGGCACGGTGTGACCAATTACTTTGCCCCACCGACGGTATGGATAAGCCTGCTGCGCAGCCCGGTGTTCGACGAGGTGGACCTCTCGAGCCTGCGCAAGGGTTATTACGGTGCCTCGCCGATGCCGACCGAGATCCTGCACGAGATGCGCCGGCGGCTGCCCAACCTTCGCCTGTGGAACTTCTACGGCCAGACAGAGATGGCACCGCTGGCATCTGCCCTTGGACCTGCTGAGCAGGACGCTCACGCCGGGGCTGCGGGGCGGCCCGTCGTCAACGTCGAGACCGTGATTCTCGACGACAACGACGTGCCGGTCGCGCCCGGCACCGTCGGTGAAATCGCCCACCGTAGTCCCCATCTGATGCTGGGCTATCTCGACGACGAGGACAAGACCGCCCAGGCCTTCGCCGGCGGATGGTTCCACTCCGGCGATCTGGGCTTCTACGACGAGCACGGGCTGTTGCACGTCGTCGATCGCAAGAAGGACATGATCAAAACCGGCGGAGAAAACGTCGCCAGCCGTGAGGTCGAAGAAGTTCTGTACCGGCACAAGGGCATCGAGGAAGTAGCGGTGTTCGGTGTGGCCCACCCGGTGTGGGTGGAGGCCGTGGTCGCCGCGGTGGTGCCCCGGGCGGGCTCCAGCCTGACCGAAGAAGACGTATTGCGTCACTGCCGCGGCCACCTCGCCGGCTTCAAGACTCCCAAACAGGTGTTCTTCGTCGACTCGCTGCCGAAGAACCCCAGCGGCAAACTGCTCAAACGCGATCTGCGGCAGCGGTTCAGCCTCGAATTCACCAGCAACTGAAGGGACACTCCGTTGGCCAGCACCTCTCGGACCGGACGCATCGCGCGCTTCGACGAGCCAGGCAGACCATTTCTGATCGAGTCCGTGCCCCTGCCCGACGTCGGGCCCGGGGAAATTCTGATCCGCGTCCTACGAGCGAACATCTGCGGGTCGGACGTACACGCCTGGCACGGCACCTTCGCGACTCGCGGCCTGGGCGGGCAGCTACCCACCGTGCTGGGGCACGAAATGGTCGGCGCTGTTGAGCTTTTAGGTGAAGGCGTGACCGCCGATTCCAACGGCAAACCTCTGAGCGAGGGCACCCGGGTGGTGTTCCCGTATTTCTACTGCTGCCACCAATGCCGTAACTGCCTGGCCGGACGGCGCAACGCCTGCCTGAACCTCAAGATGGCGATGCTGGGCCGCGCTGACGAACCCCCGTATTTCGTCGGAGGCTACGGCGACTACTACCTGCTCCCGGCCGGGGCGGTGGTCTACACCGTGCCCGACTCGGTCAGCGACGACATCGCCGCGGGCGCCAACTGTGCCCTGTCACAGGTGATGTACGGCCTGGAACGGGTCGACCTGCAGCTCGGCGAACACGTCGTGGTGCAGGGGGCAGGCGCCC
The DNA here is from genome assembly GCF_022179545.1 of Mycolicibacterium fortuitum subsp. fortuitum. The sequence continues at coordinate 893,458 of NZ_AP025518.1, read as the reverse complement.
TGGGCCTTTACGCAGTGGCGGTCGCCAAGGCGCGCGGGGCAGCCAACGTGATCGCCATCGACGGCGTCCCCGAGCGGTTGGAGCTGGCAACAGCATTCGGCGCCGACTCGGTAATCGATCTCAACGAGGTGTCCACTCCGAAGGAGAGGGCGAAGGCGGTGCGAGCACTGACTGAAGGCCAAGGGGCCGACGTGGTGGTCGAGGTTGTCGGTCATCCGTCGGCAATCGACGAGGGGCTGCAGATGCTCGCCCAGTTCGGCCGGTACGTCGAGATCGGCAATATCAACATCGGCAAAACGTTCGAGTTCGACCCATCACGTTTCGTCTTCACGAACAAGACCATGGTGGGCGTCTCGCTCTACGACCCGGCCGTGCTGTCCCGTGCGCTGACCTTCCTGGACCGCTACCAGCACCAGCTGCCGTTCGATCGGCTTGCCGCAGCGTCCTACTCACTCGACGACATCAATGCCGCGTTCACCGCAGCCGACGGCAAGCGCGATATCCGCGCCAGCCTGATCCCCTGAGCCCTCCTCCAGATGTAAGGACGACCCGTGCCCACATTCGAACACGACAAACTGTTCATCGACGGCCGATGGACCACCCCTTCGGAAAGCGGGGTTATCGACGTCGTCGACCCGGCCACCGAAAACGTGATCGGCCACGTGCCCAACGGCAGCGCCGCCGATGTCGACGCTGCCGTGACAGCGGCGCGGCGCGCGTTCGATCCGCTGATCTCGGTGGCCGAGCGCCGTGAGCGGCTGGATCGCGTCATCGCCGCGATGGAAAAGCGATTGCCCGAGATCGCCGAACTGATCACCGCGGAAATGGGTGCGCCCGTGCGTATCTCACAGTCGGTGCAAACCCAGGTGCCGCTCGCGGTGGCCAAGGGGTTTGCCGAAGTGCTGGACACCTTCGAGTTCGAAGAGCGCATCGGCAACTCGCTGGTGCTGCGCGAACCCTACGGTGTGGTCGGTGCCATCACCCCATGGAATTACCCGCTCTACCAGGTGGTCGCGAAGGTGGTACCGGCCATCGCCGCCGGCTGCACCGTCGTGCTGAAGCCCAGCAACGAAGCCCCGCTGTCGGTCTTCGCATTCGTCGAAGCCTGTGAGGACGCGGGCCTGCCGCCCGGGACGATCAACCTGGTGTCGGGCCCCGGCCGGGTGATCGGCGAGCACATCGCCGCACACCCGGACGTCGATTTCGTCTCGTTCACCGGGTCGACAGGGGTCGGCGCACGGGTGGGCGAACTGGCCGGACAGACGATCAAGAAGGTGGCTCTGGAACTCGGGGGCAAGTCGGCCAACGTAATCCTCGAGGGCGCCGACCTGGCTACCGCCGTGAAGGTCGGGGTCGGCAACGCATTCCTCAACGGAGGCCAGACCTGTATGGCGTGGACCCGGATGCTGGTGCCGCAGAGCCGTTACGACGAGGCATTGGACCTGGTCGAATCCGCGGTGTCGCGCTACACCGTGGGCGACCCGCGTGACCCGGCGACTCGTATCGGACCGTCGGCGTCACGGTCGCAGTTCGACACAGTGCGTGGGTTTATCGAACGCGCCCAGCGTGACGGTGCCCGACTCCTGGTGGGTGGGGCCGAGCCCATCCGGGACGTCGGGTTCTTCCTGGCGCCCACGGTTTTCGCGGACGTCGATCCGGACTCCGAACTGGGTCAGGAAGAGGTGTTCGGCCCGGTACTGGCCATCACCCCCTACACCGACGCCGATGACGCCTTGCGCATCGCCAACGGCACCCCCTACGGACTCTCGGGTGCGGTCTGGGCCGGCAGCGACGACGAAGCGATCGATTTCGCCCGCCGGGTGCACACCGGACAGCTCGACATCAACGGCGGCGCCTACAACCCGTCTGCTCCGTTCGGTGGCTACAAAAAGTCCGGGATCGGCCGCGAACTGGGGCGGTTCGGCTTCGAGGAATACCTGCAGACCAAATCTCTTCAGCTCAAGGAGCGCGCGTGAGTTCACCGCTGAACGTCCACACCGATGGACCGGTGCAGATCTGGACGATCAATCTGCCCGAGGTCGGTAACGCCATCACCGACAAGGACGTCATCGCGGCATTCGAGGCCGGAGTCGACGCGGCGAACCGGGACAACTCGATATCCGCCGTCATCCTCACCGGTGCCGGCAAGATCTTCTCGGCAGGCGGCAACGTCAAGGAGATGGCCGACCGGCAGGGCATGTTCGGGCTCGACGCCATCGACCAGCGACGGGCCTACATCGACGGGATCCAACGGATTCCCCGTGCGCTCGGGCGCCTCGAGGTGCCGCTGATTGCCGCGGTCAACGGTGCGGCCATCGGGGCCGGCTGCGACCTGGCCATGATGTGCGACATCCGGATCGCCTCGGAGCGGGCCTCATTCGCCGAGAGCTTCGTGCAGCTCGGATTGATCCCGGGCGACGGAGGGGCATGGTTCCTACCCCGCGCCGTCGGCTACGCCCGTGCCGCCGAGATGACCTTCACCGGGGAGCGCATCGATGCGGCCACTGCCCTGGAATGGGGGTTGGTGAGCCGGGTGGTGGCGCACGACGAACTGCTGTCCGAGGCACGTACCCTCGCCGACCGGATCACCGTCAACCCGCCACATGCCCTGCGAATGGCCAAACGGCTGCTGCAGGAATCAATTTCCGGGTCACTCGAGTCGACGCTGGCCATGGCCGCGGCGATGCAGCCGCTGGCCCACCACGACCCCGAACATCAGCAGCGGATCGCGAAGTGGAGAACGACGTGAGCGACTCACACTTCGAATTGCGCCGCCAAGTACGAGAGTTCCTCGCGGAACAGCTGGCCGCGGGCGCTTTCACGCCATCGGTGGACTCCTGGCTGTGCGGATGGGACGAGAACTTCACCGCTGAACTGGCCCGGCGCGGGTGGCTGGGCATGACTGTCCCCGCGCAGTACGGCGGCCATGGACGTTCCTTCGACGAACGGTTCGTCGTCACCGAGGAACTGCTGGCCGCAGGGGCACCCGTGGCCGCACACTGGATCGCCGACCGGCAAATCGTGCCATCGCTGTTGAAATACGGCACAGAAGACCAGAAGTCGACATACCTTCCCCGCATCGTGCGCGGCGAGTGCTTTTTCGGTATCGGAATGAGCGAGCCGGATTCAGGCTCGGACCTCGCCAGCGTTCGCACCCGCGCGTCGCGCGCCGAGGGCGGCTGGTCGATCACCGGCACCAAGGTGTGGACGTCGGGGGCGCACCGCGCGCACGCGTTCATTGTGCTGGCCCGTACCGAGCCGGTGGATCCGGCGCATCGGCACGCGGGCCTGAGCCAGTTCATCGTTGACCTGAAGGCACCGGGTGCCGACGTCCGGCCCATCGTCTCGATGAACGGGGGCCACCACTTCAACGAGGTCGTACTCGACGAGGTGTTCGTCCCCGACTCCATGGTCTTCGGCGAGATCGGCAACGGCTGGTCCCAGGTGACCTCCGAACTGGGCTTCGAGCGCAGTGGCCCAGAGCGATTCCTGTCAACCTTCCCGCTGCTCACCGGATCCGTTGAACTCCTTGCCGGGCAAAACGAATCGTCCGAACCCGAACTCGGGCGGTTGATTGCACGTGTCGCCGGTCTGCATCACATGTCCACGGCAGTGGCCGGCGCGCTACAGCGCGGCGAAAACCCCGATGTGCCTGCCGCCGTGGTCAAGGTCCTCGGAACCACCCTCGAGGGTGACATCGCGGAATTCGCCGACCAGCGGACCGGACACGACACCCACAAGAACCCGGAATGGACCGAACTAGTGGGCGCCGCGGTGGATCAACGCCCCGGCTTCACGTTGCGCGGCGGAACCAACGAAGTGCTGCGCGGTGTCATCGCGCGGGGATTGGGCTTGCGATGAACACGACCGAACTGGCCTCGAAGACACCGGCCGTGGTAGACCCGGACCTGGTCGCCATGATGGACGGGGTCTTCTCCGATTACCGGCAGGGCGGCGTTCTCGCCGCGGCCGGCGTACGCGTCGAGTACGACCGCGCGCTGTGGCAGCGCCTCGACTCGCTGGGCCTCGTCCGGTTGACCGGTGCGGAGGACAACGGCGGCAGCGGCGCAGGCTGGTACGAGGCCGCCGAGTTGCTCACTGCCGCAGTCCGCCACGGTGTGCGCGTTCCCCTTGCCGAACACGACCTGTTGGCGTGCTGGTTGCTGGAGGCCCTTGATCTGCCCGTCGACGACGCGGTACGGACGGTTTGCGTGCAGCCTCGGGACGGCGGTGCTACCACCGCGGTGCCATGGGCCGGCGAGGCGCAACGGGTCGTCGTACTCTGGCCGGTAGGCGACGAGTACCGGCTCTGCGAGTTCGACACCGCCGAGCTGTCGTTCACCACCGGCACCAATCTGATCGGTGAGCCACGAGACGTCATCAGCGTCGACGTATCAAGAATCAGCGGCCATCCGGTTCATGCTGAGCTGGTCGAGCGACTCGTCCGAAAATCGGCGATGGTCCGAGCGATCCAGGTGTGCGCCGCACTCGACGGCGCCGTGACTATGTCGGTAGAGCACGTGGCATCACGTGTGCAGTTCGGACGACCGCTGGCCAAGTTCCAGGCCATCCAGAATCTGATCTCGGACGCCGCGGCCGAAGCTGCGTTGGCCCGGGCCGCCACTGAATCGGCGCTCCGCTCGGCCACCGATACCGATTGGCAGTCAACACATCTGGGTTTCCAGATCGCGACGGCCCGATCATGCGTCGGCCATGCGGCGTCGGTGGTGGTGCGCAACGCCCATCAGGTGCATGGGGCGATCGGCACCACTCACGAGCATCGGCTCCATACCTACACCAGGGCCGCGCTGGCCTGGCGTTCGGAGTACGGTTCGGTGCGCTTCTGGGATCGCCAGGTGGCCGCTGCGGCTGTTGCCGCTGGAGGACAACGCCTCTGGGGGTTGATCAGCGACGGAAGCTAGCCGCCGGGTCGGTGGTGGTGTTCCACTCAACGGTCAGGGTGCTGTCAGCGGCCTCACATCCGGAGTTGACTGCCAGGCATGAGCAACGAGATCGCGCTGTCCGAAATTCAGGAGTTCATCGCAGGCTTCTGGTACCACTACGACCAGGGTGACTTCGCGGAAGTCGACGCCCGGATCGCCGACGAGATGGAGTACCTGAGCCGCTCGGATTCCGGCAATTGTCCGTTCGAGCATCTGTTGGCCGCCGAGTTGCACGGCGGTGTGGAGACCCGGGCCTGGCTCCGCGAGCACCGCAACGAGAACCCCTACCCCTGCCGTCATCACGCCACCAACATGTTCCGCACCGGCGTCGAGGGTGAGGTCACCAACGTCCGCTTCTATCTGTACGTCAACCAGATCACCAACAACGTGCCGTTCGCCGTCTCCAGTGGAGTGGTGGACGCCGGAATCCGGCGGTCGCCCGAGGGACTGGTCTTCACCTCGATGACGGTGGTGCTCGACGCTGAGGACTCGATCCCGCTCGCCGAGCACACCGCCAAGGCTGCGGCCGCCGCCGCACCGACGGCGTGAACGCGCGCGACGTCTTCGGCGGCGGCATCGCGGTCATCACCGGCGCCGGCGCCGGTATCGGCGCCGGCCTGGCGCGGCATGCCAGCCGGCTCGGCATGACCGTGGTGCTGGCCGACGTCAACGCGGCTGCCGTCGCGGACTTGCGCGACGAGATCGTCGCCGCCGGCGGGTCTGCTGTCGCCGTGGTCTGTGACGTGCGTGATGCCGACGCGGTGCAGGCGATGGCCGAGGAGGTCTACCGCGACGTCGGGCCGGTTCGGTTGCTGGTGAACAACGCCGGTGTCGAGCAGTTCGGTTATCTCTGGGACACCCCGGTGTCCAACTGGCAGCGCGTCGTCGACATCAACATCAGCGGCGTCTTCCACGGGATCCGGGCATTCGTGCCCAAGATGATGGCGACCGACGCCCCGGCGTGGGTCTGGAACCTGTCCTCGATCGGTGGAGTCGCCGTCGTTCCGCTGCAGGCGCCCTACATCATGAGCAAGCACGCGGTCCTGGCGCTGACCGAGTGTCTGCATCTGGAGGTGCAGACCGCCGGCCATGACCACCATGTGCACGTGCAGGCGGTGCTGCCCGGGGCCGTGGTCTCCGAGATCTTCGAGTCGGCCGGCGGAGTGGACTCCGGGGACACCGGTGCCGCCGAGGGACAACGCGCCGCGATGCTCGACATCAAAGCCGAGGCGATGGATCCGCTTGCCGCCGCCGAAGTGGTTTTCGAGCAAGCTGCCGAGGGGCGGTTCTATCTGCTCACCCAACCCGACTACGTCGGCTCGGCGATGGCAGAACGGGCTCGCGTCTTGAGCAATCAAGAGCCTCCCCGGCTACGGACCGAACGCCGCTTCGACCCCGCGCAGAGCTGAAATGACCTATCCTCCACTCGATCCCGACGCAGCTGCCCGCTTCGCCTCATTCGGCGAGATGCCTCCCATGCGTTCCCGCGGATTGCAGGCTGTGCGGGCCGGCCTCGAATCCGCTCCTCTGCCCGAAATGCCGGCCATGGCGGGCATCGAAGACCTGACCGCACGGGGCCCGGCCGGTCCGATCCCGCTGCGCCTGTACCGGCCCACCGCGGAACCCCGGTTGCCGGTGCTGGTGTATCTGCACGGCGGTGGTCTGGTGATGGGTTCCAACCGTTCATTCGAGCCGCTGGCCCGCGAACTCGCGCACGCCAGCGGTGCCGCTGTGGTGGCCGTCGAGTACCGATTGGCACCGGAATCGCCTCCACCTGCTCAGTTCGACGATGCCTATGTGGCCACCGAATGGATTGCCGGTCATGCCGACCAGGTCGGAGTAGATGCGGGCCGCCTGGCCGTCGTCGGCGACAGCGCCGGTGGATCCCTCGCTGCGGCAGTGGCTTTGGCAGCTCGCGATCACGGCGGTCCGCAGCTTTGTGCTCAGGTGCTGCTGTATCCAGGTCTGGATCGCGACATGGGAGCGGCGTCCATCACCTCCATGCCGAACGCCCCGTTGCTGCGCCATGAAGACATCGTCTATATGCACGACCTGGTCGACCGCGGTGGCGTGCCACGAGATCCCTATCAAGTTCCGGCGTACGCATCAGACCTCAGCGGCCTCCCGCCGGCAATCGTCGTCACCGGGGAGTGCGACCCGATCCGAGATTGGGGCGAGCGCTACGCGGCCAGATTGCGCGATGCCGGCGTGCAGACCACCCTCACCCGCTATCCCGGTATGTACCACGGGTTTCTGATGCGCTCGGATACGACTGCGCGTGGCCGCCTGGCGATGGCTGAAGTCGGTGCCCTGCTCAAGGCCAAGTTCGCCCACCCGCTCGGGAGCAACGAATCTCCCGATCAACGGACGGCTGCACCCTCGCAGGCTTGAGCGCTGTCCACAATCGACAACCACACCATCGAAGGAGATCACCATGCTGACCGATGAGCAGCGTCTCGCGCTGTCCGACATCCTGCGTCCTGCGGCCCCGCCGCGAGAGCTCACCGACGTCTACACCGAAGACCAGAAGCGCAGACTGCTCGACGTCGTGCACACCCAGGGCCCGTGGAAGCTGATCATCGCCCAGCACTTCGCCTCCGCCGACGAGCTGATGGCCACCATGAGCGGCGCTTTCCCCGAAGGATTCACCCCGTCGCTGGATCTGTTCCTCACCCCCACGTTCCGCGGTTACCTGGCCAACTACGGCACCGTTCTCTACCCCGAGCTGCATGACTGCTTCTACAACGCCGGCTTCATCGAGCAGGCCAAGAGTTACTGGAACGCCGAGTACGCCAAGCCGGAGATGATGCTGTTCAACATCAACGGCCCGTGCGCCAACCGCGATCCCGGCCACCTGGACTCCCCGAGCTTCCGCGGCGTCCGCCACGAGAACGCCCCCACCTGGCTGTGCAGCGTGATGGGCAAGTCCGGCCTGTTCACCGACTACCTGATCAAGATGGCCCAGGTGATCACCTGGTTCTCCCTCGACGAGGGTTCGGGTTTCACCTACTGGCCAGACGGTCCGCTCAAGCCGCCCGCCAGGGTGCTGCCGCCGATCAACAACCGCGGCGTCGTGGTGCAGAACGAGATGATGATGCACCGCGGGGAAGCCAACGGCCCACTTGAGCAGCAGGTTCCGGCAGGGCTGGCGTTCGACACCGTGTTCACCGGCGACCCGGCGGACCGCGACCAATGGCTGCTGAAGAACGGCGAAGACGTGATCGCCCGCCACCACACCGACGAACTCCGGTTCCTCGTGCACTGGTCGGCCGAGGTGTTCTCCGACTACGACGAACTCAAGAAGAACATGGACGGCTCCGACGACATCACGATCGAACGGGCCATCGGAATGATGGTCGACGACCTCAAGGGCAAGGGCATCAAACTCGAAGTGCCGGGCGAACCGCTGCACGACGCGGCGTTCATCGCGGCGCTGAACGCCGCTTACGATCTCGGCGGCCCCAGCAGCTACCCGGACGAAGCTCCGATCTCCGCATTCCAATTCGCCTGACTCCGAGGGGTATTCAGTGAATCGCTTCTCAGATCGGCGGGTCATCATCACCGGCGCCGGGTCGGGGATCGGTGCGGCCACGGTGGCTCGCCTGCTCGATGAAGGCGCAACGGTGGTCGGCTACGACATCTCCGCCGACGGCTTGGCCGCGACTACCGCGGCCGCCGAAGGTGCCGGCACCGCCAAGCGGCTCACCACGTCCGTCCTCGACATATCGCGCGAGGACGACGTGATCGCCGCGGTGTCCGCTGCGGTGGCCGAGTTGGGCGGGCTTGAGGTTCTGGTCAATGTGGCTGCCATGCAGACGTGTTCGCACACGCACGAGACCAGCCTCGAAGACTGGAACCGCACTCTGGCCGTCAACCTCACCGGCACCTTCCTGATGACCCGCCAGGCGCTGCCGGCGCTGCTGGAATCACGGCGCGGTGTCGTGGTCAACTTCACCTCTACCGCTGCTACGTTCGCCCACCCCTACATGGCGGCGTATGCAGCCAGCAAGGGCGGCGTCCTCAGCTTCACCCATTCGCTGGCGCTGGAGTACTCCAAGCAGGGCCTGCGCGCGGTCAACATCCAGCCTGGCGGCGTCTCGACAGCTCTGGCCAACAGCACCCTGGACAAGATGCCCGAAGGCTATGATCTGGGCCTCTGGGCCAAGCAAACGCCGTTGCTGCACGGAGCAGAGAGCGAAATCCTCGGTGACCCAAGCGCTGTCGCGTCGGTGATCGCAATGGTCGCCTCAGATGACGGTGCGTTCATCACCGGCACCGAGATTCGTGTCGATGGTGGCGCACACTCCTGAGCGATGAGAGGAGCGCGGGCATGGATTCAGTCGATCTGAGGACGCTGCGTGATGAGCGGGACATCGAGCGGGCACTGAATCTCTTCGCCCGGGCCATGGACGATCGGGATTGGGCGACGATGGCTGAAACCCTCGCCGACGATGCCGAAGGAGATTTCGGGACGGGCCGCTTGACGGGGAGCACGGCAATCATCGACATGATCCGCGGATACCTCGACAGTTGCGGCCCGACTCAGCATCTGATCGGCAACATCCTTGTCGATGTCGTCGACGACACGGCGACCAGCCGAGCCTATATCCGCGACGTTCATCTCAATTCAGCCGGCGATCCGTCGACGCGCTTCTACACGCTGGGTGACTATCACGACACCTGGCGGCGAGACGGCGACGGCCGGTGGCGTATCACCGAACGGGTCAAGGTCAACCGTGCGTATGTCGGACCGCTGGAAATCTTTGGTAGCTAGACGATTCCGGTTCCTACCGTAGGTCAGCCCTGCCGCGTCAAAACCGGCAGGGCCTCCACGACCATCTGCATCCCGACTCCCAGAGCGGATCGCAGGCCGGCGAAGTCGCCGTCGGCGACCCAGCGCAAGTATGCGTGCCGGCACACCTGAATTACCAACTGTGCCGGTAATTCTCGCGTGTTCGGGTTCTCGCCCAAGTCGAACCTGTCGGCCAAGAACTCAGTAATCGGGCCGATCAGGTCCTGCCCCCAGTCCAGCCAGCGCAGCCGGTACTGGGGGTCGTTGACCACCAATGCCATGAACGTGCGGTCGAATTCGACCGTTGCCCGCCTGGGAACTTCCGTGCTGAAAGCCTCGACCAAGGCGTCAACCACATCGCGCTCCGGTCCTGCGTGCGCAAGCAACTCGATGCTCAGGGCGCCGAACCGGCGAAACAACGGCAGCACGACATCCTCTTTAACCGGAAAATGCCGGTGAAACGTGCGTGGGGCGACGCCGGCCGCGGCACAGATTCGCTCCACGGTGACCGAGGTCGACCCCTCGGCCAGGAAAAGATCCCGCGCAGCGACCGCGATTTCGAATCGAAGCTCCTCAGCGCGCCGCTCACTAAGCGTCGCGGGCTTGTTCGCCACCTGCATGTGCGCGACTCCCTCCCCTTACCAGCGAATTTGATAGTAGCCCTGGCAGGCCTCGCAGATGCCCGCCGAGGGGGCACCCTCCCGATCACCGGGAATACACCAGTAACACACGCATACCCGAACCTACTATCAGCACTGGCAGATTCTGCCATACATGCAGATTCTGCCAGCGGCCGGCCACCCCGTCACCCGATCAGGCTGCCGCGCCGTGATCGCCATCATCCAAGGAGGACTTGTGACAACCGAAAACGACGAACTCACCTCTGCCGGCGAGGAACTCAACTACGACGACTACACCCACGACTTCATGGGCAAGGTCGGCAACATCCAAGACTTCTCGCGCGATTTCCTACTAGGTCTGGCCCGGGTGTTCGAAGACGTCCTGAACTTCGTTCCCTATGCCCACGTCAAGATCTATTCGGAGAAGGTCGGCATCAACACCGCCATGGACGTCGCTGCCCACGTTTCCCGAGCGGGTATGCGCCAGGTCATGCCGATGGGACGGTTCATCGCACCCCCCGGTTGGGACTGGAAGAGCGCCCAGTACCAGGCGATCCCCTTCGATGTTCAGACCGAAGACCTCACGAAGCCGGCGCTGATTCGTTTGATCAAGACCTACTGGGACCAATATCTCAAGGGCCACAACTACTTCATCGACCAGTGGACAAAGATCATCCCCGAAGAGGAGGTGTGGCTCGGTCTGCCAGATATGTACCAACTGATAATCGACTACCAATACCCGAAACTCGCGAAGGTCTTCAAGATCGAGCCGGTTCACGTCGTGGATTTCTTGAAGCTGGCGGTGCTGAGTATCGACGGAACCTTGGGCTACGGCGGCGAGTACATCGTGTACAACCCCGATCACGTCGTGCTGAACATGCGCCGCTGTGAGGTGCTCCAAAAGTACACCGACGAGGGCCTCTACCCGCCGGCCCGGGCATGGATGAATTGCACTTTCGAGCAACGCATCTCAGCGCCGTTCTTCCCGGGGTGCAAACTGGACATCAACCTCCCGCCCAAGGACTTCAAGTTTGCCGAAGGCGAGCCGTTCTGCGTGTGGACCTACACCAGAGGTGAAGAGAACCACGCGGCGGCAGCCGCAGCACCTGATCCCCGTGCCAGTGCGATGAAGAAGATACCGATCATGCCCGTGACGCCCTCCTGAGCACCCCGAGGTGTCCCAGCTGCTGAGCGATGCTCAACAGCTGGGACACCCTTCGACCGTCCGGTCAGCGAGAACACCTGTGCTCGATCAACTCCTCCTGACCTAACCTTCCGTTGGTAGAGCCTCTTTGCGCTGAAGGAGTGGGCAGTGTTGCACAGTCTCGTGCGAAGCGAGCGACGTGATCGAATCATCGCCTCCGCAACGGCACTTGCCCTCGAGGGTTATGACACCTGTCAGATCCGTTCTGTCGCCGAGGCTGCGGGCGTATCGGCCAGCACTGTGTACCAGTACTTCCCGTCGAAGGACGACCTGCTGCTCGCTTGCTTCTACGAATGGCTCTGGGACTTCGAAACCGAGTATCGCGGCGACGCAGGCGAAGCGGATCCGTTTCAGCGCCTGCTGCGGGTGGCCCTGACCCTGACCGACAGGCTTTGCGCATCACCGCGATTGGCCGAGGCGATGATCCGCCCCTACCTGTACGCAGACGGTACCGCAGCGATCCAAGCCGATCTGGTCCGACAGCAGACAGTCCGGATCTTCGTCGGCTCCGTCGATGAGGGAAATGCAGCCGCGATGGAAATCGGTGCCGCCGAAATACTCTCTGACGTCTGGATGTCCAACGTCGCTGCATTCGCCCAGCGGCGCATCGATGCGCGGGAACTGTCAGAACGACTCGTTCGAACCGTCGGCCTTTTCAAGAGATAGCCGACGGTTTCCGAACTTCACGGCCGCTCGTCGACCACCTGCAGCGCTCCCGACCGCACCGCGTCGACGATGGACCCGCCCAAGGCAGAGCAGGCCAGAAACAGCCCACGTCCACCGTTGTCACCCAGCTGCGCAGCGGTACACCGCTCTTCGCAGCGGGAAAGGGCGGCTCCGGTCCATTGAACGCTCGTCTGGTTCCAACTGCTCTTGCGCACCTCGACGCCGGCCCCGCACCGTGCGCAGGTCACCGGCACCATCGGCGCATCGTCGAGGCGATTGTCCGGGCGGACAGCCATCGTCACCCCACGGCTCCGGACGCAGCGATACGGGCGGCCAGATTGGCCTCCGCCTCCTTCATCCAAACCTCGCACGGCCGGGTGGTGTCGAGCTCGAACTCGAAACGGTCGACCATGTCCGGTGTCACATCAGCCACGTCGACATAGAACTGCTCGTACCAGCGTCGCAGCTGGTACACCGGGCCGTCCTCTTCCACCAGAAGAGGATTGTCGATCCTGGTCTTGTTACGCCAGATCTCGACGTCCTGTTCGAAGCCCATCTTGACGAAGTCGCCGAGCGCGATCGCCGTCTGCTCGGCGAGTTCCTCCGGCATGGCCGCGTTCTTCTCCACCACGATGCCGTATTGCAGCACAAAGGAGTTGGCATCGATCGGATAGTGACAGTTGATCAGAACCGTGCGTTGGTCGAAGTCCTGGTAGTGGTAGATCAGGTCGTCGATCATGAACGACGGTCCGTGATAAGACGCCAACGAGGTGGTGCCCAGCAGTTTGGCGCCTTCTGGGTCATCCAGGTCAGGCCGGGCACCACTCTTCATGTACTGGGTGGCGACATGGCCTTCGAAAATATTCTTGAAGTGCGTCGGGAGCGAACCGTGGATGTAGAAGAAGTGCGCCATGTCCACAACGTTGTCAATGATCTCGCGGCAGTTGGTGTTGACCACTGTTGAGTACCAGTGCCAATCGGTCCAGCCATCGCTGGTGGCTCCCTCGATGCGCGGGATGGTCACGTCGGCCGGCGGCGCCTTGCGTTCGGGGTCGTTCCAGACGAACAGCATGCCGTCCTGCTGCAGTGTGGGCCATGCAGCGGTACGCGCCAATCGCGGAGTGCGCTTGCTGTAGGGCACCATCTTGCAACGACCATCGCCACCCCACCTCCAGTCGTGGAAAGGGCAGGCGATCTCGTTGCCTTTCACCGTCCCCTGCGACAGGTCTCCGCCCATGTGCCTGCAGTAACCGTCGAGCACGTTGATGGCGCCGTCCTCTGATCGGAATACCACCAGCTTCTGCCCGAAGGCGTTGATCTGATGCGGCTTTCCGTCTCCGAAATCGCGGACCAGTCCCAGGCAGTGCCAGCCGCGGGCGAACCTGGTGGGTACCGAACCGGCCTCGATCAACCGAACTGCGTCGGTATCTGAGTGCGTCGTCATGTTGCGAGCCGTCCTTAGGTCAGTGAATTCCTTGGCTGTTGCCCACATTGAACTGCGATGACGCGTGAACGGGAAGGTCAGTGTTCCGCTCAACAGGAGGTCGGAATCAACTTTGCCGGTAGTCGCCCTATCGTCTGCGGTCGTGACCGCCACCAGCCACAAGAGCATTCCCGCCGGACTGACCGTTGCCGCCACCGAGGTCGACCTTCTCGTCGTCGGTTCCGGCACGGGCCTGGCCGCCGCCCTGGCAGCCCACGAACAAGGGTTGTCCGTTCTCGTCGTCGAGAAGTCGTCCTACGTCGGAGGTTCGACGGCCCGATCCGGAGGCGCGCTCTGGCTGCCGGCAAGCCCGGTGATCGAGGACTGCGGCGGCAATGACCCCGTCTCGCGGGCACACACCTACCTGGAGTCGGTGGTCGGGAATTCCGCGCCACCGGAGCGCTCTGCGGCCTACCTGGAAAACCTGCCTGCCACGGTCGAAATGTTGCGCCGAACCACCCCCATGAAGCTGTTCTGGGCCAAGGAGTACTCCGACTATCACCCGGAGGCACCCGGCGGATCAGCGGCGGGCCGCACGTGCGAATGCCGGCCGCTCAACACCTCGATTCTGGGCGAATATCTGCCTGACCTGCGGCCGGGGGTCATGGAGGTCAGCATTCCGATGCCGACCACCGGCGCCGACTACCGCTGGCTGAACCTGATGAGCCGAGTACCCCGAAAGGGCCTGCCCACCATCATCAAGCGGCTCGCGCAGGGCATCGGCGGTCTGGCCCTCGGCAGGCGATATGCGGCCGGCGGCCAGGCGCTGGCCGCAGGACTGTTCGCGGGCGTGATTCGTGCGGGGATCCCGATCTGGCTCGACACCGCACTGACGGAACTGGTCACTGAAGGCAGCCGAGTCACCGGAGCGGTCGTAGAACACGGCGGGGAACGCGTCACGGTCACTGCCCGGCGCGGAGTAGTTCTCGCCGCCGGCGGTTTCGATCACCACATGGAAATGCGCCGCAAGTTCCAATCCGATTCTCTCGGAAGCAATCTCAGCCTCGGCGCGGAATCCAACACCGGCGACGCCATCCGGCTCGGACAGGATGTCGGCGGCGACATCGCGTTGATGGATCAATCGTGGTGGTTCCCCGCCGTCGCACCGCTGCCAGGCGCAGCTCCGGCGGTGATGCTCGCCGAGCGGTCACTACCCGGGTCGTTCATCGTCGACCACAACGGGCACCGGTTCGCCAACGAATCAGCGGATTACATGAGCTTTGGGCAACGCATCCTTGATCTCGAGAACGCCGGCACACCCGTGGACAGCATGTGGATCGTCTTCGACCAGCAGTACCGCAACAGCTATGTCTTCGCCGCCGAACTGTTTCCGCGCATGCCGATACCGCAGACCTGGTACGACGCCGGAATCGCAGTCAAGGCAGACAACTTCGATGAGCTGGCAACCAAAATGCAGGTTCCGGTCGACAATTTCGAGGCAACTGTTACCCGGTTCAACGAAAACGCTTTCGCGGGAGAGGACCCCGACTTCGAGCGGGGCCGCAGTGCCTACGACCGCTACTACGGTGATCCCACGATCACGCCGAACCCGAACCTGCGGCCACTGGTCAAAGGACCGTTCTACGCGGTCAAGATGGTACTGAGCGACCTCGGCACCTGCGGCGGCCTCCGAGCCGACGACCATGCCCGAGTCCTGCGTGAAGACGGCACCGTCATCGACGGACTGTATGCGATCGGTAACACGGCAGCCAACGCGTTCGGCAAAACCTATCCCGGTGCCGGCGCGACCATCGCGCAGGGGCTGGTCTTCGGCTACATCGCCGCTCGCGACGCGGCCGAAGCGTAGGTCACGGCCCGAAACACCAACGGAAGGGAGATCAGTCGGCGTCTTCGGCGTCGGCTTTCCTCTCGATCTCGTACCAATACGCAGGATCCGGCCATGGGATCTTGGCGCCTTCACCGACTTTCGGGAAATTGGCCTCGGCTTCGTCGAGATCTTTGATGAGCTGCAACGTGAGCTCCCGCTCGGACGCGTAGTAGCGAACCGCCCAATCCAACGCGATCTTGGCGTATGCCCACGCCGGATCAGCCTCGGACCAACGGGCCTCCTTGGCGGCGTCGCGCTGCATCCCGTCGACATACGCCAGGTGCTCCTGGAGCATCTGCTTCAGCGTGGCGGGGTCGCTGAGGTGGCCCATCGTCACCCGCATGAGCGCTGGGTGCTTCAACGAAGGCGGATCAGGGGGCGTCTCACGCGCCCACTGAGTGACGGCGTCCAGACCGGACTGGGTGATCTTGTAGAGGCGGCGGTTTCGCGTGCCGGTTCCGTCCACCCGCGAGGTCACGTAACCGATCTTCTCCAGCTTTTTCAGATCCGAATAGATCTGACTGAAGGCGGGGCTGCCGTAGTAGAAACGCATACTCCAGCCGAGCCACTTCCGGACGTCGTAACCGGAGAGTTCTTGCTCGTAGGACAGCAACCCGAGCAGCGCCCAGCTGTTCGCGGCCAAGGCCGGCCTGGCTGTCTGCTCGGGGTCATCCATGGCCCAAGGGTAACAATCGAGGTCACAAGGCCGATGCCGGTGAACCGCTGGCCGGGAGACTGCGTTGCCCTGTACTGGCCGACAGGACGAATCTGGTTGACGACACCAGATGAGGGAGACACCGCGATGACACTCGACAACACCGCGACACTGGGTACCAGATTCGGCCGACCGGACCCCCGGGACATGCGCGCGGTGCTCGGCCACTTCTGCACTGGGATCGCCGTCGTAACTGGTCAGGACGGGCAGCGCCCCGTGGGCTTCACCTGCCAATCAATCACCTCGGTCTCGCTGGACCCGCCGTATGTGTCGTTCTGTCCGTCACGAGGCTCGTCGACGTGGCCGCTGATTCGCGCCGCCGGCCGAATGTGCATCAACATCCTGGCCGACGACCAGCAATCGGTATGCGCGCAATTCGCACGTGGTAGCGAGGACAAATTCGCCGGAATTGCCTGGAGCTCGGCGGCCAACGGCGCTCCGCGCCTGCACGGCACCCTGGCCACCATCGAAGCCGACCTTGAGTACGAGCACGGCGCAGGCGACCACACCATCGTCGTCGCCCACGTCACGGCACTGCAAGCTCACCCCGGCCGGCCACTGCTTTTCTATCGCGGCGGCTACGGGACGCTGGGTGACCGGCGAGCGGAGTGAAGTCTTGTCCCTGAACAGTGAAACCGATGTCCCGCAAGCGCTTTACGAGTCTCTCACCGAATCTGTGCGTCGACTCGTCGACGCAACCATCCGCAGCCGGGCCGACCTGGACACCATCGTGGCCGCCAAAGCCAAGATCGATGCGGCAGCCGATGAGCTGAGCCTGTCGCTGATGCCTGGTTCGTTCGGCGTTCAGCAAGCCGTCGACGGGCAGTCCCGCGCCTGGGGAAACGCAGTCATCGGGTTGCGCAATGCGTTGGCGCCGCCCTTGCTGGTTCACCACGAATCCGACGGGCGCGTTTGGGCCGACGTGACCCTCGGCGCGGCATACGAAGGACCTGCCGGCCATGTACACGGTGGCATCTGCGCCCTTTTGCTCGACCACGTGCTCGGCGCCACCGCTCACCAGCCGGGCCGGCCAGCGGTGACCGGAACACTGACTCTCCGCTACGAGGCCGGCACCCGGCTCGGTCCGGTTCACGCCGAGGCGCACATCGACCGGGTAGAGGGAGTGAAGACGTTTGCCGTCGGCCACCTCGCGACCTCGGACGGCGTCACGGTCCGTGCCGAAGGCGTCTTCTTTCATCCGCGCCCCTCTGCTCGATAGCTGTCGCAGCACTAGGATCGCGGGGTGACCACGCCCGGCGGGCTGCAGCGCAGGCTCGGGACTACTGATGCCGTCGTGATCGGTCTGGGTTCCATGGTGGGGGCGGGCATTTTCGCGGCCCTGGCTCCCGCGGCGCGGGCCGCCGGAAGCGGACTGCTGCTCGGCCTCGCGGTGGCCGCCCTCGTCGCCTACTGCAACGCGACGTCTTCCGCGCGACTGGCAGCGCTCTATCCGCAATCCGGCGGCACCTATGTGTACGGGCGGGAACGGCTCGGCGAGTTCTGGGGCTATACGGCCGGATGGAGTTTCATCGTCGGCAAGACCGCATCGTGCGCGGCGATGGCCTTGACGGTCGGGACGTATGCCTGGCCGCAGTGGGCGCACGCCGTGGCGGTGGCCGCGGTGGTGGGACTGACCGCGGTGAACTACGCCGGAATCCAGAAGTCGGCGTTGCTGACCCGCATCATCGTCGCGGGTGTGCTGGCCGTGCTGGCAGCGGTCGTGGTGATCATCGCCGGCTCCGGCGCCACCGACCTCGCCAGACTGCAGATCGGTGACGACGTCGGGGCCGGCGGTGTTCTGCAGGCTGCCGGTCTGTTGTTCTTCGCGTTCGCCGGTTATGCCCGGATCGCCACGCTGGGTGAAGAGGTCCGAGACCCCGCGCGCACCATTCCGCGCGCGATTCCGATTGCACTCGGCATCGCGCTCGTCATCTACGCGGTGGTGGCTGTCGCTGTGCTCTCGGTCCTGGGCAGTTCGGGCCTGGCCGCCGCACCCGCTCCGTTGGCCGATGCGGTGGCCGTGGCCGGTGCGCCACAGTGGCAACCCCTCGTGCGTGCCGGTGCCGCAGTCGCAGCACTGGGCTCCCTGCTGGCCTTGATCCTCGGGGTTTCGCGTACGACGCTGGCAATGGCTCGAGACCGGCACCTGCCATCGGTCCTGTCGGCGGTGCATCCCCGGTTCAATGTGCCGCATCGGGCGGAGATCGTGGTGGGCATCGTCGTGGCGATTCTGGCTGCGACCGTGGATCTGCGTGGGGCGATCGGCTTTTCGTCGTTCGCGGTGTTGTTGTACTACGCGATCGCCAACGCGTCCGCCTGGACGCTCGGGGCCCGCCTCATCCCGGCGGTCGGCCTTGCCGGGTGTCTGCTGCTGGCCTTCTCGCTACCGATGGCCTCGGTGCTCACCGGAATCGCCGTGGTAGCGGTGGGCGCTGCGATCTACGGCGGGCGCCGACGCTGGTCGACGTCGAGTTCACGAACCGAGCGCTAGTCAGAACGGTTCCGGAACGCCTCCACCGCGGTCGGCAGGGTCGGAAAGATCCGGTCCGCACCGACCCGGTCGATGAAGCCGGCCGCCACCAGATCGTCGCGCAGATCGGATTTGACCCGGGCCATCGCGAACACGATGCCGCGTGCCGTCAGGTCCCGGCGTAACTGTTCGAGTGCGTCGACGGCCGTCAGGTCGGGATCCACCTGCGCTTCGGCGTTCAACACGAACCATGCCACCGGGCCGTCGGCCGCCTCGACCGCGGCCAACGCACGCTCCCTGAAATTCTCGGCGTTGGCGAAGAACAGCGGTGCGTCGTAGCGGTAGACCACCAGCCCGGGAACCGGTCGGGCATCGGGATAGTCGTCGACATCGTGCATTCCGGCCACCCCGGGGACGTAACCCAACACGCTGTCGTGCGGCCGGGCGATCCGGCGCAAGGTGTCCATCAGGGACAGCGCGATCGCCACCAGAACCCCGTAGAGCACGCCGAAACCCAGCACCGCGACCGTGGTCGCCACCGCGAGAAACAGCTCGCTGCGCCGGAACCGGGCCAGCCGTCGGAACTCGGCCGCGTCGATCAACCGCAGAGCGGCATAGACCACCAGCGCACCGAGGGCGGCCATCGGGAAGTGCTCCAGCAGATCACGCCCGGCCAGCATGACCAGCAGTACCGTCGCGAGCATCACCAGCGAGTAGAGCTGGGTGCGGCTGCCCACGGTGTCACCGAGAGCGGTACGACTGCCGCTGGAGCTCACCGGAAATCCCTGCGTGACACCGGTTGTCAGATTGCAGATCCCCAGGGCCCGAAGTTCTGCGCTGGCGTCGATGGTGTCCCCCTTGCGCGCGGCGAAGGTGCGTGCGGTCAGGGCATTGTCGGAGAACGCCACAACCGCTATGCCGGCCGCGGGGATCGCCAGAGCCAGCAGCTCGGTCATCGCCACCGGTGGGAGCGTGGGCACCGGCAATCCGGCTGGGATGCCACCGACCACACGAATCCCTTTGTCATCCAGGGAGAACAGCCAGACCACCGCCGTCGCCGCCAATACCGCGACCAGCGGACCTGGAAAGCGTGGCGCGATTCGGTACAGCAACAGCAGCAATGCCAGGACCGCAGCCGACAACACCACGGTGGGCACGTGCACCGATCCGAGCCCGGAGGCGAAAGAGCGGATCTGGTCGACGAACTCGTCCCCGGTGACCTCGACGCCGCTGACCTTGTCGAGTTGGCCGCTGATCATGATCACGGCCACACCCGTCATGTAACCGACCAGGACCGGGCGGGACAGCAGATCGGCCAGGAAACCCAGCCCACACAGCCCGGCAACCAGACAGATCGCCCCGACCAGCAGGGCGAGCATCGCCGCCATCGCGGCATACCGAGCCGGATCACCGACAACCAGAGGGGTCAACGCCGTCGCCGTCATCAACGCCGTGGTGGATTCCGGACCGACCGACAGCTGCCGCGAGGAACCCAGCAGCGCGTAGACGCCCATCGGCACCAGCGCTGCCCACAACCCGGCGACCGGTGGCAGACCCGCCACCGTCGCATAGGCCATCACCTGTGGCACCAGGTATGCCGCGACGGTCACCCCGGCCAGCACATCTCCGCGCAGCCAGGACCGCTGATAGCCGGTGAACTGTGCCGTCCCCGGGAGCCAATGTGCCAGGTTCTGTTTCATCACGGTTGATTCTTGCCGCAGTCCGCGTGCACGGCAGCCGAACATGGTGTGTAGTCACAACCGTGATTCCGCTGAGTTGGAAGTACGTCGAGACCCGGACCGACGACGACTTCGTCGTCAACCCCGGGGAACGGCTCGATTGGGCCAGCACCATCGGCATCGGCGCCCAGCACGTGGTGGCCATGTTCGGCGCCACGTTCCTGGTCCCGGTGCTTACCGGCTTTCCGCCTGCCACCACGCTGCTGTTCTCCGGTGTCGGCACCATCTTGTTCCTGCTCATCACCGGCAACCGGCTACCGAGCTATCTGGGGTCGAGCTTCTCGGTGATCGCCCCCGTGACCGCGGCGGTCGCATCCCACGGAACCGGCAGCGCGCTGGGCGGTTTGATCGCCGTCGGGGCGCTGCTGATCCTCATCGGCGCCGTGGTACACCTCATCGGCACCAGGTGGATCGATCTGGCGCTCCCGCCGGTGGTGACAGGTGCGATCGTCGCGCTGATCGGCTTCAACCTGGCTCCGGCGGCGAAGGCCAATTTCGAGAAGGGTCCGCTGGTCGGGGTGGTGACGCTGGTGCTGCTGGTCGCCACGCTGGCTTTCTTCAAGGGGTTGATCGGCAGGCTGGCGATCTTCGGCGCAGTCGTGATCGGGTATCTGCTGGCGCTGCTTCTCGGCGACGTGGACACCGCGGCGATCTCGGCAGCGCCGTGGCTGGGCTTGCCCGAGTTCCACACCCCTACGCTCAGTCTGGCGGTGTTACCGCTGTTTCTGCCCGCGGTGATCGCCCTGGTCGCCGAGAACATCGGCCACGTCAAGTCGGTGGGCCAGATGACTGGTACCGACCTCGATCCGATGATCGGCCGGGCGCTGGCCGCTGACGGCGTGGCCACCGTGCTGGCGGGCGCGGGGGGCGGCTCGGCCACCACCACCTACGCCGAGAACATCGGGGTGATGGCGGCCACCCGCGTGTACTCGACCGCCGCGTACTGGGTAGCGGCGGCGGTGGCGATCGCATTGTCGTTGTGCCCCAAGGTCGGAGCGGCGATCTCGGCGATCCCGCCGGGCGTCCTCGGTGGCGCGACGATCGTGCTGTACGGCCTCGTCGGCATCCTGGGTGTGCGGATCTGGCTCACCAACCACGTGGACTTCTCCAAGCCGGTCAACCAGATGACGGCGGCCATCCCGTTGATCATCGGGATCGCCGACTTCACCTGGCAGCTCGGCTCGTTGACCTTCACCGGCATCGCGCTGGGCTCCATCGCCGCTCTCCTGGTCTTTCACGGCATGCGGTTGCTGGAGTACCTCGGCGACCTGACCCGGCCTAGGAGCCGAGCGCGTTGACCACCCGGGCGAACACCGACGGCAGCGCCGCGGACGCCGGGGTGATGCAGGCCCGCACCGGACCGAAACCGCTGCCGTGCAACAGCGCTGCGGTCAGCAAGCGGTAGCGCCGGGTCAGCGCCCGCCACTGTCGGTCATAGTCACCGGGCTGATCCGCCCGCACACAGCGCACCAGCAGTTCGGCCGCGCCGAAGGCCAGCCCCATCCCTTCGCCCGTCAGCGCATCCACATAGCCTGCCGCGTCACCGACCAACAAAACCCGCCCGGCGCTGCGGTGGCGGACCTTCTGCCGCAACGGCCCGGCGGCACGGTCATGGCCATGTTCAAGACCATGAATTCGCTCGGCCAGCAACGGAAATGCGGCCAGGCGCTCATCGAAGCCGCCGCGCGCCGAGGTCAGGATCGCCACCCCGACGCAGTTCTCACTGACCGGTGTCACGTACGCCTCTGCGTCGGACCCCCAGTACACCTCGACACAGTCCGACCACGGGGCGACCTGGAAATGCCGACGGATACCCCACCGACGTCGTCTACCCTCACCGCCGCTGAGCCCCAGGGACCGGCGGATCGGTGAATGCAGACCATCGGCGGCCGCCAGGTATCTGGCACGAAAACCGGCTGCGCTCACCGATGTCGAGTCCTGGGTGACCGGTCCGACCTCGCCGTGCACCACCCGGACCCCGGCATCGGAGGCCGCTTGAGACAGCGCGGCGTGCAGCACCGTGCGTCGCACACCGTAGCCCGCCCCGTCACGGAACCTGGCCTCGGCGGTGTGTCGCCCGTCCAGGTAGCGAATACCCCGAAATTCCCGTCCTTCGGGTCGGGCGCCGAGGCGCTGCAACTGCCGGACGGAGTGCGGCATCAGACCCTCACCACAGGCCTTGTCGATCGGGCCGCTGCGGCGCTCTACGACGACGGCCTCCAGCCCGGCGCGGGCGGCGTGCACCGCGGTGGCCAGCCCGGCCGGGCCACCACCTGCGACGAGCAGATCGATCACGTCAACCCTTGCAGCGCTTCGTTTTCCACGCGAATTCGGGTCCGCAGCAGAACGGCATTGGCCACGGTGAAGACCAGTGCCGTGAGCCATGCGCCGCCGGCCAACGGCAGAGCGGCTCCCTCGGTGACCACAGCCACGTAGTTCGGGTGCGGCAGCATCCGGTACGGCCCGTCGGCGACACGTGCGGCACCCGGCACCACAACGACCCTGGTATTCCACTGTCGACCCAGCGTGGTGATACACCACCAGCGCAGGGCCTGGGCGGCGAGAACGACCGCAAGCATGATTGCGCCCAGCACAGGCCGCGGCCGGCGCCGACGGGCCTCCAGCACCGCGCCGAGCAGCAGACCGCTGTGCAGTGCCACCATGACCGGATAGTGACCGGCTCCGAACTCCTTACCGCCCTGGGCGATACTCCACTTCAGGTTCCGTTTCGACACCACGAGCTCGAGCACCCGTTCAGCGGCGACGAGAACGATCAGCGCGGTGAATCTCTTGGCTGTCATCAGCGCCAGCGCAAAAGGACGAGTTCGGAACAGAAACCTGGGCCCATCGCCATCATCATCCCGGGGGTGCCCGACTCCGGCCGTTTGATGATCGTGTCGCGCAGCACGTGCAGGACCGAGGACGACGACAGGTTGCCGACGTCGGCGAGTGACTGCCAGGTGAGATCCAGTGCATCTTCAGGCAATCCGAGGGTTTCGATGATCGCCTCGATCACCTTCGGACCGCCGGGATGGCTGACCCAGGCCGACACGTCGCCGACGGAGAGGCCGTGTGCGCCGAGGAACCCGGTGACGTCATCGCCCAGGTAGCGCCCCACGAAGCTCGGCACCTCGGCACTGAGCACGATCTCGAACCCGTCAGAGCCGATGTCCCAACCCATGGCGTGCAACGAATCCGGGTAGAGATGACTACGCGAGTCCAGCACATCGGGTCCGGTCGGATTGAGCTGCCTGGCACGTTGCTCACCCACGGCGACCACTGCGGCCGCGCCGTCGCCGAACAACGCACCGGCCACCAGCGTCGGCATCGTGGGATTGTGTTTGCGTGTCAGCGAGCACAACTCCACCGAAACCAGGACCGCCACCTTGTCGGGCGCTCCGCGCAGATAGTCGTTGAGCCGGGCGATACCTGCGGCGCCGGCCACACAACCCAGTCCGAAGATCGGGATGCGGCGCACGTCGGGTCGCAGGCCCAATCGCCCCGCGATCCGGGCGTCCAGCGATGGGACGACGGCACCCGTGACGGTGGTGGTGACGATCAGGTCAACGTCCTGCGGGCGCAGACCCGCGTCATCGAGTGCCCCGGCCAGTGCGGCACAGCCCAGTTCCGTTGCGTGGTCGATGAACAGGCTGTTGCTCACACCGAAATCGTCGAGCTGGGCGTATTGCTCCAGGGGCAGGACCAGATACCTGCTGTTGACCTTCGCGCTCTTGTGCAGCGCCCGCACCACATCCTCGGATTCGGCGTATCCGGGCAGGTCGAGCAGGGCGCTGGTGACCTCGGCCTGGGTATATCGATGCGGAGGCAGCACTGCGTGGACGCCGGCAATGGTGCTGTGGGTGGGCATTCTGGCGACGTTAATTCCCATACCCGTATTACGGGGGCCTACCCTCCCGGGTTCAATCCGGTTCAGCCTCGATGCCGCTTGTCCCGTGCCGGAACACCGTTGGGCCCCTCGATCGATTCGGCATACGTGCCGACGGTGAAAGCGATCGCCGATCCCATGACCCCGAGCGCATGCGCATCGACGTTGTCGATCGTGTCGCGACGGGTGTGGTAGTTCGGGTCGAAGGCCGCTCCGGCACGTCCGCCCCACAACCGGGCCTGAACCTCGGTCTTGCGCTGCGACGCGCCGGTGGTCGTGCCGCCGACCGGTACCCCGGCCTGCAGGAACGGGTGGTAGTCGGTGTTGGCGCTGATCGGCAGGTCCGCGGGCCGCGCTCCGGCGAGGTTGAGGAAGCCCGCCATCGTCCGTTCGATGCCGGCCGACCCTTCGGGCATCGACTTGGGATCGGTGGCCTGGCCGGACTGGTCGCCGTCATACGTGAAGTAGCCGGCGTTGGGTGAACCGACCATGTCGAAGTTCAGATACAGCGCAAGGTCGTCGAGCTGGTCCAGCGGCAGATTGCGCACATACTGCGTCGATCCTTCCAGGCCCATCTCCTCGGCACCCCAGAACGCGAACCGCACCGCATTGGTCACCTTCGGCGAACTGCCCAGCTGCAGTGCGGTTTCCAGGACGGCCGCCACCCCAGAACCATTGTCGTTGATGCCGGGGCCGCCCCCGATGCTGTCCAGATGCGCACCGACGAGCACCACATCGGACGCCGAGCCGGTCTTGGTCTGCGCGGTCACGTTGCGGGACTTCACCATCTCGGCTTTGCCGTCGAGAACCAGACGAACCGGTGCGCTGGTGCTTCGCAGCGCCGCATCCGCGTTCTCGTCGATGACGCCTACCGGCACGGTGAGCTGCCGGTAATAGCCGGTGGAGAACAGTCCACCCGGAGCGGGTTGCCGACCCCGGTTGACGACCAGCAAGCCGACCGCCCCCTTGTCGAGCGCGGTGTTCTGTTTGGTGACAACCGAACACCCGGAGTCGTCGACGACGGCAATGGCCCCGCTGATGTTGACCGAACCGTAGTCCGTGGCCGCACAGCCGGAGGGTTTCGCCGGGCGCAGTGTCGGTGCGTTGAGCCCACCCGGCGCCGTCGTCACCAGCATGGAAGCCTGGTCCACCTGGTAACTGCGCCCGGACACGTCCAGCGACGGATTCCCTCCGCGCATCGCGCCCATGCGCTCGAACTCGGGCGTCTGGACCTCGAAACCCTTGTCCCGCAGAAGTTGTGCCACGTAATCGACGCTGGCGTCGTACCCGGAGCTGCCGACGGCCCGGTTGCCGTCATGGGTGTCGGCGATCTCCTGGAGCTTGCGCAGATGGGTATACATGGCGTCGACGGTGATCTTGCCCGCCAGTTCCTGAGGGTCGACGGCCTTGGGCGACGGCTGGGGCGAGCAGCCAGCCAGCGCGGCACCGAGCAGTACGGCAGCTGTGAGTGGACGCGCCCTCACTGCGCGTTGATCTGGTGGCGCGTGCGGTCGGCACGGACCGGTAAACCGTTGCGGCCCCGTTGATCTTGGGCGTACAGCCCCACAGCGAATGCGACTCCCCCACCATGTATCTGCAATGCATCCCGGTTCACGTGGTCAAGGGTATCGGTGTTCTTGTGATAGTTCGGGTCGAACGGTTGATCCACCTCGCCGGCCCACAGTTTGGCCTCCTCGGCGTTCATCTTGTCCTCGGCGCCCGAGAACAATCCGCCCGCGGGGACCCCCGCCATGGTGAAGCCGTCATAGTCGGATCGGCCGTCAAAACTGGTGTCACGCGGGGTTTTTCCGGCATCTCGCAGGTAGGCCGCCAGCGTGCGTTCGATGCCCGCCGAGCCTTCGGGAACGCGTGGCCGCCCCTGCTCGTCCAGCGGCGCGGACTGGTCGCCGTCGTAGGTGAAGTATCCCGCGTTGGGTGAGCCGAGCATGTCGAAGTTCAGGTACATCGCGATGTCCTTGAGCGCTTCGGTGTCCAGGGACTGGACATAGTTGGTCGAGCCGAGCAGCCCTTCCTCCTCGGCACCCCAGAAGCCGAACCGCACCGCGTTGTTCACCTGCGGTGAATCTCCCAGCTGCAGCGCAGTTTCCAGCACGGCAGCCACCCCGGAACCGTTGTCGTTGATGCCGGGACCTTCGGGAACGCTGTCGAGGTGCGCCCCGACCATCACCACGTCAGAGGTCGATCCGGTCTTGGTCTGGGCGATGACGTTGCGGGTGTGCTCGACGCGCACCCCGGCGACGAGCTTGATGGTGGTGGGGCCGGGTGCGTTGCGCAGCCTGGTGCCCTCATCCTTGGTCACGCTGACCACCGGGATCTTGACGTCGGTGTTGCGGCCCAGCGTGCCGCCCATCTTCTCCTCGTTGTCGGTGTTGACGACGATCATCGCCACCGCGCCGCGTTCCGCTGCGGCGGTCTGCTTGTCGGCGAAGGGGCAGGAGCCACGGTCGACCAGCACCACGGCACCCGCAACGGGCAGGCCGTCGTAGTCGGCGGCCTCGCACCCCGGGGTGTCCTCCACCTTCGCCGGCACCAGCGGCGCGGACACGCCTTCCTGAGGTGTCCCGATGGTGAACTCCAGCGGCTTGGCGGTGACAGGCTGGCCGCCGACGGTGACCTGTGGGTCCTCCGCGAACGGGAGCTTCACTTCGAATTCGGGGGTTTGCACGTCAAACCCCTTGTCGCGCAGCGCTCCGGCCACGTAGTCCACGCTGGCGTCGTATCCGGGGGTGCCCAGTGCGCGGTTGCCCTTGTTGGCGTTGGCAATGTCCTGCAACTTGCCGAGATGCCCCATCATCGCGTCAGCCGACACCCGCTCACGCAACTGGCCGGCGTACTCCACCGCCGCCGGTGAGGAAGAGTCCTGGGACTGCTGCCTGTCAGTCTGCAGTTCGGTCTTTGCATCACAGCCGGCCAGCCCCACGGTCAGCGCCAGCGCGCCAAGAACCGCCCCCGTCGAAGTACGTCGCATTGCACCCACGGTAGCGGCTGCGGTGAACTACCAGCACGATAAATCGGTTGCCTGGCGATTTGCTGTGGTGGCATGGTGTGTTCCGGCGCCGACAAGGAAGCAGGCCGAGCGGGGTACCGCAACGTTTCTGCGCATTGCCGTGGCGCCATGGCACAGGTAGAGGAACCTGGGGTTCGAATCCCCTCCTGCAATCCCGATACCGTCGCCGGATCCACACGATCGCCTGACCTTGTGGCCCGCATCCGCCGGTACGGGGATGCGACGCCCCGTCTGGAGATCGCGTCCGGCGGCGGTATCCCTTTGCCGCGCAGACACATACACCGGAAGGAGGACACGACATGGGTATCTTTATGTTCAACCGAATCACCGTTTCCGCAGGCCAGTGCGCACTGGAGTACCGCGACGGCAAGTTGGGTCGTGTCCTGTCCCCGGGGCGCCACCGCATTGATGTGGACGCCTCGGTGGTGCGTGTCGAGATGCGTGAGCAGGTGCTCACGCTGGCCCCGCAGGAGGTGCTGACCTCTGATGCGGTGACGCTGCGGATCACCGTCGCACTGCAGTTCAAGGTGCGCGACGCCGTGGCGTACGTAGAGGCCGCGGCCGATCCGATGGCGGCGGTGTACCTGGCCGCGCAGATCGCTCTGCGCGACCTCGTCGCCGCGGCCACCGCCGATGAGGTGATGCAGCGCGGCAACCGCATCGATGCCGAGGCCATCGCCGCGGCGGCCCGGACTGCGGGCGCCCGCACCGGCGTCGAGGTGATCGCGGCTTTCGTCAAGGACGTGATCGTCCCGGCCGAGATCCGCGCCGCTGCCATGCAGCTGGTGACGGCCAAGGCCACCGGCGCGGCGAAGCTGGAAGCCGCCCGCGCCGAGACCGCGGCACTGCGGGCGCTGGCCAACGCAGGCAAGCTGCTCGACGCCCACCCGGCCCTGGCTCAGCTGCGGCTGGTCCAGCACATGCCGTACGGGTCGAAGGTGGTGCTCGGCTTGGGTTCGACGACGGATGTGGCGGCTGACCCGGAGTAATTCCGGGTCAGGCGTCACGCCTGTTCAGCACCACCGCGGCTGCCACGAACGCCACCGCCACCCACACCACGAAATAGAACAGCGAGCCCAACTCACCCCACGGCATGTAATACGCCGGGAACAGCCAGTCCACATGCAGGAACATGAACATGTTGGCGAACGGCAACCAGGGCCCGGTCTGCGGGCCGGAGTTGGGCATGTTGCCCAGCAGGGGCTCGGCCACCAGTGGCCACAGCAACAGGACCGCCACCGCGCCGGCGGCGAACCGCACCAGCGCCCCGACTGCCACCCCGAGCACCGCGGCCAGCGCGGCGTACAGGGCGAACCCGCCGGCCACCCGCCAGGTCGCGGCATTGACCATCGACAGCTGCGTACCCACCACCGGGTCGGCAACCATCCGGGCCACCAGCACCGAGGCCAGCACCATCACCACCGCGCACACCGACGAGAACGCCGCGCACACCACCGCTTTGGCCGTCAGCACCTGGGTGCGGTTCGGTGTGGCCAGCAACGTGGTGCGGATCAGCCCGCTGCGGTATTCGCCGGTCATCGTCATCGACGACAACACCATGAGGACCGGGACCCCGAACACCGCAACGCCCAGTGCGGCCTTGGACGGGGACAGCGCGGTGTAGTGCTGCGCCGTCATGCCCTGGATGGCGGCTATGCCCAGGCTGACCACCGCGACGCCGACCGTCGACCACAGCGGCGAGCGGGTGGTGGACAGTTTGATGCGCTCCGCGTCCAGCGCGGCCAGCGCGCTCACTTCTGAACCGCCCGGTAGTCGACCGCGTCATCGGTGAGTTTCAGATACGCCTCCTCCAGCGAGGCCTGACGCTGGCTCAACTCGTGCAGGGTGATCGCATTGCGGGCGGCCAGGTCGCCGATCACCTCGATGGCCACGCCTTTCACCGCCAGCGCGTCACCGCCGGCCGCGGCCTCCACCTCGAACCCGGCACCGGCGAGGACCTCGCGCAGCGTTTCCAACTGCGGGCTGCGCACTCGGACCGTGTCGGCCGAAGTGCCGCTGACGAATTCACTCACCGTGGTCGAGGCGATCAGCTTGCCCTGACCGATCACCACCAACCGATCCGCGGTGTTGGACATCTCGGCCAGAAGATGGCTGGACACGAACACCGTGCGCCCCTCGGCGGCCAGGCTGCGCATCAGGGTCCGTACCCAGTGGATGCCCTCGGGGTCCAGGCCGTTCACCGGCTCGTCGAACAACAGCACCGGCGGATCGCCCAGCAGCGCCGCGGCGATCCCCAACCGCTGGCTCATACCCAACGACAGCGTTCCGGCATTGCGGTCCCCCGCCGCTGTCAGCCCCACCGTCTCGAGCACCTCGTCCACGCGGGTCGAGGGTATGCGGTTGGCCGCGGCGATCCACCGCAGGTGATTGCGTGCGGAGCGGTTCGGATGGGCCTGACGTGCGTCGAGCAGGGCGCCGACCGTGCGCAGCGGATCCCGCAACTCGCGGTAGTGCTTGCCGGCGATGGTCGCGGTACCGGCGCTGGGATGGTCCAGTCCGAGGATCAGCCGCATGGTGGTGGTCTTGCCCGCGCCGTTGGGCCCGAGGAAACCGGTGACCACTCCCGGTTCGACGGTGCACGTCAGATCGTCGACAGCGCGATGGGTGCCGTAGAGCTTTGTCAGCCCGGTCAGTTCGATCATCACCGCCATCATTGCAGGCGGTGTCATTCTGACTGCTCAGGTTCAGATCAGAGGAACATTCCCGTCACGTCGGTCTCGGTCGAGTTGAGCGTGTCGATGCCCGCGTGAACCGCGGCGCACAACTGGTCCAGGGCCTGAGCTTCTTCGTCGGCTTCCTTGTTCCATTCCCGGTACTGCTGATTGAACTGGTCGGAAGCCGTGCCGGTCCATGTCCCGCCGATGTCGGCCATCAGCGCCGTCTCTTCTTCCAGGATCTGCTTGACCTTGGCGGCCTCGGCATCCAACTCCGCGGCGAGTTGCCGTGTCCGCTCGAACTGGACTGCGATATCGGTGCTCATTCGCCCACTCTTCTGTCTCAGATGTTCATGGACTGGGCCAGCGAACCGGCAGCGTCGGCGTCGGTCCCTTCGTAGGCCGCGATCGCCTGGCTGAGCAGGTGCGACATATCGAGCTCTTCCCGACGGACATCCGAGGCCTGGGTGAGGTAGTTCGACAGTGCGGACTGCACAGCCGACCCCGACGTTCCCGACCAGGTCCCCGCGAGCTCGACCGCGATCTCGGCCACCCGTCGCTCGTGCTCGGCGCGCTCGGCCGCCAATTTCGACAGTTGGGCAGACTTCTTCCTCAGCTCATCACCGTTGAACTCGAGACCCATGGGAAGCATTGTCGCACGGCCCCACCAGCCCTGATGTCAAGAATTCACCTGGGCAGCGCGGTCACGGTGGCAATCTCCTTGGCCCCGTCAAACCTCAGCAGCTGCAACGACAGCTCGTTCTCGGGCGTACGCAACGACGACAGATACTCAAGCATGATTCCTTCGCGCAGCGCCCAGGGACTCACCTCTGCCTCATCGATGCCGAGGCAGCGCATCGTCTCGAAGGCCACCACGGCGCCGCCGAGGACCTGCCAGGCTCGATTGGGCCTGATCCCGCGGAACTGTGCACGGTCACCCACTTCTACGGCCATCATGTCGCGGATCGACCGGCGGATCTGAGCGCGGGTCACCGTCCGGCGGATGAAGGGTCCCTTACGTCCGCAGGCCGCGCCGCTCAACCGGGCCAATTGTTTGAACGTCTTGGATGTCGCGATCACCCGTCGGGGCGTGCCCTCCCACTGCACCCGGTTGGCCACCTCGCGGATCTGTCGCCGCACATGCCTGCGCAAGTCCCTCACCTGTGCTCGTGAGGGCGGATCGGGCCGCAGGAACTCCGTGCTCACCCGGCCGGCACCCAGCAGCAGCGACACGGCGAGTTCGGGCACCGCGTCGCGGCCGAACGCGAGTTCCATTGAGCGCCCGCCGATATCGATGTTGAGTAGTCGCCCGGCCTGCCATCCGTACCAGCTACGCACGGCGAAGTACGTGAGCCTCGCCTCCTGCTCACCGGTGAGAAACCGCAGGCGGGTGCCGGTTTCCGCCGCGACCGCCTCCAGTACGTCCTCCCGGTTGGCGGCGTCGCGGATCGCCGCGGTGACGAACGGATACAGCTGATCGACCTGGAGGGCGTGGGCGGCGTCGACCGCAGTGCGCACGGCAGCCACGATCCGGTCCAGCCCCTGCGCTCCGATCACTCCCTCGACGCTGGCCTCCTGGCCGAGCCGGGTTGGGATCTTCACGCCACGGAGAGGCAGCGGCGGGGCACCGGCGAGTGCATCCACCACCTGCAGCTGTGCGGCGTTCGAGCCGACGTCCAGAACTCCCAATCGCATGCCCTCGGATACCCCCGATGGCACGGCTGAAACGGTGCTGACCAGTGCCTCAGAGACCGGTGTGCGCCTGCGCCACCACCAGATCGGCGACCGCGCGCATGCCCGCGGCATTCGGGTGCAGCGGCGCGGGCCGGCTCGGCCAGGGCAGCCCGGGCCGCGTGGTCCATGGCTGGGCCGACCAGGCATGATGCGCCGTACTCGCCTGCGCAGCGCGTACCCAACCGCAACCCGCCTGCGCGGCGGCCTCGCCGGTCAGGCGTTCCAGCGTGGCCGCGATGTGCCGCCCGAGCGCCGTGTCGGTCTCCGACAGGGGCGACGCAGCGACACCTTCTGGCGGCAGGAAGGTCAGATAGTCCACGAACAACACCTGCGCCTGGGGCGCTCGCCTGCGGATCTCGCGGCCCACCTCCACCAGGGCATCGGCCACTTCGGTGAGTGCCGTCGCACGCGCGTCGGGATCGAGCAGTCCACGCAGGAACGGCCCCACCAGGGGCAGCGACCGGGTGAATCGCGGCAGCGCGGCCGCCATCAGCTGTGGCACGTAACCCGCGTCGTTACCGCCGATGGTGACTGTGACGAGGGCTTCGGAGCCGTCGAGCGCGTCGATCTGAGGCGGCGCACCATTCTGTTGATCGCGCAGCACATGCGCGGTGGTGGCACCGGAGTACGTGACATCGGTCAGGTCGAGCCCGAGCCGGGCCGCCACCAGATGCGGGTAGTTGCGGGCCGAGCGGCCCGCCTGCCACGGCGCTCCGGGGACCGACGGCTTGATCCCCGGCCCGGCAGCCATCGAACTGCCCAGCGCGACATAGCGCTTCATGAAACCGCTCCTCCGCATCGAGCCTGCGCCCAGATCGCAATTCTGGTCATTTTCACGATCTCACCGCAGACTCGGCGCGCTTACCGCAGGCTGGGCCCGAACTCACAGGGCGGGGCTGGACGCCTGGGCCCAGAACCGCTTCGGGATGCGGCCGGCCTGCCGGGCCAGGTACCCGGCCGTGACGGCTGCAGACATCGCCGCGGCCATGGTCGGCGGATCGGAAGCCCGGGTGACGGCGGTGGCCAACAGAACGGCGTCACAACCCAATTCCATCGCCAACGCGGCATCGGAAGCCGTGCCGATCCCGGCGTCCAGCACCACCGGCACGCCGGCCTGCTCGACGATCATCTCGATGTTGTGCGGGTTGGAGATGCCCAGGCCGGTGCCGATCGGCGAGCCCAGCGGCATCACCGCGGCACACCCGGTGTCCTCCAAGCGGCGGGCCAGCACCGGGTCGTCGTTGGTGTAGGGCAGCACGACGAACCCGTCGTCGACCAATTGTTCTGCGGCCTTGACCAATTCGATCGCATCGGGCAACAGCGTGCGCTCGTCGGCGATCACTTCGAGTTTGACCAGGTCGGTGCCCAGCGCCTCGCGGGCCAGCTGCGCGGTGAGCACTGCCTCGGCCGCACCGCGGCAGCCCGCGGTGTTGGGCAGCGCGGCAATTCCCAGCCGGTTGAGCAGGTCGAGCACCCCGGTGCCGGTCTCGGCGTCCACCCGTCGCATCGCCACGGTCGTCAGCTCGGTCCCCGAGGCCACCAGGGCCTCTTCCAGCACAGCCAGGTTCGGTGCCCCGCCGGTGCCCATGATCAGCCGGGAACCGAACTCGCGGCCACCGATCTTCAAGACGGAGTCAGCCACCCTGGACCGCCGTCACGACCTCCACCCGGGCACCTTCGGACAATGTCCGGTCCCATTCGGAGCGGGGCAGCACCGACCAGTCCAGCGCGACGGCGATGCCCTTGTCCGGGAAACCCCGGGTTTCCAGCAGACCCTCGATGGTGGTCTGCTCGTCCACTTCGAGGGTCTCGTTGTTGACCGTGATGGTGATCATCTGGCTCCCACACCCACTTCGAGTTCAGCCGCGATCCGCTCGGCGGTCCACGGCGCCAACAGAAATCCGTTCCGGCCGTGCCCCACGGCCACCAAAGTGCGATCGTCGACCCGCTCGACGATCGGCAACCCGTCCGGCGTCATCGGCCGCAGCCCCGCCGCGGTCTCGGCCAATTCGTACTCGCCGAGCGCGGGCACCACCGCGCACGCGTCCTCGAGAAGGTCCCGCACCCCACGCACCACGGGCGCGGTGTCTCGGCCGTGCTCGTACTGGGTGGCGCCGACGACCACGCCGTCGGCGCGCGGCACCAGGTACACCGGCCGTCCGTGCACCCGGGCCCGAATCACGCGCTGCGGCACCGGCATACAGCCTTTGCGCCACCGCAGCCGCAGGACTTCACCCTTGACCGGACGCACCGGCAGGCCGGGCAGGAGCTTCGGGGCGTCGATGCCGTTGGCGATCACGAGCGCGTCGACGTCTCGCACCTCATCGAGGTTCTCGACCGGCCCGGCCCACCGCACGGCCAACCGCTCACAATGGGAGGCCAAGCCGTCGACCACGGCGCGGTTGTCCACGGCGAGTTCGGTGGTGGCCCGGAACCCGTGCCGGATACCCTGCGCCAACAGTGGTTCCACGTCCCGAGCGGCCGTGGTCGGTTCGACCGGCTGCCCCTGGTCCGAAAGCCAGTCGGCGACGGTACGCAGATCGGCCACGTCGGCGCGGTCCACAGCCACCACGAGGGATTCGCGGGCGGTGACGACCTCGGGCGGCAATCCTTCGAGGAATCCCGAGTGCCACAGTTTCAGCGATTCCAGACCGATCTGCAGGATCTGCTCTTCGCCCGGCCAGCCCTCGCTGTGCGGGGCCAGCATGCCGCCGGCCACCCACGAGGCGCCGCGCTCGGTGGTGCAGTGCAGCCGGACCGTCCAGCCGTCCAGCGCAGCCCGGCGTGCGACAGACAACCCGATGACGCCGCCGCCGATGACGGCAAGTGTCCTGGCTTCTCCGAGTGCCATATCCGCTCCCTTCGCCGGCATGACCCGGATCAGGTGTGACGGTCAGGGCCGGTCCGAATGCCCACTCTCAGCCCCACGTCCCCGGGGCTCCCGTATTGCCAGTCCAGGGTACTCGGGGGCCACCGGCTACCGTCGCGGTGTGGAATCACCCGTCGATCGTTTGCAGCGCGCCACCCTCTACCTGTGCACCGACGCCCGCCGGGAGCGCGGTGACCTCGCTGAATTCGCCGACGCAGCCCTGGCCGGCGGGGTGGACCTGATCCAGCTGCGCGACAAGGGCTCGGCCGGAGAGAAACAGTTCGGCCCGCTGGAGGCCCGCCAGGAACTCGACGCGCTCGAGGTGCTGGCCGACGCCGCGCGCCGGCACGGCGCGTTGCTGGCAGTCAACGACCGCGCGGACATCGCGCTGGCGGCCGGTGCCGACGTGCTTCACCTGGGTCAGGACGATCTGCCGCTGGACGTCGCCCGCTCCGTCATCGGCCAGCGTCCGGTGATCGGCCGGTCCACCCACGACGCCACACAGGCCGCCGCGGCGGTCGAGGAGCAGGTGGACTACTTCTGCGTGGGCCCGTGCTGGCCCACCCCGACCAAGCCGGGCCGAACCGCGCCCGGACTCGACCTGGTGCGCTCGACGGCGGCGTCGAATCCGGACAAGCCGTGGTTCGCGATCGGCGGAATCGATCAGCAGCGGCTGCCCGAGGTACTGGCTGCCGGTGCCCGGCGCATCGTGGTGGTCCGGGCGATCACCGGTGCCGAGGACCCGCGAGCCGCCGCCGCCGAACTCAAGGCCACGATCAGCGCGGCGGGTTGACCTCCAGCGGCAGTGAGGCCGTGACCACGCGCAGCTGCTGCCAGCTCGCGGCGAACCCGGGATGCAGCGGCAGCTCGGCAACCTCGTCCTCGGCCACCCAACGCAACTCCGAGCTCTCCCGGTTCGGGATGGTCTCGAGCGGTTCGGGCACGTCGGCGATCACTGTGGTGTAGCTCCAGTGCGTGCCACCGATCCCGGCTACTTCTGCCGTCACCACGGTGGTCCGCACGGTGAGCTGATCGGCCGTCACGCCGGCTTCCTCGTTGGCTTCGCGCACCGCGGCCTGTTCGGCGGTCTCGTGACTGTCGCGGGCACCGCCGGGCAACGCCCACGTTCCACCCTGGTGACTCCACGGCGCGCGGTGTTGCAACAGCACGGCGGCCGAGCCGCCGGGCCACGGCGCCCGCAACAGCAACCCGGCCGCACCGTGACGCCCCCAATACCGGGCGCCGTTGTCGGAGAACACCCAGCCGTCACCGTCGCCACGCACCTGTACAGGATAAGGAACGACGCCAGATTCGCCTGCCCCCAATTTATCCGCGAGCCTAAGCGGGCGCTCTTAGAAACTTTTTATAGTGTGGGGACAGCCGTAAGCACCGAAATAAATGAGGTCCGTGCGCAGGTGACTGTGGAGTTGGCACATCCCTCGACCGAACCGCTCGCGTCCCGGTCGCCGACTACTCCTGCCCACCCGCGGTGGTGGTTTCTGTGGACCACCCCCGGCCGCATCCTGACCATCGGCGTGGTGCTCGCCGGTCTGGTCATCGCGAGTGCATTCGCCACCTCCACCACGATCAACGACCGACAGCAGGCGCTGACCACGGTGCTCGACCACACCGAGCCCCTGGCGTTCGCGGCGGGTCAGCTCTACACCACACTGTCGGTGGCAGACGCCGCCGCAGCCACCGCCTTCATCGCCGGAGCCGAACCCCGCGACGTGCGACAGCGCTACGAACAGGCCATCACCGACGCCTCGGTGGCGGTCACCCGGGCTTCGAGCGGGTTGACCGACGAGGCGCTGGTGCAACTGCTCGGCCGGATCAACGCGCGGCTGGCGGTCTATACCGGGCTGGTCGAGACCGCGCGGACCAACAACCGGGCCGGCAACCCGGTCGGTTCGTCCTATCTCTCCGAAGCGTCGGCGCTGATGCAGTCGCAGATCCTGCCCGATGCGCAACGGCTGTACGAGGAGACCTCAGCGCGGGTCGATGCCGAGACGACGGCCTCCACCCGGATCCCCGCCGCGGTGATGCTGGTGGTGCTGGCCACGCTGGGGTTCGGGGTGTTCGCCAACCGCTGGCTGGCCCGGCGGACCCGGCGACGGGTGAACATCGGTTTCGTCGCAGGCGGTTTGGCCGTGCTGATCATGCTGATCTGGGTGACGACGGCGCTGGTGATCTCGACGTCGGACAGCCGCAGCGCCAAGGACACCGCCGCCGAATCGCTGAAGACGGTGACGAACCTGGCCATCACCGCCCAGCAGGCCCGGGCCGACGAGACGCTGGCCCTGATCCGCCGCGGGGACGAGAACCTGCGCAAGCAGTCCTACTACCAGCGCATCGAGGCCATGCAGCAGCAGCTCGCGCAGTACCTGGCCCGTGACACCCGCATCGACAAGAGCGACCTGACGGGTGCAGAAGATCTGCTCACCAAATGGCGTACGGCCGATGACCGGATCAACGCCTATATCGCGGTGGGCAACTATCAGGCCGCGACGCAGGTGGCGCTGGGCACCGGCGAGGACGATTCCACGTCGGCCTTCGACAAGCTCGACGACGCGTTGTCCAAGGGCATCGAACAGAGCCGCAGCCAGTTGCGCAACGACATCGCCAATGCCCGCCGGGTGCTGTCCGGCGCGACCGTGGGTGCTGCCCTGCTGAGCGTGGCAGCGGCACTGGCGGTGGCGCTGGGCCTGTGGCCTCGACTCAGTGAGTACAGATGATCCGAAAGACACAGAAGATGCTGGCCGCGCTGAGCGCGGTCATCGCGGTCGCCGGATGCAGTCAGAGCGCACCGGCGCTGACCGTGCCGACGATGACGCTGGCGCCGCCCAGCCCGGCGGGCATGCAGGAACTGGCTCCCCAACCGGTGCGGGTGCCGACACCTGAGACCGACGAGTGCAACCGCACCGCCAGCCTGCGGCCGTTCAGCGACAAGGCCGACGCCGACGCGGCGGTGGCCAAGATCCGCGACCGCGGACGGTTGGTGGTCGGGTTGGACATCGGCAGCAACCTGTTCTCGTTCCGGGATCCGATCACGGGTCAGATCAACGGGTTCGACGTCGACATCGCAGGCGAGGTGGCCCGCGACATCTTCGGCACCCCGTCACAGGTCGAGTACCGCATCCTGTCCTCGGCCGACCGGATCACCGCCCTGGAGAACAACCAGGTCGACATCGTGGTCAAGACCATGACGATCACCTGTGAGCGCCGCAAGGAGGTGGCCTTCTCCACGGTGTACTTCATGGCCCACCAACGCATCCTGGCCGCCCGCGACTCCAACATCTCGCAGGCCTCCGATCTGTCCGGCAAGCGGGTGTGCGTGGTGGACGGCACCACCTCGCTCAAGCGGATCCAGCAGATCAGTCCGTCGCCGATCATCGTCTCGGTGGTGACCTGGGCCGACTGTCTGGTGGCGCTGCAACAGCGCCAGGCCGACGCGGTCAGCACCGACGATTCGATCCTGGCGGGGCTGGTGGCCCAGGACCCGTACCTGCACATCGTCGGCCCCAGCCTCAACGAGGAGCCCTACGGCATCGGCCTGAATCTGAAGAACGACGGACTGGTCCGGGTCGTCAACGCGACGCTGGAACGTATCCGCCGAGACGGCACCTGGAACACGCTGTACCGCAAGTGGTTGACGGTCCTCGGGCCGGCGCCGTCGCCCCCGGTCGCGAGGTATATCGACTGATGAAGAAGCCCGACGACTCTGATCTGCAGTCGCCTTCCGATTCCGACCCCGATACCAGCGGTGGCCCGGGGACACAGCCGGCGAGCCTGGAAGACCTCGACATGGACTCGCTGTCGACCATGCGGCCGATGGCGACCCAGGCGGTGTTCCGCCCAGAGTTCGACGACGCCGACGATGCACCGTACGGCGGCACCGACACCGAACCGCAGAACCACGCCACGATCGCCACCCGGGTGCTCTCACCGATCCGCAGACTCGGCGGTGGTCTGGTGGAGATCGCGCGGGTCCCTGAGCGCGATCCGTTGACCGCACTGATGACCAATCCCGTGGTGGCAGAACAGAAGCGGTTCTGCTGGAACTGCGGCAAGCCGGTCGGCCGCTCATCCTCGGACGGCCATGCCCTGTCGGAGGGTTGGTGCCCGCACTGCGGCAGCGCGTATTCGTTCCTGCCGCAGCTGTCGCCGGGCGAGATCGTCGCCGACCAGTACGAGATCAAGGGTTGTATCGCCCACGGTGGGTTGGGCTGGGTCTACCTGGCCTTCGACCACAACGTGAACGAACGCCCGGTGGTGCTCAAAGGTCTGGTGCACTCCGGTGACGCCGAGGCGCAGGCCATCGCCATGGCCGAGCGCCAGTTCCTGGCCGAGGTCACGCACCCGGGGATCGTGAAGATCTACAACTTCGTCGAACACGACGACAAGCACGGCAACCCGGTCGGCTACATCGTGATGGAGTACGTCGGCGGAACGTCGCTCAAACAGGCCAGGGGAACGCGGCTTCCGGTGGCCGAGGCGATCGGCTACATGCTGGAGATCCTGCCCGCGCTGGGCTACCTGCATTCGATCGGGCTGGCCTACAACGACCTCAAGCCCGAGAACATCATGATCACCGAGGAACAGCTCAAGCTGATCGACCTCGGCGCGGTGTCGCGGCTGAACTCCTACGGATACCTTTACGGCACACCAGGATTCCAGGCACCGGAGATCGTGCGTACCGGACCCACGGTGGCCACCGACATCTACACCGTGGGACGAACCCTGGCCGCGCTCACCATGAATCTGCGGACCCGGCGGGGTCGCTACGTCGACGGTCTTCCGTCGGAGGATCCGGTACTGGACACCTACGATTCCTTCGGCCGGTTCCTGCGTCGCGCCATCGATCCGGATCCGCGGCGCCGGTTCACCAGCGCCGAGGAGATGTCGTCGCAGCTGCTCGGCGTGCTGCGCGAGGTGGTGGCGGCCGACACCGGGATCCCCCGCCCGGGTCTGTCGACCGTGTTCAGTCCGTCCCGGTCGACGTTCGGCGTCGACCTGCTGGTCGCGCACACCGACGTCTACGTCGACGGACAGGTGCATTCGGAGAAGCTGACGGCACAGGAGATCGTGCGGGCGCTGCCGGTGCCACTGGTGGACCGCACCGATGTCGGAGCCCCGATGCTGGTGGCCAGTGTGCTGAGCCAGCCCGTCCACACCCTGGACCAGCTCCGCGCCGCGCGTCACGGCGCCATCGACTCCGAGGGCGTGGACCTGTCCGAGTCAGTGGAACTGCCGTTGATGGAGGCCCGCGCCCTGCTGGATCTCGGCGACGTCGCCAAGGCCACCCGCAAGCTCGACGACCTGGCCGCCTGGGCCGGTTGGCGCTGGCGGCTGGTCTGGTTCCGCGCCGTCGCCGAGATGCTGTCAGCCGATTACGATTCGGCGACAAAGCATTTCACCGAAGTGCTGGACATGCTGCCCGGCGAGCTGGCGCCCAAACTGGCCTTGGCCGCGACAGCCGAGCTGGCAGGCACCGCCGACGAACTGAAGTTCTACAAGACGGTGTGGAGCACCGACAACGGCGTGATCTCGGCCGGCTTCGGCCTGGCGCGCGCCGAGTCGGTGGCGGGGGCACGTGACAAGGCAGTCCAGACCTTGGACGAAGTGCCGCCCACCTCAAGGCATTTCACCACAGCCCGACTGACCAGCGCGGTCACCCTGCTGTCAGGCCGGTCCACCGGTGAGATCACCGAACAGAACATCCGCGATGCGGCGCGACGGGTCGAGGCACTACCCGATTCAGAGCCACGGGTGCTGCAGATCCGGGCACTTGTCCTGGGCACGGCCATGGACTGGCTCGCCGACAACACTGCCAGCAGCAACCACATTCTCGGCTTTCCGTTCACCGAACACGGTCTCAAGCTCGGCGTCGAGGCGTCGCTGCGGGCGCTGGCCCGCATCGCCCCCACGCAGGCGCACCGCTACGCGTTGATCGACCTGGCCAACAGCGTGCGGCCGATGAGCACCTTCTGATCTCCCGCCAATTCCCGAGTGTGCGGTCAAGGCATCGTCTGTGCATGAACGGCGGCTTGTGGATAACCGGGCCGCACTCAGCGCACAGTCGGCTCACACGTCGGACCGTGATGCAAATCTGCGTCCATGACTACGATCCCGGTACCCTTCTTGGGAAGTGAGGCCCTGGCAGCCGGGGCCGTGAACCGCCATCAGCTGCGGACCCGTTTCAGGGCCCTGTATCCCAACGTCTACGTCCCGACCGAAATGACCCCCACGCTCGCCGAGCGCGTTGCCGGCGCGTGGTTGTGGTCGCAACGCAAGGGTGTGGTCGCCGGACAGGCGGCCGCCGCGTTGCACGGCACGAAATGGGTCGACCGGACAACGACGATCGAGTTGATCCATACAAACCCGCGCGCCCCGGACGGTGTGATCACCCGGCGAGACATGCTCCTCGACGGTGAGGCGGTCTCACGACGCGGCGTCACGGTAACCACCTGTGAGCGAACCGCTTTCGATATCGGACGACGCAGCGCTCTCAATGTGGGGGTCGCACGACTGGACGCATTGCTCAATGCGACGGGTTGCGCGATCGACGACGTCCGAGCACTGGCCGCCAGACACCCGGGGGCGCCCGGCCTCCGCCGCCTCGAAACCACGCTCACGTTCGTCGATGCCGGCTCACAGTCGCCCAGAGAAAGCTGGTTGCGGCTGCTGCTGGTCCGCAACGGGTTGCCCAGGCCCGTCACCCAGATTCCGGTCGTCGTCGACGGACTGCCTGTCGCCTACCTCGACATGGGTTGGGAGGAGTGGATGGTCGCCGTCGAGTACGACGGGGACCAGCATCGGACCGATCGTTGGCAGTACGTCAAGGACATTCGCCGACTGGAGATGCTCAAGGACCTCGGCTGGATCGTGATCCGGGTGGTGGCCGAAGACGGTTCAGCTGCCATCCTTCGCCGCGTGGGGGCGGCCTTGACCCAAAGACAATCCACCGTGCATCAGCGGCGACACATCAGCTGAATGGGCGCCACACGCGCACACTGTGCGCCGCACGCGCACGGTCAGGCCAACGCCGCGCAGGCCTGCGCGATTGCCAGCTCCTCGTTGGTCGGCACCACCAACACCGTCACGGGCGACTCGGGTGTGGAGATCCGCCGAGCTTCACGCGACGGTAACGCGTTGAGTTCCTCGTCGATCTCGATCCCCAACGCGGTCAGCCCCGCCAGCGCATCACGCCGCACCGCGGCGTCGTTCTCACCGACTCCCGCGGTGAAGCTGATGACATCGGTACGACCCAGCACCGCCAGATAGGCGCCGACATACTTGCGCAACCGGTGGATGTAGACGTCGTAGGCCAATCGTGCGTTCTCATCACCGGATTCGATGCACGCACGCAACTTGCGGAAGTCGTTCTCGCCGCCGAGGCCACGCACACCCGACTCACGGTTGAGCATCGTGTCGATGTCCTCGACATCCATGCCAGCCGCACGACGCAGGAACAGGATGATGCCGGGGTCGATGTCGCCGCTGCGGGTGCCCATCACCAGGCCCTCCATCGGCGTCATCCCCATGGAGGTGTCCACGGGCCTGCCACCGGCGATCGCCGACGCCGACGCGCCGTTACCCAGGTGCAGCACAATCTGATTCAGCGACTCGTAGGGCCGGTCCAGGAATGCGGCGGCCTGCTGGCTGACGTACTCGTGCGAGGTGCCGTGGAAGCCGTAGCGGCGGATGTCCCAGCGCTCGGCCACCGCGCGATCGATGGCGTAGTTGGCCGCCGCTGCGGGCAGGTTGTGGAAGAACGCGGTGTCGAAGACCGCCACGTGCGGCAGGTCGGGCAGCAGCTTGCGGGCTACCTCGATACCCAGGATCGCCGGCGGATTGTGCAACGGAGCCAGCGGAGACAGCTCCTCGAGCTTGCCGATCAGCTCACTGTCGATCAGCGTGGGGCAGTAGAAGGCCTTGCCGCCGTGCACCACCCGGTGGCCGACTGCCACCAGTCCGAGGGTGTCCAGGTGCAGACCCTGACCCGCCAGTTCGTCGAACGCTGCTCGCAACGCGGCATCGTGATCGGGAACCTGTGCCGAGCCGATCTGCTCGACGATGCCGTCGGCCAGGAATTCTCCCGAAGCCGGCTTCACCACTGCGTATTTCAGCGACGATGATCCGGAGTTGATCACCAGAACCGTCATGACTGCCCCTGCGCCTGGATCGCGGTGATGGCGACGGTGTTGACGATGTCCTCCACCAGGGCTCCCCTGGACAGGTCGTTGACCGGCTTGTTCAGACCTTGCAGCACCGGACCGATCGCGATGGCACCGGCGCTGCGCTGCACCGCCTTGTACGTGTTGTTGCCGGTGTTGAGGTCGGGGAAGATCAGCACGGTGGCTCGCCCCGCCACCGGGGAGTCGGGCATCTTCGTCGCCGCCACCGAC
This sequence comes from Mycolicibacterium fortuitum subsp. fortuitum, assembly GCF_022179545.1. The sequence goes on along the minus strand of NZ_AP025518.1, from coordinate 850,398 downwards.
GGTTCCACCGCCGCGTCGTACTGAATCGGCCCTTCCACCAACAGGTCCGGCTCACGTTGGCGCACCAACTCGGTTGCCGCCCTGACCTTGTCGACATCGGCACCCGTCCCCGAGGTACCGGTCGAATACGACAGCATGGCCACCCGGGGATCGATCCCGAACTGCGCGGCGGTTCGCGACGACGAGATCGCGATGTCTGCGAGCTGTTCGGAGGTCGGATCCGGCACGATCGCACAGTCGCCGTACGCCAGCACCCGATCTGCCAGGCACATCAGGAAGATGCTCGACACCGTCGAGATACCGGGCGCGGTGCGGATGATCTCGAAGGCCGGCCGCACAGTGTGTGCGGTGGTGTGTGCAGCGCCCGACACCATGCCGTCCACCATCTCGTTGTGCACCAACATCGTGCCGAAGTACGAGACGTCGTGAATGATCTCGCGGGCCTGCTCGACCGTCACGCCCTTCTTGCGGCGCAGCTCGGCGTACTGCTCGGCGAACTGGTCGCACAACTCACTGGTGCGCGGGTCCAGCACCACGGCTGCGTCGATGTCGACGCCGAGTTCCGCTGCCCGGGAACGGATCTGACTCTCCTCGCCGAGGATGGTCAGCTCGGCCACCTCGTGCTGCAGCAACCGGCCCGCAGCCTTGAGGATGCGGTCGTCGGTGCCTTCGGGCAGCACGATGCGTTTGCGGTCCGAGCGGGCCTGGTCGAGCAGCTGGTAGGTGAACATCTGCGGCGTGGTGACCGCGGGGATCGGAATGCTCAGTTGGGCGATCAGATCATTGACGTCGACGTGCTTGTCCATCAGCGCCAGCGCGGTGTCGATCTTTCGCTGCGATTTCGCCGTGACCCGGCCGCGAGCCCCTGCCACCCGGCTCGCGGTCTCGAAGGTGCCGTACTTGGTGGCCACGATGGGCAGCCGCAGCCCCAGACCTTCCACCAGCGACGCGATGGCGGGGTGCAGATCGAGACCGCCGTTGAGGATGATGCAGGACAGCGACGGGAAGCCTTCTGCCGCATGCGCGCTCACCACGGCCAGCACCACGTCGGAACGGTCGCCCGGGGTCACCACCGCGACACCCTCGGTCAGCCGTTCCAGGCAGTGCTCGGCAGTCATACCGGCGACCATCACGCCCATCGCCTCGCGGGAGAGCAGCTCGGGATCTCCGGCGATCATGGTGCCGTCGACCGCCACCTGCAATTCGGCCACCGACGGGGCGACCAGCAACGGCTCCTCGGGAAGTACATAGGCGGGCGGGCCGAGCGGTTTGAGAGCCTGGGCCACCGCATCCAACTGGGCCGGATCGCACCGGTTGGCGACAACGGCCGCGGCATGCGCATGCTGGTGGTTCAGCTCGGCCAGGCACACCTCGACCACATGAGCGACCTCGGTCGGGGTCCGGTCGGCGGCCTTGACCGCGAGCACGACGGGCGCTCCGAGGTTGACCGCGATGCGGGCGTTCATGCTCAGCTCGCTCGGGGTAGCGACGTCGGTGTAGTCGCTACCGACGATCAGCACGGCATCGCACTGCTCGGCCACACGGTGGAACCGGTCGACGATCTCGGCGATCGCGACATCGGGATCCTCGTGCACCTGCTGATAGCTGACCCCGACACATTCGTCGTAACTCAACGCGGCGGTCGCACTGGCCAGAAGTAGTTCGAGGATGTAGTCGCGGTCCTCGCCGAGGCGGGTGATCGGGCGGAACACCCCCACCCTCGGCACAGTTGCGGCAAGTCGGTGAAGGATGCCGAGAGCAATCGTCGACTTTCCGGTGTCACCTTCAGGCGATGCAATGTATATCGCGGTAGCGACGTCTGCCTCTGGCACTGATACAGCTTCCCTCATCAGGGTTTGGACGGCCAGATGCTCTGCTTTTGCTCAGCGCAGCTCCCGCAGCGCATCGGCGAATTCGGTGCAGAACCAGTCCACATCCGACAGAGAGAATACCAGGGGCGGTCTCACCTTCAGCACACTGCCCTGCGCCCCGCAAACCGAGATGAGCACTTTGCGGTCCCGCATCGCGTTCACCAGATCGTGCGCTGCGGCCCGGTCCGGACCGGCGCTCTCGCGGTCCGTCACCATCTCGACGCCGACGTACAACCCGGCCCCGCGGACATCCCCGATGCGCGGATCATCGGCGGCCATGCGGGTGAGCTCGTCGCGCAGGGCGGTGCCGACCCGCGCCGCGTTCGCCATCAACTCCTCGTCCTCGATGACGTCGAGCACCGCGCCCGCCGCGGCCATCGATACCGGATTGCCCCCGAAGGTGTTGAAGTAGGGCACCTCCCGGGCGAACACCTCGAGAACCTCACTGCGGGCGGCCATGGCCGCCACCGGCAAGCCGTTGGCCATCGGCTTGCCCATGGTGACGAGATCGGGCACGACACCGTGGCGGGTGAAGCCCCACATCGTCTCCCCGGTGCGGCCGAAGCCGGGCTGTACCTCGTCCGCGACGAACACTCCACCGGCCGCACGGACCGCCGCCACCGCCGGCGCGAGCACCGAGGGATCCGGGTAGATGCCGTCGGAGGAGAAGAAGGTGTCCACGATCAGGCAGCTCAGCCGCAATCCGGCCGCCTTGAGATCGGCGATCGCGGCTTCCACATCGGCCAGGAAACGCGCTGCCACATCGACACCCGAGCGGTAGCTGTCCGGCGCGGGCACCGCGCGCACGTGCGGACCGATGCTGGTGGCACCGCCGAGCGAGGGCGAAATCGCCGTCACTGCTTCGGTATTGCCGTGGTAGGCATCGCGCGTGACGATCACACCGCGCGCCCCGGTGTAGCGCTGCGCGACCCGCAGCGCCAGGTCGTTGGCCTCAGAACCGGTGCAGCAGTACATCACCTGATCGAGTTCTGCCGGAAACGTGGCGAGCAGCCGCTGTGAATACTCCACGATGCCCTCGTGCAGATAGCGGGTGTGGGTGTTGAGCGTCTCGGCTTGGCGGGTGATGGCAGCCACCACGTGCGGGTGACAATGCCCGACGCTGACCACGTTGTTGTACGCGTCGAGGTAGCGGGCGCCGTCCGCGTCGAACAGGTGGCTGCCGCTGCCGCGGACCAGGTGCACCGGCCGCTCATAGAACAGCCGGTACGCCGGGCCGAGCAGATGGGTGCGGGCCTCGATCAGCTTTTCGGTGTCTGGATCTGTCGACGGGCCACCCGAATAGCTGTTGGAGTCCATGATGTTCGAGAAGCCCATGCCCGCACCCCCATGCTCAGCGTTCGTGCGCCTCCTCCAACACGGTCCGACCCAGGTCGGAATACCGTTCCGGATCCCTGAATTTCAGGAACAGCGCCCACAGCACACCACCGATTCCGGCGATGCCGACAACATACGGGATCGCTGTGAAGATCCAGTCAGAAGCGGCTGAACCTGCAGCAAACGACGCGTTCCTGGCGAGCAGGTAGATCACGTAGAGCATGCCGACACCGCCCAGCAGCGGCGCCAGCAGCGTGGTGAACCAGTTCGCCGTCTCGGGATGACGCTTCTGGACGTGGAAGTACGAGATCACCGAGAACGCCGCCAGCGCCTGGACGATCATGATGGCCGTGGTACCCAGCAACGCCATCAGTCCGTACAGCCCGGTGTAGGGGTCGCGCCCGGTGATGTCGAAGAACATCACCACCGCGGTCGCGAAACCGGTCTGCACGAATCCGGCGATGTGCGGTGAGCCGTGTACCGGATGAGTGGCGCCGACAGTGCTACGCATACCGGGGACGACGTTCTCGCGGCCGAGCGCGTAAAGATAACGGGCAGCGCAGTTGTGGAAGGCCATGCCGCACGCGAACGAGCCTGTCATCAACAGGACCTTGAACAGGTCGACGGCCCACTCGCCCAGATGCTGATGCACCGGGTTGAAGAAGATGTCGCCGGCAGTGGCCGAATCCTGGGCCAGCGCAACCGCATTCTCGGGCCCGGTGCCGACGATGGCCAGCCATGACACCAGGACGTAGAACGCGCCGATACCGACGACGGAGCAGATCACCGCGATCGGGATGATCTTCTTGGGGTTTCGGGACTCCTCCCCGTACATGGCACTCGACTCGAAGCCCACCCATGACCAGAACGCGAAGAACAGGCCGACACCGGCCGACCCGGCAACGGTGATCATGCTGCCGTCGATGCCGGCCACCTCACCCGACAGGCTCTGGAATCCGTTGAGCGGGTTGAGCGATCCGAGCGACCAGCCCTGCGGGCCGCCTCCGGTGAACACCACCGACAGCGCCATCATCGCCAGCATGATGATCTCGGTGATCAGGAACACCCCGAGCACCTTGGCCGCCAGATTGATGTCGAAGTAGGTCAGCACCGCGTTCACGGCCAGCATCACCACCGCGAAGATGACCCACGGCACGTCGATGCCGAAGAATGATTTGAACAGATCATTGCCGAAGAACGAGAAGATCCCGATGAGCGATGCCTCGAACACCATGTAGGCCAGTGCCGTCAGGACACCCGCGCCCAGACCGACGACGCGGCCCAGTCCGTGCGAGATGTACCCGTAGAACGCTCCGGTGGCGGTGATGTGCTTGCTCATCGCCGCGTAGCCGATCGCGAACAGGGTCAGCACGATGGTGGCGACGAAGTATCCGGCGGGCGCGTAGGCGCCGTTGCCGAAGCCGACCGCGATCGGCACATTGCCGACCATGGCCGTGATGGGGGCGGCCGTGGCGACCGCCATGAACATCACGCCGACCAGTCCGACGGCGTTGGGTTTGAGGCGCTGGATGGAGGCACCGGACGGAGCCGGCGGATCGATTATCTCGCTCATTGCGGGTCCTTACTGAGGACGGTTTGCGGACCACCATTTGGTCTGATCTGCCTGGCGTCGCCGACGGCATTGTGGTGCGACGCAGCACATTGTTAGCCCGGCCGCGCACCTGCGGCAACTCGGAAAACATTGCGGGTCAATCGATTTGTTGCGGTCATGTAAATCGGTCGGTTTTGGTCTGCTCTGTGCGGTCTAATTGGTCCATACTCGGCACATGTCTCCAACATCGGGCGGCCCGGTCGCCGAGGACGTGCGAAGGCGCATCCTGTCCATGTTGGCCGCCGGCGCCCTGCGTCCCGGCTCGCGACTGGGTACCGAGCGGGAGATGGCGGCCGATTTCGCGGTGTCGCGCTCCACGCTGCGCAGCGCACTGCTGCCGCTGAGTCAGGCGGGCGTGCTGGAGCGCCGCGCCGGGCGGAACGGAGGCACGTTCGTGCGCGCCGACGTCATCGAACGCAATGCCGCCGAATTGGCGGGCCTTCCGGCCCGACTGCGCACCGGTGGCCACACCAGCGCCACCCGGGTGCTGTCCACCGACCGTAGACCGGCCACCGCTGCGGAAGCCCACGCACTCGAAATCACCGATGGGGCCGACATATTCACAATTCGGCGGCTGCGCTTCGCCGACGGTGCGCCCCTGTCGGTGGATCTGTCCTGCTTCGTCGCCGAGCACATGGAGGACCTACTGGAGCAGCCCCTCGGCGGCTCGCTCTACGAGTTGGTGCGGGTGCGGTACGGGCTGTCGCCGGCCGCCACCACCGAGACCATCGAGGTGGTCAGCGCCAGCCCCCGCGAGGCACACTGGCTCGACATCGCCCAGCGGAAACCGCTGCTGGCCATCACTCGCGTCACGCGTGACGGCACCGGCCGCCCGTTCGAGTACGCCTACGATCTGTTCCGGGCCGACCGGGTGCGGCTCACAGCCACCAGCCACGGCGCGGTCGGCGCGGTGCAACGTTCGGTGAGCAGCGCCTGAGGTCAGGTCTCTTGCCGGACAACGACATCCGCGATGAGCGCCAGGTGATCGGCACCCGGCACGAGCTCGGTCCGGACGGCAGTGGCGTCGGCATTGCGCAACAAGACATGGTCGATCCCGACGGCGGGTACCCTGCGGGTGCCGACCGGGAAGGTGCGGATCATGCCCGCACCCGCCTGCTCTGCGGCGTCGCGGTAACCGGTGGCCAACAGCTCGCGGAACGGCAGCATGTCGTGGGTGGCATTGAAGTCCCCGGCCACGATCACCGCGCCCGGTCCGGCCTCACCGGCCAACTCGCGCAGCATCGTCGGGAACTTCTCCATGTCCTTGTGCCACGACTCGATCGGTTGCGGCCACGGCGCGGCGAAATGGACGCCGACCAGGATCGGTGCCACCGCGACGTCGGGTACGTGCACCTTGGTCCGCAGCATCACCATGGAGTAGCCGGGAACGTGAGCACTGTCGGTCAACGGGAATCTGCTCCAGATCCCCAAGCCACCGGCCATCGGCTTCGGGTCGAAGATGCGGTGGCGGAAGGATTTCTCCAGCCCTGCCGCGATCACCCCGTCGGCGGCTTCCTGCGTGAGCTCCTGCAGCACGACGACGTCGGCGGCCTGCTCGGCAGCGGCCACCACGGCAGCCGGATCCCCGAGTCCCATACCAAGATTCGAGGTGAATACCCGCAGCGGTGCCGACTGCGCAGTCACCTGCTCAGGGCCGAGGAAGTGCGGCACCTGGATCAGCGCGACCGTCAGGGTGAGCCCCACGGCCAGCACCGTCAGCACCCATCGGCGACCGAGCATCAGCAGCAGCACCGCGATCGGTGCCGCCAGCATCAGATAGGGCGACGCCGTCGCCAGCAGCACCGTGCCGTGGCGACCCAGCGGTACGTAGCGCACCGCCAGGCCCACCACGGCAGCCCCCGCAGCGACCACCCCGAAGAGGGTCGCGAGAATTCGGATCAACTCAGCCGAGCTTGCGCAGGCGCGGTTCCAGGTCCTTCTTGAACAGGTCGAGGAAGCGGCGCTGATCGTGACCGGGAGCGTGGAACACCAGGTGGTTCAGCCCCCACGTCACGTACTGGCCCACCTTCTCGACCGCCTCATCAGGATCGGAGGCCACGATCCAGCGCTTGGCCACCTGCTCGATCGGCAGCGCATCGGCAGCCTTCTCCATCTCGATCGGGTCATCGATCGAATGCTTCTGCTCGGGAGTCAGCGACAACGGCGCCCAAAACCGGGTGTTCTCCAAGGCCAGCTCGGGGTCGGGATCGTAGGAGATCTTGATCTCGATCATCCGGTCGATGTCCTCGGCGTTGCGACCGGCCGCCTCGGCACCTTCCCTCACGGCCGGGATGAGCTTGTCCTTGTACAGCTCCTCCCCCTTGCCCGAGGTGCAGATGAACCCGTCGCCCGCGCGGCCGGCGTATTTGGCCACCACCGGCCCACCAGCAGCGATGTAGACCGGGATGCCACCTTCAGGCACGTCATAGATCGAGGCGCCCCTGAGCTTGTAGTACTCGCCGTCGAAGTCGACCCGGTCACCCAGCCACAACTCCCGCATCAGCTTGACCGACTCACGCAGCCGGGCGAAGCGCTCCTTGAACTCCGGCCACTGCCCGATGTATCCGGTGGCGATCTCGTTGAGCGCCTCACCAGTACCCACACCCAGAAAGACCCGGCCCGGATACAGACACCCCATCGTCGCGAACGCCTGCGCGATCACCGCCGGGTTGTACCGAAACGTCGGCGTCAGCACCGACGTGCCCAACACCAGCCGCTGCGTGCGCTCACCCACCGCCGTCATCCAGGCCAGCGAGAACGGCGCATGCCCACCCTCATGCCGCCAGGGCTGGAAATGATCACTGACCGTCGCACTGTCCATCCCCGCCGCCTCGGCCAGCACCGCCAGCTCGACCAACTCCCGCGGCGCGAACTGCTCCGCCGACGCCTTATAACCCAGTTTCAGTTCAGCCACTGATCCCTCTTTCTGCTCCTCGCGTGCGCACTTCGTTTCTACTCCTATGCCTAAACTCGCGACATGGCAGCAGCCCTGACCGCGATCACCGAGCATGTGCACTTCGCCCAAACCGACTTGGTCAACTGGACGCTGGTGACCGACGGGGACCGGGTCATGCTGATCGACGCGGGGTTCCCGGGGCAGCGCGACGACGTCATCGGTTCGGTCCGCCAACTCGGGTTCGCCATCGACGACATCGCGGCCGTACTGCTCACCCATGCGCACATCGACCACTTCGGTACCGCGATCTGGCTCGCGAAAACCCGTGGCACACCGGTCTTTTGCCACACCGCCGAACTCGGGCACACCAAGCGCGAATACCTCGAGCAGGCCGCGCCTGCCGATGTGGTGCGCAACATCTGGCAGCCCCGCTGGCTGAAGTGGGCGGCCACCATCACCGCCAAGGGCGGGATGAACCACGCCGGTATCCCCACCGCACGGGCACTGACCGATGACGACGATCTCCCGGGCAATCCGGTGCCGGTTCCCACCCCGGGTCACACGGGCGGGCACTGCTCGTTCATCGTCGACGGTGTCCTGGTCAGCGGCGACGCCCTGGTCACCGGGCATCCACTGCTGAAGAACACCGGGCCGACGTTGCTGCCGGCGCTGTTCAACCACGACGAGGCGGGCTGCCTGTCGAGTCTGAAGACGCTGGCCACCGTCGAGGCGGACGTCATGCTGCCCGGACACGGACCCGTGTGGCGCGGATCGATCGCTGATGCCGCCGCCACCGCCGCAGCCGTCCACGCTTAGTGCTGCAGAATTCGGTACCCCAGCAGGAAGAATCCGGTCAGACACAGACCGCAGGACAACACGATCGTCGGCATCAGGACCATCTGGTCCAGCTCGTCGGGATCGAACACCTCGTCGTCGTAGACGGCGCCGAACAGCACCTGGGCAAACTTGGTCCGGCGGAAGGCATGCATGCGCCGCCGCGATTCTTCCGATTCCGCCCGGCGGCCGATGAACAGCCGCAAAGCCACTCCGGTCGCAAACACCACCGCAGCCGCTGCCAGTAGCAGCGATCCCACGATTACCTGCAGACTCGGCAAATACACCCCCAGCGAAGACGATGGCTCCGGGGCAAGCCTAGCCGCTACTGGGCCCAGCGCTCGGCTATCAGCTGGTGGGAGCGCAGGCGGTCGGCGTGCCGGTGCGTCACCGAGGTGATGACGAGTTCGTCCGCCCCGCTGACCCGTTGCAGAGCTTGCAGGCGCGCCGCCACCTGATCTGGGTCTCCCACGAATTGCGTTGCGATGCGGTCGCGGACCACGTCCAGCTGCTCGTCGGACAACGGGGCACACTCGGCGGGATCCGGGTAGGGCATCGCACCGCCACCGGCCCGGACCGAGTACACCCAGTGCCCGTAGCTGGACGCCAGTCGTCGCGCGGTGGCCTCGTCGTCGGCCACGACCACGTCGGCCGACACCGCCACATACGGCTCCGAGAGGCTCTCGGACGGGGTGAAACCGTTGCGGTACACCTCGATTGCCTCCAGTGCCGTTGCCGGGGTGATGTGATAGCTCGCGACGAACGGCAGCCCGCGCGCAGCGGCGACACGCGCGCTCTGCCCCTTGCTGCTGCCGAACACCCACGGTGTCAGGTCGGCGCCCGCACCGGGAACGACGGTGCCCACGTCGTACCGGCCGGCGAGCATGGCCAGGATGTCATCGACCTGTTCGGCGAAATCCGGTGTGACAGCCTCTGGCTGCTGCAGCACCGCCATACGGGAGCGCAGCCGCGGATCCCGCATGAGTGCACTGACGTCGTACGGCGTGGGGATCACCACACCGTCGATCTCGTGCCACTGGCGTGGCGGTCGGGGCTCACGCGGCTTGTCTCGCACTGCTTCGGCGCGCTTCTGACCGGAGCGGCCCACCCCCAGGTCGATCCGTCCCGGATGGAACGCGGCCAGCGTGCCGAAACTCTCGACCACTGCGACCGCCGTGGTGTGCCCGAGTTGCACGGCCGCGGTGCCGACCCTGATCCTCTCGGTCGCCGCTGCGATCTGCCCCACCAGCACCGCGGGCGACGAGCTGGCCACCGAGACGAGGTGATGCTCGGCGACCCAATAGCGTTGGTAGCCCCACTGTTCGGCGTGCCGGGCCAAATCGACCGTGTTCCGCAGCGCGGTCACCGCATCACTGCCCGCACTGATCGGAGCCAGGTCGAGGATCGACAGCGGGGTGTTCACCTGGGCTCCTTCCCCGGCAACTGCTTCTCGAAGGCGATCGGGAAGACCGTCCCCTCCCCCTCGGCCGGCAGCGGCGCGGTGAGCCGGGTGTAACCGGCAGAGTCGTAGAGCGCCTCGGCCTCCGGCTGCAGGTGCCCGGTGGTCAGATAGACCCTTCGGTATCCGCGCGCGGCGATCTCACACTCGAGGTGGGCCAGCAGCACCCGCCCGTAGCCACGCTTCCGGTATCGGACGGCGGTCCAGATGCGTTTGAGCTCGGCGGTGTCTGCGTCGAACCGGGTGAAGGCGCCGCCGGTGACCGGCATGCCGTCGAGGACGCCGATGTACAGGCCGCCGCCCGGCGGAGTGAACTCTTCGGCCGATTTCCCACGCAGCCACACCATCATCTGTTCGGGTGTTCCGCCGTAGCGCTCGGAGTATTCGACCGACAGCTCGGCCAGCAGCGGGGCGGCCAGTGAATCATCCAGGCCGACCGCGACGAACCGCACACCGCTCACGGGGGCTGACTTAACCACCGTTTCGATACCCACGGCGGCTTCAACGCGCGGCCATGGCCGGGATATGCCCACAGGCTCAGCCTGATCGAAACCCTGCCGAGCCGCTCATTTCCTGGCCAGGTAGTAGTAGTTCGACGGGTCCTGCTCGATCTCGGCGACTTCCACGTCGGCAAATCCGGCGTCGGCCAGCATCGAGACGGCCAGTTGCCTGCCCCACATCGTCCCCAGGCCGGCGCCGCCGAGGCCGAGAGAGACCGACATGCAATGTGTCAGTGACACCGCGTAGCGGTACGTGCTCATCGCCACGCCGATGTTGTCCTCCAGCCGGCTGGAAGCCTTGATGTCGGCCATCAGCAGCACCCCGCCCGGCCGCAGCGCGCGATAGATGTTCTCCAGCACCCGGGCCGGCTGCGCCTGGTCGTGGATCGCATCGAATGCCGTGATGAGGTCGTATGCCGCGGTCACGTCGAGTTCGGCCAGGTCGGCGGGCAGGAAGGAGACGTTGGTCAATCCACGCTGCGCTGCCTGGGCGGCTCCGGTGGCGGTCGCCTCCTCGGAGAAGTCGATGCCGGTGAATCGGCTCGCCGGATAGGCCCGGGCCATGAGGCCGATCGCGTATCCGCTGCCGCATCCGAAGTCCGCGACGTCGATGCCGTCTTCGAGCCGCTGAGGGAGGCCATCGACCAGCGGCAGCACGACGTCGACGAGCGCGGCGTCGAACACCTCACCGCTGCGCTCGGCCATCACGGTGTGGAAGCGCGGATAGTCGTCGTAGCTGAGACCGCCGCCGTCGCGGAAGCAGCCGAGGATCTTCTGTTCGACCTCGCACATCAGCGGGACGTATTGGGCCAGGCGCGCCAGGTTGCCCAGGCCGGAGTCTCGCGTCAACGCGGCGGCGCGGTGGCCGGGCAACCGGTATGTCGAGGCCTCCGCGTCGTAATCGACCACTCGCCCCGCGGCCATCCCGCCAAGCCATTCGCGCACGTAGCGTTCGTCGAGCCCGGCCGCCTCGGCGATCTCGGCGCTGGTGGCCGACGGCAGCTTCGCCATCGCGTCGAACAGCCCGGTCTGGTGGCCGATGCTCAGCAGGAGGGTCAGTCCTGCGTTGTCGATCGCCGCGGTGATCCGTTCGGAGAAATCCTCTGCTGATTCGGTAATTGCCTGCTGATCGGTGCCATTCGCCATCACGCCCGCCCAGACTACGCTGCCTCGGCCGCCCCCTTCCACACAAAACTTGACACGTGTAAAGTTCGCCGCCATGGACAACATCAGGGGCAAGACCATCGCGATCACCGGGGCCGCCCGCGGCATCGGTTACGCCACCGCCAAGGCCCTGCTGGCCAAGGGCGCCCGCGTCGTCATCGGCGACCGTGACGTGGCACTTCAGGAGTCGGCCGTCGTCGAGCTGAGCAAGCTCGGCCAGGTCTCGGGCTATCCACTCGACGTGACCGACCGCGAATCGTTCGCGACGTTCCTGGACAAGGCCCGCACCGACGGCGGCGGACACATTGACGTGCTGATCAACAACGCCGGCGTGATGCCCGTCGGGCCGTTCCTGGAGCAGAGCGAGCAGTCGATCCGCTCCAACATCGAGGTGAACGTGTACGGCGTGCTCACCGGCTGCCAGCTGGCGCTGCCTGACATGGTGAAGCGCCGCCGCGGCCACGTCATCAACATCGCCTCCCTGTCGGGTCTGATCCCCCTGCCAGGTCAGGTGGTCTACGTCGGCGCGAAGTACGCCGTCGTCGGGCTGTCGACCGCGCTGGCTGACGAGATGGCCCCGCACGGGGTCGACGTTTCGGTGATCATGCCGCCGTTCACCAACACCGATCTGATCGCGGGCACCAAGTCCGGCGGGGCCATCAAGCCCGTCGAGCCCGAAGACATCGCCGCCGCGATCATCAAAACGCTCAACAAGCCCAAGACGCACGTGTCGGTGCCGCCGCCGCTGCGCTTCACCGCCCAGGCCGCGCAGATGCTGCCGCCCAAGGGCCGCCGCTGGATGAACAAGAAGCTGGGCCTCGACGACGTGTTCCTGGAGTTCGACACCGCCAAGCGCAAGGCCTACGAGGACCGGGCTCAGGCCGCTCAGGGCGTCATCGACTCCGACGGCAAGAGCTAGCCGAAGGTCGGCAGCTCGGCTCCGTGACGGTAGCCCTCGATCACGTCGAGGGCACCGTCGAGCAGTTCCTCGTGGGTGAATTCGTAGCGCTCGACACTGCCGACGAACACCACCCGGACGATCTCGCCGTCCTCTGCCGCATCCAGCCACAGTGAGGTCACCGGCAGGCCGTCCTGAACCGGGGCCCCGGACGGCTCGTAGAACCACACCGCGTAGTCGTCGTTGGACTGTTCTTCGTCAAAGGTCCAGCCGCGCGCGGTGATTCGATCGTCGAACTCGGCCAGATCAGCCACGACAGCCTCGGGGATGTCGGCCAGCTGATCGACCATCTCGTGCGGCACCAGTCGCGTGTCCCGGGCGGCCTGCCGCTTGCGGCGGCGGGCCTTCTTGGCATCGCTCTGCTTCGACACGCCCTGACCTCGCCTAACTCAGCGCCTGATCCAGATCTGCGATCAGGTCCTCGGTACCTTCCAGACCGATCGAGATGCGCACGACACCGTCGCCCAGTCCGATCGCGGCGCGCCCCTCGGGCCCCATGGCCCGGTGCGTGGTGGTGGCCGGATGGGTGATCAGCGTCTTGGCATCACCCAGGTTGTTGGAGATATCCACGACCTTCAGTTTGTCGAGCACCTCGAACGCACGCGCCTTGCCGTCGGTGGCGTTCAACTCGAAGGTGATGACGGTGCCGCCGCCACGCATCTGACGCTGGGCCAGGTCGTACTGGGGATGCGACTTGAGGAACGGGTACTTCACCCAACTGACCGAGGGATGGCCTTCCAGGAACTCGGCGATCCGCTGCGCCGAGCGGTTCGCGTAGTCCACCCGAACGTGAAGCGTCTCAAGGCCTTTCAGCAGCGTCCAGGCATTGAACGCACTGATCGCCGGGCCGGTGTGGCGCATCAGCTTCTGCACCGGGCCGTCGATGTACTCCTTGTCACCCAGGATCGCCCCGCCGAGCACACGGCCCTGTCCGTCGATGTGCTTGGTGCCCGAATACACCACCACATCGGCGCCCAGCGGCAGGCCTTGCTGCAGCAGTGGCGTCGCAAAGACGTTGTCCAGCACCACCTTCGCCCCGGCGGCATGAGCCAGCTCGGACACCGCGGCGATATCGACCAGGGACTGCATCGGGTTGGACGGCGTCTCGAAGAACACCGCCGTCGTCGGTACGGACAGTGCCTCTTCCCACTGCGCGAGGTCGTCGCCGTCGACGAACACGGTCTCCACACCCCAGCGCGGCAGGATCTCGTTACACACCACGAAGCACGAACCGAACAGGCTACGGGCCGCCACCAGGCGGTCACCGGCGCCCAGCAGGGCACCGAGAGCGGTGAACACGGCCGCCATGCCGGTCGCGGTGGCGAAACACGCGGGCGCGTCCTCGATCAGGCGCAGCCGCTCCTCGAACATCGAGATGGTCGGGTTGCCGTAGCGGGAGTAGACGAAGCGGTCGATCTCGCCGGTGAAGGCCTTCTCGGCCGCGGATGCGGATTCGTAGACGTACCCCGAGGTCAGGTACATCGCTTCGGCGGTTTCCTCGAACTCCGAGCGCAGCAGGCCGCCACGTACGCCGATGGTGGCCTGGCTGACGCCCTCGGGAAGGGCAGCCGGGATCCGGACGGATGGGATGTCGGTCATGTCGTTTTCGGCTCTGCTGCTCAACTTTGTGTCCAGGGCAGACCGACGGCTTTCCAGCCGGTGCCGCCACGGTGGCGGTTCTCGTCGAGATTGCCCTCGAATCCGTCGAGGATGTTGTAGGACGGCGCGATGCCGGCCGCGGTGGCGGCCTCGGCCGCGCCGATCGAACGGTTGCCGGAGCGACACAGGAAGACCACCGGACGCTCGCCCGGAGTCACACCGGACGCGATGAGATCGTCGACGAACGCGTCATTGTGCCCGCCGTCGGTCCGGTTCCATTCCACGTACACCACGTCACGCTGAAGGGAGGACAGATCCGGCACACCGACGAAGCGCCATTCGGCGTCGGTGCGACAGTCCACCAGCACGGCCTCGGAATTCTCACTCAGAAGTTTCCAGGCCTCCTCAGGCGTGATGTCTCCTGCATAGCTCACGGGCGTGAGTCTCCCATACTCGAGCAGACGCGCCATTGGCCGTCCTCACGCAGGAACGAGGTCTCGGTATTGACCTTGGTGTCGGGGGTGTTGCCGAAGTGGTAGACCACCGTTGCGGTGGCCCGATCCCCCTCGACCTGGATCGAGGTCACGTCGTCCACATACCTGGCACCCTGCTTGGATACCGAATCACGCTGCCGGGCAAGGAAATCTGCCTCCGTGCCGCGTAGCGCCACGCAGGTGTGATCGGAGAACTCGCCGAAGTTCTCGCGCTGCAGGGCGTCGTTCTGGCCGACCGCCGCGAGGCTCACCTTCTGCTCCTCACTCCGGCCGTCGCTGCCGAACACGTTGAGCAGCACGACCACGATCACCACGAGCACAATGACGCCGAGCGCCCCCAGGAAGGGCGCCATCGTGGGGCGATCCTGTGGTTCCTCGGTCTCCTCAGCCATCCCGGCCTACCAGAGCTTGCGCAGCGCCGAGCCGACCCGGCGGGCGCGGTCACGGGCGATGATCACGTCGGGAGCGGTGGCCAGGGCGACCCCCAGACGCCGCGGGGACTCGGACTCACCCGGGTTGCCGAACAACCGCACATCGCTCTCCGAGGTGGCAAGCGCCTCGGACAGCACGCTGTTGATATCGGCCGCCGGTACACCGGTGTCGGCCCCACCGTAGGAGACCTCGGCGGCGGCCGGGGAGATCATGATCGTGTCCACCGCCAGGCCGAGGATGGCCCTGGCATGCAGCTCGAACTCCGACAACCGCTGCGACCGCAGCGTCACCAGGCCGCTGTCGTGCGGCCGGATCCGGACATCGGAGAAGTAGACGTCGTCGCCGGCGACCAGCAGTTCCACCCCGAAAACGCCGCGTCCACCCAGGGAGTTGACGATGCGCGCGGAAATGGACTTGGCGGCGTCCAGCGCAGCCGGCGTCAACGGCTGAGGCTGCCAGGACTCCAGCAGATCCGTGCCCACCTGGCGGTGCCCGATCGGCTCGCAGAACTGCACACCGGGACCGGACGGCCCGGCCGTACGCACGGTCAGCATCGTGATCTCGTATTCGACCTCGACCACGGACTCGGCCAGGACGCGATTGTGGGCGAACTGTCCGGCGGTCGTCGCCCGCTGCCAGGCCGGTTCGACATCGTCACGGCGCAGCATCACCGACTCGCCGTCACGCAGGGCGCCCACCACGGGCTTGACCACCAGCGGGAAGCCGGCATGCTCGGCCACTGCCGTCAGCTCCTCGACCGACCCGGCGAACCAGAACGGCACCGTAGGCAGGCCCAGCTCGTCCGACGCCAGCCGGCGCAGACCTTCGCGGTCCTGACTCAGCCGGATGCTGCGCGGCGTCGGCAGAACCTCGATGTCGCCACGCTCGGCCACTGCGATCAATGCGTCGGCGGCGATGACACCGGATTCGGCCACCACGTACCGCGGCTTCTCCCGCTCGATCAGGGCGGCAAGTTCCTCGGCGTCGTTCATCTTGATCACCGCCGAGCGGTCCGCGACGCCGTGTGCGGGCGCGTAGTACCGGTCGGCGGCCACCACGACGCCACCCAGCCGCTGGAACGCCAGCGCGAGCTCCCGGCTCAACTCGCCCGAGCCCAACAGCAGCACGGTCGCCGCGGGGTCGGCCGGCTTGCCGGTGTCCAGCCCGGCGGCCTCCGTCTGCTCTTCTGATCCGTCAGCCTCTTGAGCACCGTCGACCTGATCGTCAGTCGGGTCAGTTGTCTCCCGGGCGGGCTGCGCGTCCTCAATCGATTCACTCATCGCACGTACCAGCCTGCCAGATCGTCAACCGACCCGATGGTCGATATAGCACCAACGCCAGCTCTCTCCCGGCTCCGCCGAACGCATCACCGGATGGCCGGTTTGCTGAAAGTGCTTGGTGGCATGCTGATGCGGACTCGAGTCACAGCAACCGACGTGACCGCACGCCATGCACATCCGCAGATGCGCCCAGTTGTTCTCGCCGTCTTCCTCGCATTCCTGGCACTGTCCCGGAGTCAGCGGTTGCGGCTCGGGGACCTCGGCGTCGAGATGTTCGCAGGTGCGAGGCGCCGGATTGTGCTCACGCCGGCGTGCTCTCCTCAACATGTTGATCAAGGATAGGCACGGCACACGAAGGAGGAACGACAACGTGGGTGCCTCACTCCTGGCGGCACTGGTCGCCGCGATCTTGCTGGCCGCCGTGGCGCGCCGCTTCGACGTCTCGGCGCCGCTGGCGCTCGTGGTGGCCGGACTGGCCGCCAGCGCGCTGCCCGGCTTCCATGACGTACATCTGGATCCCGACCTGGTGCTGTTCGTGATCCTGCCGCCGCTGCTGTGGTCGGCCGGGCTGGAGAGCAGCTACGTGGCGTTGCGACGCAACATCCGGCCGATCGGGTTCCTGGCCGTGGGGCTCCCACTGGCCACCACGTTCGCCGTCGGCGTCGTCGCGTTCCACACCGTGCCCGAACTCACCATCGCCGCGGCCCTGACCCTGGGCGCGATCGTGGCCCCGCCCGACGCCGTCTCGGCCACTGCCGTCGGCCGCCGGCTCGGCCTGCCCCGGCGCACCATGACCCTGCTCGGCGGGGAGAGCCTGCTCAACGACGCCACCGCGCTGACCGCCTACAAGGTGGCACTCGGAGCCGCGATCGGGACCGCCGCCACCTGGACCAGCGGCCTGGCCACCTTCGGCCTGGCCGCGGTCGGCGGTGTGGTGGTCGGCTGGGTGATCGGCATGGTGGTGCACTACATCCGCACCCGCCTGGACGAC
Source organism: Mycolicibacterium fortuitum subsp. fortuitum (assembly GCF_022179545.1). The sequence continues at coordinate 832,973 of NZ_AP025518.1, read as the reverse complement.
CCGCTGGTGGAAAGCGCCATCGGCCTGGTGGCGCCGTTCTTCATCTACCTGGTGGCCGAGGAGATCCACGGCTCCGGCGTGATCGCCGTGGTGGTGGCCGCGTTGATCCTCGGCCAGCGGGAATCCCAGGCCGGCTACGCCACCCGACTGCAGGACAAGGCGGTGTGGAAGGCACTGCAGCTGATCCTGGAATCGTTCGCCTTCCTGCTCATCGGTCTGCAGCTGCCGAAGGTGATCAGCGAACTGGCCGGCATCTCGGCGGCCACGCTGGCGATCTCGTCGGCGGCCGTGCTCACGACCGTGATCGGGGTGCGCATGGTGTGGGTGTACGCCACCACCTACCTGCCCCGGCTGCTGTCCAAGCACATCCGCGACCGCGAACCCGAACCACCGCGCGCTCAGGTGTTCGTCGTCGCTTGGGCCGGGATGCGCGGTGTGGTGTCGTTGGCCGCCGCTTTCGGTGTCCCAGCGGTCACGCTGGCCGGCGACCCCTTCCCCGGCCGCCCACAGTTGGTGTTCCTCACGTTCGTGGTCGTGGTCGGGACGCTGTTGCTGCACGGGCTGACGCTGCCGTGGTTCATCCGCGTGCTCGGCGCACAGGGCAACGAGGCCCACAGCGATGCGATCGCCACGGCCGCTGCACAGGACAAGGCCGCCCGCGCCGCCGCCGACCGGCTCGACACGTTGCTGTCCGAAGAATCGACCGCCACCGACGTGCCACAGCGTGCCGCCGATGTGTTGCGGGCGTGGAATACCCGGCGCCGCAACGCCGCCTGGGAACAACTGGGCCGCGACGACGCCGACATCGGTGAGAGTCCGACGTCCGCGTTCCGCCGGCTGCGGCTGGAAATGCTTGCCGCCGAACGGGAGACGTTCATCGCCGAGCGCGACGCGGGTCACATCGACGACGAGGTACTGCGTAGTGTGCTTCATGGGCTCGACTTGGAAGAGGCGACACTGAATCGTGATTAGGCGTCTGACGTGGCTCGCGGTGCTGGTCGTTGTCGTCTCCGGCGGCCTGCTGGGGCTGCTCAGCGGTGGCGACGCCGCCTCTCAGTCACCGGTCGCCGTGCCGTCGGACGCCGAGTCGGCGCGGGCCGATGCCTTGCGGGCCGACTTCCAGGGCGGGGACCAGGCCCCGGCGATCCTGGTGGTCACCCGGGCCGACGGCGGTGACCTCGGTATGGCCGACGTCGACGCCACCGCCGATGCGCGCCACCGGATGACCGACGCACCGGGCCCGCCGTTGATGGTCTCCGACGACGGCAAGGCCGCGGTGGTCACCGTGCCGCTGAAGGCCGACCTGTCCGGATTCGGCCTCAACGACGCGGTGAAGAATCTGCGCGCCACGGCCGCGGACGGCCTGCCGCCCGGGCTCAAGGCCGAGATCACCGGCGGCCCGGCCTTCGGCGCCGACATCGCCAATTCATTTGCCGGAGCCAACATCACGCTGCTGGCGGTGACAGCGACGGTGGTGGCCCTGCTGCTCATCGTCACCTATCGCTCACCGGTGCTGTGGTTGGTGCCGCTGCTGGTGATCGCCTTCGCCGACCGCGTCGGTTCCGTTGTCGGCACCGCCGTTGCCTCCGGGCTCGGGCTGAGCCCAGACGGCTCCACCTCCGGCATCACCAGCGTGCTGGTGTTCGGTGCGGGCACCAACTATGCGCTGCTGCTGATTTCGCGGTATCGCGAGGAGCTCGGCCGCCCCGTCGATGAGCACCCGGACGACGCGGAAGCCGGCCCAACACACCGCGAAGCACTGGTGGTTGCGGTCCGGGCCGCCGCACCGGCGATCGTGGCCAGTAACGCCACCGTGGTACTGGCCCTGCTGACCCTGCTGTTCGCCTCTGCACCGAGCAACCGCAGCCTGGGCGTGCAGGCCGCGTCGGGTCTGGTGGTCGCCGCGATCTTCGTCCTGATCGTGCTACCGCCACTGCTCGCCCTGTGCGGCAAGCGCCTCTTCTGGCCGTTCATTCCCAAGGCGGGCGCTACCCCACTGACCGAAAGCGGCGTCTGGCACCGGATCGCGGACGCGGTCGCCCGCAAACCGGCCCGCGTCGCCGTCGCGTCGCTGGCCGGCCTGGCAGTGTTGGCCAGTGCCCTGTTGGCCACCCCGATCGGGCTGACCCAGACCGAGCAGTTCCGGGTACAGGCCGAATCGGTGACCGGCTACCAGACGCTGGCCGCGCACTTCCCGAGCGGCCTGACCGACCCCACCCGCGTCATCGCCTCCACCGCCAAGTCCGGCGCCGTGCAGCGAGCGATCACCGACACCCCCGGGGTGGTCAGCGCGACCCCCGCCGGACAGTCCCCGACCGGGCTGAGCCAGTGGTCGGTGGTGATCAAAGCCGAGCCTGCCTCCGACGAGGCTTTCAAAACCATTGACGCCCTGCGTGATTCAGTTCATACCGCGGACCGAACCGCCCTGGTGGGCGGGTCGGACGCCCAGGCCAGGGACATCGCCTCGGCGGCCCAGCGTGACCGGCTGGTGGTGATTCCCGCGATCCTCGCCGTGGTGCTGGCGGTGCTCTATCTGCTGCTGCGCTCTGCGCTGGCACCTCTGGTACTGGTCGGGGTCACCGTCCTCAGCGCCCTGGCCGCGCTCGGCCTGGGCGGCTGGGCCAGCGTGCACGTGTTCGGATTCCCGGCGCTGGACAACAGCACCCCGCTGTTCGCGTTCCTGTTCCTGGTGGCCCTCGGTGTGGACTACACCATCTTCCTGGTGACCCGGGCCCGTGAGGAGACCCCGGAGTTCGGCACCCGGCAGGGCATCGTGCGTGCGGTCTCGGCCACCGGCGCCGTGATCACCAGCGCGGGCGTGGTACTCGCGGCAGTGTTCTGTGTGCTGGGCGTGCTGCCGCTGATCGTGCTGACACAGCTGGGCATCATCGTCGGTCTCGGCATCCTGCTGGACACCTTCCTGGTCCGCACGGTGATCATCCCTGCGCTGTTCACGTTGATCGGGCCGCGCATCTGGTGGCCGGGGCTGCACGCCGAGCGCTAGCTTGGCAGCTGTGCAGGAATTGCGACTGCCCACCAACCTCGGCCGTCTCCGCGTCGAGGTCCGGGGTGCCGGCGAAGCCATCGTGTTCTGGCCCAGCCTGCTGATGACCGGCGGCATGTGGGCCGCCCAGGCGCAGGAGTTCGAGTCCGACCATCGGGTGATCCTGGTTGATCCACCGGGCCACGGAGGCAGCGAAAAGCTGTTCGCGCCATTCACTTTCACCGACTGCGCCCACACCGTGGCTGACATCCTCGACGGAGTCGGCGTCGAACGCGCCCACTTCGTCGGCAACTCATGGGGCGGGATGATCGGCGGGACGTTCGCGGCGCTGCACCCCGACCGTATCGGCCGGGCCGTGCTGATGAATTGCACGGCGTCGGCGGCCGGACGCGCCCAGAAGTTCGAATACGGCCTGCTCTTACGGCTGGCCAGAGCCTTCGGCGGGATCCGCGGCCCACTCACCCGACCGGTGCTCTCGGCTTTCCTGGGCCCTACCACGTTTCGCACACGACCAGAGGTGGTCGCATTCGTGCGGGATGCGACGCACCGTGTCGACGTGGATTCCGCCTCGTGGGCGGTGAAGAGCGTGGTGCCGCGCCGTCCGGATCAGCGGGCGTTGCTCTCCGGGGTGACGGCCCCGGTACTCGTCATCGCCGGCGACGAAGACGCCACGTTCCCGGTCGAGGAGACCATCGCGATGGCCGCGGCCATCCCCGGTGCCGACATGACCGTGCTCGACGGCGTCGCACACCTGGCGGCGCTGGAGAATCCCCGCCTCGTCAACACTTTGATCAGGGATTTCCTCGCACGCGGGTAGCGTCGTGGCATGAGTGCGCCGATCACGCTGCCGCCAGTGCACATGCGGCGCAATGCCTTCGACCCGACGCCGGACTTGCGCGAGATCCGTGAGACCGAAGGGGTTCGCAGGGTGATCAGCGCGCTCGGCAATGCCGTGTACCTGGTCACCCGGCACGAGGACGTCAAGGCCGTACTGGGCGACCACGAGCGGTTCTCCAACAGCAGGCCGCCGGGATTCGCCCTGCCCGGGGCCCCCGAGATGTCCGACGAGGAACTGGCCAGTGCCCGGGCCGGCAACCTGTTGGGGCTCGATCCGCCCGAACACCAGCGACTGCGCCGCATGCTCACCGCGGAGTTCACCATCCGCCGGATGAAGCGGCTCGAACCTCGGATCGTCGAGATCGTGGACTCCCGGCTCGACGCGATGGCCGCGGCCGGCCCACCGTCGGATCTGGTGGCCGACTTTGCGCTGCCCATCCCCTCACTGGTGATCTGCGAGCTGCTCGGCGTGCCGTACGAGGACCGCGACGACTTTCAGCAACGCTCGACGCACCAGCTCGACCTGTCGTTGCCCATCGCCGAACGCCTTGCGCTGCAACGGCAGAGCCGTGACTACATGCGTGGCCTCGTCGGCCGGGCCCGCCGGCAGCCGGGCGAGGACATCCTGGGCATGCTCGTGCGCGACCACGGCGGCGAGCTGTCCGACGACGAACTCGTAGGCATCGCTGGGCTGCTGCTCCTCGCCGGGCACGAAACCACGTCGAACATGCTGGGCCTGGGCGTCCTCGCGCTGCTGCGCCACCCCGATCAGCTGGCCGCGGTACGCGACGACGCGGACGCCGTCGGCCCGGCCGTCGAGGAACTCCTTCGCTGGCTGTCCATCGTCCAGAACGCCATCCCGCGCTTCACCACCACCGAGGTCGAAGTCGCCGGGGTCCGCATACCGGCCGGCGAGTTGGTGTTTGCCTCCCTGCCCGCCGGCAACCGGGACCCCGGCTTCATCGACGCACCCGACGTGCTCGACATTCGGCGCGGTGTACCCGGACATCTGGCTTTCGGCCACGGCGTGCACCACTGCCTGGGGGCACCGCTGGCCCGCATGGAGATGCGGATCGCCCTCCCCGCGCTGCTTAGCCGCTTTCCGACCCTGGCGCTCGGGGAACCCTTCGAGGCCGTGCAGTACCGGTCTTTTCACTTCATCTACGGGCTCAAATCGTTGGCGGTAACGTGGTGAGCGCCATGAGAGTAGAAGCAGATCAGGACGCCTGCATCGCATCGGGCAACTGCGTGATGATCTCCGACGTGGTCTTCGATCAGGACGAGGACGGGGTGGTCGAAGTCCTCGTCGACGAGGTTCCCGATGATCAGGTCGAGCAGGCGCGCCAGGCCGTCAAGCTGTGCCCGGCCAGCGCGCTGAAACTCACCGGGGAGTGACTTCGGGCGTCAGCACGATCACCGGGATCGGTCGCGTCGTTCGCTTCTGATACCCGATGTATCGGTCCTTGTTGCCCGGCATGTCATTGACGATCCGCCACAGCCGCGGGTACTCGGCCGCGTCCGGAAGCACCGGCGCAGCGGTCACCTTGAACCGCTTCGGGCCGACGTTGATCTCGGCATGCGGATTGGCCTTCAGATTGTGGTACCAGCCCGGGGCCGTCGGCTCACCGCCCTTCGACGCCACCACCAGGTAGTTGTCGCCGTCACGGGCATACGCGAGTGAGCTGGCCCGTTGCTGACCGGTCTTGGCGCCGACGGTGTGCAGGATCAGGGTCAGGGGGCCGCCGGGAATGCGATGCCCGATCCGTCCGTCTGTGGCCTTGTAGATCTTGTCGTGCAGCATCAACATCGGCAGCCCGATGTACTTCTCCCACCACGGCATGCTCATGCGCTCAATCCTGCTCGGCAACGGGCATTCGCGCCAGTGCGCTAAGCGGAGCGCTCGTGTTCCCCGTGGAGGTCGATCACCCCGGCGCGTACCAGTAACAGGACGCTGACCACCAAGACCCAGATGGGGAACGCCAGCACGATCCACATGGTCAGGTCGCCGGCAATCAGAAGCGCCACCGCGACAAGGTAAGTCGTGTACACCAGTGCGCGCGGCATCAATCCGGTTTTCAGCCAGATCGTGGCGAGCGAGATCATGAAGACCGCAGCCATGCGGACGCCATAAGTCTTGCTCAACGCCATCAGCAGCATTTGCCCGAACGCGGCCACCTCGGAATGGGCTGCCGCGTCAACCATCCCGGCTTTGCTCGCGATCAAGCCGGCCCCGACCGCCGAGGACACGAACATCATCGCCAGGAACAGGATTCCGCTGCCGAGGAACACCGACGCGAAAAACCGGTCCTCGTAACGGCCGAAGCCGTCCCGCACCACACCGATGAACCACAGAAACGCGATGCCCGCGAACGGCATCAACAGCGACGCAACCCTCAGCCGGGTGCTCGCTCCGTCGATCCACTGTGAGCCGGGTTCGGCGCCCTCGGGTAACGCGGTGCGGATCAAGACCAGCGAGACCCCGAACAGTACGGCGAACAAGACTCCGGCGACTGCCGCGGCCCGCGGAGTCGACAAACGATGCAAAGGTCGTTGATCCACGGCGTCATAGTGACACCCTGAGTGCCGAACTGCGATGCGATTGGCCCTTACGGGGCAGGCCTGGTCCGGCGAACGGTCCCTAGGGCTGGCCGGGCAGCAGCCGGAGCATCAGGCCGTTGGCCTCGGCGAGCAGATTCTCGTCGGGGTCACGCAATTCGGCGTTCACAAAGGCCTTGCGGCCCTCGGCCTCACGCACCCAACCGCGGGCGGTCAGCTCGGTATCGATGGGCGTGACCTTGCGGTAGTCCACATGCAGGAACGCGGTGCGGCTGATCGGCCGGCCGGCGGCGTGGATCACCATGCCGAACACAGAGTCGAACAACAGCGGCAGCACACCGCCGTGCACCGCATAGTTGCCGCCGACGTGGAAGCGGCTGAACGTGACCTTCAGCTCGACGCCCTCGGGCTCGAATTTCGACACGGTGAACGGCGGCATCAGCAGACTGCCGACACCGGGCAGGGACGGCACCCGGTTGGCCGGGCCGACGCCCTCGGCCGCCTCATACGGGCCGAGCAGCTTGACGAGCTCCTCGGCCCGGTCGGCCGCATCATCCCAGGTGTCGCTGTCCGGGTTGGCCGACACGGCGAGATCCTGTGCTCGGCGCATCGCGGTCAGAAACCGCGCGAAACCCGGCCCGGGATCAGCTGTTTCGAATACCGGGAATCCGCCGTGCTGCTCGAAGACGGAGGGCCGCTCGTCTGTCACTTGGCGGCCAGGATGTCACGGCGCACGATCGTCTGCTCGCGGCCCGGACCCACGCCGATGCACGAAACATGGGCGCCGGCAAGCTCTTCCAGCCGCAGCACGTAATCCTGGGCCTTGGCGGGCAGATCGGAGAACTCACGGGCTGCGGAGATGTCCTCCCACCAACCCGGCAGCTCTTCGTAGATCGGCTCGGCGCGATGGATATCGGACTGCGTCATGGGCATCTCGTTGGTGCGCTTGCCGTCGACCTTGTATCCGACGCACACCGGCACGGTCTCCAGGCTGGACAGCACGTCCAGCTTGGTCAGGAAGTAGTCGGTGATGCCGTTGACCCGGGTGGCGTACCGCGCGATCACCGCGTCGAACCAACCGCAGCGTCGGGCGCGTCCGGTGGTCACACCGACCTCGCCGCCGGTCTTGGCCAGGTAGGCGCCGTGCTCGTCGAACAGCTCTGTGGGGAACGGGCCCGACCCGACGCGGGTGGTGTAGGCCTTGAGGATTCCCAGCACCGTGGTGATCCGGGTCGGCCCGATCCCGGAGCCGACGGCGGCGCCGCCCGCGGTCGGGTTCGACGAGGTGACGAACGGATAGGTGCCGTGGTCGACGTCGAGCAGCGTGCCCTGTGACCCCTCCAGCAGCACGGTCTCGCCTTTTTCCAGCGCCTGGTTGAGCAGCAGGCGGGCATCGGCGATGCGGTGCTTGAAGCCTTCGGCCTGGGTCAGCAGGTTCTCGAGAACCTCGGCCGGTTCGAGCGCCTTGCGGTTGTAGATCTTGACCAGCACCTGGTTCTTGAATTCCAGTGCCGCTTCGATCTTTTCGGCCAGCAGCTGCTCGTCGAGCACGTCGGCGACCCGAATGCCGATACGGGCGATCTTGTCCTGGTAGCAGGGACCGATGCCGCGGCCGGTGGTGCCGATCTTCTTGCTGCCCGCGTAGCGCTCCACGACCTTGTCGATGGCGACGTGATAGGGCATCAGCAGGTGCGCGTCGGCGGAGATCAGCAGGCCCGAGGTATCGACGCCGCGATCCTCCAGGCCCTGCAGCTCGGTCAGCAGCACGCCCGGGTCGACCACGACGCCGTTACCGATGACGTTGGTGACCCCTGGCGTCAGGATGCCCGACGGGATCAGGTGCAGCGCGAAGTTCTCCCCGGTGGGCAGGACGACGGTGTGCCCGGCGTTGTTACCCCCCTGGTAGCGAACCACCCACTGCACGCGTCCACCGAGCAGATCGGTGGCCTTACCTTTGCCCTCGTCGCCCCACTGGGCGCCGATGAGGACGATTGCCGGCATGGCGTAATCTCCCGCCTAATCTTCCGCACTAATGTGATGCAGCCGGTAGGTCACCTTATCCCAGCTCACGCCAGGAACACATTTCTCTGACCCGAGGAGCAGTTTTGACCACCTCAGATGGGGTTGCGGTGGTCGGTACGGGGCCCGTTCCACGCCCACTCCGCAACCTGCCGAAGGCCGATCTCGATGACCTCGCCATCCACCGCAGACTGGTCGTGACCGGCGGAGAAGCCGAGCTGGCGGCCGTGCTGAGCGCGTTGCTGCGCGCCGACCGGCTCGATGTCGAGGTCGCCGCGGCCACCGGGCAGTGGTCGGCCAGACGCGCACTGCGCGCCGCCGCCCGGCGTGTCCCGCTCATCCGCGACGAAACAGGAACCGTACTGGTCAGCGCCGCGCAATGGCACGGACTCGATGGCGCGCCGTTGCAGGGCGAAGCCATCGTCGACGACGTCGTGCTGTTCGACGGCGAGGCGTCCGGAGTCCGGGTCGAGCCCACCACGAACATGCCGGGGCTGCGCGCGAGCGTGCTCTCGGACCGTGGCCGGCCCCGCCGCTGGGTCGCCGGCCGCGCGGCCCAGCTGGGCACCCCCGGTGCCCAGGTGATCCGGGACGGGGTGCCCGCCCCGCGCACGGTGCGCCGATCGACGTTCTACCGGCACACCGAGGGCTGGCTGCGCGTCGGTTGAGCTGCTGCTTGCAGCCGGTAGCGTCGAATCGTGAACATCCGCCCGCTGCATCAGTCGGTACGGCCCAGCCCCGTCTTCCTGGTTGTCGTCGCACTCACCGTCGGCGGTGGGGTGCTGGCCTGGCTGGCTGCCGACGCCGTGAAGCCGCTGTCCTACGTCGGCGTCTTCATCCTGGTGATCGCGGGCTGGCTGGTGTCGCTGTGCCTGCACGAGTTCGGCCATGCGTTCACCGCGTGGCGGTTCGGTGATCACGATGTGGCGGTGCGCGGCTATCTGACGCTCAACCCGCTCAAGTACTCCCATCCCCTGCTGTCGCTGGGTTTTCCCGTGCTGGTCATCGCTCTCGGCGGGATCGGACTGCCGGGCGGGGCGGTGTATGTGCGCACTTCCTGGATGACGGCCCGGCAGAAGACTCTCGTCAGCCTGGCCGGACCGGCCGCCAACCTGGTGCTCGCCGTCCTCCTCCTGGCCATCACCTGGGCCTTCTTCGATCCCGCCCACCTGGTGTTCTGGTCCGGGCTGGCGTTCCTCGGATTTCTCCAGGTCACTGCCGTGGTGCTGAACCTGCTGCCCGTTCCCGGGCTGGACGGCTACGGCGCGCTGGAACCGCACCTGAGCCCCGAGACCCAACGTGCGCTGGAGCCGGCCAAGCAGTGGGGGCTGTTCATCCTGCTGATCCTGCTGTTCACACCGGTGCTCAACCGTTGGTTCTTCTCGGTCGTGTTCTGGTTCGTCGACCTGTCCGGCGTGCCGAGCCAACTGGTATCGATCGGCAGCCAGCTGACCCGGTTCTGGTCGGCCTGGCTCTGACACTTGCCACATATGCGTATTTACGCATATATTGCGGGACATGGGTGCCGGCCACGATCACAGTCACAGCAGCGATACCCGCGTCAGCAGGATGATCATCGCCGCGGCGATCCTCAGCGGCTTCTTCGTCCTTGAGTTGGTCACCGCGCTGCTGATCAACTCGATCGCACTGCTCGCCGACGCAGGCCACATGCTGACCGACCTGGTAGCGATGTTCATGGGTTTGACCGCGGTGTTGCTGGCCAAGCGCGGCAGCACGTCCCCGGCCCGCACCTACGGCTGGCACCGGGCCGAGGTCTTCACCGCGGTGGCAAACGCCGCCCTGCTCCTGGGCGTGGCGGGCTTCATCCTCTACGAGGCCTTCGAACGCCTCGGCAATGCTCCCGACGTCCCCGGCGTCCCGATGATCGTCGTGGCTCTCGCCGGACTGGCGGCCAACGCAGTCGTCGTGATGATGCTGCGGTCGCACTCCAAGGACAGCCTGGCCGTCAAGGGCGCCTACATGGAGGTCGTGGCCGACACCGTCGGCAGCATCGGCGTCCTGGTCGCGGGCATCGTCACCGTCACGACCGGCTGGCCCTACGCCGACGTGGTGGTCGCAGTCCTGGTCGCGCTGTGGGTGCTGCCGCGCGCCATCGCCCTGGCACGGGCTGCGCTGCGGATCCTGAGCGAATCATCCCCGCAACACATCGACGTCGACGAACTCCGAGCCGCACTCGAGTCGGTCGACGGCGTGACCGGCGTGCACGATCTGCACGTGTGGACGCTGGTCCCCGGCAAGGACATGGTCACCGCGCACCTGACCAGCAATGCCGACACCGCGCGGGTGCTCGACGACGCCCGCGCCCTGCTCAACGCGCGGGGCCTGGCCCACGCCACCGTGCAGGTGGAGCCGCCCGAATCAGCCGACGACTGCTCGTGTGAGGCGAAGGACTGAGGTTCAGGCCAGGCCGAGTTCGGCCCGCGCCGACGGATCGCAGTCGTCGAGCAGGTCGAGGCACCGCTGGAACTCGTCGGTCTCGCCGATGTCGTCCGCGGCCCGGGCCAGGGCGGCCACGCACCGCAGGAATCCCTGGTTCGGCTCGTGGGCGAACGGCACCGGGCCGAAGCCCTTCCAGCCGTTGCGCCGCAACTGATCCAGCCCGCGGTGATAACCGGTCCGGGCATAGGCATATGCGGTGACGGCCTTGTCCTCGGCGAGGGCATTCTCGGCCAGTACGGCCCATGCGATCGACGCCGACGGGTGGGCGGCGGCCACCACGGCGGCCTTCTCACCCGCGGCCAACTCGTCCTCGGCCTCCGGATCCCCGGGAAGGAGGACCGGATCCGGCCCCAACAAATCACCCATCCGTGTCATGGGCCTATTGTGCACCGACCGATAAGCTCCACCGGTAGCGACGTACGGGAGGACCGCAGCAGGGATGTCGAACCCAACGGGACCTGACAAAGACCGCACGCCAGGCCGGCGAGACGAGCGGGCCGAACCGGCCGGCTACGCCAGCGATACACCGACCGAGAAGGTCGAGTTGCCCTCGCCGGCCGAAATGTCGGCGTTGTCCGAGCCGGCCACCGAGATCATCGGATCGGCCGACGAAGTCACCGAGGCGGTGGCGCTCAGCGAAGAACGACGCTTCACCGCGCCGTCGGGCTTCGACAGCTCGACGCAGAAGATCGACACCCCTCCCGACCCGGAGACCGAGGTGTTCGCCCCGCCCGCCGAGGGCGACACCGCCTCGGCGGAGGCCCCGAAAGGCGCCGCCCCAAAGGTCATTCCACCGCGCGAGGAATCACCTCAGGAACCCGCACCCACCGCCCGCCGCAGCTGGGGATGGGTGGTGGCAGTCATTCTGGTGATCGCGGCCCTGGTGGCGATCGCCGTGCTCGGCACGGTGTTGCTGACCCGCAAATCGTCATCGGCCGCCTCCCAGGAAGACGACGTCCGCACCACCATCCAGGACTTCGACTCGGCCATCCAGCGTGGCGACCTGGCCGCACTGCGGTCGATGACCTGCGGCAGTACCCGCGACAACTACGTCAAGTACGACCAGAAGGCCTGGGACGAAACCCACGCCCGGGTTCAGGCCGCCAAGCAGTACCCCGTCGTGGCCAGCATCGACCAGGTGGTCGTCAACGGCGACCACGCCGAAGCCAACGTCACCAGCTTCATGGCGTTTGCTCCGCAAACCCGCTCCACCCGCAGCTTCGACCTCCAGTTCCGCGACAATCAGTGGAAGATCTGCCAGGCTCCTACCGGATAGTCTGGTTCGGTGACCCTGCGCGGAACCAAGCTCTGGTTGGCACTGTGCGCATTCGGCGCGGTGATCGTGGTCGGTGTGGCCGCCCTGCTGATCCGGCATCCCGGCTCGCCACTCGACCTGTTGCCCGGCAAATCGGTTGCCTTTCCCCGGATCGACCGTGCGACGCTCGATCCGGCCCAGACACGCATCGTCGATGTGCTGCAGGCGCAGTACGACGCCCAGCCGGGCGGCAGCCACTTCTCCGAAGGCATCGAGGAGCCGTGGTGTGCCGACTTCGTCAGCTGGGTGCTCAACGAAGCGGGCCGGCCGCTGTCCAACCCCAACTCGGGGAGCTGGCGGATTCCGGGCGTGTACACGCTGCAGGAGTACTACCAAGCAGCGGGCCGGTTCGCCGAACCCGCCGGATACCGTCCGCGCATCGCAGACGTGGTGATGTACGCAGACGGCAGCCCGCTCGGCCTGCACACCAATTTCGTTGTGGCCGTGGAAGGCAACGCGATCACCACAGTCGGCGGCAACGAGGAGGGCGGCATCCGGGTGCATACCCTCGACAACGCCGAGATGGCGGGCATCCTGGGGTACGGGCGACTGACCGCCTGAGCCGGGCTATCCGCCTGTGACGCTGCGACCGGCGCTGTGCAGATCGTTGCAGGCCTCTACGACCCGCTCCGACATCGACGCCTCGGCCTTCTTCAGGTAACTGCGCGGGTCGTAGACCTTCTTGTTACCCACCTCACCGTCGACCTTGAGCACCCCGTCGTAGTTGGTGAACATGTGCGCGGCCAGCGGCCGGGTGAAGGCGTACTGCGTGTCGGTGTCGACGTTCATCTTCACCACGCCGTACTTGAGCGAGTCTTCGATCTCGGACTTCAGCGAACCCGACCCGCCGTGGAAGACGAAGTCGAAAGGCTTTGCATCACTTGCCAATCCGAGTTTGGCGGCGGCCACCCGCTGCCCCTCGGCCAGCACCTCGGGCTTGAGCACCACATTGCCGGGCTTGTAGACGCCGTGCACGTTTCCGAACGTGGCCGCCAACAGGTAGGCACCCTGCTCGCCGGCGCCTAGCGCGTCGATGGTCTTCTCGAAGTCCTCCGAGGACGTGTAGAGCTTCTCGTTGATCTCGGCCTCGACGCCGTCTTCTTCGCCGCCGACCACGCCGATCTCGACCTCGAGGACGATCTTGGCCGCCGCGGCGAGCTTCAGCAGTTCCTGCGCGATGGTCAGGTTCTCGTCGATGGGGACGGCCGAGCCGTCCCACATGTGCGACTGGAACAACGGATTGCGGCCCGCGGCGACCCGCTCGGCGGAGATGGCCAGCAGCGGCCGCACATAAGTGTCCAGCTTGTCCTTCGGACAGTGGTCGGTGTGCAGGGCGACGGTGATCGGGTACTTCTCGGCGATCACATGGGCGAACTCGGCCAGGGCGACGGCCCCGGTCACCATGTCCTTGACCCCGAGCCCCGAAGCGAACTCCGCCCCTCCGGTCGAGAACTGGATGATGCCGTCACTGCCCGCATCGGCGAAACCCTTGATGGCGGCGTTGATCGTCTCCGACGAAGTGCAGTTGATGGCCGGGAAGGCGAAGGAATGCTCCTTGGCCCGGCCCAACATCTCGGCATAGACCTCGGGCGTAGCGATCGGCATGACTTGTCCTTCCATCTGGACGCGGGTTATCGCAGGTGAAGACCGGTGGTGGGGCACAGGTACCCTAGGGAGTCGTGATCGACATCGCCCTCCCTGAGGCTACGACCAATCTGGCGCTCATGCCGGATTTCATGGATCCGCTGCACCTCATCGGATCCTTCGGCACCTGGGCCCTGGTGGGCATCCTCGTCGTCGTCTTCGTCGAGTCCGGGGTGCTGTTCCCGGTCCTTCCCGGCGACTCGTTGTTGTTCGTCGCGGGCATGCTCGCCGCGGGCACCGCCGCCCAGGGAACGGCAGTGGACGCCAACTTCGCGCTCTGGCAGCTACTGGTGTTCATCCCGCTGGCGGCCATCCTCGGCGGTCAGGCCGGCTACCTCATCGGCCGGTTCATCGGCGTCGAGATGTTCAAGCCCGACGCCCGGGTCCTCAAGCAGAAGTACCTCGACGAGGCCCACGCGTTCTTCGAGCAGCGCGGCCCGTTCGCGATCGTCATCGCCCGGTTCGTGCCGATCGTGCGCACCCTGGCACCGATCGTCGCCGGGGCCGCCAAGATGCGTTATTCGGTGTTCACCACGTTCAACGTGCTGGGCGCGATCGTGTGGGGTGTCGGCCTCGTCCTGCTCGGCTACTGGCTGGGCCAGTTCGAGATCATCCAGAAGCTGCTCGAGCCGATCTTCATCCTGATCGTCGTGGCCTCGGTGGCCCCGATGTTCTTCGAATGGTTCAAGCGTCGCCGGGCCGCCAAGAAGGCCGCCGCCCCACAGTCCTAACCGAGGCCCAGCGCCGCGGCCAGTTCACGCAGAGCCGGACGCGGATCAGCCGTCGGGTTCTCCCCCAACGCCTGAACGACGACGTGATCGGCGCCGGCATCCAGGTGGGCGGTGATCACCGCTGCCGCCTGATCGGCCGAACCCATGCCGACGAGTCCGCGCGCCAGCCGGTCCGAACCGCCCCGCATCAGGTCGGATTCGTCGAAGCCCTGCCGCAGCCACGAGTTTCGGTAGTTGGGCAGCCCGCTGTAGACCTCAAGGTGCTTGTGCGCCCGAGCCAGCTGGTCGGCGTCGTCACCGCCGATCGCGACGGCTTGTTCTGACACCACCCAGCGGTCCGGTCCCAGGATCTCGCGCGTGGTCGCGGTGTGCTCGGGCGTCACCAGGTACGGGTGCGCGCCGTCGGCATGCGAACCGGACAGCTCGATCATCTTCGGTCCCAGGGCGGCAATCAGACGGGGCGGGCGACCGACCCCGGGTTCGATCTGCTCGGGCACCGCAGCCATCCGGTCCAGGTAGGTGCGCATCGTGGCCAGCGGCTTGGCATAGGTGCCGCCCAGGCCGTGCTCGACCAGCGGGCCGTGGCTGACGCCCAGTCCGAGCACGAACCGTCCCGGATGAAGCGCGGTCAAGGTGCGCGCCCCGGACTCTGCCGCCGACGGCACCCGGACGTGGATGTTGGCGATGCCGGTGCCGATCACGAGACGTTCGGTGGCGGCCAGGAACGCCGCCGACTGGGTGAGGGCTTCCTTGCCGACCACCTCGGGAAGAAACAGCGAGCCGAATCCGAGGGCTTCGATCTCCCGTGCGACCTGCTGCGCGTCGGGCATCGACCACGTGTCGCTGGCCCACCACACACCGATCCGGCTGGGGAAATCGATCTTGGCTCGTGTCACTGACCACTCCTCAATTCACTCGGTTCGTTGTGTTCATGATGAATGCGGCCGCCTGTGCCGCTCAGCGGGGTCCCCGTGCCGCCCCAGCGTCGGGCGATGATCTCGGCCGCGATCGACACCGCAGTCTCTTCGGGTGTCCTGGCACCCAGGTCCAATCCGATGGGGCTGGACAACCTCGCGAGTTCTTCGTCGGTCAGACCGATCTCGCGTAGCCGGGCGATCCGGTCGTCATGGGTGCGCCGCGAGCCCATCGCACCGATGTAGCCGATCTCCGGCAGCCGCAAAGCCACCTCCAGCAACGGCACATCGAACTTCGGATCGTGGGTGAGCAGGCAGATGACCGTGCGGCCGTCGATCGCGCCCGCAGCGGCCTGCGCCTCCAGGTATCGATTGGGCCAGTCGACGACGACCTCGTCAGCGGTCGGGAAGCGCGCCGCGGTGGCGAAAACCGGGCGAGCGTCACACACCGTGACGCGGTAGCCGAGCAACGAGCCCTGCCGGGCGACGGCAGCAGCGAAGTCGATGGCGCCGAACACCAGCATCCGCGGGGGC
Source organism: Mycolicibacterium fortuitum subsp. fortuitum (assembly GCF_022179545.1). Next base: position 816,959 of record NZ_AP025518.1, on the reverse strand, counting down.
GGCGCAAAGCTGGAGACGAAGACTTCCATTCCCTCGCCGCGACGTTCGCCATCGGGACCGAACGTCAGGACCCCGCTGCGGCCGGTGTCGAGCAGGCCGCGAGCGTCGTCGGTAACCGCGCTGTCCGCCCGGGCCGAGCCGAGCGTGCCGGTGACCTCGTCGGCGCGGATGACCAGTCGTCGGCCCAACCGGGTCGGGTCAGGATGGGCGATCACCGTCGCGGTCGCGACAGGCCGATGGGCCTCGATGTCGTCGACCAGCGCTTGCAGTTCGGGGAACGTCCGCTGCGACACGGGCTCGACGAACACATCGAGGATGCCGCCACAGGTCAGCCCCACGGCGAAGGCGTCGTCGTCACTGACTCCGTAACGCTGCAGCACGGGTGTGCCCTCGGCGACCACGTCGCCCGCGAGTTCGTATACGGCGCCTTCGACACAGCCGCCGGATACCGAGCCGGTCACCGTGCCGTCAGGGGCGACCATCATGGATGCCCCGGCAGGCCGTGGCGCGGAACGGAATGTGCGCACCACCGTTGCCATGCCCGCGGTGCCGCCGGCACGCCACACGGCCAGAGCATCGGCGAGCACTTCTCTCACGATGCTCAACCTAGTCCCCCGCTGAGCGCACGCTCAGTTTTGGGCCTCCGGGCCAAGGGCTGCGTCAGCTACCGACCGCGTGCAGATGGCGCTCGTGGACGTCGAGGCCGTAGATCGCGGCGCGGGTTGCCGCACCGTGGTCACCTCGTTGGATCGCGTGAAACAGATCGTTGTGGAAGTCCCGGTGGGGATCTTCGGGAGCGCTCATGCAGAACGCGCCGTGTGCGGGATCGCGCATCGCGCCTTCGAAAGACCGGTAGAAATCGAGCAGCAGCACGTTGTGCGAAGCGCGGGCCACGCCGATGTGAAAAGCGACGTCATGGTCGATGAACGCGTCGAGGTCGGCCTTGGCTTTCGCGGTCCGGCGGCCCTGGAGGGCCACGCGCAGCGCGTCCACATCGGCCTTCGAGCGGTGAGTCGCAGCTTCACGAGCGGCGAGTACTTCCAGCGTATGACGCACCAGCTGCGCTTCGGCTCGATCCGCGGCATCGACGACCCGCTGCAGCGCCACCGTCGTCTCGTCCTCGGCGACCACGTATGTCCCGTCGCCCTGCCGAGACTCCAACAAGCCGGCCTGCACGAGCGAGCGCACTGCCTCGCGCACGGACGGACGGCTCACGCCCAACACATCTACGAGTGTCGCCTCCGTGGGGATCTTGGTTCCTACCGGCCAGTTGCCGTTACGAATCTCGTCGCGCAATCTGGCGATGACGACGTCGACGATGGAGGTCCGTGCGACCCTCTCCATTACCACTCACCTACTCCACTGTGCGCACACCGAAGTCGTTCGACAATTCGTCCGACTGTGCCCACATCTCGGCGAGCGGGACTACTCGGACAGGGTGTGCGCTGCTTCCATCAACATCCAACCCGAAACCTGAACGGACAGATCACGTTCCGGGATGGCAGACGCGTTTACCGCGCCGTCGACGAACTGCGCTTCCTGACCTTCGGCCCCGGGCACCTCAGCGGTGCGATCCCAGAACGGTCCGAACAACGGCAGCCCATCGACGGTCTGCCGATTATCCCAGGCCGCCTGAGCGGACTTGAGCACCAGGGACCGGGCCGTCTCCCTTGCCGTTTGGTCGGCGGCCGTGTCCCCCGGCAACGTATTGGCCACCAGCGCCAGGTACCGCGCCGTGACCCCGTTGAACAGGCCGCCGTCACCGCCTCCGGCGCCCTTGATCACGCCATCGGTGGCCATCTCCTTGTCGACTGCGGCCACCAGGCGGCGCACCCGCTCGGCGTGCCGGGCATCCTCGGTGCGCACCGCGAGCTCGACTTCCAATCCGAGCACCACACCCTGGCAGTAGGTGTACTGCGCCCGCACCATCGAACCGGCCTTGATGCCGTCGAACACCAGGTGGGTTTCGGGATCGATCAGGGTGTCGTCGATCCAGTCGGCCATCTGCTGAGCGCGGCGTAGCCGATCGTCGTATCGGGCCAGAAAGATCCCGGCCGGGCCGTTGGCCGGGGCGTTGAAGAACTGATCCTCCTTGCGCCAGGGGATGCCGCCGCCGTCCTCGGGCACCCAGGCATCGACGAACTGCGCGCACAACTTCTTGAGTGCGCGGGCCTTCTCCACGCCGACCAACCGGCCGGCCCGCTCAAGAGCCAGCGCCAGCCAGGCCATGTCGTCGTAGTAGTTGTTGGTCCAGGACAGGTTGTTGCGCATCCAGTGTCCGCGGATCTGGCGCTCGATCTGAGTCTTGCGCTCGGGTTGCGGATCGCGCACCTGCGCATCGACCAGGGTGTCCAGAAGATGCGCCTGCCACCAGTAATGCCAGGTTCCGAAGTGCCGGTACTTCTTGGTCGACGGCCAGGCCACCACGCCCAGTTGGGTGCCAGGCAGGCCCCAGAGCTTCTTCAGGTGTCGCTGGGTGATCGCAGCTTCGGCGCTGGCCGCACGGTTAGCCCATAGCTGATCCATGCAGACGATCCTGCCTTACCTGGCCGCCGAAATGTCGGCATGTCGGCCAGTTCCACGCACGACCCGGCCATGGTGCACGACCAGCAGCCGCTCGGGATGACCGGCCACGGCCTCGGCCGGGTTTGTCGCAGCGACCACCACCAGATCCGCCCGGTTGCCGGGTTGCAGACCGTATTCGGCAAGCCCGAGTGCGCCGGCTGCCGAGTCGGTCACCAGCGACGCCGCGTACCCGAGTTCCTCGTCGGTCATCAGGCCACCCTCCAGGCCGATGATCGTGGCGCGTTCGAGCATGTCACCGGTGCCGTATGACCACCAGGCGTCCCGGATGTTGTCCGAACCCGCGAACACCCGCACGCCGTGGGCACGCAGCCGCAGGACGGGCGGCATGGTTCCGGCCGGACCGTTCGTCATCAGTGATACCTCGGCGCCGGCCAGGGCCGACGCAGCCCGGTCGAGCGTGGCCTCGTCGACCTGTCCCAGACAATAGGCATGGCTGACCGTCACTTTCCCGCCCAGCCCAAGGGTTTTCGTCCGCTCGGCGATCGCGTGAAGCTGCCGGACGCCGAGGTCTCCACCGTCGTGCAGGTGGATGTCGATACCTGCCCCATGCCGTTCGGCCAAACCGAACACCACGTCGAGCTGCCCGTCGATATCGCCATCGAAGCCGGCCGGGTCGAGCCCGCCGATCAGGTCGGCCCCCTCGGCCAGCGCCGCGTCGAGGAGGTCGGGCACTCCCGGGGCGGTGACGACGCCGCTCTGCGGGAATGCCACGAGTTGGATACTCAGCTTGTCGCACAGGGCTTCACGGACCTCCAGCAGCTGGTGCAGACCGTCGAGCTTGATATCGGCATCGATGTCGACGTGCGACCGCACATGCCCCGTGCCCAGCGTGACCATGTGCTCGGCCAACGCGGTGGCGCGGGTGGTGACGGGAACCCCTACCCGAGCGCGCAATTCACGTTCGTTGGCGATGCGTTCACGCAACGAGCCCGAGGCGCGGTGCGGCTGCCACGGTGCTCCCCAGAAGGTCTTGTCCAAATGGCAATGGCCGTCGACGAATGCGGGAAGCAGCAGGGCACCGCCGCAGTCGACGACGTGTCGACCCCGAACCGCGTTCGGCGAAGCAGGTTGTCCGTGATCGACGATCGCCTCGATTCGCCCGCCACGCAGCAAGACGTCGACCCGCCGGCCGTCGGGCAGGACCACGTCGATGAGCGCGTCGAGCCCCGGGCCGGTCATGACAGCTCCGAACTGAGTCGCGGTGACCGGTTCGCGAAAATGCCTCGGTTCCAAGGCAACCGGCCACCGAGCAGGCCATCGGCGCTGAACCGTCCCGCGCCGGTGACGATCAGCAGCAGCATCGGAGCCGCCAGGGCCAGCACCAGCTCGAATCCGCCCTGCGCGGCGAACAATCCGTGGCCGGTGTGGGCGATCAGGAATGCGCCGACCATGGTGGCGAACAGCAGTGCCGCCCAGACCGGTGTGGCCAGGCCGATGATCAACCCGATACCACCGCCGAATTCGATGGTGGCCGCAACCACTGCCGTCACCTCGGGAAACGGGGCTCCCATGGTCTCGAAGCCCTGCTGGGTAGCGGCGATCCCGTTGGTGACGAACTTCTGCCAGCCGTGGGCCAGGAAGATGACACCGAGGCCGACGCGGGCCAGCAGGATCAGTACATTGCCGACGGTCATTCGAAAAGTGCTCCGTTTCTTGGGTTTTCATCGTGCGCGCAGGATAGCTGCGATCTGGAGTTGGCCGAGATGCTCGGCGTTGTCCAGTGCGGTGCGGCCCGAGCCGTCGCTCACGCACCCGAGCCGCATCGTTGTTCGACGCCGCCGCCAGCAGGTCCCGGCCCTGGCCCGGGTAGGCCGACGGGGCGTTCGTCGTGGGTACCGCCGTGGTGTGAACGGTCGCGACGTCTGGGGTGGCGCAGCCTGCGGCAGTCGCGGCGACCACGGCAAGCGCCGCCGCACTGCGGTTGAAGGCACGAGGGGAACCGGGCATGTTTCCAACCTGCCGTGCGTGCACCATAGTGTCCAAGACGCAATTCTCATCGCTCCGATAGGCATCGCCTATACATTGGGCCGATGGAGCTGCGACACCTCCGCTACCTGCTGGCCGTCGCCGACCACGGCAACTTCACCCGGGCAGCCGAGGCGCTGCACGTGTCCCAACCCACCCTGTCGCAGCAGATCAAACAGCTGGAACGCGAAGTCGGCGCCACCCTCCTCGACCGCAAGGGCCGCTCGGTCCGGCTGACCGATGCCGGGGAGGCGTACGCCCGGCACGGACGCCTGGCCCTGCAGGACCTCGACGCCGCTGAGCGGGCAGTCCACGACGTACACGACCTCAGCCGCGGCCATCTCCGGATAGCGATGACGCCGACAATCACCGCGTATCTGATCGGTCCGCTGGTGCGCCAATTCCATGCCGCGCATCCGGGCGTCACCCTGGCGGTCATCGAGACCACCCAAGATCTGATCGAAGCCGATCTGCTCGCCGACCGTATCGACCTCGGCATCGCTTTCGCCGGCCACCACGCCGCGGGTGTGTCCGCGTCCACGCTCTTCATCGAGACGCTCAGCCTCGTCGTGGGTGCCGCCCACCCTCTTCATCCACGTGTCGCGACGTTCCCGATCACGGACCTGCCCAGCCAACCGCTGGCCTTGCTCAGCCGAGATTTCGCTACCCGCAACTACATCGACGAGTTTTTCGCCGCCCAGAGCATCTCGCCACACATCGCCATCGAAGCCAATTCGATCAGCGCGCTGATCGAATTCGTACGCCTCGGCACCCTTGCCACGGTGCTGCCGGACGCCATCACCCAGGCGCACGCCGACCTCCATCCGGTCCGGCCAGATCCGCCACTACCGTCACGCGAGGTCGTGCTCCTGCACCGGGCAGCGGGATATCAGTCCGCGGCCGCACGCGCGTTCAGCGCGGTCGCGCTGCACTACTCCCACCCACAGTCACCATAGGCACTGTCTATCGTTCTGATGGAAACTAAGTATTGGACGCTATAGCAATTCACGCGCAGGGTGGTTGATATACCGCCGGTCGCCCGAGTCCGGCTCCCATCGAAGGGAGTGAAACCATGTATGACCTGGCCGAAGGCGTCGCGCAGTTCCAGCGGGACACCTTTCCCGCCAAGGCCGACCTGTTCGCCCACCTGGCGACCACCCATCGCCCGCACACGCTGTTCATCGGCTGTTCCGACGCCCGCGTCGTCCCGGAGTTGATCACCGGCAGTGAGCCGGGCGAGTTGTTCGTCATACGTACCGCAGGCAACCTCGTGCCGGCCTACCGCCGAGGCGGCGACGGCATCGCCGCAAGCATCGAATACGCGGTCTCGGCGTTGGGCGTGACCCGCATCGTGGTGTGCGGACATTCGGGCTGCGGCGCGATGACGGCACTCGCCGAGAACCACGATCTGAACGCCATGCCGACCACCGCCGAATGGCTGCGGCAAGCCGGCGTGAGCGGTACGGACACCGCCGAACTCGTGCACCTGAACGTGCGAGCCCAGTTGGAGAACCTCAGCAGCCATCCTTCGGTGGCCCGTGCGCTCGCAGCCCATGCCGTCACCTTGCACGGCTGGGTATTCGACATCGGTACCGGCGCGATCAGCGCCGTCGACGACGCCTAGCCCGCCAGACCGAGAACCACCGCTGTCGCGCCCGCGAAGCGGCATCACGATGAAAGGACACCGAAAATGGCGCACGCCCAATTTGATCCGACCGCCCGTCAAGCCTTGGCCGCCACGGCCGTCGAAGCCAAAACCCGTAAAGACCTGACCTGGCAACAGATCGCCGACGCCGCCGAGCTCTCACCGGCGTTCGTAACCGCCGCCGTCCTCGGCCAGCATGCCCTGCCTGCCCGGTCGGCCGAGGCGGTCGCCGCACTGCTCGGGCTGGACGACGACGCCGCACTGCTGTTGCAGACCATTCCCACCCGTGGCTCGATCCCCGGCGGCATCCCCACCGATCCGACGATCTACCGCTTCTACGAGATGCTTCAGGTCTACGGCACAACGCTCAAGGCCCTCGTCCACGAACAGTTCGGTGACGGCATCATCAGCGCGATCAATTTCAAGCTCGATGTGCGCAAGGTCGCCGATCCCGAAGGCGGCGAACGCGCCGTCATCACCCTGGACGGCAAATACCTTCCCACCAAACCCTTTTGATCGAGTCCGGTATCGAGGAGGCCTCATGGACTTCGCACAACGCACCATCGACATCGCCCGCCAGAATGTAGCCGAGGGCGGCCGGCCGTTCGCCACCGTCATCGTCAAAAACGGTGAAATTCTGGCCGAGAGCCCGAATCTGGTTGCCCAGACCCATGACCCCACCGCACACGCGGAAATTCTCGCGATCCGCAAGGCGTGTACCAGGATCGGTACCGAGCACCTGATCGGGGCCACGATCTACGTGTTGGCACAGCCCTGTCCGATGTGCCTGGGTTCGCTCTACTACTGCTCGCCGGACGAGGTGGTGTTCCTGACCACCCGGGACGCTTACGAACCGCACTACGTGGACGATCGAAAGTACTTCGAGCTCAACACGTTCTACGACGAATTCGCCAAGCCGTGGGATCAACGGCGCCTGCCCATGCGCTACGAGCCCCGCGACGCCGCGGTCGATGTCTACAAGCTCTGGCAGGAGCGCAACGGTGGCGAACGGCGGGTGCCCGGAGCTCCCACCTCTACCAGGCCTGGGAAAAATCCGCGTGGCGAGTGATCCACGCGTGCATGGCGATTCCCGCCGCAACCCCGGCGTTGATGCTGCGAGTCGACCCGAACTGCGCGATGGAGACGGTCACAGCCGCTCCGGCCTGCGCCTCGGGGGTGATACCCGGGCCCTCCTGGCCGAAGATCAGCAGGCAGTGCCGCGGTAGTTCGGTCTGTTCCAGTCGCACGGCGCCGGGCACATTGTCGACCGCGACGACGGTCAGCCCGGCGTCGGCGGCGAAGGACAGCAGTTCGGCGGTGGTGTCGTGGTGGCGTAACCGCTGGTAGCGGTCGGTGACCATCGCGCCCCGCCGGTTCCACCGACGCTTGCCCACGATGTGCACGGTGTCGACCGCGAAGGCGTTGGCTGTGCGCACCACCGCACCGATGTTGGCGTCGTTGCCGAAGTTCTCGATCGCGATGTGCAACGGATGCCGCCGGTGGTCGATATCGGCGATGATCGCCTCCCGGGTCCAATACCGGTAGGCATCAACGACATTGCGGGTATCACCGTCACGCAACAGGTCGGGGTCATACCGGTCGGCCTCGTCGGCAGATGGCGGCGGGCCCTGCCACGGCCCTACGCCGGGGCTCTCGCCCCACTCGGTCGGTCCGACGGCCTCAGCCACGGGTCGTCCACAGAGCAGCGTGCGTACCGATCACCGACACCGACGCGTAGAGCAGTGCGGCGTTCATCTCCCCCTGCGTACACAGCGAAGCCCGGACGTTCACCGCCTCCCGCGAGGCCTCCGGCAGGATCAGCACCGAAGAGCCGTACACCGAGCAGGCATGGCTCAGGCCCGGCGGAGGCAGTGTCGGCCCGGCCACCACCATCAGCGGGCCGCCGCGCTTGGTCGAGTCCTCCGCATAACGCTTTGCCGCACCGTCGATCTCGAGGCCGAGAAGCATGTAGCCCTTGCCGTTGAAGGCGCTCGGATCTCCCATCGCGGCGGGCGACAGCTGTCCGCCGTCCGCGCTGAACGCGTCGACACTGGAGGACCTAACGGTGACCCCGGTGTCGTTGACGTTGGTGGGCAGTACTCCGATCGGGAAGGCCGCCGGGTAGGCGACGGTGGTTCCGGCGATGCGCTCACGCGGCGAGTACACGTACACCCCCCGCACCTGGCTCTGATCGCGGAATGGTCCCAAGCACACTGTGCCGCTGAGCTTGTCAGGCGCCGGCGCCGACAACGGACGGATTCCGAGGCTGGTCAGATCATCACAACCGTGCAGCGCATCGACCTCAAGCGGATGCGCCAGCGCGCCGTACAGACCGAACCGGATGTCCTCAGGTTTGGCGTGCCCCTCACCCGACGCCGAGCCCTCGACATCGATCAGCACGTGTTCGGAGTCGAACCGCAGATCCGACACCTTCAGGTTCCACCCGAGAATGTCCAAGGAATCCCCGATGGCGGCGGTCGACGCTTCGTACGTGCGTCCCGGCTGATCGGATGCACAGCCCGCGGTGAGGACGAGAAGGACCGCCATCACCGCCGCGATCAGCGCCCGCACTGCCACGTCAGTTCTGTATTAAGTTCTCCCACGACCTTTTCCCACTGCTTTTGTCATGGCACGCACCAAGTTTCGCGGAACCAGGCGGCCTCCGGTGGTGAGCACCTTGTACTGCAGGCCGGGCACGATGACCACCTTGCCCGCCGCCACATCGGCCAGGCATTCCCGCACCACGTCCTCGACCTGCAGCCACAGGAACGAGGGTGTGCCCGCCATGTCGATGCCTGCGCGGGCATGGAACTCCGTGTGAACGAACCCCGGGCACAGGGCATGTATCCCGACCCCGGTACCACCGAGCCCGTTGGCCAGGCCCTCGGTGAACGAGACGACCCAGGCCTTGGATGCCGAGTATGTCGACCCGCGGCCGGGCACCAGCCCGGCGACACTGGCCACGTTGATGACGGTGCCGCTGCCCGCGTCGATCATCGACGGCAGCGCGGCATGAGTCAGTTCCATCACCGCGGTGACATTGACATCCAGCTGGGCCTGCAGTTTGGCCAGATCGGCGGTCCAGAACTCACCCGACGTGCCGAAGCCAGCGTTGTTCACCAGCACCTGCACGCCTGCGCGCAGCCGATCGGCGACCTTGGCCCGATCGGGAGCGGAGGCGAGGTCCGCGGGGAGTACTTCGACCTGGGCGCCGGCCTCATCGCGCAGTTCGGCGGCGAGTTGTTCCAACCGGACGCCGTCGCGCGCCACCAGGACGAGGTCGTAACCGTCGCGCGCGTAGCGGCGGGCGAACCCGGCGCCGAGGCCCGAGGTCGGTCCGGTGATCAGCGCAAGGGGACGAGGCACGACCTAGAGGGTACTCAACTGCTCTGTTGCGTCAGCTAGCGCTGGTAGTGCGGGGCGTGACGCCCGTTGCGGGCCGGAGGCTGGGTCCGACGGATCGCATCCGGACGGCCCGGCTCCTGCCGCGGCTGGGTGTAGCGGCTCACGTCACCACGCCCGGGCGCGGCATCGGCCCGCCCCGGCGGCAGCTCGCGACGCCCGGCGGGGGTCGGTGCCAGCGGCCGACTCGGCGAGCTCGCGCGACGCGCCAGCGCAGCCTGGCTACCCTGCCCCGACTGTGGCGCAACACCGTTCTGCGGAACCGGCGGCAGTACCCGCAGCAGGTCGTTGAACTGACGCACGGTGCGCAGTCCCTCGTCCCACTGGGCCCGGGTGCTCGTGACAGGCATGCTGACGAGCGTCCAGTTCTGCTCGTTCCACATGATCTCGGCGCAGTCGGGAGCGGTGTGGGCGAACGTGACCATCCGGCGGTCGCAGGCACGACGGGCGGCGTCGAGGTTGGTGGAGTACACCATCCGCGGGCCGATCGCGCCGAGCAGCCAGATGTCGCTCTCCCGGGGCTCCTTGATGCCCTTGAGCCGCAGATCGACGACGACGTTGGTGCCGACCTTGCGGTGCAGCGCGATCACCGTCGCAACCTCGTCGATGTCAAAGATGAACACCGCCTCGCCACGAATCTGGCCGAGGACGACGTTCTTGGCCGTGACGTCACCGACGGTCGACATGACCCCGCGCTTCCAGCGCTTGAGGATCTCGTGCGACTCGTGCTCGTAATCGAAGCCATGCGACTTCGCCCACGACTTGCGGCGCCGTCCCAACCCACGCCGACGGTCGATGTCGACGTACAGCAGAACCGCCGCACCCACAAAACAGAGTGCGGACAGCGTGAACCAGAGCGGGACCATCGGGCCTAGCCTACTTGTTGACGGCCCAAATGCCCCTACCTTGGGAGGTCACAACCCGGTTACTGGTGATCAGAGGGCTGTTACCGGGACTCTTCGAGGTAGGTGACGATCGCGTTCGTGAGTCCGCGGCGGGCCAGATCGAGGTCGGTGTACGTACCGAGTTGGCGCTCGGAGGTGATACCGCGCATCGCGCCGGGGATGAACGAGGCCACCTCCCGGACCCGTTCGGGGTCGACATCGAGGTCGGCGAAGGCCTCCTGGCAGGTCTGCAGCCAGCTCTGCCCCCACGACGACAGTTCCGCTGCGGTCTTCGGGTAGAGCCGTTCCAGTTCGGCATGGTCCCGTGGCAGCGCGGCGCGCAGGTTCTCGATCGCCCGGGAATCGCTGGCAGTGAGTCCGTCGTAGAGCAGGTCGATGATGCCGGCGACGCGCTCTCGCAGCGGCACACTGTCGTCGCGGTGGCTCAGCATTCCCGCGCGACGTTCGGCGGTGCGTTGCAGGACCGCGGCCCAGAATCCGTCGATGTCGCCGAACTGGTATTTGACCGCACCCCAGGTGGCACCGATCTCTTTGGCGATCCGGTTGGCCGATACGGCGCCCGGGTCGCCGCTGGCCAACGCCTTGCGTGCGGCTTCGAGCATGCTCTCCCGGGTGGCCTCGCCGCGCCGGTTGGTGCGGCGCGTACTCACCTCGGTCATCTACGAGAGATTAGCCGGTCGGAAAACTTTTCGCAGAACCCTCTGTCAAACCCCTTCACAAGTTTCACAGATCCTCCTACGATTCGCGTCATGGCTAAACCACCGCTGTCGATGAAACCGACGGGATGGTTCCAGGTCGCCTGGTCAGACCAGGTCGAAGTCGGCGCTGTGCACGCCATGAAGTACTTCGGCGAGGAGATGGTCGCCTGGCGCTCGGAATCCGGGCAGGTGACGGTGATGAACGCCTACTGCGAGCATCTGGGCGCCCACCTGGGTTTCGGCGGCCAGGTCGTCGGCGAGGTCATCCAGTGCCCGTTCCACGGCTGGCAGTGGAACGCCGAGGGCCGCAATGTCTGCATCCCGTACCAGGACCGGCCGAACCGCGGTCGTCGGATGCGCACCTATCCCGTCGTCGAGCGCAACGAGATCATCTACATCTGGCACGACATCGAAGGTCGCGAGCCGTTCTTCGATGCGCCGGATGTGTTCGCCTCCTTCAACGACGGCAGCAGCGCCGCCGACTACTACCCCCAGCAGCGACTCTTCCGCGAAGGGCTCGAGCTGCATCCTCAGTACGTGCTCGAGAACGGCGTCGACTTCGCGCATTTCAAGTTCGTGCACCAGACCCCGATCGTGCCGGTATTCACCCGCCACGACTTCGCCGCCCCGATCTCCTACGTGGACTTCACCATCACGTTCGAGGGTGATGACCAGCAGTCGATCGACGATGTGCGCAGCGGCGTCGAGGCCATCAACGGCGGCTTGGGCATCGCGGTGACCAAGAGCTGGGGAATGATCGACAACCGCACCATCTCGGCGGTCACCCCCGTCGACGAGTCCACCTCCGACGTGCGGTTCATGGTCTACATCGGCCGGACCCCAGGCAAGGACACTCCACGGGCCGCCGAGCGCGCCGCCGAGTTCGGCAACGAGGTGATCCGCCAGTTCACCCAGGACATCCACATCTGGTCGCACCAGCGCTACTCCGATCCCCCGGCGCTGGCCACCGCCGAATACGAAGGCTTCACCGCAATCCGCAAGTGGGCCATGCAGTTCTATCCCGACGGCCGTGGCGGCAGCGCGGCCGACCTCGCGCGTATACGGAAGGCAGACACCCTATGACCGAGAAGATCCGCGTATTCCAGGTGGCGACCGGCAACGTCGGCACCGAGATGATCAAGCGCATCGGCAAGCGGCCCGATCTCGAACTGATCGGGTTACATTGCTACACACCGGAAAAGGTGGGACGCGATGCCGGTGAGATCGCCGGGATCGAGCCGATCGGCGTGACGGCGACGGGCTCGGTCGACGAGATCATCGCGGCACGTCCGGACGTGATGACGTTTCACGGCGTATTTCCCGACGAGGACCTGTACGTGAAAGTTCTTGAGGCCGGGATCAATATCGTCACCACCGCGGACTGGATCACCGGCTGGCACCGCGACACCAATCATCCACACCCTTCCGGCAAACCGGTATCACAGCTGCTGGCCGAGGCCTGCGCCAAGGGTGGATCGACGTTCTACGGCACCGGCATGAACCCCGGCCTCAACCAGATCCTGGGCGTGGTGTGCTCGGCAGACGTCGCCGAGATCGAGAATGTCACCACCATCGAATCCGTCGACGTGTCATGCCATCACAGCAAGGACACCTGGATCGAGGTCGGCTACGGCCTGCCGGTCGATGACCCGTCGATTCCCGGCAAGCTGGAGAAGTACACCCGTGTCTTCGCCGACAGCGTGCTGATGATGGCCGACTGTTTCGGGTTGGAACTCGACGAGGTCAAGTTCACCTACGAACTCGGCGCGTGCACCAAGGATGTCGACCTGGGCTGGTACACCCTGCCCAAGGGATCGCTGGGCGGCAACTACATCAAGTACCAGGGCATGGTGAACGGCGTGCCGCGCGTCGAAACCCACCTGGAATGGCAGATGACCCCGCACACCGATCCGAGCTGGGACATCAAGGGGTGCTACATAACTCAGATCAAGGGCGATCCGTGCGTCTACAACAAGCACATGATCTTCCCGAAACCCGGTGTGGATCTGTCCGATCCGGATTCGTTCGCCTCGATCGGCATGACCGTCACCGGGCTGCCCGCGCTCAACGCCATCGCCTCGGTGGTCAAGGCCCCGCCGGGGCTGCTGACGAGCGCCGACGTGCCGCTACGTGGCTTCGCCGGCAGGTTCGCACTCTGACCCGCGGCTAGATCTCCAGCACACCGGACGCGCAGCGAGCACACTCGTGGTCATGCCTGCGTCGACCACCGCCGCAACGCCTGGCCCACGCCGCGTCGCGATCCTCGTCTACGACGGTGTGACCCTTTTGGACGTGGCGGGCCCGGCGGAGGTGTTCAAGACGGCGAACCGGTTCGGCGCCGATTACCAGATCGTGCTGCTGTCGCCGACGGGTGAAAACGTCACATCCAACCTGGGTTTCGGGATCACCGTCGAGCGCGATGTGTCCGCGGAGCCGGCAGCAGACACATATCTGGTGCCCGGCTCCGACAACTTCCCGCGGACTCCGGTCCCGTCGACATTGGCCGAGGCCGCAGCGATCCCGGCAGCGGGAGCCCGCCGCGTCGCGTCGATCTGCACCGGTGCGTTCATCCTCGCCGCCGCCGGACTCCTCGGCGGCAAGCGTGCGACCACGCACTGGAACGTCGCCCGCGAACTTGCCGCACGGTGTCCGACATGTGAGGTCGAACCCGACGCGATCTATGTCCGCGACGGCAACACCTACACGTCGGCGGGCGTGACGGCCGGGATCGACCTCGCACTCGCACTCGTCGAAGAAGACCACGGGCCCGACCTGACCCGCGACGTCGCCCGGGCCCTGGTGGTGTACATGCAACGTGCCGGCGGGCAATCACAGTTCTCCGCACCCTTGCAAGGCTCGCCGCCCCGTTCTCCAGCCCTACGACAGGTCGTTGACTTGGTGACGGCGGACCCACAAGGTGACCATTCGCTCGCCGAACTCGCCAAACACCTCAACGTGAGCACTCGGCACCTCACCCGGCTCTTCCACGACGAGCTGTCCACGACACCGGCACGCTATGTCGAGAGCATCCGTTTCGACATGGCCAGGGCGCTGCTGGATCAAGGTCACAACGCGACGCAGGCAGCTGCTCGCGCCGGGTTCCCCAGTTACGAGAGCATGAGGCGGGTATTCGTGAGGAAGCTGTCGATCAGCCCGGCCGCCTACCAGCGCCGGTTCAGCACCGCTCGACGCGCAGGCTCCGACTGATACCCGACCCGTGCGGGCCATGCGTCTTGGGAGTGTTCACCGGGAGCGGCGACGAAGACCACCAGCAGCTTCGCCGGATCAGTTGCGCTGATGTTGTCGATGGCGACGTCGTGGGCGTCCGGTTGCTCGGACCAGTTCTCACCTCGCCGGTACACGTGCGCAGGCCGGCCTTCGAGCTGGCTGCTCACCGCACCTTCCAGCACATAGGCGAACACGAACGCATCGCTGTGGCGCTGGGGCGCCACATGTGCCCCCGGCGGAAAGGTGACGATCGCCGACGTGTCGGCCGAAACGGGCGCTGCCGCCGCGACCGGAGCGCAGTAGCCGGCGATCACGGCCACGACCGCTCCGGCCAACGGGCCCTTCGGGATCATTTGGGAGCTCCTTCACGTGTATCGATGGTCTTGCCGGCAAACCGGTCAGCTCGGCCACGGCGAGCCGAGAATGCGTTCCACGGTGGTGATGCGTCGGAAATCGGGCATGAAGTGCTCCAGGACATCGGAGTTCACCGTGCCGAGCGTCGTCTCGGGGCGGTTCTTGAACCCGTCGAAGTACGCGCTCAGGAACTCGTGCTTGAAATCGCCGCGGGGGTGAACCGCAAGGATCTCGCTGATCCGGTCCGGGTCCAGTTCATCGAGATCGAAACCGACCACGTCGGTGAGCACCCCGAGGTGTGTCGCGGCGATCTCGGGGCCCATCCGGCCCGGGATGCCCGGTGTCGTGTGCAGGGCTATCGCTGTCCACACCGTGTCGGCGGCCGAGGCGGAAAACCCACGCTCAAGCAGGAATTCGCGTCCGTGATCGGCGCCGTCGACCTCGAAGCGCTGTTCGGTGTCGGAGAACGGCGTGACAAGACCCGTGTCGTGGAACATCGCCGCCAGGTAGAGCAGTTCGGGGTCCGGTTTCACGCCGAGCCGCTGGGCATGGATCTGGCCGAAGTAGAACACCCGGCAGGAGTGGTGGTAGATGAGCGGCGTGATGGTCTGCTGGACGAGACGCGTCGCTTCGGCGACTGCCGCAGTATCCGGAATCTCGATCCCGGCAATGGTGTGTGACATGGCTTCTGGGCTTTCTGGTGGTCCGAGGGCTTCTGACCTCCATGCTTCTCGCCACCATGGGTGCTGCGCCGCCTTCGTCCGGCCACGAATCCCTCAAAAATGGACAGCGGGTGCCGAGCGTGCGCTCAGGGCCGTCGATCGGCTGTGCGGTCGCCCCTGACGCACAATCACCGCCGTGCGTGCCCACTCGGCTGCGCATGACACAAAAAGTCCCGCCACACCGTGTGTGGCGGGACTTTTCGCTGGAGACTCAGCCCAAGACCAGGCCTTCGCCGTCCGCGCTGACGTTGACGGGCACCACGTCGCCGTCGTGCACCTCACCGGCCAGCAGCATCTTGGCCAGCTGGTCGCCGATGGCCTGCTGCACCAGCCGGCGCAGCGGGCGGGCGCCGTAGAGCGGGTCGAAGCCCCGCTGGGCCAGCCACTGCTTGGCGGGCAGCGACACCTCGAGGGTGAGCCGGCGCTGCGACAACCGCTTCTGCAGCTGCTGCAGCTGGATGTCGACGATCGACACCAGCTCGCCGGGTTCGAGGCCGTGGAAGATGATCACGTCATCCAGCCGGTTGATGAACTCGGGCTTGAACGCCGCCCGCACCGCGGCCATCACCTGCTCCTCGGTACCGCCGGCACCCAGGTTGGAGGTCAGGATCAGGATTGTGTTGCGGAAGTCGACCGTACGGCCCTGACCGTCGGTCAACCGGCCCTCGTCGAGCACCTGCAGCAGCACGTCGAACACGTCCGGGTGGGCCTTCTCGATCTCGTCGAACAGCACCACCGTGTACGGACGTCGACGCACTGCCTCGGTCAGCTGACCACCCTGGTCGTAGCCGATGTAGCCCGGAGGCGCACCGACCAGCCGAGCCACCGAGTGCTTCTCGCCGTACTCACTCATGTCGATGCGGACCATGGCCCGTTCGTCGTCGAACAAGAACTCCGCCAAGGCTTTTGCCAGCTCGGTCTTACCGACACCAGTGGGGCCCAGGAACATGAACGAGCCAGTCGGCCGGTTCGGGTCGGCCACGCCGGCCCGGGTGCGGCGCACCGCATCCGACACCGCGGTCACCGCAGCCCGCTGTCCGATGACGCGCTTGCCCAGCTCCTCTTCCATACGCAGCAGCTTGGCGCTCTCGCCTTCGAGCATCCGGCCGGCCGGAATACCGGTCCACGCCTCGACCACCTCGGCGATGTCGTCGGGACCGACCTCTTCCTTGAGCATCACGTTCTCGCGGGCCTCGGCCACCGGCAGTGCGGCGTCGAGCTTCTTCTCGACCTCGGGGATCCGCCCGTAGCGCAGTTCGGCTGCCTTGGCCAGGTCGCCGTCGCGCTCGGCCCGGTCGGCCTCACCGCGCAAGCTGTCGAGCTGCTCCTTGAGCTCGCGGACCACGTCGATGGCGCCCTTCTCGTTCTGCCAACGGGTGGTCAGCTCCGAGAGCTTCTCCTTGTAATCGGCCAGCTCGCCGCGCAGCTTCTCCAGCCGCTCCTTGGAGGCGTCGTCCTCCTCCTTCTCCAGTGCCATCTCCTCGATCTCGAGGCGACGGACCAGCCGCTCGACCTCATCGATCTCGACGGGCCGGGAGTCGATCTCCATGCGCAACCGCGAAGCGGCCTCGTCCACCAGGTCGATGGCCTTGTCCGGCAGGAAACGCGCGGTGATGTAGCGGTCCGAAAGGGTCGCGGCCGCAACCAGTGCCGAGTCGGTGATGCGCACACCGTGGTGCACCTCGTAGCGGTCCTTGAGACCGCGCAGGATGCCGACGGTGTCCTCGACCGACGGCTCGCCGACCAGCACCTGCTGGAAGCGGCGTTCCAGAGCGGCGTCCTTCTCGATGTACTTGCGGTACTCGTCGAGCGTCGTCGCACCGACCAGCCGCAGCTCGCCGCGGGCCAGCATGGGCTTGATCATGTTGCCCGCGTCCATCGCGGATTCACCGGTGGCGCCGGCGCCGACGATGGTGTGCAGCTCGTCGATGAACGTGATGACCTGTCCGGCCGAGTCCTTGATCTCGTCGAGGACAGCCTTGAGCCGTTCCTCGAACTCGCCGCGGTACTTCGCGCCGGCCACCATGGAACCGAGGTCCAGGGAGATGACGGTCTTATCCCGCAGGCTTTCCGGCACGTCGCCGGCGACGATGCGCTGGGCCAATCCCTCGACGATCGCCGTCTTACCGACACCGGGCTCACCGATGAGCACCGGGTTGTTCTTTGTGCGACGGCTCAGCACCTGCACGACGCGACGAATCTCGTTGTCGCGTCCGATAACCGGGTCGAGCTTGCCTTCCCGCGCGCGAGCGGTCAGGTCCGTGGAGTACTTCTCCAGTGCCTGGTAGCTGCCCTCGGGGTCGGGGCTGGTGACCCGAGCGCTGCCGCGCACCTTGGTGAAGGCCTCGCGCAGCGCCTCCGGCGAGGCGCCGTGGCCCGTCAGCAGCTTGGCGACCTCTGAGTCACCGGTGGCCAGGCCGACCATCAGGTGTTCGGTGGAGACGTACTCGTCGTCCATCTCGGTAGCCAGGTTCTGGGCCGTGGTGATCGCAGCCAGCGATTCCCGGCTCAGCTGGGGTTGGCTGCTCGCGCCACTGGCGCTGGGCAGCTGGTCGAGCAGTCGTTGTGCTCCTGCGCGAATCGTCGCGGGGTCCACGCCGACGGCCTCGAGCAGGGGTGCGGCAATGCCCTCATTCTGGGTGAGCAGTGCCATCAACAGGTGTGCGGGCCGGATCTCCGGATTGCCTGCGGAACTGGCCGCCTGCAACGCTGAGGTCAGCGCCGCCTGAGTCTTGGTCGTCGGGTTGAACGAGTCCACGACACCTCCCTTTTTCGATAGAGAAAATGCTTGTCGCGATATACAACGTAGTCAAGGTTGAGTCTGTTCCGCTCAACTTTAAAAATTTTCGGCAGGCAGACTCGACCACGTGCACCCCGCCTCACACATCGCGGTAGTCGCCGCGTCCGCACCCAGCCATATGTACCCGCATCTGGCGGTTGTCACCGAGCTGGCGCGCCGCGGTCATCGGGTGAGTTACGCGGTCGGCGGGCACCTGGCCGATCTGGTCGGTCCGACCGGAGCCGACATCATCGCCTGCACCTCAGTGCTGCCCGGAGCGCCCGGTGCGCCCGAATCCTTCGACGAAACCGACCCGGTGGCCGGCATGCGCTTGTTCCTCGACGAGGCGGTGCACGTCCTGCCGCAGCTTCACGCCGCGCTCGACGACGATCGGCCCGATCTCGTGCTCTACGACATCGGCGGCATGGCCGGGCCGGTGGCCGCCGGTCAGTGGGACGTGCCGTCAGCTCAACTGTCGCCGAGTGAAGTGGCTTGGGAGGGCTATCACGAAGACATGGCCGAGGTGCTGGGCCCCATCTTCGCCCGCCCCGGCGGACGGGCCTACCGCCGCGCATTCGACGAGTGGCTGATCGAGTCCGGAACGGGATTGACCTTCGACGAGGTGACCGGCGCACCCCGTCGCTGTCTGGCGCTGATCCCCCGTGTGATGCAACGCAACGCCGACCGGGTCGGCGACCGCTACCGGTTCGTCGGGCCGTGTATCGATCCGCGCCGCGAAGAACCCGGTGACTGGAGCCCTCCGGACGGCGACGGCCCGCTGGCACTGCTGGCGTTCGGCACGGCCTACACCGACCGAGCCGACGTGTACCGCAACGTCATCGAGGCTCTCGACGGGCAGGGCTGGCGGTTGGTGCTTTCCACCGGACGCACCGGAATCGAGGATTTGGGCAGTGTCCCGCAGTGGGTTCAGGCGCGCAAGACCGTGCCGCAGCCGGCCGTGTTGCAACGGGCCGACTGCTTCATCACCCACGCCGGCATGGGCTCGTGCACGGAGGGCTTGTGGTTCGGCGTGCCGATGGTGGCGGTTCCGCAGGCCGTCGATCAGCCCGCCAATGCCGCCCGTCTGCAGGCTCTGGGTGTCGGCCGTCATCTCCAGGACCATCTCCCCAGCGTGGCGACGATCCGCGACGCGGTGCTCGGTGTCGCGGCCGACCATCGGGTCCGGGCGAGACTCGACGTCATTCGCGGCGAGATCCGTGCCCATGGCGGGCCGGAACACGCCGCCGATGCCGTCGAGGACATTGTCGCCGGGCGCTGGTGAGCACTCAGCCCCGAGCATGACCCGCTGCTTGCTAGGTTTTGCTCGGATACTGCGTCGAGAGGGCGGCCATGACGGAAAGCTGGGGTTCGGTTCTGGCCGAACTCATCCCGCTCGCACTGGTGGTGGCCTTGTCGCCGCTGTCGATCATTCCGGCGGTCCTGGTGCTGCACAGCCCACGCCCGCGACCGACAGGCCTGGCCTTCCTCACCGGATGGCTCGTCGGCCTCGCCGCGCTGACCACCATCTTCGTCGGTGTCTCCGGCATGCTCGGCGGGCTCAACGCCGCCCCGACATGGGCGTCATGGCTACGCGTCGTGGTGGGCGCCGCCCTCATCGTCTTCGGCGTCTACCGCTTTCTCACCCGGGCGAAGTCTGAACATATGCCCAGTTGGATGACCAGCCTCAGCAAGCTCACGCCGGTCAAGGCGGGAGCCGCCGGCGTAGTTCTCACCGTGGTGAACCCCAAGGTCCTGTTCATCTGCGCGGCAGCAGGATTGGCCATCGGCAGTGCCGGCCTCGGCCAGCCCGGGGTGTGGGCGGCAGGGCTGTACTACGTGGTGGCCGCCGGGTCGACGGTGGCCCTGCCCATCCTGGCGTACGCGGTGTCCGGCGAGCGCCTGGATCCCGCGCTGAACCGGCTCAAGGAATGGATGGAGCGCAACCACGCGGTGTTGGTTGCCGCCATTCTCGTGGTGATCGGCGTGCTCGTGCTCTACAAAGGAATACACGTCCTATAGGCGACGTATTCGGCGTAGGACGGGCTACGGTGTGCGCATGTCCGAATCCGGTTTCGGTGATTTCGAATTCGAGCGGAAGTTCTTTGTCCGCGAATTGCCCGCAGTGGCAGCGTCGGATCCCGCACCAGCACTGATCGTCCAGGCGTATCTGTTCGCGGCCGACGGCTATGCCGTTCGCGTCCGCGTGCAGGGGCCCGCCCCGGCAGAATTGGGCACCACTGCCGCCGAACTCGCCGACGCACTGGGTGACGAGTCGATCGGGACGATGACGGCGAAAGGGCCGGCGGTCGGGGGCACCCGATATGAGGCCGAGCGTGAACTCGACCCGTTGGTCGCAGCCCAGATCGTGCGCCGGTCCGAATTTGTCGTCGCGAAAGTCCGCTATTCGATGTGGTTGGGCGAAGATGGCTGGATCATCGATCAGTTCCTCGGCAGAAACGCGCCACTGTTGCTCTCCGAGGTCGAGCGCGGCGGGCCGGTGGTCGACCTCGCCATTCCGTCATTCTGCGTTTCCGAGGTGTCCGAGGACGACCGGTTCCGCAATGAGCATCTGGCACATCACCCGTTCAGCACATGGGCCGACGTGTACCGAGGTGAGCTCGACCGACGCGGGCCAACATTCCTGGATACGTTGGGGCGGAATCAGTTCGAGGGTAGCTGAGCAGCGGGCCTTCTACCTTCTGCGGCAAGCGAATCCACACCCCGGATAGCATCGACAACCCGGGTGCGGCCGATCTTGGCAGCTGCGAAGGAGCCGAATCATCGACAACAGCATTCCACCGGTCGGACCGTCGGGCTGGTTCGCCGATCCTTGGAACCCACAGCAGCTGCGCTACTTTGACGGCCAACAGTGGTCCAGCCACACCACACCCGTACCCGCCCCGGTGGCGCCCTCGGACTACGCCTGGGATACCGGCTACCCCTTCGGGGAGCAGCTCCTGGTCTTGCGGGCCATCGCGACTGAATACGACGCCAGCATCGTGTGCGGGGTTGAGAACGTGCGCGGCCAGCAGATCGGGACGATTCATCCGACGACCAAGATCGGCTGGCTCACGCGGGGGAGCGCCGGCCAAACATTCGTTATGACCCGTCCCGACGGGGCTCCGCTCTTGTACTTCATCAGCTCGGGGGGATACAGCGGACAGACCATCGACGTGCAAGATCCCACTGGGCAGGGCTTGGGACGTTTGCGTCGAGGTGGTTCACGCTGGCGTATTTACACCTTGACTATGGACCTCGAGTTCAGCGGACAACGTCTCGGGCAGTCCAACATTGGAACCACCATCTGGCAAATGGACAAGAAGGTGCACGAACCCATCCTCGATGCGGCCGGCACTGTGGTTGCTCACGTCGATCGGCGGTGGCACCCACACACGGGATCACGCAATCCGCACTACGACTACATCTTGGATTGCTCCGAGCCAACGTCATTTCCACTCCCGGCCCTGATGCTGGCTACCGCCTTCGCCCACTACATGTACGACCGGATCCAGATGGGCGGACCGCTCGGTGGACCGCGCTGGCCGTCGCGGGACAACTGATCAGCACGTACTGGTCCGATGGCGATGCATCGAAATCGGCGCACAGATTCATTTGGACCCGAGAGTGACCACGTTGACCGAGGGACAATTGGCAGACGAGATTCGATTCGTGGCAGCAGTTGCCGCCGCGAAAGCGACGGCAGTGGTTCACGCCGGAGTAGTTGACATGATGGTCGAGCAGGGGGTGGATCCCAAGGAGGCCAGGAATTTCGTCGCGACCAACATGCCCTTCGCGACCCCTCAGCAGGCCTCTGACGCCGAGCTCGCGCTCATCGCACGGCATTCCAGCGAGGAGCATTGACGGCGTCAATTTCCCGCCTCCGGGCGCAGGCCCTGCCGCGGCATGCGCACCGAGGGACATAGTCAACGAATCCTTGTCACCGCCTCCGTGTCGGCGCGCCCGTGGTCGACCTGGCCGTTCCGTCGTTCTACGTTTCAGTGGTAACTGGCAGTGAGCCGCCGACCTTGGCAGACATGGAGGGCCGAATTATCGACATTCCTCGACCCGGGCCGCCCAGCTGGCTCACCAATCCCTGGAATCCCCAACAGATTCGGTATTTCGACGGTCGACAATGGACCAACCACACGGCCCAGCCGGTGTCCTCGACGCCGTTCCCTACCCCGCCGGTGTCGGCAGACGGGTACCCGTTCGGGGAACCCACCCTGTTCCTGCGACCGATCCGCAGCGGTTTCGGCTCCGATGTCCGTTGTTCGATAACCAACCGGCAAGGACAACCACTGGCGCTGATCCAACCGCTGGGAGAATTCCCGTTCGGGGCTGCGGCAGTGTGCAAGCTCGAGTTCGAGGTGGTTCGGCCCAACGGAATCCAGCTATTGCGGTTCACTCGATCTACCGGCCGCACCTCGTTTGCCCGTCACTGCCTGCAGGTTCACGACCCGGCGGGCAACGAACTCGGATGCCTCCGCCAGACGAACTCGTACTGGCAGTACTTTCGAACTCCCTGGATGTCCGTCGACCTGGAGTGTGAGGATCAAGCGATGGGTACCAGCAAAATACGGACCCATATTCCCCCGTTCACCGCGTTGGAACTCGACGTCCCGATCAACGACGCCGGCGGTGCCGAGGTTGCACGAGTACGCAGTCAACCCAACCAATCGAGGCTTACGCGCGCGCTCACGAAGGCGACCTTCGACTACCGACTCGATTGCGCATGCCCCACTTCCCCGCCGATGTCCGGCCTGATCCTGGCCGTCACGTTCGCGCACTTCCTGTACGACAACCTCAGCTCGGTAGCCCCGCTGTCACGCTGGTCCCGATGAACTCCGCGATCATGAATCACGTTGGCCCGCCTAGAGATCCGGCAACCCCAACTCGTCCGCATCGGCGGTGAGGTAGCGGGTCACGGTCGGCGCGAGCAGCCGAACCACGTCTTCACCGTCGAGCGTCGCCAACGGCGGCACCGCCATCACGTAGCGCAGCATCGCGGTACCGACCAGGCTTGACGCGGCGAGCATGGCCCGCAGCCGGGCCTGCTCGCCACCACCGAGCACGCCTGAGACCGCGGCGAGTACGTACTCCTGCATGAACGACCGGAACGCGTCGTGCGCATCGGAATTCGAGGTGGCGGACTGCAGCATCACCCGCATGCTGGGCGCAGTGTCGGGAGATTCCCACATCTTCAGATAGACGCGCACCATGCGTTCACCGATGGACTCGGCCGGCCCGTCCAGCGCGGCGACCAACACGTCGGGGTCGAGGATCAGCCGCAGCGACTCCCGGAACAGGTCGGCCTTCGACCCGAACAGGTAGAGCACCATCGAGGCGTCGACGTGCGCGTCCGAGGCGACGGCCCGCAGCGTCGTCTTCTCGTACCCTTCGGCGGCGAACCGCTGTTTGGCCGCTGCCAGCACCGCGTCGCGCGACACCGGGTCACCTTGGCGACGGCCGCGCCGCTTCGTCGTTTCCCCTGGTGAAGCCATACGTCGACACTATCATTTCAATGGCTGTTGAAATCTAGCTCAACAGGGCATACCCTCGCTTCAACCGATTAATTCAACGTCGGATGAAAAGAGGGAACATGCTCTCGACCCAGGCCTCTACGCCCCATCACGCCGCACCGGTACACGAACCGCCCGCCGCGCTGCGAGCAGCCGGCATCGTCGTCGCGCTGACCGCCGCGATCGCGATCGTGGCGATCGCTTTCGCGCTTCCCGCATCACGCTCCAAACCCCACGACGTACCGGTCGGCGTCGCGGGACCCCAGGCCGCCACGAGCCAGATCGCCGAGCGGCTCGAGCAGCAGGCCCCCGGTGCCTTCTCGGTCACCTATTACCCCGGCGAGAACGCCCTACGTGAGGCGATTCTTCATCGGAATGTCTACGGCGGCATCGCCTTCGGGCCGCAGGGCCCCACCCTGCTGACCGCCACCGGCGGTAGCCCCGCCGTTGCACAGCTGCTCACCCAGATCGGCAACGGCGTCGCAGCACACTCCGGCATGCCCTTGCATACGGAGGACCTGGCCCCGCCCACCACGCAGGATCCCCGCGGCACCGGCCTGGCCGCGTCGGCCCTGCCGATCACCTTGGCCGGCATCCTGCCCGCGGCAGCGCTGGTGCTGGCGTTGCGGCGCGAAGTGTGGACCCGTCTGACCGCCGCCATCGCGTTCTCGGCACTCGCGGGTATCACGGTGGCGGCTCTGCTCCGGTACGTGTTCGGCTCGATCGACTCGAATCTGTGGGGAGTCGCCGCAGGCCTGACGCTGGGCATCGCCGCCGCCGGCTTGCTCATGCTCGGCCTCGGGTCGCTGTTCGGCAAGGTCGGCCTGGCCGTCGGCGCGGCGCTGGCCCTGCTCCTGGGTAATCCGCTGTCCGGGCTGACGGCCGCACCGGAGATGCTGCCGGCCGGCTGGGGTCAGCTCGGCCAGCTGCTGCCCCAAGGAGCCACTGCCACCCTGCTGCGGTCCACGGCCTACTTCAACGGAGCCGGAGCCGACACCGCGATCATCGTGCTCAGTTGCTGGGTTATCGTCGGCCTGGCGCTGGTGATCATGGCGGCATTGCGGCGGCCGGCGCGCACCGCGCCTAAGATGCAGCTGCGTGGGACTCGATGACCGCCAAGCACTGCAGACACTGCAGAACGCTGTCGACCCCAAACAGGGCTCGGAGCCGCTGATCCGCGACTTCTACACCCGCTGGTTCGCCACCGACCTCTCGGCCCGCGATCTGTTTCCCCCCGACATGGACAGCCAACGCAAGGTCTTTGCCAGCGCGTTGACCTGGCTGTTCGGGGAATTGATCGCCCAACGCGCCGAGGAGCCGGTGGCATTCCTGGCCCAGCTCGGCAGAGATCATCGCAAGTACGGCGTGGTGCAGAGTCATTACGACTCGATGCAGGAAGCGCTGTACAACACGCTGCGAGACCACCTTCAGGACGATTGGGACGACGCGCTGGCCGAGGCCACGCACGACGCGGTGGCACTGGTCATCGGCGTGATGCGCGGGGCAGCCGACGCCGAGGACTCCCCCGCGTACTGCGACGGCACCGTGATCGAACACCATCGCGTCACCCGCGACGTCTCGGTGATCCGGCTACAGCTCGATCAGCCGCTGTTCTACCACCCGGGCCAGTACGTCACCGTCCAGGTGCCTCAGTGGCCGCGGCGCTGGCGCTACCTGAGCCCGGCCATTCCGTCCGATCGGTCGGGGGCCATCGAGTTCCACGTCAGGTCGGTCACCGGCGGCATGGTCAGCACCGCCATTGTCGCCGAGACCAAGATCGGTGATCGCTGGCGGATGTCCAGCCCGCACGGCGGCCTGCATGTCGACCGCGACGGCGAGGATGTGCTGATGGTGGCCGGGAGCACAGGCCTGGCGCCGCTGCGAAACATCATCATGGACATGACGTTGCACGGGGAGAACCCGCGGGTGCACCTGTTCTTCGGCGGCCGCTATCCGTGCGAGCTGTACGACCTGAAGACCCTGTGGCACATCGCCTCCACCAACCCCTGGCTGTCGGTGACCCCGGTGTCCGAGTACAGCACCGACCCGCCGTGGGCCGGCCAGTATCCCGACGTCCAGCCGCCCCGCGGACTGCACGTGCGTCAGACCGGCACGCTGGCCGAGGTGGTGACGCGATACGGCAACTGGGGTGACCGGCAGATCCTCATCTGTGGTGGTCCGGACATGGTGACCGCGACGAAAGCCGCGCTGGTGGAACGTGGAGCGCCGGCCGAGCGCATCCAGCACGACCCGTTGACGCGCTGACGCGTGCCAGACTGGCGCCATGGCCGAGGTTCAACCAGTCACCTTGTCTGACCCGTCGTCGTCACTGACGGCCACCTACGTGCCCGGCGCGGGGATGATCTGTACGTCGCTCGCCGATGACGGGGTCGAGTATCTGGGCCAGCGACGCGGGTTGCAGGCCTACATCTCCGACGGCAAGACGATGGGCATCCCGATTCTCTATCCGTGGGCAAACCGCTTGAGCGCCAACCAATACCGCGTCGGGGACACGGTAGTGGACGTGGTGCCGGGAGCGAACGGCGTACGGGGTGACGCCCACGGGGCGCCGATCCACGGTGTGCTCGCCGCCAATCCCGGCTGGGAGGTGGGTGACCAAACCGCGAACACATTGGTGGCATCGCTCGACTGGGCCGCGCAGCCGGCACTGCTCGCGTCGTTCCCGTTCCCGCACCGTCTCACGGTGTCGGTGACGCTGGCCGAGCGGACGCTCACCGTCGCGACCACGGTGACGCCTACCGCGGATCGGTCGGTGCCGCTGTGCTACGGCTACCATCCCTACGCCACGATTCCCGGTGTGCCGCGGGCAGATTGGCAACTGCAGACCCCGGCCATGCGGCATGTGTTCGTGGACGACCGGGGCCTGCCCACCGGCGAATCCGAGGAGTGGGCGGGCGTGACGAGGCGACTGAGCACCACCGAACTCGACGACGGATTCGACGACGTCGACGAGGGGGCGGTGTTCGTGCTCTCCGGTGGAGACCACCGGGTGGAGGTCACCTTCTGCCGGGGCTACGGCGCCGCGCAGTTGTTCGCGCCGGCCGGCGACAGTCTGGTGGGCATCGAGCCGATGACCGCACCGACCGACGCGTTGCGGCGCGGAGATTACAAAATGGCCGCCCCCGGAAGTCCGGAGACGGCCACCTTTTCGATCAGGGTCGGCTAGCGCGCGCCGCGGCGAGGCTGTCGCGGCTGCCACAGCACGACCGCCTTGGACGCCGCCGACACGTCGCGACGCTGATCTCTGAGTTGTTCGACCTGCTGGGTCAACTCCGAAACCCGGGTTCGCAGTGCATCAACCTGGTTGGTCAGCTCGATGATGCGCTTGATCCCGGCCAGGTTGACACCCTCGTCCTGTGACAGCCGCTGCACCTCACGGAGCAGGTCGACGTCACGTTCGGAGTAGCGACGCCCGCCGCCGGAACTGCGCTGCGGGCTCACCAGG
This sequence comes from Mycolicibacterium fortuitum subsp. fortuitum, assembly GCF_022179545.1. Next base: position 789,690 of record NZ_AP025518.1, on the reverse strand, counting down.
CCGAGCCGGTCGTATGTGCGCAGGGTCTGCGCGTGCATACCGGCCAGCTCGGCGGCCACCGAGATCAAAAACGTGCGAGCTTCCTCTTTGCGCTGGCTCATATGTTGCCTGCCCATCCGGCCCGCGGATCGAACCCGCTGGCCCGTTCGGCTTTCGCATAGGCCTCCAGCGCCTCGGCCGCTTCACCTTCCAGGTTCGGCGGCACGGCGACCTTCACCGTGACCAGTAGGTCACCGTGGCCGCCGGAGCGTTTGGGCACCCCACGACCGCGCACCCGCAGGATCCGGCCGTCGGAGGTGCCCTTGGGCACCCGCACCCCGACCTTGCCGTCCAGGGTGGGAACGGAAAGCGTTGTGCCCAGAGCCAATTCGTGGAAGCTGACCGGAACGCTTACGGTCAGGTCGTCGCCGTCACGCCCGAACACCTTGTCCGGACGCACGTGCACGGTGACGTAGAGGTCGCCCGAGGGCGCACCTCTCAGCCCGGCCTCGCCCTGGCCGGCCAGCCGAATACGCTGACCGTCCTCGACACCCGGCGGGATCCGCACGTTGATGGTGCGGGTCCGGGTGGTGACGCCGGTGCCATGGCATTCCTCGCAGGGATGCTCGATGATCGAGCCACTGCCCCGGCATTCGGTGCAGGGCTCGGAGAATCCGAACGCTCCCTGGTTGCGGTTGACCACACCCGAGCCGTTGCAGTTCGGGCACACCTTGGGGCTGGTTCCCGGCCGGGCACCGCTGCCGTGACAGTTGGTGCAGGGGGCCGGGCTGGTCAGCCGTAGCGGCATGGCCACGCCCTTGGTGGCTTCCAAGAAGGACAGCTCGGTTTCGGTTTCCAGGTCGTTGCCCCGGCGGGGCCGGCTCGGGCGGGGTTGTGCGCCCCGCCCGAACAGCCCGCCGAAGAGGTCACCGATATTGGCGCCGCCGCTCTGGCCGGCAGCGTCGAACAGGTCGCCCAGGTTGAATTCGGCTCCGTCGGAACCGAATCCACCACTGAAATTCCCGCCCGGGTTGAACCGACGGCCACCGCCGGCGAACAACCGACGGGTCTCGTCATACTCCTTGCGCTTAGCGGGGTCCGACAGGACGCTGTTCGCCTCGGAAACCGCCTTGAACCGCTCCGCCGCTCCCGCATCGGGATTGCGGTCGGGGTGCAGTTCGGAGGCCAGTTTCCGGTAGGCCTTCTTGATCTCGTCGGCGCTGGCGTCAGAGGAGACGCCGAGTTCTTTGTAGAAGTCCTTCTCGACCCACTCGCGTTGGGCCATGCGCCACCTCCTTACCTCTTCTCTCTAGTTGGTTGGACTATTTGTCTGATTCTGCGGCCTGGTCACCGGCGGCGTCAGCGTTATCCGCTGCCCCCGACGTGGAACCCGTACCGGCATCGGCGTCGGGCACGGTGTCGACGACACCGACAAGCGCGTGCCTGACCACCTGATCACCGATCTTGTAGCCGCGGCGCATCACGGTCCCGACAACGGGATGGGTGCCCTCTCCCTCGTGCTGCACGGCCTCGTGCAGTGAGGGGTCGAACTCGTCACCCTCCTCGCCGAACCCGGAAAGCCCCTGGGCCTCAAGGGCACCGACGAGCTTGTCGGAGACCGACTTGAGTGGGCCGGATTCCAGGTCACCGTGGCTGCGGGCCCGGTCCAGATCGTCGAGCACACCCAACAACTGGGTGATGACACCGGCCTTGGCCCGATCGGCGGTGACCTGCTGGTCGCGCAGGGCCCGCTTGCGGTAGTTGTCGTACTCGGCCTTCACGCGCTGCAGCGTGGCCTTGAGCTCGGCGACCTCGTCGCTATCGCTCGCCGGCGCACCGGCTTCGGAGGCGGCGGACGCCGGCCCACCAGGGGCCGGCGCCTGCTCACGAACCTCACCGGTGTCGGGATCGATGCGCCGTTTGTCGGTGACTGTCACCGGCTCGTGCGAATCGTTCTCGGTCACTTGGTCTCCTGGTCATCGTCGACAACCTCGGCGTCCACCACGTTGTCGTCCGCGGCGCTCGAGGACGTTCCACCTTGGGCACCCGAGGCCTGCTCGGCCTGGGTGGCCTCGTAGATCGCCTGCCCCAGACCCTGCGACTCGACGCCGAGCTTCTCCATGGCGGTCTTGATCGCGGAGATGTCGGTGCCTTCCAGCGCCGACTTGGCCTCGGCGATCGCACCGTCGACCTTGGACAGCGTCTCTTCGGGGACCTTCGAGCCGCCCTCTGCCTCACGCTGCTCCTTGACGAACTTCTCCGTCTGGTAGACCAGCGACTCGGCTTGGTTGCGGACGTCGGCCTCTTCGCGACGCTTCTTGTCCTCTTCGGCGTGTGCCTCGGCGTCCTTGATCATCCGGTCGATCTCTTCCTTGGACAGGCCGGAGCCTTCCTGGATCTTGATCGTGTTTTCCTTGCCGGTGCCCTTGTCCTTGGCGGTCACGTGCACGATGCCGTTGGCGTCGATGTCGAAGGTGACCTCGATCTGCGGCACGCCACGCGGGGCCGGCGGGATGCCGGTCAGCTCGAAGGAGCCGAGCAGCTTGTTGTGAGAAGCGATTTCGCGCTCACCCTGGAAGACCTGGATCTGCACCGACGGCTGGTTGTCGTCGGCGGTGGTGAAGGTCTCCGACCGCTTGGTCGGGATGGTGGTGTTGCGCTCGATCAGCTTGGTCATCACGCCGCCCTTGGTCTCGATACCGAGCGACAGCGGGGTGACGTCAAGCAGCAGAACGTCTTTCACCTCGCCCTTGAGCACACCGGCCTGCAGCGCGGCGCCCACGGCGACGACCTCGTCGGGGTTGACGCCCTTGTTGGGCTCCTTGCCGCCGGTCAGTTCCTTGACCAGGTCGGTGACGGCGGGCATACGGGTCGAACCACCCACCAGGACCACGTGGTCGATCTCGGAGACCGAGATGCCGGCGTCCTTGATCACCGACTGGAACGGCTGACGGGTGCGGTCCAGCAGATCCTGAGTGATCTTCTGGAACTCGGCGCGGGTCAGCTGCTCGTCGAGGAACAGCGGGTTCTTGTCGGCGTCGACGGTGATGTAGGGCAGGTTGATCGAGGTGCTCTGCGAGCTCGAGAGTTCGATCTTGGCCTTCTCCGCGGCCTCGCGCAGCCGCTGCATCGCCATCTTGTCCTTGGTCAGGTCGATGCCGCTGGTGGCCTTGAACTTGTCGACCAGCCACTCGACGATCCGGTCGTCCCAGTCGTCGCCACCGAGGTGGTTGTCTCCGGAGGTGGCCCGCACCTCGACGACACCGTCACCGATCTCCAGCAGCGAGACGTCGAACGTGCCGCCGCCGAGGTCGAAGACCAGGATGGTCTGTTCCTTGCTGCCCTTGTCGAGCCCGTAGGCCAGGGCGGCCGCGGTGGGCTCGTTGACGATGCGCAGGACGTTGAGGCCGGCGATCTGGCCGGCTTCCTTGGTGGCCTGACGCTGGGCGTCGTTGAAGTACGCGGGCACGGTGATGACGGCATCTGTGATGTCCTCACCCAGGTACGCCTCGGCGTCGCGCTTCAGCTTCTGCAGCGTGCGCGCGCTGATCTCCTGTGCCGTGTAGTTCTTGCCGTCGATCTCGACGGTCCAATCGGTGCCCATGTGACGCTTGACCGAACGGATGGTCCGGTCGACGTTGGTCACCGCCTGGTTCTTGGCGGGCTGGCCGACCAGCACCTCGCCATTGCGCGCGAACGCGACGACCGACGGGGTGGTCCGGGAACCCTCAGAGTTTGCGACGACGACAGGGTCGCCGCCTTCCAGGACCGCCACAACGGAGTTGGTGGTCCCGAGGTCGATACCGACCGCACGAGCCATAGTGTTGCCTCCTGATAGATATAGGGGTCTGAGCGGACTGCGCTCAAGCTTGCTCCGGGTGGGCGTCGATTGTCAACCCAGACTTGAGTCTGTAGCGCTCAACTTGTTGTCGATGAGGTCAACGGGGGTTTCGGGCGATTTGTTCCCGGTTTTCGGAGAATTTTTCCCAGACCAGGCTCAACATTCGACGACGTTGACCGGGACGTTGACCGCCAGCCCTCCCGTGGAGGTCTCCTTGTACTTGGCGCTCATGTCCAGCCCGGTGGCCCGCATCGTCTCGATGACCTGATCCAGGCTCACGCGGTGGGTCCCGTCACCCCGAAGTGCCATCCGAGCAGCGTTGATCGCCTTGCCGGCCGAGATGGCGTTGCGCTCGATGCACGGGATCTGGACCAGACCACCGATCGGGTCGCATGTCAGGCCGAGACTGTGCTCCATCGCGATCTCGGCGGCATTCTCGACCTGCCGCGGCGTACCGCCCAGGATTTCGGCCAGCCCACCGGCCGCCATGGACGCCGCTGAGCCGACCTCACCCTGGCAGCCGACCTCGGCGCCGGAGATCGAGGCACGCTCCTTGTACAACGAGCCGATGGCACCGGCGGTGAGCAGGAAGCGGATGGTCGTCTCGTCCGGATCCGCATGTCCGGCCGGCGTGTAGTGCAGTGCGTAGTGCAAAACCGCGGGGATGATCCCGGCAGCGCCGTTGGTCGGCGCGGTCACGATCCGGCCGCCCGATGCATTCTCCTCGTTCACCGCCAGCGCGACGAGGTTCACCCAGTCCTCGGCGAAGGCCGGATCACGCTCTGGGTCCTCGGAATCGAGCCGGACGAACCAATCCCGGGCACGACGGCGGACCATCAAGTTGCCCGGCAGATGGCCGTCCCGGGCCATCCCGTTTGCCTGACACGCAACCATGACATCGCGGATGTGCAGCAGTTGCGCCCGCACCTCGGCTTCACTCCGGGCTGCACATTCCTGGCGCATCATCACCTGGCTCACCGACAGCCCGTCACGGTCGGCGAGAGCGAGCAACTCGGCGGCCGAATGAAAGCTGCCGCCGGTGTCGGCGGATGCCGTTGAACGCGTGGCCGGCTCGGTTTCGGTGACGACGAAGCCGCCGCCGACAGAGAAGTAGGTCTCGCGGTAGATGACGTCACCGCCGGATGAGAATGCCGCCATCGTCATGGCGTTCGGGTGCCGGCCCAGTCTGCGGCCGGGATGCAGGTGTATGTCGGATTCGTTGAGCGAGACGGTGGTTCGGTGGGCCAACCGGATCTTGCCCTCGGCACGCATACTCGTCAGCCGCTGTTCCATCACGTCGGTCTCGATCGTGTCGGGCCGGTACCCCTCAAGGCCCAGCAGGATGGCCGGCATGGTGCCGTGCCCGGCACCGGTCGCCGCCAGCGAGCCGAACAGGTCCACCCTGACGTCGGCGACACGATCAAGCGCATCGCGGTCGACGAGTTCGTCGACGAACATCCCCGCGGCCCGCATCGGGCCGACGGTGTGTGAACTCGATGGACCGATCCCCACCGAGAACAGGTCGAACACGCTGACCGCCATGGTTAGCACCCGGCGCTGTACTGAGGCATGAGATGACTCCGATCCCCGGCATCGCAGCTAGGCGATGCATCGTGCGGTGACACCCCTCCGCTCTGTCCTGAAACCTGAGAGTTTTCGGCGGGTCGCGCCTGTTCCCCTTCGGTACGCGCACAATTACGCACGCAGTTCTCCAGAGTTGCCTCGGCACTGCGGTATTTGGGCCTGAGAGTTTCCCGGAGAGGATTTGCACCTACGGCACCTCCGAAGGCCGGAGGTTCTCCCACAATGCGTCGTCGACGTGTTGAGTTGTGTAACGGATGCTACCCCCGGAATATCTGCGACCACCGTCCCGTTGCAGCGACCGTCAACATAACTAAACTGGTCGTACAGTTTAGTTAATTACCAGAACAGGTGGTCAAAGACATGAGCGTTTGGTTCATCACCGGGGCATCGCGCGGATTCGGACTGCAGATCGCCCGCGACGCACTGGAGCGCGGGCACCAGGTCGTCGCCACCGCGCGCGACGCGGCCGCCGTCGCCGCCGCCCTCGGGGAGGGCGACAACGTGCTCGCGGTGGCCCTGGACGTCACCAACGAAGAGCAGGCACAAAAGGCCGCACAAGCGGCGGTGGACCGCTTCGGCCGCATCGATGTCCTGATCAACAACGCCGGACGCGGGCTGCTCGGGGCTGTCGAGGAGGCCACCGACGCCGAGGTGCGGGCCGTCTACGAAACCAACGTCTTCGGACTGTTGACCGTCACCCGCGCGGTTACCCCGGTGCTGCGGGCGCAGCGGTCGGGCACCATCGTGAACATCTCCTCGGTCGGCGGATTCGTCGGCTCACCCGGTTGGGGCGTCTACGCATCCACCAAGTTCGCCGTCGAGGCGATCTCCGAGGCACTGCACGCCGAACTGAAGCCGCTGGGCGTGCACGTCATGGTGGTCGAGCCCGGCTATTTCCGCACCGACTTCCTCGACTCCTCGAGCCTGCAGACCCAGCGCAATGTCATCGACGACTACACCGCCGGACCTGCCGGGCAGATGCGCCTCGCCGCCGCCGACCGGAATCACGACCAACCCGGCGATCCGGTCAAGGCAGCAAAGGCCATCATCGATGTCGTCGAATCCGCACAGCCGCCGCTGCGCCTACTGCTGGGCAACGACACCATCGCGGCCGTCGAGGGCAAGATCGCCCACGTCCAGGCCGAGCTGGCGCAGTGGCGAAGTGTCTCGGAATCAACGGATTTCGACGATGTCGCGGCCGGTTGAGACGGCGGCCGGTGGGGCGGGCGAGTTCGTCCGCCCCACCGGCGCTCGCAGCGACCGGATACACCAGGCCATCCTGGTCGCGACAGCCGAACTTCTCGACGAGGGTGGCTTCCCGGCAGCCACCATGGACGCGATCGCCGCACGATCGGGCGCCAGCAAGGCCACTCTGTACAAACACTGGCCGTCGCGGACCGCCGTCGCCGCCGAGGCGTTCGGCACCATGATGGCCGAGGCGCTTCCGCTACCCGATACCGGCAGCACGGCAACCGATCTCACCGAACAGGTGGTACGGGTCTCGGCGTTCTATGCCAGTGCGCGCGGGGAGGTGTTCGCCCAACTGCTCGCCGCGTGTGTCGAAGACACAACGGGCGCAGCGTATTTCCGCGAGTACTTCCTGAGTGGTCGACGTGCGGCCATCACCGAGCTGTGGCGGCGCGGCGTGGACAGGGGGGAGGCAGACGCCGGCACGGCGATCGACGATGTGATCGACATTCTGTTCGGTCCGCTGATCTTCCGCCGGATGACGGGCCACTATCCGCTGACCGAGGAGCACGCCAGGCAACTGGCGGCGACCGCCCTGCGCGGATTGCTCCCCGACGCCCCCTCCTAGCTCACCGACCACATCACCACCTGCGACTTGGGCACCGCACCGGGTGACCAGGTACGGTGCCCACAGCCCGGGGACACCCCGGTAGGTGGGGAGGCAATCGATCAGCGATGTCAGAGGAACTGTCGAAGAGGGGTCAGGACGCCACAGCGTCCGATGACGCGCCTGCACGCCGCAGGAACATGCAGCGGCGGGCATTCAGGTTCGCCACACCCGTCGGGGAGATCGCCATCGCGATTCGCACCCCTCGTACAGAGCGCCCCCTGCTGCCGAAGCGGTACGACCCGTTCGGCATCGCTGATCGGGCTCTCGACGCTGCCAAGACGAGCATGAAGCTGGCCGCCTGGGGTGAAGAGCAACTGGCCACCCTGGTGAAGAACCGGCTGGAAGCCATCGATTCGGCGGCGCCTCGCCCGGTGACCATCGCCACGCCGGAGGAGCCGACACCCGAATCGCTCAACACCAAGATGGACCGCCTGCTGGACCGGGCCTTGGATCAGAGCACCGCGGGTAGCCAGGTCGAGCTCTATCACCGCCTGCTGGACCAGCTGGTGGCCGATGAAGCACGTATTCTCGGCGCGCTCTCCGAAGGCGACGCTTCACCGCTGGTGAACATCCACGCCTGGACCCGGTCCCGCACACCTGGTCAAGCGGTGCTCGAGAACGCCTGTCTGATCGGCCGCACCGCCAATGTGGCTTTGCCGGCCATGGTCCCTCAGTACGTGGGGCATCTGTTGTCGCTCGGTCTGGTCGAGACGGGCCCCGAGGACCCTTCGCAGAAGGCTGAGTACGAGGTGCTCCTGGCGGAGCCCATGGTGTTGCAGGCGATCAAGAGCGGATCCCGGGGGCCGCTGGCCGCACGGGTGGAGAAATTGACCCTTTCCCTGTCGGGTCTGGGGCGCGGTTTGTGGGAGTCCGCGGTGCAACGGAACGGTTCGTGACGACGGTTCTCGCGGTCCAGACGTGGCAGGAGATCAAGGCCGATTTCAGTGTCAACTGGCTGATCTACCTGTCCATGCCGTTCGTGGCGGCATTCGTCGGGTGGAGCACCAAGATCGTCGCGCTGGAGATGATCTACCGGCCGATGGAGTTCAAGGGCATCGGGCCGTTCGGCTGGCAGGGCATCGTGCCCCGGCGGGCGGGCAAGGTGGGCTCCAAGACCATCGAGTTGCTGACCCAGAACCTGCTCAAGCCGGAGGAACTACTCGAACGGGTCGACGCCAAGGAGGCCGTCAACGCGCTGCGTGAGCCGCTGACCCAGGTGGTCGACGAGATCTCCCGCGATATCGCCGAGCAGATCCGACCAGGGCTGTGGGACTCGCTGCCCGACGCCGCGCGCAACGCGATTCAGGCCCGTATCCACGACCAGACCCCCAAGGTCGTGGAGAAGATGCTCAACGAGATGCGGGCGGACCTCAACCGCTTCGTCGACATCCAGTACCTGGCCGTCACGACGCTCGTCCGCAACAAGGACAAGCTGAACAAGCTGATGCGCGGGCTCGGCGACAACGCCATGGCGTTCGTCCGGCGCAGCGGCATCTACTTCGGGCTGGGTATCGGGCTCGTGCAGGTGGTGGCATGGGCGCTGTTCCAGAACCCGTGGATCATGCCCGCATTCGGCTTCGGGGTCGGGTTCATCAGCGATTACATCGCGCTCAACATGCTGTTCCGGCCGGTCCACCCCAAGAAGTACCTCGGTTTCATCCCCTTCCAGGGATTGCTGCACGCTCAGCGCGACATCATCACCAAGGATTACGCCCGGATCCTGGCCGAGGACCTGTTCTCCCCGGAGATCCTGTTCGACGGCGTACTGCGTGGTCCCGGTGCCGACAAATTGTTCTCACTCGTCGGCAAGGAGGTCGAAGCGGCCATCGACGCGCAGACCGGAATCGCCACCCCGCTGGTCAAATTCGCAGTCGGCACGCAGCGGTACAACGCCTTCAAGGACAACCTGGTTCAGATGGTGCTCGAGCGGCTGCCCACCACATTGGTCGACGCGCAGGATTACGCAATGGGCGCCCTCGACTTGGAGAAGACCATCATCGACAAGATGGGTCAGCTCACCAATGAGGAATACGAGTCGATCCTGCGCCCGGTGTTCAAGGATGACGAGCCGACCATGATCGCGGTCGGTGCTGTTCTGGGCGGCATCGTCGGTGAGATCCAGGTACAGGTGATCGAGCACTTCGGTCACGAGCCCGAGTCCGTCAACGCGCTGCCGGACCTGGTGCGGACGGTGCTGCACCACTAGGCGGAGCTCAGCCCGGCGGCGTGGAAACCACGCAACCGCAGGTCTCCCCGACCCGCAGGGTCGGCACGAATTGACCGTGGGTAGACGGGTTTTCGCCGAGCAGCCGGCCCAGCGCCGCGCGGGCCAGCACATCGACGGGTTGTTGCACGGTGGTGAGCCGTAGCCGTCCGTAGTCGGTCGCAGCGCCGTCGAATCCGACGATCCGGACGTCGTCGGGTATTCGCAGGCCTGCATCGGCCACCGCACGAATCGTCGCGGCGGTCTGCCCGTATGTCCCGACCACGAGGGCACGCGACGGCGGCCCGCCCTCGCGCAGAATCGCGCTGACCGCACCGTAGGCACCCGACGGGGTCAGATCCGTGCGGATGATCGGAAGATCTTGACCGACGACGGCGGCGACGCCCTCCAATCGCTGCTGCACCGTCTCCCGGTCACCGTGCCGGACATCGGCCGCGGTGACACCGCCGACGAAGGCGACGTCACGACAGTTGTGGACGTCGCGTAGATGCCGGGCGATGAGTTCACCTGCGCTGACGTGATCCACGCCGATGATGTCGGCCTCGACCGCACCGCGGATGTTGTGCATCCAGACCACCGGAATACGTTCGCGCCGGCAGAGATTCGCCGTCTGCGGGGCGTTGGCCGCACCGACCACCAGCAGCCCGTCGACACCGACCTCGGCGAATGCGGTGGCGAACTCGAGCTCGCGCTCGGGGTCGTATCCGGTGTTGCCGATCAGGGTCAGGTGATCGCGCGCCCGTGCCTCCACTTCGATGCGGCCAACGAATTCTCCGAACAGGGGCAGCGTGAGATCGGGAACGAGCAATCCGATCTGACGCCAACGCCGAGGGCGGCGCAACGCGCGGGCACGACCATCGGGCCGGTAATCCAGATCGTCGAGCGCACTCATCACCTTGGCCCGCAACAGATCTGATACTGGTCGTGGCCCATTGTTGAGCACATAGCTCACCACTGCCGTCGAGGTGCCGGCGCGGTTGGCCACATCGGCCAGGGTAGGACGTTTACCACTCACAACGGCTGGAGCCTCCGCTCGTCGACGACCACTCGAAAGAGTTTGAATCACCTCGATTGTGACGGTTACACCCAGGATTCGCCTGCCTACGCTAATCGATTAGAACCGTAACGAGGAGGACCCGTGGTTGTAACCCGACGTTGGTGGAGTAGCTGACATGGCATTCGTACGACTCTCCGGAGTCAGCTACCTCGACCCTGAACTCACCTACGACAGCTATGTCCTGTTCACCGGAGCGGACGGCACCACCCGCCTGATCGACCTCAACGGAACGATCGTGCACGAATGGCCGTATGCCGGTGTGCCGCCGCGCATCCTGGATCCCGAGCTCAACGGCGGACGTATCGGCGACATCGGAGTGCAACTGTCCGACAGTGACGATGCCCGCGGCGGTATCTACGCCAACGGCACCATCGGTCAACTCGACTGGAACGGTGACAGAGTGTGGGAGTGGGGTGCGCAGGCACCCGGAGGTGCCGCACGGCAGAACCACGATTGGGAGCTGCTGCCCAATGGCAACCGCCTAATCCTGACGACCGTTCCCCGTGTCGTACCCGGCCTCGGCGACCACACCGTCGGCGATCAGGGACTCTACGAGGTGACGCCCGACGGTCAGATCGTCTGGCAGTGGCTGGCCGGCGACCATCTCGACGAGTTCGGGTTCTCCGAAGCCGGCTGGAAAGCCTTGCGACAGGCTGTCGCTCGTGATCCTGACGATCCGTGGGGCTATCTGGAGATGAACAGCGCCAAGAGTCTCGGCCCAAACCGGTGGCACGTCGAGGATTCCGATTCGGTGTTCCACCCAGACAACATCCTGATCAGCTTCCGCAAGGCCAACATCATCGCGTTGATCGACAAGGCCTCGGGTGGAATCGCCTGGAAACTGGGGCCCTACTACGACGCCGAGTTCGGCGCCCAGCATCAGCGCATCAATGTGCACAAGGTGCCGCGACCTGTCGACCAGACGTCCGGCCAGCACAACCCGCACATGATCGCCCCCGGCCTTCCCGGCGAGGGCCACATCCTGGTGTTCGACAACCAGGGCGGTGCCGGATATCCGGCTGCTCCGCTCGGAATCTACGCCGGGTCCCGCGTGCTCGAGATCGACCCCGCCACGGCGGAGATCGTGTGGCAGTACACCGCAGAAGATTCCGGCCTGCCGTCGTGGACCTTCTTCAGTTCGTTCGTCAGCAATGCGCAACGTCTGCCCAACGGCAACACCTTGATCACCGAAGGGATGCAGGGACGGCTTTTCCAGGTCACCCCCGACGGCGACGTGGTGTGGGAGTACCACAGCCCCTTTCAGGGCTATGGGGTGGCCGGTGAGCCCGAGGTCAAGCAGACCAGGGTGCCCGGCGTCGACCGACTCACCCGCACCGCGCTGGTGTACCGCTCACAGGCCGTTCCGTTCGACTGGGTCCCTGCGGGCACCCCGCGCGAACCGCTGCGGGCCATCGGAATCGAAGCGGGAAGCCGCCCGTGACAGTCGGTTTGGCGGTCCGCACGCATGCGGCAAGCCGCCCGTCCAACACCCGCCCGTCCCGGGGGCGGTCGGTGGTCGCCCGGTTGGGCGTCCTCGGCTGGACGCTCGCCGGGCTGGGGATCACCGCGGCGTTGTGGTCGGTGATCGTGGCGACCGGGCGGTTTCCTCGTCAGCTGTTCCCGAGTGTGCCCGAGATCCTGGCCGCCGGGCAGACGCTGTGGACCGAAGGCCTGTTGGCCGCCGACGTCTCCGCCAGTTTGAGCAGGGCGGCAGTGGGTTTCGCGATCGGCGCAGTCGCCGGGATCGCCGTCGCGGTGCTCACGGCGACGACGCGGGCGGGCCGCAGCCTGCTGCAACCGGTACTCCGCGTGTTCTCGCCGATCCCGACGATCGGTCTCGTGCCGTTGGCGATCCTCTGGTTCGGGCTCGGCGAGAACAGCAAGATCCTGGTCATTGCGCTCGGGGTCTTCGTCCCGGTGTGGATCAACAGCCACTCGGGGTTGGCGAGCACCCCGGTCGACTATCTGAAGGCGGCCCGTTGCCTGGGGGCGGGTCGTTGGCAGACCCTGTCCAGGGTGGTGTTGCCCGAGGCCGCTCCCGATATCGCGTCGGGCCTGCGGGTGGGCGCGGCGATGGCATTCGTGCTGATCGTGGTGGCCGAGATGACCGGCACCACAATGGGTATCGGATACCGGATCTCCCAGGCGCAGCTGTTCTCCCAGGCCGATCGGCTGATCTTCTGCCTGATAGTCCTTGGCATCATCGGTGCCTTGTGCGACCAACTGGTCGCCTCGGTCACATCACCGTTCACCCGCTGGGCGCACGAGGAGCGTTGAGATGGCCATCCAGACCCATGATCTCGTGGTGCGGTTCCCCGGCAAGCACGAGCCGACGCTCAAGGGCATCTCGCTGACCATTCCCGACGGAACCTTCTCGGTCCTCGTCGGCGCCTCCGGCAGCGGAAAATCGACCCTGTTGCACTGCCTCGCCGGCCTCATCACGGCCACCACGGGCTCGGTGACCGACGGTGGTGAAACGGTCACCGAGCCTCATCCCCGGCGCGGCGTCGCCTTCCAGCGCGACGTGCTGTTCCCGTGGATGACGGTCGCCGACAACATCGATTTCGCCCTGACCGCGCGCCGGTTGTCGAAGCCTGCGCGGCGGGACAAGATTCACGAGCTGCTCGATCTGGTCGGCCTGCGCGACGAGGTGGCCGCGCAACGTCCGGGCGAACTGTCCGGCGGCATGCGACAGCGGGTCAGCATCGCCCGCGTGCTCGCCGGAGAACCGGCAGTGATGCTGATGGACGAACCCTTCGCGGCGCTCGACGCACTGACCCGGCTGCGCATGCAGGACCTGCTGATCGACCTGTGGACGCGGCTGAACCGCACGATCGTGTTCGTCACGCACGACATCGACGAGGCGATCCGGCTCGCAGACACCGTCAGTGTGCTGCGCGACGGACAGATCGTCGAGAGGATCACCAACCCCCTGACCCGACCGCGACCGGCAGATGCACTCGCAGATCAGCAGGGCTACAGCGAGATCCGCAAGACCCTGCACCACCAACTCGGCATCGACCACGCCGTCCACTGACCCCGCTACCCACAAAGGACCCCATCCGTGAAGACCCCTCTTCGGCGCATCGTCGCCGCAGCAGTTGCCGCTGCCGCCCTCGCTGTCACCGGCACCGCCTGCACCGATCCGGGCGCCGCGAACGCCGATCAGCTCACCGTCGGGTTCGTCGTCGACCCGTCCTGGGCGCAGATCCCCGTCGCCGCCGACACCGGCCTGTTCGGCCAGCACAACGTCAACGTCAAGGTGGTGAACTTCCAATCCGGTGTCGAGGCACTGCAGGCCGCGGCGGCCGGTCAGGTCGACATCACCACCGCGGCCGACGTGCCGACCTCGGCCGCGCTGACCCGCACACCCACCCTGCGGGTGATCGCCGACGGATCCCGTTGGGAGGGTTCGCGTATCGTCGCTCGCCGCGGCGCCGGCATCAACACCGTCGCCGATCTGGCGGGCAAGTCGATCGGCACTCCGCTGGGCACCAGCGCCGCCTACTATGTGTCGAACGCCATGGCGCAGAACAACGTCAAGGCTGAGTTGGTGCAGGTGGCGCCGTCTGCGATCGTTACTGCCGCCACCCAGCACAACGTCGACGCGGTATCGATCTTCCAGCCCTACCAGGCACAGACAATCAAAGCCCTCGGCGAAGACGCAGTCGCGCTGAGCGGCGGAACCTACAACCAGCACAGCCTGTTCGTCGCCACCGAATCGGCCGTCGCCACCAAGGGCAAGGCCATCACCGCTTTCCTCGCGGCGCTCGGCGACGCCGGTATTGCCCTGTCCCACCACGACAAGGCCGCCACCGACGCCGTCGCGAAGGCCACCCAGTTGGATCCTCAACTACTGGACACGGTGCTCGGCGAATTTGACTTCACGCTGCAGCTGAAACCTGATCTGGCCGGCAAGCTCACCGAGTTGGCGGAGTGGGCCAAGACCCAGAAATCCATCGACCCCGGCACACAACTGCCCGACTACGCGAAGTTCCTCGACAACCAGTTCCTGCCGGAGCCGAGTAAGTCCTGACCGCTAGGTGGCCCGGGCCCGCAGCTCACGCCGTCGCAACAGTGCCGTGCCGAACGCACCGACCACCACCAGGTCGGAGGCCACCCCGCTGCTGACACTGGCCAGCATCCAGCCGGCCACGCCGGTGGCCAGCACGAACGGAGGCAGCCACTCGAACACCCGCGACCATGACGGCACCGGGTGCAGCGCATGGGCCGCCTCCTTGGCCCGGGCGTATTCGGGATAGAACTCGGTGACGGCCACCGCGAAGAAAAGTGCACCCAGCTGCAGAATCCAACCCGTCCAGAAATTGTCGGTACTGCCATAGAGCACGTCCCCGAGGAAGCCGACCGAGGCAGAGAACCCGAAGGCCGCCGCCCAGACCGCGGTCACCACCATGTTGGTGCGCTTGAACAGCGGCGTTCCCCAATGGTCGGGCGGGGTCACGTCGCGCGCGTACGCCGTCGTGTACGGCCGGCCGATCAGCAGGCTGACCAGCGCGAAGATAGCCAAGGAGGCATTCGTGATCTCCCCTGACCACATCTCCAGCCACATTTTCTGCCCTCTGGAGGCCACCAGCCCGATGACGGCCAGCACCACGAAGAAGCTCACTCCCAGCATCTCCAGCACGTGCACCGGAATGTTGCGGCGACGGTCCAGCGCCAGCACCAGCAGTGAGAAACCGAGCGCGCCCCACACCGCGATCTCATACCGTCCCGGTCCGGCCAGAATCGCCATCAGCGCCCACGGCACGATCCCGGACAGGGGAGAGTCCAGGAAGGCGTCGAGGGCTTTGCCGAGCACGCGACGACTGTAGGAAACGCAGCTGGGAAGTTCCCAAGACGGCCAAAAACGACAACGGCAGCCGCAGTTTTCAGCTTATCGAGACAAGCCGGCGACGAACGGCCCTGGCTACCGTTCCGCCGCGTGAACACAGCTATGTCTACCCGGGCACGACACGCAGGGGTCCGGGTCGCAGCCCACCTGGCCCAACGGCTGCTGCCGTTGACACCCACCCCGCGCAGTTTCAGTTCCGCGACCCGGCGCGTCTCCCCACCCGAGGTCGTCGACGTACCGACTCGCCACGGCGCCGTCCGGTGCCTGATCTACTGGCCGCACCCCGACGCCCCACTCGCCATGACCGGAGCGGACGGGCCGCCGGTCAATCTGCACTTGCACGGCGGGGCCTTCATCGTGCGAAACCCACGGCAGGAGGAATACATCGCGCACCACATCGCGGCTGAGGCCGGCGCAGTGGTCGTCTTGGCCGACTACGCCACGGCACCACAGGTGCGATATCCGGTGGCCGAACAAGAGTGCTTCGATGTCGCGCTGTGGGTACGCGGCGAAGCCGGTCACCGCGGCTGGGACGCCGCCCGAATGTCGGTGACGGGTGCGAGCGCGGGCGCGAAGCTCGCCATCAACGTATGCCAGCAGGCTTATCGCACAGGCGATGTCGGGTTCCGCGCCGCGGCGCTGGCCTTTCCCGTCGTCGACCTCAGCCGTGCCGACCGCACCTCGGCCAAGCCGCGTCCACGCATATCGCGAAGGATCCAACGACTCGTGATCGACTCGTACCTCGTGGACACGAGCCGCTCGCGGGAGCCGCTGGCCTCTCCCCGCTTCGATGACGAGCTGACGGCCGCGATGCCGCCGACGTTGATTCTGACCGGCGCCCTCGACACCCTCGGTCCTGAGGGTGATGAGCTGGCGGCACGTTTGTCCGACGCGGGTGTCCCGACCACTCACCATTGTTTTGAAGGTATCGACCACGGCTTCACCAGATCGGAAGCAGCCTCGGCGCACGACGCGACGAAACGCATTGCCGGCCATCTCGTCCAGCATCTGCGGGTGAACAGCGTCGATTAGCCCATTGCGACAACCGACCGCGCACACGTTGGCTCATCGGCACGAGCGAACAGCCAGGCCATGTCCATAGCTTCGACGCATGCCCATAATTGGACCTCGATTCAAGACCGCCGACCTGACCGATCGGGTGGTGGTCGTCACCGGTGCCGGCAGCGGCATCGGCCGCGAAATCGCCCTGCTGTGCGCGCGACGCCACGCCCAACTGGCCCTGTGCGACGTTGATGAGGGCGGCCTGTCCGACACCGCCGACGCGGCGCGCGCCCACGACGCGCAGGTGCTGACATCGTGGGCGGACGTGTCCGAAACCGAGTCGATGACACGTTTCGCCGACGCCACCGCCGAACGTTTCGGCCGGGTGGACCTGTTGGTCAACAACGCCGGAGTCGGCCTGGTGGGCGGTTTCCTGGACACCGGCATCAAAGATTGGCAATGGCTGGTCGACGTCAACCTGATGGGCGTGGTACACGGCTGTAGCGCTTTCCTGCCCACCATGATCGACTCGGGTCGCGGTGGTCACGTCGTCAATCTGTCCTCGGCGGCCGGTCTCCTGGCCAATCCCCAACTGACGGCCTACAGCGCGACGAAGTTCGCCGTACTCGGCTTGTCCGAAGCGCTGCGCATGGAACTGAGACCCCATGGCATCGGGGTCACCGCGGTGTGCCCCGGCATCATCAACACCGCCATCACGCAGACCAGCCCTATCCGCGGGGGCGGCGACGTCGACGAACGGCGCAGGCACCTCGAGTCGACCTACCACAAGCGCGGGTACACCCCTGAGCGCGTCGCCAAGAACATCCTGCGCGCAGTCGACCGCAACCGGGCGGTCGCTCCGGTCGCCGCCGAAGCGCACCTGATGTATGCGCTCTCGCGCACTGCCCCGCCGCTCGCACGCCGGCTCGCGGCACGCGTCGCTGAATTATCCAAGTAACCAGCCACATTCGAGGACGCAACATGCAACTCACAGGCCGCAGCGCACTGGTAACCGGAGCGACGGGCGGGATCGGCCGGGCCATCACACGAGAACTCGCCGGACGCGGGTGCGCACTCACGGTGACGGGCCGGCGCGAGCTGCAGCTGACGAAGCTGGTCGGCGAGCTCGGCCCGACCGCCCGCGCGCTGACCGCAGATCTGACCGACCTCGACGCGGCTCGGGATCTGATGGACAGTGCGGGCGACGTGGACATCCTCGTCGCCAACGCGGGCGTCGGTATCCCGCAGGACCTCGCGATGCTGAGCGACAGTGAGATCGAAGAAGCCGTACGTATCAACCTGCTGGCCCCCGCCGCGCTCGCCCGGGCCGCGGTGACGTCGATGCAGCGCCGCGGCCGAGGTCACATCGTCTTCATCTCGTCGGGAGCCGGACTCATTGCGACACCCGGGAACGGCGCGGTGTACACGGCCACCAAATGGGGCCTGCGTGGCCTCGGGCTGGCCCTGCGGCAAGAGCTGCACGGCACCGGCATCGGGGTGTCCACGATCTTTCCCGGTCCGATCCGTGATGCGGGCATGCTGGCGGACACCGGTGTCGCCCTGCCGCGAGGGTTCGGGACGAGTTCACCCGAGGATGTCGCCCGGGAGGTGGCCAGGGCCATCGAGCGTGACACCCCGGAAACCACGGTCGCCTCGGTCGGCGTGCGACTACTGACCGGAATCGGTGCCGTCGCACCGGTTCTGATCGGTGACCTCGCGCGCCTGGCCGGGGTGGGGCGGGTGCGCGACGCGATGCTCGGCCGGGTGTGACCGGGGCGCTTGGTCAGTTGGCCGGCCGTAGGGAAGCGGGTGGCGTCGCCGAATCGGAGGATTCGGCGACGACATCGGCCAGGGCCAGCGCGACACGCAACTCGAGGGTGCGCCGCTCCAACGATCTACCCAACAGTTCCTCCGCCTGACGGATCCGGTAGGCGACGGTGTTGTCGTGGACGTGGAGCCGCTTGGCTGTCCTTCCGCGGCTGCAGTTTTCGTCGAGGTAGGCGCGCACCGTGGCGGCGAGCCGCCGGGTGGTTTCGTCCATCTCCCCGAGCGGTCCGAGTTCGCGTCGCACGAAATCGCGCGCCTGGTCGAGGTTGGCGGTCGCGATGGCCCGCAGCGACACATTGTCGTAGCGGGTGACGCTCCCGGCCGCGCGGCCGGCAAGGCGTGCGACTCGTTGCGCCTCAACCGCTTCCACATAGCTCGACCGGAAACCCCCGATCCCGGGCGCCGGCTCACCGATCGCGACCCGCACACCGGGCGCATTTGCAGTCCGGAACCGTAACTCGTCCAACACCTTCGACGGGATGGGGCTGTGCGAGCTGATCCAGGCGGCGGTCGACAGTATTCCGAGCGGATGCACGAGCGGCTTCTGATTGCCGATGGCGGAGGCGATGTCGCGGATCGCCGCTTCGAGGACGGCCTGCGTGTTGCGTCCTTCTTCGTGAGATTCGAGCCAGGCGATCGCAGCGACGTGGACCCGGCGGACATCGTGGCGAAGCCGCCGGGTGGCCACGTCGGTGTCGATCGGTTCACCGGCCAGGATGGTGGCGATGGTCTCGGCTTGGCTGGCAGCGGCGCTTCGCAGCCATCGGTCGCGTTCGGCGGTGTACACCTCCTCCACCAGGCACAGCGCGGCGTCGACGTAGGCGAACATCCACGCCGACCCCAGCTCCGAGGCAAGGTGCAGTTCTTCGGCATTGCTCGCGTGGTTCTGCAGAATCGCGGTGAAATGAGTCGCGCTGGCGGCGTGCGCGAGGCGATAACTGCGCATGAGCGTGGTGAGCGGGATGCCGTGTTGTGCGCCGTCCCGTGCATAGTCGAGCGTCGGCGACTGCAGCTGCACCGCCGCCAGCGGATCGTCGCCGGACGACAGCACCTGCGCGAAGTCGAGAATGCTCGCCTCGGTACTCGCCCGATTGACCTCGAGTGCCTGCTCGTCGGCCAGCAGGTCGCTCAGCCGAGCCCGGGTGTAATCGTTCACCGCGGCCGAGATCTCGCGGGCCCGCTCGGCGAGCTCGGCGGCGGCCGGCCGCAACACCTCCGACCACACCCGTCGCTGCTCGTCACCCTGTGCGTCTGCCCAGGCCGGCTCCATGCAGTGCACGGTAGCGCCGTCCCCGGCCCACGGTAGGCAAATTGAACAACGACCGGCCGCAGCGTTGGCGCCCGCAGACAAGAGAATGCCGGCCCCGCTGACAGACGATCTTCACATGCGACAACTGACCAGCCTCGACGCGCAGTTCCTGGCCATGGAGAACGACCGTGTCCAGGGGCACGTCAGTGTTCTCGGCATCTACGACTCCCACACCGCATCGGGCGAGCCGCTCGATGCCGCCCTCGTTCGCGGAGTCATCAGCGAACGCCTGCACCTGCTGCCCACCTTCCGCTGGCGGCTGGCCCAGGTGCCCTTCTCGCTGGACTACCCGTACTGGGTCGACGACGGCTCGTTCGACATCGAGTACCACGTCCGCGAGCTGGCCCTGCCCGCACCGGGCGACCAGCGCCAGCTCGCCGAGCAGGTGGCCCGGATCATCGGCCGTCAGCTCGACCGGGCCCGCCCGCTCTGGGAGGTGTACGTCATCCACGGACTCGAAGACGGCGGCGTCGCGGTGTTGACGAAGATGCACCACGCCGCGGTCGACGGGGTGTCCGGCGTCGAGGTCATGAGCATCCTCCTCGACGACACGACCGGGCGTTAACGTGAAGCGGCACCCACGATCGTGGCGGAGAAGTACCCCTCCGAGGTGGAGATGCTGGGTCGCGGTCTGGTCGGGCTGGCGAGCCAGCCGCTGCGGGTGCTGCGGGCCGGCCCCACGGCACTGCCGCACCTCGACGACGTTCCCACCATCCGGCACTTGCCCGGAGTGAAGGCCCTCGCCCGCAGCAGCCGGCTCGTCAAGCGCGCCTTGAAAGCCGGCAGTCCTGTGACCGCGCTGCGGGGCAGCGACGTCACCGCTCCCCGGACCCGGTTCCAGGCGCGGGTGTCACCGCACCGCCGCGTCGCATTCGGCTCGATGCCGCTGGCCGAGGTCAAAGCGATAAAGAACGCCCTCGGCTGCACCGTCAACGATGTCGTGCTGGCAATCTGCACGGCGGGTCTGCGGTCCTGGCTCGACAAGCAGGGCGAGCTGCCCGCCGAACCTCTCGCGAGTTTCATCCCAATGTCGGTGCGCACTCCCGAGCAGCAGGGCACCTTCGGTAACCGGGTGTCGGTGATGCTCACCCAGCTGCCCACCGATGAGGCCGATCCCGTCGAGCGGGTGCGCCGGATCAACAAAGCGATGAACGCCGCCAAGGAACGGCAGCGCGCGCTGCCGGCCTCACTGCTGCAAGACGCCAATCACTTCATCCCGCCTGCCTTGTTCGCCCAGGCCGCTCGGTCGCTGTCTCGACTGGCCGGGGTGCGCGGCCTCAATCAGCCTGCGAACGCCATGATCTCGAATGTCCCCGGCCCGGCCACGCCGCTGTACCTCGGCGGGGTCAAACAGCGCGCCCAGTTCCCGGTCTCCGGGGTGCTCGACGGGATCGGCATCAACATCACCGTCATGAGCTATCAGGATTCCCTCGAGTTCGGCATCGTCGTCGACCGTGAGTTGGTCGACGACCCGTGGCCGATCCTGTCCGCCCTCGGTGACGGCTTGGAAGAGCTGCAGAACGCCGTCCGCACCGTGAGCCGGATGAAGGCGAAGTCATGACCGTAAACGTGTTGGGCAGCAACAGCATGGACGACTATCCGCTCACCCTGACCAGCGTTGTGGAGCGCGCCGGGCGGTTCCATTCCGACGTGGACGTGGTGTCGCGCCGGCCTTCGGGTGCGGTCACGCGCACCACCTTTGGCGAATGCGCGGCCCGCGCGAGGCGTCTTGCAGGTGCGCTGAGCGCCTTGGGCGTCGGTGAGGGTGATCCGGTGGCCACCCTGCTGTGGAACCAGAGCGAACACCTCGAAGCGTACTTCGCGGTGCCGGCCATGGGTGCGGTCATCCACACCCTCAACCCCCGACTGTTCCCCGACGAGTTGGCGTTCATCGTCGACGACGCCGACGACAGAGTGATCATCGTCGATGAGTCCCTGCTGGACGTATTCGAAACTTTCGGTGCTCGGCACGATTTCCACCACGTCATCGTCGTCACCCACGATGGGGCCGCCCCAGCGGGAACGCTCGATTACGAAGCTCTGATCGCCGGTGCCGAGCCAATGGTCTGGCCCGCGCTCGACGAACAGCGCGCCGCCGCCATGTGTTACACCTCGGGCACCACCGGCCGCCCCAAAGGTGTCGTGTACTCGCACCGAGCACTGGCCCTGCACTCGCTGGTCGCCGCCCTGCCCGACCAGCTGTCCGTATCGTCCAGGGACACAGTCCTTCCCGTCGTCCCGATGTTTCACGCCAATGCGTGGGGCCTGCCCTACGCCGCCGCCCTGGCCGGCGCTCGCCTGGTCCTGCCGGGCCCGCGCCTTGACCCCGAGAGTGTCCTCGACCTGTGCGCCCGCGAGCAGGTCACGATGACGGCGGGTGTACCGACGGTGTGGATGGGCATGCTCGCCACACTCGATGCGGCCCCCGAGAAGTGGAATTTGTCCGAGCTCGACCGGTTGGTCGTCGGAGGAGCGGCGGTGCCGCGCTCGATGTTCGAAGGGTTCGACCGCCACGGGCTGACCGTGGTGCAGGCCTGGGGAATGACCGAGACCGCTCCTCTTGGCGCGGTCTGCCGCACTCCTGCGCATCTCGACGCGGGCGAGCGCGACGAACAGTACGGGTACCGCATGCGCCAGGGTGTCGCGAGCCCGTTCTTCGACATCCGGGGCCGTGACGATAACGGTGATCTCATCGTCTGGGACGACGCCGCCATGGGCGAACTCGAAGTGCGCGGCCCCTGGGTGGCGGGTAGCTACCACGGTGGCCGCGGAACGGACAGTTTCACCGCTGACGGCTGGTTCAGGACCGGCGATGTGGTGCGCATCGATCCGCACGGATGTATCCGAATCTGCGACCGTTCAAAGGATTTGGTGAAGTCCGGCGGCGAGTGGATCTCCTCGGTCGACCTGGAGAACCAGCTAATGTCGCATCCCGCCGTCGCACAGGCGGCCGTGATCGCTGTGCCCGACGAGCGGTGGGGCGAACGCCCGCTGGCCGTGGTCGTGCTTGCGGACGGTGGCCACGCCTCCGCCCAAGCGCTGCGCGACCACCTCGCACAGGATTTCGCCAAGTGGCAGTTACCGGACCGATTCGAATTCGTCGAAGCGCTGCCCTGCACTGCCACCGGCAAATTCAAAAAATCCGAACTCCGAACCATGTTTCTCACAGCCTGAAAGGAAACGAAAATGAGCCGCTACGACATCACCCAGACCAACCGAGCCGTGGAGCGCCTGATCGAGACGACGGACAACCCGCGTCACCTGTACATGCTGCACGCCTACAACCGGCACCGCTACCTGGAAATGGCCGGGCGCTATGAGGAGATCTTCGCCCCGGACATGACCGTCGAAAAGCCGGTGTACCACTTCAACATGCTCGGCAAGAGCGTCACTGTGGAAGGCACCGAGGCGGTCAAGGGGCTCTACCACGCCTGGAAGGACACCGCCCAGTGCATCTTCTATGCCGACGACGAGAAGCTGGCGATCAGCGATCACATGATCGTGTCGACGTCGTACATCTACCAGCAGACACCGGGCGTCCTCCTCGCCGCCGAAGGGATGGCCGCCGATCCCGAGGCCACCTATCTGGTCAAGACCGCCGAGCACATGATCTGGCCCTACGACAACGGCCGACTGGTCGGTGAGGACGTCTGGGAGTACGACGAGAGCGCGCGGGAATTCATCCAGCTCGACCCGGCTGACGTCCTGACCGTCGAACAGTCGGCGAAGCTGCTCGATCCATTGATCAAGCCGCTTCCCGAGCACAACCCGTTCCTGACCTGACCCCACATCCTCCGAAACCCGCTCTGCCTGGTTTCGGAGGGCGGACCATGGAGGCATGGCCTCCGACCTGGAAACCCGCGTCGACGAGATCGCCCCGGACATCTACCGGTTGTCCACCTGGATACCCGGGATCACCGAGCACGGTTTCACCTTCAATCAGTTCCTGCTGACCGGTGATGAGCCCTTCCTGTTCCACACCGGTCAACGGTTCCTGTTTCCACAGGTCTGGGCGGCCATCGAACGGATCGTGCCGCTGAACCGGCTGCGCTGGATCTCGTTCGGACATTTAGAAGCCGACGAGTGCGGGGCGGTCAACCAGTTCCTGGCGGCCGCACCGCACGCCGAGGTGATCCACGGCCCGCTGGCGATCATGGTGTCGCTGAACGACATGTGCGACCGGCCGCCGGTCGCCGCACCCACTGAGGCCGCGCACGATATCGGTGGTCACAGCCTGCGGTTCATCGCCACACCGCACGTGCCGCACAACTGGGAAGCCGGGCTGTGGTTCGACGAAACCACGTCGACACTCTTGGCCGGCGACCTGTTCACCCACACCGGCCAGTGCCCGGCACTCACCGAATCCGACTGCGTGGCACCGGCTCTGGAAGCCGAAGCAGTGTTCCACGCCACCGGCCTGACCACCAACCTGGCGCCCACGTTGACCCGGCTCGCAGAACTCGACCCCACCACTTTGGCGATCATGCACGGGGCGTCGTTCCACGGCGACGGGGCCGCGCAGTTGCGTGGCCTCTCTGACGGTTATGCGGGGCTGTTCGGCGCGTCATGACCCGGCGTGACCACACGCGATGCGTAGCCTTGGCGCGATGAAGGCGTGGCAATCGCTGGGTCCCCTGCTGGCCGCGGGGGTGCTGTTGTCGGGCTGCCAATCGAACATCGAGGGCACCCCTGCCACCAGCCCCCAATCGCCGACTGAGCCCAGTTTCCCGACGGCGCGGCCCACCCGGTCCAGCCCGGCATCCCCGCCGAGCACCACCTCCACCGCTCCACCCAGCACTTCCCCCGCCCCCTCCGGCGCCACCCCGCTGCAGCCGGAGAACGGATATGTCTTCATCGAGACGAAGTCCGGTAAGACGCGCTGCCAGCTGTCGAAGCAGGACGTCGGCTGCGAATCCGATTTCACCGACGCCCCGATGATCGAGGGTGAGCGCGCGAACGGCGTAAGACTCACCCCTGACGGCCAGATCAAGTGGGTCCTGGGTAACCTCGGCGACATTCCCGTGGTCACCCTGGACTATCGCAAGTACAGCGCGGTGGGCTGGACCATCGATGCGGGTGAGAACGGCACTCGCATCAGCAATGACAGCACCGGGCACGGGATGACGATCGCTGTCGAAGGCGTGAAAACGTTTTAGAGTCTCTTCATGACTTCAAGCGAGAAGCCGAAGGTGGATCGCGCGTGACTGTCGCTCGGCGCGAACGTGCCGCCCTGGTCGAGTCCATGCGTGCCGCAGGACCGGATGCACCCACCCTCTGTGAGGGCTGGACCACCCGTGACCTGGCTGCCCACCTGGTGGTGCGGGAGCGTCGCCTTGATGCCGCCCCGGGCATCCTGGTGCCTCAGCTCGCCGGCTACACCGAGCGGGTGCAGAAGCAGGTCACCGACAGCACCGAGTGGGACGACCTGGTCGATCAGATCGCGGCGGGCCCTCCGCTGTACTCGCCGTTCAAGTTGCTCGACCCGCTGGTGAATGTGGCCGAGATGTTCATCCACAACGAGGACGTCCGTCGCGCGCAACCTGAGTGGGAGCCAAGGGAACTCGATGGTGCGACGGTTTCCGCACTGTCCCGCGGCATTGGTGCGATGGCACGAATGTCGATGGGCAAATCCCCGGCGCGGGTGGCGTTGACCACCCCGGCGGGCAAGACCCTGGCCACCGTCGGCTCCGGCCCGGAGGTGACGGTGACGGGCGAGCCCGGCGAGCTGTTGTTGTTCGCCGCAGGCCGGGAGCCGGCCCGCGTCACGTTCTCTGGAGACGACGCCGCCGTGGCCGCGCTGCGCGCGGCCCACCGCGGCCTGTAAAACACCAGGTAGCACCCACCTTTACCCGTTCTTGATCCTGCGTTGAATCGTCACCTCGACGATTGGCGCGTGGGTACGCTTTCATCGGTGGAACTGGAGGTTTTGGGACCTCTTCAGGTCCGTATGGACGGAGCGCCCGTCGCGATACCGGGCGCCAAGCCGCGCGCCATCCTGACAATGCTCGGCCTCCACGGGGGTGCGGTGGTACCGGCCGACGTGCTCATGGAGTTGCTGTGGGGCGACGATCCGCCACGCACCGCGGCCAAGGCCCTGCAGACTCACATCTCCTCGCTGCGCCACACGCTCGGCGACGGCTTCGTGTTGACCGAGGGCACCGGCTGGCGCCTGAACACCGCCGAGACCGATGCCGCGCGCCATCAGTCCCTCACCAAATTGGGCCGCGATGCCCTGGGCGCCGGCGACACCAGCGCTGCGCTCATCCGGTTCGACGAGGCGGCTGCCCTGTGGCGTGGGATCCCTGAACTGCCCGACAGTCGGCGGGGTATGTCTGAGAAGACCCGGTGGATCGAGGCCCACTCGGCACTGGTCGAGGACCGGGCCGATGCACTCCTGGCAACTGGCCGTGCCGCGGAGATCATCGGCGACCTCGAGGCCGCGGTGGCGGACGCACCGCTGCGCGAGAGGCGTTGGGGCCAACTCATGCTCGCGCTGTACCGCGCCGGTCGGCAGGGTGAGGCGCTCGGAGCCTACCGGCGAGCCCGGTCACTGTTGGCCGACGAGCTCGGCGTCGACCCGGGCCCCGAACTCCGTCGACTGGAAGCCGCGATCGTCGCTCAGGATCCTGAGCTCGACATCCCTGCGGCACAACATGTTCCGTCCGTCACCCGGGCCGTGACGTTCCTGCTGACCGACATCGAAGGCTCCACAGCCGCCTGGGAAGCTGATGCCGACGCCATGGCCGTGGCGCTCGCCCGGCACGACGAAGTCGTCGAACAGGTCATCACGTCCCGCGGCGGCCGCCTGATCAAGACTCGAGGCGAGGGCGACGCCACCTTCTCGGTGTTCGACCGGCCGTCAGCTGCTGCCGCCGCCGCGATCGAGTTGCAGGACGCGATCTCTCACGAGCCTTGGCCGCTGGCCGAGCCCATGCGTATCCGGGTGGCATTGCATACCGGCGAGGCGGAGCTTCGTGATGGCGACTACTTCGGACGCGCCGTCAACCGTGCCGCCCGCCTGCGTTCGCAGGCCTGTGGCGGACAGATCCTGTGCTCTGGTGCGACCGCCGAGCTGGTGATCGACTCCCTGTCCGACGACGTCGCCCTCCTCGATCTGGGCATGCGGCAGCTGAAGAACCTGGCACGCCCCGAGCACACTTTCGAACTCCGTCTGCAAACCGCCGATGCCCCACTGCCGAGCGGTGATACGCCGATCGAGCGGCCCGGGGTACCGGCGGTGCTCGCGGGGCCCGGCCCTTTTGTCGGGCGCAGCCGCGAACTGGCAGAGCTGCTCTCCGACTGGCATCAGACAGTCATCGCCGGCACCCGCGCGGTGCTGATCGCCGGCGAACCAGGCGTCGGAAAGACCCGCCTGGCCGGCGAGTGGTGCAGGCAGGCTCACGAGCAGGGCGCGGTGGTGCTCTACGGTCGTTCTGACGAGGACCTCGGCGCGCCGTACCAGCCGTTCGCCGAAGCGCTGCGCGCACTCGTCCCCTGTCTCGGTAGCAGCCGACTGCGCGGGACGCGCGGCGTCGAGGCGCTACTGCCACTGGTTCCAGGACTGGCCGATGTCCTGCCCGATCTCGCCGCGCCACCTCGCGGTGATCCTGACACCGAACGATACGCACTGTTCGACGCGGTCGTGGCCTTGCTCGGCATCGCCTCGGCAGAGGCGCCCATCGTCCTCGTGCTCGATGACCTCCACTGGGCGGCCAAGCCCACACTGCTTCTGCTGCGCCACCTTCTGCGGTTCGGCGAGCACGCCCGCGTGCAGATTGTCGGCACGTACCGCAGCACCGACCTCGACCGCTCGCATCCCTTGGCGGCGATGCTGGCCGACCTTCACCGCGACGGCAGCGCCAATCGTATTGCGCTGGGCGGCCTCGATGAGGAGGACGTCAGTGCGTACGTGGCCGAGGCCGGATACGACGACGAAGAGCTGGCCCGCGCGTTGGCCTCGGTCACCGGGGGCAATCCGTTCTTCCTCATCGAGGCATTGCGCCACGTAGACGAGAGCGGCGGGCATTGGGATCCGAGCACCCTGCCTCAGGGAGTTCGGGAAGCCGTGAGCCGCAGACTTTCCAGGCTCCCGGCTGAGACCAACAAGGCGCTGGCGGCAGCCGCGGTTGTGGGCAGCCGGTTCGCCCTCGACCTGGTTGAGCAAGTGGTGGGCCAAGACCTGGTCGACGGGTTCGACGAAGCCAGCCAGGTCGGCATCCTCGTCGAGGAGCCCGGCGGCTGGTACCGGTTCAACCATGCCATCGTCCGGCAGTCGCTGCTCGCCGAACTGGCGTCTGTCCGGCGCATGCGCCTGCACCAACGGATCGCCACCACTTTGGAGACGATGCCGGGCGCCGATGACGAGCTTCTGGCCGAGTTGGCCCACCACTACTTCGAATGTGCTTGGGCGGGAAACGCGGTCAAGGCTGTCGAGTACTCCCGGCGTGCCGCAGACCAGGCAATGGTGCGACTGGCATACGAGGGAGCCGCCGACCTTTACGGTCACGCGTTGCACGCGCTGGAGGACGTGGACGACGAACTGCCAGACCGCGACGGCCAGCGGGTCGAACTTCTCGTGGCGCGGTGTGAGGCATTGCTGGCCGCGGGCGATGTGTCGTCGGCGGCCGGTGCAGTGGCGGAACTGAAGGAAGGAACACGCAATTCAGCCCGAGTCGCAGCGTGGGCGACATGTTTCGATGGCGAACTGTCCATGCTTGTCGACCCCGAGCGCCTGAACGAGATCGAATCCGCAGTAGCCGCCGCCGCAGCGACACTGGCCGAATTGGGCGACGCCGCGGGGGAGGCCAAAGCACACACGGTTCGAGCGGGATGTCTGGCACGCCTCGGGCGGGTCGCCGACTGTGAGGTCGCATTGGACCACGCACTGGCCGCAGCGCGCCAGGCAAACGAGCACCGATTGGTCAATTCGGTGTTGGCAGGCGCTCCGCTGGCCGCGCTGTGGGGACCCAACCCGGTTCCGCGCGCGGGCGGCCGCTGTCTTGATGTAGTGCGTCTGTTGCGGATCACCACCGATTCGCCGGCGGTCGAGGCCACCTCGACCCGGTGCCAAGCCGTGTTGGAAGCGTTTCGAGGCCGGGCGGCCGCGGCACGGCGGATGATCGACTCCGCCCGGCGCACTGTCACCGAGCTCGGCTTGCGCCACGCACTTCTCGAAGTCGAGCACTTTGCCGGCATCGTGGAGCTGGTCCTCGCCGATGCCGCCGCGGCAGAGCGGCATCTTCGTCTCGCCTACAACGGTTTTCGCCGCATGGGCCTGGACGCCGACACTGCGGAGACAGCCGCGCTTTTGGCCCGTGCCTGCCTCCTTCTGGGCCGCGAGGCCGAAGCAGACGAACTGTGTTCCGAGAGCGAGCGGCTCGCCGGCCACGCGTTGAAACCGTCGATCGCGTGGCGCACGACTCGGGCGCAGCTGTTCTCGCACAGCGGGGAGCACGATCGGGCGCGGCGTGTCGCCGAAGAAGCCGTCGCCATCGCCGAACGTACCGACGCCCTGGTCGATCACGGTGATGCCTGCTTGGCATTGGCGACAGTGCTGGCCGCCGCGGGCACCGCAGCCGAAGCGAGGATAGCGGCCGACCTCGCCGCCGATCTCTATGCGCGCAAAGGCGCTGTAACACTTGCTGGAAAGGCTCAAGGTCTTCTCGGCAATCAATCGCGCCTATCGCCGACTGGTGCACCAGCCGCAACCGGAGATCGCGCCGTTGAGCCGGACCATCCGTGCGTGCGGATCGGGGACAAGCTGACCAGCGCGGTCGACCGCGAGGCATGGGACGAAGCCGAGACGTTGCTTGCACCCGTCATCGTCGTCGAAAGCCACCGCAAGATCGTCGGTTACATCCGCACTGAACTTTCACCCCGTGAATGGACAGACGGAATGAGGCACTACTCCGCAGTGGGCATAGTGCGTCATCGGCCGACGTTTCTTGCCGTACGCGGCGACCGCCATGCCCTGATCCTGCTCACGAGCGCTACGGACGACACGGCCCCCGGAGCGCCACTAGATGAGTTCGTTCAGGTGGTCGGACTCAACGAGGAAGGCCTTGTCGCCGTACAAGTGTCCTTCGACCTTGATGACATGGATGCCGCCGTAGCAGAACTCGAGGCGCAGTATGCCCGGTCCGGAGAAGAGCGGACGCACACGTCGAAGCTGGAGAACGCCGCCAGCCACGTGTATCGGGGCATCATCGCGAACTACGCTGTCCGAGACTGGGAAGCAATTCGAAGGGTTCTCGCCGAGAACATTTCAACCGAGGATCGCCGCCGGGTAGTCAATGCCGGCCGCAGAGCGGGGCGCGATGCGGTGATTGCAGAGATTTCGGCAATCTTTGAGGTCGGAGTCGCAGAAGTCCGGTCAGACGTTATCGCGACCCGTGGCAGAAACCTCGTCTTGTGTCGCAGCCGAGCCGCGGCAAGCCGGCAACCCGAGCCTTTCCACAGCGACCTTCTCGAGATCATCGAGGTGAATTCCGACAACCAGGTATCGACCCGCTTCGTATTCGATGTCGACGACATCGATGCCGCCTTCGCTGAACTCGAGGCTCGATATCTCGCCGGCGAAGCCGCACCGTACTCCGAAACATGGGCCGTCGTCGCGCAAGGGTTCGCGGCACTCAACAAACGTGTAGTTCCCCCGATTTCGCCCGACTGGGTCAATATGGACCACCGTCACGGAACAGGCTTCGCGAGCGGCGATCAGGTCGCCTACATCAAAGCCTCGTGGCAGGACACGCCAGACATCCGCATCTACCCCACCGCGGTGTATCGGCTGACGAGATCCGGAGCGGTCGTGGCGAGCTCCGCCTGGGGCACGTCATCCGAGGGCTTCGACGCAGAGTGGCGGGCCGTGGACATCATGATGGTCGAGGGCGAGCTCGTCACCCGCTGCGAGATCTTCGACGAGTCGGACCTCGATGCCGCGCTTGCCAAGTTCGACGAACTCAGCCAGCCGGTTCGCCGCCTGGAGAACGCGGCAAGCCGAGCGACCGATCGTTTCCTGGAGCGATTCGCCGCCCGCGACTGGGACGCAATGGGAGAGGCGGTGACCGACGACATCAGGTTCGACGATCGCCGCCAGGTGATCAACGCCGATCTGCAGATCGGCCGTGATTCGTTCGTCGAGAACTTCCGGATTGCAGCTGATCTCGGCGCCACACAGGCACCAACCGCCATAGCGATCCGGGGCGAGCGTGTCGTGCTCGTAGGAGCCCGGTTCTCGCTCGGTGGTGGAGCACCTGAGGAATTCGGCCTCGATCTCCTGCATGTGATCGAGGTCGACAGCGACGATCGGATTGCAGTGACGGTCACATTCGACCACGACGATCTCGACGCCGCGATCGCCGAGCTAGATGCGCGGTACCTCGCC
The DNA here is from genome assembly GCF_022179545.1 of Mycolicibacterium fortuitum subsp. fortuitum. The sequence goes on along the minus strand of NZ_AP025518.1, from coordinate 758,774 downwards.
GGTCAATCCGCCGACCACAGGCGGACCTGGACGGCCATCGCCGGCAATGTCGCGGCTTTCAACCGACGTGAGCCATTGAAGACGACGCAGGGCTGGGTAACCACCGACCACCGGCGCGCGACCGCGTTTCAGCCCGGCGACATCACCCCGTACATCCGGGCGACGTGGACTGTGGCGCCGGACATCAACCTCTACATCGAGGCCGTACATCGGCTGAATGATTCAGGAGCGCTGTTCACCCAAGTGCTGAATGGCACTTCGCACGAGGGCTTCGATGCCGAGTGGCGGGACGTCATCATCCTCACCGTCGATGGCGAGCAGCTGAGCAGCTTGGAGGTCTTCGACGAAAGCGACCTCGACGCCGCGTTGGCCCGCTTCGATGAACTCAGCCGCCCGGTGCTGCGGTTGGAGAACGCGGCAAGCCGGGCGTACGAGCGCCTACAGAAGTGTTTTATCCGACCGGATCTGGATGCAATGGCGACCATGCTGGCTGACGACATCCGCAGCGAGGACCGCCGTCACATCGTAAGCACCGGCATCCGTCGCGGTCGGGATGCCGCCCTCGAAGACGCTCGTGCAGTCGCTGAGCTCAACGTCAGGAACACATTGGCAACCGTCATCGCGATACGCGGTGAGCGCTTGGCGCTCAGGCGCTCCCGATACGCGAACCGCGATGAACAGGTCGAAGGATTCCACGTGGAAATTCTCGAAATCATCGGCCTGGACAGCCAGGGGCTCATCGCCGATGTGGTCACCTTCGACTCCGACGACGTCGACGCGGCCTTCGCTGAACTCGACGCCCGCTACCTCGCCGGTGAAGCCGCCGCCTATGCGCGCACCTGGTCCGTAGTCACTGGCGTTTACGCCGCACTCAATCGGCACGAGCTTCCTGCCGCCACAGCAAACTGGATCGATATCGATCATCGGCGACTAGTCACAATCGAGGCGGGTGACATGGGAGCGTCGCTCCACGCGATCTGGGACATCACGTCACAAGCCACTATCCATGTAGAGGCCGTGCATCAGCTGAGTGATATCGGAACAGTTGTCACTCATGTAGCGTCAGCGACCTCCCGCGACGGATTCGATGCCGAGTGGCGGGACGTTTGCATCTTGACCGTGGAAGGCGACCGAATCAGGCTCGGCGAAGTCTTCGACGAGTCCGACCTGAATGCCGCGCTCGCCCGCTTCGACGAACTCAGTCAGCAGCCGCCCACTTGAGATCGCCGATAGGCTGGCGTTCGTGGATTTCCGTGTGTTCGTCGAACCCCAGCAAGGTGCTACCTACTCCGATCAGCTCGCGGTGGCCCGCGCCGCCGAAGCGCTCGGCTACTCCGCCTTCTTCAGATCGGACCACTACCTGGCGATGAGCGGCGACGGCCTGCCCGGGCCCACCGACTCCTGGGTGACCCTGGCCGGCATCGCGCGCGAAACTTCGACGATCCGACTGGGCACCATGGTCACCTCGGCCACCTTCCGCTACCCGGGTCCGCTGGCCATATCGGTGGCTCAGGTCGACGAAATGAGCGGCGGCCGCGTGGAATTGGGGCTCGGCGCAGGCTGGTTCGAAGAAGAGCACCAGGCTTACGCCATCCCGTTCCCACCCCTCGGCGAGCGATTCGACCGGCTCGAAGAGCAACTGCGCATCCTCACCGGAATGTGGAAGACACCGGTTGGCCAGACCTTCGACTTCTCCGGCAAGCACTACACCGTCGTCGACTCCCCGGCGCTACCCAAGCCGACGCAGTCGGATCTGCCGATCATCATCGGGGGCCAGGGCGCCAAGCGGACACCTGCGCTGGCCGCCGAGTTCGCCTCGGAGTTCAACGTGCCGTTCGTGCCGCTGGACACTCTGAAGACGCAGTTCACCCGGGTAGCCGACGCAGTGGCCGCGGCAGGCCGCTCGACCGACTCCATGGCCTATTCGGCAGCCTTCGTGCTCTGCGCGGGCAGCGACGAAGCGCAGATCGCCGCGCGGGCCGCAGCCATCAACCGCGAGGTGGAGGAACTGCGCAGCAACTCGCCGTTGGTCGGCACTCCTGCCGAGATCGTCGACAAGCTCGGCCCGTTCCGTGAGGCGGGCGTGCAGCGGGTTTACCTGCAAATGCTCGACCAATCCGATCTGGATCATCTGGAGCTTTTCGCGGGTGAAGTCATCCGTCAGCTGAGCTGATCGAAGGCCGTTTCACGGCCGGGCATAGTATCGGTGCCCGTGACCGGTGACGACGAGCAGGGGCAGCCTCCCGAGGCGCCCTGGCATCACTCGACGCCGGCAGTCGCCGGGGCCAGCGCCGCTGCCCTCGCCGTGATCGGCCTGGTGGTGTGGGTGGCCGTCTCGCTGACCGGCTCGGGTGGCCCCGAAGACGCACCCATCGACTTCGTCCCGCCCACCTATACGTCGACGTCGAAGACGACGAAGTCCACCACGACTCGGACCACCACCAGCCGCCTGCCGATGACCACGGAGTTCGGCGGGCCGTCGGACACCTCAACCACGTCGTCCTCGGAGACCTCGGAGACGTCGACCTCGGAGACGTCGCCGACGTCGACGACCACGACAACCACCACCACGACTACGACTGAGTCGGGCAACCCGGGCTACGGCGAGTACCCGACCACGACGTACCACCGACCGCGCACCAACGTGACACGCACGCTGTATCCGGTACCGGGCGGCTGAACGCGCCTACCATCGGCGCGTGTCGAACTATTACGACGACGACGAGCCCACCCAGTACGCCCCCAGTTACGGCGAGTACTCAGAACCACCCGCACCGCTCGCTCCCGAACCCGTTCCGTGGTACCGCAAACCCGCGGCATTGATCGGGATGGGGGCTGCTGGGGCGGTCATCGCGGCGCTGGTCATCTACGCCCTGGTGCAGCTGTTCTCGTCGGACTCGCCCTCGACGACCACCACAACGACGGCGTCGACCACCACGACCACCACCACATCGGTCGCCACGTCGGCCCCCGTGGTTCCGGCGCCGACGCGCACCGTCACCGAAACCGTGGTACCCACCACCACGACGGTCGAGGAGACCACTCCTACGACGACCGAGACCACCACAACCGAGACGACGACCACGACCACTGCGCCGACGACGACCACCACGACCGCACCGGTGACGACAACCACGGCGCCGCCGGCGAACCCATAGCCGGCTCGGCGTTCAGCCGGTTATCCACAGGCCTCAGAATGCCTCTGGCCGCGGCGGCGCCTGTCCACGAGCATCGACTCGGTGGACGTTGACGAGCTTCTTCGCCGACAGGACGGCGTGATCTCCCGCAGCCAGGCGCTGGATGGCGGGCTGCGGGACCACGAGATTCGGCGGTTGCTCAGGCGTAACGAGTGGGCGCGGGTGCACACGGGCGTGTACGTCCAGCACACCGGACCATTGACGTGGTCGCAACGCGCCTGGGCCGCAGTGCTTTACGCGGCCCCGGCAGCGCTGTGCCTCGATTCCGCCCTCGGAGCCGACGCGTTGCCCATCCATGTCGCCGTCGCACAACACCGCGCGATATTGGCTGAGCCGGCAGGAGTTCGCATTCACCATCTGGTGAACCTCCACGAGCGAGTCCTGTGGAACGTCAGCCCACCGCGGATGCGTTACGACGAAGCCGCGATCGACGTCGCATGCCGCGCCGTGTCCGAACTCGATGCCATTGCAGTCCTGGCCAACGCCTGCCAGTCGCGGCGAACCACCGCAGATCGGCTGCTCCGAGTGCTCGATTCACGGGCTCGAGTCCGTCGTCGCCGGTGGTTACGCGGGGTGCTGGTCGATATCGCCGACGGCACCTGCTCGGTCCTTGAGCACGGCTATCTCGTTCGCGTCGAGCGTCCGCATGGTCTGCCCAAGGCCGCGCGACAGAAGCGGGCCAAGTCCTCCGTCGGCGTCTGCTACCGCGATGCCGAGTACAGCGAACGGCTCATCGTCGAGCTCGACGGCCGCGTGCACCATGATTCGACGCCCCGGCGCGATGCGGATTTCGAACGGGATCTCGACGCCGCCGCCGATGGCCGTTCCACTGTCAGGCTCTCCTACGGGCAGGTCTTCGACCGGCCCTGTCAGACCGCAGGCAAGATCGCTCAGGTGCTGCAGCAGCACGGGATCGCGGTGGCCGGCCACCCATGCGGGCCTCGCTGTGAGTTCGATCGACTCGACCGCGCCGCCTAGCCATCAGTACCGAGGATTGCAGTCACTATCGAGCATGTGGTGTCTCGGGACATCGCTAACACTTTTGTCTCGGGACATCGCTGACACTCATGGTGCCGGTTTGGGTGCGGGTGTGCGGCGGGTTCGTATGCGTTTGTCGCCAGGTTGATAGATCTTGCGCGGGTTGGCGGTGAGCTCCCGCACCAGAACGGCGCCGCTGAAGATGGCAATGTGCTCGCCGTCGCGGACGCTGTCGCACAGGTGGCCGGCCCAGCACACGCCGACGTGGACCTGGTAGGGCGCAACGAACAGGGATCCGTGCTTGGTGACGGTGTGGCGGGTGACCAGCACCGGCGCGGCCAGGGTTCGATCGGCGGGGCGGGCCTTGGCGGTGGCGGCGAACGCCTCGGCGGGAGTGGCTCCGTGCAAGGCGCGATGCGGCCGTTGGTGGTTGTAGAACTCACGGAACTGGTCGAGGAGATCGTTGAGCTCGGCGATGGTGGCCGGGGCGGGCCGGGCCCGCAGCCACTTCTTGAGCGTCTGCCATAGCCGTTCGATCTTGCCGCAGGTCTGCGGATGAAATGGGCGCGAGTTGATCGTGACGGTGCCCAGGGCCCGCAGGTTGGCCTCAAACGAACATTCGAACCCGCGCCATTTTCCGGTGTAGACAAATCCGTTGTCGGCCAATGACATTGCCGGAACACCACATTCGGCCATCCCGGCCACCATCACCGACCACACCAACTCATTGGTGCCATCACCGGGGCCGGCCCGTAGCCCGACCAGATAACGAGAGTGGTCGTCGAGGGAGCCGGCGATTGCTGCCGGGGCCCCGTCGGCCAGTGCCCATCCGGTCCAATCGGATTGCCAGCACTCGTTCGGGCGACGGAAGGTGAAGCGCTTGGTGGCCGATTTCGGCCGCTTCTGCGGTTGCGCGACGATCACCCCGTGGCGGGTCAGGATCCGCCACACCGACGCGCGGGAAGGCACGGCACCGAATGGGTCTGCTGCACGGATAGGTGACATCTGAGTTGGCTTGCCCAGGGTGGGTGAGCTGGAAGGATGTCAGCATGGCAAGGCCCTACCCTCGCGAGTTCCGTGACGATGTCGTCCGGGTCGCCCGCGACCGCGATGACGGGGTGACGATCGAGCAGATCGCCACTGATTTCGGTGTGCACCCGGTGACGCTGCACAAGTGGATGCGCCAAGCCGATATCGACGAGGGCGCCAAGCCGGGCAAGCGCACTGGCGAGTCCGCTGAGCTGCGGGATGCGCGGCGTCGGATCAAGCTGCTCGAGCAGGAGAATGAAGTGCTGCGCCGGGCTGCGGCCTATCTGTCACAGGCCAACCTTCCGGGAAAAGGCTCTACCCGCTCGTAAGTGAGCTCGCCGCCGATGGGATCCCCGTCGCGGTGACGTGCCGGGTACTCAAGCTCGCCCGCCAGCCTTACTACCGCTGGCGGGCCAATCCCATCACCGACGCTGAGGTCATCGAGGCGTATCGCGCCAATGCCCTGTTCGATGCTCACAAGGATGACCCGGAGTTCGGCTACCGCTACCTTGTCGAAGAGGCATCCGATGCCGGCGAGCCGATGGCGCAGCGCACTGGTTGGCGGATCTGCTCGCAGAACCGGTGGTGGAGCGTGTTCGGCAAGAAGCGCGGCAAGAACGGCAAAGTGGGCCCGCCGGTGCACGATGATCTTGTCGAGCGCGACTTCACCGCTGGTGGTCCAAATCAGCTGTGGCTCAGCGATATCACCGAGCATCGCACCGATGAGGGCAAGCTCTATCTTTGTGCGATCAAGGACGTGTTCTCCAACCGCATCGTCGGGTACTCGATCGACTCTCGAATGAAGTCCCGGCTGGCCGCTGCAGCGCTCAGTAGCGCGGTGGCACGCCGCGGTGATGTGGCCGGTTGCATTCTGCACTCTGATCGCGGATCTCAGTTCAGGTCAAGGAAATTCGTGCACGCGCTCGGCCATCACGAGATGGTTGGATCGATGGGCCGTGTCGGAGCGGCCGGCGACAATGCAGCCATGGAGAGCTTCTTCGCGCTGCTCCAGAAGAACGTGCTCGATCGCCGCCGGTGGAGCACACGAGAAGAGTTGAGGATCGCGATCGTCACCTGGATCGAACGGACCTACCATCGCCGCCGACGCCAAGCCGGACTCGGGCGGTTGACCCCGATCGAATTCGAAGCGATTATGACCGCACCGGCCAGTCAGGCCGCGTGACCGAAACTGTCACCTGATCGTGCAGCAGACCCAATCCCTCTCGCTGCAAGGCCCATACGATCGACTGGGGCCCGTAGTCGGCACCGGCTTCGAGCAGCTGTTTGCGCTTCCGCAGGACCACCTCTTCGACTTCGGCGCTGGTCTGGCCCGGAAACGTCAGCGGTCGCCGTGAGTGCTCCTGCAGCCCGGCCAAACCCTCGTCGAGGAACCGCCGCCGGAACTTGTAGAACGTCGTGCGACTGATCCCCTGTTCGCGGCAGAATCCCGCCACGTTCTGCACCTGCCCGGCCAGCGCCGTCGCGGCACGAATATCCATCGCCGTCACCTTCTGAGCCATGAACCAATCTGGCCCATAGCCACCCTCAGGTGTTAGCGATGTCCCGAGACATCCACCTGTCAGCGATGTCCCGGATCAGAACAAGTCACTATCGAGCAAAAATCCTCGGTCTAGTGCGGCTCAGGGTGTCGGCGCCGCTGAAGTAGGTGTCGGCGCCTGCGTAGGCTCCGGCGCCTTGGTGGGCTGTGGCGCCGCAGTGGGCTCCGGAGTTGGCGCGGGCGCCTGCGTCGGCTCCGTAGTCGGCTCCGGAGTGGGCTCCGGCGTATGCGTGGGCTCCGGCGAAGCCGTGGGAGTCGGACTCGGCGCCTGCGTAGGCGTAGGCGTAGGGCTGGGCGTGGGCGTAGGTGACGGCTCAGACACCGGCGGCTTGAACGTCGGCACCGGCAACTGCGGGAGCGTCACAGGCGGAAAAGCCAACGGCGGCACCGGGATCGCAGCAGGCACGGGGACAGGGACAGGCACCGGAGCGGGTGCGGGGGCGGCCGGTCGAGGCTGAGGAGCCCGCGGTGCGGGAGCCACCCGTTGCGGGGCGGGGGCAAGCGGTGCGCTCTGGCGACTCTGCACCAACCATGGCGCGGCCGCTTGCCGCGGAGCAGCGGATGCGCCGGGACCCGGCCAGGACGGATCGCGGACCACCACGGTTCTGGTCGGTGGCGCAGGCGCGTCTTGGGCCAGCGGCGACTCGGCCGGGACATTCTGCGGCGCCAGAAGGCTTGACCCGGTCGCGGCGGCGTCGAGGCGGTCGGCCCGCGCCGACAACACCATCCCGACGGTGCCGACGACGGCGAGGAACACCGCCGCGTAGGTCACGACACCGCCGCGCCGGTACCAGGCGATCCGCGGCGGAGCGGGCGCCACGGGCGGCTCGGAGAAAACGAATTCGGGCCGGGCCGAATCGTCGGTCACCGATGCGGGGATGAACTCGGCGACTTCGGCCACCGAGTCTTCGACCGACCAGGCCAGTGCAGATGCTGCGACAGTCCCGGTCTGCGAGACGGGACCGGGAGCAGGCGCAGATGCCACCTGCGTTGCGGTGTCGTCGGCCCCGCGACGTCCCAGCAGCGCGGCCCCGACAGCTGCGATCACCTGTGCCTGAGGAACGGTCGTGACCGGCATGCGGAAAGCTTCGGAAAGTCGCTGAGTGACAAGCGGTATCCGGGCTCCGCCGCCGATCGTGACCAGCGCAGCCAGCTGTGCTGGGTGAATCCCGTTGCGGCGCATCAGGTCCAGCAACGCCTCGATCACACCCCCGAGCGGCTGGTCCACCACCGCGTCCAGTTCGGCACGGGTCAGCCTGATCGCGCCGGCGGGCCCGTTCAGACTCGTCGCGCCCTCATCGCTCAGCCGTTCCTTGGCGGCGCGGCACTGTTCACGCAGCTGGCCGAGAGCGGCGACCGCTGCGGTGCCTGCGGGTTCGGCATCCAGATTGCTCAGCACGTGTCGCAGCAATTCCTGGTCGATCAGATCGCCGGAGAAGTCGGGGTGGCGCACCGTCTGACCGATGGTGGCGTAGCCCGCGCCGGCATCGGCTAGTGTCAGGCTGGTGCCAGATCCACCGAAGTCGCAGAGGGCGATGACGCCGCGTGCGGGCAATCCCGGATAAGCCTGGATGGCCGTCAGCGCCGCGACCGAATCGGGAACCACCCTGACGCCGGGCAACGCGCCGCGCACAGCTGCCAGGGCGCCCGCATTCCAATGCGCAGGTACCGCGAGCACCGAGACGTCGGGGCGGCGGGCCGGGCTCGTCTCGCGCGTCAGCGCCTCGACCGCGCCGGCCAACAACCGCTCGGCATGGTGCGTCGAACCGTCGGCCGCGATCAGCGGCACCGGGTCGCCGACCCGCCCCACGAAATCGCTGAACACCAGTCCGCCATCGGGCGACGACGGCGCGCCGACCACGGGTCCGTGGTGCGCGGACACGGTGAGCACCGCCCGCCGCACCAGCGGCGCATGATCGGCGATCGCCACCAGATTGGTCGCCCCCACGGACAACCCCAGGCAATCACGCATACCTGTATGTCGACGGGAAGCCCGAATTCGTTAGTGCCGCGACGAGTACTCGGCCACCAGTGCCTCGGCGCTGCGCACCGCGGCCCGACAGGCCCGCGTGGTGAAGGGGTCGTTGAGCGGATGATCGGCCCGCCTGCGCCAGCGTTGCGCCGCGGCGAAGGCCGCGCGCGGCCCGTCGAACGGGGCATCCGGTTGCAAGCCGAGCCGGCTGGCCGCGTCAGTGCCAGATCCGCCGATGATGCGGCGCAGGGACGCCATCTCGTCCTCGTTCAGCGTGGTGGGACGCGAGCGCAACAGGCCGAGCAGGCGCAGTTCTTCGAAGGCGTGAGTGTCGGCGAGCAGCGGGTCGATGTCGGCCAGGATGTAAGGAGTCGCGTAGATCGGGTTGTGCTGCACGAACTGTCGCAACGACAGCAGCGCAGTGTGCGCCTTGAGCAACTCTGACCGTTGCGCGAACTGCTGGTCGATCACGTCGCGCAGGGCGATCAGGCCGCTGCGTTCCAGCAGTTCGTCGGCCAGTGCGACGGAGTCGGACACCCCGGCGTGCATGACCGCGATCGAGATCCGGATGCCGAACATGCCGAACCGGTCGAGCAGCGCCGCGCGGGTGGCGGCGTCGACGGGCAGTGTGTCGTCCTCCCGCACGAACCGGTCCACCGACAGCATCGCCTTGGTCAACGCGGCCGGCTCCACACCGGCCAGCTTCTGCAGAGCGACGAATTCGCTCTGGCGCAGGGTGCGGGCGGTCAGGGCGAGCAGCCCGGACACCGGGACGACGGCCTGGCAGATGCCGGTCTTGTCCATTTCTTCGGTGAACCGCTTGGCCACGTCCTTGGCCGACATCATCGCGTCGATGCGACCGGCACCGATCTCGTCGGCGCGCGAGGCCACCCCGATGACGCCGAGCGCACCCGACGACCCGCCGACCAACTCGCCGATCTGCTTCAGCAGGGCGATGTCGGCCGCGTTGAGGGTGCGCAGCAGGAACACGACGGCGTCGACACGGGGCACCCCGTCCTCCGGCACCAACAGGCGGTGGGTCCGCATCGACACGTCCCGCGACAGTGACGACGTGCCCGGGGTGTCGATGATCGTGGTGTCCACAAGCTCTGCGGCCGGCCACTCGACGTCGAGGTCCACCACATCGTCAGGGTTGAGCCCGGCGAAGCTGAACGTCAGGCCGCGATCGTGCGGGTCCCGCGCGATCGGCACGTTGGCACGCCGCCCGCCGCGGTGGTTGGCGGTCACTTTGGGGGTCGGGCCGTGCCGGAACCAGGTGACGATGCGGGTTGCCTCGGTGGCATCGGTCGGCGCGATGTCCTCCCCGACCAGGGCGTTGACGAGCGTGGACTTGCCCGCCTTCAGCGTGCCCGCCAGCGCGATGCGGATCGGCTGGTTGAGCCTGCGTCCGATGCGATCGAGCTCGTTGTGCACGTCGGGCCGATTGCGGTAGGCCGGGTCCCCCCGGTACGCCTTGATGGTGCCGCCCAGAATCGAGCGCACCTGATCGGCCGTGCTCACGCTGCGGAGTCCACCTCTTCCAACCCGGAAATCAACCGGGAGTTCATTCGAAAACCAGCCCTTGGAGCTTAGATGCCCGCTGCGGCCAGGTTCTTGGCGTGGTCGACCACCTGGGTCAAGATGTTTTTCTGACGCTCCAGTTCCCGGATGCGGTTGTTGCGCTCGTTCTCCTCGACCTTTGCCGCGGCGAGGGTGGCCTGCAGCGATTCGTTGAGCGAGCGGGTGGTCTGGTTTGCGATGCCGCGGTAGTGGTCGCGCAGTTGCCGTTGGATGCCTTTGAGGCGGTCCCGGGATTCCTTGCCGACGACGAACGCGACGTCGTCGATGAACTTGCGCATGTTGGTCTTGGCCTCACCGCGCACCCGGAGCATGCGGTTCTCCATGTCCTCCTTGTAGGCCTTGCGGCCCAGCACCAGCCCGGCGCCCAGCGACAGCGGGTTGAACATGCCCAGGCCGGCGAAGGAGGTGAGCATGCCGAACATCAGCACACCGCCGTAGGAACCACGCATTCCGGTGATCACCTTGTGGCCGGTCTTGATCGGCTTGGCCTCCAGCTTGGCCAGCGATTTCATCTCACCGAATCCGGCGCCCATGTCGCGCGCGTCGATCTGCGGCAGCTGCACCGCCTCCAGACCGGCCTCGGTGAAAGTCCGGGCCACCTCGGCCGCCAGTGCCTCGGCCCGCTGGTAGGCCCAGACGAAGTTGTCGCCGACGGCGGTGGCCACCGCCTCCTCCAGCTCCGAGCCGATCTCAGCCCAGTGCAGCGTCGGATCGCCGCTGTCGATCACCTTTTCGGCGTGCTGGGTGATGTTGCGGAACCGGTTCCGCAGGTCGTGATCGACGTCGGCGGTCAGATCGGCGATTCCGTCGTTGAGCACCTGTTGCCACAGCGCGGTCTGCTGCAGGGCATCCTGGGCTTCCTGCTTGCGCCGTTCCAGCTCGGCGGTGAGCCGCTCACGTTCGCCGGGATCGGTGAAAGCCGACAGCTCCGAGTCGACCGCCAACAGCAGATGCTCTGCAGCGGAATGGATTTCGGCCACCACCTGGTCGCGGATCCGGTCGTTCTCGCGCGTCAGCACCTTCTCGGACAGGAATTTCACGATGGCGGGGAAGTTCGATTCCTCGTTGAGCTCTTTGTCGTTGAGCTGGATCGCGTGGCTGCGCAGCACGCTGGACACCGGGATGATCGGGGTCGATATGCCGGCCCGCTGCAGGTGGCCGGTGTTGGCGCCGACGATCTCGCGCCAGTGCGGATAGAGGTCGGTCTTGGTCGCGACAATCGTTGCCACCGGACAGATCTCGACGGCCTGACGGATGAACGTCATTTCGGGCTCGGTGAACTCCTGGCTGGTGTCACTGACCATCAGCAGCGCATCGGCGTCCGGCAACAGGCCGAGGGTGGCCGAAAGGTGGGGCTGCCCAAGTCCGCCCACTCCGGGGGTGTCGACGAATGCCAATCCTCCCTTGAGCAATGGACTCGGCGCGGTCACCTCGACGCGCAGCACCTCACGGCCACCGGCCTGCGGAGCGCGACGCAGGTCATTGGTCACTTCCGAGGGCGGGATTTCGATCAGTTCGGGTTCGGCCCCCTCGGGCCGAGCCACCACCAGGCGCGCCGACGGCTGCTCGCCGTAGGCCACGACGGTGGCCAGCACGGTGGATTCGTCATCGCCGACGCGGGCCACCGGGATGTTGAGCAGCGAGTTGAGCAACTGGCTCTTGCCCTGCTTGAGCTGGCCGGCGATGACCACCCGGATCTGCGGATCGCTGATGCGCACCTTCGCCACGCGCAGACGCTCCACCAGATCGCCGCGGTCGTATGTGGCGGCGATCGCGCTGGTGTGGTCGATGAGTTCGACGATCACCTTGACTGGTCTGGCCGGCCCGCCGGCCGCGACCTTGCGCGGGTCACTGGGTTGCGTCATGGGTTCCCTCCTGCCGGGCTCAACGGTAGGCGCGCCAATGGGACGGGGACCACCCGGCTATCGGATGGTCCCCGCCCCTATGGCGTTTCGAATCAGAAGGCGTCGAACCCGGTGTCGGTCGCATTGTGCGACGCGACGTCGGTGTGGGACTGCGAGTGCGAGTCGTAGCTGTTACCCGAGCCCAGCGCCGAGCTGGTGTCGTTGTGCGAACCGAAGGACGTGTCGTTGTGCGACAAGGTGTCGTTGTTGGACGCGAACGCGGTGTCGTTGTTCGACGCGATGTTCGAGGTGTAGCTCGATGAGTTGTCCTCGACGCTGTGCGTGGTGTCGGTCTTGATCGAGGTGCTCACCGAGTTGTCCTGGGTGTTGCGGCTGCCGTAGTCACCGTCGACCGTGGTCTGGTTGCCGCCCACGGCGTGGGTCGAGGCGTCGGTCAGGATGATCGAGCCGGCGTTGCCGCCGTCGCCACCGGATGCACCGCCGCTGCCGATGCCGATCAGGCTGTCGCCACCGGACGCGCCGCCACCGTGGCCGCCGCTCATGTCGACGTCGCTGATCACCGGGCCGTCGTTGCCGGAGATCAGGTCACCGCCGGCGTGCTGCGAGTTGTCCTCGATGGCGTTGTCCTTGCCCACCGCGACATGCGAGCCGGAGCCGGCCCAGATGTCGCCGTTGTTCATGGTGTTTCCGTCGCCGAGCACCGCGCCGTCACCGCTGACGATGTCGCCCTTGTTCTCGCCGTCGACCACCACGCCGCCATTGGTGGCGGTGTTGGTGCTCTTGTCGCCGAGGGTGATGTCACCGAAGCCGAGGTTGAATGCGCCCTGCTGGGCGTTGGCGCCGGCGTCCTGGTTGGGACTCATCACCGGGACGTTGTTGTGGCTGGCCCACTCGGTGTCGTTGTTGCTGGCCACCTCCGGCGCGAACTGCGTCTGCGGGGAGAAGGGCGAGGCGACCTGGTTACCGAACGAGGCCGGGATGCTGTGGTGGTCGGCGACCGCGCGCTGCAGGCCGAGCACCGGGTTGCCGCCGCCGAGCAGGACACCGGCCGGGGCTGCGGTGGCCGCGACGGCGTGCAGCTGAGCGGCCGTCACGTTGGGCAGGCCGGCGTCACGCAGGCTGCCGTCCGGATCGGCGATGAACGAAGCTGCCGAGGCGGGGCTGCGGAACAGGTCCAGGATGAAGTCGATCAGAGTGGTCATTGCTCCAACCTTTCGGATGTTTCTGTGGAGTCTCTGGTGACTCCCCTGCCGGGCTCTCCGGCGATCTGGAGACAACGTTATGGGCGCGCCGCGGCAGCGAAAACGGGGCCGATTCCCCTCCCCGAACGCCCCCTACTCGGGGTGTCGGGGGTTCCCCCAATAGGGGCATAGGGGCTACGTAGGGGAAAGCCGAGCCAGCCCCAGACCTAATGACGAATCCGCAGGTAAAACGCAAAAAGCGCACGACCACGGGTCGTGCGCTTAATGGGGCGCCGGGAGATCAGTCGAAGATGTCGAATCCGCCGCCGCCATCTGTGTGGTGCTGGTCCTCGACGATCGAGTGTGCCCAATCCGGCGTGGGAGCTTGGTCGATGATCGGCGCATCGTCGATGACAGGCTCGTTGACCTGCAACGAGACGTCATCGAGCGGTTGCTGAAGGACATTGATGTCGTCGATGACCGATCCGGGAGCAATCGAATGGTCCAAACCATCCGACTGATCGATCACCTGGCTCGCCGTCGCATCCCAGGCATGGGACGCGTCGTCTACGGGCACATGGTCACCGAAGGCGTCGAACGCCGCCGTGGCTGCCCCGCTGGCCCACACGTTGCCGCCAGGGTCGGCTGCAGCCGGGTCTCCGAATGCGCCGCCGGCGCCCGCCGCCGAGAGCGATTCCGACACCACCGGAATCAGGTTGTTGACGTCAGCACTGGTCACATCGGTCAGATGCGCGTCGGCGATAGCCTGGGCCGGGTCGGCGGCATAGTGGGCAGCAGCGTCGGGATCGCGAACCAGCGACATCACAAAGTCCAGCAATGTGTTCGCCATGCTCCACCTCCTCAACAGTTCGCTTCGAATGCTAGCCAGCGGGGAGGGGCGCTGGGATCGGTGCCGAGCCCACCCCTGCCCACCCGCCATTAGGGGGGACGGCATTAGGGGATTGACGCCACTAGGGGAACAATGCCGGGCCTTGGATGCCGCAGCAGTTAGGGTGAGGGTCGGCCGAGACAACAGGAGTGACACCTGATGACCGACGCACTGGGGTTGTCGATCGGGATGACCAATCTGGTGGCAGCCCGCGAAGGCCGCCAACCGGTGATCCGCCGATCAATCTTCACACTGCACAACGACCGCGCACCCGATGTGGGCGAATACACCGGCAGCGGGCTGCCGCTGGCCGGTTTCGTCGAGCGAGTCGGCGATCCGGTACCACTGGTCGCCGCTGATGGGTCACAACACCGCGGTGAACTGGTGCTCGCCGAGGCACTGGACGTGATGGCCCGCGCTGCCGGCGGCGGTGCGCCCGTCGTGATCGCCGTACCGGCACACTGGGGCCCCAGCACCGTCGGCGCGTTGCGCGGTGCACTGCGCAACAAGCCCGCGCTGTCGCCGGACGGCGTGCCGCCCGGCTTGGTGCCCGACTCGCTGACCGCACTGGCGGGGCTGCAAGCCGATCCGGGACTACCCATCGAGGGTGTGGTGGTGCTGTGCGATTTCGGTGGCAGCGGCACGAGCGTGACACTGGCCGACGCCGGCGCCGATTTCGCCACCATCGGACCGACTGTTCGTTATCCCGATTTCTCGGGTGACCAGATCGACCAGGCGTTGCTCAACCACGTGCTCAGCGGGATCGCGTCGGCCGACAATGCCGACCCGGCGGGCACGGCGGCGGTCGGTTCACTGACGAGGCTGCGCGCCGAATGCCGTCAGGCCAAGGAGCGGTTGTCCGCCGACACCGCAACGGCGATTCCCACCGAGCTGCCCGGATTCAACTCCGATGTCAGGGTGACCCGCCCAGAACTGGAACAGCTCATGTCGGCGCCGCTGGCCGGCCTGCTGGACGCCGTTGAGGACACGTTGCAGCGCAACAACATTGCGCTGTCGAGCGTGAATGCGGTCGCGACCGTCGGCGGCGGAGCCGCGATCCCCCTGGTGACCCAGCGGCTGTCCGAGCGGTTGCGCGCACCGGTGGTGACAACGTCACAGCCTCAACTGCAGTCCGCCATCGGAGCCGCTCTCGTCGCTGAGCGAGTCGTCGACGCCGCGGCACCGACGGGCATGGCCCCGGAGGTGGCCGCTGCCGACGCTCCCACGGGCATGGCTCCGACCAGCCTGGGCCCGGCCGCCTGGGCGGCGGGGGCCACCATGGCGCAGCCGTCAGCCAACGGCGGCGATTCGGCGAACGTCGGCGGGCTGGCCTGGTCGCAGGATGATGCACCCGGAAACGAACCGGTGCCTTATGCGGGCGGCGAGTACGAGACCGCCCCGGGGTCGACGGCGGCGCGGCCTGCCGTCGAGTTCAGCCATGAAGAGGAGATGTTCGACGCCGAGCCGGCGCCCCACCCCTGGTACAAACGCCCGGGGATCCTGTTCGGGGCCGCGGCTGCGGCCGTCTTACTGGCGGCGGGCGGCCTCGCGGTGACGTTGACCAGCTCCGAGGGAGATTCCACCCCGGTCACCGAGACCAGCACCACCTACTCGATGGGCCCGTCTCCCGAGGGGCCGCCACCTGAGCCGGTCACCACCGTCACCGAGGGGCCCGACGGAGTCAAGACCACCACCGTCGTGGCGCCGCCACCGCCCCCGCCCGAGACGACGACGTCGGCACCGGAAACCACCACGACGACCAATCCGACGACGACCACCACGACTACGACGACCACCACGACTACTACGCCGCCGACGACAACGACCACCACGACAAAACCGCCGACGACGACCACCCAGCCGCCTACAACGACAAAGCCGCCGACCACCACGCAGCCGCCGGCCACGACCACTGCGGCGGCGGAGGGCGACGGCGGCGCCTAGGCCGGCCCTGATGACCGCACCGGATCCTGCTCCGGAGCTCCCGCCGGCTGCCCGATCGGCCGTCGATGCGGTGCTGGCCGACCCGGCCGCGCCGGTCAAGCTGTTGTTGTCGGGTGGCGTCGGCACCGGGAAGAGCACGGTGCTCGCGGAGATCCGCGGCACCCTGCGAGAGGCGGGCCGTGTCGTTCTGACCCGCGCGCCGCGATCGGGTGACGCAGCAGAGGCGGCGTTCGTGGTGGACGACGCCCACCTGCTCGGTGACAGCGAAATCGACTGTCTCGCAGAGCAGGTCGCGGACCCGTCGGCGACCGTGGTGGTGGCCTGCGAGCCGTTGACCCACCGCGTCCCGTTACAAACGCTGACCACGGCGCTCGAGCGGGAGAACCCGGTGCTGCGGCTCGGGCCCCTGTCGCCTGCCGACGTGGGCCGGGTGCTCAGCACGGCACTCGGGGTCCCGGCAACCCCGGAAACCGTGAGGTCGGTGCTGGCGGCCACCGCCGGCCTTCCGTTTCTGCTGCAGGCGGCCGCCGATGCGGTCGAGGCACCGGCCGACGCGGCCCGGTTCGCGCTGCTGCAGCGGTTGCGTCGGGTCGACGACGCCACGCGCGACGCGCTGATGATCCTGTCGTTGAGTCACGACCTCGGTCCCGACGACGTCGCCGCTGCCCTTCGACTGCCCGGCGGGGAGGCGTCGGCTCTGGTGGACCGTGCCCGTGCCGGCGGGCTGGTCGAGCCATCCCATGACCGCCGGTTCATCCGACTGGTTCACGAGTCGCTCGCGCAGATCGCTGGGGCGGCGCGGCACCACGAGATCGAAACCTCCCTTCTCACTTCACAACTCGAACTGTCGACCTTGTCTGCCGATCTCGCGGTGCGTCTGGCCGAGCACGGACTGCGAGATGACCGCCTGGCTGAGGCGCTGGCTGAGCACGCCGCGCACAATCGCACCCGGCCGGCGCGGGCGGCTCGGCTGTACCGAGCCGCGGTCACCGCGGGTGCAGCGGCGGTGAGCACCCGGCTGGCGGATGCACTGGCCTTGGCGGGAGACTGCACCACCGCGGCTCGCATGGCCGATGAACTCCTCGGCGCCGAGGATCCGGGCGAACGGGCCACCGCGGTACGGATCGCGGCCAGCGTCGCCATGCACGACGGCGGTGCGGCTCAGGCCGCCGACCTGTTCCGCTGGCTCGGGCCTTACCCGGACACGTTGATCAGCTCGGCGGCCACGACCTCATTTCTCGCCGCCGGTGACGCCGATGCGGCACGGGCGTCGTCGCGCTCCGAAGACGCCGGACCACCGACCTCGACCGCACGGGCGGCGCGGAGCCTGGCCGACGGTCTGGTCCTGTCGTTGGATCAGCCGTTCGCGGTGACCGTGGCACGGTTGGGGCAGGCCATCACATCGGAGTACCAGGCAGGTGTCGTCGCCCCCGACACCCCTGCCGCGCTGGTGACGTTGGCCGCGCTGCACGGTGGAGATTCGGTGCGCGCGCGCAGCGTGATCAGTCGCGCGGTCCGCGCGGGCGGCGCCGGTGAAGAGGCGTTCAGTGCGGCGCGTCACCGCCTGCTGTTGGGGTGGGTGAAGATGCAGGACGGTCAGCTCGCTGCGGCCGGCGCGGACGCCGCCGCCGCCGAATCGGGTGAGGATCTACACCGGCGAGACGCCTTGTGGGCTGCTGCGCTGCGGACCGCGATCGCCCGACGCAGCGGGGACAGCGGGGCGGTTCAGAAGCACTGGTACGCCGCGGTCGAGGTGCTCGCCGAGTATTCGATCGATCTTTTCTCGCTGTTGCCGCTGGGCGAATTGTGGGTGGCCGGCGCCAGGATGCATCAGGTCGACCGCCTCGAGCACACGCTGGCCGAGGCATGGAATCTACTGAACGCGCTCGGAAACCCCGTGTTGTGGTCGGTACCGCTGCACTGGGCCGGTGTTCACGCCGGGATTTTGGCCAACTCGCCCGGCGCCGTCGCGCCCCACGGACAGGCGCTGACGGCCGCGGCCGGTCAAAGTGCCTTCGCCCGGGCGTTGGCCAATGCCGGCCGCACCTGGTTGCGGGTGCTGGCCAATCACGTCGACAGCGATGAGGTCAGCGCCGCCGCGCGG
The DNA here is from genome assembly GCF_022179545.1 of Mycolicibacterium fortuitum subsp. fortuitum. Next base: position 740,476 of record NZ_AP025518.1, on the reverse strand, counting down.
TCACTGGCCCAGTTCGGCCTGACCTGGGACGGAACCCGTCTGGCGAGTCAGGCCGCATTGCAGACGCCCGACGTCCGGGTGTCGCAGGCGATGCTGCAATTGGCTCGCGATCTCAAGCAGACCAGTGCCGTCGAGGAGGTCGAGGCCGGGCCGTCCGCGCCGGTCACTCCGGTGGGAGCCGCGCCCCAAGCCGCACCCGCCCCTTCCTCGACCAAACTGTCCGACCGCGAACGTGAGGTGGCCGAACTGCTGCTGCTCGGGATGCCTTACCGGGACATCGGCGGTCAGTTGTTCATCTCGGCCAAGACTGTCGAGCATCATGTGGCCCGGATTCGGCGGCGTCTCGGCGCCGAGTCGCGTACCGAAATGCTGTCGATGCTCCGGGCGATGCTGACGCCGCAGGGCTAGGAGACGCGGGCGCCGGGCCCGGTTTCGGGACAGCCGGCGACCGGCCCGTGGGGCACATGAGGGCTGAGAGCTATACCACAGTGCCCTCAAAGTTAGGTAAGCCTCGGTAGCGCTAAGAAACTCGCAAATGTCACTATGAGCTGAAGGAAGCTAAGTTACCGACGGGTAACTATGCCCAAGTTACCCGCGAGTAACTCGCGAATGGAGGCGTTTCTGTGGAGAGTCTCGAACACACTTTGGCTGTGTCGCGGCTGATTCTCGGTCTGCTCGCAACGCTCGTCGTGCTGGCGTTCGCCGGCAAGCGCGTGTTGTGGCTGACCAAGCTGATCAGCTCCGGCCAGAAAGTCGGTGACGAGCGTGGCCGCAAGGACCATCTCGTCACCCGCTTCCTGAACCAGAACAAGGAAGTCTTCGCCCAGTCGAAGCTCCTGAAATGGTCGATCCCCGGCCTCGCGCACTTCTTCACGATGTGGGGCTTCTTCGTCCTGGCCACGGTGTACCTCGAGGCCTACGGCGTGCTGTTCAACCCTGAATTCCACATCCCGCTGGTCGGCCGCTGGGCGGTGCTGGGCTTCCTGCAGGACTTCTTCGCTGTGGCCGTGCTGGCCGGCATCATCGTCTTCGCGATCATCCGCATCCTGAAAAACCCCGAGCAGCTGGGCCGCGAGTCCCGCTTCTACGGCTCACACAACGGCGGCGCCTGGACGATCCTGATCATGATCTTCCTGGTCATCGCGACCTATGCGGTGTTCCGCGGTGCCGCCGTCAACGTGCTCGACGAGGACTTCCCCTACCAGTCGGGCGCTTTCTTCTCCGACGGCATGGCCGCACTGCTCGCCCCGCTGGGCCACACCGCCAACGTGTGGCTGGAGACCATCGCGCTGCTCGCCCACCTGGGCGTCATGCTGGCCTTCCTGCTGATCGTGCTGCATTCCAAGCACCTGCACATCGGTCTGGCCCCCATCAACGTCACCTTCAAGCGCCTGCCCGACGGCCTCGGCCCGCTGCTGCCGATGGAGTACAAGGGCGAGAAGATCGACTTCGAGGATCCCGCCGAAGACGCGGTGTTCGGCAAGGGCCGGATCGAGGACTTCACCTGGAAGGGCAACCTCGACATGGCGACGTGCACCGAGTGCGGTCGCTGCCAGTCACAGTGCCCGGCCTGGAACACCGGTAAGCCGCTGTCGCCCAAGCTCGTGATCATGAACCTCCGCGATCACCTGTTCGCGAAGGCTCCTTACATCATCGAGGGCAAGCCGATGCCCGAAGAGGGCTCGGTTGACTTCGCCAAGCTGGGCGACAGCCTGCACGGACACGGCGTTCCCGAAGACGGATTCGCCCGCATCGAGGGTTCCGGCCCCGAGCAGGCGCTGCGCCCGCTGGTCGGCACCGCCGAGCAGGGCGGCGTCATCGATCCCGACGTCCTGTGGTCCTGCACCAACTGTGGTGCCTGCGTCGAGCAGTGCCCGGTGGACATCGAGCACATCGACCACATCGTCGACATGCGCCGCTACCAGGTCATGGTCGAGTCGGAGTTCCCCGGTGAGCTCGGCGTGCTGTTCAAGAACCTGGAGACCAAGGGCAACCCGTGGGGCCAGAACGCCAAGGACCGCACCAACTGGATCGACGAGGTCGATTTCGACGTGCCCGTCTACGGCGAGGACGTGGAGAGCTTCGACGGCTTCGAGTACCTGTTCTGGGTCGGCTGCGCCGGCGCCTACGAGGACCGGGCCAAGAAGACCACCAAGGCCGTGGCCGAACTGCTGGCCGCCTCGGGCGTGAAGTTCCTGGTGCTGGGCACCGGTGAGACCTGTACCGGCGACTCGGCCCGGCGCTCGGGCAACGAGTTCCTGTTCCAGCAGCTGGCCGCGCAGAACGTCGAGACCATCAACGAACTGTTCGAGGGTGTCGAGACGGTCGACCGCAAGATCATCGTCACCTGCCCGCACTGCTTCAACACGATCGGCCGCGAGTACCCGCAGTTGGGTGCCAACTACACCGTCGTGCACCACACGCAGCTGCTGAACCGCCTGGTCCGGGACAAGAAGCTGGTGCCGGTCAAGTCCACCGGCGGCCCCGAGGTCACCTACCACGACCCGTGCTTCCTGGGTCGCCACAACAAGGTCTACGAGGCTCCGCGTGAGCTGGTCGAGGCCTCGGGTGTGACGCTCAAGGAAATGCCCCGCCACGCCGACCGTGGCCTGTGCTGTGGTGCCGGTGGCGCACGCATGTGGATGGAAGAGCACATCGGCAAGCGCGTGAACGTGGAGCGCACCGAAGAGGCGATGGACACCGCCTCGACCATCGCGACCGGCTGCCCGTTCTGCCGGGTGATGATCACCGACGGTGTCGACGACGTGGCCGCTGCCCGCAACGTCGAGAAGGCCGAAGTGCTCGACGTGGCCCAGCTGCTGCTCAACTCGCTGGACAAGAGCGGCATCACGCTGCCTGAGAAGGGCACGGCGGCAAAGGAATCCGAGAAGCGGGCCGAGGCACGCGCAGAAGCCGAGGCCAAGGCCGCGGCGGCCGCACCGGCACCGGTGGTCGAGGAGGCCGCACCCGCGGAGGCTGCACCGGCAGCCGAGGCACCGGCGGCCCCGGCTGCGGCGCCGGCCCCGGTCAAGGGCCTTGGCATGGCCGGAGGCGCCAAGCGTCCGGGCGCCAAGAAGGCAGCGGCTCCGGCCGCGTCTGCTGCTCCGGCCGAGGCTCCTGCTGCTCCGGCGGCACCGGTCAAGGGCCTGGGCATCGCCGGTGGTGCCAAGCGTCCGGGCGCCAAGAAGGCCGCTCCTGCGGCTTCGGCCGCCCCGGCCGAGGCTCCCGCCGAAGCACCTGCCGCTCCGGCGGCTCCGGTCAAGGGCCTGGGCCTGGCGGCCGGCGCGAAGCGTCCGGGTGCCAAGAAGGCTGCACCTCCCGCGGCTCCGGCAGCTCCTGCTGCCGAGGCACCGGCTGCCGCTCCCGAGGCTGCCGAGCCCGCCAAGCCGGAACCGCCGGTCGTGGGCCTCGGCATTGCCGCGGGCGCGCGTCGTCCGGGTGCCAAGAAGGCCGCCAAGGCTGCTCCGGCAGCCCCGGCTCCGGCCGCACCTGCCGCCGAGGCGGCACCGGAACCGGCAGCTGAGAAGCCCGCCGAAGCGCCCGCCGAGCCCGCCAAGCCCGAACCTCCGGTCGTGGGCCTCGGCATCAAGCCGGGCGCCAAGCGTCCCGGTAAGCGCTGAGCGCGTCTCTAACGCACCGAGCGGCCACTCCCACGTCGGGGGTGGCCGTTCGGCGCATCCGGGGGTACAAGTGCGGTTCCAGCCCCTATGACGAGCGTGCAGGTTTTCGCGGCCACAGGTGCGTCTGAGCGCCAGAACCTGCACGTTCGCCACAGGGGCGCCGCAGGTGCAATCGAGCCCAGGAAGCCGGCTGAGCGCGCCCGGCCGAGTGTGGCGGTGGCCACCTACCACATGGGCAAATTCCAAATTCAGTGGACTGTGATGAGACCATGGTGAGCGTGACTACCCATCAGTTGCCGTGGCAGACCGGTCAGCACCCGAAGCCGCGTACGTTCGCCCAGTCCACGAAGCTGCAGGACGTCCTGTACGAGATCCGTGGACCGGTACACGAGCAGGCCTCACGGCTGGAAGCTGAAGGGCACCGCATCCTCAAGCTCAACATCGGCAACCCCGCGCCGTTCGGCTTCGAGGCGCCCGACGTGATCATGCGCGACATGATCCAGGCCCTGCCGTACGCACAGGGCTATTCCGACTCCAAGGGCATCGCCAGCGCGCGCCGCGCAGTGTTCACCCGCTACGAGCTGGTCGAGGGTTTCCCCAAGTTCGACATCGAAGACGTCTACCTGGGCAACGGCGTCTCAGAGCTCATCACGATGACCCTGCAGGCGCTGCTCGACAACGGCGATCAGGTGCTCATCCCGGCGCCGGACTACCCCCTGTGGACGGCGTCGACCGCGCTGGCCGGCGGCACCCCGGTGCACTACATGTGCGACGAGACCCAGGGCTGGAATCCCGATGTCGCCGACATCGAGTCCAAGATCACCGAACGCACCAAGGCGCTGGTCGTGATCAACCCGAACAACCCCACCGGCGCGGTCTACAGCCGCGAAACTCTGGAACAGATGGTGGAGTTGGCCCGTAAGCACCAGCTGTTGCTGTTGGCCGACGAGATCTACGACAAGATCCTCTACGACGACGCCAAGCACATCTCGCTGGCGACATTAGCGCCCGACCTTCTGTGCCTGACTTTCAACGGGCTGTCCAAGGCCTACCGGGTCGCCGGCTACCGCTCGGGCTGGTTGGTCATCACTGGCCCCAAGGAACACGCGACCAGCTTCATCGAGGGCATCAGCCTGCTGTCGAATATGCGGTTGTGCCCGAATGTGCCTGCGCAGCACGCGATTCAGGTGGCCCTGGGCGGCCATCAGAGCATCGACGATCTCGTGTTGCCGGGTGGCCGGCTGCTCGAGCAGCGTGACACCGCGTGGACCAAACTCAACGAGATCCCCGGTGTCTCGTGTGTGAAACCCGCGGGAGCGCTGTACGCGTTCCCGCGCCTCGACCCCGAAGTGCACGACATCCACGATGACGAGCAGCTGGTGCTCGACCTGCTGTTGCAGGAGAAGATCCTGTTGACGCAGGGCACGGGATTCAACTGGCCCACACCGGATCACCTGCGCATCGTCACACTGCCGTGGGCGCGCGACCTGGCCCAGGCCATCGAGCGGCTGGGCAATTTCCTGGCCGGCTACCGGCAGTAAGGCCTACTACCACCCGTTGTTGCGCAGGCCGCACATCCACCAGCCGTCACCGAGATCGACCGGATTGCTACAGATATCGCCGTACATGTCGACGCCCTCAGGGGACTCCTTCGGGTTGTACAGGTAGCCGCCGGCATCGTCCGGAATGCCGATCCACTGCGGGAAGAATCGGCTGCCGTCGCGATTCGAAACTCTTCCCTCGGCGACGAGAAACCGCAGCGAGCCCGGAAGTTTGTTGCCGTAATATCCACGGCCCGGATCGGTTTCGAGGGCCCGTTCGAACAATGGCCGGTGCATCGCGAACCATGCTCGTGGTGCCACCATCCATCCGGAGTTCACCACTGCGGTGACGACGACCATCACCGGCACCACCGTCGCGAGAACCACCCAACGGCGGCCTCGCACCGCCGCGCCTAACACTGCCACCGGCCCGAGCAGATACAGCGCACCCATGAGCGGGACCATCAGGATGTCGAAGATCCACCACGATGTCCGTGTCCAGTGCCACCAGAACCCGGCCAGCCAGCACGCCAGGCCGCCCCACAGCACCCATACCCACCACCTGCCCACCCGCTCAGTATCGCCGTCCCACGCGCAGGCCAGGAACCGGACAGCCACCCCCTCTACGCTGTCCGGGTGGCGCACACGCATTCCCACTCGCATTCCCTGGCCGGACCGTCGCCGCTGGGGCCGCTGGCCGCCCGCATCGTGGTCGGTCTGTTGGTCGCCATCGGGCTTGCGGTCCTCATCGGTGCCGCCGTGCTGTGGCCCAGCCACCAGAAGGTGGACATTCCGCTGCCCTTCCAGAACGCTGCGGGCGGGGCGGTCACCACCGAGGCTGGGCATGTGTTGTCGAGCACCCTGGCCGATTGTGGCAGCCCGTCGGCCGGGGGTGTCCTGACGGCATCACCGAGGCCCGCCGAACCGGGCGGCGGCACCTGCGTGCATAACCTGGTGGCCATCGATTCCGGCCCGAACAAGGGCGCGAAGACGCTACTGGAGTTCACCACCGGTCCGGGACAGCCCAATCTTGTTGCCGGAGACAGTATCCGGGTGAGCCGACAGGTCGATCAGGCCGGCACGACGACCTACGCGTTCTTCGACTACGAGCGCACCTGGCCGTTGGTCGCTCTGGCTGTGGTGTTCGCCGTGGTGATCGTGGCGGTGGCACGCTGGCGCGGGCTGCGGGCCATCGTCGGCATCGTGGTGGCGTTCGCGGTACTGATGATCTTCCTGCTACCTGCGCTGCGCGACGGCGCCCCGGCCATCCCGGTGGCGCTGGTGGCATCGGCGGCCATTCTCTATGCGGTGATCTACCTGGCCCACGGCGTGAGCCTGCGGACCAGTGCGGCCCTGCTGGGCACCCTCACCTCGCTACTACTGGCGGCGATACTGTCCTGGGCGGCAATAGAATTGGCCCATCTGACCGGGTTGTCCGAAGATCAGAACAACGAAGTCGCGGCATATATGGGCAACGTGTCCATCACCGGGTTGCTGCTGGCCGGTTTCATCATCGGCTCGCTAGGTGTGCTCAACGACGTCACCATCACCCAGGCCTCGGCGGTGTTCGAACTCGCCGAGCACGGCGGCAGCCGGCGCTCCATCTTCGCCGGGGCCATGCGCGTGGGCAGCGACCATATCGCCAGCACGGTCTACACCCTGGTGCTGGCCTATGCCGGCAGTGCCCTGCCGCTACTGCTGCTGTTCAGCGTGGCCAACCGATCACTGAGTGACGTGCTGACGGGTGAGAGTGTGGCCATCGAGATCGCCCGCTCCGCGGTGGGTGGCATCGCCCTGGCCCTGTCCGTCCCGTTGACGACGGGGATCGCCGCGGTGCTGGCCACGCCGCAGACCACCAGCAGGCACTGAGCCGCCAGTTTTGGCCACCACCGGCCGGGGTATCCCGCGACGGTGAGCCAGCCCGATCGCCATCACAGCGAGTTGACCCTCGAGGTTGACGGAATCCGCCGTGACCTGTCCGTCGACAACCGCATGACACTGCTCGACGCGCTGCGTGAACGGCTGGGCGTCACGGCACCCAAGAAGGGTTGCGATCACGGTCAGTGCGGCTCGTGCACGGTGCTGCTCGACGGTCGTCGCGTCACCACGTGCCTGACGTTCGCCGTTGCGGCCCATGGTGCACAGATCACCACAGCCGCCGGCCTCGAGCAGAATGGCCGGCTGCATCCGGTGGCGCAGTCGTTCTACGACGAGGACGGCTTCCAATGCGGCTACTGCACGCCCGGCCAGATCTGTTCCGCGGTCGGCATGTTGGACGAGGCCAAGGCCGGTGCGCCGAGCTTCGTCACCGATGACCTCGAACTGACCCCGGCACTCACCGACGATGAAATCCGGGAGCGGATGAGCGGCAACCTCTGCCGGTGCGCGGCCTATCCGAACATCGTCGCCGCGATCGGGCGGGCGGCCACCCAATGAAGCCGTTCGATTATCACCGCGCGACGAGTCCTGCCGATGCGGTCGCGATGCTGACGAAGCACCAGCAAGCCGCGTATCTCGCCGGCGGCACCAATTTGGTCGATCACATGAAACTCGGTGTCGCGCAGCCAGATCTACTGGTCGACGTCAGCGGACTTGATCTGACCGAGACCGTCACCACCGCGGACGGCGGCGTGCGCATCGGCGCAAATGTCCGCAACAGCGATCTGGCGGCCGATCCGGTGATTCGCGGGCGCTATCCGATGCTGGCCCGAGCCTTGCTGTCCGGCGCATCGGGGCAGTTGCGCAACGCCGCCACCACGGCCGGAAACCTGCTGCAGCGCACCAGGTGCGTCTACTTCCAAGATGTCACCACACCGTGCAACAAACGGGCTCCTGGCACGGGATGTTCGGCGCTGGGCGGCTATGTCCGTTACCACGCCATCCTCGGAGCATCCCCACATTGTGTGGCCGTACATCCATCGGACATGGCGGTGGCGATGAGCGCCCTCGATGCCCGGGTGGTGGTACAGGCCGAAGGTGGCGAGCGTCGGATACCGCTCGACGAGTTCTACCGACTACCCGGAGATGAGCCGGACCGCGACACCATCCTGGAGCATGGCGAGCTGATTACCGCCGTGGAGTTGCCCGCACCACCGACCGGAGCGGTCTCGGACTACCGCAAGGTGCGCGACCGCGCGTCCTACGCCTTCGCGCTGGTATCGGTGGCGGCCGAGCTGACCTTCACGTCGACTTTCCAGATCGGTTCAGCGCGAATCGCTTTGGGCGGGGTGGCGCACAAACCGTGGCGGGCACGCCGAGCCGAGCAGGCACTCGCAGGTGATCAGCCCTCTGCGGAGACGTTCGCCGCTGCGGCCGACGCCGAACTCAGGCAGGCGCAACCACTGCCCGGCAATGAGTTCAAGGTGGACTTGGCGCGCCGCACGCTGATCGCGCAGCTGCGGATGCTCACCGAACGGAGACGGCCATGACCCTCGTCGAACCACACGCAATCGGAGAGCCCCTGGCCCGCGCCGACGGTCTGGCGAAGGTCACCGGCACCGCGCGCTACGCGTTCGAGCAGAAGGTCGAGCATCCGGCGTACCTGCATCCGATCCAATCCACCATCGCCCGCGGCCGGGTAACTGCCATGGACGTCGTCGCGGCACTGGCCATGGAGGGCGTCCTCGACGTACTGACCGTGTTCGACGCACCCACACTGGCTGATACCTCCGACGGCGAGCTGGCCATCCTCCAGGACGACCGCGTGCACTTCCGCGGGCAGATCATCGGCGGCGTGGTGGCCGAGACGGCTGAGATCGCCCGGGAGGCAAGCGCTCTGGTTCGCGTGGACTATCACGAGGAACCGCACGACGTGGAGTTGACCGCCGATCACCCCGGCCTGTACACCCCCGAGTCGGTGAACCCGTCATTTCCGTCCGACACCGATGAGGGCGACGTGGAGGCGGCGCTGGCCGCCGCCGACGTCACCGTCGATGCCACGTACCAGACCCCCATCGAGCACAACAATCCGATGGAGCCGCACGCATGTATCGCCCAGTGGGCGGTGCGCGACGGCCGTGCTGCGGTGACTCTGTACGACTCGACCCAAGGCGTTCACGTCGTGCGCAAGACCCTGGCACCGATGCTGGACCTGGAGCCCGAGCAACTCCGCGTGGTGGCGCCGCACGTGGGTGGCGGATTCGGGTCCAAGGGCGCGCCCCATGCCCACGACGTCCTCGTCTTGCTGGCCGCCCAGCGGGCCGCCGGGCGTCCGGTGAAGCTGGCACTGACCCGACAACAGATGTTCTCCCTCGTCGGTTACCGCACCCCGACCATCCAGCGGCTGCGGCTGGGCGCCGACAAGAGCGGCCGGCTCACCGCGCTGGTTCACGACGTGATCGAACAGACCTCGACCGTCAAGGAGTTTGCCGAGCAGACGGCCGTCACCTCCCGCAAGATGTACGCGAGCCCGAACCGGCGCACGACGCACCGGCTGGCCGCGCTCGACGTCGCCGTGCCGTTCTGGATGCGGGCACCAGGTGAGTGCCCTGGCACGTTCGCCGCCGAGGTGGCGATGGACGAGCTCGCGGTGGCCTGCCGCCTGGACCCGATCGAGTTGCGCTTACGCAACGAGCCCGACGTCGACCCCGAATCCGGTAAGCCCTGGTCTGGCCGTCACCTCGTCGAGTGCCTGAAGCTCGGCGCAGAGCGGTTCGGCTGGGCGCCGCGAGATCCCCGCCCCGCCAAACATCTGGCCGGCCGTTGGTTCATCGGTACCGGGGTGGCTGCGGCGACGTACCCCGGCATGGCAATGGAAGGCAACACTGCTCGTATCACCCACACCGCGCCGGGCCGGTTCACGGTGCAGATCGGTGCGGCCGACATCGGCACCGGCACGTGGACCGCGTTGGCCCAGATCGCCGCCGACGCGCTCGGTTGTGATGTCGAGGCGGTCGATCTGCAGATCGGTGACTCTGCTTTGCCGCAGGCCTCGGTGGCAGGCGGCTCTTCGGGCATCACGTCGTGGGGTTCGGCAATCGTCGCCGCGGCCAGGCAGTTTCGCCGCGAGCACGGGGACCACCCGCATGTCGGTGTGGTCGCCCAGGCCGAGGCACCGCAGAACCCCGAGGCGGAGAAATACACCGTGCAGTCGTTCGGGGCTCATTTCGTCGAGGCCCACGTCAACTCCGAGACCGGCGAGATCCGGATCCCCCGCATGCTCGGCGTGTTCTCGGTGGGCCGGGCCATCAACGCGCGGACCCTGCGGTCCCAACTGATCGGCGGGATGACCATGGGCCTGTCCATGGCACTGCACGAGGAGAGTGTGCGCGACATCCGGTTCGGTCACGTCGTCACCCAGGATCTCGCGTCGTATCACTTCAGCGCCCATGCGGATGTCACTGGCGTCGAAGCGATCTGGCTCGACGAAGTCGAGGAACACCTGAACCCGATGGGATCGCGCGGGGCCGGTGAGATCGGCATCGTCGGCGCTGCCGCCGCGGTGGTCAACGCCGTGCACCACGCGACCGGCGTCCGGGTGCGGGACCTGCCGGTCACCCTCGACAAGGTGTTGCCGGGGCTGCCGTAAGCGGCCGAATCAGCCGGCCAGGTCCTTTTCGGTGAGTTCGGTGGCGGCCAGCGCCGCAGCCAGGGTGTCGTGGCGGAACACCGAGGTGACGTGATCGTGGACCACCCGGAAGGCCGCGGCCCCGGCATGAGCCGTTCCGTCCGCGGCCCGGATGGTCTGTTCGACGACAACCACGCCGTCATGCACGAACATCCGCCCCGGCGTCACATTTGCCCCCGCGGTTGCTGCCCAATCCCGCAGGGCAGCGTGCCCCTGGGCGGCCCCATTGGCATCGCCAACCTCGATGTCGTCGCTGGACAGCTTGATCAGGGTGTCGATGTCGTTGTCGTTCAGCGCGTCATGCCAGGCCAGAACCGTGGCGATCTCGGATGTGGTCATGAACGAAACGTACGCCACTCAGAACGGTGTGTTGGCGAGCCAGGTGTCCCAGGTTGCGGTGTCACCGAACACTTCGAGCCCGAGATCGGCCGCGGTGCCCCGGCGGGTGACCGCCAACAGCAGCTTGTGGGCCGGCCCCTTCAGCGCGACGGTGCCCTTACCGTGGCTGTGGGACCACTCGAGGCCGTCCTCGTCGTGGGCGATTGTCCACTCCCCCGTCGGGCCCAGACCGTCGTCGCTGGCGTGCAGGTGCACGCTGGCACCCTGCGCCAGCGGTGTTGCGTGTCGCTTGTTGGCCATGCCGGTGGCGATCGCGAGCCATTCACTGACGGCGTCGGCGGCGAGATCGGCGGGCAGCACGAACTCGGTGCCCACGGCCAGTGCGGCGTCGGCATGGTGGACGGCCGCCTCGTGGACGCGTCGACGGACCCACCAGCCCGCGGGTTTGGGGCCCAGGAACGTCCACACCCTGGCGTCGGTGCCGATCTGGTCCACTGATTTGAGGACCTGGGCCGCGCCCTCGTTCAGCCACTCGATCGCGGCGTCGGGATCGTCGGGCGGCCTGCCGTCGTGCACCTCGCGCGGATCCAGCGGAGAAACCCTGCGCTCGGAAATAATCTGTGCCGCCCAACGGTTTCCGCGCCCGACGTGACGGAACAGTTGCTTGAGCGTCCAGTCCGGGCAGGTCGGCACCGGCGTCTCTGGATCGCTGGAGGCGATCAGCTCCCCGAAGCTACGGGTCTGGTCGAGCAGAGCAGCTCGGAAGTCCACCTCACGAACCTACCGCTGTGCGCGCCTTCCCGAGTGTTATCGGCAGAGTCGACCAACCGCGCAGGATTCGGGTGTCGCGGCGACTGCCTTCGCCGGCGGCGCGGGCTTCGGGGAACCGGTCGAAGAAGGTCTGTAGCCCCACCTGCCCTTCGGCCCTGGCCAGGGCGGCGCCGAGGCAGAAATGGCGGCCGCCGGAGAACGACAGGTGGCGCCCGGCGTTGTCCCGTTCGATGTCGAAGCGGTGCGGGTCGGTGAACACCGCGGGATCGCGATTGGCGCCGGCCAGATGAATGATGACGAGCTCGCCGGCCTGGATCGCGGTACCGGCCACCTCGGTGTCCCGCAAGGCCACCCGCGCACTCATCAGCACCGGAGAATCCAGCCGCAGGATCTCTTCCACCGCATTCGGCCACAGCTCCGGCCGCGCCGCCAGGGTCTGCAGATGCTCGGGATGGTCGAGCAGCATGCGGATGCCGTTGCCCAGCAGGTTGACCGTGGTCTCGAATCCGGCTGCCAGCACCAGGCCGGCCAGCGCCCGCAGTTCCGACTCGTTGAGCGGTTCACCTGCCGCCCCGGCGTCGGAGGCCGCGATGATCTGGCTGAGCAGGTCGTCGCCGGGGGTGCGGCGCAGCTGGCGCAGGTGTTCGGTCAACCAGGTCTCGAATCCGTGGATGCCGGAGTTCACCTGTTGGTACTGCTTCCAACTCAGTCCGATGTCGAGGCTCGGCGCGCCGAGCTCGCCGAAACGAAGGACCTGGGACCGGTCGGCGTCGGGCACTCCCAAGATGTCGCTGATGACCGCGACAGGCAGTTGCGCGCAGTACCGGTCCACGATGTTGACCACTCCGGCGTCGCCGTCCATGGAGTCCAGCAGAGCGTTCGCCGTTTCCTGGACTCCCTCCCGCAGCCGGGCCACCGCGCGGGTGGTGAACACCGACGACACCAGCTTGCGGTAGCGGGTGTGGTCGGGCGGCTCCACGGCCAGCAGCGACGGCGGCAGCAGCGGATGCAGCATCCCGGAGTCGGTCTTGTCTGCCACCCACCGCAACGGGCGGGGCAGGTTGCCGCCGAGCCGCGACACCCGGAAGTCGTCGGAGCGCAGCAGGTCGGTGGCCACGTCGTGATCGAAGGTCATCAGCACGGCCCGGCCCCGCACAATCGGTCCGTGACGGCGCATCTCGTCGGCGAAGGGCGCGGGGTCGGCCCGCACCTCAGGGTCGGCGATCAACCGTGCCTGAGGATCGCCGTGCCGCATGCCGAACGCGGAGATGCCGCGAACCACGCCGTGCAGGGCCATCCACCGGATTCGTTCCCGCATGGGCCGAGCCTACGACCGAGCAATTTGTTCTACAAGCGTCAAACAGCGGCGACCGGGCGCCCCAGCGCGTATACCCGCCACCCGGCTTCCCGCCACCGCTGGGCGTCCAGGCAATTACGGCCGTCCACAACGACTTTCACCCGCACCGTGTCGGCCAGCTCGGCCGGATCCAGGTCGACGAACTCCGCCCACTCCGTGAGCACCAGCACCGCGTCGGCCCGATCGCAGGCCTCGATGACGGAGGTCGAGTAGTTCAGCGTCGGGAACACGCGCTGGGAGTTGTCCATCGCCTTGGGGTCGTAGACGTTGACCGCGGCACCGTTGAGCTGCAGCATGCCGGCAACGTTGAGGGCGGGCGAATCACGAACGTCGTCGGACTCGGGCTTGAACGCCGCGCCGAGCACAGCGATGTTCGCGCCCAGCAGCGAGCCCCCGCAGGCGCGGGTGGTCAGCTCCACCATGGCGGTGCGGCGACGCATGTTGATGCTGTCGACCTCGCGCAGGAAGGTGAGCGCATGGTTGGCGCCGAGCTCACCTGCGCGGGCCATGAAGGCGCGGATGTCCTTCGGCAGGCAGCCGCCACCGAAACCCAAGCCGGCGTTGAGGAATCGGCGCCCGATGCGCGGGTCATAGCCCAGCGCGTCGGCCAGCAGCGTGACATCCGCACCCGCGGCCTCACACACTTCGGATATCGCATTGATGAACGAGATCTTGGTGGCCAGGAACGCGTTGGCCGACACCTTGACCAGCTCGGCGGTCTGCAGATCGGTGACCAGGAACGGCACCCCGTCCTCGATCAGCGGCGCGTACAGTTCACGCACCGCGGCCTCGGCCCGCAGCGAATCATGCTGCACTCCAACCACAATGCGGTCCGGGTGCAGGGTGTCGTGCACGGCGTAGCCCTCCCGCAGGAACTCGGGGTTCCAGGCCACTTCGACGTCGATGCCCGCCGGGGCCAGAGCGCGCGCCCGCTCGGCGAGATCGGCCGACGTACCGACCGGGACGGTCGACTTGCCGACGATCACCGCGTTGCGGCGCAGGCGCGGTACCAGGGTGTCGATGACGGCGTGCACGTGACGCAGATCGGCGCTGTACTCGCCTTTCTTCTGCGGAGTTCCCACCCCGAGGAAGTGCACGTCGGCGAAGTCCGCCGCCTCGTCGTAGTCGGTGGTGAACCGCAACCGGCCAGCAGCCAGGTTGTCGTTCAGCACCTTGCGCAGCCCGGGTTCGTAGAACGGGATGTCTCCGGCGGCCAGTTTGGCCACCTTGCCCGGGTCGATGTCGACCCCGATCACCTCGTGGCCGAGTTCGGCCATCCCCGCGGCATGTGTCGCGCCCAGATAGCCGGTACCGAATACGGTGCATCGCATACTGCCTGGATAGGCCGCCAGTATGAGCTAGCCGCTAAGTGACACTGAGCGGCAGGCCAACGTCAGGTAACGGTTGGAGGCGGGGGGCTAGACCCGCGAAAACAACGCCACGGTCGTGTTCGCGCACTGCGAACGACCGTGGCGTTGATCTCGATGTACTGCCGGGGCTAGTGGCCGCCGAATGACGGGAAGGGCCACAGGCCCCCGCCGTCACCGCCACTGCGAGAACCACCGGAACGACCGGGGTTCCAGTCGCCTGAGCCCGAGCCACCGGGGTTCCAGTCGCCCGAGCCGCTGGAGCGACCCGGGTTCCAGTCGCCAGATCCGCGACCGGGATTCCAATCGCCGGCGCCCCGACCCGGGTTCCAGTCATCCGAGCCTGAGCCCGGCCACTGCGGCGTCTCGGGTTCGTGACGCGACGGCGGATCCCACGGCCGCTGACGCTGCGGCGGGTCCCACGGGGGACGGAAGATGTTCGGCAGCCGCGGCGCAGGCGGCAGCACCACCAGCGGCGGGATGTACGGCGCCGGCTGGTTGTAGATCGGCGCCGGTGGCGGCGGAGCCACCGGGACGGGGGCAGGCGCCGGCGCCTCGGGTGCCGGAGCGGGGGCCGGAGCCTCGGGGGCAGGCGGCGGGGCCGCCGCGGGAGCCTCTACGTAGACCGTGCGGGGTGGTGCTTGCGGCGCGGGGGCCGGAGCCTCCTGGACCACCGGGATCGGAGCCTTGATGGTCTCCGGCGGTGGTGCCGGTGGTGGCGGGACCGCCGCTTGCGGCGGCGGGGCGGGTGCCGGGAGTTTGGCCGGCGCGCTGGGCGCCACTGCGCCCTGCGCGGGAGCGGGACGTTGATCAACCGTTGGCCGGATACTCACCGCGAGCGAAATAACCAGGGCCACAACGCCAACCACGAACACCGACGTCAACGCGGAACCGACGAGCAGGAACGGTTTGCGCTCCTCATCCAACGGCATGTCGTCACCGACGAGGTCCACACCGTCGAGCGGCTCGACACCGACCGGGGCCATCTCTGTGGCCAAACCGGCCAGCCCGTAGGCACTACCGGCCGTGGTCCCGTCGGGGTCCTGCGAATAGGCCAAGCCGACCGTGGTCGCCTCGAACGCGGGCGCATTGGCCGACGCCAGCGCGGCGCCGCGAGCCAGGGCCATCTCCGGCTCGTCCGGGGCGCTCACCGGGAGCGAGACCAGGTTTTCCAGATGCGCCTTCACCGAGGCCACGTCGACCCCGGAGCCTAAGACGAACATGCCCTGCGGGGCGGAATCGGACGCCTCGACCGCGGCGGCCATGTCGGAGAGCACGGCCATGGCGTCGGTGCTGTGCAGAGACTGGGCCAGCACCTTGACCACCGAGCCGTCGTCGGTCTTGACCACCGACAGCGTCGCGGCGTCACGGTCGATGAACAGCAGCGCCGTGGTGTCGTAGCCGACCGCTCGCCCCACTGCCTGAGCCAACGCCGCGGCGGCGTGCCCTTCCGAGACCAGCATGACGTCGTCGATGCCGTGTGCTGTGAGCGCGTCACGCAGAGCGGATGCGTCCGAGTGGTCGGTCCACGTGACACCGATGGCCTTGAGGTGGTGGCCGCCGGTGGTGGCGCTCTCTTGTGTTCCCAGAATGGCGGCGACGACCTGATCGGCCGCACTGGTGGTTGCCGAGCCCTCGACGGAGGTGACGTCGAAGACGTCGTGATCGACGGTGACGCCGTCGGCTTTCTCCCCCTCGACCAGCACCATGCGGACTGTCGTAGGTGCCATCGCCACACCCAATACGATGTCCACCAAGCCCTCCAATGTGTTTGCTACACTGCGTTTGTCGCCATTGCGCACACATGCCGCACGAGCCGACAACTAGAACCTTCATCGGTGCAACGTGCTCGATCGTTACACCCCTGCGCATTAGCTGCAGCGCTGAGATCCCGGTCGGACCGCGACGGCATGGTGCGTGCCGGCGCCGGTTAGTTAGACCCTACTCGGCATTACGACAAACGGCGCCGCCCGGTTCATCCCGCGCTGTCTTCTTCCGCCGGATTCGGGCGCGTTTCACGGTCCCCGAACTGGCCCAACTGCCCTAGCGTGCCGCCGAATAATCCGGGCCGACGCTGAGGAAGATGGCCGTGGACGCCCTCGGCGTAAGCGGACTCGGCGTGCTGGGTGAAGTCGACGCCGGTGGTCTCGTCTTCGGGGCTGAGGCGGAATCCGATGAACCTGTCGATCCCCTTGGCCAGTGCATAGGACATGGTGAAGGCGTAGGCGGCGACGACGACGGCAGCCAGCAGCTGCTTGCCCAGCTGCGCCAGCCCGCCGCCGTAGAAAAGGCCCTGCGGACCCTGGGTCATCACCTCGGTGGCCAGGAATCCGATCAGCAGCACGCCGACCACACCGCCGACGAAGTGCACGCCCACGACGTCCAGAGAGTCGTCATAGCCGAACCGGAATTTCAGGCCGATTGCAAAGGAACACACCACGCCGGCGGCCAGGCCCACCACGACCGCGCCGAGGGTGTTGACGGTGCCGCACGACGGGGTGATCGCGACCAAGCCGGCCACCACACCGGAGGCGGCACCGAAGGTCGTGGGCTTCCCGTCGCGGACCTGCTCGACCGTGAGCCACCCGAGCATGCCCAGGCAGCCGGCGACCAGGGTGTTGAGGAAGATCGCGGCGGCAGTGCCGTTGGCGGCCAGCGCCGAGCCTGCGTTGAACCCGAACCAGCCGAACCACAGCAGGCCGACGCCGAGCAGCACGAAGGGCAGGTTGTGCGGACGCATCGCGTCCTGCTTGAAGCCGATGCGAGGGCCGAGCACCAGGGCCAGCGCCAGGGCAGAGGACCCGGAGACGATCTCGACGACGAGGCCGCCGGCGTAGTCCAGGACGCCGAGACCCGCGAGCCAGCCGCCCGGACCCCAGACCCAGTGCGCGACGACGGCGTACACGGCCACGGCCCACACCGGGACGAACAGCATCCACGCGGCGAACTTGGCCCGGTCCGCGATGGCCCCGCTGACCAGGGCGGCAGTGATGATGGCGAAGGTCAGCTGGAAGGTCGCGAACAGCAGTTCGGGGACCGAGCCGTGGGCGGTGCTCGGCGTGATGCCGAGCATGCCGATGTGCTGCAGGCCCCCGATCAATCCGCCGCCGGCGTCATCGGAGAACGCCAGGGTGTAGCCGACCAGCAGCCAGGCGACCGTGACCAGCGGAATCGAGATGAAGCTCATCATGATCATGTTGAGCACGCCGGTGGTACGGACCATGCCGCCGTAGAAGATGGCCAGGCCGGGCGTCATCAGCAGGACCAGCGCGGTGCTGGCCAGCAGCCAGGCAGTGGCGGCCGGATCGATTTCGTGCATTTGGCGAGAATGTCGGGCGCGCGTTTCAGCCACGCGGCGCGCGTGTTTCAGCCGTGTTTCGTGTTGCGGTGTGGTTACTGAAAGTTCACCGGGGTTGGTCTGGCCTCCGCGGCGCCGTTTTCTCCAGCTGGGCTGCCGATCGGCAGCAATTTCGGCTGCCCTGGTGTAGAAATCGGCGCGGGCAGTCGCGGGCGCCCGCCCAGTGGCCACTTATGACACGCGAATCGCTGGTCCCCGTGTCATAACTGGCCATTCGGCAGGCGGACCTACGACTTGATGAAGTTCAGATGCGAGCGCGAGGGCGTCGGGCCACGCTGCCCCTGGTATTTCGAGCCCACCTTGTCACTGCCGTATGGATGCTCGGCGGGGCTGGTCAGCCGCAGCAGGCAGAGCTGGCCGATTTTCATGCCGGGCCACAACGTGATCGGCAGGTTGGCGACGTTGGACAGCTCCAGAGTGATGTGCCCGGAAAACCCCGGATCGATGAACCCGGCCGTCGAGTGCGTCAACAATCCGAGACGGCCCAGCGACGACTTGCCTTCCAGCCGCCCGGCCAGATCGTCGGGCAGGGTGCACACCTCCAGCGTGGAGCCGAGCACGAACTCGCCGGGGTGCAGCACGAACGGTTCACCTTCGGCCGGCTCGACCAAGGTTGTCAGCTCATCCTGCTGTTTGGCCGGGTCGATGTGGGTGTAGCGGGTGTTGTTGAACACCCGGAACAGGTTGTCCAGGCGGACGTCGACGCTCGACGGCTGCACCAGGGCATCGTCGAACGGCTCGATGGCCAGGCGTTTCGCAGCAATCTCGGCCCGGATGTCTCGATCGGAGAGCAGCACCCGACGAGCGTATCGGTTAGCGCCGGACCACCCCCGTCAACGGCGGCATCGAGGTGTTGGCGCCGGGCCCCACCAAGGATCGCTCAGCCGCCCGCCCGGCCATGGGCACCACGTTGCGCACGACGGTGTGGACGGGCGCCTCCGGCGGCGGGGCCGGCGCAGTGTGTTGCGTCGGGGTCGACGCCTGTGGTGGGACGCTGTCGTGTCCGCCGCGCACCGTCATCGCCAGGAACACCGAACCCGCCACGATCAGCACCGCCGTGGCCACGGCCATGGCGACGGTGTGCGTCAGCGGGGCCGGCTTGACCGCCGACGCGGGCTCGTCCCGAACGTCCGCGCTGGCGATCAGCGCCCCGCGGGCCAGCCGCGCGGCGGCGTCGTCACCTGAGGCGCCAGAGTCGTCCATCGACGAATCAGCTTCTCCCCCAAGCTGTTCCGCATCCACAGCGGATACCACCGCCACGTTGGCGATGCCCTGCTCCGCCAGGGCGTCGAGCATCAGTTTGGCGTCGGCATTCACCGCGTCGGTCCACGTCAACGCGACGCGGGTGACGGTATATCCGTTCGCGGGCGCGTCGGCGTAGGTGTCGAGCACCGCGTTGACGACGGGTTCGTTGAAGCCGGGGTGAGCGACGTCGATCGGCGTATCGGCGTCCAGCGAGTCGTGATCGATCACCGCACCGTCGCCGCGATTGCCCTCGACCAAGAGCAGTCGGGTGTCCTGCGAGGTCATGGCTATACCGATAACAACGTCCATGGGCAAAACCCCTCGATTGGTTCGGCCCGTCGTGCGAGCCTGTTCGCTCCATTCAGCGCCGGATGGAGCCGACAACTACCGACGGTAGAGAGTTCGCCTGAGAATGACAGCCCGAGGATTTACCCGACTCTCAGGCTGGCGCGTCAGCCGCAATCATGTTCTCCGGTCGTCTGTTTCGCCACGCAGCCCGAAGCGTCGGGTCCGCGCTGGGCAACCCGCCGTCAGCGGCACCGAAGCTCTTCGCCGATTACGGGTCATCGCCCGTCGGATCCGTCGGCGCCAATTTCTTAGACTCACCGCGAGTCGCCCGCCCACCTTCCCCACGGGAGGGCCCGGGTTGCTATCCTTCGTCAGCACCATGCCGATGTAGTTCAATGGCAGAACATCAGCTTCCCAAGCTGAATACGCGGGTTCGATTCCCGTCATCGGCTCCATACAGGTCAGCGACGTATCGCACTTTGCCGGCCCACTCCGACCGGAGGCCCAGCAGTCACCCGCTGCGCGCTCCAGAGAAAGGCGCCGGTAATACGTCGGAGGCCGTGTGGTGCCATCCGCGCGATCATCAGAACCGGCTTGGACCACGCGAGTAGCATTGGCACTTGTCGGGGACCATCGGCCGGAGGTTCCGATCATGTTCGACGCGACTCGCTCATTCGTGGTTACTGCCGCAGCAATACTGACGCTGGGCTTCAGCACCGCCGTCGCCAATGCCGATCCGCCAGCACCCGGTGCCCCCTGCGGCCCAGACAAGGTGATCACGTCCGTCTACACCTGCGAGCCGCTCAACTCACCGTGCACCGGATATGACGGCATGGTGATTGGGCGGGTGGCCGCTGACGGCCGGTGCGTGATTCCCGGGCTCGACGGCACCCGGTGGTAGACCGGACCGGTAACGGGCGAGCCGACACCGCCCGTCGATGATTGCTGCCGCTCTAGCACCAGAGGACCACGAGAGCGGTTGCAGCACAACACTTCAACGAACGATGACGGACGGCATTCTCCACCGTCGTGCACGCGCTTGACCTTACCGGCGCCCGGCTCACGCCACCGCATTCTCCCGTTCATTGAGAACCTTCGTTGACAATTGCGTCGTCGCAGCTGACAGTGCTAGTCGTCCGCTGAACGAGAGGCACGCAATTGAGCACCAACCACTCCGACGACCAGCTCAACGAGCTCGGCTACTACGCCGTCACCCGCCACCCCGCGGATGTGCGGGTGGTGCTGCCGGAGGCCCGTACGGCGGATGAGCTCGGGCTGGGTTCCTGCCACATCGGCGAGCGGTTCACGGTGAAGGACCCGGCGGTGCTCTCCGGCGCGGTCGCGGGGGCCAGCACGACGCTGGGCATCGCGCCGTCGACGAACTACCACACGCGGCATCCCACGGTCACCGCGACGATCGGGTCGACCATGCACGCGCTCACCGAAGGCCGCTTCGCCATGGCGTTCGGCCGCGGGATGGCCGCGTACTGGCAGGCGATCGGTCTGCCGGTGGTGACCGAGGCCCGCCTGCGTGACTTCTTCGGGATCCTGCGTCGGCTCTGGGCCGGCGAGATGATCCTGGACCACGACGGCCCGGCCGGGAAGTGGCCGTTCCTGCGTCACGCCAGCGGCCTGCCCGACGGACCTCCGATCGGATTGGTCGCGGTGGGCCCCAAGACGATGGAGCTCGCCGGCGAGATCGCCGATTTCGTTGTGCTCCATACGTTTTTCTCCGACGAGGCTACGACCTCGTCGGTGGAGGCGGTACGCCGCGGCGCCGAACGCGCGGGGCGCGATCCCGACAGCGTCCGCATCTGGGCGTGCCTGGCGACGGTCCCCGACGCGTTGTCACCGGAGGATCAGATGCGCCGTGGCGTCGGGCGTCTGGCGACCTATCTGCAGGCGTACGCGGACGTGTTGGTCTCGGCCAACGGCTGGGATCCGGGCGTCTGGGAGCGGATCAAGCAGAGCGACCTGTTCTCCGACGCGGCCGCCGCCGGGCCGATCGATGCCAGTGCCTCATTCGAGACGCTGCAACGGATCGCCGAGATGATTCCCGCAGAATGGCTGGATTCGGTGGCCAAGGGATCACCGCAGGACTGCGCGAAGACGATCGCCGGCCAGCTCGACCTGGGCACTCACTCGGTGATCATGCACGGGGCGAGCCCGCACGAGATCGCACCCGTCGTGCGGGCCTACCGGGCCAATCGGCCGACGCTACGCCGGGCGGTCGCGGCCAATCCGGGGCGGTTCGCCTGAGCACCCACGAGTCCCCGCAGGCCACCCGCGCTCGACAGCAGTGGCAGGCCGCGGTGCCCTCGGCGGCTGTCCAGTCGGCCGCCGGCACCCGGCTGAACAAGCGCGGGCTCGAGACGCGGGCGCGCCTGCTCGACGTCGCCATCCACTGCCTGGCCGACAGTGGTGGCGAGCCGGTGTCGGCGAATCGCATCGCCAAGGACGCCGGTGTCACCTGGGGTACGGTGCAGCATCAGTTCGGCGACCTGGACGGCCTGTGGGTGGCGGTGATCACCGAGATCCATTCCCGCAGTTGGTCTTCCGATGAAGTCATGCCACCGCGCAGTGGCACGCTGCGGGAGCGGGTGGCCGCAGCCATCGACTCGGTCTGGGCATACCTGGATACCGTCGAAGGGCGGGCATTGACGGCGCTGCGCACTTCATTGCCGCCGCGCCGCTCCGATGTGGCTGCCGAATACCCTCAGACGGCAGCGGCTTTCGCGGCGCGCGAACTCGATTGGATTCAAGGCTTCGACTATCTGATGGACGGTCTGGACCTCGACGCGGATCAGCTGCACCGGGTGCGGTGTCTACTGCCCGCCGCGATCCGAGGCCTGAGCAACGAACGCCAGGTGGGCTTCACCTCGGACCTCGACATCGCCCGAGCGACCTTGACCGATGCAGTGGTGGCGTTGCTGTCCCAGCCGCGGGAGTGATGCGGGGCCGACGACGTCGTGAGCGCCGCGCCGGCTTCCACGCCCAGGCTGTTGGCGGGCCAGGACTACGACCCTGCGGTAGAAATCGGCGAAGACGAAGACGGCGACGCCAGCCGCGCACCCTGCCCCGCACAGCATGGGCGTGGTACCTGAGCGTTCCACGCGAATATTCCGAAGACCAGGTCGCCGAAAAACTGGCGACCGACAGGTATTCCGAATCACCTTGCGATACCGACTTTTTGCTCACACATGTATCCACAAATCGGCGAGAACTTGCACTCCGCACAGATATTCGGCGCCAGGCAAGGACTCGCAGCCACAGAACCCGTTCGCGTGGGATACTCGCGGGATGGGCAGCGCGCAGCAGCACGAGATGACCCGAACTCCGGTCGACGAACTGTCGGCATTCGAAGTCGCAACCCGAGATCTGGTGGGCGTGGCGCTGCGTAGCGTCGAGCAGCTGGAGATCTCACTGCCGCAGTTCCGGCTGCTGCTCGTGCTGCAGGAGCGCGGGAAGTCGGCATCGACGGAATGCGCTCAGGCGCTCGGGGTCGTCGGGTCGACGGTAACCCGGCTGGCCGACCGTTTGGATGCATCCGGCCATCTGACCCGTGGCTCCGATCCGAACAACCGCAGTATCGTCACGCTGGCGCTGACCGACCGCGGGCGCAAATTGGTGCGCCAGGTGAACACGCGCCGCCGCCGGGAATTGAGCAAAGTACTCGACCGCCTCGATCCGAAAGAGCGGGCGGCGTGCGCGTCGGTGCTACGCAATTTCCACGAGCTGCTCGCCAGCGATGATGCCGACGACTTGAACCGTCCGATACCTCTGTAGGAATATCACCCATAACGGGTGATGCGGGCTCGGCATATTCATTCAGGTAAATGCCTTGGCACACAATCGATATCAATTGTTGCAAATTAATGCGGTGATTTATGCGGACAATGCGGTCGATCGGGCATAGTGTCAGCCGACATGGAATCGAACACCGATGACATGGCCCAGACCGATGGCGACAAGCGTGGAAGATTCTCGAGGCGTTCGATGCTCGGTGGCATCGCCGCCACCGGGGTCGGAGTCGCCGCTGCCGGCGCACTCGTCGCCGGATGCGAAGACAATTCTGGAAAGCCCGGCGCCAGTGGAAAAGCCGGGCCGCCCGACTACGGGACCGGCATCAACGAAGGTTTCGACGGGAAGATCGAGCTCGACGTCCGAGATTCGAAGCCGGACTGGAAGCCGTTCGAACTCAAGCACGCCCCCGACGGCGCACCCAACGTCCTGGTGGTGTTGTTCGACGATACCGGGATGGCATCGTGGTCCCCGTACGGCGGCCGGATCAATATGCCGACGCTGCAGCGCTTGGCCGACAACGGCCTCACCTATTCGCAGTGGCACACCACTGCCCTGTGCTCGCCGACCCGGTCCTGCCTTCTGACCGGCCGCAATCATCATGTGAACCGGTTCGCCAGCATCACCGAGGGGTCCGACGGCTTCCCAGGGGCGGCCGCTCGGCTGCCCGCACAATGCGCGACGGTCGGACAAGTGCTGCAGGACAACGGCTACAGCACCTTCTGGGTGGGCAAAGATCACAACGTACCCGAAGAGGATGTCTCCAGCGGCGGCAGCAAATCAGAGTGGCCGCTACAGAAGGGATTCGACCGGTTCTACGGCTTCATCGGCGGCGAAACCAACCAGTGGTATCCCGATCTTTCCGAGGACAACCGGTTCATCGACCAGCCGTATCCTCCCGAGCAGGGCTACCACTTGTCGAAAGACCTTGCGGACCAAGCGATTCGGATGCTGCGCGACCAGCGCTCCAGCAACCCGTCCAAGCCCTGGTACATGTGGTTCTGCCCCGGGGCCAACCACGCGCCCCACCACAGCCCCGAGGAGTACTCCGCGAAGTACAAGGGCAAGTTCGATGACGGCTACGAGGCCTACCGCGAGTGGGTACTCAAGCGGATGATCGACAAGGGCATCATGCCCGAGGGCACCGAACTGACCCCCATCAATCCGCTACCAGAAGACGTGGCGTCGGAGGCTGACGCGGTGCGACCGTGGGACTCTTTGAGCCCGGATGAGAAGAAGCTGTTCAGCCGGATGGCCGAGGTGTTCGCCGGCTTCTCCGAATACACCGACGCTCAGGTCGGGCGGGTGGTCGACTACCTGGAGCAGACCGGCCAGCTGGACAACACCGTCATCTTCTACTGCGCGGACAACGGTGCGTCCGGCGAGGGGTCGCCGAACGGTTCGGTCAACGAGAACAAATTCTTCAACGGCTACCCCGATGACCTGGCCGAGAACATGAAGATGCTGGACAAGCTGGGCACGCCCGACACGTACAACCACTACCCGACGGGCTGGGCGGTCGCTTTTTCCACGCCGTTCCAGATGTTCAAGCGCTATTCGCAGTTCTCCGGCGGCACTTGCGATCCCATGGTGATCCACTGGCCGAAGGGCATCAAAGCCAGGGGCGAGGTGCGCCATCAGTATCACCACGCCACTGACGTCGTCCCGACCATTCTCGACGTCGCAGGCATCGAGATGCCCGAGGAGTACCGCGGCATCAAGCAATACCCGATGAACGGGGTGTCGATGCGGTACAGCTTCGACGGAGCCGACGCTCCGACCACCAAGAAGCGCCAGTACTACGCGATGCTGGGGACCCGCGGGATCTGGCAGGACGGATGGAAGGCGTCGGCCCTGCATGCGCCGATCAGCGGCAAAGGCCATTTCGATCAGGACAAGTGGGAGCTCTTCCATGTCGACGAGGACCGCTCCGAGGCCAAGAACCTCGCCGACCAGAACCCGGAAAAGCTCAAGGAACTGATCGACGCATGGAACGAGGAGGCCAAGAACAACTACGTCCTGCCCCTCGATGACCGCACCGCCGTCGATCTCATCACCATCCAACGGCCACAGTTCGAACCACCCCGCACCCGCTACCTCTACTACCCTGACACCGCTCCGGTGCCCGAGGGTGTGGCGGTCAACATCCGCGGCCGGTCCTACAAGATCATCGCCGATGTCGACATGACCAAGGAGGCCCAGGGTGTGCTGTTCGCCCATGGTTCGCGCTTCGGCGGGCATGCCCTCTTCATCAAGGACAACAAGCTGCACTACGTCTACAACTTCCTGGGCATCAAGCCCGAGCAGGTCTTCGTCTCCGGCCCGCTTCCGGAGGGCAAGCACGCCCTGGGCATGGAGTTCATCTGGGAAAAGAAGGGTGACCACGGCGAATCCCTGGGAACCACAATCCTTTACGTAGACGGCAAAGAGGCGGCCAAGGGACCGATGCGGGCCCAGATCGGCAAGTTCACCCTGGCCGGGGACGGGTTGTGCGTCGGCTTCGACAGCGGCGACAACGTCTCGGATCTGTACCAGAATCCGGGCCGGTTCACCGGCGGCACCATCAAGGGCGTTGCGGTAGACGTGAGCGAGGAGAAGTACATCGACCTCAACAAGGAGGCGCAGGCCGCGTTCGCGACCGACTGAGCCCGGGGGACACTCTGGCCCAGCACCTGGTGCTGGGCCAGAGTGCTGTTTGCACACCCGACTATTTTGATCAGAGAACCCTGACGATAGGAGCGGGCCGTGGACTCCGACACGATCTGGCGCAACGTCGACGAGCAGCGCGGACAGCTCGCCGATCTGCTCGACACCCTCGAACCCCATCAGTGGGCCAC
Source organism: Mycolicibacterium fortuitum subsp. fortuitum (assembly GCF_022179545.1). The sequence continues at coordinate 714,386 of NZ_AP025518.1, read as the reverse complement.
CCCGTCGCTGTGCGCGGACTGGACCGTACGCGAAGTCGCCGTCCACATCACGCAGTCCCATGCGAGCGTCGGTGAGATGTTGCCGGCTGCGCTCAAGTCTGGCTTCCGGTTCGACGCCATGGTGCGTCGGGCGGCGCTGGAGGATCCCGCCGATCCGGCGGCCATCACAGCGCGGCTGCGGGCCATGACCGGTTCCCGCAAGCGACCGCCGCTGACCAAAGAGGTAGACCCGCTGTTGGATGTCTTGATCCATACTCAGGACATCTGTATCCCGCTCGGGATCGACCGGCCGATGCCGAGCGATGCGGCTGTTGCCGTGGCAGACCGGTTGTGGCACATGAAATTTCCGTTCGCGCCGCAACGCGACCTGCCAGGTTACCGGTTTGTGGCCACCGACGCCGATTTCGCTGTGGGGCCGGAGTGGGGCGCGCGACGCGAGGCGCCGATCCGCGAGATCGTGCTGATGCTCTCCCGTCGACGCGATGTTCCTGATGCCGAGCCGGAAGCCGACACCGAGTAGCCGTATCGAGAATCGAGTAGTGCTCTACTCACGCGCATGCGGGACCGAGGTGTGACCCTCGGTGCATGGGGACATCAGGCGGCTGGGATCGGTATCAGGTGGCTGGGCCGGGGGCCGCCTCGCCGGACAGCGATATCACCGCAGTATCCAGGTTCCGCGACAACATGGAAGTCTGGTGGACCGGTCCGGATAACGTTGTGCACGGCGGGTTCTGGTACGACGACGGCCAAGGATGGAAGGGGCCGTACGCCTTGCCCGGTCCGGTGGGGGCGACACCGGCAGGCGGCTTGGCGGCGGCCTCGCGGATCAACACCAGCATGGAGGCGTGGTGGGTCGGCTCCGACACCTCGGTGCGCGGCGCGTTCTGGTACGACGACGGCAAGAACTGGCGTGCGTATCACGATCCGGTAGCGCTACCTACGGCGGCGGCGTCCACCAGCGGCATGGCCGCACTGTCTCGCATCGATACCAGCATGGAGATCTGGTGGATCGGCGTCGACGGTTCCGTACAGGGCGCGTTCTGGTACAAGGGCCAGCACCACGATGCGTGGCAGCGGTACCAACTCGCGCCTCTCGGCAAGGCCTCCCCAGCCAGCGGCGTCGCGGCGGTTTCCCGCATCAACACGGCGATGGAGATCTGGTGGGTGGGCCCGCTCGGCTCGGTGGAGGGCGGTTACTACTACTCCACCGACACCAAGCCATGGCAGACCTATACGGTTGCGCCGAATGGCAGTGCGTCACAGACGCATAGCATCGCTGCGGTATCGCGCCGGCCCGAGAGTATGGACCTTGTCTGGATCACTCCCGACGGCGGCGTCGAGGGGGCGTTCTGGAATGAGGGGAACGATTGGGCGCCGTATCCCGATCCCATCGCCGAAAAGAACAGCGCCTCGAAAACCGGTGGCCTGGCAGCGGTGGCTCGCACCCAGTCCAGCATCGACGTGTGGTGGATCGGCACCGACGGCTCGGTACAGGGAGCGACCTGGACCGAGGGAGTCGGCTGGCGGCGCTACGACGATGCAGTATCCGGGCCCGGCACGGCCTCGAAAACCAGTGGCCTGGCTGCGATGTCACGAACCGAAGCCACCACCGAGGTGTGGTGGATCGCCGACGACGGCTCCGTGCAACTCGCGGTCCGGGATGAGAGCAGCGGTCCGTTCTCGTTCCGGATCCTGCGTCCGGACGACCTCGTGCACCTCGAGATCGACGTGGTCGGTTGCCGGCTGAGTTCAGCGACCGGCGCGGTGCCGACGCCGACACCGGTGGCCGACACCTACGTGGTGCGTGCCGGAGACACGTTGTGGGACATCGCCGAACACTTCTACCACGACCCCTTCAAATATCACCTGATTGCCAAAGCGAACCACCTCACCAACCCCCACTTGATCGGCATCGGCCAGCGGCTGACCATCCCTCGTCTGACTCCACCTCCCCCGCCCCGATCACAGATCATCGCCGTCGAGCCGGGCGCGCACATGATCGTGCATTTCGGGGTGCAGAACATTTTCGAGCAGAGCTATCCGCAGCCGCCCGGCAACGCATCGGGCATCGCAAACGCACGGGCGGCCAACCCGTCACGGCTGGTTTTCGAACTGCCTCAGAGCACCCGCATCGACTTCACGACATCGGGTGTACTGGCCGCGCTCACCACGCTCGGACTCCGGGTCCCGCCCTTGGCGATACCGCGCGTGACTGCCGGCGATCCCCGACCCGACTCCGCCAAGGGAGCTCCAGAGGTCCCCCAGTCGGACCAGACAGCAATCGAAGCACCGTACCGGCTGGTGGTGTCACCGAACCAGAAGTACGGCGGGTTCACGCATTCGGCGGAAGTGCAGACCGCCAACAATGACGCCGCGCGAGTCGAGCTCTGGCACACCCGCCTGGGGGTGCGAGTTCTGAAGGACGGCACATTCGTCCGCATCGACGAAGACGATGCAGAACACCGCACGGTCCGGCCGGTATGGGCTCGCGACCTCGCGGAAAACTCCACGGTCACAGGCTTTCCAGGATCGTTGTCGGTCTCGGACCGGAAGGTCTTCGTCACCCAGAGCGCCGACGCACGCAAGGTCGAGCCCGAGCCGTTCACCGTGGACAGGCTGTACCTGAGTTCGCTCGGCGCCTGGATCGACTGGCGGGTGGCCTGGGACGATTCGCTCTACGAAGGTGAGGTGCGCAGCGCATATCGCCATCAGGCCAGACTCGGCCGGGACCAGTATGTACGGGTCGAGCGGCCCGTCTACCTCTTTCCGTTCAGGCACCGCGGCACATTGGTGAAGATCACCGAACGCAAGATCAAGCTCGAAAACGACCCCGCTGCGTACCTGTTCACCCGCAACTTCATCGTGCTGCGCGAACGCACCTGCCACTACGACGATGCTGTCGCACGGAACCTGCCCTTCGTGTCGGTGTCGATCGACCCCGTCGTCACACCCGATCTCGACGTATTGCCCGACGAGCTGCCCGACGCGCCCTTCGTCCCCATGGTCGGCGGGAAATCGTTCGGTTGGACCATCACCGGCATCGACCACGCTGGTCGTCAGATCCCGATGCGGACCGCGCTGGTGGCTGTTCCCATCGGCGGCAACGCGTGGCAGTCCGCCCTCGCCAAATGGCAGACCGACGTTATCAAGGCGACGCAACCGCCTGAGTTGGCCCACCCGATAGACGTGGGCGGTGCCGAAGTGGCATTTGCTCCTGAGTCCAAGCGGGGCGATACCACCTCGCGGGTGCAGTACATCGAATTCACCGGTGTCGCCGACAAGCGGACCAGCACGCCGTCAATGCTCAAGGCCCACATCGAGATCCCGGCACTGACCGCCCTCAACGGCGGGCGCAAACCCATCGGCGTCACGTATCGCGACAAGTACATCACCGGCGGCTTCGCAGCCAACAAGTCGGAGATCTTCCTCAAACTGGACGCGGGCGACACCACCAAGCTCGACTTCTCCGGCGGCAGCGACAAGGGCGGCGGATTCGTCGAACCCAGCACATCGATCACCGCGCTGTCACGACAGCACGGAGCGGTCGGTGATGCGGGCGGTGGCGCAGCGGGTGGCATCGACGACGGCACGTTCGACCCGACGAGATTCCTCGGCAACGCAGGGCCGAAGCTGTTCGGATTGCTCAGCCTGGCGGACATCCTGCAGAGCGGCACTCCGCTGGCACAGGCACCCAAGCTCATCGCCCAGCAGCTGAGTTTCGTGTCTACGATGACGGCGGAGTACGCCAATCTCACACTGGCGCTGCAGAAATCCGTCGAAATACTCCAGAAGGATGTCAACGCTACCCAGCCAGCACCGCCTGCCGCCCTCAAGCAACGGTCTCAGGCCCTGCTCAACCAGGCCAACAAAGCCCTTCAGACCTTGGGCGCGCAGTCACTGAATCCACTATTGCAGGCCCTGGCACAAGCGAACACCAACCAAGCCCGCGCCGAGGCCGACAAGATCCTGGGCGCGCTGAAAGATGCAGAGAGCTTGGTCGTCAGTCCCGATCTCGCGGCCTTCCTGCGTTCGATGGTCCAACGTTCGTTGCAGTCATTGGAGTCGGTACTCACCACCGCGAACACGGCCACTGACCTGATCGCCGCGCTCCGCGCGCCCAGCGCGGGCAACGTCGTCCGCTATGACTGGTTCCCGACGATCAAGGGCTGGCCAGACGAAGGCGAAGCCAAACACATCTTCCACCCCAACGCATCTGACGGACTGGCGATCTCGGTTGAGGTGCGCACGCCCAAGGACGGGAAGCCGCAATCTGATATCAGCGCGCAGCTTCGCGACTTCGAACTGAGACTCCTCCCCGCCACAGATCCCCTGATCACGATGAGGTTCGCCCGGCTGGGATTCCGGATCGCCACCGGCGGCAAGCCTGAGGTCGACGTCCTGTTCAGCAACATGGTGTTCGGCGGCGTGCTGTCATTCATCGAGAAGCTGCGTCAGGTGATCCCGTTCGACGGGTTCTCGGACCCGCCCTACGTCGATGTCACGCCCGAGGCTGCCAGGGCCGGATTCGACCTGGCGTTGCCGAGCCTGGCGATCGGTGTGTTCAGCCTGGAGAACATCCGCCTCGGTGCCGATTGCCGGGTGCCGTTCCTCGGTGAGGCCGTGACCGTGGGCTTCTTCTTCTGCACCAAGGAGGCTCCGTTCCGGCTGACCGTGCTGGCGATCGGCGGTGGCGGCTGGGTCGGAATCCGCTTGGCGCCAAAGGGCCTGGTGCTTCTGGAGATGGGACTTGAGGCCGGTGCCTCGCTGAGCGTCGACCTCGGGGTCGCCTCGGGCTCGGTGTCGGTGATGGTCGGTGTCTACCTGCGACTGGAAGACGACGAGGGGAAGCTGACCGCGTACTTCCGGATTCGCGGCGAGGTGGAGGTTCTCGGCATCGCCTCGGCGTCCATCACGCTCGAACTGTCGATGACCTACGACACCAAAACCGGCAAGCTGACCGGGCGGGCCAGTCTGGTGGTCGAGATCGAGGTCGCGTTCTTCTCGGCGTCGGTCGAAATCACCTGTGAGCGCAAAATCGCCACCCGCGATGGGGACCCGGCGCTGATCGACATCATGCCGCCTGACCAAGGCGGACAGGACATGTGGAAGAAGTACTACACCTCATTCGCGATCGGAGCGTAGACCATGGCGACCACCACCCGTGTGATGACCACGGTGCTCCCGTACTCGGTCGACCCGAATGGCACATTCCATGTGTCGGTGCTGTTCTCGCACCGCCTCGCCGGCAGTGCGAAGCTGTCCGACTATCCGGCGATGGTCAACTGGGTCACCTCGCTGACGGCACCCACCACCAAGTTCAGTCTGCGCATCGACAACGGCGAGACGGTGGGGTGCACGCCATTGTTCGGGGCGACCGATAAAAGTGTCTGGGCGAACGCATTTCCGGCTGCGACCACCGCGGTTGCCGACTTCCCGAACCCGACGGTGACGCAGAACGAATGGAAGAGCTACCCAGCCCACCGCACGCCTGACCACGCCTTCGACGCACACAATGCCTCATCCTGCGCATCGCCGATCAGCCGCCCGGCGGTCACCACCGCCCCGTTGGCAGCAGAGCTGTTGGCCACCTTCGGTGAAATCGAAGGCCTGAGGGATCTGATCGCCGGGCTGCAGAACTACCGGCCGCGCCGCGACCGGGATCTGCGGAACCTGGAAGATGCTCGCACCCAGGCGTTGAAGGGTGCGCTGGCGCCCACCAAACCTGATGCCGACGCCGGTCCGCCTGCCGGTGGCGGCCCGGGAGGGGGTCCGGGAGTGGGGCCAGGTGGGGGTGGCGGAACACATATCGGGATCCAAGAGGCGGACGCGTCGATCACCCCAACCAGATCTCCGATCGACCTCCTGCTCTCGACCAAGAATGTCGACAACCGCGTTACCAATTACATTGCCGGTCTTGACGCCAGCACCGCGAATACACCGATCAAGAAGATGCTGAGGGATGTGCACGCCGCCGCCGGCTACTACAACCGGCCCGAAGAACAGCCCCATGATCCCGACGACCTGGACGCCGCTGTGGCGCCGCCCCGCACACCGCACTCCGATCCGGATTTCCATGAGCGCGCAGCGGCCGCCTGTGGCGTCAAGACCCTCGCGCGAGCGCTCGGCCTGGTGGTCGATCTGAAGGTCGACCAGGTTGACCTTGCGAAACTTTCCGCAGCCCACCGGATCTGGTGTGAAGTCGAGATCGCGCAGACCGAGCGGTACGTCTCCCCCGTCACGCTGTGCACCACTTCGGGGATGCAGTTCCTCGCGCAGCCCAGAGAGCCTGACCGGTGGACGGGCGGCCGGCTGCGATTGGGTGACGAGGACCGATACCGCGTGGTGGATCTGGACCCGGACGCGGGAGGCATGTCAGTGGAGCAGATGCTGCGCAGCGTCCTGCGGGCGCTGGCGATCGAAGTCAACGGCGACGGTGGCTCGTTCGCGCCACCGAGTGTGCGGGCCACTGGCTTCGCGGTCGCCGAGATCGGTCGACCGGACCGGCTGAAGGACCAACTCGACGACAGTCCGAAAGGTGAACCCGCTGTTCACCAGCCCGGCGCGCAGCCGGGTCCTGAGCTCAAGTTCGAACACCTACTCCGCGGCACCCGGCTGGAGGTGTGGGACGACCTGACCAAGAGCTGGCATAGTCTGCACGAGCGGTCGGTGGTCGCATCGTTCGGTAAGAACGAGATCTTCAAGTCCAACGACGACGTCGGCCACCTGCAAAACCCGCCGCTGAGTCAGGTTCCGGGCGACCCGGTCAACAATCCCTTCTACGTCCACGAGGTGCTGGCCGGCTGGGACGGTTGGAGTTTGTCGGCTCCCCGGCCGGGAAAGCTGGTGATCCACAATCCTTCCGACCATGCGGAGCCCGGCAGAGAGCGCATCACCGACGAACAGGAGACCACGGTGAATCCGGGCCTCGGGGTGCGGTCGAGCGCCAAGCACGGGTCGTTGCCTGCGTTGCGGTACGGGTGCCGGTACTCCTTCCGTATCGCCGGGGTCGATCTGGCTGGCAACAGTGTCCCGATGAACAGGGACCTACCTCCTGAGGTTTCAGAAGCCCAGATCCTGGCTGCGAAAGGGCACCTCGACAGCGTTCGTACGAAGATGCTGGCCCGCGACAACGCCAGCGTGACAGCAGACCTACGGTCTCGGGACAAGCTGCGCGCCCCGACTTTGGGCACTGGTGGCGGGGTGCGGGCCGAGGCCGAGCGGGCGATGGCCTCGGTGATGGAGAGCGCAGCCTCGGTGCGGGTCCGCCCGGAGTTGGACACCTCGGAAGAGGATCTGGCCAAGTTGATCGCCGACGCTGACGCCGCGACCGTCACCGTGCCCAAACCGTTCCTGCGATGGGATCCGATCACCGCGCCCACCTTCGTACCGCGAGTGGCCTATGTGCCCGGGGAATCCCTGCAGCGCATGGTGATCCGTACCGGATTGACGAGCGCACCGGGCGTGACCGAGCGTCACATCGTGCCACCCAAGGGCAGCGAGCTGGAAGCCGAGCAGGACGGCCGCCTGGATCAGCTGATGCGGGAAGGCAAGGTGGCGCGGGCCTACGCGATCGCGCTCAAGGAGCGTGGCAGCCTGTTCTACAAGGAAGTCCAGGACATCGACAATCCGAAGCGCCGGGTCATTCAGCCGGGGATCAAGCTGCTGTCGATGCCCAACGTCACCGAGCCGAAGACTCTGGAGCAGATCCAGGATCCCGAAGTGCAGCCCGCCGCCGGGCAGTACATCGTGCACGACGTCGACAACCTCTTGGTGCCGTACCTGCCGGATCCGATGGCCGACGGTGTGGCGCTGGTGTTCTACGACGCCGGCGCCGATCACAAGTTCACGAATCCTCGGGTGCTGCAGTCGGTCACGCTCAAATACGCGGGTGACTGGCCCCTGCTGCAGCCGCTGCGGTTGGTATTGCACAGTGCGCCCCGTCTGGATGCCGAGCAGGACGGCAACGTCATCCGCGTCGGCCTGCCGCCCGGCGAGCAGGTTGCGGTCAAGGTGTCCTCCACACTCGACGATGCCCATCTGAAGAAGATGGGCCTGTGGGTCACCAGCCCGATCAACGATCCCAACGTGCCGGACGCCGACCGCCAGGTGCTGGCGGCCGCAGCCCGTGACGGCTGGCTGTGGTGGCTGACCCCGGATGAGGATCTGCGCCTGGTCCATGCCACGGCCCGGCCGGCGATACCGCCGAAGATCTCGCGGCTGGTCGCCGAACCTCGATCAGCCAACATCGTCGCCGCCAACCTGGACGGTGTGCTCGACGTCCACGGCGCCAGCACCGACAAGGTCGAGCTGCGCGCGGAATGGGCTGAGCCCGTCGATGATCCGACTGCACCCGAGCCGTCGTCCCGAACGACGCGGGAAGTGGTAGTCAAGCACAACATCGAGGAGAACGAACGCTTCTCACTGCTGACGTTCAATCCCAACTCCGCCAAACACGTCGGCACACGTGACGCCGAGGTGCCCCTCCGGCGCGCCGTCCACACGCTGCCGGACACCAAGGCGCGCAAGGTGACTTACCAGTTGCACGGATCATCTCGCTACCGCGAGTTCTTCCTGCCTGACGAGCTGCCGAAGACCGACGACACCGCATCGCTGGGCAACCCCGTCGAGGTCAACATCCCCAGCTCGGCGGTCCCGGCTCCGCCGGTGGTGCACGACGTGATTCCGATGTTCCAGTGGGATCAGACCACCGAACCCGAGCATCCGTTCGCGATCCGGCGCAGCCGTCGCAGCGGCGTGCGGATCTGGCTGGACCGGCCGTGGTTCTCCAGCGGCGACGGTGAGATGCTGGCGGTCATCGCCACGGGTGATCCGGAGTTGGCGAAAGACAAGACCGACACGGTCAGCCTGTGGGCCCGCGATCCGATCTTGGTCAGCTCCAAGATCGCCAATTCTTATGAGGTGCCAGTGCTCACGGCCTGGCAGCAGCGGGCCGTGCAGTTGAACCTGAAGCCCGAAAGCCTTCCGGGCCGGCCCGAACTGCATGTGATCAAGCCCGGCAGCCCGACCGCAGGTGACAAGGTGATCAACGCCTACGCCTACACCCCCGAATTCGATCCGGGCCGCAAACGCTGGTACGTCGACGCCGTCTTCGAGTCGGCCGGGGCCAGCTGGCCCTTCCTGCGGCTGGCCGTGGCGCGCTATCAACCGAATTCGATTGCCGGGATGGAGTTCTCCCAGGTGGTGGCCACCGATTTCGTCCAACTGCCGCCCGAACGGATCGGCACACTGAGCCGTCCGGACAAGGATCACGTCCGCGTCAGCATCACCGGCGTCAGCTCGGCGACCAACGCCCCGGGGCTCACGCTGCCGGCGAGCCGCCCCGACAAACCCGAACAACTCGCACCGCTGCTGATCAAGTCCCACCGCGTGGTCGCGACGCTGCAGACCCGAGGCAAGACGTCGGGTTCGGATCTGGAATGGAAGAGCGGAACGGAGGTGCCGTGCGCGCTGGCCGGTGTCGACGCAACCACCTACAAAGCGACGTGGACGGCAGAGCTGGCCCTGGAACCGGCAGAGCAGCTGCTGACCCCGGGCGACTCCGACGACCTGCGCGTGCAGATCGAGGAGTACGAAATCCTCTCTGCCGATGAGACTCCGGGCACACCGGGCCTCACTCCCACCGAGCGGCTGGTGTACGCCGACCACTTCTACCTGTGATCGCCGCTGTCAGTTCCCGTTCTGTACCTCGTGCAACCGTTGATACAAGCCGTCCTGGGCCATGAGGGTCTGATGATCACCGCTCTGGGTGATGTGCCCGTCCTCGAGCACCAGGATCCGGTCGGCCACTGCGGCGATGAAATCGAGATCGTGGCTGATCACCAGACAGGTACGGTCTTTCGCGTAGCCGCGGATAACTCCGATCATCCGGGCTCGCTGGTCGGCGTCGAGGTTCTCGGTGGGCTCGTCGAGCAACAGCACCTCGGGCCGGCGGAGCAGGCAGCGAGCCAGCGCGATCAGCCGCTTCTGCCCGCCGGAAGGCACCTGCACATCCACCATGGTGTCGTAGCCGTCGTACATCTTCCTCGTGATGACGGAGTGAATGTGCGCCGCGGTGCAGGCTTCCTCGACGTCGGCGTCGGTGGCGTCCGGTCGCGCCAAGCGGATGTTCTCCCGGATGGTGTCCTTGGTGAAGAAGGGGAACTGGGCAAGTTTGGAAACCTGATCGCGCAGCGACTCGCTGGTTACGGTCGAGATATCATTGCCGTCCAACAGTATTCGACCATGTTGCGGGTCGCAGAACCGCAACATCAGGTTGAACACCGTCGATTTCCCTGAACCGATGCCACCGACCAGGCCTATCGTCTCCCCCTCGGCGACAGTGAACGACAAGCCTTCAAGGACATTCTCGCCGGGTACGTAGCCGAAGGTCACGTCCTCAAAGACGAGGTTGCCGTGCACCTCGCCCAGCGCTACGGCGTGCTCGGCCTCGCGCACCGACGGCCCGGTGTCCAGCAGCTCGTAAGTGGACGTCACATTGGGTGCCAGTGACTGGTAAGTGGTGTACGCCCCCAGAACCCGTTGTGCGGCACTGAACATCACGGGCACCACGCCTGCGAAGACCAACAGGCCCGCGAACGTCAGTCCGAAATGCCCACTGAGGCCGACGCCCACCAGAAGGACGACCACAGTGCTGAGCGCGACGAAGATCTGCGAGCCGTTGACGGTGGCCTGCATCCACACCACGGAGGCCGCCGATCCCCTCGCGGCTTCCTCGGAGGCCGCATGAAACCGGTTACTCCGGACCGACTGCGCGTTGAACATCTGGATCTCGGCGATGCCGCTGATAGTCTGCTCGACCTCAGTCGCCATCGCCCGCTCGGCGTTCATCACGCGCCGCATCACCGCCTGCACGTGGCGGCCGGCGAACCTGAGGGTGAGCAACGCCAGCGGGGTGAGTATCAACGCCGCCACGGTCATCTGCCAGGAAAGGGCCAGCAGGTAGCTGATCACCACCACGAGCACGACCATGTCGATCAGCGGTGGCAGCAGGCAGTCGGTCAGAAGCCTTTGCACACCGGCAGATTCGGTAATCACCCGGTGCATCAGCTCGCCACTGCGCGACCCAAGGAAGAAGTCCAGGGACAGCGACTGCAGGTGATCGTGGACGCGCTGGCGGATATCGACCAAAAGAACCCGCTCCACCCGAGCGCCGATCCAGGCGTTGACGAAATACATGAGCTGGGTCAGCACCAGCGAGGCGGCCCACACCGCCAACAGCACGGCGAAGGGCACCGGACCGGCCAGGTGATGTAGGAGCCCGTCTTGACGGGCGACCAGCGGACCACTCAAAGCCCATACACCGCTGAGGTTTCCAGCGTTCCCGGCCTCGGAAATGACCTGGACCATCGGCCCGAACGCGGCCACCGTGACATACGGCAGGGCCGAAGCGATCACGCCGATGACCAACAGCAGGGCGAGTACTCCCCGGACCGCACGTAACATGCCCAGACTGCGCCACACCAGGTGCAGCGACGATGCCAGTGCGGCCACACGCACCCCCTTTTCCCGCGAAGGCTAACTCGTGGGTCAGTTGCTGTCGCGCGGAGTGCCCGGCGAGCCGGCAGGGCCGTCGTCGGAGAAGAACTGGCGCAGGGCAAGGAACCCGCCGCGCCGGTATGCCTCATAAGCCCAGATCGCGGCGATGATCGGCAGCGGCCCGAAGGCCACCCACCATCGTGCCGAGGGCGGAACCAGTTCGGCGATCACCTGGGCGCTGGGCCGGCCGTCGACGACGGCGGGCAGCCATTCATGCAACAGAATGGTCAGCATGCGCGTGGCTTCGAACGGGCCGGCCACGGTGGCCAACACCCAACTCAGGCACGCGATGACCAGTGCCCACGGCCAGGCCAGCAGCAGCGACTGGTCATCGACGATGTCTGCGGCCGAGCGGATCGATTCGGCGACGAATGCGAAGCCCAACGCCACCAACAGCACTCCGATCTGCGCCGCCAGCAGATCGTCGAGTACGGAGTTGGCCAACTCGTCACCGCTGCGCGTCGGCAGGCCGAACGCGAGCGAGAGCAATCCGGCCAACAGAGCCAGCAGCATCAGCGCCGAGGTGGAGTCGTCGATGCGCATGAAGGAGTCGGTGAGGATGCGCATCACCAATCGCGACGAGGACGACGGCCGGGTCCGGTAAAGGATCATGACGACCAGCCCGGAGATGAAAATCGAGATCAACCAGGCCACCACCGCCGCGCAGATGATCACCAGCGCCAGGGATCCGATGACCGGGACCAGTTGCTCATTCGCGGTTTCCCCGTTGCGGACCACCAGCAGCGGCACCAGGCCGATGGCGATCACGCCCAAAGCGCGGACCAGGATCGGCAGGGTGAAGCCGGCGATGTCGCCGGCATCAAGGTCGGGGTCGGTGCGGCGGATCGAGGCGATCTCGGCGCTCATCACCGACCGCGCCCGGCGGAACGACATTCTGCGCGCCACGACGCGAATCTAAACGTCGTGCGCAGCGGCGATCGGCCGACACGCTCAGCGGAGGTAGAGCTCCCCGCCCGTCGGGTAACCACCGCCCTTGGTGGTCAGGTGGACGTGGTCGTAGTGGCCGTAGCCGCCGGCCTTGGCTCCGCCGTCGGGCGTGTAGTAGGTGCCTCGCCAGATGGCGTCCTGGAGGGCGAAACGATCGGCATTCTTCAGGGCATAGGCGACGATCCGGTTGCCGAGCGCGATGCCCGCGGCGCTGCTCGGGTTCGGGATCATCACGTCGAGCGCGAGGCCGTCCGGGTGCCAGCGCAGGGCGTCCGGACGGACGCCGCCGATGTCGTGGATTTCGGGGAAGTCGGCGCTGACGGCGCGCGACGCCAGGATGGTCTTGACCTGAAGGCCGCGTTCCGGGGCGAGACCGATGGGGAGCAGCTGCGGGATGTTGATGACGCGCCAGCGTGAAGCGGCGGCGGGTTGTTCATTGCCCGAACTCAAGGCCAGGGTCTGCACCGACGGGGGCGACGCGGCCGGTGCCGACGCGGCCACGATCTCCATGCAGCACAGGGAGGCTTGATCGGCCACCGGTTGGGCAACGGGTTTGGTGGTGTCCTCGGCGCGGTACGGAGAGGCATCTCCACCACTGACGAAGAACGCAGCGACCGGTGCAAGGATCGCAGCCGCAACAGCCGGCAGTTTGCGCTGGCTGGGGCTGGCTAATGCATGTCGGCCCACACGGGGCACCATACGGGCACTTCTGCCGACACGCAGCAACCCCTCCCCCGATCTACGAGTTTCCTCAGAAACGTGTCAACCATTTCGTCGGCGTGTTTGCGCAGGTCATTGGTCACAAATTGATCACGTAAATAAGAGAAAACTAAGAAGAATTTTCGGCCGGCGGGCAGTGCCCACCGATCAGTGCTTCAAGGCGAAAACGCCCTCCCACGGTTCTGCGCATCGCTACGCTCCGATCCGGATTGACGCAGCCGACAGCGCGCAGGAGGTACGCGTGTGGCGATGAAGCCGTGGACCGGAGACCGCCCCATGACCCGGCGCGTCGTACTCGGCGAAAGGGCCATCACTACCCGCGGCCTGTCCCTGCGGTTCGCCACCGAGCAGATTCACACCACCACGGATTGGTGCTGCCTCGACGACGCCCGCCACCTTGTCTATGTGCATCGTGCGGGACGCCTGCACTCGATGGAGACGGATCTGGACTGGGGCCCGTCGGGCAGGACGCTGCCCAACGTGGGCGACATCTGGGTGGTGCCGGCCGGGGACAAATGTGCATCGCTGGTCGAAGGCGATACCGCCGAGTACTGCGAAATCGCCATCCCCGATCAGCTCCTCGGCGAGACGACATTGATTCCCCGCGTCAAACACCGCGATCCCTTGATCCATCAGATGGTGGAACGCATCTACGAGGTCGCCGATCGCGACGATGCGCTCGCCCGCCTCCTCACCGACTCGGTGAGCGAAACCCTGAGGCTGTTGCTCACCGACATGTACACAGTGGATCCGCCGCAGCGCGCCGAGCACCGTCCCGACGTCCTGGATGCGCCCACCCGCTCGAAGATCATCGAGTTCCTCGAGGACGGCATGGACTCGGAGATCACCCTCGAAATGCTTGCGCAGCAAGCGAAGATGTCCGTCGGCGGATTCATCAAGGCATTCCGTGCCGCGTTCCACACCACGCCCTACCAGTACCTGTTGGATCGACGGATCGAACGCGCGAAGTCGCTGCTGCTGGATACCACTCGGACCGTTACCGAGATCAGCGCGATGGTGGGGTTCTCGACACCGAATCACTTTGCGACTGCGTTCCGGCGCCGGGTCGGGACGTCGCCGCGAAACTTCCGCGACTGCCGCTGATCACGAGCGGTGGCGATAGATGCTCGGGGAGATTCCCACGCGGCGGCGGAACGCTGTGGCGAAATGGCTGGGCGTCGAAAATCCCACTGACGAAGCGATTTCGGCGACCGCCTGCTGCGTGGTCAAAAGTAGCGTCTTGGCGCGGTCGATGCGCAGGTCGAGTAGAAACTGATACGGCGTGGTGTGAAAGGCCCGGCGAAAAGCGCCGATGAACGCCTGGACCGACATCCCGGTCAGTTGCGCCAGCGCATCCAGGTGGATATCCGAGTCCAGGCTGTCATTGAGGTAGTCCACCAACATCGTGCGGGTCCGGGTATCGAAGGTCCGGTGTTCACGCGACTTCGGCGGCGCCTCGGCATATTTGTCCCGGATCAGCAGACGCATGGTCTCGGCGACGGAGTCCCTGAGCAACCGTGCGATTGCATCATCACGGTCGGCGACGCTGTAGATCTCCTCGACCAGGTGATGCATCAGCGGGTCTCGGTATTTGATCCGGGGAAGCAGTGCCGTGTCGCCGATGGCCCGGCGTGGAAGGGCAATTTCGCAGTATCCGGCGATCTCGCCCTGGACCAGGGCAGCGCACGGGACGCCTGCGGGTTTCCACCAGATGTCGCCCACGGTCGGCAGCATTTGCCCCGACGGCCCCCAATCGAGCGCGGTCTGCATCGAATGCATTGCGCCACCGCGATATACGTACACCAGATGATGCGTATCGCTGAAGCTGCACCAATCCGTCGGCTCTGATATCTGCTCAGTGCCGAAGGTGAACGCCAGGCCACGCGCCGCGACATCCTTCTGCTCCAACACAACGCGTGGGGTCAGCGGCCGGTCTCCATCCCACGGCTTCATCCCCATCCGCACAACCCCCAGCCATCACGATCACGAACGGCGTCAGGCTACGCCCGCTGACCGGCCGTTCGGGCGGACTTGCGCATCTCGACATCCCTGGTCGGAATATTTCGAAAGGCAAAAAGAATGTGAATGCGCGTCTGCAATTCGGTCCGTATTTTCGGCCGGTCAGCCACAGCTGATGCCTCGCCCGAACCAAAGGAGATCGAGTTGACTCTAGCGTTACGGCCTCACGCGCTGCTGTGGGTCCAATAGCAGCTCCCTGAAGCGGCCAACCTCCTCTGGACGGACATGCCCTGGGTTAGGTCCGTCCGGCCGCCCAGTCAGGGACGATGGGATTTTGAATCGAAACCGACCTTCCACTCGACTCCTACCGTTACCCTGCTGCTCAGATTGACACAGCCGTTGATAACTCAGGAAGTTCACGCGTGGAGATGAAACCGTGGAACGAGGGTCAGCCTCAGAAGCAACGCATGCTGTTGAGCGAGCGGCAAATCAACACGCGCGGCATGTCCATCAGGTTCGCCACCGAGCAGATCGATAGCACGGCCGAATGGTGCTGTCTTGACAAGGACCACCACCTGTTGTTCCTGCACCGTGCCGGGAAAGTTAGATCCATAAAGACGGACCCGGATTGGGGGCCCACAGGGCGGGCGCTGCCAAAGGTTGGCGACATCTGGGTGGTGCCAGCGGGCGACGAGTGCACCGCCCTCGTCTGCGGCGACACTGTCGAGTATTGCGAGATCACCATCCCCGACCACGTCCTCGGCGCGCCGACGCTCGTTCCTCGCATCAAACACCGTAATTCGCTGATCCATCAGATGGTCGAGCACATCTACGCAATCGCCGACCGCGACGACATTGCCGCACGACTCCTCACCGACTCCGTGGGTGAAACCCTGCGACTGGTCATCGCCAAAACCTGCGCTGTGCACCGGCCGCCGCGCGTCGAACGCCGACCCGGCACGCTCGATGCCGCCGGCCGTTCAAAGGTCATCGAGTTGCTCAAAGATGGCATCGACTCGACGGTCAGCCTCGAAACCCTTGCACACCAAGCCAACATGTCGGTACCCGTCTTCATCACCGCGTTTCGCGCCGCTTTCCACACCACCCCGTACCAGTATCTGCTGGACTTACGGTTCGAACGTGCCAAGCATCTACTCCGGTACACCTCGCGAACAATTACCGAAATCAGTACATTGGTGGGCTTTTCCCGGCCCAGCCACTTCTCCAGCGCCTTCCGACGTCGGGTCGGGGTGTCGCCCAAGGAATACCGGGACCGCACCTGACCGCCCGGGGCCGAGCGGCCATAGACCCCTGCCCGGAATATTTTGAAAGGCAAAAAGAATGTGAATGCGCGCCTCCGGTTCAGTCCGTATTTTCGGCCGGTCAGCGATAGCTGATGCCTCACCTGAACCGAAGGAGATCGAGTTGCACCTCGCTCTACGTCCCTACGTGACCGCTGGCGTCGCCCTTGTGGGCGCCGGCGTCATAGCCGTGACACCGGCGATCGCCCCACCTGCATCGATTCAACCTCAAACTCAAGCGATAGAACTCACTGCCGCAGTCGATCCGCTGACGCAATGGGCGGGCATCATCACCCGCACAGTCACCGAAGCCAGTCAGTTCGCGCAGACCATTGCCGCCAATCCCGCACCGATTCTGCAACAGATCACCCAAAATCAGCTCGGCAATGCACAAACGGTCAGCAATGCGCTACAGGCATTTGCGAACGGCATGGGGGCGATGCTCGACCCAAGCCGTCCCGGTGGAACCGTATACCTCCTCATCGAGGCCGTCCGCCATCTGCAGCAAGGCGACCCGGTCGCAGCGTCACAAGCCGCGTGGAATGGAATACTGGGATTCCTCTACCAAGCGCTTCCTCTCAGCAACTTGACGAGCATCCAGGCGACCATGGCCACCAATTTCGGCAAAGCGGTCACGGAACTGGCCAAGCTGCCGTACTCCATCGGATTCGTCAGTATTGGTATTGCCCACGCACCATTCCAGGCATTCGAGGAGACCAGCGCCGCCGTCATGGAGGCACTCGCTGACCACGACCCCACAGCTGCCGCCGTTGCACTCGTCAGCTTCCCGGGCACAGTCGTGGACTATGCCGTGAATGGCTATCCTGTTGGCAATCTCCGCTTGGGCGGACTGCTCGGCGGCAGCGGCCTATTCCAGACGTTGAATAACGCGCGCACCAAGATCGCGAAGGCTATCGCACCACCGGCGCCAGCGGCGTCGTTCACCGAGCAAATCGCGGCATCCACTCCCAACACGACACCCAGTAACAGTGATACGACCCAATGGCAAGACGAAACCGACTTAGCGCCAACAGAAAACGCGCCTCTAGCGACCCCGCCCACGGCGCTCGCCGCGAAAACCGTAGCGGCCGAGAAGTCGCCAGTCGCGCACGCTGCAGCGCCTGAGCATGAGCCTGCGGGGTTAGCAGCAGCTCCCCTCGTCCGGACAGGCCTAATCGCAGCGCCTGACAAGTCTGGTGCTCGCGGCCCCGCAATCAGGCCAGCTGCGAAAGCCGTCTCGCCGGTTCGAGACGGCATTACGGCGACGGTCAACAAGCTTGGCGAAGGAGTAAAGAAAGCGTTCAACAAGCCGGATAAGACCGCCAAGCCTGACAACGTCAAATCCAGCGAGGGAAGCAACAGCGCAGGGAAACACCGTGCCGGATCTGGCAAGTCGGGGGACGCCGAGTAGGCAAATGCGATCGACCCTCGCCCGGCGACCGGGCGGGGGTCGATTGCCGTGGCACGCGTCTCTTACAGCGCCGTCATCACCGCAGTGAAGGTCATCCGATCGCCCCGGTACAGGGAACGCCGTTGCTCGATCGGGATCCCGTCCTGGTCATAGGACACTCGATTGAGCAGAAACATCGGAGTGCGGCTGTCGACGGTGAGCAGCGCCGATTCGCGAGCATCGGGTAACGCGGTCTCGATGGTGTCGACGGTACGCTCGAAATGAATTCCCCGGCTGCGGATCTCGGCGTAGAGCGACTCGCGATAGTCGAAGGTCTCCCGCAGCCCCGGGTATCGGGTGGCGGGCAGCTTGGTGGTCTCCAGGCCCACCCGGATGCCGTCGGTGGTCAACACGCGCTCGAGCTGCAGGATGGGTGCGCCGATGTCGATGGCGAGCTGTCCGGCCAGGATCTCATCGGCAATCAGGTCGCTCCAGCCGACCAGGATGCGCCCGCCGCTGCGGCCCTGTTCCTTGGCGGCCTCGGTGTAGGACCCCATCGACAAGGGCTGCAGGATCTTGGGCCGGGCGACGACGGTGGTGCGGCCGCGGCGTTCAATACGACCGGCCAGCAACAACTCTCGCAAGGCTTGGCGGACCGTCTCGCGGGCCACGTCGAATCGCTCGGCGATCTCCCGCTCGGCGGGGAATGGGTCGCCGACCTCCAGGTCGTCGAGCAGTCGCTCCAGTTGCGCGCGGACAACCTGGTGCTTGAGAACCCTCGGTTCTGCGCTCGTGGCCACGCGCCAACAGTAGCAAGTTTTGGTATAGACCAAGACTTGCCGTGTTGTTAACCTGCTCGCCAACTTGGATGCACCCACTGGTATAGACCAACCCACAGGGTGTGGGGCAGGGCAGTTGCGCACCCCCGCTCGCGCACTGCCCGTCAAACGTCCCCCGCCCCGAAAGGTCCTCCGCGCCATGACGTTCCGCACCCTGTGTTGGCCGGCCCGCATCGCTGCCGTGGCAACTGCCAGCGCCGCCCTCATCTTGTCCGGCTGTTCGAGCTCCGAGAACTCCGACGCCAAGACCGCCCAGGGCTTCCCCGAAACGCTCACCCTGGCCGCGATCCCGGCCGAGAACTCCACCGACCTCAAGGCCAGCTATCAGCCGCTGATCAAGCTGCTGGAAAAGGAGACCGGCTCCAAGGTCGAGTTCGTGCAGGCCTCCGACTACGCCGGGGTGGTCGAGGGCATCATCGCCAACAACGTCGACCTGGCCTTCTTCGGACCGTTCGCCTACGTGGTCGCGGGTGTGAACGGCGCCAAGGTCACTCCGGTCGGCGCGGTGATCCAAGAGCAGGGCGCCAAGCCCGGCTATCAGTCCTACGGACTGGCCCGCGCCGACGAGGCGAACATCAACGGACTCAAGGACTTTGCCGGCAAGAAGGTCTGCTTCGTTGACCCGAGTTCAACCTCCGGCTTCCTCTATCCGACTGCCGGGCTGATCGAGGCGGGGGTGATCAAATCCGGTTCCGAAGGCGACCTGTCTGCGGCGATGTCCCCGATCTTCGCCGGCGGCCATGATTCCTCGGCTTTGGCGATCGCCAACGGTGACTGCGACGCCGGCTTCGCCTTCGACACCATGGTGGACAAGACCATGATCGCCAAGGGCGACCTCAAGCCCGGACAACTCAAGACGGTCTGGAAGTCCGAGACCATCGCCGGCTCGGTGTTCGCCGCCAACGATGCACTGGGCAGCGACGCCATCGGCAAGCTCAAGACGTTGTTCGCCGACAAGGTCAACGTCCCGAATCTGGAGGCAGAGGGCTTCTGCCAGGGCGACGCCTGCCGCATCACCGACGAACGCGCCTGGGGCTTCGTCCCCGTCGAGGATTCGGACTACAGCGGCGTGCGCCACGTCTGTGATGTCACCGGCTCCGAGAAGTGCAAGGGCTGAAAACCATGAGCACCAGCGGACCCCACCACTCCGTAGCCGGCGACGATCTCGTCGTCATTGCCAAGGACGTCACCAAACGCTTCGGTGACACTCTGGCCCTCGACCGCGTCAGCCTCGAGGTGCGGCGCAGCGAGATGCTGGTGCTACTGGGCCTGTCCGGCTCCGGCAAGTCCACCCTGCTGCGCTGCCTCAACGGACTGCACCCGGTCACCTCCGGCAGTGTCGAGGTCGGTGGCACCCATGTCGATCGAGCCTCGGCCAAACAGCTGCGCTCCCTACGCCGCAACGTGGGGTTCGTGTTCCAGCACTTCAACCTCGTCGGCCGGTTGAGCTGCCTGGAGAACGTCCTGATCGGCGGTCTCGGACAGCTGCGGCTCCCCCGCTACGGCGCGCTCACCTATCCCAAGGCGATGCGCGCCGAAGCCCTGGCCTACCTGGACCGCGTCGGTCTGGCCGACTTCGCCGACCGCCGCGCCGACACCCTCTCCGGCGGCCAACAACAACGGGTCGCGATCGCCCGCACCCTGATGCAGAAACCCGGCCTGCTGCTGGCCGATGAACCGGTCGCCTCACTCGATCCCGAAAATGCCGGTGTGGTCATGGATCTGCTGTTCCGAGTCTGCATCGAGGAGAAGCTGACCGTGGTCTGCACGCTGCACCAGGTGGACCTCGCGCTGGGCTGGGCGCACCGCCTCGTCGGCCTGCGCAACGGCCAGAAGATCCTGGACCGGCCCGCGGTCGGGATGACCCGCGACGACGTCATGGAGATCTACCAGCGCGTCGACCCTGCAGCTCGTTCGGCGGCCCGTCCCTCGTGAGTACCGATCTGACCGAACGCCCGACACCCGCGCCACCCACGCCCGTACGCAGGCCGCTGCCCGGGCTGCTGCACCTGGTCGCGGTAGGCGCAGTGCTGGCCACCCTCGTCGCGGCCTGGTCCATCGACTTCGCGCCGGGAACCCTGCTGGACGGGGTTGACGAGGTTGCGGCGCTGTTGGAGCGGATGATTCCGCCCCGGCTGGACGACCCGGGACGCATCGGCGGGCTCGCGGTCGAGACCCTGCTGATGGCCGTGCTGGGAACAGTGCTCGCCGCGATCGCCTCAGTGCCGCTGGCGTTCCTGGCTGCCCGCAACACCACCCCGCACCCCGCCGTACAGGCGGTGGCCCGGGCCATCATCACGTTCTGCCGCGCCATGCCGGACCTGCTGTTCGCGGTTCTGTTCGTCCGGGCCCTCGGAATCGGTGTACTCCCTGGCATTCTCGCGTTGGCGCTGCATTCCATCGGCATGCTCGGCAAGGTGTTCGCCGATGCCATCGAGCAGACCGACCCGGGCCCACGGGAAGCGGTGCGCAGCACCGGCGTCGGGTACTTCCGCGAGATGCTCAACGCCGTGGCCCCCCAGGCCGTCCCGTCCTGGATCGCCACCTTCATCTACCGCATCGACATCAACCTGCGTATGTCGGTGGTGCTCGGCTTCGTCGGCGCCGGCGGCATCGGCTTCGCGTTGCAGGATGCGTTGCGGGGATTGATTTATCCGCGGGCACTCGGCATCGCCTGCGTCATCCTGGCGATCATCGCCGCGATGGAACTTCTGTCCATCGTGATCCGGCGGATGCTGCTGGATTCCGCACAGTCGAACCCGGTCCGGGAGCGCGCCGCGCGGTTCGTGTTCGGCGGTGGACTGATCGCGGTCTGCGTGTCGGCATTGGTGGTGCTGAAGATCAATCCGCTGTCACTGATCACCTGGGTCGGTCCGGCCATCGAGGTGTTCGCCCGGATGATCCCGCCCAACTTCTCGGCGCTGGGCGGCGAGTTGTTCAGCGCGGCAGGCCAAACCGTAGCCATCGGTGTGGTGTCGACGGCCATCGGTGTCGTGCTGTCGATCCCGGTCGGCATCCTGGCCGCCCGCAACGTCACTCCCCATCCGGCGGTCTA
The DNA here is from genome assembly GCF_022179545.1 of Mycolicibacterium fortuitum subsp. fortuitum. The sequence continues at coordinate 692,618 of NZ_AP025518.1, read as the reverse complement.
CTGGCTGGCCCGGGCGTGGATCCTGGCGGTGCGGGCCGTGCCCGAGCTCATCCTGGCCGTGGTGTTCGTCGCCGCATTGGGCCTCGGGCCGATCGCCGGCACGTGCGCACTGGCCATCGGCTCGATCGGATTCCTGGCCAAACTGGTGGCCGATGCGGTCGAGGAGATCGATCCCGGCCCGCTGGAGGCGGTGCGATCGGTCGGCGGTGGCTGGTGGAAGACGTTGTTCTCCGCGGTGATTCCGCAAGCCATGCCGGCGATGGTCGGATCCAGCCTGTACCTGTTCGACGTGAACGTGCGGACCTCGACCATCCTGGGCATCGTCGGTGCGGGAGGTGTGGGCTACCTGTTGTTCGAGTCGATCCGCACGCTGAACTTCGATGTCGCCGGCGCGATCGTCCTCGTCATCTTCGTCATCGTCTACGCCATCGAAAGGTTGTCCGGATGGATCAGATCCCGCCTCGTGTGACGGCAGCCGCGGTGTGGACCGGCTCCGGCGTCGACGTGCGGAACGTCCCAATTCCTGAACTCGACGCCGGAGAGGTGCTGGTCCGGGTAAGGCTGGCCACGGTGTGCGGCAGTGACCTGCACACCGTGATGGGCCGCCGTTCCGCAGCCTGCCCGTCGGTGCTCGGCCATGAGGCGGTCGGCGACATCGTCGCCACCGGTCCTGACACGGGCGCCGAAGTAGGGCAACGGGTTATCTGGTCGGTCACGGTGGCCTGCGGTGAGTGCCCGCGGTGCCGGTCCGGGCTGACCGCCAAATGTCTATCGGTGCGCAAGGTCGGCCACGAGCCGTTCGACGGCGACTGGCCGCTGTCGGGTTCCTATGCCGCACACGTGGTTCTGCCGCGCGGTACCACCATCGCCGTGGTCCCCGACACGTTGCCCGACGCGGTCGCCGCACCTGCTGCCTGCGCCACGGCAACGGTGATGGCCACCTTGGAAGCCGCCGGCGAGTTGACCGGGCGACGGGTTCTCATCGGCGGGGCAGGCATGTTGGGGCTCACCGCTGTTGCGGCATGCGCCACCGCCGGGGCCGACGTCCAAGTGGTCGACCGCAACGCCGACCGCATGGAGCTAGCGACCCGTTTCGGCGGCCGTACCTCTGACGGCGGCCCGGTCGATGTGGCGATCGACTACACGGGCTCGTGTGCTGCCGTCGCGGATGCGTTGGGCCGCCTCGATATCGGCGGCACCCTGGTGCTGGCCGGGTCGGTCACCCCGGGCCCGTCGTTGGCCGTGGACCCGGAAACCGTGGTCCGGCGATGGCTGACCATCACCGGTGTGCACAATTACGAGCCACGGCATCTGCACCGGGCCGTCAAATTTCTTGACGAAACCCGCGAGCACTATCCGTGGGAAGCGCTCGTCGTCCCGCCGGTGGAGCTCAAGCAGATCGCGTCGGCGCTGAATCCGCCGCCGCCGGGGAAGCTTCGGACAGCGATCTGCCCTTAATACGCCGAAAGTTGGCTTGTGTACGAGTTCCTCGCGAAATCTCGTACATAAGCCAACTCTCGCCGCCAAAGAAACTCAGCCCTGGAAGACGCGGATCCAGTCGACCAGCATCTCGGCCGGGTAGCTGCCACCGCTCGGGTCACGGCCGCCCGAGCCGCCGACAGCGATGTTGAACACCGGCACCATGGTGTAGCCCGGATCGTTGAAGGGCCAGTCTTCCAACGAGTTTGCGGGCACCTCGAAGAAGGGTTCCATGCCCGGGGCATAGTCCTTCCAGAAGTACATGCCGTGTTCCGTCCACGACATCCGCCAGGTGTGCCAGCCGCTGTCGATGGGGTGCGGGTCGGTGGCGAACGACTCGCCGTCCAGGCGCGCGTGCACGGTGGTGCCCGACGGCCAGTCACGGTTGCCGTACCACTCCACCAGGTCGACCTCGCCACCGCGAACGGGATCGTCATTCAGCAGCCAGAAGGCGGGCCAGGCACCGTCGGTCAGGCAGTTGAGCTTGACCCGGGCCTCCCAGGTGGTGCCGATGCCACCGCGCCAGTTGCCGACGACCTTGGCGCTGGCGTACTTCTCCTGGATCGTGGTCCCCGGGCCGCGCGTCGCGCGAATCACCAGGTTGCCCTTGCCGTCCTGGAATGCGTGCTCGGTGTCGGTGACATACCGGCCCATGTTGAACGGCTTGTCCCACTCGACCGGGTTCTTGATGGTCTCACGCTCCGGGATCAGGTGCCACCACGTCGGGTCCGGCGGAGAGCCGGCCGGACCGTTGAACTCATCCTGGAACAGGAAGGTCGGCTGCGCCGCTGCGGCAGCCGGCGGGGTGGGAGCTCCGGGCGCGGCGGGACCAGGTGCGGCCGGGTCGGCGTTGGCCGTCCCGGCAGGCAGCGCTGCGGCTGCCACCCCCAGACCCATCATGAACATCACACTGCGACGATCCATCTCAGGCACAGCAGAACCTTAACCGAACTCTTACCAAGATATCCGACCCCTGCCCAAAGTTTCGTGGTTGCAAGCCTGTTTCCGCAGCTAGGCGCACTGGGCAGGCGAGTCGTCCCGCACCGGGGCGTCGGCGGGCAGCGTGTAGGTCACGACGACGTCGGCCTCGACCGCTCCCTCGTTGGTGACCCGATGGGGAATTCCCGCCGGAATGACGACGGCCTGGCCCGCGGTGTACTCGACAGGTGCGCAGTACGCCGCAGTTTGCACCACCACCGTGCCGTCGTTGATCACCGACTGCTCCGGTCCCGGATGGGTGTGCCAACCACTGCCTGCACCGGGCTTGAGCAGCAGGCGCTGCACATGCAATGTGGTCGGCTGTCCGGCCGTCACGATCCAGATCGGCGCAGTGGTGGTGCCTTTGCCGAGATCGGTACGCACGACGTCTCCCTCGGCCGGCGTGGCCCCCGCCGGACCAGCCACAAGGCCCGGAATGAGGGTGGCCACAGCAACCATGACGACGACATGTATCCGCTTCATCTTTCCTCCCGGTGTTGACCGAGAAGCTACCGCCCGACGAGGCAGCTGGCACGCTGTTGCCGAAGCCGCCCTCAGACGAGTTGAAACCCGCTGCGCCGCAAAGGTTCCAGTGCCGACATCACGGATACGGCTGGTATGGATACTGCGGCTGCTGCTGATAGGGGTACTGCGGCTGCTGCGGGTACGGGTTCTGCGTCTCGCCGCGGTTGGGCACCTGGATCGGAATGGGCACGGGGACGAACGGCACCGTGACGTATGTCGTGGTCATCGGGTTCGTCGTCGTGGTGGTCGTGGTCGGCGTCGTCGTCGTGGTCGTCGGCGGAGGCGTGGTGGTTGTCGTCGTGGTTGTGGTGGTGGTCGTGGTGACAGGAGGAGGCGTCGTCGTCTGCGTGACGACGCGCGTTTCGGTCACCGGTGGCGGCGGCGCCTGTGTCACCGTGACCGGCGGCGGCGCGGGCGCCTGCGTCACCGGCTCGGGGGCAGGTGGCGGCTCGACGGGTGGCGGGGGTGCGACCGGGCTCGGCGCCACCTCCTGCGGAGGTAACGGCTTGGGCTCGGGTGGTTTGACCTCCGAGCTCGGCGCAGTGCCGGTGGCACTGGTCAACGCATACGTCACACCACCGATGGCGACCAGGACCAGCGCGGCGGCCACCGCGAAAACCGTCAACGGCAACCGTTCCCAGCCGCCGCGGGGCTGTTCGATCGGTCCCGTCGGCGGCACGTACTGCACAGCCGGGCGGGCCGCGGTCTCACTGCCGTAGGACTCCACCAGATCGGGTCCGGTATACGGCACGACGTCATCGCCTGCGTCGTCTTCCGACCAGGCCAACGCCCGGAAGGTGGATGAGGCCTCACCCGAGGAACTGTCTGCAGCGGAAGGGATTCCGGCCGTCGGAAGCACTGCCGCCTGGCCCAGCGTGGGCGCCATGCCGGTCTGCGCATCAGCATCCGCGGCGTAGGCGGCCGACAACGCGGCGCCGATCGCGGCATCCAGCGCAGGCTGCGGAGTGGTCACCACCTGAGCCTGCGAATGCTCCGAAAGCCTTTGGGTGAAAAGAGGAATGCTGGCACCACCGCCGATGGTCACCACCGCCGAGACGGCCGGCCAGCTGATCCCGTTGCGCTCCAACGCCTTCTCCAGCGCATCCAGCACACCGGCCAGCGGCGCCTGCATCAGCGACTCCAGTTCGGTGCGGGTCACCCGCACCGTGGCCGAATACCCGGGTAGATCGACCACCAGATCGGTCGCGGTCTCCGCCGACAGCCGCTCCTTGGCCTGACGGCATTCCTCACGCAGGCGAGCCAGCGACCCGACGGCCGCGGTGCCGGCCGGGTCGATCCCGCCGGCCTGGGCAACCCCGTCGAGCACATGGGTCAGTAGCGCCTGATCGATCTGGTCACCGGAGAAATCGGGATAGCGGGTGGTCTCGTCGATCGGCTCGAACATCGATGCGGCGTCGGCCAGCGTGATGCTGGTGCCGCCGCCGCCGAAGTCCAGCAACGCCACCACGCCGTTGGACGGCAAACCGGGATTGGCCCGCAGCGCCGCCAGCGAGGCGACGGCGTCGGGAACGAGCCGGGCTGCCCTCCCGTCGCGCGACAGGCTGGGGTTGTGACGCAGCGCGTTGCGCAGAGCACGCAACGTGGGCGCACCCCAGTGCGCGGGCACCGCGATGGCCAGCTGTTCGGAAGGGCCGCCGACGAGGTCGACCATCGCATCGAGGGCCTCGACCAGCAGCGTGTCGGCCGGATAGGACGCACCGTCGGGCGCGACCAGCGGCACCGGGTCACCCACCCGCTCGACGAATCCGCCGAGCGTGACGCCGGAGCCGGATTCGGGCATGCCGACCTGCGGCGTCCGGTCGGTCGACAATGTCAACACCGAACGCCGGCTGACAGGTTGATTGCCGACACGCGCCGCAACCAAGTTGGTGGTCCCGATCGACAACCCCAACGGGCTAGAGTGCTCAACCATGTCTACCGCCGTCCTCCGAGTGCTCGGAGCTGTGCGTTTGTCGAAACTGACAGACGAATCAACCTCCCCCGTTCGGCAACGGGAACGTATCGAGTGGTGGGCACAAGGCCACCAGCCTGCCACGGTTGTGTCGATCTCAGAAGATCTGGACACATCCGGAGCTGTGGACCCATTCAAACGCGCATCGCTTGGCAAGTGGCTGACCGACACCCCACCAGAGCCTTGGGATGTGCTGGTGGCTTGGAAACTCGACAGGATCTCCCGGTCCTCGATGGACACCGAGACCCTGTTGCGTTGGTGTCTGGACCGGGGCAAGCGCATCGTGTGCGTAGACGACGGGATCGACACCGATACCCAGATGGGACAGGTATGGGTAAAGCTCGCTTCGATCTTCGCCGAGGTCGAACGCAACGCGATCAAAGAGCGCACTACGCAGGCCCGAAAGAAGCTGCGGTCCGAGAGCCGATGGGGAGGCGAGACCGTTCACTACGGGCTCAAACCTGAGCAGATCCCCACCGGGGGATACAGGTTGGTCCACGACGACGAAGCCGTTGCGGTAATCCGGCGCATCGTTGCCGACGTAATGCGCGGTGATTCCGTCCAGTCCATCGCTGATCGGCTGACGGCTGAAGGTGTGCCGTCATCTCGGGACCGGCAACGCCAACTGCAAGGTAGAGAGATGACCGGCGCAGCGTGGAGCACCACGACGTTGCACCGCCTCCTAGAGTCAAAGACCCTACTGGGCTACACCGTCCACCAGGGCGACGCTGACCCCGAGGTGATGAAGTCCGAACCGATCCTCACAGCTTCCGAGTTCCGTTCGTTGCAAGCCGTTTTGGAACAACGCAAGCGCCCCAAAACGACGAACCGCACCAGCAACGCAAGCCCGCTGTTGGGGGTTGCGTTCTGCCTCGATTGCGGAGTCACGCTTCACCAAAAGTCACAGCTGGCCAAAGGCAAGCGATACCGCTACTACTACTGCCCGTCGAAACCGCAGCACGGCAACAAGATTCCAGGCGAGTGGTTGGAGCAGGTTCTAGAAGAGGCCTTTCTACACGAACTGGGAGACGCCGAGGTCCACGAACCTGTTCTCGTTCCGGCGTCCGATCACACCGACGAACTCGAATCAGCTCGAATGCAGCTGGAGACCGTCGCCAGCGCTATGCGTAAGGCAACTTCACAGACCGTTCTAGAGGTGCTTGCCGAACAAGTCGCAGAGCTAGATGCACGAATAGCAGAGTTGGAGACTCTGCCGGTACAGCCAGCTAGGACCGAGCACATCCCTACCGGACGCACCTACGCAGAGGACTGGAAGAAGTCCGACACCGACGCGAGGAGACGCTTACTGCTCGACTCCGGTATTAGGTATGAGGTTCTGGTGGAGGGCAGGACACGCACCCAGGGCGGAGCTTTCAAAAGCAATCTGCTTGTACCAGAGGACATTCGAGACCGAATGGTGAAGTCGTGACGGGCTCAGCCGTGCTCAGCATCCCACGCTGCAAACGCCTGCAACACAGCTTCGTGAGCTAGCCGAAGGGCATAGTCAATCGGGGTGACAATGGCAATGCCCTTGTTTACAGCCTCAGCCGACAGTGACGTGTCCGGCCCGAACAACTCCGGAACGTCCCAGTGCCCTTGAATTATTCCCAGCAAGTGCCAAGCCCGGGTTAGCGGGGGTCGCATGTGTATTTGTCCATCATCGGTGAAATAGGTCAGCCCCGGTTCCACAAAAACAGGCGATCCGCTCAGGCCACCGATTGATCGTGACTCAATCAGGTACGCACGCATGCGCCCGTGGTTCGTTAGCACTTCCTCTTCGGGGATCGCGGCGAAGGTGCCAGACCGGATTATCGGTTCATTGCGCTGAGTACCAGCGTGGTTGACGAACAAGCCCGACAGGTACACATCATTTCCCACACCGACGTGCAGGTCTCTCAATCCCTCAGCGGTGATGGCCTGTTTCTCGCCAATAAACTTGAAATCAGTTTTCTCCTGGCTCTCGGTAGAGAAGAAGCAGGCCGCTGCGTCCACTATGCCGCCTGAATGATCGGGCCGAACCCACCGTTCGGGAGGCATTTCAACGTAATCGACCCCCCCACTCTTCGTGTTGACCCGCAGAAATATTTGCCCGCCGCTTTTTTCGATACCGGCAATCACGTGGAGGGCAGTGACCACGGCGCACCACTGGTCGCTCGGGCCATAGCCTTCCGGGGTGACGCCCAGGAAGAACGCCGTTCCTACGGGCCGGTAGTCGCCATCCGCATAGATACAAACGAAACACACACATTTGAGAATCAGCGGAGACACAAACAACTTGGCCCCTTTCGACGGTCGGGCGTGCCTAAGAGGCTAGCTCCCCATGTTCTCCGAGTAACTGCAAATCCCATCGAACTAGATCTATCGCCGCCACGACGGCTGGGTCATCAGGGTCCAAGCCGTCTTCTCTCATCGCTTCGCGTTCGATTTCATCCATACCCGGTTAGACGTTGCGTCGGGCTTCCCGGTTCCATGAATCCTTGGCAGGGTGGTCCCCCGAAAAGCACATCGACATCACCCACCCTTGCCCGGTGGAAGGCGTGGAAGCCATCGGCCAGAGGCCTCGATGATCTTGGCGGCGTGCTTCGGATGCGCGTTTGCGATGCCGTTGCAGTAGGTCAGCCATAGGCGCAACGCGATAAGCGAGAGCACACCCAGAACGATGAGAGTCAGAAGCCCGAAGGTCATGCGTAAATCGTTAACCAGGGACCTGACAAGACGCACGCACACGCGGCGGTTATCCCCAGGTGATGAGCTATCCACAAGGCCGAACGCCACCGTCAGCGGTGGACGGTAAGGTGCCCGACCTCGCGGAACAGGCCGAGCCGGCAACGATGATGCAATCGTTTCTGACGATCTTGATTCTCTGCGATGCGTTCTGCGCTTGAATGTCCCCATGTCGGGCGACCGGGACGATAATCGCGACCTGAAAATTAGGGCACTAGCCGGATTGACCGTGTGGATCCCGATAACCATCTACATGCTGAACAGGGATACAGACGGTGCCGATAAAGCGTTCTGGGTCCTTGTCGTAACGATAGTCGTCGGGGGCATCGTTATCTTCACCGATGCCTAGCCCGTACGAAGTCAAGCTTCAGACGCAGCCTCATTCAAAGCAGCACCCTTAGGAGTAACCCGACCACCAGCACGCCCGGGGGATCGTTCTAGAAGACCCTTGCGCGTCGCCTGCCAAAGATGGTTTTTGATCGACGCTGCGGACTTACTCGTAAGTTCCGCGAGGAACTCCAACGGCTTGCTTTGCCCTTGGTCCACAGCTGAGACATACGCCCTCGACAGCAACGCGAGGTATGTATCGGTCACGCGCCCCTCCACTGCGTGACTGATCAGTAGGTCATTCATCTTCTTGTCGCTGCGTTTCCGCGACGTGTCCCACCGTTTGGAGTTCTCCAACTGCCGTCGCAGCCTCTCCGCTGCGTACTTGAAATCAACGTCACGCAGCAGGGTCTGCGACAGCCCGCCAGGCGGGCAACTCTCCGGATTGGACGGGTAAATCACCAACACAGCCGGCCCGCCTTGCGTGACACCTTCCGGCCATTGCATAGCCGCGACCCATTCACAGTCCGGTCCAAGATCCACGGTCACCGTGTAGTCGTCTTCGTTGACCTGCCACTTACTCATACCGACACACTAGCATGGTTAACCTGCTTGACATACTAGTTAGCCACACCGTATCGTCTGCCTTGTCAGCGATGACACCAACACCAGAACAGGGACCACGGACACCTGAAGGCGATAGCCAGATGTGAACCAGCCGGAAGTCCTACCGAATGCGCGGAATCGCCGAGAGGCGACGCAAGCGATACAAACCGCGACAACTACGAAATATCAACGGAAGGAACCGATATGAACACATCAACCATCGAACGGGGCACCATGACCGAGCTCGTCGCCCGGGACTGCGTGCTGTTCGCTCACATCAGAAACGGCACGCTCTACGTCTACCGCAGCGTGACTGTCAGAGACACCGATGAGATCTACCAGCCTGTAATCGAGCTCGTCGGAGAAGCAGAACCGCTGACCCGAGAGACCGTCTCAGACCCGGGCATGATGTTCGGCCAGGCCGAAGTTCTCACCTACGAGGTAGCCGGTTGAGCGCAGTAGAGAAACGGTGGGACCACCAGCACCGCAACGTGACTTACCGTGTATCCCCCGCAGGAACTTCGCGGTTCCTGCTGTTCGACGCACCCGCGCTTGCTGCGCTTCGGGACCAGATCGACGTTGCCCTGGAAGGCACCGAACATGCTCGGGCGACTTGAGTTTGAGCCCGACCAGCTCACGCTGGAACTGTTGCAGGCCGAACATGTCAACGGGGCATGGGTAGGGCCTGAGTTGCTGCCAATCGCCAACCGGATACGCAATCAGGGTGGCAGCTACGACGATTATCGGTATCTGGTCTGCATGTCCAACCTGTGGCTGTCGTACACCGGCAGCACAGGTGACACAGTTAAGAAGCAGAACGCCAGCTTGGCCGGCGCGTGGGACAAAGCTGCGGACTCGGAACCGTTCGAGCTTGAGACAGCGCTCGCTGATCTACGAGCTCGGATAGGTACCTACACCGATTGGCCCAACGCCAGAACAGCCAGCCGTGACAGGGCAGTGGCGCTGGCGCTGGCGGACTTCTGCATCGACAACAACTGTTTCACCCGAACGCTGTCCAGCTACGAGCTGGCCAAGTGGACAGCGGGAATGTCTCAACGCTCGGTCAGCCGCGCTCTGGTGACGCTCACTGACCTGAGCCTCATACGGGAGGTGCAACGTACCGACCGCAGGACATCGACAAGGTCAACCAAGAGGTACCAGGTCAACCTACGTTGGGCAGCTCGTACCGGCTGCCAACCATCGCCCAACAGGGGGGTATCAACTAATGACTCAAGGAGTACCGGCAAAGCCTCATTAAGTCAGGAGTTACCACCCCCCTCAGATCTATGGTCCCGAGCCGGTCTAGGACTCGGTGCTCAACGGATCTACGAGGTATTGACCGACGATCCGGCTACAGCCCTATCCGTCGCAGAACAGACCGGGATGAAGATTCCCAGCGCCAAGCGGTATTTGAAGAAGCTGGCTGATCACGCTCTGGCCGGTTCCAAGCCCGGCGCACCGGGAGAACCAACGCTGTGGTTCCGCGTCGATACTCCGCTCGATGCGGTAGCCGATGCGATGGGCATCTACGGACACATAGAGATCAAGCGCTGGGAGATCGAGAACCGGCAGTACGCCAACCGATCTGCCTACCCCGGTGCATACCGGGCACTCAACAACCGACTCACAGAAAGCAACAACTAAAGATGACAACCAAAGGTCGCAAGCGTCACCGGGAACCGTGGCGCGAGGTTCTGCTAGACGAGCTGTCCGACGAAACCGAGGATGAACGTCGGGACTTTGCAGACTCCGAACGCAACCCGTTCGAGTCGGAGCACTGCCCAGAAATGGGACACGACGGAGACGACAACCCCACCTACGCAGGTGCCAAACCAAGGTTCGACGGAGAGAAGCTAGAAAGCGGTGACATCAGCGACCCGGTACAGATCTCGCCCCGCGAGAACCCAGCTGGCGAGATCGTCGACGCCGGACACGGGTTCAGGGTGGACGATCGTCGTAGCCGACCGTGGAAGACAGCACCCCGAACACACTGCGCGCTCTGCGGCGACCGGATGCCACCTCCCGATGTCAGCAAGTACCCGTGTGAGTTCGAGCCAGACGCAACCGATTTTCAGCTAGCGACACTCGGAGACGGCGTAGGAGAACGGTGGCCGCTAAGGACCACAGGTTGTCAATGCTCGGGCTGCATCTTGCGGCGACACGTCCGCAACGGGGCTGAGCGAAACAAAGGACAACCACGAAAGTATTGCTCTACAGACTGCCGGAAGCTAGCAGACGCAGAGCGTGGCAGGTGGAAGCGAGCGGTAGCCAAAGCCGACCGCCTCGGGCTGGAGCCCCCACCAGAGCCTGAGGATCGAGGATTGAAGTTCATCACCGCTCGTGGACTACGCGCCACCAAAGAAGGCAACGGGCATCGGTACTAGCTCGTATCCGACGAAGTATTCCGTAACAGGTAGAGGGAAGTGCTCCCTCTCGGTTTGGTCGAGACGGCGGTGCCCTGCTACGCACCGCTGGCTCCCCCGCCAACCAGCATGTAGACAGCCCCGGCCTAGTGCCGGGGTTTCTCATTTGTCCAAAACCATGATTACGCATAGGAGGTTACGAATGTGACCGTCGAGGTATGCCCGAACGGGCACCCGACACCGACGTCAGCTGACAGAGATAAACAGGGTCTGTGCCTGGCCTGCCGGCGTGAGCACACCGCCAGTTACAACACCAAACGATCAGCTGCGATGCAGCTCGCCGTCGCACTGGAGTCACACGGGGTGCAAGTGACAACCGCAGGCGTAGACCGCGGCCAACTCGCCGCACAGATCGCAGCAGCGCTGCGCTCGACTACCAACAACGCGCCAGAGGTCCTGTGAGCCACCGAGAACCGTTATCGAGGCACGGGACACCGAACACCATTTATTTGCCCGTCTGTGAACCGCACAGGCGGGTTCTTGTTATGCGCTCCCGCGCTAACCAACCGAGAGGAACACACATGTCGTACTACTCAAACGCTACCGTTGCCGATCAGGTGCTTCGCTGGAACACCAAACTTTCCCTAGACCTGCCCGACGAACTCGCCGAAGCTATCGAGGTCTACCGCGCTATCCGAAAAGTTCCGGTCAACACGCAGCCCACCGTGACCCTCAGCTCGGTCACGACCGAGAACGCAGAGGCCAAGGTCCACGAACTGGCAGACGAGTTAATCCGTATCGAAGCAGTCGGAGCGGAGTTCGCTGCGACGCAGCGGGCTAAGAATCGGCTGTCCGAATCCGCAGCCGGTGCGGTTATCCGGCAGGCCGTAGCGGCTATACCGAACATCGTTGAGCAGCTCCAGCCGCAACTTGATGAGCACGTCCGGGCGTACATCGAAGCCGTCGCGGCACTGCCAGAGAAGCTCAACTCTGAGACGCTGGTCAGCAGCGGACCCGCAGCGGTCGAAGCTTTCGCCGCCGCACAACGCGCAGCCCAGCAGATCGACGCTATTTCAAGTTGGGTAGCCAACACGAGCTTGCTGCCCGGTGTCGGCAATCCCGAGCCCGTTTTGCGGGTCCTCCAGCCCGAGAACTACGAGCAGCTCTATCGACTGGACGAAGCTCACCGAGAGTCCGGCAGTCCGGGTGTCGGTACCTCGTTGATCGGTCACGTGTACCTCACCGCAGCCCGTCTCGGGGTGCCGTTCGGTATCAACACACTCGCCGAATGCGCCGAGCTTCGGCGCAACCTCGAACTGTCCGCACGCCAGCACCCTGCCTGAACCACCGCATCTACATCCGACCCCGGGGAACCAGCGCCCCGGGGTTTTTCATTGCTACAACACAAAGGAATACAACGATGATCTACACAACCCAAGAACAACGAGAACAGCGGTTCACTGACTGGTGGAAGAACTACGGCAAGCCCTGGGCGGAAGTCCGGACGGCGGCCGGTAATACGTGCTGGACCGACGACATCGAAGAACGTCGGGCGCTGTTCATGCGCCGGTACCAGCGGCCAGAACCGCCGAAGTCACTGCCTTCCGTGTCTCTCGCAACCATCCGTGGCAAGCACCGACGCTGGGTGCCAGTCACCGTGCGCGAACAGAGCGCCGCATGAGTCGAGATGTCGCCACGAAGTTGGCTCGGCAGCTGAACAACCGAGCCGCCAACGCCAAACCGCAGGACGAACCGACAGACCCGCTAGCCATCGCGTTCCTACGCAAGCTCGAAGAACGCAAGCTAGGAAAATACCTTTCCGACGACGAGCCGGACCCAACAGAAGAACGCAGGCAGGCGCTGCAAGAGCTGGCACAGTTCAACCGTGATCTGAAAAGCGGCAAGTACTACGAGGAGCGAGAGGCCAAGCGTCAAGCCGAAGCAGAAACCGAGCGGCAACAGAACTTGTCAGCTGGTGAGATCTTCATCGAGGCACTACGCAAAGCCAACAACCAGCCAGCCGGCGCACCGCCACCTCTCAACGGGGCCGGCATTCTCCGAGCTGCCATCCGAGGTCTCGGCGGGAAAGTGACGGTCAACGGTGGCTAGCAGACGTACACGGCGGCCAACCTGCTTCCGAGAAGGCTGCACACGTGGTCGCCCGGTCGATCACACCTACTGCTGTCAGCTGTGCATGTTGGTAGATCAAGAAATACAGAAGGCACAGCAAGCATGTGAAGCCCTGGGACACAACGAATTGACTACCCAGCTCTGGACTTCGGTAGTCGAGTTTGGCGATTCCTTTTCCGCAGTGTGTCAACTACATGCCACGCTCGTATCCGAAGCCGAGAGCGTGGGAATCACACGCGATCAGTGGCGCAACGTCATCTCACCAGGAATGACCGCGACCAGGACGTGACGCACTCCAAGCGTCCACAGTCTCGGGCAACCAACCTCTCACGGTCCCGACCATCGCATCCGGTTCGGGGAGCTTGTACCGGCTTAGCGTGCTGGGAGCTACCCCGATCCGTTCGGCCACCTCCGCACGCGACAGATACCGAAGCGTCACAGAGCAGACTCTTCGTGCGCCGCAACGTACCCAGCCGTGAATCCCTGTTTGAATATCTGCTCTAGGTACGGAGTGACCAGCTCGACAACACGATGCTCGAAATCGCCTGCGGGATCGTGCCATTTGGTGCCGTCCCAGTACATCGGCAACCGATCATCGTCGTCAGACAAATACCAACCGGGAGTTGACGAGAACGTCCAACCTTGGTTGACCGAAGGCAGAACTTTCTTCAGTTCCGCTGCGAGATCCAAGTCGAGCATTGCGGCTCCCCAATCCGAGTAGTGCTGAGATGTAGTGATCTACAAAATACATCGTCCCGATGTATATCTCAACGAGATATGTTGCGGCACAGTCGGGGGATGCGTAGGTCGCTACCCCTAGCAGGCGCCCCTTACGGGAGAGTCCCCGCTACTCGGGGGTGCACAGCCAGCGGGGCGGGCGGGACGGGGCAGTAATGCCGCGTCGGGCAGACCTCCCACCCAGATCAGCGCACAGGGGTACACAGAGGCAGGGTGCCTGGCAGGGCGCACCCCTGGGCCGGGGCTAGGCAGGGGTGCAGGGACGACTGCAGGGGTATGGGCACGGCAGCTGTACGTTTTGGGACACGCAGCGTCCCAGGAGATGGGCACTCGCTAGGCAGCGTGGCCGCTGCCCCTCGCACAGGCACACACCCCAGGGGGAATACCCCGCCCCCGCACCTTCAGGACCGGGTCGTAATGCGCCCACGGTCACCGATGCCTAGGTATAGCCCTGGTTTTTCCGACTCAGCCGAGTACCCAGCATGACGGTTGAGCTGCGGACTTCCATCGAAACAACGGGCCATAGAAGGCCGAAAACACGCCCCAAACGGGCGAGAAACGGACGAAAACATGAGCGATACCCCAACGGTGCCCAAGCCACCGAGCGGCCTACGGGCACGTGGTAAGAGGCTTTGGCAGAAACTCCACACCACCGGCGATTTCAGCGGCTGCCCTGAGACGCAGCTGATCGCCGAAGAGGCTTGCTACCTCGCTGACGAGATCGAACGCCAACGCAGGCTAGTTCGCAAAGCCGGGGCAGATACCCGAGTCGCCGGCTACAACAAACAACCTGTGTCGATGCCGGAAATCGCTGACTTGCAACGTAATCAGACGCTGCTGCTGTCGATGCTCAAGTCGCTGCGGATGCCCGACACAGACGACGACGCCGGAAAGCTGACCCCGAGCCAGATCGGCAAAAAGGGCGCAGAGGCTAGGTGGCGAAAATGAGGACCCCGAAACGATGGGATCGCCCGAAGGCCAACGATCCGGCCTCGCTAGCTGCTCGACTCCCCACGGAACTCACCTCACCCGACCATTGGTTCACCGAAAACGGTCTGTACGACGTTCACGCAGGTGTAGAAGGTTGGCTTATCAGCCAGGGAGCCGATACGAAGCTGTCCCATGAGGTCATGCGGCTGGCCGGCTTGGACGCCGCTGGCTGGTTCAAGTGGTGGCTCGCACAACCCGGCGTTGAACCAAGCGCTCAGCGGGTACCTAACAGTTGATGGCAGTTGCAGTAACGAAAAGGGGCAGCACCGTGCGAAAACGGTGCCCGCTAGGCTCCCCGAGTGGTAGACAGCTACAAAAGCGCCTAGAGTCGGCGAGTCCAGGCGGATTGTCGGACCAAAGGGGGAGGATTGTGGTATGAGCGTCCTCCAGTTGATACGGGGCGAGACGCAGGGCCTTGAACCTTTACCGAACCCCGAGCAACTACAACCAGCACAGATCTTCAGAGAGAGCGGTAACGCTTTCCTGGCGGGCTCTGACGACCTAATCTTCATCGCCTACCACCTGAGCCATCGCGGGTATCGCGTACTCGACTTCTACATCGTCAACAGGTTCTTCGTGCCCATCGAGGAGGAAGAACGGGAGTGGTTGTCCGAAGAACTAATTAGACTGATCGAGTCAGGCCGGCTCAAAGCGATACACAAATTTATAGAGCGTCATCTCGATGGCCGTTTTGTTGAGCAAGTTCGGTTACACAGCTATGTAACTGACAACAACATAACAATAGCGCAACAAGGTGTTGTGCACGCCAATGATGAAGACGTGGCACCCCTGCGCAAAGGGCTTGACGGAGTCAATAAGACCCTGTGACCAGAATCCGCGAGTGGTTGCTCGAGACTTCGAAGTTTGCCTCGGTTGTCGTAACGTACTGGATTGTCTCACTAATACCAGTAAAGTTTAACTTCCCAGCTGGAAAACTTGTAGAAATGGGCCTTGAGGCCATACTAGCCTCGACTATCGCATATATTGTGTGGGGCTTCGTGGTGGGCAGACCGACCATCGAACTCCTTTGGCGGGTGGCAGACACTAGAGAGCCCGAAGGCGGGCGTCCGACGTTAGCTCCTTTGCAAGTTGTAAACGTCGAAATTCGCATCAGCGGTGAGTCTTGGACGAGCAAGGCAATACGCAGTTATACAAAAGCACGACAGGGCGAATTGGAAATAGATTTCCGCCCACCCGGAGCTCACTTGGTCGTCCTCCAGTCAGCGGGCCGGAACTCCCCCATCAGACTGAATGCGACACAAACCGGAATCGTCTTGAATAACTTTCGTGCCAATTCAGGTCCGGCAGGCATAGCTGAAATTCAGTTCATCCGCGACGGAACATTCACCATCCCCAACCCCATCGACATCAGCGTGACACAGCGATGGTCTCCAGCCTTGAGGAGACTGTGCCCTAAGCTGCTGAGAGTCCATCCAGGTGTGGAAGGTTTCATTCTTAGGGGGTCGTAGCGGTGGGGCTGCTAACCAAGGGGCTTCTGTCGATCAGTGTCTTCAAAGTGAGGACGACAGCCGGCCTGGCTGGAATTGTCTCGGCAGCGAATCAACGGAGGTACCCCGAGACCCCGACGAAGCCGAGCGAGGGGTGGGGGTCGTTATCTGACGATGAGACACTTGCGGCGAAAGACGGCGTTCGACTCGACCTTAAAAGCTATACGGTCTCGGTTGCGACGAACCACAATTCGACGCCGATTGTCGCTCTTCGCTACTACTACGACGAGCCAGACCCAAGTCTGATTAAGCGGTTTGGTGATTCCGATTGGAGAAGGACCAGCAACCGGGGCGCCTTCGATGTCTTCCTCCTGGACGAAAACCAGCCCGATGAACTCACCGCACTGGTGGCTACGCGGAACGACGTTGAAGTCACCAACTACGCCAGACCTGCGTTGACCGAGCTCGTATCTGACGAGGTACCTCCCGGCAGCATCACCTCAGCGAGCATTACCGAGGAACTGGATCCTGACTTTTTTCTCTGGCTGTTGTACATGCTTCACAAGAATTTGAGGATCGCCCCGAACGTGAAGTTGTCGGGAATCCTCGACATGAGCGGCGTTTTCGTGGGAAGGCGAAGCCACCTGTCGCAGGGCGTTGACATGTACCGGGAGGACTCACTAGCACTGGTTGCACGCAATCGGTCCAAGCTGGGGCCTGCCAAGATTGCGATAACTCATTACGCAGAGCCAGAAGGCTACTTTGAACTACAGCTATTTCCGGACAGCGGATTTCAGGTCTACCGGAAGAGCAAGTACGACGATAAGGAGCTCAAGAAACTACCCGTCTCCCTGTCAGGACAACGGATGGTTCAGGATGTCTGGCAGACGCTGCTCCCGACCATCCGCGCCACCTACAGCGCAGATGCCGAGTGGCGTAGCAAGCATCGAAGTGAGTTCGTTAACTGGGCGAAGGAAGAGCTCAAGAAGTTCTGAATCTTGAGCAATCACTACCGATCGACAACCCCAACGGGCCGCTCATAACGCACGCCACCATAGCCGCCGCGCGGCGGCTATGGCGTCTCGACACTCCGCAGCGGCCTGGCCAAGCGCGTTCCGGCGGTAGAGTTTTGACGCTTGTCAGCAACGCTCATGCGACACACAGGGATATCTATGGCGACCACCGACAACGGCCGAGACGCCAGCCTGGCAACGATGTTTCAACACCATGCGGCGAGGTACTGAAACGAACACGCCGGAATCACCGGCCGGCGGGACCACCCGCACCCTACGTTTGAGCTCCCTGCCCGCGGGTACAGCCACATCTGTGACATCACTCTGGCTCGCCAACCGCCCGGAGCACCGCATCGTGCCCACGCTCACCGAAGAATCAGAACGCAGCGCGGACGTCGTCGTGGTCGGCGCCGGGATCACCGGCCTCGTCACCGCTGTGCTGCTGGCACGCGCCGGACAAGACGTGCTGGTGCTGGAGGCACGCACCGCCGGTGCCGGCACCACCGGCAACACCACAGCCAAGATCAGCCTGCTGCAGGGCACCCGGATGAGCAACATCACGGCCAAGCACTCGCCGGAGGTGGCCAAGCAGTACGTCCAGGGCAATCTCGAAGGCCAACAGTGGTTGATCGACTACTGCGCGGCCCGCGGAATCGACCTGCAGCGGCACGACGCCTGCACCTACGCCCAGTCCTCTGAAGGCGTCGCGAAAGCCAGGGCCGAGCTGAAGGCATGTGAGGCCGCGGGCCTGGATGCCGAATGGGTCGACGAGGCCGACGTGCCCTTCCCCTTCCACGGCGGAGTCCGGTTGGCGGATCAAGCCCAATTCGACCCCATGCCGTTTCTCGACAGCCTGACCGCCGAACTCCATGAACGCGAGGGGCGACTGGTCGAAGGCGCTCGGGTACAACGCGTCAGCCACGACGGCGCGGCCCGCCTCAAACTGCAGGTTCACACCAGCTCCGGTGCTGAAGTCGACGTTGTGGCCAATCGGTGTGTGTTGGCCACCGGCATCCCGATCCTGGACCGGGGCGGGTTCTTCGCCCGGCTATCCCCCCACCGCTCGTACTGCTTGGCATTCCGGGTGCCCGGCAATGTCACTCGCAGCATGTACATTTCGACCGATTCGCCCACCCGCTCAACACGTTCGGTCCCGACAGCCGACGGAGAGCTGCTCATCGTCGGCGGCGCGGGCCACACCGTGGGGCGCAACAGCGACCCGGCCGCATCCGTCGAAGAGCTCGCGTCCTGGGCCAAGCAACACTGGCCCGGCGCCATCCAGACCCACTTCTGGTCGGCGCAGGACTATGCCCCTGTCGATGGTCTGCCGTACGTCGGTCCGATCCTGCCGGGCCACGACGAGATCCTGGTGGCAACGGGTTTCGACAAATGGGGCATGACCAACGGAGTGGCCGCCGCGCTCGCGCTGTCCGGCCGCATCCTGGGCGGCCGCATGGACTGGGCCGAGGCCTTCGCGAGTTGGAGCCCGCACGAACTTTCCGGGCTCGCCACCGCGCTGCAGGTCAACTTGTCGGTCGGTTTGAACTTGGCCAAGGGCTGGATCACACCGGCGACCCGGATGGGCGCCAAGCCAGTTGAGGATTGCGGCGTGGTGAGCGGGCCACCGTGGCACTTGGAGGCGCGCAGCGTCGTCGACGGAATCGAGCGCACTGTTTCGCCGGTATGCCCCCACCTGGGCGGCATCGTCAATTGGAACGACGCCGACAAGTCCTGGGACTGTCCGCTGCACGGATCCCGTTTCGCCCCCGACGGCACCCTGATCGAAGGCCCGGCCACCCGCGACCTCACGCGTTCGGCATAGCCTCCCGCCCGCTGCGGCCGGTGTGCTCAAATGTCGGGCATGGGCGACATCGACGAGATCAAGCAAGTCAAATATCGGTACCTGCGGGCGCTGGACACCAAGCACTGGGACGAGTTCGCCGACACCCTCACCGAGGACATCACGGGCGACTACGGCCAGTCCATGGGCCAGACGCTGCACTTCACCGACCGCGACTCGCTGGTCGAGTACATGAGGAGTTCGTTGGGCCCTGAGGTCATCACCGAGCACCGCGTCGCGCACCCGGAGATCGAGGTGGACGGCGACGAGGCCACCGCCACCTGGTACCTGCAGGACCGGGTCATCGTCGCGAGCATGAACTTCATGCTGTTCGGTTCGGCGTTCTATCACGACCGCTACCGCCGCACCGCCGACGGCTGGAAGATCAGCAGCACCGGCTATGACCGCACCTACGACGCCACCCTCTCGCTGGAGGGGCTCAACTTCAAGCTGGAACCCGGTGCCGCCCTGAACCTTTGACGGCTATCGCGATGTGGCCTGATGGTCACTTCGCGACGGCGATCACCGCTCCTGGCCGCAACCACTGCATGATCTTGACCAGAGTGGCGTCGTCGATCGCCACGCAGCCCGCCGTCGGCCCGCCATCGGTGGTGTGAACGAAGAACGCACCACCGTTGCCGGGCACCCGGGCCTTGTTGACCCCCATCACCACGGCATGTTTGTACGCCGTGATGTTCAGGTTCTCGGTGCCGCTGGCCGGGTCGGTGTTGAACGGGCACTGCGCTTTCTTGCACACCTGCATGGTGTTGTAGGTCGGGCTTTTCATGTCCCCGTCCCACCAGTGATCGGGCGTCACCTGGACGTACTGCAGGCCCCCGCCCGGATTGGGCGCCGTGCCGAATGCGAAGTCGAGGGTGAATACGCCCATGGGCGTCTTCATCTCTCCGTCGTGGGTCTGCGGGGCCATCCCGTTGGCACCGATCTTGGCCGGTATCCCGGCACCGATCGGCTGCCAGCCGGCGGGCCCCCGTTGCCAGACATCCATCTTTGCGTCTGAACCCCCCACCCCCACAACGGAAATCACCTGGGTGGCGTTGCCGACGGAGGAGGCGAACCAGGGCGGATCGACGGCGCCCGCGGTAGGCGCGCATGCCAGAGCCAGCACCCCGGCACACAGCACGGCGAACAGTCGGCGCATCAGTCCATCGTCGTCGGCTCCCCTCTCGGCCCGATAAAGCTTGGAGCACGATCCGGTCGCGACAGATACGTTGGCGGGATGGATGTGCGCGCAATCGGTAAAGGCCTGGGCACCTTGGATCGTGAGGTCTTCGAGGCGGTGGCCGAGTCACCGAGCCCCCTTCTGGACTCCCTGATGCCCGGGCTGACCAGGGCCGCAGACCATTCCAAGCTGTGGTTCGCCATCGCCGCCGTCATGGGCGCGCTGGGCAGCACGTCGGTGCGGCGCGGGGCCGCGCGCGGCGTGGTCAGCCTGGCGGTGACCAGCCTGGTGACCAACCAGGTGGCCAAGCGGATCTGGCGCCGGCCACGACCGGACCGGAGCGTGATCCCCCTGGCCCGACGGACCCGGCGGGTCCCTACCTCACATTCCCTGCCCTCGGGCCACTCGGCGAGTGCGGCCGCCTTCGCGGTGGGTGTCGGCCTGGAATCGGCGTCGGCCGGCCTGCCGCTGGCACTACTTGCCGGACTGGTCGGGCTGTCGCGGGTGGCCACCGGCGCGCACTATCCCGGTGACGTGTTCGCCGGGTTCGGCATCGGCGCCGCGATCGCGGTCATCGGCGCACGCGTCGTCCCCACCATCCCCGCGACCACCCTGCCCCGCTCCGAACCACTGCGATACCGCACGGACCCGCGGCCCGACGGCGCCGGCGTCGCGCTCGTCATCAACCCGGCCTCCGGCGACGGGACCGGCGCACGAATCATCGACGACGTCCGAAAGGCCTTGCCGCGTACGGAGATCATCGAGCTCGGCGACGACGATGACATCGAGGCGGTGTTGCGGGCGACGGCCGCCCGTACCGAAGTGCTCGCGGTCGGTGGCGGCGACGGCACGGTGGCGTGTGCCGCGGGCATCGCCGTGCAGGCGGGCGTTCCGCTCGCAGTGTTCCCCGGCGGCACGTTCAACCACTTCGCAAAGGACATCGGCTGCGATTCGGTGGCCCGGACCGTCAGGGCGATCGCCGAGGGCTCGGCGGCCTACGTCGACCTGGTGTGCCTCAACGAGGAACGCATGGTGATCAACACCGCCAGCATCGGCGCCTACCCGAAGTACGTGCGCACGCGAGAGAAACTCGAGCACCGGATGGGCAAGCGATTGGCCGGGCTATACGCGCTGTATCTGACGCTGCGCCGGGAAGCGCCGGTCCGGATCAGCTACGACGACAAGACGCTCGAGACCGAGTTGTTCTTCCTGGGCAATTCGACCTACTTCCCGTCCGGTTTCGCCCCGTCGCAGCGTCCACGCCTCGACGACGGCCTGATCGACGTGCGGATCCTGGAGACCGGCCGGCGCTTCAGCCGGCTGCGCATCGCGGTGTCCGTTGCGTTGGGCCGGCTGGAACGCAGCCCGCTCTACCACGAGCTTCAGGTTCCCGAGTTCCGGTTCGTGGCCGTGGACGGGCCCACCACCGTCGCCCATGACGGCGAGGTGGGCGAGGCTCTCAGCGAGGCCAGTTTCAGCGTGCGCTACCGGGCGCTACCGGTGTTTCGGCCGCTGCCGTAGCGGCTGTCCGCGACGGCGGGCACAACAGGTAGATCGCGACGAACCAGACGTAGCCCAACGCCCAGCCGGCCACGACGTCCGACGGGTGATGGACGTTGAGCACGACGCGCCCCACCCCGACCGCGATGACGATCAACACCCCGGCCAACGCCCACCAGAGGCGCAACGAGGGGCGGATCCCCGGCCAGGCCACGACCGACAGGGCCAGTACCGCCACCAGCACACCCAGCGCGTGCCCCGACGGGAAGGAGGTCGACAGCGCGTGCACCATGGCGGTGGCCGGACGCGGACGGTCCACCACGAACTTGGCCAGCTCGGTGGTCAAGCCGCTGAGCTCGATGGTCAAAAACAGGAACAGCGCGATCCGCCGTTGCCGGCGCAGCAGCGCGACCGCGATCAACACGGCAGCCAACAACCGGAATGCGAAGGGCCCCAGCACCGTGCAGAGCACATCCCAGGCGGTTACCCAGGCGGGATGCACCGAGCCGTACCGATAGGGGCCGGCCAGCCCGGCGGCGTCGAGATCGGCCAGCCAGGTCCACTGCGACACGTAGCCGATCCACAGCACCGCATACACGGCGGCGGCAGCGGCCGCACTCACGATCAGCCACCTGTCCCGGGTATTCATCAGATCATCTCTACCAGCTCCAACTGATTTGCCATGGTTGCGCGCTACCGTCGGAGATATGGCATTGATCCTGCGAAAGCTGATGCACATCGGCGCTCTGCCGGAGGGTCTGCGAACCGAGGCGGAAGCCGAAGGCATCCTCTTTCTCGCCGAGTATGTACCAGTGACCAGGCGTTTCACCGGATCTATCCCGGGTAAGCGATCGACGGGCAGCGTAGCGAGCTACGCCGGTGCACTGGTCATGACGAACTACCGCGCGCTGGCCACCATGTCCACCTTGCCCAAGCTTGCCGGCCGCAGCCTCGACCAACCCTGGTCAGCGCCACAGGTCGGTGCGGTACATGCCGAGCTCGACCCGAGCGGGCTCACCCTGACGGCCGATCTAGCCCAGATCGACCGGCGCTGCCGCGGTGAGTTGTCGCTGCACTACAAGACCGCGATCCCGGCTGACGTCCTGGCGCAGCTGCCTCGTACGTCGCTGGCATTCGACGTCGGTCCCGAATACGTGTTCCGCGCGGTCGGGGTGCCGTACCACCCGTAATTGACCGCGATCGGGTATTTACCGAGACACAAAGTCTCGGTAAATTGTCGTCATGGCTTCGAGCTCACCTGACGCCGTGTCGCTGGACGCGGACTACCAGGATCTGTTGCAGACGCTGTCCGAGGGTTCCGTGCGCCGCCGCTTCGACCCGTATCTGGACATCGAGTGGGACTCCCCCGAATTGGCGATCGACCTCGACGATCCCCGCTGGGTGCTCTCACCCAACGTCGATCCGCTGGGCGCCACCGCGTGGTACCAGGCCCAGCCGCTGGCCCGCCAGATCGAGATCGGCCGCTGGCGCACCCTCAACTCGGTAAAGGTCGGCGCAGCCTTCGAGAGCATCCTCATCCGCGGGTTGATGGCGTTCATCATGAAGCTGCCCAACAACTCACCCGAGTTTCGTTACGCGTTGCACGAGATGACCGAAGAGTGCAACCACATCCAGATGTTCCAGGAGCTGGTCAACCGCAGCGGCGTCGACGTGCCCGGCATGCGGCCGCTGTTCCGCCGGCTCTCGCCCTACATCGGCCTGGTCGGCCAGTACTCGCCGACGGCGTTCATGGCGGGCATCCTGGCCGGCGAGGAACCGATCGACCACTTCCAGAAGGGGCTGATCCGCGAGGGTGCGAACATCCCGCCCGCAGTGCTGCGGACCATGCAGATCCACATCGCCGAAGAGGCCCGCCACATCTCCTGGGCGCACGAATTCCTCAAAACTCATATGCCGGAACGCTCGTGGCGGATGAAGGCGTTCGCCTGCGTCGCATTTCCGCTCACGCTGCGCTGGTTGGCCCACGAGATCGTGGCTCCGCCGAAATCGTTCGGCGAGGAGTTCGGCATCCCGCGCGAGGTGATCAGGGACGCGTTCTGGCGCAGCCCGCATTCACGCAAGATCCTGTCCGGATACTTCGGTGAAATGCGTTCGCTCAGTGAAGAACTCGGCCTGATGAACCGGGTCGGCCGCTGGGTGTGGAAACGCTGCGGCATCGACGGCGAGGCCGCCCGCTACCGCGGCGTGCCCGACCGTGAAGCGGTTGCGCTGGCCTGATGCCACACGTCATCACGCAGTCCTGTTGTAGCGACGCTTCCTGCGTCTACGCCTGCCCGGTCAACTGCATTCACCCGACCCCTGACGAGCCCGATTTCCACACCGCGCAGATGCTGTACGTCGACCCGGTCGAATGCGTCGACTGCGGTGCGTGCGTGACGGCCTGCCCGGTGAACGCGATCAAACCGCACACCAAGCTGACCGCCGCCGAAGACGTGTTCGCCACACTGAACGCCGATTTCTACGCCACACCCCGACCTCGCCCCATTCTGGCGCCGGTGGTGCCGCCGTTGCAGGTGCGTGCGGGTGATCTGCGAGTCGCGATCGTCGGATCAGGGCCGGCGGCGATGTATGCCGCCGAAGAGGTGCTGACCATCCCTGGTGCCCGGGTCCGGATCTACGAACGGCTCACCCAGCCATACGGTTTGGCGCGGTTCGGGGTGGCACCCGATCACCAGCGGACTCGCGGAGTGGCACGCCAGTTCGACCATATCGCCGCCGATCCGCGCCTGGAGATGCGCCTCGGGATGGAAGTCGGTACCGACGTCACCCACCACGATCTACTCACCGAGCACCATGCGGTGATCTACGCGGTGGGCGCGTCGACGGACCGACGCCTCGACATCGAGGGCATCGACCTGCCCGGCGTCACGTCGGCCACCCAGTTCGTCGCCTGGTACAACGGCCATCCCGATCACGCGGACCGGACCTTCGACCTGTCCCATCGGCGCGCCGTCGTGATCGGCAACGGCAACGTCGCCCTCGACGTCGCGCGCATTCTCGCCATGGACCCCGACCTGCTGGCGGGCACGTCTATCGCGCCTCATGCACTGAAAGCGCTGCGCGACAGTGCGATCGAAGAGGTCGTCGTGATCGGCCGGCGCGGGATCGAGCAGTCCGCATTCACGGTTCCCGAACTGGTCGGGCTGTGTTCGACGCCAGGTGTCGACGTCGTCGTCCGCGATGAGGACCTGCGAACCCTGCCGGAGTCCGATCCGCGGGCCGCGATTTTGCGCGCGGCTCCGCGCAGTGCGGGCAATCGCCGGATCGTGTTCGAGTACCTGCTGTCGCCGACCGCGATCCTCGGCCAGACAGCGGCCACCGGGGTCGAATTCGTCCACAACGAACTGATCGCCGCACCCGACGGTTCCACCCGCCTGAAATCCACTGGACGGGAAAGGATCATCGAGGCCGGCCTGGTGCTGACCTCCATCGGCTATCGCGGCCGACCGGTGGCGGGCCTGCCGTTCGACGAGGCCACCGCCACGGTGCCCCACCAGGATGGCCGGGTGCCCCAGACCCGCGGGGCGTATGTCACCGGGTGGATCAAGCGCGGACCGACCGGATTCATCGGGACCAACAAGTCCTGCGCCCAGGAGACCGTCCGCAGCCTCGTCGCCGACTACAACGCCGGACTGCTGGCCTGACCGTTGGTCAGCGCGGCGATCACCGATGTCAGCTCGTCGTCGCGGTTGATCTCCAATCCACTCGCGCGGGCGGCGCCGTCCAGGACGTACCACGCGAAATCGGCCAGGTGCGTCACGATCTCTTCTCGGGACCGCTCAGGCGCCGCACCGCGGATCCACGCCGACAAGGTGGCCTCCACCATGGTCACCACCGCGAACGGGACAGTCTTGAACGCGCTGTCATCCACCCCGATGGTCTGTGCGATGTTGGCGATGATGCCTTCGGACTGCCTGGTCATGCGGAGCTTGAGCTCACTGACCGCATCCAGCGAATCGTCGCTGCCGAACGTCGGCCCGCGCCGGACGAACTCGTCGAGCCGCGGATGATCCAGCATCCAGTCGGCCACCGCCGCGACGGTGCGCGTCAGGATGTCACGCAGTGAGCCGTTGCTGACGTCGAGGTTGGTGTCCAGGATTGCCGCGAAATCGTCGAACACAAAGGACCGGACGCGGCGCTCAAGCTCTTCTTTGCCGGCGAACTGCCGGTACACCACCGACTTCGCCACCCCGGCACGGTCGGCGATCCGGACCATGGAGATCTCCGCGCCCGGCGGGTTCTCCTCGATCAGCGCGACCGCCGCCTGAAGGATCTGGGCACGACGCTCGGTGTTGTGCTGCTCCCAGCGGGCCTCATAGCCGCTGACCGCAGCGGGGTCGGTGGCGGTCGGCATGGCCCCCACCCTACCGACGACCCCGCCACCGATAAGCAGCTCTCGATGAGCCAAACGGTTGCAGACTCAAGGTTCAGCCTGTTCGGTCGTAGAGTGGATCGAAAGGATGTGACGTGACCGCCCCGCAACAGCAGAACCTGTTGGTCGTGCACTGGCATGACCTCGGGCGCTACCTCGGTGTCTACGGCCGCTCTGACGTGGCCAGCCCGCACCTCGACCAGCTCGCCGCCGAGGGGGTCCTGTTCACCCGTGCCCACGCCACCGCGCCGCTGTGCTCACCATCGCGAGGATCGCTGTTCACCGGCCGGTACCCGCAGAGCAACGGCCTGGTGGGCCTGGCCCATCACGGGTGGGAGTACCGCGCCGGGGTGCGCACCCTGCCTCACATTCTTGCCGAATCAGGTTGGCACACAGCACTGTTCGGAATGCAACACGAGACGTCCTATCCGGCCAACCTGGGTTACCACGAGTTCGACGTGTCTAACTCGTTCTGTGAGTACGTCGTCGAACAGGCCACTGCCTGGTTGGCGGACGCGCCCCGACAACCCTTTCTGCTGACCACCGGATTCTTCGAGACGCATCGCCCGTATCCGCGTGACCGGTACGAGCCGGCCGATTCGACCTCCGTCGCGGTCCCCGACTACCTGCCCGATACCGGTGAGGTGCGGGAGGACCTCGCCGAGTTCTACGGTTCGATCGCGGTCGCCGATGCGAAGGTGGGCGAGCTGCTCGACGCGCTGGCCGCCGCAGGCCTCGACGCGAACACGTGGGTGGTCTTCATGACCGACCACGGACCGGCGCTACCGCGGGCCAAGTCGACGCTGTACGACGCCGGTACCGGCATCGCACTCATCGTGCGTCCGCCGCGGGGTTCCGGCGTGGCCCCGCGCCGCTACGACGAGTTGTTCAGCGGGGTCGACCTGTTGCCCACCCTGCTGGAGTTGCTCGGCGTCGACATCCCCGCCGATATCGAGGGGCTGTCCCACGCCAGCAACCTCACGGCCACCTCGACAGATACGGACGAAGTTCGTTCCGAGGTATACACCACAAAGACCTATCACGATTCTTTCGACCCCATTCGCGCCGTCCGCACAAAGGAATACAGCTATATCGAGAATTACGCGGCACGGCCATTGTTGGACCTGCCGTGGGATATTGCCGACAGCCCACCCGGACGGGTTCTCGGCGACACGATCCTGAGTCCCCGGCCCGACCGCGAACTCTACGACCTCGTCGCGGACCCGACTGAACGCAACAACCTGCTCGGACCCGGTGCCACAGACAAGGCCGAGGCGATCGCCGAGAACCTCGCGTTGTTGCTCAACGACTGGCGCCAGAAGACCCTCGACGTCATACCGTCCGAATTCGCCGGGACCCGCATTTCCGAGCGGTACACCCACACGTATCTGAGTATCCACGGCCGTCCGGCCAGCAGCCGGTCCGCCATCGCCACCGACCGCGGCATCACCGATACCCGCCAATAGTTTTCATCTCAATGAACTAAAACTCTTGACGCTTCTTTGAATAGGCGCCGCAAATCAATGATGGTTAGAGTCTCGCCCATGCCAGATCATCCGACCGCCTACCTGGTGCTCGCATCCCAGCGCAGCGGCAGCACCTTGCTGGTGGAATCCCTGCGTGCCACCGGCATGGCCGGTGAACCCCAGGAGTTCTTCCAGTACCTGCCCAGCACCAGCATGTCGCCGCAACCGCGGGAGTGGTTCGCCGGCGTCGAGGACGATTCGATCCTGCGCCTGCTCGACCCATTGGTGGAGGGCAAGCCGGACCTGGCGCCGGCCGAGATCTGGCGCGACTACATCCGCACGGTCGGTCGCACACCCAACGGCGTGTGGGGCGGCAAGCTGATGTGGAACCAGACGCCGCTCCTGCTCGACCGCGCCGAGGCACTACCCGAGCGATCCGGGCCGGGCCTGCTGGCCGCGATTCGAGATGTCATCGGCAGTGATCCGGTGTTGATCCACGTGTACCGGCCCGATGTTGTATCGCAAGCGGTTTCGTTCTGGCGGGCGGTGCAGACCCGCGTCTGGCGCGGACGGGCCGATCCGGTGCGCGATGCTCGCGCCGAGTACCACGCCGGCGCCATCGCCCACGTGATCCGGTTGCTGCGGGCCCAGGAGGAGGGCTGGCGGTCCTGGTTCGCCGAGGAGAACATCTCTCCTATCGAGGTGTCCTACCCCTATCTGTGGCGCAACCTGACGACCGTGGTGGCCACCGTGCTCGAAGCACTGGGATTGGACCCGCAGTTGGCCCCGCAGCCGGTCCTGGAACGTCAGGCCGACCAGCGCTCCGACGAATGGGTGGACCGCTACCGCCGCGATGCCGAGAAGGAAGGGTTGCCGGTATGACGAGTCCTGACACGGTGCACGTCGACGAATTGCGACTGCTGGAAGCCGAAGCCGTGCACATCATCCGCGAGGTGGTCGCCGAACTGCAGCGCCCCGTGCTGCTGTTCTCGGCAGGTAAGGACTCGATCGTCCTGCTGCGCCTGGCCGAGAAGGCTTTTCGCCCTTCCCCGCTGCCGTTCCCGGTGCTGCATGTGGACACCGGGCACAACTTCGACGAGGTCATCGAGTTCCGGGATCGCCGCACCACCGGGCGGGGACACAAACTGCTGGTGGCCTCGGTGCAGGAGACCATCGACAGCGGCCGGGTGGCCGATCCGGGGCCGGGTGCCTCCCGCAACCGGCAGCAGACCCGCACGCTGCTCGACGCGCTGGAGGCCGGCGGGTTCGATGCGGCCTTCGGTGGCGCCCGTCGCGACGAGGAACGGGCCCGGGCCAAGGAACGCATCTTGAGCTTCCGAGACGAGTTCGGCCAGTGGGATCCGCGGGCCCAGCGCCCCGAACCGTGGTCGCTGTACAACGGCCGGATCCGCAAGGGTGAGCAAGTGCGGGTGTTTCCGCTCTCAAACTGGACCGAGCTCGACATCTGGCGCTACATCGAGCTGGAAAACCTTGAGCTGCCGTCGATCTACTTCGCCCACGAGCGCGAGGTCTTCGAACGAGACGGCATCCTGCTCGCCGTGTCGGAGTACGCCGCACCCACCGGTTCCGAGACATCTGCCGTCGAGTGGGTGCGCTATCGCACCGTCGGCGACCTGACCATCACCGGGGCCGTACGGTCGCAGGCCACCACCATCGACCGGGTGATCACCGAGATCTCGGCGGCCACCGTCTCCGAACGCGGCGAAACTCGCGCCGACGACCGAACGTCCGTCGCGGCGATGGAAGACCGCAAGCGGGAGGGGTACTTCTGATGGCTCCGCGTCTGTCCACTCGTCAACTGCTGCGCATCACCACCGCGGGTTCCGTCGATGACGGCAAGAGCACCCTGATCGGCCGCCTGCTGCACGACACCGACAGCCTGCCGCTCGACCACCTCGACGCAGTCACCGATTCGGACGGTGTGGCGGACCTCGCGGCACTGTCGGACGGACTGCGGGCCGAGCGGGAGCAGGGCATCACCATCGATGTCGCCTACCGGTTCTTCTCCACCGCCACCCGCAGCTACATCCTGGCCGACACTCCCGGACACGAGCGTTACACCCGCAACATGTTCACCGGCGCCTCGAATGCGCACGTGGCAATCCTGCTGGTCGATGCCCGGGCCGGCGTGCTGCGCCAGACCCGGCGCCACGCCCGCATCGCGAAATTGTTGGGTATCAAACACTTCGTGGCAGCGGTCAACAAGATCGATCTCGTCGATTTCGACAAGGGCCGCTTCGGCGAAGTCGAGCGGGAGCTTCGCCTGGTGGCCGACAGGCTGGGCGGGCTCGACCTAACCGTCATCCCCATCGCCGCCAAGCACGGTGACAACGTCGTACACCGTTCGGACAACACCCCCTGGTATGACGGTCCCACGCTGCTCGACTACCTCGAAGACATCGAACTCGCTGCGCCGCAGGCTGATCCGGCCAGTCTGCGGCTGGCAGTGCAGTGGGTGTCCCGCCCGACGGCTCAGCAGCGGCGCCGTTACACCGGCCGACTGTCCGCGGGCACGCTTGAGGTGGGTGATCCGGTGGTGAGCCTGCCCGCCGGTACGCGGTCGGTTGTCACGGCGCTGGACACGCTGGACGACGACCGCACGGTAGGCGTTGCCCCGCTGTCGGTTTCGATCGAGCTGGCCGACGACATCGATGTCGGCCGTGGTGACGTCCTCGTCAGCGGTGCCCCCGAGGCCGCGGAGCCGGTGTTGGCCCGCGAGATCGACGCGACGGTGTGCTGGTTCTTCGACGATCCGCTGCGCGCGGGCGACCGCCTGGCGCTCAAGCAGGGCACCCGCACCGTGCGGGCCACGGTCCAGGAATTGCACACCAAGCTCGATCCGGAGACCCTCGACGAGCTTGAGGCCCCGGTTGAGCTGGCGCTCAACGACATCGGCTCGGTCACCTTACGCACCAGCTCGGTGCTGGTCGCCGACAACTATGCCGACAACCGCGACAACGGCGCGTTCATCCTGATCGACGAGGTGTCCAATGACACCGTCGGCGCCGGCATCATCCTGCAGGCGCGTGAGCTCAAGCCGAGCGGGCACAACCGGTCCGACATCAAGTGGCATCCGTCGTCACTGGATCGCGAATACCGCTGGAACAGCACGGGACAGCGCGGCGCGACCATCTGGTTCACCGGCCTGCCCGCCTCCGGCAAGTCCACGCTGGCGGTCGCCGTCGAGCGGGCCCTGGTCGAATCAGGCCAGGTGGCCTATCTGCTCGACGGGGACAACTTGCGGCACGGCCTGTCCGACGATCTCGGCTTCTCGGCCGGCGACCGAACCGAGAACATCCGGCGGGTCGGGCATTTGACCCGGCTACTGGCGGATGCCGGGGTGGTGGCACTGGCCTCGCTGGTCTCCCCGCTCAAGTCGGACCGGGAGACGGCGCGAGCCCTCAACGATGCCGCCAAGCTGCCGTTCATCGAGGTGCACGTCGCGACGTCGCTGGCCGAATGCGAGCGCCGGGACCCCAAAGGTCTGTATGCGCGGGCCCGGGCCGGTGAGCTCAAAGGGCTCACCGGTGTCGACGCCCCCTATGAAGCACCCGAGAATCCCGATCTGGTGCTCGACACCACCGGGGCCGTTATCGACGACCTGGTTCAACAGGTGATCGACCTGCTCAACACCCGCCGCTAACCGGCGATTTCGGTGATCACGCGGTCGGCGTGGGTGAGGTACAGCCCATGGGCGGCGCCGGGGATCTCGACCAGCTCCGCATGCGGCAGCAGCATGGCGGCGCGTCGTGCGGTGAGTTCGATGGGCGCCGACACGTCGGCATCGCCGTGGATCAACACCACCGGAAGGTCGAGTTGGGCGAGCTCGGCGCGATAGTCGGTGTACGCGCCCATGCGTTGGGTGGCCAGCAGGGTCTCGACGGGCGCGGCAGCGATCTGGTCCACGGTCCAATCCACCATCTCGGACGACACGGGATGGTCGCCGAAAAACGGTGGGCAGTTGTCGATACACCATTGCCGCACATCGCTTTCCAGGTCGGCGAGCATGGCATTGAGCATCCCCTCCGGAACACCGTCCGGGTTGTCCGGGGCCTGCACCAGCAGCGGTAGTTGCGCCGCCACCAGCACCGCGCGGTGCGCCCGGCCAGTTCCGTGCCGGCTGAGATAGCGCACGATCTCGCCGCATCCCAGAGAGTGCCCGACAAACGTCACATCGTCGAGGTCGAGGTGTTCGAGCAGCCCGGCCAGATCGTCGGCGAGCAGGTCCACCGTCCACTCACCGGCGTAAGCACCTGAGCCTCCGTGCCCACGCCGGTCATAGGCAACACATCGAAACCCCTTGTCCGCCAAGTGATCGATCACCTGATTCCACTGACCCGAGTTGAGCCCCCACGAATGGGTGAAGACCAGGGCCGGCCCGGCCCCGTCATCGGTGTAGTGGATGTCGGTGCGGTCTGCGGTCTTGAACGTCGGCATGCGTCCATACTCGAAGGCGCAAGTACGCATGTCGATTACGTCGTAGGTAATGACTACTGCACTTGTGCCACCACGAACACACGACGGAACGGAAAGAACGTGGTGCCGTCCTCGCGCTTGGGGTAGGCCTCGGCCAGCATCGGGATGATGGCTCGGCGGTAGTGCTCCCACAGTTGTTCGCTCAATCGAACCTTCACCTGAGTCAGGGCCGTACCGGTGATCCAGTCCAGAACCGGTGTATCCCCGGATAATTGGTGCACATAGGTGGTCTCCCAGGCATCCACCGCACATCCGGCATCGGTCAGCAACCCGGCGTACTGCGCGGGTGTGTCCACCTGGCCTACGTCGCGCCACGGCATGTCACGCAGCGGCTCGACGAACGGCTCGCGCCGGGCCAGCTCTCGTACCGCGTGGTGGGAGGGGTCGTCGAAGTTTCCCGGCACCTGGAAGGCCATCCATGCCCCGGAAGGCAACTGCCGGGCCCAGCGCACCACCAGTTCGCGGTGGGTGGGCACCCACTGCAGGGCCGCGTTCGTGATCACCACGTCGGTGTCGGGTTGCGGCCGCCAATCCTCGATCGCCCCGACGTGGGCATCGAGCCCACGCGCCTGGGCAGCCGCCACCATCTCCGGTGAGCTGTCCCAGGCCTCCAGTGCGGCGCCGGGCCAGCGCTGCGCCAACGTCGCGGTCAGGTTTCCCGGCCCACATCCCAGGTCCACCACACGGCGCGGGGCCTCAGCTGCGACCCGCGAGAGCAGGTCATAGAACGGCCGGCCCCGATGGTCGGCAAACGCGAGGTAGGTATCCGGATTCCACATGCCCCGATCATGCCCGGCACCCCAGTGGATATCGTCGGACCCGATGGACGAATCAGAAAAGGTGCGGAAGATCTGGTCGGACCTGGGCCTGCCCGGGATCGTCGATGTGCACACCCACTTCATGCCCAAGAACGTCATGGACAAGGTGTGGCAGTACTTCGACAGCCAGGGCCCGATGATCGGCCGGGAATGGCCCATCACCTACCGCGCCGACGAAGCGCAGCGGGTCGCCACACTGCGGGAGTTCGGCGTCCGCAGGTTCTCGTCGCTGATCTATGCGCACAAGCCGGATATGGCCGCATGGCTCAATCAGTGGGCCGTCGGCTTCGCGAAGGACACCCCGGACTGCCTGCACACCGCGACGTTCTTTCCCGAGGCGCAGGCCGCCGCCTATGTTGCCGACGCGATCACCGCGGGCACCGAGGTGTTCAAGGCACACATCCAGGTGGGCAACTATGACCCGAACGATCCGCTGCTCGACGACGTCTGGGGGTTGATCGAGGACGCGGGCGTCCCGGTGGTGATCCATTGCGGTTCCGGCCCGGTGCCAGGAGAGTTCACCGGCCCGGATCCGATCGCAAAACTGCTGGTCCGCTATCCGCGGCTGGTACTGATCGTCGCGCACATGGGCATGCCCGAGTACTCGGACTTCCTCGACCTGGCCGAACGTTACGACAACGTCCGCCTGGACACCACGATGGCGTTCACGCCGTTCGTGGAGGAGACGATGCCGTTTCCCACCGGGGAGGTGAACAGGCTGAAAGCCCTGGGTGCGCACATCCTGTTCGGAAGCGACTTCCCGAACATCCCCTACGGCTATGCCGAGGCCGTGCACCACCTGATCGACCTGCCGGGAATCGACGACACCTGGCGCCGCGCTGTGCTGCACGACAACGCCGCGAAGTTGTTCGGGCTGCGCTGAGCAGTTGGCTAGCATCGGGAATCGTGGAGCCGTCCAGTACAGATCCGGTCGAACCCCCGATCCCTGTTCCCGACGTCTCCGGCGGTGATGCCGGTGCGCGCGGCCTACCGCGGCGCGCCGACCTGACTGCGCGACAGCGCGCCATCGTGGACGTCTCGGCGATCGCCGACGTCGCGTTGCGCACCGGGGTCGCCTCGATCGTGGCCACGTCGATGGTGCCGACCACGCTGGCCTCGATGTTGCATCCGTCCGCGTCACGGGCCGAGCAGGACCACATGCGCTTCTATGCGGACCTGGCCGCGGCGCAGGATCCCGCGGTCTCGTTCCCGGCGCCGAGCCGACCGCCGCGGGTATCCACCCGGCCGGCCAATCCCGTGGCCGAGATGATCGCCCACGGCCGGGTGGAGAACCTTCGGTTCGAGAGCGGCTTCACCGCGGTCAACCCGGCGATGCGCGAGATGTGCGGCGGGTTCATCCGCAATAACGTTGTGCGGGCCCAGCATTGGCGTCATGACGACGGCCCGCACCCGACCCTGTGCGTGATCCACGGCTTCATGGGATCGCCCTATCTGGCCGACGGACTCTTCCTGTCGTTGCCGTGGTTCTACCGCTCCGGCTACGACGTGTTGTTGTACACCCTGCCGTTTCACGGCCGGCGCGCTGAACGGTTCTCACCGTTCAGCGGCTACGGATTCTTCGCCCACGGGTATGCCGGCTTCTCCGAGGCCATGGCCCAAGCCGTGTACGACTTCCGTTCGGTGATCGACTATCTGGAGTCCACCGGTGTCGACCGGATTGCCCTGACCGGTATTTCGCTGGGCGGGTTCACCTCGGCCCTGCTGGCCAGCGTGGACGATCGAATACAGGCTGTAGTGCCGAATGTCCCTGTGGTGACGCCGGATCGCACGGTCGACGAGTGGTTCCCAGCCAACAAACTTGTGGCGTTACAGCGTCGCGTCGCCCGGACTGACCCGGCGTTGATCGAAGCAGCGGCGCGATATACCTCGCCGCTCAATTACCGGCCGCTGGTCCCCAAGGAAAGGCGGCTGATCATCACCGGTCTCGGCGACCGGCTGGCTCCGCCCCAACAGGCCGAAATGCTGTGGAAACACTGGGATCGCTGCGCGTTTCACTGGTTCCCCGGCAACCACCTGCTCCATGTGAGCCAGCCGGACTACCTACGCCGGATGACCCGCTTCCTGCGGGATTTCATGTTCGACTGACCTGTGCACCAGGTCTTCGGGCGACGCCGCCGGGTCGCCGTCCAGCCGCTGCGCGGACAACGGGTTCAGCGCGGCCAACGCCGGGCGGTGCCGGCCGCCTGCCGGTTTCAGGCCGGTCAGCGGGGCCTTGCGCGCGGGGCGTTCGGCCGTGCGGATCGCTGCCCCCACCGTCAGCTGCGGCCGGCGCGGAGATCCGGTGAACTCCAGTGCGGTCCAGGTCTCCTGGGCCGGCAGGGCACCGATCCCCGCGAGCACGGCGTCCAGCTTGTCGCTGACGGTGACGCGGTAGGCCGCGACGAATCCGGTGTCGTCCTTCACTCCGCGCCAGGTCTCCTTACCCGGATCGGGCAGTGGAGCATCCACCCCGTCGACCAGGGTGACCGTCCAACCCTGCTCGCGCAGGTGATCGGCGAGCCGACGCCCGACGACCTCAGTGGTGTCCCGCAACGGGATTCGCGATGAACGGGCGCGCAGCGCGTCGAGATTGTCCACTGCGGTCACGGTCAGGCTGATCCAGCTGCGACGGGTGCCGCCGGCGTCACGATGGGTGAGCCGGACCTTGTCGCAGCGGACACCGTAGCGGTCCAGGTAGCTGACCACCACCGGCAGCTGGGCCGGGTCCGCGGGATCGACGCGCAGTACGACTGTCTCGGCGCCCGGCTGCTCGGCAGGTCCGTTCTCGGAGTGGTTACGCCGCCACATCGCCAGGTGCCGGGCGATCCGCGTGGTCAGGAACAGCCCGCTCCACCACGCCAGCAGCAGCACCACTGCCGCGACGGAAACTCCGAGCACCCACCGTTCGGTGTTGGTCTGCCACGGCCGGGCCAGGACGGCCGCGACGATGAACAGCGACGCCAGCGCGAGTCGGGCGGTCATGAGGTGGGGTCCTTCCGTCGGTATGCGCTGAACGCAACGGCAATGGCCGCCAGCGCAAGTGCTCCGGTGCCGGCGAACGCAACGATTCTGCCGGTGTTGTCACGCGGGGCTGGTTCTGGTGGTGCGGCAATCTGTTTGCCTGCGGGCGCCGCCGGTCCGTCCAGCGGCATGTCGGTGACGTCCCAGGTGAGCGCGGCAACGGGATCGACACCACCGGCGCCGATGACGTTCGACGGCGAGCGGGCCGCACCCTGGGCCGTCGTGGTCAGCCGGTGCACCACCTGGCGTGCGTTCAGTTCGGGAAACTTGCTGCGTACCAAGGCCGCAACGCCGGAAACGTAGGCCGAGGCGTAGCTGGTGCCGCTGAGCGGAATCAGCTTGCCCTGGTCGGTGGGCAGCGCATTGGCCAACCCTCCGCCGGGCGCGTTGCTCACCGAGGTGATGTTCTCGCCCGGTGCCGATATGCCCACCCACGGGCCCGCCATGGTGAATCCGGACGGCTGGCCGGTGGCGTTCAGCGCGCCGACCGACAACACATAGGGCTGCCACCACGACGGGATCGACACCGAGGAAACACCGCCCCAGTTGCGCGGATCGTCCGGCGATCCGGACAGCGGATTGGACGCGCACGCGGAACCGGTGGTGATGCCGCCCTGCGTGTTGCCCGCAGCCGCGATGATGACCGCGTCCTTCTCGACGGCCGCATAACGCAGCGCCGCACCGAGTTCGGTCTGGTCGATCTGCTTGTCTGCAGGAAGACACGTCACCACCGAGATGTTGATGACCCGCGCACCCATGTCGGCAGCACGCACCACGGCGCGCGCCAGGCTGGCCACGTCAGCCGAAGCGCGAGCCTGCGCGGCATCGGCGTTGGGAGTGCGCGGGGCGAATCGCGGTGAATTCTGCCGGATCGAGATCAAGCGGGCCTCCGGCGCCACCCCGGAAAAACCGTCGGGTCCGGGTTGGCCGGCGATGAGGCCGGCGACCGCGGTTCCGTGGCCGTCGCAGTCGGTCAGGCCGTCAGTGGATTCGATGAAGTCTCCACCGCCCTCGACGTGGGGCAGCCGGGGCCCCGGCTGGACCCCGGTGTCGATGACCGCAACGGTCTGTCCCTGCCCACGGCTCTGCTTCCAGGCGCCGGAGAGATTGAGCGCCAACTGATTCGGGTTGACCGCTCCGGGATCGCTACCCGGCCTCGCCTCGGTGGTGACACACGCCGATCGCTGCGTCATCGCCTCCACCGGGCCGGCACTGCCTGCCGGTGGGGCGATCTGCGGGTCGACCTCGGGCGGGCTGACCGCACCCGCCGACGGGGAACCGACCATCAGCACCAGACCGGCGGTGGCCAG
This sequence comes from Mycolicibacterium fortuitum subsp. fortuitum, assembly GCF_022179545.1. The sequence goes on along the minus strand of NZ_AP025518.1, from coordinate 655,300 downwards.
GATACCCAGGGTTTTGTGGATCACCGATTCATCACCTGTCGAGGACGAGGCTGAACAGCCCGACGAGCAAGGCCATCACGGGGATCAACGAAGCGTCGAGCCCGGTTGCCAGGAAGCCCACCAGGCGCCGCATCGGCAGCGAGTAGGTGTCCGGCGAGGCGGCCCGCGGGTTCAACGCGGCGAAGACCCACACCACCACGAGCGCGGCCAGCGCTGCCAGTGCCCACCAGGCGGCCTGGTAACGGCCGTCGATGGTGAAGGCCACCAACAGCACAACGGACAGCAGGTAGGGGTGGCCCAGCAGCCAGGCCTTGCAGGAGGCCGAATCCCAGACGCGAGCCCGGAGCACGGCACCGAGTGCCGCCGCCACCACGACATACCAGGCCCACGGCGAGGCGGTCGGCGATGCGACCAGGGCCACCGAGCCCGCGACACCGAGCAGCACGCCCGAGGCGATCACCCCGGTCTGATGCGACTGGCTCACCCGGACCCGGCGCGGCAGGTCGGCAAGGACCGAAAGGGGGTGGGCGGAAGGAGACGGGTCACCCGGAGCCGGGATCACCGGCAGCGGGAAACGGGCCCACATCGCCGAAAGCTGCGCGGCCTGCACGGTGACCACAACGGCGATCAGGACGAGGGCACACCCGATCACGGTCCACGAGATCTGCCACAGGGAGGCCGCACCGGCGACCAGCAACACCCCGACTCCGGCCACAGTGGTCGCGGTGAACACCGCGATACCGCGGTCATCGGACGAGCTGGCCATGCTGATCAACGACCATGCCGCCACACCGGCCGCAGCCAGCAGAATGCTCGCAGCGCCGAAATCACCTGGTACACCGAGGGCGAACGCCGCGGCGACCGGGACCAGCGCGGTGACCGCCAAAGCCGTCGCCAGCGCTGCCGACCGGCCGCGGGTCGACAGGGCGGCGAGCACGGTGGCGATGGCGATACCACCGACAACGAAGAGCCCGAGCAGTTCCCCGGTGAGCACCCGGTGGGCGACGGCGAGGCCGGTGCCCACCAGGATCAGGCCGATCAGTGCCAGCGCCGCACCGCGCGCGATGTTCGCGGCACCCCACGGGCGCCGGCGGGCAGCCGAGAAGATCACTGCAGCGTCGGCGATGTCCTCGACGATGCGCGGGGCAGCCGGGCCGGCCGGGACTGCTTGCAGCGCAAGCAGATCTCCGTCCACCACACCGACCGTGTCGAGCGTGGCGTCCAGGCTGTACGGCGCACCTCCCACCGGGGCCAGGCTGAGCCGTACGGGATCCGGGGCGCTGGCACCGTCGTCACCCCCGGCGCTGGCGGGCAGCACGATCCGCTGGACCGCAGGCAGGATCTCGCGCAGCGGCAGTTCGGACGGCAGAGCCATCTCGGTCAGCCGGCCGCCGTCGTCTCCAGCGGCCAACACGGCCACCCGGACGATCGGCATCACAGTGTTGTCGGACATTCCTATGCTTTCTGGGTTCTTCTCATGGAGCGTGAATCTTGTGGGATACAGCGTCATTGGATGAGGCGACTTCTCTGTCGAAGTCGCGGATGAGCGGTTGGTCCGGGAACCAGGATCCGCTCGGCAGCGAGGCAGTGAGCCGTTCGATCGCCATCGCGATCGCCTCCGCACTACCCGCTGTGAAGGTCGAGATCCACTCCCCGTCGAAGGCTTTCGACGGGGAGACCAGGATTCGACCTCCGGGGGTGTCGATGATGCTGACTCCCACTTGCGTAGTGACCCGGTGACCGTCGCGGTGTTCTCCCGCGACGATCTCGACGTAGGTCCGCCGTCCGTCGAACACCGCTTCCACGATGGAGTGGGCCGAGGCCGGAACACCGAGGAATCCCAGCACTTCGGTCAGCGGCGTGCCGTTGCGGATCTGCTCGTCGGCGCGGGCACCGGCCGCGGCCGGCAGCGCGAACTCGTCGAACTGTGCCGGTCTGCGTCTCGACAGCCCAACGGTGAGCACCGGCACCAGCGCATGCGGGTGAGCGATGTCCATCTCGGTGAACGTCACCAACTGGGCATTCCGCAGGACCACCACCGTATGGCCGTCCGAGCGAGCCACGATGCCGCGCAGCAGGTCCCCGGGGCCGGAGACAAACCGCAGGTCGAGCCACTGGGTCGCCCGGCACGCCAGCCGAACCCATTGCGCCACCCGCGGATTGACTCCACCGCCGGCGTCGAGCACGCCCATCCTGGTCAGCTCAGCGGCTTGTTCGGCGACGAAGCCGCCCCGCTGGGCCGGTTCGCTGTAGGGCGGCGTGATCGCCAGCACCCACGGGTACGCCCCGGCACCGAGTACCTCGCTGAGGTACCAGGCCTGATCGGTGGTCAGCTCGACTGCGTTGGCTCCAGTGCTCAAAGCCGAGTCACCGGGATCAGCCCCACTTGGCGCCTTCTGCGGCATCGCGGGCACTCATCGACATGGTGTTCATCTCGTGAGTGGACGCCATGGCGCGGTAGGCCCGGGTCAGCTCTTCCATTGCCTGGTTCCACTGGGCCTGCCAAGCCTGGTAGGTCATACCGGTGTCACCCTGCCAGGCGCTGCTCAGCGCGGCCTGCTCACTGGCGATGTCGGCACCGACGGCGTGCAGGGCAGCCGAGTAGGTGTTCATTTCCCCGGCGTGAGCCAGCATGGCCGGGTAGTTGTACATGATCTGAGACATGAAAACTCCTGTATCCCTGGATGGTCCAGATGTTCGGGTCAGACGGAGGTGTAGGTGCTGGCGGCAGCGGCGTCCTGGGCGACGTAGGTGCCCGCGGCATCACCGAGGTTGAGCTGGGCGATGTCCAGCAGCCCGTTGACCTTGGCCGACACCTCGACGAAGCGGGCGTGCGCGGCCTGGAATGCGGCCGAGGCCTCGCCCATGTGGAAGGCCTGCGATGACATCGCGGCCTGCTCGGCCTGGGCGATGGTGCTGCGCATCAGCGCGGCCTTGGCGCCGAAGGCGGCCTCGGAAGCGATCAGCTGGGGAATGTGAGCGTCCAACAGACTCATGGATTTTCCTTTCGGGTCGTCGACAATTTGCAGTGCGTCTGGAGAAATGAAGATGGTCTGGTCAGCTGCGGGTACCCCCTTGTGAGTCGCCGGGTTCCCAGGAACCGGGCAGCATCGGCGAGACCGGACTTTCGTCATAGCTCTCGCCGGCCAGCGTGGTCAGCCCGGCAGCAGTGGTGTCGGATTTCGCCTCGGTGCCGGTGAATCCCATGGTCCCCGAACCACTCTCGGATGCCCGCACCCGTGGCTCGGGACGCGGAGCCGGCTCCGGGTCGGGCTGTTCGTAATCCATGTAGGCATCTGCATAGGCGTGGTCCTCCAGTGCCGCACCCCGCTTGCGGCGTCGCTTACGCCGTGCCGCCAGCGACGCGGCCACGCCCGAGGCCGCCGCCGGGATTCCGGAGGCCGGTGCCGAGGCACTGGACTTGCCGCCGACCGTCGGACTGAAGCCCTCGTCCGGGTCGCTGCCCATCACCGCATATGGGGCGAATGCCGCAGCCGCAACCGGGGCAGGCGCCGCAGCCCCGCCCGTGGCGGGTGCGGCGGCGGGTGCGGCACCCGCTCCCACGCCACCGCCGATACCGGCCGGGGCCAGGCCCGCCATCGGCAGGCCCTGATCCACGCGTACCGGACCCGCCGGGACGTCGGCGTCGGCGGGAACGTCGCCCGGCGGCACCGCATCGTCGGGCAGCAGGCCGAGGAAACCCAATGCGGCAAGGCCCATTCCGAGCAGCGGCGCAAGGAACGGGGACAACGCCACACTGATCCAGGTGCCCCAACCCACCGGCTGGAAGATCAACTGATAGATGACGCCGAACAGGAACGGTCCCCAGGTGGTCAGGAAGCCGGACGGATTGGTCATCAGGTCGGTGAGCATGGCCTGGATGGTTCCGAGCGGATCGTTGAGGAACCTCAGCAGCTCTTTGCCGCCGATCATCGAGTCATTGCCGAGGTAGTCCACCAACCACTGCGGCAGATTCGGGTACTCGTTGTCTGCCGTCGCGTCAGCGTTGGTCAGCGCCGAACCGGAATCCGTCGCGGTGCCCTGGGCCATCATCTGCTGTGCATTGGCCGAGGCGGTGCCGGCCTCGCCCGCGCCCGGTTTGAGCAGCATCGGCGAAGGTGTGCTGGTCGGCGCCGCCATCACCGCGGCCCCGGACACGGCCTGGTAGGTCGCCATGGTGGTGGCCGCCTGGATCCACATCCGGACGTAATCGGCCTCGTTGACCGCGATGGGAATCATGTTGATGCCGAAGAAATTTGTCGCGATCAGCACGCCGTGCACCACATGGTTCAGCATCAGCTCGGGCATGGTCGGCATGGCGGCCAGCGCAGTCGTGTAGGCCGCAGCCGCGGTCTCGTGCTGCACCGCCACTGCCGCGCTGTTCGCGCTCTGCTGCGCCAGCCAGGTCAGGTAGGGCCCGTGCGCAGCGATGTACTGCTCCGAACTCGGCCCTTCCCAGGATCCGGCCTGCACAGAACCCAGCACACTGGTGAGTTCTGCTGCCGCCGAGGCATATTCGGTGCTCAGTGACTGCCAGGCCCCCGCGGCGGCCAGCAACGACCCGGCGCCCGGGCCGCTGGAGAGCAGCGTCGAGTGCACCTCGGGTGGTAGGGCCATCCAAATGGGGGCAGTCATCTCAGATGCCGCGCGCAATCATGTAGGACGAAGCCGCCATCGCGTCGCCGGTCATGTAGCTGGCACCGGACTCACCGACGCCGACACCCGAACGACCGAGCTCCTCGACACCCTGGGCGGCCATCGCCGAGTGCTGTGCACCGTGAGCGCTGAAGCCGGTCGCGGTCTGCAGCGAAACTGCGTCGGCCGCAGGCGGAATCACCGCCGAGACCAGGGGTGCGGCAGCTGCGTGCGCAGCGGCCAGGCGCGCGGTGAGCGCCTCGACGGCCGCGCTGGCGGCGGTCAATCCTTCTGGAACTACCCGCAATGTCATCAGAATTCCTTTCTCCCGTTGTTCACGGAAAGTGCCGTGTCATCGATGAGTGGGTTGACGAGCTGGACGAACTCGGGCGAGTCGCTGTCGCCGAGCAACATGCCGCGTCCCGCGGGGAACCGGGCGAACCGGTGCCCGCGGAGCTTGCCGCTGTCGGCGGGATTGCCCGACAGCATCAGCGTGGTCGCCTGCAGGTCGTTGAGGCGACGGAGCAGCGGCGCGGTCATCACGGCATGCGCCGAGCCGGTGGCCCGGGCCGTGACGATGACGCGCAGGCCGAGATCGGTTGCCTCGGCCAACAGTCCGACGATGTTGGTCCACGGCCGCTGCCCGGCGAACGGACCGCTGACCGCGGGACCGTCGGGGATCTGGTCGACATCGTCGATGATCAGGTAGTGGATGTGGCCGTCGTGTCCCGACCGCTGATTCCACGCGCTGAGTTCCTGCGGGCTCAGACCGGCAGGCGGACGGCGCTTCTCGATCAGTGCCGACAGGCCCAGCATGGCCGGCAGCACCCGGTCGATGTTGGCGGTGTACTCGTTGTCCGGGAACAACGGCTCCTCCACCAGGTGCAGCCGCCGGTCGATGACGGTGAATGCCACTTCGTCCGGCCGGGAGTTCTCCCGGATGGTCCGGATGATGTGCCGCAGCAGCGTCGTCTTGCCCGACTTCGTATCGCCGAACACTGCCAGCAGCGGGTTCTGCTTGAAGTCGATGACCACCGGCGCCAGGTCCTCTTCGCGCTGGCCGATGACCACCTGCTCGGGCGCGGGGTACAGCGGCGCCAGCGCGGCGGGGGCCAACGCGGTGGGCAGCAACCGCACCGGGGGTGCGCTCTGCCCCGGGTAGCGGGCGTTGATGACGCCGATGTCGGTCAGTTGCGGCTCGGCGAACAGGAAGTGCTCGGCGGCCATGGTCAGGCCCCGGCCCGGCTGATCGGCAGGCACCGATTCGGCCGGGCGGCGCAGCGCACCGACCACCCGCACGATGCTGTCGTGGCTATCGTGCAGCTTGAGCTCCAGGCGCAGGCCCAGCCCGTCGCGCATCGCCAGCGGCACCTCCAGCCAGTTCGGCGTGGTGATCACGACGTGGATGCCGTACGCCAGGCCGGTGTTGGCCAGCTCGGTCACCTTGGCCAGCAGCGGGTTACGGGTGTTGAAGGTGTCGGTGTTGTCGCGGCTGAACGCGTAGAGGTTGTCGATGACCAAAAAGACTTCGCCATAGCCGTCGGAATAGCTGCCCACCCGGCTCACCGCGCCCTGCCGTTGACGGGCCTGCAGCAGCTGCTCGAGCTCGCCGAAGGTGCGGCGGATGCGCTCGGGCTCCAGCGGCGTGGCCACGCTGCCGACGTGGGCCAGATCGGCCAGGCCGGCCAGTTGTCCGCCGCCGTAATCCAGTACGTAGAAGCTCACCTCGCTGGGCGAGTGCAGTGCCGCGGCCGACAGGACGAACGTCTGCAGTGCGGTCGACTTGCCCGAGCGTGGGCCACCGTGGATCAGCATGTTGGCTGCCGACGAGTTGGCGTCGAACACCAGCGCATCCCGGCGCATCTCGAACGGCTTGTCGATCTCGCCCAGCGGCCAACGCAGTTGGCCGGGTTCGATGTCGGTGCGGGCCAGCACGTCGTCCAGCGCTATCGCATCGTCCAGCGGCGGCAGCCACAACTTGGGTGCCTGCGGGCCGTAGGCCGCCAGCTGGTCGCCGATGGTGGCGATCAGCTTGCGCGGCGGCGCGATGTCGATCTCAGGCTCGTTCGTGACGATCACCGTGTCAGGCTCGGGCTCCACCCGCGACGCGGTGAACAGCTGCGGCTGAGGCAGGGCCCGCACCACGATCGACTTCTCCGCGCGCGGCGGGTCGTAGATGCCGTCGACGTAGGTGCTGCGGAACTTGATCGGCACCGCACCCGGGGCAGGTACCAGGAAGCCCTCGCCCTTGTGCTCGCGACCCGATTCGATGTGATAGGCGTCCTCGACCCCGATGATCTGCCGGGAGATGCTGGGGCTGGCCACTTTCAGGCCGATCCGGTACGACGTGTTCTTGTCGATGTCCTTGATGCGGCCCACGTCGAGGGTTTGCGACGCGAACAGGATGTGGATCCGGAACGAGCGGCCCTTGCGTGCGACGTAGTCGAACAGGTCGGCGTACTCGGGATGTTCGGCGAGCATGAGGGTGAACTCGTCGGCGACCACGAACAGCGTCGGCATCGGGGGGAGATCGTGCCCGGCGGCGATGGCGGCCTCGTACTCGGTGACCGAGTTGAACGCGCTGCCCTGCACCCGGCGGCCGGCTTCCTTGAGCATCTGCTCGCGGCGGGCCACCTCACCGCGCAGGGTGTCGGCGAACCGGTCGGCCAGCGACCGCTTCTCGGCCATGTTCGAGATGACCGCGACGACCTGGGGGAAGTTGCGGAAGATGTCGGCTCCGGCCTCGCCCTTGAAGTCGGCGTAGATCACGATGAGCCGGTCGGCGGAGTGAGTGGTCAACAGCGACAACAGGATCGACATCAGGGTTTGGGACTTACCCGAACCCGTCATACCGATCATCAGGCCGTGCGGACCCATACCGCCCTCGGCCTCGTCCTTGAGGTCGAAGTACAGCGGCTCACCGGTTGCGGTGACGCCGATCGGCACCCGCAGCTCGTCGTCGCGGTTACGCGGGGCCCACAGGCTGGCCACGTCCAGGGCGGAGGCATCCGGGATGTCCAGCAGCGTGCTGAAGGTGGCACCACTGGTGGCCGTGGACCGGACGTAGCCGGGGTTGGAGTCCCAGCGGGACAGCCGACGCGCGATGTGGGCGGCCTCGGCGGCCGACATCGCGTCAGCGTGACCGACGTAGGGCTGCCAACCGCTGCTCTGCCAACGCTCGATCCGGCCCTCGATGACCCGCAGGATGGGCCGCTCGGGGTCGGGGTACTGCTCGCGGTTGGGCAGCTTGTCGCTGCGGTGGATCACGGTCACCCCGGTCAGACCGGGCTTGCGCGCGATGTCGTCGGGGTCGGACTCGGGGTCGTCGAGGACCACCAGGAGATGCTTGAGAACCTGGTCCGCCTCGGCCGGGAACGCGGGCCGGCCGGCCAGCGCGGAATCGAGGTGTCCACGCAGCTCGGTGACGCCGGTGGTCAGGTACCGAGCCGGGCCGACACCGTCGGCCTGCGACGGAATGTCCACGTGCGGAAGCCATTTCAGCCATGACCAGGCGTCGGAGTCGACGTCGGGAGAGGCCAGGGCCACGCCGAGCATGGTCGGGTCGTGCCAGGTCACGGCCTGCGCGATCCAGGCCCGCAGCGCGCCGCGGACCTCGTCGGCCTCACCGATCACGGTGATCCGGGCCAGCTTGGTGACATCGATGCCGGTCGGGGCGTCACGCACGGTGCGCTGCACGTCGAGCAGGCCGCGAAGAGTGCTGTGCGACACCGGTTCCAGATCGATCTCGTCGGCGGTGTCCTTGACCTTCAGTGCGGCATCCAGCGGCACGTCGTGCAGCCCGGCGCGCAGCACCAGGAAGTCGCGGTCGCGCGGGTCGCGTTCCCACTGCCTGCGGGTACCCGGCACGGTGGCCAGCACCTCGGGCTCCGGGTGCGACCACTCCAGGGCCGCCCGCTGCTCGGCGGCGTGCGCACGGACGTTGTCGCGCACCACCGACAGGTAGCGCAGGTAGTCGGCGCGTTCGGCGTCGATCTCCTCGGTGCGCATCTTGTTGCCGCCGCCGCGGTACAGCGCGGTGGCGGCCAGAAGCAGCACGAACGGGAAGAACAGCATGGTCGGCGAGATCATCTTCATGCCGGTGGCGAACAACGCCACGATCATGCCGACGATCAGGATGACGATCAGGTACGGCAGCACCCGGCGCAGCAACGACGGCGGCACGATGCGCTCCAACTGGGGCGGCGGCTCAATCGTGATGGTGCCCTTGCGCGTGGTCGGCGGGGTCAGCCGACGCTGGTGCTCGAAGATCAACCTACTCATCGCGTTGCCTCCAGGCGCGCAGCATTTGCATTGGACGACAGCGCATCGTGTGCGGTCAGGGCGTCGCCACGGGACAGGGTCGGGCCGGCAGCGAACTGCGTCAGGATCGACCAAGGAATGGGCAGGGCCGGCGAGGTGAGGCCAAGCGCCTCAACCACTTTGGCGTCACCGGCGGTGTCGATGCCGTAGCGGACGCCGGTGTCGCTGACCCAGAACAACGAGCCTGCGGTCGGCGAGCCGGGCTCGGCTCCGACGGTCTGGACGAAGTAGCCACTGCCCGGGGTCAGCGCGACGCGGTTGGCGGCGCCGTTGCTGCCCGCACCGACCAGGTCGACGGTGTGCAGCCCGTCCGGCACCGGCAATGCGGCTCCGGACAGGATCGACAGCTTGCTCTCGGTGGCCCCCGCCGGCTTGATCCACTGGGCGCAGGTCACCGGCGCGGTCGACGATGCGACCAGCGTGACCGGTGTGTTCGGGTATCCGGTGGTATCGATCGCGTGCGAGACGGGCATGCGCGACACCTCGTCGGGGCCGATCCGCGGCGCCTGGTCGAGGCCATAGGAGTTGGTGTTGCGCAGGATCGAGGCCAGCACCGGGGAGACGGGCTGCAGCCCATCACCCAGCACCGCGTAGTAGCGGGCGGTGTTGTCGGCGTCGTAGGCCGCCACCACTCCGCCGACAGGTACCGGCGTCGACAGCGTGTAGTTCGTCGGCGCACCCGCGTCGGCGATGTGCGGCGCCGCGAGCGCGGGGGCCTCGGGAATGGCGTTGAACAGGCCTGCCGCGATGGGTCGCGGCGCAGGGATCTGCCCGCCGAGACCCAGCGCGTCGGTAACGGCACGGTTGGCCAGATCGATCGGGCTGCGCTTGCCGTCCCACAGCAGCCAGTCGCCCGGGGTCGGGCCTTCGCTGTTGTGCACCAGGACCGCCTGATCCGAGGTCAGCGTCAGGGCACGCTCGCCGCCCGACGCGAGGGTGCCGGCGATGACCGTCACACCGGCATTGGTGCCCGAGACCGAATCGCACACCGTCCAGTCAGCGGCGCTCGCGGTGCTCTGCACCATCCGCTCCGGCGCCCCGGGGATACCCAGCAGGTTGCCGCGCGGGAACTTGTCGATCTCACTGGTCTTGACCGTGGTGGGGTTGTCGGCCTTGCCCGTGATCAGCCGCGCCGACGTCAGGTTGAGAACGGGGTGCAGCTGCTCACCGACGCGCACATACAGGGCTGCCGTCGACCGGTCGGCCAGGACCGCGTCGTTGCCTGCCGATCCGCCCGGCCGGAAAAGGGAGAACAGGAAGCAACCGATCAGACCGGTGACGAGGATCAATGCTCCGGTCAGCACCGCCCGGCTCTGCGTGCGCAGCGGGTCGACCAACATGCGGGTGTCGTGCAGCGCCACTCCGGAAGCAATGCGGCGCATGACGAATCGCCAGCCCGTGACCTGGTTTTTGGTGACGAAGCCGCGCCGGTAGGTCACCTGGTCGGGGTTCTCGTTGTTCGGCGTACGGGACGAGAAGGAACGACGCTCGTCCTGGCCCGGCGCGGTCATGCGGGCACCGTCAGGCCCAGGCCGCGCAGCAGCGGGCCGGCCGAATTGTTCACGTCACCGGCGGTGATCGTCATCATCTCCTCGTCGGTGAAGTCGTCGTTGTCGGAATGATCGAGGCGGTATTCGCGCTCCTCCTCAGAGCGCTCGACCAGGTTGCGGACGAAGCGGCCGTTACCGGCGATGTCCAGGCTGCGTCGCGGCACGCCGTTGGCGTCGGGGGTGGTGGCCTCCGCCAGGTAACCGAACAGGCGCTCCATCTCGTCGTGGGCGGCCTTCTCGAACGTGCTGTCACGCTTTTCGGCCATCCGCTCGGCGATCTCGACGAGTTCGGACGACGAGTACGACGGGAAGTCGATACTGCGGGTGAAACGGGAACGCAGACCCTCGTTGGTGTCGAGGAACATGTCGAGGTCCTTGCGGTAGCCCGCGACGATCACGACGAGGCGGTCGCGGTCGTTCTCCATGCGGGCCAGCAGGGTGTCGATGGCCACCAGACCGAAGTCGTTCTTGGCGCCCGTGGACACCAGCGCGTAGGCCTCATCGAGGAACAGCACGCCGTCCAGCGCGCTGTCGATGATGGCGTTGGTCTTGGCCTCGGTCTCACCGATGTGCTGACCGATCAGGTCGGCGCGGTGCACCTCGCGGACCGTCTCCTTCTTGAGAAGTCCCAGGCCGCAGTAGATCTTGGCGACGACACGGGCGATGGTGGTCTTACCCGTTCCGGGCGGACCGGCGAACACCAGGTGGTTGGTGCGCTGCGCCACGGCCAGACCGCGTTCCTGACGCCGGATCGACATGGCGACCGAGCTCTTGAGACGGGCCACCTGGAACTTCACTTCTTCCAGGCCGATGAACTCGGCGAGTTCGGCTTCGGCCTCGACGAGCAGGTGCGCCTTGCGCTCCTTGGCGCCCGGGTCGACGAACTCCGACTCCGACGGTTCCGTCTCCGGATCCCACGGGTCGGTGCGGGCTTCGATGCGGGCGGCAGTGGTGATCAGCAGCCCGAAGGTCGGGTCCGACAGGGCCTCTTCGACCTGCTTGTTCTCCGGATGGGCGGCGAAGAGGTCCTGCAGCACCTCGGCCGCGTCCTCATCCTCGCCCTGAGCGCGCAGGGTCAGGGCCTTGGCGAGCGCGCCGTCGAGGGCGGCCACGGCGATCGGGCCGGACGGCTCCTCCAGGTATGACAGTGCGGGCGCCAGCATGCCGAGCCGGGCCAGCGCGATACCGAGCGTGATCCGTGCCGCGTGCGAGGTGATCTCGTCGAGCGAGGGATCGGTGACCACCGGGGTCAGCAGGCGCACCACGTCGTTCCAGCGCTGAGCGCGATGGCTGATGGCCACGCGCAGCCACGTGGCGTTGAGCCACCCCGGCCGGCGGGCCAGCAGCTCACCCACCAGCGCGTCGGCCTCGGCCAGCTGGCCCTCGGCGGCACGACGCGCGGCGTAGGCGAGTTGGAAGTCGTCCACCTCGCTGGCGCGGAACTGCAGGTAGAGGCCGGTGTCATAAGTGAAACCGAGGTCACCTGTGGCCAGGTCGATCTCACGCTGCAGCAGACCGGCACTGGACCGGGTACGCCACACCGCGTCGATGACCGCACCGGACACGTCGCCCGCGGCGGCCAGGCCGGTCCAGGCGTCACAGTGGTCATGCGCGATGCGTGCCAGTCCAGCAAAGCCGGACCGGGCCGCGGTGAGATCGGCCGGCCGCTGCCGGTCGTTCACCGTCAAGCCCAACGCACGACAACATGTGGCGAAGCGGCTGATCACATCGCGATCTAGCCGGGGCGCTCCGGAAGGCGGAGCCGCAAGCGTGTCACTACCCATATGCGTGCACGGGAGCGACTAAGCCCCCGAATCTCTCCCTTATGTATGGCTAAGCTAACTTTTGCTGAAGTTAGCATTGCATAACTTAACTGTCGAGAGGCACGTACTCGGGCTAGCTCGTGAACTGCCTCACCTTTTTGTCGCGGAGACCAAGGTGATAGTTCCCGTCATCAGGCCTGCTTCTGAGTCCGGACCGGGCACAGGGCGTCCCACGGCGGCCAGGAGCTGATGTAACGGCGTCGCCACGGCATCCCAGCCATGCTCGCCGAACCATGTTTCAGCCGGGGCGTGCTGCTGGTTGTAGACCAGGGTGAAGAACGCATTCTCCTCGCCGGATGCCAGGGCCTCGGCACGCTTGGCCTCGAACGCCTCGTCGGGCATCGGAACGGCTTCCTCGATGCCGACAAAACTGCCCGGCGCCGCCAACGCGTCGATTCCAGCAAACAACTGTTCCTGTGCTGTGGCGGGCAGGTAGATCAACAACCCCTCGGCGATCCAGGCCGAGGGACGCGACGGATCGAAGCCCTTCTCCAGCAGGGCGCGCGGCCAGTCCTCGCGTAGGTCGACCGGGACCTCGCGTCGCTGGGCCGTCGGCGCCTCCCCGCGCCGGTCCAGGGTCTCGCGCTTGAACTCGAGCACTCGCGGCTGATCCAGCTCGTAGACGACGGTGCCGTCGGCCCACGGCAGTCGGTAGGCCCGAGAGTCCAGACCCGCCGCCAGGAGGACAACCTGTTTGACGCCGGCCTCGATGGCCCGGGCGAAGTACTCGTCGAAGTACTTGGTCCGGGCGCCCTGGAAGTTGACGAAGTCCTTGCCGAAATCAGTCTGCAGCGGGTGGTCGGGATCGGTGCCCTCGACTGCGACCGTCCAGTCACCGCCGACAGCGCGGCAGAACACCTCGGCATACTTGTCCACCGCAAGTGGCTCGTCCTTGCGAGCCTCCAATGCCCTTGACGCGGCGACGAATAACGCTGTCGAACCTACGCTCGTGGTGATGTCCCAGTTGTCTGTGTCTGTTCGTCCGGTGCTCACCCGCGCGAGGTTACGCCCCGAATCTGACAGCTACACCAGTGGACGACCGGTGCGGATTCGCCAGTCGAGGTCCTTGAGCAGCAGGTTGAACGGGAACTGACGCAGGAACGAGGGCAGCAGGTCGTTGATGGTGCGCAGCACGGCGATCAGCTGGTCGAACCGCTTCTGGCTCTTGGCATCCCACGGCAACCGCATCTCATCGCGGAACCGCTGCGGCAGGAACCCCGTGGTGATCAGCAGCGCGACCGCATCGAGACGGCGCTGCACGAACCGGGGCAGCTTCGGGTTCTTGGGTCTGCCTGCGGCGATCGGGTACAGGTAGCTGCGCACGGTGTCGTCGATGTGCAGCTTCTCGAGCGACTCTTCCCAGTAGCGGTCGAACGCCGCCCGGTCCGCCGGCCACATCTCCTCGGGCACCTGCAATGTGGTGCCCATCGTGACGCTGTCGCGGTAGTGCTGATCGGCGGTCTCGTCGTCCAACTCGCCGATGAACATGCGGAACACGTCGACGCCGCCCTTGTAAAGGCACGCGGCGACCCACAACTGCAGGTTCTTGTCGAACGCGTTGTATTTCACCGGGCTGTCCTCGGTGGAATACACCTGTGCGTGCGCCTTGTTGACCGCACGCCGGTAGGCGGCCTTCTGCGCGTCGCTCCCCCGAGTGGCGACGGCGAGGTAGGTGAAGGTGGTCCTGGCCCGCTTGATCGGATGCAGGTCGGTGCGGCCGCTTTCGACCCGGCTCTCGACCACGCCGTACCCGACGCCCGGATTGGCCAGCTGCATGATCACGTTGGCCGGTCCGGCCAGCAGAGCGACACCCATCAAGCCGTCCTCGAAGCTGGCTCCCCGCCTGCGGCGCTTGAGCGCGGCCCCCGGACGCGACGGATCGTTCATCGCCCGTTCGACGTGCGGGATCGGTTCGCTGACCGTCATGGCCACCCTTTCGAATAACTGAGAACCTGTGTTTCCTGATATTGGCCTGTCGGCCTGACGGGTGTCAAGATGTTTGGGTGAAGCAGGTCCGCCCCTACCGTGGCATCGAGGCTGCCGATCGCCTCGCGCAACGGCGCAGCCAGCTGCTGGAGGCCGGGCTGGATCTCCTGGGCGCCGAGGACGGCGAGGTCACGGTGCGCGCGGTGTGCCGCAGCGCCGGCCTGGCCGCGCGGTATTTCTACGAGAGCTTCGCCGACAAGGACGACTTCATCGGCGCGGTCTACGACTGGGTGATCACCGACATCGCGACCTCGACGCAGGCCGCCGTCGACGCCGTCCCGCTCGCCGACCAGACCGCCGCCGGCATGGCCAACGTCGTCCACCTGATCGCCAAAGACCCGCGGATCGGCCGGCTGCTGTTCAGCGTCAAACTGTCCAACGAGGTACTGGCCCGCAAGCGGGCCGAGTCCACCGCACTGTTCGCCACCCTGCTCGGCCAGCATGCCGGTGGCGCCCTGAAGCTGGCCGAGAACGACCACCTCAAGGCCACCTCGCATTTCGCCGTCGGCGGGGTGACGCAGACGATCAGTGCCTGGCTGTCCGGCGAGATCACCCACACCCCCGATCAGCTGATCGACCAGCTGCGCTCGATGCTGGACGCGCTGGCCGGCATGCAGCAGCCCGGGAACTGACGTGGCCGGCCCGGTATTGCTCCGGCCGAGCCCACCGCTGGCAGCCCACGTCCAGTTCTTCGGGTACTGGGACAACACGCAGACCGCCATGCATCGCAGCCGGGCGCTCCCGCGCGGTGCCGCCACCGTCGTCATCGACCTGAGCTCGCGCGACCGGGTCGATTTCTACGCTGCCGACGCGACCACGCGCCTCGACGTCGGCGCCGCCTTCATCGCCGGAGCCGGGGTCACCTCATATGTCACCCACGTCGATCCGTCGCAGGCGGTGCTGACCATCCACTTCCGTCCCGGCGGTGCGGCGGCATTCGTGCCGGCACCACAGGGCGACCTGGAGGACCGCTGCGTGAACCTGGACATGATCTGGGGTCGCGACGCACCGATCCTGCGGGCACGGCTCGTCGACGCGGGATCGGTCCGGGAAAGGGTCGCTGTCGTCGAGGAGTTCTTGTTGGCGCGCATGCGATCCCGCGATCCTGCGGTCGAAGCGGTGCTGGACGCGGCCGAACTTCGCCCCTCGCTTCGCGTCGCCGACGCTTGCGCGCTGAGCGGGATGTCGGCCCGCCGTCTCATCGCTTCGTTCCGGGCGGAGGTGGGCCTGACCCCCAAGGCGTACCTGCGCGTGCGACGCTTCCAGGCGGCGATGAGACGACTGGACACCGGTGGCGCCGGCGGTGCGCGGATCGCCGCCGAACTCGGCTACTTCGACCAGGCGCACTTCGTCCGAGAGTTCCGCTCGTTCACCGCGATGACGCCCACGCAATACGTAGAGCGCCGTACCTGGTTGCCGAGTCATGTCGGGATAACGCCGCGGCCCAGCGACAAAAATATCCAATCCCCCGATGCCGCCGGCCGTGCATGATGACGCCATGAGCAACTCTGGACAGCGCCCCGGACAGGCCGTCGCCGATACCGGAACCCTGGTTGCGGCCATCCGAGCCGAAGAAACCCGCCGCCCCGACCGGCTTTTCGAAGATCCGTTCGCCGAACGGCTGGCCGGGGAGGCAGGACGCCAGATGCTCGCCGAAGCCGTCGCCACCAGCGGTGACAAGTCGGCGCTGCAGATCGTGGTGCGTACCCGGTTCTGGGACGAGGCACTGCTGAGCGCGGTACCGCCGGTGAAGCAGGTGGTGATCCTGGCCGCGGGCCTGGATGCGCGCGCCTACCGGCTGCCGTGGCCCGACGGCACCACTGTCTTCGAGCTCGACCAGCCCACCGTGATCGCGGCCAAAGCCGAGGTACTCGCCGGCGACGCGCCGCGCTGCCGCCGGATTGCCATCGGCGTCGACCTCACCCAGGACTGGACTGATACGTTGCGGGTCAACGGCTTTGACTCAACACAGCCAGCCGTGTGGCTGATGGAGGGGCTTTTGCAGTACCTCGACGAAGGTGCCGTGCGGACAGTGTTCGAGCGGGTCGACACGATGTCGGCTGCCGGGTCTGTCCTGCTGTACGACATCGTCGGCAAGACGTTGTTGGACAGCGTGATGCTGGCTGCGGTGCGCGAGCAGATGTCCCGCAACGGCGCACCGTGGCTGTTCGGTACCGACTCCCCCGCGCAACTGTGCGAACCGCTGGGCTGGTCAGCGGTGGTCACCGACGTGGCCGAACCGGGCAACGAGTGGCATCGGTGGTTCGCCCCCGCGGTGCCACTCGATGTCCCCGGCGTGCCGCGCGGTTACTTCGTCACGGCCACCAAGTCCTGACGCCCGCGGTCCATACACCACCTGCGACACACTGTGACGAACGTGCAGGGTTTGCGGGTGCAAACCCGAAGAACGCAGCAACAAGCTACACGCTCGCCACAGTGTCCGGAATCGACTACCCCGCCGCCACCGGCGGACGGCGGTCAGCGGCGGTCTTGGGCGCAGTCTGCGCGTCGTTGTCGGTGAATTCCTTGGTCCAGCATGCGAATTCCAGGGTGATGCCGTCAGGGTCCAGGAAGTAGAACGACCGCACATAGACGCCGGGGTGCACCGCCGCCGACGCCTGCATCGGGCTGTCGTCGTGGTTGAGCACCGGGCCGACGCGAACGCCCTTGGCCTTGAGCTTCTGCCGGTACTCGTCGAACTTGTCGGCGGGCACATGCAAGGCGATGTGGTTCAGAGAGCCGGTGGCGCTGACGAATTCACCGATGCCGGGGATGGCGGCCGGGGCCGAGATACCGGGCACTCCGTCGGGAGCGTCGCGGAACCAGAAGAACGCGATGCAGTCTCCGTTGCCCGCGTCGAAGAAGAAGTGCTGTCCCATGTCACCGGGCAGGTCCAGCGATTTGATCAACGGCATGCCGAGCACGTTGGTATAGAAGTCCACCGTGCGGGCCATGTCGGCACACACAAGGGCCACATGGTTGATGCCACCGAACTCGAACTCCGAGTTGGGATTGTTGGGCTTGATCACGTCGATAACCTCCGGGAGCGAACGCGCCGAGGACTGGCGTAGTTGCGAATCTGAATCTAACATCAGATTCAGATGTGATCAATGGAGTGAGGAAATCCGTGACCGTCAGTCCCCGCACACCCCTACCCACCGCGCGCGGTCGCCAGACCCAGGCCGCGATCGACAGCGCCGCGCGGGCGGTGGTGGCACGCAAGGGCATCCTGGCGACGACGATCTCCGATATCGCCACCGAAGCGGGCCGCTCGGCCGCGTCGTTCTACAACTACTACGCCTCGAAAGAGGCCATGGTGCGCGAATGGGCTCTGCGCTTCCGCAATGAGGCCCGAGAACGTGCCCTTCCTGCCACAGCGCCCGATCTGACCAATTGGGAACGCTGCCACCAGGCGGCCTCCGCGCACTGGACGACCTACCGACATCGGCTGGCCGAGATCATCAGCGTGTCCCAGATGGCGATGGTCGACGACGACTTCGCCGAATACTGGGACGAGATCTGTCAGCTACCCATCACCATGATCACCGAAATGATCAAACACGCTCAGCACCAAGGGTTCTGCCCTGACGACGACCCCCATCTGACCGCCGTCGCCTTGGTGTCGATGCTCAACCAGTTCTGCTACGCCCAACTGTCCGGCGGCCGCGACACCCGCGCCGACGACACCGCGTGTATCACCACTCTGGCCAACGTGTTCTACCGGACCATCTACCACGAGGAGAGCCCCCGCCCATGAGCAACGCTTCACCGGAAGTGGTCCGCGAATTCATCGGCCTCGAATCGCCCACCGCCCAGCGTGCCGGCGCGGGTGGGTATCCGTGCCAGGGGCTCTATTACCGGAGCGCACAACGCAAACCGACGGTCGCGGTGATCGCCACGCACTACCAGATCGACTTCTCCGAGCACTACATCGCCGATTACCTGGCCGCCAGGGGCATCGGCTTCCTCGGCTGGAACACCCGCTTCCGCGGATTCGAGAGCAGCTTCCTGCTGGACCATGCCCTGGTCGACATCGGGGTCGGGGTGCGGTGGCTCCGCGAGCAGCAGAACATCGAAACCGTTGTCCTGTTGGGCAACTCCGGTGGCGGCTCACTGATGGCGGCCTACCAGTCCCAGGCTGTCGCGCCGAATGTTCAGCCACTCGAGGGCATGCGGCCCGCGGCAGGACTGACCGAACTGCTACCCGCAGACGGGTATGTGGCCAGCGCCGCCCATCCGGGCCGCCCAGATGTCCTGACGGCCTGGATGGACGCCTCTGTCGTGGACGAGAACGACGCCGTCGCCAGCGATCCCGAATTGGACCTGTTCGACGAGCGCAACCCCGCACCGTTGTCGGCCGAGTTCGTGGCGCGGTACCGCGCGGCGCAGATCGCACGCAACGACAAGATCACCGACTGGGCTGAGGACGAGCTGAAACGGATTCAGGCGGAGGGCTATTCGGACCGCCCGTTCACGGTGATGCGCACCTGGGCGGACCCACGGATGGTCGATCCGGCCATCGAACCGACCAACCGGCAGGCCAATCTCTGCTACGCCGGGGTACCGATCAAGGCCAACCGTTCGGCCCGGGGCATCGCCGCGGCCACCACCGTGCGCAACTGGATCGGCATGTGGAGCCTGCGGCATGCCCAGACGCGGGCCGAGCCGCACCTGGGCCGAATCACCTGCCCGGCGCTGGTGATCAACGCCGACCAGGACACCGGGGTGTACCCATCCGACGCCAAACGCATCTATGACGCGCTGGCGAGCACGGACAAATCCCAGTGCTCGATCGACACAGATCACTACTTCACCACTGCCGGCGCGCGGGACGAGCAGGCCGATACCATCGCCGGATGGATCGCGAAGCGGTGGCGGTGAGCCCCGGCCGGATCAGGGTCCTGGCCCACTTCACCCCTGGTGACAAGGTGACGGATTTTCTTGCCCCTCACCAAGACTGGCTCGACGTGACGTTCTGCGCCGAGGACGATGACGCCACGTTCTACCGGGAGCTGCCGTCGGCCGAGGTGCTCTGGCACGTGCTACGCCCGGTCTCCGGCGACGATCTGGAGCGCGGGCTGCGGTTGCGGCTGGTGCACAAGCTGGGCGCCGGGGTGAACACCATCGACGTCGATACCGCCACCCGGTTGGGCATCCTGGTGGCCAACATGCCCGGGGCCAACGCACCGTCGGTGGCCGAGGGCACCGTGCTGCTGATGCTGGCCGCGCTGCGCCGGCTACCCGAACTCGACCGCGCCACCCGCGAGGGCACGGGTTGGCCTTCTGACCACAGCCTCGGCGAAACCGTGCGCGACCTCGGCAGTTGCACCGTGGGCCTGCTCGGGTACGGAAACGTGGCCAAACGGGTCGAGAAGATCGTCGTCGCCATGGGGGCCGATCCGTCCCAGGTGATCCACACCAGCACCCGCGACACCGGCCATCCGCAATGGCGCACCCTGCCGGATCTGTTGGCCGCCAGCGACATCGTCTCGCTTCACCTCCCGCTGACCGAGGCCACCCGCGGACTACTCGACGCCAAGGCGCTGGCATCGATGAAACCCGGCGCCGTCGTGGTCAACACCGCGCGCGGTCCGATCATCGACGAGCCCGCCCTCGTCGAGGCACTGCGTACCGGGCAGTTGGCCGCAGCCGGCCTGGACGTGTTCGCCGAGGAACCCGTGCCGCCCGGCAATCCCCTGCTGGAGCTGTCCAACGTGGTGCTCACCCCGCACGTCACCTGGTACACCGTGGACACCATGCGCCGCTATCTGACGATGGCGGTCGAGAACTGCCGGCGCATCCGCGATGGCGAGCACCTGGCGCACGTAGTAAACGGGGTTAGATAGGCCACTGGAGTGGCGCGGGTCACCCCGGGGTACCCTCGGCCCAACCGACCGGTTAATAGATGTATGCCCCGGATGGAGGAACCGCATGCCTATTGCGATCACGTCTGAGCACAGCGATCTGGCCGATTCTGTTCGGTCCCTGGTAGCGCGGGTAGCGCCGTCGGAGGTGCTCCACGAGGCGCTCGAGACACCCATCCCCAACCCTCCGCCGTACTGGAAGGCCGCCGCCGAACAGGGCCTGCAAGGCGTTCATCTCTCGGAAACCGTTGGCGGGCAAGGGTTCGGCATCCTGGAGCTGGCCATCACGTTGGCCGAGTTCGGCTACGGCGCCGTGCCCGGGCCCTTCGTCCCGTCGGCGATCGCCAGCGCGCTGATCTCGGCAGACAACCCCGATGCCGCGATACTGGGCGGGCTGGCCTCTGGTGAGACCATCGCCGCCTACGCCATCGACTCCGGCCTGACCGCCACTCGCCACGGCGACGGTCTGGTCATCCGCGGCGAGGCGCGCGCGGTGCCTGCCGCGGCGCAGGCCTCGGTGCTGGTGCTGCCCGTGGCCATCGAGTCCGGTGTCCAGTGGGTGGTGCTGGACGCCGCCCAGCTGGAGATCGAGCCGGTAAAGAGTGTCGACCCGTTGCGTCCTCTGGCCCACGTCCGGGCGAACGCCACCGAGGTAACCGGCGATCGGGTACTGACGAGCCTCGGCACTGCCCACGCCCGGGCCCTGATCACCACGCTGCTGTCGGCCGAGGCGATCGGCGTGGCCCGCTGGGCCACTGACACCGCCACCGCATACGCCAAGATCCGCGAACAGTTCGGCAGGCCGATCGGCCAATTCCAGGCGATCAAGCACAAGTGCGCCGGAATGATCGCCGAGACCGAACGCGCGACCGCCGCGGTCTGGGACGCTGCCCGCGCCCTCGACGAGGTCCACGAAGACCCTTCTGCGGACACTCATTTCGCGTTCGCCGCCGCGGTGGCCGCCACCCTGGCACCAGCCGCCGCGCAGCACACCACCCAGGACTGCATCCAGGTGCACGGTGGCATCGGGTTCACCTGGGAGCACGACACCAACGTGTACTACCGGCGCGCCCTGGTGCTGGCCGCCTTCTTCGGCCGGGCCTCGGACTACCCGCAGGCGGTCGTCGATACTGCGACCACCACCGGCATGCGGCCCGTCGACATCGACCTCGATCCCGACACCGAGAAGCTGCGTGAGGATATCCGCGCGGAAGTCGCTGCGCTCAAGGCGATTCCGAGCGGCGCCGAGCGCAACACCGCGATCGCCGAGGGCGGCTGGGTGCAGCCGCACCTGCCCAAGCCGTGGGGGCGAGCGTCGGAGCCGATCGAGCAGATCATCATCGCCCAGGAGTTCAGCACCGGCCGCGTTCGGCGCCCACAGATGGGCATCGCGTCGTGGATCATCCCGTCGATCGTGGCGTTCGGCACCGACGAGCAGAAGCAGCGCTTCCTGCCGCCGACGTTCCGCGGCGAGATGATCTGGTGCCAGCTGTTCTCCGAGCCCGGTGCGGGTTCGGACCTGGCCAGCCTGACCACCAAGGCCACCAAGGTCGACGGCGGCTGGCGTATCACCGGGCAGAAGATCTGGACGACGGGCGCACAGTTCTCCGCATGGGGCGCGCTGCTGGCGCGGACGAATTCCGACGCCCCGAAACACAATGGCATCACGTACTTCCTGCTCGACATGAACTCCCCGGGCGTCGAGGTCAAGCCGCTACGGGAACTGACGGGCAACGCGATGTTCAACACCGTGTTCATCGACGACGTATTCGTGCCCGATGACATGGTGCTCGGCGAGGTCGACCGGGGCTGGGAGGTCAGCCGCAACACCCTCACCAATGAGCGGGTCTCGATCGGCAGCAGCGAGCCGCCGTTCCTGGCGAACCTCGACCAGTTCGTGCAGTTCCTGCGGGACGGGCAGTTCGACCAGATCGAGCAGAACCACGCCGGCCAGCTGATCGCCGAAGGCCATGCCGCCAAGGTGCTCAACCTGCGGTCCACCCTGCTGACGTTGGCCGGCGGAGATGCCATGCCCGCCGCGGCGATCTCCAAGCTGCTGTCGATGAAGACCGGTCAGGGTTACGCGGAGTTCGCGGTGGCCTCCTTCGGCACCGACGGGGCCATCGGCGATCCCGAGCAGGTATTCGGCCGCTGGGCCGAATACCTCTTGGCCAGCCGCGCCACCACGATCTACGGCGGCACCACCGAGGTCCAGCTCAACATCATCGCCGAACGGCTCCTGGGCCTGCCCCGCGACCCGTAACTTTCTCGTCGGGGTTAGGCGTACCGTCGAAATAGACAGCTACCAGAAACGGTTGCCACTCGACGATGAGAACGTCACTACAACGCATCCTGCGCCCGGTGGCAGTGGGCGCAGCGGCGGTCGCCGTTATCGTCACGCCGACCGCCGTGTGGGCATCCCCGAAGGTCGCCGAGATCCAGGCCGAGCCATGTGTGAACGGCGTGATTCCGTGGAACCCCTACGTGGTGAACTGCAACCTGCAACCCAGGCCACCTCGCGTGCGCGGGTCCGCGCCCGATGCCGGTGCCATCATCGCGTGCCGCGACCGGCCGGGTTGTCTGGCCTGGTACATCAACGGGCCACCGTGACGATGTGAGTTGGAAGATATGGGAAGCGACGAGGACGACGTCGAAAAGCGTTGGCACAACCCGCAGATGTTCCGCTCCGCAGTGGGCTATGTGGTCGCCGTGGTGGTCGTCGCGGCGGTGGCGCTGACGTTCTACGCCTTTGATCACTCCACACTGTCGGCAACGCTCGTGCCGACGATTCTGTTCGTCGGCGGGCTCGGGGCGTTCCTCCGCACCTACCAAGTGTGGAAAGCCGAGGGCACCTGGCCGATCTGGCAGGGAGCAGGCTGGTTCCTGCTGGCCTTGTCCTTGGTCTGCCTGGCGGTGCCGGGTTCAGCGGTCCTCGCCTAGAGCCCCTTGTCGAGTTCGGCTTGCACAGCGCGACTACGGTCCAGCGCCGATTTCGACACCGTGACGACAGCCGCCACCACCGAGAAGTCCAGGTGACTCCGGTCCCGTCGCCCTGATGGGCCGCTGAGCATCAGGGCAGAATCGAGTCGACGTAACCGCCATCGACCCGTAGCGCCCCGCCCGTGGTGGCCGAGGCCAGCGGAGAGGCCAGGTAGGTCACCATGGTCGCGATCTCCTCGGGCTCGATCAGGCGCTGGATGAGCGACTGCGGCCGATGCTTGATCATGAACTCGCGCTGAGCCTCGTCCCACGGCAGCGATTTGTCGACGAGTTGATAGACGAAGTCCTCCACCCCCGCGGTGTGCGTCGGCCCGGCGATCACCGAGTTCACGGTCACGCCCGTGCCCGCGGCCTCCTTGGCGAAACCGCGGGACACCGCGAGCAACGCCGTCTTCGACACGCCGTAATGGATCATCTCCGCCGGCGTGACAATGGCGGAGTCGCTGGCGATCTGGATCGCCCTGCCCCACCCCCGCTGGGTCATCCCAGGCAGGTAGCTACGGATGAGTCGCACCGAGGCAAGGACATTCACGTCGAAGTAAGTACGCCACTGCTCGTCGGTGATCTCCAGCGGCGGCACGGCACCGAAGATGCCGAGGTTGTTCACCAGGATGTCGACATCAGGCAACTGACGCAGCAGATCGGCAGTTCCCTCCTCCGTCGAGACGTCGGCGGCAACACCCAACACGTCGAACTCGCCCAGTTTGGCGACGGCTTCGTCGACCCGGGCCGCCGTGCGACCGTTGACGACGACCCGCGCACCGCTACGTGCCAGTTGCTCGGCGATGGCCAGCCCGATGCCTTGCGTCGAGCCCGTGACGAGTGCGGTCTTTCCGGTCAGTTCGATGTTCACAAGGCTGTACTACCACCGATGCGAGCGAACTATTCCAGGTTGCGGAGTTCGCGCTTGAGGATCTTGCCGGTCGGGTTGCGCGGCAACTCGTCGAGGAACACCACTTCACGCGGCACTTTGTAGCGCGCCAGGTGCTCCTTGACGTAGGCCTTGACCGTGTCCTCGTCGAGGCTGGCCCCCTCGGCCTTCACCACGAAGGCCTTGAGGCGGGCACCCCATTCCTTGTCCTCGACGCCGAGCGCAGTGGCCTCGACGACGTCGGGATGCCCGCTGATCAGATCCTCGACCTCGGCCGGGAAGACGTTCTCCCCGCCGGAGACGATCATCTCGTCGTCGCGGCCGCTGACGTAGAGCAGGCCGTGCTCGTCGAAATATCCGACATCGCCCGACGACAACATGCCGTCGATGATCTCCTTGCCCCCACCGCCGGTATACCCCTTGAACGGGAAGGTGTTTCGCACGAAGATGCGACCGACCTGCCCGGGCGGGAGTTCCTTGCCGTTGTCGTCGATGATCTTGACGGTGATGCCCTTGACCACCGGGCCGACCGTCGACGGATTGATGGACAGATCCTTGGGCCGCGCGATGCTGGCGAAGGCGATCTCGGTCGATCCGTAGAGGTTGTAGATGACGGGCCCGAGTTCTTTGAGCGCCCGCGACGCGAGTTCGGCACCGAGCTGGGATCCGGAGACGAACACGATTCGCAGCGACGACAGATTGGGCTTCGGCTTCATCTGATCGAGGTGATCGAGCATCCGCGAGAGCATCACCGGCACCACCACCATGGCGGTGACTCCGTGCTTCTCGACGTCTTCGAACACGGTGGCCGGCTTGAACCGGCGACGCAGCACCAGCGTCGAGCCGAGCATCATCGCGATGGTGGCGTGCAGGAACCCGAGCGCATGGAACATCGGCGCGGGCAGCGCCGTCACCTCCCCGGCCTTGAACGGGACATGCGACAGCACTCCACCGATCGGGGCCAGCGACGGCGGGGCGGCCCGGTTGGCGCCCTTGGGCGTTCCGGTGGTGCCGCTGGTCAAGATGATGATCGCGGGGTGTTTGGTGGCCTTGGGCGCGGGCTTGCCGTTGCTGCGCGCGATGACGTCGGCCAGCGTCTCATCGGTGCTACCCGACGGTGTGTCGGAATCCGGGTTGACGGCCAACGCCCGCAGTTTGCCCAGCTCTGGCTTCGCGTGTGCCACGGCGGCGGTGTACTCGTCGTCGTAGATGATCACCTTCGCGCCTTCGCGCTCGGAGACCTCTTTGATCTGCGGTCCCGAGAACTCGGAGTTGAGCATGATGATCCGGGCCCCGACGCGGGCTGCACCGTATTGGGAGATCAGGAACCACCGGTGGTTGCGCGCCAGGATGGCCACGCCATCACCACCGCGCACACCCATCGTGAGCAGTTCGTTGGCCACCGCGTGCGCCGCGGCGTCGAGCTCACCGAACGTCAACTCGCCTTCGTCGTCGATGACCGCGACACGATCGGGGTGCCGACGCGCGTTGAGCGCCGGGATCATCCCGATCTCACCCCAGGTCCGGATGTCGTTCAGCATAGCCGCGATATGGTGCGGCGGTTCCAGCCGTAGCGCACCCGCCTCGAACATCTTGCGCGCGTAGTGCAATTCGGCGGCGCCACGCTCCGCGTACTGCTTGGCCTTCGCGGTGAGGTTCGCCGGCAGATCAGACAGACTTGGCATGTCGCCACAATAAGTGACGCCGATCGCACCGCGGGCGGTAACTACCATGTGGTCATGGCCGGTGCAGAGTCGCTGGAGATCGACGGCCTCGAGGTGACCGTCAGCAACCCCGACAAGGTGGTTTTTCCTGACGCGCGGGTCACCAAGCTGGACCTGATCAACTACTACCGATCAGTGGCCGACGGTGCTCTGCGTGGGGTTTACGACCGTCCGATGATCCTCAAACGGTTCGTCAAAGGCATCGGCACCGAGGCCATCTTCCAGAAGCGGGCACCGGAGAAGCGGCCCGATTATGTCGAGGTCGCCGAGCTCAAGTACCGGTCAGGCACGTCGGCCAAGGAAGCGGTGCTGCGCAACACCGCGGGACTGGCGTGGGCGGTGAATCTCGGATGCGTCGACTTCAACCCGCACCCGGTGCGCTCGGGAGATCTGGACCATCCCGACGAACTTCGCGTCGACCTCGACCCGATGCCCGGGGTCGGCTGGTCGCAGATCGTGGAAGTCGCGCAGGTGGCCCGCGAGGTGTTGGAAGAGCATGGCCTGACCGCGTGGCCGAAGACGTCTGGCTCGCGCGGCTTTCACATCTATGCGCGCATCCAGCCGCAATGGCCGTTCGCCAAGGTGCGGCTGGCTGCCGAGACCGTGGCGCGGGCGGTGGAGCTCAGGGTGCCGGACATTGCGACGGCGCGCTGGTGGAAGGAGGAACGCGGGGAGCGGGTGTTCGTCGACTTCAACCAGAACGCCAAAGACCGCACGGTGGCCTCGGCGTACTCGGTGCGGGCCACCCCTGATGCCCGGGTATCCACCCCGCTGCGCTGGGACGAGGTCGACGGTTGCCGACCGGAAGCTTTCACGATCGCCACCGTGCCCGACCGGTTCGCCGAGATCGGCGACCCCTGGGAGGGCATGGACACCACGGTCGGTGAACTGGACGCGTTGCTCGCCCTCGCCAAGGAACTCGGGCCGGCGGAGAAGGCACCCAAGGGTGCTTCCCACGACGGGCGACGACAGTCTTCGATGCCGCTGATCGAGATCGCCAAGACCAAGACCAAGGACGAGGCGATGGCAGCGCTGGACGTGTGGCGCGAGCGCCATCCCGCGGTGGCCCGTCAATTGGAGCCCGCCGATGTGCTGCTCGACGGGATGCGCGGCCCGAGTTCGATCTGGTATCGGGTGCGGGTCAATCTGCAGCACGTACCCGAGGCCGAACGCCCACCACAGGAAGCGTTACTCGCCGACTACAACCCGTGGGAGCACTACCGCGGTGCCCAGTGGAAGCACTGAGCCGCACGGGAGGTCTGGGATACTGCCGTCATGGTCGCGTCCAACGCGGTTCGGATCGTTTCCGTCGACTCACCTGATCTCGTACCACCGCTGACCGGAGCCATCGCGGCACTCCTGCAGCGCTTGGTGTCCGGGGGCGCCGCATTGGGTTGGGTCGATCCACCGACCGAGGCCGAGGTTGCCCAACTGCTGGGCGAGACAGCCGATGCGGTCGTGACCGGCGACGCCGCATTGCTCGTCGCGGAGGTGGACGGACAGCCGGCCGGATTCGCTTACTGGCGCCGGTATACGCGTCCGACGCATCGACCCCACGCGGACGTGGAGAAGGTGGCGGTCGATCCACGGTGGCAAGGGCTGGGGATCGGCCGGCGCCTGCTGCAGAGGCTGATCCGCGCCGCCGCCGAATCACACGTCGAGGTGCTGACCCTGGACCTTCGGGGAGACAACGAGCGCGCGGCCGGACTCTACGAATCTCTGGGCTTCGAGCGCTACGGGTTGCTTGAGAGATTCGTCGCGGTGGGCGAGCGGCGATACGACAAGTTGTTCTACGCCTTGGATCTACGTCAGCGGTCCACCGACGGTTGAGTCACCTGGATCAGCAATTCAGCGGTGCCTTCTGGGGATTCGACGTGGAAGTGGTGGCTGCCCAAATCGACCGGCACGATGTCGATGCGGTCACCGTAGCGTTCGGTGGCTTCACGTGTGAGCAGTGAGCGGACCGCGAACAGCGTGACCGGCCCTCGGACCTCACGCAGAGCGGCATCCATGTCCCAATCCACCAGGCCCTCGATAGCGCGCAGGCCGGCAGGTTGGCGCACCGCCGCCATCTTCGTGAAGTAGGTGTGCGTACGCACCGGATCGGTGCCCTCGGGCGATCCTCCCTTGACCATGCCCCACGTCGCCGCATCGAAGTCGTCGTAGAAGGGTTGCAGTACCGCCCGGGCCTGCCGTTCGTCCTGGGCCGGGTACAGCGACAGGTAGTGCAGACCATCCAACGCAACGACATGCGAAACCGTGTCGGGCGACATGCGTGCGGTTTCGACCGCTACCGCACCGCCGAGCGAGTGCCCGACCACCACGACGCTTCGCGCAGTCTCGGCGGTCAGGACTGCCGCGACGTCACGGGCGAACTCCTCGATGGTCCAGACCTCCCGCGCCGACCGCGATTCGCCGTGTTCGGCCAGATCGACCGCGATGACGCGATACCGCTGCGGCAGATGTCGGGTAAGGCCCTCGAAATCTCCTCTGTCACAACCCCATCCGTGGACGAAGGCGAGCGTCGGCCCGTCAGCCGGACCGTTGACGGTGTACCGGATCGTGGTGTCGTGTGGACGCTTGACCTCGCGGACCGCAGGTCCAGCCTCGCCCGTTGCCGACATACTGGCCTTTCACTCTGCGACCGCGTTGCGCGGCCACGCCGAACAACACCGGTCTGCGGTTTCGGATTCCCGGCATATTGTGGAGACGTCACGGTTTAGGAGTGTGCATGCGAATCGCCCTGTTCGCGACCTGCTTGGCGGATGCGATGTTTCCGCCCGCGGCGATCGCCACGGTGCAGTTGCTCGAGCGCCTCGGCCATCGGGTGGAGTTCCCGGAAAGTCAGACTTGTTGCGGCCAAATGCATGTCAACACCGGATATCTCAAGGAAGCCACCGCACTGGTGCGCAACCATGTCGAGGCCTTCGAATCCGCGAACTGCGACGCCGTCGTCGCGCCGTCGGGCTCATGCGTGGGCTCGGTCCGCCACCAGCACGCGATGGTGGCCCGCCGAGCCGGTGACGAAGGACTGGCCATCCGTGCCGAACAACTGGCCGCCAAGACCTACGAGCTGTCCGAACTGCTGATCGACGTTCTCGGAATCGACGACGTCGGCGCCTACTACCCGCACCGGGTCACCTATCATCCGACCTGCCATTCGCTGCGGATGCTCGGGGTGGGTGACAAGCCGCTGCGGCTGCTGCGCAATGTGCAGGGGCTGACGCTGGTAGAGCTGCCGGAGGCCGAATCCTGTTGCGGCTTCGGCGGGACCTTCGCGATCAAGAATTCCGATACGTCCACCGCGATGCTGGCCGACAAGATGGCTCACATCGCCGAGACCGACGCCGAGGTGTGCAGTGCCGGCGATTCGTCGTGTCTCATGCACATCGGTGGCGGGCTGAGCCGGTTGCGTTCCGGAGTGCGCACCGTGCACCTGGCCGAGATCCTGGCGGCCACATGACCACCTTCCTGGGCACTCCCGGCGTCGGCAACCTCCGCGGTGACGAACCGTTCCCGGCCGCCGCCCGCACCGCACTCGCCGATTCTCAACTACGACGCAACATCGGCCACGCGACCCACACCATCCGCGCCAAACGTCTCAACGCGATCCGCGAGTGCGACGACTGGGAACAGTTGCGTGCCGCAGGCAGCGCCCTCAAGCAGGACGTCATGGCGCGCTTGCCCGAGCTACTCGAGCAACTCGAGGACAACGTCACCCAGCGCGGCGGTGTCGTGCACTGGGCCCGCGACGGCGACGAGGCCAACCGCATCGTCGCCGATCTGATCCGCGCCACCGGATCCGATGAGGTGGTCAAGGTCAAGTCCATGGCCACCCAGGAGATCGGCCTCAACGAGTATCTGGAAGCCCAGGGCATCGCCGCGTTCGAAACCGATTTGGCGGAGCTCATCGTGCAGCTCGGCCACGACAAACCCAGCCACATCCTGGTGCCGGCGATCCACCGCAATCGCGCCGAGATCCGGGAGATCTTCACCCGTGAGATGCCCGATGCGGGTGAGCTCACCGATGACCCCCGGGTGCTGGCCATGGCGGCCCGCGCCCACCTACGGCGCAAGTTCCTCACCGCGAAGGTAGCGGTCAGCGGCGCCAACTTCGGCATCGCCGAGACCGGCACGCTCGCGGTGGTGGAGTCCGAAGGCAATGGCCGGATGTGCCTGACACTGCCGCAGACGCTGATCACCGTGATGGGCATCGAGAAAGTCGTGCCAGCCTTCGCCGATCTCGAGGTGTTCATGCAGTTGCTGCCGAGGTCCTCGACCGCCGAACGGATGAATCCGTACACGTCGATGTGGACCGGAGTGCATCCCGGCGACGGCCCGCAGGAATTCCATCTGGTCCTGCTCGACAACGGCCGCACGCGGGTTCTGGCCGATGAGGTGGGTCGCGCCGCATTGCACTGCATCCGCTGCAGTGCGTGCCTGAATGTGTGTCCGGTCTACGAGCGCACCGGCGGCCATGCCTACGGCTCGGTCTATCCGGGTCCGATCGGGGCGATTCTGAGCCCTCAGCTCACCGGCACCACCGGCCACGACGACCCCAACGCCACCCTGCCGTTCGCCTCGTCGTTGTGTGGGGCGTGTTTCGAGGCCTGCCCGGTTCGCATCGACATCCCCACGATCCTGGTCCATCTGCGCGCACAGCAGGTGGACCAGGAAAGAGGAACCCTGCGCGGGGTCCTTTTCTCCGGCCAGGACCTGGCGATGAAGGCCGCCGGCTGGGCGATGTCCGGCGCTGGACGCTTTTCGCTGGCAGAGAAGGCACTGGCCGCGGGACGGCTGATCGCGGGGCGTGATCACCGTATTTCTGCGCTGCCCTGGCCGGCATCGAAGTGGACGGCCAGCCGTGACATCCCTGAGCCACCCGCCGAGACATTCCGGCAGTGGTGGAACCGGACACATGAGAGAGACCGGAGGTGACCGGCCCGACGCCCCGCGCCAGGGCGGCAGTCCTGGGGCAGGTGCGTGCCGCCTTGGCGTCGGCGCCGCCGCGGGCCGTCCAGGTACCGCGGGACTATCACCACGAGCCGCTCACCGGCGCGGGAGACGTCGAGCGGTTCGCCGAGACGGTCGCCGAATATCGGGCGCGGGTCCACCGCATCGATGCCGACGCGATCGCGCCAACCGTCCTCAGTTTGGTGGGGCCGCAGGCCACGGTCGTCGTTCCGGCTGATCTGCCGAGCGAGTGGGTAGCGGGGTTGACGACGGTTCCCGACGAGCCCGTGCTGGGTGTCGAGCAACTCGACCGAGCCGACGCGGTGCTGACCGGTTGTGCACTGGGAATCGCCGCGACTGGCACGATCGTGCTAGATGCGGGCCGGGGACAGGGCCGGCGCGCGCTGACCCTGGTACCCGACCATCACGTCTGTGTGGTGCGGGTTGATCAGATCGTCGACACCGTGCCGCAGGCATTCGCCGTGCTGACGCCGACGCGGCCGCTGACGTTCATCTCCGGACCCAGCGCCACCAGCGACATCGAACTACAGCGGGTAGAAGGCGTCCACGGGCCCCGGACCCTGGACGTACTGATCGTCGCCGACCTTACCGACGGGTAGGTCCCGAATGTTCTTAGCAAAGCATTAACGCTGGCTCCCAGCAGCCTTATTTTGCCCACTTAGCGTTGTGAACAGGTTGACGCGACGGAGCTCAGCCAGAGCTCAGGAAAGACGGCGGGAGGCTGATCATGACATTCACGAACAACACCCCGGCATTGGATCGACACTTTCGGTACGGGAACTCGGCAGTCATCTGCGAGGGCGCATCGATGCGTGCGCAGTGCCGCCAACTGGCGACAGTGGTGACCGTCAAGGGAGATATCGACAGCAACAACATCGACCAGATCGCGTCATACGTGAACCGGTTCATCCTTGCGGAGAAGCCGTTGGCCCTCGACCTGAGCGGCGTCAACAGCTTTACGCCGCAGGCGATTTCCTTGTTCTACGACATTGACGAACGATGCGGCGCTCTTGGTGTGGACTGGTCGGTAATCGCCAGCCAGTCGGTCGTCGCCGAGATCCGGCACCAGGAGGTGGGCGTCCCGCTCAGCTCCTCAGTACCGGAAGCCCTGCACCACTTCGCCGAAGGCAATACGGCACGCCGCCGGTTGCTTCCCCTGCTTATCAAGAGCGCCTGAGAGAAAGGCCAACGCAATGTTGATCGATGTCCGCTGGTTGACCCGCCTGCTTCGCCACCGTCACCGGGCGGTGCACCTCTGATCCATCGCTAGACATGAACGAGATGGCTGCCAGACTTGGTCTGGCAGCCATCTCGTTTTTATCGGTAGGTACCCGGCGGAACCGTGATCACGGAACCTTTTTGACGGCAGGCGGTTTCCACGTGCCGTCGATGATCGACGGCGGGGCTTCCTTCGGCCAGTACAAGCGCAGCATCAGGTTGAACTTTCCGGCAGGTGCAGGCAGCCAGTTGGCTTCCTTCTGAGGGCCGGGATTGTCGTGCTGCAGGTAGAGGTCGACGGACCCATCCGGGTTGGTGACGAAGGAGTTCCGCTGGCTCAGGTTGTAGCGATTGAGCGGGTTGTCGACGAAGAAGTAGCCCTCGTCGTACATGGTCAACGACCAGAATCCGTCGACGGGTGGGAACTGGCCCTTGTCGAAGTGCACCAGATACTTGTTGGCCCCGTCGTAGGCCTGGTCGTCGGCGTCAGCTTCCGAGGTCGGGTAGACCGCGTCCTGAGGTCGATTAGCGCCGAGCCCGACGTAGGTGATCATCGCGCGCTGCAGATAGTCGGTGCCGTACTGACCGGTCTGGGTGGTGAACTGCCACCCGTTGACGTCGTCGAGTTCCTTGAACCGGGCGAGGATCTTCTCGACGCCCTCTTTGGGGACCGACTGCAGGGCCGCGGCGACGTCGGAACCGAGCTTGTCTATGTCGAACTTCTCGCCCGCGACGATGCCGAGCCTGGCCATCTTGTCCACGATCGGCTTGTCTGCTGCGGCCGGCGGGTTGTCTTTCATCAGGCCGGCCATCAGATTGAAGAAGTCCTCGGCGCTCAGGTTGTTGACTTGTTCACGAACCGGGGTCTTCATGTCGATGGCGGGATCGACGTTGCCGGGCGGCGCGGTGTAAGGCTTGCCGTACGAGCTGAGCGGAACCAGTGAGATCTCGTCCTGGAACTTGTGCACAGCGGCATAGTCCTCGGGCGTGCCGTCGCAGTAGATGCGCCCCAACAGCCACACCGTCGATGTGGGCGACTTGTACTCTTTCACCCCGTCGGGCAGCGTGCCCTTCCAGCCGGGACCGGTGATGGCATAGGTCTGCGGTCCGGTGCCGGTGGTGCGCTTCCCGGGTACCTCGAAGACGTTGGTGTAGCCGTCGAGCATCGGGAACAGGTAGTAGCGGTCGTGCGCCTCAGGCAGGCTAAGCACCCACGGCTCGTCTTTGACGTCGATGAATCCGTTGGTGTACAACGTGTCGGCGTTGGGTGCCGTCACGTCGCGGAACTGCGCGTTGGGGTACTCGCGCATCCGCATCAGCTGCCCCATCGGAGCGCGTGGACCGTCGACCTTTTCCACGTTGGTCATGACCCGCCGTGTCATCTCGATCGTGACGAGCGAGTAGCCGTAGACGTACGCATCCATGGCGATGGCCTTGGCCTCATCGGGAGTCAGTTCTCCAGACCCGGATTGACCGGAAGTCTCAGGTGATGACGGCGAACATCCCAGCGTGGTCGTCATCAACATCATCGCGCTGAGCGCGACCAGCCATTTGGCCGCGCGTCGTTTCTTCTTCACGAAAAGTCGTTCCTTTCTTCGGATCTGCGACAGGCGCGATCAGGTGTAAGCGACGTGTACGCGGTGGATACGGCCTTCGAACGGGAACGGTGCGCGTTCGCGGTAATCGAGCGACACCGGCGAGCCGAGGCAGGTACCGATGTCGAGACAGTCGTTGGCGGTGAACAACAGCGGCGCGCTGATCGGAACCTGGCCGCCGGCGATGGTTTCACCATTGCGCGCGACCGTGATATCGAGCGGGCCGGCCGGGCGCGGGTCCGCGTACTGGGTGGTCACGGTGAGCGTGGCGCGCCCCGGTGGAACCTTGTTGGCAGAGCGAACCTTGGTGCGTTGCAATATGAACAGGTTGTACTCGTAGCAGAGGTAGCCCTCGTCCATGTACAACGTCAGCCCGCCCGCCGCGGCCCCGAGCGCGTACAGCACCCCGTAGGCACTGGCGGGAATGTCGACGTCGATGGTGACGACATTGTTCTTGTTGCCGAGTGCCGGCGCGCAGAATTCCGGCATCCGGACGGTGTCCCCGGAGAACTCCCACTCCTTGTAGGGCGGGCTGATCCGCAACTCGGGGTGATAGACCGGAACCCACAGGCCTCCGCCGATCGGCAGCACCGCATTGCGGGCAGCCTCGACCATGAACATCTCCCGCATCTGGGCCAGTTTCTCTGGCTGTTCGGCGGCGAGATCATGGGCCTGCGACCAGTCTTCGTCGAGGTGGTACAGCTCCCACGTGTCGTTGTCGGGTGTCCAGGTGGCGATTCCCGGGGGCTGCCCCGGCACCCACGGCAGCCGGGGCCCGCGGGCCGAGGCCATCCAACCGTCGTGGTAGATCCCGCGGCTGCCCATGATCTCGAAGTACTGGGTCTTCTTGCCGCCGGGAGCATTTCGGTCAGCCAGTGTCCGGGCGAAACTGGCTCCGGCGAGCGGCATCTGGGGTTCCCCGTTGACCACCTGAGGCGGTGCGATCCCGACGATGTCGTATATGGTCGGCACGACGTCGTTGCAGTGCAGGAACACGTCGCGGGGAGCGGCATCAGGTTTGATCCGGGCCGGCCAGCGCACCGCCATCGGATTGCGCGTGCCGCCCAGATGCGAGGCCAGCAGCTTCATCCCCTTGTAAGGAGTGCTACCCGCCCAGGCCCATGCCGCGTGGTATTGGTTGTCGACCAGCGGGGAACCCAGGACGTCGAGGCCGCCGAGCTCGTCGAGGGCGTCGATGTGCTGGCGCACCGTCGTGGGAATGCCGTTCTGCGCCAACAGCTCTGCGATGGTGCCGTTCTGGCCTTCACCCGATGAGCCGTTGTCGCCCCAGATGTAGAGAAACAGGGTGTTCTCGGCATAGCCCAGCGATTCGAGTTCATCGGCGATGCGGCCGACCTGAACGTCGACGTGCTCGCCATAACCGGCCGCGACCTCCATCAGACGGCGCTGGAACGGTTTCTCATCCTCGGGGATGTCGTCCCACCCCGCCAGCGTTTCATCGCGTTCGGTCAGCGTGCAGTCCTGCGGGATCCAGCCCTTGTCCTTGGCACGCTCGAAGACCCTCTGCCGGTAGGCGTCCCAACC
This sequence comes from Mycolicibacterium fortuitum subsp. fortuitum, assembly GCF_022179545.1. The sequence continues at coordinate 620,195 of NZ_AP025518.1, read as the reverse complement.
GTCGTCGAACTTGCCCGCGTACTTGTCCGCCCACTCCTTCATGATGTGGTGCGGGCCGTGGATGGCGCCGCTGGCCCAGTACATGAAGAACGGCTTGTCGGCGTTGAACGCCTTGTGCCTGCGCAGCCACGAGATCGCGTCGTCGGCCAGATCCTCGGACAGGTGGTAGCCCTCTTCTGGAGTCTTCGGCGGGGCGACCACGGTGGTGTTGCGCACCAGATTCGGCTCGTACTGCGAAGCCTCGCCGGCCAGGAAGCCGTAGAAGTACTCGAAACCCAAACCGGTGGGCCAGTTCTCAAATGGTCCGGCCGCCGTGGTCTCCTCGGCTGGAGTGTTGTGCCACTTCCCGAAGGCAGATGTCGCGTAGCCGTACTGCTTGAGCACCTCGGCCACGGTGGCGCTCGAGCGCGGGATCTTGCCCGCATATCCGTCCCAGTCGTTGGCCAACTCGGCGATCTGACCGTTGCCGATCTCGTGATGGTTGCGACCGGTGAGCAACGACGCCCGAGTCGGCGAGCACATGGCCGTGGTGTGAAAGCGGTTGTAAGACACGCCTTCCGCGCAGATCCGGTCGAGAGTCGCTGTAGTGACCTCACCGCCGAACGTCGACGGCAGACCGGGGCCCGCGTCATCGATGAGCACGATGACGATGTTCGGGGTGTCATCGTGTAACCGCTTCGGCACCGCTCGAGGGTTGTACGTCGACTCCTGCAACGTGCGGCCGGCGATACTGCCCGATGGGACCGGCGGGAAGGGCAAAACTCCGCCGTCCGGTAGAACCGCCGCCACCAACTGGTCACCCTGCACGTCAGACACCGCGCCCCTCTCCTCATAGGAACTTGGTCTGTGCAGCCAGCCACTGGTGGGGCAAGCCGCGCAGCCGTTTACCCCGACCCGGGCATCTACTGTGCAGCAAACCGACAGCTGGTGTCTTGACAATCCAGGACAAATCTTTGACATTGCGAGACATTGCCGCCAGTTCCGGCAAGCTTCACACCCCGCCCCGCCGCAGTCCTGAGCACCGGGCACACAGGCCGAAACCCGTCGTTACCCAACGCAACGATTCGTCGCGCGCACCCCGGTCCACCTGCTAATGTTCGGCCCGCCGGGCGATGCAATCGGCACCTGCCCACCTCGGGAAGGAGTCCCGCTGTGTCCCGCACACTGACCACGGTGCGCTACGGAATGGTGCCGGCTTTCTCCGCAGGCGCCGTCGCGGTTGTCATGGGTTTGTTCGGTCCCGTGACCGCCGCGGCCGAACCACCGCCGCGCCCGCCCAACTGCACCGCCGGCGACCTCGCCGGCATCGCCTCCGGGGTGGCCTCAGCAACCTCGACCTACCTGTGGACCCATCCGGACGTCAACGATTTCTACACCAACCTGCACGACCGCCCGCAGGAAGAAGTGCCGGACGCCACGCGCGCCTTCTTCGATGCCAACCCTCAGGCCCATGCCGACCTCGCCGGGATCCGTCAACCGCTGACCGACTTCCGCACCCGTTGCGGTATCGCGCCGCCTGACCAGCCATTAGGACCAGGACAATGACGAACACTGCCAAGCCTCGATCATCATGGCTGCGCGCGGCCGCGGTCGCGCTCGCATTCACCGCTCTGCCCGGGGCCATCGTCCTGGCTGCCCCGGCCGGGACGGCCGCCGCGGACGTGTGCGCCAGCGCCGGACGCCGGATCTCGGTGGGTGGGTGCGTCAACATCGCCGACGCGGTCGCCCCCTACGTTCCGCCGCCGACGTACTACGCCCCGCTTCCGGAGGATCCGCCTCCGCCGCCGCCGGTGAGCGGTTGTGTCGGCTACAACGGCCGGTGGGTGCACGCGAGCGGCTGCAACTAGCCGCTGCCTACGCCGCCGTCCCGCCGATTTCTACCTGACGGCTGCGGCCTAGGCGGGCCAACAACCACGCGGTAGGAAACGGCGCAGCGCAAGACCTCAGGCGATCGCGCCGGAATCCTTGAGTTCTTCGATGCGGTCCCAATCGATGCCGAGTTCCATCAGCACGATCTCGGTGTGCTCGGAGGCCTGAGGCGCGCGGGTGGTCTCCAGCGGTTCGTGGTTGAACTGCACGGGGCCGCGCACCACCTTGAACGGCTTGCCACCGTCGGCGGCCTCCACCTCGACGATCATGTCGTTGGCCACTGCCTGGTCATCGGTGGCAAGGTCGACCAGACTCTGGAACGGTGCCCACTGGCCCTTCATGGTCTTGAGGTGCTGGCGCCAGTACTCGAACGGCTTGCTGCCGATCGCCTTCGCGATGAGTTCCACGCCTTCCGAGGCGTTCTCGATCAGCGGCAGCACATCGGAGAACCGAGGGTCGTCAGCGAGCTCGGGCAGACCGAGATGCTCGAAGGCGTCGCGGATGTAGCCGGTCGGGCTGACGATGCACAGATTGATGGTGCCGCCGTCGGAGGTCCGGTAGTTCGCCATGAACGGGTTCACCGAAGTGATGTCGTCGGGCATCGACGAGCGCATCGTCTCACCGGTCTCCATACCCTGCGTGACGCTGGCACCGGCCGCCCACCACGCCGTGCTCAGCAGCGACACGTCGATCTCGCAGGTCTCCCCGGTTCGCTCGCGGTGGAACAGGGCCGCGGAGATACCGCCGGCGATGTTCATCCCGCCGATCGAATCTCCGAAGGCCGGAATTCCCTGGGACAGCGCACCATTGATCGCCTCGGGGGTCAGCGCGTGCCCGACACCGCTGCGAGTCCAGAATGCCGTGCCGTCGAATCCACCGGTATCGCGCTCTGGCCCCTTGTCCCCGTAGGCGCTGCCGCGGGCATAGATGATGCTCGGATTCACCGCCCGGATGTGCTCCACGTCGAACTTGTTCTTCTGCCGCTGGGCGGGAAGGTAATTGGTCAAAAAGACGTCGGCGGTCTTGGCGATCTCGTACAGAACCTCCTGCCCGCCGGGGGTCGAGACGTCGATACCGACGCTGCGCTTGCCCCGATTGGGATGTTCGATCAGCGGATGGCGGTCGGGGTCGAGCTGGAACCCGCCCATGTTGATGAAGCCCCGCTGAGTGTCGCCGCGCAGCGGGTGCTCGACCTTGATGACGTCAGCACCCCAGTCGGCGAGGATGGCCCCGGCCGCCGGGACGAAGGTGAACTGCGCGACCTCGAGCACTCGCACGCCCTGCATGACCTTGATCAACGCGGCTCCTAACCGTCGCACTTACGGTAAGTGTAGCGAGAGACCTCGTCCGAATCGCACCGGAGTCAGCCGACCAGAATGCCGTTTCGGCCGATTTTGGTGCGGGTATGCCACCAGCGAACGGGCGTATGGAGGCCGGCGATGACCGCTACCGGAGAAGTCAACGAACGACAGGCCAGGCAGGTCGCCGAGGAGGCGCGGCAAACGCACTGGCACCAGCCCAGCTTCGGCAAAGAACTGTTCCTCGGCCGACTACGGCTGGATCTCGTCCACCCTCACCCCCGCGGACCGGCTGAGACCACGGAGCGCGGCGAGGCCTTTCTGGTCAAACTTCGGGAGTTCTGCGAGACACAGATCGATGCCACAGTCATCGAGCGCGACGCGCAGATCCCCGACAAGGTCATCCGGGGCTTGAAGGAACTCGGCGCATTCGGCATGAAGATCGGCACCGAGTATGACGGTCTCGGCCTGTCGCAGGTGTACTACAACAAGGCACTTGCCCTCGTCGGCTCGGTCCACCCGGCGTTGGGCGCGCTGCTGTCGGCGCATCAGTCGATCGGGGTCCCGCAGCCGGTGTCCATGTTCGGTACCGCCGAGCAGAAGCAGACCTGGCTGCCGCGGTGCACGCGGGAGATCAGCGCATTCCTGCTCACCGAACCCGACGTCGGCAGTGATCCGGCCAGGCTGCACGCCACCGCAACCCCGGACGGGGACGACTACCTACTCAACGGCGTCAAACTGTGGACCACCAACGGGGTCATCGCCGACCTGCTGGTGGTGATGGCCCAGGTGCCGCGCTCCGAGGGACACAAGGGCGGCATCACCGCCTTCGTCGTCGAAGCCGATACGCCCGGCATCGTGGTGACGAATCGCAATGCGTTCATGGGATTACGCGGAATCGAGAACGGTCTGACCAAGCTGAGCGACGTGCGAGTTCCGGCCGCGAACCGCATCGGTCGCGAAGGTGAAGGCCTCAAGATCGCGCTGACGACACTCAACGTGGGTCGGCTGTCGCTGCCGGCGGTATGCACCGGAACGGCGAAATGGTGCCTGAAGATCGCACGGGAATGGTCGAAGGAGCGCGTCCAGTGGGGTCGTCCGGTCGGCGAGCACGATGCGGTTGCCGGCAAGGTGGCGTTCATCGCGGCCACCGCCTACGGGCTCGAGTCGATGGTCGAGTTGGCCGGCGAGCTCGCCGACGCCGGCCGCACCGACATCCGGATCGAGGCGGCCCTCGCCAAGCTGTACGGCTCGGAGATGGCCTGGCTGATCGCCGACGAGCTGGTGCAGATCCGTGGCGGGCGGGGTTTCGAAACCGCCGAATCGCTGGCGGCGCGCGGAGAACGCGGTGTGCCCGTCGAGCAGATCCTGCGTGACATGCGGATCAACCGAATCTTCGAGGGGTCCACCGAGATCATGCATCTGATGCTGGCCCGCGAGGCGGTCGATGCCCACCTGTCGGTGGCCGGCGACATCATCGATCCCGACACCGATCTGAAGGACAAGGCGCGAGCCGCCGCGCAGGCCGGCAAATTCTACGCCCGGTGGCTGCCGACCCTGGTCGCCGGAAAAGGCCGCCTTCCAACTTCTTTCAGCGAATTCGGACCGCTGGCCGAACACCTGCGCTACGTAGAAAGGGCCAGCCGAAAACTCGCCCGCAGCACCTTCTACGCGATGTCGAGATGGCAGGGCAAGTTGGAATACCGGCAGCGATTCCTCGGCCGGATCGTCGATATCGGAGCGGAACTGTTCGCGATGACGGCGGCGTGCGTCCGGGCCGGGGACGCCGCGGGCGAAGCGGGTCACTCCGAGGTCGAGCTCGCGGACGCGTTCTGCCGACAATCCCGGGTGCGGGCCGAACAACTGTTCACCGCGCTGTGGGACAACAGCGACGACGCCGACCGAAAGCTGGCGCACGGCGTGCTGGACGGCCGCTACACCTGGCTGGAGGAGGGCATCATCGATCCGTCGATCGACGGACCGTGGATCGCGCAGGAAGGCGGCGAGGTGACCGATGATGTGCACCGAGTCATCACTTGAAGAAAGTACTTGCGTACGTGAACAACCCACGTGCACGCACTTCCTGGCGACGCGGCACGCTCGTAGACTCGGTGAGTTATGACGACCCCGTCGAACGCGCACGGCCGCGGATGGGGGCAGCGGCCGCATTCCATCGATGCGCTCGATCACCGTCTCAGCCGCTGGCAGGCACGTCAGATGAGTCGGCGGTTCGCCGGGGTCGGCGTCGGCATCCCCGCCGCGCGTCTCCGCGAAATATCTTCCGGCGCCCCGGCCGGCGACGACGAACTGGCCGGGGTCCAATTCGCCTTCGTGGCAGATGAACTCATGCACGACGAGCGGATCGCGAAGCTGGCTCGCGGCAAGCAGCGCTGCGCATCGTGGTTCGTGGTCGTGGTGATGGGGCTGATCATGTTCAGCTCACTGTTGTGCATGGTTGTGCTGCTGTTGAGCCTGATGCAGCATTCCGCACCGTTCTGAGTGAACAGCTCAGTCGAAGGCCACGCTGAAGTACTGCGTCTCTTGGAACTCGTGCATGCCGATGCGCGCGCCTTCACGACCGAGGCCGCTCTGCTTCATCCCGCCGAACGGAGTCGACGGGTCGGACACCACGCCGCGGTTGATGCCGACCATGCCGGCGTCCAGGGCTTCGGCAAGTCGCACCGCGTCCTGCAGCCGGCCGGCGTAAACGTATGCGGCCAAGCCGTACTCGGTGTCGTTGGCCCAACGAAGCAGCTCGTCCTCGTCGTTCCACACGACCACCGGGGCGACCGGCCCGAAGATCTCGTCGGCCAGGATCGCGGCATCCGGCGCGACACCGGTCAGCAGCGTGGGGGCGACGAACCAGCCCGCGGTGGGGGCCTGCGCCTGCGCGGCAACCACCGCACCGTCGGCCACCGCGGCATCGATCGCGGCGGCCACTCGCTGTGCCGCGCGCTCGCTCACCAGCGGGCCGATCTGCGACGCCGGGTCGCTGGCGGGGCCGGCCCGCAGCGCCGACACCTCAGCGCCGAAGCCGGCGACGAATTCGTCGACGACCGACGCGTGTACATAGAAGCGGTTGGCTGCGGTGCAGGCCTGTCCGCCGCCACGGAACTTGGCCACCATCGCACCGGCGATCGCCGCGTCGACGTCGGCGTCGGCGGTGACGATGAACGGGGCGTTGCCGCCGAGTTCCATGCTGGCGTTGACGATCCGCTCGGCCGCCTGCTTGAGCAGCACCCGGCCGACGCCGGTTGACCCGGTGAAAGACACCTTGCGGACACGGTCATCGCTCAACCAGTTTTCGACCACCCCGGCGGCGTCGGTGGTGGGCACCAGGTTGACCACACCGTCGGGGACGCCTGCGGCCGAGAGAATTCCGGCGATCGCCAACGCGGTCAGCGGTGTCTCGGCCGCCGGCTTGAGCACGACGGTGCACCCTGCGGCCAGCGCCGGAGCGATCTTTCTGGTCGCCATCGCGGCGGGGAAATTCCACGGCGTCACCAGTGCCGCCACCCCGACCGGCTTGTGGGTGACCACGGTGCGGGTGCCACCGGCAGGGCTGACGCCGTACGCGCCGTCGGTCCGTACCGCTTCCTCGGAGAACCAGCGGAAGAACTCCGCGGCGTACCCGACTTCGGCACGAGCGTCGGCCTGCGATTTGCCGTTCTCCGCACAGATGAGGGCAGTGAGGCGCTCGGTGTCGGCGATCATGAGATCGAAAACCCGGCGCAGGATGTCGCTGCGCTGTCGCGGACTGGTCTTGGCCCAGCCGGGGAACGCGCGGTGGGCGGCGTCCACTGCCGATCGGGCGTCGGCGGCGGTGCCGTCGGCGACCTCGGCGACGGTCCGGCCTGTGGCCGGATCGTGCACCTCGAACGTGTTGGCCGCACCGCGCGCCTGCCCGTCGATGACGATGCCGTGCTTGGCGTCCAGTTCGGCGATCACCTTCTGCGTGTTCACGGTTCTCCCTAGCGGGTCTCGGCGAAGATGCCGGCCAGGATGTCGAGCCCCTCCACGAGGAGGTGATCGGGCATCGAAAGCGGCGGCAGGAACCGCAGCACATTGCCGTAGGTGCCGCAGGTCAGGACGACCAGGCCCTGGGCGTGCGCGGCTGCCGAAACCTGCTTGGCCAGATCGGCATCGGGCACGGACGTGCCCGCCTTGACCAGTTCGACGGCGATCATGGCGCCACGGCCGCGAACCTCACCGATCCGGGAATCCTCAGCCGCGATCGCGCTGAGCCGGCCGATCATGGTCTTCTCGATCTCCACGGCACGGGCGAGCAGGCCCTCGCGCTCGATGGTGTCGATGACTGCGAGCGCAGCCGCACACGCGATCGGGTTACCGCCGTAGGTACCACCGAGGCCGCCGGCATGCGGTGCGTCCATGATCTCGGCGCGGCCGGTGACCGCCGACAGCGGCAGTCCGCCGGCGATGCCCTTGGCGGTGACGATCAGATCGGGTACGACGCCGTCATGCTCGACAGCGAACATGGCACCGGTGCGGGCGAAGCCCGACTGCACCTCGTCGGCGACGAAGACCGCGCCGGCCTCGGTGCACCAGTCCTGCAGCGCGCTCAGGAATCCCGGTGCGGGAACGATGAATCCACCCTCACCCTGGATCGGCTCGATCACCACGGCGGCCACGTTTTCGGCACCGACCTGCTTGTCGATCAGGTCGAGGGCGCGAGCGGCCGCGGCGGCTCCGTCGGTCTCGCCGTCACGGAACGGGAACGAAGTGGGCACGCGGTACACCTCACCGGCGAACGGCCCGAACCCGTTTTTATACGGCTGGTTCTTGGCGGTCATCGCCATGGTCAGGTTGGTGCGGCCGTGGTAGGCGTGGTCGAACACGACGACGGCCTGCCTGCGGGTGTAGGCCCGGGCGATCTTCACAGCGTTCTCGACGGCTTCGGCGCCGGAGTTGAACAGCACGCTGCGCTTCTCATGGTCACCCGGGGTGAGCCGGTTGAGCTCCTCGGCAACCCGCACGTAGCCCTCGTAAGGCGTCACCATGAAGCAGGTGTGGGTGAACGCGGCGACCTGCTGGGTGACCGCGTCCACGACGGCGGGCGCGCTGTTGCCCACGGTGGTCACGGCGATGCCGGAGCCGAAGTCGATGAGCTGGTTACCGTCGGCGTCGACGAGGATTCCGCCGCCTGCGGCCACCACGTAGACGGGCAGGGTGGTCCCGACTCCACCGGCCACCGCAGCGGTTTTCCGTGCCTGCATCTCCTGCGAGAGCGGGCCCGGAATGGCGGTGACGAGCCGGCGTTCCTGAGCGATGGCCGCACCCGTGATCTCGGCGATGGTCACGTGTTCCTCCTGCTGCTGACGATTGGTCGCTGCTCACGTTAGGCATTGACGGGCAGCGACGGCAGGTCCGAGATGCACACATCACCTGATTCAGATTGTGCAAGACTGGCAGGATGGTGCTGGTCGGCGATCTCCTGCAGGCACGCGCACTCGGACTGAGTGCCGTCGAGGTCGGGCGGCCGGACGCGGCGGTCCGCTGGGTGGCCACCAGTGAGCTCGCCGACCCGGGGCCGTTCTTGGAAGGCGGCGAGATCCTGTTGACCACCGGACTGGAAACCGGGGCCTGGCACGGCCAGTGGGACAGCTACGTGCGCCGGCTGGCCGACGCCGGCGTGGCGGGCATCGGGTTCGCGGTCGGACTCACCCACGCCGAGACACCCGCTGAACTCGTCGAAGCCTGCCGCAGACACCAGGTGAACCTTTTCGAGGTGCCGCGCCCGACCACGTTCGTCGCGATCAGCCGCTACGTCGCACACTTGCTGGAGGAGCAGGAGTCCACCGCCACCCGCGAGTCGCTCAAGACGCAGCGCAAGCTCATCTCGGCAGCAGCCAAACCCGATCCTGCTGTCGCGGTCATCACGGCACTGGCCGCAGCGCTCGACGGCGCGACCTGTCTGATGAATCCCGACGGCCGGGTCCTCACCGGCCCGGTAGGCGCCCGCCGCAGTGAGTTGCCGCTCGACGAGGTCGCCGACGATGTCAGGAGGCTTCATGCCCACGGATTGCGTTCGGCTGCGGCACAGTCCAATCCGACCCTGTCTGTGTCGGTGCACCCCATCGGATTGCGCGGACGGGCATCGGCATATCTGGCCGCCTTGATGCCGGCCAGGGCGTCGGAGGAACACCGTCAAGCGGTGACGACAGCGGTGGCCCTTTTGGGACTCATCGACGAGCAGGACCGCAGCCGCGCCACCACCCGACGACACCTGCGCAGCCGAGCACTCGAGCTTCTCGCCGAAAGTGATGTCCGCACCGCCCAATTGGTGCTGGAGGTGGACCAGACGGCGACGGTGCTGCCGAAACGTATTCGCTTCCTGCGAGCCGCCGGGGACGAGTCCTCCATAGATAATGCGGTGGCCTCGCTGGAACGACGCGGTGTACTTGCCGGGGTCTACGCCGGCGAGCTGTGCGCGATCACCGAACCTTCCCGTGCCGAATCGACCGCCTCCCGGTTGATCGAAGACGGGTTACATGTCGGAATCGGGAACTCGGTCGCGCCCAGCGACGGAGAGACCGGCTACCGGACCGCCGGCCTGGCGCTGGGCCAGGCCACCGACGGGTCCGGTGCCGTGGTGTGGGATCGGGTGATCGGCAACGGCCCGCTCGGTCTGATCGACCCCGACAAGGCTGCCGCCTTCGCCGAATCCTGGTTGCACGGCCTCGATTCCGAGCAGTTGGAAACCCTTCGTTGTTTCTTGCGCCACCACGGATCGCGACTCAAGGTCGCCGAGGAGCTCGGTCTGCACCGCAACACGGTGCGCAATCGTCTCGCGGCCATCGAGTCGGCCCTGCCAGGAAAGCTCGACGATCCCCAGACCCGGGTGAGCGCCTGGATCGCCCTGCAGTCGGTTCCCGAGAACGTCAGGCCTTGAAGTAGACGAACTGGTGGCTGGTGGCCAGCAACGTGCCGTCCCGACCGAACAGGCGTGCACTCTGGTCGAAGTAGCCGCCGGAATACCGGTGTGCCCGTGCCGTTCCCAGCAGGAAGTCATCCCCCTGGGCCGCAAGCTGCTCGTCGTCGGCATGGAAGTACACCGAGATCGATACGGTCCCAGCAGGAACGAACTGACCGCGTCGCAGGAAAATCCGCGGATAGAAGATGTCGCTCACCGCGGTCAATGCGACGAAATCCAGTGGCCTGGGCGGGTTGTTGCGGACCCACAACGTCGAGGTCGAGCTCGCCGATTCGACCGGATCATTCGCGGCATCCGGCATTCCGCCGTCGACGAACCGCATGTCGAAGTTGTCGAACCACGCGACGCCGAACGGCGGGACCGACGGTTCGACGTCCTCGGGCGCGCAGACCTGCGGCTGTTCGATCTCGGTGTCCGACCAGCCGTCGCGACGCAGCCCGAAGATCGCGGTCGCCGTGGTCTTGACCTCACCGGCCTGGCTGAGTTCGACGATCCAGTGCTGATTGGACCGGTTGGTCTTGACGGCCCGGGTCTTGATCTCGAAGTCACCGTCGGCGATGGGCGCTACGTAGTTCACGGTCAGCGCGATCGGCCGGCCATGCCGTTGTGGGTTCAGCTCCACCGCCTGCAGCATGGTGGCCGCGGTGATGCCGCCGAACGGCCCCACCATGTTGGCCCACTCCGGCAGCGTCCGTCCGCGCAGCAGGTCGTCACCTGCTGATTCGAGCTCAAGGGCCTTGTCCAAGGGATGCACCCGGCCACAGTACCCAGATCGCTTGCGCGGGCTTTCGCCCGTCAGCGGCTCACTTTGCCGGCGAGTAGTTCGGCCGGCCCAGCCCTAGGGCCTGCTGCGCGATCATGTTGCGGAACACCTCGAGCGTGCCGCCGTAGATGCCGGTGGGGCCGGCCAGGCGGAAGATGTACTCGGCTCCGCCGTCATCGGCGGCCCCGGCCGTCCCGACCGGCAGCGCCCCGGCCGATCCGACGATGTCCATCAGGTCCGGCGACACCTCCCGCATGGTCTGAGCAATCGCGACGCGCCCGTACATGTCCGGGCTGCTCAGTGCGGCCTCCAACCGGGCGATGCCGCGGCCCAACCGGTACCGCGACGCGGCATCGGTGGGGGCGACGGCGGCGACGCGGTCCACCGCCTCCGCCATCAAGTTGATGTGCTCGGTCATGGTGGCGAGTTTCTGCAGTCCGCGGGTCTCGCGTTCGAAGGTGCCGTGTTCGAGTTCGAGCGCACCGCGCAGCACCGTCCAACCGCCGTTCACCTCGCCGACGCGGTAACGGTCACTGACCCTGACATCGCTGTAGTAGGTGATGTTGGTGCGGTCCCCGTCGACGGTGCGGATCGGCTGGATCTCGACGCCAGGGGTGTCCAGCGGCACCAGGAACATGCTGAGGCTCTTGTGCTTGGGCGCGGCCGGATCGGTATTGGTCAGGAGAAAGACGTACTGGGCGTTGTGCGCGTTCGAGGTGAACATCTTGGAGCCGTTGATGATCCAGCTCCCATCCGCTTCCCGGACCGCGCGGGTCTTGCAGGTTGCGACATCGGATCCGCCCTCGGGTTCGGTGTAGCCCAGGCACAGCCGCAACCGTCCGTCCAGGACACCCGGCAGTACCTCATCGAGAAGCTCTGCCGAGGCGAATTTCTCGACAGTGTGGGCAACCATTGCGGTCGTTCCCCAGTGAAACCACGGCGCATGCGCGCGTCCGATCTCCAGTTCCCAGATCCGCCGCCGGACCGCGCTGAATCCGCCGTCGGCCTCGGCCTGGTAGTCGCCGGCCAGATACCCGGCCTTGCCCAGGGCCAGATGCACGGTCTCGTCGAAGTTCTCGCCGGTCTCGCGGTCACGCTGGATCACCTCGTCGGTGACCACCTCAGCCAGGAATGCCCGCAGCTCGTCACGGAAGGCAAGGTCGTCCTCGGAGAGCTCGACACGGGAGAAGTCCATCAGCACACCGTGACACTTTTGCCATCATTTGTAAATACGGCCTACCCGCGTCGCAGCAATGGCAGCGGCACACCGCTGATGACCCCGGCGCTTCCGGCCAGGACCGGATACCGCCAAAGCTGTTATCGGCGGCCGATATACGGCATCCGCCGGGGGCCTACCCGGTGGTCACCGGAATAACCGCAGTGTCCTCATCGCCGGCATTCGGTGGACGCGGAGCCGCCGGTTTGCGGAAGTGGTTGTCGCCGCGGGGGTACACCACTTGCGGCCACCAGAACCACCTGCCGAGCAGTGTGGCGATGGACGGCATCAGCAGCGACCGCACGATGAAAGTGTCGATCAGCAGACCGATCGCAATGGTCGAGCCCATCTGGGCCAGCACGATCAGATTGCTCGCCATCATGCCGGCCATCGTGGCCGCGAACACCAGCCCGGCCGAGGTGACCACGCCACCGGTGCCGGCCATGGACCGGATGATGCCGGTCTTCAGGCCCGCGTGGATCTCATCCTGGAACCGAGATACCAGCAGCAGGTTGTAGTCAGATCCGACCGCCAGCAGGATGATCACCGACATCAGCATGACCAACCAGTGCACCGGCATCCCGAACAGGTCTTGCCAGAGCAACACCGAGATACCGAACGACGCGGCGATCGAGCTGCCGGCCGTCAGCACGATGGTCAACGCGGCCACCGCACTGCGCGTCAGGATGAGCATGATCATGAAGATCAACGTCAGCGCCGAGACCACCGCGATCATCAGGTCGTAGCGGGCGCCGTCGGACATGTCCTTGTATGTTGCCGCGACACCGCCGAGGTAGATCTTGGCGTCCGACAGTGACGACATCTTCAGCGCCTCCTGCGCAGCCTTGCGCTCGGATTCGACTCGTGCGATCCCGTCCACCGTCGCCGGGTCGGTCTGGTGGGTGATGAACATGCGGGCGGACTTACCGTCCGGCGACAGGAACATTTTCAAGCCGCGCTCGAAATCGGGGTTCGTGAAGGCTTCCGGGGGCAGATAGAAAAGGTCGTCGTTCTTGGCGTCGTCGAAGGCCGCACCCATTGACAGCGCGGTGTCGTTCATCGCCTGCATCTGGTCGATCAGGGCCTTCTGCGAGTTGTACGACGCCAGCGACAGATCCCGGCTGGTTTCCATCGACGCGATCGTCTGCGGCAGCAGCGCGGTCAATTTCGGTGCGAGGTCCGCCAGTTCGTCGGTGTTGACCTGGACCGCCGACGTCTTGTCGGTCAGTTCATCGATCCCGTCGAGCGCATCGAAAACCGAACGCGCCGCGGAGCACATGGGGATGTCGAAGCAGTGCGGCTCCCAGTAGAAGTAGTTGCGCATGGGCCGGAACTGATCGTCGAAGTTCGCGATGTTGTCACGCATCTTCTTGGTGACCTCGAGCAGTTCCTGCGACTTGGCCGCCGAGTCCTGGGTGAGCTGGGTCTGTTCGAGCGAGAGCTGGTATTGCCTCTTCATGATGTCGATCGAGGTGTTGGTCGCGTCGATCATCCGAAGCTGGTCTTCGAGTTGCTTGCGCTGGAACGGCAGATTCATATTGCTGGTCTGCCCCGAGATACTGGTCTGGAACGGAATTGAGCTGTGCTGGATGGGGATTCCCAGCGGCCGGGTGATGCTCTGCACCATCGCGATGCCTTCGGCATGCATCACATTGCTCGAAATCTTGTTCAGCACAAGCATGTCGGCGGGATTGCGCATGTCATGGGTGGATTCGACCATAAGAATGTCGGGGTTCATCCTGGCCTGGGAGAAGTGCCGGTCGGCAGCCGCGAAACCGATGTTCACGGGGGCATCCTTGGGCAGGTAGTACCGGTCGTTGTAGGCCGGCTTGTACCCGGGGATGGCCACCACCCCGATCAGCACGATGAACAGGCTGGCCACGAAAATCGGTGCGGGCCAACGCACCACCGCGGTGCCGACCTTGCGCCAGAACTTGCTCTGCGGGGGCCGCTTGGACTCGTACAGCCCGACACGGCTGCCGAGGTAGAGCACCGCCGGGCCGAGCGTGACCGAGATGACCACGACCACGACCATGCCGATCGCGACGGGCGCGCCCATGGTGGAGAAGTAGGGCAGCCGCGCGAAGCTGAGGCAGTAGGTCGCTCCGGCGATGGTCAGACCGGAACCGACGATGACGGGCGCAACCGATTTGAAGGTCGCGTAGTAGGAGTCGTCCCGGTCCAGGCCCATGCCGCGGTCTTCGCGATACCGGCCGAAGATGAAGATGCCGTAGTCGGTGGCGGCGGCGATCGCCAGCATGGTCAGGATGTTGCCCGCGAAGGTGGTCAACCCGAACACATCGTGCATCGCCAACACGGACACCACGCCGCGCGCGGTGAGCAGCGCCAGGAACGTCAGGAACAATTGGACCAGCGTGGTTCTGACCGAGCGATAGACCACCAGCAGCATGGCGGCGATGGCGACCAGGGTGATCAGGGTGATCTCGGCCAGGCTCGCGTTGCCGATGACGTGCATATCGTTGGTCAGCGCGGCAGGCCCGGCGACGTGCGCCTGCACCCCCGGCGGAGCCTTCGTCTCCTCGATGACCTTGCGGACGGCTTCGACGCCCTCATTGGCGAGCGTCATGCCTTGCTCGCCGGCGAGGTTGATCATCACGTAGGACGCTTTGCCGTCAGCGCTCTGCGCGCCGGCCGCGGTCAGCGTGTCACCCCAGAAGTCCTGGATGTGCTGGATGTGCTCGGGATCCTGCTGCAGCTTGTGGATGATCTCGTCGTAGTACTGGTGCGCCTCCGGGCCCAGCGGCTCCTGGCCCTCGACGACGACCATGATCGTGCTGTTGGAGTTGAACTCCTTGAAGTTGGCTCCCATCAGCTTCATCGCCTGCATCGACGGGGCGTCCTCGGGCGCCATCGGTGCGGCGTGCAATTCGCCGACGACTTCGAGCTGCGGCGCGATCACATTAACCACGACTGCGATGGCGACCCAGAACAGGATGATCGGCCACGCCAGAACGCGGAGCAGGTGTGGGAAGGCAGGACGCTTCGGCTTGCCGGTGGACTCGGGCGAGGTGGCGGATGCGGTCATGCGGACTTCACCAGGCAGTAGGTCTGGGCGTTGACGCCATTGGCGGATTGCTCCTCGCGGACAGTGCCGTTGACGGTGACCCGGCACCCGATGTGGTCGCCGCTGCTTTCACTGTCGCTGCGCGCCATCAGGTTCGCGCTGACCGTGGGCAATGTGGTGGACAAGGTCACAGACCACGGCAGCGGGGCATTGACCGAGTGCACATTGGCGTCCGGATCGAAATAGCTGATATCGGCGGAAGTTCCGGGCGGTCCGTACACCTCGTACAAGACCACCTTGGGGTTGAACTGGACGATCTCGATCCCGGCACCGGCATTCGCATTGAGATCCTCCGAGCCGAACATCCGGTGTAGTCGTGAGACCACCAGGCCCGATATGGCCAGTACGACAATCAGAACCACTGGAATCCATGCGTGTTTCAACACGCCACGAGCACCCCGACCAGGACTCACCGGCACCTCCCGACGATTACCCGAACCCGCCGACAGCGATGACGCCTCGGCGATCGGCGAATTAGTTCGAATAACTATGTACAGCGACGGGAACTTTACACCGATGCGACGACGATCGCAGTCGCAGCCCCGATGCTGTGAGCTTGCTGTCGACTACCTGAATGAGTTGCCGCAGCGGCGCCTACCGACTCGGTCAGGCCGCCGTGCCGTTATGTGACGGCCGTTCGAGATAGCCACGGGCGACTGCCATTTCAACCAACCTCGACCGCAACGCACGGCGTCCGCGATGCAATCGCGACATCACCGTGCCGACGGGAATCTGCAGAATGTCCGCAATCTCCTTGTACCGGAAGCCCGCAACGTCGGCGTAGTACACGACGATGCCCTGCGATTCCGGTAATGCCCGCACCGCCTGACGCACCTCGTCGTCACCCATGGCCTCCAGTGCCGCCAGTTCCGCCGAGACCACGCCCAGCGGAAACCGCTGGGCCACCTCAGCGAGTTGAGCATCGGTGAGCTCGTCGGCGAAGACCTCCTGTGGCCGACGCTGTGCCGTGCGGTACGAGTTGATCCACGTGTTGGTCAGGATCCGAAAGAGCCATGCACGGATGTTCGTGCCGTCCCGGTAGGTGTGAAAACTGCCGTATGCCTTGGCCATAACGTCTTGAACCAGGTCTTCGGCGTCCGCAGCGTTGTGGGTGTAGCGACGCGCGGCCGCGTACAGCTGATCCACCAGCGGCAGCGCATCGCGCTCGAACCGTTCTGCGAGACAATCGTCAATACTCACGTGCACATCCGCACTCATAGATATGGCCCCCGCTCACATCGCCGGCCTCAGCCACCTCGCCACTCGAAGCTATCCGCAGGCACACCTCGGCTCCAGGGGGATTACCCCCAGCTTCCGGGCGGTTTTCCGTACCGAACCGGTGGCGCCGAACTGTCATGTAGGCAGCATGGCACCTCAACCCAAGTTGAGGTCAAACGATTTTTCGCCGCCAAACTCATTGCGGCTGTTGCCCTTCAAAAAACCGATATTGACTGCCAGGCAGATTGCTGGGGCCGCATGCGTCGGCACCATGTACCAGGCCGGCACGGAACGTCGGCGATACTTTCGTCACTGGCGGGAAACTCAACCACTTGCGCCTTAGGCTCATCGCTTATGAATCGACTCGATCGCTTCTTCGAGATCTCGGCCCGCGGCTCGACGCCCCTCTCCGAGATCCGCGGAGGTCTGGTCACCTTCATCGCGATGGCCTACATCATCGTGCTGAACCCGGTCGTCCTCTCCGGCGCAGCCGACGTCGCGGGCAACAAGCTCGAGTTCGCACAGGTCTCGGCCACCACCTGTCTGGCGGCGGGCGTGATGACGATCCTGTTCGGGATCATCGCGCGGCTGCCGTTCGCCTTTGCCGCGGGCCTGGGGATCAACTCGTTTCTGGCCACAACCGTGGTCGGCACCGTCACCTGGCCCGAGGCCATGGGTCTGGTGGTCATCGACGGTCTGATCATCGTCGCGCTGGCGGCCAGTGGGTTCCGCCGTCTGGTGTTCGACGCAGTGCCCATGCAGCTCAAGTTGGCGATCACCGCGGGCATCGGCTTGTTCATCCTCTTCATAGGTCTGGTCGATGCCGGGTTCGTCGGCTCGACCGGTCTACCGTCTCCCCCGGTCGGTCTCGGCACCGGCGGGGAAGGCTCGATCAACACCGTGCCGACCGTCGTCTTCGTCTTCACCCTGCTGGTCACCGGCGTCCTGGTCGCCCGCAAGATCCGCGGGGGCATTCTGATCGGACTGGTCACCGGCACGGTGGTGGCAGTGATCGTCGAGGCGATCTGGCACCTCGGGTCAGCGCAGGAGAAACACGGCGGTTGGGGCCTGTCTGTACCGGCCCTTTCCGGTTCACCGTTCGCGCTGCCCGACCTGTCACTGGTCGGCGACGTCAGCCTGGGCGCCTTCAGCCGGATCGGGTACTTGGCGGCCATCATGGTGGTGTTCACCCTGGTGTTCGCCAACTTCTTCGATGCCATGGGCACGATGACCGGACTGTCTCGTGAGGCCGGCCTGTCCGACTCGCAGGGCAATTTTCCGCGGCTGAAATCAGCGCTGATCGTCGAAGGCGCGGGCGCCGTCGTCGGCGGCTCCTCATCGGCGTCGTCGAACACCGTCTTCATCGAGTCCGGCGCGGGCATCGAGGAGGGCTCCCGCACGGGGCTGGCCAACCTGATCACCGGTCTGCTGTTCCTGGCAGCCATGTTCGTGGCCCCGCTGGCTTCGATCGTGCCCACCGAAGTGGCTGCTGCGGCGCTGGTGATCGTCGGCGCCATGATGGTGTCGCAGCTGCGCCATATCGATCTCTCGGAGTTCTCGGTGGCGCTGCCCGTCGTGCTCACTGTCGCCACCATGGCGTTCAGCTACTCGATCGCCAACGGTATCGGCGTCGGCTTCGTGGCCTGGGCAGTCCTGCGATCGGCGGCCGGCAAGGCTCGCGAGGTCAGCCCGCTGCTGTGGATCGTGGCGGCCGGCTTCATCCTGTACTTCGCCCGAGGCTGGATCGAGTCACTCATCGGCATGTAAGGGCCGGTAGCCTTCTGGGTCATGGGGATCAAGGCATGAGCGCCGGCCTGTTCGGTTTGCTCGACGACATTGCCGCGCTGGCACGGCTGGCGGCAGCGTCGATCGACGACATCGGCGCGGCCACCGGTAAGGCGACCGCCAAGGCCGCCGGTGTGGTCATCGACGACACCGCGGTGACGCCGCAGTACGTGCACGGCATCACCGCCGAACGTGAGCTGCCGGTCATCAAGCGCATCGCGATCGGCTCGCTGCGCAACAAGATCCTGTTCATCCTGCCCGCGGCGTTGCTGCTCAGCCAGTTCGCGCCGTGGTTGCTGACGCCGATCCTGATGCTGGGTGCCACCTACCTCTGTTTCGAGGGCGCCGAGAAAGTCTGGGCGCGGTTCACCGGCCACGGAGGACACGGCGGCGGCGAGCACGGCGAGCTGACCGCGGCCGTCGGCGGGGACGCCGAGAAATACATGGTCACCGGCGCGATCCGCACAGACTTCATCTTGTCCGCCGAGATCATGGTGATCGCGCTCAACGAAGTGGCCAATCAGACCTTCTGGCCGCGACTGATCATCCTGGTGATCGTCGCGCTGGTGATCACCGCCGCGGTCTACGGCGTGGTGGCCGGCATCGTCAAGATGGACGACATCGGCCTGCTGCTGGCCCAGCGCTCATCGCAGGTCGCCCAGAAGATCGGTCGCGGTCTGGTCGCCGGGATGCCCAAGCTGCTGGCGGCCCTGTCGACCATCGGCACCGTCGCGATGCTCTGGGTCGGTGGACACATCCTGCTGGCCGGTACCAACACCCTGGGTTGGCGCACGATCTACGACGTGGTCCACCACGCCGAGGAGGCGGTCCACCACGCCGTGGGCGATCCGTTCGGCGGTCTGCTGGCCTGGCTGACCAACACCGCCGCCTCGGCAGTCATCGGGCTCGTGGTCGGCACCGTGGTGGTCGGGATCATGCACGTGCTGCCGTTCGGCAAGAAGGAGAAGCACGACGCGCCGGCGTGACAGTTTCCGACCGCACACGATCCCGTTACCCGGCTTCTCGGTGCGCCGGTTTCTACCTGAGGGCCGTGATCGCGCGGGCGGATTCATACGGTCACTGCAACATCCACTGGTTTGGGAGGTTGCGGTGTTTGATCGTTCGATGCGTCGGGTGTTGTTTGACCTGGTGTGTGACGGTGTCGCGATGCGTGATGCCGAGCGTCGGGTCGGTGTGTCCAACGGTGCTGGACGGTACTGGTGGTATCAGGCTGGCGGCATGACTCTGCTCAAAGGAAGCAAGGGCACTCGCGGTATCGCCTGCCCGGGAGAGCGGACCCGCGAGGGCGGCCCGGGCCACCGGATCAGCTACGACGAACGCGTGACGATTATGCGGGGCCTGGATCGTGGCCTCAGCCACGCCCAGATCGGGCAGCAATTGGGCCGCGACCGCACCGTCATCTGGCGCGAAGTGCAACGTAACCGCAACGCCGACGGGGACTACCACGCCGGGATGGCCCATGCCCGAGCCTGTCAGAAAGCCAAGCGGCCCAAAGCGTTCAAGCTCAACAACACCGGATTGTGCGCGGCCATCGAAGGGTGGATGGACGATGGGTGGAGCCCGAAGCTGATCGCTGACATGTTGGCCCGCGCTCACCCTGATGACAGGCTGGGCAGGGTGAGCCACGAAACCATCTACAAGTGCCTCTACGTGCAAGGCCGTGGCCAGCTGCGCGCCGATCTGAACAAGTGCCTGTCGACCAAACGCACCGCCCGTAAACCCCGTGGCAGCGAGCGCCGCGGCACATTTAGTGACGTGATCACCATCAGCCAGCGCCCCGCCACGGTTGAGGACCGTGCCGTGCCCGGGCACTGGGAAGGAGATCTGATCGTGGGCACCGCCTCGGGTAGTGCGATCGGGACCCTGGTCGAGCGCAGCACCCGATTCACCATCTTGTTGCACCTGCCCAACGATCACACCGCGGATTCGGTGGCCAAGGCGATGATCGCGGCGATGAATGAGTTACCAGCGCATCTGCGGCGCAGCCTCACCTGGGATCGCGGCTCGGAGATGGCCGGCTGGTGTGACATCAGCATGGCCCTGCAGGCTCCGGTCTACTTCTGCGATCCACATTCACCCTGGCAGCGGGGCAGCAACGAGAACACCAACAGGCTGCTGCGGTTCTGGTTCGAAAAAGGCACCGACCTCAGCCGCTACACCAAGGCCGACCTCAAATCCGTCCAGGACAAGCTCAACACCCGACCCCGGCCCACCCTGGACTACGACACCCCCGCCCAACGCCTCGCCGCCCTCATCAACCAAGCCGCATAGCCGATGTTGCGCTAACCACTTGACTTTGAGCCGGGACACCAGCCCTCGTGCAGAAAGCGGCGAAGCCAACTTTCTGGACTTCACGTGCAATACTCGGTACGGACGTTTTTGGTACGTCCTGTTTCACCAATGAGAGAAGTAAAAATATGACACAGGGAACTGTGAAATGGTTCAACGGCGAAAAGGGCTT
This sequence comes from Mycolicibacterium fortuitum subsp. fortuitum, assembly GCF_022179545.1. The sequence goes on along the minus strand of NZ_AP025518.1, from coordinate 599,527 downwards.
CGGCTTCATCGCCCCTGACGGCGGCGCCCCGGACGTCTTCGTCCACTACTCCGAGATCACCGGTGGTGGATTCCGGTCGCTGGACGAGAATCAGCGTGTCGAGTTCGAGATCACCCAGGGAGCCAAGGGCCCCCAGGCAGTCGGAGTAACTGCGATCTAGTCTTCCCAAGACCTGATGGTGGGCCGGAGCGGATGAATTCCGCCCCGGCCCATTTGGTTTCACCGGAGTGCTTCGGGCACGTCCTGCTCGCGCCGTAACCATCTTGCGGATTCGAGCTGAGCGATACGCAACACCCGGTCTGCGGTGTCGAAAGCGGGAGAGCGCCGCACCGTTTCCTCAACAGGCATCGCCGCGGCACAGCGCATCACCAACCCACCGAGAGCGACGGACGTCTTGCACGGGACGACAAGGAGTTTCACGTTCGCGTCCCGGCCCGCCACCATCATCAAACGAGGCCGGCTCAGCTTTATCCCGGTCGGGCTCCGAGTACCGGTCACGATCGAATCAAGGTCGAGCTGCCCCTCGGAGGCTGACCAATTGACACGAATATCAACAACTTCCCCGAGTGATCGATGCAGGACTCCGACCAGTTCGGGCAGCTCGTTTGCCACCGACCCGGTGTGCGGCCACCATGCCCCGTCGATATCAGCGCCCAATCGTGCGGCAAGGGTGAGCCGAACCGGGCTGGCCAGCCGCCTGGTCCCGTTGAGGCCGTTCACGACGACTGCGGACCTGATCGACGCCTGGGCTCAGCCGTCGCCCGATCCGAAAAGATCAGCTCCGCGGCCGGTTCGGTGAGGTTCGGCGTCACCGGTACCGGATCCTGCCGCTCGGTGTGGGAAAACAGTTCGGACGATTCCATAAGACTGTCCTTGAGTGGTGCGACTACCGCACACGTAGTGGAAAGCAAGCGACGGTTGATCACCGGCTGACCGCCGACATCGAAGGCGCCGACGATGAAACGTGGCGGCTGACCTGCTGATGTTTCCGGTCTACCCTCGAATCTACACCGGCCGGGCTGCGGGCGCCCTACTGCGTCGTCAAACCATGGGTCGTCCGAGCCGGTACCGGATACGGACATTCGTAATCCGAAGACATCGGTCCCGGCGCCGCCGAGACGAATCCGCCGGCATCCGCGAAGCACCGGCCACGGGTCGGATGTTCAAGCTTCAGATCGCTGCAACAAGCGGGCGACCTAAGCCAGCTCATCGGCCACCGTCACCCCATCTATGTCGCCGAGCGCCTTCCCGAAAAACTATGTGCGGTAACGGTGTTCGACCAGCGCCACGACGCCGAGCGCCTACCGACGGGCCTTCCGGCGCTGAACCCGCATCATCGGTCCGATGCACGCACCGCAGGCAGGATCAACGTGTCGATGACGTCGCGGATGAACTTCGCGTCGATCTGCTGCCCACTGATCACCCGCATCAGACTCATCCCGGTCATCACGTCGGCGACCAGAGACCAATCCCGGTCGGCTGGCAGCTCACCCCGAGCCACGGCTTGCTGCAAGATCGCCGTCACCACGCGCCTGCCTTTGAGCAGCATCAGATCGTCGAGGGCCGACGCGAGATGCGGATCGTGGGTGGCCTCGACCGCGGCGCGCAGCACCAGATCATAGGAGAAGTGCTCCTCGTCGTTGCGCACCGCACGGCGGACGAGTTCGTCGAAATCGCCTTCCAGACTGCCGGTATCGGGCGCATCGTCGTCGAGCAGGTCGGGCCGCCAGTACACCAGTGCGTCGGTGATCAGGGCGGCCTTCGATGACCAGCGGCGGTAGATCGCCGCCTTCCCGACACCGGCGCGGGCGGCGATGTCGTTCATGTTGGTGTTGACGTAGCCGTTCTCTGCCAGTGCCGCCAGCGCTGCGTTGAGGATGGCCGGGTCACGCGTCCGGTCGAGGCGACCGTCGGTGCGCCGGCGCAGCTTCGACTGCGCGTCGGGTGGATTGTCACGACCCGTCATCATGATCAGGCCGTCGTCGTCGGAATCGGCGCGGTGCTCTCGTCGAGCTTCTTGCGCTCGCGGTCGAGGCGTCCCTGCCTGGTGATCTCAAAGGTGTTGAGCGGCCACCAGAACCAGCGGCCCAGCGCCGCGGCGATCGACGGAGTCATGAAGGAGCGGACAATCAACGTGTCGACGATCAGGCCGATGCCGATCGTGGTACCCAGCTGGCCGATCACCCTCAGGTCGCTGACGATCATCGACGCCATGGTGAAGGCGAACACCAGACCGGCTGCGGTGACCACCCGCCCGGTGGCACCCACTGCGCGGATGATGCCGGTGTTGAGCCCGGCATGGATCTCCTCGCGCAAGCGCGAGACCACCAGCAAGTTGTAGTCCGAACCCACCGCCAGCAGGATCACCATGGACAGCGGGATCACGATCCACTGCACGCCGAGTCCGAGAATGTCCTGCCACAGCAGCACCGACAGACCACAGGCGGTGCCCAGAGATGCAGCGACCGTGCCGACGATCACCAAGGCGGCCACCACGCTTCGGGTGATGATCAACATGATCGAGAAGATCAGGATCATCGACGCGATGATCGCGATCATCAGGTCCGTCTTGACTCCGTCCTGCATGTCGGCGTACATCGACGCGGTACCTGCCAGCGACACCTTGGCGTTGGCCAGCGGCGTGCCCTTGACCGCATCGGCCACAACGCCCTTGAGGTCGCGAACATGTGCGATGCCCTCGACCGAGGCCGGATCACCCTGGTGGGTGATGATGTAGCGAACCGCATGGCCGTCCGGTGAGACGAACATCTTCAACCCGCGTTCGAAGTCTGGATTCTGGAACACATCCGGCGGTAGGTAGAAGAAGTCGTCGTTCTTGGCCTGATCGAAGTACAGACCGATCTCGGTGGCCCCCTTGGCCAGCTCCTGCTGTTGTGCCTGGGTACCAGCCATGGTGCTGTGGGTGGCGATCATGAAATCGCGCATCCGGCTCATCGAGTCGATGGTCGACCTGAGCACCGGCAGCATCTGCGGCATCAGCTGGTCCATGCGGTCCATATCGATTGTGAGACCTTGCATTTCATCAGTGAGCTTGTCAATGCCATCCAAGGTGTCGAAGATCGAACGCATCGACTGACACACCGGGATGTCGAAGCAGTGCGGCTCCCAGTACAGGTAGTTGCGCAGCGGCCGGAAGAAATCGTCGAAGTCGGCCAGATGGTCGCGCATCTCCTGGGTGGCTTCCACCATCTCGTGCGTCCGACCCACCATGCTGTGTGTGGTGTCGGTCAGCTCCGACATCAGGGTGTACATGCGTTCCATGCTCGCCACGGTCTGGCTCATCTCATCGGCCTGTTCGAGCATTTGGGCCGAGTTGTCGTTGTTGAACTTCGCCCCCTGCAGGGTTCCGGCGTTCTGCGCACCGAGCAGGAAAGGAATCGAGCTGTGCTCGATGGGCGAACCCAACGGGCGGGTGATGGTCTGCACCCGTTCGATGCCGCGCATGTGGACCACGCCTTTGGCGACCCGGTCGATCACCAGCATGTCAGCCGGGTTGCGCAGATCGTGGTCGGCTTCCAGCATCAACAGTTCGGGGTTCATCCGGGCCTGGGAGAAGTGCCGGTCGGCCACACCCATGGCCAGGTTGGCCGGCATGTCGGCGGGGGTGAACTTCTGGTCGTTGTACTGCGGCACATAGGTCAGCAGGCTGACGAAACCGATGACGGCAATCAGGCTGGTGACGAAGATGATCGGGATCGGCCAGCGCACGACTGATGTGCCGACCTTGCGCCAGCCCTTGGTGGACAGCTCCCGCTTGGGGTCCAGCAGACCGAACTTCGACGCGACCGTCAGCACAGCCGGCGCCAGCGTCAGCGCCGCGGCGATGATCACCAGGATGGCGATGGCACACGGCAGACCCATGGTCTGGAAGTAGGGCAGCGTCGTCATGGTCAAACACATGCACGCGCCGGCGATGGTCAACCCCGAGCCCAGGATCACATGGGAGACACCGTGATAGGCGACGTAGAACGCGTCGTCTTTCTCCAGGCCTTTCGATCGTTCCTCGTGGTACCGGCCCAGCAGGAAGATCACGTAGTCGGTACCCGCCGCCAGTGACAGCATGGTGACCATGCTGACCGCATACGGGGTCAGCCCGATGATGTTCACATATCCCGCGGCCGCCGTGACCAATTGAGCGGCAAACAGTTCCAGGCCGATGATGACCATCGACACCAACATCGTCACGATGGATCGGTAGATGAACAGCAGCATCACGATGATGACGCCGACCGACACCAACTCCATGGTGCCCATGCTCTGATGTCCGGCAACCTGGGTGTCCGCGTTGAGCACGGTATTGCCCGCGACGTGAGCTTTGATTCCGGGCGGTGCGGGTACCGAGGCGACGATGTCGCGCACCGCGGCCACCGACTCGTGGCTGGCGCTGGTGCCCTGGGAACCGTTGAGGAAGATCTGCACGTATGCCGACTTGCCGTCCACGCTCTGCGAACCCGCAGCGGTCAGCGGATCACTCCAGAAATCCTGGATGTTCTGCACATGCTCGTGATCGGCTTCGAGCTTGTCGACGATCTGGTCGTAGTACTTGTGCGCCTCGTCGCCGAGCTTGTCCTCGCCCTCCAGCACGACCATCGCCGAGGAGTCCGAGTCGTACTGCTGAAACACCTTGCCGATGTTCAACATGCCTTGATACGACGGCGAATTCGTCGGGCTCAACGGCACCTGCCGCATTTCGGCGACGGCGTCGAGGGAGGGCACAAGGGTGCCCAGCGCCACCACCACGAGCACCCAGAAGACGATGATCGGCAGCGAGAAGATCCGGACCATGTGGCCCAGGAACGGGCGGTGCGGCTTCGAGTGTGCGGTGCCCATTCGCTCGCTCCCCTTCGCGGTGCTCATACGGATTTCACCAAGCAGTAGATGAACGGTTTGACGGTGTCGGTACTGGCCCGGTCGTCACGGACCTCGCCGTCGACCGTCACCCGGCACCGCAGATCGCTCACGTCGCGGTCGCCCTGGGCCATGATGTTGGCCGACATCGAGGGCAGCGTCGTCACGATCGTGAATGACCAAGGCAGCGGCGTGTTTTCGATGAGGTGGGGCTGACCGTTCTCGTCGAGATAGTTCAGATTCGCAGTTCCACCGGAACCGCTGACCTCATACGTGATGTGCTTCGGATTGAAGTTCGCGGTGATACCGGACCCATCTGCTGCCCTCGGCTCGTGATGGTTGGAATCACGAATCCGCAAGATCGCGTACGCGCCCAGAGCGACGACCACCACCAAAGTCAGCGGTATCCACGCTTTCTTGAGCAACCCGAACACAGTTGCGCCTCCCCGACCTGCTGTTCACCATTTTGACCCAGACGGAACTCCAGTTCCGCCTAAGAGGATGCTGAGTACTGTACTCGAGCCAGGCCGGCTCGACGAGCCGGTCCCTACTCGGCCAGGTACCGCTCGAGGCCGGCAACCACGATGTCGAGGTTGAAGTCGAAATCATCGGTCGCGGTCGTCACGGCGGCCCGCTCGGCCACCACTCCGCTGAGCAGCGGAAAGTCGCTCGAAGGAAGCTCTTTCAACGCGCGAACCACTTCGGGCGTCTGATGGCGCAGCCGAGAACCGGCCGACCCCAGCACATCATGCGCGGCTGACATCGCAAGTCCTGACACCAAGGTGAGGGCCCGCCCCGCGTCGTCGGTACCGAATCCCGCGGTGGTCAAGGCGCGCAGGACCTGCTCGGCCAACGCGAGGCTGGCCGCTCCGCCGGTACCACTCAAACGGAAACTGGTCGCGGTCACGCCGAGTTTCAGCACCCCCTGGCGGATCGCACTGCCGTAAGCCCGCAGGATCTCCTGCCAGCTCGCGCCCTCAGGCAGCCTGATCGAGCGCAGTTCGGTCTCGAAAAGATCGGCCACCACCAACTCGAGCAAGCCATCTCGATCGCCGACGTAATAGTGCAGCGTCGTGCGGTCCACTCCGAGCGCATCAGCCACCGCCTGCATCGTCAGCTCGCCGGGCGGCATGGCGCGCGCCGCGGCGATGATCTGCTGCTGATCGATGCGCGGCGGACGGCCGCGGCCCTTGCGCGGCGCGTTTCCGGTGGTCACACCGCAAATTCTAGATGCTCCCGCCGCCGGCTCCGCACCACTCTTCCTTTTTTCTCACGGTCGTGGAAAACTGCCCGAAACCGAGCAAGGGAGCCGCTGCGATGTCACAAACTTCTCCGTACCGAGTTGTCCAGTGGACGACGGGAAACGTCGGCAAGAGTTCGGTGGCGGCCATCGCCCGCAACCCGACCCTGGAACTGGTCGGCTGCTACGCGTGGTCACCGGACAAGGCCGGAAAGGACGTCGGAGAGCTCGTCGGCATCGACCCCCTGGGTGTCACCGCCACCAACGACGTGCAGGCACTGCTGGCCCTCAAACCGGATGTCGTGGTTTACAACCCGATGTGGATCGACGTCGATGAACTCGTCGAGATCCTTTCCGCCGGAGTCAATGTCGTGGCGACCGCCTCATTCATCACCGGGCACAACCAGGGTGAGGGCCGGGACCGCATCGCCGAGGCGTGCCGCAAGGGCGGTTCCACCATGTTCGGGTCCGGCATCAGCCCGGGCTACGTCAACCAGCTGGCGATCGTGGCGGCCGGCATCTGCGACCGGGTGGACAAGATCACTGTCAACGAAGCGGCCGACACCACCTTCTACGATTCCCCGGAAACCGAGAAGCCGGTCGGGTTCGGGCAGCCGATCGACCATCCCGACCTGCAAGCCATGACCGCCCACGGCACCGGAGTCTTCGGAGAGGCGGTGCGGATGATCGGCGACGCACTCGGAATCGAATTCGACGAGGTGCGCTGCGACGCCGAATACGCCCAGACCACAGAGGATCTCGATCTCGGGTCGTGGACCATCCCGGCCGGGGGTGTAGCCGGGGTCTTCGTCAGCTGGAAAGGGATCGTGGGCGGTGCCACTCGCGTCGAGCTCACCCTGCGGTGGCGCAAAGGCCAGGCCCTGCAACCGGATTGGCAGATCGATCAGGATGGCTGGGTGATCGAGGTGGCCGGCCGCCCCACCGTGACGATGAAGGTCGGCTTCCTGCCGCCACCGGACTTCGAGGCCACCACGCTGGAGGAGTTCATGGTGCTGGGGCACATCATGACCGCAACTCCCCCGATCAATGCGATTCCCGCGGTGGTGAACGCCGCACCCGGCATCGTCACCTATAACGACCTCCCACTGATCCTGCCGCGCGGGGTAGTGCCGACGAACTAGGCCGAAGCGGTAACCGTGGGCTCGGCACTCACCGGAAAGTTGACCGAATTGGCGATGAAGCACATCCGGTGGGCTTCGTGATGCAACTCGGTGGCATCGCCGACCCGACTCGGCTCGGCGATGGTCACCCGCGGCCGTAACGTAACCTCGGTGAAAACGCCACTGCCCTCGGCGTTTTCGCTCATCACCCCGTCCGGGCGGTCGCTGTAGGCCGTCACGGTGATGCCCGCCTTGGCGCACAGCGCCAGATACCACAGCATGTGGCACTGGGACAGGCTGACCACGAGCAGTTCCTCGGGGTTCCAGCGCTGCGGGTCGCCGCGGAAGGCCGGGTCAGCGCTGCCCAGGATGGTCGGCTTGCCGGACGCCTCGACACCGGTCACGTCATGGTCGCGTGCGTAATCGCGGTAGCCACTGGTCCCGGAACCCGTATTACCGGTCCAGGTCACCTCGGCCTCGTATCGATGCGTCCGGTTGGCCATGTGCGTGACGCTACCAATCGTGGCGGACAGCCTGGGGACACCACCATTGACACATTGGCACAGATAACTAGACTTTGTGCCATGTCTCTTGGCAGCGTGGCCGACAAAGACGTAGTGCGACCGAACGTACTGGCGGATTTCCGCAGGCACTCGGGCAGCATCCTTTCAGGCGCCTTCGGCGCAGCGGCGTTCGACGAGGTGGCGTTGGTCCCGGTGGCCGCCGCAGTCGACCGCAGCGGCCGGTTCGAGCGCAACTTCCTCGATCGGGGGGTACGCAGTGGATTCTCTGCCTTGCTGGCGATCTGGGGCGACGCCGAGGACCGCGAGACCGAGGGACAGCGCCTGCAAACCATGCACCGCGACGTCCGCGGGCACGGCAACGGCGATTTCGCCGAGGTCCGCTACAGCGCACTGAATCCGCAACTGTGGAACTGGATTGCCATCAGTGGGATGTTCGTCGTTCTTCACTCGTTCACCCCGGCGACCGGCATCACGATGAACACTGCCGAGCAAGAAGCGGCATATGCCCAGCTACTCAAGGCTTTTGGCGCCATCGAGCTGCCGGGTGCGTCCGCGAAACTGCCTCAGACCTTCGCAGAAGCAACCCGGTACTACGACGAGATGGTGGAAAAGCAGCTTCAGAGCAACGAGTTTCTGGCGCGCGTCACGGCCGGGCTGACCCGGCTGCCGTTGCCCACGCTGCTGCTGCCCGGCCCCATCCGGCTGGCGCTGACTCCTTCCTGGTTGGCGGTTCGACCGATCGCTGGTCGGGTGATCAAGGTTTGCTCGTTCGGAATCATGCATCCGGGGGTGCGCGAACTGACCGGGTTCCGCTGGCAATCCCGGCACGACCGGGAGTTCGCCGTGTACACCCGGCTGCTTCAGCTGGCCTGGCGGACGCTGCCGGACCGGCTCCTGCTGGTGCCCCTGGCCTACAACCGGTTGCAGTACGAGAAGCTCGTGCGCCTGCACCGATCGGTGGCCCTGGATTCCTTCGCGCCTGTGGGCTGCCCGGCGGCGGGCTGACACACTGGTAGCGATGCCACGCAGCAACGCCAGCCAATCCGAACAGGAAGACGCCATCCTCAAGGCCACTGCCGAGGAGGTGGCGCTCGTAGGACTCGGCCGGGCCAGCCTGGATGTCATCGCCAAGCAGGCCGGGGTGAGCCGGCGCACGCTCTACCGGCGCTTCCCCACCCGCGACGCGCTCATCACCGAACTCGGACGGCGTACCTTCGATGCGGCGATGCATCGGCTGCGCACCGTCGCAATCGATTCCGGCCCTAGCGAGGCCGCCGTCGCGGCGTTCTGTGAAGGCATCCGGCTCTTGACCACCGAACCCGTGATGCGCCGGTTCCTGCGACTGGACACCGACTTCACCGCTGTGGCCGGTGCCTACGATCAGGCTCCGGCGTTTCTCCACCACGCGTCGTCGGCCATGGCCAAGGCCCTTCGCGCCGCCGGAGCCACCATGCCCGACGCCGATCTGCTCGCAGTGGCCGAACTCCATATCCGGTTGGCGTGCTCGTTGGCCCAGATGCCCAGCCCGGTGCTGGACGTCTACGACGACGAAGCGGTTCGCGCTTACGCACGCAAACACCTGGCACCCCTGGTGCGCTGACGCGACTCATGCCTGTGTCGCGCCGCGCAGGCTCTGCGCCGCGGTGCGGACAGCAGCCGTGACGGTCTCCACGGTGTGGCTGTCGAGCTTCCAGCACTGCCAGTACAACGGCACATCCAGGAATTGTTCGGTGATCCGGACGAAGTCGTCGTCCACCAGTTCTTCGGGATACATCCCCCAGCCCAACCCCGCCCGCACGGCGGCACCGAATCCCTCAGCGGTCGGAATGTAGTGAATCGGGCGCCGGACATCTTTGCGGAACACCTTGCGCACCAATTGATCCTGCAAGGCGTCATCACGGTTCCAGGCCAACGAGGGTGCCACCTGGGCCGCATCGCGGGTGAAACCGTCGGGCAGGTAACGCTGCACGTACTCGGGGCCGGCCACCGGTACATAACGCATCGCTCCCAACGGGTGCACCCGGCAGCCAGGCACCGGGCGCCGCTCGGTGGTCACCGCACCCATCACCACGCCCTCACGCAGCAGCCGCGCCGACAGGTCCTGATCCTCGATCCTGACGTCGAACAGGAACTCGGACGCTTGCGCAAACACCCCGGTGAACCACGTCGCCATCGAATCGGCGTTGACCGCCAGCGCGATTCTGGCGCGGTGCGCCGAGCCACCACTCATCTCCGCCAAGGTCTCGGATTCCAGCAACGCCGTCTGTGCGGCGAGTCTGAGCAGTGGCACTCCGGCAGCCGTTGCTGTGCACGGCTTTTCGCGCACTACAAGCACCTGGCCGACACGTTGCTCAAGGGCCTTGATGCGCTGGCTTACCGCCGACGGAGTCACATGCAGACGTTGCGCGGCCGCGTCGAAGCTCCCGAGCTCGACCACCGCGGCGAACGCAGCAAGCTGCTGGCCGTCGATTTGCACGCAAACGATCCTAATCGGGCAGATTCTCGTTGCCGCGTAAACCGCTGCCGGTGAATCGGACCAGCTGATCGACCCAACCACGATCCAGGCCGCCTGGGCCGAGGGGCCGCCCATAGAGGGCGAGGTCAGAACTCGCCAACGAACCGATCATAGACAAGATGGCAATTGTGCTGCGCTGCTGGCCTTCTCGAGTTTGAATGTCCGGGACCGCACGGCCCGCCGCGGCGAAGAACAACTCGGGCAGACTCGGGGTGCCTGCCAACTGATCGAGCCAGATCTGGTCTTCGTCCAGGGCGAGCTGATTCATCACCTTCAGCCACCGCAATCCACCCACCGGATCCTCGTCGAGCAACCTGACGTAAGGCGCGATCAGGGCCTCGACCACGTCACAGACGCCAATATCGTGCTCCGACTGAGCTACCCGGACGAGCTCGTCGACCACAGCCGCGAACACCGTGGGCGCGCGCCGATGCGCCACCGCCACGACCAGATCCCGTTTCACCGGGAAGTGGTAGGCCACGGCGCGGCTTGCGACGCCGGCCTCACGGGCTACCGCCCGAGCCGCCACCGCACCGATCGAGGCCTCGGCGAACATCCGCTCGGCGGTGTCGACGATCAACGCTCGGGTGTCGACATCGCGCCGGGGACCGCGTCTACGGGTCGAACTCGGGACCACGGCAGCAGCCTAATCACTGACGGGCTCATCGTCCTGCGGTCGGTGCAGTTCTCCTACTACGGTCGTAGATCAAGATCGGACAGCAGAGCGATGTGGGTTGACCTGCGCTCTTCATAGCGTCGAGGCATGACACGAGCACAGCGTTCCGCAGCTGTTTCGATAGCGAATTCGATGACAGGCGTCGCCCGTGGATGGACGGCGAAAGACGCCGTCTTCAACCCGCCGGTTCCCGCGATGCCCGTCGGGCCGAGCCGACCCAAGATCGGCCGCTGGCGCCATGTCCTGGCGATGGTGCGCAGCGCACTGGCGGCCGTCCCCCGACCCGACCTCAAGCGGCCCTACTATCCGCCGCCGCGCGAGGGCTTCGTCGAGGATGCCGCGATGGCGCGCGAAATGTGGCGACTCTGAGTGCTGAAAGTTGATCCCGGAACAACCGGCACCAAGCAGTCCGGCCTCCTGAAATCCGACCCCGGTAGGAGGCGCGGCCGGCGGCTCACCTTCTACCATCAGAACATGCTCGGCAGCATCGCGCGCAGCTTGCGTGGGCATGTGCGCCGGCGGGGGTACGCCCTCCCGGTGGGCTACAACTGGGCCATCGTCTTGGCGTTCGACTCCACGGTGATCGGTGCCGGCGTGGTGGCCATGGTGCAACGTCCGGCGGAGGATCTCCCGGCGAGCCTGCTCGCACTCTTTGTCTGTGTTGCCCCGTTCGCGTTGTTCTACTTTTCGGGTGTCGATTTCAAGGCACCGATCGTCTGGTCCACCTGGACTACCGCGACGGCCGTGTTGTTGTTCGCGACTGCGACACCGATCTCCAATGATTTCGCTCCGCTCATCGCTGTCCTGATGGTCGGTGAGGTCGCCTCACTGGTCGGGGTGTGGGGTGGTTTCCTGGCCTCGCTGACCGCGGCCGCCCTACTGCTGACCGCCGCGTCTCAACATCGCCTCGACGCTCTGCCGCTGTATCTGGGGATCCTCGGGATGGGTTGGCTGGTGGGCTATCTCGTACACACCCAGCAACAACTCATGCGGCAGCAGCAGGAGTCACAGGCCGCGCAGGCCCGACATGCCGCGGCCGATGAACGGCGCCGCATTGCCCGAGAGGTCCACGACGTGATCGCGCACTCCCTGAGCGTGACCCTGCTGCACGTGACGGGTGCGCGCCGCGGGTTGCAGCAGGACCGCGATGTCGACGACGCGGTCGAGGCATTGGAGCAGGCCGAACGTCTCGGCCGCCAGGCCATGGCCGATATCCGCCGCACGGTCGGGTTGCTCGACGGGGCGCCGATGAGCATGGCTCCCGAACCTGGAGTGGACGACATTGGTTGTCTCGTAGACGATTTCGTACGCGCCGGACTCAACGTACGTCTCGAGGCGACCGGCCGCACCGAGTTCGTCTCAGCAGCCGTAGGGCTGGCGTTGTACCGCATCGCCCAGGAGTCTCTGGCGAACATCGCCAAACACGCGCCCGACACGGAGGCCACAGTGCTACTGAGGATCTCCCGCACCTCGGCCACCCTGACCGTCGCCAACCGGCTCCCGGCGGCAGTTCTGTCCCGCCAGAGCGGACGGGACGTCGAGGGCCGGGGCGTGCGCGGTATGCGCCAACGGGTCGAGCTGCTCGGCGGGATCATCAGCGTCGGTCCCGCCGATGACGGATGGTCGGTACGCACGAACATTCCGCTGGACGACACCGACCGGGCGTCCCGGTGGTGCCCCGTGGTGTCATGACGGAACCGGTAACCGATATTGGGGTGCTCCTGGTCGATGACCAGGACCTGGTCCGCTCCGGGCTGCGACGCATCCTGCGACGCAAGGACGGATTCACGATCGTCGCCGAATGCGCCGACGGCGACGAAGTGCCCGAGGCAGTCTGTCGGTACCGCCCCGACGTGGTGGTGATGGATCTACGCATGAAACGTGTCGACGGGATCGAGGCGACGCGGCAGGTGACGTCGGTGGACGGGCCACCGGTGCTGGCGCTGACCACATTCAACGATGACGAGTTACTCAGCGGCGCATTGCGCGCCGGTGCCAGCGGCTTCGTGCTGAAGGATTCCTCTGCCGAGGAACTGATCCGGGCCGTCCGGGCAGTGGCACATGGCGACAGCTATCTCGACCCCGCGGTGACCTCTCGGGTCCTCACCACCTACCGCAAGGCGGCCGAACCGCGCCGCGCAGCCGCGGTCGGCGACCTCACGGCCCGCGAACTCGATGTGCTGACGCTGATCGCCAAGGGGTATTCGAACGCCGAGATCGCCGATGAGCTCACCATCTCCGGGCTCACTGTGAAGAGCCACATCGGCCACATCTTCATCAAGCTCGACCTACGCGACCGGGCCGCCGCGATCATCCACGCGTACGACGCCGGGCTGGTCAGTCCCCAGTAGCACGATCACCGCACACTCTCCTGAAGTTCCGGCTCATGGCGGTGGCCTACGTGGGCCTCGGCGCGCATGCGCTCGACCATGTGCGGGTAGTGCAGCTCGAACGCCGGACGCTCCGAACGGATCCGGGGCAGCTCGGTGAAGTTGTGCCGCGGCGGCGGGCAGGACGTCGCCCACTCCAGCGAGTTACCGAAACCCCACGGGTCGTCGACCGTCACCGGTTCGCCGTAGCGCCAGCTCTTGAACACGTTCCACACGAACGGCAAGACCGAGATACCCAGGATGAACGACCCGACGGTGGACACCACATTGAGCGTGGTGAACCCATCGCTGGGCAGGTAGTCGGCATAGCGGCGCGGCATGCCCTCGTCACCGACCCAGTGCTGCACCAGGAACGTGGCGTGGAAGCCGATGAAGGTCAGCCAGAAGTGCACTTTGGCCAGTCGTTCGTCGAGCAGGCGTCCGGTCATCTTCGGGAACCAGAAGTACACGCCGGCGTAGGTGGCGAACACGATGGTGCCGAAAAGGGTGTAGTGGAAATGCGCCACGACGAAGTAGCTGTCGGTGACGTGGAAATCGACCGGCGGGCTGGCCAGCAGCACGCCCGACAGGCCACCGAGCAGGAAGGTGACCAGAAAGCCGACCGAGAACAGCATCGGGGATTCAAATGTCAACTGGCCCTTCCACATCGTGCCGATCCAGTTGAAGAACTTGATGCCCGTCGGGACGGCGATCAGGAACGTCATGAAGCTGAAGAACGGCAGCAACACCGCGCCGGTGGCGTACATGTGGTGCGCCCACACCGCAACCGACAGCGCCGCGATGCTGATGGTGGCGTACACCAACGTGGTGTAACCGAAGATCGGCTTGCGACTGAAGACGGGGATGATCTCGGACACGACTCCGAAGAAAGGCAGGGCCAGAACGTATACCTCGGGGTGGCCGAAGAACCAGAACAGATGCTGGAAGAGGATGACGCCGCCGTTTGCAGGGTCATAGATGTGGGCGTCGAGCCGGCGGTCAGCGGCCAGTCCGAGCATCGCGGCGGTCAGCAAGGGAAACACGATCACCACGAGCATCGAGGTGACCAGGATGTTCCAGGTGAAGATCGGCATCCGGAACATGGTCATACCGGGCGCCCGCATGCAGACCACGGTGGTGATCATGTTGACCGCGCCGAGGATGGTGCCCAGACCGCCGACGGCGATGCCGAGGATCCACAGATCCGCACCGACGCCGGGCGAGTGAATGGCATCGCTCAGCGGCGTGTAGGCGGTCCAGCCGAAATCCGCCGCGCCCCCAGGGGTGATGAAGCCTCCGAGCGCGATCAGCGCGCCGAACAGAAACAGCCAGTACGACAAGGCGTTCAGTCGCGGGAACGCCACGTCGGGCGCACCGATCTGCAGCGGCAGCACCAAGTTGGCGAACCCGAACACGATCGGGGTGGCGTAGAACAACAGCATCACCGTGCCATGCATGGTGAACAGCTGGTTGAACTGCTCATTGGACAGGAACTGCAACCCCGGTTCGGTCAGTTCAGTGCGCATCAAAAGGGCCATCACCCCGCCGATCCCGAAGAACGCGAAGCAGGTGACGCAGTACATGATGCCGATCAGCTTGTGGTCGGTCGTCGTGATGAGCTTGTAGATCAGATTGCCCTTGGGGCCTATACGTTCCGGAAAAGGACGACGTGCCTCGAGTTCTCCGATCGGAGGGGCTTCGACAGCCACTGACAGATCTCCTCTCCCCCTGCGTGAACAGGCTCGTTCCGAGCGATGGCGATCAAGATCGCGAGTGAACACTGCCGCGTGTGGACCGGTCGGGAGAAGGGACTTTGGTCCTCAACGTTGGTGCCTTTCGGGCTCAGGCGGTGAATCGCGGAAACACCGGTGCAGCAAAGCAACTGCCGACCGCTCGACTCAAAACCGCGGCCATTACGACTGTTTCGCGGCCAGATGTAAGTTGCCGATAGAGACTTTGGGCCCTGCCCTGAAGGACTTTCGGCAGGAATACGCCGACCGATGACCACTACCGTTCGTTGACCACGTAGGGCAATCATCGGTTATGGACACTTCAGCCCGGCCGACGATGTCGCAGACCGCTGAGTCCGCGGCAGACGGTGCCGCAGCGGAAATACACGAAACTCACACCGGCATCGTCGCCTTGGTGGGCGACCGGGCTTACAAGGTGAAAAAGCCGGTCACCACGGACTTTCTCGATTTCAGCTCGGTCGACCAACGCGAACAGGTGTGCGTGCGCGAAGTGCGCCTGAACCAGCGACTGGCGCCCGACAGCTACCTCGGGGTCGCCCACTTCTCCGGGCCGCAAGATGGCCCGGCCGAACCGGTGATCGTGATGCGCAGATATCCCGATTCCCGCCGGTTGACGTCGATCGTGCTCAGTGGTGAACCCGTGCTCGAGCATCTGTCGGCGATCGCCGACGCGATGGCCCGCTTTCACGCCGGCGCCGAACGATCCGAGGCCATCGACCACGCAGGCACGGCCCCCGCGGTTGCCGGCCGCTGGCGGGACAACGTGACGGAACTGCACCGGTACGTGGAAACAGTGATCCCGGCGGAATCGCTGGCCGAGGTCGACCGACTGTATGAACAGTTCATCGTCGGCCGCACCGCGCTGTTCGACGACCGCATCGCCAACCGGCGCATTGTCGACGGCCACGCCGACTTGCTGACGGGCGACATCTTCTGCATGCCGGAGGGTCCGGCCATCCTCGACTGTCTGGAGTTCGACGACAGCCTGCGTCATGTCGACTGCTGCGACGACGCCGCGTTCCTGGCGATGGACCTGGAATTCCTCGGCCGCAGAGACCTGGCGGACCACTTCATCGCCGAGTATCAGCGGCTGTCCGCAGATTCTCCGCCGCCGGCTTTGGTCGACTTCTACGTGGCCTACCGTGCCGTGGTCCGCGCCAAGGTCGACTGCATCAGAGTTCAGCAGGGCAACCCGAGCGCCGCAGACGATGCGAAGCGTCACCTCGACATCGCCGTCGACCACCTCCGCCGAGGCGCCGTACGGCTGATCATCGTCGGCGGTGGTCCCGGCACCGGCAAGACCACGCTCGCACACGCGCTCGCTGAACAGGTGGCTGCACGGGTCATCTCCACCGATGATGTGCGCCGGGAGTTGCAGGAGCGTGGAGTCCTCGACGGCGCGACGGGGATATTGAACGAGGGGCTCTACAGCAAAGAGAACGTGTCGGCCGTTTATGAGGCCGTGCTCGAACAAGCCCGCCAGACGTTGGCCATGGGGCAGTCGGTGATCCTCGACGGCACCTGGAGGGATCCGGACCGTCGACGGCAGGCGCGCGATATTGCGGCTGAGCAGCATTGCCCAACGGTGGAGTTGGCCTGCACGGTGCCTCTCGACGAAGCCAAACAGCGGATCGTCGAGCGACAGGTCACCAACTCGGATGCCACCCCGCAGATCGCAGAAGGTTTGGCGACCGGCGCGGACTGGTCTGACGCGCATCTCATCAACACGCGTCGCCCACTCGCGGACTCCGTCGCCGAAGCCCAGCGGATCTGCTGTTCGGCAATCTGAACCCGGTACCCGCCACCGTTACGAAATAGCGATCCGGTGTAAACCCGGAGCCGCCGGGCCCGCCACGGCCCTTGTAAAGTAAAACGGCGGCCTAGCTTTCGGCTGCGACCTGTACAAACTTTCCAGCCGGCCGGGTTCGGCGCACCCATCCAAGGGGGAAATATGAATGAAGTGCTGGCCCGTGCCGGCATCTTCCAGGGTGTGTCGCCAGACGCCGTGGCAGCGCTGGTGCGGCAGTTGGAGCCGGTGACATTCCGCCGCACCGAGGTGGTGTTCAGCGAGGGCGAGCCCGGCGACACCCTGTACATCATCACCGCGGGCAAGGTGAAGATCGGCCGCAAGTCAGTGGATGGCCGGGACAGTCTGATCACCCTGATGGGCCCGTCAGACATGTTCGGCGAGCTCGCCATCTTCGATCCCGGCCCGCGAACTTCGACGGTGACCGCACTGACCGAGGTGAAGGCGGTCATGATGAGCCGCAGCGTGCTGCGCAGCTGGATCGCCGATCGGCCCGAGATCGCCGAACAACTTCTGCGGGTACTGGCCCGCCGGTTGCGTCGCACCAACGACAACCTGTCCGACCTGATCTTCACCGACGTGCCGGGTCGGGTCGCCAAGCAGCTGCTGTACCTGGCGCAGCGGTTCGGCAGCCGAGACGGCACCGCACTGCGCGTCGACCATGAGCTGACCCAGGAGGAGATCGCCCAGCTCGTGGGTTCCTCGCGGGAGACGGTCAACAAAGCGCTGTCGGACTTCGCGCAACGTGGATGGATTCGCGTCCAGGGGCGCAGCATCCTCATCGACAACGCAGAACGGTTGGCCAAGCGCGCGCACTGATCGTGTGACCGTGTGACGGCCGAGACATTGTTAGTGCCCTAACTATTAGGGTACTTTTAGTTTGTGTCCGCAGTATCTGAAGCACCGGAGCTCAGCTCTGACCCGCTGGCTCTCGAACGGCAGGTGTGCTTTGCCCTCGCCGTCAGCAACCGTGCGGTCCTCGCCGTGTACCGCCCCCTGCTCGAGCCTTTGGGCCTGACCCATCCGCAATATCTGGTGATGCTGGCGCTGTGGGATCACCAGCGATCCGACTCCGGGGGCATCCCGCCGCTGTCGGTCAAGGAGATCGCGGCCGCGCTGCAACTCGACTCGGCGACGCTCTCGCCGATGCTCAAACGCCTGGAAGCCCTCGGTCTACTGACCCGCAGCCGCCGGGCCGGGGACGAACGTGCGACCGATGTCGAGCTCACCGAGGCGGGTATCGCTCTACGTGAGCGAGCACTTGCGATTCCGCCGGCAGTGGTTGAGCGCCTGGGCGTCGACATCGCCGAACTCGAAGAGCTACATCGGGTGCTGACCCGCATCAACGTGGCTGCACTGGCGGCCAATTCACTCACCGATTGACACCAGGAGCCCTCATGGCCAGCCAGAAAACCAAAGACCGTCCCAACTTCTTTCAGTACGTCGCCTACTGCTACGGCAAGCGGTTACCCGACTCCATGCGCGACTGGGTGGCCCACGACCTGGCCGACCACGGCGCCGTCCGGCGGCACTTGATCCGGATGGCGATCCCGCCGCTGTTCGTGCTGGCACCGCTGTGGCTCTTGCCCGCCTCGCTGTACGTGCACATCGAGATGACAGTGCCGATCTACATCTGGGCCATCTTGATGGCGCTCGCGCTGAACAAGATCTGGCGCCGACACCGACTGGCGCAGCACGGGCTGGACCCCAACCTGGTCGACGAGATCCAGTACAAGAAGGACCAGCGGAAGCACGAGGAGTACATCCGGCGGTTCGGACCGCGCCCGGAATCCTCGAAGCATCAGGCCAACAGCAGCCCGTTCTGACCAATTGCCCTGCATAGACCCCTTGCATGCAAGCTTGCATGCAAGGGGTACCCTGGTTTGTCGTGGACACCGACGAGAAGTCGAGCAACAGCCAGCGCGTCTACCGGATGACCAAGGACCAGATCCTCTCCGGTGAGTTTCGAGGCGGGCAACTGCTCAGCGAGGTAGAGGTGGCGACGCAACTCGGCGTCAGCCGCACGCCCGTGCACGAGGCGTTTCTGCGCCTGGCCGCCGAGGACTTCCTGGACCTGGTGCCGCGGCGCGGTGCCGTTGTCGTCCCCGTCTCCGCGCAAGAGGCCACCGATCTGCTGGAGATGCGGCTGGCCCTGGAGACCGCAGCGGTGCGCCGGCTGTGCCGGTCCGCGGAATCCATCGACACCCTGTTCGGCGAGCTGAGCGAGTTGGTGGAGCGCCAGCGTCACGGCGCGGCGATCGGCGACGCCGATCAATTCGCCGCCGCCGACGACGCTTTTCACCGGCGGATCGTGGAGGTCGCCGGGAACACCATCGCCGGCCGCTTCTACGGGTCACTCAGCGACCGGCAGCGCCGCATGATGGCCGACGCCGCCCGATCGGACTCCGCGCGATTGACCGAGCTGATCGGTGAACACGCGGCATTGGCCGACGCCATCGGCCGGCGCGATGTGTCCGGTTTCGAAGGCGCGTTGTTGGCGCACCTGGAAGCGACCTACCGGGTGGTGCTGGCATGACCGCTGTCGCCTTCGACTCCCGTGAAGCGCCGGATCAGGTTCGGCACCGTCTCCAGCCGTGGCTCGCGGTGGCCATCGCCGTGTTCTGCATCGGTTGGGGCGGAAATCAATTCACCCCGCTGCTGATCGCTTACGCGCAGCACTCCGGCTACACCCGGGTGGATGTCGACATCCTGCTGGGCGCCTACGTGCTCGGCCTGATTCCCGGCCTGCTGATCGCCTCGACGCTGTCGGACCGCCATGGGCGGCGCAACGTGATGGCCGCCGGTGTCCTCAGTGCGGCGCTGGGCAGTCTGGTCCTGGCGATCGGCGACTACTGGGGTTTTCCGGCCCTGTTCGTCGGCCGGTTGTTCAGTGGAGTGGCCGTCGGTATCGCGATGGCGGTGGGTTCGGCATGGATCGCCGAGTTGTCTCGGCCGCCGTTCGACGACGCGCCGGCCGGTGCCGGTGCGCGTCGCGCCTCGATCTGCCTGTCGTTGGGTTTCGGTGTCGGACCGCTGTGCGCCGGGCTGCTCACCGTGTACGCGCCGCTGCCACTGGTGTTGACCTACCTGGTGCACGCCGCGTTGTGTGTGCCGGTGCTGTGGGCGGTGTGGAGCCGGACCGCCGAGACCCGCTCCCCCACGACGCCACGGCCCTTCCTGGAAGGATTGAAGGTGCCCGCCGCCGGTCACCGCAGATTCCTGCATGTCGTCGTGCCCATGGCGCCGTGGATCTTTGGATCGGCGGCCATCGCCTACGCGGTGGTGCCCGCCCTTGTCGCAGACCAACTCGGCTCCTGGGCGCTGCTCTACACCGTCGGGCTGACCGTGCTGACGCTGGGCTGCGGCGTGGCGATCCAGCCGGTCGCGCGGCGCCTCGACGACGTGTCCAGCTCGCGGGCCGTCGTGGTGTCGATGGCGTTGATGGCGCTGGGCATCTTCGCCGCCGTGGCCACCGCGCTCACCCGCTCGGCGCTCGTCGCCCCGCTGGTGGCAATGCTGCTCGGCAGCGCCTACGGCATCGCGATCGTGTCGGGTCTGCTTGAGATCCAACGCATCGCCCCACCTGACGAGCTCGCCGGCATCTCCGGGGTCTACTACTCGCTGGCCTATCTCGGCTTCCTTTTGCCCGCGGTGCTGGCTGCGCTGGCGCACTGGTTCAGCTACCCGGTGATGCTGAGTTTTGTGGGGTTGTTGGCGATCGCCTGCACCGTGGTGTGTGCGTCAGGTTGGGCCAAGCATCTGGAGCCGCGGACACCGCTGAAATCGTCGGCCGCCAAATCCCAGTCCTGAGGACCGCGCCACCCATTAGACCGAGGATTTTTTCTCGATATCGACTTGTGGTGTCTCGGGACATCGCTAACACTTTTGTCTCGGGACATCGCTGACACTCATGGTGCCGGTTTGGGTGCGGGTGTGCGGCGGGTTCGTATGCGTTTGTCGCCAGGTTGATAGATCTTGCGCGGGTTGGCGGTGAGCTCCCGCACCAGAACGGCGCCGCTGAAGATGGCAATGTGCTCGCCGTCGCGGACGCTGTCGCACAGGTGGCCGGCCCAGCACACGCCGACGTGGACCTGGTAGGGCGCAACGAACAGGGATCCGTGCTTGGTGACGGTGTGGCGGGTGACCAGCACCGGCGCGGCCAGGGTTCGATCGGCGGGGCGGGCCTTGGCGGTGGCGGCGAACGCCTCGGCGGGAGTGGCTCCGTGCAAGGCGCGATGCGGCCGTTGGTGGTTGTAGAACTCACGGAACTGGTCGAGGAGATCGTTGAGCTCGGCGATGGTGGCCGGGGCGGGCCGGGCCCGCAGCCACTTCTTGAGCGTCTGCCATAGCCGTTCGATCTTGCCGCAGGTCTGCGGATGAAATGGGCGCGAGTTGATCGTGACGGTGCCCAGGGCCCGCAGGTTGGCCTCAAACGAACATTCGAACCCGCGCCATTTTCCGGTGTAGACAAATCCGTTGTCGGCCAATGACATTGCCGGAACACCACATTCGGCCATCCCGGCCACCATCACCGACCACACCAACTCATTGGTGCCATCACCGGGGCCGGCCCGTAGCCCGACCAGATAACGAGAGTGGTCGTCGAGGGAGCCGGCGATTGCTGCCGGGGCCCCGTCGGCCAGTGCCCATCCGGTCCAATCGGATTGCCAGCACTCGTTCGGGCGACGGAAGGTGAAGCGCTTGGTGGCCGATTTCGGCCGCTTCTGCGGTTGCGCGACGATCACCCCGTGGCGGGTCAGGATCCGCCACACCGACGCGCGGGAAGGCACGGCACCGAATCCCTCTCGCTGCAAGGCCCATACGATCGACTGGGGCCCGTAGTCGGCACCGGCTTCGAGCAGCTGTTTGCGCTTCCGCAGGACCACCTCTTCGACTTCGGCGCTGGTCTGGCCCGGACACGTCAGCGGTCGCCGTGAGTGCTCCTGCAGCCCGGCCAAACCCTCGTCGAGGAACCGCCGCCGGAACTTGTAGAACGTCGTGCGACTGATCCCCTGTTCGCGGCAGAATCCCGCCACGTTCTGCACCTGCCCGGCCAGCGCCGTCGCGGCACGAATATCCATCGCCGTCACCTTCTGAGCCATGAACCAATCTGGCCCATAGCCACCCTCAGGTGTTAGCGATGTCCCGAGACATCCACCTGTCAGCGATGTCCCGGATCAGAACATTCTCGATATCGACTGCAATCCTCGGTGCAAACATCGTGTGGGCGCGTCCGCTCGCCGGCGACTACGGTCGATCGGATGACGGTGTCGCGATCACGTCTGACCCAGCTCTGCGCAGCGGCAGCCGCCATGGTCACGGTCGCATCCTGCGGACAGCCAGCACCTGTGCCGCCGCTCACCAGCGCGCCGTCGGCCACCACCGCGCCGACAACAGCGGCACCGGTAACGACCGAACCCGTAGTTCCCACAGCCGACTTCAGCCGGGTCTCGCAACTGGTCAATGACGCCATCGCGGCACCCCGTCTTCCCGGCGCAGTGGTCCAGATCGGTCACGGCGGAAATGTCGTGTTCCGCCAGGCTTACGGTTCACGCAAGCTCGCCGGCGAACCCGGCCTGGACGGTTCACCGGCGCCGGCCGAACCGATGACCGAGGACACGATCTTCGACCTGGCCTCGCTGTCGAAGAGCCTCACGACGGCGACCGCGATCCTGCAGCTCTACGAACAGGGCAAGGTCCAGCTCGACGAACCGGTGCAGACCTACCTGCCCGACTTCAACCCCGCCAACGATTCACGGCGAGGGAAGGTCACGGTGCGGATGCTGCTCACCCATACGTCGGGATTAGCGGGAGATCTGAGCCTGGATGGGCCGTGGGGACTCGACAAGCCCGACAAGGCCGAAGGCATCCACCGTGCACTCGGCGCCTGGGTGGTCTTCGAACCTGGCGAACGATTCCACTACTCCGACATCGGCTTCATCATCCTGGGTGCACTGCTGGAAAAGATCACCGGCGAACCAGAAGACATCTACATCCAGAACAATGTGTTCGCACCGCTCGGGATGTCGGACACCCGCTATCTACCGGTGACCAAAGCGTGTGGGCCACATCAAATCCGGGGCAATGCGCTGGCATTCGACCCGAACGCCCCGCGAGTGGCCGCGTGCCCGCCGGGCACCTGGAACACCGACCTGCTGACACGCGTCGCACCGACCGCGCTCGACGAGGACACTCCGGGCCTCAACCCCGACTACGGTCGTCCGCTGCGCGGCACCGTGCATGATCCGACGGCCCGCCGGATGGGCGGAGTGGCCGGTAGTGCCGGCGTGTTCTCGACGGTGAACGACGTCGGCCGGTTCGCGCAAGCCCTGCTCGATCGCCTTGCCGGCCGCCCGAGCACGTTTCCCCTCACCCGAGCCAGCCTCGAATTGATGACCACCCCGCAGCAGCCCGGGCACCACGCCGGTCAGCTCGAGGCGGCCAACAACGCCAGCGATCCCCGGCTGGCTCCCCACTATCCGGCGATCGCTGGTCAAGACCTGCGTGGCTTCGGTTGGGACATCGATACCGAGCACTCCCGGCCGCGCGGCAGG
Source organism: Mycolicibacterium fortuitum subsp. fortuitum (assembly GCF_022179545.1). The sequence goes on along the minus strand of NZ_AP025518.1, from coordinate 576,101 downwards.
GTCTTCCCGGTCGGCAGTTTCGGCCATACCGGTTTCACCGGAGTCACACTGTGGATGGACCCAGGATCTGACACCTACGTCGTCGTCCTCGCCAACGTGATCCACCAGCGCGGCGGTCCACCCATCGCCGGACTGAGCGGTGAGATTGCCACGGCCGCAGCCCGCGCCTTACATCTGTACGGGACCTAGCCCTCGATTGCCGCGCCGGCCCATCCGTCCGTGCGGCGGGGGCCTGCAACATCGGGGTAGACATCGCCTAGGCCAGTTCGTAGCCTGTCCCGGGAGATGTACAGCCGGGCCAGGATCGGTCCTTGCAGCGAAGGATCGTGACAATCCGAATGACCAGGATGCGCCATCTGGTTCGGCGAACGGTGTGCAGTGCGACGGCCGCGGTCCTGGTTCTGACCCCAATCGGCAACGTGAAGGCGGACCCCGCGGCGGATGGGCTGGCCACGCTGAACGAGTTGTCCCGTCAGGCGGTCGAGACTCGAGAGGCCGTCACCGCTGCCCAACGCGATGTCGATGCCAGCCAGGCTGAAGAGGCGGCGGCCACAGACCGACACCGCGCAGACCTGGAGGCCCTGGAGGTCGCCAACACCCAGCTTCAGCCCTTTCAGGCCGCGGTCGACCGGGTGGCGGCGATGACCTACATGAGTGGAGGCGCCACCGGCCAGGTGGCGGCGGTACTGACCGCGGACTCCCCACGACAGCTGATCGACCAACTCTCGGTGCAGCGGGCGGTCATCGACGGCGCCGCCGACAAGATGGAGGCCTATCGATCAGCACGTGAGCGTGCGGCCTCCGCCGCCGGCGTGTCAGAGAAATCCGCTGCGGACGCCCGCGCCGCAGCCGAGCGGGCTGCATCGGTACGTGCCGACATGCAGGGCAAGTTGAAGGAACTGCTACGCCAGATCGCCGCTGCGGAGGCGCAGTACGGGAGTTTGACCCCGCAGCAGCAGGCGGTGGTCAACAACGCGGCGGCGGTGATGCCGGGCGCTGGGGCGGCGGACATCCCGGAGTCGTTGCCGGTGGGCGTCGCCTCCGAGGTCGGATTGCAGCCCAACACCATCCTGGCTGCCCGGGCCGTCAGCGCACAGTTTCCGCAGATTTCCGATATCGACGGCGTCCGGCCGGACTCCAAGCCCTGGCATCCGAGCGGTCTGGCGATCGACATCATGATTCCCAATCCCGAAAGCCCTGAGGGCATCGCTCTCGGCAACGAGATTCTCGCGTTCGCGATGAGCAACGCGGCCCGATTCGGGTTGCAGGACGTGATCTGGCGGGGCACCTACTACACGCCGTCCGGGCCGCAGGCATCCGGCTACGGCCACTTCGACCACGTGCACATCACCACGACGCCGCGTCACTGAGGTCAGCCGGCCGCCCGTGTCGCGATGCAGCGAATATTGACACGACTCGCCTGGGTACTTTCGCAAGACTTCGGCGGTGTATCGCGGACGCTCGTTAATGAAGCGCCGTCTGCTTCGTTCAGAAGGGTTTAGAAGGGTGTGGTCGCCGTGATATCAGGCGCAATTTCCAGCACCAGGAGTGCGGCCGCGACGTGTGTGGGGTTCTCTTCCACTTTGACCAGGGAGAGTTCGTTGGCGCGCGAGACTCGGCGCTCGACGGTGTTTCGGTGTGCGTAGAGGTTGGCCGCTGCCCGCGTGGTGTTGAAGCCGCACTGCACGTAGGTCAGCAGCGCCTGCCGTATCGCTTGGTCTGCTTCGGCCAGCGGCCCGAGAGTCTTGGTGACGAACCGTTGTGCGCTGGCAGGGTCCTTCGTGATGCTGTCGATGAGCTCGACGTCCGCGTACGCCGTGAAGCTCCGGTCGGATCCGAGCCGAACGATCAGTGCCTGGGCCGCGAGGGCGTCTTGGTGGCTGGACCTGAACCCGTCGAGTCCTTTTCCCGGCCTTCCGACGGCCGCTCGAACATCCGCCACCTTCGCCACGATCTTCTCGACGTGGCGGAGGTCGGGTGCCGCGGTCCCGGATAGCCATATCCAACGCGACGTAGCACTTGCGCGGGCTATCAGGGCGCTTCCCCCCACCGAAGCGGAACGCACGGCCGCGACCACGTCGTCCAACGCGTTGGCCCGCTGAGGATCGTCGGTCCATATGACGAGACCCACGTGCGAGCGGGCCAACCGGTACCTCAGCCGCCCTTCCGCGAGGTCCTCAGTCATGGGGGCCCCACTGGCGATCAGTTGTATCAGCGCAATCGCGTCGGCATTTGCGTTACCCATCGCGGCCGCAAGGCTGGCCTCGCGCAGGGCCGAAACCGAGTCGAGCGCGTACTGGACCAACGACTTCGCCGACACGTCGAGGACTTCCACGAGGAGGTCAGGGTCCGTGCAGTGCGCCACGCATTCTTTGAGCCATCGGCGCCAGCCGAGGCCGAGTGCCACCCGCCATCCGCCAGCGAAATCCGGTGCGATGCCGCGGGATACAAGGTCGCGGATGTACTCCGCTGTCCTCGGGCCGATGTAGGGCTCGACCCTTCGCCCCGGGTGCTGGATGTTCGACGTCAGCCACTGGACAAGATCGGAGCGGTTGAGGTGGCGGTCCTCTTCGACCAGCGACGCATCCGGAAGCAGGGCAGGCTCGTACTGCGCCATGAGTGCGGCCCCCGCGATGACCTCGGTCATTGCATCCGTCTCCGTCAAAAGCCGCTGACACAGTGTTCGGATTGCGTCAGCGGCCTCGACGGTGGGCAGGGGCCACAAATCCTCCATGCCGACAAGTCTCCCCTGACTGCGCGGGACGAGGGGCCTACACCGACGCTTTTTCCTCGACGCTGACCAGCCCGGCGACCCGTTCTGCGGCCCGCAGGCCGGTGAGAACAGCACCATTCATGGTTCCGGCCCACTCGCCTGCGGTTTCGGTGCCAGCCCAGTGAATCCGCCCGTGCGGGTCGGTGAGGGCGCTGCCGTAGCTCACGGACGCGTAGGGAGGCGCAGCGGGGTGCGGTCCACCGGGAGCGAACGAGTCTGTGCCCCAGCAGTGGTCGATGTAATCGATGGGGGTCATCGCCTGCGGGCCGTACAAGTCGACCAGCTGTTGGATCACTCGGCTACGCCGTATCTCGGGGCTGAAGCCGTCGAACACGCGCGGGGAGCAGAACACCATCAGGATTCCGGGTCCACTGGCGTCCGGGGAGACATCGAAGGTGATGAACGCCGTTCCGGTGTCGGTGAGACCTTCACCCGAAAGCCCGTCAGCCCGCCAGAAGGGCTTTTCATAGGCGACGAACGCCTTGCTGAGCGCACCCATGGGCCAGGTTCTCGTGAGCCCCGCGGCTTTCTCTGGAAGCGCGGGCTGGAACTCGATGTTGGCGCGGTGCGGCGGGGCTACCGTGACGATGGCGTACTTGGCCTTGATGGTTGTCGCGTCGGTCTGGACGGTTACGCCATTGTCGTCTTGAGCGATACGGCGAACCGGAGCGTCTAGGAAAATTCGGTCACCGAGCCGCTCGCCGAGCCGCTTGGCGATCTCCTGAGTGGTTTCGGTGATTCGGTCCTGATTGGCCCCGTTCTCGACGTCGAGCATATGGCTGAGCCCCCCTGCGGCGCGGATGTAGCGCAGTACGTGAAGCAGCGAGACGTCTGCCGGGCTGCAGCCCCACTGCACCTTGCTGACAATCGCCATCAGCGCACGAGTGCTGGGCAGCGCTCTCTTACGATCGAGCCATTCGCCGAACGAGATGGCGTCGAGTTGGGTCGCGTCCGGGGACTCCCAGGCGGCATCGACGTTGACGGTCCGTACCAACTTTTCCAACGCCAGCTGCACGCGGGCCATGTCGACCATAACTACCGGGGAGACGGGAGGGATGGTGCCCTTGTACGTGCGACGGCGACCGGCCAACCACAGGACGTTGCGGCCTTGGTTGAACTGACCGGTCGTCGTGCATCCCATTCGCTTGGCGAGGTCCCGGATCGCGGTGTGCCGCAGTGAAACCCACGTCGCCCCGAGGTCAACGTCGACACCAGCGACCTCACCGGAAAACGATCGGCCCCCGACTCGGTCCCGACCTTCGACAACTGTGACTGTAAGCCCCATGCTGACCAGGCGCTCTGCTGCACTCAGGCCCGCGAAGCCCGCACCGACGATCACGACATCGACTGATGCGGCCTCAGTGCCGTCCTTACGCGATTGCGACATTGTTTCCTCCTCCTTCGCCCACGCGGTGCGCGTGTTGCGAGATGTATTGGGTGATCGGGTCGACCAGGGCCTGCGGAATGTGATGGCCCATGCCGGGAATAACGATGTGCTGCGCCGAGCGGATTGCGTTGACGGTCGCGGTGCCACCGCTGGGGTGCACCATCAGGTCCCGGTCGCCGTTGATGACCAAGGTTGGCGCTGTGATCCTGCTCAGCTGGGCAGTGCGGTCTCCGGAGCACTGGATCGCCTGGATCTGGCGCGCCACACCTGCAGCCGGGTCACCGGCGCTGCGATCCCATCCGCGCGCGGCGATCGCGGCCTCTTCCGCGGCGTCGATGGGGTACGCCGTTCCTGCGATGTGCTCGGTGATCCGCAGGTGGGCGCGCACCGCTGCGGTTCTGGTCCTTGGCGGCGGGGCGGCGAGCAGCGGGTACGTCCAGAGTGCTGGCTGACCGACCTTGCTCGCCCCGGTGGTCGAGAAGATGGACGTCAGGGTCAGCACTCGCTGGGGTTCTGTCGCGGCGATCGTCTGCGCGATCATTCCGCCCATGGACCGCCCAACGAGATGGGCCTGTGCGATTCCCAGGTGGTCGAGCAGGCCGACACAATCGTTGGCCATATCCGCAAGTGAGTAGGCGTCGCTTCGGGGACGCCTCATCACCTGACGCCAGAGTGCCGGCGCCGGTGTAGCCGCAAACGTCGACTGGCCGACGTCCCGGTTGTCCATGGCGATGACCCGAAATCCGCGGGCGACAATCGATCTGACGAACGAGTCGGTCCAGAAGGTGAGGTCCTCGCCCAGCCCGGCGATGAGCAGCATGGCGGGCTCGGCCTCGTCGCCGGAGACGCGAAAGCAGATGGTTGCCCCGGACGTGAGGGTTGCGTACCGGTCGACGGCGTTGTCAGACATTGGCCGACTTCCTCTCTGCGGGTTGCTGTGAAGGCGACTGACTGGCACCGAATTCGAGGTTCTCGTCGGCCACCGGACCGCGCAGCGCTTTGGCGTCCTCCTGATACGACATCGCCATCCGCCACGGGGCGACCGAGCCCTGCTTGGGCAGGATCTTCGCCCCACGCTTGGCGTAGCCGGATTGGAGGTCCATCACTGGCCTGCGATCCATTCCCGGCAGCGGGACCGGGACCGCGCGGTCGTAGCCATGAGCATCCATGTGCTTGACCAGGTCAATGAAGTAGCGGCACATCAGGCTCACCTTGAGCGTCCAGGACGACGTCGTATAGCCAATGGCCAGGGCCCAGTTAGGAATTCCGCTCAGCAGCATCCCGCGATAACAGAACGAGTCCGCGAGGTCCACCTGCTGCCCGTCGACCACGATCGGCATTCCGCCGAACAGTTGCAGATTCAGGCCGGTGGCGGTCACGATGATGTCGGCCTCCAACTCTTCACCCGACTTCAAGACGATTCCGCGCTTGCTGAAACGCGCGATGGAGTCAGTGACCACCGAGGCGCTGCCGTCCTTGATCGCGTCGAAGAAGTCGCCGTCGGGCGCTGCGCACAGGCGCTGGTCCCATGGGTTGTAGGGCGGGTTGAAGTGCTTGTCGACATCGAAACCCGTAGGGAGCCGCTTGATGTTCGCGCGGCGAATCAGTTTTCGCCCCGCGTGCGGGAACATCCGAAGCCCCTTGACGATCCCGCGCTCGATCCAGATGTTCTTGAACCGGGTCGCGGCGTAGCCGCGCTTGGCGCCGAGGAGTTTCGTGAGCACAACGGCCAGACGGTCGACACGAGGAATCGCCATGATGTACGTAGGGGTGCGCTGCAGCATCGTCACGTGACCGGCGGCGCCAGGGCCGGTCAACATCGCCGGCACCATCGTGACCGCGGTCGCACCGCTGCCGATGATCACGACCTTCTTGCCGCGGTAGTCGAGGTTCTCCGGCCAGTGCTGCGGATGAACCACCAGGCCCGCGAAGTCGTCGCGGCCCGGAAATTCCGGAGAGAACCCCTCGTCGTACCGGTAGTAGCCGGTGGCCGCGAAAACCCACCCGGTGCGGATCGTCTTCGTGGCAGTCGATCCAGTGACTGAGTCGGTCGCTTCGACGGTGAGCGTCCACTTCGAATCCTCCGACGACCAATCCGAACGCACGACCCGATGCCGGAACTTGATGAGGTGCGCCAGATTGTTCTCCTCAACCGTTTCCTGCAGGTACTCGCGGATCAGGTGTGCGTCGGCGATCGCCGACTCGTGGCGCCACGGCTTGAACTCGTAGCCGAAGGTGTGCAGGTCGGAGTCGGAGCGGATGCCCGGGTAGCGGAAGAGATCCCACGTGCCGCCGATGTTGTCGCGGCCCTCCAGCACGGCGAGGGACTTGTGTGGGAGCTCACGGCTGAAATATGTTGCCGCGCCGAGCCCGGAGATTCCTGCTCCGATGATGACGATGTCGAACTCCGCAACCTCGCCCAGTACCTCGGTTGTCATGGCCTGCCAACTCCTCGTCGTTCTGGTGACTTCGTGACGTCCACAGTGGCTGAGGCATGGCGTTGCTCACTACGACAGCGCGCACCTCCTTTCGGCCCAGCGAGTGCAGGGTGCACCTGGAGCGGCGCCGGGGTGTCTGACGGGTGCACGGTGCACTTGGTGCGCCCCGAACAGGTGCGCAGTGTCGTTGTGACCGGAGTCACCGGCTCGCGACAATTCGGGCACCTGAATCTTGAAAGGACCTCTGGCAATGAAGGACATCGCGTTCCTCCTGGCCGATGTGTGGCTGATCGTCGTCGCCTTCTCGTGCGGCTGGAAGTTCCTCCGCCACTATGGCAACTGGTTGCTCGGCCTCGAATGCTTGGTCGTCGGTGTATCGGCGACCAACTTCCTCGTGGGCTCGTTGCTCGGCCCCGAAGCCGGCGGCGGCCCGTTTTCCGTCGCCTTCTTCCTCGACGCGTTCTCCCGGTCATTCGGCTTCACGCTCGTCCTGGTGTTGGGCCTGATGGTGGTGACCCACCGGTACAAGCCGACCCTGGCGGTCGAGGTCGGCGCGTTCGGAGTCGCCACGGTGGGCGGATTCGTCCTCGGCGGGCTCGACCACTCGACGCTGCACGTCGGCCCCGCCACCTTCTACGTCGTGATGAACCTGCTCACCACGCTGTTCCTCGCATACTTCGTCAAGCAGCTATGGGTCATCGGCGCCAAGCGGCTTGCCGGCTGGGCAGCGTTGGTCACGGCTGCGGGGACCGCCATCGCGGTCACCTACGACTTCTTTCCGCTCCCCTTCGACGACGAACTTCGCACGATCTTCTACACCGCCGCGCTGACGACGTGGGGCGCTCAGGGCTTGGTCTACTACCTCGCCTACCGCGCAATGCACGACCACAACATTTCCGCCGATGCGACGCCGGACCGGAAAGTGACAGCACTGTCATGAGCACTTGCTACAGCACCTTCACCGGCTGGATCGACGCCGCCGCCGGCGAGTGGGACCTCACGCCCAGGCGTCTGTCGATTCCAGCGTGGATCATCGAGGCGGCATGAAGCGCCTGACCACGACGCACGCGATGTCGTCACTGACGCCGGTGAGCTTCCTCGACCGGGCCGCTGCGGTCCACGGCGACAAGGTCGCGGTCGTCGACGGCTCTCGTTCCTTCACCTATCGCGAGGTGCATCAACGGTGCCGTCAGCTCGCTGGCGCCTTGGTCGATAACGGTCTGCAGCCGGGCGCCCGGGTAGCCGTGTTGTCGCACAACACCCGGGAGATGCTGGAAGGGCACTATGGGGTCCCGTATGCCGCCGGCGTACTGGTGCCGATCAACTCTCGGCTCAGCGCCGGCGAGATTGCCTACATCCTGCAGCACAGCGAAGCCGACGTCGTGATCGCCACGGACGCCCTGACGCCCCTCGCCGCCGAGGCGATCAGCTTGGCAGGCCGAAGCGTTCGAACCCTCGCCGGCAGCGAGGAGTACGAGGCGACTATCGCCGCGGCCGAGCCCGTGGGCAACCCGCTGACCGACGAGTTGTCGCCGCTGGCGATCAACTACACCTCCGGTACCACCGGCAAGCCGAAAGGCGTCGTGTATTCCCATCGCGGCGCCTACCTGCAGTCGCTTGCGATGGCCTTTCACTCCGGTATGGATCTCAACTCGTCGTATCTGTGGACGCTGCCGATGTTCCACTGCAATGGCTGGTGCTTCACCTGGGCAGTGACCGCAGTGGGAGCCACGCACGTGTGCTTACCCAAGGTGGACGCCGACGCGATCTGGCATGCGGTCGACCAGCACGAGATCACGCACATGTGCGCAGCGCCGACCGTGTTGTCGTCCATGACTGCTGATGCACGCGAGAGGTCCGGCGACCGGTCGGTGTGGGTGGCCACTGGCGGTGCGCCGCCGGCACCAGCCCTATTGGCGCGGGCTCGCGCATGCGGACTCGACGTCACTCACCTGTACGGCATGACCGAGACCTACGGCCCAGCCGTGATCAATGAGTGGAAGCGGGAGTGGACCTCGCTACCCAATAGCGACCGAGACCGGCTCAATGCTCGTCAGGGCATCGGCAACATCGTCTCCGACGTCGTGCGGGTGTTGGACGAGCAAGGACGAGACGTGCCCGCCGATGCCGCGACCGTCGGAGAAATCGCGTTGCGCGGGAACAACGTGACCCCCGAGTACTACCGCGACCCGGCCGCGACCGCGGCAGCTGTGCCCGACGGCTGGTTTCGCAGCGGCGACCTCGCTGTACGGCACCCCGACGGCTACCTCGAGATTCGCGACCGCGCGAAGGACGTAATCATCTCCGGCGGCGAGAACATCAGCTCTGTGGAGATCGAGCGCGCCATCCTTGAGCACCCCGCGGTGCTCGAAGCTGCGGTTGTCGCCATGCCCCATGCGCATTGGGGTGAACGACCGGTCGCATTCGTGTCACTGCGCTCCGGCGTCGACGTCACCGGTAATGACATCCGCGACCACCTGTGCGACCGAATCGCGAAGTTCAAGATCCCGGACCGGATCGAGTTCACGGAGCTCCCCAAGACCGCCACAGGAAAGATCCGGAAGTTCGAGCTGAAGAAACAACTCGGGCAAGTCCCCCACTCGACCCCATCAGGCCGCAACCGACCATGACGACATCATGCGATTCAGTCATGGTTTCCTATTTCTTCAGTGGGGTTGTCGGAGTATGTGATTGAGAGCCTCGGCGGTCGCCTCGACGTCGGAAGTGGTGTGCGCCGTGGAGAGGAAGACCTTGCCCGAGGGCATGAACAGGAAGCCGCGGCGCACCATCCCGTCCAGGATCGAAGCCCAGCGACCGCCGGTTCCGTGGAGGCCGGTGTTCCCGCCTGCGGGAACGTACTGAAGGAGCGAGCCGACCCGGTTGAGGCTGCCGCCGTCCGGCACTGATGCGAGCGCGTCTCCGACCAGGCCCGCGAATTCAGACGACCGGTTCTCCAACTCCTCGTACACGGCCGGGTCTGCCAGAACACGCATTGTCGCCTCAACCGCAGCGAGTGCGATCGGGTTGCCGTTGAAGGTGCCGGCATGGACGACGCCATCGGTGACCTGATCGACCAGCTCGGCGCGGCCGACGACGGCGCTCTGGGTGAATCCACCTGCCATCGCCTTCCCGAACACCGAAAGATCTGGCGGCACACCGTATTTCTCGGCTGCGCCGCCACGCGCCAGCCGGAAACCTGCGATCACTTCGTCGAAGATGAGCACAACTCCGCGCCGATCGCACATGGCCCGCAGGGTCTGCAGGAAGTCCGGATCGGGAGCTTCGACACCAGCGTTGCTCATCACGGGGTCCAGTAGGACTGCTGCGATGTCGCGCTCTTCGGCCGCACTCAGCAACTGTTCGGCCATGTGGACATCGTTGAAGCTCGCCACCACCAGGTCGTCCAGCACACTGAGCGACTGTCCTTTGCTGGCAGGCACTGCGGACTTGCCACTGTCCTCCTCAGAAAGGCCGGCGTACACGGTGTCATGCCAACCGTGATAGCTCTTGGCGAACTTCACGATCCGCCGCCGGCCAGTGGCTGCCCGAGCAAGTCTCAGCGCCACCTGTACCGCTTCAGTCCCGGTGTTGCTCCACAGCAGTCGCTCGCCATGGGGCACGGCCTCCAGCACCGCCTCGGCAGCCAAGTACTCGAGCTCGTGGCTCGTGCCGACCACTTGCATCGTGCCGGCAACGTGACGGACCGCCTCCAGGATGCGCGGATCACTGTGCCCGAGAAGTAGCGGGCCCCACGCCATCAGGTAGTCGACGTATCGGTCACCGTCCAAATCCCAGACGTATGCTCCGCGCGCCTCCCGCACGAAGAGCGGGTGGGGACGCATGGCAGCGCGAAGGCCGGACCCTACTCCCCCGCCGAGACTGCGACGAGCACGGTCGAACGCAATACGCGAACTATCCAACGCCACCGCAGGACTCCCTTGCTTGTTCTTCTTCAGACTTCCGGCGAGCGGACGAGATGTTCATCAGTACTTGATCACCGATCGGATTCCGACGCCACGCTTCATCTCATCGAACCCCTCGTTGATGTCTTCCAGGTCGATGACCCGAGTTATGAGTGAGTCGAGATCGATGCGGTTGTTCATGTAGTGCTCGACGAGCATGGGGAAATCGACGTCGGCCTTGCTTGAACCATAGTTCGAGCCGATGAGCGAAAGCTCCTGGTCGGACATGACAAACGGATCGATCGTGACCTTCACGCCGTCCGCCACTTGCCCGGCGACCACAGCAGTGCCGCCGCGGGCCAACGCCGCGTAGGCGGCCTCAATTGTCTGCGGCAATCCGATGGCCTCGATCGCGACTTCCACGCCCCGACCGTCAGTGAACTGCACGACCTTCGCCGCCAGATCTTCGCGGGCGCTGTTGATGACCTCGGTGGCTCCCAAAATGCTTGCGTGGTTGAGCTTTTCGTCGGAGATATCGGCAGCGATGATCTTCTGCGCGCCGACGAGACGAGCACCCTGAATCGCATTCAGCCCGACGCCGCCACAGCCGATGACCAGCACCGTGTCGCTCGGACGCACCTTTGCGGTGTTGATCGCTGCCCCGACCCCCGTAGTGACTGCGCAGCCGATGAGCGACGACGGTTCGAAGGGCGCGTCGTCCCGGATGGCGATCGCACCCGATTCGGGCACCATCACATACTGGCCGAACGTACCGAGGCCGGCGAAGCTGAGCACGTCCCCGTCCGCATCCGTGACACGCGACCGACCGTCGAAGGAGAGATGGTTGGCCGAATGCTGGCTCACCATGTCGCACAGGACGGGCCGGCCGCTGACGCAGTAGCGGCACCGACGGCACGCGGGCGTCCAGGAGAGGACAACGTGATCGCCGGGGGCCAGCGTCGTGACTCCCGCTCCGACGCTCTCGACGATCCCGGCGCCCTCGTGGCCGAGGATCATGGGGTTGGGCGCGTCCCATTCACCGGCGATCACATGCAGGTCGCTGTGGCACAACCCGCTCGCCTGCATCCGGACGAGCACGTCGCCGGGCGGCGGAGTCGAGGGGATCGAGACTTTTTCGATGGTGAGGGGCGCATTCGCGGTCCGGAAGACGGCGGCGTCGAATTCGATGGTCATGACATCTCCTGATGGTCGTCGGGTTCCGGCCGCAACACGGTGCGGTTTCGCCCGCCTGGCCCGCACTCGTCGGTCAGAGGTCGAGGTAGTCCGCCAGCTCGCTGCAGTCGACCTGCCAAAGTCCCGGAGAGCCGATCGGATATTGCGAGCGGAATCCGATGAGACTCTGCACGCGGGGCGGAAGCGATCGTGCGAGTACGCGGTCGATGAGGAACGGGTATGCCTCCTCGCCTACCAAGAAGCCCGGGTTGAGTGCGAAGCTGACCGCACGGCGGTACTCGTCGGACGTGCGGTTCGCGCCGCCGCCGTGGGCAGTCTTGCCGCTGAAGAACAGCGCGTCGCCAGCGCTCATCTCGGCTGGAATGGTCTGCTCAGGCGTGCCGCGGTCCTCGAAGTCATCCCACTTGTGGCTACCCGGGATCACTCGCGTGGCGCCGTTCTCCTCGGTGAAATCGGTCAGGGCGATCAGGAAGTTGACAGTCACCTCTGGCCCGGCGGGCCCCATGCCGACGAACGGAAACCAGTTCTCCAGGTCGCGGTGGAGCATCTGGGCGGTGTTGCCCGGACCGATCTCGATCACCTGAGCCGTCGTCATCCAGTAGGTTCCAGATTCTGCGAGAAACACCGCGTCGGCCAGCGCATGAACGAGGTCGTGATCGATCACTTCGCGGCGGAACGTCTCGCTTCGGCTGACCAGGTTGGTGAGGCGCTTGGTGTTCCGGCCGTGGAATTCAGCGACGATTGCGTTGTCGTGCTTGGAACCGGGATCAAGCTCGCGCAGGGCCGGGTCGATCTCGGCATTGAATTGTGCGACCTGATCCGGTGTGAGAAGTCCCTTGACGATGACGCCGCCATCCTCGCGAACGATCGACAGAATCTCGTCGACCGTAGCTGTACTGGCGATCGTGCGTAGTTTCGCGGTGGCAGTTGCAGGCATGGCGGCGACACTTCCTTGCTGTTGGTCGGTGTGATCCGGGGCTCCACAATGGGCGAACCTCGGCCCGCGCGACTACAGCATCCGGTCGCAGATTTCGGTGATAACGGTGCAGAGTGCACTGCCCCGGCGGCCTACCCGCTCGTGCAATGGCGAATTGGAAGCCATTGTGTTCACCGACGGAAGTTGGCTTGGCACGCAGCGGTCTGCTCGTCGCGACGACACTGCATCAGCGGTCGCAGCTCTGTCGGACAATGTCTTTACTGCATCTCAACAGCCCGCCCGCTGCTCAGCCAGCACCACCTGCCGCCGGATCAGAAACAGCGGGAACGCCACGCTGACCGCGACGAGGAAACTCAGCGCCACATAGATCCACACCTTCGGGACGCCGATCCGCCGTGCCTCGACCACCATGAATACGAAGCCCGCCAGCCCGAACAGCAGCAAGTCGTTGGTCAGCGAAGACGATCCGTAGTTGGCGTAACCGCTGCGGAAGAAGTCGATGAAGCTCGTGCTCTCGGTGGTGAAGAAGCCGATGTTGTTCCACCAAGTGGCAACCAGCGCGATCACCGCCAGCGCCGCATAGACGCCACACAAGATCTTGTCGTTTCGACTCAGCCCTGCCATCGTTTCCTCCCCGTCAGACCGAAACAGTCCAGGTCAACCTATCCATCCGGTGGCAACGAGGGGTGCGTTTGCCGGCATTTAGGTGAGTGAGTACTCTCTCACCATGTCATCGGGACGCGACCGGCTCTTGGCCACAGCCCTGAAGCTGTTCGCCGCCAAGGGGTACGCCGCGACGTCGGTGGCCCACATCCAGCAGGCAGCCGGGCTGGCCCCCGGCTCAGGTGCCCTCTACAAACACTTCGGCTCGAAACGCGAACTACTGGAGGCCGCGGTCTCACACCGCATCGACGCCATCGTGAGCGCCCGCGAGCAGTACGACGCCGGCAATCCGAAATCGGTCGAAGAGGCGGTACGCAGCGCCGGGCAGCTGATCTGGACCAACCTGACCCAGAGCGAGGAACTGCTGCGGGTCATGCTGCGCGAGCCGGATGAGCTCGGCGAACTCGACGAGAAGACCTGGCAGGTCATCACCGACAACGCCTATCAGCGATTTGCCGACGAGCTGGCCGCCTCCAATCGCTCGGGCCGGACCCAGATCCCGGACCCCGAGGCCGCCGCAGCGGTGGCGATCGCCGGGCTCTCGTACGCCGCGACCCTGCAGGCGCTGACCGGGCGCTTGCCGGGCAACGTCGACCATGAACGCTTCTTCGAGGCCTGGGTCGCCCAGACCGTCAGCATGATCAAGCAGCACCGCTCTCAAACCAACTGATCCCCAATCTATTTCAGGAGTATTCCGTGACGTTCTCTCTGCAACTCAGCGACGACGTGATCGAGGTCCGCGACTGGGTTCACCAGTTCGCCGCCGAGGTGGTGCGCCCCGCTGCCGCGGAATGGGACGAGCGGGAGGAAACGCCCTGGCCCGTCATCCAGGAAGCCGCCAAGGTCGGCCTGTACTCCCCCGAGTTGTTCGCCCAGCAGGCCGCCGAACCCAGCGGCCTCGGCATGCTGACCGTGTTCGAGGAACTGTTCTGGGGTGACGCGGGCATCGCACTGTCCATCCTGGGTACCGGGCTGGCCGCGGCGGCATTGGCGGGCAACGGAACTCCCGAGCAGCTGGGCCTCTGGCTGCCGGAGATGTTCGGCACGGCCGACGAACCCAAGCTCGGTGCGTTCTGCTCCTCCGAGCCCGACGCCGGATCCGACGTCGGCGCCATCCGCACCCGGGCTCGCTTCGACGAGGCCACCAAAGAGTGGGTGCTCAACGGCACCAAGACCTGGGCCACCAACGGCGGGATCGCCAACGTCCACATCGTGGTCGCCTCGGTCTACCCCGAACTCGGCTCACGCGGCCAGGCCACGTTCATCATCCCGCCGGACACCCACGGCCTGACGCAGGGCCAGAAGTTCAAGAAGCACGGCATCCGCGCCTCTCACACCGCCGAAGTGGTGCTCGACAACGTCCGACTGTCCGAGGATCTGATCCTTGGCGGCCGCGAGAAGTTCGAGGCCAGGATCGCACGCGTGAAGTCCGGCGCGTCGGCCGGCGGCCAGGCCGCGATGAAGACCTTCGAGCGCACCCGGCCCACCGTGGGCGCGATGGCCGTCGGCGTGGCACGCGCCGCCTACGAGTACGCGCTCGACTACGCCTGCCAGCGTGAACAATTCGGCCGCAAGATCGGCGAGTTCCAGGCCGTCGCATTCAAGCTCGCCGACATGAAGAGCCGCATCGACGCCGCCCGGATGCTGGTGTGGCGTGCCGGCTGGATGGCGCGCAACAACAAGGCGTTCGACAGCGCCGAGGGCTCGATGGCCAAGCTGGTGGCCAGCGAGACCGCGGTCTACGTGACCGACGAGGCAATCCAGATCCTCGGCGGTAACGGCTACACCCGCGACTACCCGGTCGAGCGGATGCACCGCGACGCCAAGATCTTCACGATCTTCGAAGGCACCAGCGAGATTCAGCGCCTGGTGATCTCCCGCGCCCTTACCGGCCTGTCGATTCGATAGGGAGTCAAGCGGCTACTTGCCGGTGCGCTCGCGGTGCTTGCACCCGGGCCAGCAGCACGGCCGCCGCTGCCCTTCCTCCAGTTCTTCGGAAGTCCGACGGATCCGTCGCTCGCGCGTGGCCTGCTGCTTGGCGTCCTCGACCCAGCAGATGAACTCGTTGCGCGCGAGCGGCGTGATGTCCTTCCACGCTTCAAGCGCCGTCTCATTTCCGATCAGGGCTTCGCGCAGGTCCGCCGGCAACTTGTGGACCACTCCGCCGGGTACGCGTTGACCAGTCATGAGGCCAGGTTAAGCCGCGCTCCGCAGCAACACACTTGCGACACGACATTGCCCTTACCGTGACCTTAAATCGCTCTTATTTTTCTTAGAGTTGGTGTACCGTGGGGGCCTAGGGCGGTTGTGAGCGTCAGCACATCATCGTGTTATCGCAGGTCAAACCCGGACCAACCGCCTCGGCAGTGACGGAAGGAACCCGACATGCAGCCTGCAGCAGCCCCCCGGATCGCACTCGTTACCGGCGCATCGCGGGGAATCGGCGCCGACGTCGCACAGCAGCTCGCCGGCCCGGACACCCACGTCGTCGTCAACTACCGCGAGAACGCCCAACGCGCCGAAACGGTCGTCGACGCCATCCGCCGCGCGGGCGGTCGCGCCTCCACGCTGGGAGCCGACATTTCCGACGAAGCGGCCGCTGCCGCGATGATCGAACGGGTGAGCCGCGAGTTCGGCCGCTTGGACGTTCTGGTGCTCAACGCATCGACCGGGCTTCAGCTGGGTTCCGATCCTGGCTACGCGATGCGGTTGAACCGTGACGCGCAGCGCCGCCTGGCCAAGCTGGCGCTGCCGCTGATGCCGGTGGGCGGGCAGATCGTGTTCGTCACCAGCCACCAGGCGCACTTCTTCCCCAACAAGGCCGTGCCGAAGGGCTACGCGGCCATCGCCGCGAGCAAGCGTGCCGGCGAGACCGCGCTGTATGCGATGCGTTCTGAATTCGACCGGCGAGGAATCGATTTCACCGTCGTCTCGGGTGAAGTGATGTCCGATCGCGAGCTGGCGACGACGATCGCGCGGGCCGCATCGGCTCCGTACCCGTCGGGCATCGTCTACGTCGGGGGGCCTGACTTTCTCTGCCAGATGTCAGCCTGAGGCAGTAAAGAACGTCAGCGTCCGTTGCCGAGCGGTTAATTCCGCTGGCAGAAATTGATCGACGCCTGGCAGCAATCACCGATCGGGTTGGATGATCTCAGCCAATCTCGATGCCGCACGAAAGAGCGACAGGGTGCGGTCGGTGATCGATATCAACCGTGCGTCGAGCGCCTCGAGCGAGTGGCTCACATCGTCGAGATCCCTGATCGCCGCAACCGCCCTGCGAACGTCGGGTATTCGGTAGCCGGCAGCACGCAGTGCGGCCGTGATCCGCGCCTCCCGGATGGCTTCAAGCTGATAGCGCCTGGTCGAACCGGTCCGGTTGGTGATCCGGTCCGGCCTCACCAGCCCTTCCTTCTCCCAGAAACGGAGGGTGGAGGCACGAACGCCGAGCGCCCGGGACAATTCGGTGATGGTCATCGCGTCGGCATCCGTGGAGGCGACGTCGGTTTCCGCCTCGCCTTGAATGGCTTGCAGCGCTTCACGCGCGACCAGGGCCTGCGCCCGTTCGTCGTTGAGCGCGGCGTGCAACGCGCTCACCCGCTTCACCGCCTCCTCGGGTGGCAGCGTTCGGATCGCCCGCATCGACCGGCGGGCCTCCACCGGCCCCACTGCGTGGGCCAGGTCGCGATACGCACGCAGGTCACGAATTTGGGTCGACGAGAACTGCCGGTATCCGTTGTCGGCTCGGACCGCGCAGGTGATGACACCAAGCCGCTCCAGATCGCGGATCTGCTGGACGGAGTACCCGGTGGCCTCGGCGACTGCTGACACACCCAGCATCTGCGACGAACCCTCCATCAGCACTTCAACTCCATACTTCAACCATGAGTATGGACGAGCTATTGGAGACGATCCGACGCTTCGACGGGGTTCTCGAACTGGCACCGACGGCGGGCAGCCCGTTCCCCGAGATCGCATGGGGTGACCACTTCTTCTATTTCGCGCCCAACGGTCAAGTGCCGGAACGACAACAGCCGTACGCCACCATCATCACGAAGAACTACCCCGACGACGATCGGTCCGACCTCGACCAACCCGACCGTTGGCGGCTGAACATTCACGTCGGCCGCAGCGCCTTCATCGAACTCCTCGGCGCGGATCCCCGCCATGAACCGGTCTCTGTCGACTTCGCCGCCGTCGATAGAGTGCTTCCCCATCCCGTCCATGCCACACAGGGCTGGATTTCGATCATCAATCCGGCGGCGAAGACCGAAGCGTTGGCCGTCCTTCTGCTCGGCAACGCGCACGGCGCAGCACGCCGCCGGGCCACCCGTCGCGTGTAGGGCCCGCTCTGAAACTTGGCTCTTCCCAAGATCGTTCCTTGGTACTACATTTCGTAGTAGTCGACTGCTAGGGGGCAGGATGCGGTGGCGAGGCGTAAGCCATGTCGAGTTCGCGGTCTTGGACTACGACGAGTCGGTCGCGTTCTACGACGCGATGCTCGGCTGGCTCGGGTACCACAGCTTCTCGTCGCTGAACATGGAATATCAGTCGATCTACTACATGACGCGATTCCTCAACCCGCACAGTTACATCGGCATTCAGCCGGCGAACACCGGGGACAAGCTCACCCACTCCGACCAGGCCGTCGGGATCAACCACATCGCGCTGTGGGCCCGAAACCGCAAGGAAGTGGACCGCTTTCATCGCGGCTTCCTGATCGCCAGGGGGATCCCGGTCAGCGATGAACCCAAGGACTACCCGCAGTACTGGCCCGGCTACTACGCGGTGTTCTTCGACGACCCGATCAACGGAATCCACTGGGAGTTGGCCTGGGTGCCGAAAATCCCTTCGCCGCGTCAGATCTGGTCGTTCTACCGGACCATGCGGGCCTTCGGGAAGCAGCGCGCCGACCTGGCGAACTCGGTGCCCGGCATCACGCTGCAGGCGATGCGGACGCTGCCGCGAAAGTGACCGCCGCACTCACGCCAGCGCGACACCCAGTTCCTGGGCGAACACCTTGATCATGTGCTGAACCGCAATTTCGTTTCGGCCGATGATCATGTGGTCGTGCTGACCGTGCCGGACCCCTTCGCCACACTGCGGGAGCATGGCGAAGTCCTCGTCGCGCACCGCGGCGTGAACGCCTTCGTAGACCGCGTCATACGCGGCCCGCATCTCGTCATTCGTCGCCGGCACCCGGCCCATCCAGCTGTGCCGCACCGTGCAACGGGTGGGCTCACCCTCGGGCAGCATGTCGATGATCTCCACGCCGACCGGGCTGTTGGCCAGGATGAGGTTGGGATACACCCAGTAGATGACGCCCATGTTCGCCGACGGATCGAATGACGCGCTCGGGTCTTCGACCAGGTTCTTGATCCAGTTGAACGGGAATCCGATGCGGTGATGTCTGCCGAATTCGTCGTAGATCGCCGTGTTCGGCAGGGTGTTCTGCCCGATCAGGCTCTCGCCGTGGACGAAGGGGAAGTGGTAACCCTCTGCGAACGCCTCGAGAGCGCCCTTCCAGGACACTTCGGAGGAGAACTCGCGATCGGTGTGGTAACCGTAGGCCTCGTAATTCCATTGCGCCAGTTCGGGTCCGAGCGAGCCCAGGTGGGAGTCGAGATCGATGGTCGCGTCCGCCGTCAGGACTGCCCAGACAAAGCCGTGACGCTCTTCGGACGGCAACTCCACCAGGCCGTATTCCGCGGAATCCATCGTGTCGAAGCCTGCCTTGCCGGGGACCATGAAAAGCTCGCCGGTGTTGCGGTAGGTCCACGCGTGGTAGGGGCAGACGAAGCGTGACGCATTTCCGGACCCGCAGGCCGGCATCGCCCCGCGGTGGCGGCAGTAGTTGAGGAACACGTGACTCGCGCCGGTGCGGTCCCGGGTGACCAGCAACGAGTCACCGAGTACTGAGCGGACGACGAAGTCGTTGTTGGCCGCGATCTGCGCCGACGGCACGATCGCCAGCGGGACTCGACGCAGGATCTGCGATTCCTCGATCTCGGTGATCTTCGGGTCGCGGTAGTAGTGCAATGGCACCTTCAGCACCTGGTCGGCCATATCCGTCGTCCCCTCGACGGCATGACGCAGAGCGCGGCGGGTCAATTCTTCATCGGTGCTGCTCACCGGACCGACAGTCATACTTTGACCATACAATGCACATCAACTGTATTGTCAAGATCGGTTCGTCATCCATGCGACGATCAACGAATGCGCAGGCACGGCTGGTCGGGAGACATTCCCGCCGACGACGACGAAGCCGCCGGCCGCATCATCGGCGCGGCACGGGCGGCGATCGACGCACGGGGAACAGTGAGTGTGTCCGAGGTGGCACAGGCCCTCGGAGTGACGCGGCAGACGGTCTACCGCTACTTCCCCACGGTCGAGAGCCTCATGGTCGCCACCGCCGTCTCCTCGGTCGACGGCTTCCTCGACCGACTGGCCTCGGAACTGGGGGCGATCACCGACCCCAGCGAAGCCGTCGTCGAGGGCATCGCCTATACCGCAGAACAGATCCCGCACGACCGATACCTCAGCCTGGTGCTGCAGCCCGGCAAGGCCAGCGCCTTCACCGCCGGCGTGACCTCGGACCTGGCCATCGAGTTCGGCAAGTCGATCTTGCAACGCTTCGATATCGACTGGGCCGCAGTCGGTTTCGATGGCGACATATTCGATCAGCTGGTCGAATTCATGCTTAGGACACTGCAGTCGTTCATCGTCGACCCAGGCGGGCCGTCCCGCCACGACTCCGGACTGCGCACCTATCTCCGGGACTGGGTGGCGCCGGCCGTTTCGGCACGCACGACCTATCCGTCGTCACCCGCCCCGTGATTGGGGTTGGTGCAGATGGTTCCCTCACACGGAACATCTGAGCCGTCCCCGTTCGGGTTGGGCATCACCGCCCCGCCGTTCTCATCCGGGTTGTCCCCCGCCCCGTGATTCGGGTTGGTGCAGATGGTCCCCTCACACGGAACATCTGAGCCGTCCCCGTTCGGGTTGGGCATCACCGCCCCGCCGTTCTCATCCGGGTTGTCCCCCGCCCCGTGATTCGGGTTGGTGCAGATCGTGCCCTCGCACGGCACCATCGAGCCGTCCCCGTTGGGATTGGGCATCATCGGTTGATTCGGGGTGCCAGGAGCGGCCGGATGGGTGGCTCCGGGCGATCTGGCCGGGGCGGCGGGCGAGGATGTGCCCGGGACGGAGGAAGTGGTCGGGGCCTGATCGGTGGACGCGCTGCTGCATGCGGCGGCGCCAAAGACCGCCAGGGCAGCCAAGGCTGCGGCCATACTGTGCACGAGCTTCATGCACGCGACGGTATCAGCTAACTATTTCTCATGGTGACGATTGCCGGGCATCGGCCGGGATATATACGTAAATCATTGTAGTAAACGGCAATTCGATCGCCAGAAGACATCGACACACTGCGAGCCCGCGAAACGCAGCAACTGATCAGATCCCGGAAGGGATCCGATCTCCCGCACCGCAAGATAACAAGCGGCCAGCTGCCACGCTTTCGAAAAAACTGTTGAGTTGTCAAAAACTTTCACACTCGATCATCGGCGTGTCAGGGGGTCACAGCGCCGTGGATGCAGGTGGTGGTGGCAACGTATGCCAGCATCCGCGCCGTTCACGGCGGACGCCGGTAGCGCAGGCGTACGCTCACCCACGTGGTCGACCTCTCGTATGTCATCGCCGGATCCGAAGCCACGGGCGGAGCCGGTTTGCAGGCAGATCTGCGCACCTTTCAGGAGTTCGGCACCTATGGCGTCGGCACCGTGACCTGCATCGTGTCGTTCGACCCCAAAGCCAACTGGGGCCACCGGTTCGTGCCCGTCGATCCGCAGGTCATCGCTGACCAGATAGAGGCGGCAACGTCGGCCTATGAGCTCGACGTCGTCAAGATCGGCATGCTCGGCACGCCCGCAACCATCGACGTCGTCGCAGAGGCTCTCGCCCGGCAATCATGGCGGCACATCGTCGTCGACCCGGTGCTGATCTGCAAGGGGCAGGAACCCGGCGCCGCGCTCGACACCGACACCGCGCTGCGCCGGCAGATTCTTCCGCTGGCCACGGTTACCACGCCGAACTTGTTCGAGGCCCGCACGCTCGCGGGGATGGATGACATCTCCTCGATCGACGATCTCGTCGAGGCAGCCCGGCGCATTGCCGATCTCGGACCCACCTACGTCGTCGTGAAGGGCGGAGTCGAGTTTCCCGGCGACGAAGCGGTCGACGTTCTGTTCGACGGCAAGGACGTTGAGGTCCTGCGCGCACCGAAGGTCGGTCATGCCAGGGTCGCCGGTGCGGGATGCACCCTGGCAGCAGCGATCACCGCCGCACTGGCCAAGGGATCCAGTGTCCCGGAGGCGGTGCGCCAGGCCAAGGACTTCACCACCGCCGGAATCGCCGACCGGATCAGCGGCAACGCACCGTTCGACACCGTCTGGCAGGGTGCGACTCGCTGACGTCGCTCACCGGGGCGCGATCCAGCCTCAGGCCGAAGGGAAACGATAGATGAGGGCGTCAAGCAGACGCCGCACCTCGGCGAGCCGCAACTGCACGGCACTCTGGTGATGGTGGGCCCCGGCGCGACCGGCACGCACCCGCTCCTCGATCCGCGCCAATTGTGACTGCAGATCAGCCATTTCCTCTTCCAGAAGTGTGATGAACGCCTGCGCCTGACGCACATCGGCGCTGGCCCGTGGCGCCAGGCTCACCACCGGCGCAGGCGCGGTTAGCGGCCGCCGCCAGAGTGGATCAACAGGTTCTGCCGTCATCGCCATACAGTCGCAGCACGCCTCGGTGATCCAGTTTCCCGGCCGTATCCGTCCGGTAAGGAGCTGTTCACAGCGACTTCAGCCGCCGTGTGAGCCCTCTCGAAGCAGCACGGTTCCTCGACTTCCTCGTCAGCGCTTGACCGTATCGGCTAGCGTGCCAAATCTGGTCAACTCCAGAAAGGCACCTCCATGTCCTCCTACAGCCATCCGCACTCACTGGACGGCCATGCCGCGATCGTCACCGGGGCGGCCCGCGGTGTCGGCAAAGGGATCGCCGCCGCCTTGCTGTCCCGTGGGGCTCGCGTACTGCTGACCGACATCCTCGATGACGTATTGGCAAACACCACAGCCGAATTCACCGATGCCGGATTCGACGCCGTATCCGTGGTGGCCGATCTGCGGGACGGTGACAGCGCCCAGCGCATCGTCGACGCAGCACTCGACGCGTTCGGAACCGTAGATGGATTGGTCAACAACGCCGTCGCCAGCGCCGGGCCCATCCCATTCGTCGACATCCCGGCCGAGGAGTACGAGCGGGTCCATGACACCGGTCCACGGGCCACGTTCAGGCTCATGCAGGCAGTCCACCCCATCATGGTCAAAGCCGGCGGCGGGTCCATCGTCAACCTGGGCTCAGCGGCCGGCACCGTGGGCACACACTCATTCGGGGCATACGCCGGCGCCAAGGAAGCCATTCGCGGCATGTCCAAAGTCGCCGCACTGGAATGGGGAGTTGACGGTATCCGCGTCAACGTGGTGTGCCCGCTCGCAGAGACCGACGGCCTGAAAGTGTTGCGGGACATGGCACCCAAGCAGTACGACGCGGTCGTCAGAAGTACCTCGCTCAAACGAATCGGCGATCCCACCAACGACATCGGTGCGGTCGTGGCCTTCCTGCTCGGCGACGACGCCACCTATCTGACCGGGCAGACACTGCTCGTCGACGGTGGGGCCGGCTCTTTCCGGTAGCGGCAAACGCCGCCAAATCGCAGGTCACCCTTGTTAGGTTCGAATTTGCCGGTCAGAAGCACGAGCCAATAAGGAGGAAGACCAGTGACGAATCAATCAGGGAGCTCGTTCTCCCGCCGCATGTTCATCCGCGGTGCCGCCTTGACGGTGCCCGTCGTCGGCACGGCAGTAGTTGCACCGGTTGCCCTGGCAACCCCGCAGGAATGCGGCGATCCGGCCGGCAAGGTCGGCAATTGCGCGGCTCAGCTGCCGCAGGAGTTCACCGCGACAAGTTTCAGCACCACGGCGATCGTCGGCGGTACGAACTACTCAATCCTGTTCAGCACGAACATCAGACGCGGCCCCCTCATCCCGTCCGGCACCACCGGCTATCGCATCAGGAGTGTCAGCGTCTCGGGTACGAAGCTCGACGGTGCCCCGTTCTATCTGACTCCTGGCATCGGTGAGGTCGGTCCGCGGCTGCTCAACGCCCGGTCCGGGTCGTCGTTGGGTTTCGCCCTCGACGTGCCGTGGGACGCCAACCAACTGGTGCGTGAGTTCCTCTACACCTACGACGTCGAGTTCCTCACCGGCCTGACGGTGAATCAGACCTGTCGGTACACGACGACGATGACGCTGGCCGACAACGGGATGACGCTCGGCGGCGTCGGGTCGGTCAACTTCTCCACGCCGATGCTCGCCGAGTGTGAGGGAGCACCACCGCCCCAGTAACCGCTGTCCGGGCCATTATCGCCGGCTGACAGGGAATTCCGTCGTCCGCGGAGCCGGTGTGCGAATGGTCGATACGGCGCCCGGAAACAGCATGCGGCGGCGAGTGTCGACGAAACGGCTCAGCTCGGTGAGCGATTGTCGCTGCAGGTTCGCCCGCAACTTGCTGTCGGTAACTGTCTCCGCGAGATGCAACGAGATCAACTGCCTGAGGGAGTCGACGATCGCGTCACCGCGAGTGACCACCAAGACGTGCCCGTCGATGCCGATGAAGCCACCCCCGTCGACCCACGGAAGACCCAGATTTCCGCCCACCGGGATCTCGCCCTGCAGGTCGCGTCCGGCGTGACCTGAGAATGACAGTGTGGCTGTCCGTGATGCTTCGTCGATGGCATCGACGTGAACCTGGAAGTAGGGCAGGTCCCGGGTGTCCGGCCACGGTGACCAAACGTCACCGGCAGTCAGCCCATAGGACCCGCTGTGTGAGGGTTGCAGGACTGAGTGGTTGTCGACGAAGCTGTGCACGAGCACAACTGGTTCGGGTATCGCCGAATCCCATCCCGTGCGGTCGCGGTACTCGATGATGAAGTCGCCGACTTCCAATGCCAGGTAGCCGGGGAGTTCGCGGGCATGCAACGGTCGCAGCTCGACACTCGCGGACGTAAACGCGTCGGTACTCATGGATTTGACCCGAGCTCGGTCCAGCCATCCGCGGCCCCGCATGTTCGCGGCGTTCAAGCCGGGGCCCCACGCACCGTAGGGACCGACCGTGTTGATGTGGCAAGACCCCCACGTGGACATGACATCCCAGTCGTCGAGATAGTCCGCGTCGGGCTGATCGGCCCGGCGCGAATGGTCGAGACCATAGACATGTCCCATCTCCTGCCCCAACAGGGCTGGGTGGACGTTGGTCGAGTCGCACACGGCCGCCCAACCATTCTGCTGTCCGAAAAGGTCGGTAGCCGTGTTCATCACGATCACCGCGCCGGTGAAATCGGCTGTCGAGTAGCCCGCATCGTCTGCGGCCTGACGGGCGGCTTCGACGAGTCCCGTCCGGTTGATCTTCCCCTGCGGGGCGGTGGAAACGTTGCCGACATAATCGGCCTGCTCGTATGGCAGCGAGATCCAGGCTGACACTTTGGAACCGGTGAGATCGAGGGTGCCGTGCGACATCCGATCGAAGAACTCCACCATGTTGTGCGTGCCGGCACCGGCCGCGGTGAACATGTTCTCGAAGTACGTGTCCGACAGCGGTTCGGCGTCAGTGCCCTTCCACTTGCATCGGAGTATCAGCCACGGTGTCGATATGGCCATCGCCAGCCTCCTTGGCATCGGTATGCGGGACCGTCCCAAGCAGGAGCGTGCGCTCAAACGCAGCCGGTGGTCACGAGTAGCCGACTACCTGAAAGAGGCCGTAGAAGTTTCAGCGGCCACCGTGAGGTGGCCGCAGCGCCGGCCGATGGCGTTCAGCCGTGTGCCTTGCGGACCAGGTCGATGGCGTACTGGTTGACGAACGTGCCCGCGGATGCCTCGCCCGTGCCGCAGGCGCCGTCGGACTCACCGGGTCGCTTGACCCACAGGAAGGCGTCGACGTTTCCGTTTCCGGTCGCGGTGGTCGGGGCAGCGCCGAGGGCCCGGCCGCTGGGGTTGCACCAGTACATTTCGCCTTCGGCCGGTCCGGCGCCGTTGCGCGAGGTGTCGATGACGTACGGCTTGCCACCGGTCTGGCCGGAAATGGCGTCGCCGTAACCGATTTCTTCTTCGGTGGTGAAGAAGTTGGCGGTGTTCAGGCTGAAGCCACGAGCCTTGGCCACACCGACCCGGTTGAGCCTGTTGGCCATCTCGTCGGCGGCCACCCACCGGGAGTGGCCGGCGTCGACGTACACCGCGGTGCCCGGATTACGGGTCAGCGTGTCGACGGCGTAGCTCATCAGGTTGTAGCGCTCCTCGCGCTGATCACCCGACAGGCAGTCGGCCATGGCGAGCGCATCGGGTTCGAGGATGACCGCGGCAGGCCCGCCGCCGATGGCAGCGGCGACACCGTCGATCCAGCCCTTGTAGGCCGCGGCCGAACCGAAGCCGCCTGCGGCGTAGCTGCCGCAGTCGCGATGCGGGATGCCGTACAGCGCCAGGATCGGCATGGTCCCGGCGGCCTGTGCTGCGGCGATGTACTTCGCGTCGACGGCCGGGCTGGAGACGTTGTCCATCCAATAGGCCGTCGGGGTGTTGGCGATCGCCTGCAGCTCGGGGCTCGGGTCCGCCTGCGCCGCACGCATGGCCTTCGACGAGGGATTTACGTAGAACGAGTGACCCTCGAGCGGGTTGCCGTCACTGGCCAGGCGAACCATGGGCGCCCGCTCGGTAGCCAGGCCCGCGCCGACCACCGAGGCGACTGTGAGAAAAGGGACGATCAACCGCGCGACTGCGCCAGCAGCTGAGGACATCACCTCAGGGAAAGTAATGGCGCGGCGCCAGAAGCGCCAGTCGCCACCTATCGGGACGGCTCGTCAGGGCTGGGCGCAACCGGTTTCAGAGCCGGCGAGGGCCCGGGTATAGAAGCCCATGCGTTCGCGTAACTCGTCGGGGTCGATGCCGAACTGCTCGGGCTGGTAGCTGTGCCTGCCTTTGCCGTGGCGAGGTTGGGCGCGGTGTTGCTCTGCGAGCATTCCGGCCAGGTCGGGTGGCTCCATCTGCGCAGCGGCATAGATTCGGCGCACCGTCGCCTCGGGGTCGGCAACCAGGTCGGTGTATTGAAGGTCGAGCCAGGTCACGGTCGAGGCCGAGGCGCGGGCGGCCACAGCGCGCCGCAGCCACAGTTCGGTCTGTTCGGTTTGGAACCGGCCCACGTCCGCCCCGTCGACGTGGTCGCTGTAGGTCGATCGGTACGTCGCGAACAGGCTCGCGCCGGAGGCGACGGTTTCGACGATGTCGCGGTGCAGTTGCACGATGCAGGCGCCGGGATATGTCGCGATCACATGTCGCAGCTCTGCGGTGTGGGCCGGCGCCTTGAGGACCCAGCGCCGCCCGTCGCCGGCGTCGAGGATCTGCAACATCCGCCGGTGCTGGGCGTACTCGGCCGTGAAGTCCTGGCCCGCCAGCCAGGTCGCGTAGCCGTCCAATCGGGTGGTGGCCGTGAAGCCCCAGTTGCGCAGGGTGGTGCCCATGCCCAGCACACATTCCTCGGGCAGGTTCGGACCGGAGTCGTGCACGGCCGCCATCGCCGGGTTGAGCACATGCAGCATGTACGGTCCGGCGGCCGCCGCCTCGAGGCGTCGCGCCCGCTCGTCGGCTTCGAGCGCCCCGGGTAGCCGCCAGGGCATCCCGAGTTCGGCGGGCAGCGGGCCGCGCAAGCGAGGGTCGCGGTCCAGCAGCCGGAACAGGAACGTGGTGCCGGTGCGCCAACCGCCGGTGATGATGATGGGCGGATTCAGGCTTCGGTGTTCGGTATCGGGATGCTCGTGCAGATACCGGCTGATCGCCGCGCGGGCGGCCAGCCTGCCTGCCGCTGTCCGTTGTGCGGTCAACGCCCCGAGCGCGTTGAGCCGTCCGTCTTCCTCTGCCGACACCAGGTAGTGCAGCAGGCCGGGACGCCACTGGTCGGCATCACCGAGCACACCGGCACCTTCCCGGCGCGTGCCGCGATCGATGACGATCTCGACGGCATCGGCACCGAGCTGGTACCGGTCTGGGCGGACAGCCCGGTCAGCTTCGGCCGCGGCATATGCCTTGAGCGCCTCGGGTGTGCGGGCGGGTGCGGTCCAGCCGCTCATGATCGCGGCGCCAGATCGGCCAGGCGTACGACGCGGGTCGACGGCACGGGCGGTCGATCCTCGGGTTGCAGGAACCGCATCACGATGATGCCGAACGCGCGCCCCTCGCTGTCGATCCAGTCGCCTGCAGCCGGGCCCGGATCTGTCGCCGAGACCACGAATCGGTAGCGACTGCCGTCAAGGCTTGCGGTGGCACCGGTATAGGAGACGCGGCGGTGGCGGTAATCCAGCGAATTGAGAAATCTGCTGTACGCCAGGATGTTCCAATACCGGCAGCCCACCAGCTCGCCCTCGATGAGCAGAGCCTCGTCGAGACCCAACTGCCAACCGCCTCGCACGTAATGGATGGCCGGCTCGGTGAACACCGCGCCACCGGACATCTCGGTCCAGTGGCGCAGCTGATTCGGCGACTCGGCATCGGCCGCCGCGGCGGCGCTCCAGATCCGGGGCAGATGCGTTATCACCACCGATGCCTTGGACAGCTGCTTGCCGAACCGCAGCGGATCGATGGGCGCCGCCGTCGGGGCCGACCCGATCGGCTCGATGGCACACCACCCGGTCTCCTCGGTCTGGACGTCATCGTGAAAGTGCCGTACCCAGACCACCGTGGCACGCTCGGGCAGGCCCAGCCAGTCACCCGCGTGCGGCCGATCTCCACCGACAGTGACCTCGTAATCCCCGTGGTCATCGAAAGTGATTGCGTCACTGTCGATCCGGGAAACCGCCTGAGCATCGGCCCCGTGGGCGCCGTAGACGGTGACAGAGACGTATGCCGCGTCTCCTCGACTGCCGCGGATCCGGTAGCGACGGTCAGGACGGACATCGGCGACCCAGTAGCGGAAGTCTGGATTGTCCATCAGGAACTTCTGCCGCCAGCCGTTGAACGCGACGAACTCGGGCTTGTCGCGGTCGACCTCGACACGGCCCAGTTGATTGGACACCGCACGCAGAAGCGCCCGGAAGCCGTCGGCTCGTTCGCTTTCGGGAAGATCGGCGGTAGCGGCCGCCAGTTGCTCACCGGCCGTGCGCAATCCGTCGACGAACGCATTCCAGGCCGCAACCTCGCCCCGGGGTTCACCTTCACTGGGTGCGGCCACCGGCATCCCTCCCCAATTTTCGGAAGCACATGCTTCCGGAATTGGATGGTGCCCGCTAAGCTCGCGGCATGTCAAGGCCGTACCGCGGCCAGGCCGCCGACGCCCGATCGGCGGACCGCCGCACCCGACTGCTGCGGGCCGCGGTCGACCTGGTCGGCACTCAAGGAGTGGCCGCCATGACCATGCGCGCGGTGTGCCGGGAGGCCGCACTCAGCCAGAAGTTCTTCTACGAAAGCTTCACCGACACCGAAGAGCTGCTCCACGAGGTCTACCGCAGCACCTTCGAGCAGGCAGGGCGCGTCATCTCCGCCGCAGACGACCCCGCGGCCGACCTACCCAGCCGCACCCGCGCGGCGGTGAGGGCCGCGGCGCAACTCGTCAGGGCAGATCCGCGGATATGCCGAATCTTGTTGGTGGAGCCCATCGCCGATCTGAGGCTGCGCACCTTTGTGCGCTCCTCGATCGGCTCGATGACGCCGGCCGGGGTAACGGTCCCGATCGGTGGGGCCGACGCGGCGACACCTTCGGTCAAGATGCAATACGCCACGGTGTTCGGCGCGCTCATCTCGCTTTTCATCGAATGGACCGAGGGCAACCTCGGTTCCGACCAGGAGGCGTTCGTCGAGCACGTGACGACGATGCTGTTGTCGTCACCGTTGTTGGGCGACGTTCGGACCACTGTCGGATGACGAGCTGGAGAAAGCCGCATTCCTGCAGTTCATAGGATCCCGGCACCCCTGACCGGAGTCGTTCGGCCGAGGGTCAGAGAAGATGGCTGTCATGAACGTGAGCCCGCATGCAACCGGCGCTGTCCACCCGTCGTCACACCGGACGATGCCTCTGATGGTGTTGGCCGGCCTGCTCATCGCGGCACTGATCTGTGGTCCCGGTGTCGGTCGCGCGAATGCTGCCGCAGCCTCATCGGTCGGCGATGTTCTCTCCATCGGCGATCCGGCCGCTCCAGGCCAGATCGACCTCTATCTGGATCCGCTGTGCCCCTACAGCGGCAAAATGGTTCGGGACCAGGGCGCCGAGATCGGCCGGCGCATCGAGGACAGCAAGCTCCACATCAATCTGCGGTTCGTCAATTTCCTCGAAAAGTATTCGGCCAGTGGCAATTACGACAGCCGAGCGATCTATGCCGCCCACATCGTCGCCGACCACTCGCAAACGAGCGATGTGACCTGGCAGTTCATCGAGCAGATGTTCTCGGCCGATCAGCAGCCGAAGGAAAAGGGCGAGACGGACCTGAGCAACGATCAGCTCGCCGGGCTGGCCGACCGCGCCGGCGCACCGCCGTCGGCTCAGGACATGATCAAGCTGGGACTGCCGATCCCCTACGACGGCCACGTCATCGGCTCGAACAATCTCCCGCTACTGCGAGCATTCCCCGACCCCGGTGTCCCGCTGGTGGTCATCGACGGCAAGGCCGTCGACGGAAACTCCGACTGGCTGGATCAGCTGCCGCACTGAACTGTCACGGCGTCCCGATCGGCGGCAGTGAGCCTATGGCGCCCATCTGATCACGCTGGGCGGCGAGGGTGTCGGCGAGGAACGTCCGGGCGATGAGCAGCAGCTCGGCGATCTTCGGGTGCGCCAGCGTGTAGTACACGGCGTTGCCGACGCGATGCCCGCTGACCACGTGATGCCGTTTGAGCACCGCAAGGTGCTGAGACAACAGGGTCGGTTCGATGTCGGTGGCCGCGAGGATCTCACTGACCGGGGTCGGGCCTTCACGCACTGACAGGATCTCCAGGACGCGGATCCGCGCCGGATGCGCCAGCGCCTTGAAAAGGTTGGCCTTGATCTCGTACAACGGCCGCTCGGGACCATCCAGAACGCTGTCGGACACCGACGCCCCAATGATTGACGGATTGATGAAATTCGCAATCCATGCTACCGCGCGTTACCCTCCTGCAATGCCCACCGGCCAAGCCCCCCGCACAAAACCGGGCCCGCTGCAGTACATCGCGTATTGCTATGGCAAGCGGCTACCCGATTCGATGCGTGAGTGGGTGGCCAATGACCTGGCAGGCCCGGGAGCCACCATCCGGATGATGGTCCGCGTCGCGATCCCGGCGATCCTGGTACTGGCGCCGATCTGGTTCATCCCGATGTCGCTCTACCTGCACGCCAGCATGACGGTGCCGATCTTCATCCCGTTCGTCTACTTCTCCCATGCACTGAACAAGGTGTGGCGGCGCCACATGCTCGCCAAGCACGGCCTGAACCCAGGCCTCGTCGACGAGTTGTCCCGCAAGAAGAACGCCCATATCCATCAGGCCTATGCCGAACGCTATGGACCCCGCACCGGCCCGAGCAGCAGTCACGACGTCTGATCGCGCCTACGGCTGCAAGGTGCACAACGTCAGCGCGAAGGCTGGTGCAACGGCCATCGCGATCACCACAGACGTCATCGCCAGCGACCGTGGATGCCACCAGATCGCTCGCTGAGGTTCCAGGAGGCGGCTGACGCGATCGGCCACCGCGGTACCCGCGGCTGCCAGCACTCCGTCCGGCTGGCGGTGCATGCTCAACGCGAGCAGGCTGGCCAACAGTGGTTCCCGGCCATGTCTGCGGGTGGCCGCGTCATCGGCACACATCTCCAGTAGCGCCGGTACGGACTGCGCCGCCGCCCGCATCAGGGGCAGCCGCGGCAACGCCGCGGCGAGGGTGTTGAGCGTGGCGATCACATGGTGATGTCGACCCCGTAGGTGTGCCCGCTCATGAGCCAGCACCGCGGCCAGTGCGGGCGGCTTGAGCAGGTCCAGGGCCGCGGTCGTCACGACGATGGCGCGGTGCCTGCCGCCAGAGACACAGTAGGCGGCGGGCTGGTCAGCCGTGATGGCAACGACGCCGTCGTGGCCGGTGGGCCGTCCGATGATTCGAACCGCTTGTGCGTGTTCACGATTGGCGCGCTGCGTTCGGTACAGGGTGACGATCACCCGGCGCGTGGTATTGGTCGCCACTGCGGCAGTGACCGCAAGCAGGGCGACGACCAACACCGTGGCCAGGGTGGGCGGTAACGTCACCGCGCCGGCGATGCCCAGTGTCTCGACGCAGAACGTCGGTGCGGTGTGCGTGATCAGGCTGTGAGCGGCCCCGACGATCAGGATGACCAATGCCGCCACCCAGGCGAATGACGCGGTTGCGACGACCACCAGCCAGCCCGCCACCGACAGTCGGGGATGTACGTTGGCCGAGATCGAGCCGGTGAACAGTACCGGCGCCAACCAGCTCAGAACCATCGCGTACACGAGGAGAAAGGTGACCGCGTTCATCGTGGCTGCCCCTCGGTGAACCGCTTGAGCGCCTGTCGGAGCTTCTCCGAGTCGTCGTCGACGATCTGCTCGAGGAAGAAGTTGAGGATCAGCTCACTGTCGCCGCCGGATTCGAACACGGTGCGCATCAGCTGCGCGGAGTGCTCTTCGCGGGTCATGATCGGCCGATAGCTGTAGGCGAGGCCGACCTTCTCCCGCTGCAGCCAGCCTTTTCGGAAAAGGTTGTCCATGGTCGACATGACCGTGGTGTAGGCGATCTGACGCTTGGTGACGAGCTCGTCGTGCACGCTGCGAACCGTCGAGGGTTCCTCACGTGACCAGAGCACTTCCATCACCACAGCTTCGAGGTCGCCAAACCCTTTTATTCCCATATCCATTACCGCCTGCGGAGCTGCGTCGTCACCGTTTCGTGGTCTCGCGTATCGAACCTACTCAGCGCGATAGTAGCTTCTCTGCTCATCGTTTCGCGCTCTCGTTCGCGGCTCGCCTCCGCCACAACAGGATTGACCTCCACGCGATGAGCACCGTCACGACACCCAGGATCAGCACCGGGTCGCTGACCGCCGACGACAACCGGCCCAGCCAAACTTGCAGGTCGTACTGGGCGTCGACGGACAGTACGCCGCCGAGATTGGCGGTGCCGCCGGTGAACAGGAAGACCACACCCAGTGCGATGAACATCGCACCGGTCAGCAGCGAGGTGGTGTGGGTTTCGATCGGGCCCAGACGCACCGGCCGGCCACGCAGCCAGGTGCGCTCGGACAGCTTGAAGCGGTCCCACAACCAGGCCAGCAGGAACAGCGGTGTCGCCATGCCGAGGGCGTAGATCGCCATCAGCAGTGCCCCGTAGACCGGGTCGGCGCCCATCGCCGACATGGTCAGGACCGCTCCCAGCAGTGGACCTGCGCAGAACCCGGCCAGCCCGTAGACCGCACCAAGGGCGAGCACCGAGACCGTGCCGGAGATGTTGATCCGGGCCGTCAACCGCTGCATGCCGGAAACGCCGAATCCCTTGCCCAGCAATGTCATAAGACCGAATCCGACGAGCACCAGACCACCGATCACGGTGACCTCGCTGCGATAGCGCGTGACGACGCTGCCGAGCGCCCCGACTCCGGCACCCAGCGGGACCAGCACCGCACACAGGCCCACCCAGAAAGCGAATGTGCGCAGGATCAGCAGGCGTGTCCGGTCGAAGGCGTAGGCGAAGAACGACGGCAGTAGTAGGGCCGAACACGGGCTGAGCAGCGAGGCCAACCCTCCCAGGAAGGCTCCGAGCAGACCGACGCCGCTCATCGCTTGGCCAGCGCCCCGTCGATCGCTCGCACGAAGTCCTCGGTGGGCTGCGCGCCGAGCAGAGGTACGTCATTGATCAGGAAGGCCGGAGTGCTGGGAACACCGATCCCGGTGCCCTGCGCCAGATCGGAGTTGATGGCGGCGTCGAAGCGGTCACCGCGCATCCCTTCGGTGAATCGACCGATGTCGGCTACACCGGCCTGCCGTGCGAAACCGATCAGGTCCTCGTCCGTCAGCTCCGCCTTCGACCGTTCCGGCGCGGCTGCGTAGACGGCTCGGCTGAACTCCCAGAACTTGCCCTGTTCGGCGGCCGCGCGGCCGGCCCGGGCCGCGGCCATCGACTGCGGTCCGAAGATCGGGAAGTCGCGCCACTCGATGCGCAGCTGACCGGCATCGACGTAGCGTTTCACCAGTTCCGGCTCGGTGTCGCGACTGAACTTGGCGCAGAACGGGCATCGAAAATCGGAGAAGACCACCAACGCCACGGGGGCATCGACCTCCCCCAGCGCCAGTGGGTCGCCCGCCTGGCGGCGTTCGACCGCAGGATGACTCCCACCGGCGCCGTCGGCGGCTGGTGCGTCGGTCGCCTGCGACGTCGCCGGCGGCCCTGCAGCCGGTTGCGCCGAGGCAGCGTCATCGCTGGGGCGTATCACCAGGTAGGCGATCAGCGCGGCGGCGATGACGACGAGGCCTCCGATGAAGATCAGGTCCTTCTTGACGTTCTCTCGCCGTCCACTCACCGCACACCTCCATGCTAGCCTTCCCTACGTACCTACGCCGTAGATACGTATTCCGTTGTAGCACACCGTGCCGCCGGAACACTTGCCGCCAGATGAGAGGAACCGGGATGTCGGCGCATTCACCGTGGAAGTGGCCGGTCCCGATCGTGTCTGCGTTCTTCATCGCGGCCATCGGCATGACGCTCTGGCTCAGCCAGCCGACATCAACGGTCACCGAACTCACCGCCGGTGAGCAGACCCAGGTCCGCTTCACCACGACCTCGGGCGCCAGGTTGGTCGACGGCGCAACCTACGGCGTCGGCACAGTGATCGTGGCCAACTTCGACGAACCGGTCGCCGACCGCGCAGCCGCAGAAAGGCAGCTTTCGGTCAAAACCGTTCCCTCCGTTGACGGTTCCTGGTACTGGATGGACAGCCGGCATGCCCACTGGCGGCCGCAAAGCTACTACCGCCCGGGCACCGAGGTCGCTGCGGCCGGCGGCGACGAAGGAACCGGCCGGGTTTCGTTCGTCATAGGCGAATCTCACGTATCCATCGCCGACGATGCCACCAAGCAGATCCGCGTCTACCGCAATGACGAGCTGGTCCGGACGATCCCGACCTCGATGGGCATGGGTGGATCAGAAACCGTTGCGGGAAAGACCATTTCCTTCTGGACGCAACCCGGGGTCTATACCGTGATGGACAAGGCCGACACCGTTGTCATGGACTCCTCGACGTACGGGCTACCGGTCGATTCGCGGTTGGGCTACAAGCTGACCGTCAAGAACGCGGTGCGGCTCACCAACAGCGGGATCTACGTTCACCAACTCGACAGCACCGTGTGGGCGCAGGGCAAGACCAACACCTCGCACGGCTGCCTCAACGTCAATGCCGACAACGGGCGGTGGTTCTACGAGTTCTCCCAACCCGGAGACGTGTTCGAGGTGCGCAACACCGGCGGCGAGCCACTGCCCATCTGGCAGAACGGTGACTGGGGTGTGCCGTGGGACAAGTGGCTCGGCGGTAGCGCCCTACGGTGACGCCGTGGGTTCCAACTCCACGGCGTGCTCTGCGGCGCGACGCCCCGAGAAGACGCAGTCGGCGATCGACAGCCCGCTGACGTAGGAGTTCGCACACAACCCGATCGCGGTGCGGCCGGCCGCATACAGACCTGGAATCGACTCGCCCGCGGGCGTGGTGACCGCGCCGGTGAGTTCGTCGACGATCAGGCCGCCGAGGGTGAACATCGGGCACGGGTTGAGCAGGCTTGGCTTGACCGATATCGAGATCAGCGAGAACGGTCCCTGCTCAACAGGATTGACGAATTCGTCGGGTTTGCCCATCGGATCCGGTAGCCCCGCCGCAGCCGCGGCGTTGTGCGCCGCGACAGTGGCCACCAACCCCTCGGGATCCACACCGGCCTTGGCGGCCACCTCCTCCAGCGTCTCGCCCACCACCCGGTCGGTGCGCAGCATGGCTTCCATCTGCAGACGCTGGAACCAGATGGCCTGCTCGGGCAGCTGGGCTCGGGCCTGCTTCAGCAACCGGTCATCGGCCAGGATCCAGCCGCGGCCACCGTGGTCTCGGATCATGGCGTGGCCGACAGCCGCGCCGTAACGGGTCTCGTCGATGAATCGTCGTCCGTGTTCATCGACCACCAGTGCCCCGAGGAACGCGCTGGGCGGGGTGATGAATCTCCATGCCGACACGTTGTCGAGTCGGTCGACGGCGGCGCCGACCTCGGCCGCCAGCTTGATCGCGCTGCCGTCGTCTCCGGTGGTACCGAGTTGTAGCCCTTCCCGGTATGCCGGCGCGTGCTCGGCGATCAGCTCCCGGTTGGCGATGTACCCGCCCGCACTGAGAATGACAGCCTTGCGCGCATGGATGTCGACCGTGCGCACATACCGACTTTCCATGCGGCTCAACAGTTTTTCCATCGCGGCCCGTAGCGGCGGGTAGTAGATGCCGGGTTTGATCGCAAGCTCGGCATACGCGCGGTAGCGGCGCCGAACCCAGGCAGGCGCATCGGCGAGCGTGCTCGCCCGCACGCCGACAACCCGGCCACTGGGGTCCTTCAACAGGGCGACAGCACGGGTGTGGAACTGCGTGCGCACGCCGTGTGCGGCCGCCGATGCGGCAAGGGGCTGATAAATCTTCTTGCCCGAAGCACCCGGCCCCTTGGCCCGGTGACCGCGCTGTGCGGGCGGGGTGATCTCGCGGAAGCGCCCGGAGTTCTCGCTACCCGAGTAGTAGAGGTAGTACTTGTTGTTCGGATACGACGTCTTGTACGGGCAGACCGAGGCCTCGAACGGCACACCGTGCTCGGTGAGCCAGTCGATCATCGCGGGACTGTTGTCGACGAAGCGTCGCAGCGTCTCGGGACGCACCGCGTCCCCGATCTCGGCCTGCAGGTACGCGTACATCGCATCGGCGCTGTCGTCGACCCCGGCCTGGCGCTGAACCCATGTGCCGCCGCCGGCATAGATGATCCCGCCGGATACCTGTGTCGCGCCGCCGCCGTTGAACCGGTCGATGGCCAAAACATCGGCGCCCCGCGAACGCGCCTCCAGAGCAGCGCAGACGCCTGCGGCCCCGTATCCGACCACCAGGACGTCGGTTGTCTGCGCCTTAGGCATGGCTCTCCCGGGAAATCGTCGGCCACCGAACTGGACCCCTAGTTTGTACTCAAAGTACAAACTCTGCGCAACAGGTCCTCGTAGACTGCGCACGTGGCTGCACAGAACGGACGCGCGGTGCCCGCGGCGGTAGCCGAGAAGCTGTACGCCGCGACCGACCTCATCGCCGCCCGCGGGCTGCAGAACACCAAGATCGAGGACATCGCCACGGCGTCAGGTGTCCCCAAAGCCACCCTGTACTACTACTTCAAGGGCAAAGACGACATCCTGGCCTTCCTGCTCCGGGATTCGCTGGACGCACTGGCCCGTGACGTGGCCGCGGCCGCCGATGGCCCGGGGTCGGGCCGCGATCGACTGGCAGCCGTGGTCGGGGTCCAGGTGGCTCACACCATGAAGAGCCCCGACACGAGCCAGGCCCTGGTCGGCGACCTCGGCCGGGCCATCCGGCTACCCGAGCTGACCTCCTCGGTCCAGGAAGCCTTCTACGAACCGATCACCAGGGTCCTGCGTGCCGGTGCCGTCGACGGCTCTCTGCGACACCTCGCCGATCCCGAAGGCAGCGCCATCAGCATCTTCGGGGCCATCATGCTGACCGCGATGCTGCACAACGTCATCCGCTCGACGAAGACCCCGGACGACGTCGCCGGCGAGGTCATGGACTTCATCCTCAACGGGCTCGCGCCGCCGGGTTGACTCGGATCTCACGAAAACCGCGGTCGGAGCGTCTACCTGTCGTGAAAGCCAAACAGCCCTTCGAGGCGGTGGTCGAGGGCCACGGCCCCACGGTTTTGCGGGTGTGTAGGGCGATCGTGGGACCGATCGACGCCGACGATGCGTGGTCGGAAACGTTCCTGGCCGCCATGAAGGCCTACCCGGACCTTCCGGCTGACGCGAACATCGAAGCCTGGCTGGTGACGGTCGCTCACCGCAAGGCGATCGACATCACCCGCGCCCGGTCGCGCCACGCGATCCCCACCGACACCGTGCCGGAAACCCCCGCCGCTGCGCGGCACGACCGCGACGACGATCTGGCCGACGCACTCGAACGCCTGCCGACCAAACAGAGGCAGGCCGTGGCCTACCACTACCTCGCCAGCCTGCCCTATGCCGATGTCGCCGCCATCCTCGGCGGCAGCACCGATGCCGCCCGGCGCGCCGCCGCCGACGGCATTGCCGCCCTCAGACGTACCTATCGCAACGGCTCCGCCGCCGTCAGTACCTCCCGGAGAGGAGTAACCCCATGAGCACCGACCACGACCTGATCCGCGAACTGTCACAGATGAACGACGGCACCGACACCATGGCCGCACTGCGGGCTCGGCTGGGGGTCGCCGCCGATCGTGACGGCGTCCTCGACATCGCCTACCGGATCATCGACAGCCCGGTGGGGCCGCTGCTGGTGGCAGCCACCGAACGCGGCCTGGTCCGGGTGGCCTATGCCCGCGAAGATCACGACGCCGTCCTGCAACAGCTCGCCGACAAGATCAGCCCCCGCATCCTGCGCGCGCCCACGCGACTGGACGCGGTGACCCGGGAGCTCGACGAGTATTTCGCCGGCACTCGCCGCACCTTCGACATCACGCTGGACTGGCGGCTTTCGGCGGGGTTCCGCAGCACCGTGCTGCACCACCTGCCCGAGATCGGCTACGGGCACACCGCGAGCTATGCAGCCGTCGCCCAACTCGCCGGCAACCCCAAGGCCGTGCGGGCCGTCGGCACCGCCTGCGCCACCAACCCGCTGCCCGTCGTGGTGCCGTGCCACCGCGTGGTGCGCAGCGACGGTGCGATGGGCGGCTACCTGGGCGGAGTCGAGGCCAAGCGCATTCTGCTCGATCTGGAGGACGCGGCATGAGCGCCACACCGCCGGGCGGGCCGTGGGAAGCCCGCGTTGCCGCCGCCGATTGGGAGACGATCCGTTCGGATCTCGACAGTGTCGGCTGCGCCCTCACCCCTCCGCTGCTCACCACGGCGGAGGCCCGCCGGATCGCGGCGCTCTACCGCGACGACCAGCGGTTCCGCTCCACGATCGACATGAACCGGTACCGGTTCGGGGAAGGCGAGTACCGCTACTTCGCCGATCCTTATCCCGACCCTGTCCTGGCCCTCAAG
The DNA here is from genome assembly GCF_022179545.1 of Mycolicibacterium fortuitum subsp. fortuitum. Next base: position 537,439 of record NZ_AP025518.1, on the reverse strand, counting down.
CGCGCGCTGTATCCCCGGTTGTTGCCGATCGCGCGGGACTGGTGGACCAAGCTTCGCCGGCCCGCGCCCTGGCCCGACGACCTCGACGAGTGGTTGGCGATGTGTCACGCGGCGGGGCAGACCAAGACCACCGCGATCCTGCTCAAGTACGAGACCGGCGACTGGAACGCCTTGCATCGAGACCTGTACGGGGAACTGGTCTTTCCGCTGCAGGTGGTCATCAACCTGACCAGCCCCGGCGTCGACCACACCGGGGGCGAGTTCCTGCTCTACGAACAGCGGCCGCGCGCGCAGTCCCGCGGCACCGCCACCGTCATCCCCCAGGGGCATGGCCTGATCTTCACCACTCGGGACCGGCCGGTGCCGTCGGCTCGCGGATGGTCGGCAGCTCCGGTGCGGCATGGGGTTTCCGTGGTCCGCAGCGGAACGCGATTCACTCTCGGGCTTGTCTTCCACGACGCCGCATGACGTCAAAAATCTTGCGGTACACCTTGGTCGGAGCGGACGGTCATCCGTACCGCAGCGTCACACCCGGGACGCTGGGTGGGCATCGGGGCGGCAAGCTCTACGGCCGCCTGGACTGCCCATCTGCCCTGCGAACGCTGGCGTCCGGGGGCTACACCCGCAACAGAGTCTTCTTCGCCGACGCGGAAACCGCCGTCGCAGCCGGTTACCGGCCCTGCGCGGTCTGCCTGCCCGACGAGTACCGGGCGTGGAAGCAGACCCGGGAGGTTGCTCTGGCCATGGCATGCGACTCCCCTTGAGCCGTCCGCAGCCGATCACCCTGCCTGTGACCTGGGCCACTACGCCTCTCGCGGCCGAACCGCGGCGCATTGTGAAATCGGACAATCGCTACCATCTATGTGCTACTCATCCGAGGGGCCAGCCCATACGACCCACAGGACGCTTGATTTGAACTCGCCAGAACTCGCCCACTGGAATGCCCAAGAAGCGCTCGCAGAGGCGATGATCCCGATCATCGGCACCTTGCACCGGGCGAAGGGCGTGACCGTCCTGCTGCACAGCCGGTCGCTGGTGAACAAGTCTGTGATCAGCATCCTGCGGACCCACCGCTTCGCGCGGCAGGTCGGTGGTGACGAACTGTCGGTGGAAGAGACCTTCCCCTTCCTGCAAGCACTGGCCGACCTGGACCTGGGCCCGTCGAAGATCGACCTCGGCCTGTTGGTCATGGCCTACCGCGCCAGCGATGGCACCCAGTCGGTACCCGAGTTCACCGCGCAGGCACTCAGCGACGTGACCGGCGAAAACAAGATCGAACCGCAAGGACCGCGGGACGTGGTGCTCTACGGGTTCGGCCGCATCGGCCGCCTCGTCGCACGGCTGCTCATCGAGAAGGCCGGCTCCGGCAACGGCCTGAACCTGCGCGCCGTCGTGATCCGCAGTAACGGCGAAGGTGACCTGGCCAAGCGGGCGTCACTGCTGCGTCGTGACTCGGTGCACGGCCAGTTCAACGGCTCGATCAAGGTCGACACCGAGAACAACTGTCTGATCGCCAACGGCAACGTCATCAAGTTCATCCACAGCGACGACCCGTCGACCGTCGATTACACGCAGTACGGCATCGACAACGCGATCCTGATCGACAACACCGGCAAGTGGCGCGACCGCGAAGGCCTGTCCAAGCACCTGCGCCCCGGCATCGCGAAGGTGCTGCTGACTGCGCCCGGCAAGGGCGATGTGCCCAACATCGTGCACGGGGTCAACCACCGCACCCTCGACCTCGAACAGCAGATCTTCTCCTGCGCGTCCTGCACCACCAACGCGATCGTCCCGCCGCTGAAGGCCATGGACGACGAGTACGGCATCGCCCGTTGCCACGTGGAGACCGTGCACTCGTTCACCAACGATCAGAACCTGCTGGACAACTACCACAAGGCCGATCGCCGTGGCCGGTCCGCGCCGTTCAACCTGGTGCTCACCGAAACCGGCGCCGCGTCTGCGGTAGCCAAGGCGATGCCGGAATTGAAGGCCAAGATCAGCGGCAGCTCGATCCGCGTCCCCACCCCGGATGTGTCGGTGGCGATCCTGAACATGCAGTTGCACCGGCCGACCACCAAGGAAGAGGCACTGGAGTACCTGCGCCAGGCGTCACTGTCGGGCCCGTTGAGCCGCAATCTCGACTACACCGCCGCGACCGACGCAGTGTCCAGCGACTTCATCGGCTCCCGCGCGGCAAGCATCATCGATGCCAACGCGACGATTGTCGACGAGGACAACGTGATCCTCTACGTCTGGTACGACAACGAATTCGGCTACTCGTCTCAGGTGGTGCGCACCGTGCAGTACCTGTCGGGAATCGAGTACCCGACGTACCCACAGATGCGGGCGGAAGCGGATCAGACCGCCTTGGTCACGCCGTAATAGGCGACGATATCTTGGGAGCCCGGGGCGGCGCTGGTCAGCTTCGCGTATGACCGCAGAAACGACTGGCCGACGCACCCATCGATCTTGATGTGGACGTCTTTTAGCGTCACCCGGGAATCCTTGCCCTTGAACTTCATCTCGGTGATGGAGACGTTGATGACCTCACCGGGTTTGGGCCGCACCTCGACATTGCCCTGAATCGGCGCGCTGATCCCGCCGAGGCCGGACCGGCTGACCGAGGAGGAAAGGCCGAGGCTCCCGGTCAGGCGGACCGAGCTCAGGGTGATACCGCAACCGATCTGGTAGCCGGCCTCGAGCGTGCCGCCTCGTAACGACGTGCTGCCGCTGCCGCCGATACTGCCGGTGAACGTGCCACCTGCCAGGTACTCCCGTGATGTGGTTGCGGTGGTCAAGGCTGGTATCGGCAGTTGTGTTTCGTCCTTGGCAGCGAGCTTCAACTCCCAACCGTCCGGCGTCGTGACCACCGCCGGTTCCGCAGAGGGTACGTTCCCGGTGTCCGGCACTGCTTCGGTCCCGCCTTCAACGGGCGGCAGAGGGGGTTCGGGAGCCGCACTCGCATACGGCGCGGGCGTCATGATGGCGCCGACCACAATCAGCGCGGCAAGGATCTTGGCCATGTCAGTTGTCGATACCTCTCGGAGCGTAAACGGTTGAGCGGGTGATGATTCGGGTGCCGAAGTTCATACCGCCTTGGTCACGCCCACGTACGAGACCACGTCCTGTGTGTCGGCGGTGGAGCTGGTGAACGTCGCATACGAGCGAATGAAGGACTGACCGACGCAGTTGTCGATCTTGATCCGCAGGCCGGTGATCGTCACACGTGCCGAGTCGCCGTCATACTGGATCTTCGTCACCGGGATGACGGACGCGGTCCCCGGCTTGAGCGTGGGACGGATCTGGGCGAACAGACCACCTCCGACGCTCGGCACACCCGCCGAGCTCAGCGAGGGCGTGATATTGCCGCCGAACCTCGCGTCCACGACATCAGCACTGATGCCGCAACCGATCTGGTATCCGGCCTCTAGCGTGCCGCCGGCCAGCGCAGCTGTGCCGGAGCCGGTCACCTCACCCAGAAACGTTCCACCCACCAGGTATTCGCGCGACGACACAGCGGTGGTCAACGGCGACACAGCCAGCTGTGTTTCGTCTACCGCCTTGACCGAAAGTGTCCAACCCTCAGGTGTCGACAAGATCCCGGGTCCAGCCGACGGGACGGCCCCGTTGTCACCCGCGGGTGCAGGTGCCACATCGGGTGCCGGCGGATCCGGAATCGGCTCAGCGCCAGCCGGATTAGCGGTACCTAGTGACACGATGGCGCCGACGGAGCAGGAGACAGCCAGAGTGACAAGAGTTTTCAGCATGGTGCGGCGGCGCGCCTCTCCGTATTCGAGGATTTCTTCGGAGGGAAACGTAGCAGTGCACGTGAAGCGGTGTCATCACCCGATGATCGATCGGTCATAAATACTTGGGACACAGGGTGTCCCGTAGGTGAATCGCGGGAAAATTATACCTGGACATTAACCAGCAAAACCTGATCTTCAGGCGAACTCCGGCGATTTTTAGCTGTGCCACAAGTCTTTTCAACATCACCTCTGGATATCACTCGAGCGGCGACGTGGCGAGCGTACGCAAAATTGAACCCCTACCGAGGTTGATATAGCAGAAGCCGTTGGGGCGCCGGGCAATCCGCAGAAGCTACGTGGTCGAGCTTCCAGACGTCACGTGAACGGCGATCCGGCTGATGGCAATACCGATGTTCACGGCGATGTGCGCGCGAGCCGTCATCTCGGCTTCCTCGCGGCTCACGGCGGTCACGATTTGATCGAGTTCATGGATCCGCACCCGGTAGCCATGGCGCTTAGGTTCGATCTCGATGGTGAAGCGGTGGTCCGGTAGCGGAATCGGCCGCGGCCGGAAGAACCTCATGTTCAATGATTCCAGGAGACAGTCGATCTGGTACTGCTCACGACGCTTGTGTCTGATCGCTTCGCGGAGGCGCGGCATCCGACGTCGATTGCGATCATCGGCCAGATGCCTGGCCAGCAGTTCGCAATCGCGGGCCAATTCCTCGTCGACCTCGGCCCGCTGTGCTTCCAACAGCCCACGATAGTAGCGAGCCTGCCGCAGCTCTTGCTGACGAGTCAGGCGCACGACCTGGTCCTCATCGACGCCCCGCCCACGGTCGGGCGCAGGTTGGTCGGCGATCCCCAGCGCTCTGATCACCGGCGCGCCGGCAGGCTCCTGTGAATGCTGACCACAGGTGGGCGCCGACATCGTCACACGGACATTCTGCGGACTACAGCGGCGATCGCCGAAGACTCATATCAACTTCATTTCGACGAATCTCACGCCGCATGAGGGCGTAAGGATCGTCCGGCGGCTGATCGCTAAGTCGTGGGGACGTCCGGGTCGTCGTCGGCGGGCGGCTCGGGGTCGCGCCATTCCTCTGCCCGGCTCGATCGGTTGCCCTGCAGAGTGCCGCGTAGCTCGCTCTTGAGTGCGTCGTCTTCGCGCGGGCCGTGCTTGGAGCTTTCACGTTCCATGGTTTCACCGCCTTCGATTTGTCGGCTCGCGCGTCGGGTACCCGCGATCCGCCGGCTTCATGCCCGCTTCGGAACCGGGATCCGCGCCAGGTCGTGGGCCGTGATCACCTCGCCGTCAAAGACTTCCGCCGCTTCGTCCCGATGCTGGCGGGCATCGTCGTAGCGCTGGGAAAAGTGGGTGAGCACCAGCCGCCTCACGCCGCTCTGGGCTGCGACGTGTGCGGCCTGACGCGCGGTCAGATGTCCGTAGCGGGATGCCAGCTGGGCGTCTCGGTGGAGGAAAGTGGCCTCGATCACCAGCAGGTCGGCATCCTCGGCCAATGCGAATGCGGCGTCGCACAACCGGGTGTCCATGACGAAGGCGAAGCGCTGCCCCCGCCGGATCTCACTGACATCTTGCAGACGTACCCGCTCACCGGCCGTGCGCACCTCGCCGGTCCGCTGCAGCTCACCGACGGCCGGTCCGGTGACACCGAAACGGGCCAGCAGGTCGGGCACCATGCGACGGCCGTCGGGCTCGACGAAGCGGTAGCCGAAGGAGTCAACCGAATGATCGAGCTGACGCGCCTCCAGAAGACCGAATCCCCCGTCTGCGACCGGGCCGTCTGCGGTTATCGGGTGTTCGTGAACCTCAAGTGTGTCGTGGAAAACGCTCGCGTGTCGGAGTCGGGCGAAGTACTGCCGGCCTGAATCGGGGTAGTAGACGTGCAGCGGATGCGGCGCGCGATCCAAAGACATGCGTTGCAGCACTCCTGGAACCCCGAGGCAATGGTCGCCGTGAAAGTGGGTGAGACACAGCCGGGTGACGGCACTTGCCGCGACACCTGCGAACAGAAGCTGGCGCTGAGTTCCCTCTCCGGGGTCGAACAGCAAGCCCTCGCCGTCCCAGCGCAGCAGATAACCGTTGTGATTCCGGTGGCGGGTCGGTACCTGGCTGGCGGTACCGAGCACGATCAACTCGCGGAGCGACACGTTCTGACAGTACGGTTCAGTTCAGCTGGGGCAACACGTCGCTTTGCCAGCTCGCGAAGAAACCGTCCATGTCCGGGCCGATCTGCTGCACGTACACTTCATCCACCCCGGCATCCAGGTAGGCCCGGAGTTGGGCGGCGTGCCGGTCGGCATCGTCCCCACAGGTGACGTGCTCGGCGACTTTCTGGGGATCGACCAGTGCCGTGGCGTCGCCGATGTCGGTTGGCGTGGGGAGGGTTTGGGCCAGCCGACCCGGCAGTTGCTCGCTGGCCCACAGCCGATGGGCGACCTGTAGTGCTTGCTCGGCGTCGCGGTCCCAGCTGACTTTCGTGCCGGCCTGTACGGGCTTGTCGCCACCACCGTTGTCCCGGAAGGTGCGGATCAGATCGGCGTCGGGGAGCGTCGTGCAGAACCCGTCACCGATGCGGCCGGCCAGTTTGGCCGAGTGCTCGCCAAATCCTGAGACATAGATGGGCACCGGCTCCTGCGGCCGCGTATAGATCCGGGCTTCCTGCACGTCGTAGTACTCCCCTTGACGGCTGACCTTGCTTCCCTTGTGCAGCAGCCTGATCACTTCGACAGCTTCCTCGAGCATGCGCTGTCGCCGGCCCACCGACGGCCACGGGTCGCCGAGGATGTGTTCGTTGAGCGCTTCTCCGCTGCCCACGCCGAGAACAAACCGGCCGTCTAGTTGCACCGACGCTGTCGCGGCGGCCTGGGCGATGATCGCCGGATGAATCCGGAACGTGGGACAGGTGACCGCGGTGGTCACCGGCAGCGAAACCGTTTGCGATAGAGCTCCGATCACTGACCAGACGAAGGGGCTCTGGCCCTGTTCGTCGGTCCAGGGATGAAAGTGGTCGGAGATCCACAGCGCGCCGAACCCAGCATCTTCGGCCCGTTTGGCCTGATCGATGAGTTCCTTGGGGCCGAACTGTTCACAAGAGAGGAAGTATCCGATCGTCGACATGGCAGGTGGCTACCCGCTCACCGGCGGCGCACACGTCGATCCGGGTCCGGCCGGGCCGCCGGGTTTGGTCCAGTGACGTTCGGGTATGCGCAGCGAACGGCCGAACAGGGAGGTCAGATGGGTACCAGAAATTCCGGGCGAGCCGATGACCGTGACTACGATCCGGACGCTGATCCTGAGATGTTGCAGCCACCGCAGCGGCAGCGCCCGCAGCCTGACCAAGCCGAAGGCGCCGATGACCCCACCGAAACCGGTGCTGACTGAGCCCACGGGCTGAGCCGCGAAAATAACTGCTACGCACCGAGATTCGACACCGTCGAATCCAGCTTCGCCGCCTCCTCGGCCATTTGTTCCTCGGACATCTGCGCTCCGTGGGCCCGGCTGACCAGATCGGACCGGGAAGCTACGCGTAGCGCTCCGCGATAGTCGTCCGAGTCCAGTTGCGCAGCGGCAATCACGTCGGTGTGGCCCTGGACCAGGACCAGCACGGCGTCGTCCACATCCGATGCCAGTAGCCGTCGTACATCGTCAGCCGAAATTGTCATGGCGCATTCCTCGTCCTCGTGTTGTCCTCCAGTTTTAGAGCAATGCCCGTTCAGCGCCGGTCCTATTCGCCTGGCGATACTTGTGTGCGCGTGGGATCCGCCAGGTCCTGCAACGCAGGGCGCCCGCCGAGACGTTGTACGACGTGGTTCGCGACCGCCTGTCAGCGCTCGGTGGGCGCCGACATCCGCACCACCTCGAAGACAGGAATCCTGCGCCGCATAGCGGCCTGATAGTCACCGAAGAACGGGTGTTTTGCCACCATGACAGCGAAGATGTCCTCGCGTTCGTCGGGGTCGAGTTCGCGGACAGTGGCCAGGTGAGACTCGCCTGCGATCTCGGCGGTCACCGAGGGGTTCGCGCGGACGTTGAAGATCCAAGCCGGTGGAGATTCCTGCCCGCCATTCGATCCCGCGACGTAATAGCGCCCCTGGTGTTCGATGTAGCCCAAGGGCGTCGGGCGGTGGAGGCCCGACCTGGCTCCCTTGATCGTCAAGATCAGCACACGCATCTCCGAATCCGGGAGTCCGGGGACTACACCGCCGTTGGCCCTGAGCAAGGCGATCATTCGGTTGTTGTGGGCATTCACCCCGTCTTGGGACAGCTCTCTGTACGTCTCGGACGTAACCCCCTCGGTCATGCATCAACCGTAACCACAAAAATGGAACGTGTTCTAGAAATGCCCATGTTCACCGTTTGCACCCGCGGCTGGACTCGAACCAGCAACCTCCTGCTTCGTAAGCAGGCGCTCTCTCCGTTTGAGCTACGCGGGCTTCCTGTGCCGCGCCCCTGGACGGACTCGAACCGTCAACCTTCGCCGTCGGAGGACGACGCTCTGTCCGATTGAGCTACAGGGGCATGGACACGTGGGTGGGCTGCCCGCCCAGGATTCGACCCTGAAACCTTCTGGTTCAGAACCAGACGCAGCTACCAGTTGTGCTAGCGGGCAATGGTTGGCGGGACGGACGACACCCGCTCACAGTGTCCTCCGCCCCGCCCGTGAGGCGACGCGCTCAGGCCAAGCGGGCACGCGGTAGCGCTCCCGCGCGCGCGGCTCGTACGGTTCCCAGAACAACCGCATCCCCGCCTCTTCCGGAGTCCGATTTCCCTTGCGTCCGTTGCACGGCGCGCACGCAGCGACGAGATTCAGCCAGGTGTTCTGGCCGCCGCGCGACTCAGGTACGACGTGGTCGAGGGTGTCTCCGCGTCCGCCGCAGTAGGCACAGGTGTAGTTGTCCCGCTCCAGCACCCCGGCACGCCCGGCTCGATGACCTGCTCGATACGGCATGTGAACGTACTCATACAGCGCCACCGACGCCGGCAGCTCGATGACCGTCGACGGGCTGTGTATGTGCACGGCCGGGCTGTGGCGCTCGATCACGTAGACCGAACCCCGCAGCAGCAGCCGTATAGCCTCCTGCCAGGTCACCTGGGTCAGCACGCGGTAGTCGGCGTTGTACACCGTGACAGCCTGCTGACGGCTGACATGTTGACGAAAGTGCCTCATGGCCGCGTGCCTCCTTTCTGGTTCTGATACGGACTTCTGGTTGCGCGAGGTGGATTCGAACCACCGACTTCCGGGTTATGAGCCCGGCGGACTACCGAACTGTCCTACCGCGCACGGTCTGACGTACCTCGGGAAGAGGTGAGATGCTGGTGCGCCGTGGAGGTTTCGATCCTCCGTCCCCAGATTAAGAGTCTGGTGCTATCCCAACTCAGCTAACGGCGCGGGTACTACCCGATAGTGCGCTCGGCAGGAGTTGAACCTGCATGCCCGTGTAGGACACCCGGGTCTGAGCCGGGCGCGTCTTCCAGTTCCGCCACGAGCGCGTATGTCGCATTGTGTATTTGTAAAAGATCCTGCGGGCCAACAGAATGCGCCCTCGCAAGATTGATTGTCGAGAGAATTTTTCGGCGTAATGCGCCGCACGCCAACGGCTTTAGGCATGGGGAACTGCAGGAACGTCAGGCGGCGTTCCTGCCAGCGACAACAGGGAGGTTGAGAGATTTGTGAGATTGGTCTTCGGTCCCGCGCTTGCGGCCGGCGCGCTCAACCGACTGCCGGGCAATACCTCTGGTGGCGCCAGTGCGCGCGCACGACAAGCTCGCCGTGGATGCGTCGTGCATCCCGGCGAGCAGCACAAAGTCGTCGCAGAACATGGTCACGCCGTCACGGTAACAGCACGTTGCCACAGGCCCCAGCGATTTTCTGGGCGGGACACCGCTGAGCCTTTCGGCTCAGCGGTGCGTTCGATGATCGACACAGCGTTCTCAACTCGAACGTTCCGTTGTCAGCCCGGACGGCCAGTTCCCAACGGCGGCAGCGCGGCGGTGAAGAAGTCATGGCATGCGTCCACCGCCGGCTGCAGCTCGGGAATGCTGCCGGCGCTCACGTCGCCACGCATTTTCGAGGTGTCGATGAGCGGATCGCGTGCGGTAGCCGGGTCCGGGAAGTCCGGCAGACAAGACCCTCACACTCATCCCGCGCGATGCCGGCGGTTTGCGCGTGACGGTGCAGCTAAGCCGCGAGACCACATCAGTCCAACAACCCGCACAGGCAAGCTAATTCGTGCGATCTGCAGACCGTTCGTGGGTCGGCGTGTGTCCTGTCCACCTGATGTAGGCCCGGCGGAATTCGCGGGCGTCTTCGAAACCCACCTCGGCCGCGATCCGGTGGATCGGCAGTGCGGTCTCTCGGATGAGCCGCGTCGCTTGTTCGCTGCGGAGACGGTCACGTAGGGCGCTGAATCGTTCGCCACTGGAACCGAGTCGACGACGCAATGTGCGCTCGGTCATGTTCAGGCGCGCAGCGACCCGGGACATCGTCGGCGGATCCCGCAGGCTGTCGCGCAGCATCGTCTCCACCGCGAACACGAGGTCGTCACGGTACTCGGTCTTGTCGAGCATGTTGCGACAGGCCGCCACTGCCACCGCGTGCGTGGACGGGTCACGCCCCGGCAGAGGACGTTCCAGCAGGCGTTGCGATAACGCCAGCCGGTTCGCGTCGGCGTCGAACAAGACCGGACAGCCGAAAAATTCGCGGTACAGATGCGCATATCGCGGAGCTGAATAACTGAACTGGACGTACTCCGGAACCGCGCGGGTGTCCTCCAACACCGACCTGATCATGACGAGGATGCTGCAGAACAACTCCTCGCACAGAAACGGCAGAATCACGGGTTCCGGGGATCGTTCACGGGCGCGAAGTGCCGAGATTCCGTCGAGGAATTGAACATCGATGTCCATCAAGCTGCCGGTGGTCTGATGCAACTCGAGGCCGATATCCATGGCTGCGGAAAGCGTTTCGGAAGAACGCACGGCCAGTGCGAGAACCCCGAACGAGAGGTACATGTCGCGCGAGCCCACTTCGATACCGAGGCCGCGGTCGGGCATCGCCCGCACCGCACGACGCAGGAAGTCCGCCGCCTGCCGAAAGGACACCCGCGCCTCGGGCGAGCGCAGCTGAATCTCGCCGAGGCCTGCCGCGGTGAGCCAGCGGTCCACCGGAAGATTCGCGCGCTCGGCGACGTCGACCACGTTGACCAGCACAGAGGTCGGTATGGAGGCGGTGCTACCGGCACTCGACCGGTCCGAGCGATTCACGCGACCTCCTGCTGTTGTCCGGTTTGACCCCCATTGTGGTCGCGACAACCCTCGCCCGCACATGGCCTGGCCCGGTTAACTCCGCAGCCATGTCGATCGATCTCTCAGCACCCCCTGAGCGTCCCGGCACCTGGGAGTCCCCGGACGAATACTGGCCGCTGCTGACCGAAGCCACCGCCGAGCTTGATCCGCCATTGGCGGTGCTAGATCTCGATGCGCTGGCATACAACGCGCATGACCTGCGGCGGCGTGCCGGCACGACGCCGGTCCGGGTGGCATCGAAATCGGTGCGGTCACGCGCGGTCCTCGACGCTGTTCTCGCATTGGACGGATACGCCGGGGTGCTGGCCTACACCCTGGCCGAGGCATTGTGGCTCGCCGAAGGCGACGACCTGTATCCGCCGGTCGGCGATGTCGTCGTGGCCTATCCGACTGTCGACCGGGCCGCCATTGCACGTCTGGCACGGTCTCCCGAGTTGGCTGCCCGCGTCACCCTCATGGTGGATTCGGTCGAGCAACTCGACCTTGTGGACCGGGTGGCGCCCGCGCGGTCCCGGGAGGTCTTGCGGGTCTGCCTCGACCTCGATGCGTCGTGGCGACCGCCCGGGCTCGGTCACCTCGGGGTGCGGCGCTCGCCGATTCATACTGCTGAGCAGGCTCGGGTGCTCGCCGAGGCGATCACCGCGCGGCAAGGTTTCACGCTCGTCGGCCTGATGAGCTATGAGGCCCAGATCGCCGGTGTCGGTGATGCGGTACCCGGGAGCAGGCTGCGATCCGGGGCGGTGCGTTGGGTCCAGCGGCGATCCAAACAGGAGTTACTGGACCGTCGCCGCAGCGCGGTGGCCGCGGTGCGCAGTATCTCTGACCTGGAGTTCGTCAACGGTGGCGGAACCGGTTCGCTCGAATTCACTTCATCAGACCCGTCCGTGACCGAAGTGGCGGCGGGCAGTGGGCTTTTCGGATCGCACCTTTTCGACTCCTACCGAGCGTTCAGCCCGGCACCTGCGGCGTCGTTCGCACTGCCCGTGGTCCGCAAGGCGGCACCGCACATTGTGACGCTGCTCGGTGGCGGATGGATCGCCTCGGGTCCACCGGGCAAAGACCGTGTCCCCCTGCCGGTTTGGCCTCAGGGCCTGCGTCTTCTGCCCGCGGAGATGGCCGGTGAGGTACAGACCCCGGTGGCCGGCACGGCAGCGGCGACATTGCGGGTGGGAGATCGGGTGTGGTTCCGCCACAGCAAGGCCGGTGAGCTCAGCGAGCACGTGGACGAGTTCACCGTGGTGCGCCGCGGGCAGGCGGTGGACGAGGTCCCCACTTATCGCGGCGAGGGAAAGGCTTTCCTGTGAGTCGGCACGGCTGGACCAACTGGGGCCGAAGCCAGTCGGCCCGACCCGCCCAGGTGATGCGGCCCGGATCGACCGACGACGTCGCGAAGGCCATCACCGGAGCAGCTGCTGCCGGACGGCGGTTGAAGGCCGTCGGTGCCAGTCACAGCTTCTCGGGCATCGCGGTGCCACCCGAGATCCAGATCGATCTCAGCCGGCTCAGCGGACTCATCGGTGTCGACGCAGACCGCCGGCAGGTGAAAGTGGGTGGCGGAACGCGACTCTGGCAACTCACTCGACTCTTGGCGGCATACGGTTTGGCACTGGAGAACATGGGCGACATCGATCGGCAGACCATCGCGGGGGCCATCTCCACCGGAACCCACGGGACCGGCGCATCATTCGGCGGTCTGGCCACCCAGGTCGTCGGCCTCACCCTGGTCACGGGCGACGGGCAGGTGCTGTACATCGATGAACACCACAACCCCGAGTTGCTGCCGGCGGCCCGCATCGGCCTCGGCGCACTCGGAGTCATCGTCGAGGTGACCCTGCAATGCGTCCCCGGCTTTGCCGTCCGTGCCGTGGAGAAAGTCGAACCACTGCGCGACGTTCTCGACTCCTTCGACGAACGCATGACGCTGGCAGACCACTTCGAGTTCTTCTGGCTTCCGCACACCGAGGTCGCTCTGACCAAGACGAACACCAGACTGCCCGCTGATTCCAGCGGTAAGAGCGCGGCACGGTGGCGGCATCGGATCGAGCAAGAGCTGGTCGAGAACGCCGTATTGGGTGCGGTCTGCGCACTGGGCAGCGCGGTTCCCGCAGCGGTTCCCGCCCTGAACAGAACCGTCGTCAGGTGCGCCGGCGAACGCGAACACATCCAGCAGTCCGATCGCGTGTTCACCTCCCCGCGACGGGTGCGCTTCCGCGAGATGGAATACGCGGTCCCGTACGAGCTGGCGGTGGATGCGTTCGAGGAGGTTCGCCGGGTCATCTCCGAACGTGGTTGGCGGATCGGCTTTCCGATCGAAGTCCGCGCAACCGCCGCCGACGACAACTGGTTGTCCATGGCCTACGGACGGCCGACCGCCTACATCGCCGTACACCGATATGTCCGTGACGATCCGGCCGAGTACTTCGGTGCCGTCGAACAAATCATGCGTCGCTACGACGGACGACCGCACTGGGGCAAGATGCACAACCGCACCGCGCTCGACCTTCGCGGCAGCTATCCGCGGTTCGACGACTTCCTGGCCATCCGAGATCAACTCGATCCGCACCGGGTGTTCGCCAACGACTACCTGCGATCAGTTCTCGGAGACTAGGCCCCATGACGGCGAACGTCAGCCCGCGACGATGATTGAATGATGCAAGCGTCATAGGGAGTTGCGATGCCTGACACATTCAATGTCGGTGACCACGTGATGTGGAACTCGGAAGCCGGGCATGTCTCCGGCACGGTGACGAAGGTCCACACACAGGATTTCGAGTACAAGGGCCACACCCGTCGGGCCTCAGCGGACGATCCGCAGTACGAGATCAAGAGCGACAAGACCGACCACATCGCCGCCCACAAGGGCAGCGCCCTGCGGCTCGTCGATGAGTGAACCCATCTTCACGATCGGACACTCCACGCGAACCTTCGCCGAGTTCGCGGACCTGCTGCGCGACAGCGGCGTCCAGTTGATCGTTGACGTTCGTAAACTGCCCGGCTCCACCCGATATCCGCAGTTCGACCAGGACAGGCTCTCGGCTTCGCTGGGCGACGCGGGTGTCGGATATCGGTACGCGCAGGCGTTGACCGGCCGCCGTACCGTGAGCACGGAAGTGCCCTTCGAGGTCAATGGGTGGTGGAAGAACCGCAGCTTCCACAACTATGCCGACCATGCGATGTCCGACGACTTCCGGAGCGCGCTCTCAGAGTTGCGCGAGTGGGCACGTACCTCACGAATCGCCGTGATGTGCTCGGAGGCGGTGTGGTGGCGGTGTCATCGGCGAATCATCGCCGATCACCTGATCTCCCACAACGAGACCGTGCGTCACATCATCGGCCCCGGTCATGTAGATACTGCGCAACTCAGCGCCGGCGGCGTCGTCGGACCTGCCGGCACAGTCACCTACCCAGCCGCCGGAGAAGTATGACCAGGCGAGAAGCTCTCAACGAGGCAGTGTGCGCGGTGCTGGACGACATCGAGCCGGGGTTCGTCGCGACCTACGGCGACATCGGCAGGCGATTGGGGATCTCGCCACGACAAGCCGGACGCGAAGTGAGCAGAGTGCCTGACGATGTTCCGTGGTGGCGCGTCGTGAAGGCGGACGGCACACCCGCAACCTGCCGCGGTGGTCGCGCTGTCGCGCTGCTCGAATCCGAGGGCGTGGCGATCAGGGCCGGACGCGTCGACATGGGCCGGGCCCGGTGCCCATGGAACGCTCCGTAGAGACGCGCCGCCCACACGTCGTACCTGCTTGATCCGTCGGATCGGATCGCAGGCTGCACAGGGATTCTGGCACCCCGTTGAGCGGCAACCGATTTGGAACAGGGACATCTGCTGCCGACCCGCGGAGCAGGGTATGCGTTTGCGTTGTGATGGAGCCGGGTACCAGGTAAGTCCCAGCGCGCAGCCGCCGCGCCGGGTTGCGCAGCGCGCTGACAGCCGACTCTCAACGCTTGGAGTGTCCGATGCCCCCTTCACGGAACCGAGACCAGAAATCCCCCGCCCCCGTCGGACCCGCGGGCGTAGCCGAAGGGTTTCTCGGACCGGCGGACTCTCGAGCTCAGACCGGGCGCTATCTGACCACGGCGCAGGGCGTGCGCATTCCCGACACCGATCACTCGCTCAAGGCCGGTAGTCGCGGCCCGACCCTGATGGAGGACTTCCACCTCCGTGAGAAGATCACCCACTTCGACCACGAACGCATCCCGGAGCGGGTGGTGCACGCCCGTGGGGCCGCCGCGCACGGCACATTCGAGGCCTACGGCAACGCCGCCGGTGTCACCAAAGCAGACTTCCTGAGCAAGAAGGGCAAGCAGACCGAGGTTTTCTGCCGGTTCTCCACCGTGCTGGGCTCACGCGGTTCGGCCGACACCGTCCGTGACACCCGCGGCTTTGCGGTGAAGTTCTACACCGACGAGGGCAACTTTGATCTCGTCGGCAACAACATGCCGGTGTTCTTCATCCAGGACGGCATCAAGTTCCCCGACATCATCCACGCCGGCAAGCCCCATCCGGATCGAGAGATCCCGCAGGCACAGTCGGCGCACGACACCTTCTGGGACTTCGTGTCGCTGCACACCGAAGCCACCCACCATGTGTTCTGGAACATGAGTGACCGCGGCATCCCGCGGTCTTTCCGCACCATGGAAGGATTCGGCGTACACACCTTCCGCCTGGTCAATGCCAAGGGCGAGACCAGCCTGGTGAAGTTCCACTGGAAGCCGATCGCCGGGGTGCACTCGCTGCTCTGGGAAGAAGCGCAGATCACCGCCGGGGTGGACCCGGACTTTCACCGGCGCGATATGGCCGACGGCATCGAGGCCGGCGCTCCACTGGAATACGAGCTCGGCATCCAGGTGATGCCGGACGACGGCACAGACTCGTTTCAGGGCATCGACCTGCTGGACCCGACCAAGATCGTTCCCGAGGAACTGGTTCCGGTGCAGTTGATCGGCAAGCTCACGCTGGACCGCAACCCCACCAACTTCTTCGCCGAGACCGAACAGGTGGCATTTCACACCGGCAACCTGGTGCCAGGTATCGAGGTCACCAACGATCCGCTCATGCAAGCTCGGCTGTTCTCCTACCTGGACACCCAGCTCACCCGCCTGGGCGGACCCAACTTCACCCAGTTGCCCATCAACCGGCCGCACTGCCCGGTCAACGACATGCTGCGCGACGGGATGCATCAGACCGCCGTGCATACCGGCCAGGCGCCGTACCGGCCCAACAGCATCGACGGTGGGGAACCCTTGGTGGCCGACGCCGATGAAGGCGGTTACGTGCCCACCCCGCGGGCCGTGGACGGTCCCGTCGAGCGGGCCCAACCGGCGTCGTTCGACGATCACTTCAGCCAGGCGGCGATGTTTTACCGCAGCCTGACCAAGATCGAGCAGGACCACCTCGCCGATGCGTTCACCTTCGAACTCGGCAAGTGCTACGAGCAGGCCATCAAGGAACGCGAGCTTGGCGTGCTCGCCAACGTCGACACCGAACTGTGCCAGACGGTGGCCGCCCGTCTGGGTCTGCCCGCGCCGAAGGGCAACCCGCCCAAGGACGTTCTCATCTCACCGACGCTGTCCCAGATTGTCACCGAACCCGGGCCGGTGGCCGGCCGCAAGGTCGCGGTGATCGCGGATGCGAATTCGGATCTGGCCGCAATCGCGACGCTGGCGAAGTCTCTGGACAAACTGGGCGTGCAGGCGTTGGTGGTCGCCCCACACGGCGGCACCCTCAAATCAGGGCGGCGATCGGTGGTGGTGGAACGCACATTCGCCACAGCCCGTTCGATCGAATTCGACGCCGCCGTCGTCGCGGCGGGCACGGCGCCGACCAACGACATCCGGGCCATCGTGTTGTTGCAGGAACTACTGCGTCACTGCAAGGCACTGGGCGCCTGGGGCGACGGAGTTGCGCAGCTCGACGCCGCGGGTATCGACCGAACTCTGCCGGGCGTGTTGCTGGCCAGTGAGGCAGACAAGGCGTTCACCGCCGACCTGGTGGCCGCTCTCGGTCTGCACCGGGTGTGGGACCGCGCCGACATCGTCACGGCCTCAGCCATTCCACCGTCGAAAAACGCCCTGCCACCTTCGGTCTCAGGCAAGCGGTCCCCCGCCAAGAAAGCAGCGCGGCGAGCCCGCGCAAAGTAAGCCGCTGCCGTCCGGCTGTGACCGACCAGAGCAGCCGTTTGAACAGCGGCGACAGCGGGCATTAACCACAGGCAGTGTTGACCCTTCACCGTTGAGAGGCCGATGTGACAACCGCACACAACCCGGAGTCCCACCCGATCGGCACGATTGTCGTGGCAGATGGTGTCTACGCCCCGCAAGAAGATTCTCAGCTGTTGATCGATGTGATGGAAAAAGCCGGCCTGGCGGTAGGCCGGACCGTTGCCGACCTGTGCACCGGCAGCGGCGTGGTGGCCATCAACGCGGCCGCCCAGGGAGCGTCGGCCGTCGCGGCCTTCGATATCTGCCAGCGCGCCGTGCGGTGCGCCCGGTCCAACGCCTTGACACAGCACGTCGCCGTCGACGTGCACCTGGGATCCTGGGCCCGGGCCGCCGAGTTCGGCCCGTTCGACCTGATCACCTGCAACCCGCCGTACGTTCCACACGACCCCGAGGACGCGGCATTGTCGACAGTGACCGGCCCGGCGCGGGCATGGGACGCCGGGCACGACGGGCGAATGGTCCTGGACCCGCTGTGCGCGGCGGCGCCCGACCTGCTCGCCGACGGCGGCAGCCTGCTGCTGGTCCAATCGGAATTCGCCAACCCGCGTAAGACGCTGGCGGATCTGTCCGCTGCCGGCCTGGACGCCGATATCGTTGCCTGGCAGTGGATTCCGTTCGGTCCCGTGCTGACGTCGCGCGCAGAGTGGTTAGAGGAAACCGGACGCCTTGAGCCTGGACGCCGCGAAGAGGAACTGCTGGTGATCCGAGCGGACAAGCCATGAGTGACGCCGACCGCCGCATTGTGCGGCCGGTGCCAGGGGGCCCTGTGATGGTGCAGGGCCCCGTGCGAATCGAGATGCCGGACGGCACGGTGGTGGAATCCGACCGCTTCATGGTGGCCATCTGTGCATGCCGGCGCAGCAAGGATTATCCGCTGTGCGACACCAGCCACCGGCGCCGATGCCGGGTGAACGGCACCGGCACCAGCGCCGATGACTCAGCTCAGCGGACGGCGTAGCGAGGACCGACCGTCGGCCCACCGCCCCATCATGTGATCGGCCAGCCGGTCCTCGACCAGGGCGTGGGCTCGAATCCCGAACACCACATCCGTGTCCAGGTGAGGCTCGCGCGCCACCAGATCGCCCACCACGTCGGTGCGCACCACCTGCTCGTGCACGGCGTCGGCTTCCACGTGTTCGGCGTAGAACCCAATGCACTCCTGCGGAGCACCGAGGCGCTGCAAGGCCTCCACCAGCCGCCGCGAACCCGGCGAAGAGGTGATTTCGGTGGAGGCGAAGTGCCCGATCGCCGCGCCCCGCAGCTTGCGATGCAGACCGAACAGCGACATCAGATTCACCGCGGCCAGCGATTCGGCCGGCACGTTGTCGATATAGCCGAGATAGCTCGAATCCAGGCCGGCGGCATCCATCAAGCCGGCGAACAACTGCTGATGCAGCCGCGGCCCGCGGCCGCCGCCGAACTCATCGAATTCCACCGCGACAAACGACGCTTTGGCCTGACCAGTCAGCCGCGGGATGGCCCAGGCGTGCGGATCGCCCTCTTTGAGGTGATAGAGCGAGCGGTGCACGAAGTACTCGCGCATCTGCTCCCAGGTTCCCTTGTCGCGCAGGTGATATGACAGACCTTCACCATCGACCGGCTCGATCGAGATCTTCTCCATCTCGGCCAGCGCCGTGTCGTCGGGCTGGATCTCGCCGACGCCGCGCCGCACCTCCGTCAGGAACTCCCGCTCCAACTTCCCACGCAAATGCAGCAGGCCGGCATCCCACTCCCAGCCGGGGTCCACGCCGGCGAAACCGCGGTAGTGCAGCTCGTAGCAGACATAGAGGGCCAGGTGCAGATCGAGTCCGAACGGGTCGGAGTCGGCAAGCGACGCCTCGACGCGAGAAAGCTGGTTACAGGGCGCCCGCTCACCCAACAATCTGATCACCGCAGCTGACAACGGGCCACGGGGGTCTGGCAGCGTGGGTTCGGTAAGGATCGGCGCAGAAGTCACGGCGCTATACGTACCCAGATCAGCGGCGGAGTAATCGGGAGGCTCGGGCGGTTGCCGGGCAGTCGGCGGAACATCAGGGAAATCGCCGACAGCACTGTGAACCCCGTCGCAGCCGAATGGGCTGCCGTTTACTACGGCCCCGTTTGGGCAATCCTGCTGGCGCTTGGAGAGGTCAAGGCCTCGTGGAACCCGCCAAACGAAAGGCAAACATGACCGAGAAGAACTCAGGTCCTGAAGAAGGCATCAAGGCCGTCGTCGAGGACGTCAAGGGCAAGGCCAAGGAAGCTGTAGGTACCGTGACCGGTCGCGACGATCTGGTAAGCGAGGGTAAAGCTCAGCAAGACAAGGCCGACGCTCAAAAGGATGTCGCGAAGAAGGAGGC
Organism: Mycolicibacterium fortuitum subsp. fortuitum; assembly: GCF_022179545.1. The sequence goes on along the minus strand of NZ_AP025518.1, from coordinate 517,793 downwards.
CGAGGCGGAGTCGGCACGGGCCGGAGCCAAGGCGGCCGAGAAGCGGCAAGAGGCCTACCAGCGACCGTAATTCGGGCGTGTTCGAAGAGATAGCCCAGCCCCCAGCGGGTTGGGCTATCTCTCGCCCGGAGGTCGGTTGCGGCCCCACTCAGAGGACCAGTTGCGCCGGGCAAGAACTGTCGAGCCACGTAGTTCGGATGAGCGGCTGCGCTCGGGGTACCTCGAACCTGAAACCTTCTGGCTCAGAACCAGATCCAACTGCCTCCGCGATTCCGTCGTCGACCAGCTGGACTGGTTGCCGATCAAGCGTGTCTGTCGATCAATGCCAAGAGCTTGAGAGGCGCGGCAGCGACGAGGACCGCGACCAGAGCCGAGAGTGCCACCCCCAAGAACGCTGCCGTGAGCGTTAGATACATGGCAGTTTGCAGCCGCTCTAGAACACCACCCATGAAGCAACCTTTACGGACGAACTGACGCTCTTGCGGTGCGCTCTCGTCGCGCACAACGCAGACCTTAGGCCGCGCGCCGACGAGACCGGGGCTACGTTGTGTAAAGAACTCGGCGAATTAATTGACACTCTGACACGGGGGTCACGCGGGCTGCCAAGCGGTCAGGGACGAGCGGACCGGCTGTAGGTTGCCATTCTCGATGGCGGACGACGCCTCCCCCACCTGCATCGTTCCCAGCGTCGCCACGGATTTGGCGGACACTTTTTGCCATCCAGATGGCGGATCCTAAAACGGGACGGTGGCGCACATACGACTCGAACCCCCTGCGGGGTCCGAGTTCTTTGCGTTCGTCGAATCGGTTACGCGCTGATCCATACGCCGCCGTCGGCGTGCAGATTCTGACCAGTCATCCAGTGACTGTCGTCGGAGGCCAGGAAGACGAAGATCGGCGACACGTCGTCATAGGGATCGCCAATGCGCCCGAAGGGGTTGTCTTTAAATGCCTTTCGTGCCCACTCCATATTGGAGGTGTGCGAACGCGATCGCTCGCGTTCATCCCATGGGCCCCGGTAGCGCAGGGCGGGCTCGCCGGGGCCCGGCAAACACTTGCCGACATCGCCCGGGCCCACCAGTGCCCTGTGGGCCAGGTGGCGATCGCCTGGCTGTTGCATCTCTCACCGGCGATGCTTCCGATCCCCGGCACGTCGCGCCGCACGCACCTGGAAGAGAACCTTGCCGCCGCTGACGTGCAGTTGACAACCGAACAGATCGACGAACTCAGCGCGGCTGCCAGTTGATCGCCCCTGGCGGCACACAGAAGGTCTCGGCCCGCTCCAATCGGTCCATCGCCAGAACCTTTCGCCAATTCACGCGAACTGGCCCACTGCAGAATCGGTGAACGCGTGTCCGCTGGTTTGCACCGCCGGATCACCGTCAACTTGCCGATACCACCGCCGCGCAACGCAAGGTGTTCTGGTCATGCGCGGCTGTTCGGCCGGCCGATGCGGGGAGAAACGAGGACAGGTGCCGTCATATCGGACGTATCAGGTGATGCACGACCAGGCCCGCTTTCGGGTGGTCCTGACCATGGCATCACCGGCCTGACCCGGAACAACCGCGACGGCCACCCCTCGATCATGGACAATCGCACCCGAACGGTAGTCGCCGCACTCAGCGTCGGCACACTGCTGAGCCCACTCAATTCGTCGATGATCGCAGTGGCACTGGTGCCACTGCGCCACGACTTCGGCCTGGATGCCGCCGAGGTGACGTGGGTGGTCACCGTCTTCTACCTGGCCTCGGCAACAGGCCAGCCGTTGATGGGCCGCCTCGGTGACCGTTTCGGACCACGAAGGGTGTTCACCATCGGGATGGCGGCCACCGTCATCGTCTGCGCGGCGACAGTGTGGGTTACATCGTTCGGGATGTTATGCGTCGGGCGCGCCGGACTGGCCTTGACGTCGGCGGTCGCCTTCCCATGCGCGATAACGATCATCCGCCCGCTTTCACGGTCCTCGGGGGTGCCGCCGTCGCATCTGCTGGGGCGCATACAGATCGCCAGCACGGCGGGAGCGGCCGTCGGACCGGTTCTGGGGGGCGTGCTGGAGACAATGTACGGGTGGCAGGCGATCATGGCGATCAACATCCCCCTGGCGACGCTGGCCGCGGTCGGGGCGGCGTTGGCGCCGCCCGACACGGCCCGCACCGCGGGCAGCCTGTTGTCAACGATCCGGGCATCCGATCTTCCCGGCATCGCATTGTTCGTTGTCTCGCTGGTCAGCCTGCTGAGTTTTTTGCTCGGCCTGGCATCGGCGCCGCCATGGTGGCTGCTTGCGCTGGCGCTGGCCGCTGGTGTCGCCTTCACCTGGCGTGAAAGCCGTACCTCGGCACCGTTTCTCGACGTCCGGGCAATTGCGTCCAACAGGACATTGACGACGGTGTACGCGAGTTTCACGATGTTCAATCTGGTGTTCTACATTGCGTTCTTCGGGCTTCCGCAGACGTTGCAGGATCGCGGGCACTACTCCTCCGGCATCACCGGCGTGCTGATGATTCCGCTGGCGGCCGTCACCGTCGTGCTGACACCTGTGATCGCCCGGGTCATCGACCGCCGCGGCCTGCCCCAGGTTCTTCGAGCAGGAACACTGATGTTGGCGGTCGGGACGGCACTACTGCTGCTGGCCAGCGCCTCCTTACACCCCGTCGTCGTCATCGTGATGACGGCCGCGCTGGGCGTCCCCTACTGCGTGGGTAACCTGGCACACACCCAGGCGCTGTACGCAGCTGCCGATCCCGGCCAGTCCGGGGTGGCCTCTGGCACCTTTCAGGCCACCCGCTACCTGGGCGCGATACTGGCGATCTCAGTCCTGGGTGTCACACTGGCCGACGGTGACACGCCGATCAGCTGGTCGGTGGCCGCGTTGATCGCACTTGTCTTCGCCGTCCTGCATCTGGTTGTGGTGTGGCGGTGGCGAATTCCCGGCACCGCGCTATGAACGCAGCGCCGACGGATCGCCACCCAACGCACTGACCAGTGCAGCGACCAGCCCGTCAAGATGGACGCCGACCTCGGCGATGGCGGGGTTGCCATAGCTGGCGAACAGCTGACTTGGCCGATCCAAAACCATCGTGGTGCCGCCGGCGACAGATTGGCAGATCACCACCCGCAACGGGGCGTGCAGCATGACGGCAGGATCATGCCGATACATGCGTTCGGCGATCGTGTGATTACCCATCAAATACAGGGCGGTGGGACGCACTGTCGTCGAACCTGTCATCGCGGCCGTCACATCGGTACTGAAATAGCGCATAAAGCCGTGCGGTGCCAGACTTTTGGCTACCTCCAGGGTCGCCGCCCAGTCCTTCGCGGCAGCGAAGGCCGCGGCATCCACAACCGGCACGAGGTGCTCGTAGCGCTCGCGGACGTCGCCGTAGGGCCCTGGTAGGGGAACCTGCACCCGCCGCACGAGGTGCTCGGTGATGGTTGGTTCGGTCATAGGCCACCTCGGTCCGACTGTCCGATCGTGTCACCCGGTCCTGTCCCGAAGCCTCGGACGAGGATGCTTGCGTCATGGGTGCGACGTCTTACTCACGAAGACGATCGGTGTGCTGGTCACAGGTCGCCGCGGTCTGACTTCGATCGTGAACCACTGTAACCACTGCGGTCCATAGGCATATTGACTGCTGCCGCAGGGTCGCTGCCTTACGTTGCCACGGGAACCGTCCCGACCGTCGGCGCTTGAAGCACGTAGCTGCCACGCATACCGCACGGCGTCGTTGTCCGAAGGGCACGTGTTGGCGTCGAAAACCACACGGGGCGTACGTATCCCTCAACGGAGACGCCGATCTTCGAGTGCCTTCCGTCGCCGCCACGCGGGTCGTGCGACTGAACTTGAGCACTACAGTCACTGCGCCTATGGACTCTCGCCCAGGCTCGGCACGATGATCAAGTGCAGCCGCCGGCGGTTGCCTGCGGCACAGACTGATGCGATTTGGGGTAGCCACGACCGCCCTCTGCCGGTCGAGGCATTGCAGCCACGGCACCGGTACACGGAATTAGTGATCGTCAGCATGCTTTCACGGCCCGCGCCCGGCAGCCGGGCTGCTCATCGCGAAAGGAGGCCAGCCCGTGCAGACACCGGTGTATCGCCGACTGGTATCCAAAATGTGGTTACCGCTTCTGGTTTTGGTAGTGGTCGTCTCAGCAGCGCTGGCTATCCGGTCGGTGCACGGCATCTTCGCTTCAGAGGACCGAACGCAGAGCCCTGCGGCGAAATTCGCTATCGTGCAGTTCAATCCGAAGAACATCACCTACGAGGTCTTCGGCGACTTCGGAGGTTGGGGCCAGGCGAGCTACTGGAATGCCGATGTCAAGCCGGTCCACGTCGAGCTGACGACGCTTCCGTGGTCGCACACCGAGACCACGGTCCTGACGGTTGCGACAGCCGACATCACTGCACAGGTGGCCGGCGGGAACATCAGCTGCCGAATCACCGTCGACGGTGTCGTCCGTTCCGAACACACCGCCGCAGGTAATCATGCCGCGGTGTGGTGCCAGGTGCTGTCGGCATGAGTACACCTGGCGCCCCCGCCACAACTGCGGCTCGGTGGTCGTATCCGCGGATCATTCGCGCCCTCGCCGTTCCGGTGGTCGTCGTGTGGCTGGCGTTCGTTGTGGTCGTCAATGCAATTGCGCCACAACTAGAACCAGTCACCGCCGCCAATCGCAGTCCGCTGGTCCCGGTGGACGCCCCCTCCTCCGAGGCGCTGATTCGGATCGGAAAGGATTTCCACGAATCCGACAGCAACAGCCTCGTGATGGTCATCTTCGAAGGCGACCACAAACTTGCGAACGCCGATCACGCCTTCTACGACCAGGTCGTCGCCCGGTTGAAGGCCGACACCGTGCACATTCAGTACGTCATGAATCTCTGGGGTGAAGGCACCACGGCGGCCGGGGTTCAAAGCGCCGACGGCAAAGCCGCGTTCGTCCTGCTGCGAGTCGCCGGCAACCAGGGCTCCACAGAATCGGACGCATCCATCCAGGCCGTGCGAGATGCGGTAGCCCATAGCCAGCCGCCTCTGGGACTGCGAGTCTACGTGTCCGGATCAGCTCCGCTGTCCACTGACATGTTGGACGTCGGCAACGACAGCCTGCTCACGCTGATGTTCGTGACGATGCTGATCATCACGGTGATGTTGCTGATCGTGTACCGGTCGGTGGTGACAGCGTTGCTGGTTCTGTTCATCGTGCTGGTGGAGTTGTACAGCGCGCGCGGTGTCGTCTCATTTCTGGTGTTCCACAAGATGTTTGGCATTTCGGTATTCGCGTCCAACATTTTGGTCTCACTCATCCTCGGCGCCGGAACCGACTACGCGATCTTCCTGATTGGCCGTTATCACGAAGCACGGCGCGCGGGTCACGACCGCGAAAGTTCCTACTACATGGCGGTGCGCGGCGTCTCGCACGTCATTTTGGGCTCAGGTATCGCGATCGCCGGCGCGACCTTCTGCCTGAGCTTCACCCGACTGAACTATTTCAACACCATGGGAATTCCGTGTGCCGTCGGCACCCTGGTCGCGGTCGCCGGCGCGCTGACCTTTGCGCCGGCGGTACTGGCGATTGGCAGCCGCTTCGGTCTCTTTGATCCCAAAGGAAACGCTGGACACGGTATTTGGCGCAAGGTCGGCACCGTTACCGTGCGCTGGCCCGGTCGAATATTAGTCGTCAGTACGGCGGTGGTGCTCGTCGGGACGTTGACCATACCCTCTTATCGACCCAACTATGACGACCGCATCTACATTGGCGACGACGTTCCTGCGAAGGCCGGTTACGCTGCCAGCGACCGCCACTTCCCTGTCAGCAAACTCAATAGCGAGATGCTGATGATCGAATCCGATCACGACATGCGCAACAGCACCGACATGATCGCGCTGGATCGGGTGGCGCGCAGTATTTTCCACACTCCCGGCGTTGGCATGGTGCAGAGCGTGACCAGGCCGCTGGGCACGCCGCTGGAACACTCGTCGTTCACCTTCACCATGGGCACGATGGGCACAAAGATCAAGGAGTTGCTCCCGTTCATCAACGATATGAACGAACGTCTCACGTCCATGGCGAACGTCACCAACGCGATGATCGACGTGGTACATCGTCAAAAGGAACTCGTAGCCCAACAGGCTGATTCGGCCGGCATAGCTCTGGAAGCAGCGCGCGGACTCAACGACGTCGCGGACACCATGCGGGACAGCTACGCGAATTTCGACGACTTCTTCCGGCCGCTGCGCAACTATTTCTACTGGGAACCGCACTGTGCTGACATACCGATGTGTTTCGCCATGCGCTCGTTGTTCGACATGACCGATCAGATCGACCGGATGAGCGACGAGATGCAGAAGAACGTGCAAGCGACGCAGATTCAGAACGATGTCACCCCACGGCTGGTCGAGGTGATCAGCCAGACCGCTGATCAGCTGGCGCAGATGAAGCAGATCATCGAAGCCGAGCACAGCACTGCCCAGCCCATGCTCACGCAGCTCGACGAATTGGGCCGTCAGATGATGGACCTCGGTTATGCCTTCGACAGCGCCAAGGACGACGAGTTCTTCTATCTACCACCTGACGCGTTCGACAACCCGGACTTCAGGACCGACCTGAAGTACTTCATGTCGCCCGACGGCCACGCCGCGCGGTACCTCATCTATCACGACGGCGAGGCGCTGACATCCGAGGGGATCGCCCACGACGAAGCGTTCTTGCCGGCTGCGAAGGAGGCTCTGAAGGGCACGACCTTGGCCGGCTCGCGGGTATTCCTCGGAGGGGCAGCGGCTACCTACTGGGACATCCGCGACGCGGCGAAGAACGACCTGTTGATCGCCGCGATCGCCGCACTGTCACTGATATTCCTAGTGATGCTGCTCATCACTCGCAGCGTGGTAGCTGCCATCGTCATCGTCGGGACCGTGGCGTTCTCATACTCAGGCGCCTTCGGGCTTTCTGTCCTGGTGTGGCAGCACTTCCTCGGAATACCGTTGAGTTGGCTGACATTGCCGTTGACGTTCATCATCCTGGTAGCGGTGGGTTCGGACTACAACCTGCTGTTGATCGCGCGCTATTTGGAGGAAAGCGCGGCGGGGCTCAATACCGGACTCATCCGAGCGGTCGCCAACTCCGGGAAAGTCGTCACCACCGCCGGGATGGTCTTCGCTGTCACCATGATGGCCATGCTTTCCAGCGACTTGATGTCGGTCGGCCAGTTCGGCGCAACCATTGGGGTCGGACTGCTGTTGGACACCATGATCGTGCGGTCCTTCATCACTCCTGCGATCGCGCGACTCCTCGGACCTCTCTTCTGGTGGCCGCGCATCATTCGATCACGCCCAGCGCCTTCACCGAAGCCTCCGATGCGCGTACCTTCACCTCCGCCGGCTTCGTCTCCTGGACGCTGAATCCACACGTACCGTCGGGATGCAGTGAAGCCGCCAATTACTATGCCGTTGTGCAGTCACCCAACGTGCTGTCGCGGATGACGCCCGGTGAAGGCGACCAATCGGTCCAGCGCTTCGGCATCGGTGGTTACCGGTACCTGAGGGTCGAATCCCGCCGTACGCCGACTCTCCGGGGTGATGATGCGCCGGGCAAGAGAAAGCACGAAGTCGGCGTGCGCGGCTTCGATGGACAACGGGCGGGCCAGTGCCTGCGCAAAGTCCCAACCGTGCACCACCAATTCGACCGACAGCACACCCAACGCCAGATGCGCGGGCATGACCCTGCCGGCGAACACCGCGTCGCCTGCCATGCCCCGACTGAGCCAGGCTTTGATCACCGAATTCGTGGTCTGGGAGATGCGCGTCTCGATGCCCGCGTTCTGCGTGACGAACACCCGCGCCCCGGCCGCCTCACCCACCATTGTGACAGTTCCCACCAGATGATCCGCCAGCGCGGCGACATCGAATCCCGGGCACGGCGTCGGCAGATGCAGGTTCTCACCGACGGCCGCGGCAAGTACCGGGCCGACTGCAGCCAATGCCCTTTCGGCGCTTACCAACTCGTCCATAGGGGTGATTCTTGCCGGATATCGCGACGCGCGGCATAAGTAATCTGACTGCCGGCAGCGGCGGCAACCCTTGCCAACCTGGCTGGATCGCCCGGAAGCGTGTCGCACCCGCGGCACGTCAAATGACGGTCACCGTGCGGATACCGCAATTCGGTCCGAGTTGATGTGCTGGTGTGGTGACGGCATATCGGGCGTATCAGGTGACCGGGCAGCGGCAGTTCACCCTCGTGGAACGGGAACTTCGGGAGCCCGGCCATGACGAAGTTCGTATCCGAGTACTGGCCTGCGGAGTGTGCCACAGCGATGTGCTCGCCGTGGAGGGGCAGCGAACCGACCCGCAGGAACCCGTGGTGCCGGGACACGAGGTGATCGGCATCATCGACGCCGTCGGCTCCGGAGTCCATTCCGGCTGGCAGGTCGGCGATCGCGTTGGCGTGGGGTTTCTGGGCGGGCAGTGCGGGCAATGCGACTTCTGCCGCCGCGGAGACTTCGTCAACTGCAGCGATCAACCACAGCCAGGTACCACCACAGATGGCGGCTATGCCGAGATCATGTATGCCCGCCCCACCGGATTGGTCCGTGTCCCAGACGGTTTCGACTCGCTCACCGCGGCCCCGCTGCTCTGCGCGGGTGTCACAGTGTTCAACGCGATACGCGCCGCTGCGCCACCGCTGAACAGCTTCGTGGCCATCCAAGGCATCGGCGGGCTGGGCCATCTCGGCATCCAGTACGCCAAGAAGATGGGATTCCGGGTCGCTGCCATCGCGCGCGGCACCGAAAAGGCCAATCTGTCAGCAACATTGGGCGCCGACCATTTCATCGACAGCGCGAGCGCGGATGTCGCGTCGGCGCTCACCGCGCTCGGGGGTGCCAGCGCAGTCATCGCGACGGCGTCGAGCGGACCATCGATGGCCGGGTTGGTCGCCGGCCTGCGCCCACGCGGATGTCTGGTCGTGGTCGGCGCATCCCCTGAACCGATACCGGTTCAGACGTCCGACCTGATCTTCGGGGGACGCAGGGTCCTGGGCAGTCTGACCGGTTCTGCGATCGACAACGAAGACAACCTGGCATTCAGCCTCACCCACCAGATCGCGCCGCTCGTCGAGCCGATGCCGTTCACCGAAGCACCCCGCGCATATGACCGGATGATGTCCGGCCGCGCCCGATTCCGCGTGGTGCTCGACATCGCGACCCCCGCTTGATTCACCCCTGCCACCAAGGAGATACCTTCATGTCCACTACCTACCGCAGCGTCGAGGTCACCGAACCCAGCGGCGCAATCACGCTCACGAACCGGCCGATGCCCGAGCCCGGCGACGGCGAGGTGCTGGTCCGCGTCGAAGCCTGCGGCGTATGTCATTCGGATTCACAGATCGCCGCCGGCCACCTGCCCGGTACAGTCTTCCCGGTGACGCCCGGCCATGAGGTCGCCGGCCGCATCGAGGCACTCGGCTCCGGCGTGCTCGACTGGCAAGTCGGCGACCGGGTCGCGGTCGGCTGGTTCGGCTATTACTGTGGGAGTTGTTTCCGCTGTCGCCGTGGGGATTTCGTGCATTGCGTGCGCTCGAAGGTGACCGGGGCCGGGTTTCCCGGCGGCTACGCCGAGGTAATGCGTGTGCATCAGTCCGGACTGGCGCGGATCCCCGACGCCCTCACCGCCATCGAGGCTGCCCCACTTGCGTGTGCCGGGGTGACAATGTTCAATTCGCTGCGCCACAGCGGCGCACGCCCCGGTGACGTGGTGGCCGTCTTGGGCATCGGCGGACTGGGTCACCTGGGTGTGCAGTTCGCTGCACGCATGGGTTTCCGGACCGTCGCCATAGCGCGTGGCGCCGAAAAAGCCGATATGGCATATCAATTGGGTGCTCACCACTACATCGATTCGACCGCCGTCGACGTGGCCGCCGAACTGCGCAAGCTCGGGGGTGCCCGGGTGGTCGCTGCGACGGCCACCAATCGGGCCGCGATCAGCGTCGCAGGCGACGGGCTCGCCCCGCACGGTGAGGTACTCACACTTGCCGTGCTCGATGAACCACTCGACATCACGCCGCTGCAACTGATCAACAGTTCCGGCACCATCCACGGCCATCCCGCCGGCACCGCAGCGGATACCGAGGACACACTGGAATTCGCTGCCCTGCACGGCATCCGGCCGTGGGTTGAGCCAATGCCGCTGCGGGATGCGGCCGCAGGTTACGACCGGATGATGCGCAATGAAGCGCGTTTTCGGGTGGTCCTGACGATGACCGACGCCGGGTAGCCGGCAGCGGCGGTGCCACGCGCGGTTGCGTGGGCACCGCCGCACCGTCCGATGCGCTCAGGCCAGAAGACCCAGCAGTTGGTTGAAGCACTCCGACATCGAAGGGTGGGTGTAGATTTCGTCGCGCAGTGCGCGTGCGGTGATACCGTGCCGCATTGCCAATGTCACGATGTTGATCACTTCGTGGGCGTCATGGCACCACAGTGTGGCGCCGAGGATCTTGTCAGTGGCGGCGTCAACGACGACCTTCATCATTCCGTCGGTCTGTTCGACGATGCGGGCGCGGGCCACGGTTGCGAGATTTGCCACCGGGCTAGCGGCGACGAGCACGTCGTAACCCGCACTGCGCGCCTGCGATTCGGTCAAACCCACCCGCGCCAGCGGCGGCGCGAGGAACAGACAAACAGGTACCGCCGTCCGTTGCGATGCCCGCCGCGGTTCAGCGATCCCGGATAGTTGGTCGGCGACAATGCGGTAGTCATCGAGGGAGATATAGGTGAATTGCGGTCCCCCGGTGACGTCACCGACGGCGAATATGTGGGGCGCGCTGGTGCGACGGTGGTCGTCGACGACGATTGCACCCGTGTTGGTGGTCTCGACTCCCGCCCTGTCGAGGCGCAATGCCGCCGTGTTCGGTGTGCGCCCCAGCGCGACCAAGATGGTATCGGCGTCCACACTGACCGACCGTCCGTCCCTCAGGTACTGGACGCGCGCCACGGGCGCCGCTCCTGGGCGCAGGATGGTCTGCACGTCAACGACATCGGCACCGGTGTGGATCTCCACGCCGCGCGCGGCAAGCAGTGAACGCGCCATGTCCGCGATCTCCGGTTCCTCGCCTGCGAGTACCGCCGGATGTCGCTCAAGTACGGTGACCGCGCAGCCGAACGCGGCGTACATCGAGGCGAATTCCAGGCCGATGAATCCGCCGCCGAGAATCACCAGGCGCTCGGGGCGCGCAGCCTGATGCAACAAGCGGTCATTGGTGACCGCGACCGGACAATGAGCAAGCCCAGGGATGTCCGCGGTGCCGGCGCGCGCCCCGGTACCGATGACAATCTGGCGTGCGCTGACCGTCACGGTGCCTGCGTCACTGCGGACCTGCACGGTGTTGGGGTCGAGGAACGCCGCGGTGCCGATGAGCACCGTGACCGACGGAATGCCCTCGAGTGCGGCAAGGTTGGCCGAACGCAGCCCCGCGGTCAAGCGTTCCGTCGCGGCAATCGCTGCGGCATAAGCCAATTCACCCGGAAGCCTTGTCGCTACGTTCTTCTCCCCCTGGTGGACCATCGACTTCGTCGGCACGCAACCGGTATTGATGCAGGTGCCCCCGAACATCTGGGCATCCTGTTCGACCAGGATCACCCGCTGCCCCGCGCGGCCGACATCAGCGGCCAGGGTCTTGCCACCCTTACCGAAACCGATTACCAGCAGATCGGCTCCCATCGCTGTGCTCGTCACGGGATCAGCACCACCTTGCCCGAGGACACCCGGTAAGCCTGTGCTTCTCCCGCCTGCTCCAGCGGGAAGGTCCCCGCGATGGTTGGCGTCAGCGCACCGCGGCCGGCCAGCTCAGCCAGGACGGTCATGCCGAGCCGATCCGCCTCGACGAGCAGCTCGGCCAGTCGAATACCGCGGGCCGCGGCATCGGCGGCCACCGCGGGCAAGGACTGCGGCAGGCTCGACACCAGCGAGCCTCCGGGTCTGAGCACCTGTAGCGCCTTGGCCGGGTAGTCGCGGCCGATGAGGTCGAACACCACGTCCAGATCCGACACCACCTCGGCAAAATCAGTTGTGGTGTAGTCGATCACCTCGTCAGCGCCGAGACTGGCGACGAAGTCGATGGCGCCGGCCGACGCCAGGCCGATGACGTAAGCGCCGTACGCTTTGGCGATCTGCACGGCCAGGTGCCCCACGCCCCCGGCGGCGGCGGTGATCAGCACGCGACTACCCGTGCCGATGCCGGCGGTATCCACCAGCGCCTGCAAAGCTGTCAATCCGGCCAACGGCAACGATGCGGCCTGAATGTGGCTCAGGCTGGGCGGTTTCGGCACGAACACCCGGGTCGGAGCGACCACGTGTTCGGCGTAGGCACCGTGGCCCGCAGGGAACGGCAACAACCCGAACACCTCGTCGCCGGACTGGTACAGGGTCACGCCGGGGCCGATGGCTTCCACGGTGCCGGAGACATCCCATCCGAGGATGAACGGGGGTGCACCGACCAGCGCTCCGCTCTCGCGGTTCATGGCATCGACGGGATTCACCCCGGCGGCGTGCACCCGCACCAGAATCTGCCCGACTCCTGGTGTGGGACGGTCGATCTCCACGACGTGCAGCACCTCGGGCCCACCGAATTCGTCCTGGCGGACGGCCCTCATCGGTTCACCTCCAGGAATCGGTTGACGTCGTGGGCGAAATCGGTGATGTGCTGGAACAGGAATCCGTGCCCGGCATCGCTGTAGAGCACCACCTTGGCATCCGGCAGTCGCTGAGACATCGCGTAGGTGGCGTAGGAATTGATCATCACGTCCTGGGCACCGTTGACGACCAGAACAGGCAGCTTCAGCTCGGCCAGGCGTGAGTAATAGCCGCCGAACGCGGCGATGGCACCCAACTGCGCCCGGTACGTCTCGCCCTGCACCGCCGCCTTGGACCGCGCCAGCCGAGTATCCAGGCGCCGCAAGGACGCCAGGCCGGCAGCACGGCCCTGATCCGTCTCCGGAAAGAACAGATACAGATAGTCTTCATCGTCGTTGACAGCGTTGCCGAGGATTTCCCCGACGCGTGGTCCTGGTGTCGGCTGGTCCGGAACTCCCGCCGGGGTGCTGCCGGCCACCACCAGGCAGCGCACCAGTTCGGGTGCCCGCAGCGCAATACCCTGGGCCACAATGCCACCCAGAGACCAGCCGAGTACGTCGACCCGTGTCAGGCCCAGCGCCCGGATGAACGCGATCGCGCCGTCGGCAAGGCCGTCGATGGTGGTCGGTGCGTCACCACTGGACAGGCTGGTGCCGCGGTTGTCGAACACGATGACCTCCCGCTCGGTGGCCAGCGCGTCGAGCAGCTGCGGATCCCAGTGGTCCACGGTCCCGCGCAGGCGCATGCACAACACCAGCGGGACCCCGCCGGCCCGCCCGAATCTGCGGTAATGGAACCGTTCGCCGTCGGGACCGCCGACAAAGCTGTCCTCGGCCTGGTCGGACTTATACGTCATGGTTTTCCCTTCTGGTTGAACGTGATCCCGGTCCTTGTCACGACTGGTGTTCGGCGCGCGCGGCGATCAGCTCCAGCAACGTGGCGTCGCGCTCGGCGGACAACTGTTGGATCGAGCGGCCCCGCGCCTCGGCGAGGACTCCGGCGACGATCTCCTGCTCCAATTCCGGGGTGAAGTCCGGATTGCCCAGGCCCGGCCAGCCTTCGGTCATGCGGGGCATCAGGGTCTCCATGAAATGGGTGATCCCGCCTTCCCCGCCGCCGTCGGACGGGCCCTTCTGCGTCCAGTACAGATAGCCGTTGCGTTCGTCGACAGCGACGCCGACGCACTGGTTGCGCACCACATAGCGGTCCTGGGCACTCTTGGCTGCCACGATTTCGTCGCGCATCCCCGTGCCGTCGAGGGCGACGCTGCGGACCGCTGCGCCTTCCCGGTCCGCCCAGTACAGCCGCCGGCGTGACCACGCGCCGGCGAGCTGCTTGCCGGTGACCAGACCGCCCTCGGGCACCACCCACTGCCGATCGGAGCCATCCAGGGCCGCACGCTCGAGGGATCCGTTGTGCCGGTAGAAATCCAGATCGCTTTCCCCGCGGGGCGGGTGATCGGCTGGGAGGCCCGGCGTACCCATGTTCGTCCAGTAGATGTGGCGCTTTTCGGTGTCCACCACAATGCCGTCGGGGAACGTCTCCAGCCGCGAGACGACCGTGGTGATGAACCCGTCGGCGATGCCCACCCGGACGATCCGCCGGCCGCGGGGGTTCAGTGCGATGAGGTGCGTGAACATGCCGCTCTCAGTCCAGCGTGATGTCGGTGAGTTCGATCGACACCACGAGTTGGTCTGGGATCGGATGGTTGTCGGCATCGCGGACATAGATCATCCGGGTGCGTGGGATCACCAGCCCGTCGATCTCGTCGAAGTCTGAGACGTAGTGAGCGCCCGGGGATCCCCCGGCAATGTCCACCTGGTAGTCGCGACGTCGAATCAGTCCGTCGGAATCGATGTACAGGACCTGGTGGGGACTGTGGGTGGCGATCGTGTCGGGGTAGTCGACGTGCAGGGTGCGCCACTGCTGGCCCTCCTCGGTCCAGCGGTCGCCCTCTTGGGTACGCACACCGGGGAGGGTGAGGTTGAACGGCTCGGCCGTGTAGGTCCACATGGCGTACCCGGTGAAGTACGCCAATTGCAATGTACTCCACGGCGTTTCGAGAGTGTGTCCGGCAAACGATGCCCGGGGATCGTCGAGCACCTCGACGATGTCCCCGTCGGTGGTCTCGATACCGACCCGTTGCGGCGTGTAGGCGGTCTTCAAATCGGGCGCAGTGAACGGCGACAGCGCCGTGCGTTGATCTTTGATCCAGACGGTGATCTCACCGTCGTCGACGATGCCGGGCACTGCCTTGATGTCCCAGATGGCACCGCCGAACCGCTTGTGCGCGGTGACCGAAGTCAATTCGCGCCAGCGATCGACGCCGCCGTAGGTGTCCAGGACGGTGGCGAGCAGGTCAGTCATGAGTTCTCCTTAGCGACCGAGGAATTGGCGGATGTGCTGACCGAACTCGACCGGGTACTGGTCGAGAAAACCGTGGCCCGCATCGGGATAGATTCGCAATTGGGCCCCCCGAATCTTCTCGTCCAGCAGGTAGCTGTTCTTGGTGGACATCATGGTGTCGTTGTCACCGTTGGCGACAAGCGTCGGTTGAGCGATGGCCGAAAGACGTTCCAGTTTCGACGATTCCGGGATACCCCAGGTCATCAAGGCCTGGTACTGCGCGTCACGACAAGCCAGAGTGGTCTCGGGGTCACGGTCGGTGTCGCGGGCATGGGTGCGGGCCAGGTACTCCCAACCGCGCTGGACGCTCTCGTCGGAGCCGGAGAAGAACAGGGCGATGAATCCCTCGGCGGTGATCTCGTCGGCACAGGCGTAGGTGTAGACATCCTCGGACCAACGGTGCAGATCGGGAGCACCTTGCGGCGCCGTGCCGGCAAGCACCAGCCGACGCGGCAGTCGCGGACGCACCAGCGCGATCTCCTGGGCGATATGGCCGCCGAGTGAAAATCCCAGCAGATCAATGGACGTGAGTCCCAGGGCATCGATGAACCGCAGGGCATCACGCGCCATGTCCGTGACGTTGTCGGGGGTGGTCCCGGTGGAGCCACCGACACCGCGCAGGTCGACGGTGATCACCTCGCGGTCGGCCGCCAGAACGTCGAGCAATGCCGGATCCCAGTAGTCAAGGTTGCCGCGGAAGTGCTGGAGCAGCACCAATGGGGGCACCGTGGCCGATGGGTCACCGACACGCCGGTAGGCGAACCGTTCATCATCGACCTTGATGGTGAGATTGGGTGTGTGTGCGGCGCCCACCGCGGTCACGACGTCCGTCATGTGGTGTCTCCTGCTGTTGTCGTTGCAACCAGCTTGCGATCTCGGCCCGGCCCGGGGTATCCGTCAATTGACTACAGAGGTATGAGGACGAAGACCCCGGTGTCGCAATGGTCGTTTGACGGATGGCCCCGTCTGGCAGGCGAGGTCAGACTGGCCCCATGCCGTATTTCAAGGGCTCCGACGGGGCGCAGCTGTATTATAAGGACTGGGGAACCGGGCCGGCGGTGGTCTTCAGTCATGGCTGGCCGCTCAGTGCCGACGCGTGGGATGTGGAGCTGAAACTCCTCGCCGACAACGGTTTCCGTGCCATCGCCCATGACCGGCGGGGGCACGGCCGGTCCGAGCAGACGTGGTCTGGCAATGATATGGACACCTACGCCGCAGACCTGGCGGCCCTGATCAACGGACTCGGATTGTCCGACGTCGTCGTTGTGGGGCATTCCACCGGAGGTGGCGAGGTGGTGCGGTACGCGGCGCGCCACGGCGCAGGCCGGGTGCGCAAGGTGATCACCGTCGGCGCGGTACCACCGGTGATGGTGGCATCAGCGGAAAACCCTGAGGGCACACCGCTGTTGGTGTTCGACGACATCCGGGCCCGCGTCCTGGACAACCGATCCGCGTACTGGCGGGAACTCGCGGTGGCGTTCCACGGTTTCAACCGGGACGGTGCCACCGTCTCCCAGGGACTGATCGACCATTTCTGGCTCCAGGGCATGCAGGCGGGGCTCGCATCGGCGTACGACTGTGTGACGGCGTTCTCGGAGACCGACCTGACCGAGGATCTGCGGGCCCTCGACGTGCCGATCCTGATCGCCCACGGTGACGACGATCAGATCGTCCCGATCCACGATGCGGCGTCGAAATCGATTGAGCTGGTGCGGTACGGCACCTTACGTGTGTATCCGGGCGCCCCCCACGGTATTCACGGCGACTATCAGCAGCAGTTGGATCGCGATCTGCTCGACTTCATTCGGAGCTGAGCGCGTCGATGAGGGTCACGTCAGGGGTGGGTACACCGATGCCGTCGTGCCGCCGGAAGACCACCAGTGCATGCTCGCCGGTGGATTTCTCGATGAACCGATAGCCGCTGCGTTTGGTGGTGGCCCGGTGTTTGCGACCCCACTGCCCCAGCGCGGCGAGCACCGTCACCAGATCATGTCCGGCGTCTGTGAGTACGTAGCGACTGCGCGTGCGCTCGCCGGGCTCCTGGTAATCCTCGACCTCCAGGATGCCGGCGGCCACCAGCTCGGCCAGTCGTGCACTGAGTACATCGGAGGCCACCCCGAGCTGCTCGCGGAATTCGGAGAACCGGGACCGGCCCAGCAATGCCTCGCGGATGATCAGGATGGCCCAGCGCTGCCCCAGCACCGCCATCGTGCGGGCGATCGGGCAGGCGTCGTCGGACCATGGGTCGGTGCGCATCCTCACATCATATCTGAGTTGGTAATGCCAATTCAGAGTGCTAGCTTGGCAAAGGTGATAATCGGTCGGTCAACCGAGTTGTCGAGCGTCACCGACACGCTCGCCGCGGTCGCTACCAGTGGCGCAGCGCTGGTCGTCGACGGTGAGGCCGGCATCGGCAAGTCGACCTTGTTATCGGCAGTCGCCGACTGGGCGGTGGCCAACGGCTACAGCAGGCTTGGCTGTTCGGGTCTGCAGAGCCAGAGCGAAGTGGGTTTCGCCGGGATCCACGAACTCATCCACCCGGTGCTCGACCACACCCCCGCATTGCCACCGCGCCAGCGCACGGCCCTGCTGACGGCCTTTGGCCTGGCCGAAGGCCCGACACCAGATCGGCTGATGGTCAGCCTGGCAGTACTCGGGCTGCTGGAAGAAGCGGCGAGCCGGCGGCGAATCATCCTGATCATCGATGACGTCCAGTGGCTGGACCAGTCATCACTGGAGATCCTGGCGTTCGTGGCGCGCCGGCTCAGTAATGCACCGCTGATGATGTTGTGCGCCGAACGTACGGGGCTCGACGGCGCCACCGCATATCTGGACGGCCTGCCTCGATTGTCACTGGGTCCATTGGCTCCCGCACATGCCCGTCAACTGTTGAGCACCGCCGCCCGGCACGCCGATACCCTGCTCCAACAACGGGTACTCGAGCAGGCAGGCGGCAACCCGCTCGCAGTCATCGAACTGTCCGGCGCCCTGGGCGAGCGCGGCAGCAACGCCACCTTCTCCGGTGAGCCGTTGCCCACGACCCGCCGGGTCGAGCGGGCTTTCCTGGCCCAACTCGACGACCTGACCGACAACGGCCGCCTACTGCTGCTACTGATCTCGGCCAGTGATGGCCAGCCGCGTGACATCGACGTCGCAGCTGGTCTTCTGGGCTTGGTACTCACCGATGAAATGGTCCCGCTGGAGCGGGCGGGCTTGATCAGGGCGGGCAGCGACCGCATCCACGTCCGCCATCCGTTGATCCGGTCGACGGTCTATGGCGCGGCTCCGTTGTCCACGAGGACAGTCGTCCACCAGGCACTCGCCGACGCGACGGTGGACCTGGTCCGCGCGGCATGGCACCGCGCGGAAGCCACCTTCGGCACCGATGAGCAAGTTGCCACTGCCTTGGAGGGCGCCGCGCGGCACGCCCATGCGCGCGGCGCAGGCGCCGAATCCGCCGCGGCCCTGCGTCGGGCGGCCGTGCTGTCGCCGGAGCCGTCGGCCCGGGTGCGCCGCTTGACCGAAGCAGCCGAGATCGCCCGGAGCTCTGGACTGACCGCCGAGGCCATCAGCATCCTCGGCGAAGCCGAGAATTTGAGCGCCAATCATTGCAGCACAGAGCAATTGGCCATCACCCGATTCGTCCTGAATGCCACGGCCGCGATATCAGGCCAGTCGGCTACCGAACTCGTGGCGCTCGCCGGCAAGTTCAACGACGGCGACGCCACACAGCGTCGGTTGCTGTGGGCTGCAGCCATCGAGTGCCGCATGCACGGCCTCGCCGACGAGCCCCGTCGCGATATCGTCGCGGCCCTCAGCCGCCTCGATCACGGCGCGGACGATCCGGCGGTGTGCATGGCAATGGCGTTGCTGGACGACACCGGCGCGGGTCAGGCCCTACGCACCCGTCTGTCCCGGTTCGTAAACGAGGTTACCGACGACCCCCTGTTGTTGATGGCCCTCGGGTTCACCGCCGAGGCGGTCGCCGACCGCACGCATGCCATGCAGTGCTGGAAGCTGGTACAGAGCAGGTCCAGAACCTCAGGGTCCGCTGCCGACGAATGCGAGAGTCAGCGCGGTGCGTCGCAACTGCTGTTGCAAGAGGGCCGAATCCAGGCCGCGGCCATCGCGGCCGAGAATGCGCTGCGGCTGGCTCAGGACATCAAGCTGCCGATGACCGCGGCCTCGGCGGCGGCCACCCTGGCCCGGGTGCAGGTATGGCAAGGTAGGTTCGACCAGGCACACGAGACCGTTGCCACCGCGCGTCGACTGCTGGCTCCCGATCCCACGATCCTGTGGCACGACGACGCGCACTGGGCAGCGGGCCTGTTGTCGCTGTGCACCGCCGACCCGGCCGAGGCATTGGGACACCTGCTGAAAATGACCGGGCACAGGACATCCCAGCGGTGGGCCGTCGCTGATCTCGCCGAGGCCGCGGCCGGCAGTGACCGCGCCGAACTGGTGCGACCGCTGCTCGCCGACATCGAGGATCAGGCCCGACAGCTGGGGACCGGCCTGGAGTTGATGCTCGCGCATCGCGCACACGCACTGTTGGCTCAGACCGATGACGAGGCACAGGACCATTTTCTGGCAGCTCTGGCCGCCGGCGATGACGCGGATGCCGAACTCGAAACGGCCCGAACGCATCTGGCATATGGGCAATGGCTGCGCAGACAGCGCCGGATCACCGAGGCGCGCACCCACCTGTCGTCGGCGCTGGCCGCATTCGACGCCGCCGGCGCGGCACCGTTCGCCGACCGGGCCGCCGCCGAGCTGCGTGCTGCAGGCGTGGCCACGCCTGCCGGGACTCCTCGTCAAGACCCGGCTTCCAGCCTGACCTCCCAAGAACTTCAGATCGCTCAGTTGGCCGCCGCAGGGCTGACCAACAGGGAGATCGCCGACCGCATCTACGTTTCACACCGAACCGTCGCGGCCCACCTCTACAAGATGTTCCCCAAGCTCGGCATCACCAACCGCAATCAGTTACACACCGTGTTGGGCCAACAACAATGATCTGACCGAATCCCTACGATGTGCACGCATCTCGGTCAAATCACGTGAGACAGACGCCTTAACCATCGCCAACAAATTGATCGCGCGCTACCACATCACAGCGAGCGAAGCCGATGCATATGTGCGAGGCGCCTTCAGTTCCGCGGCAGGCACCAACTTTATGTGCGCCGAGTCGTAGCGTTGCCGCCCGCATGTCGGCTCTCCCCACGGCGGGCGGCGGCGGTGGTCGTCGTCGGAGGGGCATGTAGGTTCTCATTCTGCGCGGCGGACCGCGATGCCTCTACCTGGGGGTCTGCACAATTCTCATCAAAATGGCGGACGCGTTTTTCTCATCTTCGTTGCGGATCCTAGAACCAGACGGTCGTACGGTTAGTTCGAGTTGCTGCCACCGGAACTGTCCGAGAATGCCACTCCCCGTACGGAAGAACTTCAGTTGCGTGGGTGCATTCTTCGCCAGGGTAGTCCGCCAATCCAAGCGGCCTCATTTCTGCAATTGGCCAACCAGGATGATGCGCACGAGCCCGAGTTCGGGTGCCGTCTGATCGACGCCAAGTCGCGTTGATCTGTACTGTGACGAATCGGCTTGTGGCCCCCGAGGGGCCTATGGGAGCAACGCGCGCCGGGCCGCCTGGTGAGCCGGTTGGCGAAGGCCTGAGTCTCGGTGTCCCAGCCCTAGACGGCTGCGGGGTGGTCGTCCACTAGATTCCCGCCACGGCTCCTCCTTGAACTCCACCAGTCAGCAGTTCGTGGCGAGCGAGCCGTCGGCCGTCTGTGGTTCGCAAAATATCGCGAAAACCAAGAATCAAAGGCGAGGCCGCCGAATCGACAAGTGATATGACTCGGCGAGTGCCTGCAAGGTCGTCGTGAGGTGAGCCCTTCGTAGTGGTCCAGTCGTTGTGCGACTCTGTTGCCCGGTCTGCGGGCAAGGAAGAATCAACGACGACATGGCATCGAACAAGCGCCGGCGGCATACGCCGGACCAGATCATCCGCAAGCTGGCCGAGGGCAACAAGCTGCTCGGGACCGGCCAGGAACTTGCGGAGGTGTGCCGGCACTTGGAGGTCACCGAGTCGACGTGGCATCGCTGGGTGGCCCAGTACGGCGGCATGAAGGCCAACGACGCCAAGCGACTCAAGGAGCTCGAGGCCGAGAACGCCCGGCTCAAGAAGTTGGTCGCCAACCAGGCCCTCGACATCGACATGCTCAAAGAGATCTCGGCGGGAAACTTCTGACCCCGAACCGCAAACGCAGCGCTGTGGCGGCGCTGCGTGAGCGGTTCGGGGTGTCCGAACGCCGCGCGTGCACGGTAGTAGGTCTGCACCGCTCGACGATGCGGTTGATACCGGCCCCGATCACCACCGAGGAGACCGAGCTACGTGCCTGGCTGCGCCGGTTCTCCACAGACCGGCCTCGCTGGGGATGGCGGCGGGCAGCCAAGATGGCACGGCGAGCCGGCTGGAAGGCCAACAACAAACGCATCCGCCGCCTGTGGCGGGATGAGGGCCTGCGGGTCCCGCAACGACGCCGCAGGAAGCGCCTGACCGGCATCGGCGTCGCCGTGGGGGCGATGTCCCCGATCCGCCCGAACGTCATCTGGGCGATGGACTTTCAGTTCGACACCACCGCCGACGGGCGCACCCTCAAGATGCTCAACGTGATCGACGAGTTCACCCGCCAAGCCCTGGCGATCGAGGTTGATCGCTCCATCAACGCCGACGGCGTCGTCGCCGTGCTGGATCGGTTGGCCCTCCTCCATGGGGCGCCGCACTACGTGCGCTTCGACAACGGCCCAGAATTCGTGGCCCACGCCGTGGCCGACTGGTGTCGATTCAATAGTGCTGGTTCACTTTTCATCGATCCCGGCTCGCCCTGGCAGAACGCCTGGATCGAATCGTTAAACGGCCGCCTGCGCGATGAACTGCTCAACTCATGGCGCTTCGACTCACTATTGGAAGCCCGGGTGATCATCGAAGACTGGAGGATCGACTACAACGCCAACCGACCCCACTCCGCCCACGGCGAACTCACCCCAGCCGAGTTCGCTCTACAGTGGACCACGACCCACCAACCCCAAGTCGCATAACGACTGGACCACCAACTGGGTCCCTCTCACCTGCCGCTCGGCTCAGCGCTCGCTGGGGCGGCGCGGTGTCACCACCCTTTGCTCCCACGTTTCTCCTTGAAGCTTTATCAACGCGCAGCCTACGCCCGATGTACGTACATTCGACCATGCCGAATGGTCCTACAACACGCGAGTGGACGCAAAACTGTCGATCACCCCCACTTCGAGCACCATGGTCACGTACGTTGATTATCGGAAACCGAGGCGTCGGGGCAAGGCCACGTGTCGACGCGTACGCCGTTGTCTGGCGCAGGCGGCCCGCACCAGAGGTAGCCACGCGCCTTGGCGATTTCGAGGAGCAGCCTCCTCAATCTGCGACGCCCCCGATGAAGGCGTGACATCACTGTCCCGACTGGCACGTTCAGGATCTCTGAAATCTCCTTATACCGATAGCCACCCACATCGGCGTAATAGATACCATTCGCTGATCCTCTGGCAGAGAGCCCAGTGCTGATCTGACTTCGTCGTCACCGAGCGCCTCCAACGCAACAAGTTCCGCTGATCGCAGCTCCAAGTGTCGGCTCCGGTCGAAAAGTGAGCAGGTAGTTCCGGTCGAAAAGTGAGCACCCTTCTGATTGGAGAGTGATCACTGTGGAGGATTGGGCGGAGATTCGCCGGCTTTATCGGTCGGAGAAGCTGTCGCAGGCTGCGATCGCGCGGCAGTTGGCCCTGTCACGAAACACGGTGGCCAAGGCGCTGCGGTCCGAGGCGCCGCCACGGTATGAACGCAGGCGGGCTCCGATGTCGGCGTGGGCGCAGGTCGAGATGGCGGTACGGGCCCTGCTGGATCAGTTCCCGACGATGCCGGCAACGGTGATCGCCCAACGGGTGGGCTGGACCGGTGGGCATTCCTGGTTCGCCGAGAACGTGGCGCGGATCCGCCCGGAGTACGCCCCGGCCGATCCGTGTGACCGGTTGGTGCATCTGCCCGGTGAACAGGTGCAGTGCGATCTGTGGTTCCCCGGTGGGTTGGTTCCCGATCACGCCGGGGTGCTGCGGTCGTTCCCGGTGTTGGTGATGGTCGCGGCGCACTCGCGGTTCATCGCGGCGATGATGATCCCGTCGCGGGTGACCGGGGATCTGCTGGCCGGCATGTGGCGGCTGCTCCAGGACATCGGTGCAGTGCCTCGATCACTGTTGTGGGACAACGAGTCCGGTATCGGTCAACGCGGCCGCCTGGCCGAGGGAGTGACCGGCTTCTGCGGCGTCCTGGGAACCCGGCTGATCCAGACCCGACCGTATGACCCGGAGTCCAAGGGCCTGGTGGAACGGGCCAACGGTTACCTGGAAACGTCGTTTCTGCCCGGCCGGACGTTCACCTGTGCGGCGGATTTCAACGCGCAGTTGTGGGCGTGGTTGGCCACCATCGCCAACCGCCGCACCCATGCCAGCACCGGCCTGATTCCCCTCGACGCACTCGCGGCGGACCGGGCGGCGATGGTCGCATTGCCACCGGTGGCCCCGACAACCGGCACGACGGTCACGACACGGTTGGGTCGCGACTATTACGTCAGCTGCGGCGGTAACGCGTATTCGGTGCATCCGGAGGTGATCGGCCGGATGATCACCGTCACTACCAGTTTGGATCGGATCACCGCCCATTGCGGTGACCGCCTGGTTGCTGATCACGAAAGACTCTGGGGCAGTTCGGGTCTGGCTGCCGATCCGAGCCACGTGGCAGCCGCGGCCGTCCTGCGTGAGCAGTTCCGCACCCGACCTGTCGCCGGTGCACATCTGGCGATCGACGTCGAGGTGGAGATCGCCGACCTGAGCGCCTACGACACGCGGTTCGGGACCGGGGAGGTCGCCTGATGCCCGCCAAACGCACCTCGTCGGCACCGGGTGACGCTGACAAGCTCATCGCCCACCAGGCCCGCCTGTTGAAAGCTCCACGGATCGCCGCGCACTACCACCGGCTGGCCGAGCAGGGCCGCGACGCCGGCTGGACACTGGAGGACTACCTCGGTGCCGTGCTGGCAGTCGAATCCAACGCCCGCGCTGAATCCGGTGCCCGCCAACGCATCCGATACGCCGGATTCCCCGCGATCAAGACGATCACCGACTTCGACTTCACCGCCCAACCCGCCATCGACCGCGCCCAGATCGCCCGCCTGGAAGCCGGCGGCTGGCTGTCTGAAGCTCGCAACATCGTGCTGCTCGGCCCACCCGGAACCGGCAAGACACATCTGGCGACAGCGTTGGCGATCGCCGCCGCACATGCCGGGCACCGCGTGGCATTCGCCCCGGCCACCGGCTGGATCACCCGGCTGGCCGAAGCGCACCGCACGAACCGCCTCGAGGCCGAACTGCGCAAGATCAGCCGATACGGACTCATCGTGATCGACGAGGTCGGCTACATCCCCTTCGACACCGAAGCGGCCAACCTGTTCTTCCAGCTCGTCTCCACCCGATACGAGAAATCGTCGATCATCCTGACCTCCAACCTGCCGTTCTCCCGCTGGGGCCAGGTCTTCGGAGAGGCCACCATCGCCTCAGCGATGATCGACCGGATTGTCCACCACGCCGACGTCATCGCACTCAAAGGCGCCAGCTACCGCATCAAACACACCCCGATCGACACACTGCCCTCCGTAGAAGCCGATCGTCAGGCAGACTCAACCCCGTAAACCTGCTCACTTTTCAACCGGAGCAGGCTGCTCAGGATTCAACCGGAGCCGACACCAAGGCTGACTGTTGCCCCGCTGCCGACATTCTGGCGTCATTTATTGCTTCGGACGCAATCTCCTCAGGCCGTACCCTCGCAGTGCGATATGCGCTGATCCAGACGTTCGTCATGATTCTGAGCAACCACGCTCGCAGGTAAGTGCCATCCCGATACCGGTGGAACCCCGCGTATGCCCTGAGCAGCGTGTCCTGGACGAGGTCCTCGGGTCTGGCGGTGCTGGCATGTGCTGCCGCGTTCGCAGGGCGAGCCCCGCAGCCACGGTCCTTGATATGCCGTGCGCCGGGCCGGTTGACCGTCAGTACCGCCCGATACTGGTCGCAGCGGTGGAACCAGTGTCTGCCGCCGCCGGCCGATGCTGATCAGCGCGCTCAGCGGCTGGGTCGTGACCTGGACCGATATCGTCGGCTCCGGACAGACATCGAGGCTATCGACAGCGAAATCGTAGCGTTGCTCACCCGAACTGACGGCCAAATTCTGACCAGTCTTCCCGGCGTCGCCTCGATTCGTGCAGCAGCCTTCGCCTCGCACAGTCTGCCGATCGAGCGGTTCCCCGATGCCGAACATCTCTACTCGGCAACGGGTTTGGCGCCCGCGCTCTACCAATCGGCCACCTTGAATCGTCGTGGACGCATCTCACGCCAGGGATTGGCCGAGCATCGTGACGCCCTGATGGGGATCGCCTGGGGACTGTCGCAGAGTTCGCCATCGTTCGCCGAACGCAATGCTGAACTACGCGCCCGGGGCATGACCCCGATGCAGGCCCGCGTGGCGCTGGCCCGCCATGCGTGTCGACTGGCGTATCGACTGCTTCGGACTCAACAACCATTCGATGAACAGCGTTATCGTCAAGGAAGGCTCGGTCGCGAGCGGTGACGGCCGTTCCGGCTATGCCGCACGACGGCGCAAGCTAGCTTGCCGCCCGCCCGCGCTGGGCCGCCCTACGGCCCACACGAAAGCCTGCCGACCCACACGGCGACTGATCCAGCCTGCCTACTACCAACGGCCCAGCCAACCTCCACGACACCATGCTCATCGCGACGAAACCCGAGGCTGACACCCCGGGAGACTTGCATTGCCCACCCCGGCCATTGACTCCCGGCGCGAAAGCTAGTTCGCCGTTGCCAGGGCGCCGTTCACAGCAGACTCGTACAAGTTGCTCTTATCCAGGACGTTGGAATTGGCAACGGCCTCAACCCATTCGGCGGTGGTAGCGACGCTAGCCCAGTTCGATGCCAGCAACGCCAACAGGGTCCTATGGACCGTTTCGGCGTCAGCTGATCCACCCGCGTTGGCGAGGTTGATGGCTCCGGTCGCGTCGGAGAGCACCTCGATGTCGACCCCCACCCTTTCGGAGTCTGCGGAGGAGGCCAGGACGCAGTTGTTGGTCATGTACCCGACGAGAGTGACGGTGTCCACGCCTCGGCTCGTCAGCCAGTCCACCAAATCCGTGTTCAGGAAAACGCTGCTATTGGTCTTGACGAGGTGCTTCCAAGTGTCTTTCTGGCGCCCGGAGATCTCGGGATGCAGGGCGAATCCGGGCTTTGACGGGTTGTAGACGGGAGAGTCCTCGCCGGCGTCGTGCTGGATGACCGCAACCGGAATGTCCGCCTCGACCGCGCTGTCGATTGCAGTCAGGATCCTTGCCAGAGAGTCCTGGCGAGGCGGGTACTGGACCTGCATGGGGCCGTCAAAGTACTCCTGCTGCACATCGACGAGTACCAGCGCGCGGCGGGGTGTGGGCATGAGAAGTCTCCTGTTCTGGACCTGGATTGGAATTGGCTTGGCATCTTCACGACACCTGGGTTCCAGGCTTGCACACCGACGCAACCAGGCGTGAGTGGCATGAATGCTATTATTCGATGAAATCAGGCCAACTGTGCACTTGGGGGCAAGCGTGAAGATCGCGATCTACGCCTTCAACGGGATCACGTTGTTCCACCTGTCCGTGCCGCAGATGGTCTTTGGAGAAGTACGTCGCCAGGGACTTGCGGACTGGCAGACGGTGCTGTTCTCGGATTCTGCCGGCGCCATCGACACCGCCGAGGGGCAGGCGCTGGATGGAGTGTGCGGGCTGGCCGACGCAGACGACGCTCAGGTGGTAGTCGTCCCATCCTGGTTCTCTGACTGGCGGCCTGTCACGAAGTCGCTTCGCGACGCCCTCATCCGGGCGCGCGCCAGAGGCGCTGTGATCGTTGGCCTGTGCTTCGGCACGCTGCCCGTAGCCGACACCGGAATTTTGGATGGCAGAACCGCCACGACCCACTGGTTGGCGCTCGACCATCTGGCCGTCAGGCGGCCACAGGTGCAGTTCGATGGGTCGGTCCTCTATGTAGATCACGGTGACGTGCTCACCTCAGCAGGAACTGCTGCCGGGATCGACGCGTGCCTGCATCTGCTTCGTAGTCGCTTGGGGGCCGAGGCCGCTAACACCGTGGCACGATTCCTGGTCGTGGCTCCGCACCGCGACGGCGGCCAGGCTCAGTACGTGGAGCGTCCGTTACCCACTGTGCCGCAGGGTGATCCGGTTGCCGCGACGTTGGATTGGGCGCTGCACAACCTCGACCGTCCACTCACCGTTGACGAGCTGGCGACGCATGCCCACGTGAGTCGCCGGACGTTCGTCCGACTGTTCCGCGAGGCCACGGGAGCTACTCCTGCCTCGTGGGTGCGGGCTCGGCGTCTCGACGACGCTCGTCGGTTGTTGGAGCAGACCGACCTGCCGATAGACCAGATCGCCCACAAAAGCGGCTTCGGCAGCGCGGTCACCATGCGCCAAAACTTCGCCCTGGCATTCTCCACCTCCCCGACAAGCTATCGGCGAGGCTTCCAAGGCCGAGTCGACAGATAGCGCGCGACGACGCGCCACCTGCGAAGATACAGCCCGCTGGAGCCTTGCACTGCGGCGTCGCCTCCGTCGCACTTCCAAATACCATTGACACACGGCCATTCACTCTCGTACATTCGATATCAACATGCCAAAACGTTTTACCACTCGTCGCTCGCGACAACGTCGTAAGCCTGGAAGTGCTGCGGCGCACGGTTGCGAACGCGACCACATGGACCCTGGAGAGAATGCGGCGCGGCTCATGATCTGCCAAATCACGTATCGGTCAAGGAGTTTATCGTGCGTAAATTTTTGACCGATGGAATCGAGCATTTCCAGAATGCCGTCGCCACCGGGCGGCAGTGGCCAATAGAGAGGACCATTTTACCTTTCCGGCGATCGTACAACTGCGCGTCATCGACTCGCGAACCCGAGCTGTAGAAAAGCGCCGAACTGCGGATTAAAGAGCGCAAGCGGACAGAGGCCGATCGAACCATCTAGCAGAAAGTAGAATTGTCTTGCATGCCGTTGCCAGTTCCTCGGCGTGGGAAGCCAGCCCCGCGAATTCACCATTAGCATCAAGCGTTCCACTGATCGGAGTGATAGCTCCCCTCAACTACCCCGATCACACGAATGAGACCTATGACCTCATCGTGAAGTTTGCACGCCGAGCACTACACACTGTGGCCGACCTCGGCGCGAGAACGCTTTTTATCGACCCCGCGGCCGATGACTTCCCACTCACCTGGCCCTCAGTCGACGGCTTGTTACTTCTTGGCGGTGGTGACGTCGACCCCGCGCTGTATCGTCATAACGACCACGTTCCAAGTCTCTATGGGGTCGACCGTCGCTGCGATGACCGCACCGTGAAATTGATCTACACCGCGTTGAATCAGGACGCACCCATCTTTGGGATATGCCGAGGCCTACAGCTAGTCAACGTCATGTATGGCGGCACCCTTATTCCGGACTTGGGACCAGAATCCGGCCATTACGGAGTTCCCGGAAGCCAATCCTTGCTTGTCGACGAGCGGGTACATATCGAAAAAGACAGCAAACTTGCTCATATCCTGGGCCGGTCGTCAGCTCTTGTTCGCCACGGACATCATCAAGCTGTTGGACAGGTCGCCCCATCTTTCCGGGTAGCCGCCCGCACGGCCGACGGCGTCATTGAAGCGATTGAACACGAAAACCCTGACATTTGGGTGCTAGGTGTCCAGTGGCACCCCGAAGACATCGACAATGCCGTTGATGACACAGAGACGGCGTTGTTCGCCGCTTTTCTCGCTCGCGCAAGGTACGTCTGCAGCCGACGCTATCAGCGATACGGTGAGTAGCGGCCGTTCAGCCACAAATGCATACTCGGTGACTAGAGCGTAAAACTGGCCCCAAATTTCGTTGGATATTTGGGCGAGTTATGCACGGTCGTGATCAATCGCCGCACGCCTGCTGCGGCCCTTACCCAAGCTGCGCAAGCGATCTCCCTCCGACATGCCGCCCCAGGTACCGTAGTCCTCACCAAAAAGCAGCGCGTGCGCCGCACAGTCGTCGCGGACGGGACAGTCCGCGCAAAATTGCACCGCCCGCCGATAGCGGCGATCGCGTTCTGCGCCTCTCTCACCCTCAGGATGAAAGAAGAGGTTGGGATCAGCGCTGCGGCAACGGGCATTTTGCTGCCAGGCCCACTCCGCGGCAATAGGCCGCAGAGGGCGTGGGCCGTGATGAGCGCGGCTAGCCATAGGTGCTGTTCCAGTTATAGATCGGCGATCGGAGGCCGAAATTGGAAAATCCATATTCGGCACCGGTATCGACCCGCCCGATAGTGACCTGGCGGCACATAATGGTCCTTTGTCTCGCTATGTCAATCGATGCGCAGTGCCGCGGACAGTAATTGCATCAATCGGAGGCCACCGATACTGTTGCCGAATTTGTCGAGGGCAGGGCCATAGATCCCGATACCTTGCTCTTTTGGCACGACGCCGATCATCGCGCCAGATACCCCGCATTTCGCGGGAATCCCGACCTCGCATGCGTACTGGCCGGACCCCTCATACATGCCGGAGGACAACATCAGGCGGCGAACCGTTCGTAGGTGTGCGGCATCGAGTAGTTGGCCCATGACGTGAATATCGGAGTTGCCGGCGAGCACCCGACTGGCCGCAGCCAGGTCCACGACATCGACTTCGATCGAGCACATCTGGCAATACGCCCAGAGTAGGTTTTCGACCCCGGTCGAGATCAGGCCGTGGCTACGTAGGCAGTAGCCGAGTGCGCGGTTGCGGTCGGCGAGCGTCAATTCGGATTTCGCGACGTCAAAGTTCACTCGGATGTCCGCATTTCCGGTCAGCGCCCGGATGATTTCGAGAACGTGGTTGGCCCGGCTATCGGGGTCGGATCCGGGAATCATGTCGGCGATGACGAGGGCGCCGGCGTTGACGAATGGGTTGACAGGCACACCCGAGCCTTTGATGAATGTTTCGAGCGAGTTGTACGATCCGACGGCCTGGTCGAATCCGACTCGTTCGAATACGTGATCCTTTCCGTGGTAGTGCAGTGCCAGCAGGAGAGTGAAAACTTTGACCACGCTTTGCATGGTGAAGGTGGCGCGGTGATTGCCCGCCGTGACAACGCCTTCCGAGCCGAGATCGATGGCGATGGCCAATTCGTCTTGGTTGGCCCGGCTCAATTCCGGGAGGTAGTTGGATACCTTGCCGCGGTCCAGAAGTGGTTTAACCTCGTCTAACAGCGCATTTAGTGATTCCGTCGCAAACACGTCTCTATCCACCATTTCATATTGAATATCCGCAATGGCGCAGCCTGGCCGGGCTTGGCGACCGATCGGTGTCATAATTCGCCAAGCCCGGCCAGTATCACCTCAGTGCGCTGCGGGCGGATACTTACGCCAATTGATGCAGGGAGGGTTTAGTAGTACACCAGGTGCTGGGCGCGCTCCTTCTCGCCCACCGGCAGGTGGTCCTGCTCCCATTCGTCACGCTTGGTCGCGGTGTAGTCCTTCATGAAATCGGCACCGAAGACCTCGTGGCTCAGCTCGTCCTGCTCGAATGCCTCGATCGCTTCGAGGAGGGTGCGCGGCAGCCGCGCGATGTCCTCGTTGTCGGATGCGAGTTCGGTCATCGGCTGGCCGGGATCGATCTCGTTGGAAATGCCGTCCAGGCCGGCGGCGAGCAGGAAGGCTCCGGCCAGGTACACGTTGGCCGAGGCATCCGGGTTGCGGACCTCGATCGCGGGGCGATTCTCCGGCAGGCGGATCATGCACGAGCGGTTGTTGGGTCCATATGCGATCTTGATCGGCGCCCACGACACCGATCCGTCGACCAGCCGCGGCGTCAACCGCTTGTAGGAGTTCACCAGAGGGTTGGTGATCGCGGTGAGTGCCCGGGCATGCTTGAGCAGGCCGCCGACGAAGTACTTGGCCTCCTTGGACCACTCGTCTTCACCCTGCACGCTGGCCCCGCCGATCCGCAGGACGCTCTCCTCGCCGGCGCCGAGAGTGCAGAGCCCCAGGTTGAAGTGCGCACCCGAGCCCCAAAGGTTGGCAAAAGGTTTTGGCATAAAGCTGACTGCCAGCCCGTGCTTCTTTGCTACCTGGTGGACCATGAGCCGGAAGAGGGTGACCCGGTCCGCCATCTCCAGCATGTCCTTGTAATAGAAGTCGATCTCGAACTGTCCGACCCCGCCCTCTGCGCCCAGGGCGAAAGCTTCCAGACCGATGTCCTTCATCGTTGACACGACCTCGTCGAGGAAGTCCGATACGTCGTACATCGTCTCGACGTCATAAGCTGGGCTGGGCTGGATGCCTCCGGTGACTGTCAGTTCGCCGAAACTATCGGCTGTTACATCCTCGGGCCGATAGAGGTAGAACTCGGGCTCGATACCTAACGTGCGCCGGTAGCCTAGGCTGGCAGCACGCTCGACCTGCTTCTTCAGGATCGAGCGCGGGCACAGTGAGAACGGCTCGCCCTTGTCCGACCACATATCCGAAGCCATCCAAGCGAAGCGCTTGTCCCACGGCAGGACAGTCAGCGTGTCGAGATCGGGCAGTGCGGTGACCTCTTCCTCCACCGGATCCATGCGGCCGATGCCGTTGATGCCGCGGGGGGTGTACCGGGCGAAGCCGGCCATCAAATCGGGAAGCCGCTCGATGGGGTGGCTCTTCGCCCGGGACCGGCCGAAGACGTCCACCCAGGATGCCGTGACGTACCGTACGCCGTCATCCGCGAGCTGCTTGGCGTTTTCGGAATGTGCGGGGTTGATTTCGCGCAGTGTATCCATTGTTTGCTACTTCTTTCTATTTCGGTGATGGAATTTCTAGCTGCACAGGTAGAGCGTTACGATCACCACCTCTGAAAAATCTCGCGCACGCGAGGTGTATCAGCCAATTCGCCACCGGACCTTGGACATGTCCATTTCCTGGATCGGCATGAAACCGCCGTACCGCTCGGGCGGGGCGCTAGCAATCCGGGCGCCCTGGTCAGAGAAGATGTAGGCCGGCTCCGGATTCCATTTCAGGAAGGCGAAATACACGGTCCCGCCCACGAGCGTGGAGACCACGAAGCCGATGTCCGCACCGTTGAGCATGTGGGCGCCGGGACCGGTGTACCACCCCGTGTTGACGAACAGCATGCCCACGGCAACGGCTGCGGCCCAAGCGATCACAGCCCGGTGATTGAGCCCGATCGAAGACCAGTAGCGACCGCCCATCTGACCGCGGTTGTACACCTGCAGGGAATCGGCGTCGTAGTATCCACGGTTGTTGAAATAGCCAATCAGGTTGATGATGCTCCACGGCGCACCGAGCACGATGAGGATTGCCAGGTAGGAGCTCACGATCGCCGAGAGTTGCTGGTAGAAGGCGCCGACGAAGACCAGCAGGGTCGACACGATCGACAGGTAGATGGTGGCGCGCACGCGACTCAGACCTGGGACGATGGAAGAGAAATCCAATCCCATGTTGTAGATGTTGATGACCGCTTGAGCTGTGCCCGGGATGAACGCGAGGTAGAGCGCGAAGAACAAGAACCAGTACGGCACATTGTTGGCAAACTCGGTCGCATAGGCGTTGATCGGGTCTTTGAACGTCACCGCAGTGTAGGCACCGAACATAAACGCGCCGCCCATGCCGAAGAATCCGCCGAGCCATGCCGCGCTGACCGATTGCCGGGGTTCGAACTTCTTGGTCGAGATGTGGCGGGTCCAGTCGCCGACGTAGGGGCCGTAAGAGTTGATCGTGCCGGCGCAGGCCAGCATGCCCAGAATCCAGGTGGGCCAGAAACTGCCCAGCGCGTAGTCGCCGCCGGAGTAGTTTGGATCGAAATTCGGTGCGGCGACGAAGACGTACAAGATCATGATGCTGCCCGCGGTGGGCACCATCCACTTGGTGAAAGTCACCATGTTGGCGTGGCCCAGTACCGCGATGATCGTCATGACGATCGCAACGAGGGCGTAGGCCGAGATCAGCAGAACGATGGTGGTGGTTTGGCTTTCGATGCCGAAGATTCGAACCACACTGCGGGCCAAGACTTCTCCCGCCGCCCAGATGCACAAGGCGGCGAAGACAATGTCGGCGGTAATACCGAGGGCCGAGCCAATCAGCCGGCCCAGCGCACCGAAATGTGCGCCGCTGGCGACCGGGTTGTTGCTACCGCTGCGCAGGCCGAGCAGGCCCATCGGGGCCATCAGGGTCGCGCCGATGGCTGAGCCCACGACGATGGCACTGGCCGATGCCCACCAACCGAGACCGAGCGACACCGGCACCCAGCCGATCACGATAATGCCGAAGGTCATGCTCCCGCCGAACAGAATCCACAGCAGGTTCCGCGGTCGGGAATGCCGGTCTTCGTCGGGAATGTACTCGATTCCGTAACTCTCCACTTTGCCGACGGCATCGACCTTGATCGGGGGGCGGTCGATTTCGTTTTGCGGTGGCGTCTGGCTCATACTGTAGGTCCTTGAGTTTGTATGTGGTTCCAAAATGGGTCGACACTTGGTGACTGCCCGACAACCTTGGGTCACCAGCTGCGGCAATGGATCGACTGCGCAATCAGGGCGATGACACAGTCTGGCGCGGGGAACGCGGCTAATTCAACGCGTTCCATGCTTTGCTGAAGGGCGCGAGGGGTGCTCTGGCGACGCCACCTCCTATCTGTCGCCCTGATCGGCCGGCGATGCCGATGTCGAGTATCGGGGTGCGATCGGGCCGGGCGACGATCTTCTCGACGTCCAAGCCCAGCGGGGTGCCACGGTAGTTCAAGACGGGGATCAGGAAGTCTGGGCTTTCGGTCACGGTGACTTCGTACATCGAGGTGGTCCGGGCGATCATCAACGAGGCGTCGCGGCCACTGGAGCGATGCAGCGGCAAACCAGCGGCCTGGGCGAGGCCGCCCAGGCCGACCACCTCGGTGATGGTGCTCTCGCCGCCCATGAATTCGATGTCGTCGGCGTCGTAGCCGGGCTCCAACCGGTAATCGTCGAAGGTGGGCAGCGGACCGGTGAACCAAGTGTCGCCGGTGCCTGAGGTCTGGATGCCGAACTCCGCGCAGGAGAACGCCATGGCGGTGACCACGCTGGAGCCCGCGTGCCCCCGCATAGCATTGGCCATCACCTTGCTGGCGGCCATGGACAGCCGAAGGAAGAAGTAGTCGTCGCACAGTGACTCCAGCGCGGTGCCCAATTCATCGCCGACCTGCTTGGCCCCGATGAGCAGCCGCCTGAGGAACAACAGGGTGGCGGCAGCATTGCGGCTGTGCAGCTCGTCGCCCATGGTCAGGGCCCGGGACATGATCGGCCTGAGCCGCATCGCCTCGGACTGGGCCTCGATCAGCGTGTTCAGGGCCGGGGCGATGCGCAGCCGGAGGTCCTCCAGGTTGG
Organism: Mycolicibacterium fortuitum subsp. fortuitum; assembly: GCF_022179545.1. Next base: position 483,234 of record NZ_AP025518.1, on the reverse strand, counting down.
TCTTGGTGGCCTCGGTGTAGCTGCCATAGTTGAGCCGGTCGGCGCTGTCGCCTTCGTAGAGGGTGCAGTAGGCACGCTCACCCGTGCGGTCATCGGCCACCACCACGACCGGCATGGAGGCGGTGGTTACGCCGGCGAGCGAGCCTACGCAGCCAAATTCCTGACAGCCACGCACCGTGATCTCGCCGCGTTCGAACGCGGCAACCGCGGCGGATTCGTCGGCCGCGAGACCTTCGTAAAGTGCACCGCCGATGACGGCCGCCCGCTGACCGCCGGTGTAGGAGGAGAACGGCATCGCCGGGCCGGAGGTGAGCACCGTCGACCGGGGCAGGCCCATCGCCCTTCCGGCGCTTTCGATCCCCACCAAGACCGGATCTGACGCGAGGAGCCCTTCGACTGCGGCTTTGTTGGCACGTTCTCGATCGTTCGACACTGATCTCTCCCTGAAAAAACGTTTTGGCAGTCTGGCGACGCCGGTTGCAGTGCTGCGGGCTTTAGGGTTTGCGTTGTACTGGAGATTGCCAAATGGTTTTGGCTGAACCTGGTGAGTGACCCTAATCACGCGTGGTCTGCGCTGTCAAGGGCGTCACAAGACAGTGGTGATTGCAGATGACGCCCGCGCGACGAACTGGGTAGGGATAAGCCTGGTGTGCTCGGCCACCGACGCGTCTTCGAGCCGTTCGATCAGCAGTCGCGCGGCCGTCCCACCAGTGCGGAACGGGAACAGGTTGGTGGCCGAGATCTGCGGTGTGGTCAGGGTGAGCGACTTGCTGTCCACGGCTGAGGCGATGGCCAACTCGCCGGGTACCTGCATCCCAGCTCGCAATGCTGCGTCGAGCAGGGCCAGGGCGAGATCATCGGAGCTCGCGTACACCGCGTCGGCGCATTCTTGCCGCAGCTTCATGATGACGTCATCCATGGTCCTAAGCGCTGACGAAGCCGTAACCACAATCTCTTGAGCGCCTCGCTCTCGCACCCACGCGCTATAGCCGGAGAGAACATCGCCAACATAGGAACGATGAGTGTCATCGATTACGGCGGCTGGACGTGTGCAACCATTCTCCGCGAAGTGATCGAGCACGACCCGAGCCGCGATGGCGTGGTCATTGTCGACTGCCATCACATCGTGGCTTTCACTCAAGGTGGCACCGATTGTGACAATCGGCGCCCCTGTACCGAAAATCGACTCACTGCCCTGTGGGTCGACGATGATCGCGCCGTCGATAGCGAAGCTACCGAGAATATTGGCCTTGCCACCCGAGGGGGTGACCACCAGCGCGTACCGGGACTCGTCGGCGGCGGCCGCCGCGCCATTGATCAGATCAAGAAAATATGCCGACTGAGGCAGCGCGGGGCCAGCGGAAACGTCGAGCGCGGGCATCTGGATCGCGATGATGCGACTTCGGCGCGTCACGAGTTGTTGTGCGTGCGCATTCGCTTGATAGCCCAGTTCGCGAGCAGCCTCCAGGATCCGGTCACGGGTCTCTTCTGCTATGCGACCGCGGTTGTTCAGCGCATGAGAGACGGTCGTCAGCGACACGCCAGCCGCCGACGCGACATCCCTGATACTCACCATCGGCATTTCCCACGCGGCGGAGTTACCCGAACACTTCTACACTCGACCGTAACGTCGTCACAATCATGGCACATGGCGCCAGCGCGTCCGAACACGAAAACCCGCGACTCTGGCACTCCGATAGTCATCATCCACATCCTGCCAGCTGAGAATCGCGGCGAGGCGCTCATCCGTCATCGACACCACCGACTGCGATCGCACAGAACTACCAACCCCGGCGCGCCACCATGGCCCTGTTCACGAGCGCTACAATTGGGCGGCGGTGGTGTTGTCAGCAGCCGACCCGCTCACACCACTCCAAGCCATGCTGATGACTGCTCCCGGCACGTCACGCTTGTGCTCGGAACGGAACGGCGAGTGGGCGCCTCGCATCGCTCCGCCTACCCATTCGACGTCGTAGTCCAGGCACCATTTGAGCAACCCCTCAAGGGACGCGCGACAGCATGCGAGCCGCCGCGGCGCCGAGGCGGTACTGCCGTGGCTGAAGGTCGCGATGCTGCGCGCTTTTCTTGCGACATCAGAGCTTCCAGAGTCTGGACCATACTGATTTAGGTCACGGTTGGCGGAGCCGCACAACAGTAGAACCTTTCGCCCCTCGGAGAACGACGGTGGATTCGAGAATGACGTCTCGGGCTGCAGCGCGGGCCTACGCTTGCACTGGCGAGATCAGTCGTAGTAGCTCCTCGACGGCGTCGAGAATGAGACCGATTTCCAGGAGCTGCCAGCGCTGGTCCGGTTGGGTGTGCAGCAAAGGCGTCGATCCGCCGAGAAGTCTTGTGGTGGTGACGCCTCCGACTTTGGCCGACGCGAAAGTGAAGGCCGGAGTCGACAGTGCGCTGCCGTCTCCCCGTCGGTGCCGAAGCCAGGCTTGGACAGGCTGCGGCATCGTTATTCGCCGGGATGGTCGCGACGGTAGTCGACGAGTTCGGTGAAGCAGCCCATGATGAATGGGGTCTGCTGCACGAATAGGTGACATCTGAGTTGTCTTGCCAGCGTGGGCAGGCTGGAAGGATGTCCTTGTGCCAAAGCCTACCCCCGCGAGTTCCGCGACGACGTCGTGCGCGTGGCCCGCAACCGCGATGACGGTGTGACGGTCGAGCAGATCGCCGCCGATTTCGGTGTTCATCCGGTGACGCTGCACAAGTGGATGCGCCAGGCCGACATCGACGAGGGCCTACACCCGGTAGAAGCACTGGCGAGTCCGGTGAGCTACGGGAAGCCCGGCGTCGGATCAAGTTGTTGGTGCAGGAGAACGAGGTGCTGCGCCGGGCGGCGGCGTATCTGTCGCAGGCCAATCTGCCGGGAAAAGGATCTATCCGCTCGTGAGAGAACTCGCCGCCGACGGGATCCCCGTGGCGGTGACGTGCCGGGTACTCAAGCTCGCGCGCCAACCGTGTTACCGCTGGCTGGCCCAGCCTGTCACCGACGCCGAACTCGTCGAGGCCTACCGCGCCAACGCCCTGTTTGACGCGCACCGCCACGATCCCGAGTTCGGGTACCGCTACCTCGTAGAGGAGGCCCGCGATACCGGCGAGCCGATGGCCGAGCGCACCGCCTGGCGAATCTGTTCGTAGAACCGGTTGTGGAGCGTGTTCGGTAAGAAGCGCGGCAAGAACGGCAAAGTCGGGCCACCGGTCCACGACGATCTTGTCCAGCGTGACTTCACCGCCGAGGCACCAAATCAGCTGTGGCTGGCCGACATCACCGAGCACGGCACCGGAGAAGGCAAACTCTACCTCTGTGCGATCAAGGACGTGTTCTCCAACCGGATCGTTGGCTACAGCATCGACTTCCGAATGAAGCCTCGACTGGCCACCCGTGCACTACACAGCGCGGTGGCCCGACGCGGAGGTGTCGCGGGGTGCATTCTGTACTCGGATCGTGGATCTCAGTTCAGGTCAAGATGATTCATGCATGCACTGAACCATCACGAGGTGGTCGGCTCCATGGGCCGCGTCGGCGCAGCCGGCGATAACGCGGCCATGGAGAGCTTCTTTAGCCTCCTTAGAAGAAAGTGCTCGATCGCCGCCGATGGGACACCCGCCAGCTACTGCGCATCGCCATCGTCACCTGGATCGAACGCACCTACCACCGTCGGCGGTGGCAAGCCGGTCTTGGCCGGTTGACCCCCGTGGAATTCGAAGCCATCTGAGCGCACCGGGCAGTCAGGCCGCGTGACCGAAACTGTCACCGGATCGTGCATCAGACCCAAACGGCCTGGCCAAACTACGCTGCCTCGACCGTCCCCCGGGCCTGGTTGTACGCCGGATGGAGCCCGAGCGGTGCGGCGATCTCGTCCATGTCGATGTTAAGAAACTGGGCAGGATCCCAGACGGTGGAGGCTGGCGACTACTAGGCCGTTCGACGGGTAGACGGCATTCTCAAGCCCACCGCTCGCTCCGTAAAACCTCGCGGCATCCCGCAATTGGCTACCACTATCTGCACACTGCCATCGACGGCCACTCCCGACTGGCCTACAGCGAGATACTCACCCACGAACGCAAAGACACCGCTGCGGCTTTCTGGTCGCGGGCGCACGTATCGTTCACCTAGTGTGGCGTCACCGTACGAAAGGTATTGACTGACAACGGTTCCATACCTTCAAAGAAGCACTCGGGCAGATTGAACACCGTCGAAACCGCCCCTATCGGCCGCAGACACGTAGGTTGCCATTCCGCATGGCGGACGACACCTCCCCTACCTGCGTCTTTTCGAGCGTTGCCACGGATTTGGCGGACGCTTTTTGCCATCCAAATGGCGGATCCTAGAACGTGACGTTGTCCCACCTGCACCCGATCGTTCGCCCCCCCGCTATTACTGCGTGGCTTTGTGGGCAGTGACGCGTTCGACGAGGCCGAGTGTGAATCGCTCGACGCGTTCGATGTCGAGGGTGGGGTCGTCGCGCAGATGGTTGAGGGGGCGGCGCAGGAAGTGTTCGCCACCCAACGGCACGGTGAACAGTTCCAGGAACCGCTGCACGCCCCGCACGGGGGCGGCGCTGCTGCGGACGTGATCGACCAGAATGAGCCGGCCGCCGGGGCGCAGCACTCGGGTCATTTCGGTCAGGGCCTGGGTGTGGTCGGGGATAGCGCACAGCCCGAAGGTGCACACCACGGTGTCGAAGCTAGCGTCGCCGAACGGCAAGTGGTGGGCGTCGGCTTGCCGCAGGGTGGCGGGATGGCCTAGATCCTTGGCGCGTTGACGAGCCAGGTCCAGCATCTTTTCGCTCCAGTCGATCCCGGTCACGGTGACGTCCTCGGGGTAGAAGCCGAGATTGAGGCCGGTGTCGATCGCCACTTCCAGTGTGTTGCCGGTGGCTTGGCTGCACACCCATTGTCGGGAGTCGCCGAACAGGTGGCGGTCGAAAAATCCGATCTCCCGGTCATAGGTACGGGATTTCTTGTCCCAGTAGCGGTTCCAGCGGGCGCTGCGATCATCCGATGACGCCATGATTCACCTCGGGTCGGCGGTGAACGCGCGGATGCGTCCGATGCGGGGAACAAACCGGCCGACATCCCGACAATAGTCGCGGTAGGCCTGGCCATGGGCAGCGTTCAGGTAGGGCTCTTCGACCACACGGACCTGCAGCTCGATCGTGGCCAGCAGCACCGCGAACGCGGCCAGCGCGAGCAGGTTGGGCGTCATCAGGGTGATGCCGGCGGCAAAGAACAACATGCCGGTGAAGATCGGGTTGCGCACCAACCCGAACACGCCGTCGCGTACCAGTGTGGTTGTCTCACCAGGGTCGACGCCGATGTGCCAGGACTGGCCCATGTCGCGCTGGGCATAGACCGTCGCGGCAATCCCTCCGCCGGCCAACACCGTCCCGCTCGCCTGGATCCAGGGCGCCTGCAGCGCCGCGACCGGGGCGAGGATGGCGAGCAGCTGTAGCAGGGGCGCGGCCAGACCCGCGAGGATGGCGGCGATGAACCCGACCCCAGCGCACCATTGCAGGGAGCCGGGCCGGCCGCTTACCCCTCGGAATACGGTCGAGCCGGTGTGGCGGTACTGGGTCCAGCTGCGCCAACCGAACGCCACCGCGCAAACACCACATACAGCACGAGTGCGCTAATGGGCATCAGATCCAATCCTCCTGGCTGTGTACTGTTTTCGTTCACGATCGGAGACGGTGCGGCCTACCTGTCATTCGGTGAGGGCTTTGCCGAACGCTTGGGCCAGGTCTTGCTGGCTGTGTGGCTGAATGCGTTCGCCGTTGAGGAAGAACGTCGGTGTGCCCTGCACGCCGAGGGCGCGGCCGTCAGCGACGTCGAGTTGGACCCGTGCGGCGGTGGCCGGGTCGGCGTAGGCCTGGTCGAAGGCCGCCATGTCGAGGCCGAGTTCTTGTGCGAATCAACGGAATACGTCGTCGGCGGGGGTTTGTTTCTCGCCCCACTGGACCTGGGTGTCATACATCTTGCGGTACATCGCCTCCAGCTGATCCTGCTGGGCGGCGGCCTCCACGGCCCGGGCGGCGCGTTCAGCGTTGTAGTGCGCGGCCAGCGGGAAGTAGCGGATGACGAAGGTCACCCGGTCGCCGTAGGTGGATCGCAGCTTTTCGATTTCGGGGCAGACCGCGCGGCAGCCTTCGCATTCGAAGTCGAGGAATTCCACGAACGTGACTTCGCTGCCAGGCGCCGAGTTCAGCCGTCGGCTGTTCTCGCGCACCACCTGACCGGCCTCGATGGGCTCGGCCTGCGGCGGCTGACCGCGCTCTTGGGTCGATTGATACACCAGCACGCCGATGGCCAGCGCGGCGATGGCGAACGCGGTGAGCAGGATCCGAGTGCTGCGTGTCATCGAGTCGACGCCTTTCGTGCTCATATCAACATGCATTAGTATGTAGGTATGGCTGAGCCGTCTGTCGATAATTGCGACCTGTTGTGCCTGGATCTTCCGCATGCTGAGTCGATCCGCACCTCGCTACCCGACCTCGGGCGGGTCGAACCCGCCGCGGCTGCGGCCCGGGCTTTGGGGGATCCGACGCGTCTGACGATCGCCGCGGCATTGTTGGAGGGCGGCGAGTTGTGTGTCTGCGATATGGGGTGGGTGGTCGGCGCTCCGCAGAATCTGGTGTCGCATCACCTGCGTCAACTCAAGGTCGCCGCGATGGTGTCCTCGCGGCGCAACGGACGGCTGGTGATGTACCGCCTGACTGAGCGTGGTCGCGTGCTTACCGCCGCGGTGCTGGCGGTCTCGGCTGCAGTGGAGTCCGATCATGTCTGATGCGTGCTGCGGACTCGATGTCGGTGAGCCCGAGGCCGGTCCGGAAAAGCTCTGGCAGGTACGCGAACTGCAGTTGGCAGCAGCGGCGGCGGTCCTGTTGGTCATCGGATGGCTGGTCGCCCGCGCCGGATTCGACACCCCGTCGCTGATCGTCGAACTGGTCGCGGTGGTCGTCGCTGCGGTGACCTTCGTTCCGGATGCGTTGCGCAATCTGCGGCATGGTCGCATCGGTGTGGGAACGTTGATGACCATCGCTGCCGTTGGCGCCGTGGCCCTCGGCCAGATCGCCGAGGCCGCCTTGCTGGGAATTTTGTTCTCGATCGCCGAGGGGTTGGAGCACTACGCGGTCACCCGCACCCGCCGCGGTTTGCGGGCGCTGTTGTCGCTGGTTCCACCCAAGGCGACGGTGATCCGCGACGGTCGCGAGATCACCGTCTCGCCAGAGGATCTGGTGATCGGCGATGTGATGGTGCTGCGTCCCGGGGAACGGGCGGCCACCGACGCCACGATCACCTCGGGCCGTACCAGCCTGGACCTGTCCGCGATCACCGGGGAGTCGGTCCCGGTCGAGGCCGGCCCCGGCGATGCGGTCAATGCCGGGGCGATCAACGGCGGTGGGGCCATCGAGGTCACCGTGACGGCGTTGGCCGCCGACAGCTCACTGGCGCGCATCGTGCACATCGTCGAACAAGCCCAGGAGCGTAAGGGCGCCGGCCAGCGGCTGGCCGACCGCATCGCTCGACCGCTGGTACCGGCGATCATGGTGCTCGCCGCCATGGTCGCGGCTCTCGGTGCGCTGCTCGGGGATCCGATGCCCTGGGTGGAACGTGCCCTGGTCGTTTTGGTGGCCGCCTCGCCCTGCGCCCTGGCGATCGCGGTACCGCTCACGGTGGTTGCGGCCATCGGCGCCGCGAGTCGGCAAGGCGCCCTGGTCAAAGGTGGAGCCGCGGTCGAGGAGCTGGGCCGGATCAAAGTCATCGCCTTGGACAAGACCGGCACGCTGACCCGCAACAAGCCCCAGGTTGTCGAGGTGGTCGCGGTCGGCGGGGTGGCCGAGATCGACGCGTTGCGGGCGGCTGCGGCACTCGAACTCCGCAGCGAACACCCCCTCGCGCAGGCGATTGTGTCGGCCGCCGGCGAGGTCACACCGGCCGCCGACGTCACCGCCGTGGCCGGCCACGGCATCGAAGGCACGCTCGGTGACACGCGGATACGACTGGGCAAGCCCAGCTGGATATCGCCAGGACCGCTTGCCGAGGACGTGAGGCGTCTACAAGCCGCAGGAACCACAGTGGTGATCCTGGAACGCGCCGATCAGGTCATCGCCGCGATCGCGGTACGCGACGAGCTGCGCCCAGAAGCCGCCCAGGCTGTAGGGCTGCTCGATCGGCTCGGTATCCGGGTCGCGATGCTCACCGGCGACAACAAGCTCACCGCGGAAGCGTTGGCGGCCGAAGCCGGGATCGCGACGGTGTATTCGGAACTGCTGCCAGAAGACAAGGCCACGTTGCTGCCCGTGCTCGCGGGCGGTAAGTCCATCGCGATGGTCGGCGACGGGGTCAATGACGCACCTGCCCTGGCCACCGCTGATATCGGTATTGCCATGGGCGCCATGGGAACCGACGTGGCCATCGAAACCGCCGACGTCGCCCTGATGGGTGAAGATCTGCGCCACCTTCCCCAGGTGCTGGCTCACGCGCGGCGGGCCCGGCGGATCATGGTGCAAAACATCGGGTTGTCCCTGGCCATTATCGGGTCACTGATCCCGCTCGCCGCGTTCGGCGTGCTCGGACTGGCCACCGTGGTGTTCATCCACGAAATGGCTGAAGTTCTAGTGATCCTCAACGCGATCCGGGCCGCACGGACCCAGCCGCTCGACAGGCTGGCACCGGCCGCTGCGGTCAAAGCGTCAGGCCCACACCATGTCGATATCGATGCCCCGCCGCCACCGTCAGATCCCTGCTGCGGCAATGCTTCAGCGGCGCAGCACCTTCAGCAATTGACGCTGACACGCACACCCCCGCCAGCAGCCACCGGCTGTGACTGCTGCGGCCCGCAGCAACCCCCGCGCAGTCCGTAAAGTAACGCCGTTCACCGCGCAGCCAGCGGTGCACCCGGGTGGATGGTCAGCCGCCCGCCATCATGCCCGGCTCCATCATGCCGCCGCCCCCCATCATGGCGGGCATGCCGTCGCGGACGAATCCGCCGACCTCGGCGGCGTGGGCGCGGATGGGCATCCACACCAGCGGTCGTCGCGCCTTTGCAATCCGGTTGGCGGATCCGCCAACTTCCGCCATCGCAAATTGCAATCCGCCATCCAGAATTGCAACCGACAGGGGGCGACTCGACCCGCCCGATCACTAGCCTCTCGACATTAGCAACACTAATCCATCTGAAGAATCATTAGCTGTACTTGACCGCAGGATGTCCATAGCGTCGAGCACATGGCGTCACCTGTGCTCATCGGATTCCTCACCACCATGGCGTTGATCGCCGCGATCGGTGCGCAGAACGCCTTCGTGTTGCGTCAGGGCATCCGTGGCGAGCACATCGTCGCCGTCATCGCGCTGTGCACGGTCTCCGACCTGATCCTGATCGCCGCCGGCATCGCCGGCGTCGGCGCGTTGATCACCGCCCACCCTGACGCGATGACGGTGGTGAAGTTCGGCGGAGCGGCCTTCCTGATCGGCTACGGCGTCTTGGCCGCGCGTCGCGCCTTCCGACCGTCGACCCTCAATCCGTCCGAGCGCACGCCGGCCCGCCTGGCCGAGGTGCTGGTCACCTGCCTGGCGCTGACCTGGCTGAATCCGCACGTGTACCTGGACACCGTGGTCCTGCTCGGCTCACTGGCCAACGAGCACCGTGAGCAGCGGTGGCTCTTCGGCGCCGGTGCGGTGGCCGCGAGTGCGGTGTGGTTCATCGGTCTGGGGCTGGGTGCCCGGCGCCTGGCCGGATTGTTCGCGACCCCGATGACATGGCGTGTTCTCGACGGGCTGATCGCGGTGATGATGGTCGGGCTCGGCGTGAGCCTCGCGATGTCCTGAGCACTGCCGGCGCGGCGCCGAGTGCGGCGATTCACAAGGCCCGGCCCTCGATCGGTCAGGTGCGATGGGACAGAATTACCAGGTGAGTCCCATGTTCCGCCGTGAGCAGTCGTCGCCACCGCATCCGTTGGCAAATGCCCCGGCATGGTTCACCTCCGCCCTGGAAGACACACCCGAACACTCGACCATCGACGTCGACGGGTGCGCCATCCACATGCGGGCCTGGGGCGACCCGGACAATCCTCCGCTGGTGTTCGTCCATGGCGGTGGCGCTCATTCCGGCTGGTGGGACCACATCGCTCCGTTCTTCGCCCGCACCCACCGCGTCGTCGCGCCGGACCTGAGCGGGCACGGTGAAAGCGACACCCGCAAGGAATACGCCCTGTCGATCTGGGCCCGCGAGGTACTCGCCGCCTCGGAGGCCTCCGGGTCCACGGCACGGCCGACGATCGTCGGGCACAGCATGGGCGGCTGGGTGGGCGCCTCGGCTGCCACTCGCTACGGCGCGCAGATCGACAGCATCCTGGTGATCGATTCCCCGCTGCGCGATCGCGCCCCGGAGGAGGTCCGGTTGCGCAATCGCCGCCGTGACACGGCCGGCTACGCCACCGAGGAAGAGATCCTGTCCCGATTCCGTGCGGTACCGAAACAGGATGTGACGCTGCCCTACATCGGTCACCACATCGCCGTGCAATCCGTGCGCAAGACCGACAACGGGTGGGTGTGGAAGTTCGACCCCGACATCTTCGGCGGCCACCTCATGGACGAGAGCCCCACCGACGAAGAGCTTCTGGAGAACACCTTTGCCCGAATCCCTTGCCGGGTCGGGTATTTGCGGTGTGAGAACGGGGTGGTGCCGCCACCGATGGCCGCCCAGATCCGGTCGATGCTGCAACTACGCGGACCGTTCGTCGAGCTCGCCGAGGCCGGCCACCACCCCATGCTGGATCAGCCGCTACCGCTGGTGGCGACCATCCGTACGCTGCTGGAGTTCTGGTCGATCACCTAGCGTCCAGTGGCCCGGCGAACGACTTCTTCAGCGCCCTCGGCGCGACGGCCGGCAACAGGGCGGCGAGCAGTTTGCGTTTCAGCCCGCTCGGAGTGCGGACGAGCTCGATGTCCACGCGCGTGCCCGTCGCCTGCGGAGTGAGCTGAAATATCCAGCCACCACCTGGACCGAAGACCTTGGAGTCATGGGTGGTCACGGTGACGCGGCGGTGCTTGGTATCCCAGTCGTAGCGGGCGCGCTCCCACGCCGCGGCTGTGCCTTCGGTCACTTCTGCCCAGGTATCCCCCAGCGCGTGCACCTGAAAATGCTCCTCGTCGATCGTCGGCCATCGATTCGGACGGGACGGCCCGAAGTCGGTCAGGACATCCATGAGGGTGGCGGGGTCGAGTGCTGACGACATCTGGAAACGGACGACGGGCATGGGTTGCTCCTTCGGGATTCACTTGGGAAATGGCGGCATTCACGTGGTCGTCCCCGAGCCGACAACGGAGGTAAACGCCGCACACCTCAATCTGAGTCTCCACCACCGATCAAGTCCAACGATTACTATGCATGAAAGCCATCTTGTTCAGAGATGACTTTGGCGGTCAAGGGAGCAGCCCGGCACAATCCCCGAGGCGTCGGCTCCTGATTCGGCACCCATTCATTCGGCCGTGGCTGTCGGGAGCTGTCTGCCTCCCGGGGGAGAATGCTTACGCCGCCCGGCAACAACGAGCGGTTGGAACCGATCGCTCCGGCATCGGCCCTGGTGGGAAAGGACAGCAGTGAGTTACAACGCCGCAGACATCACCGAGCTCGACGATGTCCAGCACACCCGCCTGCGGCCGGCGGTGAACCTCGGGCTCGACGTGCTCAACACAGCACTACGCGAGCTGGTGGACAACGCGATCGAAGAGGTCGCCGATCCCAGCCACGGCGGGTCCACCGTCACCATCACCCTGCATGCCGACGGTTCGGTCAGCGTCGCCGACGACGGCCGCGGACTGCCTGTCGACTCCGACCCGACCACCGGCAAGAACGGCATCGTCAAGACACTGGGCACCGCCCGGGCCGGCGGCAAGTTCTCCGCCCACGCCGACGCCACCAGCACCGGCGCCGGCCTCAACGGCATCGGTGCCGCCGCCGCGGTCTTCATCTCCGCGCGCACCGACGTGACGGTGCGCCGGGCCGGAAAGACCTACCTGCAGAGCTTCGGCGGCGGCTACCCCGGCACCTTCGAGGGCAAGGACTTCGATCCGAACGCGGAGTTCACTCGCGCGGACACCCAGAAATTGCGCGGCGTCGGCAATCGCAAGCCCGACGCCCACGGCACCACGGTGCGCATCCTGTTCGACCCGGCCGTGGTCCCGGATTCGACCGTGGACATCGGCGAGGTCTTGTTGCGGGCCCACGCCGCGGCGCGGATGTCGCCGGGGGTGCATCTGGTCGTCGTCGACGAAGGCTGGCCCGGCGAGGAGGTCCCGCCTGCCCTGATCGAGCCGTTCAGCGGCCCGTGGGGCACCGACACCCTGCTGGACCTCATGTGCACCACCGCAGGCAATCCCGTGCCGGAGGTACGTGCCGTCGTGGAGGGCCGCGGTGAGTACACCACCGGCCGCGGCCCGACCCCGTTCCGCTGGTCGCTGACGGCCGGACCGGCCGAACCGGCCACCGTGGCCGCGTTCTGCAACACCGTGCGCACACCGAACGGCGGCTCGCATCTCACGGCCGCGATGAAGGGACTGTCCGAGGCCCTGGCCGACCGCGCCTCCCGCATCCGCGACCTCGGCCTGGCCAAAGGCGAGGACGGCCCGGAGCCACAGGATTTCGCGGCGGTCACCGCGCTGGCCGTGGACACCCGCGCCCCGGACGTGGCCTGGGATTCGCAGGCCAAGACCGCGGTGTCGTCACGGTCGCTGAACGTGGCGATGGCCCCGGACGTGGCGCGCAGCGTCACCATCTGGGCGGCCAACCCCGCCAACAACGACGCCGTGTCGCTGTGGACCAAGCTGGCGCTGGAGTCGGCGCGGGCGCGGCGCAGCGCCGAGGGCGCCAAGGCCCGCTCCCGCGCGGCATCGAAAGCCAAGGGGCTGGGGACCAATCTGTCACTGCCCCCGAAGCTGCTGCCCAGCCGGGAGACCGGCCGCGGCTCAGGTGCCGAATTGTTCCTGTGCGAGGGCGATTCCGCGCTCGGCACCATCAAAGCCGCGCGCGACGCCACGTTCCAGGCGGCGTTCCCGCTCAAAGGCAAGCCGCCCAACGTCTACGGCTTCGCCCTGAGCAAGGCCCGTGCCAAAGACGAATTCGATTCGATCGAACGCATCCTGGGCTGCGGCGTGCGTGACCACTGCGATCCGGAGCTGTGCCGTTATGACCGGATCCTGTTCGCCTCCGACGCCGATCCCGACGGCGGCAACATCAACTCCAGCCTCATCTCGATGTTCCTGGACTTCTACCGGCCCCTGGTCGAGGCCGGCATGGTGTATGTGACGCTGCCGCCGCTGTTCGTGGTCAAGGACGGTCAGGAGCGCATCTACTGCCAGGACGAGTCCGAACGCGACGCTGCCGTGGCGCAGTTGAAAGCCACCTCCAAGCGCAAGGTGGAGGTGCAGCGCAACAAGGGTCTCGGTGAGATGGACGCCGACGATTTCTGGAACACCGTGCTGGATCCGCAGCGGCGCACCGTGATTCGGGTGAACCTCGACGACGGCGACGCCAAGCTGCACCACATCTTGTTCGGCGGGCCCCCGGAGGGCCGACGCACCTGGATGGCCGAAGTCGCCGCCCGCGTCGACACCGCAGCGCTCGACCTGACCTAGAACGTAGGAAACACTGTGACTGCCACCCTGGATATTCCTGAGCAGAACCCTGATCTGGTTCTCGACCAGAGCGCCGATGACTACTGGAATCACTACCAGCTGACGTTTGCGCTCTACAGCGTCAGCGACCGCGCCATCCCCTCGGCGTTCGACGGGCTCAAGCCCGGTCAGCGTCGTCTGCTGTACCAGATGCACGAGTCGAAACTGCTGCCCGGCAACAAGCCGCAGAAGTCCTCGAAGATCTGCTCGGCGGTCACCGGCAACCTGCACCCGCACGGCGGCGCGTCGATGTACGGTGCCGCCGCACTGATGGCCGCGGAGTTCCAGCGGGTGAAAGTCATTGACGGACAAGGCGCTTTCCCACGCATCCAGGGCGACATTCCCGCCGCCGACCGCTACACCGAGATGCGGCTGTCGGCTCCCGGTGCCGCGCTGACCGCGGAGCTCGACGATCACGCCGTGCCGATGGTGCAGACCTTCGACGGCGAGTGGACCGAGCCGACGATGCTGCCGGCCCAGTGGCCGGTGCTGCTCTGCAACGGCGCCGTCGGTATCGCCGAAGGCTGGGCCACCAAGGTGCCCGCGCACAACCCGCGTGAGGTGATGGCCGCGTGCCGGGCGCTGCTGGCCCGGCCCAACACCACCGACGACACGTTGATGAAGCTCCTCCCCGGCCCCGACTGGGGTTGCGGGGCCACCGTTGTCGGCACGAACGGTCTGCGGGAGTACATCACCACCGGCCGTGGCCAGTTCACCGTCCGCGGCACCCTGACCGTCGACGGCAAGAACGTCGTCATCACCGAGCTGCCACCCGGGGTCGCCAGCAACACTGTGCAGGACCGGATCCGGGCCCTGGTCGAATCCGGTGAGCTGTCCGGCGTGGCCGACATGTCGGATCTGACCGACCGCCGCAACGGGTTGCGCATCGTCGTCACCGCCAAACGCGGCCACAGCGCCGAGACCATCCGCGACCAACTGCTGGCGCTGACCCCGCTGGAGTCGACGTTCGCCGCGAGCCTGGTCGCCCTCGACGAGGACCGCGTGCCGCGCTGGTGGTCGGTGCGGGAACTGATCTCGGCATTCCTGCATCTGCGCGATTCGGTGGTGCTGCACCGCAGCGAGTACCGCCTGGAGAAGGTCACCGCGCGTCGCCACCTGGTGGCGGGCCTGATGAAGATCCACCTGGACATCGATGCTGCCGTGGCGGTCATCCGCGGGTCCGACACCGTCGACGACGCCCGACAGGGCCTGCAGAAGCGGTTCGAGATCGACGAAGAGCAGGCCAATTACGTTCTGGCGCTGCAGCTTCGCCGACTGACCAAGCTCGATGTGATCGAGCTGCAGGCCGAGGCCGACAAGCTGGACGCTGAGTTCGCCGAGCTGACCGAGCTGGTCTCCAACCCCGATGCGCGCCGCAAGGTTATCGACAAGGAGCTGGTGGAGACCGCGAAGCTGTTCAAGGGTCCCGAGTTCGACCGCCGCACCGTGCTGGACTTCGAGGCCACCCCGACAGTGTCAGGCGCCGACGAGGACGGCCCGCGTGAGCGGAAGGTCAACACCGCCTGGCGCCTCGACGACCGAGGTGTGTTCTCCGACAGCCACGGTGATCTGCTCACCTCCGGTCTGGGTTGGGCGGTGTGGGCCGACGGCCGGGTCAAGTTCACCAACGGCAACGGCTTGCCGTTCAAGATCCGCGACATCCCGGTGGCGCCGGACATCACCGGGCTGCTGTGCTCCGGCGTGCTCCCGGACGGCTATCACCTGGCGCTGGTGACGCGCCGCGGAAAGATCCTGCGCATCGACCCCACCGCGGTAAATCCGCAGGGTGTGGCCGGCAACGGTGTGGCCGGGGTGAAGCTGGCGGCAGGCGACCCGGAGGACACAGTGATCGCGGCGCTGCCCGTTACGTGCCAGAACGGCGAGGCCATCCTGTCGATCTCCGAAAAGGGTTGGAAGGTCACCGAAGTCGCCGATATTCCGGTCAAGGGCCGCGGCGGGGCCGGGGTGGGCTTCCATCCGTTCGTCACCGGCGAGGATGCGCTGCTGTCCGCAACGATTTCGCCGACCGGGTTCGTGCGCGGCAAGAGGGCGGTGCGTGCCGAGAACCGGGCCAAGGCCTCGGTCAAGGGTTCCGGCGGCAATGAGGTGACACCCGCGCCGTCGGACTCCAGCAACTAACTGGGGCTACCGGCCGATTCATATTTGACCTTGCCCCAAGGGGCAAGGTTTAGCGTTGTCGACATGAGCGACATGACGATCGGCGAGCTGGCACGGCGCACCGGCGTGACCACCAAGGCTGTTCGCTACTACGAGTCGTTGGGCCTGATCAGCCCGGATCGTTTGGCGAACGGTTACCGGGTCTACGACCTCGACGACGTCCGTCTCGTCGACGAGATCAAGTCACTGCACCGGTTGGGGATCCCGGTCGAACGGACCCGGCCGTTCCTCGAATGTCTGGCCGCCGGGCGCGCGCATTCCGACGAATGCCCGTCTTCCCTGGCGAGCTATCGCGACGTCATCGACGACCTCACCGAGCGCATCGAAGAACTCTCCGCGAAACGCTCGACGTTGATCACTGCCCTGAACGTGGCAGCGTCGCGGACCGGTACCAACAGTGAAGCCGCGTCCGATTATTTGACGTTGCCGGCCGATCTCCCCGTCCCCGAAGATGACCACGCCACAGACCATTTGATCGGCACCACGATGCCGGCAATCGCATTGGAGAGCACATCCGGCAAGACCATCGGCCTGAACATGCTGGGCGACCGGCGCACCGTCATCTACATCTATCCGCTGACCGGAAGGCCGGGCACCGATCTTCCGGACGGGTGGGATTCGATCCCCGGGGCACGGGGTTGCACCCCCGAATCGTGTGGATTCCGCGATCACTTCCGCGATCTCCTGGAAGCCGGCGCTGGACGGGTCTTCGGGTTGTCCAGCCAGGACACCGCCTACCAATCCGAAGTAACAGAACGTCTTTCGCTTCCATTCGACATGTTGTCCGACCCCTACTTCGTTCTGGCCGACACGCTCAGGCTGCCCACGTTCGAGGCCGGTGGCAACCGACTGTTCAAACGACTGACCCTGGTGGTGCGCGCCGGTGTGATCGAGCATGTCTTCTACCCGATCTTTCCCCCGAACGAACACGCCCAACAGGTGCTCACCTGGCTGCGCGTCCACCCGCAGTAGCGTCGTCAGGCCTGCACCCTTCACATGCAGGACCGCCACGGCGTCAGCGCTGGCCCTGTAGCCTCCGAATTGTCATGTCGCTCAGCACTTGTCAAGATCGGCGTTGACCATTGCCTCGAAGGCGTCGCGGCCCTGGCCACCTAACGCGCCTCCGAGCGCGGACGCCAACCGGTCGAACGGGTCCTCCAGCGGCAACGCGGTCAAGCTCTCCGCCAGTTCGGGAACCGTCCATAGTCCGGCGTCCTTGTTGATCTGCGCACCACCCGTCCAGCCGTGGTTGACCGTGATCGAGCTGCCCCGCACCGACAGGACCTGGCCGGTCAGAGGGCACCCCTCGCTGACCAGGTAGGCGACGAGTGGAGCCACCACGATTGGATCCTTCGGGTCCAGTTGCCCCTCCGGCGTTGTCTCGTCCATTCCGGGAACCGAGTTCGTCAAGCGACTGCGCACCATCGACGGGCTGACGCAGTTGACTCGGATCCCCAGCCGCCGCAGTTCCAACGCGTGCACCATGGTCATCGCCGCGACGCCGGCGTTCGCCGCCGCATAGTTCGTCTGCGTGGGGAGCGGATTGAGTAGACCCGAACCCGACGCGGTATTGACGATGGCCCGGTCATCGCGCACCCCCGCCTCCACCCGACTGCGCCAGTACGACGTAGCCCAGCGGCTCACGGCGAAGGTGCCTTTCAGCTTGACGGCGACGACGTCGTCAAATTCGGCTTCGGACAACCTTTCCAGGGCCTTGTTCACCTCGATGGTGGCATTGTTGACGACCGCGTGCAGGTCGCCGAATTCCGCCACGGCCAGGTCGACCATGCGCCGGGCATCCGCCCAATCGGTGACGCTGCCGGTATCTGCCACCGCGTGCCCGCCCCGCGCGCGGATCTCATCGACCACCGCGGCGGCAACGCGTTCGTCGCCCCCGTGTCCATCGATTTGCACGCCCGGGTCGTTCACCACCACGTTCGCGCCCGCGGCCGCAAGATACAGCGCCTCGGACCGACCGATCCCGCGGCCCGCCCCCGTCACCAGCACTGTCCGGCCAGTCAGTTCGCCCGTCACCGGCCCCCTCTCCTCTCTGCCACCGCGATAAGTACACTGAGGATACTATTACACTTGGTGTATTGATGGTGCGAGCGCACTATTCTGTCCTCATGCCGGACGAACTCGGACGTCGCGAACGCAAGAAGGAACTCACCCGGCAAGCACTGGTGGACGCCGCCGTCCGCCTATTCACCGAACGGGGCTACGACCAGACCGGCGTGGCCGACATCGCCGAAGCCGCCGACGTCAGCAAACGCACGTTTTTCCTGCACTTCCCCACCAAAGAGGACGTACTGCTGGGCGATGCCGGCACGAGGGCCGACCTGGCCGTACGGGCAGTCGACGAACGACGACCCGGCATGTCGATACGCGAGGTGCTGGAAGACGTCACCAGAACCATGATCGCCAACACCGCAAGTGGTGACCTGGTGAACGGGCTAGCTGCGCTCCGGGCCCAGCTCGTGGTGACCACGCCCGCAGTTCAATCTCGGGTATTGCACACAGTTTTCACCGCTCAGACCCGGATCGCCGCGGCGTTGCGCGACGCGTACCCAGAAACACTCGACGATATCGCCGCCGCCAGCATCGTGGGCGCACTGACCGGCGCCATCAGCGCTGCCGCCGTCGCGAGCCTCCAACAGGGGGAATCAGCCGAACAGACCCGCGCCGCGATGCACCGCGCAGCCGAAATCGCCCTCCAGTACGCGGAATCACTCGACACGGCCGCAACCAGCCCACATTCAGCTGTTCCGGATTCCCCGCGGAGCAAGCGGCGCTCCACGAGCTAGACCGCTCCAGCTGCGCTGCGAGACAGGCATTTTCCGCGATACTCACTGAGCTTTGGACGCGTGAGCCCGGCGCTCTCCAGCCAGCAGTAGACCCGATGCCGCCAAGAGTATCGGCCAGGGCGTGAACGTCAGGACGACAGCACCGACGACTGCCCAGGCCGCCAGCACCCACCCCACAAACGATGGGGGCGTGATGCCTCGGCGGTACAGCCACAGCACCATAAGGCCGACCAGCACGAGCGGAATCCCGAAGCTGTCGACGGAAAGCCAGAATGCGCTGTTGGCCGCACTCATATTGGCCAGGTCGTCATGCCGCAGCGCACCACCGAACCAC
The DNA here is from genome assembly GCF_022179545.1 of Mycolicibacterium fortuitum subsp. fortuitum. The sequence continues at coordinate 464,229 of NZ_AP025518.1, read as the reverse complement.
TCTCCCAGATAACGCGCCGCCCCTTCGATCGTCAGCGCACCCAGAGTGTGCGCCCCACCGAAGAACACGATCAGCCAGCCGGCCCATCTGGTCATTTGAAGCTCCAATGCTCGTCGCCCGCCGCCACCAAGGTCTATACAGTACTGTATAACCGCTGGCCAATACCCCTAGCCCAACGGGCCTTCGACAACGACGGTGAGGTGCATAAGTCCAGTGGGGACACTACGTACGCCACGTGAAAAGTGGATCGAGGCGGGGTTGACGATGCTGGCGACGCATGGCGTCGACGCCGTGCGCATCGACGTGCTGGCCAAATCTCTTGGCGTGACCAGGGGCGGCTTCTACGGCTATTTCGCAGACCGCGGCGCGCTGCTGACCGAGATGCTGAGCACATGGGAGCGCGAATGCGTCGACGACGTCATTCGCCATGTTCAGGACGGACAGGAAAACGTCCTCGACCAGGTCCGACTGGCCGGACAACTTACTTTCGCCACCGACCGGCTACTTGCCATCGACCTGGCGATCCGCGATTGGGCCCGCCGTGACGAGGACGTCGCCGAACGCCTTCGCCGCGTTGACAACCGGCGCATGCAGCTCCTGCGAGAGGCGATCAGCACATTCTGCCCCGATCCGGACGAAGTCGAGGCCCGCTGTCTGCTGGCATTCTGCACGGCCATAGGCCGGCATTTGCTCGCCGCCGATCATCCCGGCCGCACTCGCGACGAGGTGGTGGCCAACGCGGCCGACCTCATCCTCAACCGGGCACCTGAAGCCCGTTCCGGCTGAACCGATCCCATACCGACGATTCCGGCTAGGAGCCGTGCGCGGACATGCCAAATAGAAAAGACGGCATGCCGTTCAGCAGCTCAACGGCATGTGGCGATTACGAAGGAGAACAGGAAGTGCTCGCAATGTGGGTGCCGCGCTTGATCATCGCGACGGCCGTAATTCACTGCGCTTACGGTTTGGTCCAGCCCAACGAATGGGCCAATATCGTCCGCGACGGTGTTGTAGCGTCCGTTGTCGACACTGACAGCGCCGATTACTTCGCCCGTGACGCCAGCGTCTGGTTCATGATGTGCGGTATCGCATTACTGGCGATCGGGGTGCTCACCCGCTACGCCGTGATAGAAACCGGTCGCATACCAGCGAGCGTCGGTTGGTTCCTTGTGGTGATGGGAATTCCGTTGACACTCATCTACTTTCCTGTCACCGGCGGCTGGCTGGTGTTGGCGATCGGCGTTATCGCGCTGTTGGCAGCACGCCGCGGCTCTGGCACGGCCAAGACCCCGACGCGTACTGGTTAGCCGATCCGATCACGATTCCGCTGCGCATCGGCACGGATGAACTCCATTCGGCCTGAGGCTGTTTCAGCGGTAGTGAGCCAGCCCGTCGGCGAGTTCCTCCTCATCGCCGTCGCGGATCGCGTAGAGGGCCTGCTGCAGAGCGAATGTGTCGCGGATCGCGGCGATGCGGGCCAGCAGTGGGTGGTTTGACCAGCCGCCAAGGGCCAGTACTCGCTCCAGGAATTCGCGGCTGTAGCTGGCACCGACCGCTGCGAGATCCTCGGCCTGGTCGCCGAGGGCTACATCATCCCAGTCGAGGATGCCGGAAAGGTGCGGCATGCCGTTCTGCCATACCCACACCACATTCTCGGCACCGAGGTCGCCGTGGACCACAGCCTGGGTGAGATGCGGAAGCGTGTCCAGTGCTGCGAGTTCTCGCTGCGCCTTCAGCCGCCCACTGTGGGACATCAGCCCGAACAGCTCCGCTTTTACGCCTTCGGCGAACTGATGCCATCGGTCTGCCCGGTTCTGTGGGAGCACTGCTCGCGCTGTCGCATCGGCGCCTGCTCGGTACAGAGCCGCCAGCAGCGTGACGTACTGTGCCGCCACCGTTTCGGCCACTCGTTCATCGTCGAGTGCGTCGTTCTCGAGGGGCTGCCCGGGGATCCTGGTGAGCACTAAGAATGGTGTCTCGTTGCCGCCGTGGGCCTCACTGAGGAGCAGGGGCTCGGGTGTGCGGAGGCCAGGGTCGAGGCCGGCGAGTGCGCGCAGAGAGGCCGCCCGCGCGGGCAACCGGTCAGCGGCTGCCCGGGTGCGGGGAAAACACACGACGCGATCGGATCCGATGACCACGGTGTGGAATTGCCCTTGGCGTACCGACAGGGCGTCGGGGTTATCGCCGGGCAGCAGACGGCTCAGCAGAGAGCGGTGTGTGGCAACGATGTTCGTCAGTGCTCTTACTCCTCGCCTCGGCCATCCACATCACACCCGATCGATGTCGTTGCCACGGCAGGCCGAGTTGCCTTCGACAGCTCCAACGCCCTGTCCCTCACCGGATCTCGCACTGCGGCCCACATCGGCCTACGCATCATGTCTCGAAAGACTTCCTGCCATTGCCGAGCTGTGGTCGCAGAGGTGGCTTGCGGACGGTATTCACGATAGACGGGAGAGCCCTACGAAAGCGATTGACACCACCGGCACCATCTGCCACATCGCCATCACGACGCACCACTTTGGAGTAGTGCGCTACGCGCGTGTTTCGGTCACGTGCGCCTCACGATGGACGCATCAGATAGGAGCGAGTCGGGGGCAACCATCATGAGACTTCAGCTACATCCCGCAGGCGGGCATCCCGTCCCGAATACTGGTGGAGACGCGCCGGCAACGAGTTCGGGACCGTGGAGCCCGGCCAAGCTGACCATGGTCGGCACACTCGGTGCGGCCATCGTCACCGGGGTGTTCACCATTGCGCCCCAGCTGATTCCACTGTTTCACGACAAACTTGAGCAGACACCGAGCAGCATCTCGTATGACTACACGGGCGACTACACCAAAGCCGAGGTAACCATCGGAGGCTCCGCGTCAAAGGATGTCGACGAAGTCGCCGTACTCGTCGGGCCTCGGTCCTCAGGTGGAGCGTATTGGGCCAAGAAGGTGAAGGTGGTCGACGGCGCGTGGGATGTCACGATCGAGACCGATCCGAGCCTGCCGAAGCCGTACACGGTCCAGGCGATTCCCCATTCCGGCCATCGCAATTCGGCCCTCGGCGGGAACACCGTCGCGCTGTACTCGTTCAGCGCTGGTGAAACCACCGCGCCCCCTGCGCCTTCGCAGGATCTACTGCAGTGCGCCCAGCTGCACGGGGCCAGTTGCTTCGAAGGTCCCGGCTGGGGAACGCCGGTAACCCGCGAATCGGACGGGTGAAGTCGGCCGGCGTACCAGCTCAGATCGGAGCGTAGCGACCGGCCCAGGGCAGCGCCCGCTCAAGCTGAGCCGACAGCTTGAGCAGAAGCGATTCACCGGCCAGCGGTGCGACGAACTGGACACCGAGCGGCAATCCTTCTGCCGTCCAATGCAGAGGAAGCGAGATAGCAGGGCGGCCAGTGATGTTCGCCAGCTGCGTGTAGGGCACCCAGCCCAGGTTCTTGTCCACCATGTCGTCGACGATCTTGGTGTAGCGCAACAGGCTTGCGGTGCGCGTCTTGATCAGCGCGTCAGCCGCATGTTGCAACACCACCGGCAGATCGAACTCACCGATCCGAGGCGGCAGGGTAGCCAGGCTGGGTGTCAACAGCAGGTCGTAGGACTCGAAGAACGTGCTCAGCCGCCGCGTGTGTTCATGGCGGCGCTGCACCGCATCGAGGTAGTCGACACTGCTCGTGGCACGGCCGATCGCCGCCATGATGAGCGTGTCACGTTCGAAAGCGTCGTCACCCGCGCCGGTCAACCGCTTGGCCTCGGCGAGCTCCCATGCGCTGTAGACGAACCAGGTCAGCAGGAAGTCGCGGGCCAGCGCGGCGTCGTCGAAGGGTGCTTGCGGAAGTTCCTCGACATGATGGCCGAGTTCGGTCAACGCGGCCGCCGTCGCCTCGACGGCGGCGAACGCCTCGCGGTGTGGTGTCGGGTTGATCGCCGTCGGCACCCGCAGCCCGATGCGCAGCTTCCCGGGATCGGCGCCCACGCATGACGCGAACGACTCGGCGGGAAGGCCCGGCACGTAGGGTCCCCAGGGTTCGCCGCCGCTGAGCACATCGAGCATCGCCGCGGTGTCGCGCACCGTCCTCGAGACGACACCTTGAACGGCCGCGCCGTGCATCGATTCTCCGACCAGTGGGCCCGACGGGGTGAGTCCCCGGCCCGGTTTCAGCCCGACGAGTCCGCAGCTGGCCGCCGGGATGCGGATCGACCCACCGCCGTCGTTGGCGCCGGCGCAGGGCACGATGCCCGCCGCGACAGCTGCCGCGGAGCCTCCCGAACTGCCACCGGGCGACCGATCGAGATCCCAGGGGTTACGCGCCGGCCCCCATGCCTCCGGCTCGGTGATCCCCTTCGCGCCGAACTCGGGGGTGTTGGTTTTGCCGAAGATGACCAGGCCCGCGTCGATCCAGCGCTGGACGACGGTGGCGTGCTCGGCGGCGTTCAGCGACATCAGCGCACGCGAACCGGCCGAGGTCGGCAAACCCGCGTAGTCCTGTGCAAGATCCTTGATCAGGAACGGCACCCCGGCGAACGGACCGGTCAGATCGCCGGTGGGCGACGCCGGGACGTCGCGCACGATGGCATTGATCTTCGGGTTTACCGCGGCCGCCCGCTGCTGAGCGGCGGCAAGCAGCTCAGCAGCCGAAACCTGCTTGTCGGCAACCAGTTTCGCCAAGGAAGTGGCATCGTGCGCGCGGTACTCGTCGAACTCCATCCCATGAACCTAGACCGCCGTGACGTCGCGCGGTGATCTACCGCCCTGGGGGAACGTGGGGGCAGTCGCCAGCAGCGTTCCCGACTTGGGCAAGCTGAGTACCAACCGACCCGAGAAGGAGCATCCGTGGACTTCACGACGATCCGGCACGAGCTCGAAGACGGCATCCTCACCGTCGTCCTCGATCGCCCGGACAACCTCAATGCCTTCACCGTCGAGATGGCCGACGAGCTGGAGCGCACCTTCGTCGCGGTCAACGACGACGACGCGGTGCGCGCCGTCATCGTGACCGGCGAGGGCCGGGCGTTCTGCGCCGGCATGGACCTGTCCAGCGAGGGCAACGTCTTCGGACTAGACGAGTCGAAAACGCCGAGCCTGGCCGACATGGCCGACCTGGACGACCCCGAACTTCGCCGGGTCCGCGATACCGGCGGCCGCGTGACCCTGGCGATCTACGCCTGCCGCAAACCGGTGATCGCCGCGATCAACGGGGCCGCCGTGGGGATCGGCGCGACCATGACGCTGGCCATGGACGCCCGGCTGATGTCTTCCAAGGCCCGCTTCGGTCTGGTCTTCGGAAAGCTCGGGATCACGCCGGAAGCGTGTTCCACCTGGTTCCTTCCCCGGATCGTCGGTATGCCAACAGCTTTGGATCTGGTGTACCGCTCTGACATCCTCACCGCGGATACGGCCCACGAGATCGGGCTGGTCCAGTCCGTCCACGAACCGGACGCCTTGATCACCGAAGCCCGGGCGCTCGCCGACGCGTGGACCCGCGACCGCTCACCGGTCTCGGTCGCACTCATGCGGCAGATGCTCTACCGCAACTCCGCCGAGCCACACCCGGTTGACGCGCATCGGGTCGACTCGCTGGCGATGTTCTACACGAGCATCGGCGACGGCCACGACGGCGTGCGGGCCTTCCTGGAGAAGCGCACTCCTGAATTCACCGGGCAGGCTTCCGAGATGCCGCCGTTCTATGAGGAGTGGGTCAGCGGCGATCGACCGCGGTGACGCCGACGTTTGGCGGGCATGCAAAGCGGCTATCGACAACGCATGTCTCAACCCAACACTGAGAGCCGGATCGACGACGTAGCCCCAGGCGACCTCATCGACCTGGGCACCGGCGAGCCGGCCTGCAAGGTGGTACACAAAGAGCCGGCCGGGTCCGGCTTCCTGGTGACCTTCGAGGGTGACGACGGCGAGACATTCCAGCGGGAACTGCCCGAGGGCACGCCGGTGAGGCGGTCACTGGAGTCCAAGTGGGAGTCGACCCAGAGCCCGACCGCGCATTCGGAGTCCTGAAACCGGGCGGCGCACCTGACGACAGATATGCGAATAAGTGTCGCCATCCTTGGGCTATGGCGACACTTGCCAGGGCAACTCGGCGGTCAAGTTGTCGCAAGCCAGCACCTGTAGGTTGCATAACTCCGTGTCATATCGCGATGCCCTGACCTGCATCTTCCTCCGACTGCATCGGGTTTGGCGAACGGGTTTTTGCAATCTGGATGGCGAATCCGAGAACGCGTCGTCGGTGCACGCATCCGACTCCGCAGCAGGCCTTCCGGGTACTTGCCGTAACTGCCGGAGCACCGCGATCCCAGGGGCTCGCCCACGCGCCATCACACCGGCCACACTCGGTGCGACCCAGCTGTCGTCCGCATGACAGTCCAAAGTCAAGCTCGATGACATATCCCCAACCCACGCACGCGGATTGGGAAGGCCTTTGACGTCTGATTCGCGGTGCCCTGCAATCAGACACCGAAACAGAACCCCATTGGGTCCTGCAATATTCTCCAGGAGTGCCTGACAACACCGCCCCGAACGAGTCTGAATCTGCGGCCGAGGGCAAGGACCACGAATGGACGAAGGCCGCCACGGTGCTCATCTCCACAATTGCCTTGTGTGCCACAATCTCGTCCGCCGTGGCGGCATGGCAATCGTGGAGGACCGCGCGAGCGTCAGAGTCGGTCGCGCGCGACAGCGTCCGGATCGCAGACCAGGCCTTATCCGTTTCGGGCGCACTACCTAGAGTCGAGAACAGCCTATCGCTGACTGGCGGCTGCGAACCAACCTCTGCTCTCACCGCAAAGGTGACGGTGCATAATTCGGGCCACCTCGCAACCGAAATAGATCGGATTGAACTCAGCGTGGACTACACATCGCACATCATCGTCGGGCAGGGCCTAGGCGGCGGAGGTGGTCCTTGGGAGCCGGCAACAATTGCCCACTTGACCGACGTCAATATGACACTGCCGCCGCTGAATTCAGTCACCGTCCCATTACCTATCAACTGCGACGAGCTTAGCCACGTCGTGCGCAGGTTGGATGCGGCTACTGACCTGGTGGACCTCATCAGCGGCAAGAACGTCACCATCGGCGATCCCAACCGCTTTCTGCAGAGCGTGCGGGGCACGGTCTATCTCAACGTCGATTTTGGCACCGGCGCCGGATCACGGCAACAGATCACCAGCGCGGCAATCGGATAAATTCACAGGGCACCGCGCCCGTACATACACCCCGCCGCTTGTTGATCGGGTGCTACAAAAGCGGCCAGGAAAGGTCTGAGTTCAGGAGCGCTCCTTGTTCTACACGCCGCCACAAATATTTACGCAAACATCAGAGATGTCGGACCCCGACGGTAGAATTTGCATTCGAAGGTGATAGCGGATGGGCGCACGCTGCAGCCCGGCATAAACCCAATTCCGCATACAGCCCACGCGGTGTCGGCTCGCACATCGACGGGGTGTTCCCGACCTGGCGCATCTCATGGTCGCTCACGTCGCTAAGAGCCTTCGGTGTTCCGAATTCAACAACCTTGCAGGAGCATGATGGAGACACTCGATACCGAGTTCGCCCAAGCGGTACGCAATGTCAGCATCCATGGGGACAAGCGCGACCGCGCTATCGCCGCCCACACCGAGGTGCGTGAACTACTCGAGGCCGACGCCGAGCTGAAAGGGTGGGGCATCGACACCCGGCTCATCGGCTCCTACGCTCGCTTGACCGCACGGTATCCGGGCAAGGACGTCGATGTCTTCCTGCGCTTCACCGGACTATCAGTGCGCCACAGCCCCGAGAAGATCTACAACGCCGTCGAGCGCGTTCTCGTCGACGAATACGGCGTGAAGGGCGAAGATCTGGGCGGGCGTATCACGCGTCAGGCACGGTCGCTCAAGATCGACTTCCCTGAGCCCGAAGGCCATTTCAGCGACGACGCGTTCGCCATCGACGCGGTGCCAGCCGTGCCCTGGGGTGAGCACTGGGCCATCCCCAACCGCGATCGCGACCAGTGGAACAACGACGAGGGCCGCTGGATCAAGACCAATCCCGTGCAGTTCGCTACGGATACAGATGCACTGGCCACGGCCTCGTCGAGTCCGACGATCGGGGGGGAAAACGCCTACCGGCACATCGTGCGGTTGCTGCGCCAGGTCCGTCACTTCCATCTCGGTGGCCAGCGCCCCGGAGGCCTGTTTGTCGAGATTGCCGCGTACTACGTCTGGAAGGAGCAGCTTGTCAGCGGAACCACTCACGCCGAGCTTCTGACCTCCACGATGCAACATGTCGGTGCCAGGTTGATCGACTGTGCCGACGACGGTCTGCCCGACCCTGTGCTCGGCACACCACTCAAGCCAGACCTGGATCCGTGGCAGTGGAGGTCGGCCGGGCAGACGTTCGAGCGTCTGGCCGGCGAGGCCCGCACAGCGCTCGATTCGGAACGGTGCCGCGCGGCCAAGCTGTGGCGCGACATCTTGGGCACCAACGACCGCGGGCAAGTCCTTCCGCTGCCCGACGGGTGTGACGCGGCAGGATTTCCGATCGGGGCCGTCACTGCGGTGGGGGCACTGGGTAGCAATCAGCCGCGTGGCTTCGCCACACCCGACTCGTGGCTCGAGGCTCGCCGCTGAGCTGACTGGTGCACACCTACGACGACGCCGCATTTGATCGATTCTGCTCGGACCTGGTCAACGCGGGGTTCTCGGCCAACGGCGACCAGGATCAGCCGTGCTGGGCGGGACCAATTCGACCGAGTCTGCGCGGCCACACCGACGCCACCCGTATGCGGATCCAGTTCTATTCCGGGTGGCCGCTGCGCTACGCCCACGTGGTTGTTCCCGGCCTGCGCACCGGCCACGCCTCCCAAGGCACCATCTGCCTGTGGGCCGAAGACGACCCGGCCCAGATCGATGGCATTACACTACAAGGACTTTGGGACCGCCTTGACCAGTGGGCCGCTGCAGCCCGGGACGGCTTTAACCCCGAGGACCGCGCGCTCGACGCGCACTATCTCTACGACGAGCGCAGCGACTACCGAGCCGAACTGCCCCTGCAGGACCTGATCGCTGGTGGCACCCCCGGGTACACCGCCGAGGTATTCGGCACCCTGCAGGGGACATCGCTGCTCATCGGCGCCGGCAACCCACCCGACCCTCGCAACATCGGCAAACCGGTACTGACTGGCGCCTTTTATCTGCGCGACCATCTAGCCGATCCTCCGCGCACACTCGACGACGTGCGGGCAGCACTGAGTCGACGCCAGCGCAGGAACCTCGACCGTGGACTGACCGCGCGATCCGACACGGCGTTCCCGGAGCCAAGCGGTGGCCACGATTTCATCGTTTTGGCTTGGCCCCGCCATGATGCTGACCACGACGCCATCGTGGTCAGCCTGTCCGGCCTCGGCGACACCCTGTGCACGAGGGCACTGGCGGCTACCCCCAACGACGTACCGGCGCTGCGCCGGCGCGCAGGCGCCGATGCCGATCTGCTCGCCAACAAGACGGTCCTGATCGCCGGCGCGGGATCGGTCGGCGGGCATGTCGCGGTCGCCGTTGCCGCTAGCGGCGTCGGCACCCTCTACGTGTACGACAGTGACTTTCTCACCAGCACCAACGTTGTTCGCCACGTGGGCACACGCCACTTCGTGGGTTACCCCAAAACCGTCGCTGTCAGGGCCGTCGTCGAGCAGCATGCCCCGTGGACCTCGGTGACCGGCCATGATGACTTGCCCTACGACCCCGTCCGGTTGCGCGCCACCATCAGTGGAGTCGATGTGGTCATCGATTGCACCGGGGTCTTGCCGCTGACCGCTGCGCTCGCTGACGTATGTGGGCGCCGCGGCGTCCCGCTCATCGTGGGAGCCCTTTTCCACCACGGCGCGCTGGCGCGGGTGCAGCGGCAATCCGAGGGCGACACCCCGATCGCGGCCCGGGTCGACGACCCACGCTACGTCGCACTTCCACCCGATACCGAGGCTGTCTGTCCGGCTCACCCGGGTTTCCTGGAACTTGGATGCACTGCGCCAGTGAACAATGCCCCGCCCATCGCGGTGCTCACCGCTGCGGCCGATACCGCTGCCGCCGCCATTGATCAGCTCACCGCTCGGCGGCAACGACCGGACGAACGCATCACGGTGCTCAGCCCGATGAACCCACCATTTGACCGCGCCGGCATCGTCGATCCCGACGACACACCAGCGCCGGAGTACAAGTGAACACCAGCACGCGACTGTGGATCACGGAGTCTGCCCGCGCCGCCATGGCAACCGCTGCCGCACAGGCACACCCGGACGAAACGGGCGGCATCCTGATCGGTGTCTACCTTGACGGGCACCCGTGGGTGATCACTGCCATCGAAATCCCCACCACCGACCGCGGCCGATCCCACTACCGCATCCCCGGCGGCGCCGACCACCCCGCCGTGCTCAGGGCACGCATGGCTGATCACCGGCTCGGATACCTCGGCGACTGGCACAGCCACCCCGACGACGTCGGCCCCAGTCGCACCGACCTCGCGTCGCTGGCCCGGATCTCGATGACCAAGCCCCGGCACCCCAACCCCACCCAAATCGTGCTCCGCAGAACCCAACACGGATACACCCTCGATGCCCGACGCATCGTCTCCCTGATCCCCCGCGCCTGCACCGTCACACTGACGGGCGGACTTCCCGGGCCGACACCTCACACCACCCACCGCGATCCAGGAACAAACGCCCCCACCACGGACCCCCCAGGAGACCCTGCATGACCGGCAACGAAATGCCCAGCGCCACCGGCGTCCGCATCACCGGCGACGAATACCAGTGGCTGCACGTCTGGCGGGCGTGCATGGAAGCGCTGCACCACCACCTGACCAAGAACACCACCAATCCCACGATCGCCATTGGTGTCGAAGAACCAGGCGTCGGCAACGGCGACGACGTCGTGCGCTACCGGGTACGGCCTCCGCACGTGTACACACAGGTCAAATACACCACCGACAACCGCACATCAGTTGGGCTGACCTACCTGGACGACAAAGGCATCATCAAAAAGCTGGCAGCCACACACAAAATTCTTACCGCCAACGGTGATCCGGTCGAATTGCGGTTGGCCACCAACCGCCCGCACGACCCCAACGATGTGCTGCTCAAGGATCGCGACGGACGTGACAGCCGATTGGTACCCCGCGCCGCCCAAGATGGGCCGAAGTCAGCGCGCGGAAAAGCGCGGACAGCGTGGGCAACAGCCGCGGGCACCAACGAAGCCGCGCTGATGGCCCTGCTCGACGACCTTCACTTCGATATCGCCTATGAACTCAAGCGCCTGCACGACGACGTCGCCCTGCTGATGGCCGCCAACGGCCTGCGGTCGGACGACAATGCTGTCGACCAGAGCACGAAGTGGGTCTCCCAGCAGGTCGTCGCCGGGCACCGCCGACTCACCCTGGCAGACATCAACGACGCCGTTGCCACGCTAGATCTGCACGCCGGCTCGCCATGGACCACCGTGTCAATCGCGACCATCAAACACGACGACCTCGCCGACCAAGCTACCGTCAGCATCGATTGGGTCAACCGCATCGCCGGAGAAAAACCCTCGCACCGCGTGACCCCCGCCGCACCGCATACATGGACTGAACTCGCAGCTGAGATCGCCACCGTGCCAGCACAACTCGGAAGTTCTGGCCGCATTCTGGTGACCGGGCACATGCGCCAAGCAACCGGTTTCCTGCTCGGCGTTGAACTACCGCGCGTCCTGCGCTACGAGGTCGGAATCCGCCAAGGCGACCAGCTGTGGACCAGTGATGTTGCCACCGAGCCTTTCGATCTCGATGTGACCGAACAGCCCGTCGGGCGCGGCAATGACACCGCACTCATCGTCAACGTGTCCACCAACGGGGCCAGCCAGGCGACCGAGTGGATACTCCAAAACGCGTTGCCCGTCAACACGATCCTGACCGCCACCCCAGCGACTGGAACCTGTCCCAGTGCCGTGACCACACCCGCGGCAGCCAACAGCCTCGCCGTCGCCATCCGAGATCTCGCGCGCAACCACGCCAGCTCCGAGAGACTGCATCTGTTCCTTATCGGCCCGCTCGGTCTGGCCGTACTGATGGGACACCATTGGAATCGTGTCCCGACGACACTCGTGTACGAACACCTCGGCCCGCAAGGGTACGAGCATGCCTTCACTGTGGACACGTAGCACGGTCCCTGAGGCATGCCACCGAAACAGTGTCAGGCGGTACTCGAGCAGGAAGCTAAGGTGATGCGCCGCGCGGTTGGCTATCTGTCGCGGTATGCCAACCCATAATGATGTACCCGCTGGTCCTCGACCTTGCCGATGACGGTGTGGCCGTCACGGTGACCTGCCGGGTCCTGGGATTCTTCACCCAGGCGTTCTACAAGTGGCGCAAAGCGCCCCTGTCGCAGCGTGAATGGGACGACGCGCACCTGATCAATGCAGCCCGCGACATCCACGCCGATAACCCCGCATTCGGGTACCGATTCATCGCCGACGAACTTCCTGGGCGCGGGATCATCGCTGGCGAAAATCGGGTTGCACGGGCTGTGTTCCCAGGAACGGATCTGATCGATCTTCGCCAAGCAAGCGCGGACTGAACCGCCGATCCGGGCCGCCCATCCATGACGACCTCGTGCAACGTCAGTTCAGCGCCCAAGCTCCCAATCAGGTCTGGCTGGCCGACATCACCGAGCACCGCACCGACGAAGGCAAGCTCTACCTCTGCGCCATCGACGACGTCTACTCCAACCGGATTGTCGGCTACTCGATCGACTGCCGAATGAAGTCTTCGTTGGCTGTGGCGGCGCTGGACCACCCTGTGGCGCTGCGCTCACCGGTCGAGACGATCGTCCACTCCGACAGAGGTAGTCAGTTTCGAACGCGAAAGTTCGTCCACGCACTGTCGCACAACGGATTACACGGGTCTATGGGACGCGTCGGCGCCTGCGGAGACAAAGCGGCCATGGAGTCGTTCTTAGCGCTTCTGCAGCGCAGCGTCCTGGACCGACGGCGCTGGACAACCCGAGCCGAACTCCGGCTGGCGATCGTGCCCTGGATCGAGCGGACCTACCACCGACGCCGGCGCCAACGCGCACTCGGCAGACTCACCCCGATAGAGTTCGAACTGCTCCACACACCGGTCGCAACCGCGGCCTGAAATCCATAACCCGCGAGTCAACTGAACCCGGGGCAGTCCCTTTCGGTGCGGCGGACCACTCGCGACCGGGATGATACGCACACTGTAGGCATCAGTGGCCCCGCCGAAGACTCACTGGACCAGCTGGAAGCGTGATGCGCCGGCTGCATCAACGATCGCTGGAGCGGTTAGTTCTCCGATGCGGTCTGTCGAATCGAGGTGATATGGGCCGGGCACAGAATGCCGATGGCATAGGACACAACATAATTGGCTGCCTGTTCATCATTCGGGAGGACCTCGGATTTCACCGCAGCCATAACGCCTCTGTACGTCAACCCGCGCGCCACTTGGTCGCAGAGACGGTATCCACACCCGATCGCGTCATTGCCGGGAAAAGTGAAGTGTCGCCTGACAATAACGTTGTAGGTGTATTCGACTTCTGGCGCTGGGACCGCGTCAGCCAGTGGGGCCGCAACCATGCTGACTCAACCCAATGCCAGAAGAGTAGTCATGGCGGCGGTCACTCCTGACCGGCCGCGCCTTATTGAGGCGTCGGCGCTGCACCTGCGTACTTTAGAAATCCTCATCGCGACGGAACCGGTCCAGCCGCCTTGATCGGCGCGGTTTGCGCCTCAGATCGGCTATGGGATGGCACGGCGTCCAGATCGTCGAGGATCGCGGCCTGCGCAGCGGGCGGCAGGGTGTGCAGGATCTCGCGCACACGAGCCTGGCGCCGGCCCACAGCCTTGCGCTCGGGCATACCGGGAGTGGCCATCAGCTGCGGCGGCACACCCTCGATCTCCTCGACACCGCCGTCGTGCTGGCCGGCCTCGATCATGGCCTGCTCAGCGGCCGCAGTGGCCTCGTCCTTCTCCTCGGACATACCGATGGGCCCGATACGGCGACCGTTGAGGAACTGCTTGACGACGGGCTCCTCGCTGGTCAGCAGCACCTCGCGGGGACCGAACATGACCAGCTGCTTGCGGAACAGCATGCCGATGTTGTCGGGCACGGTCCGGGCGATGTTGATGTTGTGCGTCACGATCAGCACCGTGGCGTCGATCTGCGCGTTGATGTCGATCAGCAGCTGGGACAGGTAGGCGGTACGGACCGGGTCCAGACCCGAGTCCGGCTCGTCGCACAAGATGATCTTCGGGTCGAGCACGAGGGCGCGGGCCAGGCCGGCGCGCTTGCGCATACCGCCGGAGATCTCACCGGGGAACTTGTGTCCGTCATTGGGCATACCGACCAGGTCGAGCTTCTCCATGACGATGTTGCGGATTTCGCTCTCGCTCTTCTTGGTGTGCTCGCGCAGCGGGAAGGCGGTGTTGTCATAGATGTTCATCGAGCCGAACAGCGCGCCGTCCTGGAACAGCACACCGAACAGGGTGCGGATCTCGTAGAGCTCTTTGGCCGAGCATTCAAGGATGTTGGTGCCGTCGATGACGATCGAGCCGCGCTCGGGGCGCAGCAGGCCGATCAGGGACTTCAGGAACACCGATTTACCGGTACCCGACGGGCCCAGCAACACGCTGACCTCGCCCTCGGGAACCGTCAATGTGACGTCTTCCCAAATCTTCGACGATCCAAAAGATTTCGTCAGGTTAGTAACGTCGATTTGGACGCCCATGATTTGAAACCTTATCTGTGAGTGTCGCGGTGGCGATGGTGATTTATACGCAGCCGGCAGCGCATGGATCGGGCGGTGGCATGTTCTCGGGCGGGGGTGCGGCCCGGTCAGCGGGGGGTTGGTTCTGCGTGAGGTCCACGTTGTGTTCCAGCTCTGGCAGCATCGGCACGAAACGGCAGAACAGGCTGAACGCGAGTTGGCACGGGTCTGTAATTGGGTCGGCGGCCGCTGGCACGGCCCCGACGGACGGAGCAGCGGCCAGCATTGTCGCCCCGGCGAGCAGGGAGAATGGGCGTCGTACGTACCGCCGCTTCGCGTTCATTGCGGTGATCCAAGGGCTGCTGCGAGGTCCCCGGACAGGGCACCCAGCTGCTGTGCCCAGTTGCTCCAGTCGTGTTGGCCGCCGGCTGGAAAGTCGAAATGTCCGTTGTGACCGCCGAGGGAGCGGTAGTGCGAATAGAAGGTGCGGTTGCTGCCCTGGGCCTGGGCACAGTCGTTGATCATCGCCACCGGATCACTGCACGTGGTGGTCTGCGGACTGAAGATCCACAGCCGGGTGTTGTTGTCCACCAATAGCTGGGCGTGCACATCGGGGTCGTGCCACTTCCACCGGCCGAACTGCGCCGGACCCCACATATTGGGCGTGTCCACTCCGCCATACTGCGCCATCCCGGCGGTGATCGCGCCGTTCTCGAAGGTGCGCGACGGGGTCAGAAACCCGGACAGTGAACCCGCATAACGGAACCGGTCGGGGTGAAAGGTGGCCAGCGTCAGCGCGCCCGTGCCACCCTGGGCAGCGCCCACGACACCATGCCCGCTGGGCTGCAGGCCCTTGTTCGCGGCCAGCCAGTTCGGCAGCTCAGTGGCCAGGAAAGATTCCCACTGCTTACTGCCGTCCTGCTCCCAGTTGGTGTACAGGCTCCAGGCACCGCCTGCCGGTGCGGCCACCGAAATGCCCTTTCCTGCCAGCGTTTTCATCGCGTCTCCTGCGGTCACCCAATTACTGACGTCGGGGGCGGCGTTGAATGCATCGAGCAGGAACACCGCGTGCGGGCCGTTGCCCTGGAATGCGACCGGGATGTCACGGCCCATGGCTGCCGACGGGACCATCAGGTACTCGACGTTATCGGCCCTGGCTTTCACCGCGTGCCAGAGGCTAAGGGCCACGATGAGGATCAGCGGAATGCGCATCATTCTGAGTGCCATGCGAACCGGTGAGTTCATGCCGTGTTCGTCACTGTCCTTCATGGGACCCCCTTGCGGCGGTCGACGGGGGTTGCTGGGTTGGTTCGGAGTCATGGTGTGTCAGGTTGGCGGGTATGCCGGGGGTGGGTAGACGCCGCGCAGGGCCCACGGCAGCCAATTGAAGAAATACTCGACTTCGTCGCTGGCGTCGTAGTCCGGATTGGGGTCCATGTTTTATTCTCCTAACGTGTATTTCGCGGTCCGTTGGTTTCATGTCGGCCTGCCATAGATGGCCACGACCACGGTTCGGTCGAGACTGTTGGCCGACCACACCCCCATCTCGGTGTACGCACAGTTCGACATGACGCCGAACGAGGTTGGGTCGTGGTACCAGCGGTTGATGATCTCGACGCCGTTGATGGCCAGTGCTGGATTGATGGCAACCGTCTGAGCCACCTCGCCGTTGTAGCCGGCGGCCTGTGCTCTTGATTGCGGGGTCGAGTAATCCGAGCCCAGGTCACCGCTGAGCGTGCGGTTGCTCAGAACGTCATGGGTGTGCCATTGGGCGGCCAGTTGCAGCTGTGGATTGATCGTTATGTCGTTGGTACAGCCGGACTGATGCTGCACGGTGTAGACATTGGCGATCACCGAGTCGTTGAGCCGCTTATTGTTCGGCACCAAGGTGTTGTTGTCGTTGTCGGCAGCCGCGGCCGGGGCCAGACCGAACACTGCGGAGACGAAGAGAGTCAGGGATGACAGTAGGTGTCGGTGCGACATGTGTTGTGGGTTCTCCTTTCCGCGGGAGTGTGGGTGCAGTTGGTGGCGCAGAGCGTGTGGGGCGGATGCGGCTAAATGGGGTCGAACGCCGAAACCAGCCAGCGGTCGTCGATCCTGTCCAGGGATACCTGCACGGTGGACGCGCTGTTGGTGGGTGCGTCTGCACCGACGGTGACAGTTTGGTTGACGAAGAGCAGGACCACGGCGTGATCGCTGGAAGCCGATACAGGTGCGGCGGCCGGGACTGTGGCGGTGGCGGTGATCTTCTTTTGTTGCGCTCCCGGGATGACGACATCTCGGGTCAAAGAGGTGTAAGAGTCCAGGAATTGGCCTGTGAGCCGACTCCGGGCGTCCTCGAGCTCCTTGTCGACGGTGTCGGGTTTGTAGCTCAGCAGCGCGACCGTGGCATCCGTCGCGGCTTGCACTGATTCCGTTGTTGCCATGTCGGTTTGCTCGTTCTGGCTCCTCTGCCACGTGAGGTATCCAGCCCCGGCTGACATGCACAAGATCAGTACGGGCAGGGCAACGCGGCTAGCCAGTGTGCGCCACCGCGGTCGATGCGCCGCTCGCTCTCCGGCCTCTTTGGTCTGCTCGGTCTTCGCGGATTCGGTGGCATCTGCGCTCGGGTCTGCTGCGTCCGTGTCGGTAGGCGCGACATCGGCGGGGGAGTCGCCGGTGGCAAGGGCGCATTTGTCGTCATCGGCGAGGGCGCTGCTGGTGCGAGTTGACCGGCTGGTCATCGGACGAAGTCTCATGGCACGAACTCCACGCGAGAAACCTTTATCTGGTTGTCGATTTGTTGGACGGCGATGCGCATGCGCCACGCCCGCGGAACCGGTTCCTCACCGGTGGTGTTGGTCGTTTTTACCGAGACCGCCACCAACGCTTGAGCTTCGGTCGCCGACTGCGATTCCAACGCTGCTTGGGTCACTGTGCCTACAGATACCGACTGCGCCTGTTTGACCACGTCGACGAAAGGCTGCGCACGTTGGGCGAAGTCGTCGTAGAACTCTCCGGCGGCACCGTCCATGATGCGTTGTACATCGGTCTCGGCATGCTGCCAGTCGATCGTGGTCAAGTTGACTGCGCCTTGTCGTGCGGCCTGCAGGAACAATGCGCCCTGGTGCTGGGTCTGCTGATAACGGTAGGTCTGGTAACCCAGCCAGCCGATCAGGACGCTGAGCAACGCGACTGCAACCAACCCGAAAGCCACGGGATGCCAGAGCCGGTGCCAGCGGGCAGCCGAGTTCAATTCGATTGGTGTACTGGCGGTCTCATAGTCGACGATTTCGTCTGGGCGTTCGGCGCCGGGAGCATCATCGTCGTCGGAAGGTGCGCTCAGCGTCCGGGTGGAAGCAGCATCGTTTCCCATGTCTTCTCCTTCGGCGCGGTTTGGGCGAGGTCGGCCTGGGTGTAGTGGCGGCCATCGGGCCCGACGTAGGCACCGGTGGCTTGGTCGTAGTAGGCGATGGCGATCGGTGGTGGTGGTGCTCCTTGGTCGGTAGTCGGACGCAATTGCGGTACTGCCTGTCCTGTGCCAGTCGCGTTTGGATCGCCTTTCCAGTTGAAACCATCATTGAGCGGTACGTACTCTTGGCGGCTTTCGCATTCTTTGACTGTGGCGGCGCGTTTTCCCGGAACTGTCGCGCAGGGCGTATTGCGCGCACCGCGCACGTTGAATGGAGAGTCCTGCGGCACACGGCAATACAGATCGCCGGCGGGGCGATCGGGGAAGTCCTGCTCTGCCGCGGTTCGCATCTGCTGAGTCGGCAGGTAACCGGTTGTGCATGGTGGCGGCAGATTCAGATTGAGGTTGAAGCTGAGGTAGGCGCCCTTGTAATCCTGCTTGGTGTTGACATTGGCGGCGAACGCGCCTTGGTTGATCGCCATCAACTGCGGCAAGAGCACCAGAATCTGCTCGATGTTGTCGTGGTAGGCCAGACCAATCTGGCCCACACTCACCAGGTTTGCCATGAGCACAGGCAATGTGGGTTGCAGGCGTTGCACAAGTGCCCTGGTCTCCCCCAGGGCCGGTCCGCCTTCTGTGATCACGCCGCGGAGGTCGCCGTCGTGGTCGGCGAGGTCGCGGGTGACGGTGGCCACGTGGTCTGCCCAGTTTTCGATGGCTGCCGATGACTCAGTTTGGGAGTCCAGCACGGGTTTGACGTTGTCGATCAGCGCGAGCATCGGATCGAGATTGTCTCGGGCATCCCTCGACAGATCCAGCGTGCCGTCGACGATCTTGGTCAGCTCTGGTCCGAGTCTGCCTACCGCGGTGAATGATTCATCCACGACGGTACGCAGGTTGTCTCGCGGCACTGCTTTCAGGCCCGTGACGACGGCGTCCAGGACGTTGTTGATGTCGCGGGGAACGGTGGTGTCGTCGGCAGCGATGACGTCGCCATCTTTCAGCGGTGGCGCGGCGCCGTCGCGAGGCAACAGTTCCACATACTGTTCACCGATCGCCGACTGGCTGTGCACCTCGGCTTTTAGGTCGCTGGGCACCGGCGTGTCTGAGCGCAATGACAGTTCGGCGACGACACCCGAATCGTCGAGGCGCACCGCAGTCACGCGCCCGATTTCTGTACCGCGATAGGTGACGTTGCTGGTTTCATAGAGCCCGCCGGTGGTCGGAAGCTGCATCGTCACGGTGTAGTGACCGATACCGAAAAGCTTGGCCGGCAGTTTCATATAGTTCACGCTCATCGCGGCCAGCGCGATCATGGCTAGCACAGAGAAGATGGCCAACTGAATGCGTGCTTGTCGGTTCAAGTGCATGTCAGCGTCCCTGGTCTGTGTGGTATGGCGCGGTCAACGGGTTGCTTACGCCACCCGGGCCTGCGGCCATGCAGGGGCTGGGGAACTGTCCGATGGTGCGGCCCCACTGCATTTCCAGCCACGTCAGATCGCATTCCCAGCGCGTGCCGGTGAACAGGCCGGCATCGATGCGGCTCAACGTCAGATCGATGACGGCGGTGAGGTTTGTGTAATCGCCGCGCTGATAGTTTTCGATGTTTGCGTTGGGGAACGGGTAGGTCGGGATCAGGCCGAGCGACTTCGTCAGGCTGGGTCCGGCGTCGGCGAGCGCGGTAAGCACCGGTCCGACCTGATGCAATTCCCTGATCAGGTTCTCTTTGCTTTGGTTGATCGTATCGGTGGTCAGGGCGCTGAACTTGCCGAGCTGGTCGGCGGCTTCGACCAGGTTGCCGCGCTTACTGTTGAGAACCTGCAGGGCGTTGGGGATGGTGTTCACCGCCCGGTCGAGCACTGGTTGTTGTGCGGCGAACTTTCCGACCAAGTCGTTGAGGTTCTCTGTCGCGGTGATGATGTCCGAGCTCTGATCGTTGAGTGTGGCGACGAATGTCTCTGACTGATCGATCAGGCTGCGGGCGTCATCCTCGCGCCCACGGAAACCGGTGCTGAGCGCCTCAGTGATGTCGCCGAGCTGGCCGACGCCGCCACCGTTGAGCACCAGCGACAGTGAGGCGAGCGTCTGTTCCGGTGTTGGAAACGCACCGGCACGAGACAGCGGGATCAGCGAGCCTTCGCGCAGCCGTCCCCGGGCCGGCTCGTCATCGGGTGGCGCCAATTCGATGTGCTGGGATCCGAATATGGTCGTGGTACCGATCTTGACAGTCGCATTTTCGGGCAGGTTGACATCACGGTTGAGACTCATCGACACCAACGCGTGCTGGCCCTGCAATTCGATCTTGGAGACATGACCGACCGTGACGTCGGCGACGCGGACGCGCGAGTTGGGCTGGATGTTGTTTACGTCGGGCATCTGGGCGGCAATTGTGTAGGCGCCGTCGTCTCGCCCCTCGGTGCCGGGTAGGGGTAGCGAGTTGACCCCGCGCCAGCTGCACCCGGCCTGTGACGCACCCACGATAAGCGCTGCGATGATCGCTGTGGTGCGGCGGGCCCATCGAGGTGTCATGAGCCACCTCCGGGCGGAGTCATCATGCCGGACAGCCCGGCTGCGGGATCGGTGGACACGACTGGCGGCGCGGCTTCCGCGGGCAGCGGTGCATCGGCTGCGGGCGGCGGGGTGTCGCTGGGTGCTGGTTCGGGCGCCGGCGGGACGAAGTCGGGTCTCATCCAATCCTCGCTGTAGGTCACTTCGTTGGGGCGGGCTTGGGTCCCGACGAGCAGGTTCTCCCCGAGCGGCGGGAAGTTGTATTGCCGGTTTTTCACGATGGGCGCCAGATACTGCACGCACAGCTTGGACGCCTGCTCGGCGCCCAGCCGTGAGGCCGCTTGGATGGCCCCACACAGAAACGAGATCGGGTTGGCGAAATTGTTGACTGACAAAGCGCCGGTCAACGATCCGTTGGCGGGCTCATAGATGTTGTTGAAGTTGACCACAGCGGTGGGAAGGATGTGCAAAACCTGCTCAAGGTCGTCACGGCTGGCGGCGACCGCGGTGGAGATCGACGAAAGCTTGTCCGCCGCAATGCCTATTGGTTCACGGTTTTCTGACACGAAGCTCTCGACATCGGCGACGACGGCGTTGAGGTCTTGCACGGCCTGACCCACTTCGTGGGGATCGTCAGCCAGCAACCCCGACACTTCCGAGAGATTGACGTTGAGTTGCCCGAGCAGGTCGCCGCTGTCTTTGAGAGCACTCACCAAAGTCGACAGGTTTCGGATGCTTCCGAAGATGTCTTTGCTGTGGTCGCCGAGAGCTGACACCGTCTGCGACAGTTTGATGACAGTGTCACGGATGTCAGATCCCTGTCCCCGCAAGTTGTCGGCGGCGGTGTTGATCAGAGCTCCAAGTGTGCTGACTTGTCCCGGTGTTTCAGGTTGGAGCATGTCGGTCAGCCGCTCCAGCTGTGCGCGCACGTCATCCCACTCGACCGGGACTGCGGTGCGGTCCTGTGGGATCGTGGCCCCGGCCCCGAGCGTGGGTCCGTCCACATAGGCTGGAGTCAGCTGGATGGCACGCCCGGTCACCAGCTGCGGTGACAGGATCACGGCGTTGACGTTCTCAGGAACCTTGTAGTCACTGCCGAACCAGAAGGTGATCTTGGTGCGTTGCGCCTCAGGTTCGATCTTGTCGACCTTGCCGACGTTGACTCCCCGGATTCGGACGTCGTCGCCTTCGAAAAGGCCTGTGCTGTTGTCGAAGTAACCGACCACGATGGTCCGGCCAATGCGTTCGGTGACAGCCACGGCAAGAAATCCTGCAGCCACCAACGCTGCGATGAGGGCGATGGCCAGCACAACTCGTGGTCGGCGGATCCACGTTGTCATCGTTGGCCTCCTGGCGTGGGTGGTTCACCGGGTGCGGGCACCAAAACCGGTGAGGGCGTGGGTTCGCTGACGGAAGGAGTTGCAGGATCGATCGCCGGTGGGCCCGGCGGTGGTCCGCCCGGCGGCGGTGCCGGCTCTGGTTCGCGATAGGGGTAGCAGCCCGTGGGGCCGGGCAGCGGCACCCCTGGCGGTCCGCATCCTGGATCGCCAGGATTTCCGGTGATGGCGTCGGGCAGATTGAGCCGCGGTTGGCCGCCCTGGCCGGTGCGAGGATAAGGCACCGGCAGCGCCGGCGTGCCGGGCTGGCCCACTTGAGGATCGTGGCGTTCAGAAGGCAGGAGGACATTGGGATCCAGCCCCAGGTCGGAAAACGCCGCATCGACGAAGGGCTGCACGAACTGTCCCGGAAGCAAGTTCACGACGTAGGCCTTGAAGAACGGACCGGAAGCCACAGTTTCACCCAACGACATCGCGTAGGTACCCAAGCCTTTGACGGCTTCTTGGATGCGCTCCTTGCGGCTGTCGACGATGGTCAGTACGCCGTTGAGCTTGTCCAGTGAGGGTTTGAGCTGAGCGCGGTTTTCGGCGATGAATGCCTTCAATTGTTGCGCGACCGCCGATATGTTGGCCGACAACTGGTCCAGAGCGGCGCTTTGAGTGCGCAACTGGGCCAGCACGGCGTTGGTGTCCTTGATCAGACTGACGATCCGGTCGGTGCGCTTGGCCAGGACGTCGGTTGCCTTGGCTGCGTTGGCCAATAGTGTGCGCAGCTGATCGTCTCGGCTGTTGAGGGTCTCGGCGAACCGCGCCACGCCTTGAACCGCTTCGCGCAGGTGTGGCGGAGTGTCGGCGAAGGTCTGGGCCAGGGTCGACAAGGAATCCGACAGTTGGTTGGTATCCAGCCCGCTGATGGTCGTCGCCAACTCCCCGAGCGCGTCAGGAAGCTGATAGGGAGACTTGGTGCGATTCATCGGGATGGGGCCGTCGAGTGCGTCATCGCCATGGGGAATGACATCCAGTTCTTTGGTGCCCAGCAGCCCCTTGGTCGTGATAGCCGCCTCAGACCGATCTCCGATGTGCAGATTTTTGGGCACATCGAAGGTAACCCGGACTCCGGGGCCTTCAAGTTCGATGTCGGTGACCTTGCCGACTGGATAGCCGGATACCTGGACGATCGCGCCGGTGAACAAACCACCGGCATCGGCGAAGTACGCCGAGTAGTTCTTGTTTTGATTGATGAACGGCAGCATCTGGTTGCCCAGTGCCGCAGTCGCGACAAGCACCACGGCCAGTAGACCCACAGCGCCAAGAATCAGCGGGTTTCGCTCAGAGAAAGTCCGTCTCCTGGTCATCGCGGCGCACACCTCCCGGTACTTTGGCCGGCCACCTTGACGAAGACCGGCTGGCCTCCTTTGCCGTTGAGCTTGAGCACCACGTCGCAGAAGTAGAAACTGAAGTAGTCGCCATACATGCCTTGGCGGTTGAGGATCCGGTACTTGTCGGGTAGTTCGTTGAGGATCCGGTCGAAGTACTCGTGGTCAAGCAGCACGTTGCCCGCGACCCGATCGGTTTCGCGAATTACCTTCTGCGCGGGCTGGCGGGTCTGCCCCAGCAGGTCGGCAATGGTCGCGGATGCTGCGTTGGTGTGAGCTACCGCGTTGCTGATATCGGATTTTCGTTCCGCCAAACCGGCAACAAGCTCGGACAAATTGGTGACTGCCTTGTCCAGTTGATCAGTCTGCCCGCCAAGGGAACTCAAGACTACGTTCAAATTGTCGACCACTTGGCCAATCAGCACGTCGCGGTCAGCCAATGTGTTCGTCAGTGCGGCAGCGTGGTTGAGGAATGATCCAATGGTCACACCCTCGCCTTGCAGAGCCTGTAATAGCTGTCCGCTGAGTTCGTTGACCTTTTCTGGATCCAACGCCCGAAACAGCGGGCGGAAGCCGCCGGTGACCGAATCTAGATCCAGCGCCGGTTGGGTCCGGTCCAGCGGGATGGTCGCGCCTGCCGCCAGCACGGCAGTGCTGGCGGCTCCGTCGGTCAAGGTCATGTAGCGGCCACCGATGAGGTCGTCGTAACGGATCTCTGCGCGTGTGCCTTCAGTCAGGACGGCCTCGCGGCCTGCGGTGAAATCGACCTGGACAGTGGCGTCGGGGTTGACAGTGATGTGGCTGATTTTGCCGACCTCCACGCCCGCGACGCGGACCATGTCACCTTCGCGCAGACCCGAGACGTTGCTGAATTGTGCGGAGTAGTCGTGGGCATCACCGCCGAACCGGAACTGTGCAAACACGATGACGGTCGCGGCCAGCGCCAGTATGCAGGCGGTCATGAAAATCGCCAGGCGCCAGACGATGCCTGCGAGGTTCTTGGTCATCGTGGCTGTCCTTTCTCATCGATGGTGGCCGGCCTCACGGCTGACCGTCCTGATGCGGTTGACCGGCCGTTGGTGCCGCTGCCGGAGGTGGCGGCGGTGCGGAATCACTTGTTGCGGCGGGGATTCCTGGCCATAGCGGCACACCGCCGGGACCGTAGAACGGCGCACCATACGGTGGTGCTCCTGGGTAGGGCTGTGGTCCCGGGGCCGGTCCGGGCAGGCACTTGCGGATGCTGGGTGGCTCAGGTACGGCACGCGTGACTGGGAAGTAGTTCGCATAGCACGGACTTCCGATTCCGGGATTAGGCCGGATATCTACCCCTGTGCCCCACCCGGTGTTGGTGATCAGTTGACGCACCGGGAAGTTCTTGGTGACATCGGGCAGAGAACCACATCCGGGCTTTCCGCCTGGGCCGCCCTTGGCACCCACGACCGGAAGGTTGTCCGGATAACGGTAGGGATCATTGCCGGGCAGCAGGGCGACATCGACAACGAAGGTGCGCCCGTCGCCGCCCCAGATGCCCTTGCCATTGTCGATCAACCAGTCAGCGCCTTGCAGCGTGCATTTGTAGGTGGGGCTATACATCTCCAGTAGCGCCGTGGTGGGTTCAAGACCATTGATCGCTCCGATCAGGTTGTCCTTGCTGGAAGCGAGCAAGCTCGTCCCGTCCTGGGACAGTCCGATTGCGTTGAGCAACAAACCATCTAAGGCATTGTCGTGCTCGACAACAGTGGCGCTGGTGGTGGAGACGGCATCGAGGACTGCGACGATGTCCTCTGCGGCCGCCCCGTAGGTGGCGCTGAAATCGCCGAGCGCATGGATGTCCTCACGGAAAACTTCGCTGCGCGCATTCAGGGCCGTCAAGACCTCGTTGAGATCGGTTGTGGCCTCGCCGATGCGCTCACCGCGGCCGCGCACCGCGTCAGCGACCGCGGTCAGCACCGAGTTGAGCTTGACCGGATCGATCATGTCCAACAGATCCACCACGTTCTCAAAGACCGTGTTGACCTCGGCGGTGACATTGGTCGACTGCAGTTGGGCCCCCGAGGCCAACCGCTTCGGGCTGGGATTGTCTGGCAGACTCAACTGCACAAACTTTGCGCCGAACACCGTGGTGACGGCGATCTTGGCCTCGACGTTGGCGGGGATGAAACGGATCTGATCGCGATCGATGTCCAGTTTCATTTGTGCGCCGTCCTGGGCGCCGCTACTGATGCTGCGCACCTTGCCCACGTCGACACCGCGCAGCTTCACTTTGGCCCCGGTCTCCAGGACCAGTCCCGACCGGTCGGCGTTGAGAGTGACTGGGACGACCGACTGGAACGTCCCGAGGAACGAGGTCACTGCGGCAAACACCAACGCGGCCACCACGCTGATCAGGATCAGCGGCCACCACCGTTTGGAGAACAGCCGCTTCTCGTGTGGGTTTGTCACTGCATCACCCCGCCAGATGGAAGTTGCCGGACTGGCCGTAAACCGCGAGAGTGACGGCCATGAGCACAATGGCCCCCACCACCATCGATGCCCGGACTGCTCGGCCGACTGCTTCGCCCACTCCTGCCGGACCACCGCCGGCGGTATAGCCGTAGTAGGTACAGATCAGCATGACCACCACGATCATGACGATCGTCTGAGCGAATGAAACAACCAGATCCCGGGTGTTGAGGAAGGTGTTGAAGTAATGGTCATACACACCGCCTGCTTGGCCGTAGACCACCGTGGTGCCAAAGCGCGCGGCCAAGAACCCGGTCATCAAGGCGGTGGCGTACAGCGGTATCACGACAATGGTGCCCGCCAAAACCCGGGTAGCGGCAAGGTAAGTCACGCTGCGGATGCCGATTACTTCCAGCGCGTCGACCTCTTCGTTGATCTTCATCGCGCCGATCTGGGCGGTCGCCCCGGCGCCGATGGTCGCGGTCAAAGTGACTTGGGCAGTGCCAGGGATGATCAGTCGCGGGATGAAAAATGCTGACGCGAAGCCGGTGAAAGCCTCGACACCAACGGACTGAAACTGGGTGTAGCCCTGGGCGGCCACGATGGCACCCGTGGTCATCGTCATGAAGCCGACGATCACGATCGTTCCACCGATAGAGGCCAACGCCCCTGAGCCCAAGCCCATTTGAGCAATCAGACGCAAGACCTCAGGACGATAGTTCATGGCCGCGTCGGGAATGCGGGCCAACGTCAGGAAGTAGAACTCGGTCTGTTCAGCGATCCGGTCCCACCCGGCCACTATCCGGTCACGGGTTCGTGCCAGGCGTGGAAATCGCGTGGCCGGTGCTGAGCGTGTCAGCGATTGAGGCATTGTCTGATCCATTTCATTGCAGCGTGAACTGGACACCGATGGCGGTGACGATGATGTTGATGGTGAACAGCACCATGAAGGAGAAAACGACCGTTTCATTGACGGCGTTGCCGACACCGGCCGGCCCGCCTCCTACAGAAATTCCCTTGTAGCAGGCGATGAGTCCCGCGCCCAACCCGAACAGGAACGATTTGATGATCGAAACAATGACGTCGCCCAGTCCGGTCACCACCGTCATACCGGCGACGAACACGCCCGCGGACACATTGAGGGCAAACACACAGAAGAAGAACGACGCCAACATGCCCACCAGCACCACCAATCCCATAAGCGCCACCGAGACGGTGGTGGCCGCCAGGACCCGTGGGATGACCATCGCTTGAATGGGATCGATTCCCATCACTCGCTGGGCATCGAGCTCTTCTCGGATGGTGCGAGCACCCAGATCTGCGCACATCGCGGTGGCGCTGGCGCCGGCGGTCACCAACACAGTGACGATCGGTCCGATCTGATTGACGTTGAAAAATGCCGCACCGGCACCGGAGAAGTCTGCCGCGCCGAACTCGCCGAGCAGGATGTTGAAGATGAAGGTGTTGATAACGGCGTACGGAATGATCATCAGCACAGCCGGCAGCATCGACACCCGCGCCACGAACCACGACTGGGTGAGGTATTCACGCCACGCCAGCGGCGTGGTGAAGATCCCCACGATCACGTCGAGGGTCATGCCGAAAAACCCTCCGATAGCGCGAAGAGGCTTGCCCAGCGGCGCAAGACTGGACGTCATGCTCGACTTCCTGGGTGTCGATCCGCACAGCGGCACACACCGGGCATGCTGTTCTCGGCGGACCGTCTGACAGCGCTTGCTGCCGAGCCGCTTTCGTGGGTACGGCCCCACATTGCCTTTGGCGCAGTGCTCATCTCAATCAAAAACCTCCCCTTGGAATACCCCGGTCATCTCCCCGATGTACGGCGCTGCCGATACCGGTCAGATACTCAGCAATGCCGTTCCGGTGATCGCTCGTTTTCCCCCGACGACATCGGCCCACACGTCGCAGGCCACAAGCCGGCCCTCGTTGGTCTCGGTCACCGAGGTGACGGTGGCGCCCACCGTTACGTCGTCCCCGGCAAAAACATTGCCGCGGAAGGCACATGACAGTTCCTTGATGGCTGCCCGGCTGCCGGTGAGGGCAGTCAGGTAGCTGGCGATGTACGCCATGGTGGCGCCGCCCTGGTTCACGGCGCGGTCACCGAAGCCCAGCCGGGCGACCTCCTTGAGGTCGTAGTGGATGGGATTGGGATCGCGCAGCACCAGCGCGACGATGCGGACGTCTTCGTCGCGCACGTCAGTGACGGTGTGTGGCGGCAGTTCCGTTCCAGCCGTTACCAATTGCAGATCAACAGACATGTCCGCGCCTCCTCTTGAACAGGTAGCGGCTGGTGACGGTACCGACGGATGCGGCGCCTTCGTCCTGGATGTGCACTGTGACATCGACACTGTCCAGCCGCGATCCGTCTCGGGTGGTGGTGGACCCGACTGCGGAGATTGAGGCCGCCGCGTCGTAGGTCCTGCCGACGAGCATCGGCCGGTGTTGGACCACGTCGCACTGACCGAACAGCAGGACGTCGCCGTCCTCCTGCGCGGCGAGCGCGCAGAGTTCATCTACTGAAATGCCCATGCATCGCAGCGAAGTCACGATGAACCAGAACGGGTGGGCCAGGCCCTCGGCGCTGTCACCGGCGCGCAGCGCATCATCGACAATGGCCGATTCGTGCGGTTCGACGACGATCGACCCACCGGGCAACACCTTGCCGGTAAGTCGTTGTGTGAGTTCTTCGACGCTGACGCTCATCAGTAGGTCCTGGGCAATTTGAGTGCGTGCTGGGCGTAATGGTTGAGCACCATTTGGCTGGACACGGGCGCGATCTGTTGAAGGCGCACAATCGACCACAGGTCGGCCAGTCCGTAGTCCTCTGCCAGGCCGTTACCGCCGTGGGTCTGAATAGCGGTGTCGAGTGCCTTCATACCCGCTCTGGAGGCGAGGAACTTTGCGATGTTGGACTCTTCACCGGCCGGCAGAGCCGCA
Source organism: Mycolicibacterium fortuitum subsp. fortuitum (assembly GCF_022179545.1). The sequence continues at coordinate 435,486 of NZ_AP025518.1, read as the reverse complement.
TCGAACAATGCCGCGGCCCGCCACACCATGGTCCTTGCCGCCTCTAGTTCAATGGCGGCTTCGGCCAACGGATGTGCCACACCTTGGTGACTTCCGATAGGCACGCCACCCCACACCCGGCGGGTGCGCGCGTACTCGGCGGCCTTGGCCACGGCGTAGCGTCCGATCCCGGTGCAGATGACCGCACTCAGAACACGCTCGGGGTTGAGCCCGTCGAACAACGGTCGCAGTCCCGCTCCCACCTGGCCGACGACCGAATCGGCAGGCAGACGCATCCCGTCGAAGAAGAGCGTGTACTGACGCTCAGGTGCGCGCAATGCGGTGGGAATCAACTGCTTGTCGAATCCGGGTGGGTTGGGATCATCGACGATGAACAAGGTCAGCTCGCCGCGGCCGGACTTCTCATCGACGCCAGTCTTGGCCACCAGTAGGAAGTGATCGGCGTGATCGATGCCGGAGATGTAGTATTTGGTGCCGTTGACCACCCAATCCGATCCGTCTCGCACGGCGGTGGTGGACACGTTGTGCGAGTTGGATCCGGCGTCCGGTTCGGTCAACGCGAAAACGAATTTCTCTGCGCCACTGGCGATCCCTGGCAGGTAACGCTGCTTCTGCTCGTCGGTTCCGTGCAGCGGCAGAATCGATCCGACGATACCCTGGCTGAGCACCATGGCCAGCTCTGGGCATCCGCCGGCAGACATCTCTTCCAGCACGATGGCCAGTTCTGTCAGTCCCGCACCCTGACCGCCGTATTGCTCGGGGATGTTGAGACCGAGAAATCCTAGCTCGCCCAGCGTATCCCACAGCTGCTGCATGGGTTCTCCGGTGCGGGCGCACTCCTGGAAGTAGGAGTGGCCGAACCGGGCTACCACACCAGACACCGCTTCGCGCAGCGCGGTCTCCTCATCAGTGGGTTGCAACGCGATCGTTGCCGATCGGTCGGATACAGGTGTGGTGGTCAAAACATTCTCCTTAACGCGAATGAGCAACAGATAGTGGTGAAGTCGTCAGTTGGGCGAGGCGCCGCCGATGCCATTGCGGTCCCCCGAAGGCCATGGCGCTCCCGCGCGAGCGCTGCGCGAAAGCATCAACGGCGTGAGCCGCGGAGGTGCGGTCGGGGGTGAGCAGCCGCGCTGCACGGAATGACGCTGTCGAGCACAACATCCGCGCGGTGGCGACAGCCACGGAGGCATGCGGATCATCCTCGGCTATGCACTGCACCGCGTAATTCGCGGACCAGATCGCCTTGTCCACCGTGGTTCCGAGTTGGTCAGCGTCGACGCCGGGCGTGGTTCCCAGCATCACCGCGCAGGTGGCGGCCAGGCTGGCCTGCTCTACCGCCAACATCGCGGATGTTGCTTCGGCTGCGGCCCTGACAGCGTATGCGGCTCGATCCCCTTCTGCCAGGATGGTTCCGTGCGCGCCTTGCACGTCGACGTCGACCAAGGTTCGGGTGCTGTCCAAGCACGGCGCGGCTGTGAGCTCGGACCATTGCGGTTCGAACCCAATGAGCTTGTCGTCACAGAGAATTAACATCGTCTGCGCACCCGCGACACCTGCGACGCCGCGCACCCGCGCCCACACCCGCCCATCGTGGAAGCTGCGGGCCGAGGTGGCCTGGAACGGCTGCTCGTAAGGGGTCAGGAACACCGCGGTGCTTCTCCCTTGCGTCAATGATGCGGCCAAGTCATACGCGGCGACGCGTTCGGCGATGGCGGCCGCGGTGATCGCGCTGGTCAGAAATGGGAGATCGACAACGACGCGGCCGAGTTCTTGGGCCACCACCGACAAGGTGGTCCACCTGCACTGGCTATGGTGACCGCCGCGGACGCTGCCGACACCGGCGCGCATGAGCAGCGCGCTGAGCGCACCCCAAAGCGCTTCGCGCGACTCCCGGTTGCTGGCAACGCTGCCGCCGAGCGACGATTCTGCACCGTGCGGGCCAAGTAGCGATCGCACTGCGGCACGGAGTTCTTGCTGAGCAGCGGTATCGAGGGCATCTTTGCCAATTAACGCCTGCGTCACATCGTGGCCGGTCGGCTGCGGCAGCCAGTGGTGGGGGCCTGGGTTTGCTGTGGCCGCCTCGTCGGGCATCGACATGTGTTGCAGGCTGCCATCGGCCCCGCTGTGAATTGTGTCGCACTTTGAGTCAGTTGGGGGCCATGTCTCTGTCGCGTGATGGGACACCTGCCATCGCGCCTGCGCTTTTAGAGTCTGCGCTACTCGACCTGGAGGATCTGACATGACTTTGAGAACCGGCCCGCGTAAGACGGACCCGGTCCACGTCGTCGGCCTGGCCGCGACAACATTTTTGCCCGAGCACGACGCCATGCTGGACGAGTTGGTCTTCGATGTGGTGTTTCGCGGGCTCAAAGAGGCCGGACTACGCAAGCAAGAGGTGGGTTTGTCGGTGCTTGCGTCATTGGACGTCGTGGACGGTCGGAGCATCTCGGCGGGCCTGACCACTGCTGCCACCGGCGGGTATCTGTCAGATGCCTTCCGCGTCGAAGGTGATTCAGGGGTAGCGATTTGCGCCGCCGCCGAAGCGGTCGCCGCCGGGGATGCCGAGGTTGCCGTTGCCGTAGTGGTCCACAACCCCGAAACCCGCTCCCACGACGCCGATCAGCGAAATCGGTTCGCCGCGCAAGTCTCTAATCTGGCTTTCGAACCGCACTTTGACCGACCGGTGGGCATGACCGCTGATGTGGCGTTGGCCCTACAGGCCGGCCACCAGGTGAACTCCGGCCATGTATCTGTTCACGAGCTGGCGGATCTGGCAGCCACCGAGATCACCCGCGGGGCTAGCCGCGCACGTTCGGTGCGCCGCGAACGGGTGGGAAGCGACGATGTGCTCAGTTCTGCCCCGGTGACGTGGCCGTTGCACGAGTTGATGCTTCCAGCTGCCTCCACTGGTGCGATCGCCGTCGTGCTCGCCTCCCCCGCGCGAGCCGGACGCTGCCTGGGCCGCAATGCACGTATCACCGGTTTCGGTCACGCCACCGGTTCCTACACCTGGTCGGGCAGCTGGCTTGCTGATCCTGCAGCCACCACGCGCCGCGCAGTCCAATCAGCCTTGGCCACCGCAGGATTGAGCGCAGACGACTGCGCACCTGTCGTTGTGGAGGCGACCGCGCTCACCCCGGCTCTACACAGGCCCATCGTGGCCGCTCTGGGCATCGACGAACAGTCGGCTGCCCAGATCAATCCCAGCGGCGGAGTGCGGGCTAATCATCCCGGCCTGGCCAACGGAGCACTTCGGCTCCTAGAGGTCATCGAGCATCTGCAAGACCATCCGAATGGTTCCCTCGGAGTTGCACATTCGGTGGACGCCATCACCGGCCCAGTCTCCGATGACGTCACCGCGTTTGTGGTGGAGGTAGCCTGATGTCCTATCGCGCCGCAGTCGTCGGTGTTGGCCTGACCGACGCGACATCACCACGCAAACAGAACTTTTCAGTACTGGAACTCTGCCAACAGTCGGTATGGACCGCTCTGGAGCACAGTGGTGTGCGACCGGAAAGCCTCGATGCGGTGGTCACCGGCAACATCGACGGTTTCGAGGGGACGGTGTTGGCGGGCAAGAGCCAAACGCGGTTGCTCGGCGTCGGTGAGCACCTACCCCTGACAATCATCAACACCGGGGGCACCACCGGCGGAAACCTGATGCAGGTTGCCGCGCGGATGGTGCGCGCCGGCACGCACCGGCGTGTCCTTGTCCTGGGCGGGCCGACCTTCTTCGGAGCCTCGGACCTGCAGGCAGCGATCAACACCAACTCGCCGATGATCATCGAACAACCCCTGGGCATGGGCGCTTATCACATGGGCGCCTTTGCCGCCAGCGCCTATCAGGCACGGTTTGGGATGTCTGCCGACGACTTGGCAACCGTGGTGGTGGCCGACCACACGAAAGCGCAACGCAATCCGCACGCACACCTGCGCTACCCGGTATCCAAAGAGGACGTGGCCAACGGCCGCCCGCTGTCCTCACCGTTGACCCAGCCGATGGTCTGCCCGGTGTCGACGTCGGCGGTGGCCATGGTGGTGGCCGACGCCGACAGCGACGAGGATTTCGCGGCCACGCCGGCGCTGATCAAAGCCATGGGAATATCCAGCGATCCGTATCTCGGTGGCGGCAAAGGCGACTTTTCCCAGATGCAGAATCTGGCCATCCTCGCCAGAAAGGTCTATGCGCTGGCCGACATCCGCAATCCTCGGAGCGATTTCGACGTTGTGGAAATCTTCGCGCCGTATGCGCATATGCAGCCCTTGGCCTTGGAAGCGCTCGGGTTCGCCGACCCCGGCGACGCCATCGAATTGATCCGGTCGGGAGCGACCGACCTGGGCGGAGACCTACCGGTCAACATGTCCGGCGGCCCCAAGTGCACCAACGCCGGCGTCGCAGGCGAATTGGCTCCCTACGCCTACGCCGCACTGCAGGTGATGGGCGACGCACCCGAACCGATCCAGGTCCACGGCGCCCGCCGGTCCCTGGCCCACGGCACCGGCGGAACCTTCTTCCAATTCGAGAACCTGGCCGTGTTCGAAACCTACCGAAGGAGCACCACCTCATGACCGCACGCACTCAGGCCGTCCATTGGGACCTGCACTACGACATTCATCTCGGGGCGACCTGGAGCAGGTTTATGGAAGGCCTGCAGAACCAGACGATCCTCGGCAACGCGTGCCCGGACTGTGCGCGGGTGTTCGTCCCGCCCCAGGCCTACTGCGAATCGTGCTTCGTGCCTACCGACGGCTGGGTCGAATTGCCTGACGAGGGCACCCTGGAGGTCTTCACCGTCGCCTGGCACGGCTTCCGAGGTAGCCCCGAACCTCCCTATGCCGTCGGCGCTATCCGCCTCGACGGCGCCAGCACGCTGTTGATGCACTGGGTGGTCGGCGTGCAGTTCGATTCGAGCAAAGATGTGCGCGAGGCGCTGCCGTTCGGCACGCGTGTGCAAGCCAAATGGTCATCCGAGCGGACCGGCCAGATCCTCGACATCGCCCATTTCGTTCCCATCTCCGGAGAAAGCAATGGTCAAGCCTCTTGACAGGGTGTCAGTAGTCGGCGCATAATCGCGATGTGCTTCACGTCACAGACTCACAGACGAGTGTTCCGCGTCCCATCCGCGAGCGCGTCGAGCAGCTCATCCGCGATCGCCAGCGAGCGCTGGGAGAGGACCGGCGAATCTCGCCGAGCGTGCTGCAGTCGTGGCTGCGAAGCGTGCGATACGGATTGAGTCCGGCACAGGTCGGACCCTGCGGAGAGTCGACCCCCGAGCAGGACATGCGACTGCTCGACGCTGCGGTCACTGTCATGCGCACCCGCATCGACGGGCTGACGGCCGCGGAATCGTGTTTGTTCCTGACCAATGCCGCAGGCGTGATCCTGCGGCATTGGGTCGGTGACGACGCTCTGATGGCACGGCTGGCCAAGCTGGACATCGAGCCCGGGTTCCTGGTGTCCGAGACCACCTTGGGCACCACCAGCGGCAGCACACTGATCACGGCAACGCCGACGTTCGTGCGCGGCCCCGAGCATTTCGGCATGCAGTTCCTGGAGTTCACCTCAGCAGGAATGGTCATCACTCACCCAGTGACCCAGCGCATCGTGGGCAGCATCAATCTGATCAGCCGATTCCGGGACACCTCGCCGTTGGCCGTGCCCTGGGTATGTGACATCGCCACCGAAGTAGAGCGATGCCTGCTGGATGCCGCTACGACCGCCGAACAGGGACTCATGAGGGCATTCGTCAACGAACGCCGCGACGCCCGCCATGCTGTTGTCGCCGTCAACGAGAAAACAGTGGTCGCGAACGCCGCCGCGACGCGCATGCTCGGATCAGTCGACCAGGCAGTGCTCTGGGAGTATGCCGCCCGTGTCCTCAGCGACCCCGGCGCTGCCGACCAACCCGCAGCGCTGGGCGGCCCGCGACCAGTGGTCATCGACCATCACACCGTCGTCAGTGATGGATCGGTCATCGGTGTCGTGCTCAAGCTTAAACGTGCCGAGGTCCGCAACACCGAGGGCCCAGCCATCGTGGAGCTACCCGGCATGGTGGGCCACAGCGAGCGTTGGACGGCGCTGCTGAATCAGCTCGCCCGCACTCACGCCTCCCCCGGCGTGCTGCTCGTCGGTGAGCGCGGAGTGGGCAAATCGGCGATTGCGCGCGCGTGTTGCACAACCAGCTACCGCGAGATTGACGCGGCCGCCTCAGCCGCAGATCCGCAGTGGGTGACCAACATTGCCGCGCCGGCGTTGAACGCGCCCGACCACAGCACCGTGATCATTCACCATCTCGACCAGCTCGCCCCGGCGATGGTGACCTCCCTGTGCGATGCGCTCACCCACCGGCCCGCACCGAGCCGGGTCTTTGCCACCTCGGCCACTTGGCCACACCGAGACCACGCCACCGACCCCGCCTTGGTCACCTTCCCCACCGTCATCTCGGTACCCCCGCTTTCAGAACGCTCTGCAGACCTGCCGGTGCTCGTCGCACACTTCACCGCCGAGGCCGGCGCCGACCGCGAACCTGTGCAATGGATGCCCGACGCGTTGCGCGCATTGGCCCGCGTGGACTGGTCCGACAACATCGCGGGGCTCAAACGACTGGTCACCCAGATCGTGTCCGAAACCGGCTACAGCTATATCAGCGCCAAGGAACTGCCCACCCACCTTGCCGCCATCACCTCACGGCGCAGGCTGGTGGGACTGGAACGCGCAGAGGCAACGGCCATCGTCGACGCCATCAAGACCGCCGGCGGCAACAAACACCAAGCCGCCGCCAAGCTCGGCATTGCGCGCTCGACGCTCTACCGCAAGATGCGCTCGCTGGGTATCGACATGGATGACGCCGTCTTGTGACCACGCCGCACGTATCCTCAGTCAGCAGAGGCGCTGTGCCCCACTGCGATAAGGCAGTTGGTCAACAATTCCAGCACTTGTGACTTGTCGAGTTCTTTGGACTCCAACCACGCCATCGTTGCGTCGGCCACCAGCGCCTGGAAACTACGGACCATCGCATGGTTGGAAGGCTCGTCGATATCGAGCCCAACGATGCGCAGCAGATTCTGCTCCCAGGTGCGCATGCTATCGCGGAGAGCCCCACTGACTTTGGGGTCTGAACTCGACGACGCACGCACCATGGTGATGTAGGTGCCACGGTTTCTCTCGATCCCGTCGAGCCATTTCTCGAAAATCGCGCGCACCCGCCCAGCGACATCGTCATGCCCGTCCGGCACCACGAAGTCCTCCGGTATCCGGGAGAAGCGTTCGACGATCTCAGAAAACAGGCCGCGCTTTGATTTGAAGTAGTACAACACATTCGTACGAGTGGTACCCGCCGCTGCGGCGATTTCGCCGGTGGATACCTGTTCGTAAGGCCTCTGCGCGAATAGATCCCGGGCCGCAGCCACGATCTGATCGCGCCGATCGTCGGCTTCCAGCCGGGTGCGCCGTGGCGAACCCGGTTGCTCTGGCGTTGCTTTCGTCATCCCCGCACACCGCCGGTCCGCTTCACCAGCCACACACCACTTAGACCCAGCCACGCAGTGTGGCGCAGGCCGTCGTTGCCGTTGCACACCGTCTCATTGTGCGACAACTCACAACCCGACGCTGAACATACCGTGTGGTCACAGTACGAGGGGACGGACACCGCAGTCCCGGACATACGGAGAAAGGACATTGGGGTGCTCATCGCAGCGAGAGCTCGTGTTGGCGTCGGCCGGCTTGCATCACCCGGCGACCACATGCGCCCGAATCCAGCCTCGCTCGTCCAACCACCCTTTGGTCTGCGCGTAACCGCACATGCGCTCAAAATCCCCTGTCCACGAGTCAGGCACACCGGCCGCCGATGCCGCAGCGACGATGCGGGCCGGATCAATCCACACATGCTCACTGTCCTCATCGACACGCACACCACTGCTCGCCGAATCTGCCGCGTTTCCGACGCCGGAACTGATCGCGGTGAACTCCGTAAATACGTCCAGGCCGTCGACGGAAATCGGTGATGTATCGATGTTCACTTGCACCCGCCCATTATATCGACCTATCCCCCAACACTATTCATCGGCCGACAAAGGAAGCCGCAATTAATCAGAAAGGATTCCTGCCGTGACAAATGGACGACCCCAGCCCGCGCCGAGCGAAGTTCGACCGATCAGTGAGCACTTCAAGAATGCCTTCCGCCGACACCCAGGCGGGGTCGCTGTCATCACCGCCGACAGCGGATCGGGCCCGGTAGGCCTGACAGCTACGTCGGTCACTTCACTGAGCGCCTCGCCGCCTCGACTGATTTTCACCATCACCGACGCCTCTTCCAGCGCGCCTACCATCATCGAATCCAGCACCGCCGTAGTTCATTTGCTCGACACCGAGGACCTGGCACTGGCGCAATTGTGCGCCACCAGCGGCATCGATCGCTTCGCCGACACAACGATCTGGGAACGCCTACCCACCGGGGAGCCGTACTTTCCTGCTGCCGCGGAAATTCTTCTCATCCGAGCCGTGGACAAGATCCGCACGACAGGCTCCACCATTGTCGTCGCTGACGTTGTCGACGTTCGCCAGCGTCGGCATGCGCAGCCGGGCGGAGCACAAAATCGGTTGGTCTATCAGGACCGGACCTGGCATTCGGTCGGCCAGCATTCCTCAATCCGCACAAACACTCACAGCAAAGGATTCGCGAGCAAGTCGTAACAGCCCCCTTTTTGAACCACGTCCCTTTGATACTCCCCGCACAGTAAGGAACCGACATGTCCACCACTGCAAAGCACGTCGTGGAAGTTACCGCCGAGGAACGCGTCGAACTCGTCGCGCGTGCCCGCAAACTCGCCGCCGAGTTCGAGAAGTACGGCAAGCGCGCCGACGAGGACAACCTGTTCCCCAGCGAGCTCGTTCCGCTGTACAAAGAAAGCGGACTGCCCAAGCTCGTCATCCCGAAAAAGTATGGCGGTTTGGGCGCCGACGTATGGACCACCGCGCTGGTCGAAAAGGAATTGGCGTCGTACGGAGATCCGGCAATCACGTTGTCGTTCAACATGCATCACGTCATGGTCGGCATTTTCCGTGAACTTCTCGATGAGCCGGCACGTGAACGCCTCTTCACCAAGATCGTCGAGGACGGCTCGATGCTCTCCGGGACCCTCAGCGAGGAACGAGCCGGCATCAGCGGGCTCTCTGACACCGTCTGTGTTCCCGACGGCAATGGCGGATGGCTGGCCAGCGGTGCGAAGAACTGGGCCACCTACATTGAGAACGCCGATATCGTGGCCTTCACCGCGGTGATCACCAACGAAGACGGAAGCCTGCCCGAGACCTTCAGCGAACACGCCGAACGGGAAGCGGTCTTCGTCATTCCCGCCGACACGCCGGGGCTGTCGATCCGCCGGACATGGAACACCATGTCGATGCGTGCCAGCGGCACGCAAACGCTGGTCCTGGACAAGGTGCCGGTCCCCGCAGAGGCCTACAGCGGTACCTACCGCAACGGCCTGTTCAACGAGATCGAATGGGCCTGCTTCCCTTTCGCCGGCGTGTACCTCGGGGTCGGGGAACGCGCGCTGCGACTGGTCAGTGAGTCGCTGAGCAAGAAAAGCCTCGGGCGCACCCAGGAAGGAGAAGAGAAGGCGGTCCGCGATATCGGATATGTCCAGTACGAGCTCGGAAAGGCCTGGACCGAACTGCAGTCCGCGGAGTGGGCCGTGCGCGGCACCGCCGAGGCGCTGTTCGAAGGTGCCGATGCCACCTGGAATCCGATCGAGCGTCCAGCGCGGGTTTCGATCGGCAAGGTCGCCGCGACAGAAGCGGCCATCAACGTCACCGATACGGCGCTGCGACTGGTCGGCGGCGGCGGTATTCGTAAAGGCGCTCCGCTGGAGAAGTTGTTCCGCGATGCGCGGGCCGGTATCTACCACCCGGTCAACAGCAACCAGGCTTACGACCTGATCGGTAAGACCGCGCTGGGACTGTTCGGCTAGATCAACATCACCACCGCTTATGGCGGGGTCCGGTCAACGGACCCCGCCATACTCATTGCACTCTTGCCGCTACCGGTAGTTCAGGTCGGCGCGGCTGATGTCGCACTGGCCGGCTAGCCGCTCGGGCGTACGCTTGGCGCAAGCACAACATCAAGTTACCCCCGGAGCAACACTGGCCGGGGGCAACTCGGTCTAGGTTCGCCTAGCGGCTTGGGGCGCAGCCGTTCACATCGATACCCCGCCATCAACGGGAAGTACGACACCGGTGATGTAGGCAGCTTCGTCGGAGGCCAAAAAAGCTACGGCGGCGGCCATCTCGCCTGGATCGGCGAACCTGCCCTGCGGCACCGAGGCCGTCATCTCGGCCAGTTTGTCGGCGGGCACGGCGGCCACCATCGCGGTAGCAGCGTTGGGAGAGATCGCATTGCTGGTGATACCGAATCGTGCGGTCTCCTTGGCCACGGATTTCGTGAACCCGATGATGCCGCCCTTGGCCGCCGCGTAGTTGGACTGACCGATGTTGCCGTGCATGCCGGTATAGGACGTGACGTTGATGATTCGCCCGAACCCGTTGGCACGCATGTGCGGAACAGCGGCACGGGTCACATTGAACGTGCCACCCAGATGTACTGCCAACACACTGGCCCACTGATCGTCGGTCAGTTTCCACACCACCGCGTCACGGGCGATGCCGGCGTTGTTGACCACCACATCGATGCTGCCCCACGTTTCGACAACACTGGACACCGCGCGCTGGACGTCTTCTGTCTGTGCGACATCGGCAGCGACGGTGATGATGTTCTCCCCGTGTCCTGCCCACTCTTTCTGCAGTAGCGCCTCGTCGCGATCAACGACGGCGACCCGGGCGTTGGATGCCGCGAAATGTTCGGCCAGGGCCTTGCCGATGCCCTGGGCGGCACCGGTGATCAAGACGGTGCGCTGGTCGAAGTCAAAACGTATGGTCATCAATCCTCTTCAGAGTTACAGGTGGTGAAGCGGTCAGAAGATGGTGTAGCCGCCGTCGACGACGACCTCGTTGCCGGTGTGAAACGTCAACGTAGGATCGGCGAGGAATGCTGCGACGTCGTAGAATTCACTGGCGTCAGCCCAGCGGCGAACCGGGGTGCGGCGTACCGTCACATCGAAGAATTTGTCGTTGGCGCGTAGGTGATCGTTCATCGGGGTAGACACCCAGCCCGGCACGAGAACATTGCAGCGAATTTGATGACGCGCGAATTCGACTGCGATCGTGCGCCCCAGCGATCCGCACGCACTCTTGCTGGCGGCGTACGCGGCTTGGGTGGCAGCGCCGTAGCGCGCCACCGTGGAAGAGACCACCACAATCGATCCGCCTTGACCGCGATCCACCATGTGCCGGCCGACTTCGCGAGTGGTCAAGAAAGTGCCATCGACGTTGGTGCGCAGGACGTGGTGCCATTCCTGCAACGAGGTGTCCAGGTAGTCTTTCGCATCGGCGATGCCGGCGTTTGCGAACAGAATGTCGATCTTGCCCAATGCCTGCACGGTCTGGGCGGTGGCGTCCAGGACCGACTGTTCGTCTCCGACATCGCATGCCACCGCAAGTGCCTCGACGCCATGGCTTTTGAGCTCCTGGACTGCGGTGCGGCTGCGTTCAGGATTGCGCGCCCACACTGCTACGTCAGCACCTGCACGGGCCAGTCCGACGGCTAACGCCAGCCCGATACCGCTGTTGCCGCCAGTCACCACTGCGCATCGTCCGTGTAGGTCAGTCACGAGTTTCCCCCTGAATGCACGGGCGCGACGTTCAGTCCTGCCAGCTCGCCGATTCGGTGGCGGTGTGCCGAGGGCGTGCCGAACAGCATTTGCGTCGTCTTGGCGCGTTTGAGGTAGAGGTGCGCAGGATGCTCCCAGGTGAAACCGATCCCGCCGTGCAACTGGATGCATTCCTCGGCGGCCCGCACCGCTGTTGTCGAACACACCACGTGTGCCAAGGAACTGGCCAACGGCAGATCCGGACTACCGGTGGCCGCACACGCTGCGGCGTAACGGGCCACAGCACGTGACTGGGTGATGTCGACCCACAGATCGGCCAGTCGGTGCTTGAGGCTCTGATAGGAACCCAGGACGCGCCCGAACTGCCGGCGGTCTTTGAGGTAGTCGACGGTCATCGCCAGGCATTGCTCAGCCAGTCCCAGCTGTTCAGATGCCAGCAGGGCACACGAGACGGACAGCGCCGTGCGCACGGCCCCGCCCACTTCATGGGCGTCCAGGCGGTGTGCGGGGGTATCGGTGAAGCTGACGTCACTCAGTTGGCGGGTCATATCCAGCGACACCACGGGTGTGACGGTGGCGTCATCACGGCCCACGGCATAGAGGCCACTGTCGATCGGCACCAGTAACGTATCGGCTGTCAGGGCGCCAGAGACCGAACGCACCGTGCCGGTCAGCCGGCCGTCTTCGGTGACCGTGGCAGTGGTGAATTCGGATTCATCCCAGGGTGTCCGGTCGGCCGGAACGATCAGTGTCGCAACGGATTCTCCTGAGGCCGAGCGGGCAAGTAGGTCGTGAAGGTGCAGCACCGACAGCAGTGCCGGGGTGGTGACCGCCGCATCCAGAAAGGGCACCGGGGCGACCGCGCGTCCGAGTTCTTCCAGCACCACAGCCACTTCGCGCAAGCTCGCGCCGCTCCCACCGTGCTCTTCGGATACGGCCAACCCCGCCAAGCCGACTTCGGTGGCCAGGGTTGCCCACAGCTCGGCATCGACTGTGTCTGATGATTCCGTGCGTGTGAGAACCGCGGCCCATTCTGCTTTGCTTTTGAGCACATCGCGCAACGTGTCGCGCAGCTGTTCTTCCAGTTCGGAATACAGAAGATCCGGTACCGGCGGATTGGCCAGGGTCATCGGGGCAGGTCCTTCCAGGCGATGTCGACGTCCACGCGTTGCTCGGCGGGCAGGCCGAGGACTCGCTCGGCGATGATGTTGCGCATGATTTCTGAGGTGCCGCCTTCGATCGAGTTCCCTTTGGTACGTAAGTACCGGTACGCGGCCGGGCGGTTGTCCTCCACGTCGAGGTCGGGTCGCCGCATGCTGTAGTCGTCGTAACGCAAGCCCTCGGCGCCGGCCAGATCAACCTCGACACTGGCGGTCTGCTGAGCCAGGCGGGCGTAGGACAACTTGGCCCCCGAGCCTTCCGGGCCGGGCAATCCGGCCTCCATCTGCTGGCGCAGTCGCGCAGTGGTCAGCCGCGCGGCTTCGGCATCGACCCACAGTTTGAGCAGGTCGTCGTAGACCGCGGGGTGACGCCTGTGCGGGTTGTCGCGCCATGACCTGGTCAAAAATCCGATGGCGCCACCTTCGCGGGGGGTGGTCCCCGCTCCGATGGCGACGCGTTCGTTCATCAGGGTCAGTTGGGTGACTTTCCATCCCTGTCCTGGCTCACCGAGGCGGTGCGTATCGGGAACATACACATCATCGAGGAAGACCTCGTTGAATTCGGCCTCACCGGTCAGCTGACGCAGGGGACGCACGTCCACCCCATCGCTGGACATGTCGCAGACGAAGTACGTCAGGCCCCGATGTTTGGTCTCACTGGGGTCGGTGCGCGCCACCAGCAGAGCCCACGTGGCAGCGTGGGCCAAAGACGTCCACACCTTCTGCCCAGACACTCGCCAGCCCTCACCGTCACGCACGGCACGGGTGGACACCGCGGCGAGGTCCGATCCTGCGCCGGGCTCACTGAACAGCTGACACCAGATCTCCTCGCCGGTCCACAGCGGTTTCAGCCACCGCGATTTCAGCTCGTCGCCAGCGAAGCGGAGGATGGTCGGTGCTGCCATGCCCAGGCCGATTACGTTGCGGTGCGGGGCATTATCTGGTGCGCCGGCGGCAGCGAACGCAGCGTCAACGATCGGCTGCAGTTCGGCATCGAGGTTCTGGCCACCGAGTCCTTGCGGGTAATGCACCCATGCAAGCCCGGCGTCAAAGCGTGCCCGCAGAAACTCGGATCGTTCCATCGTGTGGGGGTCATGCTGGCGCAGAAAATCCTCGACGGCACCTACGAGTGCTGCATCCGGCGACTCATCGCTCATGGGTCGGTTGTCCTCCTGGATGTGGGCGGCCACATGTGCGTGACCACATCCCTGATCGTGGCCGCAGGCGGTTCGGGATGGGTGTCGCAGTCTGAGTCAGTGGGTTCGCGCGTGCTGTAGCGGTTTGGGACATCTATACCGAACGCAACGTCTCTACGCTCGACGGCCAATATCTCTGTGCGACCGAAGGATTGATCTACGATGCCGACTGATACCCACGTTGTCGTGTGCGATGATCTCGATGCCCTACGCGGGCTCAACTGTTCGGAACTTCCGTCCAGCGACTGGTGGCTGATCGATCAGGACGTCATCGACCTTTTCGCCCATGCCACCGGTGACCATCAATGGATTCACGTCGATACCGAACGCGCGGCCGCCAGCGCTTTCGGCACCACCATTGCACACGGTTATTTGTCACTGTCCTTGGTAGGGCCCCTGCTGGCCAGCGTGCTGACCGTGCAGAACTGTTCGCAGGTCCTCAACTACGGGCTCGAGAAGGTCCGGTTCCCGGCTCCGCTGGCTTCCGGGACGCGAGTGCGCTTGCAATCGCGGATCGCCGCGGTCACCGAGGTGCCCGGCGGCGTCAGCGTGACGGTGCATGCCACTCTGCAAGCAGAAGGACAAAACAAACCGGTTTGTGTCGCCGAAGCCGTGTACCGCTATCTGAGTTGATTTCGAACGCAACCTTGCCGGAGTGCTCCGGCCAGGCCGGCATACCCCTGAGTGCACGCGCGACGCCTCGTCCCTAGATGTCGATCGCGTGCCCCATCCGGTCCCTTTTTGTGCGCAGATAATCGACGTTGTGTGCGGTGCGGTGGCTGGGGAGGTGCAGGCATTCGGTGACCTGAATGCCGTGTCGGCTCAGACCGTCGCGTTTGGCAGGATTGTTTGATATCAGCCGTATGCGCGGCACGTCGAGATCGGTGAGGATGTCTGCCGCGGCTGCGTAGTCACGGCTGTCCACAGGCAGGCCGAGGTCGAGATTGGCGTCCACGGTGTCCCGGCCGGCGTCTTGCAAGGTGTAGGCGCGCAGTTTGTCGCTGAGTCCGATCCCGCGCCCTTCGTGGCCGCGCAGGTAGATCACGATGCCTCCGTTGTCAGCGACCAGTTGCAAGGATTCACGCAGCTGATCGCCGCAATCGCAGCGCAGTGAGGAAGCCAGGTCACCGGTCAAGCATTCGCTGTGCACACGAACCAGCGCTCCGGCAGCCGTGGCACGAAGCGCATCAAGCTCACCGGCGATCAGCACCAGGTGTTCCTGACCGGTAGGCCCCTCGCGGTACGAGCGCGCTTCGAAAAGCCCGTAGGCAGTCGGCAATTGGGATGTGCCACTCAGGCGGACGCGCTGCTGCGAGCGGCGGGCCTTGAGTTCAGCTATCGAGACCACGGCAAGGTGGTGGTCGGCGGCGAACTGCATGAGCGCCTGCCCGCGCAGCATGTCGCCGTCGTCGGCAACCAATTCGCTGATCACGCCGACCTCGTCCAGCCCGGCCAGGCGCATGAGATCTACCGCGGCCTCGGTATGCCCGCCGCGCTCCAACACGCCGCCTGCGCGCGCACGCAGGGGGAAAATATGGCCAGGTATCCGCAGATCGGATGAGGTGGTCGTCGCCGCAGCCAACGCGGCCACCGTAGCCGCGCGGTCCTGGGCGCTGACGCCGGTACCGGTTCCTTCGGCGTCAACAGAGACGGTGAACGCCGTACCGTGCGGGTCGGTGCTGGCGGTCACCATCAACGGCAGGCCCAACGCATCAGCGCGTTCATCGGTCATCGGCGCGCAGATGATGCCGGTGGTGTGCCTCACCATGAATGCCATGTTCGGCGCCGACACAAACTGTGCAGCCATGACGAGGTCACCTTCGTTCTCACGTTCGGGGTCATCGACCACAATGACCATTTGACCGGCCTGCAGGCGCTCGATGGCGATATCGACCGCGTCGTGGTGGACGGCGGCCCGCCTACCAACGGGCAATGGCGCCCCTGGCTCATGGCCACACTCGCGGTGATCAATCGTGCTGACACCGCGCGGATGAAGATGACGCACCGCGGGCAGAGGCGCCGACGCCGAACCCGACGCGGTCCGCACTGTTGGATGACGCCGATCCTGCCGGGGCTGGGGACTACTCATCGTGGCACCTCCTGCTGGTGGTCATGCCGATCACTGTGGATCCAGGCTAGGAACGCTTAGGGCCGTCACTATGTCGCACATCACTACACCGGGGCCGGACTGTCGCGGATTGCGACGACCATGCCCCCACCCGGAGTGCGACGTTGAGTGCGGCAATCAGCCCTTCGAGGGCGCAGGCACGCAGCGAAAGCGACACCAGCACAGTGAAGTTAGAGAACTCCATCGCATTGATCACCGGTGCGGCCTCCGGGCTGGGTCACGCCACGGCGCACCGGCTGGCCGCGGCCGGAGCCAAGGTGATCGGTATCGACCTGCCTGTCGCGGTCGAGCAAGCCCCGCAGACAGATCCACGCATCCGCCTCCTCGCCGCCGACGTGCGCGACGAGGACGCCGTCAAGTCCGCAGTAAGCGCGGCTGCCGACTGGGGGCCGCTGCGAGTAGTGGTCAACTGCGCCGGCGTGGGTGATCCGGCCCGCGTCGTCAGCAAGACCGGGCCTTTGGAACTGCAGCGGTTCCAACGCGTGATCGACATCAACCTGGTCGGCTCCTTCAACGTCACACGTTTGGCCGGCGCGGCGATGGTCGCTACCAACCCGGTGGACGGAGAGCGCGGCGTGATCATCAACACCGCCTCGGTGGCCGCCTACGACGGTCAGATCGGACAAGCGTCTTACGCCGCATCGAAAGGAGCCATCGCCAGCATGACATTGCCACTGGCCCGTGATCTATCCAGCCAACTCATCCGGGTGATGGGCATTGCACCGGGCATGTTCGATACCCCCATCCTGCAGGGACTTTCCGAGCCGGCACGTGAGTCCATCGCCAGCCAGGTGCCTCATCCACGCCGGCTCGGCGATCCCCACGAGTTCGCCGCGCTTGTGGAGCACATCGTGGTCAACCCGATGCTCAACGGCGAGACCATTCGACTCGACGGCGCCATCAGGATGGCACCCCGATGACACAGCGCACCGCCGTCGTCACCGGTGCCAGCCGCGGCATCGGCGCGCAGATCTCCACCAGACTGGCTGCCGAAGGCTGGGACCTGATCGTCACCGCCCGTAATCAGGCCGGGATCGAAGAGTTCGCTGCGGCACTGGCCGCAGACAGTGGACGGCATGTGCGTCCCATCGCCGCCGACATGGCCGACCCGCTGGCCCCTCAGATCATCGCTGACGCCATCGCCGATCTGGAGTCTCTGGATGCGCTGATCCTCAATGCCGCGATGGGGACCATCGGCCGTTTGGACAGTTTTCCGTTGCGCCGGCTCGACAAACTGCTGGCCATCAATCTACGCGCGCCGTATGCCTTGATCCAGAACCTATTGCCGGCATTGCGGCTCGCCGGTGAACACTCGCCATGGGGATCGCGCGTTATCGCGATGGCATCAATGACAGGACTGGCCGGGGAACCGCTGAACTCCGCCTACGGCGCCACCAAAGCCGCCCTGATCTCACTGTGCGAGACCTTGTCGGTCGAAGAGTACTCTCACGGTGTCAACGCCTCGGCCGTGTGCCCGGGCTATGTCGCCACCGATATGACTGCCGACCTTCCCGGCGTGGACCCGGCGGCGATGATCACGGCCGCGGACGTCGCCGAAATCACGGTGTGTCTCACACGGCTGAGCAAACAAGTCACTGTGCCATTTCTTCCCCTCACCCGCCCAGGCCCCGGCCTGTGGCGCGCATAGATTTCAAACCCCCTCTACCACAACGTCTCTGGATTGGAGAACCGATGAGTAACAGCGCAGTCATTGTCGATGCGATACGCACAGGCTCAGGCAAAGGCAAACCCGGCGGCGCGCTTTCGGGCGTGCATCCGGTCAATTTGTTGCAGCAGACTCTGCAGTCACTGTTGGCGCGCAACGAATTCGACCCGGCGCTCATCGACGATGTCATCGCCGGATGCGTGTCGCAGACAGGTGAGCAGGCTCTCAACATCGCTCGCACCGCGGCGCTGGCTGCAGGGTTGCCCGAGTCGGTGCCTGGCACCAGCGTGGACCGCCAGTGCGGCTCCAGCCAGCAGGCTGCACATTTCGCTGCCCAGGGTGTGCTGGCCGGCGCTTACGACATTGTCATCGCCTGCGGGGTGGAGTCGATGAGCCGAATCCCAATGGGTGCCAGCTCACAAGGACAGGATCCCAACGTCAAGCCGTTAGCTGCGCGGTTCCCCGACGGGCTTGTCGGACAGGGTGTCTCGGCTGAACTGATCGCCGCGGACTGGAACTTGGACCGCGAGGCCCTCGATGCGTATTCCGCCCGCTCGCACCGCCTGGCCGCCGAAGCTAACCAAGGCGGCGATTTCGACAACGAGATCATCGCGGTCACGCTGCCCGACGGCACTACCCACAACACCGATGAGACGGTGCGCGCCGCAACCACCGAGCAGGGCCTGGCCGGATTGCGCCCGTCTTTTGCCTCAGAGGAATACAGCTCTCGGTTCCCCCAGATCAACTGGAGTATCACGGCCGGCAACTCCTCACCGCTGACCGACGCGGCCTCAGCGGTGCTGATCATGTCCGAGGACAAAGCCAACGAACTCGGACTGCGTCCTCGTGCGCGCTTTCACAGTTTTGCTGTCACCGGCAGTGATCCGCTGTACATGCTGACCGGCGTGATTCCGGCGACCAAGAAGGTACTGGACCGATCCGGTCTGACGTTGGAGGACATCGACACCTACGAAGTCAACGAGGCGTTCGCGCCGGTACCACTGGCGTGGGCACGCTCTCTCAACGCCGATCCGGCCAAGCTCAATCCGCGAGGTGGCGCCATCGCGCTCGGGCATGCCCTGGGGGCATCGGGAACACGCCTGCTCACCACCATGGTCAACAACCTTGAACGCAGTGGAGCACGTTACGGGCTACAAACCATGTGCGAAGGCGGCGGCATGGCCAACGCCACCATCATCGAACGGCTCTGACGACACCGCCACCAACGCCGGCCGCCCTGGTGCGCACGCGAATCCCATCACGTGCGCACCAGGGCGGTGTGCTGTGCGCTTACGCCCAGCGGGGTGGGACTGGGGCAGGCGTGCGCCGATCAGATATCGTGCGCCATCGCAGCGCGATCCGTTTGGCGGCCGGTTAGGGACGCCGTGCGACCAACCGAGGCGGGGGCGCAACCACGATGGGTTCGGGAATCGGTGGACCAAGGCGGATGCGCACCGCCAATGAGCGTAGCCGTTGCTCGTAACGGCTACCGGCGAAGCCGCTCACCCATGCTTCCAGGGAAGGGGCCAGCGCCAGTGGTAGCTCGCGATCGGCAGCGGCGAATCGTTCCAGCAATTCCAGAATGGCGCCGCGGTAGTCTCCTGCTCCGATCTTGACGCAAAGCCAATGCCGCTCAGCGGGTTTCAGGAACGGTTCAGCTGTTTCGGCAAGCGCCCACGCGAAACCCTGTTCGTCGCCGTGGTTCATGGCGTGCTGACCGGCCTGGCAGCGAACGGCCTCGTGGCCTCCAGCGTGGGCCGCTCCAGCACCAGATGCATGCCGACGGCGGCGAGTAGCTGAAAGAGCAGGGCGAACAACACCGCAACGACGGCGGGAACGCGGCGGCCACGCAGGGTTGTCTTCATCCTGTGTGCTTTGGTGCTCCGCGGTGCGGTCAGCGCCGTTGAAGTTGTTGTCGGCAGCACCATCCAGGCGATACGGCAGCCGTCACTGGTGGTTTCAACCGGTAGGCGTCGCCGTGTAGGTACTGGTGCAGGCCGCTCGATGGGCGCGCCGTTGATCCAGAGCAATCGAAGATGACTCATGGTCAGACAAAGTCGCGCTTGAGTTGCGGTCTGTCGATCTTGTTGTTGCCGGTGCGTGGCAGTGCCGAAACCAGCTCGATGCGGCGCGGACGCTGCAATCCCTGGAGGTCGGGATGCTGAGCGCAAAAGGTGAGGATGTCGTCTTTGGTGACAGCCGGTGTCCGCGGCACGACGATCGCGGTCACCTGCTGGATCCAGCGCTCATGGTGAGTGCCGATGACGGCGACCTCGGCCACGTGTGGGCACGAGGCCAAACTGTTTTCGATCATCTGGGGGTAGACGTTCTCCCCGCCCGAGATGATCATCTCATCGGATCGTTCCACGAAGTGCAGTGCGCCTTCGGCGTCGATGCGCATCAGGTCGCCTGTTCGTAGCCATCCGTCGGCGTACTTGTCGGCGTTGATTTGCGACAGATTCCAGTACCCAGGGCTTACGGCATCGCCGCGCACCTGCAGCTCGCCGACGTGGTCCGGTCGGTCGCTGACATTCTCACCGGTGGCCGTGTCGATCAGTTGCCACTGCACAAGCTGCTCCAAGGGCCGCCCCAGTGTCCGTGGAGAATCCTGTTGTCCCGGCCGTTCACAGATGGCCACGCCGGACTGTTCGGTTTGTCCGTAGATATTGACCGCGTTGGTGATTCCGGTCGCGGACAGGAAACGCTGCACCGGCCCGTCCGGCAGCACCGAGCCGCCGATAGCGCATACTCGGACAGACGACAGGTCGGCTGGTTCGTTTTCGAAGGCGTTGGCGACATCGACGACCATCGTTGGCACCAGGGCGGTATAGGTGGCGTTGTGGTCCTGCATGGCTTGGCGCCACTGCGCGACATTCCACCGCGGCAACGTGTAGGCCGAGGCGCCGTTGAGAAGCATGGGCAGGATCATCAGCTGCATCCCGCCGACGTGGAAGAAGGGTGTACAGATCACCGCAAAGTCTTCGGCAGAAAGGTTCCATACCTGCGTGATTGCAGTGATGTAGGCGGTGACGTTGCGATGTGTCTGGCGCACGCCTTTGGGGTTTCCCGAAGACCCGCTGGTGTACATGATGATGGCGTCGTCGCCGTCGAGCCGGGGATGGATGCTCGAAGCCGGTGGAGCGCTCAGGGTGTGGTCATAGCTCCAGCGGGCCGGCACTGGGTCCTCGGTGGGGCCGCGGTCGTAGACAATGAGATTTTCAGCCGCTGCCAGGCCCTGGCAGTCGCGCGCGAAGCGCACAGCGGTCTGCGAGTCGGCGAACACCATACGCACACCGGAATCGTCAACGGCATGACGCAGCGGGGCTTGAGGGACGGCGGTGTTCAATGGCACCAGCACCGCGCCGGCACGCCAGATTCCCAGCGCGACAACGATGTACTGCACACAGTTGGTCATGTAGATCGCGACACGGTCGCCGGGTCGAATCGATTCCGCAATCAGGAAGGCCGCCACCCGCGCCGACTGATCGTCTAGCGACGCGTACGTCAGGGTGGTCTGCGCGTCGGCTACCGCCAGTTTGTCCGGGTATTTTGCCGCCTGATGGTGGAACACACTCGCCAGGTTCATACCAGTCTTCCTTCGACAACAGTTCGGTCGCCCGGGGCCCTGATCATGCGTTCGCCTCGGTGGTCAGATCCGAACCATAGGTCTGCACTGGGCCGGGCATGTGTCGCAATTGGGAACACCGTGTTGTCACGACCACAGGAACGGCTCAGCCGTCGCGTATTGCGACATTAGACCTGCGCGCTGGTGGTTACCGTCCAAGACGGCGACCGCGCCTTTGGAATGCGCTGCAGCGCCCGCTTCATGCCCCGCTAACCCAAGGAAGTGCCGATGGCTGTGAGCTTCGACTTTGCCCCGCAGGTGACCGACCTCGCCGCACAGACTGCTGCCTTCATCCGTGAGGCGGTGCTGCCCGTCGATGACCAGTACCGCGGCGACATCGACGCCGCCGGCAACGATGAGCTGCGCGTGCAGTTGCAGGCCGCCGCCAAAGACGCCGGCATCTTTGCACCTCACGCTCCGCGTGAGTACGGCGGTTTGGGTTTGGGCATGGTCGATCGGGCACCGGTATTCGAAGAGGCCGGGTACTCCTTGTTCGGTCCGCTGAGTCTGAACATCGCCGCACCCGATGAGGGCAATCTTCACCTGCTGACTCACGCCGCCACCACCGACCAAAAAGCGCGGTACCTGGAACCGTTGGCCACCGGGGCTTATCGCTCAGCCTTTGCGATGACTGAGCCCTCCCCTGGGGCGGGCTCGGATCCAACGATGCTGAACACGACAGCGACCTACGGCGGTGGGCGCTGGCATATCTTCGGGCGCAAGTGGTTTATCACCGGCGCCGACGGAGCCCACTTCTTCATCGTCATGGCACGTACGTCCGGACAGCCCGGCGACCGTGGCGGTGCCACCATGTTTCTCGTCGATCACGGCGCCACCGGACTGCAGGTCGGCCGGCATATAGCCACGATGGACAAATCCATGTTGGGCGGTCACTGCGAAGTGCTGTTCAATGACGTCACCGTCGATGATGGCGCCGTCCTCGGCGAGGTCGACGCCGGATTCTCCTATGCCCAAATCCGGTTAGGTCCTGCGCGCATGACCCATGTCATGCGTTGGCTGGGCTCTGCCCGCCGGGCCCACGACACGGCTCTGCACCATGTCGGTCAGCGCCACGGATTCGGCGGCCGCCTCGGCGATTTGGGAATGGTCCAAAAACTTGTCGCCGACAACGAAATAGATCTGGCTGCGGCCAGAGCGCTACTCATTCAGGCGTGTTGGCAGCTCGATCAGGGAAACGCCGCGTCGACATCGACTTCGATAGCCAAGACCTTCGCTGCCGAAGCGATCGACCGCGTCGTCGACCGCAGCGCACAGATGTGCGGAGGCCTCGGTATCTCCGACGATTACCCCATCGCCCGGATCTCGCGGGAGGTCCGTCCGTTCCGGATCTACGATGGGCCCTCAGAAGTGCACCGCTGGGCCATCGCCAAACGTGCCATCCGCGCCGCGGCGGCAGCCCAATGATCCACCAAGGGCTCGATCTCGAGCGGTTACGCGCTTTGCTGGTGGATAGCGGAGTAGCTGTCGGGCAATCGCTTTCGGCACGTGCGCTGCCCGGCGGCCGATCCAACCTGACTTACCGTGTGACCGATGGTCGTATGGCATGGGTGGTGCGCCGACCCCCGTTACACGGGTTGACGCCCTCGGCTCATGATGTCGCCAGGGAGTACCGCGTCACTGGTGCCCTCAAACACAGTGCAGTTCCGGTGGCCGCCACTGTGGCCGCCGACGTCGACGGTTCCTATACCGGGTCGCCGCTGACTGTCGTCGAGTTCGTCCAGGGGCAAGTAGTGCGCGAGCACCGCGATCTTGACGACCTCACCGATGACCAAATCGAGGCGCTGGCAGCTGAACTCGTCCATACCCTCGTCGACCTCCACGCGGTGGATTACCGTGCCGTCGAACTGGAGGACTTCGGCCGGCCCGATGGATTCGCGGCTCGCCAAGTCCGACTCTGGACCCGGCAATGGCACCGCGTCCGCACGCGTGATCTGACCGACGTCGACCTGCTGGCCGCCGCGCTGTCAGAAAGCGTTCCCACCATCGCATCCGAGCCGTCAATCGTGCACGGAGACTTCCGAATCGACAACACCATCGTCGACCTGTCCGCGCCTCGCTGCGTGCGCGCGGTGGTGGATTGGGAGCTGTCGACCATCGGTGACCCGTTGACCGATATCGCCCTGATGTGCGTGTACCGCTCCCCAGCGCTGAACACCATCTTGGGTACGAAGGCCGCCTGGACCAGCCCTCGTCTGCCCACAGCCGACGTCTTGGCCCAGCACTATGCACTTGCCTCAGGCCGCGATCTGTCTCAATGGCCGTTCTATGTCGCGCTGGCACATTTCAAACTCGCCGTGATCGCGGAAGGGATCGCCTACCGTGCCACAGCGGGGTCCTCGACCGATCAGAATGCCCGGTCGGCGGGCAAATGCGTGCCCGAATTGGTCGCCGCCGGGCTTCGCGCACTGCGCGGACGGCAGGGCACCTCCATCGGATCCTGAACCAGCGCGGATCTGTTGCGAACTGCGACACCTGCAGTGATACAGGCCACTTAGCGTAAGGGCCCTGAGCAGAGTGTCCCCCGCGCTTGATAGGAGTCAAAAGCAATGTCGCTTCACGTTGACGCCCCCACATGGGTGTCCGCAGACCCGGCCGACAAGGCCGCTGCCAACGCCGACGAAACCCTGGTCCTGAAGTTTCTGCAGGAACTGACCACCAATGACGCGGACCGACTGATCACCTACTTCGACGACGAGGGCATGTACCAGAACATGCCCTTGCCCCCGGCGTACGGACGTGACGCTGTGCACGCGACCTTGGCCGGGCTCCTTGGCGTCATGAGCATCGACGTCGTGGAAACTTTTCACATCGCTTCGGCCAACGGCTTCGT
Source organism: Mycolicibacterium fortuitum subsp. fortuitum (assembly GCF_022179545.1). Next base: position 411,130 of record NZ_AP025518.1, on the reverse strand, counting down.
CTACACCGAGCGCGTCGATGTTCTGACCGCGTTGCCCACCGGCAAGTCTTTTCCCCTTGCCGTGCTCGGTGTCTTTCAGTTGCGCGACGGCAAGATCGTCGGGTGGCGTGACTACTTCGACCTTCGCGAGTTCGAAGAGGCCGTCGAGCTCCCACTGCGCGGCTAGGTCGGCTGTCCACGCCCACAACCACTTTCACTTGATCGGAACACATCATGACCATCGTGCACTCCCGCGTTGACTTCGGCGCCTTCCTTGCGCCGTGGCACTTGCCCACCTCAGACGCCCATTTCTCCATCCAGCACGACCTTGAACTCGTCGAGCACCTCGATCGACTCGGCTTTGCGGAGTTCTGGATGGGCGAGCATCACTCCGGCGGTGTCGAAATCATCGCCTCACCAGAGTTGTTTGTCGCAGCCGCCTCGCAGCGCACCAAACAGATCAAGCTCGGCCTCGGCGTGGTGTCACTGCCCTACCATCACCCCTTTCTGCTCGCAGACCGTCTGGTGCTGCTCGACCATCTGAGCAATGGCCGAATGATCTTCGGTGCTGGACCCGGCCAGCTGGCCGACGACGCAAAAATGATCGGCATCGACCCCATGGACAACCGTCGGAAGATGGAGGAGTCCTTCGCTGTCATCAACCGCTTGCTGGCCGGTGAAACAGTTAACGAGGACACCGACTGGTACACCTGTCGGGACGCTTACCTACACGTCGCACCGTACACCGATTTCCAGGTGGCAGTCACGGCCACGGTGTCCCCGACCGGACCCAAACTCGCAGGGAGATTCGGCGCCGGCATCCTCTCGCTCGCGGCGACGAATCCGGTGGGCGTGGAACTGCTGGCCAATCATTGGCAGATCGCCGAGGAGATCGCCGCCGAGAACGGGAAGACCGTGCGCCGCGACGAGTGGCGGCTGACCGGAATCATGCATGTCGCCGACACCGAGGAGCAGGCGCGTGCTGACGTCCGCCACGGGCTGCTGGAACTGATGAACTACCTGTCCCACATCACTCCGGGATTCGAAGCATCCGATGACCTCGATGGGCTCATCGACAACATCAACGAATCCGGTCTCGCGGTGATCGGCACCCCGGAGATGGCCATCAACCAGATCCGCCGCCTCCAGGAGAAATCGGGTGGGTTCGGCAAGTTCCTTGTCCTGCACGGTGAATGGGCGCCCACCCACGCCGCGCTGCGCAGCTTCGAACTCATCGCTCAGCAGGTTGCGCCGCATTTCAACGGTGATCTTGCCTCGCGCAAGCGTGGGTTCGACCAAACCGTCAACAGCAATCGCGCCGCCGCCGATATTACCCAGGCCGGGCAAGAAGAAGCCCAGAAGCGTTTCGAAGCCGAGCGCACCATCAAGACGCACTGAACACCGGAGACCACCGTGCCTAAACTTGAAGACGAAGTCGCGTTGATCACCGGCGCCGCCCGCGGCCAAGGTCGTTCCCACGCCCTCACATTGGCCGCCGAGGGAGCAGACACCATTTTGGTCGATGTCCCCGGCGACATCACGGACACCGGATATCCCTCGGGGACTGCCGAGGAACTGCTCGCCACCGCCGCTGAAGTCGAATCCTTGGGCCGCCGCGCGGTCCGCGTCGAGGCCGACGTCCGCGACTTACCGGCACTTGAGGAAGCCCTCACCGAGGCGGTTCAGAAGCTGGGCCGACTCGACATTGTCTCGGCCAACGCCGGTATTGCGAGCAAACCATATCTGTCACACGAGCTTTCACCGCAGACGTGGCGGCAGATGATCGACATCAACCTCACCGGTGTGTGGCACACCGCCAAGGTTGCGATTCCGCACATCTTGGCCGGACAACGCGGTGGAGCAATCGTGCTGACAAGTTCTGCGGCTGGCCTAAAAGGCTACGCGCATATCTCGCACTACACCGCCGCCAAGCACGGGGTCGTCGGATTGATGCGCAGTCTTGCCGTGGAGCTTGCGCCACACCACATCCGCGTGAACTCATTGCACCCGACACAGGTCGACACACCGATGATCCAGAATGAAGGGACATACCGGATCTTCTGCCCCGACAAAGAGAATCCGACTCGGGCTGACTTCGAGGTCGCCTCAACGGCGATGAACAAACTGCCCATCCCCTGGGTCGAGCCGGAAGATGTCAGCAAGGCCTTGTTGTTTCTTGTCTCCGATGACGCCCGTTACATCACCGGCGCAGCGATCCCTGTGGATGCCGGCACGACACTGTGACACGGCGGTCGTCCAGCCCGAGGCGCTGCCCAGGGCGGTGGTCCTTCGGACTGACGACGGCTAGCTGTACTGACCACGGACGTTAGGGACGGCGTGGCGTGGTGACATGACGAAGACCTCCGAGTGAAGTGCGAGCTGTCGAGGAACGCACCAACTCACTTCGGAGGTCTTCGTGTCCCACCGTAATGCCCCGTTGTCAGAAACCGGTCGTCTGCGCCTAGCCCGATGCGTCGTGGAGGACGGCTGGACGCTACGACGTGCTGCTGAGCGATTCCAGGTCGCGGTGACCACAGCAGCACGCTGGGCCGGCCGCTACCGCGAGCTCGGCAGGGCCGGAATGGTCGATCGCAGCTCACGACCGCACCACAGCCCCAACCGGACACCCACACGAACCGAACGTCGAATCATCAAAGTCCGGGTCCTGCGCCGGTGGGGGCCAGCCCGCATCGGTTATCTGCTCGGTCTGCATCCCTCCACCGTCCATCGCGTTCTGACCCGTTACGGCCTGGCCAAACTGCGCTGGCTCGACCGACCCACCGGCCTGGTCGTACGCCGGATGGAGCCCGCACAGTGCGGCGAACTGGTCCACGTCGACGTGAAGAAACTGGGCAAGATCCCCGACGGTGGAGGTTGGCGATTACTGGGCCGTGCCACGGGCAGACGCCATTCCCAAGCCCACCAATCGGTACGCAACACCTCGCGACATCCTGCGATCGGCTACCACTTCCTGCACACCGCCATCGACGGCCACTCACGACTGGCCTACAGCGAGATACTCGCCGACGAACGCAAGGACACCGCCGCAGCATTCTGGTCGCGGGCACACGCATGGTTCACCGAATACGGGATCACCGTTCGAAAAGTATTGACTGACAACGGTTCCTGTTACCGTTCCCATGCCTTCAAAGAAGCACTCGGGCAGATTGAACACCGCCGCACCCGGCCGTATCGGCCGCAGACCAACGGCAAGGTCGAACGGTTCCACCGCACCTTGGCCGATGAATGGGCCTACGCCCGGCTCTACACCAGCGACACCGAACGCTGCGCCGAATACCCCCTGTGGCTACACACCTACAATCACCACCGCGGCCACACCGCACTCGGCGGCCAACCACCCGCCACCCGCGTACCTAACCTTTCAGGTCAGTACAGCTAGCCCAGCGTTCTTGTCTGACAGCCAACACCGAGAACAGGTTCTGGCGATAGAGATGCCACGTTGTGTCAAACGACGCCCCCGGCGTTCCGGCGTCGGGGGCGCTAGTGGTCGAGCTCGAACAGCTCAGCCCAGCGGTCGATCTCGTCTTCGAATCCGGCGACGATCTGAATCGCGAACTCCGTGCAGCCGACGGCTCCCAGACGTGCCAACATCGTCCGCAGTTCGGACGGCGTGCCTGTGAATGACGTGGTGCGTACCAGGTCGGCATCGATGAATCGGCGTTCGTCGTCACGCACGCGGGTGAGGTGCCCGCGGTGCAACTCCAGATGCCGCGCCGCAGCAGGCTGGTAATTCAAGTAGACCTCGTCGCGGTAGGCAGCGGCACGATGCGCCAATGTGTCGGGCAGGTCAAAGTCCAGTGCCCCCTCTACCACGTTGTGGTAGAACACTGCGCGCTGAACCCTCATGGTCGGACCATTCGACGTGGTCTCCGTCCAGAAGTGACCGCATGACATCGATGTCGTGCTTGAGATGGGCCAGCCGGATGGGCTTTCTGCCTAGCGTGTTCCGGCCGGAAAATCCTGTTCCGAGGCCCAGTGTGATCCGGCCTGGCGCCAGGGCATTCAGTGAGGCGATGGCATTGGCCGTCACCGGGGCGATGCGATTGGCGGGCACGACGACCCCGGTACCGAGTCGGATCCGGGAGGTGCGCGAGGCTGCAACCGCCATCGCGACGAAGATATCGGTGTACAGCAGTGGACTGTCGAAGAACCAGACGCCGTCGAAGCCGAGTTTCTCTGCGCGCACGGCGATTTCGTGTGAGTCCGCGGTCGGGGTCAGTACGACGCTGTACTTCATGGCGAGCTCCTTTGCTCTGCAGGTTTGGGATCCGGAAGACATCAACAGGTGCACGTTGTCAGGTCGCACCGGTTCTTCTAGTTCAGGACAAATCCTTCATAGCCATTGGCCGCTGCTTCTCTGCAGAGCTGGAAGTAGTTGTTGGCACCTCCGAAGAACACGTTGACTGCGCGGGCCTTGCCCTCGACGTTTGCCCCGGTGAACCAGGACTGCACGTCGACGCCTTTGGCGGCGGTCATCGCCTTGGCCGCCGCTGTGACCGTCTGAGCCCAGTCGGTTTCACTTGGACTCGACGGCTTCGACGGTGTTCAGGTCGTGGCTGTTCATGTGCGCGATCAGATCGACGCTCCAGTCAACGGTTTCTTCGATACAGGTCGGCAGATTGGCGAAGGGGCTCAGCGGTCCGGTGACCGTGAGCAGGTTCGGAAATCCTGCCGTGGCGAAGCCCAGGGTCATCAGCGGCCCGTCCGCCCACTTATCGGTCAGGGTGATTCCGTTGCGACCCCGGATGTCGATGCGGGTGAATGATCCGGTCGCTGCATCGAACCCGGTGGCAAGGATGATGGTGTCGACGTCATAGGCGTTCTGTGCGGTACGGATCGCGGAGGCGGTGACAGCCTCAATGGGTTCGGCGTTGAGGTCGACGAGGGTGACGTTCGGGTGGTTATAGGCTTCGTAGTAGCCGGTCCCCGCGGGTGGGCGGTTGGGCTCCGTAAGTGTAGCCCTTCGGGGTCAGACGTTCGGCGACGTCGGGATCGTTGACGATGGCGCGGATCTTGTTGCGGATGAGTTCGCAGGCGGTCTCGTTGGCGGTGTCGTCGACCGCGACATCGTCGAATGTCTCGAACAGGAAGTGAAATCCGCCTTTATTCCAAGCTTGTTCGTAGATTCGTTCGCGGGTCTGCTCATCGACAGCTACTGCGTTCATCCCGACTGTCGCTATGGGCAGCGCAAAGGGGTGTTGACGTAGCTGTTTGGCGATGTCGCGGTGCGGCGTCCGCAGATCGGTGATGTCCTGATCGGTCAACGTGCGGTTCTGGGCTGGTACCACGTAGTTGGGCGTGCGCTGGAAGACTGTCGCCGCGTCGGCCTGCGGCGCGATGATCGGCAGAATCTGTATCCCGGTCGATCCGGTTCCGATGAGGGCCACGCGTCGGCCGGTGAAGTCGATGTCCTCGTGAGGCCATGTGCTGGCCTGGATGACAGTTCCGGCGAAAGTGTCCAGTCCGTGGATCGTGGGGGTGATCGGTGCCGAAACGAGCCCGAGCGCCGAGACCAGGAATTTCGATGTTGCGGCCGTTCCGTCTGCGGTGCGCACTGTCCAGGTGTTGGTGGTGTCGTCGTACTCGGCTGCGGTGACTCGGGCGTTGAAGCAGTAACTGCGGCGAAGGTCAAGCCTGTCGGCGACGAACTCCAGATATTTGAGGACCTCGGGCTGAGAGGGATAGCGTTCAGTCCATGTCCAGTCCCGGACAAGATCGTCAGACCAGCTGTATCGGTACGCGGTGTAGGGGCTGTCGGTGCGGGCGCCGGGGTAGCGGTTCCAGTACCAGGTCCCGCCCACGCCCGAGGCGGCTTCAAAGGCTTGCACACGCAATCCCAGATTGTCGCGCAGTCGGTGCACGGCGTACAGCCCACCCATTCCTGCGCCGATTACGATGACGTCGACATCGGCGGTTTCGGAGCCAGATTCGGCAGAGGTGTTCGCGGTGGTCGTATTGCGCTGTGTCATGGCTCATTCCTCATCGTGCAGCGGTTCTCAGTTGCCAGATGTACTGTCCTGCATGTGATTCAAGCCTCACTTCAGGAGAGTTGGTGTTGCATCGCGCTACACCGAGACGCCGTTACCCGGCGGATACCCCACCGTCGAGCACCAGCGTTTGGCCGGTCATGTAATCGGAGGCGTGCGATGCGAGCATCAGGATCGCCCCGCTGAATTCGTGGGCCTCGGCAATCCGACCCATGGGGACCTGGGCCTTAAGCGCGGCGACAAAACTCGGGTCGTCATACACGCCGCCGGCGAGGCCAGTACGGACGAACCCGGGGCACAGTGCGTTGATCTGGATGTTGTGCGTGGCGTACTGCAGGGCGCATTCACGCGTGAGGTTGACCACCGCCGCCTTGCGACATCCTGGTCAACAATGCCGGAATCGGTGACCTCCGGGCGGTACCACTGCACCGAGTAAAGCCCGACCATTGGCGCCGAGTATTGGCTGTCGACCTCGATGGCGTATTCCTCTGCAGCAGAGCCATTCTGGGGCACATGGCCGCCAACCGGTACGGCAAGGTCATCAACGTTGCCTCGATGTACGGGCTGCATGGATCCAAGGGAACACCTATGCCGGCCTACACCGCTGCCATCCGCGCGTGCTGAGTCAGCGCCGCGTCGGTCATCTTGGCTACCGATGCCTCGTCGGTGACGTCGAGGTGGGCCGAGGACGCATGCAATCCGGCCGCGTTGAGTTCCTCGCTCAGATGGTGGGCTTTGTCCGCATCGAAGTCTGCGCAGATGACGCTGGCCCCGGCTCGGGCGAGTACCCAGGAAAACGCGGCTCCCAACCCGCCGGCGGCACCGGTGACGATGGCGGCGCGGCCGGTGAGATCAAAGATGTTCGGCATGGCCATAAGTCAGCTTCGCGGGAGGCCGAGAAGTCGCTCCCCCAGATAGTTCAGAACGCTCTCGTTGTTGATGGGGGCGATCTGGAGGACACGGATCATCGGCCAGAGCGTGATGACATCGGTTTCGTAGACGAAAGCCGCGCCCCCGTGGGTTTGTATGGCGGCATCGATGGCCGATAGCGCCGCCCGCGATGCCAGCAGTTTGGCCATGTTGGCCTGCTCGCCGGCATCCTCTCCAGCGTCGTATTGTGCTGCGGCGGTGTACATGACGTGACGTGCGGCGGCCATCTCGGCTTTGGCGAGCGCGAGCGGGTGTTGCACTGCTTGAAATGCGCCGATGGGTCGGCCGAACGGTGCGCGGGTTTTGGCGTACTCGACCGCTTTGGACAGCGCGTACTCGCCCAGTCCCAGCGCCCAGGCCGCGATGGTAATCCTTTCCTGGTTCAGCACGCTGAGCAGGTGATCGAAACCCAGTCCTTCTTCCCCGATCAGCGCCTCAGCGGGTACCTCGACGTCATCGAAGAACACTTCGAACTGGTATTCCGGTGCATACCATTCAATGTCGAGCTGTCGCATGCTGACCCCGGGCGTGTTGAGATCGACGGCGAAGATCCCGAAACCGTGCCGGCGGCCGACGTGTTCTCCTGGCTGCGCGGTGCGGGCCAGCAGCAGGATGTGGTCGGATTCATCGGCAGCGGAGATATATACCTTCTGGCCGTTGATTCGGTATCCGGCTTCTGTGCGCCGTGCGGTGGTGCGCGAAGCGAACGAGTTCGTTCCCGCCTCGGGTTCGGTGACGCCCAGGCAGAAGCGGCGCTCACCGCTGATGGTGGTGAGCACATGGTCTCGGATGTGGGCTTGCGTTCCGAAGCGCAGGATGGCTTCGCGAGAAAAGGTGGTCAGGGAGTATTGCAGTGGCGGCACGCCGGCCCGAGACAACGCCTCCATGACGGCAACGCATCCGGTCAGGCCGCCGCCGGCGCCGGCGCCGCCGAGATGTTCGGGGATGCCGATGGCCAGCAAGTCGGCCGCCACGATGGCTTCCCAGAGTTCTGGTGCGTGGGTGCGCTGGCGGGCCCGTTGCAGGTATAGCGAGGGTGGGCAGGCTGCCACGACACTGTCGACGGCGTCGAATACGGACGCGACAAGGTCGGCGTGGGCGGGATGCACGCCGAGGGTGGGGCTGGCATTCACCGGGTGCGCTCCTATTTTCCTGTGAAGTGGGGCGTGCGCTTCTCAGTGAAGGCGCGTGGTCCTTCGCTTGCGTCGTCGGAGGTGATGACTTGCTTGTTGAAGGCGTACTCGAGGTTGAATGCCGCGTCGTTGGCCAATGCACGCACGGCAATTTCTTTGGCGGTCTGCACGGCGCGAGGGGCGTTGGCGCTGATGGCTTTAGCCACCCCGACGGCATGGGCGAGTAACGCCTCGTGTTCGACGATGTCGTTGATGAGCCCGGCTTGGTGGGCGCGTTGGGCACTGATCGGCTCGCCGGTCAGCAACATTTGCATCGCGATGGCCCAGGGCACTTGTTGAGGCAGTCGGACGTGACTGCCTCCGCCGGCGATCAGACCCCAGCGCACCTCGGGCAGTCCGAACGCGGCTGAGGGGGTCGCGAGGCGCAGGTCGGTGCCGAGCAGCATCTCCAGTCCGCCGCCGACACAGACCCCGTTGACCGCCGCGATGATCGGCTTGAAGATGTCGCTGAAGAAGCGCTTGCTCGCATCGGGCACGAGGATGCTCAGTTCCCCGGCAGTCAGACGCGGAATCAGTTCGGCCAGGTCGCCGCCGGTGCAGAACGCGCGTTCGCCGGCGCCGGTGAGCACGATGGCCCTGATACTGTCGTCGGCTGCGGCATCCCCGAAAGCCGCGGCCAGCTGGCTTAGCATGTCAACGGTCAACGCGTTGAGTGCCTGTGGGCGATCCAACGTGATGATCGCGACGGGTCCGTCGGTGTCGAAGGTGACCTGTCCTGAGCTCATCGGCGGCCTCGCTGCGGTCGACGGTGCAGGGTGGGCGGTGGGCATGGTGTCGCTACCACGGTGATGACGTGGGTGGGCTGCATCAGAAGACCTCAACTGTGATCGAAAGGCACCACATCGTGTGGGCTCGACTGTGAGGCTATGGGCGCACAGTTTGGGTGTGGTGTTGCATTCCGCGCCAGTGCAGGCCTTCGGCTGTCAGTAGGCATTTACCCGCAGATCCAGACCGAGGGCGCGCACTTTGCGGTACAGGGTGGATCGGGCAATGCCTAAGGTGTCAGCCGCCTGCTGTTTGTTGCCCCCGGCTTCGTGCAGTGCGCGCATGATCATTTGCGCCTCCGCCTGCTCCAAACCAGACAGTTTGCGTCGTGCCGCGCGGGCAAGGACGTCGGAGGGCAGGTCCGCGGCCCCCACGTAGCCGGTGGTGGCGCGGGCGAGCAGGTGCCGTGTGGCGCCGCGCATCCCATCACCGACGCCGAACTCGTCGAGGCCTATCGCGCCAACGCCCTGTTCGACGCCCATAACGACGACCCCGAGGTCGGCTATCGCTACCTGGTCGAAGAGGCCCGAGAGGCCGGCGAGTCGATGGCCGAGCGCACCGCCTGGCGGATCTGCTCGCAGAATCAGTTGTGGAGCGTGTTCGCCCAAGTTGCGCGGCAAGAACGGCAAGGTTGGCCCGCCGGTCCACGATGACCTGGTCGAGCAGGACTTCACCGCTGATGCCTCAAATCGTCTGTGGCTGGCCGATATCACCGAGCATCGCACCGATGAAGGCAAGCTCTATCTCTGCGCGATCAAGGACGTATTCTCCAACCGCATCGTTGGGTACTCGATCGACTCCCGGATGAAGTCCCGGTTGGCCAGCGCAGCGCTCAGTAGTGCGGTGGCGCGCCGCGGTGATATGGCCGGGTGCATTCTGCATTCTGATCGCGGATCTCAGTTCAGGTCAAGACGATTCGTCCACGCACTCGGCCGCTACGAGATGGTCGGATCGATGGGCCGGGTCGGTGCGGCCGGCGACAATGCGGCCATGGAAAGCTTTTTCGCTCTGCTCCAAAAGAACGTGCTCGATCGCCGCCGCTGGAGCACACGCGAAGAGTTGCGGATCGCCATCGTCACCTGGATCGAACGGACCTACCATCGCCGCCGACGCCAAGCCGGACTCGGGCGGTTGACCCCGATCGAATTCGAAGCCATCATGACCACACCGGCCAGTCAGGCCGCGTTACCGTAACTGTCACCTGATCATGCAGCAGACCCCGCCACTGAACCAGGCAGACTGCCGTCCCGAGGCGGGAAACGTCACCAGTCTGAGAGCATCGACGATGGCCGACTTTCCTGCCGCGTTCTCACCCACGACCACGGTGAGGTCCGGGGCGAACTTCACCACCGTGTCGCGGCAAGAGCGAAAGCGTTGCAGTAGCAACTGCGATAGAAACATCTACTGTCCGATCAAGAGTGTGGAGGTTCGACAATAGAAATTGGTGCCGCTTCGGCGGTGGAGACTCGCTGAAGTTCCTCTATCGAGGATTTGGCTATGTAACGACAATTGCTGCCGTTCGGGCACACGACCACCAGAAGGAACCACCTCCGGCAGGCGACCAAATTGCGAAGCGCAGACTTGCCACGGTCGCCGGCCAGAATCAGCGGCCCTCGCTACGGCTGGGCTGCACACTGGCAACCCTCCGGCGTGAACCTCAAAAGTCATACCTTTTGCAGTTCGAGATGGCGAATTCGCCATCGTCTGCCAATCCGAAATGCACAATGCCACGGAGAATTGCAACCGACAGCACCTGAAACCACCTCTTGTCACATAACGCTACGGCGCGTAGCGTAACGCCGCGTGACCCGGAGTTTCCACGTCGGCCAGCCCTTCACAACGCCCGATGCCGAGATCGCGGCAGCATTGGAGCAGGTCAGCATCCCGACGCTGCTGCTCTCGCTCGTGCACATCACCGGCGACCCGCGCTACATCCGCGAGTTCAAGCAGGCCGGCCTGTTCCTCAACGAGGTCCAGGGCTTCATGAGCGAGGAAGACAAGGCCCGCGCCCGTGAGGTGGCACTACCGGTGATCGCCGACTACCGCGACCGGGGCTGCCCCGTCCCCGATCCGCTGCCCGCCGAGGTGGTCCGGGAGATGATGGACTGGGCGGCCTGCGAGCCGGTCGACGACGACAACGTGCCGCTGATGCTCGAAGAACTCGACCTCGAGGGAGTCGACCCGCGCCGGCCCCGAACCCTGGAGAACACCGGCGATTTCAGCGTCATCGTGATCGGCTGCGGCGAATCCGGAGTGCTGGCCGGCGTGCGCCTCAAGCAAGCCGGCATCGACTTCACGATCGTGGAGAAGAACGCCGGCCCCGGCGGAACCTGGTGGGAGAACAGCTATCCCGGCGCCCGAGTGGACGTGGCCAACCACTTCTATTGCTACAGCTTCGAACCCAGCAACCACTGGGACCACTTCTTCGCCGAACAGCCCGAGCTGCGCCAGTACTTCCGTGACGTGGTGGACCGCCACGAGCTGGAACCGAACATCCGGTGGAACACCGAGGTGGTCTCCGCGGCGTGGGACGGCGAGATGTGGAACGTCACGGTGCGTTCGGCGGCCGGGACGGAAACTCTCAAGGCCAACGCGGTCATCACCGCCGTCGGCCAACTGAACCGGCCTCACATTCCTGACTTCCCCGGCGCGGAAACCTTTGCCGGACCGGCCTTTCACTCCGCGGCGTGGGACCACGACGTGGACGTCACCGGCAAGCGGGTGGCGCTGATCGGCGCGGGAGCCAGCGGCTTCCAGATCGCCCCGGCCATCGCCGACAAGGTCGCGCACCTCACGGTCTTTCAGCGCACCGCGCAGTGGATGTTCCCCAACCCGATGTACCACGAGCCCGTCGCGGACGGCGTCCGCTGGGCGATGGAACACCTGCCCTACTACGGCCGCTGGTACCGCTTCCTGCTGCTGTGGCCCGGAGCCGACAAGGGCCTGGACGCCGCGCGCGTTGATCCCGACTACAACGATCACGGCAACGCTGTCAGCGAGATCAACGCCGTCGCCCGCATCATGTTCACCGACTGGATCACCACCCAGGTCGGTGAGGACGCCGAGCTGCTGGCCAAGGTGCTGCCGGACTATCCGGCCACCGGCAAGCGCACACTGCAGGACAACGGCAGCTGGCTGGGCGCCCTCAAGCGCGACAACGTGGACCTGATCCGCACCCCGATCGAACGCATCACCCCAACCGGAATCGTCACGGCCGACGGCGAGACGTACGACGCCGATATCATCGTGTACGCCACCGGTTTCCGCGCGACTGACGTGCTGTTCCCGATGACCATCACCGGACGCGACGGCATCGACCTGCACGAAGTATGGGGGCAGCGTCCATACGCTTACCGCGGCATCACAGTGCCCGGTTTCCCGAACTTCTTCATGACCTACGGTCCCGGAACCCACCTGGCCCACGGTGGCAGCCTCATCCTGAACTCCGAACTCCAGATGCGCTACATCAACCAGTGCCTAGAACATCTCATCACCGAGGGGCTGCGGACCATGGAGCCGCTGCCCGAGCCGACCAAGGACTGGCACCGGCGCTCACAGGAAGCCATCCGCCAGACCGTGTGGGCGCAGCCCTCGATCAAACACTCCTATTTCAAGAATGCCGACGGTGAGATCCACACCGTCAGCCCGTGGCGGCTGAGTGAATACCGTTCCGCCATCAACGAACCCGTCTGGTCAGACTTCACAGTGCAGGAGGCATGAGCATGCGCGCGGTCGTCGTCGACAGTGCCGGAAAGATCCACGTCGAGTCCCGCCCGGACCCGGTCCTGCCAGGTCCCGACGGAGCCGTCGTCAAGGTCGAGGCCGCCTCGATCTGCGGGTCGGACCTGCACTTCCTTGAGGGCCACTACCCGATCGTCGACCCGGTGTCGGTCGGGCATGAAGCCGTCGGCACGATCATCGAAATCGGCCCGGAGGTAGCCGGATTCGGCGTCGGGGACCGAGTTCTGGTGTCCTCGGTGGCCGGCTGCGGGCATTGCGGCGGCTGCGCGACCCACGATCCGATCCGCTGCGTGCAGGGGCCGCAGATCTTCGGTACCGGGTTGCTCGGCGGCGCCCAGGCCGAGCTGCTGGCGGTACCTGCCGCGAACTTCCAGCTGCTGAAGGTGCCCGACGGCATCACCACCGAGCAGGCCCTACTACTCACCGACAATCTGGCGACCGGCTGGGCAGCGGCAAAACGCGCCGACATTCCGGTCGGCGGCTCCGTCGCAGTGATCGGCCTTGGCGCGGTCGGCATGTGCGCGCTGCGCAGCGCCATCACCCTCGGTGCGGCAAAGGTTTTCGCGGTCGACCCGGTGGAGGCCCGACGCGAGCGCGCCGAAGCCTCGGGAGCCGTCACGTTCGCCCCGCCCTCAGCACAGGCGATCCGGGAAGCCACCGGCGGCCTCGGCGTCGACTCGGTCATCGACGCGGTCGGCATGGACGCCTCGATCAACGACGCTATCGACGCCGCCCGCGCCGGCGGCACGGTGTCCATCGTCGGTGTGCACGATCTACAGCCCTACCCGATGCCGGCGCTGGGCTGCCTGCTACGCAGCCTGACCATCCGCTTCACCACCGCCCCGGTACAGCAGACCTGGCCGGAACTGATCCCGCTGCTGCAGGCCGGTCGTTTGGACGTCGACGGCATCTTCACCACCACGATGTCACTGGACGAGGCTGCCGACGGTTACGCGAAGGCTTTCTCGCGCTCGGGCGAAGACTTGAAGGTGCAGCTCAAGCCGTAGCCGCGTCGTGCGCTCGTGAAAATTTCGTGACCGCTGTCCACATTGCGGGACAGATCGTTGAGAACGGAATAAAGCGCGCGGGGCCGACAGTTCCACGGACACGTGCGCCAATCGAACTCGTTAGTTGACTGTCCGAAAGCGGCGCCGCAGCGCCATGCACTGTCCATCATCGCAGGGCGGCGCTGATGCGCCAGGGCCCGCTCGCCGGCCGGTACCCCGCGGTGGCCGCCATGGTCACCCTGGCCTTGATCCCCTACCTGGCGCTTTCTGCCGCGGTCGATCCGCTGGTGCCGATCATCTCGGAGCAGCTGAGTCTTTCGGCCCAGACCATGAGCCTCGGCTTCGGCCTGGGCAATGCCGCCTATGCCGTGGGCACGGTCCTGGCCGTTCAGTTCGCCCAGCACCTGCCGCAGCGCAGGATGCTGCTGGCGTATGCGGTCGTCCTGGTCCTGGGGTCGGTGATCGCCGCATCGGCGGTCAACGGGGCGATGTTCATCGGCGGACATATCTTGCAAGGCCTGGCCACCAGCATGCTGCTGATCGCCGCGGCACCGCCGCTGACCATCGGCTTCCCGAGGGACAAACTGCGGCACACCGCCGTGATCATGAACATGTGCGTGTTCGGCGCCGTCGCGCTCGGCCCGTTCATCGGCGGCGCACAGGCCGAGGCCCTCGCGTGGCGACCGCTGTTCTGGATCGTCGCCGGGGTCGCGGTGTTGGCCTTGATCATGGCGGCCCTGACCTTCGAGGATGCGCCGCCCGCCGATCTCGACGCACCACGTGATCTCCGTGCCATCGCCCTGGCGTCGGTCGGCTGCGCCGCCGCATTCATCGGCGCCGCCCAACTGACCAGCCACGGTTTCACCGATCCCGCCGTTATCGTGCCGATCCTCGGTGGCCTGGCGCTGATCGTGGTGCTCATCGCCTACCAGTTCAAGGCTGCTCGCCCGCTGCTCACGGTCCGCACGATGCTGACCAGTTCGATTCCGGTGGCCGGCGTGGGTGTCGCGCTGTTCGCGGCGGCCGCGTCGGTGGCAGCGACTGCGCTGACGGCCGAGGTCTTCATGCAGACCTACAGTCCGGTCCGGGTGGGGTTGCTCTATCTACCGGAACTCGGCGGTGCCATCGTGATGGCCTTCGTATTCGGCGCCGTCATCTCCAAGCGGTCGATGCACTACCTTCCGCTCGTCGGGATGGGTCTGCTCGCCGCGGGCATCGTGATGTTTCGGCTCGCGATTCCGGCGAACCAGCCGCTGGCCCTCATCGCGTCGGCGCTGACCGGGCTTGCGTTGGGCGCCACCGTCGCACCGGCATTGTTCGTCGCCGGGTTCTCGTTGCAGTCCAACAGCCTTCAGCGGGTGTTCGCGATCATCGAGTTGCTGCGGGCCGTGGCCGCCTTCATGGTGGCGCCGATCTTCGCCCACTTCGCGGCCACGGCGGCAGGCGGTCTCACGGCGGGTGCCGGGGACGCACTGTGGGTCGGGTTCGGGCTCGCCATCGGCGGCGCCATTTTCGGAGTGGCCGTCTACGTGCTCAGTGGTGCCCGGCCCCAGACACCCGACCTCGACCAGTTCCTCGACGGTGAATCGCCGGCCTGGTACTCACCGCCACTGCTGGCGCGGCTCCGTCCCGGCTTGCCCGCACCGATCCGCGTACCAAGCCGTGACCGGCGGCCGACGGCATCGGAGGCGAATGCGATGTCTGTTGCCGCCACCGGACCGGTGTTGTTCGCCTACGACGGAACAGCACGTGCCGCCTCCGCCATCGAACGCGCCGCAGCCGAACTGCCGATCGGTCGCGACGCCGTGGTGGTGTGCGTCTGGCAACCGGTGGATGTCGGATTCACGCCGGTCGAGACGACGCATTTCGACGCCGACCAGGCGACGGAGGTACGACGGGCCGCCGAGCAGACGGCTGCTCACGGCGCAGCGCTGGCCACCAGAGCGAGTTTCTCCGCCCGCAGCGCGACCGTCGAAGCGGCGCCCATCTGGAAAGGCATCGTCGAGACCGCGCAGGAACACAACGCCAGCCTGATCGTGGTCGGCCCGCACCGGCGCAGCGGACTGCTGGGCCACCTGGAAGGCAGCGTGGCCGGCGCCGTCGTCGCACACTCCACCACCCCGGTCCTGGTCATCCCGGAGGACTGTCGACGTTCATCCTGCGCAGAGGGCGCGGCTCACTCGAACATTCACGCCGTGGCCGCAGGATCAATGGCGGATCGCGAGTAGTTACGCAGGTTGTCCCGCAACCTGGACACCCCGCGTTGCATGGTCTTGAGCTCGTCCAGTGACAAGCCTGTCGCCGCGATCAGGTCCATCTCCAGGGTCTGCGCCCGAAGGGCCCGCCCGGCGTCGGTGAGGCTGACGATCACCTGACGCTCGTCGTCCGGATCGCGTTGCCGCGTCACATAACCCAGCGTTTCGAGCTTCTTGAGGATCGGAGTAAGCGTGTTGGACTCCAAGAACAGCTTCTCCCCGAGGCTGCCGACGGTCTGGTGGTCCTGTTCGGACAGCGCGACGAGGGCGATGTACTGCGTATACGTGATGCCCTCTTTGTCCAGGATCTGTTTGTAGGCCTTGCCGTACGCCAGGTTGGCCGAGTAGATCGCGAAGCACAGGAAATCAGCGAGTTGCGGAGCCTCGGGTGCCATGGCCAAATCATATCGGATCCGATTTAATCGGATGGGATGAAATGTCCCGCCTCTCGCGTTCATCTCTAACGCCTCCACTTGGAGCCGACCATCCACTCGAAGGAGAACCGTCGTGACCACCAGCCAGACCGACAACGTGCTCTACACCGCCCAGACCCACACCACCGGCGGCCGCCAGGGTGAGGCCTACAGCTCCGACGGGAATCTCGACATCCAGCTCACCCCGCCCGGCGGAAACGGTTCCGGCACCAACCCCGAGCAGCTGTTCGCCGCCGGCTGGTCGGCGTGCTTCCTGAGCGCCATGGGCCTGACCGCGGGAAAGCACAACGTAAAGCTGCCCGCCGAGACCGCCGTGGACGCCGAGGTGGACCTGCTCAACGCCGACGGGGCTTTCTCACTGCGGGCACGGCTGAACGTGACCATCCCGGGTGTCGATCGGGAGACCGCCCAGGCCATCGCCGATGACGCACACCAGGTGTGCCCGTACTCGAAGGCCACCCGCGGCAACATCGACGTCACCATCAGCGTGGCCTGACCGGCACGGGCAGGCCGGGGTTACTCCTTCAGGTCCAGTACCGGTGTCGGACGCTGGAAACCACGGGTAACCCCGGCCAGCCACACGAATCCCGCTGCCAGCCAAGACAAACCGATGACCAACGTCAGGCCGGACAAACTGGTCCATAGCCACACGGTCAACAGGAAGCCGATCAAGGGCAGCACGAGATTGCTGATCAGCCCCACCCCGTCACACTCCCGGCGGTCGACGAAATAGTGTTTGATCACCGACAGGTTGACTACCGAAAACGCCACCAGTGCACCGAAACTGATAACCGATGCCAGGGTGGTCAGGCTGATCACGGTGGCCAGCAATGACACGGCTGACACCGCCAGGATCGCGTACACCGGGGTGGCAAACCGTGGCGACACGTGGCCGAAGAACGAGCGCGGCAGGACCCCGTCGCGCCCCATGGCGTACAGGATCCGCGCCACGGACGCCTGCGACGCGATCGCGGATCCGAGCGCACCGGCGACATAGGCCGCCGTGAAGAAGGTCTGAAGGAACTGCCCGCCAGCCGTCAGCATCAGATCCAGCGATCCCGACTCGACATCGGTGAACTCGTTGGAGGGGAAAACCAGCTGTCCGAGATAGGACAGCACCACAAAGATCACCCCTGCCACCACGGTGGCGATCATGATCGCCTGCGGGACGGACCGTTTGGGATCCTTGGCTTCCTCCGACAAAGTCGACACCGCGTCGAACCCCAGAAACGACAGGCACAGGATGGCCGCGCCGGCCAGCACGGGGCTGAATCCGGTTGCGCCGCCGTCACCATGGATGGGTGCCAGCAGATCCACTGCGCCCAGACTGAAGACCTTGGAGCAGGCCAGCACCAAGAACGTCACGATGAAGATCGCCTGTATCGCGATGATGACGAGATTCGCCCGCGCCACCGACACGATGCCGACGATGTTGAGCAGCGTTACCGCCGCGATGGACAGCACGACGAACACCCATCCGGGGATCGCCGGTACCGCGGCGTTGAGATAGATGCCGATCACCAGGTAGTTGATCATCGGCAGGAACAGGTAATCCAGCAGCAGTGACCAGCCGGCGAGGAATCCGACCGGCGCACCGAATGACCTCTGGGTGTAGGTATATGCAGACCCCGCAACCGGATAGGCGACCGCCATTCTGGCGTAGGACCGCGCGGTGAACACCATGGCGGCCAGGGTCACCAGGTATGCGACAGACAGCCTGCCGCCGGTGGTCTGGGTGACGATGCCATAGGTGGTGAACACCGTGAGCGGCACCATGTAGACCAGCCCGAACAGCACCAGTGACGGCAGCCCGAGCGCGCGGCGCAACCGCCCCTCGGCGGCCTCAGCCAAATCGGCCATGACAGTTCCTCTCATTCTTCGGCCGAATAGACCTGTGCGCCTTGGAGATAGGTGGCACGCACCTGCACCGTTGACAATTCCGACGGGGAGACATATCTGGGATCACGGTCCAGCCAGACGAGATCGGCACTCGCCCCGGGTGCGATGTGACCCCAATCGTTCTCGGCAAAGGCCTGGTACGCCACGGCGCCGGTATAGGAGGCCAGGGCGGCCCCGATCGGAAGGACCTCTTCAGGCGTCCACCCACCCGCCGGCTCACCGTCGGAGGTGCACCGTGACACTGCGACCGCGATACCGTCCAACGGTGCACCGGAGGAGACCGGCCAATCCGATCCGAAAGCCAGTGCCGCACCGGAGTTCTCCAGGGTGCGCATCCGGTATTGCCGGTCCGCGCGCTGGGCTCCCAAGCGCGGGATCGTGAGCACCGTCATCAGGGCGTCCATCTGCGCCCACAACGGCTGCATGTTCGGGATCACCCCGAGTTCGGCGAATCGCCCCAGGTCGGCGTCGTCCACCAGCTGCGCGTGCGCGATCACCGGGCGTCGGTCGCGCGGACCATTCTGCTGTGCAACGTATTCGATCGCGTCCAGGGCCTGGCGGACCGCGGCATCACCGATCGCATGGATATGGATCTGCAGGCCCAGCTCGTCAACTCTTCTGGCCGCCTCCGCCAGAGCATCGCCCTCCCACAACTGCATGCCGTGCGAGTGCAGGCCCGAGCAGTAGGGCTCGAGAAGGGCCCCGGTCTCGTTTTCCACCACTCCGTCGGCGAAGAACTTCACCGTCTGTGCGGTCAGCAGCGGCGAACCCACCGCAACGACCCGGTCTCTGGCCGCGACGTATTGCGTTATCTGCGTGTCGAAGTGACGCGGATCGGCGTAGAACGCGAGGTTGAAGCGCATCCGCAGGGCACCGTTTCGGGCCGCCGCGAGGTAGGTGTCGAGCTCAGCCGGTTCGACCCAGGCATCCTGCACCCACGTCACGCCGCGGGCCAGGTAGTAGTCCGCGGCCGTGCCCAGTGCGGCGATCCGCACCGACTCGTCACGGGCCGGTATGACCGCTGTGATCAGGTCCGTGGCACCCCATTCCCGCAGCGTGCCCAGCGGGGTGCCGTCCTCGCGACGCGGGATCTCTCCGAGCACCGGCTCCGGGGTGTCGGCGGTGATACCGGCCCGCTGCAGCGCGACCGAGTTGACCCACAGGGTGTGATAGTCCCAGGCGCGCAACACCACGGGCCGGTCCGGGACCGCGACGTCGAGCCAGCGCGCATCGAACAGACCATCGGGAGCGAGACTGCCGTCGTACGACGCGCCGACGATCCATTCCTCATCGGGGTTCGAATCCGCGAATTCCTTTACCGCCGCGATGATCTGGTCGATCGACTCACATGGCCGTACGGCTGGTCCTGCCGATTCCAGGCCACCGAACAGCGGGTGGGCGTGTCCGTCGCCGAACGACGGCATCAGGAATCCACCCTCGAGGTCCACCGTCCGGTCCGCCGTCGCCGCCAGCGCCTCGGCACCCACTGCCCGCACCGCCCCGTCCGCGACGAGCACTGCGTCGGTGGTGCGGTCGGGCGTCCAGATCACGCCGCCGTGGAAAAGGGTTGCTGGCGCATCGAGCGCGGGCGGCAGATTGCGGGCGGTCATGCGACGGCCTCCTTCCGGAGCGGGGACGGCTGTTGTTGGGTGATGCAATGGATTCCACCGCCACGCTCGAAGAGTGGGCGGGCGTCGACGGCCACCACCTCGCGGCCGGGGTACTGCTCGGCCAGGATCGCCCGCGCATCTGCGTCATGGGGATCATCGAATGCGCAGGCAATCACGCCGCCGTTGACGACCAGGTGGTTGATGTAGCTGTAATCGACGTAACCGTCGGCATCGGTAAGGGTGGCAGGTGCGGGCATTTCCACGATGTCGAACGCGCCGTCGACGACCGACCGGATCCCTTTGCACACCAGGCTGTCCGGATGAGATTCGTCTCGTTGGGTGTGCAGGAGCAGACGACCCGGAGCGGGCATCGCTGCGACGATGTCGACGTGACCGCGCGTGCCGTAGCGCTGGCTGTCGCGAGTCAGCCCGTAGGGCAGCCACACCACGTCGGTCGCGCCGATGGTGCGCGCCAGCTCGGCCTCCACACCGACCTTGGTGGCACCGGGATTACGGTGCGGGTCGAGTTGCACGGTCTCGGTGACCAGCACCGTGCCGTGCCCATCGGTCTGGATGCCACCGCCCTCGTTGACGAGAGCGGACGGCACGACGGTGACGCCCGCGAGTTCGCCCACCATCGCCCCGATCTCGGCGTCGCGGTCCCAACGTGCCCAGTCCTGGGCGCCCCAACCGTTGAACGTCCAGTCGACGGCGGCCACCGAACCGTCGTCGGCATGGACGAACGTGGGACCGATATCCCGCATCCAGGCGTCGTTCAACGGCGCCTCGATGAGCTCGATGCCTTGAGAGATATAACGTTTCGCGACCGCGAGCTCGGCCGGGTCGACAAGCATGGTGACCGGTTCGAACTGCGCCACGGCATGAGCCACAGCGGCCCAGGTGGAACGGGCCTCATGGCGCGCCTGATCGGTGTCGCCGAGCGAGTAGCCCTCACATGGGAAGGCCATCCACACCCGGTCCTGCGGTGCGCCCTCGGCGGGCATCAGATATGGGGCCACCAACCGTTTCCTATTTCACGACCGGCGTGGCCTCATGGCCGTCACCGTAGGGATGGGCAGGGTCGACGGGAGCGGTCAGCCGGCCGTAGCTGTCGGGGCGGCGGGTGACCAAGAACGGGAACAGCTCCAGCCAGTCACGCCGCTGGTCCAGGTCGAGATCGGCGACCAGCACGGCCTCCTCGTCGCGCGGCGCCTGCACCAGCACGCGGCCGTAGGGGTCCGAGATGAACGACGAGCCGTAGAACGAGACGGTGCCCTCGTCGCCGGTTCGGTTGGGCACCACCATGAACAAGCCGCTGCTGATGCCGTTGGCCACGATCACCTGCTGCCACAACGGCTGGGTGTCGAACGCGGGGAAGACCGGCTCCGAGCCGATCGCGGTCGGATAGACCACCATCTCGGCGCCACCGAGCGAATAGTTGCGGGCCACTTCAGGGAACCATTCGTCCCAGCAGGTGGGCAGGCCGATCCGCGCGCCCAGCCCCTCGGGGTCATACACCGGGTACGGGTCGTCGTCCGCGGGACCCGGCCGAAAGTAGGTGTCCTCGTAGTACCCGGCCGAGATCGGGATGTGCATCTTGCGGGTACGCCCGACCAGCTCGCCCGACGGCGATACCAGGATCGCGGTGTTGTAGCCCAGACCATCGGCCGCGGGAGCCTTCTCATACAGCGAGGCGTGCACGAAGATCCCGTTGGCCTGCGCCGCCTCGGCGGCCAGCGCGAAGGTCGGACCGTCGGTCAGGTCCTCGGCCGCGTCTCCCGGGTTGCGCCCGGCCGGAGTGTCCGCCGGATAACGCAGCAGCGTGATCTCGGGCAGGAACACCGCGGTTGCGCCCGCACCGGCGGCGCGGTCGATGCCATCACGCAGCACTTTGGTGAGTTTGTCGACGTCAGGACGCCAACGGTGCTGCACCAACCCCACGCGCAGCGGCGGTCGCTGCGAAGCGGTACTGCGCGACAGCGAGTCGGGTGCGCTCGCGGTGAGCGTGATCATGGGACTCCTAAAACGAATATGATTCGTTTATTGTGTGATGCAGACCACCATTTGTAAAGCGGTCAGATCGAACAAGGGAAAAATCCATGGGGCGGCCACCGACACCGATCCTGTCGATAGACCGAATCACCAGTGCGGCAATGGATCTCGTCTGCACAACTGGAGGATTCACGATGCCCGGATTGGCCCGCAAGCTCAAGGTCAGCCCGTCGTCGCTGTACAACCACGTGTCCGGGCGCGAGCAGATCATCGAGCTGCTCCGGGAACGGGCGATGTCAGAGGTACGCCTGCCCGAGCTCCACGCCGAGCGGCCATGGATCGACATCCTGGCCGACATCATGCGGTCGTACCGCAGCAGCTTCGCGCGCTACCCGCAGCTGATTCCCCTGCTCACGGCGCACGCGGTCAACAGCAGCCAAGCGCTGACCATGTACAACGCCATCGCCGTCACCCTGGCCCGCGGAGGCTTCAACCCCACCGACACGCTGCGGATCATCACGTTGGTCGACAACTACGTGCTGGGTTCCGCACTGGACCTCACCGCACCCGATCGCCCCTGGGAGTCGAGCCCCGAAGTTGGTCCGGAACTGACCGCGGCCCTCGATACCGGCGCACCCCGGCCCGTACGTGCCGACGATGCGTTCGAGTTCGGCTTGGCGGTACTGCTGCGCGGGCTCGTGCAGCCGTGAGTCGCCTACCCGCCGCAGCGGTTGCGGAAATCGATCGCCGGTTGCCGGACCCCGGTCAGCTCAGCTCGGATCTGCGGCTTGTCCTGAAGGTAGACCCGCACCGATTCAGCCATCTCGTCGTTGGACTGACCCTTGAGACTGGTGAAGAACGCGTTGACGTCGGGATGGGTGAACAGATACGCCGACGTGGCCGCGCGGACCCCTGCCATCACACCGGCCAGGTCGGCGGCGGTGCAGTTCGGCTCGTCCGCCGCGGCCACAGGTGCACCAACAGCCAAGAGCGACAGGCTGATTGTGCCTGCGGCGATCACACGGGACAACATCGTGGCTCCTAAGTCGACTCGGATAACTGAGCTGAGGCTCACGGACGCCCCGGCCGCCAACCGCCGCCACCGCCGCCGCCACCGTTGTCAGGGCGGCCGGGATCGAGGTTGATCTCAAGGCCCCAGTCGCCGCAGTACCAGTCGTTGGCGCAGTAGTACGGGTAGTAGGGACCGGCCTTCGGCGGGGTGGGGCCGCCACCCCGGACATTGCCCTGTGCGCACACCGTGGAACCGCCGGCGTCCACACAGTCGGCGGCGGCGGGTGGTGCGGCGGCAATCGCGATCGGGACGGACAACCCGGCCAGGCCGAGCAACACTGGACGCCACATACTCCGCATGACCACTCCTCAGTAGGTCCCGTGGGCCGAGAATAGATCCCGGGGACGCCCCAATATGCGGGAACGACAATAGCCGGTCACCGGCCATCACGCAGCGCCACTCGGGACGAACGTAACTGGTTGTACTCGCAGAGATCGCAAGCCTCCCCGTCGAATCGAGTGCTTCCTAGCCTGACGCGCGTGAACGAAGACTGGCTGGCCGTGATCGTCGGCCTCACCCTCCTGATTCTCGTGCTCGTCGGCGCGATCCCCGGCAGCGTGATCCCATGACCAGCACCGAAGAACGCTCCCAAGAGCGCTCACCGAAGCTCGGCTACGCCGTCGCCGGCGTCCTGGTGGTCATCGCGTTGGGTGCGGCAACCCGGTTCCTGGAGACCGAGGTGCCCCACTGGGCCGCAGGCACACCATTGGCCAGGGTTGCCAAATCAGTCGAATTCCCGGTCTACGCAATTGCTCTCGGACTCATCGGCAACGTCGTCCTGGCCAAGTTCGCCCTGCGCGATGCACTCTCCACAGGATTTCGGACCGAGTTCTTCATCAAGACCGGCCTGGTCCTGCTCGGAGCGTCGATCAATCTGAAGGTGCTCGCCACAGCCGCGGGACCGGCGATCATCCAAGCGCTCCTTCTGATTTCGATCGTCTTCGGATTCACTTGGTGGTTGGGTGGACGGCTCGGCCTCGACGACAAGCTGCGAGCTCTGCTGGCCTCGGCGGTCTCCATCTGCGGGGTGAGCGCGGCCATCGCCGCCGCCGGCGCGGTTCAGGCCCGCAAAGAGCAGTTGGCCTACGCCGCATCACTGGTCATCGTCTTCGCACTCCCCTCGATCTTCCTGCTGCCCTGGCTGGCCGACGTGTTCGGACTGTCCGACGCGGTTGCCGGGGCCTGGATCGGCGGCAACATCGACACCACCGCCGCCGTGGCCGCCGCAGGCACGATCGCCGGTGAGAATGCACTGCAGATCGCCACGATCGTCAAAACCACGCAGAACGCGCTGATCGGCATCGTCGCCATCGCCCTCACCGCGTACTTCGCCCTCAAGGTCGAGCGACGAACTGACACACCTGACCCAGCTGTGGCACGCCCGTCCCTGCGCGAATTCTGGGACCGTTTCCCGAAGTTCGTGCTCGGCTTCATCGCCGCATCTGTCGTCGGCACGCTGTATCTACAGTTCGCGGCCGACGGCAAATCCGCCATCGCCACGGTCAACGACCTACGCACCTGGTTCCTGATCTTCGCCTTCGTGGCGATCGGGCTGGAGTTCTCGCTGCGAGGCCTCAAAGAGGCCGGTTGGCGGCCCATCGTGCTGTTCGCGGCCGCGACCGTGGTCAACATCGTGGTGGCGCTCGGGTTGGCCTCTATCCTGTTCGGCGGTTTGTTCGGCACCTTCGGCACGGGCTAGCCGCTACCCTGGCTAAGTGCCGACAACCTGGTCACGACGAGGGTTTTTCACGGTCACCGCTGGGATGGCCCTGGTCGCCGCATGTAGCACGCAAAAGCCCGGCGAAGTCAGGAAAGACGGTTCTGTGACCGTCCGCCACCTCTTCGGCGACACCAACATCCCGGGGCCGCCGCAGCGGGTGGTCAGCGCCGGATTCACCGAGCAGGACGACCTGCTGGCCCTCGGTGTCGTGCCCGTCGCGACGACCGACTGGTTCGGCGGTCAGCCGTACGCGGTGTGGCCGTGGGCGCAGCCGAGGCTCAACGGCGCCCAGCCGACCGTGCTGAGCCTGAGCGACGGAATCCAGGTCGACGCGATCAAAGCGCTCAATCCCGATCTGATCGTGGCCACCAACGCCGGACTGGACTCCGACACCTACGCCAAGCTCTCCGAGATCGCCCCGACCATCGCCCAGAAGGGGCCGGACGCGTTCTTCGAACCATGGCGCGACCAGGCCACCCTGATCGGCCAGGCACTGTTCCAGAACGACGCGATGACGGGCCTGATCACCGGGGTGGACGACAAGTTCAAGGCGGTGGCCACCAACAATCCCGGATTCACCGGCAAGAAGGCGATGCTGCTGGGCGGCACGTTGTTCCGCGACAACGTGCAGGCCGAGACGGGATGGCGGTCCGAATTTCTCACCCAGATGGGGTTCGTCGTGCCCCAGACGCCCGAACAGATCCCGCGCGCAGACTTCGCATCGGTGCTCGACGCGGCTGATGTGCTGATCTGGACCACCGAGAGCGACGCAGAGCGCGACGCCCTGCTCGCCGATCCGGGGATCGCCGAACTAAAGGCCACTGCCCGCAAGCGGCACGTTTTCACACCCAAAGACCTGGCAGGCGCCATCGCGTTCGCCTCGCCGCTGTCCTACCCGGTGGTGGCCGACCAATTGCCACCGCTGCTCAACCAGGCACTGACCTGACAAGATGACCGGGTGACAAGCACCGAAGAACACTCCGAGCACCGCGGCACCGCCATCGTCGGCTCGGCCTACTATCCGGTGCTCGTCGCGATCTTCACGGCCCTGGTGATCATCTCCAACGTCACCGCTACCAAAGGCGTCGCCTTCGGACCGATCATCGGTAACTGGTCGATCATCACCGACGGTGGGTTCATCGTCTTCCCGCTCACCTACGTGATCGGCGACGTGCTCTCCGAGGTGTACGGTTTCAAGGCCGCACGCCGGGCGATTCTCCTCGGGTTCTCGATGAATGCCCTTGCCGCGCTGGCTTTCTGGGTCACCGTCTATTTGCCGGCGGCCGACTTCTACACCAACCAGGAGCACTTCGAGAACATCGTCGGCGCCTACACCCAACTGATCGTGGCGGGCCTGGCCGGATTCATCGTAGGACAGACCATCAACGCCTGGGTCGTGGTGGCCATCAAGGAACGGACCAAGGAGAAGCACCTGTGGGCCCGCCTGGTCGGATCCACCTTCGCCGGCCAACTCGGCGACACCCTGGTCTTCTGCGGGATCGCAGCGAGTGCGATCGGCATCAGCAGCTTCGGCGATTTCGTCACCTACACCGCGTTGGGATGGGTTTACAAGACCGCGGTCGAGGTGATCATGCTGCCGATCACCTACCGCGTGATCGCCGCCATCAAGCGCCGCGAGCCCACATATCAGGCCGCCGTGTGAGGCTTCGATAAGGCACCTCTGGCAAGGTTCATAGAGCCGGAGCTTTCTTAGCTACCGACGGGTAGCTTCAGGTCATGAGTGTGACATCAGAAGTGATGGACGCGGGACCGAGCCTCAGCCCAGGCACCGCCCGCGACTATGGCGATCAGGCTCTGCTGCTCGAGTTCGACAGCACTGCCGATGTTTTGGCGTGGACCGCCACGCTCACGGCGGCCCAGCTCCTCGGCGTGGTCGACATCGTGCCCGCATCGCGCACGATCTTGATCAAACTCGCCGACCCGCGCTACCAGGCGCCGACCAGACAACGGCTGGGCAAGTTGCGGCTGCAACCGGGCTCGGCCCCTGTCCGCCCGATCGGACAGGCCGACGTGACCATCGACGTGGTCTACGACGGAGCCGACCTGCATGAGGTGGCGAAACTGACCGGGATGACCCCCGAGCAGGTGATCGCCGCCCACACCGGTAGTCAGTGGCAGGTGGGATTCATGGGCTTCGCGCCCGGATTCGCCTATCTCGTCGGTGGCGACGAACGGCTACAGGTGCCGCGGCGGGCCGAGCCGCGCACCAGCGTCCCGGCCGGTGCCGTGGCGCTGGCCGGCGAGTTCAGCGGCATCTACCCGCGACAGTCGCCCGGCGGCTGGCAGTTGATCGGGCACACCGACGCGGTGATGTTCGACGTGCATCGAGATCAACCCGCACTGCTCACCCCCGGTACCTGGGTGCAGTTCCGGGCCATCGGCTAGCCGGCGAGGAGGACACCATGACCACCACACTGGAAGTTCTGCGTACCGGACCGCTCGCACTGGTCGAGGACCTCGGCCGGCCCGGTATGGCCCATCTCGGGGTCACCCGCTCGGGTGCCGCCGACCGTCGGGCCCACACGCTGGCCAACCGGCTGGTCGCCAATCCCGGTGAGCACGCCACCATCGAGGTGATGTTCGGCGGCTTCTCCGCCCGCGTGCGCGGCGGGGACGTGTCCATCGCCGTCACCGGGGCCGACACCGACCCGGCTGTCAACGGAATCCCGTTCGGCACCAACAGCATCCATCATGTTCACGACGGTGAGGTCATTTCGCTGGGTGCCCCGCACTCGGGCCTGCGCAGCTACCTGGCGGTCCGCGGCGGTATCGCCGTCGAACCGGTCCTCGGTTCACGCAGCTACGACGTGATGTCGGCAATCGGACCGGCACCGTTGCAGCCCGGCGACATCCTGCCGGTGGGCGAGCACACCGCCGACCTGCCCGAGACCGACCAGGCCCCGGTCGCCTCGATCTCCGACGATGTGCTGGAACTGAACGTGGTGCCCGGGCCCCGCGACGACTGGTTCGTCGACCCCGACGTGTTGATCCGCACCAACTGGCAGGTGACCACCCGCAGCGACCGGGTCGGCATGCGGCTGGTCGGCATGCCACTCGACTACCGCTGGCCGGACCGCCAGCTGCCCAGTGAAGGAGCGACCCGAGGGGCAATCCAGATCCCGCCCAACGGTTTCCCGGTGATCCTCGGGCCTGACCACCCTGTCACCGGCGGCTATCCGGTGATCGGCGTGGTGACCGACGAGGACATCGACAAGCTGGGACAGGTCCGGCCGGGCCAAACGGTCCGATTGCACTGGGCGCACCCCCGCCGACCGTTCGAGGGTTAGTCGCCTGGGCCATTCCGGTCGTCGTTTTCTCCGTCACGGTCGGATTCCGCCGGCGATTACCGACCCAGGCGTGGAAAGCGGCGCCCCGGGCGCTCTGCCTAGGCGCTGGGCGACCCACACGTGCAGACACCGGCGCGCGGCGCTGGTAGAACAAGGGTGTGCCTTTCCAGGATGTCAGCGCGCCCGTTCGAGGCGGGATCCTGCACACCGCTCGACTCGTCCACACCTCCGATCTCGATCAGGAGACTCGAGAGGGCGCCCGCCGCATGGTCATCGAGGCGTTCGAGGGTGATTTCAGCGACGCCGACTGGGAGCACGCGCTCGGTGGCATGCACGCCTTCATCTGTCACCACGGCGCTCTGATCGCGCATGCCGCGGTGGTCCAGCGCCGGCTGCTCTACCGCGACACCGCGCTGCGCTGCGGGTACGTGGAAGCCGTGGCGGTGCGCGAAGATTGGCGCGGCCAAGGCCTGGCCACCGCCGTCATGGACGCGGTCGAACAGGTGCTGCGCGGCGCCTACCAGCTCGGCGCCCTCAGTGCGTCCGACACAGCCAGAGGCATGTACCTCTCTCGCGGGTGGCTGCCGTGGCAGGGGCCGACCTCGGTGCTGCAGCCGGCCGGCGTGACGCGTACACCCGAGGACGACGAGGGACTGTTCGTGCTGCCCGTCGGTCTCCCGGCGGGAATGGAACTCGACACCACAGCCGAGATCACCTGCGACTGGCGCGACGGGGACGTCTGGTAACCACCAGAAGGCACAGGGCTCACACCCTTGGATGTGAGCGGGTGAGCGGAATTTCACGGCCGGGTCACCGCACAGCGCATTCGGGCAATAAACGCTTCCTACGTTTGCGCCATGCCCACTCTGCTGAAGTCGAATCGCGTCACCAACTGGGACCCCGAGGACACACTCGCCTGGGAAGCCGGCAACAAATACATCGCGCGTCGGAACCTGATCTGGTCGGTGTTCGCCGAACACGTCGGATTCTCGATCTGGTCCATCTGGTCGGTGATGGTCCTGTTCATGCCCGAAGCCGTGTACGGCTTCTCCGCCGGGGACAAGTTCCTGCTGGGCGCCACCGCCACGCTGGTGGGCGGATGCCTGCGTATCCCCTACACGCTTGCCACCGCCACATTCGGCGGCCGTAACTGGACCGTGTTCTCCGCCTTCGTGCTGCTGATCCCCACGGTGGGGACCATGTTGCTGCTGGCCAATCCCGGCCTGCCACTGTGGCCGTACCTGCTGTGCGCGGCGCTGGCCGGCTTCGGCGGCGGCAACTTCGCCTCCTCGATGACCAACATCAACGCCTTCTACCCGCAGCGGCTCAAGGGCTGGGCGTTGGGACTCAACGCCGGCGGCGGAAACATCGGGGTGCCGATGATCCAGCTGGTCGGCCTGCTGGTCATCGCCACGGCAGGCAACCGGGCCCCGTACTGGGTCTGCGCCGTCTACCTCGTCGCCCTGGCCGTCGCCGGTATCGGTGCCGCGCTCTACATGGACAACCTCGAACAGCACAAGATCGACCTGGGCGCGATGAAAGCAATTCTGGCAGAACGTGATACCTGGGTGATCTCGTTGCTCTACATCGGCACCTTCGGCTCGTTCATCGGCTTCGCCTTCGCATTCGGCCAGGTGCTTCAGATCAACTTCGCCGCCGGCGGCCAGACCGCGGCACAGGCCTCTCTGCATGCCGCGCAGATCGCGTTCATCGGCCCGCTGCTCGGCTCGCTGTCGCGGGTCTACGGCGGCAAGCTGGCCGACCGGATCGGTGGTGGGCGCGTGACCCTCGCAGTCTTCGGCGGCATGATCCTGGCGGCCGGACTTCTCGTGGCGATCAGCATGACCGACGATCACACCGCAGGTGCGGCCAACGGACTGATGATGGTCGGATACGTCATCGGTTTCATCGCCCTGTTCCTGCTCAGCGGCCTGGGCAATGGCTCGGTGTACAAGATGATCCCGTCCATCTTCGAGGCCCGCAGTCACTCCCTGCAGGTCAGTGAGCAGGAGCGGCAGCGGTGGTCGCTGTCGATGTCGGGCGCCCTGATCGGATTCGCCGGAGCGATCGGAGCCCTGGGCGGTGTCGGTATCAACCTGGCGCTCCGGCAGTCCTACCTGTCCAGCGGTTCGGCGACCACCGCGTTCTGGATCTTCCTGGCCTTCTACCTGGTGGCCTCGGCGTGCACCTGGTTCCGTTACGTGCGCAGGCCGGTTGCGGCGGGCGTCACAACGATCACCGAAGACCGACACGACTCGGCAATGGCCGGGTAATGACTTGGAAACACGCGATACCTTGACTGGACCCATGACCGAGCCCGACTGGGCACCGCTTACCGGTTTCCGGGTGGCGGTGACCTCCGCCAGACGTGCCGACGAGTTGAGCGCGCTGCTGACCAGACGCGGCGCGACGGTGACCAGTGCGGCCGCCATCACGATGGTCCCGCTGCCCGACGACGAGGAGCTGCGGGCCCACACCGAGTCCCTCATCGCGGTACCACCGGACATCGTGGTGGCCACCACGGGGATCGGCTTTCGCGGCTGGTTCGCCGCGGCAGACGGGTGGGGCCTGGCCTCCGAACTCACCGACGCACTCGGCAAGGCCCGCATCGTCTCCCGTGGCCCGAAGGCCACCGGCGCGTTGCGGGCCGCGGGCCTGCCCGAAGAATGGTCGCCGGAATCTGAATCGTCCCGGGAGGTGTTGCGCTACCTCATCGAGCAAGATGTGGCGGGACAACGCATCGCCGTGCAACTGCACGGCGCCACCGACGAATGGGACCCGTTCCCCGAGTTTCTCGACGAGCTGCGGGCCGCAGGCGCAGAAGTGGTACCGATCAGGGTCTATCGCTGGCACCCCGCACCGCGAGACGGCGAGTTCGACCAGATGGTCACCGGTATCGCCGAACGTCGTTTCGACGCAGTCAGTTTCACCTCGGCGATGGCGGTCGCCTCGGTCCTGATGCGGGCCACCGAGATGGACCTCGCCGACCGGGTGCTCGCGGCGCTGCGCACCGACGTCCACGCAATGTGCGTCGGCCCCGTCACCGCGCGGCCGCTGGTCCGGCTCGGGGTCCCGACCTCGGCACCGGAACGTATGCGGTTGGGCGCGTTGGCCCGCCACATCACCGACGAACTCCCCCTGCTGCAGGCACGGACCGTACGGGTCGCCGGACACACACTCGAGATCCGGGGCACCTGCGTCCTGGTCGACGGCGCGGTCAAGTCCCTGTCGCCGGCCTCGATGGCGACCATCCGGGCACTGTCGCAACGGCCTGGCGCGGTGGTGTCGAGGTTCGATCTGCTCAGCGCGCTGCCGGGCACCGGAACCGACACCCATGCCGTGGAGACGGCGGTGCTGCGGCTTCGTACCGCGTTGGGAGACAAGAACATCGTGTCGACGGTCGTGAAGCGGGGATATCGACTCGCGGTCGACGAATCCGAAACGGTCCGAGCCCGATGAGTTTGGTACTGGCAGCACACGGAACCCGCAAGCCGGGCGGGGTGGCGATGATCAATGATCTCGCCGCGCGGGTGTCCGACATGCTGGACCGCCCCGTGCACGTCTCCTTCGTCGACGTCGTCGGGCCCACACCCGGTGAGGTGCTGGCGTCCCTGCCCACGGACTGCCCGGCAGTGGTGGTGCCGGCCTTCCTGGCCGCCGGATATCACGTCCGGGTCGACGTCCCCAACCACGTGGCGGCCAGTGCGCACCCGGCCGTCACCGTCACCAGCCCGCTGGGCCCATGCCACGGCACGGTCCGGGTACTCGCCGATCGACTTGTCGAATCAGGATGGCGGCCAGGCGATTCTGTCATCCTGGCGGCCGCAGGTACATCGGACAGAGGCGCCCAATCAGACCTTCGGCGTACCGCCGCACTGTTGTCAGCGATGACCGGCGACCGCGTAGAACTGGCCTTCGCCGCCACCGGGGCGCCGAGTGTGGCCGAAGCCGTTTCCGCGCAGCGCAGCCGCGGCCATCGCCGCATAGCTCTGGCGTCCTACCTGCTCGCCGACGGGCTTTTCCAGGACCGGCTGCGTGAATCCGGCGCCGACCTGGTCGGTGAACCACTGGGCACCCACCCCGGCATGGTCCGGCTGATTGCGAACCGCTTCCGCCGCGCCGGGGTACTGAGCCTGCCTGCCGCGGCGTAGCCGGATCGACCGCACGATGAGCGGTCCGGCCCACCCCACGAGCACGAGCCCCGCGCCGGCCCCGGCGACCGAGAAGGCCGCGGTGCGGCGTGCACCGACCAGCTCCGAACATTGCTCGACGTAATCACTGGCCATGTATCCCGGTCCGGCCAGCGTGTGTTGATCCAGGTTGAGTCGGTCCTGCTGGGCGGCAACCTGATAATTCGGATGGGCTCCGCTACCGCACGGAATGGGTTCACCGGCGCGGTCCACAGCATCCAAACCCAGAGGCAACAGCGTTGCCACGAGTGCGCCCAGCACCGCTGCGGCCCCCACCAGATTCAATACCGAACGCGCAAACATCCCTTGTCAGCCCCTCTGACGACGCTTCCTTGAGAGGGAGTCTAAACACACCCAGCGAACTATTCTAGTTAGCCAGCGAGACGCGTACCACACCTTTGGCGACATCACCCGATGGTGCAATTCTGGCAAATTGCAATCGGAAACTGCCGCTGTACAGGTGGTTGACGCGGGAACAAATTCTCCGGACGTTTGCCGGAGGCTCACCGTGTCAGAGGCG
Organism: Mycolicibacterium fortuitum subsp. fortuitum; assembly: GCF_022179545.1. The sequence continues at coordinate 378,507 of NZ_AP025518.1, read as the reverse complement.
GGGTGAATACTCAGCTATCGTTATCGCGAGCATCGGACGATTCGGTAGGAGTGCAGGTAAAGGTGCAGGTGACAACACCGGTGGGCGCTGCCCGCCACAGCGGCGCACTCGGTCGTGCGACCCGGTAACCGGGTCCCGGCCGAACGTCTGCGTGAACACCTGCTGAACACTCTGGAACGCACGTCCCGGCCGATGACGACCGCACAGCTACGCGACGACATGCACGAGCATTTCCGCGCACCCGTCGTGATCGAGTCGGTGTACCGCAATCTGACGGTCCTGGAGCGCCGCGGCGCCGTGGAGCGTCGCAAGCTCCAAGGACGTGATGCCCACTGGAGCCGGACGACCGATCAGGCCGCCAGCTGAACGAACCCGCCGGGTGTGATCCGCGTCCGGTAGACGGGGATCGCCACGTCAGGGTCGTCGAGGCAGCTGCCGTCATCGAGGGCGAAGGCCTGCTTCTTGATCGGCGACTGCACGGTCGCCCGGCCACCTCGATCTCCCACGATTCCGCGCGAGATCACCGCCGCACCGGAGAACGGGTCGATGTTTCCCACCGCGTGCAACGAACCGTCATCGAGACGGAACAGGGCCGCCTGCGAGCCGTCGGGCAGAAGTACCGCAACACCACGGCACGGCGTCAGGAAGTCATATCGGCAGGCCGTCGTCCACTCCGCCAGCGGACGGTCGTAGAGGTCTTTGCCATCGTCGAGCAGGGTCATTTCGCCTCCTGGAATCCGCGGACCTTGGGCATGCCGATATCCGTGGCGGCGGGCACCTTCCGGCCGGCCCGCTCGGTGAACGTGATGGTCGGGTCGTCCACGTCCGGCGCATTGACGAACGACACGAAACGCGAGAGCTTCTCCGGATCCTCCAGTACGCCCTTCCATTCGCAGGCGTATCCGGCGACGTGGCGCTCCATGGCTGCCTCGAATTCGGCTGCCAGGCCGAGAGAGTCGTTGCACACGACCTCACGAAGGTGGTCGAGCCCACCGTCTAGCGCCTCAAGCCAGGGCGCGGTGCGCTGTAGGCGATCCGCGGTGCGGATGTAGAACATCAGGAAGCGATCGATGTAGCGGATCAGCGTCTCGTCATCAAGGTCACCGGCGAGCAACTGGGCGTGCCGCGGTGACATCCCCCCGTTGCCGCACACGTAGAGATTCCAGCCCTGTTCGGTGGCGATGATGCCGACGTCCTTGCTCTGCGCTTCCGCGCATTCGCGTGCGCACCCCGAGACGGCCATCTTGATCTTGTGCGGCGCGCGCAGACCGCGGTAACGCTTCTCGATCTCGACCGCCATGTTCACCGAATCCTGCTGGCCGTACCGGCACCAGGTGCTGCCGACACAACTCTTCACGGTGCGCAGCGATTTACCGTAGGCATGTCCGGACTCCATACCGCCCTCGACCAGGCGCGCCCAGATCTGCGGCAACTGATCGACCCGGGCACCGAACATGTCGATCCGCTGGCCCCCGGTGATCTTGGTGTAAAGATCGAAGTCCCTTGCGATCTCGCCGATCAGGATCAGCTGTTCAGGGGTGATCTCGCCACCGGGCGATCGGGGCACCACCGAGTAGCTGCCGTTCTTCTGGATGTTGGCCAGGAAATGGTCGTTGGAATCCTGCAGCGAGGCCTGCTCACCATCCAGCACGTGATCGGAGCTGGTCGAGGCCAGGATCGAGGCGACAGTGGGTTTGCAGATGTCGCAACCTTTTCCGGTGCCGAACTTCTCGATCAGCCCGGAGAAGGTACGGATCTCGGTGGCACTGATGATCTCGAAGAGCTCGGCCCGCGACTGGCTGAAGTGCTCGCACAACGCCTTGGACTGCTCGACCCCCTCAGCCTCGAGCAGTTGCTTGAGCAGGGGTACGCACGACCCGCACGAGGTGCCGGCCAGCGTGCACTTCTTCAGGCTGGGCACATCGTCGCAGCCGCCGCAGATGGCCTCCTTGAGGTCGCCCTTGGTGACGTTGTTGCACGAGCAGATCTGGGCGATATCGGGGAGGGCGCCAACGCCGAGAGCCGAGGCCCCGGCCGCACCTTCAGCGGCCGGGGCGATCAGCGACAGCGGGTCGCCGGGCAGCTCACTGGCAACCATCGGCCGCAACACCCCGTAGGCCGACGCGTCACCGACCAGGATGCCACCGAGCAGCGTCTTGGCATCGTCGGAGAGCACCAGCTTGGCGTAGGTCTTCTTGACCGGATCGTTGACGACGACGTCCAGGCAGTTGGGTGTGCGTCCCTGGGCGTCACCGAAGCTGGCCACATCCACGCCGAGCAGTTTGAGCTTGGTGGACATGTCGGCCTCGGGGAACTCGGCTTCGCCACCGAGCAGCCGGTCGGCGACAACTTCGGCACTGGTGTACCCGGGCCCCACCAAGCCGTAGCAACGGCCCTCGATCGCCGCCACCTCACCGATCGCATAGATATCGGGATCACTTGTGACGCAAGACAGGTCGGTCATGACACCCCCACGCTGCGCGATGTCGAGACCGGCCTGGCGCGCCAGCTCGTCCCGCGGACGTACGCCGGCCGCGAACACGATCACGCTCGCATCGACACTGCTGCCGTCGTTGAGCGACACCCGCACAGAATCGTCGGTCCGAGATTTCTTGAGCGGCTTGTGCCGCTGCACCGGTTGGATGCTCTCGGTACTCACCCCGGTGTGCACCTCGATACCGAGCCCGCGGATCATCCGGTTCAGCAGCGCGCCACCGGCCGGATCCAGCTGGGCCGACATCAGATGCGGTGACATCTCCAGCACATGGGTCGTCAACCCGAATGCGCGCAACGCGTTCGCGGCTTCCAGACCGAGCAGTCCGCCGCCGATGACCACGCCGACCGGTGTCTTCGAGTCGCGCGCGGCCAATGCGCCGGCCCGGATGGCATCCAGGTCGTCCAGCGTCCGGTAGACGTGGCAGTGCGGAAGGTCGTGACCGGGCACGGGCGGCACGAAGGCGTAGGAGCCCGTGGCCAGCACCAGCGCGTCGTAGTCGAAGGTCTCGCCGGTGACGGTGCGTACCGTCCGCGCCTCCCGGTCGATCTCGGCGACGGCGCAACCGAGCCGCAGATCTACCCGGTCGTCTCCGGCATAGTCGTTGCCGGGCAGTGCCAGCTGGGCCCGGTCCCAATGCTCGGTGTAACCGGTCAGGCCGACCCGGTCGTAGGCGGCGTCAGCTTCCTCGGACAGGACGGTGACCCGCCAGGTGCCCGCGACGTCACGGGACCGCAACGCCTCGACGAAGCGGTGTCCCACCATGCCGTGTCCGATGACCACGACGTTCTGTGTTGACGACATACCGCGAGGTTAGAAACCCGACGTTGCCGAAATGTCGCCCTGTGTGAATCGCCCGTCACGGTGTGCTCACGGTCCGCGCGGCGCACATGTGAGATTGCGGGGCGGTGCGCCGGTCAGCCCGATTGACGCGCCAGCGCGCCGCCGATGACCCGGGCCGCCTCGTCAAAACGCTGGGGGTCGGGCCCGGAATAGTTGAGCCGCAGGTAGGGCCCGGACGGCTCGGCCGGAAACCACTCATTACCCGCGGCGACCAGCACCGACTCGGCCTCGCACTCACGAACCAGGCGCGGCAGGTCGATCGCGTCGGGCAGGCGGAGCCACAGGTGCAGGCCGCCGCGCGGCACCTGGTCCAGCTGTGCGCCGGGTGCGTGCTCGGCCAGCGCAGCGATCAACTGGTCGCGTCGAGCCCGCAGTTGCCGGCCCACGTCACGCAGGTGTGTCCGCCACGCCGGTTGCGTCACCACATCCAGCGCGGCAGCCTGCAACAACCCGCTGACGTACATCGACTCCGCGCCGCGGTCAGCCAGAATCCGTTCGCGCGCCGGACCTCTGGCCACCATCGCGGCCACCCGGATCGACGGCGACACGCTCTTGGTCAGCGACCTCAGATAGATGACGTGTCCGGCGTCATCGGATGCCGCCACCGGTCGCGACGTGCTGTCGATGCCGAAATCACGCGCCCAGTCGTCCTCGATCAGGAAAGCTCCGTGACGACGCACCACTTCCAGCACCTGGCCGGTGAGCTCGGCATCCCATTGGACGCCAGTCGGATTGGCGAAATTCGGCTGAGCATAGAACACCCTCGCCCCACTTTCGGCGAATGCGCGTGAAAGTTCCTCGGGTTCAGGGCCTCTCGGCCCGCTGGGCACAGGTACCAATCGCACGCCACACTGGGCCGCGGCGAGGATGGCTCCCCAGTAGCTGGGCGACTCGATGAGCATCGGCTGCCCGAACCCGACCAGGGCACGAAAGATCGAACTCAGGCCGCTCTGACTCCCGGGCAACACGATCACCTCGCGGGCTGTCGGCGCGGTCACACCCGCATCGAACGCCTCGGCCAGTTCCTGGGCGAACCAAGCTTGAAGATCGGGCCGGCCCGCTGCGGGTGCGGGGCTTAGCGCCGCGTCACCGCGGGCGGCCCGCGTGAGCGCCGTGCGGACCAGACGCTGAGGGAGAAGTTCGTGGATGGGATAGCCGGAGTGCAACGCGATCAGGTCGGGTGCGACGCTGCGCAGCGGAGTCGACAGCGCCGGTATCCGCGCTTGCGGAGACCCCAGCGCGGCGGTCTGCCAACCGTAGTCGGGCAGGCGCGCGCTGCGCACCGCACGGACGAACGTCCCGACCCCTGGCCTGCTCTCGACCAGGCCCTGGCTGCGCAGCGTGCGCATGGCCTTCGCCACGGTCACCGGGCTGGCCGCGTATTCGGCCACCAACGCGCGATTGGGCGGTAGCTGCGCGCCCGGCGGCGCGGTGGTGATCCATTTCCGCAAGCCGGACACGATGCGCTCGGTGCTATCGTTATCCATGTTGATACAGAGTAGCGCTACTCGGAATCGTACGTCGGCGCTATCCCACGCGGGATTGTGGTGGGGCCTATTGGGCGTGACGGCCTTCTCGTTCACCATCGTGTTCACCAAAGTCGCCACCGGCGGGCTGTCGCCGCTGTTCATCGGGGCCGGGCGGGCTGTCGTGGCCGCTGCGATCGCGGTGGCGGCCCTAGCCCTGACCCGACAGACGCTGCCACGAGGTCGCCAGTGGGCGCGGCTGGCCGTGGTGGCAGCCGGCGTGGTGGCCGGGTTCCCGCTACTGACCTCCTATGCGCTGACGGTGGTTCCGGCCAGCCATGGCGCCATCGTGGTCGCACTGCTTCCGGCGGCTACCGCGGTGTGCGCGGTACTGCGCGGCCACGAACGCCCGCCTGCGGCGTTCTGGGTGCTGGCCACCGCCGGAGCACTGGCGGCTGTGGCGTTCGCCATGGTGCACGGCAGCGGGCTCGGCCACCTGAGCTGGCCCGATCTGCTGCTGTTCGGGGCCGTGATCGCCGCCGCAGTCGGATACGCCGAAGGCGGTTTGCTCGCAAGGGAACTCGGCGCCTGGCAGACCGTGTCGTGGGCCCTGGTGGTCTCGGCACCGGTGATGCTGGCCTTGACGACGCTGACCGTCGTTCAGCAACCACCGCATGCGACACCACTGCAATGGGCGGCGTTCGCCTACCTGGCCGCGGTCAGTATGTATCTGGGTTTCTTCGCCTGGTACCGCGGGCTGGCCATCGGACCCATGACGCAGGTCAGCCAGGTGCAGCTGATCCAACCCGTACTCACCCTGGGCTGGGCTGCCCTGTTGCTGCACGAGCGACTGACCTGGTCCACGGTCCTCGGCGGCGCCGTGGTGATCGCATGTGCGGCGTCGGCCGTCCGCGTCCGATTGCGGTGATTCACCCGACGCACGCAGAAGGTCGGTGAAATCCTTTGGACTTCACCGGCCTTCGCATGGGTCAAACGTTTACCGCGTAGTCCGAGGTGTAGACGTCACCGCGAATACGACCTGGAGGCGGTGGTCCCTCGACCACCACCCAGGCCTGCGTGGCGCCCTGTGCCCGCGGACCGCCGACGGTAACGGATGCCGTCCCGCTGGCGTCGGTATGCAGCACTGCGCCCGCCACACCGGGGTCTCCGACATTGCACGTCGCCACCGACGACCGTGGCAGCTGAATCAGCCTGACCCGGTAGTCGGTGTCGGGCGTGGCCGACTGCAACGAAACCTCGGCACCGACGTGCGAACCGTCGGCGCCGATACTGGCCCGGCCGGAGCCGGAACCCGAACCCATGCCGCCCAGGAACAACGCCTTGGTGAAATCGCATCCCCGGATGGAATTCGACAACGGCACCAGCGTCGTCGCCCCGGCCGGCGCCACGCCGACTCCACTGAGCACCAGCCCACCGGCCGCAACCACTGTCACCACACTTCGTATGCGCCAACCCATCGCTGCATCCCGCCTGCTCGACGTATCAGTGCGTCATTATTGGCACAGAACGCACGCCGAGAAGCGGAAGTTCGCGCAAAATGCCTGATCAGTTCGCGCCGGCCGGCAGCCGCCCGGCGCCGCTACTGCCAGCGCCCCAGCAACTCCTTGGCCCGTGCGCTCAACGCGGCCTGCAGGAACGGCCCGAAGGTAATGCGTCCCACCCCCGCAGCGGCGAGCTGGGCCAGGTCGGCGGTGTCGGCCGGAACCGTCACGCTGACCGGTAAGGGGACCTCGGACACCAAGCGCGCCAACGCTTCCGGCTCACGCAGAGCGGGCGGGAACAACGAATCAGCACCGGCAGCGGCGGCCTCGGAAAGGCGGGCGATGGCGCGGTCCACGCGGTCGGCCTCATCCCCGTCGTTGCGCAGGAACAGGTCGGTCCGCGCGTTGATCACCAGGTGCACGCCCGCGGCGTCGGAGGCTGCGCGCAACTGGCGCACCAGCTCAGCATGCTCGGCGGAACTGCGCAGCCGCTTGCCCTCCTTGTGAACGGTGTCCTCGATGTTGAACCCGACCGCGCCGACGTCGAGAAGGCCCTCGACGAGCCGCTCCGGGCGCTCGCCGTACCCGGACTCGATGTCCACCGAAACCGGCACATCGACTGCGTCGGTGATCTGGCGTACCCGGGTGAGCAGATCCTCGAACGACATCACCTCGCCGTCAGCTTTACCGATCGATTCGGCCACCGGGTGGCTCCCGACGGTGAGCGCGGAGAACCCGGCATCCACCGCGAGCTTGGCCGACCAGGCGTCCCAGACCGTCGGCAACACCACCGGGTTACCGGGCCGGTGTAGCGCCAGCAGCGCCACGGCCCGGTCCTGCAAACTTGTCTCGGCCATAACTCCTCCAGGTGCTCAAACGTCTTCTGACCGGCCACGAAGCCAGCGAAACCAACCCTACGGCCCGGGTTCGGACGCCTCTTCACGAGCGCCTCGACACGGCCCGCAAGACGTGATGCGCATCACGTCTCGATCGTGATGTGGCTAGCATTGGGTGTCGTACTGTGAGCCCTGACACCTTCAGCCCGAGGAGGTCACTTGTCCACCACCACCGAGTTCTCTGAACTTCACAACCTGATCGGCGACATGCGTCGCTGTGTCACCACGTTGGCGTCGAAGTACGGGGATTCCCCCGCCATGCGCCGCGTGATGAACGACGCCGAGCGGATCCTCAACGATATCGACCGGTTGGACATCGACGCCGAAGAGTTGGAGATGCGTCACGGCGTGACCCGCCAACAACAGGCCCGCGAGAAGATCGGCATCCCCGACACCCAATACGGACGCGAGTTCTGGCAGGACGTCGCGGACGAGGGTCTCGGCGGATATCGCTGAGCTCACGGGCGTTGACGCCCGACGAAACAACTGAACCTCAGAAAGGGAACCGTGAGCGCACCCACCGCTGACCGTCGCGCGACCGGGGTCTTCTCGTCCACACGAGCACAGATCCCTCAACGCACCCTACGGACCGACCGGTGGTGGCAGGCACCACTATTGACCAATCTGGGGCTCGCGGCATTCGTCATCTATGCGACGGTCCGGGCGTTCTGGGGAAGCGCGTACTGGGTTGAGGACTACCACTACCTGACGCCCTTCTATTCACCGTGCATCAGCACGGCCTGCGCGCCCGGATCGAGCCACCTCGGACAATGGGTGGGCGAGCTGCCCTGGTTCATCCCGATGGCGTTCATCTCGCTGCCGTTCCTGTTGGCCTTCCGGCTGACGTGCTACTACTACCGCAAGGCGTACTACCGCTCGGTGTGGCAGTCCCCGACCGCATGTGCGGTGGCCGAGCCACACGCGAAATACACCGGGGAGACCCGTCTTCCGCTGATCATGCAGAACCTGCACCGGTACTTCTTCTACGCCGCAGTGCTCATCTCGGTGCTCAACACCTACGACGCAATCGTGGCATTCCATTCTCCGTCGGGCTTCGGATTCGGTCTCGGCAATCTCGTTCTGGTCGGCAATGTCATCCTGCTGTGGATCTACACGGTGTCCTGCCACTCGTGCCGGCACGTCACCGGCGGCCGCCTCAAGCACTTCTCCAAACACCCTGTCCGCTACTGGATGTGGACACAGGTGAGCAAACTCAACACCCGCCACATGCTCTTCGCCTGGATCACGCTGGGCACCCTGGTCCTCACCGACTTCTACATCATGTTGGTCGCCAGCGGCACCATCTCCGATCTCAGGTTCATCGGCTGAGTCGCCCAACGTAATTCGTTGGCCGGCAAGTACATACACGCGAAAGGGCGAGTGGGGATTTTCATGGGCGAGTTGGAACGGCACACTTACGACGTCGTCGTGATCGGTGCCGGCGGAGCGGGTCTACGCGCGGTGATCGAGGCCCGCGAACGTGGCCTGCGGGTGGCGGTGGTGACCAAGTCGTTGTTCGGCAAGGCCCACACCGTGATGGCCGAGGGCGGGTGCGCGGCGGCCATGCGCAACGTCAACACCAAGGACTCCTGGCAGGTGCACTTCGGTGACACCATGCGCGGCGGCAAGTTCCTCAACAACTGGCGGATGGCCGAACTGCACGCGCAGGAAGCCCCGGACCGGGTGTGGGAGCTGGAAACCTACGGCGCGCTGTTCGACCGCACCAAAGACGGCAAGATCAGCCAGCGCAACTTCGGCGGCCACACCTACCCGCGGCTGGCCCACGTCGGCGACCGCACCGGCCTGGAGATCATCCGCACGCTGCAGCAGAAGATCGTCTCGCTGCAGCAGGAGGACAAGGCCGAACTCGGGGACTACGAGGCGCGGATCAAGGTCTTCCACGAGTGCTCGATCACCGAACTGATCAAAGATGGCGATCGGATCGCCGGCGCCTTCGGGTACTACCGCGAGACCGGCAACTTCGTGCTGTTCGAGGCACCTGCGGTCGTGTTGGCCACCGGCGGTATCGGCAAATCGTTCAAGGTGTCGTCGAACTCGTGGGAGTACACCGGCGACGGCCACGCCCTGGCGCTGCGCGCCGGGTCGGGACTGATCAACATGGAGTTCATCCAGTTCCACCCGACCGGCATGGTCTGGCCGTTGTCCGTGAAGGGCATCCTGGTCACCGAAGGTGTTCGCGGCGACGGCGGCGTGCTCAAGAACTCCGAGGGCAAGCGGTTCATGTTCGACTACATCCCCGCGGTGTTCAAGGGCCAGTACGCCGAGACCGAGGAAGAAGCCGACCAGTGGCTCAAGGACAACGATTCCGCCCGACGCACCCCTGACCTACTCCCCCGCGACGAGGTGGCCCGCGCCATCAACTCCGAGGTGAAAGCAGGTCGCGGGTCGCCACACGGCGGCGTGTACCTCGACATCGCCTCGCGCATGCCCACCGAGGAGATCAAGCGCCGGCTGCCGTCGATGTACCACCAGTTCATGGAGCTGGCCGAGGTCGACATCACCAAGGACGAGATGGAAGTCGGCCCCACCTGTCACTACGTCATGGGTGGTATCGAGGTGGACCCCGACACCGGCGGCGCGGCCACCCCCGGCCTGTTCGCGGCGGGTGAGTGCTCGGGCGGCATGCACGGTTCCAATCGCCTTGGCGGAAACTCGCTTTCGGACCTGCTGGTGTTCGGTCGGCGGGCCGGGCTCGGTGCCGCCGATTACGTGGCGGCACTGTCGGAGCGGCCCACGGTTTCGGAGGCCGCGATCGTCGAGGCCACCGAGTTGGCGTTGTCTCCGTTCGAATCGCACGCCAACCCGGAGAATCCGTACACCCTGCACGCCGAGCTGCAGCAGTGCATGAACGACCTGGTCGGCATCATCCGCAAGGCAGACGAGATCGAGGAGGCACTGGCCAAGCTCGCCGAGCTGCGGACCCGGGTGCACCACGTCAGCGTCGAGGGCGGTCGCGTGTTCAACCCGGGCTGGCATCTGGCCATCGACATGCGCAACATGCTGCTGGTCAGCGAGTGCGTCGCCAAGGCGGCCCTGGCCCGCACCGAAAGCCGTGGCGGGCATACCCGCGACGACTACCCGGACATGGATCCCAACTGGCGCAACACCCTGCTGGTGTGCCGCGCGACGGGCGACGATCAGGTAGTGCCGGACGTGACGGTGACACCCGAGTCGCAGTTGCCCATGAGGGAGGACCTGCTGGCCACGTTCGAGCTGTCTGAACTCGAAAAGTATTACACCGCACAAGAACTGGCCGAACACCCGGATCGGAAGGGCTGATCATGAGTGCCTACAACGCCAAGCTGCGGGTCTGGCGCGGCGACGACACCGGAGGCGGACTGCAGGACTACACCGTCGAGGTCAATGACGGTGAGGTAGTGCTCGACATCATCCACCGGTTGCAGGCCACCCAGACGCCGGACCTGGCGGTCCGGTGGAACTGCAAGGCAGGCAAGTGCGGGTCATGCTCTGCGGAGATCAACGGCCGTCCGCGGCTGATGTGCATGACCCGGATGTCGACCTTCGACCCGTCCGAAACCGTCACTGTGACGCCGTTACGGACCTTCCCGGTGATGCGCGACCTGGTCACCGACGTGTCTTTCAACTACGAAAAGGCGCGCCAGATACCGTCGTTCACGCCCCCCAAGGATCTGCAGCCCGGGGAGTACCGCATGCAGCAGGAGGACGTGAACCGCAGCCAGGAATTCCGCAAGTGCATCGAGTGCTTCCTGTGCCAGAACGTCTGCCACGTGGTGCGTGACCACGAGGAGAACAAGGAGGCCTTCGCCGGCCCGCGGTTCCACATGCGGATCGCAGAGTTGGACATGCACCCGCTCGACGTCCTGGATCGCAGGGACATGGCCCAGGACGAGTTCGGGCTCGGCTACTGCAACATCACCAAGTGCTGCACCGAGGTGTGCCCGGAGAACATCAAGATCACCGACAACGCGCTGATCCCGATGAAGGAACGGGTTGCCGACCGGAAGTATGACCCGATTGTGTGGTTGGGCAACAAGTTGTTCAGGCGGTAGCACCGGAGTTCACCCACCATTTGCCCACCGATCCCCGGGGTCGGTGGGCAAATTATTTTGGTGTATCCGCCCAGGCTTGACCGTTGTTAGGCTCGATCGACATCTAGCGCGCTTCGATGGGGGATACGCATGCAGTTGTCCGGACCTCAGCTGTCCCATGAGGACCTACAACGGGTCGGCGGGATGGTCCAATACCTGCAAAACGCCCTGTCGGCCAAGATCGTCGGGCAGAAGACTCTGCAGCAATCGCTGCTGATCGGCCTCATCGCCTCCGGCCACGTGCTGCTCGAAAGTGTTCCGGGTCTGGCCAAGACCACCGCGGCGAAAACACTCGCGGAGAGTCTGGCCGCGCGTTTCCAGCGAATCCAGTGCACCCCGGATCTGCTGCCCAGCGATATCACCGGCGGTCAGATCTGGGACCAGAAGAATGGGGAGTTCAAGGTCTCGTTCGGCCCTGTGCACGCCAACATCGTGTTGCTGGACGAGATCAACCGGTCCTCGGCGAAAACTCAGAGCGCGATGCTGGAAGCCATGGAGGAGCGTCAGACCACGATCGGCGGAACGGTTTACCCGCTGCCGAACCCGTTCCTGGTACTTGCCACTCAGAACCCCATCGATCAGGAGGGCACCTACCAGCTCTCCGAAGCGCAGATGGACCGCTTCATGTTGAAGGACATCCTCACCTACCCCACGGCCGAGGAGGAAGAGGAGGTCGTCGCCCGAATCGCCGGCGGGGTGTTCGACGCGCATCCGGAAGCCGGCAACGGGCAACTCGACACCCAGCGGGTGCTGTGGCTGCAGACCATGTTCAAGCGGGTGTTCATCGACCGTTCGATCGTCCGGTACGCCAGCTACATCGTGAACGCGACCCGACACCCCAAGAACTATCTGGAGCCACAGCTCGCCGATCTCATCCAGTTCGGCGCCAGTCCCCGCGCCACCATCGCACTGTGTCGCGCTGCCTGCGCCCACGCCCTGCTCGAAGGCCGGCCGTACGCCGTACCCGACGACATCAAGGCTGTCGCCAAACGTGTTCTCCGGCACCGGATCATCCTGAAGTTCCAGGCCTCGGCCCAGGGCATCACCCCGGAGTATCTCGTCGACGGCATCCTGCACCGCGTGCCGACGCCGTAACGAGCCACGATGGGGGACATTCTCAACCGGGTCCGCGCCCAACTGAACTTCGACCCTAGGGCCGTCGGGATGCGGCTGCGCTCGCACCGGGTGCTGGAGGGCGGCCACACCTCGCTGCAGTTCGGCCGCAGCGACGACTTTGTCGACCTGCGCGAGTACACCTTCGGCGACGACGTCCGCGACATCGACTGGAAGGCGTCGGCACGCAACACCCACCTTGTGGTCCGCCGCTACGTCGCCGAGAAGGCGCAGGAATTCCTGCTGATCGCCGACACCGGGGCGAATCTTCTCGCCGTCGCCCCCAGCGGGGAGAGCAAGCGCGACCTCGCGATCCTCTCCCTCGGAGCGGTCGGACTGGTGGCCTCGGCTCAAGGGGACAAGCTCAGTCTGGTCTACGGCGACGACCGCGGATCGTCCATCGAGCCGGGCAAGACGGGCGAGGACCACCTCGAGCAGATACTGACCCTGCTCAGCCACGTCACCATCGAGGTCGGTAACCCGTCCAACATCGTCAGGCAGCTGGAGTTCGTCGCCGGGACCCTCGACAAGCGGTACTCGATCTACATCGTCTGCGATCAACCCCAGGTCACACCGGAACTCGTCGCAGCCGCGATGACAGTGCGGGGGCGCAACGCCATTCATTGGATTCTCATCGAAGACCTAGACATCCTCGGCCAGCCGCACACCGCCGACGAGGTACTCGACGTCGGAACCGGCCGAGCGCTGCTGACACCATCGGTGTTGGGTGCCAAGGTGCTCGATGCCTACCGTCGCGCCGAGGCCGCGCGGATGGCCGAATGGCAGTCGTTCATCGCGCAACTCGACAGCCCGTGCGTGCGGATCGCGTCACGCGCGGACATCGCCCCGGCCCTTTCCGTCCTGAGCGAGGGACGGCGCTGATGCACGATTCACTCGAGTTCCTGTTTCCCCCGATGACCTATTCGGTGTGGTGGGTCATCGGCGCGGCACTGCTCGTGCTGCTGGTGATCGGCTGGATCGTCGGCGTGATCGTCTGGACACTGCCGATCGAGGTGCTGAGGCGGGTCCCGGTGCTTCGCGACATCAGCCACCGGGTGCTTCGGTTCAAGTTCTCCAGATCACTGAGCAAGGTGGAGCAACAACACCGGGACGGTCAGCTGTCCACCCGCGAGGCGTTCCACGAGATCAGCCGAATCTTCCGTAATTTCATCGACTTTCGTACCGGCTACCAGGCGCGCCGGATGACCGCCACCGACATCGCCCAGAGCCCCTTGGCCGGTCCCGCCCTGAACGTACTCACCATGACCTATCCGGGGCAGTTCGACGAGGTGGACCCCCGCACGGTACCCAGTGTGGTGGACGCAGCGCGGACGGCGGTGCTGACATGGGGCTGAAATGGCCGCTCCTGCTGCTGCCGATCATCATCGGCATCGGCGTCGCGGTGTGGTATTCGAAGCGGCGCACCCGGTATGGCTGGCAAGGTGAATTACCTTACCTGGCAAGGTCATACCGCCTCACCGCGCTTCCCGAATATCAACGGGCACTGCGCCTGCACGAACGCCTCTCGGTCGCCGCTCTGGTGATGTCCATAGTCGCGGTCTTCATGCTCCTCGGCGCGACCCTGCGGCCGACCAAGACCTACGAACCGCAACTCGCCGATTCGGACACCCCGCACGTCGACATCATGCTGTGCTTCGGCCCGCTCTACAGCATCAGACTGTCCGATGGCCTGGCGATCGGACAGCTGGCGACGATCCTGCGCGAGAAGGTCGAGGGATTCGGCAATCAGCGCATCGGGATGACCAAGGAGTTCCAGCGCAATTTTCCGGTCACCTCGGACCTCCCGTGGGTCGAACAACGCCTCGGTGAGATCGCCAAGGTCGCCGAGCAGGCTTCGTCCGAGGACGACCCCAGCGCGAAGTATTCGGTCGACACCGAGGTGTTCGAAGGCTCCTTCCGTACCGTCTCGATCAACGACACCCTCGCCATGTGCGCCATGGGTCTGCCTGCGGTGGGGTCTGACAACGGCCGCGGCCGGACCATCATCTATGTCGGCAGTACCGAGAACTACGAGTCCAATCCCCCGATCTACTCCGACGCCATGCTTGCCGGAATCGTCAAGGACGCCAAGATTCAGGTCAACACCATCGTGCCCGGGACCCAAACCAGAGAGTTCGTGGACAAACTGGTGAAGGATTCCGGTGGCCGCCAATACCTCTACACCGAGGTCGGCGGCTACATCGACACCGACGTGACGCCGAAGAAAATCGACAACCAGAAGGACGAGTTGTCCAGCGCGCTCGACAAGATCCTGTCGAACCCGCCGCAGTCAACCCTGGACGACCGGCGCGAAGACGAACAACATCCGTTCCAGTGGGACGTCCCCGATGTTCTGCTGCAGATCGCTTTGATCGCCGCAGTCGCCCTTGCCGCAGCACGATTGGGGATGCGGTTGTGAATCTCAGTGTCGCACCGGTGTTTCCGATCTGGTTGATCGTCGTACTCGCACTCGTGGCCATCAGCCTGCGGGTCGCGGCCACCGTCGCGTCGTCTCGTCGGCACGGCCGGATGCCGCAGCGACGAGCGTGGCTGCGGCTCGGCATGTCGGTGCTCGCGATCGTCTGTCTCGGGCTGGCCGCCACTCGTCTGGGCGACGAGTCACGGGCCGAGCAGCCACCCCGGCTCACCACCACGGCCGAGGAATCCAACATCAACGTGTTCCTGGTGATCGACCGCTCTGCGGGTATGACCGCCGACGGATTCGGCAGCACGAGGTCGACCGACTACCGGGACCTGGAATCCCGCTTGAAGGGGGCCGTCACCGACGCGCAGGTCGTACTGACGAAGTATCCGGACGCCCGGTTCAGCGTGATCTCCTACGCCGACAAGGCCAGGGTCGACTGGCCGATCTCGCGCGACGAGTGGAGTCTGGCCCCGTTCCTTCAGAACTTCAGGCCCTACGGCGAGCTGTCTGCCGACGCAGTGGTGAAAACTAATGTCGCGGCGGCGAATTCGCTGCTGAAAGAACAGCTCAGCGCGGCCTCGCGGACGTATCCCGGATCGGCGAATCTGGTCTTCATCTTCGGTGCGGGCAGCGATCCGGGCGACTGGGCCTTCGATATCCCCAAGGGTCAGGTGTCCGGCGGGGCCGTGTTCGGCTACAGCACCAACGACGTCAAACCCCGAATCTATGCCGGCGCCAACTACGACACGGTCGACGTACCGCTCAACGAAGAGGCTCTGAACACGGCGGCCGACAGCTTGGGCATTCCGTTCCACAAACGTGAGCGCGGAGTGCTCAGCCCCGACGAACTCCCGGCGGCCGTACCCCAGGCGGTTCCTGCCGACCCGGTGATTCCCAAGGTCCCGCACCCGGACCGCACCGAGTTCTACTGGGTTTTCGCTGCGGTCGCGGCCGTGTTGCTCGGTGTCGAGTTGTACGGCCTGGCCGGGCATTGGCTGCGGCGCAGGAAGGGGACGGTACGGAAATGACGCAAATGCTCCCGCCCACCGAATCCCGCCAGGCTGACGGGACGCCAGAGGACAAGCCCGCAGTCAACCGGCCGAGCCGCCTGCGATTGCGGCGCAAGCTCCTGCTGTGGTCGATACCTGTGCTGGTCCTGCTTCTCGTGCTCGCAGTCAAAGTCGCCAGCGTCGGCATCCTCGGCAACAAACTGCCTCGCCAGTTCGCGGCCCGCGATGACGCCGCGATGCAGAGCACGCTGGAGTGGATCGACGTGGGAAACTTCGGACGCGGGTTCCGGGAACAGTTCGCCCAGGGCAACCTGCTCATGCTGCGCGGTGATGTCCCCGGCGCGCTCGAACAATTCAGGGCCGCTCACGAGAGGGAGCCCGGCGCCTGCCCGCCGCGGGGCAATTACGCATTGGTCGCCGAAACCCTGAGTGACCACGAACTCAAGCAGGGCCACTTCACCAAGGCCCGTGAGATCCTCACACCCGCCGTCCACGCGGCCAATGACGATCCCGCCTGCTTCACGACCTTCCCGTCCGCGAGCGCCGACATCCGCGCGTTCGTCGGCGAAACGCCCGAGCGGTTGTACAACAAGCTCGCTGCCCTCAAGGCCGGTGCTCTGACCAAGACTCCCGACGGTTACGACTACAAACGGGCCCCCGGCGGTGGCATCGACTTCACCGAGTCCAAGACCGGACCGTGTCCCTACGCGGACGACGAATCCCGCATGAAGGAATGCATCACAAAGCGCGACCGGGAAGTGGCGCAGAAGACCGAGGCGGCCAAGCAGGCCAAAGAGCAGGAGGACAAGGCCAACCAGCAGCAACCGCCTGCTGATCCCAACCAGCCGGCACCGCCTCCATCCCCCGCTCCCCCGGCACCGGGGACCACGCCGGGCGCCGAAGCGAACAAGGGACCGAAGTACCCCGACCACGTGGAGCTTCGCAGAGCCGGCCAGCCCGGATACTGCGAACCGGACGGAACCCCGCTCAGCCAACTGACCGCCGGCCTGTGCGAGACGATGGGACCTCTTCCATGACCGGCACCGGCGGGGCACCGGACCCGTGGTCGTATTCGCCGGTTCCCGGCACCGCACGTCCCCGCAAGCTGTCGCGCCGGGCGCTGACGCTGGGAGGTATCGGGATCGCGGTCGCGCTACTGCTGGTCGTAGCTCTGGTTACCTGGCTGGCCTGGCCGCAGTCGGCTCCCGACGAGCAGGCAGACAACCCCCAGGCGAGCAAGCCCCTGCTCAGCGACAAGCCGCCGACGATGATCCTCAACGCGATCGATTTCGATTCGCTCTACCCCCCGGGATACACCGAGTTCGACTCCAAGAAGATGGACCGGCGATCGGACTACGAGTACGACCCCGACCGCAAATACGACTCCACGTCGCAGCCCCCGGGCTGCACGTCAGAAGACGACCCGATCTACGACGCCAAGTGGGACTTCGGCACCGACGACAAAGACCCGGAGCGGTACAAGAACGCCAGGATCTCGCGGCTGATGTATCCCGTCGACGATCCAGGGGGCAACAAGGAGGACAGTCAGTCATTCTCCCTGACCGTCTTCGTGTCCAAGGATCCGACCAGTCTCGACTTCGGCAGGCAATGGTACGAACGTTGTCAGGGCGCCAAGATCACGACCACCGTCAGCAAGAACGGTCAGGTGATCAAGACCGAAACCGACACACTGAACCATGTGGTGACCGCTGCGCCGGAATCGGCCGCCGACGACTCCTTCGCACTGACGACGACCGACAAAGAGACGTGCGACTACTACGGCTTGGTGCGGGGCATGATCGTCAACGTCATGTGCCCACCCGCGCAGAAGGACGCAGGCGCGCAGTTGTTCCGCAAGGTCATCATCGGGCTGCAGGAAGTCTGAGCCCTTGTAGAGGTTCGACGCGTACTCTCAAGAGAGCAGCCAATCAGCGTCGAAAGGCAGCTTCATGAGCATCGGACAGACTCACAGCATCACCGAGATCCGGACCGCGATCCGGGAACTGTCGCTGCGGGCAGACCTGGCCCGTAAAGAGGGGCGCCCGGACGATGCCAGCGAAATCGAACAGCGCATCGCCAAATACCGCGACGAACTGGCCGCGCGGCCCTGAGCCGGCAGACCGTAGCCGGCGTCAGGCGCCGAGCTTGCGGAACGTGCTGCGGTGGAACACGATTGGTGCGACATCTGCGTTGACCGTGATGTCGCTGACGCGCAGCACGACGATGGTGTGATCGCCGGCCTCCACCAACTGCTCGATGGTGCTCTCCAGCCACACGCTGGTTCCGTGGATGAACACCGCACCGGATTCACGCGACTCCGTCTCGAGCCCGGCGAACCGGTCACCCGTCTTGGCGGCAAGGGTGCGCGCCGCTTCGTCGTGGGACTCTCCCAGCACACTGATGCCCAGCGACGGGAGGTCCTTCAGCTTGGGCCAGGTGGTCGAGGAGTTCTGCACGCAGAACGACACCAGCGGCGGATCGAGCGACACCGGGACGAAGGTACTGGCGGCCAAGCCGACCAGAGTGCCCTCTACCTCGGCAGCAATCGCAATGACACCCGACGGGAAGTGGCCGAACGCCTCACGCAGCGACGTCGGGCTCAGTTCTGTTGCACTCATAACATCTCCATCTTCACACAGCGCCTCGTCACAGCCTCCGGCCCGCCCGTAACCGTGAGCGAAGGCCACACGAGGGTGGGCTCCATCATCGTCGCGATCGGACCACGCGACCAGGGTCGCGATCGGGCTGATCCCAACCGTGCGCGCGCCCTCACCGTGCGGCTGCTGGGCCCGGTAACCACCTCAAGCACCATGTCGGTTTCGACCATCGCGAAATCCGCACCGGGGCAACCTCATACACCGCCGCCGGACGCCCGCTCAGGCGTCCAACCGGGCGAACTCGTCCTGTCGATACTGTTCGGCGCAGGCGGCGCGGCGGATCTTGCCGCTCGTCGTGGTGGGTATGGAGCCGGGGGGCACCAGTACGAGATCGCCGACGTTCAAACCGTGCGCATTGGAGATCGCGGAGGTGACGTCGCTCTTGACGCTGGTGAGCCATTGCCCCACCTCCACCGTGGACTCGCCCCGCTTCTTGAGCTCGATGACGGTGACCAGCTTCTCGGTGCTGTTCACCGGGACCGAGATGGCCGCGACCCGACCACCGGTGATCTGCTGGACCGTCGCCTCGATGTCCTCGGGGTAGTGGTTACGCCCACGAATGATCAGCAGATCCTTGATGCGCCCCACGATGAAAAACTCACCACCCGAGACGAAACCCAGGTCTCCGGTCTTCAGCCAGGGCCCATCGGGTGTGCCTGGCGACGGGTCGACGAGGGTGGCCCCGAAGCACTGCTGCTCCTCGGCCGGCCTGCTCCAATAGCCGGCGGCCACGTTCTCGCCGTGCACCCAGATCTCGCCGACCGCGTCCGGCGGGCATTCCCGATGGGTATCCACGTCGACGATCCGCACCACGGGCGACTGAGGCAACTGGTATTGCACGAGAGCCGTGCCGGCCCTGGCGGCACAGCGGCGGGCACGGCCGGCCGCCAGTTCGTCGACATCGAAGTACACGTCGTCGGCGGACTCGGACCACGATCCGGTGGCCACGAAAACGGTGGCCTCAGCCATTCCGTACGAGGGACGCAGCATGTGATCGGCGAAGTTGAAGTGGGCGAACCTGTCGGCGAAACGCTCCAGGGTGGCCGGTTCCACGCGCTCGGCACCGTTGATGATGCCCACCACCCCGCCGAGGTCGAGCCCGGCGAGATCCGCATCCCTGGTCTTCCGGGCGGCAAGGTCGAAGGCGAAGTTGGGCGCGGCCGAGAAGGCGTGCGGATGCTCGGCCAGCGCCCGGATCCACCGAGACGGTTTCTCCAGGAACGCGACGGGACTCGTCAACACGGCCGGGTAACCGCTCAAGATGGGTGCGCATACCCCCAGCACCAGACCCATGTCGTGGTAGAAGGGCAGCCACGACACGATCGTGGCGTCCGACAGCATCTTCCGGTCGGCGTCGGAGAAGAAGCAGCGCATCAACTGCTCGAAATTCACCTGCAGGTTGCGGTGCGAGATCATCACCCCGGTGGGCAGCCGGGTCGAGCCCGAGCTGTACTGCAAGTACGCGGTATCCGGGAACTCGGCGGCGTCGAAGCTCGGCGCGTTGCCCACCGCTTGATGGGCCTCCAAGTCCAACGAGTCGATCGAAACGATCTTCGGTGCGGTGTCCAGACGTGACTGATCGACGTAATCGCCCACGTCCTGTGCGACAGCTGCCGTGGTGAGCACCACCGAGGGGGAGGTGTCGACGAAGACCGCGCTCACCCGGTCGTGGCTGGAGCCGCGGTGCGGCAGTGGAAGCGGAACCGCGATGAGCCCGGCCTGCATCGCCCCGAGGAAGGCCAGGATGTACTCCAGGCCTTGCGGAGCCAGGATCACCGCCCGGTCACCCACCGAGCCGTGCAGGCTGATCTCCCGCGCGACGTTCATCGTCCGCCGGGACAACTGAGACCACGTCACGGTTTCGGCGACCCCGTCCGGGGCATGGGTGTAGTCGGTGAACGTGAATGCCACGTCATCCGGGCGCAAGCTGGCACGTCCGTGCAGCATCGAGAGAATCGTTGATCGGGCTGAAGGCGTCAGCGTCATGTCGTGTCCGTACTAACTCGTCGAATCCGTCGGCTCGGCGCCGCTGTCAGTGTCCGCCGGACAACAACGACAAGGCACCGTTGGCGATCTCCGACATGGGGTCGGTACCACCGCCGAACGTCGCGTCGTTGGCCGGTGCGGTGACCTCCGCCGGGTCGAAGCCGTGCACCGGGTCCACAGTGATGGGGGCGGTCGCCGGATCATCGTTGCGCGAATACCCTGCGTTCACCCGGGGCAGCAGTATCGCGTCCAACTGATTCAGCGTGTTCTGGTCATATCCGAGATATTTGAAGGGCAACACCAGGGGAAGGTGTTCCTCAGGGACCAGGTACGTGGTCGTCGTCGCCCCTTTCGAGTTCACCGTCGTCCTGATGTTCTGCGGCGGAACATTGCTCGGATCGGTGAAGGCGATCGCGGTGTGGCCGGTGGCCAGGCCCGCAATCGCGTTGATGACGCTCATCCAGTTGTCCGGCCGGTCGGGCCAGTCGGCGATGCTGTCGTAGGCAGAGATGAACTGGTCGGTGTGGTATTGGCTCTCCACCGGTGCCGGTATGCGGTAGTCCATGAACGGCACGACGCTGCCGACCGGGAAGTTCTGCGTCAGGAAGCTCTCCCCGAACGGGTGCTTGGCGATCGGGTCACCGAAGGTCGCGAAGGTCAGTTGATCGGGCGGCGGAGCCGTCGGGTCATTGGCCAACCGTGCCTTGACCGCATTGAGCACGAGCGCGCCCTCGGACAGACCCATCGCCGTTCCCTTGCCGCCCTTGCGGATGGCGGCGTCGAGATTGCCCTCGCCCTCATCGACCGATTCACCGATGCTCGGACCGTCCAGACCGATCCCGGGATAGATCTGCTCGCCGATCGGGCCGATACCGGGGAAGAGCCGTTCCAAAGTGTGGCCCTGGACCTGCCCTGCCGGGTAATCGACCTTCACCCGCTTCATCCCGGGGAACCAGTGCTCGCCCGTCATCCGGATGTATTCGTCGTACGGAATACCGAGAACGTGGGCCCCACCCAGGGCATAGGCGGTTCCGGGATCGGCCGGCGCGGGGGGCGGCGTGCCACCGCCGGGCGCCTGTGTGTCATCGGCGGCTGCCGACCCGACACCGAAACATCCTGTGACACCGGCAGTTACCAGCACCGTCAGGCCTGCGAGTAGCTTCTTCATCTCTGTACCTGCCCGCTTCGCTTCGTTTCGAGTTTTCCATACATCACGTGTGCTCGCTTCCCGGCCGTTGTCACGCGCTGGTCGCCGGCTCACGCAGCGGCTTGTCAGCCCCGACCCGCGACGGCCACCAGTTGGCCTTGCCGATCAGCGCTGCGATCGCCGGCACCGTGATGGTGCGAACCACGAAGGTGTCCAGCAAGATCCCGACTCCGATCACGAAGCCGCCCTGCACCACCATGCCGATGGTGGAGAACATGAGACCGGCGACCGAGGCGGCGAAGATCAGGCCCGCTGCGGTGATCACGCCCCCGGTCGAACTGAGTGTGCGAATAATGCCGTACCGCATGCTGTTCGGAGACTCGTCACGCATTCGTGAGACCAGCAGCATGTTGTAGTCGGCACCTACCGCGACCAGCACCACGAAGGCCAACGGCGGGACGCTCCAATGCAGGTGTTGCCCGAGTATCGATTGGAACACCAGGACGCTGATGCCCAGTGCGGCCAGGTACGAGATCACCACCGAGGCGACGAGGTAGAGCGGTGCCACGATCGACCGCAGCAGCAACATCAGGATCAGCATCACCACGATCAGGGTCGCGATGATGATGAATCGGATGTCGTGCTGGTAGTAGTCACGCGTATCCCGCAGTGCGGCGGGGAAACCGCCCATCGATATCGAGGCATCGGCGAGCGTGGTGTTCGGTTGCGCGCCCCGGGCGATGTCCTGGATCTGATTGACCTGATCCATGGCCTCGGGGCTGAACGGGTTCAGTTTCGTCTGCACCAGATACCGCACTGACCTGCCGTCAGGTGAGACGTATGCGGCGGAGGCCTTCTTGAACTCGTCCATGTTCAGAACCTCGGGCGGAATGTTGAACCCCGCCTGTGCCGGATCTGCCGCCTCGTTGCGCATTGTCAGCAGAAATGCCGAGGCCTGGTCCAATCCGGCGGAGATCACCTTGACCTGCTTGACGAGTTCGTCCACACCACCGGCGACTTCCCGGCTTCCGCCGGCGAGACGGTTGGCGCCGCTCTGCAGGTCCTTCAAGCCCGCCTGCGGACCACCGGGCTTGTTCATGCCCATGGCATTGGCCGCCTTGGTGACCCTGGCCAGTGCCGCGTTCAGTTTCTTGACCGTCGCGTTGAGAGTCTGCCCGCCGCCGACGCCCTGGAGCTCGTGCGCCAGATCGTTGATGCGGTCGAGGCTGCCGTCCTGATTCGCGTCCATCAGCCGTTGCATCTGGATGCGGGTGTCGCTGCAGGACGGGTTGGCGTCGCACACGGCGTTGCCGTTCAGCGCCATCAGAACCGGCCCGATCCAGGCGAACATGTTCTTGACGGCAGAGAAGTTGTACCCCATGGAGTTGGACAACGCGTTGATGCTGTCGACCAGCTTGGCCGCGGTATCGACGTCCTTCACCAACTTGTCGCCACCGTATTCGGTGCGCACAGAGGAGACCGCATCGACCGCGCTCTGCAGACTGGGCGCGATCTGGTTGATCTGGGTGCGCACGTCAGCAAGGCTGTCGGCCAGCGTATCGGCCCCGGCCGTCAGTCGATTGAGGTCGCTCGAACGCTGGTCGATCTGGGTGGAGCCGTCGGCCAGCCGGTCACCGACGATGCCGGCCTGGAAGGTCGCCCGGAACTCCGCAGGCACCTCACCCAAAGGGCGGGTGATGCCGCTGACCAGACCCACGTCGGGGAGCTGGGCAACCCGCGAGGCCATTTGCTCCAGATCCGCCAGCCCCCGCGGTGAGCGCAGGTCGTGCGGCGACTGGATCAGGATGTACTCGGGAATGGACTGGGCGATGGGAAAGTGACGTTCCACCGCGGCATACCCGATCGAACTCGGCGCCGACGCCGCCACCACCTTGCGATCGTCATAGTTGTAGCGAGCGAAGATCGCGGCACCGGCCAGCAGAGCCAGGATCAGCAGGCTGGCGACCAGATGCGGCACGGGGCGCCGCACGATGCGGATGCCCGACCGCCGCCAGAACCGGGCGGTCAGCTCGCGCCGCGGTTTGACCCAGCCGCGGGGTCCGGCCAGCACCAGGATGGCCGGCAGCAGAGTGAGCCCGGCGAGGTAGGCGACGCCGATACCGATCGCCGCCGACACACCCACCGTCTTGAACACACCCATCTTCGTGAAGCTCAACAACAGGAACGTGAGTCCCACCGTTGCGGCGGATGCCGTGATCACCTTCCCGATCGACGACATCGCCGCCCGGACGGCCTGGTCGAAATCGTCGCCCGAACGCAGATAGTCGTGATAGCGGCTGATCAGGAAGACCGCATAGTCGGTGCCCGCTCCGGCCATGATCGCGCTGAGGAACACCACGGACTGATTGGAGACACCGGCACCGGTCAGCTGGGAGAAGCCCGCCACCAATGCCTGTGCGATGAGCAGCGACGAGCCGATCGTCACCAGCGGCAGCAGCATCGTGACCGCACTGCGGTAGACCAGCAACAACACGGCCAGGACCAGGACTGCGATCGCGATCTCGATAGGCAAGCGATCGTTCTCCCCGGCGACGGTGAGATCGGCGGCCGTCGCCGCGGGGCCGGTCAGGTGCACCGCCAGCGGGCTGCCGGCCGTGCTGAGTCTGACGATTTCCGAGACCCGGTTGTACGAGTCGATGGCCCGCGGTGTGCCCAGCTCCCCCACCAGGCCCACCGGAAGGACCCAGGTGGTCTTGTCCTTGCTCGTCAGGAACTGCCGGAGCTGCGGGGTGCTGATGAAGTCCTGCACGCTCTCGACATCCGTCACGTCGTCGCGCAGTGCGTCCACGAGCTTGCGGTAGGTCGCCTCGTCGGACTTGCCCAACCCGTTCTCGTTGATCAGCGCCACCAACAGCAGGTCGTTGTTGCCCGATTCGTGGAACGCCTCGGTCATCTTCTGGGCGGTGACGCTCGAGGGCGCATCGTTGGGCAGGATCGAGAGGGGATGCTTCTCGGCCATCTCGCCGAGTGATGGGAATGTCAGCGGCAGCGCGATCAGCAGTGCAGCCCAGACACCGATCACGGCCCAGGGCCATCGCACCACGAAATCCGCTAGCCGTCGCATGCTGCCCTCACCTCCGCCCGGAGGCCGGAGCAACGCGAAAAATCCATGGCCATTGTTTGCTCTCCGCTAGGCGACGCGGCCCCAGTGCCCGCTGTCAGCAACCCGCGACGACACTGACTTCATCGCCTCCAGGTATCGGGTGACCGACTTCTCGGCGACCGGGTTGTCGGGATGCATGATCGCCATGACCGTGCCCTCCCCGTACCGGAAGATGTAAATCGTCAATTGATAGGAGAATCGGTCGTCCGGATACATTCCGATGTTGTTCGCCAACCCCATGTCACCGGCCGCGAGGATGGCGTTCAGCGGTGCCGCTCCACCGTGCAGAAAGTTCGACACCGGGAAGTTCGGCTGTGGCCAGTTCAACCACGGCGCCAACTCCAAGACGCGGTAATAGGGAACTCGCGCCATATCCAGCCCAGAATCGAAAGAGGACTGCGCCGCCCAAGCGGCTTCACTGAACGAAGTCGCCGCCACCGGAACGGTGATCGGTATGAGACCGGTGAACCAACCTTGGGTCATGAAATTGTCGCCCGCGGTGCGCGAATCACGCGGTGTGAGACCGTAATACGTGAGCGCACCAGTGAACTCGTGTTCCACCAGGCCCAGGCATGCGAACAAGCCGCCGACGAAGCGGGCACCGGCCGCCGCGCACGCCGAGTCGAAACGCTCCGTCTGCGCAGGTGACAACAGCACGTCGGAGGTCCAGGCGCTCTTGGTCGACTCGTTCGGATTCCCCAGCGGGAGAGGGAATTCCGGAAACCCGTCCCGATTGTTCTCGGCAAACTCGATCCAGGCACGCACACCCGGCGATTCCAGGGTCAACGCCGACGTGTACTCACGCTCGCGGACACAGAAGTCGTCGAAGCTGCCCGCATCGGGAAGCGTGAGCGCCTGACCACTGCCGCTCATCGACGAATACATTCCGTTGGCTTCCATCATTGTCGTGCCGATCAGCGTCGCGTCTCCGTGAACGTGATCCATGGCTGCGAAGAAAGTGAAGTGGTCTTCATTCTGGATGATGCCGAACGTAAAGCAGCCCCATTCCAGGGGATTCGGGATTCCGACGACGTGCGCGCGAATTTCTTCGGCACTCAAGTTGCCCTGGTCGACCGGCACGAACTCGATATCATCCGGGTTTTCGATTGAATGCCTGATGAATTGGCCGTCGTCGCCTTCTCTGAACCAACTCCGGAATGTGTCGTGCCTGCGCAGGTAGGTGTTCACGGCATGGTCCATCGCCGAGATATCACATTGTCCAGCAACCTCACAGCTAGCGATGATCTGCCGCGAGAAGTTCAGTCCGGCCGCCTTACGCCGGCTGTAATTACGCAGATGTTGGCTCTGCATGTAGCTAACAGGCACCGAGCTGACCGGTGCGCGCTTGGCTGTTTCCTGAGCCGCGGGCGTCGGGTGCCACGAGGTCACCGAGCCAGGGCGCAGCGACCATTCATCAAGTGCGCCAACAGTTATCTTACCGATCCGCAAAACTCAGGCCCTCCCAGTAGTGCTCTGCGCTCAGCCGCTGTCCGGGCCGGCGGGACCCCCCGGGGCAACAACATACCCGTCCTCGCACGGTGACGGTTCAGTGAGCTTGACGAGGGAAGTTTGAGGAGGGAAGGGGAGCCGCGCGCGCCACAGGTTCACATGGAATAGTGGTTCGGGTTGATCTTCAAGCGCTTTCGGGGGGATGCGCGGAGGTGTATTTTCTGCACGCCGATGCGAGAGGAACAACGGGATGAAATCCGTTGAACATCCGAACGAACAGTCCGCACGCTTTGCCATCGTCGGCTACGCTGCGCGCTTTCCAGGTGCCCCGGACGCCGATGGCTTCTGGGACCTGCTGAAAGCGGGCCGTGACGCGATCTCCGAGGTGCCCGAGGACCGCTGGGACGTCGAGGAATTCTTCGACCCGGACCCCGGCACACCGGGCAAGGTGGTGACCCGTCGGGCCGGTTTCGTCGATGACGTAACCGGATTCGACGCTCCGTTCTTCGGTATGTCAACACGCGAGGTCAGGCTGATGGACCCGCAGCATCGACTGCTGCTGGAAACCGCCTGGCGCGCCGTGGAACACTCGGGTACCGCGCCAACAGCATTGGCCGACACCAACACTGGCGTGTTCGTCGGATTGGCCACGCACGACTACCTCGGAATGGCTTCTGACGAGCTGACTTACCCCGAGATCGAGGCGTACATGGCCATCGGTACGTCGAACGCCGCAGCAGCAGGTCGGATCAGCTACCGGCTGGGTCTTCAGGGCCCCTCGGTCGCCGTCGACACCGCATGCAGTTCGTCGCTCGTCGCTATTCACCAGGCGTGCCAAGCACTCCGCCTAGGAGAGTGCGACCTCGCCCTGGCCGGTGGCGCGAACGTCCTGCTCACACCCGCCACCATGATCACCTTCTCCAGTGCGCACATGCTGGCACCCGACGGGCGGTGCAAGACGTTCGACGCCGCCGCAGACGGCTACGTCCGCGGCGAAGGCTGCGGCGTCATCGTCATCAAGCGTCTCGAAGACGCCCTCCGCGACGGTGACCACATCCGGGCCGTGATCCGCGGCAGCGCGATCAACCAGGACGGCGCGTCGGGTGGCCTGACCGTGCCCAACGGCGTCGCTCAGCAGCGCGTCATCGCCGATGCCCTCAAGCGCGCGGGCCTCGCACCCAGCGACGTGGGATACCTCGAAGCGCACGGCACCGGCACCTCGCTCGGCGATCCGATCGAGGCCCAGGCCGCCGGGGCTGTCCTCGGCGCCGGCCGCGAACCCGACCGGCCGCTGCTGATCGGCTCGGCCAAGACGAACATCGGCCACCTTGAGGCCGCCGCAGGCATCGCGGGTGTCATCAAGGTCGTCCTGTCGCTCGAGAACGAGCTGCTGCCCAAGCACCTGCACTTCCAGACCCCGTCTCCGCACATCCCGTGGGATCGGCTCGCGGTGGAGGTGGTCAAGGAGGCCACCCCGTGGGAACGCAACGGCGCGCCCCGCATCGCCGGTGTCAGTTCGTTCGGCTTCGCCGGCACGAACGCCCACGTCATCCTTGAGGAAGCACCTGAACCGGCGGTAGCGAACCCCGTGGAGAGGCCCAGACCGGAGCGGTTCGACATCCTGCCCCTCTCGGCGCGGACCCCGGCCGCATTGGTGCAGCTCGCCGAGCAATACCGCAGTTGGATGAGCGCGCACCCCGAGGCCACCCTGGCCGACGTGTGCTTCACCGCCGGGGTGGGACGGGCCCACCTCGAGCACCGTGCCGCGCTGGTGGTCGATTCGAGGGATTCCGCGATCGAACTGCTCGGTGCACTCGCCGACGACCGCCCGGCGCCGGGCCTCATCCGCGGCGAGTCCCACGACAGGCCCAAGACGGCCTGGCTGTTCACCGGCCAGGGCAGCCAGTACGCCGGGATGGCCCGCAAGCTGTTCGACTCCGAGCCGGTGTTCGCCGAAACGGTGAAGCGCTGCGCGGCCGCCGTCGCCGATGTGCTGGACAAACCGTTGTTGGACGTGATCTTCGATCTGGACGGACCGGAGACGCTGCGCGAGACCACCTACGCACAGCCCGCCCTGTTCGCCGTCGAGATGGGTCTGGCGCGGCTGTGGCAATCGTGGGGATTCGAACCCGACGTGGTTCTGGGCCACAGCGTCGGCCAGTACTCGGCCGCATGCGTGGCGGGCGTGTTCGGTCTGGAGGACGGCGCCCTGCTGATGGCCGAACGCGGACGCCTCTTCGGGAGCCTGCCGGCCGGTGGCCGCATGGTCGCGGTGTTCACCTCTGCCGAGCGGGTAGAGAACCTCGTCGACGAGTTCCCCGCCCTGTCGGTCGCCGCCTACAACGGCGCCAACACCGTGCTGTCGGGCCCCGCCGAAGAACTGGAGCGGGCGGTCGCCGGACTCACCTCCGACGGCGTCCGCTGCGATTGGCTCGAAACCAGCCACGCCTTCCACTCGGCGCTGCTGGATCCGATCCTCGACGAGTTCGAATCGTACGCAAACCGGTTCACGTACCAGGCACCGCAACGGATCCTCATCGACAACCGCACCGGCGCCGCGCTGGGCCGGAGCGTGAAACTCGACGGTGCCTACTGGCGCCGCCACGCCCGCCAACCGGTGGAGTTCGCCAAGAGCGTGCGCACCCTGGCCGACATGAACTGCAAGCTGCTGGTCGAGATCGGACCACGTCCGGTCCTCACGGCCACCGCGCTGGGGGCATGGCCCGACCAGGCCACCGCACCGCGGGTGATCGCCTCGATGCGCCCCAACACCGACGACCAGCGGCAGATCACCGAAGCCCTCGCCGACACCTACGTGCTGGGCCACCTGCCCGACTTCAGCGCCTTCCGGCAAGCGCACGCCCGCAAGCTCGACCTGCCCACCTACCCGTTCGAGCACCGCCAGTACTGGTACCGCGACAATCGGGAAGAGCCCAACCAGCGTCAGCATGCTGCCGGTCCCCGCACCCAGGCCGTTCGTCTACTCGAAGACGGCCGCCTCGAGGAACTCGCGGCCCTGCTCGACGGTGCGGGCGACGATGGACAGACGCTGAGCGTCCTGACCAAACTGGCGGCGCAACACAACCGGCAACGCTCGACCCAATCCATCGCCGATGACCGTTACGAGTTCCGCTGGGAGAAAGCAGTCACGCCGCTCTCGGGCGCGAGCTCCGCGGAGACGTCGACCTGGCTGCTCATCGGTGAGGAAAGTCCAGGGGTCCGGCCGCTGCTCGACGTCCTGACCTCACGTGGGCAGCAGTACCGCTTCCTCGCGTTGCCGACGACCGACGCCGCCGCCGGACAACTTGAGAACGAACTGCGCACGGCAGCTGCGGACGGCTCGACGCTCCACATCCTCGACATCGCCGCCGTGGACGGGGAACCGGCTGACAAGACGGCATCGTCGATGCGGACGCTGCTGCGGATGCAGCACCAGATCCTGGCTGGGACGAGGCGACTCTTCCGCGCTGCGGCCGACGCCGGCGTGAAGGCGACCATCTGGCTGGTCACCCGCGGCGCGCAGCACGTCGCCGATGCAGACACCGTGGCCCCGGAACAGAGCGCCCTGTGGGGCTTCGGTCGCGCCGCAGCACTCGAGCTCCCTCAGCTGTGGGGCGGGCTGGCCGACCTCTCGGAAGGCACTACCGATGAATGGACCGCGGTGCTCAACCGGGTCACCACATCGGCTGACACAGGCCGGCGGGAAGACCAGATCGCGGTGCGAGATCAGGCCGTGTATGTCCCCCGGCTGGTCCGCCGGGAAGACCTGCCGAACGGTACGCCTCTCGAACTCCGTAGTGGTGCAACGTATTTGGTTACCGGCGGACTCGGATCGATCGGCTTGGAGATCGCCGGGCATCTGGCCGCCCATGGCGCCCGACATCTGGTGCTGACCAGCCGTCGCGACCCCAGCGAGGCGGCCGCGCAACGCATCGCCGCACTGAGCGATCAGCACGGCTGCGACATCCGCGCCGTGACCGCCGACGTTGCCGACGCTCACGACGTGGCGCGACTGTTGAGCACCGTGGCCGCCGAGATGCCGCCGCTGGCCGGCATCGTGCACGCTGCGGGTGAACTCGGCACCACGCCCCTGAGCGAGCTGGACGACGCGGAGGTTGATCGCGTTTTCGCCGGAAAGGTCTGGGGTGCTTGGCATCTGAGTGAGGCGGCGGCGGAGCAGAAGCTCGACTTCTTCATCACCACTTCGTCGATCGCCTCGGTGTGGGGCGGATACGGCCAGACCGCCTACGGTGCGGCCAACGCGTTTCTGGACGGTCTGGCCTGGCGACTGCGCGAGCAGAAGATCCCCGGGACCAGCGTCAACTTCGGCCCGTGGGCCACGGGCATGGCCGATGCGGAGTCCCGTGCCCGGCTGGACCAACGTGGTGTCCGGACGCTGGCGCCCGCCGATGCGCTGGCCGGCTTGGCCGACGCCGTCGCCGTTTCCTCGGCCCAGGGCCCGGCGCAGGGCGTCGTGGCCCGCATCGACTGGTCGCGTTTCCTACCGCTGTACCAGCAGGCCGGCCGCAGAGGATTCCTGGCAGAGCTGGAAACCGAGGCCCCGGCGGAACTTTCGGCACCGACTACCGCGTCAGGCAAGACACAGCTGGTCGAGCGCCTGACCAATGCTCCGGTCCAGCAGCGTAAGAAGCTCCTGACCGACTACCTGCGCGACTCGGTGGCAGAGGTGACGCGCGTCGACCCCTCGGAGATCCGCGAGGACGCAGGGTTCTTCGACCTCGGCATGGACTCGCTGATGGCCGTCGAACTGCGTCGGCGCATCGAACAGGGAGTGGGCGCGGAAATCCCCATCACGCTGGTGATGGACCACCCGCGCATCTCCGATGTGTCCGAGTATCTGCTCGGCGACGTGCTGGGTCTGAACGAGCAAGCCAAGCCGTCGTCGCGACCCGCTTCGGTGACCACACGTACGGACGACCCCATCGCCATCGTCGCGGTTTCGTGCCGATTCCCCGGCGCACCCGATCCGGAAGCCTTCTGGGAGTTGTTGTCCGGAGGCGTCGACGCCATCCGCGAAGTCCCCGAAGACCGGTTCGACATCGACGAGTTCTACGATCCGGATCCAGAAACGGCGGGCAAGACCTATACCCGCTTCGGCGGATTCCTCGACGGCATCGACGGATTCGACCCCGAGTTTTTCGGCATCTCCCCGCGTGAGGCCGTCTGGATCGAGCCCCAGCAGCGACTGATGCTCGAAACGGTCTGGGAGGGACTGGAAAGAGCCGGGTATTCGCCGGCCGAGCTGCGCGGCAGCCGCACCGGCATCTTCGCCGGCGTCGCCGCAAACGAGTACGCGCATCTGCTGTCGTCGGAGTCGATCGACAAGATCGAGCCGTACTTCATCACCGGCAACGCACTCAACGCGATCTCCGGCCGGGTGGCCTTCGCGCTGGGATTCGAAGGTCCGGCAATGGCGGTCGACACCGCATGCAGCTCGGCGCTGGTGGCGATCCACCAGGCATGCCAGGCGTTGCACTCCGGCGATTGCGACCTGGCGCTGGCCGGCGGCGTCAACGTGCTGCTCTCACCTGTCACGGTGGTCGCCGCTTCCCGCGCACGCATGCTCTCCCCCGTCGGGCGGTGCAAGACGTTCGACGCCTCCGCCGACGGCTACGTGCGCAGTGAGGGCTGCGGCATTCTCGTCCTCAAGCGGCTCAGCGACGCAGAGCGCGACGGTGACCGGATCTGCGCCGTCATCCCCAGCAGCGCGGTCAACCAGGACGGCGCGTCCAGCGGCTTGACCGTGCCCAACGGTGGTGCACAGCAACGACTCATCGGCACGGCACTGGCCCGCGCCGGCTGGACCGGCGGCGACGTCGATTACCTCGAAGCACACGGGACGGGCACCCCGCTGGGCGATCCAATCGAGGTCCAGGCTGCTGCCGCCGCGTACGCCGGCTCGCGCGACACCGACCGACCGTTGCTGATGGGTTCGGTGAAGACCAACATCGGTCACACCGAATCCGCTTCGGGTGCAGCGGGTCTGATCAAGGTCGTGCTGTCGCTACAGCACGAGGTGCTGCCGCAGAGCCTGCACTTCGAGAACCCTTCGCCGCACATCCCGTGGGATTCACTACCGGTGCAGGTGGTGGACAAGGCGACTCCTTGGCAGACCAACGGCCGGCCACGCCGCGCCGGTGTGAGCTCGTTCGGGTTCACCGGCACGAACGCACATGTGCTGATCGAGGAGGCGCCGGTACGACCCGCCGCCGCTCCCGAGGAACAGCCCGCCGAGGAGGTTTCGACCGAGGCGCAGGCTCCTGATGAACAGGTGAGCGTGCTGGCATTGTCCGCGCGGTCACCCGAAGCGCTCCTGGCACTGGCACAGCGGTACGAGACGTGGCTCAGCGCCCACCCGGACGCCGATCTGGCCGGTGTGTGCCTGACCGCCGGGACCGGACGGTCGCACTTCGAGCACCGGGCCGCACTGGTCGTGGACTCGATCGAGGAGGCGCGACTGGCTCTCGCCGACCTGGCCGAGAACAGGACACGGCCCGGCGTGGTGCGCGGAGAGCACACGAACCACCCGACGACTGCCTGGCTGTTCACCGGCCAGGGCAGCCAGTACCCGGGAATGGCCCGTGAATTGTTCGACACCCAGCCGGTTTTCGCCGAGACGGTGACACAGTGTGCCGACGCGGTGAAGGGCATGCTGCCGCTGCTGGACGTCATGTTCGCCCGCGATGCCGAGGCGGCACAGACTCTGCGGCACACCTCGTACGCACAACCTGCACTCTTCGCCGTGGAGATGGGCCTGGCGCGGTTGTGGCAGTCGTGGGGCATCCAGCCCGACGTCGTGCTGGGACACAGCGTCGGCCAGTATGCGGCGGCATGCGTGGCCGGGGTCTTCAGCCTGGAGGACGGTGCCCGGCTGATGGCCGAGCGAGGCCGGCTGTTCGGCAGCCTGCCCGAGGGCGGCCGCATGGTGGCGGTATTCGCCGATCCCAAGCACGTCGAGGAGATCGCAAACAAGTACCCGCGGGTTTCGGTGGGGGCTTACAACGGGCCCAACACCGTGCTCTCCGGCCCGGGCGACGACCTCGAGGAGATCGTCACTCAGTTCGGTGACGAGGGCGTCCGCTGCACCTGGCTGCAAACCAGCCACGCCTTCCACTCCGAACTGCTCGACCCGGTGCTCGACGAATTCGAGGCGTACGCGGCGCAGGTGCAGTTCGCCGCACCGACGCTGCCCCTGGTCTGCAACCGGACCGGAGCAATCCTGACCGCCCAGAACCCGCTCGACGCCCAGTACTGGCGCAGGCATTCACGTCAGCCGGTGCAGTTCGCCGAAAGCGTGCGTACGGTTGCGGCCCTGGGCTGCTCGGTGCTGATGGAGATCGGACCGCAACCGGTGTTGACCAGTGCGGCAGTTCAGGTCTGGCCGGAGCACCTGGCCGCACCGCGGGCGATCGTCTCACTCCGCAAAGGCATCGCCGACGGACGTCAGATCGCCGACGCACTGGCCGCGGCATACGTCGGCGGGCACCGGCCCGATTTCGCTGCGGTGCAACGCCGGCCCGCACACAAGGTCGAGTTGCCGACTTATCCGTTCCAGCACCGCCGCTTCTGGCCCAAGACTTCGGCGATCACGAGCTCCGGCTTCGACGGCAGCGGTGGTACTGGAATCCTCGGCGCGGCCAAGGACCTGGCTTCCGGCGACTCGATCTACACGAGCCGGATCTCGGTCAAGACGCAGCCGTGGCTTTCCGACCACGTCATCTACGGCACCGTCGTCGTCCCCGGCGCGACGTACGCCGCGATGGCGCTGGCCGCGGTCGGAACCCCGGCCCACGCCAAGGACGTCTTCTTTTTCGAGCCGATCATCCTGCCCGAGAAGAGCTCTCGCGAAGTGCAGCTGACATTGCACCCGCTGGAGACAGGCGGAGAGTGGAAGTTCCAGGTTCACAGCCGTCCCTACGGAGAACGCGACGTCGACTGGTCGCTGAACGCCGAAGG
Source organism: Mycolicibacterium fortuitum subsp. fortuitum (assembly GCF_022179545.1). The sequence continues at coordinate 344,327 of NZ_AP025518.1, read as the reverse complement.
CACAGTGGTAAGCGGTCTCGGCGACTCTTCCGAGGAGCCGACCGCCGAAACCGATCCCGTCGACGAGGCCATCGAACGGCTGGAACGCATGCGTCCGCAAGAGCTGTTCGAGACCTTCGCCGACCTGGAATTGGCCTGGGGCCCAAACTGGTCCGGTTCCCTGAAGTCCTTGTGGCTCGGTGAGGGCGAGGCGATCGGTGACATCCTGGTCGGAGAGGAACTCGCCGAACAACTGGGCACCGAGCCGATGCACCCGGTCCTGATGGACCTGTGCACGGGCGTTGCCTTCCCGGCGTTCCCGGCTCTTCTGGCGGCCGAGCAGGGGGTCAACGACCTGTTCCTGCCGTTGCGCTACGGGCAGGTCACGTTGAAAGAGAAGATGCCTCGGCGGTTCTACTGCCGCGCGAAGTGGCACGAGGCCGAGCTCAACAACGAAACCCAGGTGTTCGACCTCGAGTACATCGATCGGGACGGCCATTACCTCGGCGGCGTTCGCGAGTTCACGGTCAAGCGCGCACCCCGCGAAGCATTGCTTCGCGGCCTCGGCGGCGACGCCACCCGGCTGCTGTACACGCTGGGCTGGCACGAGGTACCGGTGCCGCCGTCCGACGGTGCGGCCGAAAGCCCGAGCGGCACTTGGCTGGTCGCGGGCTTCGACGAACTCGCCACCAAGGTGCCGGGCTGCATTCCGCTCAACCGCACCGCAGATCCAGAACTCCTGGGGCAGGTGCTGGCACAGGCCGCCGAGCGGGGCATGCCGTTCGCCGGTGTCGTCTGGCGCGCCAAGGCGCCAGGCGCACATGAGACGAGCACCGAGACCAGTGCTCGCCTCGAGTCGGAGATCGAGAATCTGCTGAGCGCCGTGCACACGGTGCAGGGCGGCAGCCTGAAACTGCCCAACGGACTGTGGATCGTCACCGAACGGGCCGTGGCCACCGAATCGGGCGAGCCGGTGGATCCGGTGCAGGCAGCGCTGTGGGGATTCGGGCGCACCACGATCAACGAGGAACCCGCGCTGCGGGCCAAACTCGTCGACAGCGACGGATCACCGGAGGCCGTGCAAGCACTGGCCGGCCTGTTGGCAACGCCGGTCGAAGAACCCGAACTCGCGGTACGGCAGGGCAAGCTGCTGGCGTCGCGGCTGTTGCCGTGGTCGCGCAGCGGTCATCTCACGGTGCCCCGCGGCAGCGATTACGTCCTGGCGCCCACCGAACGCGGCGCGATCGACAACCTGCGGATCACCGAGAAGGACGTACCGGCACCCGACGAGGGCTATGTGCAGGTTCGGGTCGAGGCCGCCGGCCTCAACTTCCGCGACGTGCTCAACGTGCTCGGTCTCTACCCGGGCGATCCCGGGCCGATCGGCGGCGACTTCGCCGGTGTGGTCACGCAACTGGGTGAAGGTGTGACGGGTGTGGAGGTAGGCCAGCGCGTCTACGGCTCCATGCAGGGCGCGTTCTCCAGCCGGTTCAACGTGCCCGCCCAGTTCCTCGCGCCGATCCCCGACGGGGTGAGCGCGGTGGAAGCCGCGACCATTCCGGCTGCGGCGCTCACGGTCAGGCTGTCGTTCGACTGGGCACAGCTCAAGCCCGGGGACAAGGTGCTGATCCATGCCGCCAGCGGTGGTGTGGGTCTGGCGGCGGTCCAGATGGCTCAGCAGTGCGGCGCCGAGGTGTTCGCCACGGCAAGCACCTTCAAGCGCGCAACCCTGCGCAAGCTGGGTGTGAAGTACGTATACGACTCGCGCACCACGGATTTCGCCGATCAGATCCTGGCGGACACCGATGGCGAGGGCGTGGACGTGGTGCTCAACAGCCTGACGAGCGAAGGCTTCATCGAGGCGACGCTGAAGGCCACCGCCCAGAACGGCCGCTTCGCCGAGATCGCCAAGCGCGACATCTGGTCAGCGGAGAAGATGGCCGAGACCCGGCCCGACATCGCCTACGAGATCGTCGCGCTGGACACGGTGATGTTCACCGAGCCGGATCGCATCCGCGACCTGCTCGTTGAGATTTCGGACGGACTGGCTGCCGCTGTCGACTCCTCGCGCGAGCGCTCGTCGGTGGGTGTCTGGAAGCCGCTACCCGCCGAGATCTATCCGCTGACGGAGGCGAGGTCCGCATTCCGTCGCATGCAGCAGGCACGGCACATCGGCAAGATCGTGGTGCAGATCTCGAACCCGCTGCAGCCCAAGGCTGATCGGAGTTATCTGATCACCGGCGGTCTCGGTGCAATCGGTCTGCACACTGCGTCGTATCTGGCGCAGCTCGGCGCCGGGGACATCGTCCTGACCAGCCGCCGTGAACCCGATGCGGACGCTCAACGGTTGATCGAGGAGATCACCGAGCGTTACAAGACCCGCGTCCACGTGTTCACCGCAGATGTCGGCGAAGAGTCCGAGGTGACGAAGCTCCTGGAGCGGATCCGTGGTGAGGTCGCGCCGCTGGGCGGTGTCGTGCATCTGGCGGGCGTGCTCGATGACGCGCTGCTCGGGCAACAGGACCTGGGTCGGTTCCGGACAACGTTGGCGCCCAAGGCCTTCGGTGCCGAGTATCTGGACCGGTTGACCAAGGCTGACGATCTGGACTTTTTCATCGTGTCCTCCTCGGTGTCAAGCTTGTTCGGTTCACCGGGCCAGGCCAACTACGCCACGGCCAATGCGCTGCTCGACGGTCTGATCGCACAGCGCAGGGCGCAGGGCCTGCCCGCGACCGGCATCAACTTCGGCCCGTGGGGTCAGGGCGGTATGGCCTCCTCGGAAGCGGCGACCGCGAATATCAGTGCCCAGGGCCTGATTCCGCTGGATCCCTCGGCGGCGTTGGCCGCACTGGCCGAGGTCGTCGCCAACGGCGCCGGTCAGGCCGCGGTCATCAAGGCCAACTGGCAGCGGGCAGCGAAGGTGCTGGGCAGTTCCCGGCCACCGATCCTCGATCTCGTGTTGCCGAGTGCGGTCGGAGAGGTCGTCGGCGACAGCGAGGTTCTCAAGCAGCTGCTCGAGATCCCGGTTCAGCAGCGTGCCGGGTTCGTCACCGAGTTCCTGCAGAAGGAGGTGCAGAACTTCCTGCGGCTCGCCTCACCGCCTGCCGCGACCAGCCGCTTCCTGGATCTCGGCACCGACTCGCTGATGGCGATCGAGCTCCGCAACCGGCTGCACACCCAGTTCGGCGGCAAGTTCACACTCAACGCGACGGCGGTCTTCGACTACCCGACCATCGGTGGGCTCGCCGAATATCTGGTGGCGCAGTTGCCTGATGCGGAGGCGGCTGAGGCGACGACGGAACCGTCGGAGCCGGCGGCAGCGGACTAGAACACCCGCGAACAGACGTAAATGTCCCCGACACGCCGCGCGTGCGGGGACATTTGCGTCTGTTCGGCAGAGAAGAGTTGTGCTCAGACCCAGCGGGTGGCCTCGACCTCGGGGGCCAGCGGCGGGTGCAACGGCACGTCGAGGCCGTCGTAGATGCCGGGCTTCTGGGTGGCAAGCCAGTCGATCGCGCCCAGCAGACGGTTGGCCGCAGTGGTGTTGCCGCCGTCGGCGCGGGTGCCGCCCGGCACGTCGGCGCGAACGACGATGCTCAGCTGGGGATCGCCGTCGACGATGACGCGGTGGTCGCCGACGCCCTCGTCGGGCTGTGGCCACTCGGGCGCACAGGCCGGGTCGATGCGGGTGATGTGCTCGATGATGACTCGCTCGACGCCGCCGGCCCAGCCGATGACCTGGAGCCGGAAAGCACCCTGGGTGCCGGCCTCGAACCGGCCCATGACGTTGTCGACGGGCTCGGTCAGCGGCAGCCGTTCGACGGTCTCGGTGATGTTGTCGATCTCCAGGCCCAGTCCACGGCCGATGAGCCGGACGTTGCCGCCCCACACCATGGTGGGGATGGAGGGCAGCAACATCATCGGGGTCTCGTCCATGGACCCGCCGAAGCCGCAGAGCACCCGCACCGAATGCGGTTGGTTATAGGTGGAGTAGTCGAAGATCTCCTGACACCGGATGGTCTTGATCCGAGTGCACAGCCCGGCCGCGATAACTGCCAGCGCGTCATTGCCCCACCCCGGGTCGACGCCGCTGACCAGCAGCGCGGAGTTGCCCGCGGCCGCGGCGTCGGTGAGCCGCTCGACCCACTCGGCAGGCGCCGATGCCGGGTCGTAGAGCGAGTACAGCGATGGTGTGACCACCTGCTTGCCCGCGCGAAGACACCGCTCGATCTCGACAATGGCCTCATCGGGCCGGATATCCCCGGACGACATGTAGGCAACGGCATCGCATCGCGCGAGCGCGGCCTCGACGTCGGTGGTGGCGGTGACGCCGGTCGGGGCGTCGAGCTTGGCGAAGGTCGCGGCGTCACGACCGGCCTTGTCCTCCGATGACGTGATGACGGCGGCCAGCTCCAGACCCGGGAAGGCCGTGACCGACCGGATCGCCGTCGCACCCATGTTTCCTGTACCCCACACCGCAACTCGACGCATCCGATCACCCTAGTGGCGATATTCGTGAGGATCGTCACATTGCGATGAAACTGCAGGTCAAGCGTATTTATCGGACGAGATACAACGCTCGATCAACCGCTGGGTTGGTTAGCTATCAGAAATTGCTCAGAGTCTCTTTGCGTTGAAGTTACCGAACGGTATAGTTGGCCACAGTTACTGGTGGGTAACTTATCCGAAGTACCCAACCTCAGGTGGCATTCTCACAAGGAGGAAAAGTGGGCCACTACAAGAGCAATGTCCGTGACCAGGTCTTTAACCTGTTCGACGTCTTCGGGCTGGACAAGGCCCTCGGGGCCGGCGACTACGCCGACCTGGACGCCGATACCGCCCGCGAGATGCTCAACGAGATGGCTCGCCTGGCCGAGGGTCCCATCGCCGAGTCGTTCGCCGACGGCGACCGTAACCCGCCGGTGTTCGATCCCAAGACCCACAGCGTGGCGCTGCCCGAGTCCTTCAAGAAGTCGGTGCGCGCTGCCATCGACGGCGGCTGGGACAAGGTCGGCCTCTACGAAGAGCTCGGCGGCGTGCCCGCCCCCAAGGCGCTGCTGTGGGCCCTCAACGAGCACATCCTCGGCGCCAACCCCGCCGTGTGGATGTATGCCGGTGGTGCCGCCTTCGCGCAGATCTTCTACGACAACGCCACTGAAGAGCAGAAGAAGTGGGCCGTGTTGGCCTCCGAGCGCGGCTGGGGCGCCACCATGGTGCTCACCGAGCCCGACGCCGGTTCCGACGTCGGCGCCGGTCGCACCAAGGCGGTCAAGCAGGACGACGGCTCCTGGCACATCGACGGCGTGAAGCGGTTCATCACCTCCGCCGACTCCGATGACCTGTTCGAGAACATCTTCCACCTGGTGCTGGCCCGCCCCGAGGGCGCAGGCCCGGGCACCAAGGGTCTGTCGCTGTTCTTCGTACCGAAGTTCCTCTTCGACTTCGAGACCGGCGAGCTGGGCGAGCGCAACGGCGTCTACGTCACCAACGTCGAGCACAAGATGGGCCTGAAGGTTTCGGCCACCTGTGAGCTGACCTTCGGCCAGCACGACAAGCCTGCCAAGGGCTGGCTGGTCGGCGAGGTGCACAACGGCATCGCGCAGATGTTCGACGTGATCGAGCAGGCCCGAATGATGGTGGGTACCAAGGCCATCGCCACCCTGTCGACCGGCTACCTCAACGCTCTGGAGTACGCCAAGGAGCGCGTGCAGGGTGCCGACCTGACCCAGATGATGGACAAGACCGCCCCGCGCGTCACCATCACCCATCACCCCGACGTCCGTCGCAGCCTGATGACCCAGAAGTCCTACGCCGAGGGCATGCGTGCGCTGTACCTGTACACCGCCACCTTCCAGGACAAGGACGTCGCCAAGGCGCTGCACGGCGTCGACGGCGAGCTCGCGCACAAGGTCAACGACCTGCTGCTGCCGGTGGTCAAGGGCTTCGGCTCGGAACAGGCCTACGCCAAGCTGACCGAGAGCCTGCAGACCCTGGGCGGTTCCGGCTTCCTGCAGGACTACCCGATCGAGCAGTACATCCGCGACGCCAAGATCGACTCCCTCTACGAGGGCACCACTGCCATCCAGGCGCAGGACTTCTTCTTCCGCAAGATCGTCCGCGACAAGGGCCAGGCACTGGCGTTCGTGGCCGGCGAGATCGAGCAGTTCATCAAGAACGAGACCGGCAACGGCCGCCTGAAGACCGAGCGTGAACTGCTCGGTACCGCGCTGGCCGACGTCCAGGGCATGGCTGCCAGCCTGACCGGCTACCTGATGGCCGCCCAGGAAGATGCCGCGAGCATCTACAAGGTGGGTCTGGGTTCGGTTCGCTTCCTGCTGTCGGTCGGTGACCTGCTGCTCGGCTGGCTGCTGGCCCGCCAGGCGGCCGTGGCGATCGAGAAGCTCGACGCCGGCGCCACCGGCGAGGACCGCACCTACCTCGAGGGCAAGATCGCCGCAGCTTCGTTCTTCGCCAAGAACATGCTGCCGCTGCTCACCAGCACCCGTCAGGTCATCGAGACCATCGACAACGAGGTGATGGAGCTCGACGAGGCTGCGTTCTAAACCTGCGCGAGCAGACGCAAAAACCCCCTTTTCCGAATGGAATTGGGGGTTTTTGCGTCTGCTCGTCGGGATTCGATGAGGGACAGGCAAACTGGACCGCATGACCGAAGCCCGTGGCATCCTGCTGGTCGTCTCGCTGATGGCGACGACGGCGCTGACCCTCGCTCTTGGGATCACCGATCCGGCTGCCCCGATGTCCTACCCGACCAAGTTCCTGGTGTGGAACCTGGTGCTGGCCTGGATCCCGATGGTGTTGGCGATCGCGTTCGATCTGGTCGAGCGCCGACTGTGGTTGCTGCCGCTGGGCCTCGGTTGGCTGGCGTTCCTGCCGAACGCGCCCTATCTGGTGACCGATCTGGTCCACCTCGGCGAGGGTTACGAACTGTGGCGCCACGTGCTGCAGTACGGATTCGCCGCGTGGACCGGGATCCTGCTGGGAGTGGTGTCACTCCTGTTGGTACACCGCCGGCTGAACGACGAGTTCGGCGGGTTCTGGGGCTGGCTGGCCGTCGTGTTGTCCGTCGCGGCCTGCGCGGTCGGTGTGGTCATCGGCCGGTTCCAGCGATGGAACTCCTGGGATCTGGTAACCCGGCCGGATGCGGTGGTCGCGGCGACGTTCGACTGGATGCGCGCACCGCTGTCCTATGTGCAGTCGACGGGCGTCGCGGTAGCTGTCGCGGCCTTCTTCGGGTTGGCCTATCTGACGATCTGGGCGCTCAATGGACTGCGCTGAACGAATGTGTTCTGATCGTTACCAAGGTTTATCCCATTTGCCACAGGGGTAACTTCAGTAACAGCGCCGCGCACCTGCGGCCGCAGTGAAAAGAAAGAGGCGAATGGAACATCACCATGAACACAGTCCTGTATCTCAGCGTCAACGGCGCCGTCTATGAAACCCGGGCCTACAGCACCGCCGACATAAACCAACTCGTCCATGACCGCGGGTTGCACTGTCTGACCTCCGCCGATCGGCAATTCGACTTCTGGTTCAGCCCGTCCACGCACTCGTGCCAGCGCCACGTGAACCGCAAGGCCACCGAACTCCTGCTGGCCACAACAGAGTTCACACCCAAGACGGTTCCTCTGCTGCGCGGGTGTGTCGTTGTCGCCACGCACGACGCCGACGGTGAACTCGACGGGCTCAGCTGGCAACAGCTGGATCTCCTGGCTCGCCGCGGCCAGTCGCTGACCAAGCAGCAAAAGCGGGCACTCGGCCGGCACATCAACCGCGCCGAGGACCGCCGAACCGACCCGCTCACCGCCGCACGCTGCGAAGGGTCGCATCACGTCGCCTTCAGCCGCGTCCGCGCAACCAGCCGACGGGCCTGGTCCGAATGACCGAGCAGGGCGATTCGAACGGCCCAGGCACCGAAAATGTTGTGGTGGAACATGTTCGTGTCGGCGATGTCTTGTCCCTGTCCGGTGACGACGATCCGCGGACCCACGTCTTCCGCGTTGCCAAGGTGGAATTGCGCAACAAGCTGTCCACCGGCGAACAACCGAGGGTGATCCTGACCTCCGAGCCGACCGGGGCCGGCACGCCGATGGTGCTGGATTACCCGACGGGCACCCGACTACGCAAGATCATCGGCCGCCCGAGCGGATAACCGTCCGCCTCAGACCGGCGATTCATGGGCCAATGCCCGGTACCCTTTGGCTCCTGCCCGGTCGACGGCCGCGCGGACCAACCCGAAAACCAGTCCCTGGATAGCTGCTGCCGTCAAGGCTTTGGCGGCGGACCGATTCAGATCCTTGGGATCGGGCGGTTCGCGGTTCGGCTCATCGATGCGCTTCCAGATCTGGGTGAACAACGCGCCGGCCAACAGGCCCCCGCCCACGCTTGTCGCCATCGACAACGGCATGTACAGCACTTTCGAGACTCGGCTCACGGATTCTCCTCACAACGGCTGCCAGTGCGGATACCCGGAACAGGCAAGATCTAACGGCTCTTGTCTGTTCCAGGTTTTGCCCGAGCCCGAGTCGGGCACTGCTGTGAGAGAAGCAGTACGCCTGGGGAAGGCCCACGATGACTACTCAACAGAAAACGATCAACGAACCGTCCACAGCACAGCTACTGGGCCAATTGCAGGAGCAGACGACACGACTGGTCCGCGACGAGCTCCGGTTGGCGCAACGCGAGTTCCACGGATCGGCGCGTCACGCCGGCATCGGCGCCGGGTTGATCAGTGCCGCCGGCCTGCTGGCGGTGCTGGGCCTGATGACGGCCATCGCCGCCGCCGTGGCCGCGATCTCGCTGGCCCTGCCGGTATGGGCTGCCGCGATCATCGTCGCTGCCGCGCTGTTCATCGGCGCCGCAGTGGCCGCGATGGTCAGCCGCAGCCACGCGAAGCAGGTGCCACCACCTGCCGCCGAATCGGTCGACAGCGTCAAGCAGGATCTCGATGAGCTCAAGGAGGCACGACATGGCCAGCGCTGATCGCCTTCCGCCCGAACCGGGTCCGGACGCCGGCATCGAGGAACTCCAGTCCGACATCGACAAGACCCGCGACGAGCTGGGTCAAACCGTGGCTGCGTTGTCCGACAAGCTCGACGTCAAGGGCCGCGCACAGGACAAGGCCGCCGAGACGAAGGAAGCCGTCGTCGACCGGGCGCATGCGGCAACCGAGGCCGCAAAGTCCAAGCCGGCGATCCCGGTCGCCGCTGTCATCGCCACGCTCGCCGCAATCGGTCTGCTCGTGTGGTGGCGCCGCCACTGACGGGGCATCCGCTCAGAACCGGGTGAGGCTGGGCATCAGGACATCGTCGACCAGCGCGCGAACCGTCGCCTCCGTCGGCGGGCGGCCCGGTATCAACGATCGAAACACGAGATAGCCGGGCATCACATCCCACAGTTCGTCATGGATGGCCTGGGCCTTGATCTCTCCCCGCTCGACCGCCTCGGTCAACACGTCACGCATGAGCTTCTTGCGCTGCAGGACGAACTGGCTCTGCAGCGCCGCACTCAGCTCCGGGCTATGCGCGATCTCCGACATGATCGCGCTCATCGTGCTGCCATGCTCACGTGCCTGGGTGCATACCGAGGTTCCGATGGTCAGCAGATCAGTGCGTAACGAGCCGGTGCGCGGCGGCACCAGCTGAACCCGAGTGCCTTCGATGAAGGCAGCCAGGACAAGCTCGGTCTTCGACGGCCACCTCCGGTAGATGGTGGCTTTGCTCGACTTGGCTTCCGTCGCCACGGCCTCCACGGTCAACCGGTCGTATCCGTGCTGCTGTAACAGCCGCAACGTCACGGCCAACAACTCCGATTCACGTTCGGTCCATTGAGAAGCCGAAGCATCGTGTGTTGTCGAAGTGGAAGACACCGAGAACCTTTCGCGACCGCCCATGTCCGCTGTCCATAGGTATTGCCCTATCTCAGAGAGTACCGTACGGTACCGTTCAGGTGCTTGGAACGGCCAACGACTCTCGCTACCCGGTGCGCCGAGCGCCGGTTGTCGAAAGGCTCTGAGATGCAGGGGATCTCGGTAGGAAGCCTGGTCAGGCGACGCTGGACGGTGATCGTGGCCGTCCTCGTGGTGGCCGTCGTCGCCTTTACCGTCAGTCGGTTGCACGGGATCTTCGGTTCCGACAACGAGGTGTCGCGGCCCAGCGCCGACACTCTGGAGAACACCGGCTACAACCCGAAGCGGGTTCTCTTCGAAGTGTTCGGCCCGCCTGGCTCGGTTGCCACCATCAACTACCTCGACATCGACGCCCAGCCGCAACGGGCCGAGGACGTCTCCCTGCCGTGGTCGCAGATGCTGGTCACCGACGACCCAACCCTGTTCGCCGACCTGCGGGCACAAGGCGATGGCGACTACATCGGGTGCCGCATCACCGTCAATGGTGTGGTCAAGGACGAAAGGTCCACCGACAACGTGAACGGCTACATCGCCTGCTTGGACAAGTCCGCATGAGTGCCCACAGTCCCGAACCTGCCGAAGGCTCCCGGACGGCGCGGACCATCCGTGCCCTGGCCGTGCCGATCGTCCTGCTGTGGGTCGCCATCGCCGCGCTGACCAATATCCTTGTGCCACAACTGGAAGTCGTCGGTGCAGCTCGCTCGGTCGGATTGAACGCTCCCGACGCGCCATCGACCATGGCGATGCGCCACATCGGCCAGGTCTTCGACGAATTCGACTCCGACAGCGCGGCCATGATCGTGCTCGAAGGGGAACAACCCCTGGGCGATGACGCCCACCGTTTCTACGACACTCTGGTGAAGCGGCTGGCCGAGGACACCAAGCACGTCGAACACATCCAGGATTTCTGGGGCGACCCGCTCACCGCCGGCGGATCCCAGAGCAAGGACGGCAAGGCCGCTCTGGTGCAGGTCTATCTCGCCGGTAACCAGGGCGAGGCGCTGTCGAACCAATCGGTCGACGCCATCCGCGAGATCGTCGCGAGCGTCCCGCCACCGCCGGGGGTCAAGGCCTACGTCACCGGCGCCGCACCGCTGATCACCGACAACTTCGAGGTCGGCAGCGAGGGCACCGAAAAGGTTACCGGCATAACCTTCTTGGTGATCGCAGTGATGCTGCTCGTGGTGTACCGATCGCTGATCACGATGCTGCTCATGCTGGTGACGGTCCTGATCGAACTGGCGGCCGCACGCGGCATCGTCGCCGCGCTCGCGCATTACGGGGTCATCGGCCTGTCCACCTATTCGACCAACCTGCTGACCCTGTTGGCGATAGCCGCGGGCACGGACTACGGCATCTTCATCGTCGGGCGCTATCACGAAGCGCGTAGCCGCGGCATGGACCGAGAAGCCGCGTATCACGACATGTTTCGCGGCACCGTGCACGTCATCGTCGGCTCCGGGCTGACCATCGCCGGCGCCGTCGCCTGCCTGCACTTCACCCGGCTGCCCTACTTCCAGACCCTGGGCATACCGGCCGCCATCGGCGTGCTGGTGACATTGGTGGCCGCGCTGACACTCGGGCCCGCGGTCTTGACCATCGGCAGCCGGTTCGGACTCCTTGAGCCCAAACGCAACCCACGTGCACCACGATGGCGCCGCATCGGGACCGCGATCGTGCGGTGGCCCGGCCCCATCCTGGTGGTGTCGTGTCTGATCGCGCTCGTCGGTCTGCTGGCCCTCCCCGGCTACAAGACCAGCTACGACGGCCGGCCCTACCTACCGGAATCGGCACCGGCCAACATCGGGTACACCGCCGCCACCCGCCACTTCTCGGAAGCCCGGCTCAACCCCGAGCTACTGATGATCGAAACCGATCACGACATGCGCAACCCCGCCGACATGCTGGTCCTCGAACGCGTCGCCAAAGCCGTGCTGCACACCCGCGGCATCGCCCTGGTCCAGTCGATCACCCGGCCCTTGGGCACACCGATCAAGCACAGCTCCATCCCGTTTCAGATCAGCGCGCAAAGTGCCAGCCAGATCATGAATCTGGGTTACCAGCAGGACCGCGCGGCGGATCTGCTCAAGCAGGCAGGCGAGCTGTCCAACACCATCAACATCCTCAAGCAGCAGGTCGCGCTGCAGCAGGCCAGCGCTGCCGCTACCCATGAGCAGACCCAGGCGTTCCACGACACCGTGGCGATCGTTAACGACCTGCGCGACAAGATCGCCAATTTCGACGATCAGTTCCGCCCGCTGCGCAACTACTTCTACTGGGAGCCGCACTGTTTCGACATCCCCATGTGCGCAGCGCTGAGATCGGTGTTCGACGCCCTCGACGGCATCGACAAACTCAGTGATCAGTTCGGCCAGATCACGGCAAGTCTGGACAAGCTCGACGCTCTCCAGCCGAAACTGGTCGCGCTGCTCCCGCCGCAGATCGCCATCCAGGAACGCAACCGCGACCTGACCCTGTCGAACTACGCGACCACGGCGGGCACCAACTCGCAGTCCCAGGAGGCGCTTCAGAACGCGACCGCCATGGGGCAGGCCTTCGACTCGGCGAAGAACGACGACTCGTTCTATCTGCCGCCGGAGGCCTTCGACAACCCCGACTTCAAACGCGGCCTGAAACTGTTCCTCTCGCCCGACGGCAAGGCCGCCCGCATGATCATCACCCATGAGGGCACCCCCGCTACGCCGGAAGGCATCTCACACATCGACGCCCTCAAGGACTCCGCGTTTGACGCGATCAAGGCCACTCCCCTGTCGGACGCCAAGATCTATGTGGCCGGAACCGCCTCGGCGTACAAGGACATCCAGGACGGCGCCAAATACGATCTGCTCATCGCCGCACTGGCGGCGATCAGCCTCATCCTGCTCATCATGATGTTCATCACCCGCAGCCTGGTCGCCGCGATGGTCATCGTCGGGACTGTGGTGTTGTCGTTGGGCGCGTCCTTCGGCCTTTCGGTTCTGGTGTGGCAGTACATCTTCGGCATCCAGCTGTATTGGATCGTGCTCGCGCTGGCCATCATCCTGCTGCTGGCGGTCGGTGCCGACTACAACCTGCTGTTGATATCCCGGTTCCAGGAAGAGATCGGGGCCGGGCTCAAAACCGGCGTGATCCGCGCCATGGCCGGCACCGGCAGGGTGGTGACCGCGGCCGGCCTGGTGTTCGCCGCCACCATGTCCTCGTTCATCTTCAGCGATCTCATCGTCCTCGGACAGATCGGCACCACGATCGGTGTCGGCCTGCTCTTCGACACCCTGATCGTGCGATCGTTCATGACACCGTCCATCGCGGCGCTGCTGGGCCGGTGGTTCTGGTGGCCACAGATCGTGCGGCCCCGGCCGGCCAGCCGCATGTTGCGCCCGTACGGAACCCGCGCCTCGGTACGCGAACTGCTCGAAACGGAGCCAGAGCCGACCACGTCGAACTAGCCGCCGGTTCTCACGCCAGGTTCGCTCGGGCCCATTCCTCGGCGGTCATGGTGTCGATGCCGCGAACAGCGTTGTACGACTGATCCTTGGGCCAGGCAACACCATTGGTGCGAGCGAACACCGCCCGGTACTTGCTCATCGTGTCCTCGGGATGCTGCTGCAGCTGCTCGGCCAGGAAGTCGGTGGTCCACAATGTGCGGGTAACGGAAGTCGCACGGACCCGGTCAACGATATCGGCGAGTTCCCGGTAGCTGATGGTGTCTCCGGCTAGATAGACGACGGTATCGCGAATGCGAGGTTCGGCGAAGACGATATCGGCAGTGAGTACACCGATGTCCTCGGGTGTGGTGAGGGTGACCTGGTTGTCCCAGCTTCCCAACGCGTGCACGGTATTGCCCGACAGATCCACGACACCGAACTCGGGCTCGAACAGGAAGCTGGTGAACATGCCCGTGGAGATGATCACCCATTCCGTGGCGTGCTGGCCTCGCAGCATGTCGCGCACGTCGAGTTGCTCGTCGAACAGCGGCTGTGCGCTGCCGCGCCCTATCTCGTCGTAGTCGACGCCGAATTGCCATGGGAAGAACCGTGATACGCCGGCGGCGATGGCTGACTGCGCGAGTTTGCGCTGGGTGCCCGGGCCGGCCGCGAAACCGACGCAGCTGACGATCGTGTGGTAACGCCCCATGATGTCCGCCAGCTCGGCCACCGATGCGGTGGCGACGTCCGCATGTTCGATGGCTATACCCGCCTCGGTCAGCTCCTTGCTGCGCGCATCGCTTCTCGCGTCGGCACCTTCCCGTGGACGCAACAGCACCGCGATGTTCGCGGCGCGGGGACGGCTTGCGACGTGGCGGGTGAGCGCGGACAACACACTGGTGCCGAGTTCTCCTGCCCCGATGACGAGAATGTCCGGACCGTCCGCCGGTGGTGGTGTTGCAGGCACTGTGGACTCCGTTTCTGGCGGTGTGTCAGCAAGGACTGCAACTGCCAGATCGGCGACAATCATTCCCGGCCGCTCAGGAGTTCAGGTAAGTGACGACCGCCAGCACGCGCCTGTGGTGGGCGGACGACGGCGGCAGATCCAGCTTGGTGAAGATGCCGCCGATGTGTTTCTCCACCGCACGTTCGGAGACCGACAGGTGTTCGGCGAGGGCGCTGTTCGAATGGCCCTCGGCCATCAGTGCGAGAACCTCGCGTTCGCGCGGAGTCAGCCGGGCCAGCGCATCGCCGCTGCGTCGGGTTCCCATCAATTGGCGAACCACCTCGGGGTCGAGTGCAGTGCCTCCGGCAGCGACACGCCGCACCGCCGCGTCGAACTCACCGATATCGGCGACCCGGTCTTTCAGCAGGTAGCCCACCCCTGCCGGGTTGCCCGCCAACAACTCAGCGGCATAACGGGTCTCGACCCATTGCGAGAACACCAAGACGCCGACATCCGGATTCGAGTGACGGAGCGCGACCGCCTCGACAAGTCCCTCATCGGTGTAGGTCGGCGGCATGCGGATGTCGATGACGAAGACCTCCGGCCGCAAGCTCCGGGCAATCTCGCGGATCTGGTCGGCCATGCCGACCTTGGCCACAACCTCGTGACCGCGTTCGACGAGCAACTGGGTCAGGCCGTCGCGCAGGATCGCGTTGTCCTCGGCGATCGCCAGCCGGGTCATCGTTGTGTTCCTGACGGGACCACAGCGGTGATGGTGGTGGGACCTCCGGCGGGACTGTCGATGTCCAGCCGACCGTCGACCATCTGAAGCCGATCGGCCAACCCGGTCAAACCTGAGCCGTTGGCCGGCTCCACCCCTCCGGAACCATTGTCCGACACGGTGATCCGCAGCTCATCAGCGTCGCCGTGCAGCAGCACCGTGGCCTGGGTGGCGCCAGAATGGCGGGACACATTGGCGAGCAGTTCAGCCACACAGAAGTACGCGAGTGTCTCCACACCCAGCGACGGGCGCACCGTGACGTCATGGACCAGTTCGACGGGGATCGGGTTGCGTGCCACCAATGTCTGCACAGCCGGCACCAGGCCGAGGTCCAGCGCGGGCGGGCGGATTCCGCGGACCAGGTCACGCAGTTCGGTCAGAGTGTCCCTGGTGTTCGCCAACGCATCGGAGACCAGTTGCCGAGCCCGATCAGCCTTGTCGGGGTCGGCCAACTGTTCCTCGGCGCGGGCCAGCGTCATCGCCACCGCGATCAGCCGAGCCTGGGTGCCGTCGTGCAGGTCCCGTTCGACGCGGCGCAGCGTCGCGGCCGAATCGTCCACGACATCGGCGCGGGCCCGCTCCAGTTCACCGACGCGACGTTCGCGGCCGGTCGGCGCGAGCAGTGCTCCGGCCAGCCAGACGTGAGCACGCCCGATCCCGATCATGGTCCAGGCCAACAGGTACAGAGCGAGCAGCCCAGCCGCCGACAGCAGGAGGTAGGTGCCGAGCGAATCCACCGGTTCGCCGAAGCTGACGACGGCTTCTCCGGTGATCACCCAGATCACCGGAGAGACCACCAGAACCGCCGACATCGCAACTCCCAGCACCACCCCGTACCCGAGCGGAGTCATCACGACGCTTTGCAGGAGAAGGAATCCCAGGCTGCGCCATCCCACGCCGTCTGTCAGCGCCGCGGCCACAGTGTGGGGCCAGCCGACCTGCCGGGTGAAAGGGGCCGGCGGGTCGATCGTGACGCCGACCAGCCGGGCCAACGACCGGTACAGCGCGTTCCACCGTCGACCTGACAGCACCACGAGGGCCAGCAGCGGTATGCCGACCAGTGTGACGAGCAACAGCCCCGAGGTAAGGCCGGTCACGAAAAGGTAGACGACACCAACCACAGCGAACACGCTCACCAGCAGGAAATAGAGATAGCCACGACAGGATGCCGCGGTGAACGGGATTGTCAGTGTTCGGCGCCGATCAGCGAGTGCGGAAGCGGTTGCGGTCACGGTCATCATCGTTGCCGGTTACGTTGGCACCGGGCGATGGTGCTGTCCAGCCGATATCGGGTGTGGCAGGCCACACCCTCAGTTGTCGAGCGACCGCAGCAGCGCCCTGGTGCGGGCCCGGGTTTCGGGCGACGCGTCGAAGACGACCCCGACATATTCATCGACACCGATCGTTCCGAGGGCTCGGATACGTTCGGCCACAGTGCTTTCGTCGCCGATGATGGCTGCGTCCTCGGGACCGGCGTAACCCTCCCGATCGAGCATCGCCCGGTACGACGGCAGGTGCCCGTACATTGCGAACTGTTTGGCGGCCCGAGCGCGGGCGCCGTCGACGTCGTCGGTGACGCTGACCGGAAGTGCTGCCACCACCCGGACCGGCCGGTCCCCGGCGGCCTCGCGCAGCGTCGGGGCCACATGCTCGGCCAGCGTCGTCGGGCCTGTCATCCAGGTGACGGTGCCCGCAGTGCGACGGCCGGCGAGTTTCAGCAGTTGCGGCCCCAGCGCGGCGATGTAGATATCCGGCGCCGTCGCCCCCGGGATCTGCAGTGCACCGCGCGTGGTGACCGTCTCGCCCGGCGCATCAGCCGCCTCGCCGGCCAGCAGTGGCTGCAGGCCGTCCAGATATTCGCGGAGGCGGCGGACCGGCTTGTCCCACGGGATGCCCCACATGCCCTCCGTCACCGCCGCGTGCGTCATGCCGAGGCCGAGCAGGAACCGGCCCCCACTGATCAGGCTGAGCGTGAGCGCACGCTGCGCCAGCAGCATCGGGTGCTGGTTCTGGATCGGGATGACGCCGGTGCCCACCTCGATCCCATCCACCTCACGAAACGCCACTGCCAGCACGGTCAGCAGGTCCGGCTCGTAGGGCATCTGCGTCATCCAGACCCGCCGGAATCCCTCGTCGCGCAATTGCGCGAGATTCTCCACGGTGGCGTCGACCGGGGAACGGCCGCCGGTGTCACTCAATGAGGCGATGAGGCTGATCTGCATGGCACCACGCTATGCGTAGGCCGGGCCGAGTGGGCCAGAAGGGGCGGCCTGTAAACAAAAAAGGGCGGGTTCGGGAGGACACTTGGGGGCGTCTCAATTTGTCTCACGCAGCCGGTGTTTCACCCCAGTACCGACTCTTTGGATCAGTCACTCCCGAACCCGTCGTAGGCTCGATCGTACGCCTCGGGTACCCCTCAAACCAGAGAAAAGTACGGCCGATTTTGCCGAGACTGAGAAGTTAGGTGCCCCGTGTTGCCGTCGGGTCGGGGGGTCAGACGGCAACACGGAGCTACCCATGTATCGACCCCTATGCCGCGACCGTTACACAACCCGAAAACAAACTTTTCGGATGTTTTCGCTGCGGCGGTCAGGCCTGGTCAGAGCGGCTACGCCTCCAAGATCGCCGCGACGCCCTGCCCACCGGCCGCACAGATCGAGATGAGTCCGCGGACCGGCTGACCGGTCTGCTTCTTCTTTTCGGCCAGCTGCTTGGCGAGTTGGGCCACGATGCGGCCGCCGGTGGCCGCGAACGGGTGACCCGCCGCCAGCGAGGAACCGTTGACGTTCAGCTTGGCGCGGTCGATGGTGCCCAGTGCGGAGTCCAGGCCGAGCCGTTCCTTGCAGTACTCGTCGGAGTCCCAGGCCGCCAGCGTGGCCAGCACCACCGAGGCGAACGCCTCGTGGATCTCGTAGAAATCGAAGTCCTGCAGGGTCAGGCCGTTGCGGGCAAGCAGACGGGGCACCGCGTAGGTGGGCGCCATCAGCAGGCCGTCGGGCCCGTTGACGTAGTCGACGGCGGCGGTCTCCGAGTCGACGAAGTAGGCCAGCGGCTCATGTCCGTGCGCCGAGGCCCAGTCCTCGCTGGCCAGCAGTGCCACCGAGGCGCCATCTGTCAGAGGGGTCGAGTTGCCCGCGGTCATGGTCGCGTCGCCTGCCTTGACGCCGAACACCGGCTTGAGCTTGGCCAGCTTCTCGGGCGTGGAGTCCGCCCGCAGGTTGTTGTCGCGGTACAGGCCGAGGAACGGCGTGACCAGGTCGTCGAAGAAGCCGCTGTCATAGGCGGCAGCCATGTTGCGATGGCTGGCGGCGGCCAGTTCATCCTGGTCGACGCGCTTGACGCCCATCTTCTTGGCGGTCACCGCGGCGTGCTCGCCCATCGACATGCCGGTGCGGGGCTCGCTGTTGACCGGGATCTCCACACCGAGCGCGGCCGGCAGCTTGCCTACCAGCTTCAGCCGGTCGAGGTTGGACTTCGCCCGGCGCAGGCCCAGCAGCACCTGGCGCAGGTCATTGCCGAACGCGATCGGCGCGTCCGACGCGGTGTCCACACCACCGGCTGCCGCCGACTCGTACTGTCCCAGCGCGATCGCGTTGGCGGCCGCGGTGGCCGCCTGCAGACCGGTGCCGCAGGCCTGCTGGATGTCGTACGCGGGCGTGTAGGGCGACAAAGCGCTGCCCAGCACGCATTCACGCATGAGGTTGAAGTCGCGGCTGTGCTTGAGCACCGCACCACCGATCACCGCGCCAAGGCGCTCACCGGCCAGATCGAAGCGCTCGATCAGCCCGTCCAGCGCGGCGGTGAACATGTCCTGATTGGAGGCGTTGGCATAGGCGCCGTCGGACCGCGCGAACGGAATCCTGTTGCCACCCAAAACGGCAACGCGTCGCCGGGTCGTGTTGTTGGCCATTTGTTTGCCCTCCACTGTCGGGTTGTCCGGGGCCATATTACCCACTGTTCTTACTCTGGAGTAAGTTCGGTATTGACAACGCAGAACTGCGAAGCGAAAGGCAGCTGAAGTGGCTTCCGACCTGTTCTCCCAAGTGGTCAACTCCGGGCCGGGATCGTTCCTGGCCAAGCAGCTGGGCGTGCCGCAGCCCGAGACCCTGCGCCGTTACCGCCCCGGGCAGCCGCCCCTGAACGGCTCCCTGCTGATCGGCGGCGAAGGCCGCGTCGTCGAACCCCTCCGCGCCGCGCTGGCCGGGGACTACGACGTGGTGTCCAACAACATCGGCGGCCGCTGGGCCGATTCCTTCGGTGGCGTGGTGCTCGACGCCACCGGCATCGCCGACGCCGCCGGGCTCAAGGAGCTCTACCAGTTCTTCACCCCGGTGCTGCGCAACCTCGCGTCGTGCGCCCGCGTGGTCGTCATCGGCACCACTCCGGACGAAGCAGGCAGCGTCCACGCCCAGATCACTCAGCGCGCCCTGGAGGGCTTCACCCGCTCGCTGGGCAAGGAGCTGCAGCGCGGCGCCACCGCGTCGCTGGTGTACCTGGCCGCCGCCGCCAAGCCCGGCGCCACCGGCCTGGAGTCCACCCTCCGGTTCATCCTCTCGGCCAAGTCCGCCTACGTCGACGGGCAGGTGTACCGCGTGGGCGCCGCCGACTCGACCCCGCCCGCGGACTGGGACAAGCCGCTGGCCGGCAAGGTCGCCGTGGTGACCGGCGCGGCCCGCGGCATCGGCGCGACCATCGCCGAGGTGTTCGCGCGTGATGGCGCGACCGTGGTGGCGGTCGACGTTCCGCAAGCGGCCGAGGATCTTGGCAAGGTCGCCGAGAAGGTCGGCGGCAGCGCCCTGACCCTGGACGTCACCGCCGACGATGCGGTCGAGCAGATCGTCGCCCACGTCACCGCACAGCACGGCGGCAAGGTCGACGTTCTGGTCAACAACGCCGGCATCACCCGCGACAAGCTGCTGGCCAACATGGACGAGAGCCGGTGGGATTCGGTGATCGCGGTGAACCTGCTCGCTCCGCAGCGCCTCACCGAAGGCCTCGTTGCCAGCGGCACGCTCGGCGAGGGCGGCCGGGTGATCGGACTGTCCTCGATGGCCGGTATCGCCGGTAACCGCGGGCAGACCAACTACGCCACCACCAAGGCCGGCATGATCGGGCTGACCGAGGCTCTCGCACCGGTGCTGGCCGAGAAGGGCATCACGATCAACGCCGTCGCCCCCGGCTTCATCGAGACCAAGATGACCGACGCCATCCCGCTGGCCACCCGTGAGGTCGGCCGCCGGCTGAACTCGCTGTTCCAGGGAGGCAAGCCGGTGGATGTGGCCGAGTTGATCGCCTACTTCGCCAGCCCGGCGTCGAATGCGGTCACCGGCAACACGATCCGGGTCTGCGGCCAGGCCATGCTGGGAGCCTAGAAGTGAACAACATGCTGCGCGCCGTCGTCGGCGCCCTGCCGTTCATCCCACGCGACGACACCCTGCCCGCGCGCACCGTCACGGTCGACGAGCTGTCCATCGACCCGGCCAACGTTGCGGCCTATGCGCAGGTGACCGGGCTTCGGTTCAGCGACACCCTGCCGCTGACCTACCCGTTCGCGTTGACCTTCCCGACGGTGATGTCACTGGTGACCGGATTCGATTTCCCGTTCGCCGCAATGGGTTCGGTACACATCGAGAACCACATCACGCAGTACCGGCCGATCAAGGTGACCGACACCGTCAGCGCCGCCGTACACGCGGAGAACTTGCGTGAACACCGCAAGGGCCTGCTGGTGGACATCGTCACCGAGCTCAAGGTCGGAAATGACCCGGCGTGGCACCAGGTGACGACGTTCCTGCACCAGCAGAAGACCAGCCTGTCCGGTGAACCGAAACCGGAACCGCAGAAGCAGCCGAAGCTGCCGCCGCCCAACGCGGTTCTGAGCATCACCGCGGGCCAGATTCGGAACTACGCGTCGATCGGCGGGGATCACAACCCCATCCACACCAACGGGATCGCCGCCAAGCTGTTCGGCTTCCCCACGGTCATCGCACACGGGATGTTCAGCGCTGCAGCAGTTCTGGCCAACATCGAGGGGCAGCTCCCCGATGCGGTCAAGTACTCGGTGCGGTTCGCAAAACCCGTGGTATTGCCCGCCAAGGCCGGGCTCTACGTCGAACGCGACGCCGACGGCTGGGAGCTGACGCTGCGCAACCTGAAGAAGGGCTACCCACACCTCACTGCGACGGTGCAGCCCGTCTGACTGCGAAGTAGCCGGGGGCTATTGCGATTCCAGCTCGGCGGTGACGTCGCCGCGGTCGAACGGATCCTTGGAGTGGTCATAGGTGTCGCGGCACTGGCCGCGCAACTCCACACGACCGTGAGCAACAGGCGGTGGTTCAGCTGAGTACAGAATTACGTTGGCCACCACGTCGTCTTTCTTCATCGCCACGGAGTGGGAATGAAAATCCGGGTCGCTCTGCCACCCGTGCTGCTGTAGCACGGTGTAGACGCCGGCCGGATCCACCGCATGGGTCCGGTCGGCCCCCGGCATCCAGAACTGCATCAGCAGCTTGCCCCGGAACGGGCCTTTGTTGTCATCGGTGCACGATTCGTAGCTGAACACCGTCTCCACCAGGTTGCCCCGCAACCCCAGATCCCGGACCAGTTCTTTACCGGCATCCATCACCTGCGCCCGCGCCTGCTCCGGCGACATCGGATCTGTCACCCCGTCACCACACCCGACCGCCACCCCGGCCAACAGCAATGCCCCGATCACCTGTCTCCAGCGCGTTCCCAATCCTCATGCTCCTCCCTCAGTTCCTAGTGACGGTGGTTGTCCTGAGCGCGCCGATCCGCCTCAGGGTCGAAGGCTTGGTCGACACCCGGGATGGTGATCGAGGTACCAGGCACCGGGATGGGGCCCATCGGGGTCGGTATCACCACCGGAACTTTGGCATACCAGTGATCTGAGCGGTGTTCGGCGGTCATCCCATTCTGTTGCAACCGATCACCGTGCCCTGAGGCGATGTCGGCCATGTTGTACAACGACTCCGAGCCCTGCTCAAAGTACCTGCTGTGATCAGTGCGGTAGTCGCGCAACGACGATTCGGCGTCGAATCGGGTTGATCCGTACCCCTCGATCGACGGGTCGGTGCCCAGGCCCAGGCCGGGTGCATTCATGTGTTCTCGACCGAGGTAGGTAACCGGGTCAGTGCTGGCCGCCCCGACGTACAGATGGCCGCCCGGAGGCAAGTGGAAATCGGCCGCCGATTTCGCCAGATCGGTTCCGGGGCTACCGATCAGCACAATGTCGTCGGCGCGCATACCGAACCCGGCCGCCGCATCGGCCACAGTGGTCGAGCCGTAGGAATGGCCGATCACAGTCAAGTGGCTGGAACCCAGGTGGGTGGCGTCCAGCGCATTGACATCGGCGGCCAGCAGTTCAGCACCGTGGCGGGCCATGTTGGGCACCGCGACCGCCTGGTCGTCCGGCGCGTCATAGCCCATCCACATCACCACCGAGTTCGACTTGCTCGGGTCGGCCATGCTGGTCTCGTTGTACAGGTTGACCGGGTCGGGGTTGTCCAACGACCCGCCCTTCACCGAGGTGGTGAGACCGGACACCTTCACGGTGGTGTTGTTGGCGGTATCCGGGTTACCGATCGCGATCGCCGCCGCGCCCTTGCCGCCGAACGCCTCCGGGTCGTACTTCTTCAAGAAAATCTCTGGGGTCCCACCCCTACTGTCCTTGGCGTCGCGGCCATAGCGGTCCAGCGCCTTCTGCACCTCGACCGCATTGTGGTACCGCGTGATGTCTGTGGCGGTCAGACCGTACTTCTCCGGGTGCGCCCGCACCTCGTCGACGCTGACATGATGCGCCTCAGCCGCAGAGTTGACCCGGGCCAGATCCTGTTTCTGGATCTTCAGATTGGCCTCGCTCTGCACACCGGTCGGGATGCCGTTGAGGTTCCCGATCTTGTCCGGATGATCGCGGAGCATCTGCGCCTTCTGCTCCGGGGTCAGCGAAAGCCACCAATCATGGATCGCGTGAGGGTCCTTGGTGTCGGGGATCTGTGGCTCGGCCTTGTCACCAGGGGTGGGTGCGCCCCCGCCGGGCCCGCTGCTCGGTGTGTTGGTCAGGCCGGCCACTGCCTGCCGGACTGCTTCGTCGGTCTGTTGATCGGCCGCGTCGAATTGAGCCAACAACTTTTTCACCGCAGCGGTGTTGCGAACCGCCAGCATACGGACCATCAACGCGTTGACCGGGCTGAGCCGAGCGTAGAAATCCAGAGCGCTGCCCGGCCGCACCGACACCGTGCCGTCCGAAGCGACCTGCCAGCCCTGACCTTCCAGCTGCGCCACGGCCTGCAACACCGACGATCTGATCTGGGTCAACTGCGCGCCGCCGGCCTGCAGAGGAGCTTGCACTCGAACCATGGCCTCGTGCACGCGCCGCATCTGCTCAAGGGTCTTCTGCCCGTCGGCAATTGCCGCATCTGAAGCCGTGCCCTGCCATCCTGACCTCAGCTTGGCCAGGTTGGCCTGCTGCCGGTCGATCTGGGCCTGGTAGGCCGCCGCAGCCGCCTCCATCTGAGCGCCGGCGCGGGTCAGCGCCTCCGGTTGCGAGGCCTCCACCTGCTCGACGGTGACCGTCATCGACTGAACTGCTGCAATCGACGACCGAAGGTGGCGTCAGTGGCCTCATACTGCTGGGCTGCCGCCTCGAGCTTCTGCGAGTGACCGTTCAGCGCCGCACTCACCGACTGGTTCACTTCATCGAATACCGCCTGGGCCGATTGACAGCCACCTGCGGTGCGCAATCCCGCCATGCCGGCCGCCGCATCACCCAGCGCCCCAGCGGCTCCGGTATTCGACGCGGCCGCAGCTACCGATTTCTCCGCTGCGGCAACATCGCGCAACGTCGGCGCGTTTACTCGCAGGGTTGGCGTCACCCTTCGAGGATAAGTGCACCGTCACGACGGTTCGGACACCAATTCTGATCAGCCGTGCCCTGCCCTTGCACTAGGCGCTCGCAACCGCCTCACCCGAGGTCTTTCGCAGATCAGCGAATTCTGAGATCGACGCTGACGTGACCGACGCGACGGGCCGGGCGTTGGGTGCCGACGCGTCCGACTTGGACACCATCACCACGTTGTCGATGTAGGGCTGGATCGTCGTGCTGTTCTGCACGGTCGACACGATCACCAACTGGAAGCCGAACTTGCGGAAGGCCGACAGTGCCTGCTGAGCGAACTGGGGATCCGACTTGGAGAACGCCTCGTCCAACATGAGCTGGGCGAACAACGGCCGGGTATCGTCGCTGTCCGGGCTGGCCAGGTTGAAGCTCAGCGCACCGGCCAGACAGAAGGCCATGAGCTTCTCCTGCTCACCGCCGGAATTGTCACCGGAGTTGCTGTAGGTCCGAATGACCTCGCCGGTCTCGGCGTCGCGCTCCTCGCAATACAGCACAAACCGGTTACGCACGTCGAGGGCATCGCGGGTCCATTGGCGGTCCTCGGGGGTGTTGCCCGCCAACAGCTTTCGCAACTGCAGGATGTCGGTGTACTGCTCGAACATCGCGGTCTCATCGCCGAAGCTCACCAACGACACCCGGGACGAGATGCGCTGGGCCTTCTCGTTCAGTTCGTCGACGGCAGCCAGATGCCGGGTCCCGGCGTGCAGGGTCAACCGGGTGCCGCGGTTGAACTCCACCGCGCCCAGACCCGTGTTGACGCGAGCGATCTGTTCGGTTATCCGACGTGCCTCGTTGTCGGCGATCATGTGCAGGTTCAGAATCGCTCCGGGCGCCTGCTCGGTGATCAGCCGCTGCATGCGCTCGTAGGCATCGGGCAATTCCCGCTCGTCGATCCGGCGGCACAACGCCACGTAGTCGTGCACACGCTCGTCGAAGACATCGCTGTCATTGGGGATCGCGTCGGGGAACGAGCTGTCGTAGGCGGCCATGATGCCGGCCAACTCGTCGTGCGAACGGTTGCGGTCCGCCCGCAATCGGTCCCGCTCACGGCCGATCACGCGGACCAGTTCGTTGCGGTAGGGCTCGGGCTCGAGCAACTCCAGGTTCAGCGCGATGTCGGCGGCATAGCCGTCGATGGTGTCCCGGGCATGCGACGGGAACTCGCTGGACCCGAGCCGCTCGGTCAGGGTCTCGCTCAGCTCAAGCAGCGCCGTTCGCCTGCGGTCCAGGGTGGTCTCGCGTTCGTTGAGCGAACCGATCTGCTGGATGACCTTCTCGACGCGCTCCCAACAATCGTCGGCCCGCTGTTGCAGCCGCTCAGCGTCGGGATTGTCCGAGACCAGCAAATCGTGTTCACCCTGCAGCCGCTCGAGCATCGCGTCGACCGAATCGGTGTCGATGTCGCTCCACTGCATGTACTGGTCGCACAACGCCCGGCAGGCCCGTTCCCGGGATTGCAGCTGGCCGCGGTGCTCATCCAGTCGCTCGCGGGCCGTTCGCGCCACCTGGTAGACATCCTGCGCGGCGGTCAGATCATCCTGCAGCGCCTCGACTTTGGCCGCGGTGCCACCCAGGAAGATGTAGTCCGAGGGCCGCAGCCGTGACCGGTCATCCTTGATCGAGAGCCGGCCGCTGTCCTTGCGCAGCCCCTGGTCGGTGACCGCGCGGGATTGTTCGGTGAACTCCCCCGGCCCATCGACACACACGTAATCGCCGACGGCGGCGATCACGTTGAGCGCCTCCACGGCGCTGTCGTGCGTCGGGTCGGCCAGCTGCAGTTTGGTGGCCAGTGTGCCCGGAGCCGGGGTACGCAGTTGCGCGCCGTGCTGGACGTGCTGCAGCTGGATCCGGCCGCGCATGTCGTTCTCGTTGACGAAGCGCAGTGCCCGTTCCATGTAGGCGTCGGGGACCAGCAGGCGTAATCCCGCCCCGCGCAACACCTTTTCGACGGCCAGCCGCCACCGCGACTCGTCGGGCTTGAGCTCCATGAGCTCGGCCACGTAGACCAGATCGCGTTCGGAGATGTCGAGCGCTCGGGCGATGCGGGCCCGCATCTCATACTCGGTTCTGGGCAGCGGGGAACCCAGCCGCTGCACCCGTTCCAGCTCGGCTTCGACGCTCTCGCGCGCCTCGCGGGCTCGGACTTCCTTCGCCGAGGCCTCCACGTAGGGTTGGTTGCCGGTGAACAGCTCGCGATGCAGCCGGTCGGCTTCCTCCATCAAAGTCTCACGCAGCGACCAGAATTCCTCGCCGTTGTCCGGCGGGGTCAGTCCCAGTGAGGTCACCTTCTCCTCGTAGGCGCTGCGGCGGCGCGACACTTCCTCGCTGATCCGCTCGGCCTCGGTCAGCCGTTGCTGCAGGGGAACCAGATCTACCGCCACAGAGTTGATCTGGGCCATAAGTGCGTTGTGCTCGTTCTTCAGCTGACGCTGCTGGGTCCCGAACTCGTCGCGCTGGGCGCCGAGCTGGGTGATCTGATCGTCGAGATTGGCGATCTCCGGACCGGCCTGGGCCAGCCGCACATGGTCGACGTAATCGCGGATCATCGCGTTGTCGATGGTGTCGATCACCCCGAACTTGGCAGCCTCGTCGGCATAACGCGCTTGTACCGCAGCGATATTGCCGAGGGTGTTGCGTTTGCGCCGGGCCACGTCGAGCAGTCCGCGGGCCTCGACCAGCGGGTTGATCTGCTCCAGCGCCTCTTCCACACCGCTGAGGCTGGCCGGCTCGTCGAGCATGAACTCGCGGACGAACTGTTCAAGCCCACCAACGCTTTTCAGCGACTTGGCCTTGCCGAGTAGCTGCTGGGCCGCCTCGGAGGCCCGAATACCGATGCTGGAGTAGAGCTGGGCCAGGTACTGGCTCTCGCTGCGGCCGCCGGTCCAGCCGTCGTCACGGAACACCGCGGCGTCATACCCGTTGGACGCCCAGCGGTTACACAGACCGAAGATGTCGCGGTCGGCATCGATCAGGTAGTAGCGGCTGCCCGGGTCCGAGGTCTTCTCGGCGGCCAGCCATTTGAGCACCAGCCCGGTGACCGAGCGTCCGGTGCGGTCGCTGTAGGTGACCGCGACGGCCGACCAGGCCGGACCGGTCCCACGCAGGTACATGATCTGGCGGCTGGTGCCCTCGCGGCGCTCGCCCCACGCGCCGCGGACGTACTTGTCGACAGTGCGCTTGCCGGTGCCCGAGCCCGCTGCGGTGGTGTCACCGGAGGCATTGAAGTTGCGGCGGTGCGACGGCAAGAAGGCCAGCGAAATCGCGTCCAGCAGTGAGGATTTACCACTGCCCGAGGAGCCGGTGATCAGCGTGCCGTGCCGGCTGAACGGGATCGAGTGATATCCGTCGAACACACCCCAGTTGATGACCTGCAGGCGCGACAGCGAGAACTGGTTGGTCGGTTCAGCCATGGGCGTCCACTTCGTCTTCGAGCCGTTCGGATACATCGGGATCGTCGGAAGCACCGGGATCGTAGGCCGTGCCGTTCGCGACGCGCTTGAGCTGCTCGAACTGCTGCTGCAACTCGGTGATCATCGAGGCCGTCATGATCGCGTTGACCACCGGGCTGATCGTGAAACTGTCCTCGTCCTCGCGGTTGCGCGTGAGCATCTCGATGTCGGTGAGCCGCTCGATCGCGTTGTCGATCCGCTTGTCGAACGAGGCGGTATCCCGATCGGTGTCGTTGTTCACCCCGGCGAACAGCTCATGGATCTCGTCACGGCTGATCAGCACGTTCTCGTCACGGGACGCCGCGCGCATGAGCTTGGCCAGGTGCAGGGCCAGGATCGAATCGTAGGTGTTGAGGGTCTCCCGCCGCAGCAACCGGCGCCGCCACTGCGATTCGTAATCCGCCTGCTCGACGTAGGCGATGTCGTGATCGTCCGAGATGCACAGCCGCATATCGAGTTCCGACAGCCGCACGGTGAGTTCGGCGCGGTAGCGGGTGACCCACGACCACAGCTCGGAGTGGTTGTCCTTGCTGACGTACCGGCGCGACAGCAGGTGCTGCAGCGCCCAGCAGGCGCGGTCGGGCAGCTCGCTGACGTCCCCGTCGAAGCGCGGAGCACGCCGCTGATTGGTGGACCGTTCGACGGCGTCGATGCTCGGTAGGGCATCGAAGTCGATCGACCCGTCTTTGACGGGCGACGTGTCGGGGTTGTCGGTCATAGCATGCTCTCACTGGCAGTAGGGATCGGTTCGGTGAAAACCAATCGGGGTATTTCGATTTCGCGGTCGGCACCCTCCAGCGACCGGAAACGCACCCGAACGGATTCGGCATCGGATTCCGGTTGACTCAGTGGCTGTTTGAGAGCCCAGGACCACAACACGATCACATGACCGAGGTAGGCCGAGTCCAGCATGCCGATGGCGTCGGACAGTGCCAGTGGACCGGCGGCGACCGCACCGTTGACCAGATCGGCCAGCTCGGCGGCGTCCACCTGGGACGCCAAGGCCGAGAACGCCGACAGGTTCACCTCGCCGTGAGAGGTCTCGGCCTGTGACGGCGGGATCGCGTCACGAATCTTGAAGGCCACGGCGCCGATCGAATTGAAGTCGGTACGGACCAGCGGCACCTCGATGCCGATGCGACTGTCGGCCAACGAGATGCTGAGCAAGTCATGGGCACTGGTCAGGGCATCGTTGAGCTGACGGGTAACGCCGCGGCTGTGCTCCAGGGTTCCGGAGGCGACGAATCGCTTGATCCGTCGCGCGCAGCGCTGCCGGGTGCGGCCCACCTCGGCGGTCTGCGCAGAGACCAGGCTGAAGAAACCTGTCATCACCTCACGCAGGTCGGGATCGAGGTGCGGCAATTCCCGGGTCACCGCCTCGATGTCGGCCACCAGCGCCGCCCGCTGCTCGGGATCTTGGATCATCCGGGTGAACGCCGTGTACGAGGCGCTTTCGCGGGAGGCGAAAAGGGACTCGTAGTCGTCGAACAGCTGGCGCTGACGCTCCCGGTACCCGAGATCGGTATCGGCGGAAGCATCCAGCAACCGGGTGGTGATGCGGTTCAGCATGGCGCCGTACTGCCCGATGTCGGAGATGATCTGCTCCATCTGCAACGCGATGGCCCGCGCCTCGTCCTCGGCGTCGACCAGATCAGGTTCGGGCCGCTGCCCCTGTTCAAGGGCCTCCAATTCATCCCGCAGCTTGGCCATCTCGGCTTCGATGTCCGCACGGATGCGATCCGGATCGTTGCTGACCTGACCGGCCACCCGGCGCAGCCCGGCGGCGATCCCCGAGATCGACCCGCCGGTGGCGATGGTGTCCTCACGGCGCATGCGGCGGGCGAAATCCAGCACGGCCCGCGCCTCGTAGGTCAGGTAACAGACATTGCGTTCGGTGTCGCCGGACTGCTCGGTGACCCGGTGCAGCCAGCCCTGGCTGGCCCAGTATTTGATGAGTGACAGGCCCGACTGCTCGGTCTCGGAGCCGAGGTCGGCGAGGTCGCGTTCCAGCCGCACCACCAGGTCGGTCTCGGTCAGCTTGGCGCCGCGGTCCAGGTGACGTTCCATCAGCGTCAGATAGGTGGCCAGATTGTTGGTCACCAGCAGCCGCAACGAACGTGAATCGGCCACCTCGCGGTGCAGCTGGTAGAGCTGGTCCAGCGACGTGCCACCGGTGCCTGCGTCAGGCATTACCGGGCTCTTCCGTCGCGACGAACATTCGCACTACTCTAGGCGGCCTGCGCGACGGCTTCCGATTCCAGTTCGGTTTGCTGTCCCCGTGCCATGTCAGGCCTGCCCAGCTCGACGTGGTGCGCCGGCCATCCCGAACATCGTGAGGTGTGATGACCGCCACGTCGCTACCGGGCGACCGCCCATTCGAGCGGGTCGGACCCGTACGGGCCGGGAGCTCCGCGATAGCCGATGCGGTGGCCGTCGGCGAATACCGGCGGCGACGCGAAAGACAGATGTCCGAAGGGTGATTCGGTCTCCTCGCGCGGAACTTCGAGCTCTCGGCGGTCACGGTCAACTGCCGGTAGGTCCAGCAGGAGATGTGCCGTTCGGGCCAGGCTCATATGTGCCCACCCCGCGCCGGCGGTGGCACGACGGGCGAGCAGCGCCAGGACAGCGGCGGCGACGCCGTAACCGGTCGAGTGATCGAGTGCCTGGACCGGCAGCGCGCCGGGCCGCCAGCCGGCGTCGGGGTCTGGGCGTCCATAGCGCTGGGCGATACCGACGGCGGCCTGAACCAGCGAATCGAACCCTCGGCGATCACCCCACGGCCCGTCGTCGCCCCACGCATCCAGGGTCACGATCACCAGGCTCCGATAGCGCTCTCGCAACGCATGCGGGTCCAAGCCGAACTTCTCCAGTGCGCCCGGTCGGTAGCCCATGACGAGGACGTCCGCGTGCTCTAACAGCGCTGCCAGTTTCTCGCGCTGGGCGGGATCGGCGAAGTCCGCTGTGGCACTGCGCTTGCCGAAGCCGGTGTCGATGTACTGGTCGATCAGCTCCGGCATCGCCGGCGGGTCGATCCGCAACACGTCCGCGCCGAACAGGGCGAGAAACCGGGTGGCGACAGGACCGGCGATCACCCGGGTGAGGTCGAGTATTCGCACGCCGGTAAGGCGGCGGCCGGCCTCGAGGGCGGGCCCGACGGCGTCGACGAGATCGAACCGTATCCACGGTTGGGAGTCGACGAAGCGCCCTTCCGGGCTTTGTCTCCAGTCCTGGGGTGAACGAACAGTGACGGCAAGTCCGCCGGCGTCGGTAACCCGTTGCGCGACATCGGCCGCCGACGACGACGCGATCGCGCCGATCAGTTCTTCTTTGCTGTCGCAGCCGAGTGCACCCGACAGCGCTCGGGCGTGGTGAGGATAGTTCGCGTGCAATCGCACCCAGCCGTCTCGCGCCGGAAAGTAGCCAGACAGCGGCGCGAAACCCTCGGGCTTGCGTCCGTCGATGCGTAGATGGTCCAGCGATGCGAAAGCCGCAGCCACCGAACTACTTTCGGAGTGGAATTGCTCCTGCGGCCCACATGCCAGCCGAGCGGCGGTGAGCGCCGCCTGAACGCTGCCGAGAGCGAGCCCTTCCACGTCGAGCGGCCCGCCCCACCATGAGCGTGGACCCGTCACACGTGCCACGGCGGTGTCGTCGATGGGCCCGGTTACCGGAGCAAGCCACCGATACAGCTCCGGGATGTCAGCCGTGCCGGTCTGCGTGATCTGCACACCATCGAGAATTGCACAGGCGGGACGGCGCCCGGCCGGTGAGCGCCTCGTCCACCCGCAACAACCCCACGATCTCGAAAGACATCAGCACCTCGGCCCACCTGCCCTACAGTCATCCGGTGACTCCCGCCAAAGTGCCACCCGCCGGATTGGTTCGCGCGATCGAACGCGTCCGCCATCACCTGCGTCGCCTTCATCAACGCGCAGTACCGGCTCCCGCGGCGATGCTGGAGATGATTCTCGGTGCCTGGGTGGCCCAGGGCATCACCGTCGCCGCGCAGCTCGGCGTGGCCGACGCGCTGGTCGCCGGCCCACTGCATCCCGAGGAGCTGGCCAGACGGGTCGAGGCCGACCCCGACGCCCTGGACCGGCTGATGCGCGCCCTGGTCAGCGAGGGGATCTTCCGCCGCACCCGTGACGGGCGCTACGCGCTCAACGCGCTGGGTGACACGCTGCGCAAAGACGCGCCCGTCTCGATCGCGGGGATGGCGAAGTTCGTAGGCTCGCCACAGCATCGTGAGCATTGGAGCCATCTCGCCGACGCGGTCCGCACCGGTGAGGCGGTCATCCCGAAGCTCCGCGGCAAAGGCGCGTTCGACTACATGGGCTCCGAGCCTGAACTGGGCGCGATCTTCAACGACGCCATGACCAGCGTCTCCGAGCTGGCCATCGCACCGGTGGTGGCCGCCTATGACTTCTCCCGATTCGGAACCATCGCCGATGTCGGCGGCGGGCACGGCCGACTGCTGGCCGCCGTCCTGACCGCCGCCCCGACGGCCCGCGGGCTGCTCTACGACCTGCCTCAGGTGGTCGAGGGAGCACCCGCGATATTGGACAAATACGATGTGGCAGAGCGTGTTCAGGTGGTTTCAGGGTCCTTCTTCGACAGTGTCCCCGCAGGCGCCGACGCGTACCTGCTGAAGAACATCATTCACGACTGGCCCGACGAAGAGGCGCTGGTGATCCTGCGCAACATCCGGGCGGCGGCCGTGCCGGGCAACACCTTGCTGCTGGTCGAAGGGGTCATCCCCGACCACGACCGGGAGTTCCTCGGCAAGTGGACCGACATGGAGATGCTAATCGGGATCGCCGCCCGCGAGCGCAACGAGGAACAGTATCGAAAGCTCTACCAGCAGGCCGGTTTCCGGCTCACCCGTGTGGTCGAGACGGCGTCACCGTTCAGTGTGGTGGAGGGCGTGGCCGTCTAGGAGCCTGCTGAATTAGTGGGTTTGTGGGGCCTGAGCCACCGCACTCCGCGCAGCGGCCAGCACGATCACGCCTGAAGGTATGAGGGCTGCGACCATAGCCGTCATCGGTCATCACCGGTGGCGCTGTCCACCACCGGTACCCGTACACGAGGGCGGCCAGGCTCAGTGCTGACACCGCGGTGAGCGCCCGCAGTGCTTGTCGGATACGTGAAAACTGCTCATCTCGATTTAAGCCTCGTGCGGCACGGCTGGCGCTTGTAGACACATTCGGCGTGCCTTTGGCCGCGTGCGCCCATGCGCCATTCCACGACGGATGTTTATGGCGCTCGGAAGTTTGAGGAGAACTAGCCTTTGTTCCGTGCGATCAGGGCATCGCCGTCTCATTCAGGGAGCCGCGCGGGGCCGCGCCTGTGGAAGTCCGCAGACTAGATTTGTCGCAAATGTTGATTATTAACTACACAGTGACGCTTGCCACACGACCATGAGCGCGCTACCACTCCGCCATGCCTATCGTCGACGCCTCATCTGCCGATAGGGGCGGAAGTCCCCAATCGCTCACCAGGTCCTAAATCGCGGCAGTCCTTTTCGGCAATGCCGAGGGTCCCCGCGCGGGCGTCGGCCCTCGCAATTTTGAGCAGAAACCACCGGTCGAGCCCGAACGCCCCCACCACAGCTTTTGCTCGAGCTGCCATCCGGGCAAACAGCACGCGGCGGCGCTGAAGCTTTTGACGGTTTCCTACAGTCAAATTAGGCTGCTGTCGCGTAGCCGATACGCCTAGCAGGTCAGCCGAATATCGGTTGCTATGGGTAAGGCGTGCCCTTACGCGCGAGGCGGATCCACAGCGATACGCAGCAAATCACCTCAGGGACGAAGGGAGCTGTCGGTGAGCTATCAGCGCCGTGGGCTCGACGGGTTGGACCTTGCCGAATCCACGGTGTGGGCCCGGATTGAGGACTGGGCACAGCAGGGCTCCAACCGAATCTTGCCGATCGCGGCCAGCGACGGGCAAGAACAGCTGCTCAGGTTGCAGATGACCACATTGTCCACGCCGGGTGCTGTCACATTGAATTGCGGCGGGATTCTCGCCGATCACGGTTGGTTGAAGCTCTTCGGCGGCGGCACCGCCGATATGCCGGCCTTGGTCGACTTCATCAGCGGCGTCGAAGTTGGCCGCGGTGCCGCCCTTTGCGGCGTCGACGTCCTGGGCGGAGTGTTCGCGATCAATTGGGGGGCCTTTCCGGGTGAGCACCACATTCTTTGGTACTGGGCTCCGGATACCCTCGACTGGGAGGTGTGCGGCGAGTGGAAACACATCGACCTGTTGTGGGCCGCGTTGACGGGGCAGATGGACGAGTTCTACGCCGATCTGCGCTGGCCCGGCTGGCAGGACGACGTCGCCGCCCTGGCCGCTGACGAGGGCTACACCCTCACACCAGACCCTTATACCGTTGAGGGGCAAGACAAGTCACAGGTGCACAAAGGTGTAGTGCCGATGGCTGAGATCTGTCGCGTCATGCAGATGTTGACACGGCCCGGAGGACTGTTCGCCAAAACCTCACCGCGTTATCCCATGTACTGGACCAGGGGTCGCCACTATCGTCCCGACATCGACCGATTCGTCACCCTCGACAGTCTCCTCGATGTCGACAATCCCTTGTGGCCGCAGCTGCAACCGTTGATCGAAGCGGGCCCGCATCAGGTCGTTCCTCCCGATCCGGAGGTAGCGAAACGGCGCCTGGAGTACCTCGAAAGCGGCGTCGACACCGGCATCGGAGCCATGGTGTATCACTGCGCCACGCTGCTCGTCGACCACGGCTGGCTGCGCTTGTACGGCTGCGGCACCGCCGACCGTAGCGAGTCCCGCGATCTGATCGGCGGACTGGCCCGCGGTTTCATGTGGCTGGTCGGAGAAGACGTACTCGGCGGCCTCTACGCGATCAACCTCGGCCACTTCACCGATGTTGACTCCGGGATGATGCTGCACTGGAGCCCGACAACCCGCCAGTGGCACCCGCTGGGGTTGACCTACGAACAGTTCCTCACCTGGGCGCTGTCGGGAGGCCTCGACACCTATCATCGCGAATCACGTTGGCCTGGTTGGGAAACCATCGTTGAGACGCTGCCACTCGATCAGGGCCTCATCGACCGTCACCCCGCGCCCATGAGTACCGTCGTCCGCCGATGCGCCGCCGTGTCCAGTCCGGACCATCCTTACCCGATGACCTGGTCAAGCAATTGACATTGGTCACCTCTAGAGCGCCGATTCGGCGTCCAGATCACCGATTTGGGCCGACCCGTGATCTGAGTGCGGCGCACCGTCGGACGGGGTCCCCTTCAGGCCGCGCCAGAACAGATTGATCATCAGCTCGGCGGCGTCGTTTACATCGGCGTCCCCGGTGCTGACCCGGCTGGCGATCGCCTCACCGGCACCCACCAGCGCCACCGCCATCATCTCGAAGTCGCTGTCGGGCTGAGGATTACGCGTCCCGGTACTGAGCAGCCGGGCCACCAGATCGATGATCCGATCGCGGCCCTCCCGGACGGTGTGCGCGAATGCCTGCGAGCTGGTGGCCTGGGTGTAGAGCACCATCCATGAGGCGCGGTTGGCATCGATGTAGGTCAGGAAGGCCAGCACCGCGCTGCGCAGCAGGTCCTTGGGGCTCTGGGTGAAGTCGATCTCCCCGCGCACCACGTCCACGAAACGGGTCAGCTCGCGGTCCAGGCAGGCGCCGAACAGCTCTTCTTTGGAGCCGTAGTAGAGGTACAGCATCGGCTTGGAGATCTCGGCCTCCGCGGCGATCGCGTCCATCGACGTCTCGTGATAGCCGTTCACCGAGAAAATCTGCACCGCCGCGTCGAGCATCTGCTGTTCGCGTACGGCCCGCGGCAGCCTCTTCGTTCCACCTGCCATCCGAACAGGATAAGCGTCCGGTTGACAGGCAGGGCAGCCGCTCAGCGCACTGCTAGCAGTGCACCCCGCCCTTGGCGTCGACATTGCGCTGTACCGCCGCATCCACGGCCGCCTGGTTCAGCTGGCCGTCGGCCAGTGCCTTCTCCAGGCCGTCCAGTACCGCGGGCACCTCGTCGGTGGTGATCCACAACGCGTTGTCCGCCCCGGCCTGGAACGCCTTGAGCACCGCGGCCGCCACTCCGTAGCGCTGGTTGATCGCCGCCATGCTGGACAGATCGTCGGTGTAGACCAGACCGTTGAAGCCCGGGCCGCCGTACCCGCCGGAACGCAACAGCTCATAGGCGGCCGGGCTGAGGCTGGCGGGATCGGTACCGGTCAGGCCGGGCACTTCGAGGTGTCCGAGCATCACCGCAACCGGAGCCTGGGCGGTCAACGTGGCGTAAGGCACCAGATCGTTGGCCTTCAGCTCCTCCAGCGGCGGGGTGGTCACCGAGCCGGTGTGTGAGTCACCCGAGCCGTGACCGTGGCCGGGGAAGTGCTTGAGCACCGGCAGCACTCCGGCCTCCCGCAGTCCGCGGGCATAGGCGCCGGCGTACTCGGTGACCTTGGCCGGGTCGTCGCCGAAGGACCGGTCACCGATCACCGTGTCGTCGGGGTCTGAGGTGACATCGACGACGGGCGCGAAGTCGACGGTGATGCCGAGAGCACGCATCTTCTTGCCCCGGTCCAAGGCGATGCCGTAGACCTCGTCGACAGATTTGGTCTGCGCCAGCACCCGCGCCGAGGGCTGCTCGCCAATGAGCGACGACAACCGCGAGACCCGACCGCCTTCCTCGTCCACGGTGACTGCCAACGGCAGCGGGCCGGCGGCCGAGATATCGCGCAGGGATGCTTCGTTGACCATCGACAGGTCGGTCCAGCTGCCGATCATGATGCCGCCGACGTGCTGGCTGCTCACCACCGAACGCGCATCGTCCGCATCCTTGACCCCGACGGTCAGCAGCTGGGCCAGCTTGTCCCGGGGCGACAGAGTGTTCACATCACAGACCGGAGCCGCCGGCATCGGTGCGTGCGTGGACAGCGGCTTCGTGTCCGAAGTTTGAGACTCTGGCGCCGGGGTGCTCGGGGAGCAGGCCAGCAACAGCCCGGACAACGCTGCGAAGGTTGCGACAAGGCGCGGTGAAGCCATGGGCCCCGACCTTAGCCGCTGAGCAAGCGGTAATCGATTCTCTGCGTGTCGGCCATCGTCGACCTCGCACGGATTCGGGGTGTCTCCGTGCTAGGTTGGCCGGGTGAACCGGTTCGTCATACCCTCCGCGGCCAGCATTGTCGTCGGCCTGCTGTTGGGGGCGGCTGCCGTTTTCGGTGTGACGCTAATGGTGCAGCAGGACACGAAGCCTCCGCTGCAAGCGGGCGACCCTGCGTCATCGGTGCTCAACAGGGTCGAGTACGGCGACCGGTCCTAGCTTGGATGTGCCGCTGACGCGGCGGGCACCTGACCTGCCACTTTCGCGGCGCTGGCTGTGGGTGGTCGCCGCGGCGACACTGCTCCTGACTTTCGCCCAGTCGCCCGGAGAGATCTCACCCGACACAAAGCTCGACCTCACCGCCAATCCCCTGCGGTTCCTGACCCGCGCCTTCAATCTGTGGAACAGCGACCTGCCGTTCGGGCAGGCGCAGAACCAGGCCTACGGCTACCTCTTTCCCCACGGCGCGTTCTTCCTGGCCGGCGATCTGCTGGGGATCCCGGGTTGGGTGACCCAACGACTGTGGTGGGCCCTGCTGCTGACCGTGGGCTTCTGGGGAATGCTGCGCCTGGCCGAGATCCTTGGCATCGGGAGTACCAGCTCCCGGGTGCTCGGCGCGCTGGCCTTCACGCTGTCACCGCGCGTGCTGACGACCCTGGGCGCGATCTCGTCCGAGACCCTGCCGATGATGCTGGCGCCATGGGTGTTGATTCCGGTCATCTTGGCGTTCCGCGGAAACGGCCGAGCAGGCCACAGCCTGCGGCTTTTGGCCGCGCGGTCGGCCGGTGCCGTGGCGTTGATGGGTGCGGTGAATGCCGTCGCGACTCTGACCGGCTGCCTGGCGGCGATCATCTGGTGGGCCTGTCACCGGCCGAACCGGCGGTGGTGGCGATTCACCGCGTGGTGGTTCGGCTGCACCGCACTGGCCGTCGCATGGTGGGTCGTGGCGCTGGTGATGCTGGGCCGGATCAGTCCGCCATTCCTGGACTTCATCGAATCCTCGGGCGTCACCACACAGTGGATGTCGCTCACCGAGATGTTGCGCGGCACCCATACCTGGACCCCGTTCGTGGCGTCCACCGCGACCGCGGCGGCGTCACTGGTGACGAGCACCGTCGCGGTGCTGGCCACCACATTGGTGGCAGCGGCCGGCCTGGCCGGGTTGGCGTTGCGGTCGATGCCCGCGCGAGGCCGGCTGATCACCATGCTGTTGATCGGCGTCGTTCTGCTGGGCCTGGGGTATTCCGGCGGTCTGGGTTCCCCGGTGGCGACGGCAGTGCAGGATTTTCTGGACGGGACGGGTACGCCGCTGCGCAACCTGGCCAAGCTCGATCCGGTGCTGAGGCTGCCGCTGGCACTGGGTGTGGCTCATCTGCTGGGGCGCATCCCGCTGCCGGGCAGCGTGGCGATGCCGGTGTGGCTGCGGGCCTTCGCCCGACCGGAACGCGACAAGCGCGTCGCGGTGGCGATCGTGGTGCTGTCCGCTCTGGCGGCCGGGACATCGCTGGCCTGGACGGGAAGGATCGCGCCGGCCGGTACCTTCACCGCGATTCCGCAGTACTGGCACGACACCGCCGACTGGCTCGACGAACACAACACCGAGCGCGGCCGGGTCCTGGTCGCGCCCGGCGCCCCGTTCGCCACCCAGACCTGGGGCAACAGCCACGACGAGCCGTTGCAGGTACTCGGCTCGAGCCCGTGGGGCGTGCGGGATTCGATCCCGCTGACTCCGCCGGAGACGATCCGCGCGCTGGATTCGGTGCAGCGCTTGTTCGCTGCCGGCCGCCCTTCCGCGGGGCTCGCCGATACCCTTGCCCGACAGGGCATCTCATACGTCGTACTACGCAACGATCTGGACCCGGATGTGTCCCGATCGGCCCGGCCCGTACTGGTGCATCGTGCGATCGAGGGGTCGCCCGGGCTGTCGAAGGTGGCCGAGTTCGGTGACTCGGCGGGGCCGGGGACCCTGGAGGGCTTCGTCGCCGACAGCGGCCTGCGGCCACGGTATCCCGCGGTCGAGATCTACCGGGTGGACGCGGGCGGAACCAACCCGGCCGCGCCCTATCTGGTCGACACCGACGAGATGAACCGCGTGGCCGGCGCACCCGAGGCGCTGCTGCGCCTCGACGAACGTCGCCGACTGGCCGGACAGCAACCCCTTGGGCCCATGCTGCTGGCAGCGGACGCCGAGCGAGCCGGTCTGCCGGTCCAACCGGATGGATCCGCCGGAGTGATCGTCACCGACACCCCGACCGCCCGCGAGGTCGACTACGGACGCGTCGACGACCACGCCTCGGCCATCCGTACCCCCGACGATGCCCGGCATACCCACAACCGGGTGCCCGACTACCCGGCCGAGGGAGCCGCGCCCGTTTACGGCAAGTGGAACGGCGGGCGGGTGTCGGTGTCGAGTTCGGCAGCCGACTCGACCGCGCTGCCCAACGTCGCACCGGCCACCGGTCCGGCGGCCGCGATCGACAGCGACGGTTCGACGTCGTGGGTGTCCAACGCCCTGCAAGCCGCCGTCGGCCAATGGCTGCAGGTCGATTTCGATCATCCCGTCACCAACGCCACGCTGACCATCACTCCCAGCGCCACCGCGGTCGGCGCCCAGGTGCGACGCATCGAGGTCGCCACCGCGACCGGCACGAGCAGCCTGCGCTTCGACACGCCGGGACAGCAGTTGACCATCCCGCTGCCGGTCGGCGAGACCCCTTGGGTTCGGGTCACCGCCGTGGCCACCAACGACGGTTCTGCCGGAGTGCAGTTCGGCATCACCGATCTGTCCGTGACCCAGTACGACGCATCGGGATTCGCCCATCCCATCAACCTGCGGCATACCGTCGAAGTGCCCGCGCCTCCAGCGGATTCGGTTGTCGCCCAATGGGATCTGGGGACCGAACTCCTCGGCCGTCCCGGGTGCGTGGACAGCCCCGCAGGGGTGCGCTGCGCGGCGTCGCTGGCACTGGCCTCCGAGGAGCCGGTCAACATGAGCCGCACGCTGACGGTGCCCACTCCCACCGAGGTCGAGCCGACGGTCTGGATCCGGCCCCGCCAGGGGCCCAAGCTCGCCGATCTGGTCGCCCAGCCAGGCACCACCCGCGCCTCCGGCGACGCCGACCCCATCGACGTGCTCGGTTCGGCCTTTGCCGCCACCGACGGTGACCCGCGAACGTCGTGGACGGCACCCCAGCGCGTCGTCCAATTCAAGGCACCGCCGACGCTGACGCTCAAACTGCCCGCGCCCACCGAAGTTGGCGCGCTGCGGATCGATCCCGGCACCGGGCAACCGCCCGCGCATCCGACTCTGGTGGCGATCGACCTCGGCGACGGGCCGCAGACAACCAGACTGTCGGGCAACGGCGAGCCCCAGACCGCGAGGCTCAAACCGCGGGTGACCGACACCATCACCGTGTCACTGCTGGGATGGAATGACATCATCGACCGCACCTCGCTGGGCTTCGACCAGCTCAAGCCTCCCGGGCTGGCCGAACTGACCGTGCTCGACATTCACGGCAAGCCCGTCGCCGCCGCCGACTCCGCCGCCAATCGCAAACGGACAGTGGCACTTCCGTGCGGGCAGGGTCCCATCATCGGTGTGGCCGGGCAGTTCATCCAGACCTCCGTGCACACCACCGTGGGAGCGCTGCTGGACGGTGACCCGATTGCGGCCCAGCCCTGCCGGCCCGGCCCCGTCGCGCTGCCCGCCGGCCAACAGGAACTCCTGGTGAGCCCCGGCGGAGCCTTCGTCGTCGACGGGGTCGTGCTCAACACTCCGAAGGCAGCCCAACTACGCACGGCTACAACCACTCCCGTCGACACCCCGGTGTGGTCACCGGACCGTAGGCAGGTCCAGGTGCCGGTATCGGACAAAGCCAGAGCCCTCGCGGTGCCCGAGAGCGTGAACCCGGGCTGGATCGCGCACACCGCCGATGGCACCGCGCTGACGCCGGTGAAGATCAACGGTTGGCAGCAGGGCTGGGTGATCCCGGCCGGCGAGAGTGGACCGGTGACGTTGACCTTCCCCTCCAACCGGCCATACCGCATCGGGTTGATCGGCGGGCTTGCGCTGCTACCGGTGCTGGCCCTGTTGGCGCTGTGGCCGGCCCGGCGCCGCGGTCCGGATCTCGAACCGGTGCGACCGTGGCAACCGGCTACGCCGGTGGTCGGGGCCGCAGTGCTCGCAGTGGGGACGGCGATTTCCGGCCTGCCCGGGCTGCTGGTCGCCGTCGCCACGCTGGGAGTGCGCTATCTGCTGCGTAATCACGACGCCTGGCAAGAGCGACTGACCGTGGCCGTGGCGGCCGGCGGGCTCACCCTTGCCGGCGCGGCGCTGAGTCAGTACCCGTGGCGCTCGGTCGACGGGTATGTCGGCCACTCCCCGTGGGTGCAGCTGGCGGCATTGCTGTCGGTCACTTTCGTCGCGGCGTCCACGATCTCGTTTGCCAGAACTTCCGAGCACACCGATCCGAAGTGAAACGCGGCCTGCGCCGACGGATTCAGTGGAGCTGTTGACAACGCGGGTACCCAGTACTTACGGTACCGGCACGCGTGACACAAACCCGGAGAGCCCTTTGCTGCATGGGGGACTACAGGTTGCCGACCAGGATTGTGCAGGGCTGAGCGTATTAACTACGCAGTCAGTATGCGGCTGAGCCGTCAGGCTTAGCTGTGTTCGCGCGGCTGCGCACTATGCGGTGCGCACGGCTGCGGTGTCGGCGACTGAGGGGTTCGCCGACACCGCAATGTCGTGGCCCGGCGCCGACCGCGCGTTCAGGCGGTGGCGGCCAGTGCCCGCGCGTCCTCATCGGCGAACGTGTCCTCCAACGTCAGTGGTGAGTAGTCCAGGTCGATCTCTTCGAGCGGACGGCCCCGGGCGCTGCTGATGGTGCCGAACCGGCGCATGCCCTTGTCGGCGGAGTACTGCATGAACTCGTCCTGCACCAAACCGAACGGGATGTCGGGCGCATAGAGGGCGAAACCCTCCTCGGTGAGCCGCAGCGCCAGCGGGATGAGCTCGTTCATCCGCTCCTCGAAGACTGCCCAGTTGGCGTCATCGGCGGCCACGTGACGACGACAGGTGAACGTGCCCCACGCCATGTGCCGACGTTCGTCGTCCCCGATCCGCCGGACCAGCTCCTGCATGCCGGGCAGGATCCCGCGATCGACGCAAATCTTGTGCCACGCATAGTATCCAGTGAGCGCGAGCATTCCTTCGACGATGTGGTTGTAGGTCACCGATGCCCGTACCTGCGCGGCCGGGGACGGGTCCGTGTACAACGCATCCAGAGACTGCGGCAGCTCCTCGTAGAACATCTGCCGGTACGCGGGAAGCTCGTCGAAGTAGTTGTGCAGATCGTCTGCGATACCGACGGCGTCGAGCCACATGCGGAACACCTGGGTGTGTTTGGCCTCCTCGAAGGCGAACTGGGTCAGGTACATCTCGTCACCCAGGCGGCCCTCGGCGCGCATCGCGGTCATGAACGGCTGGATGTCCTTGGTGACGGCCTCCTCCCCGGCGATGAACTCGGCGCACAGGCGGGTGGCGTACTCACGTTCCCGATCTGTCAGCGCCTCCCAGTCCGCGCGGTCGCGGGAGAAGTCGATATCGGCCGGATTCCAGAACTTCGCGTTCCCTCCGGCGAACAAGCGCAACGGCACGCTGTCCCAGTTGAGACCGCCCTTGGCCAGCGAACCGAACTGTGTGTGTGACATGGGAATTGACCTCCTCAGGTCTGGCGGGCTGGTTGATCAGAGGCTGAGAATGCGGCCGTCAACACCCCGACCAGGCGGCGTACGGCCAGTGCCGGTTGCTCCGGGGTGGGCTCGTCGAGACCGAGAACCGGATCCATGCCGCGCACATAGGGGGCCAGCGCCAGGTGCGGAATGATCATCAGCAGCAGCGACAGCAAGGCGTCGGTATCGGCGTCCGCCCGGAGGTCTCCCCGGTTCTGCGCGTCCCGGACCAGCGGGCGAAGGACCTCGAGATAGTGCCGGTGGATCACCGTGCGCACGCTGACGCGGGCATCGGTGTCCACCTCGAAGCTGGCCGCGGCGTGCAGCGAGCGGTCCTGCGGGTGTTCGGCGAAGTAGGCCACCCAGTCGTCGAGGAGGTCGGTGAGGAACTCGAAGAACGGTCGGGTCGAATCCAGGGCGCGGATGCGCTCCTCCATATACGCCCGCACCCGCTGGCTGCCGATGTCGGCGATGAAGGCATAGAGGTCACGCTTGTCCGCAAAGTATTGGAACAGGCTGCCTTTGGCGACACCCGCTTTGCGGGCGATCACGTTGAGGCTGCCGCGGGAGTACCCGTGCGCCCCGAATTCCGCCTCGGCGGCTTCCACCACCGCCGCTCTGCGAGCGGGATCCAACCGTGCCCAGGTGACTGTCGGCATCTGACTCTCCAGCCTTTATGACCACTGGTCATACTACTGTGATCGGCCTCACAGTCAAGGCATCTTCACCGCGATCAGGTGGTGCGAGACCGGCTCGCCCTCGACCCAGCGCTCCACCGCCTGCTCGATGACCAGGTCGTTGCCGGTCAGTCGCGTCCGGTGCTGACGCACGTGCTCATCCCACGACCGCACCACGAACGCCTCGACGAAGACGGCGTCGCGCTCGACACTGCGGAACAGCTGCCATTGCGTGGCCCCGGTGCGCTGTCGCGAGCGGCCGAGCACACCCATGGCAGCGAAGAATTCGGGCTCGTGCTCCGGCTCGACCCGGTAGGACGTCAACACCAGCACAGGACCGTCGGGCGGGGCCGGCTCGAACACCAGGGCCGGTTCCGGCCAGTGCGCCGACGGGGTGAGGTCGAGGTCGCCGGTGCGCTCGTGCAGCGGCCACCACCACGCCGAGACCGCGCAGAAGACGAGTAGTCCCGCACTGATCAGCAGGGCCGTGACAGTGCTGGTCGCACCGGCCGCCAGCCCCCACACCAGAGAGCCGATCGCCTGACCGCCCATGAAGGTCAGCTGATACACCGACAGCCCGCGGGCCCGAACCCAGGCGGGCAGGCTCAACTGCATCGACGCGTTGAGCGTCGACAATGCCAACAGCCAGGAGGTGCCGCCGACGACGAGTGCGATCAAGACGATGCCGAAGTTGTGGACCAGTGCCAGAACCGCAGTGGCTCCGGCGAATCCGAGCGCTGCGACGATCAGCAGGGTGTTCAGACCGAAGGCGAATTGCAGCCGGCCCAGGACGAACGCGCCCAGCACCGCCCCGACGCCGAGCGCACCCAGCAACAGGCCGTAGCCGGATGAGGACAGCCCGAGCTGCCTCTCGGCGATGACGGCGAGCAGACCCCACAGCGCGCTGCCCGGCGCGATGAACA
Organism: Mycolicibacterium fortuitum subsp. fortuitum; assembly: GCF_022179545.1. The sequence goes on along the minus strand of NZ_AP025518.1, from coordinate 300,477 downwards.
ACACCGCCCGCAGCAGAATCCGCCGGATGATCGGCGAGCTGCGGATGAACCGGCCACCGGCACTGAGCGCGGCCAACGGTCGCTCAGCCGGCAACAGCTGTTCGGCGACCGGCCGCCGCCACAGCAGCAGGACCACGACGATGCCGACGAACGAGACCGCGTTGAGGGCGAACACCAGGGTCGGACCTGACAGCGAGACCAACGCGCCCGCGATCGCCGGCCCGATCGCCCTGGCCCCGTTCATGCTCATGCTGCCGAGTGCGGCGGCAGCTGGAATCTGTTCACGTGGAACGAGATCCGGTTGAATCGCCTGCCACGCCGGGGCAGTCAGCGCCTGCCCGCAACCGATCAGGAACAGCAGGGTCAGCAACACCGTCGGCGTGGCCAGGCCGGCGCCGGTCAGCGTCGCCAGCGCAGCCACCCCGGCCGCCATCGCCCCCTGGGTCGCCAGGAGCAGCCTGCGCCGGTCGACCAGGTCGGCGAGCACACCCGACGGCAGGGCCAGCAGCATCACCGGCAGGGTGGTGGCGGTCTGCACCAACGGCACCAGTACCGGGGCACGGGGGTCCCCGACCAGCATCCACTGGGCACCCACCGTCTGCATCCACGTGCCGAGGTTGGACACGAACTGCGCGATCCACAGCGCCCGGTAGATCGGCGACGCCAACGGCGCCCACGTCGAACCTGCGGTGACGGCCATCTGCATGATCGTGCCAGTGCTACTGGGGCATAGTTGGGACATGGCTGAAGTCCGCAACATTCTAGAAGCGCGCCATTACGAGATCACGGTCGACGGCGAGCATGCCGGCCTCGAGGCCTACGTCGACTCCGGCGACCAGCGCATCTTCTACCACACCGAGATCGACGACAAGTTCGGCGGCCGCGGCCTGGCGGGCGAGCTGGTCTCCGCGGCGCTGACCGATGCCCGCGCGGCCGGCAAACGCATCGTCGCGGTCTGCCCGTATGTCAAGAAGTACGTGCAGAACCACCACGACTTCGACGACATCCTCGACCCGATCACCCCCGAGGTACTGGCCGCCGTCGAGGCCAACGCCGGTTGAGCTAGACCTTTGTGGCCGTCACCAGGAAGGCCGGCATCTGCGTGCGGCCTTCAGGCAGTGCCGCGTGCAGCTGGGCCGGTCGGATCTCGTCGACCTGCCAGTGGCGTGAGACCACCTCGCCCAGTTCTTCTTCGGTGAACTGGGTGGGGCCCGGACCGTCCAGGTCACCGAAGGCGCCGGCACCGAAGGCCAGGATGTAGAACCGCGCGCCGGGCGTGGCCGCGCGGTACACGGACTGCAGGTAGCCGTCACGGAGTTCGGCAGGAAGCGCATGCAGCAGCCCGCTGTCGAAGATCGTCGTGAACCGGCCGTCGTATCCCGTGAACGAGGAGATGTCGGCCTGCGCGAACGTCGCATTCTCCAGTCCCCGCTCGGCAGCCGCCGCAGTCGCCGCCGCCACCGCCGTAGGGCTCAGGTCCAGGCCGACGACGTTATGACCCCGCGCGGCCAGTGCCAGCGCGAGTTCGGCGTGCCCGCAGCCCGCATCGAGCACTTCCCCGCGCACCGCTCCGTCGGAGTCGATGATCGCGACGTATTCCGGTTGCGGTGCGCCGATGCTCCAGGCCGGAGTCTGCTGCTGCCGGTAGGCGTCGTCCCAGTCGATGACACGCGGCATGTCCCTCATCCCTTCAGTTAGTTAAAATTTGTACTATATTGACTGTAGGTCGAGATCTCGCGAACAGCAAGGCGCTGCTTCACACTGTTGAGATCTGAACTATTTTCCCGACCGGAGGAAAAGTGACACGGACGCTCTCCCCCGCCGAGGTACGGACCTGGCGGCCCTACATCGAATCCAGCCTGCGTCTGGAGACGCTGCTCGACGAACGCCTGCGGGAGACCACCGGCCTCAGCTTGATGGACTATCACCTGTTGATGCTGCTGTCCGCCGCTCCAGACCGCCGCCTGCGAATGAGCGAACTCGCCGACAAGATGGTGTTCTCCCGCAGCAGGATCACCTACCAGATCAACTCGATGACCAAACGTGGCCTGGTGCTACGCGAACCGGTTCCCGAGGATCGCCGCGGCTACCGCGCTGTGCTGACCGCGTCCGGCGCCGACGTACTTCACGACGCCATGCCGATGCACGCCGAGTCGATCCGGGAACTGTTCTTCGACCACATCCGACCGGACGAACTCGACTGCATCGAACGGGTATTCACCCGGCTCCACGACACCTTGCAACATGCCCACCTGCAATCGGAAGACGAAAGACCCACACCATGACGTTCACTGCTGCCGAACTGACCTACCTGCGCGAACAATCCATCGGACGCCTCTGCACCGTCGACCGCGACGGCGCTCCACAAATCCGGCCTGTCGGCGTCCACCTGAGTCCAGACCAGCAGGGCATCGACATCGTCGGGCACGCCCTGGCCTCGACGCAGAAGTGGCGCAACGTGATTGGTAACCCCCAGGTGGCGTTCATCGTCGACACTGTGCTCTCGGTACGGCCGCCGGACGCACGCGGTATCGAAATACGGGGTACGGCAAGGGCATTGCCCGGTGCGGGCACCACGGAAGGCGGACTGTCCGGCGACCTCATCCGCATCACACCGCGCCGCGTCGTCAGCTGGGGGCTCGACGGGGCAGGCACCACGGCCCGCAACTGGGCCGAATCCCCACACGTGGCGGACTGACACACCTAGCATCGGGCGCGTGCCGACTGTCAACACCGCCCACGGAGCCATCGATACCACCGACCTCGGCGTCACGCTCATGCACGAGCACGTCTTCATCATGAGCAGCGAGCTGACCCAGAACTATCCAGAATCCTGGGGCGACGACGCCAGCCGGGAAGCCGATGCGATCGCGCGGCTCACCGAACTCAAGGCCAACGGTGTCGACACCATCGTCGACCTCACCGTGATCGGACTCGGCCGCTACATCCCGCGTATCGCCCGGATCGCCGAGGCCACCGATCTCAACATCGTCATCGCCACCGGCTTCTACACCTACAACGATCTGCCGCTGACCTTCCACTTCAACGGACCCGCGGTGGGCTTACCCGAACCGATGACGGACATGTTCGTCCGCGACATCGAACACGGCATCGCCGACACCGGGATCAAGGCGGCAATCCTCAAGTGCGCCACCGACGAACCCGGCGTCACCCCCGGCGTCGAACGGGTCCTGCGGGCCGTGGCGGCCGCCCATCGCCAGACCGGGGTGCCGATCTCCACCCACACCCACGCGGCCAGTCGGCGCGGCCTGGAACAGCAGCGCATCTTCGCCGAGGAAGGGGTCGACCTGTCCCGGGTGATCATCGGGCACTGCGGCGACACCACCGACATCGGCTACCTCGAAGAATTGATCGCCAACGGTTCCTACATCGGCATGGACCGCTTCGGTGTGGACGTCTTCCTTCCGTTCGAGGAGAGAGTGGCGACGGTGGCGACCATGTGCGAGCGCGGCCACGCCGCAAAGATGGTGCTTTCCCACGACACCTGGTGCTACTTCGACGCGCTGCCGGACGAGCTGACTGCCCAGGCCCTTCCGAACAGCCACTACCTGCACATCCACAACGACGTGCTGCCCGCCTTGCGTGAGCGCGGGGTCACCGAGGAGCAGATCACCACGATGCTGGTGGACAATCCACGCCGGATCTTCGAACGCAAAGGCGGATACTGAGATGACCGACGCCATCCCGACGATCCCCGCCCAGGTCACCCAACTGGCGGAGGCTGACCCCGACCAGCCCGCGGTGACCTGCCAGGGCCTCACGCTCACCCGTGCCGAACTCGACCGTGCCACCAATCGACTCGCCCGCGCCTACGCCGAACGCGGTGTGGGACAAGGTGATTACGTCACCATAAGCCTGCCCAACTCGATCGAATGGGTGCAGGCCGTGCTGGCTACCTGGAAACTCGGCGCGGTGCCGCAACCCCTTTCCCCGCGGTTACCCGACACCGAGTTCGCCGGAATTCTCGCGCTGCGCCCCCGAGCCCTGGTGGTCGGCCGCGACGCCGGCGAAACTGCCTGGGTTCCAGCAGGTTTCACTCCTGAAGCCGAGCTTTCCGACGCAGCCCTGCCCGAGGCCGTCTCGCCGACCTGGAAATCGATGGCCTCCGGTGGCAGCACCGGGCGACCGAAGCTGATCGAGGCCGGCGGCGACAGCCGGGTGCCCGCACTGATCGGCGTTCCACTGGGCGCGCAGCCCGGTGACGTCACCCTGATGTCGGTGCCGATGAGCCACAACACCGGCTTCACCACCTTCGCCATCGCCCTGTTGCAGGGCCACCATCTGGTGCTGATGCCGCGCTTCGACCCGGCCGAGTTCCTGCGGCTGGTCACCCAACACCACGTGACGTTCCTGACCACGGTGCCCACCATCATGCAGCGGCTGCTTCCGGTCTACCGCGCGGACCCGAAAGCCTATGACCTGTCCAGTATTCGGCGGTTCTGGCATGTCGGAGCACCGTGCCCACCGGCGGTCAAGCAGGCCTGGATCGACCTGCTCGGTCCCGAGGTGCTGTGGGAACTGTACGGGGGCACCGAACTGCAGGCGCTGACCTTCATCTCCGGTGAGCAGTGGTTGCGGCATCCGGGATCGGTCGGCGTGGTGGTGGCCGGTGAGATGAAGGTGCTCGACGACGACGGCGACGAATGCCCGCCGGGTGTGACCGGTGAGATCTACATGCGGCCCGGCCCCGGAAGTGCACCCACCTACCGCTACGTCGGCAGCACAGCCAAGAGCCGCGATGGCTGGGACTCCCTCGGAGATCTCGGGTTTTACGTCGACGACGGCGAAGAGCGGTTCTTCTACCTCAACGACCGTCGGGTGGACATGTTCACCGTGGGCGGGAAGAACGTCTACCCAGCCGAGATCGAGGCCGCGTTGGCGGCACATTCTGTCCTGCCTCGTCGTCGGCGTACCGCACGAGGATCTGGGTCAGGTTCCGCACGCGCTCGTGCAAACGGACGAGGACTCCGACCTGGATTCCACGGCGGTGCAGGCATTCCTGCGCGAGCACCTGTCGGGCTACAAGGTCCCCGAAAGTGTGGAATTCGTCGATGCCCCGCTGCGCGACGACGCGGGCAAGGCTAGGCGTGCCGCGGTGCGCGACGAGGTCATCGCGCGGCTGGAGCAGGCTCGGGCTCGGCGGTGATCGAGCTGTCCAGCGGCGGCACCGGGCGCTCGTTCCGGTACTCCCAGCGCCGCAACGCCTCCCGGCACGGTGACTCGACCAGCGCGTAACTCACCGCCGCCAGCGCGAAGCCGAACACCAGCGTGAGGATCAACACCACCAGCATCTGGCCGTTGAACAGGAACTCGCCGATCATCGGGAACACCATGGCCAACGCCGCCAGATGCCAGACGAACAGTCCGTAGGACCAGCGACCCAGCGTGACCATCACCTTGTTGCCCAGAATCGGGTGACCGGTGTCGGGATGATCCAGAACCAGCGGGGCCAGCAGCGCGCCCGCGACGATGGCACCCATCGCGGTCTTCAGTGTCACCTGACCGACCGAACCGGGCCGCAGCCCTTCCAGACCGGCCAGCGGTGAGGCCGCGATTGCGAACGCCACCGCGGCGATGACGCCCATGAGCACCCGGCGCCGGGCCAACCTGTGCGCCCAGCCGAACGGGCTCACGGTGAGTTCCGCGAGGACCATCCCCGCGGCGAACCAGGAGAAGAACGCCGGCGGCCAGTTCCACGGGTTGAGGCCGGTGGTGCCGTCGAACGGGATGCGCACCCACAAAAGGCTCAGCGCCGCCAGCGCGATGATCACGCCGATGCGCGCCCGTACCGGCAGCCGCCGCGCCAAAAACGCCAGGATGGGCAGTGCCAGATAAAAGCTGACCTCCACCGACAGGCTCCACATCTGCGTGAGCCCCGCAGTCAGCGTCAACGGCACATAGATCTGGGTCAAGGTGAGGTTCGCCAGCCACACCGTCAGATCGGCCTTGGCCTCCGGCAGCAGCAGGATGATCACCACGACGGCCACCACATAACCCGGCATGATCCGCACGACGCGCGATCGCAGGTAATGGCCGGTGCGTGGGCGCGGTCGCAACCCGCGGGCGGCGGCGGCATGGCCGCGCCACAGCAGGAAACCCGACAACGCGAAGAACACGGCGACCGCGAGATCGAACCGGCCGAAGAACCGGCCGGTCACCCCGGTGGTGTGGCCGGTCTGGAAGGCGACGTGGGTGAGCACCACGCCCATGGCGGCACAGGCGCGCATGCCTTCGACCGCCGGCAGGAAGCTACGTGTTCCGCCGACCGACTCCGCACCGGTGTCCCGGTCCGATTCTCCGGTGGCCACGGCGACCAGTGTGCCGCTCGAGGGCAACCCCGCCAAACTGCGGGTGAATCCACCCGCGACGTGCCACGGGAGTAAGTGATGGCCTTAAATAGTGCTGTTAGGGTCGAACGGGTTTGCCTCACGACGAGTTGGCCCACACTGAAGGAGGCCCGGTTTGAACCGCGCAGTTGCGCTGCGTATAGCGGCATGCGGACTTATGGGGCTGGGCGCCGCCCTGCTCATTGCCGCACTGTTGCTGACCACCTATACCAAGGGCAAGATCGCCAAGATCCCGCTCAACCTGGATACCAGCTTGGTCAGCGATGGCACCGCGACCGCCTTCGATCCGGAATCGCTGGTCGCCGAGAAGTTCTCTGTGGACCGCAACGTGCCGGTCGCCATGCAGCAACAGGTCAGTGTGGAGTCCCCGTCGAACGCCGAGGTGGTGACGTTGCAGGTGGGCAGCACGCTGCGGCGCACGGACCGGCAGAAGGACTCGGGTCTACTGCTGGCGATGGTGGACACCGTCACGATGAACCGCAGCACCGCGCTGGCGGTGTCCAGCGACAACAACCCGGGCGGGGCTCTGCAGAAGCCACGGGCCATCGAGGACGAGAAACCGCCGACCAACGTCGCGTTGCCGCACGAGGGCCTGACCTACCGGTTCCCGTTCGACACCGAGAAGAAGACCTACCCGTTCTTCGACCCGATCGCGCAGAAGGCATTCGACGCCAATTACGACGGTGAAGAAGACGTCAACGGGCTGACCACCTACCGGTTCATCCAGAACGTCGGCTACGACTCCAACGGCAAGCTGGCCGATCCGGTCAAGTACTCCTCGCTCTACGAGGACGACGCGGACAGTTCGGTCACCGCAAGCGCCGCGATGTGGGGTGTTCCCGGTGAGCCCGACGAGCGGATCACGATGGACCGCTTCTACGCCGCGCAGCGCACCTTCTGGGTCGATCCGGTGTCGGGCACCATCGTCAAGGCACAGGACCACGGCTACCAGTACTACGCGCGGGACAAGCTCAAGCCCGAGGTCACCTACGTCGACTACAAGGTCACCTACAACGAAGAGACCGTGGAGTCGCAGGTCGCCGCCGCCCAGGATGAACGTGACCGCGTCTCACTGTGGACCCGGGTCCTGCCGATCACGTTCACCGCACTGGGCCTGCTGGCGCTCGTCGGCGGCGCGGTCGTGGGTTCGTTCGCAATCCGTGCCGAGGCCACGCTGATCGATCCCGGACTCGACACCGCCGATCACGGCTTCTTCAACACCCAGGGCTTCCAGGTGCCCGGCGCGGAGGCCAAGACCGAGAAGTTGCCCGCTCAGCGCCCGTCCGATCTACCACCGGACCGGTGATCTGAGCCTGCGCTCCGCCCTGCTGCCGGCCTACGCGCTGGCACTGTCGCTATCGGTAACCGGGCCCCTTCTGGGGCCCGGTTACCTGCTTTTGCGGGACGCCGTCTCCACACCTCGTTCGTATCTGACCGATGCCGCACTGGGCCTGACCGAGGCCGCCCCCCGCGCCCTGCCGCAGGACTTCTTCGTCGCCTTGGCCTCGGCGGTGGTCGACGGTGGAGTGGTGGTCAAGGTTCTGCTCGTCATGGGCCTGTGGCTGGCCGGCTGGGGCGCCGCACGCTTGGCCTCCACGGTGATGGACGCTGGGCTGCCCGGTCAGTTCCTCGCCGCGACGCTGGCGATCTGGAATCCGTATGTGGCCGAGCGGTTGTTGCAGGGGCACTGGAGCCTGCTGGTGGGCTACGGCTGCCTGCCGTGGGTGGCAACCTGCGTGCTGCGGCTGCGGAGCGCGTCGGACCCTGCGGCGATGTGGGGCTTGCTGTTCTGGACTGCCCTGGCCGGGCTGACCCCGACAGGCCTGATGCTGGCCGCCACAGTCGCGCTGGTGTGTGTTGCGGCGCCCGGTGAGGGCTGGCGGCGCCTGCGGGTGGCCGCGCTGATTTGGGGGACGTCGGTGCTGGCCGCGGCGCCGTGGCTGGTGGCCGCAGCGGTCGGGGACTCGGTGTCGTCCCCGACGTCGGCAGCCGGCGTACATGCGTTCGCCGCCCGGGCTGAGCCCGGTCTGGCCACCCTGGGCAGTCTGGCCGGCCTGGGTGGGATCTGGAACGGCGATGCCGTACCAACCACACGCACAACGGCTTTCGCCCTGATCGCCACCGTCACACTTGTCGGCATCGTCGCGCTCGGACTGCCGGTGTTGGTGCGCACCCGCGCTGCGGTGCCGCTGCTGATCCTGGCGGCGGCGGCCGTGGTGATCCCGGCGGCAATGGCCACCGGCCCGGGGCTGGCGTTCGTCGACGCGACGATCCGCGCCGTGCCCGGCCTCGGGGTGCTGCGCGACGGCCAGAAGTGGGTGGCCCTGGCCATGCCGGGCTACGTCCTGGCCGCTGCCGCCGCCCCCGTCACCTTGAGCCGCCTGCGGGTGCCCATGGCCGCATCGGCTGCGGTGGGGTGTGCGGCGTTGATCGCTGTACTGCCAGATCTCGCCTGGGGCGTCGGCAACCACATGCGCGCGGTGCAGTACCCCTCGGGGTGGGCGGCCGCGGCGGCCCGGATCAACGCCGACCCCTTGCCGGTCGTGGCCCTCCCGCCGGACAGCATGCGGTTGTTCTACTGGGCCGGCGCCGCACCGGTACTCGATCCGCTGCCGCGGTGGCTGCGGGCGGATGTGCTGACGACCGGCGACCTGGTGATCGGTGGTCAGGTGGTGCCTGGTGAGGGACGGCGGGCTCGCGAAGTACAGGATCTGCTGCGCTCGGGCGCCGATCGCCGAACACTGGCCGATGCCGGTGTCGGCTGGCTGGTAGTCGAAACCAACGGGGTGCCGGCGGAACTGGATCTCCCGGCGGCTTATCGGGACGGCGATATCGCTGTGTACCGAATCGGCGGCGACCGCCCGGCCTCACCTGACCGAGTCGTGTTGATCGCCGCGCATCTGGTCTGGCTGGGGGTATTGGCCGCCGGTGCGATCGGGATGGCGGTCGGCTCGTGGCGCGGACGGCGCGGATCTGGGGCGTGATCGCGGTTTGCGGGTCGCGTGTTGCCCGCAGCGGCGTGTCGTGGCGCGGAAGCGCGTGCCGACTTGCCCGGCTGTGAGCGACTTTTCAGCGACAATCGCCTCAGCAACATCGCCGGCATCGTGCGTCACGGATCCGTTCGCCAATCAGGCAACTCAGGCCTCATTGGCCCCTTGCGCAACGGAATTCGGGTTGCCCACCTATGAGCGACAGTGTCGCTGACAGTCGGGCAATGGACAGGTGGTGCTCGCGTGACCAGTGGTGACTGAGTGCCAAAAATGCTGAGCGACAATGAGTTTCGTGAGACATGCGTTGCCGATGTGGCGATTGTCGCTGAAAAGTCGCTCACAGCCGGACACATCAGATACCCGTCCACATTCTGTGACTGGCGTGATCAGCGGCGCCGCGCGACCCTGAGGACTACACCAGTCCGCTGACGTAGTTGCCCTCGTGCACCGACTCCAACACCGCCCGCATCGCATCCGCGCTGAGCGTCCAGGAGAATTCGTCGCTGCGGGCCTGCGCCTTGCTGCCCAGTTGAACCCGCAGCACCGGATCGCTCAACAACTGGCGCAGCCCGGCGACCAGGGCGTCGCGGTCCTCCACCAGCAACCCGGTGACTCCGTCGACGATCGAGTCGGTCAGCCCGCCGGACGCCCGATATCCGATGGTCGGCACCCCGTGCTGGGCCGCCTCGGTGACCGCGAGCCCCCATCCTTCTTTGCGCGACGGCAGGACGTGCACCCAACTCTGCTGCAACACACGGTGTTTGGTCTCTTCGTCGACGTGGCCGTGGAAGGTCACCGAATCGGAGATACCGAGTAGTTCGGCGTGCTCGACCAGTCGCTGCCGCCACCAGCCGCCGCCGAGGATGTCCAGGTGCAGCCCGGGCACCTCGGTACGCAGTGTCGCGACCGCCTCAAGGGCGTCTTCGATCTGCTTGTGCGGCACCAACCGGGACAGCACCACCAGGCGCGGACTGGTCGACCGTGGCAACTCCAGCGTCGAGCCGGGCGCCTCGTCGAGTCCGTTGCGCACCACCGCGATCCGGCCGGAATCGACCCCGAGCTCGTTGAGATCACGGGCCGAGGGCAGCGAGACGGTGACGTACTGGTTGCGGCGGTGCAGCCGAGGGGAGAGCTTGGACTCGACGAACCAGCCGATCCGGCCCTTCATCGGGCCGGCCACCGGCCACAGCTCCCGGTGGCAGTGGTGCACCAACACCGCGACCCGCCGGCCGAACGCCAACCTGGCCAGGAACGGCAGCCCGTTTTGGGTGTCGATCACGACATCGGGCCGGACCCGGCGCAGCGGTCCGAGGCCGACGCGGGAGGCCACCATGGCCAGGCCGGCCCAGATGTACACGCTGTAGGGGCCACCGGCCCGGTTGATCTGGACGCCGTCGACCACCTCACGCCGGGCCGCGCCCGGGTACCGGGCGGTACGCAACGTGACGTGGACACCTTCGTCGGCCAGGCACGCGCCGATGCGCTGTAGATAAGCCTCGCTGCCGCCGCCCTGGGGGTGCCCTGTGTCGCGCCAGCACAGCAGCAGCACGCTGCGCAGACGAGAGTCAGGGCGGGTAGACATCGTGTTGAGGGTACCGGTCAGTAGGTTGGGCGGGTGCAGCCCAGCGACATCTTGAGCCGCTTCGCCCGCCGGGCAACCTTGAGCCGGTCGGTCCGCCTGCTCGCTCAATTCCGGTTCGAGCAGAGCGAACCGGCTCGGTTCTACGGCGCATTGGCCGACGACACCGTCGCCATGACCACCGATCTGTGGATGTCGGCGACCGGCGAGAGCACGGCCGGACGCACCGTGCTCGACGTCGGCGGAGGCCCGGGTTACTTCGCCTCGGCATTCGACGGGGCGGGCATGCGCTACGTCGGAGTGGAGCCGGATCCGGCCGAAATGCACGCGGGACCAGCAGCGGACGCGACGGAGGGCACTTTCGTCCGGGCCTCCGGCATGGCTCTGCCCTTCGCCGACGACAGCGTCGACATCTGCCTGTCCTCGAATGTCGCCGAGCATGTACCGCATCCATGGCGACTGGGCAACGAGATGCTGCGGGTGACGAAACCCGGCGGGCTGGTCGTGTTGTCGTACACCGTCTGGCTCGGTCCGTTCGGCGGTCACGAGATGGGGCTGACGCACTATCTGGGCGGGGTCCGCGCGGCCGAGCGGTACACCCGCAAACACGGCCACCGACCCAAGAACGACTACGGCTCGTCGTTGTTCGCCGTGTCAGCCGCCGACGGTCTGCAGTGGGCGGCCAGCACCGGCGCGCTGATCGCTGCATTTCCCCGCTACCACCCACGATGGGCGTGGTGGATAACCTCGGTGCCTGGGTTGCGGGAGTTCCTGGTGAGCAATCTGGTGTTGGTCCTGCAGCCGTCCTGAAACGAGCAACTGGAACAGGTTCTCGTTTTTGGGAAACCTAGGTAATGTGACGCCCATGACACAAACTTCGTCAGCCGCGCCAGCTGTGACCAGGACGGAATTCGACAAGCTGTTCATCGGTGGCCAGTGGGTCGAGCCCTCGACCTCCGAGGTCATCGAGGTCTTCTCCCCTGCGACGGGCGAGAAGGTCGGCCAGGTGCCGCTGGCCGCCGAGGCCGATGTCAACGCCGCGTGCGCGGCGGCCCGCAAAGCGTTCGACGAGGGTCCCTGGCCCCACATGTCGCCCGAAGAGCGCCAGGCCGTGCTGGCCAAGGCCGTCGAGCTCATCAACGAGCGGGCCGAGGAGTTCAAGCACCTGCTGAAGCTGGAGACCGGCCAGCCCCCGACCATCGTCGACATGATGCAGTTCGGCGCCGGTGTGTCGAGCCTGCAGTACTACGCCGGCGCAGCCGACAAGTACGACTGGAAAGACATCCGCGACGGCATCTACGGCCAGACCCTGGTGATCAAGGAGGCGATCGGCGTCGTCGGCGCCGTCATCGCCTGGAACGTGCCGTTCTTCCTGGCGTGCAACAAGCTGGGCCCGGCCCTGCTCGCCGGCTGCACCGTGGTGCTCAAGCCTGCCGGTGAGACCCCGCTGACCACCAACCTGTTCGCCGAGGTGCTCGCCGAGGCCGGTCTGCCCGAAGGTGTGCTCTCGGTCGTGCCCGGTGGCCCCGAGACAGGTCGCGCCCTGACCGCCAACCCCGAACTGGACAAGTTCACCTTCACCGGCTCCAGCGGCGTCGGCAAGGAGATCGGCAAGATTGCCGCCGAGAAGCTCAAGCCGTGCACGCTCGAGCTCGGCGGCAAGTCCGCGGCGATCATCCTCGAGGATGCCGACGTGGACTCCACCTTGCCGATGCTGGTGTTCTCCGGCCTGATGAACTGTGGGCAGGCCTGTGTGGGTCAGACCCGCATCCTGGCGCCGCGGTCGCGCTACGACGAGATCGTCGAAAAGCTCTCGGCCGCCGTCGCGGCCATGCCGGTCGGCCTGCCCGACGATCCTGCCTCGATGATCGGCCCGCTGATCTCGGAGAAGCAGCGTGACCGGGTCGAGGGCTACATCAAGAAGGGCGTCGAGGAGGGTGCGCGCATCGTCACCGGCGGCGGCCGCCCCGAGGGCCTGGATTCGGGCTGGTTCGTGCAGCCGACCGTGTTCGCCGATGTCGACAACTCGATGACCATCGCGCAGGAGGAGATCTTCGGACCGGTGCTCGTCGTGATCCCGTTCGACGACGAGGAAGACGCGGTGCGGATCGCCAACGATTCGCCGTACGGCCTGGCCGGCAGCGTCTACACCACGGACTTCCCGAAGGCCATCGAGATCGCCTCGAAGATCCGTACCGGCACCTACGCGGTGAACATGTACGCCTTCGATCCAGGCGCTCCGTTCGGCGGATACAAGAACTCGGGCATCGGACGCGAGAACGGCCCGGAGGGCATCGACGCCTACACCCAGGCCAAGAGCGTGCTGCTGCCGTTTGGCTACACCCCGGAGTAAAACTCCGCGAGAACGCGAATGTCCCGGAAGACCCTGGTTTTCCGGGACATTCGTGTCCTTCTGGCCAGCAAACGGACAGCCGCAATTCAGGTTGGGCAGCTACGGTGGGCGGCCCGACAACAAGGAGGCACGGTGGCAATTTCCGTTGATCTGGCGAAGTCACTCGACAAGGCCTACGAGGACAAGTCGCTCAAGGAAATCCTGGACGCTTCGCCCGCGGCGCTGGCCGGTGTCACCGACGCCGACGCCGAGCACCTGGCCGCGGCGTTCAACATCAAGACCGTTCGCCAGCTCGGGTCCAACAAGTTCTTCGCGGTCGCTGCGGCTCTGGTCGCCCTGGAGTCCGCGGGCTGATCTCCCTGCGCGAGGGCTGAAAACTCAGCGGCCCTGGAAGTTGGCTTCGCGGCGTTCGATGAACGACTGAACGCCTTCGGCGGCATCGGCGGTACCGAACAGTTCGGCCACCACCGGACGCAGTCGCGCGATCGCGGCAGCATCCCCTTCGCGGTGAGCGGTGTGCGCCGAGGCCAGCGTGGCCCGGACCCCGAGCGGTGCGGCGCGATCGGCAATAGTGTGCGCGATCGCGCAGGCCCGGGTCAGGGCCGCATCGGCATCGGGCGCGACTTCCTGGATCAGGCCGATGCGGTAGGCCTCGGTGGCGTCGAACTCGTCCCCGGTCAGCAGCCATCGCATGGCATTACCCCAGCCCGTCTGGCGCGGCAGCCGCAAGGTGGCACCGCCGAACGGGTAGATGCCGCGCAGCACCTCGATCTGGGCGAACCGGGTGTCTTCCGCCGCGACCCGGACGTCGGCGGCCAAGAGCAGTTCGATTCCGAGGGTCAGGCACCGACCCTGGGCCGCGGCGACGATCGGCTTCGTCCAGTCACCGTCGAGGCGCCACGGATCGCGTCCGCCCTCAGGGGTCTGCAACTGGCCACTGGCCACATACGGCGCGACGTCGACGAGATCGAGGCCGGCGGTGAAGTGGTCACCGTGGGCGAACAGCACCCCCACGCGCAGGTCCTCGTCGGATTCGAGCAACCCGTAGGCGAGCGAGAGATCGGTGAGCATCGCGACGTTGAACGCGTTGCGTTTCTCCGGACGGTTGAGTCCGATCAGCAGGACGTGGTCGTCCCGATGCAGCGTCACGGTGTCGAGGGCTAGATCGAGCGTCATAAGGGGCAGTCAACGCCTGCGCGCACAATTATGCAAGACACCATAATTTTGCATCCGCCCGTCGGCGCCCGGGGAACCTGTTCAGAAGCAGTTCACCTGCTAGTCTCTTGCCCATCAGGCTGTTCGTTAGATACTCGACATCATGCGAGGATTCCATCGTTTTTATGGTGGAAGGCATAGAAGGGCGGTGCGCGATGTGGGTCGTTGAGATCAACCTCGCCGGTCACCGGTTCACCCGTCGGGTCCGCACACCACACACCCCGGTGCGCACCATCACCCCGCGGATGCTGCTTCGCTGTTCCTCGCAGTTCCTGCATGACCGGGTCGCCTGACGCCGCCACGAAGCCGCGCAACAAGCGTGGCTCAACCCGCGCCCGCATGCTCGGCAGCGCGGTCGAGGTCCTGCGTGAGCGGGGCGCGGTCGGCGTCACCATCGACGAGGTACTCGCCCGCAGCGGCGCACCCCGCGGCTCGGTTTATCACCACTTCCCCGGCGGCCGTCGCCAGATCCTGATCGAGGCACTGCAGTCTGCCGCGGACACCATCGGCAGCGTCATCGGCGCCGAAACGTCGGACAGTGCATGGGATCTGGTGCACCGATTCGTCGCGTTCTGGGAGCGGGTGCTCACCGGCAGTGATTTCACCGCGGGTTGTCCGGTCGTCGCGGTGGCCATCGCCGCTCCGGACGAGGAGCCTGATCTCACTGCGGCAGCCGCAGCCATCTTCGACCGCTGGCGCGCCGCCCTGACCGCCGCGTTCGCCGCCGACGGCTTCGACGAATCCGATGCGTCCTCGCTGGCGGTGATGTGTATCGCCGCCTTGGAAGGCGCCGTGGTGCTGTGCCGCTCGTCCCGATCGGTGGAACCAATACACGATGTCGCCAGGCAACTCGAATTCCTGATCAAGTCAAGGGAATTCGTGCTGCGCAACGGCGTCCCCCGGCTCAGCCGGCCGGCGCCCTGACCCACCGCGCACACACGAAATCGCCGTTGGGCGCGGACTCGGCCAGCACCCATTCGGAACGAGCCGGCAACACCGGCGACCCCGCTCCCAACGAGCACGGCGCATAGCTGACGATCATCTCGTCGATCAGCCCGGCCGTGACGAACTGGGCGGCAACCTCTCCACCGCCGACCACCCAGACATCCTTGCCCGCCGCGGCCGCCGAGAGCTCGGTGTGCAGCTCGCCGACATCCCCGGAGAACACCTGCACCGGATGTTCGGAGGCGATGATCTGCGGCCGGTGGGTAAGCACCCATGTCGGCTGCTCGTACATCCACTCGTCGGGGTGGTTCTTCACGATCCACTCGTACGTCGCCGCGCCCATCACCAGAGCGCCGATGGCCTTGATGAATACGTCATAGCCGAACGCGCCCTGCTGGTCGATGTTCCGCGTGAGCAGCCAATCCAGGCTGCCCTCGCGGTCGACGATGAATCCGTCCAGGCTCGATGCGGTGTAGTACACGGTCTTCACGGGTCAGTCCCTCCTCATCCATTCCAGTGGGTCACCCCGGTCGACTTCGACGCCGTGGCGGGTCAACATGCTGCGTGCGAGCGCGCGCCGGTGCGCCGAGAAGGTCAGAACGTGCGCGACGATGCCGTACAGCTGAAAGGATTCCGGCGGATCGCACAGTGCGTCGATCACGGTGTCGCCCAGCCGGCCCGCTGCCGAGTACTCGGATATCAGTGTGGTCCAGCGCTTTCCGATGTCGGCGTGATGCGCACCGAGCTGCTCGGCGGTGGCTCGACCGGTGGTTTCTCGAGAGGGGAAATCCCGACCCTCGATGGTGGCGAGCCAGACCTCTTTGGTCCACACGATCGCTCCCAGTACCGCGGCGACACTGGGCTCCGGACCGTCCCAGTCCAGGACCACCTGCCCGGGCGAAATATCCTGCGCCCATTGCTGTTCAGAGAGCCCGGCGGCGGCGCCGATCAGATACTCGGTGTCGGCGACGTCGTGCACCAGCATGAACTGCGCGATATCCGGACCCGCCGCCTCAGCCGGATCGGCGTCACACCACAGAGCCTGCGGCGGATGGAAGTGCACGCCGTTGGGGGCAGTCAAGCGGAACGCGACATCATCCGCGCGGGACGGCGGGACCCCGAACGCACGGCGGAACGCCCTGGAGAAAACCTCCGCAGAGGACCACCCCTCGGCGTCCGCCACCTCGGCCACCCCGAAACCCTGCTGTAGCCGCCATGCCGCGCGTTCGAGCATGATCCTGCGGCGCAGCGCCGCGGGTGGCTCGCCGGTGAGCCTGCGCACCTCACGGGAGAAGTGAAACTCAGACGTGTAACTGCTGCGCGCCATGTCACCGACGCCCGAATTCGCGTCGTCCACGACGGCGTCGAGCAGCTCCCGCAGCCGGTCACGTCCGTTCGGTTGAACCTCCACGGTCACCGAGTATGGTCGGCCGCCCGCGCCGGGAACATGACATTTCCTGCTGTGCTCGCCCAGGCCGGCTCAGCTGTCCAGCACCTGCGCCACCCGGGCCTCGACGTCGACGCCGTCGAGATCGGACAGGTTGATCCCGAACCGCGCGGTCAGCGCTTCGAGCACCTGCGTGGCGGTGTCGAAGCGGATCTTCTCCGTGCCGTCGTGGCGATGGATGGCGAGGTTGCGGCCGCGCAGGTTCATCCTGGCGTCGTCGGTGACCAGGGCCGCGGTCAGCCCGACGACGAAGATGCCACCGGGATGCGTTGACACATACCAGCTTCCGACCTCAAGGTCGATGCGCGGTTGCGGAACCGCGGTAAATCGGTACAGCGGCTGCCACTGCCCCCGGACCTGCGCGGCCAGTTCGTATACCGGCGCGCCCAACGTGGGCACCTCCGTCAGCCGGTAGGGCTCGTGGCGGGTCTGCTGCACCGCACCGGTCTGCATCCGGATCGGGGATGACAACGTCTGCCCGCCGAAACCGACGTCGACCAGGAAGCGCCCGGCCACTCCGGGGACCGTCACGGCCAGCACGTTGTGCGTGAGCGCGGGCAACGGCGCATCGGGTTCCTTCATCCAGACCACCCGCCCGGCCAACCGGTCGACGCCGTATCCCAGTTCATCCAGGGCGTAGCCGAGCAAGCCGTTGTGCTCGTAGCAGTAACCACCGCGGCGCCGGGTGATCAGCTTGTCCGCCAATGCCTCTGCACTGAGGTCAGCGACCGGTATACCCAACAGTGGGTCGAGGTTCTCGAACGGGATCGAACGACCGTGCGCGGCGACGACGTTGCGCAGGGTGTCCAGATCGGCCGACACCGGACCCGCAACGCCGATCCGGTCGAGGTACGCAGTCAGGTCCAGTCCCATGACTGCCAATCATGGTGCCTCAACGGTGGTTGAGGTCAATCGCGGAGGACACTGGCCCTATGGCTGCACATCTCACCGAGCGATTGCGGGAAGACCTGCTGGCCCGCTGGTCCGAACCCCACCGCAAGCACCACAACGTCGCGCACCTACGTGAGGTGCTCGATGCGATCGGCATCCTCGCCGACGGCGGACTGCAATTCGACCGGGAAGCCGTCGAACTCGCGGCGTGGTTCCACGACGCCGTCTACGAGATCGGCCGCGACGACAATGAAGACCGCTCCGCCGCGTTGGCCCGCCAACTGTTGGCCGAGTCTACGGACCGCGACGAAGTCGCTCGCCTGGTGCTGGCCACCAAGTCGCACAAGGTCGCCGCCGACGACGTCAACGCCGCGGTGCTCAGCGACGCCGACCTGTCGGTGCTCGGGGCGCCGGCGCTGCGCTACCGGCAGTACGCCGATGCCGTCCGCGAGGAGTACGTGTCGGTGCCCGACGACGTGTTCCGGCCGGCACGGGCGCGGGTACTCGCGGCGTTGCTCGACGGGCCGATCTTCCACACCGAGGTGGGCCGGGAGCGCTGGGAGGAGCAGGCCCGGCGCAACGTCGGCGAGGAGGTCAGCGAGCTGAACTCATAGCGACGCTACGCGACCTGTGGTTTTGAGAGGATTGACCGCAGCTACTCATCGGTAGGCAGACGAACCTACGCAGCGAATGGGTTTTTCCACCTCCACCTGGGTACACTAGCAAAACTAGAACACGTTCCAATCCACATAGGGGGACCCTGTGGCCGCGACCGACATCGACCCGTCCGAAATCACCAAATGGGATCCGGGCCTGACCGAGAAGGTCATGGGCTTTCTGCGGCCACTGATCAAGGGCTACCACCGCGCCGAGGTGCGCGGGCTGGACAACTTCCCCAACGGCGGCGCCCTGGTGGTCTCCAACCATTCCGGCGGTCTGTTCGCCCTGGATGTGCCGGTGTTCGCGACGGGCTTCTACGAGAAGTTCGGGTATGAGCGCCCGGTGTACACCTTGAGCCACGACATGCTGATGACCGGTCCGACCGCCGCCTTCTTCAAGAAGACCGGATTCATCCGGGCCAACCACGAGAACGCTGACGAGGCGCTGCGCTCGGGCGGCGTCGTCGTGGTGTTCCCCGGCGGCGACTACGACGTGTACCGACCGACCCTTTCGGCGAACAAGATCGACTTCGCCGGTCGCACCGGTTACATCAAGGCCGCGATCAACGCCGGAGTGCCGATCGTGCCCATGGTCGGGATCGGCGGGCAGGAGACCCAACTGTTCCTGTCCCGCGGCACCGAGATCGCCAAGGCACTCGGCCCGATCGCACGGATGGCCCGCACCAAGATCGTGCCTGTGTCGTTCGGCTTCCCATTCGGCCTGTCCGCGGTCCTGCCGCTCAATGTGCCGCTGCCGTCCAAGATCGTCATGAAGACACTGCCGCCGATCGACATCGAAGCCGAATTCGGCGAGAACCCCGACATCGACGAGGTCGACGCGCACGTCCGCCGGGTCATGCAGCGCGCGCTGGATGAGCTGGCCGAAGAGCGCCGCTTCCCGGTGATCGGCTGAGCACCGGTGAATCCGCTCGATCTGTTGACGGGACCGCTGGACCGAGTCACCGACGCAGCAGGCCTGGTGGCCACCATGCGCCGAGCCGGAATCATCACAGCGATGCGCCCGGACAAATACCTGCGCATCGCCTCGGCCATGGCCCGCGAGAACATGAGCGTCACTTCGGGTTTCGCGGCCTCGGCGCAGCGGTGCCCGAACCGGCCGGGCCTGGTCGACGAACTCGGGACGCTGACCTGGCAGCAGGTCGACCAGCAGGCCGATGCCCTGGCCACCGGACTGCAGGCGCTGCCGGGCGGTGAGCCGAAAGTGGTCGGCATCATGGCCCGCAATCACCGCGGGTTCGTGCTCTCGCTGATCGCAGCCAACCGAATCGGGGCCGACGTACTGCTGCTCAACACATCGTTCGCGGCACCGGCGATGGCCGAGGTGGTCAACCGCGAGTCCGTGGACGCGGTCATCTATGACGAGGAATTCACCGACACCGCCGCCTTGGCCCTCGCCGACCGGCCCGGCGCCGCGCGGATCGTGGCATGGACCGACACCCACGCC
This sequence comes from Mycolicibacterium fortuitum subsp. fortuitum, assembly GCF_022179545.1. Next base: position 280,565 of record NZ_AP025518.1, on the reverse strand, counting down.
CACGACCTCACCGTCGCGAAGCTCGTCGAGCAGCACCGCGGGATGGAGCCGCGCCGCTCGAGCGCGAAAAGCAAGGTGATCCTGCTGACCTCGGGCACCACCGGAACTCCCAAGGGCGCCAAGCATTCCGGCGGCGGCCCCGAGGTGCTCAAGGCCATCCTCGATCGGACCCCCTGGCACACCGAAGAGCGGGTCGTGATCGTGGCGCCGATGTTTCACGCCTGGGGCTTCTCCCAGCTCGCCTTCGCGGCGTCGATGGCCTGCACGATCGTCACCCGGCGCAAGTTCGATCCCGAGGCCACGCTCGAGCTCGTCGACAGGCATCGGGCCAAGGGGTTGTGCGTGGTGCCGGTGATGTTCGACCGGATCATGGACCTGCCCGAGAACGTCCTGAATCGCTACGACGGCCGCACCCTGCGGTTCGCCGCGGCGTCCGGCTCTCGGATGCGTCCCGACGTCGTCATCTCCTTCATGGACCGGTTCGGCGACATCATCTACAACAACTACAACGCCACCGAGGCCGGCATGATCGCCACCGCGACGCCTGCCGATCTGCGCGCCGCACCCGATACCGCGGGTAAACCGGCCGAGGGTACCGAGATCCGCATCCTCGATGCGGACTTCCGACAAGTCCCCACCGGCGAGGTGGGCACCATCTACGTCCGCAACTCCACCCAGTTCGACGGCTACACCTCCGGCACCACGAAAGATTTCCACGAGGGCTTCATGTCCTCGGGTGACGTCGGTTACCTCGACGAGGCAGGCCGCCTGTTCGTGGTGGGCCGCGACGACGAGATGATCGTCTCCGGCGGTGAGAACGTCTATCCGATCGAGGTGGAGAAAGTGCTGGCCGGGCATCCCGATGTCGCGGAGGCCGCCGTCATCGGTGTCGACGACGAGCAGTACGGGCAACGCCTCGTGGCGTTCGTCAGGGTATCGGGCGCTGCCACGCCCGACGACCTGAAGGCGTATGTTCGGGAGAATCTCGCCAATTACAAAGTGCCGCGGGAGATCACCGTGCTCGACGAGTTGCCGCGCAACAGCACCGGCAAGATCGACCGCCGTCAACTGCAGGAGATGGTGAATGGCTGACCGCCGTCCTCGACCAAGAAGGCGGCTACTCCTTGCCGCCGCCGAGTTGCTCAACGCTGCCAACGCGGTGAAACCGCTCGGACGCAGGGGTTACACCACCGTCCAGTCCTTCGCGTTCGGCTGGCCGACCTCGGAGAACGCCCCGCTGGTGATCACGGTGTCGGCCCTCGATGCGCTGCGCCGCGGTATTCGAGGCGACTACCGCTCGGCGGGCGGCCGGATCTCGTTGCTGTTCAAGGTCATTTCCTGGGCGTTACTGGTGCTCGTGCACCGGCGCGGTGTGCAATCGCGGCCCTACTTCGAGAACCCGGTGCACGAGGCACTGGCCGACGAGTACCCCACCACGGTGCGCCCCCTGCGTCGGGGCGAGGTGTACACCACCGCGATGAGCCGGCGCCGTTACGCGCGCAAGACCATCCACTACGGCCCGCACCGGGCCAACCTGGCCGATATCTGGATGCGCCCGGACCTGCCGCGCGACGGCAAAGCACCGGTGCTGCTCCAGGTTCCGGGCGGCGCGTGGATGATCGGCATGCGCCGGCCGCAGTCGTACCCGCTGATGAGCCATCTGGCCGAGCAAGGCTGGATCTGTGTGTCGATCGGCTACCGGATCAGCCCGCGCCACCCGTGGCCCAACCACATCATCGACGTGAAGCGGGCGCTGGCCTGGGTTAAGGCCAACATCGCCGAATACGGCGGCGACCCGGACGCGGTGTGCATCACCGGCGGCTCCGCGGGTGGTCATCTGACCGCGTTGGCCGCGTTGACACCCAACGACCCCAAGTGGCAGCCGGGTTTCGAGGACGCCGACACCTCGGTGGCGGCCGCGGTTCCGATCTACGGACGTTACGACTGGTTCAGCACCACAGGTCCCGGCCGTGAAGAGTTCATGGAGATTCTGGAGCGGCTGATCGTCAAGTTGCCGCTGTCCACCAACGACCAGGTGTACCGGGACGCGTCCCCGATCACCCTGGTACACCCCGACGCGCCGCCGTTCTTCGTCCTGCACGGCACCAACGACTCACTCATCCCGGTGGTGGAGGGCCGCGATTTCGTCGCCGCGCTGCGCAGGGTCTCGAAGTCACCGGTGGTCTACGCCGAGATCCCGCATGCACAGCACGCATTCGACATCTTCGGCTCACCGCGCGGGCACTACACCGCCGACGCCGTCGCGGAGTTTCTCACCTGGGCTCGGGCCAGGGCCCAACTCACCGCGGATAGCGCTGCAGAGTCACTAAGCTCCTGAAGATGTCCGCACCGGACGCCGAGATCGCCAGGCTGGCTGCCGAGCTGCCCGACCACGCGGTAATCACCGATCCCGCCGTGATCGAGGGCTACCGCCGTGACGCCGCGCTCGACCCGGAGGCCGGACGAGCACGCGCCGTGGTGCGGGTCGGCAGCACCGAGGACGTCCAGACCGTGCTGCGGTGGGCCAGTGCCCACCAGGTGCCCGTCGTGCCCCGAGGCGCGGGATCCGGGCTGGCCGGCGGTGCCAACGGCGTCGACGGCGGCATCATCCTCAGCACCGAACGGATGCGCGACATCCGCATCGACACCGCAAGCAGAACCGCAGTGGTCCAACCCGGCCTGCTGAACTCCGAGGTGAAGAAGGCAGCAGCCGAGTACGGCCTGTGGTACCCGCCCGACCCCGGCTCCGTCGAGATCTCCTCGATCGGCGGGAACGCAGCGACCAACGCCGGCGGGTTGTGCTGCGTGAAGTACGGCGTCACCAGCGATTACGTCCTCGGCATGGAAGTAGTGCTGGCCGACGGCACAGCGGTGAGGCTGGGTGGTCCGCGATTGAAAGACGTTGCCGGCCTGTCCTTGACGAAGTTGTTCGTCGGCTCAGAGGGCATCCTCGGCGTCATCACCGAGCTCACCTTGCGGCTGATCCCCGCCCAACCTCCGGCTTCGACGGCCGTTGCGCTGTTCAGCTCGGTACAGGATGCCGCCGACGCGGTGGTGGCCATCACCGACCGAGTCCGCCCGGCCATGTTGGAGTTGATGGACCACGCCACCATCAACGCGGTCGAGGACTACCGCCGCATGGGGCTGGACCGGTCGGCCGAGGCGATGCTGTTGGTTCAGTCCGATGCGCCGGGCGCCGCCACCGAGGAAATCGCCCACATCGTCGAAGCCTGCGAGAAGTCCGGTGCCACCGAGGTTTACGCCACCGACGACCCCGAGGAGGGCGCCGCGTTCACCGCGGCCCGCCGCCTGGTGGGTCTGGCCTTGATGCAACTGGGCACGTTCTACCTCGAAGATGTGACGGTGCCGATACCCGACCTGCCGGAACTGGTGGCCGGGATCAAGCGGATCGCCGAGGATTGCGACGTGCTGATCTGCGTCGTCGCGCACGCCGGTGACGGAAACACGCACCCGGTGGTGGTGTTCGACGCCGAGGACCCCGATATGAGCGAACGCGCTCGACTGGCGTTCGCGAGGGTGATGGAGCTCGCGATCGCCATGGGCGGCACCATCACCGGCGAGCACGGTGTCGGTCGGCTCAAAAGAGATTGGCTGCCACTACAACTCGGCGATGACGTGATGGCGCTGACGCGCCGGATCAAGGATGCCCTGGACCCCCACGGCATCCTCAATCCCGGCGCGGTGCTGCGCTGATTTCCTCGGCGCCGAGACTACGGTTTCTGATGTGTTTTACCGGATTTCGGGCCACAAACCGTAGTCTCGGCGACGGTTAACCCTCAGCTTTCGGCGAGCACCCCGTGCAGAGCCTTCTTCGCCTCGGTGATCGCCGAAAGCAGATTGGTCCGTACCTCGGTGAGCTTGGCCTTCTGCTCCTCCGTGCCGGTGAACGCGATGGTGCGAGCCAACCCCGCGACCTCGTGCAGGCCGGTGCGGATCTTGATGACGTCGGCGAACTTTCCCGCCTTGCCCAGGAACGCATGCGCGGTCTCGCTGGTGATACCGCGCCAGGCCAGCAGCTGAGTGCCGAATTCGGTCAACGTGGCGACGCCGTCGGAGACGGTGACCACGCCGCGGCCGGCCAGGGCGGCGATGGCCAGGTCGACGATGTCCTGCGGCGGCGTGAACGCGCCGCCCGTCGCCTCGGTGGTGCGCTCGACGATCTGTTCAGCCGTGGCCGGCCCGTCGAGCAACAGTGCCGCAGTCCCGACGGCGGCACGCTTGAGTGCGAAGCCCTTACCGAACCCGGGGCCACCGAAACCACCCCCGAAGCCGCCAGCGAACGCACCCGGACCGAAACCGCCCTCCCCGTGGGAACTGCAGTTACCGCCGCCGAATCCGCCCGGACCGAAGCCACCGAAGAATCCTCCAAAACCCATGTCACACATCCTTTTTCCAGGTTTCAACCGGACCACAGGAGCGCGGCCCGACAGGTGTATCAAGTTCCTTGATACGCTCGAGTCGGGGCCAATTCAATGAGATCTGGCTGAGAACTGGTTGAGCTGTGGGCGAAACGATGCGGCTCAACGGGATGGTCGACGGCGGCCGCGCATGTGAGGATGCCAGCTATGACTGCCACCGACAGTGAGCCGCTGGGATACCTGCTGCACCGGGTGGCCGCGGCGCTGCGTCCCGAGGTGGCGGCGGCACTCACCCCACTCGGGCTCGGACTGCCGGAGTTTGTCTGTCTACGGATCATCTCGCTGAACCCCGGACTCACCAGCGCCGAACTGGCCCGCATCACCAACGTCAGCGCCCAGGCCACCAACCAGCTGCTGCACCGGCTGGAAGCCGCCGGCGCGGTGCACCGCCCCGATACCGCGGCCGCGGGTAAGGCACTGCCTGCCGAACTCACCGCGACGGGCCGAACCCTGCTCACCCGCGCCGAGAACGCCGTCCACGGCGCTGATCAGCGGGTACTGGACCGCCTGACGCCTACCGAACAACGACAGCTCAAAGCACTGTTACGCAAGGCCGGCCGCGACGACACCACCTGCGGGCCGGGACGCTGCTGACTACCGCGGCTTCGGAGCCGCCAGCTCCGCCAACGCGGACAAGAACAACTCATCCATCCTGGGGCTCAGCTCGGACAACGTCGCAGCCCCGGCGTGACTGCCCGAGCCGAAGACCCGATCGAGCGCGTCGGCATCGCCATCGGCGCCGATCGATAGGCACAGGCAGGCCACGCCGTCGGCCCGTAATTCCTCGAGTGCCTTGGCGGTGTCGGCCCTGGCGTAGTGACCTTCATAGCCGTCGTCGTACGGGTAACCGTCCGAGAGCACGATCAACAACCGATGTGGTGTTCCCGCCTGGTTTTTCAGGATCCCACCGGCACCGCGGATCCCCGCGCCGAGCCGGGTGTAGCCGAACGGCTGAAGTTGGCCGAGCCGAGACCGCGCAGCAGCGCCGAAGCGTTGCTCGAAGGTCTTGACGGCGGGTAGCTGCACGGCCCGGCGGCCTTGGGAGCGAAAGCCGTAAACGGCTACGCGGTCGCCCAGTTCTTCGAGTGTGGCCGCAAGGGTCGCGGCGGCCCGCAACTGAAGGTCGTGCACGGCCAGTCCCTCTGCGCCGGTATCGGTGGCCGAGCCCGACACGTCGAGCAGGATCAGAACTCCGAGGTTACGGGCCAGGTTCCGGCGTTCGGCGTAAATGTGCTCCGGCGGAAGATGACCCGAACGTACGTCGACGAAGAAGTCGACGATCGCTTCGGTATCCAGCTCCTCGCCGTCGGCGCGGGCGCGCAACAACGTGGGCCCGAGGCCAACTCGTGCCAGCCTGCGTCGCAGCACCGCGTCGCGTGGCACGCGAACAGTTGAGGCATCCGCCGGGGTGTTGATCGGAAAATCGACGACGCGGCACCAGTTGTCCCGGTACCGGTCGGCGAATACATCCCATTCCGGGTACAGGGCGCCGCCGACTGTCAGTGCCGCGCCGGGCTTGTCGATGCCGGTGAAGCGGATCGTGGTCGGTACCGGGCGCGCATTCGCCCCGGCGCGCGCGGTCCGTCGCACCGAGGCCACTCCGAGCTCACCGCCGGCGCCCTCACTAACGGCGGAGCGGGAGCTGCCGAACAGCGTGCGCAGGAACTTCGCCGGTCCCTGCATCCCGACGGGCGCATCGAACAGCTTGAGAATCCGGCTCTTCTCTGCCGGTCCGTCGTCATCGTCCTCATCCGTTCCGGACGGCTCGGTGTACTCGACGTTCATCCGGAAGTCGGCATCGATTGCCGGTGAACCGGATTCACCGTGGGCATGGACCAGTTTGGATGGTTTGATCGTCCCGAACCAGTCCGGCGGCGCGTCGAGTTTGGTTCTGCCCAGAGCGATCCGCAACGACTCCTCGCAACTGGCAGACTGCGCCGCTGCCTCAGGGGTGGCCGATGCCGCCAGGGCGATCCGGGGAGCGAGTTCGGCCAGGACCCTGCGCCCTTCGAGCCCCAGATAACGGCGCGCGAGCGAGGGCCGTGCCCGTAGCCGTTTGACGTACCGACTGTCGAGGCTTCCGGCTCCGAGGAGCGCGCTCTGGATCAGCACCTCGCGACGCTGCCTGTCCGGATCGGCGTTCGCCGAAACGAAGACGACGCGACCGTCTGTGTATGCGAACTCGTCCGCGCGGGCCACAGCGATGTCGACCGGCCGCCCGGCAAGGAAACCGGCCAGAAACCGGAAGTGGTGCGGCTCCGCGCGACCGGTGCTCACGGCGGTGGCAGGATCGCGTCGACCAGTTCTGCGAGACCCTGGATCACATCCGGATCGTCCGAGAGCACCTCAACTACGGCGGACTGGACGGCGTCGCGCAGGCTGAGTCCTTCGGCGACCAGGCCACCGGCGAGAATCAGCATGCGGGTCGAGGCCACCTCGCTCAGTGCGGAACCGTCCAGACGCCGGATGGCGTTTCCGAGTGCAACCAGCGACTCAGCGGTGGATGAGTCGATCCCGGCCTCGGTGGCGACGATCTCGGTCTCGATCTCGGCAGCCGGGAAGTCGAGGCTGATCGCGACGAAGCGCTGACGGGTCGAGTTCTTGAGGCTCTTCAAGATGCTCTGGTAGCCGGGGTTGTAGGAAATCACCAGTTGAAACCCGGGTGCCGCGGGCAAGCTGGTGCCCAGCCGATCGATGGGCAGTTCACGCCGGTGGTCGGCGAGCGGATGGATGACCACCGTCGTGTCCTGACGCGCCTCCACGATCTCGTCGAGATAGCAGATGGCGCCGTCTCGCACCGCCCTGGTCAATGGACCGTCCACCCAGGTGGTTTCGCCGCCCTTCAGTAGGAAGCGCCCCACGAGATCCGCCGATGTCATGTCCTCATGGCCGGCGACGGTGATGAGCTCACGACCGAGTTCATGAGCCATCGCTTCGACGAAACGGGTTTTTCCGCAACCGGTGGGTCCTTTGAGCAGCACCGGTGCGCCGCGGCGGGCGGCCGCCCGAAAAGTTTCGACTTCCCTGCCCGCGGCACGGTAAAACGGTGCAGGCGAAGCCGTTTCGACAGCCGACCGCAACGTGCCGGCCGTCATGGCTGTTCGCCCCGAAGGATCGGCACTACGGGTGGGATGGTCACGCCTTCCGGAAGGACCAGTTCCCCGTCGTGGTTGACGTACCCCGAGTGCTTGGTCGGCAGCGGCAGATCAGGATTCGGGCACGGCCGGTCGGTTCCCTCGCCACAGATGCCGGGGTTGAAGTACGACCGCTTCTGGACGTCTTCGGGCCACGCGTCTCCGTGCATGCCCAGCCAGGTGGCGGGGACGTTGTAGAAGAGGAAGAAGCACGCGCTGACACCGCCGAAGATCGCTAGGAAGCGGATGAACTGTTGCTTGACGAAACCGCCACGGAGGCGGTCGATTCCGCGCTCGACCAAGGTGTGTCCGCGGTCGTCGGTGAAGAAGCGCAGGCAGACGAGCGCCGTCTGGACGCCGCCCCACATGAAGCCCTCGTAGATCGGCCACTGGTAGTAGGTCCCGGCGTTGAACGAGAGCGATTGGATGGCACCGGGGTAGGAGTAGAACCCGATCGGCAGCATGATCAGGGCTTCCATGACGAAGTCGAAGACGATGGCGATAGCGTAGGTGGCCAGGATCAGGCGCAGGTTGCCGATGCCAGGCCACCGGTTCTTGATTTTCCGCATGATCGCGCATCCGACGATGGTGAGCAGCAAGACACCGTAGGCATAGCCGGGAATGTTGGTCAGCAGTGGCTCGGGGACCGTATGCCCCGGTTCCTCGTGTGCCACCCAGCCCGGAATGTGCGGCGCCCAGGATCCCTGGTTGAACAGCCACGCGTTGTACGTGCACCAGGTGCTGTAGTAGTTGAGCATCGGGTCCTGGAACATCATCAACCCCATCGACACCAGCAGCATGCCGTCGAGGGTGATCCGCCTCTCCCGCACCCACGGTCGAATGATGAAGAACCACAAGGCAAAGGGCAGACCGATCCAGAGCACCACGGCGTTGGCCATCAGCGGAATCTTCATATACAGCGGTGGCTCGCTCGGGCCACCCGACACCGACTCGAAATAGGGCCCGGTGACCCATCGGACGAACAGATACAACGTCAGTGCGAGAACCAAACCGCCGACGGTCGCCCAGATCTTGAACGCGTTCGATGACGACGGACCTGGCTTGTCGAGAGCAGCGATTCCGCTGATTGATTCGGTGACGACAGGCTTCTTGGACAGATCACTCATGCTCGGTTTCCCCTTGGCGATCGTGGAGGCAGTCGGCGGCGCGGGGCGGCCCAACGGATACAAATATACTCATGGGTATCTGAGATTCCAATAGGTCGCTCAGATTCTGTGGCAGACTTCAGCCATGGCGGAGCGCTGGACCCGGGAACGCAGGCTTGAGCACACGCGCTCAGTGCTGCTCGATGCCGCCGAGGAGGTGTTTGCCGAAAAAGGTTTTGCGCCAGCCACTCTCGATGACATCGCCCGAGCCGCTGGCTACACCAAGGGCGCGATCTACAAGCATTTCGCCACCAAGGACGATCTCTTCCTGGCCGTCAGCGACAGATACTGGCGGCGGTACTTCGACAACTTCGCCGAGGTGATGTCCGGTGCGACCCAGGTCGGGCCGGCCGAGCTCGACGAGATCGCCAAACGCTGGCGTGAGCTGAGCCGTGACCGGGGCGCCGACCATGCCGCGCTCGGCCACGAATTCACGCTCTACCTACGCCGCAACCCAGAGGCGCAGGAGCGGGTGGCGGCGAAACGCGCCGAAGTCGTCGAGGCGCTGGGCAAGTTCATCGCCTCCGGGATGGAGCGTTGGGGCGCGACATTGCGGATTCCGGCCTCGACTTTCGCCCAAGTACTCATCGCCACCAGCGACGCCGTGGTCCTGGGCAGCGAACTCGACGACGTCGACCTCTACCGGCCGATCGTCGACATGTATGTGTCTGCCATCAAACTGCCCTGAGGGCGCCTGCTTACGCCGAACCCACGCGGGGGCGCCCTAGAAGACCCGGACCTGACCTTCGAGCACCGGGACGGTGTCAGGCAGCTTGTAGGTTTCGATCCCGTTGCGAAACATCACGTTTTCGCGCGCGTGCTCGGGGAGATGCTTGACCAGCCAGCGGGGATCGTCGAAGGTCCAATGCGGATAATCGCTGGAGAACAGCAGGATCTTGTCGCACTCCATCCACTCGAAGGCCCGGGACAGCTCGGTCTTGTCCTCGGGGTAGTCCAGCGGCTGGGTGGTGAATTTGATGTGGTCCTTGACGTACTCGCTGGGCTTGCGCTTGATGTCCATCCAGGACTTCCGCGCCTCGTAGATGGCATCCATGCGCCACATCAAGGGCAGTATCCAGGTGAAGGCGTGCTCGACGAACACGATGCGCAGTGTCGGGAACCGGTCGAAGACCCCGTCGAAGATCAGGCTCATCACCTGGTTGGCCGCCAGCAATGAGTAGGTGACCATGAAATCATGGTTGTAGCTCGGTAATCCGACCGGCGGAAGCGGGAGCTCGTCGTATTCACCGCGGGACAGATGGCAGCTCACGGTGATGTCGTGCTTGGTGGCGGCGGCCCAGATCGGGTCGTACTTCGGATCGCCCCACGACGGCCGCGGCTCAGCCTTGATCAGGATCTGCGCCATGTACGGGTGGCCGGCCCACCGTTCGATCTCCTGCGCCCCGAGCTCCGGGGCTTCGACGGCCAGGCAGATGGAACCGCGCCAGCGCTCGTGCCAGTTGTTGTGGCTGTCCAGCCAGTGGTTGGCCTGCCAGTCGTTGAGCGCGCAGTTCATCGCGTGATTGGCCTCGGGGATGTGCGCCGAGTACGCCGCGGGTTCCAGGATCGCGATGTCGGCGCCGGCCTCCATGATCAGTTGCCGGAAGGCCAGATCCGGGTCGCTGCCGGCGAATTCACCGTCGGAAGGGAACGTGTCGGTGCGCATGGCGTAGGCGTGCGCGTAGTCAGGCGCGTCGTAGTAGATCAGCTCGCCCACGTCGTGAGTACCGAAATACCTGCTGCGCCATGGCTCGGGGATGTACTCCCCCAACACGCCGCGACGCGGCACCGGGTGCACATCGGAGTCGACGCATCGCACGGCGATGCGCTCTTTGGCCGGAATCCTCGGCGATGCCGTGACGGTCATACTCGTCCCCTCAACGTGCGGTTGCGACGGCTATGGACTTGGTTTCGAGATAGCCCTCGAGGCCTTCACGGCCGAGTTCCCGGCCGTATCCGCTGTTCTTGATGCCGCCGAACGGTGCGAACGGATCCATTGTGTATCCCTGGTTTACCCCGAAAGTTCCGGTTTGTACACGCTCGGCGACGCTGATCCCGCGGTCGGTGTCGGCCGTCCAGACCGAGCCGGCCAGTCCGTAGGCGGAGTCGTTGGCGATCGCGATGGCCTCGTCCTCGTTCCGGTAGCCGATCACGGTGAGGACGGGCCCGAAGATCTCTTCTCGGGCGATCCGCATCGAGTTGTCCGCGCCGGCGAAAAGTGTGGGCCGGACGTACCAGCCGCTGTCTACGCCGTCCGGCAGGTCGGTGCCACCGCAGACCATCCGCGCACCTTCGTTCCGGCCGAGGTCGATGTAGTCCCGTACGCGCTGCTGCTGCCGTCGGGACACGAGTGGCCCCAGTTCGGTGGCGGGATCGGCGGGATCGCCGACGATGAGTGCGTTCATTCGGTCGGCGAGAGCGTCGACGAACTCGCGTTCCCGGGCGGCCGGGACGACGATGCGGGTCAGCGCATTGCAGATCTGGCCGCTGTTGGACAGGCTGGCCGACCGCACACCGGCCGCCACCGTGTCCGGGTCGGCGTCGTCGAGGATGATGGCCGCCGACTTGCCTCCGAGTTCGAGGCTCACCTTGGTCAGGTTGGCCGCTGCCGCTGCGGCGACGGCCCGGCCTGCCGCGCTGGAGCCGGTGAACGAGACCTTGTCGACGCCGGGATGACCGACCAGCCGGGCACCGACTCCGGCGTCACCCTGGATGACGGAGACGACGCCGTCGGGCAGGCCGACCTCCTTGAGCATGTCGCTCAAAAGCGCAGCATCCAGCGGGCTTTGAGGGGCCGGCTTGAGCACCACCGCACACCCGGCCAGCAGCGCGGGCACCAGCTTGGTAACGATGAGGAACTGCGGCATGTTCCACGGCACGATGGCGGCGACGACGCCCACCGGTTGCTTCTGGATACGTACGTCCGATCCGAAGAAACCAGTGCGGGTCTGGTGCCAGGGATAGGTTTCGGCGAGGTCGCAGAACGCGGACATCATCATGGCCGGAAGGCCGACCTGCGCGCGTTGGGCGAAACTGATGGGCGCTCCCATCTCTGCCGAGATGAGTTGTGCCATCTCCCCGCGTCGACCGGCGTAAATCTCGGCGAGGCGCCGCACCGCCGCGATGCGTTCGGCCGGGTCGAGACGCGGCCACGGCCCGTGGTCGATAGCCGCCCGCGCCGCCGCGACGGCTGCATCCACCTCGGCCGGGCCGGCTGCCACCACGCGGGCGATGGGCTGCTCGGTGTGCGGGGAGATCACCTCCACCGCGTGGGCATCATCGCCCTCGAGCGACCAGTCCGCCTCGATGCCGAGGTACTCACCAAGATGCTGATCCATCCAGACTCTCCCGCCTCCGTCGAATTTAGAGTATCAACTACTTGTTATTGATGAAACTGCCGTCTACCGTCGAGCCTGAAGCCCCTGGCCGGCATCGCAGCCCGACGTCGGCAACATCGGTTCGATCACATCTCTTTAGGAGCGGGCATGGCTCGGTTTCCCAAGCCGGCAGAAGGCAGCTGGACGCAGCACTACCCGGAGCTGGGCACCGGCCCGGTGTCGTACGAAGATTCGATCAGCCCCGAGATCTACGAACTGGAGCGCAAGGCGATCTTCAAACGTGCGTGGCTCAATGTCGGACGGGTCGAACAACTTTCACGCAAGGGCAGCTACTTCACCCGGGAGATGAAGGCGGCCAACACCTCGATCATCGTGGTGCGCGGCAAGTCCGGCGAGGTGAAGGCCTTCCACAACGTCTGCCGCCACCGCGGCAACAAGCTGGTGTGGGACGACATGCCACTGGAGGAGACCAGCGGCGTGTGCCGGCAGTTCACCTGCAAATACCACGCGTGGCGTTACGACCTGGACGGCGAGCTCACCTTCGTCCAGCAGGAGTCCGAGTTCTTCGACCTCGACAAGAGCCGTTACGGCCTGGTGCCGGTGCACTGCGAGGTATGGGAGGGCTTCATCTTCGTCAACTTCGCCGGCCATGCCGAAGCGCCCGAACAATCCCTCCGCGAATTCCTCGGCCCGATGATCACGGGACTGGAGGGCTACCCCTTCGACAAGATGACCTCGCGATTCACCTATCGCTCTGAGGTCAAGGCGAATTGGAAGCTCTACATGGACGCCTTCCAGGAGTTCTATCACGCACCCATCCTGCACGCGAACCAGTCTCCGACCGCCTATTCGAAGGCCGCCGCGGAGGCCGGATTCGAGGCACCGCACTACCGGATCGAAGGGCCGCACCGGCTGGTGAGCACGTCCGGGGTGAGGGCCTGGGAGATGGCCGACGAGATGCGCAAACCCATCGAAGACATCTGTCAGAGCGGGCTTTTCGGCCCATGGGAAAAACCGGATCTCGGCGAGATGCCGCCCGGGCTGAACCCGGCCAAGTGCGATCCGTGGGGGCTCGACTCGTTCCAGTTGTTCCCCAACTTCGTCATGCTGTTCTGGGGCCAGGGCTGGTATCTGACGTACCACTACTGGCCGACGTCGTTCAACACACACACCTTCGAATGCACGCTCTACTTCCCACAGCCGCGCACACCACGCGAGCGGCTGGCCCAGGAACTGGCCGCCGTCTCCTTCAAGGAGTACGGCCTGCAGGACGCCAACACCCTTGAGGCGACCCAGAGCTCGATCGAGACCCGGGTGGTCGACGAGTTCCTGCTCTGCGACCAGGAGATCCTGCTTCGCCATCTGCACAAGGAGACCGCGGCGTGGATCGACGACTACCAGCGCAAGACAGCGGGGGTATGAACCGATGAGTCCCAAACTGCCGACCGAATTCGCCGACCTCGAACAGTTTTCGGACTGGTGCCTGTCCAGCGAGCCGCAGCGTTATGCCAAGCGACTGGGCTCGACCATGACCGAGATGCAGGCGTTCTATGACGCGATCACCCCGCGCGCCGAGGAAGCGATCAGCTTCTGCGACAAGTTCAGCCTCGACGATCTGCCCGAGGATGTGCTCAACCTGATGCACCTGCTGTACTCGATGGTGACGGTGTCATTCCCGGTGGAATGCTGGAAGCAACCACGCGTACCGGATTCCGGTGCGACATCGCTGGACTGCGTCGCCGAGCCCGTGCCGTGACGCAGGCCGATACGACGACGGTCCTGCGCGCCGCCCGGTGGGTGGACGTGGTGGCCGGCCGGGTCCGGGCCCCGGCGGTCGTGGTCATCGAGGGCAACCGGATCACCGCCGTGAACCCCGACGGCCCGCTGCCCGAGTCGGCCGCCGTCATCGACCTGGGCGACGTCACCCTGTTGCCCGGGCTGATGGACATGGAGCTCAACCTGCTGATCGGCGGCCCGGGTAATCCAGGAGGCCTGCCGACCCCGATGCACGGGGTACAGGACGACCCGGCCTACCGGACGCTGCGTGGAGCCGTCAACGCCCGCACCACCCTGGACGCGGGCTTCACCACCGTCCGCAACCTGGGTCTGATGGTCAAGACCGGCGGTTACCTGCTCGACGTCGCATTGCAGCGCGCGATCGACCAGGGCTGGCACCAGGGACCGCGCATCTATCCGGCCGGCCACGCCGTCACCCCCTACGGCGGGCACCTCGATCCCACGGTGTTCCAGCGGCTGGCGCCGGGCATCATGCCGCTGTCGGTGGCCGAGGGCATCGCCAACGGGGTGCCCGACGTCATCGCGTGCGTCCGCTACCAGATCCGCCACGGCGCCAAGCTGATCAAGGTGTCGGCCTCCGGTGGCGTGATGTCACACAGCACCGCCCCGGGCGCCCAGCAGTACTCCGATGCCGAGTTCGCCGCGATCGCCGACGAGGCCCACCGCGCGGGCGTCAAGGTCGCCGCCCATGCCGTCGGCGACACCGCCATCCAGGCCTGCATCCGCGCCGGCATCGACTGCATCGAACACGGCTTCCTGGCAAGCGACGAGACCATCCAGATGATGGTCGACCACGGCACCTTCCTGGTGTCCACCACCTACCTCACCGACGCGATGGCCGTCGACCGGATCGCCCCCGAGCTGCGCAAAAAGGCACTCGAGGTCTTCCCGCGAGCAAAATCCATGCTGCCCAAGGCCATTGCCGCCGGAGTACGCATCGCATGTGGCACCGATGCACCGGCCATCCCGCACGGCGAGAACGCCAAGGAGTTGTGCGCACTGGTGGAGCGCGGCATGACCCCGATGCAGGCCCTGCAGGCCGCCACGGTGGTGGCCGCGGAATTGGTCGATGCCGCCGACGATCTGGGCCGGCTGGCACCGGGGTACCTGGCCGACATCATCGCGGTGGCCGGTGATCCCAGCCTGGACATCTCGACGACGCTCGATGTCGGGTTCGTGATGAAGGACGGAGTGATCCACAAGAGGACGGTGCGCTAGCGTCGAGGTGACGGGCACGGACGGAGACGAGAGTATGGACCTCACCGAGAACACCTTGTGGTGGCTCAAGCAGGCCTTCTACTTCTCGCTGACCGAGGTGAACGAGTCGGTCAAGGAGCACGGCGTCACCACTGCCCAGATCGGCGTCCTGCGCCAGTTGGCCAATCAACCGGGCCTGTCCGGCGCCGAGTTGGCCCGTCGGCTGTTGATCACCCCGCAAGGTGTGCAGCTCGCGCTCACCGCACTCGAGAAGCGTGGCCTGGTCGAGCGCAAGCAGGATCCCCAACACGGACGCATCCTGCAGGTCTTCCTCACCGACGAGGGCCGGGCGGTGGCCTCCGCGGTCGTCGCCGATGCGGTTGCCGCTCATGAGCGGGTGTTCGGCGTGCTCAGCGATGACGAGCAGGAACAACTGAAGACCCTGCTGCGTCGGGTGATCGAGCAGGGAACGGGCCACACGCCGCACTCCGACCACATCGACCCGTAGTCCCCAGCCCACTCCATGGATATCTAGCACTTGAGATTAATAACAAGTACTTGATATTGTTCCCGCAATGGAGACTTCCACAACGTCCCGCGCGGAATCCGCCGACGTGATCGACACCGACGGGTTCGTCCCGTTGCGGGTCAAGCAGGTGGTGCAGGAGACCTGCGATGCGGTGTCCCTGGTGTTCGACATCCCGGAGCCGAGCAAGGTCCGGTTCCGTTATCTGGCAGGCCAATTCATCACCATGCGGGTGACGATCAACGGGGCCGAACATCGTCGTTGTTACTCGATGTCGTCGTCGCCGGCGGTCGAATCCGATCTGCGGATCACCGTCAAGCGTGATCGCGACGGCCTGGTCTCCAACTGGATCAACGACGCCGTGCGCGCCGGGGACACCCTGCATGTCTCGGCGCCCGAGGGACGCTTCGTCCTCGCCGCGGCCGAACACGACATCGTCACCTTCGCCGGCGGCAGCGGCATCACCCCGGTGTTCTCGCTGGTGCATTCGACCCTGGCCGCCACCGACCGCAGGGCCCGACTGTTCTACGCCAACCGCGATCTGGACTCCGTGATCTTCCGGAAGGCATTGGCTGAACTGAGCGACACCCACAACGGGCGCCTTGAGGTACACCACCACCTCGACGACCTCGACGGCGTCGTCTCGCCGCAACACATCGCGGATTTCGTCGGCAGCGCCCCACCAGAGGATCACACGAATTCCGACTACTTCGTGTGCGGCCCCGCTCCTTTCATGGACACCGTCGAACAGGTCCTGCTCGATGCCGGGATCCCGAAGCAGCAGGTGCATCTGGAGCGGTTCAGCATCGCCGCCATCCCGCCTGCCGATGCGGCCGAGCCCGCGGTAACCGAAGAGGTGACGATCCAGCTGGGCCGTACCACCGTCACCGCGCCGTATCGTGCGGGCAACACCCTGCTTCAGACCGCCCGGCTTGCCGGCTTGAAAGCACCGTCGTCATGCGAAACCGGTTCGTGCGGAACCTGTATGGCTCAAGTCGTCGAGGGCAGTGCGCGCATGGTCAACAACGACGCCCTCGATGACGACGAGGTCGCCGAGGGCTGGGTGGTGACGTGCCAGGCACTGCCGACCAGCCGCACAGTAAGGGTGGTGTACGAATGAGCAGAGTGGCCGTGGTGACCGGCGGGGCATCGGGCATGGGCGAAGCGACGTGCCACGAGTTGGGCCGGCGCGGTCATCAGGTCGCCGTGCTCGACGTCAATGCCGATGCCGCACAACGGGTCACCGACGATCTTCGGTCGACCGGGATCACCGCCTTCGCGGTCGGCGCCGACATCACCGATCGGGCCGCGGTGGAAGAGTCCTTCGGCAAGGTACGCAGCGAACTCGGGCCGGTCGGCATCCTGGTGACCAGCGCGGGGATGTTCGGGTACGCCTCGTTCGCCGACATCACCGAACAATCCTGGGCACAGATGATCGAGGTGAACCTGAGCGGGACGTTCCGCTGCTGCCAGGTGGCACTGCCGGACATGGTCGAAGCGGGATGGGGCCGCATCGTGATGATCTCGTCGTCGAGCGCCCAGCGCGGCACCCCGTTCGCGGCCCACTATGCCGCCTCCAAAGGTGCGCTGTTGACCCTGACGAAATCGCTGGCTCGCGAATACGCCGCCCACGGCATCACGGTCAACAACATCCCGCCCTCGGGTATCGAGACACCCATGCAGCACCAGTCCCAAGCCGCGGGCTACCTGCCGTCCAACGAGACGATCGCCGCCAACATCCCGCTGGGCCGACTCGGCACCGGAGCCGATATCGCTGCCGCCGTCGGGTTCCTGTGTTCCGAGGAGGCCGGCTTCATCACCGGCCAAACCCTGGGCGTCAACGGCGGCGCAGTGATGTAGCGGCATCCACGCCGCCCGAGCAGTCCCAAAACCCACCAGTCACAAGGAGGTTCAGATGGCAACCAAGTGGCCCAAGCCGGCTGAGGGATCCTGGACCGAGCACTATCCCGATCTGGGCACGGGGCCGATCCCGTTCCGGGACTCCATCTCCGAAGAGTTCTATGCCCTGGAACGGGAGGCCATCTTCAAGCGGGCTTGGCTCAACGTCGGCCGCGTCGAAGAGACGCCCGAGGCAGGCAGCTACATCACCCGACAGATCGAAGCCGCCGACGCGTCGCTGCTCTTGGTGCGCGACCATGACGGCCATATCCGCGCCTTCCACAACCTGTGCCGCAGACGAGGACACGCGCTGGTGCCCCCGGACTTCCGCGCCACCGAATTGCGCAGCACCGGCGACGAATTCGAATGTAGCCACTGTGGATGGCGCTACAGCCTGGACGGGCGGCTGATCTCGCTGCCCGACGCGGACCGCTTCGCCGACCTCGACACCGCCGACTACGGACTGGTCGAAGTCCACTGCGACGTGTGGGCGGGCTTCGTGTTCGTCAACTTCGACCGCGAGCCGCGCCAGAGCCTGCGCGACTTCCTCGGCCCCATGGTGACCGCCCTCGACGGCTATCCGTTCGACAAACTCACCGAGCGATACGACTGGGTGGCACACAACAACAGCAACTGGAAGATCTTCGCCGACGCCTTCCAGGAGTACTACCACGTACCGTCGCTGCACACCCAGCAGGTACCGCCCGAGGTGCGGGATCCCAACGCCGGCTTCACCTGTGGGCACTTTCAGCTCGACGGACCACATCGCCTCGTGTCGACGGCCGGCACGCGACGATGGCTGCTGGCGCCGGAATACATGTACCCGATCGAGCGCGCCACCCAGAGTGGACTGGTGGGTCCGTGGCGCACCCCCGACATCGGCGAACTGCCGATGCACGGACTCAACCCCGGCAACATCGAGCCATGGGGAATCACCAACTTCCAGATCTTCCCCAACCTGGAGATTCTGATCTACGGCGGTTGGTATCTGCTCTACCGCTACTGGCCGACCTCGCACAACACCCACCGCTACGAGGCGTTCACCTACTTCCATCCGGCCCGCACCGTGCGAGAACGGATCGAGCACGAAGTGGCCGCCGTGGTGCTCAAGGAATTCGCACTGCAGGACGCCGGAATGCTCGGCGGAACCCAGGCCGCGCTCGAGTACGACGTCATCGACGACTATCCGCTCAACGATCAGGAGATCCTGGTGCGGCACTTGCACAAGATGGCAGTCGAGTGGGTCGGGGACTACCAGCGTGACCGCGCACCGGCGGGGGCGTGATGACGACCGCCACCCGGCTCCCCAGCGCATTCGCCGAACTCGAACCCTACGCCGAAATATGGTGTCTACCAACCGAGACCGAGCGATGGGACCGTCGCCTGGCCAGCACAATGCCGGAGATGCACGAGTTCTACGACGCCTTCTTCCCCCGCCTCGAGGAGGCGATCGAGTACTGCGACAAGTTCCCGCTCGACGACATTCCCGACGATGCACTCAACCTGCTGCATCTGATCTATTCACTGATCATGGTGGCCATGTCGGTGGAGATCATGCATCAACCGGCCCCCACAGACTCCGCCGATGCCGTGATGATCCGCACCGGCGAACCACGGCCTTAGAACACCGAACACCGAAAGGACGCACCCGATGAGTGTGCTGACCATCAACAAGCTGACCGCTTCGGTGGGCGCCGAAGTTGTCGGCGTCGACCCCGAGCGCCTGGGGTCCGACGACAGCTTGGGGGACGCGGTGCTGGATGCGCTGGAGGACAACGGGGTGTTGGTGTTCCACGGCCTGCACCTGAATCCCGAAGCCCAGGTGGCATTCTCGCAGCGGCTGGGTGAGATCGACCGCTCGGCCGACGGCCATCACCCGGTATCGGGCATCTATCCCATCACGCTGGACAAGACCAAGAACAAGGCTGCCGAATACCTCAAGGCGACATTCGACTGGCATATCGACGGTTGCACGCCCATGCACGACGAATGCCCCCAGAAGGCGACGGTGCTGTCAGCCTTGCAAGTGGCCGCGCGAGGAGGAGAAACCGAGTTCGCCAACACCTATGCGGCCTACGACTCACTCGACGAGGCCGAGAAGGAGCGCTACAGCAGGCTGCGGGTGGTCCACTCCCTGGAAGCCTCTCAGCGGCGGGTCTATCCGGACCCGACACCCGATCAGCTGAGCCGTTGGCAAGCCCGCCCGACGCATGAGAACCCGCTGGTCTGGACGCACCGCAATGGGCGAAAGTCATTGGTACTCGGCGCTTCAGCGGACTACATCGTCGGGATGGATCGCGACGAGGGACGCGCGCTGCTCGCCGAACTCCTGGCCCATGCGACCACCCCCGACAAGGTCTACAGCCACAAGTGGTCGGTCGGTGACACCGTGATCTGGGACAACCAGGGCGTACTGCACCGCGCCGCACCCTACGAGCCCAACTCCCCCCGGCACATGCTGCGCACCACAGTGCTCGGCGACGAGCCGATCCGGTAACGGAGGCCTAACCGCGACGGAGCGCCGCCCGCGGGCATTCCTCGATCGCACGGGCAGCGACCTCTTCCAGCTCGGCCGGCACCGGATCGAGCTGGACCACCGAGTAGTCGTCCTCGTCGAGTTGGAACAGGTGCGGTGCGAGCTTCACGCAGATGGCGTTGCCTTCACAGCGATCCAGGTCGACTTCGACGCGCACGGCAACCTCCCGAGCAATTTCTCCAAGTTGCATTTGTAGAAATGCTACTCCTCATCCGCCCGAGCAGATGCGAAAACCGGCCGATCCCAGAACCTCGCCGCCCCTAGGAAGTACCACCTCGTGGCTTCAGCAGACTTCCCAGCCACCGCCTCGGCGCCGGCCGGCGTCTGGTTGCCTCCTGCGCCAGTCGGGGCGGCAGCGGCTTACGCCACTGATCGATCTGCGCTTCGATTCGCTCGTGCCGTGATCCCGACCAGTACGTGGTCAGGCCGAAGCTCTCGGCCACTGCCACGATTCGCTGACCAACCATGGTGTCGGTGCGTTCCTTGACCTCATCGGCAGCTGCGGCATCGCCGTCGTATGATGCGCGCACCAGCGCCTCCGGCAGGTCCGGATGAGCACGAAAAGCGCTGTACCCCAGAACCAGTTGCGGTGGGGACTCCCCGAGCCGCAGGGCATCCTGCTCGTGAAAGTAGGTGTAGGCCCACTCCCGGTAGCGATACCAGTCCGGCGGATCCGGATGGAGGGTGCGCTCGTGGTCGATCTCGCTGGTCGCGCACGTCACGCAGCACGAGAAGCACATGCGGGCCAGAATGCCCTCGGACTGCAGTTGGGTGAACGTGTCCTTCAGGCGGCCGTAATCACCGGTGTCCGTCCACGCGGCTTGTTCGGCCAAACGCTCATCCCACATCGACCGCAGCAGGGCAGCCGCGTCAGCCGGCCGCACCACTTCGGAGTCAGATGCCCATTGGAGTAAGTCGTCGTAGTCCCAGAACCCGGCCACCAACCGGAGCCTTAGCTCTTCCTTCAGCTCGGCGAGGCCGCCGGTCTCCGATCCCCTGTTGCTCACGGATCGAATCCTCCCCCACCACTATTGCGGCATCGCGGACTCGACAACCGTCAGCTTGTCGGAAAGCCCTGCCACTCTGCGTATCTCGCGGAACTCTTCGACCATGCCGTCGGTGACCTCGTGCGGATCCTCAACGGTGGCGTCGTCAGAGAGCACCGAGATGTTCAGCTGGTCGACATAGCTCCACACCGTGATGTTGAGTCCGCTGCCGGTGGTGATGGGGCCGACCGAATAGATCTCGGTGACGGTGGCGCCGCCGACCTTGCCACGTTCCCGCGGGCCCGGCACATTCGAGATGTTGAGGTTGAGCACCTTGTTCTGGCCGTCCTTGTTCGACAGCCATTTGAAGGCGGCCTCGACCGGGGCAGGCGGCATGTACGCGGCCCAGCGCGCGATCAGTTCCGGGCCGATCAACTGATGGCTTTCCTTGGCCAGGGCCGCGGCCTCGTGCGCCCGCTGGACCCGCTCGGCGGTATCGGCGATGTCCACCGGCAGCGCCACCAGGACCCCACTGAAACGGTTGCCCGAAATCCGGTCCGGAGAGAAGTCGAAGCTCATCGGCACCGAGGCCAACAGCGGATGATCGGCCTTGCCGTCGTATTTCAGCGACAACTTGCGCAGCGCCCCCGACGACATCGCCAGCACCAGATCGTTGATCGTGACCCCGAGCTTCTTGCTCGTCTCCTTGACGTCGGCCAACGCCAGCGTGGCTGTCGCGAACAGCCGTTTCTCGTCGAGGATGTGGTTCATGAAGCTGGGCGGCGGAGTGAAGGGCCGGGTCAGTTCCGGCGACAGCTTGCGATGGCTGCGCCGCACGCGGCCGAAGCCCTGCGCGGTGTAGCGGACCGTCGCAGGCAACCGGCCCAACTGGCGCATGTGATCTGCGAACGCCGATCGCACCAGCTCACCACTGCTGGGTGCGGGGTCGGTGGCGTACGAATCGTCGTCGCGCTGCGGGCCGTCGCTCAGGTCCATGCCGCGGGCCAGCAGGTTCGCCGAGGCAACGCCGTCGGCCAGCGCATGGTGAATCTTGCCGACCACAGCGATGCGCCCGTTCGCCAGGCCCTCGACGAAGTACATCTCCCACAGTGGCCGGCTGCGGTCCAGCTGGGTGGAGCCGATCTCGCCGATGGCCTCGTCGAGCTCACGGCGACCACCGGGCGCGCGCACTCGCCAGGGCCGGACGTGGTATTCGAGATCGACGTCGCAGTTCTCCCGCCACATGGGGTGGTGGAATTTGAACGGGATGTCGACCAGCTGATAGCGGAACGGGTCGAGCTTGTGCAGACGTCCGCGGATCACCTCACGAAACTCGTCGATCCCGAAAGTCCGGTCCCCCAAGTCGTCGAGCGCGATGACCGCGATCTTCAACGTGTGCATGTGCACGTTGGGCGTCTCTGTGTAAAGCAGGAACGCGTCCCACCCACTCAACCGTTTCACGGTGTCCCTCCCCAGGTGTGGAGGCGTCTATATAACCGCTTTATCCCGGTCAATCGCCCTGTTTCGATGAATTTGGTTGAGGAACAAGCCAATTGCGGTGACCATGGCCCCTGTCCGGGCACCGTCGGTCATGTCGAAGGCGTGCCCGGCCCCCGGTAGTTCAATGTAGCCGACGACCGACCGGGACACCGCCTTGAGCCGCTCGACGAAACTGCGGGCCTGCGCCACCGGGATGACACTGTCGCCGGTTCCGTGAATGACCAGGAACGGTGGCGCATCGGGGTGGATCTGGGCGATCGGTGAGGCCTGCCGGTAGATCTCGGGATGCCGGTCGAGCTTGCGGCCCACCACGACTCGTTCCAGGAAGTCGACGAACCGGACTCTCTCCTCGGTGGAACGGTCCTCCCAGTCGTAGCGACCGTAGATGCCGATAACAGCGTCGACGCGGGTGTCCGCGTTGTCCGGCAGATCGCCCTGTAGATCAGGATGATTCGGGGTCAGGCCCGCCAGCGCCGCGAGGTGACCACCGGCCGAGCAGCCCGCGATGGCGACGAAGTTGCGGTCACCGCCGAACTTGTCGACGTTGGCGCGCGCCCAGGCGATCGCCGCCTTGACGTCGGTGATGTGGCGCGGCCACCGGTGGTGTGGGGCCACCCGGTAGTCGATGGACAGGCACACCCAGCCCTGTCGCGCCAGATGCGACAACAGCGCGTAGCCCTGCAGAATCCGGCCGCCGTGCACCCAAGCGCCACCGGGCACGAACAGCAGCACGGGTGCGGGTTCGGCGGGTAGGTGCTTGGGCCGCCACACATCGAGCAGCTGCGCCGGGTCGTCGCCGTAGCGCACCGAGGTCCGGTAGACGTCGCGCCGGTACTCGGCGGTATGCCACAACGGCGGCATGCTGTCCGGGACCGGCCAGTCGATGGCCAGGTCGGCGGCGGGCACCACACCGCGCAGACCTTCCTGCGCGACAGCGTTGGTCTGCTCGCGCTCAGCCTTGCGGAGCTCGCTGTTTCCCGGAGCCCACCAAGACTTCGCCGAGTTTGTCACGAACTCGGGCAAGTGACGGAAACCCCATACGCTCATCGCCGCCACGGCCCCGAACGGTTCCAGGTGCTTGCCCACCACCGGCAGCGAAGCCGATGCGACACTCAGTGCCAGCATATGGTCAGCGGGAGTCGCCTTCAGCAACCATCGCGCCCGATCAGCGAGCGTCGGTGCGGGGTACCGGCGATCCGGTCGTGCCGTCATTGCGCGAGCGTACCGCGCCACCTATTGACTCAGGCGACAACTTCGCCGACTTGTTCACCCGGCGTCCAATTGTGACCTGCATCACGTCGACTTATCCGCGTAACCCCCGTTAGCTTCGCTAAGCATGACTAAGTCTGCGCTGGCCATCACCGAAGAGCACCAGGACCTCGCCGACGCGGCGCTCGGGCAGCTGAGTCGGCTCGGCAGCCGCGCAGCCGCCCGCGCCACCCTGGAGAAGGCCGGCACCTACCCCGACAAGATCTGGGCGGCCGGCGCCGGCCTGGGCTGGAACGGGCTCGCCGTGTCCGAGGAGTACGGCGGCTCCGGGTTCGGTCTATCCGAACTGGCGGTGGTCGTCGAGGTCGCCGGACGCGAACTGTGCCCCGGGCCGTTCCTGCCGACCGTGTCGGCCGCAGTGGTCATCGACCGCTCTGCACCAGATTCCGTTCGCGCGGAACTGCTCCCGGGCCTCGCCGACGGGACGACGGTGGCTGCACTCGGATTGGCCGGCTCGGTGACCATCGGCGCCGACGGCCTGCTCGGCGGGCAGGCCCGCGCCGTACTCGGCGCCCCCGACGCCCACATACTCATGTTGGCCGCAGGCGAGGACATCGTGATCCTGGACGCCACGGCCGACGGAATCACCGTCACCGCACAGGATTCCCTGGACGCCACCCGCAGCATCGGCTCGGTCGACCTCCGCGCGGTGGCCGTCGACGAGAGCCGGATCCTGCGCGGCGGCGCGCGCGCCGCCCGCACCGTGTTCCGCATCCTCGGCTCGGCGGAGGCGGTCGGCGTGTCCTGGGCCGCACTCGACATGGCGGTCGAGTACGCGAAGGTCCGCGAGCAGTTCGGCCGCACCATCGGCACCTTCCAGGCCGTCAAGCACCACGCGGCCAACATGCTCGTCGACGCCGAACAGACCACCGCCGCGGTCTGGGACGCCGCCCGCGCCGACGATCTCGACGGGGCGTGGTTCGCCGCCGCGGTGGCCGCAGCCCACGCCATCCGGGCCCAGATCTTCTGCACCCAGACCAACGTCCAGCTGCACGGCGGCATCGCGTTCACCTGGGAGCACGACGCGCACCTGTACCTACGACGGGCCCGGACCCTGGCCGCGGTGCTCGGTGACGGCGCCGATCCATTGGTCGACGTCGTCGACGGGCAACGCAACGGGCAGGCGCACGGGGCGTCATTCGCTCTTCCGGAGGAGGCCGAGCAGTACCGGCAGGACGCCCGGCAAGCCGCGGCGGCAGTCAAGGCCCTACCCGAGGACAAGCGCCGTGACTACCTGGTGGATTCGGGCTACCTGGTGCCGCACTGGCCCAAGCCGTACGGCCGGGCCGCAGATGTGTTGGAGCAGTTGGTGATCGAGGAAGAATTTGCCGACATCGAACGCGCCGACATGGGCATCACCGGCTGGGTGACCCTGACCATCGCCCAGGCCGGCACCGACGATCAGCGCGAGCGGTGGGTCGAACCCGTTCTGCGGGGGCAGGTGATGTGGTGCCAGCTGTTCTCCGAGCCGGGGGCAGGTTCGGACGCGGCGGCCGTGCGTACCGCGGCCAAGAAGGTCGACGGCGGCTGGCGGGTCACCGGTCAGAAGGTGTGGACCAGCCTGGCCCAGCACTGCCAGTGGGGCTTGGCCACCGTGCGCACCGATCCTGACGCCCCCAAGCACGCCGGGGTCACCATGATGGCGATCGACATGAAAGCCCCTGGGGTGACGGTGAATCCGCTGCGTGGACTGACCGGTGACACTCACTTCAACGAGGTGTTCTTCGACGATGTGTTCGTCCCCGACGCCGATGTCGTGGGTGATGTGAACAAGGGCTGGCTGGTCGCCCGGGCCACCCTGGGCAATGAGCGCATCTCGATCGGCGGCGGCTCGGCGGCCCCGACCGGGTTCGACGCCGACGAGCTGGTGGCGTTGATCGACGCCGATCCCGATGGGGCGCGGTACGTGCGCCGGGCCGGTGAGGTGATCGCCGTCGGCCACACGCTGCCGCTGCTGAATCTGCGCCGGGTCAGCCGGGCCATCGCCGGAACCGAGCCGGGCCCCGAGGGCAACGTCACCAAGCTGCTGGTGGCCGAACATTCCCAGCATCTGACCGAACTGGGAATGGATCTGGTCGGCTCGGCCGGGGTGACCGGTGCGACCCCGAAGCTGACCCGGGCCTACCTCGGCAACCGGGCCATGACGATCGCCGGCGGTACCTCGGAGATCACCCGCAACACCATCGCCGAGCGCATCCTGGGCCTGCCCCGGGATCCGCTGTTGAAGTAGCGGCCTTTCGCCCGACTCGCCGGTTTCTACAGGCGGGTCGCTGCCACACGGGCGGATTCATACGGTCACTGCAACATCCACTGGTTTGGGAGGTTGCGGTGTTTGATCGTTCGATGCGTCGGGTGTTGTTTGACCTGGTGTGTGACGGTGTCGCGATGCGTGATGCCGAGCGTCGGATCGGTGTGTCCAACGGTGCTGGACGGTACTGGTGGTATCAGGCTGGCGGCATGACTCTGCTCAAAGGAAGCAAGGGCACTCGCGGTATCGCCTGCCCGGGAGAGCGGACCCGCGAGGGCGGCCCGGGCCACCGGATCAGCTACGACGAACGCGTGACGATTATGCGGGGCCTGGATCGCGGTCTCAGCCACGCCCAGATCGGGCAGCAATTGGGCCGCGACCGCACCGTCATCTGGCGCGAAGTGCAACGTAACCGCAACGCCGACGGGGACTATCACGCCGGGATGGCCCATGCCCGAGCCTGTCAGAAAGCCAAGCGGCCCAAAGCGTTCAAGCTCAACAACACCGGATTGTGCGCGGCCATCGAAGGGTGGATGGACGATGGGTGGAGCCCGAAGCTGATCGCTGACATGTTGGCCCGCGCTCACCCTGATGACAGGCTGGGTCGGGTGAGCCACGAAACCATCTACAAGTGCCTCTACGTGCAAGGCCGTGGCCAGCTGCGCGCCGATCTGAACAAGTGCCTGTCGACCAAACGCACCGCCCGTAAACCCCGTGGCAGCGAGCGCCGCGGCACATTTAGTGACGTGATCACCATCAGCCAGCGCCCCGCCACGGTTGAGGACCGTGCCGTGCCCGGGCACTGGGAAGGAGATCTGATCGTGGGCACCGCCTCGGGCAGTGCGATCGGGACCCTGGTCGAGCGCAGCACCCGATTCACCATCTTGTTGCACCTGCCCAACGATCACACCGCGGATTCGGTGGCCAAGGCGATGATCGCGGCGATGAATGAGTTACCGGCGCATCTGCGGCGCAGCCTCACCTGGGATCGCGGCTCGGAGATGGCCGGCTGGTGTGACATCAGCATGGCCCTGCAGGCTCCGGTCTACTTCTGCGATCCACATTCACCCTGGCAGCGGGGCAGCAACGAGAACACCAACAGGCTGCTGCGGTTCTGGTTCGAAAAAGGCACCGACCTCAGCCGCTACACCAAGGCCGACCTCAAATCCGTCCAGGACAAGCTCAACACCCGACCCCGGCCCACCCTGGACTACGACACCCCCGCCCAACGCCTCGCCGCCCTCATCAACCAAGCCGCATAGCCGATGTTGCGCTAACCACTTGACTTTGAGACGCGATGCGCGGCCCTGGCGTGGAAAGCGGCGCGCGTGGAGGACGGAGGGCCTGCTTGACACGGCGCCGAGAGCGCGCGGTAGAACGGTAATTGTGACTTCAAGCACAGCCGCCCGGCCTACGTTCCATCCCGACCTGGAACGCATCGCCCGCTTCATCCCCCGCAAGCTGGTGACCAGGCGTTCTCTGCCACTGCTGCAGCGGCTGACCGCCTTGCAGAACCGGCAGACGCCCGATGATGTCGAGGTGCTCACGCTGAGCTCCGGTGTCGGGGTGCGCCTGTTCCGGCCGACCGGAGTCACCGAACCGACGCCGGCCCTGCTGTGGATCCACGGCGGCGGTTACGTGCTGGGCAGCCCCGCGCAGGACGACGCCCTGTGCCGGCGCTTCGCCAGGGAACTCGGCGCCACGGTGGCCGCGGTCAAGTACCGGTTGGCGCCGCAGAATCCCTATCCCGCCGGGCTGGAGGACTGCTATGAGGCGCTGAAATGGCTGACGAAGCTGCCCGCGGTCGACCCGTCACGGGTGGCCGTCGCCGGTGCCAGCGCGGGCGGCGGATTGGCCGCCTCCCTGGCCCTGCTCGCCCGCGACCGCGGCGAGATACAGCTGGCCGCCCAGATACTCGTCTACCCGATGCTCGACGACCGCTCGGTCGGCCCGGAGTTGGAGAATCCCGGCCACCGGCTGTGGACGCAGGGCAGCAACAAGTTCGGCTGGTCGGCATACCTGAGGGGAGCAGATCCGGCGGTGGCCGTGCCGGGGCGTCGGGAAGATCTGGCCGGCCTGCCACCCACCTGGATCGGCGTGGGCACGCTGGACCTGTTCCATGATGAGGACATGGCCTACGCCGAGCGCCTGCGTGCCGCAGGAGTCGACTGCCAGGTGGAAGAGGTGTACGGGGCGTTTCACGGCTTTGACCAGATCGCCGCCAAAACACCGGTGGCCCAGGCGTTCATGGCCAGCCAGTGTGCGCGGCTACGCGCGGCGTTTGGCTGATTCACGCTGGTGCCGCAGGTACCGGCAGGCCCGCTCCAACAGACAGCGGTCGGCGGCCGAAAGGGACCTGGCCCGGGGCAGCTGACCGGACACGATCCTGGCGAACCGAACACACAACTGCTCGGCGGTCATACCGAACTCGAGCCAGACGTCGTCCTCGCGCGGACCCCCGTAGGGAGCCCACGCGAGGACGAAGTTCAGCAGGACCCGTTCGAATGAGTCCATCTACCGGCCTGATCGGTCTTCGGGTCGGATACCTCAGTCGCGAACAACGTTGTCCTCGAACACGATCCGACCGATCAATTCATAGCGGCGCGGATCGCGCAGCTTGAAGTAGGTGGCCATGCCCGCACCCAGGACGAAGATGCCCACCACGATCCACGGGGTCAGCTTGAACAGCAGGGTGCCGGATGCCGTGCCCGCCGCTGTGTCCTTGTGTTCCCACAGCAGGTAGACGACGTAGAGCATGCCGATCCCACCGAGGCCGGGAGCGATCAGTGTCTTGAACCAGTGCTTGGACACCGGGTGGTTCTTGCGGATGTGGAAGTAGCTGATCACCGAGAAGGCACACAGCGACTGCACGATCAGGATCGCCATGGTGCCGAGGATGGCCAGCAGCGTGTACATGTGCACGTACGGATCCATCCCGGCGAACAGGAAGGCCAAGATGATCACCAGGGCGATCCCGCTCTGCACGAACGAAGCGATGTAGGGCGATCCGTGCGTGGGATGTGTTGCGCCGAGAGTCTTCTGTAGACCGGCCGACAAACCTTCACGGCCCAGCGCATACAGGTAGCGGGAGGCACAGTTGTGGAACGCCATGCCGCAGGCGAACGAACCGGTGACCAGCAGGATGTTGAACATCGTGATCGCCCATTCCCCGTAGGTGGCGCGCACCGGGCCGAAGAAGATCTCCGAGGACGTGGCCGAATCCTGCGCGAGCTCCACGGCACGCTGCGGTCCGGTGCCGGCGATCGCCATCCAGGACACGAACACGTAGAACAGACCGACACCGACGACACTCAGCATCGTCGCCCTGGGGATGATCTTCTTCGGGTTACGCGACTCTTCGCCGTACATCGCCGTCGACTCGAAACCGACCCACGACCAGAACGCGAAGAACAGCCCCAATCCGGCACTGGCGCCGGCGATTCCGGCCGCCGGGGCGAACGCGCCGATGGGATTGATGGTCTCGGCGACCGCGAAACCCTGCGGGCCGCCGCCCTTGACCAGCACCGCCAACGCACCGAGAGCCAGCATGACGATCTCGGTCACCAGGAACACCCCGAGCACCTTGGCGGTCAGGTTCACGTCGAAGTAGGTCAGCACCGCGTTGGTCACGAGCATCAGCAGCGCCGGGATCACCCAGTGGATGTGGATACCCAGTTGGGACTGCATGAAGTTCTGGAAGAAGAACGAGAAGATCCCGATGAGTGAAGCCTCGAACACCACATAGGCCATGGTGATCAGGCCGCCGCTGGCCATCCCGACGATGCGGCCGAGTCCGTGGGAGATATAGCCGTAGAAGGCGCCGGTGGTGGTGATGTGCTTGGCCATGGTCGCGTAACCCACCGCGAAGAGGCCGAGAACAATGGTCGCGACGATATAGCCGGCCGGAGCATGCGAACCATTTCCGAAACCTACGGCGATGGGAACGTTGCCGACCATTGCCGTGATCGGTGCGGCGGTGGCTACCGCCATGAAGATGACGCCGACGGTGCCGACGGCGTTGCGTTTCAGTCTCTGTACGTCGTGAGCTGTGTCTTCATGCCCGGCGACAGCTTGATCAGTCATCTATCGGGGTACCTTCCAGGTAACAGTGAGGTCTGCTCTGTGGTCTGGACCACATCCGAGACCTACGTATATTGGCACTACCAAAACCGATTGGCAAGCACTACTTGCAACCATTGACATAAATGGTTGCAACCGTTTACGGTGAGTCCCATCACAGCTACCGAGTAGCTCAAGAGGGAGCCGCATGTACGACTACGGCACGTTCACGTTCGAGTCCAAAGCCGAAGTGCTGGACAAGGCGAAGACGTTCTGGAATCCAGACAAGACGCAGTTCTGGACTGATACCGGTGTCGATCTGGTGATCGACCGCCGCGAGGGATATTTCCTGTGGGATATGGGCGGTCGCCGCCTGATCGATCTACACCTCAACGGTGGCACCTACAACCTCGGACACCGCAATCCCGAAGTGATGCAGGCGATTACCGAGGGCATGACGCATTTCGACGTCGGCAACCACCACTTCCCCTCGGTGGCCCGCACCGCGCTGGCCCAACGACTGGTCGAGACCGCCCCGGCCTCGATCACCAAGGTGGCGTACGGGTCCGGAGGTGGCGAGGCGATCGACATCGCACTCAAGAGCGCACGGCACGCCACCAAACGCCGCAAGATCGTCTCGATCGTCAAGGCCTATCACGGGCACACCGGCCTCGCCGTGGCCACCGGTGACGACCGGTTCGCCAAGTTCTTCCTGGCCGATCAGCCCGACGAGTTCCTCCAGGTACCGTTCAACGACGTCGAGGCGATGGAGCGGGTACTGGCCCCCGGCGATGTCGCCGCGGTGATCATGGAAACCATTCCCGCCACCTACGGATTCCCCCTTCCCGCACCGGGTTATCTGGAAGCCGTCAAGGCACTCACCGAAAAGCACGGGACCCTCTACATCGCCGACGAGGTGCAGACCGGGCTGATGCGCACCGGCGAACTGTGGTGCATCACCAAACACGGCATCGAGCCGGACATCCTGGTGACGGGCAAAGGCCTGTCCGGGGGCATGTACCCGATCACCGCGGCCCTGCTCAGCGATCGCGCCGCGAAGTGGCTCGACGAGGACGGCTTCGGCCACATCTCCACGTTCGGCGGCGCCGAGCTCGGCTGTGTGGCCGCGCTGAAGACGCTCGAGATCTCGACCCGGCCCGAGGTGCGCTCGATGGTGCACTACATCGCCGACATCTTCGACCACGGGCTGCAGCGCATCCAGGCCGACCATCCGGACTGGTTCGTCGGTATCCGTCAGAACGGCGTGGTGATCGGCCTGGAGTTCGATCACCCCGAAGGGGCCAAGTTCGTGATGCGGGAACTCTACGAGAACGGAGTGTGGGCGATCTTCTCGACACTGGATCCCCGTGTCCTGCAATTCAAACCGGGTCTGCTGCTCTCGCGCGAGCTCTGCGAGGACGTCCTGGACCGCCTCGCCGTCGCGGTGGCCAGGGCAGAGACCGTCGTGAGAGGACGTAAGGCGTCATGACCAGTACCGCACAGGCAGGCCACATGCTGGAGCGGGCCCGTTGGGCCGCGGCGGCCTACGCCGATTACGACGCCGCGACGGTGACCGCCATCGTCAACGCGGTGGCCGAAGCCGGCTACGCCGAAGCCGAACGCTTCGCCGCGGAAGCGGTCGCCGAGACCGGCATGGGCGTGGTGGCCGACAAGGTGACCAAGAACCGGGCCTGCTCGCGAGGCATCGTCGACTACTACCGCGGAGACGATTACGTGTCGCCGCGAGTCGACGAGTCCCGAAAGATCGTGGAGCTGCCCAGGCCCGCGGGCGTGGTACTGGCATTGACGCCGACCACCAATCCCGTTGCCACGGTGTACTTCAAGGTCATCCTCGCGCTGATGACCCGCAACGCCGTCCTCGTCGCGCCGCATCCGCGGGCCAAGCAGTGCTCGGCCGATGCCGCCCGCGTGCTCGCCGATGCGGCCGTGGCGGCCGGCGCCCCGGACGGCATCGTGCAGGTCATCGACGAGCCGTCGATCCCGCTGGTGCAGGCGCTGATGGCCGACGAACGCACCGACGTCATCGTCGCCACCGGCGGCACCGGCGTCGTGCGTGCCGCGTACTCGTCGGGCAACCCGGCACTCGGCGTCGGCCCGGGCAACGTCCCGGTGTTCGTCGACGCCAGCGCGGACATCAACGCCGCGGCCAAGCGGATCGTGGACAGCAAGGCCTTCGACAACTCGGTGCTGTGCACCAACGAGTCGGTGCTGATCGTGGAAGACGCCGTCGCCGACAAGCTGCGCTCGGCGCTGACCCGTGCCGGAGCACACATCCTCGACGAGGACGGCGCCCGGCGGTTGCGGACCTATATGTTCGCCAACGGCCACCTCAACACCGACGTGGTCGGACGCGACGCCGCGTGGATCGCGGGTCAGGCCGGCTTGCGGGTGACGCCGAAGACCCGGGTGCTGATCGCGCCGTTCGATGACGTGATCACCGAGGAGATGCTGGCCCACGAAAAGCTCTCCCCGGTGCTCGGGATGACGACCGCCGCCGACGCCGCGCGCGGTATCCGGGCGGCCCGGGCCGTGGTGCGAATCGGCGGGGCCGGACACTCAGCCGCCATCCACAGTGAGAACCCCTCGGTGATCAGCGATTTCGCCGCCCAGGTGCCCGTGTTGCGGGTGTCGGTGAACGTCGGTAACTCGACCGGCAGCTCAGGACTGGAGACCAACCTGGCGCCGTCGATGACCATCGGCACCGGGTTCGTCGGGCGAAGCTCGATCGGCGAGAACCTGCAACCGCAGAACCTGATCAACTGGGCCCGCATCGCCTACAACAGCGAACCGGGCGTCGTGATGGGCAATTTCGCGGGCATCAACCCATGGCACGCCCCGTCGGGCCCGGTCCCGGAATACCCGCGCGCCTCCAACGATCGCGCCGGTGTGCCGGCCACACCGCGCCGCTCGTATCCGACCGTCAACCGATCGTCGGACCCCGGACTGGACACGCTGCGGGCCGAACTGCGCGCACTCGTCGTCGAAGAACTAGCACAACTGATCAAGAGGTAGAGCTGTGGCTGAACTTCGTTCTTTCATCTTCATCGACCGGCTGCAGCCGCAGACCATGTCGTATCTGGGTACCTGGATCAAAGGTGCGCTGCCGCGCGCCAACCAGGCCGCGCAGATCATCGAGGTGGCCCCTGGGCTCGACATCGAGGGCGTCACCGACGTCGCCCTCAAGCATGCCGAGGTAAAGGCCGGAATCCTGGTGGTCGAACGGCAATTCGGTTACCTCGAGTTCCACGGTGAGACCGGTGCGGTCAAGGCCGCTGCCGATGCCGCCCTCGACGAGCTCGGCGGCGACACCGGCAGTGCGGTGTCTCCGAACGTGCTGGCCTCGCGCATCATCTCCAGCGTCGACCACCAGCACGCTTTCCTGATCAACCGCAACAAGATCGGGTCCATGGTGCTGCCCGGAGAGTCGTTGTTCGTGCTGGAGGTCCAGCCGGCGTCGTACGCGATCCTGGCCACCAACGAGGCCGAGAAGGCCGCCGACATCAAGGTGGTCGACTTCCGGATGATCGGCGCCACCGGCCGCGTCTACCTGTCCGGGACCGAAGCCGACATCCGCACCGCCGCCGAGGCGGCGCAGGACGCGCTGGCCAGGGCCACTGCATGAGCATCAATCGCGACGAGCTGCGCGCTCTGGTACGTGAGGTGGTTCGCGAAGCGGTCCGCGACGTCGGGGCTGCCGTCAAGACTCCGGGGCCGGTGGCTGTCCCCCCACCACCGGCCCCGGCTCCACCGCCCCCCGCCACAGTCGCCGACCAGTTCGGAGTCGAGCCCACCGGACCCCGCGCGGCCAACGGTAAGAACCGCACAGAGACCGTGCAGTTGGCCAATGACAAAGATCTGGACAACTTCGTCCGAAAACTCTTGCGGCTCTTCGAAAGTCCGAAAACCCGCGCTGACCTCAAGGCCGGCCGGCTCAGTTTCCGGCTGGCCGGCTCGTCGCGGTCGTCGGGTGGCGGGGCGGTCCACCGTATCGACACCGGGGCAGTCACCGAACGCCAGATCGCGGACATGGCCGGCGGCACGCTCGTGCTCGGTCGCAAGGCGGTGCTCACCCCCCTGGCCCGGGAGAAAGCCCGCACCTTGGGAATCAAGATTGAAAAGGAGCCAAAGTGCTAGCAGCGACTGTCACCGGCAACGTGTGGTCGACCCGGCGCATCGACGGTATCCCCGCAGGCGCGTTCCTCGAGGTCGAGATCGACGGCACCGGCTCGAAGCTGATCGCCTTCGACGTCCTCGGTAGCGGCGTGGGCGAACACGTCCTGGTGGCCCAGGGCTCGGTTGCCTCGAGCTGGTTCACCGGAACCCCGCCACCCGTGGATGCCCTCATCATCGGATCCATCGACGTCAACTCAGACACCCAACCCTGATACCGAACCCAACAAATAAGGAGATAAACCATGTCCAGCAACGCAATCGGATTGATCGAAACCAAGGGCTACGTGGCCGCGCTGGCCGCCGCCGACGCCATGGTGAAGGCCGCCAACGTCACCATCACCGATCGTCAGCAGGTCGGTGACGGCCTGGTCGCCGTGATCGTCACCGGCGAGGTGGGTGCGGTCAAGGCCGCCACCGAGGCCGGCGCCGAGACCGCCTCACAGGTGGGCGAACTGGTCAGCGTGCACGTCATCCCGCGTCCGCACAACGAGCTCGGCGCGCACTTCTCGGTCACCAGCAAGTAGCCATGCCTACCGACGCGGAGGAGAGCACCCGGATTCGCACGCAGATCCGGGTCTACCTGTTGGTGGAGGATCTGCAGCGTCAGTTCGCCGCCTATCTCGGAACGCCGACCCGGGCCCGGGGATACCCGCCGTACGAGGGTGAGCACGCACTCATCGTCGAGGTATCCCCCGCCCTGGCCATCGAGCGGGTGATCGATCTGGCCCTGCGCGAGGTCCCGGGCATCCAGCCCGGAATCCTCTACGTAGAACGCCAATTCGGTGTACTGGAGATCCACTCGGCCAACCTCGAGGATGTGCAGCGGGCCGGCGAGGCGATCCTGGCGGGCACCGGCAACAAGGCCTCCGACCAGCTGCGGCCGCGCGTCCTCTACCACGACATCATCGAGAACATCACCGATCAGCATGCGGTGATCCTCAACCGGAACCGGCAGGCATCGATGATCCTGCCCGGTCAGTCTCTGCTGGTGTACGAGATGACCCCGGCACTGTTCGCCGCGGTCGCGGCCAATGAGGCGGAACGGGCGGCACCCGGGCTTACTGTGGTGGACGTGCAGATGATCGGAGCCGCAGGGCGGCTGTACATCGGTGGCAGCACCGCTGATGTGACGACAGCCCGGGACCGGATCACGAGTGTGCTCGACGGTATTGAAGGACAGGATCACTAGTGGTTATCACCGACGAGATCGATGTGGCCCGACTCGCCTTGGGCCAATACGACATCGGAGCCGATGCGACGCTGCGATTGCTGAACCTGTCCGAGAACGCCACGTATCTCGTCGAGGACGGCGGCACCCAGTCCATCTTGCGGGTTCATCGGCAGAACTACCACCGGCCCCACGAGATCGAGTCCGAACTGGACTGGCTGCAAGCACTGCAGGACGACAGTGACATCACGGTGCCGACCGTGCTGCCGGCCCGCGACGGCCGGCGGCTGGTGACCGTAGAGGGTGAGGAGACTGGCGGGATCGCCCGCCACGTCGTCCAGTTCGGCATGGTCGCCGGGGCCGAACCCGACGAGAGCGCGTTGACCCTCGACGATTTCCACACCCTCGGCCGGATCACCGCTGCGCTGCACGACCATTCGCAGCGGTGGGAACGCCCGGCCGGGTTCGGCCGGTTCTCCTGGGACTGGGAGCACAGCCTTGGCGGGAATCCCCGCTGGGGCCGATGGCAGGACGCCGAGGGTGTCGGCGCGGGCGAGCGACAGGTGCTGGAACGCGCCCAGGCACTGTTGCACGATCGGCTCCACGCCTACGGCACCGGGCCCGACGTCTACGGCCTGATCCACGCCGACCTGCGGCTGGCCAATCTGCTGGTGGACCCCGACTCGTCAGACTCCGCAACGTCGTCGAAGATCACCGTCATCGATTTCGATGACTGCGGATTCGGTTGGTACTTCTACGATTTCGGCACGGCCGTGTCGTTCATCGAACATGATCCAGCCTTGCCGGAATGGCAGGACGCGTGGGTGCGCGGTTACCGCACGCGACGTGACCTGCCGGCCTCCGACGAGGACATGCTGGCCTCGTTCGTGCTGCTGCGCCGGCTGCTACTGCTGGCCTGGATGGGCACCCACAGCCACTCCAGGGAATCGGCGACC
The DNA here is from genome assembly GCF_022179545.1 of Mycolicibacterium fortuitum subsp. fortuitum. Next base: position 244,153 of record NZ_AP025518.1, on the reverse strand, counting down.
AAAGCCATCAGTTACGCAGCGGGCAGCTGTGAACTCGCCGAGCGCTACCTGCGCTCAAACGGCCTCACCTTGACCTGACCCCAAAGGACCCCACTATGTTCGCTTCGCTTCAGGGCCGCTCGGCCATCGTCACCGGCGGCAGCAAGGGCATCGGCCGCGGCATCGCCCAGACCTTCGCCAACGCCGGTGTGGATGTCCTGATCACCGGCCGCAACCAGACCGATCTCGACGAGGCCGTCGCGGCGCTCGCCGACGCGCCGGGCCGGGTCAGTGCCCTGCGGGCAGACGTGACCAGTCCCGAAGACGCACGCCAGGTCGTCGGCGCGGCTGTCGAGCGGCACGGCGGACTCGACATCGTCTGCGCCAACGCCGGAATCTTCCCGTCCGGACGCCTGGAGGACCTCACCCCCGAGGACATCGATCAGGTGCTCGCGGTCAACTTCAAGGGCACCGTCTACATCGTGCAGGCCGCGCTCGCGGCGCTGACCGCCAGTGGACACGGACGCGTCATCATCACGTCGTCGATCACCGGCCCCATCACCGGATACCCCGGTTGGTCGCACTACGGTGCGTCCAAGGCCGCACAGCTCGGCTTCCTGCGCACCGCGGCAATGGAGCTGGCGCCCAAGAAGATCACCGTCAACGCGGTGCTGCCCGGCAACATCATCACCGAGGGCCTCGTCGAAATGGGCCAGAACTACATGGACCAAATGGCCACGGCGGTGCCTTCGGGCCGCCTCGGATCTGTCGCCGACATCGGTAACGCAGCGCTGTTCTTCGCCACGGACGAGGCCGCCTACATCACCGGACAGTCGCTGGTCGTGGACGGCGGACAGATTCTTCCCGAATCGCACATGGCGATAGCTGAACTCTAGTTCAGCCCGGATAGAATTGGCTGTACCAATAGACGGGCAGGGGGCCGGGGTGGCAGTTCACAGCGAGGAGTTGCGCAGGCGCATCGTCGCCGACATCAACGCGGGGACTCCCGGCGCCAAGCTCGGCAGCGAGCGCGACCTGGCCGAACGCTACGGCACCAGCCGCTCCAGCCTCCGCCAGGTGCTGGCCGCACTGGAGGAGGCCGGGCTGGTGCACCGGGTGATCGGCCGTGCCGGGGGCATCTTCATCAGCCACGGGCAGGTCGAGCGTCATCTCTCCGACGTGGTCGGTGTGCCCGCCTTCCTGGCCAATCAGGGCTACGTCGCCGGGACGCGGGTGCTCTCGACACGCATCACCACCCCTGACGACGCTACCCGCAGCGCGCTGCGCCTGGGCCCCGGCGACTACGTCATCGAAATCCAGCGCGTCCGCCTGGCCGACGGCTCACCGATCTCGCTCGAACATGCGCAGTTCCCAGCGGACGCTTTCCCCGGTCTGCTCGACCAGCAATTGGGTGGGTCACTCTACGAAATCCTGGAGTCCCGTTACGGTTTGGTCACCGGCCGCGCCGATGAGCGGATCGAGGCGGTCAGTGCCACCAGCAGTGAAGCCACCCTCCTCGGCATCAAACCCAAGGCCGCGCTGTTGTTGATCACGCGGGTGACCTATGACCAGAACGGCACCCCGTGCGAGTTCTCCCGTGACCTGTTCCGCGGTGACCGCACCGCGCTGGCTGTCACGGCGAAGGGCAGCGGCATCGCCACCCATGCCGATGCCAACACCGCCTCGGTCACATTGCAACGACAGGCAGGCTGACGGAATCCTGATCCGGCCCCGCGCATTTCGCCTGCTCGATTACGTGGCCGCGGTGACACGGCGGAGCGCGATGAGCTCGTGACCCGTGTCCGCGTCGAGCTTGCGGTCGACCTCTGTGAAGCCCATCCGATCGTAGAACTCGCGAGCGCGACGATTGTCGGTGTAGACCTCCAGCGTCACCACACTGTGCCGCGACGCGGCATGCCGGACCAGGGCGCGTCCCACTCCGAGGCCTTGGGCCTCCGGTGCGACGAACAAACCGCCGATCTCCGAACCCAACATGCCCAGCAGGCCCACGATGCTGCCGTCGGCAGTGGATTCGACAACCCAGTTCTCGGCGTCGACGAGGTAGACCTCACGCAGTTTGCGTTCCCGTTCGCCTTCGCCCGCCAGAAACGGGTGTGCCTGCCGTGCCGCACGTGCCCACACATCGACTGTCGCATCCTCGTCCGCAGGTCGGTATCGCCGGATGATCAGGCCCTCGTCCACAGGCCGACCGTAGCCGAAATACCAACGGCCTGTTATCAGCTCATGCGTTGCGGATCGTCACCCGTCCTGAGACTGCTCGTCGGGGCTCACGATCTGGAAACCGTCAGGTTCGGCGATCGCCTCGTCGACGTCGCGCGCGGGTGCAGCCCCGGCCGGCTTGTCGGGCCTTTCCGCCTCCAGCTTGCTCTCGAGTGATTCCGGCTCGCCCGCACGGTCAGCACCGTGCCACTGCTCCGGCGGATCGACCACATCGTCGCCGTCCGCATTCGCGACCTCGTCGGAATCGGTCGACTCACTGGGCGAGAGGGTGTCGTCCGGACCATCTTCGATATCGCTCATGGTGGTGGGATGCCCACGACGCCAGGGCGGCAAACTGCGGTGAACCGATCAGGCCACACCCCGAGCAGGTGCAGCGGTCACACCTTTGACGAAGTCGCCCACATAGCCGATGGCCCGCCTGCCCTCGGGCAGAATGTCGGCAGCGAGCGGGAAATCGTGGATCTGTCCGCTCCATACGTGAAGCTCACACGGTGCATGCGCGGCGGCCAGGCGGCCGGCCACCAGTTCCGAGTCCGCCAACAGTAATTCGTCGGCACCCACGTGGATCATCACCGGCGGCATGCCTGTCAGAGCGGCGGTGGCCGGATCGATCAGCGGCTCGGCATCGCACCGGTCCGCCTCACATTGGCTGCGCCGGACACACCGGGCGAACGCCGACAATGCCGCACCGGTGAACATCGAGCACCGAGAGGCATTGCGGTGAGCCAGTTTCTGAGTCGGATCCAGGTCGATCAGCGGTGAGATCGCGGCCAGGCCGGCAGCCGGCACCACGCCGTGGGCCAATGAACTCAGCGCCGTCCCGAAGGCCAGGTATCCGCCGGCCGAGTCGCCGGCGATCACCGTCCGGTCGGCACCGTAACCCCGGCGCCGCAGCCAGGACAGTCCGGCCAGGGCATCCTCGACGGCGTCGGCGAGGCCGCAGACCGGCAACATCCGGTAGCCCACATTGAGCACCAGTGCGTCTGCCGCAGCCGACAACCGGGAAGCCAGAGCACGGTGGGTGTTGAGCCCACAGGTGAGAAACGCCCCACCGTGCAAGTACAGAATCGCGTTACGTCCCGATGTTCCCGGCGCACGTACCAACTCCGCCGGGCAATTCGGCAGCGCCACGGGCTGTACGGACACCGATGACGACCGCCTGGGGACCAAACCGACGATGTGATCGATGGAGCTGAGCGGCCACGCCAGGTCAGGCTGTAATGCCCATGCGCGGATCACGTTCTTCACGGCCAACCGGCAGCCGATTCCCAGGGCCGCGGCCTCCAGGCTCCGTCTGCGGTGCAATACCCGTTTGGCCGCGTATGCCCCGGTCATGGCGATCATCTCCTTTGTCTCACCACAACGAATACCCGCACAGGGCGTGCCAAAACGGTCGATGCGGGTATTCCCCGACGATGAACAGCGCAGCACCATTCGTACCCGAAACACATCAGCTGTCCGTTTTGGCCGAGGCCGCAAAAGGGTGCGAGGGGTGCCCGCTGTACCGAGATGCCACACAAACGGTTTTCGGCTCCGGCCGGCCGTCAGCCCGGGTGATGTTGATCGGTGAGCAGCCGGGTGACCGGGAGGACCGCGCGGGAGCCCCCTTCGTCGGTCCTGCCGGCCGTGTCCTGGACAAGGCCCTGGCCGCAGCCGAGATCGACCGCGACGAGCTCTATCTGACCAACGCCGTGAAGCACTTCAAGTTCACCACCAACGAGCGCGGCAAGCGCCGTATCCACAAGACCCCCAGTCGAACCGAGGTCGAGGCATGCCGTCCGTGGATCATCGCCGAACTTGAAACGGTTGCCCCGGAGGTCGTCGTCCTGCTCGGAGCGACCGCCGCCAAATCCATGCTCGGCAACGACTTTCGGGTATCCCGCCATCGAGGGGAGGTGCTCCACGTCACAGGACTGGTGCCAGACGCGGATCCGGCGCTGATCGCCACGATTCACCCGTCCGCAGTGTTGCGGGGACCGTCCGAGACTCGTGACGAAGCCTTCGACGGACTGGTTGCCGACCTCCGCACCGCCTACGCGACGACGCGAACCGTGCGCAGCGAAGGATCAGCGGGGTCCGGCACATTCATACCCGCAGCCAATCCGGTGCGCAGGTAATCCAGGACCGCGTCGTTGATCCGCTCTCCCGGCACCACAGCGGGAATACCCGGCGGATACGGAGTGATCTGCTCCGCGGAGATCCGGCCGGCTGCCTGCTCCACCGGAACATCCTCGACAGGGCCGAAGAACGCATCCCGCGGCGACATCACACTGTCCAGTTCCAACTCCCCGGGAGAGGGTAGATCCACCCGCGGTGGCGGGTCGAAATCGTGAGCGGCCTTGCGCCACAGCTTGAGCGCCTCGACGAGCCGGCCCGAGGTGTCTGACCCGTCGGCCAGCGACATGGTGGCCAGCACCCGGCGGTGATCGGTCATCCCCAGATCGAGCTGACAGTACTCCCGCAACCAGTCCGCGGCCTGATAGCCCGAAGTTCCCGTCGCCGAGACGTCGATCAGCACCTGCAGGGGATCCAGATCGTGCGAGGCCTGCTTGCCCAGCAACTCGTGGTCGAGGACCTCGATGTCGTCGATCTCCTCGATCTCGCGGCGGGTCGCCTCGGCCAGATCCAGTGCGGCGCCCATCAACTCGTGGCCATGTTCGACCATCTGCCGTCGCCAGCCGTCAATCGCGCTGTACACCAGTACATTCGGGCTCGTGGTCATGAGCAGGTCTGCACATGCCGACAGCCTGTTCTGGTCCACCAGGTCGCCCTGTAGGTGAAACACCGAGCCCTGCTCGAAACCGGCGCCCATCTTGTGCACGCTCACCACGCACACATCGGCACCGGCGTTCATCGCCCACGTCGGCAGGTCCTCGTGGAACGGCAGATGGGCACCCCAGGCCTCATCGACGATCAACGGCTTGCCCCGTCGATGACACACCTCGGCGATGCCCTCGATATCGGCGCACGTGCCGTACGGACTGGGACTGACGATCAGCGCGGCGGCAGCGTCGGGATGACGCTGCCAGGCCTCCTCGACCTGTCGAGGGGACGGCGGGTGCGAGAGGTGGCGTTCGGCGTCCCATTGCGGCGTGATCCAGCGCGGGACCAGGCCAGAGAAGATCAGGCCGGCGACCACCGATTTGTGGCTGTCCCGGCTGAGCAGCAGGCTGCCGTCGCACCCGGCCACCGCCATCATCGCGGCCTTGACCGACAACGAACTGCCGCATGTGGAGAACCACGCCACCCGTGCGCCGACAGCCTCGGCCATCAGGTCCTCCGCCCGCTTGAGATAGCCGTTGCTCATCCGCCGGTCGTCGAGCCCGCCGCTGGCCAGCACGTCGCTGAAGAACGGTTCACGGCCGAGCACCTGCAACACACGCCGATCGACACCGCGACCCTGCCGGTGTCCCGGCGGCGAGAACCCATACCGGTTGGAGTTGTGGTACTCGTGCAGCGCGTCAAGCAGTGGCGCCGCGGCCTGATTCCCCGTCATGGCTGCTGAGTACCCACATCAACCCGACCCCCACACACAGGGCTGTCATCAGCGCGAATGCCGTCGGGAACGAGAACGAACTCGCCAGGGCGCCGACGACCAGCGAACCGAGGCCCGTACCCGTGTCGAACCCCACGTTCCAGGCCACGCTCACCGCACCGCGGGCGTGCTCGCCGGTGGCGGCGAACGCCTGAACCAGGGTGAGGTTCTGCAGGGCCCCGTAGGCGATACCGAGCAGGACACAACCGGTGACCACGGCAACCGCACCCATGACCGAGCCGATGCTGATGCCGCTCGCGATCACCGCCAGGCCCGCCGCGCCGATTCCCAGCATCGGGGCGATGAATCTTGCCGGGCCGTGCCGATCGGCAAAGCCGCCGATCCACCACCTCGCCAACGCGGCTGTCCCGGTCAGGCCCAACAGCGCGGCGAATGCGGTCACCGCGCCGCCCAGTTGCGGGGCGAAGGTCAAGATGCCGCCGCCGGCCGCGGTGATCACCACCAGCGCGGCGATCGGGCCGGCCAGGCCGCTGATCCCGTGGAGCCGATCGGCATGAGCCTGGTGGGCCAGGATGGGTGCCGGGCGGGCAAAAGCCAGCGGAAGCCCCAGCAACGGGGCCGCCGACAACACGAAAACCAGCTGATAGCCGACGTTCTCGGCCAGCCATGGCCCCAGCGGGATCAGCACGAACTGCGGTGCCGCGATGGCCAGCCCGTAGGCGCCGATGGCCCGTCCGCGCCGCTCCTGCGGGATCAGGGCCGCGATACCACTGACCCCGCAAACCGTCAGGATCCCGAATCCGAGACCACGCATTGCCGCCAGCACCAGCACCTGCCACAGGGAGGCCGTCAGCGGATGCAGCAGTGCCGGCGCCCCCAGCAGCACCAGCCCGAGCGACAGGGTGAGTGCCCACCCGGCTCGCCGCAGCACCCGCCCGACCAACAGTTGCGCGACAACGGTGCACAGCATCAGCACGCTGTTGACCGCGCCGGCGCCGAGGTTGTCGGCGCCGATGCGCACCGCCCACATCGGGGCTACCGGCAGCAGCAGGGCAAAGCCCGCGAATCCCAACGCCGCGCAGGCCAACAGTGCGGGCATGCCTGGTACCCGCCACACACTGTCCCGGGTCACCGCTGGAACACCACCGCGCCCGCGATGACCGTGGCGGCCACCAGATCTGCATCGAGAGCATCGACCACGCGCTGCGGGGATGCGGCCAGTACGCACACATCACCCGGCTCGCCGGGGGCGATGGTCCGTGGCCGGGCCGGATCGGTGGCGCTGCCCAGAAACAACGTCAACGCGCGACGGCCCGAGATCCGTTCGACGGGGTTCAGCACCACACCGAGCGGGGTACGCCGATCGACCGCGGCGCGCATGGCCGCCCAGGGGTCCGCGGCGCCGAACGGCGCATCGGTGGACAACGCAACCGGAATCCCGGCGGCCAGCAGGGTCCCCAATCGCCACAGCTGATCGTGTTCAGCGCCGGGCACGTCCGTGCGGTACTGATCGCCTCGTTCGGCGACGAAGTTGGGCTGGGTCACCACCGTCACCCCGAGGGCGACGAGGTCATCGACACAGTCCCCCGGGACCATGGCGGCGTGTTCGATCCGGTCTGCGGGATGACTGCCCGCGGCGCGCAGTGCGGCAATCGTGACGACCAGCTGGGCCGCAGTCACGCAATGTACGGCCACCGGTTCACCGTGGCGGTGCCGCTGCGCGATCCAGTCCGTCAAGGCATCCAGGTCCAGCCCGTCATCGTGCAGGATTCGTTTCCCCGGGGCCAGATAGTGCACGCGTTGCGCCAGACCCACCGGCCGGTCGGCCGGCTGCAGGTCGGGGGTGGCATCGGTGACTCCGGTGACGCCGAAACCGGCCAGTCGGGTGCTGAATTCCGTGATCTGGGTACGACGCCGCTGAAGCGCCTCCGACCAGGTCCGGTCCGCGCTCGCCAGCCGCCCGTCGGGATGGCCCGAAAGACCCAGTGCCGCGAGCCCCACGGAGTTCACTGTCCACAACACCCCGCTGCGATGCTGCACCCGCACCGGAACGTCGGGTATCAACCGGTCCAGCGAATGCCGGTCGAGCGGCCCGGCCACCGCCTCGTGGTAGCCGACGGCCCGGATCCAGCCGTCACTGCCCGCGACCGCCGCGGTCAACGCCCGCCCCAGCGATGCCTCATCGGCCACCTGGGCCGGACCGACGCGGATCGAATCCTGTTCGGCGGCAGCCGAGTGCACGTGCAGGTGGTGGTCGTGCAAACCCGGTATCACGGTGCCGGATGCCGCGTCGAGCACCTCCTCGTCCGGTTCGGGCGACAAGGATTCGGCGACCTGCTCGATGGTCTCACCGAGCCGGATGTCAGCCGCTGTTCCGTCCAGCAGCCTCGCGTGTCGAATCAGCATGGCGGCTCAGCCCGTTCGGCGACCAATCGACGCACCGCCTCGTCGTCTGCCCCGAGTTGCGGGCCGGCCTGACCGACGCTGGGACGCACGGGCGCCATCACAGCGGCATCACCGCCCGGCGAGCGGTATGCGGCGGCCACCGCTGCCATCGAGAATTCGATCAACTCGCCGCCGCCGCGTTCCCGCGAGGCCGCCACCGCCGCGGCGGCGTGCAATCCGGTGAGCGGATCAGCGATGGCATCGCCGACGAATGTCGGTGTACCGCCTTCATATTCGACCAGGCCACCGGATACCGCGGCATCGTCGCCGAACGCCACCCAGCCGGCCTGCTCGCCACTCGCGCCGTGCCCGGTGATGCGCAACCAGATCTGTCCGGGCCTGGGCGCGGCGGTCCCGGGGCCGAGACCACGGCGGGCCAGGGCGACCGGCCGGGATGCTTCGATCACCACGTCGGCCACACGGATCAACCCCGCCAAGTCGCGGGGCGATTCGAAGTCGACTGCGTACGAGAGCTTCCCACCGTTCAACCAATCGAAGAACTCAGGTGGACCGGCCCTCGTGCCATCCGGACGGTCCCGACTCTCCACCTTGACCACGGTGGCCCCGGCCCGGGCCAGCAGTTGCCCGCACAACGGCCCGGCCCACATCGACGACAGGTCGACCACCAGCGCACCGGACAACGGCGCGGCGCGGCCCGGTCCGAGCGGCTTCACCACGGGCCGGGCGGGCGCGGTTTCGCCGAGCACAGCCACCGGCAGTCCGAGCAGGCGAGCGCGTTCGGCGACCTCGGCCGCGCCGGTTTCAGCGGCCCAGCACTTGATCTCCCGCCACGGGTCGGCCTGCACCGAATCACACTGCAGCAATGCGGGAATAGCATCGACATCGTCTGGCCGTGACAGGGTCAGGGCGCACCATCGGTCTCGGGTGGGCAGCAGTCGCGTCGCCCCGCCCGCCGACACCTGCCCGCGGGGGGCGATGTCCAACAGCGCGGCTCGGCCGGTCAGCAGTTCGGCGGCGTCGACCGCGACCGCCGTGCGCGATGCGAAGCCGTCAGCGACCGTCTGCGCCTGCCTCAGCAGGGCCGTCGGGATCGCCAACTGCGCCATCAGAACTGCAACGCGCTGAACCGCCAGTCCAGCACCTGTCGGTCGGAGCCGTCGGGACCGCCGGCCGCATAGACCAGCGACCGCAACCGCAGGACGCCGGCCTCGGCCGATTCCACGTGTAGCTCACTGAACAGAGTGTCGCCCTCGTGCACCGGGCCGGTGTGGTCGCACGATTCCCAACCCAGCACCGTCACCAAGTTCGGCAACAGCCGGGTGGCCTGTGCCAGGGCCAGGCCGATGGTGTGGCCGCCGTAGACCAGGCGCCGGCCGCCGACCCGCCAATCGTGATGAGTGGCAGCGATATTCAAGGTCAGACGGGCCAGTTCGGGTGCGCTGGTGACCACGTCGGCGGTGCTGTGCAGGACCGCACCGGCCAATTCCGGTTCGGAACGCGCCCCGGGCACCCGGGCCCGGAATGCCTCGGCATCCCAACCGGCGGTGGGGTCCGGCGCTGCGGTGTCGGCCCCGATGGCCGACAGATCGTCGGCATGCCCGGTGTCGATGTCGTCCGTGGACAAGGGCAGCATCGCGCAGCGGTAGAAGTCGAGAACCTTGCGGTCCAACTGGTCGACGGTGGTCATCCGCAGTGCGGCGAGACCGGTGGCCGCCCGCCCCGGCTTGGCCGAATTCTGCTTGAGCCCAACCACTTCCGTGCGGGTGTACAAGGTATCGCCGATCACCGGACAGCGGTGGAACGCCAGGCCGCGGTAGAACAGGTTGGCTTTCACCCGTTGCGTCACCAGAGTGCTCTGACCGATCGCCACATCGCAGACCAGCGCCGGATGCGCCAGCGGCCCCGGCTCGCCCGTCACCGCGGTGGCGAGGCCGACATCGAGCGCCAGCCGCAACCGGTCGCCGAGGATCGCCTGGTGCGTCGCTGCCGCGCCGGCGGTCAGCGTCATCGACGGTGCGGTGTCGAATAGCTGACCGACCTGCAGATCATCGAAGTACGGGCCACCAGTCACAACTGGCACTGTAGACCAATCACAGTAGGCACGGCCCGCCACAGCAGGCACCGGCTCCGGGGGCACCAGAACCCGTTGCAGGCCAACACCGTACGCCACGCATCGGCAGGTCAGGCACCTGGCAGGTACAGCCGAGTAAGTTCGGCGAGATGCCGGCCGACGTCGTCGAGGGCATCGGTCTTCTGAGCCGCGATCGCCATGATGATCGCACCTTCGACAGCTGCGATCGACATCGTCGCCAGGGATCGCGCCGCGTCCGCGTCCGCACCGGCGCGGATCAACCGCTCGGCCAGGATCGCATGCCAGTCCTGAATCGTCTCGGCAGCCACCGCGGCGGCCCTGGGTGCCTCACAGCGTCCGAGGACGGCCGCGACGATGGGGCAGCCGGCCTGCAACTCCGTCTCCGCCAGTTGCAGTTTCCACTGGTCGATGAACCCCTGCACCGCTTCGGCAGGGTCGCGCCCGTCGTCGGTCGCGCGGATCAACGTCGTCAGCGTCTGCCCGGCAACCCGAGTCGCCTCCGCGACGAGTTCCTCCTTGCCGCCCGGAAAGTTCAGGTAGATGGTCCGCCGGGAGACACCACTGTCCTCGAGCAGTGCGTTGACGCCGGTGCCGGCGACACCTCTGCGCCGCAACAACCCGGTCACGCTCGCGATCAAGGTGTCTCGTGCCGACATCGCGTCCACCGCCTCCGTAATCCCCAGCACCCCCACCATGCACTAGACCAATCAGTCTACCTATTCGTTGCACTAGACCGATCGGTGTACTACCGTCGCGAAAGCATCCCCCGGCGCCATTTCGAGGAGACCGCCATGCCAGACATTCACGACCCACTGCCGCTTGCCAGTGGCCAGGTCCTGCGCAACCGGCTGATGAAGTCGGCGCTCAGCGAAGGCATGGGCGATGCCGGCCATGGTCCGGACCATCGGCTGATCGAGCTCTACCGGCGCTGGGGAACGGGCGGGTACGGGCTCGTGATCACCGGAAACGTGATGATCGACCACGATCATCTGGGCGAGCCCGGCAATGTCGTCATCGAAGACGACCGGCACCTCGAGGGGCTGACCCGATGGGCCAAGGCCACCAAGGATGGCGGAGGCCTCATCTGGATGCAGGTGAACCATCCAGGAAGACAAGCCAATCCGCTGGCCACCCGGTCTCAGCCGGTGGCACCGTCACCGATCCGAATGAACGTGCCCGGGTGGCAGGCGCCGCGCGCCCTCACCGACGATGAGATCGAGGCCACCGTCGACAGGTATGCGCGGACAGCGGCGATCGCCGACGCGGCCGGCTTCAACGGAGTGCAGATACACGGTGCACACGGGTATCTCGTCGCCCAGTTCCTGTCACCACGGACCAATCAGCGGACCGACCGCTGGGGCGGCGATCCGGAGCGCCGGATGCGCTTCGTGCTCGAGGTGGTGCGGCGGACGCGCGCGGCCGTCAGCCCAGGCTTTGCCGTTGCCATCAAACTCAACTCCGCCGACTTCCAGCGCGGCGGTTTCACCGAGGAAGAGTCACGCGCCGTCATCGCCGCACTCAGCGCCGAAGATATCGACCTGATCGAAATCAGCGGTGGTACATACGAATCCCCCGCGATGGAAGGCCGGCCCGCGGTGCAGTCGGCCTCCACACGGGCGCGTGAGGCGTACTTCATCGACTATGCGCTGGCGGCCCGGGAGGTCTCCGGAGATGTGCCGCTGGCCGTGACCGGCGGCTTCCGCACGGGGGCGGCGATGAGTGAGGCCGTCCGGTCCGGAGCCACCGACGTGATCGGGCTGGGCAGACCCACCACCGTCAACCCTGCGGCCGCCGACAGCCTCCTGGTGGCACGCCAGGAGCGCCTCGGAGTTCCCGACATCTCGCCACCCCTGCCCGCCCGGCTCGCGAACACCGCTCGCGCCAAGACCTTTCTCAGCGCGCTGGAACTTCAGTGGCATGCCACCCAGTTGCACCGGCTGGGCGCGGGCCGCGAGCCCGACCCGACGATCGGCCCGTTGAGCACCGCGCTGCGGCTGCTGAAGGGCAACGGACTCGATGCCTTTCGTGCAAGGAGGAGCTCATGACCGGCACTCAATCCGACAAGACCCTGAGCAAGTTCCGCAGGGAGCGGGCCCTCGGACGCTATCTGCTGAACCCCACCATCAGCGTGTTGGGGAGGCTGGGCGTGCGCACCGCCCTGGCCTCCGACTTGGAGACCACCGGCCGCAAGACCGGCCAGTTGCGGAGGGTGCCAGTCTCCGCCCAGTTCGACGCCACCGGAGCCTGGGTGATCTGCCAGCACGGAACCCGTTCGGGATGGGGCAGCAACATCGCCGCGAACCCCAACGTCCGCCTGCGACAAGGGAATCGATGGCGCACCGGCATCGCACAGTTCCGCCCCGATGACGACGTCGTCGCGCGGGGACGCAAGTTCGGGGCGATCGGCGCACGCGTGGTCAAGGCACTGGAGACCACCCCGGTCTCGGTGCGCATCGACTTCAGCGACTGACGCCGACCTCGTCTATCAGGCCCCAAGCCAGTGCGGTGGCCGCGTCGATGGTGTGCCCGGAGAGCACCAGATACGCGGTGCGCCACCGGCCGATGCGCCGCGTGATGCTCACCGTGCCGCCCGCGCCCGGAATCAGCCCCAGAGCCAGTTCCGGCAGGCCTATCACGGCGTCCGGGTGGCAGCGGACCCACCCGCAGAAAGAAGCCATCTCCAGACCGCTGCCCAGCACCTGACCGTGCACCTCGGCGCGGCAGCGCCGCCCCAGCCTTTCGGTGAGTTCATCGAGCACCAGGGCCGGGCTGTGCCGGGTACGGGCCAGGTGGGCGCTCGCCGGGTCGTCGAACGAGCCGAACTCGGCCAGATCGCCTCCGCTGCAGAAGGATCGGCCATTGCCCCCGAGGACCACCTCGTCGACCGACGGATCCAGCCGGGCCACCTCGAGGGCCTCCAGCAGGGCGCCCCGGGCGTCAGTGGAGAACGCGTTGTGCCGCTGGGGCCGGTTGAAGCGGACGTGCAGCGTGTTCCCGTCGCGGTGGGCCTGCACCGGGTCGGGAAGCAGCGGCGCGGTGGCCGGTCCGCGATCGGCCAGCCACCGGGCGAACTCTCCTCCGGACTGCAGCGTTGAATAGGCCAGCGATTCAGTGATCACCCCGGCTCGGGTCTGCCCGCCCGGATCGAAAGAACGCAGCACGTCGTCACACACCGCGGCGGCCTGCGGCCACGTCTGGCAGCGCTCAATGAGTTCGTCCAGAGCCCGTTGAACCGACTCCACGGTGACCGCTCGCCGGTCAGTGCTGGGGCGTTCGGTCAACGTGAACGTCACGGCATCGGTCGGGGTGTCGACCCCGACCCGGATTCCCGCGGGCAGCTCGTGGATCACGAGTACTTGTTTATCAGCCCCTGCTTGTACAGCTTGCCAGTGTCGGTGCGGGGCAGCTCGGCCTCGAACGAGATGGTCCGCGGGCACTTGTAGTGCGTCAGCCGCTCACGCAACCAGCCCATCAGCTCTTCGGCGAATTCCGGGGTGGCATCGGCCGGGTCCACGGTCTGCACCACGCCCTTGACGCTCTGCCCCATCTCGTCGTCCGGGATGCCGAAGACCGCGGCATCCATCACCTTGGGGTGGACGACGAGCATGCTCTCGGCTTCCTGCGGGTAGATGTTCACCCCACCCGAGATGATCATGTGGTGGCGCCGGTCCGTCAGGTACAGGTAGCCGTCCTCATCGACATATCCGATGTCGCCCACGGTCTTCCAGCCATGAGAATCCCGCGAGGACGCGGTCTTCTCGGCGTCGTTGAGGTACTCGAAATCGGCACCGCCCTCGAAAAAGATCTCACCGGCCTGACCGGGTGGCAGCTCCTTGCCGTCCTCGTCGAGGATGTGCACCAGACCGTTCATCGGCTTACCGACCGAACCCGGGTGCGTCAGCCAGTCCTCGGCGAAGATCACCGTCGCACCGATGGCCTCGGACGAGGCGTAGTACTCGTCGACGATCGGACCCCACCAGTCGATCATCTGCTTCTTGATCTCGACCGGACACGGCGCGGCGGCGTGCATCACGCGCCGCAGACTCGACAGGTCGTACGAATTACGCACATCCTCAGGCAGTTTCAGCATGCGGGTGAACATCACCGGCACAAACTGTCCCTGGGTGACCTTGTGCTTCTGGATCGCCTCCAGGCAACCTTCGGCGTCGAACTTCTCGAGCACCACCGTGGTGATGCCGGCGGCCTGGGTCTGCATCGACCACACCGACGGCGCCGTGTGGTAGAGCGGTGCGGGACTGAGATAGACCGAGTCCGGCTGCATCCAGAATCCGACGATCGCCGACATCATGCCCGGGGTTTCCGACGGCGGCACATGCGGCAGTTCGCGCTTGATGCCCTTGGGCCGGCCCGTCGTGCCCGACGAGTACTGCAGCAGGTCGCCGTCCAACTCGTCGTCGATCGGGGTGGCGGGCAGGTCGGCGACGGCCTCCGGGTAGCGCTTCCAACCGTCCAGCTCGCCGGAGGCGATGGTCGCCGACGATTCGGCTCCGTCGGCAATCAGCAGGGTGCCCGGCAGACCGTTCGGCAGCTCCTTGTCGAGACCGCTGAGGATGTCCTTGAGCATCGCGGAGCCGACGATGGCCTTGGCCCCGCTGTTGTCGATGATGTACGCCGCCTCGGCGGCGGTCAGATGCGTGTTGATCGGCACGTAGTACAGCCCGCTGCGGCGGGCTGCCCACATCACCGCGTGCATGTGCTCGTTGTTCTCCATGAGAATCGCGACCACGTCGCCCTCTTGCAGACCCTGCTGCCGGAAGTAGTGGGCCAGCCGATTCGCGCGGGCTTCGAGCTCACCGAAGGTGACGACGGTTCCCGTCGGGTGGAGGATGATCGCCGGCTTTTCGGGGTTGGCCTCGGCATGCTCGCGGATCTGCATGATGGCACTGTAACCGGCGCCACTTGACAGGTGTCAATTAGGGCGGGGTTACACCGCCGGGCAGGCCGTGAACAGGTGTTTGACTGCAGAAGCACCGTGACCGCTCCCACCGCTGATCATGGCCATGGCCGGGCGCGTCGGACCTACGATGTCAGAACGCCCAGCGGATCGAGCGTGGGGAGCGCCGATGCGATTCACCGAACGGCGCTGAGGACGGCCCAGACATGGCGTCGCAAGTCCTCACGTTCCTGTTCACCGACATCGAGGGATCCACTCGACGGTGGGAAGCCGACCGTGACGCCATGCGGGCGGCGCTCGAGGTCCACGATGAGGTGCTTCTCCGGACGATAACCGAGCATGAAGGACAGGCGTTCAAACACACCGGCGACGGGGTGTGTGCTGTCTTCACCTCACCGGTGGGCGCCGTCGATGCCGCGGTGGCCGCGCAGCGGGAATTGGGACTGCCAGTCCGAATGGGTATCGCCACCGGAGAAGCTCAATTGCGCGGCGACGACTACTTCGGACCCGTGCTCAACCGAGCCGCCCGCATCATGGCCGCCGGCCACGGTGGACAGATCCTGCTCGACGGGGTGACATCCGGAATGTTGAGCGACGTAAACCTCATCTCGGTTGGCCCCCGCACACTCCGCGACATCACCAAACCTGTTGAGCTGTTCCAGGTTCAGGCAGATGGCCTACGCGCCGAGTTCCCACCGTTGAATGCGATCGATGCCCAACCGGGCAATCTGCGGATCCCCACCACGCGTCTCATAGGACGTGAGGCCGAACTCGACGAGTTGGACACGACGCTGAAAGCACACCGCGTGGTGACGTTGACCGGTGTCGGCGGTGTCGGCAAGACCCGACTCGCACTGGAATTGGCTTCACGATCCGCAGACAGGTACCCGGATGGGGTGTTCGTCATCGAACTTGCCGCAGTCGGCGACCCGGCGGCCGTCCCTGACGAGGTCGCAGCCGTGCTCGGCATCACCCAACAGGCAGGATTGAGCGTCTCCGACAGTGTCGCTGTGGCGTTGGAAGGCCGATCCCGGCTGCTGGTGCTCGACAATTGCGAACACGTCCTGGATGCCACAGCGGATCTGGTCGAACGGATCTTCGCCCATTCCGACACCGTCGGAATCCTGGCCACCAGCCGGGAAGGGCTACGACTCAACGACGAACAGCTCTGGCCGGTACCGTCGTTGGATATCCGGGCGGGCAGCAATTCGGCCGCCGCCGCATTGTTCATCGATCGGGCGCAGGCGGTATCGCCGTACGCCACGTTCACCGCACCGGCGGAGGCCGCCGCAGTAGTCGAGATCTGCCGCAAGCTCGACGGGATTCCGTTGGCGATCGAGCTTGCAGCGTCCCGCACCGGGTCGATGACGGCTGCCGAGGTGCGGGACCGCCTCGATGATCGCTTCCGATTGCTCATCGGAGCACGCCGCGGGTTGGAGCGCCACCAGACGCTGCGCCACGCTGTGCAATGGTCCTATGACCTTCTGCAAAGCGATGAAAAGGCCCTACTGGCAAGGTGTTCAGTGTTCGCCGGCGGATTCGATCTGGCGGGAGCGTGCGCGGTATCGGGTTCCGGCGACGAACTCATCACCTTGGATCTCCTCGATGCCTTGGTCCGCAAGTCGCTGCTGGTGGCCGACCGGGCATCCGCGCGAACCCGCTATTCGATGCTGGAGACGATCCGCCAGTTCGCCGAGGAACAACTCGTCGGCTCAGGCGACGGCGAAACTGTGCGCGCCGCGCACGCGCGCTACTTCGCAAACCTGGAGCCCGAAGTGCTTGCCCTGTGGGACAGCCCGCGTCAGCGGGAGTCCTACGCATGGTTCTCCGGCGAACTACCGAACCTGCGTGCAGCATTCCGATGGGTGGCCGATCACGGCGACCTCGATACCGCCGCCACGATCGCGGTGACGTCGATCTTCCTCGGGTACTTCCTCGAGCAGTGGGAGCCCATCGCCTGGGTCGAGGAGATGATCCCACTCGCAAGAGCCGCACGACATCCGCGGCTGGCGCAGTTGTACGTGGGGGCTGCGAACTGTGCGGCATTGGGCCGACTCAACGACTTCGACGAATACGCCGACGCAGCCCGGGCGGCGATCGACAGCGGAGAGTTCGACGACGTGGGTGACGCGTTTTCGTGTGTGGTAGCCGCCGGGTACAGCACGACGGGTCGGCCCGAGCGGGCAGTTGAGTGGTGCCGGACCAGCATTGCGCGGCGTCCGGACGGCCACACCGCCAGCGAGGCGGTGATGGTGGTGTCGCTGGCCGTCTGCGGCGCCGCGGCCGAAGCAATGGCGGTGTCGGAGAACCTGCTCGCGGCCGCCGCGGCCGCCGACAATCCCAGCCTGGCGGGCGCGGCGCTGCTCGGATACGGCTGGGCCCGGCGGGAGTCCGATCCCACTGCGGCGTACGAAGCCCTTCGCCGGGCACTGGTGATCGCCGACGAAAGCGGTGACCGGCAGCAGACTTCCATCATCGCGGGACTTCTGGCGGGGCTCGCAGCCGACCGCGGCGAGCTTGCCGAGGCGTTTGGTTACATCGCCCAAACCGTCCGGCACTACTACGATTCCGGAACCACGGAGCTCATGAGAGTCACGCTTGGGTTGCTCGCGGCGCTGCTTGTTCGGCTGGGCATTCACGAGCCGGCGACTACCATCATGGGGTTCACCACGGCTGCAATCGGATACCCGAGTTTTCCCGAGATCAGCGGCGCGATCGCCCATCTGCGCGACGTGCTCGGCGAGGAACGCTACCAATCACTGGCGATGACCGGTTCCACCATGACCACCACCGAGATTGCCGATTATGCATTCGAACAGATTGACCTGGCCCGAACGACCCTCGCCGACCAGACATGAAAGCCCCCGGAATCAGCCCGTTTTGGGCACCTGCGCGTCTGCTCGCGCTAGAGAATCCGGCTCAACAGCAGCGTCAGGCTGGTGTTCGCGTCGTCGAGGGGTTGCAGCGACCTGGCGCTGCGGCACTGGATGATGGCGCCTTCGAGGGAGCTGACGATGAAGCTGCCGAGTGAGACGGCGGTCGCGGCGTCCACTCCCTTGGACTCGATCGAAGCAGCGATCACTCTGGCCCAGTCAGCAAACACCGTTGCCGAAGCTTCGCGCACTGCCAGGGCGTCCGGCCCCGCCTGGGCGGCCGCCACGATCGGACATCCGCCGGTGAAATCACTGTCGATCAGATTGTGCTTCCAGCCTTCGATGAAGGCGCCGATCACGTCCTCAGCGGGCAGGGCCTGCGTCAACTCCTCGATCCTGGCGGTGATGATCCGCCCGGCCTCCAGCGTCGCCTGTTCCATCAGTTCCGTTTTTCCCGCCGGAAAGTGCTGGTAGATCGAGCCTCGGGCGGTATTACTGCGCTCCAGGAGATCGCTGAGGCCGGTCCCGTGAACGCCGTACTCACGCATCAACTCGATCGCGCTCAGAATGAGACGTTCCCGCGGGCCCGCCACCGCCGCCACCCCTCTCCATCACCGAATAGACCAGTCGGTCCATCCTAGTTGACGCCGCGTAGACCGATTGGTCTACGATGCCGAAATGCACAATCTGGCGATCTTCGGCAAACTCGCCCGAGTCTGCGCGAAGTATGCATGGGTGGTCCTGGGGGCGTGGCTGGCCCTGGCCGGCGTGCTCAATCTGGCCATCCCCCAGCTCGAGCGAACGGTGGCCGAGCACTCTGCGCCGTTCACCCCGGAGAGTCCGACCACCGAAACCCTCCGGCAGATGTCGCGCGACTTCGACGTCCCCGACACCACTGCCGTCGGCAGCATCGTGGTGTCCGGCGACCGGGTCCTCGGCACCGCCGACACCGACTACTACCGCGACCTGGTATCGCGACTGGTGGCCGACAAGGACGACGTCGCCTACGTCCTCGACACCTACGGCACCCGCGGACTGGAGGACCTCGGCCTGAGCCCCGACGGGAAGGCCATTCACCTGATCGTGGCAACCACCGGGGACGTCGGCTCGACCCGCGCGCACCGCTCCACCGAGAACGTCCGTGCCGTGGTCGAAGAACTTCCTCGCCCGGCCGGGCTCGACGTACATTTCACGGGCGCCGCACCGACGCTGTCGGATCTGTTCTCCGCCATCGACACCTCGCTGGCCATCATCACCGTGGTATCGGTCGTGCTGATCACGCTGCTACTGCTCGCCGTCTACCGGTCACTCCTGACCGCACTGATTCCCCTTCTCACCGTGGGTATTTCGCTGGCCGTGGCGCGGCCGGCAATATCGTGGCTGGGCGGACACGAACTGATGACGGTTTCGAACTTCACCATCGCGCTGGTCACCGCGATGGTGCTGGGCGCGGCCACGGACTACGGCATCTTCCTGCTGGCCAACTACCACGAGGGCCGACGACGACGGCTGGGTGTCGACGACGCGGTGGCCTGCTCCGGCGCGCATACCGCGGGTATCGTCATTGCCTCCGCCCTGACCATTGCCGGGGCCGGAATGGCCATGATTTTCACCAAGATCGGGATGTTCCGCACCGCCGGGCCGCCCATCGCGCTCGCGATCGCGATTGCGGCGGCGGTCAGTCTGACGCTGACCCCCGCGGTCATGGCGCTGTGGGGCCGGCGCGGTTATGCCGAACCCCGGCCCCTCGATGAACGACGCTGGCGCAAGCGCGGTGCGGCCATCATCCGCCGGGCCCCGGCCCTCGTCGCCGCATCGTTGGCGTTCCTGCTCGCCACCAGTTCAGTGCTGTTCACGTTCGAGCCGAACATCGACGAGAACGCCATGCAGTTGCGCGCCACCGACAGCAAGCGCGGCTACGAGGCCGTCTACCGCCATTGGGGCGTCAACGAGGCTGCCCCGGAATTCGTCACCATCCGCGCTGACCACGACATGCGCAACACCAATGACCTGGCCGCGCTGGACCTGATCGCCATGTCCATCGGCAACCTCCCCCAGGTCGCCTACGTCCGCTCGATCACCCGGCCCGAGGGAAAACCCTTGCCCGAAACGGCCATCGGGTCTCAGACCGCGCAAGTCGGCGCCGGTCTGGCGGACGCCCACAATCGCGTCGAACAGGCCATACCGCAGCTCAAACGCCTGGCCTCAGGGGTCACCCAGCTGCACGACGGCTCCGCCGACGCCGCCGAGCGGCTGCCCGAACTCGCCAAGGGCGCCCACGATCTCGTCACGCTCACCCGGAACCTGCTCGGCACCCTGGAATCCGCGAACCGGGTGGTCGACACCGTCTCTGACGGATCGCTCGATGTGGCGGCGGTCGTGCGCACCATGTCCGGCGCCACCGACGCACTGGAAGGTGCGGTGAACGAGATCGACGCCACCCGCGACAAATTGGCCGTCCCCACGGCAGCCGTACATGCGGTGTTCGACCCACTCACGGCAGCCGATCCCGGTCCTGACTGCACGGCGGACTGCATGCGCGCACGGCAGGCATTCGCCGACCTCAACGCGGCCACCGGTGGCAAGGCGCAGCTCGCGATCACCGGATTGACGCTCGCCGCCCCGCTGGTCCCCGAGCGCCCGGTGACCACCGCGCTGGAAACGCTGCCCGAACTGCGCGCGGGCATCAAAGGCCTACGGACCATGCTCGACCAGCTGGGCACTCGCACGCCCGAGCAGACCCGCGGAGATCTCAACCGGCTGATGTCCGGAATCAACGAACTGTCAACGGGTCTTGGCCAACTCACCACCGGACTGGGCCAGGTCAAGTCGGGCACCGACACCATGATGGCGCTGACCACCGAACTCAGTGCGGGGCTCAACCGCGCGTCGGACTTCCTGCATCGGATGTCCGCCGACACCAGCACCGGCGCGGGCCGGGGTTTCTACCTGCCCGAGGAGGGCCGCGCCGACCGACGGTTCACCGCAGGTGAACGAATGCTCATCTCCCCGGACGGCCACAGCGCCCGCATGATGGTGGTCTGGTCGGTCAACCCGTACGGCGCCGAGGCCATGGGCGCGGTGCCGGACGTCATCGCAGCGGCGAACAATGCCGCAACGGGAACCGTGCTGGAGCACGCCCAGATCAATTCGACCGGCCTGGCCTCGCTGTCTCAACGCCACCTCGACCAAACCTGGCGTGATTTCGCACTTTTCGGCGTCGTCGCGGTGGCGGCCGTGCTGCTGGTACTGATCGTGATGCTGCGCAGCCTGGTGGCGCCGCTGTTGATGATCACCGCGGTCGTGCTGTCTTTCGGCGCCGCGGCGGGGATGTCGACCCTGATCTGGCAACACCTGATCGGCATCAGCCTGGACTGGTCGGTGTTCCCGGTGGCGTTCATGGCCCTGGTCGCCGTCGGCGCCGACTACAGCATGCTGTTCGCCGCCCGGATCCGCGAGGAATCCCACAGCGGAGTGACCAGCGGCATCATCCGGGGATTCGGCAGCACCGGCAGCGTGATCACCACCGCCGGAGTGGTTTTCGCGATCACGATGTTCGCCCTGACCAGCGGGACGGTGCTCAACCTCGTGCAGATCGGATCCACCATCGGCATCGGCCTGCTACTCGACATCACCGTGGTGCGGACCTACCTGGTTCCGGCCGCGATGAGCCTGTTGGGCGAGCGCATGTGGTGGCCGGCGCGGGCGTGATGCCTTGGGCGTCAACGCAAACGCGCACCCTCGTGGATCACGAGGGTGCGCGTAATGCTTGCGCTTTGCGGCGTGTCTACCGGCAGACACGCACGCTCGCGGTGCCTAGGCCTCTTCGTCGAGGCGGTGCTTGAGGGCGTCGAACTCGTCCTTGATGCCGGTGGGCAGCTTCTCACCGACGAACTCGAACCACTCCTCGATCAGCGGGAGCTCCGCCTTCCATTCGTCGACGTTCACGGCCAGTGCCTCGTCCACGTCGGCGGGGTCGACGTCGAGCCCGGACAGATCCAGGTCGGCCGCAGTGGGCACGATGCCGATGGGGGTGCTCTTGCCGTCGGCCTTGTGCTCGATGCGCTCGATGGCCCACTTCAGCACGCGGCTGTTCTCACCGAAGCCCGGCCACAGGAAGCGGCCGTCATCGCCACGACGGAACCAGTTGACGAAGAACACCGCGGGCATCTTGGACTCGTCGGCGTTCTTGCCGATGTTGATCCAGTGCTGGAAGTAGTCGCCGACGTTGTAGCCGAGGAACGGCAGCATGGCCATCGGGTCGCGGCGCACGGTGCCGACCTTGCCCTCGGCCGCGGCGGTCTGCTCGGAGCCGAGGGTGGCACCGATGAAGACGCCGTGCTGCCAGTCGCGGGCCTGGGTCACCAGCGGGACGGTGGTCTTGCGACGGCCGCCGAACAGGATCGCCGAGATCGGCACGCCCTGCGGATCGTCCCACTCCGGCGCCAGCGTCGGGCACTGGGCGATCGGGGTGCAGTAGCGCGAGTTCGGATGTGCTGCCTTGTCTTCCGACTCCCGGTACCAGTCGTTACCCTTCCAGTCGATCAGGTGGTCGGGGTCGCCCTCGAGGCCTTCCCACCACACGTCGTTGTCGTCGGTCTTGGCGACGTTGGTGAAGACGGTGTTGCCGGCGGCGATGGTCTTCATCGCGTTCGGGTTGGAGTCCCAGTTGGTGCCGGGCGCGACGCCGAAGAAGCCGAACTCCGGGTTGACGGCGTAAAGGCGGCCGTCCTTGCCGAACCGCATCCAGGCGATGTCGTCGCCGACGGTCTCCGCACGCCAGCCGGGGATGGTGGGCTGCAGCATCGCGAGGTTGGTCTTACCGCAGGCCGACGGGAACGCCGCGGCGATGAAGTAGGCCTTGTTCTCCGGGGAGATCAGCTTGACGATCAGCATGTGCTCGGCCAGCCAGCCCTCGTCGTGGGCCATCGCCGAGGCGATGCGCAGCGAGTAGCACTTCTTCCCCAGCAGCGCGTTACCGCCGTAGCCGGAACCGAAGCTCCAGATCTCGCGGGTCTCCGGGAAGTGGGTGATGTACTTGGTGTCGTTGCACGGCCACGGGACGTCCTTCTGCCCGGGCTCAAGCGGTGCGCCGATCGAATGCAGCGCCTTGACGAAGAAGCCGTCCTCACCGATCTTGTCGAGCGCGGCCTGGCCCATCCGGGTCATGGTCCGCATCGAGACCACCACGTACTCGGAGTCGGTGATCTCCACACCGAGCTTGGGATCCTCGGCGTCCAGCGGGCCCATGCAGAACGGCACCACGTACATGGTGCGACCGCGCATCGAGCCGCGGTACAGATCGGTCATGATCCCGCGCATCTTGGCGGGCTCCATCCAGTTGTTGGTGGGGCCGGCGTCGATCTCCCGCTCGGAGCAGATGAAGGTGCGTGACTCGACGCGAGCGACGTCGGAGGGATCGGAGAGCGCCAGGTATGAGTTCGGCTGCTTCTCCTCGTTCAACTTCTGGAAGGTGCCCGCCTCGACGAGATGGGCGGCCAGGCGGTCGTACTCTTCGGCGGACCCGTCGGCGAAAACCACCCGGTCGGGCTGAGTCAGCTCTGCGACCTCCTGAACCCAGGCCAGCAGTCCCTGATGTTTCGTCGGTGCGGTGTCCAGACCCGGAATGGTCGCTGAGGTCATCAAATTCTCCTGCGTAGGTTTGTGTAACCCAAAGCCACGTCACGCGCGGTTACGGCTACCCCTTGGGTAGAGGTTAACGCGGGTGACATACCCACGGTGAACCAGTGGTATGTCCGATGACTCACAGGAACGATTCAGATCAACGTTATCAGGCGGTTACTCGTCAGTAGCGTCGCCGTTGCCGTACAGATCCGCCCGAACCGCGAGCAGCGCCTGCCGTAACGGCGGGATCCGCCGGTCCCGCTGAGCCGCCGCACGCGCGGTCGCGACGGCGTGTTCGCGCAGTTCGGCGTCCATGACGGCGATCTTCTCGGCCGCGGCGGCGGCCTCGGTCTCCTCACGAGCGGCGAGCTCGGTGGTGAGTGCGGTTTCCGCGGCGAGCACCCGCGTCGCGACGAGTTGCTCGACCGCCGAACGCAGGGTCGTGGTGATCTCGCCGACCCAACGGTCCAACACCGCCCGGTCGTGCAACAGCGCACGGGTCCCGACCACCCAGACCGCCAGCAGCAGCCCCACCACCGCGCCGACCAGCAGCCCTGCGACAGCCAGGCGCGGTGCGGCGCCGGCCAGCAGTCGGCTGACCGCCACCGCGACACCCAGTCCGAAGCCCGCGCCAAGGACGAGCATCAGCCGGGTCTCCGGGGTGCGGGATTTGAGTGGCGGCGAGGGCAGATCGGGGGCCGCGGCCGGCTGCGGCGGCTGAGCCTGCGGCTCGGGGTCGGTCAGCTCGAGTTCGGCCGCGACGCCGCGCAGGTGTGCGGTCACACCCTCGTCGACCTCTTCGACCACCTCGTCGGCGCGCTGCCGGGCGTACTGCTCGAAGCTCGCGATCCGGCGCCGGCTGATGCCCGCCACGTCCTCCTGCAGTTCGGTACGCACCGAATTGCACCGATTGCGGGCGAAGTAGCCGAGCTGAACCCGGGCCTGCTGCATCTGACTGCGTAACCCGATGCTCCGCTCGGTGCGGGTCAGCCTGCGGGCCCGGGCAACCTCGGCGCGACGCTCCCGCAACACGTCCACCCGCGCCTGACGATCGGCTCCCGACCCGTCGGCCTCGTAGCGGCCGATCACCGCCTCCAGCCGAGTTTCCCAGGCGCGCAGCCGGTTTCGGCGCGCAAGGTCGGGGTCGGCCAACTCACGTTCCAGCAACTCGACAAGTTCGTCGAGTTGCGGTTCACCGAGATCAGGTGCGGCCGACACGCCCACCCACGGCATCCGCCGGTACCGCTCGTCGCGCACGCCCAGGATCTCCGCATCGGCGTCGCGCACATCGCGCCAGTCGCGGTACGCATCGATCTTGGACACCACGCCCACCACCAGATCGGTGTACCGCGAAGCCAAATCGACCAGGGCACAATCCGATTCGGTGATCACCGCGGCCGCCGACACCACGAACACCACAGCTGCCGGAGCCTCACCCGCCACCAGTTCGGTGGACTCCACAAAAGTGACGTGCGGCATCCGTTCCCGCAGCGCGGCCATCACGCTCGTCGACCCGGCCAGCCACGGGCCCGCCACCAGCACCGCATCGCGTGTCTCCACGCCCGGTGAGTTCAGGCCTGGATCGATCGCCGCCACCACGGCGTCGGCCGCCGCCACCGCATCCGTCACGGCCCCGTCCCGGGCCGCATCCACCTCGGTCATTGCCCCTTATCCGCCACACCCAACAGTCTCAGTGACCCTCGCACGATGTCGTCGCCACAGCTGCGGTGCAGGGCATTCACCGGACCGTCGCGGTAGCGCCGCCAGTGACGGGCCCGGCACAGATGGGCAGCGCGGTCCGCCCCTGCGTCCACTGTCAGCCCCTCGGCCTGCACCACATCCACGGCTGCGGACATCACCGCGATCACCGTATCGTCGGCGGCCAGAAAATGCTCCACCGCCCGGCCGCCGACGGCACGCAGCTCAGCCAGCGCCCGACGCACCCGTCGGTACCGGACAGAAGCGGCCGCGGTATCGATGGCCGCCACCACCTGCTCGACCTCACTGAGCCGTCGCAGCAACTCGGGCAAGCGCTCGGCGGACACACCGCGGCTCAGCGACAGCATCGCGTGCGCGACCCCGAACCGGTCGAGACGTTCCAGCAGCTCGGCACGCACATCGGGCGCGACCCGGTGCGGATCCGTGACGAAGGCATCCGCCGAGTTCAGAGGCGCAGGGTCAGCGGCCAGCAGGCTCAGCGCATCCACCAGACGGTCCGGGAGAACGACCCGGCTCAGCAGCGCCACCATGGGCACCACCGGCACCCCGGCCAACTCCTGCAGGCGCCCGGCCCGGTGATGAGCGACCGCGATCGGGCCTTTAGGCCCCGACCCGGCCAGATCGGCCTTGTTGAGCACCACGATGGCCGGCCGGCCCGCGCCGGTCAGCTCGGCCAACAACGCCTCATCCTCGGGTTTGAGCACCTCGGCGACCACGAGCACCGCGACATCGCAGGTATCGGCGATCTCCAGCCCGGTACCGGCCAGTGCCGCGGCCACCGTGCTCACACCCACCCGGCGTCGCCCACGCACGGCGACGGTAAGCGGAGCCGCCAGCCGCGCACCGATCTCCGCCACCCGCGCATCGCGGTCGCGGGCGGCAAAGCGTGCGAGCTCGTCTGCGAAAATCTCCGCGGCCCTCCCTGCGTGGTGGCGGGCGCACCCCGGTGCCTCACAAAATCGTGACATGGCCCGGGTGGGCTTGCGAACGGATGTTTAAGCCCTGACAGCTGGAGGCAACTGTTGGGTATCAATCTCTACCACGATGCGGGCGCAACGCCGCCGATAAGAGACCATGGACGGATGCACCCGTCCAGGTCCGATGTCGGTGGGCCGGCGTCGGCAGATGAAGCGGCCGACGTGCCGCCTGCCCAGCCGCACCGTTTCCCCCGGGTGACCAGCTTCCGGGCCCGGCGGTCGACGCTGTCGCCCGCCCAGCAACAGACGTGGGACCGGCTGTGGCCCGAGCTCGGCATTCAGGCCCGTGACGAGGATTCGCAACCGGTCGTCGACCTCGACACCACCGCCTGGTTCGGCCGCTCGGCACCCCTGATTCTGGAGATCGGCTCCGGCACCGGCACCTCCACGCTGGCGATGGCCCAGGCCGAGCCGGATTTCGACGTGATCGCGGTCGAGGTCTACCGCAAGGGTCTGGCCCAACTCCTCAGCGCGATCGACCGCACGCTGAGCACGACGTCGCCCGTCACCAACATCCGCATGGTTCGGGGGGACGGCGTCGACGTCCTTGAGCACATGTTCGGTCCCGCGACCCTGACCGGCGTGCGGGTGTACTTCCCGGATCCCTGGCCCAAGGCCCGCCATCACAAGCGTCGCCTGCTGCAACCGGCCACGATGGCACTGATCGCCGACCGGTTGCGTCCCGGCGGCATCTTGCACGCGGCGACCGATCACGCCGGATACGCCGAGCACATCGCCGAGGTAGGAGACGCCGAGCCACTGCTGCGCCGGGTCGAGCCGGGCGCGGAGCTGCCCATCTCGGTCGAGCGTCCGGTCACCAAATACGAACGGAAAGCCCTTGCCGGCCCCGACGTCACGGAGTTGGTGTGGGAGAAACGGCCATGAGTGTGACCGAAGACATGCACGACGACACTGCGCAGGTCGCAGCCCCGATCGAGGCAGACGC
This sequence comes from Mycolicibacterium fortuitum subsp. fortuitum, assembly GCF_022179545.1. Next base: position 216,884 of record NZ_AP025518.1, on the reverse strand, counting down.
CGAACCCGCGACCGCCACACCCGCGCGGCGGGTATTGCTGGTGTGGGACGCCCCGAATCTCGACATGGGACTCGGCGCCATCCTCGGCGGCCGGCCCACCGCGGCGCACCGCCCGCGCTTCGATGCGCTGGGCCGGTGGCTGCTCGGGTACACCGCGGATCTGTCGGCCACGAAGGGCGACGACGCGGCCGTTTCGCTGGAGCCGGAAGCGACCGTCTTCACCAACATCGCCCCAGGTAGCGCCGATGTTGTGCGCCCCTGGGTGGAAGCGTTGCGTAACGTGGGTTTCGCCGTCTTCGCGAAGCCGAAGATCGACGACGACAGCGATGTCGACAGCGACATGCTGGACCACATCGCCCTGCGTCGCAGCGAGGGACTGGCAGCAGTTCTGGTTGCCTCGGCGGACGGACAAGCGTTCCGCCAACCACTGGAAGAAATTGCCCGTGAGGGCACCCCGGTGCAGGTGCTCGGATTTCGCGAACATGCGAGCTGGGCGTTAGCGTCGGATACCTTGGAGTTTGTCGATCTGGAGGACATTCCCGGTGTGTTCCGGGAACCGTTGCCACGGATCGGTCTGGACTCGCTGCCCGAGCAGGGAGCATGGCTACAGCCGTTCCGGCCGCTGTCATCGCTGCTGACCGCGCGTGTGTAACAACTGAAGACCGTCGCCTGAGTCAAAGCGCGGGTCACCACAAGTTTTATAGCGAAGTATCAAAGCGTTAGGAGCCTAAGTGTTCGCCTGGTGGGGTCGAACGGTGTACCAGTTCAGGTACATCGTCATCGGTGTCATGGTGGCGCTGTGCCTAGGTGGCGGCGTCTACGGGGCCAGTCTCGGAGATCACGTCACGCAGAGCGGTTTCTACGACGAAGGCAGTCAATCGGTACAGGCGTCGCTGCTGGGCGACGAGGTCTACGGCCGCGACCGAACCAGCCACGTCGTCGCCATCCTCACGCCTCCCGATGACAAGTTGGTCACCGACAAGGCCTGGCAGAAGGAAGTCACCGGGGAACTCGACAAGGTGGTCGCCGACCACCCCGACGAGATCCAGGCCTGGGTGGGATGGCTGAAGGCACCCGACGTCGCATCGCTGGCCGCGATGAAGACCGAGGACGGGCGTCACACCTTCATCAGCATCCCCCTCAAGGGCGACAACGACGACGCGATCCTGAAGAACTACCAGGCTGTCGAGCCCGATCTGCAGCAGGTCAACGGCGGCGACATCAAACTGGCCGGCCTCAACCCGCTGGCCAGCGAACTGACCGGCACCATCGGCACCGACCAGAAACGCGCCGAGCTCGCCATCGTGCCGCTGGTAGCGGTCGTGCTGTTCTTCGTGTTCGGCGGCGCGGTCGCAGCCGCCCTGCCCGCGATCATCGGTGGCCTCACCATCGGCGGTGCGTTGGGCATCCTGCGGTTCACCGCCGAGTTCGGGCCTGTGCACTTCTTCGCCCAACCGGTCGTGACGATGATGGGCTTCGGTATCGCCATCGACTACGGCCTGTTCATCGTGAGCCGGTTCCGCGAAGAACTCGCCGAGGGTTATGACACCGAAGCGGCGGTCCGAAGATCGGTGATGACCTCGGGCCGCACCGTGGCCTTCTCCGCCGTGATCATCGTGGCGTCCTCGCTTCCGCTGCTGCTGATCCCGCTCGGGTTCCTCAAGTCGATCACCTACGCGATCATCGCCTCGGTCATGTTGGCGGCATTCCTGTCGATCACCGTGCTGCCTGCCGTTCTGGCCATCCTCGGTCCCCGGGTCGACGCGCTCGGCGTGACCACCCTGCTGAAGGTGCCGTTCCTGGCCAACTGGCCGTTCTCCCGCCGGATCATCGACTGGTTCGCCGAGAAGACGCAGAAGACCAAGACCCGCGAAGAAGTCGAACAGGGCTTCTGGGGCCGGCTGGTCAACGTCGTGATGAAACGGCCCATCGCCTTCGCGACGCCGATCCTCGTCGTGATGACGCTGCTGGTCCTCCCGATCGGCTCGCTCACCCTCGCCGGTATCAGCGAGAAATACCTGCCGCCGGACAACGCCGTGCGTCAGTCGCAGGAGCAGTTCGACAAGTTGTTCCCCGGGTTCCGTACCGAGCAGATCACCCTGGTGATGAAGCGCGAGGACGGCGAACCGATCACCGACGCGCAGATCGCCGATATGCGGGCCAAGGCGCTGACGGTGAAGGGATTCACCGATCCGGACAACAACCCGGACGCCATGTGGAAGGAACGCGCGGCCACCGACAGCGGCTCCAAGGACAAGTCGGTCCGGGTGATCCAGAACGGCCTGGTCAACCGTGGGGACGCGGCACAGAACATCGCTGACCTGCGGGCCCTACAACCGCCGCACGGCATCGATGTGTTCGTCGGCGGTACCCCGGCCCTGGAACAGGACTCGATCCACAGTCTGTTCTCCAGACTCCCGCTGATGGTGACGATCCTGGTGATCACCACCACGGTGCTGATGTTCCTGGCGTTCGGATCGATCGTGCTGCCCGTGAAGGCGGCGTTGATGAGCGCCCTGACGCTCGGCTCGACGATGGGCATCCTGACCTGGATGTTCGTCGACGGTCACGGGTCGGGCATATTGAACTACACGCCACAACCGTTGATGGCCCCGATGATCGGTCTGATCATCGCGGTGATCTGGGGTCTGTCCACCGACTACGAGGTGTTCCTGGTCTCCCGCATGGTGGAGGCGCGGGAACGCGGTATGTCCACCGCCGAGGCCATCCGCATCGGTACCGCGACGACCGGTCGCCTCATCACCGGCGCCGCCCTGGTCCTGGCGGTCGTGGCAGGCGCGTTCGCCTTCTCCGACCTGGTGATGATGAAGTACCTGGCGTTCGGCCTGCTCATCGCACTTCTGTTGGACGCCACCGTCATTCGTATGTTCCTGGTGCCTGCCATCATGAAGCTGCTCGGCGACGATTGCTGGTGGGCACCGCTGTGGATGAAGCGGGTTCAGCAGAAGCTCGGCCTCGGTGAGACCGAGCTGCCCGACGAGCGCAAGCGTCCGATGGGGCAGGACTCCGGGGAGGATCCGCGCGCGCTGGCCGGTGTCGGCGCCCTGCCGGCACCCCGGCCACACGATCCGACGCACCCGGCGGCCGATCCCATGCGCCCGCCGATGCCACGGACCAACGCGCCCTCGGCCGCAGGCACCGCGCGGATCACCCCGCCGCACCGCCAGCCCGAGCAGCAGCCGCAGCGGCCCAACCAGGAGCCCGCCACCACCCGCTTCGCGATGGCCCGCAACGCCGTCCGCAACGCGGTGAACACCGCGGTCAACACCGTCAACACCGCGACGGGCAACACCAATGCCCCCACGGAGCGCACGCCGCAGCCGACCGGTCGGCCTGCCGCGGGCCCGGCAGGTCCCCCGCAGCGCGAGGATCGTGAGATCGAGTCGTGGCTCGGCGCGCTGCGCGGCGGCCCGGCCAAGGGTGGCCCGGCCAACGGCACCCCGCCGCCACCACCGCCTCCGCCGCCCGCGGCACCGCGACCGTCGGCCGATGCCACCCGGGCCATGCCGCAGCAGCACCGCCCACCCGCCGGCAATGCCGAGAGTGCACCGACGACGGCGTTCAACGCACAGCGTCCGGCACCTGGTCCGGGCCCGAACCCCGCACCGCGCCAGCGCGATCAGGATCCGTCGACCGAGAAGTTCAACCCCCACGACGAACCGCCGCGGCGCGGCGGCGGGATGAGCGCCCAGGACCTGCTGCGCCGGGAAGGCCGACTGTAAGCGACGTCGGCTTGTGCTCGTGGATCCGCTGAGAGCACGGGCACAAGCCGGCGCGGCCGACTATCGCGGCAGGCTCATTTTTTCGGCGGTAGGTCGTCGGACTCGGCTTCGATGAGCACTCCGTCGTCGTCCTGCTGCCTGGCTTCCTCGGCCTCGGGATCCTCGGCCACCAGCACCCGCGTCGCACTGTTGATGAACGCCACGGTGGGAACCGCGAGCAGCGCGCCGACGATACCGGCCAGCACACCACCGCCCGCGATCGCCAACACCACTGCCAGCGGGTGGATGGACACCGCGCGGCCCATCACCAGCGGCTGCAGCACATGCCCTTCGAGCTGCTGCACGGCGATGATCAAGCCCAGCGTGATCAGGGCGTAGACCAGGCCCTTGGCCAACAGCGCCACCACCACGGCGAGGAATCCGGCGACCACGGCACCGACCAGCGGGATGAAGGCACCGAGGAACACGAGCGAGGCCAGCGGCAGCGCCAGCGGAATACCCATGATCGCCAGACCGGTGCCGATACCCACCGCATCCACGAGGGCCACCAGGAACGTCGCCCGCATGTAACCGCCGAGCGAGTGGAAACCGGCCCGTCCGGCGTCGCGGACCCGGTCACGCACATGGTTCGGGAACACCTTGGTGACGAACGCGAAGATGCTGCGGCCGCCCTGCAGCAGGAAGATCAACGTGAAGAGCACCAGCAGCGCGCCGGTGAGCAGTTCGGTCAGGGTGCCTGCGGTGGACAGCGCTCCGGTGGTCAGCTTCTCCTGGTTGCGCTGCAGCGCCTCGATCGCGGTGTTGCCCGCCTGATCTATCTGCTCCTTGCTCAGCTGCAGCGGGCCGTTGATCAGCCAGTTGCGCACACCGTCGATGCTTCGCGTCACCTGTTCGACGAGTTGCGGTGCACCCTCGATGAATTGGGAGATGACGAAACTCAGGATGCCGCCGACGACCGCGAAGCTGGCCAGCAGCACCAACGCCACCGCCGCTCCCCGCGGCGCACCGCGGCGGTCCATGAAGTCAACGGCGGGCAGCAGCAACGCGGCGACCATGGTGGCCAGTGCCACCGGCACCACGATCACCTCCAGGTGTTTGACCAGCCACAGCAATGCCACGACGGCCGCCAGAATGACCAGCAGACGCCACGCCCAGGCCGCAACCTTGCGGACGAACGGCGTCACGGCCTCATCAGCAACGGGATCCAGTGCCATCTCGGTAGCGTAATGCGGCGCGCCCAGCAAGCGGCGATGTCGACACGACCTGCGCGGTTACCCTGTAGGGCGTGTCACAGGACGCGCCGGCCGACACAGCCCGGGACCGGGCAGGCTCCACGCGCGGCAAGTACTGGTGGGTGCGGTGGGTGATCATCGCTCTGGCGGTCACGGTGCTCGCCGTCGAGGTGACCCTGGTCTGGGACCAACTGGCCAAGGCGTGGCGCAGCCTGCTGACGGCGAACGTGTGGTGGGTGCTGGCGGCCGTGGGCGCCGCGATGGGCTCGATGCACAGCTTCGCCCAGATCCAGCGGACCCTGTTGCGCTCGGCCGGGGTGCCCGTCAAGCAGTGGCGGTCGGAAGCCGCCTTCTACGCCGGCAACGCGCTGTCCACCACGATGCCCGGCGGCCCGGTGCTCTCGGCGACGTTCGTCTACCGCCAACAACGGATCTGGGGCGCCTCACCGCTGGTGGCCTCCTGGCAGCTGGTGATGTCGGGAGTGCTGCAGATCGTCGGTCTGGCACTGCTCGGTCTCGGCGGGGCACTCCTGCTCGGGGCCAGCAAAAACCCACTGTCGCTCATCTTTTCACTGGGCGCGTTCCTGGCGATCATCCTGCTGGCGCAGGCCGTGGCCACCAGGCCGGAACTGATCGACGGCATCGGTGCCAAGGTCTTGTCGTGGGTGAACTCGTTGCGCGGCAAGCCCGCAGACACCGGCCTGGCCAAGTGGCGTGAGATCCTGCAGCAACTCGAGTCGGTCAGCCTGGGCCGGCGGGACCTCGCCGTGGCGTTCAGTTGGTCGATGTTCAACTGGATCGCCGACGTGGCCTGTCTGGCATTCGCCTGCTACGCCGCAGGTGGCCATCCGTCGCTGGCCGGTGTGACCGTCGCCTATGCCGCGGCCCGGGCCGTCGGCTCGATCCCGCTGATGCCGGGCGGGCTGCTCGTGGTGGAGGCCGTGCTGGTGCCCGGGCTGGTCTCCTCCGGGATGACGCTGGCCTCGGCGATCTCGGCGATGCTGATCTACCGCCTGGTGAGCTGGATCTTCATCTCCGCGATCGGTTGGGTGGTGTTCTTCTTCATGTTCCGCACGGAGAAGGACGTCGACCCCGACGCCGGCACCCCTCCCGCCCAACCCGAATCCGAGCATTAGGAGACGTCCATGCGAATCCGGTACCCCCTGGCCGTGCTCGCGCTGACGTTGGCGGGATGTTCCTCGACACAGAGTCCGCAATCGGAGTCCACGACCACCACCACGCCACCGCCGGTGGTCACGCCGGTGGTGGGATCGGTACTGGCCGAGCCCGTCCCGGTGGCGGCCACAGATGGTCGCACCCATCTGGCCTACGAGCTGATGCTGACCAACACCTCACCGGGCGTGGTCACCCTCAACTCGCTGAGCACCTCGGCCGGCGACCGTAAGCTGCTCACCCTGTCCGGGGACAGCCTCAAGTACTGGACGAGGGCGGTGGGCAATTCCGCGGTCGGCACCAACGTACTCACCCCCGGCCAGAGTGCCTATGTGTGGCTGGACGTGATCGCCGACGATCCGGCTCAGGTGCCGGCCGAACTCACCCATGAACTCGCGATCACGGTGGCCAAGCCGATGCCACCGCTCGTCCCGCCGAACCTGACCGAATCCGTGGCGCCGGTGTCTGTACAGACCCGCAAGCCGGTGTCCATCGCCCCGCCGCTGACCGGGGACAACTGGGTCGACGCGAACAGTTGCTGCGACATGACACCGCACCGGAAGGCCCTCAATCCGATCAACGGAAAAGTCTGGGCGGCAGAACGATTCGCCATCGACTACGTCCAACTGGGTGCTGACGGCCGGATATCCGCCGGCGACCGGTCCAAGGTCACGAGCTACCCGTATTTCGGCGCCGAGGTCCACGCGGTGGCCGACGGACCCGTGGTCGCGGTGCTCGACGGCCTCAACGAGCAGGTGCCCGGCGTCACGCCGCAAGGACTGACCCTGCAGCAGTACGGCGGCAACCACATCGTGCAGGACATCGGCGACGGGAACTACGCCTTCTACGCACACCTGCAGCCGAACAGCCTCAAGGTCAAGCCCGGGGACAAGCTCAGTACCGGGCAGGTCGTCGGCGCGTTGGGCAACTCGGGCAACTCCGACGCACCGCACCTGCACTTCCACGTGATGGACGGACCGGATCCGTTGGCTTCCAATGGCTTACCATTTACCTTCAAATCGTTCCGGCTCGATTCGCGGCTCACCTCACTGGCCGCCGCCGATGCGCTGTTCGACGGCAAGCCGGCCGCACGGCAACCGGGCTTCGCCGAGCGCGACCAAACCGACGTGAGCCCACTGGTATTGGATGTGATGAGCTATGCGACGAGCTAGCGGCCTGTCGTTCCTGGCCGACCTGATCTGCGTGGTGGTGTTCTGCACGATCGGGCGGCGCAGCCACGCGGAGGGCATCACGGTAGCCGGCATCGCCGAGACGGCGTGGCCGTTTCTGACCGGAACCGTGGTGGGCTGGCTGATCTCCCGCGGGTGGCAGCGGCCGACGTCGCTGGCCCCCACAGGGATCGTGGTGTGGATCAGCACGGTGGTGGTCGGGATGGTGCTGCGCAAGCTGACCTCGGCCGGTGTGGCCGTCAGCTTCATCGTGGTCGCTTCACTGGCAACCGCGGTGCTGCTGCTGGGCTGGCGGGGTGTGCTCGCTGCGGTGCGGCGCCGTCAGTCTGCCTGAGCCGCGCCCTCTGCCGGCGAGATCGCTACCGTCAACGTCGCCCGCAAGCCACCGAGCGGCCCGTCGGACAAGGTGATCTCGCCGCCGTGCAGCTGAGCCTGCTGCGCCACCAGCGCCAAGCCCAGTCCCGAGCCGCCCGCCATCGCGGTGCTGCCGCGGCGGAACCTCCCCAATACGGTCTGGTGCTCCTCGACCGGTAGTCCACGCCCGTTGTCGTCGACGATGATGACCAGGAACCCATCGCGGTGGTGAGCGGTCAGTACGATCCGAGTCGCCTCGCCGTGAACGATGGCGTTGCGCACGAGATTGTCCACCGCGATGCGCAGGCCGCCGGGCCAGCCCATGACCAGGCCGATGTCGTCGGCCACGTGCACCTCGATGCCCACATGCTCACTGCCCCGCGCGTTCTCCCGGACCACCCGGTCGAGCAGGTCGGCGATGTCGATCAGTTCACGGTCCTCGGCCTGGGCGAGTTGACCCGAGGCAAGTTGGCCCAGCGCGGTGATGATCGCCTCGACCCGGCGTTGCGCCCTGGCCAGGTCGGCCACCACCTCGTCCCGTTCGGATTCCGGCAGATTGTGGATGCGCAGGGTGTCCAGGTCGGCGCGCATCGCCGTGAGCGGGGTGCGCAGTTCGTGGGCGGCGTTGGCAGCGAAATCCTGTGCCGCTTGAAGGGAATTGGTGGTGGCGCGCTGCGCGGCGGCCAAGCGGGTGAGCATGCCGGCCATCGCCTCCGAGAGGTCCTCGGCCTCCCGCACGCCGCGCACCTTCGGCATCGTGTCGGTGCCGCTGTCGAGCTTCGAGGTGTGCTCGGTGAGCTTGCGCAGTGGCCGGATGGCCGGCCCGGCCAGTAGCCAGCCAAGCCCCGCCGCCACCAGCACGGTGGCCACGCCGAACCCGGTGTACAACGGAATCCTGTTGGGACTCAACAAGATACTGTCCGCACGAATGCCGATGGACATCAGCACGCCACCGTGCTGATCCACGTGGACGGTGCGCACGCGGTAATCGACGCCGTTGACCTCGACGGTTTCGGTGCCCGGCGGCAACGCGGGCAACTGGAAGCCCCGTTGAAACACCACCTGCCCCGTCGAACGCGACCGGCCGGTGGTCAGCACTCCCCGCGTCGGATCTTGCAGATGCTCAGGGTTGATGCTGGCGTCGACGATCGCATCGAGCCTGCGGTCGAGCTGTTTGGAATCGTTGTTGGCCAACGCCAACGACGTCAGCATGGTGAACACCGCGACCACCGCCGCAGCTGCCAACGCCGAGGCCACCGCGACCCTGGTGCGCAACGATGCGGAACGGATGAAGCTGAAGATCCGCACCTACTGCGAGTTCCCCACGTGATCCATCGTCGCATCCATCGTCGCGGACCCTCACGCATCTTCCCGCAGGACGTACCCGATGCCCCGGACGGTGTGGATCACCCGGGGCACTTCGGGCCGCTCGAGCTTGCGACGCAGATAGGAGATGAAGACGTCGGCCACGTTGGTGTCCACGTCGAAGTCGTATCCCCAGACCAGCTCGAGCAACCGTTGCCGCGACAACACCACGCCGGCGTTCTCCGCCAGCACGGCCAGCAGGTCGAATTCCCGCTTGGTCAGATCGACACGGTCCCCGTCGACGAACACCAACCGGCGGGCGGTGTCAATGGTCAGCGCCCCGACGGTCATGGTGTCCGACGGACGATCGGTGTGGCTGGCCCGGCGCAACAAGGCGTTGAGCCGCGCCACGAGTTCACCGAGATCGAACGGCTTGGTCAGGTAGTCGTCGGCGCCGGCTTCCAGCCCCGCGATGCGGTCGTTGACGGTGTCGCGTGCCGACAGCACACAGATGGGAATGTCGTTGCCCAGTGCCCGCAAGGCGGTGACAACGGCGACTCCGTCGAGTTCGGGCATCTGAACGTCGAGGACGAGCGCATCGTGCGACTCGTTCGACAACAGGCGCAGTGCCTCCTTGCCGGACGCCGCGACCCGGACGTCGAACCCCGAATGCCGCAGTCCGCGGGCAACCGAGGTACGCACATCCGGGTCGTCGTCGACCATCAGCACCGTGCGGTTCACGCTCTCGGGTGTCACGTGTCCTTCGCCGCTGGCGGGGGTTGCTTCCACCCGCACTCGGTTACGGGATGGAGGGAGCCGGAGCTTCGCCGCAGCGGTTCTTCAGGTCTACCAGCGGCTGGCGGATCCCGGTCAGCTCGGCCTTGGTCTGCGGGTTGGCTTCCAGGTAGTCGTGCACCTTGGTGCGGACCTCTTCGCGCGGCAGGCCTTCGAGGCTGGTGAAGAAGTTGTTCACATCGGGATGGGTGAACAGGTACGCCGAGGTCGACGCCGATACACCCGAAGCCACGCCGGCCAGGTCGGCGGCGGTGCAGTTGGGGGGATTGTCCGCCGGGTCGGCAAGCGCCGACGGGACGGCGCCGAACAGCATCGCACCGGCTACCGCGCCGGCGCCGGCCACGCCAGCTACCACGCGCCGCGCGTTTCGGGCCGAGAGCAACATGGTCAAGCTCCTTCATCGGATGGGAGGCCGTAACCCCAAACGGTTAACGGCTGAAGGAAAGCTAAGCAGAATCCTTGACGACTTTCCTGCCTTGCGCGCAAACCGTCGCGTCGGTGCATGAAACCGCAGTTCAGGCGTGTCACCTCCGGCGACGCGTCGGCCGCGGACTAACGCGTCGAGGCCGCGGCGGGACCGGGAAGCGGACCGGAGCCCGGTCGCACGGCCGAGGCCGGCGACGATTGCGCGGGTACGGCAACGCCGGGGACCCCGACGTTCTGCGCCGAGGGCAAGCTTGCCGGCAAACCGCCCGTAGCTGCGCCGCCTTGGGATTGGGTGGCCTGCACCAAGCCCATGAGCTGCGGCAGGGTGACCGGCAGCTTGCAACGTGCGCCCAGGGTGGCCAGGGGCTGCTGCAACTGCTGGATGTCCTTGGCGGCCTGCGGGTTGGCGTCGAAGTAGGACTTGAGGGCCGCGATCGACTGAGCCCCACCCTGCTGCTGACTGATCGTGGTGAGTGCCTGGTTGGTCTGCGGGTGCATCTCCAGGTAGTTGCCGATGTTGGTGGCCACCCCGCCTGCGGTACGGGCGACCTCACTGGCCGCACACGGATCGGTCGCAGCAGTGGCGGACGGAACCATGAGCGCGGCCACCGTCGCACCGCCTGCAGCGGTCGCCGCGAGAGCGACGGCCAGCGTGCGGCGCAATCCACCGTTGGTCGGTTGCATGGAAGAACTCCTTCAGCGTGGGCCCCGGCGTACACGTCAGCCGGGGTCGTCCTTGGCTAATCGCCGGACGACGCTAAATCGTTAGCGGCTTCGTCAGCGGCGCCGACGTAACGCTACGGGCGTCAGCTGTGGATATCACTGTGAACATCTCAGGGATATCTCAGAACCTGCAGAGAGCGAGCCACACTACACCGGTAGAGGTACGCTCTCGCTGACACAAGCCAGGACACGCCCAGCCATGGCGGGGGGAGAAAGCGGGGAAGTCGCATCCAGCAGTTCATGATGCGCCTGAGCAGCTATCTGCGCAGATTCCGCTGGGCGGTTTTCGCGACATGGTTGTTGCTACTGGTGCCCTCGATCTACCTCGCGATCGACCAGTCGTCCAATCTGACCGGCGGCGGTTTCGACGTCGAAGGTTCACAGTCGCTCCACGTCCAGCGACAGCTCGAGGAACATTTTCCGGACCAGGGCGCATCCCCGCTTGCCCTGATCGCCTCGCCCCGCGCAGACGCCTCGTTCGAGGACATGAACGCCGCGGTGTCCGAGCTGGAGAAGATCGCGGGCGAGGTGCCCAGCGTCAAGATCGTCCCCAACCCGCAGCAGCCGGCCCCGCAGCCGGACCGCCCCTACGTCATCACCCTGCAACTCGACTTCAACAACACCGGCGCCGTCGACATCGCCAAGCAACTCCGACAGAAGGTGGGAGTGCACGGCGAGGACCCGGGCGAGAGTGAGAACGGCAAGGTCAAGTACTACGTGATCGGGCAGGGCGCGCTCGGCGCCGCCGCCACCCAGGCCACCAAGCACGACATCGCCGCGGCCGAGAAGTGGAACCTGCCGATCGTGTTGATCGTGCTGCTGGCGGTGTTCGGCTCGCTGGCCGCCGCGGCGCTGCCGCTGGTGCTCGGCATCTGCACGGTCGTGGTCACCATGGGCCTGGTCTACCTGCTGTCGATGTACACGCAGATGAGTGTGTTCGTCACCTCGACGGTGTCGATGTTCGGTATCGCCCTGGCCGTCGACTACTCGCTGTTCATCCTGATGCGGTACCGCGAGGAGTTGCGCGCCGGCCGTGATCCGGCGGACGCGGTCGACGCGGCGATGGCGACCTCCGGCCTTGCCGTGGCGCTGTCGGGTCTCACCGTGATCGCCTCGGTCACCGGCATCTACATCATCAACACCCCGGTGTTGGTGTCGATGGCCACCGGCGCGATCCTGGCCGTCTCGGTCGCCGTGCTGACCTCGACCACCCTGACCCCGGCGGTACTTGCGACCTTCGGGCAGGCAGCGGCCAAACGCTCGTCGTACCTGCACTGGTCACGACGCGCCGAGGCGACCCAGTCGAGGTTCTGGACCCGCTGGACCGGCGCCGTGATGCGCCGCCCGTGGGCTTCGGCGGTCGCCGCGACGATCCTGCTGTTGATCCTGGCGGCACCGGCGTTCGGGATGGTGCTGGGCAACAGCATGCAACGCCAGTTCGAGCCGACCCACGAGATCCGCGGCGGCGTCAACGCTGCCGCCGACGCGTTGGGTCCCGGTGCGCTCGGACCGGTGCGAGTTTTGGTGACCTTCCCGGAGGGCACCGCCGATGACGCCAAGGGCACCGCCGCCCTCGATTCGGTGCGCCAGGAGATGACGCGGGCACCCAACATTCAGGCCGTGCAGCCGCCGGTGTTCGCCGACAACAACACCAGCGCGCTCTTGTCAGCGGTGTTGTCCGTGGATCCGGAGGATCTGGCCGCCCGCGAGTCCGTCGACTGGATGCGGGACAAGCTGCCCGCGGCAGCGGGCAGCAACGCGCGCGTCGACGTCGGTGGCCCGACCGCGCTGATCAAGGACTTCGACGACCGGGTTTCCAGCACGCAGCCGCTGGTGTTCCTGTTCGTCGCACTGATCGCCTTCGTGATGCTGCTGGTGTCCATCCGGTCGGTGCTGCTGGCCCTCAAGGGCGTGCTGATGACAGTGCTGTCGGTGGCCGCGGCCTACGGCAGCCTCGTGGTCGTCTTCCAATGGGGATGGTTCGAGGAGCTCGGCTTCGAGAAGATCAGCTCCCTCGACAGCACCGTTCCTCCGTTGGTCCTGGCGATGACCTTCGGCCTGTCGATGGACTACGAGATCTTTCTGCTCACCCGGATCCGAGAACGGTTCCTGCAGACCAACAGCACCCGTGACGCGGTTGCCTACGGGGTCAGCACCAGCGCACGCACCATCACCAGCGCCGCGTTGATCATGATCGCCGTGTTCATCGGGTTCGCTTTTGCCGGCATGCCGTTGGTGGCCCAGCTCGGCGTCGCCTGCGCGGTGGCCATCGCCGTCGACGCGACCGTGGTTCGGCTGATCCTCGTGCCGGCCCTGATGGCGATGTTCGACGAGTGGAACTGGTGGCTGCCGCACTGGCTGGACCGGCTGTTGCCCGAAGTCGACTTCGAGAAGCCGTTGCCGAAGGTCGAGGTCACCGATCTGGTGATCATTCCCGACGACATCTCCGCACTGGGACCCAGCGGATCGGACCTGCGCATGATGGTCCGCACCGCCGCTCGGATGAAACATCTTGCGCCGCAAACGATCATCGTCACAGATCCCCTGGCGTTCAGCGGCTGCAGCAAACCGTCTGCCCGGCTGGCGGCCCGGCGCCCGGGCGGGCCGAAACGCTGCCCTGGGGTGCACCCGGTGACGATGTGGCGGGGCAGGCTCTCGGTTGCCGTGGACGCGCTGGAGGCCGAGGCCGAGGCGGAGCGCGCACCGATGGAACGCCTCGGACCGGTGGAGACCACCAACGTCCAGCTGCCGACCGGTGATCGTCTGCAGATCCCGACCGGGGCCGAAACGCTGCGGCTGAAAAGTTATCTGGTCATGTGTCGCAACAGCACCAAGGACTTTGAAGAGTTTGCTGATCTCGTCGAATCGATGGAAACCGAGACTGCAGCTCTGGTGTTGTCGGGCATGGACCGGTATTACTGTGGGCAGAACCCGAAGAGCAGATGGGTCGCCACGCAGTTGGTGCGGCGGCTGGCCGACCCGCAGCCCTCCGACGAACACGACTTCGTGATGTCGGATCCGGATGCAGCTGCCGAGTGGGAAAAGGTCAGGCAGCGCTGCCTGTCGGTTGCGGTAGCAATGCTGGAGGAGGCGAAGTGACGTTGGCCCCCGACGTCCGGGAATCGAGGGATGCGCGGATGGCGCGCCGCGACGAGATTCAGCCGGCGCAATCGACCCCTCGGCGCCCCCAGGGACCGCAGGCTCAACGCACAGCCGCCCCACGCACGTCGACCCCGCGTACTTCGCCCCAGCGCACGTCAGCGCAGCGGGCCACCGCTCAGCGCGCCGCTTCGACTCAGCGGCCCGCGGCAGCCCAGCGGGCGGCCTCGACTCAGCGCACGACGTCACCGCGCGATACCGCTTCGCGCACTTCCGGGCAACGCAGTTCGGCACAACGCTCCCAGAACGCGCCCACCCAGGTACAACGGACACAGGAGCAACGCACTCCTGGGCAGGACACCAAGGGACAGCGCACACAGGGACAGGGAACGCAGACGCCACGCACTTCAGTACAGCGCTCGCCGCAGCCGGCACAGCCGCGACAACCACGTCAGGGGCAGGCCGCGCCGCCGCAGCGCCAACCCTCCTTCGACGACCGGCCGGTCGAGTACTGGCCGACCGCGGCGATCCGTGCTGCCCTGGAGACCGACGACATGGCCGTCTGGCAGCGCATCGTCGCCGCGATCAAGCGGGACCCGTACGGCCGCACCGCCCGCCAGGTCGAAGAAGTGCTGCAGACCGCCCGCCCGTACGGAGTGTCCAAGGCACTGTCGGAAGTGCTGGTGCGCACCCGTGAGCACCTGGAAGCCACCGAGCGCGCCGAGGTCGCCCACCAGATCCAGGCCATGCTGCGCCGCTCGGAGCTGCAGGCACCCGAATTCGCCTCGCGCATCGGGGTGTCCAACGAGTCCTTCGCCGATTATCTGGAAGGCACCGTCAGCCCTCCGGCCTCACTGCTGCTGCGGATGCAGCGCCTCTCCGACCGGTTCGCCAAGCTCTCCGCGCAGCGTCAGGCAAAGTAGCCCGGTCGGTCGGGCCACTTCGCCTGTCGGTTCCGCCGATCCTCAGCGGGAGTGCAGCGGGGTCACATTGTCGACGAGCCATCGCCCGTCGGACTTGCTCAGCGCAACCCGCAGTGCCATGACGGCATTGTCGGTGGGTTTGCCCGGCGCACTCTGGGTTCCGCGCAGCACCACGGCCACGCTGGCCACCTGCGGACCGAGCGCCTCCACCCCGGCCGAGATGGTGGCGGCGGTGGCCGACACATTCTTGCTCGCCAATTCCTTTGCCACATTAGCGAATTCGTTCTTGAACTGCTGAGCCTGCTCCGGCGACATCATCGAGGTCGCACGGTCGATCGAGGAGGTCGGGCTCTGCGGGCTGAACGTGGCGGTGGCCTCGGAGACGCTGCTGGCGATCCGAACCACCTCGTCGCGGTCATTGTTGAAAGTGCGGTCGGGCACGGTCCAGCGCAGGTACCCCACCGTGACCGCGGCCACCACAGCGGCGGCGGCCACACCGGCGACCGCGAGGCGCAGTCCTGGAGCGTCGTCGTCGGTCCCCAGTGTGACGCCGTCGCGGCGGGCCAGCACGATGTTGACCAGGACGCCCTGCACGATCAGCAGGCACAACACCGAACACAGCGATACCCACCACAGCGGCCAGGCCAGCGCCAGGCCGATGTAGAGCAGCGCCGCGATCGCCGAGAGCGGGGCGGCGATGTCGAAGGCCAGGACGCGCAACCGGTTTCTCATCGGATCGGCTCCAACCGCGAGACCATCAGGTTTCCGTCTACGTCGGACACGTCCAGCCGAAGCGTCCATCGCACGGTCTGAGGCTTGTCGCTGCCGGCGTTCTCGCTGACCGAGGTGGCCACCACGAGCACGGTGTCGGTACGCGACACCATCCCGGCCAACTCGGTCTTGGGCGCAGGCACCGGCCGGCCGTCCGGACCTGGCGGCGGGTGGTACAGCGATTCGATGGCTACCGAGTCGATCTGCCCCGTGGTGCGGGCCTGCAGTCGCTGCACCAGGTCACGGTAGGGCGCCACGGCAGCGTCGAAATCCGCGTTGAGCTGCCCCACGGTGCCCTCGCGCAGCTTCTGCATACCGGCCTCGACGGAGTCCTTGTTGATGTTGATCAGGATGTTGGTCCAGTCGGCCGCGGTCCGCAGCACACGGGTCTGATAGGCGCGTTCCTCGGCCTCGCTGCGATGGCCGGACCACACCATCGCGGCCAGGACCACCGCGACCACCGCGATCAGCCCGGCCACCGCCGATGCGAAGCCAAAGCCGGTGATGACGCCACTGGGGTGATCGGCTGGGCTGTCCTTGCTGTCCTTGCTGGGCGCCTCGGGCATGGCCGTGAGGGTACCGGCCGCGAAACCGCCCGGGTGCACCCGCGGCCTTCTGGAAGAATGTGGGGGTGACGGTAGAAGCCATCAAGTCGGGTATCGACCTGAGCCATGTCGACCCGCAAGCCCGCCCGCAAGACGATCTGTTCGGCCATGTGAACGGCCGCTGGTTGACCGACTACGAGATCCCCGCCGACCGCGCCACCGACGGCGCCTTCCGGCTGCTGCACGACCGTGCCGAGGAGCAGATCCGCGACATCATCACCCAAGCAGCCGAGTCCGGCGCCGCGGCCGGCACCGACGAGCAGCGCATCGGCGATCTGTACGCCAGCTTCATGGACGAGCAGACCATCGCCGCGCGCGGCCTGGCCCCGCTGCTGGCCGAGCTGGCCCTGATCGACGGTGCGGCCGACCGCGATGCGCTGGCAGCGGTCCTCGGTGGGCTGGAGCGCACCGGGGTGTCCGGCGGAGCCGGGGTGTACGTCGACACCGACTCCAAGGATTCGACGCGCTACCTGCTGCACATGAGCCAGTCCGGTCTCGGGCTGCCCGACGAGTCCTACTACCGCGACGAGCAGCACGCCGAGATTCTGGCGGCCTACCCCGGCCACATCGCCCGGATGTTCGCTCTCGTCTACGGAGACACCGCCGGGGATCCCGCCGACACCGCAGCGCGGATCGTGGCGCTGGAATCCAAACTGGCTGCCTCGCACTGGGACGTCGTCAAGCGCCGCGACGCCGACCTGACCTACAACCTGCGCACGTTCGCCGACCTGTCCGGCGACGCCCCCGGCTTCGACTGGACCGGCTGGCTCGGCGCGCTCGGCACCACCCCCGAGAAGGTCTCCGAGCTGGTGCTGCGTCAGCCCGACTACGTGACGGCTTTCGCCGCGCTGTGGGCGAGCGAAGACCTTGAGGATTGGAAGGCCTGGACCCGCTGGCGCCTCATCCATTCGCGCGCCGGGCTGCTGACCGACGATCTGGTGGCCGAGAACTTCGACTTCTACGGCCGCACCTTGAGCGGCACCGAGCAGAACCGCGACCGTTGGAAGCGCGGAGTGTCTCTGGTGGAGGGCCTGATGGGTGACGCCCTGGGCAAGCTCTATGTGGCCAAGTACTTCCCGCCCGAGGCCAAGGCCCGCATGGACGAGTTGGTGGCCAATCTGCGGGAGGCCTACCGGGTCAGCATCAACGAGCTGGACTGGATGACGCCCGAAACGCGGGCCAAGGCGCTGGTGAAGCTGGACAAGTTCACCCCCAAGATCGGTTACCCGGCCCGCTGGCGCGACTATTCGGCGCTGGTGGTCGAGCGCGATGACCTGTACGGCAACTACCGCCGCGGCCACGTGGTGAACTCCGACCGCGAGCTGGCCAAGCTGGGCGGCCCGGTGGATCGTGACGAGTGGTTCATGACGCCGCAGACGGTGAACGCCTACTACAACCCGGGGATGAACGAAATCGTCTTTCCCGCAGCCATTCTGCAGCCACCGTTCTTCGATGCCGACGCCGACGACGCGGCCAACTACGGCGGCATCGGCGCTGTCATCGGGCACGAGATCGGCCACGGATTTGACGACCAGGGCGCCAAATACGACGGCGACGGCAACCTGGTGGACTGGTGGACCGATGCCGATCGTGCCGAATTCGGGGTCCGCACAAAGGCTTTGATCGACCAGTATGAGAAGTTCACCCCGCGCGCGCTGGATGCATCCCACCACGTGAACGGCGCGTTCACGGTCGGGGAGAACATCGGCGATCTGGGTGGGCTGTCCATCGCCCTGCTGGCCTATGAACTGTCATTGAAGGGGCAGGAGGCTCCGGTGATCGACGGGCTGACCGGCGTGCAGCGCGTCTACTTCGGTTGGGCCCAGGTGTGGCGGACCAAATCCCGTGACGCCGAGGCCATCCGGCGGCTGGCGGTGGACCCCCACTCACCGCCGGAGTTCCGCTGCAACGGCGTCATCCGCAACATCAACTCCTTCTACGAGGCGTTCGACGTGTCCGAAACCGACGAGCTCTACCTGGACCCGGCCGAGCGGGTCCGAATCTGGAACTGACCTCTGCGCGAAGACGCGAACCCCCCCAATTTCGGTGGAAATTGGGGGGTTCGCGTCGCTCGGCGGGTGATGCCTAGAACATCTGCCAGTCGGACGCGCCGTCAGGCGTGTTGTACCAGCCGCCGCCGGTGTTCTTGATCACCACCGGGTCACCGCTGCCGAAGTTGTCGTAGAACCACTTGGCGTTCTCCGGGCTGAGGTTGACGCAGCCGTGGCTCACGTTGCTGTTGCCCTGTGCGGCCACAGACCAGGGCGCGCTGTGGACGAAGACGCCGCTGTTGTCGATGCGGACCGCGTCCTTCACCTTGAGCTTGTAGCCCTCCTTGGAGTCCACCGGGACGCCGTAGGTGGAGGAATCCATGACGATGTCGGGGAACTTCTCCAGCACGTAGTAGGTGCCGTTCTTGGTCTCGTGCTTGCCGTCGGGCTTACCCATCGACACCGGGAAGGTCTTCTCCAGCTTCCCGTTGCGCATGACTTCCATCTTCTTGGTCTTGTCGTCGATGGTGGCCACCAGGTAGTCACCCACGCGGAAGCTGGACTTGGTGCCGGCCGCGTCGATGTTCACCACGGTGTTGGACGGCCAGAAGTCCTGCGGGCGCCAGCGCAGCTGCGTGTCGGTGACCCAGTAGAAGCGGCCCGCGACCGGCGGGTTGGAAGTGATCCGGATGGCGTCCTGGGCCATCTGCCGGTTGGCGATCGGCCGCTGGAAGTTGATGTAGATGGGCTTGGCGACGCCCACCATGGACCCGTTGACCGGGTTGAACGACGGCGGCAGGAACGGCGCCTCACCGGTGAACGGCGTGGAGTTCTGCCCCGGCGCGTCGCCTTCAGTGAAGGGGATGGTCGGCGATCCATAGTTGATGATCGGTGCGGGCGTCGTGGGGGCTCCCGGAGCCGCAGCGGCCGGGTCGGCCGGGTCGGCAGGCAGCGGTGGGATGTACGCGCCCGGCGGGGGACCCGGAACAGCAGGGTCGACCGGTGCCGGCGGCACCTCGGGGTCTGCGTATGCGGACGGGCTGAGCACCAGCCCACCGAGCAGCCCCGCAGCCATGAACGCGGTGATCAGTCGACGTTTTGCCGATTTCGGCATGAGTAACCTCCAGACAGCACAACTCGCTCCAGTCTCTCACAGCGCTATGACCAGCTACTGCCGCGAGAAGGCGTGATCCCCCGACAACGACCGATTCCACGGCGCTGAACTGCGGTGTTTATCGACTGTGAGCGTGCTCGCGTTACTTCTCGGTGGTAGGGCAGGAAACAACGAATACGCCGCGAGACGACGCGACACCGCACATCGAAACGATGATCAGGGCTGCGGCCGCGGCCACCGTCGCCGCCGCACCGCCGTGGTCGTAGACACCGCCGCCGATCAGCGCGCCGCCCATGATGCCGACCTGGAACGCCGCGACATACCGGCCGGAGGCGCCGTCGGGGTCTTCGGGCGAGGTGCGCATCGCGGAGGCCTGCAGCATCGGCGGCAAAGCCGTGGACGACGCACCCCAGGCCACGATGGCCAGCCCACCCAGCACCAGGGCCGACCGACCGGACAAGTGGTCGAAGCCCAGCACTGACAGCGTCAGCAGCGCGGCGGCCAGCACAGCCAGACAACCCAGCACCGAGGCCTTCGGCCACAGGTCCAGGGGCCGCGCCATCGCGGCCATGCCGGCCAGACCGGCAACCCCGAAGGCGGCCAGCAGCCAGGCCAGATGTGGCCCGTGGATCCCGACCACATCCCGGATGATCACCACGATGAAGGTGAAGGCGATGAAATGCCCGGTGACACCGATCAGGGTGACCGTCGACAGGATGAACAGCCGACGGTTGCGCCGGTGGCCGGGCGGCCCGCCTGCGGCATTCGTGACGCCCGGGGCGGGTGCCAGCGGCGGCAGCATCGTCCACGCGGCGAGGGCCACGACGGCCGCAGCCACCGCGATGACGGCCACGGCGGGCCGCCAACCCCACACTTCGCTGAGCGCCGCGGCCAGCGGGTTCCCCACGACCAGTGCCAGACCCGTGCCGACGTAGACGGCTGCGGTTGCCCGGCCGGCATGGCTGGCCGGGACCAGCCGGGCACCGATCGGGGCGATCACCGACCACATCAGCCCGTGGGCCAACGCGCACAGCACCCGTCCGCCGGCCAGCACGGCGAAGTTCGGTGCGAGCGCCGAGATCACCTGCGAGACCGTCAGGCACACCAGGGTGGCGACCAACGTCCGGCGACGCGGCCAGCGCGCCGTCAGCCGCACCAGGGCGACCGTTGTCAGCGCGGCGACCAGGGCGTAACTGGCCATGAGTGTGGCGACCAGCCCCTCGCTGACCTGAAGATCGGCGGCGATCGCCGGGAGCGCACCGACCGGAAGCATCTCCGCGGTGACGTAGATGAATGCCGCCGCCGCGAGCACGGCGAGTTGCGTGGCAACGCGGGGCGTCCACGGGCTGGTGTGGGCGGAGAGAGCTTCGCCGGTGACGCTGAAGGTCATTCTGGAATGCCACGGTAGTGCCATAACGGTGCCGCGCGTGGTTGCCGAACCGAGAGAATGTGCAGTCATCACCAAGCGCACGAGCGCGCACAATCGAACCCGTGATTGTTGCCTTCAGCATCAGCCCGACGGGCGGGGACGAAACCGGAAGTGTCAGCGCCGCGGTGGCCGAAGCCGTGCGCGTGGTGCGGGCCTCGGGCCTACCCAACGAGACCAATGCCATGTTCACCAACATCGAAGGTGAATGGGACGACGTCATGGCCGTGGTGAAACAGGCCGTGGATGCCGTAGCTGCTGTTTCGCCCAGGGTCAGCCTGGTGTTGAAGGCCGACATCCGTCCGGGCTATACCGGGCAGCTCACCGCCAAGGTCGAGCGGATCGAGCAGGCGCTGGGCGGCTAACGCGATTTCGGGTCGTCGTCGAACGGTTCCTCGGCGACGATCTGCACGTTGTCCTCGATCGGCGGGGTCCAGTGGCCCGCCATCGGCGCTCCGTAGCGCGCCGCGTACGCCTCGCTCAGGTCGACCAGGCTCGGGTCCTGGCGCCACCGCCGGATTCCCCTGGCGACGATGAACAGCACCGCCACCACGATGAAGGCGACCAGTGCGATCTTGAGGATCGCCATGGTCAGGAGCGGACCAGGCGCGCGATGGCGGCAGAGGCTTCGGCCAGCTTGGCCTCCGCCTGGTCGCCGCCTTCGGAGACCGCCTGCGTCACGCAGTGTCCGAGGTGCTCGTCGAGCAGACCGAGCGCAACGGATTGCAGAGCACTGTTGACGGCGCTGATCTGGGTGAGGACGTCGATGCAGTACTTGTCCTCGTCGATCATCTTGGCGATGCCCCGGACCTGCCCTTCGATCCGGCGCAGCCGTTTGGCGTAGTTTTCCTTCTGCGCCGAGTAGCCATGTGCGCCCGAGCTGTCAGCCACGTCCATGACCCCAGCATACCGGTACCCCACAGGGGTATGCATCACTTGTTCGGCCGGGGGAAATACGGCCAGGAGGCCGGCGCTGGGCCGATACGCTGTCCCCGATGACGATGCCTCCCTGGCCGGGGCCACCGGGTGAACCTCCGGGGTATGCCCCGCCGGTATATCCGCAGGCGTATCCCGTGGCGCCCCCGGCGCGCCGGCGGTCTGCGGTCGGCACGACGGTGACCGTGGTCAGCGTCATCCTCACCGTCGCGCTGTGGATCGTCGCCGTACTCGGTGCGGCCGCCGCCGCATGGCTGTCGTTGTTCTTCGCGATGTCGACCGACACCTGCCACGCCACCTGCGGCCCGACCCCGTATGACGATCAGATCTACCCGACGACGTACGGCTGGATCGGCGGCGGACTGGTCGTCGGGCTCGTCGGCACCATCGTCATGATCTTCTTCACCCGTCGTTGGTTGTGGGTCTGGCCGCTGCTGTCCGTCGTGTGCACCGTGGTCGGGTTCTTCCTCGGGTTCGACCTGACCATGAAGTCCACCGAGTGGACCGGCTGACCTGCGCCGCTTGCGGCCGGAAGGAATTTGGGCGGCTAACTAACCGAGGGGCATACTGAGCCTCATGTCCGACCAGCCCGACATCAAGCCCCGCTCCCGCGACGTCACCGACGGCCTGGAGAAAGCCGCAGCCCGAGGCATGCTGCGCGCGGTAGGGATGGGCGACGACGACTGGGTCAAGCCGCAGATCGGTGTCGGGTCGTCTTGGAACGAGATCACCCCGTGCAACATGTCGCTGCAGCGCCTCGCGCAGGACGTCAAGGCCGGTGTGCACGAGGCCGGGGGTTACCCGCTGGAGTTCGGCACCATCTCGGTGTCCGACGGCATCTCGATGGGCCACGAGGGTATGCACTTCTCGCTGGTCTCCCGTGAGGTGATCGCTGACAGCGTCGAGACCGTGATGCAGGCCGAGCGCCTTGACGGCTCGGTGTTGCTCGCCGGCTGCGACAAGTCCATCCCCGGCATGCTGATGGCCGCGGCCCGCCTGAACCTGGCATCGGTGTTCTTCTACAACGGCTCGATCATGCCCGGAGTCGCCAAGCTCACCGACGGCACCGAGAAGGAAGTCACCATCATCGACGCCTTCGAGGCGGTCGGAGCGTGCGTGCGCGGGTTGATGTCGCGGGAGGACGTCGACATCATCGAGCGCGCGATCTGCCCCGGTGAGGGTGCGTGTGGCGGCATGTACACCGCCAACACCATGGCGTCGGCGGCCGAGGCCCTCGGAATGTCACTGCCAGGCAGTGCATCTCCGGTGGCCGTGGACAAGCGTCGCGGCGAGTTCGCCCGCAGGTCCGGAGAGGCGGTCGTCGAGATGCTGCGCCGCGGCATCACCGCACGCGACATCCTGACCAAGGAGGCCTTCGAGAACGCCATCGCCGTGGTGATGGCGTTCGGCGGCTCGACCAACGCCGTGCTGCACCTGCTGGCGATCGCCCGCGAGGCCGAGGTGGAGCTGACCCTGGCCGACTTCACCCGCATCGGCAACAAGGTGCCGCACCTGGCCGACGTGAAGCCGTTCGGTCGCCACGTGATGAAGGACGTCGACGAGATCGGCGGCGTGCCGGTGGTCATGCGCGCGCTGCTCGATGCCGGTCTGCTGCACGGCGACTGCCTGACCGTCACGGGTAAGACCATGGCCGAGAACCTCGCCCACATCGCGCCGCCGGATCCGGACGGCAAAGTGCTGCGCGCGATGAACAACCCGATTCATCCGACCGGCGGCATCACGATCCTGCACGGCTCACTGGCCCCCGAGGGCGCCGTGGTGAAGTCCGCAGGCTTCGAGTCCGACGTGTTCGAGGGCACCGCAAGGGTTTTCGAGCGCGAGCGGGCCGCCCTCGATGCGCTGGAGGACGGCACCATCACCCACGGCGACGTCGTGGTCATCCGCTATGAGGGTCCCAAGGGCGGCCCGGGCATGCGCGAGATGCTGGCCATCACCGGCGCCATCAAGGGCGCTGGGCTGGGCAAGGACGTGCTGCTGATGACCGACGGCCGGTTCTCCGGCGGGACGACGGGCCTGTGCGTCGGGCACATCGCCCCCGAGGCCGTCGACGGCGGGCCGATCGCATTCGTCAGAGACGGTGACCGGATCCGCCTCGATGTGGCCAACGGGACGCTCGACGTGCTGGTCGACGAAGCCGAGTTCGAGGCCCGCAAAGCCGGGTTCGAGCCGCTGCCGCCGCGGTACAAGACCGGTGTGCTGGCCAAGTACACGAAGCTGGTGCAGTCCGCCGCCGTCGGAGCTGTCTGCACGTAGGCCTCTGGGCGGTAGAGTGGCGTCGGGCTTGCAGGAACGCCCGACGTCCGCTCGAAGAGGCCAAGCCTCCCTGCCCTCTGAGTTACCTTGTGACCGACCTCTTCTCAGCCCGATTCGCGGACACGGGCGTCTGAGAGGAGGCCGTCATGGCCAGCCGTCTACCGAGCAACCCGTCCATCGAGCATCTCCGCGGCGAAGCCCGCAGGCTACAGCGCGCGAATCACACCGCGTTGCACGCCGCCCAGTTGGCCGTCGCCCGCAAATACGGGTTCAGCAGCTGGCCGAGGCTGGTGCATTACCTGCGCGACGCGGCCAGTCTCGGCGTCGACCCGTCGG
Organism: Mycolicibacterium fortuitum subsp. fortuitum; assembly: GCF_022179545.1. The sequence continues at coordinate 192,468 of NZ_AP025518.1, read as the reverse complement.
CTCTCGACGAGCAGGCCCTCAGCACCGCCGACCGGTTCTGTTCGTGGGCGTCACTGCGCTACAACGAAACTGACGCGCCACCCCGTCGGAAGGCTGCGGCAGACCTGCTCAAGGCCGAGCCGAACCTGGTCGACACGCACGTGTGGGCCGCCGCTTCTGCCGCGGACCCGGAGGCGGTGATGCGTCATCTGGCCGGCCGGCCCGAGCTCGCGAACACCGGTGGCGGACCGTTCGGCTGGGTCCCGTTGATGTACCTGTGCTATTCGCGGGTTCCGTCGGCCCGCAACGCCGAAGATGTTCTTGCCACCGCCACCCTGCTGCTCGACGCCGGTGCTGATCCGAACGCCGGCTACCTCTGGTGTGGGTTGTCCACGCCCTTCACAGTGTTGACCGGGGTATTCGGCGAAGGCGAGCAAGGGCCACGCCGTCAGCCCCGGCATCCATTCTCTGCCGACCTGGCCACGTTGCTGTTGACGAGAGGCGCCCATCCGGTCGACCAGCAGACTCTGTACAACAGGATGTTCCGCGCCGACGATTCGCACCTGGAACTGTTGTTCGCCCACGGTCTGGCCGACGCCGGGCCCAGCCCTTGGGAGGCACGGCTCGGCGAGGCGATGGAGACCCGCGCACAGATGTGGCGACGCCAGGTCGAATGGGCCGCCGGGCACGGGTTCACCCATCGGCTCGAGCTGCTGGCACGACACGGGATCGACGTGTCCGGCGTGCAGGTGGTCCTTCCGGCGTTCCCGGAGGACCCCGATGCCCTCGACGAGCAAGGTGCGACGGCCCTGCACCAGGCCGCATGGTCCGGTGACGTCGAGCTGATCCGGCGCCTCCTCGACGCCGGGGCCGACGCCACCATCACCGACCGCAGATTCGGTTCCACCCCACTGGATTGGGCCGAGCACGCGTATCAGAGCGAGGCGGCAGAAGTCCTCCGAGGCGCCCTCAGCGCGCCGTCGGACCACGACGGATGATCGCCGCGAGCTGTTCGCGCGAACTGGCGCCCACCCGCTGACACGCCCGATACAGGTGGCCTTCGACGCTGCGTACCGACATCACCAGCCGCTCGGCGATCTGCTTGTTGCTCAGCCCCGCCACCACGAGCTCGACGATCTCGCGCTGTCTTCCGGTCAGGGGCTGTCCGGCGGGGTTGCGCAACGCCGGGGTACACAGCCCACCGCATTCGTCAGCGCTCTCCTGCGCCAGCGCAGCCGCGTACGCACTGCGCTTACCCTGGCCGCGGCGGCCGAACGCGACCGCGGCCTGAGCCAAGGCGTCAGTTGCGGTGGCCCTGTCTCCGAGGGCGCGGTATTCCTGTGCCGCAGTGAGCAATCCGGCTCCGTCGTCGGCTGCCAGCGCCTGGATATGGCCGGCCACCGTCTCGGCCAGCGGCAGTTTCAGGCTGTCGGCAAGCTCTCGGGCGCGTGCGGCGCCCGCACTGTCGCCCCACTGTGCGGCTGTCTGTAGGCACAACAGCTCATGCGTCGGCTGTCCACGTTGGGCGGCGTCATGGGCTGCCTTGCGCAGCAGCCCGATCGCATCGGTCAACGCGCCACCGGCAGCCAGCGTCCATCCTGTCGCCACCGACATCGCGGTGTTCATGAACACGTAGTCCTCCGGCACCCACTGCTCGGCCCGGGCCAGCGCCTCGGTCGCGGCTTCGGCCTGACCGAGTTTGGCGTACGCCTCGGCCAGCGAGAAACAGCTGGCGACGCGCAGACCCGTTGTGATCTCGTGTGTTTCGGCACCGGCGTACGCCTCGTGCAGATGCTTGACGGCGGCACCCAGATCGGCGCGAACCAGTTCGGCATGGCCGAGCAGGTGCGCGAGGTTGGCGTACACCAGACCGGGCATGTCACGAGCAGATTCGTCCAGACGCTCTGCCATGGCCGTGATGTCGTCGATGCCGCCGGTCAGCCGGCACGCACGGGCATGGACCGCGCCGAGCCAGAACCGCATCGGCGAGGATTCGAACGACGAGGTGGCCCGTTCGATGGCCTGCTCTGCGACGTCGTTGATCTCGTCGACGTGCCCGAGCGCGCCGAACGCCATCATCAGTGCGATCGAGGCCATCATGGCGTGCAGATCGGGCAGTCCACCCGAGTCCAGGGCGGTCCTGGCGTTTTCCTCCGCACTGACGCAGTGGCCGAGTACCGCGTCGACGCAGGCCTGCATGGCCAGCCGTTCCATCCGCTGCTCATCGGATTCGGCTGTGGTGGAGAGTTTTTCCAGTATCAGTCCGGCATCCCGAGGCCGGCTGAGCATCCAGGCCAGGTTTGCCGCCCGCACCGTGGCCCAGTGATGGCTGTCCGGGCGTCCGTCCGTGCTGATGTCGCGCAGGACGGCCTCGGCCTCCTCACCTCGGCTCAGCATGATCAGGGTCATGGCGCGCATCGGTGCAGCCTCGGGTGCGCCGCATTCGGCTGCGGCAGAGGCGAATCGGTCTGCGGCATCGGGGTCGAGCAGCACAGCGGCGCAGCGTGCCGCCGTGAGATACAGCTCGGGGTCCGGTGGCAGGTCCGAGTTCAGCGCCAGCAGCGCCCGACGCACCGTCGCGCGCATATCCCCGTCGGCCTCTGACGCCAGCCGCCGCGCGATCTTGCCCCGGATCCTCGACAGGTGCATCTCCCCGGCAGTGGCCCGCCGCAGTTCGCCGTAGAGCGGATGAGCGAGGGTCGCCACCAGGCCACGCCCGTCACGTTCGACCCTGACCAGATGCATCTGCTCGGCGGCTTCCAGGTCAGCGGGGTTGACCAGGTCCGCCAGGATGTCGACGCGCAGCGGTTCGCACTGCGAAAGCGTATCGAGCACCAGCGCCATACCTGGTTCCAGTTGCCCCAGCCGGCGGCCGACCATGTCGGAGATGCTCTGGGACACCGCCACATCACCGGCCCACATCCACACCCCGGCGGATTTGCACATCCGCCCCGCAGCGATCTGATCCTTCACCAGCTGCAGTAGATACAGCGCGTTGCCACCGGTGAGTTTCCAGAACCGGCGCGCGCTTCGGCTGTCGACAGGACCTGAGACAGCCGATTCGATCAGCGTGGTGGCCGCGGTGACGGTAAGCGGTTCCAGGTCGATACGGTCGAGCAGACCGTCCTTCCACAGGGCCGTCACGGCGTCGGGCTCCGGTCCGCCGGAGCGGGCGGTCACGACCAGGCGCACACCTTGGGTCTGGGCCAGTTGGTGCACGACGTGCGCGGACAGCGGGTCCAGCAGGTGCGCGTCGTCGACCCCCACGACGACCTTGCCCATGCGCTGCTGGGCGACGAAGGAGTCGATGAGCCGCCGTACGTCGGGAAGCGGGTCGCACATGCTCTGGGTTATCGACCCGGTGAACGCTCCGAGTGGGATGGCGCGGGCCGATTCGGTGCCGACGAACCAATTGGTCCGGTGCCCTGACGCCGAGGCGTGGCTGAGTGCCTCGCGGGCCAACCGGGTCTTGCCGACGCCGGCACTGCCGACGATCACCACACCGTGGTGGATTCCCGGCCCACCAAGGCAGCGACGGATCGTCGCCAGTTCTTCTTCCCGCCCCGCCAGCTTCATCTCAGCAGTTCGTACCCGCTATCGCCGTCACATCAGAAGTCCTGCGATTGACCAGGATATGGCGCGCAACGCGCCCGCGGGAGCAAATTGACGCATCATGCGATTCGGCGGCCATGTCCAGCGGACAGCACTCCCCTCCAGCCGGCATCCGGCTGGTCGGGCAGCTGCGCCTACCGGCTACGCATGCGGCGCTTCCGAATTACGCACCCGCATCCCGAAATACATCGCGTTGAAGCCCAGCAGCATCACCAGCGCACCGCTGATCACGTGCGACCAGATCATGCCGGCGCTCGGTCCACTGACAAACACCCACGGCGAGATGATCAGCCACACACCGAATATCGGCAGTGTCCAGGTCATGCCGTGCGCGCGGTCCAGCGCGAAGCTGAAACACATCGACAGGAACGCGATCGCCCCTCCGACGATCAGATCGTTGACCGTCAGCCTGTTGAAGGCGTCGTAGCCGACGATCCACGGGGACAGCGCGATGTACATCGCCGTCAGCAACGTCAGGCCGAAGGTGACCTGCGCGGCCATCGACTCCGCGACCCGGTCATAACCAGCCCTCAAGGCCAGGATGTCCGGGTGTAGGTCGATTGATGAATGGACTGTGCTCATTTCGTTATCCTTCCCGTTACACGGCAAGGCGTTTGGGCCCTACCGCACCCATCCATCGCTTCCCAGATTACGCCGCGACCAGCGCAGGGGCGGCGGGTTGCGCAGGCTCGCCGTGGCCGCCGGTCCGCGCCAAGTAAGGTCTTCTCAATGCGGTGGCGCAGCAACGCCCGAATGGATGAACCCACCGGCCCCCGTCAGCAACTCGGCTGGTTCGCAACGCTCTTCGCGATGGCGATGGTGTTCCACTACACCGACAGCCAGCCCCTGGCCATGCTGCCGGCACTACTGGCCGGCCTGCCTGCCCTGTTGCTTCCCGGCTCGGCGGCCGCGGCCGGTCTGGCCGTCGCGGCCGGCGCGATGGTGGCCGTGCGCAATCTGCCCGCTGCCGCGAACCATCTGGTGCTCAGCCTGTTGATCGCCGTCGCGCTCGGCACCGCGGCAGTGTGGGCACTGGCCACTCGCAACCGACCGGACCAGGCCCACGACTTCGTCGAACGCTGGCTGGACGCCGCGCGCAGCCCGGTCGGCCTGACCTTGCTCGTCGTATACCTGTTCACGGTTTTCGACAAGCTGAACACCGCCTACTTCACTCCGGCCACCTCATGCGGCAGCGAGCTGTTCGGCCAGCTCATCTGGCTCAACGGTTTCGAGGAGGTGACACCCGATCCGCGTCTCGGTCAACTGGTGGCCATCGCCGCGGTCGTGGTCGAGGCTGTGATACTCGGGTTGCTGACGGTACCCCGGCTGCGTTTCTGGGGCGTGTTTCTGGGCGTCGGATTCCACTCGATATTGGCGATGGCCTCGTTTTACGACTTCGCCACCGTCGTGTTCGCGGTGTACGTACTGATCGTCCCGACCGAGGTGTTCGCCGCGCTTGCCGCGCGCGCCCGCGTCCTGCGGATCGTGGCGCTCACCGGGTTTGCGACGCACGTGCTGCTGAGTGTGGTGTCGAGTTCGGCCGATTCTCCGACGAGCCCCGTCGGCCTGCCGTGGCACACCTTGCTGGTGCTCACGTGGTTCGTCGCGGTGGTGCCGTTCATGGTGGCGCTGCTGCGCGCGTACCGCTCCGTGCAGTGCGCAGGTGTCCGGCCCCCGAGCTGGCGGTTGCGCCCGCTGGTTCTGCTGCTCGCCCCGCTGCTGGCATTCGCCAACGGGATGACGCCGTACGTCGGACTCAAGACGGTGGCGAACTATTCGATGTTCAGCAATCTGCACACCGAGGAAGGCAGCTCGAATCATCTGCTGCCCGGCGTCACCGCCCTCCAGTTGGCCGATTATCAGCGCGACACCGTCACGGTGGTGGGGATGGAGTTTCCACGGCAATCGGGCGACCTGACTTTCCTTCGCCGACAACTCCGTTGGATGTCGGAAGATCCGCCGGTCCGCATCCCCTGGCTCGAGCTGCGGCGCAGTGTCCTGCTCTGGCAGGACGCGGGCATCAGCGGCGTGCGGATCGCCTATCTTCGCGATGGTCCCCTGCAGGTGGTGGACGACGCGACCAAGGACCCGGTGCTCGCTGCGCCACTGCCGTGGTGGCAACGACACCTGCTGGCGTTCCGCGCCGTCGACTCAGGTTGGGGCGCCGATATCTGCCGCTGGTAGCCGCGGGCCAGGGCACTCAGGCGACGCCCAGGCGCTCCGGATCGCGGTAGCTCTCCGCCTGCGAGGCGATGACCTCGGGCGTCGGCAGTGGTTCGGCGTTGTCGATGTACACCCCGCCTGCGCGCAGCGTGTCGTCGACCAGCAGCCAGATCCAGCGCACGAGGTCGGCCACCAGCCTGTCCTGCACGGTCGAGCCGGGCTGGTCGAGCCAGCGGCCGGTGGTCGATTCCACCAGTCCGACGATGGCGAACGCCAGCGGCTGAGGGTCGGTGTCCACGCCGAAAGCGTTGAGGTACACCGTGAAAAGGGCGTCCAACTGCGTTCCGATGGTCAGCCGGATATCGGCGATGGCGTCGGGTGTCGAGCCGTCGTCGCCCAGTGAGCACCGCGCCAGGTAGCGATAGAGGTTCCGGTGTTCCACGAGGAATCTGACATGGGCGCCGACACTGGCCTCGATGATCTGGGCCATCGACCCATGCGGTGTCCACAACGGGGCGAGTTCGGCGTTGAGCATCTCGGCGGCGCGCTGCGCGATCGCGCGTTGCAGGTCGGCCGCGTCGGCGAAGTGCCGGTAGAGCTTGGTGCGGGTGACCCCGACGTGCGCAGCGATCTGCTCGGTCGAGGCCTGTGGGCCGTGCTCGGCGATGGCCGACAGCGCGGCGTCGACGAATTCCGCGCGCCGCCGTTCTCGCTGGCCGGCCCATCGTCCGGCCGGGCCACTGCCCTCTGTTGCCACAGACACACCCTAGCCAATCAACTGGTACGTGTCGTACCATATCGGCAACTGGTACGGGCTGTACCACTAAACTTGGAAGGAACTACGCAGATGGACGCGGTGCACGCAGTTCGCAAAGCGGCAGGTCTACCCGCACTTGCCGAACCTCTCGCTCCGGCGGAGGACTACGGCTTCTTCGGCCCGGAGTCCGTCACGTGGAAGGTGTGGAGCTACCCCACCTCCCTGCTGATCGGCTTCTCCCGCGCGGTCACCATCGAGCATCTCGACCCGTTCCTGGCCGCCGCTGTCGACGCCACCGGCCAGGTCTACGCCCGCACCCGGCTGCGCTACGACCGGACCATGCAGTACTTCGCCCTGGTTGCCTTCGGCGACGCCAAGTCGGTCCTCGACGCGTCCGAGATCCTGGTCAAGATCCACTCCAAGGCCATCGGGACCGAGCCCATCACCAAGCGCCCGTTCGACGCCAACGACCCCCACTCGCAGTTGTGGATCCACCTGACCGCATGGCACTCGATCCTCTACAGCTACGAGATGTTCGGCCCGGGCAAGCTGTCGCCGGACGAGGAGAGCCAGTACTGGGAGGAATGCGCGCGGGCCGCGGAGTTCCAGACCATCGACCCCGACGATGTACCGCGCACCCGTGAGGGCATCCGCGCGTACTTCGAGAGTTTCCGGCCGGATCTGGTCGGCTCCGAGGTGGCCCAGCGCATGATGGACTACCTGGTCGACCTGGGTTATCACATCCTGCCCGAGCGGATGCCGCACTGGATGCGCAAGGCGTTCAACATCCCGATGCGCGCCGCCATCATCGCCACCATGCCGCGGTGGATGCGGCTGCTGGGCGGCATCCCCCAACGTCGGATCGCCGACGTCGCCGCCCGCGCGGTGGTGCGCCCCTTCCTGCGGTTCATCGCCGCCAACCCGCGCCTCGAGCTTGCGATCCTGGACCTCACCACACCGAACACCACGCCGATCGTCGGCCCCACCCTGGCGGGCATCCCGGCCAAGAACACGGTCACCTACACCCCCGCCGAGGCTCGGGCGAAGTGGGGCAAGCAGACGCCGTTCGAGCAGTACAGTCAGATCGTGGCCAAGCGGGAGATCGGACAGGGTCCGACGCCCTACGCCCACAACCACCACGACGCACTGATGCAATTCGACAAGAGCGTGAGCTGATATGAACGAATCGCAGATCGACCAGGCCCTCGAGGATCTCGTCGAAGGCGAAAAGACCTGGGCCTCGCTGTCATTGGCGGCCCGTCGCGGGCTGCTCGACGCGGTGCGCGCACTGACGGTGCGCCATGCCACCGAGTGGGTCGACGCCGCCGTCGGCATCAAACAGCTCGACCCGGCCTCGCCCCTGGTGGGCGAGGAGTGGATGTCCGGCCCCTACTCGCTGGCGGCCGGACTGGGCGCGCTCTCGGAGAGCCTGGCCAAGCTCGACGCGGGCCGCAGTCCCCTCGACGGTGCGGAGTTCGGCTACGCTCCCGGCGGACGGACCACGGTGAAAGCCCTGCCGCTCAACACCTTCGACCAGCTACTGCTGTCCGGGTTCAGCGCCGAGGTGTGGCTACAACCCGGCATCGAGAAGGCCGAGGCGATCCGATCGGCAGGCCTGGCTCAGCGCGATCCGTCGCGTACCAACGGCGTCGGCGCGGTGCTGGGCGCGGGCAACATCTTCTCGATCGCACCGCTGGACACCATCTACGAGCTCTATGCCAACAACCGCGTGGTGGCCCTCAAGCTCAACCCCATCACCGATCCGCTGCTCCCCGTGCTGACCAAGGTGCTGGCACCGTTCATCGCCGTCGGCGCAGTGCGCATCCTGACCGGCGGAGCCGAGACCGGCACATATCTGGTGCGGCACAAGCTCGTCGACCACGTGCACATGACCGGCAGCGCTCTGACACATGACGCCATCGTGTTCGGCACCGGCGAGGAGGGCGCCCGTCGCAAGGCGGCCGACGAGCCCGTGCTCGACAAGGAGATGACCGCGGAGCTGGGCGGGGTGTCCCCGACCATCGTGCTGCCCGGCGTGTGGAACAAGGCCGACATCGAGTTCCAGGCCAATCACGTTGCCACCCAACGCCTGCACAACAACGGTTACAACTGCGTGGCCGCCCAGGTGGTGGTGCTGCCCAAGCGGTGGGCCCAGCGCGACGAGTTCATCGCCGCCATCCGCAAGGCCGTCAACGATGCGCCCGCACGCGCGGCCTACTACCCGGGCTCCGACGTCCGTGTGGCCACCGCGGACGCGTCGTATCCGGACGCACAACATCTCGGCGCCCACGGTGCCCGCGTGCTGGTGGTCGACCCGGCCGACCGCGAAGCACTGTTGCGCACAGAGTATTTCGGCCCGGTGCTCGGCGTGATCGAGCTCGACGTTCCTGACGAGAACTTCGCCGAGGAAGCCGTGCGCGTCGCCAACGACGAGTTCGTCGGCACCCTCGGGGTGAACATCATCGCCCACCCGGACACCATCAAGGGCATGGGCGACAAGTTCGACCACCTCGTCGAGAAGCTGCGGTACGGCACCATCGCGATCAACGCGTGGACCGGCGTCGGCTATCTGACCCCGACGGCCACCTGGGGCGCGTTCCCCGGTCACAAACGCAATGACATCCAGAGCGGAACGGGCGTGGTTCACAACGCCTTTCTGCTCGACCGCCCGGAGCGGACGGTGGTCCGCGGCCCGTTCCGGCCGGCGCCGCGTTCGGTGTTCCGTGGCGAGTGGTCGTTGTCGCCCAAGCCGCCGTGGTTCGTCAACAACCGCACCTCGGCGACGACGGGCCGGTTGCTGGTGGACTTCGCCGGGGCGCCCGGATGGGGCAAGCTGCCCGCGATCTTCGCGTCGGCGCTGCGGGGTTAGACGGGTGTGGCCGGCGCGCGCAGCAAGCGCTGCGCGCAGTCCAGCAGCACCCGGTGCAACTCTTCATCGGTGACGTCATTGAGTGCCGGGTCGGTCGCGCTGCCGTAGATGCCGGAGGCTAGCACCGACATGCAGATCCGGCTGGCCGCGTCGGGGTCTGGGCCCAAAAGGATCAGGGTGAGCCGTTCGATCGTGTCCTGCAGCTCGGCTCGGTCGTGCACCAGGGCGTCGATCACGGGGTCGCCGTGGAAGACCGCGGTGACCCGGCGGTGCCGCACAGCCATCTCGACCATGCCGCTGATGGCGGCCTCCCGCCGGGCATCCGGCGTCGACATCGCCTCGGCGATGCGGACCAACCGCATCATGTCGTCGAAGACCGGCTGGATGACCGCCAGCGCGATCTCATCCTTGGAATGGAACTGGTAGTAGACCGCTGCCTTGCTGACACCGAGGCGGTCGGCGATCATCTGCAACGACGTGCCGTTCACGCCGTGCTCGGCGAACAGGCTCAACGCCGCTTCCAGCACTCGCTCGCGGGCAAAGCCACGCGGCGCAACAGCCTTCGCCACACCCGTCCCTTCGTCGCGCTGAGCGTACCCAAGGGTGCTAGATCACACCGTCAATTAAACGAACTAACTTGATTGAAGTTAGCCGACTGTATAGGTTTCACTTTACATCCGGCAAGGAATCCTGCGGGGGAGGAGTGGTTGATGCCCAGTTCGTGCGTGTCCTGTCCGGCAGACCTCCTCGACACCTTTCTCCTCACCGCCGCCGACTCCGGAATCGATCAGGTGGTGTTCCTCGCCTCGGATCTGGATCCGCGTCCTTATCAACTGCCGTGGCCTACCGGCACCAGCGTCTACGTCGTCGACCATCCGGCGATCCTGGACGTCAAAACCGACGCCATGGCCGGCACCACGCCCACGACTGCGGTGCGAGGTGTCCCCGCCGACATCAGCGGTAACTGGGCCGCTGCGCTGTCCCAGGCCGGATTCGACGCCAACCGGACCACCCTGTGGAGCGTGGAAGGCGTATTACCCTTCATCCCACTGGATGAGCAGCGTCGGCTCATCGCCGACATCACCGTCATGAGCGGGCCCGGCAGTCGGCTGATCTCAGAGATGTCCGTCAGTCCCTTCCGGGACGATTCGGGCGGTGATGTCGACGTAGAAAGATGTTGGCGGGAATCCGCCGACGCCGACATGATCACCAAGTGGCAATGGAGCTTCGCAGCTAGCCAGTACGTCACTGCGTACCTGACTTCCGAAAGGCCGACCAGCGAACATGAAGCTGTTGAGACGGTTCTGGATTCCGTTGATCATCATCGTGGTGGTGGTGGTCGGCGGATTCACGGTGATGCGGGTGCGCACCTTCTTCGGCGCAGGCGACGGGTCCGGCTTCTCCAGCGCCAAGGTCGATGACACCAAGCCGTTCGATCCCAAGGTCGTGGTCTATGAGATCTACGGCGAGCCGGGAGCGACCGCGGACGTGAACTACCTCGATCTCGACGCCCAGCCCCAGCGCATCGACGGCGTCTCCCTGCCGTGGACGCTGCGCTTGGAGTCCACCGCGCCGTCGGTGTTCCCCAACATCGTCGCCCAGGGCAACGGAAGCACCATCAGCTGCCGCATCACCGTCGATGACGAACTCAAGGACGAGAGAACCTCCAACGGCGTGAACGCCCAGACCTTCTGCTTGGTGAAATCTGCATGAGCAATTACGACGCCCCGACCGACTCGATCCCGGTCAGCGGTCCACAACACGCCCAGCCTGCCCAGCACGGCGGGATCGCCAAGTGGATCCGGCGCCTGGCCGTGCCGATCATCATCGGCTGGATCGCCGTCATCGCCGTACTCAATGTGATCGTTCCCCAGCTCGAAGAGGTGGGGAAGATGCGCTCGGTGTCGATGACGCCGGACGACGCGCCGTCGATGATCGCCATGAAGCGCGTCGGCGAGGTGTTCCAGGAATTCAAGTCCAACAGCTCGGTCATGGTCGTCATCGAAGGCGACAAGCCGCTGGGCGACGACTCACACAAGTACTACGACGAGATCGTCGACAAGCTCGAGGCCGACAAGTTGCACATCGAGCATGTTCAGGACTTCTGGGGCGACCCGCTGACCGCCTCAGGCGCCCAGAGCTCCGACGGCCTGTCCGCCTACGTGCAGGTCTACACCGCCGGTAACCAGGGCGAGGCGCTGGCCAACGAATCGGTCGAAGCCGCGGAGAACATCGTCCAGAGCGTGAAGGCGCCCGAGGGCGTCAAGGCGTATGTGACCGGTCCGGCCGCGATGTCGGCCGATCAGGAGATCGCCGGTAACCGCAGCCTCGAGATGATCACGGCGCTGACGTTCGTCGTCATCATCATCATGTTGCTGACGGTCTACCGCTCGATCATCACGGTGGTTCTCACGCTGTTCATGGTGGTGCTGTCACTGTCGGCCGCCCGCGGTCTGGTGGCCTTCCTGGGCTACTACAACATCATCGGCCTGTCGACATTCGCCACGAACCTGTTGGTGATGCTGGCCATCGCGGCCTCCACGGACTACGCGATCTTCCTGATAGGCCGATATCAAGAGGCCCGAAGTGTCGGTGAAGACCGAGAGTCGGCCTACTACACGATGTTTCACGGCACCGCCCACGTCATCCTCGGCTCCGGCCTGACCATCGCCGGCGCCACGTTCTGCCTCCACTTCACACGCCTGCCCTACTTCCAGTCACTCGGCATCCCACTGGCCATCGGCATGGTCATGGTGGTGCTGGTCGCGCTCACCCTGGGCTCGGCGATCATCACGGTGGCCACCCGGTTCGGTAAGACGCTGGAACCCAAGCGCGCCATGCGGACCCGCGGCTGGCGCAAGATCGGTGCCGCGGTGGTGCGCTGGCCCGGGCCGATCCTGATCGCCACCATCGCCGTCTCGCTGATCGGTTTGTTGACCCTGCCCGGGTATCGGACCAACTACAACGACCGCAAGTACCTGCCGCCGGACCTGCCCGCCAACACCGGTTACGCCGCGGCGGACCGGCACTTCTCCCCGGCCCGGATGAACCCCGAACTGCTGCTGATCGAAAGCGATCACGACCTTCGCAACTCGGCGGACTTCCTGGTGATCGAGCGGATCGCCAAGCGCATCGTCGGTGTGCCGGGCGTCTCCCGCGTCCAGGCCATCACGCGCCCGCAGGGAACCCCGATCGAGCACACCTCGATCCCGTTCAACATCAGCATGCAGGGCACGACCCAGACGATGAATCAGAAGTACATGCAGGACCGGATGGCCGACATGCTCAAGCAGGCCGACGAAATGCAGATCACCATCGACACGATGGACAAGATGATCGCGCTCATGGAGCAGATGCGCGACGTCATGAACAGCATGGTCGGCAAGATGCACGGCATGGTCGACGACATCAAGGAATTACGGGACCACATCTCGGATTTCGACGATTTCTTCCGCCCGATCCGCAACTACCTGTACTGGGAACCGCACTGCTACAACATCCCGATGTGCTGGTCGATCCGGTCGGTGTTCGACACCCTTGACGGAATCGACACCATGACAGCCGATTTCGAGCAGATCGTGCCGGACATGGACAAGATGAACGCGCTGATCCCGCTGATGATCTCGAACATGCAGCCCATGATCGCGACGATGAAGACGATGAAGACCATGATGCTGACCATGCAGGCCACCCAGGGTGGCTTGCAGGATCAGATGGCGGCCATGCAGGACAATTCCACCGCCATGGGTCAGGCCTTCGACGCCGCCAAGAACGACGACTCGTTCTATCTGCCGCCGGAAGCCTTCGAGAACCCGGACTTCAAGCGCGGCATGAAGATGTTCCTGTCGCCCGACGGACATGCGGTGCGGTTCATCATCAGCCACGAGGGCGATCCGATGAGCCCAGAAGGCGTCGCGCACGTCGAGCCCATCAAGCTGGCCGCCAAGGAGGCCATCAAGGGCACCCCGCTGGAGGGCTCCAAGATCTACCTCGGCGGTACCGCGGCCATGTTCAAGGACATGCAGGAAGGCGCCAACTACGACCTGTTGATCGCCGGAATCGCGTCGCTCTGCCTGATTTTCATCATCATGCTGATCCTTACCCGCAGCGTGGTGGCCGCCGCGGTCATCGTCGGCACCGTGGTGCTGTCGCTCGGCGCCTCGTTCGGCCTGTCGGTGCTGATCTGGCAGCACCTCATCGGGCTGGAGCTGCACTGGATGGTGCTGGCCATGTCGGTCATCATCCTGTTGGCCGTCGGCGCGGACTACAACCTGTTGTTGGTCTCCCGGTTCAAAGAGGAGATCCATGCCGGCTTGAACACGGGCATCATCCGCGCGATGGGCGGCACCGGTTCGGTGGTCACCTCCGCGGGCCTGGTGTTCGCGTTCACCATGATGTCGATGGCGGTCAGCGAGCTGGCCGTGATCGGACAGGTGGGCACGACCATCGGCCTGGGCCTGCTGTTCGACACCCTGGTCATCCGCTCGTTCATGACCCCGTCGATCGCAGCCCTGATGGGCAAGTGGTTCTGGTGGCCGCAGATGGTGCGCCAGCGTCCCAAGCCCGAGCCGTGGCCCAAGCCGATCCAGCGCGAGCCGCAGGACTCACTGGCTTAGCTGATCTTCCAACGTCGCGAGCGGCCGTGTCTTACACGGCCGCTCGCGGCGTCTCAGGCGACGCCCTCTTTGCCGTAGACCATCCGCAGCACCAGACCCACCTCCGGGCCCATGATCGTCGCGCACAGTTCGCAGTAGGCGGCGACGAAGGCCGGGCCGTGCGGCGGGTCCGCCTGGCTCACGTGGTGGGCGAGCTCGTGCAGTACCACCAGTTCTCGCAGCGCCCAGGTGTCGCGCTCGGGGACGGCGATGACGGCCCTGCCGTCGGTCAACTCGTAATGGGCTGCAGTGGCGCCCCGGCGGGGACGTACGGCAACGGGAGGTCCGCCGACCCGGGCGACGACGTCGTCGACGTAGCGCTGTACCGCGTCGACGGATCCGAACTTCGCCTCCGGCGGCAGGGTGAGCGACGTACCGAAGAAATCGATGCCGCGCGAGCTGTGTTGGGCGGCACGGTCGAACATGGTGCGCACGAACTGTTCAGCCGCGTACACCTTCGCGCGCTGGGTGTCCTTGGCCGTCACTGCTCCAGTGCGCCGCGCGCGCCGGAGATCTCCTGGGGTGCCCCGAGCCGGGCATGCCGGCCCGCTCGGTCCCCGGCCCGTCGAGCAGCCGACGAGTACCCGGCGGACGCGGTCGTCGCCCGCCACGTCCCGCGAGCCTGCGAGGCCTCCCGGTAGAAGCTGCGAAGCTCGATGTCCTTGTCCCGCAGGGCGATAGCGGTACCGGGCCGGTCGGCTGTGTCGGCCTCCCGCTGGGCTTCCTCACGGGCCTGGGTCAGCCGTTGGCCGATGCGGGCGCCGAAGGCCAGCTGAAAGTTGAGCCGGGCGGTGATGGTCGGGGTCGGCCGGTGCGCGCCTGAGGCGATGTAGCTCTCCGATGCCTTGACCATCTGCAGCAGCAGGCTGGTGTAGAGCGCATGGGTGGCGTCGATGTCCTCGGCGAACCCGTAGGCGTAGACGAACGTCGAGTTGGACGCCACGTCGCACTTCACGTCGTTGGCCATGCCGATGACCACGAACAGCTGCACATAGGTGCGCAATCCGCGTCGTCCCGGCTCACCGATGGTGATGGTGCGTTGCACCGGCATCTGCGCCTTGGTCCGCTCTGCCGAATGCGCGCGTGCCAGGGCCAGGTCGATGGAGGTCGCGGTGGCCAACCGCTGGGCGGCCGCCATGAACGCCTCGGCCTCGTGCAGGTTGTCGGTGCCTTCGGCCTGGCGCAGCAGTGCCGCGATCCGCGCCAACATCTTGTCGTCGCTCACGCGACCAACCTAGCCATCGGCGCCGACAAACTTGCCGATCGCCTCCACCACCTGGGGTGACAACGATCCAGGCTTGCCGTAGTTGGCGATGCTGTCGGTCGGATCGTCGCGCAGCACGTGGTTGACGCCCTTGAGCTCGACGACTGTGAGCGCGGTGTGCTTGAGCGCCGCGATCAGCGGGCGCTCCAGCTCGCAGCTGGCCTGGGAGTCGGAGTCCGAGCAGGTGAGCAGCACCGGCATGCCGTCGGGCAGGGCGGCGGCCAGCTGCAGCGGATCGATCTTGTCGGCCTCGATGATGGCCTTCAGGTTGTCCTTGTTGACGATCGCGCTCAGGCCCTCCGGGAGGTCGGCGGGCACGGTCCCCTTCGTGCGGATCTCCTCGACGGCGCCCAGCCAGGCGGTGAGCACCTCGGGAGTGGCGCCGGCCCGTACGCGGTTGGTGATGATGTCCAGGTACCGGCCGGACAGCGGCTGGAACAGGGCCAGCGCGTGGACCTTCGGATCGGCCGCACCGGCCAGGGTCATGGCATGGATCGCGCCTTCACCTACGGCGTAGATGGACAGCTTGGCCGCGTCGGCGTCGGGCCGGCCCGCCAGAAAGCGCAGTGCGGCGGCCGCGCCGGTGGTGTACACGCCGCTGACCACGTCGGCGGGCTTCTTCTCGTAGGGGCCCAGCTTGGTGGCACCGGTGCCGATCTTGTCGTAACGCAAGGTGGCAATGCCGTTGTCCGACAATGCTTCTGCGAGCTGACGCATGTTGCCCACCGGGCCGACGACCTTGTTGTCGCCGTTGCGGTCGGTGGGCCCACTCTCCGAGATCAGCAGTGCCGCCGGGGTCGTCGTGCCCGAGTGCCGGTAAGTCCCGTGGATGGTGAGTCCGTCGGCGTCGAACGTGACGTCGGTGTCGGTCCACGTCGGCTGCCCGCCCTGCTCCGAGGCCCCGGCACCGCACCCGGCCACCAGCAGCACCGAAAGCAGTGCCACCACAAGCTTTCTCACAGGTGGGTCTCGATCCAGGTCGTCACGTCGTCGAGGACAAGCTCCTTCTCCGGCTCGTTGAACACCTCGTGGAACAGACCCGGGTACACCTTGAGGTGAACATCCTCCGAGGCCACACATTCGACCAGACGGTGGCTGCCCTCGACGGCCACCAGGCGGTCCTTCTCACCGTGGACGACCAGCAGCGGAGCGGTCAGCGCCGAGGCCCGCTGCGGCATGGTCTCCCCCACGATGATCAACGCGCGGGCGATACCTGCGGGGACCTTGCCGTGCCACACCAACGGATCGGCCTTGTAGGCCGCCACCACCTCGGGGTCACGGGACACCGCATCGGCATCGAGATTCTCCACCGGCAGGCCGGGCGCTACCTTGCCGAGCACCTTCGCCACGGCCGCGAGCACCGACGACACCGCGGCCTGCGCGGCCACGGCAGGACCGGACAGCACCATCGCGGTGTATTCGTCGGGATATTCGACGCCGTAGCTGAACACGATGGCGCCGCCCATGCTGTGGCCCAGCACCAGACGCGGGAGACCTGGGTACTCGGCGGCCGCGATGCCGACCAGCGTGTGGAAGTCACCGACGTACTCGGACATGTCGCGCAGGTACACCCGCTTGCCGCCGGACCGACCGTGACCGCGGTGGTCGAGGGCGTAGACCATCAGGCCGGCCTGTCCGAACCGCTGGGCGACGTGGTGGTAGCGCCCGGCATGCTCACCCAGGCCGTGGGAGAGGACGACGACGCCTCGCGGTGCCACGTCGGGCGTCCATACGTCATAGACGATGCGGACCCCGCCGACGCCGTCAAAGGTCTGTTCACTGCGCGTGCTGGTCACCCTCGCGAGAGTATTCGATCGAAGTTGTCGGGGGTGCTGCGTAAGCTCGCGAATGTGACGGTCCTCGCCCACCGCCTCGACGACGACAGCTCGGCCGATGCGTTCCTGGCCGACGCCCAGCGCTACCGCCGTGAGCTGCTGGCCCACTGCTACCGGATGACCGGCTCGCTGCACGATGCCGAGGATCTGGTGCAGGAAACCTACCTGCGCGCCTGGAAGGCCTACGGCGGGTTCGAGGGCAAGTCCTCGGTACGCACCTGGCTGTACCGCATCGCCACCAATACGTGCCTGACGGCGTTGGAGGGCAGACAACGCCGCCCGCTGCCCTCGGGCCTGGGCAACCCGAGCTCGTCGCCCACCGACGACATCTCCGAGCACCACGAGATCCCCTGGCTGCAACCCCTGCCCGATTCCACCGAGGACCCGGCGGATCCCAGCACGATCGTGGGTACGCGCGATTCGGTGCGGCTCGCGTTCGTCGCTGCGCTGCAGCATCTGTCGGCCCGCCAGCGCGCGGTGCTGGTGATGCGCGAGGTGCTGCAGTGGAAGGCAGCCGAGGTGGGGGAGGCCATCGGTGCCTCCACCGCCGCGGTCAACAGCCTGCTGCAGCGCGCCCGTGCCCAGCTCGACGCGGTGAGTCCCAGCCAGGACGAGGCCATCGACCCACCGGACTCCCCGCACGCCCAGAACCTGCTGCGCAATTACATGGCCGCCTTCGAGGCCTACGACATCGACAAACTCGTCGAACTGTTCACCGCCGAGGCCATCTGGGAGATGCCCCCGTTCGACAGCTGGTACCAGGGTCCGCAGGCCATCGGCGACCTGTCGCGCTACAAGTGCCCGGCCGAGAAGCCCGGGGACATGCGGTTCATCGCCACCAGTGCCAACGGCCAACCCGCCGCGGCGATGTACATGCTCAACCCCGAGACGGGCCGGCACGAGGCGTTCCAGCTGCATGTCCTGGAAGTCCGCCCCGAGGGCATCTCACACGTGGTGGCGTTCATGGAGCTGTCGCTGTTCGAGAAGTTCGGGCTGCCGGCCGCTCTGTAGACACCTGGGTGTCGAGTGGCCGGTTATGCCACGCGATCTCCGGAGAACCGTGCAATAGCTGGCCACTCGGCGCCGCGGACCCGCAGGGCGTCGCAGGTCCGAGAGACGATGACGTGTGGGCGATGCCGCAACATGTCAGAGCTGACGCGAATGATGAGCCAACCCTGGGCCGCCAGCTCGGCGTACCGGTCGATGTCGTTCGCCCGTACCCGAGGATCGGTCCAATGCTGGGCACCCTCGTACTCGATCCCGACCTGGAACTGTGTGTAGCCCATGTCGATTCGAGCAGAGCGCCTGGTCCCGAAGCTTCCGCGCACCAGGATCTGCGTCTGCGGCTTCGGCAGTCCTGCGTCGACGAGCACGAGGCGGGTGCGGGTTTCCTGCGGCGATTCCGCGCCCCCGTCCATCAGATGGAGCACCTCACGCAGTTGAACCAGCCCACGAACTCCCGGATGCAGCTCGAGTAGTGGCGCAATATCGTCCGCGCGCACGCGGGTCGCCTGTGAGAGGGCGTCAACCTGGACAACAGCTTCATCCCGTCCCGGTCGACGCCCCAGATCGAACGCTGTGCGTGCGGGCGTCGTTACGGGGAGGCCGCTGAACCGGCGGATCTCCTCGACACGCAACTCGTCGCGGTGGACGAGGATGCCCGAGGTGGGCTTTCCGTTACGGCGGTGCAGCTCGGCGGGTGCCTCAGGATCGATCCACGGCGTGCCGTACACCGCCGAGGCGGACAGGCCCGTCAAAGTCGACCGGCGTCCAGACCACAGCCACGCCGCCAGCGCTCGCTTGGCCGCCGTCATCTCGGCGCCATCCGCGAGATAGACGTTGCGGTAGACAACCGAATAGCGACTTGCAAGTCCCCGCCTGGTTACCGTGCCCGCCGCCAAGGCCTCTGTTCCGAGAAAAGGCTGATCCATGCCTGCACCGTCTCGGCGCCAGCTGACATGGGCCCGCCGACGCCTACATGGTGCCGCACCTGCTGTGGATAAACGTCACGCTGGGGAGCATCCGCCTATCCCGGGCCCGAGCGGCCACTTGCTGCACGCCGGATCGGCCTCCGCGTGCAATAGCTGGCCACTCGGCCGCAGACCCCGCTACGAACCGTTGTAGGCCGCCTGCAGTTCGGCGATGTCGAACTTCCCATGGGTGCTCAGCACTGCCGACATCAGCCGCGAGTCGGCCTCCGAATCTCCCTTACCCAGCAGGTCGTAGTACTCGGTCGGGGTGATCTGCCAGGCCAGCCCGTACTTGTCCTTGAGCCAGCCGCACGGCAGCTCCTCGCCGCCCTCGACCAGCGCGGCCCAGAGCTGGTCGAGCTGTTCCTGGCCGGTGACGCGGACCTCGAGGGAAATGGCTTCGGTGAAGGTGAACTGGGGGCCGCCGTTGATCCCGACAAATCGCTGCCCGGCGAGCTCGAACTCCACCACCACCGGCACATCCTGCGGGGACGGCGACTCCGGATGCGAGTCGATCTTGTTGAGGATGCGGCCGTTGCCGCCGAACGCGTCGATGTAGTGCTGTGCGGCCTGTTCGGCCTGCCGGTCGAACCAGAGGTTAGGGACGATGCTGGCGTTGATTTCAGTCATGGCAGGTAGACCCGCGTCAGGCCCCGAGTTCATCGCCGAGTGGCCGCCTGATGCAGGCAGGTCCACCTGACGCGTGTCACAACGAGCTACTAGACGACGAAATAAAGCAGACAAACTGCCTGTTCAAAGGCCAGTTACCCGGTGGTATTGCAACCTGTTCTATTATCGCCTTCCATGAAGACCAAAGGCGCCCTGCTGTGGGAACTCAACTCGCCGTTCAGGGTCGACGAGATCGACCTCGGTGACCCCGTCGCCGACGAAGTACAGATTCAGATGCATGCCGCGGGCATGTGCCACTCGGACTACCACCTGACCACAGGTGCCACCCCGATGGCGCTGCCCGCGCTCGGCGGCCACGAGGGCGCCGGCGTCGTCACCAAGGTCGGCAAGAACGTCACCGGCATCGAGGAGGGCGATCACGTCATCCTCGCCTTCATCCCGGCCTGTGGTGAGTGCCCGCCGTGTCTGAAGGGCTTCCGCTCGCTGTGTGACCGCGGCGCGGTGCTGCTCGGTGGCAAGGCCATCGCCGACGGCAGGAGCTGGATCCACGCCGGCGGCCGCGAGGTGTCGCCGATGAACCTGCTCGGCACGTTCGCGCCGTACATGACCGTGCACAAGGATTCGGTCGTCAAGATCGACAAGGACATCCCGTTCGAGACCGCGGCCATCATGGGCTGCGCGGTGCCCACCGGCTTCGGCTCGGCCACCAACGTCGCCGACGTCAAGCCCGGCGAGACCGTCATCATCGTCGGTGTCGGCGGCATCGGCATGAGCGCGCTGCAGGGTGCGGTCATCTCGGGCGCCAAGCACGTCATCGCGATCGACCCGAACGAGTGGAAGCGCGAGCAGGCCATCAAGTTCGGCGCCACGCACGTCTACCCGTCGATGGCCGAGGCCATCGCGCCCATCATCGACGTCACCCACGGTCTGATGGGCGACAAGGTCATCATCGCCGTCGGCGAGATGAAGGGTGAGTACATCGAAGAGGCGATGATCCTGACCGCCAAGACCGGCACCTGCGTGGTGACGGGCATGGGGTCGATGATGGACGCCGACGTCAAGCTCAACCTGTTCTTGTTCACCATGTTGCAGAAGACGTTGAAGGGCAACATCTTCGGCGGCGGCAACTCGCACGTCGAGACGCCCCGGCTGACCGCGCTGTACAAGTCGGGCCTGCTCAACATCGACGACATGATCACGCGGACCTACAAGCTCGAAGACATCAACCAGGGCTACCAGGACATGTTGGACGGCAACAACATTCGTGGCGTCATCAAGTTCGACGAGGCTGATTGGTAAACCCCACAGGCACGGAGTCCCCCTTTTCAGCGTCGAAAAGGGGGACTCTGCTTTTCAGCGGGACAACCCGGTCAGCCGCACCACGACGTCGAACCCGTCGTCGGTGCCCGGCCAATGCGCCCGCACCGCATCCAGCCCGGCGTGGCGCACGACGCTGCGCAGCACCACGGTCACGATGATCGCGTCGTCGGCATAGCCGAGCACGGGGATGAAATCGGGGATCAGGTCGATGGGCAGCGCCAGATAGACCGCCAGCAGGGCCAGCCGGATCCGCACGCCTCGCGGCAGGGATTTGTCCGCAGCCAGGCGTCGGATCAACCGCAGCAGGTCGGGAAGCAACCGGAGGGCTTCTTTGAGCAGGTTCCCGCGGGGCCGCAGGGCGAGCAGCGCGATGACGAGGACCAGCCAGCTCAGCAGCAGTGCGGCGCCCAGGCTGATCAGTGCGCTCCCCCACCAGGTATCGGTCACGGGACGATTCTGCCCAGCAGACGCAAAACTGCCCCTTTTCAAGCGAAAAGAGGCAGTTTTGTGACTGATCGCGGGAGTTACTTGGGTGGCATCCGGATGCCGCCGTCGACGCGGACGACCTCGGCGTTCATGTACGAGTTGGTCAGCAGCTCGATGACCATGGAGGCCAGTTCGTCCGGCTTGCCGAGACGGTGCGGGAACAGCACCGACTCACCCAGCTTGGCCTTGAATGCCTCGGAGGCCTCGCCCTCGCCGTAGATCGGGGTGTCGATCAGGCCGGGTGCGACGGTGTTGACGCGGATGCCCACAGCGGACAGGTCGCGGGCCACCGGCAGGGTCAGGCCGACCACGCCGCCCTTGGACGACGAGTAGGCCGCCTGGCCGATCTGGCCGTCGAAGGCCGCAACGCTGGTCATGTTGACGATCGCACCGCGCTCGCCGGTGTCGGTGAGCTCGTTCTTGCTCATCTGGGTGGCCGCGATACGGATGCAGTCGAAGGTGCCGACCAGGTTGATGTCGAGCACCTTCTTGTACAGACCGAGGTCGTGAGCCGAGGAGAACTCTCCGTCCTTGCCGATGGTGCGCTGGGCCCAGCCGACGCCGGCCGAGTTCACCAGTGCGCGCAGCGGGCCGAGGTCCGCGGCGGTCTTGACCGCGTCGATGATCTGGTCGGTGTTGGTCACGTCGACGGTGACGAAAATGCCGCCGATCTCCTTGGCGAGGGCCTCGCCCTTGTCCGCCTGCAGGTCAGCCACGATGACGCGGGCTCCCTTGGCAGCCAACTGGCGGGCAGTGGCCGCGCCGATACCTGATGCACCACCTGTGACGATGGCGCTTGCTCCGTTGAGTTCCACGCCCAACACACTAAGCCCAACCCCTCCCCGATCCACCGGTTGGTCAGCTACGGCCCTCGGTAGGCTGACACCATGCCTGCCACGGTCGATATCCGCCGCGCCGGGGACCGGGGCGCCAGCACCACCGACTGGCTGAATTCGCGGCATTCATTCTCGTTCGCCGACTACTACGACCCGGCCAACACCCACCACGGGCTGTTGCTGGTGAACAACGACGACATCGTCGCTCCGGGCGCCGGGTTTGACACCCACCCGCACCGCGACATGGAGATCGTCACCTGGGTGCTGTCCGGACAGTTGGCGCACGCGGATTCGATGGGCAACTCCGGGGTGATCTACCCCGGGCTGGCCCAGCGGATGTCTGCCGGCACCGGAGTGCAGCATTCGGAGAAGAACGGTTCTGACAGCGAGCCCGTGCATTTCGTGCAGATGTGGGTGCTCCCCGATACCGCCGGGGTGACACCGAGCTATCAGCAGCAGGAGATCGAGCTGTCCGCCACGCTGACCCCGATCGCCTCCGGCGCCATCGACGCGGCCGTCACCCTGCACAACCGCGACGCCACGCTGTACGGCGCGCGGCTGCAGCCCGGCGATCCGGTCGAACTGCCGCAGGCCCGCTACGTCCACCTGTTCGTTGCACGCGGCGCGGTGACGTTGGAAGGATCCGGGCCACTCGCCGAGGGTGACGCCGCCCGCCTCACCGATTCGGGCGGACGGGTCACAGCTGACACCGAAGCCGAGATCCTGGTCTGGGAGATGAATGCGGGTTTGGGCGGCGCGTAGCGCGATCGCACTCATGACCGCGGTCGCCCTGACCGCGTGTGGGTCCCAGCCCGAAACCGGAGCTCCGCCGACACCCTCGGCCTCGACCTCTGAACGTCCACCCGCGGGCCTGGCCTCGGTGCTTGTCCAAGTGCCCGAGCAGTTCGCCCAGTCCCCGCTGGACGAACCTCGCCGGGCCCAGATACCCGCAGGCTGGACCATCGAGGTGATCGCCCGGGTCCCCAAGGCCAGGATGGCCGCGTTCGCCCCCGACGGCGCCTTGCTGGTGTCGGTTCCCGCTACCGGGCAGGTGCTGACGGTGCGTCCGGACCAGCGCACGCTGCTCGACGGGCTGGAGCAGCCGCACGGCATGTACTTCGCCGGCTCGACGTTGTATGTGGCCGAGAGCAACCGCGTCGACACCTATGACTACGTCGACGGCAGGGCAGTCAATCGTCGCACCATCGCCGGTAACCTGCCTGACGCCAAGAGCCCGGACCTGCACGGTGCCTATGCGCACGCGCTCAAGAGCGTGGTCGTGGGATCCGATGGCGCGGTGTACTTCTCGATCGGTTCGACGGGCAACATCTCGGCCGAGGACCGCATTGCCACCCCACCGCGGGCCACGGTCATGCGGGTGCCGCCCGGCGGCGGGGCCGTCACCCCGTTCGCCACCGGCGTCCGCAACGGAACGGGGCTGGCGTTCGCCCCGGACGGCTCGTTGTGGACGGCGGTGAACAACCGCGACGACGTGGCCGATCCGCAGGGCCGGGTGCGCCAGGACTATGTCGACGACCATCCGCCGGAGTCGGTCGCCAAGTTGAGCCAGGGGCGCGAATTGGGTTGGCCGTTCTGCAATCCCGATGGAGCACCGCCGGCCGGGTTCATCCGGGACATGCAGACCAACCCCGACGGCAGCAAGATGGACTGCGCGGCGCTGCCACCCGTCGAGCAGACTCTCGGCGCACATTCCGCCCCGCTGGGAATGAGTTTCGCACAGTTGCCCGCGCCCTACGGTTCCGGAGCGCTCGTCGGGGTGCACGGTTCGTGGAACCGGCGGTCGCCTCAGGCGCCCGAGGTGTCGTTCTTCGGTTGGGATGACGGCACATTGGGCCCGCAACAGACTCTGGTCGGCGGTTTTCAGGCCGACGACGGCACGCGCTGGGGGCGGCCGGTCGCCGCCGTCTCCGGGCCCGATGGCGCGGTGTACATCACCGACGACTACGCCGGGGCGGTGTATCGGCTGGCACCGCCGGCCTAGTCGTACGATCGCCGATGTGGCCGACCAACAGCTGGGTGATCTCAAGCTGCTGCGCCGCGTCCGGGACCGCATCGACCGCGAGTACGCGCAGCCGCTCAACGTCGAAGCGCTTGCCCGCGGGGTGAACATGTCGGCCGGGCACCTCAGCAGACAGTTCAAGATCGCCTACGGCGAGTCGCCGTATTCGTACCTGATGACGCGCCGCATCGAGCGCGCCATGGCACTGCTGCGCCGCGGCGACATGTCGGTCACCGAGGTCTGTTTTGCGGTCGGTTGTTCGTCGCTGGGCACCTTCAGCACCCGTTTCACCGAACTGGTCGGCGTCCCGCCGAGTGCCTACCGGCAACAGACGGCCGGAGTGACAGAAGGCATGCCGTCCTGCGTCGAGAAGCAGGTCACCAAACCGATCAGGAATCGAGAAGCGCCGGCCACCCGCCTCCACCTAGCGTGAACGACATGAACAGCACAGACATCACCATCCACTCCAGCATGCTCCCGCTCGACGATCCGGAAGAGTCGCTCGCGTTCTACCGCGACGTTCTCGGTTTCGAGGTCCGCCTCGATGTCGGCAAGGACAAGATGCGTTGGATCACGGTGGGGCCGCCGAACCAGCCCGACACCTCCGTCGTGCTCTACCCGCCGTTTGCCACCCCCGGCCTCACCGACGACGAACGCCGCACCATCGCCGAGATGATGGCAAAGGGCACTTTCGGAACACTGCTGCTCGCCACCAAAGACCTCGACAGTACATTCGAAAAAGTGCAGGCCGGAGACGTCGAAGTGGTCCAGGAACCAACTGAGCAGCCATACGGCGTGCGGGACTGCGCTCTTCGCGATCCCGCAGGCAACATGGTCCGAATCCAGGAGTCGCGCTAGCCGATGCATCCCGCCGACAGCCACGATCTGATCCGGGTCACCGGTGCCCGGGAGAACAACCTCAAAGACGTCGACATCGAGCTGCCCAAACGTCGGCTGACGGTGTTCACCGGTGTCTCGGGGTCGGGCAAGAGCTCGCTGGTGTTCGACACGATCGCCGCAGAATCGCAGCGCCTGATCAACGAGACCTACAGCGCGTTCGTGCAGGGCTTCATGCCGAACCTGGCCCGCCCCGAGGTCGACGTGCTCGACGGGCTGACCACCGCGATCATCGTCGACCAGCAGCGGATGGGCGCCGACCCGCGCTCCACCGTCGGCACCGCCACCGACACGGGGGCCATGCTGCGGATCCTGTTCAGCCGGCTCGGGAAGCCGCATATCGGTTCGCCGCAAGCATTCTCGTTCAACGTGGCCTCGATCAGCGGTGCCGGTGCGGTGACCCTGGAGAAGGGCGGGCGCACCGTCAAGGAGCGACGTGACTTCAAGATAGTCGGCGGAATGTGTCCGCGGTGTGAGGGGCGCGGCGCGGTCAACGACATCGATCTGACCGCTCTGTATGACGACACCAAATCGCTGAACGAGGGCGCCCTGACCATCCCGGGGTTCAGCATGGACGGCTGGTACGGCCGGATCTTCCGGGGCTGCGGCTTCTTCGATCCGGACAAGCCGATCAACAAGTTCACCAAGAAGGAACTCGACGCGCTGCTGCACAAGGAGGCGACCAAGCTCAAGGTCGACGGGGTCAACCTGACCTACCTGGGGCTGATCCCGCAGATCCAGAAGTCGTTCCTGGCCAAGGACGTCGAGGCCATGCAGCCCCACATCCGGGCATTCGTCGAGCGAGCCGTCACGTTCACCACCTGTCCGGAATGCGACGGCACGCGACTGTCGGAAACCGCGCGTTCGTCGAAGATCGAGGGCGTCAACATCGCCGAGGTGTGCGCGATGCAGATCACCGACCTGGCCTCCTGGCTCGGCAGCGTCGCGAAGAAACCCGCGGCCAAGTCCGCGGCACCGCTGCTGGCCGCTTTGCAGCACACGCTGGACTCATTCGTCGAGATCGGGCTGGGCTACCTGTCACTGGACCGCCCCGCCGGCACCCTGTCCGGCGGAGAAGCCCAGCGTGTCAAGATGATTCGGCATCTTGGCTCGTCCCTGACAGATGTCACCTACGTGTTCGACGAGCCGACCATCGGGCTGCATCCCCACGACATCGCCCGGATGAACAACCTGCTGCTGGCCCTGCGCGACAAGGGCAACACCGTGCTGGTGGTCGAGCACAAACCCGAGACGATCGCGATCGCCGACCACGTCGTGGACCTGGGCCCGGGCGCCGGCGCATCCGGCGGTGAAGTGGTGTTCGAGGGCGACGTGGCAGGCCTGCGGGCCAGCGACACCGTCACCGGACGCCATCTGGGGTACCGCGCAACACTGAAGGACGAGGTACGGAAGGCCAACGGCGCGTTGGAGATCCGCGGCGCCGACACCCACAACCTGCGTGACGCGGACGTCGACATCCCCCTCGGTGCGCTCGTGGTGATCACCGGCGTCGCCGGGTCGGGCAAGAGTTCGTTGATCGACGGCTCGGTGGCCGGCCGTGACGGCGTGGTGGTGGTCGATCAGAGCCCGATCCGCGGCTCACGGCGCAGCAACCCGGCCACCTACACCGGCCTGCTGGACCCGATCCGCAAGGCCTTCGCCAAGGCCAACGGCGTCAAACCGGCCCTGTTCAGCTCGAACTCCGAGGGCGCCTGCCCGTCATGCAACGGCGCCGGGGTGATCTACACCGATCTCGGGGTGATGGCCACGGTCGAGACCACCTGCGAGGAATGCGAGGGCAAGCGGTTCGGCGCCTCGGTGCTGCAGTACACCCTCGGCGGACGCGACATCGCCGAGGTGCTGGCCATGCCGGTCAGCGAAGCGGAGCGGTACTTCTCCGACGGTGACGCGAAAGTGCCTGCCGCACAGAAGATATTGTCCCGTATGGCTGACGTGGGTCTCGGGTATCTCACCCTGGGGCAGCCGCTGACCACCCTGTCCGGTGGCGAGCGGCAACGGCTGAAGCTCGCCGCGCAGATGGGTGAGAAGGGTGACACCTACATCCTGGACGAACCCACCACGGGTCTGCACCTGGCCGACGTCGAGCAATTGCTCGGTCTGCTCGACCGGTTGGTGGACTCGGGCAAGTCGGTGATCGTGATCGAGCACCACCAGGCGGTGATGGCGCATGCCGATTGGATCATCGATCTGGGTCCGGGGGCGGGGCACGATGGCGGTCGCGTCGTCTTCGAGGGCACTCCGGCAGATCTGGTCGCCGAGCCCGCCACGCTGACAGGTAAGCACCTCGCCGAATATGTGGGTGCGTGAACCAACATCTTCAGGGAACCCGAACTTTCTGGTGTTGATCACCAAACTTATTGTCGAATAAGCACTTTCGGACGGGACGGTTTGCATCGTCCCGTCCGGCGTGCGTATGGTGGGTGACAGCGAAGGGGAGTAGCCCCCAATCGGATATTCGACATACTGGCCGCGCAGCGATGCAACAGCGGCCCGGTTATCCGAACCGGTCACCGCCGGTGGGCGAGACCTTCGGCCGTAGACCAGTGGTTTGCCGGCCGGAGGCGTCTGAATCCCCCGAACGGCAGCCAACGACCGAGGAGTTGTCGAGTGCTTGCCGCACTGCTCTTGAGCTTCGCCGTCATCTTCGTCGCCGAACTCGGCGACAAGTCGCAATTGATGGCCATGACCTTTGCCCTGCGCTACCGGTGGTGGGTGGTGCTCATCGGTATCACCGCCGCCACCACCGCGGTGCATCTGATCTCCGTCGGGGTCGGCCATTACCTGGGAGCGGCCCTGCCGACCCACCTGCTCGGCATCCTCGCCGGCGTGGCGTTCGTGTTCTTCGGTCTGTGGACGTTGCGTGGCGACAAGCTGACAGATGACGAGGCGACCCGGGTCCAGCGTTCGACCGCCCCGGCGTTCTTCACCGTCACCTCGGCATTCCTGCTCGCCGAACTCGGCGACAAGACGATGCTCGCGACCATCACCCTGGCCGCCGACAACGACTGGGTGGGGGTGTGGATCGGTTCCACGATCGGCATGGTGGCCGCCGACGCGCTGGCCATCATCGTCGGGGCGATCGCCGGCAAGCACCTGCCCGAGCGGGTGATCCAACTGGGTGCCGCGGCATTGTTCGTGATCTTCGGCCTGGCGATGCTGCTGGAGGGCGCGTTCCCGGCGACCCCGGCCTGGGCGACCACGGCGGGCGCGATCGCCGTGACCGCGCTGTGCGCGGCGGGCCTGCGGGCATTGCCCGCACATTTGCGGCCGGCCGTCCTGCGCAAGCCCGATGCGGCCGGTTCAGCTAACACCGATCACTCCGGGGCGATCGCCCCTTGACCCAACCGTGACCAGGCTGTTACGTATGTTGACAGAGTTACCTGTGTGGTTATTGTGTAGTTCGTGCCAGGCCTGGCAAAACTCTTCCAGCGTGCGGTCGCCACTGCGGCCGCCGTTGCCGTCTGCGCGGCATTAGCCACCACCGGCTCCCCTGTCGCACGCGCCGAGGACGCCCGGGCGCTGCTGCTCGGGGCCATCGCCAACACCAAGGGCGCTTACCTCGTCTACAACTTCGGCGGCCAGTTCGCGGCGCCGTTCCTGGCCGCCGACGGCCGGGCGTACACGCTCAACAACGGCGGCCACCTGATGGCCATGAAGAATGCCTCCGGCCGGCTCAATCCCCGCTTGCTCGTCGACAGCCATCAGGGCTATCAATCCCGCTGTGAACGCACCCCCGGCGCCCGTACCAGCGAGGGCCTCTGGCAGGCGTCGGAAACCTATGCGCCACTGGCTGCCTGGCAGGTGCTCGGGCAGCCGACGATCGCGGTCAACGCCAACTTCTTCGACGTGCGCCCCCAGCAGGGCGGCTCGTGGCGTGACACCAAGTGCTCGTCACCACTGGGCGCCTACGTCGACAACACCCGCGGCCAGGGACGGGCCAACGCCGCTGTCACCGGCACCCTGGCCTACGCCGGCAAGCAGGGCCTGTCCGGCGGGAACGAGCACTGGTCCGCACTGGCCACCATGATCCTGCCCATGGGCGGCGCGCCGTATGTGGTGATGCCCAAGGGCAAAGACGACTACGACTCGGCCACACCCGTGATCCAGCGGCTGCTCGATCAGAACACCCGGTTCGTCGCCGTGGCCGGAATCGGGCTTCTCGCGCCTGGCGACACCGGTCAGCTCAACGACAACGGCCCCAGCGCGGCCCGTACCGCGGTCGGCTACAACCGGGCCGCCGACCAGCTCTTCGTCTTCCAGGGTGGCAGCTACACGCCGGACAACATCCAGGATCTGTTCCGCGGCTTGGGCGCCGACAACGCGATACTCCTCGACGGTGGCGGCTCCTCGGCGATCGTCTTGCGGCGCGACACCGGCGGCATGTGGAGCGGTGCAGGCTCACCACGCGGGAACTGCGACACCCGTCAGGTGCTGTGCGATTCACGCGAGCGGGCGCTGCCCAGCTGGCTGGCCTTCAACTGATCCGGTCAGTTCACCAGGATCTCGGCCAGAACAGCATTCGGCATGTGCAGGGGCCGCAGGTATCGGCGTAAACCCGGATGGCACAGCTGCATCAGGCGCTCGGACGGCTCTGTGTCCCCCATGCGTTGATCGCCGAGGTATTTCAGTGTGGCGCCGGACGGTAGATCACCGGCCACCGAGGACGCCGTCGTGCCCGATATCAGGGTCTGCCCACCATGGGCGATGTCGCGCAGCCGCTCGGTGCCGGGAGCTGAGCTGTGCACACCGATACACAGCTCAAACGGATCCAACGGCGTCAGCTGCAGATACAGCGCGCAGGACACCGCGTCGGTCGCGCGGTCGAAGACAGCTGTGAAGCCGTCGCAGGCCCCTTGGCTCGGCGATAGCGTGCCACCACCGAGTGCGACGAAGTGGGTCACCGTGGCACGGAAATACGGCAACGCGGCGGCCATTCCCCGCGAGTCCGTTTGCCACAGGCGAGCCGATCCCTCGGTGCGGGCCATCAGCCACGTCGTCTCATTCGCCGGTACTTCGGTCACGCGCGCGTCGCTCCCGCCTATTGCTCGCCAAGTCTCCCGCACCTGACGGCGCGCAGAACGCCAGCGTAACCACTTTTTGCGGGCCCCGCGTCTGCGGTCAACGCCCTTGCCGCACAACCTCGTTGCCAGTTCCCGGCCGGCGCGCTTTCGCCCCCGTCGGACGCGCGTAAGCCGTCACAGGCCAGCTTTGCTGAACGCGCCGGCGGTCAATTCTCCAGCCACAAGTCGACGCCTTCGTTGGCGAAGATCGACAACACAGTGCTCCAGGTTTCTTGCCCGAGAGCCTCTTTGATATCGCGGTAGGACGTCATGACGAACCGGAACTTGCGGTTGTCCGGGGTGCCGAACCCGCCGCGCAGACAATCGGCCAGCGCGTCCAGATTGGATCCGAAGTAGCCGTCGTCGCCGTTGACCGCCCGGCCCAACTCGGCGAAGAAGTCCGCCTTGGAGCTCACCTTGGACCCGTCGACCCGATACGTTTTCACATGCCTCCGATCAGGCAGAACGATTCGTAGTGATCGCCGGTGTAGTAGTACTCGGGAGGATCGTTCTGCGGCGCTCCACCGGTGACGATGCGCCGCTTGCCGCGGTGCTTGCTGCCGGGCGTCGGAACTGTGTACTCGTGGTAATAGCCGCGCTCATGTTTGGGCAATCGGCCTTCGTAGTTTCCGAAGACGACGCCGTCGTTACGCGGATAGGGAAACGGCCCGCCGGCTTGGATGAGCTCAACCGTCTTGTCGGCCTCGGGCGGAAGCCCGCTCAGGTCACACGTGCCGTCCGCTGCCGCCGACTTCGTCGACGATGCCGACGGCGCCACCGGTGATGTGGTGGGCTCAGTCGGCGCGCAACAACTCGAAAGCAGGCCGCAGAGCACTGCCAGTGCCGCAATGCGTGATCGCCCCATCGGCAAGAGGCTAGCAACAGGCGCACAACAGGCCCGGCAAATCCAGGGCCAACAGCCCAAGTCATGCGACGATCGTTACTCGAGTGAACAGAGTGACGACCCTTGCGGAGCCCACAGCCCGCCGCGGCAGCACCGCGAGCGGGCGAAAACCCCTGTCGAACAAACAGTTTCGTCCCGACATCGAGGGCCTTCGGGCCGTCGCAGTACTCGCCGTGGTGCTCTTCCACGCGGGCGTGCCCGGACTCGGCGGCGGCTTCGTGGGCGTCGACGTGTTCTTCGTCGTGTCGGGGTTCCTGATCACCGGGTTGTTGTGGCGGGAGGCCGCGAACACGGGCACGGTGCGGATGCCCAAGTTCTACGCCGGGCGTGCGCGCCGCCTGCTTCCCGCCGCCGCACTGGTCCTCGTCGTGACATCGTTGGCAGCCACCGTCCTGCTGCCACCGCTGCAGGCCCGCTCCGTGCTGGCGGATGCGATCGCCAGCGCCTTGTACGCCGGGAACTACCGGTTCGCGGTCCAGGGCACCGACTATCTGAGGACTGAGGCAGCCGCGTCCCCGCTACAGCACTACTGGTCACTCGGCGTGGAGGAACAGTTCTATCTGCTGTGGCCCGCACTGATCCTCGGCATCGCCTGGCTGCTGACCCGCAACGGCCGGGACACCCGGTCAGCAGTCCCCTACGCATGCGTGCTGGCCGTGGTCGCCGGTGCCTCGTTGATGCTGGCGCTGGCGTGGACCCAGACGATGCCACCCTGGGCGTTCTTCTCCCTGCCCACCCGCGCCTGGGAGTTGGCCGTCGGCGGGTTGGTCGCCTTGACCGCGGCGCACTGGCGCAGCCTGCCGCCGGTCTGTGCCGCGCTCGTCGGTTGGGGCGGTCTGGCGCTGATCCTGCTCACCTGCACGCAGTTCGGCACTGCGACGCCCTATCCGGGCACGGCAGCCCTGCTTCCGGTGATGGGCACCGCTCTGGTGATCGGGGCCGGTTGTGCGATACCCGATCTCGGCGTCGGCCGGCTGCTGTCGAAGCCGGTGATGCGCGGCATCGGCCGGTTGTCGTACTCCTGGTACCTGTGGCACTGGCCGGTGCTGCTGTTGGCACCCGCACTGTTCGGTCACAGTCTGGGGCTGGCAGGCCGGCTGGCCATGATCGTGATGTCTTTAGGCTTGGCGATCTTGACCCTGCACCTGGTCGAGAACCCGGCCCGGTTCGCCACTGCGCTGCGGGGCTCGTCGTGGCGCAGCCTGGCAGTCGGCGCGACCGCTACCGCGACAGCGGTCTGCGCGGGGCTGGTGCTCTTGGCGGTACGCCCGGTGCCCACGGCGTCCGGACCGGCGGCAGTTCCGGTCGCCTTGGTCGGACCACCTCCGGCGGCCGCTCCGACGACGGTGCTGACGCCTGAACAACAGATACAGGGGGCCGTCGCCGCGTCGGCCGAGCTGCAAGCGGTGCCCTCGAATCTCTCACCGCCACTGGGCGACATCACCAAGCCCGAGGTGTTCGTCAATGGCTGCGTCCTGTCCTGGAAGGACGTCGCCGTGCCGGACTGTTCCTCCGGCGACACGGCATCACCCACCAAGGTGGCCCTGATCGGCGATTCGCACGCCGGCATGTGGCAACCGGCCCTGGAGACCGCCGCTCAGCAGCAGCATTGGCGGCTGGAGACCTACGCGAAGGTCACCTGCCCGCCCATGAACCTGCCGATCCTCAGCCCCTACCTCGAACGCGAGTTCACCGAATGCAAGCAGTGGCGTGCGGACGTGCTGACCCGGATCGCCAAGGAACGTCCCGCGCTGGTCGTGCTGGACATGGTTCGCCGTTACGGCGCCGATTTCGGGTTCGTCAGCTATGACCCGACCTGGCTGGACAGCCTGACGCGACTGGTGTCGCAGTTGCGCGGCACCGGGGCGCGGGTGCTGGTGCTCGGCCCGGTACCCGACCCGCACACGACGGTGCCGACCTGCCTGTCGGCACACATGGACGACGCCACGGCGTGCGCCCCCAACCGCTCGATCGCCGTGAACGCCAACGGCATTGCCGCCGAGACCGCGGCGGTCAACGCCGGCGGCGGGCAGTACGCGCGGCTGGACCAGTACTTCTGCACCGCCGAACGCTGCCCGGTGATCGTCGGTAACACCCTGGTGTTCCGCGACGACAACCACATCACCGCCGAGTACGCCCAGTTGTTGGCGCCGGTGATCGCCCGACTGACCGCAAGCGCCCTGGCGCCCAACTAGTTTCTAGAACCTGGCCACCCGGTCTGTGAATGCACCGTGATAGCTCATCGGCAGATGGAACGGCAGCCAGGCCTCGGCGATCGGTCCGGCATCGATGTGCGGCGCGTCGAACACCATCAGCCTGCTGCGGTGCTGGGCCTCGTCGTATCCCACGGTCAGCACCCAGCCATCCGCTTCGGCTGCGCTATCCGGGCGCGGCACGAAGATCGGCTCGACGAGTTTGTGACCGGCCGGGCAATAGGTCTGCACGCTGCCGTCGGCATGGTTGAAGCGGCCGATGCCTTCCCCGCTGCCCTCTCCGTCGCTGGGCACGGTCACGTAGGTCACCGCGTGTGGCTGTGTGGAGCGGCGTTGATCGATCTGCGGGAATTCGCAACCCATCTGGGCCAGCGGTTCAGCCAGGACCCGGTCGTCGGGTGTGATGCGAAATCGGGTGAGCCGGACGGTGTCCGGCACATCCTCGGCTGCAACATCTCGGTACAACTGCGTCATGTCACTGCGACTGTCGGCCGCCCAGGCCTGCATCCCACCGAAGGTTTCGGGGGCGAAGCGGGGTAGTTCGACCACCACGTCGGCACCGTCCTCGTAGGCGTTGGCGTAGTGCCACATATAGAACGGGTCTGTCTCGATCGTCCGGACCTTGCCACCGTCGCGCGGGGCGAGGATGAAGTAGGACGGTTCATTCTGCTTGAACTTTATGGCATCCCAGTAGGTTTGCCGACCGAGCAGAGCCCAGGGATTGATCCGCAGCGGAGACAGCATGAAGACCGCGTAACGGGGCGTCAGCGCCATGTCGTGCAGCAGCCCCATGCCCGGCAGGGGCACGGTGCGGAGGTACCGGGTGGCGCCGCTATTGTCGGTCTCGTACAGGCGCAATCGAACCCGCGGGATGGCCTCGCCGGCGAGTTCGCGCAGACGCCTGATCTTTTCCTCCCGGGTCGGCGCATTGCGGATGTGACGCAGGTCGAGGCGGGGAAAATACGGCTCGAATCCGAAGTTGACCCGCGAGTCAGTGGTCGCGTCGTAGGTGTAGTGCGCCGAGTACGCGCCGATGGGGCCCTTGAGTACACCGTCGAGGCTGCACATGCCGATCGTGTTGAGCGTGTCCAGATCCAAGCCGTGCGGGCGCCCGCCTTCCCACAACGCGAGCAAGCGGTCCTGGCCGATCATCACGTTGGTGTTGGCGGTGTTGGCGGGTAGACGGAATGCGTTGGCCCGCATTCCACCTGGACGCTGGTAGGCAAAGCCGCGCTTGACCATCCGGCCCGCCGCGGTGGTCGTCAGATAGTGCTCCGTGCGGACAAATCGGTTCTTGAACCGCACACCGTCACCGTCGATCGCGAAGGCGACCACCATGCCGTCGGCGTCGAACAGGCTGTCCACCCGGGACTCGCCGACATTCCAGCGGCCCGATCCATTGCGGTAGAGCGTTCCGGTCAACCCCTGTGGGAGGGCGCCGGTGATCTCCGTCAGCTTCAAGTCGTACTCGTCGGGGACGTCCTCCCAGTATCGCGAGGGACCGTCAAGCTGAGGTGAGGCGGGAGCAGCCATAAAAGACATCGTGTCTTTTATGGCTGTCCGCTGTCAATAGCGGAAACATCGAAGGGGCTGAACGGCAGCGCCGAGCCACCGTCCCAGCACAGCGTCGTCAGATGCTCGACGAGTTCAGCCCGGGGCATCGTCGAATCCCGCAGCCACCATTGCGCGCTGACCATTGCCGATCCGACGATGGCCCGCGCCCACGGGGCCGCCGCCGCGGTGTCGGCGCCACCGGCTGCCATGGACAGCTTCAGCATCGCCTCGACCGCAGAGGCGAGTTCGTCGAAAATTCCGGGCATCTCGTGGCCACCGACGGCATGCATGCTCAACGCCCGGTACAGGTTCGGGTCGTCTTGCATCCAGCCGCAGATGACATCGAAGAACAGTGACATGCGTTGCCGAAGGTCGGTGGATCCTGCGGCTCGCCTGGTGATCTCGCCCAGTAGCCGATGAGCCTGGCGCGCACCGAGCGCAGACAAGATGGCGGCTCGGTTGGGGAAGACCGCGTAGACGGCCGAACGGACGAACCCGGCCTCCTTGGCCACCTCGGCGATTCCCACATCGGGTCCGTTGGTACGGATCGCACGTTCTGCAGCGTCGAGCAGATCCGTACGCCGTTGCTCGACGTCGACGCCAGGTCCGGCGGGCCTTCCGCGCCCACGCCTTGCCGAAGTCACCGGTCAATTGTAGTTTCTGACGAGGTCGCCTCGAGGTTCTCCGCGCACCGCAGCAGCAACGACGCCAGTTCCCGCTGAGCTTTACCGGACATCCCGTTCAGCATTGTGTTCTCGACACCGAGCACGGCGGCGTGAGCCCCGCTCAGCCGGCGCTTGCCCGCAGCGGTCAGCTGCAGTGCCCGCGCGCGACCACGCTGCGTCGCGGACGATTCCTGTACCAGGCCTTCGGCGCGCAGACCGGTCAACACGTCTTGCAGCGACTGGCGCGTGACGAAACACAACCGCGCCAGCTCGGCGGCCGAGGCCTGCGGGTGGTCGGCCAGCGCGCGCAAGGCCGTGTACTGGGCCATCGACAGCCCCGTAGGTCGCAGCGCCGCATCGCAATTGCGGCGCAGGCTCTGTTGCACCCGCTTGACGAGGTAGCCGGGCCCGCGTTCCACATCCACCATGACAGGAACCTTACATGGTGCTACCGTGACCTATGTACGGAACCTGACATAGGAGGAACCATGACGACCATCCAGGCACCCAGTCCCCACGCCACCCTCATCAACGTGTTCACCGTGGAACCACAGCGGGCGCCCGAACTCGTGGAACTGCTACGTCAGGCGACCGAGGATGTGATGCGCTACGTCCCCGGATTCGTCTCCGCCAACATCCATTTGAGTACGGACGGCACGCGCGTCACCAACTACGCACAGTGGCGCAGGGTCGAAGACTTCCACGCCATGCTCGCCGATCCCAGGGCCCGGGAGCACATGGGCCGGTGCGCCGACATCGCCACCAGCTTCGAGCCGCACGTGTACACCGTGGAATCGGTGCACCAGGCAGGTTAGGCGTCAGGCGGCGTCGTTCTTGGCGTCCTTCTTCTCGGCCTTCTTCTCGGCCTTCTTGGCGGGCTTGACTGACTCACCGGCCTTCTTGACACCGTCCTTGACGTCACCGACCGCCTTCTCTGCACCCCTCTGGAGGCCATCGGCGGCCGACTTGATCTGCTTGCGACCGTCTTCGGCGAGCTTGTTCACCCGCTCCTGAGCATCCTTGACCGCCTTGGCAGTGTGTTCACGCGCCTTGGCGGCCGAAGCCTTCGTCCGCTCGCCGGCCGCCTCGACCGATTTGTCGAGCTCTCGGCGCGCGTCGTCCGCTCTGGTGCTGAGCTTCTCGGCGTTGCCGTCGCCGGCGGGCGCGTCTACCACCGATTTCAGGTTCACCGTTTCTGTTCCGACATTGGTCTTGGTGATGGCCTGAGGCTCGAAACTCGTCTTCGTAAGAGCTTGTGTCCCAACATCGGTCAGGGCGGACAGATCCAGCGCGGACCCGGTCGCCGAGTTACCGACTCCCAGCAGACCCAGCAGCGTCTTGATGGGATTGGAGACCGGCGTCTGGCTCACCAGGCCGTCACTGATCGCCTTCTGGATGCCGGTCACCAGATTGTTGACCAGATGCCCGGGCACCTGTTCCCAGTCGACGTCTGCCGGAAGCGTGCCGAAAGCTGTTGGGACATCGGCCTCGTCGAGCGAGCGCTCGTAGATGCCCGTCGTCGGGTTGTAGGAGACGTCGGTGTAGCCGAGGTTGACCAGGCTGGTGAGAACCGGGCTCAGCGCCGTGCCGATCGGGTTGTTCAGGTTCGCGCCGGTCAACAGATTGACGACGTCATAGGCCAGATATGTCGGCTCCAGCAGAGGGAGGCTGTTCGCCGGGATCGTGATGTAGATGTTGAGCTTGGGGCCCAGCTGCGGGTCGTCGCCGGGGTTGTCCAGATAGTCGGTGATGTCTGCGCCGAGTTGCGATACGACTTGGTCGACCAGCACCGTCCCGAGCGTATCCAGCGATTGGTTCCGCAAGATGTATGTCGGGAACAGGCCGGCCGCAACGTTGTTCGCCATCGTGAACGGATTGGGCCAGGCGGCGAAGTCCGAGAGCGGCAGGTACTCGGCCGTCGCGTCGATCTTGATGGGGATCAGGTTGGCGCCGCCTGGGGTCAACCCGAACAACGGGATGTCGCCGACTACGGGGATACCCGAGACGATGCTGGTCCCGCTGCTCTGCACCTGGGTATCCGGTGTCACGGTGTCGATCCCGAGCAGTCCGAAGAGCGGATACGCCCGGGCCAGGATGCCGCCGTTGGCCCGACCCGGATTGTCGATCAGGATCATCGGCAGGATGGTGAAACTTCCGAGCAGGGGGTTGGTGCCGGTGTAGTTGGCGCCACCCGGCTGGTTCGGCAGATCATCGACCACCTGTTGGTAGGCCGCGCCCGCGGCGAATGCACCGAAGCCCCAGCCTGCCACGATCGGAATGCGGACATCGGCGGCATTCGTGCTCAACGGCGGCAGGGTGATGCCGAGTAACTCGAGCGCGGCTTTGAGGCTGTCGAACTTGAGGCCACTCGTCGGCAGGCCCAGCGCTTTGAAGATCGAGTCGAGGCTGACGTCGAGGTACGGGGTGCCGTTGATCTCGTCGGCCACCGAGTTCGGGAACGACGGCACCCACCCGAGGTCGACGCCGAGTAGCCGGATGAGGGTGAAGAGCCCGCCGGTCGTGATCACGTTGACCCCGGCCGCCGACAGCGGATCATTCAGATCGATTCCGAGCAGGTCTTCCACGTTGACGGGGAGTCCGCCGAGGGCGCCGCCCAACACATCGTTGAGCCCGCCCGCGACCGCGCTGGTCGGATCGATCCCGGCCGCCTGCAGGAGAGCCAGCAGGTTGAAGTTGTTGACGAACGCCGTTTCGACCTGGGCGCCGACCGTCTGGAACTGGTTGTAAACCTGGGTCCCGAAGCCACCGGTGAGGTCCGGGATCTGATCGGGAGGCGGGAAGATCTGGACGCCCGATTGCAGCCGAACGTCGCGCTGGACCGCAGCGGCCTGGGCGGGCGGAGCGACGCCCACCGTAAGCGCGGTGACTGTTGCGGTTGCCGCCCCAAGGGTGGCCGCCCTCTTGACGCGCCGCCGCTGTCTACGGTGTTTGACTGCCATCCGACCAGTCCTTTCGGCCGTCTTCTCAGGTTGATCTCAGGCAACTTAACACTGCTGTGACCTTCGTCACCGGATTGCTGAAAATTTTTCTTTATTCGCCTTCGCAATCTGTCGCAAACTCGTTAAGGTCGAGCCAATGCGCAATGCGCTGGGCTGAAATATATTTACGCTAGCGACAGGCAAGTATCGATCGCCCAGCAGAATTCATGCCGTGATGTTGCTGTGCAACCGGTTCGCGCGGCTTGCCGTTGTCAAATACCGGCCGATGTGTCAATCGATTCTGATTCGCCACGAAACCTTCGCAGCCTGCGTGAGTCGACGCCAACAGAGCACGGCCACCGTCGCGACCTACTCGATTCGAAGTTTGCTCACATTCGCCAGAACACGCCGCGTCGCTGTCTCGACCTGGCCTGCATAGCCCGCCCCGAAAAGCACCACATGGGCGAGCAGCGGATAGAGCTGGTGCAGGTCAACCCGTTCCCGCCATCCCTCGCGCAGCGGTCGCGCGGAGCGGTAGGCCGCCAGCACGTCGTCCAGATACGGAAATCCGAACAGCGCCAACATGGCCAGATCAGTCTCGCGATGGCCGCCATGAGCCGCAGGATCGATGAGGACAGCTCCGTGATCGGTCCACATCACGTTGCCGCTCCAGAGGTCCCCGTGCAACCTGGCCGGCACATCGTCGTCGCCGAACGCCCCTGCGCGGCAGAGGTCGGCCACTGCCGCGATGCCATCACGGGTCGCCGGGTTGAGCCAGGGCGCGGCCAGTGCGGCCATCGGATCCAGCCGCGCATCGGCGTAGAACACTCCCCAGGTCGTCCTGCGGGCCAAGGACATTGGCAACGGGTGTGCCATCGGGCCGAAGAATCCGTCTCCGTCGTATCCCTCGGGTCCGGCACCGTACGCCGGCGCGCCGGCGGCATGGGTATGAGCCAGTTGCCCACCGAACTCGCGTGCCGCTTGCCGTGTCGGCGTCACCGACCGCAGCCGCCGTAGGGTCAATGACGTTGCGTCGTAATCAATTACCTCGACGCACGGCACACCTCCCTCGACGGCCAGCCAGTTCAGTCCGGCTGCTTCCGCCGCGAAGAAGCCCGCGGGCGCCGACGCGTTGCGTTTGACGAAGACGTCGGCCGGGTCCGCCGCGCGGGGCATATCGGTGAGGTTACCGGCACCTGGGTAGACGGCTACGCCTGAAATGAATTAGCCCAGGGCTATGCGACTTTGGGTGGTGGTTGCGGTTGGAAGGGTTGGTACCACCACCAGTCGGCGCGTTCGCCGGTGGGGCCGGCGCACGGTGGGACATCGGGTGGTGCTGTGGTGGGTGGGCGGGCCAGTGAGCCACCCAGCAACCGTTTGCCGGTTTTGTCGGTGACGATCAGTTGGTGGGCCGGGCCGGTGATGGTGATGCCGCCGCGGTGATGCAGCCGGTGGTGATACGGGCAGACCAGCACGAGGTTGTCGACAAGTCGTTAATGTGCCTAATTCTGAAGTCGGCGCTAGCGGCCTCTGAGGGGTGGAGCGCGTGCCACTGCCTACCTGACATGGCGGCACATTTGCATACGGGATCGACTGCTGTCGGTCGGGTCCATCAGGTGCCGACCTTCGCCTATTCATAGGCAGTGCCACACTGGGAGCGTACAGTGCAGCTGGCTTTCTTTCAGTGCGCTGACGGCGGCCTTAATCGTCGTTCAACGTCGCGACGCCAGTGACTCTATATCCTCGTGAGATCCTGAACGTGTAGTTCCTGGCCGAACATTGTCAACTCCGTGAGCGATACCTCCATTCAGGCATTTACCAAGAGTTGGACAACGGCGACGAGGATTAAGAGGATGCAAGTACCTAGCCGGGGCAGGCCTTATCAAGCTCGATTAAGCTCGCGTTGAATTCCTGGCTGACGCGTGAGAACTCACGTACAGATGGCGGCGGGTTTTTCTCTAATGGAGATCTGGCCGAGGATTCAGCTCGAAATCTCGGGATTATCGCCGCGAATTGTTCAGCCAAATCGGCCACCGAGTCGGCTTGCTTAGTTAGGCTTGGATCATCGTGGATTTGATCGGCAAAGGCGCGCAGCTGCAAAGACCACTGCGTGTAGTCAGCCTCGGGGGTTTCAATTTTAGCCTCGGTTTTTCCACTTACATTCTGGTTAAACTGATTATTGTAGTCGATCATTGAACGGACGACATCGCAATTGGAGCCCACGCGATTTGACAGTGCGAACCCTGCGATAGCTACGGCGATTATCGCCGTAGCGACAATCGCGGCGATAATCCACCATCTGCGTCTCGTCATCAGCGGGGCCGATGCATACTCGGCGGAATTTCTCCCGGCCCTGGGGTCATTGATACGGGAGGCAGACCGCTAAAACCGCCCACCGGGACTCCTTCCTTAAAAATGAATTGCCCGCCACAGCCGTCAGGCAGGTAATACTTAATTGTGGGATTATGAGCGGAGAGTGACGCGATGTCCTGTGGAGGAATCCGCTTCCAATCGTTATCGATGGTCAGAATAGGGGGTAGCCCACTGAGACTACCCTTAACTCCATTCTTCTCAACATCTCCGCCGAATACGGTCTGGGTGTTCCGCTGGTATTCATAGACATTTTGGACCCAACGTTCTTGTCGGGGGACTCCGTTTTCCGTGACCGTTCGGGTGAAGGTCGTATCCTCTTGCCCAGCGATGCGGAATCGGTATTCCTCCTGATACTGAGCGTAGGGAGCAGAAGAGTCCTGAACCCAGGTTCGTCCCGGCGTGTACATGGCCGTGGTACCGCCTAGTTTCGTTGGATCATCACTTACGTCCAGCGGATGGTACTCCGGTTTCAACGGCGCTGGACTAGTCACTGGCGCCCAATGGCCGAAACGCGCATCTCCGACGAATCGATTTGGCGGTACGGCCATTTCGACTTCGCGGCCAGGATCCGGGAACACGTTCTCACCCGGGGTCAGCGGCGCGTCGCCAAGCCCAGCGGGGCCCTGCTTGTAGGTTGCCGCCTGAACCGCGTTGCGCCTATCTCCGTCACCCGACGCGTCACTGTCGACGGTGAATTGCAGGGTGCGCAGGGTGCCGGCTTGGGCGCGCAACCGATCACCCACAGCCGAGTCGGTCTCGACCAGACGCTGACCATGCCACTGGATATCCTCAGCGTGCTCTTTGGCGGCCCTGAAACGATCGGCCATGGTGGAAACGTCGATCTTGCGGCTGTCTCTGACGTTCAGCCCTTCGTCGACACGAAATCCGTCTCGCTCGGCGGAGGCGATCGCGTTGGTAACGTCGCGTTTGGCGGCGGTGACCGCTTCGTGACCGTCGTCGGCGGTGATGGCCATCTCCTCGATCACATCGCGTTGATGTCTAACCAGGTTGAGGTCGCAGTCTGCCGCATCTACGGCAGCGTCTTTGGCATCCCCGGTCCAGTCGGTGTCGGCGACGCTTCGCTGATACTGCTCAAATTTCTGTAGCGACTCGCGAGCTGCGGCGCGCCACTGTGCGGGTGCGTCCCGGAGGTGACCGGTGGGCCAACTCTCAATTCGGGACCGGGTCAGGGCGCCGTCGTTGCTGGCATCTGCGGCTGCCGGGCTCATCTAGATCTCGACCCGCGACACGTTGATGGCACCATCCTGGTCGGTCGCTTCATAACTGGAGCTACCGATCCGGAGCGTTCCCGCCCTGCTGGTGAGCTGCGCGCCCTGATTCGTGCGCATCTCGTTGAGCGCCGACGCTACAGCGTTCACCCCCGCACCACTGCCCGTCCCACCCGAAACGACGCTAGAAGCCGTGGGCATGCTCAGCTGCGCAGCTAACTCGTCAGCGGCGTCGGCTGCAGCGCGCACGCTAGTGAGGTTCACTCTGATGTTGTCTACCATTCCGCCCCTCCGGTCACGGAAGACTGGCGACACGTCCCCCGTCGTGGCAACGATAGTCACCGTCTCACACGGACAAGAGTATCGGGCGAGCGGCACGTCGAAACGCGGCATTTGTGGCCCTTGAGGGTGCGATCCCGGTTCGATGACTTGCCGTCGGCAACACCGGCGGTGACATCTTCGAGCGCGGCGGGCCGTACCTGGTCCGCGGCGCCCAAGATCTGCTGTCCGCCTCGGCGCTGCTGGACAAGTACAGCCCGGCATTGTTGGCTCGCACCCGACGGCGTCAACTGCTCCAGGC
This sequence comes from Mycolicibacterium fortuitum subsp. fortuitum, assembly GCF_022179545.1. The sequence goes on along the minus strand of NZ_AP025518.1, from coordinate 149,637 downwards.
CAGCACCGCATCGGTCAACAGCTTCTCAACCAATTCGGCGGCGACGGTCAACTGGCCGCATCCGCCGTGATCGGGCACAGAGGAACACACGTAGCGGTGCACCCGCTGACGGTGCTGCTGTGGCGGGCTTGGGGATACAGCCGGTTGCCGCAGTGCCTGCACCGCAACAATCCCGACAACACGTAGGTCCGCACAGCGCGGCGCCGCGACAGTATGCGCGCCGACAACGAGGCCAGGACTTGGTCGCGTTGTGCGGTGGTGATGATCGGCTCTCAGATCCCCGGCCCGATCACCTCACCGCGGTAGGCGCGCAACCCGGCGATCCGCGGGGAGGACAAGATGCCGCGTAGCGCGGTGGTGGACCACGGCCCGCCGCGCACCGTGGGCACCTGCGTGGTGTTGAGCCACATGGTCAATTCGTGCACGTTTTCCCCGGCGATCACCCGCGCCATCAACTCGCGCACCACCGCTGCCTCTGACTCCCGGATGGTGAGCTTGTCGGGTTCGTACCCGAATCCCCAGCGGGTGGCGCCACAGCCCGGGACCACACAGCAGCGGTCGCGGTGTTCGAGGGCGCGGCGCAGCCGCCGGCTGATGGTGCGGGTGCTGCGGCCGACCCCGACCGGTTGCCCCTGGCGTTCGAACCACACCTCACAGGTGGCATCGCAGAGCAGGTAGCGCCGGTCATCCTCAGACAACACCGGGCCCAGATGCAGGGCCGCGATGCGGTCGGTGACATTCAGATGCACAGCCACGGTGGTGTGTAGTCCGTGCGGACGGCGGGCGGCTTCGGTGTCCCAGCCGGCCTCCACCAGGCTCATGAACGCATCCACCAGGTCGGGAAACGGCGGCGCCTGCTCGCCCTCACCATCGATGCCGTGATCGCGTCTCCAGTCGGTGACCACCGCGTCGTGGTGGGTTTGCAGTGCGGTGTCCAATTTCGCCGCGTCCAATCGCGGCAACCGGATCCGCCAGGTGATGTGCTCGTCGGCTTCGGTGCGGCTGATGAACCGCTCGGGTTCGGGCCGGGTTTCGGGTTCGGGACGCGGTGCGCGTTTGACCGCGGTGCGCAACTGGCGCACGGTGGCGCTCGCGGCCAGCTCGGCATAGTGCTCATCAGAGCCATCGGCAGCGTGCTCGGCGATCACCCCGACCTGATCCAGCGACAGCCACCCCTCACACATCCCCTGCGCACACAGCGGGGGAACTGTTCGAGCCGACGCGCCACCGCCACCATTGTCTCGGCGTTGCGTGGGGCGATACCGGTCTTCCAGGCGACCAACGCCGCGATCGACCGGGCCCCGGTCGCGCCACACAACTCGTCACGATCCAACTCGGCAACGATCTCCACGAGGCGCCCATCGATCGCATTGCGCTGACCCACCAACTCAGCCACCTCGTCGAACAACAACTCCAACCGCCCCTCCGGGGAAACGCCGGCGGCGAAAAGAAGCTGTGACCGCCGACATAGCGCCATCATCACAGAGAGGTCCGACAAGTTCCGGGGCGAAAGATCGCCAGAAACAGTTGCGATCGCGACTATCCGGCAAGATAACTGACGTGGGGATAAGCCTGTTGCCTTTCACCCGTCTCTCCGACGCCGACGTCGCCGGGGCACTCGGCCATGCCGTAGCACTGATAAACCCGGCACTCGACGTGTTCACCCGGTTCGACCCGCTCGGTCTGAGGCAGCGCACACATCGGGACGAGTCTGCGCAGAACGTCGTGGGCAAGTCCCTCGACATCGCGGCCGCGGTGCTCAACTTCGCCGAGTTACCGGGCACCAAGGCCTGGGCCGAGATGGACCAAGACGGGCATGTGAAGTGGTGGGTGCACCGGGCCGGCGCGGTCACCACGGTCTTCGTGGCCTTTCCCGGCGTGTTCGGGGTCATCGCCAATCGGCTTCCGATCCAGGACATCCTCGGGTTCTCCAACCAGGCCGTCGTGTTGTGCGCCGTGGCACGTGAGGACGGTGTCACCGACCGCGACGAACAGGTGCGGCTGCTGAGCGAGATCCTGTGCGACCGCCGCATCGCCAACAGCCCTGCCGGCTCGCCCGAAACGCCCCCGCAATCGCTGCCGGAAAAACTCTGGGACTTCGCCGGCACCGTGCGGGCCGCAGGTGAGGAAATCGCGAAACGACCTCACCCGCAAACGGTTTACCGTTACCTCGGGATGCTGCCCGGTATCGGCGCGGTAGCTGCCTACTTCGGGGAGTTCAGTGCCCTGCGGCACGCCGCACACGAGGGTGAGAGCTGGATCAGCTCTCGGTCTGAGCAGGCGCAGACGCAGGCCCGAACTTGAAGATCAACGCACTGATCGCCACCACCACCGCTGCTGCCCCGATCACCGGTGCAACGGTGAACTGCGAGACCGTCCCGCCGAGCACCGCACCGACGCACATTGTCAGCACCACGCTGTAACGCAACTTCTCGCGGTCCCCGGTACCTCCGGCCAGCCTGCTGTCGAAACCGATGCCGACGATCGTCTGCGTCAACACCGTGGTGCTCAACTCCTGGATGCCGAACTGTCGCGCGGTCGCGTTCTGGATCCCGAACGTCATCGCCAGGACGATGAGGATGAACTTCCGGTTGTCGTCATATGCCAGGACTCCCGTTCCACACAGGATCGAAAGCACGGTCAGCAGAACGACTTCCACACCCAACGCGGTGGTCAGCCAGTTGCGCACATGACTGTCCAGATGGCGTCGCAACCGTCCGCCCACCACGGTGCCCAGCACGAACCCGACGAACGCCACCAGAGCGCCCGTCACGTCGACACCCGAGTGCGGCACGAACCAGAAGCCCAGGAAGATCACGTTTCCGGTCATGTTGGCCACGAACACATGGCCGAGCACCAGCACGCTGATGGCGTCGACGACCCCCGTCGCGAACGTCAAAAGCAACAGGGCCACGACGGTCGACCGCTGTGTCACCGGTGAGGCGATGGCCATGCCTACATCCTCGCCGCTACAGCTGGGGTGACAAGTCCAATTGGGTCAATGCCGGCATCTCGGTGATCAGCCAATCGCCATCGCTGCGCTGCAAGGTCAGCCGATAGGACGAATACCGCAGCGACGGAATGTTCTTGGTGACCGGGCTCGTCGACACCGTGTTGGTGTAGACGATCGCGGTGGCCTGGTCGCCGCCGATGGTCTCCACCGCGGTGCCCATCACCTGGGTGTTGTTGGAGACCTGCGCCTGCTTGTTGGTGGGCACGATCGAATCGATCAGCTTCCGGTACTTGTCGGCGAAATCGCTCGACAGATACTTCGCGGCTCGGTCCGGCAGGCTTTCGATGTTGTCCGGCGTGTAGGTCCACAACGTCGTGATGGCATCGGCCGAGGTCTGCGCCACTTGGAGTTTGGTCGCCACCAGGGCCCGGTCGGCCAGGTACGGCTGCAGCATGGCGCCACCGAAAGCTCCGGCCGCCACGAAAACCACCGCTGCGCCCGCGGCAAAGTACGTCAGCCGCTTGCCGGCCTCACGATGCGGAACCAGGACCACGTCGTCGGCCGGCTCGGCGTCCGTCGCCTCGGTTTCTGATGCCTCGACATCGGTTTCACCGTCCGTCTGCTCCGCTTCCTCAGCGTCGGCTTCGGGTTCGGGTTCTTCGCCGGCCTCGGACTCTGTCTCACCCTCGGACTCGGACTCGGTCTCGGTCACGGCCTTACGGCCGGACTTGCCCATCGGGGTCCGACGCTGCGGAACGTCTTCGGAATCACCGGTACCGTCGGCGTCTGCGGTTTCAGAAGCAGCCTCCGGGACCGATTCTTCGGCCGCCTCCCCGGCACGGCGACGCCGGCCGAAACGCATTCTGCGGCGCGGCTTCTCCGGCTCGCCTGTGGTCAGAAAACCTGGATCAGCTGGCTTATCTTCCACTGGTCTCCTTCCCGAATCGTGGTTGCGACCCACCGATCTCCGGTTTCGATCGTGGATTTGCCGTCGGGTGACCGGATGCTGGTCTTGGTGGCCACCAGAACATCGGCACTGCCGTTGTCATTCCAGCGTTGGATGCCGGCCTCCTGCACAGATCCTTCTGAAGGCTCGGCCTGCGCCACACGAACGATGATCTCGTTCTGCTTCTCTTTGAAACCCTTGGCGAAGTCGCCAGTGGCCTGGCGCAGAACGTTGTCGGCGAAGTCGTTGGCGTGGAACGGATCCCGCGTCATGTAACCCTTCATGAACTCGGTCACGTACGCGAGCGCATCGGCATCCCTGGCATTGGCCCGATCGTCGGCCTCGTGCCGCACCAGCATGAAGGTGCAGCCTGCGATTGCCGCGGCGATCAACAGCGCCGAGAGCACCGACACGAGCGGCAGCCCCCAGCGAAACGGCTCTTTCGGTTCGACCGCGAAATAGTCGCGTTCGTCTGCGTCGATCTTGCGGCGTGGGCTCACTGTCCCGCTCCGCTCAGCAGAGGTTGCTTCAGCACCGTGAGGTTGTCGGCCTGCCACTGATCATCGACCTTGACGAAATCGACTCGCACTGTGGCAGTGATGAACTTCAGGTTCTGCGGATCGGTGCCTCGTTGGCCCTGCATCGCAAACAGCATCGCGGCCCTGTCCTTGGTCGCGCCGGGAAGCAGCGCACTGCTCACCGCGAAGAGATCATTGTTGGTCGGAGTACGCTTCTTCGCCGCGTCCTGCTGCGCAACGACCTGCGGACGGTAGTTGTCCGTGGCCAGTGACTGTGCCCTGGCGAAATCCTGGTCCATCGAGTCGACGCTGTAGCTCAGCAGCTGCTCGACGATTCGCGGGCCGTCTCTGGTGATCTGCTCCCGCGCCTGATCCAGCGCCCGGTCCTCCCGGTAGGTCGCGAAGTAGCCAAGCCCGGCCGTAGCTCCGGCCAGTACCGCCAGCGCCACCAGCACCGCAGCGGCACGGCGCCGGGCGTCATATGCAGGCCGTTCGACACAGCGCACCTCGGTGCGGGTCAACAGATCGGCGAACGTGCGGTGGCGTGAATCCCACAGCGGCCACAGCCAACCGACGAACACCGCCAGGGTGTCCAGCAGATGCGCGACATCACGCAACAGCAACCGCACCAGGCCGGCGTCACCGGCGGAGGACACCACCCGGATACCGAACACCGACCGGCCCAGCGACCAACCGGTGAGGGCGGGCAATGCGATGCGGTTGATCAGCATCGCGATCATCACCACCGCGGCCGTCACCGTGCAGACCCACCAGAGCCAGCCGTACAGCGGGGCCGTCCAGGCCAGCAGCGCAAGGGAAGCGATCACCCCGGCACCCGCCAGCACGTCGATGGCCAGCGCCCCGGCCCGAGCCGGCCACGACGCCAACCGGGCCCGGTCCGCTCCGGTGCCCTCGTCGGCCACCGGACCGGGATTGTCCAGCACAGCGGTCACGACGACGTGACCTGGTCTAGCCGTGCGACCTTGTAGTTGCCGTCCTCGGCGCGGGCCATCTTCACCCGCAACCGGTAGCCCTGCTCTTCATCGGACTTCTCGCTGTTGGTCACGAGCACCCGCACCGCGACCAGCAGGTCCATCGACCCGTCGTCGTTGTGCTTCTCCACCGCGGCCCGCAGATCCGAAACCTTCACCTGCACGTTGGCGGCCTGGTAGGCCTCGAGCAGCATGCCGCTGTACAGACCGGCCTGTGCGCCGAAGTCACCGGTGGCGCATTCGATGATCTTGGTTTGCGCCTCGATCATCGCCTGCGTGTTCGGTGCCTGCGTCGCGGTCACACAGTCCTTGGCCGCCTGCAAGGCCTCGGCCTCGTCACTGGCGATCCGTTCACTGTCCTGATGCGCTCGCAGTGCCAGGTAGCCACCCACACCCACGGCGGCGGCCACGACCAGCAGTCCGGCGAGGATTGCCGCCATCCAGCCCCGGCCCAACCGCGAAGGCCGCGGCTCGGACTTCTGAGAAGCCTCCTCGGCATCCGTGGCTGAGACCGGTTCAGAGATCTCGGTGACGGCCTCCGCTTGCGGTTCGGTGGGGTGAGGGTCCTGCTGGTCGGCGAGGTTCAGCTGGCTGGCGCCAGCATCTCCTTCCATCCGTCATCTCCTGGTTTATTCGAGTTGGTGACGGAGTACTTCACACCGCCGGGACCGACCACCTCGCCGCTGGACGGGCTATAGGTGGCGGTCGAACCTGCTGCCGGAGTGTAGATGCAGGGGTTCGGCTGCTGTCCACTACAACTCACATTGCCACCCCGCGGCGCGGTCAGCGGGTCGCTGCGCATCGCCGTTGATTCCGGAGGTGGAAGCTGACTTGCCGGCAACGGGTTCATCCCATTATTCACCGAAGGCGCGGGGATCACCCGGCCCGGATCGACGGGCTGGTCGCAGCGCGCGGCCGGGGCCGGGCAGTTGCGAATCTGGTTCGGGTCGCCGTACCACGGGTTGGTGCCGAGCGGCTGGTAAGGCTCGTCGCTACGGCACTCCGCAGGCGAGGCGGCCCGCTTGCCCGGCACGTCGGCGCACGGGTAGTTACGCGCACCGCGCACCGCGTTGGGCGCGTCCTTGGGGATCTTGCAGTACAGACCCTCGGGCAGCGGCGCGGTGGATGTGTCCGCGGGCGAACGCCACTGCGAGGCGGGCAGGAACCCGGTCAGGCACGGCGGCGGCACGTTGATACCGAGACCGAAGTGCAGCAGGCCCTTCGGCGCGAAGATCGTCGCCGTCTGGGCCACAGCACCACCCTGGGGCAGCGCCACCAACACCTGTTCGACGTTCTTGTTGTACCGCTTGAGCATGTCGATGACGATTTCGAGGTTCGCCAGCGTCTGCGGCAACGACTCCTGAACATCACTGAACACCGAGTTCAGCTGATCGGCCGTCGGTGCCGCCTGCTGGATACCGCCCCGCAGCGCGGCATCGTTCTGAGCGCTCTGGGCGGCCAGCGTGTTCAGGTTCTTGGCCCACCGCGAGATCGCGTCGCCCGAATTCACCTGGCTGTCGATGATCGGTCCGGAGTTCTCGACGATGTCGTTGATCGAGCCGAGGTTGTCCTTGAAATCACCGGCGATCGCCTGGGTGGAATCGACCAGGTGCTGCAGTGACGGTCCGAGCCCACCGACGGCCTGAGCCGTCTCGTCGAGCAGAACCGCGATCTTCTCCTTGGGCAGCGCCGCCAAACCCTTCTGCGCGGCATCCAGCGACGGGCCCACCTCGGCGGGCACAGTGCCCTTCTGGATCGTGTCGCCGTCGCGGAAGTACTCCTTGGCGCCATCCGTCGAGACCAGGTCGATGAACTGCTCACCCACCGCCGACACCGAGTGCACGTTGGCACTGGCGTCGATCGGGATCCGGAACTGGTTGTAGATGTTCATCGCCACGTGGGCACCGTTCTCGGTGGGTTCCACCGAGGTCACCTTGCCGATCGTGGTTCCGCGGTAGGTGACGTTGGCGGTGGCGTACAGGCCGCCCGAATTCGGGAGGTTGGCGTTGAGCTTGTACATCCCGACGCCGGCCCAGGTCGGCAGGCGCAGATACACCAGCGCCAGCACGACCAGGGCTATCGCCGTCAACACAGTGAACAGAACGAGCTGCATCTTGATGAAGCGGGTCAGCAACATGTCTCACTCCCCCCTTTCCACAAGCGGGCCACCAGGTGCATCGTGCGGGTTCGGCGTGAACCGGACGTCCGGGATCATCGTCGCCGGATCACGGCCCCACGCCTGCTCGAGCGCGCGGAGCATGCCCGACAGACCGGTGCCGGACAGGAACGCGTTGTCCACCGAGCTCAACGTCAAATCGATCGTCAGCGACACGTTGATGTAGTCGCCACGCACGGCCTTCGGGATGTTCTCGATGTTGAACGGCACCGTGAGGATCAGCTTGAGCGCCTCGACCAGGTACGGAGCCGAACGGGCCAGCTGCTTGAGCGGCCGCTGCAGGTTCTGCAGGTTGGTGTGCAGGTTGGCGTTGCTGTTCGACAACGTGTCGTCAGCAGCCTTCGACAACCGGCCCAGCGAGGTCACCGCGTCGGCGAACAGATCGCGCGTATCGGCGAAATGCTGGATCAGCGGCGGGAACTCGGTCAGCACCCGGTCCAACGTGTCATTGCGCGCCGCGACGATGTTCAGCAGCCGGTTGGTCGAGTCGATCGCCCGGGTGATGTCGTTGCGTTGCTGGTTGAGCTCGTCGGTGAAGGTGTCGAGCCGGCCCAGGAAGTCGCGGATCTGATCGGCGCGACCGTTGAGGATGTTGAACACCTCGGTCTGGATGGTCTCGATGTTCGGGATGCCACCGCCGGTCAGGATGCCCGAGATACCGGCCAGTGTCCGTTCGATCGTCGGGTACGCCGAGGACTGCGCCAGCGGGATGGTGTCCCCGTCGTGCAGCTTCTCCTCGGACGGCTTGGCCGGCGGGTTGAGCTCGACGTGCTGCGAACCCAGCAAGCTGGTCTGCCCGATCTTGGCCTCGGTGTTCTTGGGCAGCACGATGCCCGGCTCAAGGTCGACGGTCAGCGTCGGAGTCCAGTTGATCAGTTCGATCTTGCGGACCCGGCCGACGAACACGTCGCGCACCCGCACCCGGCTGTTGGCGTTGAGCGCCAACGTCTCCGGCATCTGCACGTACAGCGTGGTGTGGCCGGACTCGGTGCCCGGCCCACCCGGCAGCGGGACGTTGGCGACGCCGCGCCACTGCCCACACGAGGTGAGGATCAGTGCGGACGCCGACAACACCGCGACGCGGCGACCGACGCGACCCCAGTTACGTGTCTTCATTAGCCCTGTCCTCCGACCTCGGCAGGCAGCGCAGGCCCGGCGGGAGCCGGAGCCGGAGCGGCCGGTGCGGGACCCGACATCGGATCACCCGGGATCACACCGGGTGCCGGCGCCGGCGGCGGGCCCGGCTGCGGGTACCACGGCGGCGGCAACGGATTGCGCTCGTCGTATGCGTTCGGCGGGCCGGGCAGGTTGCCTCCCGGAGGAGCCCCGAACGCCGGCGGCGCAGGCGGCGCGACGATGTCCGGGCCACCCATCAACTCGGACAACGACTCCGGGGTCAGCATCTGCTGAGTGGCAGGCTGCACCTGCACACCCTGCATGCCCGGCGCGACGGTCCAGCCCGGCTCATGGTTGCCGTGCGAGAACAACGTGTCGCGGGACCAGATACCGGGGACGGTGGTGTCCTTGTAGCCACCTGGCGGCTGCAGACGCGGATCCGAGTAGGAGATCTGCTTGGGCAGCGTCATCGCGGTGTTCGCCAGGTTCTGCCCGAACGGCAGGTAGTTGAACTTGATCGCGTCGAGGATCGGCGCCAGGTACTGCGCGCACAATTCGGCCGAGTCCTGGTAGCCCAGCCGGCTACCCGCCTGGATCGAGCTGCAGATGAACTGCAGCGGGTTGGAGAAGTTGGTCAGACCCGGCAGAACCGGCAAGCTCACGATGCCGCCCTGGTTGGGCGAGACGATGTTGAGCACGTTCGCGGCCAGGTTCGGGTAGGAGTGCAGACCCTTCTCCAGGCCGGCGCGCGGCTCCGGCTGCAGGATCGCCGTCGTCGCCTCCGACAGGTTGTTCACGTCGTGGGTGAGCACGCCGCCGTTCTTGTCGAGGAACTCACGGGTCGTCTTGAGGACCTTGTTGAGATCCTGCAGGGCCGTCGCCAACTCCTGATCGGTGTTGGTGAACGAGTTGGTGAACTGCGCCAGGTCGTTGTTGAGCGCCACGAACTGCTGATCGCTCTTGTGTAGGGCGTTGACGAACAACGCCAGGCTCTTGACCACCTGGAAGAAATCGCCGCGGCCCTGATTGAGCGTGGTCAGCGCCTCCGACAGCCCGTTGAGGGTGCGGTTGAGCTGTTCGCCCTTGCCCTGGAACCCGTCGGCGAACGAGTCGATGATGTCACCGAACGGACCCTTGGGCTGTTCGGCGGTCGGGCCCAGATCGTCGAGCAGACGGGTGATCTGGTTGCGCAACTCGTCGTACTCGACCGGGATCTGGGTGTTCTCGATCGGGATCACCGCGTTGTTCTTCAACTGCGGCCCACCGGTGTAGGGCGGGGACAGCTGGATGACACGGGAGGCCACCAGGCTCGGGTTCAGCACGGACGCGGTGACGTTCTCGGGCACCTTGTACTTGTTGCTGACGTGGAAGACGACCTTCATCTTGTCGCCGTCGGTCTCGATGCTGTCGATCGCACCGACCTTGACGCCCATGATGAGGACCTTGTCCCCGGGGTACAGCGCGAGCACCTCGGGGAAGTACGCGGTGACCGTGGTGTTGGTCATCTTCTTGTACAGGTTCAGACCGAAGTAACCCAGCACCAGGGCAGCCACCACCGCCAGCGCACCGACGATGATGGTCGCCCGGGAAGCCTTGGGCAACTGGATGTTTCGAACGTTGAAAACAGTAGACATAGCTTCCTATACCCCTGCCTATCCCTGCGACCCGGGCGGAAGGAACGGCGGATTACCCGGCAGCGGCGGTGTGCCCGCCGGCCCCGCGTCCGGCCCCGGCCCCGGCGGTGCCGGGGGAGCGTTCAGCGGCGGCGGGTGCGGTGCATAACCCGGGATGTCCCCTGGCGGCACCGGCAACGGGGCGATCGGAACGGTGCGGGCGCCGGGCGGACCGGGCGCCAGTTCGACCGGGGCACCGGGCTGATCCGGCGGCATCTGGCCGGGGACAGCCGCACTGGGCACACCCGGCGAATGGGCGATGCCGTCAGGATTCGGCGCCGAGGTAGCCAGGTCCGGCGGACCGTACTCGGGGCCACCGAACGGACCCTGGGTGGCCGCTGCACAGGGCATCGGGTTGCCAGGCGACGGTATTCCGGCAGCGGTCGGCGTGTACGAACACGGCGATCCGGGCGGGACGGCGGGACCCGGATGTTCCGGGGTGCCTTCCAGCGGCGTCGGGGCCGGCGGCGGGGCGCCGTTCTCGAACCGCTTGCCGTTCGGATCCGGGAAGCGCGCCGACGGCAGGCCGGCGTTACGCCAGAACTCCTCGGGATCGATGCCGCGCTTCTTGAACGCGGAATCGACGAAGGGCTGCAGGATCTGCGGCGGGATCAGGTTGACCAGCATCACCTTGAAGTACGGGCCGGAGGCCAGCGCCTCGGCCAGCGAGGTGATGAACTTGCCCGCGACAGTCAGCGTGTCGGCCAGATCCTGCTTGCGCTCGACCAGCAGGTCGCTGACCGTACGCAGCTGCTCCAGCACGTGGTTGAGGTTCGGGTTGTCGTTGATCAGGCCCTCGACCTGATTCGACACCGACGACACCCGCTCCAGCAGCATGCTCACGGCCTGGCCGCGCTCGTTGACCGCGGCCAACAGGGTCTGGGCATTCACCAGCAGCTGGTTGACCTGCGTGCTGCGGTCCCCAAGGATCGTGGCCACCTTGTTGGCGTTGGCCAGCAGCTTCTTGACGTCCTCATCGCGCTTGCCGATGGTCTCGGAGAACCTGGCCACCCCGTCCAGCGCGGCACTCAGGTGCGGCGACGTCTGATCGACGGTCTCCGACAAGACGTTCAGCGATTCCTTGACGGACTTGGTGTCCCAGCCCGAGGCGTTGCGCGTGACATCGAGGAACGCGTCGTAGATCTGGTACGGCGTCGTCGTCTGCCCCAGCGGCAACATCCCGCGCGGAGGCAGCGTCTGGCTACCCCGCGGCTGGATCTCGATGTTCTTACGACCCAGGATGGTGTCGGTGCGGATCGCCGCACGGCTCTCGGTGCCGATCGTCTTGCCACCCAGGGTGTAGCCGATCTCGACCTTGTCGCCGTTGATGTCCATGCTCTTGACGGTGCCGACATCCATGCCGGCGATGCGCACCTTGTCGCCCAGGTTCAGGCCTCCGGTATCGGAGAACTGGCCGTAGTAGGTGGGAACCGCGAACAGCATCGGCACACTCGTCAGCGTCGAACCGACGCCGATCACCAGCGCCACCACCACAACGCCCATGAGGCCTTTGCGGAAGCGGTCGGAACCTTGCAGTGTCCTCATCTCGGCGTGCACCTACCCGACGGCTGTGAACTGAGTCTGACGGTTCGGACGGGCCCGCCCGGCTGCAACCCGTTGAGCTTCAACGACAGATCGCAGGCATAGAAGTTGAAGAAGTCACCGTAGATGCCACCGGCACGGCCGATGATCTTCAACGCCTGGGGGAACTGCACCAGGATGTCGTTGAGCTGCTGCTTCTGATCGATCAGCGGCTGCTGGATGACCTCGAGGCGACCGACGGTGTCCTTGAGCAGCGGACGGTTGTCGGACAGCAGGTCTGCCAGCGAACCGGCCGCATTGCTGATGTTGGCCACCGAGGATCCGATCGGATCGGCGCGGTTCTTCAGACCGGTGATCAGCGTCTCGAAGTTCTTCAGGGTGTCGTTGAACTGCTGCTGATGGGCAACCGTGGTGTCCAGGACGATGTTGAGGTTCTTGATCACCTCACCGATGGCCTGGTCCCGGTCAGCGATGCTCTGGGTGAGCTGCGCCGTCTGGTCCAGGATGTCGTTGATGGTGCCGCCCTGGCCCTGGAAGATCGTGATGATCGACTGGGAGATGGTGTTGACCTTCTCCGGGCTGAGCGACTGGAAAAGCGGACGGAAGCCGCCGACCAGCGCGTCGAGGTCCAGTGCCGGCTCGGTGCGCTCCAGCGGAATGGTGCTGCCCGGCGGGATCTTCGTATTGCTGTCGCCGCGCTTGAGCTCCAGGTAGCGGTTACCGATCAGGTCCTGGTAGCGGATCGCGGCCGTGGTCTGGTCGAACAGCGGTAGCGACTTCTCGACGTTGAACGTGACCTCGGCCTGCTGACCACCGTTGACCAGCTTGACGCCCGAGACCTTGCCGACCTCCACGCCGGAGGCACGGACGAACTGCCCGGTGCGCAGACCGCTGACGTTCTTGAAGATCGCCGAATACTCGGAGGTCCGGTTGAACCGGATCTGACCGAAGACCACGAAGATGATCGCAGTGAAGGTGAGCAGCACCAGTGAGAAGATGCCGAGCTTGATAAGCGTGCCCTTGATGCTCATGGGTTGATCGTGTTCTCCCCCACTTGGCGGCCCCACACGTACTCGGCCACGAGAGGCTGACCCAACTCGAGGTGGTTGTACGGGGCGATCGATGCACCGGTATCCATCACCAGGTACGGCATGGGCCACAGGTCCTTGGTGACCGGCTGCCAGCAGCCGGGCCGGCCCTCGGGCCCACCCTTGGCGTTGACCCGCGGCAGGTTGTCGGGATAGACGTACGGGTTGCCGACGCCGATCACCAACGAATGAGTCTGCAGTGAGTAGCCGTTACCACCAAGGGCGCCTGCGAGTTTCGGGCCGGCGTCGTGGTAGTTGCGGATCGTGCAGAACAACGCCGGGCTGTACTTGTCCAGCAGCGCCGAGGTGGGCAGCAGATCTTGGGCGCCGCGGACCAGGTAGGGCCCGCCGCGCTCGAAGATGTCACCGCCGGTGTTGCCGAATCCGACCGCGGCCACCAGCGCCTGATCCAGATTGCCGCGCTGATCGTTGAGCGTGCGCGCCGTGGTCACCGCGTTGGTCAAACCGTCGAACAGATCCGGACCCGCATCGGCATAGACCTCGCCCAGATCAGCCAGTCCCGAGATGTCGCGGCGGATCTGAGGCATCCGCGGGTTCAGGTCGGACAAGATGTCGTTGCCGTTGACGATCGACTGACCGAACTTGTCACCCAGCCCGTCGAGCGCCTGCGCCGTCGCGGTCAGCGTCTGGTTCAGCTTGATCGGGTCGATCTGCTCGGAGATCGCGGTGATGGTCTCGAACAGCGTGTTGAACTCCGTCGTCACCCCCTGCGCCCGGATCGGCGTCGAAGGAGAAATCCGCTCCGGAGACGGGTTGGACGGCGACAGGAACGAGATGTACTTGTTGCCGAACACCGTGGTCGCCCGCAACTCAGCAGTCACATTCTCCGGGATCAGCTTCAGGTACTGAGGCTTGACGTCCAGGATCAGCTTGGCTTCCGGGTTGTCATCCACCGTGACCACATCGATCGAGGCCAGGCGCCCGATGGGCACCCCGTTGAAGGTGACCTTCGAACCCGGATCCATCGACAGACCCGCCCGACCCGACAACACGGTCAGCTGCGTCTTCTCCTCGAACGACCCGCGGAACTGCATCCACGTCAGCGCGAGGACCATCATCGTGACAAGGGCGAGGATCAGGCCGGCCAGCTTGTACGGCGGGATCTTCGGCTTGTTCAATGCCGCGTGCGGCACTGCAGGCTGGGTCATGCCGCTACACCGTGAGGTTGAAGTTGGGGTCGGTGCCGTAGAGCGCCAACGATGCCAACAGGACCACCAACACGATTGCGATCAACGAGGTTCGCATCGACCTCCCTACTGCCTCACCCACACCGACAGCACCGCCACTGGCGTAGTAGCCGAAGTAGCAGTGGTTCAACATGACCACGACGGACATGATGATGACCTGCAGGAAGGACCACATCACGTCGTCGACGCGCAGGAACGTATGGAAGTAGTGCTCATACGTACCGACTGACTGCGAGTAGAAGATCGTCGTGACGAACTGCGCAGACAGGAAGGACAGCAGGATCGCCATCGCGTACAGCGGGATGATGACGATCGAGCCGGCGATGATCCGGGTGGACACCAGGTACGAAATCGACCGGATGCCCATGACTTCCAGCGCATCGACCTCTTCGCTGATGCGCATGGCGCCGAGTTCGGCGGTGGCACCGGCGCCGACCGTGGAGGCCAGGGCCTGCCCGGTGACGACCGGGGCAACGACGCGGATGTTTGCCAGGGCGGCGAAGAAGCCGGTGAAGGCCTCCACGCCGATGTTGCCCAGGGACGCGAAGCCCTGGATGGCGATCAGGGAGCCGGCCGACAACGTGACGAAGCCGATGATGGCGACGGTGCCGCCGATGACGGCCATGGCGCCGGTACCCATTCCGATCTCGGCGACGAGTCGAAGGGCTTCACGACGGTAGTGCCGGAACGCGTGCGGAATCGAGCCGATGGCCTGGACGACGAACCACGCGACGTGGCCCATGCTGTCGAGGAACCGGCCCGGCGTACCGGCGATGTCCGAGGTGCGCGAGAACGCCCGGGGGAATCGGGAGCGAAGGACTGTTGCGGTACTCATGTCAATGCCCTGTTCCAAAGCGCACACCGATGGTGGTGAGCACGACGTTGACTGCGAACAATGCCACCACGCACAGCACCAGGGTCTCGTTCACCGCGGTGCCGACGCCCTTGGAACCACCGGCCACCGTCAGGCCGCGGTAGCAGCCGACGAGTCCGGCGATCAGGCCGAACAGTGTGGCCTTGACGACCGAGATCATCACCTCGGGGAATCCGGTGAGCAGGGTAAGTGTGGACACATAGGCGCCGGCGGAGACGTTCTGGACATAGACGCCGAAGAAGAAGCCGCCGACCAGGCCGATGGTGATCACCGCGCCGTTGAGCATGAAGGCCACGAAGGTCGAGGCCACCACGCGGGGCACGACCAGCCGCTCGATGGGGTCGATGCCCAACACCTCGAGCGCGTCGATCTCTTCACGGACGGTGCGGGCGCCGAGGTCGGCGCAAATCGCGGTCGAACCGGCACCGGCGACCACGAGCACCGTCACCAGAGGTCCGAGCTGCGTCACCGCACCGAGAGCCGCACCGGCGCCCGACACGTCGGCCGCACCGAACTCGGCCAACAGGATGTTGAGCGTGAAGATGATGAGCACGGTCAGCGGGATCGATACCGCCAGCGTGGGCAGGAATGCCACGCGGATCAGGAACCAGCTCTGCAGCACGAACTCTTTCCACTGGAAAGGCCGTGTGAGAAACGCCTTTCCGGTGAGCACGGTCATCTTGAAGAAGCCACCGACCATAGCCAGCGGCTTCTCCAATTGACCACGTACGTAGCCGACGAGCCCGTCGGCGGGCGCCGTCACCGTTGCGCCCCTTGGACGTGTCGCACGCCCCCTCCTCGTCGCCTGTCAGCTTGTGTGATCCGTCTCTCCCTACTCGTGAGTAGTAATTGAGACCACCGGACTGTACCCGATGGAAACCGGGACGTGCACCGCATCGGGTGGATTGTGCCATCAACTGTTAGCGAGGGCATGCAAAGACAGCAAACTTTCGCTGCGACCTGCAGAAAGCGTTGACGCTGAGTTACTTTCGCCTACGTCAACGCTACTGGGCGTTGATGGGCGAACCGAAGCGCTCCCTGAGTTCGGTCTTGAGCACCTTGCCCGAGGGGTTGCGGGGCAACGCATCGACGATTTCGAGCGCCTTCGGGTGCTTGTAGCGCGCGAGGCGTTCGGTCAGGAAGCCGTCGAGATCGCCCAGGTTCAAGGAATCGGACCGGGCAGCCAAGGCGACCACCGCGACCGGAACCTCACCCCATTTCTCGTCGTGGCGGCCGATCACGGCGACCTCGGTGATGGCGGGGTGGCCGGCCAGGACGTTCTCCACCTCGGCGCAGTAGATGTTCTCGCCGCCGGAGATGATCATGTCCTTCTTGCGGTCGACCACCCAGATGTAGCCCTCCTCGTCCTGGCGGACCAGATCTCCGGAGTGGAACCAGCCGCCGGCGAACGCCTCGGCAGTGGCTTTGGGGTTGTTCCAGTACCCGGCCATCAAAGTCGGGGCGCGGTAGACGATCTCGCCGACCTCGCCGACGGGGACGTCGTTCATGTTTTCGTCGACGATGCGGGCCGAGACGGTGGGGATGACCTGGCCGACCGATCCGAGTTTGCGAATCGCGTCGTCCGCCAACAACATGCAGGTAACCGGGGACATCTCGGTCTGGCCGAAGGCGGCGGTGATCTGGCTGCCCGGGAAAGTCTCGGCCATGGCGCGCAGCAACGTGTCCGATGCCGGGGCAGCACCCCACGACAGTGACCGCAGGCAGAGATCGCGCGGATTGGCTTTCTGCTCAGCACAAACCGCCTGCCACTGCGCGGGTACCAGAAAGATCGCGGTGACCTTCTCGGCGGCCAGCACGTCGAGCAACGCACCCGGGTCGAACGCACCGAGCGGGTAGATGACCGTCGGCAGGCCGAGCGTCAGGCCTGTGTTCACGTTTCCGGCGACGCCGGCGATGTGGAACAGCGGCACGCCGATGAACCCGACGTCGTTGTTGATGTCCACACCCGTGGTGAACAGGTTGGTCATGCCCTGGCCGATCAGGTTGTTGTGGGTCAGCACCGCCCCCTTGGGCCGGCCCGTGGTGCCGGACGTGTACATGATCAGCGCGGGATCATCACCCGGGATGTCGACCAGCGGCGGGGCGTCGCCCTCCTCGGCGATCAGATCCTCGTAGCCCAGCACACCGTCTTCCGTCGGCGCCTCGGCCACGATCACCGTGGACAGCGTGGCGTCGAGATCGCGCACCGCGGTCGCCACTCCGGCGAGCACGGGCTCGGTGACCACGACGCGGGCCTCGCAGTCGCTCACCAGGAAGGCGATCTCCGGCGGGGTCATCCGGAAGTTCACCGGCACTGCGATGGCGCCGAGCTTGTTGGCCGCGAGCATCGCCTCGATGAACTCGGGCCGGTTGAGCATCAGGATCAGCACGCGATCGCCGAAACCGACACCGCGCCGACTCAGGGCGCCGGCCAACCGGGTCACCCGGTGGTCGAGCTCGCGCCAGGTGATGGTGCGGCCGAGGAACCGCAGGGCGGTTTTCTCCGGCTGCATCAACGCGTGCCGGGTCAGTTGGTTGGCCCAGTTCTGGCGACGGGCCAGGTACGGCTGCTCAGTGGGGAACGGCTCGGCAGTCAACGGATCTGTACTCCATCGGTATCGAGGTTGCACGAATTTTATATTTGATCAAACATAGGGTTGCCCCGGTCACACTATGGCCTCGGCGCCTCGGCGACAAGCCCGCGAGAAAGGCGATCGCATTCGCGTGAACGCACCTGCCAGAACGGCCGTGCAACGTCGTCGCGGAGGACGGCGGGAGCAACTTTCCGACGAGGTCGCCGCCCAACTACGGGCCGAGATCATGACCGGGGTGCTGCGGCCCGGCACGTTCATCCGCCTCGACGAGACCGCCGCGGCACTCGGAGTCAGCATCACCCCGGTGCGGGAGGCGCTGCGCACGCTGCGCGGCGAGGGCATGGTGCAGCTGGAGCCCAACCGAGGACACGTCGTCGTACCCCTGACCCGTGCCGACGTGGACGACATCTTCTGGCTGCAGGCCACCATCGCGCGGGAGCTGGCCGCCACCGTCACTACCCGCATCACGCCGGCCCAGATCGACGAGTTGGAACAGCTCAACGCCGAACTGGCGGCAGCCGTCGAAAGTCAGGATCCCGGGGCGATCTCGTCCGCCGAGTTCGCCTTCCACCGGGCCTTCAACCACGCCAGCGGACGGATCAAGTTGGCCTGGTTCCTGCTGCACGTCGCGCGATACCTTCCGGCCCTGATCTATTCGACGGATCCGAAGTGGGGCACCGAAGCCGTGGAGAACCACCGCCTGCTGATCGACGCGCTACGCCGGCGGGATGCGGCGGCGGCCGTGGAACTCAACTCAAACCAGTTCACCGACGCGGCCCAACGGCTGATCGCGCGGCTGAACGACATCGGGATGTGGGACTGACGCGACGGTCTCGGCGTGTCGGCGCGGCTTCGCCGGCGTGTCGTAGCGCGAAATCGATGCCCGTTCTGCCCGGCTGGCAGCGACAATTGAGCGACAATCGCCTCATCGACCTCGTCGGCCTCACCGATCACAGGCATCTTCACCACTCAGGCCACTTTGGGACGCTGCCGCCACGTCGGTAACACAATCCGGGCTGCCCACCCATCAGCGACAGAGTCGCTGACAAGTGGACACGAGACAAACGAGACGGGCGTGACCGGTGGTGCTGGATTGGCAAAACCGTCCAGCGACAATGGGTTTCGCGGGTCCTGTGATGTCGATGTGGCGATAGTCGCTGGATTGTCGCTAGCAGGCGGGCACATCACATACCCCGCCGAAATCTGTGACCAGGGTGGTTGTCAGACCTGCCTGGCACCGTTACGCCATGGGGGACAAACTCCTACTACGCGGCACCAACCTCCGCTACGTGCTGACCATGCAATTGTTCCAATACGGTCCACAATCAGTCGCGGATCTGGTCGACGCGCTCGAGGACCAGGGATTTACCACCCGCGGGCGCCCGTCGAAGGCGATCTCCGACGCGTTGCGCTGGGAGATGAGCCACGGCCGCGTCCAGCGGGTCCGACATGGCCGCTACCGCCCGGCTCAAATGCCGCGGGCCACCGAGCATCGCATCCGCAACCGCGTACTGGAGCTGCGTGCGGCGGCCGCCGACCGCGCGGCCTAGCCTCTCCCCGATCAGGCCGAGAGCTGCTGTACCCGACCGACGAGGGCGTTGGCCAGGTGGTCCAGGGTGTCGCCGATGAGCTTCTTGACCATCATCGCCGGCACCGGCAGCTTGACCTCGACCTCGAGATCGACCTGGAGCAAGGTGCTGTTGGGCCCCAGCGGCACCACCGAGAAGCGCTGCTCCTGCTTGGTGAAATGGTCGCCCTGCTGCAACACGGTGTAGATCTGGTTTTCGGCCGGGTAATAGACCGCATTGATGAAGACACCGGACTGGCCCTGGATCTCGACATCCAGCCGCAGCTGGCTGGGCCGGCCGTCGTTGTAGCGGGCCAGGATCCAGCAGCCCTTGATCTCCGGGTTCCACTGCGGATAGGCCTCGAAATCGGCGACGATCGCCAGGATCTTCTCGGCGGGGGCTTCAACCTCGACGGTCTTGCTCACGAGCGGCATCCGGCGAGCATATCGACTGCAGCAGCTCGCGGATCACGTCGGGAATCGGTACCGGGCGGCGCGTGGTCCGGTCGACGTACACATGCACCCAATGGCCGACCGCCGCGACCGGGCCGTCCGGCTCGAACAATCCCAGCCGGTAGGTGACGCTGCTGTTGCCCAACCGGGCCACCGACAGGCCGACCACCAACGGGTCGGGGAACTTCAGCTCCGCGAAGTAGCGGCAGCCGGACTCTGCGACCACACCAAGCCACGGCGCAGTGACCGGATCGACGTCACAGTTGGTGTTGATCCACGCATTGATCGCGGTATCGAACAGCTCGTAGTACACCGCGTTGTTGAGGTGACCGAACATGTCGTTGTCGGTCCATCGGGTCAGCACCGGCCAGTGCAGCGGAAAGTCTGCGCGGGTCAACTCAGCTCCGTCGGTCATACCCGGAGTCTGACAGGCTGGTGGACATGTTGATCCGCGGAGCCGTCCTGGAGCACATCGGTCTGTCCCGCCCCTACGCCGAGTCCCGGCCCATCCGGGTGAGCGAGCTCGAGCTTGCCGAACCCGGTCCGGGCGAGCTGCTGGTGCGCATCGAGGCAGCAGGCCTGTGCCACTCCGACCTCTCGGTGGTCGACGGCAATCGGGTGCGCCCGGTTCCCATGCTGCTGGGGCACGAAGCTGCCGGGATCGTCGAGGCCGGCGACAGCGACCTGCCGGTAGGCCAACGCGTGGTGATGACCTTCCTGCCGCGCTGTGGAAGCTGCCCGGCCTGCGCCACCGACGGCCTGACACCGTGCGGCCCCGGATCGGCCGCCAACGGTGCGGGCACGTTGATGAACGGCGACATCCGCCTCTCCCGCGACGACCAACCGGTCTTCCATCACCTCGGGGTGTCCGGCTTCGCCACCTACGCAGTCGTCGACCGCCGCTCGGTGGTGCCCGTCCCCGGCGATGTCCCCGCCACCGTGGCCTCCTTGCTCGGTTGTGCGGTGCTCACCGGCGGCGGCGCCGTGCTCAACGTAGGCACACCGCGCCCGGGCCAGACCGTGGCCGTCGTCGGTCTCGGCGGTGTCGGGATGGCCGCGGCGCTGACCGCTCTGGCCCACGACGACGTCCGTGTCATCGGCGTGGATCAGCTGTCCGACAAACTGGCGCGAGCTCGTGAGCTCGGTGTGCACGAGACCTACACCCCCGAGCAGGCCGACGGCCTCAAGGCGGACGTGGTGATCGAGGCCGCCGGTCACCCGGCCGCACTCGAAACCTCGATCGCGTTGACCGGACCCGGAGGACGCACCATCACCGTGGGCCTCCCCCGCCCCGACGCCCGAATCTCGGTGTCGCCGTTGGGTTTCGTCGCCGAGGGACGATCGCTGATCGGCAGCTATCTCGGATCGGCCGTGCCGTCGCGCGACATCCCGCGCTTCGTCGAACTATGGCGGGCCGGGAAATTGCCGGTGGAATCGCTGGTATCCGACACGATCACCCTCGACCAGATCAACGCCGGTATGGATGCACTCGCCGAGGGCCGGGCCGTGCGGCAGATCATCGAGTTCGATTAGAACCAGGCGTCGCGCATCTCCAGCGTGGTGCGATCGAGACTCTCCAGCAGGTCCAATTGCGGTGCGGTCTTGGGCAACTCATAGCGGAAGAAGTACCGCGCTGCCTGCCGCTTGCCGTCATAGAAATCCCCGGTCTGCCCCTCGGCGGCCAGCACCTGCTCCAGCCAGATCCAGGCCACCACGATGTGACCGAACGCCTCCAGGTACACCGCGCTGTTGGCCAATCGCTGCCTCGACGTCACCGGAGGCGAACATCGCACCGGTGACCGCGATCAGCCGCTGCCAGGCGGCGTCGAGCTGAGCGGCCAGATCGGGCGCCGCACCCGAAGCCGCGGCGACGGTCGCCTGCACCCGCTCCCCCAGGGCAGCGAGGCCGGCCCCGCCGTTCTGGGTCACCTTGCGCCCCAGTAGATCCAAGCTCTGGATACCGTGCGTGCCCTCGTGGATCGGGTTCAACCGATTGTCCCGGTAATGCTGCTCCACGTCGTACTCGCGGGTGTATCCGTAGCCGCCGTGCACCTGGATCGCCAGGCTGTTGGCCTCCACACACCACTGCGACGGCCAGCTCTTTGCGACCGGGGTGAGGATGTCGAGCGCTGCCTGGTCACCGGTGTCGACCAACTTGGCGCAGTACAGCGCCAGCCCGAGACCGCCCTCGACATAGGCCTTCTGCGCCAACAGCATTCGCTTGACATCGGCGTGCTCGATGATGGGCACCTGTGGCGTCGAGGGATCCTTGACGCCCGGCGGCCGGCCCTGCGGGCGTTCCCGCGCGTACTCCAGCGACTTGAGGTAGCCGGTGTAGCCGAGCGCGACGGCGCCCATCCCGACCCCCAAGCGGGCCTCGTTCATCATGTGGAACATGTAGACGATGCCGCGATGCGGCTCTCCGACCAGATAGCCGACAGCGCCGTCGAAGTTGAGCACGGTGTTGGTGATCCCGCGTTGTCCCATCTTGTGATTCAGTCCGGAGATGGCAACGCCGTTGCGAGTGCCGTCGGCCAGGAACTTCGGCACGATGAACAACGAGATGCCCTTGGTTCCGGCCGGACCGCCGGGGATCTTGGCCAGCACGAGGTTGACGATGTTCTCGGTCATTTCGTGTTCGGCGCCCGATATCCACATCTTCGAACCGAACAGCCGGTAACTGCCGTCGGCCTGCGGTTCGGCCCGCGTGGTGATGTCGGCCAGTGACGACCCGGCCTGGGTCTCCGACAAGGCCATCGTGCCCGAGAAACGGCCCGCCAGCATCGGTTTGACGAACTGTTCGATCTGCTCAGGGGTGCCGAATCGGGCCAACAGGTTGGCATTGGCGATGGTCAGCATCAGATAGCCCGAGGTCGACACGTTGGCCGCGGAGATCCACGCGAACGCGGCCTGCGCGACGGTGGCCGGCAGCTGCGCTCCGCCGACCTCGGCGTCCATACCCATGGCGAGCAGATCGGCGGCCGCGAACGCGTCCCACGCCTCTTTCACCTCGGGGATCAGCGAGACGGTCTGCCCGTCGAAGGTCGGCTCGTTCGCATCGCTGAGCTTGTTGTGCGGCGCGAAGTAGCGGGTGGCGAGTTGCTCGCACAGATCCAGCACGCCGTCGAAGGTCTCGCGGGAGTGCTCGCTGAACCGGTCCAGCGTCGTGAGCTTTTCGACATCCAGCCACTCGTAGAGCAGGAAATCCAGGTCTCGGCGCGAGAGGATCGTCGACTTCATGCGGCCAGGCTAATCGGCAGCGGGTGGCGCCGGCAGCGACATCCGGGCCAGCCGTCGGGGATCGAGGATCGACACGATCCCGACCAGCCGGCCGCCGTCGACGGTGCACGCCATCACGCTGACCGGACGACCGGTGGGCCCCCACGCCAGGATCCCCGGCTCGCCGTTCACAGACACACGCCGGGCCACGACGGGCCTTCCCTGGCCACGCCGAACCGCGGCGAGCACGGCGTCCGATCCGGTCCCGACGGTGACGCCGGTGGCGGTGAACCGCTGCCAGGTGACGTCGGGATCCAGTACGCGCAGCAGGGCATCGAAGTCGCCGTCACGCGCTGCGGCCAGGAATGCGTCGACGACCTCGCGCTGCTCCTGCTTGCGGCGGCGCCCCGCGGTCGGCGGCGGTACGTCCTGCACCTTCCGGCGCGCCCGGCTGGCCAGCATCTTGACTGCGTCGCTCGACTTGTCGAGGATCTGCCCGATCTCGGCGAACGGCACCGCGAACAAGTCGTGCAGCACGAACGCTAGCCGCTCGTCCGGGCGCAGCGATCCCAGCACCACGAGCATCGCCAGCCCGACCGAGTCGGCGATCACCGCGGCGTCCTCCGGGGAGTCGACATCCTCAGTGACGACGAGCTCAGGGATGTCGGCGCCGGGGGTCACCTCGGCGCGGCTGCTGCGCGACCGCAGTGTGTCGATACAGATGCGCCCCACCACCGTCGTCAGCCATCCGGCGACGTTGTCGATCGAGTCGGCGTGCTGACGGGACAGGCGCAGCCAGGCTTCCTGGACCGCATCCTCGGCGTCGGCGCGGGAGCCGAGAACGCGGTGGGCCACCGCGAGCAGCCGCGGGCGCTGTTCTTCGAATGTCTCCGCCAGTGGTGCCTCGGGCGTCATCAGTTACCTCTCCTCGCGCGGATCCGTCATAAGAGTGACGAGCCGGCACGGCTCGACGTAACCACGAAACGGAGCGAGGAATGCACACCACCCTGTGGATCATCACCATTGTCGCCGCTGCGGCCTACGCCGCGGGCGGGACCACCATGCTGTTGATGTCGCGGGAGCGGTACCGGTCGATGGGCCGCACACAGCACTGGGTCGACGAGTTCGGTGACGGCCACCTCAAGGCGATCGGGGCCATAAAGCTGCTCGGCGCGATCGGCCTGGTGCTACCCGCGGCGTTGAACATCGCACCGGTGCTGACCCCGGTGGCCGCCTGCGGCCTGGCGCTTTTCATGGCAGGTGCGGCGACGACCAGATTCCGCCGCAGCGAGTGGCTCTACATGGCCGGCGACGTGTTCTATCTCGGTGTGTTCGTGTTCTTGGCCTGGGGCTGGTTCACCCTGCCCGTCACCTGATGGTGCTCACACCGCCGTCGACCGGGATGATCGCGCCGGTGATGTAGGCACTGGCCCGGCTGGCCAAAAACACCGAGATGCCGGCGATGTCGTCGGGTTGGCCGATCCGGCCGAGCGGCAGTGCCGACCCGACGGCATCGGACCCGGCGCGCAACATCTCCTTGGTCATCCGCGATTCGAACAGGCCCGGCGCGATGGCGTTGACCAGAATCCGCGGGGCGAGCTCACCGGCCAGATGCTTGGTCAGCATGTGCACCGCAGCCTTGCTGGCGCTGTAGGAGAAATTGTCGCGGCCCTTGCCGGGCGCGACGATCCCGTCGATGCTGCCGGTGTTGATGACACGGGCCGGATCGTCTTCGGTGGCAGCGGCATTCAGCAACGGGGTCAGGGCGCGGGTCAGCAGGAACACACCTTTGACGTTGACGTCGTAGACCTTGTCGAACCCGGATTCCGGAAAGTCGTCGTACGGTGCGCCCCAGGCTGCCCCGGCGTTGTTGAACAGGGCGTGGATGGCGTCCTCGCGCGCGGTGACAGCCGCGGTCAGCGCGGCGACCCCTTCGGATGTCCCGAGGTCGGCCGGCACCGCCGAGATCCGGCCGAGCGGGGACAGCGTGTCCACCGCCGCGTTGAGCTCGGCCTCCTTACGGCTCGAGATGTACACGGACGCACCGGCCTGCAGCAGGCCACGGGCCATCATCAGGCCGATACCGCGGCCGCCTCCGGTGACGACGGCGACCTTGCCGTCCAGTCGGAACAAATCGGTCATGTTCTAGGCCTTCTCTTCGATCTCGACACCCAGCGGGGATTCGTTGCGGACCGTCTCGTCGCGGATCAGCCCGCGCAGCAGCGCCGTGCTGAACTCGACGGCGATCTCCTGGGCACTACGTCGACCGTGCGGCCGCAACCAGCGGTAGGAACCGAGGGTCATCCCGATGTAGCCCAGGGCCAGCACGTGGGAATCGCAGTCATAGAACTCACCGCTGGCGATGCCACGGTCGATCACGTCGCGGACGTGCTCGTAGACCTGGGTCTCAGCGCGCCGGATGTAGGCCACCTGCTCCTCGGTGAACCACTCCGCGATGTAGGGACCCTCCTGGAAGTACACCGCGGCACGCTCCAGGTCGCCGGCGATGCCGACCAACAGCCGCCGGGTGAAGTTGTAGATGGTTTCCCGGGCCGAGGCGGTCGGATCGTCGTGCAACGCCTCGACTGTGAAGTCCGCGGTGCTCTTGTAGATGTCGTAGAGGATGAGCGACTTACTTGAGTAGTAGTGGTAGACCGTGGCCTTGTTCAGTCCGACAGCCTCGGCGACATCGTCCATGCGGGTGCCGTGATATCCGCGGGCGGCGAACAATTTGGCCGCGACGGTCAGCAGTTCATCACGGCGCGACGTCCCGTTGGCAGTCGCACCGCCGCGGCCCCGGCCGCCCTCTGCATCGGATGACATAGCACACTCACTATCAGCATCGCCGGGACCTTGCCCGGAAAATCAATCAACTAGATGGTTGAAGAGTGTAGGCAATTCCGTTCGCGGCCCTGTTCCGACCTTGCGTCCAACGTTTAGACTCCGGGGATGGATCCGAATCCTGACTACGACCTCAGCGACGAGAGCGACTTCTTCTTCCCGTGGCTGGCCTGGGGCCTGCGTGGCGTTTACCCGCCGCCGGCCTACCCCCCGGTGTAATCAGGACTGTTCGTAGCGTTCGCAGTCCTCACGCGCCGGTGATACCGGCGCGCTTTCATGCGGTTTCCGCAGGTCGTCGCCTGACGCGAAAGTGACGCCACGGTCGTCACCAGTACAGGCTTACGACCCTGGCGTCACTTTCGGCGTGAAAAGACCTACGCTGCGGCCACCTTGACCGCGTCACTGACATCCGTGCGCAACTTGAGGTACTCCGGCGAGTTGCGCAACTCATGCGCGTCGACTCCGGTGCGCGGCAGTTCCACAGGCAGGTCCAGGGCGACCTTGCCCGGGCGGCGCGTCAGCACCACGATCCGCGAACCCAGGAAGGCGGCCTCATCGGCACTGTGCGTGACGAACACCGTTGTACGGCCGGACTCCGCACTCACCTGCCGGACATCCTCCTGCAACCGCTCACGGGTCAGCGCGTCCAGTGCCGCGAAGGGCTCGTCCAACAGGAACAGCGGGGTCTCGGCGGCCAGCGCCCGGGCGATCGCGACACGCTGCTGTTGCCCGCCACTGATCTCCCAGATCCGGCGTCTGGCAGTGCCTTCCAACCCGACGCGCTCCAGCAGTTCCTCGCGCCGCTCGGCCCGTCGCTCACGAGGCACACCGGCGTACTTGAGCGCCAGGTCCACATTGCCGCCTACCGTGCGCCACGGAAACAGCCGAGGCTGCTGGAACACCACGCCCGAGGTGACGCCAGGTGTCGGCCGGGAACCGGACACCTCGACCTCACCCTCGGACGGCGTCTCGAACCCGGCGATCAGGCGCAGCAGTGTGCTCTTGCCACACCCCGAGGCCCCCACGAGGACCAGGAAAGAACCGGGATCGACGTCGAGATCGACCGGTCCGAGCGCGGTCACCTCCTCCGAGCCGTGCCCGTAACGGTGCGCGACGTTGCGGATCTTCAGCGCACCGGCGGCATCACTGCTCGGCGAGGACATCGGGCAGCCCCTTCGTGTAGATCGCATCCCTGAAGACCTGCAGCGGCGCCGCTTCCGGGATCTGCTTCTGGTCGGCCAGGAACTGCGACGCACTCTGCAGATTGGCGGCGATGTTGCCCGGCGCCCCGTCAGTGCCCAGCCATTCGGGAGACGCCACCTCCGCCGGGGTCAGGTAGACGCCCTGCTTGAGTTGTCCGGCAACATCTTCGGGGCTCAGACCGACCTCGGCAGCGATAGCCTTGGCCGCGGCCTGCGGGTCGTCCTTGATGACGTTCAGCGCGCGGGCCTGCTGCTTACGCCAGATGTCGACGACCTCGGGGTGGGCAGTGGAGAACTCGTCGGACACCGCGGCCAGATCGAGTGTGGGCTTGCCGTCCTTGGCCAGCTGCCGGCTGGTGATCAGGTCCTTACCGGTCTTGCGCAGCTGGTCCAGGGTGGGCAGCCAGCTGTAAGCCGCGGCGATGTCGCCCCGGTCCCAGGCCGCCAGAATGGCCTGCGGCTGTAGGTCGATCAGCTGGACATCGTTGGGCGACAACCCGTTCTGCGCCAGCGCGGCCAGCAGGCTGTAGTGCGCGGTGGACGCGAACGGCGTGGCGACACGCTTGCCCCGCAGGTCGGCGATCGAGTTGACGCCGGCGCCGTCACGAGCCACCAACGCCTCGTTGTCACCGGCGACGTCGAGCACAAACGCCACCTGGTACGGAATGTTCAGCGGCGCCGACAAACCGCGGGCCACCGGGCTCGAGCCCAGCGCACCGAAGTCCAGCTCCTTGGCGATGAAGGCGGTGTTCACATCAGCCCCGGAGTCGAACTTCGTCCACTTGATGTTGTAGTCGGGCAGCGCCTCTTCGAGCCACTTGTTGTTCTTGACGATTAGATCGCCGCTCGGAAAGGACTGGTAGCCAAGACGAATGGTGGGTTTCTGGGAGTTCCCCCCGGAGTGGTCCACCGCGCACCCGGCCAGTGCCACCGTCACGGTAGCCAGCACGGTGAGCAGCTTCGTCAGTCTCATATCTTCCCTCTCCATGGAACGGCCCGTCGCTCGACAGCCCGCAAACCTCCGTCGATCACCAAGCCCGAGATCCCGATGGCGAAGACCCCGACCAGCACGACCGGTGTGTTGTTGTAATTGCTTGCGTCCTTGACCAATCCACCGATGCCGGGGATGCCGTTGAACAGTTCGGCTGCCACCACCGACGAGTACGCCATACCCACCGCCAGCCGGATGCCGGTGAAGGTCTCCGGCAGCGCCGAGGGCACCACGACGTCGCGGATGACCTGGGCCCGGGTGGCGCCCAACGCCCGCGCAGCCTCCTGCAACCCGACGGGTGCGGCGACCACCGCGGCCGTGGTGGCCACGGCTGCCGGCGGTAGTGCGGCCAGCGCGAGCAGCGTGATCTTGGGCGCCTCGTCGATGCCGAGCCAAATCACCAGCAGGAAGAAGTACGCCAGCGGGGGAAGAGCACGCAGGAACGTCAGCCACGGTTCGAGCACGCTGCGCAGCCATCCGACCGAACCCATGAGCAGGCCCAGGAGAACACCGACGACCACGCCGATCACCACACCGGCCAGCACGCGGCGCAGCGTCATGTAGAGGTGCTCGTAGAGGAGGTATCCGGCATAGCCGCGAGCACCGTCATGGGTGGTCGAGACGTCGATGAAGGCGCGCCAGACCGCCGATGGGTACGGCACGAACGTCTGGTTCCAGATGCCGGCCCAAGCCACCACCTGCCACACCAGAAAGAACAGGACGACCGACAGCAATGGCAGAGCGGACCTGGTCAGCCAGGAGCGCCAACGGGTTGACGCTGTGGCCGCACGCGGCAGGCCGGGTTCGGCCTCGGTGGGAACGATGTCGACGAAGACAGACACTGTGGGCAGCTTTCTTATTGCTGAAGTAGTTGGGATGGCGACGGGCTTCAGCGACGACAGCAACCAGGCAGTGATCCGTTCACCTGGGTATTGGTACCGGCCAGCACTGCACCGGTGAAGGTCTGAAATCGAGCTGAGTTTATTCACCCCTGTTGACATCGCGCTCAGTTAATGAGTACGTTCATTAATGAGCGCATTTATTCTGTGAGGTGGTCATGACCGGTCGACGAACCCGGAACATGCAGGACAAGCAGCAGCGAATCTTCGCTGCGGCGCGTTCGCTGTTCGAAGCGCATGGCTTCGAGCCCGTCACGGTGGCCCAGATCGCCGAAGCCGCCGACGTCGCGGCCGGCACCCTGTTCCGCTATGCATCGTCGAAAGCCGAGCTGCTGCTGATGGTCTACAACGACCAGTTCCGGCAGGCCATCGACACCGGCATGCGCAATGCGGCCGATGTCGAGGATCCGAGCGCCGCAGTGTTTGCGATGGTGGCACCGGTGATCTCCGAGGCCGCGCGGCAGCCCGGAAACGCCACGGCCTACCAACGCGAACTGCTGTTCGGCTCCCCCACCGAGCGCTTCCGTGCCGAAGGACTAGACCACGTCATGCGGCTCGAGGACGCGATCGCCGAACGCCTGATGCGCTGTCACCCAGCCGATCTGTCCACCGACAACGAACTGCGGGCCAACGCCGACCGCGCCGCCAGAAGCGTCTTCGCGGCACTGCACCTGCTGGTGGTCCAACCGTCGACCGGCATGAAGTGGGGCACCGACGGCGCCCACGAACTGCTCCAGCAGATCAACCAGATCGTGCTGGGGTTCCTGGCAACCACAACACCACGAGAAGGAGAAGCACCATGACGAACTCCGTGAAGACGGTGACCGTTCTCGGGACCGGAGTGCTCGGTTCCCAGATCGCGTTCCAATCCGCGTTCAAGGGTTTCACCGTCACCGCGTACGACATCAATGATGAGGTTCTCGAAGCGGCCAAAGCGCGGTTCGAGAAGCTGGCCGAGACCTACGCCAACGAGGTACCCGACGCGCGTGACGGCAAGGCCCGGGAAGCGTTGGGCCGGCTCACGCTGACCTCCGACCTGAAGGCAGCGGTGGCCGACGCCGATCTGGTGATCGAGGCGATCCCGGAGATCCTCGATCTCAAGCGGGAGACCTACCAGAAGCTCGGGGACCTCGCGCCGGCCAAGACCATCTTCGCCACCAACTCCTCGACGCTGCTGCCCAGCGACCTCAAGGATTCCACCGGCAGGCCCGACAAGTTCCTGGCACTGCACTTCGCAAACCGGGTGTGGCAGTTCAACACTGCCGAGATCATGGGGACCGCGGACACCGACCCGAGCGTTTTCGCCGCGGTGGTCGAGTTCGCCAAGGCCATCGGGATGGTGCCGATCGAGCTGCACAAGGAGAAGGCCGGCTACGTCCTCAACTCACTTCTGGTCCCGTTCCTCAATGCCGCCGCCGAACTCGCGGCCGGTGGCTACGCCGACCCCAGCGCCGTGGACGACACCTGGCGGATCGCCACCGGCGCACCGGTGGGCCCGTTCCAGATCTACGACATCATCGGCCTGACCACGCCGTACAACATCATGGCCAATGGGGACGCCGAAGCTCAGAAGCTCGCCGCGTGGCTGAAAGAGAACTACATCGACAAAGGCAAGTTGGGCCTCGCCAGCGGCGAAGGCTTCTACAAGTACAACTGAGCGGGAAGCATACGAAATGTATTACAGCAGTGGCAATTACGAAGCGTTCGCCCGCCCCCGCAAACCGCAGGGCGTAGAAGACAAGACCGCGTGGTTCGTCGGCGCCGGCTTGGCGTCGATGTCGTCGGCGGTATTCATGATCCGCGACGGGCAGCTCCCCGGCAACAAGATCACCATCCTGGAGCGGCTGAAGTTGCCCGGTGGCGCACTCGACGGCATCAAGGAGCCGAAGAAGGGCTTTGTGATCCGCGGCGGCCGCGAGATGGAAGACCACATGGAATGCCTGTGGGACCTCTTCCGGACCATTCCCTCGCTCGAGATCGAGGGCGCCAGCGTGCTCGACGAGTTCTACTGGCTCAACAAGGACGATCCGAACTACAGCCTGTGCCGGGCCACCGAGAACCGCGGCCAGGATGCCCACACCGACAACATGTTCGGACTCAACGCCAAAGCGCAGAAGGACATCGTCAAGGTGTTCCTCGCGACCCGCGAAGAGATGGAGAACAAGCGCATCAACGAGGTCTTCGGGAAGGACTTCCTGGAGAGCAACTTCTGGCTGTACTGGCGCACCATGTTCGCGTTCGAGGAATGGCACAGTGCGCTGGAGATGAAGCTCTACATCCACCGCTTCATTCACCACATCAAGGGTTTGCCGGATCTGTCGGCGCTGAAGTTCACCAAGTACAACCAGTACGAGTCACTCGTGCTGCCGATGTACAAGTGGCTCCTGGACCAGGGCGTGACCTTCCACTTCGACACCGAGGTCACCGACATCGATTTCGACATCACCCCGGACCGCAAGCAGGCCACCAGGATTCACTGGATCAAGGACGGTGAGCCCGGCGGGGTCGACCTGGGCCCGAACGACCTGGTGCTCACCACCATCGGCTCGCTGACCGAGAACTCCGACGACGGCGATCACCACACACCGGCCAAGCTCAACACCGGGCCCGCCCCGGCCTGGGACCTGTGGCGCCGCATCGCGGCCAAGGACCCATCATTCGGGCGCCCCGACGTCTTCGGCGGTCACATCCCCGAGACCAAGTGGGAATCGGCCACCGTCACGACACTGGACCACCGCATCCCCGAGTACATCCAGAAGATCTGCAAGCGAGACCCGTTCTCCGGCAAGGTCGTTACCGGCGGCATCGTGACCGCACGCGACTCCAAGTGGCTGATGAGCTGGACAGTCAACCGGCAGCCGCACTTCAAGCAGCAGCCCAAAGACCAGATCGTGGTGTGGGTGTACGGGTTGTTCGTCGACACCCCGGGCGACTACGTGAAGAAGCCGCTGAGCGAGTGCACCGGCGAGGAGATCACCCAAGAGTGGCTGTACCACCTGGGCGTCCCCGAAGCCGACATCCCTGAACTGGCCGCCAATGCCGCCAAGGCCGTTCCGGTGATGATGCCGTATGTGACGTCGTTCTTCATGCCACGTCAAGCGGGCGACCGTCCCGCCGTCGTCCCGGAAGGCGCGGTGAACTTCGCCTTCATCGGTCAGTTCGCCGAGACCACCCGCGACTGCATCTTCACCACCGAGTACTCGGTGCGAACCGGCATGGAGGCGGCCTACCAGTTGCTGGGTATCGACCGCGGAGTACCCGAAGTGTTCAACTCCACCTACGACGTCCGCAAGCTCATCTCCGGAACGGTGCACCTACGCGACGGCAAGGAAGTTGACCTGCCGGTCCCGGAGATCATCCGCAAGCGAGTGATGGGCAAGATCACCGACAACGAGATCGGTGAATTGCTGGCCGAATACGGCTTGATTCCCGGCAACAGCTGATTATCGGCACCGGTCAGGATGCCGAGCGCGGCAACGCCCGAATTGCGTAGCGGGCACTGAGCAGGACCAGCGTCGTGGTGACCACGAACAACGGCCAGCCCATCGCCAGCCGTGCGACTGCGAGCAGTCCTTCCTGACCGGTGTCGTACAGGTAGTTCTGCACCAGGAAGCGCGACCAGGACACCGTCGCCAGGACCGCGGTGACGACATTGAAGACCAGCCGCACTCCGGGTACCTGGCGCCAGGTGCCGTCGCGACCGGTGGCCCACGCCCAGATGACCCCGACCAGCGGGCGCCTGACGAGGATCGAGCCGGTCATCACGATGGCCGATGCCAAGGACATCCAGATACCCGGAAGGTAGAAGTCCTTGGCCTGGCCGGTCACCAGTGCCAGCAGCGCACAGGCCGCGACGCCGACGAATCCCCACAGTGCGGGCCTGACCGATTCACGGCGCAGCAGCTGCCAACCGAATACGACGGCCGCAGTCGCCAGAGCGGAAATGATCGCGGGCACGCGACCCGCGAGAGCCGAGACCGTCGCGTACACGGTCACCGGAAGCGCCGAGTAGACCATGCCGCTGACACCGCCGACGCGCGCCATCAGTCCGTCGAGTGGGGAATCCTTCATGGGATGCGGGCCTCGCGATCAAGATCTGGCAGGTCCTCACCGAGAGTACCGAGCCCGCGCGTGGCTACCGCCGCAACGATCCCGCGGTGCTTGACTGATGGTTGTGAGACAGGTGCAGGGACGAATCTGGCGATCTGGAAAGCCGGTCGACGGTTTCACGTTCGCGGGCATCTCGGACTGCCTGGCCGAAGAGGACGCGTTGGTATGGGCCGACATCTACGACCCCGACCACGACGCCCTGCGCGCGCTGGCACATGAGCTCGGACTCAACATGTGGGCCGTCGAAGATGCCGTCGCACCCAAGGAACGCACCAAGACTTCCGTGTACCGCACGCACACGTTCTTCACGGTCTATGCGGTCGACACCCGGGTGCCCGACGAGGACGCGCCACCCGACACCTCGCTGTTGGTCAAGCACCGCATCTCGGCGTTCGTCCTGCCCCGTGGCCTGATCACGGTCCGCCTGCCCAGCGTGAACGGCACGGCCACGGAATTCGACATCAACGAGGTGTCACGGCGCTTCGACGACCTCGGCGGGCAGCGCTGCGGCGTGGGTTCGCTGGTGCACGGTCTGCTCGATGTCGTCGTGGACGGACACTTCGAAGCCGTCGAGGCACTCGACGACGCCATCGAGGACCTCGAGGACGAACTGTTCGCCGACGGTGGTCCTCGACGCGGCCTGCAACGTCGCACCTTCCAGCTGCGTAAGGACCTGGTCGAACTCCGCCGGGTGGTACTACCCATGCGCGAGGTCGTCAGCACCATCCAGCACCGCAGGCTCGACTCGTCGACATCGCCCGAACTCGACCCGCTCTACGCCGACCTCTACGACCACGTGTTGCGTGCTTCGGAGTGGACCGAATCGCTGCGCGACATGGTCACCACGGTGTTCGAGACCAACCTGTCCCTGCAGGACGCCCGACTCAACACGGTGATGAAGAAACTCAGTGGCTGGGCCGCCATCATCGCAGTGCCGACCGCCATCACGGGCTTCTACGGCCAGAACGTCATGTACCCCGGAATCAACACCGTCGTGGGCTTCATCGCCAGCAGCATTTTGATTGTTGTGCTGGTCATCCTGTTGTATGTGATGTTCAAACGTCGTGACTGGCTGTAGCCGCACCAGGGCCAGCAGTCACATCCCCCAAAAGGGGCATGCGCGTTATCTGAACACAAATGCGACACTCTTCCAGGCTGAACGAAGAGGCCTGGACACATAGAACGGAGCGGATTCGATGCTCATCGGGATCCCGCGCGAGTCCCTACCTGGGGAAACGCGCGTCGCCGCCACCCCGCAGACGGTCGGGCAGATCATCAAGCTCGGATATGCGGTAGTCGTAGAAAGCGGCGCCGGTGCTGCCTCGAGCTTCTCCGATGCAGCCTACGTTGACGCCGGCGCCGAGATCGGCGACGCGTGGGACGCCGACGTCGTGCTGAAAGTCAACGCCCCTGATGATGCCGAGATCGGCAAGCTGCGCGACGGTGCGACTCTGGTGAGCTTGATCTCACCCGCGCTCAAGCCCGAGCTCGTCGGGAAGCTCTCGAGCCGGCCGATCACGGTCCTGGCCATGGACGCGGTGCCGCGTATCTCGCGCGCCCAGTCGCTGGACGTCTTGTCCTCGATGGCCAACATCGCCGGCTACCGCGCCGTCGTCGAGGCCGCACACAGCTTCGGCCGGTTCTTCACCGGCCAGGTCACCGCCGCGGGCAAGGTTCCCCCGGCCAAGGTGCTCGTCGTGGGTGCCGGTGTGGCCGGCCTGGCCGCCATCGGCGCGGCGGGCAGCCTGGGCGCGATCGTGCGCGCCACCGATCCCCGTCCCGAGGTGGCCGACCAGGTCGCCTCCCTCGGCGGCGAATACCTGTCCGTCGCGAACGAGAACGCCGAAGTCTCCGCCACCGGCTACGCCAAGGAGATGGACGACGACTACAAGGCCCGCGAGGCCGCGCTGTATGCCGAGCAGTGCAAGGACGTCGACATCATCGTCACGACAGCACTGATCCCCGGCAAGCCCGCGCCCCGCATCATCACCGCCGAGATGGTGGCCTCCATGAAGCCCGGCAGCGTGATCGTCGACATGGCCGCGGCCAACGGCGGCAACGTCGAGGGCACCGTCAAGGACCAGGCGATCGTCACCGACAACGGCGTGACGATCATCGGTTACACCGACCTGGCCGGCCGTCTGCCCGCCCAGGCCTCCCAGTTGTACGGCACCAACCTGGTCAACCTGCTCAAGCTGCTGACCCCGGAGAAGGACGGCAAGGTCGTCCTCGACTGGGACGACGTCGTCCAGCGCTCGATGACCGTGGTGCGTGACGGGGAGACCACCTGGCCCCCGCCGCCGGTGCAGGTTTCGGCCGCTCCGGCCGCCCAGCCCGCTGCGGCTGCCCCGGCCGTCAAGGAAGAGAAGCCGCCCATGTCGACCGGGCGCCGGCTCGGCGTCACCTTCGCGGCGGCCGCTGCTGTTTTCGCCCTGATCGCGATCTCACCGGCCGCGCTACAGGTCCACCTGACCGTGTTCGCGCTGGCGATCGTGATCGGCTACTACGTGATCGGCAACGTGCACCACGCGCTGCACACCCCGCTGATGTCGGTGACCAACGCGATCTCGGGAATCATCGTGGTGGGCGCCCTGCTGCAGATCGGCCACGGCGACATCGCCATCACCTCGTTGGCCTTCGTCGCCATCCTGCTGGCCAGTATCAACGTCTTCGGCGGCTTCGCGGTGACGCGTCGCATGCTCGCGATGTTCTCCCGCAGCTGACGGTCCTACCCACAGAAACTTTGGAACGGATTCCATGTTCACCCTAGAAAACGTTGCCTCGGCCGCCTACGTCGTCGCGGCCCTGCTGTTCATCCTCGCGCTGGCCGGCCTCTCCAAACACGAGACGTCAAGGGCCGGAAACACCTTCGGCATGGTCGGCATGGCGGTGGCTCTGATCGCCACCATCGCGCTGGCCTTCGACCGCAAGATCGAGCCGCTGGGACTGGCCCTGCTGATCGGGGCCATGGTCGTCGGCGCCGCGATCGGCCTGTGGCGCGCCAAGGTCGTCGAGATGACCGGCATGCCCGAGCTGATCGCGTTGCTGCACAGCTTCGTCGGTCTGGCCGCCGTGCTGGTCGGCTGGAACGGTTACCTGCACGTCGAGAACAACCTCGGCGGCGAGGAAGCCGTCAAGCTCGTGGGCGAGAAGATGCTCGGCATCCACTCGGCCGAGGTGTTCATCGGTGTGTTCATCGGTGCCGTCACCTTCACCGGTTCGATCGTGGCCAACCTCAAGCTGTCGGCCCGCATCAAGTCCGCACCGTTGATGCTGCCCGGCAAGAACATCCTCAACGTCGGCGCGCTCGTGGTGTTCGCTGCACTGACCGTGTGGTTCGTCATCGAGCCGCACCTGTGGCTGCTCATCGTCGTCACCGTGCTCGCGCTGCTGCTGGGCTGGCACCTGGTCGCCTCGATCGGCGGCGGCGACATGCCCGTTGTGGTGTCGATGCTCAACAGCTACTCGGGTTGGGCTGCGGCCGCGTCCGGCTTCCTGCTCGGTAACGACCTGCTGATCATCACCGGCGCACTCGTCGGCTCCTCGGGTGCCTACCTGTCCTACATCATGTGCAAGGCCATGAACCGGTCGTTCATCTCGGTGATCGCCGGTGGCTTCGGCATCGAAGCCGGACCGGCCGACGACAAGGACTACGGCGAGCACCGCGAGATCAATGCCGAGGGCGCCGCCGAACTGCTTGCCTCGGCCGACTCGGTGATCATCACCCCCGGTTACGGCATGGCGGTGGCGCAGGCCCAGTACGGTGTCGCCGACCTGACCCGCAAGCTGCGTGAGCGCGGCGTCAACGTCCGCTTCGGTATCCACCCCGTCGCCGGCCGTCTGCCGGGCCACATGAACGTCCTGCTGGCCGAGGCCAAGGTGCCCTACGACATCGTGCTCGAAATGGACGAGATCAACGACGACTTCGACGGCACTTCCGTCGTGCTCGTGATCGGCGCCAACGACACCGTCAACCCGGCCGCCGCCGAGGATCCGGGCAGCCCGATCGCCGGCATGCCGGTGCTCACCGTGTGGAACGCCGACCACGTCATCGTGTTCAAGCGCTCCATGGCCTCGGGATACGCCGGTGTGCAGAATCCGCTGTTCTTCCGCGAGAACACTCAGATGCTGTTCGGCGACGCCCGCGACCGCGTCAACGACATCCTGGCCGCGCTGCCGGCCGAAGCCCGGGTGTAATTCCCCTCAGATGGTGCGGAAGCCCCTTATTTCCCCGGAAATAAGGGGCTTCCGCGTTTCTTCACTGGAAGGTTGCCCATGAAAATCGTTGTACCGGAATGGATGCAGCCGATGTACGACGCGCATCATTTTTCGCCGGCAGTGATCGACGGTGACCATCTGCGCTGCTCGGGGATGATCGGCATGCGCCCCGACTTGTCCGTTCCAGAGGACCCACGGGCCCAGTTCACCCAGGCCTTCTCAAACCTGCATGGAGTGCTGGCTGAGGCCGGGCTGAACTTCACCGACGTTGTCGAGATCACCAGTTACCACGTCGGCCTGCAGCAACATGTGCAGGTTTTCGGTGAGGTCAAAGACGAGTTCGTGGCCGCGCCGTATCCGGCCTGGACGGCGGTCGGGGTTACCGAGCTGGCCATGCCGGGCGCACTCGTCGAAGTCCAGATCACCGCGCGGATGCGTTGAACGCCAACCGCTCCGACACACTCGCCGTGAGGTGAGCGGGTCGGAGCGGTCAGTGTGTTCAACGCTGTCCGACGACTACATGTTTGCCCTGTCCTCGTCGATCCTGTCCTGATCATTGACGCTCTGCACGTCACCGTCGAGATCGGAGGTGATGTGTCCCGTCATCGTCCGCTGCAGCTTGTTGATGGTGGCGTCCGCATCGAGGTAACCGGTGTGCGTACCCGTCACGGTGATGTCGGCGACGTAGCGGATGGATGACTGGCTGGCGGTGGTGTCCGTTGATTCGGTGCCGTTGAGGATCATCCCCTGCTCGTTGACGTAATCGGTGTAGGTGACGGTACGGACGATGTGACCCGTCGCTGGATCGCTCACTTCGGTGACCACCGCGGTGCCGCCGCCGGCACCGGCGTACGTTCCTGTCGGCGGCAACGGCGCCGTGGTGGGCACGTACGTCTTGAGTTCGGGAGCCCACGTCGGATCCGGGGTGGTGCGATCACCCTGCACCGGACCGACGCTGGTGGTGTAGTTCAGTTTGGCGATGACCAACCTGGTGTCTGTCTCGTCAGCCCCGCTAGCCTCCCAGAATGCCACCGCATCTCCGGTGTTGTTCCAGCTCGCCATGCTGCGGGCGGTGTATCCGTCGCCATCGACGAACACCGGAATCCCGTTCTCGCCCTTGAGGTCATCCTCGATTGCGATGACCCATTCCTGGTTCGTGATATTGGTGGCGTCGCCGGTTCCCCGGTACTTCTCGTACACCGCCCCTTGGATGTCCGCCGGCAGGAACGCCGGCCGCACGATCCGCGACATCGGTGTCAGCGCGTCATACCCGCGGGTGCTGCCGACAGCGATCCATTGTCCGTTCGGGGACATGTCGATGTCCTCGTCGTAGTCGAGGTTGCCGGTCAGCCGGGTGACCTCGCCGGTCTCCAGGTCGACCACGATGTCATCGACATTGCCCGCCTCATAGCGGCCGCCGAGGATGATCACGCCCTTGCCGTCCGGGGTCCACTGCTTGCCTTCGCCAACCGGGTAAACCACTCTGGCATCCGCGATTTCATAGCCGGCGTCGGTGCGTTCGAGCCGGCCCACCACCGGCACCGCAGTGATGAGACCAGTCGAGGTCATCTGAATCTGGCTGAACAACACATGCGTGCCGTCCGGCGAGATTCTCATCTCACGTTGCGGATCGATGGCACGTGCACCGGAGGGTGGCGTGATGACGGGAACCAGCTGACGGCCGTCGACCGTCTCTTCGTAGACGACGTAGGAGTTCGGGCTGGTCCTGACTTGAATCATCAAGCGTCCCGAACCATCCTGGAACGGAACGACTCTCCCCAGCCCCCCGGTGATCTCCGTCGACACGCCGCAGGTGATGCATTCGACTGTCGAGCCGTCAACACTGATCTGGTAGATCTCCTCACGACCACCCGCCGTCGGCGTGGCCGAGAAGTAGATCGACTGCCCGTCCTCCGAGAAGCGTGGCGTGTTCGGATTGGTGATGCTGTCGGGCAGATTCAGGATCACCCGCTCCACCGTGGGGTTGAGCACCGTGACATCGATGTCGTTCTGAGCGGTGCGCGGTTTGAACAGCGCCAACAGGTTGACCTTGTTCCCGTCAGTGACCGACACCGTGAACGAATCCATCTGCGCCGCATCGTAATCAATATCGTTCGGGGTGTAGGTGAACTCGCCGGTCTCCTGGTCGATCGTCACCGTGCCGTACTTCGGCTGCTCGGTCACCGTGTAGGTCAACTCATCACCTTCGGCGTCGGTCACACCGATATTGCCGGTGACCGTCTGACCGGTCTGCACTGTGGTGGTCGGGCTGCTGACCACCGGTGCCTGGTTGAACAGATTGCGCCGAACCCACCCCAACACTGCCCACGCCATCGGAGTGAACGGCTCCGGAGAATCCGGAGACGGCGCCAGGAACGGATTCAGCAGATTCGTGACGATGCCGTTGAGCACGCCGGCCGGATCAGTGGGCGTGCTCACCGGATTCTTCGGAGCCACCGCGGCCGTGGCAATCTGCTGCACATTCGCCGCACTCGTCACTGCCAGCGTCTTGGCCTCGCGCGCAGCAACCACGGGCTTCGGCGCGGGCAGCTTCTGGCCCAGCTGCTCCGAAACCGTCTCACTGATTGTGCCCGTCACCTGCTCGACCCGCTCAGTCACCTCCTTGGCTTTCGCCAGCGACCGCTCGAGGGTGGCGCTGAGCTTGACGGGTCCGATCGGAGCCGCGGTCTTCGAATCGGCGTCCGCCACGGCATTCGCGGCCCGCGGCGACGCGACGCCGGGCAGCGACACTGGCGGCAGCGACAGCGTCGGCAGCGACAACTCCGGCTTCTCCCTGCCGTCGTTGCGGGTCAGCACGCTCTCGCGCACCTTCTCGGGTATCGACGACAACGACTCCAGGTGCGTGTCGATCGCTTCGGCGAGGCCCTCGGGCTCGCCCGGCTCCTTCTGTGCCCCACCGCTACTGCTGATCGTCACACCGGGTGCCAGCTCCTTAGTCGATGACGTCTTGCCCGTCCGCTTCGGCTTGAGCGACTTCTTGGCCCAGCCCTTGCCGGGCCCCTCCCCCGCCGTGCCACTCTTGCCAGGCGAGCTCTCGCCCGACGCGGCGGCAGATGCCGGCCCTGTCGAGGTCGCACCAGCAGCCGAGCTCGCGGAGGCCGACGTCGACGAATCCGACGAGGAAGTGCCGGTCGGGTCGGCCGCGGCGACACCGTGGCCGGACGCGAGCGCGGCGACCAGCCATCCTGTCACCACGATGCCGCTGTAGGCACCGATCCTCGCGGTGGCCTGAAATGCCCGGCGAGATGGAGGGGCAGTGAACTGCGGATTGAAGAGCGGATTGACAACAGTCATGGCGTGACTCCAGTTGCCCTGTGGGCAGGTTTAATTGGATGGACAAATTTAATAACAGCACTTTTCCGGCCGATCGGAAGCCGATTGACAGAATTGGGGTGGGTTCAGATGTGACTGCGCGACGTGGGCCGAATTTGTTGCGCGCCAACAGCTCCGACACAAATGACCGGTGAGTCCGGGTCGGAGTGGTCGGCGTGAAGGAGTCGTCGGTGGCCGCTACACGTTCTGCTGGGCTTCCTCGATCGCGTCCTGATCCAGGATGCTCTGCACATCGCCGTCCACATCAGAGGTGATGTAGCCGCTGTAGGTCTGCCGGTTGGTGATGGTGGCATCACCTTTGAGGTAGCCGGTGTGCGTACCGGTCACGGTGATGTCGGCGGTGTAGTGGATGTACAGCTGATTGGCAGTCGAATCCGTCGCCTCGATGCCGTTGAGGATCATTCCGTCCTCGTTGACGTAATCGGTGTACGTGACGGTGCGGATCGTGTGTCCCGGGTTCGCCTGGTCCGTGGCCTCACTCACCACCGCGGTGCCGCCACCAGCGCCGGCGTAGGTACCGGTCGGCGGAAGCTCCGGTGTACTGGGAACGTACGTGCTCAGTTTGGGCAGTGTGGACGACAGTTCTGGTGTCGACTTGTCGCCCACCAGCGGGCCGACGCTCGTCGTGTACTTCAGGTTGGCGATGACCAGACGCGTATCCGTAGGGTCGTCCTTGCTTTGCTCCCAGAATGTGACCGCGGTGCCGTCCGGATTCCAGCCCGGGATGCTCTGCCCGGCATATCCATCTCCCTCGACGATCAGCGGAAGACCGTCTTCCCTATTGAGCTCGTCGTCGATCGCGACCACCCACGCCTGGTTCGAAACGTTCACCGGAGCCGCATACGCGGTGTAGACCGGTCCGACGATGTTGGCCGGCAGGAATGCCGGCCGCTGGATCCGCGACATTGGCGTCAGCGCGTCGAGGCCGCGGGTACTTCCAGCGATAATCCACTGTTCGTTGGACGATACGGACACGTTCTCCTCGTAGTCGAGGCCGGCAGTCACCCGAGTCGCTTCCCCGGTGGCGAGGTCGACCTTGACGGCATCGACGTTGCCCGCGTCGTACAGGCCCCCCTGGATGATCACGCCCTTGCCGTCGGGCGTCCACGTCTTGCCCTCACCATAGGGATAGACCACCCGCGCGTCCTCGATCTCATATCCAGTCTCTGTGCGGACGAGCTTGCCGACCACCGGAACGATCGCCACGTAGCCATCAGTGCCCAACTCGAGTCGGCTGAACAACAGGTGGGTCCCGTCGGGCGAAACCTTGACCTCACGTTGCCGGTCGAGGACATACGTCGGGCTGTCCGGCGTCGTGAGGGGAACCAGTTGCCTGCCGTTGGCACCGTCTTCCAAAACCACGTACCCGTACTTATCTGTGCCGGTTGTGATCCGAATCAGTACCCGACCCGAACCGTCATTGAACGGCATCGGCTTCATGAGGTCGTCGGACAGGCTCGTGGTTACGCCACAGGTCAGGCACTCAAGATCGGTGCCATCGATGTTGATTTGGTAGATCTCCTGGCGACCGCCAGCGACCGGTTGGGCCCCGAAGTAGAGAGACTGCCCGTCCTCGGAATAGCGCGGCCGACTCGGGTTGGTGATGCTGTCGGGCAGGTCCAGGATCACGCGTTCGACGGTGGGGTTGAGCACCGTGATGTCGATGTCGTTCTGAGCCGTCCGGGGCTTGAACAGGCTCAGCAGGTTGATCTTGGCACCGTCTGTGACCGAAACCGTGAACGAATCCGTCTGCGCCGCATCGTAATCGATGTCATTCGGGGTGTAGGTGAACTGCCCCGTCTTCTGATCGATGGTCACCGTGCCGTACTTCGGCGCCTCGGTCACGGTGTAGGTCAGCTCATCACCTTCGGCATCGGTGACACCGATGTTGCCGGTCACGGTCTGCCCGGTCTGCACCGTGGTGGTCGGGGCACTGACCACCGGTGCCTGGTTGAACAGATTGCGCCGAACCCAGCCCAACACTGCCCACGCCATCGGCGTGAACGGCTCCGGCGAATCCGGCGCCGGAGCCAGGAACGGATTCAGCAGATTCGCGACGATGCCGTTGAGCACGCCGGCCGGATCAGTGGGTGTGCTCACCGGATTCTTCGGAGCCACCGCAGCCGTGGCGATCTGCGCATTCGCTGCACTCGACACCACCTGCGTCTTGGCCTCACGCGCAGCAACCACCGGCTTCGGCGCGGGCAGCTTCTGGCTGAGCTGCTCCGAAACCTTCTCGCTGATCGAACCCGTCACCTGCTCGACCCGGTCAGTGACCTCCTTGGCTTTCGCCAGTGACCGTTCGAGGGTGTCACTGAGCTTGACCGGCCCGGCCGGCACTGTGGTTTTCGAATCCGCCTCCGCCTCCGCCCCAGGCTCGGCCGCCCGCGGCGACGCGACATCGGGCAGCGACACTGGCGGCAGCGACAGCGTCGGCAGCGACAACTCCGGCTTCTCCTTGCCGTCACTGCGAGTCAGCACGCTCTCCCGCACCTTGTCCGGTATCGATGACAACGACTCCAGGTGCGTGTCGATCGCCCCGGCAAGGCCGTCCGGGCGGCCCGGCTCCTTCTGTGCCCCACCGCTACTGCTGACCGCCACACCGGGCGCCAGTTCCTTGGTCGACGACGTCTTGCCCGACCGCTTCGGCTTGGGCGACTTCTTAGCCCAGCCCTTGCCCGGCCCCTCCCCCGCCGTGTCGCTCTTGCCAGGCGAGCTATCGCCCGCGGCTCCGGCCGAGGAGGGGCCTGTTGAGGCCTCACCGGACGCCGAACTCGCGGACGTTGACGTTGAAGAGCCCGAGGAGCCCGAGGAGGAGGTACCGGTCGTGTCGGCCGCGGCGACTCCGGTGCCCGACGCGAGCGCGGCGACCAACCATCCCGTCACCACGATGCCGCTGTAGGCACCGATCCTCGCGGTAGTTTGAGTTGTTGTCCGAGACAGGGTCGCCCGTCCCGGCGCACTCGACGAGGACGAAGCGAACAGGGGGTCGATGAGGGGATTACCAGCGGTCATGGCGTGGCTCCGATGCCCTAGATGCCTATTTAATTTCTGTGACGAACTTAATAGCAGGCCCCTGTCGACGCCGTCAAGGAGGTTCAGCTGAAGCGGTCCGAGTCAGCGCGCCAAGAGAAGCAGGTGTTGCATCTGCTGCACCGCCAGCGCGTCGTTCATCTGTTACGTACCGAGGGTCCGTTGGCCCGGGCCGATCTGGCTGATCGGCTCGGTCTGAGCCGCCCCTCCATCACCACCCTCGTTGGCGAACTCATCGACGACGGAACCCTCGTCGAATTGGATTCCCGCGTCGAGGGTCCGGGTTACCGGGGCCGGCCCCGCAAACTTCTGGGTTGCAACCCACAGGCGCGTCGGGTCATCGGCATCTGGATCGACGAACGTCGCGCGCGCGTCGCCCTCGCCGATGCGACCGGCAACATCTCGCACGAAGACGAGACGCCCACGGCCGGGAGAACCTCGGCCTCGGTGATCCGGTCGGTCATCCGGATCGCCAAACAGCTGATCGAAGAATCCGCCGATGGCCCGGTTGCCGCCGCGGGCATCTGCCTACCCGGTTTCATCGACACCGCAAAGGGATTCGTGGTCGAATCGAAGGCTCTCGGCTGGTCCGAAGTAGAGCTGGGCAAGCCGATCTCGCGTTCCCTCGGAATCCCGACCGCCGTGCTGGATTCGACGCAGGCCATGACACTTGCCGAAACGATTGCCGGCGAAGCCAGGGAAGTCAGTTCCGCGCTGGTGCTCGACTGCGGAGGCCACGTCAACGTCGGGTTGATCATCGGAGGACGACCGTACTCCGGCGCGACCGGTGTCGCCGGAGCAATCGGACACATGCCGTTCCCGGGGAGCGACGCGAAGTGCAATTGCGGCAGAACCGGCTGCGTGGACGCCGGAATGTCGCTGCACGCCATGCAATCTGTCGCCCCCGAGACCGAAGGCCTGCCGCTGAAAGACATCGACCTGGACACAGTGGCGCAGAAAACAGCTCGAAACCCCGCCGCCCAGAACACCATCCGTGATGTGCTGGATCGGATCGCACATACCGCAATCCTCATGGAAGCGCTCGTCGACCCGGAAATCCTGATCCTGACCGGCCTCATCACCGAGTTCGAGGAACTCATCGTCGCCCTTGAAGCACGTATCGACGAGATCAGACCACCCGAGAGGAATGGCCGTACCACCACCGTTCGCTCACACATCGGTCGCGACTACCGGGTGGCGGTCATCGTCGCCCTGCAGCAACTCGATCCCGACATCGCCGGGCTGTTGCGCTCCCCGGCTTCGTAGGCCGGCGGAGTCCAC
This sequence comes from Mycolicibacterium fortuitum subsp. fortuitum, assembly GCF_022179545.1. The sequence continues at coordinate 104,789 of NZ_AP025518.1, read as the reverse complement.
ACGCAAATTGGGTCACGGGCGCGCGACCACGCTCTTATAGGGTGATCGAGATTGCTGGCTGGTGATTGATGGAGGGGTTCAATGACCTACCCGCCCGCGGGATTTCCGCCGCCGTCCGGACCGTATTCGACGCCGGACCCGTTCCAAGGCACGCCTTTCCCGGCGAACCCCAACCCCTTCCAGCAAGCCGGCCCGCCGCCGCCGGCCCCGAGCCCGTTCGGGCAAGAAGCGTGGCAGGCTCCCGTTTTCCAGGCGGGATACGGACAGGCGCCTCCGCCTCCGGAACCGCCGCGAGGTAACAAGCGGTGGTTGGTGATCACGGTGGTGGTTGCCGTGGTCATCGCAGCCGCAGGCACCGGGACGCTGCTGTGGTGGCTGAACGCCCGAGGCGGCGAATCCGGCGGCACGGCCGCAGCATCGACGCTACCGACGTCAGTTCCGCCATTGGGCGCCCTGCGACCACCGCGCGATCAACTCGTGCCTTCGCTCGAAAAGCCACTCGATAAACCGCGATGGACCTTCCGACCAGAGAGCTCCAGAAACAACATCTTGGGCGGCGACACCTACACCGTGGTGGTCAGCGTCGACAACTACGGCGGCAACGAGGGTGTGCTCGCGGTGGACGCGGGGAACGGGCAGCCACGCTGGCCGAAGCCGGTCATGCCGGCCAGCCTGCAAGGGCGCGACCTCGGCAGCATGTTCTCGAAGTGCGTCATCGATCGGGCCGCCACGACCATCGGATGTGCCTTCGGTACCGGTGTCGGTTCCGCTGAGACCGACAAAGGGATCGCGCTCGTGTTCCTCGATACGGCAACAGGAGCCGAGAAGAACACGACGAAGGTGCCCGGGACGTACTGGGGACACATCAGAGGGATGTACAGCGCCGGCAACGGGTTCGTCGCCGTGCTCGACGATGAGGTTGTCGGTTACCGAGCGGACGGCTCGGAGTCTTGGCGAGCGCCCTACCAGCGATTGGATCCGACGTCGGCCGGCCACGACAACGTCGCCGTATATGGCGATCAGGGCATCGTCGTGATCCTCGACGGCCGAACGCTCGACGCCGATACCGGCAACCCCATCCTCCAGGGCGCAAGCTCGGTCGGAAGCGCTGCATTCGCGTCGGGGTTCGGGTTGTCCGACGCGGTGATGATCAACTTCTACGATTTCACCGGAAAGAAGACAGCAAGCATCCCGAGTGACGGCTTCACGTTCATCGACGGATTCGGAATCAACGGTCACCACTGGTCGGTCGGCCTGGATCTCCAAACTCCCGGGTCATCGGGCCTGTACTACCCGCTCGCCTACAACAAGACCACCGGCGACCTGCGTGCCTTCGACCCGGCATCTGGCCGCATCCTCTGGAACCGGCACATCGATCAAGACGCGTCGCGCGGCATCGCCGCCTATGGGAACGGAACCACGTGTTTCATCGCGCTACGTGATGAGAGCGTGGTGCGGGTGAAGGTGCAGACGTGTGAAACCGACAGCGACAACCCGTTCATCGAGGTGCCGACGAAAATCGACCTCGGCACGTACTTCACGTTCCTCGGGTCCGACGGTCAGCGCATGCTGTTCGGCATCGACAGCGACCACAACGACGAAGTGGTGGCGATCGACGGGACCGGGGGCCAAGAAGTGTGGCGGAAGAAGTCTGATCCCAATTTGGCCGTGTCACTCTGGGCGGGCAACGGGTTGTATTCCACGTACGACGGGGTGTGCCGCTGGTTGTGACCACACCCGGTTTTCCCAGCGCGCGGAGAAACTAGGATGTGCAACTATGCCGGTTGACCGCCTCCTTCCCTCTGACGAAGCTCGTGACCTGATCGCGCTGACCCGCGATGTCGCCGACAAGGTTCTCGACCCGATCGTCGACGAGTACGAGCGCGACGAGAAGTACCCCGACGGGGTCATGGCCCAGCTCGGGGCGGCGGGCCTGCTGAGCCTGCCTCAGCCCGAGGAGTGGGGCGGCGGCGGCCAGCCCTACGAGGTCTATCTGCAGGTTCTCGAAGAGATCGCCGCGCGGTGGGCTGCGATCGGCGTCGCGGTGAGCGTGCACAGCCTCTCGTCGCACCCGCTACTGGCCTTCGGCACCGAGGAACAGAAGCAGCGCTGGCTGCCCGGCATGCTCTCCGGTGAGCAGATCGGTGCCTACAGCTTGTCCGAGCCGCAGGCCGGCTCGGATGCCGCGGCCCTCAACTGCAAGGCCACGCGCGATGGCGACCACTACGTTCTCAACGGATCCAAAGCGTGGATCACCCATGGCGGCAAGGCCCATTTCTACTCCCTGTTCGCCCGCACCGCGGAGGGCTCCAAGGGCATCTCCTGCTTCCTGGTGCCCGGCGATCTCGAGGGTCTGAGCTTCGGCAAACCCGAGGAGAAGATGGGTCTGCACGCGGTCCCGACCACCTCGGCGTTCTACGACAACGCCCGCCTCGACGCCGACCGCCTGATCGGCACCGAGGGCCAGGGCCTGTCGATCGCGTTCTCGGCGTTGGATTCCGGCCGGCTCGGCATCGCCGCGGTCGCAGTCGGGATCGCGCAGGCCGCTCTGGACGAAGCCGTCCGGTACGCCAACGAGCGAACCACGTTCGGCCGCAAGATCGTCGACCATCAGGGCCTCGGTTTCCTGCTGGCCGACATGTCCGCCGCGGTGGTCAGCGCCCGCGCCACCTACCTGGATGCCGCGCGTCGTCGCGACCTCGGATTGCCCTACTCGAGCCAGGCCAGCGTCGCCAAGCTGATCGCCACCGACGCCGCCATGAAGGTCACCACCGATGCCGTGCAGGTGTTCGGCGGCGTCGGCTACACCCGCGACTTCCGGGTGGAGCGCTACATGCGCGAAGCAAAGATCACCCAGATCTTCGAAGGCACCAATCAGATCCAGCGTCTGGTCATCTCGCGGGCGCTGGGGTCTTGATGAAGCCCGTCACCTCGGCCAGGAACTGATCGGGCTGCTCGACCATCGGCGTATGTCCGGACCCCTTGATCATTACGGGCGGTAACCCGGCTGCGGTGTAACGCTCGACATTGGGCGCCGTCGGGGTCAGCACATCCTCGTCGCCCCACAGCACCAGCACCGGCTTGTGAAGGGCGGCAAGCGTTTCCGCCGTCGGATGCGTCCCTTCGGTGGAGTCACACAACCCGGCGTAGGTGAGTCGCTCCAAGGAGCGGTGCGCGAAGTCGGGTACGTGGTAGCTCGCAGCGAAACCGGTCTGCAGTGAGCCCTCGCTGATCGCGTCGACTCCGCGGAACAGATCCAACGCCGGCCCGATCACCGGCCAGCACACCATCCTGCCGAGCAACGGCATGCTGACCAGATCGTCGGCGCCCGGGGTGTCCGAAACCACGACCTTGTCCACCAGTTCCGGATCCTGCCGGGCCAGTTCGGCCGAGACCGTCCCTCCCATCGAATGCCCCACCAGCACAGCGTGCCGCACACCGAGCGCCTCAAGCGCTTCCCGCACCGCTGCGGCCTGTGCGGCCGAGGCGTACGCGGCGCCGTCGCCGGGCGCCTCCGAGCCGCCGTGGCCGACCAGATCGATGGCGATCACCCGCTGGTCGCGGGCCAGTGGTGCGGCCACCTGATCCCACCACTCGATGGAGGCCGAGTACCCGTGCAGCAACACCACCGCGCGGTCCCCCGGCGGCCCGTACTCGCGCACATTGAGGTCCGGACCGTGCAGTTCCAGCACATGACCACCCGCGAATGGCTCGGCCCGGCGGTGCTCCTTGGTCGCCACCAGTTCGTTCAGCAGCAACGCCACCACGGCCAACAGCAGCACGCCGACGGCGATGCGCAATTTCATCTTGGGCAGGCTAATGCCGAGACGTCGGCGTTGACCAGCGATTTTCCCCGGTGGAGGAAGTCTCAGCGAACGGCCCCATAATGACAGTGCAATGAACACACCTGCCCACGCCGCCAGCGTCCCCCGGCACCGTATGCCGCGCCGGGGCGTGCGGGCCGCGCGCCGCGCCGCTGTCGGCCTGGTTGCGGCGTCTGTTTTGGCAGGCACCGGGGCGGGCTGGGTGACCTACCACGGGGCCCTCGACGGCATCACCACGTCCAATGCGCTCGACGGCGGCCCGGTCTCTGCGGGCGACACCGAGAACATCCTGATCATGGGGCTCGACAGCCGGCTCGATCAGCACGGCAACCCGCTGCCCGAGGATGTCTACCAGGCCCTACACGCCGGTGACGAGACCGTCGGCGGCTACAACGCCAATGTGCTGATCGTCGTGCACCTACCCGGCGACGGCGGCCCGGCCACCGCGTTCTCCATTCCCCGCGACGACTATGTGGACCTGGCCGGGTGCGATGTCTCGCCGTGCAAGGGCAAGGTCAAACAGGCCTACGGTTGGGCCTATCAACGCGAGATGGAATCGCTGGAGGCCGACTCCGACAACCCGTCGGCCAACGAGCAGCAGGCCCGTGAGGCGGGCCGCAAGGCCGAGATCGCCACGGTTCGAAACCTGCTCGGCATTCCGATCGACCATTTCGTCGAGGTCACCCTCGGCGCGTTCTTCGAGATCGCCAAGGCGGTGGCACCGATCACCGTCTGCCTCAACGCCGACACCTCGGATCCATACTCCGGGGCCGACTTCCGCCAAGGTGTGCAGGAGATCAATGCGGCCCAGGCGATGGCGTTCGTACGTCAGCGTCGCGACGTCAACGACGAGAACTTCACCGACCTCGACCGCACCCGCCGTCAGCAGGCGTTCATCGCCGCATTGGTATCCGCGCTGGGCCACAGCGGAACGCTGAACAGCCCGGCCGGATTGCGCAGCCTGCTGAACGTGGTCAAGCAGAACGTCGCCCTGGATGCCGGATTCGACCTGGCCAGTTTCGCCCGGCGGGCCTCCGCGCTGACCGACAAACCGCCGACGCTCTACACCCTGCCCATCAAGGAGTTCAGCCAGAACTCCTACGGCGAGGACATCAACATCGTGGATGTGCCGACCATCCGCAAGATCGTGCACGATCTCGTGTCCAAGGACGACGCCACGTCGTCATCCGCACCCACCAGCAAGGCTCAGACGCTCAACGGCCACGGGGCCGTCCTCGACGTGGTCAACGCGTCCACGTACAGCGGATTGGCGGCACAGCTCGAGACCACGTTCGGCGCCCACGGGTTCACGGAGGGCCAGATCGGTGACGGCGAATCTCTGGCCGCCACCACCACGATCGATTACGGGACCGGCGCCGAGGCCGCCGCGCAATCGTTGGCCGATGAGCTGGGCGTGATCGCGAACCCGTCGTCGGAGGTGGTGGCGGGCACGGTGCAGCTGACCGTGGGGACCGATTTCCCCGGCGACGATTACCTGTCCGCATCCGGTGATGCGACCTCGGAAAGCTCATCGGGATACGACTCGGAGTCGGGGTCCGGTTCCACCTGGGACTCGAGCAGTGAGACGACGGAAGAGACCACACCCAGCACCCCTGTCACGACCGTGGCCGCCACCGCGACCGGCACCTACACTCCGGCACCCACCGACCTGAGCCAGATGAAGGTTTCCGGTATCCCCTGCGTCAAATAGCGTCGGCTACAGCGTGACCCGGACCTGGGTGCCGAACCCGGGCTCCGAGCTGATCGCCATCGAGCCACCCATGGCGTCGATGCGCACCTGCAGGGAGGCCAGCCCGATGTGTCCCTCGGCGACGGCTCGGGCGCCCAACGACGTGTCGAACCCTGTGCCGTTGTCTGCCACGGTCAGCACGACACGATTCCCCGAACGGTAGAGGCCCACCGAAATCGTGGTCGCCCCGGCATGTTTGTTGACGTTGGCCAGCAGTTCGCGCGCCGCGCGGTACAGCAGCGCCTGCCCCTCGGGCTGTCCGACATCCTCCAATTCCGCCCGCACGGTGATCTCCGGGCGGTTCTCATACTGGCGCAACAGCTCCCGCACCGCCGGGGTCAGCCCCAGCTGAGCCAGCACCTGCGGATGTAGCGCGGTGACAGTGGAGCGCAGGCCGGCCGCGGTCTCCTGTAGCGCGGCATGCACCCGGTCAAGACCGGGGTCGGGGATGCGTTCGCGGATCTCATCGAGGTCCAGGCGAGCGGCGAGCAGGGTCTGCAGTGGTCCGTCGTGAAGATGTTCGGCCAGTTCGGCATTGCGCAGATCGTCGGCACGGGTGGACTCCGACACCAGTTGACGACGCACCTCCATCAGGGTCCGCACCCTTGCCGAACGGCGGGCGAGCACAAACGACAACGCGGCCGACGCGACCGCCAGCCACGCCAGAAATCCCACATGCATGTACACGATGTCGGGCAAACCGACGTTGTCGTCACGTTCGGAATACAGGATCCACACCGCGAGATAGCCCAGTGCGGTGCTGCCGCCCAACAGTGCGGTCAACCACGGACGGTCTTGAAACGCAACGGATATCGGCAATAGGAAGAACACCGGCAGCAGCGCTGCGGTAGCCCCGCCGGAGACCGCGCACAGGGCGACCAGCACCAGCACATCCACTGCGGTGGAGGCCCATTCGGCCCACGGCGGCATGGGGCCGCGGAACACCACCACCAGCCACAGGACGGCGGCGGCGGCGTAGACGCTCAAGATGACCGCGTACAGGACGGGCAGCCAGTGGTCGACGTCCCACACCGAGACCAGCACCACGATCAGACCGATCAGCGGCAGACGCAGCAGCGCCGAGACCCGGACCGGTTGGGTGGTGAAGAAATCGACGACACGCCCGCCCGCCATGTCAGTCCAACAGCCGGCGGCGCATCGCCTCGGCGACCGCCGCGCCCCGATCGCTCACGCCGAGCTTCTCGTAGAGGCGCTGCACATGGGTCTTCACCGTCGACGGGGCCAGGAAGAGCTCCTTGGCCATCGCCGGGATGGAACGGCCCTTGGCGATCAGGTCGAGCACCTCACGTTCGCGCGGGCTGAGCACCGGCACGTCGGGTTCGTTGCGACGACGGATCTCACCGGCCAGGCCGGCTGCCAGGTTGGGGTCGAGCACGTCACGGCCCTTGGCGCACGACAGCACCGCGTTCACCAGCTCACTGCGGGTGGATTCCTTGGACAGGAACCCGGCCGCGCCCTGCTGCAGCGCGGTGTACACGATCGCCGACTCGTCATGCGCGGAGACCAACAGCACTCGGGTGGGCAACTCGTCGCGGCTGACCGCGGCCGCCACCTGGGCCCCGTCGAGTTGTGGCATCCGGTAATCGAGCAGAGCCACCTGCGGCTGGTGGGTCCTGATCAATTCCAGTGCGTCCGCGCCGTTGTCGGCCTCGGCGACCACGTCGATCTCGCCGCTGGAGGTCAAGGCACGCACCACGCCCTCGCGGAACATCGGATGGTCATCACCCACGACCACCCGCACCCTTTCGGCCATGCGCCACAGCATGGCACAGCGCGGGCCGGTGATCAGCGCGTTTAGAGTCGGCGGTATGCATCTGGACGAGCTGCAGTGGTTCGTGGTGCTCGCCGAAACCGAGCACGTCACCGACGCCGCAGCCGAACTCGGCATCAGCCAACCCACGCTGTCGCGTGCCCTGGCCCGGCTCGAGGAACAGGTGGGCGTTCCGCTGTTCGACCGGGTGAACCGGCGGCTCCGGCTCAACGCCTATGGCCACATCCTGTTGGAGCACGCCCGCCGCAGCATCAGCGAGATCCGTACGGCCACCGAGAGAATCGCCGAGTTGCGCGATCCCGACACCGGGACGGTACGGCTGGCCTTCCTACATTCGCAGGCCGGCTGGTACGTGCCGGATCTGTTGCGCCGGTTCCGGACCGAGGCTCCGCGGGTGCGCTTCGGGCTGTTCCAGGGCGCCGCCCACGAAATCGTCGAGCGTTTGGCCGGTGGTGAAGCCGACCTGGCGATCACCTCGCCGCGCCCCGAGGGCTTTCGCTGGCGCGGGTTGTACATGGAACGGTTGTGCCTGGCGGTGCCGCGTGAGCATCGTTTCGCCCGTCGATCCAGGATCCGGTTGGCCGACGCCGGCGCCGAGCCTTTCGTCGCCCTGGCACCGGACTTCGGGTTGCGGCAACTCACCGACGAATTGTGCGTAGAGGCCGGCATCTCACCCCCGGTGGTGTTCGAGGCGATGGAGATTCCGACCATGGAAGGACTGGTGGCGGCGGGTTTCGGGGTGGCGGTCGTCCCGGTGCCCCGACCGGAACGGGCCGAGCCGGGGGCCGCGTACGTTCCGCTGTCGGAGAGTTCGGCCAGACGCCAGATCGGGCTGACCTGGCATGCCGACCGCCCGCTGCCGCCCGCGGCGGCGCGCCTGGCGGAATTCATCATGCAAAATGTTCATGAGTTTGAGTAAAATCATGCATTGGACACATCTTTGTCGGCGTCCTACCGTCGACTGAGTGTCCACCTCCCTGACCTCCGTTGAATGGCCCGGGCATTCCCGCGGCTCGACCGAGTACCGGAGGCTGCTGGCCGCATTGTTCTGCGCCGGCGTCGCGACCTTCGCCCAGCTGTACTCGCCGCAGGCGGTACTCCCGTTGATCGCCCGGGACATGGGTGCCGGCGCCGCTCATGCCGCGCTGACGATCTCGGCGGCAACGGTCGGTCTGGCGCTGGGCGTGATCCCGTGGTCCGCCCTGGCCGACCGCATCGGCAGGGTCCAGGCGATGACGATATCCATCACCGCGGCAACGGTTCTCGGGCTGATCGTGCCCCTGGCGCCGAGTGCCGCGCTGCTGCTGTCCGGGCGGTTCCTCGAGGGCTTGATGCTGGGCGGGGTGCCCGCGGTGGCCATCGCCTACCTCACCGAGGAGATCGACGCCGGGCACGCCGCCCGCGCGGCAGGCACCTACGTCGCGGGCACCACCATCGGCGGGTTGGCCGGCCGGCTGGTCACCGGACCGATCGCCGAGTTCGCCGGATGGCGCGTCGGTGTCCTGGTGGTGGCCGTGCTGTGCGGTCTGTCGGCGTTCGCCTTCGTCAAACTCGCCCCGCCCGCGCGCGGTTTCACCCCGACCCGCAGCCGCAACCTGGGCCGCCGACTGGCCGAGAATCTGCGCTCACCCCGACAACTGGTGCTCTACAGCCAGGGCTTCCTGCTGATGGGCGGCTTTGTGGCGATGTACAACTTCCTGGGTTTCCGGCTGATGGCCGCACCGTTCAACTTGCCGCAGACCGTCGTCAGCCTGGTGTTCCTGGCCTACCTGTCGGGCACCTGGGCCTCGGCCAGGGCCGGCGCCGAGGCGACCCGGTTCGGCCGTAAGCCGGTGCTGCTGGGTTCCATCGCCACCATGATCGCCGGCGTCGCCATCACCTTGGCGGGCAATGTCTTCGCGGTGTTGATCGGGCTGCTGATCGCCACTGCCGGATTCTTCGGCGCGCATGCGATCGCCTCGGGCTGGGTCGGCGCCGCCGCCGGTAACGGCAAAGCACAGGCGTCCTCGCTGTACAACCTCTTCTACTACGCGGGGTCCAGCGCCATCGGTTGGGCCGGCGGCCTGGCGTTCGACCACGCCGGGTGGCCCGCGGTGGCAGGCACCGTGATCGGCCTGGCGGTGGTGGCCGGGGTGCTGGCGTGCACACTCAACCCGAGCTACCAGAGCTCGATATCCCGGCCGTACTCCTCTTGCGGACGCGGACCGAAGTAGCGCCGCTGCGACTCCTCGATCGCGACATCGTTGATGCTGGCCTCACGCCGGGCCATCAGGCCCTCCGGCGTGAACTGCCACAGCTCGTTTCCGTAGCTGCGGTACCACTGGCCCTGCGCGTCGTGCCATTCGTACTGAAACCGCACCGCCATCCGGTTCTCCCGAAACCCCCACAGGCTCTTGCGCAGAACGTAATCCAATTCGCGCTCCCATTTGGCGGTCAAGAACTCGACGATCTGGTCGCGCCCGACGATGTGCAGATCGCGATTACGCCACTGCGAATCGGGTGTGTACGCCAGGCTGACCTTCTCCGGGTCACGCGTGTTCCACGCATCTTCAGCTGCTTGGACCTTCTGGAGGGCTGTTTCCAGAGTGAAGGGCGGGAAAGGCGGGCGGCTTTCGGGCGGGACGGCGGGTGACGATCCAGTCATGCCACCTTTCTACCTGTCTAACCTTGTGGCTATCGTGGCTGGCATGGACTTCGCTCTGTCGGCCAAAGCGGCTGATTACCACTCCCGGTTGACCGACTTCATGACCGAGCATGTGCTGCCGGCTGAGGCCTCCTATCACGCGTACCGCGAGGAGAAGGGTCCCAAGGACCACACAGTGCCGCCGGTGGTCGAGGAGCTCAAGGTCAAGGCGAAGGCCGCGGGGCTGTGGAACCTGTTTCTGCCGTCGGAGTCGGGCCTGACCAACCTGGAGTACGCGCCGCTGGCCGAGTTGTCGGGATGGAGCCTGGAGATCGCCCCCGAGGCACTCAACTGCGCCGCGCCGGACACCGGCAACATGGAAACCCTGCACCTGTTCGCGAACGAGACCCAGCGCAAGCAGTGGCTGGAGCCGCTGCTGGCCGGCGAGATCCGCAGCGCGTTCGCGATGACCGAGCCCGCCGTGGCGTCCTCGGATGCCCGCAACATCGAGACCACGATGCTGCGTGACGGGGCCGACTACGTGATCAACGGCCGCAAGTGGTGGATCACCGGGGCGGCCGATCCGCGCTGCAAGATCCTGATCGTGATGGGCCGCACCAATCCCGACGCCGCCTCGCATGCGCAGCAGTCGATGATCCTGGTGCCGGTCGATACGCCCGGGGTGGACATCCAGCGCTCACTGCCGGTGTTCGGCTGGCAGGACCAGCACGGGCACTGCGAAATCGTGTTCGACAACGTGCGGGTACCCGCTGAGAACCTGCTGCACGAGGAGGGCAGCGGGTTCGCCATCGCCCAGGCCCGGCTGGGGCCGGGCCGCATCCACCACTGCATGCGGGCGCTCGGTGCGGCCGAGCGGGCGCTGGCATTGATGATCGACCGGGTGCAGAAGCGGGTCGCGTTCGGCAAGCCGCTGGCCGAGCAGGGCGTGGTACGTGAGTCGATTGCCAAGTCTCGCAACGAGATCGACCAGGCCCGGCTGTTGTGTGAGAAGGCCGCGTGGATGATCGACGCCGAAGGCAACAAGGCCGCACACGTGCTGGTCTCCCAGATCAAGTCGGTGGCCCCGCAGGTCGCCTGCAACGTGATCGACCGCGCCATCCAGGTGCACGGCGCTGCCGGCGTCAGCGACGACTTCCCGCTGGCCCGGCTCTACAGCTGGCACCGGGCGATGCGGCTGTTCGACGGCCCCGACGAGGTCCACATGCGCACCATCGCCCGCGCCGAGCTGGGTCGCGAGAAGTCCCCGCTCGCTGCGGCGGCGTGTGGCCATACAGGTGCGGCGGTGACCGCGTAGTGACCACCGAGCTGGGGGAACTTTCGGGGGCGTGGAACTTTCGGGATGTCGCGGACCAGACCGCGATCCGGCCGGGGCTGCTCTACCGCTCGAGTCAGCTCAGCCAGCTCTCCGATGCCGGCCGAGCGGTGTTCCGCCGGCTGGGCATCACCGACGTCGCCGACCTGCGGTCGCACCAGGAGGTGCAGCGGCAGGGCACCGGGCAGGTGCCCGACGGGGTAGCCGTTCACCTGCTGCCGTTCCATCCCGACAACGGGGCGACACAGGATGCGCCGCACGAGAGCACCTTCCAGCGGGTGATGTCCGAATCCGGCGAGGGCGAAGACATCACGGCTGCGGCCCGCCGGTACATGACCGAGGTGTACGAGGAGTTCCCGACGCTGCCGGGTGCGCACAGCGCTGTGCGTGAGGTGATTTCGCTTCTGGCACAGGAACGTCCGGTGATCGCCCATTGCTTCGCGGGCAAGGACCGGACGGGGTTCACCGTTGCCACCGTGCTGGAAACCGTCGGCGTCGACCGGGACCGCATCATCGCCGACTTCCTGGCGAGCAACGACGCCATCCCAGCTCTGCGGAACCGCATCATGGAATCGGTGCGGGCGCGGTCCCAGGAGGCGCCGGAGATGATCACCTACGCCGAGGCCAGGCTGACCGACGAGGTGCTCGGGGTGCGCGAGGAATACCTCGACGCGGCCTGGCGCAAGCTCGAGGCGGATTACGGCTCGGTGGCGGGATTCGTCGAGGCGGCCGGGGTATCGCCCGAGGACCTGGCCGCACTGCGGACCAATCTGGTCGGCTGAACGCGCTCACGCACCCTCGAGCGCTTCTCCGACCTCTTGGACCACCCGGCTGTGCTCGTTCTGCATGAGCATGTGTCCGGCACCGAGCAGTAGGGCCACCGGCCAGTCGATGATCTCGACCGCGGCCAGCACGCCCAGCGCGCCGTAGTAGGCGAGTTGTTCGGGGTGTGGCACCTTGACCCGGCCCACCACCGGCAACGTCATGGCAAAGCCCCGTGCGTCGCGCACGGCGTGTACGGCGCCGCGGTGGCTTGTCGCCGATTTCGAATTTTCTGCCATTGGTCACCTTTCCGTCACGTCGTCTTCGACATCTCGACGTGTCGACTTCCCAGCGTGAGAGGCGTGAGTACATCCGGTTCCGGCGCTCCGGCCGATCCGTTGACCGACGCCCTGTCCCGCGTATTGACCGTGCCCTTGCGCGAGCTGTATGCAGTGCTCTGGCGCTGCGGGGTGCTCGACATCGACGACTGAAGCGGTTCCTCGGAACCCAGGCCGGTGAACCGCGCCACCAGCCGCGGTGCGATCGCGGCGACACCGGTGGCAACACCGGCCGCGCTGAGCGCCTGTGCCCAACCCAGCGGGTCCAAGGGCGTGCAGCCCAGCAGTTGACTGACACCCGGGGTGCTGATCGCCGCTCCCAGGGTCACCAGGGACCCGGCGGCGGTGGCGATCACCAACGGGCCGTGCGAGTCGATCAGGGTCTGCGCCAACTGGGTGGAGACCAGCGCGACGAGCGCCACGGTGGACGCGCGCCGCGGCGCGAAGGTGTACCCCGCCGTCAGCCAGGCGCCGGTGGCCGCGCCCGCCGTCGCCGCACCCCGGATGGCCACGGTCCGCCACAGCTCGGTCTGATCGGGACCGTGCCCGGCGCCCCCGGCCGCACGGGTGGTCGGGCTGACGGCCAGTGCGGCGGCCGGCAGCGCATCGGTCATCATGTTCACCAGCAGCAGTTGCCGCGTGTTCAGCGGCGACCTGCCGGTGAGAGCACTGCCCACGATGGAGAACACCACCTCACCGGCGTTTCCGCCCAGCAGCACCGCGACCGCGGCCTGCACCCGGCGCCACAGTTGACGACCTTCGTCCAGCGCGTCGGTCAGCGAACCGATCTGTCCGTCGAGGAGCAGCACGTCGGCCGAGCTTCGCGCCGGATCGCTGCCGCGGGCGGCCACGCCGATACCGACCGTGGCCGCGCGGATCGCCGCGGCATCGTTGGCGCCGTCGCCGACCATCGCACACACCAGACCGCTGCGTTCGAGCGTCTGCACCACCTGCACCTTGTGCTCGGGTGACATACGGGCGAACACCCGCCGGTCCCGCACCGCCCGCTCCTGGTTGCGGCGCGGCATCGCCACCCACTCCTCGCCGCTGATGACCTGATCGTCCGCGATCGACAGGCCCAGCTCAGCTGCCACCGCCTTCGCCGTGACCGGATGGTCACCGGTGATCAGCCGTACACCGATACCGTTGTCCTGCAAGGTCTTCAACACCTGAGCCGAATCAGCGCGCGGGGTGTCAGACAAGCCCACCAGGCCGACGAACTGCAGTCGCCGGGTACACAGTGCGGCCAGGCTGTCAGCATCGGACCGGCCGCGGTCCGCCTGCGCGGCGGTCAACTTCCGCCGGGCCACGGCGAGTACCCGCAGCCCGTTGCGCGCCATCTCGTCGACCGTGCGCGCCACCGCGGGGTCCAGATCCGGACAGGCCGACAACACCACCTCGGGCGCACCCTTGATCGACAACTCCTCGCCGACGAGCGCCGCCGAGAACTTGCGGCCCGAGCGGAACGACAGATAGACACCGGTTCCGTCGAGAACCTGGGATGTGACGGCAGCCTCGACCACCGCCGCATCGGTGGCGTGCTCGTACTGGTCGCCGTTCTTCGGCGGAGTGGCCCGGGCCGCACACTCGAGCACCTGCTGCTCCGCGATGTCCGCGCTCAGAGTGCGGACCTGCGACACCCGCAGCCGGTTCTCGCTGAGGGTCCCGGTCTTGTCGAAGCAGACGACATCCACCCGGCCCAGCGCCTCTACCGACCGCGGAGTGCGGACCAGCGCCCCGGTACGAGTCAGCCGGCGCGCCGAGGCCTGCTGGGCCAGCGTCGCCACCAGCGGCAGCCCTTCGGGCACGGCGGCCACCGCCACCGCCACCCCGCTGGCCACCGCACTGCGCAAAGGCAGCCTGCGCAACAGGCCGAGTCCGCTGACCAGAGCCCCGCCGGCCATGCTGAACGGCAGAGCTCGATTGGTGAGCTCGCGCAGCTGTGCCTGCAGGCCGACCGCCGGACCTGCGCCGTGCCCGATGTCGGCCGCCCGCCGGGCCTGCGTCGCGCTGCCCACTTCTGTCACCACGGCGACGACGGTGCCGGTGACCAATGTCGTTGTGGCATACAGCATGCAGTGTCGCTCGGCCAGCTCGGCGCCGGGAGCGGCCGCCACCTGCTTGGGTACCGGCAACGATTCGCCGGTGAGTGAAGCTTCGTCCGCCTCGGCGTCGACGGCTTCGATGATCCGCGCATCGGCCGGCACCACTTCCCCCGGGCGCACCTCGATGATGTCTCCGGGCCGCAGGCTGGTGGCAGCGACACTGTCGTATCCGGTTGCCCCGCCGGGCTCCTCCACCACTCGCCGGGCTGGTGGATCCTGGACTGCCAGCAACCGGCTCAACAATCGTTCGGCCCGGACCTGCTGGGTGGCGGCCAACAGGGCATTGCCGGTCAGCACCGATCCGACCAGGATCGCGTCGATCGGCGAGCCCAGCATCGCACTCGCCGCCGAACCGACGGCGAGCACCGGAGTCAGTGGATCCGACAGCTCGGAACGCAACGCGGTGGCCAGTTCGGTCAGCGGCCGGGGCACCACCTGTTGCCATTGCCGGGCGGGTCCCTGTCCCCGCCGCGAATCCTCCTCCACCGCAAGGGCTTCGGCGATCCGGCTGCGTACCTGCTCGGGCGTCATCGCATGCCAGTCCTCGACCGGCACGGCCTTGGGCGCGGCATCCAGCAGGGCGCCACGGGCCAGCCAGAAGCCGTTCACCAGTCCCGCGGCGGCCCCGGCAGTCACCGGTCCGGGACCCCGACCACGAACACCGGGGACCATCAGCAGCGCACCCAGCAGTGTGCCTCCGGTGGCCAGCTCCACGCCACGCTCGCTGGCCCGTCGCGCGGCGGGGATCGCGTGCACCAACCGCCACACCGCCGCGAGGTCGACGGCCAGCACATCGGCCTGCCACGGGATGCCAGCGGTACCGAGCAGGCCGATCGCCAGGTCGGCAACACCCAGCGCGCGGGGCGCGTGCCCTGACAGCACCGCGACCGTGCGCCCGTCGCGCTGCAGGATATCGACCGCTCCGGCCAGGGACGAATCGATGTCACCGTCTGAGTCGGCCTCGTAGAGATCGTCGAACGACGAACGCAGGTCGCCGAGTTCGTCGACGTTGAGGGACACCGCCTGCGCGCCGGCCCGTCGGATCTCGGCGAGCACACCGTGCGCCCGCGGGTCATGCCTCTGGTACACCAGCACCTGCCCGCGCGTCCTGCCGTTGCGGGCAGCCCCGCCGAAAGCCGGTGCCACGCGGTGCCAGCCGGCCGACAGCTCGCCCGCTTCCAGCCGGCTCTGTGCCCACTGCCACACCGCGGCCCGGTCGGCCTCGGCCACATCGCGGAAACGCCCCACCCGTAGCTCATCGGTGGCCAGTGCGCGGGGGTCCACCACCACGGCGTCGACCCGGTCGAGCAGGCGCAATGCCTCCGGCCGCAGCTGCACCAGATCGCGCCGATCCGCCAGTCCCCGGCCCAGCGTGCTGGCGAAGGCCTCGCGGGAGTTGCGCGCGGCCTTGGGTGCGGTGACCACCGCCGCCGTGGCGGCGGCACCGGGATCGCGGGTCAGCGCGCCGACCGACGCCGCCGCCATCGCCTGCGCCCGGCCGCACCGCTCGGCATGACGTTCCACCACGCCGTCGGGCAGCGGGCACGGGCGTACGGGCTCGGGGCCGACCGTGCGGCATTCGGCATCCGGGGCCAGCTCCGGTTCGAGCGCTTGCCAGGCATCAGCGGCCGCCGCCGTTTCGGCGAGCTGGGCAAGATGGCGGACGAATTCCACCGTGACCGCCGCAGGAGCCTGGGTCAGCGCGTACACGGTGGCGGCACCGAGGCTCAGCACCGCGTCCGCACCCGGCACCCCGAGCCGGCCCTCCAGTACCGCACGGACTTTCGGCTGGTAGTCCACGGCGCTGACGGCGGCCATCACCCCGGCGGGCAGCCTCGGCAACATCAACGTGCGACCCACCGCCGCGACCCCGATCCCGATGCCGCTCGCCGCGACCGTGATCGCCTTGAGAGCCAGCAGAATTCCGTCACCCGGTAGATCGCCGGGTTGCGCGGCTTCGGGCTGTGCGGCCACGCCGGTCTCAGCGCGGGCCACAAGATCACACAGCCGGGGCAGGGTGTCAGCGGCCGGATCGGCCTCAGGGTCGATCTCGACGATCACGCGAGACAACGGGTAGTTCAGGCGTGCCCGGTGAACCGCGGGATCCCTGGCGAGCGAGCGCAGTACCGCGGCCCCGATCTGTTGTCCGTCACCGCCCTGCAGGCCGCGCACCTCTATCCAGCACCGCTCGTCTCCACGCCAGGCACGTCGCGCGCGCGGCCCGCCGACCATCTCGGCCGCCGCCGCCAAAGCCGTTTGCACCGGCCGGACAAAAGGCGCCGCCACCTGCTCGGCGGCGCCGTAGATCATTCGGCCGACAGTGGTGATCACTTACTGCGGGTCGCCGCCGAGGTTCGTCGAGATGTCGACCGGCGAGTTGTCGCCTTGGGGCGGCTCGCGGTCTTCGCGGTCGAGGACCGCTTGGCCGGAGCGGCACGTTTGGTGGCGGTCGACCGCTTCGGCGGCGATTGGTCGCGGGCCGACTCCGCCTCGTCGTCGGCCCGGCCGTCGGCTGTGCGCTGGTTGATCTGATGAACCACGAGGGCCGCTCCGCCGACGGTCAGCAGCACCGGCCACTCGACGAGACCTGCCGCCCCTACCGCCGCCAGTGTCAGCGCGGCCGCGGCCGGCGATCTGCTGCCCTGGCTCACTCCGCTGCGAATGCCTGCGCCGACCCCTTTGATTCCCCCGACCGCACCGTTGACGGCAGCGCCGCCAACAGCTCCCGCGGCTGCGGTGGCCGCGTCTGCGGTACGGCTGACTGCCTGTAGAGCACCTGAGACGATGTTCACGAGGGACTCCTCACCTTCACCGTCTCAACAACTACCCCTTTGACCGGCGTCCTACACCCGGCTTACGCCAAGTCGACAGGAACTTGTCAGTTCGGTGAACAACCACAGGATTCCGCGGTCAGGCCGACCCGCGAGGGACGGTGGCAGCCAACGTCACCCGCACCTCATCGGCCACCTTCATCGCCCCCATCAGCATCGAATACTGCTTGATGCCGAAATCGCCGTGCCGCACGAAAGCGGTGCCGAGCACGCGGTCGTCGACCACCTCGACCTCGACACTCTGCTCACCGGAGCGGCCGGCCAGCTCGAGAACCCCCGCGAGCCGCACTGTAGGGCCCGACCGCTCGATCGACGTCGACCGGAAACGGGCCTGGGGAAACTTCTTCGCCCGCAACGTCTTCAACGCATTGGACCGGATCAGCACCTTTTCCGCACCCGAGAGCGGCGTCATACCGCCCTCACCCCGCAGCACGTCCAGGGAATCGAGGTCGGCGGTGAGCTCCACAGCCGACAGCGCCGCGCCGTCCCAGTCGACGGTCGCGTGCCAAGAGCGCACGGCGATGGTCAACCGATGTCCCATGCGCGACGCGCTGCCCGTCACGCCGGTAGCCAGCAGTAGTTCGCCCGAGTCGGGGCCGAGTGTCCACTGGTTCACGATGCGACCACCAGGCCTGTCACCCAGGCGACGGTCGCCAGCAAGGCGCCGGTCAGCTCGACGCCCACCGACAACGCAACGCCCTTGAGCGCATGCACTGTTGACGTCCAAGCCCTCCGGTAGTCACGGCGCGAGGCCAACTCGGCCAGATACACGCCCACGACGAATCCGATCACCAGCCCGATCACCGGGATGACGAAGAAGCCGATCAGGCCGAGTATCCCGCCGGCCACCAGGCTCCAGATTCCCACCTCGGCGGCCCGCATCCGCCGGACCGGCCACACGTACTTGATCACCTCGGCGGTCACGAAGAACACCGCCGCGACGCCCAGCGTCACCCAGGCAACCGTGGCGTTCGTCCCGGCCTTGACCTCCCAAACCGCCCACACCGCGATCGCGGCGAACACCAGAAACCCGCCACCGGGAAGCACGGGCAGCACGATGCCGAGCAAGCCGACAGCGATCACCAATGCGACAAGAACAACGCCGAGAGTGCTCACGGTTTCTGCCCGCGCACCCACTGCATGGTGCCCATGGTCTTGGACCGCACCCGCTCCAGACCCAGTCCCTCGAACCAGTCGGCGAGTTCATCTTCGGCGAAGAAGCGCACACCGCCTTTCGACAGCAGCCGCGCCGGGTCACGGTTGGTCGCCGTGGGCACCATGACCGCGATCCGGCCGCCCGGACGCAGTACCCGCACCATCTCAGCCAGTGCCGCCTCGGCATCGGGGATCAACTGCAGCACCGCGATCGAGGTCACCGCGTCGAAGACCCCGTCCCGGAACGGCAGTTTCTGGGCGTCTGCCCGCAGGAAGCCGACCTGCCGACCCGCCTCGGACTCGACCGCACGGGCCAACATCGGCTCGGAGATGTCAACGCCGAAGGCGAACCCGTCCAGCCCGGCCGACCGGGCCAGCGCCGCCGTCACATTGCCCGGACCGCTGCCCACATCCAGTGCCAAACCACCGGGCGGGATGTTCAGCCATTCGGTGGGCTGCTGCCACGCCGTCATCAGCTTGCGGCCGAGGGCTTGCGCGTTGTCGTACAGCATCGACCCGACCGGGGACGCCCACACCTTCTGGATGAACCCCGCGTTCTTCGGGGCGTCACTACCGTCACCCAGCAGGTCGAGATACCCCTTGCTGGTGTCCGGTTCGGCCGGTGGATCGATCAGGAGATCCAATGCCTTGCTGAGTGCGGTGTCCACAGCTCTACGCTACGCACCGAGCTGGTCGGCGAGGTCGACAAAATCCGTCGCGATGATGTCGAACTCGTCGGGCTTCACCACGTGAGCTACGCCGTCGGGCCCGTACTCGAGCGGCCGGGCCACGTACGCGGTGCCCAACCCGGCCGCCCGGGCCGCATGCAGGTCGGAGGGGTGGGCGGCGACGAGTGTCAGCTCGCCGGGCGCGACGTCGAGCAGCTCGGCACAACCCAGATACGCCTCCGGGTCGGGCTTGTAATGCCGGAAGAGCTCAGCCGAGATCACGCAATCCCAGGGCAGCCCGGCGTGTTTGGCCATGTTGGTGAGCAGGGAGACGTTGCCGTTGGACAACGTCGTGATGAGATAGCGCTGTTTGAGCCGGAGCAGGCCGGCCACCGAGTCCGGCCACGGATCCAGCCGGTGCCAGGCCCGGTTGAGGTGGTCAACATCAGCGTCGGAGGCCCGGATGTCCGCGGCCGCGAGCAGCTCGACCAGGATCGCGCGATGCAGATCGTCGATCCTTGTCCACGGCAGCTCACCGCGGCGCACCCGGTCCATCGCCGGGGCGTAACCGGCCCGCCAACCATCGGCGAAGGCCGGCCAATCCCGTTGCAGCCCCTGGCTTCTGCCGAATGCTTCCAGCTCACCGATGATGCCGGCCCGCCAGTCCACCACGGTCCCGAACACATCGAAGGCCAAGGCTTTCAACTGGGCTCGATTTTCTTCGCGCAAGCGCTCATCAGCCCGGCTCCAGGACGAGCTTCCCCCGCACCTGCCCACTGGCCAGGGCGTCGAGTGCGGCGGCGCCTTCTGACAGCGGGAACCGCACCGGCGCGGGCGGACGCAGCCCGGCATCGACCAGCTTGGCCAGCTCGGCCCCGACCTGTGCCTGGGCAGCCGGGTGCCGGCGGACGAACTCGCCCCAGCCGACCCCGACCACGCTGACGTTGCGCAGCAACAACCGGTTGACCTTGACCGTCGGGATCCCGCCGCCGGCGGCGAAGCCGATGACCAGCAGTCGTCCTTCTGGTGCCATCACCCGGATGGCGTCGTCGAAGGCATCACCGCCGATCGGGTCCACGACCAGGTCGACCCCCTGACCGCCGGTCGCCTCCATCACAGCCTCACGCCAGCCATCGGTCAACGGCAACACCACATCGGCACCGAGCGACGACACGAACTCCTCGGCGCCGGACCGGTGCACCATGGCAATGACCCTGGCGCCCATGGCTTTGGCCAACTGGATCGAGGCAGCGCCGATGCCGCCGGCCGAGCCGAGCACCAGCACGGTCTCCCCCGCCACCAGCCCGCCGCGGCGGGCCAGGGCGAACTGCATCGTGTAGTAATTGCCCAGCAGCGAGGCGGCCTGGCCGTGGTCGAGCCCGTCGGCGGTGGGAATCACGCTGCCCGGCTGGGCCGCGACCTGTTCGGCATACCCGCCCAGCATCGTCATCGCGGATACCCGCTGCCCCGGGGTGAATCCGGAGCCCTCGGGCGCCGAGCGCACCGTTCCCGCCACCTCCATGCCGGGGGTGAACGGTGGTTCCAGCCGAAGCTGATACTCACCGCGCAGCAACAGCAGGTCGGGAAAGCAGACGCCGGCGGCGCCGACGTCGATGATGACCGCATCCCCTGGGGTCGGTTCCTCGACGTCGACGTACGCCAGCCCGGCAGTACCGGTAAGTGCCTGCGCTACAAGCGCTTTCACCTGTTCTAGCCCAGCTTGAAGCTGGCCTGCTGAGCGGCGGACAGATCGGTGATCTCGCCCCACTTGGCAGCGATGTCATCGACCGACGGCACCTCGGAGAAGGTGATGCCCTCGTTCTGGAACAGGGCAGTGCGCTGCACCTTGCCGCCGCCGACGATGAACACCGAATCCGTGTCGGGCAATTCCTCGGTCATCAGGTAGGCCACCACGGGAGCGACGTACTCAGGGGTGAGCTTCTCGAAGACCTCGGGCGGCAGGATGTCCTGCGTCATGCGGGTGGCGGCGATCGGCGCGACCGCGTTGGTCTTGATGTTGTACTTGGCGCCCTCCTGGGCCAGCGTGTTGATTAAGCCGACGAGGCCGAGCTTGGCGGCGCCGTAGTTGGCCTGACCGAAGTTGCCGAAAAGACCGCTGGTGGAGGTGGCCACGACGACGCGGCCGAAGCTCTGCTCACGGAAGTGCGGCCAGGCGGCGCGGATGACGTTGTAGCCGCCGTACAGGTGCACCTTGAGCACCGCGTCCCAGTTCTCGTACGTCATCTTGTGGAAGGTGCCGTCGCGCAGGATGCCCGCATTGCTGACGACACCGTCGACCTTGCCGAACTCGTCGATGGCGGTCTTGATGATGTTCTCGGCGCCCTCGGGCTCGGCGACACTGTCGTAGTTGGCGACGGCCCGTCCGCCGGCCGCCTTGATCTCGCTGACGACCTCGTCGGCCATGTTGTGGCCTGCGCCGGTGCCGTCGCGCGCGCCACCCAGGTCGTTGACGACGACGCTGGCGCCCTCGCGTGCGAGCGTCAAGGCATATTCACGGCCCAGACCTCCACCGGCTCCGGTGACGACGACGACGCGGTCCTGCACTCCTGGCATAGGGATTCCTCCTCGGTAACGGGCCGGAAAACGGCTCAGCTCCCCTCCTGTATACGGCGAGCGGGTAACTCGGGGTCAACCGGGTCGGCTACCGCTCATCCAACGGTCGGCCGACGTGTTTCTGCCATCGAACGGTCAATTGCCGCCAAGGACGTCGGTCCGGAAATCAATCGCCCGATCCTTTAGTTGAACCATTCAAGAAAAGATCGGAAAGAGGTAGTGAGAATGAAGAAGTTCGGATTCACCGCAATCGTCGCCGGCGGCCTGACCGCCGCAGTCCTGGGTCTGGCCGGCCCGGCTTCCGCCGATGTGTCCCACCACGGTTGGCTGGATCAGATCGGCCCGCACGTGACCGTGCCGCACGTCGACACCACCGTGCACCAGAGCCACTGAGTCAGCGCGCCGGTGACCACCGTCACCCCACTGCCAGGGTTTAACAGAAATAAACCCGCAGGTCCGTGGGTTGATTCAGAGCGGAATGTGTTGTCAAAAGGATAGAAGTAAATGAAAAAGCTCGGAATCCCCGCAGTACTCGTCAGCGGACTGGCCACCGCCCTTGTGGGCTTGGCCGCCCCCGCTTCGGCCGGAGTGGACCATCACCTCTGGGTGCATCAGATGCACCAGAGGGCGACCGCTCCTCAGGTCGACACCACCGTCAAGCACACCAACGTCACCCGCACCAAGGCGATGTCCAACCGCTGACCGGCAACGAAAACGAAAGGGGCGCCCCATTATCGGGGCGCCCCTTCGTCATGTCAGGGTCGGGCTCAGAGCTTTTCGGCAGTGACGAACGTGGAGAACGCCCGAGTGTCGTCGTGCTCGATCTCGACATAGCGGCCCAGGCGACGCATCTCGTCGAGCGAGTGCACGCCGCCGGCCCGCCACCCGTTGGCGCCCAGCCACTCGGCGACATCGGCACGGTCGGGATCCTCGTAGATGAGGTCCTGGATGTTGAGCGCCTGCTCCATGTTGAACTGCGCGGCGAAGCGCTCGAAGCGCTCACGCATCTCCTCGCGGCGCTCACCGGCCGAGACCCCAGCCGTCTCGGCCGCGATCCGACTGCCCGGGGCGGACAATTCGGTGACGAGCTCGAAGAGTCGATCCTGAGCATCGGCGGGTAGGTACATCAGCAGGCCCTCGGCCAGCCACGCCGTCGGCTGGGAATCGTCGAAACCCGCCTCCCGCAACGCCTTCGGCCAATCCTGACGTAGATCGACGGCCACCTCATGGCGACGAGCCGACGGCTGCGCGCCATGCGCGGCCAGCGTTTCGGCCTTGTACTCCAGCACCTTTGGCTGGTCGATCTCAAAGACCGTGGTACCAGCAGGCCACTCGAGCCGGTATGCCCGGGAATCCAGGCCCGCCGCCAAGATGACGATCTGGCGGATACCCGCCGCGACGGCCTCGGTGAAGTACGCGTCGAAGAAATGCGTGCGCACCGCCTGGTAGCTGCCCATGTGTTCGAAGATCTTGGCGGCCTCGTCATCGACCTCCGCGATCTTGGCGGCGACGTCCTGGTCCAGCAGCGTCTCCCAGACGCCCGTGCCCGCGCCGGCCACCAGGACAGCCGCGTACGGATCACGGATGAGCGGGTTTTCGCGTTCCGTCTCCCCGGCGCGGGCCGCGGCGACCATCACGGCCGTCGACCCGACGCTCGTGGCGATGTCCCAGGTGTCGTCGTGGCTGCGCAGTGAGCTCATCGGGTTACTCCGTTCAATCGGGCGCGCAACAGCACGCTGTCCAAACCGAGTTCAGCCAGTTCGTCGGCATCGGCGCCGCGTCCCAGCCGGGCCATCTCGTCCACACTGGCCACCGCATCGACATCCCAGCCGTGCGCGGCAAGCCATTCGGCAGCGTCAGCCCGCTGGTCGTCGGTGTACATCAGCGCGTCGACATCGATGTCCAGCCCCAGTGAGGCCCGCATCTGCTCGCCACGCGCCCGGCGCTCAGCGCGCTTCTCCGGGGTGTATCGGGCCGGGTCCATCGAGAAGTCCTCGACCGCGAGCCGACTGCCCGGGGCGCTGTGGGCGCCGACGAGTTCGAACAGCCGGTCCTGGGCATCGGCGGGTAGGTAGGGCAGCAGGCCCTCGGCCAGCCACGCAGTGGGCTGCTCGGGATCGAAGCCGGCCGCGATCAGATCTGCCGGCCAGTCGTCACGCAGATCGACCGGCACCGGGACGTGTTGCGCCCGGGCCAGCGCCCCGTGCGCCTGCAACGTCTCGGTCTTGTAGTGCAGGACCTTGGGCTGGTCGATCTCGTAGACCGTCGTTCCGGCCGGCCAATCCAGCCGGTACGCCCGGGAGTCCAAACCCGCGGCCAGGATCACGATCTGGCGGATGCCCTCGTGGGTGACCTCGGTGAAGTAGTCGTCGAAGTAGTGGGTGCGCACGGCCTGGTAGTTGCGGGCGATCCCGTGGATCCGGTGCGCCTCGGGATCGTCGCCGATCCAATGCGGTTCGCTGCCCGCCAGCTGGGCCCATGCCGGGCCGGCGGCCGCCACCAGAAGGAAGGCGAACTCGTCACGAATCAGTGGTTCGGGCTGAGCCGTCTCCGCAGCACGCGAGGCGGCCACCCCCAGCGCGGTCGCTCCCACGCTCTCGGTGATGTCCCAACTGTCGCCTTCGGCACGACCCGGCCGTACGTCGCTCAGATCAGTCATTTGCCGAACCATGCTACCGAACAACTTAGCCAAGCTATGCGGTGATGTGGGGCACCTCACGGCCCCGATGCGTCAATCGCGCAGCTGCCAGAGCTTGTTCGCCATCAGCAGTTCGAACTTGTCCACGATGACCGCCACCTCGTCGCGATGCCCCACGTAACCGGCGTAAAAGCCCATCCCCCACATCACCGCCACCAGCATCTCCACGATGGCCGGGATATCGGTGTCGGTTGTCAACTCGCCGCTGGCGATTGCTTCGTCGACCGCCCACTTTACGAACTCCCGCGAGCTGCGCAGTGCGTCGTGTTCCTCGGAGACGAGCTCGGGATGTCGTTGCGCTTCGAGCACCGAGGTCACCAGAAACGCTGCCGCTGACCGGTCGGTGGACTCCGCATCCATCGCCGCGGCGAAGAACGCAGAAATACGGTTCAGCAGGGTGGTGGCTTCCCGCGCCTTGGCAATTCCGGCGGCGATCACCTTCGCATTGGTCTGCTCGACCACATCCCGGTACAAGACACGTTTGCTGCTGAAGTAATGGTTGATTGCCGGGCGGGTGAGATCGGCGCGAATCGCAATTGCCTGAAATGTAGCTGCGTCGTAGCCAAGTTCGCTAAAAACTTCACGGGCAGCACGCACAATGCGCTCACGAGTCTCCGCCGCCTTTGCTGCGGGAGGACGTCCCGGTCCTCTACTAGCCATGTGGGCCACACACAAATTGTGCCACACGTCACCTGAGCGGCAGGACCTCGTCATATTTGCGCGCGATATATGCGGCTGACCAGCAAAGCCCCACCGCGTCCGAAAACCGGCGACGAACTAGCGTGGTGCCCCATGGCGGGGGTTGTCACGCGGGAGGCGTACTTCGAAACCGGTCTGGATGTGTTGTCCGATCTCGGGTACGGCGGGCTGAAACTGGCCGAGGTGTGCAACCGCCTGGGGGTCACCACCGGGTCGTTCTATCACTACTTCCCCAACTGGGCGTCCTACACGAAGGAGTTGATCGCGCACTGGCGTGAGGCGCGCACTCTGCGGGTGGTCGAAGCTATCCGCGCCGATACGGATCCGCATCACCGCATCGAGTCCCTGATCGGTGAAGCGCTGGCCCTGCCCCATGGGGCAGAGGCAGCCATCCGGGTATGGAGCTCACTCGATCCCTACGTATACGAGGTGCAGGCGGTCGTGGACCAACTGCGTTTCGACATCATCTTCGAGTCCGCCTACGAGATCATCGGCGACGAACGCAACGCCCGGTATTTCGCGGCGTGGAGTTTGTATCTGGTCGTCGGTTACGAGCAGACGACGTTGCCCCGCGACCCCGAGACCTTGGAGTGGATCACCGGCCAGATGCGCGACGCGCTCGAAACGGGCCGGTTCACTCCCCCACCGGGATCGGACCAACCGGTCTAACATCGGCGATCATGCTGACCCCGGCCGAGATCTGGCGTGGGACTGCAGAGCGACTCCGCGACCGGCTACATGACCGGGACCCCGATTACGACGCGCTGCGCCGTGCCGTGCGGGCCGCCATCGTCCTACCCATCGCGGCCGCCCTCGGCTTCGCCGTCGGCGGCGACTCCCAGACTCCGCTGTTCGCAATCTTCGGAGCGGTCTCGCTTCTCATCACGGCCGACTTCCCGGGCAACCGGCCGGCCCGCGCCCTGGCCTACGGCGGTCTGGCCCTCAACGGGTTCATACTGATCGTGCTGGGCACGGTCCTGGCCCCGTACCCGTGGCCGAGCGTGGCGGCGATGTTCGTGGTCGGACTGGTGGTGACCTTCTCGGGGGTGCTCAGCGAGATCATCGCCGCCGGACAACGCGCCACCCTGCTGCTGTTCGTGCTGCCCCTGTGCACGCCCGTCGGCCCGATTCCCGACCGGCTGCTGGGCTGGCTGATCGCGCTGGTGGTGTGCGTGCCTGCCGCGCTGTTCCTGTTCGCGCCCCGCCACCACGATGAGCTGCGCCGCAACGCCGCGCAGGTGTGCCGGCTGTTGGCCGACCGGCTGGAGGGCCAGGCCTCGGACCGCGACGTCACCCGCGCGATGAATGCGCTGTACGCCAGCTTCCTCGGCGCCGACTACCGGCCTGTCGCCCTCAGCGCAGGTAGCCGCGCGCTGGTGCGCGTCGTCGACGATCTGGGCTGGATCTGCGACCAGGTCACCGACCAGACGGGCGAACTGCTGGGTGCCACGCGCGAGCCCACGGTGCGGGTGCTGCGCGACAGCGCCGCCCTGCTGAAGATTCATGATCGCGCCGAGCGTGCCGCCCGCGAAGCCGATCTGCGCGCGGCTCTCGCCGAGCAGCGCAGCGTAGCCCAGAGCAGTTACCGCGAGGACATCACCCAGATCCTGAGCATGGCCGACGACGCATCCGCCGCCAAGGTCGGCGGCGTCCTGCTGAACCGGCGCACCATCTCGGCAACCATCGCAGTGACCGGACGCGTGATCGGCAATGCGGCGCTGGCCGACGCACGCCCGGTATGGGCGCGGGTGCTGGGGCGGCGGCTACCCGAAACCGGAGCTGCGGATTGGGTGATGCCCGAGACCGTCGCAGTCGCCGCCATCACCCGCGGCCTGGTCGCCTCCCGCGCGGTGGTGCTGCGCAACAGCCTGCGCACCGGGCTGGGTTTGGCCCTGGCGGTGGCCGTCACCCACCTGTTTCCTGTGCAGCATGGGTTCTGGGTGGTGCTGGGTGTGATGTCGGTGCTGCGCAGCAGTGCGCTGGACACCGGGACGCGGGTGCTTCGGGCGGTGGCCGGCACGACGATCGGCTTCATCCTCGGCGCGGTGCTCATCGAGTTCGTCGGGGTGGACCCGGTGGTGATGTGGATCTTGTTGCCGCTGGTGGCATTCGGGTCGGCCTATGTGCCCAAGGTCGGATCGTTCATCGCCGGGCAGGCGGCGTTCACGATGATGGTGCTGATCAACTTCAACCTGATAGCACCGACAGGCTGGCGCGTGGGACTGGTCCGGGTGGAAGACGTCGTGGTGGGCGCACTCGTGGGGATCGTGGCGTCGGTGCTGTTGTGGCCGCGGGGAGCGACGGCCTCGGTATCCAAGGCGATCGATCAGGCCCGGGCCGTGGGCGCGCAGTTCCTCGATGCCGCCGTACTGCGGGTGACACGTGGCGCCTCCGAGGCGGCCACCGATCGCGTGATCGCGCTCGCGCATGACACCCTTACCGCCACGCGGACATTGGATGACGCTGTCCGCCAGTATCTTTCGGAAACCGGCGGGCCCACCGACCAGCGCGCCCCGGCGGTGCGGGCGGCCAACCGGGTAATCCGGGTACGGGCGGTAGCAGAGCTGATCGCCGACGTAGTACCCCCGCCGCTGGGCGTCTATCCGCAGACCCGCTCGGTGATCGAGGAGCACGCCGCGGCGATCTGCGCCCGGCTCACCGGCGCAGACACCACATCGGAACTGGTGCCGATCGGCGAGAGTTTCGTGGTGTCGTTACGCGCCGAGGCCACCGGAACCGATCTGGCGGTCTCGGCGGCCTTGCCGCTGGTGACGGCTGCAGCGCATCTCGGCGAGCTGGAGTTGCTGTACCCGCAGCCCGCCGAGTCGGTGGGCTAGTCGGTCAGTTCAGGGGCCGGTGCGGCATCAGCGCATTCGGCGGGATCTGGCCGAACTTGCCCGCCTGGTAATCCTCCAGCGCCTGGATGAGCTCGGACTTGGAGTTCATCACGAACGGACCGTAGTGGAAGACCGGCTCCCGGATCGGCCGGCCGCCCAGTAGCAGAACCTCCATGGCGGGCCGGTGTGAATCCTGAGTTCCCTCGGCCGACACCGTGATCCTGTCGCCCGGGCCGAGTACGGCCAGTTGGCCCTGATGGATCGGGTGCCCGACGGGCCCGACGCTGCCGCGCCCGCTCAGTACGTACACCAACGAGTTGAAGTCACGGTTCCACGGCAGGTTGAGCTGCGCACCCGGCTCGATCGTGGCGTGCGCCAAGGTGATCGGGGTGTGCGTGTTGCCCGGACCCTGGGCCCCGTCGATCTCACCGGCGATGATGCGGACCAACGCCCCACCATCCTGAGAGGACAGCAGCTTGGCGTCGGGACCTTCGATGGCCTGGTAGCGCGGCGTCGCGAACTTGTCCTTCTTCGGCAGGTTGACCCACAGCTGGATGCCGTGGAACGTGCCACCGCTCTCGACCAACTCGGCCGGCGGCGTTTCGATGTGCAGAATGCCGGATCCCGCGGTCATCCACTGGGTGGCACCGTCGGTGATCAGTCCGCCGCCGCCGTGGGAATCCTGGTGGGCGAACCGGCCGTCGATCATGTAGGTGACGGTTTCGAAGCCGCGGTGCGGGTGCCAATCGGTGCCCCGCGGTTCTCCGGGCTGGTATTCCACCTCACCCATCTGGTCCATGTGGACGAACGGGTCGAGGTCTGCGGCGCTCACGCCGGCGAAGGCGCGGACGACGGGGAACCCCTCGCCCTCGTATCCGCGCGGTCCGGTGGTGATCGAGCGGACCGGGCGTTCGGTGTCAGACGCCTGGGCTGCCGCGATACGGGGCAGGGTCAAGGTGTCTGCGGTGATGGCTGGCATCTCCTACCTCCTGTTCGTAGTCTTATGCCAGCTATAACCGGACTACGGTCCGATTATTCCCCGGGCTCTGTGTCACGACAACGCAGCCAGCGCCACCGCACGGGCCTCGGCAGCTGTCGCGGTGTCGAGCACCGCCTCTGCCGCAGCACGGCACTGCCGGCGCGTCACCTGCGCGAGCTTCGCGCCCACCGCGGAGATCGCGGCCGGAGCCATCGACAAGGACGTCACCTCCAACCCGACCAGCACTGCGGCCAACAGCGGATCGGCCGCGGCTTCACCGCACACCCCGACGGGCTTGCCCGCCGCCGCCCCGGCACGGGCCGCCATCGCCACCAGGGCCAGCACCGCCGGCTGCCACGGATCGGTGAGCACGGCCAGGTCGGCCGACATCCGATCGGCGGCCATCGTGTACTGGGCGAGGTCGTTGGTGCCGATCGACAGGAAGTCGACATGCTGGAGAATCTTGTCGGCCAACAATGCCGCGGCAGGCACCTCGATCATCACGCCGGGCGTGAGCCCGTGCGAACGCGCCTGATCGGCAAAGCTTTTCGCTTCAGCCGCGGTCGCGATCATCGGCGCCATCACCCACGGGCGATTGCCGGTCTGCCCGGCTGCGGCGGCAACGGCGGTGAGCTGACGGTCCAGCAATCCTGGATTACCTTGGGCGACGCGGATGCCGCGCACACCGAGCGCGGGATTGGCCTCTTCCGGGTGGCCGGCGAACTTCAAGGGTTTGTCCGAGCCCGCGTCGAGGGTGCGGACGACGACCTTGTGGCCGGCGAACGCCTCGAGCACCTCACCGTAGATCTTTGCCTGCTCGTCGACGTTCGGTTCGGTGTCCCTGTTGAGGAAGCACAGCTCGGTGCGGAACAGTCCGACGCCCTCGGCGAAAGTTTCCCGGGCGGCGCGGGCGGCCGCACCGTCCTGCACGTTGGCGAGGATCGGGACGGTGTGACCGTCCGCGGTGGCGCCGGGTCCGGTCCATTGCCGGGCCGCCAGGGCCTCCCGTTGCGCGGCGGCCACCGAGGCAGCGGCCTGCGATGCGTCGGGATCGACCGTCAGCGTGCCCGCGGCGCCGTCGAGCAAGACCATGACGCCCGCAGCGACGGCATCGAGTCCGCTGATCGCCACCACGCACGGAATTCCCAGTTGACGGGCGATGATCGCAGTGTGGCTGGTGGGACCGCCCAACGTGGTGGCCAACCCGACCACCAGCCGTGGGTCGAGGCCGGCGGTATCGGCGGGCGCCAGATCTTCGGCACACAGGATCGACGGGACATCCGGCAGTGGCACACCGGGCTCCGGCAGCCCGGACAACTCGGCAATGACGCGATCGCGGATATCCCGTAGGTCGGTGACACGTTCGGCCATCAGCCCACCGAGCTGCGTGAACAGTTCCACGAACTGGTCGACAGCCTCCGCCGTGGCACGGACCGCCGAAGCTCCGGCCGCGATCCGCTTCTCCGCCGCCCCCAGCCAAGCCCGGTCCTGCGCGAGCGTCGCGGTCGCGGCGAGCACTTCCGATGCCGCACCCGTGGCGTGCGCGGCACGGTCCCGCAACCGGCTGGCGACGGCCGTCGCCGCGGCGGCGAACCGTCCCGCCTCGGCCTGCCGGTCGGCCTCGTCGATATCGGCGCCCGGCACCGGAACCTCGGGAAGGCGGGCCGCCCGGACCACCGGTGCGTACTGCACACCCGGGACCACCGGCACCCCGCGCAGAACAGTGGGTGATGCCACCGAAGATGTAGAGCTCATGTGAGCCAGGTTACAAGAATCCATTGACAAGTCAACACGATCAAGCGTAAAACAACACATATCAACATTCGATCGCGCTCTAACCCACACAAACGGAGGGTCATGTACGCCGAGGAGCGCCAGCAGGCCATCGCCGCGCTGGTCATCAGCAAGGGCCGCGCCTCCGTCGCGGAACTGGCGCAGGCCTACAACGTCACCACCGAGACCGTCCGCCGCGATCTCGCGGTCCTCGACAAGGCCGGCGTCGTGCGCCGCGTGCACGGCGGCGCGGTCCCGGCCCGGACCCTGCACCTCGTCGAGGCCGGCGTCGGCGAACGCGACACCACCCGGGCCGAGCAGAAAGACGCGATCGCTGCGGCCGCCATCGACTTCTTCCCGCTCAGCGGCGCCAGCGTGCTGCTCGACGCCGGGACGACCACCGCCCGAGTCGCCGCGCAGGTACCGACGGACCGGGAGCTCACCGTGGTGACCAACTCGGTGCCCATCGCCGGACTCCTCGCTCCCATGCCCACCGTCACCCTCCAACTACTCGGAGGACGGGTCCGAGGCCTGACCCAGGCCGCGGTCGGCGAGCAGGTGTTGCGCGTGCTGGAAACCTTGCGAGTGGACATCGCCTTCATCGGCACCAACGCGATCAGCGTCCGGCACGGACTGTCGACGCCGGACAGCGAGGAAGCCGCCGTCAAGCGGGCCATGGTGCAGGCCGCGAACTACGTCGTGGTCGTCGCGGACTCATCGAAGGTGGGCCAAGAGGACTTCGTCAGCTTCGCCCCCATCGACAGCGTCGACACCCTGATCACCGACGACGAGATCACCGATACCGACCGCGCAACGCTCGCCGGGCACGGGGTAGAGGTCGTGACCGCATGATCATCACCGTCACTCCCAATCCGAGCCTCGACCGCACTGTCACCTTGGGATCGCCGTTGATGCGCGGCGCGGTGCAACGCGTCGACTCCGTCACGGTCGAACCGGGCGGCAAGGGTATCAACGTGGCCCGCGCCTTGACGCTCGCCGGGGTCGCCGCCGAGGCGGTGCTGCCCGCCGCCGATTCCGACCCCTTTGTGAGCGCGCTGCGAGGGCTCGCCGTCCCTTTTTTCGGCGTTCCCATCTCAGAACCGGTGCGCACCAATCTCGCGATCACCGAATCCGACGGCACCACAACCAAACTCAACGAGCGCGGTGCCGTTGTGGACGGCGACGCGCTGTCCGCGCTCACCCGCTGCGTGCTGGCCAAGGCCCAAGGTGCGTCCTGGGTGGTGTTGTCCGGCTCGTTGCCGCCCGGGATTCCGGCCGGCTGGTATGCCGAGATCGTCTCCCTGCTGGCGCCGCTTGACTGCCGAGTGGCCGTAGACACCTCCGAAGCACCGTTGGCCGCGCTGTCCTCGGGGTTCGACGTGGCCGCACCCGACCTGATCAAGCCCAACGCCGAGGAGCTCGCGGACCTCGCCGGCGCCTCTGTTGTCGAGCTGGAAAGCGCTGCAGCCCAAGGCGACATGTCAGCAGTCGTGACCGCCGCATCTGCTCTCGTCGCACGCGGCGTCGGTGCGGTACTGGCCACGTTGGGCGCCGCCGGCGCGGTCCTGGTGGACGGTGCAGGCGCCTGGGCAGCCACGCCCCCGCCGATCGTCCCGCGCAGCACCGTCGGTGCGGGCGACGCCTCACTGGCGGGTTACCTGCGCGCCGCCGTCACCGGTGCCGACGCCCCACAACGGCTGCAGATGGCCGTCGCCTACGGCAGTGCCGCTGCGGCCCTGCCCGGATCGGCCCTGCCCACACCCGCACACGTCGACCTCGACGCTGTGCGTACCCACCCCATGAAGGTGTCGCTATGACTCAACCGATCATCACCCCGGGCCTGGTCCTGCTCGATGTGGACGCCGGCGGTGACAAGGAAGCCGTCATCACCCGCCTGGTCCAAGCCCTCGCCGGGGCAGACCGCACCACCGACACCGATGGCCTCGTAGGGGCCGCGATGGCCCGCGAAACGCAGTCCGCCACCGGGCTGCCGGGTGGGATCGCCATCCCGCACTGCCGCTCGCCCTTCGTCGACACCCCGACCATCGGCTTCGCCCGGTTGTCGCCCAAGGTCGACTTCGGCGCCCCCGACGGACCGGCCGACCTGGTTTTCTTGATCGCCGCACCGGAATCCGGCGGCGCCGAACACATGAAGCTGCTGTCCAGTCTGGCCCGCGCGCTCGTCCGAAAGGACTTCGTGGCCTCTCTGCGCTCGGCCGGCAGCGTCGATGAGGTGGTGACACTCGTCGACGAAGTGGTGAACCCAGCGCCGGCTCCTGCCGCTCCTGCCGCTCCTGAGCCGGCCAAGACGACATCGATCGTCGCGATCACCGCCTGCCCCACCGGCATTGCCCACACCTACATGGCTGCCGATGCGCTCAAACAGGCCGCTGAAGAAGCCGGAGTCGAATTGGCCGTCGAGACCCAGGGGTCATCCGGCAGCACGCCGCTGTCCGCGGCGACGATTGCCGCGGCCGACGCCGTCATCTTCGCCACCGATGTCGGGGTGAAGGACAAGCAGCGTTTCGCAGGTAAGCCTGTCGTGGCCTCCGGCGTCAAACGGGCCATCAATGAGCCCGCGGTGATGATCGCCGAAGCCGTCAGCGCGGCAGGCGATCCGAATGCCCCGCGGGTGACCGGCTCTGCCGCCGAGGCTGCTCCCGCCGCGTCGGGCGACGTCGGCTGGGGCACGCGGATTCGGCAGATCCTGCTGACCGGTGTGAGCTACATGATCCCGTTCGTCGCCGCCGGCGGCCTGCTCATCGCGCTGGGCTTCCTGTTCGCCGGCTACGACATCGGCAACCCTCCGGAAGGGCAATCGAGCCCGCTGGCCTATGGGATGAACTCACTCGGCCACCACATCGCCGTCACCAATACGCTGGCTGACCTGCCGCCCGGCGGTCTGACGCAGTATCTCGGGGCGGTGCTGTTCACCCTCGGCGGGCTGGCCTTCATGTTCCTGGTGCCTGCGCTGGCCGGGTACATCTCCTTCGCAATCGCCGACCGGCCCGGCATCGCACCGGGTTTCACCGCAGGCGCGGTCGCGGTGTTCGTCGGCGGCGGATTCATCGGCGGAATCGTCGGCGGCTTGATAGCAGGATTCGCCGCACAGTGGATCAGCTCTTTCAAGGTGCCGCAATGGTTCCGGGGACTCATGCCGGTGGTGGTGATTCCGCTCGGCGCGTCGTTGATCGTCGGACTGCTGATGTTCCTGTTGCTCGGCCGGCCGCTGGCCGCGCTGACCAGCGGACTGACCAACTGGCTCAGCGGCATGACCGGGACTTCGGTCGTGATCCTCGGCGTCATCCTCGGCCTGATGATGTGCTTCGACCTCGGCGGCCCGGTCAACAAAGCGGCCTACGCGTTCGCGACCGCCGGCCTCAACGTCGCCGACCCCGCCACCCTGCGCATCATGGCCGCGGTGATGGCCGCCGGCATGGTGCCGCCGCTCGCGATGGCCTTGGCGTCGACGCTACGGCCAGGGCTGTTCACCGAGCCCGAGCGTGAGAATGGCCGTGCTGCATGGCTATTGGGCGCATCGTTCATCTCCGAAGGTGCCATTCCGTTCGCCGCAGCCGATCCGCTGCGGGTGATCCCGTCGATGATGCTCGGCGGTGCCGTCACCGGCGGGCTGATCATGGCCTTCGACGTCACTTTGAAAGCGCCACACGGCGGTATCTTCGTGTTCTTCGCGATCGGCAACCTGCTGTGGTTCCTGGTCGCCCTGGTCGCGGGCACCGTCGTCAGCGCCCTGGCTGTCGTTGCGGCCAAACAGTTCGCCAAACCATCCGTCACCACGCCGGAAACTCCGGCGCTGGCCACCACCTGAGTCACAACCGAGTCACAACCCGAGGAGAAACAATGCCCAGCAAGACTGTCACCGTCGGCTCCGCGATCGGCCTACACGCCCGCCCCGCAGCGATCATCGCCGAAGCCGTCCTCAACGCCGGAGTTCCCGTCACGCTGTCCATGGATGGCGGCGAGCCCGTCGACGCCGGCTCGGCCCTGATGATCATGACGCTGGGCGCGGCCAAAGGCGCTCAGGTAACGGTGGACTCCGACGATGCTGATGCGCTGGCCGCCGTGGCCGGGCTGGTCGAGCAGGATCTGGACGCATAGCTGCGCGACGAACCTGTTGACGCCTATTCCGTTGCTGCGAAATCAAACAGCACGTCCGCCGTGTTCACTCCTCTTTGTTGCAGCTCGCTCATGACGATCTGGTTGCCGAATCGCGTTGGCGGATAGTGGCCGCTGTGGTCGGTCAGCGTCGGCAGTCGTCCTTCGCGGACACGAAGCTCACCGGCCGCTGCCACCGGGCCGCCTCCAGACAGGGTGGAGTGGTGGATGCGTGAGACGACCCGCCTCAGGGAGACGTAGAAGTTGCCGTGCGGATCCATGATGAACAGCGCGAGTTCAGCATTCGGCCGCCACGACGCCGAGGCCATCCGGGTATCCAGGACACCGCCGTCGATCGTCCTCAACCGCCCCTCTTTGTCGACCACAACCCGGTGGCGTTCGATTCGGTTGGCGGACCACCGCTCAACTCCCGACCGTTGAGGTTCGAGATCCGGAAGAAGGCGCGGTTGCGCTGGACGGACCTGGTGTGTGACCTGGTTCCCTGCCGGCTCAACGACGGTCAGCTCGGTGGGCTGCAGGGTCAACAACCGGCTGATCTGGTCGATGATCTGTCGGGTGTCGATGTCACCGCTGACCACCAGCGAAACTCGGGGCTCACTCAACTTCGCCGGGGCCAGAAAACCCACGACGGCACCGGACTCCAAGCGGAGGAGCAATCCAGGCTCTTGCCTGCCCGGAATATCACCGAATTCGAAACCCAGACGTTGGCTGACTTCGAGCTGGCGCAGTTCAATTCGTGCAATTGGTTGAGGAACGCCCAATAGCTGATTCCAGTTCTCCAATCGCACTTCAAGAACAGGAGGCAACGGCCATGGGTAGCTTCGTCGTAGCTCCATTGCCAACGCCTGTAGAAACTGCCGAAGATCGCCTTCTGAATGTGGTGTCGGTATCCCACGAAACGATTCGTCCTGAGCGAGAGCGGACTCGATTGCCTCAAGATAGGATTGCGGCCCATCGGCCAGGCATCGCTGTGCCATCACGCACGGGACATTTCGAATGCTCCACGCCCATCTAAGGTCTGGACGTACTGTAGGCAATAGAGTATCTGAGTAACTCCGCCGCGCCACCACATAGCGGTTATCACCTGCCTTCAAAAAATGGATCCACTACCAAACTCGAAGTCACGCTAGGTCAACCGCTTCGGCTTGGGCGGCCACGGTTGGCGTCGACGGAGTTCATCACCGACCATCGCCAAGAATTCGCGCATATCCGATTCAGTGTGTCGCAGTTCCTCGCGTCCGTATGGGGGCTCTGCCCAATCTTCGGTCATGATCACCGCATCACTCGCCAGTGCGCCTTCAATAGCGTCGAGAAAATACTGAGGGCCCTGGCCAAAGGTCCGGTACATGATAAAAGCGTCGGCGAGCATTTCAGCATTCGTCGCACCTAGATCCTCGATAAATTGCATGTGGTAAATGATCATATCGACCCCACCGCGCCACGATATTTTCGTCAATTCATGTTCCTTCGGTGGTATCTACTAAATCGGCACCGAGTCGACGTCAACGCGGCACCGCCCGCTCCACGGACAAGTCGTTGAGTACTCGCCGGCCCCGACACCCTGTTTCGCATGAGCGATATCCAGCCCTGGCCCTACCGGCCGAGCAACTGACGGCCGCACCATCACTCTCTGCCGGCCACGCCCAAACTGGTCCGCGCACTTCCGCATCGAACAGGCTCACCCGGCACCCTCCTCGCTGGCTCCGCTATCCACTTCGCCGTTCCCGGGCTCAGTGACGCTATCCCGCGGCTCCCGCGTCCCCGCACACGAAAATGACTGACCGGACCCCGTCGCACCCCCGGCTTGCCAGGTGCAACACTCACTGCGGGCACAAAGCGTTATCAGCCTCACCTGGGCACCCTTATGATTGCCTGCGTGCAAATAGCCGGACGGCTTGAAGTGAGAAGATGCATTGTCGAGCGGACCGGACTTCGTTTGCTGAAAGTGCATCAGCACACTGCAAGCGTGTCCGATGTCATTGGGGGAGTGTGAGGCGTGCAGCGCTTAGCCGTGATGCTGTTGGCCGTTCTGTTGGCCCTTTTCAGTGCGCCTCCGGCGTTCGCAATCGATCCGCCGGCGATCGACGCCGCGGCCGTTCCGCCTGATGAGACAGGTCCCGACCAGCCGACTGAGCAACGCAAGATCTGTGCGACGCCGACGGTCATGCCGAACTCGAACTTTGCCGACAAACCATGGGCCGCGGACTACCTGAAGCTGGCCGAGGCGCAGAAGTTCGCAACGGGCGCGGGCGTAACTGTCGCGGTGATCGACACCGGGGTCAACGGTTCCCCCCGGGTTCCGGCCGAGCCGGGCGGTGACTTCGTCGACGCCGCAGGCAACGGGATGTCCGACTGTGACGCCCATGGGACGCTCACTGCGTCGATCATCGCCGGGCGCCCATCGCCCACTGACGGATTCATCGGTGTCGCCCCCGATGCGCGACTGATTTCGCTGCGCCAGACGTCCGTGGCATTCCAGCCCAAGGGTTCGCGCCAGGATCCCAACGACCCGAACACCACCCAGACCGCGGGGTCGATCCGCAGCTTGGCCCGCTCGGTGGTGCATGCGGCCAACCTGGGTGCGCAGGTGATCAACATCAGTGAGGCCGCCTGCTACAAGGTGACGCGCCGGATCGATGAAACCAGCCTCGGCGCAGCGATCAACTACGCGGTGAACGTCAAGGGCGCGGTGATCGTCGTGGCCGCCGGTAACACCGGTCAGGACTGCAGCCAGAACCCGCCGCCGGATCCGTCGGTCCCGGCCGATGCGCGCGGCTGGAAGGGCGTGCAGACGATTGTCAGCCCGGCCTGGTACGACCCGCTGGTTCTCACCGTCGGCAGCGTCGGCCAGAACGGTCAGCCGAGCAACTTCTCGATGTCGGGCCCGTGGCTGGGTGCGGCGGCTCCGGGCGAGAACCTCACGGCGCTCGGTTATGAAGGCCAGCCCGTGAACGCCACCCCCGGTGAGGACGGTCCGGTGCCGCTCAACGGCACGTCGTTCTCGGCCGCGTTCGTGTCCGGGCTGGCCGCGCTGGTCAAGCAGCGCTTCCCGGATCTGACCCCGGCCCAGGTGATCAACCGGATCACCTCCACCGCACGCCATCCCGGCGGCGGCGTCGACAACTACGTCGGTGCCGGCGTGGTCGACCCGGTGGCCGCGCTGACCTGGGAGGTTCCCGACGGTCCTGAGAAGGCGCCGTTCCGGGTCAAGGAAGTGCCGCCGCCGGTGTACATCCCGCCGCCAGACCGCGGCCCGATCACCGGCGTGGTGGTCGCCGGCGCAGCGCTGGCCCTGATCCTGGGCATCGCGGCGATGACCCGACGTGCATTGCGACGGCGCCAATGAGCTTCCTGCAACGGCATTTCGGATTCCGCTTCACCACAGGGCACGCCATCTGGGCGGCCACGCTGATCCCGGCGTGTATCGCGATTTGTCTGCACTTCAACCTGCTGTGGCTCGGAATCACGCTGTCGGTGCTGATCGCGATCTTCTCGGTGCTCACCATCCGCGGATACCGGCTGACCGGTTGGGTCCGGGCCATCTTCTCGTGGCGGCGTCGCCACCGCAGCACCCCCGATGTGCCGTCGGAGCCAGCGGTCGGTGCCACCGTGATGCCCGGCGATCACGTCGCGGTGCGCTGGCACGGTGACTACCTGGTCGCGGTGATCGAGCTGGTGCCAAGGCCGTTCACCCCGACCGTGATCGTGAACGGTGGCGCCGTCTCCGACGACACCGTGAGCACGAAACTGGTCGAGAAGCTACTGGCGGCGCACTGCCCGGACCTGGAGGCCGACATCGTCTCGGCCGGTTATCGGGTCGGTAAGACCGCACCCGCGAGCCTGGTGGCCCTCTACGAGCAGGTGGTGGGCCCCTACCCCGCGCCCGCCAACCGGCGGACCTGGATTGTGCTGCGTGCCAACCCGGAGGCGACCCGACGCTCGGCCCAGAGGCGCGACAGCGGGGTGTCCGGGCTGGCCCGCTACCTGGTGGCCTCGGCTACCCGCATCGCAGACCAGTTGGCCAGCAACGGGGTTGACGCACGGTGCTCGCGCAGCTTCGATGACTTCGACAAGGCCACGGAGATCTCCTTCGAGAAGGAGACCTGGTCAGTGATCAAGGGGCGCAGCACCTTTACCGCGGCCTACAACGCTCCCGGTGGCCCGGACGTCTGGTGGTCCGCGCGAGCCGACCACACCACCACCTGCGTGCGGGTGCGGCCCGGAGCCGCCCCGACGACGACAGTGCTGTTGACGACGTTGTCCAATCCCACTACGCCGCGCGGCTTTTCCTGCCTGTACGGCGGACAGCGCGCGGCCCTTCAAGGCCTGACGCCGGTGACCGACAAGCATCACGAGCTTCCGATCGGCTCGGCCGGGGTGCTCGTCGGTGAGACCTCCGACCGCTACCCGGTGTACATGCCGTTCGACAACGTCGATGTCAGCATCAACCTGGGCGACGCACGCCTGTTCACCCAGTTCGTCATCCGCTCCGCCGCGTCCGGCGCCGTGGTGACCCTGGGCCCGCAGTTCCGTGAGTTCGCCACGATGATCAACGGACGCGTCGGCCGCGTCCCGCGTGTGGCATGGCCGAACGCGACAACGTACCTGGGCCCGCATCAGGGTGTCGGCCGAGTAATCATGCGACCGAACTTCATTGACACACCACGACACCGTCAGCTGCCGATCACGTTGATCAATCCGCGTGAAGAGAGCCGCTACCAGATGGCGCTGGAGCAATGACATCAAGCTTGCTGGGAGAGGGGTCCCAGAAGGGTCGGGAGGAAAAGTCATGACAGAGGAGATGCATCCGCAGGTGGCTGCGGTCCTGCGCCAAGCGCAGCAACTGCAGTCACTCATGGACGATCAGCTACACAAAATGAACACCGAGACGTTCACGGCCACAGACGAAGAGCAGACCGTAGAGGTCACCCTCAACGGACATCATCACCTGACCGACGTCTACATCAAGGACGGATTGCTGCGGCTGGGCGCCCAAACGGTGGAGCAACGCCTGAACGAAGCCATCCAGAAAGCGACTTCTGCGGCAACTGCCTCCATCGAAGCCGACCGCGAAAGACTGGATGCAATGGTTGCCGAGCTGACAGCAGATGGGTCACAGCCCGGCTAGCGACTACAGACCAAACACTTTTCAGCCCGTCTCGCCCAGGTGGCGAGGCGGGCTGTTGTGACTGACGAGGGCTGCCCGGGAGGTGTTTCGATCACGCAAAGCTTGTGTGGCCGGCGAAGGGACCGCCAACTTTGCGACGGTCATATAGGTAGTGACTGAATACCGTCGCCAGCATCAACTCAGGCAAGGGACCAACTGATGGACCCTCGCAGACCAGTGAGTAGTCATAGAACGTGACGCTCGTATCGACGTATCGCCACTTGCGACTGACGGTAGCCAGGATCGCACCCGCTGAGTCGTAGATGGGTTCGTCAACGGTGCTGAATCGTGCGGTCGGGGAGACCGAAACGCGCGTGTGACCTAGTGTTCGCTCGCCGCTTTCCAACGTCATGTCCATTGCGGATGACCAGAGCCGCTGCCAGAAATTGTTGGTCCGGCGCAACTGCCCGACTGCGCGACCGGACACATCGGCAAAACCGACGACATTGTTGGCCCCGACACCGACGACACTGAAGAAGCCCATCGGTATCCCGCGGGAGTCCAGTAGCCCAAATCGTGTTGCACCAGTTACCAAGTGGCGGTCCTGGGATATGGGGCATATGGCAGCCAACTGCTGACCTTGATCGTCTTCGACCAGGCACGCGACATCAAGGTCGGCGCGCTGCGGAAGGGAACGCACATGGAGTACGCGTTGGCCGAGGGGATATCCCTGGCTTGGTGTGCCCACCGTTTGAGCGCCTAGCTGCTCGGCAGGCGGTTCCACAGGGCGCGCCGCAACTGCCCGAGTCCATTGGCGCCCGTTGCGTGTTTGGGGATGTGACGTGGCCAGCTCACTCGCGGTCGCTACCCCTTCGTATCCTTGCGCGCACGACGGCCGATGATGCCTTCGGTGTAGGCGCGGTCTTCGATGTAGAGATCCTCGTCCTCGGCGAGTTTGGGATCGCGGCGCTTCTCCTTGCCTTGTCCCTGGCCGTGACCACCGCCCATGCCACCCATACCGCCACCCATACCACCCATACCGCCGCCGGCTGCCGGAGCGGGTGCCGGAGCACCACCGCGCGCACCTGACGGCGACGCCGCCACCGAATCTGCACCGACGGCAGGACTCAGCGGCATCGACGGCGTCCCGCCGCCACCGCCGCCCATGCCGCCACCGGCGCCACCGGCACTGGCCGGTTTGAGGTTGGGTTCCCCGAGCTCGGGCAGATCTCCTGCGGGAGTGCTCATCGGCATACCCGACATTCCTGTGGGACTGCCACCACCGGGCGAACCTCCACCCTGGCTGCCGCCTTGCCCGCCGGACGGGGCGCTGCCGGATTGCGCCGGACCCTGCTCCTGGCCACCGGAATTCGGCGACTGGGTCGAAACCGGGGATACCTGCGGACCTGCCGTTGGTTCGTCTTGGTCCTCGGACTTCG
The DNA here is from genome assembly GCF_022179545.1 of Mycolicibacterium fortuitum subsp. fortuitum. The sequence continues at coordinate 63,365 of NZ_AP025518.1, read as the reverse complement.
CGCCGCCGGGCCCGCGCTTTTCCTGCAACGGGCTCCCGACCATCTTTTCGATTTCGATCCTGTCCACCGGCTGGGGGTCGACTGCCGGCGGCCCCTTCGGCTGTATCTCCAAAAGCTTTATGGCATTCGCGTACTCGAGCAATGCGGCTTCTGAGTCCTGTTGCTTTATGGAGTACCACAGGGCCCTTGCCGGGGCGGGAAGCGTGCTCCAAGGAAACGTCTTGTAGTACTCGACGTCCTCCATGGTGGGATGGGCCGCGACCAGTGTGTCGTGGGCGTCGGCCAACTTTTCGACTTGCTCGCCCAACCGGAAACACTCATCGCCCATGTAAAACCACCAGCGTTGCAAGCTGGTCATGGAACCTGTGCACGCGTCGGCGGCACTGCCCTCCCAGCCGGCGGGAGGGGTCGCGAACTTCTCCGAGTGCGCCTGGACCGTGCCCTTGTGCGCTTTCCACTGGTCGCGCATGTACTTCACCGACAGCGCTTGGGTGTCTCCGTCGTGAATAGTTGCGGCGGCCGCCATCCAGCCGTTGCCGATATCGGCGTCTGCTTCCTCCGGGTAGGCGGCGGTTGCCGAGTCCAGCGGGTAGTCGGTGTGGGGAATGGTGAATGGTGTGGGTCTCTGTGAACTTGCCACCGGTGCGGCGCCCTCATTCGCCGGTGCCGCGCCGCCATTCATCTGCGTGTCGAGTGTCGCCTTCTGGGCCTCGTCCGCCTTGTCGTAGGCAGCAGCCGACTCGCGCAGGCTCCAGGCCAGAATCTCTCCCTCGACCTGCCCTGCTCGCAGGGTCAGACCCATTCTCGCTGCAGACGCCTCCAGTCGCTTGATGGCGGCGGCCGTTATGGCAAGCCCGTCCGGGGGGTTCACCGGGCCCGGCCCTTCACCGAGTGGAGTCTCGACCGTTTGGGCGGTGCTCCTCAGTTCAGAGGTTACGACGCGCACCTCAGACCCACTCATGGAATCCGTCCTCCCCGACCCGCCCTGTGAGCGGACGCCCGTCCCCTCCACCAGTAATCGAGCAAAATGCTACCGGCGGACTCAGTACCCCGAACGCACCAAATTCGCCTGCGCCACCACCGGGTTGCCAAGAGTCGGTGTCAGATCATCGCCTTGTCATCGACCTTGACGTCGAACTTGACGTTGTCGCCATCAACCGAGGTAGCGGTGACCGTCACCCCGTACTTTTTAGTTCCAGCGGTGAGCACACACCGCTGCGTGGCACCCACCTTGGCGCGCAGGGCGTCATCGCAGACCACAGAGTCCGCTTTCGCCTTCGCTTGCGCCTCCAGCTTCTCCTTGACGATCTTGGCCAACTGCTCCTTGCCGACGCCCGCAGTCGTACCTGCTTCGAAGTGGGCCGAACATGCCCCGAGTAGACCGGCTGCGATCACCGCGGTCGCAGCCACACTCATCTGCACCTTTGAAGTCATTCTGATTCTCTCCCCGAAGTCATGTGCCGATTCCGCACTGTCGCGGGACCGTCGGCGAGCCAGCCTAACCCGCAACCCGCCACCGTCTGCGCGGATCTTCTGCGATCCACGGCGCGCACGGTGTCCCGAGATCGCCGGAGCGGGTGATGAATTGATGCACCGAGCACCGCAACGGCCACCGGAGCCCAAGCACATCGAAATGCCGTATCCGACCCCTGCGAGGGCAGGTTAGGCTAGGCGCACAGCGTTGGCCGGCACACCATTACGGGTGTCACCGCTCGGGGATCAGGGGACATGGCAGACAACGAGTTGCGCGTGGATCCAGCGGTATTGACGGCGACGTCGTCCACCTCGGCCAAGCTGGGCACCGACGTGGCCGGGCTGCGGGTCGGTGACTCGCTGACCGCCGCCGGGTCCGCCGCCTCGGGGCTGCTGTCCGGAGCCGCCACGCGCGACGTCGGTTCCAGCATCGACCAGACGTCGAAGAAGCTGGGCGAAAGCTGGGCGAAGTTCTCCGAGAAGACGTCGAAAGCCGCTGAGCTGTACACGAAATCGGATCAGGAAATCGCCCGCAAGATGAAGCAGGCGGGTGATCAGTTCGATCCCGACGACCCGTCATCGGGTTCTGGAACCGAGGCTCCCGCACCGACGACGCCCGGGGTGACCGCTGAGCAACTGCAGAAGATCATGAGTTCACAGGGCGCGAACTTCACCATGGCCGACGCCGAGGCATTCCTGCCGTCGATCAACAAGGCGATGCAGGACGCCGGGATCACCACACCCGATCAGCAGGCCGCCTTCCTGGCACAGATCGCCGAGGAGAGCGGCGGCCTGACGATGATGACAGAGAAGCCCTGGGGCCTGGATCAGTCCGAGTGGGACAACCCGCAGGCAGTCCAGCAGTACTTCAACAACAAGTACGCCAACATCATCGGCAACGGCGATGCCGCATCCGGAGACGGCTACAAGTATCGCGGCCGCGGCATACTGCAGATCACCGGGCGCGACAACTACGCGATGATCAGCCAAAAGCTTTACGGCGACGATCGTTTGGTGCAGAACCCCGATCTGCTCTCCGAACCGGCCGCTGCATCTGCCGCAGCGGCAGCGTACTGGCAGGAGAACAACCTGAACCGGTTCATCCCGGCCGGCGCACCGGTGACCGCCGGGCAGTTCCAGGATCTGGGCTCGACGATCAACACGGGCCAACCCGGAAACGTCCCCTACGGTGCAGCCGAGCGGGTCAAGTACTGGGAGGCGGCCAAAGCCGCGCTGGGAGTCAGCTGACATGGGAACCCAACGGAGCCAACGCCGAGTTGTGGCCGCGGCCTGCGCTCCGACCGCTCCGAACAACGGCGGCAAGAGGTGAATTGCGTTGTCTATCACCATTCCCGAGCTTGAAGCAGCGAACCCGGCCGCGCTGTCGCAGGCGGGCGAGCGCAGCACCGCAGCGGCGGCTGCGGCCCACGGACAGGTAGTGGCCGGCCAACAGATGCTCACCAGCATGAGTGCCGGCTGGCGGGGCACTGCCTCCGACGCGGCCGCCGGCGAGGCCACCAAAAACCTCAAGCAGCACGAGGATCTGCAGAACTCCCTACAGCGCATCGGGTCGACACTGCAGAGCGGCGCCGGCCAACTCACCGAGTCTCGGACCGCCATCCTGACGTATGTCGGTCAACTGAAATCGCAGGGCTGGCAGGTAGCCGACGACGGCACGGTGTCGGTCCGGTCTGACGGACCGCTCGCTCAGTATGCGAAGACGAGCCCATTCGGTCGCATGCAACTGCTGATGCTGGCCACCAAGGCCTCGGCTGAGCTCAAGGTCAAACTGGCCCAGTTCAGCGCTCTGGATGAGGATCTCGCCAAGAAGCTCAAAGAGATCGCACCGCTACCGCAAGAACCTGCCGGTCCGGAGCAGCCGAAGCCGACCGAGCCCAAACCGGAAGAGCCCAAACCAGAGGAACCGAAGCCCGAAGAGCCGACCGAGCGGAAGAACCCGGCCGAGGCGGCCGCCGAGTACGAAGGCCGGGACGCCGAAGAACTCAAAAGCAGCGGCGACCTTCCGATGAATCCCAATGTGGACAGCGACGTGTGCTGCGCCAACTTCGTCACGGCCGTTCTACAGAAGGAGGGTTACATCGACTGGCACACAGACCTGGTGGCCACCGCCTACACCAAGTTGCAGGACGAAGGTTGGACTCCGGTCGATGCAGCCCATGCGAAACCGGGCGCTGTGGCCGTCATCAACGGTCGCGACGGGACCGGCAACAACGACCACATCGAATTCGTACACAGCAACGACAACGGCACGATCAAGCTGATCGGCTCCAACAACGTCAACCCTGACGGCACCCAGAAGGTCACCATCGGGAACCCCTACGGTGACGTGGTGTACCTCAACCCGCCGGGCTGAGGGTCAGCTGCCGAACAACTCCGCCGGAGCTGAGTACTTCTGCGCCCACTCGCTCCACACCGGCGCAGTAGCCCCCACCGCACTGGTCACCACATCCCACCCGTTGTTCTGGTTCGACCGGAACAATCCGACATAGCGTTTCGAGGCGCCGCCGTTGGCCGCGGCCTCCGCCAGCGGCGTGCCGGCGTAGTCGAACGGGCTGCCGTCTGGGTTCTGCAGCTGCGCGGACAGGAACGCCCACCCGTCTGACGCCTTGAAAGACTTCACCGCGAACTTCGCGCTCTTACCCATCTGACCGTCGACATCGGCAGCGGCGGCCTTCAGGATGGCTTGTCCTTCAGCCGAATCCTGGTTCACGTCATGCAATTGCTGGGCTCCAGTCGTCGACGGGTCTGCAGAGGCACAACCGGCCCCTACCATTGCCACACACACAGCCAGCAGGCTCATTTGCACAGCGAGCAGCACTCGCCAGCGTCGAGTTGTCATGATCCGACGGTACCGCAGCGCAAACCGGCTTGCGATCGACTTGACCACGCACACAACGGAACTGTCGCCCCGCACCTTGCGAAACAGGGTATGGCGCAGACCACCGAAGGTCCGCTAGTGCAGCCGCAGGTTGCGCAACAGGTCGTACACGCCGGCGATCCACAGCAGCAACGGAATCACCGCGGCGATGGCAGCACCGTCGGCCAGTTCCAGGATCCGCTTGGTCACCGGTGAAACCCGGCGCACACCGTCGGTCGCGCCGACCGCGATCACCGCGACCAATCCGATGGCGGTGTAGATCGCCAGGACCAGCCACGCACTGCCCGGATTCCACAGGCACAAGCGCACCATGACACCCGTCGGCACCGCGACCGCGGCCGCGAGCAGCGAGCAGCGACCAAGAGCACCACCGCTCGGCGTACAGCCGCGAGCGGAAGCCACAGATCACGGCCACCAGTGCGGCCACGATCATGCTGTGCACGAAGAAATGTCCTTGTACCACAACGGCGATCGCACCGATCGACAGCACCAACGCACCAGCCGACAGGAAACCGATCAACAGCTGGCGGGTGAGCACGCTGCGTTCCTGCAGCCGCGCAGCCGATTCCGGCACCGAGGCGATGATCGCCTTCCATGTCGGCGAAGCCTCGTCCACCTCGTCGGGGGTGACGACAGGGTCCAGCAGCTCGTCGTTGGACACCGACTCACCGGGCGCCGGGATCGGCGGCAGAGCGATGCGGGCAACGGCCACAGTCAGTTTGGCGGCGTTGGTCACCACGATCAAGCCGAACGCGATCGCTCCGGCAGGCACCCAGGTACCTCCGCCGTATCCGACAGCGATTGCCGCACCGGTGACTGCGACGGACAGGACAGCGATGAAGGAGGCCAAATCTGCCCGACGGCGTGGCCCACCACGAGTCGCCAACGTCAGCAGCAGCACCACCGCACCCGCACCGGCGAGTTGTGGTGCGCCGAGGGAATCGGCGTCATAGGGCAGCGGCACCGCCAACGCCGCAGCACCGCCCAGCACGATCGTCGAGGCCAACAGCAGGCTCTCGGCCAGATCCAGGTTCTCGTACCGGCTCTGTGCGGCGAAGCTGCCGCCGAGCAGGCCCAGGCCGAACAAGCCCAGCGCCAACGCCCACCACCAGCCCTGACCTGCCCCGCTCGATGACACCAGTGACATGACGGTGATGGCAGTGGCTACGGCCGGAATGGCCAGGCCGACAAAGCGATTCAGCGCAGTGCGGTCAAATATCGGTGATTCGTCGAGCACCGCGATCGCGTCGATCACGTCCTCGACCAGCGGTCGGTATCGCTCGGTACGGCTGACCGAAACCAAGGTCAGCAACGAACCGTCGACCACGCCGGCATCGTCCAGGGACTCGTCGGCCTTCAGCGGCGGTGCACCCGGGCGGGCGAAAGCCCACATGCCCTGCTCGGAGAAGTCGAACCCGGCGAGGGTGTCCTTCGGCGTGTCCTCGAGCAATTCGCCCAGCACACTGACGGTTTCGTCGATGTAGGTCTCGATCGGCGCCGCGGCCGGCAGCACCAGGTCCGTCATCCGCTTACCGGTGAGGATCGTGACCCTGGTGGTGGATGGCCTGCTGGGCGTCGCGCTCGAGGTGTCGGCGGCAGCTGCGGTCGCGGTCAACGCCGTTCAAGCCTGTCGAAATCGTCGGAAAGCGCAGCGGCGAGCTCGGTGATGCGGCGCTGGAAAGTGTCGCTGAGCAGCTCGAGCTGAATTTCAGTGCCCGCAGCGATGTGCTTGTCCCACGGCAGCACGACGACACGGCCCGGCGGCACGTGGCGCTCGAACTGCTGCACCAGGTCTTCGACGTCGACATTGGGCTTACCCGGCGTGACGTGGTTGATGACGACACAGGACCGGCCGAGCAGATCCTGGTAGCCGTTCTGGCGCAGCCAGTCCATGGTGATGGCAGCCTGGCGGGCTCCATCGATGGAGGCACTGGCCACGATGACCATGCCGGACACCGTGGACAGCACACCGCGGGAAGCCTTCTGGAACAGGCCGGCTCCACAGTCTGCGAGGACGAGGTTGTAGTAGCGCGACACCACCGCGGTGGCGCCCTTCCAGTCCTCGTCGTTGAACTCGCGCTGGGCACCGCTGTAGTCCTCGGACGACAGCACCTCGAGATTCGACCCGTTCATGCTCGTGTAGGCACGAATGTCGTTGTAGCGCGACAGTTCCTGATCGGCGAGCAGATCGGAGATCGTCGCGGCGGACTGGCGCCCGGCCCGGTCGGCCAGGTTGCCGCCGTCGGGATCGGCGTCGATGGCCAGGATGCGGTCCCCGCGGACCTTGGCCATCGCGGATCCCAGGGCGACGGTGACGGCGGTCTTGCCGACGCCGCCCTTCAGACCGAACACGCCGATCTGGTACGAGTCGCGGGCGTTACGCCGGATCCGAGCGTGCAGTTCGAGTTCGTAGATCTCATCGGGCGACAGGCCGAGGTTGATCCGAGTCGTGAGGTAGAGCCAGTGCCGCCATCCACGCTGCGACGGCATCTTCACACCGGTCTTCACCCCGACGTGTGACAACGCGTCGATCGCGCGGTGGTTGCCCATCGTGGCGGCCGAGGTGGGGCCAGGAGCGGCCGGAGTCGGGATGGCCTGCCCTGCCCGCCACTGGCCACTGACCTCGGGATCGATATCGGCGAACTGCGACGGCGCCGGACCGGGTGCCACCCGCGGGGCCGGGCCGGGCATGGGACGGGCCTGCTCGTGGCGCGCGCCCTGGCCGAACTGCTGCTGTTGCTGCGGGGCCCGCAGCATGGAGTTCTGTGGCCACTGCGGCGCAGTTGCCGGCGGCTGCGGCATCGGCGCAGGCATCTGCTGCCCGGTCTCCGCGTGCCGCGGCTGCGCTGCGGCCTGAGTCTGGGTGGCGGCCGTGGGAGCCACGGGCACATCCGTGGTACTGGTTTCCCCGACCGGGACCGGCGGTGGCGCCGCTGTAGCGGCGGCCTTCAGGATGGCATCTCTGTCCACGATGGCCGTGGCGTCGTCGACCGGTTTACCCGGTTCCGACGAGTGAAAGAGCCGGTCATAGTCGGCCGACATGGGGACCCCTCAGATAGTCAAAAACAGATGGTTAGATCTTTACACCCAAGCACAAGCGGTGGGCGGGTTCGGCCATCAGAAGATAGACCGAGCACCCGCCCACCAAAAGCATGCTGGTTTGCCCCGAAATGACTAGGCAAACATTCCCGTGACGCCAGCCTCGGTCTGAGACATGGTCTGTCCGGCCTCGCTGATGGTCTGGGCGAGGTTCTGCAGCGCCTGGTTCAGCTCGTTGGAGGTGTTGTCCCAACGGGTCTGAACGGCCTGGTAGGCCTCCGAACCCGAGCCGCCCCACGCCGAGGCGAGCGAAGCGAGCGAGCCCTTGCCCTCGTCCAGCAGGCCGGCGGTGGTGCCGACGGCGCCCTGGATCTCACTGGCGCCGCCCTCGATGCCGGCGAAATTCCAAACCTGTTCTGTCATGTCTTGTCTCCGTTCTTGAGGTCAGTTAGGTCAGATGTTCATCGACGAGGCGAGGTTGCCCGCCTGATCTTCGTCGGTGCTGGAGTACTGGGTACCCGAGGTGTGGATGTTCGTCGAGATCTCGTTCAGCTCCTGGATCTGCTTGTCAGCAGCCTCGTGGAACCGTGCCAGCGCCGCCTGGGCGGCGGTACCGGCCTGGCCCTGCATCTGGGCCGCCAAGGTGCCGCCGGTCGACTCGACCTGCGCGATGACGCTCTTGAGCTCACCGGAGATGCGCTCGAAGTTGGCAGCCTCCTTGGCGAGGACGGCGGCATCTGTATTCATCTGTGCCATGTTGGATTCCCCTTATTTTTCCTTTGTCCTCACCAGAGAAATGTTTGGCGAGTCCTCCGGCCGGGCGGCCGGAAAGTTTGTGTTGTGGACGACTTACCAGTCGTCGTCTCCGTCGTCAGTTTGGTCATATGTGAGTGCGGTCGGTGCCACGAGTCCGTCCTTGGTGCCACCGCTCTTCTCTTCGTTGTTCTTGGCGGCGTGCACCGGTGCCCCGCCGCCTCCACCTGCGCCGCTACCCACCGGCGCCACCGGTCCACCGGCCCCGGCCGCGGAAGCGAATGCACCCGGCTTGGCCTCGCCGCTGATCCCCAGCATGCTGGACAGCAGCGCCGTCCGCGGCGGCGATCCAAGCGCACCCGGCAACGAGGCCGCGCGCACCAGGCCCGACCCCGAACTCGGGCCCGTGCCGCCGGCCAGCGGATGGTTCGAGAACGGCGTTGCCCCCATCAGCCCGACCTGCATGCCCCGGTCGCTGCCCCCCATGCTGGAGAACTGGCTGACCATCTGGGTCACCTGCTGCAGCGGCTGGGTGAACGTCTGCATCTGGCTCTGGAGCATCGACGGAATCTGCCCCGCCATCTGCCCACCCTGCTGCGCCATCTGCATCACCATCTGCATGCCCTGCTGCATCGGGTTCTTCTCGGACGGGTCCTGCTCCTGCTTGCCCGCGTTCTCACCCTGGTTGGCCGCTCCGACCGCTCGCTGCTCGGCATGGTTGGCCTGGGCGGCCGCATTGCCCGCGGCCAACTTGACCGATGACATGGTGGATATCGCGCTGATCGCCTCGACCGTCGCGTTGCGCGCCAGACCCTGGGCCGTCCGCGGTGCCGTCGACGCGAGCGCCGCTGCTGCCGTCGTCTCTCCGACGCCGGGCAACACGATCGGCATCATCGGAACGATGGGCTCGAACAGCAGGTTGACCGTGGTCTCGGCGTGGTAGGCCTCCATCGCACCGGCCGCCTGGTTCCACATCCGGACGAAGTAGTCCATCTCGTTGAGGCCGATCGGCATCGTGTTGATACCGAGGAAGTTGGTGGCTTCCAGGACCGCGTGAGTGACGTGGTTCTGCTCGATCTCCGGAATAGGCGGAGTGGTCGTCAGAGCCAGGGTGTACGAGCTGGCCTGGGCGCTGGCCTGCAGGGCCCGCTTCTGCGCCTGCAGGACCATGGTCCGTAGCCACATGATCATCGGCATCGTCGCGGCGACAGCGCGCTCACTTGCCGTGCCGCTCCACACCGAGGTCAGTTGGCTCAACGCGCCGGCGAGTTCGTCAGCCTGGGTCTCCAGCAGGATGGCCAACCCTTCCCATCCCGATGCCGCCTGGAGCATCGGCGCCGGGCCGGCACCGACCATCAGCCGCGCTGTGTTGACCTCTGGGGGCAGCGCGAACCAGGTCGGTGGGACGGGCGGAACCGCGACCATTGCCAGATGACCCTATCTGTGACGAATTGCCGGAGAGCTGCTAGAGCGTGGTGGCCTGGGCGGCGTCGACCGCGTTGTAGATGCCGGCGATCTCCTGGAAGGCAGCACCCGCGCGGGTGAGTTCCTCCTGGGCGAAAGAGTTCGCCGCCAGAGCCTCGACGCCCTCGCTGGCGAAGGCCATGGCAGCCAGTGCCGAGACCTCGTCAGCACCGGCCGGAACCAGCGCCGTGACTGCTGCAGCGGCGGTGGTACCACCGGCCAGACCACGGGCTGCGTTTGCGATCACCTGTGCCGCAACACCTTCGGCGCCCGGGTTGTGCATCATCGGTTGCATTTGCTTGCTCCCCTGTTTCGATTGCAAATAACCAGGGACAAGCACTCAAGACCGGCCTGGCATGAAGTTTGCCAAGCCGCCAAGGAACCTGTCCCCCGATCCCTTTGCTGGCGGGCCGCCGCCAGCGTTGCTGAGTGCGTTGGATAAATACTAACTGGCCTTTCGGGGTGCTGAGAACACTTATTCTGCGGGCGGGTCCACGTAGGAGGCCTGGATGACTTCCTTACCGTCCGGCCCGACCATAAATGCCTGGCCAGGGGGCCTTTTCTTGACGATGATCTCCCGCGACGGGAAGTCGTTCTTCTCGCCGGACAGGAACAGCGTCGGCGAACCGGCCCCGTAGGCCGCACCCACGAACTTGTCCATCGTCGCGCGGTGCGCAAGGCTCATCTGGCACGTCACGATCACGTGTAAACCGATATCGGCCGCAGCCGGCAGCAGTGGGCCCAACGGCGCCATCGGCGACATCATGCCGGCCGCCGCGGTGACCATGTGCCAGTCGTCGACCAGCAGCACGATGTCCGGCCCACTCCACCACGACCTCGCACGCAGCTGTGCGGTGGTCAGGTCCGGCGGCGGCAACCGCTTCTTCAGGTTCACTGCCAGCGCCTTGATGGATTCCTCCAGCGAGGCGCTGTTGCGGTTGATCGCGCCGGCGGCCAGCAGATGAGTCTCTGGAACCGCGTCGAGCAGGCCGGACCGGTAGTCGGCCAGCATGAATCGCACCTGGTCGGGACTGTTGCGACTGCAGATCGCCTTAGCCACCGCGTGCGCGATGGTCGTCTTGCCCGACTTCGGGGCGCCGAAGATCAGCAGATGCGGCGTCAGGTTCATCTGGTTGTAGGCCACCGTGAGATCCGACTCGCGCAGCCCCAGCGGAACCTGCCAACGCGTGCGGTAGTCGGAATCGGGTCCCGGCGGGTTCGGATCGAGCTGATGCAGGTAGATCCGGTCCGGCAGGACGCGCACCTGCGGAGCCTGGTCGGTGTGGCGCGCCGCCACTTGCTGCACGCCCGCCGAGATCGCCTCCACGATGTTGGCGGCGCTGTGGACACCGTCGAGCCTGGGCACCCCGATCATCAGGTGATGCTTCTCCAGGGAGACGGCCCGGCCCGGCCGATTGGCGGGGATGTCGCGGGTGATCCGGTCGATCTGGGTTTCGTTGACGTCACCGAGACGGAACTCCACCTTGGTGCCCAGGTAGTCGCGCACACGGGATTTGAGCTCGGTCCAGCGCGGCGTCGAGATGATGACGTGCACGCCGTACGCCAGGCCCTGACCGGCGAGGTCCTGCACGGCCGGTTCCAGATCGGGGAACTCGGCCACGAACGCCGGCCAGCCGTCGATCACGAGGAAGACGTCACCGAACGGGTCCTGGGCGGCGGGGTTGTTCGGATCCTCACGCATCTCGCGGTACGACGCGATGGAGCCCACGCGATATTGCTTGAACACCTGCTCGCGGGCCCTCAGCACCGCCTTGACCTCGGCCACCACCCGGTTGACCCGGTCCGGTTCGGCACGGGTGGCCACACCGCCGACGTGCGGCAGGTCTTCCATGTACATCAGGCCACCACCGCCGAGGTCGATGCAGTAGAACTGCACCTGCCGCGGCGTGTGGGTCGCCGCGGCCGACAGGATCAGCGTCTGCAGGAAATTCGACTTGCCCGTCTGCGGCGCGCCGCCGATCGCGATGTTGCCGCCGGCCGCCGAGACGTCGACGCCCCAGATGTCCTGACGGTGCCGACGCGGCTCGTCCATGATCCCCAACGGGAAACGCAGCGGCTGACGCTGGTAGTCGCGCTCGATCAGCTCGTTGACCGGAGTTGGATCGGTCAGCGGCGGCAGCCACATCTTGTAGGCGCGGCTCTCACCGGTGCCCAACTGCTCGAGGACGACCTCGCGCAGGACCCTGGGTTCGGCGTCTGTACTCATCGCTAACTCACCGCCGTGTCGAAAATCGGGGTCGTCGTGAACTGGTGAATCCGTACCCGGGCCTGACGCTGCGAACGCGGCCTGGCCTCGCCGTCCACGGACTCCTCCACCTCGGGCACATAGTTGGCGCCGGTGTAGAGAGTGCTGAACTTCACCGGGTCCTCCATACCCACCCGAAGGAAGCCCACGCCGCTCTCCTTGTTGGTGATGTACTGCGCCTCCGGCGTGCCGATCACCGCCTTGGACTCGGCAGAACTGGTGGTACGCAATGCGATTCGGTAGGTGAGGTTCGGCTCCAGCTTGTCGATCCGGACGCCGCCGGTGTTCAGCGACTGGGTGGCCAGCAGCAGGTGCACACGCAGCGACCGGCCGACGCGGCAGATGCGGTCGAACAGCTGGATGAAGTCGGGGTGGTTCTGCAGCAACTCGGCGAACTCGTCGACCACCACGAACAACGTCGGCAACGGCGGAAGGTCCGCACCGCGCTCGCGATGCTTCTCGTACTCGGCCACACCGGACAGCGCACCCGCGGCGCCTACCTGCATACCGGCCTGACGCAGGATCTGCTGGCGCCGGTCGAGTTCACCGGTGAGCACCTCACCCATGCGGCCGACCAGCTCGGCTTCCTCTTCCATGTTGGTGACGACGGCCGCGGTGTGCGGCAGCTTCTCCATGCCGAGGAAGGTCGAACCACCCTTGAAGTCGGTCAGCAGCAGGTTGATCTGGTCGGGATGGTGGGTGGCCACCAGCGACAGGATCAGCGTGCGCAGGAACTCCGACTTACCCGAACCCGTGGTTCCGATGAGCATGCCGTGCGGACCGGCGCCGAACTCCGCGCCCTCCTTGATGTCCAGCTTCATCACCTCGCCGGACTTGAGCTCGTGGCCGAACGGAATCTTGAGCCGGTCCCGGTCGGTGTCGGTGAACATCCGCCAGCGGGCCGGGGTCACCTCCTCGACCGACTTGGCACCCACCAGGTGATGCCATTCCTTGGAGACCTTCTTCTGGACCCGGACGTTCTTGTCGATGATCGTTCCGGTGATCGACCAACCGGCCAGCTTGCGGGCAACCCTCGTGGCCTGCGCCGGAGTCATCCGGTCGACGACCCGCGTCACCTCGCGATAGTTCTGGTTCGGCAACTTGTCGTCGGCCGTACCGTCGGCGTCGACACGCAAGCGGTACGCCGAGCCCCGGTGGTTGCCCAGGGTCAGCACGGTGACACCGGCCCGGCCGTCGACCGGGAAGCCGGCCTTGCCGCCGGTCAGGTCCACCACGATCACGTACGGGCCGCCGGGCGCGGCGTCGGCGCTGTGCGGGCCGCGCGCAGTCAGGTCGCTCAGACCGTCGGGGCGGGTGTAGACCAGCCGGGTCGGCCCGGCCGCATCGGTGTCGGTCTGGTGCTGCACGTGCGGCAACCACTTGAGCCACGACCACTTCGGGTCTTCGGGATTGTCGGTGAGCACCCGGATCTGCAACAGGTCCGGCGGATGGAACACCGCCAGATGACAGATCATCGCGGTCAGCAGCCCCGAGGCGCCGTCAATGTCGCCACCGATGGCGATCGTCGGAAACGTCCGCAGCTGAACAAGTTTCGGGCAGTCGTGAATTAGACCGTGGGTGCGCAGGAACTTGGTCACCCACATGTGACTGACCGGCTCCAGGTGCGGCTGCGGCGCGCCCTGCGGTCCGGCCAGCTCGCCGCTGGTGTTCGGTTTGAGCAGCCGGTCCACCGCGATCTCGGCGCCGATGCCGATGCGGGTCGCGGCGTAGAAGTCGGAGTTGGCCTGACGAGACCACTGCCGGTGGGTGCCGATGATCGACAGCAGATCGTCGGGATGCGGTGCGTGGTAACCGAAGAACGCCACCTGCGCCGACGCCGACGACGTCACACGGGTACGCAGGCCGGCCAGATAACGCAGGTATTCCTTGCGGTCGGCGTTGATCTCGGGAACACGCTTGCCGCCCTGGCCGCCACCGGACATGAAACCGACCGTGCCCATGATCATCATCAGCGGCATCATCAGCATGTACGGGGACAACTGGCGCACCCCGGTGAAGATCATGATCGCGATCATGCCGAGCATGCAGCCGCCCATCACCCACGGCATGGCCTTCTGCATGCCCGACGGCGGGATCTCGATACCGAGGTCATCCGGCGGGGCGACGTTGATCTCGCCCGGTGTCAGGCGCGGCCCCCGCTTGATGGTCGGGGTGAACTTCTTCGTCGTCATGAGCCTTGCTTGCTTTCCACTTTGCGCGGATGGGGGTCGGCCGGCAGCGTGTCGTGCTCGAGCAGCGCTGCATCCTTCGACAACACCGGGCCCTCCACCAGCAGCCCGACGACTTGCCACGGTGCGTTCACCGCACCGGCCAAGCCCAGATTCTTCGCGGCGTCGTCGTTGGCGATGCCGTACCGCACTCCCTGCGGGTCGATGTAATAGAGGCTCTCGCCCACCCGGGGATCGGGTGACTGCAGCCGGACGAACTGGCCGCCTTCGATGTACACCGTTGCGTCGCCGCCGATCTGGTCGATCCCGGTGCCGACCGCCGACGACGGGAGTGGCAGCCGGCGGCCGGCGATCACGCTGGTCTTCGGTGCCTGATCACCCGGTTCCCGCTGCCAGGCCCAGCACAGCACCGGCGTGTCCTGACGCAGCAGCACCTCGAGCGGCTTGTCCGGCAACGGCGAGACGTACACCTGCTCGGCGATTTTGGCGACCACGCTGGCCTCCACCGACGGCGGCTTCAACAGACCGTAGGAGTTGGTGGCGCGCAGGGCCGCCGCGGTGGTGGCGTTGACGCGGGCCACCCCGTCGGGCAGCACCACGTAGTGCTGCGGATCAGATTCGGTGGCGGTCTGGAAGACCGATCCGATCACCAGATTCTCCGGCAGCCCAACGGTATTCGGCGCACCCGCGGCCGGGATCGCCGGCAGCTGCCACGGCCCCATGTTCGCCAGCGCGTTGAACAACCCTTCGGACACCGGGGTGGCCTTGGCGGTGACCGGGATACCCACGGCCGAACTCACCGCGCGATCCGACAGATCGATGCTGTGCCGGCCATCGGCGGTGACCAGCCAGTTGCCACCCTCGAAGGACACCAGCATGCCCTGGTTCGGGCGCATCGGGCCGACCGCGCTGTCGGTGGTCAGCGAGCGGATCAGTACCGACGACTCCACCTTGGGCGCCGAGCTGTCCGGCTTGGCCACCGTGTCGCACAGGGTCCACCGCGAAGCCGGCACACCGGTGGGCGTGGCGTACGGCGCACCGGGGATACCGATCGGCTGCCCCTTCGGCAAGCGGTTGAGCTCTTCGGATTTCACCGCGGACGGGGTACCCGAGTTACCGAGGGCAAGCCGCGCCGAGGTCAGGTTGTACACCGGCCGCAGCAGGTTGCTGCCCGGAAGCATCACGTACAGCTGGTTGGTGGTGCGGTCCACCAACAACTGGTCGCTACCCTGCTTGCCCAGCGGCTTGAAATACGCCATCAAGGCCGCACCGAGGCAGATCAGCACCGAGACGACAACACCGGCGAACACCGCGCGGCTGTAGAACTGCAGCGGATCGTCGAACATCCGGGTGTCCCGGCGCACGATCGCATGCTCGACGCGGCGCAGCAGAAAACGCCAGCCGCTGACCTGAACCTTGGTGGTGAGCCGGAAACCTGCCATCGCTTATTCGCCGATATTCAGGCGGCTGTGCACCGCCGCGATCGCCGCCGACATGTCTTCTCCGTTGACCTCGCTGAGCTGCTCGACACCCAGGCTCTCGAAGTCCAGCGAGCGGGACAGCCGCATGTCGCGGTTCTGCTCACCGGCTTCCACCAACTGCCGTGCGTAACGACCGTTACCGGCGATGTCGAGGGCGGGCTTGTTGTTGAGGGTGCGCTGGCTCAACAACGACGCCGCCTCGTTGACGCGCTTGCAGGCGTCATCGTCGAGCCAGGAATCATTGGCCTTGGCAATGACTTTGGCGATCTCGACGATGTCGTCGGGTGAGTACGAATCGAACTCGATGCGGGTGGCGAAGCGGGACCGCAGACCGTCGTTGGCCTCCAGGAGACGGTCGATGTCGTTGCTGTAGCCGGCGATGATGACGACCAGGCGGTCGCGGTCGTTTTCCATCCGGGCCAGCAGGGTGTCGAGCGCCTCGGTACCGAACGGATCGGCACGGCCGTCGCGCTCCTGCACCAGGGTGTAGGCCTCGTCGATGAACAACACGCCACCGAGGGCACGGTCGATGGTCTTGGCCGTCTTGACCGCGGACTGGCCTTCGTATTCGGCGACGAAATCTTTACGCGACGTTTCGATCAGCTTCGGCTCGGCGATGACCCCGAGACCGGCCAGGATGTTGGCCACCACACGGGCGATCGTCGTCTTACCCGTACCGGGCGGACCCGCGAAGATCATGTGCTTGGAGGTCTGGGCCACCTTCATGCCGCGGGCGGCACGGATCCGGGCCATCTGGGTCGCCGCCCGGTAGGCCTCGATCTGCTCCTTGACCCGGCTCAGACCGATCTGCTTGTCCAGTTCCGCCTGCGCCTCGGCGAGCAGCTTGTCGCGCCCCGAGGTATCGGCCACCACGCTGGACGGATCCCACGGATCGGTGCGGGCCGCGATCTTCTCAGCGGTGGTGGTTTCCAGCCGGTAAGCCGGATCCCGCAGTGCCGCAGTGACTTTGGGCTCGGGGAAGTTGGCCTGCAGCCATTCCAGCAGCACCTGTGCCGACTCTTCGTTGCCCTGGGCGCGCCGGGCCATCGCGAGGAACCAGGCGATGGCGCGTGAGCAGGCGGCCGCTGCCGGCGTGCCGTCCGCGGCGGTGAGGCGCCGGTCTGCCTCGGTGAACAACCCGAGGTTTGCCGCCGCCACACCATGGGCCACACCCGCCGCGGCGGCCAGGAACTTGTCGGGCCATTGATCGGCGCCGCGCACCTGGTCGATCACATCGGTCCAGCGTTGCGCCGCACCGTAGATCACCGCCTTGACCCAGGCCACCAGATGTTCGGACCCGCCGGCCGGCGCCTCTTCCAATGCCTCCATGGCGTCGGCGAAGTTGCCCTCGGACGCCTCCTGCACGGCAAAACCCAGAGTGATCGCCAGGGGCGAGTTGATCGGGTAGGAGATGTCCTTGCCGTAGATACCGCCGATGGGGATCCTGGCGCCGACGCCGTTCATCGAGATCTCGGCCGAGCCGGCCAACTGCCCGAAGTTCGAGCGTGAGTACCAGGCCCGGAACAACGTGACCCGGTCGGTGTCACCGCAGCGGATCCGCCCCACCCACGCATCGCAGGCGGATTCGTCGTAATTGGTTATCTCGGTGAATATTTCGAGCGAGCGGGCAGGCGAGCCGGCCAGCATGCCGACCGCGCTACCGAACATTCCAGCAAGGTGGTCAGCCATTATCGCCTCCATAGCGGGTCGAAAAGACCTGGGCCCGCGCATCTTCTGCTTGCTCGGGGGTGGGTAGATCCAGGTCACGGGTCAGAAAGTCGCGGGTCGCCGCGTCGTCGTGCCCATGCTCCCGCATTCCCGCGAGCATGAACGAGTACTGGGCGGACTTGGCCTGCTGGGCAGCCAGACCCGCGATCACCAGGATCTCCTCGGCGAGGTCCCGTTCGGTCAGATTGGTGACTTTCGGCGCCAGCTCGATCTGGTGCACCCGGCCATCCATGAACGCCGTCACTGTGACGGTTTCGGGCGGATTGGTGACGGTGAACAGCGGCACCGAGAGTTTCTCGTCTTCGGTTTCCGATCCATCGGAGTACCCGTCGTCGGACTCCACCTCGGCCGACGGTGCGAAGTCGTCGTAGGTCCCGAGCGCATCGAGGGCAGCAGCGTTCGAATCGTCGTCCGAGTACGAGAAATCCAGCGCCGAGAGGTCGTCGTAGTCGTCATCGTCGTCCGGAGAATGTGGCGGAAAGTCACCCACCGTGGCGGCCTCTTTCAGTACGGGTAGGAGCTGTCCGGATCAGACTTGTCGAACCACGAACCCGACGGCAGGAATTCGATCAAACCGTCGAGGGCCCGCTGCAGGTTGTCCTTGGTTCCGGTCAGGAAGCTGCCGTAGAGCTCCCCGTTCACCCGGCGTGGGATGGACACGATGCGTCCCTGCTTCGAGTCGAGCACGCCCGCGGCGACATCCACCTGGGCGATGGTGCCACCCGGATTGCGCTCGGACACCACCAGTTCCACCCAGCTCTCGGGCTCGGAGATGATGTTCGCGTAGATACGGGCCGAGGTCGGCGGGATCCCGTAACCGGTCAGCTCGTCGGCGGTCCGGCAGCTCGCCAGGGTCGCCGCGACACCGGTCAACGGCTCGACGCTGGCGGGTTGTCCCTCGCCGAGCACGGTCGTCACCATCCCGGCCAGACCAACCTGTGCGGCCACCCGCTGCAGCACCAGCATGTCGTTGTCGCGAGCGGCAACCACATGCCTGCCGCCCTTACGGCACACCACGAACCGGATCATCTTGCCGCCCACGTCGCGCCGCCACCAGCGGCCCTCCAGCGTGCGTTCGGGACGGCTGAGCGTGTCGAGCATCGCCGCGACCTCGGGATGGGGATTGCCGAAGACATCCAGCACGCCCTGCGCGGTGAGATCTCGGGCCACCTGTTCCCACACGATGTTGCGCAGATCGGGCTGGGGAATGTTCAACCGGATCCCCATCGAAGGCGGGAAGTCGGTCAGGCCCAGCTTGTCGGCGACCACCAGGATGCCGTCGATGGTCAGCTCGACCCCGACGACGTCGTCGATGGCCGCGGTGTTCGCGTCAGCGCTGAAGGGATTTGTCATCAGTCGCTCCGCCTCTACCGCACGGTTCCATGGAGGGCGCCGGACATCGTCGAGTCCGTCCGGTCGTACCCACCCGCCGCGTGGGACAGCTTGGCCCCGAGGTCTCGCGACACCCCTGCAATGCACGTGCCCGCAGCTCGACGAGCGCTGACCGCAGCCGAGACAGCTGCCGACGACGCCGACGAAATCGGTCCGTGTGTCAGACGCACCGCGGTGTCGACACCTTCGACCACACCGGTAGCCGCGGTCAGACTGGTCGCCGCCGCGTCCTGTCTGGCCGACAGCTCCTGCAAATGAGCGGTGGCAACCCGCAAATCACCCGCCATGAATTTCCCCTCGATCCCTGTCCCCGAATTCTTACCTGTCGATCACGGCCGCAGATCCGGGTACACCGCGATCTAATGTAGCCGCCGCTGCCACATGCAGCTGGCCCTGCTCGAAATCCGCCCCGACATGCACCGGAGCCGAGCCCGCCGCGGCCCCGCCGCTGGCCACGGCCTCCAGGTCGGGAGGCAGTGTCTTGGCGGGCTCGTTCCGCGCGTCCGGGGCCTGCGGATCGGCCGGTGCACCCGCAGAATCCGTGCCCGGTACACCATCGGCCCGGCCCTCTTCGGGCTCGCCTTCGCCGTCCTTCTTCCGGTCCTCGTCGTGTGAGTCTCTCTCGTCCTCGTCCTCGTCCGCATCGCCCTCGTCGTCACGGTCCCGATCAGAGTCGAGCTCGGCGGTGTCCGCGACGGGGGCGCCCGCCTGACCGGCCAGCTGAGCAGCCTGAGTCGCGGCCTGGGTGACAATCTGCGCTGCCTGCCCGGCGGCCTGGGCGAACCCCGCGAGTAGTCCGCTGAGCGGGCTCACCAGTGAGCCAAGGATTCCGCCGAGGGCGCCCGCCGCGCCGGTCGCCGCATCCGGTGAGGGCGACACCGCACCGGGCATGCCGGCCGGCGACGCCGGCGCCGAAGACATCGGGGTAGCGGCCGACCAACCTGCCGGTGCGGAACCGGCGCCGCCCGACGGGACCTCGCCACCACCGCCTGGCGCAACCTCGTCGCCGGCCGTCGGACAGCCCGCAGCGGTGGAGTCGGCGTCGGCCGGCGCCTGCGGCTCTGCGGCCTGCGGCTCGGCCGGGGTGACGTCGGCGGCCAACGCTTCGTACTGTGCTGCCGCAGTCTGCAAGACCGCCGCGTTCTGATCGATGCGGGCGCTCAGGGTGGTGACGTCGTCGTTCGAGTCGCCGACGGCCTTGGCCACCATCGCGAACTCGGTCGCCAGCCGGGCCGCCGTCCCGAAGCCCGGAACAGCCCCCGCTCCCGTGGTGAGCATGCTCATCGCGCCCAGCCAGTCGGCATGCCCGTCGAGGCTGTCCCGCGTGGCCGCGATCTGCCCTGCTTCGGTGGCGAGCACCCCGGCCACCATGTGGTCCAGCCCGAGCATGGTCTGGACCCTGCCGACCTGCTCACTGTTACGGCCCGCGTAGGCGCTGGCCCCACTGCTGTCCCAACTGTCGTCGGGGAATGCCGATGCCAGCATCTGCCCGGCAGCAACCACCTGGTCGGCGGCGTCTCCGAAGCGTTGTCCGTTGTCCGGATCCCCCACCCCGGTGCTGTGCCTCATCGACTCGATGGTCTGCTGCCCGGCGACCAGGATCGGCGAGTGCGCCGTGCGAACCGGACGCGGGCCCGGCGCCGACGCGAAGAAGTCGGCGGCCTTCTGGCTGAGATCGACCATCTGGTTGCCGAACTCTCCGACCCTGGCGGCACGCTCGGTCCAGTTCTGGTTGTTCTCGATGAAGTCTTTGCCGAAATCGGCCATATCCCCCGACAGCCCCATGCCCAGTATCCCCTTCGCCGGAACAGAGATTACCAGCGCATTCGACCCGGTCAGCGCACCAATTTCGCGGCCGTGACAGCACTCGGGTGAGGGCACCCGGACCCGCTGCGAACACTGTCTATCGCAGTTGAGCAGTCGTTTTTCCGGGGGCTCCCGAAGGCTGGGCGCCCTGACCGAGCGGCGTTGCCGAGGCGCCCGCCGATGCGCACCCAGGGGCGCTGCCGAGGGCTCCCTCCGCCCGCGCTGCAGGATCGGTCGGGATTTGCCATCCAAATTTGCTGCCACGTTATTTCGGCCGGATTGCAGGCGGATCATGCAAGCCGGACGGGTTGTAGTCGATACTTGAACCCGGTCAAAGTTCCCTTGTGTGATTTCCGGAGGAGATTCAGGCGTGCCCGACCCAGACGACACCTTGCGTAGAGAGCTCGGCTGGACGGGTCCGGAGGAATCCCACTTCGAACCCGATACCCGGCCGACTCGCCGCAAGCCACCAGAGCCGCCTGCGATACCCGGCCGGCCGCCGGTGAACTTCGTGCCGTCGAAAGCCCCGGAGAGCACCGACGACGATTCCGGGCCGGCGCAGGGCATACCGACCGATCCCGA
The DNA here is from genome assembly GCF_022179545.1 of Mycolicibacterium fortuitum subsp. fortuitum. The sequence continues at coordinate 42,293 of NZ_AP025518.1, read as the reverse complement.
CGCCGAGCGGGCCCGACGCACGTTCCGGGAGGCGCCTCCCGCACCGCCGGCCCCACCGCAGCAACCGGTGCCCCCACCTCCTCCGCCACCGCCACCGCCGGCCCAACATCCGCACGAGCCCCATCAGCCACCGAACCTTGGCCATCCCGAACCTCGACCGGATGCCTGGGAGCAGGGCCCACCCGGCTGGCATCGGCCGTCACAGCGCCCGCCCGGACCGGGCGGACCACCGCACCAGCCGTACGGGCCGCCGCCCGGTCAGCCGTGGCCCGCAGAAGGCGGCTTCGCACCGGATCCGGCCGGCCACGGACCGGGAGTTCCGCCGCTGCCGACCGGGTCATACGCCGACCGCATCCGGGTCAACGACCTGGTTCCGCAGAAACGTCAACCTCCCGGGAGCGGCTGGCGACTGCTCGTCTACCGGGCCACGTTCGGGTTGATCAACCCCGGCCCGTCGCCCGAGGACCTTCGGGTCGCCGAGTTGGAGACCAAGATCAAGGGTCTGCTGCGCGGCCACTACAAGGTCGGGGTGATGGGCAAGGGCGGCGTCGGCAAGACCACTGTCTCGGCCAGTGTCGGTTCGATCTTCGCCCAGTTGCGTCAGGACGATCGAGTGGTCGCCATCGACGCCGACACGTCCTTCGGGAAGCTCGGCAGCCGCGTCGACCCCCAGGCCCAGAGTTCCTATTGGGAACTCGCCAACGACAAGCATCTGGACACGTTCGCCGACGTACGCAGCCGGGTCGGCAACAACGCCGCCGGCCTGTTCGTCCTGGCCGGCGAGGGCACCCCAGCTCGCCGCCGGGTACTGGACGCGGCCATCTACCGGGAGGCCACCACCCGGCTGGACAAGCACTTCTCGATCTCGGTGGTGGACTGCAGTTCGACGATGGACTCGCCGGTGACCCAGGAGGTGCTGCGCGATCTCGACGGCTTGATCGTGGTTTCCTCGCCGTGGGTCGACGGCGCGGCCACTGCCGGTCAGACGCTGGACTGGCTGGCCGCTCACGAGATGACCGACCTGTTGCAGCGCACAGTCGTGGTGCTCAACGACTCCGACGGCCACGCCGACAAGCGCACCCGTTCCATCCTGGCCGGTCAGTTCTCCGGGCAGGGGCAACGGGTGATCGAGGTGCCGTTCGACGGACATCTGCGGCCCGGCGGTGTCGTCGATCCGCGGGAGATGTCGACCGCGACCCGACGCCGTTTCCTCGAGATCGCAGCGGCCCTCGCCGAGCACTTCCCGACGCACGACGATCGGCGGGACCGCAGGGACGACTGATCAGCGCATTGCGCCGATCAGTGCCTCCAGAGCGTGGACTGAAGGCGCGTCGACGGGGTACTCCGCCTCGGCGCGCGCCACGATGTCCTCGGAAACCCCGGCGGCCGTTGCCGTTTCACTGATGGTCAGGTTCGACTGGCGCCGTGCGGCATAGAGGCGCTGCCCCAGCGTGGCACCGGGTGCGGTGGCCGCGAGGGTGGTCAGTTCATCGATCTGGCGCCGCACCGCACTCAGGGCCTTGATCAGCGCCGGGGTCACCATGCTGAGCCGCGCCGCGCGGGCGGCCACGGCCTCGAGCTGACGCAGGTCGGCCAGGACCGACGTGACGCGGGGGGTGAACTCGGGATCTCCCACCGCGGGCAGTGTGGCGATCGTGGACTCGAGAGTGTTCACCGCCGTGAGCACCGCCTGGGCGATGAGCGGAACCTCGTCGCTGGCCGGCGGTGTGCTCGCCAAGGGCACCGGGATCGGTTGTGCGGTGACGGTCGGCGATTCCATGGGTGTCGGCACCGGCATCGCCGGATCGGGTACCGGACCGCCCTGGCGCAGCCGGGCGATGGTGCCCGGAGGCCAGCGCAACACTTCTTCGAGCTTGAGCCGGGTGCGCTCGCGGGGCCAGCTGCGGCCCTTCTCGAACGCGATGAGCGCCCCGGCGTTGATGATTCCGTCGGCGGCGAGACTGCGCTGGCTGATGTCGAGCTCGCGGCGCCTGGCCGCGGCTGCAGCACCCGCGCGGATAAGTCCGACATCGAACTCACCAGTGGCGAGATCGTACTCAGCGTCGGTCATACGGGGCTGTTCCTCGCCGATGTGCTCAGCTCAGCGCGAGTGCTGAAGCGGTTGCCGGGACCCCTCAATCCTAACCCCAGACCGCAGCACCGCTACGCAATGGGTTTTTCTCATCCGTAGCAAACAATGCCCCTGCTACACCTTCCGGACGCCACAAACCGCACTCCCGCTACGGGTACAACGAAGTACCTATCAGCGTTCTGACGTGCAGGTTTAGATCCAAAGCGTCTTTCCGCTGGTGACTACGCATCGTTACCCTTGCAAATTTCCGTAGCGTTGCACCGCTGCAGTTTGAACCAAACTGTTGCATCGCTACGGTTCTTGCTATAGCGTTCCTCCCAACGCGGTAGACACCGCAACAAGAGCACTCACAGGAGCAGCAGCATGAACGCACTCATGGCCAACGGCATCCCGCTCGGCGTCTGCACCACCAACCCGGAGCGCTGGACCTCCACGCCCGACGACCAGGCCAAGGTCATCTGCCGGGAATGCCCCCGGCGCTGGCTGTGCGCCCGCGAGGCCTGCGAACTGCCTCGTGCCGAAGGACTTTGGGCCGGGATCATGGTTCCGGAGGGGGGCCGCGGCCGCGCCTTCGCGCTCAAGCAGCTGCGATCGCTGGCCGAGCGCAACGGTTACCCGGTGCGCAAGCTCGGCCTGGTCTTCCCCGAGGCCGCCTGATCCGCTCTCGCAGCACCGTTTGTCACCAGATCTTTTGTCTGGCCCTTTCGCTGCCGATTCGAGGGGACGGCAGGGCAGGGGCGAGTTTCCACTGGGGGAGGAATAGGGGCCCGGGGCATGGTGTTACACCCGCTGACGGTGTCGGGCATTGCCCCGGGCCCCACACCAGAACCGTCGCTTCGAGCGACCACTCGCCGAGAGGCGCAGTGACGGCACCGTCCCCGAACTTCTTCCCCGGCTACCGCTCCAGCGTGGCGACCACCGCATCGAGCAGCCGGTCCACCTCGTCTTCGTCGTAGCCCCGCTGAAACATCGGTGGCTTCGGGAACACGATGGTCCGGACGTCATCAGGGCCGAGGTGCCCGCGTCCGTCGAGCCTGCGGGCCACCAACGCCAGAAAATCATCTACCGACTTCTTGTCGTAGCCGCGCTTACCCAACGGCGGCTTCGAAAATTCGGTGCTGCGAACATCTTCGGCGGTCAATCCCCCGGTCATGCCGGTCATGCTAACCGCCTACCGGGTCGGCCGGACACGGTTACCGTGAGGTTCATGAGCAACACCGATACAGCGCCTGCCGAAGTCACCTGCGCGAATTCGGAGTTCACCGGGGTGCTGCATCCGCGGGAGGTTCCGCTGGGCGGACCGCGCGCGTTGCTGGTCCGGCGCACACTGCCGCAACGGGACAGGTCGATGATCGGTGCCTGGTGCTTCGCCGACCACTACGGCCCGCACGACGTGCGCGCCGCGGGCAAGGGCATGGACGTGCCGCCCCACCCCCACACCGGATTACAAACGGTGAGCTGGCTTTTCGAAGGGCTGATCGAACACCGCGACAGCGCCGGAGTCCATGCCATGGTGCGCCCTGGCGAGCTCAACCTGATGACGGCCGGCGCCGGGATCTGCCACTCGGAGGTCTCGACGCCCGACACCACGGTCCTGCATGGTGTCCAGCTGTGGGTCGCCCTGCCTGATACCGCTCGCGACACCGACCGCGATTTCGCGCACTACACGCCTCCGCCGCGAACCGTCGCCGGCGCCACCCTCCGGGTGTTCCTCGGCGAGCTCGCACATTCGGTGTCGCCGGTGCACACCTTCACGCCGCTGCTGGGCGCTCAGATCGATCTCGATCCCGGCGCCGAGCTGACCCTCGACGTCGACCCCGGCTTCGAACACGGTGTGCTGCTCGATCAGGGTGCGATCGAAGTGTGCGGCACCACGCTGGCGATCGCCGAGCTGGGCTACCAGGCCCCAGGACGGTCCCAGCTGCAGCTGGCCAACCGCGGCAACGGTCCGGCCCGCGCCATCCTGCTCGGCGGACCGCCGTTCCCCGAGGAACTGGTGATGTGGTGGAACTTCGTCGGCCGCAGCCACGACGACATCGCGACCTATCGGGAGCTGTGGCAGGCCAACGATGCGAGGTTCGGCGATGTGCAGGGCTATGTCGGCAACATCGCGCGGTTGCCCGCACCGCCGTTGCCGAACGGGCGGCTCAGGCCGCGCCCGCGGCCGTCGAGCTAGGCGTTCAGATACTGCGCGGTGCTGCCGCCCACCGGCATCTCGGGCAGACCGAGCTTGCGGTGGTCCCAACTGCGCTGCCGGCTGGGCACGACGCGGACCGCGATGCGGTTGTTCATCATCTGGTCGACGAACGGGCGCATCTCCTCGGTGTAGGGCCCGGTGTAGCGCTCCCACACGCTGATGCCCACGCGCAGAATCGTTTCCGGGTCGTCGACGATCTCGGCGGTGCCGTCGATCGACACACCCCGCAGGGTGTCGTAGGTGTCGCCGTCCTCGACCATCACCGTGATGGTGGGATCGCGGCGCAGGTTGACCGCCTTCTGCGACTTGGCCTTGGTCTCGAACCAGATCTCGCCGTCGAGCACCGCGTACCACATGGCGACCAGGTGAGGCCGGCCGCTGGGCAGCACCGTGGCCATGGTCGCTGTCCGGCTCCGTTCGATGAATTCGGCGATCTCGTCATCGGTCATGACGATCTTCGTGCGCTCGTTCTTGCCCACCTGTCACCTCTCTGATCGGTCAGCCCACCATAGCCACGGCACCCGAGGCACCGGCGAACACGGCCGGCAACCAGCCCGGGCGGCTACAACACGCCGAACTGAGTGGTCACCCATCGCACCGGGTCCAGACACCGGAACGGGGCAATACCTCTGGCGTGCAAGCGGTTTCCGGTCGGCGGATGTCCCAGCGCCGACACCGCGAAGTACCGGGTGGCCAGCCGCGCACCGACAGACGGGTTTTCCACCGCCGACACGATCGAGCCACCGTGCAGGCGGACCAGCAGGCTCCGCACCTCCTGGTCGAGCAATTGAGCGTCGACGTCGTCATACTGCTTGCCGTCGGAGGTGTCCCGCAGAAACGCCGCTCCCCCGTTGGACATGACCAGTGCCCATTCCGAACCCTGCACATCCCGCAAGGCGCGCAACACGTCGAACTTCGACAGGATCACCGCCAGCTTGGGCTGGCCCGGATTGACCGCCAGCAGCAGATTGCCCAGCACCGACCGCGGCTCGCCGCCGCTGAACGGCTGGGGCGGCAACAGGTCCTGCAGCTGATCGCGGATGGCCTTGACCCGCAGCGGGTCGAACATGAAGAACACCGCATCGGCGTGGCCGAAGAACTGGAAGGGCGGCGCGCGCAGGTCCCCGTTCTCGAGGTCTTCGCCCGCCACGTCTCGCAGCACCAGGAAGCGACGCACGCCGTGCCAGACGCCGAGCGAGAACACCAGGGGCTCACGCTGATTCGGAGCCTGGGTGTGCACCGTCGGGGTGGGTGGCAGCAGGCCTCGCTGGACGTACAGCGGCCCCTCGTAGTTGGTCGCGTAGTTCTGGACCGTGGCACGGGTGACCGGTTCCAGCACCACACCGAACCGCTCGCAGAGCAATTCCAGCTGCTTGATCAGCACGGCGATGTAGAGGCTCTTGCCCGTCGCACGTGCGCCGGCCAGCGCAATGCAGATCGCGTGCCCCTCCCGAAATCCTTCGGGCAGCGTGAAGTGACAGACCGGACAGATCTCCACCGCGGGTCCCTGCAACGCCCGGGACGCCTCGGACATCGGCGGTGGCGGACCGTTGTATCCCGGGCTGCGGGTCCAGGTGTAGAGCGGACCGCACTCAGCCGGGGCGCCTACGTAGGCCGAGGCGACGTCGTCCCGGTACCGGGTGCCGCCGGCCTGCGCAGGCAGCGTCCACAGGTGATTGCTCGGACTCAGCGCGGTGAAGCAACGCGGGCACTTGCTCATCAGCCCCGGCTCCCCCTCAGTCGCTCGGCCAGCGTCGGGCTCTCGCCCCGCCGTGTCAGCCTGTTCACCATCTTCCGGTACCCGCGCATCGTCCCCTCAGAGGAATCGCCCGACAACTGCGCCATCAACATCACCACGGATTCCGCATCGGTGCCGCCCATGGTGGCAGCCACCTGCCCGGCGAGTGCGCCGGCGAGCTGATCCATGGCGTCCGGGACGTGTCCGCTGTATTCGGCAGCCGTAGAGCGCAACAACCCGATCGCCACCACGGTCACCGGCGCCAACTGGCCGCCGTCGACCAGCGGCAGCACCCGGGCCACTGCGTCTGCGCCACAACCGGTTTCAGCCGCCAACAGGTTGCAGGCCTGTGGGTACGGCTGGCCGGTGAGCCCTCCGAGCAGCCCGAACGCCAACAATCGCACCGCGAAATCCGGGTGAACCGACTCCGGTTCCAGGGCGGTCAGCACCTGATCCCACAGCGGCACATAGGAGCTCTGGTGGGTGTGCACGTAGCGCTGGTGCAACCAGTTTCGCGCCTCGATGTGCCGGACCGCCGCGCACGCCACCACGACACCGTCGCCGTCGTCGCTGTCATCGATCACCTTGCCGGCCAACTGCTGTAGCGCCGCCGAGTCCTCGGCGCCCACGAGTGTGCGCACCGCCGCCCGGCCGGGCAGCGGTTCGGCGCCGACTGCCAGCAGCAGATCCGACGGATTCCAGATCGACGCCGTGGCGGCGGTCTGGAAGTTCTCCGGATCGGTGGTCCGCAGCCACCACAGCTGGGCGCCGGCGTCGCCGGGGTGGCGCGCTCCGAGGCGACGTGCCCGTATCCCACGCAGCGCGGCGCGGATCCACACCGAATCCCAGGGCTGCGCGCCCGCGAGTTCGGCCGGCCCGGGCACCGGACCGGCCTCTGCCAGCCAGTCCAGAACGTCGTCGCTCATGGCGCTGCCGTCGGCATCGCCCTCATGCAGCAACCACCCACCCAACGACAGCCGATCGGCTGCGGCGATCGACCCGCGCACGTCCGGATCAGCCAGGCCCGGCAGCACGTCGTCGGACAGCGCCGCCTGCAGACGGTCATCGACGACGCCTGCCCGCAGCAGCAGGTCGATGACCCTGAACAACCGGCCAGGACCCTGCCGCCGGCCTTCGTCCAAGGCGGGCCCGATGGCCGCGCGCAACAACGAAGGTGTTGGTTTCCCGTGAAACGTTCTCGGCCCCAAAGGAATTGGTCCGTCTTGAGACATCCATCCCTCGTCGACGATGGCGCGGGCGAAGTAGGTGGCGTCGGCAAAGCTCGCGCCGGCTCCGTCCGCCAGCTCGTGGCGCGCCCGCCAGGCGTCCGCTGTGGTGACACCCACCACAGCCGAGAGCACATCGGCGATGATGTGCGCCGCCTCGGATCCGACGAGAGCACCGGCCGGAGAGTGCGCGGCGATCACCTCATGGGCCTCGACCTGCGCGTCGGCGAATTCGCGGCGCCCGGCCACTGCCATGGCAATCGGCCAGGCCGGATGAAGCCCGTCGTCGCGTACCTGGCTGGACAGGGTGTCGATGTCGTCGAGGACGCCGCGTGCCGAGGTCACGTCCAGCAACACCACCTGCGCCATCACCGACCACCGGGTCACCTCGATCCGCTGCCCGCCCGCAGTCCGGTGCGGGTCGCCGCCGAGTTCGCCCAGGGATACGGTCTCGGATTCGTCGATCACCACCATGCCCGGCTCTACCGCGGTGAGGTCCTCGATCGGCACCGCGCTGAGCACCTGGCCGTTGTGCGGCTCAACCTGCTCGGCGCGATCGAAGGTGGAAAAGCTCAGCCTCGCCGCAGTGCCCGGCGACATCAGAAAACTCACCAGGCCGATCCACTGGGCGGCCGAATCCGGAGACCGCGTACCGAGGACGACGAGTGGCCCACCGTCCAGAGCCGCGGCCACCGCGTCCAACAGCGCGAACAGCGTTGCCAGCCGCCACGTCGCCGTATCCAGCGCGAACGCCACCACGCTGTCCTTGGTCACCGCATCGCCCAGCTCCGGTAGCCGCCCGGGAAGTTCGGCACGGGCGACCGCGGCAGCGCCGTAAGGCTTCAGCCAGTGCGGCGACCGCCACATTTGGATGGCCCGGCAGCGCGGGTGGGTGTCCGGCGCGCGATCCAACAGCACGTGCGCGAACACATTGCCCGGCCGGCCCGTGCTGTCGGACCCGGCCGGAAACGTGTGCCAATAGCCGGCGCCCTCGGGCAGGTGGCGGTACGCCAGCCGACGTGGCCCCTGCTCGAGCTCGTCGGGGGTGGGGAAATCGGGTGTCGGCCCCACCGGGCGGAACACCGTGTGCACTCCTGCCATCAGGGCTTGGGTCTCCACCGGTGTGAGGGCGCCGCTGGTTTCCTTGACCTGCCAGCCGCCGACGGTCCCGGCGGCATCGAACGACGTATAGGCAAGCTGGCCGTAACGCGACGTCATAACACCGTCGCGGTGAGCTGCAAGGTCTGGGCCGGCGGGTCCAGCAGTGCGACGGTGCGCAGCTGGAGCGGATCGGTGATGTTGAGGAAAAGCCGGATCCAGCCGTGCAGGCCACTGACGTTGGCGGCCCACAGTTCTCCGCTGCCCGAAGCCGTCGCCGCCGTCCAGCGCAGGTGCTTGGAAGGGAGGTCCGCCAGCTGCCCCTGCGCGTCCAGCGGGGCGACGTCGACCGGCTGACCGTCGTGCACGCTCAGCGGCATCCGCTGGGGATTGTTGACCAGGACGAACGACGGTGAGCCCGGTATGTCGTACTCCGAACGCACCGCGACGGTGGCCGTGGTCGGGAAGCCTCCCGGGTCGCGGCCGATCCGCACCGCATATTGCAGTCTCAACATGCCCGCGTACTCGATGCTGGCGACCGGTCCGGTGACTCTCCGCCCGCCGGAGAACGCCACCGGTGCCAGATGCAGCGAACACCCGCCGACAGGAAGCGCGCCGGTCAGGTGCATGCCACCGTATTTCTCGTAGTCCTCCAGCGAGATCTCGAACGACCTTCCGGTCAGGCCGGCCCGAGGGTCGTGCCCTTTGGGTGCCAGGGTCACCACCACACCGGCGGCGCCGGGCGGCCATTCGAACGTCAAGATCTGCTTGTTGCAGTACTCGACGAGCTCGACGTCGCGGATGGTGCCGGTGCGCACGGCAGAAACGGTGCGGCCCAGCACGGCCTGCCCGGCCAGGATCGTCACCGGGGTGAGATAGGCCCGGCTCCAACCCTGAGGCCAAGGCACGCCGGCCATCACCGAGCGGTGGGTCCCGTCGGGTTGCGCCTGGTTCACCACCGGCCGCCGCAGACGCAGATCCTGCGTCAGCCCCACCTGCTCGAGGGCGTTCTCGGGAAGTTCGGTGGACACGCCACCGGCGCTCGGCCCGGTCGGGCTGAGATAGACGGCCACCTCTGCTCCGGGAGCCGCCCAGGACACGTCGAAAGACTCACCGTCGAATGCGGTGTCCACCGAGATGTCGGTGACGGCGGCGAGCACCGCCGAGACCTCGATATCAGCGTCGACCGGCTCCGACAGTTCCACGTCGCCGTCGAGGTCGACCGCGCTGCGCACCCGGTAGCGATAGCGCGTCCCCCGAGCCGCACCCGAGTCGACGAAACCGGTCCGGTGCTCCCCTTCGGCCAGGATCCGGTGACGCGATTCATCGATGCCCGGATCGTCGGCTTGATCGAGCGGCATCCGGTAGACGTGGACGACGCTTCCCGCGGGTGGAGGTGTCCATTTTCCGATGACCAGGCCGCTGTCCTCGCGGATGACCACATCAGCGGGCGGGGCGACCATCACGCCGCCGGCATGCAGGACCGGTCGGGTACTCAGGGCGTCCGCCCGGGACGTACCGGTGATGACCCAGACCTGGTAGTAGCGCACGGGCCCGGTCAACGGACGGTCGTCACTGGCCGCCGACAACGGGGTCGCGGCGACAAGGTCGGCGTTCTCCGGGGACCGGGGCGCCCGGTCCTCGGCGCTGACCACCCGGTACAGCACCACTCCCCCGTTGGCCTGATAGTCCGGCCAGCTCAGTTCGACGACTCCCGGACGGGACTCCCCGTGGCGGAAGGCAATCGGATGGACGTCACCAGTCGGCGACGGCCCCTGCTGCGCCGAGCTCTCCGGGGGCCGGCTCTCCAGCTCGGCCAGCAACCGGGCCATCTCCTCGGCGTGCTCGGCGACCGAACCCGGCAACATCTCGCGGATCTGCTCCACCTCGGTGCGCCCGGACCGCAGCACGAGCCGCAGATGCGCTTCCTTGAAACTGCGGGCTGCCACGGCTCCGGAATCGACCAGCTGCTGACGCCAGGCCAGCAACGGCGCCAGCCGGGGATCCGCGTCGTCGGGATCGTCGACGGGATACAGATCGGGCATCAGAACACCAAATCCCCGCCGGACACGCGCGCTACGCGTCACCTGCTCCGGCAGCTCGAACAGCGCGAACTCCTGAGGTGTAGGCCCACACTGGCCTGCACATCCAGAAACGCTACCGCAGCAGCGTCCCCGTCACCGCCACATGGTGGGCCGGGCCGACGCGACGGGATCGTGCGCCACGGCATAAGTTCGGACCATGTCTTCTGCCAGCTCGTCTGCCAGCGATGACGTGTGGGAAGTGATGTCGACGGCGCGGACCATCCGCCGGTTCACCGAAGAGCCGGTGGACGATGCGACGCTGACCCGTTGCCTACGGGCCGCGACGTGGGCGCCTTCGGGAGCCAACGCCCAGGCCTGGCGGTTCGTCGTGCTGCGCTCGGCCGAACAGCGGGCGGTCGTCGCCAAGGCGGCGGCCCAGGCACTCGCGATCATCGAACCGGTGTACGGGATGACCCGGCCGCCCGAGGACGACACCAGCAGGCGCGCCAGGACCAACCGGGCCACCTACGAATTGCATGATCGGGCAGGCGAGTTCACCTCGGTGCTGTTCACCCAGCAGCGCTTCGCCACCGCCTCGGAACTGCTGCTCGGCGGATCGATCTTTCCGGCCATGCAGAACTTCCTGTTGGCCGCCAGAGCCCAGGGCCTGGGCGCATGCCTGACCAGTTGGGCCTCCTACGGCGGTGAACAACTGTTGCGCGACGCCGTCGGGGTGCCCGAGGACTGGATGCTGGCCGGCCACGTCGTGGTCGGCTGGCCGCGCGGCTCCCACGGGCCGGTACGCCGCCGCCCCGTCGAAGAACTGGTCTGCGTGGATCACTGGGAGAACCCGGCATGACCGGGCCGGCCGCAGTGATGCCCGCGGCGTTCATCGGCCACGGCAGCCCCATGAACGCGCTCGAGTCCAACCGGTTCACCGCGGCCTGGCGCAGCTTCGGGCAGACGGTGCCCCGGCCGCGGGCGCTGCTGGTGATCAGCGCGCACTGGTACATAAACGCCACCGCGGTCACCGCGATGTCGCGTCCACGCACCATTCACGACTTCTACGGATTCCCCCGTGAGCTGTTCGAGGTCCAGTACCCGGCTCCGGGGTTGCCCGAGCTGGCCGATGAGGTCAGCGACGTGGTGAAACCGACCTGGGTGGGTGCCGATGTGGACAGCTGGGGCATCGACCACGGAACCTGGTCGGTGTTGGTGCACGCCTTCCCCGACGCATCCATACCTGTTGTGCAGCTAGCGATCAACGCCAACGAACCGGCCGAATATCACCTGCAGCTCGGCGCCAAACTGGCGCCGCTGCGTGAGCGCGGCGTGATGATCGTGGGTAGCGGCAACATGGTGCACAACCTCGCCGGGATGGATCCCGGCCAACCCGAAGGGGGCTTTACCTGGGCCAAGCGTTTCGACGACGCCGCGCGCGAACAACTCACCCACTCTCCCGCCGATGTGCTCGCCCTGCAGGCACATCACGACTATGCGGCCGCCGTTCCAACCCCCGACCATTTCATCCCGATGCTGTACTTCGCCGGGCTGGCCGCTGCGACAACCGATTCCGGGGCGGCGGTGGACACCATGCTCACCGGCTACACCTTCGGGTCGTTGTCGATGACGTCGTACGTCCTGCACTGAGGCATTCCAATTCGTCGGACCCGCGGGGAGAGGCACGCTATGGTGACGGGCGTGTTGGGCCATGACGAGCGGGTGAACCCCGCCGGGGTGTAGGCATACGTGCGCGGAATCATCCTGGCCGGCGGTTCCGGCACACGACTTCATCCGATCACGATGGGTGTCAGCAAGCAGTTGCTGCCGGTGTACGACAAGCCGCTCATCTATTACCCGCTGTCCACCCTGATCATGGCCGGCATCCGCGACATCCTGGTCATCACCACCCCGGTCGACGCCCCGGCGTTCCAGCGGCTTCTGGGCGACGGCTCGGCCTTCGGGGTGAACCTGACCTACGCGGTCCAAGAACAGCCCGAGGGCCTGGCTCAGGCATTCGTCATCGGGGCCGGGCACATCGGCACCGATTCCGTGGCACTTGTGTTGGGCGACAACGTCTTCTACGGCCCTGGTCTGGGAACGAGTCTGCGGCGGTTCCAAACCGTCAGCGGCGGGGCCATATTCGCGTACTGGGTGGCGAACCCGACGGCGTATGGCGTGGTCGAATTCGACTCGGACGGGTCAGCGCTGTCCCTTGAGGAGAAGCCGGTCGTCCCCAAATCGCAGTACGCGGTGCCCGGGCTCTACTTCTACGACAACGACGTCATCGAGATCGCCCGGTCCCTGCGCAAATCGGCCCGCGGCGAGTACGAGATCACCGGGATCAACCAGACCTACCTGAGCCAGGGCAGGCTCTCGGTCGAGGTACTGGCCCGCGGGACCGCGTGGCTGGACACCGGCACCTTCGATTCACTGCTGGATGCCAGTGATTACGTCCGCACCATCGAACGCCGCCAGGGACTGAAGATCGGTGTGCCCGAGGAGATCGCGTGGCGGGCAGGTTATATCGACGACGAGCAACTGGCCAGGCGCGCCAAAGAACTGCCGAAGTCCGGATACGGCGACTATCTGCTGGAGCTTTTGGCGCGCAAGTAGGCCCGCGGCAGGTGTCAGCTTTTACCGTTGATCTTCTTGCCGATCTCACGGGCGACCGAAAGGCCGGCCGTCACGTTGTCGCTGCTGCATCCCCGGACATCGACGACCACATTGGCCCGCCGGGACACCCCGCGGCTACAGGTGATCGCATTGGCGGCCCCGCTGGTGTCGGTGAGAATCGTCATGTTCAGGAACTCTTCGGCCTTGTCCTCGCCGTTGCCGGTGGTTTTCACCGTGTCGGTACCCAGCCCGTTGTAGGTGGCGTTGAGTGTCTTGAATCGGCACGCCGCCCAGTCGGAGGCCTGCTTCTGGAACGCCGCCTGCGCAGCCGCCTCGTCAGGGAACAACACCGCGGCCTGAACCAGGTGGAGTCCGGTCCCGCCCTGCACGGTCTGGATTGCCACGCCCGTGTAGCCGGAATCGCCATATGTCGATTGCGCACCCGGAGCCCACACGCCCGCGCAGTTCGGGGGTGTGACCGGATCTGTGGACAGTGACGTCTCAACCGGCCCGGCCGTCAGACCGGAAACGTACAGCTTTTTCTCGATCTCACTGGCAGACAACAGCACACCCTCCAACTCCGACGCCTCTACGGTGCCGTCAGCGCCGGGCAGTGCGGCCGTGGCCGACGTGGTCGCCGGACTCTTCGACGTCGTCTGGGTAGACCCGGACGGACGAGCGCTGGTGGTGCCGGTCGCGACCGGACCGTCACTCGGCTCATCGCTGCCACCCAGATTGACTGCTACCAGGACGACCGCCAGCACCAACACGACCGCGGCGGCAATCACGCCGCCGATGATCCACGGCCCTTTGTTGTTGTCGTTAGGTGGCTGGCCGTACGGCGGGTTCGTCATCGGCGGTGCGTTCCACGGGCCGGGTTGACCGGCCGCCGGCCATTGCCCGCCGGGCATCGGAGGCGGTGGATACGGCGACGGCGCTGATCCCTGCGGTGGGCCGGCAGGGACCCAGGGTGACTGCGACTGGCCCGGCTGATTGCCCGGCCAGCCACCGCCCTGGAACGGGTCGTTTCCACCAGGATTCATTCGTCCTCCATGTTTTTCTGAACCAGCTCGAGCTGCGTGCCGATAACGTCGGCACGGTGCAAAGGGGTTCGGCGACAGGCGCTTCGGTGCCTACCCCTGCTTCCCGGCCCATTTCGCCGCGGGCAGGTGTCGCTCGCGCATGACGCGGACGCATACGGGTCTTTGTCGAACGGATGCATCGGGTCGGCCGCTGCACCGCCGCATACAGGACAGCGCAAATGACCCCCTCCGGTTATTCGGTGCTCCCGACAGCCCGCACAACCCTAACCCTGCTGATCACCAGGTGAGGACGCCAATATGTCGAACCGCAACCCTGCGCACCACCAACCTCATCGGTCGCAATATGACCGGGATAGAAGTAGGCGAGGTTTGATTGCCGGCTCCACTCAATGTGTATCCAACGATGGAAGGCTTTCAGCGACGCCCCCGAATGAGGCAGGACCGTCGGGGGCTTCGCATGCGCGGCAGATCCCAAGGCGCTCCCAAACACAAAGGCCGCGAACCCTGTTGGGTCCGCGGCCTTTGAGTCGCAGTTCCGAGAACCGCTCTCTGTGGGCGAAGGGGGACTTGAACCCCCACGTCCCGAAGGACACTGGCACCTGAAGCCAGCGCGTCTGCCATTCCGCCACTCGCCCGAATGACCGAGGCAGCGTAACACTGCGAGCGCGTCGTTCCCAAACCGCCCGATCAGCGGGGTGCTCAGGCGCCCGTCAAACTGTCAGAGAACCCTTAACCTCATCTAGATCAGGTCACTGACCTGCATCGATCGGATTCTCAGAGTTCTGTTGGTCCCGCTTTACGGCACCAGGCCGATACCATGCTTGTGAGCAGTGTGGCCAGAGCGACACGCGGGAGCACGGGTGGCCGTGCCGAGGCGGCGTACGACAACGAGAAAAGGCGGGCGGTGACATGGGTCTGGTCGACCGCATCGAACGCAAACTCGAGTCGACCGTCGGCGATGCGTTCGCCCGGGTCTTCGGCGGCTCGATTGTGCCGCAGGAAGTAGAGACGGCGTTGTGCCGGGAAGCCGAGTCCAGGGCCCGTACCGTGGCCGGTGGACAAGTTTTGGCACCGAACGACTACGTAATTACGCTCAGTGGCACTGACTATAAGAAAGTAAGCGCCGATACTGACCTGACCTCGACCGCGTTCGCCAAACATCTGGGGGGATTCATTCGTGATCAGGGGTGGCAAACGTATGGTGATGTGGTCGTTAGATTCGAACAATCACCGAACTTGCACACCGGACAGTTCCGCGCACATGGCGCGGTCAACCCCGATTCGACCGCTGGCGAATCCGCGCGAGCCCACGGCGACCATGCGTTCACCGCAGAATCAGGAGAACCACCTATGACCGATAACCCGAATTACCGCGGCGGCCAGGGACAAGGGCGGCCCGGCGACGACTATTACGACGACCGTTACGGCCACCCGCAGGATGACCCCCGCGGCGGCGGGCAGTACCCGCCGGATCAAGGCGGCTATCCCCCGCAGGACCAAGGCGGCTACCCCCCACAGGATCAAGGTGGTTACCCGCCGCCTCCTCGCGGTGGGTACGGCGACCGGGGTGGTTACCCGGACCAGGGCGGCTACCCGGATCAGGGTGGTTACCCCGATCAAGGCGGCTACCCGGACCAGGGCGGCTATGGCCAGCCTCCGCAGTCCTACGAGCAGCGCCCGCCCGCCGGCTACGGCGGACAGCAGGGCGGCGGTTATGACCGCGGCTACGGCGGCCAGCAGGGCGGTGGTTACGGCCAGCCCCCGCAGGGCGGGCAGCCCGGTTATGGCGGCGGCGACTACGACTACGGACGCCAGGACCCCCGCCAAGGCGGCGGCTACCCCGAGCAGGGCGGCGGGTACGGCGGCGGCCAGTCCTACGGACGCCAGGATTACGGCCAGCCGCAGGACTACGGCCGCGGCTACGGCGAGCCCCAGCAGGGCGGCTACGGCGAGCCCGGTTACGGCGAGCCGGGCTATGGCGACCAGGGCGGCTACGGCGGCGATTACGGCGCACCGCAGGGCGGACAGCCCGGTTACGGCGCCCAGCAGGGCGGCTACGGCGGCGGCGACTACGGTGCCGGCGGTGCGGCAGTCACGCTTCAGCTCGACGACGGCAGCGGCCGCACCTACCAACTGCGCGAAGGCGCCAACGTGATCGGTCGCGGTCAGGACGCCCAGTTCCGCCTGCCCGACACCGGGGTGTCACGCCGGCATCTGGAGATCCGGTGGGACGGCCAGGTCGCGTTGCTGTCAGACCTCAACTCCACCAACGGCACCACGGTGAACAACGCACCGGTGCAGGAGTGGCAGTTGGCCGACGGCGATGTGATCCGGCTGGGCCATTCCGAGATCATCGTGCGCGTGCACTGAGCCTGGCGAGACCGGACACACCTGAGTGGCAAGCACCCCGCTTCGCCCTCACGGCGAACACCGTCCAAGTATCGTGACGTTGCCGACGGTAGCTGAGCGGCATCAGTGGGGCGGATACGGAGAGGACGTCAGATGCAGGGGTTAGTGCTGCAACTGACGCGCGTCGGATTCCTCCTGCTGCTGTGGCTGTTCATCTGGTCGGTGCTGCGCATCCTGCGGACCGATATCTATGCGCCCACGGGCGCGGTGATGGTTCGCCGGGGGTTGGCTCTCCGCGGCTCGCTGTTGCCGAGCCGGGACAAGCGCCACATCGCGCGGCAATTGGTGGTCACCGAGGGCGCACTGGCCGGTACCCGCATCACGTTGGGTGCCCAGCCCGTGCTGATCGGCCGCGCCGACGACTCCACCCTGGTGCTCACCGATGATTACGCTTCGACGCGCCACGCCCGGCTCTCGCCACGAGGTTCGGAGTGGTACGTCGAGGACCTAGGATCGACCAACGGCACATACCTTGACAGGGCGAAGGTGACAACAGCGGTAAGGGTTTCGATCGGAACACCGGTACGAATCGGTAAGACGGTAATCGAGTTGCGTCCGTGACGCCGCGCACGCGAGGAGCAGATCCGGCACTGCGCACGCGAGGAGCAGATCCGGCAAAGCGCACGCGAGGAGCAGATCGGATACTGCGCACGCGAGGAGCACGAGAAACAACATGACCCTCGTACTCCGATATGCCGCGCGCAGTGATCGCGGGTTGGTTCGCGCCAACAACGAGGACTCGGTGTACGCCGGGGCCCGGTTGCTCGCGCTGGCCGACGGCATGGGCGGCCACGCCGCAGGCGAGGTGGCCTCACAGTTGGTCATCGCCGCGCTGGCACATCTCGACGACGACGAGCCCGGCGGCGACCTGCTGGGCAAGCTCAACTCTGCCGTCGCCCAGGGCAATGCCGCCATCGCCGCCCACGTCGAGGCCGATCCGGATCTCGAGGGCATGGGCACCACGCTCACCGCGATCCTGTTCGCCGGCAACCGGCTCGGCCTGCTCCACATCGGTGATTCCCGCGGCTACCTGCTGCGCGACGGTGAGCTCACCCAGATCACCAAGGACGACACCTTCGTCCAGACGCTCGTCGACGAAGGCCGGATCACCGCCGAGGAGGCGCACAGCCACCCGCAGCGGTCGCTGATCATGCGGGCGCTCACGGGCCACGAGGTCGAGCCGACGCTGATCATGCGCGAGGCCAAGGCCGGCGATCGCTACCTGCTCTGCTCGGACGGTCTGTCCGATCCGGTCAGCCAGG
The DNA here is from genome assembly GCF_022179545.1 of Mycolicibacterium fortuitum subsp. fortuitum. The sequence continues at coordinate 24,588 of NZ_AP025518.1, read as the reverse complement.
AGACCATCCACGAGGCGCTGCAGATCGAGGACGTCGCCGAGAGCGCCGACCGGCTGATCGAGCTGGCATTGCGCGGCGGCGGGCCGGACAACGTGACCGTGGTGGTTGCCGACGTGGTCGACTACGACTACGGGCAGACCCAGCCGATCCTGGCCGGCGCGGTGTCCGGGGACGACGACCAGAGCGCCCCGCCGGACACGGCTGCCGGGCGGGCCTCGGCCTTCAATCCTCGCCGCAACGAGCCCAAGCGCGTGGTTCCCCAGCCGGCCGAGCCGGACCGCAGGCCACGGTCGCGGCGCCGGATCCTCATCACCGCCGTGCTGCTGGTGCTGGTGCTGATCGGCGGGCTGGCGATCGGCCGCGAGATCATCCGCAACAACTACTACGTCGCCGAACACGACGGCACGGTGTCGATCATGCGTGGCGTACAGGAGTCGTTTCTCGGCATCTCGCTGCAGGAGCCGTTCCGCCTGGGCTGTCTGAATGCCCGCAACGAGCTCTCGCTGATCAGCCCCGATCAGGACCGCAGCCGTCTGGACTGCCGGTTGATGGCAGTCAACGACCTGCGCCAGTCCGAACGGACCTCAGTGGCTGCCGGCCTGCCGGGCGGCACGCAGGAAGAGGCCATCAAGCAGATCACCGACCTGGCCCACGGCTCTGTTCTGCCGGTGTGCGCACCGCGCACCGCACCGACGACGTCGAAGACCACTCCTCCGCCGACTCCGTCACCCTCGCCGACACCTGGTGCGACCCCCGCCCCGACCCCGACTCCGACGCCCAGCGCGGAGCCGCCGGCACCAGAGACTCCCGCACCGGAAACGCCGGCGCCAGGAGGCCCCGGGACCGCCGTCGTCCCGGCCCCGGTTCTGCCCACGCCGTCACCGACCGCCACGGCACTGCCGCCCCCACCACAAGAACCGGGGACGAACTGCCGAGCCGTGTCATGACGACTCAACCCCAGTCGCCGGTCACCGTCATGCCGCCGCTACCCAACCGGCGCAACGCGGAACTTCTGCTTCTGGGGTTCGCAGCCTTGATCACCACGATCGCGCTGTTGATCGTCGAGGCCAACCAGGAGCAGGGCCTGAGCTGGGACCTGGTCGGCTACGTCGGCACCTTCATCGCCCTGATGGGCGCCGCCCATCTGGCCATCCGGCGGTTCGCGCCGTATGCCGATCCTCTGCTGCTGCCGGTCGTGGCGCTGCTGAACGGGCTCGGCCTGGTGATGATCCACCGGCTGGACCTGGCCAAGGGTGAAACGGCCACCGATGGACTCGGCGGCACCGCCAACCAGCAGATGATGTGGACGCTGGTGGGTGTCATCGGCTTCTCCGTCGTGGTCGCCTTGCTCACCGATCACCGCATGCTGGCCCGGTACGGGTACATCTGTGCGCTGACAGGCCTTGTGCTGCTTGTGATTCCCGCGCTGCTGCCGGCCCGGTACTCGGAGCAGTACGGTGCCAAGATCTGGATCCAGTTCCCCGGCTTCTCGATTCAGCCCGCAGAGTTCTCGAAGATTCTGCTGCTGATCTTCTTCGCCGCCGTGCTGGTGGCCAAGCGCGATCTGTTCACCAGTGCGGGCAAGCATTTCTTCGGACTGGACCTGCCGCGACCCCGCGACCTGGCTCCGCTGCTGCTGGCGTGGGCCGCCTCGGTCGGCGTGATGGTCTTCGAAAAGGATTTGGGCACTTCGCTTCTGCTGTATGCGTCGTTCCTGATCCTGGTGTACGTCGCGACCGAGCGGCTGAGCTGGGTGGTGATCGGGCTTGGCCTGTTCGCCGTGGGAAGCGTTGTGGCATATCAGGTTTTCGGCCATGTCCGGGTACGTGTGGAGACCTGGCTCGACCCGTTCGCCGATCCTGACGGCGCCGGCTACCAGATGGTGCAGTCGCTGTTCAGCTTCGCCACCGGCGGTATCTTCGGCACCGGGCTTGGCAACGGACAACCCGGCACAGTGCCCGCCGCCGCCACCGATTTCATCATCGCCGCGATCGGCGAAGAGCTCGGATTGGTCGGGCTCGCAGGTGTTCTCATGCTGTACACGATTTTCATCATCCGCGGGATGCGCACCGCGATCGCGGTCCGTGACAGCTTCGGCAAGCTGCTCGCCGCCGGCCTGGCCGCCACCCTCGCCATCCAGCTGTTCATCGTCGTGGGCGGTGTCACCAAGCTGATCCCGCTGACCGGCCTGACCACCCCGTGGATGTCCTACGGCGGTTCTTCGCTGCTGGCCAACTACATCTTGCTCGCCATCCTTGTGCGGATCTCGCACGCTGCCCGCCGGCCGATCACGACAACACCGGCACCGAACCCCACCCCGATCGCCGCGGCCAACACCGAGGTGATCGAGAAGGTATGAACACGTCCCTGCGCCGGGTTGCAGTCACGATCATGGTGCTGATCGTGCTGTTGCTGGCCAACGCCACGATCACCCAGGTCTTCATGGCCGACGGGTTACGCGCGGACCCGCGCAACCAGAGAGTGCTGCTCGACGAGTACTCGCGCCAGCGCGGCCAGATCACCGCGGGCGGCCAACTGCTGGCGTATTCGGTGGCCACCGACGGCCGGTTCCGGTTCCTGCGCGTCTATCCCGACCCCGAGGTGTATGCCCCGGTGACCGGGTTCTACTCGCTGGGCTATTCGAGCACCGGCCTCGAGCGGGCCGAGGACACCATCCTCAACGGCTCCGACGAGCGCCTGTTCGGCCGTCGATTGGCCGATTTCTTCACCGGCCGGGATCCCCGCGGCGGCAATGTCGAGACGACGATCAACCCACAGGTCCAGCAGGCCGCCTGGGACGCGCTGCAGCACGGCTGCAGTGACGGCCCCTGCAAGGGCTCCGTGGTGGCCCTGGAGCCGTCGACGGGCAAGATCCTGGCCATGGCGTCGTCTCCGTCGTATGACCCCAATCAGCTCGCCACCCACGATCTGGGCGCCCAGAGCCAGTCCTGGCAGCAGCTGCGCGACAACGAGCAGTCCCCTCTGCTCAACCGCGCCATCTCGGAGACCTATCCGCCCGGCTCGACGTTCAAGGTGATCACCACCGCGGCGGCACTTCAGGCCGGCGCCACCCCGGATACTCAGCTCACCGCGGCACCGCGGATCCCGCTGCCCGACAGCACCGCGACCCTGGAGAACTTCGGTGGCGCCTCATGCGGTCCCGGTCCGACCACGACGCTGCGTGAGGCGTTCGCGAAATCGTGCAACACCGCGTTCGTTCAGTTGGGGCTCAACACCGGCACCGACAAACTCAAGTCGACCGCCCAGGCCTTCGGGCTCGACGAACCGCCGCCGGCCATTCCGCTGCAGGTGGCCGAGTCGACCACCGGGCCGATCACGGACGCCGCGGCACTGGGTATGTCGAGCATCGGCCAGCGTGATGTCGCGTTGACCCCGCTGCAGAATGCGCAGGTGGCTGCCACCGTCGCCAATGACGGGATCGCCATGCGCCCGTATCTTGTGGATAGCCTGAAAGGGCCCGACCTGACCACGATCGCCACCACCGCGCCTGCCCAAGAGCGCCGGGCGGTGTCACCCCAGGTCGCAGCTACACTTACGGACTTGATGGTCGCCGCCGAGCAGGTGACTCAGCAGAAGGGAGCCATCGCCGGCGTGCAGATCGCTTCTAAGACCGGTACGGCAGAGCACGGGACCGATCCCCGTAACACTCCGCCGCATGCCTGGTACATCGCATTCGCACCGGCCAACGACCCCAAGGTCGCGGTCTCGGTGTTGATCGAGGACGGCGGGGACCGGTTGTCGGCCACCGGCGGCGCACTCGCCGCCCCGATCGGACGTGCCACCATTGCGGCGGCACTGCGGGAGGGTTCATGAGTCCGCGAACGCGAGCGAGGCGAGCCATGGGCCTCCGGAGGCGAGCGAAGCGAGGCGAGCCATGAGCCCTCGCGTTGGAGTCACGCTGTCCGGCAGGTACCGGTTGCAGCGGCTGATCGCCACGGGCGGCATGGGTCAGGTCTGGGAGGCCGTCGACTCCCGGCTGGGCCGTCGGGTCGCGGTGAAGGTGCTCAAGGCTGAGTTCTCGACCGATGCCGAGTTCGTCGAGCGGTTCCGGGCCGAGGCCCGCACGGTGGCCATGCTCAACCATCCGGGCATCGCCAGCGTGTACGACTATGGCGAGACCGAGCTGGACGGCGAGGGTCGCACCGCCTACCTGGTGATGGAGCTGATCAACGGCGAGCCGTTGAACTCGGTGCTCAAGCGCACCGGCCGGTTGTCGCTGCGGCACGCCCTGGACATGCTCGAGCAGACCGGGCGCGCACTGCAGGTCGCGCACACCGCGGGCCTGGTGCACCGCGACGTCAAACCGGGCAACATCCTGATCACCCCGACCGGCCAGGTGAAGCTGACCGACTTCGGTATCGCCAAGGCCGTCGACGCCGCGCCGGTCACCCAGACCGGCATGGTGATGGGCACCGCCCAGTACATCGCGCCCGAGCAGGCCCTGGGCCATGACGCGACCGCCGCCAGCGACGTCTATTCGCTGGGAGTCGTCGGCTACGAATCGGTCTCGGGCAAGCGCCCGTTCACCGGCGACGGCGCGCTTACGGTCGCGATGAAGCACATCAAGGAGACCCCTCCGCCGCTGCCCGCCGATCTGCCGCCCAACGTGCGCGAACTGATCGAGATCACCCTGGTGAAGAACCCGGGGATGCGGTACAAGTCCGGCGGCCCGTTCGCCGATGCGGTCGCCGCGGTGCGCTCGGGACGCCGTCCTCCGCGCCCCAACCAGGCCCCGACGCTCGGTCGGGCCGCACCGGCCGCGGTCCCGTCGGCTGCCCAGGCCCGCGCTGCAGCGGATCTGTCCGGCCGCACACCGGTGACCGCCACCCGGGCCAGGCCGACCGCCGCCGCGCACCGGCCCGCGCCGGCCCCTCGACGCACGTTCTCGTCGGGTCAACGGGCTCTCCTGTGGGCGGCCGGGGTGCTCGGCGCGCTCGCGATCGTGATCGCCATCCTCATTGTCCTCAATGCGCAGGACCGCAAGGATCAACAGCAGTCGCCACCGCCCACGGTCACCGACACGGTGACCCAGACGACGCCCTACCAGACGCCGGCAGCGTTGCCGGATCTGGCTTTCCACGTGATCGTGCCCGAAGGAACCGCCGCTCAGGTTGTCCCGAAGGCACCGGAACAGATACTGCGATGACGACGCCTCAGCATCTCTCTGACCGATATGAACTCGGTGAAATTCTCGGCTTCGGCGGCATGTCCGAAGTCCACCTGGCACGCGATACGCGGTTGCACCGCGATGTCGCGGTCAAGGTCCTGCGCGCCGACCTGGCCCGCGACCCCAGCTTCTATCTGCGTTTCCGCCGCGAGGCGCAGAACGCGGCCGCGCTGAACCACCCCGCCATCGTGGCGGTTTACGACACCGGTGAGGCGGAGACACCCAACGGTCCGCTGCCCTACATCGTCATGGAGTACGTCGACGGTGTGACGCTGCGCGACATCGTGCACGGCGAGGGTCCGATCCCGCCGCGCCGGGCCATCGAGATCATCGCCGACGCCTGCCAGGCGCTGAACTTCAGCCACCAGCACGGCATCGTGCACCGTGACGTCAAGCCCGCCAACATCATGATCAGCAAGAACAACGCTGTGAAGGTGATGGACTTCGGCATCGCCCGGGCCCTGGCCGATACCGGCAACAGCGTCACCCAGACGGCCGCGGTGATCGGCACCGCCCAGTACCTGTCGCCCGAACAGGCCCGTGGTGAGACCGTCGATGCCCGTTCCGACGTCTACTCGCTGGGCTGTGTGCTCTACGAGATCCTCACGGGTGAACCACCTTTCATCGGTGATTCTCCGGTGGCGGTGGCATATCAGCATGTCCGCGAGGATCCGATCCCGCCGTCACACCGGCACACCGGCATCTCGCCGGAGCTCGACGCCGTGGTGCTCAAGGCCCTGGCCAAGAATCCGGACAACCGCTATCAGACAGCCGCCGAGATGCGGACGGATCTGATCCGCGTGCACAGCGGCGAGGCCCCGGAGGCGCCCAAGGTGCTCACCGACGCCGAGCGGACGTCGATGATGAATTCCGGTCCGATGCTGGCCCAGGGTGGCGGTGCGCCCACCCAGAATCTCGTGGTGCCCCGCCCGGCCGGCCGCAACGCGTCGGTGGCCCGGTGGCTGATCGCCGTCGCGGTGCTCGCGGTGCTGACCGTGGTGGTGACCGTCGCGATCAACATGTTCGACGGCAAGCCACGCGACGTGCAGGTGCCGGACGTGAGCGGTCAGCGCTCGGCGGATGCCGTTGCCGCACTGCAGAACCGGGGCTTCAAGACCCGCACCGAGCCCAAGCCTGACAACCAGGTCCGGCCGGAATACGTGATCAGCACCGATCCGGCGGCCAACAGCATGGCGGCCGCGGGTGACGAGATCACGGTGAATGTGTCGACCGGTCCCCAGCAGGCGCAGATTCCCGATGTCGCGGGTCTGAGCCCGTCGCAGGCCCGGCAGAAGCTCAAGGACGCCGGGTTCGAGAAGGTCAAGGAATCTGCGAGCCCGTCCACGCCCGAACAGAAGGGCCGGGTGCTGGCCACCAACCCGCCGGCCAATCAGACGGCAGGCATCATCTACGAGGTCACTCTCGTGATCGGTTCGGGCCCCGAGGACACCGCGGTTCCGGACTGCAAGAGCCAGAGCGCCGATGTGTGTAAGCAGATCCTCGCCGCGTCGGGCTTCACCAACACCGTGGTGATCGACGTCGACCACACCGCGCCCACCGGTCAGGTGGTGGATACCGAGCCGACCTCTGGTACGTCGGTGCCCAAGGACACCCCGATTCAGATCCACGTCTCGAAGGGCAACCAGTTCGTCATGCCCAACCTGGTCGGGCAGTTCTGGGATGACGCCTACCAGCGTCTGAGTGCCCTGGGCTGGACCGGCATCCTGGACAAGGGGCCGGACGTGCGCGACAGCGGTCAGCGCACCAACGCTGTGGTCACCCAGAGTCCGCCGGCGGGTACCGGGGTGAACTTCGGGTCGAAGATCACGCTGAGCTTCGCGTCGTAGCAGCCGCTACGGCGCGGGCGACCTCGTCCTCGAGGGCAGCCACCAGGTGCTCTTCCGGGGCCGCGCCGCACACGCCGAGCCAGTTGGCCAGCATGCGGTGTCCGCCCTGGGTCAGGATCGACTCCGGGTGGAACTGGACGCCGTGGATGGGGAGCGTGGTGTGCCGGACCGCCATGATGACTCCGCTGTCGGTCTGCCCGATCACCTCGAGCTCGGCCGGCACCGTCTCGGGCAGGATCGTCAGTGAGTGGTAGCGGGTCGCCGTGAACGGGTCGGGGAGACCTTTGAGCACTCCCGCGTCAGAGTGATGCACCACGCTGGTCTTGCCGTGCAGCAGCTCGGGTGCACGGTCGACGGTGCCGCCGAACGCGACGCCGATGGCCTGATGGCCCAGACACACGCCCAGTAGGGGAGTGCCTGCAGCGGCGCACGCGTGGACCAGCGGGATGGTCGCGCCCGCACGTTCGGGTGTGCCGGGCCCGGGGCTGAGCAGCACGCCGTCGAAGTCGGCGGCCACCTTGGCCAGATCGTCGGCGGTGGCCAGACGCTCGTCGTCGTTGCGCCAGACCTGCGCGTCAACACCGAGCTGGCCCAGATACTGGACCAGGTTGAACACGAAGCTGTCATAGTTGTCGACGACGAGAACCTGCATCGACTCAGGCTACCGGCCCAAATGACCAGCTCAGTAGCCGACTGGGCCCGCGGGTTTCGCGTAGCGCATCCGCACCGGCTCGGTGTGCCCCACCAGGTCGACCTGGGCCCGGGGTTCTTCCGAATAGCCGAGTCCGAAACGCACCACGTACTGCTTGTAGAGGGTGACCAGCGGAGCCGCCGCCAGCGCCGCCTGCATGGCCGGGCCGTCGCCGATCGCGGTGATGACGTAGGGCGGGCTGTAGGTGCGGCCGTTCAGCAGCAGGGTGTTGCCGACGCAGCGCGGCGCGGACGTCGCGATGATGCGTTGGTCCTGCATCTGGATTCCTTCGGCCCCGGCACTCCACAGCGCGTTGAGGACCGCCTGGATGTCCTGCTGGTGTACCACCAGGTCGTCGGGGGAGGCGTCACGCGGGAAGCGGCCCTGGGCGTCGCGTTGGGCGTCGTTGAGGGTGACCACCAGGCCCGGTCCGCGCATCGGCACCGTACCCGCGTCAACAGCCAACTGGGCCGAACGCTTGGTGATGGCCTCCAGCGCCGCGTGGGAGCTGGGTGAGCCGCCGTGATGGCTGTCGATCTGGGTGACCAGCGAATCGCGCTGGGCGGTCAGGCGGTCGACGGACTGCTGGGCCTCCCGGACCAGGTCGACGAGACGGGGTGCGTCGCTGCGGCGAATCTCGTCACCGCCGGAGACCCCGTGCGTGGCGGCCAGCAGCAAGCCGGCGGCCAGACAGACCACCGGGACGCCGAAGCGCCATGGGGATCGATCCGGTTGGTCCATCGCAGTCTCTCCTGGACGTGCAGCTACGTTAGGCTCGTGAGGCATCCTGCCTCATCGTCGCACCGTGTGACGCCGACTGTCCGCGAAGGTACCCATGCCCAAGTCCAAAGTCCGTAAGAAGAACGATTTCACCATCAAGCAGGTGAGCCGGACTCCGGTCAAGGTGAAAGCCGGACCGTCGAGTGTGTGGTTCGTCGCGCTGTTCATCGGTCTCATGCTGTTCGGCCTGTTGTGGCTGTTGGTGTTCCAGCTGGCCGCGACCAACCCCGTGGACACTCCGTCGTTCCTTCAGTGGATGGCGGACATGGGTCCGTGGAACTACGCGGTCGCCTTTGCCTTCATGATCACCGGGCTGTTGCTCACGATGCGCTGGCGCTGACCGGAAGCCGGATGATAATGAATTCATCTTACGTTTTCAGCGTTACCAGCTCAGCAACGTCCGCGATGCTCAATCACATCGTTGTGATTCATCCCCATTGGGGATAGCACCTGTGGATAACTCCATTAGTCGCGGTAAGAGGGTGTGAACAACCCGTGCAGCAAACTCATTGGGGCCCACCTGCCGCCGGAGTCGCTGGTTGCGGCATAGCCGGTCTGCTGATGGCTATCGCAGCTGTGACCCTGATCACAGACCCGCCGGGACGTGTTCTTGCCGGCATTGCTGGGGTGGGATTGCTCACGTTCGCAACATTGTCGTGGCGGGCACGGCCGAAACTGGCAATTAACCAAGACGGTCTCACCGTCACCGGTTGGTGGAGCTCTCGTACCTATCCCCGCAATGAGATCCGGAAAGTTCGCATCACCGAGTTCCGTCGCATCGCCCGGAAGGTCCGCCTGCTGGAGATCGACACGGTCGATGACCGGCTGGTGGTCCTCACTCGATGGGATCTGGGAACCGACCCGCTCGAGGTGCTCGATGCGCTTACTCAGGCTGGGTTTGTAGCCCGATAAGCGGTCCGGTAAACACCGCCCCCACACAACACGCGACGCCCCCGGCTCCCGGGGGCGTCGCGCATCTGTATGTGCGGGGGAGTACCCGTTATGACACGGTGATCGATTCGATGACGACCGGGTCGGTCGGGCGGTCCGAGCGATCGGTGGGAGTCGAGGCGATGGCGTCGACCACCTTCTGCGACTCGGGGTCGACGACCTCACCGAAGATCGTGTGGCGCCGGTTGAGGTGCGGCGTCGGGCCGACCGTGATGAAGAACTGCGAGCCGTTGGTGCCCGGTCCGGCATTGGCCATGGCCAGCAGGTAGGGCTTGTCGAACTGGAGCTCGGGGTGGAACTCGTCGGCGAACTTGTAGCCCGCGTCGCCGCGGCCCGTGCCGGTCGGGTCGCCGCCCTGGATCATGAAACCGTCGATAACCCGGTGGAAGATGACGCCGTCGTAGAACGGACCGGACGTGCCGCCCGAAGCGTTCTGGGTGGTGTAGTCCTTGGTGCCCTGCGCCAAGCCGACGAAGTTGGCCACGGTCTTGGGAGCGTGGTTTCCGAACAGTGCGATCTTGATGTCGCCGCGGTTGGTGTGCAATGTCGCCGTCGCGGTCTGAATGGGGCTCGTCACGGCTACTCAGTCTGCCATCCCATCTCGTGACAACGGTCAGATACCCCTCCAAGCCGCCCCAGACTCGCACGGAGATGGCAATCTGGATCTCAGCCGACGAACAGCCCACTCACGTGCGTCGCCAGTGCCCTGTGAGTGCCCAGAAAGGTGACAGATGACCGCGAACGTCGATACTCGGTTGGACCCCCGTCAACGCCTGGCCCGTGGCTTGAAATACAGCACGGTCGGACCCGTCGACGTGACCCGCGGCGTAGTGGGCCTGAGCGCCAACACCGCGTCTGCCATAGCCACCGGTCTGCGTAAGCGCTACGAGTCGGGCAAGTTGCGGCGCCAGTTGGCCGCCGCGGCAGAGGCGGTGGCCGCCCTGCCCGAGGTTCTGCAGGAGGCCGCCGCAGATCCCGAACCCAAACGGCGCCGCCGCCGGCTGGTGATCGCCGGCGTCGCCGCAGCCGTCCTGGCGGGCGGAGCCGTCACGTTCTCGATCGTCAGGCGGTCCAGCCGGCCGGAGCCGTCACCGTTGCCGCCGAGCGTCGAGGTCAGCCCGAAGCCCTGACGCGATGGCGTCGGCTATTTGCCGAACTGTTCCTGAGCCGGGTCGCACACCTTCCACGCCCCCGATTCCTTGCGTAGATACAAGGAGCCGGAGTGTCCGGAGTCCGGTCGCAGGAATTGGACCTGTGCCACATCGTCTTTCACCGTGACGTCCGTGACCTCGAACGGGGCTGGCGGTTGTCCTTCGCCCCCGGGCCCGAATCGGCGGGATCGAAGCTGTCACCGTCGGTGACCAGGTCATGCTCTTCCTGACAAAGCGCCGCCAGCATCTTGTCCTGATCCTGGGTGTCTATCGCTTCGGCGAATTGGGAAGCGACGCCCTTGATCGCCCCCTTTTCCCGGCTGTCCGAAAACCACATCCACCCGCCGACACCACACAGAATCAGTAGCACCGGCAGGGCGATCGCCAACGCGATCAGCAACTTCGACCTGCCCGCACTCCTGTCCGGCTGCTGCTGCTGATATCCCTGCCACGGTTGCGGAAATCCCGACTGCGGAAACCCATAGACCGGCGGGGCGCTGCCGGGCGCCGGGTATCCCGATGGGGGATAGTTCGGTGGTTGCCCGTAACCGGTTGGTGGACAAGGCTGTTGCGGCGACCCCCAGTCAGGCGCGCCGGGATGATTCGGGTTACCGCCGAACGGTGATGTCGGTCCTGTCATCACGCATCCAACCGGCGCGTCATGAGCTGGTCGTGTTCAGCTCCGAGATCTTTGCGCGGCGAGCCGATCTGCACCCGACTCACTCTCCGTTGGCCTTGACGAGGTTGTTGATGATGTCCTGCAGCTGATTTCGGGTCTCGTTCTGTAGCCGTATCTGCTTTCCGCCCAGCTGCGGTCGGCCTCGGGCAGCACGTGTGCAGCGCTGCCCGAATTCTCGGCGGTGTTTGCGGTCCAGGACATCCATCGGTAGTTCAGCGGTGCCTGCGACAGCAGGTAGATCTGATCTGAGGTCAACTTCAGAAAACCGGGAAGCTTGATCAGCTCCTCCAGCGGAACGATGTGGTCCGGCGCGACTTTCGCGTCGCCGGCCGTTGTCTTTCCGACCTTCTGTCCCGGATAGGCCGGGTCGGGCGCTCCTGCCGGAGGCGCGGCTGCACCGGCAAGGCGGACATCTTTCGGCACGTTCCTCGAGTTGTCTCCGCGCAGCGCTTCATACAGTGGCCGTTCCGGCGCGTCCTTGGGCACGGTCTCCCGATCCCCCTTGCGTACGGACGGCGGCTGATAGCCCGCGGGGATACCTTTCCTCGCATTGTCGATCGCGAGCCGTTGCGCCGCCGTGGGCGTGGCCAGCTGTAACCCTGACGGGTCTTTGGGCGTCAGTACTGCGACGGCCGCGTTGCACGCGTCGATACGCGGCATCAGCGCGCTGCGGTCCGCCTCGAGCTGTACCTTCTCGGCGTTGAACACATCGACAGCGGCGTGGTCGTAGGCGTTGACGGAGCCGGTCCGGCTGTTGTGATCGTTCGCGCGCTGCAACCACGCATCGAGTTGGGCAGCGGCGTCCGGGCACACCTGATGGAAGACGTCGGCGCGAGCCACAGGCAGGACGGGCCCGGCGATGACGCAAGCCCACAGCAGCCCGGCCGCGAACACCGACGTGAGCGCAATGCTCACCATTCTGCGGCCCACCGCTTGCCCCCCGACTGCCCGAAAACTTCCAGCGACATTCAAGCACGCACGAGGTGGCCGGTCTGTGGCCAGGAACGACAAAAGCGGCTCCGGACAGCTGTCACCGGAACCGCTCTGAACTCAAATCTGGATTTGTGGAGCCTAGGAGATTCGAACTCCTGACATCTGCCTTGCAAAGGCAGCGCTCTACCAACTGAGCTAAGGCCCCTCATTTGGCCGAGGTGGCGCATCTGCCAAGTCATGCCAAACTTCTTCACCGTGGCGTGACCGCCAGATGATCACCGCGGCGGCTGCGACGCCGGCCAGAAGCAGAAACCGCATGGGCGCAACCTCTCGGTGATCACCGGCTACACCGGGTGTCGTGGGCCTAGGAGGACTCGAACCTCCGACCTCTTCGTTATCAGCGAAGCGCTCTAACCGCCTGAGCTATAGGCCCGAAAATTGGGATCGACCGAGCGCAGAGATTACCGCACCGGAGTGCAGAGTCCCAAATCAATCCCTGTCGGCCAGCGTGACCTCGACCCCGCCGACCAGATCGGTGGTCAGGTTGTAGATGAAGGCACCGATGGTCGCCATCGCACACAGCACGACGATGTTCACCAGTCCGATCAGCGCCGAGCCGCCGAAGATCGTTCCGCTGGAGACCAATTCACCGCCTGACGCACCGCTTGCGCTGGTGAGAAGGTCGCCGACATTGCTGTTGAGCTTGCTCCACACGCCCATGGCGCCGAGCACCAGGTACAGGAACGCCACCGCGATCATCCACACGAAGAACAGCACCACCGACAAGACCAGTGAGACCTTGAGCACAGTCCACGGGTCGACCCGGCGGATCTGCATGCTGGCCCGGACCGGACCCTGGTGCGTGCCACGATTGGCCACCTGGATCCGCGTCGTCGGGCTGTTGCTCGAGCTTCTGGCCGGCGGTGCCTCACCGGCTGTCTTGCGTTGCGGCGTACGAGGCGAGGGCCCGGACAGGTCCGGGATCTCGCTCGCATAGGCCTCGGGCCGGACCTGTTCGGTGCGGCCGGCCGAGGGAGCAGGCGCGGCCGGACGGGCCGGACGCGCCTGCTGCTCGGTGTCCTTGGACTCTGCGCCGGCCACGAAACGTTGCAGCCGGGCCTCCACACCGGGGGAGTGACCGCTCGGAGTGCGCCCACTTTCCTCGCGCCCCTCGTTCGCCGCCGGCGGCGTGGTGCGGGCGGAGGTGCCCCGCTGCCACGGCGGCGCCTCACCGGTCTCGGTGATCTGACCGCCGGCGGCACGCGGCTGCGTCCCGGCGGCCTTGTTGGCCGGCGGGTTCGCGTCGGCCCCTGCGGTCCCGGTGCCCGAGCCGTTGGAACTGCCGGGCCGGTCGCCCGCTCGCGGGTACCCCGGCTCGCTCGGTGAACTCACCTAACAGCTCCTTAGCTCAGGCCGAGGTCCGGGACGGGCCTCGGCGACAGCGTCACTCCTCGCCGGACTCAACCTCATCCGGTTCCGAGTCCTCCTCGGCGTTGCGCGCAATCGCAATCAGTGTGTCGCCCTCGCCCAGGTTCATCAAGCGAACGCCCTTGGTCTGACGTCCAGCCTTGCGAACCTGACGTGCGGCGGTCCGGATGACGCCGCCACCGGAGGTGATGGCGTACAGCTCCGTCTCGTCATCGACGATCAGCGCTCCGACCAGACTGCCACGTTTGCGGTCGTACTGGATCGTCAGGATGCCCTTGCCGCCGCGGCCCTGGACCGTGTACTCGTCGATCGCGGTGCGCTTGGCGTAGCCGCCCGCGGTCGCGACCAGCAGATACGTGTCCGGCTGGACCACGTTCAGCGACAGCAGCCGGTCGTCCTCGTTGAACCGCATACCCTGCACACCCGAGGTCGCCCGGCCCATCGGACGCAGCGCCTCGTCGGTTGCGGAGAAGCGGATCGACTGGCCGTTGGCGCTCACCAGCAGCAGGTCGTCGTCGGCCGAGCAGAGCACCGCACCGACCAGTTCGTCGCCGTCGCGCAGGTTGATGGCCACGATGCCGCCGGAGCGGTTGGAGTCGAAGTCGACCAGCTTGGACTTCTTCACCAGGCCGTTGCGGGTGGCGAGCACCAGGTACGGCGCATCCTCGTAGCTCTTGATCTGGATGACCTGCGCGATGCGTTCCTCCGGCTGGAAGGCCAGCAGATTCGCCACGTGCTGACCGCGCGCGGTGCGCGAGGCCTCCGGCAACTCGTAGGCCTTTGCCCGGTACACCCGGCCCTGCGTGGTGAAGAACAGGATCCAGTCGTGGGTCGAGCAGACGAAGAAGTGGTTGACGATGTCGTCGGCCTTGAGTCCGGCGCCCTGCACGCCCTTGCCGCCGCGCTTCTGGCTGCGGTACAGGTCGGTCTTGGTGCGCTTGGCATACCCGGTCTCGGTGATCGTGACGACGACGTCCTCACGCGCGATCAGGTCCTCGTCGCTCACCTCACCGTCGGCCGGGACGATCCGGGTCCGACGATCGTCGCCGTATTTCTCGACCAGCTCGGCGAGTTCATCGTGCACGATGGCACGTTGGCGCTCGGGCTTGGCCAGAATGTCCTCGAGATCGGCGATCTCGGCTTCGATCTTGGCCAGATCGTCGACGATTTTCTGTCGTTCCAGGGCAGCCAGCCGGCGCAGCTGCATGTCCAGGATGGCCTGGGCCTGGATCTCGTCGATGTCGAGCAACTCGATCAGGCCGGCCCGGGCGATCTCGACGGTCTGCGACGCCCGGATCAACGCGATCACCTCGTCGAGCGCGTCGAGCGCTTTGACCAGACCACGCAGGATGTGGGCCCGTTCATTGGCCTTGCGCAACCGGTAACGGGTGCGCCGCACGATGACATCGAGCTGATGGTCCACGTACAGCCGGATCAGCTGGTCCAGACGCAGGGTGCGCGGTACGCCGTCGACGATCGACAGCATGTTGGCCCCGAAGCTGGTTTGCAGCTGGGTGTGCTTGTAGAGGTTGTTCAGCACCACCTTGGCCACGGCATCGCGCTTGAGCTCCACCACGATTCGCAGACCGACCCGGTCACTGGACTGGTCTTCGATGTTGGAGATGCCGCCCAGCTTGCCGTCGCGCACCTGCTCGGCGATCGAGGTGATGAAGTTGTCGTGGTTGACCTGGTAGGGCAGTTCGGTGATGACGATGCCGGTGCGGCCCCGGCTGTCTTCCTCGATCTCGACGACACCGCGCATCTTGACCGAGCCGCGCCCGGTCTTGTAGGTGTCCTCGATGCCCTGGCTGCCCACGATCAGGCCGCTGGTGGGGAAGTCCGGGCCCTTGACCCGCTCGCACACCGCGGCCAGAGTTGCCTCTTCGTCGGCCTCGTAGTTCTCCAGGCACCAGTACACGGCCTCGGCCAGCTCCCGCAGGTTGTGCGGCGGGATGTTGGTGGCCATGCCGACGGCGATACCGCCCGAACCGTTGGCCAGCAGGTTGGGGAACCGGCTCGGCAGAACCGTGGGCTCCTGCACCCGACCGTCGTAGTTCGGGATGAAATCGACTGTCTCCTCGTCGATTTCGCGCAGCATCTCCATCGCCAGGGGAGTCAGCCGCGCCTCGGTGTAACGCATGGCGGCTGGCGGATCGTTACCCGGCGAACCGAAGTTGCCCTGACCGTCGACCAGCGGATAGCGCAGTGACCACGGCTGGGCCATCCGGACCAGGGTGTCGTAGATCGACGAGTCACCGTGCGGGTGGTAGTTACCCATCGTCTCGGCCACCGAGCGGGCCGACTTGGCGTGGCTGCGGTCGGGGCGGAAGCCGGAGTCGTACATCGCGTAGAGCACGCGGCGGTGCACGGGCTTGAGGCCGTCGCGTACCTCCGGCAGCGCGCGGCCCACGATGACGCTCATGGCGTAATCGATGTAACTGCGCTGCATCTCCTGCTGGATGTCGACCGGTTCGATACGGTCAGAGGCTCCGTCGCCCGGTGGCAACGTGGTGTCAGTCATGTGTTCCTCGCTCGTTGGCTCGGCTTGGTGTGGTCGATGGCCGTGCGGACCCGTCGTGAATTACGGTGGCGCGCAGGGCAGATGCGTCCTCGAGGTCACAGTGCCGCCGTCAGGAAGGTCGCGACCTTCACCCGAATGAATGCGGTGTGCATCGTCGGTTCCGCCTAAACGTCCAGGAACCGAACGTCTTTGGCGTTACGGGTGATGAAGCTGCGTCGGGCTTCGACGTCCTCGCCCATCAGGATGGAGAACAGCTCGTCGGCCGCAGCAGCATCGTCAAGCGTCACTTGACGCAATACCCGCACTGACGGATCCATGGTGGTTTCCCACAGTTCCTTGGCATCCATCTCGCCGAGACCCTTGTACCGCTGGATACCGTCGTCGACGTTGATCCGTTTGCCGGCCGCCTTGCCCGCCTCGAGCAGGCCGTCGCGCTCCCGGTCCGAGTAGGCGAACTCCGGTTCCTGACGCTGCCATTTCAGTTTGTACAGCGGCGGCTGGGCCAGGAACACGTGGCCGTGTTCGATGAGCGGCTTCATGAACCGGAACAGCAGCGTGAGCAGCAGCGTGGAGATGTGCTGGCCGTCCACGTCCGCGTCGGCCATCAGCACGATCTTGTGATAACGCAGCTTGGTGATGTCGAACTCGTCGTGGATGCCGGTACCCAGCGCGGTGATGATGGCCTGGACTTCGGTGTTCTTCAAAACCCGGTCGATGCGGGCCTTTTCGACGTTGATGATCTTGCCTCGCAGCGGCAGGATCGCCTGGAACATCGAGTCGCGGCCGCTCTTGGCCGAGCCGCCTGCCGAGTCACCCTCCACCACGTACAGCTCGGACTTGCTCGGATCGGTGGAGCGGCAGTCGGCCAGCTTGCCGGGCAGACCGCCGATGTCGGTGGCACTCTTGCGGCGCACCAGATCACGCGCCTTACGGGCGGCCGCGCGCGCCTGTGCTGACGAGACCGCTTTGTTCACAACAGTTTTGGCTTCGGCCGGGTTGGCCTCGAGCCAATGGCTGATCTGCTCGTTGCAGATCTTCTGGACGAACGACTTGACCTCGGTGTTGCCGAGTTTCGTCTTCGTCTGACCCTCGAACTGCGGTTGTGACACCTTGACCGAGATCACCGCGGCCAGACCCTCGCGGATGTCCTCACCAGTGAGGTTGGGATCCTTGTCCTTGAGAAGCTTCTTCTCTTTGGCGTACCGGTTCACCACGCTCGTCAACGCCGCGCGGAAACCCTCTTCGTGAGTTCCGCCTTCGTGGGTGTTGATGGTGTTGGCGAAGGTGTGCACCGACTCGGAGTAACCGCCGTTCCACTGCATGGCGATCTCGACTTCGTGCCCGGGGCCCTTGCCGTCGAAGTCGATGACACTCGGCTGAATGGGGGACTTGGTCCGGTTGATGTGCTTGACGAAGTCGACCAGGCCGCCGGGGTAGTGAAACACCCGGTGCTTGACCTTGACCGGCGCCCCCGCTTCGGCGGCCTCGTCTGCGGCGGACTTCGGCGCGTCGGCGTGATCGCTGACCACGTCATCGACCACTTCTTCAGCGGTGACGCGCTCATCGGTCAGCTCGATGGTCAGGCCCTTGTTGAGGAACGCCATCTCCTGCAACCGGCGGGCGATGGTCTCGAAGTCGTAGACAGTGGTCTCGAAGACATCCGGATCGGCCCAGAACCGGATGGTGGTGCCGGTTTCCTTCGTCTTCTCGCCCTGCTTGAGGGTTCCCGGAACCGACCGCTCGTACGTCTGGAACCACTCGTAGCCGTCGGTCCGGATATCGGCCTCGAGGCGTGTCGACAGCGCGTTGACCACCGACACACCCACACCGTGCAGACCACCGGACACCTGGTAGGCGCCCTCTTCGAACTTGCCGCCCGCGTGCAGCACGGTCATCACGACGTCGACGGTCGGAATACCGGTGGCGTGCATGGCGACGGGGATTCCGCGGCCGTCGTCGGTGACCTGGACGCCGCCGTCGGCGAGGATTCTCACATCCACCCGACTGGCGAAGCCGGCCATGGCCTCGTCAACCGCGTTGTCCACGACCTCCCAGATCAGGTGGTGCAGACCCCGTTCACCGGTGGAACCGATGTACATGCCCGGGCGTTTACGGACGGCCTCCAATCCTTCCAGCACCTTGATCGAATCGGCGCCGTACTCGCTGGGAGCGTTGTTCTTCTGGGCAGCCACGTCGGACGCGTCTCCTTGGGGTTCACGGGGAGGCAGTGCAGACACCGCCTGAGATCCGTCCGACAGTCTACCGCCAGATCGGGACAGCACCGGTGCTGTAGGTGCGTTTCTGGCGGTCTGATTGCGCCGTGCGCGGAATTTCTCGCATATTGGTGCGTCCGGAGCCCGAAAACCCCACTCCCGGGCGTCTCGGAGCTCTCAGCGCAGTCTCGGCCGGCCTAGCCGTAGGTGTCCCGGGGGCCGCGCCCCGGCACGTGATATCGGCCCTTCCGCCACGACGGGCCGACCGGTCCGACAATCTTCAACGAGGTCACGACCCCGTCCCCGACCGCCGCGGCGATCTTCGCCAGCAGCTGAGACTGGACCATCCGCAGCTGGGTGGCCCACGCCGTCGACTCGGCCGAGACCGTCAACACACCTTCGTTCAAGGCCGTCGGATTGGCATGGTCGGCGATCTGATCACCCACGACAGCGCGCCACCGGCCGAATACCGAGCCCTCGGCGACTCTCGAGGACCAACCGCGCACCTTCGCCAGATCCTGTGTCGCGGACCCGAGCAGCTGCGGATCACGGACGTCAGGACCCGGACCCGACCAGCTGCGGCGCCGTCCGGCATTTCCCGCCACCCGCCGCACCGGGGCACTGCGGCCCCGACCGACGTCCTTACCCTGGCTGCGGGCTGCGCCCCGAGCCTCCTCGAGGGTTCGGCGCACCAGATCCATTCCGCGCATCCGGGTGAGCTCCTCGGGGGTGACCGCGGGGGCCGGATCTCGAGATACCGGACCGGTGGACTCTGATGATTCGTCTGTCATGCCTGCACCACCGATATCCGCCCCTGGTCGCCTTCGGTCATGCGGATCTCGACCCGGTTGACCTCC
Organism: Mycolicibacterium fortuitum subsp. fortuitum; assembly: GCF_022179545.1. The sequence goes on along the minus strand of NZ_AP025518.1, from coordinate 5,349 downwards.
CAGTCCTGCGGGATGTCCTCGCCGACCGCCGCGGTGACCAGGACCTGCTCGGCTTCCCCGGCGACCGTCGCCAACGCCTGGCGACGAGCGGTGTCCAACTCCGCGAAGACGTCGTCGAGCAGCAGCACCGGATCCACACCGTCCGACCGCAGCAGCTCGTAGGCTCCCAAGCGCAGTGCCAGGGCCATCGACCATGATTCACCATGGCTGGCAAAGCCTTTGGCGGGCTGATCACCGAGCCACAGCTCCAGATCGTCGCGGTGCGGGCCCACCAGGCAGACGCCGCGGTCCAGCTCGGCGTCGCGCCGGCGAGCCAATCCGTCCAGGAGGGCGGCCTCGTAGAACTCGACGGACTCCAAGCCAGGGGCGTTGGCGATCGCCTCCACGCTGGACCGGTACCGGATCGCGGCGGGCCGGCTCGAGGGTGCCAACAACTGATAGGCCTTCTGTACTTCGGGGTGGAGCTGCTCGACCAGTGCGATACGAGCGGCGATCAGCGCAGCGCCGTGCGCGGCGAGGTGCCCGTCCCACACATCGAGCGTGTCGAGCACGCTCCGATCGCCCCGATAGCGCGCTCCCGCAGCAGTTTTCAGCAGAGCGGTGCGCTGACGTACTACTTTTTCGTAGTCGGCACGGACACCTGCAATGGCCGGCCGGCGGGTGGTTGCCAACTCGTCGAGATAGCGGCGCCGCTCACCTGGATCGCCGCGAACCAGCGCCAGGTCCTCCGGGCTGAACAACACCGCCCTCAACACCCCGAGGATCTCGCGGGGAGACCGCACCGGCGACCGGTTCAACCGCGCCTTGTTGGCGCGACCGCTGGTGATCTCGAGATCGACCGCCAGCTCCCGACCTTCGTTCACCACGATGCTCGAGACGATGGCGCGCTGTGCACCGGCCCTGATCAGCGGCGCGTCAGAGGCCACCCGATGAGAACCAAGCGTGGCGCAATACCACAGTGCCTCAACAAGATTCGTCTTTCCGAAACCGTTCGGTCCGACGAAAACGGTCCGGCCGGGCTCCAGCTCGAGCTCGACGTGTGCCCAGGACCGGTAGTCGGTCAGCCCCAGGTGGCGGACATACATCGAAACACCTAACCGGACTCGCTGATCCGGTGCACAGCATGCCCACCGAACTGGTTGCGCAACGCCGAGACCGCTTTCATGGTCGGCGAGTCCTCTTGCCTCGAGGCGAACCGGGCGAACAACGAAGCCGCGATCACCGGCATCGGAACGCGATGACTGATGGCCTCTTCCACCGTCCACCGGCCTTCGCCGGAATCCTCGGTGTAGCCGCTGATCGCGGCGAACCCCGGATCTTCCTTGAGGGCCTTGGCCAGCAGCTGCTGCAGCCAGGACCGCACGACGGTGCCGTTGGTCCACGCCTGGATCACCGCCTGCGGATCGGCGATCAGTTCCTCGGCCGCGAGCAGCTCGTATCCTTCGGCGTAAGCGTGCATCAGGCCGTACTCGATGCCGTTGTGCACCATTTTGGCGTAGTGCCCGGCGCCGACCGGGCCGGCGTGGACGAAACCGTCGGCCACATCACCCTCGGGGCGCAGCGTGTCGAAGATCGGCATGGCTCGAGCCACATCGGCATCGCTGCCACCGACCATCAGACCGTATCCCTCGTGAAGCCCCCATACGCCGCCGGACACGCCGGCGTCGATGAAGTTGATTCCCTTGTCGCCCAACAACTTTGCGTGCGGGCCATCCTCGGTGTAGCGCGAGTTGCCACCGTCGATCACCAGATCTCCGGCACTGAGCACATCGGCGAGCGCGGTGATGGTCTCATGGGTCACCGTGCCGGAGGGCACCATCACCCAGACCACCCGGGGCGCCTCGAGGGCGCCGGCCAGATCTGCCAAGTTGGCCACGTCGCTGACTTCCGGCCGGGGGTCGTAACCCACGACTTCGTGGCCACCGGCGCGCAGGCGCTCGCGCATGTTGAAGCCCATCTTGCCCAGGCCGACCAACCCCAGTTGCATGTGCGCCCTTTCTCGACCGCGCCGGTCAGCCAGGAAGGCGAACCGGCATCAACAGATAGACGTAATCGGTCTTGGCGGCCGGGAAAGGACCCGAACCACCACCGGTACCACCATCTTCACCCGTGGGCCGCAACACGGCAGGACGGCTCGGCGTGGTGAAACCGAACGTCACCCGGTCCGAGTGCAGTGAGCTCAACCCGTCGGTGAGGTAGGTCGGATTGAACGCGATGGTCAGCGGGTCCCCGGCGAATTCGACCGGCAGATCTTCCTCGGCCCGGCCCACGTCGTCGGCGCCAGCCGACAACCGCAGGACGTCATCGCCGAATTCCATCCGGATCTGCGCTCCGCGATCGGCCACCAGCGCCACACGCTTGATGGCCTCGGTGAGCTCGGCCACACCGATGGTCGCCACGGCGGTGTGCTCATTGGGCAGCAGCTGACGGAACTTCGGGAACTCGGCGTCGAGCAACCGCGTGGTGCTGCGCTTGCCGTTACTGCGAATGCCCAGCAGACCGTCCTTGCCGACCGATTCACCGGAGCCCAGGGACAGGTGCACCTGGTTGCCGTCGGTGCCTGCCTTGGCCGCCTCGGCCAAGGTCTTCGCCGGAACCAGCACCGCCGCCTCGACATCGGTCGCAGCGGTTTCCCAGGTCAGCTCGCGCACGGCCAGCCGGAAACGGTCGGTCGCGGCCAAAACCACTGATTCACCGGAGATCTCGACGCGGATGCCGGTCAGCATCGGCAGCGTGTCATCGCGGCCGGCGGCAACGGCCACCTGACCGATGGCCTCGGCGAACAGGTCGGATGACACCACACCGGTTTCGTCGGGCAGGGTCGGCAGCGCCGGATAGTCCTCGACCGCCAGCGTGGGCAGTGAGAACCGGGCGCTGCCACAGGTCAGCGAGACCCGGGTGCCTTCCACGCTGAGCTCCACCGGCTTGGCCGGCAACGCCTTGGTGATGTCGGACAACAGCCGTCCTGACACCAAAACGCTTCCAGGAGAAGCGATTTCGGCACTGACTCGCACCTCTGCGGAAACTTCGTAATCGAAGCCGGAGATGGTCAGACCGTCATCAGTGCCGGTCAGCAGCACCCCGGCCAGGACCGGGATGGTGGGCCGGGTCGGCAGATTGCGGGCCACCCAGGCCACCGCGTCCGCGAAGTCCTCACGCACCACGCGGAACTTCAAGTCGGTCAGCCCAGCCGTCGTCGTCGCCACGTGCTATGCGCCCCTTCGATGATCCCCATAACGAGCTCTACCTGCGTCTTCCCGGAACCTCACCATGCAGCATCGAGCTGAATGACAAAGCTGGAAACCGCTGTCGTTGAACCACCGTAGAGCTTTCCGCATGAACTTGAAAGCTAATCGACCGGGGTGACATGGGGCTTGCATGTGCTTCTCGAGCCGGCGCGGATCTCCAGGATTCGTCCGGTGTCCCCAACGCCCTTCTTCTAGAAAGAATTCTTAGAAGATATTTGAGTAACAGTATTAGGGACTGTGAAAACTGGGGATGAGCGGGTGTTTGCCCAGCACCGTCGGTGTGTCGCGATGTGAGTCGCCTGTGGAGAGCGGTGGATGGACGCGCCGGCGAGTGTGGACAAATGACATCGTGTGGATGATTTTGTCATTCATCCCGTGGTTTGCCCGCAGGTTGTGCACAGCAGTATCCACAGCGGTGAGCTGTGACAGGGGACGCGTTCTGAGGCGAAAGTTGTTACAAGATTTTTCGCCGGGCGGGCCCGAAGAGACCACGATGTGAGACGCGTCGGACCTCAGGAAGACAGCTTGGGAGACCGCCCGTGGGCGCTCGAGCTCCGTTCCGGCGGGACCGACAAGAAGTGGTTCAGCGCTTGGCGCGCTGGCGGATGCGAGTGGTGAGTTCCTTGACGTGGTCGAAGACTTCACGTCGCTCGGCCATCTCGCCCCGGATCTTCTTCTCCGCATACATGACAGTGGTGTGATCGCGCCCGAACGCCTGGCCGATCTTCGGCAGGGACAGATCGGTGAGCTCGCGACACAGGTACATGGCGATCTGGCGGGACTGCGCCAGCGCCCGGGTCTTGCCGGGGCCGCGCAGCTCCTCGACCGTGGTCTCGAAGTACTCCGCGGTGGCCGCCATGATCGCCGCGGTGCTGATCTGCATCGTGGTGGCATCGGCGATCAGATCGCGCAACACGACTTCGGCCAGTGCCTTGTCGATCCGGGTCTTGTTGAGTGAGGCGAAGGCCGTCACCCGGATCAATGCACCCTCGAGCTCGCGGATGTTGCGCTCGATGCTGCTGGCGATGAGCTCGAGCACGTCATCGGGCACGTCGAGGCGATCCATCTGCGCTTTCTTACGCAGAATCGCGATACGTGTCTCCAACTCGGGCGGCTGCACATCGGTGATCAGGCCCCACTCGAAACGGGTCCTCAGCCGATCCTCGAGGGTGGCCAGTTGCTTGGGCGGCCGGTCCGAGGAGATGACGATCTGCTTGTTCGCGTTGTGCAGCGTGTTGAAGGTATGGAAGAACTCTTCCTGGATACCTTCCTTGCCCTCGATGAACTGGATGTCGTCGACGAGCAGGATGTCGATGTCGCGGTAACTGCGTTTGAACGAGGCCTTGCGGTCGTCACGCAGCGAGTTGATGAAGTCGTTGGTGAATTCCTCGGTGGAGACATACTTCACCCGCATGCCCGGGAAGAGACGTTGCGCATAATTTCCCGCGGCATGCAGCAGATGCGTCTTTCCGAGGCCTGATTCACCCCAGATGAACAACGGGTTGTAGGCCCGGGCGGGCGCCTCGGCGATGGCCAGCGTCGCGGCGTGAGCGAAGCGGTTCGACGCGCCGATGACGAACGTGTCGAAGGTGTAGCGCCGGTTGAGGTTGACCGCGTTGTCGTCGCTGATCGTGGAATCGCGCTGCGGGCTGCTGAAGTAGGTAGGCCATGATTCCTCGGCGCTGGCCTTGGCGGCGCGGTCGTCGTCGATCTCGTCGAGGTCGGCGGCCGGCGTGGCAGCGCTCGCGTCTGGACGTTCGTCGTCGGACAAACCAGCGTCAGAGGAGGAGTCCTCGGATTCCTCTGGGGGGGTGGCGATGCGTACGCCCAGCTCGACGCGTTGACCAAGCTTGCGGCTGAGCGCGTTGATGATCGGTTCGCGGAGGTGCCGTTCGATCTCGTTCTGGACGAACGGGGTGGGAACGGAGAGCAGAGCAAACCCCTCGGCGATGACGAGGGGTTTCACCAGCTTGAGCCAGGCTCTTTGCTGAGGAGTCAGTGGTGGGAGCGCCGGATCACTGTTGGAATCACGATCGCCGTTGAGCTCGGCGACGACGCTGTTCCAGACCGCGACAAACGGTGGATCGGGGTCAGCTGGCAA